>JACJXW010000004.1:2220000-4122043 GCA_020636405.1 Lewinellaceae bacterium | reverse complement strand
CATAATACCTTTGGCAGGTGGGTATCTATGTACCCTGGGAGAGCAGCATCCATTGAAGGTAGGACTGCGATCCCGTTCAAGCCTTACTAAGCTCATTTTATTCGCTAAGTGCGGCTAAAGAACGGGACTGTCGCTCTTCGACCGCCATAGCCTTCGGCGACGGAGGTGAGCTCCAGCACAATCCCATTGAGATGTTGTAGTAGGTTGAGGCATTGCCGAAATCCCGCTTTTCTAGTGAAGCAGCAGAACGCAGTGATGCGTTGCGCAACTAAAGCGGGAAGAGCAGCATCCATTGAAGGTAGGCCCCGGCGCTACGGCCGGGATGTCGCTTTGCTCCAACTGCTTGACTGGAAATGATGAGTAGGTTGAGGCGTAACCGAAATCCTGACATAGTGGAGTAGCGAACTAAGGTGCCCCATGACGTAACTGTCCCTGTTAGTTTCCATCACTTGGCCTGTTTAGGAAGAACATTAACCCGATTTGGACGACAAATAATATTAAAACTAAAACGGAAGAAATATCAAATGTCCATTCAAAATAGCGGAGTGTAACCATAGAAAGGGCTGAGGCCACTGCAATATAGCCGAAAGATTTAGCTACAACGCGGTCGACCTTTAGTTCTTTGCCTAAATTGGAAATATAGTTTAGAATTCCAAAGGAAAAAAATTCATAAAAAAATCCTGCTAAAAAGACCAACAGTAGAACAGCGAAGTAGTAAGAGATAAGCATATCATTCCAAAGCAATAGCAATACGCATATTACGGAAATCACTATAACTGCAAATGAAGAAACCCCATAACCGGGTGCTTCACCAAAGTGGATCTTACTGAATAACCCTTTTTGGTTTACCCATTGGATTCCGGCTTTAGCGCCTATCAGGCCTATGACGGCCACGCTTAAATAAAAAGCTGCCAAAATATCCGTTCCAAACCTGGGTAGTAAATGAGCAAAGTGAAATAATACCACCTGGCACCAGACGGTAGCTAAACAAAAAACAACAACAGCCATCCAAAATTTGGCCTTTTGCCTTTGATACCGAACGGGTGCTTTCCCATTTTCCTCAGAAACAGGCTTAAGCGAAGTGTTGAGCCTACGCAAACCAATGAAGTCCAAGCCACCAGCTACTCCTTGAGCCAGGCCATCTACAAGCAATATACTTGCAAGCCCCTTCCATGGCAATAAATCTGCAGAAATGAGCCCTAATGAAATAATTGTTCCGGAATGAAACAAGCCCTCAATAAAGGGAATTGCCCGAACACTGGATAAAGAAAATCGGTCTGACCTTAAGACTCTTGACAAAAACCAAAAAGAGAAACGAACACAGAGGAGGAGAAAAAATAGAATCCCTATACCTCCTCCAATTGTTCCGTCTGAATTCTGCCCAAACAGATAAAGGCAAAATAATCCCACACTCGATAAACTGCCTAATACGGCAATCCAAATATCCGCTCCTCGCCCTCTCCCTTTTAAAACACCATATAAAATAAAAAGCCCCAGCGCCGTCCCTAAAAAGAAAGCAACTAAAGACCCCAGTTGAATAAACGAGAGGGAAATCACATTGATGCCCTTTCCTAATACCGCTCCACCTCCGAATGCAGCAAACAAATTGGCTAAACCTGCAAGAACAATTGATTTGCGAGAATTCATAGCCAATGTTTTTTCGGATAGCCAATGGTTCAATTCTATCAACCGCTTCAAATCGGCAAAGTATTCAACTCCTTTTCAATAAAATACAAGCAGAACCCGTTTCCCTGTCCCCTTCAATAAAATAGCCCTCCCGTATTATTTCAAATGGATCCATATTTTGCTTTATCCAGCCAATGAAACTAGCCCAGTCATACCTTCGGATACTCAAAATTTTATCCCCTCGGTAGGAAAAGTTTATTGACCTGGAGTTCGGTATGTCACTGTGAATGCGTTCTGTTATTTCCAGTTCCGCGTAGTTCCTTAATACTTCCTCCATCTCTTTATTGGTTTTTCTTGAAATTCCTTGGGCTATCCATTGCCTCATTTTACTGGTGTGATTTTCTTTTTGAACCCAATAATCACTTTTGAATTCCCAACTTTGACTATACACGGACACATGAAGTACCAGGTAATCTCCTTTTTTCAAGAATCCAGCCAAATTGGCTAACAGTGGATTCTCATTTATATCAAGGTTTCCGAGGGTATTTCCGATCATACTCACTATGATCGGAGCGTTTACTTCTTTTTCAAGCTTGTTTCTGATAAAAGAAAACCCTTCTTCAAAATCGCCTAAAATTCCAAAAGGGATGTGCGCAATATCCCGGAGCTTTAAAATTGACCTAAGCAACAAAACATTACTTATATCAATAGGGATGTAATGGATGGGCTCCAAAAGGCTGGAAAGAATTTTGTAATCGGTTCCTCCATCACCAGGGCCAAATGAAATGAAAGCATTTACATCCAGCGTTTCTATTTTTAAAGTTTCAATTATTAATTCCTCGATTTTATTATAGCTTGTATTGGTTTTATACACCCCCGCATCAACAAGCGACAACCAGGCCTTCCCTCCACCAGAATCCAGGTATAAGGAGCACTGGCTTCTGTTTGCGGGTATTTCGCCTACCATCCAATTGGCTATTTCCGGATCTACTTCCAAGGTAATGGAAGTGGTGCTCTGCTTTTCAATGATATTTGATTTCATTACTTTGGGATTTGCCAAGGCCAAGAGATATTTTCTGAAAGCATTCCATTCAACCTTCAAGCTCAACTATACAAGCTATACTCAAAATAGCAAAAAATTGGGTTAGCACCTATTCCGGATTTCCGAAAATGAAACCTGCCAACACTCTTTTTTACGCAAGGTAAAGCTGGTACATTCAGAGCGTATATCCAGACCGGAGTAGGATTTCCCGCGTAAGCCTTACTAAACGGCCGGGGCATTAAGGGAACATAAACCGGCCGTCAAGTGCGGATAAAAAGCGGGACTGCTCGCTGGGGCTCGCAGAAGGAGAAGGGTGGGGAGGGGATTCCATTTTGTGCTGCTTTAGCAGGCCGCCCTTTTGATTTATGATGTTTGATTTATGATGTTCGATTTTCGATGTAGGGCGGGCGAAAGGGCTGCTCCCAAAGAGCCCCATCGAAAATCGCACATCGCACATCAAAAATCGCACATTTCTATGTACCAAAAGTATCGTATAAGCTGTCTGATGTTTTCCGCCGGCCCTTTCATGAGCTAAATGACAGCCGATGGAGGCAAGGATCAGGGTGCAGCATGCGAGGTGAAAACGGAAGTGCTTTTTGTGCTGCTTTAGCAGTCCGCCCTTTTGATTTATGATGTTTGATTTGTGACGTTCGATTTTCGATGTAGGGCGGTCGAAAGGGCTGCTCCCAAAGAGCCCCATCGAAAATCGCACATCGCACGTCAAAAATCGCACATTTCTCTGTATCAAAAGTATCGTGCAATCTGCCTGATATTTTGCCGCCGGCCCTTTCAGAGGCTCTTTAGCCCGTGATTCGGATGAGTCCTCCCCTCCCGGCCGCAACTGCAGGCGCCGGAAGTGAAGCGATTACGGCCGACAAACGCTAAAACCGCCACGCCATCCCCACCGAATTACCCGTAAAGCTCAGCCCTTCCAGCAGCGGTTGCAGCGCGCCATTGCCCTGGGATTGCCAAAGGAAGGCCCCCAGGTCGAAAACGAAGAGGAAGGCGCCCTGCAGCAGGATGGACTTCCCGAAGCCCATCAGCCGCTCGGGCTTGTTCTCGGTGCGCCTGGAGCGCTCCATGAGGTACAGGCCGCCCATCATATAACCGACATCCAGGCCGGCGTTGAACAGGAATATCTTCTGCAGCTTGTGCTGCTCGTTGATCGTGGCATAGAGGTCAAAAGCCGCCGGGTCGGCCTTTACCGCGGAGAGGTACCCCGCTGTGGCCAGCCCCAGGTTCACCAGGTTCCAGCCGGCATTCATGGCGTGGAAGTATTTGTCTTCGCCTTCGCGCCGGGTGGCCAGCGTGGCCCCCAGGGCGATATTGCCCACCGCCCAACTGCCGAGGATGAGCATGCTGACGCGCTGCTTCTCCAGCCGCTGCCCGTTGATATCGGTAAGCCCCTGCACCTGCGCGAAGGCCAGGGTGAGGAAATTGATAAAAGTGAGGGTGAGAATGGCCTTTTTCATGTTCGTCCCATTTGCGAGTGAGTAAAACTAAAGGGAAACCCCATTTCCCGGTTCTTTGTTCGGCGAACACGCCCCAACGTCCAATACTCCAACGACGCCCCCCCGCCTTCGTATAAGGCCACGGCGCTCGGAGACGAATCCCCGAATCCCCGAATCCCCGAATCCCGAAGCCCGAAGCCCGAATCCCCTAAAACCCTCCCGCGTCGTCATCCGGGTTGCGGGGGTCGCCCACGGCTTGCAGGCGCCCGTCGGGCAGGCGGATGATGGCTTTGATGACCGCCATTCTGCCGACGATGTTGAAGCTGTGCCCCATGGCCTCCAGCGCCTGTTTGGTCGTGTCGGGGAAGGCGTTGTCCTCGATGAGGATGGCGTCGGGCAGCCACTGGTGGTGGAAACGCCCGGCGTTGACGGCCTCCTCGAGGCTCATGCCGAACTCGGCCACGTTGAGGAACACCTGAAAGACGGCGGTGATGATGGTCGACCCGCCCGGCGCGCCCAACACCATGAACAGTTCGCCGTCCTTTTCCACGATGGTAGGCGTCATCGAACTGAGCATGCGCTTGCCGGGCTGAATGGCGTTGGCCTCGGCGCCCACCAGGCCGAACTGGTTGGGCACGCCCGGTTTGGCGCTGAAGTCGTCCATCTCGTTGTTGAGGAAGAAGCCGGCGCCGTCGACCCACACCTTGCACCCGTAGTTGGAGTTGAGGGTGGTGGTCACGGATACGGCGTTGCCCTCGGCGTCGACGACCGAGGTGTGGGTGGTTTCAAAACTCTCCTTTAGCAGTTTGAAGCCGCCTGCCAGGATGGAGGCGCTGGACGTGGCCTGCGTGGCGTCAAAATCGGCCATCCGTTCTTGCAGGTAGGCATCCGACAGCATGGAATCGCGGGGCACATCGTAGAAATCGCTGTCGCCGAGGTGTTCGGCGCGGTCGGCGTAGGCGCGGCGCTCGGCTTCCACCATGAGGTGTACCGCGCGGGTGGAGTGGAAGCCGTATTCGTGCAAGGGGTAGGGTTCCACCATTTTCAGCATTTGCACCAACGCAATGCCGCCGCTGGAGGAGGGCGGCATGGAAATGATGCGATAATCATCATATTGGCCGATTACCGGTTCCCGCCACTGCGGTTCATAGTTCCGGAGGTCCTCCATAGTCATGATGCCATTGCCGCTCCTGATCTCGGCTATGATGGCCTCGGCAACGGGGCCCTCGTAAAAGCCCGCCTTGCCCCCATCCCGGATCTGTTCCAGGGTGGCCGCCAGTTTTTCCTGTTTCATGAGGCTTGCGATCCGGAAGGAATCCCTGATAAAGGGGTTGGGCTCCTCGTTGTACTTTCGGAAGCCTTCCTGGAATCCGTTGAGGCGTTCGGCCTCTGTGGCGGAAAGCAGGAAGCCCTTTTCCGCCAGTTCGATAGCCGGCTGGATCAGCGTTTTCATGTCCTGTATACGCCCGTACTTGCTGTGGGCCTCGAACAGGCCCGCTACCGTGCCCGGCACCCCGGCCGCCAGGTGGCCCATGGTGCTGAGCCCGTCGATGACGTTGCCCAGGCTGTCGAGGTACATATCCCGGTGGGCGGCCATGGGAGCTTTCTCCCGGTAATCGAGGGCAGCAACCTCTCCGTTTTTGGTGCGGATCACCATAAAGCCGCCGCCGCCGATATTGCCCGCCCGGGGGTAGACAACGGCCAGGGCAAATTGGATGGCCACGGCCGCGTCAACGGCATTGCCTCCTTTTTTCAGGATCTCCACGCCCACACGGGTGGCCAGCGGATGAGGGGAGACGACGGCGGCCGAATCAGCTGAAAAGAATTTAGTTGCCTGATAATCAGTGGTTGGCGCCGATTTTTTGCAGCTGTGGCCTAAAAAAAAAGCAAAAAAGAGCAGAAGGATAAGCTGGAATTTCGTTTTTGGCACGGTAGTTGTTTTAGATTAAACAGAACATTTAAAGTACTACATCAAAACAGAAATGAAATGGAAGCGAAGGCAAAAGATTGGCTCTGGACGGCTTCGCTTCCGCCCCTTTCCCAAAACCAGGTTCTCCAATATCGTTAACCGAAGGGATTCTGCCAAGAAAGGAGTTCAAACAAATATGCCAATACGGCGAAGCGTGTCTTCGCTAAAAGATAGTTCATTGCTTTGAGACAAGATTTTTTCTAAAGGTTTTTCCGTACGGCCCCGCCTGGAAACCATCGAAGGGGATGGGTCGGGGTTGTTATGCTTACTCACTGGGGCCGTACTTTTGATTTGGCGTGTATTTATTGGGTAATATAGTTTGTGATGTAGCCGAAAGGCTACAGGTTTACTGGCTATTTTTGCACCACCGTGGGCTTCCTGCGTGTGGTGCTTTTTTTTTGCACATCCGTTCGAAGTCGGAAGTGGGAAGTGGGAAGTGGGAAAGAAGGGCAGTGCATTTTGCTTCCGCCTTCCGCCTTCCCACTTCCGCTTTCCGACTTCCGACTATTCCGCCGGGTCCGCCTGCAGCGTAAAGGTCCGGCTCACCGGATTGAGCGGGGCGTCCACCGCATTGCCCTGGCCATCGACGAGGGTCAGTTTGATGGTATTTTCACCCATAGGCAGGCCTTCAATGTAGTAAGGCTGCCAGCTGTCGATCAGGTGCTCTTCGCCGTTGATCTCGGCTTTTACCTTGTAGTCGGCGCCGAGGGAGGCGTTGGCGAGGTAGAAATCGAGCATGACCTTTTCGGTTTCCGCCTTGCCGGTATAGGTGCCTTTGGGGCGGCTGTAGAACAGCATCGGCGTAGTGATCGGCTCGCTTTCCGTGATGGTATTGTCTTTAACGTTAGCTTTCACGGCCACATGCGCGCCTTCCGTTTTGATCGACTCGTGGTAGGAGCGGGAGAGGAAGGCCAGGATGTAGTGTTCCCCGTCGGGGATCTCGTAATCAAAAGCGGCTTCGTACTTGGCGGCGTAGGGCTCGTTGTCGACGATGAGGTGGATGTGCTGCCCCTGAGCGGAGTTGGCGCACATTTTCTGGCCGGCATCGGGCGTCTGAACGCCTAGCTGGTAATCGCTTTCGTTGAGCGTGAACTCAAATTTGCCGTTGGCAAAGGCCATGGCTTCGATCTTTGCGTCGGGATAGGACTGAGAAGGGGCGAAGGGGGTTACGGTATACTTCATTACCGGAGCCTCTTCCTCTTGTTGTTGTTCCTGGTTCGAAGAACCACCCTGGCAGGCAGTGAACAGCAGCGCCAGCAGGGCAAAAAATAAACTAAATGCTCTCATTTCCGATCTGATTTTTATTAGAAATGTTATTAAAATTGTATCATGACTGAACAGAAAGCCTGGTTTCTGATCAGGCTGTATTTACTAAAAAGGTGAAGCGGTGTTGTTGTTCACCGGATCACGCAGTAAAGATACCTGAAAATTATGTCCGAAGACATTATAGAGTTGAAGGTAGAGGGTATGACCTGCAACAATTGTGCAGCCAGCCTCAACCGCTTTCTGGAAAGAAAAGGGGTGGAAGATGTTTATGTGAATTTTCAGACCAAGGAGGTCCGCTACCGGCAAGGCAGCTCCGCCATTAGCCTGGACGAGGTCAAAATGGGGATCCACAAGCTGGGCTACAACGTCGTGGAGGAAGGCCTGCCGGCTGCTAAGCCCTGGTGGACGCTGGAGCGCAAGCTGCTCATCAGCGCCGTTTTCACCCTGCCCCTGCTGTCGCACCACCTGCTGATGATGGGCGGCATTCATTTGCCGCTGCTCGATAATTTCTGGTGGCAGATGGCCCTTTGCCTGCTGCCCTTCGCCATCGGCTTTACGCATTTCGGGAAAAGTGCCCTGGGCTCCCTAAAGGGGGGAATACCCAACATGGATGTACTCATCTTCGTAGGAGGAACCGCTGCGTTTGTTTACAGCTTCATCGGTACCCTGATGTGGGAACCGAATTACATCTTTTACGAGACCAGCGCCACCATTTTCACGCTGGTCCTGATGGGCAACTGGTTGGAAGCACGGGCCGTGGAACAGACGACCAGCGCCATCGGCGAGCTGGCGAAACTGCAGGTAAAGAAAGCCCGGCGGGTAACGCCTTCGGGCACTATCGTATCCCTGGGCCTGAACGAGGTTCGGGTAGGCGATGTCCTCCAGGTAAATGAAGGCGACCAGGTGCCGCTCGACGGTGTCATTACCCAGGGCGAAGCTTCCGTCGACGAGTCCATGCTCACCGGGGAAAGCATTCCCGTGGAAAAGGCCGCCGGCAGCCGGGTCATCGGCTCTTCTTTGCTGCTGAACGGCAACTTCCGCATGGAGGTCACCGCTACGGGCAGGGACACCGTCCTGAGCCAGATGATCGAACTGGTAAAGACGGCTCAGCAAGATAAGCCCGACATACAACGCCTGGCCGACCGGATCAGCGCCATTTTCGTGCCGGTAGTGCTGGGCATCGCCCTGCTCACCTTGCTCATCGGCCACTTCGGGTTCGGCCTGCCTTTTCAGAAAGCGCTGATGAACGCCATCGCCGTGCTGGTGATCTCTTGTCCCTGTGCCATGGGCCTGGCCACGCCTACAGCGGTGATGGTCGGCGTCGGGCGCCTGGCCCGGAACGGCATCCTGGTCAGAGGAGGGCAGACGCTGGAGGCCTTCACCCGTATCCGCAACGCCGTATTTGATAAAACAGGAACCCTCACCAGCGGACAATTCCGCATTAAGAACATTACCTACCACAAGGGTGAGGAACAGCGTACGAATGCGCTGATCTACAAGCTAGAGCAACACTCTTCCCATCCCATCGCCCGGTCGCTGGCCCGGGAGATGGAGCGGCGTATCAACGGGGCGCATCCCGAACTGGCCTTTGTAGAAGAACAAAGAGGGGTCGGTGTGGGCGCGCGCGACCATGCCGGCAATGAGTACCGCATCGGTTCCAGCCGTATTCTGGAAGGCGCCCCGGGCGGGGAAGAGGGACAGCGCCTTTACCTTACCGAAAATGGCGACTTGCTGGCTACCATCGATATTGCCGACGAGCTGAAGCCGGAGGCCAAAGGGGTGATCGCTTACCTCAAAGCCCAGGGAATCCGCCCGGTCATTCTTTCCGGCGACCGGCGCGCCAAAACGGAAGAAGTGGCGGCGGAACTCGGGATCGAAACGGCCTTCGCCGAGCAGCTGCCCGAACAGAAGCTGAAAGTGGTGGAGGAACTGTCGCGCCAGGCGCCCACCGCTATGATCGGCGACGGCATCAACGATGCGCCGGCCCTGGCGAAAGCCACCGTCGGCGTCTCCCTCAGCAATGCCTCACAAGTGGCCATTCAGTCGGCCCAGATCGTCCTGCTCAACGGAAAACTGGAGCACCTGGAAAAAGCCTGGGCCATCAGCCGCCATACGGTGCTCACCATCCGGCAGAACCTCTTCTGGGCCTTCGCCTACAACATCGTCGCCATCCCGATTGCCGCGATGGGCTTCCTCAACCCCATGTGGGGCGCCCTGTTCATGGCCTTCTCCGATGTGGTGGTCATCGGCAATTCCATCCGGCTGAAATATAAAAAGGTGGATTGACGTAAACACCTTTGCGGACACTGATGTTATGATTGCCAGCATATGCGGGCCAACTTTCCGGAGCGGCCAGGAGTTCCCTGTTTCCGCTGCTTCTGAAAGGCCTGAAGAAAAAGCAATCCATGAAAAACATCATTCCGTCCATTTTACTGGCCGCCCTGCTGGCCGTTTCCTGTGAAGAAGCATTCATCCCCGAGAGCGCCGATGTGCCTCCGCAGATCGTGGTGGAGGGCTATATCGAAGGTGGCCAGCGGCCAACCCCGCCCTACGTGATCCTCACCCGAAGTGTTCCTTTCTTCAGCCGGTTCAGCGCCGAAGACATTGAAAATACTTTCGTTCGCGGCGCCACCGTGAAAGTGTCGGATGGGGAGCAGACGGTAGAACTGTCCGAACTGTGCCTCGACGAGCTGAGCGCGGAGGAAAAGCGCCTGGCCAGTGCATTATTCGGTTTTAACCCCGACAGCCTGGGCTTCAACTTCTGCCTTTACATCGACCTGAGCTTCTCCATGCGGGGGGAAGAAGGGCGCACTTATACCCTGGAGGTAGAAGCAGAAGGGCAACGCCTGCAGGCCGTAACCACAATACCCCGGCACGTCGGGCTGGACTCCCTCCAGTTCCGGGACCCTCCCGGCCAGAGCAGCGACACCCTTGCCCAGTTGCTCTGTTACCTGGATGACCCGGCCGGGGAGGCCAATTTTTACCGCTACCAGGTGGGGATCAACAGCAGCGGGTACATCAGCCCTATTGCATCGGTATTGGACGACCGCCTTATCGACGGGCAACGGGCCTCCTTTCCCCTGTTCAGGCCGGAACCCCGCGGAACCATGGAATTCGATTTCGAAACCTTCGGGCTCTACAGAACGGGCGACACCGTCTCCCTTAAGTGGATCTCCCTCGACAAAGCCCACTTCGATTTCTGGAATACGCTGGAGTTCAATTCCGCCAACCAGGGCCCGTTTTCCAGCTATACCCTGATCGATTCTAATATTGAAGGAGGGCTCGGGATCTGGGGAGGTCTGTCGGCATCTTATTATGAGCTTCGGGTAGAGAAGTAGGGGGAGAGCCCGGAGTTTCGGGGATTCTGCTTTTCCAGGTTCCGCACCGGCGGGACTCCCCGCTGCCGATCTCCGACTTCCAACTTCCGACTTCCGCCTTCAACAAAATCCTTACCTTTGCGAAAATTTTTCGACTTTGGAGATCAGCCAGCACCATAAAACAGCACTCCTTTTCGGCGCTTCGGGCCTGGTGGGCAACCAATGCCTCCACCAGTTACTGGAACATCCGGCCTATCATAAAGTCATCAGCTTCGGGCGCCGCAAGCTGGATGTTGAACACCCGCAGCTGGAGCAACACGTCATCGACTTCAGCCGGCTGGAGGAGTACGCCCCCTTGCTGAAAGGGCATGACCTGTACTCCTGCCTGGGCACGACCATGGCCAGGGCGGGCAGCCGGGAGGCATTCTTCAAGGTGGATTACACCTATGCCTTTGAATCGGCGCGCCTGGCGGCAGCCAATGGCGTCAACCAGTTGCTGCTCGTTTCTGCAGTGGGCGCCGACCCGGATGCGCTGTTTTTCTACTCCCGGGTCAAAGGAGAGCTGGAGTCAGCGGTAAAAAAATTGCCTTTCTGGGCAATACACCTCTTTCAGCCCTCCGTTCTGCTGGGAGATCGCCGGGAGAGCCGCCTGGCTGAGCAGCTGGGGGGGCGGCTGGCCCTGGGGTTGGACCGCCTGACCGGCGGAGAGCTGCTGGGCAAATACCGGCCGGTAGAAGCCGCTCAGGTCGCGCGGGCTATGATCCATGTGGCCCAGCGCCTCGAAGGAGGCCTCTTTGTTTACCCTTCTGATGAAATACTTGCGTTGGCAGGGCAGGACAATAAAGACATTTCCATAACCTAGTCCGGGAACAGCACGGCAGTGTGCTGCCCGGTAACCTTTTAATCATGAGCACGGAAATAAAAAAAACCTCGGATATCAAGATCACGGTAGGCCTCGATGAGAAGAACATCCCGGCAAAGATCACCTGGGAAGCTGAAGACAACCCCAATGGGAAAGGCGCCCAGGAAGTAAAGGCTGTCCTGATCTCCTTTTTCGACCGGGAAACCAAGGACACCCTGAAGATCGACCTGTGGACGCAGGATATGCAGGTCATCGAAATGGACCGGTTCATCTTTCAGACGCTCCGGGCCATCGCCGATACCTACCACCGCGCTACCCAGAATAAAGGCCTTGCCAATGAGATGCAGCGCTTCGTTACTTATTTTGGAGAGAAGACGGAAATAATCCCCAAACAATAGCCTTGCGGATTTGATAATCTAAGCAAAAAAACTTACTTTTGCCGCCGGTGAGCGCACACGACTAGCTCCCGCTGAATCCCCCCAGGCCGGAAACGGAGCAAGGGTAGGTAGGTTGAGCGGTGCGATGTGCTGCTCACCTTATTTATTCCCCTTAATGGCAATTGAGGCCATCACCGCCCGCGACGTTTCCTTTGGAATTACCCGGCGGAAATAAAATTTAGCCCCACCCCAAACTTTCCTTAATAAAAATTCGGCATTAGTGCCTGATATTCGTAAATTTACAGAAATTTGACATGAAGTTCTTTATTGATACTGCAAGTCTGGATCAAATCAAAGAAGCCAATAGCCTGGGAATACTGGACGGAGTTACGACGAACCCCTCCCTGATGGCGAAAGAGGGTATTTCCGGCGAAAAGAATATTCTGAAACACTATGAGACTATTGCCGAAATAGTCGACGGCGATGTGAGTGCCGAGGTGATCGCTACCGATTTTGACGGTATCGTTGAAGAAGGTAAGCGCCTGGCTGCTATTGCTCCGAACATCGTCGTGAAAGTCCCCATGATCAAGGAAGGCGTAAAGGCGCTGAGTTATTTCCGCGATCAGGGTATTCGGACCAACTGCACGCTCGTCTTCTCTGCCGGGCAGGCAATCCTGGCGGCCAAAGCGGGCGCCACTTACGTTTCGCCTTTCATCGGGCGGATCGATGACATCAACTGGAACGGAATGCAGCTCATCGAAGAGATGGCGGAGATCTACTCCATTCAGGGTTTTGAAACCGAGATCCTGGCCGCTTCGATCCGCAGCAGCATGCACATTATAGATGCTGCCCGCGCCGGCGCCGATGTGGTGACCTGCCCGCTGGAACCGATCCTGGGCCTTTTGAAGCATCCGCTAACCGATATCGGTTTGGAAAAATTCCTGGCGGATCACAAAAAGGCCAACCAAACAGTGACTCAATAGAGGCTATCAAATACATACCAATTTAGAAAAGGAATGAGCTTTGCTCGTTCCTTTTTTTTTGCTTACGTTCAAGTGGGCCGCGATGCATTTCAAAAAAGGGCCGAACTACTGATCAGGCCCAGCATATTCTGTATAAGTTGGTCCACCACCCTGTAGGGGTCCTTACTGAAAGCCCCGTTCGGCCGGTTGGCGATGATGGCATTGGTGGAAAGTGCGCGGTGGCCGAGCAGCCGCGCCAGGCCGTAAATGGCCGATGTCTCCATCTCGAAGTTGGTAATGGGGTAATTCCTGAAATGAAAACGGGCCAGCGCTTGGAAAAACTGTGCATCGAAACGGGCGCTCGCCCTTAACACCCGTCCCTGCGGTGCATAGAACCCGGGGCTGGTAATGGTGATACCCTGAAACTTATCCTGCCCCAGCGCTTCCAGCAGAGTGGGGTTTCCTTCACAGATATAAAAGGAGACCTTGCCGGTGTATTCCAGAAAGGCGTTCAGTTCATCCTCCAGCGCGGCTTCCCCCAGGTTGGGCTTATAGTCATAAAAGTTGATGAGGTTGTCCAATCCCATGCCATAAGCTCCGGCGACGAAAGAATCGACCGGTATTTCCGGGTGGAGCGAGCCGGAAGTGCCGATCCGCACGATGTTTAACGAGGTGAGCTCGGCTTTGGGCATCCGGCTCTCAAAGTCAATGTTGGCAAGAGCATCCAGCTCGTTAAGAGCGATGTCGATATTGTCGGGGCCAATGCCGGTAGAGATCACGGTCAGGCGCTTTTTCCCGATCCGGCCCGTATGGGTGACGAATTCCCGCTTTTCCTTTTTTACCTCCACTTCGTCAAAATATCTGGAAACCATTGGTACCCGGCCAGGGTCGCCCACGGTAATAATATTTGTAGCGATATCCTCCGGATGGAGGTTGAGGTGGTATATACTGCCGTCGGGGTTGATGACGAGTTCGGATTCGGCTATTCTGGCCATGTTTTGAATTTTGGTTCTTTGACAACTGCTTTGGCTCTTCTTCGCAGGGCAGCCGGCCAAGGTAGTTGCACAAGAAGGTGGAATTTTACGTTTTTCTGGTAAAGGCTGTAAATTAATACTTTATTTTGCGATCCGAAAAAAGGAACTCATGAGAAAGATCTATCATTTATCCACCTGCAATACCTGCCAGCGCATCATCGCAGAACTGAATGGTGGAGCGGGGTTCGAACTCCAGGACATCAAAACCGAGAGGATCACCCCCGGGCAGATCGATGAAATGAAGGCCATGGCGGGCAGCTACGAGGCGCTCTTCAGCCGGAGGGCGATGAAATACCGTTCGATGGGGCTGGACAAACAGGACTTGTCGGAGCAGGACTACCGGCGGCTCATCCTGGAGGAGTACACTTTTCTGAAACGGCCGGTTATTCTCATCGACAGCGAAATTTATGTCGGCAACTCGAAAAAAGTGGTGGCCGCGGCGAAAAGTAAATTGTAGATGCTTACCAAAAACGATATAATTAACTATTTCCAGGGCTTGCAGGATAGTATCTGCGCCCAATTGGAAGCCGCCGACGGAGAAGGGCGCTTTCAGGAAGATGCCTGGCAACGGGCGGAAGGCGGCGGCGGGCGTACGCGCGTCATTCAGGGGCGCCATATCGCCAAGGGAGGCGTGAACTTTTCCGCCGTCCACGGCCCGATGCCGGAAAAAGTCAGCCGGGCCCTCGGCCTGGAGCCGGGCCACTTTCTGGCCACCGGGGTCAGCATCGTCCTGCATCCGGCCAGCCCCATGGTGCCCATCATTCATATGAACGTGCGCTACTTCGAGGTACAGCCTACCGGGAAAACAGAGGAGGAGCCTACCTGGTGGTTCGGCGGAGGGATCGACCTGACGCCGCACTACGTTGATACGGCTGATGCCCGGTATTTCCACCGGGAACTCAAAAGCGTGTGCGACGCCCATCATCCGGATTATTATCCGCGCTTCAAGCAGTGGGCCGACGACTATTTCTACCTCAAACACCGGCAGGAAACCCGTGGTATCGGCGGCATTTTTTTCGACCGCCTGAATGGGGAAGACGGCTTTAGCAAGGAAAGCCGTTTGGCTTTTGTCCGGGATGTAGGCGAGTCCTTTGCCCCCTTATACCTTCATTTCCTGAACAGGCATAAGGACGTGCCCTACGGTGAACGGGAGCTGTCCTGGCAGGGGCTGCGCCGGGGGCGCTACGTAGAGTTCAATCTGGTGTGGGACAAGGGCACCAAGTTCGGGCTGGATACCGAAGGGCGCACAGAATCCATACTGATGAGCCTGCCCCCGGTGGCCAATTGGAAATACGATCATCACCCCGAGGAAGGCTCGTCGGAGGCCCTGTCCCTTTCTCTGCTGAGGAAAGGCATCGACTGGGTCAATTACACAGGATCGTGATGGCCTCCGTCTGGATCTTGTTGCTCATATTCCCGGCGCGGTCCTGGATCTGGATCATATAGGATATTTCATTGGTCGGGAAGTTGGAATTGGGCTGGCATGCCGTGGAGTTGTCCGGATAGGTGCAACAGATGTTGAAAGGTTTGTTGGGCAGCCGGATGGTGATCTCCCCGGAGATGCCGTTGCCGATGCCCTGGTCCGGAATGACGGGAAGCTTTTTGATGTCGGTAAACCCGTCCCGGCTATCCATCAGAAAAACATCAAAAGAATCGCCGTCGTTGCCGAGGTCGCCATCGCCATCGGTAAAGCTGAAGGTGATCTCCAGTGTATCCGCCGGGTTGGTGGAATTCCCTTGTAAAATGGAATTCTGGTTGACCCCAACATAAGCGATCTCCGGCGTGTTGGGATAGTTGGGCGGCTGTACACAGCTGTTCACCAGGAAGGCTGCCCCGAGGAGAAGCAAATAGTATATCGTTTTCATAACTCCAATTTAGACAATAATTGTATAATATAGAAATGGTGGTGGTTAGGATAATGTTGCCTGGCTTCCTCACTTCATTGCATTTTTTCGCTTGGCTTATACACTTCCAGGATGAATGAGCGCCAAAAGGCCGAAACCATCAGAAACGGCCTTATACAAAGAATAGAATCAGCCATCGACACCGGGTTCGAAGCGCTGGCGCTGGATGTCTTTCAGTACCAGAGCCGCTACAACCCCCTCTACCGCCATTTCCTCCAACTGCTTGGCGCCTCCCCTCTGGCGGTAACCCGGGTAGCGGACATTCCTTTTCTGCCCATCCAGTTTTTCAAATCTCACCACATCCGGTCCGGGTACTGGGATCCGGCGCTTGCGTTTAGCAGCAGCGGCACCACTGCTGCGGCTACGAGCCGCCATTTCCTCCGCGACCCGGAATTTTACCGCCGCAATGCCCGGCGGGGCTTTACCCGGTTTTATGGGCCGGTGGAAGATTACTGTATTCTGGCTCTTTTGCCTTCCTATCTGGAACGCAGCGGTTCCTCTCTGGTTTTTATGGCGGAGGATTTCATCCGGCAGTCGCGTTATCCCCGCAGCGGATTCTTTTTATATAACATCGAAGAGTTGGTTGGGATTTTGGCCGACTGCAAAAAAAATGCCGTCCCCACGCTATTGCTGGGCGTTAGTTTTGCCCTTTGGGAGCTTGCCGAACAATACCCCATGGACCTTGGCGGTATCACTATTATGGAAACCGGGGGCATGAAAGGGCGCCGCCGGGAGTTGACCCGTGAAGAGCTGCACGGCATTCTGAAATCGGCATTTCAGGTGGAAGCGGTCCATTCGGAATACGGAATGACCGAGCTGCTCTCCCAGGCCTACTCCCGTGGAGGAGGCATTTTCTATCCCTCCTCCACCATGCGCGTCCTCACCCGGGAGATCTCTGACCCGCTTTCTCCGGAAAAGCCCGGCAAAACCGGCGCCCTCAATATTGTCGACCTGGCCAACCTCGATACCATCAGCTTTATTGCGGCCGACGACCTGGGCCGCGTTTATGCCGACGGCCATTTCGAGATCCTCGGCCGCCTCGATGCCAGCGACGCCCGGGGGTGTAACCTGCTGATAGCAGATGTGGAAGGGAATGGGTGAACCGTTCAACCTTCTGTTTTTGTAAGAGTGTGTTCAAATTTCGTTTTTGGAGATGAAAACAGTTCATTTTTCGCTTAAACAAGGCGCAGGTTCGGGATCGTAGCAGGGCTACAAAGCCCGGTTCTGCAACGCAGTGTAAGCGAAAAAGGTGCGTTTTCAGCCCGAAGTATGAAATTTGAACACACTCTCAGCAGGTGGCCAATTTAATTGAGCCTACATTTTCATCCCCCGTCATACTGGTGCAGGTTCAGTTCCTCGATCAGCCGCACTACTTTTTCCGGATATTCCGGGTCGGTGGCGTAGCCGGCTTCCGAGAGGCCGTGCGCCCAGGCGCGGTAGTCGCCAGGCGGCAGGGAGAATAAGCTTTGGTAGCGGTCATTCTGCTGCAGCATGAGGCTATGCGCGCGGTAACTCTCCCAGGCAGACGGGTAGATGCGGAAGAAATCCTTGTGTGTGTCATCCTGGAAGTTGCTGCAATGCCCCTTCCGGCAGTTGCGGGAGAAGCACTTGATCCCAAAGTGGTTGTTGTTCTGCCGGGCAATGGGGCTTTTCCCGGCATCGCTTTCCAACAGCCCCTGCGCTAACTTGATGCTGGCAGGGATGCCGTACTTCTCCATCTCGGATTGTGCTACCTTCGCGAAGCGGCGGATATAGGCCTGCTGCCGCGCCCGCTTTTCGGAATCTCCGGAAGTGAGCACAACTTTGCCTTCATTTTTCAGGGTGGTGTGCAGCGCTGTTCCCCGGGCATCAGGCGGGCGCTCTCCGCTGAGGTTCATGTAAGGCTTGGAGGTGCTCAGTCGCAGTTCCAGGGTCAGGTTGCGTTCCAGCATAAGGAAGCAGGAAAAGGTTGCTACGAGGAGCTTGAGCCAGTGCCGATCCAGCAAGATAGCGCTACGCTGGCGGAGCTGTTCCAGTTTGTTGCGTACGAGCGGGAGTTTGATGATCATAGGTGTAAAGGTTTTCAGTGCATAAAAAAAGGGTTTCGTAATGCTGATCCGGGCCGGTCAAAGACGCGGTATATCTTCTGAACGAATGAGGGGCGAAAAAAAATTCAAAAAGGGCGGGAAGTTCCTAACCAATTGATAGTGAGTAAGCTGTGGAAAAGTGTTGGCAAGTGGTTAATCACTTGAAGGCCAGTTTTTTTGAGCTGTGGAAAGGTTTGCCTCAAGCCGGCCAAAACCAAACTGTGGGATACTGCCGGGGAATCCCTAACTTGGGCAACAAAAAAACATGGCCAAAAGCTTCTTACTATACGGCGCCTACGGCTACACCGGCCGATTGATCGCAGAGCTGTCCCGGGAAATGGGGCTGGAACCCATTCTTGCCGGACGCTCAGAAGAGAAAACCCGGCAACTGGCGGAGGAGCTGGAAATGGACTTCCGGATATTCGGGCTGGACAATCCGGATCTCGTGGATGAAGGGCTGCGGGGGGTATCCGTCGTATTACACGCAGCCGGCCCGTTCATGTTCACTGCTCGTCCTATGATGGAAGCCTGTTTGCGCAATGGCGTCCACTATCTGGATATCACCGGCGAGATCGCTGTGTTTGAAATGGCGGCGGCACTGGGCCCCCGGGCGCGGGAAGCGGGCATCATGCTCATGCCCGGCACGGGTTTCGATGTAGTGCCCACCGATTGTACGGCCCTGCACCTTAAAGAACAATTGCCGGACGCCACCCATCTGCAATTGGCCTTTTCTTCCAGCGGGCGCCCTTCAAAGGGCACCGCTACCACCATGGCGGAAAATCTGGGAGAAGGTGGAGCAATACGGGAAAATGGCAAGGTCAAAAGGGTGCCGCTGGGGCACAAGGCAATGGAAGTTCTGTTCGCTGAAGGCCGCTCCCGGTTTTGCATGACGATCCCCTGGGGAGATGTTTCCACCTCCTATTACAGCACCGGTATCCCCAACATCGAGGTTTATACTTCAGTTCACCCCAGAACCTACCGGTACATCAAGTTGCAGCGCTACTACAACTGGCTGCTGCGCACCTCCCTCATGCGGAGCATGGCAAAAAAGCGTATCAGCCAGGGGCCGGCCGGCCCAACCGAAGAACAGCGAAAGAAAGGCAAAAGCTACATCTGGGGAAAGGTTTGGAATGAAAACGGAGACAGCCGGGCGGCCCGGCTTGTCACCCCGGAGGGCTATACGCTCACTGCTTACACCAGCCTTAATATTGCCCGGAAAGTACTGGAGGGCAATGCTCCGGCGGGCTTTCAAACGCCGGCAAAAGCATACGGCTCCGGGCTGATCCTGGAAGCCCCCGAGGCAATAAGGGTAGATTTGTAGGCCAGTAAACGATGGCTGGTTAATATTGCTTCATCTCCGGGTCGATCTCCCTGGCCCAGGCCAGAATGCCTCCTTCCAGGTTGTAGAGGTTCTCGTACGGATGCAGCTTTTGCAGCTCCCGGATGGCGGCGGCGCTGCGTTTGCCGCTGCGGCAGTGGAGAATTACCTTTTTATCTGTGGAAATGCGCCCTGCCTGCGCCCGGATCTGTTCGGGTGGGATCAGTTCCCCTCCCAGGTTGGCGATCTCGTACTCATAGGGTTCCCGTACATCGATGAGCTGAAAATCGGCTCCTTCGTCGATCAGCTCTTTGAGGCTGTGTACATTGAGTTGCCGGACAGGGGCCTGGGGGGTGGGCGCGCAGAATTGCTCGTAATCGATGAGCCTGTCGATCACCAGTTCGGGGTTCTTCCGGACCTTGAGTATTCTGGTGGTAAAGCTGGAGGCATCGAAGAGGAACAGTTTCCCGCTTAAGGGCTCGCCGACGCCAGTGGCCACCTTGATCACCTCGTTGGCCTGCATACTGCCGATGATTCCCGGAAGCACGCCCAGCACGCCGCCCTCTGCGCAGTTGGGCACCAGTTCGGGTGGTGGCGGGGTAGGGAAGAGGTCGCGGTAGTTGGGCCCGCGGCTGCCGTCTTCCTCTAGATGGTTGAAAACCGAAACCTGCCCTTCAAACCGGAAGATGGAAGCATAGACATTTACCTTTCCTGCCAGCACGCAGGCGTCGTTGACCAGGTATCGGGTAGGGAAGTTATCGGTGCCATCGGCCACGATATCGTACCGGGAAATAATGTCAAGGGCATTTTCGCTGGTGAGTTGCTCCTCGTATACCTCTACCTCAATATGGGGGTTGAGGGCGAGCAACTTCCGGCGGGCGGTGGCTGCTTTGGGCTTGCCGATGTCCTCCATAGAATAGAGCACCTGCCGCTGCAGGTTGGTTTCGTCTACCCGGTCGAAGTCAACAATGCCGATCCTGCCGATCCCGGCGGCTGCCAGGTAGAGCAGCATGGGGCTGCCGAGGCCACCGGCGCCGACAACGAGGACGCTGGCCCTGCGGGCGTTTTCCTGGCCTTTGCGCCCGAATTCAGGCAGAGCAAGATGACGGGCATACCGGCGGAGTTCTTCCGGACTTAGTACATTCATAAAACTTTATCTATAAAAGTTATTCAAAGGCTTTTTATTTCGGGAATAAATTTAGATTTTTGTGATATATATAATCGGTTTTTGGGATAGCCTCTCTCCGGACTTTTTGGAGGGAGGTTTTTTTTTATTCACTCTTCATAGAGAATGCTCTGCTTGAAGTCCTTTTGCAGGAGCAGTTGAATGTTGGTCAGTACGATCTCCCCCATAGTCTTACATTTATGGAAGAGGCTGTTTTTGTGATGATAGGCCAATTCTTCCTTGAGCTGGCCGATCTTTTCTTCGGTAGAAAGCTCATCCTGTACCATGACCTCCATCAGGCCGGTGAACTGAACCCCTGATGTTTTCACCCGTGCCGCGATAAGGCTGCGTTCTTCGAGTTGATATTGTTTCACGGTTTCCTGCCGCATGTGTTTCATCCCGAGAAAAATGATGGGATTGTTTTCCTTGAAGTACTGCGGCAGGTAGAAGCTCTTGCGGCCTTCGAAGGATTGCTGGTCGAAGTCGATCGCACGCATTCGGAACTGGGAACCCTCGATGTCGGGAGTGATGTCGACCACGTAGTTGTAGGAGCGCATATCGCCCAGCAGGCGCACGAAGCAACGTTCGTTGAACTTGATAAACTCCTTGGCGATGCGGATCTGGTTGAAGGTCGTGTCGTCGAGGCTGCGCCGCATGAAGTCATCGCCGGGGATGCCGGCCACGTGTTCTTCGACCAGGGTATCCCGGTCGACCATAAACATGACCCGGTTGGGAGAGAGGATGTCTTCCAGCTCTAGCCCGTAAATGCGGGAGGCGTCGGCTTTTTTGACATAGAAATGGTCGTAGTTGTCGTTGAGGCGGTTGATGATGCGTACCCGGAAGGGTTTGGTATTGCCGAAGGTGCAAAAGTCGATGCGGGCGACGGTCAGGTGGTCGAGCACTTCTACATCGCCGTCGGTTTTGAGAAGAGCGTAGATCCGCTTCATGGCGTCGTTGATCTCCCGGCGGTCCGATTCGGAATAGTAGACAGTTTCCCAAAGGGTGTCATTGCCTTGCTGATCGATGAGGGGCACAGAAGATTCATACCTCAGCAGGTCCCGATACTGGATGGTCAGTTCAGAAGCGCGGTTGTGGCGCTTCAGGTGTTCCCGGAGCCTGGGGCTTACCGGTATGAGGGATTTTTTCTTGGACGGAACGTTGCCTTTCATCATATCGCCAAAGCATCTGTTTGTTTTTCAGAGGAAGCAAGATATAAAAATGTGCTCCCTCTGAAGAACAACCCTTCGGCGATTCGGTTTAAGGCTGGCTGTCTGTGCTATGGCCGATGTGTTTTTCCTTCATCAGGCCTTCCAGTTCGGGAAGCACCGTCATATCTTCGATGGTGGACGGCGGGCTGAAGGGTTTGCCATCGGCGATGTGGCGCATGATGCGGCGCAGGATCTTGCCAGACCGGGTTTTGGGCAACCTTTGTACGATAGCCACTTTCTTGAAGGAGGCTACCGGGCCGACCTTACTGCGGACCATCTGTATCAGTTCCTTTTCCATATCTTCCTCGCTCTTTTCCACGCCGCCTTTCAATACTACGAAACCGACGGGGATCTGCCCTTTCATCTGGTCTTCGATGCCGATTACGGCACATTCGGCAACAGCAGGGTGAGAAGCGACCACTTCCTCCATTTTGGCGGTGGACAGGCGGTGCCCGGCCACGTTGATGATGTCGTCAATCCGGCCGGTGATGAATACATAGCCATCATCATCAATGTATCCGCCGTCACCGGTGAAGTAATACCCCGGATAGGCGCTCATGTAAGAAGAGAGGAAGCGGGCGGTGTCGTTCCACAGGTTGGGCAGGCAACCCGGGGGCAAAGGCAGGCGGATGGCCACGGCGCCCTCCTGGTTGGGCGGAAGGCTTTCTCCGTTGTGGCTCAGGATTTCCAGCCCGTATCCGCAAACCGGTTTAGCCGCGGAACCTGGCTTAATGGGCAACATTTCTACCCCAACCATGTTGGCCAGCATCGGCCAGCCGGATTCGGTCTGCCACCAGTGGTCGATCACCGGTACATCAAGCATCTTACCGGACCATTCCAGCGTGGCCACATCGCAGCGTTCCCCGGCGAGGAAGAGGTAGTCCAGGCTGCTGGTGTCATATTTCTTTTTGAGCGTTCCGTTGGGGTCTTCTTTTTTAATGGCCCGAAATGCAGTCGGCGCAGTAAAGAACACCTTAACCTTATATTCTTCAATGATCCGCCAGAAAGCACCGGCATCGGGGGTCTTCACCGGCTTGCCTTCGTAGAGAATGGTAGAACAGCCATGGATCAGCGGAGCATATACAATATAGGAATGCCCGACTACCCAACCCACATCGGAGGCAGCCCAGTAAACGTCGCCGGGCCGAATGCCGTAGATGTGTTCCATGCTGAACTTTAGGGCGACGGCATGCCCTCCGTTATCCCGCATAACGCCTTTGGGGCGGCCAGTAGTGCCGGATGTGTATAGAATGTAGAGGGGGTCGGTGGCGGCTACCGGTACATATCCTGCCGGTTCGGCACGGGAAAGCAAGTCCTCCCAGTCGTGGTCGCGCCCGGCTTTCAAAGGAACGGGCAACTGCGGGCGCTGGTAGACGATACACCCCTGGGGTTGATGGCTGGACTCTTTCAGGGATTCATTGACGATCGTCATGTAGTCGATGACCTTGTTGATCTCGATGCCGCAGCTGGCGGCCAGCAGCAGTTTGGGTTTGGCATCGTCGATCCGGATGGCCAGTTCATGGGGGGCAAAACCGCCGAACACTACCGAGTGGATCGCGCCCAGGCGGGCACAGGCCAGCATGGCGATGACCGTTTGCGGGATCATGGGCATGTAAATGATGACCGTGTCGCCCTTTTGAACGCCCTGTCCCTTGAGAACACCGGCGAACAAGCTCACTTCCTCCAGTAATTTCTGATAAGTGAAGGTTTCCTTTCGGCCGGTCACCGGAGAGTCGTAATACAGTGCCACCTGCTCGCCTCTGCCACGTTCCACCTGGTGGTCTAACGCGATGAAAGAAGTGTTGAGCACTCCTCCTTCGTACCAACGGTAGAGGCCTTCTTGATCCTTGGAAAGGATCTTTTTCGGTTTCTCGAACCAGGGAATGGCTTCAGCCTGCTCCTTCCAGAAAACCTCCGGTGAGGCCATACTTTTATCATATAGTTCTTGATAGGTCATGATCTCGCTTTTTTACCTGCGCCTGAGCGCGCTTGTGAATAGAATGAACCTTTTGATCGTTAGTGCAGGACAATTGAGTGCGGCAGGGAAAAGGAATGTGGGCTGCTCCGGGGAGCAGCCCTTAGATTAGTGGTTAGTTGATCAGGCGCCCAGGGCTCCACTCTTGATCTCGTCGACCACTTCCGGGTTGAGCAGGGTGGAAGTGTCGCCGAGGTTGGAGGTGTCGCCGGAAGCTACTTTGCGGAGTATCCGGCGCATGATCTTTCCTGAGCGTGTTTTCGGCAGCCCGGAGACGATCTGTATCTTGTCCGGTTTGGCGATCGGGCCGATCTCCCTGGTCACAACTGCCAGGATCTCTTTGCGGAAAGCCTCCTCGTTGTTCACCGGCCCTGAAGTGATCACGTAGGCATAAATGCCCTGCCCTTTGATGTCGTGGGGATAACCGACTACAGCGGATTCCACAACCTGGGGATGTTCGTTGATGGCATTCTCCACTTCGGCCGTTCCCATGCGGTGTCCGGAGACATTGATCACATCATCGACCCGCCCGATGATCCGGTACATGCCGTCTTTATCCCGGCGAGCACCATCTCCGGTGAAATACATATCCTGGAAGGCGGAGAAGTAAGTCTGCCGGCAGCGTTCGTGGTCTCCATAGGTCGTTCGGAGCATAGACGGCCAGGGGAATTTGACGCACAATAAGCCTTCGACATCATTGCCGCTGAGTTCTTTACCGTCGGAATCCAGCAGGCAGGGTTGTATTCCGGGCAGCGGATAGCCGGCATGGGCCGGTTTCATGGGGCTGAGAGCGCCCAGTCCGGATATCATGATCCCACCGGTCTCGGTCTGCCACCAGGTATCCACGATCGGCGAATTGCCTTTGCCTATTTTATGATAGTACCATTCCCAGGCCTCTTCATTGATGGGTTCACCCACGGTGCCCAGTACTTTGATGGAGCTCAGGTTGTAATTTTCCACCCATTGGTCACCTTGCGCCATTAAAGCACGAATAGCGGTCGGGGCGGTGTAGAACTGATTGACCTTTAATTTGTCACACACCGCCCAGAAGCGGCCGGCATCCGGATAAGTAGGCACACCCTCGAACATGACCGTAGTTGCCCCCGCCAGCAGTGGCCCGTATACGATGTAGGAGTGGCCGGTGATCCAGCCAATATCGGCAGTACACCAGTAGATGTCTCCTGTTTGGTATTGGAAGACATTCTGGAAGGAATAGGCCGTATAGACCATGTAGCCGCCACAGGTGTGAACCACGCCTTTGGGTTTGCCGGTGGAGCCGGAGGTGTAAAGGATGAAGAGCATGTCTTCGGCATCCATTTCTTCAGCTTCGCATACCGGGCTCTGGCCGTCCACTTCATCGTGCCACCACTTGTCACGGCCGCTTACCATAGTGACGCCGTCGCCGGTATTCTGGTGGACGAGAACAGTCTCGATGCTGTCGCAGTCCATTGCCAGGGCATTATCGACGACTTCCTTGACCGGGATGTGTTTGGCGCCGCGGTCGTTGTAATCGGAGCAGATCACCATTTTACAGGTAGCATCCTTGATCCGGTCGGCGAGGGCCTGAGCGGAGAAGCCGGCAAAGACAACGGAATGGATGGCCCCAATGCGGGCGCAGGCCAGCACGCCAATGGCCAGTTCCGGAACCATGGGCATGTAGAAGCAAACGCGGTCGCCTTTTTCTATTCCGTTGGCCTTCAGGGCGTTGGCCGTTTTACACACAGCAGCGTGCAACTGATTGTAGGTGTATTTTTGCACCGGAGCATCCGGTTGGTTGGGTTCAAAAAGGATGGCGACCTGGTCACCGCGGTCCTTCAGGTGCCGGTCCAGGCAGTTCTCGGTAATATTGAGCTTGCCGCCGACGAACCATTTGACATCGGGGTCCCTGAAATTCCACTCGAGTACCTTGTCCCATTTTTTGCGCCAGGTAAAAGTAGAAGCCTGCTCGGCCCAAAAACCTTCGGGGTCTTCTACACTGCGACGGTAAACGTCCTTATACTCTTCAAAGGACTTGATCTGTTGAGTCATATCGCTATGGTTTTATTTTTGTAACGGCCCGATAACAACTTCCCGTTCAAGGTTCGGGGGGAAGAGGGTATAGGCGCCACTTTGAATTACCTAAATATATAGATATTTATATGTTTATATCTTTCAAAGTAAAAAAATTTGAAGGAATTATCCAAATTCTACCACTTCATTTATTGTATTGATCAGTTCATCGTTGTCAAACGGTTTGGTGATGTATACTTCGCCACCGGTAGCGTAGCCTTTAAAGCGGTCTTCCTGAGTTCCTTTTGCCGTCAGAAAGATGATCCGGGTGTCGTCATATCGGGTATTTGCCCTGATCTTACGGGCTACTTCGAATCCGTCCATTCCCGGCATCATCACATCCAATACGACGATATGGGGGGCTTGGCTGGCCATGGTAAGCAGGGCTTGCTCTCCGTTTTCGGCCTTGAAGGCCTGATAGCCTTCCTTTTTGACCAGAAATTCGAGCACCACGAGGATATTGGGCTCGTCATCAACCAGTAGGATTTTTGTATTGGTTTTATCTGTCATATTGAGCGGGCTCGGAAAATGATTCTTTGCCACTGGACAGGAGGATGCCGGGGTGGATACCCCTCCCTGGAGCGGCATTTTTAACGAAGTTAAATTTACAGTTTTTTAAGAAAAAAAAAAATAAACCTGGCACTGCTTTCATCAATATTCAAAAGGAGCAGGACAGTGAACGGGCCCTGTTGTTTGTTTTCGGTTTTTACTGGCTTTTTTCCGTCCAAATGGGGATCTCTACGATGAAAGTGGCCCCCATTTCTGGTTGGCTTTCGACATGTATGTTGCCGCCGTGTTGTGCCACGATCGAGTGCGTTATGAAGAGCCCCAGCCCGCTCCCTTTGGGTTTTCCCCTGTCCTCATCGCTGAGTTGGGTGAATTTCTCAAAGATCAGCTTCTGGTCTTTAGGCTGGATGCCTTTTCCGTTGTCCTGTACCTTGAGGACAGCCATCTGCCCGTCCTGGCAAAGGTGCACAGTGATGGCGCCGTTCCCTTCCTTACTGAACTTTATGGCGTTGGATATGAGGTTGACGACCACCTGGGTCAGCCGGTCGTTGTTGCCCTTCACCTTCAGGGGCTGATGCTCGATCATCAGTTCGTGGCGAATATTTCGGTCGCGCATCAACTGGCGCAGGCCGGAGTAGGCTCTTTCGGTTACTGCGGCGAAGTCGATGGGAGCCAGCGTCCGGTTTTCCGGGCCCGACTGTATTTTCTCGAGGTCCAGCACCTGATTGATCAGGCGGGTGAGGCGTTCACTTTCACTCACAACGATGGTGAGGAATTCCTGTTTTTGTTCTTCGGGCAGGTTGGGGGTCTCCTTTATGATCTTGGATAAGGCCTTAATTGAGGTGATGGGCGTGCGGAGTTCATGGGTGACAGTGGTAATGAAGTCTGCTTTCAGGCGGTCCAGCTCCTTTAACCGTTCGTTGGCCTCTTTGAGTTGTTTGGTAGTTCGTTCCAGTTCGGCCGATTTTCGCTCCAGGGCCTTGCTGTACTGGATGATCTCTTTGGTTTGCTCCAGTACTTTGAACATCTCCTCCAGGCTGATGGGTTCTTCTTTGGTAATAGACCCGATGATGATCTTGGCGGAAGCTGCCCCGATGGCGCCTGCCAGGTGGGTTTCAGCGTAATTGACCAGGTCAGCTCCGGCTACTTTTTGCTGTGCGAGGTCAATGCGTTGGCTGTTTTCATAGGCGTTCAGCAGGAGGTTGCCGCGGGGCTCACCAAGGAAGCGGTTGAGTAGAATTCGGATATCCTTGACCATTGCCTGCCGGCGCATGACGTCGTAATCGGTGCTTCCCTTACGATACTTATAGATATCGACAAAGAGGTCGGCCTGGGAAACTTCAAGTGGGGACTGGGAGGTGAAAAGGGATACAAAGAAATAGATAACGGTATTGGCCGTCAGGCTCCAGAAGGCAGCCTGGGTGATGTGGCTGGCACCGGTGAGCCCAAACAATTGATGAGGCTTGAGCAGTTCGATCCCAAACGGCCCATGGTCGATGAATTGAATGGGCAGAACCCCGGTTTCTACCATGGTGGGTAGGGGTAGGGTGTATGCCCAGATCCCAAACCCGGCGAGCAACCCCCAAAGCGCTCCCTTTTTAGTGGCTCTTTTCCAGTAAATCCCTCCAAGGACCGCCGGCACGAATTGGGTGATGGCCGTAAAGGAGATCAGGCCTACGGATACCAGGGTGTACTGTTCGCCTACGGCCTTGAAATAACCATAGGCCAGCAATAAAACGACAATGATGCTGATGCGGCGGATGCCCAGCAGGCGCACGTTGAGGTTGATATACTGCTCTTCATGGAAGGCCTGCGTACGCAGCAATAAAGGCAAAACCAGGTTATTGCCGATCATGATGCTCAGGGCAATCACGGCTACGATCACCATACTGGTGGCTGCGGAAAACCCACCCAGGCCGACAAACAGGGCCAGTATTTCCTTGTTATGGGCCAGGGGCAGGCTCAGTACGAAACTGTCGGGTTCGACCGCACCGGCAGGAAATTGGTCCAACCCGGCAATGGCGATTGGCAGTACGAAAATGTTGATCAACAACAAGTATAGTGGAAATAGCCAGGACGCCTTCCCCACGTGGTTGGGGTTGGTGTTTTCGACGACCGATACGTGAAACTGGCGCGGCAACAACAGGACTGCCGACATGGACAGGAAGGAAAGCCAGAACCACTCCCATCCGTTGATGTTCGTTTCTTCCAGGGAAAATAATCGCGATAATTCCGGATTGCTCATAGCCTTCCGGAAGATGCTGCCGAATCCATCGTAGATCCAGAAGGTGACGAAAAAACCGACCATCAGGAAAGCCATCAGTTTCAGGATAGATTCGAACGCAATGGCAGCAACCAGCCCCTCATGGCGTTCATTAGGGTCGAGGTTGCGGGTGCCGAACAGGATGGTGAAAACGGCCAGGGCAATAGCAATGTACAGGGCGGAATCCAGATAAAAAGGGATTTCGGCATGAAGGTACAGCGCGCCTTGTTTGGTGGCCAGCAGGTCGAAGCTGGTGGAAATGGCCTTCAGCTGAATGGATATATAAGGAATGATCCCGAAAACTGCAATCAAGGTAGCAATGACGCCAAGCCAGGTACTCTTGCCATAGCGGGAGGAAATAAAATCTGCAATAGAGGTGATCCGCTGGGATTTACTGATGACGATAACCTTTTTGAGAAGCACCCACCACAGGGGAGCGACGATGGCCGGGCCAATGTAGGTGGGCAAAAAACCCAGCCCGCTGGTCGCGGCCCTGCCCACACTTCCGTAGTACGTCCATGCGGTGCAGTAAACAGCCAGCGACAGAGAATAGATGACCGAATTGTTGACCAGGCTCCTGCCTGCTTTCTCTCGCTTTTCGGCCAGGTAAGCAATCAGGAAAAGGAATGCTACATAAGCGATCGATATGAGTATAATGATCCCTGCATCCATAGTGGCTTCTGCTGCTTTACCTTGGCTTATTGTTTTGATTGGACTCAACGATCAGTGCCGTAAAAAGAATGATGGCGCCCCACGTGAGAAAAATGTAAGTGAAAATGACGGTGGCCCCACCCATCGGCCGCCCTTCACTGAACAAGCTGAGGATGGGAAAATTGAAAAGCAGCAGGGCCACAAAGAACAGGCCTAAAAGCTTGAAAACCTTATCATTCGTCATGGTGAAAGGGGCTGATCGCTCGGCCCTTTTGGTTGAAACCTAAAAAACGGGAATTCCCGACGTTATTACAAGAGATGGCATAAAAAATGCAGGCCCGGAGCGCCTGCTCTAACCTGCACTTAATGCATACTCGATATTAACCAACTAAAAACCAAACGTTTAGAAATGTAAGGGTATCTTTTTTTAAGTGCGTGGATACAAATAATGGAACGGGAAACCAGGGACAAGCCCTTGATATTCAGCCCCTCGCTAATTCACTAATTCAGTCTATTTACTTAATGCTCACTCAAAGCAGCCTCTTCCTCTGCTTCCCCGGGCCACAGGCCGAAAAGGGACGGGTTAATGAATTTGCTTCTGGCCAACGCCCAGAGGAAAAGCAGTGCGAAGGCGCCCAGTGCTATGGATACCAGGTAGTGGCCATTGAGCTGGGGCTCGAGATAGAATCTCAGAAATAAAGTGCTGATGATATACACGGTGACGAAAAGGTCGGATAACTTTCTGCCTAACTGAAATTTCATGATTTCTTTTTTTGATCCTTAATGGTATTTTTTACACTTTCAAAGGCTTTTCGGAAGCAGGGCAGCCTGCCTCCGAAAAGCAGTTTGCTCAAAAAAATGGATTATTATATACACTCACTAATTATGCTATTTCCGTAAGGGGAGTTGAGGCGCCCTGAGTGGCGCCCCAACGCTCACCCTTTCGGTATTATCAGTGCACGTGGGCAGAACCTGCTCCACGAGGTACGCGAATGTCCTCGACGATATCCTGTACTTCCTGCGGAGGAGCAGGGGTCAGGCGTGAAACGATCAGAGCAATGATCAGGTTGACGGTCATTGCCACCGTCCCGAATCCCTCTGGGGAAATACCGAACCACCAGCCTGGCTGTAAGGCGGCGACTGCATCTTTACCGCCGTCGAAGATGCCAAACTTAAACTTGAGCATGTACCAGAGCATCAGGCTGATGCCAATGACCATGCCGGCGATGGCGCCTTCGCGGTTCATCCGTTTGTCGAACACACCCAGCACAATGGCAGGGAAGAAGGATGCGGCAGCCAAACCAAAGGCCAGCGCCACCACCGCAGCTACGAAGCCCGGAGGGTTGATCCCAAAGTAACCAGCAACTATAACGGCAAAAACAGCGCCGATACGAGCCCACATCAATTCCCCTTTTTCCGTGACGTCCGGCTTGATCTGCATCTTGATCAGGTCGCGGGAAATGGCAGTGGAGATCACCAGCAACAGGCCGGCAGCCGTAGAGAGGGCGGCGGCCAAACCGCCGGCGGCAACCAGCGCGATCACCCAGTTGGGAAGGTTGGCAATTTCCGGGTTGGCCAGTACCATGATGTCGCGGTCGATGGTCAGTTCGTTTTTGTCCTTGTCGCCAACATATTGTATGATGCCATCCTCATTTTTGTCGGTAAAGGCGATCAGCCCGGTTTCTTCCCATTTCTTGAACCATTCGGGCATACTGGCATATTGCTCGTTGCTCACCGTATTGATCAGGTTGGTACGGGCAAAAGCGGCGATGGCCGGGGCGGTAGTATAAAGAATGGCGATGAAGACCAGTGCCCAGCCGGCAGAGACCCGTGCGTCCTTTACCTTCGGTACGGTGAAGAAGCGGACGATCACGTGCGGCAGGCCCGCCGTACCGACCATCAGAGCGAAGGTGATGGCGAAAACGTCGGTCATGGTCTTGGTGCCGGTCGTATATTCTGCAAAACCAAGTTCGGTGTGCAACTGGTCCAGCTTGTCGAGCAGGGCCATTCCTGAGCCGTCCGTTACGTCACCGATCAGCCCGAGCTGCGGAATTACGTTTCCGGTCATGGCAATAGAAATAAAGAACGCCGGTACCATGTAGGCAAAAATGAGAACGCAGTACTGCGCCACCTGCGTGTAGGTGATGCCTTTCATGCCTCCCAGTACGGCATAGAAGAAAACAATGGCCATACCGATGTATACCCCGGTTGTGATGTCCACTTCCAGGAAGCGCGAGAACACCACGCCTACACCGCGCATCTGCCCGGCAACATAGGTGAAGGATACGATGATGGCGCAAACAACGGCTACCGTCCGGGCTACGTTGGAGTAGTAGCGGTCCCCGATAAAGTCCGGAACGGTAAATTTCCCGAATTTTCGAAGGTAGGGCGCCAGTAGCAAGGCCAGGAGAACGTAACCTCCGGTCCATCCCATGAGGAACACCGCACCGTCATATCCCATAAAGGAGATAAGCCCGGCCATGGAGATAAAAGAAGCGGCAGACATCCAGTCTGCTGCCGTTGCCATACCGTTGGCAACGGGGTGAACGCCGCCACCGGCGACGTAGAACTCCGAAGTGGAGCCGGCTCTCGACCAGATCGCAATACCGATGTACAGCGCGAAGGTGAGGCCCACTATGATAAAAGTCCAGGTTTGAACGCTCATGATTCTTTTGTTTAGTTGGTTGATGAAAATTGCGGAAGCCGAACGTTAGATCTCGTCGAATTCGTACTTTTTGTCCAGTTTGTTCATCAACCGGACGTAAACGAAGATGAGAATGACAAACACGTAAATGGATCCCTGCTGGGCAAACCAAAAGCCCAGCTTGGCGCCTCCAATGCGAATGGCATTGAGTGGCTCTGCCAGGAATATCCCGAATACATAGGATACCAGGAACCAGATGGACAGGAGGATCAAAACGTATTTGATGTTCTCCTTCCAGTATTCCTTAGCTCTTTTGTCTAATGACGCCATGGTCTGAAAAATTTTTGATGAAAAAATAGGTGTGTAAAGTGAAATTTTGAACCGGCCTAGAGGAAGATATGTGCCTGCAGGCGGATCTGTGAAACATTCTGGATGTTGCCATCCGCGTCGGTTCCTCCTTCCCGGATATCATTGTTGATGGTGTGGTACTCCAGCGTCAATTTCGCATTATGGCCGAGGATAAAGTAGTTGAGCCCGGCGTCAAACCCGGTAACGGTGTCGTTAAAACCATCGTAGTTGGCCATTTGCAGGGCTACATAAGGCATGAAGCGGGAGTCCGGTAGTTTGTAGCCCACCTGGCCGTAAATGGCCGTACCGGTACCAGCCCAGCGGCTGACGTAGTTCTCTCCGTAGTTGAAGCTCATGAAAGCGGCGTAGGCGTTGAGGCAGTCGTTGGTTCCCAGTGGCATATCAAGGAAAGCATCTACGGCGAAGTGGGTGACGCTTTCGTGCTCCCCGGTACTGTTGTTGTACATGCCATTGGGGTGGGCAAAGAAGCCGGCGCCGACGCCGAAGACTTTCTTGGAGCCCAGGTAGCTGCCTACCTGATACGGCAATTTGATGGATTCACTATCCCAGAAGTTGTAGCGGAAATAGCCTTCTATTATGGTATTGCCGGTAGGGTCGCCGCTTTTTTCCGGCTGTGCAAAACCGTCGTAGGTCAGGTTGCTTCCTTTAATACTGCGGTCATTCTGTAGCCCGTTGCGGCCCGGGTTGTTCAGGGCCAGGCGATAGTCGAACTTGCCGAGTTGGCCTTTGGCATAGATGCCCAGGTGGCGGGCGAACTGGTCGGTGATGGCCAGAGAGTGCCAGTGGATGAAAGGCCGGGGCTGGTCCAGCGTCATGAAATTGAGCGTGCTCTGGTTGGCCAGGCGCGTCAGGCCTTTCCAGTAATGCAGGCCCCCTCCAATATAAAGGGCGTCATCATTGGAGACCTTAAATTCCGTCCAGGCATCATGTAGGAACAGCTGAGGAGAATCTCCATTGTTACCCAACGACGTCAGGTTGCCCGGCGTCAGGTTGTTGAGGCCAAAATGGGTCAGTATCAGAAAACGGGGAGATACCTGGGCAAAGGCCAGGAAGCGGGAGCGGCGAGCCAGGTGAGTCAACTGAAGGGTGGCGTTATCCACCGCCAGGTTGTTGGTCTGTATCCATTGCTGGTGCCAGATGATGAACCGGACGTACTTCTTGCCATCTTCTGACAGCTTGAGCGTCAACGGCTTGTAAGAGTGGTCTACTTCGGGCTTCTCTGCATTCTCCTGGGCGAGCATGTTCCAGCTCAATCCCAGACAAAATACCAGAAGGGGAAGCGATCGGCGTAGAAGTTTCGTATTCATAAACTGTGTTTTGAGATGAAAGATCAGCATATAGCCCTGGCTAAAGTATATAGTTATCTATATACATACAAGCTTTTTTCTGATTTTTTTTTGTTTTGGCCGAAATATTATCTTTTCACATGCCTTGAATAGGTTAATCGCCTTTGGCAAGGAGGAGCTATCTTGAATATTTATTTGGAATGGAATAGAAGCAAAAGAGAGGAGTATATATGTAGTTATATCTGTTTTATGGAGCGGCTCGGGTGTGCAACGGCTGAAAAACCGGAATATCTATGGAATGGGGACAGGCTCCTGTCCTCCATGATCTCCCGAAGCCGTCTCAAAAGAAACTTCCGGTGGGAGGGCACTGGATAAAGTTTCACGCAAAGGCGCAAATGTCCGCGCCTTTGCGTGATATAATTCGGTGCGCTCTTTTGAGACAGTCTCGGGAGGAACGTTTGATGGCGCTAGGTTTGGGCTGCTTACAAAGCTACCTGTGCCTGCAGGCGCACCACTTTTACATCCTGTGGCGCGCCGGTAATCGGGTCAAGGCCGCCTTCCCTTGGGTCATTAAGAACAGCGTGGTATTCCAAAGTGAGTTTGGCGTGGTGGCCATTGATGAAATAATTCAGGCCGAGGTCAAAAGCCTGTATGTTGTCATCGTATCCTTCGTAATCGGCTGATTGCAAAGCAACATACGGCATGAAACGGGATTTCGGCGGTTTATAGCCCACCTGCCCGTAGAACGCCGTGCCGGTGCCCGCCCATCGGCTGACGAAATCTTTTCCATAGTTGAATTTCAATAAAGAAACATAGGCGCTGAGACAATCATCCTTCGAAAGCGGCGTATCCAGGAAAGCGTCCAGAGCATAGTGGAATACATTTCCGTGCGCTCCGTTGCTGCTGTTGTACATGCCGTCGGGGTGTGCAAAAAAGCCGCTGCCGACCGCCAGGATCTTTTTACTGCCGAGATAGGTGCCTATCGAATTGGGAATCTTGTTGGATTCCTCGTCCCAGAAATTATAGCGGAAGTAGCCTTCTATAATGGTATTGCCGGTAGCTTTACCCTGCTTATCGGTTTGTTCAAACCCATCGTATGCCAGGCCGGTATCTTTGCTGCCGAAGTTTTGCTGAAGGCCGTTCCGTCCCGGGTTGTTGAGGGCCAGCCGGTAGTCGAACTTTTTAACCTGTCCTTTGGCATAGATACCCAGGTGGCGGTTAAACTGGTCGGTGACCGCCAGGGAGTGCCAGTGTACAAAGGGGCGGGGCTGGTCCAGGGTCATGAAAGCCGTCGTGCCATCGCTGGTCATTCGGGTCAGGCCCCTCCAGTAATGCAGCCCGCCACCGAGGTACAACGCATCGTTGTTGGATACCTTAAACTCTGCCCATGCTTCGTGCAGGAAGAACTGAGGAGCGTCTCCTTCATTGCCCAGCGGGGTCAGGTTGTTAGGGGTCAGGTTGTTGAGGCCGAAATGGGTCAGGATCAAAAATCGGGGAGATACCTGGGCATAGGCCAGAACGCGCGAACGGCGGATGCTGTTGGTCAATTGCAGGCTGGCGTTATCTTCGGCAAGGTTGTTCGTTTGCAGCCAGTGCTGGTGCCAGAGGACAAACCGAACGTACTTCTCACCGTCCTCCGATAAATTCAGGAGGATAGGCTTGTAAGTGTGGTCTGCTTCCGGTTTTTCCGGGCTTTCCTGTGCGGGCAAAGCCGAAGCTACCCCCAGGCAGAAGGCCAGTAGGGAGAATAAACGTACAAAGTGTTTCATGTGTGTCAACTTTCGGTTTAAATAGAATTTTTATTTGAAAAAATACAAAGCCTTTAGAGCGTGTTCAGATTTTGTTTTTGGCGATTTCAGCCCGAAGTATGAAATTTGAACACACTCCTAACAGAAGTTGGCAGGGCGGATCAATGCGGAAAGGTATGTAGTTGGGCCGTTTTTGCGGTGGGGAGTTCGAGGGTATACGGAAAAGGGGGGGCAAGGATGCAAAGAGTTATCGAAAAATCTTCTGTTGTTCAAAGTATGGAATGGAAGTGCAGAAGTTATACGGCTTTTTATATATTTGGAGGGGTTAATTTTGAAGAAGAGGAAAGGAACGGAGCTTAGATGACCTTAATGAGGGTCTTTATGATCTCATAATATTCTTCCTTACTCAGGGAATAAAGGGAATTTTTCCCGTCTCGTTCTACCGCAACGATGTCTTTGTTTTTGAGGATGCGAAGATGGTGAGACGCAATAGCCTGTTCGATCTTCAGTTGTTCGTAAATGCTGGTCACGGTCATTTGGCCGTTGTTGTAGAGCAGGTCTATTATGGCGATTCGGATGGGGTGAGCGATAGCTCGCAGTGTTTCCGTGGAATCTTCCAAAAAGTTAGCGTTGAAGTGTGTTTTCATTTTCCTCAGGTACTTGGACGTGCAACAAATATAAACATCTATTTTTATAAATAAGTCTATTAGAAAAGCAAAAGTTACCGGATTCAAGGATTAACCGATATGGAAAATACCATCCCGCGCCGTATATATGACTTTCTGAAGGAGTTCCCTCCTTTTAATTTGCTGGACCCTAGCCTGCTCCTCCGGGTATCTGAGCGAATACTGGTTCAGTACCGTCAGCCCGACGAGGTTATTTTCAACCAGGGCGACGCCCCGGGCGCCCATATATATATTGTTCGGGAGGGCGCTGTTCACCTGCTTCGGGAGGTGGATGGCGAAACCATCCTGGTGGAGCAGTGTGATGAAGGCGACGTCTTTGGCATCAGGCCATTGCTGGCGTCTGAGCATTATGCTCTTACTGCAAAAGTTGTGGAGGAGTCTCTCATCTACGCTATCAATATTGAAGGCTTCCGGGAGATATTGGAAAACAATCCCAAAGTGGCTTTTTACCTCGCCAGTACTTTTGCGGCGGGAATCGGGGAAAAATACCGGAGAGAAGGGAAACCTTCACTTTTTCTGGACCAGGATAAGATGGTGGATGCCAATTTTCCCCTGGTTGAGATCCAGTCACTGGAAAAAAGTAAGGACCCGGTCACCTGTCTGCCGGATACCCTTATCCGGGAAGCGGCCATCATCATGAGTAACCGGGAGGTCGGGTCCATAATCGTGGTCAACGAAGCGGGGCAGCCAGAAGGTATTGTGACGGACAAGGACCTGAGGTCAAAGGTCGCAACCGGTGTCGTCGGGTTGGGCCGGCCCGTAACAGACATCATGTCCAGCCCGGTTATTACCGTCGGGCCTAATATCACGGTTGCCGATGTGCAGATCGAGATGGTGAAAAACCGCATCAACCACTTGTGCATCACCGAAGATGGCACGCTCGACAGCCCGGTCATCGGAGTGCTTTCCGAACACGACCTCATGGTGGTGCAGGGAAATAACCCCGCTTTGCTCATTAGAGAGATCCGCCGCTGCCGGAACGGCAAAGAACTGCGCAACATCCGGGAACGGGCGGAAGAATTGCTGAAGAAATACATCTACCAGGAAGTGGCCATAGCGTTCATAGCAACTGTGATGTCGGAAGTCAATGACGAACTCATTACCCAGGCCATCCGGCTCTGCCAGGCCGAGTTGGACGCCGAAGGACAAAAACGCCCTCAGGCGGAGTTTTGCTGGCTGGCCCTGGGCAGCGAAGGGCGCCAGGAACAGTTGCTGCGCACCGATCAGGACAACGCCCTGATCTTCGAAAATGTCCCGGAGGAAGCCTATCAATCCACGAAAGCCTACTTCCTGGAGCTTGCCGGAAGGGTGACCCGCCTGCTCAATGAAGTCGGGTATGATTATTGCCCGGGCGATATGATGGCCAGCAACCCCAGTTGGTGCCTTTCCCTGGACGAATGGAAGGCCCAGTTCTCCAAATGGATCTTCGAGCCTAGCCCCAAAGCAGTCATGTATTGTACCATTTTCTTTGATTACCGCCCTATTTACGGGCCGAAGGAGTTGTCGGCGCAACTCACGGAACACATCTTTAAGATCATTGAGGGCCAGGCTATCTTTCTCGGCTTCCTGGCAAAAGATGCATTGCAGAATCCACCTCCGCTGACCTTCTTCCGCAATTTTGTAGTTGAAAGCAGTGGAGAGCATAAAGATGAGTTCGACATCAAAGCCCGGGCGATGATGCCGTTGGCAGATGCCGCCAGGGTGCTTATTCTGGATGCAAAGGTCGGCAAGATCAACAACACTTTCCGGCGCTTTGAAAAACTGTCTGAACTGGAGCCATTGAATAAGGAGTTATACCAACAGGCGGCTGATGCATATGAAATACTAATGCGTTACCGAGCCCTTCAGGGCTTGAAAAATAAGAATTCCGGGCGCTACTTCAATCCTTCCGAACTGTCGAAGATGGAAAGGGTTAACTTGCGGAACTGCTTTCAGCCGATCAAAGAACTGCAGACTTTGCTCAGCCTCAGGTATCAGCTGGCTTACCTCCGCTAATAGTACTGGCCCGCAATCCATACGATCCATGGGACACCGTAATACTGTAACACCGCAAAATCATGCTCTTCGATTGGTTAGCTAAAAAACTGGGGCCTCCTCCCGATCACCCGAAATTTTGGAGTCAATACCTTTCTGGTTTCGATGGAACGCTGGGAAAGCGCACGCCTATCGAGGAGGTTTGCTTCGTAGTGTTTGACACGGAGACTACCGGCCTGGACCCAAGGAAAGACCGCATCCTCTCGATCGGCGCCGTAAAAGTACTCAATTGGCAGATAGACGTCAGCCAGCGGCTGGATTGCTATGTGCAGCAGTCCTACAAGCCGATTGGTGAAACCATTGCTGTACACGGTATTCTGCCGGGCGTCAACTTGAACAGAGAAATGGACGAGGTCGAAGCTGTTCAACATTTTGTTGCGTATTGCCACAACAGCATACTGGTCGGCCACCACGTGGCTTTTGATATTGCAATGATCAATCAGGCCCTGAAATCTATGATCGGGCAGAAACTCGTCAACAAACGCCTGGATACCGCCGCCCTTGCCAGCCGGGTATTGGAAAAAAAAGATTACGAACAGCCGGGAACCTACGGCCTGGATACCCTCTGTAAAATATACGACATCCCTATGAGCGACCGGCATACTGCCGCCGGAGATGCTTTTATCACAGCGGTGCTGCTGTTGAAGCTGCTTGCCCGCCTGAAGAAACGGGGCGTGACGACACTGGGTGGGCTGCTGCGGGGCCCAGGGATTTGAATTGGATTTTGAGGTGTGATTTTTGACGTGTGAGGTATGATTTACCGTCCCGGCCGGCATTTCAGTAATTGGCTCGAAATAATACCCGGTGTCTCCTTTTTTCGTATTTTCGCCCGCTCTGAACTACTTGTAAAACCCTGCGAAAATGCACCATAACCATTTGATGTTTTTCTTTTTTGTATTGATTCTGGCCACCGGCTGCCGGCCCAATGGGCAAGGTGGTGGTGGTACGGAGGAAGGGGAGGAGCAGCCCGCTCCCGCATTGGCCTTCGAACAACGGGAGTTCAGCCGCCAGTCCCCCTCCTGTGAACAGGACAGTAACTACTGCGCTTTGATCAAAGCTGATTATCCCTTGGCAGTGGCCGGGCCGGAGGAAGTGGTTAAAAGGGTCAACGATACGTTGCAGTCCTACCTCAAGGTTAGCCTGGCGGTGTTTGCTTCTTCTCCGGAAGACACTCAGAAGCAGTCCATCGAGGAGATAGCCGATAATTTCCTGAAAGAATTTGAAACAGCTAATTCGGAAGAGGGAGGGGGCGAAAATAACTGGCAAGTGGAAGTCAGTGGAGAACCCCTTTTCCAGTCGAAAGAAGTGGTTTCCGTGCAGCTCACCACCGATGCCTACGTCGGGGGGGCGCACCCCAATTCCTTTGTGTACCTCATCAACTTCAATACCCGGACAGGGGAAGTGCTTCTGTTGCCCGACCTGGTGTCCGATACGGCCCGGTTGCTGGAGTTGGCGGAGGTGGCTTTCCGGGAAGCTCGCGAACTAGGCCCGGATGAAAGCCTGTCTGAAGCCGGGTTCTTCTGGGGCGATGCATTTGCTTTGCCGGAAAATTATGCCATAACTGAAGAAGGCTTGTATTTCTTCTACAACCCCTACGAGGTAGCGGCCTACGTTTTCGGCCCTACGGAATTTACCATTGAGAGGGATAAACTTTCGGGGATATTGAAGGAATTATGAGCGAAAAATTCAAAAAATAATCCTATGAAACTTTTGTCTGTTTTGTCCTTTATGCTGATGCTGCTCCTGGTTTCCTGCAAGAGTGAACCAGAAGGAGAGCAAGGGGCAACGGGCGGGGAGAGCCCCGTTGTTGTTGAGGGGCAGGAAGCCTCACCCTCAACTGCTCCATCTGCTTTGGATAGCAGTGGACAGGGGCAGTTTCCCGATATCGAAGGCAAGGAGTGGGTGCTGGCCAAGTATACTTACAACGGCCAACCGGAACGAATCCTGGGGGATAGCCCTGTTTACATTGGCATCAACGGCAATCAGCTCACCGGCAATGGAGGCTGCAACAGCCTCCAGGGGCAGGTCACCCTGAAAAAGGATGGTACGCTCGACATTTCGGGGGTTTCCAAAACAAAGAAGATCTGTGCCGGCGTGATGACGCAGGAGGTCCGGGTCATTGAGTTGCTGGAAGGAGCGGAAGCTTATAAAGTAAACCTGGTTTTTCTGGAATTGAATGGCCCGGGAGGACAGCTCACCTTTCGAAATGACCTGAAATAGGGGATATGGGTAAGCAAAAATCGGGCATACGGTGGCTCGTCGGGTTGGTGGCAGCCCTGGCGATAGTCAACCTTTTCCAGGCAGCCCTCACCGAACTGGACCCCGATGAGGCTTACTACCGCATGTACTCCCTTCAACTGGATTGGGGTTATTTCGACCATCCGCCGGCCGTAGCGCTGCTGATCCGGGCAGGAACGCTTCTGCTTTCGGGTGAATTGGGTGTCCGCCTGGCTTTTGTCCTTCTTCAACCCTTTTCCTTTTACTTCATCTGGCTTCTGGCCGGAAAACCCACGGAGAAGTGGGAAGCCCTTACTTTTGCAGGGCTTCTGGCGGCTGTTCCCATGCTTGAAGTGTATGGTTTTATCGCCACTCCCGATGGCCCTCTCCTCTTTTTTTCCGCCCTGTTTTTATGGCTGTACCATCGGTTTCTGGAAGAAGGGGGAGGGCGGTATACCGTGATGCTGGGGGTTTGTATGGCTGCTCTTTTGTACAGCAAGTACCACGGCGTATTGCTGATCTTTTTCGTCCTCTTGTCTAATCTTTCCCTGTTGCGAAAGCCGTCTTTTTATGTCGCTTCCTTCCTGGGCTTTCTTCTTTTCTTGCCTCACCTGTATTGGCAGTATGAGAACGGCTTCCCTTCCTTCCTTTACCACCTGCAAGGGCGGGACGATATCTACAAGCTGAAGTACACTACCACTTACCTGCTGAACCAGGTGGTGATTTTCAATCCGTTCTTCTTTCCCATGCTGATCTGGGTACTATGGAAACGGCGCCCGGAAGGGCTGTTGGAGCGTGCTTACCGCTTCTTACTGTATGGCTTCTGGGCTTTTTTCTTTTATACCTCTTTCAAAGGGCACGTCGAACCGCAATGGACGGCGATCCTCAGTTTTCCGATCGTGCTGATCCTATTCCGGGAAAGCCGGCAGAATCCGGGTTTTGCCCGGTGGGTGCGCATCTTCTCTTTGGCCACAATTGTGCTGCTCCTCGCCCTCCGCCTGGAGCTGGCCTTCAACTGGACGGGCCTGAACAGCGATTTCCACCGCCGGCAATGGGTGTACGAATTGCAGGAACGGGCGAACAAGCATCCCATACTCTTTCACAACACTTACCGGGATGTCTCCAAATACAGTTTTTACGCTGGAGAAAAAGCTTATGCCTTTTCCGATATCGAATACCGCCCTAACCAGTTTGATATCTGGGATTGGGAAAAGGACTTGCACAACCAAACGGTGCTGTTGGCTGCCCAGAATTCATGGAAGTGTGGCCAGTGTGAAAAAGTGGAACTCACCCGCAAATCCTTCAAATTACAGTTGCTCGACAGCTTGCAGATAGCCGAAAAAACGCAGTGCTTTCTGCCGGATAGCCTGGCCCGCCAATGGAGAACGGGACAGCAGGTCCGCTTTCCACTGCGATTCTACAATCCTTATGCTCATGATATCGATTTTCGAAAAGGAACCCTGCCGATCATGGCTAAGGGGCTTTTCCTGAAGGACGGGGTCCCTCAATCCTATCCGGCCCTGACGTTTCGGGGCGGAGTGCCGGCCCTTCCCGCAGGGGACACTACGGACTTCGAGGTGCTTTTCTCTGTTCCCGACACCCTCGCCGGCACTTATCACTTTGGCATCGGACTGAGCTGGGACGGCCTGCCGCCTGACCTGAAGAGCAGGCTGGTGGAGGTAGAGGTGAGGTGAGGGCGGTATTCCGATACGCAACAACAAAATATCAATCCAGGTGCAACACCATCAACGGGATATGGGTGGCCAGGGCCATGCGCTTAGTCTGGCTACGGTGTAGCAAGCTCTGCCAGATGCTGCGGTGTCGGGTCACCATAATGGCCAGGTTGGCATTTTTCTCATCTGCATACTGGCTGATCCCCTCGGCTACATCATCATTGGCTACCTCGGCGATATCGAAAGCAAATGGAGGCTCTCCCTCTTTGAAGAGTTCCCTGAATATCTCTTCTTTCACCTTGTCGAACCCAACGGGGATATCTTTATTTCTTTTGACATGGACGAAATGGATGTGAGCTTTGAAGGGCTGGTTGAATTCGGCGACCTTATTGACCATTTCCTGGCCGGCTGATTCGTAGTTGCTGGCGTAGATGATATGTTGGATCGGCTGGAACCGGGCATCGTGTGGAACCAGGAGGACGGGGCAGTATGCTCGCTGTGACACACTGGAGGAAACGCTGCCGAATATCTTCTCCAGCACCCCGCTTTGCCCGGTGGTGCCCATCACGATGAGGTTGTAGTCTTCAGAGGCCTGGGCCAGTTCATCTCCCGGAAATCCGACCAGTACCTCATGCCGGACCGGGCAGGCGGGCGGCTCCGATTCGGCAAGGCTGTCCTTTACAAACGTCTGCAGCATTTCCTTCCTGCTTTCCATCAATTGAGCTACCGGTGGGATGAAATCAGCCTCTCCGGCAGTCTCCGGCAGAAAAACGTGTACGACGTCAATGGATTCTGCCTTTAGCGCATCGGCTAATTTCATCGCATAGAACAGTGCGTTTCGGGAGGTGTTGGAAAAGTCGGTAGGAACCAGGATCTTTTTCATAGGATTAGTTTTATGCCTCCATAATATAAGAATGCTGCCGGGATTTTCCTATACCCGACAGCATTCCGTATCCGCTTAATTTTCTATAATGAAGTGCCATGGATCTAATACCCTTGATCAGCCAGGGTACTGCTAAGATGCATTTTTTCGCGGATGAGGCGGTTGACATTTCTCAGCGAGGGGAATGATATTTATCACGTATCGGCTCTGGCCGGGCGGTCAATCCGTGGAGTCCAACCCGTCAAACAGCGTCCCTGCCCGCCCCGGCGGCACCACGCCGATGTGTCGGTAAGCCTTCTCTGTGGCTTCCCGTCCCCGTGGCGTGCGTTGAATGTAGCCTTCCATGATGAGAAAAGGCTCGTGCACTTCCTCGATAGTGCCGGCCTCTTCGCCCACTGCGGTAGCGATGGTGGTGATGCCCACCGGGCCGCCTTTGAACTTGTGGATGATGGTGGAAAGGATCTTATTGTCCATTTCGTCCAGGCCGCCTTCGTCGACGTTGAGGGCGGAGAGGCCAAAGTGGGCGATTTCCACATCGATGGTGCCGTCGCCCTTGATCTGTGCGAAGTCCCGTATCCGGCGCAGCAGAGCGTTGGCAATACGGGGGGTGCCCCGGCTGCGGCGGGAGATCTCGGCAGCGCCTTCATCGGTGATGGGCACCTTGAGGATGCTGGCCGACCGCTTGATGATGCGTTCCAGGGTCCTGGCGTCGTAGTAGTCGAGGTGGCAGTTGATACCGAACCGGGCGCGCATGGGCGCAGTGAGCAGGCCCATGCGGGTAGTGGCGCCTACCAGCGTAAAGGGGTTGAGGGTGATCTGGATGCTGCGTGCGTTGGGGCCGCTGTCGATCATGATGTCGATCCGGTAGTCTTCCATGGCGGAGTACAGGTATTCCTCAACCACGGTGTTGAGGCGGTGGATCTCGTCGATGAACAAAACATCACCTTCGTCCAGGTTGGTGAGCAGCCCTGCCAGGTCGCCCGGCTTTTCCAGCACCGGCCCGGAAGACATCTTCAGTCCGGCTCCCAGTTCAAAGGCAATGATATGGGAAAGGGTGGTCTTGCCCAGCCCGGGAGGGCCGTGCAGCAGAACGTGGTCGAGGGCTTCCCCCCGCTGCCTGGCAGCCTGGATGAAAACATGCAGGTTCTCCACGATCTTCGGCTGTCCGCTGAATTCCTCCAGCGCCTTAGGGCGCAGCGATTTTTCGATCTGTTGTTCTTCGGTGCTCAAGCGTTCATCGCTCGGGTCCAGGTTTGGATTTTGCATATATTTTCTCCTTCGTCAGTTCATTTGCTCAAAGGTAACAGGTTTTTTCAAGATACAATTTTATGTCAAGGCCTGAAAACCTTCGAAAATTGCAACGCTCCTTCAGTGAAAAAGATTTAAATTATTACTTTTGTGCTGCTTTTTAAACCACCCAGGAAAGAGAAGAAAATATACCACAAATAAAACTGCATAATACAATGAGTGGAAGCAATGTAACCATTAAAAATGGAAAGTTAATCGTACCCGACGACCCCATTATTCCCTACATCGAAGGAGATGGCATTGGCCCGGACATTTGGGCGGCATCCGAACGCGTTTTTGACGCTGCCGTTGAAAAAGCTTATGGCGGCAAGCGCAAGATCCATTGGAAAGAAGTACTGGCCGGACAGAAGGCTTTCGACGCTACCGGCGAGTGGCTTCCGGATGAGACCCTGCATGCGATCGAAGAGTACCTGGTGGCCATCAAAGGCCCGTTGACCACTCCGGTCGGCGGCGGCATCCGCTCATTAAACGTCGCCCTGCGCCAGAAACTCGACCTCTTCGCCTGCGTCCGCCCGGTGCGCTGGTTTACCGGCGTGCCTTCTCCGGTGAAGCGCCCGGACCAGATCGATATGATCATCTTCCGCGAAAATACGGAAGACATCTACGCTGGTATCGAATACCTTCATGGAACGCAGGACCTCGAAAAGCTCAAGAAATTCCTGATCGATGAAATGGGCGTTACCCAGATCCGCTTCCCCAACACCGTTTCCCTCGGCATCAAGCCTGTTTCGGTAGAGGGCACCGAGCGCCTGGTAAGATCGGCGATCGATTACGCCATTGACAATAAGCTGCCTTCGGTCACCCTCGTCCACAAAGGCAACATCATGAAATTCACCGAGGGTAAGTTCAAGGAATGGGGCTACGAAGTGGCCGAACGGGAATATGGCGACAAGGTCTTCACCTGGGCCCAGTACGACCGCATCGTTGCCGATCAGGGCAAAGAAGCTGCCAATAAAGCTCAGGAGGCTGCGCTGAGCAAGGGCGCTATCCTCATCAAGGACTCCATTGCTGATGCTTTCCTGCAACAGATCCTGACCCGCCCCTCCGAGTACTCGGTCATCGCTACGCTCAACCTTAATGGCGACTACATCTCCGACGCTCTGGCCGCACAGGTGGGCGGTATCGGCATCGCTCCGGGCGCCAACATCAACTATACTACCGGCCGCGCTATCTTTGAAGCCACTCACGGTACGGCGCCCAAGTACGCCGGCCTCGACAAGGTCAACCCCAGCTCGGTGATCCTGTCCGGCGAAATGATGTTCCGCTACATGGGCTGGAAAGAAGCCGCCGACCTGGTCGTCAATGGTGTGGAAGGCGCTATTTCCAACAAGCGTGTAACTTATGACTTCCACCGCCTGATGGAAGGAGCTACGCTGCTGAAGTGCTCCGAATTTGGCGATGAGGTCATAAAGAATATGAAGTAGTAGCTCCTACTTCTTCCTAAAAACAAAGCCCGCCGGGAGCAATCCCGGCGGGCTTTGTTTTTAGGAAGCATTTCAATGCATTTCAACGCATTGTCCATTTACTTCACGACCACGAACTGCTTCGTCTTCGTTCCTTCCTCCGTACTCACCCGCATCAGGTAAGTGCCTGCCGGCAGCTTACTGACGTCGAACTGCAGCGTTTCCTTCTGAACATTTTGGTATTCCCGGATATTCAGGATCTGCCCGTTCATATCGGCCATGATCAACATGGCGGGGCTGCTTTCTTCCAGGTCGAGCTGTACGTTGAGCACCTCGCTGCTGGGGTTGGGGAAGAGCGTCATGGCGCTGTCTTCCAGCGGTATTTCATCGGTGGAGGTGGACATCTCGATCACCATTCGCAAAACGGCGGCGGATTCCGGGCCGAAGCCCCCGAGGAACCACTCTTCCCGGTAAACAATGGTCGAGATCTGGAAGTAGTCGATATCGTCTTCAAAGGCGTGGAAGATCACGTTGGATTGATCGGCGTAGGAGGCCATTACGAAATACCGGCCACCAGGTTCCAAGGCAATGGGGTCCCCATCCAGGTTGAATACGTCAGTGGTGATGAGGTCGAAGTTCTCATCAGACGCGGTGAACTCATAGGTGCCAAAGCCTACAAGATCCAGGGATTCATCACTGCCGGTATCAAAGTCGGCAAAGGTGATCACCTCGTCTTTTACCTTGTATACCAGGAAGGTTACAATATTGCCTTGCAGCGGCCCGTCGCTGGAGTTTTTGGCAGCGGAGAAGCGCAGTTCTCTGATCTGGAAGTTATTGCCGGACTGGGGGCTCATTTGGTAATAGTTGCCTACGGCGTAGTCGCCGGCACTGCCAGGACGGAAGGCTACATCCGGATCGTCTTCTTTGGCGAACATGATGGCGTTTACCCGGAAGGGAGCGGTGCGGATATCGTTGAACGGCGTATGGTCCTGTTCCCTTACATCCGTATCCTGAGAATAGACCTCAAAGCGCAGCTGGTAATTGCCGATCTCCAGTTCCGGCGCCCAAAGCTGCTCGATCTGAAGGGTGGAATCCTTGGTCAGGGCGGGGAAAACATCCAGCACAAGGCTGTCCTGATAGATCAGTTGGGTGTTGTTGCCCACCACTTCCAGGACACTGCCCTTGAACACCAGGTTGGGGATGGGCTCGGAGCCCAGGTTTGAAATTTCCACATTGAAAACAAAAGTGTCGGTAGCCACCTGAGAAACCGGCTGGGCAAAGCTGGCCGGAGTGTAGAAAAAAGTATCCAGAGACAGTGCATACTGCGGGGGTGTGATCAACTGCACGTCGTCAATGAGCCAGAAATAGAACCTACCGTCCCAGGTAAACCGGATTTTTACATCCGCCTGGTTGGCAGCCACCTCTGAAATATCGATCAGCTGAACATCGCCCCGGGCAGAGCTCCGGTTATCAGTGATCAGCCGGTTGATCGGGAAATCCGTCCAGTTTGCGCCACCGTCATTAGAAACCTCCACCAGGGTTGAAATAAAGGTGGAGATGGCGCGTCCATACTGATGGAAAGAGAGATAAACAGTTGATTCCCCAGAGCAGTCAATAGAGGGAGAGGTCAGCTGGGCTGATGTACCGTTGGGGTAGGGGCCCTGGCCGACATTTACACCCCCTGCATCGTAAACGTCCGAGTTATACATGGCCGCTCCGTTTGCTGCGGAAGGGGAATTGATGGGTTGGCCGGCCCAGAAGAGGGCGGGAACTCTTACCCCATCGACCAGAGCACTGTCGGCCCGGCCGTCGGGTGACCATTGCCAGGCCGCCCCTACCGGGTCACCGGCACTGATTTCCCAAGTGTCGGGAATGCCGCCGTCGAATTGTTCTTCCCAAATAATGTTGGGTTGGGCACTTAGTGCCAAAACCAGGAAAAGGAATGGAAAAAGTAGTAGTGATTTTTTCATGTGTGTTTTTGATTTTAATATAAATTTCGGGTGATCCTTGAGGGCGTACTGCCTTTCAGCTTCTTCCGTCAAAAATACCCTTGATTTTATCAATGGTTGCACCTTGTAGAAGCCTTATGTCCAGATTTGTCAGTTGGGTGATATTAAATGATCGCGGATAGGTTGAAAGGGGTAAGTACTGGTGAAACATGGGCCATCCGATTCAGGGGCTAAATGACGGCAAAGCCCTGAAAGGGCAGGGGGGCAGAATGTGGGGTTGAAATTGCAGCTTTTTTTGAGCTGCCTTAGCAGGCCCCCTTTCTGGTTTTTGATGTTTGATTTGTGGCGTTCGATTTTCGATGCAGGGTTGGCGGGAGGGCTGCCCTGAAAGAGCTGCGCCCAAAGAGCCCCATCAGAAAACACACATCGCATGTCAAAAACCGCCCATTCCTCAGTACCGGGAATGCCGCTCATTCGATGTTGCACCAAAAATTCGGGATAACTCATGTTTTATTTCGGCTGGGAAAAATACGGCTCAGGCGGAAAAAGAGGTGCCGCAACCGCAGGTATCGGTAGCGTTGGGGTTGTTGAACGAAAACCCTCGGTTATTCAACCCATCTTCCCAGTCGATTTCCATACCAAGCAGATATATGGCATGGGCTTTCTGCATCAGCACCTTGATGCCATTGACTTCGAAGACCTGGTCGTTTTCTTTTTCCTCATCGAATCCCAGGATATAAGAAAACCCGGAACATCCGCCTCCCTCAACGCCGACCCGCAGGCCGTGTTGGTCAGAGATGGATTGTTCCGCTTTTATCTTTTTCAGTGCCCGCACCGCTCCTTCCGTCAGAGAGATAGGGGCTTCCGTTACTATATTCTTTATCTCGCTCATTGGGTAATTCATTTTCTGATTACACAAATATAAGGCGCATCAACTTTATAACAAAGGGAACAAACAGCAGTGTTTTTGGTTGGCGGAGGTTTGAACTAATTCTGGATGGATTGCAAATTGCTTTCGTGTCGTTCCTGGCAATCCTCAAAACCGGCAACCCCGTCACTTTTTGCAGATTTGTATTAAAATTTGCTAGATTTACGCCTGAACCATTGAATCCAATTCCTATGCCCGCGTGGTTGTCCTTTATCCTTGAAGTCCTGAAGCTGACGATCCCGGCGCTGATCGTCTTTTTGACCGCCTATTACATTTTGAGGACGTACCTCGAGAACCAGTACCGCCTTCAAATGGCCCAGATCAGAAAAAGCCAGGTGGAAACAACCCTTCCGCTCAAGCTGCAGGCCTATGAGCGCCTTTCCATGCTCTGTGAACGGATCGCTATCCCCAACCTGCTCCTTCGTATTCGGAAGGACGGCATGACGGCCGGAGAGTTGCAGGTGGCCTTGCTGTTGGCCATTCAGCAGGAATATGAACACAACATCACTCAACAGGTCTATGTCTCCGAACAACTGTGGGAGATCATAAAAATGGCAAGGGATGAAGCTGTAAACATGGTGGCATTGGTGGCCGATAAGGTTGGGGCCAAGGCAGACGGCAAGGAACTGGCCCAGGCATTATTCAGTATCGTCAACCAGCGTGAAGTTATGGCCGTCGAGAAAGCTTTGGTGGCTATCAAGAAAGAAGCTGCGATTGTCCTTTAACCCCCTCTTTCTCCCCGCATTTGCCGCTTTAATGATAAACCAGTAAGACCATGAGTACCGACAGAAGGAAATTTCTGCGTACCCTGGCCGGCGCCATAGGCCTGGCCGGCGGCGCCCCATTCTACGCTACCGCCGGAGGCCAACGCTTCCTCGACGTTTTGCAGCGGCAGCAGGGGGCTTCCGCTCGTCAACTCGCCGGGGATGAATCGTTTTGGAGGCAGGTAAAATTGGCCTATTCCGTATCGCCGTCCATCCTCAATCTCAATAATGGAGGAGTTTCCCCTCAACCTGTTGTCGTGCAGGAAGCCGTGGAGCGTTACAACCGCATGAGCAATGAGTTGCCTACTTTTTACATGTGGCGGGTTTTGGACAAGGGAAGGGAACCCCTGCGTTCCAAACTGGCCACCCTGGCTGGCTGTTCTCCCGATGAAATTGCCATCAACCGGAACGCTTCCGAAGCTTTGGAAACGGTGATCTTCGGCCTTCAGCTGAAAGCGGGTGACGAAGTGGTGCTCACCCGCCAGGATTATCCCAATATGATCAATGCTTGGAAACAACGGGCCCATCGGGACGGGATCGTGCTGAAATGGCTGTCGTTTGACTTTCCGATCGAGGACGATGGGGCAATTGTAGAGGCTTTCACTTCCGCATTTACACCCCGGACCAAAGTGGTGCACATCACCCATGTCATCAACTGGAACGGACAAGTGCTGCCGGCCCGGAAGATCGCCCTTGAAGCCCGCCGCCGCGGTATAGAGGCCCTGGTCGACGGGGCCCATTCCTTTTGCCAGCTGGATTTTGAAATCTCTGGCCTGGAGTGCGACTATTTCGGCACCAGCCTCCACAAATGGCTCTGTGCACCCTTTGGCAGCGGCATGCTCTACGTGCGCCAGGAAAAAATAGCAGCCCTGTATCCGCTTTTCGGAGCTCCGGAGCCGGAAAGCGGGGACATCCGAAAGTTCGAAAACCTGGGGACCCGCTCCTTCGCCATTGAGCAGGCCATCGGCCAGGCCATAGACTTTCACCTGATGATCGGAACGAACCGTAAACAGGAGCGTTTGCAATATCTCAAAAACTATTGGGTGAGACAGGCGGAAAAGATCCCGGGATTTCAGCTGCATTCTCCTTCCTCCCCGCCCCATGGCTGTGGGATCGCTCTGTTCAGCCTTCAGGAAGTGGGAAACCAGGAACTGAGCGAATGGCTGTTTAGAAACCATCAGATCCATACCGTTTCCATCGAATGGGAAAAGATCAGTGGGATAAGGGTGACCCCTAATGTTTATACTTTGACGGAAGACCTCGACCGCCTGGTGCATGCTCTGCAGGATTATGTTGAAAACAGGCGGTAGATTGCCGGGTGCTGGAAATCAGCCTTTTCGTTCGCTTCGGATGGAGCCTGAAAAAGCTACCGAATAAATTAATCCGCCCGTAGCTTTCTATATTGGCCAATCCTATGTATCTTAATGCAGTAATAACCGATAATTAAAAAAGCATTGCCGCCTATTCTCCGGAAAAGGTTTGTGCCATCATAGGCCAGTAATAAACAAAAAACAGGAGTCCCGCAGGCCAGTTTCTCTGGTGAACTGGCCTGCAACCGGCCTGATCGTTGACCAAACTACCTTCCCGAGGGCATTGCGCAGCCTCATTTATACCTGATACCTGAACAAAGAATCGCAGTCTTTTTTATCTCTAAGAAGGTATTAATGTACTGATTTATGGAATTCAGCCATCAAAAAGAATTGTTATTGTGTGCCCTAAAGCATTTCGATATTGATGTGATTGCTTTCAAGGGGCAGAAGGTAATCCTTAAAGAAAATATGTTCGTTTCCATGGGGGAAGGCCCGCAGTTCCAGCTGTGGAAATCCGGCCGCCGGGAGGCTACCTTCAACGACGTGGTCAAACTCTGTACCCATCTCAAAATGCACCTGGAATGGAATGAAAAAAGTGGAGTTGAAAATAGTGGCACTAGCTAACAGTGAATCTCAGCCCAACAGCTTCGTCGTGGTTCTGAAAGAGGAACCAGGCAACCGCCGTTTGCCGGTAGTGATCGGCGCTTTCGAAGCCCAGGCTATTGCCCTGGCCCTGGAAAAAATCCCGACGAACCGCCCTATGACCCACGACCTGTTCAAAAACGCACTTTCCACCTTCGGTATCAACCTCAAGGAAGTCGTCATATCCAACCTCCGCTTTGGTGTATTTTACGCCACGCTGATCTGCCAGCAGACGGATGGCTCAACTTTCGGGCTCGATTCCCGGACGTCCGATGCCATTGCCATGGCTGTTCGCTTCGAGTGCCCGATCTATGCGAATGATTTTATAATGGATGAGGCCGGAATAACCATAGATAAATCGGCAGCCCCGGAAAAAAATCCCGCTGTAAAAAAGAAACTGAGCAGTTTCTCTGATCAGGAACTGGAACAGTTGCTGGAGAACGCCCTGGCTCAGGAAGATTACGAAAAGGCCGCCCGGATCAGAGATGAGATACAGCGGCGGGAAGGATAGTGCCTGTTTTTTAACCGGCCGTTTGCCGTTAAAGGTTGGCCGGTAAGGGGTTCACGGCATCTCGTATTTCTTTCCCGATACCTGCATAAAGCAAAAGTTTAAATTCACTGCCTGCAATATTGACTGCATTGGAGAACCCAGTTCGCAGGTCGGTAAGCGTATCGCGTCCGTCATAAATGCGCACGATCCGGTAAGCGTTTTTGTCCTTCTCCGGGCTTCCCAAGGAAACGTGGATTGGAATAGGGCTGCGCTGGCCCAGGTAAAAGAGGTGTATGCCTACTTCCCCGCTGAACAAGTCGTGCAGAGAGAAAGTTTCAATATCGATCAGGCCCAGGTTTTTATTCACCTTGTGGGGAATGTCCAGCAATTGCAGCAGCTCGGAGTACTTATCCAGCAAGAAGCCCGTTTCCCAATGGCCCATGCCGGTGATATAGGACCCGATCCTGAGGCTTCCTTTCTGTGGCTTACCAGCCAGAACGCCTCGCAGTTGTAATTGCAGAAATGCCACTTCCAGGTAGTTGCCGATGAATTCCGTTTTGATGCTGTCGAACGGAGCCGTGCCGAATTGATAGGCTTCGCGGATCTCCCGGATGCCTTCCTGCTGGAAGAGGCGGTCTTTGATGTTTTCCCGTATACCCTTGGCCGACCAGTCTTTTCTGGGAACCAGGCTGACGGGTTTGAGCCGGAGCGGAATGGCCGGGCCGTATTTGTAGTTTCGGTCCCGGAAGCCCAGGCTGATATTGTTCAGGGCTTCGCGGGTTTCCTCCACACGCCCCTTGAAATGGTAGTATTCCCATCCCATGCCGCTGGAGGCTTTCCCGTCGGCAAAGACGAGGGGGTCGGCGTGCGCCTCCATTTTTTCTTCATAGGCTTCCAGTTGCCTGCGGATTTTTTCCAGGGCGTTGAGCAGCTGGTTGTAAAAGCGCCGGCCCCGCGTTTCGTCGGGAAGGGCAGGCAACCAGTCGTCTTCTACCGGCTGGACAAACTGGAGGGGGCGTATTTTGGGCGTCAGCTGTTCGTCCTGCAGCAATACGTCGAAGAGGATTGGGGTGTCGATCTGGGTAGAGATCAGTTGTTCTGCCGAAAGGGAGGTAAGGTCTCGTTCGATCTGCCGTTTCAGGGCCCGCCCCCCCATTCGGGAGTCGAATCCGCGCTTGGCAACCCACTCGAGGGCTTCCTTGGAGATGTTGAGGATGGTGGTTCGGCGAACAAAACCGTCGCGTTGAAGCAGTTCCTTGATCTGTAACCTGGCGATGCCGAGTATGTGGCTAAGTTCCAGCGGGTTGAAGATGATGATCTGGTCGATCCGGTTGACGAACTCGGGCCGGAATTCGTTTTCTACCGCTCGTCGGTAAACCGCTCCTTCATCTTCGGTATCGGGTTGGTAGCCCAGCCGTACATTGGCCTGCTGAGCCCCCACATTGGAGGTCATGATGATGATGGTATTGGTGAAATCTACCGTTCTGCCGAGGCTATCCGTCAGCCTGCCGTCATCCAGTACCTGCAGCAGGAGGTCATGGACGAGTGGATGGGCCTTTTCGATTTCGTCCAGCAGAAGGATGCCGAAGGGGCGGTAGCGTACGGTACCTGTGAGCTGCCCTTCCGGGTTGAAATCATCTCCGATCAGGCGCTGGACGGCGCCGGCGTCGATGTATTCGTTCATGTCGAAGCGCATCAGGTGTTTTTCATCCCCCATGAGGTACTTACAGACGACCTTAGCGGCTTGAGTTTTGCCAACTCCGGTCGGGCCGATGAACAAGAAAGAGGCCAGCGGTTTGCTCTTATCGGCGAGCTTGGCCTTTATGATGTGGATGACATTGGTGAGCGCATCCGCTGCTTTGGCCTGGCCAACCAGTTCCTGGGCGATATGATCCCGTACTTCCCCTTCCTGAAATTGACGGCTGGAATCGAAGATGCGTTCTTCCAGGCCGCTGAAAGCCTTGAATTCTTCCCGTACTTCCGGCGCATTGGCCGAGCGGTAGCGGTACTTCACCGCCAGTTGCCGCATCAGCTTCATGACGCTGCCGGGCAGGGGTTTGTTCTTGAGGTAGTTGCGTTGAATGGCCAGCAGTTGCTGGACTGCCTGAATGGTGATAGAGGTATTGTTCTCCCTTTCGAGCAGCCGCCGGTTTTTGAGAATGATGCGAATGGCAGTTTCCATGCTGGGCTCATTGAGACGGACGGCCTGGAAAAGGCCCGCGAACCGTCGCCCTTTTTCCTGTACTACTTTCCATTCTTCCGGAGTGGCCAGAATGATGGCCTGGATTTGCCTTTTTTCCAGATAAGGGCGCAGCACGTCGCTGAGGGACATGTTGTTCTGTGCCGATTTGCCGATGCGCAAGAGGGCAACCGGATTGTCGATCAATATCTTGTCGCTGGTTTTTGAACCTTCCGCCGGATGCTGTACATAGGAAATGATGGACTCGAAGCGTTTTTGCCACATTCCGACGATACTCATTCCCGAGATGATCCGGGTTGGGTCTATCTGCCAGATGCGCTGGGTGCGCCCCTTTTTAGGTTCGTAATACCCACTCTCGTAGCGCCAGATTACTTCGTGGATCATGGTGTGTTTGCCGACACCTTCCGGGCCGATGAGCGCAATGGGGGTATTACCAAGGGCAGACGCATTAAATTCCCATGATTTGTTCCCTATATTTGTCTGACATTGCACTTTTATTTTGTTTTCGATGAATACTTATTTTCTCCGGGTATTTTTTCAACAAGCTCAAAGCGAAGCGTAAAATAATAGCAAAGTTCGCAGCAGCATTGTGAGCCCGCTTTCGGCTTTGGTCTTCTTTGAATTGCACATCTAAGGACCAATGCAGGTTGTTTTCGATTGCCCAATGGCTACGGACAATTTGATTAAATTCGGTTGCGCCTGAGTTCAAGCTGCTAATGTAATAGCGCCTCTCTAAACTAAATTGTCCGCTAGCCATAACATATCGGTGGGCGGTTATTTCAACTATCGATTGAAGCCCAGCCCATTCCAGCTGGAATTCTTCGCCTAATAGGTAGGCCGGCAATATCCGGCACACTCGCTTTTCCAGCCGCCCATGCCCACGGCTTGTTTGTTCTTGAAGGTGTTCCGGCTCCATTTCCAGCTTAAGTTCCTGCTCGGTAATTATTCCGGCTTGCTCAAATAGCCCTTTAACATCTTCCAAAAGCTTGCTGTGATTGTTTTTCAAGCCCAGGACATAATCGGCTTCCTGCTTGATTATTTGCTGAGCAATTACCTTCTGGCAACCCATAGCGTCAATGGTTATTATGCAGCCGCGCACGTCCAGCCATTCTAAAAGGGCAGGGATAGCCGTGATTTCATTTGACTTATCCTCCGTCTTGTATTGGCCCAGGCACAGCTGCAGCTCGTTGCACCAGGCCTGCACTAGATGTACGGCGCCTTTGCCGCCTTCCGAGTGCGGGGTTTGCTGCTCTTTCTTGCTGGCGCTCCCACGAAGTTTTTTGCCGTCCACGTTTATCACCGTGCCGTCCGGCAACTTTATATCCTGCGTAGCCCAGCGAATGAAATGCTCCTCAAAGGCCCGATAATCCAAAAGTGATACCACCCGGTTGATGGTATCATGGGATGGTGTACCGTTTTCATAAAGGTAAAACCCTCGAAGCCAGCCCAGTTTCTCCTCCCCAAAGTCAGCAATTTCCTCCCACTCCGTAAACCCGCTTATCACAGCGCTAAGGGTGAGGAATAATATCTCACCCAGTGTATACTTCTTGTGCCGGTCGATCCTGAAATCAGGAACGCCCTCAAACACGGTAACCAGGCTTTGGAGCGAAACTCGATTCTCAGCCATTTTATTTTTTCCCCCAAAGCTAATCCTTTGGTTTTATTTGGCATTTTTATGCGTCTGCCCTTGGGGTATTACCCCGGTGGAAAGTGGCCTTGTACAGCTGGCTTATGAGTTCTTCCTGATAATACGCCCGCCGCAATTCCGCCGGATACAGGCTGTTGAGGTCCTGGGCGACCCGCTCGATCTCAATGGCGCCGTCAAAATCGGTGTCACCAATCAGGCTGGCGAGAAACCAGTTGTCAGGCGGTACATCAAAACTGAAAGCGCTTTGGCCCACATTCACGGATACCTCTATATGGGTCAGAAATTCTTTGGTGTTGGCAAAGTAAAGCTCCGGGTCAAATTCGCTCTCGTTCTCCTGCTTTAGCTTGCGCAACAGCGCCCGGACGGTTGTTTGGGCGGCAGCTTTCAATTCCGGGTGGCTTCCTTTTTTTCCGGGAAGCATAAACATGTAATGGTGGATGGCAGGCAGAATGGCAAAGTGTTTGTCCTCATAGCTGAAACTGGCCAGCCCGAAGAGGCCGCTAACAAATTGCCGGCCAAGGTTGAACTCCAGCTGAAACTGGTGGTATTGGATTTCCGGGTTGAACAGGAACCATAAAAGCCGGGTGGCGTTCTGGCGGTTGAAGGAAAACCCTTTGAAAGCCTGGCGCACCTCTTTTTGAAAGAGCGCGACCGCATTGTCGTACCGCCGGTGTGTAGCCAGAGGAAACCCGGTAAACAGGGGCCGAAGGTGGTAATGCGCCAGGCCCTCTATCGTGGTGTCGGTAACAAGGGTAGGTATATTGAGTTTTACTATTGCCATCGCCTGCTGCTTGAAAGCGAAAGATAACAAACTTATGACTTTGCCCCAATTTCTGGGGGCATGGGCTACAGGCCCGCCCCCTTTCTTTTGGGTATTTTTTGTAAATTACCGGAAAAAATTAACCCTCAACCCCCCGTTTTCTTATCTTTAAAAGTTAAAACAGAAAAAGAATTAATCTGAATGGCCGAAGAATACCTCCATCCGGAATTCAAAAAGTTCAAGTTCCGTGAACTGAAGGTCTATGCATCTACCGAATGGCTGGCGGATAACAAGAAAAAGTACCGCCAGGTGTTCGACCGGTATGAGACGACCTATGTCTATGCCGAACTCTCTTTCTACAACAAACTTTTCGATATCGAGGACTGGGAAGTGGAAGTGGAAATTAAGTGCTACTCCATGAAGAAATCCCAGAAATTGCTCTGTTCCCTGCCGTTCCGACGAAAGGTAAGCAAGTACGACCACATCATGTACATTCGCGAAGGATGGGGTAATAAAAATGAGGGAGCTTTCTGGAAAAAGGGCACCTACTACTGGGAAGCCTGGATAGAAGGAGAAAAAGTGGCGACCAAGTACTTCTATGTGGAGGATGCCGGCCAGGAGATGCTTCCCGGGGAAAACCCTTACCTGGATGTGCAATCGCTGAAACTCTACGAAGGGCCCTACGATGATGTCATTGAGGACGAAAGGATATACTTCAAAACATTCAGCAGTGAGGAAACCCGCTATATCTATGTGGAAATTTCACTGCGCAACCTCCATTCGGACAAGTCCTGGCACTGCGAACTGTTCACTAAGTTCTACAACGACGCGCGGGAGTTGAAAGGCCAGGTCGTCCGCCTGCAGCGGATCGACAAAAGGGACGAGTTCATCCGCATTACGGCCGGCTGGGGATCCAACGTGAAGGGCTCCTGGCGCAAGGACCGCTACACTGCCGAGATCGTTTTTATGGACAAACTGCTGGCGGTGGTGCCTTTCGAAGTGGCCGAAGAGTTCGAGGAAGGCATCTCCGGGGTGTTACTGCCCAACCGGCAGGCGCCAGTGGTGCTTTCTCCGGATGAAAGCTTCAACCAGACCTTCGATGAGGTGATGGTGAAACTCGACGCCCTTATCGGGCTGGAGGCCATCAAATCCCAAGTGCTCGACCACGCCAAGTACATACAGTTCCTGCAGTTGCGCAAAGAGAAGGGGTTCCGTGAGAAGGAAGAGATCAACGTCCACTCCGTGTTCATCGGTAACCCGGGGACGGGCAAGACCACGGTCGCCAAAATGATGGGACTGCTCTACAAAAAGATGGGCCTGCTTTCCAAAGGCCATGTACACGAAGTGGATCGCGTCGACCTGGTGGGCGAATACATCGGCCAGACGGCGCCCAAGGTCAAGGAGGCAATCGAAAAAGCAAGGGGAGGGGTCTTGTTCATCGATGAAGCCTACGCCCTGGCCCGCTCCAATGACGACAGTAAAGACTTCGGCAGAGAGGTGATCGAGATCCTGGTCAAGGAAATGTCCAACGGCCCGGGTGACCTGGCCGTGATCGTGGCCGGCTATCCCAAAGAGATGAAGCATTTTCTCGATTCCAATCCAGGGCTGAAATCCCGCTTTAAATTGTATTTTGAATTTTCAGACTACCTGCCCCAGGAGCTGTCGCAGATCGCCGACTTTGCCTGCCGGGAAAAAGGGGTGGTGCTGACCGAAAAGGCCAAGAAGAAGATCGACGAGATCATTATTGGGGCTTACCGCAAACGCGACCGCTCCTTTGGCAACGCCCGATTTGTCTATGACCTGATCGAGAAATCCAAAGTTAACCTGGGCCTCCGTATCATGTCGGATGAAGACCCCAAAAGCCTGGATAAAGATAAACTGTCCCTCATCCGCCTGGGAGATGTGGAAAAGATCGACGTGGAAGCCAAGCCTGAACTGCCCAACATCCCAGTGGACGAGCCCCTCCTCAAGGAGTCCCTCGACCAGTTGTACCGCCTGATCGGCATGGAGAATATCAAGGCACAGATCAGCGAGTTGGTACGCCTGGTGCGTTTCTACCGGGAAACCAACCGGGACGTACTGAACAGCTTCTTCCTGCATACCGTATTTATTGGTAACCCCGGCACCGGCAAAACGACCGTTGCTCGTATCCTCACCCAGATCTACAAATCCCTCGGTGTACTGGAAAGAGGCCATATGGTGGAGACCGACCGGCAAGGCCTGGTCGCCGGCCACGTGGGGCAGACGGCGATCAAGACCGCCGAACGCATCGACGAGGCTATGGGCGGCGTCCTGTTCATCGACGAGGCCTACTCCCTTACGATGCGGTCAGGTAGTGGAGGGGACTTCGGAGACGAGTCCATTCAGACCCTGCTTAAGCGCATGGAGGATCACCGTGGCCGGTTTTTCGTTTTCGTCGCTGGTTATCCTGATAATATGGAAGCTTTCCTGAAAGCTAACCCGGGGCTGAACTCCCGCTTCGACAAGATCCTCAAGTTTGAAGACTATTCTCCCCAGGAACTCAGCCATATCGCCCTGCAGATGTTAGCAGAAGAGGGAATATTGCCTTCGCCGGAGGCGGAAGGCCACATCAAGGATTATCTTGCTTTCCTTTACGAATACCGCGACAAATATTTCGGCAACGCTCGCACGGTACGCAACATCGTCAACGAGGCCATCAAGAACCACAACCTGCGCCTGGCCGCCCTTTCTCCGGAAGAGCGGGCAAACACACCGGCCAACCTGCTGACCCTTGAGGATGTGGAAGGCTTCAAAACCGATAAAAGTACTTTCGTTTTCAACAAGAAGTCTATCGGTTTCCGGCGGGGAGCATCGGAATAAGCCGGCTGAGCCCTTCCTGTCTCCTGTTTTTTTGCAGCTTCAGCCGGCGGGCAATCAGTCAAAAAAACCCATGCGCCAGGGCTTCAGTACCGACCGTATAATGGTGAAATGCTCTTTTTCCCGCTGCTCTTTCCGAAAGAACAACAGTCCGATGTGAAACAAGTCGGCCGAAAGGCTCACCTTTGGATGGCGGCACATTTCCCGCCAGGCATTCTCCATCTCAGCTGACCAGTGGATGTCTGCAATAACGAACACGCTGCCGGAATGAGCGAATTGCAGGCATTGTTCAAAGTAATCGAGGCTTGCGCCCTGGCGGTGGTCGCCGTCGAGGTAGAGGTAATCGAGGCGCTTTAGTTTCCGAAGCGCTTCCGGCAATTTCTCCTGAAAGGTCCCGGCCAGCAGCTGGACGTTCGGCAGGTTCAATTGCTCAAAGTGCTGCTGGGCCAGTGCTGCCGTTTCCGGGCAGCCTTCGATGGTGATGAACCGGGCTTTCCGGGCTGCCGCTGCCTGGTAGGCGGTGGAAATGCCGAGAGAGGTTCCCAGTTCCAGCAGGGTAGTGGGCTTGGTGAAGTGTACGAGGCGGAATAAAAAACGGCCGGTGGCAGGGCTCACCGCAGTATGGCGGGCGAGGCTGTGTACGGCCCGCCGGCTGGAACCTGTGACTTTAGAGCCGGCCCCATGGTCGGCAATGGTGATCTGGGTATCATCCCGAAGTAACAGGTTCCTGAGCCCTTCGATGATGGAGAACGCGTAGAAATTTCGGGTATCTTCCACTGTTTTTTCCACCAGTTCATACAAAAAAGGGGAATGCAGCCCGTAGCGGGTCTCCGCCCGCCAATAATACTGCAGGTACTTCCAAACCAGCCTTAGAATTATCGTGATCCGTTTCATGGCTATACCTTCTGAGCGGAAAATAGATATATTCGCGAAAAAAGTGGAATAGAAGGTGAATTTGCTCCAAAAGGAGCCATTAGGGGATGGGTTTTGTGGCTAAAAAAAGGCCTCCGTTATGCAACTATGCCCATAACCCTTACGTTAAAGTTACCACCTATTGCCCGCCCTTATGCTATTTCCTGTGAGAACATTTGCAATTTTGTGCCCCCCGAATAGTGGCGAAGGGCCTATTATTGCGTCATTACAATAAAATTATCATAAAGAAAAATTAGTGATTGATGAATCTGAGAAGAATACTGGCGGCCTGCAGCCTGCTGTTGGGTTTTACCCTGGGTTTTTCCCAAACGAGTGCTCCAAAAAATTGGTACAACCTGGATCCGGCCCAGGATAACGTACCCGGAGTAAGTACGGAAAAGGCTTACCAGCAACTGCTGGCCGGAAAAAAGAGCAAAACGGTGATCGTCGCCGTTCTGGATTCTGGAGTTGACTATGAACATGAAGACCTAAAGGATGTCATGTGGGTTAACGAAGATGAAATACCAGGCAACGGCGTCGATGACGACAACAACGGCTACATTGACGACATCCACGGGTGGAACTTTCTTGGCAACAAGTCCGGTGAGAACATTCAGTACGATAATTTAGAAGTGACGCGCCTGTACCGGAAATACCAGAAGATGTTCGATGGCAAAAAACCGGAAGATCTTTCCTCGAAGGACAAAGAGCTGTACAAAAAGTACAAAGAGTACGGTAAAGTGATCGAAGAGAAACGCGCTGAAGTGGAGGAAGAAGCAGGTACTTTTGTTGCCATAGCCACCGCCATCAATGCGCTGTCTGATGAGATCGGCAAGGAAGTGGTTACCCAGGAAGACCTCGCCCAGTTCGAATCCGACAACCCGTTGTTGATGTATGCCGCCCAGATCACTCAAACCCTGATGGACCAGGGGCAAACCTTTGAACAGATCCGGAAAGACATCAACGAATATGCGGAGCACCTTGCGGCCGAGTACGAATACCACTACAACCTGGAGTTTGACCCCCGCCCGGAGGTCGGCGATGATTTTTCCGACCCCTACGACCGCGATTATGGCAATAACGATGTAAGAGGCCCTGATGCCCTGCACGGAACCCATGTGGCAGGCATCATTGCCGCCAAGCGCGACAACGGCCTGGGGATGAACGGCGTTGCGGATAACGTCAGGATCATGTCAGTGCGCACTGTGCCGGATGGAGATGAACGCGACAAAGATGTCGCCGCCGCCATCATTTATGCCGTAGACAACGGCGCCTCGGTGATCAACATGAGTTTCGGCAAGGGGGCTTCTCCCCGGAAGGAGTTGGTCGATGAAGCGGTCCGGTATGCACAGTCCAAAGATGTGCTGATCATCCATGCGGCGGGCAACGAAAACAAACAGATCAATGAGGGCAACAACTTCCCAACGGACAAATTCGAAAAGCGGAGTGGTTTCCTGGGCCTTTTCGGCCCCAAGTATGCTGAAAACTGGATCGAAGTGGGCGCCATCAACTGGCAGAACGATGAGAACCTTGTTGCTTATTTTTCTAATTACAGCCCAGATTACGTAGACGTTTTCGCCCCGGGTATGGAGATCTATTCGACTACTCCCTTCAACGAGTATGAAAATCAACAGGGAACCAGCATGGCTTCACCGGTCGTTGCCGGAGTGGCTGCTGTCATCCGTTCCTATTTCCCGGACCTCACTGCCCAGCAGGTAAAGGAGGTGATCATGCAAACGGCGGTGCGGGAAAATAAAAAGGTCAAGGAACCAGGCTCTGAAGTTATGGTGCCTTTCAGCCAGCTTAGTGTTACCGGTGGAATCGTCAACGCGTACGAAGCCATTCAACTGGCTGCTAAGGTAAAGGGGAAGAAAAAGAGCAAGGCAGAAGGCTCCGCAGGCAACGGGAATTCAGACAGTGAAAAGAAAGAAAAGAAATCGGTAGCAGTACCGTAAGATAAGGGATGGATTGTTGTCAGTTGTTTGCGGAAAGGGGCAACTGACAACAATCCATATCCTCACCGAATGATCACTTCTTCTATATACTCCTCTCCCAATTCTTCATTCAGCATTTTTCGGATCTTATCTTTGCCATAGGAAAGCTCCTGCCGCAGGGGCGCCGATTCAATGGTAAGGTAAAGTTTATTTCTGTGAAGGCGGATCTCCTTGGTGTATCCGGCAATGGAAGGCCCCATCAATTGTGCCCATAGGGATTTGATGCGGTTCTGGTTGAGCTTACCCTTTAGCCGGTAGTGGTCGATCATGGCCTTGAGGGCCTCCTTGAGGGTCATTTCATTGTTGTGCTTGTCGCTCATGCCTTCTCCATTTTTGTAGCCGTTCCGTTTTCGATCCGGTATTTGAGATATTGCTGGCCGAACTTCTGAATGATGGCCTCCAGCCGGCTTTCGTCGGTGTCTGTGACAAAAGCCTGCCCGAAATCTCCCTGGATCAGCAGTTCCAACAGTTGGTTTACCCGGTCGTTGTCCAATTTATCAAAAATGTCATCCAGTAGTAAGATAGGAGGCACTCTTTTTTTTTCCATCAGTTGGCGGTACTGGGCAAGTTTCAGGGATAAGGTAAAGGACTTCAGTTGCCCTTGTGATGCAAAGCGCTTCAGAGGATAGCCTCTGATGGTGAATTCCAGGTCGTCTTTGTGGGGCCCGACAGTGGTGCGCTGCAGGATCCTGTCTTTCTCAGCGGCTTCCCGTAGCAGGACATCGAGCGGCGCCTCATCCATTTTGGAAACGTAGCGGCAATCGACCTCCTCGGCTTGCCCGGAGATGCTCTGGTACAACGTTCGCAGTACCTGCCGGAAAGGTTCCATAAATTGTTTTCTGCTCTCATACACGGCCATTGCCGGGCCCGTCATCTGCCGGTCATAGGCCTCGATCAGGGCGGAGTTGTAACCGCCGTCTTCACCAAACTTTTTGAGCAGGGCGTTGCGTTGCTGCAGTACTTTATTATAAGTGATCAGTTGCTGAAGATAATGGTTGTCGAGTTGAGAGAGGGTGTTGTCCAGGAACCGACGCCGGGCTTCGCTGCCTTCAGTGATCAGGTTCGTATCATCGGGAGCGATCATTACAACGGGCAGCAGGCCGACGTGCTCGGACAGCCGGCGGTAAGGCGTGCCGTTCCGCTCCAGTTCCTTTTTCTTTCTGGGAACCACCTTGGCCACTATGTGTTCTTTCCTTCCTTCCAGGGTAAAACGGCCTTCCAGGCGGAAGAACGCTGCATCGTGCAGGATGGCGAGGCTATCCGGCAGGTTGAAATAGCTCTTGCCCATACACAGATAGTAAATGGCATCCAGGAGGTTGGTCTTCCCCATGCCGTTGTTCCCGATGAAACAGGTAAGGCCCGGAGAACAATCGATCCTTTGGATTGCGTAGTTCTTGAAGTTGGACAGTATGAATGATTCGAGCTGCAAAGTGTTAAGCGGTGCTTTTCCTGCAAATGTAGGGAAATAAAGGGCGCCAGAGAATATTTAACAGGCTGTTTGGCTATGCTTCGTGCTGGGCATTTTTCATGATATTTTCCAAAGTCCACTCTACCTGTACTTCCGTCGGCGCCTGTCGCTCGGCGCAACCCTTCATCTGGCAGATCTTGCAGTTGCGGGGCGGCTCACAGGGGTCGACGTGGATGAAGAACTCGGCCGCTACAGTGCTGTGAGCTCTGAGCAGGTCTTCAAAGTTCTTTACCTCACTGTGGGATTGGCGGGTATTGAGGTACCAGGGCACCGTCATATGGCAGTCGATGTGAAGAGTCGGGCCGTATTTAATCACCCGGAAATTGTGGACGTCGATCCAGCTATCGCGTCGATTGCGGTGCAGCGTCGCCACCATATCGTCGATCAGCTGGTAGTCTGCTTCATCCATAATGCCGGCGACAGACCGGCGTACCAGCCGGAACCCGGTAAACATGATGACGCCCCCGAAGAGCAGCGCCAGCAGGTTGTCCAACAGGGGGATTCCGGTGGCCATGACCAGTGCCAGGCCGATAATGAGCCCCGCTGAGGAATAAGCGTCGGACTTCAGGTGCTTGCCGCTTGCCTCCATGATCAAGGAGTTGGAATGCTCTCCTCGTTTTTCCAGGTAATGGCCGATGCCGTAGTTCACCGCCCCGGCAAATGCGGTAATGGCCAGGCCGACGTCCAGTTTAAAAAGCGGTTGGGGGTAGATGATGTTGTAACCGGCTTTGAACCAGATGGCAATGCCCGCCAGGAAGATCAGGGCGCCTTCAAAACCTGCGGAGATAAACTCCACCTTCCCATGCCCATAGGGGTGGTTGCTGTCTCGCGGCTTAGCGGCAAGGAAGAGGCTGTACAGGCCAAAAGCCGCCGCCACCACATTGATGATGCTTTCCAGGGCATCGGTGAGTATTGCATTGGAGTTGGTGAGCCACCAGGCGAGGAACTTGATGCCCATAAGGGCTATTCCAATTACCAGTGCCACAGTTTGCATGCGAACGTTATGCCGGACAGAAGAGGTATTCAAGGCGGTTGTTTTGGGGCGGAAAATAAGGGGCAGATCGTTCACGAGCAAGAAAAGGCCCATTTACTTCTCTTTCGGCAGGCATAAAATCTCATTCAGCGGCTTTTTTTTTGGTTTACACCGGAGGAGGGGCATATTTGAACGGTAAATTATTATTTCGAAAATTTTAATCACCCGGCTATGAAACGATTCATTTACACTACGTCCCTTTTTTCTTACCTCAATAGTAACTGCCGGATTTGGATACCGCTTGCAGTGATTTTCCCGTTCAGGGCAAATTTTTTCCCTTTCAGGAAGTTATTATTCCTGGATATGATGTTTTTAATCTATACTTAGGCCTAACAATAACCGGACATGAAATTTAAGAAAATCACTTTAATTTTTTTTCTGGCCAGTATGGTTCTCCAGGGCAGCCTCCATGCCCAGGATTTTTTCAAAATCGAGGAGGGCTCCATCAATTTTAAATCGGATGCTCCTCTGGAGTTGATTGAGGCTTCGTCCACCAAGTTGAGAGGGCTCATCAATCCGAAGGACAATTCCTTTGCTTTTGCGGTGAAGATGAATTCTTTTCAGGGTTTCAACAGCCCCTTACAGCGGGAGCACTTCAATGAAAATTATATGGAGAGCAACCAATATCCGGAAGCTACCTTTTCGGGCAGGATCATCGAAAATGTCGACCTGGGCCGGCCGGGGACGTACACCATCCGTGCCAAGGGGAAGCTGAAAATTCATGGTATAGAACAGGAACGGATCATCAAGTGCGAAGTAGTGTCCACGGACAGCGGCCTCCAGGTCAGCTCCAGCTTTACGGTCTTTCTGGAAGAACACAACATCAGTATTCCTAAGATCGTCTACCAGAAGATCGCCGAGGAGATCCAGGTCCGGATCCAGGCCACTTTGTTAAAATAGATTGCTTTGAGAGCCCTTGTTGTCATATTATTATTCCTTTTCCCGGGGTTGCCGGGCCAGGCCCAGTTGCCGCACTTTGTGGAGCATCCGTTGGGAGAAGTTTACCAGGATGTAAAGATGTCCCTGGCCTATGAGGCGTCAGATGGGTTCCTGTGGTTCGGTTCCAATAAAGGGCTTTTCCGGTATGACGGGCAGGAATATCAGCAGTTTCTAGCTCCTGATTCTCTAACCAATAATGAGGTGTCCGCCATTTTTGAAGATGCGAGCCACCAATTCTGGGTAGGGTATGAAGACGGGCGTATTTTTCATATGAACAGCTCCGGCCGGTTCCGCCTCTGGCAGCCGGAGGAAGGGCTTCCCGCTGTGCGGATCTCCGGCTTTGGGCAGGGAAAGGAAGGGATGATCTGGATAGCCACCTACGGTGAGGGCCTGTATTATTTTGATGGGAGAAGGCTGAACAATATAGATGCCGCCGACGGGTTGCCGGGTAATGACATCTATGTGATGGTGATGGACAAAGAGGGGCGGGCCTGGGCTGGTACCGATGGCGGCATCAGCATCTGTTCCGTCGAGAATGGGAGAAAATCCATTGAGACGGCCACCCGGGAAGAAGGCCTGCCCGATGAGATCGTCCGGGTCATTTTGCCGGACGAACAGGGTAATTTCTGGATAGGAACTTACGATAAAGGTATCTGCTATTATGATACTCAAAAACAAGCTTTTAGCCACGTTCAGGAGAATTGGGGCTACGGCCCGGTGACCTGCATGGCGCTGTTCGAAGGACTGGAGCTGTGGATCGGTACGGAAGGGCAGGGCTTCGTGCGCTATGATCTTCCCCGTAAGCAGTTGAGCCCGGTTACTTTCGAAGAATTGGCAGGCTCGAAAGCTTATGGCCTGCATAAGGACTGCGAGGGCAACATATGGGCGCTTACCAATAACAAGCCTGTCTGTTCCGCCAACCGGCAGTTTGAATTTATCGAGGGAGGAGTAGATAACATTCAGGCTGTGCTCTCCGGGCAAGATGGAAAACTCTGGGTGGGGTGCCAGTCGGGGCTTTTCCTCTATGATGAGCAGAGCCGTACTTTTAATTTGTTCAAGAAGGAAAATGTGATCAGCCTCTTTGAAAGCCAGTACGGGGTCATCTGGGCAGGTACCTTTGGCAATGGCCTGTTTTGCATAGATCCCCAAACCGGTAGAGAACGCCACCTTACCGAAGCGGACGGGTTGTCCAACGGCAGTATCCTCGATATCGACGGTAAAGGGCCTTATATCTGGCTGGCCACCCTTGGGGGCGTTACCGAATTCATCTGCAAAAGTGACATTTTCAAGAAGGGGGGCGCCCAGGTGAGGCGCTTTGATGAAGCCAGTGGCCTGGGCACCAATTTTATTTATACGGTCTTTCTGGACAGCAAAGGAAGAACCTGGTTCGGGACGGACGGTGAGGGCCTGAGTTATATTCAGGACGGCAGCATTCACAACTTTACCCAGGCGGGAGATATTCCGCTCAGAGCTGTTTATTCTATTACGGAAGACAGCCGGGGGCACATCTGGTTCAGTTCGGGAAGAGAGGGCGTATTTGAGTGGGACGGCCAGCAGTTCCGGCGCCTGTCGGTCAAAGAGGGTATCCGGGATATGGCGATCACCGGGCTGGCAACCGACAAAAAGGGGAACATTTTGATTGTCCATCCTTCTGGTATCGACATCCTCGACCCAGTTAGTAAACACATCATTTATTATGATAATGAAATAGGGCTCCAGAATATCGAACCCAACCTCAATGCTCTTTGTCAGGGACAGAACGGAACAGTCTGGATCGGGGCGCAACACCGGCTGATCAAATATACGGCACTTAAGGAGGAGTTGTGCATCCACCCCCGAACGAACCTCAATAGTGTCGCCGTCTTCCTGGAACCGGTGGACTTCCGGGAGCGCAATATCTTTTCTCATAGTGAGAATAACCTCATCTTTGAATATGTCGGCCTGTGGTATACCGCTTCTTCCAAAGTGAGGTACAGATACATGCTGGAAGGGTTTGACCTGGATTGGATCTATTCCCGCGACCGGCAGGCTATCTATTCCAACCTGCCGCCTGGCGCCTACACTTTTAAGCTGGCGGCTACCGAAAACGAAGCCTTTGACGACGAACCGGTGCAAACCTATAGTTTCACCGTCAGGGCTCCTTACTGGCGCCAATGGTGGTTTATTCTGCTCAGTCTCCTGGCAGCAGGGGCAGGCAGCGCCTTGTTTATCCGGCAGCGTGATAAAAGGCTGGAAAGGGAGGCTACGCTTAAGCGTGAGAAGATTGAAAGCCAGTTTGAGGCCTTGAAAAGCCAGATCAACCCCCATTTTCTGTTCAACAGCTTTAATACCCTGATCACCATTATTGAGGAGAATCCACCCATGGCGGTGGAGTTCGTGGAAAAATTATCGGATTTCTACCGCAGTATCCTGCAATACCGTGAGATGGAAGTGATCAGCCTTCAGGAGGAGGTTGAATTGGTGCAGAATTATGCCTTCCTCCTCAAAAAAAGGTTTGGAGACAGCCTATCCCTTACGGTTCGTTACAATGGCGAACCAGCTTATATCGCCCCGCTGACCCTGCAGATACTGGTGGAGAATGCGGTCAAACACAATGTCATCTCTAAATCTCGCCCTCTGAACATTGAGGTATTTACAGATGCAGAATACATTACGGTGCGCAATAACCTGCAGAAAAAGATCACGATGGAGCCCTCCACCGGATTTGGCTTGCAGAGTATTGTCAACCGTTACGGCCTGCTTATCGACCGCGCCATCCGCATCGAGGAAGGGGAGGACTATTTTATTGTAAGCATACCGATCATTAAAAACGGAAAAGAATGAAAGTACTGATCATCGAAGACGAAGACGCAGCTGCCCGCCGCCTCCAGAAACTGGTGAAAGAGATCATTCCCGAGGCGGAGCTGGAAGAACCACTTGATAGTGTGGAAGCGGTGCTCAACTGGTTAGATAACAATGAACTACCGGACCTGATATTCATGGATATTCATCTGGCCGATGGTTCCAGTTTCGAGATCTTTAACCATGTGCAGGTGGAGAAACCAGTCATTTTTACGACAGCTTATGATCAATATGCCATTCAGGCATTTAAAGTCAATACGATCGATTATTTGCTCAAGCCTATTAAGCGGCAGGAACTGGAACAAGCTATTGAAAAATACAGGAAATGGCTGGGCGGGGCACAAATTGATTACGCTCAACTGGCGCGTGCTATGCAGGGCGAGCAATACAACAAGCGTTTCCTCATTCGAATCGGGCAGAGCATCCGCGTGGTTGAAATGAAGGAAGCCGCTTATTTCTACACTGAAAGTAAGATATCCTTTGTCGTCACCCGGGAAGGTAAACGCTATCCGTTGGACTATTCTCTGGAGAAACTGGAAGAAATGTCCGATCCTCAGATCTTCTTCCGGATCAACCGGCAGTTTATCGTCAATATCGAGGCTATCAAGGAAATGTACGCCTATTCCAAATCCCGTGTCAAGGTAGAACTGGTGCCGCCCTGTGAATTGGAGACCATCGTAAGTACAGAGCGCTCGCCTTATTTCAAGAAATGGTTGGTAGGGGAAGAGGGGTAGGCCGGGATTCGTTGATTCGTACATTCACCGAATCACCGAATCACCGAATCACGAATCACGAATCACGAATCACCGAATCACCGAATCACCGAATCACGAAACCTACGATCTCATCTTACTCCTCTTCACCAGGAAAGATTGCAGAATGTTGCGGAAGCCTTCATTGATATCAGCTTCAACGAAGTCGATTCGGTATTGCAGGCATTTGAACTTGAGATTCTCCTTGAACCGGGCCATTTGCTGGATGTAGTAGTCCCGGACTTGATTGGATTGCAGGCGCACTTTCTCCCCGGATTCCATATCGATAAAGAGGTAAGGCCGGTTTTCAAACTCAAAATTGACTTCTTTGGATTTGTCCACCACGTGGAAAAGTACGACCTCGTGTTTATTGTGTTTGAGGTGTTGCATGGCGGCGAAAAGCTGCTCGGTATCTTCCGTTTCCTCGAACATATCGCTGAATATGATGACCATGGACCGCTTGTGGATGGAATCGGCGACCTGGTGGAGCGCCTTGGCGGCGGAAGTGGTGCGGTTGCGTTCCGGGTTGTTGATGAGCTGGTCGAGGTAGGTCAGCAACAGGCGGTAGTGGGAGGTACTGCTTTTACAATGAGTGTGTATGCGTACATCTTCATCAAAAATACTGAGGCCGAAGGCGTCGCGCTGTCGTTGCAGGAGGTTCATAAGCGCCGCTGCCGACAATGCGGAAAAACGCAGCTTGTTGATGTAATCTTTGCTGGTTTTGGTGACTTCAGGGAAATACATCGAGGAAGAAGCATCGATGACGATCTGGCACCGCAGGTTGGTCTCCTCTTCAAAGCGTTTGGTGAACAGCCGGTCTGTTCTGGCATAGACCTTCCAGTCGATATTCCGGGTGTCCTCCCCTGGATTGTAAAGGCGGTGTTCGGCAAATTCAACGGAAAAACCGTGGAAAGGGCTTTTGTGTAAGCCAATGATAAACCCTTCTACGACTTGCCGGGCTAATAGCTCCAGGTTGCCCAGGTCGCGCACTTCGTAATTTTCAGACAGCTTCATGAATCAGGGTATAAATTTAAAAAACAGAGAAAGCCCTTATTCTACTGATAAGAGCAGAAGAATAAGGGCTTTAAGCTAGTGGTTTTCTCCCACAAATTAAAGGTGGGCTTCGATTTTGTCCACCAGCACCTTTTTGGTCGTTACCCCTACTTGTTTGTCCACCACTTCTCCCTTTTTCAGGATGAGGACAGTAGGAATGCTGCGGATACCATATTTCATGGAGACTTCGGGATTGTGGTCTACATTGACCTTGCCCACGACGACCTTACCATCATACTCCTTGGAAAGTTCTTCGATGATCGGGCCGATCATGCGGCAGGGGCCGCACCATTCTGCCCAGAAGTCCACCACGGCAACGCCTTCATTATCTATTGCAGTTTCCTTGAAATTTGCATCAGTGAACTCGAATGCCATATTGTGCCGATTTTGCGGTTGAATAAATGGTTTAAACTAATTCTGATTTAACAGCTGTTTGCCTAAAGAGTTGCAAATATAGATAAACTCCTACATTCATTTGTCCCGGCCAGGACAGTACCTACAGCCGTTTTTTGACAAAAACAGAACAAGCTGTGACGGGGAAAGTTTTTTCTTTGTTTTAATTGCTTCATAAACAAACGCTTGGCGAAAGGTTATATCTTGCGCGGAAATTTTCGGGGAGGAGATTCTCTTTGCCTTTGCAGACGAAGCTGCACTAACATTCCGTTTGAGTAAGAGCATAAAAATGACGACCCCCGATCCTGTTCTAACGAAAGCCAAAAAAAGGCTTATGCCAAATATCAAAAAAAAGCTGGCCTGGATTGGCCTGGGGCTGGGAGCTCTGGCCCTGCGCTATGCCCTCGCCGGCCACCCCGAGATCATCGAACGCTATTACAGCCGCATGTTGTTCCCTGTTTTGCGCTGGCTGATCGATTACCTGTTGGCCTGGCTGCCTCTGCCTCTGATCTATCTTTTTCTTATAGGACTGGCCTACCTGGTGGTGCGGGGAGTGTCCCGTTGGTGGAGAGGCGCCTATCAGCATCCCTGGCAGAAAGCAGTGGCGGGGGTATTGGGTATCGGGGCTTTTCTCAGCGGAGGTATTTTCCTGTTTCTTTTTATGTGGGGGTTCAACTACGGCCGGCTTCCCATTGAAGAGCAATTAGGGCTGGGATTGGAGCCGCTTTCTTTCTCCGAACTGAAAGAGGAGTTCGCTCATGAAACCGAAGTCATCAAACGGCTGAGGAAAGAAATTCCCGGCGCCGACCGGGATCCCATCTCCGAGGAAATGCTTCCGAAAAACCTGGAGAAAAAACTCCGGGCGGAACTGGAAAGCTGGCTGGCCCAGCACGGCTTCTCCACGGTAGGCAGAGTGCGCGGGCGATATGTTCTGCCTAAGGGGGTCTTTCTTCGCTTCAGCTCTTCCGGGCTGTACTTTCCTTTTACCGGAGAAGGCCATATCGATGCCGGGCTACATGCCCTGCAAAAGCCCTACGTCATGGCCCATGAACTTGCCCACGGTTATGGCTTCGGCGATGAGGGGACCTGCAATTTTCTGGGTTACCTGGCCTGCATCCAGTCTGAAGACCCCCTGATCGCCTATACCGGGCACCTGAACTATTGGCGCACCCTAGCCGCTGATTACCTGCAGTATGAACCGGAAAAATACAGAGAGTTCAGGGAAAGCCTGCCGCTTGGCATTCAGTCTGACCTGGACGCTATCAATGAGGTCTTGTTGCGTTATCCGGACATCCTTCCGCGCTTCCGCTATTACGCTTATGATGCTTACCTCAAATCCCAGGGTATTCATGAAGGAATGAAGAACTACGACCGCGTCACCATGTTGGTCCGGGCCTGGAGGATGAGCCAGCGGATATAGGGTTAAGGAGGTAGTGGGAACTGGGAAGTCGGAAGGCTTTTAGGTGCCTCCCTGCACCGAAAGAAGCTAATTTACCTTCACAAAAGGTAGTTTGAAGTCGGAAGGCCATCAGGTGTAGAAAGGCGTCGGAGTTCTGATTCACTCCGTCAGTCGCTCCGCTCGTGTCCGATTTCCGATTTCCGACTTCTCACTTCCGACTTCCCACACTACCCACCCGAGGCCTTCGTATTCGAATACCCCTTCTCCTTGAGCAATTCGACTACCCGGTCTCTTTGATTGCCCTGTATGAGGATCTCTCCGTCTTTTACCGAGCCCCCGACTCCACATTTGGATTTCAGATATTTACCTAGTTCCTGCAGGCTTTCTTCCGGTCCGGCATAACCTGTGATCAGGGTAACTTCCTTCCCCTTACGCTTCTTTCGGTCGATCATCACCCGCAGCTTTTGCTGTTGGGGAGGGAGTTCCTCCACTTCGTCCTGGCTTTGGTACTCGTATTCGAAGTCCGGGTCGGTAGAATAAACGATACCGGTTCTGTCCTTTTTGTTCTTCTTTCCCATATTCTTTTCTTTTGCAGCAGACGATGCAAATATAAGGATGAACAACTGCTAAATAAAACGAAGGCCCATTATTGTCAATTCTTCCGGTTAGCCTTACCTTCGCAGCGAATTATTCACCAAACCTTCCCAAATTGAAACCAATACAACAGATTACCAGCCACTTGTTGATGGTTCGCCCCGCCCACTTCGGGTATAACGAGGAAACCGCCCGGAACAACGCCTTCCAAACCCTGGATGAGTCCCTGACTCCCAAGCAGATTCAGCAGGAAGCCATCAGAGAATTCGATGGGTTCGTAGAGCGCCTGCGCGCCAAAGGGGTGGATGTCATTGTAGTGGAAGATACCGATACCCCGGTAAAACCCGACGCCGTATTCCCCAACAACTGGGTCACTTTCCACCAGGACGGGCGGGTGGTGACTTATCCGATGAATGCCCAGACCCGCCGCCTGGAAAGGCGGGAGGATGTTCTGGAAACGCTTGGCGAAAGGTTCAATATGGGCGCTCACCTTCGCTTCGAACACTACGAAGAAATGGAAATGTACCTGGAGGGCACCGGAAGCCTCATTCTCGACCGGCCCAATCACGTCGCCTACGCCTGCCTCAGCCCCCGCACCAACGAACACCTGCTCGATGACTTTTGCGACAAACTCGGTTATGAGAAAGTGGCTTTCATCGCCGTGGATGGCAATGGCCAGGAGATCTACCACACCAATGTTATGATGGCATTGGGAGAAACCTTCGTCGTGATCTGTCTGGACTCGGTTCGGGCAAAGGGGGAGCGGGAACGGCTCCTGCGAAAATTTACAGATACAGAAAAGGAGGTTATCGAGATCTCCCTGGAACAAATGATGGCTTTCGCCGGAAATATGTTACAGGTGCGCAGCCAGGATGGCACGCCTTATCTGGTGATGTCGGAACAGGCATACCAATCTCTTCGCCCGGCACAGGTAGAACAGATCAAAAAGCATTCTGAGATACTGTACAGCCCGCTTTATACCATTGAAAAGTACGCCGGAGGCAGCGCGCGGTGCATGATGGCGGAGATCTTCCTGCCGGAGCAATAAACAGAAAATTCTCGGCTTGTGAACGCTGAAAATGAAAGAGGCTTGCCGCTCCTAGCGGCAAGCCTCTTTTCATTAACAGTTTCCTGCGCTTTCCCTTATTTAAAGATGTACCGCAGTCCGAGGCGCATGCGCCAGCGGGAACTGAAGTCGCTGATGTTCAGCGCATCTTTGCCCAGGTCTTCGTCGGTATAGGAGAACTGAGGCGTGGTGCCGTCAGCCGCATATCCTTCGAAGTTGTACAGGAAGTAGTTGTTGAAGTTGCCCGGTACGCTGTAGCGCACGCCCCAGCCCGGGTTCAGCAGGTTCGCCAGGTTGAATACATCCCAGCTGAACTGCAGTTTGTGCATCTTGCCGGCAACGTTCAGGCCGAAGTCCTGGCGCAGAGAAAGGTCGAGGTAACCTACATAGGGCATCCAGTTGGAGTTCTTCTCCGCATAGCTGCCGCGGTTGGCGCTCAGATACGGATCATCCTCGATGAAAGCGTTGAGGCGGTTCCACTGTTCCTCGGGAGAAACGCCACCCGATTCCACGAGAGTAATCTCATTCTGATTGGCGGGAATCCAAACCAGGCTACGGTTAGCGCTGGTGCTACCCGTTTCGTTGTTGATGTTACGGCCGTTGCTGCCACCGATCACGTAGGAGTAGGGGCTGCCCTTAAGGCCTTCATACAAAAGCGTAAGAGAGGTAGATACATTTTTCTCAGCATTCCAATCGATCTGGTAGGTGAGAGAGCCTAAAACGCGGTGGCCTAAGGCATAGTCAGAACGGCCAAGCACTGGAGTGTTGCGGCCGTCAAAATTTACCTGTCCTCGCCATTGGGAAGAGTTTTGGGAAGACGTACCCTCGTTAACGGCTTCGGCATCTCCGTAAGTATAGGCCAGGTTAGCCGTCAGGCCGAAGTCGAACTCCTTCGCCAGGGCAGCGGTAAGGGTATAGGTATACCCTTCGCTGGTATTGTGCCCAAGGTAGATGCCGCTGCTGTAGGCCGCCTCGATATCATCGCGGCCGAATACCGGGCGGTTGTCGCCCCCGGTATTGGTCCAGTTGAATTCAACGGTTGGGTCGGAGTTGATATTAGTATAAACAATGTTGTTTAGCGTCTTGGTGTAAACGCCTTCCAGCGTAGCGGCAATACCGCCCGGCAGTTTGGTGTCTACCGCCAGGTTGGTGCGCAGTACCTGTGGGTATTTGAAATCTTTTACAAATAGGTCAACCTGTCCGGAAGGTACGGAGAAGTCCGGGTTGGTGTATTGCTTCTGAATGTCGGCGATGAAGTTGATATCACCGGAGATATTCCGCTCAGAAACGCCGCCAATTGTCACACCGTTGTTGTTGAACATGGCGCCCGGCCATACAAATGGGATACGGCTGGTGAATACGCCGACGCCGCCACGCAGGATAGCGCTGCGGTCACCCGTCAGGTCGTAATCAAAACCGACGCGCGGAGAGATCATCAGTTGCCCATCGGGAGCGACGCCGCCTTCCACATCATTTGCAATATCGTAGGCCTGGCGCAGTTTCGGCAGGGTTTCCGAATTGAAGGACGGGTGGATAGCCGGGTCGGTAGTAATGATCGGAACGTCAAGGCGCAAACCTGCCGTCAACGTGAACCGCTGGTTCACCGCCCATTCGTCCTGAGCGTAAAAGCCCAGCTGGATGGCGTTGAAGTCGGAAGCGGCAGCAGAGCCGTCGCCTGTCAGGTCGTCAACCAGAGAGTACGAACGGTCGTATTCAATAGCAGGTGCTCCGTTGAGGAAAGCATCGATATTCTCGAAGCGGTACGTACCGTAGTTCTGACGGATGAACAGGTTGTAGATGCTGTAGAATTCGTTGTGCGTACCCAGGGTGATGGTGTGGTTGCCCTGGTAGATCTTGAAGTTGTCCGTGATCGTGAAGATCTTCTGCTCCAGGGCGTTACCCGTGGAGAATTCTTCAGAACCCAGTGCGATCTGGCCGGCTCCGTCGTTGATGTAAACGTATGGGAAGTCGCTGCCGATCGGGTCGCGGTCGTCATTTACGGAGGTGTAGCCAATGATCAGGTTGTTGCTGTACTTGGCGCCGAAGTTGGACTTCAGTTCCAAAGCCGACGAGTTGGTCGTACTCGGGAAGAATACGCCATTGTTGGAGAAGTTGATAAAGCGGGGCCCGGAGACGTTGCGGTTGATGTTCTCTGCTTTGGTGTAATTGTGGCGCAGCGTCAGGCGGTGGTTCTGGTTCAGGTTGATGTCCAGCTTACCGAACAGGGTCGTTCCGTTCAGTTCGTCTGCGACACTGCCGAAGGTACCCGGGTCGTAACCGTAGGTGTTGGTCAGGAAATTGCGCAGGGTATTGAGCTGGTCTTGAGTGGCATCACCATCATAAGTGCCGAAGTCGAAAGGAGAGGGCGTTTCGTCGCGGCGTAATTCTGCGTTGACGAAGAAGAAGACCTTGTCCTTGACGATCGGGCCGCCAATGGAGGCGCCGTAAGTTTTTTGAGAGAACTCGGCAACCCCTTCACGGTCGCTGCCGGTGCGGTCGGTCAGCGCTTCGTTGGTCTTGCCGACCATGCTTTCGTTCTGCCAGAAGTAGTAAGCCGTGCCTTCAAATTCGTTGGTACCCGACTTGGTTACGGCGTTGATACCGCCGCCGGCGAAACCGCCAAGGGTTACGTCATACGGAGAAAGGACAACCTGAAACTGGTCGATGATGTCAATAGAGAACGGTGCGATGCCCGTTTGGCCGCCATTGGTGCCTTGGCCAGACAAACCAAATACGTCATTGTTCACCGCGCCGTCGATGTAAATGGCATTGTAGCGGTTGTTTACGCCGGCGAAGGATGTACCGCCGCTAAATCCGGAGGCCTGAGGCGTGAGGCGTACATAGTCGCTCAGGTCCCGGTTCAGGGTAGGTACTACCTCAATGTCATCGGAAGTGATCTGGGTGCTTGCACCGGAGTTGGAGCCGGTGGTACCCTGGCGGGCAACTACCTGGATCGCTTCCAGTTCAATACCAGCTTCTTCCAGCGCATAGTCACGCCTGAAGGTTTCACCCAAGCGGAGGAAAATACCGTCAAGCACGGTTTCTCCGTAACCGGTGTAGGAGATGGTCACTTTGTAAGGGCCGCCGACCCGCATGTTGGGGATGCGGTAGTTTCCTTCGACATCAGTAGCCGTACCAAAGGTAGTGCCGGAAGGTAGGTGTATCGCCAGGATGTTGGCTCCGATCAGCGGTTCGCCGTTTTCATCCTGGATCTTACCTTGCATAGAGGATGTGGTAACACCCTGTGCAAGTACCATACCATGAAAAGCAATAAGGAGTGCGAAGGCACTCAGTGCTCTCATTAGCATTGAAAATCTCATAAACGAGTGAGTTTTAATGAACAAATAATTGTCTTGGCTTTGGCTGCTTTTAAAAAGTAGCCTTTAGTTCCTTGTTTTGAATTGTGATTGTTTGACGTTGCTTAGGGGCAAAAATAAGGCAAAATACTTGAACTCAATAACTCTATTTTACTTTAAGAAAATTAAACCGCCGGCAAAGCTAAGCAGCAGATGTTAAGCGTATATTAAGCCTATGTTTAATTATTTCCCGCTCCATTTTCATCAATAAAAAGGCCCGCCATCCTGGATAGCGGGCCCGTGCTTTTGGTTTTTTAGCCTTTCAGAACCTCTGAGATGCTTAGAAGATGTAACGGACGCCAAACTGCGCCTGCCAGACATTGATCAGGTCTACATCCGTGTTCAGGACTTCCGAGGGGAAAGCGCCTGAAACCTGCGAGAACTGGTAGGTTGGGTAGCCTTCCGCATCTTTGCCGGTAAAGCGGAGCGGGCGGTTGTTTACTACCTGGTTGCCCACACCCCAGTCGGAATTCACCAGGTTGGCGAAGTTGGAAATGTCGGCGCGCAATTGAATGGTATTGCGGCGGCCGCCGATCTCGACAAAGAACTCCTGCTGTATCGACAGGTCCAGGGTGGTCAGCCAGGGCATCAGCGCCCCGTTGCGCTCGGCATACTGTCCCCGGTTGGAGCTCAGGTAATCATTGTTCCGGATGAATTGCTCGAAGGCCGCAGCCTGTTCGGAAGCCGAGGGGCCATTATTAATATCGGTGAAACGGATCTGGTTGGCATCGGTTGCCGAGGTCGGAATATACATCAGGTCATTGGTTACGATGCCGTCGCCGTTCATGTCACCGTTGATGGTAAAGGTATAGCGCCCCTGGTTGCCGCTTTGCAGGAAGAGGGAGAACGTTGTAGCGGCAGCTTTCAGGTATTCTATACGGTAGCTCACGGCCCCTACTACCCGGTGGCGCTGATCCTGGTCGGAAAAGGCTAGCGCCGGAGTGTTGTTCCCGGTTACGGAGGAGTTATCCCTCCAGGAAGAGAACGCGATGGAGCCAGCGGTTATCAGGTCGCGCGCTTCGCCGAAGTTGTAGGCCAGCATGCCGTACAGGCCATTCTGGAACTGGCGCTCCAGCTTTCCGGTGATGCTGTAGGAATCGCCTTCATTGGTGTTGAACAGCAGAATGGCATCGGTGATCTGGGCGTTGATCCGGGCTGCGCTGTTGAAAGCTCCGCCACTAAGGCCAAGGCCCGGGAAAGTGGGGCGGTTGTCAGCGCCGGGGTATGCCTCCGCAGCTACTTGTTGGTTGACATCATTGTACATGACGTTGTTCAGGTTGCGGTTGTAAATCCCTTCAATGGTGCCGACAAAACCCAGAGGCAATTGCACATCTACGGCCAGGTTGGTGCGCCACAGCTGGGGCCATTTGAAGTCGGGGTCACTCAAAGCGATATTATAGGAAGAGGGCGTGGTCGGGTTTTCCGGGATGTGTGCAGTTACATCCGGAGTAAACGGATAATCCATCGTGTTGTCGTCGCGTAGCGAACCGGTCAGTACGCCGTTGTTGCCCACCTGGTTGGAGATCCAAACGAAGGCCGGCCGGCCGGTGAATATACCGGTACCGCCACGAACCTGGAGGCTGCGGTCGCCTTTCACGTCCCAGTTGAAGCCCAGGCGGGGGGAGAACATCAGCTGAGTGCCCGGAAGGTCACTGGTGCTGTAGTTGGTAGTCCCGCCATCCGGGTTCCGGAAGTTGAGTTTTTCAACTTCTGCGTTGTTGAGGGCGGTGGTTCCAAAGAACGGCATGTCCAGGCGCAGGCCGGCAATGACCTTCAGCTTGTTGTCCATCAGGTCCACTTCGTCCTGCAGGTAGATACCCGGCTGGAAAGCGCGGGTGGTTGCAGTAGGCAGTGCGCCTCCGGGAAGGGCCGAGTAGGTGAGCGCGTAACGCCTAAGTTCTACATCCTGGCCAGCGGCAGCAGCGTAGAAATCATCCAGAGAATTGTAAACATACTGGCCGTAGTAGGTAGGCGTAAAGGTGTTGCGGAATTCAAAGGCCTCAAAGTTCACTCCGGCTGTTACCGTATGCTGGCCTGCGTAGAAGGTCAGGTTGTCCTGAAACTGCCAGGTGTCGGTGTCCAGCCGGTTGTTGGGGGTGAACGGTTCGTACCCGAAGGTAGTGTAGTTACGGCCGTCGCGCAAAATATCAACCAGCGGGAAGATGGAACCGCCGCTGCTCCTGTAGTCGCGGTTGGCGGTAAACCCAACCTGCAGGGAGTTGGAGATCTTGCTTCCGAAAATGCTGTTCACCTCCGCAATGATGGAGTGAATGTCGTTGTTGATGATGTAGTTGGAGTTGGAGAAGTTCAGTGCAAAGGCATTGCCCCGGCGGTTGGAGAAAGAACCGCTGTTGCTGCTTAGCACATCGCGGAAAGACCGCAGGTAGTTGTAGCGTATGCTGGCCCGGTGGTTTTCGCTGATGTTGTAGTCCACCTTGGCCAGGATCTTGTCGCTGTAAGTTTCCAGGTCGTAGTTTTCATATTGCCCCGGGTCGTAATTGTAGGTATTGATCAGGAACTGGCGCAGTTGGTCCAGTTCAGCAGCTGCTACTCTGGTGACGTTGGGGTCGCTTGAAGGCGTGGAGGACTCATCCCGGAACGCGACAAAGTTGGTGGCAGGGTCTGCTCGGCGCTCGATCTCACCGTTTACGAAGAAGAACAGTTTGTTCTTGATGATGGGGCCGCCGAGCCGGAAGCCGGACTGCTTGATGTTGAATTTCAGCAGGCCATCGTCAATGCGTTGGCCGAATACATCCTCTCCTTCGATCTTGCGGCCGATCAGGTTTTGATTGCGGAAATTGTAAAAGGCAGACCCTTCAAAACGGTTAGTCCCCGAACGGGTCACCGCGTTGATACCTGCCCCGGTGAATCCGCCCTGGCGAACATCATAAGGCGCAATGTTGACCTGAATTTCCGCAATGGCGTCCAGGGAGATCGGGGTGGAGTTGGTCTGGCCGGCAGGCGCTGAGGCCAGGCCGAAGCTATTGTTGAAGATGGAGCCGTCAATGGTCAGGTTGTTGTAGCGGCTGTCCTGCCCGGAAAAGGAAGCGCCGCTGCCGGTTGTGGCGGCCACAGCAGAAGAACGGGACTGGGGCGTCAGGCGCACGAAGTCGTTCAGGCCTCTGGAAAAGGTAGGCAGAGAATTGATCACCTCCTTCTTGATGTTGGTGGACGCTCCGGTGCGCTCAGAATTGAGGATCTCATTCTTTATGGCAGTGACCTCAATCGCTTCCAGTTGCAGGGCTGATTCTGCAAGGGTGATGTTCATCCTGAAGTTCTGTCCCAGGCTCAGGAAGACACCCTCCTGCACATTCTCTTCAAAACCGGTGTAGGTGGTTTTGATGGTGTAGGGGCCGCCGATCCTGACATTGGGGAGTGTGAAGCGGCCATCTTCCCGGGTCGAGTTCCCATAAACGGTACCCGATGGCTCGTGGATAGCCACCACGTTTGCCCCGATCAGCGGTTCGCCGTTGGTATCGGACACTGAACCGAGGATGGTGGCATTGGTTACGCCCTGGGCAAAGCCCAGTCCTTGTACGAAGCATGCGATCAGCAGCGTGCCCAGTACTCTGGTAAGCATTGTCAATCTCATAAACATGTGAGTTTAATGATGATAATAATGAGAGTTAGATGAGCGCGAAATTAATCAGGATCACGTTAAGCGAGTATTAATTTTACGTTTTTTCGACTTGCGTTAAGGCTTTGTAATTCAGTGTATTATGGATTGATTTATTGTGTTTCTTTCCGTTTTTTCCTAAATGGGATAAAGTTAGGTCTTCTACTGGCAGATGTGGGAATACGGATCGGCCCGTCAGTAAATGAACTGTTATATTTCACTTTTAAAGTAGTGTGCCCAGGTGGTTGTTATTGGAAAAGGAAGCGAAGGCGCAGAGAGGGGGTAGGGTAAAGTTTAGTGCAGTTAGGAAAAATGAAATCGGTAGTTCTTTAAAAAAAAGCTGGATTTGAGGAAAAAAAGGTGTTCCTATACTCGGGGAAAATCTGTTTCTGTATTCTCTTGTTGCAGAGGCCCCAGTTTCACCCACTTGTGCTGCTCTCTCCATTTCAGCCCCTTTCCCTCGATCCACTTCCAGATGGTACCCTTTGACAGATAAATGCCATTGTGCTGGATAAAAGCCTGCTGAAGCCGTTCCAGGGTCCAGGATTGATAGGGAAACCCCATGGTGCCGGGCATGACAGTAGCTAAAGCAAGGAGCGTGTTTTTGACCTCCGCTGAATGGGTGGGCGGCCTGCCGCTCCTTGCCCGGTCCTGTAACCCTTCTAGCCCATACTGGTTAAAGCGTTCTACCCAGCGCCTGCCTGCTTCAAATGAGGTAAACCCAACGGTATAACCAGCCTGTGCCGGCGTGAATTCGGGATTCTCTATGAGAAAAACCAGTAGTTTTGCCCGCCTGACCACTTCCGCCGGCGATTTTTTGCTTCTGGCCAGGCTTCTTAATGTTGCTGCTTCCTGGGACGTCACCTCCCGAAGTTTTATTTTAGATCGCATAGTGGGTTCTATTTGACTCCAAATTAACTCAAATGATAGCGAACATTGGCGCTCCGTATTCTTAATTTTTTTCAGCGTTCGGCGCCTTTAACAGAAAATTCATCAAAAGCACAGAGGCTTTTCTTTTCATTCCCCTATTTTTGCTTTATCCTTCTGTTACTGGACGCTCAGCCTGGAGGATTTGTCAAAGATTCATTAGATTGTACTTCTATACATTTCATAAACCAAAATATCCAATATGAGGCTATTTACCTATCTTACTTCTATCGTCCTGTTCACCTCTCTTTCCAGCGCTATAGCACAGCAAGAGCACCAGGTAACGGTACAGAGCAACTTTTTCAGCCCTCAGAATCTGGTCATTACGGCAGGGGATATGGTCACCTGGAATAATACCGGCGGTGTTCATAACGTCAATGGCACTACCGCGACTTATCCCGGCAATCCCGAAAGTTTTGGGAGCGGAGCGGCCGCCAACGCTCCCTGGTCGTATTCTTTCACCTTTACCCAGCCCGGCACCTATGACTACCGCTGCGATCCCCATTTTAGCCTGGGGATGGCCGGTACCATCACCGTAGAACCGGCTACCGTCCAGGAAACGGACCTTCTGCTGACCGGCGTTTTTGACGGGCCCTTATCTGGCGGTACGCCTAAAGGGGTCGAGCTATACGTCCTGAACGATATTGCCGACCTCAGTGAATATGGTATCGGTTCGGCCAACAACGGCGGTGGTACCGACGGGGTGGAGTATACTTTCCCGGCAGTATCTGCCTCTGCCGGCTCTTACCTCTATATAACCAACGCCGGCGTAGAGTTCAGTGCTTTTTTTGGCTTCGACGCCGACTTTGTGGATGACGCCAGCAACTCTTCCGTTTCCGTCAATGGAGACGATGCGATCGAGTTGTTCCGCAACAGTGTGGTGGTGGATGTGTTCGGTGAGATCGAGCATTCGGGCGGTGACCTACCCTGGAATTACCTGGACGGCTGGGTCTACCGGGTAGACGGCACCGGGCCGGATGGAAGCACCTTTGTACCAGCGAATTGGATCTACAGCGGCATCGATGTCTTTGATGGGACGATGACCAATAGTACGGCGCCCATTCCATTTCCGGCACGCACCTATGACCCCATGGGCGGAGGTATGCTTACCGCTAACAATGATGTGGCTTCTACTGACGTCAATACTTCTGTAACTATTGATGTACTTGGCAATGACTTCCTGCCGGGGGCTGTAGAAAGCCTTACCATCACAGTAGATCCTGACAATGGTACAGCCGGGGTCAATTTAGATAATACCATTACCTATACTCCTGGCGATGATTTTTGCGGTACGGATGCTTTTACTTATGAAGTGTGCGTGGGCGGTACATGCAGTACAGCAGAAGTATCCCTTACTATAGACTGCCCGGTATTTTATCCGGAGTATTCCATCGGCACGGTGACTGCGGTGAATGCGGATGGTGTGGCTGACTCCCTCAATGTCAGTTGCCAGTTGCAGGGCATCGTTTATGGCGTCAACCTGCGCCCCGCCGGACTGCAGTTCACCATTATCGATAGCAATAACGACGGAATCGGCGTTTTCAGTGGCAGTGAAACCTTTGGTTATGCCGTCCAGGAAGGAGATGAAGTCTCCATTCAGGGTGAGATCGACCAGTTCAACGGCCTGATCCAGATCCTGCCTTCCCGGCTGGAACTGATCAGCAGTGGTAACGGATTGGTTAACCCAACTGTAGTGACTGCTCTGGGAGAAGAAACGGAATCTCAACTGGTGCGGATTGAGAATGTAACTTTGGCCGACCCGGGCGCCTGGAGCCCCAGCGGATCCGGCTTCAATGCAGAAGTGACGGACGGAACCAATACTTATACGGTCCGGATCGACAACGATGTAGACCTGTTCAACCTGCCGGCGCCTGGCGGTACCTTTAGCGTTACGGGCATCGGCGGCCAGTTCGACAGCAGCCAGCCTTACGATGGTGGCTATCAGTTGCTGCCCCGGTATATGGAAGACATTGACCCCTACAGCGATGTGCTCGACCCAGCTCTAGGCAAGGATATCGCCTTTTTCCCCAATCCGGTTCGGCGGCAGTTGCATGTGCTCAGTACAGATCCGCTGGATGTCATTCGCCTCTATTCGCTTACCGGCCAACTGATCCAGGAATGGAGAAAACCCGATGTGTCGGCCACCCTGGATGTGTCGGGGCTCAACGCCGGGCCGTATGTCCTTACTTTCATTAAGGGCGACAGGGTTTGGGCTCAGGAACTGGTGAAGCAGTAGTTCTTGTTATGGCTAAATTGTTTCAAAATGTTTTGACGAAAAACAATGGAACAATTTAGCCATACGATCAACCAAGGATCACAGAATGACTACCAAAAAACGCATTGGGTTGGCGCTCTCCGGCGGGGGAGCCAGAGGCATTGCTCATATCGGCGTGTTACAGGCTTTGGAAGAGGAAGGGATTTTTCCGGAAGTGATCTCCGGGGCCAGTGCGGGCTCGATTGTTGGGGCCCTGTACGCCGCAGGGAAACGGCCGGATGAGATCATGGAGTTTGTTCGAAAGGCCAGCTTTTTCAAACTGTTCAAGGTATCTATTCCCTATTCCGGCCTGACGAAGCTAACCTATCTGCGCGATAAGCTGGCGGAGAGCATTCCGGAAAACAGCTTCGAAGCGTTGGAAAAGAAGCTTTTCGTCGCCATCTCCAACCTCAATACCGGAGAGTGCGAAATGCGCAGTAGCGGCCCGCTTTTTGATATAGTGACAGCGTCCTCCTCCATACCGCTCATTTTTCAGCCGGTCGAGATCGATGGCCAGCTCTATGTCGATGGCGGCTTGCTGGACAACATGCCCGTGGGGCCGATCAAACCACTTTGTGACCTTACCATAGGAGTGAATGTGATGCCCCATGTGGCTGTACCCAGCAAGGCCGTTCAGAATGTAATTGGTATTGCCCAGCGGTGTTTCGACCTTTCCGTACTCGCCAATACTCGCCCCAATGTGGAACTTTGCGACCTGCTGATCGAACCCAAAGACGTCCATGGGTTTAATATCTTTCAGCTCAACCGCTACGAGCCCTTGTTTGATATCGGCTATAAGGCGGCGATGGAGCAGATGGGGGTGTTAAAGGGGTTGATTCGGGAATCGTGATTCGGGAATCGTGAATCGGGATTCGGGAATCGGGAATCGGGATTCGGGAATCGGGATTGGTGGAAGCTAATTCAAGAAAACTGCCTGCTCTTCAACATCCAGGATCTGTACATCTATATCATTCATCAGGGTGGTGGCCAGGGACAACCCAAAATAATCTACCTTGACCGGGAAGGATTTGTGAGTGCGGTCCACCAGAACGGCTACTTCCACTTTTTTGGGCAGGATGCTGAGCAGGGGTTTCATGGCGTAGAATATGGTCCTGCCGGTATTGGCAACATCATCGATGACGATGATGGCCTTGCCCTCCAGTTGGCTTGCAGGGAGGTCGATCTCCACTTCCTGGCTGAGCGGTGCGGCAGGGTTTAACCGGACACGGGTAAGCGTAATGGGGATATCCGTGATTTGGGCCAATTGTTCAAGCAGCATCTTGGCAAAACCCAGCCCGGTCCGGTTGATGCCTACGAGGATAAGCTCCTTTTCCTCGAAATTGTGCTCCAGGATCTCTATTGCCAGGCGTTTGATCTTTTGTTGAATCTGTTCTTGGTCAAGTATTTTCATCAGGCCTCTTTTTTCCAGGCTAAAATTAAGTATTTGGCTAACAAAACATGCTCACTTGTAAGAAATGATTCTATTTTAGCGGTATTAGAAATTCCCCAAATTGCTTTTTTACTTCAAGGATAGCTTTTATTTTAGCGAAAATTCGCTAAACGCCCCTTGGGAAATAAGTTCACTACTAAGAACTCAATCGTCGCATTCATGATACAACAGATCGCTTTCATCCTGGTTACCATTACCGCTTTTGCCCTTGCCTGGCGCGCCTTTTCCCGGGTCCGCAGAAATATTCTACTGGGGCAGGACGAGCGGGTCAGTGGGGATACGGGCCAGCGCTGGCGAAATGTTTTGCTGGTCTCCTTTGGCCAGCAAAAGATGTTCACTCGATGGATACCCGCCGTTTTTCACCTCTTCATCTATGTCGCCTTCCTGCTCACACAGGTAGAACTGATCGAGATCTTCATCGATGGGATATCCGGGCGCCATCGCTTCTTTGCGGATAAGCTGGGCGGTTTTTACACTTTCGTCATTAGTTTTATTGAGATACTTTCCATTTTGGCCTTCGTGGCGACGATCATCTTCCTTGCGCGCAGGAACGTATTGAAAACGCCGCGCTTTTGGAAGCCGGAGATGAAAGGGTGGCCTCAACTGGATGGTAACCTCATCCTCATCTTCGAGATCATCCTGCTCATTGGAATTTTCAGCATGAACGGCGCTGATGTCCTGCTTCAGGATATCGACCCTCAGCATTATCCGGAAACCGGACAGTTGGCGGTCAGCACCTGGTTGGGCCCGGCTCTTTTCGGCGGCCTGAGCGAAGGGGCGCTCCATGTGGTGGAACGCTTCGGGTGGTGGATACACCTGTTCATGGTTTTTGTCTTCCTCAATTACCTGCCTTATTCCAAACACCTGCACATCTTCCTGGCCTTCCCCAACACCTACTTTGCCCGGCTCAGGCCGAGGGGGGAAATGGACAATATGCCGGAGGTGATGAACGAGGTGAAGAGCATGATGGGGCTGTCGGAGGGCGGGGCGGAAGATGCCATGGATATGGACGCCGAGCTGCCGGAATTCGGCTCCAATGACGTGTTTTCGCTAAGTTGGAAAAATATCATGGACGCATACAGCTGTACGGAGTGCGGCCGTTGTACTTCCGTATGCCCGGCCAATCTCACCGGTAAGAAATTATCGCCCCGCAAGGTCCTGATGGATATCCGTGACCGGGCCGAAGAAGTTGGGCGCAATATCGACAGTGGCGACGAACAGTACGCCAAAGATAAATCCCAGCCGCTGGCCAAGGACAACTACGACGATGGCAAATCGCTATTCGATTACATCACGCCGGAAGAGATCCACGCCTGTACCACCTGCAATGCCTGCGTGGAAGCCTGCCCGGTGTTGATCAACCCGTTGGAGCCTATTCTCAAAATGCGCCGTTATGAGATCCTGACCCTCTCCCAGGGGCCGCAGGAATGGGTGCCTATGTTCACCAGCATGGAAAACAGCGGCTCCGCCTGGGCAATCCCCGATGACCGGGATAAGTGGGCGCAGGACGCGATGAAAGGGTAGGAGGGCAAATTGTTGTCAAATGGATCAATTCGAGCAAAAACGAAAAGAAATAATAAATGGCTAATCTCAATATCCCCAATATGGCCGAACTGGCCGCTGAAGGTAAAGAGCCTGAGATCCTCTTCTGGGTAGGCTGTGCCGGAAGCTACGATAACCGCGCTCAGAAAGTAACGGTCGCTTTTTGCAAGATCCTCAATGCCGTTGGGGTAGACTTCGCCATTCTTGGCAATGAAGAGCAGTGCACCGGTGATCCTGCCCGGCGTGCCGGTAACGAGTTCGTCTTTCAGATGCTGGCCCTGCAGAACATCGAGACGCTCAAAATGTACAACGTCAAAAAGATCGTCACAGCCTGCCCGCACTGTTTCAATACGCTGAAGAACGAATATCCCGCTCTGGGAGGCAATTACGAGGTAATCCATCACACCCAGTTACTGCAACAGCTGATCGACGCAGGGCGCATCAAAATGAAGGAGGGCGGCGAGTTCAGGGGCAAGCGCATCACCTATCACGATTCCTGTTACTTGGGGCGGGTCAACGGCGTATACGAAGCGCCCCGAAAGGTACTGGAGGCGTTGGATGGTGATCTGGTGGAAATGAAGCGCTGCCGTACCAACGGCCTGTGTTGCGGCGCCGGTGGCGCCCAGATGTGGAAGGAAGATGAGCCTGGCGATAAGCGTATCAACGTAGAACGGGCTGAGGAAGCCCTGGAAACCGGCGCCAGCATCATTGCCTCCAATTGCCCCTTCTGCCTCACCATGATGGGGGATGGCGTCAAGGCGAAAGACAAACAGGACGATGTGATGGTCTACGACCTGGCCGAGCTGATCGTGAATAACATGGAAATGAAGTAAGGTGCTTAGGGGCGTTGTTTGTTTGCAGGTTCTTCCGTCCAGGGCCTCAATGAACATCTGGCCATTCTTTTACGCCTAAAACTACCGCTTAACAAAAGTGTTATTTAATTCTAGGAACAAATAATACCAGAAATACAACCGATAACCATGTCTATATACGATACGTTGCCTGATAACACCCGCGTCTGGATCTATCAGTCCAACCAACCGTTCCGGGATGAAGACCTTCCCGGGATACGGTCTAAAGTGCAGGCTTTTGCTCAGAGTTGGGTCAGTCACAACCGGCAGTTGCGTGCCCATGCCGACGTGCTGCACAACCGCTTCATCGTCCTGATGGTCGACGAAAGCCAGGCGGACGCCAGCGGCTGCTCCATCGATAAGTCCGTGTACTTCCTCAAGCAGCTGCAGGCAGAGTACGGGGTTAACCTGTTTGACCGGATGGCCTTTTCCTATAAGGACGGAGAAGAAGTGTTTACCGTAGGCCGGGAAGAATTCTCCCGCCTCTATCAGGAAGGAAGCATCAACGATGATACTCTGGTGTTCGATACCCTGGTGAATACCAAGGAGGCTCTGGACCAAAAATGGCTTAGGCCTCTGCGCCAAAGCTGGCACAAGCGGATGGTGTGAAAGCAGAAGAGGTCAGCGCACCAAGGATTAAACTCAACAAAAAAATGCACTATGTTAGGGAAAGTGAAGAAATGGTTGGGCATTGAAGGCGTAAAGCTGGAACTGGTACTTCCCGAAGAGGTAAACGCCGGATTGAGGGAGGTCAATGGAACCATTCGTTTCCAGTCGCTTAACCCGCAAACGGTTATTGGGATTAAGATCGTGCTCATCGAGAAGTATTCCCGTGGGCGCGGTGCAGACAAGCTTATCGACGAATACGAATTGGGTGTTGCGGAGATCAGCCAGGCCATCGAGATCCCTGTTGAAGAAGTCATTGAAGTACCCTTCCGCCTGCCGTTCAGTATCGTCCGATCCAATGTGGAGGAGTTTGGCAAAAAGAATCCCCTGTTCGGAGGGCTGGCGCAGGCCGCCAAAGCCCTTCGTGGTGTCAGGTCGGAATATCGGGTAGAGGCGGAAGCTCAGGTAGTCGGCGTAGCGCTCAACCCTTTCGACCGAAAAGCAATAGATATCAAGCTATAAAAGCCTTCTGAGCTTGTTGGAACGGATTTTCCTTATTGTACTTCCTCCGCTTCTGCATCATTCTTTTCTGTGAATGAACGAATGATCTCCTCATCATCCTTGCCAAGGTTTTCCAACAAGATATGAGCATCATCGACGAAGTCGTCGTCTGGATAGTCGGCGACGAACTGTTCGTACAGGGTCTTGGCCTCATCGAGCCTTTTGAGGTCCGAATCCAGGGTAAATGCCCGCATGAACAGTGCCTGCGGGGCTCTTGTGCTCTCAGGGTAGAGTTCGTTGATCTGGGCATATAAGCCGAGTGCCTTGTCGAAAGAACGGATCGTCCGGGCGATTTCCGCGCCTTTGTACAGCATGTCCGGTGCTCCTTCAGATTTGGGCAGGATCAAGGCGTATAGTTCGGCGGAGGTGATGAAGTTATTGGCAGCTCTATATTCAATGCGCCCGGTAGAGTCGTCGAACATCTGGCTGCCCATTTCTTCGATGCGGCTTTCAAGGGAGGCCAGCCCCTCCGGCAGTTTGTCGTGGGCTGCTTTCGCTTCCTCCGAATCCGGGAAGGCCCGAATAAGTGCCTGATAAATGGTAGTGGCATTCTCTTCGTTGCCCAGCTTTTCCTGGTAGAGGTCCCCCAGGAAAATGGCCGACTTAGGGGTATTGGAGGACTCGTAAAAATCTTTGATGGACTGCGTAAGGAACGATACCGCGCTCGAGAAACGATTCATTCGGTACTGCAATGCAGCTGCCCGGTACAGGTAGCGCGGAGTGGCGTTGCGGTCCTCCGGGAACCGGTTTATGTAATCCTGGTAGGCCTCCAGTACCTCCTGCGCCTTTTCCGTTTTCGGGTCGTCCTCGAGTTGTTTCTCAAGTTCAGTGATCTGAGACTGGGCCTTTTCCTGTTCGGACTGGCAGCCCATGAGCGTGAGCACAGAAAGGAGTGCAAAAAAGTATGCGTATTTCATGGTTGATGTTGTTGAAGAAAACTCCAAAAAAACAGGTTGCCTGTTTTGTTCCTAAAAGTGTCCAAATTTAAAAGACTTTGCCCTGAATTGGGTTTTTCCTGGTAAAAAAGTTAGTAGCCTGGGGCTGCAGTTGAAATAAACAATAACTTCCTTCCTCTGTTTCCCTTGCGAAAAAGGAAAATTCTTATGCCGAAAGTCAGCATTTTCTGGTTCAGAAGGGACCTGCGCCTGCAGGACAATGCCGGTTTGTATCACGCTTTGAAAGGAGAATACCCGGTCTTGCCGCTGTTTATTTTTGACCGGGAGATACTGGACGAACTCGAGGATAAAAAAGATGCCCGGGTCGAGTTTATCCATGACACCATTCAGGAAATGCAGGGCGAGCTAAAAAGCCTGGACAGTAGTATGGTAGTGCAATACGGCTCCCCCATTGAAGTTTGGAAAGCGCTGCTCGAAACATACGATATTGGAGCCGTTTACACCAACCGGGACTATGAGCCTTATGCTATTAAAAGGGACGATGAGGTCTCCAAACTTCTGGAGGAGATGGGCGTCCCCATGCATGTGTTCAAAGACCACGTGGTCTTTGAAAAGGGTGAGGTCCTGAAAAGTGACGGCGATCCCTACACGGTTTTCACGCCCTATAGCCGAAAGTGGAAGGAAAAACTGGAGAGCAGAATGGAAAAATGGCCGGGCGAAGCAGGCGAGGCCGGGAGTATTTCCTATTTTCTGAAACCCTATCCCACCGAAGACTATTTTGGTAACTTTCTTCCCCTGCAGGAACAACCTGTCCCCGCGCTGGGGGAGATGGGCTTCGAAAATACCGATATTGATATCCCCTCTAAAACCGTCAGCCGAGGATTGATCCGCAACTATGACAAAACGCGGAATATTCCCGGCATTGATGGTACCTCCCGGCTGGGCATCCACTTCCGCTTCGGCACCATCAGCATCCGCGAAAAAGCCTGGAGGGCCAGGCAATTGAACGAAACCTTTCTCAATGAGCTCATCTGGCGGGACTTCTACGCCATGATCCTGGCCCACTTCCCTCATGTTGTGGAACGTTCTTTCCGCGAGAAATATGATTATATCCAATGGCGCAATAATGAGGAGGAATTCAAAAAGTGGTGTGAAGGCAAGACGGGGTACCCCATCGTCGACGCCGGCATGCGGCAGCTCAACCAAACCGGCTACATGCACAACCGCGTACGCATGATCACCGCCAGCTTTCTCACCAAGCACCTGCTCATCGACTGGCGCTGGGGCGAGGCCTACTTCGCGAAAAAACTGCTGGACTACGACCTGGCCAGCAACAACGGCGGCTGGCAGTGGGCATCCGGAAGCGGGACCGACGCTGCACCCTACTTCCGCATTTTTAATCCCTACTCTCAACAGGAAAAATTCGATAAAGACCTGAAATACGTCAAAGAATGGGTGCCGGAGTACGGTACTTCCGCCTATCCCAAGCCCATAGTCGACCATAAAATGGCCCGGGAACGCTGCCTGGAAACCTATAAGGCCGGGCTGGATAGGGCGGAAGGGGAATAGGAATTGTATTGGTGCATTCTTTTCTCAATACTCTGGTATGGGCATTTGCCCGGTGTCCGGAACTGGTTGACCAATACACGAATCCACGAATCCACGAATCCACGAATCACGAATCCACGAATCACGAATCCACGAATCACGAATCACGAATCCACCAATTCCCCAGTCTACACCTTGACCGGCGGATGCCCCTTCAAAAACCCCAGCACCTCCTCCGGCTCATCCGTTATGAAAAGCATGTCGTAGTATTTTTTGCCCCAGGCCAACTGTTTCAGCAGGGGGAAGATGAGCGTTTCTATCTCATATCGCCGGCGGCCGAGGAAGACCATGGGGCTGTAGTAGTTAAAGGTGCCGTAGTGGTTCTGCGTGGCGTCCATGAAGATCTCCTGCGTAGTGCCGGCGCTTCCGGGGGCACAGACGATACCGTATAAGCTGATGGCCAGCAGCATATCTTCGCGGATGCTGTTCGAAAAATATTTTGCGATATGCGAGGCGAAAAGATTGCTGGGCTCGTGGCCGTAAAACCAGGTGGGAATAGCGAGGGTCTCGGCGCCACCGGGGTACTTTTGTAAGACTTCCAGGGACTGCTGATGGTAGCCTTTATCTTTGTAATGGGGCGCTTTTGTGAGCATCGTGATGGCGTCGAGCAGGGCTGCTTCTTCCTTCCCACGGAAATAAGCTCCCAGGTTGGTGGCCTCCATAATGCCGGGGCCGCCGCCAGAGACGATGAAATAGCCGTTCTCTGCGAGTAATTTGGCAGCCAGGGCCGTTTTCCTGAAAAAGGGATCGTCGCGCCGGGTGCTGTGGCCGCCCATGAAGCCCACACAAGGGCGCCGGGTCATGCCGTCGTGGTCAAATTGCAACAAGTTGCGCAAAGCATCATCGATGGAGTGGTCGTGGATGCGCTGCCAAAGGGCTTCGTTAATATTGGGATTGAATTTGTTGGCAGAAAAATGCCGGTAGATCTGCAGGTCCTTACTGCTGTCCTCGTCCTCATCGAACCCTTCCATCAGTTCCTGCCAGGAATAGAGGGCGCAACGGAAAGGATTGTAGGGCAGGGTAGAGGGGGCGTTGTAGATGTAAGCGCCCCGCCGCCTCAGGAAGATCTCTTCTTCCAGGCCAAGGCCACAACCCAGGAAGGTCGTATTTTCGATCTCGAACCGGCCCCAGTCCACCTTTCTCTGAGTGAAATCCAGGGCCTGGAGCGTACAGTTTTTCAGCGAAGCCCCATTCCGGCTAAACTGGTCGAAATTCTTTATCTCCGTGATCAGTGTTTCGCGTCCGGGTAATGTATTCATGATGATGCTATTAAAGCCAGTAGGGTACGGTGGATGTCCAGTACTTGTTGGATCAGCGAGTGCTCTTCATCGTTGTAAATAACGAAATCGGAACGTTTGATCTTTTCCTCTTCGGCCATTTGTTTGTCCATGCGGGCGCGCACTTCCCCCGCGCTGATCTGGTCGCGTTCCATGACGCGGCGGATGCGCAACTCCTCGGGGGCAAAGACTGTGATCACCTTGTCCAGTTGTTTATAATTGCCGCTTTCGAATAGCAGTGCAGCTTCTTTTAAGGTGTAAGGGACATTTTCCTGGGCGCAGTGCCAACGGACGCCATCTTCCGCAACTGCCGGGTGGACGAGGCTGTTGAGTTGCTGTAATTTTTCCTTGTTATTGAAAACCTGTTTGGCAATAAAGGGGCGGTTTAGCGTACCATCTTTAAGGTAGGCCCTGGCGCCGAAGAGCGCTTTGACGCCAGCGACCAGCCGGGGATCGCTGACCATGAGCTGCCGGGCCTGGCTGTCTGCATAGTACACTGGAATGCCGAGCGTTTCAAAAACCCGGCAAACAGTAGTTTTTCCACTTCCTATACCACCGGTGATTCCCACCTTTAAAATGGGCTTGTTATTTTTACTCATAGTCCTTAAATGCAGTATTGCGGTCAAAATCCATCGCTGGAAAATTATTCGTTTCGAAAGTTGGTAACTTTCCCCTATCTTGGATCAAAACAAATTTAACAGTATTGGCCAGAATTCAACGGCCTGGTATTGATCAAAAAAAATCTCCATTTGAGTTTGAAAGGAATGGCTTGTTTTCGGCCTTTGCCAGGCCTCCAAAACGCACCATCTGATCCAAACGCCGAACTTTTTTTTGATGATTAAGAAAACCCTTTTCCTTTTGTGTTTTTGTCGGTTGGCCTTGTCAGCGCAGGATGTGCATTTCTCCCAGTTTCATCATGCGCCGTTATCGCTCAACCCTGCTCTGGTTGGCGCTTTTGACGAAGATCAGCGGTTCGGCGCCACTTATCGCAACCAATGGTTCAGCGTTCCGGTTCCATACGAAACCTTCTTCGGTGCTTACAGCCAGAAGGTGTTCCAACCCTGGCTGGGCGACAACTGGCTGGGGCTGGGAGGGGCGTTCGCTTACGACCAGGCAGGCGATGCGGCATTGAGTTGGCTGCAACTGGCACTGCATGGCGCTTTCAATTGGCGCGCCGCCGATGAACACATACTCAGCGCCGGGCTGCAACTGCGGTTCGGGCAGCGCGCGCTGGAGCCGGGCCAATTCAATTTTGCGGACCAGTTCTCGGATAACGTTTTTGACCCCGGGACGCCAACGGCCGAATCCTTCAGTTCAACTGCTTCGGGCTTCTTCAGCCTGGGCGCCGGCATCAATTGGTTCTACCAGCCGGAAGGTACCCGAAGTCGCGCCTGGGCAGGTTTGGGAGCCGTTCACCTGAACCAGCCGACGCTTTCTTTTTTCAACGATGGGAGCGTGGGCCTGCCCGTACTTTTCAACTTACATACTTTGGGTTTCCTGGAATTAACAGAACGCTGGGACCTGGCCTTCAACCTACTGGGGCAACGACAGGGTACTTATCAGGAGATTATTGGAATGGCGGGCGGAAGGTTTCACCTCAGCCAGGAGAAAGGCAGAGAACTTGCCCTGCAGCTGGGCATTGGGTACCGCCTCAGCGATGCGGTGGTAGGATATCTGGACGTGTACTATAAAAACTGGCGCCTGGGCTTGAGCTATGATGTCAATACCTCACCCTTTACAGCAGCTACAAACCGCAACGGAGGGCCGGAGTTGTCCGTACAGTACGTCATCAGTCACGTCAAACCACCCGCAGAATTCAAAGCATGCCCTATTTTTTGACCTTACAACCCAGGCATGCCAATGCAGGTGGGGATTACCGGGATGGTCGAACTTATTACAAATATTATGGCCAGATTACCTCTTCTTTTTTCAATTTGCTGGATACTTGCTGCCGCTCCGGCCCTGGTCCAGGGCCAGTCTTTCAAAGCCTATGTGAAAGCAGCCGAAGAAGCGCTGGAAAAGAAAGACTATAATGCGGCCCTGCAACATTATGCCGCCGCCCTGGAGTTTCAGCCCGGCAATGTGGACATTCAGTTCCAATACGCAGAGATTGCCCGCCGTTTCTATGCTTTCGAGTTGGCTGAACAGTATTTCAGCAAAGTGGTGGAAAGTAAGGAAGGAAGCCGTTTCCCTATCGCAAATTACCGGTTGGGGCAGGTCAAGAAAAGCCAGGGGAAGTACGATGAGGCCAGCGCTTACTTCCAATCCTATCTGGCCGGGGCGGAGGTGGTGGAGCCCTATGCCACTCTGGCCCGAAAGGAGATCATCACCTGCGATTGGGCAAAGGAACAGGAAAAGCAACCTGAACGCATTAAAATAGAGAACCTGGGCAGAAAAGTGAATACCGATTATTCGGAATTCGCGCCCTATCCACTTGGAGATAGCCTGCTCTATTCCTCTTTTCGCTATGAAAAGCAGGAGGATGACTACAAACCGAAACGATTGGTTACCAAAATGCTGTACCAGAGGGGAGGGAGCCGCGGCCGCCCGCTAGGCAGAGGGTTTAATGAGGATAACCTGCATACCGCACATACGGCCTTTAGCCTGGATGGCAGCCGTTTTTACTTCACCCGCTGTGATTACATTAACGCCACCGAGATCCGATGTGCCATTTTCTACCGCAATAAAGACAAGAGGGGAAGGTGGAGCACCCGTGCAGTCAAATTGCCGGAAAGCATAAACGATCCAAACTATACCTCTACCCAGCCCAGCATCGGCTACGACTCCGTCCTTCAGGCCGAAGTCCTGCTTTTTGTTTCCAGCCGGCCGGGCGGCCCCGGAGGGCTCGATCTCTGGTGGGCCCGGGTGGAAAAGGAGGAAAATGCTTTTAGCCGCCCCAGCCTGCTGGAAGAGATCAATACCGAATTTGACGACATTACGCCTTTTTTTCACACCCCCTCTCAAACCTTGTACTTCAGCTCCGATGGTTATCCGGCGCTGGGCGGGTTCGATGTGTATAAGTCCTATCGCGGGCAGGCCTGGGCAGCTCCTCAAAACCTGGGAGCTCCGGCCAATTCCAGCTACAATGATATTTATTACGTTCTGGATGAAAATGGCACTTCTGGCTACTTGTCCTCTAACCGTCCGGGTTCTTTCTACCTGGATGAGGCGAATAAAGCTTGTTGTAATGATATTTACCGTTTTGAACCTATCCCGGAGGAGCCTCCGGTACGGGATACCGTTCCTGTAGTGGGGCTTACGCCCCTCGAGCCGAAGCAGCCGCCCCTCGAGCCTGGCATCCCTACCCGGCTGGAGGATTTTCTCCCCCTGGCCCTTTATTTCGACAATGACGAACCAGACCGCCGGACCCGCCGCACCACCACGAAAAAAACGTACGGCGAAACCTTTGAAACCTATTTGTCCCGCCGTCCGGATTACCGGGAAGCTTTCGCCGAACCGCTGGAAGGAGAACGCCGCGATGAGGCCAACTATGCCGTAGATGAGTTTTTTGAAGAAGAAGCGCAAAAAGGTTATGACTTTCTGCTGCGCTTCTCGGAGATCCTCCTGCAGCGCCTTAATTCCGGTGACCGGGTGGAGATCTTTCTAAAGGGGTATACCAGCCCCCGGGCAAAAAGCGACTACAACCTGGCTCTAAGCCGTCGCCGCATCAGCAGCGTCCGCAACCATTTCCAAACCTATGAAGAAGGTATTTTCCAGCCCTACCTGGAAAGTGGCCAGCTGGTGATCAGTGAGCGCCCTTTCGGGGAAGCCGAGGCGGCCAGTACCGTCAGCGACGCTTTGGATGACCTGCGCAATTCCATCTACCATCCGGATGCGGCCCGGGAACGGCGGGTGGAGATCGTGGAGATCAGGCGGCAGTAAGGCCTAAACCTTCGCGCTTCACTCCTGTCCACCCTCCGGCATCAAGACTACCTGGATGAAATGATCTTCTTGAAAATAGTGTTGAGCTGCTTTTTGGATGTCCTCGGCATCCAGTTTTTCGATGTAAGGTTCATACCGTTCCAGCAGTATTCCCTCCAGCCCGATGCCATACTGCAGGCGGGTGCTGATCTGCCCCAGCCAGTAGCTGTTCTCCTTGAGCCCCTTGATGCGGCCCTGGCGCTGGGTTTCCTTTACTTTTTGCAGGATCTCTTCATCAATGCCCTGATTTTGCAAAACGGCAATGGTTTCTTTGGCGGTGGCAATTAGTTCCTCCGCCCTGTCAGGATCCGTATTGAAGGAGAGTGTGATGCGATACTGAGGTGTAGGGTACGGGAGAGCGATTCCATTGACGTTGACACCGTATACGCCTCCTTTATCTTCTCGCATAGCTTCCCGAAGGCGAATGCGAAGGGCGGATACCATGGAATAGAAATGGTGACGTTCCTGGCTTTCGTATTCAAACGGGCCGTGGTAGTTCATCTCTACCAGTGCCTTTGGCGCCTGTCCGCGGATGATGGCTGTATCGATATGCCCTTCGGCCAGGTTGGCTCCGACATCTTTCCAGGATTCCTCGCGGCCTGTGGCGGGCAGGTTGCCCAGATAAGTGGCCAGCAGGGGCTCGAGCGCCTCCGGGGTGAAATTCCCGACAAAGACAAAGGTGAAATCACCGGCATCGGCGAAGCGGTCGCGGTAAGTGCGCATTACCTCGTCGAGTTTAATTTTCTGAAGGTCCGCCAGGCTGGTGATCTGCCGTCGGGGGTGCCCCTGGTATTTGACCTGGTTTTTGATGTCCGCATAGTAATAATAGGGGTTGGCCATCATATTCTCAAAGATGGAGGCCTGCCGGGACAGGTAGGACAGGAATGCGGCTGAATCACGGCGTGGCGCGGTGAAATAGAGGTAGGCCAGTTGCAACATGGTTTCCAGGCTTTCCGTGTCGCTGTTGCCGCTCAACCCCTCGAACAGCTCGTTGATGTATGGGCCGGCACTGGCCCTCTTGCCAGCCATTTTTTTCTGTAGTTCGGGCATGGAAAACGGCCCCAGTCCGCTCTGGTCAATGATCGTTGCTGCATTGGAAGCGCTGTAGTAGGTTTCCATGCCATAAACCGAATGTCCTCCCGGGCTGAAGGCCGACATCAGGATCTCATCGCTCTGGAAGTCCGTGGGTTTCAGGTAGGCTTTTACGCCATTGGAGAGTTCGAGCACGGTGATGCCCAGGCTGTCGAGTTGTTCCCTGCTGCTGATGGGCTGGGGCTGAAGGTTTTTTTCCAGAAGCGGAGCATCATTTACCTGGTCAACATAGGGGGCCAGCTTCAGGGTATCGAAGTGTTGGAGCAGCGCCAGCATTTCCTTTTCGGAAGGTAAGGGGACATCCTCATTGTCCGGCCCGGTGACGATAACGACCCGATTGCTGTCGGTAAGCCATTGGCGGGGCAGGAGGTTGATGTCTCCAAGGGTTATTTCCGGCAGCAGTTCCCGGTACAGATTCAGCCGCTGTTCTGGGCTGGGGATGGGATTGTCATCGAGAAAGTGGTAAACATAGCGGCTGGCGAGGTTGCCGGATTGCATTTTTTCGCGCTCCCTGTAGTCGTTCTCGACGCTTTGCATCAAGTCCGCTTTGTGCCGTTCCAGTTCTGTTTCCGTAAATCCGTGTTGCAGTGCCCGTTGTGTTTCCCGAAGTACTGCGCTGATCCCTTCTATAGCGCCGCCCTCTCTCACAAAAGCGTAGAGGGTATAGGTGCCAAGGTTTCCCACATCACTGCCATAACCCGAATAGGCGAACGTGAAGGGCGGATTGGGCTGGAGTTGCACTTCCACCATCCTGGCATTGAGCATTTTGTTGTATAGGTTGTGCGCCAGTTCCCTGCGGTAGTCCGCTAAGGTTTTTACGGGTTGGTGTTCGTGCTTGCAGATGACCTGTACCCGGGTAAAAGCGGCTTCCTTGTCGGTGGCGATCACGGAAAGGGTTTCGGCATGGCCGGGTACAGTATAGTCTTTTCGGGCTATTGGTTTTTCCGGGTTTTGCAAAGTGGAAAACCGGTGGAGGACTTCTTGTTCCATCCAATCAACATCAAAATCACCAACGGCGATAAAAGCCATCAGCTCCGGGCGGTACCAGTCGTCATAGAAGCGGCGGATAGTGGCCTGATCCGCGGTTTCTATGATCTCGGGTTGGCCGATGGGCATGCGTTCGGCATAGCGGGAGCCCTTGTATAGCACCGGAAAGTATTGTTGCTGCAGGCGCTGGTCGGGGCTGAGGCGGGTTCGCCACTCCGAGACGACTACGCCCCGTTCCTTGTCGATCTCTTCAGCGTCGAAGCTGAGCCCGCCGGCCCAGTCTTCCATGATGAGCAGTCCTTTTTCCAGAAGGGACAGGCTGTCGGTTCGGGCCTGTAGCATATAGACGGTCTCCTCGAAGCTGGTATAGGCATTGAGGTCGGCTCCGAAGCGGGTGCCCGTTTTTTCCAGATAGTTGATCAATTCGTTTTTTTCGAAATGCCGGCTGCCATTAAATGCCATGTGTTCTACAAAATGGGCAAGGCCGAGTTGCTTTTCGTCCTCCTGGAGGGAACCCGCATGGACGGCAAGGCGGAGTTCCGCACGGTTCTCCGGCTTGGGGTTGTGCTGGATGTAGTAGCGCATCCCGTTGGGCAGTGCGCCCATCCGTACGCTGGGGTCGATCGGAAGCAGTTGGGCGGAGGGTTGAGCGAGGAGGAAGGCAGGCAGGAAGAGGCAGAGCACACCAAGAAAATTTCTCATAGCAAGTCGCTTGAATTTTTAAGATAAACGTTCGGGTTAGGTTTCTCGTATATGACCTCAAAGATCGGAAAAAAAGAACGCGGATGGCGCAGAAAACGGGCGCCATCCGCGTGGAGGTATTCGTTAAAATTTCTGAAAGGGCTTCTTAGCGGCGACGCCGGCTTTTGCGGCGGGAAGCGGTGCCGCCTGCGCCTGTATTTCCACCCATGCCCATACCGGGCATCTTGCTCATTTTGTGCATCATTTTACGCATCTGGTCAAACTGTTTGAGGAAGGCGTTGACCTCGTGGATGCTATGTCCGCACCCTCCGGCAATGCGTTGCTTGCGGCTCATGTTCATGAGTTCGGGGTTTGTCCGTTCCTGCGGTGTCATAGAGAAAATGATGGCCTCCACCTTATTGAAAGCGCTGTTGTCGATGTCGAGGTTCTTGGTCATCTTGCTCATCCCCGGGATCATATTCATCAGGTGCTTGATGTCACCCATTTTGCGGATCTGGTTGATCTGCTCGAGGAAGTCATTGAAGTCAAATTTATTTTTCTTGATCTTTTTTTCGAGCTTTTTGGCCTGTTCCTCGTCGAACTGCCGTTCCGCCATTTCTACGAAAGAGATAATGTCGCCCATTCCGAGGATCCGGCTGGCCATGCGGTCGGGGTGGAATACATCCAGGGTATTCATCTTTTCCCCCATACTCACGAACTTAATGGGTTTGCCCACCTGGTATTTGATGGACAAAGCGGCGCCACCGCGCGTATCTCCGTCCAGTTTTGTCAGCACTACGCCATCGTAGTCTATGCGTTCGTTGAAGGCCTCAGCGGTATTGACCGCATCCTGCCCGGTCATGGAATCCACAACGAACAGGGTCTCATTGGGTTGGATCGCAGCTTTGATGTTGGCGATCTCTGCCATCATCTCCTCGTCTATGGAAAGGCGGCCGGCGGTGTCGACGATCACCACGTCGTGGTTGTGAGCCTGGGCGTGGGCGATGCCTTTCAAGGCGATCTCTACCGGGTTTTTATTTTCCACCTCTTTATAAACGGGGACTTTGACCTGCTCACCGATAACGGAGAGCTGGTTGATGGCAGCAGGGCGGTATACGTCGCAGGCCACCAGGAGGGGGCTTTTTTTGCGTTCGTTCTTGAGGTGGTAGGCGAGCTTTCCGGAGAAGGTCGTTTTACCCGAACCCTGCAGGCCGGCGATGAGAATCACTGCCGGTTTTCCTTTCAGGTTGATGTCCGCTGCAGTTCCTCCCATCAGGTCCACCAGTTCATCATTGACGATCTTGATCATCAGTTGGCCTGGCTTGACCGACCGGAGCACGTTTTCCTGGCCCAGGGCTTTATCTTTGACCTTATCGGTGAACTCCTTGGCGATCTTGTAGTTGACATCCGCCGCTACCAGCGCCCGGCGGATCTCTTTGACCGACTGGGCGATGTTGATGTCGGTGAGGGTGCTCTCTCCCTTTAGCGTCTTGAATGCTCCTTCCAGCCTTTCGCTTAAGCTATCGAACATAATAGGTTGTGGTTTATACGCTTCAAAATTCCTGCAAAAATAATAAAAGTAAGCAGTGAATTCAATTTACTGCTTTCATATACTAATCTTACACTTACATAAATGGATCAGCGGAGCTAAAGTTTGATCCGTATAAAAAAGATGTTGCCGTTTATTTTTTTGCCATCTGTAAATATTGAAAAATGTTTGCGCCATTTCCTGATTTAATCCTTATTTTTATAGGGTAAGCCAGGCTGCCTTCCGAATTTTCATGCCCGGCCATTTTTTGGAAAAGCCATTATTCACCAAAACAAAACGAAATATGTCCCTACCCTTAAGACTATTGATCGCTTTTGTGGTGTGGTTGCTCTATTTTCTGCTTACCTATAATGGGTGCAGGAATGAGCTCTGTTTCGCCTGCGGAGAGCAAGGCGAGGCCAGCACTGAAGCGATAAGCCCGTCGACGGACTCGGCTGTGGCGGCTATTCCCCGGTATCCGGTCTATTTTAAGTGGTCGGATCCCAAAGCCTATACCAATGAGAACATCGACAGCCTGCGCCAGGCAGTGCTTGCCGGCATGAAGGATAAAAACATTCTGGAGATCACGGGTATGTACTTTGAGGAAGAACCTAAGCCGGATGGTTTTGATAACCTCGGCTTTGCTCGTGCCGAACAGATCCGCGCCCTTTTCGGGGATGCGCTGGATGAAGGCCGCGTCCAGATTCGCGCCCGGACGATGGATGAAAGGGAAGGTGTGCGTACCAACCCCTTCGCAGCTTCCGCCTTCGACTGGATCGTGCCGGAAGAAAAAGTGGCCCAAACGGTCGAGGAGCTCGATGACCGTATCATCATGCGCTTCCCCTTTGGTTCGACAGAAAAGGAGTATGACCCGAAAGTGGACGACTATCTTGAAAAACTGGCTGAACGGGTCAAACAGACGGGCGAGAGGATCACCCTCACCGGGCACACCGATAATGTCGGTGAAGATGTCACCAATGCCCGCCTCGGGATGGAGCGCTCCCGGGCCATTAAGAACATTCTGGTGCGCAACGGGGTTGCGGCCGATCAGATCGAAACCGTCTCCAAAGGTGAACGGCAGCCCGTCGCTTCCAATGACACCGAAGAGGGCCGGCACGAGAACCGCCGGGTGGAGGTTCGCCTGATCAAAAAACAATAATCCATTGCAAAACAAAAAACTGACCAAGACATGAATACAGATAACACCTTATTGCTGGCCGCTCTGGAACCCTGTTGGCTATGGTGGCTAATCCTCTCTCTGTTGGCTTTTCTCCTTGGCTTCCTGCTCGGCGCCCTGTTGTTCAGCAACCGCAAGCGCCTCAAGGAACTGGAAGAGGAAAATGCCCGTGTTAAGTCCAACCTGACCACCATGGAAAAGGACTTTATGAGCCTGAAGTACCAGCATGAAGAGACTACCAAGGAAATGGAGGAACTGAAGAGGAAACTCAGGATCTGTGAGGCGGATAAGTCTGTGATCCAGGGCAAATACGACCGCCTGAAAGCGGAACAGGAAGCCCAGGAAACCAAAACCACGGAGCCGGAAGGAGACAAGCCAAAGTCCAGGGCGGTTGGAGGTATGGTCTTTGCCACACCTCTTGGAAAGGTCAAACAGGATGACCTCAAGATCATAGAAGGCATCGGCCCGAAGATCGAAGGGCTCATGAATGCCGCCGGCATCAATACCTGGGCGGAACTCGCGGCTTCATCGGTGGACCGCCTGAATGAGATCCTCACCGAAGCCGGCGAACGCTATCGCCTCGCCGTCCCGGATACCTGGCCCGAACAGGCTAAACTGGCCCATGAGGGAAAATGGGATGAGCTGAAGGCCTTACAGGATCGCCTTGACGGAGGCAGGAAATAGACAAGGGCTGACAGAAGGGCCAGGCCGGGCGATCCTCATTCGCTAAAAGCTGTACAGAATCAGGCTGGTTTCTGGCATGGACAGTGCGGCCGCCCCCACATTAAACAAACCCTCGTCAATCATAGAGCCGCTTTTCCCTTGTGGAAAAGCGGCTCTCTTCCTTTGTCCCCGCGCTCGGGCAAGAACGGAATAAGCGGCAGGCGAACACCAATTCTGATTTCGTGCCCGTCCTGGCTAAACAGAAGTGCTGCGCCCGTGTTTTGAATAGACAAAACTGAAGAACATGAAAAGGCTCGTTACCTTACTTACCCTAATTGGATTCGCCCTGTGGGCGTGCCAGCCTTCTTCCACTGAAAACGCTTCCCAAACCGGAGAGGAGGCAGCAACTACAAACCCTAATCCTGCCGCACAAGGATTCAATGCGGCTGGTTCGGATGAACGGGCAATCGCCATCGCTGATTCGGTGATGCTGGCCATGGGGGGGCGCAAGGCCTGGAATAATACCCACTTCCTGCAGTGGGACTTCTTCGGGCGCAGGACCTTGCTTTGGGACAAGTATACTGGTGATGTCCGCATCGAGATCCCGGCCGACAGTGCCGTTTATATCGTCAATACTCGGAGCCTCTCCGGGATGGCCCGGGAAGGCGGCAAGAATATTGAGAACCCGGACACCCTTCAGTCCCGCCTTCAGCGCGCCAACAGCATCTGGATCAACGATTCTTACTGGCTGGTGATGCCCTTTAAACTGAAGGATTCCGGGCTCACTTTGAAATACCTCGGACAGGACACTACACAGGCAGGGGATCCCGCCTACGTGCTACAGCTTACTTTCCAGGAAGTTGGAGATACCCCGGAGAATAAATACCACGTTTATGTCGATACCAGTAGTTATTTGGTTCGCCAATGGGGCTATTTCTCCAAGGCCGAGGACGAGGAACCGGCTTTCCTGAGTCCCTGGGATGATTATCGGCAATACGGAAGTATCCTGCTCAGTGGTAACCGTGGAAAGCGAGAATTATCGAATATAGCAGTGTTGGAGAAGGCGCCTGAAGGCGCCTTCTCCTCCCTGGATTTTCTGCTGAACGGAGAAGATTAGATCCCGGAAAACCGGAAAATCTTAAATGGGCAAAGCTTTACAGCAGGAATAAATTAGCCTATCTTTGCCGCTAATTTTTTTCGAACAAAAAACTGACAAGCGATGCCTTCGATTTCCAAGCGGGGTGAAAACGTGCCCATGTCGCCATTTCGGAAACTCATTCCTTTTGCAGATAAAGCCAAACAATCGGGTAAACACGTTTACCATTTGAATATCGGCCAGCCGGATATTGAGACCCCGGCCTATGCCCTGCAACAGGTGCGGGCTACCAATATGAAAGTCCTGGAATACAGCCCGGCGGAAGGCCTGGCCTCCTACCGGAAAAAGCTGACGCATTATTACAGGAAATTCCATATCGAGGTGAACGCCGAGGAGGTCATCGTTACGACCGGAGCTTCTGAGGCCATTCAGTTTGCCTTTCTGGCCTGCCTCGACCAACAGGATGAGGTGATCGTGCCAGAACCTTTCTATGCCAATTACAATGGGTTCGCCCAAATTGCTGATGTCCGCATACGGCCGGTGACCTGCTCAATAGACGATGGCTTCAAGTTGCCGGATACCGCAGCATTTGAGCAGGCGATCACTACCGATACCAAAGGTATTTTCATTACCAACCCCAATAACCCGACAGGCTGTTTCTACTCCCGGGAGTCCTTGGAAAGCCTGGCCGAATTGTGCCGGAAATACAGCCTCTTCCTGTTTGTAGATGAGGTCTACCGGGAATTCTGTTACGACGGCAAGGAGTTTTTCTCTGCGCTGAACCTCCGGGGAGTTGAGGAGCACGTTATTGTCCTGGACTCTATTTCCAAGCGTTACAGCGCCTGCGGCGCCAGGGTAGGAGCTATCGTCACCCGCAATAAGGCCGTGCTGGCGGCGGTCACCCGTTATGCCAAATTACGCCTCAGCCCTCCGGGGCTGGGACAGATACTGGCGGAAGCCACCCTCGATGTGGAAGAAACCTATATGCAGGAGGTCAAGGCGGAGTATGCCCGTCGCCGCGATGTGGTTTTCCGGCGGCTTAGTAATATGCGGGGCGTGGTGAGTTACCGGCCGGGAGGAGCCTTTTACTGCTTTGCCAAATTCCCGATCGATAGCGCCGAACGTTTCTGTTTATGGATGCTGGAAGATTTTGACCTCAACGGAGCGACCGTAATGCTCTCTCCGGGAGAGGGGTTCTATGCCACTCCCGGGCTGGGAGTTGATGAGGTCCGGATCGCATATGTGCTTAACACTGATGCTCTGGAGGCAGCTATGGACTGCCTGGATGCGGGCTTGCAGGCATATCCCGGGCGCCGGAGTGAAGAGAGGATATCTTCGGTAAAGGCTGCTGCTCAGTAAGGAGGACAGCAGCCTTCGTCGAAGCCAGGATAATTATCATCTATTTGGGTTACGGTATCAACCTACAAAATTGTACCTTTGCGGTGCTTTGCGCAAAAAGGAGCGCTGTGCTCCAGTTTGCATTGCTATAAAGTGTTGACATTCAAAAAAATAGGGTCGGAAAACAAAAGGGGCTCTTGTCCCCTCGGCTGTCATGTGCAGCCTGTTTCCTTTGTCCTAAAGCAGAATTGATGGATAGGAATACAATAATTGGCTTAACGCTCATTTTTATTTTGCTACTCGTCTGGCAGCAGATGATGCAGCCTACCGAAGAGCAAATTCAGGAACAACAACGCCTTCAGGATTCAATCGAAACCGTCCAGAATCAGCAGGATGTCCAGGAGAAAATTGAAAAGGACACCGTTGCTAAAGCGGCGGCGGTTGAGGTAGAAGATGATTCGCTGGCGCTTTTGCGCCGGCAGGCTGCCTATGGCCCTTTTTCCGGAGCTGCTTCCGGGGAATTGGAAGAAGTAGTGCTGGAAAATGAGCTTTTCAAAGTCACCTTTACCAACAAAGGGGGACGGATCAAAGAAGTACTCCTGAAGAAATACTTCAAAGTGGAAACAGGGGAGGATGGCAAGGATGTTAAAGTTCCGCTTTCTCTGCTGGAAGATGAAAAGAACAAGTTCGAATATTTCTTTCCGGTCGCCAACCTGCCCACCGGCGGGGTAAACAGCGGCAACCTCTTTTTTGAAGTGGTTAAGGCGGACAAAAGCTCGGTCACCTTCCGCGCCCCTGCCGATAATGGCGGTTTTTTTGAACAGGAATACCGCATTGCCGATGGCACCTACAAGATAGATTACGACATCCGGTTCGAAAATCTGAATAGCCTGATCAGCCAGAATGCCGACGCGGTGAAACTGAATTGGGTGAACTACCTTACCAAACTGGAAAAGAATACCCTCTACGAACGCCGGTACTCCACCGTATACTTCAAAACGGCTGATGAAGACCCGGATTATTGCTCTTGTACTTCTGATGATACCGAGGAGTTGAAGAACGCAAGGGTGAAATGGGTCTCGAATGCCAATCAGTTCTTCAACAGCTCACTCATCGCCGATGATGCCTTTAACGCAGCAGTGCTGGAAACCCGGATGTTGCCGGAAGATGCCGAAGACCTGAAACTGCTGGTATCAGAGATCAGCTTGCCGTATAGCCATGGCCAGAGTGAATCTTTTGCTATGGACTTTTATGTCGGGCCCAACGAATTTGAACGGCTTTCTGCTTTGGGTAACAGCATGCAGGATGTTATTCCTTTCGGATGGAGTATTTTCGGCACCATCAACCGATGGGTTATCCGGCCCCTTTTTAATTTCCTTTCCACCTTTATTGGCAGCAAAGGCATTGTCATTCTCTTCCTGACCCTCATTGTCAAATTGCTGCTGTATCCTTTGACGTACAGGATGCTGTATTCCCAATCCAAGATGGGGGCTTTGAAGCCTCGCCTGGAAGGTATGAAGGAGAAGTTCAAGGATGACCCCCAGCAACAACAGATGGAAACGATGAAGCTGTACCGCGAGTTCGGCGTGAACCCTCTGGGCGGCTGTATGCCAATGGTCCTTCAAATGCCGATCTGGTTTGCGTTGTATCGTTTTTTCCCCGCTTCCATCGAGTTTCGACAGGCCGGTTTTCTTTGGGCGGACGACTTGTCTTCCTACGATGTCTTTTTGACCCTACCCTTTGAACTGCCTTTTAATATGGGCGCCCATATCAGCTTGTTTACCTTGCTTTGGGCGATCACGACCCTGATCTATACCTATTACAATACCCGGCATATGGACATGTCGGCTAACCCGGCGATGAAATACATGCAGTACATCATGCCGGTCATGTTCCTGGGTTTCTTCAATACCTTTGCATCAGGACTGACCTGTTATCTGCTCTTCAGCAACCTCTTCAACATTACCCAGACCATTGTTACGAAGAATTACATCATCGATAACGAGAAGATAGAGAAGGAACTGGAAGACTACAGGAAAAAACCTAAAAAGAAAGGCGGGTTCCAACAACGCCTGGAGGCAGCCTTGAAAGAACAACAGCGCGTTCAGGAACAAAAGGAATCCCAACAACGGAAAAAACCCAGAAGATGACCCATTCGGGCAGGTATCCGCAGGTTTCCTGCCCGAATGTATGGTTTTTTGAAGCAGCCTTCCCAATTTTCCCTCGGCTCGTTTTTTAAATTCAAATGTCTTTGAATGAGAGGCGTTTTTATGGTTCTGGTACTGCTCGTCTTCACGCTTCTATCCGGATGCGGGCGCAAGGCCGCTCCGACAGGAGAGGGTATCCCGGCAGATGCAGCTGAACCGGTTGAAAAGCATACCACACCGGTAACAACAGACGTACTCGCCAAGGAAGACTCCCTGCTGCTTCCCAAGACAGAACCTCGCCTCTTTGCCAGCCTGAAGCGCTCCCCCTGCTATGGCCATTGCCCGGTGTATGAAGTACAGTTCTATTCCAATGGGCAGGCCCTGTACCTCGGAGAACACAACGTTCCTCTTCAAGGCATTTACCTGGGGGCAGTAGCGGACAGTGTTATCCAGCAGATACTGGAAAAAGCCCGTACCATCGATTTTTTCAACTTGAGCGATTTTTATCCGGAAAAGGGTAAGCCTATTGCCGACCTGCCACAAACCATAACATACCTCAATGATGGCAGGCAGGAGAAAACGATCACCAATAATCACCTCGCTCCAGTTGAACTCATTGAATTTGAACGCTTGCTGGATCAATTGGCCCAGGATATCCAGTGGCAACCCAAAGTAGATTGACTCATTTGAAAATCACCGTTCCGAAACTTTCCGGGATCTCGGCCTGGATCTCGGCGCCATCCTGTTGAAATTTCATTTCTTGGCCGTCGGCCTGGCAACTGGCGGCCTGAAAGGGCAAACCCATAATCTTTATTTGAAAGGTGTCGTAGGAAGTTTTGTATTTCCCTTTCTGCTCTTGCCTGATGGAGAAGGTATTATTATCCGCAGTGGTTGTAAAGGTGCGGAGTTTGTATTGCCCTTCCTGGTAGCCATATCCTTCCCCGGTATCTTCGTATAGCTCACTGGTGCCCTTCCCGTGGTAAATCCGCAGAGCAATGGACTCAAACCGCTTTTCGCCAATGTATTGCTGCACCGGATAATTGGGAATAACAGAGCCTGCCCTGGCCAGGACGGGTATCCGGGCGCGACTGGTTTTAAAGGTTGTCAATTGTCTCCCTTCATACTGGACGCCCTCCCAATAGCTGTACCATCGGCCCGCCGGCAGATATACCTGAATGGATTCAATGCCGGGTTCCATTACGGGCGCTACCAGGAGGTTGTCTCCGAATAGGAATTCTTCCTCTCGTTCCAGAGCGATTGGGTCTTTCTGGCTGTGCAAGAACAGGCTGCGGATGACGGGCTCTCCGCTGCGTACGTTTTGATGAAAAGCAGTGTAGATATAGGGCAGCAACTGGTAGCGGAATTCAATGGCCTGCCTGGCCAGCTCCGTATTTTCTTCTCCAAAGGACCAGGGCTCCTGATCCATGCGGTTTTCCTGCTCTGCGGCCTGAACGAGTTCGGCTTCGGCCTCGGCTGCGCCGTCTAGGTTATTCCCCATGGAATGAACCCGATACAGCGGATGGAAAACGGCCAACTGGAGCCAACGGATGAACAACTCTCCATCGGGCTGCCGGTTGAACCCGCCAATATCGGTGCCAACGAACGAAAATCCTGAGGCGCTAAGGCGCTGGCACTGGAGGTTGGCCAGCCGAAGGTGTTCCCAGGTGGCGGCATTGTCTCCGGTCCAGACTGAGGCGAAGCGCTGCCCGCCACTAAAGGTAGCCCGTGTGAGGACGAATGGGCGCTTGTTCGGCTTCAACCGCTTTAACCCCTCGTAGGTCGCCCTGGACATTTGCTGCCCGTAGATGTTGTGCGCTTTGCGGTGGTCGCAAGGATTGCCATCGTAGTGGTGCAGCACATTGTCGGGGCAGGTCGCATTGTCTACTTTAAAGACAGCGGGTTCGTTCATATCGTTCCAGAAACCACTGACGCCGTCTTGCAGGTAAAGTCCTTCGTACAAGCCTCCCCACCATTCGCGAACATCCGGGCGGGTATAATCGGGAAAGACACAATCCGGGGGCCATACGGGGCCTCTCATAAGCTCACCAGTAGACCGGTAGACGAAGGCGTTGCGTTGGATGCCTTCTTGGTAGACGGGGTATTGGGCGTCCACCCGGATACCCGGATCGATCATGGCCACCGTTTGAAATCCTTTATCGAGAAGCTTTTTGATCATCCTTGCTGGATCCGGAAAATAATCCTTGTTCCAGGTGAAGCAGCGGTAGCCATCCATGTAATCGATATCCAGGTAAATAGCATCACAGGGGATCCGTCGGCTCCTGAATTCTTCGGCCAATTCCATGACCCGGCTTTCAGGGTAATAACTCCAGCGGCATTGATGGAAACCCAGGGCCCATAGGGGCGGCAGCTCCGGCCTGCCGGTCAGCCAGGCGTACTGCCGGGCTACCTCTATCGTTTCGGGGCCGTAAATGAAGTAGAAGTCCATTTCTCCGCCGTCGGCCCAGAAACAGGTTGTACCATGCTGCCGGCTGTCGAAGTCGAAATGCGTTCGGTAGCTGTTGTTCAGAAAGATTCCGTAGCCAATACCGTCTCGTAGCGCATAATAAAAGGGAATGGAGCGGTACAGGGGGTCCTGCCCTTTGCGATAGGAGAAGGAGTCGGTATTCCAGTTTTGCAACTGCTGCCCTCTCAGGTTGGCAGGGCAGGATTTATCACCCAACCCAAAATAGGCTTCGCCTTCCGGGGCCTTTTTTACGATCTTCACCCGGTCGGTGCCCTTGTGGATGGTGCGCCGGCAATAGTAGGGCTCGGCGTCTTCGCAGATCAATCGCTGTCCTTCGGCCTCATAGAGGCTGACTTTCAGGTCCTTCTTGTCTATTCGGCAATGCACCTTTCTGGTATGAATGAAAAAGTGGGTCTCGTCTCCCCCTATCGTTACCTGTGGAATACCCTGGACAATAGCCGGGTCGATAGCATAGGAGAACCCCTTTTCGAAATGCCCCTCCGGTGCATAACGGAAGCGGAAAATATTTTCGGAAACAGCCTCTACCTTGAGGGCCAGTCCGTTTTCCGATTCATAAACAAAAATATCGTCTTTCTCCTGATAGCTCAGAACCACCTGGTTGGGACGGTATTCGTGATAAATATCAGGGTATCGTTCTCCGGTAACCGTATCTTGCTCCTTTACCAGGGCAGGAGTATTGCCTTTGCTGTGTTGGTCAGACATGAGTGTTTTCAGTTAATTTCTCGCTTTTCCGGTTGCTAAAATACTTTTTTCAAGGAATTCCCCTTAGGAACGCATAAGGAGGCAGATGAAGGAAAGATTATCCTGTCGTTCAGGAAGAAACGGCCTTCCCTTCCTGTGAAGAGTAATCGAATGTTGAAACCCATTTGATCTCTTCCAAAACAGTGGCCCTTTCCGCGTCCAATTTGCTGTCACTCCACTGAAAGTACGATTGAAAATCCCGGAGGACAGGCTCCATGACGGCTTTTACACTTGGAAGGTTGAAATACAGCCTGCCGGTACGCCGGTTGAAGAAATCCATAGGGCGTAACGCCAGTTCCTGATACACACTGTACCATGCCTCCGCTCTTGCCAGTGCGGTTTCCGGTTCATCTTTGAAGGCCTCCAACTTGTCGAGGATCTCCCCAGTTTGTTTGCCGTAGTTGGATACCAGATAATCGGCATAATAGCTGTTCAACCCCAGAGGAGTGAGGCGGCTATTGATGTTTTGCCGGTAGGCTCTGACTTCGTTGGCATCTTTAAACGGCCCTCCGGAGAGGAGGATCTTTTCGGTGCGGCCGGGCTGAAAGGTTCGGCCTTGTTCCCGGCCGAATTTCTGACTGATAAGGTTGGTGATCCGTTCCGCCATTTTGCGGTAACCGGTCAGTTTTCCTCCGGCGATGGAGATCAGTCCGGATGCAGACTCGAATATCTCGTCTTTCCGGGACATTTCAGAAGCGGATTTACCTTCTTCGTAAATGAGGGGCCGTAGTCCCGCCCAGCTCGATTCCACGTCGGAGGTAGCCAGTTCTGCACCAGGAAACATATGATTGACAGCGTTCAACAGATAGTCTACGTCTTCCTGGTTAATAGGGATATTGTCGGGGTCCCCATCGTAGGGGGTGTCCGTAGTGCCGATGTACGTCACCCGGTGGCGGGGGATGGCGAACATCATTCTGCCATCCGGAACGTCAAAATACAGTGACTGGCGGACGGGGAAGCGATCATGAGGAACGACGATATGTACGCCTTTTGATAAGAACAGGCGTTTGCCTTTCAGAGAACCGTCCTTTTTTCGCAGGGTATCTACCCAGGGGCCGGCTGCACTGACCACATAGGTCGCTTTAATCTCGAATAACTCACCCGAGTCCAGGTCTTTACAGCGTGTGCCGGCCACCTGGCCGTCGTTGTACACTAAGCCTTCTACCTGGGCATAATTGATGCACACGGCGCCATTCTTAACGGCTGTTTTAATGTTCTCAATAGTTAGCCGCGCATCATCGGTACGGTATTCGGCGTAATAACCACTGCCGTTGAGTATATCGCTTTGCCCTTTGAGCAGAGGCTCCTTGTCCAGCGTTTGCTTTTTGTTGAGCATTTTTCTCTTGTCCTCTCCTTTTACACCGGCAAGCAGGTCGTATACGAACAGGCCAACAGAGGTGCCCAGGGGGCCAAAAGTCCCTCCCTGCAGAAGGGGGAGGAGCATTTTTTCCGCAAGTACAAGATGGGGGGCCAGGCGGTGGACGATGGCCCGTTCCCGTCCTACTTCCCGCACCAATCCGATCTCAAATTGTTTGAGATAGCGAAGCCCTCCATGGATCAGCTTTGTGGACTTGCTGCTCGTTCCCGAAGCGAAATCATTTTTTTCCAGTAGCGCAACGTTCATACCCCGATCGGCGGCATCTAGGGCAATGCCAGCTCCGGTTATGCCTCCACCAATCACAACAAGGTCATAGGTTTCACTTTTCAATTTTTCAATGATCGCTTTCCGGTTAATAGAGGACAGGGAGCTCATGCAAACGAAATTTGTTTTTGACAAAAATTCTGCTAATTTTCAGAGGCTAGAATTTAAGCACTTTGTGTTAGAAATACAATAAGAGGGTTAAATACTCCAATTATTATAAACCGACAAACCAAAAATTGTTTGCAATGGCAGGTAGGCGCGACAAAAAATACGACATTTTAGCAGTCGGGGAATTGCTGATCGATTTCATTTCCTCCGATTTTGCCGATAACCTGGATGAGGTACAGAATTTCAAACGCCTTTTGGGAGGCAGCCCGGCGAATATGTGTATGAACATGGCGCGTCTTGGAAATAATGCTATGCTACTGGCTTCTTTAGGTAATGACGATATGGGCCGCTACTTGCTCAATTGCGTTAAAAGTGTTGGTGTGGAATGTGAAAATGTACGTATGGCCGACGTACCTACAACCCTTATCCTGGTAACGCGTTCCCGTACAGTTTCCAATTTCGAAGCTTACCGGGGGGCGGACTGTGAGATCATCGATGCGCAATTTCCCGCCGGTATGTTCGGGGACATCGCGCTTTTTCACACTACCTGCTTCGCATTGAGTAAAGAACCGGCACAGGGGGCCATTATGAGGGCTGCCCGGGCAGCTGTTAAGAAAGGTTGCCAATTGAGTATAGATGCCAATTATGCCCAAAAGATCTGGAAAGACCAGCATCAGGCCCGGACATTGGTCGCCGAATATTGCAGCTATGGCGCTTTGGTAAAAGTCAGCGAAGTAGACTGGGAGCGTTTATATGGCACTAAACTTGAAGATCCGGAAGAGGCTGCGGATCATTTCCTGCGCCTGGGCGCGTCTGATGCCTGCATTACCATGGGGAGTGAAGGGTGTTTTGTGGCCAATGCGGATGAACGGATTTTCCTCCCTTCGCGTAAAGTTGAAGTGAAAGACACAACTGGCGCCGGCGATGCTTTCTGGTCGGGCTACCTTACCGCCTGGCTCGACGGACAAACGCTGGCCAACCGGGCCAAAGCAGGCCGCCGTATGGCGGAACTGAAACTGGGACACTTCGGGCCGTTACCCAACCGGGTACCGAAAGAGGAAGTATACATCGATTTTTAAAGACAAGGCCCCACCTACTTTTTTTGTTCGTCGATCAGTCCGAGAAGGCGCGCCCGTTTTTCCCAATTCTCCCTGGCCAGTGATTGCATGTCCTCGATGTTGTCTTGTTCGTCGACGATTTCCAGCCCGAGGAGCGTTTCGATGATATCCTCCATGGTGATAATCCCGGCCATGCCTCCGAATTCGTCAACGACCAGGGCTATGTGTTCCCTTTTTTCGATCAGGCGGTTGAAAAGGCCCGGCAGTGCCATTTGTTCATTGACGATCAGGATCTCTCTCATGATGTCTTTCAACGGGCGATTGCCATGTCCCTGGATGATATTACCCAGGACCTCATCCTTGAGAACAAATCCATTAATGTGGTCTTTGGAATCCTTGTAGACAGGGATCCGGGAAAACTGAAGCTGTTGGTTGGCCTGATAAAAACTGGCAATGGCTCTTTCCTGGTCTGCTGCTTTGACTACTGGCCTGGGCGTCATGATGTCCTTCGCCCGGATGGTATTCAACCGCATGAGGTTTTGGATGATCCTGAATTCACTGGTTCTGAAGATCCCTTCTTTTTCTCCGATTTCCGCCATTGCAGTGAAATCAGCCCGGCTTAGGACACTTCTGGATTTGTCCTTCTTCATTTTTTTTGTAATGAATTGGCTGACCCATACCAGTGGAAGCAGACAATAAATGAGAATATTGATGGACCCGGCAGTAAAACTGGACAGCTGTTCCCAGTAATTGGCGCCCAATGTTTTGGGAATGATCTCTGAAAGGATAAGGATGGCCAGCGTCATTACTGCACCAATGAATGCCTCGATCGAAAGCGGCAGCTCTATTCCGGCTATAATCAGATGGTTCTCACCGAATACTCTTCCTGCCTGTGCGCCAACTCCGATTGCTCCCAGCGTATGTGCAATGGTGTTGAGCGTGAGTATGGCCGACAGGGGCCGGTCGACGTCATCTTTGAATTGCTTGAGGAGCCTTCCTGTACGGGTACCCTGCTTGTTCTGGATCTCAACAAAGGATGGGGTGACACTCAAGAGTACGGCTTCCCAAACTGAACAAAGAAAAGAAAAACAAATGGAGAGCAGGAAAAAAAAGATCAGCAAACCCATGTTGCGTTTTTCGCTTTTAATGTGATTAAAAATAAGTTCACCGCCGAGCACAATACCGGGCGGTGAACTTATTTTTAAAGGGGCACTTAATTGAGGTATATCTTTTGATAGGGGATAATCACCTCATTGGACCCCAGGTTGTTGATCTCCCGAAGGCGTTCCACCGTCATGCTGTACCGGCGGGCAATGCTGAATAGGGTATCGCCTTCTTGTACCACGTAAAAGTTGCGGGGTTGGTTCGTTGCCTGTGGGCGGTTTTCGTACTCCTGAACGACGCCTCCTCCCACCGGCGCGCGGCTGGAGAAGCTGCTCGAAATAATGCCTTTTCCGGTGGCCGCTGCCGTTGAGGTAGTGTTGCCGCTGTCAATGCGCTGCCCGGTAATGCTGTAAAAATCTCCTTCCGGGCTATACTGTCGGCCCTGGTTAACAGCAGGGGTACTTGCCTGAGGATTTATGGTACTGGCTGCTGTGGCCGTATTCGCCGGTGGAGGCGAGCTCGGGCGGTCCAGGAAAAGAGGCGTATTGAGGTAATCGTATTGCGGGGCGGGCCTTGCGCTGCTTCTGCTCAGGTCATCATTATAGAATGATTCTGCCGGGCTGCTGGTAGCTGTTGTCGTAGTTGAAGTTGTTGTGCTGGCTGCCGGTTGCTGAGGCAGGCCCGACTGATAATACCGGGTGCTGATCCGGGGCTCGGCTGTATTGTAATCCGTGAGGCCATAATCCGGGGCTGTCGTTTCCTGCCCTTTGGTGGTGATTAAGGGAGCGGTTGGGGTGGGGGGGCATTCGCAGTCCGTGGTTTTCAGCGGCATGCCGATCTTGGCCACCTCATTTTGCCCCAGGTTATTGAATTCCCGAAACCGTGGCTCTGTATAGCCGTAACGCAGTGCAATGGAGGCCACGGTCTCTCCGGGCCGGACAATATGATAATTGTCGGCCGCAACCCCTCCTCCTCCTCCTTTTGCCGCCAGGGCAGTCACTGCCGGTTGTTGGGTCGAGGGTGTGCTTACTTTTTCATAGCCGAGGGGCCCGCCTAAGGTTTGGATCTGCCCTTCAACCGCTGGTGTGCGCTCCGCTACCGGCGGCGTAACTCTTAGTTTTTCCCCAACCAAAATGGTATTGGATTTCCCCTTTTTATTCCACGCCTTGAGTTGTTCAACGGAAACGTTGTATTGCTTGGAGACCCGGTAGAGGGTTTCCCCCTTCTTTACGGTGTGAAATTCGGCGCTGCCCTGTCCGGCAGGGGCGGCAGGAGTTGCAGGTTCTCCCCGGGGGATCAGTGCCGGTTCTGCTTGTTTTTCTGTTTTTGAAAACTCCTCAACGGGTTGGCCGCCGGTTTCGGCTGCCACCTCCGGTTCATCCGGTTCGGTAATGCCTTTGCACAGTTGGCGAAGGTATCGGTCCAGCTTTTTACCGTTGACTTTTTCGAGGCGGAGGACGTTGCGCATGGCATCTGCTGCATTGATGCCGCTGCGTTCTTCCACAATCCCCACTTCCGGGATCAATTCTATATTGGTGTGCGGGTTGCCGGCGAATTCAGCTTTCTGCAGGAACAGCAAGGTTCCGGAGCATTCGTTTTCCAGCATACCATCAAAATAGACCTCTGTATTGGGGTTTTTATAGGCGATGTTTTCCCCGATGGTCCCCAGCTGTGTATCGAACTGGAAGCGGTATTTGGGGGAATCGTATAAAATGTAATCATTGGCACGAAGGAAGCGGGCGGCGAAGGTGATCGGTGAGATAAAATACCGGTTTTCTCCCTTTCGGACGACCATAAATACCCTTTCGATATTGCTGTTGATCGCATTGACCAGTTTTTCGTCAAACACCGCATTGTTGCATTTGATCACCTGAGCCGGTGGGAAGTCCTGAGGGGTAGTGCTTTCAGTGCCTACCTCTAAAACTACCTTTACGCCTGGGCTGGTGTTGACGTGGTAAACCACATAGTCATTTTTATTATCGCCATTAAGGGCGACGTACTCAAGGCGGTCCATACAGGACGGGTCATAAAGGATGTAGAGGCTGGCAGTGTGTGCAACGGCACTGAAAAGGAGCGTTGAGAAAATTGCCAGAACGATTTTTTTCATGACAGATCAATTTATTAGCATGCAGGACATATTTCGGAAGCCGGGCCAACCGGCCCGAAACCTGAGTAAGGTAAATGAAATCAGTAACTTATGCAAGTTCACCGCATCGTTGCCACCGAATCAGGGCATCCTGACATATTCGTTAAACGGATGATACAACAAAAAGATTGCACGATCCTGTTCATTCTATTGGGGGGAAGGCCTTTCGTTTTTAACCCATCCCATCTGGACGGCGTACAGCACCAGCTCGGAAGCAGTGCTGAGCTGGAGTTTCTTCATAATATTTTTTCGGTGAGTATAAATGGTGTGTGTGCTTAGGTTGAGCCGGCCGGCTATTTCTTTGGCGATCAGGCCCTGGGCGATCAGTTGTACGATCTCCACCTCTCTGGGGGTCAGGGGAGTAGCCTGACAGGTGTCATTGTTCTTAGAAAAACTTTTTTCCAGCAGAAACTCCAATACCTTGGAACAGAAGAACTTTTCTCCTTTTGCCGTGGCATTGATAGCATCTATGATCTCTCCCTCTTCGCAAGCCTTGGTCAGAAAGCTGTTCACACCCAACTCCAGGATGTTGTATATGTTCTCCTTGTTGTTATCCGCACTGATAATTAGGATGTTGGCCTGAGGCGAAGTGCGTTTAATGGCCTCTATGGTAGCCTGGCTGAAATTTTCCGGCTGGTTGTAGTCCAGAATGATTACCTGTGGTGCATGGGCCCTGACCTGTTCGAGGAGTTGGTGCTCTCTTGTGGCTTCGGCAACCACCTTGAATTGTTCTTTACCCCGAAGCAAATGCTTAAGCCCCAACCGGGTAAGATATTGAGAATCAGCAAGAATGACAGAAATTGGCCACATGGGTCTTATATGAAGTGATTGCTTTGCGAAATTAAGGATAAGCCAGCATTTCAACAAATTAATTTAGACTTAGTTTAGATAAGTGCCTGCCCTTCCAGTGAACAAGTATTACCTCTCCCGGTTCCGGCTTTTTTACCGGATAAATTTTCCCGCCAAACTTTTAATTCCTGTTTTCGTAATCGTAGGTCGTTGAAGCATTTTCGGGGCTGAACTCCTGGGAGTCTGCCATTTGCCGGAATTGTACCCGGAGGTTGTAGCGGTTGTTTAATCCCTTGATGGCGGGAGTGAACATGGTGTTCATCAGCTCGATGGCATTTGCCCGTGCCTTGTCCATAATGTCGCTTTCCAGCGCTTCCCGGCGGAATTCGGTGCGTAGGGCGTTGAAGTTCTTGTTGAGGTCCACCCCCTGGACTTCGCGGAGCCAGCCGATGTCCAGCTTGTCGATCTTGGGGTAAACTTCGTGCGACAGGATAGTAGGTTCCGGCAGGGTAATGGTGACAATACCCTGTTTGGAATTCAGGCTGATATCGAAATATTCATTGAGCCGGAACCCGACCTTGAGGATGCTGATGGCGGAAACCTCTATATCCGAAGAGGAGACTGCAAAGCCTAAAACCCTGGTTTGTAGCTGTTTATTCAGCCCTTTCTTATCTCTTACTTCCATAGTGGCCAGTTCGGCGATCGCCTTTTCCACTTTTTCCTGCAGCAGGCCCCGCGAGCGGCTGAAGTCATCGATGGCTGCCCGTTCCTCCAGGCGTTTCATCAGCGGGTTGAGGGCTTCCTGCATGGCCACCCCGCATGGCGTATCCACGCTTTGGCCCTTGGCATAGATGCTTCCTCCCTGGGTGGGTACCAGCGTGGTCATGATCTGGGTGACCAGAAAACAGGTATACTTGGAAGCCACTTCGCGCAACACGTCGATGGCGTTGGAGCCTTCGTTGTCGTACCAGGTCTGATACAATTGAGATGTAGTATCCTTCAGCGCTACAAAATCGTGGAAATAGAGGTTGCGCAGGTAGGGGTGGTGTTTTTCGTATTCGCCCTGTAGCTTGCCTTTATCCTCCGCGCTGAGGTTCATGCGGTTGGCTACATGGTACAGAATCGACATATTGATATCATACACCAGGTTGTTGAATTCCTTGCGGTAGCGATGGGGGTTGGAGAGGATGGCCAGGGCGTCTTCCTCGTTGATGTTGATCTGATAGTCGGAGGGTACGTAGTTGAGTTGCAATTCCTTGGGTATGTTCGAATATCCGGGAGGGGAGACGAACTTTTTATATATTATTATACTGATGAGGCTTAGGGCTACGATCAGCAAAAAGGCGCGCAGGGTATTTCTTGACCTGGTTGGGTTCGGGCTGGAATAATTTCTTTGTGCCATATACTTCTTTTATTGGCTTTGTTCAAATGTAGGGCAAATCTGCCATTATTCTAATGCTCACCTATATTGACGGAAAAACGGCCGGAAAGGTTCTTTTTCGAGCAACTTCTTGTTAAAAGTGAGATTCATAGTACTCCACTACTTTTTCATCCGTAATGATATCCTCCATACGGATGGGCTGCCGCAGCACGATGCCCTCCAGGCTGCGGCAGCGGCTGAGCGCCACGTAGGCCTGGCCGTGCTCAAAAGCGCCGCGCCCCATGTCGATGATCGCCTTGTCGAAGGTTTTTCCCTGAGATTTATGTATCGTGATGGCCCAGGCCAGTTTTACGGGAAACTGCCGGAAGGTACCGATCGTTTCCGTTTCGATCTTGTCAGATTCGGTAAGGCTGGGCTTATACCGCAGGATCTCCCATTCCATCTTCCCTACTTCGATGCGGCGGGGTTGCCCGTTGTCTTCCTCTATTGTTACGGTGATCGTCTCGTCGGCCATATCGGCTACCATGCCGATGGTGCCATTTACAAATTGTTTATCCGGGTCATTTTTCAGGAACATGACCTGGGCGCCGAGCTTGAGCCGCAGCGCCGGGTCGGTAGGGTAGAGCTTGGGGTTGAAATCGCCGGTTATGTCTGCCAGGTATATCCTTTCCGGCAGGGGGATCTGGGCCAGTTCTTTGTCATTGATGGCGTCTACCCGAGCATTGCGGGCGGAGAGGGTGATGTAGAAATCCTCCGGTTCGAAATGGGGCAGACAGCGGCGGTTGAGGTCTTCCAGGTCGTCGTAGTCGGCCCGGTTGAGGCGTACCGCTTCCAGCAGGCGGAGGAAGTGGCGGTTCTCCTGCCGGTAGACCTTGCGCAGCTCCATCTTTTCCAGGTCAAAACCACCTTCCTGCATGACGCGTGCGGAGAAGAAATAGGGGGATTCATACTCTGATTGGAAACGCATGGCCTCCAGGTCATTGGCCACTACCGGCGGTAACTGGAAGAGGTCGCCGAAGAACACCACCTGCAGCCCGCCGAAGGGCAGGGGAATATCCCGGTTAATGCGCAGGAACCAGTCGATATTGTCCAGCAGGTCAGCCCGAACCATGGACACTTCGTCGATGACCAGTACTTCCATATTCTGGTACAACCGCCGGTTGCGCCGCTTTTTGATCTCTGAAACGGCCAATGGGCGGGGAGGGAACCCAAAGAAAGAGTGGATGGTCTGCCCTTTTACATTGAGAGCAGCAATACCAGTTGGGGCGACCACTACGGCCTTCTTCCGGGTGGTATTGCGGAAGAGCTGCAGCAGGGTGGATTTCCCGGTGCCGGCCCGTCCGGTGATAAAGAGGTTGCGCCCTTCCTTCTCGATGCGGTCGAGCGCGTATTTGAAATCGGAGCTGAGTTCCAGCGGTTTTTTGTCGATCGCCATGGGGTGGTGTGTAAGATTTAGGCCTGAAATTACGGAAATTGTACTGCAGATGAAAACAATATAGATTTCCCAGTTTCCGAAGCCGGGTACAACAACCTACCCCCAGGATTCTTTTCAGTAACCCCTGTTATTCCATCAAAATTTTTTAACCGCAAAATTTAAAAGTCGCTCACCGGGGGCTGCTCCATGGAGCCCGTTTTACATTTTACATTTGGTATTTTATATTTTGCGGTTTACATCAGTAGAACCAATCACCTCTGTCCCTTGGGGGGGGCTGAGGAGGGCTGGGAGCTTACCTCCTTCACCACCGCCACATACACCGCAAAGTGGTCGCTGTATCCCCCCATGTAGGCCCCCCCGCCATAGCTGCGGAAAGGATAGCCGGCATACTGCCCGCTGGATTGAAGCAGGTAAGGTTCGTTGTGGATGAACACTTTGTAGTATTTATACCCTTCGGCCTTGTCGTTTACAAAGCCGTAGCTGAGCAGTATCTGGTCGAACAGGCTCCAGGCATCGCGGTAGGCCAATGTTCCTATGCCTTTTTTAAAGAGGTTGTACATGGGGTTGTACAGCCCGCCCTTCCTTACCGACTCCTTATCCCGCTGGGCATTGAGGACTTTTTTCACGCTGGGGCTGATGGGGTCGTCGTTCAAGTCGCCCATGATGATGACCTTGGCGTTGGGGTCTTCCTGCATCAGGGAGTCCGCTGTATTTTTGCAGATCATGGCGGCGGCGTTGCGGAAGGGCTGGCTGGCCGACTCCCCGCCGCTGCGGCTCGGCCAGTGGTTGACCATGATGTGCATCGGCTCGCCGTCGTAAAGGCCGGAGACCAGGAATACATCGCGGGTGAAATCCCGTTCTCCATTCTCGCGGTAGATCAGCAGCGGCATGGCCTTGGTGCCCAATACTGTAAAGTATTTGGGGTTGTAAAGGAGCGCAACGTCGATGCCCCGTTCATCCGGCGAGTCGTGGTGTACGATCTGGTAGTTCCGGTTCCGGATGAGGGGCTGCTGGACGAAATCCTCCAGCACCTTGCGGTTTTCGACCTCCGATACGCCCAGTATCGAGACGCCGTCCGGGGTCAGGCTGGCGCCCAGTTCGGAAACCACCTTAGACAGGTTCTGGAGTTTTTCCAGGTATTTTTCCGTATTCCAGGCATTGCTCCCCGAAGGAGTGAACTCCCCATCCCGGACATCCGGCGCATCCAGGGTGTCGAAGAGGTTCTCGAAGTTGTAAAACCCGATAATGCCCACCTTGTATTGTTGCTGGGCGTTAGCCTGGAGAGAAAAGAAAAGAAGCAGGAAAAAAAATAGAGATCTGGAAAGCATAGTATGTTTGGACTTTAGTTTTCTAAACGCGCGAACTTTCGTCTGCCGCAGGGCAATGATATTAACTTTAAGTGAAATTTTTTGAAAGTTAGGTTCGACAATTATGCAATTCTTCTAATTTTGCACTCTCTATTCAGACGAACATCCTATGAGGAAGGCCACGTCTTCCTTCCCATGAGCCGGTCTACTGCCCTGTGACCCATCGGTATTCTAGAAATCAAATATAACTATGCATTCAAAAAGCACATTACTCACCCTTTTTACCCTTTTCCTATCATTAGCCATCCATGCCAAAACGGTTAACGTTCGCGGAGTCGTCCACGACAGTGAGACCCGTTTGCCGGTGCCGGGCGTGGTGGTCCGGATGGATGCGGCCAAGGCCAGCACCGTGACCGATGAGAAAGGGGCCTTCCTCTTCTTCGGTGTCGAAGAAGGTGAACACACCTTTGCCGTCGATGCGGACGGCTATGTCAATCAGTCCATCACCGTTCAGGTCGAAAGTGACGGGGAGCAGCAGGATTTCAACCTCGGCGTCATTGAACTGGCGCCCGAACAGCAGGAGTCCGGCATCGTCAACAAAGAGGACTTCATCCCGACCATTACCTTATCGGATGAGGACCTGGAACAGGAATCGGACAACCAGAACATTTCGGGTGTTCTCTCGGCCTCCCGCGATGTTTTCGTTTCCGCAGCAGCCTTTACCTTTGGTTCGGCCCGGTTTCGCCTTCGGGGTTACGACTCGGAAGAGGCCGCCGTTTACATCAACGGCATCCCTTTCAACGAGCTGGAGAATGGCCGCATTTTCTGGAGCGCCTGGGGTGGCCTGAACGACGTGGTTCGCAACAGGGACACCGAGGTGGGGCTCAATCCGGTGCCTTATTCCTTCGGAGGAATGGGCGGAGCTACTGCCATTGACACCCGGGCCTCGACCCAGCGCCGGCAGGCCCGCGTAACCTATTCCATCTCCAACCGCGGGTACCGCAACCGCGCCATGGCCACCCTTTCTACCGGGATGATGGACAATGGCTGGGCAGTTACCTTTTCCGGTTCCCATCGCTGGGCAGATGAAGGGTATCAGCCAGGTACCTTTTACAACTCCTGGGCGTATTTCCTTTCAGTCGACCGTAAAATGGGCGACAACCATTTGCTGAACTTCAATTTCTTTGGCTCCCCAACCCAGCGGGGCAGGGCAGGGGCCAGTACGCAGGAACTCTACGATCTGGCCGGCAGCAATTATTACAATCCATACTGGGGGTACCAGAACGGAAAAGTACGCAACTCTCGCGTATCTGATATTCACCAGCCGGTGGCCATCCTGCGGCATGACTGGAAGATCAGCCCAAAGGCTACGTTGACTACGGCCGCCTCTTACCAATTCGGCCGGATCGGCAGCTCCGCCCTGAACTGGTTCGACGCCCCGGACCCCCGCCCGGATTACTACCGCAATCTGCCGAGTTATTTCCAGCTCAGCGGGTGGGATGAGGCCGCTGATATCGTACAGCAGCAGCTGCTGGCCAATGAAGATGCCTTGCAGATCCAGTGGGGCGATTTCTACGAGGCCAACCGCAACAGCCAGCTCGATGAAAAATACGCCTATCTGCTCAACGGGCAGGAATATACTGGTAAATGGTCGCAGTACATGATCGAGGATCGCCGGTACGACACCCGGGAGTTCAATTTTTATTCCAATTACCAGCATGCGATCACTTCCCAGTTCACCCTGAGCGGCGGGGTTTCCTACCAGTCTCAGACCATTGAAAATTTCAAAACGGTGGAGGACCTGCTCGGCGGCGATTTCTTCCTTAATGTAGACCCCTTTGCGGTGCGCGATTTTTCGGATGATTTCGACATTCAGCAGAACGACCTCAATAACCCCAGTGAGATCGTGCGGGAAGGGGATGTGTTCGGTTACAATTACGACATCGACGTTCGTCGCGGTGAGTTGTGGATGCAGGGGGAGATGTCCTTGCCCAAGGTAGACCTGTTCCTGGCGGGCAGCGTTTCCAATACCCAATTCTGGCGGACCGGCAAATACCGGACCGGACGCTTCCCGGATAATTCCTTCGGAGAATCGGACAAGGAGAAATTCACCAATATTGGCATCAAGGGCGGGATGACCTATAAGCTGGATGGCAGGAACTATCTTTTTGCCAATGCCGCTTTCATGACCCGTGCGCCTTTCGTGCGCAATGCTTTTGTCTCTCCCCGCACCCGAGACCAGGTGGTTCGCGGGCTGGACAGTGAAACGATCTATGGAGGCGAAGCCGGTTACCTGTTGCGTTCTCCAAACGTAAAGGCAAGGGCCAGCGCTTATTACACACAGTTTGAGAACCGGATCGACCTCATTCAGTTCTACAACGACCTTAGCCGTTCCTTCGGGGCTTTTGTGATCACCGGGCTTAACCAGCGCCACCTGGGCGCAGAATTAGCCGTAGAGGCCAAGATCACTTCCAGCCTAAGCGCCAACGCCGTGGCGGCATTGGGCCAGTACATTTACAATTCCCGGGGCACCGGCTACCTGTATGAAGACAATTCCGAGGCTTTCAACGCCGATGCGGAGGGCTTCGAGATCTACTCCAAGAACATCTACATTCCCGGACGCCCGCAGAATGCCTATACAATGGGCCTGCAGTACCGCCCGAAGGGCTATTGGTTTGCCAACCTCAACTTCAACTATTTCGACGGAGTATGGATCGACTACAACCCGCTTTCCCGTACCCGGGAAGCCGTCCTGGGAGTAGAACCCGGCTCCACGGAAATTGAGCGCATCATCGAACAAAAACAGGGAGACGGCGCCTTTACGGTGGACTTCTTCGGTGGAAAATCCTTCCGTTTCGGAGATCTCTTTCTGTATCTCAACGTCGGGGTGAACAACCTTCTGGACAACCAGGATTTCATCACCGGCGGCTTCGACCAGCTGCGCTTTGACTTTGACGTGCGCTCGGGCGATGATACGGTGTTCATTCCCCGCTATTATTACCTGTACGGCAGGAATTATTTCGTCAACCTAAGCCTGCGCTTCTAACCAAAGCCTTTTTATCACCATTCATCTGAAGAAAAAAATCCAATCATAATGAACTTTGATCTCAAGAAAATCATCTACTTCGCATTCTTCATTTCTCTTGTAGCCGGTGTCAGTTCCTGCGTCGATCTGGAATTTGACGAGCCGCCCACTACCGGTACACCCTTAAATGTAGAGGCCAATACCACCATTGCCGAACTCAAGGCGCTGTATGTACCGGGCAAGCTCACAAAAATTGAAGACGACATCGTCATCCGTGGTGTAGTAGTGGCCGATGACCGATCCGGCAACTTTTACCGTTCCTTTGTTTTCCAGGATGCCTCCGCGGGTATCGAAGTGTTGATCAACCTGACCGATTATTACAACTTTTACCCTATCGGCCGGGAGCTGGCCATCGATTGCCAGGGATTGGTCCTGGGGGAATACAACGGCGTTGTTCAATTAGGGGGCTATACCTTCCTCGAAGGAGGGTCAGAGCAACTCGGTGATATCGTGGATTTCAATCAGCGCATCTCCCGGGGCATGCTCATTGGAACGCCTGAACCGGCGGTCCGCACCATCAATTCTTTAGGCCCGCAGGATATCAGTACCCTCATCAAACTGGAAAATGTAGAATTCGGTTTCGGTGAGGTTGGCCTTACTTTCGCAGACGCTTTTGGCCAGCAGACGCTCAACCGCACTATCCAGGACTGTGACGGCAATACCATCGTTCTGCGCACCAGCGGTTTTTCGACCTTTGCCAATGAGGCTATACCTGAAGGTAATGGTGCTCTCGTAGCCGTCTTCAACGTTTTCGGGTCTACCAAACAATTGTACATCCGTGAGTTGACGGACATTCAGATGGAAGGTACCCGATGCAACGGAGGCACCGGACAGGAAGAACTGATGACCATTGCTGAGGTCCGCGATATTTTCAACAACGGAGGTACGGAGGGGCCTGCCGACCGGAAGATCCGCGGGGTGGTCATTTCCGATAAGGACAACGGCAATACGGATATCCGAAATTTGGTCCTTCAGGATGCTACCGGCGGGATCGTAGTACGTTTCCAGAGCCCCCACAACTTCACACTTGGGGAAGAAATAGATGTTGTCGTTTCGGAGCAGGAGCTTTCCGAGTTCAATGGCCTGCTTCAGGTGAACGGCCTTTCTAACGAACTGGCCAAATCCAATGGCGCCGGTACTTTGCCGACACCCCGGGCGGCCACCGTTCAGGAAGTGCTCAACAACCAGGAGGCCTGGGAATCTACACTCGTGCAGATCAGCGACGCAACCATTACCGGCGCATCGACCTTCAATGGCTCTACGACAGTGAGCGATGCGACGGGCTCTGTGGATATGTTTACCCGTAGTGCCGCCAGTTTCTCCGGCAACCCCCTGCCTGCCGGCGCCATTTCCCTGACGGCTATTGTATCTCAATTCAACGACCCTCAGCTGGTCATCCGCAATCTCGACGATGTCGGTGGCGGCGGTACGGGGGGCGACCCTCAGCTGATCGGGCTGGCGGGCCTTCGCGATCTTTTTGAAGGAGGTTCCGGCGCTGCGCCTGCGGCCAAGAAAGTTCGGGGAATTGTGATCTCCGATAAAGACAACGGCAACTGGACTGGCCGCAACCTGGTCCTTCAGGATGAAAGTGGCGGCATTGTCATCCGCTTTACGGCTAACCATAGTTTTGCCCTGGGAGAAGATATCGAGATCAACATTTCCGGGCAGGAACTTTCCGAGTTCAACGGCCTGCTGCAGGTAAATAACGTACCCAATGCCAATGCCATCAGTTTCGGCCCCGGTACGATGCCTGCTGCCCGGGAAGCCACCATTGCGGAGATCCTGAACAACCTGGAGGAGTGGGAGTCCACGTTGGTGAAGATCATTAGCGTCACTTTTACCGAGGGCGGGACATTTTCCGGCTCGAAGACGCTGGATGATGGTACAGGAACCATCATTTCCTTCACGCGTACGGACGCTTCTTTTGCCAATGATAACGTTCCAACTGCAGCCTTTACGCTCACTGCTGTCGTTTCTCAGTTTAACGACGCACAAGTGACGATCCGCAATTTGGCGGATATCGGGCAGTAGGAAGAATCCGGGATCTGAGATAAAACAATTCAGGCATTTATGCCTTTATAGAGGGAGTAAATATTGATTACTCCCTCTAGTTATTTTATAGCTTGTGATATGACCATGCCAGAAAAGAAAGCCGAGCCATTTCGTTTCAAACAATTCAGCATTCAGCAGGACCGCTGTACCATGAAGGTAGGTACCGATGGTGTTCTGTTGGGCGCCTGGGCTAAGGTAGATGGCGCCGCTCAGATTTTAGATATTGGTACGGGAAGCGGGCTCATTGCCATTATGTTGGCGCAGCGGGCAGAGCAGGCGGAGATCCATGCCGTGGAAGTAGATCGGCAGGCAGCGGAACAAGCCCGGGAGAATATGAATGTCTCTCCCTGGCCTGGACGCCTGAAGGTTTTCAATACCTCAGTTCAGGAGTATGTGCACGCAGCTTCTACCCGCTATGAACTCATTGTCAGCAACCCGCCCTTTTTTTCAGGAGGTACTTTTTCACACAATCAGGACCGCAACAGCGTTCGGCATACCATAAAGTTACCCCATGGCGACTTGCTTTCGGCGGTTCGCAATTTACTGGCGCCCAACGGGCGTTTCAGCCTTATCCTTCCTTATATCGAAGGGCTTCGTTTTCAGGAACTGGCAAAAAATTACCACCTCTATTGCACCCGGGTCACTGAAGTGATGCCCAAACACAACAAACCAGTAGAACGGCTGCTTATGGAATTTGAACGGCAGGCATCAGCTGTAGAAAAAAGCAGCCTTGTTATTCAACACCAAAATAGAAATGACTGGACAGACGACTATGTAAAGCTGGCCGGAGCATTTTACCTTAAAATGTAGAACGGTTAGGAAAGGAGGGAGAATACGAAAAACGGGAAATGAAACAACTCATTTCCCGTTTTTCGAAGTTTTGCGTCAGCTCTCTTCTTCCTGCAACTCGGATTTTTCAGTTTCTGCTAAAATCCTTTGTGCAGCTTCCAGGATGGCGGTGTCTTCAAGATGCACTATACCGCCATGCGGGCCAGGTTGGATATGTTTGTCAGCGATATCGCCATCGGCGAATTTGTTAGCTCCGAAATAGTTGCGTACGGTTTGCTCGTTAAGGTTCAATTCTTTGGCAATTCTGCGAACGCTGCCGGTGGGCAGTTTGTGCTTAATGGCTCGCAGCTCCTCGAATGTGATATTCATAGCTGGAAAAGTTTAATTAGGAAATCAAAGGATAACAATCCTCTTATTCAGATAAGCCAAAGAAAGTTAAACCTTTTTCCAAAAAATTCAAAGAAAACAGAAAGATGCTTGACTAAAATTTGACGTTGTTATGATGCTTTGGAAAAAGATGGAAAAGGAAAAAGGAAAGGGCTGAAGGATGGCTTTCAGGTATTAAGCCTTGTCCCACAGCCCTTTAATGGCAGGTGATAAGGGTTATTTACTGAATAAGTTTAGCTGTGGCCTCAGCTGTAGATGGAGGCTCCTGGGCACTGGCTGTTTTTTCCTGCCCTTGTTCTTCGGCATTTTCTGAGCCGATTTCCTTTTCCGGCCATACCGTACTGGGGCAATTGAGCATTTGTTCCACCTCCTCTCCGGGTTTGGGAAAGGGGGCATTTACATAGGAAGAAAGATTTTCTTTCTCCTGGAGTTTTTGCAAAAAGAACGCGACGATGGGCAGCCCGGTATTGGCGCCTTGCCCAAGGCGGAGATCACGGAACCGCACGGCCGGTGATTCGGCCCCTACCCAGGCGCCGGCAACGATCCTGGGCGTATAGCCGATGAACCAGCCGTCAGAGTGGTTTTGGCTGGTACCTGTTTTTCCTGCCAGCGGGAATTTCATATTGTAGCGGTAGCGGATGCGGCGCCCGGTTCCCCGGTCAATGACCGCCTGGAGCATATGGTTCATCATGTCCACTTCTTCTTCCCACAGCGGGTGGTCCCAATTGCAGGTATCTTTCTGCCACTCATTATCGATAAGGACTGTTCCGTCCGGGGCTTCCACGCGGCGTATATAATGGAGTTCAGGCCGTGCTCCCCGCGCAGCAAAAGTACTGTATACGGTGACCATATCCCGCAGCGACACATCCACTGCTCCCAAAGCAATGGCCGGAACTGGTGGAACCTCCGTGCTTATGCCGAGTTCCTTAGCCAGGCGAGCAACATTTTTGGGGCGCGCCTGCATCATCAGTTGGACGGTCACGGTATTGACGCTGTTGATCAGCCCGCCTTCCAGGGAATAATACCCGCCATACTCGTTGGTGGCGTTCTTAGGCATCCAGTATTCGTATTGCGGATATACCCGGAGTTGGTTGGCGTAGTAGGAACAGGGTGGAATGCCTTTTTGCAGGGCAGTTGCATAAACAATAGGCTTAAAGGTAGACCCTACCGAACGCGTCGACAGGACGTGGTCGTATTGGAAGAACTCGTGGTTAACACCACCTACCCAGGCCAGGACCTCCCCGGTTTTCGGGTCCAGGGCGATGAAACCGGCATTGAGCAGCCCGAGGTAGTATTTTATAGAATCGATCGGGCTCATCCTTAGCTTTTCTTTCCCCCCCTTCCAACTGAAGACCTCCATATCCACCGGGATGCGGAAGACAGAATCAATGGCCGCACTATCCAGCCCGGCGCTTCTCAACCCCCGGTAACGCGCAGACTGCCGGATGGACATTTCCAGTACACCTTCGGCCTCCCAGGGGTCAGCGCCATTCAGGTGATGTGTGAACTCCTTCTGCAGGTTTTTCATTTGCTCGGCTACAACGGCTTCGGCTATTGATTGCATGTTGGCATTCAGGCTGGTGTATATCTTCAGCCCGTCGGTGTAAATATTGTAGGCCATGCCATTGGGCTTGCGTTTGTCTTTGATCAACTCCTTGAGTTCGAGGCGAAGGTGCTCCCGGAAATAAGGCGCTGGCCCTTTGTTGTGGGTAATGGGGAAATAATTGAGCGATAATGGCTCCTTGGCCAGGGAGTCGGCCAGCCGTTGGGAAAGATAGCCGTAGCGGGCCATCTGGCTGAGTACGAGGTTACGCCTTGCCAGGGCATTCTGGGGCTGGCTTACAGGATTGTACATCGTAGTGGCCTTTAGCATGGCCACCAGTACGGCTGATTGGGAGGGGGTCAGCCGGGCCGGGCTGGTATTGAAGAAGCGCTGCGCGGCGACCTTAATGCCAAAGGTGTTTTCACTAAAGGGAACCGTGTTGAGGTACAACTCCAGCAGCGCTTCCTTGCCATACATCTTTTCGAGGCGCATAGCAATGAATACCTCCTTGACCTTATTGATGATCAGAGAGTATTTGCCGTAGTCTTCACGGGGGTAGAGATTTTTAGCCAATTGCTGGCTGATGGTGCTGCCTCCGCCGGAAGACCGCTCGCCTCGCATAAGGGTTTTGAAGAATACTCTCGCCCAGGCGCGAATGTCTACGCCATTGTGCTCGAAGAACCTGGCATCTTCCGTTGCAATCAATGCATTAATGAAATGGGATGAAATATCCTTGTACTGAACGTTGCTCCGGTTTTCGAAGTAGTAGCGCCCCAGCAGGGTGCTGTCGCTGGCGTATACTTCAGAAGCAACATAATGGGTGACGGAGGTGAGGTCTTCTTCGGCGGGCAATTTGCCGAAAGCTCCGGCAGCAATACTGGCAACGAACCCGGTTCCGGCGAGGAAACCTAAGATCAAGGAAAATTTAATGCCTTTAACGGCCCATCCTGCGGCGGGATAGTCGATCCAGAAATTGTACCAACTTACAGCTAAGCGGCGCCTGAAATTGATCCATCTGTCCTTCATTGTACGTCTGTTTGATCATGGGATAAATGTGATTTGGTTGTTCCTGCCAACCCCATGAAAGGGCGGCAATACAGGAATAACCCTTCATTGGCTTTTGCCGGGCGGCTGGCAGGATAGTGCCTCCAGCCCCTTATATTTTTAGCTGCTGTCGTTTAGACGTCGAAGGATTGGTTTTGATACAGAGCCGTCTTCAAAAAAAAATAATTTAACTACAAACGGGTGCTTTCTGGTTTGATGATCTGTGTGTATTTGTTTGGAAAGGCCTCGCCTCAATTTTCTCTTTACCAAGGGGAAGAATGGGAATTCTCCATTTTAGGGAAAGCTGTAGAACTCTTGTACACTTATTATTACGGAGGCCAGTAGGAAGAAGTTCCGTTATCAGACAGGAATTTTTTCAGGATTTTTTGAAGAATGGCAGATTAACAGAATAATAGAGCAGGGAAGTGAAAAAAAGATGTTGCAGATACTGCATTTTGGCCCGAATTGGGGTCAAAAATTATGCAAGCTCTAAAAGAGCAGCGGATACCATGGATGTGCCTCTATGCAGAGGTTAAGGGGTGTATGGTATCCGCTGCCTGCAGGGCCAGCAAGCCTCTAAAATAACCGGAAATCGGACGCTACAGAGATTCGTATGAATCAATCCTGTTGGGAAACCGGGAATCGTCCTTACTGGCTTTCTCCATCTGCCTTTAAGATGATCACATCTACCTCTGAGGCCTTAACCATGGCGTTAAAGGCAGGAATATCCTTCTCTTTCAACTCATAGAAAATGGCTAGTTGTTCATCGATCAGCTCAGTCAGGCGCTGTTTGGCCTGGTATGCCTGCTCGGTAGGGCGGAAATCACCGATACCAGTCAAAGCATTTAGGTGGGCCAGCTTGTTGGTCAGTTTTATTGGATAATTAAGCGGATCCTGACTGCTCTCGTTTTTAGTCTGATACAGTACCTGCTCTACATTGGACATTACGCTGTCTATCGCTTCAGCCTTTGCCACCAGTTCTTTTTTACCGTCCGCCTCTTTCCACCGGCTGGTGAAGTGGCGAAGTTGTTTGCGCACTTCCCGGATGTCGAGAATTGCCTGGTGTGCCTCGGAGACCTTGGCATTGACTTCCTGCATAAAGGCAAATTGTTCCCGAAGGTCCTCTTCTGTACTGGAAGACCTGGGGTCTTTCAAGATCGTAAAGGAGCGTTCCATTTCTTTATCACCAATAGAAAGCACGGCCCGGTATTCACCTGGAGGCGCTTTTGGCCCGTTCAGTCCGGCCCACCAGAGCACCATGCCTTCAAAGTCTTTGGCCTTGGGGTAGCGCATGTCCCATATAAAGAGGTTAGCGCCTTCTTTTACATCCAGCTTATCAGCCTTTTCTTTAGCCTTATTGGAAAGTTTCCGGATCACTTTGCCTTCTTTTTCGAGGAAAGACAAGCTGATAACGGCCGAAGTATCTTCCGGCATTTTATTGATGTAGAAATAAGTCAATACTCCTCCGGGATGGTTCATTCCGGCATTTTTGGCTTTGGTTGCCTGGCTGCCATCCATGCGGTAGGCATCTGCGGGTTTATAAAGGAACAGGCCGCTGCTGGTAATCTGTCCGTTGAGTTGGTGCAGAGGCGTAAGGTCATCGATGATCCACAATCCTCGCCCCTGAGTTGCCGCAATGAGGTTGTTTTGTTTGATGGCCAGGTCTGTTATCGGGACGGTTGGCAGGTTGAGTTGGAATTCAGCCCAACTGGCGCCGTCATCGAATGAAATATACATTCCCGTTTCCGTACCGGCGTAAAGCAGCCCGGCCCTTTTGGGGTCGGCGCGAACAACCCGGGTAAAGTGTTCTTCTTTGATGCCTTCGACAATAAGTTGCCAGGTTTGGCCGTAGTCTTTGGTTTTGTAAAGATAAGGGCGGTAATCGCCGAGTTTGTAACGAGTGCCGGCTATATATGCACCTCCTTTTATGAAGGGGTCCACTTCGATACTGTTGATCATCATCCATTCCGGCATATTCGGAGGGGTGATGTTTTTCCAGTTTTTGCCTCCATCACGGGAAAGGTGCACGAGCCCGTCATCAGAACCTGCCCAGAGCAGGCCTTCTTCGTAAGGCGATTCTGTTGCAGCGAAGATGGTGCAGTAGTATTCTACACCGGTATTATCCTTGGTAATGGGCCCGCCGGAGGGGCCAAGTTTGGTGGAGTCGTTGCGGGTCAGGTCCGGACTGATCAGTTCCCAGCTTTGCCCTCCATTATTACTCACATGCAGATGGTTGGAGGCAGCGTACAGCTTATCCGGGTGGTGAGGAGAAAAGAATATGGGGAAGTTCCACTGGAAGCGGTATTGCATGCCTTCGGCGCCGTGCCCCATGGGGTTGTCGGGCCATACATTAATGCCCTGGCTTTCGCCTGTTCGGTGGTTTACCCGGGTCAGGAAACCACCATAACTACCTCCGTAAACGATGTCGTCATCATTGGGGTCGACTGCAATATGTGCGCTTTCGCCCCCGGCAGTGGATTCCCAGTGGCGTTCGGAGATCGTGTTCGATTCTGTGCGGTGCAAGATCCGGACTGTTGAATTATCCTGCTGAGCTGCATAGATGCGATAAGGGAAATGATTATCGGTGGTAAGGCGGTAGAACTGAGCAGTGGGTTGATTGTGGTAAGTGCTCCAGTTTTCCCCGCCGTCAAAAGAAACCTGTGCGCCTCCGTCATCACCGATGATCATTCGCTGGTTGTCCTCAGGGGCGATCCAAAGGTCGTGATGGTCGCCGTGGGGTGCGGAATAGGGTTTGAAGGTCTTTCCTCCGTCGGTGGACTTGTGGTACTGGACGTTCACGACATACACAACTTCTTCATCCTGGGTGTCGGCATAGATCCGGCTGTAATACCAGGCGCGTTGTCGCAGGGCCCGGCTGCTATTGGCCTTTGTCCAGGTGTCGCCTCCATCATCTGACCGGTAAACACCGCCGTCTTTTGCTTCGATAATGGCCCATACCCGGTTGGAATTCACGGGAGATACCGCCACTCCAATAATGCCCTTCAATCCTTTGGGGAATCCCTGCTTTTCGGACAGGTCCGTCCAGGTGTCTCCTCCATCGGTGCTTCGCCAAAGCGTGGAGCCGTCGCCGCCGCTCTCCAGGCTGTAAGGCGTGCGGCGAACGCTCCAGGTCGACGCATAGATGATCCTGGCGTTGTTGGGGTCTAGAAGGAGGTCAACAGCGCCGGCATCGGCATTGGCAAAAAGTATGCGTTCCCAGTTTTTTCCGCCATCCCGCGTTCGGTATACGCCCCGCTCCTCGCTGGACTGATAGAGGTCGCCCATTACGGCGGCATAGGCCAGGTTGGGATCTTTAGGATGTATCCGGATGCGGGAAATGTGGCGGGATTGCCGGAGCCCTACCTGTTCCCAGGTTTTTCCGGCGTCCAGGCTTTTCCAGATCCCGTAACCGAATGAAACATTGCCCCGGACAGTCTTTTCGCCGCCGCCGGCGTAGATCACATTGGGGTCGTAATCACTTACGGCTACTGCACCGATGGACCCACCGAAGTACCCGTCGGAAATGTTCTCCCAACTTTGTCCGCCATCTTTTGTCCGCCAGACGCCGCCGCCAGTGGAACCAAAGTAAAAGAGGTTCGGCTTACCGGGCACACCGGTGACCGCACAGGAACGCCCGCCCCGGTAAGGGCCAATGTTGCGCCATTGGACGGCATTGTACAGGCGTTGGTTGTACTGGATCTTTTCCGGAGAGGTTTCCTTTGCCTTGCGTTGGGCTACTGCCGGCTGTGCATAAAAAAACATTCCTGCGAGTAACAAGAATAGCAGAGTCTTATTCCTTTTCATTGAGTATTCTTTTTCTTCAGGGAATCTTGACTCTGGAAAGTTAAAATATTTAAAGGCTTATTTGGAAGACAAGGTGATCTTTTTTGTTGCCGATTTATTGCCTTGCTGTATCTCCAGATAGAAGTTTCCGGTACCGGGTTGCGACAAATTGACCTCGTCCCTGAAATCTCCGGAAAAATTGCCGAGGTCATAGAGGTAGATCAACCGTCCTGCTTCGTTGTAGATGCGTACACTTGTCTTTCCGCTGGTGGTAAGCGTGAATTCCATTTCGAAGGTATCGCCGCTTTGTTCGATGGAAAATTCCGCGGCCTGCAGGTTATTGGCGGCTTTAAGCTCAGTTCCTTTTTCCCGGTTCAGTTTTGCCGCTTCGTCGGGGCTCAGGCTTGCGACGGCGATCTCCGTTTTCTTTATTCCTCCAATAATAATGGTTTGCCCATCGCCCTTTTTAAAGTAGCGGTCAAACCATTCTCCGGGTTGAGGGGCAATTTTAATATCCATGGTTGTGGCGGTTCCGGGCTTGGTTTCGCAGTAAGACTTGATCAGCCCGCTTTTTTCCTGCCGCTTGCCATTCCTGATAAACCCAACGGTGATTTTATCCCCCACTTTCAGCGCGTTGATTGCCGTGCTGATATCCTGCCAATCCAGCATTCGGTTGCCGTTGATGGCCACGATGTGGTCGCCGTCCTGCATACCGATGGACCTGGCCGTCGAGTTATCGATGATATTCACGGTGACTCCATCGGGGGCATCGTCTCTTTTTCCGGCGGCGGTGATGCCCAGGAAGGGGTCCTCGCACTTATCCGGAACACGGGCTTTCCCCTCTACCCGGGGGCCGAATGTGACCCTTAGTGTGCGCTTTTCACCCTTGCGGTAAAGGTGAAGCGTAGCTTCCTGGTTGGGTTTATATTTTCGGATGATCTGTATGAGGCTCTGTTCTTTGCCGGTGCGGTACTCATCGATGCCGTAGATATAGTCAAGGGGCTGTACTTTTGCCCGGTCCGCTGCGCTGTTCTCTACTACCTTGCTGACATAGCTTCCGTAAAGGTTGTCAAAACCCAATTTGAGGGCTTTTTCTTCAGACAATTGTTCGGAATAAACGCCAAGGAAAGCGGATTTTTGTGTTGTGTCCTGGGCTGGTAATGTGCTTATCCAAAGCAGTCCGGCCAGGAAGGCCAAAAAATATTTCATCGTTTTTTCTTTTCTGATGGAAGGGCTGTTCCTATACCATCGGTAACACTTCTTGTTGAATAAGGACTTGAATCAAAGGCAACTTCAAGAGCAAAGACAACTTCAGTGCCCAAAGGGTTGCTTTAAAAAAATGCTGGGAACGTTTTGCGCCATGGGTAAAAAAACGCTGATTCTTCTTTATGGAGAACAGCCTGCTGCCTACCTTCGTGAATTGTTGTGCACCAATTTCACTATAGATGAATGCAAAAATACTATTCTACACGCTATTGTCAGTTTTGCTCCTGATGGGCTGCAAGTCCAAAGAGCCGATCCGCCCGGCGGAACAATATGAAAATTTGTTCGAAGAGCGGCTGTCACTGATCAATATCCCGGTCGATATCAGCCTCCGGGGGTTGGAGCGGTCCCTGAACCAGCAGGTGAAAGGAGTGGTCTACGAAGACAATGACCTCCGCGATGGAGACAATATGAGGATACGCGCAGAGAAAAGCCATGATATACGCCTGGGCATCGATAGCCAGCTCATCAAGTACCGGGTACCCTTAACGCTGTGGATACAATACGACCTGGGGATCAGCAAGGTGGAAGCAGAGGGTGAACTTTCCATCGACTTTAAAACCGCATTTGCTATAAGTGAAGACTGGAATATCACCACCGCCACCCGGATCGTTCGGCACGACTGGATCCGAAAGCCCCGGCTGAAAATGGGCGTTGTAAACCTCCCGATCGGTTTCATCGCTGACCTGGTGCTGGAAAACAGTAAGGAAACCCTGGCTAAAAATATAGACGCCCTGGTGGCCGACCAGTTCGCCCTCAGGGAACTGGTCGGCGAGGCATGGGAGCAGATGTACAAACCTATGTTGGTATCAGAAACCTATAATACCTGGCTTTCCATTAATCCGCAGGCTATAGGTATGACGCCGCTGGACATGAGGGGAGACCGGATACGTGGGTCCATATTCGTGGAAAGCCGTCCCCGGGTAAAAGTAGGGCGCGTTCCGGAAAACCTCAACCCCAGGCCTTTACCCCGTCTTCAGATTCGTCCGGAAGCGGGGGATGGTTTTACCATTCATCTGAATACTGAAATTTCCTATGAAGAAGCAGAGCGAATTGCCAAGCAGGAACTGCTGGGAGAAACCTTCTCACAAGGAAAGCGGTCCGTTACGGTTGAGGACATCGAACTTTATGGGCAAGGCAACAAGATTGTCGTAAATACGGTACTAAGTGGAAGTTACAACGGAAACATCTATCTGGTCGGAAAGCCAGTTTACAACCCCAGAAAAAATACACTGGAGATTGAGAGCCTCGATTATGAGCTGAGTACCCGAAATTTTCTGCTCAAGTCGGCGGGGTGGCTTTTAAAGAGCACCATGAAGAACAAGATAGAGGAGAACATGAACTTCCTGTTGGACTACAACCTTCAGGAGATGCAGGCTCAGTTTCAGGAACAATTGAAGGAATACCAAATCACCGAAGATGTCATCTTGCAGGGCGCACTGGAGGGCCTGGCCATTCAAAATGCCTATCTTGCCCCTGAATCGATTATTGTTGACCTGGCCCTTAGTGGGCGTTTAAACATTAATGTCAAAGGGTTGAACTGATGAGTTTTGCCAGGCGGTACCCTTGATTCATTGTACTTTCCCCATAATCAGGAAGCGTTCTCTGCCATCTTCATTCATCTTAAGGACGATTGAATCAACGGTCAGTTTGACGATCTCCACCGCTTTTTCTGTTGAAGCCTGGTTGATCGTATCAGTAGTGTACAAAAATTTGGAGTCGATGTGGTAAGTACCTGCCTCTTTGTAGTTGAGTGTGCTGGCGTAGGTGTAGCCTTTATCTTTAAACGACATTTTTATCACGGTGGGGTCTACGTTGACCGGCGAGCCTTCTTCAATGACAGCAATGCCTGCCCATTCTCCATTGATCAGGCTTTCATCCACCGGGGAACAGGCGGTAAATAGGAGAAAAAGGAAAAAGTAAGGCTTGAATATATACTTCATCTGTCGTTTGAGTTGATTTACCTCTTTAGAATCAATTGTTTGGGGCTATAGTTGTTTGCAGCCGCAAATTTAAGAGAACATTAAAAACAAACAACAAAAGCCACAATGGATTCACTGTGGCTTTTGTTGTTTGCTCGCTTTTGCGTTCTTAATCAAGGAAGCAATGGCACAAGGAGGAGGAAGGCAACTGCCCCTCCCAGGAAACCGATCAGAGCCAGCCAGGATATCTTTCGAAGGTACCAGATGAAGTCGATCCGTTCCATTCCCATAGCGGCTACGCCGGCGGCGGATCCAATGATCAGCATACTTCCTCCCGTACCGGCGGCGTAAGCGATGAACTGCCACATTTTTGAATCAATAGGCAGGTCGTACATCCCCATGGAGGCGGCAACAAGCGGAACGTTGTCAATAATGGCAGAGGCAAAGCCGAGCAGGATTACAACCACATCCTGATTGGGGATCACCTTGTCCAGCCATTCCGCCACATAACGCAGGGTGCCTACCTGTATTTCCTGCCCTTCGTGCAGGACCGAGCCGAAGACCAGGCTTTCCAAAGCGGCAACAGCCATCAGAATACCCAGGAAGAACAGGATACTGGACATCTCGATCCGGGAAAGTGCTTTGTGGGCGGAGAACATATGGCGCCGGGATTCGGAGAAATCTTCTTCCGGGTGAATGTATTCGGAAACCAGCCAAACGACTCCCAGGCTGAGCATCATACCAATGTAGGGTGGGAGGTGGGTTATCGTTTTGAACACGGGAACGAAGACAATGGCGCCCAAGCCGAGGAATAGCATCACGGAACTGCTCAGCAGTTTCTGTGCCTCTAGGTCGCCGGCTTCTTCATCCAGCGTAATCTCTCCTTTAAAAGGAGGCAGGAGGGTGGCAATGAAAGTAGGAAGGGCAAAACATACGATGGAAGGCACGACGAGGTGCTCGATGAGCCCGGAGGCAGATACCTTGTTGCCGATCCAGAGCATAGTTGTAGTTACGTCGCCGATGGGTGACCAGGCGCCGCCGGCATTGGCAGCGATAACGATAAGAGCGGCGAACCACAGGCGTTCATTCTTGTCCGTTACCAGTTTTCTTAATAACGTTACCAAAACAATGGTGGCGGTCAGGTTGTCGATAATGGCGGAGAGAATGAAGCCCAGAATACCAACTATCCAAAGCAGCCTTTTTTTGCTTTTAGTGCGTACATAGCTTTTCAGCACCTCGAAGCCCCGGTGCAGGTCAATGATCTCGACGATGGTCATTGCGCCAATGAGGAAAATGAGGATCTCCGCGGTTTTGCCGAGATGATGGAGCAGGGTGTTGTTGAAGCCATCATGGGGGTCTCCGTGTCCGGCGACATCGTGAGCATGGGCGTCCGCTCCGAACAAACTGAATACTTCTTCATGGGTGTCAATTACCGAAATCCAGCCGTAATTGAAGCCAATGGCCAGCAAAGCCCAGCATAATGCGGCCATAATAAGGGCCGGGACGGTTTTGTCCAGGCGTAATGGATGCTCAAAGACTATAGTGACATAACCAAGGATAAAACAAAGAATTACTGCGGTGATCATGGATGTTCTTGTTGGTATTAACAGTTTTGTTTTGGCGATCTTTGCCGCCTGGCGGTCCTAAATTTATAATTTTCTTCCAGCTGCACCTACTCTTTTTACGATAAATCTGTAAAATGATGCACAGAGGAACTGTTTGCCTTCTTATGGGTTTTGTGGTGTATAGCTTTTCCTTATTTTTGCATCCTTAAAGAAATACTTGTACGATGGTTAAGATTGGAGATGTTGAAGTTGGTGAATTTCCGTTGCTCCTTGCGCCTATGGAGGACGTAAGCGACCCTCCCTTTCGGGCGCTTTGTAAAGAGCAGGGGTGCGACATGATGTTTACGGAGTTCATTTCTGTAGAAGGCCTTATCCGCGATGCTGATAAGAGTATACAGAAACTGGATATTTATGATTATGAGCGGCCAATAGGCATACAGATCTTCGGGGCTGAGCTGGATTCCATGATGCGTGCTGCCGAGATCGTCGAGGAGGCCAAACCCGAAGTGCTGGACATCAATTACGGTTGCCCTGTCAAAAAAGTAGTTTGCAAAATGGCAGGGGCGGGTATCCTTCAGGATATTGACAGGATGGTAGAGCTGACTGAGGCGGTGGTAAAATCTACCAAGCTACCTGTTACCGTGAAAACCCGGTTGGGGTGGGACGAGAACACCAAATACATAGAGGAGGTAGCCGAACGGCTGCAGGACGTTGGCATTAAAGCTCTATCCATTCACGGCCGCACCCGTAAGCAGATGTATAAAGGGGAAGCAGATTGGACCCTGATCGGTAAGATCAAGAATAACCCTCGTATCCACATTCCTGTTTTTGGAAATGGAGACATAGATAGCCCTCAGAAAGCGAAGGAATATAAGGAACGTTTTGACGTGGACGGGATCATGATCGGCCGGGCCAGCATCGGCTACCCTTGGATATTCCGGGAGATAAAGCACTATCTGGGAACAGGTGAAATCTTACCGCCGCCCACCATTCGGGAACGGGTGGATGCTGCCACAAAGCACCTGCAACGTTCCTTAGAGTGGAAGGGCGAAAAACTCGGCGTTCTGGAAATGCGCCGCCATTACACCAATTATTTCAGGGGGTATCCCGGTATTAAGGAATTCCGAAAAAAACTGGTGATGGAAGAAGAGCCGGCAACCCTTTTCGGCGTTCTTCGTGAGATAGAATCGCAGTTTAGCGAAGTGCCGGCTCCTGAATATCATTAAAAGCAATTGTTTTGGTTTTTAACATAGAACCACACGAGAGAAAGATCTTTGAAGTGATCAGCCACACTGCGCATGAGCTGGGGTATCCTGCCTATGTAGTGGGGGGGTATGTGCGGGACCGGCTCCTGGCGCGGCCTTCCAAGGATATGGATATCGTGTGTGTGGGCAGTGGTATACGCCTGGCCCAGAATGTAGCAGCCAAGCTTAGGCCCATTCCCCGGATTACCGTATACAAGCGTTTCGGTACTGCTATGCTGAAACATCGCGATATGGAAATCGAATTCGTTGGAGCCAGAAGGGAATCCTACCGTTCGGATTCCCGAAAACCGGTGGTGGAAGAGGGGAGCCTGGAGGATGATCAGCTTCGCCGGGATTTTACCATCAACGCTCTTGCTGTCAGCCTCAACGAAGAAGACTACGGTTCCATCATCGACCCCTTCGATGGCTTGGAACATCTGGAAGCCAAGCTGATCAAAACGCCTCTGGAACCGGGGAAAACCTTCTCCGACGACCCCCTGCGAATGATGCGCGCTATTCGCTTTGCCACTCAGCTCGGCTTTACTATTGACCCGGAAGCATTTCAGTCCATCGGAAAATTCCGAAACCGCATCAATATCATTTCCAAAGAACGGATCACAACGGAGCTGAATAAGATCATAGAGTCTGATGAACCTTCCATTGGTTTTAAACAGCTCTTTGACACCGGGCTTTTGCGGTTGATCTTTCCCGAAATGGCCGCTTTACAGGGGGTTGAAGTGCGTAACGGCAGAGCACATAAAGACAATTTTTACCACACCCTCCAGGTCCTGGACAACCTGAGCAAAAATACCCACAGCCTCTGGCTGCGTTGGGCCGCCCTGTTACACGATATTGCCAAGCCTCCGACCAAACGCTTTCATCCGGAGCAGGGGTGGACCTTCCACGGCCACGAAGCGCTGGGGGCCGCCATGGTGCCCCGCATTTTTAAGAACCTGCGCTTGCCTCTTGACCATAAAATGAAATACGTTCAGAAACTGGTCCGCCTGCATCTGCGCCCCATAAGCCTCACGAAAGAGAATATTACCGATTCGGCCATCCGGCGCCTGTTGTTTGAGGCGGGCGATGATATTGACGACCTGATGATGTTGTGTGAGGCCGATATCACTTCCAAAAATCCCAAAAAGGTAGCACGCTACCTGGAAAATTACGAATTGGTGCGCGAACGCCTGAAAGAGGTGGAGGAAAATGACCACTTGCGCAATTGGCAGCCACCCATTTCCGGCGAACTCATTATGGAAACTTTCAACATTGCTCCTTCCCGGGAAGTAGGGGTCATCAAAAATGCGATCCGGGAAGCAATTCTCGATGGCGATATCCCCAATGAGTACGATGCGGCCTTTCGGTTTATGCTGGAAAAAGGGAAGGAGGTTGGATTGAAAGCACACCAAAATTACAATAAAGGTTGACGTTAACCCTATTTTAACCAGGAGGCGAAAGTGTTAAAGCGCCAGCCTGGCTCCCTTGAAAATTGCTGATTTATTGTTAATCCCTCAACTCTGGTTGTTTTTCCGTAAGGCTTTTCTTACAGGAGAAAGGCCCCATTCGCGTTTTATTTCTTTTTCGTAATTTGCATATGAAAAAAGCGATTCGATGAAGAATAACTTACGCACGCTCTCCGCCTTATTTCTGTTGCTCTTACTTTTTTCCTGCCATAAGGAAGATGACACACTCTCACAGGAACAGGCCAAAGTAGAAAGGAGCCTCTTTAATTGTCCCTCCTATGAAACCTCTGAACTTACTGGCCCCGGCAGCTCGCTCTATTTCGATGAGATGATCCGCTATGGCGATTATTTCCTCTATGGAGGCTTTGATGACTTGTTGGTTACAGACGGTTTCAACGGTGAAGTTGTCCTTGAAAAAAACGGACTGGATGTCCACAAATTCCTGCCCTACAACCAAAAAATGCTTATCTGTGGCACGGATGGCATCTATGAATTGGATGAAGAATTGAACTTTACCCAGAAAAGCGAGCTGGGCTGTTGGGACATAATATTATCTCCGGATGGCAAGTTGCTTTTTGCGCCACTTGGCCAGGGAAGTGTACAGCCGCAACACATTTATGAGTTGAGCCCTGTTGACTTCACACCCACCCGATACACCAGTAATTACGAAACGGGAATGTGCGTATCTCTGGATCATCTTTTCTTCGATACTCAGGGCTACCTCTGGGCAGTTGATTGCAGCGGCCACCTTCTGAAGTTTGACGGGCCCAACCTGGCTCAGCGCATTTCCGCAGAAAACTCCAACTTCTGGGGGCATGAAGGCTCCAATCCGGCTGAAGACGAGACCCATTTCCTGAATTACAAAGACGGCATGGCCGTAGTCGCTAAAGCAGGGGTCCTGTTTTATGAAATTCTATACTACAAAAACGGGGAATGGGCTCCCCTTTTCCTGACCGGCAATACGCCTGGAGAAGAGCTGCCGGAAAAGGCGGTGGAGATGCTTCGCGGGACAGTTCAGGATGCAGTTATCACCGGGGAAAAACTGCTCGTCGCCACCAACCGGGGTGTACATGAGTTCAACCTGTCCCAAAGCGAGGAATTGAGCTTGGATGATGTTGTCAACATAACCGACCCGAACCTTCCGGCGGAAAGCGCTTATGATCTTTATGCAGAGCCGAATGGAGACTGGTATGTCATCAGCACCCAAAAAGCAGTGACGCGCATAAGGTGTCAGTAACGGAAGAAGCCCGGCTGGTTCAACCAGTCCGGGCTTCTTCCATAATGATCAGGAGTAAAAATCAGTATCTTCTGTCTCGTCCGCCGCCGTATCCGCCGCCACCGCCATAGCCGCCGCCACCACCGTAGCCGCCACCGCCACCGCCTCTTCGGGGGTTGTCTTCTTTTGGACGAGCTTTTTTCACGACGATTGTCCTGCCATCGAGTTCTGAGTCATTCAATTCATTGATAGCCGCCTGCGCTTCATCATCGTTGGGCATTTCAACGAATCCAAAGCCCTTGGACTTACCTGTAAACTTGTCCATAATAATTTTGGCGCTACTCACTTCACCAAACTCTTCAAAGAGGTCCCTCAAAGTGTCTTCATGAGTGTCGTAACTCAATTTTGCTACGAAAATGTTCATTACTAAGAATTTAGATTGTGGTAATTTGAGCCTTATTTGCGTAGCAAATTCAGGCTTCACTGCGTGATTTGCTATACAAAAAAATACTCTTTCGTCTTGTAAAGATATTTATAATAGGCTAGGAAGTAAAGGGCTGAACGCAAAAAGGGCGAAGAAAAAAGGAAAAAGCCACCGCTTACCAGAGGGCAGAACGGTGGCTTTTTATGGTTCGGGAAAAAGTACCGCACAAGTATCAGGGACGTTTTTGGACCCTCGAAAAAAACACGAATAGGGCAGCCGGCGTGGTTCAGTAATCCCCTTGTCTCCGAAGAGAATCCCGATAGTTACCGGGACTGAGGCCCGCCCTAGTCACCCCAAGTCAAACCCTAATTTGTTAAAAATGTAGAGTCAAAACTTTTGATACTTGCACGGTGGCTGATAGCTGCTATAGCCATCGATAGTCACAAATTAATGAGGTTTTCCGGCAAAAGGCAACTTTGCAATGTAAAATTTCTTTGGCCTTTTGCCTCAGTACACCGTAATATACGTTCTTTGGTGTTTTGGGATGGGTATTTTGGCGAAAGGCAAGGCGCGAGGAGGGAGGATAGCCCCAGCTACCTGACCGACGAGTAACGCAGCATTTCGCCAAAAGGCACTGCCAAAGCGCAAAGTTACTTATGTTACGGTGTACTTAGCCTTTATTTCGGGGCTTGATCTCCAGGAGAAGAGAGATAACGTGTGAGAAGGTATTCTCTTCACTGCCCAGGTCGGTGAATGCATAGTCGACCTTCAGGCTGGAGATGCGCAGGCCTACGCCCAGGCTGGGACGCATACGCAGGCTTTCACTATTGTCAAAGTCTTTAATACGCTGAAATTGATTTAGGCCAGCACGCAAATAGATGAACTCGTTGTAATCTGCTTCCAGTCCAAATGCAGGATCGATGCTGAATGGGCTGGCAGACAGCAGGGTGTTGCGCTGGCCGTCGGTGGTGATGATGAGGTCCAGTTCCGGGAGGAACCCAACGCTGCCCAATTCAAAACGGCGCGCCGCCCCAATTACAAGTTGTGGCTTGGTGACCTCCACGCTGTTGATGGGCACTTCGTTATTGGTGAGCGCCAGCACTTCCTTTTCTTCCTCGGTAAAGCTAAAAGACCAGGCGTTGAAGGTAGTCGTGACATCTTTTGCCAGAAGCCCAAACTGCCACCCATTGTTGCGGTACTGTAGCCCGGCGTCAAGCCCAAATCCCCAGGAAGTAGCAAAGGGGCCAATCCTCCGGTGGACTACTTTAATGCTGCCACCGAGTTGAAGGCGCCCTTTCTGGGACTTCAATTGTTGTGCATAGCTGGCCAGGAAGGCATAATCCACTGCAGAGAATTCGACGATATTGTCAAAATTAATGCTGCCGTCACTTTCATAAAGACTAAGCGTATTGGGTATTTCGTCGATGCCAAAGCGGATAACGGATAACCCCAGCCGGCGTTTCTCATCAGATAGCGGCAGCGTGATGCCCAGGTAATCGAATTTGCCGACTCCGGCAAACCACTCTGCGTGCATAGCCCCGGCTTGGAGGCTTTGGGAGCCACTCAGGTTCGCAAGCCCTGCCGGGTTCCAAACTCCAGCCGTTACATCCGAGGTGCTGGCAATGACTGCGTTGCCCAATGCCTGGGCACGAGCGCCAACTCCGATAGAAAGGAATTCATTACTGTATTTCTGTGCCTGAAGGGCTGTATTGGCCAAGCTGGTTAGGAAAAATAGGCCAAGGAGGCGTAGTAGTCTCTTCATTATTGGGTACTTGTTTGTGTCCTCGGAAGGAAGGGGCAGGCCTTCCAGCCTTAGCAATCATAACGCAAGTATAGGGTTTTAAGTGTGAGGCCCACACTCTTTGCCGGCATTTTTGTCTGCTTGCAGCCACTCAGAGCATTCGGTTTTCTACGGTGTTGCGCAACAGGCGCTTAGCGTACATATATAGCCCTGACGGCCTTTTGCACTTTTGTGGACTGGAAGTGGCAAAAATACATCCCGGAAGGGATCCCAGCCGGTGGAGTCCATTCTAATGCCTGCCTGCCGGCAGGGAAGCTGCCCTCCGCAAGCTGGGCTACTGTCTTCCCGTTTACATCGCGGATGGTTAACTTGACAAAACCGGGTTGCTCAAGTTTGAAACAGACCTGTAGTTTATCTGTAAATGGAGAAGGAAAGGCGTTCAGCTCCAGGTCAGGGACAATAGCTGCAGAAGCATTTGCCACCACGCTTTCTCCTTCAGTTATCAGGTAGCTGGTGTTGGGCTCCATCTGTTCAAACTCTTCTACCAGCCCGCTTGGCCAGCGGACCACTATTCGGTCTATTATTTCGGCATTCCCCAGCCCAAAATGGAGAATAAGGCTATTCTGAGAAGCATAAGAGGCGCCGGCGATGACTTCATCGATCATTTTTTTGCCTCCCGCCTCAACCTCCACCCGGGCTCCGATAGCAGCACGGTTGCTTTGGGTGCCGCTAAGTTTAACTTTTACCCAATTATTGGCATTGTTGGTGAGGTTAATAAACAATTGGTTTCCATCATTTCCGCTGTTGGCCAGGAATAGGTCTGCCCGCCCGTCTGCATTAAAATCGGCAGTGGCGACACCATAACCGCCATACATGCTGGATAAAGGAGAACTGTGGCTGATGACCTGAAAGGTATTATCTCCTTTGTTCTGGTATAAAAGATTTGGATAGGGGGAGAAGTAGCTGTCATTGCTGACGTAAATGTCCTGCAACCCGTCATTTTCACAATCCATCCAAAGGGTGCCCCAACCCATTCCCAAATCGCCAACACCGGCAGCGGCGGTGATATTAGAGAATGTACCATCGCCATTATTCAACAGTAGGGTGTTCTCGTAGAGGTTGGTGATGTAGATGTCCAGAAAGCCGTCGTTATTCATATCACCTACATCTACCCCCATACCCTGTCCGGCATAATTGGTGTTGGATTGTGCTGAGACGTCTGTGAAGCGCCCGGTGCCATCATTCTGATAGAGGATGTAAGGCTGGTTGGCGTCATGAGTAAGGTATAGGTCAAGGTCTCCATCGTTGTCATAGTCGAAGAACAAAGACCCCATGGCTATTCCAAAATCCTGGGTATTGGAACTTGCCGTTATGTCGGTGAATGTATTGTCTCCGTTGTTTCTGAACATATAATTGGCCGCGGTCATGTTGGCTACATACAGGTCGATATACCCGTCCTGGTCGATATCGCCAAACAACACTGCACGAGTGCGGAAAAGGGTATTTACCCCGGCACTCATGCTGATATCGGTAAAAGTGCCGTTCCCATTGTTCCGGTAAAGGATATTGGCTTCATCCCGGTTTCCGAGGTATAGGTCGAGGTCTCCGTCATTATCAATATCACCCCATACGCTGCAGGTTGTTGTGCCCCCATGGGCTACTCCTGCCTGCAGGGCCACATCGGTGAAGGTATTATCTCCATTGTTTCGGTAGAGTAGGTTGGGTAAGGTGTGGCGGGAAATATAAATGTCCTCCTTGCCGTCATTGTTGTAGTCGCCGATGGCGACTCCGTAGTTCTTCCCGGCGTTATTGATGCCTGCCTGCGCAGAAATATCCTGGAAAAAGGCCTGGCTGAACCCCTCCTCAGAGCATAAAGCACAAAGAATGATAAATAGAATCCTAGACATGATCATAAGTTTTTCGCAGTAAAATTAACTCAATTTTTTTATCCCAAAGTTTCTATTTGCCAGGAAAGAATCTAACTTTAGGTTTAACATTTGCTCCATTCCCCACACAAATTTCCAGCGTTTTACCTTGCTCGATGTCGGTATTGGGTGAGTACTGTCTATTTAACTGGACTTTATTAAATAGGAATGCTATCTGAGCCCCAAATTTGAATGAAGTTTGTTTATTACTCTATATTATTTACGGTTCTTATTTTCCTTCATGATGAGCGAAGGTATGGGAGCTTTGTGCAGCCTCAACCTGCCCTTGCTGAGATTGGCCTTAAAGTTGAAACTTTTTCCGATCCTGGTTTGGGGAATACAAAGGGGCCTGCCTCAGGTGACAACGCTCAAAGTTCAAAGGCCTCTTTCATAAATGAAATAGAGAATTCCCCGAAGGCGAACTCTTCCAATGAAGGGGAATCAGCACCTAGGTAGTGGTTGCCCTGAGAATATTGACCGCACTTATCGAGCCACCGATGATTGCGGTAACTTTACGGATTGTGTACAAAGGATTGTTGTCAGGAGCCCTTGTGCCCCCACTTTTCAATGTCCTTTGTGTACAGATGACACTCCTTTCTTTTTAGTTAATCTTACGGGTGCACCAGACAGTGCCTGGGTTTCTCCCCAGGTTGCCAGAGATGGGCTATGCTGTGAATCGGAATGGCCTGATAGGTGTATTCAGTTTACAATTGTTCTTGACGAAGAATCAGTAGGTTTAACCTTTTCTATTTTGGTGGGAGCCAATCCAAATGGCGCTCAGTTTTATGAGATTGGATGCGGGGATGAATACATAGTGGGCGAAGGGATCTGCCTGGAAGGCGGTGGCGTATATGAACTTACTATATGTGAACCAGGTAATAATACTAATGTATATGGTGTTACCTCCACTTCTGGTATTGTTTTACCCGGAGCCATTTCTACCAGAGTTGATTGTACAGGAGAAGTGACCGTTGAAGGAGTAGTGGCTGGCACAGTCACTTGGAGTTCAGGAAACCCTCTATATGATTCTTATTTAACCTGTTCTCCAGGCTGTTCTTCGTTGCAGTTCACCCCGGATGAAAACGCTCCGCAATTTATTGAATACGAAATTTGTGGTGATGCTGGCTCTGTAATATGTGGTACTGCAAGCGAGGCTTGTGAAACGATCACCCTTGAAGTTATTCCTGAAATATTTATTTCCGTGGCCCCCAACCCGGCCTCCTTTTGTATAGATGAGATTCAACCACTGGTTAGTACGGTGACGCCTGCCGGTGTCAATTACAGTTATCAATGGTATAACGGTCCCGGAGGTACGGGTAGCCTTGTAGCTACAACCCCTAACCCCGATATGAACCAGTTTGTGGCTGCGGGAGGCGCCTTCAACTTTATTTGTAATGTCTCGAATAATAATATTTCCTTGATTAACATAGTTTCAGATGGTAATAGTTGCCCTGAAACGATAACCCATACCTATGAGGTGTTCGACGATTGTGGCAATACAGCCACTTGCGATGTGATCATTACGCTTAATGATGAAGAAGCGCCAACAATTACCTGCCCGGAACCAGCCATCATTTCGTGCAACTCGGAAATTCCTGTTGTCGATGTATCCTTGGTAACGGTTAGCGACAATTGCTCTGCAACAGTTACGCACATTGGCGATGTATCGGACAGTGCTAGCTGCCCGGAGGTGGTCACGCGGACGTATGAGGCCGAGGACCTTTGCGGCAACATTACGCCTTGCACTCAAACCATCACCATCGATGATACAACGCCACCGGCTATCACATGCCTGGCAGCGCTCACCTTTGAGTGTGAACTTGTTTACGAAGGCTATAATTTCCCCCCCAATGACCCCCTCTTTGGATGGGATGGTATTTTCCGCGGCGAACCCATGAACCCGGCGGTATTTGCCTACTATACTATCGTTGATTTCATCGATGGTAAGCAAAGGCTGTATAAAGGAGATGTGACACTGGCCAGGTAAAAAGAAGGGGAGGGCCTTAAAGGTCTTCTTCCTCAATTTCGGCTTTCAGGTCGCGGTTGATTGCAATGCTTGCATTCAATTCGAAACCGACCAGAAGAATGAGGGAGTTGAGTTGGATCCACAGCATCAGGGCGATGATGGCGCCAATGGAGCCGTACAACTCATTGTAGGTGTTAAACTCATTGACATAGGCGGAAAACGCCAGAGAAGTAATAATACAAAGTACGGTGGCCAGTGTTGCGCCGGGCGAAAAAATGTTAAAACGGCGGATAGCAGAAGCTCCGTACCGATAGATGATAGCAATACCGAAGTAAAACAGAAGCAGAATAGACAACCAGCGCAGAAATTGGATCATAACTCCGGTAAACACATCCCAATGCACGAGTTCATAGAAAAGGCCCAGCAGGAATTCCCCGAGGATAATCAGGATAACAGCCCCCATGAGTAGGATACCCAGCAGAAATGTCAGTCCGGTAGCGATGAGGCGTTTCCTGATCTCTCCACGCTTCTTGAAGGTTCTCATATAGGACTTTTCAAAACCTTGCATTAGAGCCAGCATGCCGTTGGACGCAAAATAAATGGCAAGAATGAAGCCAAAAGACAATAACCCGAACCGGGGGTTATTAGTAATGTCATCAACAAAGCCAAAGAGGCGGTCACCGGCTACCCCGGGCAGGAGGCGCTGGATTTCACTGCGCAGGTAAATGTCAAAGTTTTCCCCTTCCGGCAAATAATCGATAAACGCCCATTTGAATACCGGGATGAGGGTGAAAAAGCCAATGAGGGAAGGAAAGATCGACAGGAAAAAACTGAAAGCGATGGCATTTGCCCGGGTAAAAAGGTCATATCGCTGAGACTCATGGTAAAGGAAAACCACCACATCGTAGATTGGAACTTTGAAAAAGCCTGGCAATGAATGCTCCTTAGTCCATCGGACGGTATTTTTCACCAGAGGATGGTTGAGAAAATAGTCCTGTATCGCTTTCAGGTCAATCTTTTTCAAAATACGGTTTCAGTTTTTCCACTAAAAAATCAGGAGCCGGGATAGTGCGTTGCGAGGCAATCTCTACAAAGCAAAGTTTTACGGTTCCGCCGTTGATCAGCTTTCCTGCTTCATTAAACAACTCCATATGAAAAACAATAAACTGCCCGGGGAGTTTCCTCAGCGTGGTTCGGATCGAAATGAGCTCATCGTAAAGGGCAGGGCGGACATAACGGATATTCATGCTCATCACCGGCATAATGATCCCGTGTTCAGCCTCTAAAGCCTTATAAGTCAGCCCTAAAGACCGGATTAGTTCTACCCGCCCGATCTCATAATACTGGGCGTAATTGCCATAGTACAGGTAGCCCATCTGGTCGGTTTCTCCGTAGCGCACCCGTTTTTTGAACTCGTGTGTGTACATGATCTCAATTACTCGTTGATGGGGTATGGGTAAGCTGCCCTCTACAGGTCTTCCCGCTCGATCGGGCAGGTCATACAATGGGAGCCGCCCCTGGCCCGGGAGAGCTCATTGGAAGGCAGCAGGATGATCGTGTCCTTGATCTCCTCCGGCTTGATGATCCCGTCTTTGAAAGCTGCCAGCAGTTCCCGGGCGTGGGTAGTGCGGTATCCTGCTCGTTCAAAGGCCCTTTCCGTCATTGGGTTGCGGTCATAAGTGAGCGCAACGCCGGGTTTGATGGCCACCAGGTTGCAGCCGTCCGTCCACTGTTCTCTCTCCTGGTAAGGGGATTCCCCATCGCCGCTCCAGATGAATTGCATCTTTGAATTGATTTCCGACAGGATGAATTCCTTAACAGTGGGGTAGTGGCGCTCAACGCCATCCTGTCCGTAGACGGTCACATAGGAGCCCAGGCCATCTTCCACAATGGGTTTGTAGGCCACTAAATGGTTCCGGTTGATCTGAGTGAAAACCGTATCGATGTGCATATAGCTGCGGTCATTGGGTATATTGACCTGGACGACATGTTTGATCACCCCTTTTTGGATGAGGGCATCCTTGAGCGACTTCACAGCATATTCGGTAGTGCGCTCGCTGCATCCGATGAGCAGGTATTCTTTATTGAGGACCATCATGTCTCCTCCTTCGATAGAGATCATCTCTCCCCGGCGGGAGGGAGGAAATTCGTCGACCCGGTTCATATTGATGATCCGTCCGCTTTCCCGCAGGTCACGGAAAATAGGATGCGCCCAGATGATAAAACGGGTCAGGTAGTTTTCGCGGAATCGCGCCTCCTTGGCGGGTTTGGTGATAATAACATGGTCGTTGACGGTGACGGCAATATCCCGGGTGAAAATGAAGTTCGGAATAGGGTCAAAGAGAAAATAATCCTCCTCCGGATAATATCCGTTGACGAGTACCTTGGCCAGCAATTCATCCGGCATTTCTAGGAGCATATCCCTATAAGTGGTCGGTAATTCCTCATAGTCGACGATCTTGGTAAGCATCTCTCTTTTGCTTTCCTCATCATGGCGCAGGGCTTCCCGCAGGAGGTTGGTAGTGCCCAGCACGTTTTCCGTGCCTATGAATGACCGTAGGACGTTGGTGAAAATATCATGCTCTTCCTGCATTTTGGGCAGGTAGACAATGTCATCAAATAACAGCTCTTCTGCTCTTTTAGGAGAGATGCGTGCAATTCCCTCATCGGGGCGGTGAACAATAACCCGCCGTAGCATTCCGATCTCGGAAGACACATGTACTTTTTCGGTCATATTCGTTAAGGCTTTAATTCTCAGGGCTAAAATTTCACTACCTTTTCTACTTCGTAGATGGAGTTGATCTTACCGGCAAAGATGCAATAAAATCGTGGATTTTCATTAAGAATGGATATCTCAGTAGGGCGTCCGTCATCTATATAATTGGCTTTTAGTTTGGACTTAATGGTATACATGGAGCTGAAGTAATGAAATTCAACCTCCTCGTTGAAGTAATGTTTGATCTGGCCAATCATTTTCCGGTAGTTGGAGCGGGGGCGGGCAGGACAGGGGCTGCAGATGGAAAGGAAATCCGGCCGGCATTCCGGGTTTTCCTCCTGACAATCGAAAGTTGGAAGGTTGTCGTAAGAAACTTTGTGATGAGTATAGGCCACAGAAGACAAAGACAGAATACCGGACAGGCCGTAGGGCATCAGGGAACCAAATTGGCCATCCATTATAGTCAATCCCAGGTTTTTTACCTGGGGTGAAGTGACAAAAGCCATTTCGGATATTTCGTGCATAAGGTCTATTTCCGCCACCTTGAACAAACGGTTGATGGCATTGCTTCCGGCATAAGTGGCGTTGATCACCTGCCGGGCCTCAACTTCCCGGCGCGTACCGGTTTCCAGCAGGGAAAGTTCCACTACCCACTGGCCCCCTCGTGCTTCCGCCTGTTCTACCCGGCTGTATAACTGGACTTCGATCTTATCGGTATGCTGCTTCAACTGCTGGCGGTAATATTCGGCGATCAGGATAGGGTCGAAAGAATATTCTATGGTTGAATAAAGGGTTTCCAGGCGATGATAATTGAACAAAGGGTGTCGAAGCACAGGTTTACACTGGATCTTTAAATATTCACAAAACCGCTCGAATTGCAGGCTGTCGGTAAAAGACCCAAACCGGTCGATGGCGTAGTATTTCTCAAATTCCGAATTGATAAACGGTTGATGATCAGCAGTAAAACGGGCTTTGTTGTCATCTGACATTAGAGCGGTAGCTACGCTGCGCGGATAATGATAGCCACTATGAAGACGCGCCTGATTGACGATCGAGGCTTTTTTCAGCAGTTCTTTTTCCTTCTCTACAATACAGGTGCGCAGGCCATGTTTAGCGAGATAGAGTGCCGCGTAGATTCCAAAGATACCACCGCCAATGATTAGAAAATCATACTGTTCCCGCTTGTTGCTCATTCAAATCCTTTAAGTTTTGATACAAATCCCGGTAGTCGTAAGTTTTCAATGCAGTGTAAAAATCAAGGCTGTCCTCTAATTGCTGCTGTTTTGAAGGCCCCACCAGTATGCCTGACACATCCGGGCTGTAGCAGGCAAATGCCATCCCACAGTGATTGAAGGTAGAAACGGCTGGCCGGCCGGGCGTTTGGTTCGCTTTCGCCAGGATGCTGCGCAGCGTCCCGGCGAAAGGATGTTCTTGTTCGATATTTCCACCTCTTGCCTTCAGTGAGCTTTCCAGGCTGTATTCTCCAGGGTCAAGCTTAACGCCTCCCGCATTGATGCCGTAAGTGATGAAACCCGCCTTACCGTGGAATGGCTGGTATCGGGAGTAATCCGAGTGCAGGAGGTTGTGCTTGATCTGTATCCGGAATTCCAGTCCCATATCTTCCTGTATCCGGGCGTATATCTCCGGATGCCGGATCCCGGACAATCCGATCCTCAACCCCTGGGCTCTGGCGATGGCCAGTGCTTCCAGGCTTTCCCTGATCTCTTTTTCTTCTGCCCGATTGTCCCAGTGGATCATCAGGGTATCCAGGTTAGTGCCAAAAGTGTTGCGGTACTCGTCGAGCAGCATAAGCAGGAAACTCTTGGAAAGGTTGTTTTCAGGAGTCCGAAGGTTATTGATGCTGCCCACCTTCATCATTACTTTCAAGTCGCGTACCTCATGGGCCTTTATCCATTCCTGCAGAAGGGTTTCCGCTTTTCTGAAATCTTCCGTCTTTTTATTGATGGGATAATTGGTGGCGCCATCTACTTCCCGGTATCCTTCCTGGTAGAAGTGGTTCAGCAACTGGAAGCAGGTGGCCCGGGGAGTCGTCCATCCCCACATGGCCGTTCCGAGGATGAGGGAAGGTGGGTGGATCATTATTCTCTATGGTTAATGGTTTCAATTACAACATCGTATACCACACACCGCCAGGCCTGGCCAATGGCGCTTTATCCCAACCTTAGCAATCGGTAGATGTCCTTTTTCTCCATCTCCCGCACTTCGCCGACGGCCATATCCCTGATCTCCAGCTTCTCAATTTTGGAGCGGATGAGGCGTAGGACGGGGAACCCAACCTTGGCGCACATGCGGCGAACTTGCCGGTTTTTGCCTTCTTTCAATTCTATTTCCAGCCAGGAATCCGGAATGGACATTCGGACACGGATCGGCGGATCGCGCTCAGGGATAACAGGAGGCTGGGGGAGGAGCCGCACCTGTGCGGGCTGAGTGGTGTATTCTTTTTTCCCGACACGGATCTTCACACCCGTCCTTAGTTTTTTCAGGTCCTCTGCCTGAGGTTCTCCTTCTACCTGAACCAGATAAGTACGGCTGTGGGAAAAAGAAGGGTCGAGTAGAAAATGATTGAGCCGCTTGTCGTTGGTGATGATCAGCAGCCCCTCACTGTCCTGATCCAGCCGCCCAACGGGATAGGCGTCCTTTGGAAATTGGAACAGCTCTCCCAGCACATGGTGGCTGGGGTGCTCTCGCGTAAACTGGCTGAGCGTACCGTATGGCTTATAAATAATGAAGTACCTTTCCATTCCGAGCTTATCTTATAAACGATTAACAAAAGCCGGAAAGCTTAAACATTGAACCGGAAATGCATAACATCTCCATCTCCCACCACATATTCCTTGCCTTCAACGGACATCTTACCGGCTTCCTTGACGGCATTTTCCGAACCATATTGAACGTAATCAGTATATTTGATCACCTCTGCGCGAATGAAGCCTTTTTCGAAATCGGTATGGATGACCCCTGCTGCCTGCGGTGCTTTCCACCCGCGCCTTATCGTCCAGGCACGAACTTCCTTTTCCCCGGCGGTGAAGTAGGTGATCAGGTCGAGCAGATGGTAACTGGCATGGATGAGCTTGTTGACGCCTGGTTCTTCGAGCCCCATGGCTTCAAGGAATTCCTTGCGTTCTTCCTGACTCTCCAGTTGAGCGATATCCGCCTCTATTCCGGCGCTGATCCAGATGATCTCCGCGTTTTCATGGGCGACGGCCTGGCTGAATGCCTGGGTGAACCGGTTGCCATCGTGTACAGAATCTTCATCCACATTGAGAACATACAGGACCGGCTTGCCTGTAAGCAGGAACATGTCCTTAACCAGGGCCTTTTCATCCTCAGCCAGTTCAAGGGCCCTGGCCGGTATCCCGCCCTCTAGTTTTTCCTTGACGTGTTCGATAACGGCCACAGCTTTCTGATCTTCCTTCTTGCCGCTTTTGGCTTGCTTTCTAACTCGGTCCAGGCGCTTTTCCACCGTTTCCAGGTCTTTGAATAACAATTCCATATCGATCACCTCCTTGTCGCGCACGGGGTCCACCTCGCCATCTACATGCACCACATTGGGGTTGTCAAAGCAACGGACGACATGAACGATCGCGTCCACCTCCCGGATATTGGCCAGGAATTGATTGCCCAGTCCTTCCCCCTTGCTTGCGCCTTTGATCAACCCGGCGATGTCCAGGATCTCAATGGTGGTAGGGACCACACTCTTGGGCTGGACGAGTTCCGCCAGTTTGTCCAGGCGCTTGTCCGGCACGGTGATTACCCCTATATTCGGGTCTTTAGTTGCAAACGGATAATTGGCCGCCAGTGCTTTGGCGGAAGTCAGTGCGTTGAAAAGGGTCGATTTTCCAACGTTCGGCAGGCCTACAATGCCACACTTCAGTCCCATATATTTGTTCTCGTTTATTTTTTGCGGCGCAAAGATAAGAGAAATACCTGCTTTGGCAAATACTGCGGAACAGTGTGGCCTTTTTAATATAAACGGATCTGATCTGTTCAGGTAATATCCAATTAGCCGAATCCGATAGGCGGGCGCTGAAAGGGTACAGCCGCAATGGGTTTGGCGTACTCCTCATTTATTAGGCAGGTTACAGCGCCCCGGAAAACTCTTATTATCATTTTATTGTATTCTTAGGAAACCACGAACACCGGCGCATGAACTTTCTGGCACATTTTTACCTCTCCGGCGATCGGGAAAGCCTACTCCTGGGCAATTTCCTGGCCGACTACCTGAATAACGAACAGGTCCGGCAGTATCCCGAACCCATACAAGCGGGCGTGCGCCTCCACCGCGCCATCGATTCCTATACCGACAACCACCCCGAGGTGCTGAAGGGGGTGCGCCGGCTGTACGAACCGCATGGTAAGTACGCTTCAGTTATCATCGACGTTTTCTACGATTATCTCTTGTCCTTCAACTGGCGCCGCTATTCCGATCAACCTTTGCCGGAGTTTACGCAGGAGGTATATCAGGTCCTCCAAGACAATATGGAAATCATGCCCCCCGGCCTGAAAAAGCACCTGCCGATGATGATCGCTGACGACTGGCTGCGGTCCTATGGGTCGCACAACGGGTTGTCTGTCGCTTTCCAGCGCATGAAATACAGGGTAAGCAAACCCGAGTACCTGGACGGAGTGCTCGAAAGCCTGGTCCGCCATTTTGAGGCGCTCGACGAAGAATTCAATGCTTTTTTTCCGGACGTGATCGAATTTGTTGGAGGCGAAGATTTCGGATTGATCGGGTAAGGAAAACCGGAGCTGTTTTTTGTAAAAATATTTTACTCAGTTAAAATTTTCTTTTTATTCTTTTTACAAGAACTGCATCCAAATAAACACTCATAAGTAACTTTTTCGTGCTTCTGCATTAAGCAGAAAAAACAATGATCCGCCCACTCTGCGCCTCTATTTTGATCTGGCTGCCCAGCCTCCTGCCAGCTCAGAACCTCGTCATCAACCCCGGCTTCGAGGAATTGCGCGAGGGAAGCGAAGCGAAGCCCTGCCAGTTCACCTATAAAGAAGAGCACATCAATGATCGTTTGTTGGGGTGGAATACCTTCCTGGGACTCACGCCCGACCTGGCAACCTATCAGGAAGAAGCAGGCAATGATTGCCCTTTTCCGGCCCCCAAAAGCGGTAGCCGGATGCTAGGCTTTATCCACTTCCATCCGGCGGAGGAAAGCGGCTGGCCGGCCGATTACCATGAATTTTTCCAGGGCTGCCTGGCTTTACCTCTTGTTTCCGGCCAGGAATACGAAATTTCCTTCTGGATCAACCGGCAGAACCTCGCCCCGAACCGCCACCTCACCCGTTACTTCGGCAATAAACCGAAGTTCATTCCCCTGCCGGTGGCGGCCAACAACATCGGGGTGTTGTTCCTTACCAGCCCGGCCCGGCCCGGCGAAGATTTCTCCAATTCTATCCGCCAGTTCCATTACCGGCCGCATTTTAATATAGATACCATCGTCGGGACTCAGGCCAACCAATGGGTAAGGATAAGCGCCACTTTCACCGCTCCCAATGCGGCCCGGTATTTTGTTATCGGCAATTTCTTTTCCGATGCAGAAACGGAGACGACAGAGCCTTTCCTGCCGGAGTTGGAGTATCCGGAATTTACTAAGGTAGGGCGGGTGGCTTACTATTGCATCGACGATATTTACATTGGGCCGGTTCGTCCCCCGGCCCTGGAAGAATCTCTGAATGAGGGCGGCCGCTATACCTTTCGCGCCGTCACTTTCGGCAGTGGGAGCGATGTGCTGCAGCCCTCGTCCTTTCATGAACTGGATGCGTTGGTGGAATACTTGAAAGCCCACCCCGGCAGAAAAGCCCGCATAGAGGGGCATACCGATGATGTGGGCGATGCGGATGCCAATCAGGAGCTGTCTGAACGCCGGGCCAGGGCAGTTGGGGCGTATCTGGTGAAAAAAAATATCGATTCGGCCCGCCTGTCTTTTTATGGTTTCGGGGAAAGCCAGCCGGTTGTTCCGAACGATTCTCCCGAAAACCGCCGGCAGAACCGCCGGGTGGAGTGCGTGCTGGAATGAGGCAGGCAAAGGCTATTGGTCAAAATAGCTATCTTTACTGCAGATTGTGCAGCAATAAAAGGACGAGACATTGAATGAATGATCTCCTTTTTCGCCGGCGCGTCAGGGCCGCCGGATGTTTACCCCTCAAAATGCAGCGATATGGTAAACGTTCGCGATAGCAGTTTCTCCAATACCGTCGATTCTTCAAGGTTGTTGTTGTATATCAGGGTATTGCCTAGCCCATGGGAGATCTTGAACTCCGGAGAAAAGATGAAGAATGGGAAAAAGAACTGTATCCCGGCCCCGTACTCCAGAGAGAAATCACTGGGTGAGACCTTTACCAGCGATTCGGCCTGCCGGCTACGGGAGTCGCTGGCCACATCGAAGGAATACTTCACCCCGGCAATGACGAAGAGCCGGAAATCATTGTAAGGCGCGGATTTATACCTTATATGGAAGGGCATCTCTACCAATACGGATTCTACCTTCCGCTGGCTGAACCGCGCCAACCGCCCTACCTTGTTGTATTGAATATTCCTTTCTGCAAAAGAAAGGGTGGGGAGGAAGCGGAAATCGAAGTTGTCCCCCATCTTCAGATTGGTGACGATGCCCAGGTTGAACCCCGGCCCTTTCACCGACTCGATACTCCGGATGCTGTCGCTTTCCAGGAAACCGCTGGAGCGAAAGGGTTTGAAGGAGGAGGTGTTATATCCCAACGTAATGCCAAAGTAATAAGGCTTCTGCTGGAAATCAAAAAAGTTATAATTGTTGCCGCCGCTGCGCTGTGCCGTTACGGCAAGGCACAGGAAAAGAGCAGCGAAAAGCAATCCTACTTTTCTCCCGTGTAGATGGAACAGATTCCTAGTGTTTGTGGTATACATTGGTTCGATTTATAACCGGCTTTTTCAAGAATTTTGATGAAATCTTCTCCGTCAGGAAAAGCCTGCACGGATTCGTACAAATATCGGTATGCTTTGGGGTCTTTAGATGTCAGCCTGCCGATAAGCGGCAGGATATTTGCAAAATAAAAATTGTACAACTGTTTGAAAGGGAAGATTCGTGGCCTGGAAAATTCCAGGACGACCAGCCGTCCCCCAACTTTGAGCACGCGGCGCATCTCCACGAGCCCCTTTTCCAGGTCTTCGTAATTGCGCACTCCAAAAGCAACGGTAACGGCGTCAAACGTATTGTCCGGGAAGGGTAAATTCTCAGAGTCACCTTCTTTGAGCTCTATCAGGCCCTGTAGCCCCCGTTTATTGACTTTTGAGCGGCCAATATCCAGCATTTCTCTGGAAATATCAACACCTACCACCCGGTCGGGCTTCAGCTGGCGTACAGCTTCGAGGGCAACATCGGCTGTACCGGTGGCTACATCCAGCAATACCCGAACCTCGCGCCCATGCAACTGGCGGATGGCCCGCTTCCGCCATATCGTGTCGACTCCGGCTGAAAGCAGGCGGTTGAGAAAGTCATAATAGGGTGCAATGCGGTCAAACATTCGGGAGACCTGGCTCTTTTTGCTTTCCTGTTCGTCGTAAGGCTTTACTTCCTGCGCCATATTGGGTGGTTTGATTTTTTTTTCGCAAAGATAGTTTTTCAGCTGGCCTGCCGGGCCATATTATCGCAAAATCATGGAGAATAGCCCTTTTTTACCCGCCAGAACAGCATCGGTTTATAAATGAAAATACCCTCCGGATAGTTGAAAAATGCCTCTTGAATTCGACGCTTTTTTCTTATCTTTGCATGTCTTTGTAAAGCGCTTCTTAAATCTACACCCGAAGCAAAAAGATCATTAAAGCACAAAAAGCGTAAATGCCTTTGAAACAGCGAATTATCCCCGTTAACATCGAGGATCAGATGAAGTCGGCCTATATCGATTACTCGATGTCGGTCATCGTCTCCAGAGCCTTGCCCGATGTGCGGGACGGATTGAAGCCGGTCCACCGGCGAGTGCTCTACGGCATGTCAGAATTAGGGCTAACCTATAACAAGGCACATAAAAAATCTGCCCGTATTGTGGGTGAAGTACTAGGAAAGTACCACCCGCATGGCGACTCCTCCGTTTACGACACCATGGTCCGAATGGCGCAATCCTGGTCCCTTCGTTATCCCTTGGTCGACGGCCAGGGTAACTTCGGTTCTATGGACGGGGACAGCCCGGCAGCCATGCGTTATACGGAAGCCCGCCTGCGCCGGATATCAGACGACCTGCTGGCGGATATCAATAAAGATACGGTAGACTTTACCCTCAACTTCGACGACTCCCTGGAAGAGCCGTCGGTGATGCCTACGCGGGTGCCTAACCTGCTGATCAACGGAGCCTCCGGTATTGCCGTAGGCATGGCTACCAATATGATGCCGCACAACCTCTCCGAGGTGGTAGATGGGATCATTGCCATGCTCTTTAACCCGGAGATATCGGTCGATGAATTGATGCAGTACATCACTGCCCCCGACTTCCCAACTGGCGGTATTATATACGGCTACCAAGGCGTGAAAGACGCCTTCGAAACAGGCCGCGGCCGCGTAGTCGTCCGGGGAAGAGCCGATATACAGACCGCTCCAACCGGTAGAGAAACCATTATTATAACGGAAATCCCGTATCAGGTCAATAAAGCCTCCCTGGTAGCCAAGATCGCCGAACTGGTTAATGAAAAGAAAATAGTGGGGATCAGTGACATCCGCGATGAGTCAGACCGCCAGGGGCTCCGCATCGTCGTCGAGATCAAACGGGATGCAATGGCCAATGTAGTCCTCAGCCAGCTTTATAAATATACTCCGCTGCAGAGCTCCTACGGCGTCAATAACGTCGCGTTGGTTAATGGCCGGCCCCGTACGCTCAATCTCCGGGAGATCATCCAGGAGTTTATTAAATTCCGGATCGAGGTGATCATTCGAAGAACCCGATTCGACCTGCGCAAGGCCATCGCCCGGGCCCACATCCTGGTGGGCTTGCTGATCGCACTGGATTACCTGGATGAGGTGATCGAACTGATCCGGAAATCCAGCACTCCGGAAGATGCCCGCGAAGGCCTGATGCGCGGAGACTTCATAGACGATAAAGAGGCTTTCTGGAAAAAATTCGGCGTCTTGATCCAGGAAGCAGATACCGACGAGTATCCCCGCGAAGAACTTAATGTGCTTTCAGAAGCTCAGGCCCGAGCGATCCTGGACATGCGCCTGCAGAAGTTGACCGGCCTGGAGCGCGATAAGGTCCGGGAGGAATACGATGAGATCCAGAAACGCATCGCTCACCTCAAAGCAATCCTGGAAAGTGAAGATCTTCGGCGAGAGATCATTAAGGAAGAGCTACTGGAGGTAAAGGAAAAATACGGCGATGAGCGCCGCACCGACATCAGCTTTTCCGATGGCGAGATCAGCATCGAAGACATGATTCCCGATGAGGAGGTAGTGATCACCATCTCTCACCTGGGGTACATCAAACGTACTCCCATCACCGAGTATCGTACGCAATCCAGAGGGGGGCGGGGATCGAGGGGAAGCAAAACCCGGGACGCCGATTTTATTGAGCACCTCTTCATCGCCACCACCCACAACTACCTTTTATTGTTCACAGAGCAGGGGCGGTGTTATTGGCTGCGGGTTTATGAAATTCCGGAGGCTGCGAAAAGTTCCTCCGGCAGGGTGATACAAAATATCCTTTCTATTCCTCAGGATGACAAAGTCAAGGCTTATATCATTATCGAAGACCTCACAGATGAAGAATTTGTCAACAACCACTTCATCGTCTTCGGTACCAAGCGCGGCCTGGTGAAAAAGACACCTGTGGACGCCTATTCCCGCCCACGTGCCGGTGGCATCAATGCCATTACCATCAACGAAGGCGACCAACTGCTGGAAGCCCGCCTGACCAATGGAGCCAACGAGATCTTCCTGGCTAGCCGCAATGGCAACGCCATACGGTTCAACGAGGCCAATGTACGGTCTATGGGCCGTACCGCCGCCGGGGTCAGGGGCATCAACCTCAACGACGACGGCAAAGATGTGGTGGTCGGTATGGTCTGCATTGACCCCAGCGATGAAGAAATTACCATCATGGTCATTTCGGAAAAAGGAATGGGAAAACGCACGGAATTCAGCGAATACCGACTGACCAACCGTGGAGGAAAGGGCGTAAGGAATATGCTCGTGACCAACAAGACCGGCGGAGTGGTCTCCATCAAGGCCGTCAAGGATGAAGACGAGCTGATGATCACCAATCGTTCGGGCATCGTGATCCGAATGGCAGTTAGCGACGTGCGGGTGATGGGCCGGTCTACACAGGGCGTTCGCCTCATTCGACTGGACTCCGATGACGCAATCGCTGATGTAGCGGTGGTGCGCGAGTCTGACGATGAGGAACCGAACACCGATGTGCTGGCCAGCAATGAAGAAGAATAGAGGGTAAAGTAAATAAGTCCCGTAAAACACGAACGGCGTTTCATCCGTTGTTCTTAAGAAGGCTTGAAGTGGAAGCCTTAAACGAGGGAGTCGCCCTTTGTCGATATTTTTAACATTTTGTAAATACCTAATGGCGGCGAAGTGGCGTCAAAACCATAGATTTGTACAAAACATTGAAAATAAATCAAGAATCCACTATGAAAAGACTGATTCTGGGCCTCGTGGCCGTACTTCTCTTAACTGCATCCTACGCACAAGATGGTAAAAAGGCACTGCGAGAGGCCAATAAAGCTTTCGGGGCATACAACCTCGACCCAACCGGAAATAAGGCCAAACTGACAGAAGCTATCGAACAGATCAACCTGGCCCTGGAAGATCCGGAAATAGCGAAAGACCCCACCGCTTGGGACACCAAAGGCAAGATCTGCAATGAGATCGCCAACCAGATCGTCGCAGTCAAACAATTGGGCATGGGAAGCCTGGATGAACTTCCAAAGGTGGGCCACCCGGCTCAGGAAGCCTCCCAGGCCTTTATGAAAGCCTACGAACTAGCGGACAAGAAATGGCAGACTAAAGACGCACTGAAAGGGTTCCAGGTCGCTCAGGGTAACCTGAGCAACATGGGTATTTACCTGTACGAAGACCAGGATTATGAAGGCGCTTTGCAGAACTTTGCCGCATCCCTTGATCTGCACGAAATCCTTAAGAAGGAGGGGGAGAAAAGCGCTTTGGATGCTGAGGACGATTACAACAACCAGTTATACATCGCCGGCCTGGCAGCATTGAACGGAGGAAAACTGGATGTTGCCGCCAAGTATTTTCAGAAGCTCTACGATATGAACTATGATAAGCCGGCCATCTACGAAGCTTTGTATAAAATTAATGCCGACAAAGATATTAACGCCGCTTACAAATACCTGGAAGGAGGCCGTTCAAAATACCCGGACGATGTGTCTCTCCTCTTTGCCGAGATCAACCATTTTCTGCGCATCAACAAGCTGGATGAACTGATCGGCAAGCTGGAGCAGGCTATCCAAAAGGAACCGGATAACGTTTCCCTTTATTCCACTCTGGGTAACGTGTACGACAACCTGCAACAGAATGAGGCCAAAGCAGGCAATGCCGAAAAATCTCAGGAGTACTTTGATAAGGCACTAAAATACTACAATCAGGCTATTGAGAAGGACCCCACCTATTCCGATGCCGTGTACAGTATCGGCGCCTTGTACTACAACCGGGCTGCCGCCATGACCCTGGAACTGAATAAACTGGCGGACGATTACTCCAAAGAAGGCCTCAAGAAATATGAAGGCCTTAAGGAAAAGATCTTTACAGAGTTTGATAAAGCACTGCCTTACTTCCAGAAAGCTGAAGCGCTTAACCCCAATGACCTGAACACGCTGATCGCTCTCAAAGAGATCTACGCCCGGAAAGACGACCTGAAAATGTCCAATGAGTTCAAGGAACGCCTGGACAAAGTACAAGCCGGCGAGGCCATCGGGTCTGCCTACTTTAAAAAAGACTGAGAATTTTTTCTTCTATAAAGTATCCGAGAGGGGAGCCTTTACACAAAGGTTCCCCTCTTCGATTTTACAGTGAGGGCAGCCTGAACTGTTAATATTTTTCAACAAATCGTTACCTTCGCGGCTTTTATAGTCAAAAGCCAGATTCATTTTACTAAAGACTTCACCATATGAAGCAACCTGTCAGAGTTTTTAAATTTGGTGGATCCTCTCTAAAGGACGCCAGCGCAGTTAAGAACGTTAGCAAAATCCTTCAGGATTACAAAGGGCAGCCTCTGGCTATCGTAGTCTCGGCAATGGGAAAAACCACCAACGCCCTGGAAACAGTAGTGGAAGCTCACGCTGCCCGAACGGGGGAAGCCTTTGCGATACTCAATGACATCAAAGCCCAGCACTACCGCCTCATCGATGAACTTTTCGGCAAAGAGGAAGAAGAGGTCTACGCCGCTGTGAATGATACCTTCGTGGAGGTCGAATGGGTCTTGGAAGAAGAGCCGCATGAGAATTACGATTATATGTACGACCAGATCGTCTGCGTAGGAGAACTGGCCTCTTCCAAGATCGTCTCTGCTTACCTCAATAAGATAGGGCTGCCCGTTCAGTGGTTGGATGCACGAGACATCATCCTCACCGATGATATTTTTCGCGAAGGGTGGGTCCAATGGGAGGAAACCCTGGAACGCTCCGCCCGGATAGCCCGGCCTATGCTGGCCAAGGGCGGCTTCATCCTCACTCAGGGCTTCATCGGCAGCACCACCGAAAACTTTACCACTACGCTGGGCAGAGAAGGGTCGGACTATACCGCCGCGATTTTTTCCTACTGCCTGGATGCTGAAGACATGACCATCTGGAAAGATGTCCCCGGAGTACTCACTGCTGATCCGCGCATGTTCGAAAATGTGGTTAAGCTCGACCGCCTTTCCTATAAGGAAGCCATCGAGATGACCTACTATGGCGCAAAGGTCATCCACCCTAAGACGATCAAACCGCTCCAGAATAAAAGCATACCGCTTTATGTAAAGTCGTTCATCGACCCCAGTGGTGAGGGGACCCTCATTTCCGATGAGGTGGAAGACAATTACCCTCCAATGGTCGCAGTGGAACCGGACCAATGCCTGTTGTCCATCAGCACCCGCGATTTTTCCTTCGTGGCAGAGCACCATATCAGCCACATTTTCAACCTGATCGCCGGGCTGCGTATCCAGGTAAATATGATGCAAAACTCCGCTATCAGCTTCAGCCTCGTTATCAATGATATCGATGATAAAGCAGACCGCCTGGCCGAACAGCTCAAGGATACCTTTAAGGTCTTGCGGGACCGGGGCCTGGAATTGATCACTGTCCGTCATTATCAGCAGGATGTGCTGGAAAACCTGCGGCGTGGAAAGATCGTACTGCTGGAAGAAAAGATCAAGGATACGACGGTGCAGATGGTGGTGAAAGATGTGCCGGTCATGCGCCGTAAACTGGTTGCCGACAAAGCCTGAGTATCCACTGCCCCGCGCCCTTCCTTATTTTGAAGACAAAAGCCCTGGCCCAATCAAAAGGCCGGGGCCGGGATGCACCCGTTTTCAAGAGTCCAAAAAATAGGTAGTCAGGAATTATTCATTATATTACCGCTGTTAAAAGAGCATCCGGTAAATATGAAAACCCAATTCAAGATCGCGGTCCTGGGGCCGATTCCTTACGACCATATTACTACAAGTAGGGGTAAAGTCATTGTAAAATATGGCTGCGTAACCCATCCTGCCATTGCTCTGGCCAAGTTGCTGGAAGGGGAAGGGACGGTCCATCCCATTACTCACGTCCGACGGAAGGATGAGCCTGAAGTGCGAGCATTGTTATCCAGATATGAAAATATCGGATTGGAAGGTTTATATGCACACCTCGATCAGGGGGATGTGATCCAGTTGCGGTTTGTCGACCAGAATAACCGCCTGGAAAAACAAACGGCCTTCATGCCCCCCATTCGCCCGGAAGATGTGGCTCAACTCATCGATTGCGACGTTTTCGTCTGTGTTCCGATTTCTGATTATGAGGTGCCTTTGGAAACGCTGCAATACATCAAGGCCAACAGAAAGGAAGGCGCCATTACAATCTTCGATGCCCATGGGCCTACCACCACCGTCACTACTACTGGTGACCGCCTCCGTCGCTTTTGGGTTGAGCGGGACCTGTGGCTGCCCTATATTGACTTGTTGAAAATGAATATTGAGGAGGCGGGCTGCTGTTGGTTCAAAAAGGAATACAAGCCCGAAGAGTTAAAGGATGATTATCGGGAGCTTTCAGAGAATGAGATGGCTGAGTTCGCGTCTTATGTTCTTCAACGTGGAGTCAAAGCCGTAGTGATTACGCTCGATTCCCGGGGAAGTATGGCCTATTCCATGCCTAATGGCCAGTTTAAGGCCGAATTCGTCCGCTCGGTGCAGGTGAATGAAGTGATTGACACAACCGGGTGCGGAGATTCCTTCGCCGGAGGCTTGGCTTTCGGGCTGCTGGAAGACAGAAGCGACTACATCAGGGCGTGTCAGTATGCTAACGCATTAGGGGCGTTACGAACCCAGGGAACTACCTTTGAGGTCTTCAAACCATTGGAGGATACTAAAGCGCTGATCCGGAAAAACTACGGAGAGCAAGCCCGGGTTTAGTCAGTTGAAGTTTAATATCAACCGTGCTACAGGAATTTTTAAACTTTTTGGACAAGGAACAATTGCTGGATACCGGCAGTAGGGTTCTGCTCGCTGTCAGCGGTGGCCTGGATTCCGCCGTAATGGCGCACCTGTTTGAAAAATCAGGCTTCGATTTTGGTATCGCACACTGTAATTTCCAGCTACGTGGCCCAGATTCGGATTCAGACGAAGACTTCGTCAGGTCCCTGGCCCAAAGCTGGGAAGTACCTTTTTTTTTCCGGCGCTTCGATACACAGGCCCATGCCCTGAAAAGCGGCCAGTCCGTCCAGGTGGCTGCCCGGGAACTTCGGTACGAATGGCTGGAGGAAGTACGCCAGGAAAATGGTTTTTCTCACCTGGCCACTGCCCATCACCTCAACGATAGTATCGAGACCTTGCTTTTAAACCTCACCAAAGGCTGCGGTATTCGTGGGCTCCATGGTATTCCGTTGAAGAACGGCCCGGTCATTCGCCCTCTATTGTTTGCCGGGCGAAAGCGCCTGGAGCAATACGCTGCCGACAATATCATCTCTTTCCGGTTAGATGCCAGCAACCTGGAAGTGAAATACCAACGCAATAAGATCCGCCACAACGCCATTCCTGCCTTGCAGGAGATCAATCCGGCTTTCGAGCAGACCATGGCGGAAAACATCACCCGCTTTCGCCAGATCGAGCAATTGCTGGATTGGGCCATGCGCCATATAGCGCAGGATGTTATCCTGTCTTATGGCACGCCCTTTCGTTTGAGCGTTCGCGAGTTGGAGTCTTTCGGCTCGGTCTTGCCTACGGTACTCTTCGAATTACTGTATCCCTATGGTTTCAATACCAGCCAGGTACAACAGTTGGCGAACAGCTTGGACTCTATCGGCGCTATTTTTATAGCACCGGGTTATCGCCTGTTAGTGGAACGGGAAGAACTTGTCGTGGAACAGATCCCCGAAGAAGCAAGCGAGGAAAGGGCCGCGTATGAGGTCAAAATAAATTCAAAAGAGGTAACCATCCCGGGAGGGAAATTATTCCTGTCCAATCATACCGGCAGGCCATCCGCATTCCCTGGTAACGATTGGGCGGCAGTCCTGGATGCCGACAGCCTGCAGTTCCCACTTTACCTTCGGCGCTGGCGCCCCGGAGACGCCTTTCAGCCGCTCGGAATGGAGGGCCGCCACCAGAAGCTCCAGGATTTCTTCAGTAACCGGAAAGTAAGCCGGTTCGAAAAGGAAAAAGCCTGGATACTCGAAGATGCCTCCGGCCGCATCTGCTGGGCCATAGGTTACCGCATTGACGAAAGATTCAAGGTCAAACCATCTACCCGGGCATACTGGGCTTTGAAATTTACCAAAGTCTAATGAACTTTATCACTCCATGCAAAGATGGACAGATATTATTTTCCCAAAGGGTAGTTAGCAAAGAATAATAATACCATGAATATTGATTTGGGCTTAATGCAGTTCAAAAACCTGTTGAAAGTCAGAAGAGAGAACGAAAAACGCTATATTTTTGACCCTATCCGAAAAAAATGGCTGGCCCTCCAGCCAGAGGAGCTTGTCCGGCAACTGGTAATCCATTATCTTCTGGAGGAAAAGCGGTACAACCGAAACCGCATCAATCTGGAACGTGGATTAAAAGTCAACTCGCTCCAGAAACGGTTTGACCTTTTGGTATACGATATGGGGGTAAAGCCTTTTCTGCTGGTGGAATGCAAAGCCCCTCAAGTGCAGATCACCGATGCGGCCTTTCAGCAGGCCGCCGTTTATAATATGGAACTGAAAGTACAGTATCTGCTCGTGACCAATGGCATAGAAAGTTACTGCTGTGCCCTGAATTACGAAAACCATAGTTATGAATACCTGGAGGCTGTGCCGGACTATTCCTGAAACCAGAAGAGCCGGCAAACTGTAGCCATCAGGCTATTGTTGTAAAGAAAAAAAACAAGCTCTAACCAAATTATGGAAACCGGAACCATTCTCGTAACCGGCGCCAACGGGCAAATTGGCACCGTACTTACCAATGAACTGCGGCGCCGTTACGGAGCCTCGGCAGTATTGTCGACCGATATTCGCCAGTCCGGCAGCAACAACATTCTGTTCGAAACACTCGATGTCCTGGATAAAGACCGGTTAACGGCGCTGATCAGGCAATATGAAGTGACTCAGGTCTACCACCTGGCAGCCATACTTTCCGCCAAAGGGGAACAAAACCCCAAATGGGCATGGGAGATCAATATGGCAGGCCTTTTCAATATCCTGGAAGCAGCAAAGAATCATGATCTTAGGGTTTATTTCCCAAGCTCTATTGCTGTATTCGGTGGGATGACGCCCAGGGTCAATACGCCCCAGTATGCCGTTTTGCAACCGGAGACGGTTTATGGCATCAGCAAGGTGGCAGGCGAGAGCTGGTGCCAGTATTATTTCCAGAAATACGGTGTAGATGTGCGTTCTGTTCGTTATCCCGGTATCATAGGTTACGAGTCTTTACCTGGCGGAGGCACTACCGATTACGCTGTAGAGATCTTCCATTCGGCTGTTAAGGGAGAAACCTATGAGTGTTTTCTGGAGCCGGACAGCCGTTTGCCTATGATGTACATGCCGGATGCTATCCGCGCTACTTTGGAGTTGATGGAAGCCCCGGCGGAGTTCATAAAGATCCGCTCCAGTTACAACCTGGCTGGAACGAGCTTCACTCCGGCTGAGGTAGAGCGGGAAATCCAGAAACATATCCCCGGGTTCAGGGTGGCCTATAAACCGGACTTCCGGCAGAAGATCGCCGCTTCCTGGCCGGAGAGTATCGATGACAGCTATGCGCGGGAACACTGGGGGTGGGAACCGCAATACGGCCTGCCTGAAATCACCGCCGATATGCTTCAACACCTTAGGGAGTACTATCAGGCCACCATATCCTAAGCAACTGATCCATGAAATACTTTTGTAGCCTGATGCATCTACTTGTTTTTTCCGCCCTTCTGTCTGCACAGAGCGCTCCGGCCACTTCTCCTCCGCTTCGGGTTGGGATAGCAGGGCTGGTGCATACCCACGTTCATTGGATACTGGGTAGGGAAGAACGGGGTGATATACAGATCGTAGGGATCGCCGAACCCAATCGGGAACTGGCGGAACGGTATTCCAGTCAGCACGGCTTTAGTATGGACATTGTTTATGATTCTGTCGAAGAAATGCTGGAAGCTACCCGCCCGGAGGCGGTTACTGCTTTTAATACCATTTATGGCCACCTGGAAGTGGCCGAGCAATGTGCTCCCAGAGGGATACACGTCATGGTGGAAAAACCTTTGGCCGTCAACCTGGATCATGCCCGGAGAATGGCGGACTTGGCGGAGGAACATGGCATCCTGCTGCTTACCAATTACGAGACGACCTGGTACGGCAGCAACCATGCCGCTAAAGCCATGGCCGATGAAGGAAAGATAGGCCCTTTGCGCAAGATTGTCGTGCACGACGGGCACCCCGGCCCGAAAGAGATCGGGGTCAATGAGGAATTCCTGGAATGGCTTACCGACCCGGCCCTGAATGGGGGAGGAGCACTCACAGACTTCGGCTGCTACGGAGCCAATCTGGCCACCTGGCTTATGGATGGGCAACGGCCTTTATCCGTCACCTGTGTAACCCAGCAGATCAAACCGGATATCTACCCCAGGGTAGATGACGAGGCAACTATTATTTTGACTTATCCTAAAACACAGGCCATCATACAGGCATCCTGGAACTGGCCATATAACCGAAAGGATATTGAAATATATGGGACTACCGGCTATATCATCAACCGGGACCGGGAAAATATGGATATTCTATTCGATGAGGCCGAAGGGCCTTTCAACCAGCAGGCGGCCCCGCTGGATGGAGCCTTTTACGATCCGTTCGCTTTCCTGGCAGCAGCTGTAAGAACACGGGGCGTCAATCTGTCCTATGGCTTATCCTCCCTGGAGAACAATTTGATCGTGATGGAGATCCTCGACGCGGCAAAAAGATCAGCGGAAAGAGGCGTAACCATTCATTTAAAAGAATAAAACCAAAAAGAGCTCATGTACAAAACCGTAGAACCAGCATTGGAAAAAGAATTACAGGAGATCCGGGAACAGGGCCTGTTCAAGGTAGAACGCATCATCACAACCCCTCAGTCAGCGTCTATCAGGACGCAAAACACGGGTGAAGTGCTCAACTTTTGCGCTAACAACTATCTGGGGTTGTCTTCTCATCCGGAAGTGATCAAAGCGGCAAAGGAAGCCATCGATACCCATGGATTTGGAATGTCCTCTGTGCGGTTTATTTGTGGAACTCAGGATATTCATAAAGAACTGGAACGTAAGATCGCGGATTTTCTGGGCATGGAAGATGCTATTCTCTATGCTGCCGCTTTTGACGCCAACGGCGGTTTGTTCGAGCCCCTCCTCGGGCCCGAAGACGCCATCATTTCCGACGAACTCAACCATGCTTCTATTATCGACGGCATTCGCCTGTGTAAAGCTCAGCGTTACCGCTACAAGCACAGTGATATGTCTGACCTCGAACAACAATTGAAAGATGCTCAGGGTGCCCGACGCCGTATGATCGCTACCGATGGTGTTTTTTCCATGGACGGAGATATCGCCAGGCTGGACAAGATCTGTACCCTGGCTGAAAAATACGATGCCATGGTTATGGTGGACGACTGCCACGCCACCGGCTTCATCGGTAAAACCGGGCGGGGAACCCATGAATTCCATGACGTGATGGGCAGGGTAGACATCATCACCGGCACGTTCGGCAAGGCTATGGGCGGCGCCTCCGGCGGCTTTACTGCCACTAAAAAAGAGATCGTAGATATGTTGCGTCAGCGATCCCGCCCTTATTTGTTCTCCAATACCCTGGCGCCAGCTATTGTCGGTGCTTCCATTAAGGTGGTTAGCCTGCTGACCGCCAGTACCCACTTGCGTGATAAACTGGAGGCCAACACCACATACTTCCGCGAAAAGATGACCGCTGCCGGCTTTGACATTCTGCCGGGAGAAACGCCCATTGTCCCCATTATGCTTTACGATGCTAAACTTTCACAACAGTTTGCCAACCGCTTGCTGGACGAAGGTATCTATGTGATCGGTTTTTTCTTTCCGGTAGTTCCGAAGGGTAAAGCCCGTATCCGTACGCAGATCAGTGCCGGCCACGAACGCGAGCACCTGGACAGAGCCATAGCAGCCTTCACCAAGGTGGGCAAAGAGTTGGGAGTGCTGAAATAGACTGGTTATCCTGGGGCATACTCCTCCTGGGAAGGAGGATTGAGGTAAACCGTTTATCGCCCCTATGTTGCGGGGGAAGCTGGTTATTGCGGGAACAACCCGCTAAGCAGCTTCCCGTGGCAACTTACTGCTGTTTGCAATGGATGATCACGCGCAAATCACGGCCTTTATCAAATTCCGGAAGCGCTCATCGCACCAACCGGACTTAATTTTCTACCTTTTGGAGCAATGCTTTTTTCACCCATCCTGTTTGTCCCTGGAAAGTAACTTTCCACCAATACACATTCGTTTCCTCCAGCAGTTCGACGACAGTCTCTTCACTAAGCCTTTGGAGAACGGTTGATTGGGAGCTGTCTTTTTCCCTGAGGCTTGTTCGCTGAGTGACCTTCAGCTGTAAGCGTGGGGAGTCTTTCTCTTGTTTTTTAACATCCTTTTGCGGAAGGGGCGCTTGGGGCTCTTCCAACTCTTCCAGCATCACATTTGCGGTTGCGGTTCCAGTAGCTGGCTCATGGGCAACCTCATTGGAAGGTGTGGGTGTTTCCTGTGAGGAAGAAGAATCTTCAGCCTTTAAAAAGACGGTACGGCTCAGGTTGGAAACCGAATGTGAAGAAAAGCGAAGTGCCTTGGATTCATAGCCATACGCACTGGCTACTAACTCATAGTTGGCCTTTTCCTCAGGCAGTTGGAGGGTCATTTCTCCCTCCGGATACCGGGCCGTGCGCATCAATTCTTTTTTGCCGGTTTCGGAAATCTGATAGATATCAACATATACGGCCTCCAGCCGCCCACGGGTCGCCTGGTCATGGAATTCGAGTATCAAATGTTGGCTATCCGCATTAGCGTTCGGCCCGGGGCCAACACGCTCGTCTTCCCCAAGAGGCATATCCATGGTTTCTTGTGGATCTTGCAGGGACGCCGGATCGTTTACTGCTGCTGCCCCGGCCAATTTTTCGGGAAGAGGGGCCGGCGTTGGGTTATCTGCGGCTGTTTCGGGCTGGGGAGGAGAGGTTGCCGTGTAACCCTCCTCTTCAAGAGGGTGGGGTGCTTCCAGAGCCCGCATATACCAGTACTTTTCGATCGGCCGGCCTATAGAAGGAGTGAAGGGAATGACAATTTCCTGATACCCGAATGCACTTACCCGGGCCTCATGGGGTTCATTGCTGGGTTCCATTCGTATGGACATATGCCCATTGGAATGGCGCCCCGTGCGGACCAGCGAGGAGTTGCCCGGTTCGCCTTTTCGGAAAACATCCACATGGACGGCATCCAGGGTTATTCTGGTTTCTTCATCAAAAAAATAGAGGTCAAGGGCGTAAGTTGAGGATTCAGGGTTAGCAGGCCCTTCTTCAGCAATAGGATTCACTTCGGTGGCGGTTGGGAGATTTTCTTCATCTGGCGGTATTTGACTATCCGTTGATGCCATTACTTCCGCTTCCCCTTCTTGGATTTCTCCTTCTGGCAAGCGGGCTTGCGCGATGAGGGCGTCCATTTTTTTGCGGCCGAAAACCAGGTTGAGCCCCAGGCGGAAATGTGCTCCGGACGTTTTGGAAGGACGCCAAAGGGGTGCCATATTATCGACTATAGAATAAAGCTGGACCGGCCCCAGTTTTAATGCTGCATTTAATCCCAGGGAATTGAAGGTGCGGCTTTGAATGGCATAAGTACCTCCCAGGCTGAACACCCGCCCCAGGTTTAATCGTGCGTTCAGCGCCAACGCGGTGAAGGTCCTGTATCTTCCAAATTCATTGTGTAACAGCCCGCCTACACTTAGGAAAGGGTTGACCTCGTATGTAGCGCTCAGGTAGGAACGTGGCGCCAGCCCCTGTACGAAAGATTGGCCGGTTTGGGCCGATACGGACAGATTGTTGGAAAGAGAATCGGACGCCGTACTCACATCCAGGTCGGATTCTTCCGGGGCGAGGGCAGCCAGGCTCAATCCCTCAAATGTGGTAGATTCTTGAATGATCCGCAATTGCTGGACTCCCTTGCTCCAACGTATGGAACCGAGATCCAGTAGGGCTGCCGATACCGTGAGCCTTTCGTTCAGGATCATTTCAGCGCCCAGGTCCACTGCCCATCCTCCATTCTGCTTGGGAATACTGGACAGGGCGCCAAAAATATCGCCGTCTTCCAGATGTTGGCTGGCTTCCGTATCCGAAGCGCCAGAGAGTTCATCTTCAAAATCATTTAGGCCTTTCCCTTCCTCCTCGATAGGTTCGACCAGTCCGGCTGCATAATAATTGATCAGATAGTCTGCTTCAATCCGCGTTTGATAGTACTCGCTGCTTTGATGGATCTGCAGGCTGCTTTTATCGGTTTGAAACCCGAAAATGCCGGATAGCCGTTTTATTCTTGCGCCCACGAACAACCGGGGCGTCAGGCTGTAATTTACGCCCAACCCCGTTTCTCGGTAAACGTACGTATTCACTTCAGGGGCTATTTCCAGGGTTTCATCCAGATAGTTGGGGGAGCCTTCCCAGAAAAGCCCAAGCAAGGCTTCGGGAACGTTTATCTCTCCCGCAATCCGGGTATTGGTGGAGCCGCTGAAGAAAAACCGCTGGCTTCTGAATCCCAGGGCCAGTGCTTCTATGCCGCCGTGTAATTTGAGGTTAACATCCCTTTCCAGGCCGTCTAGTATGCCACCGTAATTGAAGTAATATTTGTTATCTGCGCTGTTTTTCTGTAAGACATCGGTATGGTTGATCCCTGTGATATTGAGGGTGGAATAAATGGACGGCAGCGAAACAACAACGGTTTGCCGGGGCATGAATCCGGGATTGGTATACTGCGCATTCCATACTTCGCGCATGAAGTGGAGGCCGTATTCCTGAGCCTGAGCGTATAGAAAGAAAATGGATAAGCTGAGGAGGAGGTAAAACTTTTTCATATCGAATTCTGGGTGAATGCGTGATTAGAAATAGAAGAAATACTGACGTTTAGAGCCCCGCAAGGAAACCGAGCTTAAAGACTATAGCATTGGGTTTGGTAACCTTTACCGGGATAGTGCCCCCGCCTGTGGTCTCCAGGGTAGCTCGCATTTCCAGTATCCGGGCCCGAGCTTTCAATTCCGAAAACCGCTCATCATCCAACTTTTCCGTGCCCTCAGTGATTTGTATACCGGTAACTACCCCATTGTCATCTACGGGAGCCCCCTCTAACCTTAATGGCTGGCTAAACAAAGAATCTATCACCTGGCCTCCTTCATCCTGAAAATAGCCTTGCATCTCCGCTCCAATAGGAAAGCTGTTTTCGGCGATCAGTTTTATCCCTGCCCGCTCCAACCTGCCCAAGGTCCCTTCGAGGTCGAGGCTGAAAATCTTGGAAGCAACAAACCCCCTGGATGAACCATAAATTGGCAATTCGATATCTATGTCAACCGAAAGCTGAGCAGTATCTAGCAGGTAGTTGGTAATATTGGAATTGTCTTCAGGATTGGTGAAAATGGTAAAAGCGTATTTCAGTTCATGGGGCACACTGGGTATCAGGCTGACCAGGTTCGAGTTGCTTCTGTTGAGGGTCAATTCCGTACTTATTGTTTGTCCGGCCTGGCCCGGCCCCGGATAGTTCAGGACAATCCCGTCGGTTATCCTGTCATTGATCACTGGAATTTCACCATCGATATGCGTTTCCAGCGAGAGGGTATCCGTAGTAACCTCGATAGGCAACCCAAATCCGTTGTGAAAAGTGAACTTTATCCTGGGCTCTTCCAGCCTGAACTCTCCTTGAGTCCAGGATTTTAAAAAATCAATGGGAAGGTTGCCGGAAAACGTAGGGGGGGGCAACTGGCCAAAATACCCTTCGATAGAAGTGTATTCCATTTCCTTTAATTCGATCAGAAAAGGGGGAAGGCTTACCGCCATTCCTGAATTAGATAAGGCCGCTGAATACCGGGTGGAGAAATTTCCGGAAGAAAGGTCCAGTAAAGTGTTCTCTATTTCCATCTGCGCCTGCTGGCTATAAGGGTTATTAGGGCCGGCACCGGCAGGAATGGAGAACACCCAGGAAAAAGGTTGCCCAGCCTTTTTGAGGTTTTGGATCGTTATTTCTACATTCACCGCCTCGGGGTAAGGGTTGGACAGGGAGTAGCCAACGGTTCCTTTGCGCAAATGGGCCATCTTCAGCGAAAAGGAAGATGGAAAAGTAACCGGCGCCTCCTGCTGTTCCATGGTGATTGGAATCGACAGAGGGGGAATATCTGCCAACCCCGCGCCGTATATTGGGCCGGCCTGTTCCTGGTAACGGAGCGTCAGGACCTGGTTGGGGTCAAATTCGGAGTTTCCTCCGTCTTCTTCGCTGATCAGGATATCCTCGAGGTGGATCGTATCATTAAGTACCGGAATAGCATAGGAAGGGTTCCACTCTTCATTGCTGACAGTTCCAATATCCGGGAAACAACCTGTTTGAAACAGGAAAGAATAGATAGCCAGCAGGACAAGGTGTATTTTTCTCATATCTGTTAAGGTTTCGAATTAATCACAAAACAAAACTGCCATTGAATGATCGGGGAGGGTTTATTCTTCGAATGGGAAAGGCTCCGAGTTATTCAGGGCAAAAGGAGGGTATGTTTTTATTACGGAAGCACCCTGAAATGGTTTCGTCAGGAAGGCAGGATTGTTGCCGGCTGTACCAGATGAAAGAAGATCCTTGTTGGCAGGAAATGGAGAGAGGAGAATAAAAAATGCATAGATCATCCCGAATTCTTCGATCCGAGAGAATAAATGTTCCCTGTGGGGGAATGCGCCGGATCTACCGGCGAGATGTTGGCCTGCGGCCCGGAAACTTCCCGGCCGCAGGCCATATTTCAACCAGGCTCTTGGCCGGGCCTCACAACTTCAACATCCGTTTCGTTTTCTGGCGGCCATCCAGTTGTAGCCGGAAATAATAATTTCCAGCAGGCAGTCCATGTCCATCGAATTTCACTTCATGCTGTCCTGCCGGTAAGCGCCGGTTGGACAGTACCCTGATCTCATTGCCCAGTGCGTTGAAAATGCTAAGCCGTACCCATTCTCCTTCTGACCGGAACCGGATAGTTGCCCAGTTGCGGAAGGGGTTAGGGAAGGCTTCCGCTTCTATCTCCTGCTCAAATCGGATAGCTTCCTGAGCGCTGACGGTACTACAAGGTTGCAACACTGGCATGTATTGAAAATCATTATGCAATAAAGTCCGGACCTCTTCCTCCGCTACTTCGAACCAATCCATCAGCACAGAACCGTAGACATCCCGGAAATCGAACTGCATGGGGATGCCGGACTGGGGTTCGACCTGATCCGGTATCTCCGGGTTGTCGCCAAGAACTCCCGGATTGACGCAGGGGCCGAAAACCATCAAGGGAGCTGCAGACCCATGGTCGGTACCGAAGCTGTCGTTGGAACGGATCTGGCGCCCGAACTCAGAGAAGGTCATTCCGATCACCCGTTGTTCCAGGCTTTGTGCCTGCAGGTCGGCCTGAAAAGCGGCAATCGCCTCCGATAGGTTTTGAAGCAAGGTAGAGTGTTCGCCAACGAGAGGCTTACCGGCCTCGACTTGATTGGCGTGGGTGTCAAAACCGCCGATGCTGACAACATACACTTTAGTCTGGAGCCCACCGGAGATCAGTAGCGCTACATTTTTCAGTTGCTCGCCCAGGCGGTTGCCTTCGGGGTAGTCTACCCTGTTAGCGCCGGTTTCGGCGGCCTCCGTAATGGTTTCCGCATAAGCGTTCGACTGGGCGATGGTCGTCCGGAGAAATTCCAGCTCCTCGCCGTAGGGTGTTTCGGGAACGTCTCCTGGTGCGCCCTGGGTCAGCGGCGTCAGGGAGAAAGGATCGTTGAGCGTCATGCTGAAATTGGCCGCTGACCCCTGGCAGGTTTCCGAAACGATGCTGCCCATGGTGATAGCGAAAGGATGTGGAAATTCTTCATTGGGGTAACCTTCCGGAAATTCAGCATGGTTGCTTTCGAAATAGCGCCCCAGCCATCCGGTAGTCCAGCTTTCATCAGCGGGAGAACCGCTGGTCCAGATATCGGTCGACCGGAAGTGTGAGCGGTTCTGCTCAGGGTAACCTACACTCTGGATAATGTTGAGCTTCGCATTATTATACAGGTCGAGTACGCCGCTCATTTGGGGATGAAATCCGAGCGTATCCGTCATATTGAGGATCTCGACTTCCGGAATGAGGATATTGAGGCGGGCATTAGCCAGGTTGTCATACTGGTCAAGCGGGATCAGCATGTTGAGCCCGTCATTCCCCCCATTGAGTTGAATGATGACCAGTACACGGTCGTTGTCCGTGTTGAGGGTGCTGAACAGAGAACGGCGCGGCATAGCCGAAAGGCGGAAACCGTTCAACAGGATAGGAAGGCTCATAGCCGTTCCGGCAGCTTTCAGAAATTTTCTTCTTTTCATATGGAGAAGGTTGAAAGTTCTTGGATGTTGTATTAGAATGATAAGAGGTCAGCTCAAGTAAAACTCGGGCATACTCAGCATAGCCTGAAGCAGCTGCCTCAACTTGGTGGCTACGGCTTCAGCCAGTTCCTCGTCATCAGGATTGGCCAGGTAGAGGTTGTATTCTACCGTCCATTCAAAATCCGGGAGGCCGGGAATGAGCACTTCCTTAAGCGCGGCCTTCTGATCGTCGGTAATTGGCTGTGGGAACAGGATGCGTACGAACTCCTCAATGAGTGCATTCGGGTCGTTCGGGTTTTCAATGGTTTCCACGAAAGCCAAAGGGGCGATGCGGACCCGAAAATCCCCGGCGGGAAATCCGGAGGTAGTGATCGTATCCGTTATCAGCATGCGGACGGGAAGGGTCGTGGCGTTGATCCAGGTCCGGTAATACTGTGGCTCCTGGTAATAGGCTTTCCAGCCGGCCACCTGAGGAGGGGCGTAATATTCCATCTGCTGCAATACGCTGGAGGAGAACAGCCGGAGGTAGGCATTGTATCGCGCTCCCAGCCCCGGCGGAAATTCTACCCCAAAGGTTTTGATGGAAGACAGGATGAAATCCAGTGGGTTCTTGATCATGGGCCCCACATTGAGCATGTCGAAAAAGTGCGCACTGCTCAGCAACGCCTCGAGTGCGGGACGGATCTCATAATCATTGTCAACCAGCATCTGAGCCATTGGTTGGATGACATTCTGCTCGGCATTTTCATCGATCACATAGTAGATGAACCAGCGGTAAAGCTTGCGGCAAATGAATCGCGCCACTTCGTCCTTCTGAAAGATGACGTCTATAAGGTGTGCATATTCCTGGTCCCCCAAATCGTTTATTACGGTATTGTCGAAGCGATGGGATAATTGCTTTGCTCCCGTATCATGCCGGAAAGGCAGGAAAACGGAACCTACTTCAACGTCCGGATTGGTGCTGAACAAGCCCACATCACGCCATCCGGTGAGCACCCTTGCCATCTGCCGGATGTCCTCCTCCGTGTAATGGGTATAATCTCCCGAATCGGCCAAAGGGCCCTTCCCTATAGTAAAGAGCTCAAGCAATTCGCGGGCAAAATTCTCATTGGGCGCGTTCTGGCTGTTCTGGTTCCCATTGAGAAACTGTAGCATAGCCGGGTCGATCGTCACTTCTTTAACCAACTCCCGGAAATTCCCCCAGGCATATTTGCGCAACAGGCTGATGTGTTTGTATAAATACTTGGCGTCGTTTACGTTGCTGACCGCAAAGTGATTGTGCCAGAAGAGGGTGAGTTTTTCCCGAATGGAGACGCCCTCGTTGAATAGCAACTCCATCGTCCACGCCCGGAGGCTTTGCCTCCGGTAACCCCTGGCATTGACATCGTCATAGTAAGGCGCGTCCACCCAGGTCTGTCCGACGGGCACCAAAGGGTCATCCTGATAGAAATGATTGAGTGGGGGAGCAGGGGCCGGCACGGGCGCGAACAATTGTTCGATGGTCGAGTTCATGCCTTGCCCTTCCGCCGTCTTAATTTGTTCATAAGTAGGGGCAAACATGGACCGGCGTAGCAGGTGCGCTGCCTGTTCATATCCCCAGGGGCCGCTGTATGGCTCCAGCCCGGAGTTGACCAGCGGTGCGGCAACCGGCTGAGCAGCACCTGGCTTTCTACCCAAAAGAGTGGCAATGGTAGCTCTTCTGTCCATAATCAATAGGCATTTAGGATGTGACAAAATAGTGAAGGCTGCTACCGGCTGACGGGCCAATAGCAAGAAATTTTAGGTTGGACTTCTCAAAAGGACAAAGGTTTAACCGGGGAAGGGTTCGTCTTCCTAACGCTTTGCCTTGGCATATTAGTATTTTTCCAATGTCAAACCGCAGTATTTCTTGACGCCAGTGGCACGCTGCCCCGTAGTTCAGCTGGTAAATCTTGTAAATCCTGTAAATCTTATCTTATCTTTGTGGCTTGTTTTTTGGCAGAAACTGCCCGGCCCCTGCCCATAATACCGATTGCCTCAAACTGTATGGTTGCCTGCCGGAGCACTGCGGCATACCGGAGGCAATCGATCACCTTTTTATTTTGGACCAAAAAAAATCCCTAATGATAAAAGCTTGTATTTTTGACCTCGACGGTGTTATCGTGGATACGGCCAAATACCATTTTATCGCCTGGCGAAGGTTGGCCAATCATCTGGGTTTCGATTTCACGGAGGAGGAGAATGAAAAACTCAAAGGGGTTAGCCGTATGGATTCCTTGAACCTCATCCTGCAGTGGGGAGGTATCGAGAAATCGGAGGCGGAGAAGGCCCAACTGGCCGAACTCAAGAACGGTTGGTATCGGGAATATATCCTCAAAATGGACCCCAGCGAGATCCTGGAAGGGGTGGCTCCTTTCCTGGGCCATCTCGAGCAGCTTGGGATCCGCCTGGCGCTGGGATCCAGCAGTAAAAATGCCAGGACCATACTTGAACAGGTAGGCTTGATGCACCGTTTTGAAGCTATTGTCGACGGGACGAACATTACCCGAAGTAAGCCCGACCCGCAGGTCTTTGAACTTGGGGCCGAGGCGATGAACCTAAACCCCGGCGAATGCCTCGTTTTTGAAGATGCCGAAGCCGGGATCGACGCCGCTCTGGCCGGTGGGTTTCTCGCCGTCGGAGTAGGCGCTGAGGAGAACCTGGGGCATGCTCACCTGGTGATCCCCAATTTTATTGGGCTCAGCCTCCAGGCTATCTTGGATGGTATACAGGCCAGGGCCGAAAAGCATGGATGAAAAGGGCAGTGTCCTATTTACTCATTACAAAACCTTTAACCACACTATTTCACATGAAAGAATTCCTTAAGCACGACGAATGGAGTATCATTGAAGAAGGGTTTCACAGGGATTATAACCGCATCTCGGAGAGCGTATTCAGTATCGGAAACGGCCGCTTCGGGCAGCGCGCTAACTTTGAGGAAGATTTTTCCGGGGACACCCTTCCCGGTAATTACGTTGCAGGTATTTATTATCCGGACAAAACAAGAGTAGGGTGGTGGAAGATCGGGTATCCGGAATATTTCGCCAAGGTGCTTAACGCTGCCAATTGGATTGGAATAAAGGTGGAATTTGATGGCGAATCCCTTGACCTGGGCAAGTGTGAGATAAGTGAATTCCGCCGCGAACTCAATATGAGGGAAGGGTTCCTGGACCGCACCTTTACAGCAACCATGATCAGCGGCAAAAAAGTAAGAGTCCACGCCCGGCGGTTTTGCAGTATTGTAGATGATGAGATAGGAGCAATTCGTTACGCCATCACTCCACTGGACTTTTCCGGTACGCTCAGCCTTACTCCTTACGTCAATGCTGACGTAGTTAACGAAGACTCCAATTACGATGAAAAATTCTGGGTGGAAGTCAATAAAAAGGCCAAAAGGCGCTCGGGATATGTTTTGGCGGAGACAAAGAAAACAGAGTTCCAGGTTTGCACCGGAATGAAGTTTGCCATTTTAAAGAATGGACAGGAACTCGAGTTCAACTCCTTCCGCATTCAAAAAGAAAAATACGTAGGTTGTACGGTTGATCTTCCTTGTGAAGAGGGAGAGGAATTCATTGTATACAAATATGCAGCCAACGTTTCTTCCCTTAATTACGATAAGGAGGATCTCATGGAAAAGTGTGCGCAGGCCGTCAAGAGAGCCTACGCGAAAGGTTTCGATGAGCTGATCGAGGAACAGGCAGAAGCCTGGAAAAGCAAATGGGAAGAGGCAGATATCCGGATCGAAGGCGATGTGGCTGCCCAACAGGGAATACGGTTCAATATCTTTCAGCTTTACCAGACCTACACCGGCGAAGATGATCGGTTGAACATCGGCCCTAAGGGTTTTACGGGAGAGAAGTATGGTGGAAGTACCTATTGGGATACAGAGGCTTACTGCTTTCCCTTTTATCTGGCTACTGCCGACCAGCACGTGGCGCGCAACCTGCTGGTCTACCGGTACCGGCATTTGCAGAAGGCCATTGAAAATGCCCGCAAACTCGGATTTAAGGACGGCGCGGCGCTCTATCCAATGGTGACTATGAACGGCGAAGAATGCCACAATGAATGGGAGATCACCTTTGAAGAGATTCACCGCAATGGCGCGATCGCATATGCCATCTACGACTACGTCCGGTATACCGGCGAAAAGGAATACCTGATAGAATACGGGCTGGAGGTGCTGATCGGTATCGCCCGGTTCTGGGCCCAACGCGTTCATTTCTCCGAACATAGAGGGATGTACGTTATGCATGGCGTTACCGGCCCCAATGAGTATGAGAACAACATCAACAATAACTGGTACACGAACTATATCGCCCGTTGGTGCCTCCAGTATACCCTGGAAGCCCTTGAATACGTCGAGGAAAATGCTCCTCAAAAATTCGGGGAACTGGAAGAACGCCTTAAATTCTACAAGCATACCGAAACCACCAAGTGGAAAGAGATCGCCGGCAATATGTATCTGCCGTACGATGCAGCGCTGAATATCTTCGTGCAGCACGATGGCTTCCTCGACAAGGAGCTGCTCACCACGGCAGACCTGAAGAAGAGCGACCGGCCCCTCAACCAGAATTGGTCATGGGACCGCATTCTGCGTTCTGTTTTCATCAAGCAGGCCGATGTGCTGCAGGGCTTGTATTTCTTTGAAGACCACTTCGACGACGATACCATCCGCCGCAATTTCGACTTCTACGAGCCCCGGACGGTCCATGAGTCTTCCCTCTCGCCCTGCGTGCATGTTATCCTGGCTTCCCGGCTTGGAAAAGAAGAGAAGGCCTATGAAATGTACCTGCGCACCGCCCGCCTCGACCTGGATGACTACAACAACGATACCGAAGACGGGTGCCATACCACCAGTATGGCCGGCACCTGGATGGCCTTTGTAAAAGGGTTCGGCGGCATGCGGGTCTATGAGGATAAAGTGCAGTTCAGCCCTTTTATCACCAGTAAGTGGAAGTCTTATTCCTTTAAGGTACGCTTTCGCGGAAGTTACCTGGAGGTAAAGGTAGACCAGCAAAAGGCAATTATCCGCAACCATAGCGACAAGGCCTTGTCCATTAAGGTGTATGGCGAAGAAATGAACCTGCCCGCAAATGACAGTATTGAAGTGGCGCACTAAGTAAAGATTCCTGGCTTTACGGTATTTGCTGCCGTGAAGCCAGGCTTTCATAAACACAAATTATATCACCATGAAACAGATTTTTTTAGGCATTCTCCTGTTGAGCCTTTGGTCTTGCACCGGTGATGGGAAATCCCCAGGCGAGCAACAGGCAGGCTCTCAGGCCAGTGGAACGGAGCAAAGTGCAGGTACGAATGTACCGAGTACGGGAGATTCCGGATCTTTTCTGCCGGCCCAGGTACCAGCAGGCCATCCTATGGTACCCATCCTGACGACCGACTACTGGATTTTTGAGTTCTATGTCATCGATGATGCCGCTGCCAGGGCCGCCAACAAAGGCCGGTGGTTCCGCTTTCTCAATGACGGGACTTACGAGTCGGGAAGCTGGGAGGAAAAAACGGGTTATGGCTCCTGGAGGCTGCAGGACGAAGAGGGGAAGGTCATGCTTTACCTCGACAATGTAGTTGATTCGGAAGATGGCCAATGGGAGATCCAGGGAGTCAACAAAGAGCAGGATACTATGACCTGGTCGGGAATCAATAAGACCAATACGGCTGGTGTGATCACCAAGGTGATCAATCTGCTGACCCGGCCGACGAAAGCTCAGTTCGGAGTGGAGTAATGCAGGGTATCCTTTAAAAGGAAAGGGCAGTTCCGGAAACCCGGAACTGCCCTTTCCTTTTAAAAGTGGCAGTGGCAGTTAATGCCCGCTGATCAGTTTTTGATCAGGTCATAAGTGTATCCGTCCGGATACAACTTCATGGTTACCGTATAGTTGCCGTCTTCGTCAACCATGATGTCGGATCCTCCTCCTTCCAGTGAGCCGTCAGCGTCATTATCACCAAAGTTGATGTCCCAGTTATCGTTGGCGCGGAACTTGATCGCACCGGCTACCAGGTCAATAGTGATGGTCCATTCGAAATCGTTCTGGAAGGTCATATTGGTATCGTTGTCCCATCCGCCGGGAGTGGAACTTCCGATCAGCCCCCAATCGGTTTTTGTCAGGGCAATTCCCTTATCGCTGAAATCGATGCGAATGAGGTAGAAGCCACTTTCAGTGACCGTAACATCCCGTTCGCCATCCTGAATGATGGTTCCTGGATTGTTCGGGTCCTCGCCCCAGTCGCCGGCCCAGTCCTGAACCTGGAGGAATTTGAAGCCGGTGCCGGCTTCCAGCGGAGCGTAGATCTCAAAGACGCCGTCGCTCACTTTCATGAACGGGATGGAGGAACCGGGTGTCCAGGCGCCGTGGGCAGCCAGGCCTCCCACCAGGAAGAGCTGGTCAGGGAAGAGGCCTCTTACGAATTCGAAGCTGTACTCGAGCGTCTTATCATTGAAAATGACTTTGTAGACAGCATCGGACATAGTGAATTCGATATTGGCGCCGAATTCCTCGGCAACGCCGTCTCCTTCATCATCGCCCCAGTTGCGGCCCATGAAGCTCGAGTATTCGGCAAACTTGTACTTGTCGCCCGGAGCCAGGCGGATCTCCGGTAGTTCCCAGGTGTTGTCGGCTACGAGGCTAAAGGCATATTCATCCCCGGAAAATTCGTTGAAGGTGCCCAGCAGATACAGGCCGCTGATGTTGGTTTCAAATTCGACGAGCGGCAGGATGGTATAGGCAAGGGTTTGGTCGTTAAACCGGAACCTTACCTCGCCGCTGGGAGCGCATCCTCCCGGGGTGTTCGGGCCGCCACCGGTAGTGACTTCCATGACGCCGTCACAGTTGGAATCGCCCCAGTCCTCGTCGGTCCAATCCGGCGTATTTTTTAGCTTATATTCTCCACCCTGAAGGTCAACGATAATTTCCCAGGTGTAGTCGGACACCAGCGTCATTTGATCAGCGCCCCAGCCGTTGAAGCCGCCGGCGATGTACATCTCGTTGTTGTTGGCGGCGAAGGGAAGCAGGGAGATCTCGAACTTGGTATCCCGGGTTGTCTCCTGGCCTTTGCTGTCCGTCACGCTGATGTTCAGGTTGTAAATGCCAGGGCCCAGGAGCTCGGCTCCGAATTCACTGCCGGGGATGACCAGGGAGTCCAGGGTGCCGGAAAGAGCCTTGGTCACAGAGGTGAGTTGGTTTCCGAAATCGTCGGCCAGAGAAACGGTAGCGGTAGACAGGGGAGAGCTCTGCCCATCGGCAAACCCCACTTTGATGTCAAAGTTGCCAATGACAACCTTGGCATTATTGGCTGGTGATACCGTTACGATACCGGGAGGAAAGTCGGTCAGCGCAGCTACATCGATCTCCTCTTTGGTGCAGGAAAATACCAGTGCTGCCAGGCCGATGAATAGAGTTATTATTTTGATGGTCCTTTTCATGTCTTGAATAAGTTTAAAACTCATAAAATTTGTTGGGGCATGAAGCGTTGGAGCAGCTTCATGCCCGAATTATTTTAGTAGCCTGGGTTTTGTTCCAGGTTAGGGTTAGCCAGCAAATCGTTGGCCGGTATGGGATAGAGATTGCGGAAAGCGGCCGTTGGTTTGCCTTCTTGCGTGCCGCCTTTCCAGGGCCAGACGCCATTTTCCGTAAAGAGGTTGTAGCGAACCAGGTCCTGACGCCGATGCCCTTCCCAGTAGAGCTCGCGGGCGCGTTCGTCCAGAATGAAATCGAGGGTCAGCCCATCTGCCGAAATGTTGCCGGTGGAGCCATTGTAGGCGCGCTGCCGCAACTGGTTAACATACCCCACGGCAGTGGCGGCATCGCCCCCCTGGCCGCCGCGCAGGACGGCTTCAGCGTACATCAGATAGGCATCTGCCAGGCGGAATACCGGATAGTCGGTATCAGCAAAGGTGAGGTCACTACCGGGGGCGCCTTCCGAAGTTACATTCTGATACTTGGGCACCGCGTAACCGTTGGTGAATTCGCCGACCGATTCGATAGCCTTGGTCTGCCCTTCGGTGTAGAAAATGGCGCGCTCATCAATACCGCCGGTTTCATCCGGGAACAGGTCGACCAGGGCGCTGGTGGTGCGTAGGCCGCCCCAGCCGTTGTTCACCCCATAATTCGCCGCATCCATATTGCCACCAATGGCGGCGTGTACCAGATAGGTCGTTCCTCCAAAGGTCTGGGTGGAATTGCCGTCAAAGTTAATGGAAAAGATGACCTCGGGCGACAGGTGGTTGTCGGCCAGGAAGAGGTGCTGGTACGTTTCCTGCAGGCTGTAGGCGCCGGAGGAAATGACCTTGTTGCAAGCCGCTATGCACTCTGTAAAGTAGGGCTTACCGGTGTACACCTCACCGTTGAGGAACAACTTAGCCTGCAACATCCAGACTGCGGCACGGTCAGCGCGTCCGTATCTGTTGGCGCCGGGTGCAACCATATCTGCTTCGATCTCCTGCAACTCACTGATGAGGAAATTAAATACCTCTTCGCGGCCCGCCTGCCGGGGCGCGCTGCCGCCAATGGCTTGCTCTTCGGTATAGAACGGAATATTCCCGAACAGGTCGATACCATGCCAGTAGCTCAGCGCACGGAGGAAGCGGGCCTCGGCCCGGAACGCGGGCATCTCCGCCTTTACTTCTTCACTGACGCCCCGGCTATCCAGCTTGTCATCGGTAGATTCCCGCAGGAACTCATTGGCCAGAGAAACCTGGAAGAAAATCCGGTAGTAAATGGCCCGGACAAACTGGTTGGAGCTACTCCAGGTGTGGTTGCTCAGGTCGGGCAATCCATCGTCGTTCCAGGCGATGATGGCCTCGTCGGTCGGCAGCTCCTGCAATTGCCAGTACTGGCGCAGATATTGAGAGAACCCCTCGTCCAGGCTTTTAATATCGGCATTGCCGGCAGGGCCTTGCTGGCCGGTTACGGCCAGGCCGGCGTAGATACGGGTGAGGAAGCGCTCGTAAGCATCATCCTCCGTAAAGAAAACGTCTGGGGTCAGGTCGTTCTGTGGTGTTAGGTCCAGGTCGGTGCACGCCGATAGCACCACCAGGATGAAAATCAGAGATATATTAACGATCTTTTTCATGGATCTTCTTTTTTTTGATGCTAGAGATTAAAATCCAAGGCTAAGCCCAAATATGAATCCGCGGGGGCGCGGGTAGGGCGCCCGGTCAATGCCATTGTCTACTTCGGGGTCCAGCCCGCTGTATTCAGTCAGGACAAACAAGTTCTGGGCCGTAGCGTAGAGGCGGAGGCTGGATAACCCTTTGTTGGGCTGGAAAGTGTAGCCCAGCGTGATATTGTCCAGCCTGAGGAAGGAAGCATCCTCTACGTAATAATCAGAGAACAACTGCTCGGTCCGGAAGCCTGTTTTCAACACGGACTGATGGACGTTGTTCATGAAGTACCGGTCATTTCCGATACCGACGCCCTGTACCCGGCGATAGACGCCTTTCTCAGAAGCGTTGTTGTTGTACACGTAGTTGCCGGCAGCGCCACGCAGGGTAAAGGAAAGGTCAAAACCTTTGAAACCCAGGTTGGAAGTCAGGCCGTAGATCAGGTCTGGCGCCGGAGCGTTAAAAATGCGGCGGTCATCTTCGTTGATGATACCGTCGCCATTCTGGTCCACGTAGATGTCATCGAGGTCTTCGTCATCGGCGGCGGTCAGCCCGTCGTCATCATGGTCGATATAGTCCGATAAAGGAAGGCCGTCGGGGCCGAGCTTGTGTTCGTATAGATAGAAGGAGTTGACCGTCTGGCCCACCTGTATGATCTGGACTTTACTGCCCACACCCCCGGAAATGTCGCCGGCCAGAATACCGGAACCTCCAATATTGCTGATCGCTTTCACTTCGTTGATGTTATAGGCGATGTTACCGCTCAGGTCCCAGGAGAGCCCGGGCCGGTTCAGTACTACTCCGTTCAGCGTCAGTTCTACGCCCTGGTTGTCCAGCTCGCCGATGTTCGTCAGAACGCGGTCTGACAAATTGGTGCCGGCAGCAATATCTACCTCGAACAGCAGGTCCTGAGTGTTCTTGTAGTAATATTCGACAGAACCGTTGATCCGGCCGTTGGAGAAACCGAAGTCAAGGCCTACGTTGTAAGAAGAGGTTTCTTCCCACTTCAAGCCGGCATCGTAGGGGTCGGGGCGGGCAGTGGTGACGAATATCGGAGTGCCGTCCGCAGCGGTGCCGATCTGATATTGTGCCCGGGAGTCGCTAAAGCTGTACTTGGGAAGGTAGCGGTAATCGCCGATAGACTCGGTACCGGTAACGCCATAACCCAGTCGAAGTTTAAGGTCGGAGAATACCCCTCTCAGGCCACTGGCAAAGTCCTCCTCCAGAATCCGCCAGGCAAAGGCAGCGGAAGGGAAAAGGCCCCAGCGGTCTTCCGGCCCAAAGCGGGTGGACCCGTCGCGGCGCAGGGTGAAGGTGAACAGGTAACGCTCGTCAAAGTTGTAGTTCACCCGGCCGAAGAAAGAGATCAGGCGGTTTTCCCAGATCGTGTTCTGGGGAAATACATCCTCAGCCAGGTCGGGGCGGTTGGCGCCGAAAGCGTCGGTCGACAAACCCTGCCCTTCGAAAAGCGGGTATTCTTCGTTGAAATCCTGGTAAGAATAGCCGGCGATGAGGTCGAGGCGGTGCAGCTCACCCAGGTTCTTTTTATAATTCAGGTAGGCGTCCAACAAGTAGTTGGTACGCGTATAGTTCTCGATCTTGATCCGGCCGTTGAAGTTAGACACCTGCGTATTGGTGTATGTACTCGGCTCGAATTCTGTTCTTTCGCCCTTGTTGACATCGTAGCCGAGGTTGGTTTTAAAGCTCAGCCCGGGCACAAAATCATCAAATTTGTATTCCAGTTCAATATTACCGATACTCCGGAAGGCCTGCCCGGCATTTTCACGCTGCTCGACTCCGGAGACCGGGTTGCGGGGCGCCAGGGCGTTTCCGTATTCAAAGAACCCTCCGAATGCGACGTTGTTGGGGTCGCGAACCGGCTGGGTAGGGTCAAAATCCCACGCTGCGCCGATGCCCGGGTCGAAGAGGTCCTGAGTCTGTGCTCCCCGGATATTGGTATTGATGTTCAGGCGGCCTTCAAAGAGGCTGTGGTTGTAATTGGCGCTGAAGCTGAGGCGCTCGGTTTCCGAGCCCCGGATAATACCTTCCAGGTTTTGGTAGCCGGCAGAAAGGCGGTAGCCCATGTTCTCGGCGCCCCCGGTCATGCTCAGCGAGTGGTTCTGCCCCTTGGCTGTGCGGAGCATTTCATCAAACCAGTTGGTATTGGAGCTGCCCAGTTGTTCCAGGCGGGCAGGAGCTATGAACGTAACTACATCACGGAATGCGGTGGCATCCAGCACCTGAGGGTCGCTGGCGATCTCATTAACCGTGTAGTATCCTTCATAGTTAACCCGCGGGCGGCTGCCGGATTTCCCCTTTTTAGTGGTAATGATGATGACCCCGTTGGCGCCACGGGAGCCGTAGATGGCTGTGGCGGAGGCATCTTTCAACACGGTGAAGGACTCGATATCGCTCGGGTTGAGGAAATTCAGCGGGTTACGGCCGCCGGCAAAGCCTTCGTTGTCAATGGGCACCCCGTCGATCACGTACAAGGGTTCATTGCTGGCGTTGATGGAAGTACCGCCCCGGATACGCACTTTAGTGCCTTCCCCCGGTGCGCCGCTGTTGCTGGTGATCTGTACCCCGGCAACCTTGCCTGCCATAAGGCTTTCCGGGGATACGATAGCCCCCTTGTTGAAGTCTTTGTCGGTTATTTTGGCCACAACGCCGGTAGCGTCCTCTTTACGGGCGGTACCATATCCGATAACTACAACCTCCTCCAGGACCTCTACATCTTCTCCGAGCCGGAAGTCCAGAACCACTTCCTTTCCGTCCACAACGGTGACGGTTTGGACCAGGTCGGAATATCCGGTGTAAGAGGCACGCAACTGCTGCTGCCCGGCCGGGACGTTCTCGAGTACGTAATTTCCATCAAAATCAGTGGCTGTCCCTTTACTGGTTCCAACCAACAGAATAGTAGCGCCGATCAGGGCTTCCCCATTCTCATCTGTCGCCGTCCCCTTGACGGTGCCCTGCGCCAAGGCCTGGTTGGCCAGGGCTAGCACCGCTGTTAGAGCTACGATAAAGCGTAGAAAATTTTTCATAAGAGCTACAGTTTAAATTTAGTTTTTGTTTGTTATGGTAAGACGATACCATTTAAGCCTTAGTATGCTGATTACACTAAGGAATAGCTTGAAAGAATAGGCGTAAGATGTTGATATTGTGAAAAATACAGGTACTGAGTAATAGACTATGGAGGTGCTTAATGCAAAAGTGCCCTAAACATAGGGCAAATATATTCTTTGAAAACCATTTTGCCTATTTTAAATAAAAATTATTTCGAAGTGGTAAGCTGTTTGGCAAATCTATTTACAAATGAATGAATATCACAGTTACCATTAATTCTGTGATGCCAAAGGAAATAATTTTTGGGTAACTTCAAAATGACCTTTGTCAGTGCTTGTAAAGTTACCGGGCCGGATATCCCGGATGACATGCCAAACAGGGAAGGCCCTGGCCCGGTAACCATGAACATTCTTATTTTTTGGCGATCCGCAAACTGGCTGCTCCTTCTTCAAATAGTAACTGAAGCAGGTAGATACCAGACGGCAAAGAACTCATTTCTATCATTTGCCGGCCTGGTGCCCATGAGCGCCAGCCTGCGATCTCCTTGCCATTGGAATTGAGCACCCTATAGGCCTGGGGTGGAGTAGTGGCTTCCAGAAACAACTGTTCCCCCACTGGGTTGGGATAGGCGTGCAGGCCCTTAGCTACCAGCAGGCTAAGGCCGCTGCTCACATCTACCTGGACGGCTTCCGAGCGGGCAATACAACCGTTGGCATCCGTCGTTTCCACAGCATACAGCCCTGTTTCTTCGGCGGTAAAGCTTTGCTGGGTTGCCCCTTCAACCGGAACGCCGCCATTGAGCCATTGATAAGTAGCGCCCGGGCTGCTCGTCAGTATATTTTCTACTGCTGTTACCGTTGGGATGGCAGGTTCGTTAAAGGTTATCTCCAGAGCAGGCTCGAGGGGCATAGAACAATATTCAGTGTAGGCCTGTATGTGGTAAATCCCTGAAGTGGACAGGGTGTAACTGTTGATAAATGTATCTACCACAGTACTGTTTTCTTCGTAAATAGTGTAATACTGATTGCCGGATCCACTGGCCTCAATGTCGACCACATCCGTACCGGCGCAGTAGGTGTCCGGAAAAAGAACATTGAGGAAAGGGGTCGGCATTTGTCCCAGGATTACCTCCAACTCATCGGAAAGGGCACCACAGCCATTTTCAATGATCTCGACCTGGTAAATGCCGCCCTCGGAAATATTAATTTCCTGCTCATGTGCGCCTTCGACCGGTTCACCATTGAGGAACCAGTTGTAAGTGTCACCAGTTGAAGGGGTGAAAAGAGCGGGCGGGGCTTCTCCGCAATAGATGAAGGGAGAAGCCGGCAGCTCGGGCTGCGGCGGCGATGTGAAATCGAGTTGTAGTACTTCAGAGAATTTTGTACAGGCGCCATTGCTTACCACCAGCTGATAGGCGCCAGGCTGAGTAGCCGCCAATTGTGGCCCGCTTGCCAGCACCTCTCCGTTAAGCATCCATTCGTAGTAATTCAGGCCGTTTTGGCTGGCTTCCAGCCGAATGGTATCGCCGGCGCAGGCAACAGGAGAACCGGTGGCTACTTCAAAGCCGGCATCGATAGGCGCCGGGGCTTCAAAGCTGATGCTGTCCGCCGAAAGAACGAAAAGGCCATGCGTGATATCCGACGCTATGATGTTACCTGAAGGTAAAAAGGGATAAACACCCCAGCACCCCTCATATCCGGAATAGTTCTGGTTTTCAGGGTAGGTGTCGTAGTAGGCCACCCGTTCTACTTCATCCGGGTTAGACAGGTCGAAAACCTGCACACCATCGTGGTAATACGAGACGATAGCGTATTGTCCACGTATGAAAGGATTGTGCGGGATACTGTTGGTTGCGGCCGGAGCAAGGAGCTCCGAACGGAACAAGCTTAGGATGTTAATATTGCTAAGGTCTGTAACATCAGCTAGTTTCAGGCTGGTACCATGGGTCTCATCGGCAAAAATGAGTTGCGTACCTGTTTCATTGAGCCAGCTGGCGTGGTTGTAGCCTTGCTGAGGGTAAGACGTCAGGTTGCCCAGCGGTTGAATATTATCGTAGTCGGAGAAATCGTAAGCCCATAGGCCGTTGCCTCCGTGGGAACAAAAGGCAAGGTGGTTGCGTACATAAATGTCGTGAAAATAACCGCCAGGGAGAGGATGGGTTCCCAGGAAAGTGGGTTCCGCCGGATTTTCAGTGAGGCTGTAGGCGGCAACTCCATTGAAGATGGCGTTGGACCCCGCGAGGTACAGGCGGCCGGTTGGAACATCAATGAACACGTTGTGGGAGCGGGTGAAATTCTGGTTATCTTGAAATACCAGTGAAACGGAGGCAGGCAGGGCGCTCAGGTCGAAGACCAGAAGGCCGTCCGAACCCTGGTCAGCAACGGCATATGCATAGTGGCCATAGGTCTTAAAATCGCGCCAAATAGAATTGGTGCTGGCCTCGAAACGCCCCACTTCATTCGGATTCGTCGGGTCGGTGATGTCGAAGAAGTGAATATAGCGGGCGGAACCGACAATAGCATATTCATTGCCTTCACAATCGGCGTAGCCCCAGATGTCATTGTATTTTATACCGCTGGCGGTGGGCAGGCCGGGCTCGTCCCACTGGCCAAGCAACGACATATTGAGTTTTCCCTGCGCCTGCAGGAAGAAGGGAAAGCAGCACAGAAAAAGAAAGGAGATCCTGTTCATGAAAATGTGGTATTAATGTTTCGTCAATAAGGGTGCAAAAGTATAATTGTTTAAATTTGTCGCGCCTGCATTCTGCCTACCCTAGTGCGCCGGGAACGAAGTTGTTGATCAATAATTTGAGGCTGTTTTTTGGCCAGGCAAGGCGCGACGACCGCCCATAGCCGAAGCTACGGAAGGAAGGAGCAACGCAGCATGGGCGAAAAAGAGCCCAAAGAATTGTTTAAGAATTTCGTTCCCGGCGCACTAGTCAGGCAGAAAATGCCTTTGTAAACGGACACAAAAGATGAGTAAAGATAAAATTTTAGAAGTAAAAGGGCTCCGTACTTCTTTTTTTACAGACGAAGGAGAAGTTAAGGCGGTGGATGAGGTGAGTTTTACCATTCACCGGGGCGAAACTGTAGGCATTGTAGGCGAATCAGGCTCCGGAAAATCTGTTACCTCCCTGTCTATTATGCGCCTGTTGCCGGGGCCTGGGGGAAAAGTCATCGGGGGGCAGGTATTATACTATCCGGAAAATAACGGCCCGGGGATCGACCTCTTACAGGTGCCCCGCAAACAAATGCAGCATTACAGGGGCAACGAGATCTCGATGATCTTTCAGGAGCCTATGTCTTCCCTGAACCCTGTTTTTCGGTGCGGAGAACAGGTCGCGGAAACCATCCGGATACATCAGAAAGCCGATGCGGGGCTGGCCCGCGAACAGGTTATGAGGCTTTTTGAAAAGGTACAGTTGCCGGAACCGGAACGGATCTACAATGCTTATCCCCACCAACTGTCCGGAGGACAGAAACAGCGGGTGATGATCGCCATGGCGATGTCCTGTTCTCCGGGCATCCTGATCGCTGATGAACCAACGACTGCCTTGGATGTCACTGTTCAGAAGGCCATTCTGGACCTGATGAACGCGCTCAAACAGGAAATGCAGTCCTCTATTATCTTCATAACTCATGACCTCGGGGTCATCGCAGAGATTGCCGACCGGGTTATGGTCATGTACCAGGGAAAAATCGTCGAGGAAGGAAATGTACTCGATATTTTTTCCAACCCCAGGCATCCGTACACTAAGAGCCTGCTGGCTTGCCGCCCGCCACTTGGGCACCGCCTCAAAAGGTTACCGGTCGTGAGCGACTTTATGGAAACCATTCCCAACGGCGAAGGGAAACTGGAAATCAGAGAAAAGGCGATTTCAGTGGAAAGTGTCCTGTCAGAAGTCAAAATTCCCGCTGCTCAAAGCCGGCAACGGCTGGAAGCTTTGCAGCAAAGGCCTCCGTTGCTGAAGGTCGAGCAATTAAAAGTATGGTTCCCGGGTACGCGTAATTTTTGGGGCAAGGCCAAAGGCTATGTCAAAGCGGTCAATGGGGTCACTTTCGATGTGTTTCCAGGGGAGACCCTGGGGCTGGTTGGAGAATCGGGCTGTGGAAAAACTACGCTGGGGCGCACCATCCTGGGGCTTACCCGCCCCACTGATGGGGACATTTTATACAAAGGCCTGAGCTTGCCGAGCCTGAGCCAGGAAGGGATGAAACCCCTGCGGCAGGAAATGCAGATCATTTTTCAGGATCCTTACTCCTCCCTCAACCCACGGATCACCATCGGCCAGGCGATCATGGAACCCATGGAAGTACACGGCTTATACAGTGGTGAGGAAGAGCGCCGGGAACGAGCCCTCCAGTTGCTGGATATCGTCAATATGGAGCCCAAGTTTTTCAACCGTTATCCCCATGAATTTTCCGGCGGCCAACGCCAACGGGTGGCCATCGCCCGGGCCTTGGCGCTCAATCCTCAGTTCATCATCTGCGATGAGTCCGTCTCCGCCCTCGACGTTTCTGTCCAGGCTCAGGTGCTCAACCTGTTGATGGAATTGCGGGAAAAATACCGTTTTACCTACATTTTTATTTCCCACGACCTCTCTGTGGTCAAGTTCATGAGCGACCGCATGGTGGTTATGAATAATGGCTGTATCGAAGAACTGGGCCCTGCTGATGACATCTATGCGAACCCGCAAAGTGAATACACCCAGAAATTGATAGAGGCCATTCCGAAGGGTAGGGTGGAGGACATACAGCGGAGGTTGTCCCAATAAGGAAGGAAACCAGCAGGAATCAAGTTTTAATTGCAATAAGGCCTCCCCGTCGGCTGACGGGGAGGCCTTATTGCATTAACAGGAGTCATACGAATTAGGAGCAAAATTATGGTGATTCACCCTAATTCATCCTCTATCCATAGCAAAACTCAAGCGGTAATTAGAAATTACCGCTTGAGAACCCGCGTTAGGCGGCAATGGGAAATTGCCGCCTAACTTGAACTTGAGGGAAAAGGGTACTTCATTAGCCCCCGATTCGCATGAGTCATGTTTAAATACTTAACGGGCAACGACGAACTTCTTCGTACGATAGCCTTCCGGAGTAATTGCTGTTACGATGTACGTACCGGCAGCAAGCCCTTGAATATTGAGCGTGTGTGTCTCGTTGAGAACATTCTCCATGCGCTGGCTGCTGACAACATGGCCCAACATGTCGAGAACGACCAGGCGAACTTCATCCGCAGGGGTATCCAGCTGGAAGCCTACGTTCAGCACCTCTTTGGCCGGGTTGCCCAGGATGGTGAACTTGCCATCTTCCAGAACCGGAAGGTTTTCCGTATTGGTAAAACCAACGGTGTGCAGGCGAACCACCGGGTGCAGGCCCCCGTGCGGCCAGTTGGGCGTGTCGTCATTCCAGTACTCGAAGCCGTCGAGGTCGAATTCATAGCCTTCGCCGCCGACCAGGCCGATCTCGTAAACCGTACCGTATTCTGTCTGGTTTTGAGCGCCGGCGGCGCCGTACTTGGGCGGGAAGAAGTTGTCAGACTCCAATCCGCTGTGAGATACCATCAGAAGGTAGGTTTTGTTGGCTTCCAGCGCAATGGGGCTGTCGAATTCAACAAGAAGGAGCTCTCCGGCAGGTTCATCTCCGGATACTTCGTATATAACAGAGCCTACTTCCAGGAAGTCAGTCCGGTCCGTGGCGCCGTCAAAGTTGTTGTCGTAGGAGCCGTCTCCATCCGGGTCGGCATCCATCAGCGCAAGGGTGAATTCCATACCGGGAGTGAGCTCGCTGGCATTATTCAGGATGAATGAAGCAAAAGCGGCGGCAGCTGGGTTGTCCCCGGTACGGTACATTGCGCCTACATTGAAGATAAGGCTGGAAGCGGCGCTTTGATAAGCGGCCTCGTTGAGCTCGACCGAAAAGTTTTCGAAAAGTTCACCATTGTCAATACGGTAGGTGTAGGTTTCCGGATTGACCTCGAAAGTTTGGGTGATCGTCTCGGAATCCAGCGGATGGTCGCCGTTTGGCGTAGAAGCGGAGAATACGATGGTATAGAGCCCTGCTTCGGTCGGGGTATAACTCGGGAAGAAGGTTCTTTGCTCGTAGGAGAATCCTTCAATACCCAGGCTGAAAAGAGTGTCCAGTGTAGCTGTTAGTACTTCTGTGCCTCCTCCCGGTTCGGTAATGGTGGCGGTGAGCTGGATGTCCGTCACCAGAGCGCTGGCAGCGGTATCGCGGTTGACCAGTACGACCTGGATGCTGTCCATCGGCACGCCCAGTTCCGGGGTGAGGGCGGCATGAGCTGCGGAGGCATCATACATATGGGAGGCCATGATCGTGACGTTGAGCGTGCCACCGGCCACGGCCATGAGGTCTTCCAGCGTTTTGCGGTCTTCATAGGTGATGAACATACTAGGTACCGTAGTAGAGTCTCCAACGGCGCCGGCGCCCATCCAGACTGTGCCATCGGTGTGCGTGCCCACCGTCAGTCCGATCGGCGCGCGGTTTGCGATGATCACGGCAACCGCTCCCTCGTCTTCGGCATTTTTTACTTTTACTCCGAATTCACAGGATCCGCGGCTGATCATGGCGATTTTACCGGAGATCTCATCTCCGTTGACAACCGCCTCGCAGCAATAGGATCCAGTTGGGGACCAGGTATCGTTATCCGTCGGTGCGGTCACACCATCGGTAGCCCACGCCAGGTCCGCCGTGATTTCAGCAGGAGGCATCGGCCCGAAGTTGGCGCGTGTGGCGTCAATGACGAGCCCTTGTGCTTCCGGGTTGTTGATCCGGATCTTGAGAGGAATGACCTGAGCGCTCAGGCTGTAAGTAGCCAGGAGCAGTACAAGTGTTCCCATAACAGAGACAAGTAACTGAGTAAACTTGCTATTCATACTAAATCCATATTTGGTTATAAAATGAGAAATTCCATCCAATTCAATTGGCGGCTAGTGGATGCAAAAAATACTGAATAACGCAGGTAAGTGCCGGGGAAGAACCGGTAAGGCTATGTAGGGATAAAGAATAAAAACCGGAAAAACAAATAGAGTGGTCAGCAATGCGCAGCCTGCTTGCCCGTTTCATCATACTAGCCAATTTGAGTGTAAATTCGACAATGCAATTAAGCAATGACAACCTAAAAATAGATAATTGATTGAAAATGTAGCCCGGAAAAAAGATTTTTTTTACGTATTCAGCTGAAGTGATTTGAAAATAGGGGTATTGGGCTATCTCCTGCATCCTATAAATAAATAAATTGAATGGTTTTGCAACCTTTTTTCTTTTGACACCGTCTCTCTCATAGAGAGTTGATCCAAAAAACCGGAGCTTTGGCCGATAAACCCTAGTGCTCCGGTAGAAAACTCCTACATTTAATGTGACTTTTTAAAACAATCGTTTAAAATGAAAAAGTCTGTCACCCGTACTGTTCTGCTAAGTTTACTGATCGCCGCCAGCATTGGTTCCTACATTTACCTCAATTCAGTATCTCCCGGGGCTTTCTCTTATGAGCAAGCCGTCAGTGAAGAGGAATATGAAGAAAATATAGAATCCAACGATGCTGAGATCATTCTTCCGGATATTCACCTGATCAAAAAAGTGGTGGAAACCGGAAAACGGCTGTTACCGGCTTCTTAAGTAATAGAAGCTGCTACCGAAAATAAAAAATGGATGCCGGCAGAGTGCCGGCATCCGTTTTTTATTTGAGAATCTCCCAACTTATTTCCTTTTACTCAGTCAGTTTTTTCTTCCAATACCTCAGCAATCCTGCCACACTCATCCATGCCGGGTTGGCATTTTCGTACAACTCGTACTTTTCTCCCGTTACCCCGGCAGCGGACAGTTCCTGTTTTACAAATTCCTGGAAGAGGGGCGTTATGTCTTCCGCTTTTCTGCCCTGTTCATAATGAGGCCGCATCCATGCCGCCCACCGGAGCAGGCCGGCTTCCAGTTCATCCAGGTGGGCCTTGATCCGGCCAGCAGGTATGGCGCCGAAATGTGTCAGGTGGATTTTATTCAGGCCGAGCGAGCGGAGCAGGTTGATGGAACTCTGCCAATGTTCAATATTGATATCCGGAGGAGGGCAGGGAGGCATAACCGGGCCTCCTTCGATCTTTACCCCTGCGACGTCGCCGGAAAACAGTTCGCCGCCTACTTGCCAGGCTATGTGATGGACCGCGTGCCCGGGGGTATGCCAGGCCTTCACATCAACATCGCCAATAGTTATTACCTCCTGATGTTCCACCGTTTTTAGTTTTTCGGAGGGGATGGGCTTGAGGGTACTCCATAACCGGGCCATGCCATCCTCTCCATAGATCCGGGTGGCGGAAGCCAGCAATTTGGAAGGATCATGCATATGCTGCCTGCCGAATGGATGCAAGTATATCGCAGCACCGAGTTCTGCTAATGCCCAGGCGGCGCCGGCATGGTCAAGGTGGATGTGCGTAATAAAGACGTGCCGGATATCTTCCATTTGATACCCTTTTTCTTCAACGGCCTGCCGAAGAGCGCCGAAAGTAGAATAGGGCCCGGTTTCTACCAGGATCGGGCCAGCCGATGTTTCAATGAGAAAGGCAGCGATCGTATCCGGCTTATCCAGGAATTTTAAGTCTAATGTGTAGATCATTATTAATTATTTGTAATTTATTTTTACTCAGGCTAAAATTTCTCAACAAAATAAACTTAACACTAAAAAACATAGCCATTCAGAAAGTCCGCCACAGACATCCGCCGCCGGCCTTCCATCTGTAGTTCAAGAACGTGGACGAAGCCATCGGGGGTAGCAATTTTGAGCCAGTCCTTGTTATCGGTGAGGATGGTTCCGGGCTTGTGGCTGTGCCCAGCGATTTCCTTGACGGCCCGCAGGATTTTCAGTTCTTTGCCATCAATGGCCGTCCATGCGGCAGGGTAGGGGCTGAGCCCCCGAATGAAATCATGTACCTTTTGCGTAGGCTGGTTAAAATCGATCTCACAGGTTTCATGGAAAATTTTAGGCGCTTTGGTTGCCTGTTTGTCGTCCTGTTTTTGAAGCGTATAGCCCCCCTTTTCAATGGCCTGTACTGTTTTCAATACGACCCGGGCGCCGAGTTCCATCATACGGTCGTGTACTTCACCGGCAGTTTCATTTTCCCCGATAGCCATTTTTTCCTGAAAGATCAGGTCGCCGGTATCTATTTCCTGTTTTATGAAAAAGGAGGTAACGCCGGTTTCCTTTTCTCCTTCGATGATCGCCCAGTTGATGGGGGCTGCTCCTCTGTATTTAGGCAACAGAGAGCCGTGCAGGTTGAAGGTTCCGTATTCCGGCATGGCCCAGGCCGCTTCGGGTAACATCCTAAAAGCGACGACGACAAAGAGGTTGGCGTTCAGTTGGTGGAGGGCATCCAAAAAATCACTGCTCTTCAGTTTAGTAGGTTGCAATACGGGAATACCCTGGGCAACAGCATATTTTTTGACCGCTGATTCCAGCAGCTGCTTTTTTCCCCGCCCACCTAATTTATCGGTTGCCGTGACAACACCCACGACAGCATAATCGTTCTCCACCAGTATCCTAAGGGATGGAACCGCAAATTCAGGCGTTCCCATAAATACAATGCGCAAACTCATATTCAAAGTTGGTTTTAAACGCTACTGTTAATATTTTAGTACTTTCGTCTTACCAGATGCAATAATGAACCACATACAGCACATACTTATAAACGCAACACTGGCTTTTGGGTTGGTGTTGGCCTGTCCGGGGCCGGGAAAGGCCAATTTGGCAAATTACTGCCTCAATGGCAAAGTTATGCCTTTTCAAAATACAATTGAGGCCAGCTTCAGGGATACGGTGCCGGTTTTAGAACAGGAAACCTTTGATCGCCCTTTTGGCGCTGCCGAATATACCCCTCATGCTTCGAACCCTTTTGCCGAAAAGGAGGCCGCTCCGTCCAAAATCATTCCAACGTTTAAAATTGAGGTAGACACTTCTTTTTCCCAGGTACAAAAAATACCTAAGGAATACAGTGGCTTCAAAATAGAGATCAAGGCTTCTCCGGAACCACTGCCTTCCGGGCATGATATTTTTTTTCAACACGGAAACCTCGTCGTCGACCATTTGGAAAATGGGGTTTATTCTTATCTGGTAGGCAATTTCCGCAGTGCTGATGAGGCCAATGCCTTTTTACTGGATTTTCTGGCCAAGCGTTATCCCGAGGCGAAGGTGGTCGAATATGGAGAAGGAGGGCGGTTGTATTGAACGGCTGCCGGCATTTCAAACTGAACACCATGCAGGAAATTGAATTCAATTGGGAGGCCAAGGACGGCCTGAAAATTTACGGTAAAGAATGGAAAGCTGACAAGCCGGAAGGCGTCATTTGCCTGGTTCACGGCCTGGGAGAACACGTCAGCCGCTACGAGCACCTGGCACAGTTTTTCACCGATAAAGGCTTCAGCGTTATGGGTTATGACCGCCGGGGGCACGGGCGGTCGGAAGGACAAAGAGGGCATGCTGCCGATGCGGAAATTTTGCTGGACGAAGTGGCGCAATTGTTGATCGAAGCAGAAATACGGTATCGGGAACTTCCGATATTTCTCTACGGGCAAAGCCAGGGTGGCCTGCTCGTTCTGTCCTATGCCCTCAAACGGCACCCTAATATACAGGGGATCGTCGCTTCCTCTCCCTGGATTCGCCTCAGTTTCGAACCTGCCGCCGCTATGGTGTTTTTGGGCAAGCTGATGCACCGGGCCTATCCCGCTTTTTCCCAGTCTAATGGGCTAAACCCTGCCCATCTTTCAAAAGACCCGGCAGTGGTCAAAGCTTATATTGATGACCCGTTGGTACATGACCGGATCACCGCGGCTACCGGCATTGCCATGCTCAACGAGTCCCGGTGGGTGAACAGCTATTCCGGCCCATTCCCCGTTCCTTTGCTTCTTATGCATGGGACAGAGGACAAGATCACTTCCCCGCAGGCCAGCCAGGAGTTTGCCGAGCGGCTGGAGGGCGATGTAACTTTCAAATCCTGGGAAGGGCAGTATCACGAGATCCATAATGAATCCGTAAAGGAACAGGCATTCCAGTTGGTGCTGGGCTGGCTGCAGAGCCACCAGGAGCTAAAAAAAATGGGGAAGGCCCTCTGACATTCTCCCTCTAAAACCGCTGAATAGATTCAAGAATGTACGACGGCCGTTGTTTGATCTCGTTGTAAATATTGGAAAGGTAGATCGACATAATGTAAAGGTTGAGGCAGGTAGTGGCAAAAAAAACAGCGATCAGTACTACCAGAAACGTCCAGCCTGAAAAAGGTTCGCCGATGTTGCCAAACAGGTCGATCCCGGTAAATTTTACCTTCAATGCGTTTACGATCACTCCCAGGAGGAAAACTACGGAGAAAATAAATATCCATAACAACAAGCTGCGCAGAAAAGTAGTGAAAGAGGTGATGGCGATCAAAGAAGTACGGAACCGGTCGGAAAAAGACTCGCTGATGTCCGGCTTCAGAGGCATATCCGTTTCCAGATAAGCGGTTTTATACCCTACTATGGAATAGATGGCTTTCATGTAGCGTAGGTTTTCCCGGAGGCGAAGTAGTGAATTCAGGGCTCTGCGGGAGATGATGCGGGTATTGTGCGCCATCTCATCGATCTGGAGGGTAGAGTAGTTTTTGAGGATGTAATAAAATAACTTATACAAAGGTTGGAACCGGAACCCTACCTGGCGGCGTTTGGCACGGAGGTAAACGATGTCGTAGTGAGCCCTGGTTTTTTCAAATAAATCCAGGATGAGGCCCGGTTGTCGGTAAAAACTGAACTCGAAGATAACCGTATAATCGCCATTGGCCCGGTCAAGGCCGGCGAGGACAGCGTGGTTTCTGTTCGTGGTACGGGACAGGTTCAGCAGATAGATATTGTGTTTGAGCGCATCGGGCAGAGGCTCTATGTAGGGGGCTACCGGCAGGTTGAGGTCGTTGTTGACCAATACAACCTCAAAATCTGAAAAGTGCTCTGTTAATACGGGAAACAGGTTGGACAGGTATTCCGGTAACAATTCCAGTTCTTGGGGATGGTGAATAACGCCTACTACAGAGATAAAACTGTTGTACATGGAGGTGGTTGGTTAATTTGGTTGCCCTTCGACAAGGCAAGGGCAAAATTGGCCGATTAGGTTGATCGAGCTGTAGCCGGCCCAATCAACTGACTAAACTCAATTAACCTAATCCTCTTAGAGTGGCGAAAATTAGCCAATAGGAAGGACACTTCCAAGGGCAGTTACTAAGGAAACAAAGGGTGAAAAATGCTAAATTCACCGGTTTTTTATATAAAAACCCTTGTTTTTAAGGAATTTAGTTTTAAATGACTGGCCAAGGCCTTATATTTCGTAAATTATTCTGGGCGCAGATTTGGCGCACCAGCTTTGTAAGCAATAAGAGGCGTACTGAGAAATGCCACGTAAATTTCCGTTCTACCAGCAATTAGACGCCATGGACTGTGGGGCGACCTGCCTGAGAATGATCTCCCGTCATTTCGGCAGGTACTATTCCTTGGAGTACCTTCGGGAGCTTACCTACATGGGTAAGCAAGGCGTTACTTTGTTGGGCATCAGCGATGCTGCCGAACACATCGGGCTGCAATCGCTGGCCGTAAAAACTACCTATGACCGGCTGTCCAGGGATATTCCTCTGCCTTGTATCGCCCATTGGCGGCAGGAACACTTTGTCGTCGTTTATAAAGCCAACAAGCACTACGCCTGGATCGCCGACCCTGCTTCTGGAAAGTTCAAGCTTTCCCGTGAAGAATTCCTCGAGAATTGGGTCAGTGATGTAGAAGAAGGAGAAGGGCTGGGAGTGCTTCTCCTGCTGGAAACCACGCCTGAATTTTTCGCACGCGAAGGCGAATCTACCGACAAGTCCGGGTTCGGCTATGTTTTCTCCTATTTCAAGAAATATCGCCCTCTGATCGTCCAGCTTATCGTTGGATTATTCCTGGGCACCCTTCTCCAGCTTACGTTCCCTTTCCTGATGAAGGCCATCGTGGACAAAGGGATCGATACCGAAGACATCGACTTCATCTGGATCGTCCTGATTGCCCAGCTGATCCTGTTCGCGACTCAGCTGGCGGTGGAGCAGTTCCGAAGCTGGATATTGCTCCACGTTGGCATCAGGGTTAATATTAGCCTGATCTCCGATTTTCTGATCAAGCTGACCAAGTTACCCATCAAGTTTTTCGACTCCAAGATATCCGGCGACCTGATGCAGCGTATCGCTGACCACGAAAGGGTTCAGCGTTTCCTGACCTCAACCTCGCTGGTATCCATCTTCACATTTGTCAATTTCCTGGCTTTCTCTTATGTGTTGTTCCTGTGGCATAAATTGGTATTCCTCATCTTCTTCGGAGGAACCGCACTCTACCTCGGATGGGTCTTTTTCTTTCAGCAAATGCGAAGGGAACTGGACTACAAGCGCTTTGACCAGTCTGCAGATAACCAAAGCAACCTGATCGAACTGATCAATGGAATGCAGGAGATCAAGTTACACAATGCCGAAAAGCAAAAAAGATGGGCCTGGGAACGCATTCAAGCCCGTCTTTTCCGGACATCGATCAGTTCCCTGCGCATCGGGCAGATCCAGCGCGCAGGCGCCTCTTTCTTCAATGAAACCAAGAACCTGATCATCATTTTTATCGTTGCCAAGGCCGTCATCGATGGAGATATGACCCTGGGCATGCTGTTGGCTGTTCAGTATATCATCGGACAGCTCAATTCTCCGTTGGGTAACCTGGTTGACTTTCTGCGGAATATGCAGGAAGCCAAGATCAGCCTGGAACGCATGAATGAGATCCATTCCAAAGAAGATGAAGAACATGCCGGAGAAAAGATCATCCTGCTGCCCGAATCCGGAGACCTCATTTTCGAAAAGGTTTCCTTCCAGTATAATGGCCCGCATTCTCCAAGCGTCCTGAAAAATGTCAACCTTCGGATACCCAAAGGGCTGACCACCGCCATCGTCGGTACCAGTGGAAGTGGAAAGACCACCATGCTCAAATTGCTGCTGAATATCTATCAGCCAACAGAAGGAGCCATCAGGCTCGGAGATATTAACCTTTCCAACATCAATAACAAGCTATGGCGAAGCAAATGTGGTGTGGTCATGCAGGATGGATACATTTTTTATGATTCCATTGCTAAAAACATTGCATTGGGGGATGAGATCATCGATAAGCGAAAATTGCTGAAAGCGGTTAAGGTTGCCAATATCCAAAGCTTTATTGAATCCCTGCCGCTCGGTTACAACACGAAGATCGGGCAGGAAGGGCTCGGGCTGAGCCAGGGGCAGAAACAGAGGTTGCTGATTGCCCGGGCGGTGTACAAGAACCCGGAGTACATTCTTTTTGATGAAGCTACTACCGCTCTGGATGCTTATAACGAAATGATCATAATGGAAAACCTGGAGGAGTTTTTCTATGGCCGGACAGTTGTAATCGTCGCCCATCGCCTGAGCACGGTCATGAACGCAGATAACATCGTCGTACTCGAAGGAGGGGAGATTGTAGAACAAGGCAATCATGATGAGCTCACCTACCTCCGCGGCGCTTATTACCAACTGGTGCGCAACCAATTGGAGCTGGGCGCATAATCCTAAAAACGCCACTGAAGATGCAAGATTACGAGAACATTGAAATTCGGAGTGAGGAAGTTCAGGAGATCCTGGGCACCCCTCCTGGATGGATGGCCCGCTATGGAACCCTGTTTGCTTTTATTGTGGTTGTCGTAGCCGGCTGGGTGGGGTTTCTATTGAAATATCCGGATACTGTGGAGTCGCAAATCACCGTTACGACCACTGACCCTCCAAAAAGGCTGGTCACGGAAACCCGGGGGCGGGTAAAAACCGTGATGGCCAATAATGAGGAGGTTGTGGCTGCCGGTGAAGTATTGGTCGTGTTCGACAACAACGCCAGCCTGGAAGATGTAATGACCCTGGAATTAGCTATTATGGGAGTGGGTAATGCACCTTCAGATTCTACTCTTCTGGCTTTCTCCCTTCCCGGCAATGTGGTTCTGGGAGAACTCAAAGACGAACTCTACGATTTTTACCGCCGCCAGCAGGACCTTCGACAGTACCTTTCCAACCCCTATGATAATTTCAACCTGCAGCAACTCAATAAAGAATTGGGAAAGATCCAGAGTATGATCAGGAGTGACCAGGGAAGATGGGCAAATATCGACCGCCAGATCGAATCGGTGGAGAAGCGGCTGAGAAGAGAAGAGCAATTGTCACAGGAAAACCTTCTGGCCGAAGAGCGCGTGTCCAAAACAAGGGAGGAGCTGTTAAGCCTCCGCCGCGCCCGGGAGGGTATTGAATCTTCCATCAAAAGCAAAGAATTGGATATTGAAGGCATACGTTCTGAAATGACCGGGGTGCGGCAGGTGACAAAAGAAGGCAGGCAGGAAGCGGCAATAGCGATGCGGGAGAGCTTTCAGGCTTTGCAAAAGGCTGTTGAAGAGTGGAAGAGGAAGTTCGTGATCAGTTCGCCCATCGACGGTATCGTCTCCTTTAACCTGGAAAGCATCAGTGAACAACAGTTTGTAGAAGCGGACCGGGAGATCGGTGTAGTCGTGCCTCTGAAGCGGCAAAAAACGAAAGGTTTTGTACAGGTCGATATGTCCCGTTCCGGTAAAATTCGCCCCGGGCAAAAGGTGATCGTTCGGCTGGACAGTTATTCCTACGCTGAATACGGCGCTATAGAAGCCAGAGTTGAAAAGAAAAGCCAGGTACCTATCGAAGGCAAGATCATTATCGAGATAGGGTTTAAAGAAGACCTGGTCACTACTCTGGGCAAGAGGATAGAGCCTTCGCGGGAAATGAAAGGCAATGCGGTCATCATTACCAATGACAAACGGTTCATCGAAAGAGTATTTGAACAGGTGCGCAGCACGGTTTCCCAGGAGGGGTAGAACGAAACCAGGCGCTCCGGGAACGCTCCCCCCATGAAGGAGCGGGGGAGTGGTGGAATGAAGGAATGAACAAGGCGCCCTCAGCCATTCCTTCATTCATGCTCTCATTCCCTACAAATGTATGACTTCATCGTAGGCGGCGGCCGCTGCCTCCATTACTGCTTCGCTCATTGTAGGATGTGGATGGACTGTTTTAATGATCTCATGGCCGGTAGTCTCCAGCTTGCGGGCGGCAACCACCTCAGCGATCATTTCGGTAACATTTGCACCGATCATATGAGCCCCGAGGAACTCCCCGTATTTGGCATCAAAGATCACTTTTACAAACCCTTCTTTAGCGCCGGAAGCGCTGGCTTTTCCGGAAGCGGTAAACGGAAATTTACCCACCTTTATCTCCAGGCCGGCATCTTTGGCTGCCTGTTCGGTATAGCCCACCGAAGCGATCTCCGGGCTGCAGTAAGTGCAGGAAGGGATATTGTTGTAATCCAGAGGATGAGGGTTTTGCCCGGCGATCTTTTCCACGCAGATAATTCCTTCAGCACTGGCAACATGTGCTAACGCCGGCCCCGGGATGACATCTCCGATCGCATAGATCCCGGCGACATTGGTCCGGTAGTACTCGTCTACCTTTATCATTCCCCGGTCCGTTTCTATTGCCAGAGCCTCGAGGCCGATATTCTCGATATTGGGAGTTACACCAGCGGCGGAAAGTACAATATCGCACTTGATCTCCTGTGTCTCTCCTGTTTTACGGCTTTTCACCAACACCTTGCAGCCACGCCCGGAGGTATCAACGGATTCAACGGAAGAGTTGGCCAATACTTCGATGCCTTTCTTCTTGTAGATCTTGGCAAGTTCCTTTGAAATATCGGCATCTTCCCGTGGTACGAGGCCTTGTTCCAGGAATTCCACCACTGTAACTTCGGTCCCAATAGAGTGGTAAAAGTAAGCGAACTCCACACCAATAGCGCCGGCGCCAACGACAACCATTTTTTTCGGCTGTTTCTCCAACGTCATCGCTTTGCGGTACTCGATCACATTTTTCCCATCGATCGGCAGGTTGGGTAACGCTTTGGCCCGGCCGCCGGTAGCGACAATGATGTGTTCCGCACTGTATTCCTTCTTTTTCCCTTCGGCATCGGTGACTTCCACCTTTTTACCCCGGGCAAGTTTCCCTACTCCATTGATCACAGTGATCTTATTTTTGCGGAACAGGAAATTAATCCCTTTGCTCATCCCGTCGGCGACGCCGCGGCTCCGCTTGATCATACCCTCGAAATTGACCGCAGCTTTTTCTACATTGATGCCGTAATCCTCAGCATGTTGGATGTACTCAAATACCTGGGCGCTTTTCAGCAGGGCTTTAGTCGGGATGCAGCCCCAGTTCAGGCATATGCCTCCGAGAGATTCCCGTTCTACAACTGCTACTTTCATCCCCAACTGGGATGCGCGAATAGCCGCAACGTAACCGCCAGGGCCACTCCCAATAACAATAAGGTCAAATTTATCCATATCGGTTGCTTAGTTTTGATTGGCTAATTGATGCGATTAGGCAACACATACCGGTGTGGCTTTGTTTGCTGCCCGCAAATATACTCAGATCTTTGACTACAGAAAAAAAAGAAGCTGGCCGATCGAAGGAGGGTGGTTGGAGAAAATAAAAAACCCCGCTACTTGGACGCAGCGGAGCTCATCTTAACTTGCTGATACTTTAAGACTTTATTCTGAGAATGACTCATTTTTCCAGGGACAAAAGCAAAAAGGCCGGACCTCTGCCAGAGGCCAAAGCAGCGATTGGGATTAAAAAGGAGGGGGCTTTGAAAGGCGCCTCCTTCGCTTTGATACCATAAAATTATAAAACGAGAACTGCCCCAACAAATAAAAACACTGACAATTTGTCGGATAGCAAAATGATGAAGGGTGTAATTTTTTTGATTAAAACAATGATAATCAGATGATAATAGGTAGATGATTTTTTTATGTAAAAAGCCTCTTCAAGGGAAAGAGGCTGATAACCAGGGGCTAAAAAAAATTCAACCCCTGGCATGTTTTTTATTTTTAACACAGTGCAGGCGTACCTTGAGCAGGATACGCTATTCACTACTGGCTACACTTCCGCTGGCTTGCTCGCTAAGGGTCACGACCAGGGCTCCCCCGTTTCGGTAATTGCCATTTTCTATTTTCGCAAAGAAGCCGGGCTGTAACTCCGTACTTTCTCCTAATACAATTTGATTACTCCTCTCACTCAATGCATCAGCTACAGAAACGTAGATTACATAAGCCGGCCCCAATTGCCCCAATTGGTTGAATCTGTTTATGGTTTCCTGGATCCAGTAACTGGAGGGCGCCCCGGCAAATTGCTCAATCAAATGGAATTGGAACTCCTGATGAATATAATCGCATCCGGACTGAAGTATCGACAGCTTCAACCCATCGTCAAAGGAGACGGTTTCTACAGCTCTGCTTTCCTCCAAATGGAAGCCATGCTGAGTGACGGACCTTAGGCCTTCACTGAAAATGGGCTTGGGTGCTCCGTAACGACAGTCAGCAAATGGGTCGGCAGCAGGGGAGGAGGCGTCATCCATACATCCGGCAAACGCCATTATGGCCAGCAAGGCCCACAAAAGGGGAAGTCTCGATTTGATGTAGTAAAACATAATCAAATATAAGTATCAGTAGTGAAAAAATGGGCGATGGACCGCTAGATTATGGGGGTAGGAGGGGCAAGGAGGGTATAAATTATTTTTACCTATGGGACTATTTTTTCATACGAGCTGCTTTGCCAAATGTTTCCGGGATGATGCAAAATTATTTTTTTTGGCCCTTTTTAACGGCAAACCATGCCTGAACCCTATCCCGGGCTGAGTAATTCCCTTTTCCGGAAGGAAAGGCAATGGCCAAAAGACAGCAATGAGGAATTAATGGTTAAACAATCAATTTGATTTTGGCGTTAGGGTAGGGATCTAAAAATAAGTCACAATATCCATTTTCGTTATGATCAATTCAAATGTTGAATTAAATGGTAATCGCGCTCACCTGAACGGAAAATCGGCCGGGTTCGCGGAAGCTTTCACCGACGAGATCGGCGCTCAGCATGTCGGCACCTCCTATGATACGCCAATGAAGCCCGATGCATTCGACCTGCCCGAAGAAGAGAAGATGAAGCAGATCGAGAAACACTTTCGCGAAATAATGGATGTACTCGGCCTCGACCTCACCGATGACTCCCTGCGCGGTACGCCAAAGCGGGTAGCTAAAATGTTTGTCCGCGAGATCTTTTCTGGCCTTCATCCCGAAAATAAGCCAAAAGTGTCCTTGTTTGACAATAAGTTCAAATACCGCCAGATGCTCGTGGAAAAGGGAATCAGGGTCCAGTCTTTCTGTGAACACCATTTCCTTCCCATTTACGGCAGGGCACACATTGCCTATATTGCCAACGGCAAAGTCATCGGGCTGTCCAAACTCAATCGGATAGTGGAATATTACGCCCGCCGGCCTCAGGTTCAGGAACGCCTGACCGTCCAAATCGCTAATGAACTCAAGGAAGTGCTTGGAACGGAAGATGTGGCAGTTTACATCGAAGCCAAGCATATGTGTGTGGAAATGCGGGGAGTCCAGCACGAACACAGCAGTACGGTGACAACGGAATACGGTGGAAAATTCCTGAATGAAAACACCCGTGCCGAGTTTCTGCAGGCTATCCGGTAAACGAACATTAAATAAGGAACTATGGCTGTTGAAATTCTTGCCAAAAAGAAAGTACTCATAATTGGCGCAACAGGGGGGATCGGGTCGGAGGCTACTCGGCTGATCAGGAAGGGGCAGGCCAATGTCTTTATCACCGGCCGCAATGAGGAAAAGCTCAAACAAACTGCCAGGGACAATGACATCCCGGCAGAACAAGCTTTCCTCCTGGATGTCACAGACGCCAAAGCAGTACAAACACTGGCAACAACTATCTATGATCGGGTTGGGCCCCTCGATATTCTGATCAATGCCGCCGGCATTGGCTACCTGAACCCTTTGGAGAATACTGGTGCAGAGGACTTCAGCAAGGTTATCGACGTCAATCTTAAAGGAGCCTTTCACCTGATGCGCTATTTCCTTCCCCCAATGAAAGAGGCACGGAAAGGGCTGGTGATCAATATTCCGGGAGTACTGGGCAAAGCTCCAATGGCTGGCGCTGCCGCTTATGCAGCCTCTAAGTACGGCCTCAACGGAATGGTTAAATCTATAAGGGAAGAACTGAAACGCACAGAAGTGCGCATCACCAACCTTTATCTGGGAGGCGTAGATTCTGACTTCTGGGACAATATCGATATGCGTGTCAATCGCGATAAGTTCATCAATGCAAAAGAAGCGGGAAGGGCTATTTGGTTCCTTTGCCAACAACCTGTATCCGGGGTGGTTTCAGAAATGGTTATCCAACCTTTTAATCACCAGGCCATATAAAGGGCATGTTGCAGGCCGCCCCTGGCTATTCAAGGGCCGGAATAATTGTCTATCCAGCAATAAACTTCCCTATTAAGCTTATGGGAAAATAGATTAATTCAATACAAAAGGCTGGTTTTCTAATTTTTTGAGAATAAAATTTCATTTACAATGTCTTTTGTTTTCAAAAATTTCGACTCTGCTGTCAATAATCACCTTATTGGGGTGACATTTGTTATTGTTACAGGCTGGGGCATCGTCTACATTGCAGGTGGATAAATCCTAACCATTATGATGACCCTGACCAAGACTTCCAAACTAAAGGTGAACCGGTTCATGGAATGGCTCAAACAGCGAACTCCTAATGAACCGGAATTCCATCAAGCCGTCAGTGAAGTGGCGCGTACTGCTATCCCTTACATTGAAAACAACAAGAAATACCAGGGATTTAGCCTGATGGAAAGGCTCACCGAACCTGACCGGGTTATTACCTTCCGGGTAACCTGGATGGACGACCGGGGCCGCGTACAAGTAAACCGCGGATACCGGGTTCAATTTAGCAATGCCATTGGCCCTTACAAGGGCGGGCTGCGTTTCCACCCCACTGTCAACCTTGGCGTACTGAAATTCCTTGGATTTGAGCAGATCTTCAAGAACAGCCTGACCAGCCTGCCGATGGGCGGCGCGAAAGGCGGGTCCGATTTTGACCCCAAAGGAAAATCTGATGCTGAGGTAATGCGTTTCTGCCAGGCCTTTATGGCTGAACTGCATCGGCACATCGGCCCGGACACAGATGTTCCAGCCGGAGACATTGGTGTGGGCGCTCGCGAAGTAGGCTTCCTCTTCGGGATGTACAAAAAACTTAGGAACGAGCATACGGGAACCATCACGGGTAAGGCCCCGCAATTCGGCGGTAGCCTGATCCGCCCGGAGGCTACGGGGTACGGGACGGTATTCTTTGTTGAGGAAATGCTCAAGCGGCGCGGCGAAACGCTGAAGGGTAAAGTCATTACCATTTCCGGTTCCGGAAACGTCGCCCAGTATGCTGCAGAAAAGGCCATCCAGAAGGGCGCCAAGGTAGTCACCTTGTCTGATTCTTCCGGAACCATCTACGACCGACAGGGCATAACTCAGGAAAAGCTCGAGTGGCTGATGGAACTCAAGAACGTGCGCCGGGGCCGCATCAAGGAATATGCTGACCAGTTCGGAGTCCTATATATTCCCAACGGCAGGCCGTGGAGCATCAAGTGCGATATCGCGCTGCCTTGTGCCACGCAGAACGAACTGGACGAAAATGATGCACAAGAATTGATCAAGAATGGTTGTATGGCCGTTGCCGAAGGCGCTAATATGCCTTCGACACCGGAAGCGGTACACCTGCTACAGGAATCGGATATCCTCTTTGGGCCGGGCAAAGCTGCCAACGCTGGTGGTGTGGCCGTTTCAGGGCTGGAAATGTCTCAGAACAGCCTTCGCCTCTCCTGGACACGGGAAGAGGTTGAAAAGCGCCTGAAGGATATCATGGTCAATATTCACGAGCAGTGCGCCCTTTACGGCTCTGATGAGAATGGCAATATTGATTACGTTGCCGGCGCCAACATAGCCGGTTTTGTCAAGATTGCCGACGCAGTCATTGCTCAGGGGCTTATTTAGCGGGGCTCTTGCTAAGCGCTTATGTTAGAGGAGAAAAGTGAGAGGTTGAGCATATGTGCACGCACATAGGCCTTTAAACAGTACTCCCTTCATTGAGTGCTTGGACAGGCTTACCGCTCATCAGGCTGTCCGAATTGGACAGGCGGAAGGGTTCAAAGTAAGGCGCCAGCCAGGCTTTGAGCCCTTTTTATTTTTTCTCTGGTGCTAGAGGTGCAGCGGGGGCATCTTGTGGAAGGCTGTCCTTGCTGCTGAACAAATCAAAATAGGCTTTACCAAAATCGGGAATACCATACCCAAGCTCTACATCGGGTGAATGGGCTTGGGAAGCCGTTCGTTTAATCGCATCTAAGATCTGTTCATTACTTTTTTCCGGAAAGGCCTCCCAAAGACAGGCGACAAGGCCCGCCAGAATAGGAGCGGCAAAAGAAGTGCCGGAGCCAATGGTGGCCTGGAATGCATATGCATCCGCAACAGTGACCCATGCTCCCGGCGCTGCTATATCCGGTTTGATACGGCCATCGGCAGTGGGGCCCAAAGAACTGAAAGATGCCCGCTCCCCGGAAAAATCAATGGCGCCTACCGAAAAAGCCAGCTTGGCGTCGGCCGGGATGCCGATATGTTTCCACCGCGAACTGCCCTCATTTCCGGCGCTGGTAACGACAATCATCCCCTTCCGGAAAGCAATGTCTGCAGCCAGGCTTGCTACCGAACTCTTCCCATCCAGGTTGCCGTAGGCATAGTCCATCTGCCGGTCGTTAAAAGTCGTATAACCAAGGGATGAGTTGACAACATCTGCGCCCAGGCTGTCCGCATACTCAAGTCCGGCTACCCAGTGGCATTCTTCAATCCGGTATTCTCCTCTGGTGTCTTCGGTCTTGATACAGGCATAGGTGGCGCCAGGAGCCGTCCCTACCATTACTCCAGGAACATTGGCTGCCATGGTAGAGAGCACCTTAGTGCCATGTGTACTGGATTCGTAAGCCTCCTGGTCTCCATCGACAAAGTCATGTGCGAGCAAGAGGCGCCCGTCTGCCTGCAAGCTGTCAAAGAAAGGGTTTGTATCTACGCCGATAAACCCTCCATCAAGAACGGCGAGCCATATTCCAGACCCCGTGTAACCCAGTTGGTGCAGGGTGTCTCCATTGAGCCATTCTATCTGGCGGTTGGCATAGCCGTAATATTGCCCGTCCAGCTTCTTACTGAGCAGGCTGTCCCCTTTGATGTTAATCTTTTGGCGTTCCCGCTTTTCATAAGGAAACCCTACATATTCGACTTCATCCACAAATGGCAGGTCCGCTACGTCGATAATCCTGCTTTCTGGAATCAGGATGGTGGCTGCGTTAAGCCAACGGGAGCGATGGTGGACAGAAGCACCTAGCTCTTGTAATGCAGAGAGATACTGGGGGCTTGGAGGAAGATCTTCCTCCGTAATCGGGATCCCCCATTTCTTTCGGCGGGCGATCGCTCGTTCGGACAGATAGCTTTCCGGTTTGTCAATTTGGTAAGGGCTGTCCGCCTTATCTGTAAAGGTCACCCAGTAATATTTCAAGGTGCTGTCTGCTTCCTGAGCGAAAACCTCAGAAGAAACGGTCAGAAAGCAGGCCAGGCATAGCCAGAAGGTATATTTCATTGGTTACAGTATTTCTAATTCCAGATTAATACGGAAAGCTTCTTCCATTTTCTCCATAATAAGGCCAAGTAGGGCCATTTTGTTGTATTCCCGGTTGATTTTGTAAACCGTGTCTCTTAGTGCTGCCGGTTCGACTATCCGGCGGAGCGATTGTTTAGTATAAAAATCCTTGCGGTGCAATTTGTGGGGAGTGAGGAACGGTTCATTGCGGGCCATTACGACATACAGGCTCGGCAGTTCACCTTCTTCAAGCCATTGCTGTGCACCGTCTTCTCCCTTTAGGTAGAGGAAGGCGCAAGGGCCATCCAGCGAGAATTCAATTCCCCAGAGAATGTCACCATTTCTTTCAGGGGCCGGCTGAGCCGAAGTTTCTGGGTGCCAAGGATGTTTCAGGAAGGCTTCCCGCTTTTTCTTTTTGCCGCTCTCGGTATCCGTTATCTCTTCGTTGTAATAGCTTTCTCTGAACCATATGCTCTGGGCCTGAAATGTGTATCCTTTTCGTCGAAACAATTCTAGGTAAAATCCGATGACAGGCATGGGATTGGGCCCATAAACGGCCAGCTGGCAGCTGTTGGCTTTGGGGTGAAGACGGGCGTACAGTTCCATCTTGAGCCCGAAGAAGGCATCTTCCCAGTATTGAACTTCATCCGCCCAGGCTGGTTCGTACCCCCCGGCATTCAGGCAGGACAAGGCAAGCTTCATCTCCAGGTTTTCGATCTGCTGGCTGAGCTCCTCGACGTGCTGGCGGGTTTCCAAATAGTAAGTGTATCGTTCTGCCTGGTTTTGATTGCTCCAGAACCGTTGTTTTGTTTTTTGTTTTTTCCTTTCCAGGATGTCGAGTTCGCTCAGGAGGCGTACGTAAAAATGGCCTTCTTTCATTTGTTCTATCTGACGGCGAAGGCTACTGGCGTGGTCGGCATGGCTTATTTTACTGTACTCTTCCAGCAGAAGCTCCAAGCCAAGAGGGTCTGATTCGGCTTCAATCCGGACTTTGCCTTCCCGCGCCACTACTGCGATCTCCAACTGGTCGTCGAAATCTTCTGTGTTCAGCACTCTGGACAGCGGAATGATCAATTCTTCACGGATGGCTCGTTGCAGCTGCCTTGCACCGTATTTGCTGTCATATCCTTTCTGTGCCAGCAAGCCCAGCACGTCCTCTTCAATGCTTAGGTTGATGCGTCGAAATTTTATCCCTTCCCGTTCTCGCAGGAGCGCTATTTCGCGTTCGACCACAAACCGGACCGTGAAGCTGTCCAAAGGTGAAAAGGGGACCACCTGGTCGATTCGGTTGAAGAGTTCCGGGCGAAAGTACTTTTGCACTTCCGTCATAAAATGTTCCTTGATCACCTCCTTATTCATACTCTGCAGCCAACCTATGGGGTTGGAGATCAGGGACTGGGCGCCGATATTGGAAGTCATGATGATGATGGTGCTGCAAAAATTGGCTAACTTTCCCTGTGCATCTGTAAGGCGGCCTTCACTTAGAATCTGTAGCAGAAAGTCGAAGAAAGTAGAATGAGCCTTTTCAATCTCGTCGAAGAGTAGCACCCCGAAGGGCTCCCGGCGGATGGCAGCGGTGAGCAGGCCATCGGAGAAGAAATTATCCCCTACCAGGCGCAAAACAGAATAAGGGGTCGAAAATTCACTCATATCAAAACGAGTGAGGCGTTCCCTGCTGCCGAACATGAACTCTGCCAGTATCTTTGCCAATTCGGTTTTCCCTACGCCGGTAGGCCCGACAAAGAGTAGGGAGGCTATTGGCTTGCCCGTCCGGGTGAGGGCCGTTTTTACAGCGGCAAGTATATTAGCTACGCTATCCACTGCGGCCTCCTGGCCGAAGATCATACTGTTGAAGCTATGCCTGACCGCCTGGGCATCCATAGATATTTCCGGGTCGACCATAAACCGGGGCATACCCGTTTCTTCACAGAACTGATGGAGGACCTCCTGCCGGGAAATATCCAGACGTCCGTTATTTGTCCGGGAGGAACTGCTCTTGTTGATTACCAGGCTTTCCAGAAAGCGAATGGGTTTTCCGGGCATACCAGCGTAAGGAGTAAACCGGCGGTTGAGGCGAATGACTTCCCGGATGGCCTCTTCTTCAATATCTACGCTCCGTACATTCGCAATGTCCTTTACCTTTTTCAGGATAATCTGTTCCAGTGCCTTTTCTTCAGGTTCCTGGATGTGGATAGTCTGGAAAAAGGTAATATAGTTGGGGCTTTTTACCTCAATCTGTGCCAGTTCTTCTTCCGTGCATTCAGAAATGATTTGGATCTCCCCACGGCTGATAAAAGGGCGCAGGAAATCGGCCATACTCACATCATTACCCTCGTATTTTCCGACCTCGAAAAGTTCCATCAGGTTGCGAACAAAGAGAATGCTGTTGCCGTCTGATAACTCCTTGCAAAGCAAAGACAGGTTTTCCTGCCATCCGGTATCCTTCATTAACTCCTTGATCAGGGTGGAGGCGGTGGTTTCCCAGATCTGGGATTTGATGCGCCTTTTTTTATGCTGCCGGGCCAATTCCCATGTCAGGGCAGTTTTACCGCAGCCAGAGGGGCCTACGAGCAAAACGTTGCGGGTAAACTTTCCTTTTAGGGCACGGGCAAACTGTTCTACCAACTCGTCACGGCCATACAGGGACTGCCGCTTTATTTCGAGCAGGCTGGCAACCTTGGGAAGCAACTTTTCCTGCTGCTGGGTTTTCAGGCTTTCGAGCTCTCTGGGGGTTGGCGCCTGAAGGCGGATCTCCTGCTGCTGAAGTTCCACACTGGTGAACCAAATAGCCGATAGGATGTCCTGTACAGCATTTAGACGCCTTTTTCGGGTAAAATCGAGGCGGATTGATTCTTCCAACCGCTGCTGGAGCCGCGGTTCATCTTCGGCAAAAGCTTCTACTCCAAGGCTGGGTACGATGCCCCAGGCCCCTTTCTCCTGGAAATTGAAAAAGTAGGTGAACTCCAGGCTGAAGGCCGGGTAGCTTATCTTGTCTCTGGCTTCTTCAAAGTAGATTTCAATGGTTCCCTTGTAAAAGTCCCCTTTCTGATATTCCTGAAGTAATTCCCGAAATTGCCCCCGGTTGAGCACTTTCCGTTGCAGCGCCTCGGCATATTGTTCGGCAACGAGCCGTAAAGGTTGCCCCAGGCGCAGGACACTGTTGTCTGCCAGAGGAGCAAGCAGGCTGACTCCCGGGTGGAAGTGGAGCCGAAATGCATAGAACGGAACGGTAAATTTAAATGCCATTAACCCAATGTTGCCTGGGGTGCTAAGCTAAGGTTTTTTTTTCATTCATACGATGATGAGCCCTTCACCTTCATCACCAAATACCAGGTGCTGGCCCTGGCAGAACCGCCATCCGCTGGCCAGGGCGAGTAATGCGTCGAACTGATGCCAGGAAGCCGGTGGTTCCTGGGGTAGAGGGTAGGGGAGGTAGGCCGACAATCGTCCAACCGCATCCGGGGAAGGTGTTTTCCCTTTTTTATAGTGTTCGGGGTTGAATTCCAGCACTCTGGCGAGGTAGCCTAGCTTACTACCATAATCAATGCCTGCGATCTTCCAGTCCACGTCTTTTGATTTAACGGTCAATGCCCGATCATATCCTGAAAATAGCGGAGTATATTTTCGGCTACAGGCTCTTTTTCGGTACACTGGTCATAAACTATACTGGATTCCATATAGTAGTGCTCCCTTTCCTCCAGTTTGGATCGGATGAACACTTCGAGACTGTCCTGATCCTGCCCTTTGAGCACTGGCCTTTGAGCCTGTTGGCCGGCCAGGCGGCGAGCCAGCAGGCTTTCCGAGGCGCGTAAATAAATCGTGACGCCCTGGCTATTCATCCATTCCATATTGTCGTGAAAGCAGGGTGTGCCACCCCCACAGGATACAACTACGTGAGGATACTGTTCCATTTCGCGGAGGCACGCTTTCTCCAACAGGCGAAAGTATGCTTCGCCCTCCTCTTCGAAGATGGCGCGAATGGGTTTACCTTCCTTTTTCTCGATCCTTTCATCGAGGTCGATAAAAGGCAACCCTGCCTTTTGGGCCATGCGGCGGCCCGTATAAGACTTGCCGCTGCCCATGAAACCGATCAGAAATATTCGCATAACACAAAGTAAAACAATTCAAACCTTCGCAAGTTACTATAAGAGCGATACCAGTTCATGCTCGCCAAAACTTTTATTACATTTGCAGGACTTATTGAAAACTAAGAATAACATGAACCGACTTATTTTGTTGCTGCTTGCTACCCTGGCTTTCGCCTGTAATAATAACGAACAAGCCGGGGGAAACAGTGAGAAATCGCTGGAGGAGATAAAAAGTGACGGCCCGATCCGAAACGCTGACATCATTCGCAGCCCTGTTTCTGCGAATGAACCTATCGATACGGTAAATGTGGCTAAAATGGCCTTTGAAGAGGAAACTTTCGACTTCGGCGAGGTGGATGAGGGGGCAATTGTTGAGCATACTTTTCATTTCACCAATAACGGCAAAGCGCCGCTGCTGATCAGTAGCGCTCGTTCTACCTGCGGTTGTACGGTGCCTGACTGGCCCAAGGAGCCGATCGCCCCCGGAGAAAAAGGAATGCTTAAGGTGAAATTCAGCACTCAGGGAAAGAAGAATCAACAAACGAAACCGATTACCATTGTGGCCAATACTTACCCGGCCACCTCAAAGGTCTTCATACAAGGCTTCGTGCGCCCTGCAGACAATGGAGAGGAAGCTCCCAATTGAATAAATCCTTAAATTTACAGCCGGGCAAGGGGTACCTTCTGTGCCGGTAAAAACGAAAATCCATTCAAAATGACATCATTCGATTTGCTCTTACTTCAGGCTGGAAATGCAGGCATGTACAACCTCATTTTCATCGGCGCCATGATCCTGATCTTTTGGCTGTTCCTTATCCGGCCTCAGCAAAAACGCCAAAAAGAACAGAAAACCTTTATGGACGGTATGCAAAAAGGGGATGAAGTAGTGACTGCCAGCGGTATTATCGGACGCATTAACAAGATCGAAGACAACATCGTCACCTTGGAAGTAGCCAATAAAACCTATATACGAATAATCCGGTCTGCAGTTTCCAAAGAAATGACGGATTCCTTCGTTACTCCAGATGATAAGGATAAATAGAAAGGCATTTACTGTAAAGATAAAAGAAGACAGGGCTACCCTTCTTGCCTGTATAGGGATAGCCTTTGTCTTCTGGCTGCTGATCAAACTATCTCAAACCTACCGTACAGAAAAACAGGTTCTCTTCCAATTCGAGATCCCTTCTGATAAAGCGCTGGCTTCTGTAGCGCCAGAAGATATGACCGTCCAGCTGCAGGGCACCGGCTGGGACCTCGTGTTCGAATTTTTCTCCAGCCGCAATGTCCAGCTCTCTTACGATATGTCGGGTATTGCTCAACTCAACCTCAACCGGGCCCAGTTGCGTTCTGATATTCTGCAGAACCTCTATTCTAACGATATTACCGTTCTGGAAATCAATCCCGAGAGCCTCAACCTCACCTTGGAAGAAAAAGCTTCCAAAACTGTCCCCATTGTTGTTCGGGACAGCCTGGGTTTCGCCCCCGAACACCATCTCAAATCTCCGGTAAAGGTAAGTCCGGATTCAGTCGAAATAGCCGGGCCCGTATCGCTTGTTTCAACCATAGCGTATTGGTATACCGATTCTATCCTGCTATCCAACCTTAAAGCTTCCGCTACACAGGTAATAAAACTCCGGGAGCCTGCTCCTGAACTGTCCCTTTCCGTAAATGAAGTAAAAGCCCGGATAGAAGTGGAGCCTTTTACGGAAAAGGCGATGTATGTCCCTCTGGTCATAAAAAATTCGCCGGACAGCCTTCGCATTTTTCCCGATAAGATCACTGTGCGGTGTAAATTGGGGCTCAGCAAATACGATTCGGTATCCTATCGGGACTTTACCGCTGAGGTAGACCTGAAAACCATATCTGCCAATGCTGCGAATAACAGCGTCCCAATCGTCATTACCCGCAAACCGGATTTTGTAGAGACGCTTCAGTATACTCCAAAATCCATAAAGTTCTTTATTGTAGAAAAACCGGAAACTACCGGAAAGGAGAGCCGGAAACCGGAATAGAGCTGCAAAAAAAAAACTGCCCCGCAGATCCTTAAAGGAAGCGGGACAGCCCACACACTATGAGAACACCCATTATTTTTTTGCCTCGTAAGGCGCTATTTTTCTCTCTTTTGCGAAATTTCGCTTGTTGATGATTTCTATTATATAGACGCAGAATTGCCCTCCGAAGTTATGCCGGCGGATGTTATTGTTTTGTTATGGTATTTTATTTTGGTTAAGATTTTTTCTGTAAATCTTTGATTGTCAATTCTTTTGTCTATTAAATAGCACCTTTTTTGCTCCGCCTCACCGGCAGGGGAAATCCGCGAAATGCCTAATCAGTGAAGGGAAAGAGTGCTTAAAATTGCCTGGCCAAGAATACCGGATAAATTCTTAATTTTAAGGTGAGGTTCGTAGATGAAGGTACGGTCACCGTACCCCCTTGCACCATAAGTTTTTCGGCAGAGAACCTTTTATTCTTTACGCTCAAATCTTACGTTAATTTTTAAGTCAGCATGATCAAGCCCAAGAGTGTCGAGGAAGTGATAGAGACCGCCAGGATCGAGGAGGTGGTTCAGGATTTTGTCAACCTCAAGCGAAGAGGAGTGAACATGATTGGCCTTTGCCCCTTTCATGCTGAGAAGACGCCTTCGTTCAATGTATCTCCTTCGAAGGGTTTTTACAAATGTTTCGGTTGTGGAAAAGGGGGGGATGCGGTTGATTTCCTCATGGAACTGGAACAAATGGACTTTGTTGAGGCGATCCGCTATCTGGCAAAGAAGTACGGTATTCAGATCGAAGAGACGGAAGTCTCCCAGGAAGTCAGACAAGAACAGCAACAGCAGGAAAGCCTCTTTTTGGTCAATGAATACGCCAAACAATTTTACCAGGATCAACTCTTTGACACCGATGTGGGGAAAAGCGTCGGGTTAAGCTATTTTCGGGAACGGGGCTTTCGGGAAGAAGTGGTCCGCAAGTTCGGCCTGGGTTTTGCCCCGGACAAAAATGATGCCTTCACCCTGAAGGCCACCCATGAGGGGTACAATCCCGAGTTACTGAAAAAGCTGGGCCTTACTACACAATACGGCCGCGATTTTTTCCGCAACCGGGTAATGTTTGCCATTCACAACCTCTCCGGTAAAGTGGTGGGGTTTGGCGGCCGTATCCTCGCCAAGGACATCAAGGCGCCCAAGTACATCAATACGCCGGAGACGGATATCTATACCAAGAGCAAGGTACTCTACGGCGCTTATTTCGCCAAACGCGGCATCCGAAAGGAGGATGAATGCATCTTGGTTGAAGGCTATACCGATGTGCTTTCGCTGCACCAGGCAGGCATTGAGAACGTTGTAGCCTCTTCCGGTACATCCCTTACCGTTGATCAGATCCGACTGATAAAAAGGTATACGGAGAATGTCAAGATCCTCTATGACGGGGACCTGGCAGGTATTAAAGCGGCCCTGAGGGGTATGGGAATGGTTCTGGAAGAAGGCCTGAATGTCCGGATCGTTCTTCTTCCGGAAGGAGAAGATCCGGATTCCTACCTTCAGCGGGTGGGGACCGAGGCTTTCCGGGATTACATTACCCGGGAGGCAAAAGATTTCATCATGTTCCAGGCCGGCCTGCTCCAGGAAGAAGCCGCCGGCGACCCCATCAAGAAGGCCAAACTGATCAAGGAGATCGTTGAGAGTATCGCTAAAATTCCCGATCCGCTGAAACGCTCCCTGTATGTGCGGGAATGTGCCCGGATCATGGATGTGGAAGAACAACTATTGGTCAATGAAGCCAATAAGGTGGTGGCCACACAATTCAAAAAAGGCCAGCAGGAGAAAGATCGGGCCCGGCTAAAGGAGGAAGCGCCCCAACCCGATGAAATTTTTGTGGCCCCACCGCCTCCGGCCCCGGGAAAACAAGCTGCAACCGGCGATGAATTTCAGGAGAAAGACATCATTCGCATTCTGATCGCCGGGGGAGGGGAAATATTCGATGAGGAAGAGAAAACGACTGTAGCTCAATACATCATGGGCAATATCGAGGATGTTCTGGATAATTTTGACTACCCCCTTTATGGGCGGATCGCCAAAGATTGCCATGAACGACTGCTGGCCAATGAGCCGGTCAACAGCGACTATTTTCTCTCCCATGCCGACCAACAGATACGGGAACTGGCCATTAATATGCTCAGCAGCCCTTATGAATACAGCGAGAACTGGGAAAAGCGCTGGGAGATCTTCCTCACCTCACAGAGCATGCCGGATGAAAACTTCGCCAAAGACAGCACCCAGGCACTGAAACGGTTCAAACTCAGGAAGCTCAACAAGATGATCGTGCAGAATGCAGAGAAGATCAAACAGCTGTTCGAGAAAAAGTCCGATGATTATATGATCTACCTCAAACTAGACCAGAAGCTCAAGGTTATGCGCAATGAACTGGCGGAGGAATTGGGAACGGTGGTCTTATAGGGAAAGAAGGAATAAAGGGAAAACATTTGAATAGCCGCTTTGCCCTGGCCATTCCTTCTTTCCCTCACCATTCAAGCCATCACTCAGGCATTCTTATTGATACAATTCAGGTCTTCAAACGCCTGCTTCAGGCGTGCCTTGAAGGATTGCTCGCCGGCACGCAGCCACTGCCGTGGGTCGTATACCTTCTTATTAGGCTTGTCTGCCCCTTCCGGGTTTCCGATCTGGCCCTGCATATATTCGCGTTTGCCTTCGTAGTAATCGCGTACCCCATCCCAGAAGGCCCATTGCAGGTCGGTATCGATGTTCATCTTGATCGCTCCGTAGCCAATGGCCTCTCTGATCTCCTCCTGAGAAGAGCCGGACCCACCATGAAAGACAAAGTTGATGGGGTTATCGCCCGTTTTGAACTTTTCTTTTACGTATTCCTGAGAATTCTTCAGGATGATAGGTTTGAGCTCCACATTGCCGGGCTTGTATACCCCATGGACATTGCCAAAGGCGGCGGCTATTGTGAACCGGTCGCTCACCTTGTTCAGGGCCTCGTAGGCGTAGCTGACTTCCTCCGGCTGAGTGTATAAACGGGAGCTGTCGACATCGGTATTGTCTACACCATCTTCTTCGCCTCCGGTCACGCCCAGCTCGATCTCCAGGGTCATCCCGATCTTAGACATCCTTTCGAGGTAGCGCACGCAAGTTTCCACATTTTCCTGAATGGGCTCTTCCGACAGGTCGATCATGTGGGAGCTGTACAGTGGGTAGCCTCTGCTTTTGTAGAACTTTTCTCCGGCATCGAGCAGGCCGTCTATCCAGGGTAGAAGCTTACGGGCGCAGTGGTCGGTATGAAGGATGACTGTAACCCCATAGGCTTTGGCCATGGTATGGACATGCATTGCGCCGGAAATACCGCCGAGAATAGCGGCGCGCTCGTTTTCATTAGACAATCCTTTACCGGCAGTAAAGACGGCGCCGCCATTGGAAAACTGGATGATGACCGGAGAATTGACATCCCGGGCGGTTTCCAGTACGGCATTGATGGTATTGGAACCCACTACATTGACTGCCGGAAGGGCAAAGTTGTGCTCATTGGCGTAATTGAAAAGGCCGGTCACTTCATCTCCGTGAAGGACACCTGTTCTGAAGCGGGTGGAAGTTGCTGTGGACATAGAATGAGGTTATTTTTTTATACAAAAATGGCTATATCAACATAGCCTCTATAGAGGCACGCCAATATAGCCATTTTTGAGGATTCTCGGGGAATCCAGCAGTATAAGACTCTAAATAATGCCTTTTTCAGTAAGGTAGCGCTCGGCATCCAAAGCAGCCATGCAGCCGGTACCGGCTGCCGTCACTGCCTGGCGGTAAACGTTGTCCTGAGCATCTCCGCTGGCGAATACCCCAGTGATATTCGTCTTGGTACTTTTACCATTGGTCTGGATGTAGCCGGTGCTGTCCATCGTGATCCAATCCTTAAAGATATCAGTATTGGGTTTGTGGCCAATGGCTACAAAGAAACCCTTTACGGGAATAATGGACGTTTCCTTTGTCTTATTCTGGATCACCCGCACACCTTCCACTTCGTTCTCCCCAAGGATTTCCTGAGCTTCTGTATTCCAGTGGACTTTGATGTTCTCTGTCTTGTTAACCCGATCCTGCATGATCTTGGAGGCGCGCAGCTCATCGCGGCGCACCAGCAGGTGGACAGTAGGGCACAACTTGGAGAGGTAAAGCGCCTCCTCAGCGGCGGTATCCCCACCGCCGACCACAGCTACTTCCTGGCCGCGGAAAAAGAAGCCGTCACACACTGCACAGGCGGAAACGCCTTTGTTGGTGAGCTTTTTTTCCGATTCCAGCCCCAGCCATTTGGCGCTGGCGCCGGTAGAAATGATGATACTGTCGGCCTGTATCTCATGGCCGGTTTCCGACCATGCCTTATGCACCGGGCCCGTGAAATCGACCTTGGTGATCATTTCGTAACGCACGTCAGTTCCGAACCGTTCGGCCTGTTTGCGGAAATCTTCCATCATCTGCGGGCCCATAATGCCTTCCGGGTACCCGGGGTAGTTCTCCACATCAGTAGTGATCATGAGCTGCCCACCGGGTTCCTTGCCGGTGTACAACACAGGTTCGAGATTGGCGCGGGCAGCGTAGACCGCTGCAGTGTAACCTGCCGGCCCGGAGCCGATGATCAGGCACTTAACTCTTTCAATACCTTCTGCCATTTTATTTTTCGCTTTTTATTTTTTCGTCCGCAAAAATAAAAATTATGGGTTAGGGGGTATGTAATTCCGGTCACAGAATGCGGGCTCTCCCCGTCAACCCTATGATTAACGCCTGGAAAGGTTCGCTGGTTGAAGTAAATAAGGCTGCTTGTACTGCCCTCGCCGGGAAAATCCCCCCTTTGGCCTGTTTTTTTATCGGCTTTGCAAATTTTTCGGTATTTTTAAAGGTGATTTTTTAAGAAGGAAAACAGGCGAATCATGATTTATCCCCTGGCATTTTCAGGAGCCGTTGCGAGCCTCGCACTCTGGTTCCTGTATCGAACAAATGACGCAAAAGGCAAACTTTTTCAAACCACCTTTTTCGGCGCTTTAGGCATTTATGCCTTGTCTGTACTCTTGTCCGATGCCTCTCTGGGAGCCAAGTTGGGCATTTTGTTTCGGGACTTAATGGCGATGACCGCATTTGGACTGGTGTTTCAGGCCGCTGCGGCACACCAACGATGGCTGGTGCCGGTGAGTATTGCAGCACTGGCGGGACTGGTTGGATATTACCAGGGGTTCATGGCTCATTCTTTTTCTTCCGGTTCATCCGAAATCCAGGGATTGGCCGCTGTGTATGACCCGTCCTCCGAACTTTTGGTGGAACTCGCTGAAGGAACCGGCGAAGATGCATTGGCGACAGTAGCCCGAAAATACGAACTCAAAATGGAACGGGCTTTTACCCCGGCCTTCCCGGAAGCTACCGAACTGGACGATTACTTTGCAGTGGACGTTCCTCCGCAGTTTTCCGGTAACCTGGACGAAATCATTCGAGAGCTGCAAAACATCAGCAGTGTAGACTGGGTAGAACCCAATGAAACGGTCTCTGTAGCACCCCAACCTGGCAACCCGCCTCCCGGGGTCAATAAAAGGTTCGGCATCAATGACCCGGGCTTGGGCCAACTGTGGGGATTCGATGCCATGGAGGTGGATAAGCTCTTTGATTATATGGCAAGCAATAGCCTGAGCCCTAAGCGTAAAGCCCTGATCGCTATCCTGGATACCGGAGTAGACGCCCAACACGAAGATATTAAAGACAATTTCCACTCGACCAAACCCGCCTATGACGATGACCCGAAAGGGCATGGAACACATTGTGCAGGAATCGCCGCAGCCGTCTCCAACAATGGGGTAGGGGTGGCTTCTTTTTCCAGGGACAATAGCTTCGTGGAAGTCACCAGCATCAAGGTTCTGAGTGCTTCCGGCATGGGGTCACAGCGCACCATTATCAAAGGTATACTGGAAGCTGCCGATGCCGGGGTTGATGTTATTTCCCTTTCTCTCGGGGGCTTTTCCAACCAGACAAAAGAACGGGCCTATCAAAAGGCCGTTGACTATGCCAATGAAAAAGGCGCTATTGTTGTTGCCGCAGCGGGTAATTCCAACCGCGACGCAAAAGGGTTCGCCCCGGCTGGAGTGCCGGGGGTGATTGCAGTCAGCGCACTGGATGAAGAGCTCAATCGCGCCGGTTTTTCAAATTATGTGACCAACCTGGAAATGGGTATTGCCGCCCCGGGCGTTAATATTTATTCTACCATACCCAACGGCAGGTACGACACCTTCAATGGCACCTCCATGGCAACGCCCTACGTCTCGGGGCTGATTGGACTGCTCAAAAGCCTGGACCCGGAATTAGACACCCAGGGTGCTTACCGTATCCTTCACAAGTCCGGGAAAAAAGTGAAAAATACTAAAGAAACGGGGCGCCTGATCTTCCCGCTCGGTGCGCTCAAAGAGCTGAATCAACAAAACCAGAAACCATTGTAAAACCATAACTGAAGCGTTGAGGCCGTATTCTCCGGCCTCAACGCTTCAATCCTTTCCTTTCTTCCTTCCTGTCCCGCAACTTTTTGCTATTTTTGCCCCCATCCAAACAAATTCTTCGCATGGCTAAATTCAGGACGAACCACGAACGAACCGGTAAGGGCTCCAGCGGCAGTATGATCGTTAGAGTGGGCCTTTTCAGTGCTATCGTCGGTGGATTATTTGTTCTTTTTAACAAATTTACCGGAAACAGCGTCCCGGATTACCCCGAAGATGAAAACATCGTCCGGGAAACGGAGAACCAGGACTACTGGCCAGAGTCTACAACAGGAGCAATTGTACATCACCAATATTATTCCTTATCCTATTCCGAAAAGCACGAACAAGCCGAATGGGTTGCCTACCGGCTAAATGCTGAGGAGCTGAAACAGCCCTGGGTGGACCGGGTGGACAATTTCCGGCCTGACCCGGAGGTGGAAACCGGCTCGGCAACACCGGATGATTATCGCCACTCCGGGTACAGCCGGGGACATCTGGTACCCGCCGCGGACCGGGCTTTCAGTGAGCAGGCCATGGACGAAACGTTTTACATGAGCAACATCAGCCCCCAGTCCTCCAATTTTAACAAAGGGGTCTGGCGGGAACTCGAGGAACTTGCGCGCTCCTGGGCTAAACGCAATGGAGAGCTTTTTATCGTCACTGGCCCGGTTTTAACTATGGAGCCCAAGGGACAGATCGGAGATAATGAGGTGACGGTGCCGGCAGCCTATTACAAAGTCATACTCGACAGCAAAGAGCCGCAGGTGAAAGCCATCGGCTTTATCATTCCCAACGAGGTAAGTTTCGACCCGCTATTCAAATTTGCGGTTAGCGTAGACCAGGTGGAAGAACTAACCGGCCTGGACTTCTACAGCGGGTTATTGCCTGAAGATGCTGAGCAGGAAGTAGAGTCCAGCTTTAATTTAGACCTCTGGGAGTTTAGCAAGGCCAAATTTCAGGAGAGAATTGAAAAATGGAACAACGATTAATCATATGTCAGGAAAAGAACAATTCATAGCGGAGATCAACGAAGGATATACCTTTAAAGGGCGCTTTATCATTCTGGGAGGGGCAATGCTGGATGGTGAATGTGCAACAAATACATTAGTGAAAATCCCCCTGAGGACCATGAACCGCCACGGGCTCATCGCCGGTGCTACCGGTTCCGGAAAAACGAAAACCCTGCAGATACTCGCCGAGCAGCTTTCGCATCAGGGGGTACCCTCTCTTTTGATGGATATCAAAGGCGACCTCAGTGGGATAGCGGTGCCTAGCGACGGGCACCCCAAAATTGACGAACGCCATGCGCGGATCGGAATCCCCTTTGAAGCCGGTGGAAGCCCCGTGGAATTCCTGAGCCTCTCCGACGAACCAGGCGCGCGCCTGAGGGCTACAGTGCTGGAGTTCGGCCCGGTCCTGTTCTCTAAAATGCTGGGCCTCAACGACACCCAGGCGGGTGTAGTGGCCGTTGTATTCAAGTATTGTGATGACAATAAGTTGCCTCTTCTGGACCTGGAGGATTTCAAGCAAACCCTGCAATACATCACTAATGAAGGAAAGGAGGAAGCAGAAAGGGTGTTCGGAAGGATCTCCACTGCCTCGGTAGGTACTATTATGCGAAAGATCATTGAATTGGAGCAACAGGATGCCGGCCGCTTCTTCGGCGAGCGTTCTTTTGACGTCGATGACCTGCTCCGGGTAGATGAGAATGGCCGCGGTATCGTTTCTATTCTCCGGCTGACTGATATTCAGGGGCGGCCCAAGTTGTTCTCTACCTTTATGCTCCAGATGCTGGCTGAGATCTACTCCAATTTTCCGGAGGAAGGTGACCTTGACAAACCTAAGCTGGCCATTTTTATTGACGAGGCGCATCTCGTTTTCGAAGAAGCATCCGATGCACTTATGGATCAGATCGAAGTCATTGTCAAATTGATCCGTTCCAAGGGAGTCGGGCTGTTCTTTGTCACGCAGAACCCCGCGGATATCCCCGATGATGTGTTGGGGCAACTGGGGCTTAAGATCCAACACGCGCTGCGGGCCTTCACGGCCAAAGACCGCAAAGCCATCAAACTTGCTGCTCAAAACTATCCGATTTCCGATTATTATGATGTTGCTCAGGTAGTTACTGAACTGGGGATAGGAGAAGCCCTGGTCACTGCACTCAATGAGAAAGGTATTCCTACGCCTTTGGCCCATACCTTATTGAGGGCTCCCGAATCCAGAATGGATGTCCTTACTCAGCAAGAGATCAACAGCATCATTCGCCGTTCCAGGATTATCGATAAGTATAATGAGGAAATTGACCGCGAGAGCGCTCATGAGATCCTTACCCGGAAGTTGGAAGAAGCCCAGGATGCTACCTTGCAGGAAGAAATGCGCGGCCAGAGAGAGCAGGCGAAATCCACATCCCGTCGCCAGGAGAAAAGTGCAATAGAGAAAATCATTTCGAGCCCTACTACCAGGCAGGTGGCGCGTACTGTGGCCCGAGAGCTTACCCGGGGCCTCTTGGGGGTTTTGGGGGTTAGCAGTTCCACCCGGCGCCGCCGGCGCTAGGCTTAAAGCCTATCCGAAAACCGTTTTTGAGGCCGAAAATGGCGAAGATAGGTTCCAAAGATGGCCATTTGCAGGCCAATGGATGGTTTTCGGATTGGCTCATATTGACGGTACTTACCTTGAACAGAACTACTTTGAAACGCATAGACGTGAGGAAATGCAGTCAGCTAGAGCGCATTTCCTTTCCCGAAAGAGCCTTTCTACTCGCTCATCAGTACCGGGCGGTAAGACTCCTGGTAGGACGACCAGGGGATTTTCTTGTAATGTTCCCCCGCAAAATAAGTAGCAATCCGTTCGAACTGCTGAGGTGTTTTGAAACCAACGATAGATTGGATGACATTCATATCTTCATCGAGGAATACCACGGTTGGGAAGCTTAACCTTCCTTTTAACAGTTCTGCGGCGAGCTCGTGGTAGCCCCGTTGTCCGTTTTTGACATATCTAAAGGTTCTCCCCTTATATTCCAGATCCGTACGTTGCTCTGCGTTAAATTTGACGGGGTAGAAGTGTTCGTTAATGTAACGCGAAATGTTGGGTTCCTCAAAAGTAGCTTTGTCCATTCGCTTGCACCATCCACACCAGTCGGTGTACACATTCAGCAAGATCTTTTTCTTTTCTTTTTGGGAAAGGGCCACCGCTTCTTCCCAACTCAGCCATTTTATGGCTTCCCCATTATCCTGCTGTAGTAGTTTTTGTGTCTGTTGAGCCGGCGCGAATGAAAGGGTGCTCCATGCTGCAAGCACTGTGAAAATTACACCTATCCGTTTCATCCCTTTTATTATTTTCTATTATTTGCAACAAAAGTAACAACAAACAAACAAAATAAAAAAGCGCCTTATGATGCCCGGCGGGCATTTTAATTTAAGTTTAACGCTTGTAAAGGATTGCGAAAAAAAAGCAATTCGTCGCTCCCCAGAGAATAGCTTTTTTCAGGGGAGGCCGGCAGGGCAGGGGCCATCCGCCCTTCTCCGGAATACTGGCCTGCGACAAGAACCCTGGCTTCATCCCACAGCCCGGCCAGAATAAAATGTTGCAGTGTTTTGATGCCTCCTTCGACCATCAGGGTGCTTATGCCCTGGCTGGCCAGGCTTTTCAGCAGATTCTCTGCCATCCGGTTATCAAAAGAGAGGGCATGAAAGCTCGTATTAATGCCTTTAGGCCCGGCCGGTATGTTTTCCGTGAATACCAAGGTGCGGGCTTGCCCGTCGAAGATGGATAACGGCCGGGGCAAACTACAGTCCCGGTCGAGGACAACCCGATAAGGCGACTTGCCGAAGTAATAGCGGTTAGTGAGTTTTGGGTTATCGGCCAACGCTGTATTGGCGCCAACCAGTATGGCGTCTACTTCACTACGCCATTTGTGCGTAAGCCGCTTGGAGTATACATTACTCAACCACAACTGACGGTTTTCAACGGGGGCGAATACCCCATTCTTTGCCTGGGCAAATTTCAAGATGATATAGGGCCGCCCTTTACGGATAAAGATGTTTCGGGGAAGGCTCAGGTTTTTGCCTTCCTGGCCCAAAACGCCAACGGTTACCTCCACGCCAGCTTCTCGCAGGCGGCTTATTCCAGCGCCGTCAACACCCGGGGTGTGGTCAATATAAGATAGAATAACCCTGGGAATTTTCTTTTCCAGGATCAGCCTGGTACAAGGAGGCGTGTTCCCCTGAATGTCGCATGGTTCCAAAGAAACGTACAAGGTAGAGTAGGGGACGAGATGCTCATCGGCGGGGAGTACGCTATTTACCGCATTTACCTCTGCATGGGACTGCCCGTATGCCTGGTGATACCCCTCCCCAATGACCCTTCCGTCGTGCACCAGAACAGCGCCTACCATTGGATTAGGAGAAGTCCTCCCGGCTCCCAGTCTTGCCAGGTCAAAACACCTTCGCATGAAAAGTTGGTCAAGCCGGTTCATCAGTTAAAAGGTTAATGTATGTTTTGAGTATAAAGCCCTGTTTTCCAATATGGTAACCCAGAGGCGTGAAATTTTCTTTGCATTATTAGCCTTCTTATGCAAAGAAACCAAAAAAATGATCGCCTTGGGAATTGTTCAACAAAAACATTACGTGAGGCTTTTTATTCTTTTTGGAAATTATTATTTTTCGGGAAGTTCCATCCCAGCCCTTATAAAGTGTGTTTCATATAGCCTCTCTGCAAAAGATAGTTTCCTTTTTTTAGTCTATTTCAAAATTTGATTGATAACTAAAACCCGAACAGCGTGCTATATAAAGTCAAACTGAAAAATGCGGACGAAAGCGTTTTGTTGGATGACAAAGTGTACGAATACCTTACTTCCGACCCTTACCTCGTCAGAGTTGATTTTGTCAATAACCTTCGGAAGCATTCCAGTGGATGTGCCGTTTTTCAAAAAACCTGGAAAAAGGCAGACGGTGGCTATAAAACAGAGACCATTTACCTGCATAAACTGGTCGCAGAGAAATTCTTATTGCATACTCGGTCAGATGGAAGGAACCTGGTTGGAGCCAGGAACGGGAACAAACTGGACTGCCGCCTGGAAAATCTTATTTACCGGTCTCGTTCTGTTGCAAGCCGCAAAAGGAAAACGAGCAGCAAAGTAGGGTATACAGGGGTATACAAGGAAAATAACCGCTTCCGGGCTGTTATTTCAGTCAACCGGAAGTCCGTTCATATAGGTATGTTCGATACGGCTGAAGAAGCGGCTTTGGCGTACAACCGAAAGTCAAAGGAATTGTACGGCGATGATGGGAAAATGAACGTGATAAAGTCCAGGAAGGAAAATGAAGATTAACTAGGCTGGCGTATCCTGCCTTAAACAGGACGGGCTTTGATCGCCCTGGTCATTTCTCGCTTACCAGGCGGGCCTTTCAGCGATTCAACCGTAAATCCCAGCCCCTTTAAACAACGTTTGACCGCTCCTTTTGCACAATACGTTGTCAGCACCCCATTGGGTTTTAATGCATCATACATTTTTTTCAGAACATTTTCTTCCCACAATTCGGGTTGGGCGCTGGGGGCGAAGGCGTCAAAATAAATGACATCAAAAATCTCCTGGTAGTTAACCTCTTCAAACCGCCCCAGTTTTTTTCGAAAAGAAAAATAAGGAGTAACCTGATAGGTTTTGTCCCATTCCGCCTCGTGCAGGAACAGGAAGTTGCCGGCGGCAGAAGGGTCCAGGATCTGCGGATAGTTCAGTAATTTTGCTTCCTCTGGGGGAACAGGGTAGGCTTCCACGGCTTCGTAATGGATGGATAGTTGCCGTTTGTTGGCTTCCAGTAGGGTAAGCAGGGCGTTGAGCCCGGTCCCGAAGCCGATCTCCAGCACTGAAACTTCCCGGGCTCCTTGTATTTGGCAGAAAAGGCCGGACTGGATGAATACATGAGTAGACTCCTGGATAGCGCCATATTTTGAGTGATAGCTCACCCCGTATGCTTCGGAGAAGATGGAATGGGAGCCATCCTGGGTCTCAAAAATTTTCCCTTTACTCATGTGTGTAGCGCCGTTTATCGATTATCCGGAGGCTCAGGCCTGTTCAGTGTTTCTAAAGAAGGGTTGTAAGCTCCGGGCGTTGATGTCAAGATGAGAAGCATGGTACACGCACCTGGCATCCTGAATCAGAAGGATCTGTGGAGATTGGTGCACTACACCGAAATGATCTTCAACTAAGTTGGAGACCTCCCGGTAGGCGATGAGGTCCAGAAAATAAGGCAGCACAGCACGCTCGTCAAACTGCCAGTCTTTTTCCAGGCGATTTCGCGCCAGAGAACTGAGCGAACAGCGCGTGCTGTGCTTGTAAATTATGCAGGTGGTTGACCTGGAATGTTCTACAATTTCTTTTATCTGGCTCGTTGCCGTCAGTGGCAACCAGTGGATTGTGCTCATTTACCAAAGGAAGTTGATTACCGTAGTAACAACTTCGACCAGCTGATCGTTCATGGAAAAATTGTTCGGACAACCATAGCCCCGGTTACAGGAGGAAAAAAGGCTTACCGTAACTAAGAATGCGGCGGCAGCAGCAATCTTCCTGAGGTTTTTGTTTTTCATCTTAAAGTGCTTTTTTCGGATATGTTCTAACCGATTGTTGAAACGAATCTGAATTCTGGCTTATTATAGTTTCGTGGTGCAAAAATAGGAAAAGTGGCTTTAACTCGCCACGTTTATGTAACATAAGGTTGCTGGACGGGAAAAAGTTGACTGCAAACAAGAAAAGCTCAGGCTTGTTATACCCTTTAGATTTACTATTTTTGCGTACCCAAGACAAACAAAATGGGGTTTAAGTCTGCCCGGGCCTATCGCTCAGGCAACACCCTTGAAATATTAAAAACTAACTAAACTAAAGCAATGGCAAGAAAACTAGCCCTCAGAGATGCCCTACGGGAAGCCATGATAGAGGAAATGCGCCGGGATGAAAACGTCTTCCTAATGGGAGAGGAGGTCGCCGAATACGATGGCGCCTACAAGGTTAGCAAAGGCATGCTGGAAGAATTCGGCGCCCGAAGAGTGATCGATACCCCCATCGCAGAGCTCGGCTTTGCCGGGATCGGAGTCGGTGCTGCCATGAACGGCCTTCGCCCCATTGTAGAATTTATGACCTGGAACTTTGCGGTGCTGGCCTTTGACCAGATCGTCAATAACGCAGCGAAAACCCTGTCGCAGTCTGCCGGTGATTTCAAGTGCCCAATCGTGTTCCGTGGGCCATCCGGCAGTGCCGGCCAGTTGGCGCAGCAACATTCTCAGACTTTTGAAAGCTGGATGGCCAATGTGCCGGGCCTGAAGGTCATTTCCTGCGTCGACCCTGCAGATGCCAAAGGTTTGCTGAAATCCGCCATCAGGGATGACGACCCGGTATGTATGATGGAGTCAGAACTTTTGTATGGGTTCGAAGATGAGGTGCCGGAAGAGGAATACCTCGTGCCCATTGGTGTGGCTGCCGTTCGGCGCCCGGGAACCGATGTCACGCTGGTTTCTTTCAATAAAATGATGTACCCGACACTGGAAGCCGCTGCAGAACTGGCAAAGGAAGGGGTTGAGGCCGAAGTGATCGACCTTCGTACCATCCGCCCTCTGGATTATAAGACAGTCGTGGAGTCGGTAAAGAAGACGAACCGCCTTGTCGTCATTGACGAGTCATGGCCTCTTGCCGGTGTTTCCGCAGAGATCGCCTACGCCATCCAGAAATATGCCTTTGATTATCTCGACGCACCGGTTACGCGGGTCAATTCGGCCGACACGTCACTGCCTTATGCTCCGACGCTGGTGGATGCCTACCTTCCAAACGCGGAGAAGATCATCAAGGCGGTGAAAGAAGTTATGTATATGAAGGCCTAATATGGAGAAGGCGCTAATTTCTTTATCTGAAATTCGGGGAGCAGCACCCATTATGTTTCCCATGTTCTGGAACTGGACAATGGGCTGAATTGCAGATAACTTCCTATCTTCGCTTCTGTTATGCAGCAAGCGATCGCCTCTTATTTTCAGCAGCTCTCTCCTGAACAATGGTTCTGGCTGTTCTTCTGCGCATTGCTCATCGGATTGGCAAAGGCAGGAGTGAAGGGCACAGGTATGTTTGCCGTACCTATTATGGCGGCAGTATTCGGGGGCAAAACCTCTGTGGGCTTGTTGCTTCCGCTGCTCTCCATGGCTGATGTCTTTGCCGTATCCTATTATAACCGGCATGCTGAGTGGAAGTACATCTGGCGATTGTTACCGGCAGCAGTGGTGGGAGTTGGGATCGGCATTTGGGTAGGTTATATTGTGGATGACGATGCCTTCGATGGATTGATCGCGATTATTATTATCAGCAGCCTGGTGTTGATGATCGTTCAGGAGTACACCACTTTGTCCGATAAGCTGATAAGCAGCTGGGCAGTAGCTTCCATTTTCGGAGTATTGGGCGGCTTCAGCACAATGATCGGTAATGCCGCCGGCACCATCATGGCAGTCTACCTGCTGGCTACCCGAATTCCCAAGAATAACTTCATCGGCACTACTGCCTGGTTTTTTTTAATCATCAACCTTTTTAAATTTCCCTTTCATATCTTCATATGGGGAACGATCACCGCGAAGAGTTTTCTGTTCGACTTGGCCGCCCTGCCGGCAATCGTGTTGGGGGTATTCCTGGGCATACGTATTGTCAGGTTCATCCCGGAAAAGGCCTTTCGGTACTTCGTGATCGTGATGACTTTTATTATTTCCCTGCGGTTGCTGTTGGCCTAGAGTTGAGCATTATCAATCATCTCAATGACCCTTCTCATTGGAATTCGGGCAAAAACACATTATTTTATATTGGTTCAGCCTATGTCTTGCAGAACTACTGAAGTTAATCCATGTAAAGGTTTCATTTTCAACAGATTGCCTCTCGGTTGACAAACTTGTTGTAACCAAAAAACGGAGGATATGAAAAATCAAACCTTCTCCAGCCGCCTCGTTGCCTGGTTTCGTGAAGTATACCAATACTTGAAGCGCCTGATCCTGCACCCACCGGACCCCGGACGGTATGGGTGGGGCAGTTAAAGGAGGCCAGATTTGGTTGAAAAAATAAGGCACACAGTGATGTGGCTGTAATGGTATTTTATGGCCTAAAAGGCCAGCAGCGGCCAGAACGATTATTTTCGGTTGATTGCCAGCCAGTTAATAGGAGAAAAAATATTTTTCCCGCCAGGAAACATTTTTTTGGGGACGGACGTTTAAAGAGGTACATATCCAAAATGAAAAGAGTCCCATGTTGACCTTGTTAATCCTCTCTGTGCTGTGGAGCAAGCGCAAGAATCTGCGCGAATACCTTCAAAATTCCGTTGTTTTTTGCCGGCTGTTTGCCGTCAGGTGCAAGCCTGAGTGTGCAACTGTGCCGATAGAAAAGCAATCCTGATTTTCTTCATTGGATTTGACGCCTGAGCCAAAGCGTCTCCTCTCCATTGTTGTCTGAACGCCATATCGTGGATAGGGCGTAAGGCAATGCTATTTCCCACGCATAGTCTTCTCCATCTTTATTATCGCTGATCGACTCTTCATCGAAGAATAATGAGGATTTCTTTTCTCTATCATACTTCCAAAGCCCTATCGTTTTACTTAACAAGATGCAGCTGGATTACTTTTAGCGTGCGCCGAAGCATACATGTAGGTATGTATGTCGCAAAAAAGCCTTTATAAGTTAGAGTAGGGTAGTGTGACATAAAACAGGCATTTATGTGACCTTAGTCATTCATCGCAGCAAACGGATTAGATAATTTTGCCCGAAAAGCATTAAATATGAGGCATTTGATGTTATCTGCGCTGGCAATTTTCATTTTGGGACTACCAGCAACCGGCCTGGCTCAGCATGAAGAGGAAGAGCATTCTATGTCTTCTGAACATACCAATGGGTATTTTCGGGCTGCTATACTTATCGGGCATACTTTTATTCCCATGGGGCCGGCCCCCGACCGCCTGGCGGTGCCTTCCTGGGGGCTTGACCTCGAATACTGGTTCAATCACAAATGGGGGGCCGGGTTGCACAATGACCTGGAGATCGAGACCTTTTTGGTGGAACATGAAGGCCACGAGGAAGTGCTGACCCGGGAATACCCAATGGTTATTACTCTTGACGCTCTCTACAAACCCTGGAAAGAGTTGGTCATTCTCCTTGGCCCCGGTTTGGAATTGGAACCCAATGAGGACTTCTTCCTGATTCGTGCCGGGGTAGAATATGAATTTGAACTGGGCCATGGGTGGGACCTTTCGCCAACCTTTTTTTACGACACCCGCCAGGATGCCTATGATACCTGGACGATTGCACTCGGGGTAGGAAAGCGGTTCCACTGAAGATCGGCCAAGGGGGGGGAGTTCTGAAATCCCAAGGTGGATCATAGTTGTTTTCTATGAGGGGATTAGCCTGGAATTTAATGTCCTAAATCAGATAAAACTATGAAAAACCATCCGTCTATCATTATCGCCGGGGCTGGAGGTATCGCCGAAGCATTGGGGTTGATACTGGCCGAATGGAGCCCGGAAGCACCTCAATTGTGGATTGGAAACCGCACCCTGCACAAGGCTGAAAAAGTAGCGAACTGGATCAAGGAGGGATCCACCCGTGATGTCGAAGTTCATGCCTTCCATCTGCCCGAGGGAGAGGCTTATCCTGAGGAGGCCAAAGCAATCTTCCGGGAAGGGGGGGTACTGGTCGATTGCCTCCCAGGCAAAGAGGCTCCGAGGATGGCAAGGCTGGCCTTGAAGTATGATATGCACTACATCAACCTCACCGAACACGTGCGGGAAACCAACGAGGTCAGCGCCCTGGCGGAAGGCGCCCGTAAGGCGTTTGTCCTTCAGGCAGGACTAGCTCCAGGCTATATAGATATTCTGGCACACGGGATGTTCAAGGAGTTCTGTGTCCGGCATGAGGTGGCCAAAGTAGACAAGATATCCATGAGGGTAGGGGCCCTTACACGCCATGCCGCCGCTCCATCCTTCTACGGGTTCACATGGAGCCCGGTCGGTGTTGCCACCGAGTACCTGGAGCCGGCAATTGTCGTTCGGGATTTCGAAAAGAAATCCGTGCCTCCTTTGTCGGAGCGTAGGCTGCTGCTCGTTAATGGGACGCTACTCGAGGAAGACCTCACCTCAGGCGGCGCAGCCGACCTGCCGGATGCTCTGGCAGGGAGAGTGAAAGACCTCGACTACAAGACCCTGCGCTACCCCGGGCATTACGAATGGATCAGCCAACAACTAGCATCCATAAAAGGCTCGGGCCTGGAACGCATCGGCGAACTGCAAAAACGAATGGAGGCGTCTATTCCGTTCGTAGAAGATGATGTCGTTTTCCTGTATGCTGCCGTCCAGGGCAGGGATAGTGGCGGCGTTTTCAGGCGTGAGGAAAAAGCCTTTGAGGTCCGTCCGCAATGGGTGGGTAAGAAATTGCTACGTGCCATTCAGACCACAACGGCAGCGCCGCCAGCAGAGATCGTATTGCAACTCTTGAAAGACGAATACAGCGGAGTGGTTTTACAAAGCATGGTATCTCCGGATAAATTCCTTAACGGAAAGATCGTAAGACAGGTGTTCCGGGAGCAGAAAGAACAGCGCCCGGAAAAGGTAGAGGAATTGGCAGCCTGGCCCTGATTACCGCACCTGCAATTCCATTCCTATTTTGATGAGGTCGCTGCTTAGCTCGTTCAGTTGCTTGAGTGCCTCAACCGTAGTGTTGTACCGCCTGGAAATGTTCCAAAGCGTATCTCCGGTAACTACGGTATGGAATTGTGCGTCCGGGAAAGTATAAGGTAAAATGAGCGGGGCTTCTTTGGTTTTTGAACCACGCAGTTTTATGGTTTCAAATTCTGCAGGCTGGTCTCCGGGGTTCAATCGGTTTCGCTCCAGTAGTTTGTCGAGCTGTACGCCGTAGCGTTGTGAAATTTCATACATAGATTCAGAAGGCTGGACCTCATGGGTGTCAACCGGCCCTCTGAATGCTTTCCGTTTTCTTCCCAGGAAAACTTTCTGCCCGGCGGGAATAAGATAGCCATTGGGCAGGCCTTCATTGTATTTCAAAAGATCCTCCACCGAGGTATTCGTCCGGTAGGCGATATCTTGCAAAGTTTCATAACCAGAGGCCAGCGTAAAAGGCACATTGTTGGTTAGGGCTAGGAGCGGAGGAATTGGCTGGCCTGCAGCCTCTACCGTCAAAGGGCCAGGCTGGTCGTACTGGAAAAGCGCATAACGCTCGATTAGGCTGATCAATTGGCTGGCGTATAAGGTGCTGGTAGCATAGCCCGCTTGTTGTAAACCGTATGCCCAGCCTTTGTAATCAGTCGGGCTGAGCCGGAACAACGGGCCGTAACGGCTTGACTTCTGGGGCGAAGCCAGAAAGCTGGAATGATCGATAAAACTGGCATCAGCGGTAGGGTAGGAGCGAAAGCACGATTCTTTCAGGTAACCGGATGGCCCGTAATCGTCATCTTTTTTAAAGTAAGCTGCGCCGCCCCACACATCTCCGCATTTGATTCCGAAATGATTGTTGGCCAGTACGGCAAGTTCACTTCGCCCGGCGTTGGATTCTAAAATGCCCTGAGCGAGAGTGATGCTGGCGGGTATCCCGGTGCGTATCATTTCTCGTACTGCTATGCCGTTATATTGCTCGATGTAAAATAAGTGGCTTTGAGCGCCTTGCCCGTAAGCCAGAATGGGAGCGAACAGAAGCAGCCAGGCCGAGGAGAGCTTCCTGGAGCGCATAGGCAATGTTTATTTTAGGAACGCTAGCGAAAAACCAAAAATTCCATATCCCAAAGGAGAGAGGTATTATTCTGGTTTAAAAAGTTCTATTTAACATAATATAAATTATAGGCAAAAACAACAGGCTGGAAACTGTGCTTCCCAAAAAGGTATTATTCTCTTTGTCCATTCAATGAAGAGCTACAATTCTTCTGCTGTTTGCATTTAAAAAAGAACAACTCCTATAGTCAACAGTAAATTCATAAAAACTATATAACGACGGATTAGCGCCTTTACAATACACCTGAGCCGATCGTTTGGGCCAACAGAACCACTGTACGCAGCCTACGGGTAGTTTCGGAATGCTTAAAACAAATAGTTTTAAACAAATGGAGCCCGCTTCTGCTCGCCTACTCCCCTCCTATTCAGCGATAGAAATTCGCTAAAAATGAAGTACGAAGAGAATCGTACTTCATTTTTATTCCCTGATTTTTGCTATATGAAAGAATGTAGTATATTAATCCCAGGAAGATGTAGAAAAGCCGGAATGGGCCGGCCCCAGTTATAGTTTTGTTCTATTGCGCTTCATTTCACGGAAATACATGCGGCTTACTTCAGAAATTAACCAGCCCCCGGGCAGGTAATAATACTGTAACTGTTTAACGCAACGCTTCTATAACCAAAAATCGATTCCAATGAATTGTAAACACCTTCTATTCTCCCTGATGCTTTTATTTTTAGCACCAGCGGTGCTTCGGGCACAATTTCCCTGCCTGAATGGCATGTCCCTCAGTGGCCCAAGTGGGCAGGACGCAATTGACCTGTGTCAGGACGGGTTTTCTTCCACGCTTCATTTTGCGGCAAATATCAGTGCGTTACCTGTGGGTTACCTGGTAGTCGGACAAAATGACGAGATCGTTTACATCGGGCTAAGCGGTACCATTGACTTTTCCGGCCTGCCGGGCAATAGCTTTACCGTTTACGCATTCAACTTCATCGGTTCTATCCGGGCAGAAGTTGGTGACCCCTTCGGAACACCTCTAACAAATGGCTGCTATGCCCTTACGGCCAACGCTATCTCCGTAACGGGCGATGCACCAACAGCAGGAATGGTTAGTACGGAAGATGGTGAAACCGAGGCTTATACCTGCCCGGGAGACGGCCTTGCCGATATTGTTCGCTTCGATAGTACGGATGCCAGCCCGGGAGCCTCTTATGTCTATCTCGTCACCGATGAAAACAACATCATCACAGAAGTCATAAATGGCGACAATGCTGACTTTGAAACGGACAGCGTCGGCGTCTCCAGGGTTTGGGGCCTGGCCTACAACGGGAACCTGACGGCTATGGCAGGTGACACCGCCACCTCCTCCAGCCTGGCCGACGGTTGCTATTCTCTGTCTAACAATTTCGTTACCGTTTTTCGGCAGGAACCCGTTGGAGGCACCGTAAGTACGGAGGATGGAGCCGATATGGCAACCCTGTGTTCCGGGGCCGGCGCCACCAACGTCATCCGGTTCGATAGTATGGGTGTCGGCAATAGTGCGTACACTTACGTCGTAACAGATACCAATAATGTTATCCTTTTCTTTACCACCTCCGATCAAATTGATTTTGACACAACCAGTACGGGTGTATGCCGGGTATGGGGCCTGGCTTATACCGGCGGGATTATCGCCAGCCCCGGCGATACGGCATCCATCACTGCACTGAGTGACGGCTGTTTCAGCCTCTCTGACAATTATGTTACCATAAATAAAGATGGAGCCAATGGCGGAGACATCAGCACCGATACGGGCGAAACGGAAGTTTTTACCTGTCCGGATAGCCTCCTGTCAGATACTTTGTTCTTCTCGGCCAGCGGGGCAACTGGAAATAGTTTTGCCTTCCTCCTTACGGACACCAGTAATATCATCCTATCCTTTCCGGATACTAGCTTTCTTCTGACAGACAGCCTCAGTGAGGGCATTTACCGGGTATGGGGCCTGGCGTATAATGGCCTATTGGCTGCAATGGCAGGCGACACTGCAACCTCCACTACCCTATCTGATGATTGTTTTGCCCTTTCCAACAATTTCCTTACGATATACAACACCCAGCCCTCTGGTGGAATGGTCAGCACCGAAAATGGTGAAACGGAGGTTTTTACCTGCCCGGGAGACGGTATTGCGGATATCATCCCATTTGACAGTAGTGGCGTTATCGGTGCGAACTATACCTATATAGTAACCGATACCAACAACGTGATCCTCAGCCTGCCGGCAGCCGATGAGGCAGATTTTGACAACGCTGGCGTTGGCACTAGCCGCGTTTGGGGGCTGGCCTATTCAGGAGGGCTCACGGCCATGGTGGGTGATACCGCATCGACAGCCCTGTTTTCCGATGGTTGTTTCAGCCTTTCCGGTAATTACATTACGGTCAACCGACAGGTGCCAGACGGCGCAATGGTAAGTACTGGCAACGGAGATTCCGAGGCCTTTGTGTGCCCCGGAGACGGCACGGCAGATGTAGTTAACTTTAGCAATTCCGGTAGCGGGGCAACTCCTTATGCATATGTGGTAACAGACACAAACAATGTGATCCTGGCCTTACCCGCTTCAGGGCAATACGATTTTGATCCCTCACCTCTTGGTATTTGTCGAGTATGGGGGCTGGCTTATACGGGTACCTTAACTGCAATGGTGGGTGATACCGCTTCCACCTCTACCCTATCCGACGAGTGTTTTTCTCTTTCCAGCAATTTCATCACGATCTTCAAGGAACAGCCCCTCGGTGGGCAGGTCAGCACAGAAGGAGGGCAAACCGCTCTGGCATTATGCGTTGGCGATGGCTTGGCGGATGTTGTCCGGTTTGACAGTACCGGAACCGGCAACAGCAGTTATGCTTATGTCGTTACGGATATGAGCAACGTTATTCTTGCATTTCCCTCCGGAGACAGTTTCGACTTTGAAGGGGCTGGTTCCGGTACTTGTTACGTTTGGGGGCTGGCATTCACCGGCACGCTTACAGCTCAGGTAGGTGATACCGCATCGGTGGCTTCCCTGGCAGATGGTTGTTTTGCACTTTCAGACAACTTTATTGTCGTGGTTCGTGAATCAGTTGACGGAGGAATGGTGATGACGGAAAGCGGAGAAACGCAAGTATTCCTTTGCCCTGGAAATGGAATTCCCGATACCATACGTTTTGACAGCTCCGGTGTAGGCGCCGGCCAGTATGCTTACATCATTACAGATACCAATAATGTAGTCCTGTCTTTACCTGCTTCCGACTTTGCCGACTTCGAAGGAGCTGCTCCCGGAATATCGCGGGTTTGGGGCCTGGCTTATACCGACAGCCTTTTGGCAATGGTTGGAGACACTGCCTCTTCTACGCCCCTGGCTATAGGTTGTTATGCGCTTTCCGATAATTACATAACCGTCATTCATCAACAACCGGAAGGAGGAACCGTGACGACTGCCGGAGGGGCAACCAATGCCTTTACCTGCCCAGGTGATGGTGTGGCGGATATTGTATCCTTCGACAATAACGGCGGCAACGGTTCGGGTTATGCTTACATCGTTACGGATACCAACAACGTTGTAATTGAGATAGCTTCCGGCGGGCAAGCTGACTTTGAAGACGATGGCATAGGTGTATCCAGGGTATGGGGTATTGCCTACACTGGCAACCTTACTGTCATGGTTGGAGATACTGCCGCTACAGCCGAATTGAGCGATGACTGCTACAGCCTTTCCATGAACTTCGTCACGGTCTACCGGGAGATCCCCAACGGTGGCTCCATCCTCACAGAATCCGGAGAAACTACTGTAAATACCTGTACCGGGGACGGTATGGCGGACCTGATACGGTTTGATAGCCTGGCGGCCAGCAACAGCGCTTACGCTTATATAGTGACGGATACCAACGCTGTTATTTTGAGCATCAACACTACTGACGGCATTGATTTCGAAGGTACCGGCGGCGGCGTGTGTTACGTTTGGGGGCTCGCTTATACCGGCAATATTACGGCCATGCCGGGAGACACTGCTTCTGCTACTGCTCTTTCGGATGCCTGTTTCGACCTGTCGGATGACTTTGTTTCGGTAATCAAGGAAGAAGTCAACGGAGGAATGGTCAGTACGGAAGATGGAGCCAATAAGGTATACCTTTGCCCGGGTGATGGCCTTGCAGATACGGTTCGTTTTGACAGCTTCGGTATTTTGGGGGAATTCTTCACTTATCTGGTTACGGATACCAACAACGTTATTCTTTCCATTCTCACTACGGATTTCGAAGATTTTGAGGACGACAGCATCGGAGTTTCCCGGGTCTGGGGCCTTGCCTATAGCGACAGCTTGATTGCGGTGGTTGGAGATACCGCGTTATCAGGTACGCTGGCTACCGGTTGCCATACGCTTTCTTCCAACTTTATCACCATTTACCGTGACATCCCTGACGGAGGTACGCTCAGCACTGTTGATGGCTCTGGGCAGATAACGGCCTGCACAGGCAGTAACCTCGCAGATGCCATACGTTTTGACAGCATGGATGTCGTCAACAGCCTGTTCGCCTATATTGTTACCGACACCAACGATGTGATCTTGTACGCGCCCAACACTGACCTTTCGGGTTTCAACGGCGCCGGCCTGGGCCTCATCCGGATATGGGGTATGGCTTATACCGGAGAAATAACCGCAATGGCCGGGGATACGCTCCCTCAGGCTATACTTACGGATGAATGTTATGACCTCACTGACAACTTCATTACCGTCAGCCAGGAGGAGACGGAGGCCGGCATCATCCGAACCACCAATGAAGAATCTGTGGCCTATACCTGCCCGGGCGATGGCGTTCCGGATGTAATCAGCTTTGAAAATTACGGAGCATTTAGTGAGTTCTATGGGTATGTCCTGTCGGATACCAGCAATGTGCTCATTGGTTTCAACGAAACCAACCTGTTCAACTTTGATGGACTGGAGAGCGGGATATATTACGTCTGGGGGCTTGCCTACTCCGGGACATTTACGGCCTCAATGGGAGATTCCATTTTTTGGGTAAGCCTCACCGATGGTTGCCATGCCCTTTCCGATAATTTCGTGACGGTTAACATCGATGTCCCCAATGGTGGAATGGTCAGTACGGAAAGTGGGGATACCCAGGTGAATGTAACGGTTGGAGATGGGTTGAACGATTGGGTCGATTTTGACAGCACAGGTGTCAGCAACAGCCTCTACGTTTACATCATCACCGATACCAGTGATGTAGTGGAGGCTATCTTGAATAGCGGGCGGTTCAACTTTGAAAATTCCGGGGCAGGTACCTGCCGGGTTTGGGGGCTGGCATACACCGGCGCCCTTACTTTCATGGAAGGAGATACGATTTCGATACTGGACAGCCTGAGCACAGATTGCTACAGTTTGTCGTCCAACTTTGTCACGGTCAACCGGCAGCAAGGGCCCGGGCAGGCATTACGTGGTGGGGTTATCCCTACGGAGGCCACTGCCGGCTCCTTACAAATAGCGGCATGGCCGGTGCCCGTAGACGGCCTATTGACAGTTCGTATCGCCTATGAGGGTGAAGAGCAAGAAGGAGGGCTTCGCCTTTTGGACCATTCAGGCAGGGCGTTGTTCAGGCAACAGGTTGTACTGCAGAATGGCGCCAACCAGATAGAACTGGATACAAAAGGGTTACTTCCGGGTTTGTATCTGATCCATATTCGCTTGAATGACAGACAGGAGAGCCTGAGGTTCATTAAACAATAATCCTCAGGTTGCAACTCGCCTATGCACAAGAGGCTCCCTTCCATTTTGAAAGGGAGCCTCTTGTAATTAAGGAACGGGAATAAGTGGATGCCAGCGGGGATCAGTTCCAGTCCGGCATATCGGCGTTATCAAAGAGCAGGGTTCTGGTTTGATTTTGAGTCGTTTGAACATCCAGCAGCATGACCTTGGATGGCCCAATGTTATCGGAGGGCTTATTGACGAATAATATCTTGGAGCCTCCGTTGGTGAATCGGGGGAAAACATCATTGGTGCCGGGTTCTTTGCCGAACGACAAATTGATCAGAGAACCGTTTTCTGTATTATAGACCAGGATCTGGGTGTTCAGCGGCATACCGTTCGCTGAAAAATCACTCGCAGAATTAAAAGAAAAAGCGATCATTTTTCCGCTGGGAGAAAAAACAGGGTGCCTGATTTGTCCATTGAGCACTGTTTCTAACCTTGGAGAAGGCAGCGAATCCATTTGGAACAAATACAACCTGCTTTGAAAGTTTTCCGGGCGCTCAGCCGTTGCAACAATGGTATTCCCGTTGAGAGCAGTCCAGTCCACACCCGTAAAGAGAAAACCGTCATCAGCCTCGGCGACCAGGGTGAGTCCGCTTCCGTCTTTGTTGATCCGGTACAAGCGGCCGAAATTCATGTACATCAGCTGGTCGCCGGTAGGTGACCAGCAATAGGAAGCCAGGTTTTCGTCTTTTGACCGTATCGGCACATTGGTAGTTACCCGTTGAGGGTTTGACCCATCCCTATTCATAATAGAAATGTGCGTTTCGGCGCCCACCAGGTGCAATGCTGCCATTTCATTGCGCAGGAGTGGGCGGAGTCTCGGCCGCCAGTAAGAACGCGAGCCGTCGGTTAGCTGGAAAGAAAGCTCCTCGACCGTGGCACCATCGGGCGCTTTGCCCCCAAACAGAGTCAAATTGCCGTTAACAGGCCTTACAAATGCAAAACGGTATTCATCAATGGGATATTCCTGAACGGAGAAGCTCCATACTTCACCATATACAGGAGCATTTACGCCATCATTGACGGCTACCTGCCAATAGTACCTGCGGTTAAACCCGAGGTTGCTGAGTTCCAGAAAGGTATCTCTGGAGCCCAGGGCAAGCGGAATAGCTGAACTCGTATCGGAAGGAAACAAATAAACGTCATAGGATAACGAGTCTCCATCGACATCTGAAGCGGCCCAGGCCAGCGTAAGGTTAGGAACGATGTTCTGGGCGCCATTGTCGGGCGCCAGGACAGTAGGCAAGCTGGGCGGGTTGTTTTCTTGGTTCCCTCTCGACAACAATAAGGTAACGGAAGTAATCCGGTCTCCTTCTACCTGCACGCTGATAATACCGTCATCATACCCGGTGGACCGGGCCCGGATGCTATAAGATCCTTCGAGCAGGGAATCGATAAGAAATTCGCCGAGTTCATTGGTAATGTCCAAATCGGATTCCGGGTTGGTGGTCACACTTGCGCCAGCGATCGGAAGGAGGGATTCTGCATCCAGGACCTCTCCGGTCAACCGCCCGTAGGTTCTGATCTCTATGGTGTCTTCCCGGCAGCTTCCCAGGAGGATCAGCGCGGCTAATACAATCGATATTTTTTTCATGGGATCATTACTTTTTGTTGCGGCTCAGGTAGTATTTGATACCCAAACGGGAGCGATAGAAGAAGTCGTTGTATTTTCCATTGACTACTCCATCGAGCCCGTCGCTCATCAAATAGTTGTTGTCTAACGCCAATTCGAGCCCCAGATAATCGGTTATAAAATATTCCAGCCCTAGTCCTGCATTGAGTTTCAGAAGGGTACTGGAAGCAGCGTTGCCAAGGGATATACCGTCCGGCATCATAAGCCCCCCTCCGGCGAAGAAGAAAGGAGAGAGCCTGTCAGAAGGCAAAAGCCGCAACCGGACAGAGCCGTCAAAGTAGGTGACTTTACGGTCAAATACCTGTTCGGTAGCCAGGCTACTCTTTCCAAAACCCAGGTGGAATGCAAAGGATGGTGAGAAAACGGCGGTAATACCCGCCTCTATTCCCGGCCGGAACATGGGATTGGGATAATCTCCCTGATAAAGTAAGCTGGTACCGCTCAGGGAGAAGGATGAATAATGTTCGTATTTAGACAGGTGCCGGCCTACGAGGTCTATCTCGTCCATTTCCTCTTTTTCCTGATCGTAGGCGGCGAGGGCGCCGTTCATGAGGCCTTGCTGAGAGGCGTCGGCCCGCCACAACCCTTCCTTGGCCCCTTCCAGAATGAGGCTGTATACCGCTTTTTCGATGGCTTCGGTTACTGCCATATCGGCAGGTTCATTGTAGGTGAAACCGGTTTCCACTTCCAGCAGTCGGCTGAACTTAACAAACCGGAAGAGCCCGCCATCCACTGCCTGAGAAAGCAGCGTCTTGGAAGTGTATACATTCTTAAGGACACGGCCGGATTTGGTAGCAATGGCACGCAAGTAGACCGTCACCCGGTCCTGGCGGTATTTGCCGGATCCACCGGCGCCAAAATAGCGAACCCCGATGCCTCCGGTCATGATATTGGACTCGTAGGAAACAATGCCTCCTTCGATGATCATACCGGCAAACAACAATGGGGAGATCAAAGCCTGGCTTTGGTTGTCTTTGTTGAACTCCAACCTCGTAGAACGAATGATCTTCCGTTCATTGAGCAGGTTGCCAACATTCTCTCGTTCAATGACGGTGAACCAACCGGAATCCATCAATGATTTGATCAGTATATTGGTTGCCCCCTGGGTGACAGCCGTCGACCAGCTGGTTCCGATCTCGGAAGGCTTATACTGCCCGGTTTGGTCTCTCAGTTTATAAACCGCCACAATAATAGGTTCTTCCGGCTTGGGTAGGTTGCGTAAATGAAAGTTAAAAGGCGTCTCTTCCCCCAACCGGGCCCTGGTGGTCTTCATCGGCTGATTGAGGTAAGCACCGCAACCAGATAATATCCAGGAGAAGGCAAGGACGGTTATCCATAGATGCTTTTTCATGATAAGGAGTTTGGGAAATTCAGAATTTGGAAAAAAGCTCGACTACCCGTGGCTATAGGATAGCATTGCTACCGTAGCGCAGGTAGCCAAGCCATCCAAACTCTAATTCTTATGGATAATACAGATGTTTCAGTTAGAAATACGGGACCGTGATCTGTGTCTGGTTCCCAGTAGACAGGTCGCTAATGGTAATTACCAAGCCCTCCAGGCCGGGCACCACATCCACCAGCAGGTCTCCAAATTCATAGGTGCCGGTTTGGATGCCATTCTCCCCGAAAATGCTTTCCGTTTGGAGCAGGTTACGGGATAGCTGGTTCAGCAGCTGGTTATTGAGCGATTCGGTAAAGCGGTCAAGAGAATTCCTGCCGTTACTTCCCTGGTTGGGATCCGTCAATGTGTTTTGGGCGTTGGCAGAGTTCAGCAGCCAGCTGTAATTCAGGTAATTGCCCCCAAAAGCCGGGTTCAGCGGCGTGTAGGTAAAATCCTGTCCGTAGATAAAAACAGGAGAGGTGAGTAGAAAAAGAGCAAAGAGTTTGGATTTGAAGTTCATGGTTTAAGGAATTATAATTGTTAGTAAATGCCTTGTAATTCGTCATTAAGGTTCTCTCCTGCTTCAGCTCGTTGTCTTAGGATGCTGCTGAAACGAGAGTTGAGATAATCGGCAAGCCCCTCGAGATAATCGTAATTCGGCTGTAGGTTAGCCTCTACAATTTTGTCGTCATCCAGCCAGGCGACAAGGCGGGTGATCCGCCCTCTGCCCGGGAACTCCTCAAGTTTGATGAAAAAATCACCGGCTCCGGCAGGCGCCTCCCATTTGGAGTAGAAGAGGTCATAAAGTTCTCGCCCTGCCCGGGTGCGCGTATTGTCAATGACAAAGCCTCCGAGTTCGAAACCGGATTCCTGTCCTTCGTAGTCTACTTCCTGTGAAATATCTTCTTCGAACTGCTCTTCGGGTTCTTGTTGCTGTTTTTCAGCGGAATAAGCCAAGGTGTCTGCATCCATGAGGATGTCCTCGTAGTAAAGCAACAAGACCGCCTCGAATTCTTTCAGCCCTTCCAGAGCTATTCTTACTGAAACGAGTGTTTTATTCTCTTCAGGGCCTATTTTCGCCTGTCCATCCTGATTGTTGGATACGGCATTGTTGTTGTTGTCGGTACCGGAAAGAATGAAATCGTAGTTGATGATCAATTCGTTCGCAGTAGTGTTCTGTGCCTGTGCAGTGAGTACCAATTCATTTCCTTCCAATACATAAGTCAATTCACCCTGCAGAGCGGCTTCTTCCTCCAGGCCCTGTCCTGCCAGGGAGCCGGCGCTTAGAATTACCATTGCCAATACAAAAAACAGCCTGTCCATAACTATTCCATTTCGGGATAAAGAAACCTTTTTTAAAAGGGAGCTTGTTGTTCAGGCAACATCTTCTTCAGGGCTTGTCTCCCAACAGGAAACGAACCCGCCTCGAAAGCGATTTTAACTGATAGCAGTCACAAGAATGCCTCCTGAAGTAAATAGGGTGTGTAATGTAGTATGTAGCTTTCTTCAAAGTGTAACACCCTGGTTTTGTGCAAAAGAATCAGCCAGCCAGCCATCTGCTTTTGGGGCGCTCTTCAAAAGCACGTTTGAGTTGTTGTACGGGAACTGGGGGAAGAATGTTTCCTCCGTCTGAAAAAATGTTTAAAACGGGAAAGGGAATGGGCAGTTTATTCCTCCGCTGGGAGTTCAAGCGTATCCGAATCCAGGAGTTTTTTCTTGTGGTATATCTCCAGGGTGGCCTTGATGCGGGCGCCCTCGCGCCAGGAAAGAGAGGAAGAAGAAAGGTTTTTGGACTCCATAGGGGCAAGCTCCTTTTTGCCGCCCTGGCTGTTGGAAACGGAGTTGTTGCGCTCGTCGGACTGAGCGATCTTCAATTTGTAGGTAATCTCCAGGCCCTTATCCAAATGGTTTTCACATTGGGCTTTTATGTTTAGCTGATCCCCATTGATCTCGTAAAGGATCTGTCCATCCACAGCCGCTTTTTTTCCCATGCCTTGTCCGAACAAGAAAGATCCTCCAAGCAATAATAGCATCATGGCCGAGAAAAAACTTTTCATAACTTCGATCGATATTTATCTCTGGATATACTGGTTCAGGTCCTCTACCTGGATGTTCATGTCACTTCCGGTAAACTCAATGGTATAATCCAGCCCTTGTATATCCTCCGCTTTGTGGGTTACGGAAATATTATAACCGTTTTGGATGAATCGGGCGTTGATGTCATCTGTATTACGGTAATCCAACTGCAGGTAATTATTATTTCCATCCTGAATTACGCCGATGGTTGTTTCCTCTCCATCGAGAACGATGTCCGTAACATTGTGGTGGCCTTTCTGGCGAACAGCTGCTCCGTTCAGGTCGCCATCCATGGTGAGATAGACTTCATTGTAGCTTCCGCTTTGTTTCACATCGGCCAATTGACGGTTGTACAGTTCGATGTCTACTACATTGGAGGTCGCCTGATCCAGAACCACCTGGCTGATATTGCCGTCCAGGTTGGGTACTACCCGCAGTGCGTCAATCAATTCATCTTCAATATTCCCGTTTACCTGGGCGTTCAGCCCAAAGGAAAGGGCGAAGAACAGGGATAACAAAAGAAAACGAGGCGCATTTTTCATGGATTCGGTATTAAAAGATTAAAATCAGTAAAGAGAAAGAGCAGCCGTAAGCCAGTTCTTTCTCTTTACTTTATTTACAAGTATCGTGCCTGTTTCTTACTTCTGAGAAACGTCAACGTTATTGTCGCTGGATCCATCAAAGATCATGACATCGCTGGTGCTGTAGTCACCTCTTTGAGTTACACCGATGGTGTTGTCGTTGCTATCGTTGTAGATGCCAATAGTGGACTCGTGGTTGGCGCCTTTCTGATCAACATCTGACCAGTTGCCGTCAGAGTTGCCACCGATACCAATTTCCGAATCGAGGTTGTCACCATCCTGGCTGACGAAGTTAAAGTTGTCGTCAGACTCACTAAAAATGTTCACGTCGGAGTCGTTGTCGTCGCCTTCCTGAGCTACATCTACGAAGTTACCCACGCTAAAGTCGGCAATAGTAACGTCAGAATCGTTGTCTTCGCCGTCTTGTTCGATCAGTACGGTGTTGTTATCGCTGTCGCCGCCGAAGATATTTACAGAAGACTCATTTTCTTCGCCTTCCTGGTAAACATTAACGTAGTTGCTCCAGCTGTTGCCTTCGATGGTAACATCAGACTCCTGGTCTTCGCCCTGCTGCTCAACGTAAACTTCGTTAAAGAAGCTACCGTTAACAATGTTCACTTCAGATTCGTGGCCGCCGTCGCCAGCCTGGTAAACGTTTACAGTGTTCTCATCAGAGAAGTCAAGGATGTTGACAACCGATTCGTTGTCCTCGCTCTCCTGATTAACATCAACATCGTTTAACCAGCTATCGCTGATGTTGACTTTGGAACGGTTGTCCTCGTCCTCCTGGTTGACATCAACTTCGTTTCCAAGGCTACCGTTGACTACATTAACTTCACTCTTTTGGTTTTCACCATCCTGGTTTACGTTGATGGTGTTTTCATCAGAGTCGTCGAGTACATTGACCTTGGATACGTTCAGTTCATCGTCGTCCTGGTCCTGCTTAACAGTGATTGTGTTGTCATCACTACCGCTTGAGACCGTTACGCTCGATTTGTTCTCCGTTTGGGCCATGGCCGTTCCTATAACGAAGAGCAGTGCTGTGATCAGTAAATAAACCTTTTTCATGTCCGAATTAAAATTTTAAGATTATAAAATGTTAGCAATACTTGAATCAGTTGATTAGCTAAAGAAGGGTTCGTCTTAAAAACCCTAAGGCCAGTTGCCGGATTCAATCGGCAAAAGGCCCATTTAGCCAGGGGGAATATACTCCCATACAGGAAGTAACCCTGAGAAAAATTTCAATTAGTGGTATGTGTTTTTTGCCTTTCTTTAAATTTTGCGACAAGAAAGCGGGGGATGGAGATCTTTTTGATCTTTTGACAAAAGTAAACACTTTGTCCTTCACTATTCTGCCATTGTTGCCGGTTATTCTGCCATTTTTCATCGACACTGGATATTTTAGTGACAATTGCGTAGAAAGGCCACCGGGCGAATACCAAAATAGGACTCGAACAATTTTGAGAAGTAATCCGGCCGGGAATAGCCGACAGACATGGCAGCTTCTTTAATGGTTATACCTTTTTCCGCCCGCAGCAATTCCTTTGCTTTTGCCAGCCGTGCTACCTGCAAATACTGATTAGGCGTATACCCCGTCTCTCTTTTTACGCGGCGGTAAAATTGCCGCTCACTCATGTAGAGTTCTTCTGCGATTTTAGGGATAGTGAGGTTCGGATCGTGCAATTGTCCGGAAATAATGGAATTTAATTTACCCAACCAGTTTTTCTTCGTCTCTAGAAAGTGTTTGTTGTCAGGGGATTTAGCGGTGTTTTGCATTTGCTTTGATTTTACCATAGGTCTTCTTATCCGCAATTATGGGAGCTACTGCTTCTGTTATATGTTCTTATCCGCGCGAAGGCAGAGCAGTATTTTTCAAAACCAAAGGGGGTATTAGAAAGAATGATCATTGCATCCAGCCTCGAATGGCAAACAATCATAATGATACTGTCGGGGTATACGCCTTAGGAAAGGAATTGTTACAAGAGAGGAGAAAAAAATGAGAAAATTAAAACCTCCGGCGTATTGAAAGTTGAAGATCTGTGTTGAAATGTTTTTCTTCCACCTGAAAGGACCGGTTTGGGCTAAGGTCTGTCAGGCCACGTGTGAAACAGGCATTTAGGGCCCAACGCCTGTTTAAAGTCCATTCCAGAGCAAGAGATACGCCGATGTCAAATTGGCGGAGTGCTGGCTTGCCGTTGGCGCTGGACCTGCCCTGGCCCTGATTGGCTGAGCTAATTATATCTGCTTGCTCCATCCCCAGGGGTAGGCTGATAGAAGGGTCGTTAATAATGAGGGCTGGCCTGGCGCCTGCTAATAGGCTCCAATTAGGGCTCAACCGGTACTGAGCGAGCAAGGGCGCCTCGATAGCAAGGAAACTCCTTTCCTCCATTCGCTTGGAGACCTGATCAAACAAATATCCATTATTGGATTCGAGCATTTCCGTCCGTTCATAAGCTACCGTCAGGTTGTCCGCATATTTGATGTGGGCTTCAGCCTGAATGGCCCATCGGGAGCCGAGCTGGAGGCCGGCAAATGCCCCACCAAAAGGATAGAGCGAATTGCTGCCATCCATATGGTTCGGAGCAGAGAGGTTACTGCCCAATAGTAGCCCACCATAGGCTCGTCCCTGCTTTTGTGCAGCGGGCGCAGAATATTCGGCGGCACTATTGGGGAAAGGCGGAGATAATAATTTCAGTTGTTCAGCAGGAAGCACGGAAAGGGCATCCATCGGTTCCCGCAGAGATAGGGTTGAGACGGCTCCGCTTTCCGCATTCTTTGCGTTGATTAGGCTCAGTACTTCTTCTGGTTGATAATGGCCTTCGCCTGGGGTGTCGGGTGAAATTGAATTGTCGACAGAAAAAGGCATGGAGGAGTCAGTAACCAGGTTTTGGTTGGAGAGATTAGGAATTTTATTTATCCGGGATGGAACGGTAGGGCCAGTAGGGGTTTCATTTTTTGACTTTGTAAAAGAAAGCTGGTTTTGAGGCCTGGTGGTAGTCGCTACTTCTACCTCCATTTGAAGGCTCCGGTTTTGAGCAATGCCGGAAACGGGTATCGGGAAAGAACCGAGCTCTTCAGGCACTGTAGGGATACCATAGTAAGCCCCTGCCAGGTAGCCTCCAAGGAGGGCCAGCAGGATCAGGGCCAGGAGCCTCCAACCCTTTTTTCGGGAAGGGGGGTTAGCCTTATCCAGGAGCCGTTCCATCGACGCCCAATCTCCTCCCGTGTAGGCCTCCGGCTGATGCTGGCGGATCTTTTGCCCGAATTTTTCCCAAAATTTATCGTGATGACTCATTTCACTACCGTTGATAGTTTTGTAGTAATCGTTTCAATTCCTGCTTGGCGGCAGAAAGGTGCCACCTTGAAGTCCCTTCGCTCATGCCTAGTTGTTGAGCTATCTCTCCGTGTTTAAACCCTTCGATCACATAGAGAGAGAATACTGCCCGGGTCATGGGGGGCAGTTTTTGCAACAGCCCAAGGAGGTCTTCCGCTGCGATTTTGTCCAGGACAGAAGAGGGGATGGCCACTTCCGTAGCCTCGTCGAGGGAGGCCGTGCGGCGTTTTTTGGCCTTCCGCACATGATCGATACAGGTATTGACTGCTATCCGGTTGATCCAGGCGGGAAAAGCCTTGAAGTCCTGGCATTGGTGCAAAGATTGGAAAGCTTTCAGGAAAGCCTGGTTGACCAGGCTTTTAGCCTGATCCTGGTCTGTAGCGTAACGCAGGCAAATGGCAAAAAGAGAATTATAGAACTGCTGGTACAGTTGCTGCTGGGCCTGCCGCTCCCCTGATTTACAGGCCTCGATGACATCGGGAAGCTCGGATGTTTCTTTTTTGCGTTCTACCACCACAGAAATAGGTGTCAACCTTGCTCTATCATTGGCCATCGTCTCCGTTTTACGCCTTTCGCTTATAAGACGATACGGCAGCACAGAACGTTGGGGCAACTACCGGAATTATTTTAAATCCGTTTTTTACCTGCTCAAAGAAGCAGAAAGGTCGCCAGAAAAGCAATAAAACTAAGTGCCAGCCCACCGACAAATACACGATAAGCGTAAGTGAGCAACTGGTATTTTTTTTGGAGAACCTGCCCAAGGTTGTACAGGTCCCGGGAAAGGTCGTCATAAAGAATAGCCTGGTCCTCCTTCAGCCCCTGAAGATAGTGGACAAAATCGTCTTTGGGGATTTTGAGGAAATTGCCGAAATACAGCAGGCTCACCCGATGCTGGCGAACGTCCTCTTCAGTGAAATCCTGCCCGGATACTTTTGGCATAGCAGAAAAAACGGCAAAAGTTATGGCCGTTAGCGAAGTGAGCATCAACATGAAAACGGGAACGACAAACTTCAGGTTTTCGCCAATAGTCAGTTGGGAAAGTGAGATTCCGGCACTGGCAGCAGTAATGAGGATAGAAAGGACGAGCGTATTTATGCTGATGATCATATTGGCCTTCCCATCAGCGATGGAGCTCAGGTTGATGTGATTGCGGAGGGTCACCCGGTAGATGGTGTCTACCCCCCGGCCAAAGTCCTTGCCCGTTTGCTTTCGGATCGTGGCCTTTCTTGCTTTTGCCAAATTCTCTTTGTGACTGGCAATATTTTTGTTTTTACGCCTGGAAAATGTCTCCTGTGCCCAGATAGTATGGAATTTAGTCGATATCTGCATGTCCAGAAGTTTGCGGTTCCACTCCAGGATGGTGTACTTTTCTCCAGCCAGTTGTTCTTCCTCCAGCCTCAGCAATTGCCCCCTCCTCTCAAAACGTTTTCTACCCAAAAAGGAATAGTTGGCATCATGCAGTATTTTTTCCAGTAGAGTAGCGGGTACATTCTCATGGTGGGTGCTTCGTATCAGCTGTTCAATCTGTTGAATGTGCCGTTCTTCTATCCCCTTTTCAGAAAGGAATTGGCGTGCAAGGGCAGCACTTCGTTCTTCATGCCCCTCCTCTCCCCCGCTGTAGCCGACATCGTGGAACCAGGCCGCCAGTCGCAACTGTAAAGCTTCTTCCTCCTCCAGGGCAGCCTTTTTAGCCAGTAGATGGCTGATCTCTGCAACCTCTTCGGCATGGTCATAGTCATGAAAAACATACTGTGGTGGCAGATTCTCAGCAAGGTAATTGTAAACGTGGTTCCGGGCGTCTTGCAGCAGTTGTTTATCCATTTCGTATTAATCCGCATATTCTAAAATGCCAATATACGAAATAGGAAGGCTGACTGAAAACTGTTCGGAATTATGTTTCTCCGAAACCATTAGACTCCATTCACTAGCCTGGCTGGAACAAACTAAGCTGAGGGTTGCGAAATTGCTCAAAAAGCTCCAGGTTGTATTCCGGTTTTTCCTTATCCTTAAAATATTGTTGTTTGGCCAGCCTGAACTGTTGAGCTACGATTTCCGCTATTTTGCCTTCCCCTCTCATGCGCGTTCCAAAGCGGTTGTCTTTCAATTCGCCGCCGTGGCAATCCCGGATGCGGTTCAGCACGCGTTCTGCCCGATCCGGCATATTTTTACGGATCCAGTCTTCAAAGATCTCCGCCACATCACCGTTAAGCCGGACCATAGTGTAACCGATGGAAAGTGCTCCAAGGCGGCTTACCGTTTCAGCCATGGACAAGATCTCATGGTCGTTCAATCCCGGAATGATGGGAGCCAGCATAACATTGACCGGGATGCCATTCTCTGCCAGGGTTTGGATCGTTTTCAGCCGGTTGTGCACAGAAGCGGTTCGGGGTTCTAATGTACGCCGAAGCCCCTCATCAAGCGTGGTCAGGGAGATGGACGTACGTACCAGGCGGTGTTCGGACATTTGCCGAAGGATATCCAGGTCGCGCAGAATGAGGCTGTTTTTTGTGATGATGCCTACCGGATGGCGATATTTCCAGAGTATTTCCAGAATTCTACGGGTAACCTCCAGCTCCTTTTCAACAGGCTGATAACAATCCGTATTGCCTGCCAGCATGATGGGCTCCGGTTTCCACGACTTTTTTCGCAATTCTTCTTCCAGGATTCTGGGTGCATCTTTCTTTACCAGTATTTTCTGCTCAAAATCCAGTCCGGCGCTGTAGCCCCAGTAGTTGTGGGTATTGCGTGCATAGCAGTAAATGCAGCCATGTTCGCAACCCTGGTAGGGGTTCATCGACCAGCCCATACCAATGTCCGGGCTGGTGACCCTGTTGAGCATGGTCTTCGGAAAGACCTCGATGTATTGTGTCCGGGGCGCCCGTTCCTGCGGCTCAGGGTCGTGAACGTAGTGGTTGAAACGGTTAGCTGGATTGATCTGCGCTCCCCTACCCTTTATATAATTCGCACCTGGCTCAGAGTATTCCATTTTTTGTTTATTTTTCCGAAAATTAAAACAAAAAATTTATTTTCACAAGCATTTCCATCACGCGCTTCTTTCCTGAACTTCGGCCTTCGTGTTTTTTGCCGGCCTGGCGCCTCTACTTTTCTATATAAATCTGTATTTTGCTTTTGATCTGAAAACTTATAATTTTCAACCTATCTCCCTCGAAACAGCAGAAAAAGAATAATCCGCTTACTATGAAGATCTCCAGAAAAAGCTTTTTTAAAGGCATAGCACTGGGTACGGTGTCCCTTCCCTTTCTGATCCGTGCCTTTGGTGGCAGGAACCATGCCCAGGAAGATTCAGCCGGCGCCCCCAACGTATTAACGGCCAAGCAATACCGCTGGAAGATGGTTACCACCTGGCCGCCTAATTTTCCGATCCTGGGAGAGGCCTGTAACAAATATGCCGAACTGGTGGAAAAGATGTCGGGAGGCCGTATCCGTATCCGCGTATATGGAGGAAATGAACTGGTGCCCGCCCTGGAGGCCTTCGATACTGTACGCACGGGCGGAGCAGAGATCGGTAGCGGTGCCGCCTATTACTGGGCTGGCAAGTCGCCTGCTGCCCAGTTTTTTGCCTCTGTGCCCTTTGGTATGAACGCTCAGCAGCTGAACGCCTGGGTCATAGGGGGCGGTGGCATCCAGCTTTGGGAGGAACTCTACCGCGATTTTAACCTAGTCCCAATGGCGGGTGGCAATACCGGCGTACAGATGGGAGGCTGGTTCAATCGAGAGATCAAGAGCATTGAGGACCTCAAGGGGCTAAAAATGCGCATACCCGGGCTGGGAGGAAAGGTATTGGAAAAGGCCGGCGGCGCGCCTGTACTCCTTGCCGGCGGGGAGATCTATACCGGACTGGAACGCGGTGTTATCGACGCCACCGAATGGCTGGGCCCCTATCATGATACCTTGATGGGCTTTCACGACATTGCCAAATATTACTATACTCCTGGCTGGCACGAAACAGGCACTATGCTGGAATATTTCGTCAATAAAGAGCAGTATGACAAATTACCGGCTGACCTGCAGGCCATCCTGCAAGCGGCGGCGGCCTGGAGCAACATTTGGACACTTTCTCAGATGGAAGCTAAAAATGCCGAAGCCCTGACCACCCTGCTGGAAAAGGGAGTTACTATCCGCAGGTTCCCAAGAGAAGTGATCAGCCAACTTCGGCAGTACACCAATGAGGTGATTGCCGAAATAATATCCAATGACCCCTTTAGCCGAAAGGTCTACGAGTCGTATGACAGTTTCCGCAAAAAATCGGCAAATTACTCCCTGATCACTGAAAAAGAATTCTACGATAAGATCCAGGAAAGTGGGGAGTTGGACCTGGGATAGATTCAGCGGCAAAATTATCACGCGGGGAAAATAGCAGGAAAATTGCCCAACGGATCCCGTTCTTCCTGCGTCATGAAAGAAAAAAAAGATGAAAACAATTTTTCTTTCTCTCCTTTTCGCATTGGTTCTATACAGCAGCCAGGCATGCTCCTGCATTTATATTTCTGATTATTTCTGCCCCACAACCAGTTGGTACAACGCCAATGGCGGGTCCAATACATTCTATATTGCCCAGGTGAAAGTGGTTAGCAGATATGGTTACTATATGGATGTTCAGGTTGTGGATAACCTGCAAAATACCCTGCCGGAGAACGAACTTACCATCCTCGGCCAGGATGGGCTGAACTGCAACGAATGGCTCAATCCCTTTCAGGAGGGGGCGTTTTACATCGTCGCTATTTATAAGAGCAACTGGGAAGAGGGCCCTTATGATCTCAACGGATGCGGGCGCTTTTGGCTTCCTGTTATTGACGAAAAGGTTCAGGGAAATATTGCACCGGATATCTCGCAGCAGAGTTATGAAGAATTCAAACAGCAACTGGCGGGGTGTGCCGCCATCTTATCTACCGACGGCCAGGTGTTGAATGCTGTCCATGCCTTCCCAAACCCGACTACGGGTGATTTGCATCTCAGTGGCCTTGAGCCCGGAACGGCCCCGGATTATATGTTATGCAACCTTGCGGGACAGGTACTAAGCAGTGGAACGATCACGAATACCAACGGGATGCCCCCTGTCCTTTCATTGGAGGGCCTTTCTGAGGGGCTGTATATCCTGCGCCTGCAAGCTGGTGAAGCCGTGCTGACGCGCCGGGTGTTGTTGAAGCGAAAGTGACCCCATCAATCTTCTGGCCCGTTTATTCAGCATTGGTATTATTAGCGATCGATGAAAACGTATACCACCTCAGGGAACAGAATAACTACCACCAGGAATAACACCTGGATGAGTACAAAGGGCACAATGCCCCGGTACAAGTGCCCGGTCGTTACCTCCGGCGGAGCTACCCCTTTAAGGTAGAAAAGGGAGAAACCGAATGGCGGCGACAAAAATGAGGTCTGCAAATTCAAGCCCAGCAAGACCCCTATCCATACCAGGTCGATGCCAAATTGGACAAATATGGGGGCGACCACCGGCACGATGATGAAGATGATCTCGATGAAATCGATGAAAAAACCGGCGATGAAAACCACTACCATTACCAGAGCAAGGAAGGCCGGGGCAGAGAGGTTGGCCTGTTCAATGAGGTTGACCAGATAGCCATCACCATTCATTTCCCGGAATACGAAGGAAAAGGTAGTAGCTCCTAATAAGATAATGAAGACCATGCTGGTCAGGTGGGTGGTCTCCCGGCCGACTACTTTGAGCACTTCCAGGCTGAATTTTCCCTGAATAATCGTTAGTATGGTAGCCCCCAGGGCGCCCACAGCCGCAGCTTCGGTCGGAGAAGCAATGCCGGCAAAAATAGAGCCCAGCACGGCAACGATCAGGAACAGGGGCAGGACAAATGCACGTATGACCTTTGCGATGTAACCATCTTTCTTGAATTCCCGGATCTCCTCATCCGGCATGCTGGGTGCGGACTTAGGCCGGATAGTGGCTATAAAGACAATATAAACGATGTATACGGCCACCAGCAAGAGGCCGGGCAGCAAAGAGGCGGCGAAAAGGTTGCCGACCGATACGTTCAGTACGCTCCCCAGCAATACCAACACGACTGAAGGGGGGATGATCTGCCCCAGTGTACCAGAGGCAGCGATCGTTCCGGTCGCCAGTTCTGGCGAATATCCCCGCTTTAGCATGGTCGGCAGGCTGATCAGCCCCATAGTAATTACTGTAGCGCCAACGATACCTGTAGAGGCGGCCAGTAATGCTCCGACGATCACAACACTGATGGCTAACCCTCCTTTCAGCTTACCGAAAAGAATGGCCATGGTCTCCAACAGGCTCTCCGCCAGGCCCGATTTTTCCAGCATGATCCCCATATAAATGAAAAGCGGGACGGCCAACAACACATAATTGCTCACTACCCCCATGATGCGCGGTGGCAAGGCAGTGAAGGCAACCGGGTCGAGGAACAGCAAGGCATAAATGACGGAAATCCCCCCCAGCGTGAAGGCAACGGGGTAACCGTATAGAATGAGCAGAAAGATGCTGATGAATAGTATTATAGCAAGTACTTCCATGGTGTCCTAAAGGTTTTCTTTAGTGATGTCTTCTTCTGCCGGAGCTTCCGGTTCCTTGTACCCGGCAAGTATCATTGCGGAATCGATCAGGCTGGCGATGCCCTGCAATAGCAGCAGCAAGGCGCCGGCGGTTATGGCGAATTTTATCAGATAGCGGGCAGGCAGCCCACCGGGATCAGGAGAGGTTTCTCCAATTTTGTAGGAGATCAAAGCGTAGTCGTAGGAAGCATAGATCACCAGTAGGCTCCATGGAAGCAGAAAAAGGATAGCGCCCAGAAGATTCACCAACGCCTGGTCGCGGGTTGAGAAATTGGCGTAGAACAAGTCTACCCGTACGTGACGGTCATGACGAAACGCATAACCGGCGCCCAACAGGAAAATGAGGGCAAAAATATGCCATTCCAGCTCCATGATCCACGCGCTGGTATCGCTTAGCAGGTAACGGGTAATGACATCGAAACAAACCAGGACAACCAGAATAGTGGTAAGCCAGGAAACGCCTCGGCCTATCCATTCGTTAAGCCGGTGAATACCGGAAGAAAGATGCTGTAGCCATTGGATCATAGAAAGGTGTTTATTTCGTGGTGAAAAATAATGAAAAAGCCCTTCCGAGCAGAATCCGGAAAGGCTTTTTCATTATTTTTCATTACCCAGTGGCCTGGATCAGAAGGATGGAACCTAATTCATCCGGTCATAGCGGCCGAGGTTCAGGAATTCGATGATCTTAATCAGCTTCTCCGCATAACGCTTATCGGTTGCATATCCGGCCTTTTTGAGCCCATGGGCCCATTTTTTATAGTCTGTTTTCCGGAGCTGGAGCAAATGTTTGTAACGGGCGCTTGTCAGTAAAGTAGAGTGTTCGCGATAACTTTCCCCGGGAGAGTCGAACACCCGGAACATATCGTAGATATCGTCGTCGGTATAATTGCGGCAGGTGCAGCCCCGGCACTTGCGGCGGCACTTGATGCCAAAGTGGTTATTGGATTCGCGGGATAAACGGCTGTGGCCGGCATTCGACTCCAGAAGCCCCTGCGCCAGCGTAATGCTGGCAGGAATGCCGTAATCCTCCATTTCCTTCAGGGCGATGGGAGCGTATTCTTCCACATATCGCCGGCAGTTATCAACCTTTTCCCGGACAATGTCCGGGTGAATATTATGTCGGCGTGCGTAGTCGGGGCTGAGCACGAAAGTAAGATTGGAAAAATCATTGGCTTTACGGCTGTCCCATCCCTTTTGCCCCTTTTTTTCTTTAACAGGAGGGGCCAGGTGAGAGACGTTGCGCGGGGCGTTATCCTGATAACTCGCGGGCAGGGCGGCAGGTTGGTAAACCTCCGCCCCTTCCGGGCTGATGATCACTTGTTCGGCGAGGCCGGAAGGGGCGGAATTGAGGTTGAACTGTATACTGATGTCTTTAAAGAACAAAATGTAGACGCCTAGGCCAATTGTTAAGGCCCGAAACCAATTACGGTTGATGTAATCTGAAATATTGTCCAGGGAATAGGGCGCCCTGTATTGCCGGGAGTGTGCTAAAGAATAATTCATGTGCTCAACCTTTTGTTTTAGAAAAACATAAGATGAGCAAATTTAAAACAAAAATGTTTTAAAATCAAATGAAAAAAACTTTTTGTGTTGATTTTCGCTTCCCGGGCCGGCTACTTAAAAGTGTCGGCGACGATAAGTTCCTTGCTGCCATGGGAATAGGAATAGAAACCCTCCCCCGATTTTACTCCAAGTTTGCCGGCAGCTACCATATTCACCAACAGGGGGCAAGGCGCGTATTTGGGATTGCCGAACCCATTGTAAAGCACATGAAGAATAGAGAGGCAAACATCCAGTCCGATGAAGTCTGCCAACTGCAGCGGCCCCATGGGGTGCGCCATGCCCAGTTTCATAACGGTATCGATCTCTTCTACACCTGCGACGCTTTCAAATAACGCATATATTGCCTCGTTGATCATGGGCATAAGGATGCGATTGGCAATAAAACCAGGATAATCATTTACTTCTACCGGTGTTTTCCCCAGATTTTTAGATAACTCCATGATCGTGGCCGTTGTTTCGTCCGTCGTGGCATAACCACGGATCACCTCCACCAGCTTCATAACAGGCACCGGATTCATGAAGTGCATTCCTATTACCTTTTGGGGCCGTTGGGTAACCGCTGCTATTTTGGTTATGGAAATGCTGGAGGTGTTGGTCGCGAGAATGGCGCCCTCCGGTGCGTGTTGGTCCATTTCTTTAAAGATCTTGAGCTTTAGCTCGATGTTTTCTGTAGCGGCCTCTACCACCAGCTCTGCCTCCCTTACGGCCTGAGCCGTATCCGTAAAAGTACGGATACGTTGGAGTGTGGCGTCCTGATCTTCCTTGGTGATCTTCTCTTTTGCCACCATCCGTGCGAGGTTCTTCTCAATGGTTGCCAACCCTTTGTCGAGTGCTTCCCGGGAGATGTCGGCAAGAGCTACCTGATAGCCGTTCATGGCAAAAACGTGGGCGATGCCGTTGCCCATGGTGCCGGCGCCGATTACTGTTATATTTCTCATATTCAGCCTTATTTGATTAGGCTGCGAAGATAAGGCAGGATCTTAAAAATACCGAATATGGGAGGCTGACTTTGATTAGCTTTCCACTAAATATGGAGCCACCCCGAATTTCTGAAATGCACGAATTTGGCCTATTTGCGGCCAAATTCGTGAAATGTCAGCGTTTATTCAAAATTCCCTGATCAGTCCTTTACGGCCTTTAGCGTTTCAACGCCCGAAGGATGTTCGATAAAGCCCGCCTGGGAAGCTGGAGAAAGGCGGTTTGTTTTACTGTCGTATCATGCGAAGGGTTTTTACCATTTTTTCACTCCGCACCTGTAAGAATAGCAGCCCGGGGGGGATATCGGCAAGGCTGATGTCCAGTTGCTGCCTGCCCGTTGGCATGGCCTGAGAGAACTGCCGAAGTGCCTGTCCGTTGGCATTGCGCAGTAAAAAATCGTACTGCCCCTCCTGTATGATATCAAGTTCAAGGGTTAGCTGTTCCCGAGCCGGGTTGGGGTAGGCTTTGATTTCGGCCATTTCTGCTACGGGCGGCTCATCAGTGCTGGAGACGACAGAATAAGAGGGATGGCCGGTGAAAGTGCCGGCAGCCGGGTCGATGGTTGCGGAGAACATGGAGGTACACCCTTCCTCTGTGGCCATGGAAAGGGATACTTCGTAGGTATCGGCATTCAAATAGGTATGCCGCGGCGACGTATCCGTGCTCGTATTGCCGTCTCCCAGATCCCATTCGAAAGTAGCGCCGGGAGTAAAGGACTGGTTCAGGAAGGTGAAGGACGAGGCATCCATCTGAATGGGCATGAACAGCGCTTCACATTCCTGATCATAGACAATATTGAAATCTACCGGCATATCCATACCCATGGTACTGGTGCAATCGCCATTGGAGGTGGACAGCGTGACGAGGTATTCTCCGGCTTCCATGTAAATGTGGCGGGGATTTCGTTCCGTACTGGTGTTTCCGTCGCCGAAGTCCCACAACCAGGAATCGGCATTGGCAACCGACCGGTCCACAAATGCAAAGGAAAGGGGGTTGCTTTCGTCCTGCACAAAGCTGAACATCGCCTGGCAGCTTTGTGCCGCGCCTGAGCCGCTACCGCCATTGACGAATATCTGCAGGCCAGTAGTGCCAGAGCACCCCCCCGTAGTAGAAATTTGGAGAGACACATCATACATCCCTCCTGCACCATAGTAATAAAGGGGGTTCTGCTGTGTGCTGGTATTGCCGTCCCAGAAATCCCATGACCAACCAGTGACTTCGGTGCCTACGATCTCAGACTTGTCTATAAACTGCACCAGGCCGGGAACGGCAGTTTGAATGTAATCAAAATCGATATTACAGTATATCGGGCACAGCTCGTAATCGGCAGGCGTGTAGCCTTCGCACTGTGCATAGCACTCATTGAGGAAACTGAGCACTTCGCCGCTGGGTAACGTTACGCAAACCGGGCGGTTGGTTCCATCGCAATCACAGGGAAGGGAATCCAGGATGTGCACCCAGCTGGAATACGTGTTTTCACAGGTGTCGGTTTGTATGGTCAGGCTGACCTGGTACTCGCCCGGCGCGCTGTACTCGTAAGTGGGTTCAGGGCTGGTGCTGGTGCCCCCGTCGCCGAATTCCCAGAACCAGGACGCAATGGGCGCCGCTGTGCTGGAAATATCAAAGAACTGTACAATATAGGGGGCAACCTCTGCTTGTTGGTACTGGAAGTAAGCCAGGCAGTTGGCCGGAGGATTGGGAGGGTCAATATCACTGCATAATACCATAGACGCTCCTTCTACTGCCGGAAAACTCTCCAGAAGAATAACGGGTTCGAACAGAACCTCTCCCGTGCAAAAGTCTGTCGCGCTAAGGGTTCCGAAAATGGGGTTTGGGCCGTCAAATTCAACTTCAAAGGTAAAGGAGAAGGCGCCGTCCTGGCTGGTGGTGTCCTCGAGGAAAATACCTAGAGAAAATAGCCCAAAAGATACAGGGTAGGCGCTAAGCGGCTCTTCATCTATGCCGAAGAGTACCCGGCCGCTAACCCTGCATTCGGTTGCAGGCAATTGGCCAAAACTGAACAACAATACAAACAAAAGGGTGGAATGTCTCATGATCAGGCGATTTAATGATTATGGAATAAATAAGAGCTGTTCGTTGACGCGGCCGCCTTCGGAGAAAACCTTCAGGAGATAATAGGCGGGCGGCCAGCCGCTGGGCAGTTGGATCGTCCAGCTTACGGTGCCTGGAGTATTCTGCCGGTATACCTCCCGCCCCAGCAAGCCGTAAATCCGGGCCTCTTGCATCTTGTGTGGAGAAACCAGGTTCAGTTGTCCGCCCCGTACCGGATTGGGGAAGCAGTGGAAGGATGGCTGTTTTTTTTCTTCCCGGCTGGAAAGTATATATCCGGGTTTGTAAACGATAAGTTTGAGGGTATCACTGTTGACCGGCTGGAGGGCCAGGTTCTCATCAACCAGCATGATATCGCTGAAATGAATCAGAATTTCTGCACTATCTGCTTCCATAAAGGAGATCAGGTCATCCTCGATAATGATAGACAACACTCCTACCTCGCCTTCCGCCGGGAAGCCGTCAATTCCGTATCGGGTCGTAGCAATATCAACCTGGCTGGTTTGCTGAGGGTCGATATTCTGGAACCGAAAGGAGGCAGCCGGCCCGCCCAGCCAATTGGGCGTGAAACCCAGAAATATACTTTGTATATAGTTCTTGTTGAAGTCGATCGAAAAGGCCAGCCCGTTGATAGCGGCATTGGCCAGGCCGGGGTATTCCAAGGTGATAGGGATGGTAAGTACTGACCCTGCGGTCAGTGGAGAGCCCTCCTCCTCAGGGTTAAACTGCAATACAGGGTCAATTCCCGGGGAAGCCACCGGGTATTCCGGGCTCGTAGGGGCCATATGCGATCTGCCGTAGTTGGCAATAACCGTAAGCATATCAGTAATATTGACCTGGCCATCTCCGTTGGCATCTGCATAAGCATAACCAGTGCCATCGGGGAAGGACCCCACCCAATCCAGGGCAATGGGCATTTCCGTAAAAGCAGTTCCCATAAAGATCCGGGAGGGGCCGGCGCTACCGTAAGCATAGCCGATATAAAGCATATCCTGTTGATCTACCCTGCCGCTTCGGTTGGCATCTCCGGGGTAGACCTGAGCCGAGAGCGCGTTAGCCCATAGAAAGAGCAGTACTATCCAAAGTTTTCTTCGCATTGCATTTTTGTATTTCTTTCACACTACAAATGTAGAGGCAAGTAAATGGTGTTACAACAACATTTTTTTGCATTTATAACATCGATTTGAGAAGCATTAAATTATTATGTATTTAATAATCAAGTCTTTACATTTAAATAATTGGCAAAAAAATATTTAAAACTAGAAAACCATCGTCCTCCTGAGGTGTTGAAAACCAGAACAAATACAGGCCCCAATTATGAAAAAGAGCAAACTGATCGGACTTTTAGCCAAACTCGATGGCTACCAATGGAGGAGCCTGGAAGTTTTTGTACAAAGCCCTTACCACAACACCAATGCTGAAATTGTCTCTTTGTTTCAATATTTACACACTGCCTGGCAGGATGGGTTGCCTGATAACTCCCTGGATCGGGAAGTGGCTTACACTCGGTTATTCCCCGGTGTTGCTTACCAGTATCAGCACCTTAACCAATTGATGAGCAACCTGCTCAAGCTGGCGGAAAACTGGCTGGCCTGGCAAAGGTTGGAGAAAGACCAGGCCCTACTGGAAAACCTGAAGGCTCAGGAACTCTTGAAATTGCAACTGGATAAGCACTTCCGGCAGGCAGTCCGGGCAGCGGATAGAGCCATGGAAAAAGATCCATTGACGTCCGAACAGTATTATCACAGGTATAAACTAAAAGACCTGGAGGAACAACAATTCATCAGCCGGAGGTTGCGCCAGCACGATTCTACATTGCAACGAGCTTCCGATGCTCTTGACGACTTTTTTGCGCTCCAGAAGCTTCGCTACCTTTGCGAAATGCTCAACCGGCAACGGTTAATTCCTCAATCCTATCGATTCACCTTTGCCGAATCCTTGCAGCAGCACCTTGAAGGGCAAGGATTGGCGGACAAGCCTCTTCTGGAGCTATATTTTCAATTGTTCCTGATGTTGTCAGATGAAGACGGATCCTCCGAATTGTTTAACCGGTACGTTTCGCTTTTCAGCCAATACAACTGCCTGCTGGGGCAGGACGAAGCACGGGTGTTGCTGTATTACGCCATCAATTTCTGTATCGGCAGGATCCGCGAAGGCGACCGGGCCTATGCGGTAGAACTCTTCAACCTGTACAATCAAGGCATAGAGGAAAGAATATTGCTGGAAAATGAAACTTTGTCTCCCTGGACTTACAAAAATATGGTAAAACTGGGACTGAACCTCCAACGATATGGATGGGTAGAGCAATTTGTTAAAGCATACGCTGCCTACCTTCCCGAACCCCAAAAGGAGGATGCGCTGCACTACAACCTGGCGGAGCTGTATTTCGCACAGGAGCAATACCATGAGGCCCTTACGCAACTCCGGCAGGTAGAGTTCAGCGATATTCATTACAACCTGGGCAGCAAGGCGCTGCTGGCTAAGATCTACTACGAACAAGGAGAGTGGGATACGCTGGAATCCCTGCTCAGCGCGTTCCGTGTTTTTTTGCGCCGGAATAAGGACATCTCTGCAAAAGTGAAAGCGCCATACGTCAATTTTGTCAACTTTTTATCTGCCACCCTGCGCCGATTACCTGAAAATTACCAAGGGCTTATCCAGAAGATAAGAGGGGAAAAGGCGATCAATAACCGGGACTGGCTGCTTCGTCAACTAGAACCCTGAGGGAGGATTATTCCCGCTTCAGGCTCTGCTGGTTTTCAAAATCATAAAGGGCCAGGCGGCGCAGGTCGTAGTAGGCCAGCCAGAAGGCGCGCAGGGCAGAGATGTAGGCCCTGCGGGCATTGGCCTCTTCGCTGATAGCGATATTGAGGTCAGTAACCAGTATTTTGCCGATGCGGTACCGTTTCCGGGTAATTTCCAGGCGTTTTTGGGCGACCTCATAAGCACGCAGGGCCAGTTGGACCTGGTTGCGCTGGAGGCTGAACTGCTGCACCTTGATAAGGATCTCTCGCTCGAAACTGACCCGTTCCTGTGCGACCTGCAGCTGGGCAAGTTCCTGGTTGGAACGGGCAATTTCCATTTGCGCCCGCGCCTTGCCCCAGTCGGCAATAGGGACATTCAAACCCAGGCGCACCTGCTCCTGGTCGAGGGGCTGTACGTAGGCGTCGCCGATCTGCGTGGCCGTTTGCGACAAGCCAAAGTAACCGTTGAGGTTAACTTCCAGCCCGGAGTTTCCCCGAGCTTCTGCTACATCGCGCTCTGCTTCCATGAGTTGCCGCTGGAAGGTGATGGTTTCACTGCGGTGTGCACGGGCATACTGCAGGGCCTGTTCGGCATTGATGTCAAACGCGGGGAGGATTTCCGGAGGTTCAAGTTCAAAATATACAGCACGCTGGATGCCCAGAAAGTTGCGCAGGCGCTCCGCACTGGTTTGCAGGTTGAGCTGGTTTTCGGCCACACTGGCGTCGGCGTTCATGGCGTTGAGCTCGATCTGAAGGAGTTCCGTTTCCGCAATTCGCCCCACCTCGAAACGGCCGCGGGAAATGCCCAGCAGGGTGTCGGCGTCGATCTTATCACGGCGAGCTGCTTCCAGGTTGAGTTGGGAGACCAGTACATCAAAGAAAAGCTGGGCGGCTTGGTAAGCGGCGTTCTCCATATCTTCGGAATATCCCCGCTGGGCTTCTTCATAAGCCAGGGGTTGGATCTGTTTGTCCCATTTCAAGGCATTGAAAGCAAAGAGCGGCTGCTGAAAGCCAATGGCGAAAGGGGTACTCAAATAGGAAACTGAACCTGGATTGTTGCCGGTGGCGAACAGGTCGATACGTTGCAGGCTGGTAGTGGCAAAGATCGAACCTCCGGTCAGGGCGATGTCCTGTTCCAGGCTGATGTTCACCGAATTGCGCATCAAGGAACGGTTGATGAAAACGTCGCTACCGTCGGGTTGGGTGATCGCCTCGATCGACCGGTTGAGGTTGGGCAAGGTAGACCCGAAGTTGATCTGAGGCCGATAGTTGGCCAGAAAGGCCTGATACCGCCAATAGTTATTGCTAAAGGCCGTATTGGCGATCTGCACATCAGGAGCATCGCGCTGGGCCAACTCTACCGCCTCTTTGAGGCTGATGCGTATGGTGTCCACCTGCGCTCCGGAATGACTAAAAAAGAGAATGGTTAAAACAAAACACAATGGGATCTTCATCATTTTTGGCTTGTGTGGAAAGCGAAACAAGGTATCGTATGGTAATTGATTTTAATCCGAACGCAGGGATTTTATGGGATCCTGCTGTGCTGCTTTCCGGGCCGGAAAGATGCCGAAGGCCAGGCCGATGGTGGCTGCTACTCCAAAAGAGAGCAGGATCGACCAGGCCGATACGATTGTCGGTATCTCGGCATAAGAGGCAATGGTATGAGCGGCTGCTATCCCCAGGGCAATACCGATAAGCCCCCCGATAAGGCTGATAAAGACCGCTTCGAAGAGAAACTGGAGCACAATATCCTGCTGGTTGGCGCCCAGTGACCTACGTACCCCGATCTCTTTGATGCGTTCCAGAACGGAAGCCAGCATGATGTTCATAATGCCAATGCCTCCCACCAGCAGAGAGATGCCGGCGATGACGGCAAGTACCAGGTTGAAAGTATCCTGCGTCTTTTGTTCTTGTTCAAGCAGGAGTTCCGGTACCTCCACCTCAAAGTCCACCTGCCCTTGATGGCGGCGTTTCAGAAGCCGGGCGATGAGGTCGGCGCTGGCCCGCAATTTCCTGGAGTCGTCGACCTGCACTACTACCCTATCCAGTTGATGGTAATTTTCCAACGGCCGCCCCTCCTCCGAATCATTCCGCCCGAGGTCTTCCTGATTGACCAGCCCTCGGTTTTTAAAGCGCAGCAAAGCCGCAGTAACGGGTACATAGATATCGGCATCGGAGTTGCGTATTCCCAGCTGGCTCAGGTTTTCGCTGTTGGCGGCCCGTTGCTGCAGCACACCAATGACACGCAGCCAGTTGTTTCCGCATTTTATCTGTTTGCCAATAGGATCTTCCTGGTTGAAGAACCACGTTTGTATGTCTTTACCAATGATACACACCGCGGCCCCTTGTTCCAGGTGCTTATCGTGGAACTGGCTGCCGGCAGAGAGCATGAGCCCGTTAAGGCTGAAGTAGGTGTTGTCGACACCCACACACCGTGCCTGTTCCAGGCGGTTTCCCCGCACGATACTCAGGGGGATCACCATTTCCGGGCTGATACCGCTTACGGTAGGCAACACTGTTTGAATGGCATAGACGTCTTCCAGGGTGAGGCCGGGTGAATAGGGCCTTTTCCCCTGGTTTTGTTGCCCTTGGCCACCGCTTTCCGTTGTCTCGGCCTGGTCTTCACCGGGCTCACTGCTGGGCGCTATGCTTTTTATCACGATATTATTGGTGCCAATAAGTTTCATCTGCTCCAGGATCGATTGCTTGGCGCCGCTGCCGATGGCCAACATGGCGATGACGGCGGACACGCCGAATATGATGCCCAGGGCTGTGAGAAAAGACCGGAGTTTGTTGGCGTTTACCCCTTCCAGGGCAAGCAGGAAATTGAAGAGTATGCGTTGCATGGCGGTGGGTTTTCTCAGTCAAAGATGATCATTCCACCACCGCCTTTCTCACGGGGGCTGGGAGGCTCCATACCCTGAACCTCCTTACGCTTTTTCAGGGCTTCGGCCTGGCGTCTCTTTTCATCTTCCTCCTGCTTTTGCCGGATATCTTCCTTTATCGCAAAGTCCACCGGCACAAAAGGAGCTGAGAGGCTCTCCTTAGGAGGAGAAAGGTAAATGATATCGCCCTCTTCCAAACCATGGAGAACAATGATCTCATTGGCGTTCGAAAGGCCGGTGATAACTTCCTGGCGGACCACTGAGTTGCCTTCAGCTTTAAAAACAAAGGAGAGGCTGTCGCTTTGAACAGCTTCAATCGGAATGTACACCACGTCGTCATAGATGCCGGTGACGATCTCGTTGCTGGTCGTCATGGCCGGACGGAGGATGGAATCCACCTGGTTGAGTTGTACGATGACTTCAAAGACCTTGGCGTCATAACCGCTGAGCTGTTCCCCTATGTTGGCGACCTTGGTGACCCTCCCGGAAAAGGACCGGTCCGGAAAAGCATCAACCCTGATCTCGGCCTCCTGTCCTTCCTGGACCTTGCTGATGTCTACCTCATTGACATAGGCCTGGGATATCATATCGGTCAGGTCGGGTAGTTCCGCCACTATGGGGTCCCAGGCGCTGACCCGCGAGCCGGGTTCTTTTTTACCTCGCCAACTGCGGGCATAGATGACCATACCAGATTCCGGAGCGTTGATGTTGAATTCGGCAGATAGTTCTTCGTACTCCCGGAGTTTAGTCATGTTTTGTCGAAGCAGCGCTTCGATCTCCTGTATTTTGGCGATAGATTGTTGCTCCTTGAGTTCGTATTTTTTGAGCAATTGTTTATAGTCGCGCTCGGTGCGTTCCAGGTCGAGCTCTGCCTGGCGGATCACCGACTGAGGTTCGTATTTACTCTGCTCGACCTGGAGGAGTTTTTCTTTTTTGGCGAACTCCAGGTTGGCAAGGTCATCCCGGAGGCCCCGCATTTCAATGGCGGTATCGATCCGGGCCTGTTCGAGCTGGGTCTGTATCTTTTCTACCTCGGTTTGGACGTTGGCCATCTTTCCGGCCAGCTCCGTCCGGTCCAGAGAAGCGACGTAGGCACCTTTCTCTACTACGGTTCCTTCCGCTATCAGGTCGGAAATACTGGTTTCGTATATGCCGGCGGCACGCATACCCTGAGGGGCTTGTATCTTGATGCTTCGCTTGGCGGCAAGTTCGCCGGTAGCAGTGGCAGTTATTTCGAAGCGCCCCCTTTTGACTTCCGTCTTGAGGTCTTCCTCCTGCACTTTTTCTGAAGGCTGAAGGTACCAGTATGCACCCAGGCAAAGGGTGATCAGGGCGATAATGGGCAGGATTGTTTTTGAGCGCTTCATGTCCTTTGTTTTTGGATCGATTGAAAATAGCAAAACCCCTTCGGCTTTAACCCGAATTTTGTTAAGATTAACATTTCCATAATATTGGCCTTTTCTTTATGGAATAGGCATGGTTTTGACAACCAGCAGATTAAGGTAGATATTAACAACGGTTGAATTGTTATCCACATTCCTTCAGGAATAAGTTTACGGATACATGTCAGTACAAACAATTTTCTCTGTGTTGGGCATAGCGGGCAGGGTAAGGTATTTACACGGGCCTGCGCCAGAAAAAATGGTAAAACTTTTCAACATCGGTTTCAAGTTTAGAGATTTTTTCCCAACTTTGTATTCCTCCGCTATAATGAAGGGCACAAGACACAACCACATGCGTGATAGCGGCTTTTAGGCAAAACATACAATCCGCCGAGCGCAGCCTTATGAACCTAACTTGCTGATACTCTAGGCTTTTTAAGTCCAACACACTTATTTGTTAACTACAGCATTACAACTGGCGATGACAAGAGATCATTCTGCAGTCTGGGATAACTGTCTTCAGGCTATTCGCAAGAACGTAAACCAACAAAGTTTTAAGACCTGGTTCGAACCCATCAAACCGGTGCGCCTGGATAACAATGCCCTGACCATTCAAGTCCCAAACAAATTCTTTTACGAATGGCTGGAGGAGCATTACGTCAATCTGCTTAAAACGACCATTCGCCGGGAATTGGGAGAACGCGGCCGCCTGGAGTATCAGATCCTCATGAGCCATAACAATGGCAACGGTCACGGCAACGGCAACGGCAACGGCAACGGAGGGGGCTACTCCTCCCGGCAAGGGGCCGCTAAAAAAACAGCAGTGGAAGGTATAGCTCCGGGAATGATCGACAGCCAGGCGATCAAGAACCCTTTTGTTATCCCGGGGATCAAAAAGATTAAGGTAGACCCACAGCTCAACCCCAACTACCTCTTCGAGAACTACATCGAAGGGGATTGCAACCGCCTGGCGCGCTCGGCAGGTATGGCCATCGCCAAAAAACCCGGAGGAACGTCCTTCAACCCCCTTGTCATCTTCGGTGATGTGGGCCTGGGCAAAACGCACCTGGCGCACGCCGTAGGCAACGACGTCCTGCAGCGCTTCCCGGGAAAAACAGTCCTCTACGTATCATCCGAGAAGTTCACCAATCAGATCATCCAGTCCATAAAGAATAATGCTGTAAACGACTTTGTCAACTTTTACCAGCTCATCGATGTACTCATCGTCGATGACATCCAGTTCCTGGCCAACAAGCAGAAAACTCAGGAGATCTTCTTCCACATCTTCAACCAGTTGCACCAGAACGGCAAGCAGATCATCCTCACCTCTGACCGCCCGCCCAAGGACCTCGACGGTATGGAGGAGCGCCTCATCTCCCGCTTCAAGTGGGGCCTGTCCGCTGACCTGCAGGCGCCAGACCTGGAAACGCGCATCGCCATCCTGGAAGCCAAGATGAACCAGGAAGGAATCGAGATCCCGCAGGACGTTACAGAGTTCATCTGCTACAACATCCAGAACAACATCCGCGAACTGGAAGGGGTGCTGGTTTCACTGGTCGCCCAATCCTCCCTCAACCAGCAGGAGATCGATATGGAGCTCGCCAAGCGCGTGATCCGCAACTTCGTCAAGCAGATCAACAAGGAGATCACCGTAGATTACATCCAGAAACTGGTGGCCGAACACTTCGACCTGGTCGTGGAAAAGCTGCAGGGCAAGACCCGCAAGCGCCAGGTGGTCATCGCCCGCCAGCTGTCTATGTACCTCGCCAAGAACCTGACTGATAAATCGCTCAAGGCGATTGGCGAAAACTTCGGCGGCCGCGACCACAGTACCGTCATCTATTCCTGCAAGACCGTGCAGGACCTGATGGAGACGGACGCAATTTTCAAGGACACGGTGTCGGAACTGGAGAAGAAGATCAAGATGAGCCTGCACGATCAGTGAGTTATTTTGACTTAAAAAAACAGCCGGCTCCTTTTGTAGGGAGCCGGCTGTTTTTTTAAGATCAGAACCCAATCTGATGGGTTTCAAATTACTCTTCCCAAGTAGTAGAACTGGCCGTAAAATCCGAGGCCTTTTCCTCTTTACGGCCGCGCCTTCTGCATCGGGTTCGTTATCTTCCCTTCTTTATGCGCCTTAAACACCTGGAATCGGCTCGGTACCTGGCGTACCGGCCAGTTGTTGTTGCTCTCGTCAATGTCGGCGGTCTCTCGGTAGGGGTCGAGGCGGATGGCTTTCACCACTTTATCTTTCACAAATACTTTGGAAAAACGGGTTTCGTTGAGGCGCCAGATCTGTGCCGGCACACGCTCGATCTCAGTAGTACCGTCCTCAAACGTCCATTCCAGGATGACGGGCATGACCAGGCCGCCCTTGTTGCTGAAAAAGAGTTGATAGTAGTTTTTGTCGGAGAAAAGCTCCTGCTTTTCCTTTTTGGAGTAGGTTTCTTCGAAGAGTTTTAGCGGCATCTGCACCAGAGAGTCCTCGGTATTCCAAGGTTCGTAGTCTGTATAGAAATCGTGCAGAGCGGGGTCCTTGTCTACCTCTGATTTCATACCTGCTTCCCGGTTGCGGATCTGGGAAATGTCTTCGAAGGGTTTTTCGCGTTTTTCGATGGTGGCGGTGAAGTCCTTCTTCTCAGGGTCCGTTTCCAGGTCCACCTTATACCAAATAATACTGTCCAGGCTGATGTCTACTGCATCGGTAGTATAGAACCAGCCGCGCCAGAACCAGTCGAGGTCAACCCCGCTGGCGTCTTCCATGGTGCGGAAGAAATCGGCAGGGGTGGGATGTTTAAATGCCCACCGGCGGCAATATTCCCGGAAAGCGTAATCAAACAACTCACGGCCCATGATGGTCTCCCGAAGGATGTTCAGGGCGGTCGCAGGTTTTCGGTAAGCGTTGGCGAAATAGTCTTTTATGTTTTCGCTGTTGGTCATGATGGGTTCCAGGGCTTCCTTGGGCAGGGCCATGTAATCGGTGATGAGGTGGGCAGGGCCGGACCATGGCTCGTAGCTGTTGTCGAACTCCCGCTCGGCAAGGAACTGGACGAAGCTGTTGATGCCTTCGTCAAACCAGGCCCACTGCCGCTCATCGCTGTTGATGATCATCGGGAAGTAGTTGTGGCCCACCTCGTGGATGATGACAGATATGGCCTGGTGTTTGGCCATTTCCGTGTAGGTGCCGTCCTCTTCCGCCCTACCGGGGTTGAAGCAGATCATGGGGTATTCCATACCATTGCTGGCCTCCACCGAGATGGCCGCCGGATAGGGATAGGGGATACTGTATTTGGAATAGATGTTCAAGGTATGCGCGACTGCGCGGGTGGAATAGCGGCTGTAGATGGGATAGGCCTCCTTGCCGTAATAGCTCATGCACATCACTCGCTTGCCGGCCTCGGTGATATGGGGCATAGCGTCCCAGACGAATTTGCGGCTGGCCGTCCAGGCGAAATCGCGCACGTTGTCGGCCTTGAAGATCCAGGTCTTGGTTTCGGAAGCGGGTTTGCTCTTTTCATTTTTCTTAGCCTCTTCCAGGGTTACGATCTCCAGCGGCGCCTGTGCTGTTTGGGCCTTTTTCCAGCGTTCCATTTGGGTAGGCGTCAGTACAGTCGAATAGTTGAGGCATTCTCCGGTGGAGCCAACCATATGGTCGGCAGGGACGGTCATTTTCACCACGAAATTGCCGAAGGTGAGGGCAAACTCGCCCCGGCCAGTGAATTGATTGGTTTGCCAGCCCTTGAAATCGCTGTACAGACAGAGGCGGGGGTACCACTGGGTAATGGTATAGAGGTAGTTGCCGTCTTCGGGGAAGTACTCATAACCTCCCCGGGGCAGGCTGGCGGCAAGGCCGCCCTCCCCCATCAGTTCCAGCATCTTCATGCGGTCGACGAGGTAATAGTGCCAGTCGACCCGGAAGCTGAATGACATGCCCGGCTTCAGAGGTTCAGGCAATTCCACCCGCATCACCGTTTGGTTGACCATATACTGGAGGGGTTTGCCATTGGCATCGGTTACGGCCTCGATCTTGTGGCCGAATTTTTCTTTTTCCTTGGCGGGTTCCAGAATGCGCAGGTCATTTTCGCTCATTACGGGCTTGATGCTGCTGGGGTCAAAGTACTGGTTATCATTATCCGGCGAGTGTTGGTTTTCATCCAGTTGTAGCCAGAGGTAGCGCAGCGTTTGGGGAGACTGGTTGTAATAGGTGATCAGCTCCGTTCCGTTCAGGCGCTGCTCTTTGGTATTCAGCGTGCACTCGATATCGTAATCACAGCGCTGTTGCCAGTACTCGGGGCCGGGGGCGCCATCCCAGGCGCGGTAGTCGTTGGGAGGCGGCAGGATATTCTCGAGTTGTTCGAATTTGTTGGCATGGCTGGCGCTGGGGTTGTTTTGGGTAAACGCCGTGATTGCAGATGATAAAAGTGCGATAAGAAGAACCGGTCTTTTCATGGCATGAGGACATTAATGATCAATTATTTGGATAAAGCTAAAAATTTTAACCAACTGCTGGAGGGAAAATATTGCTAGAAGCAGAGGTTGCCCTCCTTAAATTTGAATAGCAAAGAGGAATCTTTCCTTCTCAATTTGGCTTGATCTTTTAGGGTGCTTCATCATTAAACCATTATGCCATGTTAGGAACATTAATTTGCGGAACGTGCTTTTCCGCGATCCTGATGGCCTCCTGCGTAAACACAACTTTCCAGGAAGAGCCTGTCACAGGAAACGTGGAGCGAGAAGAGCCTATGATCAAGTTCAAGGCTTTTTCTTACATCGATGCACAGGGAACTGGAGGGGAAGCTTTCCGTTTCCTGATGCCTTCTGACTGGAAATTTGAGGGTGGTATAACCTGGATACTGGACTTGCCTGCTATGCCCGCCACGGCTGCTTTCAAAGTGTACAACCCCAACGGGGCCGAAGCATTTGAAGCCTTTAGCAACCGTTGTTTTTTCTGGACGGACAATCAATTCACCCTTGGGCTTAACCCTCCTGGTTCTCGATATTTCGGCATGGAGGTCCGGCCACCGCTTTCGGCAGTTGATGCCCTTCAGCAGATCGTGTTGTGGCCGGCCCGGGGCAACCGGCGCAACCTACAGGTCATCAGCGCTGACGCCTTGCCAGAACTGGCGCGAGCGGTGGGCGCAGGTAAGATGGGAGAAGGTTATGTGCAATCGTTTGGAGACGGCGCCAGGCTCAGGATAACCTATGAAGAAGGAGGTGTACAGATGGAGGAAGAAATTTACGGAGTGGTCGAAGGAATGTATTTTCCAATTCAATCCATGTACGGAACAACAACCAACATTATCTGGTACATGGACTACCTTTTTTCCTTTAAAGCCCGGCAGGGCGAGCTAAAGAATAACGCCAGTATTTTTCAAACCATCACATCTTCCTTCCGTCTCAACCCGCAGTGGTACGCCAGGTACAGCAATATGATCGAATACCTGGCGCAGCAGCAGATACAACGTATCCACAGTATCGGTGAACTCAGCAGGATGCTCAGCCAGATGAGCGATCAGATGCGGTCGGAGAACCTGGCCCAATTTGAAGCCCGTGGCAAAGCCTTTGACCAGGGAGCCCAAAACTTTAGCGATTACATGCTCAACATCGACCGCTACTACGACCCGTTTGAGGAACGCGAAGTAGAGCTCCCAAGCGGCTACAACCACGCGTGGGTCAACAACCTGGGGGAGTATATACTTTCGGATGACCCCAACTTCAACCCCAATGTGGGGTCCAACCTGCATTGGGAGAATATGAAAAGGAATTGAAATGAAAAGGTTTGCCCGTTATCGAAGATACTTTAATGAATAGTGATGGCATATGCATGCCGGAACTCCCCCTTGCCCTCCAGCGCTACTATGCCTTCTTTCTCTTTCAGTTGGCGGTTGTGCTTGGTATTGTCCGTCACGCCGAACCAGGGTTCGATACAAACGAAAGGAGCTGTGGCACTTTTGGACCAGATCCCCAGGTAGGGAAAACCTTCAAAGTTAAAGGTAAGTACCGGTTGGGCGCCCTTTTGCAAGGAGACTGAAGTGGAATTCAGCCCTTTAAAGATCAGAGCGTCCTTTTCAAAGAGGTGGTCGGTGATGGGTAGGTGCTGCTGATTGTCCAGGACCAAATCCCAGGTGCCGTTGCGAAATCCGTTGATGATCCGCTGGATGCTGATGGTCTCCGGTTGTTCGAACACCAGCTGATAATCGGACCGCTTTTCCCCCTCCTGCAAAGGACAGTTGAAGGCCGGATGTGCGCCGATGGAGAAGTAGAGTGTTTTTTCCGAGGGGTTGATCACCCGGTAGGTGGTGGTCAGCCGGTTACCTTCCAGGGTGTAAATGATCTGGAGTTCAAATTCGAAGGGATACCGCTCCAGGGTGAAAGGGCTGCTTTTGAGGGAGTACACCAATTCGTTTTCCCGCCGGTCGGCCAGGCGGAACGGAAGGTCTCGCGCCAGGCCGTGCTGCCCCATTTTGTAGCCCTTCCCTTCGTAATAATATATCCCGTCCTTAAGAGCGCCGACGATGGGGAAGAGAACCGGAGCGTGCCGGTTCCAGTAATCGCGGCCCGCCTGCCAGATGTATTCCGTTTGAGTTGCTTTTTTGACCAGGCTGCAGAGTTCGCCGCCTTTGCTTTTTACGGCAATGCTTAAATAGGTGTTCTCGAGTGTCGCTTTCATGCTGTTAATTACGCTGTAGAGTGAAAGTTGTTACGTTGGAGGATTGGAATTTGCCGGCTATCTTTATACAGGAGAAAATGAATGGCCCAATGTCAGCAATTCCGGCACCAGAAAAAAATAACCGATCGATATGTATTCAAAAATGAAACTCCATTTACTGCTGCAAGCTATGATTATTTTTCTGCTTTCGGCTATGGGGGTAATCGCCGGGTTGGCTCGTTTGCTCACACACCTGCCTTCGGATTACCCCGGCCGAAAGAAGTTCGAACAACAGTACAGGGAGATGGTCCACAAACTGCTTCGCATACAATTGTGTGCCAACGTCAATGAAGAGGGGCGGTTAGGCTTTGTCCAGCAATATATGCCACCGGGGCTTTTTTGCTGGCGGGAAAACAAATGTATGATCTGCTATGGCGGTGACGGCGGGATTACTCCCCTTCGGCTGTGTACTTCGTGCTCGAACCCGCGATACCCCTTTCAGAGTATGCCGGTTTAGTCCCGCTTTGGAAAAGCGGGATGGTTTCAGCCATTCACCCACCTCACCGGGTGTATCGCTGAGTTGATAACTTTTTGGCCGGGGTAGCAGGATTCGAACCTGCAGCTTTCCCGGCTAAATGCCGGGACGCGCTGGCCGGACTGCGCTATACCCTATAAACGCAAAAAGCCCTCGGCATCATACCGAAGGCTTTCATCTTGTCGGGGTAGCAGGATTCGAACCTGCGGCCTCCTGCTCCCAAAGCACAAGCAGAGGGGTTTTGTGGCGTTTGAACAACGTTTGAATTTTGTTTAAAATTCTGATATTTAGTTACTTGTGGCTAATTTTAATATATTGGCATTTGCCTTTTATTTAAATTTGTTTGCGAGTTGTTTGCGAATAAAAAAAGGCTTACCTTACAAAAGAAAATGCCACGCTCACGCCCACGATTTTCTATTTACTGCGATTGCCGCCGCCAGTTGATGGACGGCACCTGCCCCCTGAGGCTCCGCCTTACCTATTTTCGGGTTTCCAGGTACATTGGCCTGGATTTAATCCACTGGCTCGATAGACGCATTCCTACCAGCCTCCCCCCAAATCATTGGGATAGGGTAAACAGCAAGCGCCCAAAGGGTAAATATGCCGCCATTAAGCTGGCGCTCGACCAATTGGTGGCTTATGCTGATGATGTGCTGAACGGCCTCAACCCCCCGATTAGCCGGCTGGAGTTTTCTGATTATGACTGGAAGCGCTTTTGGAATGTTTTTCTGCAGGTTCCCGGCGAAGACGCAGATGTTTTCTTTTGGTTTGCACGCACCGCCAGCCAATGCCGGGACGAAAACCGGCATAATACGGCTGCCAGCTATGAAACGGCCATGAAGGCTATACAGGAGTTTTCCGGCGACAAACTGCCTTTAGAATCCATTACGCCTGCCTGGTTACGGGACCTTGAGCTTTTTTGGAAAGGGAAAGGGCGTAAGGCGGGGGGGATTTCCGTACATATGCGGGCGCTCCGGGCAATTATCAATGTCGCTATTAAAGCGGGGGCTTTGCCAAAGGATAAATATCCATTTGGGAAATACGGGTTCAGCATCAAGTCCGGGCGCCAGGGGCAGGAAAAGGTACTGAGGTGGGAGGAGCTGTCGCGCCTCTGGTTCTACAGCCCGCCTGAGTTTAGCATGGAGGATAAGGCTTTGGATTTCTGGAAGTTGTCGTATATGTGGCAGGGGGCTAACCCGGCTGATATATTCCGGTTTAAAAATGGAGATGTGCAGCATGGCCGCATAACTTTCGACAGGAAAAAAACGGAAAATACGAAACGGGGCGGCGAGCGGGTGACGGTTTTTGTGGAAGCGGAGGCTGAAAGCATTATTAGGAAGTGGATGGTTGACGAAAGCCCGGAGGGTTATTTGTTGCCCGTGTTGTCGCCTGGGATGAACGAATCGGAGATCGTAAAGGCTGTGAGGAATTCCCGCAGGATCCTTAACCGGGCGTTGAAGAAAATAGCGGCTGAGCTGGAGCTGCCGGATGGTTTTTCTATGGCCTGGGCCCGCCCGACTTTCGCTACTCATATGGAAAAGCACGGGGCAAATATCAGGGAGATACAGTCGGCTTTGGGCCATAGCAACCGGAGTACGACGGAAATATACCTGGCCCGTGAGAATGATATAAGGGAAAGTGTACAACGGGCTATACCGAAGCTGGATTTCCGGGAGTGAGCAAGTCAATAGCGAAATGTAGATGAGCCCTTTGATGCGGCGGATATCATCGGTATATTCCTGGCCGGGGGAGGCGGGTTTCGGAATGTTCCCAGGAGCCCGGCTCGTTGAAACCGATGGCAAATGTTATTAACCCGGGGAAACAATATATTTTCTTTATTTCTTTCGCCGGCCATATTCAGAAGGCAATATTCCAAAGAGTTCCCGGAAACACTTGCTAAAATATTTGGGCGTTTTAAAACCTGTTTGGTAGCAAACATCTGCGACAGGAATATCTGCTTGCTCTAAGATCTGTGCGGCTCTTTTCAGCCGCAGGATGCGGATAAATTCATTGGGTGTAGAGTCCGTAATGGCAGGCAATTTTCTATACAGTACCGGCCGGCTGACACCAACCTCTTTTGCCAGGGCGTTCACGTCGAAACCTGAATCATCCATATGTTTTTCGACAGCTTCAATTGCCCGCTGCAAAAGGTCCTGATCTGGTGTTGTAATAGCAACCTCATGCGGCTCGACCGACAGTTGGCGGCTGAATTTTTCCCGCAGGCGCTTTCTTGAAGCGATCAGGTTGGCAACCCGCAACTTTAACAGCCTGGGATTGAACGGCTTGTTAATGTAATCATCGGCCCCTGTTTCCAGGCCTTCCGCCTGAAAAACCAGTGAGGTGCGGGCAGTGAGTAATACAATTGGGATATGGCTGGTTTCAAGCGTGGTTTTCAATTTTTTGCATAGTGTAATGCCATCCATTTCCGGCATCATGATATCCGAAATGATGAGCGCAGGCTGGCGCTGCATTGCCAGCTCCCAGCCTTCTTTACCATTTGAGGCTTCTTTGCAACGGTATTGATCAGCGAATATCTGCCGGAGGTAACTCCTGATATCCTCGTTGTCTTCAATGATCAACAACTCCGGGGCATTGTCAGGGGCTTCTGGTTCCTTGCTTTCCCTTTTGTCCATCTGGGCGGCCTGGTAATGAGCAGCATCTTCACTGTCTTTGTGGCTGGCTACAATATCTTCATCTCTGAAATGCTTAACGCCTGTCGGCAGGCTGATGGTGAAACGGGTAAATTCGTTTGGAGTACTTTCTACCCGGATCTCTCCGTGATGTAATTGGACCAGCCCCTTTGCCAATGCCAGCCCTATGCCGCTGCCGAGGTAGCTGCCGGAGTAATCGTTCTTGAATTTGTAAAAGCGGTCAAAAATGAAGGGCAGGTCCTTCTCAGATATGCCGATGCCGTCGTCTTCAACCACGATTTCGGCTTTTTCCTGTTCCAAAGTTGCGTGGATATTGATCGTGCCGCCGTCCGGTGTGAATTTAAAAGCATTGGAGAGTAGATTAAAGAAAACTTTTTCCATCAGGCCGCTATCGTACCAAAGCTCAATAACTTCGGGCTGATGGGTAAAAGTAAGGGTAATGTTCTTTTGGCTGGCGATCTCTTTAAAAGACAGGACGATCTCAGCCATAAATTTCGTAAAATCCCCTTTTGAGGCCTGGGGTTTAGTGTGCCCTGCCTCCTGTTCTCTGAATTCAAGCAATTGGTTGACCAGAAGTAGCAGGCGGTTGGCGTTGCGGTTGATGTTGTACAATTGGTTTCGGACTTCCTGGCCGCCTTCTCCCGAAGCGATCAGCTCCCGGATAGGCCCTAATATCAGGGTCAGGGGAGTGCGGATCTCATGGGAAATATTGGTAAAGAACTGCAATTTCATTTCGTTGAGCTCTCTCACTTTCTGGCGTTCAAGCCGTTCCAACTTCAATTCATTGAGCAGGCGCATGCGCCCGATCCTGTATTGGTAAACTAAGTAAAGGGTTCCTCCTAATACCAGAATATAGAAAATGTAAGCCCAGTTAGTATTCCAGGGGGCGGGCAGTATTTGCACCTTTAGTTCGGTTACATCACCATTCCATACTCCTTCATTGTCGGTTGCCCGTACTTTGAATATGTAATCTCCTGCAGACAGGCTCGTATAGGCGGCATACCTGCGGTTGGCGCCGGTGTATTGCCATTGCTCATTGGCCCCTTCCAGTTTATAGGCATAAGTTATTTTTTCTGCTCCTGCTAAACAGGGGGCAACAAATTCAAAAGCAAAATCATCAATAAAGTACGGGATGGTAATGGCATGAAGTTTGTGAATTGCTTTTTCCAAAATGACCCTTTTACGAATGGCTTCTCCCGGCTGAATAGAACGGTTGAATATTTTGAGGTCGGTTATAAGGCAGGGAAACTGGTCATTGGGCAATTTATCAATTCTTTCGGGATGAAACCGGTTGAAACCGTTTGTCCCTCCAAAATACATCACATTATCCTTAGCCCGGCAGGAAGCTCCAAGGTTAAAACTATTACCCTGTAAACCGTCGCTTATGGAATAGTTGGTGAATGTTCCCGTTTTGGGGTTGAACTTACTAATTCCTTTCAAAGAGCTTATCCATAGATTGCCTTTCTGATCCTCCTCAATACTTTTCACGACATCGTTTGACAAGCCGTCCTTTTCCCGGTAAACGGTGAATGCCCCCGTTAGCCGGTCAAAATGGTTCAGGCCGCCGCCAAATGTACCCACCCACAGCTGGCCAGTGCCTGGCGATTCGAAGATATCCGTTATCATATCGTTGCTGATACTGTTGGTATCTCCCGGCATTGCCCTATAGTGGCTGAAGGTTTCATCGGACGGGTCAAAGCGGTTCAGCCCACCACCATAAGTGCCGATCCATAAAACGCCGAGATGATCCTGAAAAATAACCCGGATATCATTGCTGTTGATACTCCGTGGGTCGTTGGGGTCAAAGCGGAATTGCTGAAACCGGCGGGATTGCCAGTCGAACCGGTTGAGCCCACCGTCGGCGGCGCCTATCCAAAGATTGCCGGATAGGTCCTGGTGTATTGCCCAAACAGCCTTACCGGAGAGTTTCGTCCCGGATGCGCCATGATTAAAATCGGAGAAGGTTTTGCTATTACGGTCGAAGAGGAACAGGCCTCCTCCATCTGTTCCGATCCAGAGGCGCCCGTTTTTATCTTCGTAGATCCGTTGCACATTATTGCTGGCGGCATTTTCCTGCAAATAATTGGTGAATTGTTCGGTAGAGGGGTCGAAATGGCTTAATCCAGCGCTATAGGCGCCTATCCATATTTCTCCGTTGTGGTCCTCATAAACGGCCTTGACCAGGTTGCCGCTCAACCCATTTGGCTTTCCCTCCACATGGTAATAATGCTGGAATTGCTGTTTCTGAGGGTCAATCCAGTTCAATCCTTTGTTGGCCATGCCGATCCAGAGTATGCCTGAAGTACTCTGATAGATGGTATTGACCAGGTTGCCATTTAGGCAATAAGGGTCGCCTGGGGTTTCTTTAAAAGTGAAAAAGCGCTCTTCTTCCCGGTCAAAAATATTTATCCCCCCGCCATTGGTGCCCAACCAGAAAACCCCGTCTTTATCCTCCAGGATACAGGAAACGTGGTTGTGGCTGAGGCTGTTGGAGTTGGCAGGATGAGAGACAAAGGAAGAAAATTTTCCAGTCGCTTCATCCCATCGGTTCAACCCTTTAAACTCTGTGCCGGCCCACAACCTGCCCTGGCTGTCTTCAAAGATGGATTTTATGGCATTGCTACTGAGACTGAATGGATCACCGGGGTCATGCTGGAACCGTTTGAAAGGTGTATTTTTATTTACAGGGCCATTGAGATCCAGCATATTCAGGCCTGCGGAAGCCGTTCCTGCCCAAAGGCGGTTTTTGCTGTCGATCAGAATAGTCCAAACATTGTCGTCGGAGAGGCTTTGGTGTACTTTGGGGTCAAATCGAAAGCGCGTGAAACAGGGAATTGTACTGTTGCATTTTTCACCATTTGCCGTACTTTCAAAACTTATCCTGTTCAGCCCTCTGGTCAGTGTAGCGGCCCAAATGGCCCCGTTTTTGTCAGCGGCAATGCCGTAAACCCGGTTGCCGCTCAGGCTGTTAGGGTTGTCCGGTTCGTGCTTAAAAGTGGTGAACCGCTCTTTTTCCGGGTCAAACCGGCAAATGCCTCCGCCATCTGTCCCGATCCAGATATAACCCTGCTCATCTATAAAAAGGGCACGGATGATATTGCTGCTGATGCTGGCCGGGTCGTCAGGATTGTTTTTGTAGGTTTTGAAGGAATAGCCGTCATAACGCGCCAGCCCGGATTCCATGCCCAGCCAGAGAAAGCCGTTGTCATCCTGTACTATGGAGGATACATGCTCCTGCGGCAACCCGCTTTTGGTGGTCATCCGGTCAAATTTGATAGAACGCCCCTGCGCGTTCGCCACTCGCGGGAAGGCAAAAAAAAGGAGAAAAAGAGCCAGGAAACTTACCTTTTTCTTTCTTTGCTTCATAAACCTGTGTAGTCCTATACTGGTATGAAGTAAAGAAAAAAAGGGTATTCCGCCAATAATCTCTTTTGTTTATTTCAGTTATTGCCGGGCAGTAGCATCCGAAATGGAGCTATGGGCAATCCGGCACTGTTAACCAGGTTGTTTGCAGGGGCAGGGGCCCAGGCATATTTTACCTGGACTGGCAGGAAACCGTCAGGATAGGTAAGCGTTATGGTATTTTTTTCAATAGTGGTTTTTTCTGGCGGCAGGAATGTCTCCACCGTTCCCTGTTGTGTATACCCTTGCAAGACAAATCCTTTGACTTCTGTTCCTTCCCGTATTCCCAGCCCCTCATAAGCATTTCGGAAGGAAAGCTTGATCTGAAGGCCTTCCTTATTCCATTCCGAGGTGGCCAGGGCCGGGCTTTCTGCTGAGATGTCTATTCCATAGGTTTTGGCAAATGCGAGCCTGGCGAGCCGTTGCCCGATTATCTTTTTTCTTCTGGGGTGTACATCTGTGGTATGGCCCTCATCAATTGCCACAACCATTCCTGTATTTGGTAGCGAGAGGCATTGGCTCTGTGCTTCCCGGAACTCTGGCCATAGGCTTCGGTTGCCTATTTTCGGCAACTGGACAAAGTAAAAAGGAAAATTTACCTGCTCCCAAAGGCTTCGCCAGCTACTTAGCATCGTTTCCATCATAGTAAAATAGGAGCCAGGATGGGTTGCATTCGATTCACCCTGATACCAGATTGCGCCCCGGATAGCGTATGGAGCAAGCGGCTTAATGGCATTGTTATAAAGATAAGCCGGAGCAAAAGGATGGCCGGGTACAGGAGTTCTTTTATCCATCTTTTCCCAATACTTCCAATTTTCCTTTGCCCGCACAGCCAGCCATGGATGAATGGATTCCAGATCAATCCAGGTTTTATTGGGAGGGAGGATGGCAAATTCTTTCAACTGAGGGTGGCTGGCCAGCGCTTCTTCACTTATCCACGATTGGGCAGGGGAACCACCGACAGCATTCTGTATCAGGCCAATTGCCACCTTTAACGTATCAAAGAGCTCTTTTCCGAAGAAATAACCCACACCTGAAAAACTGGCCGCAGTTTCAGGAGTACAGCGTTCCCATCTTGCAGGATGAAAAAAATCCCCATTAGAGAATTCGGATATTTGATTTTCGCTGAATGGGAAACTGGACAAGTCATGTTTTTTCGCTAACCGAAAAAAGCGAAGTAGCGGATAATCAGCGCCAGGTATTTCCTCCTCTCCTGTTTCACAAGACACCAGCGGCCATTCCATGTTCGATTGGCCGGAACAAAGCCACACTTCCCCAATGTAAATATCTTCTATCCGAATGGTTTCACCCTCGGCCTGAATAACTATTTCCAATGGCCCTCCAGCCTCTATAGGGGGCAGGGTTGCTTTCCAATTTCCCAAATGGTCAGCCTGTGCCCTTGCCTTGTTCTGCCCTAAGCTTACTTCCACAATAGCCTCACTGTCGGCGTCACCCCAAACCGGGATGGGCAACCCTCTTTGTAACACCATGTGGTGGCTGAAAATCTCGGGTAGGTTTATCTGTGAAAAAGAATCTAACGGGAATAGTATTCCGATTATGAGGCAACAGAAGAAAAGGCAGATAGGGCGAAACATAGAATCGTTACTTATCAGGATTTAAGAAAAAGAGGGGATACTGGATCCCCTCAATAAAACTAATATGTATGAAACTTAAAATCCATAACTAAGGAGGCCTGGCTTTTTAGTAACCCGGCGTCTGTTTCAGGTTAGGGTTCAGCGCTATCGTGTTCTGAGAGATCGGCCAGAGGATGGGTTGTTCATTTTCCCTGCCGATTAGGCTGGGCACCAGCTCATAGGCTTTGCCGAAACGGACCAGGTCCCACCACCGCTTTGCTTCAAAAGCGAACTCTACCGCCCTTTCCAGAAGAATGGCGTCGTCTATTTCCTGTTGTGACATGCCTCCGGCATAGTCCCCTACTCCACCCCGGTTACGGGTCATATTGAGGTCCGCCACGGCCTCTCCGGGCTTGCCCAGTGCGTTCTGGATTTCAGCCCGCATCAGGATAACGTCTGCGTAACGGTAGATCTTGAAGTCATCGGTGTATTCATTGGCCTCGATACCGGGGTCTCCAATGAATTTCAGCAGGTGAGCGCGGGGTTCGCCGTTGAAGTCATAATCCTGGACGGTGATCGCCTGACGGACATCTTCCTCCCCATTCCCCAGGTTGGCGTTTTCAGCGAATTGATCCTTCAGTATCTGGGTTGGGGCATAGAATCGTGCGCCGCCAACCATAAGCGGTATTCTTTCTTTGTCTGCATCGGATAAAGATACGTAATTCTGTATCTGAAGCATGTAGTTTCTGTACCAGGGTTCCCATCCTGGCTCGATCACATCCCGGTACAAGGAAAAAATATCGGCTTTTGTAGCGGAAGTGGTCCTGAACAGCATTTCAAAAGGTACCAATTCCAGGTTCGGATGCCCAATTACCTGGTTGGCCGCCTCCAGGGCGGTATTGAGGTCTGCGGTACCGCCGCCTTCCCTTTTTGCCGCCCAGAGGTACACGTCTGCTTTGAGGGTATTGGCTGCAGGCCTTGAGGCAGCGTACCGGCCGCTGATCTCATCACCGGCAAAATTATCCAGGGCGGACTCAAGGTCTGACTTGACCTGGGCAAAAAGTTGCCCGGCAGGGTCTCTCTGCCCAGGCACGATGCCTTCCTGATCCGGAGAGAGAAAACCTTCAGTGAGCAGGGGAGCGTCGCCCCAGATGCGGACGATCTGATAATAAGCCCATGCCCGGACGAAGTAAGCCTGCGCCAGCAGGTTGTTTTTCTCCTCTTCATTAACAAATTCGATATCGGGCACCAGGTTAATGATCAAATTGGCGTCATTGATCAGTGCGTAAAAAGCGCCCCAGTCCGTTCCGCCGACATCATCCTTCAATTGATTCCTGATTACATCGCTCCCGGTGCCCAGATCCGTTTGCTCGGTATGGTCTCCGCGCCAGTCTCCGTAGAGGTACATGCTGTTGGCTACAGACCTCATTTGGGCATACATGCCGTTGACGGCGCTTTGGGCATCTTCTTCGTTTTGAAAAAAGCTCTCGACCGAAAGGCTGCTCGGAGGAGCCAGCAACAGGTCTTTGTCGCAGGCGGTAAGGAAAACTAGCGACAGAATGGTGAATATTGCAAATATATTTTTCATGATTGTTTTTTTGTCTGTCGTTTTCAGATTAAAACCCAACATTCAACCCAACGGAAAAGCTCCTGAACAAGGGGTACAGCCCCAGGTCCAACGCTCCTACTTCGGGGTTATAGCCTCTGTATTCCGTGAAATAGTGCAGGTTCTGGCCCAGCAGGTATGCTTTTACGGAGCGCAAGCCCCAGCCTTCCACAACTGTTTTTGGCAGGGTATAAGACAGCCTTAGTGTCCTGATGGCCAGATAGTCGCCCTTCTCGGTGTACAAGCTGGATGCCCTGTCGGCAAGCCCTCCGTCGCCGGTAGTACTTCCAAAACCGACCAGGTCGTGGTTGCGGGCGTTTCCGAAATCGAAGAAAATAAAGCGCGGAACATCCGTTACATCGCCTTCTTCATTCCAAGCACGCAGCAGGTCCTCGGTGCCGTTAATATTACCCTGTGAGTTGCTGTTCATTCGGGCGCGGTTGCTGTTGTAGATGTGATGGCCCAAGCCGGCATCCATAAAGACGTACAGCTCCAGGCCTTTGTAACTTATGGTGTTGCCAAAGCCGCCGAAGATATCCGGAGTGGCATAACCAAGTACCTGAAGGTCGTCGTTGTCGATGACCTTATCGCCGTTGAGGTCTTCCCATTTTACATCGCCGCCTACCCGGTTGCGGTAATCGATGCCATTGTTTCCGGTCCTGTCGTTGGCGAAACTTACAAAAAGGCCGTCTTCAACGGCTTCTGCAGTGGTGGGATAAACCTGTACAAATTGCCAGCCTACGATCTGCCGCAGCGGTTCTCCTTCGGCCACGCCTCCTATGCCGGTTCCATCTGAAAGTTCATACCCTCCGATCCGGTTGCGGTCCCGCCCGTTGTCCGGCAATTCCAGTACTTCATTGGCAGTAAAGGAGATATTGAAATCCGTAGTCCACCTCAGGGCTCCGGAAGCGATATTATCGGTGGAGATAGTCAGTTCTGTTCCGGTGAACTCTACCTTCCCAATGTTTTGGGTAATGGAACCAAAACCGGAGGTATTGGGCAACGGGTTGCTGAACAGCAGGTCGGAAGTCACTTTCCGGTAATAATCAGCGATCAGGAGAACCCGGCTGTCGAACAGGGCCAGGTCGACGCCGAAGTTAGTTTGGGTTGTCGTTTCCCAACCCAGGTTGGGGTTAGGCAGCTGGGTGGCGCGGGCGGCGGCCTGGCCGTTGTAGGTCAGCGTAGCGTCCACAACGCCCTGGGACAGGAAGAAGCGGTTGAGGTCATTGGGGTTGCCAAAGTCGTTGTTGGCTGTTTGCCCCCAGCTGGCCCTGAGCTTCAGGTCGGATATGCCGGGAATAGTAAAGAACCCTTCTTCGGAAAGGCGCCATCCGGCAGAAATACTGGGGAAGTAGCCGATCTGGTTGTCGGAGCCGAACCGCGAAGAACCGTCTCTTCTCAGAGTTGCAGACAGCAGATAACGCTGGGCGAAGTCATAGGATACCCGCCCGAAGTAACCGATCAGTTTATCCTGCGACTTGAATGAGGAAGCGCCGTTAATGACCGGCGAGGCGTTCAGCGTTTGAATGGAGTTGGTAGGGCCTCCCTGCCCGGAAGCTGAGAAGGCAAAGTAATCGGTATTCAGGTTGGAACCCCCAATCAGCAAGGAAAGGTTATGGTTGCCAAAGGACTTGAAGTACTTCAGCGTCCCCTCGAACTGAAGCAGCCTGCTTTCCAGGTAGTTTACGGATGCGTCGCGGGCGGAAGTCAGCTGGTTGGCCTGGACAAACGCTTCTCTGGTGTCCTCGTCAATAAAGTAGTTGAGTTTACCGGTAGCTACGAGGTTCTCCAGGATGTTGTACTGGATAGAACCTCCAAGGTTCAGCTTGTTCCTGGCTGATGAGTTCAGGAATGTCGAGGCGTACCATTCCGGGTTGGGCAGCCCTGAGCTTGAGCCTGGGGCTACAGTTCCGTCTTCGTTGAACCGGCGGGTTGTTGGCGCCAGGCGGGCGGCGCGCCCAAACAGGATGCTGGAATTGAAAGGTTCGTCAGAAAGCCCTCTGGTAAAATTCACATTCGTACCGATATTTAATCTGTCGGAAAGCTGAAAATCGACATTCGATTGCAGGCTGAACCTTTCGTAGGAAGTCCCCTTCGCGATCCCTTCCTGGGATAAATAAGAAGACCCCAGGTAATAGGACAGCTTATCTCGCCCGCCATCTACCGAAAAGTGCACATTATCCATACGGGTAGCCCTGTAAGCCACGTCCTGCCAGTCTACATCCTGAAAGATGAGCGTCTGCCCGGTTACCGGGTCGGTCATGGATTCATAACCAGCCGGAACGGATTCGCCAGGTTCCAGCGCCCTGAGGGTGAAGTTGCCGCCGGGCGGGTTGCCAATACCTGTAGCGTTTGAACCGACGCCAAAGGCACTGTTTTCATTCAGGAAAGACCGGGTCAGGCCGATCCGTTCGATCTCAATATAATCTCGGCTTCCCAACAGGTCCAACCGGTTTTGCAGGGAAGTCCATGTGCTTCGGTAACTGGCATTAAAATTGGCCTTGCCTGTTTTTCCGGACTTTGTAGTCACCAGCACAACGCCATTTGAGGCACGGGCGCCATAGATAGCGGTTGCGGAGGCATCTTTCAAAATTTCAATGGAGGCCACGTCTTCCGGGTTGAAATCTTCGGAAGAGCGCTGTACGCCATCGATGATGAACAACGGTTCATTATTTCCCTGAAGGGAAGAACCGCCGCGTATCCGGATACTGGGAGCACTTCCCGGTTGGCCGTTTGCAGTCTGAATACTGACCCCGGCAGCCCTGCCCTGCATCACTCCTTCCAGAGTAGTGATCTGCAGGTCCTGGATCTCCTCGGCGTCTACAGAAGCGATGGAACTGGTCAGCATTTTCCTCGACTGGGTGCCGTAACCAATGACCACAACTTCATCCAGTTGAGTGGCGTCTTCCCGGAGGGCTACATCGATGACGCTCCTTCCGGCCACCGGCACTTCCTGGTTTACGTATCCTACGTAAGAAAAGACCAGCGTATCATTCGGATCAGGGACATCGAGCATATAGGCGCCGTCAATATCCGTAATGGTTCCTGTGGAAGTTCCCTTGATCAGTACGGAGGCGCCAATCAGGGGAAGCCCGTCGGTTGCCGAAGTCACCGTACCGGAGACACTGATCGCCGCCGGCCCTGAAAGGGTATTGGCCTGGGAGGAAAACCCGAGCATAAGGAAGATGCTCAACACAGCTGGCCAACAGGCGTATAGCCGTGTATTTGTTTTTGGATCTTGGCTCTTCATAAGTAATAGGTTTAAAATGTTGTGAGTGAAATTATCGCTGGCTGCCAAAGTGAGAGAAAATGCATTACTGCAGGGCTTCAGGATTATCAAAGATGGGGCGGAATAGTATCGGGGGGGGGCATTTGTCTCATTATACGGGATGGATCGTCTCTTAATGGTTGCAGCCCCAAAAAGAAGCGGACAACTTCGGTAGTTCAGTATTCTTACTCAGCCGAAGCGTGACGACGGGCGCCGTCCGCTTGCCCGCAGGTGGCTCCTAATGCGCGAACAGCGAACGGCCGATGGGGCTACATATCGAAGGTCAGTTAAAGCATGATTTTGAGACGATCAGGGCCATTGTATGAGACAAATGCGGAAGATAAAGACAAATGATTACCATCTTTGATCCATACCAGGCGTCTTGTTAGGAATATTTGCTGCATTTTAGGGTCCATTGAAAATAGGATCATAATGAAAAGGGAGACCCTTAGCACATACGCTCAATTGTACAGAAAAAACCTCCTGGAGGATGTGGTTCCTTTCTGGGAGAACTACTCTCCAGACCTGGAGTACGGAGGTTATTATACCTGCTTGGGCCGCGATGGAACCGTATATGATACTGACAAATTCACCTGGCTGCAGGCCAGGCAGGTTTGGACTTTTTCCATGCTTTACAACCGGGTGGAAAAACGGGAAAACTGGTTGGAGGCCGCCGGAAGTGGCATTCGCTTCTTAAAAAAATACGGAAGGGACGAGCAAGGAAGTTTTTATTTTTCGCTAACCCGGGACGGACGGCCGCTCACCCATGCCTTCAACATCTATTCCGATTGTTTTGCCGCCCTGGCCTTTGCCGAATACGGCAGGGCATCGGGAGAGGAGGAATCACTGGATATTGCCCGGCGGGCTTACCGGCGGTTTCTGGACAGGCGGGAAAACCCTAAGGGCCGGTTCGAAAAAACAACCGGCGCCCGCCCGCTACAGTCATTCGGCATACCCATGATGGCCGCCTACCTGGCTTATGAACTTGAAGATATTGTTCCCTCCGGCCATAGCCTGGAAATATTTGAGGATTGTATTCATCAAATCCTGGATGTACACTACGACCCGAAAAAAAAGATTATACGCGAACACGTAGGCCGGAATGGAGAATTCCCGGATTGCTTCGAAGGCAGGCTTATTAATCCCGGGCATGGCATCGAAGCAATGTGGTTTCTGATAGATGTTGCCGAAAAGCTGGAACGGCCCTCCCTGGCCGACAAGGCTGTCGATATTTGCCTGCAGATCCTCGATTACGGCTGGGATAAAGGATATGGCGGCATTTTCTATTTTATGGATGTCAAAGGCGCGCCTCCCCAACAACTGGAATGGGATCAGAAACTGTGGTGGGTACACCAGGAAGCTTTGATCGCCCTGTCAAAAGCCTACCTGCATACCCGGAGGGCAGATGTATGGAGGTGGTATGAACAGGTGCACCATTACACTTGGCAGTATTTCCCTGACCCGGAATATGGAGAGTGGTTCGGTTATCTGAACCGGGAAGGCTGGCCCCACCTGACGGGTAAAGGAGGTAAATGGAAAGGGTGCTTTCACACACCCAGAGCCTTGTATCAATGCTGGAAAACTTTTGAAAGGACCGCTAATTCGTTCGATAAGCAGCAAAATGAAAAACAATGAAATACACCTTCCTGCCCTGCTTTTTCCTGTTTCTCTTCGGCAGCCTTCAGGCTGGTGATGCCAACCCTTTTGTCCATTTTGAATGGAGTGAATTGCCATCAATTCCTCCTGCGGGCAATGGTGCTGTCCAGCCGGGCCTGGCCGGGGCTTTCATCGGCTTGCACAACGGCGCCCTTATCATCGCCGGAGGCGCCAACTTTTCCAACGACGCCTTATTGGAAGGAGGGGAAAAAGTGTATCACCGGGATATTTATGTCCTCGAAAAGGAGGCCGACGGTACTTATCAATGGTTGGAGGGCAGGCAGTTCTCCCTTCCCAGGAGGGCCGCCTACGGGCTTACCATTGCTACCGGCGAGGGGTTGGTTTGCCTGGGAGGGATGGACGAGGAAAAGCTCCTGGGTGAAGCCTTCATGCTGAAATGGGACCCCAATACCAAAGAAATCAGTTTTTCTCCGCTGCCTCCTCTGCCGGCGCCAATGGCCAACATGGCTGGCGGCCTTATTGGCAATGAGGCTTATGTGGCCGGCAGCCTTGATGCCGACGGCAGCAAGCACTTCTGGCGCCTCGACTTGTCCGCCCCTGAAAAGGGATGGCAAACCCTGCCCGTTTGGGGAGGGCCGCCGCGCACTCACGCCTTCGGGGCAGTACAGAATGATGGCGAGGCAGATTGTTTTTACCTTATGAAAGGGCGTTTTCGGGGCAATAATGGGATCAGTGCCCTTCTTACCGACACTTGGGTTTACCATCCGAAAACGAACAGCTGGGAAGAAATAAACCCTGGAAATGAGGCCGATAAATTCCCACTGGCGGCAGGAACGGCAGTTGCAGTAGGCGCCAACCATATCTTATTATTTGGCGGTGATGACGGGAAGACATTTAACCGGCTGGAAAAATTTGCAGTTGATATCGAGGCGGCAGAAGATGGTTCACAACGGCAGCAATTATTAGCGAAGAGGAATGCCATTCTGCAAAACCACCCTGGCTTTTCAAAAACCATCTGGGCCTTCCACACCATCACCCATACCTGGGCGCAAATGAGTACGCTGCCCTACGAAAGCCATGTCACTACTACCGCCTTGAAATGGGACAACCGCATTATCATTCCCAGCGGCGAGGTTGCGCCGGGCATCCGCACGCCCAAAATTCTGGCGGCTGAACTATCCCACAAGGATTCATTCGGCACGCTGAATTACCTCGTCCTCTTCATTTACCTGGGTTTATTGGTTGCCCTGGGTTTTGTTTTTTCCAAAAACCAGCACAGTACCGATGATTTTTTCAAAGGCGGCAACCGCATACCCTGGTGGGCGGCAGGCCTGAGTATTTTTGGTACTCAGCTGAGCGCTATTACATTTATGGCCATCCCTGCCAAGACCTTTGCGACCGACTGGCTCTACTTTTTTTTGATGATGACTATCATTTTTGTCGCACCATTTATTATCTGCAGTTTCCTGCCTTTCTACCGGCGTTTTAACCTGACCACAGCCTACGAATATCTGGAATTGCGCTTTAACCTGCCCACGCGGCTGGTGGGGAGCGTTATGTATGTTTCGCTTCAATTGGGCAGGCTGGGCATAGTATTGTTACTGCCTTCCCTGGCTTTGTCCGTTGTTACTGGGATCGACGTCAATACTTGTATTCTCACAATGGGGCTTCTAAGCATTCTGTATACGGTGTTGGGAGGGATAGAGGCCGTCATCTGGACAGATGTGCTACAGGTGATCGTATTGCTTGGCGGGGCCCTGCTTTCCCTGGTTTTGCTGTATTTCAGCCTCGACGGGCATGAGATATCCACCTATGTAGGCCAGTACGATAAAATGAAGGTTTTCGATTTTGAGCTCAGCTTTTCCAACCCGACTTTGTGGGTCGTCCTTATCGGTGGGCTGGCAACTAATATTGTGCAATACGGCAGCGACCAGACGGTTATTCAACGGTACTTAACTACAAAAGACGAAAAAAGCGCAGCCAGGGGGATAATGGCAGGCGCCTGGCTGACATTGCCTGCCACTTTAATTTTTTTCACGCTCGGCACCTTACTATTTGTTTATTATAAATCCAACCCGGAACTGCTGAACCCTGCGCTGGATAAAACGGATGCGATCTTTCCGTGGTACATCGTCAACAGCCTGCCGCAGGGTGTTTCCGGCTTGCTTATTGCCGCTGTTTTTGCTGCTTCTATGTCCAGCCTGGATAGTAGCATGAACTCCGTGGCTACTGTCGTCACGACCGATTACTTCCGCCGCCTCCGCCCACTGAGCAGCGAATCCGCTTACCTGAAGATGGCCCGAGGCATCACTATTGCTGTCGGCATCATCGGCACGGGCCTGGCACTGCTGATGGCTTCCTGGGGGATTTCCTCTCTCTGGGACCAGTTTAATATGATCGTCGGCCTGTTTGCCGGCGGGCTGGGCGGGGTTTTCCTGCTCGGCATATTCAGTAAAAAGGCCAACGGGACAGGCGCGCTTATCGGGCTGCTGGCCAGCGGCATCCTGCAATACCTCATCAAAGAATATACCGGCATTCACCTGCTGATGTATGCCTTTACCGGTATGTTTATGAGCATCCTGATTGGTTGGCTGGCGAGTATGCTGGCCGGCGGGGCCAGAAAAGAAAAAATGCAGTACACTTATTCCGGGTTGAGAAAAAAATAATGTCAGATGGAAAAATTGAATGGTTTAATTGCCGCCCCCTTCACTCCTATGGATGACAACGGGGAATTGGCATTGGAAAAAATAGAACGGCTGGTGAGCTTGTATGAAAAAAATGGGGTTGCCGGCTCATTCATCTGCGGTTCGACGGGAGAAGGCGTATCCCTCACTTTTGAAGAAAAAAGGCAGGTGATGGAACAGTGGGGTAAAGTGAAGGGCGACAAGGTGAAGGCTTTGTTCATGCTGGGCGGCACCTGCCTTAAAGAGATGCAGCACCTTGCCATTCATGCCAAAGAGTGCGGCCTGGACGGTATTTCCATACTTTGCCCCTTTTATTTTAAACCGGCCTCTGAAGTTCAATTGGTTGAGTTTTGCAGGCAAGTAGCGGACACCGTACCCGGCATGCCTTTTTATTACTACCATATACCTGCTCTGACAGGCGGCCATTTCTCTATGGCCCGCTTCCTGGCCCTGGCAGATGGGAAGATCCCCAACCTGGCGGGCATTAAATTCACTGCCCCTGATATTATGGATTACCACGCCTGCCGGATGTTCAAAAACGGCAAGTACGATATGTTGTGGGGAATAGACGAAGCCCTGCTTTCCGGCCTTGCCGCCGGTGCTGAAGGAGCGGTGGGAAGCACCTATAATTATGCCGCCCCACTCTACAACAAGATCATTAAAGCTTTTCAAAATAAAGACTTTCCCGGGGCGGAACGCCTTCAGCAATCGTCCGTCAGGATGGTGGAACTCCTGGTTAAATATGGAGGCACAGGGGCAGGAAAGGCCTTTATGAAGTTGATCGGCCTGGATTGCGGGCAGTTTCGCCTCCCGGTCTCCTCTCCCTCGGCGGATAAGATCAGGGAATTGGAAAGGGAACTACAGGAAATCGGCTTTTTTGACTTTTGCAGTAAGATCTGAGCAGATAATTCTTTCATTATGAAAAGGAATGCAACACTTCTTTTATCGATCCTTCTTTTTATCTCAGCTTACGCTCAGGAGGCCGGGCCGTTTGAGTCCAGGTTTACGGCAGAGCACCTGAACAACGCTCCGGCAAAGCTGATCCCTTTCCCCCAGGAAGTAAGCTGGAATAAAGAATGGGTTGAAATAAAGAGCCTTTATGCTGAAGGGGCTTTTTCTGCGGCTCTGAGTGAAGAACTGGACGCCATCGCTCGTTCTTTCAACCTTCATGGGAACCGGGAGGAGGGCTTGGCCATCGTATTCAGAGATAATGAAACTTTGGAGCCCGAAGGATATGGGCTGACTGTATCCCGGCGGGAGGTTGTGGCCGAGGCCAGTTCCGAGACAGGCCGCTTTTATGCCCTGCAAACCCTGAGGCAACTGATCCGGAAAGAAAAAGGGCGTTGCCGTATCCCGCTTTGTGAGATCGGCGACTGGCCCGCTTACTCCGTCAGGGGCTATATGCTGGATGTAGGCCGTAATTTCCAAAGCATGGCTTCCCTCAAAAAGCAACTGGACATTATGGCCAGGTATAAACTGAATACCTTCCACTGGCACCTCACCGACCGGCCGGCCTGGCGTATAGAGAGCAAGCGATACCCTCAGCTTACCAATGCCGCCAACCACCGCCCCACCCGAGGCCCCGGCCGGTTCTATTCCTACGATGATGTCCGGGAGTTGATCGAATATGCACGGAAAAAACATATTGCCATTATCCCCGAGATCGACATGCCGGGCCATAGCGATGCCTTTGTAAAGGCAATGGGCGTCAGAATGGAATCGGAAGAGGGCATGAAGATCCTCGAAAACGTTCTCAATGAACTTTTTGCCGAAATACCCAAGTCCGATTGCCCCATTATCCATATTGGCTCTGATGAAGTGAGGATCGATAACCCGGAGGAGTTTATTTCGAGAATGGTAGGCGTCTGCGAGGCAAACGGCCGCCAGGTAGTCATCTGGAACCCTGGCCTGGGCGCCGGAAACGAAGTTATTCGCCAAACCTGGCAAAGCAAGCACCTGGAGAAAGGCGGTTTTCAGGAAATTGATTCCTGGAATAACTATGTGAATAATGGGGAGCCAATGACGCAGGTGCAAAGGCTGTTCTTTAAGCCCATCGGCTATCCTTCCGGAAATGACGTCATCGGCGGCATACTCTGTTTCTGGCCCGACGTCAACCTCGACAATGAATCGGATGCTTTTCTCCAAAACCCGGTTTATCCGTCCCTGCTTACCTATGCCTGGGCTACCTGGACGGCGGATGTGCTCAAAGCTCCGGATGCATACTATATGGTATTGCCACCCAGGGGTAGCAAGGCTTTTGAATATTTCGCCGCTTTTGAGAAAATGCTGGCCTACCATAAAAACGAATTTTTTGCCGGCGAACCGTTCCCGTATTTCCCGCAAACGGATAAATTGTGGAAGCTGATAGGGCCGTTCAAAAAGAACAGGGGCGGCCGGCTCCTGAAAGAAATCAAGCCCATTTATACCTACCGGGGAAGGGAATTGAAGTGGCGGGAAGCTACAGGCAATACCCTGGTTATCAATGACCGTTTCCGCCTGGGGGGGTATTACCCCGAAGCTGAAGCAGGCCAAACTGTCTATGCTCTTACTTATATCCACTCAGATAAAAACCGGACAGCCAGAGTATGGATCGGTTTTGAAACGCCGATGAGGGCCAACAGAACCTATACCGGAATTCCTGAACTAGGTAGCTGGGATCCAAGTGGAGGAGCGATATGGGTAAACGACGCGCCTCTGCCGCCGCCCGTATGGGAAAAACCCGGGTGGAAACCTTCCAAAAAGGAGGGTTGGGGCTCCGCTCAGGATCAGGAAATCCCCTGGGGTAAAGAGGAACTATACTGGACCCGGCAACCGGCAGAAGCCCCGCTGAAAAAAGGCTGGAACAAGGTCCTGGCCAGGATACCCTGTTCATCCAGCTATCAAAACTGGATGTTTACTTTCGTCCCCCTGGATATGGAAGGCTTGCAGTTTTCAACCAGCCCACAGGAATTTTCGGCCTATTACTATCAAAAAAGATCTCACTTCGAACAACTACCTAACAGCAAAGGAGAAATCATTTTTCTCGGCGACAGTATAACCGACGGATGCGAGTGGAGCGAGATGTTCGGCAATCAGGTCATTAAGAACAGGGGTATCAGTGGGGATGTAACCCAGGGGGTTCTGGGCCGGTTAGAGGAAGTAGTAGAATCAAAACCAGAGAAGGTTTTTTTGATGATCGGTGTCAATGACCTGGCCAGAGGGCTGTCGGCGGAAGAAGTGGTTAACAATATCGGGCACATCACCCAATACATCCGGGAGGCTTCCCCGGAAGCGGAAGTCTATCTGCAAAGCCTGCTCCCCGTCAATGACGCCTTTGGCAAATTCAAGGATCACACCGACAAAAATGAGGCCATCCTTGCCGTCAACCAGGCGCTGGAAAAAATGGAAGGCCTCAACCTGTCGTTTATCGGGCTCCATAAGGATTTCGCCAACGCTGATGGCAAACTCAGGGCATCCCTTACCAACGACGGCCTGCACCTGAACGGAAGCGGATACCGGCTGTGGGCCGAGTTGATAAAATCATACATTCAAAAATGAGATCATGAAAAGTTTCACTTTGCTTCTTCTTTCTACTTCTATACTACTGGCCGGCAGCTGCAATCAGAAAAAGGCCTTAACCGGCGCCGATGGCCCGGCTGGCTCCACCGCTTATCAGGTGGAAGCTTATTCCCCCGTGTTCCCCGTGCTTATCGGCAAAGAAAATAATCCGGTTTTCCGGATAAATGTAAAAGTTCCGGAAACAGAAATGGCGCCGGAGGTGGCCGAAATACGGGCCAGCCTGGCAGGGACTACCCGGCTGGCGGATATCGCTTCGGTAAAAGCATTCTATACTTCCGATGAGCCGGATTTTTCTGGCGAGGCGCTTTTCGGTGAGGCTGCTCCCAAGGCAGAGCAACTCACGGTCACCGGCAGCCAGCCGCTGAAGCCGGGGGACAATTACTTCTGGCTGTCACTCACCGTTAACGGAACGTCGGATTTACTTCATAATGTCGCGGCTGAGGCCATTGGTGTAAAAATAGGGGCCGAAACATTGGCCATTCCCACCCGAGAGCAACCCCTCCTGAAGCGGTTGGGCCATGCTCTCCGGCAACATGGCGATGACGGCGTTGATACTTACCGGATTCCCGGCCTGGCAACGACGAATGAAGGTACGCTCATCGCCGTCTATGACATCCGGTATAATAGCAGTGTAGATCTACAGGAGGACGTTGATGTGGGCATGAGCCGAAGTACCGACGGCGGGCAAAGCTGGGAACCCATGAAGGTTATTATGGATATGGAGGAATGGGGCGGCCTGCCCCAGGAACAGAATGGTATTGGGGATCCCGCCGTGTTGGTGGACCGGCAGACGAACACGATCTGGGTGGCCGCCTTGTGGGCACACGGAAATCCCGGCCAACGCACCTGGTGGGCCTCCCAACCTGGCGTCAGCCCGGAAAAAACAGGGCAGCTGATGTTATCCAAAAGTACGGATGACGGCCTTACCTGGTCGGAACCCATAAATATAACGGCACAGGTTAAAAAGCCGGAATGGTTTCTTGCTTTTCAGGGGCCGGGCATGGGCATTACCATGAACGACGGCACGCTGGTTTTTCCCGCCCAGTTCAAGGATGAAGAACAAATGCCCTTCTCCACCCTCATCTACAGCAAAGACAGGGGCGAAACCTGGCATATTGGTACGGGTGCCAAATCCAATACTACCGAAGCCCAGGTCGTAGAATTATCAGGCGGCGCCCTGATGCTGAATATGCGCGACAACCGGGGCAGCGGGCCGGATGGCAGAAACGGCACCGGCGCTCGTTCGGTGGCCATTACCACCGGCCTGGGGCAAACATGGACGGAACACCCCACCTCCCGCAAAGCATTGCCTGAACCTGTCTGCATGGCCAGCCTGATCAGCCATTCTCTGGATGAAAGCGGAAAGAAACTCCTGCTGTTCTCCAATCCTGCCGATCGGTACACCCGCCACAATATGACTATAAAAATAAGCGAGGATGAGGGTATGTCCTGGCCGGAAAAATACCATACTTTAATTGATGAGGGAACGGGCAGAGGGTATTCCTGCCTGGCGAGTATCGGTGAAAACACCATCGGCATCTTATATGAAGGCAGCCAGGCGGACCTGGTTTTTCAGAAAATACAGTTGGAGGAGTTGATGGAATAATTCGGGCTAAGTTATGCCTCGATGCGCCAAATTTATTGGCGCCGAAGACGTAAATCCTCTCCGAACGGCTTCGCAATCAGTTACAATCTGCAAAACTCAAATTAAACGGGTACTATGCATATTCATTCATCAATAAAAAAGGCGGGTTTTCTTATTGCCTTGTTTATTACTGTCAATTGTACTGTGCAAGGTCAAAGTGATATCCCTGACTGGGAAAACCCCGCTGTTTTCGAGATCAATAAAATGCCGGCACATGCCGATGCTTTTCCTTACGAAAATGAGAGGCTGGCCCTGGAAAACGGCCGCAGCCGATCCCAATGGTTCCAATCCCTGAATGGCCTCTGGAAGTTTCACTGGGTAAGCAGGCCGCAGGATAGGCCGGCTGGCTTTCAGGAAAGGTCGTTTGATGATGAGAATTGGGATGATTTTCCGGTTCCCGCCAACTGGGAAGTCAACGGCTATGGCATTCCCATTTATGTCAACCATCCTTATGAGTTCGGGCCCCGGCATCCCCGCCCCCCATATATTCCGGACGATCAGAATCCGGTAGGCTCCTATCGGAAATGGTTTGAATTGGATGAAGAATGGATGCAACGACAGGTCATCATTCACCTGGGCGCCGTCAAATCCGCCTTTTACATTTGGGTGAACGGCCAAAGGGTGGGCTACAGCCAGGATAGTAAATTGCCTGCCGAATTTGATATCACGCCTTATGTCCGGCCGGGAAAAAACCTCGTTGCCCTTGAAGTGTACCGCTGGAGCGACGGCAGCTACCTCGAGTGCCAGGACTTCTGGCGCATCAGCGGAATCGAGAGGGATATATATCTCTACGCCCTCCCCAAAGTGTACCTGTATGATTACTTTGTAAAAGCGGGCCTGGATGAATCATATCTGGACGGTATCCTGGATATGGAGCTTTCTTTCAGGGATTTCAGGGAAACCAGGGCCGGCTTGTCCGGGTACAGCATAGAGGCCCGGTTGCAGGATGCGGAAGGCCGGGCCTTGTTGACGCAGCAGATACCCCTGGCTTTGGATGAAAAGAACCGCCTATTCTTCAAACAGGACATTTCCAGCCCCAGGCAGTGGTCGGCGGAAACGCCCTACCTGTACAGCCTGTTGCTGACGCTTCGGGATGAGGAAAACAGCGTTGTGGAAGTTATCTCCCACAAAGTGGGTTTTCGTAAAGTTGAGATCAGGGACGGCCAGTTGTTAGTCAATGGGAAAGCGGTTTATTTCAAAGGCGTTAACCGCCATGAACACGACCCCGTCGCCGGGCATGTGATCTCCAGAGAAAGCATGATCAGGGATATTGAACTCATGAAACAGGCTAACATCAATGCAGTGCGTACTTCGCATTACCCTAATGACCCACTGTGGTACCGGCTCTGTGATGAATACGGGCTGTATGTGATCGACGAGGCTAATATTGAGTCGCATGGTATGGGATATGCCCTCCACCGCACCCTGGCCAACAAGCCGGATTGGAAACAGGCTCACCTTGCCCGCGTGATGGGAATGGTGGAACGGGACAAGAACCACGCCTGCATCGTGGGTTGGTCAATGGGCAATGAAGCCGGCAACGGCGTCAATTTCTACGCCTGCTACGGTCGTATGAAAGAACGGGACGGCACCAGGCCTGTCCAATACGAGAGAGCTTCAACCGGCTGGGGCCAATCCACTTATTTTGAATGGAATTCGGATGTAATATGCCCGATGTACCCGCCGGTTAAGGCCCTGCAAGCCATTGCCGGAAATGAACCCACCCGCCCGCTGATCCTGTGCGAGTACGCGCACGCTATGGGTAACAGCGTCGGGAATTTCCAGGAATACTGGGATGAATTTTACGCCTACCCAAGTATGCAGGGCGGCTTTATCTGGGACTGGGTGGACCAGGGCCTGCTCAAGGTGACGGCAGCCGGGGATACTATTTATGCTTACGGGGGCGACTACGGTGGGGAGGATGTGCCCAGCGACAACAACTTTTTGTGTAATGGCGTTGTTCAACCTGATCGCCTCCCAAACCCGCACTACTGGGAAATTAAAAAGGTGCACCAAAATGCTCATACCGAGCTGGCAGATCCGGCTACCGGGCAACTCGCCATTACCAACCGCTACAGCTTCATTTCGCTGGAACACCTTTATCTGGATTGGGAGGTCACAGCAAACGGGAAGGTGGTAGAAAAAGGCAGGAAGGAAGGCCTGGCTGTTGCGCCCGGCGAAACCCGGGCGCTGAGCCTGGGCTATATCCTGAATAAGCAACCGGGGGTGGAGTATTTGCTGTCCGTATTCTACAAAACGAAAAAAGCCGATAAGGACGTTCCGGAAGGATTTACTCTGGCTTCCGAACAATTTGTCCTGGCGGCGCCCGCCGTTCTTCCAGAACCCCAAAGCAGGGCTTCCACTGGCCTGGAGATGACCGAAACAGCTGAGCACATCAATATTTCTGGCAAAAACTTCTCCATTGTTTTTGACAAAAACCTGGGCAGCATCACCTCCTTTCTATTTGAAGGCGCCGAGTATGTGCAAAAGCCTCTGCTGCCCAACTTTTGGCGGCCGCCTACCGACAACGATTTTGGCGCCTCGTTTCCTGAGAAGTTGAAGGCCTGGAAGAACCCTTGTACTGCCCGGCCTGTAGTGACTTCGGAAAGAACCGCTTTAGGGGCCATCCGGCTGGCTGTTCAACGCCCTTGCCTTTCCAATAATGCCCGGGTAGATAATACTTTCATCATTTATCCGGACGGCCTGGTGAAGGTGGAGCAGTCGCTGGACACCTACTACGGCGATTATCCCATGCTTCCTAAATTCGGGATGAGCATGGAACTGCCCTCCGGGTTCAACCTGATGGAATGGTATGGCCGAGGGCCGCACGAATCGTATGAGGACAGAAAAACAAGCGCCTTTATCGGGCGGTATAGCGGCTCGGTGTTGGCGCAGTTCCACCCTTACATCCGGCCGCAGGAAACCGGCAACAAAACCGGCGTGCGCTGGATGTGCCTTAGCCGCAAGGACGGCATGGGGTTGTTGATCACTGGAGCGCAACCTCTGAGCATGAGTGCATGGCACTACAAGGCCGAAGACCTCGACCCCGGGCAGGAGAAAGGGCAAACGCACCACGGAGAACTGAAAGAACGGCAGCTTACCACACTCAATATCGACTGGAAACAAATGGGCCTGGGCGGCGATGACAGCTGGGGGGCACACCCCATGTCAAAGTACAAACTGCCTTATCAGCCATATTCCTATTCTTTCTGGCTGCGCCCGGTGAAAAATACCGGCAGCCTGGAGGCGGAGCTGAGAGCGATGGGGTATCAATAAGAATCATTTCCTAAAAAAATAAATTGTGATAAAGATCAAATATCTTTTCCTTCCTGCTTTGTGCCTGGTGTTCTGTAATATGAGCTTTATTACTGAATCCAAGGGCCAGGAAAAATTGGGAAATGCTGGATCCGGAGAGATCCATATCATCCCCCGGCCCGCCTATCTGGAAAAGGGCAACGGTTATTTTAAGTTCAATAAAAACACTCAGATTGCGGTTGGCGGCAACGATGCTCAAGTAGTAAGAGTAGCCGAATATTTCAGAGATATTTTTCAAACAGCAAGCAGGATCTCCCTTCCAATAAAGGATGGGAAGAGCGTCTCGCCACCCTCCAACACCATCGTTTTTAAAATTTCCAATGCTGTTGAACATGAAGAAGGTTACCAGCTCGAAGTAAGTGAGGAGAAGGTGTTGCTCGAGGCCAGGAGCCCCGAAGGCTTATTTTACGGGATTCAAACCTTACGCCAGATGCTGCCACAGGAGGTGGAAGCTGTTACACCTCCGTCTGGTGTCCGGTGGCGGATGCCTGCCGCCCGTATTTCTGACTGGCCCCGGTTTGCATGGCGGGGAATGCACCTGGATGTGAGCCGCCATTTTTTTCCGAAAGCGTTCATTAAAAAATACATCCGTCACCTGGCCAGGTACAAGTTCAATAAATTTCACTGGCACCTTACTGATGGCGCAGGGTGGAGGATAGAAACAGAGCAGTACCCCAACCTCATTGCCACAGGATCCTGGAGGGTGGACAAGCGCCACCAGTCCTGGAACTGGGAGGCCACCGAAATAGGAAAACCCCGGGACGGCCGCCCTGCATATGGAGGATATTATTCCAAGGCAGATATCCGGGAAGTAATAGAATATGCAAAGGAGCATTTCATTGAGGTCATTCCCGAGATCGAAATGCCGGGGCATTCCTATGCCGCTTTGGTGGCTTATCCGGAGCTGGCCTGTGAAAACAACAACATCGTTGTCGACGGCCTGAAGGGAAAAGATGTTTTTTGCGCTGCAAATGAGCAAACATAGTTGCCGTATTGTTTCCTTTCGAATATATCCACCTCGGCGGCGACGAAGTGGATAAACAAGCCTGGAAAAATTGCGGCCGCTGCCAGCAGTTGATAAAAAAGGAAGGCCTGAAAGATGAAAAAGAATTGCAAAGTTATTTCATAAAAAAAATGGCGGCCTACATTAATAGCAAAGGAAAGAGAGCTATCGGCTGGGATGAGGTAATGGAAGGAGGGCTGGCAGAGAACACCGTAGTCATGTCCTGGCGGGGAATGGAAGGCGGCATTCACGCTGCTAATATGGGTCACGATGTCATCATGGCCCCTAACTCGTACGCCTATTTCGACCTTTACCAGGGCGATCCGGAACTGGAACCGGATGCCTATTCCAGGCTTCTGCTTTCGCAAGTTTACCGATTTGACCCGGCGCCTCAGGAGGTCGGAGCGGATAAGCGCCACCACGTCCTGGGCGGCCATGGGTGCCTGTGGACAGAGCATATACAAACGGGGCCCCAGGCGGAATACATGCTTTTCCCCCGCCTGCTGGCCTTGTCGGAAACCATCTGGACGCCTAAAGAGCGTTTATCCTGGGAGCATTTCCTGGGCCGCATGGAGCATCACCTCGCCCGGCTGGAGGCAGCAGGCATTAATTATGCCAAAAGCGCTTATCAGGCCAACATCAATATTGTAAGGGACACTACAGCCGACGGCCTGAAAGCAGTGATAAAAAATGAACTTGGAAGGCACGCCATCAGGTATACCCTCGACGGCAGCCCTCCCGATGAAAGGTCTCCTTTGTACAAAGGCCCGGTTGTCCTTGAGAACAAAACAGTGATCAAAGCAGCTACTTTCAGGAACGGCAAGCGGTTTGGCCAGGTTTCCTCTGTGGAATATTACCTGAATAAAGCGACAGGGAAAAAAGTAAGATATATAAATACGTACAGCCCGCAGTACGCCGCAGGAGGGGATAGCGGCTTAGCCAACGGCCTTTGGGGGACGAAGGATTTCCTGGACGGCAGGTGGCAGGGGTTCCAGGAAAAAAACCTGGAAATCGTGATTGATCTCGGCAAACCTCAGGCCATTTCAAGTATTCGAACCCATTTTTTGCACAATCCGGCCTCATGGATCTATCTTCCCCGCCGGGTGGAGTTTGCGGTTTCGGAGGATGGGGCGCATTTTACAACCGTAGCCTCATTTGGAGCGGCCAACCAGGATGCCAACGGGATAAAAGCCTATGAGAAACAATTTCCTTCTCAAAAGGCAAGGTTCGTGAAGATAGTCGGAGAAAATATCGGGCGCCGCCCTGGCCGGCCGGAAGAGAAGGCCTGGGTTTTTATTGATGAGGTGATAGTAGAATAGAATTTTCGTGGTAAAAAACAAGGGCTATTATGAAAAACAAAAGAAGAGAATTTTTGAAAAAAGGAATAATAGGCGGAATGGCATTTGCTGTACCGAGCTATAATTTTGCTAAAAGAGGAAAAGAAGGGATACATGAGTACCTTGGTTCCTTTGAGTCCAGGCCTCGTATCGGGCAATCGGTTATGGGGCTTCGGGCAGAGCCTATTTCACAAGTAAGGATTGGGATAATCGGTTTGGGTAACCGGGGCTTCAGTATGATGAAGCAGGTGAAAGCCATGACTCCGGACAATGCAAAAATAGTAGCCGTCTGTGATATCAGAAAAGAAAAAACGGAACAGGCGCTGGCTGAATTTGGAACCGATAAGCCAGCTTCTTATGCTGGCGGGGAAAACGAATGGAAAAAATTGGCCGGCCGGGACGACCTGGACCTGATATTGATTTTTACCCCTTGGGAGTATCATGTGCCCATGAGCCTTTATGCCATGCAAAAAGAGAAGCATGTTGCAGTTGAAGTTCCTGCCGCACTTTCCGTGGAAGATTGTTGGGCTTTGGTCAATACTGCGGAAGAAACCCAACGCAATTGCATGATGCTGGAAAATGTATGTTATGGGGATGAAGAACTTTGGGTGCTAAGTATGGTACAGCAGGGGGTGTTCGGAGAACTCACTTATGGCGAAGCGGCCTACATCCATGATCTAAGAGACTATTTTTTTAAAGCTTATTATAAAAACTGGCGAAGCAAACACCACCTCAGCAGGGATGGAAATCTATATCCCACTCACGGGTTGGGGCCTGTTGCCCAATATATGGATATACAAAGGGGTGATAAATTTGACACTATGGTTTCTATGAGTTCCCGACAAATGGGCATGGACTTGCTGGCCGCCAAATTGCCGGACAGCCACGAAATGGCTGGCACATCGGGATACAAACACGGCGATATGAACAATACGCTGATTAAAACGGCTAAAGGACGAACCATCCTTCTTCAGCATGATGTTATTACCCCTCGTCCTTATAATCGCAAGAATGCTTTGGCGGGCGCCAAGGCCTACCACGAAGGGTATCCAAGCCGCCTGTCTGTTTTGGGAAAGGAAAGCCACCATTTCCTCCCGGAAAAAGAATATGCTGAATACCGGGAGCGGTACAGGAGTGTAGTATGGAAAAAAATGGAAGATACCATTAAAGAGCATGGCGGCCATGGTGGTATGGACTTTTTAATGATCTATCGGCTTATCACTTGTTTTAACAAAGGGCTTCCGCTCGATATGGATGTTTATGACGGGGCGGCATGGTCAGTGGTTTTTCCGCTTTCGGAAATTTCAATTCAGTTGGGCAATTCGCCAGTTGTGTTTCCTGATTTCACAAGAGGGGATTGGATGAAAAAAAGAGATTTGAGGATGCTTTGGGAGATTTAACCTGGCAGGCTAAATTGAATAGACTAAGGAAAATAACTATCGCAATCCTGGAGGCCAGTTGAAAAAATGAACTTCAAAAGTATAGTCGATCAATTTCAAGCAAAAGGGCAGGTTAAAAAAATCGCCTCTTTTGGAGGTGGACATATTAACCGCACTTACCGGGTTTACAATGAAGACCCCCAATGCCCGGATTATTTATTACAGCAGATCAATCATGAGGTTTTTACTGATGTCCCGTCAATGATGGATAATATCCAACGGGTGGTGGCCCACTTGACCGGGAAGGATGACAATTATAAAATGCTCGCTCTAATCCCGCTCGTTGAAGGAGGGATATACTTCAGGAACCCGAAGGGAGAGTATTGGAGAATGTTTACTTTTATTAATAGCCTGACCTCTTTTGAGGTGGCAAAGAACACCGAACAAATTTATGAAGGGGCTAAGGCCTTTGGAAATTTCCTCCACCATTTATCTGATTTTCCAACCGACAGCCTGCACCTGACGATCCCTGATTTTCACAATGTTATTTCCCGGTTGAATATTTTTCGTAAAGCGGTTGAACAGGACAGCTTTAAAAGGGCGGCTAAGGCTGCTTTTGAAATTCAATATGCATGGAAATTAGCTGAAGAAATGAGCGCCATTCAAAAGGCCGGAAAAAACGGGAAAATCCCACTTCGGGTTACACATAATGACACCAAGTTCAACAATGTTTTACTCCACTGCAACGGGGGCGGAGGAGTTGTGATTGACCTGGATACGGTAATGCCTGGTTATGTACATTTTGACTTTGGAGACGGTATCAGAACAACGGCAAGTGTCGCCAGGGAAGATGAACCCGATCTAAGTAAAATCCAGGTTGACATAAAAAGGACAGCAGCATTTATCAATGGATATTTAGAAGGTGCCGGAGACATTTTGACCCCCATTGAAATTCAATATCTACCCCTTTCAGGTGCTTTGATGGCTTATATCATGGGAATAAGGTTTTTGACGGATTACTTGTCCGGCGATGTTTATTATAAAATATCGTTCGAAGAGCAGAACTTTCAAAGGGCGAAAGCACAATTGGATTTAGCCAAAAAATTATTGGAGCGAAAGGCTGATATAGAAAAATTATTGTGACTATTCAATTCAGTACATATCCGGCTGCTACTTTTATTGAAAATATTGGTTAAAGGTTTCAAACGACTGCTCTATTTTCTCAAATAACTCGATCGACTCCTTTTCGGTTTCAACATTTTCAAGTTCATCCAGTAACACCATATATGGATGTAACCATTTGTGTAATTCATCATGGCTTTTCCCTTTCATGGTGCAGCTTGAAATGAGCAATTGGTTATTTTCCTTCAGTTGTACAACTAGTGATCTGTAGTCTTCTTTGTCTCCGGCTGCGAAGTCCGAAATGAGTTTTTCAGAAGCTTCTAGCGGCGGTATCATCTCGGCGTTTATTTTCCATTTTTCTCCATTGTTCAATTCAATTTCTCCTTTTTTGGAGTTATTGCTGCAACTGAAAAAAAACAAGATTAGAAGGGATGGTAAAATAATTTTAGGATGCATTTTTTTATTTTTAATTCAGATTTTTTTAAACGGAGGAGGTAAAGCTCCTTTACCTCCAAAAGTAAATCAATGAAGGCCGAATTGTTATGATCTAAATCATATTCTTGGGAAAACAGACAAATTTTTTCTCGGATAAGTTTGTCCGAAATTGTTTTCTCCTTATATTTGTGGTAAAAAAAACAGCCATGTTCTCAAAGGCATGTGAATATGGGATCAGAGCAAGTGTCTACCTTGCCCGGCAGGCGGAAAAGGGCGAGCGGGCCAGCCTGGCGGAAATTGCCAAAGCGATTGATTCACCCATGGCGTTTACCGCCAAGATCCTGCAATTGCTGGCCAGGAACGAGATCATAATCTCTTACAAAGGGCCGTCCGGCGGTTATGAAATATCCGAAGAGCGGCTCGCCAGGATCCGGCTGAGCCATATTGTAAAGGCTATTGATGGCGATAAGGTATACAGAGGATGTGGCCTGGGGTTGAAGGAATGCAATGCATCGAAACCTTGTCCGTTACACTTTCAATTCAAAGCCATTCGGGATGAGTTAAAGGAAATGCTGCAGAGTACAACGGTACAGGACCTGGCGAATGAATTGCACCGGCGCCCGGCTTTTCTGAAACGATAAATTTTTTAACATAAAATCGGACAAATTTGTCCGGTATAGTATATAACATGAAGGAAAAGAGCGATATCTCGAACATAGAGGACATCCAATTACTGGTCGACATTTTTTATGGCAAAGTACGGCAAGACGGCTTGCTGGCTGATATTTTTAACTGCGTAATTCAGGATCGCTGGCCGGAGCACCTGGAAAAGATGTACAGGTTCTGGCAAACCGTCCTGCTCGACGAACATACCTATTACGGCAGCCCGTTCAGCCCTCACGCCCGCCTGCCTGTCGGCAGGCAGCATTTTGAACGCTGGAAAAAGCTGTTTTCTGAAACAGTAGACCAGCATTTTTCCGGAAAGAAGGCAGACGAAGCCAAATGGCGGGCGGAAAGGATGGCGGAGCTGTTTTTACAAAAAATTGAATATTACCGGGCCAACCAGACAAAACCATTGGTATAAACATCATGCCAAAACCGATAAAACGACATATTGCACTGCGGCCCGTAAGCCGCGAACACCATCACGGCTTATTGCTTTCCTGGAAAATTCGGCAAGGATTAAAGCAAAAAGTTGAACTAAAAAGGATCAAGAAGTATACGGACTGGTTCTGGGAAAACCATTTGCAGCAGCATTTTGAATTTGAAGAAGAATATATGTTCCCCATTTTAGGCAAAGGAGATAAATTGATAAAAAGGGCTTTGAGGGAACATGCCCGCCTGAGGCGGTTATTCAATACACCTGGCCGCCTGGGGGTCAATTTATCGCTCCTGGAGGAAGAGCTGGTTAGCCATATCCGCTTTGAGGAACGGGAACTGTTCGAAAAAATTGAAAAGGCAGCCACTGAAGAACAGTTGGCCAGAATTGAAAAAGAACATTCGCACAGTGATGTAGGGGAATGGCAGGATGAATTCTGGGAATAACATGTAAAACGGATTGAAAAAAATAAAATATCATGGAAGATTGGCTGAATACCCTGAAAACAGAAACCCCGCAACAGGGGTTTGAACTGGCCATTAAGCTGGCGCGCATGGGCGTGAAATATACCCAGCCTGATATGGAGGTACTGAAAGCGGGCAGGGAGGAGTATGGCGGCAATGCCGAATTCCTGATTTATGCTTCACAAGTTGTGGCCATACATTTTCAGACAGTGGCAAAGGCCAATAATTTCTGGAGAAATGCCGACAATGACTGACTAAATGCTTGTTTGAATGGCAAAGTAACAAAGTAAAAAAACTGCCTGCCCTTGAGTCCGGGCAGGCAGGGTTCTAAAATCGGCCATTTGCCCCGAAGGAGCCCCTTTGGGGAGCTCAAATAGCCAGCCCCGTGCACATAGTGCCGGGGGGATAAACCCAACTTAGGCACTAACTCGCCATCAGTTCAAAAACAAAAATGAAAAAAGGAACCACTAGGTGGAATGCCACTGTGAACAGATAAAAGGTGATAACCACTTTTTTACTCTGTTCCGCGATGGTGAGTACAACATTAGTGAAAAACAATAAGATGCTGACGGCAATAAATGGGATATACCCTGGCAGCCAGGACATGGCCATTATGCTGGCCGGCATGACCGCCGCAGGCAGCGACATAAGGGGAATCAAATACCAGAGTATGCCCTGGCTTTCCTGTCTACGGCAAAATTCATTGTATCTGGCAAGGAAACCTTGATTTCGTTTTTCTTTCTCCAGTACTTTTTGAGAAGCTGACTTTACCATTTTTCTCTGTTTTCTGTTTCAACGGCAAGATACGGGCATTACCGGCAGTCATTTTATGACTTGTATCATAAAGCAAAGAAAATGATTGATGTAGCGACACTAAGAGAGCATGGAGCGGTTGAAAAAAAGCTGGCCAGGGGAGAGCTCCTTTTTCTGGAAGGGGATCCTGCCGTGTTTTATTATCAGGTTTTATCGGGGGCAATAAAAATGAACAACTACAATGATAAGGGGAATGAAATGATACAGGGAATCTTCAGGGACGGCCAGAGTTTCGGCGAACCGGCAATATTGGGAGGGTTCCCCTTTCCTGCAAACGCAGAGGCCCTGGAGCCCACCAGCCTGATCTGCCTGGAAAAGCACATGTTTTTTGAAATGCTAAAAGCGCAGCCCGAGATCGGCATTGAACTGCTGGGGGTTATCTCCAAACGCCTCCAGTTTAAAGCCATGATCGCCAAAGAGATGAGCGGGCATGAAGCGGAACACCGGATCATGGCCTTATTGCGCTATCTTAAAAAAAACGCTGAAGTGGAAGAAGAATATCGAGTGAATATCACCCGGCAGGCGATTGCGAGCCTGGTGGGCCTAAGGGTTGAAACTGTGATCCGGGCCATCGGAGAATTGAAAAAGCGGGGGTTGGTGAAGGTCAGAAACAGAAAGATCTATCTGTAAGAGCATGAATTGCATTGTAAAAGTTGAACATGAAAAAGAAACTGCTTTTAATATTTACGGTATGTCCGTTTTTTGTTTTCTCCCTGGCCTTTCTGGCCGGCTGTACTGAAAAAACGGATCAGGGGAGTGAATTAAAAAGGCTGTTCCAGGAAGAAAAAGCGATCAGGTGCGAATTGCAATCCATGAAGGCCGGCATCTCTCGGGAGTGGGACCATACCGTCGCCCGGCTTGAAGCAAGCCTGCCGGAGAATATGCCGCAGGAAGAAAAAAACAATATGCTGAGGGTAAGGAATGCCGGACTAATCAGGATGTTCGAATCTTTTGAAACGGTTGACGATGGGGTAAAACAGATGCTGGCAGAAACGGAGAAAAAAGATGCCGCAATGGCGGAAAGAGTTGCCGTTATTAAAAAGGAGCTGATGAAGATCGATTCTCAAAAAATGGCCCTTTTTGAAAAAATAAGCCATAAAAAAGGAGAAGAGGCGCTCTCCTCCTATCAGGCCATATATGAGGAAATCCTCGGCCAGGCCTGTGATTAGCAATCAGAAAAGCAAAAGCATTTTATTACTACAAATTATTAATCCATGAAAAAGTTTTATTTGTTAAGCCTGGCGTTCACCTTGTTGTTGAATGCCTGCCAAAAAGATGATGCTGTGGTTGTAAGCAGCAATCCGGCATCGCAATTTTCTCACAACATTCCTCTGCGGTGGAACCAACTTTACCTGGAAGTAGAAAGGTTTTGCCCGGGGTATAAGCCACCCGTTTCGGCGAGGAATAACGCCTACATCAACCTGGCCGCCTATGAATCCATCGTACACGGGAGCAATGATAAATACCGGAGCTTTTCCGGTTATTTCTCCGGGTTGGATATTGACGGCCCGGATCCCGGAGTTGAATACAACTGGGAGGCATGCCTCAATGCAGCTTACGAAAAAGCCTTCGAGCTGTTCTTCCCGACCGCCCCCGCCGAGCAACAATTCCGGATGCTGGATGTCAGCCAGGCCCTTCGCAACAGTTTGCAGTCAAAAACCTCCCCTGATGTTTATCGTCGTTCGGAAGAATACGGCCGGTATGTTGCTCAGGTGGTCTATGAATGGTCTGCAGAAGATACATGGGGGCACGAGGGGTATTTACACAATACAGACCCCACCTTCACGCCTCCGGCAGGTGTGGGGCTCTGGAAACCAACCTATCCAGATTTTCAACCTGCCCTTTTGCCCCATTGGGGAAAGGCCAGGGCTTTTGCTGCGCTTGCTTCGGATGGCGTTCCCCCGCCTCCGCCCTTCGACATAAGCCCCGGATCGCAACTATACGCGGAAGCTATGGAAACGCGGGATCTTGTCAATGAAATAAAGGCCGGAGAAAAAGAGGAAGAGCTTTGGATTGCCGAATTCTGGAGCGACGATTGCCCTATCCTTACCTTCAGCCCGGCGGGCAGGTGGGTGAGCATTGCCAACCAGGTGGTTGCCATTGAACGGCCCGATATGCTTGAAACTGTAGTGGCCTATGCCAAACTTGGCATGGCCCTGTCAGATGCCGGCGTGAAATGCTGGGGAGAAAAATACCGCTTTAACTGCCTCCGCCCTATCGATTATATCCGCGAATATATGAACGACCCCGAATGGAACACGGTGATGTGCCCGGATGGCTCAGGCGGGTTCTACACCCCTAACTTCCCAACTTACCCATCCGGCCATGCGACGTTCTCGGCGGCTGCTTCGATAGTGCTGGAAAATGTTTTCGGCAGTAATTATACTTTCACCGACCGCAGCCATGAAGGGCGGACTGAATTCAGGGGCGCCCCCAGGACATTTAACTCATTCGAGGAAATGGCATTGGAAAATGCGTATAGCCGGGTACCGCTTGGAGTGCATTTCATGTCTGACTCAGAGAGTGGTGCCAGCCTGGGGTTTGTAGTCGGCCAGAGAGTGGTTGGGCTTCCCTGGAAACCATAGGTTTCTATCAGACGGAGGCGCTGTATACGTTTTTCTGATTATAAGTACATGGACTGAAATGCATAGACATGCATAGAAATGAGGAAATGCGCTCCCGTGCCCAAGCATAGTAGGCATTTCCACTGCATTTCTACGCATTTCCATGTGTTTCACTATTTGTGTCCATGTACTTAGATGTTGGGAGGCCACCCTGGAGGAAGGATACCTCCCAACATCTCTTACTCCTTATCTGGCCAGGCCTGCATTTTACTGGCGAGGCGGGAGATAGTAGAAGGAGCTTTATGAACAATTTTTCGCAATGTTGACTTATATTCTTTGTGAGCGGGAACGCAAATTTTCCATGGCATAAATTTCAACAAAGCGCTTATGGCTAAAACAAGCCTCTTTCAAAAGTTAAGAACAGCAGCAGCGCTGATATTTGTCTTTCTGTTGATTTATGGTACTAACCGTTTGGACAAACATCATTTTGAAAATGTACAACACATTATGAACACGGTCTACCAGGATAGGATCGTTGCTCAACATTACATTTACCAACTCAGCAACCTGTATCGCCAAAAAAGCGAGGGCGTTCCGGGTTCATTGAAAGAGGAAGCTGCAAAGGACATTAACCGGCAAATTGATGAATACATTCGGCTTTTTTCGGCAACCAAACTAACCAGCAAGGAGGCCCAGGTTTTTCAGCTGCTCAAAAAAAATAGCGAGGAATTAAGAGCCCTGGAAGCCCATCTGGCTGCCTTGCCGAATAATGGCTTGAGTAAGGAGCGTATCAGCCAGCTCAAGGCGAAGGCCAATGTGATTTTTGAAAACCTTGACAGCCTTTCCGAAATTCAGTTGAACGAGGGAGGCCGCCTGAGAAGAGTCGCTCAGGATTCTCTGGACTCTAATTCATTTTTCGCTCAGTTGGAATTGCTTATTCTGGTTTTTATAGGCCTCCTGGTTCAGGTCATTATATTCTATGTACCAAAGAGCAATCAATAGTGAAGAGCTGTTGGGAAGGAAAAAATGGCTGAATCCATGGAAAAATCATCAGGTTATGACAATAAAAATCAATCAGGTTTTCTTTCCTGATCCTGATAAAAGAATTTATACCAAGGAAGAACTTTTTGCACTCCGGATGCATAAAAACTTCATTGCCGATATTGCCAGCCGGCTGGATCTCGCCTATACAAAAGGCGATGAATCTGAAGGCAACCTGTGTTTGGCAAATAGTAAGGAAGTGCAGCCTGAATACAGATCAACCTTCAGTAAAATTGATATTCTATATTATTGCTCTGCCCTGCTGCCGGATGAAGTTATCAATACAGAGATGTATGAATTATCCTTGCCGGTAGATGCCCCGGCCTTCTGGCGCCTTGTAGAAGCCGGCCGAAATAAAGAAAACTCATTTTATAATACATGATCATGGAAGAGAGGTTTTTGAAGCAGAAACTCTTTATGCTCAAACATTTTTTGTTTTTAGCTATTCTTTATTAGTTATTTGAGATGTATTGTCCATCTTTATTTTAAAATCCTCTTCCTGCCGCACGACCACTGTCCGGTATGGAAACGGTATTTCTATACCTTCCCGGTCGAAACGTTTTTTCACGCTTTCGTAAACATCCCACCGCAGTTGATAGACATCATCGTAGTTACGTACCCAGGCCCAGGCTCTGATGGTAACGGAAAAGTCGTTTAAACGAGTGACAGCTGTTTTAACGACGGGCAATCCCTGTTCCCGCTCCTGATGCGTACGATTGTCCAAAATCAAGCGATGGTTTTCACATTCTTCCCGCATAATTCTTTTTGCTAAATCAATGTCGCTCTTGTAAGCGATGCCAATCTCAAGTCGTTCGCAACATTTCAATTCTCCCATATTCGCATTCACCAACTTCTCCTTGTTAATAATAGAGTTGGGGATCACAATCATTTTATTGTCAAAGTTGCGAATAACGGTATGTCGTAGCGTAATGTCTGTGACAGCCCCTACCATTGTGCCTTCCAGTTCTATTATGTCGCCGACTTTAAAGGGTTTAAAAGAGATGATAAAAACCCCGCTCACTATATTTGCCAGCGCTTCCTGTGAAGCAATAGCTACTACAACAGCAACAATACCTGCACCGCCCAAAGCAGTCTGTGCAATGCCCCGAAGTGAAGGGAAAGCCAAAATGGCCACAAGAAATCCGGCAATATAAATTCCGACAACAACTACGTACCTTAAAAACCTTAAGTTGGTAGTGTCGGAGTTACTCAACTTCTTTTTTTGGATGGTATGCCTAAACCAAATATTGACTGTAGAAGCGCCGACTATAGTAGCAACCGCAACCAAACCTGCATAGACAAACAGTTGAAAGTCTTTAGTTAAAGCGGTATAAGTATAACTATCCTCCGGAGTACTTAAATAATAAACTGTAATGATCCCTAACACAAGCCAAAGGGCATTCAATATCCGCTTGACTAAATGAAGTGTGCCTGAGCCTTCTCCCGGAAATTTCTTCTCAGCTCGCACTGCCAATCTTTTATATATAAAGTTGGTAAGGATGCGAAGCGCTATGATCGTTAATAAAACAACAATGATGTAAAGAATTTTGTCTTTGTATGTCTGAAAAAATTCCATTGGAAATGAATTGCCTTATTTTTAAAAACGTAGGGGTAACTGCTGGCTTAAAACGCAACAACTACCCCTACCCCACTATTCTAATTTAAGTTCTTTATGCTACTCGGCTTTTGCACAAACTTTCTTAGCGGTATATTCAAACTCGACAATACAATTAAAAATAAACCGCTTCAAAAACTGCTAAGGGCGCCCGCCTGCCCACATTTAGCATCAAAGTATCTCCGTTGAGCGCGTAATTATCCGCCAACTCAAAAACCTGCAAAAATTCCGACTCGTCCACTTCCACGCCAGGGCAGGCTCGTAGCGTAGAGAGCATATCGGAGAACTTTATTCTTAACTTACTTTTTTCCAAAGTATAGCTTCCCGAAAACAGGTTGCAGCCGGCAAACCCTGTGACCGCGTTGTTATGCCGTAAGATAAAGTACTGTTCCCGTTCCTGAGTGGCAGCCATCTGTACGGTTTTTCCATCCAGTTTTATGAGCTTCCAATATTTGTTGGCAATGCCTTTTTCTTCCGTTTTCACAAAAACGGCTAACGAGGCTCTCTTACCTACATTAAGCATTAACTTATCACCATTGATGGTATAATTGTTAGCCTCTTCTAACATCTGATTGAACTCCATTTCGTTCCAATCATCCGTCTCAGGACACGCCCTGCGAGTGGTAGCTATGCTGGAGAATGAAACCTGCAATCCGCCGGAGACTTCATAACTGCCCATTAGCTGGTTACATCCATTGAAGCCACTTAGCTTTTTGCCTTCATCGGATAAGAGAATAGAAACTCTTCCCACTACGGATACAGGAACAGGTTTGCCATCAAATTCGACAAGCGACCAGCGGACATTTTCTATCTCGGCCTTATCCGTTTCTGTTGGTTTGTTTATATTCTTTTGAGTGTTACACCCTATCCAAAGGATCAACACAAAAGCAGCGATTACGTATTTCATATAGTTTAAAGTATTTTATATGTGAAATGTATTGCTATACTCAGTATTTCGGTTAAAGAGCCGTCCATACAAATATAGCAATTCCAGGCAACGGAGTTGCGTATTGATTTCCCGGAATTTGAAGAAAGCAGAAATTCCTAATTTTTTCCAGAATCCTACCGCATCTTTACAAGATGAAGATATTAGTAATAGAAGATGAGAAAGGTCTTCGGGAGGCCATAAAAAGTTCTCTTGAGAAGGAAAGCTATGTTGTCGAGACAGCATCCGACTTCAATACCGCGTTGGAGAAAGTATTTGTTTATGAGTACGATTGCATACTACTGGACATCATGCTCCCATACGGTAGCGGGTTGGACATTTTAAAAGAACTCAAAGAAAAACAAAAAACGGAAAATGTCATCATTATTTCGGCAAAGGATTCTTTAGATGACAAGCTGGCCGGGTTGAGCCTTGGCGCGGACGACTACCTGACAAAGCCTTTTTATTTAGCCGAGCTCAATGCCAGGGTAAAAGCTGTGTTAAGGCGCAACAAATTGCAGGGCAAGAACACTGTTGAAATGAGCAATATATGTTTGGACCTGGATGAAAGGCTTTTTCTGGTGGATAATCAGGTTGTGCCTTTGACCCGGAAGGAATTTGACATCCTGAATTATTTTTTGTTGAACCAAAGGCGCTTAGTCACCCGTACCGCATTAGCAGAATATGTGTGGGGAGACCACATAGACCAGACGGATAATTTTGATTTTATCTATTCTCAAATAAGGAATTTGAAAAAAAAGCTGAAAGCAGTTCAAGCCGAGGTCGAAATCCGGGCGGTATACGGAATTGGCTATAAAATGGTTGAACCATGAAACTGCTCAACCAGTCCCTGGCATACCTTACTGTTTCCATTTTTGTTATTGTCAGTATCTGGGCAGCCGTTTTTTATTCCAACATGTTGGATGAAATTCATGACAGTATTGACGATGGCCTGGACAACTACAGGCTGCTCATTATACAAAAAGCGCAAAAAGACACGCTTGTTTTAAAGAAACATACATTTGACGAAAGCAACTACGCCATACAGGAAATCTCTAAATCAATCGCCCTAAACATCAGGGACACTCATCAGGATACGCTGATGTATATGCTCAATGAAGAAAAAATGGAACCTGTGCGCATGCTTACCACCGCTTTCGAACTCGACAAGCGGTATTATAAGCTTCGGGTCATTTCCTCAATGGTGGAGGAAGATGACCAGATCTCCAACTTACTTTGGTCAACTAGCTGGCTTTTTATAATACTTGTTGTCAGCATCATTGTTATCAATAACCTGGTACTGCGAAAATTGTGGAAACCATTTTATGGGTTATTGCAACAACTCAAAGAGTTCCGGATTGATAAAAACACAAGCATTCCCCCGATTCAAACCACAACGCAGGAGTTTGTAGAATTAAAACAAGCCTGTGACATCCTCATTGCGCACACGCTGGAAACTTACAATCTCCAGAAGCAGTTTACCGAAAATGCCGCCCATGAATTGCAAACACCCTTAGCCATCATCACCAACAAGCTGGAATTGTTGCTTGAAGAAAAGCAATTGCCGGACGAGAATGCTGAAGTTATTACACAAGTATTACAGACAACTGCCCGGCTTAAACAATTCAATAAATCGCTCCTGCTGTTGAGTAAAATCGAAAATAAACAGTTTTTTGACAACCAACTCATTTCCATAAATCAAATGGCACAAAACATCGCCGGCGATTTGGAAGAATTTGCCCAATTTAAAAATATAACGCTTACTATCGAGCAAACGGATTCCGTTGAGGTGGAGATGGATGCTCACCTTGCGAGTATCTTAGTTTCAAACCTCGTCAAAAATGCTATTTTTCACAATGTGGAACACGGGAACGTAACCGTGAACCTTAGCTACAGGGCCTTGTCCATCAGCAACACATCTCAAAGTGGAGAATTAGACGAAAAAGTAATTTTTAAACGCTTCTTCAATAACTCTGAATCTCAAAAGAGTACAGGCTTGGGCTTAGCTATCGTCTATGCTATTTGCAAATTGTACGGCTTCGGCATTTCTTATTCCTACCCTGGCAGGCATTGTTTTGAAATCCGGTTCAGTTAAATTGGAAGCATTTTATTCCCAATTGTTTCCAGATTTATCCTTTTCCTTTGCATTATTAATTTATCAACTAAAGTTTTTAGAAATGAGAAAAAGTATTTTGATCATTCTGGCTGCAGGGTTGTTGTTTTCTAACACAGCCATAGGGCAGGATATTTCAGAAAGCGATGTCCCTTCTGTCCTCGTCAATAAATTTAAGAGCGCCTACCCACAAGCCACTGACGTGGATTGGGAAATGGACGGGGAACTGTACAAGGTAGAATTTGAAACGGAGGGCAATATTGACCATGATATTTGGTACAACTCATCTGGCGAACTGGCCAGGCACAAGGAAGACATTGCCCAAAGCGAATTGCCACAGGCTGTTCTTTCCAGGGTCAATACTGATTTTAAGGGATATACAATAGAGGATTCCCAAAGAACAACCACAGGCTCCGACACTGTTTATAAGCTGGAACTCGATTCACAAACTGACGAATGGGAGGTCACGATAGCAGCAAATGGGCAAATAATAAAGAAAGAAGCAGACTGAACATTTGGCAAACAATGCCAATAAATAAATTGTCTTAGAGCATGTTTGGAGGCGAAAATGACCGGTTTTGGGTTCTCACTTTGCCATTTTTGAGCCTCATAGTGGGGCTATGGGGCTCAAAAATGGCAAAGTGAGGTTCTAAAAAGGGCCATTTGCAGCCCAAACGATCACCTCCAAACATGCTTTTAACATCAGTAAGGGGCGCCATTTTGTAATATATGGTTTTTTGCTGGTCATTTCGCCCCTTACTTTTGATGAGCTGAAGGGCATCATTATAGAATAAAATAATTTTATGCAGATTCCTCTTCAAAGTTTATATGTTCTACTCTTTTAAGGCCGTTCCTGGAGACGACAAGTTTATATAGCCGGAGCTTCTTACCTTCCCCATCCGAATAGGTAAGTACCATGTTTAAATGATAGGCCCGGTCAGCATAAGACCTTTTAAACCCGTTCCTGGTCCTGATAAATATTTCCTTCTTCGGGTCATCCATTTTTTTTGTAAAATCAGTAATATTCATCCGGAGGATTTCGGTGAAACCGGAAAATTCATCTGGTTCCTCCACTTTATTTTTGAAAATGTTGATTTTGTTACGGTACCGGATGATCTTTTCGCCCATTGATTCACTGGGTATTTCAGTACTCCTCATTTTGTTCCTCGCCACCAAAATAAGTTCAGGCAAGTGTTTGTGTTTCACAAACAGGAAGCTTTCTTTCAGGTTGCCTATTTTCCCGCCTTTCTGATCGTATATATTGGTCTTGAAATCGTAAAAATACCTGTATTGTTTTTTATTCAAATACAATCTCAGAAGCTCTTTTATCCTGTCTTTAAATATATAGCTTACCACGAGGGCAATGAAAAAAGGCAAAGTCAGGTTGCCATACATCATTTGCGAAGCAAAAGCGACCGCAGTTGCAAATATCATGGCCAACCCGGCGGCGAAGCCAAATATTATCTGTTCAAAAAGCAGCCCGTCTTTTTTAGTGTCGGTATTCAGGAAAAGGTTGCTTTCAATAAACTTTTTCAGTTGGCTTGAACGGTATAAGATATCTTCGTTTGACCGGTGGGGTTTGGCAACAGACTGATATTCTCTTTCCTCCCGGTAGGCCATTTCCAGCAAAACCAGGCCATTTAGTTTGGTACGTTGTGTTTTATCTACGTTCTCGTTCTTTTCTGCCAATTTATCGGTTAAAATGAAAACATGCTTTTCAACGAGCAAACTTTGGTATTCATCAGCTAGCTGGTAAACATCAAAAATGTCGCTGCTTTTCAAGGATACATTGATGGTCGGGCGCAGGCTTTTGTACGCTTCGCGGATCTGCGTCACCTGGTTGATATATTCAGCGATGAGATATTCCCTGTCAGTATTGTTTATGGTTGTTAAAATATGGTTAGTTGCGTGCCTTAAGGAGGTGCCAAAGATGGAACAAAATCGTTTTATCTCAAGATCGAATTTTACTTTCTTATCCTCATCCGGAGAAGCAATGAAATTTTTGGCGCTTTTTGATAGGCGGGCATACGGGCTATTCTTTTCTTTTGCAATGTTCTGCAAAAGATAGAAAGGGGTTGTCAGCCGGATGTACGTTTTGAGGGAATTATAAAAATCCTGCTTCGAAAAGTTGTGCTTGTTGATATCGAGAGCGTAAGGAAGGAACAAATACATATTTACAAAATAGCTGTCTTTTCCCTTTGGTGCTTTTGATGAAGAAAACTCCAGTTTTATCTCGATTGTTTGTTGGTCATGTATTTTTATGTGCTCCCGGATCATATCTGTTGATTTGTACGCCATGCTTTTTATTATGCACACAGGGGCTACCCCTCTAAGGCTTCGGCGTGAACTCAGTCGAACGCTGGATACCCAATGGGGGTTTAGTACACCCTGCCTGCCCGCGAGACTGCGAGGCGTACACAGCCCAGGCTACCGTTAAGCCCGTGCCACATACACGCCATTGGAGCTTTCTGTCCACGGATAGCCCACACAAGCTCTGAGCGGGGGGGGGGCTAATAAAATGTTAAACTTGCTCCCCAATGTTAATTTAATGTAAACTTAACATTAATTTAGTGTAAACTGGACGTTAACTTAATGTAAATATTCCCCTTTGATTGGGAATTACAACCAGAGCTGTAAGCTGTTAGTACACGACTCAGCACCTGATTTTTGATTAAAATTTCCCGACATGAATACCATTTTCAACAGAATGTTTTTGGCCTTATCTCGCCAGCCTGAACAAAGTATAGCGGCTTCAAATACGCTAATCCTTCCGATCTTCCTCTTTATCGCCATGATCCTATTCATTATATTTTGCCTGGCACATAACATCAATATTTTTAGTGAGTAAGCCAGGAATATCTGAGAAGTTTGGGTAAATACATTTTTATCAAAAATGAAACCCGGCATTTGGAGAATCCGTTAAACAAATTTATATTTAAGCCTAGTAAGCCTTAAATTACCTTAGCGTGAAAGTACTTTCAAAAGCCTGTGTTTATGGCTTAAGAGCTTTGATATACATGGCTTTGAAAAAAGGCGATCCCACCTATGTTAGTATCGGGGAAATATCCGAAGAGCTGGATATTTCCTTTCACTTTCTGACCAAAACCTTCCAATCGCTCACTGAGAAGGGAATATTGAAGTCTTACCGCGGCCCCAGCGGCGGCGTGGCCTTCGCTACCCCCCCCGAGGCTATCTTCCTGATCGATGTCGTCAGGATCATTGAGGGAGATGATTTTTTCGATTCCTGCCTGCTGGGCCTGCCCGGCTGTGGCAAGGCCGCGCCCTGCCCGGTGCACGATTACTGGAAAGAGGCGAAGATTGCAATAAAACGGGAATTCGAAACCACTTCCCTGGCTGGCCTGGCCGATAAAGTCAGCCGGCAACGGCTGCGCATCAGCGAGTAATGGGCACGGCCATCGGCATCAATAGCATGATCCTGTTCGCTGCTTGCTTTGAGTTCCTCGGCGGCAGGCAGAAGGCATTCCTGGCCGGTAACCGCCTGCTGAACGCTCTTCCTACCGCACAGCCCAGCTTGCGCTGCTTGTATTCTGGCTTTCGCTCAATGCGGCAGGCATAAGCAAGGGCCTTTGGCAAATGGGCCCAAACCCGGCGCCATTCCGGGTGATGATGGACGCAGTACAACCCTGGTTCTGGATTTTTGTCCTTTCAGGCGCTGCGCTGGCTACCGCTTTGTTTGTACTCGCGGGCAGCATCCTGCGGGTGGCCTGGCAACCGGCAGGCAGGCCGGCGGCCGGTGGGAAGGCCCTGGAAGGCCTCCCCACCGGAGGATTGCATGTTGCTTAGTAATTGTGAATTAAGCCCGGCTTTCTCAACCGCTTTCCCCTTTAAAAGGGCCTACCCTGGATTCATTAAAAGTTTTAAAAGAGAAGTGTTCCAGGAAGTTCAACCCGCCCACTTGCCAGGCTTCGGCGTGAGCTCATTCGCGGCTTATCCCTCCATTTACCCAAACAGCCCCTCAGTGCGAATGGTCCGCCTCCCCTTTCTTCATCTCAGCAATGAGATAATAGGCATTGTTCAGGGCGAAACGGGCATTTTGCGGAACCTTCCGGAGGAAATCGACCCCAACCCAACCAGCGTTGGAGCTGCCGGGTACTACCTCAACGGGCGTAAACATCCACCCCGCTTCTTCTTTTTCCGCCAGGAAGGCTACATGCCGGCTTCCGTCCCTGGTAATGGCTTCCTCCGGCAGGGCAAAAGTTTCCGTACTGTCCGTCAGTATTTCTCCTTTAATATACATGCCCGGTATCAGCTTGCCGGTTTTGTTCTCTATTTCGGCGTGAACGTGCACGGCCTTCGGGCCTCGTTCGAATTTTTTCCCGACCGAATAGATCCTGGCGTACAGCTCCCTGCCTGGCAGGGTCTCAACGGTAAAACGCACCTGCTGGCCTTTTTCCACTTTGTAGACATCCTTCTCAAAGACCATCAGGTCGGCGTGGATGTGCCCGATATTCACGACCTCAAAAAGGTTCTTGCTCGGTTGAACGTACTGGCCGGTCTTTACTTCCACCAGTGTGACCGTGCCGCTGATCGGGCTGGCAACCGGCATCCGGCTGTAAAATTCGCCTTCCCGGATAGGTGCCGGGTTGAGCCCGAGCTGCCGGAGCTGCAGCTCGTAGCTCTTCACCATCGCCTGGCCGGCGCGATAATCGGCCTGCGTTTGCTGGAATTCTCTGCCGGACCCCACCTCCTTCTCATAGAGGGTTTTCTGGCGCTGATATTCCTGCTCCAGGAACAGCAGCTTGTTATATGCCTCCAGATACTCGCTTTGCATACGGGTGATGTTGGGATGAGAAAGATAGGCCAGCACCTGCCCTTTTTTTACGTCGTCTCCCTCGATCACCTCGATAAAGGCCACATTGGCCCCCACAACGGCGGTGACGGTGGCTTCGTTCTGAGGGGGCACTTCCAGCTGGCCGCTGGCCTCAACGACAGAGGAAATATTTCGGCGGGGCAGTTCGCCTGTTTTCATTTGCAGGGCGGCAAATTGTTCCGCAGACAGGTGGGCTGCTTCTCCTTCTTCATCGTGGCCGTGATGGCCATTTTCTGCTTCATGTACATGAGCGCCTTCGTGCTCCATAGGGTTTTCGCCATCGCCGCAGGCAGTAAACAAAAGAGTGGCGGCTATTAATAATTGATTGATCTTGAGTTTCATGTTTTTATTTTTTTTGGCACATTGGGAGACTTGACAAGTTTTCCGGATGCATCCTCTTTGGAAACTTGTCAAGTCTGGTTAATCTAAAATTTAATTGGCGCGGTGCTCCGACGAGTTGAGGTAATATTCCAGGCGGCACCTGGATTCCAGGTAGCGGCCCAGCGCCTCCCGGGCGTTCATCTCCACCTGAACCGCCGCCTGAAGGTTCTGGATAAAGGATACATAGCCGATGGCGCCTTCCCGGTAGGCCAGCACCGCTCCCTGCAATTGTTCGCGCGCCAGGGGAAGGGACTGTTCTTCATAAAAACGCCAGGAAGCATGCCACTTCCGGTACTGCTGTTGCAGCGCCTGGTATTCCGAGCGGAGTTCCAGCCAGCTTTGCCTGTATTCCTGCTCCGCGATCTGCTGTTGGATGCCGGCCGCCTGTATCCTGCCCTTCTCCGGCCGGGCAAACAAGGGAACGGTAACCCCCAGCTGAAATTGATGGAAGGTAAATTCTCCGGCAATGCTTTGCAGGCCATACTGCGCATTGAAGCGGGGCTTCAGGGCCGCCTCGGCCATCCGGCGTTCCGCCTCCGCTACTTTTATACCTTGCGCGGCCAGGGCCAGCTGGGGGTGCCCATCGATCGATCCACCTGGGCCCAATGGCTCGAACCAGCTGTCATCAGAGGTTTCGGAAACAGTGTACAGGTAATCGCCGGCCAGCCACAGGTTCAGCATCTGCAGGGCGATGGCGTAATCAAACGCAGCCTGCTCCTTCTGCAGGGCGATCTGCTTCACCTGGTTGGAAGCGGCCAGAAAGGCCAGTTTGGAGGTTTCTTCCACCTCGTACCTTACCTGCGCCCCCCGCTGGAACTCCTGGTAAATAGAATCCAGCCTACTGTACAGCCAAAGGTTGTTTTGGGCGATGTATGTTGCAAACCAGGCTTCCTGCACCTGCCTTTTCAGCTCGATCTTGCTCAGGTTCAAGGCTGTTTCAGCTAGTAGTACCCTTTGTTCCTGCAATTCCCGTTTTGGAGCGATGCCAAATACATCGATATTCTGTTGCTGAGCGCCGATGATGGTATAAACACCGCCATTTCCAGCTCCCAATTCTTCTCCGCCGGTAAAAATCTGGGTATTGCCCAGATCCCAGGCGGTTTCTTTGAGCGCCTGCTGACGGGTGATTTTCAGGCGGGCGGTCTTTATCTTCGGGTAGTTGGCGGCCGCCATTTCCACCGCTTCTTCCAGGGATAGGGGAGGCAGGGTGCCCGGTTGCTGAGCAGCTGCCGGTGCCGGACTCAGGAAGCTCAGCCCCCCGGCCAACAGGACAACTGCCCCGGCAATCCCGCTTGCCGGCCGCCGAAGGAAGCGAGCCTCCGTCCAGCGATAAAGGATGGGCAGAACGAAAAGCGTGAGCAGCGTAGAGGTGATCAGCCCGCCGATAACGACGGTGGCCAGCGGCCGCTGCACCTCCGCCCCTGCAGAACCGGACAGGGCCATGGGAAGGAAGCCAAGTATATCGGTGAGGGCAGTAAGCAAAATGGGCCGTATCCTTCTCCTCGCTCCCTGGATTATGCGCTCTTTAAGATCCGCCACTCCTTCCGATTTCAATTCATTCCATCCACTGATTAATACCAGGCCGTTCAGGACGGCGACGCCGAAAAGAACGATAAACCCTACGCCGGCGGAAATGCTGAACGGCATATCCCGCAGCCAAAGCGAAAAAACGCCGCCGATGGCGGCCAGCGGGATGGCCATGTAGATCATGAGGCTTTGCGTTAATGACCTGAGGGCGAAAAAGATCAGAATAAAAATGAGGGCCAGCGCAATGGGCACAACAAGCTGCAGGCGGTTGGTGGCCCTTTCCAGGTTTTCAAAAGCGCCGCCGTAACGGATGTAGTAACCGGGAGGCAAGTCGAGTTGAGTATTCAGCTTCTGCCGGATCTCTTCTACGAGGGTTTTCACGTCGCGACCCCGCACGTTCACGCCCACGTAAACCCGCCGGTTGGTATTGTCCCGGCTGACCTGCATGGGGCCGGGCTCATAACTGATGTCCGCCAGTTCTTTGAGCGGGATCTGGGCGCCATCCGGGGTATTGATGTACAGGTTGCGGAGGTCGCCGATGTTGGTGCGGTGAATGGAATCCAGGCGGACTACCAGGCTGTAGCGCCTTTCTCCTTCAAAGATCACCCCGGCTTTGCCGCCGGCAAAGGCCGTTTCGACGGCCTGGTTGATGTCATTGACATTCAGGCCGTACTGCGCCAGTTCATCCCGCTGGTAGTTCACCGTCATCTGGGGAAGGCCGGTGGTAGCTTCTACTCTCATATCCCCCACCCCCTCGACGGTGGCTATGATCCGCCCCATCTCTTCCGCTTTTTCGGCCAGCACCTGCAGGTTTTCCCCATATAGTTTCACGGCGATGTCTTCCCGCACGCCCGTCAGCAGTTCATTGAACCGCATCTCGATGGGCTGGGTGAATTCGTAATTCACCCCGGGAACGATACTAAGCTTCTCCTTCATCTTTTCGATGAGTTCTTCTTTGGATTCCGCCGACACCCACTCTTTTTGGGGTTTGAGTATGGCAAAACAATCGCCGATGTCCATCGGCATAGGGTCGGTCGGCACCTCCGCCACTCCGAAGCGGGTCATGGCGTGTTCTACTTCCGGAAAATTTTCCAAGAGGATACGCTCGATCCGGCTGGACGTCTCGATACTTTCCGACAGCGCGCTGCCCGGCTTCAGTATGATGTGGAAAGCGATGTCTCCCTCGTCCAGTTGCGGGATAAATTCTCCCCCCATGCGGGTGAAAGTCAAAACGGCAAGTGCAAATAAGGCCAATGCCGAAACGATTACGGCGAGAGATCTTTTCAGCGCGCCTCCGAGGGCCTTTTCGTACCTGTCCTCCAGCCAGGCCACCAGGCGGCCTCCCCAGGACTTGCCGCCTTCCTCCCGTATCCGGATGAAAAGGGCGGAAACCATCGGGACGTAGGTCAGGCAAAGGATCATGGCGCCCAGCATGGCAAACATAAAAGTGAGCGCCATAGGCTGGAACATCTTGCCCTCCACCCCTTCCAGGAAGAGTATGGGCAGAAAGACGATAAGGATGATGAGCTGGCCGAAGAAGGCGGCGTTCATCATTTTACTGGAAGCCGTAAACGTTATTTCGTCGCGGCGCACGGCATCGAGCGTTTGGCCTTTGCGCAGGTGTTGTATCATAAGGAATACCGTACCTTCCACGATGATCACCGCTCCGTCTACGATAATGCCGAAGTCGATGGCGCCCAGGCTCATCAGGTTGGCCCATACCCCAAAGGCGTTCATCAGGATGAAGGCGAAGAGCAGGGAAAGTGGGATCGTTGAAGCCACGATGAGCCCGCCGCGCCAGTTGCCGAGCAGGAACACCAGGACGAAGATGACGATCAGGGCGCCCTCCAGCAGGTTGGTGGAGACGGTATCGGTGGTCCTGGCGATCAGGGCGCTGCGGTCCAGAAAAGGTTCGATCGTTACCCCATCCGGTAGCGACTCCTGGATCTGGGCCATGCGGTTTTTTACCGCTTCGATCACCTTATTGGAATTGGCGCCTTTCAGCATCAGGATCATGCCGCCCACGGCTTCTCCCTGGCCGTCTTTGGTAAATGCGCCGTAGCGAATGGCGCTGCCCAGTTGCACCTTCGCGATATCCGCAATGTGGATGGGGATGCCGTCCACCGTTTTCACCACGATGTTTTCTATATCTGAAATGCTGCGCGCCAGGCCTTCTCCCCGGATGAAGTTGGCCTGGTGATCTTTTTCAATGTAAGCGCCGCCAGTGTTCTGATTGTTTTGTTCCAGTGCCTCGAACACATCGGTAATGGTAAGGCCGATGGCCCGGAGTTCATCCGGGCCGACGGCCACCTCATACTGTTTAATCCGGCCGCCGAAGGCGTTGACTTCTACAACGCCCGGCACCATGGCCATCTGCCGGCGCACGATCCAGTCCTGGATGCTGCGCAGATTCTTGGCGGAATATTGATCCTGATAAGCAGGGTCGACTTGCAATGTGTACTGGTAAATTTCACCGAGGCCTGTGGATATAGGCCCCATAAAAGAATGGCCGAAGCCTTCCGGGATCTCTTCCTTAACCATGGCCAGCTTTTCGTTGACCAGCTGGCGGGGCAGGTAAGTACCCATCTCGTCTTCAAAAACGATGGTAACTACGGAGAGGCCGAAACGGGAAACGGAGCGGATCTCTAACACTCCCGGCAGGTTGGCCATGGCCACCTCCACGGGGTAGGTGACGAACTGCTCGATGTCTTCGGTACCCAGGTTCGGCGCCTGCGTGATCACCTGCACCTGGTTGTTGGTGATATCCGGCACGGCGTCGATGGGTACCTTTGTCAGGCTCCACAGGCCGGCTCCTATAAGGGCGAGCGTCAACAGGCTGATAAGAAGCTTGTTCTCTATGGAAAAAACGATGATTCTATTGATCATTGGGTGTGGTTTCTAATTGGAAAATGACATGAGTGGAGCGGAGGTAAAGGAAAGGTTGTTGGATGACCTGTGGGAGAACAGGTTGTTTGTTATTTTCTACCCGGTTGCAGCCATTGGGGATTTTGCCAGAATTTTGACAAAGTAATGGTAAGTACATAAAGTTAAATAATCGCCATTTTTGACGAGGTTATTTTTTCGATAGCCGAGGCATTTTTTGAGGCAGCGCTATTGCCGAAAGAAATAACGAAGGATATCGGGAAAAGAACCCGTCATAAAATGTGTCGATTATTTGAGTTTAGGTACTTAAGTAGGAGGACAGGTTTAATTTGCCAATAAATCGGAATGTTCGCGGGAGGCCCCGCCTGCGCCGAGGCTTGCTCCTCCGCTAAAGCTTCGGCGACACGCGGACGGTGGGCAGGTGTGCCTCGAGGCGGCATAACTGGAAAGTCTCTCTCCGGCTGCCGGAGCAGGGCGAAGGCATGCAGGCTTGCGTATGCCGCTAATATTGCCAATTTACGCCAGTCAGAGACTGGCAAATTATCCCGCATCGCGTCTTGTAGACGCTCGCGAACGATCCAATTTTTTAGTAAATTATTCTGTCCGGCTACTTATTCATTTACCCTTTACCCACCGGCAAATGCTCACGAAAAACAAAAGGGAAAGGATCAGGCCGGAATAGGAGGGCGGAAAACGAAAGGTAGGTAAAGGCGCTCTATGCTGTGAACAGGCACAAGCGGCGCTTCTTCGATGATTTCCCGCTGTTGCACAGGAGGCGCCAGCTTCAGCCCCGGCAAAAGGAAAGAACCGCAGCAGGAACAGACGCAAACCGGAGAACAATGGTCAGTTCCCTCGCCGTGGTGGCCATGGGTATGGCTGGCCAGGGTAGTTATTTCAGCCGAATGTTCCGGAGCATCAGCAACACAGGCCTGCGCGGCGTCCGCACAGGGCAGGAACGCCAGTATCAGAAAGTAAATGGCCAGGATGGTGGGTGTTGCTGTTTTCAACCGGATTAATTTTGCCCAAAAGTAACCTTTTTCAAAAAGAATATCAAGTTTGCTGATTATAACGTTTTGCGTAGCTCCCCCCGGGACGTGTGCCTCGGTGCGCCCTGTGGAATAATTTCAAATTCCACAGGATGAACCAAATTTATTTGGCGTCGGAGACGTAGCCCCCTCTTCGGACGCTATTTCAATAGCTACGTGGCACTACACGTCTCCGAACCCAAATAAATTTGGGTAACCCAACAGCGTCTCCGAATGGCTTCGAAGAACAGCTACGCAATCCGTTACAATCAGCAAGTTTGCAGCCTAAAGGTCAAACGTAAGTTCCAATTCAAAAAGGAGTGGCAAGCGCCGGGTTGGCGGTATAACTCGTATCCGTCAGCGTCTTCAAAAAAGCGATCAGGTCGCTTTTTTCCTGAGCAGTGAATTGTTTGCCGCCCTGAGGAAGCGCCTTCATTAGCGGGTCGGCTGTGGGAGAAGCATGGAGGCCTTCGCTGTAAAAATCAACCACTTCCTCGAGCGTGGCGTAACGGCCGTCGTGCATGTAGGGCCCCGTCAGCTCAATGTTGCGCAAAGTGGGCGTTTTGAACTTGCCGATGTCATAAGGCGAGCCGGTGACGCAGCCCAGCCCCACTTCGGGGCCGGCGTCCAGCGCATTGTTGTGAAAATCGTTGTCGGTAAACAGTATGCCGCCGTGGCAGTGGAAACAGTCTCCCCTCTCGCTGAAAAAAAGCTCGTAGCCGTTCACTTCCGCATCGAACAGGAATACGCCGGGTTCCTGGCGCAGCGCCTGGTCGTATTTTGAATTGCCGGAAACCAGGATGCGCTGAAACTGGGCCAGGGCCCTGGCTGCGCGTTCGTATGTAATGCCTTTTTCTCCGAAGGCCTCGTAGAAAAGGCGTGGATAATCGGGGTGCGCTTCCAGGCGGTTGAGGTCCGTCCCAAAAAAATCTTTTACCTCAAAAAGCATGGCGTCTTTGAGCGAACCCTGCACGCGGCCGTCCCAAAGGAAAGCGGTATAAATGATGATTTGGGCCCGTGCCCTAAAACCTAAACAGCTTCTGCTCCTGAGTGAGGTTTTTTTAAACAAAAAATAAGGACAAATTTGTCCGAAATTATAATTTAAGCTATTTTTGTCTTAAAAATATTGCCAATGTTCTCCAAAGCATGTGAATACGGCCTTCGGGCGGCGATCTACATCGCCGGGCAATCTGCACAGGGGCAGCGGGCGAGCCTGAAGGATATTGCCCGGGAGGCCAACGCTCCGGTAGCCTTTACGGCCAAGATACTTCAGACGCTCAGCCGAAGCGGCATCATCCATGCGGCAAAAGGGCCCGGAGGCGGGTATGACATGGGCGGAGGCCAGGCCCACCTTGCCCGGGTCGTCAAGGCTATAGACGGACCCGATGTCTACCGCGGTTGCGGGCTGGGCCTGAAGAAATGCGATGCCAGCTGCCCCTGCCCTATTCATTACAAGTTCGAGCACATCCGGGAGGGGCTTCGGGAAATGCTGGAATATACGGTAATCTCCGATCTGGCCGGGAGGGTGGAGGACGGAGAGGCCTGCCTGAGACGATAATAACATTCATTAAAAATAAATGCTGACATGGAAATATTAAATGTAACCGAAATTGAACCGAGGTTGAAACACCCCGCGATCTTCGACCGGTTTGACGCGCTGAGCGGCGGCGAAGCTTTCGTGATCCACAACGACCACGACCCCAAACCGATTTATTACCAAATGATCGCGAAACGCGGGCAGACATTCGGCTGGGAGTATCTGGCGCAGGGGCCTGATGTATGGCAGGTGCGCATCACCAAGCTGGAGGGGAGCGAAAAACCGGCCACGGTCGGCGAAATGGTGGCAGCCGACTACCGCAGGGCGGAGGTGTTCCGCAAATTCGGTATCGATTACTGTTGCGGCGGCAAACGCACGGTGGAGGAAGCCTGCCGGAAAAAGGGTATCGACCCGGATACCGTCAAAAAGGAACTGGCGGATGCCGGGACAAGGGGCGGCTCCATCCATCAGGATTACAACCGCTGGCAGCCTGATTTCCTGGCTGACTACATTGTCGCCACCCACCATCGCTATGTAACCGAATCGCTACCCATGCTGTATGAACTAAGTGCCAAAGTGGCCCGCGTGCATGGCGACAGCCATCCGGAAACGGTGGATATCGCCCGCCATTTCGAAGCGGTTGCTCAGGAATTGCAGATGCACATGCACAAGGAGGAGCACATCCTGTTCCCCTACATCAAACAACTGGCCGCCGCCCGGCGCGACGGAAAACCTGTTGCCCGCCCACCTTTCGGAACCATAGCCAACCCCATTCGAATGATGGAGGCCGAACACGAATCCGCCGGCGGGAGCATGGAAGAGATCCGGCAACTAAGCGATTCCTTCACCCCGCCGGAAGATGCCTGCATGTCGTACCGGGTGCTGTACGCTAAGCTTAATGAGTTCGAACAGGACCTGCACCAGCATATCCACCTGGAAAACAATATCCTGTTTCCCAAAGCAGTGGATATGGAGGCAACTATTCTGGGCTAAAAACCTGGAAAAATGAAGATCAACAACCAAACGAGGATATCGGCCATCCTCAAGCACAACAGCGAGGCCATTGAAGCCATCGCCTCCATCAACCCGCATTTCAACAAACTGCGCAATCCGATACTGCGCAGGGTGCTGGCGCCGAGGGTTACGGTGGAAGACGCTGCCCGCATCGGCGGGTGTTCGGCACAGGATATTCTGGAAAAACTGCGGGTCATCGGCTTTGATGCCGAAGTGCCGGCAGCGCATCCACCTGCGCCGGAAGCGCCGGCACGAGCGGATGATGAGGTAATGGCCGCCGTGCAGTCCGGAAGGGTACAGGCGCTCGACGTCCGGCCTGTCCTGGAGGGTGGCGCCGACCCCTTCCAGACGATCATGGACGCGCTGAAAACCCTTCCGGAAGGGCAGGCACTCGAAGTAGTCAACTCCTTCGAACCGGCGCCGCTCATCAAGATACTCCGGAAAAAGGGCTATGGCAGTTTCACCAGAGCGGAAGGCGGCGCAGTGCATACCTTTTTTCTGAAAGTGGCGGAGGCGCAGGAAGAAAAGCCGGATGGAAATTGGCTATTCCGCGTTTCTATGGATGCATTGAGTGCGCAGCGGGCCGTTTATGAGCACTGCTGCCGCAAGGTGGATGTGCGCGATCTGGAGATGCCTCTACCCCTGGTTTCTATTCTCAATGAACTTGGGGATCTGCCGGAAGGCGGCGGGCTGTTCGTCCATCACAAGAAAACTCCGCAATACCTTTTGCCCGAGTTGGAAGAGCGCGGGTATAAAACCTGGATTGCCGAGTTGGGGGAAGGGGATGTGAAAATGTTAATTCACCGGTAGTGTGGCGCAGATAGCTAGCCAGAACGCTCCTTCCCCCTCATTGGTCGTCCCGCACTTCATATTCGGGGGATTTACCTGGCTGGCCGCGACCGGGCTGATCTCTCTTTTTCCTGAAGCCTTCATCGGGCATTATTTCAATCCGAAGTTGCTGGCCATCGCGCATCTGTTGGCATTAGGCTGGATCACCATGGTCATTTTTGGCGCCCTGTATCAGCTCATTCCCGTGGTTATGGAAGTGAAGTTGTACAGCGAGCGCCTGGCCGCCGCCGCCTTCGTATTGCTGGGGCTGGCCGCCGTTCTGCTGGCCGTGATGTTCTGGCGGTTCCAGCTGGATGCCCTGATGCATGTTTCCGCCCTGCTGGCCATAACGGCCGTGCTGCTCTTCAGCATCAACGTGATGGCCACCGCCCGGCGTTCTACCAAGAAGACGGTGGAGCAGGACTTCATCCTCACGGCAGTGCTTTGGCTGGTGTTTACGGTGGCGGCGGGCGCTACCCTGGCCTTCAACCTCCGCCATGCATTCCTGAGTACGCCCCACCTCGAGTTACTGAAACTGCACGCCCATGCCGGCATCGTGGGTTGGTTCATTCAGTTGATCATGGGAGTGGGCAGCCGGCTGCTGCCCATGTTCATGGTGTCGCACGGGCTGGATAGCCGCAAGCTGCACCTGGCCTATTACGCGGTCAACGGCGGGTTGCTGGCAGGCATCCTGGCGCTGGGGTTGCAATGGCGCCCGGGCGTCCTGGCCGGCATCGCAGGCGTAGTGGCCGGGCTGCTTTTATTTCTGTCCTTCCTCTGGGAGGCCTACCGGAAAAGGGTAAAAAAGCAGCTCGACATTGGCATGAAGCAGTCGGCCCTGGCCTTTGTTTTGCTTTTGCTCCCGCTCGTGCTGGTGGTAGTGCTTTCCCTGCCGGCAGGTTTTTTGAAAAACATTACGGCGCCTGCCGCCATTGCTTACGGCGCCGCGCTGTTACTAGGTTTTATTACCGCTCTCATCATGGGGCAAACATACAAAACACTGCCGTTCATCGTCTGGCTGAAGGTATACCGGAGCCTCGTTGGGAAGGGCAAAACGCCATTACCCAGAGATTTGTATTCGGAAAGAGCGGCCAATATCCAGTTGTGGGCTTTCGCCGCCGGCTTTTCCGTGCTGCTGGCCGGCATCCTGCTGCAGCGGCCCGGGCTGATCAGCGCCGGAGGGCTACTGTTGTTGCTTTCCGCGGCCTTTTATAACTTCAACATCCTGAAGGTCGTGTTGCACAAACCTTATAAAAAGTTTAAGCCATGAAGCCGGAAAAAGATCAAATTGCTGAATTGCTGAAAAGGGTCATCGACCCCGAACTGGCCGTTAACATTATCGACCTGGGGCTGGTTTACGGCATCCGGGTGGATGAACAGGCCGAAGGATCGCCGTAGATATGACACTGACCTCTGCCGACTGTCCGCTAGGCGACGTGATCATGGAAGAAGCCTACCACCTGCTGGCCAGCAACTTTCCCGCCTGCGAAGTAGGCATTAATCTCATCTGGGAACCCGCCTGGTCGCTGGACCGCCTGACGGCGGCCGGCCGCGAGGCGTCAGGGCGGTAGGTTGCCAAAATAATTTGAGCAATAAAATCCGGGAAAAGCCCCTCCCCTCCCGAAAAATACTTTTTGCAAAATAAGCCTGTCAGGCCGCAGTATGCCGCTGTATATGCCTGCGGAGCAGAGATGCTCCCCATCTCCGGCGCTATGTTTTTGGAAGAAAATAATTTAGGCTCTAAAATAAGATAAAATACTCTTAATTCTTTATTTTTATAACAAAAAAGCATCTTAGCTTTTTCGGGTGCTGGTATTTTGTTAATGACAAACGACATAGCGATGGAAAAACTTGACCAACCACGGAAGAACGGCCGGATCGGGAAGAACATCGATTACTTCATGAACACCCGCAATTGGTGGGGGCCGCTTACTTTCATCCTGATCATCAGCCTGGCGGGGGTAGGCATGATCGGTTATCAAACCTATTTCGACGCGCCGCCCGAGGCCGCTTTCGCCAAAGCTTCCGGCGAGGTGGCCATGGAAAAGGAGGCCATTACCCGGGGCCAGGAGGTATTCCATAAATACGCCCTGATGGAACACGGCAGCTTCTTCGGCGACGGGGCGCAGCGTGGGCCGGACTACACTGCCGAAGCGCTCAACCTGACGGCCCGCTACATGGCCGAGTACGAAGCCCGGGATTTCCAGGCCAAAAACAACAGGGCGCCTTCACCGGAGGAATTCAAAGTCCTGCAGGAGAGGGTCAAAAAGGAGCTGAAAGCCAACCGCTATAAAGAAGAGGAGCAAAAGATATACCTCACGGACGCCCAGGCCCATGCCCTGGAGCAGGTAAAGGCCTATTACACCGCTTTGTTCATAGACAACAATACGGACAAATCCTTTCCCCCGCCGGGTTATATCAGCAACCGGCAGGAGGTGGAAGATCTGGCGTCCTTTTTCTTCTGGGGCGCCTGGGTGTGTGCCGCAGAGCGCCCGGGTTCGGGTTTCAGCTATACGCACAACTGGCCTTACGACCCGCAGGCCGGCAACACACCAACTTCTCCGGTCATTCTGTGGAGCGTGCTGGGCATGCTGGGTTTCGTACTGGGTTGCGGCATCGTGCTTTATTTTATCGGGCAGTACAACCAACTGCCGAATAAGTTCTTCACGCCGCCCAAAAAGGACCTGCTCACCATTGAAAAGGTACGGAATTTCAAACCCACGCCGAGCCAGCGCGCTACGTATAAGTTTTTTACGGTTGCGGCCATATTGTTTTTGGTGCAGGTCAGCAGCGGCATTATCACTATCAATGATTTCATCGATTTTCTGGGCTACTTCGGCATCCCCCTGGCCGGCGAAATACCGGTGACGCTGTCGCGCACCTGGCACATCATGTTGTCGCTGTACTGGATCTCTACCTGCTGGATCGCCTCGTCCATTTTTATCCTGCCCCTGCTTTCCAGAAAGGAAATACCGGGACAATTGCCGCTGGTTAACACCCTGTTTGCTCTGTTGGTGCTGCTCGTCGGAGGCTCCCTGACGGGTATGGTGCTGGGCCCGCTGGGCCTGCTCGGCGATTGGTGGTACGAGCTAGGGCATCAGGGCTGGGAATACGTGGATTTCGGGCGCTGGTTCCAGGCGTTGCTGATGGTTATCTTCGTATTATGGGGCGTCGTCGTATTCCGGGGGCTGCGCCCGGCTTTTGTCAAAAAAGAAACCTGGAGCCTCCCCAAATGGATCATGTACTCGGTGATCGGCATCCCGTTGTTGTTCATCAGCGGGTTCGTGGCTACGCCGGAGACCAACTTCGTCATTGCCGACTTCTGGCGCTGGATGGTCATCCACATGTGGGTGGAGGCCTTCTTCGAGGTGTTCATCACCGTCATCGTCAGCTACCTGCTGGTGCTCATGGGACTGGTGAGCCGGCAGGCGGCGGTCCGGGTGGTGTATTTTGCCACTATCCTCTTCCTGGGCACCGGGCTGCTGGGCATTTCGCACAACTTCTACTGGAACGCCAAACCGGTGGCCACCATGGCTCTGGGCAGCGTATTCTCCACCCTGCAGTTCATCCCGCTGATCCTGCTCACCGTGGAAGCCTGGCGCTTCAAGAACATGCCCCGCATCGCGGTAGGCGATGTGGAACACAAAGACCTGGGGCGCAACTTTGCTTTCCCGGAAGTATTCCTCTTCCTCGTAGCGGTCAACTTCTGGAACTTCTTCGGCGCCGGCGTCATGGGCATCATCGTCAACCTACCCATCATGAACTATTTCGAGCACGGCACCTACCTGACCGTCAACCACGCCCACGCTGCGCTGATGGGCGTTTACGGCAATATTTCCCTGGCCGCCATGCTGTTCGCCTCCAAGATGGTGCTGCGCCAGGAACGCTGGAACCCGAAGCTCATACGCACTGTATTCTGGTCGGTCAACGCCGGGCTGATGCTTATGGTTGTCCTCGACCTGTTCCCGGCCGGCGCCATTCAGTTTAAGGCGGTGCTGGATCAGGGCCTGTGGTACGGCCGATCTGCGGAGTTCATCCACGGCAGCGCCTTTGAGGCACTGACCTGGATGCGCGGCATTGGCGCCACCCTGTTCTTCTTCGGCGGCGTAATACCCCTGGCCTGGTTCATGGCCACGCGCTGGAACGCGCTGAAAAAGGCCCGCAGCGGCGGAACAGCCGACGAACTCGGCGTTGCTGATGTCTGCACATCGGATGGCGAGGAGGAACTCGCGCCGGAAGTGCTGCATTAAGTGCAACGGAACCTTTATAGAAAAAAATACGGGAACTACGAATTAGATACTACCGCCCACATTGCCTCCTGCGGCTCATCGAAGGCCAGAGCTTTTTCTGCCTGGACACCGAGCGGCAGGAGGCTCTCCCTGGAGAGGCCCTGCTTTCTCCCGCAGATGGCGAGTGGGGGCGTACCGAGGCTACCTTCCGCTACCAGCTCAAGGAGTGGAATTTCTGGCAGATTGCGCAGCTTATTCTTTATAAGGTAATAACAATAGCGTAGGCGCTCCTTTCCCACCTTCATTTGAAATAAGCATATCTCCATTGTCCAGGAAAGTAATACCTTCTGGCTGGTTAAATATCTTTTTGTTCAAGTGATGTACTGCTTCCACCTGGCTGTCTTGGTTAAAGATATAGATCAAGTTGTCTTTGGAAGACAATACAAACAGTTTTCTTGTCACCGGATGAACAGAAATACCAGAAGGATTTATTTTCAGGCCTGGTTCTTTATCTTTTTTGGATAGGCCGCTATTATTTTCCAGCACGAATTGCCTGATTTGTTCTTCACTGAATTCATAAATTGGTTTTTCAACCGCGCTTTTAGTGTTTAAGTCAAAAGCAAAGACAAGCCTTTTATCTTTGTAATCGTCACTTTTGGGTTCGCTTTTTCCGGCAATCAAAAGCCGGTTATTTTGCGGGTCATACGCCAATCCTTCATTATCCTTGACAGGAATTTCCATGTCATATTCTTCTGTCTGAAAATCCTTGTTTTTATAATTATCCACTTCATATAACTTTCCGTCACTTCTCAAGATGTACAAACTATTGCCTGCCCGGGTTATGCCTTCGTAATCACCGTCTTTATTAAATTTGAACTGGCCTCTTATTTTATTTTCTCGCAAATCGTAAATAAAGACAATGCCTTCTTCATCCTGAACACAGGCAATAGTATGGTTATCTATATCGGTAAGCCCTGATATTTCGTGCAAAATTTCTGGCAGCTCAATGATATTGGCCGGGTTGCTAAAGTCATATCCTTGAGTAGAACCCGTAGAATAGCCTGCTGTCATAAAAACGCCGCTAATATAGGTGTAGGACAACAACGTACCTGCCACGAGAAAAACACAAAGAATGAATGCTTCTTTTATTCCAAAATTCATTGTTGTTATTTTTTTAAAAGTGAGGGATAGTTGAGCCAGTACTTTCAGATTGATAGAAATGTAACTTTCGCTCACATTATTCTATCAGGGTCAAACCGGCTTCGCGGGGGCCATAGGGCTGCTTTGTGGGATGATCAGCTTTAAAGCGGTTATAATATAGGATCATGGAAGGAAGGTTTTTGAAGCGAAATCCACTGCGCCCCAACCTGCTATGTAGTTCCAGCGCGTTTTTTAAGTACTGAGGGATCAACTCTTTGTAATTGCCGCCGTCAATAGCTTCGATCCCTTCGCTGTTACCAATAAAGTAGTGGTATTTGGTTTCATATGCCGGCGATAGTATTCCTAAGGTTTCAAAAAGGTCTTCATCCTGATAGGCCTGCCGGTAAAGGGCAACCTCTCCTTCAATAACCTTCTCCAAAACGATTTCATTTCCATCTATGGCCACTTTTGAGATAGAATCTGAGACGCCGGCCTGGGAAAAAACAGGAATAGCTTGGAGGGATAGAAGGGCCAGAAAGCCAGGAAATGTATAGAATTTCATCTCGGATAGGTTTTAGAATAAAAAATTCATAACAAGTTTTTCAGCAGCTCAATTAAATGCCCGTGTTACTTTTTGGCCGTTTCTTATTTCAGGGTTTCCGGTTAATGCAATGGTTTCGTCTTTATGGATGTTTCCGAAAATTTCGACCAACGTATCTATCTGATTACCTTTTTTGACATTTACCCACTCTGCCCTTTGGTTTTCCCCGATACGGATCACATACACTCCCTCCGAAGTATATACGAGTGAAGCCTGGGGCACAAATAGGGTAGGTACGGGCCGCTCAATGGATAGATTTACTTCAGCGTACATACCCGATTTCAATTCTCCGGATCGATTGTCCACATCGAATTCCGTGAGCATAGACCGGTTGGATTCCTGAAGGCTGTTGGCACTACGGGCATATTGCGCATAAAATTCCTGGCCGGGATTGGCCGTAACTGTAAAAGTGGCTTTGTGCTCTTTGGATATTGAATTGGCCAGGTTTTCCGGAATGGCTACCGTGAGGCGGAGCCTCGCTTTGTCTTCAAGTACGAACAATGGGAATTCTGGGTTGTCCGTTGGGCCAACCAAAGCTCCGGGGCTAACGTTGCGTTCTGTTATCGTTCCATCAAATGGGGCCTTGATCGTCAGGTAATTCACCAACTGTTGATGGGAGGCCAAAAGCGCCTTTTCGGCTTCAAGAGCCTTGGCGCTTGATACTGTAGCGGCGCTGTCGGCCATCATTTTGGAATATGCCCCGTCTATTTCATTTGCCGATATAGCTCCCTCGGTTTGGCTGGCAGCTACCAGCCGTTTATAGGTAAGCTTGCTGGCTGTGAGCCTTGCTTCTTGCTCCATTACCCTGGCTTGGGCCGCTGTGTACCGGGCTTTGGCATTACTGAGCTCAGCCTCTATCTCAGGAGCTTCCAAGGTTACAAGTACCTGGCCTTTTTTTACAAAACTCCCCCTATCTACATAGGCCTGCCCTACATAGCCTCTAACGCGGGCAAGAATATTTACTTTGTTCCAGGGCTTCAGCTCTCCAGGCAAAGTCACTTGCTTTGATAGCTGCTTCTCTTGTATGCTGATTGCCTCAATTGTGGGCGCCTGTGTTTTTACTGGTTGTTTCACACCAGCTTCCTGGCTGCAGGACTGTATCATGGTGACGATCATGCTTATCCACAAAATTTTGCTTGCTTTTGAACTCATATCCTTTTTTTTACCAATTTATCTTTCTGAAAAATATCTGCTTTGCTCATCTTCGGGGTCCAGAGAAACGGAATCGAATCCGGCTCCTGACCGTACCCAACTGAATATGCCGGGCAGGATCAGCAATGAGGCTAAACAGGAGGCCAACAGCCCTCCGATCACAGCTTGCCCAAGCGGCGCTACCTGGTCACCCCCTTCCCCCAAGCCGAGCGCCAAAGGCGCCATCCCCATGATCATGGCCAGGCTTGTCATCAAAATGGGCCGTATCCGGCTGCTGGCGGCAGCAAGCCCTGCTTCCTGGGCACTTTTCATCTCTAATCGCAGGCTTTCAGCATTGGTGACCAACAGGATGGCATTAGATACTGACACGCCTACTGCCATGATCATACCCATATAGGATTGCAGGTTAAGCGTAGACCCGCATATCAGGAGCATGGCCAGTGAACCAGCCAGTACAGCGGGGATAGAGGACAATGTGGCCAATGACAGCTTAAAAGATTGGAAGTTGGCCGTGAGCATCAGGAAGATGATAACAATTGCTACTATCAGCCCTTCCTGCAGGCTGTCGAGTGTTTCCGTGAGTAGCCGGCTCAACCCTTTCATCTCTACGATCATGCCTCTGGGAACTTCTCCAGCTCCTTCGATAGCCTTTATGACTGCCTTTTTGGCTTCTCCAAGGTCTTTGTTATGGATATTGGCGGTAACGGTTACCAGCCTGTTTGGGCCGCTCCTGTCGTATTGGCCCGGGCCTGTCTCCACGGACATGGTAGCGACATCAGACAGTGCCGGGCGCAAGCGTCCCCGCTGTAATGGGATATTGGCTACATCGTCTATTGAAGCCATTTCATACTCTGGTATTTGAACTTGTACCTGGTAGGCCAGGCCTTTCGAATTGTCCAGCCAGAGGTTTTTATCCGTGAACCTGCTGGATGAAGTGGCAGCCACCATCGATTGGGCTACTTGTGCAGGGGTGGCGCCCATCTGTCCTGCTCGTATGCGGTCCATTTCGATCCGGAGTAGCGGATAATCCATGGGCTGCGCTATCTGGACGTCCCGAAGAAATGGCACCTTCTCCATCTCTTCCACAATTTTCAGGGCAAACCGGTTCGCTTCCTTGATATCTTTGGCGGCTACTTCCACCTCTATCGGTGTTGAAGCGCCCTGGCTCATGATCTTATCCACTAATTCGATAGGCTCAAAGGACAACCGAAGCTCCGGCAACTCATCGTGCATCCTTGCCCGAAGCCGTTCTTTGAGTTTATCTAAATTGACAGGGTAACCTTCCTTAAGGGCAACTTGCAGAACGGCCTCATGAGGGCCGCTGTTGAAGACAAAGGCCTGTGCTGACCCGTAACTGGGAGGTACAGTCCCTACATAAGCAGATGTGATCTCAACATTTTCTTCGCCTACTTCTGCTTTGATCAGGCCAAGGGCTTTCAAGGTCAATTCCTCGGTGCGCTCCACCCGGGTACCGTCGGCAGCTTTTAACCTCAACTGAAACTGGTGGCTGTTGGCGTGAGGCAAAATGTCTGTTCCTATAAAATAAAAGGCAAACCCGGCTATTAGTAAGGATACCGCCAGATACCCACTGGCCCAAAGCACTTTTTTATCTAAAACCCGGCTGACAACAGCCAGGTATCGTGCCTTGAACCGGCCAAACCCGGATTTGACCTCCGGATGCCGCTCTTCATCAATGATGGCTTCGATTTCTTCATGGTCCAGGGCTAAAGTATGGGTAAGGCGAGGGTCGTGTTTGTGGGTTTTCAGCATCCAGCCGGACAATACCGGCACAAGGGTGAGGGACAATAAAAAAGAGGCTATCATGGAAAACCCAACGGCCAGCGAAAGGGGCAGGAACATGGACCTGGGTACACCGTGCATTACAAATGCCGGTGCAAATACGGCCAAAATGCACAGCAGGATCAGAAAAGTGGGAAAAGCTATTTCTTTAAGGGCATCCAGAATGGCCCAGGCCTTTGGCTTGTTCATTTCCAGGTGCTGGTGGATATTTTCTATCGTGACCGTCGCTTCATCTACCAATATGCCGATGGATAGCGCCAGGCCGCTGAGCGTAATTATGTTTATGGTTTGCCCAAAAAGGTGAAGCAATATGATTGAGCTAAGTACCGAAATGGGTATGGTCACCACAACGATTATCACACTTCGCCAATCCCTCAGAAAGAGAAACACCATCAGCCCGGTGAGCAAAGCTCCTAACACGCCTTCGACAATCAGGTTTTTCAATGAATTAGTGACATAAACGGACTGGTCGAACTGATAGGATACCCTCACGTCTTCGGGTACGGCTTCCTGTAATGTGGGCAAGGCCGCTTTGATGTTGTTTACCACAGATAGTGTAGAGGCGTCGGCTTTTTTCACGACCGGAATGTACACGGCCCTTTTTCCCTGAATCAGGGCATAGCCCACGGTGATATCTGCAGCATCTTCCACGGTTGCCAGGTCGCGTACGAATATTGTCGGGCCGGAACCTGTCCTTATCGGCACATCCAGAAATTCACGGGGATCATCAATCAGAGAATTGACCGGCGCCATCAGGGCCTGGTTTCCAATTCTGACATTGCCTGCCGGCGAAGGTTGGTTATTCGCTATAATGGCTTTGATGACCTCTTCGGGCGTGACCTTGTAGCTTCTGAGCTGCTGGGGGTCTACTTTTATTACGATGCTCCGCTGGTTTCCGCCCAACGGAGGCGGGCTGGAAACCCCCTCAATCTTGGAAAACATTGGCCTCACGCGCGATGAAGCCAGATCCTGGATTTCATTTAGTGTCCGGTTTTCACTTTCAAAAACCAATTGCCCGACTGGCACCGAACTGGCATCAAAACGCAGTACCTGCGGCGGCACCGTGCCTTCCGGCATATAAGCCTTGGAGCGGGCAATATTGTTGGCTACTTCGGCCGCAGCCTCGCCCATATCGGTGCCAGGGTAGAATTTCAGTTCCAGAATGGACATCCCCTGAATGGTCCGCACTTCAACTTCCCGTACACCCGAGACATAAAGGAAATGGTCCTGATAGCGGGTTGTGATAAAGCCGTCCATCTGGTCGGGCGCCATGCCTCCGTATGGTTGGATGATATAAATGGAAGGTAATTCCAACTCCGGAAAAATATCGACTGGAATATCTCTTATGGAAAGCACTGAAAAGAACAAAACTGCGACAACTCCCACCATTACGGAAATGGGCTTGCGAAGGGCCGATTTTATGATCTTTAACATTGAGAATTACTTTTTGGAATTTTTTCTTACAGGGAGTCTAAGAAAATTGATAAGTCTCCTCTGGCTGAGGCAACCATTAGCTGAGCACGCCATACATTGCTATAGGCTATGGCCAGGCTCGCTTCGGCCTGGTTTAGCGCAACAAAGCTCTGTAGTAATGTGGGCAGGTCAGTCAGCCCGTTATCATATCGGGCCCGGGCCTGTGCATACGCCTGCCGGGCAGCAATCAGTTGCTGGGGTACTATATGCGCCTTCTCCATCATCACTTCGTATTGCATTTCCGATTCCCTGGCCTGTCGCTGTAGTTCTATTTGCTGTTGGTCGTAAAGCCTGTTATTTTCCTCTGTTAGCCACCGAAGTTTCTCTAATCTTTTTCCAACTTCAAAGCTGTCGGATATCCGCCATTTAGCAGTGAGGCCAAAAAGATAATTGCCTACCTGATAGTGGGTGCCGCTGGAAAAATCCGTATGATACGTTCCATCGTTATTATCTACGCCAGCCCCTCTTGCCCATCCTGCCGCCACAAAAGCAATTGTAGGGTACAAATTCCTTTTCATAGCGGCAGCTCTTTCAACAGAAGCATCCACCCTGGCTTGCTGAACTTTCAGCAAAGGGTTTTTGCCTGTGCCAGACGCTATCTTCTTTTCAGCCGGCAAATGAGAATAAAAGCGCATACTGTCAACCTCCTGGTCAAATTCAAGTGCATTCTGACCCAGAAGTTCAGCCAGCCGGTATTGCTGCATTCGCTCATCTCTTTGGCTCTCCAGCAACAATGCCCTGGCGCGGGCATACTCAGCATGCGCCAGTGAACTGTCTACACCTGGCCTCAATTGCGCCCTGACACTTGCATCGACTGCATCGCTAAAGCTTTTTGGCTCTTTCTATGTTTTTTTCCTGTATCTCGGTTAGCTTGTGAGCAACCAATAACAATAAGTACGCATCCACCACCCTAACCTGGTGTTGAAATAATTCATTTTCTAGGCCCAACCGGCTTACTTCCGCATCCGCAACCGCTGCTTTGACATTTCCGGATAGCCGCCCGAAATCATATATGTTCCACTCCAGGATAGCTGATGTGAAACTACCAAAAGCGCCTTTATTTATATTGCCGGGATGGATACCTCCCGAAGGAGAAATTGTCCCCTCATTTGGAAAAAAACCTCCTTCTACATTATTTCCCGTAGAAAAAGTATACTGATGTTGTAAAGTCAGCCGGGGGATGTACCTGCTCCTGACTGCATTTACCTCCTCGAGTGTTGCTTCATATGCTGCTTTTTTCGCCTTGATCATCGGATAGTTTTCTTTTGCCATTTCAAGGCTTTGCAACAAATCCAGTGTTTGGCCGATTGCTGAAACGGCCGTTCCGACAACCAAAAAAACACATAAAAGGAGCTTTGCCTTCCTGTCAGGTTTCTTCATTTGTATCCTATTGTTTCTTTATCTAAAATCCCTGGGCAAACCTATGAACCAAATCTGCATAAATTTTCGATTTTACATAGCGGGAAGGAAACCAAGCTGGTTGATGGTGGGAACAGCTACTGTTCTAACATTGGATATTTTGACTTTGGCGATATACAAAAAATGAAAAGTTTGGTAAAGTTAGGATTCCTTACTATATTTGTCCCGCAATCAATATGCTCCAAAGGAAAAACAGCATGAACAGCTACTTTGAAACTGTAGGCAAATACTTTGAAACTGTAGGCAAAACCAATAAATAAGGGCCAAAATTTTTTTATCTATTAATTTAGTTAGGATAACTAACTATAAACCGTGTTTAATATGAAAAACCTATTCATTCCTCTTTTTATCCTTACCCTCTGGGGAGTTGCTTTTGCACAGGGCGGCAATGAAGGCCCTGCTTTCAGAGAGTCGGCAGATTTGAAAATATCCAATACTTCTGTCGTCTTTGACGGCCGTCTTGATCAGTTGATTTTTACTATTGAAGTAGAAGGTCAGGCCGGCAATTCCAAACCAACTGCTTTTGGCCAGATGGACGGCGCTCCAGTCCTTGGTTATGTTTTCCCGACTACGCTAAAACCGGTTGATGTGGGATTCAGCGACACGGAAGGCATTGTGGCAATGGCATTGACTTCCCACCCTGATTTTGATGATACTCCACTATGGGACGAAGACAATGACCGCAATTATGCCAACGACGGGGCCGTCTGGCACCCGCATTGGGTAGTACTGGCTAAAGATTCGAGGGTTGCAGGAGGGCTCGCCGTTAAGCAGTTCGACCCGAATAACAGCAAGGTAACCCTGCCACCCACCAATCCGGGAATGCCCATGTATATGGACTCCCCGGGATATCCGGTCATCACAAAGGGGAACACTATCCGGGTGGTTATTCCCGCTTATCGGATAAACAATCAAACCAAATTCAACTTTGATGCAGTGACAGCCTATATGCAGGTGAATGCTTCCAATGCAGATTATCCAATGCTCGGCGTATATGCTGTATACTCAATTGCTTCAGGCGATCTGTCTTTGCCATATACAGTGAGCCATTAACTATCCCATCAAGGCATAAGTTATCATTGCAGCACTCATCATTTAGGTGGGTGCTACGTTCAGCAACCAAAATTAAGCTATAAAATGGAAAATGCAACAACTAGAAAAGTAAACGTATGGGACACGTATGTCACCAAAAAAGACGGGGCCATCATGCACTTCGATATTGTTGCTCCGGTGGAAACTACGAATACCGCTACTATTTATGATTATGGCAGGTCGTACCTGGAAACAAAAAACCAGGGAGGCCAGCCATTAACTTCAAAGCAATGCAGGCTTTGCCACGTAGAAAACTTCCGTGCGGAATGGCAAGCTGATATTGAGGAAAAGGGCTATTTTATTATTGAAATGGAGGGCTGTCGCTAAAAAAACACTCTCTTTGATTAGGATTGCTAACTTTGCAGGAAAGCTTTCGGATGAACAAAAGCCAAAGCCCATTTGACCCGGTAAGGCAAAACGCCGACCTGACGGCCAAAATTACTTCTGGCCTGGAAAGGATTTCAAGTGTGTTCAGGATCTTGTTGTGGGAACATGCCAAAACAAACGGCTTGAGCCCTATTCAGATCCAGCTGCTGATATTTGTGGCTTACCATGATGATGCTTTGTGCAATGTCAGCCATTTAGCTAAGGAGTTTAACCTGGCCAAACCTACCATTAGCGATGCGTTGAAAGTGCTGGCGCAAAAAGGCCTGGTAGAAAAAGTGCCGTCCGAACTGGATAAGAGGGCTTTCACGGTGGCTTTGACCGCACAGGGCAATAAGGCGGTGGCAGAAACAGAACTTTTTGCCGGCCCTGTCGAAGCCATCGTCAACAAATTAAACCCAACTGACAGGGAGCAATTATTCTTTACCATAAAGAATCTGATATTCAGGCTCAATCGTGCGGGTATTATTGCTGTGCAAAGGACGTGTTTCGGATGCCGTTTTTATGAAGAAACGGCATCCGGGCATTTTTGCCATTTTCTTAACGAAAATTTGCTGGATTCTGAATTGAGAATTGATTGCCCTGAGTTTGAGCTAACAACCTGACTACTTCCAATTTTTGAAAAGGACAAATACTATTGTCATTTTGCATCGGCAAAGGCCCAAAAATTTAGCCAAAGGGTTGCCTCCAAACATGAATAATGCTGCAGAGGTTTCATTGCCGATAGCGCAGCTAAAATTCTCAGGCAAGAGAAAACTTCCTTTGTTTATAGTATGCAACGGCTGCCAGTATGGTTATGAGGCCGAGCGAATAATAGACAAAACCGGGTGTCACCACCTGCTCGCCCTGAGCATAAGAATGAAGGCCGGATAAGTAAAAGTTGACCCCGAAGTAGGTCATCAGAATAGAATAAAAGCCTATCACACTCATGAAAGCGAACAGCCACCGGCCTCTCAACCCTGGTACTAATCTCATGTGCAGGATAAAGGCATATACCATAATGCTGATAAGGGCCCAGGTTTCTTTTGGGTCCCAACCCCAGTAGCGCCCCCAGCTTTCATTGGCCCACTGGCCGCCCAGGAAATTACCTATAACCAACATCACCAGGCCTATGGTTAACGACATTTCGGTAATCAGCAGGAGTTTTGCAAGCTGCAAGTTCAGCCTTTTTCGATTCCTTGAATTCAGGAGCAACATCAGTATCAGAGAAGTTACACCGAGGATCATACCCAGGGTAAAGGGGCCATAACTGGCTACTATTATGGCCACATGTATCATAAGCCAGTAAGAGTTCAAAACGGGCTGAAGGTTGGCAATTGCCGGATCCAGCCAGTTCCAGTGGGCGACCATTAGCATCATGGAAGCAACAAAGGCCGAAGAGGCGACGGCAAGCCCGGAAGTTCTTCCTAATATTAATCCGAACAGCATAGTGGCCCAACTGATGTAGATCATCGTTTCATAGGCGTCGCTCCACGGTGCATGGCCGGAAATATACCACCTGGCCAGCAGGCCGGCCGTTTGTAAAACAAAAAGGAAAGCGATCAGGGCGTATGATAATTTAATGGCCTGGTGTAACCTTCTGGCAGGTTTGAAAATGTACAGTATGGAAAACAGTAGCATAAGAGCCCCTGCATACAAATACCAGGCGAATAGGTTTTTAAAGACATCGTAGCTGTTGTAAACGATCTCGGCTTTTATCCGGTTCTTTCCCGGCCGGACTGCACTGCCGTATTTCACCTGATATCTTTCTATCTTGGACAGGATCTCTCCTGGTTCAGAATAATCTCCTGTTTTTAATGCCTGAGTGATAGTTTCATAAAACAGAGGCATGATGTTGCGAATAAAGAGTGAATCTTTTCCGGTAATACCAGCATGGCCTATATCCAGCGGCGAAGCCCATCTGTTGTCAGGGTCTCCGGGAATGGGGAATATCTTCAGCACCTTGCCGCTAAGTGCGTTGTACAGTAAATTTACTCTCCTGTCTACATGGATGAGGTTTTTCTGAGATTGATCGGGTATTGCGGCCCTGTAAGCTTCCTGTGCCTGCTCGGAAAGTATATAATTCCCTTCGCTGTCAAAGAAACTGGAAAGGGGCGCGTATTTTTCACCGGGCGCCAGGTTTAGGATGGGCCTGATCTTATGGCTTTCCCGTTTCAAATAAATTATCGGTACATTATACCATATCTTTGGGAACTGAAGCATAGACAGAATCACCTGGTTTGGGCCCATCTCATTGTATTTATCACTTTTGCTTACTTTTCTCAGCAGTTCGGAAGCATAGGTGTTAACAGGTTTCATACGCCCTCCATTATCCTGTATTACCAATGCCCCAAACCTGGCGGCCAATGCTTCATCGGCTTTCCGGGCCGAGATGATGGCCTCCAGTTTGTTTCTGGCCTTCAGGGAAACAACCACCTTTTCCTGCCCGAATACGCTGAGGCACGGAAGGAGAAAAAGGAATATTCCGGCAGTGGCCCTGGCTGTGGCCAGGTTTCGCAGCTTTCTCCTTAATTGCCCGAACCTGGAGTGTTTATCCAGCAGCATCCAGGCCAAACCCGCATAGAGGATGAAATATCCGGTATATGTCACCCACGTCCCCCAGAAATCATGGTTTATTGTCAGAATGGCGCCCTTTTCGTCGGGGTGAAAGGAAGCCTGAAAAAAACGGTAGCCTTTATGATCGAGCACGTGGTTCATATATATCCTTGCATCAAAGCTATGGCCGGCCTCTTCCATGACGGTGACTTTGCTTTCAAACGAAGCATAGCTGTTGCTGGCTCCGGGATATTTCTCGGCGATGAAATCCCGGAGTTTTATTTTAAATGGAAGGGTATAGGATTTACTGCCGTAAAATAAGGTGTATTTGAAATTGTCGATAACAATACTCCTGGGTTGCCCTACTTTCCCTTTTTTGCCTGACAACAGTACCACATTTTCCGTCTCTTTGGCCTTAACGGATAACACCAGGATATCATCAGGTGGCCGTTCTCCGGATTCGGAAGAAGTGTTTGCCACGAAGTTCTTGTAAGCGACCTCAACTGGAACCCCTTCAAAGCCGGAACGGATGACAAAGTGATTCTTATTGTGGAAAACCGGCGAGAGCAGCAATGGCCTTTCAATTCTCATTCTTCTGCCGGTATTTTTTGAATCGATAAATACGGTTAGATATGCTTTATCCGAGATCATTTGATCGGTAACCTGCCCTTCTCTGACAGACATTATGCCTTCATAGCCAAAATACCTGGTAATAAAAGCACCTGAGATAATAAAGATAAAAGATAAGTGAAGGGTCAACACAGGCCATTTTTCCTTTCTGAGCAGCCGGTACTTTTTGATATTGCCCATGAAGTTGACGGCGAAAAGGCACAGAATAGCTTCGAACCACCATGCATTGTAAACCCATTGCCGCGCCGCATCCGTATTGTATTCATTTTCGATAAAAGTACCGGCTGCCATCGCAACGGCAAATACGACGAATAGCAGCGCCATCAGCCGGTTTGAAAATATGATAGAGGTCAGCCATTTCTGCATAATTGAATTTTTAACTCTCATGCATCTCTAGAGGGATAAAATGAGCCACGCCAGGCGCTAACCTGGAATAGCCCAAATGAAAACTCTGTTTATCAAATGGATTTCAGGTATTCCACCAGGCCACTTTTATCCTGGGGTGATAACTGAAGGCCGAAATGATTGTCGTAATGTTCCACCACATCGTCTAATGTGGAGAACCTGCCGTCGTGGTAAAATCCGCCTTTAGTCCGTGCAAACAGGCCTCTCAGAGGGGTAGTCCGGTACAGGCCGGTGGGAGAGCGGCTGGCTTCAAAATCATCAATACCGATCTCCTGGGCGGAATGCAGGTTTTGCCCTGCGTCGGTGAAGATGGGAGGAATGTGGCAGGATGAACACTGAGCCACCCCTTCAAAAAGAGCGCGGCCGCGTTCGGCTGCGATCTCATCAAAGCTTCCGGCGGGGGGCGCCGGGGCCAGCAGGGAAAGCTGATAGGCCTGCAGGCCCGGGAGCTTGGGAGTGATCAGGTCGGGGCTGTTGGTGACGTTGCCGAAGTTGTTCTCGGCAGCAATGGGAAACTGCCCGGCATCATTCAGCCTGGCGTCAAAAAAGTTGCCCTGCCCATGCATTTCCAGGTTGGCGACAAAGGCATTCCAGTAAGTCATGTCTCCCCATCCGGTATAGGTGGCCAGGTGAACGCCCTGCATGCCATAGGCGGCGGGAATGAGGTTGGCCGCTACGCTTCCGTCCGGGCGCAGGGCTTTGCCGTCGATCAGCAGGCCGGCATTGAATTTTCCAGGCCCCCAACCCTGCAGGACCGTACGCGTGGTTGTTTCCTCTACATGAAGGAGGCCGGCGATAAACTCGACGTTGTCGGAAAGGGAAATGATGGCGCCGACGTTCAGGTCCCTGTTCGGCCAGCCGTCCAGCCTTTTCCCGATCCCATCCGAAAAGGAATCGTCAACGGTGGAATGGCAAAGTGCACAGGTAATGCCTACCGAAGTCATCATCCCCTCACTGTCGAAGTTGCCCTTCACGCCAACGACGGCGTCCAGTTTTAAAAGTTCAAGCGTTGTAGCAGGGTCTTCCAGGCCTATCTGGCCTGTGTTGATGGCATCCACCACTTCTGCCGGCAGCGCTTCGGCATCTACTTTCAGCCCCACCGATAAGGCCGTGGCCGGGCTTACGCCAGGGCCGTAACCTCCATTGCCCTCGCCCAGGATCGCCTGGTCAATATGCAGGATATCACTCCAGAAAGCCTCGTCGCCAAATGCGTCATACCTGAACGTCTGTTTCCCTTCTGCAACCAACACAGGGTCGAGGCGTAATGTATCGGTTATCGTTTCTGTAATGGTCTCATAGACAGTCTCTGTCTTTGTACACCGTCCGAAGATCAATACAACGAGCAGCAGTAACAGGGAGGAGTAAACAACTTTTTGCTTTTTCATTTTAATCAGGTATTTAATTTTTCTCCGGCCCCTTAGGCATAGGAAACCCCTTCCCTCAGCATTGCCTGCATGGGCCCTGAAACAGCAATAATTGGCTTTAGGTTTTCGCCTATTGCCTGAATGGCCGGTTTAATGGAAATTTGCCCATTTCTTCATTAGATGCTGGGAACTGTCCACGGTTACAAAAAAAGGATATTTTTATCCGGTATTTTTGATCTGTTCCAGAAACTCCGATTTTAATGCTCTTTGTTTAAACCTGCCTCCGTAGTAGCTCGTCTTTGTATAGCTGTCGGTATCCTTTACGCCTCTGGAAGCCACGCACAAATGGTTGGCCTCTATGTAAACAGCGACATCTCTGGTTTGCAGTACTTCTTCAAGGGATTGTGCAATCTCCATGGTCAGCTTTTCCTGCACCTGTGGCTTGCGGGCAAAAAAACGGGCCAGCCGGTTGACCTTTGAAAGCCCTATAACTTTTTCTCTGGGAAAATACCCGACATGAACCTTGCCGATTATCGGAGCAAAATGGTGTTCGCAAATGGAGTATAAGCTGATGTCCTTCACAATGAGCATTTCATCATAACCATAAGTGTTCTCAAAAAGCGTGATCTCAGGGAAATTACGAGCGTTTAAACCGCTGAATATTTCGCTTACATACATCTTGGCCACTCTTTTGGGGGTATCTTTTAGGCTGCTGTCATTCACATCGAGCCCTAGGATCTCCATGATACGAGTAAAGTGCGATTGGATCAGGCGGATTTTCTCTTCGTCTGAAAATTCCTTGATTACCTCCGATTCAGAAATCTCCATGCCAATATCCTTCGCAGGATGTCCATGCTTTCCATTTACGCCCATTCTTGTTCTTCTTTTTTAATACTCAGAAATAATTAAGCCTTCTTGTGCTCCCAGAGTAAGAAGAAGGTTTTTGATATCCGGAGAGAAGCTGCCAGGCCCACAGAGGTAAAAAGCCTGGTCAGGGCTGCTGATGTGGGCCTTCAAAAAATCGGCATCTATCCGGCCAAACGCGTAGGAGGGGTGCTTTTCCCTGCTAAGAATATTGAGGAAATTACTGCCTAAAAGCATCGCTAATTCATCTGTCAGAAAGATATCTTCAGCCGTTTTATTGGCAAATATCAGTTTGTTGCCGTTCAGCCGGCGGGTTGCCGCCAGTTGCCTCAGGATAGCAATAAAAGGAGTGACGCCGGCGCCTCCTGCAATGAATACCCCCGGCGATTTATATTCGAAGGAATCCCAGGCTTTACCGATTCGCAGGGTATCGCCACATTTCAGGCCGGACATGGCCAGCGTCATTCCATTATGAGAAGGATAGGATTTAAAAATGATCTCCAAAGATTCCAGAGTGCTTAAGCCCGTCAGCGTGAAGGGCGCAGCATCAGTAAGGAAGCCGGGTTGATTGATAGTAAGCTCTATAGCCTGGCCTGCGGTAAACAGGTAACCTTCCGGCCGTTCCAGGTCCAACCTGGCCACATCGTGCGTGAGCTGTTCTTTTCCCAGTATTCTGACGGTGTGCATCAGTTCGCTCATTGCAAATATTTATTTTGTTTGAATGGCGTGTGTCAGCCGGGCTAAAACAAAAGCGCCTATCGCCATGACGATATCCCGGACTGCAACGTCAAAATGATGGCCTGAAAAAACAAGGCTGAGGGCAATTACCAGGAGCCAGGCCGATACGATATAGGCGCCGATCTCTGCCCTGGCCAGGACAATGACCCCGGCAGCGATTTCAATGACACCCACGGTCATCATGAATGCGGATGCGCTGAAAGGAAGGATATCTGCAAGGGTTGGAGACAGGTAGGCCTCCCACTCCGTGAGCAGGTTCAGAAATTTATCGGCGCCCGCGGCAATGGGGACTAAGCCGTAAGTGTATTTGAGAATGTTTTGCAGCTTATTGAGTTCGGAAAGATTTGCGACAGCTGTCATGATTGTTATTGTTTTGATTTGCCTCTTAGATGATAAAAGCGTATTTCGGTTACAAAATTTGTGGCTTTATTTTGCTGCTGGTATCTAATGAGAAAATCTTTATCCTTCTTTGACAAATCCTGTGGCCAGTACTTCGGGTATCTATGGGAAATGACTGGTTTGAGTGCTCGTTTAGAGGGCGGGGTTGAAAGCGAAAAGAGTCAATTCCTGCCTGTCGGCCTGCGGTACAACAAGCGAGCTCGTCAGGCTCGCTGGCAGGAAGGTTTTGGTGAAACAGGGAAGGGAAACCGGAGTTTAGCAAATGAGGGTTTTTCCGGAAGCTAAAACTATTATACAAATTTCTCCATTCCATCTCTTGCCATGAAGCAGTTCGGAAACTTTTCTTGGCACTCTATTTCCATTTTAGTCAGGAAGTCATCATCATGGTCAGGGTCGTGGTGCGTAAAAGCAAGTTGTTTGACATTAGCTAATTTAGCCACTTCGATCACTTGAGAATAGCTACTATGCCCCCAGCCTCGATGCATTACCAGTTCTTCGTCCGTATATTGGGCATCGTGAATAAGCAGGTCGGCTTCCTCGCAAAATTCAACCACTTCCTCGTCAATGGACTCGCCGTGTTCTAAATCGGTGCAAATAACCACCTGTTTCCCATTGGCCATGAACTTAAAGCTATAAGCCCCACCGGGGTGATTATTAAGCCGATAGGAAAAATCAATGCTTCTTTCACCAACAATTTCGGATACGCGCTTTCTTTGGGTAATGAAATCGAAGTTTGCCCCCATATCTTCCAGTTGTACAGGAAAGTACTCCCTTTGCATCTGGACTTCAAAGATACTTTTGAGTTCTTTCTTCTTCATTTGGTGGTGGGGTGAAAACACCTTTATTTTCTGGCCATCTTTATAGGCAGGGTCAAAGAACGGGAGCCCCTGAATGTGGTCCCAATGAAAGTGCGTAAACAGCAAAAAAATGTTTTCAACACCAGGAATCCTGCCATTCCCGATTTCTTTTCCCAATTTTCTAATACCGGTGCCGGCATCAATTATGGCAATGGATTTATTCCGGTCGTTCAGCATATAATCCAGGTAAATACAAGTCGTATTTCCACCGAATTTCTGAAACCCTCGTTCACAAACGGGAGTCGAACCTCTCGTACCGTAAAACTTTACGTGCCAGGTGGGTTGCTTCGCCATACATGTCCATTTTTGGTGCCTCTGTCCTATTTCTTCATTTGCATCCAATAATTTCTTTAACCAAAAATCTCTGGGGTAAACCTACAAACCAATTTTGCATAAATTTGAGATTTAGCGGCCTGCGATCAATAGAGGCACTAATTCATACTTGGGCTTTGATGATCACCAGTTAACAGGGTTCTGGATGAAAAAATGAGCCCCTGAATGATAATGCCAATGATAATTAAAATGGTCATTTCGAAATGTGACATTGACACGCTTCCCATTATTATCCTTTTCGACTTTTCCCTCAGTGCTTTTCCTTCGATCGTTTGGATATCGGATAAGGCGGAGAGTGTCGAAAAAGCCTCAGTAGTAACGCTTTCATGTTTTTGGAAAAGGTTTGCCGGAATATCTGCCGCATCTGATTGGCGGATAATATCTTCTTCAAGGCGGGCCATCCAGGCGAAGAGGCTGTCCAGGTTGTTGAACTGAATTTCCTCTTCTTCGGTGAGGTAGGTCTGCGCGTATTTTTCGATCAGCTTCTCCCTGCCTTTTCGGTATTCCTTTAATTGGGTCCTTATATTTTGGTTTATCCCCTTCTCCGCTACGAACTGAAGCAAGTCCTGCTTCTCTTTGAGGTTCTCATAAAGGTGAAAGAGGTAGCTTTCTGCCATCAGCCGGTCTTCATAAATGGAAGAAAAGGAACGCTCCAGTTCCTGGAAGCGCCTTCTTTCCAGCATGTTGGTTAGTATGGTTATTCCCAGGATAATGGCAAGAAGAAGCGCAGCCTTGATTTTACCTTTAATGCTATAGGTCCATTTCATTTTTATTGGATTTTGTTTATTCCACCACTATCTCATCCACAAACAACCAAACCGGGGCGCCTGTCTTCGGATGCCCGCCAAAATTTTTTGCCAGTATTTTTACATATTGGGCCTGTGTTTCATTGATTGCGAATTGGATGGAAACAGGACCATGCTCGCCCGAAATAACTTTTTTGGCTCCCTGCTGCTTAAAGTCGTTTCCATTTTTAGATGTGTAAACCATCACTTCAACGGGCAGGTAAATCCACGAACCATTGTCGTTGAAAAACCGGAGTTTTATTTTTTCAATACTTTTAACTTCCCCTAAATTAACAACTGCTTCAAAATTATCTCCCACAAATCCGAGCCACTCGCCGTCATTAAAATTCGTTCCGCTCGCATTGATGCCGTTGATAAGAGCGGTATTGCCCGAAGCGGAATAAATTGGCGCAGGCTGAGATTTCAAGGTAATGGATTTGCCGGCGGCTTTGTGTAAATGCACCGTTTGTTCGGTACTCCTGCCTGCCTTTTTGCCATTCAAAAAGGCCTGGGCTTTGATAGTGGCATTATCTGAAAGGGGAAACGGTTTATCATACAAATTGGACTGCTGCGTGGGAGCTGTCCCATCGGTGGTGTAATAAATTGCTGCGTCGTCGGCAAGTGCTTTTAATTCGATTTCGATACCCGTTCCCGTTGCATGGGCGTGTAAGTCCAGTTCATACAAATGATTGGCTGCATTGATGCCCGCATAGCCAAAACGCTTGAAATGATGCCCCAGCCTTTTGGTAAAATCCTCAAAATTTTTATGCTCTGATTGTGACCAGGCTACTTCTGCCAATGCTGTCGCACGGGGGTAAACCATATACTCCACTTTGTCATAAGTCTTGATGTACTCCGACCAAAGGTTGCCCTGTACGCCCAAGATGTATTTGGATTCCTCTGTAGCCAGTTCTTCGGGTATTGGGTTGTAGGCATACACCTTTTTCAGGGGCAAAAAGCCGCCAATGGCAAGCGGCTCGCCGGGGTGGTCAGATTGGTAGTAGTCAAAATAGCAGTAAGTAGTGGGAGTCATAATGACATCGTGCTTTTGTTTGGCAGCCTCAATGCCGCCTTGCTCGCCTCTCCATGACATTACCGTGGCATTAGGAGCCAGGCCGCCTTCCAAAATTTCGTCCCAGCCAATGATGCTTCTGCCTTTTGAATTGACAAACTTTTCGATACGGGAAATAAACCAGCTCTGCAATTCATGCTCGTCTTTCAACCCTTCTCTTTTCATTAGTTCTTGACAAAACTGGCTTTCTTCCCAGCGTTTCTTAGGGCATTCATCCCCACCGATGTGAATGTAGTGGGAGGGAAACAGGCCGATTACCTCTGTCAGTACATTTTCTAAAAACTGAAAAGTTTCTTCTTTTGGGCAATACACGTTTTCTGAAACACCCCATAATTGCCACACTTCAAAGGGGCCTTCCGTACAAGCGAGTTCGGGGTAGGCAGCCAAAGCTGCTTGTGCGTGACCGGGAAGTTCAATTTCGGGAATGACTGTTATAAATCGCTCTTTGGCATATTGCACCACCTCTTTTACTTCTTCCTGGGTATAAAAACCGCCATACCGCTTGCCGTCAAATTGATGTGGCTGGTCGCTGTAATGCCCAATTAAGGTGCCGTTTCGATATGCTCCTACTTCGGTGAGTTTTGGATATTGTTTTATTTCAATCCGCCAGCCCTGGTCTTCTGTTAAATGCCAATGGAAAGTGTTCATTTTGTGGTATGCAAGGGCATCAATATATTTTTTGACTTCTTCTACATTAAAAAAATGACGGCCTACATCGAGGTGTAAACCCCGATAGGAGAACCTCGGTGCGTCTTCAATTTCTACTGCAGGAACTACCAACTCAATATTTTGCTGCACTGTACTGGCGTAGATTTCAGGGGGAAGTAATTGCAAAAGCGTTTGCACGCCATAAAAAAGGCCTTCGGGCTGCGATGCCGAGATGTTGATTTGTTTGGTATCCGCATTCAACTGATAGCCTTCTTGGTGTTGAATATTTTCATTCAAAGAAAAAACTATGGCGTTTTGGCCGGATGAACCTAAAGCCAAACGAAAACCTGCCGCTTTTTCAAAATGGCCATTTAAATAATTCAGCACATATTGGACTTCAGGGCTTTCGTTTTCTGCTATGAGTATTGTTGTTTCGTTTACCTCAAAGCTACCTGATTTGGCGACCAATTTTTCAGGTCGTGGAATAATGGCAATTTTCATCTTGTCATTGTTCGCTTTTTCCTTTGTCGGGGAACAAGCCGCAGTCATTAACAAGAGAAAAAAAAGGATAGAAAAAAGATGGCAATTGTTTTGTTGCATTGGTGGAAGTTTATAAACGAACCTGTCGTTTGGAGTTGTCAAGAAAAGTTGCCCCAAGGATAAAAATTCTTTGGAGCAAAAAAGGAATGTTTTATATCGAAAAACACCATTTTTTTCTCAAGGGAGCGGTTTGTCTCAATTAGGGTAGCGGTTTGTCTCTCAGATGATATAAGCGTGTTTCGGTTACAAAATTTGTAACTTTATCCTGCTTCTGGCATCTAATGAGAAAATCCTCGTCTGATGAAAATGTTAAGTTTATGCAAGCGCGCAACGGCCGGTACACCTGATAGCCTCATTATCAGGCGGGTGCTTGATGGCGATAAAGAATTATTTGAGATCCTGCTCCGCAGATATAACCAGACTTTGTACCGGGCAATCCGAAGTTATGTTCGTTTGGAAGATGATGTGGAGGACCTCATGCAAGACACTTACATCAAGGCTTACCAGAAACTCGAACACTTTAAAGAAGACGCTTCCTTTTCCACCTGGCTGGTCCGGATCGGAATTAACGAAGCTTTGCAGCACATCAGGAAGAAAGAGAGGATTCCGGGCGCAAACCGGCCAGGGGAACCCTCAGCCAAGATTATTGAATTATCTGATTCAGAGCAAATGAACCCGGAAAAAAGAGCCATAAAACACGAGATGGGGCTGATGGTGGAAAAGGCAATTGACCGCCTGCCCGAAAAATACAAGATCGTTTTCATGTTGCATGAAGTCGAGGGTATGGCCAATCCTGAAATTGCAGCCTGCCTGGGCCTCAGTGACAGTAACGTCAAGGTACGGCTCCACAGGGCCAGGAATCTGATAAAAGAGGAATTGTATAAACTGTCGTCCGACGCTTCTGTTTTCGAGTTTGGAAACAGCCGGTGTGACCGGGTGGTGGATTATGTGATGGATCGTATTTAGAAACTGAATAATGTCCTCGCCTCCTGAAAAAATGGAAGAAAAGAAAGTAATAAGGCAAAAGATGCTGGCCGTACGCAACGAGATGGACAGAAGAGAAAAAGCGCTAAGAGATAAGGCGATTTGCCGGCAATTGTGGAAGGTAATTGAGGAGAAAAAGGTAAAAACGGTACATACCTATCTTCCTATGGGTAGTGAGGTGGATATTTACCAGGTAATTGAGCAAATGCTGAAGATGGGAATTATGGTTGTTACCCCTAAGTCATTGCCGGGAAAACGAATGCTCAACCTTGTTCTACAGTCGCTGGAGGAATTGGAGAGCGGTATTTTTGGGACCAGGTATCCGGCTGGCGGTGTAGAATATTTCGGCGGCTATGGCCTGGCCATTGTCCCTGGTTTGGCTTTTGACCTCCAGTTCAACCGCATTGGATATGGAGCGGGTTATTATGATATTTTTTTAAAGGGCCATCCGGATACTTACAAGCTGGGGGTATGCTACCCATTTCAGGTTTTGGAAAAACTTCCGGCTGAACCACACGATGTTCCTTTGAACGGTTTATTATATTAGCCCGGTCCAGGTATCTATAGATTACGGATTCCTGGACAATATTTGTTCCACTTCCACTTCCACCTCTTCCAACATATCGTAATCTACCTCTCCGACAATTGTCAACAGGGTTTTGTCATTGAAGGGTTTTTCCGGGAGGTCATCCTCATCCAATTCCACCCAGACCCTACCGCTTGAATCTTCAAACCAGTAGGTATCTTCGTTTATTTGTTCAGTGATGTACCCCTGCATTTTGACGAGTGCATCGGTTTTATCGAGCTGCGCAGCCTGCTCTTTAACTTGTTTTACCGGCATCACTTCTAATTTGGAGATGGACCCCGGGTCTGTATATTGCCCGTAGGCATAACCGCATGCATATAATAATAAAAAAACGATTGCAAAATTTTTCCTCAATAGGTTCATGTCATTCTATTATATGTGATAAAATGTGACAAAGTTAAGAAGCGATTTTCGAGGAAATTTGAAGGCGTGTTTAATCATCTCCAGTGAATGGTAATTCTATGGTTTGATGTATCGAATACTTCATAGGAAAGGCCAAATTCGTACAATTCACAGATCTGGCTGACAATAGCCAATCCAATTCCGCAATTTCCATTTTCTCCTTTTGCAAATCGGTTGAGCATCTTCTCGGGTTGGCCCTGGATGGGCAGGCCGCTGTTTTCGACCCAAAGCTCGGAAGGTGTGAGTTTAATGGAAATGAAACCACCCTGAACATTGTGTTTCACGGCATTTTTCATCAGATTGTTAAGGAGGATCTCTGCCAGCCCGGCGTCAATAAAAATATGGCATGCCCGGATGTCTTTTTCTACGGAAATGCCGAGCAAATCAATAGTTTCAGAAAATGTTGACAGGGTTTGCGTGGCCAATTGCCGCATATCGACATTAACGTCATTGCTGAATTCACCGTTATTTATTTTGCTCAACAGTAAAAGTGACCGTTGGAACTGCGATAACCTGGTGGATGCTGAATATATCGTTTGTAATTCATTTCCATTCCCGGCTTTTTCGGGTAACTTATTGAGAAGAATTTCCGTATTGGATCTGATGACAGCCAAGTGTGTCTGGAGTTCATGCGACGCGTTTTCATTAAACTCCTTGTTATGCTGGTAATCACTTGTTATTTTTTTCAGCAAGGCCGAGAGAGTGGCGTTTAAGGCCTTGAACTCATCGATAGGGGTTTCAGGGAATTGGGGTAAAGGGTTTCCAATTTTAAATTGTACAAGCCGGTTTAGCGTTTTATAAAAAGGCGCCCAGATCTTTCGGGTAACATGGTTGACTATAAGGATCAGAAAAGTTGCCACCAGAAACATCAGCCCGAAAATGATCATTGCCGTTCCCTCTGCAACATCATCCTTACCCAGGAGCAAGTGGCTTAGTACAATCGTAAAATCCTTTCCCTTATGGTTTATTGTAAAATATAGTTCTCTGTATGGAACCATTTCACCGTCTCCGGTCTCCAGCAGCAGCGTATCCTTAAAAACGGGGTGTTCGTATCGGAGGCCAGGAATAATGTTCGCTACTTTATGGTAATCCGGCAAAACCTTATTCTCTTTATGGTAGTTCAGTAACCGCTCCATCTCATAGGTCAGAAACTCATCCGTTTCTTCATAAGCGATGTACTCGATCATATAAAAACAAAAAATGCTTCCGATGAACATTACGGGCAGCAGCCAGATGGCTGTGAGAAAGTATGTGCGCTTAATTAATTTCATCGTTTTATGCTTTCCTGACATCATCAGTTGTAATCCCTCCTCAACCGATAGCCAATACCATAAACAACCTTGATGGGGTCTTCACAACCGGCTGAGGTGATTTTCTTCCTTATATTTCTGATATGAGAGTAAATAAAGTCAAAGGAATCAGCGAGGTCCATATTATCTCCCCAAATATGCTCAGCAATGCTTTCTTTGGTCAGTACCCGGTTGGGGTTGGAAAAGAAAAACAATAAGATATTGTACTCGCTTTTTGTAAGGCTGATTTGCGTTGTTCCTGCCGTCACTTCCCTTCGGTTAGTATCTATTGAAATGTCTCCGAACGAAACAACAGGGCTTCCCGAAAAACTGCGCCTTCTCAAAAGAGCTTTGACCCGCATTATCAGTTCCGCCATATCAAAGGGTTTTGTTAAATAATCATCTGCACCTAATTCCAGCCCTTCCAATTTGTCATCAAGCGAATCTCTGGCGGATATAATGATAATGCCGGTTGTAGGGTCGATATTCTTTATCTCCCGGATCAATTTCAAACCCGACTCTTCCAGCAGGTTAATATCTACAACCATGACATCGTAGGTGAACATATGGACCTTCTCCGAGGCTGTAGTATAATCCTTAGCTGTTTCACAGACATATTGCTCAACAATAAGTGTTTCTCTTATTGCTTCAAGCAATTGGAGGTTGTCTTCTACTACTAAGATTTTCATCTCGTGAAAGATACTATTATTTCGGGTGCAAGAATAACGCTCAAATCTGTACGAAATTTGCATTAAAAAAAAATGGATGTTTAAAATTCGGAAGTGCAGCTGTTGATGATTAAAGCATCTTCGGAACTTCTTCCTTGGATCCCTGCTGTCCAGGCAGCCTCCTCCTGCCCCACCCAAAGCCACACCGCCGGCAGGCGTCGGCAGCCCGGCCAGCCCCGCGCGGGCCGCACCGGCAGGCTAAGCCCTCCAGCTCAGCACCGGGCACTTCACGCCCGGCACTTCGCCCACCCCGCCACCTGCCGGTGCCGCCCGCTTAACCCACCCCGCTGGATCCCAGGGCTTTGCCACTGAGATCCCAGAACCATCAGCCCGGAAAAAGAAAAGCGCCGCTTGCTTTGAAGACAAGTGGCGCTTGTTGAATTGAAGTTATGGAAATAAGGAGCCCATAACCTCATCTAGCTGTTGCCAATATCGGGAAAATTGAGGGTATTAGCAAGGAAGTTTTTGCTTGCTTGGATGATCATGAAAAGTGTGCCAGGAGGCAGCAGCCTTCTCTCTCCTACCCTGCCCACAGGAACCACCCAAATTGCCTCCATGGGCCTGCCCACCCTCTGTTCCGCTCGCCGGTGGCTCCCCACAGTGAAAAAACCCCCATAAAAACAAATACCTACCCCAAGATAGGGCTTCAGGGGTAGCAGCACAAGGCTGGCAACCAGTGAGACATCTGCCTTGCGCTGTGCGCTACGCCTACCCCTTCAGCCCTGTAACAGGGAGTAGGTTTTTGTTTTGGGGGTTGTTTTTTCACTGTGGCTCGCCGCCTTCCCGCCGGGCCTGCTCGCTCCACGCCCACAAAGAATAAGGCGCGGCTAAGGCCGCAACTGTTATAGTTGTGCCTCCGGCGGGGGGGGTTGATTTTTGCCTTTGGCTGCTCGCCGCCACGGGCAGGGAGCCAGGCCCGCAGGGCTCTCGGTAGCCCGGGGCGGTTGGCCAGGTGGTAGAAGCTGTGGCAATGGGGGTAGTGTAACAGCCTGTTTACGTTCGGTTGCAGCTCTTAAAGTATGGGGCGAAGCACTGGTTTCAACCCATGCCCAGCGGTGGTTTTTAGTGGTGTTTTTAAGGGTAAAAATGCCTCCTAACTCTCTGATTATCAGGTAAAATACCTATAATTTTTTGTTTCAAATTTTTTGTTTTTCGGACGAAAAATGCGTATATTGTATACATAATCAAGGACATAATAAAACACTTTCATCATGGAAAAAAAGGAGCCCACTACCATCAAGGGGTATACGATGAAGTATGCCCGTAACTACAACATTGAACTCTCTGAGGAAGAATACACGCGGTATTACCGGCAGTACGTCCGCAAGTTCGGGGGCTGGGGCAGCAAGTTCCACATGGCTATGGGTATCATCGATGCGATCCGCAGAGACCGGCAGGAGGAAGCCAATAAGGAGGCGAGGTGAGAGGGAGAGAGGGTGGAAAGGAGCCTCTCCCCATCGCCCCCTCTCCCTCTCTCCATTTCTTAACCCTTAACCTCATCTAGCTATGCCACACAATTCTTCTTACGCCGACCACATGGAACACCGCATCAATGCCGTTCTGGCGGATTGGGATTACAAAGAGGCTGTTTGCGAAGAGCAGTCTAAGCAGGAGGACAAGGAACGGGCGATACGCGAAGGCTTTATCCCGGATGTGACGGTCCGCAATATCGCGGTGCGCAAGTTCCTGGCACAAAATGAGTTCGGGGGCTGGCAGCCGGAAGTTTTCCAGGCTGCCTGTGATGAGCGGGTGGCAAAGGTCACCGAGCCGTTCCCCGGTACGCTGTACATCGAAACGCACAAGCACGTTACCGTAACCGATTTGACGGACATCCTACAGTTTACTTACCTGCCATTTTAGGCAAAGTGGGAAGTCGGAAATAGGAAGGCAAACTGGGGCTATCGCCTTGTGAGCCCTTCCGACTTCCGATCCTGACGAATGCTTTGCATTGTCAGGACCCTGACCGCAAGCTTTTAGTTCTGACATTTATCGTCAGGTGCGTCAGGGCTTCGAAAGGCACGCAGATAGCAAACCAACACCTAATCCGATTTTTTATCCTGACGCACGCTAAGGTTTTGCCAGGCAAAACCAGCGGGTCAGGATATGCTGACTAAGCAGGTTTTGGCGTGACAAAACCTGCTCTACGTCAGTATAACTTTTCAAACTTTCTATCATGAGCAAGAAAACAGCTTATCTGCCGATCATCCAGCCGAATGGCAACCTGGTTGACAAGAAGTCGGGCGAACTGCTGCCCGTTACCTATTTCCCTGGCCGGCCGCTTCAATACCGCTTCGACGCCAGCCGAGGGGTCTTCAACATCCGTGGCGAGACGGTGCTGACCAAACCGCGCGAAGCGTTCGAGATCATCCCGGTAGCGTACCGCATTTTTCAGGATAACATCCTGGGCGTGGGCATGAAGAAGTGGGCGGAGCTCTTCTTCCTGAATGAAGAGCGCCAGCTGTGCAACCTGCTGCTCCACGGCTACAGCGTCCAGAACCTGATGCAGGTGGTGGCCGACCGCATGTTCTATGACAATGTGAAGCTGACCGAGGTGCGCCTGAAGATCACCCCAGTGCAGAAGGAGAGCAAGAGCCCGGGGGCGGAGGGTAAGAAGTACCATATTGCTTTCTTCGACTACGAGCCGGTCAGCCCGGAGGAAGTGGCCACCCTGCAGAGTGCCGTGAAGGGCCTGCAGATCTGGCGCGAGGATACGAACACGGGCGCCGGCGAGACGCAGTTTGCGGAGAACTACTCGCCGCCGGTTTTTGAGGAGGTTCCGGAGGGGGCGGCCTTCCATGCGCTGGGGGGCGAGGAGTAGCGCCTTCTTAGGAAAGTACCTGCCTGCCACTGGCTTTACTGGCAGGGAGGTGCTTTCCATTGCCAAAACCATGTACTATGAACCTCGAAGAACAATACGAAAAGGCGCTTCGCGAACTGGAGGCTAAAGTAAGTTTGATCCGCTCCGGCGACATGGCCTGCGATCATCCAATCTGCCAGGGCGACAATTACGGCGAGTCCTGCCAGGTGTGCGGGGAACGCCTGGCCGGCTACGGCTATTGGGGATCCCACCGCGACTGCCTGCACCAGTATGCCAGCATGGACGATGACAGCGAATATGAGTTTTGTATGTACTGTGAGGATGTGAGAAGAAAGGCACTCTGAATCTCTAAACCCGGCCGCTTGCCACACAGGAGGTAGGCGGCCTCAACGCTTACCACCATGATCCAGTTTGAAATGAAAACCTACCGCCAGCCCCACAACGCCATCACCCGGGCGGCTATCTCCGAAGCATCGATCCTGGCCACCGAGCTGAACGAGCCCGGCAACGTGGGTATCCTCACCATGGAGGCATTCTACGAGGAGCTGCAGAAGCGCATGGCAACCGCCCGCCAACGGGAACCCCACAAATGGAAGCGGCTGGGCGCAGTGGATATCTTCCTTTGCCGGTTGACCGCCGATGGGAAGCCGGTATTGCGCATCCGAAAGCCTAAAGACACAGGCCGGGACATCGCCACCATTTCTCTAACCGAAAACCAATAAAACGATGAACACCAATACCACCAATGCCAAGACGCTGATCATCCGCGGGCTATCGCCCGAGGTCAACCGCGCCCTGCACTGGGGCAAACGCCGCTTCGGACAAGCGACCAACTCCAAAGCGGCTGAGCGCATGCTGCTCCGCTGCCGGGAACAGGAGGAGTGCATCAGGCAGCTGGAAGTGGAGAAGAAGGGGCTGGAGCGGCGCTACCGGCAACTGCTGCTAGCTGCCCGCCGACTGGCTGAGTTACAAAAGGAACTGGAGCTGGCGAAGGGCGGCTTAAGGGCTTTGTTCTCAGAACCTGCCAGGGGCCAGCCCGGCGCCGGTGAAGCCGGCTCTTTGTGGCTCTGATTATGGGTACATTTGGGGGGCGACGCCAGCTGGGTGGTGGGCTGTTTCGGGTACATTCCGGCGGGCTGCAACTGGGGAGCCTTCACCTGGACACGGGCTTTTTGTGTACGGCCGACCAGTAGGGCTTCCCGGGCGAGCAGCCGCCTTGCCTGTGGAATGGGCGGAAGGAGGGCAACAGATTCCACAGGCAGAGCATATTTGGAGGTAGTGCTTTGGAAGCGAAAATGTCAGATTTCGGGTTCTCACGAAGGCATTTTTGAGCTTCATAGCAGCGCTATCGAGCGAAAAAATGGCAAAGTGAGGTTCCGGAAGCGGGCATTTGCAGCCCAAATAGCCTGCCCCGTACACACAGTGTCGGGGACTACCTCTAAATATGCTCTAAGCCGCTGCTGCCAAGGGGCCCGGCCGCGCCGTCACCCTGGGGAGTGGGCTGAGAGGGGGCATACTCCCCAGGCCGCCGGCGCCGCCTTAACTGTCGAACAGAGGGCTACTTTTTGACCTCGAAATGAATTTCTTATGCCTGAGAACAGAAAAGTTATCCACGAATTGTTTCAAAGGCCTCCGAAGTACCTTTTTATGCTGTATATTCGTGTTACAACTAAAAACAAGTTGTTTTCTTTTTATAATCAGGTGGTGTATGGAAAAGCTGGAAATTGAGGGAATACCCGTACGCTATGAAGGCGGCGAAGAGTGGCAGAAATTCTATTTTTCCTTACCGGATTTATGCCGTGGATTTGAGGGTGAAGCCAAGGACCTTATTTCAAACTGGCTCCGCGCACGCTCGACATTAAACTTCATGGCTGAATGGGAGCGAAAATACAATCCGGATTTTAGGGTGGTCGAATTCGACAACCTAATGAGGTATGCGGGAGACAATACCTTCTCAATGTCTGTCACAAAATGGGCCAATAATACCGCCGGGAAATGCCTATATCTCAAAAAAGGCCGAGGAGGCGGCACCTACGCGCATATTCTGGTTACCCTGCATTTTGCCAACTGGTTATCGGCAAAGTTTTATTTACAATTCACTCAATCCTATTTTGGGCTTCTGGAAGACAAGTTCGGGAAAGAAGCTATAGAGTACCAGGTGAAGCGAATGTGGGCCAAGCTTAACTATCCACTGCATACGGATGCTGTCAAATTGTTGGTCTCCTCCAATGCTGACAAGGAAGTGGCGCGCCGGCAATATGCTGATGAAGCCGATATGCTAAATATCCTTGTTTTTCATGAAACTGCAACTGAGTGGAGGCTCCGTTACCCGGATAGGCCCGGTAATATGAGAGATTATGCCAGCAGTTTACAGCTACACGTTTTAGCTAACCTGGAGAACCTCAACCAGTTTCTGATAAAACATGGGCTGGATCAGGAAGAGCGGTTCCAAGTATTACGGAATGAGGCAGAACACCAGTTTGATTTCCTTGCTAAATATGTGGATTACCAAAAATAGATAATGGCCAATTGCCCATTTCACCAAACTAAGTTTAAGCATAAAGAATAGTACAAACATGCCTCACAAGGTATGTTTAAAGGATAAGAAAAGCATGAGCCGACTATGAAGGCCAGCAAATCACCTTTGAATTTGCTGACGGCAATAAGATGATCAATGCTACTGAGATGGCCAAGCCCTTTGGTAAGCTGGCCGGTAACTTCCTTCGCCTCAAGGAAACCAAGGAGTACATTGCTCTGCTAGAGGAGCGATATTCAGATGTGAATATCGGCCGGGAAGTGTTACGGGTCGTCAAAGGAGGAGATGCCTCCTAAGGCCTTCAGGGCACTTGGATGCCTGCCTGCCGGTAGGCAGGGATGAGAAGCTCGCGCTCAAATTCGCCGCATGGCTAAACCCTCGCTTCGAGCTTTGGGTGTATGATTGCATTCCGGAACTGCTCCCCACCGGTGAAACCCGCCTGAAGGATATCCCGCCTTCTGGCTTCGCGGCAACTTTACGCTTGTTAGCCGAGCAATGGGAGAAACAGGAACAGATCAATGAGGAAGTGCGGAGGAACTCGATCTGACGGCCGAGCGCCTCGACCAACCAACTGGAGTCCAAAATCATCAGCGTTGATAGCCATTACTACACGATTGCCGGCTACTGCAACCTAAAGAAGGTTCCCTGTCCGCTCCATAAGGCTAAAGAATGGGGTAAAGCAGCGCTCAGCCGCCAGCGAGACATCGCTACCGGTACTGCTCATGATGAGCGTTATGGCAAGGTGCGGACGTATCATGAGGATATTTTGAAAGAGGTGATCGGGTAGGTTGCCATGACGGATACAAAAAATGCATGACAATATATCAAGAAGATGCACAGCCGGGGGGCCGTCGACCTGATGGGTAACCTCCTGGGTTAGCTTGCGTTTTTGGCGCTTGCTGCTATCGTACTTCGGGGCACTGGTTAAAGCTTCTACCAAATGCTCTTCTGCCGCTTCCAGGCTGCCCAAGCGCTGCCTGGCCTCTTCATATAACTCAATATACCTGTTGACAGTCTTGCGGTGGATCCCTAACTGCTCGGCTATCTTCCGCTTCGACAGGCCTTCTCGAAAATATCGTATGATGATCTCTTGTTTGGTACGCATACTTATCATTCTTGAATAACCATTTTGGGAAATTCCCAATTTGGTTATTGCCTGATAATGTGGTACACTTTTCAATTAATAGGTGGGTACTTTTTCAATTAATATATACAGCCTGGCCGGTTTCTTTGAAGAAAATGGTGCGGTTGAACCTTTGACAGTTAATGCAGGGGATCCTGACTTCCAAATTTGGCAGTGTGCTGAGGAAGTCATCCGGATGGATGGACAGGTGGGCGGTAAGGGCCAGTTGGTATAAAGGCATAGTTTTATTGGCTTAATCGAATGGTTCGGTTTTGCCGTTTCCGGGCCGGCTTTCTCTGATAAGCTGGATCAGCTCTTCTGCACTTTGGCTATCATCCGCCCAGGCTCCATATAGTTTTTTCCATTCGTCGTTTTATCCAGCTTACTTTTGAAAAAATCTATCAAACCCTTTCATCCTAAGCCCATTCTTTAACTTCTCGTCTCCTGTCCAAAGCTCACAATCCAACTCCAGGCAAAGGGCTACGAAGGGTGTATCTTTTTCATCAACGTCTTTACACAGTTGATATGCCCCAATAAAAACGGAAGTAGGGATCATATCCTCATTTATAAACTTAACTCTTGCCAGAAGTTTGGCAAGAAGTTCTGTCACCTCTTCTTCAGAGCCTTCGGAAAGCTCCACAATCCTGTTACGGTGTTTGAATATTTCTGCTATAAGATAGTTCGGAGCACAAAAGTTTATTTCAGAATGGCCCAGTATTTCACGGATCTTAGACTCTGACTTTATTAAAGCTGAGAAGATGATATTAGTGTCAACTACTACCCACTTCATCTTTCCGGATTGAGTAGCCTCTCTTTATTTTTTTCCCACCAACTTTGTTTGATCTCCTCACCTATCTCCAAAGCCTTGGGGTCTATATCTACCTTTTGAGCCAAAAATTCTATCCGGAGGTTTTCTACCAACCTCAGAATGACATCCTTATCTACAAGGTCTTTGTCTATCGTGATCAGAAATTTATTGTTTGACGTCTGAAAACTGATTGCACTCATTTTTATCTCTCTTTTTTCACAATTTATGAAAAAGTGGACTTGTTTTCAATTCTTTTTTGTCAGGTTAGGTTCCAAGCTTTTGGGCGAATGAAAGAGTTTAGTTCATTTTTTCTTGACACCTAAGACAATGTCTCCTTGGTAGTTGTCTGATTCCCCTTATCTTCCTCCCGGAAAACAGCAAGAGGTGTTAAGGATCATTCTTTAACATACTCAAGTTACTGCTATGAAAACTTTCCTGGTTCTCCTGCTCTGCCTTCTGGCCTCGGCCAGCTATGGACAACAACCTTTTCCTTCCAACGAAAGAACACCCGTCACTACCAATGTCCTCCAACTTTTCGATGGCGCCCGCTGCCTGCAGCGGGGCGAGGCTACCGTACAGCTAGATGCCTACGGCTTCCACCAGTTCCAGCAGTTGGCGCCTTTCTTTAAACCGATGGCCACCTATCCGTTCTGCATTTATTTCCGGGAGAAGGAAGAAGCGCCGCTGTACCTGTTGTTTCAGGGCTTTTGCCGCGGGATGCACGTCACGGTGCCGGTGGTTTACCGGGGTTGGTATTATGTGGTGGTATTCGACCAGCAGCAGCCTTCTCTGCTGGAGATTGACGCCCGCCAATTGGAGGTAAAGATCGATTTTGCTGCGGCTTGTGTGCTGCATGAAACGCAAAATCCTTAAGCTATGAAAACTGTTTTTCTGTTTCTCTTGCCGTTATTCTTTTTTTCCTGCCAGAAGGGCACCGCTTTGGAGGAGCCGCCGGATACTGCCAATGAAACGGCAGTAGCCCCTGTGGATACCCCAGCGGCTTCCGCTTTTTGCCCGCATCCGGAATTCGACCCGCCAGATATTGTACCGGGAACCAACTGCCACGACCCATGCCAGTTCGTCTATGAGGGTTGGGTGGATTTCGAAGAAGGGATGCTGAAGGCCAACTGCCAAAATTACCCGCTCTCCTCCCCTGGCTTGTCGTTCAGCGTCGACAGCACCATTGTCCGCTATGTGGGGCGCGGCTATTTGAAGATCCTCCGCATTCAGGCGCCGGGCATCGGGGCATGGTGCTCTGGCCATGCATTCTTCCGGGCGGAGGGCTGCCCGGGGCCGGAACGCACCTTTATGCATATAGATGGCAGCGGAGTGAGCGAATACCGGTTGGCGTGGCCTCCTGGTTTCTGGGAATGCGCCGCTGGTAAGCGGATCCATTTCCGCATCATCGCCCGAAAGCCCCTTATGTTGGGTAAGGATGACAGCTCCTAATGCCGACAACCTAAAAAATACCTCTTGTTTTATTATGTCGCATCTGCGTTCTGGAGCTGGCTCGCCAGCTCCAGCTTTTTTCATCCTGAATTTCCATGCTATGAACTAAAGGCTTCTTGTTCCAAATGAAAGTTTTGCAATCAAAACATTGACAAACCATACGCTTTCCGCGTATATTATGACCGCAATGGGTAGCTGTTTCGTGGAAACGGCTGCCCATTGCTTTTTTAGAGTTTGTTGGGGGTTTGTTTTTGGTGATGAAATTAGTCAATTTTTCGTTTACACGACTTGTCCCGTACACGGAGTGTCGGGAAGGCGTAGGTTCGGGATCGTAGCGTTCGACTGAGCTCACGCCGAAGTCAGCGCTACGAAGCCCGGTTCTACAACGAAGTGTAAGCGAAAAAGTGGCAATTTCAGCCCAAAGGATAAACCCCCAACAAACTCAGATTCAGCTACCCTTTGCGAATTTCTTTACCGGCAGCCTCTCGGGGCTGCCTTTTTTGTTTCACTAACTATCTGTGCTATGAAAACTACAACCATCCTGGTGGCCTTTATCCTGGCCGCCGCCCTCTCTGCTTGCAGCGAGGACCCCTTTTTCGAGCTGGAAGCCCCCGCTGAGCTGCCGCTTAAAGAACAATTACAGTCCGACGAGGAGGAAAGTTGCTTCCATTGCCGCCCGGCGCCGGAAAACGAAACGCCGGTGATCGTGGCTAAAGAGCAACTACAGGAGCAGGACGAAATGAGGCATGGCTGCCCGGGTTGCCGGTCCTTGCCTCCTGGTGCGAGCCTTCCGGTTTTACCGCTGTGGGAACCATCGCGGATTGGGCAGGCAGGTAGCCTGGGCTCCAGCCTGGCTCCTCCCGGTGTGATTGTGCCGCCTGTCCTGGAAAAGGAACAGCTGCAGGGCGATTCCGCCGAGGCGGACTGCCCGGAGTGTTGGCCGTAGATGCAAAACTGGATGGGAAAGGGATTCAGCTTCCCTTTCCCTTCCTCTTTTGCCGAAAGGCTTTGAAGGCCAGAACTGTTGCCCTCTCATTTAACTCTCTTCCAATGAAAAACTTATCGGCCCTGTCCAGATTGGTTCTTGTGCTCTTTTTTCTTCTTTTCCTGATGGCGTGCCCTTCTCCTACGCCGGAGGAAGTGCAGCAGCCGCTTACCCGAGAGCAGTACGATAGTATTATGAAAGCGGATATGCCTCCGCTGCGGGTGAGGCGCTCGAAGGAGCAGCTGCAATCGCAGGAGGGATGGGAGTGATCCTAGTTTCACAGCCGTCATTTCTTTGGCGGAGGATGCTCCCCTGTCATCTTGACTAAAATCCGAAGATTGATCAATTCCTGGCGGTTCAGATGGAGGGTTCTTACAGTAGCCCTTCCAACAGGTGTAATTCCTATGATTTGAAGATATTCTGCATCCCACTCAAAATGAGTAGCCCAGGTATCTTTACGGGGATGACAAAGGGGAACAATAATGCTCGTAACTGGGTCTACAGCCTCTGTCTTTTGGTATTTGTGGCCATTGCATCCGCCACATGATAGGGCGAGGTTGTCCAGGCCATCAGAACCGCCATTGACACGGGGATGAATATGTTCGATAATGAAAGGTTGTGGGCTGTATTTTCGAAATGATTTACAATATTCACAACGGCCTTCGGTCCGTTCTTCAACAGCCTGTTTTATGGGTTCGGGAATGTAATGCTTAGGCATGAATAACAGGAGGGGGCTTGATTCCTAATCGTTCCATTACTTCATCAACCGTAGTTTGCCATAACTGGGCTAATTCCACCAGGTATTTCATGCGTTCCGCCGTTTTGGCTTCGACTTGCGGAGTCAAATGCATCAGTTCCTCGTGTTCTGATGCTGTGATCGTTTCTTCTGCTTGTTTGGAAAGCAATTCATTATAACGGAGCTGAATTTCTTCCGGCAGGCCTTCATTGATCTTCAGCAGGAGTTCCGTTTCTTCTTTGCTCAGGGCTGGCGGCCTATCCGAAGCTTTCATCTCCTTTTCAAGCTCTTTGAGAAATTGCCTGGCCCGGCTCAACAGCTCTTCGTTTTGGATATCCGCTATCAGTTTGATTAACTCCAGCTTGGTGGACTGCATATTCATTTCAACGATTTATTTTCCGAAAGTTAACGAAAATTTGGGAAAGGGTTTGATGATATCAGTTGGATTTGGATAGGCTCACATGAGCAATCTGGCATAGGCTAAAGAAGCAATAATATCTTCTTTTTCTAATTCGGGATGGTCCTCCAGGATTTCCTCAATCGTCATTTCCGAGCCTAACAGGCCCAGAATGACTTCTACCGGCCATCGCATGCCGCGGATACAGGGTTTACCGTGACAGATCTCTGGATTAATCGTTATGCGTTCGAGATGTTCCATATCGCCTTTACGCTTTTGGCTTCTGAAAATAGGAATTTTATGGTAAAACCAATGAATATGGAAAGGAGTTTCTTCTACCTTATATGTTATTGCTTCTTCCCCTCCTGATTGCCGAATTCTACCCTTTCGAAACTCAAGTTGTACCTGCCGTCACAATTCAGCCAATTTTTTCCGGAATAAAGCCCAGATCTTGCCCCCTTTTACCTCCTTTCACCAGGGGGACAAAATTGTAATTCTGTCTCCCCCCCGTACCCCCCGCTTACCTAAAACTTTTTTCGCCAGAATTCCGATTTGTTGACTTTTACCCTGTCACAACTGTATATTGGTTGCTCGCAATGGGGTAGCGCGAATTCCAATACCAGGCTATGGCTTCTGAAGCCGCCTACAAATGCACGAATACACGAATGAACAAATGCACAAACCCCACCCCATTGCTCCCGACATCCCGCTACCCACCCGCCAGCAACTCGACTTGCTGCTCTCCCGCGCGAACACCAAGTACCGGCTGATCGCCCTGCTGATGATGGACGCCGGGCTGCGGGTTACCGAAGTGGTGCGCCTGCAGGTGAAGCACGTGCGGCCGATGGAGCAGGAGTTGGTGGTCTTTAGCCTGAAGAAACGGAAATCTTCCAAAGACAAGTTTCGCCGTATTCCCATCACAAGCCGGATCATCGAGGCGTATGCCAACTACCGCCGGAAGGCGAAGGGGGTGGATTGGAACAGCCCGGAGGCCTACCTCTTCCCGCCTTCCGATCAAAGCGCCCAGCCACACCTTTCCCGCAAGTCGGTTTACCGGCGCATCATGAAGTACACGAATAATCGGGTCACGCCCCACATGCTGCGGCATTATTACGCTACGTGGATGGCAAACAATGGCGAAGATATCCGCGTGGTGCAGAAACTGCTGGGGCATAGCAGCCAGCAGGTGACGGAACGCTACCTGCACGTGGATGAGCAGCGGCTGCGGCAGGCGGTGCGGGGGATAGAGCGGGAGCGGAACTTACTAAAGCGGGTTTGGCAAAAGCTGCACCGCCCACCTCCGGTTTTGGTGTTCCCGGCGCAACGGGGCATGACCAGTTTTCACGTGGGCAGGAAAGAAGAACTGGAGCGCCTCCATGATCTGAGCGAGAAGCGGGTGAATGTTATCCTTCTTGGGCCACAGGGTATCGGTAAATCACACTTGTTGGACAACTATCACCGCGAACGGATCATCCGCATGGATGATTTCCGGTCGCCGAAGCAAACGCTAGGAGGATTGCTACTGACGCTTTTTGACGATGATAAGGATGAGGTGCTCCGCTTGTTGCTGGAAGTGGAGAAGCGGGAGCAACTGGAACGGATCGCTACGAAGGAGAGTATTAAGCGCCTTTGCGAACTGGCGATCGATTCAACACAACCCAAAGAGTTCACCCTGGTTTTCGATGACCTGACCGACGTCACCAAGTACGGCGTGCGCATTCTGGAAATGTTGAAGAACCACTTTCATATCATCGCCGCGGCGCGCCGCATCAAGATTGAACACGCTACTTTCTTGTCGAACTTTGAGCGCATCGAACTACAGCCGTTATCCCGCCCGGAAACGCTGGAAATGGCATCCCGCCTGGCGCAGCCGTTCATGGAGCGCATCGAGGACTTTGAGGCGTTCCTGAACCGGGTTTGGGAGAATACCCAGGGGATTCCGCTTTTTGTTGTGGAACTGGTGGAGCGTTTGGGCAAGGAGCCGATAATTTCTTTGGAAGTGCTGCATGAGGTACGCCACACTGCGTCAAAATCGGAGATAGATTTCAGTATCCCGCTGATCGTCGCCTTTTCTTCTCTGATGGCGCTGCGCTATATGGGCAGCGAGCTGGGGCACCACTCCGGCGCTTTCCGCCTGCTGGGGGGCCTTGCCCTCATCGTGGCTATCTTCTCGAGAAGGATCTTCCAGGCATTGAAACGGCGGTTTGTTTAATGAATGTATGAAGCTATGAGAGCACCTAACCATATTGTCGGCGGATTGGTATTTACCGGTATTTGCAGTTCGCTGTCTGGAGTGAATGTTTTTGCTTCTCCGGTGTACATGGGGCTGGCCATCAGCGCAGCGCTGCTGCCGGATATCGACCATCCCAAGACTTTGATCGGCAGCTTGTTGAAGCCGCTATCGCAAAGCATCAACCGCCGCTACGGCCACCGCACCATCACCCACAGCGGCGTGACGCTGACCATACTGACCCTAGTTGTTGCTATCATCGAGAAAGTTACAGCCGGCGCCAACAGCCTGGCGCTAATATTCTTCTTTGCTTACTTCTCCCACCTGATGCTGGACATGATGACGCTGCAGGGAGTGCCCCTACTCTACCCCATCACCAAGAACCCATTTGTGATCCCCGGCAACCCGGGCTACCGGATCCGCACCGGCGACCTGCGGGCGGAGGCGGTTATGTTCTGCCTGTTCCTCTCCTTGGGGCTCTTCCTGCGGCCGCTCTTCGAGCATGGCTTCTGGACGTCCTACAACCGCCTGTTTGGTACGATGCAGCACTTGTACCTGGAGTTTCAGCGGTCGGAGGATTTGCTGGAGGTACAGTACCGGGCACATAAGGGCAGCCTACTGCTCTCCGGGAAAGGCTATTGCCTGGAGGCAAAACCTGGAAGAGCGGTGCTGCTGCAGGGTGATAGCCTGGTGGTGCTGGACAAATCGGAACTAGTGGTGGAAGAGGTGATCCCCTTGCATACGGGACAAAAGTTCTTTTTCCGGGAGCATCGCTTTGTGGGCATTGGCGTTGATAGCCTTCAGCACCTGGTGGGCAGGCACATCATCGCTAAGCTGGATGTGGTGGCGGACAGGCCGTTCCTGGTGACGGCAAATGGGGCGGCCTCGGAGCAACGCCGCTTTGAATCGGGCTTCCTGCGTGGGGCAATCTTCCATGAGTTGTATGATTCGGTGGAGGTAGAGGTGTTCGTCTACGAGCCTAATCCCCGGATACCGGTGCTGCGGGCAAAGTTGCACAGCTTGCAGCAGTGGAATAGTAGCCGGGCGGAAGCGGTGGGGCGCCATGCTCTCAGAATCGGGGAACTGTCGGAACGGCTGCAGCGAGTAACGGATATGGTGAAAAAAGAGGGCCTCTACCGGCAGCTGGCAGAGGAACGGAAGCGTAAACTACCGCAACCGGACTATAGCCGGGAACAGGAGCTGGTGACGGAAATCGCCGCGCTCCAGGAGCAGGAACGGGCGAAGAATGCCCGGCAACGGGAAGCCCTGGAACGCCGCAACCGGGAGGCGGAACTGCAACCGGCAAGCTTTACGGGCTATTTGACAACGGTTGAAATTGAGGGGCTATGAGATTGAGAGATGTTTTAATTTGCTGTTTGCTGGTTCGGGTTGCCGGCGCCCAGGAGTTGCCGCCCCTGGGCGAACTGTACGCCTCTATCGACAGCTTCTATGCGGCAGAGGTGCATGCCAACCTACTGGAGTTCCGGGAGGATCGAAAGGGGGAATGGCTGAAATACGTGCCGAACGTCGGATTGACGTATACGGTAGCGGGTGACCCGCGCCCGAGCGTGAGCTTCAACACTGGCATCTTGTATCAGGCGAAACGGGATAAGCAGCGCAACGCTGCCCGGCGCCGCAGTATTGAGGAGAAGGGGGGGCTGCAGGCGGCGCACGCTCGGGGAAGGGTGGCAAAGCTGTATGCTTCTTACCTGCTGAAGCAAGAGGCCCTGTCCGCTCGCCGCGAGCTGCTGTCCATCGATGAGCAACTGTTTCGGATGGAAGAGGATCGGTACCGGCAGGAGGAGATCAGCCCGGGAGATTTTCTGAACGCGAAACGGGGTTGGCTGGTGAAGCAACAGGCGGTGGAGGATCTGAAAATGGAGCTGGAGCTACTGCGGCAGGAGATCCTGGTGGAGAGCTTCCGGATGGGGAGGTGAGCTACTGGTTATGTATTCCGAATACGGTTGTATAAAGCTATTTGATCACTTATCCTGACGACGAATTGGCTTGAGAAAAGCCAATTCGTGCCAGGATATACTGTACTTAAGTGGTTTGCCAAACCACTTAACGTCAGTGTAAAAACTGAAGCTATGGCTAAGGAAACTTTTGAACGGACGAAGCCGCACCTGCGCCCTGGTGGGCGGTCCTGGAATATCTGGGATTTGCTGCTGTTTTTGTTTTTCGGGTTGTAAATCCCGTATCCTTTTTACTCATTGAGAGCTTAGAGAGGCTGGCTGCGTTGTGGTCAGCTTCTCTTGTTTTCGAGTGATTCTTCATGGTTTTCGGGTGGCCTGCCCGACGCCGATAGGGAGTACAGAAAAACGGCCTTGGTTGAGGTTTTTTGGACGTTGTTTCGGTGGACGAGTATTTTGGACTCTTTTGGTGGGCTGAATGAGCCTTTTGGGTGGAATGGGCGCGGTCCATTTATAGGGCGGTTTGGGTGGACTGCAAATAGCTAGGATGGCAGAGGCTTAAGAAAAATTTATCCTTCTTTGTATTCCCCTTTTTCGGTCTTTTCAGCAGAAACTATGCTGTTTTCAAGAAGCCGGAACCCAAGGCTCATTCCCGTCTCAGGGCCATACAGTTTAGCAGCAACCTGAAGCAGGATATTCAGGAAAGCCTTGCGCCGGGAGGCCAATTCGATCCTCTGGACATGATCATAGTAGTAAGTGGAATAAAGCACCACTACCTCTTCATTCGCCTGGCTTGTACTCATTATCTGTTCTTTGTTGTCCTTCATCGGGATGTTGTTTTATCCAATCTTCCTGCATTTGCTGGATCATTTGGATCAATGTAAGAAGTTCTTCAGCTTTGTCGGCCATGCTGGCGCTGTATTGCTGTAAGAGTTGAGCCATGCCATCTATTATTTCCTCTTGTTCCTGGGTAAGTGGCATGCCTCGCCTCAACCGTTCCAACAGTTGCATTAGGATGCCTTTCCAGCTTTCATAAACCTGATCGTTAAATTTAACTGATAGTTCATTTGTTTCCGTGGGAGGTGGATGGAATGTGGGCGACTCCGGCAATGATTGAACAGCGAAATTCTGAATGATGAGATAAGAAATTCCGATGATGAAAACCAGAAACAGCGGAATCCTAAAATCAGCGGCCATAAAAATCCATTGAGGGTGTTTCTTTATGTCGGTACAAGTTATTGAAATTTACCCTCAAAAGCCATTTTTTTCCGATATTCCACTTTTGGATTTCAAGCCCAACTTACCAAACCAAATGGCGAAGATATTCATCAGCTCTTTACTGCTGCCCCTGGCTAGAGTTTAGGAAAACGTCGTTGTTTAGTTTCGTGGACTTTGGAGCGCAGTGCAAAAATACCAACGTTTTCTTGGACTCGCCTCCCAAACAGCAAAGCCAGGAATCCTCCAATGAGCCCCTGGCTTCACTATTCAGCCGACTTCATCAAGCTGGAGCCTGCTCCTTGAAAAGAGCATACTTCTCTTCCAGCTTCTCATAAAACCCTTCCCCATACTGCCGGATGATAGCATACCGCACGAACTGGAAAACGGCCAGCCCCTCTCTCCTACCCTTCCCACAGGCAGATTCGCAGATTCCGCGCTGCTCGTAGTATAGATACTCCATGCTCAGCCAATTGTGTCGGCGGCGGAGAGGGTACAGGTGGCAGGAAATAGGCTTCTCGAAATTCACCGCGCCGGCGCGATAGGCTTCCTGTATGCCGCAGCGGATGATGCCATCTTCCTGGATGTGGGCATAGGCGCAGAGGCCAAAATCGAGGACGGTGGTGCGGTGCTTGCCACGATACTGATAACTGGTTCCTTTTGCGGTAACCTGGTTGCGCCCGGCTTGGGAGAGGTGGTGCGCCAGCTTCAGGTAGAGGCGCTGCAGGGTTTCGGCTTCCTGGGGCTCGAGGGGGGCGCCGGCGTCACCCTGCCAGCAGCAGGCGCCGTGGCAGGTGGATAGGTCGCAAGCGAAGGGCTGGGTGAACAGGCTGTGGTCGACGACGATGCCCTGGATCAGAGTGAAGGGGGCAGTTTTCATAGCTTATGGTTTCGGTGGTTTCAGAAACTGAAGGTGCCGACACGAAGTAGGCCAGCTACTTCGTCGCCGGTATAGCAAAGGCAGTTGAGTGCGGGACTCAGCTGCCTTTGCTAATTGGTTCAGTGCTTTAAAGATACAGGGTTTGGCCAGAAGAGGCTAGAAAGATTTCAAAGTCGGCCAAACTTACTCATTTCCGGGAGGCTTCCGCCCATACTTCTCCTTATGCTTTTCGATGTACTCCTTTTCCTTCTCTTCAGCTTTCAACCGGCCGGCAATTCCGGTAAGCAGTACATTGGCCAGAAACCTGGCCCAACCTACAACGCGGTTGAACAAACGGATTTGTTTGTTGGCTCGCGGAGAACTGCCATCAGCATTCAGAGGCTGTTTCATTTATGTTTTTGGAATTTATTATGAGGTCATTTTTTCGTCAATCGAAGCCATTTTTGAGCTTCGTACCTGAAAGGTACGGGGCGAAAAAAGGCTGAAGAGTGGCGGAAAAAGGGCCATAAGAAAACCAAAGGACATAAGTGAAACAGCCTCTTTGTAGATCGCCACAAATGCCGTATTTGTATACCCCACCTCTTTCCCGGTCCCGGATCTCATAGGAACGTGCCGAGAATAAGTTCCCGTTTTTTGGGAGTGGATCATCGCCCCTGCCAAGGCGCGGTGACGGAGCATAGCCGGGGCTCTGTGACGGAACCGCAACGCCGGCAGGGGTGATGAGGCGCCGCCAAAATAGGGAAGTTATTTTCGACACGTTCCATAGAGGTGGTGCTCCTCCATGTTCTGGTGAGAATTACCGTGAGGCTTCTTTTTCATCTGCCTCCGCCCGCCGTAGCCCTAAACCAGGGCGAAGGCGGGTCCGGATCCGTTCTTTCAGTGGGGTGATCCCCGGCCAGCCTTCCGGGTTGGAGAAGGTCTCATACCATACTTCCGGCAGGTGATCGTAATCGTCTTTTCCCGTCTTTAGCTGATGGGCTTTGCTGACAAGGTTGAGAAGGGGGGCAAAAGTATATTCTTTAGGCATTTCGCTGGGGTCCTGTAATACTTTTTCATAGAATTCCCGCCCATTGGCAACGACGCAACAGCGGGAGTACAGGAAACTGTCTACGGAAAATGCCGTTTCCTGAAAGTTATCTCCATTTTACACCACCTTCTCCTCCTGCCCTGCTTCCTTACCCAACGCGAAAAATGGCTGCAGCATCAGCTCCACCACTCGATGAGGTCGTATTCTTCGCCGGGCTGCTTGTCGTCTTTCATGTTGAGGTAGTCCTGGTAGAGGCGCTCGGCTTTGCGGAGGAGGAGAGTCTCGCGGATCTCACAAGTGAGGCCCCAACTGTAAAGGTCGCGGTACTGAAGGAGCAGGCCGTAGGACAAGGTAATGTTGACGTTGCGGACGAAGCTGGGGGCGTACATACCCACTTTTTTGTTGGAGGCAGCACAGGCTGAGGAACCGGATGGAGTGCAGGGTGGAGAAGTGATCGTAGAGGCGTTGTTCGATGAAAATGTCGAGAGGAGCATTGTACAGCTGGCTATTGAGGCCGCGGAACAGGTGGTTGAGAAAGCCATCGGCCGGTTGGGGACGAGCCCGGCTTTGAGTATGCGGCGGCGGTCTTTGTCGGTGCGCGACTGGAATTGCTACTCGTGGCGGCGGTTGGAGGTGAACAGCTGGTTCTCGTTGGCGCGGCGGGCTTCCAGGATGAGGCCGAGGTGGCCGAGCTCGTGCATAATGAGGTAGGTGGCAAAGGGAGTGCCCGGTTGGTATTGCACAGTGTGGGTCTCTATGTTCCGGTATTCGGCTACAAGCATTTTGGCAATATTAGAAATATCGGTATCCTCCTCCAGGCGGATGTGCCTGGGGCTGCGGGCGGGTAAGTTAGCATTTCTCCTTCTGAAACAAAAAGTCTCTTTTCACGTAAAAATATTACCAAAAGATTACTATTATTGCTAATAACAAAAGGAACACCCAAAAAGCGCTCATTCGGGCAAGCACAGAAACTTTATTATGGTGTATCCCACGATTAGTCAGAGTTAATTTCGAATCAGGGAGAAATGCCATATGCAGGAACAAGTAATCTTTGATGGCGGACGTACACGACAAGAAAACCAGAAGCTATAACATGAGCAGGATAAGGGCGAAAGATACCAAACCTGAGCTTCTCGTCCGTAAATTCCTGTTTGAAAATGGTTTCAGGTACAGGCTGCATCAGAAAAAACTTCCGGGCAAACCGGACCTGACGCTCAGAAAGCATAACACTGTAATTTTCGTAAACGGTTGTTTCTGGCATGGCCATCAGGGATGTAAGTATTTTGTAATTCCTAAGACAAGAACAGAGTGGTGGAAGGATAAAATTCAGGCTACTGCTGAAAAGGATCTGAAAAACTATGAAGAGCTCAGGCGGCAGGGATGGAAAGTGATTGTGATATGGGAATGTGAACTGAAGGGAGAAAAACGCAGAGAGACATTGAAAAATCTTATTACCAAAATAGCTAATGAGTAAAATTCCGGTAATCGACCTTTTTGCAGGGCCCGGAGGGCTAGGTGAGGGTTTTAGCGCTCTGGAAGATTCCTCGGGAGCGGATACCTTCGGCCTGCGGCTGTCAGTAGAAAAAGACAACTATGCTCACGAAACGCTTGAACTCAGAAGCTTTTTCCGCCAATTTCCAAAAGGTAATGCTCCGGAAGAATATTATCACCTGATCAAATCAGATATCCGCATTCCTGAAGAATTTTCCGATAAAAAGGAAAAACTCTTTCAGCTATATCCAGATGAAAGCAGTAGAGCGAAAAAGGAAGCATGGCAGGCTACCCTTGGGGAGGTTCCCGTTTCTGTTCTGGACAAAAGGATCACTTCCGAAATCAATGGCGCCAGCAGCTGGGTACTCATTGGGGGGCCACCCTGCCAGGCATATTCTCTGGCAGGCCGGGTAAGAAACGGAGGAGTAAATGAGAATGACCATAGGGTTTACTTGTATAAAGAATATCTGGGAATAATTGCACGGCACCAACCCCCGGTGTTCGTGATGGAAAATGTTAAAGGGCTGCTTTCTGCGAAGGTTAATGGGAGAGGTATTTTCGGAATGATGCTCAATGACTTGCAACATCCTTCAGGATTGTTTCCGGATACTGGTTGCCCTGATTACAAAGTATTCAGCCTCTCTGCTAAACCGGCAGAAAACGTTTTTTCTCATCAACCACTCTATAACAGGAAGACGGATTTTCTTATTGAATGTGAAAAATACGGGATTCCTCAGAAGAGGCACAGGGTAATATTATTAGGTATCCGTCAGGATATCAATGTTACAGAAATACCTGTCCTCGAAGAATCAGAACCGGTTTCACTTCAAGATGTAATCGGAGATTTGCCACGCCTCAGAAGTGGGTTGTCAAGGAGAATTCTATCTCAGAAAAAAGGCAGGGACGGCCGACTTAAATTTAAGTATGAAATACTTGAAGATTCATTCCACAACTGGCGCAGGATATTCAATGGCTTAAAAAAGGAGATCCTCCATTCAAATGGATTCACGAATAAGCTTAATGGTACATTGCAGGTCTCACCAAGCTCAAGAGGAGGTGGGTTTGTACTTGCAAAAGACCCATCAAAGAAACCATCAAAGCTCGCTTCTTGGTATCATGATCCCAGATTGGAAGGTGTATGCAATCATGAGAGCAGAGGCCATCTGGATGATGACCTGAAAAGGTATTTCTTCGCTTCATTTTTTCTCAAAGTCCATGGAAGGTCACCGTTATTACCGGATTACCCCCCTTCTTTGTTGCCCAAACATAAAAATGCGGGTTCAGGAAAATTTGTAGACCGCTTTCGCGTCCAGAATCCTGAACAACCTGCAACTACTGTGACCAGCCATATTTCAAAAGATGGACATTATTTTATTCACTATGACCCCAATCAGTGCCGAAGCCTGACCGTCAGGGAAGCAGCGCGGATTCAGACATTTCCGGATAATTATTTTTTCTGTGGTTCCCGGACGGCACAATACAGGCAGGTTGGAAATGCTGTTCCGCCATACCTGGCTTTTCAGATTGCAAAGATCGTGAAGTTTGTCCTGAAATAGTTGGAGCAATAAAACGCAGTTTAAGAAAAACACACAAATGGACATCAGATCCTGGAAGAGTTTTCTTGCCAGGCGTTATTGCCTGGATATTAAATATCAGGGCGAAGAATATAAATTTTCTCCTGTGCTTGAGGTTTCAGCAGGTACAGCTCTGCTTTATCTTGAAACAGCTCCTTGCTATCCTCTCCTGATCCATTTCCCCAGGCAATGCAATAGTGCCGGATGGATGGCTTCTATCCTTATCTTGAACATATTTCATAATGATTATTACGAGTACACAGTAGATTATCTTGAAAGCCTCAAGCTGAAACGAGGTGAGAAGGTAACGCTGTATGGAGCAACTGCGGAGTTTGAAAGTATCCAGAGTTTTAACGGCCAAAAACATGTCTGTGTGTTTTTTAAAACGAAGGGGTTAAAAACTAAGACCTTGATTCCCCTTAAAAACAGTCTTGCTTTAATGCGGACAAATAAAACTGGGCTAAACACTAATTCATATTACGATAAAGTAAAAAATAAAACAAATTCAAACAAATCATTAATTGAAAAGACGCTGGACATTGACTTGGCAGGTAACCGTTTAGTATTTAAATCAAAAGTTCTTATCATTTCAGGGCCAGGAAAACGAAATTCTCTCTCTCGCTTTTTTCATAACACCATGTTTAGTGACCGTTCCCTTTCTGAAATCTGCGGCTACGGAAAAAACCTAATCCTTGAAAAGAATTTGGGCAGACTGGCAAAAAGCATTAAACAACTGGAAGCACATGAAACCACGGAACGTAAATTGGTGCAACTGATCATGAATATCGCTGATAGCGCCCCGCCGGAAAACCAGGCACTCACAACCCTTATCTCAGAACTGCGTGAAAAGATTGAGCTGTTCTCCCTAACTGATGGCAGATTGCTGAGGCTTCTTGATGATATTCGGAAAATTGATGTCGTTAACGAAAAGAAATGGGCCAAAGTTATCAGCAAGATTAATAAGCTGGAAGAAAAAAAAGGGAATTCTGAACTTTTCAAAAACCTGAAAGCAGTAATAATAGCAGATGTCCAAATGGCTTTTGAATCAGCAGAAACCTTGAAAAAACTGCTTGAAAATGGAATAGGAGTAATTGTTCTTTCCGATAATTCCTTTATCTCATCCTTAGCTTATGACAGGTTTGAAAATTTTCGGGTCAAATTCCCGGATTGCTACCGGTTTATATGGGATAGAGAGAAGATAGCCCCTCTCCAAACCAGAAACACCAGGCTTGTTGACAAAGACTTCTGGCTTTCCTGCAGGATCTATCAACAACAGAAAATCAGAGTGATCGTCCATGATGAACCATTGATTGATGAGGCTCACAAGATACTGGAAGGGGGCAGGCTTTTTTATCAGCTGGAGGCTTTTGAAAATCTCCAGGCTTCTTTCCGCGAACATCTGCGCCCGGCCTTATTTGCCTTAAAGAATAGTGTTGGCCTGTATAATAATGAGCTTGAAATTGCAGAACAATACTTCTGGAAGTTTCTCCAGGAATACGGTAAATATGCAAATAAGCTACCAGAAGCCATAAGTGAAGAAATTAACAAGGGCGTCGACTTACTGGACCAGCAGATTCAAAAAATGAAGGTGAAGGAGTATTCTTCAAAAGAAAATACCCTTAATCGTTCCAGAGGACACCTTCTTGCCGAAAAACGATATCATGAGGAAAATATCAGGTCTGAGGCGGTAACCCGGCAAGTAAATATTATAAGGAAACTTAAAGGCTTTCGAAGCAGAGTCATTTTTCCAGGTTTTCCTCAATATGAATATTCCGGAAGAGACCTTATCAGGGCGGTAGCTGGATACTTTACTCCGGAGGTCGTATTGCTTTCTACTCCCTGGGAAAGCAGAGTGACACGATCCTATCTTGAAAAACACCTGAATACAGGCCCCGGAAATGATAATCTCCCGAAAAATGAACTTTGGACACTTACACTTCAGGAAAATGCTAAAATGAAGCCATGGTTGAATATTGAGGAAGAAATGCAGGCTGTCCCCAATGAAAGTTCAGAAACAGATGAGCCGGAAAGTATTGACCTCGAAGAATTGTGGCAGAATATATCGGAGTCTTCAACCAACTCATTCGTTTCAAAAGGTAATTTAACCGGTACTGATTACATGGTCGATGCTTACACGCTCAATTTCCCGGGATTCTTTGTCCTGATGCTGAAAAGCTCAAAGGTTTTAACATTGAATGAAGATGAAAAGGAGATCACTGTTGAAGAGTGCCCGGTCAGGACGCTGGGAAGAGGGGACAGAGTGGTTTTCTGGGAAAACGAAAAGGAGACCGTTGACGGTGTTCTAAATTCTATGCCCGCACAGCATAGAACATTCAGGACAATGAATTCCTGGAGGGAAGCTTTACTTAATATTTTCTCTAAGCATGGTGATAACCTGGAGGCAGTAGAAAGCCATTTAAACAAAGTTGAACAGGCTCGTGGCCTGAATGCGAACCTCAACAGAGCGAATCTTCTCCGATGGAAAAATGATGAAGACCTGATTGCTCCACGCTCCAGGAACATCAGGCTTATCCTTGCCGGAGATTCCAGTTTACCTGAGGAAAAAATTGAAAAAAAACTGGAAGAAATTCAACAGGCAAAAAAGCAATTTCTGGAATTTAAAGCTGGATTACAGAAAAAACTTATTTCCGTTATTCAAAGGGAGCTAAAGAAAATCGGGGAACAGTCTGTTATCGATATCGAATTCATAGGGGTTGGTAAATTCCAGGCTAAACTCAGAATACTTGAACTGCTGAACATATCTTATAAAACGAGCAAGGTAAGATACCAGGACACCCGAAAATTGATCCAAAGTAAGATTTAAGCCTTATGAGCAGAATGATTCCGGATACCATACCATCTGATGCTTCTACCGGAGAAAAACTTGTTTTTTCTCTCCTGAAGAACGATAAAAACTGTAAGGGCTTAATTGTGGTTCATTCTCTTTTCATTGCCGGTCACCTGACTGCAATATCAGGAGAAATAGATTTTCTTGTGCTGGCGCCGGGAAAAGGGATTTTCGCTCTTGAAGTTAAACATGGCAGGGTTGCCAGAAAGGAAGGGGTTTGGGAGTTTACCAACCGGGCAGGAAAAACATCTTCTTCTGTGAGGGGGCCTTTCCGGCAGGCAAGTGATGCGATGCATTCCCTTCGAAAAATACTACAGGAAAAGTCAGCGGGGAATTCAAAAATTGAGGGCCTGGTTAAGAATGTGTTGTTTGGTTACGGTGTCATGTTCACCAGCCTTGACGAATTTTATGATTACGGAACAGAAGCCGAATCATGGATGGTCTTTACGAGGCAGGGATTGAATATCCCTATTTCAGATTACATTGACTCCCTGTCCATAGGCTTTCACGAGAAGATGTGCAGAAAATCCTGGTATGATGTCAATAAGGCAATGCCTTCAAGAGCGGAATGTGAAAGCATCCTTTCATTAATCAGAGGGGACTTTTCGTATCAATACAGTGCAATCAACAGGCTGTTTGATACTGAAGAGGTAATTGAGCGATATACAAAACAGCAATTTCATGTCCTTGACATCACAAAATATAACAACCGGTGCCTGATTTCAGGACAGGCCGGAACCGGTAAGACATTGATCGCTACCGAACTTTTTCGACGGTCGGTTGAAAATGAAAAAAGAGTTGGCTTTTTTTGCTATAACAGGCTGCTTGGACAGAAGATAGAAGACAATGCACGGAAACTTGTGCCAGGGCATTCCGTTGCTTTTCATGTTGCCGGTAACCTCCATAAGTATATGGCATCTGTTTCCGGACTGCTCATTCCTGAAAATGCAGGGCATCAGTTTTTTGAAGAAACTTTACCCTGGAACTTCATCCTGAGTTTTGAAGAAAAGCACCTTGAAAAGTTTGACGTACTCATTATCGACGAAGCTCAGGATCTGATCACTGAGAATTATCTCGAGGTTTTTGATATGATCCTGAAAGATGGGATTGCAGATGGGAATTGGGTGTTTTTTGGAGATTTCTCCAACCAGGCAATTTATTTGAATGACCCCGGAAAATCACTGAACTATATTTCGGCAAGAGCAAGCTTTACCCGGCTCCCTCCTCTGTCTGTCAATTGCAGGAATACCAAAAAAATAGCCAGCCATATTTCTCTTTTTACCGGAATCGATATGCTGGAGTTCCCGGATATGGCGCCCGAAGGAGATAAGGTGGAATCCTTTTTCCCTTCTTCCACAAGCCTCATGGCTGCCAAAATTGAGGACATTGTTAAGGATATACTGGAAGAAGGTATTCCTCTTCAACATGTTATCATTCTTTCTCCAATACGATTAGAAAACAGCTGTGTATCCCGATCGCCCTTTCTCACAGGATTGATCGGTGAAAAAGCATTATCATACCATACTATCCAGGCTTTCAAAGGCCTGGAGAGTTCCTTCATCATTCTGACAGACCTGGAGGAATTGGATACGAGAGGTGCTGAAAGGCTGTTATACGTCGGGATGTCAAGGGCAAAAATTAAACTTTTTATTGTTCTGGCAAAGGCTCTTACCGAAGAAAAAGACAAGTTGTACAGAAGAAACATGAATAAAATCCTGTGATATGACTCTGCGAGATTTAATCATTAATACTATTGATAAAGAGGTTGTTGGGCCAGACCCACATATTGCATATTCAAACCCGGAAACAGGTGAAGAGAGGTTACTGGCCGGTATTCACGGATCTCCCAAAAAGCGTTACGGGGCGGGAATGCTCTATCCCCAGGGAATCAGTTTTGAGAGGGGCCCGGTTGACCCCGAAGAAGAAATAAATGAAAACGCTTCTGATAAGGAAGAAAACGAGAGCCCATCGGGTGACATCAATTTTAAAGGAGGGGCCGGAGGCAATGTAGATGATACAGAAAGCGAAGAACCTGTAGGGCTTGCCAATCAGTTTCTGCCTTCTGCTATGGGGTTTTCAATCAGGGTTATCGATCGGGATGCAAAATTATCTGTTAGCGTTAGTTCAGCCTGGTATCAGAGAGGAGATGGCCATTTGCCGGTAAAGACATTGGATGATTCCGGACAAATCGTAGACAAAGGCAATGGCAACCCATTTTTCATGAAACCTTTTTGGGTGAGGCGCCCGGTGAAAGACACTATTGAGGACATCGAACTTAAAGACCTGTGTGAAACCACTGGAAAAGTATATCAACGAGATATCCTGAGGCTGTCGGATGGAGAACCATGGCTCGTACTGGAAGTAAGAAACAGGACGACGAAAAGAGATAAAGAAGAAGGGTGTTGTGTTCTTACTTTCAGCCTGGTCAACTGTGCGGAGGCAACTTCTGACCATACCAGGTCGGACCGTTTTATTTTATTTCAAAACTGCCTGGAACTATCAGCTCCTCCCGGAATAATCTTACCCTATAAGGAAAAAGCCTCCTTATCAGATACTTATGAGGAGGAAGAAATGCGGCTTCTTTATCGGGAAAAAAGGGTATATGCTATTGGCCATGGTTGTTCTGTAAACTGGAAGGTGGAAAAAGATGACTCTGTCAGAAAAATCGATTCGGTTTTTACCCCCGTTTTTGAGATAGCTCCGATCCAGCCAACCAAACATGTTGAACTCAGCATGTTTGAGTTGTCGGACAGGGGTGATTGGCCGAAGGCTATAGCCAGCTTAAATGAACTGGTGGAAAAGTACAGCAAATGGATTGAGAGCCTGAAAACAGAGGCTGAAAAATTAAATGAAAATTACAGAATCCCTGCTCTCAGAAACATAGCAAAGTGCGAAACCAACCTCATCAGGATCAGCAAGGGTGTAGCAATTTTGTCTGGTAATACAACAGATTCGAAGGTTGTAAAAGCGTTCAGGTGGATGAACAGGGCCATGATGTGGCAACAGCAAAGGTCAAAAACACCTCAACGCAAATGGTTAAAAAAAGGGGGAAACAGGTTTATACCAGAGCCTCTGTACGGTGGTGGGGACAGGCATAGTTCTCTTGAAGATTTCCATAAAGAAAAGGGAGGGAGATGGCGCCCCTTTCAGCTCGCTTTTATTTTAATGAATATTGAAGGAACAATTTCTCCGGAAACTGATGAAAGGAAGATTGTAGACCTGATTTGGTTTCCTACCGGTGGAGGGAAAACGGAAGCATACCTTGGCCTGGCGGCTTTTACTATTTTATTCAGGAGGTTACAAGGTAAAGACGAGCTTGAGTGGGAACCGTTCTATGGTACAACTGTTTTGATGAGATATACCCTCAGGCTGCTCACAACCCAACAGTACGAACGAGCTTCTTCCATGATTTGCGGCTGTGACCTTATTCGCAAAGAGCATGAGTTTGAACTGGGAGAAGAACCCATTTCAATCGGATTGTGGGTTGGGGCTTCTACTACACATAATTCAAACAAGGATGCGGTAGCTCATTTCCACAAACTTGAAACAGGAAAGAACCGGGATTACAATTTCATTGTGATGAAATGCCCTTGCTGTGGCACACAGATGGGGTTAATCGATTCATCGTCAAGAAGAGTAAACCTGAAAGGACTAAAAAAAGATGATGCTGATAATAGAGTATTTTTCTCTTGTGAGAATCAAAATTGTGAGTACTTTGATGAAGAATTGCCCTTGTATGTAGTAGACGAAGATATTTATCAGAAGACTCCAACACTTATACTTGGCACAGTTGATAAATTTGCAATGCTTACCTGGAAAGAGGAAACCAGCAGGTTGTTTGGATTCAGAAAAGATAATTCAGGAGATTACTTCCGCATTACTCCTCCTGAACTGATTATTCAGGACGAACTGCATCTGATTTCCGGGCCTCTGGGTACTATTGTTGGATTGTATGAGGTTCTTGTTCAGGCTCTATGTACAAATTATGGCAGAAAGGACCCTCCGTTCTACCCACGAAAAACTGATTCATCCCTCCCTCCGAAAATTATAGCCTCTACAGCGACGATAAGCCGGGCTGGTGAGCAGGTAAAGGCATTGTATGACACGGATCGCCTCAATATATTTCCCCCTCAGGGACTCACCTTTGGGAATACCTGGTTTTCTGAGGAGCGAAAGGAGGAAACCGGAAGGAAATATATTGGAATACTGGCCCCGGGATATCAGTCAGGCCAAACGACCGTAGTCAGGATTTACTCTGCTTTGTTACAGGCTATAGCTGATGCTGACTTTCCACATGAAAAGAAAGATTTTTACTGGACATTGGTGGGCTTCTTCAATAGTATAAGAGAGTTAGGCATTGCTTCTTCATTAGTGAACGCTGACATCGCAGAATATTTGAAAGTCCTGCAGGACAGAAAACTGATCCCCAGAGATGAACGGCGGTATGTAAAGCCCCTTATTGAACTAACCAGCAGGATCAGGTCAGAAAAGATTCCTGAGCATTTAAAGGAATTGGAAACGGGCTATACCGGAAAGAAGCCTGACCCTGCGGATATTTGCCTTGCAACCAATATGATTGCTACAGGAGTAGATATTTCACGCCTTGGCCTGATGGTTATCCATGGCCAGCCTAAAACTACTGCTGAGTATATACAGGCATCTTCCAGAGTAGGAAGAGATGAAAAGGGCCCGGGGCTGGCCATTGTCATTTACAGCCCCTCCAAACCAAGAGACAAATCTCAGTATGAGCATTTTCAGGCCTACCACAGCAGAATCTATTCGCTTGTGGAACCTACCTCAGTTACTCCATTTTCCATAAATGCAACGCAACGAGCCCTTCATGCTATATTGATCGGATTAGTAAGGCACTTTTCTCAGAAGGGGCTCAGGAATGCCCCCTCAGTTTCGCGAAACAGAAAGGAATTCGATGAAATTATTGAATGGGCAAAAGGCGTAATTCTGGAGAGATGTAAATCTATTGATCCTGAGGAGCTTGAAGAAACGGAAAAACTGCTTTCTGAAAGGATACAGTTCTGGGAACATGGATTCAATGAATATGGAGATGCGGGCAATTATGGTATCCTGAAAGGAGCAGATGCCTTTCCATTAATGTATGCTTCTGGTGGTGAGGTTACAAAAGAAGTCGAAAGAAACTCCCTGCCTACTCCAACTTCAATGAGAGGAGTTGATAAGGAATCCAATATCAGTATTTTCAAACCCTGACCGCCTTTAATAAAAAGAATATGAAAAGGATTATTCGCAGAGGCCAGCTTCTTGCGCCTTTCGGAATAGGACAAATGGTAAATTTCCCGGGCGATGAATCACTTATGATTTGCGGGCCGGAACAATGGGAGCTGAACTTCTCAGATATCGAAGAACATGGGAAATTTGGAGCTTTTGACCTCTCCGAATTCATGATTGAGGATGAACCCCGGCTGGCCTCGTTATTAGGGGTAAAGAAGTTTATTATCCCCCCTCCTTTTATCGAAAGAGGGGATAAAAACCTGAGATTGACTATTCCATCTGTCCGATTTCCTCAATGGCACTATTGCCCCAGATGTAAGATTCTTGAAAAGATAGAATTAACCCGTTCCGGATTTCCAGTGTGCACCAATGCTGCATGCAAAAAAAGACGAATGATACCCCTCCGTTTTGTTGCTGTTTGTGGAGACGGCCATATCCAGGATGTGCCTTTAATGGAATGGGTACATAGGGGAAGTGACATTGAAAATGAGGACCATGAATTGTATTACCGCGCAGGAAAAGGGGCAGGAGACCTGGCGAGTATACATATACGGTGTTCGTGCGGGAGTGCCCGTAGCCTTGGAGGTATCATGGGGGATGATGCGCTTGTAAACACTCAATCCTGTCAGGGCCACCGTCCCTGGCTCGGTCCGGCAGGAATGAAAGATAGTTCCTGCGGTAATCCCCTCAGGGTGTTGATCAGAGGCGCCTCCAATGTTTATTTTCCTCTGATTAAATCGGCTTTATACTTACCTTCCGCTCAAAATGATGCAGAGAAGGCTGCGACTGCGCTATTGGCGAAACACGGAGAGCAGATCAGAAAATTTAAAGATTCCGATAATGATGGAAGCCTGTTAAAAATATTTTTGGAAACCCATGTGAAAAGTGATATTCTGGAAACTGTATTTTTGAAGATATGTGAAAAAATGGATGGCCCTACAGATGGACAGGATCAGGAGATATCTGAACAAGGGTTAAGGCAGCAGGAGTACGACTATATTCTCAGGGAAAGAAAAGCAGGAAGGGATTTTAAATCCTCGGAAATTAAGAAAGAGGAATGCTCTGATTTTAAATATATCAGTACTACTTTTGATCAGGTAATTCTTGTTGAGCAATTAAAAGAAACCAGAGCCTTTGCTGGTTTCTCCAGGATTTTCCCGAATGACGGAAACCTTGAAGCAAAGAAGAGCCTTCTGACAAACGCCCCCCCATTATCCTGGTTACCCGCCAACCAAGTTTATGGAGAAGGTATTTTTCTTTCCTTTAACGAAAAACTCCTCCTGCTATGGACAGAATTACAGGAAGTACAGGCAAGAGCACTAAAAAGATCGCGGCGTTATAATCAGGCCATTGCTAATCGACGGGCAGACCATGAGTACAGGCCTCTTGATGGCAGATTTTTTCTCATACACACCCTCGCTCATCTGATGATCAACCGGTTGTGCTACAACTGTGGTTATGGCTCTTCAGCACTCAGGGAAAGGATATTCTGCAGTTCCCCTGATGATGATCCATCCGCTATGAATGGCTTTCTGATATATACCTCCTCAGGTGATTCCGAAGGTTCTTTGGGAGGATTGGTCCGCCAGGGAAAGCCATGGAACCTGGAAAAGATTCTCCGTGAATCAGTAGAAGACTCCCGGTGGTGTTCGGCAGATCCTGTTTGTATGCAGGTTGGGTCGGAAGACGGACAAGGGCCGGAATCCGTCAATGGCGCTGCATGTCATAATTGTGCAGTAATTCCGGAAACTTCTTGTGAAGAATTCAATATGCTCTTAGACAGGGCCTTCGTTACCGGAGATGGAGAGAATCCTGACCTGGGGTTCTTTAGCTGGCTGGAGAACAAGGGGATGCTTTCGGGGTAATCATTTTTATTTGTTGCGAAATCCAAATTGTTTTAAATTTCGTTTCAAAAGACTTCTTTGAGCTGTAAGGTTTCGAATTTATTGAGTAGAAGTTATTGCACAACCAGAGATCACTCCTCAGCAACCAAAATGAAAACAATGAAATGAAGATAAACCCCGATTTTTACATCGAACCGGAACTGGAACGCTTCAGCACTCTTGAAGCCCTGAACAACTACCATTCCCTACCCTATTACAGCCAGGCGTTTGACAAAAGAGTGGAAGGAGTGGAATTCTCTTACCTAACCAACACTCCCATCCAGGCATTCATCATTGCTGATCCTGGTTATGGAAAATCGGAATTGCTTCGCCAGATTGTTCTTGCGGTAGAGGATCAGGGTGGGAAGGCTAAATTCATTCAGCTTCGAAAACTGGAGGGGCCAGTGGAGATAATGGAGCAATTTGAGGAAGGCTGCTCAACTTACTGTTTTGATGCTTTGGATGAGGTTTCGCCCGGGCAATACTATGGGATAATCCATCAACTAAAAGAATTCAGCCTCCGACATCCGGACAGGACTGTTCTGATTTCCTGCCGCCGGCATGACGCTATGAATAACTACTCTGCTTTCAGTGGGTTTAAGGGTTTTCAGTTTATCCGAATCGCTCCTTTTTCTTTTGACAGGATCAAGACTTTCGTCAAAAAAGCCGGAATAAAGGACGATAACCTTGCAGGGGTTCTGTTTGAAAGGGCCAGGCCAAACCGGGAAGGCTCGTCAATTCTTACCGTACCACGTTATTTGAAAACGGTAACGGATCTTTTGATCAGCCGCAGAGTAACGGAGGCGGAATTGAAAACATGGAAACGCACCGATTTCTTTGAGCGTTTCATTTATTCTCAATTCGAAGCAGAAGAAGAGAAGCGTATTGAATGGAAAAGGAATGAGAAAGAGATCATCCGGAGGGTGCTGGAAAAGTTGGCCCTGGTTATGGAGATCCATCAAACCAATGCTATCACTAAAGAAGAGTTCATTACTTTTCTGGATGAGGCGGACTCCAACCTCAACCTCGTTTTTTTGAATGTCTGTGACATCGATACTTTCCTGGAAAGAATATTACAGCCCCGGAAAGAAAAAGCGGGTGATATTCTGGAGTTCCACAACACAGAGTTCCAGGAATATCTGGCGGCTAAAGAACTCAACCGCCTGGCATCCAGCCCACAGGTGATATATGACTTCGCTGTTCAGCCTGAGTTCGGGCAGATCTACCCAAACTGGTACGATGTTTTACGTTATCTGGTTGAGATCAACCCCAACCACCTGCTGCCGCTGGTTGAATTTCTTCAGTCAAAAAAAGAGAGTTGGGTTGAGAATGCGTTTTGGGGGCTGCTGGCTGGCATTGATGCCGAAGAACTGGCGCTCGGGGGGCGGGCGAAAGTATTTGAGAGCGTTTACAGGTATATTCAGAATACCCCCGGGGCTTATTTTCCCCGGTTTTCGGTTGATTTATCCAAGTTCTTTGTTCCGTCGGTTGCCGGGCTTATAATTGAACCTCCTTCTCCGGTAGAATTGAGTGAGAAAGGCCAGAAACGGAGGTTGTCCAACCAACTGGATATCCTTCAGGGGCTCGTTGATAAAATTGCCGGAACTGAAAGAGAGCGTTGGAGAAGTTTCCTCTTAGAGTTAGCAGAGCAGTCAGATGACGCTGCCCTGAAAAACGCAGCCATTTACAACCTGGCCTATTTCGGTAGAATAGACGACCTGCAACGCCTCAAACCGCTATTTGATTCCGGCGATGAAAAATTCCGGGACAATTATATCTATGCCTGCTGCCTTGTCAGCCCCGATGACGATTTTACGCTAGCCATTTTTCTTGATGGGCTTCAGAACACTGAGAAACACTCAGCAATTGACGGTATCAACAACCTGTCTGATCCGGCCTTGCTTAAATGTCTTTTAGAGCAATTCATTACCGGCCAGAACTACCTGGCTCAGTACCTGAAAGGTTCCAAAGACTATATCTCTGCTAATCCCTACGGGTTTATTGATAACATTGAAAAAGTATGGGATGCGGAGTTTCCCGAACTTTTATTGGATTTATTGAAAGTAGCATGGAGCCGGGATTTCTCCCTTTATCATCATACAGAGAAGTTTGATAATAAAATGATAATCCTTCTGGGGGAGAAAAGGCCGGATCTTGTCCCTGCACTTCCTGATATACATCCTCATTTATTCAATTTTCTTCATAACCATATTAATGCCATTCTTAAAATCCTTACTCCGGAAAACACGGAGGAATTTATTAAAAGGATGATAGGTATTGACAAGCCTTCCGGTTGGCTTATAGCAGACACCTTTCGGAGGCTTTATCAGAAGGATGCTGAAGAGCAATCCGGGGTGTACCAGATTGCAAGGAACTTTTTTCCGGATGAATTCAGCCGATGGGAAAACCCGCCTGATCCGGAGATAATCCGTAAAGAACAGGAGGAAAGAGAAAAGAAGAACATCTGTATTCGTTTCAAAGAACTACTGGAACCAGAACCCGGGCTCATCAACCTGGGGGTATTTAATCATTATCTGGAAAATCAGGAAGTCTTAGAGGCTGAAGCATCAGAAGAGGATCTGAACAGGCTGCATATCTGGCTGAAGGAAAGAATTCCCCAAATTGATCCGCTGCAAACAAAAATAGGCATAACCCGCACGGATGGCCGCAACTCTTCTCTTTCCATGAACATGGATATTTTGTATTTTTCAGCTTACCTCCGGGCAGCTGAGGCCATGGGTATCCTGCAGGAAATCGAAATCCCCCGAAAGCACTTGCTGGGCTTTATCCCTCTGTTGCCAGATTCCTCTCCGGCAGGCTTAGACCCAGAGAAGGTTATTGAACTTATCGGAGAGCTTTCAGCAGAGGACCAGGAGTATTTGCTGCCAGCCTTAACTCACAGGGCAGATGATTACCTTCGGTACTCGCCTGGTGGCTTTGCCCTGGCGGTACAGAAAATCGGCGCAGAAAAGCTGGTTCCTCTTTTAAAGGAAATGGTGGCGGATGAAGCCTTGCGGCCTTTTGAAAGAATCCAGGTTTGTAAAATACTGGCCGATTCTTTTCCGGGCCGGGGATATATGGAAGAGGTTTTTGAAACGTACCGATATAAAGAAGGAGAGTTGGTGAAACTGGCAGAATTGGCAAATGAGTGCATTATTCGTTTATTCCGGGACCGCAATGCGATTGGTTGGCGCTATGAAAAGATAAAAAATCTGGAGCAACCTTTCGAGGAACCTGATAGAAGGTCTTCAAAGTATATGTTAAGATCCTATAGCGAATGGGAAAGCGAAATGGACAAACTCCATTTTGCCCGGCCGCTGATTGATATACAGGATAGTTCCCTGGCTCCGGAAATGCAGGAATTATTACAACATGGTTTAGAATTGTTGGCCAGGGATAAGCGTTATCAAAAGTATAGCCAGTATATCCAAAAGATTGTCTATGAATATTACGATGCTTTAAAAGAGAAAGAAGGCTTTGGCTTTTTAAGAGAATTTTTCACTTTCCTGGACAGCCGGTGCAAAGACACAAAGCATTTCTTTAACCAATTCCGCACTCAGCTTCAGATCAGTTATATCAACATACATGAAAAGCCGCAAAACATCCTATCGAGTATCAATAAATACAATAAGATAAAGTCAAGATCTTATCTTCCGGTATACGATGCCCGTGATTTGAATTTCATTGTCCTGCAGGTGATCGAAGAAGATATCAGGCGGTTCGTTTACAAGGAGGGGTTTTACCGTGTCATTCAACAGTACTTCACCGATGGAGATCGAAAGAAAGGGGCACAATCCAAACCTCTGGCATCTATCCGGGAAGACTATATCCAGAAGACACTGAAGATACAGCTGGAAAACGCCCTGATACGGAAAGGAATAAGGGGCGTTGACATCATCCGGGAGCCTCAGCTTTATGATGATAAGCGAATCGACCTCCTGATAAAATATGGCTTTGTCCCACCGGTAGTTGTTGAATTGAAACTTCTGCACAACTCAGAGATTACGAGTACCAAGGAGAGAACTGGCTATAAGAAAAAACTGAAGCAATACATGGACTCGCAGAACGCCGCCTTTGGAATTTACCTGGTCTTCAAAGTCCGGAAAGGAAAACAGGAGAAGCATTTCGATGCACTCCGGCTCGAATACCAGGATATTGAAGGCTTGGCCATTCCTGATTTGATTGATTGTACGGGCGACATGTAAAATTACCGGTAGTGAGGCCTGATTATTATGGGGGAGGTTACTTCGAGCAGATCTGCATGCATAATTCCTGCTTTTACTTCGTGTCAAATACTTATCTATAGCCGTAACAAAACGGCAACAATGTTCGTATTCTCCAGTAAAAAAATGTCCCAGGCAACCGAGATAAACGCCCTCAAACTCTTTCTGCAACGATTCGCCGAATTGGAGAATTCGCTATCCGTTCAAAAGCTTGAACGCGACCTTCCCCGCCTGCGCATTTTTTTAAGCAACTTCGATCAATATGAACGGCTCGCCTACCGGTTTCAGGCAAGTACAGCCCCTCACTTCAATGTATTTGAGACCTTGAGGCTTTCCGGCCGGGAGACAGGGCTGCATACTCCTTTTTTAGCTTCCTTGCTCGACCCTGGTGGCGCCCATTGTCAAGGGCGCCTGTTCTTCGATGACTTTCTTGTCCACATTCTGGGGGTCAAAGGCCAGCTTAATAAATACCATGACATCCAGGTTTTCGAAGAATATCATACGCCATACGGGCAGATCGACATTTTGATCAAGTACAAAGCAGGAAGGCAACAACAGGCAATAGTCATAGAGAATAAAATCTATGCTGGTGACCAGGAAAAACAGTTGCAACGTTACCACAACTTTCTTTCCGGGACATTGCGCCTACCGGAAGAGCACTTTTTGCTTATTTACCTCTGTCCTTTTCGTTGTCCCCCTTCTATTCCTCATTCAATAAGTAAGGAGGATTATCAACGCTTGAAAGAAAACGGGGTGCTACGTGAACTTGGTTACAGAGAAGACATCTCACCAATGTTGGAACGGAAAATACCAGAAATAAAAGCGCCGGTCGTCACTCAAACGGTCCGGCAATATATCAGAACCCTTAAAGCTTTTTGATTATGGAAACTTATGAAAAAGAGATCTACCGATTCCTGACTCAGAGGGAAAATTATCAGCAAATGTTGAAGGTTTTGGAACACCAGGATATGATCTGGGAGAACCTGATCATTGAATTCTGGGATCTTGTTATAGAGAAGCTGGAAAAGTTGAATGAAGAGAATTCAACGAAATGGGAGATCAAGGCGGATGAAGAGTATTTTGATCCTTGGTCATCCCTTAATATGATTAAAAAGGAGTGGCCAGAATACCGCGATAATGGATTTCCTGCAATATGTGTTGCCTGGGAGTCTTTGAGTAATGACCTGCATTATGGTATTTGGATCAGAAAAGAGTTTTGGGATAATCCTGAGCTAAGGAATATCATAGCATCCATGCAAAAAGAAAAAGGAAATAAGGGTAAGAGTACCTGGATATTATTCTACGGCCAGGGTTATAATTTTAGCAGGATGGAGGACCTGGTTCACATTCTTCCTGATAACAGGGATGATTTGGCCACAGAGTTTGCCACCATGTTGTTTGATTTGGCTGCTGAGATGGAAGGACGGTTGGATGAAATCATTGAAAGGATAAAAGCCTGATCTGTCCGTAAAGATGGCGTCTGCATTAGGGATAAGGAAGGGAAACAGTAACTCCTTCTGTACTATCAAATAGTGGCCAAATATTGTAGCTGGGGGAGCTCTTCTGTCTTATCCCTCAAGGCGGCCAACTTAAAGACTAAGATCATTAACGCACTCAACCCACAGATGCTTTATGATACAATCAATCGAAATAGGCAGGAAGGAAGACGGCAACCGCTCAATAGCCGATAAGATCATCAAGCGGCTTCACGACCTGGAAAAGACGGCCGGGAGCAACCATGGCCGGTGGGCCTGGGAGTTGCTTCAAAATGCAAAAGACAGTATCGCTGACAACGGACGTACCGTTGATGTGAAGCTGTCCTATATCAATGATACCATTACCTTATTCCCATAATGGCCCCTGTTTTTCAGAAGAAGACATCAGAGGTTTGATCAATCAGATCACTTCAAAAGAAGTAGCCGAGGGGGAAAAATCCAAACGAGTGGGACGCTTTGGCACCGGGTTTATCACGACCCACTTACTTTCCCGGGTCACTCAGGTGAAAGGAATAGTGAAGGCTGTTGATGGTCAATTCTACTCCTTCAATTTCCCACTTGACCGGGAAGGTAAGACTACTCATGAGTTGGCGCCTAAGGTTGAAAACACCTGGCAGTGGTTCCAGTCTTCTACGAAAAAGGTTCCTCCCCTTCCACCCGAAAGTACTGAGTTTCACACATCCTTTATTTACCATTTGAAAACGGAGCGGCAAAGGGAAATTGCAAGTAAAGGGATAGAGGAATTCATCAGGTTGATGCCCTACGTTTTAACCTTTGTCTCTAATATCGGAACTATAAAAATCTGTAATGGAAATCAAACCTTCCTCTTCCAAAACAGTAATGAGTTGCGTGATGATTTCATCGTTGACATCCGGAAGACATTGAATGGAGTCGTTTCTACTGTTCCTGTTGCCATTGCCGAAGGTGACACTGTGGCAGTGGCCGTGGAAATCGATCCTGAAACGAATGAAGCCAAAGAACTGGATGATACCCCTCACATTTTTTGTGATTTCCCCCTTATTGGAACAGAGGGGTTTCACTTCCCGGTGATCGTGAACAGCTTTCACTTCATTCCCCGGACGGAACGGAATGGAATCTGGCTGAAAGGAGATGATGACCCGGAAGTGCATACGAATAAAAAACTTTTAAAAAATGCTGTCGAGCAATATAAATCACTCCTAACTAATCTTTCAGAGAAGGGTGTAAAGAACCTCTTTAATGTCGTTAACACCAGGTTGCCGGACACAGATGAAGACTCTTTTGACAAAACGTGGTATGAGGATGAGATCCAGGAGCCGCTCCGGCAGATTATTCTGAAAATACCGGTTGTGGATACGCAGGGAAAGGGAAGGCTGCCGATCGAATGGACCGAAAACGGACAGGTGAATTATGTGGATTTCCCACATGCAGCTTCGAAGAAAATCCGGGAATCCATCTGGAAGTTGGGAAGCAATTTCGGAGGCCTCAATTTGCCGGAACGGCAATCTACAGATAAGTGGAGAAAGGTAATTTGGGATGATCACTATTATTTGAGCCTTGAGCAGCTGTCTTCCATCATTAGCCAATGGTTTGATAATCTTGGTGAATTTACAGAGAACTTGTCTGCCGATCAGGATCCGTTTGAATGGCTTAATACATTTTATGAGCTGATTGTCGAAGAAAAGGAGCAAAATATTTTCAATGAGCACGCAATTATACCCAATCAAAATGGGGGCTTTCGCACAATAAAGGAAAAGAAAAAATTTCGGCCTTCAACCTTGCTATTCAACGATGAAGTGCAGGATGATACCTTATTGTCCATATTAAAGCTGTTGGGTATTGATTGGAAAGAGTACTTGATTCCAAACGAGATTACTGCTTCCGTCACCAATGCCTCCATAAATAAACAGCATGTTGCCACTGAAATAGCCAAGTATTTTTCAGGTCAGAATGGTGAAATGCCCAAAGATGCAGTTAGAGCAATTGTCCTGTTGTCCGAATGGTTCGAGCATAATCCACAGCTTGGGAAAGAAATCTTTCCAGAGTTATACAGAAGAAGGGCCGGGCTTTTTATGAATACCATTGAGGATAAGGACTGTCTTTATCATGTTATGAAAAGCAAAACGCCGCTTTCTACCATTTCTGAGATTGTAGATGCTATCGAAGATGACCCGGAGATCCTGGCGCTCATCAGGAGAAAGAAACATGAATTAGAAGAGGAGAAGGCTCGGAATAAGGCGGGGGAGTTGGTAGAAGAGATACTATCAGATTTGCTGAAAAACTCCGGCTTATCGGTTGAGAAGAGGATCATTGGCCGGGACCTGGTGATCACTTTGAAAGGGAAAAGTACCTATGATATCGAGGTCAAATCCATCAAGGCTGGAAATTTTGTAACCCTATCCCCTACCCAGGCAAATACAGCAGTAAGCAGGCCTGATTTTTACGCATTGTGTGTCGTCTCTGTTGGCAATCTTCCGGTAAGCATGGATCAGGTTAAATTGAATGCCCGCTTCGTTACAGATATTGGCCACCTCATCATCGAAAAGGTTCACGAGATGCAGGCATTCAACCGAACTCAGGCCTCCATTCTGGACAGTGATGGCGATATTGGGCTACTGTTTGAAAATGTGCTGAACTATAAGTACAAAATTGGTGCTCCGGTATGGAAAGATGGGGTGGATTTTGAGGGGTTTTTGAAATTTTTAGAAGGGTTAAGGTAAATCCAAACAAGTCTCTATCATTCATTAAGTTCGCCAGGCACCTCTCTCAAAACTATCCTTCCAAACCAAACCGTCAGCATACTATCCACTAATATCCCCACTCCAAAAAGTACCAGGATATTGGTAAAGGTAGGCGCCCAATACCCTCCCTGATACAGCAAAAAGGCGATACCATATACGCCAAGGTTGGTCAAAATGGACTGATAGGCCAGGTATTGGGTCCTGCCCAGGCCGATGAAGAGGGTATCCAGCAATTGGTTCATCGCCAGAAGCATATAGGGCGCCAGCAGGAATGCAACCGACTGCCGGGCAAAGGCGATCATCTCCGGGTCATCACTGAATATCGATAGAATAGAGCCCAGGAAAGGAAGAGGCGCCAGCCAGAGTAACAATAGGGCTGCACCCAGCCCGAGCCCGGTTCGCAGTACCTTACTTACAGCCTCAGAGTCCATTGCTGTATTGGCGATCAGGGCTTTCATGGTTTCCGCCAGGGCGTTCACCGGCAGCAGGGCAAAACTCCAGAACAGGTGCATGGCCAGGTAGTACCCGCCGATCTGCTTTGGCCCCAGAGCATTGATCAGTTGGAGGATCATAAAAAAGTACGCCATATTCCGGATGAGGCTCTCAAAGGCAACCCATTGGCTGACCCTTCGGAATAGGTGATAGTCTGCCAGGGATGGCAGGCTGAGGTACTTTTTCAATGGCATCTGGAAAAGCCGGTGGAAGTAAAATCCTGTGGCCAGCAATATAATTAGTTCCGTGATCAGGTTGGAAAGCGCCACCCCCATAACTCCCAGGGAAAGGGAAAATCCATATCCGCCGAAGAACCAGGAATCGAATATTAGGGAAAGTACCAGTTTCAGCCCGAGCAACTTCAGAAGGAATCCTTTTTTTCGGAGGGATTCAACAATGATAATTAACCCGGTATTGAAAATGCCGAGAAACAACGTGCCCGATTTCAGCCGGAGAAAATTGATGGTTGCTGCTTTGAGGCTCTCCTCCGTACCAGCCTGCTCAGCGAAAAAAGACATGCCGAGGGTCAGTAGAATGAGTACAGACGTAAGTACAATAAACATAAAAAACAGGCTGGCCTTCGTTTTTTTAAACACCTCTTCCCTACCCTGCCGCCATTGGCTGCCGACAAAGAAAAAGATGGGTAAAACCAGCGCTTCCTGTAACACCTCAAGGGCTACCTGTACGAATTGCCATTGGGCAACAATCGCCAGATTGTTTTCTCCGGGCGGCGTATTGCCGATCAGGTAGAGGCTGTATGATTTGTAAACAGATGGAACACAGAGGAACAAGAGGATGGAGAAGAAGAGTCTCCAATCCCAGTGTCCGGGGTTGGTGGTATTCGTTTCCTTCATCTATTTCCATTTTCGAGAAAGCGGCGAAGGTTATTTTTTCTCCTTTTATTTTATTTTAGATAAGCAGCCGGGAAGCTTCCATGAATTAACACTTATCAATCTTCCTCAAACCCCTCCCCAAAAAACTCTGCTAATGAAACATCCAGCGCTTTCAGCACTTTCAGCAGGCTGCTGAAGCGCAGGTCCTCCCCATTCTCATAGCGCCCGTACTGCGAGCGGTTGATCTCGTGCTCGTAGGCAAATTGCTCATAGTTGCTGTACCCCCGGGCTTTGCGCAGGGCCTTTATCCGGGCGCCCAGGTTAGATAGTTGCTTTTCGATGTATGGTTCATGCTTTTTCATTCAGTAAAGAAAAAACAGATACTCTTTTTAAAGTACCGCTAATTAAAAACTGCTTATTAGCGTCTTTTTTGTAAATTGACCTCGCCAGTTCAATTGATCCCGGCTGGAACTGCCTCCGGATATTTCCAGCCATCCCAAAAACTCAGAAATGAACCGTTCTCTTTACCGACACCTGCTGCTCCTATTACTCCTGTTGGCCTCCACCGCCCTGTCCGCCCAATTCTGGTACCTCGACATCGCCACCGGCGAGCTGAAGTGCTTCTTGGAAGGTGGTGAACGGTTCGCCCAAAGCGGGCTACTGGCGGTTGGGAAAGGTAGTGCAAAAGACCTGTCAGAACAACTACCCCACGCCTTAGACGCCTACGGCATTGACTACGATTATCAGGAGGGTGGCTTACTCGTATATACCGCTAAGGTATACAAAACCTGGCGCCTGATGCAGGCCGGCCAGGACATACAGGCGGTCCTGGGTACTTTGCTGCTGGCTGACCTGTTTGTCAATATCCAGGTTGCCCAGACACGTGTGGTGGGCAGCCTGTTTCGCAATGGATTCCCCCGGATTGCAGCCGGCAATGCCTCAGCGATCTGGGAATTGCCGGCCGTACACCGCGGCGTCGAGATCGAGATCCTCCGGGCGGGCAACTACCGGCTGCCTCACGGCTTCCCGGTGGTCGATATTCTGAAAAACGGAACGGTCACCAGCGTCAAATCAATTGACATTACACTGCCCTCTTATCAGGGCAGCCGCCTGCTATACCGCCTTAAAGGATATGTTGATAAGCTAATCGACTTCCGGGGCGCTATACACGGCGGACGAACAGTTGCCAGAAACGTCAACAAAGAACTGGAAGTCGTCATTCCGAAGGGCAGAACCACGGAAGCCCAGCAGAAAATCTTTGAAGAAGTGGTTGATTATGGGAAACTGAACAATATTATCGTTAAATTTATCGAGCTGTAATCCTTTACCATGAAAAACATCAGCCTGTTCGCCAGCGATAAGATCCGAATGCACCCCAACGACACCACCGTCGACGGGCTGGGCATCGCCGCCGAGCCTTACCTCATTCTTCCCCTCGATGTGTCGGATGAAGAACTGGAGAAGGCCATTCGGCAGTGCCTCGAAAAATCTCGCGCTGATGTCCCCCACCGCCCCTGGCAAAAGGAGGAGACGGCGGCTTACTACAAACAGCTGGGTGTGCGCTCCCACCGAGATCTGGGGCGAGGTACTGATATCAAAGTGGAGAATGGCCGGTATACCGTTACGCCGGTGGATAAACGCGGGTTGTTCGGCGAGCCGGTGGAGGTGAAGGAAGAGGAACTGGTGAAAACGATACAGGAGTGTATGGGGTTGTTACCAGCCAAAACTGAATAGCTTTCCTGTTTTTTATAACTTACCTGGCATTACTCTTTGGCTTATGCAACATTCTATTCCCATCATTTGCGATACCCTTTCTTCCGAAGAGCTGCTGAACCTCTTCCAGCCGGCTCTACCGAAAGGAAAGCAGGCGTTCGAATTTACCCTCCTGGAAAATGAACAAAATTTCCGTTCTCCTTTTGCCGACCCTACGGTACTTGCGGCCATCATCAGCGCTTCGGCGACTACCCTGGCGGCTATTATTGCCCTTGTTGGCGTGGTGTGGGCCAAACGGAAAAAAGAAAACGGAACGGAGGCCACCATCGAGGTCAAGCTCAACCGCCCGGCGCTGGAACTGATCCAGGGCCTCAGCCCGGAAAAGGTGGCTCTCCTGCAGCAACTGCTGACAGTTCCTGAGGGCCGCCTGCGGCTGCCCGGAGCCCAGCCGTCGGAGGAGGAAATGGAGGTACTGGAACAGGTGCCGGCCCGGGCGGTGGAGCACATTGCAATCCTGGAGGATGAGTGATGATTTGTTCCATAAGGCTAAAGCGCTATCGGATGAAGGGGCTTATGCGGAAGCGCTCCCATTGTGGAAGCAGTTGCTGAGCCGCATCCGAAAAACGCAACCGCTTAATGAAAGCTTGCTGTATACCTGCCTGGTGAGCCTGGGGGAATGCTATTCGGAAACGGAAAATTATCCACCGGCTACCGCAATGATGGAGGAGGCGCTGAGGCTAGGCCGCAAAGCGGAGGAAGCCAACCTGAATATCGTGGAGGCAGAACTGGCCTGGCTGTATAAGGAGCAGGGGGAATTGGAGAAGGCGGTGGCGCTCTTTGAGAAAGCTTTTGTTTCTGCCGATGCGGATGGAAAAATGGATATAGCTTTCCACCTGGGAGATGTGTTCGTTAATGTGCAGTTTGAACGGGCGGTAGAATACTGGGAAAAGGGGCTGGAGCTGGCCCAAGCTCAGGGCAACGTTTCCTACATGAATATTTTCTGGGAGCGGCTGGTTACTTACCACCAGGCGCGGGAACTGCATCGTAAGGCGATTGCTTATGGCCTGGCCCGGGTGGCGGCCCTGGATGGTATTCCGGATGTTGTCAGCGTACATATGGACCTCGCAGCTGCTTATGAGGCGGCATGGCAGCCTGAAGACTCCCTGAAACAGCTCCGCCTGGCCCGGCAGAAAATGGAACAGTTCCCGGAAGAGGATTGGTGGTGGGAGGAAATTTCCGCCTGGCAAATGAAAGGGAATGCCTTGTTGCGGCAGGGGAAGGCAAAGGAAGCAAAGGATTGTTACCGGGCTGCCTTTGAAAAAGCAGGAGCCGTCGGCGATGAGGAAACCCTGGCGGCATTCCATTATGACACCGGGCTGAGTTATCTGGCGCAGGAGAACTACCCTGAAGCCGAATCCCACCTTCAAGAGGCCATCGATATCGGCCAACGGATCGGTTATGAGGAAGTGTACTGGCCGGCGCTCGCCCATATGGCAGCTATGGCTTACGATACCGGCGATTACCAGCGGGCGCTGGCAATCCATGAAAAGATGCTGCCGCACGAACGCGATAGCGGCAACCAGGCTGCTTACTGTGCGGCCCTGAACAACCTGGCCGCCGCCTGCCGGCAACTGGGCCAGTTGGAACGGGCAGAGCAGCTTTTTGAAGAGTCGGGCAAGCTGGCTCAGGAGCTGGGGCCTTCGGAAAGGGCCCTCTTCCTGAGGAACCAGGCAGGCATGCAAAGTTTTTGGGGAAACCACGAACTGGCGCTCTCGCTGCTGAAAGAGGCCTTGCAAGTGGCAAAGAGCCAGGAGCTGTTTATGGATGTTCCCCGGATCAGGGCCAGCATCGCCGAAGCTCATTATGCTCTGGGCTACTACAAAAAGGCAAAGGAGGAGCTGCAACAGCTGGAGGGCGCCGGCGGCTTGCCTCCCCTTCCTTCTGTTTTGATGGGCCTCTACACACTGCGGGGCATCGTGGAGGATGAACTGAGAAATGATAACGAGGCGGAGCGGTATCTCCGTATGGCGCTACAGCTGGTGGAGGAAACCGGAATGATGGCGGAACAGCCGACGGCCTTCAATAACCTGGGTGTCTTTTTATTGCGGGTGGGCAGAAGAGAGGAGGCCCTGCCTTTCCTTGAAGAAGCGCTGAAGGCGGATACCGCCCTGGGGCAGCAGTCTCAATTGAGCACCGACTACCACAACCTGGGCTTTCTGTATCATGAAAATGGTGATTACCAGCGGGCATTGGAGCATTTTGTGGAATCGGTGCGGATCAAGGAGTCTCTGCGTAGGCAGGGCGCCCCCGGTTACCGGATGTCTTTCCTGGACCAGGAATACCATACTTATGAACTGCTGGCCCATACGCTGGTTCTGCTGGGAAGGGAGGAAGATGCATTCCGGGAACTGGAAAAATACCGCAGCCGGGAACTGCTGGCTAAAATGGCTGGTAGGGCGCCGGCTGAAGCGCCGGGCTTTTCAGAAGTTCAACAGGCGCTGCCCGTGGGAGCGGGCCTGCTGGCCTTCGCGAACAGCCGGGCAGAGAGCCTTCTGGCATTATTCATCACCAAACGGGAGGTGAAGACAGTAGTTATCCCGCTTCGCCGTTTTTTTGAGACGGATTACCCGGGGAGTAGGCGGGCCGCGCGCCCGGAGGCGCCTGCTGGAAGGGCATCGCCTCCCACCGGCGCTCTGAATGGGCAACCGCCGCATCTCACGTTTCGCCTGAAGCGGCAGCGCAGCGTATATGCAGAACGAATGGAAAGCCTGCTCATCTACTACCGGCAGCGCCTTCAACGCGACCAGCGTTTGTGGAGCCATCGAAAAGTGGAAGGAGATAGGGAGATTGCTCGGTTTTTTTACCGGCTCTTGCTGGAGCCTTTCTCCGGTGGGCTGGCCGGCTGCTCCCGGTTATTCCTGTCTCCTGATGATGTTTTATCTCTGCTGCCCTTCGATACGTTAGTGGACGGGCAGGGCAGTTTTCTGGCGGAAACCCATAACATCCAGTTGTTTCCCTCGGCATCGGTTTTTCTTCACCTGAAAAAACAACTTCCAGCCAGCTGGAAAAAGGTTTTGGCGGTTGGTTTAGTGGACTACCAAGAACCGCCCTTGATAAAAAAGGAGGCGGGAGCGCCGCCGCCGAGCACCCTCAGCGAATGGCGGGAACAGATCCACAAGAAAGCCTCCCCTACTCCAGCCTGGTACCGCGAGTTCGGCATCTCCGGCTGGCGAAACCTGCCGTTTGCCGAAAAAGAAATTAAGCATATTGAGAAAGAGGCCGAAGTGGCTGAACTTCTTATTGGCAAACGGGCTACTCCCTCTCGCCTCCTGAATTGGTCTGCGGCCGGCAAGCTGAGGCAGTTTGACATCTTGCATTTCGCAACGCACGCCATCTCCCTGCCTTTCCTGCCGGAACTTTCAGCCCTTGTCCTGGCGCCTGAGGCTTCCAACGGCAACTCCTATCTTACACTCATGGAAGCCGAGGGGCTACAACTACAGGCCAGCCTTGTGTTTCTCTCAGCCTGCGAAACCAGCCTCGGAAAGCTATATAGCGGGGAAGGGGCCATCGGCCTGGCCAGTGCCTTCCTGGCTGCCGGCAGCCATTCCGTCATCGCTTCCCTATGGGCCATTCACGATGAACATACCGCCCGATTCGTCCAGGCCTTCTACCGGAAATTGAAAGTGCATCCCTTCCCGGAAGCGCTTGCCAGCGTGAAACAGGACTGCATTCGAGGCGAGCTGGGCCCGGAACTCCAAAGGGCGCCGTACTGGGGTGGGTTTGTGATGTGGGGTGGTTGAGTTCCGGCCAGCAACATTCTGTTGTCGTTTTAAATTCAAAGGGCCTCGTAATCATCGCCCAAATAGAAGCAATCGCCGGCAATCACCAGTACCTCCGCCGAGGAGATCAGCGGGTTGGCCGCCAGCCACCGGCGGTTTTCCGGGAATTCGAGGTGCAGGCCGGAACAGTATTGGATCTTCAACTTGTTTTTTTTCGGTTGAGAATAGGGTTTGGGGTAAGAATGGTTCAGCCCGGCGACTTTCTTCAACCAGCTGTAGCGAGCTAATCCAGCAATTCCAAAACCTTCTCCCAAAGGGCCTCATAGGGCACCATTTCTACCTCGATGGCTTCAATATCATGAGAGGACAACCTAGCTTGATACTGCTTAACCCTGCGCTCTACAACTTCCCTTTTGAACCGCCCCGCCGGTATCTGGAGCAGCATCTTCATGAACAGGTTAGACCGAATAGTGGTTTCTCCCCTGAGGTTGCGGTGAGCATATTGCTTATAAGCTTCAGCTTTATCGATTAAGCCACCTTTTTTGCCGCTTTTTAGCAAAGAAATTGCCTCTAATATGATAACCGGGATATTGGCTCCCTGTTTGTCGCGGCTGAACAGGTCCACCTGATTGAGGAGCTTGCCCATTTTCACATTCCTTCCCTTCAGAAAATCCAGGAAAGCTTCTATAACAAGCCATTGATCTCTGACGTTTTCCGGCAATTTATTGTAGAGTTTCCTGGCATGCCCGATCGCTTCAGCCGTCTGCTCCAGGTTGTTGGAATAAAAACCGAGGATAGCCTTGTAGACTAAGGCGAGGGCCCAGTTATAAGAACCCTTGGGCGCCAGCCGAAGGCAATCATCCAACTCTTTTTGGGCCAGGCCATATTCGCTCAGGGAGATAAAGGCCATAAGCTTTTTAACTTTGAAAGCAAAGTAGCCTATATAGGGCTTGGCTTTGATTGCTTTCAGTTTCAGGAGAGCCTCGTCACAAAGAAGGATCATTCCTTCAAAGTCCCGGAGAATACTATGTTTAAAAGCCTGGATATTATAATAGTAGATTACAAAGGAAAATGTATTTGCATGAGGTATGGACTGTATCTGCTTAACCTTTTCGTCTATGATTGGAAGCAAGTTCTTCTTTAGGCTACGGCTATTCGCATGCTTATGAGCAATCTCCAGATAACTAAGGCGCGCCATTACTTCAGATTGAAGGTTTTCAAAGGAAGTATGGGCCTCCTTCAAAAAGAAATTGAACTCACGGGTATCTCCCTCTATCGCTCCATAATGGTGAGCAATTTCATTACTAGCCAGGAAATGTAACTGAGTAAAGTTGTATTTTCTGGCAATATTACATGCTTTTTTTGACAATTCGTGCCCGGCAATACGGCTTCCGGCCCGATAGAAATGTAGAGCTGCCAGATAATATTTTGAGGCTTTTGCAAATGCTTTGTTTGCCTCAGAACCTTGGTTACTATTCATTATCGCCGCATCAACTAAAGCATCCCTGAGTTTTCCTTTTAACTCGCTGTAATACGCTGTACAATTTTCAGAACCAAAAATAGCAGCCCTGGCATCTTTGTCTGTTTTGAATTCCCCATTTTTTATTCCTTCAAACAGAAACTCGATTTTTGACTCTTTTTTTAAATCTAAATTATTAATATTCAGAGACATATCTATCAAGTCCTTCATAATAATCCATGTTTGTTAACCAAATTAACACAACAAAACGTTATCGGCCCAAAAAATGAAGGGTTGTAGGTTTGAGTAGATATGTATTTACAACCCTTCTGAAAAAATGGTATATGAGTTCCATTATTGCATTGATGGTCTTTATGGGGATCATCAATGAAGATTTACAAGGGTTTTGAGGTAGTGGTTGAAGTGCAGCGCCACCGAACTGTTTCAGCAGCGCTGCCTTTAAAACGTTTAAAACTATACCTTAAATATACGAACCGGATCTGAAAAAATGCAATTCAGATTCCAGCCATTCTGTTGTTTTACCTTCACATTTGAAGTTCTCACCTCTAACATTATCAGCTACTTATAATTTATTTACCTCCGGTTTTGCCCAAATCTGCTATGTCTTTTTTCTTGTAAAAAGTCATGAACAATTCTCTTACATCTTCCTACTTTTACCCTGCACCCCCCTACCTGTACCAATTCAAATTGTTTAAAGCTATCACCGGAATTGATTTTCTAATGTGCCGGCGCTGAGCGCCGGCGGCGAAAACACCAGCCATGGGCAAAGTAGACCCTCGCGCTGTCATTGGCGCACTCAAGGAATTGATAGCTAAGGCAAAAAAATCGAAAGACCCCGCCGTCAAGCGGGAAGCGCTGAAAACCAGGGAAGTGGTCTGGAGGCTAAAGGAAAAAATAGAGAGGGAGAATTAAGCACTCTATCGGATGATAGGCTGCGGCTACTCAATGACCCCTTGCTTTTTCAGCAGGGCGTTGATGGTATTGGTTTGTTTCTCGATGATGTCCATGGCTCGTTTGAGCTCCTTCTGGGTATCCTCCTTTTCCGTATTGGCTTTCTTCAGAAGCTTCTCCAGGCCCGCCACCTCTTTCGCAAGTTTTTCCAGCTCTGCATCCCGGGCGGCGATTTCCGACTGTATCCGCTCCGGGCTCATCGGCGGAATTTCTCCATCCCTCACTAGTTCAGGGTAAGCGTCCAGCAATCGCGACAGCAGCAGCTCGTCGGCCGATGACCGCCCGTGGCGGATATCAATGACTTTTTGTTTGGGAACCCCCATGGACCGCGCCATGGCCACAAAGCTGACTCCTTTCTTTTTGAGGGCTTCCAGCCCGTCAATAAACCTGTTGTTAACCTCTTGTTTCAATCTTGCCGGGTTTAATAAATGTTAAAGAAATGTTAAAATTGAATCCAGTCTACGGATAATTGACCTTTTACATTTAATTTAATGTAAAATTACATCTAAATAAGTAAAGAGTGGTTGCTGTACCACTCAAATATAGGAACAGGAGGGGCAAAATCCAAATCCTTCAACAACTGGGAAAAAATTATCTGCAATGGGAATAACTGCCATACCGTACCCCGTTGCCCGGGCCTCTCTTTACAACCGGGCAAAGCGGGACAAGCCCCTTCCCTTCGAGTCTCTTCGCGAGCTAGTCGGCGACTTCATCCTCTACGGCATACAGGGCCAGCCCTGGGACGGGCCCGAGCGGGCCCTCGCCGGCACCAACAACTTCCGGGCCATCCGCTCAGTTGCCTTCATCGAGCGCAACAAAGGCAAAGCTTTCGGCCTCATTGAATGGGAACTGAAAGAGCTGGATGACGGCGACGGGGAAGACAGCTTCACTTTGCTTTACTACTCCATAGCCGGCGCTGAACTCGGCCGGCTGAAAATAACCAGCTTCGAGCGGAAGGGCGGCGCATCTTCACATGAAGTGCCCGGCGAACCCAACGCTCCTCCATGATCTAAAAAGTGCATTTTGCGGCCTGCGATAGGTTCGCAACCGACACCTCCTGTTTTCCAAGGCTGTGGCGCCCAAACGAGGGCGCTGCAGCCGACAGGAGGGAGGCGGGGCGCTGGTGTATGCGTATTGCGGCTTTTTCACAGCAGTCAGAATTCATTAAGCTGTCTGTTTCTTCCAAGCCCCAAAGTACATGTAGGCGCAGCTGCTCCCGGGCAAAGGGTGAACTTCAAGCGGAGTGTAGAGTATCAGTGTTCTAGTGGAAAGCCCGGGAGCCTTTCGATTGTTATCTGAACCCGTCTTGTCTCTTGCTGGCTCCGGCTGCTTGCCGGCCGGGGCCTTTTCTCTCACCTCTAATGGATATAAGCCATGATCAACCTTTGCGACTCCCTGGTTTTAGAGAAAATGCCCATCGTCGGCGCCCGCGCCATCGGCGTGCTTGTTGCCATCTCCAAGTTCATGAACGAGCACAACCAGGCCTGGCCTTCCCGCAAAACACTGCGGGCCATCACCGGCCTGGGCCGCGACGCCCTGGACAAGGACATCGCCCTGCTCGAAAGACACCAGCTGGCCCGGAAAGCCCAGCGCCGCACCGATGACGGCCGGCGGCTGTCCAGCAACCGCTATACCATACCCTTCAGCCTCGCCCGGAAATACACGCCGCCAGCCCTGTGGAATAACCCGGGTCAAGGCTGCTCTATTCCACAGAGCCAGGATACGGAACTTCAGGGCACTGAAACTCAGGATACGGAATTTCAGCATACTGATTTTCAGGATACTGGTTTTCAGCAGCCTGAAAACCCGCCAGGAAGTATTGAATACTCTTTTGAAGAATTGAATAAACAAGAAGAATTGAATAAACAGGAAGAATTGAGAGCGCTATACGCGCGCGCGTGCGAGGAAGCGGAAAAATTGAAACAGGAAAATGAAAAGCTGCGCCGGGAGCTGGAAATCCTGCGGCAGGAAGCCAAAGGCCTCCGTGCCCGGCTGAAAGCAGCCGAGCATACCCCACCCCCCGGTTCCGGCGCCCCCCCTCCCCACCGCTGGCTGAGCGGAGCCGAAGCCAGCGGTGCAGCCGAACCTGAATCCGATGGGCCAAGCTGCAGGCTGAGCGAAGCCGAAGCCAAAAATCACACCCAGGCCGCCGAGTCCTTCTGGTCCTGGGCCCTCGACAACGGCTACCTGCCCGGCATCATCGCCAACGCCCGCTACCCGGGCAGCCAGGAGCAGGCCCGCGAGTGCTGTTCCGACTACTTCCGCAACCACCAGAAGAACGGGCGGTGGATTTTCATCTGGAAAGCCCGCAGCAGCAAGAACCTGGCCGGCTTTGAAAGCTGGCTGGTTAAAGACCCTCTGTTTTACCCGAGAAAATATCAAAATGGACAAACTGTCAAAACCAACGGCGGTATCCTCAGTGAGGAAAGCGCCCGGCGCGTCTACGCTACGCTCCTTGCGGAAGAAGGCATTGTCCCAGTCGGGGGCTTCCCCCGTGCTACTTGACGCCGCCATCACAGGCTACCACAACCAGTTGCGGCACATGCCCATGGAAGAGGCCTTTGCCCGCCTGATGGTGGCCCTCAGGGAGGTAGCCCAGGACTACGGAGCAAGGCAGGCCGTGTTGGAGGAAACCTTCACTGAATGCGTGCGGATAACCCGGAAAAAATTTGCAGGCCTGGGCATAGAGGAGATCCGCGAGGCCTACCGGATGTGGGCAGCCGGAGAATTGAACCTGAGGAAAGGCGAAGCGGAGATGTACGGCGGCCAGTTCAACGCCGCCCAGCTGGGGAAAGTCCTGGCTGCCTATATGGAACAACGAAGGGTTGCGCTGGGCGCCTACCTCCGCGAACTGGAGGACTATTACCGGGAACAGGAAAAGGCAAACAAAAAGGAGCGCCTGAAGCGGGAATACGAGGAAAACTTTGAGCGCAACCTGCGTGATTTTCAGCCCAAAAGCTGGCGCGAAGTACCCTTCCACTGGTTCGAAACAGCCTGGAAAAGAGGGTTAATACGGTTAACCGAAACAGAGCAAGTGAAGGTACTCGCCCAAGCCAGGGCCCTGGCCCTGGAGGAAGCCGAAGAGGAAAAAGAAAAAGCCAACATCTTCCAGCGCAAGCAGGTAGAAAAGCTGGCCGAAGGAGAAGGGCTGGAAGGGCGGGCAAAAACGATAGCCAGAAAGCTGGCCTTATTTCAAAAATTCTACCAAAACCAGCAGAAATGAAAGTAACTCTGCAAGACGCGATCAAGGAAGTGCAGCGTGAGATCCGGATGAGAGAGCGCCTCTATCCCGGCTGGATTACCTCCGGTAAGCTCAGTAAGGCGGCCGCCGAACGCCAGCTGGCGCGGATGAAATACGCCCTGGAACTGCTTGAAGGAAAGCAAGGAGAGCAGCCTGGCCAGCAAACAGAACTATTCAAATAGCACATGGAAAACCTGATACGCCAAAAATTGCGGGAGCTGGATCAGCTCAAGATCAACCTGCTGCAAGGCCTCAGCAGCAATGATGAGCCCGCCCGCGCTTACCGGCAGATGAGCCTGGAGGTAGTAGAGGGCTGCCAGGCGGTTTTGGGGCAGGTAGTGGAAGACTTGAAATGCATGAAAAAAAGGAGCCAGGGCTAATGAAATTAGAAAACGAAGAATAGTAAGGCTATGAATATTGAAGAGCTTCCAAAGATCATTGAAGATATGCAGAGCCGGATTTCAAAGCTGGAGGCTCGCTTACATGAAAAACCAAAGCCCACTTACGTAGGCTACAAAGGTGCAGCTGAAATAACTGGGCTGAAGGTTTCCACCTTGCGCTGGAAGGTAAGCCAAGGAGAATTAACTCCACAGAAGTACAGCGGCCGTTCTCCTCTTTTCCATGTTGAATATCTGCGAATGAAGTCTGAAGGGGCGACCGACAAAGAAGCCATCCTGAGCCTGGTCAAACGAGGAGAGTTAATCGCTCGCAATTTGCGTTAGAATTCAATTGTTTGTACAATTGTTTGCAAATAGAAAAAAAGGAGTTGCGTGACATTCACACGACGCCTCGACAAGCCGGGGCACCAAGATTCGAACCTGGGGCTCTCCCGGCGACATGCAGGAATGTGCTGACAGGGCTGCTCCACAGGCTTTTTTGGAAATAAAAAACCCGCCTAAACTCAATGTCTAAGCGGGTTGCAGCGGTGACGGCGGGATTCGAACCCGCGATACCCCGTTAAGAGTATGCCAGTTTAGCAAACTGGTGGTTTCAGCCACTCACCCACGTCACCGGGTGGATTGTCTGAATAAAATTTAATGGTCGGGGTAGCAGGATTCGAACCTGCGGCCTCCTGCTCCCAAAGCAGGCGCGCTGACCGGACTGCGCTATACCCCGTAAACGCAAAAGAGCCATACGGCTCTTCTGCTATGGCGGTGACGGCGGGATTCGAACCCGCGATACCCCTTTCAGAGTATGCCGGTTTAGCAAACCGGTGGTTTCAGCCACTCACCCACGTCACCGGGTAGATTTGCTTGAATAATTTGAAGCTGGCGTCACAGCTTTTTTTAGAGCGATTGCAAAGGTATAAACCCAGGTGGGATTATGCAAGGCAAGGGGCCTATTTTTTCAGCCCTTTTTTTCGCTTTCCTCCAACGGTGGTTTACCTGAATAGATGGAGTGCGATTCCCATTAGGGTTTGCAGTCATGGAGGTTAACATTGAATTTCCTGAAGAAAGTTCCTGGCAATCCCTATTCCAGCCCTCAGGTTAGGCAAAATTAAAGAATTTGGATACCTTTCGTTTATGAAAAGGCTAAAAACCATTTTAGGGGCTACCGGAGGTTTTGTTGCTCTGCTGTTTGGCGCTTTTCTTGTGGGCCCGAGAGCGCATTATCCCAGTTTTGATGGCCGGCTGACGCCTGTAGAATGGCCACTCTCTCAATTGGATTCTATCATACAGGCGCGGGAAGCAGCTGTCCCCGGCTTGAAGCCAGATAACCAATCCCGCATTATCTGGGCGGATTCCATTCGAAAAACACCCTACAGCGTGGTTTATCTTCACGGTTTTTCTGCCAGCCCAATGGAAGGGGACCCCGTGCACCGGGAATTCGCCGGCCGGTACGGCTGTAACCTTTACTTGCCGCGCCTGCCTCATCATGGCATCGACGATGAAGAGTCGTTCAGGGATGCCACTCCTAAAGACTGGATAGATGGGGCAAAGGAAGCCCTTGCCATCGGTAGATTATTGGGGGAGAAGGTGATCCTCATGTCTTGTTCGAATGGAAGCACACTCTCTATATACCTAGCAGCTGAAAATCCGGATGCACTGGATGCGCTCATTCTTTATGCCCCGAATATTGCTATTGCGGACCCTGCGGCAAAATTGCTCACCTATCCCTGGGGTCTTCAGACGGCCAGAATGATGATCGGCAATTACCGTAACATTCCCGGATTTAAAGGCTGGGAGGCGGAGCAATACTGGACGTCTACTTACCGGGTTGAAGGCTTGGTGGCTGTTCAGGCGCTTCTGGACGCTACCATGGTGCCCCAAACCTTTGAAAAGGTCAGGCAACCTCTATTTATTGGCTATTACTACAAGAATGAACAGGAAAAAGACCAGGTTATCTCTATCGAGGCCATTAAGGATTTTTTCGAACAGGCCTCTACCCCACCCGATCAAAAACGGATGGCCGCTTTTCCGGATGCGAAAACCCATGTCCTCCCTTCAGGCTTATTCTCGAAGAGCTTACCGGCTGTTCAGGAAGCGACTTACAAGTTTGCAGAAGAAGTGCTCGGGATGCAGTAAAATGGTTTTACCTGAATTGCTTCAGGAAATCTTCCTTCCGGGAATTGGACACCTGAAGTTCTTTTCCATCCGACAGGATAACCGCCCCTCCTTTGCCCTTAATGTAGCGCTTTACATAGTCCAGATTGACCATATAGGAGCGGTGAATGCGGCAAAAACCCTGGCCGAATAGCATATGCTCGTAGTATTTGAGCTTGCGGCAGATCATAGGCGCCTGGCCATTGGTGAGGTAGAAACGGGTGAAATTGTCATTCGCTTCACAATAGAGGATATCTGAGAGTTCTACCACTTCAAAGCCATCGATCAGGGGCAGGACGATCCGCTGCTTTTGCTTTGCCGGCAGGCTGAGGTTCTCCTTCAGTATCCGGGCGGTATTAATGGTTTCGTTCGCCAGTAAGCGTTCCCTCCCCTTTTCCACGGCATGGATGAGTTCTTCAATATCAATGGGTTTGAGAATATAGTAGGCGGCACTCATGTTGAGGGCCTGGATGGCATATTGGCTGAAAGCAGTTATGAAGATCACTTCGAAGTTTACTTCCTCCAGTTGTTCCAGAAGGTCGAACGCATTGCCGTAGGGCATCTCAATATCCAGGAAGACGAGGCTGGGATGGTGCTCGCCAATTGCAGCCTTGGCTTCCTGAATGTTGGAGCATTCTGCAACGACCTCCACCCCCGGACAATACTTGGCCGTGTAATTGCGCAGGCTTTCCCGGCTGTCCTGCTCATCATCTACTATTATTGCTCGAATGGCGCTCATGGTTTTACCGGGATTTTAAGGGTAACAACCGTGCCGGGGTCCGGTGCTCCGGGAAACTGGTCCTCGATCGATACGGCGTATTGTTTATGATAGGCCCGATTGATAAGGGCAATGCGCCGGCTGACGTTTTGTAAACCGGTGCTCTTATATTGGGACTGTTGGTTGGTTTTGATGGCCAGAGAGCGCTTCCTTCCGATGCCATCATCGCTGACCTGTATCCTTGCCAGCCCGTCCTCTTTTTGAATGGATACCACTAACCTGCCTTTACGCTCCTTATACCTCAGCCCGTGCCAGATAGCGTTTTCCACAAAAGGCTGTAACAGCATGGGGGGCACCTCGATCGCAGCATAATCGATCGCCGGGCTTTTCTCGAAGGTGTAGTCAAATTTATCGCGAAAGCGGAAGTGTTCCAGTTTGAGGTAGAGTTCGAGCAGGCCCACTTCTTCCTCGAAGGAGATGAAATCTTTCTGGCTGTGGTCGAGCACCATACGCATCAGGCGGGCAAAGTCGGCCAGGAATTTGTTCGCCGCTCGTTCATCGCTGCGGGAAATGAAATTGTTGACGCTGTTCAGGGCATTGAAGATGAAGTGGGGGTTCATCTGGGTACGCAGCGACTTGAGCAGTAACAACTGATTGGCCTGCCTGCGCCGGCGTACATTTTTTGCGATAAAATAAAGAGAAACCGCCGCTCCGAGCAGCAAAAGGCAGAGGAAAATGATGATCAGGCGCTGATTGCGCACCTGGCTCTGCAGGAGAGCCTGTTCTTTTTCTTCGATATCGAGGTCTTTTACCAGCACGTCGATCCGCCCCTGTTCCTTGAGGATCGCAATCTGTTGGTCCAGTTCTTCTTGTTTTTGCTGCAATACTTTTTCATTTTCCGTTATGTATTGCTGATAATCCTCCAGTGCTGCTTCGAAAGCGCCTTTCTTCAGGTTGAGTTCCGAACTCTTTTTATAGACTTCAGCGCTGGCAGTCGGATTGATATCTTCCTTGATCAGGTTTCGGGATGCTTTGACGTATTTCTCCGCTTCGGCCAATTCTCCCTTATTGAAGTAAAGTTCGGCCAGTTGCAACTGTTCTCCTATCCGGGCTTCCGGAGGCAAGCCGAAATTCTGTTGGCTTTTAACAGTATTGAGGCTCAGGTCGATCTTTTCCTGTTCGCTTTCCGAAGATTGGATAATAGCCCGGTTGGCCTGTTCGATGGGAGCGTAATCTTCATAGTTGAGTTGTTTTTGCTGGACGTAATTCAGGGAGTTATTGTAAGACGCTCTGGCACGGGGAAGGTCCTGTTGGGCAACAAAAAGCTTTGCTTTTTTTGCATCCACGCGGGCTACGCCAATGCTATCCTGTTCCTGGTTGAAAAAGGCGTACAGGGAATCGTAGAGCAGGGTTCCTTCCGGAATGTTCCCCCGGGCAATTTCAAGGTCCGCCAGCCCTTCCCGGCAACGGGCGGCAAGGTGTTCGTCATTTGTGTTTTCAAGGCATTCTTTGAAGTGCGTCCGTGCATCTGCAAACAGGCCCTGCTTCAATTCTGTGGAGCCCAGGCGGTAGAGCAACACCGGCCTCAACGCCTGCCCCTTTTCCCGACGCAGGGCATAAAGTGCCTGCTGGTAGCGTTGCTGGGCAAGCGCGGTCTGACCGATCTGTTCGTAAATGTCACCCAACAGCAGATAGGCTTCTGCCTCGGTGCGCTGGCTTTGCCCCTTTTTCTTTTCCTGAAGTATGCTTTCCACCATCCGGATGGCCTCCTCGGGTTTCGTATTGCTCAGCATTCGCGCCTTTTCCAGCCGGGGGTCATCAGGCTGCCAATATCGGATATCTTGTACCGGTTGGGCCTTTGTCCCTAGGGCCGGCAACAGCAATAACAGCAGTAATATACAATGGTGATATTTCATTGCTTCCAAAGATAGGATACTTCTATGAATTGCCTTTCCCGAAAAAAGAGCCAAATGGGGTGCTTCCCAAAGTAAAAGGGCATCCTCCCGGACCAAGGCAGCCTGTTGCCAAAGTGCAGCTTTTTTTTACCCTATTTTCCGCTGACCTTTAGAAAATCAAGAACGATTTAAAACTCAAAATCATGAAATTCAAAAACACCACGCTGAAAACACTCATCCTTGTGTCCGCTCTTCTTTTCGCCGGAGCCGCCCACCTCTTTGCAACAGTAGGCCTCTTCCATAAATGGGCGCCTATCCTGGCTTCCAGCGCGGTTAAGGCTGCCACTGAATCTCCGAATCCGAATGCCAACACCATACAAGCCGCATTACTGCTGGATACCAGCAACTCTATGGATGGGCTTATCGAACAGGCGAAATCCCAGCTGTGGAAGATCCTCAATGAATTGGCCCGAGCAAAAAAAGATGGAGAAACCCCCGATCTTCAGATCGCGCTCTATGAATACGGCAATACCGGCCTTTCCGCAACCGATGGCTACATCCGCCAGGTACAGGCATTTACCAGTGATATGGACCTCATATCGGAAAAACTGTTCTCCCTCACGACGAATGGAGGAGACGAGTATTGCGGACAGGTGATCCATACTGCATTGGAACAATTGAAATGGAATGCTGCTCCCAGTGCCTTGCGCCTGATATACATCGCAGGCAACGAGCCCTTCACCCAGGGCCCTAAACCCTACACAGAGGCCTGTGCCTGGGCAAAAGAAAAGGACGTCATCATTAATACTATCTTTTGCGGCAACTATGAGGAAGTCATCAGCGGGCACTGGCAGAGTGGCGCGATACTGGGTAAAGGGTCGTACTCCAATATCGACCACAATGCCGTTACGACATATATAGAGACTCCTTACGACAGCCAGATCACCCAACTCAACCTACGGCTGAATGCTACTTATCTGGCCTACGGCACCCAGGGCCAGCAGTTTAAAGCCAATCAGGCCGTACAGGACCAGAACGCTCTGAAATATAGCCAGGCTAATGTAGCTGACCGGGCCATTTTTAAAAGCTCATCCAGTTATAAGAATGATAAATGGGATTTGGTGGATGCTTATAAAAAGGATAAGAAAATATTGTCTGAACAAAAAGAAAACCTGCCAGATTCATTGAAACACTTATCAAAGGCGGAACTGGAGGCAGAAATTCAACAGTTGGCTCAGGAAAGAGAGGAGGCTCAACGGGAAATTCAAAAGTTGGGCGAGGCTCGCCGGGCCTACATTGAAGCAGAGAAGGCAAAAATGCCTGAGAATACCTCGAACAGCCTGGAAGACTCCGTACTTGCAGCACTCCGGGCACAGGCAAAGAAAAAAGGGTTTGTAATTGAATGAAAGTGCGGAATATCACCAAAAGGTTCCCTGCCTCTGCATAAACTTGCTGTTGGACAAAAACAAATCAACAGCATGAACCCTTATCGCTTATTTCTGCTTCTTATTTCCTGGCTGGCTATTACTGCCTTGGAGGCTCAGCAGGACTTCCGGCTCCAGCTTCAGCCTTTCACCATTAATGGTTTTACAGGGATACAATCCTTTGCATCCGGGCAACATGGCCCGTACGTCCTGCTTGTTGGCGGGCGGACAGACGGTCTGCACCAGCGGCAACCCTTCGCTTCTTTTGCCCCCACGGGGAATAACACTTCCTTGCAAGTGATCAACCCGGAAACGAGGGAACGGTGGGTTGCTTCCCTGGATCAACTACCGGTTCCGCTCCAGGAGCAACTGCAATCTACCAATATGCAATTCTACCAGGAAGGGGCATTCCTGTACCTTACCGGAGGGTATGGTTACAGCCCAACAGCAGCCGATCACATCACCTATAATCAACTGATAGCCATTGAGGTAGAGCCTTTAATTGAAGCGATACGCGAAGGAGGGGATATCGGCCCCTATTTCCGGCAACTCACTGACGATTACTTTGCCGTCACTGGTGGCTACCTCGAAAAGATCGGCGATACTTATTATCTGGTGGGCGGACAACGATTTACCGGCAGGTATAATCCCCACAACGGGCCCTCTTTTATACAGGAATACACCAACCAGGTACGCAAATTCAGGATTATTGACGATGGTGTTTCCCTCACCATTGTGGATAAAGAAGCCATTACCGATGAAATGAACCTGCACCGGAGGGACTATAATGTGCTGCCCCAGGTTTTCCCGGACGGCACTCTGGGGATCACTGCATTTTCCGGTGTCTTTCAGCATAGCCAGGACCTTCCATTCCTTAATTCCGTAGACGTCAGCCCTTCCGGATATACCGTCAATAATGACTTTCAGCAGTATCTCAACCATTACCATTGTGGCACCGCTGCACTCTATGACGCAGAAGGGAACAAAATGCACAGTGTCTTTTTCGGCGGAATCAGCCAGTATTTCCTGGATGAAAACGGCGGCCTGACCAGGGACGATAACGTTCCCTTCGTTTCCACCATTGGAAGAGTAACCCGTTCTGGTGACGGTGTAATGGTAGAACAAAAGATCGGGGCATTACCGACCCTGCTGGGCGCCAGTTCCGAGTTTATTATCCATCCGGATGTGCCGCTTTATGCTCCGGGCATCATAAGCCTGAATGCGCTGCCGGAAGGCAGTACGCTGATCGGATATCTGGTTGGGGGTATCGCTAGTACCCAACCCAATATCTTTTTCATCAATAACGGTACCCAGAGCTGGGCACAAACGACCCTCTTTGAAGTCCACTACATGCCGGAAGAAATTTCCTCCTATCCCACTGTCGCACCTGTATCCCGCTTGTCGGAGCTATCGGTATATCCCAACCCGGCTAATGATGAAGTAACCTTGTCCTTTACCCTTACCGAGGGGGCCAATCTGACGGCTACCGTCCAGGATACCAACGGGCGCATTGCTTTAGAGCGGCAATTATCTCCTTTGGAAGCCGGGGCGCGGAAGGTTATTCTGGATTTGTCGGGGCTTCCTTCCGGTACATACATCATTACCCTCTCAGATGGCAGGGAACAAAGGCCGGCAAAAATAATGATCAAGTGAAATACTAGGGGGGAACGCCTTCCTGGGGACAAGTGATAGTGGCGCCTGCTCCTTTAGAAGGGGCAGGTTTCTTTAAAGAATCCCTATCTTTCGAAAATATGGAAAAAGTGATCATCGCCGCCAAATCCGACAACAATGTGATCGGTAAGGATGGAGGTCTGCCCTGGCACATGCCGGCCGATCTGGACTTTTTTGCCCGGCAGATTCAGGGCTGCTATCTGCTCAGCGGACGAAAGTCCTTTGAATCAGCCCAAGGAGAAGAGATTTTTCGCAATAAATCCTTCGTAATTGTGACCCGCCAGAAAGATTATCGGGTTAAAGAAGGCAAGGTCGCCCATTCTGTCGAGGAAGGCATCGCCGTAGCCGAGGCAGACGGAGCCGGGCGGCTTTGCATATTGGGCGGCGGAGAGATCTACCGGCAAGCGCTTTCAGTTGCCGACAAACTCATCATTACCGAAGTACATACCGAGGTCGAGGATGGAGATGCTTTTTTCCCGGATGTTGACCCCCGGATATGGAAAGAATACAAAAGGGAAAACCATAGTAAAGACAAGGCCAACCCTTATGATTTTTCTTTCGTTTTCTACATCAGGGTGCCTTCAGCCTAAGGTTCTATTTTTGGCCTGATAACCGTAAATACCCGGGAAATATTGAACCCGAAGTGTATCCCACCGTCCAGCCAGTCTTCTGTTGTTTCCGTGATAAAGCCCTTTTCGATCATAGAGGTAGAATTGGTGAAATGAAGCTGGAAGACGTGCCCACCCGTCTCGATGTCAAAACCCAGAGAGAAGGAATTGCGAAAGCCCGGAGCAAGTTGATCCGGAAGCACATAGATGTATTCTGCATTCAGGGTGATGCGTTTGGTCAGTTTAATCCGCCCTGCTGCCCCAAGTGCCATAACATCATTGCTTTCAGCCGAGGTCTCTACCAGATTTCGGTGGACCAGTGTGGGCGAAAGCTGAAGGGTCAGCCCTTCGCTGAACTTTCGCCCCAGCATTAACTGATAAGTGTAATACAGTCGGGAACTGAAGTAGTTTTCCCTGTCGGGGTTTTGCCACTTCAGGGTCTGAACCGCTGTACTGGCAAAAAGAGCGGCAGTGATGGGCATGTTGCGTTTGCCTGTGCTTTGCCTCAGGAATTTGTATTTGAAAAAGCCATCATAGGTTTTTTGAAAGCTGCTGCGGCCAAAGCCGACGGTCATCCGGCTGGTGACGCCAAAATCCGCTCCGATCCGTATGGTGGCATTGTCGAGGCCGAAGAGTTCGTACGTTCCCCGGTTCAGCGTCCCGAAGCGGTGGGAGATCTTGAGGTCCAGCACGCCTGCAGCAGTGCTTTCCAAAGAATGCAGATTAACCACCCGGTTGGTCTTAAAGCTGGCGGTCGTAAAATTGGTCGTTTTTTCTTCTTCGCCCAAGAGAGATAGCAGGTTGTCATCTTGCGCCTTCAGGCTGAAGGTTACCACTGTGACCCAGAGAATAAGGAGTGTTCTTTTCATTTTTCTGTCGTTTGGCTTATATCTGAAAACGAATGGGGTGCCACCAGCTTTCGCGCAGGGCACACACCATCCTGAGCCAGTAGCTGCTCTCCCTCTATGAGCCTTTTTTCAGCTCCTGCAGGGCAGCTTCTATATCTATACGGACTTCCTTGGCGATATTGTCTCGAACTACAGCGGGAATCTCGATCTTATAATCAGCCACCAGGACAGTGAAGCTGGAAGTGGCAACGATATTTCCACCCTTAACGCTGAACTTCCCAGTGGTTTCTATCTCATTAGTTACACCGTGAATGGTCAGTTCACCTTTCACCTTGGCAGAGTATTCGCCGTCTTTTCCCAGGTTGATGGCATCCATGTTGGTGACGGCTCCCTTGAACAGGGCCTTCGGATATTGGTTGCTCTCCATGTAATTCTCATTGAAGTGTTCCTGCATCAGGGCCTTTTCAAACTGGAACGCCTTGATCAGTACAGCAAACTCCATCTTACCGGTCTCGGCGTCCACCACGACGGTAGCTTTACTGTTGCGCGCTTCGATCTTTTCCATCGGGGCGTCGGAGAAAAAGGAAACTTTCCCTTCCCGGGTAAAATATTTCTGGGCATTCAGCGAAGAGCCCATAATGAGGGCGGCAAAAATGATGAATATTGCTTTTTTCTGTATGGACATATCAATTCTGATTTAAAATTCTATTGAGTAAAAGAAGTTATCGGTAAAGAATTAAACTACTACACAGCGGACCAGCACAACATCCATAAGCATGCCGGTACAAATGCCTTTGAGCGTTACTTTCTCGCCGGGTTGGAAGTCCGTTTTTTCGTGTTCGGTGAGGTTGTCCATCTGACAAATGACGCCGAACATGTCACTCCCGGTTTCCAGGGTTATGCTGATGTTGCCTGTATCGTCAGTGCTCATTTCTTTGACTGTGCCGGTTACCTCAATGACCTTATCCAGGTATTTCTCGTTGGCCCCGGATTCATCGGTTTCGAAAGCGGTAAAAAGGGCTTTGGCATCGAGGGCCAGGTCTGATTTAGCCTTATCCATATTTTGATGGGGCTTATTGTAAATGAAGTAACCCGTTCCCAGGCCGACCAGGGCCAACAGGAGGCCAATCCCTAATAATTTTTTCATAACAGCCTTGTTTTAATTTTTTAATCTGAGTGGTCAGTTATTGGGTGCCCCATCGGAGATCCACTGTTCAATTTTGAGTATATCACATTCAGGAAGTTGAGGCCCACCCTGGGGCATCGGAGAAAAGCCTGCCTGGTGTTTGATGGCACCCAGGAACCTGCCACTGTCGACATGTACTTTCAGGTTGTTGTATCCTTCCAGTGTTATTCCCGCCGTGTTGACGGCAGCGCTGTGGCAAACGAGGCAATTCTGGGAAAGAACAGGCTGGACTGCGCCGGAAAACGTCGCGTTTTGAGTATCACATTCGATCTCCGGGTAGAGCTCTTCTTCAACGTCATAATAACAACCGGATGCTCCCAATGCGAATGAGATTGCTAATACACAAATTGTCTTTTTCATAAGCTAATGTAGGTATGCGTCGTTGGGTCTTGTTCTCTTGTTCTTTTTTTTCAATTGTTTGGAGTGCCGGCGTCAATCCAGGCCTTGATCTTGTCAAGGCTACAGTCGGGCAGCGGCATGCTGGCGCCGAAGGGCATTGGAACGAAACCTTGTTCCCATGCAACCGCGCCGTAAAAGCGCCCGCTATTCACCTTGGCCACTACATCATTGTAGGTTTCCAATGAAAAGCCTCCGTATGGCGTAGCTCCTTGGTGGCACCCCAGGCAGTTGGCATCCAAAATGGGCCTGATGTCTGCAGAGTAACTGACATTTTCCGTATTGCATTCGCCGGCTCCCGGGTCGCATACCTCATTCTTCGCACCCTGTAGTATCCAGGCTGCAATGAGATTGATCTGTGCAGAAGTCAGTGCCGGGTTCGGCGTTTGGGGCATGCGTTTGTCGGGGTCCGTTTCAGTAATGACATCATAGAGTTCGCTGTCGCCCAGGTTAAAGGGGGTGATCTCAGCGGTGGCCATTACGGATTCGTAAGAAACCAGGATTACACCGTTTTGGGCGGAATTCTCGTCGTGGCAGCCGCTCTTCGCACAATTGGAGCGGAGAATAGGCAATACTTCCAATTCAAAGTATACCACATCCGGGTCGCAGGGAGTACCATGCATGGTAGTATCTGTCGGGTTATTGCCTGTGGTATCGATAGGGTTATTGCCAGTAGTGTCGATGGGGTTGTTATCGCCGCCTTCAATAGTAATGGGCTCGTGCTGGCAGGAAAAAATGCTCAACATTAAACCCCCTCCGAATATCAATAGTGGCAACCAATGCTTTCTAATCTCCATAAACCTTCATCAATTATGTGGTCAAAAGTAAGTGGTAAAGGCTTAGCGGGCAATTTTGATTTGCCGAACGGGAATTTTCGCCTGCTGAATGGGCATCTTCTTGGTATTTGCAGGGAGGTGACTTTTGTCCTTGTTTCGTATCACCTCGTATGGAAACTTTGCACTACTAAATAATATTGCTTAAAACCAAGCTCTTCCTTATGAAATCAGATAAAAAAATGGAAGCTCTCAACAAGGCGGCCCTTCAATATCACGAAAGGGACCGCCGGGGCAAGATTGAGGTAGTGTCCACCAAACCCTGTGTCACGCAAAATGACCTCTCTCTGGCTTATACGCCCGGTGTCGCTGAACCCTGCCGGGCTATTCAAGCCGACCCGGCCAAGGCGCGTTTATATACCGCTAAAGGCAATCTGGTAGCGGTAATTTCCAATGGTACGGCGGTCCTTGGCCTGGGCAATATCGGCGCCTTGGCCGGAAAGCCGGTAATGGAAGGAAAAGGAGTGTTGTTCAAGCGTTTTGCCGATATCGATGTATTCGATATAGAACTGGATACGGAAGACCCGGAAGAGATCATCAAAACGGTGCAGTATCTGTCTCCTACCTTCGGCGGGATCAACCTGGAAGACATTAAAGCCCCGGAGTGTTTTCGCATAGAAGAAGAACTCAAGAAGCGTCTCGATATCCCTGTTTTTCACGATGACCAGCACGGTACCGCCATCATTTCCGGAGCGGCACTGATGAATGCCCTTGAGCTAGTGGAAAAAGATATTGATAAAGTGAAGGCCGTGTTTTCTGGTGCAGGAGCGGCGGGGATCGCCTGTGCCAATTTCTATATCAGGCTGGGCATCAAACCGGAGAATATCCTGATGACCGATAGCCGGGGGGTACTCTGGAAAGGCCGGGGGGATGAAGGCGATAACCATTACAAAGACGCATTCTTCCGGGAAACGGAGGCTCGTACTCTTGCGGACGCTGTCCGCGGCGCAGATATCTTCTGCGGCCTATCCTTAAAAGGGCTACTTACCAAAGAAATGGCTGCCTCCATGGCGCCTAAGCCCATCATTTTCGCAATGGCCAATCCAGACCCGGAAATAACATTCCCGGACGCCCGGGAAGCCTGCCCGGATGCCATAGTAGCTACCGGGCGCAGCGATTATCCCAACCAGGTGAACAACGTCCTGGGTTTCCCCTTTATCTTCAGAGGTGCATTGGATGTAGAAGCTACTGCCATCAACGAGGAGATGAAACTGGCAGCTGCCTATTCTCTTGCCAACCTGGCAAAGGAAGAAGTACCGGAGGCCGTTAAGCGGGCCTACGGGGACCCCAACCTCAAATTCGGGCCGGATTACATCATTCCCAAACCTTTTGACTCCCGGGTTCTGGTATGGACCGCTTCGGCAGTCGCCGAGGCCGCAGTCCAGTCCGGCGTCGCCCGCAACCCGATTGACATGGAAGTGTACCGCGAGCAACTTCGGGATAAGATCGATTGGTCAAGGGATGTGATGCGCAAGATCTACATACAGGCGCGCAAGGCACCCAAGAGGATCGTTTTCCCGGAAGGCAACGATCCGAAGATCATTTGGGCGGCCAGCGAGATCGTACGAGAGGGAATCGCCCAGCCCATTCTCCTGGCAAAGAGCAAGGACGAGGTGCTCGCTTTGTTCGAAGAGCTCAACCACGACCCGGAAGGCATCGAGATCATTGAACCCAAAAGGTGGCCGTACCGCGATCAGTATACTGATGCTTATTATAAGCAGTCCCAGCGCAAGGGCGTTACGTTGTCTCGTGCCAGCCTTGCCATGCGTGATTATTTCTACTTTGGCGCCATGATGGTCCAACAGGGGCATGCAGACGGGATGGTAGCTGGAATCGGGGTCAGCTATCCCGAGGTATTGACCCCTGCAGCCCAGGTGATCGGCCCGAGAGAGGGGGGAAGGTTGATTGCCGGTATGTACATGCTGGAGCACAACCACCGGTTGTATTTCTTCGCAGACTGCGCTGTAAATGTTAACCCCACTGCCGAGGACCTGGCGGAGATCGCCCTCATGGCCGCCGACCAGTTGGAACGGCTGCAGTTGGAGCCCAGCATTGCCATGTTATCCTTCTCCAACTTCGGCTCCGTGCTCGTGCCAGAATCCGAAAAAGTAGCCAAGGCCGTTGAACTGGCCCGCCAGCAAAGGCCTTCCCTGATGATCGATGGGCCCATGCAGGCCGATGCTGCTTTGGACCTCAATTTCCTGAAGGAGAACTTCCCCTTCGCCAATATTTCCAAACGGCCCAACCTGTTGATCTTCCCCAATCTGGACGCCGGCAACGCCAGCCTGAAACTGGTGCGCAAGCTGATCAAAGCCCACTACATCGGGCCGATCCTGATCGGATTGAAAAAGCCGATCCATTTACTGGCCCGCGGCGTAGAGGTGAATATGATCATCAACATGACGGCTATCGCAAGTGTAGATGCGCAACAGGTAGAAGAACCAGTGCAAAAGGAAAATCTGCAACCTGTTAACGGACAATAAGAAACCAACCATTTGCCGAAAAGTGAAGGCCGGGAAAAAAGATTCCCGGCCTTCCAAAAACGCTTACCTACTAAAGCGCATCTACTTGTTTTTTTCCTTATATACTTTTCTTCCTGCAAACGAACCTGCCATTGGTTGCGGCTTCAGGTTCATCATACTTCTTTTTCCGGATAACTGAGCTTCGGCATCTAGTGCCAGGGCTCCGTTTATTACTATTTCCTCTCCTGCCTCCAGCCCTTCCATGATCAGGTAGTGTTCACCTGCCGGGCTGTCCGAAAGCACAACCTCCCGGCAACGAAATGCAGGAACGTCATACGCAGGGTCGCGAACGTAGACAACTGAGCGCAGGCCTGTCCAGAGAACTGCCGTTTTCGGGATCACCACTTCATTACCGCTTTCCGCCTCTTTAGGACTGCCCATAATACAGGCATTTACAAACATATCCGGTTTCAACAGCCCCTCCTTGTTGTCCACGTCCAGGCGGATAGCTATGGTTCGGGATATTGGGTCGACGGACGGGGCGATAAAATTCACCACCGCCCTAAAACACTTTCCAGGATGGGCAGCTGTAGTAAATTCCGCCGGTAGGCCTTCTTTTATCCAGGGAAGGTCTTCTTCATAGGCATCCAGGACAACCCATACCCTGCTTAGGTCCGCCACTTCATACAGGACTGTGGGTTGCCCCATATGCAGGTTAGCCAGGGCCGCCCCTTCACTTACTTTTTTTCTCAGGACCGTTCCACTGAAATCCGCATAAATATCCACTGGCCGGCGGTAATCCCCTTTTAAGTCAAATTGCCGCAGTACAGATACATCCAGATTCCAGCTTGCGAGGTTATTGCGGGCCGCACGGATGATCGATTCTGTGTTCTGGTTGAAAGCGAAAGCTTCTATTACTGAAACGAGTTCTTTGGAATAGACCGAAGCGATAGGCTGGCCCTTTCGGATGAACATTCCGGCCTTGTCCACATACAACTTTTCGATTCGGCCGGGAAGGTAGGATACCTGTTCGAATACCCGGCTTTCATCTGGAACAACCCTGCCGTTCAGGAGGATCTTACTTCTTGCCGCTATCGTCGGGACGGCCTTTTGTGTGCGTACATTTGCCAGTAACAGCTCTCCATTTGAAAGGCTGACCAGATCGGGGTTTTGGTGCGGAAGGAGCCGGTTTTCCACCAAACGCATCCCACATGCCGGGCATCGTCCGGGTTGTCCTAGCCGAACTTGCTGGTGCATCCCACAGGTGAAAAATTGTTCCGCTCCCTCCGCGCTACAGTTGGTAAAACTGACTAAAGGGGAATCATCCTGAGGATGGCCGGTATTTCCAAATCGGATACCGGCTATCACGCCAAGAATCAAGGCAACTGTTATGTAAAGTATCCTCTTCATGAGCCAACAGTAAGTTGATGAAAGTAAAATTAACCTACTGTTCCAGCGCATCCAATTAAGAGTTGCTCAATGGGAAAAAACCGGCCCCGAACCAGTGATTCTGGCAGTTACTGCACAACTATTTTTCCGGCATAGCTTCTCGTCGGAGCGTGTAGCTCAATAATATATACCCCTGTTGGCAGGGGAGCATCAAGCGGTATTTCCATTATTTCCTTGCCCCGGGCCCATCCCTCTGCCACTCTTTCCCCTCTGGTGTCATAAGCTACGTAATGGATAAGGCTGGAATAATCGGAAGAGACAATGCCAGCTACCTTCCACTGGCGGCTATTTTTGCCGGCAGGGTTGGGGAAAATGGCAAGAGGTAAGATCTTGTTACGTACTTCTTTTGTTCCGGTAACACCAACCTGCAACTGTTGACAAGACACTTGATTACACCCCAAAAGGGTATCCTGAACGAGCAGGCAAACCGTATAGGTGCCAGGCTGATCATACGTATGAAATGGGTTCTGGACATTTGAGGTTGCTCCATCTCCGAAACCCCAAAGCCACTGGTGAACCGTTCCGGCTGTTTGATCGGTGAACTGCACCAGCAGGTTCCCCTGCCCGCCTACTTCCGTGCGGAAGGCCGGGATAAGGCCTGCACAAGGTTCCAGGCAATTGGGCAGTATCAGTTCAAAGGATAAGGAACAATCAGGGTTACCTGCTTCTTCAACCCGCAATTGGTGCACGGCGCCGTCTCCTGGGAGGCTAATAGCGGCTACAGTCAGGCCATTGGGATTGTATGGAAATGGCCCACCGGGATAGACTGCCCCGTCAATCAGGATCTGAAACCCTTCGCTCTCGGCGTTATGCGCGGAAATGGTGAGTTCAAAAGGCACCTCCATATTATCATCACAGGCGCCAGCCTGTATTACCGTCCCCTGAAGCAAACAGGGTTCCGTACACAACGGAACTTCAATAGAAAGTGTATCCCCACAATTTGGATCGTTCTCATCCCGAACACTTATTTCGTGTATCTGCCCATCGCCGTAGAGGAGTACTTCAAGGTTATTTGCGCCACCAGGCTGATAGGGATAGCGCCCGATCTCTTCTCCGTCAAGCAGCAGCTGGAATGCGCTACCTTCACCCATTGCCGGGAAAGCAATACTCGCCAATACGGAATCTCCCTCGCAGGCCGGTAGGGCTGTAATGAGCCCCGCCATACCGACGCCACCCGGAGCTCCATGTGGAATACAATAAAAGGGATGAAGGCCGGGATCATGAATAACGACTTCAAAATTGGCGCCTTGCCCCAACAAACCGCTATCCCAGGTATCAATGCCGCTGGTGGCATCGGAAGTAGTGGTATGCGGAATAGCGCCCGTCCAGAAAAATTCGACGGTATCTCCGGCGGTGACCGTTAATTCCCGGGGTTCGAATGCAAAATCCAGAACTTCTATCAGGTGGCGTCCCGACACAGGGAAAGAAACCGACAATCCATTTATGGCACAACCGGCGGAACAATCCGGAACAACTACCTGGGCAGTTGCTGCACAAAATTCGGTTTCCAGGTCTTGTACCGTGATGAGGTGGATGGCGCCATCTCCAGGTATTGTTATGAATTCCTGGTTGTAACCGGTAGGCTGTCCATAGCCGAAGGGGCTGTCGGGAGCCTCCTGCCCATCTACAAACAGGTTGAACCCCATGTTGCTGCCGCTGCTGATGTCAAAAGAAACGGCAATGGTAACAGAATCATTCTCACAAGCCGGAGCAGCGCGAATGAGCCCGGACATTCCGATCCCACCAGGGCCTCCGTGGGGGATACAGTAATAAGGATGCAGGCCCGGATTAGTGATAATCAGTTCGTAGCTGCCTCCTTGCCCCATTAGGCCGCTGTTCCAACTATCCGGCCCTGTAATGGCATCAGAGGTTGTGGTGTGGGGTATCTGCCCCGTCCAAACAAAATGAACACGTTCCCCTACTCTTACATCGATTTCCTTTGGATTGAACTGAAAGTCTTCAACGTGAACCGTATGGATAACCTCGGGCCCGGTGACGGCAGCCAGGTTCGCGATTTCACACAACACTTCACACTTCGGAGCATTAAAAGTCGTACTGGCTGCGCAATAACTGACGTCCACGTCCTGTACGGTTATTACATGCTGAGCGCTATCACCGGGGATGGCCGCCAGAGTAGAATTGTACCCGACTTCATTATTGTAAGCTATGGGGCCCGCCAGGTACTCGCCATCGAGAAACAGGTTATATCCGTTATTGCTTCCATTTGTAGTGGAAAAGGCCACTACAACCAGGGCATTGCCGTTGTCACAGGGTTCTACTGCATCTATAACCCCGGACATACCTATACCGCCCGGCCCTCCGTGGGGAATACAGTAATAAGGATGCAGGCCCGCCTCGGAAATGACGACCTGATAGCGCCCTCCAAACCCCAGCAAACCACTGTTCCAGCTATTGGGGCCTGAAGTGGCATCGGAGGTAGAAGTATGTGCAATGGCTCCTTTCCAGACGAACTCGATAGTGTCGCCGACGACGGTTTCGAGGTAAGCCGGAGAAAACTCAAAATCCAGCACCTCAACCAGGTGTTTGCCTGGCCGCCCACTGCCCACTGTAAGATCCTGGATCTCGCAAACGGGCCCGCAAAGGGGCGTATTGACCGCAAAGGCAGCCGAACAACTCGTACTGTCAACATCCTGGACTTCGATCAGGCGTTCCTCTCCAGTACCCGTTATCGGGATATCCAGAGTGGTGGTACCTGATGGGTCGTAGGCAAAAGGCAGCGTTTGCACCAAGTTGCCGTCGATAAGGACGAGGAAACCGTTTCCACCTGCACCTTCTGCCATTACGGTTAACTGTGCTGTAATTTCATTTGCTTCGTTACAATCACTCGCAATGGTTGCTCCCAGGCTGATGGAACAGGGGGGCCTCTGCCCGCAATCGGGAAGCAGAATGCTCTGCCCGGCATTGCAACCGGAATCCCCGGAATCCTGCACCAGTAAAATATGTTGCTGTCCATCTCCAGGCAGATTAACCGTCACCGCATTGGATCCGGTTGGCGAATAAGCAAAGGGGTTGCCGGGAAGAGGTTCTCCATCAGCCACCAGATTAAAGCCGCCAGGACTGCCTCCCACAGCATTGAAACTGACATTTACGGCAACGTTACCGCTGTTACAGGGTGGTGAAGCAATGATCATACCGGCCATGCCCACTCCACCAGGGCCACCGTGGGGGATGCAGTAATAGGGATGCTCCCCTTCTGTTGTAATTACTACCTCGAACAGGCCTCCCTGTCCGAGCAGGCCGCTGTTCCAACTATCCGGGCCGGCGGTAGCATCGGAGGTAGAAGTATGTGCAATAACGCCTGTCCACTCAAAGCGGACAATGTCTCCTACTGCGGCCTCTAACAATGCGGGCACGAATTCAAAATCCCGGACCTCGACAAGATGTGTAATTGGAGACCCCGAAGCGGCAGTGGCGAGTTCCAGCCCGTTGATCGAACAACCCAGTGCACAATTAGCCGTTGTCAGGGAAGTGGCAGCAGTGCAGGTAGTATCCTCAATATCTCGTACTTCTAAATTGTGCATCTGTCCATCTCCGGCAACGTTTACGTTCACTGCCGTGGTTCCGGAGCCGCTGTAGGTATAACTACCGGCAACCAGCCCGTCCAGCAGCACTTCAAAACCCGAGATGCCTCCTCCTGTGTCGGTTATGGTTAATTGTACCGGTACTTCATTACTGGCGTTACAGCCGCCAACCTCCTGCGCGCTGAGGCCCAGTTGGCAAGTTGACGCATTGCAGTCCGGAGTGATAAGGGTGGCTTCATTTACACAATCCGGGTTATCGGCGTCCCGCACCAGAATGGCATGGCTCTGGCCATCGCCTGGAACCAGTACCGAAATGGTATTATTCCCCGTGGCGTCATAGGCAAAACTTCCGGCAAGCGTTCCGTCTACCAGCACTTCAAATCCATTGAACCCGCCGCTTTGTTCCGTAAAACTCACTGCTACCGCCACCATACCTCCCGTACAATTGGCCTTTACCGTTACCGTACCACTCATGCCCACTCCACCTGGAGCCCCATGAGGAATACAGTAATAAGGATGTACACCGGCGGATAAAACCGGAGACTGGTAGGTAGCTCCCTGTCCCAGAAGGCCACTATTCCAACTATCCGGCCCGGAGGTGAAATCAGAGGTGGAGGTATGGGCTACACTTCCCACCCATTCCCATTGGACGATATCTCCCGAGGTAATGGTAAGGTGTTTCGGGTTGAAGGCAAAATCTTCTACGAGGACAGTGTGAACGATACTGTTTCCGGTAGAAAGGGATAGGTTGGAAATCAGGCAGGGCATACTGCAATCCGGTGTGATGATCGCTGCAGAACTGTTACATCCAGGGGTGTCAATATCCCTTACCTCCAGGGTATGGCTTAGCCCGTCACCGGGAACGTCGACTGTTACAACGGCCGCAGCCGCCGGGTTATAGGCAAAAGGCCCACCGGAAACCAGGTTGCCATCTACATAGACATCAAAACCGGAGGCGCCGCCGTTGACAGCATTTACGCTCAACTCCACGGGAACCTGGCTGGTGGGGCTGCACCCTCCGGCCAGGCTGGCTGCAACCGAAATGCTGCAGCCCGGCGCCACGCCGCAATCGGGGGCGGAAAAGGTTCGGGAAAGTATACAAGTAGGGTCTGCTATGTCCTGTATTTCAATCGAATGCAGTGCGCCATCTCCAGCGATACTAAGCATGTTGCTTTGAGGGCCGGCCCCATTATAGGCAAAAGGGCTGCCGGAAACTTCAACCCCGTCCAGAATAATGCGGTAACCGGCAGGGCCGTCAACAGTCGTATTAAAGGATATCTGATAAGAAAACTGCCCGGAAGGAGGACAGTTGGCAACGATCATGCCGGACATGCCCTGCCCGTTCGGGCCACCGTGAGGAATACAGTAATAACGATGGGCCCCGGGATTCGAGATGTTGACCGTGTAAACCGAGCCAAAGCCGATCACACCGGAGTTCCAGCTATCTGGCCCGGTGGTAGCATCGGAGGTCGTAGAATGGCCATCGCCCACCCATTGAAATTCCACGCCATCGCCGACGGTAATGGTAAGGTTCTGCGGAGAGAAAAAATTGTCACCGACCTGTACGGTGTGGGTGACGCCATTTGCGACAGTAACACTGAGGCCAGACAGGAAGCAATCCGATGCACAATCGGGGGCCTGAAAAGTATAGGAAGTATTACAGGTACCAACCTCTCCTGATTGGACGGTAATGGTATGGCTAAGTCCATCACCGCTGATGGTATCCAGTACCGTTACCGGTTGGGCGGTGGTGATGAGGAAAGGGCTACCAGGAAGCAATACCCCATCTATGGAAATATCGACATCTTCGGCCGTATTCAACAGGTCGTTGACCGTGATCACGAGGGGAATACCGTTTCCGGCAGTGCAACTGTCTAAACTGACAGACACCTCCAGGACACAGATATCTATGCGTGCACAAAGCTGGCTGGTACACCCACTTTGCGTTGTGATCGTCAGGCATACTTCATACTTGTCAACCGTTGGAAACGTGTGCGTGGGGCTTTGCAGGTTGCTGGTTGTACCATCTTCAAAATCCCATAACCAGGAGGTAATGGGGTCTCCCGGATCGGAAGTAGAACCATCTGTGAAGTCGACGGTCAGGCTGGTTTCGCCGAAAGAAAAAGCGGCCTGACAGGTTTGAGCGTTCAGTTTTGCCGATGCCAGCAGCAATAGCAAAAGAGAAAGGAGCAGTACGGGTGTCCTCATTTGTTTATAGCCAGTTTTACCAAAAAATGGTGATTGTCAGCTAAAAATAGAGGAACCCCCACCCTTCCAGAAAAAAAGTAGCTCGAATGAGAAAAAAAAACTGCTGAACCGGAATACCTTTTCTCTGCTTCCGCATTTTTCATCATATTTGTTGATCAACTTATGCAAACCCATCTTCACTATGATCAAGCTGTCAGAAATTTCAACGACGCCCCCGCCCGATGTGGACGAAGATCAGATCAAAAAAGAAACCGAAAAGCTCGCTGAACGGCTGGGCGAATTGCAAAAGCTCCTGTTCGCTCAGCAAAAACACGCGGCCCTTGTGATCTTTCAGGGAATGGATGCTTCTGGAAAGGATGGAGCCGTAAAACACGTGTTTAAAGAGTGTCACGCTCAAGGTATTCAGGTATACAGCTTCAAGAAACCTACCGATGAAGAATTTGCCCACGATTTCCTCTGGAGAGTACACAAACAGGTTCCGCGCAGGGGGATGATACAGATCTTTAACCGGTCCCACTACGAAGATATCCTCATTCAAAGGGTTCATGGATGGATAAGCGATGAGAGGGCCGATAAACGCATGAATGCCATCAATGCCTTCGAAGAACTGCTGGCATTCGATAACCATACCGTCGTCTTCAAGTTCTACCTCCACATTTCCTACGATCAGCAGGAAAAAGAACTGAAGGAAAGGATCAAGGAACGCGACAAAAACTGGAAACACAATCCTGGTGACTGGAAAGAACGGGAACATTGGCAAGACTACATGCGTTACTACGAATACGCTATCAATAATAGCAGTATCCCCTGGACGATTGTCCCGGTGGACGAACGGTGGTACCGGAACTACATCGTTGCAAAAACTATTGTTGAAGCACTGGAGAAACTGAATATGGAGTATCCCCCGTTGCCCACGGAGTAAGGGGGCGCACCGAAATGATTCAATTCAAAATGTATTCGTATGAGCCAACCCGAAAAGGTAAGAGTAGATAAATGGTTGTGGAGCGTCCGGATCTTCAAATCGAGGACGATTGCCACTGATGCCTGTAAGTCAGGTAAAGTGAAGCTGGAAGGCGTTCCGGTGAAAGCCGCTCAGCAGATACAGATCGGAGACGTGCTGGAAGTTCGAAAGAATGGGTTCAACTTCCAGTTCAAAGTCGTTGAACTCATCCAAAAACGAGTTGGCGCTCCCATTGCCCAAACCTGTTACGAAGACCTCACTCCCGAAGAAGAACTGAACAAGTATAAAGCATGGTTTATCGGCAAAGCCGCTGCCGAACAACGCGAAAAAGGCGCCGGGCGGCCCACTAAACGGGAACGCCGGGATATCGAACGCTTCAAAAAAAACCAGTTTTGAGCTTTCTTTTTCATTAGACATCCTGAAATTCCAATTGTATCTATTCCAAAGTTCGGGAGGGCTCCGCTGACAACCTCCTCTCCTCTTTCATTGGGAATCCACAGTTTTTTCTGGAGTTGATAAGTTATTTTTTGTTTTATTTTTTTTGTAAAGAAAACTTTAACTGAGTAAAATAAAATTCAAAAAATGCAGAATTTCCAATTTGAAAAGACAAATCGACAGAAATAAATCCTGTATATCCCCCCAAAGGAAATATATTTGCGGGGTAACGATCATTTTTACCAATAAATGCGAAACTAGTATGAAAAAAACTTTACTCACCCTATGGGCCGTTGTGGCCTGTATTGCCTTGTACGCTCAACCAGCCAATGACAACTGTGCAGACGCTATTTCCGTCACCACTGACGAAGTGGTTGATTTTTCAACCATTGACGCCACGGATGATGGGCCGGCTCATCCCGGTTGTGCTTCGAGCGGCAGCACCCCTGATTCCCTTTTCAACGATATCTGGTTCACCTATACAGCTGATTTTACTGGGCAGGCATTGTGGAGCCTTTGCGGCACGACAGACTTTGATTCTAAAATAGCTGTTTATTTGCCAGGAACCACCTGTCCTCCAATGGACGCCGACCTGCTCATCTGCAATGATGATGGAGCAAGCCCGGAATGCGATATTGCTTTTGCCTCAGAGGCTCTTTTCGACGTCGTATCCGGCGAAACTTATCTGTTGCGGGTAGGGGGCTATGGCGATGGAGGCCCTGGAGAAGAGGGGACCGGTTCTTTTACGGTCACGGAGTTCGTGCCGGCAGTGCCTAACGACAACTGCTCAGGCGCCATCGCCATCGGCCTGGTTGAGGACTACATGTTCTCTAATATCGATGCCACCACCGATGGCCCGGAGCACCCCGGCGACCCGAACGGATGTTTTGGATTCAATGACCCCCAGGCCGGCTCCGACATCTGGTATTCGTTTACGCCTACTGCCAGTGGTTTTGTTCAGTGGTCGACCTGCAGCACCATCAGTTTCGATTCGCGCCTGGTCGTTTACGGCCCCAACCCTTCCTGTCCGCCAACAGCCGAAGAGTTGTATTCCTGTAACGACGACGGACAGGGCTGCACTGGTTTTTCCTCCTCTCTCAATTTTGGTGTTGAGGCCGGGCAAACCTACATCCTCCGCCTGGGCGGATTCAGTGGTGACCAGGGGCAGGGCACCTTCAACCTGATCGAGATCGAGCCGCCGGTCCCACCGGTCAATGACAATTGCGCAGAGCCGGAAATGGCCAGGATCATAACCAGGGATGAAGCCGATGCCTTTGAGGTATTCTTCGAAGGGACCACCGTGAACGGGACGTTTACCAGCAGCAACTTCTCTTACCCGCAGTGCCTTACCAACCAAAATGGTGGAGAATTCGCGGATGTTTGGTATTCCTTCAATACACTGGGCAATACCGAAATTGAGTTGCGCCTGAATTCCTCTACTGAAGGGGCTCAGTTCTACGCCGACCTTTTCCTGGATTGTGACAACCAGATCGATACCCTGAGCTTCCCCGGAGCCTGCCTGTTCACTACTCTGGCAGAGCCGTTTGTTACTACTACCATAACCGGGCTTCCGTCAGAACCGATTGACTTACTGCTCCGGGTCACTACCAGATTGACATCCGACCTGCCAGGAGAATTCTTCTTCCAGCTGGTGGGAGATATCACTTCGGGAACGAATGAGCCATCTGTTGTAGAGGAGCTGATCCTGTTCCCAAACCCAACCAACGGGCAGGTGGTTACCTCTTTCAACCTGCTGGAAAGCTCGGATGTACAGATCTCCGTAGTCAATCTGCTGGGAGCGTCCATCTCTTCCCAATACCTCGGCCGGTTACCCGCCGGTAAGCAGGTCGAACAAACGGATGTTTCTCAATTGCCAGCAGGTATATACTTCTTGCGTGTAATGGCTGACGGGAAATCCCGTACCGTGAAATTTGTGAAAGAGTAGAACGGTGAGGTTTGGAGGTTTGGACGTTTGGACGTTTGGAGGTTAGGAGGAATTTGGAAGTCGGGATAGGCCCTGAAACAGGCGTTATTCGCTGGGTTTACCGACTTCCGAATTCCGATTTCAACGTCAGTTGATCCAAAGTCACAAACGTCCCAACCTTCTAACGTTCCAACGTCCAAACGCCCCTCACACCTTCAACCCATGCCACTCCTTTGACCTCAGGTACCAAAGCGTAAGCGCCAACATTATAGCCCAATAGAAGATCTCGGCCGCCCAGGCCCAGGGTAAACCGCCGTTGGTATAATTCACTTCGATATAAATGTAGGCCAGGTAGCCCAGAGCGCACCAGGTTTGTATCTTTAGCCCGTAATAAGTAGCTCCGGTGCCTGCCAGTCCGTTGAAGAAGACACTTCCGATAGAGAATAAGGTTAGAATACCAACCAGCACATACAAAATGGGTTGGGAGTCTGTAATAAGGGACATATCTTCCGATCCGAGTAAAGGATAGAGGATCTTGTGCGGAAAGAAAACAACGGGAAGAGTGATCAGCATGGTGGCCACCCAGGCGATCTTGGCCGTTTTCCAGGTGATGGGAACCACAGCCTGCCGCTTTTGCTGGCCGATGAAATTGCTTACCAGGGTGTTGACCCCGGAAGCAAAGCCCCAGGTCGGTATCGAAAGGACCAAGTAGACCATGCGCACCAGGTTGGTGATGGCCAGCTCGTGCTCGCCCAGGTTTTCCACGATGCCAAAGAAAACGAACCAGCTGCCCAGCCCCACGATCGCCTGCGCCACAATGGGAATAGACAGGCTGTACTGCTGGCGGATGAGTTCCAGGTCTATTTTAGGTAGCCGGAAAAGATGATACGAACGGGCCAAACGGTCAAAGAAAATATAAATGAAAAAAACAATGAAAGCCACGACCTCGGCAATGGTGCTGGCCAAACCCGCTCCGGCAATACCCATAGCCGGTAATCCCCACTTGCCAAAGATCAGCCCATAATCCAATGCGATATTGACAATTCCCAGGATTACGGTATCTACAATGATGAAGGAGGTACGCGCCACTCCGGTATACAGTGCGATGACCGCGACTCCTGTGTAACTAAAAAATATCCCCCAGGACCTGGTTTCCAGGTATTCCAGGCTTTTGGAAAAGACAACCGGGGAGTCGACGATCAGGCTGAAAAAGTAATAACAGCCATACTGCATAAAAAAGAACATCACGATGGCCAGCCCGAACTCGAAGTAAACCATGGAATAGAAGGTTCGCCCTACTTCGTGGAGGTTCCCCTCCCCTGCCCTACGGGCGATCATGATCTGTCCTCCCCTGGAAAATCCATAGCCGATCGCCGCGATGACCAGGTAGAACACACCGACAAAACCAATAGAAGCAAAGTCTTCCTGGCTGAGGTGATATAAAAAGACAGAATCGCTCAGCGCAATAACATTCTGCGCTGCGCTCCCCAACATGATCGGGGCAGAGATGGATAAGATTTGCCGGTATGAGGTTCGAAGGCGCATGGCAGCGCAAATGTAGCATTTTCGGCTGAGCTTATACAGGACATTTGGATAAACCCGTTGCTCAACCGAACGAGATTTTTTCGTTCCCGTTTAAGCCTTTGAAGCCCTTTTGTTGTTAGACAGTATGAATTTCACTTTATCAGAAAATCACGACCTGTTATGCATCAACTCCAACGGCTGACGGCCCCCAGGGCGCCTAAAAAAGCCAAAACGCTCACCATTCATGAGGACACCCGCATAGACCCCTATTACTGGCTCAATGAAAGAGAAAACGAAGAGGTAATCCAATACCTGAAGGCAGAAAATGCATACAAGGATGAGGTGATGGCTCACCTTAAACCTTTCGAGGAAAAGCTTTATCAGGAGATCATCAGCCGCCTCAAACCGGATGAGGAATCGGTGCCCTATAAAGACAACGGCTATTTTTACATCGCCCGCTACGAAAAAGGTAAGGAACATCCTATTTACTCCCGGAAAAAGGGCAGCCTTGAAGCCGTTGAAGAGATCATGCTGGATGAAAACGAGCTGGCAAAACCACACAGCTATTACCACATTGGCAGCCGGAGCGTCAGTCCGGACAACCGGCTGCTGGTATTTGGTGAAGACACTGTTAGCCGCCGCATCTATACCCTTCGATTCAAGAACCTGGAAACAGGGGAAATACTGGAAGATACCATCCCCGGGACTTCCGGCTCCGCCGCTTGGGCCAACGACAACAAAACCATATTCTATGCAGTCAAAGACCCCACTACGCTACGCACGCACAAGATCTGCCGCCACGTCCTGGGGACACCGGCCGAGGAGGATGTAGAAGTCTACCACGAAGACGATCCCACCTACCGGGCATTCGTATACAAATCGAAATCCAGAAAGTACATCATCCTTGGTTCTTATGCCACCCTCAGCCAGGAGTACCAGGTACTTGACGCCAATGCTCCCGAGAGCAAGCCGAGAGTTATCCAACCCAGAGAACGAGGGTTAGAATACAGCATAGCCCACCACCACGACAAGTTCTACATCCGCACCAACCTCAATGCCCGCAACTTCCGGCTCATGGTAACCGATGAGGGCCATACCTCCAAAGACAACTGGAAAGAACTCATTCCCCACCGGGAAGATGTGCTGCTGGAAGATATGGACCTCTTCGAGGAGTTCCTGGTACTTTCAGAACGCCGAAATGGCATCACCCAGCTCCGCATCCGGCAATGGAAAGGAAGCGATCACTACATAGATTTTGGTGAAGAAGCTTATATGGCCTACGTTTCCATCAATCCCGATTTTGATACCGATTGGTTGCGCATCGGATATACCTCTCTGACCACCCCCAACACGACCTACGATTATAACATGAGGACAAAAGAGCTGAAAATGCTCAAACAACAGGAGGTGATCGGTGACTTCAAACCCGATAATTATCACTCGGAACGGTTGTACGCCACCGCTCGGGATGGAATAAAAATCCCCATTTCTCTGGTTTACCGCAAAGGGTTCAAAAAAGACGGCAGCCAGCCCCTGCTGCTGTACGGTTACGGATCCTATGGCCACAGCATGGAGCCTTATTTCAGTTCGGTTCGCCTTAGCCTGCTCGACCGGGGGTTTGCCTTTGCCATTGCCCATATTCGCGGTGGGGAAGAAATGGGCCGCCATTGGTACGAAGACGGCAAATTGCTGAAGAAAAAGAATACTTTCAATGATTTTATCGACTGTGCTGAGCACCTTCTAAACAAACAGTACACTCATCGGGACAGGCTCTTTGCAATGGGCGGCAGCGCCGGCGGCCTGCTGATGGGCGCAGTGGTGAATATGCGCCCCGGCCTGTGGAAAGGCGTTGTGGCCGCCGTCCCCTTCGTCGATGTGGTAACTACCATGCTGGATGACAGCATACCCCTCACGACCGGTGAGTACGACGAATGGGGCAACCCCAATGATAAAACGTACTACGAATACATCAAGTCCTATTCTCCTTACGACAACGTCGAGGCTAAAGACTACCCTCCCATGATGGTGACTACCGGCCTGCACGACTCTCAGGTGCAATACTGGGAACCCGCCAAATGGGTAGCCAAACTTCGGGAGCTGAAAACAGACCATAACCCGCTCCTGCTGCACACCAATATGGAGGCTGGCCACAGTGGTTCTTCCGGGCGATATCGTCAGTATAAGGAGACAGCAATGGAATATACTTTTCTACTGGACCTGGCGGGGCGGGCCAAAGATTAGAAGGCTTCTGTCCGGCAGCCCTCCTTGCGCAACCGGCTTGCCTTGAATCAAGACGGTGGGGAAAAGGTTAGCGCACGATAACCTTTTTCCCAATCGTCTGCCCTTCTGCCGTAATACTCAGGATGTAGAGCCCTGCCGGCAGTGTCCTGGTATCCAGGACTGTATTTGGGGCAGTCCATTCCTGTTGAGCGACTTCCTGTCCAGCTGCATTGAACAACCGGAGTTGTTTTGGCCCATCTGCCTCTACCTGAATGGACAACCAGCCTTCCACCGGATTGGGGAAAACATCCACCGCTGATAAAAAACCCTCCTCCCGGGTGGGTGAAGTGCTATCCATGCGAAGCGGGGTCTGAAAGCCCGACAGGCCGCCACGTTCGTTCCCCACGATCATTTCCAGAAAACCATCGTTGTCGATGTCTGCCATTGCAGGGCGAGTGCGGCGCCCTACCCTGATCTCGCCCATAGTCTCCGTAACCAGGTTAAAAGTTCCGTTGATGTTGCCCTCAATACCGTTATAGAATTCTATTTGGCCGGCTTCGGTGCCGGCAACTAAAACATGGACACCTTGCTGGTCCAATACGATAGGGGCACTGTAACCCGTAATCGATCCAGGGATACTGGTATTGATATTGCCCAGGGCGAATATGTTGGGCGCCACATCCGGATTGGGATTAAATTGCGGGTTTGTGGACGTTCCGGTATTTTGAAAATAGTTGATGTTACCGGTGCGTTCTCCTACGATCAGGTCCTGCAAGCCATCCCGGTTAAGATCAATAATGAAAGGGACACTCAGTTGCCCGATGTTGATCCCCATGTAGCCGTATTGCCAGGGGCCGAAAGACATTGGGTTGCCCGGGCCGGCGGTGTTCTCCGCAAAGAAAAGCTGGCCGAAGATCTCCCCTACGACAACATCCTGGTCTCCGTCACCGTCGAGGTCGCCAAAGGCAGGAGCGAAAGAGTAGTTGTCGTTAAAGATACTGATGTTTAGCCAGTTGGCATTTGCCAACTCATAAGCCGGGCTGTTTGCCGTACCTACGTTTTCGTAAAGGAACAGGCGGGCGTCTCGTTGGCCGCCCGGTTTCCAGAAACCGGTATTGCCTACGACGAGGTCGAGAAGGCCATCGGCGTTGTAATCCACAAAAGCCGGATATGCGCCACTGCCCAGGTCCGCCATATCCTCAACAAGTAGGTCCTGTTGCCGGTATTCGAAAACAGGCGCTTCGGTTGTGCCGGTATTCTTGTAGAACCAGCTCACGTTGTAGTTCTCTGACAAGTTGATGGCATTGGGTGAAGCCAGCAGGTCTTTTTTTCCATCGTTGTCGAGGTCCAGGTAAAAGGCGACGGGAAATATGGGGATGTTGGCAGTCACATTATCGCTGGGATACTGGGCATCCTGATCCACGATCCAGGATTGCTGGCAGGTGCCTCCGTTGACCAGGTGGTTGAGGGTGCTGAACGTAATATCGCCGAGCACCAGGTCTTTGTCTCCGTCATCGTCGCTGTCAAAGGTCAGTAAAGTAGAACCGGGATGGCGCATCGTTACCGAAGCGGACTCTCCGATGAGGTTGAAACAATCCCCGGGAGAATTCGCCAGTCCCACTACCTGTTCGATGCTGCTCTCGAAGATGCCGCCCCAGCAGTCTTCCTCCAGTTCAAAGATGAGGCTGTCCAGGCCGTAACCGTTCTCTACCGATTGATTGGCGTACATTTCAATATAACCGCCGGCGGGGTTGAAGGTAAGGATGTCCAGGTCTCCGTCGCAGTCCAGGTCGTCGATGGCCGGATAATCCACATTGCTCACATAAACCTGGGTTTCGGTCCCGTTGAACAAGGTGAAATTGATGAGGCTGTATTCGTTATCAAAGGTAAGGCGTTCAAAGGCGATATGTCCGTTTTCGTAGTATCCGTAGAAAACGATGATGCCCTGAAAGGGCGCCCGCCCCTGTGCCTGGGTAAAGATGTCCATGGCCCCGTCCTGGTTGAAGTCCCGCAGGAGCACCCAATCGTTCAGGCCGGCGGGAAAATACTGCACGTACTGCGGAGCATAGCGGTAGCTGGCCTCTCCGGAGGTACCCTCATTGATGAAGGTGAGTTGTACATTCCCGGTTCTGTCGAAAACATAGAGGTCCAGGATCTGGTCATTATTGAGGTCAACAGCGTTGAATTGAGGATTATTCAGGCCCCCGGCCAGAGGGAAGGCAAGGTCCCTGCCGTTCACCCGGAAAGGTATATTTAAGGGTTGATAAGCCTGAGAGAAAGAGGAAAGGGCAACTGCCCAAAGCAACCCGGCGGTCCATACAACTCTTTTCATAATTTGATTTTGGTGAATTATTGAAATCTTCGTTTATTGGGGATTGCCCGAGCAGAGGCTACAGCAAGAGCGTTCGGATCAAAATTATAAAAAGCGAAAATGAAAAACCTTTACTGGATTACTTTTCTCTTCATTTGTTGTACAATTACCAATTCCCACGCTCAAACGGACACCACAGCCACTCCGGTGCCTTCCATTCCGGTTCCCGATACGCTTTCTTTGGAGGATTATACCTTAGAGGTAGAGGGAAAGAACCTGATTTTTTCTTCCTCTCTGCAGGAAGGCCTGGCATCGGTCCTGATCAATAAAGAGAAAAAGGTGCTGAGCTTCAGTGGCGGGCGGGCCGAACTGCCGGCGGAAGCTGATGCCCTGGGCGAACTCCTGCTCATCCGCAATGGAAAAAAGTTCTATCAGCTTTACCACCTTGCCCAAAATACAGATGGCAGCTACCGCTTGCGCAATATCCCGATGTGGCTGTCCGTCATTCCCCCGCTGGTGGCCATCCTGCTGGCGTTGATCTTCCGGGAAGTCATCATTTCACTCTTCATCGGCGTATGGGCGGGAGCCTTCATTGCCGGTGGGATGCGGATCGAGTCTTTCTATTATTTCGCCCTCAGCTTTCTGGAGGTCGTTCAGCGGTACGTCATCAGTGCGCTGAATGACGGCGCCCACCTCGCCATCATCGTCTTTTCCCTGCTCATCGGAGGTATGGTGGCCATCATCTCCCGGAATGGAGGCATGGCAGGGGTCGTCCAGGTATTTTCACGTTACGCCCAGTCGCCAATGAGCGCCCAGTTCATCACCTGGTTGCTGGGGGTGGCTATTTTCTTTGACGATTATGCCAACACGCTGATCGTGGGCAATACCATGCGGAAGGTTACCGACCAGTTCAGAATTTCCCGGGAAAAACTCGCCTATATCGTCGACAGTACGGCAGCGCCGGTGGCTGCAGTAGCCTTCATTACGACGTGGATCGGAGCAGAGCTCAGTTACATAGATGACGGCATCACCGGATTACCTGGCTTTGAAGCGGATATGACGGCCTATGCCATCTTTATTTCTTCGCTGAAATATTCCTACTACCCCGTTCTGACGCTGTCTTTCATACTGATGCTCATTTTCCTGAAACGAGATTTCGGGCCGATGTACAAAGCGGAGATACGGGCAAGAAAAACCGGAGAAGTATCCCGGAAAATGTCCAGTACCGAGGAATCCGCCCTGGAAGACCTCGACCCGGTGGAAGGAGCGCCGCTGAAGTGGTACAATGCCGTCATCCCCGTTTCCATTGTTATTCTGATGACCATGTTCGGCCTGCTGGACACGGGAATGGCAACGACCTACAGGGAACTGCTGGACAACGGAATCCGGGTGCCTTCTCAAAGCTGGGGCGACATCTGGCAGGGTACTACCCAGTTGCTGGGTAAGGATGGCACCTTTTTTATGAAGATCGGTAAACTGGTCGGCAATTCTGATTCGTACGTTGCCTTGCTTTGGGCCTCGCTTTCAGGCGTTGCCATGGCCATTGCCCTCACGCTCAGGGCAAAGATCATGCAACTGGCGGAGGCCATCTCCACGATGATCACAGGCTTCAAAGCTATGTTGCCCGCCCTGCTCATTCTGACTATGGCCTGGTCGCTGGCAGCCACAACCGAAGAACTGAACACCGCCACTTTTCTGACATTCGCCCTGCAGGACAGCGTCAATCCCTTCATCATGCCGATGATCATCTTTGTCCTTGCAGCAATGATCTCCTTTTCCACTGGCTCCAGTTGGAGCACCATGGCGATCCTATACCCTATTGCCATTCCTACCACCTGGGCGATCTGCCAGGCGCAGGGCCTTGATCATGAGCTCAGCCTGGAACTCCTGCTGAATGTCATTTCCGTCACATTGGCAGCATCCGTCCTGGGGGACCACTGCTCCCCTATTTCTGATACGACCATATTGAGTTCCCTGGCCTCTGACTGCAACCATATTGACCACGTGCGTACCCAGTTGCCCTATGCGCTGACCGTAGGAGGCGTGAGCCTCGCTGCTGCCGGCCTTTCAACATATCTTGGCGGGGGCTGGGGAGTGTGCGGGCTAATGTTGTTCAGTTCATTGGCTCTTCTCTTCCTGATCGTTTGGCGATTTGGCAAAAAAGTGGACGCCTAAGGACTGGAGAAAAACTCAATCTGAACCCGATTATTTGCGCTTAACCAAAAAACAGCCAATCCGATGATGAAACGCTTATTCCTCCTAACCGCCCTTGTGATTTGGGGACTTCAATTCAGCCGGGCAACTGAAGGCATGTGGCTTCCGCTGCTTCTTCAGCAACTCAATGAAGCTGAAATGCAAAGCATGGGCATGAAAATGACCGCAGAAGACATCTACAGCGTCAACCAGGGAAGCCTCAAAGATGCCATTGTGCACTTCGGTGGCTTTTGTACAGCCGAGGTGATCTCCAGCCAGGGGCTTCTGCTTACCAACCACCATTGTGGCGATGATTTCATTCAATCCCACTCCACGCTCGAAAAGAACTATTATCAGGATGGATTCTGGGCCATGTCGAAAAGTGAAGAGCTGCCCAACCCCGGCTTGTTCGCGACCTTTATCGTCCGCATCGAAGATGTAACGGACAAGGTCCTGGAGAACGTGACCGCCGAAATGCACTACAAGGAACGCCAGGCCTGGGTCAGCAGGAATACGGAACGGGTAAAAAGCGAGGCCCTGCGGGAAGCGTATCAGGATGTAATGATCCGCCCTTTCTTCGAAGGCAACCAGTACTTTCTGTTTGTAACAGAAACCTATCGGGATGTCCGCCTCGTTGCTGCTCCGCCGGCTTCTATCGGAAAATTCGGCGCCGATACGGACAACTGGGTTTGGCCCCGCCACACCGGCGACTTCTCAGTCTTCCGGATTTATGCCGGGCCAGACAACAAACCCGCGGAGTACGCACCCGAAAACCAGCCCTTACAGCCCCGCCACTTCCTTCCGGTATCTTTGGATGGGGTTGATGCCGATGATTTTACGCTCGTTTTCGGTTTCCCTGGCCGCACCGAAGAATACCTCCCCTCCCCCGCCATAGACCACCGCGTTAATGTACTCAATCCCATCCGCATCGGAATACGCGACCGGAGCCTCGCGGTACTGAATGCAGAAATGCGCAAAGACCCGGAAGTACGCTTGCAGTACGTGTCCAAGCAATCACGGATCGCCAACTCCTGGAAAAAGTGGATCGGGGAAAGCCAGGGCATCCAAAAAACAGACGGAATCACCAAACGCAAGGCCTACGAAGCAGAATTTCAGAAGCGGGTGGAAGCCAACCCGGAATGGAAGTCGAAATACGGTAACCTGCTGGCCAGCTTTCAAAAACTATACGCCGAGCAGGAACCCTACGCTAAGGCCCGGGAGTACATCGGCGAAATCGCGGGCCGGAATATCGAGCTCTTCCGGTATGTCAACACCCTGCACGGTGTGATAAAAACCTATGATGCCAGCGGAGCCCCGGCATTGGAGGGGCGATTGGACCGGCTCCAGAGCTATATTGACGGATTCTTTAAAGACTACCAACCGGATGTTGACCGCAAGGTATTTGCGTCTCTTATGGAAGTGTATTTCAACGATCTCAGCCCGGAGTACCAGTCCGCTTTTGCTATCGAGCAGTTTGTAACTGCCAGTAAAGATTACCCGGCTTTGGCTTCACTGGTTTTTGCCAAAAGCCGGTTGATCCGCCCAGAGGTGATGCAGCAAGCCATTGCTGCCGGGCCGGATGCTTTAGTAAAATTAATCCGGGAGGACTATGCCTACCACTTTGTCCGGAGCATTTCCGAAGTAAACGAAGGGGAGGCATTGAATGAGTACCATCGGATCCAGGAAGAGATCGACTTGTTACAACGGGAATACATGAAAGCGCAGATGGAAGTATTTCCGGAAAAGCGCTTTTATCCGGATGCCAACGGCACCCTGCGTGTCACCTACGGTAAAGTGGCCGGGTATGAACCCCGCGATGCGGTGCGCTTCCAGTCCCATACCTATCTGGAAGGCGTCATGGAGAAATATGTTCCCGGCGACTACGAGTTCGATGTGCCCGAGAAGTTGCGCCAACTCTATGCCCGGAAAGATTACGGCAACTATTCCGAAGATGGGAAATTGCCGGTTTGCTTCATCGGCACCAATCATACTACCGGCGGAAACTCAGGCAGCCCCGCGATTGATGCTTACGGCAATCTGGTTGGACTCAACTTCGACCGGGTTTGGGAAGGCACCATGAGTGACATCAACTACGACGCTTCCATCTGCCGCAATATCATGGTGGACATCCGCTATGTATTGTTCATTATCGATAAGCTGGGAGGCGCAGGGCATCTGGTTGATGAGATGAAAGTAGTGCATCCCAAAAAGTAAACGGTTGGAGTTGAACACACTCTAAAGCTTTTGCTTTTCCAAACCATCAAAACGGCGAGGCCCAGTTCGGAAAACCGAACCGGGCCTCGTCATTTTCAGCGAAGTTGCTTTACTTCTTATTGTCTTCGTCAACCTCCTCGAATTCAACATCGGTGACGTCCTCAGCTCCGGAGGTTCCGTCGGCCGCGCCTTCCGTGGTGGCACTTTCCGCACCTTCGCCCTGCTGAGCCTGCTGCGTAGCCTGGTAGAGGTCCTGGCTGGCAGCCTGCCAAGCCTGGTTGAGGGCTTCACTAGCTGTATCGATCCGGGTGAGGTCTTCAGACTTGTGAGCTTCCCGAAGGTCAGCCAGAGCGGATTCGATCGCTCCTTTCTTGTCTGCCGGTATCTTGTCGCCGTATTCTTTCAGTTGCTTGTCTGTCTGGAAGATCAGCGTATCGGCAGCATTCAGCTTCTCGACGCGCTCACGGGCCAACTTATCGGCTTCGGCATTAGCTTGAGCTTCTGCCTTCATGCGCTCGACTTCCTCCTTTGACAAACCAGTGGAAGCCTCAATGCGAATGGATTGCTCCTTGCCGGTGCCTTTGTCTTTGGCATGGACATGCAAGATACCGTTGGCGTCGATATCGAAGGACACTTCGATCTGCGGAACCCCGCGCGGAGCCGGCGGAATGCCATCCAGGATAAACCGGCCGACGGTGCGGTTATCTTTTGCCATGGGGCGCTCTCCCTGAAGGATGTGGATCTCTACCGAAGGCTGGCTATCAGCAGCGGTCGAGTAGACCTTCGACTTCTTGGTCGGAATGGTGGAGTTGGATTCAATAATCACATCGTAGACTCCCCCCATGGTCTCGATACCCAGGGAAAGCGGTGTAACGTCAAGCAGCAGAACGTCCTGTACGTCACCACTGAGAACCCCACCCTGAATAGCTGCGCCAACAGCGACCACTTCATCCGGGTTTACCCCCTTATTGGGCTTTTTCCCAAAGAACTCTTCAACGGCTTGCTGGATGCGGGGAATACGAGTAGAACCACCGACGAGGATCACCTCATCGATCTCCTCTTTTGACATATTGGCATCCTGCAGTGCCTTGCGGCAGGGCTCAAGTGTGCGGGCCACGAGGTTGTCGGCCAGTTGTTCGAACTTAGCACGAGACAACTTCAGGACCAGGTGCTTGGGCACGCCGTCCACCGCCGTGATGTACGGCAGGTTGATCTCTGTTTCGGAAGAAGCGGACAATTCGATCTTAGCCTTTTCTGCTGCCTCCTTGAGGCGCTGAAGGGCCATAGGGTCTTTACGCAGGTCAATGCCTTCCTGCTGTTTAAAGTTTTCAGCCAGGTGGTCAATGATCACACGGTCGAAGTCATCACCTCCAAGGTGAGTATCACCATTGGTGGACTTAACCTCGAAAACCCCTTCTCCTAATTCAAGGATAGAAATATCGAAAGTACCGCCGCCAAGGTCATATACGGCAATGGTCATATCCTTATTCCGCTTATCCATGCCATAAGCCAGAGCGGCAGCAGTCGGTTCGTTGATAATACGGCGAACTTTCAGCCCTGCGATCTCACCGGCCTCTTTAGTAGCCTGCCGCTGGGAGTCATTGAAGTAAGCCGGTACTGTAACGACGGCCTCGGTAATCCCGGAACCCAGAAAGTCTTCCGCTACTTTCTTCATTTTCTGCAAAACCATAGCAGAAATTTCCTGGGGGGTGTAAGTACGTCCGTCAATATCCACCCTCACGGTGTCATTATCTCCTTTGACCACTTTATAAGCAGAGCGTTCTACTTCAGTTTTTACCTCACTGAAACGCTGGCCCATATAGCGCTTGATAGAAGAGATCGTACGCTGCGGGTTAGTAATGGCCTGGCGTTTTGCCGGATCTCCGATCTTGCGCTCCCCGTTATCCATAAAAGCGACGACGGAAGGTGTCGTTCTGCGTCCTTCGTCGTTTGGGATAACTACGGGTTCGTTCCCCTCCATTACGGCCACACAGGAGTTTGTAGTACCTAAGTCAATCCCTATAATTTTACCCATGTTATGTGATTTTAGATTTTGTTCCAATTAATGTCACCCTTTACCTATCAATGGGTATGCCAAGCCGTAAATAGGCGTCAGTTTATGACAAAACTTCCCCAAATCGGCATTATTGGATGACAGTTCCCGGAAATGGGGTTGTACATCGGGGAAATCAGGTGACAAAAAGGCAGGCAATGTCAGGTGAACGCGCTTTGCTAAATCAGATTCATGGGCTTTCTGACGGGGCCCTCAGAATAAAACCGCTTCCATGTACATTCTGTATCTGGACGGCCTCATCCCTGGAGAGGTATTTCCGCAGCTTGGAAACAAAAACATCCATGCTTTTCCGGGTAAAGAAGTCACTTTTTCCCCACAAGGCTTTTAGAATCTTCTCCCGAGGCACCAGTTCATTCCTGTGTCGGCAGAAAAAGTACAACAATTCTGCCTCCCTGGGGGTCAGCAGCCTGACTTCATCTCCAAAGAAGAGTTCCTGGTTTTTATGGTTATACCGGTACTTACCGATAATAACTTCAGGCGTGCCGCTCTCGGGCAGGGAGGCGGCACGTTTCAGAACCGCCCAGATCCGCGCTACCAATTCTTCTTCATCAACCGGTTTTTTTATATAATCATCGGCGCCCAGGTTAAAGGCCTTTAATACATCGACCTTCAGCGATTTGGCCGTAAGGAAGATCAATGGCACTGACGGGTCCGCCAATTTAATATTCTCTGCCAAGCGGTAGCCGTCCATTCCCGGCATCATGATATCCAACAGGCAAAGGTGAAATGCCTGGGTGCGGAACGCATCCCAGCCTTCGGTTCCATCCGTAGCGAGCACAACATCGAACCCTTTGATTTCCAGGTATTCTTTCAGCATATACCCCAGGTGCTCGTTGTCTTCCACCAATAAGAGTTTTGTTTTTCCCATTTTTCTTATTCTTATTCAATTGTGGGAATAGACAAAGTGAAGGTAGAGCCCTTTCCAGGTTCACTTTCCACCTCCACTTTTCCACCGTGAAGCCGTGCTACCTCCCGAACGTAACTCAACCCTATGCCAAACCCCTTGGCAATGTGCAGGTCTGCCTGGCTTACCCGGAAGAATTTTTCGAATATCTTCTTCTGGGCCGAAGGGCTGATTCCTATTCCGTTGTCCCGAACAGCTATACAAAAATTGTTCTCCCTGTTGAAAGTCCTCACAGCTATAGCCTTATCCTCCGGACTGTATTTCACTGCATTGTCCAGTAGGTTTTGGAGGGCATTGCTCAAATGTACCGGGTCGATGAATGCCGTTGTTCTTGTTGCCTCGGAATTGTAGGAAAAAGTTCCGTCCTGGCGAGCCAGGTTAAGCTGGAAATGCTCAATGGCCGGTTTCAGCGTATCCTGAACGTCGAGCTTTTTCTTTTCCATCACCTGCCGGCTTTTCTCCAGGGAGGCCAGTTCCAGGACTTTATTGATCTGCAGCTTTAAGCCTTCGACTTCGTGTTGGATCACTTCCAGATACTGGTGTTCCCGTCCTTGTTTTAACGTCTTTTCCAGCATATTTGCCGTCAGCCCTATTGTAAAAACCGGCGTTTTAAGCTCATGGGTCAAGTTGTTGATAAAATCATTTTTGATCTCATCCAGCCTGCTCTGTACTTCGAGGAAGCGTATTAACCAGATGATTCCTGAGACTATAAGGAAAAAGAAAATAAGGAATGGAATAGTGAGGTAGTTAAGTTGAAGGAGGAGGTAATTGACCACATTTCGGGCCTTGAGGTGCAGTAGTAAGCGGCAGCCGCAACGCTGCGGGATAGCCCCCTCCAGCGGGATGCGGTAGGAACTTACGGAATTGATGGCCTGGAAATCCGGAGATTGCAGAAAACTACGTGTGCCCGGCTCGTCGGTAATGGCAAAAGCAAAATCGATATCCAATCCCTGGCTCAAGAGCTTGCCTTTCAGATAATCTCTGAAAAAGCTCTCCGAGGCATCTATAAGCGTATCCAGGCTCACGCGAAGGTTTCCCGGGTCGGAAGTGACCACAGAGGCAAGCAGCAGGCTCATTTCATTTTCTTCGTACAGTTCCAGGTTTACCAATTGAAGCGCCTGCCGGGCCTGCTGGTCGAACTGGGCCTTGGCCACTTTTAGCCCGATTACCAGAAAGCGGTACTGAACGGCTCCCAGCCCTATAAGTGATAAAGCAAGGATGAAAACGATCATCTTCTTCATTGGCCAGTGCGATTTCTCAAAAAGATATTTCAAGGAATTTAAGCATTTCTGTCATACTGTTTTCCAATTCTTAAGATCATTAACCAATCGTTAGGCTTTTATAACCCAATGTTGGCATAAAGTCAGGTTCATCTTATCCATATTTGTCTTATTCACCAACACCCAATTGATATGAAACGCCTATTGTTAACCACTGCCCTTAGTTGGGCCTTGTCCTCAATTCTATGCCCTGATGCCAGCGCCCAGGGATGTGTGGCCATACGCCATTTTTCCTCTTGCAGCAGCAACAATTATGACGCTCAGTTCCTGTCAAACGGCGAGTGGCAACTGGGGATGAACTATAGATACTTTAAATCCTTTCGCCATTTCAGGGGAACGGAAGAAGAACCAGACCGGGTAGCGAACGGGACTGAGGTCATTAACCACTCGCACGCCTGGGATATCAACTTTACCCTAGGCATCAACGAGCGGCTTTTTGCCAACTTGACTTTACCTTTTGTGATTAACACCCGCTCCTCACTCTATGAACACGGACGGGCCGAGAGGTACACTACCACTTCCCGGGGGCTGGCGGATGTACGCGCCGGGTTGGGTTATTGGCTGCTTTCCCCCGGGAAACACCCCACGGGCAACCTGGCTATCGGGCTGGGGGTAAAATTGCCAACAGGCAACTTCGCCGCCAACGATATTTTTTACAATGTTGGCGCTAACGGAGAACCCCAGGTACGGCCTGTCGACCAATCCATCCAACCTGGTGACGGCGGCTTCGGCCTGGCCCTCGATGTACAGATTTTCCAGAAACTACGTGAAGGCCTATACGCATATGGTTCTGGCTTTTACCTTTTCAATCCCAGAGAGGCCAACGGAACAAGGACTTTCAGGGAGGCACTAAGCCCGGTTTTGGCCAACGAGGCCATCATGTCCGTTCCCGACCAGTACGGTTTGCGTGCTGGGGTCAGCTATGCCATGGCCCATCCTCAAATGGGCGCGTCACTGGGAATAAGGTATGAAGCGGTTCCTGTAGAAGACCTTATCGGCGGAAGCGAAGGGTTCAGAAGGCCCGGCAGCGTTTTTTCTGCCGAGCCAGGCATTAATTATATGCGGGGCGGACTATCCCTGTCTCTGTCGGTACCCGTTGCTATTATCAGAAAACGCCCGCAAAGTGTTACGGACCTGGAAACTGAAAAGGTGACCGGCCAACCCAGAAACGGAGATGCCGCCTTTGCCGATTATCTGATCAATTTAGGCCTAACCTACAGGATCAGCAGGAATACGGACTTACATCTGAATGAGATCAACCACTATTGAGCGCATACTATAAAGCCTTAGGTTTCATACTTTTCAAAGGAAAGGCCTGCCCGGAATGGATTTGCATACGGCCATCTGGTGCAGGGCCTTCCTTGATAATGGACCCGGAAGGCGGCAGCTTACTGAAAATTCAGATTACGGGTATAAATGCCGGTTTGGAGCGAATCGAGGGCCTCATCCGCCAGCACCAATCCTTGCCTCAAAGTGGAGTAACGGGAGGTAACAATACCCAATCCTCCTTCAACATTGGAATAATTCGGAATACTCTGAGCGCTGGTGATCCCGGTATTGGCCCGGCTGACCCGGACAAATTGGTACAATTCCTCGCCGGCTCCGGTAATCTGTAGGTCCATACCGTCAAAGACGCGCTCGGCGGCGTCTACTTGCGGGATTTGAGTTGCCAGGGCCTGATAAAAGCTTTCCCAGCCAGCTTCGTAGGCGATCAGGCTGCCATCGTTTTCCGGAACGGAAACACTCTTATTGACCACCCAGGTGGCTGATTTGCGGCTGAAAGAAGTTTCTCCGGGAAGTTTTTCCAGATAATAAAATATAAAGCGAACATCAAAAATCTTGGCAAACTCGTCAGGGGTCCAGCTAATATTGAAAGGTACATTGAACCGGGTACGGGTTATCCGCTCAGGCGGATTGAACCGGCTGGTTTCGATCTCTCCCAGGATGCGGGTCTCGGCTGAGGCAGACTCTCCATTGTCCGCCCCGTTGATTACCACTCGGACGACATCGCCCTCCTTTAGTCCGGTTTCCTCGGCGCTTAGCTTATACAACACATTCGGGGACGAGGCAAAGATGCCGTCCTCCTTGGGATATCCTTCATCGTTGCCATCTACCCTTTCCATGACGAGGGATTTCCCGGTATTTAGATTTACCAGCTCCACCGAAATATTCTGATAATAGATGGAATCCGATACTTTGGCGATCTCCAGCGCGTTGCCGCCCGGTTCCAGGAAAGCCTTTTCAACACGAACGTAGTGGGCGGTGTCCTGTACGGACAAGAAGCTGTAAACGATAGGAATATCCTTCCATTCGGCTTCCAGTTCAAAATCGGTCGAACAGGAACCGAATAGTATAGAGGTTAACAGTAAGGTGAAAATGTGCTTTTTATTCATCGCAGTCTTTTTAGCGCTCCAAAGGTAAAATTTTTGACCAAATAATTCCAACTCCCTCCTTGCCGGCAGTGACGGATAAGAGACGATAGTGTTGTTTGGAAAAGGGGCTGTCCAAAAGTTGAATAATTATTTATCTTGCAGCCACAAAACCAAGGCCTATGTCTGTTAACAAGGATATCAAACGCGTGACTACCCACGTATTGCAGGAGATGAAAATGCGAGGGGAAAAGATAACGATGCTGACTGCCTACGATTTCTCCATGGCGCGCATCCTGGATGAGTCGGGCGTCGATGTATTATTGGTCGGAGATTCCGCCTCCAATGTAATGGCTGGCCACGAGACGACATTGCCTATAACGCTCGACCAGATGATCTACCACGGTGCATCTGTCGTCCGGGCAGTTAAACGGGCCTTAGTTGTGGTAGACCTTCCTTTCGGGTCTTATCAGGGCAACTCCCGGGCCGCGCTCGATTCTACGATCCGGATCATGAAGGAAGCCGGAGCTCATGCGGTCAAGCTGGAGGGGGGTGCAGAGGTCCAGGAATCCATTAAGCGTATTCTTTCCGCCGGCGTTCCGGTAATGGGGCATCTGGGACTGACCCCTCAGTCTATTTATAAATTCGGTACCTATACCGTCCGCGCAAAAGAAGAGGCCGAAGCTGCAAAATTGCTGGAGGACGCTGAACTGCTCCAGGAATTGGGCTGTTTTGCCATTGTCCTGGAAAAGATCCCTGCCAAATTGGCGGCAAAGGTAGCTGAAAAGCTTTGGATTCCGGTCATTGGCATCGGGGCTGGCGGCGGCGTAGACGGGCAGGTGCTGGTCACCCATGATATGTTGGGCATTACCAAGGATTTCCAACCTCGTTTCCTGCGCCGGTACCTCGACCTGTTCGATTCCATTCGGGGGGCGGTTAATCAGTACATCACGGATGTTCGTTCACGGGACTTTCCGAGCGACAAGGAACAGTATTAATGCAGTTGGCACTAAATAACGGAGAGCCGGAGAGACACCTATTTGATGGGGGAAAGATATAGCCCTTTTTCACGCCTTGACATATAAAATAAACCCATTTGGACGTTAGGACATAGAGCGAATCAGAGCAATCCAAGTCATGACTATGAAGGCCATACACACCATAACCGGGGCTTCCGCCCTACTCTTGTTCATTCTGGGGTTATTCATATACTTCAAATTCGTGGGAGCGCCGGCCGTACCTCGTGGACTGGAAGATTACTATGTGCAGATACCGACCAACTCTACTTTCGAGGAGGTAATGGATATTCTGGAGAAGAAAGGGGTATTGAAGGATAGGAAAATGTTTATCCTGTTGGCTGAGCGCATGAAATACAAGCGCGGTTCCATGCGTGCGGGACGATACGAGTTGCAGCCTGGCTGGAGCCTCATCGAGATGATCCGCCACCTCAGGGGAGGCACACAGGCTCCGGTCGATGTCATTCTGACCAACGAGCGCCTGCCTGAAAATGTAGCGGCCAAAGCTGCTCGTTTCATTGAGCCGGATTCGGTAGATATTCTGGGCCTGTTTCAGGATGAGGCCTATCTGCGATCCATCGGCTACACCTCCGAAACGCTGATGAGCCTTTTCATTCCCAATACTTACGAATTTTACTGGAATACCAGCCCCAAGGCATTTGTCGAACGCATGATCAAAGAACACGATGCTTTTTGGGAAAAGGAAAATCGTTTAAAAAAGGCCGAAGCATTGGGCATGACGCCCCAGGAAGTATACACGCTGGCATCTATTGTTGAAAAGGAAACCCTAGTGAACAATGAAAAGCCCCGAATGGCAGGCGTTTATCTCAACCGGCTCAGAACCGGAATGCGCCTGCAAGCCGACCCTACTGCAGTTTTCGCCCGCCGGGATTTCGACACGCCGAGGGTGACGCACTACCATACAAAATTCGACTCTCCATACAATACCTACCTTTATACCGGCCTGCCGCCGGGCCCCATCAGTATGGCTTCCATCTCCAGCATAGATGCTGTGCTGAATGCGGAAAAACACGATTATATCTTCTTCTGCGCCAAAGGAGATGGATCGGGGCTCCATGCTTTCGCCAAAACCCTGCCGGCACATAACGATAATGTAGCCGAATATAAACGGAATTTGCAGAAAAGGGGGTTGAGGTAGCAACGATTGAAGCTATCCATTCAAATATTCTGATTTGCCTTCTTTTTTATAGCTTTATCGGGTAGTCTATTAGAAAAGCAATTGAACTGAAGGCAAACCGCCATGCCAAAGAAGCAAATATTACTTCTCCTGGTAAGTTGGGTACCACTCTTTCTTCGGGCAACAGAAACGCCCCGGGTTATCAATTTCCCTCCCTCCACCTACCAGGCACAAAATCAGAACTGGATGGTGGCCCAGGCGCCGGATGGCTTCCTGTACTTCGCCAATTCGGCGGGCCTGCTGGAATACGATGGCGTACGCTGGACGCTTTACCCTTTACCGGAAGGCCAGATCGTACGCGCCGTGGCCTGTGACTCGGAAGGGCATATTTATACCGGCGGTTTTGCCGAGTTCGGCTACTGGGAGCGAGACGAGTCCGGCCTGTTAACGTACCACTCTCTGAGCAATAAGGTGAAGAATGGCAAGGTTGAGCAGGAAGAAACCTGGCACATTCTGTTGGCTGAGGAAAACATCTTTTTTCAATCCTTCTCGTCTATTTATCGCTATCACGACGGTGAGGTGGAATTAATGGAGCCGCCCGGCAACATCATGTACCTCCGGCAGGCACACGGCCGGATATTGCTGCCTGTTCTTGGGCAGGGCTTATATGAAATGGACATCGGCGGGCGGTTTACTTTTCTGGAAGGCAGCGCTTTCCTATCGACCATGACCGTGATGGACATCCTTCCGCACGGACAGGGCCTGCTGATCTGCACCAACCGCAATGGGCTGTATACTTATCGGGACGGCCGCTTTGCAGCCTGGGAAAACCCTCTGAACGAAAGCCTGAAAACCTTACAGCTCAACAAGGCGTGCCTCTTATCAAACGGCCGCCTGGCCTTCGGCACTATTCTCGGCGGAACGTTCATCCTGGATACCGGCGCGCGTTTACAATTTCATCTGGACAAGGAGGCTGGCCTGCAGGACAATACCGTGCTCGCCCTTTGCGAGAGCAGGGATGGAAACCTCTGGCTGGGGCTTGACAAAGGAGTAGATATGGCTGTGCTGAGTGAGGCGCTCGTCTATTTTCACGATAAAAGTGGAAAGTTGGGCTCGGCCTATACCGCTATCCTTCATCAAGGACGGCTCTATGTAGGCACCAACCATGGTGTTTTTGCCAAACCCTGGCCGACCCGCCTCCAGGCAGATTTCCAGTTGGTCGATGGTACCCAGGGGCAGGCCTGGGAACTTAAAGTTTTCGGCAATCAGTTGTTGTGCGGCCATAACGAAGGAACTTTTTTGATCGAAGGCATGCACGCCAAAAAGGTATCAGAGGTCACCGGCGGCTGGATGGCCACCTCCGTACCAGGAAAGGCGGGCCTGCTTTTACAGGGCACCTATACCGGTTTCATTATCCTGAAAAAAGGGGATGACGGCGCCTGGCAATTCAGCCATCGCCTGGAAGGTTTCAGCCAGCCGATTAAAAGCCTGGTATGGGATAAGCAGGGAAGGATTTGGGCTGCCAATCCTTACCGAGGCCTGCATCAGATCGTACCAGACAAGGATATGAAAAGGGTAAATCAAATTCGCTCTTTCGGCAAAGCCGATGGTTTACCCTCCGAATTTGGCGTCGAAGTGGAACAACTGGACGGACAACTGGCCATTCGTTCCGGCTGCCAACTTTTTACCTGGGATGAAAAACAGCAGCAGTTGGTTCGCCTGGACAGCTTGTTTGGAATGCCGGCCCCGGAAGAACCTTGTCGGCTCATCGCCGGAGCTCCCGGAGAATTCTTTCTGGCTTTCCCAAAACGAGTATTGTGGTTCCGTGGCAACTCCCCTCCAACAGAGCTTCCTCTGACCATGATCCCCAACAATGAAACGGCCATACTGCTGGATGAATTTACTTATCTTTTTTGCCTCGACGACGGCTATGCCCTTCTCAGCCGAAACGCCCAGCCTCTGAAACCGGTAAAAGGAACGCCCCTGATCACCCGTATTGAGACTCCCGGCTACAAATTACAACAGGTAAACCTTCATGAGCCGCTGATACTCCCGCCTGGCCGCCGGCTGGCCATTCGCTTCTACTATACCTTTCCCCAATTCACCCGTACCTGCCAGTTCCGTTACCATTTGGCAGGTTTTACCGACGGATGGTCAGAATGGGAAACGACAACCTATCGGGAATTCGCCAACTTACCGCCGGGAGCCTATCAGTTTCGGGTACAATCCAGCCTCTCGGAGGCAGTAGCAGTTTTTGACTTTACCGTCCAGGCGCACTGGTATCAATCCCGCTGGATGTGGCTGCTGTACTTTCTGCTGTTGATCGGCGCCTTCGCCGCCTGGGAACGCCTCAGCCGTTACCGACTCGCCCGGCAGCGGCGCAGTATGGAGATACAGCGCGAAAGAGAATTACACCAACAGCGCATCCAGGCCCGAAACGAACAATTACAGGCAGGGCTGCTCAACAAAAGCAGGCAATTGACCAGTTCCACTGCCAACCTCATCCGCAAGAACGAGATCCTGCAGCAGATCAAACAAGAACTCCTTTCGCTCAGGGTAAAAGACCAGGACAAGAACCTCGCCCGGCACTTCAGCAACCTGATCCACCTTATCGACAGCCATATCTCCAGCGAACAGGACTGGAAATTGTTCGAAGACAACTTTAACGAAGTGCACGAGGCCTTCTTTAAAAAACTTATGGCTGAATTCCCCGGCCTCACTCCCGGTGACCTCCGCCTGGCCGCCTACCTCAAGATGAACCTCTCCTCCAAAGAAATTGCTCCGCTACTCAATATCTCCGTGCGCGGGGTAGAAAATAAACGCTACCGCCTGCGCAAAAAGATGGGCTTGCCCGCTGATGTGAACCTCACGGAAGTTATGATGGCCTACTAGGGATGACTTTTATCATTGGCGTAGTAATAGTGAGGTCTTATTTTATAAATGCACTCCTAAAAAAACTAATATTGTACAACGCCACCCTTTATTATTCAAGATAATATTTTGTCTTGATTGATATTGATGGCAATTTCTTTTGTAAGAAATAGATCAAGAATACTGACCAAAAAAGAGCTGCATGAGGTTAACTTTACTCGTGGGTGTACTATTTTCCCTATGCTCAGGCCTGAGTTCACAAACCGTTTTCTTTTATAAAGACAGCAATGGCCCAGGTTACTACGACACCGGCCTGGCCTTCCGTTCCGGCTCCAGTTTTATTGAACAGGCAGGGCCAACGGGTGATAAGATCCCTGTGGAATATGACATCCCGCCTTACGAGGGCAACAATAGCCTTCGTCTCCGCTGGCAATCGCAAAACGGAGGAGATTGGTCAGCACTGGTCATTGCCCCGGGTTTTCCTTTTCAGGACATTACCCAAACCGACACCCTTTCCTTCTGGGCCTACGCCCCGGAAGCGCTGGCTGGTGCAGACTGGCCCCAGATCTTTATGGAAGGCGCTCCCGGCAACACCAAATCCAGAAAATATGCCCTGGCCCCCTACGTCGGAAATATTCCTGCCGGGCAATGGAGGCAGGTAAAAGTACCGCTCAGCCTCTTCTTTGAAGACCCCGATCAGACGAACATCAATTTCAGCCAGATCAAAGCCATTATCTTCGGGCAGGACGCCGCCGACGGGCAAGAACACACCCTGCTCATCGACGAAGTCAAAACCTACAACGGTTCTATGTCCGCCGGCCCGGTAGCGGCCCCGTCCGGGCTCACCGCCGACGGTTATGACAGTCACGTAGAGCTCAACTGGGCGTCCAGCAGCGAGCCTGAACTGGCCGGCTACCGCATTTATCGTTCGTTGGATAACGGCCAAAATTTCCAGCCGCTGCGTTACCTGAGCGGCGCTCATAACCAGTTCATCGACTTCGTCCGCCCGGCCGGAACCAACCTCAACCTGCAGTACCGGGTAAGGGCAGTCAATTTCGCCGGACAAGAATCCCCACCATCCAATACGGTATCAGTCAGCACTTTCGACATGACGGATGATCAACTGCTGGAAATGGTGCAACAATACACCTTCCGCTATTTCTGGGATTTTGCGCATCCAGTGTCCGGACTTAGCCGCGAGCGCAACACTTCTGGAGATATCGTCACGATGGGAGGCACCGGCTTCGGAGTTATGGCCATCCTGGTGGGTATTGAGCGCGGCTTTATAACCCGGGCGCAAGGGCTGGAGCGAATGCAACGCATCACGGGATTCCTGGAAAATGCCGACCGTTTTCACGGCGCTTTCCCTCACTGGATGAATGGCGTAACAGGGCAGGTTGTGCCCTTCAGTACACAGGACAACGGTGGCGATATTGTGGAGACCGCCTTCCTCTTCGAGGGCCTGCTCACCGCCCGGCAATATTTCAACCAGGATACTCCGGAAGAAGCTGCCCTGCGCGACAAGATCACCCAACTGTGGGAAGCGGTAGAGTGGAACTGGTACCGCAAACAGAACCAGAACGTTATGTACTGGCACTGGTCCCCTAACTTCAACTATGCCATCAACCTATCCGTGCGAGGCTGGAATGAAACCATGATGGTTTACCTGCTGGCTATCGCCTCCCCTACCGAGGGGGTGCCTGCCAGCCTATACCATACCGGCTGGGCAGGCGGCAACTACACCAGCGGGTTGAGCTATTACGGCATACAGCTGCCACTGGGCACTGCTCTGGGAGGCCCTTTATTTTTCGTTCATTATTCTTTTATCGGGTTCGACCCTCGCTACAAACGCGACCAGTACGCCAACTATTTCACCCAGGGCCGCAACCAGTCGCTGATCAACCAGGCCTACTGCATCAGCAACCCTCAGGGCCACGAAGGGTACGGCGAGTTGGTTTGGGGGCTCACTGCCAGCGATGACCCTTTAGTGGGCTATCTCGCCCACGAGCCCAGGTTGGGCCAGGATAATGGAACTGTCGCTCCTACCGGCGCCCTTTCCTCTATGCCCTATACCCCGGCTGAATCCATCGCAACGCTGAAACACTACTACCGCAATCTCGGCCAACGGCTCTGGGGCCCCATGGGCTTTTACGATGCTTTTCACCCTGGCCTCAACTGGTATGCCGATTCCTATCTGGCCATCGACCAGGGACCTATTATCTGTATGATCGAAAACTATCGGACACAGCTGCTGTGGAACCATTTTATGGCTGATCCCGAAATTCAAGATGCTATCGATGCCATCGGGTTCGTACCGGATTCCACGATGGTATCTACCAAAGCGCCCTTGTCCATTCCGGACATCACTGTACATGTCTATCCCAACCCGGTACAGGACGTGCTGACCATAGAACTAACCCTGCCTGGTTCCGCCAACCTAAATGCCCTGTTAACAGATACCAAAGGCAACACGATTTCACAAATCACTAACAGACAGCGCTTTACACCAGGAGAGCACAGCATCCGGATCGATACCCGCCATCTGCCCAATGGCGCTTACTTCCTGAAAGTTTACAACGAACAAACGGCCTTAACCCGCCGGATAATGATCTTTAAATAATTTTTCTAATTATCAAAAACATTCGCCTTATGAAACGATACTTGCTGACACTACTCATTCTGGCCACCTTTGGCCTGCTTTCCTTTGGGCAAACCGTCTACGAAGATTTCGAGGGCGGCACGGCCGACATCAGCTGGGAAGGCCTCAACGGCACCTACGACGGCGTGATTGCCAACCCGGATGCATCGGGGCTGAATACCAGTGAATTTGTGGGGTCTTATACCAATAACCCCGATTTCGATTTCTGCTTTGCCCTGGGCACCCTCAGCGCCCCGGCAGACCTGTCGGAATTCAATGTTTTCAAAATGAAAGTCTGGTCGCCGATCGCGCCCATACAAATGTTGCTCAAGTTTGAGGGCGGCGGCAATGCCGTGGAGCAGTTCCGCGATATTAACACCGCCAACCAATGGGTGGAACTCACTTTTGACCTCAGCGGAGGCGCGGCGTTTACCACACTTGACAAGGTATTGGTGAGCTTCAACCCCTTTACGCTGGGCAGTACCGAGACCTTCTACTTCGACGACCTCCGCTCCGTGGAACCGGTGGAATGCTATGAAACCTTCGAAGGAGGCAATGCGCTGCCATGGACTGCCATAGATGGCGAGTTCGTAGGGCCGGTGGCCAACCCGGCTCCGAATATCGTCAACAGCTCGGCAGAGTGCGGCCGGTATGTCAAAGCTGGCGATACGGGCTATAGCCTTCTGCTGGCGGAGAGCACCACGCCCTTCGACCTGAGTGTTTTCAACCAGTATAAAGTTCAGGTATACGCAACGGCGCCAACTCAGGTGTTGCTAAAACTGGAAGGCCCGGGCCCGGACTTTGAGGTAACCAAAAATATTGCCGTTACAGATGCCTGGCAAGAATATACTTTTGACCTCTCGGCTGCGGCTGAAGTTACCGACTTGAACAAGATGATCCTCTTCTTCGACCCTGACGTAGAAATAAGCCAGGATACCTACTATTTCGACAACATCTGCGCCGTGCCGCAGGGTGCCTGCGCCAACGTTGAGCCGAACCCGGATATGATTGACGATTTTGAATGCAACCGAAACGCCACCTACCTCAATGGCTGGGACAGCCTTTCGGTGATCGACAACCCTGACCCCGGGGTAGTCAACCCTTCTGCTAAAGTAGGCCAATATATCGACCCTCTCGGTGAACCATACGGCGCATTGGTGGTCGACTACCAGAACCCCATCGACCTGAGCGTCAAAAACCAGCTCAAGGTCAAGATATGGTCGCCTAAGATCTGCCAGATCCTCTTCAAGTTGGAAGGCGGCTCCTCCGGGATCTACGAAGTCTGGAAGGATGTGCCTGCCGCCAACGAATGGGTGGAATACGAAGTCGACTTCAGCAGCCAGGCACTCGCCAACCATAAGAAGATCGTCTTCTTCTTTAATGCCGGACAGGATGGCCAACCGGGTGACATCTATTATATCGACGACATACAGCTGGTGGAGCAGCAGGAACTGGTTGTCGAAGACTTTGAGGACGGCGCCTTCCTTCCCTGGGCTCCACTTGACGATAATACCGTACAGCATGGCTCCTTCCAGGTAGTGGACAATCCCGCCCCTGGCGGAACCAACGATTCACAGAAGGTAGGAAAATACACTAAAGGTTCCTCGCCCTTCTCCACGGTAGCAGCAGTAGCCCCAGGCTTTATCGACATTTCCACGCGCCCGCAGTTCAACCTCGATGTATGGGCCCCCGCAGGAGCCACTTCCGTCATCATGCAGTTGGAAAGTGTATCGCAGGGCAATAAAGAAGTCGAACGGGAATTTCAGAACCCCGGCAACTGGGAAAATGTTTCCTTCGACTTTTCCGAATTCCAGAGTACTACCGACTGGGTAGCACTGAAGCTGATCTTCAACCCCGGCACGGCCGAAGCCGGCGCTATGTTCTTCTTCGACAACCTGACCCAGGGGTTCTCTACCGTAGATCCCTGTGAAGGGGTGGTGGCCATTACCAACATCATTGACGACTTCGAATGCCAGCGCAATAATGAATACGGCGCCGGCGCAGGCCAGTTGGAAGTGGTAAACAATCCGGACGTGACGACGGCTAACAGTTCTACCAAAGTGGGCCTGTACCGCGACCCGGCGGGTGCGCCTTGGGAAGCGCTGTGCGCCCTATTTCCCGAAGGCATCGATTTATCCGTTTACAATCAGCTCAGCATCCAGGTCAATGCCCCGGCAGCGGTACCTGTGCTGTTGAAACTGGAAGGCGGCTCCAGCCCCGTAAGTGAGTTCTTAGTAAATATCACTCAACCCGGCGAATGGGAAACCCTGACCGCCGACTTCTCCTCCCAGGTTGGGATGGACCACAGGCGCGCCTGCTTCTTCTTCAACGCCGGGGTTGAACCACCAACAGAAGATACCTACTACATCGACAACCTGCAATTTGCGCATGCGCCTTATACGGATTGTTTGATGAGCTTCGACGACCCTGCCTTTACCTCAACGGAATGGCGCTACTTCCCCAATGATGACTCCGGTGATTTCGAACTGGTCGACAACCCCGACCCGTCCGGCATCAACACCAGTGCCAAAGTCGGCAAAGCCGTAGAAAAAGCAAGCGGCGCCCAGCCCTGGCAGGGCATGTATACGGACCTGTTCGCGCCTATCAAGTTCAGCGACAACAAGCTGGTAAAAATGATGGTCTGGTCGCCGAAGGTGACGACCATAACCATGAAGCTCGAGAATCCTGCCAACCCGGCAGCGCCCCCCTCTTCCGGCGATAACATCGCCCAGAACACCGTTGCCAACCAGTGGGAACTGCTGACCTGGGACTTTTCGGCCTCGCCTAACCCCGTTCCGGATGATGGCGATTACCGGCGGGTTACGCTGATCTTCGATATCGAGAACATCCCCGCTAACGACGTCGTGTACTACTTCGACAACGTGCAGTTGGATGGCGAAGGCTGTAGCCTGATCAACAGTATTTTTGAAACGCCGAAGGTGGAGGCATTGAGCATCATGCCGAACCCGGTGACGAACCTCCTGACAGTGGATAACCTCGGACAAGTATCCCGCCTGGAAATTTACAACGTGTTCGGCCGCAGGCTGGCAGACATCTGGGTAGGGAACGATAGCGTGGCACGGCTTGATGTTAGCCAGCTTCCTGCTGGCATGTATATCCTGGCCGGCTATACCCGGGACGGATTGCTGAAAGCAAACGCGAAGTTTATGAAGCAGTAACAAAATCACAGTGGGCAAGGCCTGGAGAGATGGTACACTGAACTTGAGAAATCAGTGTACCATCTTCTCCTGGTTTTCTCACCGCGCTTCACCAATCCCTTCGACCGATGCAGAAAATCTTATTCATTGGCATACTGGTAATTCTAGGCTGCAATGGCAAGCAGCTGCCGCCACAGGAACCTGCCCGTGGAGCGCCCTTCTCCATCGACGAACTTCAGCGAAGGACCTTCCTGTATTTCTGGGAACTAGCAGACAGTAATAATTTTCAGGTCCCCGACCGCTACCCTACCCTGACCTTTTCCAGTGTTGCCGCCACAGGTTTCGGCCTGAGCAGTTATCTGGTAGGCATTGAAAGAGGATACGTAAGCCGCGAAGCGGCTGCAGAGCGCGTGGTGCGAACACTGCGGGTTTTGCATCAACTGCCAGAAGGCGAAGGCGCCTCCGGTATTGCCAGTTATAAAGGGTTCTTTTATCACTTCCTTACACTGGATAAGGCGGTTCGTTTTAAGAAAGTGGAACTATCCTCCATTGACACAGGCCTGCTCATGGCAGGTGTACTTTCAGTGATGAGCTATTTCGACGGGCCGGAGCCGGTAGAACAGGAGATCCGTGCCCTGGCAGACGCCCTCTACCGGCGGGTAGAATGGGATTGGATGCTCGATGACAATCTCCAGCTTTCCATGGGCTGGCATCCCGAATCCGGATTTATCCCTGCCCGGTGGAAAGGGTACAACGAAGCTATGATCCTATTGCTGATGGCAATTGGTTCTCCCACCCATGCCATACCCCCAGAATCCTGGGGACAGTGGTGCTCCACTTATCAATGGGCCCATTTCCAGGGACAGGACTTCGTCCAATTCGATCCTTTGTTCGGCCATCAATACAGCCATATCTGGATCGATTTTCGAGGTATACAAGACGAATACATGCGGCAAAAGGGCATCGACTACTTCGAAAATTCCCGGCGCGCCACCTTAGCCAACCGGAACTATTGCCTGGAAAACCCTCTGGGTTTCAACGGGTACAGTGGCGAAAGCTGGGGATTGACCGCCTGTGATGGCCCGGCCAATGAAAAGCGGGAGGTGAACGGCCACGCAAGGCAGTTCTTTGACTACCGTGCCCGTGGCGCCTCCGCTTTACAGGCCGTCGACGATGGTACCATCGCCCCCACTGCAGCCGGCGGTTCGATAGCCTTCGAACCGGAACTGTGCCTATCTGCTTTGGAATATCTTTGGCAAACCCATTACTCCAGGCTGGTAGGAGACTATGGCTTCAGGGACGCATTCAACCTGTCCTACACTTTTGGTAAAGGCAACGAGAACGGCTGGTTCGATGTAGACTATCTCGGAATTGACCAGGGTCCGATCCTTCTCCAGGCAGAAAACCATCGCAGCGGTTTGTTATGGACTGTAATGAAGAAAAACCCGTATCTCACAGAAGGGCTTAAACGCGCCGGCTTCAATGGAGGATGGCTGGAAGGAAAATGAAATCGAAAAATCAAGAACTAAAAATGAGCAAAACAATAGAAAAATCCGGGAACAGAGCATTTCGAAAATGGGGCTCTATCCTGGTTTTCTCCGGGTTGATACCTCTGCTATTTGCCTTCGGGCCCTGGCCCGATACTCCTACTGGCCCGGAACCAGGAGATGATATCTCCCGTAAGGTAGATTCTGTACTTGCCCTGATGACCCTGGAAGAAAAGATCGGGCAGATGACTTTGTACACTACCGACTGGGGCAGCACCGGGCCCACGATCCGGCCAGGTTATACCGATGATATCCGCTCCGGCCGTTGCGGTGTGTTGTTCAACAGCCATACTGCCGCTTTCACCCGCGAGCTGCAACGCGTGGCAATGGAGGAAAGCCGGCTGAAGATCCCGCTGTTGTTTGGTTTTGACGTTATTCACGGCTATAAGACGATGTTCCCCATTCCACTGGGCGAGGCCGCGAGCTGGGATATGAAAGCCATAGAACGATCTGCGGAAGTAGCGGCAGCAGAAGCAGCGGCTGCCGGACTGCAATGGACCTTTGCTCCCATGGTGGATATCACCCGGGATCCGCGCTGGGGGCGGGTGATGGAAGGCCCCGGAGAGGACACCTATCTGGCAGCACAGATGGCCCGGGCCTTTGTTAAAGGCTTCCAGGGAGAGTCCTTTGAAAATGCAGACCGGGTACTCGCCTGCGTGAAACACTTCGCCGCTTACGGCGCCCCTATCGGCGGGCGTGACTACAATACGGTGGACATGAGTGAACGCATGTTCCGCGAAGTATACCTTCCGCCTTATCAAGCCGGTGTCGAAGCGGGCGCATGGACCGTCATGGCCTCTTTCAACGAAATTGACGGGGTACCCGCCACCGGCAATAGTTGGTTGCTGATGGACATCCTGCGAGGAGAATGGAATTTCCCTGGTTTTGTGGTAACCGACTACACCGGAATTAACGAGCTGGTCGAGCATGGCATCGTGGCCAACCGCAAAGAAGCCGGCGAACTGGCTGTCCTGGCCGGGGTAGATATGGATATGCAAAGTGCTGCCTATCAGGAATACCTGAAAAAATCCGTTGAAGAAGGTAAGGTGCCCGAAGCCCGCATCGATGAAGCGGTAAGGCGCATCCTGCGTACAAAATTCATGCTTGGCCTTTTCGACGACCCCTACAAATACAGTGATGTAGCGCGGGAGCAACGGGTACTCCTTTCTGCCGAACACCAGGAAGCAAGCCGGGACGTAGCCCGTAAATCCATCGTATTATTGCGCAATGAAGGGGTACTTCCCCTGGCAAAGAGCATTAAGAGCCTGGCGGTCATCGGCCCCTTGGCAGACGACCAGGCAAACCTCATCGGCGCCTGGTCGGGTGCGGGGGAAGGCCGCCATTGTGTGAGCCTGCTCACCGGGATCCGCAACAAGCTGGGTACAGGTACAGACATCCTCTATGCCAAGGGGTGCGCTATTGAAGGCGGGGATCAGAGCGGCTTTTCCGAAGCACTGGATGCAGCGCAAAAAGCCGATGCTGTTATTCTCGCAATCGGCGAGCATAAGGACATGACCGGAGAAGCAACCTCCCAGGTGCAGATCCGCCTGCGCGGCCAGCAGGAAGAGCTGGCACGCCAACTGGTGGCGACAGGCAAACCGGTTGCCGTGGTACTGATGAACGGCCGCCCACTGGTCATCCCCTGGCTGGCGGAAAATTCGCCTGCCCTGCTGGAGTGTTGGTGGCTGGGCACCCAGGCCGGAAACGCCATTGCCGATGTACTGTTCGGCGATTACAACCCGTCCGGCAAACTGCCCATCACCTTTCCGCGCCACGAGGGGCAGATCCCTATCTATTACAGCCATAAGAACACCGGCAGGCCCTTCAACCCCGAGTCGAAATGGACCACCAAATACACAGATATCCCCAACTCGCCGCAATTCCCATTCGGTTACGGCCTGAGTTACACGAGCTTCCGCTACGGCAAACCTCAGGTGGATAAAACAGTGTTCCGCAAAGGGCAGGCAGTAAAAGTTTCCGTTACAGTGGAAAATACCGGCCACAGGGCCGGAGAGGAAGTGGTTCAGTTGTATGTCCGCGACCTGGCCGGTAGCGTCACCCGGCCGGTAAAGGAACTGAAGGGGTTTCAGAAAATAGCCCTGAAACCGGGAGAACGCAGAGAAGTACAATTCACCCTGACGGAAAATGACCTGGCTTTTTACACCCGGAATATGCAATGGGCAGCCGAGCCGGGCACCTTCGACCTCATGGTAGGCGGCAGCTCAGACGATGTTCAGGCAGTCAGGGTGACGATGATTGAATAGATAGCCCGAATAGATATTATTTTGCCTTTTCTAAGGCCTCAGGCGGCAATGAGAATTTGGTTCCTGAGATCGACTCGGCAGCAATAATTTGCAAGCCATAAATTCTAGTTTATGAAAAAATCTAAAATACCCATTCGAATGGCAGCTCTGTTCCTGGCCACCTGGTTATTCCCGGCCTTCCTGGCTGCCCAGTACCAGGTGACAGGTGTTGTCACTGACCAGGCGGACGGTTCGCCGCTCATCGGCGCCAACGTTTTGGAAAAAGGAACTATCAACGGAACGATCACCGATTTTGATGGCAATTATGTACTGGATGTAACCAGCCCGGAAGCTGTGCTGGTATTCAGTTATGTAGGGTACACTTCACAGGAAACAGCTCTGGGGGGGCGCACCCGGTTGGATGTGGCCCTAGGACAGGAATCCACCTTGCTTGACCAGGTGGTGGTGGTCGGTTATGGTACACAGAAGAAGAGTGACCTGACCGGTGCAGTCGGTACTGTAAAAACCAAGGACATCGAGCGCATACCAACGGCTAATATCGAGCAGGCCCTGCAGGGCAAAGTAGCGGGCGTTTTTGTTACGCCCAACTCCGGAGTGCCCGGGGCAGGGGCCGTCATTCGCATCAGGGGTACCGGCACCTTGAACAATGCCAATCCACTTTACGTGATCGACGGCATGATCACCTACGATGCCTCGCTGGTTAACCCTCAGGACGTTGAGAGCATAGAGGTGCTCAAAGATGCTTCGTCCGCCGCTATATACGGTAGCCGGGGCGCAAATGGCGTCATCATCATTACTACGAAAAGCGGAAAATCCCGCGAAAATGCTGTAATTTCTCTGTCCTCTTATTATGGCACACAGGAGATCACCAAAAAGATCGATATGGCCAACGCTGCCGAATTTGCGGAGTTGTACAACGAGCTGCGCAACCAACAATATTTCCCCAACCCGCAGGCTTTGGGGGAAGGCACGGATTGGCAGGACGAGATCTTCCGGAATGCCCCTATCGCCAACGTACAACTCTCTGCCAACGGGGGCTCGGATCGGTTTACCTATAATATCAGTGGCAACTGGTTCAGCCAGGATGGCATCCAGAAGAACACCAGCTATGAGCGGGCAACCCTACGTTTCAACTCCAACATAACCCTTAATCCCTGGCTCTCCCTTGACGCCAATCTGGCCTACGCCAATACCCAAAGCCAGAATGGGCCCGGTGTAGTGGCCAGCGCTTACCGGATGCCTCCCGTATATGCCCCACGGGACAGCACTGGCGAATTCAGCGACCCCACTTTCTTTGGCCTGGCTATTGGCAACCCGGCGGCTGACCTGTTCTACAAGAGCAACAATCACTCCAAGGGCAACCGGCTGTTCGGCAATATTGCCGCTAATGTGAAGTTCCTCCGCAATTTCACCTTCCGCTCAAACTTTGGATTCGACCGCGGCGACGGGCAAAGCAAATATTTCGAACCCGCCTTTGAAGTCAGCGCTTCTCAACGCAATGTCAATGACCGCCTTAGTGTGGGCTTAAACCTTAACCGCGACTGGATATGGGAACAGACCCTCACTTACCAGAAGGAATGGCCCAACCATCGGGTAGCCGTCCTTGGGGGGTACACCGCAGAGGAGCGTTACGGCGAATGGTTTGGCGGCAGCCGCGAGAATTTCCCGGGCACAGCCGATGAGTTACTATTCCTCTCGGCCGGTAACGACACCACTCAGATGAACTATGGGGGTGCTCAGGATGAGGCCCTGGTCTCCTACCTGTTCCGGGTAAACTATACCCTGCTCGACCGCTACCTGTTCACCTTCTCCTGGCGCGCTGACCAGTCCTCCCGTTTTTTGGAAGACAACCGCCTGGGCAATTTCCCCTCCTTCAGCGTGGGATGGAATGCCGGACAAGAAGAATTCGTGCAGAATCTCGGGCTGATGGACCGGCTGAAGCTTCGGTTCAGCTATGGACTTCTGGGCAACCAGGCCTCCTCGCGTCCTTACCCCAGTACCGGCGCAGTAACCAGCGGGCTGTACGCCGTTTTCGGCCCGGGAGAAGACCTCAACCAGGGAGCGACCCTCGTCTCCCTTGCCAACCCGAACTTACAATGGGAAACTTCCAGCCAGGCAGATATCGGGATCGAGCTGGGCTTCTTCAACAATCGGCTGGAGATCGAGGCCGACTGGTACAACCGGCGTACCTATGATATCATTGCCGCCGTACCGATCCCGGACTATGCCGGCTCACAGGATGACCCGGTAGTCAATACCGCCGAGGTCCGTAACAGAGGCTGGGACTTTACCATCAACTGGCGGCAGGGAGGTGAATTTTCCTATAACCTCGGTGCGACCATCTCTCCAGTGGAGAATGAAGTGCTGAAACTGGCAGAAGGCAAGAACGAGATCTTCGCAGCATTTCTGCAAGGGGAACCGGCGTCCCATACCGTTGTAGGGCTTCCCATCGGCTCCTTTTACGGCTTTCAGGTAGCGGGCGTCTTCCAGAACGAAGAAGAACTGGCCACGCTGCCCCGCCTGGGCGGCGAGCAAGTCGGTGACCTGCGCTACGCCGACCTCAATGACGATGGCGTGGTCGACGATGAGGACCGTACTTACCTCGGCAGCCCCATCCCTGACCTGACGTACAGCTTTACCGGCGGATTTGAATGGAAAGGCATCGATTTTGCCATCGATTTTCTCGGGGCAAAAGGCAACAAAGTATTCAACGCCAAAAGAACTTTCCGGTTCAGCGTATACAATTGGGAGGCTTCCTTCCTTGACCGCTGGACACCTGAAAATCCCAGCCAGACGGAACCCCGCATCACAAACGGCGGCCATAATTACCGGGTCAGCGACCGGTACCTGGAGGATGGCAGTTTTTTCCGCCTGCGCAGTATTGCCCTGGGCTATTCTTTGCCTCCCGGTTTTTTGAGCAAGGCGCAAATCTCCCGTTTCCGTATCTTCGTGTTGGGTAACAACATCTGGACAAACCAGAATTACAGCGGATACTCACCGGAATTCGCCAACGGCAGCAACCCCTTCGAAGTAGGGCTCGATTTCGGCGCCTATCCGGTGGCAAAATCTTGGCAAGTTGGATTGGACGTGACTTTTTAAGTAACCCTCAAAAAATAAGTTCATCGATCTTGAAATGTGGGGAAATCTGCGAGCCTTGTATAGGTGAAGGATGAGCCACATTTCAAGATCCCCAAATGATGGACTTAATTTTTGATCACCATAAAGGTGATTTATTAAAACCCGAGAAAATGGAAAAGTATTTTTCACTTCATATCAGATGGATCTCCCTGGCGGCCCTCTTCCTTCTGGCCAGCGCCTGCGAAAAAGAATTTCTGGAAAGGGCGCCCAAAGGCCAGCTGACCTTCGATACCTATTTCGAAACCCCCGACCATGCCGTCTGGGCTACCAATGCTATTTACCAGAATTTCCGTTCCTGGGATATGTGCGCCTTTCCCTGGATCGGGATTACCGACGTCATCAGTGATGATGCCGATAAGGGCAGTACGGAAAATGACGCCCTTTACCTCCTGGAAATCGACGATTTCACCTTTGACGCCACTAATCAGGCTTTTAGTGGAGCATGGTCCGGGCATTACCGTACGATCTTCCGTGCCAATCTTGCCATAGAGAACATTCCCGGTATTGACATGGACGAGGAACTGAGGGGACGCCTGGTGGGAGAGGCAAAATTCCTGCGTGCCTATACTTATTTCCGGTTGGTACAATGGTTCGGCGAACTACCGCTCATTACCACTCCCCTCAATGAAGATGAATATTTCACCCAGGAACGGCGTCCCGTTGCCGAAGCCTATAACCTGATCGAGCGGGACCTGCTGGACGCCATCGATGCCCTGCCGGAAAAGTCAGAGTACGCCGATGGGGACCTGGGGCGTGCCACAAAGGGCGCCGCCCGGGGTATTCTGGCCAAGTTGTACATGCTGAAAAAGGATTATGTCAACGCGGAAAAGTACAGCCTGGAGGTGATCAGTTCCAACGAGTACAGCCTTTTACCCCGGTATGCCGATAATTTCCTTCCGGTGGGAGAACACGGTTCGGAAAGCATTTTTGAGATTGGCGCCGTGGCGATACAAGCTGCAGTGGCCGGCCCCGGAGCCACGCCTTTCAATATGATACAGGGTGTTAGGGGGATACCCAACCTCGGCTGGGGCTTCAACCGACCCAGCGATGACCTGGTCGCTGCCTACGAACCGGGTGACCCGCGCCGGCAGGCCACTATCATCTATGTCGGCGAAGTCTTGCCCGACGGTTTAACATTGGTGGAAGACAACCCGGAGATCCTCAACGAACGTTACAACCAGAAGGCATGGGTTCCCGCTCATGCCGGACTGCAGGACAATGGCCCGGGCAACCTCCGCCTGCTGCGCTATTCCGACATCCTGCTTCTGGCCGCAGAAGCGCTCAATGAGAACGGGAAACCGGCCGACGCGCTGCTTTATTTAAACCAGGTACGCCAGCGGGCGCGTGGTTCCAATAATTTTATCCTGCCCGATATTACCACCACGGGCCAGGGCGAATTGAGGGAGATCATCTACCACGAACGCCGCGTCGAGCTGGCTATGGAACAACAAAGGTGGTTTGACCTACTGCGTTGGGGCCGCGCCGAACAGGTAATGACGGCTGCGGGAAAGAACTTTATGCCCAACAAACATGAACTGCTGCCCATCCCGCAGTCGGAGATCGACCTGAGCGGAGGCTTGCTGCAGCAAAATAAAGGGTATTGACCGTTACTTAGGCGCTAATGCTCTATTAGCGCCTAAGTTTATAGGATCAATGCTCTTCCGGATGGATCACGATGCGGTCGTTCAGCAGGTCTACTTTCATTCGGTTGGCGTTGGAAAGCCAGTCGAGGAAGTACGCCCCGAGCATTTCCTGCCGCCAACCGCCGGCCAGCAGTTCCAGGGCATCGTCCTCATCGGCACGGATCTTCCTGAGTTCGCCGCGAGGTACTACCATATTGATGGAAATATCTTCTTCCAAACACTTGTATTTGATCACCTGATAGAGCATCTCCATGATGATCTGCTCTTTAGGGTCTTCATCCATCTCGGAAGGAATACGTTTCAGGATCTCTCGTTCCTCATCGGAAATAGGACGGTTGTACAGCTCCTCAAAAACACCCCCGTATTTTTCCGCTGTCCTCCCAGGTATGCGTCGATTGTGTTTCAGTGCTTCACGGCCCGAGGAAATGCTACGGACGATCTGGCTGATGTATTTGGCTGGCAACACCATTTCTTTAGAGTGGTCGCGTTCTTCTGCCAGCTTCCGGCGCCAGGCAAAAAGCCGGAGCAGAAACACCTGTTCTTTAGGCTTAAGGGACCGCATCAGGTTGCTCTTGATGGCCTCATCATTGGGGTCTCTGTAGTAGTATTCCGCCTTTTCCAGAAGGGCGAGTTCTTCTTCCGCCCAATGGGTCCGCTTTTGTTTTTCCAGTTTCTTTTCCAGCCGGCCGCGCAGGTCCGGTAAGAACAGGACATCATTGAGGGCATACCGCAACTGCTTGGATTGGAATGGGCGGCCTTCCCAATCGGTAACGGCGTATCCTTTTTTCAAATGAACGCCCAACTCGCCCTCCACCAGACGGCGGAAAGATACGGGATAGTTGTAGCCTACGAAACCGGCAGCGATCTGGGTATCAAAAACATTGCTCGGCACGATGTCAAATAGATTATTCAGGAGCCGGTAATCGTTGTCGCCTGCATGGGTGATCTTGGTGATCTTAGGGTCGGTGATCAGGTCCAGGAAGGGGTCGAGGTTTCCAAGCCGAATGGGGTCGATCAGGAATAATCCTTTCTCCGAATTTACCTGAATGAGGCAAAGCAGGGTATGAAAGCGTTTCTCCCCGACAAATTCAGTATCGAAAGCCATCCAGGGTAGATTCCGATGTTCCTGATAGAAGGCGTCCAGGTCACGAGGGTGTTCGATCAAGGTATACTCAAGGGCGCGGTCTGGCATTGTTTACGTGTTTTCGTATTTTCGTATTTTCGTGTATTCGTGTATTCGTGTATTCGTGTATTCGTGTATTCGTGTATTCGTGTATTCGTGCCCCCCTCGGGCCTCCGTCCGTTAAAGCTTCAGTGCGGTTGGAAAGCCAGGTTTTTGTGCAAGCCAAACAAGTAAATGAGAGCGCACGGAAGTCCGTTTCGAATGCACATATACACTTTCACACTAAAATTTACAATGGAATATTCCCATGTTTTTTCTTCGGCAATTTAGCCGTTTTATTTTCCAGCATGGCGAATGCTTTGATCAGTTTCCGGCGGGTATCTTTGGGGTCGATCACCTCATCGATGAAGCCGCGGCCGGCCGCCCTGTAAGGATGGGCGAACTTCTCCTGGTATTCCTGCTCTTTCTCGGCCAGCATGGCCTGAGGGTCTTCTGCAGCCAGTATTTCCCGGCGGAAGATGATCTCCGAAGCGCCCTTTGCGCCCATTACAGCGATCTCTGCCGAAGGCCAGGCGAAGTTCATATCAGCCCCGATGTGTTTGGAATTCATCACATCATAGGCTCCTCCGTAAGCTTTTCGGGTGATCAGCGTAACCCTGGGTACCGTAGCCTCACTGAAAGCATAAAGTAACTTGGCTCCATTGACGATGATCCCGTTCCACTCCTGGTCGGTCCCTGGCAGGAACCCTGGTACGTCTACCAAAACCAGCAAAGGGATGTTGAAGCAATCGCAGAAGCGAACGAATCGGGCGCCCTTTTTCGAACTATTGACATCAAGCACACCGGCCAGGCTGATCGGCTGGTTACCTACAATGCCAATGCTGCGCCCTCCCAACCGGGCAAAACCGACGATCAGGTTGTCCGCATAGTTTTCGTGGATCTCCAGAAAAGAATCCTTATCTACTATCCCGTTCACCACATCGCGCATGTCGTAGGGCTGGTTGGCGTTCTCCGGTACGATATCGCGCAATTGTTCACGGGTTTCTTCCTTAAGTTCAAATGGAAGTTTTGCAGGCCTGGCCTCACAATTTTGAGGCAAATAACTGAGCAGGCGACGAACCTTTGCCAGGCAGTCGATATCATTATCGGCCGTCAGATGAGTTACGCCTGATTTGGTAGAATGAGCGCTGGCGCCGCCCAGCTCCTCAGCCGTCACTTCCTCATTGGTCACCGTTCTGACCACATTGGGGCCGGTAACAAACATATAAGAAGTATGCTCTACCATGATGGTAAAATCCGTCATTGCCGGAGAGTAGACCGCTCCGCCGGCGCAAGGGCCCATGATGGCGGAGATCTGAGGGATGACGCCTGAAGCCATAACATTGCGGTAAAAAATATCGGCGTAGCCTCCCAGGGAGTTTACCCCTTCCTGGATGCGGGCGCCCCCAGAATCGTTGAGCCCGATAAGCGGTGCCCCGTTTTCCATAGCCAGGTCCATCAATTTACAGATCTTTTCAGCGTGGGTCTCGGAAAGAGAACCGCCAAAAACGGTAAAATCCTGGGCAAAGACGTATACCAAGCGGCCGTCAATGGTTCCATATCCGGTCACCACGCCATCCCCCGGAATGCGCTGTTCTTCCATTCCGAAATCGCTGCTTCGGTGTACGACCAACATACCGATCTCTTCAAAGGAGCCGTTATCGAGCAGGAAGTGGATGCGTTCCCGGGCGGTTAGCTTTCCTTTTTCATGTTGCTTATCGATCTTGTCTTCGCCCCCACCTATCATGGCTGCGGCAATTTCAGACTGGAGCCTTTGCAATTTTTCTTTCATGGAAAGCCGGTTTTATCCTTTTTTCTGAATGATAAAGCCCTTGCCGACAGAGCGGCGGGCATGGCGAAACATAGCGTCATCGATAGCGATGACCAGGTCCGTAAGTTTTGTAAGGAACGGCCCTTTGGTGGAAGGGCGCAGAGCCAGCTTCTTGTCCTTATGGCTTGAGATGTTGGTCGCATTGGCCTTGAAAATGCGCTGGATCAACCCGGTCCAGTACATTTCCAGCAAACCGATGAGGTGCCCGCTCAGGTTCCTTTCCTGAACTACAAGCATCTGGTTCTTTTGAGACCAGGAGCGAAAGTCGGTTTTGGAGATCAGGTATTCGTGCCCGAATGCATATGCGCCATGGGATATTTTTTTATTGGTAAAGTAGCTAAGCAGCCGGTTGACCGGATCATAAGTAAAAGGGAAATCCAGGGAAGGAAAGGTGATCAGGGCCAATCCATCTGGTTTGAGTACCCTTTGGATCTCTTCGACCATCCGTTCGGGTTGCCCGACGTGTTCGATCACTTCGACAGAAATGACCAGGTCGAAGGAATTGTCCGGAAAGCTCAGGTTCAGGGCATCTTCCACCCGGTATTCCAGGTTGGGCACGCCCTCATTGAGTTCCCGGGCGTAATCAATATCCCTTTCATTGATGTCACAGGATACCAAATGCCCACAATACCCGGCGATCATGCTGTCGTAATCCCCCTCTCCCGCTCCCAGGTTTAACGCACGTTCGAAGCGGCGCTCCCTGGAGAGCCGTTCGAGGTTTCGCTGGACAAAAAGATACCGGTTGCGGTACGTCGGAAACAATAATTTGTAATTCATCGATCTATCTTCTTGGCCTTTTGGCCACAAAATTAAAGCTTTTGTGCGGCTTCCCGGTAACGAGCAGCGTTTTCCGCATCGCCCAGTTTTTCCAGTGCCTGCGCCGCCAGCAGATAAGCCTCTTTAAACCCGGGGTTTGCTTCGATTGCTTTCTGCGCATTTTCGAAAGCTGCACGGTAGTTTTGGGTAGATTCGTATACCAGGCCCAGGTAATAATACCCCGCGTAATATTCTTCATTTACCCGGGTAAGGCGGTCGAAGGTACTCAGGGCTTCCTGCTTTCGGCCCAGGTTAACAAGTGCAAGCCCCTCGTAAAGCAAGGCGCTCTCCGCATCCGGAGCCACCGAAAGGGCCTTTTGAGCAGCATCCAATGCCTGCTGAAATTGCCTCATGTTGAGGTAAGCATTGCTGAGTGACGTCCAGGCTACTTCATTATCCGGATGTTCCTTGACCTCATTCTGGAACTGGGTTATTGCATCCTGAAAATCGCCGCCGGATAAGGCAAGCTGTCCCCTGTAGGCATATTTTTTCTCGTCCTTTTCTATAGCAACCAGAGGCACTCCATTTGCATCTATAGTGTGTATGGTTTTACTATTGGGCCAGTTTCCGGAACGCAAATGCGCTCCCCGGAAAAAGCGGGAGGGGAAGATACCATAATCCCAGGATTCGCTGTGCCGGGTATTGAAACGAACATACTTGACTTTTACCTTGCCGTGATAACGTTCCCTGGTCAGGCGGCTGACGTTATAGAAAAAAGTGGTACCCAAAGTTACGGTATCCTGCATCTGGGGGCTGATGATGCCTTCCTTTTCCATCCAGTTTATTGCCTGCCTAACCGATACCCCCCAGTAATCCGTTTCATAGTTCCCAAATGCGCCCTTTATCCCTCCTCCTATAGGATTGAAATACACATAAGGGTATTGGGGATTGCGGACAATAAAGAGTGCCGCATCGACGGCCAATATCCCCAGAAAGCCCCAGATCACATAAAGCGCGGCTTTCTTCTCCTTAAAAAAGCTTTCCAGGGTAACCCAGAAAACCGCAGCCACCACTACCATACTCGGATAGATGAACATCAGGTGCCGCCATCCGTCGTGCAGTATGGATTCTTTGTAAATGATATAAGCTACGGGAAAAATGGTGGCAAAATAGGCAAGCAGGACAGCCGTCGTATTGTAACGCTTCAGGATGGTAGGCAATAGGAACAAACTGCCGGCGAACCCAACGAGAGTGAACAGAGGCACCGTTTTCAGTATCCAGGCCAGGGGATACTGCCAGCCCGTGTTATCTGAAAGCAGGTTATCCCCCATGAACAGTACGCGGATCTTGACCCCCAGTTTGGAAAACTCGGAGAGGGCGGCCAGGGGATGCCCGATGGGGTTGGCCAGTGCTGCCGGCCAGGTCAGAATTGCCAGAACATAACCGGTAAAGGCGATGGCCAGCCCGTAGGAAAAGTAGGCAACCAGGGCTTGTCCTGCGCCTTCCTGCTTTTTGAGGATATACTTTAGCAGGAAATCGACAGCCGCAAACAAGCCTAGATAACCAAACAACAATAGCCCGCCGGCACGGGTAGCCAGGGCCAAAGCGATACCCAGAGCGACACCAAGGGCCGTTTTCCAACTTGGCCGGGGCATCGCCTTAAACAACAAAACCATATAATAAGTGGCAATTGCAAAGCCTGCTGCGAAGGGGATATCTTTGGGGTTCATCAACGAATGCCCCAGGAACCGGGGGGAAAGGAATATGAACCAAATAGCCAGAATGCCTGCCCGCCAGCCGGCGATCTCCTTGGCCAGCAGCCCGACAAAGAGCATGGCTAGTACTCCAATAATCGCATTAAAAATATGGCGGACGTTGTGATAGGCGATATCCATCTCATCGAATCCCAAAGCCCGGTTGACCAGGCCTGTTGCCAGGTCAAAAAATCCACCGTAATAGTGCATATTGCCCTTTTCGATGTATAGCGCTTCCGTTTTCGCCCCAAAAGAGAGGTAATAATCAACCAGTTTTGTGGAGTAATCATTCTGGAATTCATCATCTCCATTGATCCCACTGAACAAAGAAAGCAGGATGGTGACAACCAGTATCCCCAGAGCCGAAAACCGAAAAACCTTCTTGTAGAGCGCCGCCTGTTCGGGGCTTTCTGTATCCGCGCTAGCTGCCGGCGTAGGTTTCACAGAGGCCGAAACTTTTGGTTGGGGCGTTTTTCCTGTCGGTGACTTTCTCTTTTTACTCATGGATCGCAATCTAAGAATTAAACCCTTCTCCTTTTTATGGCGTCGAAGATAGAAAAAATTGGACACTTGCCGGTTGGCCGAATGTATTTCAGGCGCTGAGGCTATGCCTTTTGTGCGGACATCATCTTTGCGCATTTCATGGCAAGAATGCGCCTTTCTTGCGATATTTGAAAACAGCCGGTTGATTTTTTAAAGGATTATCCAAAAAAAAGTGCACAGGGCAATTAAAAAACCTACTTTTGCAGGCGCATATATATTCTTATGTCACCAAATTTAGAAGTGGACATGTCAACGGTAAGTATTCAACACCTTTCGCAGAGGATACAACAGATGGAGGAATCCGCCACCATCAGAATGGCTCAAATGGCCCGCGACCTTGCAGCGCAGGGCCACGACGTAATCAGCCTTAGCTTGGGAGAACCCGATTTTGATACCCCGGCCCATATCAAAGAAGCTGCTAAAAAAGCCCTGGACGAAGGGTACACCAAATATACGCCCGTACCGGGTTTGGTGGAATTGCGCAAAGCAATTCAAACCAAGTTCAAACGGGACAACGGAATGGATTTCGGCCTCAACCAGATCGTTGTATCCAACGGAGCCAAGCAATCCATTGCCAATATTTGCCTTGCCTTGCTGGATGAAGGCGACGAGGTGGTCATTCTTGCCCCCTACTGGGTATCCTACTCCGAAATCGTCAAACTGGCCGGAGGCGTACCCGTGCTGGTCAGCGCCGATATCGAGCAAGATTATAAGGCTACTGCTGAGCAGGTAGCCGCCGCTATCACTCCCCGGACCAGAATGTTGTTGTTCTCCTCTCCCTGTAACCCGACCGGGTCGGTCTATCTTAAGGAAGAACTCCACGCCATCGCCCAGGTGGTCGCTGCTCATGAAGGCATCTATATCGTTTCCGATGAGATCTATGAATACATCAACTTCACCGGTAATCACGCAAGTATTGGCGCTTTCGATGAAGTGAAGGACCGAACCATCACGGTGAACGGATTCTCGAAAGGCTTTGCCATGACCGGGTGGAGGCTGGGGTATATCGGCGCGCCGGAGTGGATCGCCGACGCCTGCTCCAAAGTACAGGGGCAGTTCACCTCTGGCGCTACTTCCTTTGGACAAAAAGCCGCTGCTCATGCTTTGCTATCCGATATGTCTCCTACTTACGAAATGCAGGCGGCCTTCCGGCAGCGCCGGGATATGGTGATCGAGTTGCTCAGCCAGATTCCCGGCATGAAGGTCAACAAACCGCAGGGCGCCTTCTACATTTTTCCCGATATCAGCAGCTATTTTGGCAAAAGTGCCGCCGATAAGGTGATCAACAACGCAGATGATTTCTGTGAATATCTACTCCACAGTGCTCATGTAGCGGTGGTCACCGGCTCCGCTTTCGGCGCCGACAATTGTTACCGGATCTCCTATGCCGCTTCCGAAAAAGAGCTCAGAGAGGCTATCCGGCGCATTGCCGAAGCTGTAAACAAGTTGCAATAGGTAATTGTGATTACTTCCTGAAAGCTCCAGGATCAGCATATTTTTAAAAAACCCCTTCAGTTAGTGTAAAATTTACACTACCTTTGATAGCCAATCTATTATCTGTAATATTATGATTGTAGTTGTCGATAGTGGGTCTACCAAGGCTGACTGGAAAATGATCAATAGCGCCGGTACACGCACCATTAGCACAATGGGGTTCAACCCCGTATTCCATACCGAGAATAAGATCTACCAGGAGCTTCAGGAAGCTTTTGACGGAGGCGTAGATGCCAACGAGGCTACCCAGGTATATTATTATGGCGCTGGTTGCTGGGATGAAAATCTCAAAGGGATCGTCAATAACGCTTTGTCCCGTATTTTCTTCAATGCGAACATTGCCGTAGAGCACGACTTGTTGGGAGCGGCCCGGGCAACCTGTGGAAATGAACCTGGTATTGCCTGCATCCTGGGTACCGGTTCCAATTCCTGCCTCTACGATGGTGTTGACGTTACGGACAACGTAACCAACCTGGGATATCTTCTGGGAGATGAAGGCAGCGGTACACATCTGGGCAAAAGCCTGATCCGCTCCTATTTCTACCGCGAGTTGCCCCAACACCTCCGAAAGGAGTTGGAAAAAGCATACCCGGGAGGCAAACAGGCCATGCTCAGCCAGATTTACGGAAAAGGGACGCCCAACGTGTACCTGGCGTCTTTCACCAAATTTATGAGCCAGAACATCGAGCACCCTTACATCCAGCGATTGTTGTTCAACTCTTTTGCCGAATTCATTGACCGCCATGTAAGGAAATATCCGAACCACTTGTCGCTCCCCATCCACTTCATCGGCTCTGTGGCCTATTATTTTCAGGACATCATCCGGGTTGTCCTGGAAGAACGTGCAATGAGAACCGGCATCTTCATTCAAAAGCCCATAGACAACCTGGTTACTTACCACACTTAATACTGATTTACCATCCTGTGGCAGGGCCCTTTAAGCTTTGCCCGCCCATTTACCGGGCAAACAGGAAAACAGGAACTACCAATGAGCAGGGATATCAAACGTATCGCAGTCTTTACTTCCGGAGGAGACGCCCCAGGCATGAACGCTGCCCTCCGGGCCGTAGTCAGAAATGCATCCTACCACGACCTCCATGTCTACGGTATTTTCCGCGGCTATGAAGGCATGATCGATGGAGACTTTGAGCGCCTCGAACGCGGAGATGTGGGCAACATCATCCACCGGGGTGGGACGATTCTCAAAACAGCCCGCAGTGAGCGTTTCCGGGCCGAAGAAGGGCGCAAGGCCGCCTACGATTCCCTGATGGCCTTTGACATTGACGCCTGTATAGCCATCGGCGGAAACGGAACGTTTACCGGGGCTGATATTTTCTCCGAAGAATTCGATATTCCCTTTATCGGTATTCCGGGCACCATCGACAACGACCTCTTTGGTACCGACTACACCATAGGGTTCGATACGGCGGTCAATACCGCCATCGACGCGGTGGATAAGATCCGGGATACTGCCGACTCCCACAACCGCCTGTTCTTTGTCGAAGTAATGGGCCGGCACTCCGGATACATTGCCCTGAATACCAGTATCGGCAGTGGCGCCGGCAGTGTGATCATACCGGAAACGGATACGCCGATCGAAGAGCTTATCGACCTCCTTAAGAAAAGCGCCCGGCGTAAAAAACTGTTCAGCGTCATCATCGTGGCGGAAGGTAACCAGACAGGCAATGCCCAGGATATTGCCCGTTTGGTAAAGGAACAGTTCGACTTTTACGACACCAAAGTGGCCATCATCGGCCACCTGCAGCGTGGGGGCTCGCCTACCGCTATGGACCGGGTGCTGGCCAGCCGGCTTGGATTTCATTCGGTGGAAGGCTTACTCGAAGGCAGGGAAAACGTCATGGTGGGGCTGGTCAACAACAAGATCAAATACACGCCGCTCAAGGAGGCCATCGTCAAGCCCAAGCGGCCGGATAAGGATCTGATCCAGATGGCGGAGATATTGGCGTTGTAGTTTTTACTTTTGAGGATAAGCCGTTAATAAATGTGACAGCCTATATTTCAATTTTCCCGGGAGTTGTTCTGTTTGATCGAGATATAGATAAACAATGCCATCGGCACCAGGAAATGCGGAAAACGCATTACCGACTCATGTAGCCATTGTTTCAGGACGCTGTCCCAGAACGCCCAGTGGAAGTAAGCCCACACCCGGGCTATGGAAGTGGCCCCCCCCCAGAAGGAAGCGTAGGCCATGGCGGCCAGCGCCCAGCGCCCAGGAAGGAAAAGAGCGATGCTGAGGAGGAAGTCCAAGGCTCCTGCTGTATTGAGGAAGTGGCGGGCACCGGTTTCATTGATGGGGAGGATGTTCATCACCATCTCGAGGAAATTGCCGGGCCGGGGGTAGTAGCCTATAGCGTATAGGCCATGGCAGGTGAAGGTGAGAGCGATGGCAACCTTTACCATGAAGATAAACCCGCTACTCCAGGGTTTGTCCGGATCTCGGGCCAGCACAGCCAGCATCACCGGCGCCCCCCACTGAAGGGTATATTCGAAGAACTGCCCGATGAAAAAAAATTTCTCTTTGCAGTACAGCGCGGCCAGAAAAACGAGGTTGGCAGCTCCCAGCCACAGCAGCACCCGCCCTACCCTGCCCAGGTGGCTGATGAACAATGCAACCAGCGCACAGGCCAGATAAAACCAACCGGTACCCGTGATCAGGCCCTGAATAAAAGCATCAGTCTGCGCACTGGTGACGTATTCCCGCCAGGTAATGCCTAAGGTAGATTCTACCAGCCCTTTCATCCATGCCTCATCCCAGAACAGAGCCCGGTAAGGGGCATCCCACACCAGATGCTGCCAGGCGCGGCCGAGGAAAACGGCGACGGCAGCCGCCTGAATGAGTAGAAAGGGAATGCGTCGGTTCATATTAACTCTCCACCGTGCTGTTCATCAGGAAAGCCTTCAGGAACTCATTGAGTTCGCCGTCGAGAACGGCTTCCGTCTGGCTTGTCTGGTAATTAGTGCGGTGGTCTTTGACCCGGCGGTCATCCAGAACATAACTGCGGATCTGTGAACCCCACTCGTTCTTCATTTTTCCGGCTTCCACCTTTTCCTTTTCAGCCCTTTGTTTTTCCAGTTCGAGCTCATACAGGCGGGATTTCAGCATTTGTATGGCCTTATCCCGGTTCATATGCTGAGACCGTTCCTGCTGGCATTCCACAACGATACCGGACGGCAGGTGCCGGACCCGAACGGCGGATTCGGTCTTGTTGACGTGCTGCCCACCGGCGCCACTGGAGCGGAAGGTATCCCATTCCAGGTCGGCGGGGTTGATCTCGACCTCGATGCGGTCGTCCACCATGGGGTGCACAAAGACAGAGGAAAAAGATGTCATCCTTTTACCCTGGGCATTGAACGGACTGATCCGGACCAGGCGGTGGACCCCGTTCTCACCCTTGAGCAGGCCATAGACGAAGTCGCCCTTGATCTCGATAGATGCCGAGCGGATGCCGGCTACATCACCATCCGTTCGATTGAGTTCTGAAACTTTGAACCCCTGCTTCTCTGCCCACATGGTATACATGCGCAACAGCATTTCCGACCAGTCACAAGCTTCCGTGCCGCCGGCGCCGGAGTTGATCTCCAGTACGGCGCCCAGCTCGTCCTCAGGCTTGTTGAGGGTGGAATGGAATTCCAGGTCTTCTACAGCTTCCAGGGCTTCCTCGTAGCGGGCGTCGACTTCCTCTTCGGTGCCTTCCCCTTCTTTGAGGAATTCATAGAGCACCTCTGCATCTTCGATCTTGGCCTTCACTTTTTCGTAAGAAGCCAGCCAGGCTTTATGGCTTTTGAGCTCCTTGAGGATGGCTTCCGCCCGCTTGGGGTCGTCCCAGAAATTGGGGTTCAGCGTTTGCTGTTCTTTTTCTTCGATCTGAAATTGACGTTCATCGACGTCAAAGATACCTCCCAAGAACACCCAGGCGGTCCTTCAACGTTTTCAGTTGATCGGCTGTCATAATAACGCCTCCTTTGGTTTAGGGAAAGCAGCATGGCTTTCCGTTGGTTAAATAATAAGCTATAGTATAACAAATAATTTCCTTAAAAGGATAAGAATCAGTAAACTTCCACAACTTCGAGGTACAAAACCAGATCCGCTTTGGAGGGTATATCAGGAGAAGAGCCCTTTTCTCCGTATGCCAGTGGCCATGGGATGAAGAAGGTGGCTTTTTCCCCCTCCCGAAGCAGGGTTACAGCTTCGTCCCACCCTTTAATGCGCCGGCCTTCACCTACCGGAAAGCGTAGTGGGTCCCCTTGTTTGAAAGAACTATCGTACATTTTCCCGTTCATCAGGGCTCCAAAATAGTGAACGCTCACGTTGCGCCCTGGTTCTACCTGCTTGCCCGATCCTTGTTCATGGATGATATATTTCAACCCGGAATCGGTTTCGTGCAGCTGTTCCTGTAATTCTCCTGCTTTGTAAGCCCTCAGCGTCTCCTTTACTTCGTCCGCCACCGTGCTGAACCTGGCTCTGGCGGCCTCAGCCTCTTGTTTCTGTTCTTCCCGCTCCCGCTTGGCATTTTCCTGAAAACTATCTACCGTTTTGATGTCATTGAGCACTACGTCGTAGTAAATGATCTCAGCATCGTTAAACTCATTGAATTTACCTCTCAGGGAGTCGAGCCTGATGAACACAGTGACACTGTCGCCTACCGACATTTCCCGCAGGACGTCCTCCAGTGGCGAAGGCCTACGTTGAGGATTGTCCACTGAAGGTATCTGCAGGAATGGAGCTGCGCCCTGCAGCCGGGTCGAATGGGTTATGCTGTCCCCGTTCCGGATCTGAACCTGAAAGTAGACATATTCTCCCGGTTGCGGTTTGGCGCCATCGAGATTGGTATGGTTGACATATTCATAGCCATGCTTAGTCACGAGCCTGCCCTTTTCCTGCTCACAGGAAACCAATGCCAGGATACACAGAAAAGCGAAAAAAAAAGCAATTCGCATAAGTTGTGGAAATTGAACTGAGCAATTGTAAAACTGTGTTCATTCAGGCAATCAGTTGGTCCTTATACTGGGGCAGTACTTTCTTGAACCGCCGGACGGTTGCGCTCAAAGTCTGAAAAGAATATCCTCCGGATGCATTTTTATGGCCACCTCCCTTGAAATGGCGCTTGGCAATTTCCTGTACGGAAAAGTCTCCTTTGGAACGCAGGGAGATCTTGACGATCGTCGGCTGCTCGGTAATAAAGGCAGCTACTTTCACATTCTTGACCTTCAACAGGTAGTTGACAATGCCCTCGGTATCACCCCTCTGAATGTCAAAGTTAGCATAATCTTCTTTGGTTAGGGTGATGATCCCGGTATTATATTCTTCCAGGATCTCCATCCGGTTGTTCAGGCAGTGCCCCAGCAGGCGAAGGTGCTTCTCCTTCATGCTGTTAAAAATGAGGTCCTGCAACTTGTAGTCATCCACCCCGAATTCGATCAACTCCGCCACGATACGGTACAATTTCGCGGAGGTACTGTACTTGAATGACCCGGTATCCGTTAATATTCCGGTGAATAAGCATTCTCCGATGAGGTGGTCCATGTGCTCTTTCCAGCCAAGGCCGGTGATGAGGTCGAAGACCAGTTCGCAGGTAGAACTGGCGGTGGTATCGGAGAGCACGAATTCGGCGAACGGCTCGGGATACAGGTGGTGGTCGACCATTACCCGGGCGCCCCGGGCTTTCTCGATCAGCTCTCCGACCTTATCAATGCGGTCCAGCGCGTTGAAATCGAGGCAGAAGATGATATCTGCCCGTTCGATGACTTCCTGGGACCGTTCCGGTTCAATATCGTAAATGATGATCCGTTCAATATCCTCCATCCACCCAAACACGTCCGGATATTCGGAAGGGGACACGATGTGTACCGTGTGGCCCAGCTTGTTCAGAAAGTGGTATACGCCCAAAGAAGAACCGATGGCGTCGCCGTCCGGATTGCGGTGCGTAGTGATAACGATGTCTTTCGGATACCCCAGCAGAGCCTTGAGCTCCTTTATATTTTCTATCATTAGCGGTTAAATCAGGATGCGAAATTGCCAAAAAATATGAATTTAACCAAAATATCATGCCAGGGGTTTGGATCCTTTGACAAAACAGCACACATCAGAAGATTATTGGAATAAAAAGGAAAAATATAAGCGCTTGCTTCGTCCAATTAACCCAGTTTCCTTACTTTTGCAGCGCTTTTTGAAAACACAGAAAAAACAATCAAAACGAAGATTATAATGGCTGGAAACAGAACATTTACAATGATCAAGCCCGATGCCGTCAAAGCCGGCCACATCGGGGGTATCCTGGCAAAGATCAACGAGGCGGGGTTCCGGATCGTAGCAATGAAACTGACCAAATTATCTACGGAAAAGGCGGGAGAATTCTACGAAGTACACAAGGAACGCCCCTTCTACGGAGAACTGGTGGAATTTATGTCTTCCGGCCCGATCGTTGCCGCAGTACTCGAAAAAGAGAATGCCGTGGAGTCTTTCCGGGAACTGATCGGAGCTACTGATCCGTCAAAGGCCGCTCCTGGTACCATCCGTGCGCTGTTTGCCAAGAGCATCGGCGAGAATGCCGTTCACGGCGCCGATTCTGATGAGAACGCGGCCCGCGAGGCCAGCTTCCATTTCGCTGCAACTGAAATGTTTTAGAAAAAGGATCGATGGAATAAGGGAAGGACTGAATATTGCGCCCCCTCGGCCCCGGCAATCCTTCCTTCATTCCATCATTCCTGCGCTACTTGATCTCTACCAACGTCACCCCATCCCCTCCTTGTTGCTGCTCGGGGTGCCACACATCCATGTTAACGTTGTATTCGCGGAGTTTCTTCCGCACCGCATTGCGCAGAATGCCGTTGCCCTTGCCATGCACGATCTGCAGGTTGAACGTATTGGAAATCAGAGCCTGGTCGACAAAGTCCTCCACAACTTTCAGGGCTTCATCATAACGCATTCCCCGAATATCCAGTTTGGATTCGAAGCTGGCGGCCTGAGCGACCGTATCGGATTGTACACTTTTCGAGCTTTGAACCTCCAACGGAGCCCTGGCGTGCTGCAGGTCGCGCAATTTTATGGTCATGCGCATCTGGCCCATGGTTACCACGGCCTTATTGCGGTCGATGGATTCCACTGTGCCCGTTGCCCCGCCGCTGCGCAATTTCACAAAGTCTCCCACCTGGATCTCCTTGTTCTTATCTTCCTTAGCAACCGGTTGGTAGTAGATCTCTTCTCTTAGGCCACCTACTTCTTCGGAGAGTTGCTGGCGCTCTTCCTTGGCCTGCATAGCCAATTCCTTGGCTTTTTCGAGATTTTGTTTCTCTTTGATCTCACGGACAATGCGCTCCAGTTCTTTATTGTCGCGGGCGGATTGTTGAAGGGCCTGTTCCTTCAACTCGAGCTTCATTTTTTTGCGACGGTATTCCAGATCCCGGTGCAATTGCTCGTAGTTCTTAATGAGTTTGTCGAGCTTGTCTTCCCGGTCCTTCATTTCCCGAAGCTTGTCTTCCAGCTCTTGTTTTTCCTGTTGCAGGTCTACCAGTAACTGGTCGACGGCTTTTTCATTTTTCCCGGTGCGGTGTTTGGCATGGTCCAGCACCCTCTTGCTCAATCCGCTTTTTTCAGCGATCTCATAGGCGTAAGAACTGCCTGGCCGGCCGACCTGCAATTCATAGGTTGGTGACAAGCTGTCCTTGTCGAAGAACATGGAGCCATTGACAATACCTTTGGCTTTAAAGGCAAAGATCTTAAGGTTGCTGTAGTGAGTGGTGATGACGCCGAACACCATTTTTTGATTGAGCTCCTTTAAAATGGCCTCGGCGATGGCGCCTCCGATCTTGGGGTCGGTACCTGACCCGAATTCATCAATCAGGACCAAGGTGCTGCTGCCGGCCCGTTCCAGGAAGTTGCGCATGTTCTCCAGGTGAGAACTGTAGGTGCTGAGGTCATCTTCAATGGACTGCTGGTCTCCGATATCGGCGAACAATTCCTGAAAGACTCCCATTTCCGAACCTTCTTCCACGGGGACCAAAAGGCCTGACTGCATCATCAGTTGCATCAACCCCACAGATTTCAGGGTGATGGATTTACCGCCGGCGTTGGGCCCGCTAAGCATAAGAATGCGGTTCCCGCCAAACAGGGTAAAATCGAAGGGCACCGTTTTCTTGCCCAACTTTTTATTTTTAAGGTATAACAAAGGGTGACGGCCCTTCTGGATGCCAAAATGAGGTTTATCAAAAACCTTGGGCTGCACCGCATCCATCTGGCGGGCCAGCCGTGCTTTAGCCTGGATGAAATCGAAATGGCCAAGGATATCCTGGTAGATACGCATTTGGGGGACATAGGGCCGCAGTTTGGCGCTCAGCTCACGAAGAATGCGGTAGATCTCGCGCCGCTCCTCCGTCTCCAGGTCGAAGATGTCGTTATTGATGTCGATGATGGCCTCCGGTTCTATAAAAGCCGTTTTACCGGTAGTCGATTCATCGTGGATGATGCCCCGGATCTTTCTCTTATGCTCGGAAGGGACGCTGAGCACGCGCCGGCCGTTGCGAAAGCTCTCAATGTTGTCCGATAGCCAGCCTTTACTACGGTATTCGTTGATGACGATTCGGAATTGCCGTTCCAGTTCTTTTTGTTTGGACTGCATCTGCCTGCGGATCTTCAGCAACTCTGGAGAAGCATCCGGGCGGATGTTCCCGTCTTCATCGATCACTTTTTCGATAGCCTCCAGCAGGCCTTCATCGAAAGATACATCCCGGATATTGGCATACAGATACGGATAGGTTGCCCGGCGGGACCCTTTGAAGAACCTGAAAATATCGCGGGCAAATGCCAATACGGCATAGATATTGCGCAGGCCTTCCTCGGGCAAGACATACCCTTCTACTTCCAGCATACGCAACTCTTCGGAAATAGTGGAATAACCAGAAATGGGGAGATGGTCATTTTCATCCAGTGAAAGCTTGAATTCCCGCGTTTCATTCAGTCCGCGTTCGATCAGTTCTAGGGTGGCCGCAGGTTTAAGCGCATGAACGGCCGCTATTCCTAATTCACCCAGGCATTCTTTCTCCAGTAGTTCGAGTACCTTTTCAAACTCCAGCTTTTCGTATAGATCTCGGGGTAAAAGTTGCATTGATTTGCCATTTTTTCCAGCATCGCGAATATAATGCATTCCTCTCTAAAAACACGTCCATTTAGCAAACGGCACGTCCGAATTCGCGCGCAGTCGTACTTTCTTTCGATCTAAGGAAACAATAATAGGGCTCAAGAGTTCCAATCGACTTATTAACTTTGTGCCCTTATCATTCAAAAAAAATTCAACAAAGTGGCAGGTAATACATTCGGACAAGCATTCAGGGTCACCACTTTCGGAGAATCTCATGGCAGGGCCATTGGACTGGTCCTGGACGGTTGCCCCGCCGGGCTGGAGATCGATGAGGATTTCATCCAGAACGAACTGATGCGCCGCCGCCCCGGGCAGTCAAAGATCGTCACCCAGCGCAAGGAAGAGGACAGGATGGAGATTCTGTCCGGTGTGTTCGAAGGCAAGGCTACCGGCACCCCTATTGCTATGGTGATATTCAATGCCGATGCCCGCTCCCGGGACTACACCCATATCGCCGATAAATTTCGTCCCTCTCACGCCGATTTTACCTATCACGTCAAATATGGTGTTCGCGATTACCGAGGCGGCGGGCGGTCATCGGCCCGGGAAACCGCGGCGCGCGTGGCGGCAGGAGCCATTGCGAAGCTCTTTTTGCGGCACCACGGTATCGACATCCGGGCCTATGTGAGCCAGGTTGGACATCTGGCATTGGATAAGCTTTACAGTGAAATTAACCTCGGACTGGTGGAGTCTAACCCTGTTCGCTGCCCGGATCCCTCCATGGCGGAAAAGATGGAAGCACTGATCAAGGAAGTCCGCAAGGCCGGAGACACCATCGGAGGGGTGGTCAGTTGTGTGGTAACGGGCTGTCCCGCCGGCCTGGGCGACCCGGCTTTTGACAAACTGCACGCCAACCTGGGCAGAGCGATGCTGGGCATCAACGCCTGTAAGGGGTTCGAATACGGATCTGGGTTCGAAGGGGTTAAAATGCGCGGCTCGGAACACAATGACCGCTTTTACAACGATGAAGGCCAGATCCGAACGGATACCAACTACTCCGGGGGGATACAAGGCGGCATTTCCAATGGGATGGACATCTACTTCCGGCTGGCATTCAAACCGGTAGCTACCATTGTGCCGCCGCAGGAATCCGTCAATGAAGCCGGCGATGCCGTAGTCATTGAAGGCAAAGGGCGCCACGACCCCTGTGTTGTGCCCCGTGCCGTACCCATTGTGGAGGCCATGGCGGCGCTGGTCCTTGCCGACCATTTGTTGATACAACGGATGGTAAAGCTATAGGAGCCCTTCGGGTTAAAATCCAATCTTAGGTTTGCTCCCTTTCAAGCCCTTTTTGATTGCAGCCATCCGGATGGCGGTCACCGCTGCCTCTACGCCTTTGTTGCCGTGCTTGCCTCCGGCACGGTCCAGTGCCTGCTCTTCGGTATCGGGCGTGAGCACTCCGAATACGAATGGACGGCCATACACCATACTGAGATTGGTGAGCCCGTTGGCGACCGCATAGTTGATGTACTCGTTATGGCTGGTCTCCCCTTTGATCACACAGCCGAGACAGATAACGGCATCTACCTTGTGTTCATCGGCGATCATTTTTGCGCCTGCCGTCAGCTCGAACGAACCGGGAACCTGCATGACGTGGATATTCTCTTCCCTGGCGCCATGTTTAGCAAGGGTGTCATAGCACGCTTCGTACAAAGCATGAGTGATCCTGGCGTTCCATTCTGAGACTACGATACCGAACGAGGAGCCCTCCGCCGAAGGAATGGTGGATTCGTTGTAATCGGAAAGGTTTTTTAATGCACTGGCCATGGCCTAAAGTTTTTTGTTCGAACATTATTGCCCCCCAGCAGGAGGGACAAAAGCAAAAGGGGTAGGGAAGCTTCTGTTCCTGCCTCCTTACCCCTCCTTCTTGCAGATTATAGCTGTCCGGGCTTAGCCCTTGGCTGTTACCCGGGTAATGTACTTTTCAATATCCCTGCCCACCGGAGAATCCGGATATTTGTCCAGAATGTCCTGATAGGCCTTTTGTGCTTCGGCGAAGTTGCCGTTGCGCTCGTGTAGCAAACCTATTTTCTTGAGATAATAAGGCGTAAGCAGGTCATTTTCAGCTTCACCCGCGGCCTTTTTATAGAATTTCATAGCGCTGTCGAAATCCTGCAACTCAGAGTAGGCGTCGCCCAGGGCGCCGTACTTCATGATCGGCATAACGTTGCCTTTGGCTTTGAATTGCTTAAGGTAGTCAATAGCTGCCTCGTACTTGCCCAGGTTGAGATAAGAAACGCCTGCGTAATACTTTGCAGAATTTCCGGCAGCTGTTCCTCCGTAGTTGTTAATAATATCCAGGAAGCCCATATAGCCGCCGCCCGGGTTGCTCAACGCCAGGGCGAAAGAATCTCTTTCGAACTGCTCCTGAGCACGGAACATTTGGTCTACAGCTTCGGCCTGGTGAGGCTTCTTGATGAAGTTATTGTAGGCAAAAAAACCACCAACGATCACCACCAGAGCTACCAGAGCGCCAAAGATCAGCCGCTGGTTCTCATCGACAAAGCTCTGGGCGCTATCCCGTACTTCAACGATATCTACTAAGGTCTCATCAGCCTTCTTCTGATTTCTTTTTCTTCTTGCCATTTTATTTTGTCAGTTTTCAATGCGGTTTGAAAAAGCCACGCAAAAATAAATAAAGTTTTCTATCCTGCAGGTTTTTGGCATAAAAAAACGGCGGCAGGGCCTAATCCCTTGCCGCCGGCTGTTTCCAGGTGGAAACTATTCTTAGTCCATAATGTATGGATAATCTTTCTGTACGTAATTGTCTTCCCAGAGAGCGGACGGATCCGGGAACTCCGACTCTTCTGCAAACCGGACCGCTTCGGCGATCTCGTTCTTGATCTTTTCCTGTATAGCTTTAATATCTTCTTCGGTAGCCACTTTTTCCTTAAGTATGGCCTCTTCGATCATCTTAATGGGGTCGCGCTCCTTATACTCCTGCACTTCTTCCTTGGTGCGGTACTTGGCCGGGTCGGACACCGAGTGGCCTTTGTAGCGATAGGTCCGCATTTCAAGCAGGTAAGGGCCTTTCCCGGCGCGGATATGCTCTGTAGCCCTGGATACGGCTTCATGAACCGCTACCGGGTCCATGCCATCGACAGGCTCTCCGGGCATGTCGTAGGACTCACCCAGTTTATAAAGTTCGGTGACGTTGCTGGTCCGCTTTACGCTGGTGCCCATCGCGTAGCCGTTGTTCTCTACGACGTACAATACGGGAATCTTCCAGCTCATGGCCATATTGAAAGACTCATGCAAGGCCCCCTGGCGGGCGGCGCCATCCCCGAACATGGTAACACAGAGATTGTCGGTGCCTCTGTACTTCTCGGCAAAGGCGATACCGGTCCCGATGGGAATCTGAGCCCCCACGATACCATTGCCTCCGAAGTACCGGTGTTCAGCCGAGAAGAAGTGCATGGAGCCTCCTTTCCCTTTAACAATACCCGTTTCTTTTCCAAAAAGCTCCGCCATACAGGCATTCGTGGAGCACCCACGTCCCAGGGCGATGCCGTGCTGGCGATAAGCAGTGACAATGGCGTCCTCCCGGCGTATAGCTGATTCCAGCCCGGCGGCAATCGCCTCTTGTCCTATGTATACGTGGCAAAACCCCCGGATCTTCTGCTGGCCGTACATCATCAGGGCACGTTCCTCAAACTTCCGTATCCTGAGCATGAGTTCGTACCAACTGAGGTACATCTCCTTGCCATATCCCGATTTGCCGGCCTTGGGTGTTTTTTTGCTGGTGGTTTTCTTCTTATTGGTCACTGTATCCATAAAAGTGGTTGTGTTTTGGCTGTTCTGTGGATACTGCATCCACGGATTATTACATTTGAGTGTCGTTAAAGATAATGCAAATAAGTGGGAGCCGGCAAATGCGGCATGAAAAACTATTTACATTGTCTAAGAACACAAAAAGCGCTGCCTTGTTTGCAAGAAAGCAGGACTTGTCCGAAATGCGCCGTAAAGAAAATACATTTTGAGTTTTTTGCCAAGTTTGTCAGATACTGGATACAGTTTATTCTATTTCATGCAACAAAATTCAACCATATCGTATATAAGGTAGGCAGCGGCGCGAGCGGATTTAACTTTAAGGAAATTAATACCCTACATCGAGCCGAGGCATCTCTTTACCCCGCAGACATGAAGAACAGGATCTACCTTCAAATACTTGAGAAAAGAGTAGAAAGTGCTGACACGGCCAGCCTCGTGTTACAACCTTTAAATGGTTTTTTTTCCTATAAGCCTGGCCAGTTCCTGACCTTACTGCTCTCGCTGGAAGGCCAGGAGATCCGCCGTTCCTATTCCTTCTCCTCAAGCCCGGGAGTAGACCCCTACCCTATTATCACCGTCAAACGGCAGCCCAATGGGATAGCTTCGTCTTATCTCGTGGAAAAAGCCGAGCCTGGTGAAGTGCTCACCGCACTGCCTCCTGCCGGGCAATTTGTCCTTCCGGTTTCCTGGCGCCAACCTCATCATCTTTTTATGATTGCCGGAGGGAGCGGTATCTCCCCAATTTTTTCCTTGCTCAAATATACGCTGGCGTGCACAACACGATTCAGGGTGATGTTGGTCTACGCCAGCCGGGATGAACAAAACCTCATTTTCAAGGAGGAATTGAAAAAGTGGCTTGATTTGTATCCCAGCCGCTTCAAGGCCGTTTTTTTACTCAGTACTCCTAAAGGGGGGCTGGAGGAATTGAATGGATCTGCCCAGCTTAAGGCTATTCATGGGCGCCTGGGCAACAGCCTCCTGGAAGAGATCGTCAAAGACAATAAACCACCCGATGAATCCGTCACTGACTTTTTCCTCTGCGGCCCTCCTGGGCTGCTCCTGAAGTCTGAGATGACCCTTCGTTTTATGGGATACCCAAAGGAGAACGTCCACAAAGAGGTATTCACCATCACTCCTCCTTTTCGCCCCCCGGCTGAAAGGCTGCCGGACGGCGCCGTGGCCTTGTCGAGAAACGGAAGCGTGGAGTCCTTTCCGATTCGTGCCGGCCAGACGATCCTGGAAGCAGCAGAACAAGCGGAAATAGAGCTGCCTTTCAGTTGCCGCAGCGGGATCTGCACAACTTGTACGGCTATTTGCCAGGAAGGGGAAGTAGAAATGTATCTGCCGGATGGCCCTCTCAACAGCTCCAGTACCAAAGGCGTTATACAAACCTGCGTGGGTTATCCGGTTACCACATTTACCAAGATCACTGTCGGATAAAACCCGGGGTCAGGTTACTGCAAGCTGACGAAGCTTCTTCAGTAATTTCATCACTTTGAGGTCGAGGGCAGGGTTGGCGTGGAAAAAGTGGCCGTTGATCAGAAGCCATTCCTTCTCGCGTTGTATCTCGCGGAGGTCCGGGTAAAGAACCTTCCGGGCAGTTTGTAACTGCGATTTCCAGTACATGGCCCGTTCTGTAAATGCAAACCCTTCTTTACAGGACCCCATCAGGCTTTGGTCGCAGATCAGTAAAATGCGTTCCTCCCGCTCGGGGAATAGGAAAAACTTACCGGCGTTCTTCAGCTTCTCCACCGGCATTTTAAGAAAGTCCGTATAGGCCTGTTCATCAGGTTCATTGCCAAAATCCAGGTAGTCGAGCACCAGCTGAAACAGATTGGTTTGGGCCTGGCTCATTCCCTGCCACCGGAGGATGGCTTCGGGCAGAAGGACATCATTGATATCCGGACAATAGTGGATGATGAAATAGTCCAGCTGCTCTTCGAACAAGTGAACAATACGCCGGTTTATCTCGCGGGCAGGCACTTCATGCTCACGGGCCATCCGGCGCAATTCCTCCCCCAGGTGGCTGGCTTTGCGGTATACCGTATCGCGGAAACCAGACTCGTAGAGCCGCTCAGAATAAGCGGGGAACTGTTCAGGCCGGTGTTCTTCTTCTACCCTTCGGCGCAAGGCCTGGAAAAAAAGTTCCACCAACTGCTGTTCCACATCGCCGTTCAGGTCAACCATAGGTTTAGGCTGGGGCTTTTGATCCTGTTTCGGCCCGGCATGCTGTGGTGCGCCGCAGTTGAAACAAAAGCGGGCGCCGGAAGGTAAGGCGGTCTGGCATTTAGGACATTTCATCGGCCCGAAAATTAAGTAAAAACTGCCAAAACCTTTAGAAGGTCCAAATGTTTAGGCTGGGAAAGTCCTCTGAACAGAATTGAAAATACCATGCCCAGGCATCGGAAAAAGGAAAACTTGCCGCAAAAGAGATGCGCTCAATGCGGCCGCCCCTTCGCTTGGCGAAAAAAATGGGCAAACTGCTGGGACGAAGTAATATACTGCAGTGAACGGTGCCGCCGTAGCGCCAGGAACCAAGGAAAAAGGGGGCAGCAGGGTTAATTTGCGGTAATCAGAACAAGGCGTTCCGCCTTTTGTTAACATCCTGAGCCTCCGGCTGGAAAATTTTAAAGCAATCATGAGTGAAACACCACCGATCAAAGAGAATAAGCAGGACTTCAACAGCGAATATGACTCCTTTGCGTTCCATCCTTACAATGTGTTGTTGACCTTAGTCCTGTTTGGGATCACTGCACTTTTTCTGGCATTCACAATAGCCTTTATCTATACCAGAGTACAAAACCAGTTGCCGCCGATCCGGCTTCCCAATATTTTTATATTCAATACGCTCATTTTGCTGGCCAGTAGCGCCACAATGGTTTGGGCACGTCGTTCCTACAAGGCCGACAAGACCAGGAATTACCAGTATGCTCTGCTGGCAACGATCCTGTTATCCATTCTCTTTATGGGAATGCAAGTGCTGGGATGGGGGCAGCTGTTCGCCAACCAGGTCTATATCCACAGCGACAATTCTGCCGGCTACCTCTATGTCATCTCGGGGCTGCATTTTGCCCACGTCATTGCCGGGCTACCTTTTCTGGGCGCCTTCCTGTGGGCGGCGCGAAAACGCATGAAAGAACCGGTAAGTGTCCTGGTCTACTTCTCGGACCCGGAGAAACGGCTAAAACTACGCTTGCTCACCTTGTACTGGCATTTCCTGGACGGATTGTGGATCTACCTGGTCTTGTTCTTCTATATTAATTATCTCCTCCGGTAACCCTTCAGTTTTGAAGGCTAATGAATTACCATTAATTTTGCGCAAGGCTCCCTGGGGCAGTTGAAATGTCCTGATACTTGTTATCTTTGCGGGTCTAATCTTACCTGACGAATACTTATAAGAAATTGATCAATTCTAGTCATGCAGGCCACGGAACCTCAAATCACCGTTGAAGTAGCAGAAAACCTGGGGCTCACCGAGGAGGAATTCAACATTATCATCAGGGCCATGGGGCGTGAGCCCAACCTCACTGAACTGAGTATTTTTTCTGTTATGTGGTCGGAACGTTGTTCCCGTAAGAACTCTATCTACTGGACCAAAACGTTACCCCGGGAGGGAGGGCGCCTGCTTACCGGCTCCGATGAAAGCCATTCCGGGCTGGTTGATATTGGCGACGGCCTGGCATGTGCGATCAAAATGGAATCCCTCAACAATGCCTCGGGCACAGCGCATTGTCATACTGGTTGCTTCCAGGACATAATAGCCAGAGGCGCCCGTCCGATCGCGCTGTGCAATACCCTGGGCATTGGGCCGATCGGCCCCGAAGAAGCCAGGCGCCAGGTGCTGGAGGCATCAGATAAAATAGGCCGTACCTGTATCCGGTTCGGCATACCTGCAATGAGTTCAAGCGCTTATTTTGAACCGGGATACAACAGGAGCCACCTGTCCAACACCATGTCGGTAGGTATTGTCAATAACAGCAGATATACTCCCCCTACCAACCTCCCTGGCGACCCGGTATTTATTATTGGGCCGGATGCCGGCAAATTTACTATTCCAGCGGCAACTTTCAGTGGCGCCCCTCCCCATGGAGCTATTGCTGATTACAACCCGGAAACACAAGCCCTGGAGCCATTTAAGGAGAAAGCAATCCTGGAAGCCATTCTCGAAGCGCTGGAAACGGAGGCGGTGTCCGGCATACAGGATATGGGAGTCGCCGGCCTCATCTACGCCTCAGCAGAAATATGTTCCAAAGGAAGGGCCGGCATGCAATTCTGCCTGAATAAGGTGCCTGCCCGGCACGCCGATATGAAACCCGATGAAGTCCTGCAATTTGAAAGCAGGGAACATTTCCTCCTCATCGGGAAAAAAGGCAAAGAGGAAAAACTCATTAAGGTTTTCGAAAAATGGGGACTGGCCTGTACGCAGGCCGGCGAGATGACCGATACCGGCCGCCTGGCATTTTTCTACGGCGAAGAGCTTAAGGCAGATATTCCCGTCAGCCTTCTTGTTTCCGGAGGTTACGCTCCGGTGTACAAACGGGAATACTCCCGCCCCGCATACCTGAAAAAGGCAGGGCAATTCAGGCTTTCCCAGGTTGCCAAACCGAAAGATTTCATCAAGGTAGCAAAGCAACTGGTTGCCAGCCCCGATATCCAATACAGGCAATGGGCCTATCAAAAGTATGGCTCAACGGCAGGCCCTAAAGCAGACACAGTATCCGATGCTTTTATTGTAAGAATAAATGACTCCCCCAAATCCCTGGCAATCACTACTGGTTGTAATTCCGCTTACGTATATGCAGACCCTTATATCGGGGCTATGATCGCCGTTGCAACGGCCGCTCGAAAAATAGTCTGCTCAGGGGCCGAGCCGGTAGCGATCACCAATGGATTGAACTTCGGCAACTTCCGTAACCCGGAGGTATACTGGCAGTTCATCCATTCGATCAAAGGTATGGCCGATGCCTGCCGCCGTCTCAATACCCCGGTTACGGAGAGTGATGTCCGCTTTCATCACAGCCCTCTAGACGAAGGCCCGGAAGAGCCGGTAAATCCCAACCCAGTCATCGGCATGCTGGGAGTGCTGAACGATGCCGGCGCCCAAACAGGTATGGCCTTCAAGCAGGAAGGGCATCAGGCTTATATGATCGGCACCCCACATAATGATTTGGGCAGTTCTGCGTACCTGAGGAATATCCTTGGCGTCCAGTACTCCCCTGCTCCTGTTTTTGACCTGGATGAAGAATTTCATATCCAGCAAAATGTCAAAAAGCTGATCAGCAATGGATTGCTGGAATCTGTGCATTGTATTTCAGAAGGCGGCCTTTTTATTGCAATGGCGGAAAGTGCGTTGAAGAAGGGGCTGGGATTTGACATTGAAGCGGACAGCAATTTCCGAAAGGATGCCTACCTGTTCGGCGAAAGCCAGGGCCGAATCCTGGTTTCTGTCGCTCCGGACAAGGAAGATGAAGTTGTAAACCATCTAAATTCACATAATGTTTCATTTACTAAGTTGGGGGAAATTACAGGTTCGGACTTTGTGATCGACGGAGAAAATTTTGGCTCGGCCCATGAATGGAAAGGGTACTTTGAGCAAACGTCCCAAACGAAATATTGAATTTAAATCCTAATTTTATTTCATAATAAAAATCCTGCTGGACATGAGAAAGATCGCATTACTTCTTATCACCGGAACTCTTGCCCTGGCTACGTGGCAATGTGACACACCGGTGAAAGGAACGGTGATAACTGGCGAACTCGAGAACGCTTCCAATATTCAGGTTTTTCTGGACCATGTGGTAATCGGAAAAGCCAGTAATGTGTTGGCGAAAACGGATATTGATGGTAGCGGCAAATTCCAATTCGAATTTCCGGAGGGTATTCCTGCCGGTATCTATCAACTGCGCCTTGGCGCCAAACGGGTCAACCTGGCCATGGACGGCACAGAGAAAGTGGTGAAGATCAGTGGGGACCTGAGCACTATCCAGAATTACACCTTCACGGTCACCGGCTCGCCCAATAGCCAGTCGTTGATTGGCATCATGAGCGGGTTGTTCCAAAGACAGGTCAGCGCCGACGACATCGCCACTTACGTTGACACCGTCTCCAATCCCGAGTTGGGAGCCTTTGTCGCCTACCGGTCCCTGGGCGCCTCCGGGCAGTTTCTGGACACACAGAAGAAGGCGCTGGCAAAGCTCGACCCCGGTTCTGAGACAGGGCAGGAATACGCCAAATTCATTTCGTCAGTAGAGCGCCAGTACCAGAGTCAAATGGCCGACCAACTCATAAAGGTCGGACAACCCGCGCCGGATATTACCCTCCCGAGCCCAAACGGCAAGGAATATTCCCTCTCTGACTTAAAAGGCAAAGTCGTACTGCTCGACTTCTGGGCCAGTTGGTGTGGCCCCTGCCGCCGGGAAAACCCTAACGTTGTAAAGGTATACGACAAGTATAAAGGCCAGGGTTTCACGGTATTCAGCGTCTCCCTGGATGGATTGGATTCCCGTACAAGCAGCCGTTTCGGCAACGAGGAAACAGCCAGGCAGTACCTCGATAACCAGAAACAACGCTGGGTGGAAGCCATCAGCCAGGACAACCTCAAGTGGGAATACCATGTCAGCGACCTGCGCAAGTGGGAATCCGCTCCTGCCGCCACCTACGGCGTCCGCAGCATTCCTCGCACCTTCCTGATCGACCGGGAAGGGAATATCGCTGCGGTGAACCTCAGAGGAGCAGAGCAGATCGAAAGAGAATTGCAAAAGTTATTGTAACACAGGCAAGCCGGGGTGCGGGTATGGATGATTGCGCCCTGGCTTTATATTTCTCTTCCCCCCACCCTTCTACCTTACTCTTGCCAGAAATACAGCGCACAGGATGCCCGTGGCAATGGCCGCGTTCAGGGAATCAGCCCGGCTGTGGGCAGCAGGAGGAATAGCAATTCGGTGGGACAGATAGCGTTCTGCCTCTGGAGAAATCCCTTTGCCTTCGCTCCCGATCACGATCATCCCGCTGGCGCCTTTCAGCTCGGCCGTGAAGACATTTTCCCCCTCCATTACAGCCCCGTATACCGGTAAGCCGGGATGCTGTTCGCACAAAGTGCCAATAGAGGCCTCGACACAATGAACCCTAAGCAGTGCGCCCATCGAAGCCTGAACCACTTTAGGGTTGTAAGGGTCGACACAATCCGGTGATAAAAACACGTAGTGTATGCCAAACCAATCGGCGATCCGGAGGATGGTACCCAGGTTGCCGGGGTCTTGAATACCATCGAGAAATAAGGATAGCGTGTGCTTTACCTGCTGAGGATCCACTTCAACCTCAGGTATCTCCGCGACGGCGAGTACCTGATTAGGCGTATTGAGGTTAGAGACTCTTTTAAGGCCTGCCGGTGATACTGAAAAGCACTTATCGGATGAAACACGCCTGGCATCTTCCGTGCCGGCCAGCCAGCTCTCCAGCGCGTAGAGTGCTACTACTTTTTCCGGGGACTGCACCAGTAACTCCCTTACCATTTTATCCCCTTCGACAATGAAATTGTTATACTTTTGCCTAAACTTCTTCAATCGCAGGGATGTGATGAATTTCTCCTTGTTTTTTGAAATCGTCATCAGGAATTGATATTGCGATGTCTATAAAGCACCATGCAAAATACATATTCGGATTAATAATGGCAGTGTTCCTGCTATCGGCATGCAATACCTCCAAGTATCTTTCCGCCGACCAGTACTTACTCAAAGGTAACAGCATCAAGCTAAAAAGCAAGGGTAACATCAACCGGAAACGGGAATTGAAGTACGAACTCTCCACTCTTTACAAGCAAAATGAGAATGGTAAGTTCTTCTTTATCCCAAGGGAATGGTTCTACTTCGTCACTCAGGATCCTAATGACACCACGAAGTTCGACCGCTGGCAACAACGGGTCATTGCCGAGCCGCCGGCAATTTACGACCCTAAGCTGACTGAGGCTACCGAAGAGTCTATGAAGTTCTATCTGCAGTATAAAGGATTTTTCAATGCCAATGTTTTTGCAGTGCCGGATGTCCGAAAAAAGAAAATCTACATCACCTACCACGTAGAACCCCGCCGGCAGTTTACCATCGATACCACGCTCTTTTTCAGTGAAGACAGCCTGATCAATATCATCCTTCAGGAAATCGCCGGCCGCACCCTGTTGAGCCCCGGCGCCGGGATCGACGGAAGCTTGTACGACCGCGAGAGGGACCGCATTGTCCAGTATCTGCGCAACCACGGCTATGCCAATTTCTACGCCAACTCTGTCGCCCCACTGGAAGCGGACACAACGGTGGCAGATAAAAAGGCCCGGTTGTACCTTGAAGTCCTGCCCCCTCTGGAAGACAGTGTCCACCAGGCTTATACCATCGACGACATTACCGTCTATATGGACTATATCCCCGGCCAGGAAGATACCTTGCTCTACGATACGGAAATCAACGGTGTGCTTTTTCGCTCTCCTCGGCCCTATTTCAGGATAAAGCCCGAGGCCATTCTAGAGAACCTTTTTATCCGGCAGAACACGCTTTACAACCAGAGAGATTTTGACCTTACCAATCAGCAGCTTACGGCCCTGGGCGCCTTTCGTTTTGTTCGCCTCAAACCCGAACCCGACCCGGAAGACCCCAGCTTGCTTGACATCCGGATAGAGCTCACCCAGCACAAAAAGATGGAACTGGGCCTGGACTTCGAGCTCAACTACGCCAGCCGAAGCGCCTCCGGGGCAGGCAACCTGATTGGCCTTACCGCCAGCCCTTCTCTGCGCAACCGCAACCTGCTCAAAGGCGCCGAGCTGCTGATCACGGATTTTTCAGCCGGTGTTGAATTCAACCCCGCCCCTAGTGCTATTGCCGAAAAACGGTTCTGGAACACGGTGGATATCCGCCTCCAAACGGACTTATACCTCCCGAGATTCGTGGACTACCTTGGCATATGGGGGCGGCTCAACCGCCCGAAGGTAGGCAAGCATGAGTTGTTCGTCAATGATAATTTTTATAAATCCATGCAGGAAAGTGCCGCAACGCGGCTTTCCGCCAGTTACAACTATCTGCTCATTCTTGACTTCTACCGATACAACCTACTCACTGGCACATTCGGTTTCGATTTTCCGAGGAAGCGCAACCAGCGACTGATAATCAATCATTTAGGATTGGATTATCTGCAGCCGACCACTGAGCTCCGATTCGATTCCATCCTCGATGTCAACCCATTCCTGGAACGGTCGTTTGGTGAACAGCTCTTTGTGAGCTTCCTTTTCCGTGACCTCAATTTCGTACACAACGCGCGCCCTAATCGCAGGGGCAATTCTCACTACATAGGTTTCAATCTGGAGCTCGCCGGGGCCGAGGTTTGGGCCGGCAACGTCATCTATAATGCCTTTGCCCTGGAACCTGACACGCTGCGCCTCCGCTTCAAAGAAGGGGTTCGGGTTGACTTTTCCCAGTATGTGCGTACCCAGGTGGACCTAAGGAAATACTGGTCTTACTCTACCAAACGTTCCCTTGCCGGACGGGTTGCCGCCGGGATAGCCCGGCCTTTCGGATATACCACCGACGTACCCTATGTCAAACAGTTCTATGCCGGTGGCCCTAATAGCATAAGGGCATGGGCGCCCCGTGGGCTTGGCCCCGGCTCCTTTGAGGACACCCTCTCCTTTGACCGCACCTTCAATACCCGCCTTTACCAGTCAGGTGATATCCGACTGGAAGCCAACCTGGAATATCGTTTCAATATTTTCTGGGTGGTCAATGGCGCCTTTTTCCTCGACGCTGGCAACATCTGGACGTTCAGGCGGGATACCGCCCGGTGTGGGTCACAGTTCCTGCTCCGGGGCAGGCAGTACAGCTGTACGGATAATATGGGGGAGAACGTCGTATACACCAATGAGCCCTTTTACAAACAAATCGCCATTGGTGGAGGCTTTGGTTTACGGCTGGATTTCTCCTATTTCATCCTCCGGTTGGATATGGCGGCCAAATTGAGGCACCCCACTCCCTTGCCTTCCGACAACGGCCGGGGCAATTGGCAGGACTACTGGTTCCGAGACTTCCGGGAAAGCGGAGGGCGCAGCGGGCTGAAATTCACGGATATCGTTTCGTTCAACCTGGGATTTGGGTATCCTTTCTGAATTGAATTCTACCCAATGGCCGTTTGGTATGGCCACAATGCGCGGTCACTTAAAAAGGCTCTTCCGTCCATACTTGCTGCAGACCGGGCATTCTTTAGGGTTGTGGCCCCTTGCCGGGCAGTACTCCCGGCCGAAATAGATGATCTGCAAGTGCAACTTGTTCCATTTTTCTTTTGGGAATACCTTTTTCAGGTCGGCTTCTGTTTTTTCCACATTTTTGCCGGTGCTCAGTGTCCAGCGGTAAGCCAGGCGATGGATGTGGGTATCAACCGGGAAAGCAGGTACACCAAAAGCCTGGGACATGACAACCGAGGCCGTTTTATGCCCTACTCCAGGCAGGGCTTCCAGGGCATCCATATCCCGAGGTACCTGTCCGCCATATTTTTCGACAAGAATATTGGAAAGGCCGTAGATAGCCTGCGACTTACGCGGAGCAAGGCCGCAGGGCCGAATGATGGTTTCAATATCCTCTACGGTTTGTTCCGCCATGTCATAGGGGTTATCGGCCAGCGCGAAAAGATGCGGGGTAACTTTATTGACCCGTTCATCCGTGCACTGGGCCGAAAGGAGGACTGCCACCAGAAGGGTGTACGGGTCCTGGTGGTTCAACGGAATAGGAACTACAGGATACAGTTCTTCCAGTATTTCAGCTATAGCTTTTGCTTTTTCCTTTTTGCTGATGCGGCTCATCTGGAAATTTAGATGGTTACATGGAAATGTCAAGGGCTCTTTGAAGCCAATTCAGGATAAAGTATCCACACTTCAATACACAAACTCTCCGTAGGGGCTTTTGAGGACTAAACTGTTTCCTTTTCCCTCCTCTACCCTGCCGACCACCTGGGCATCAATCTGGAATTCTCTCGCGATATCGATCACTTCCTGGGCATGTTCTTCCGGCAGGTAAACCTCCAGGCGGCAGCCCATATTGAACACCTGGTACATTTCCCTCCAATCCGTTCCGGATTCTTCACGGATCAGTTGGAATAAGGGCGGAAGAGGAAGCAAGTTGTCCTTAATAATGGTTTTATTCTCCACGAAGTTGAGCACCTTGGTTTGCCCGCCTCCGGTATTGTGGATCAGGCCGTGGATCTGGCCCTTTAACGCTTCCAGCAGCTTTTTCAGCACCGGAAGGTAAGTACGGGTCGGCGAGAGCACCAGTTTGCCAACAGTGACGGTTTGCCCGCCAACATCAATCTCATCCGTTAATTTTTTGCTACCCACATAAACCACTTCTTGCGGCGTCTGCGGGTCATAACTTTCCGGATACTTTTTAGCGTAGAGGTGATGAAAGACATCATGGCGGGCAGAAGTTAACCCATTGCTGCCCATGCCGCCATTGTAAGCCGTTTCGTAAGAAGCCCTGCCATAGGATGCCAGGCCAACAATCCTATCACCCGCCTGAATATTATTGACGATCAGGGCCGATCGTTTCATGCGTGCAAAAGCGGTGTAGCCGACGTCGATGGTTCGGACGATATCGCCCACGTCAGCCGTCTCCCCTCCTGCCAGGTGAATACCGATGCCGTATTCTGCCATTTTTTCTGCGAATCGTCCGGCAAAGTTGATGATCGCACTGATCACTTCTGCAGAGATGAGGTTTTTATTGCGGCCGATGGTGGAGGACAACAGGATGTTATCCGTACAACCAACACATGCCATGTCATCGAGGTTCATAACTATAGCATCCTGGGCGATCCCTTCCCATACAGAAAGGTCTCCGGTTTCTTTCCAATAGAGATAAGCAAGGCTTCCCTTGGTGCCAGCTGTATCGGCATGCATCAGGTTGCAGTAGCCGGGGTCGCCGGCCGCCACATCCGGGAGAATTTTACAGAAAGCATTGGGATATAAACCTTTATCAAGATTTTTTATGGCGGCATGCACCTCTTCTTTAGTGGCGGATACCCCTCTCAGTCCGTATTTGGATGGTTCAGGCATAAGTCCCTTGTTCAGTTTGGAGGCAAAGGTAAGGATTAATTCAGGAAAGCCTTTCTCATTGAAAAAATGGAGTACAAAAAGGCTTATCAGCAAAAAAAATGTCAAAAAATAAGGCTGAAACAAAAAAGTTTTCCACAAAAAGGTGCTAAAACCGCAGTTTTAACAAATTTCATTAGGTGCAATTGGGATGCAATTCTATATTTGCAAGCACGGCAATTAATATTAGAGCAGAAAGCAATCCCATGCACATCAGGCGCTTCAACCCAAAAACTATATTTACGAAAGATGAGCGGAGCCTCAAGTACTCCGGATGGGTTGATTTGCCACACTTGTAACGCGATTGTTTAACTAAATCATGAGAAAGTGGATTTGCCAGAGTCGTTTACCCAAATTCTACAAAGAAACCGGAACCTACTTAAGATCGGAATTTCAACCATATCGGCACTCTTAATCGGAGGAACGCTGTTCTATTTCAGTGCCGATATTAAAGAGAAGCTTCAGGCTTCCCTCGTTGCCTCTGAAAAACCCATCGAACTGGGCTCCTTCCCCGTAACGGTACCTACCCTCAAATACGGATTCGCCATCGATACTTTTCAGTTACTGGAAAGAACCATTCGCCCTGGACAATACCTGGGAGATATATTGTTGGCACAGCAGGTCGACTATCCCTCTATTGAGCAGATCGTTGCCAATTCCAAAGATGTTTTCGATGTAAAACACCTTAGAGTTGGTAAACCTTATACCATTTTGACCAAAGACAGCACCCAGCGGGCGGAATATCTCATTTACGAACCCAATGTATACGAGTATGTCGTTTTCGAGCTTAAAGGGGAAAACAAAGTATCCCGTCATGAGCGCGAAGTAACTACAGAGATCAAGTCGGCAACTGGTACGCTGGAAACCTCTCTGTGGAACGCCATCGTCGGGCAGGGCCTGAGTTACGACCTTGCAGACAAAATGGAGGACGCCCTGCAGTGGTCAATAGACTTTCACCACCTTCAGAAAAACGACGAGTTCAGGCTGGTCTACGAACAAAAGTTCATTGAGGGGGAAGAGGTAGGCATTGGGCAGGTGCATGCCGCCTACTACAAGACCGGCAATAATGAATACCATGCTATTTATTTCGATAACGGGAAAACCGATGGGTATTACGACCTTGAAGGCCGCCCCATGAAGCGGGGATTCCTGAAGTCTCCAGTGAAATATTCCCGTATCTCGTCCTACTACAACCTGAACCGCTTTCACCCGATCCTGAAGCGGGCCAGGCCCCATTACGGGACGGATTACGCAGCACCCTATGGCACGCCGATCTATGCTGTCGGGGATGGCGTTGTTCTCAAGGCGTCCTATACCAAAGGCAATGGAAATTTCGTCAAGATCAAGCATGATGATACCTACCAGACCCAATACCTGCATATGCAGAAGTTCGCTCAGGGTATAAAATCAGGTGCGCATGTCAAGCAAGGACAGGTCATTGGTTATGTTGGCTCTACCGGGCTGGCAACAGGCCCGCATGTTTGTTTCCGCTTTTGGAAAAAAGGCAAGCAGGTTAACCATCTCAACCTGAAATTCCCTCCGGCCAAACCCCTTCCTGAAGAAGATATGCCTAGTTTCACTGCTTTACGCGATCAATACCTGGCCATGCTGGAAAAGGCCAGCACAGTTAAAGCAGAAGGCGCTTCCGTTTCCGTGGAAAAAGGGAACCCCTGATCCTGAACAATCGAGTTATATACATCAAAACAAAACGAAAAACCCCTCAGTGGAGCGATCCGCTGAGGGGTTTTTCGTTGTTCGATGTAATGAAAATTTAGTTCCAGTTGGAGGCTTCCGGCATTTGTGCAATGACCGTGTAGGCATCCCCCTTGTTGTACATGGCCTGGGTCCAGAGTTTTTTAGGTTCTAATTTGAAGAGATAATTGGCGTCCATTTCGGCCAGAACCCACGAGCCGTAGACCATTTCGTCTTTCAGTTGCCCTTCTGACCACCCTGAATAACCGACAAAGAACCGAATGTTCTGGGGCAGGATAAGGTTAGAAGAGATCAGGAACTTCAACTTTTCAAAGTCTCCGCCCCAGTAAACGCCATCGGCCACTTTAATACTTTCTTCCACCAGGCTTCCCACATTGTGAATATAGTGGATTGTATCGGTCTGTACCGGCCCTCCGAAGAACACCTCGGAATCGAACTCCGGAAAACCATCGATGAGTTCATCGATGCGCATACTGAGAGGTTTGTTCATGATGAACCCAACGCTGCCTTCTTCGCTGTGTTCACATAGCAACACTGCAGAACGCTTGAAGTTGGGGTCAAGCATAAATGGCTCCGCCAGTAATACTTTTCCGCTGGAAACCTCTTGTCCTACCATGAATGAGTGCTTTCGTAAATTAATGTACTTAAATAAACCCCCTGAAGGCCCAATATGGTTCAATACCATAGTCAATAGCTGCCCTAATATCAAGCCTTCTTTCAAAAAAAGCAACTCTGGTCAGGGTAAAATGATATATCCTACAGAGAACTGGTCGGGAATTTTCGGTCAATTTTCTTCACAAGCCCCTGGAGCGTGGCCCCGGTGCCCCCTACTTCGATAAACTCCGTAACGCCGTCACCGATCATATTTTTCATAGTCTGCGTCCAGCGTACCGGAGCTGTCAGTTGGGCGATAAGGTTTGCTTGTATCTGTTCGGGGTCCTTTTGGGGCAGGGCATCTACATTTTGGTAAACCGGGCAGGAAGGGGCGCTGAAGCGAGCCTTCTCGATGGCTGCCTGCAATTCTTCTTTGGCGGGCTGCATCAGCGGAGAATGAAAAGCGCCTCCCACCTGCAGGACAATTGCACGGCGGGCGCCGGCCTCATTCAGCTTTGCCACGGCCTGGCCTACTCCGGCAACCGTGCCGGAAATAACCAATTGCCCCGGGCTGTTGTAATTAGCAGGCACCACCAGCTCTGCTATATCGCTGCATACCTGCTCCACGACTTCGTCCTCGAGCCCCAGAATAGCTGCCATAGTGCTTTCAACAGCCTCACAGGCCTTCTGCATCGCCAGGGCGCGGTTGTAAACGAGTTGGAGCCCTTCTTCAAAGGAGAGCGCTCCGGCAGCTACCAGAGCAGAAAACTCGCCCAGCGAATGGCCGGCTACTGCATCCGGAAGGAAGGCATCGCCCGCCATCCTGGCCTTGGTGATGGAATGAAGGAAAATGGCAGGTTGGGTGACCCGGGTCTGTTTCAGGTCATCGGCACTGCCCTCGAACATCACATCGGTTATTCTGAAACCAAGGATCTCATTAGCGGTTTCCATCAACGCCCGAGCCACCTCGGAGCTGTCGTACATATCTTTTCCCATCCCTTCGAACTGGGAGCCCTGTCCGGGAAATACGTAGGCTTTCATAGTTTAAAGTTTGATTTTTCGAAACGGTTTATAGCAATTTGGAACCGATTAGGTTGAGAAATTCATTACGTGTTTCCACCCGTTGGAACTCGCCGGTAAAAGCAGAAGTAGTCGTGATGGAATTCTGTTTCTGGACCCCCCTCATCATCATGCACATGTGGCGGGCCTCAATGACAATTGCCGCTCCCAGCGGATTTAGGGTGTCCTGGATGCAATGGAGGATCTGATCGGTTAGCCGCTCCTGTACCTGCAGGCGTCGGGCAAAGACATCAATGACCCGAGGTATCTTACTCAGGCCGACGATGTAGCCATTGGGAATATAAGCCACATGGGCCTTGCCAAAGAAAGGAAGGATATGATGTTCGCATAGGGAATACAACTCAATATCTTTGACGATCACCATCTCGCTATAATCTTCCCTGAACATGGCAGACCGCAGGATCGCCTCGGCATCTTGTTCATATCCCCGGGTGAGGAACTTCATTGCCTTGGCTGCCCGCTCCGGCGTCTTGGACAGGCCCTCCCGAGTGGGGTCTTCCCCCAATGCCCTGAGGACCGATTCAAAATCCGTAACCAGGCTGTCCAGCATCGCGCTCTCGCTATTCTCAGAATTGTTAGTTGACATGGATCCTCGTCTTTTTTCCATTAAACACTCCACCTATTCCATTATACAGGAAGTCGTTTTCAACGCAAAAGTACAAAATGCAACAAACAACTATCCAAGTACCGGGAATAACATTCCAGCCCCAAACGATGAATTCGGGCTCTGCGTCTAATTTTTTTTCAGAACAAAGGCATTTACCCTAAAATTCCCCGGTAATCAGCTACAGTCCTTTAGGGTATGTGCGCCCCTTGGCCGGGGAGTTGGTTAATGTGCCGTTTCAGCCGCCTTTTTACCGGCTCTTCGTTTGCCAAAAAAGGAAAAAATTTAGACGGCATTTGAATAATTACTATTTTAACCCGGGCATTGCATTACGCTCAATGCCATATCTTTAATCCATGGATACAGTAGCCCAGAAAACTCAGACAGGCCGGATCCCTGATTGGATCAGCAGAAAGGTAGGCTACCATGCCCTCTTCTGGATGGTATTGTTGTTGCTACTGACCTTGATCGAAGGGACAGAGCAAGGTTTTCTCTTTACTTTCAGCAACGAACTGATCAATATTTTTTTCTACGGGCTCATTGTCTATTTTAACCTCTTCTACCTTGTCCCCAACTATCTTACCAAAAAGCGCTTCCTGACCTATTGCGGGTTGCTCATCCTGGCCACCCTCATCATAACCCCTTTGAAGGTGCTGGCCTTTTACTTCAAATTCCAGGGTTATACCCAGGCACAGGCAGAATTGCTCAACAATATGAACTGGTATTTCCTGGTCACTTTTTTCATTGCAGGGTCATCCACCATCTATAAAATCATTTCCGACTGGGCGCGGCACCTTCGGGAAAAGCAGGAACTGCAAACCCAGACCATGCAGTCTGAGCTCCGCTTCCTGAAGTCCCAGATCAATCCTCATTTTTTGTTCAACACCCTGAACAACCTCTACGCGCTAACCCTTAAGAAATCCGACAAAGCACCGGAAATCGTTATCAAGCTGTCAGAAATGATGCGCTATATGCTTTATGAGTGCAACGAAAAACAAGTACTTCTGAGCAAGGAGGTCCACTATATCCGCAACTACCTCGACCTTGAACGGCTGCGACAAGGCAAAAATGTGGAAATCAGCTTCGAGGTACAAGGAAAAATAACCGACCAAAAAATCGCGCCCCTTATGTTCATTCCATTTTTGGAGAATAGCTTTAAACATGGGCTGAGCAACCAGATCTCTACCGGTTTTGTCAACATCAGATTATTGGTCGAAGAACACGACATTCACTTTTTTATCGAGAACAGCAAGCCGGACACCCCTCCTAAGCAGGACGGCCGCCGGAGCGGCGGCATAGGGCTGGTCAATATTCACCGGCGCCTGAACCTATTGTACCCGAATCAATACGAACTGGAAATTGAGGATTCGCCGAAATCCTACGCTGTAAACCTTAAATTAGAATTGGCATAAACTTAAACTCTGTTTCATGATTAATGTAATCATCGTTGATGACGAGCCTCTGGCTCAGGATGTTCTGGAGACTTATATCGAAAAGATCCCTGAGCTCAACCTCGTTCAGAAGTGCAGCAATGCCCTGGAGGCCAACGAGGCGCTGAAGAACCACGATATAGGGCTGATGTTCCTGGACATACAGATGCCCCAGCTTACCGGGGTGGATTTTCTTAAAACGCTCAGCCATCCTCCACTTGTCATATTCACTACTGCATACCCCAATTACGCCATCGAAGGCTTTGAGCTCAATGCGCTGGATTACCTCCTGAAGCCCATTTCTCTGGAGCGGTTCATGAAAGCCGTCAACAAGGCTCTGGAACAACTCGAACTACAGAGCCGCAGTGGAGCAGCCCCGGTTGCCGAAGGGGAAGAGGAGCCCGATTTCATTTTTGTTAAAGCGGATAAAAAGCTGGTGAAGATCAACTATGCGGATATCATCTATATTGAAGGGCTGAAAGACTATGTCATCATCCGAATGGAAAACAGCCGGGTGATCACGCTACAAACGATGAAAAGCTTGGAGGAGAAGCTGCCGCAAAGCGCTTTTAAACGGATCCACCGTTCCTATATCGTCAATGTGGATAAGATCGAGGCCATTGTCGGCAATATGATCGAAGTGATGGAAAAAAACCAGGCCAAGCATTTGCCTATCGGTAAGAACTATCGGGACGAGTTGCTTGAGATCATCAATAAAAACCGATTGTAACCGTGCTGCCACAAGGGGTCAGAGCTGAATGCGAAAAGAAGTTTGGGCTCTCTGTCATCCGCGCTTCTTTCATCGGCGGAGGAGACATCAATGAGGCCCGGCTGGTAGAGGCCCGCCAGGGGCTGTTTTTTCTCAAGATGAACTCCAAGCCCGGCGCCATATACATGTTTGAAAAAGAAGCGGCCGGACTTCAGTTGCTGAACGATAGTAAAGCCATAAGCGTCCCTCGGGTTCTGGGCGCCGCGCAGGCAGAGGGCTATGCGTTTCTGGTAATGGAGTACATCGAAGAAGTGGAACGCACTCAGCAGTTCTGGGAGCGCTTTGGACGGGGTTTGGCTCAGTTGCACCGACATACCGCTAACCAGTTTGGACTGAATCACCATAATTTCATCGGAAGCCTTCCTCAAACCAACCACCAGCACGACACCTGGAGCGAATTCTATATTCTCGAGAGGCTGGAGCCTCAGGCCAGCATGGCCGTTTCTGAAGGAGGTTTGTGGCCAGGCGCTGCCGCAGGCTTCGATAAGCTCTATAAACGGATAGCTGACGTTTGCCCCAGGGAGCCTCCCGCTCTGATCCACGGTGACCTGTGGAGCGGTAACTTCATCTCCGCGCCTAAAGACACTCCGGTGCTGATAGACCCGGCCGTCAGTTATTCCCATCGCGAGATGGACCTGGCGATGTCCCAGCTCTTTGGAGGTTTCTCAACCTCATTTTACCATGCTTATGAAGAGGATTACCCCTGCCAACCAGGGCTGGAAGAAAGAATTGACATGTACCAGTTGTATTATCTGCTGGTACATGTCAATTTATTTGGCGGAGGGTATGCAAAGTCGGTACAAAGGATCGTCGAACGGTACGCCTGAACCGATCAGTTGTTCTTAAGGGAGAAGGATTCCTTTCCCTCTTAGAATTGGCAGGCGATAAAACTTACTTACCAAGAGTGGAATTATTGGCGCCGCTTTCAGGCTTGATGTCCTCCCTGGCATGCTCGAGGATAGCCCTCTGGAGTGAGCCGTCCTGCGGCTGCCCTCCTTCCAGGATCAACTCTACATCCCTGAAAAAAGTATCCAGGTAATTGACCATATCGTTACGGCTTTCCCAACTGAGGCCCTTGAATTGTTCCACCACTTCAACCAGGCGCTCTCTTTTTGACAGAAAGTGCCGCAGGGTTTGTTCAAACAATTTCCGTTCGCCCTCAAGCCCTTGGAATACCCGCTGGCGAATAGTGAGCTGGCCTATTTCTGAATTCGGGATAGCATAAGGGGCATTAACCAATCCTGAAAAATCGAAATCATAAGGAACGGGAATTACCGCTCCTCCCCCATTCAGATTAACCATTTTGACATTTCTGACCATATTGAGGTCCCAGTCGGTGTTCCCGATCATATATTGAAATACGGCCAGCCGGTTTTCACTAGCCAGAACTAGGTTATTGCTGGAAGACAAGCCGTGGCAGTCCTCACATTCTTCTCCACCCAGCCTATGTGCCATTTCGTCCGTATCTTCAATAATAAATCCGTAACGTTTAATTTTGCCAACTTTACCCTTAGTGTCAACATAAGTTACTTTAGCCAGTTGTACTCTGTAACTTTGGTCCGTAAGTTCATTGTAAAGCTTGTACGCCAGAAATTCCCTCATTACCTGCTCCTTGCTCGTCGTCTTATCGTCAAGGCAATGAGTAACGAGCTTAAGCTTGTCATACTCCGGAAGGTATCCTTCCTCCTCCAGCTGCCCTTTGGAAAAGTTCAGCATCAGAGGCGGGAAATTACAAACCCTGCGACGAAATTTGCCCCGGGGTTTTACTTTAATTTCCTGGGAAATTTCCTTGCCGGAAGCATCTTCGAACGTAAAAACCGCTGGAAGGTAGTCTTCCGTACGGCGGTTCTCGATCAGCTCGGAAAGGTCAACTTCCAGCGTAAACTCGAGCATCTCAGCTTGCAGGAAATCGTCGAAAATAGTCCTGGCAGGCGTTCTAGGGGTGGCGAAAACAGTAGTGGCCGCAGCCAGTATGACTGCAAGGGTTTTTAAAGTTCGGGTGATCATTACTTAGCAATTTATTGATCTAAAAAATATTAATTGCCATTCCGGTGCAAAACTACACCTAAACCAAATAAAATTCCAGTATTAGCGCATTTTTTTTGTGTTAAAAAAATTATATTTCGAACAAAAGATTTGTCTGTAAATTTATTTCATGAAAGATGGAAATTGTGTAATATCCATGCTTCAAATAAAGTGGCTACAAAATACTAGGTCTATGCCTTACAGGCTCTTTTTAGGTACGATCCTCCTCATCTTCATTTTGCAGGCATGCAAAAGCCCGGAGAAGATCGTGGCTCCTGCATCGAATGAGCTTCGCCCTGCGAAAAACATCATTCTCCTGATCGGCGACGGCATGGGGCTTCCTCAGATTTCCGCCGCCCTCTATAGTAATAACAACAAACTGAACCTGGAGCAGTTTTCCATTATTGGATTTCACAAACCCTACTCTTCCAGTGACCTTATCACCGACTCCGCTGCCGGCGCTACCGCATTCGCCTGTGGAGTCAAAACCTACAACGGCTCGATAGGTATGACCCAGGATACGGTGCCATGTACCACCATTCTGGAAGAACTCGAATCCCGGGGCTATGCCACCGGACTTATCGCTTCATCGACGATCGTGCACGCCACTCCTGCTTCTTTTATTGCCCATCAGCCCCTGAGGGTTTTTTACGAAGCAATCGCCGCCGATATTCTCAACGTAGATGTAGACCTGCTCATCGGTGGCGGCAAACGATATTTTGAGAGGAGGGAAGACGATGAACGGGACCTTTACGAGGAGCTGCGGCAAAAAGGGTATATCGTTTCTGATTATTACAAAGAAGAGCTCAAGGACATCAATCCGACCACCAAGCGCCCTTTCGTCTATTTCACGGCCGATAAGCATCCATTGACCCACGCTGCCGGACGGGACTACCTTCCTGGCGCTACGAGCTTCGCCATTTCTTTTCTGGAACGGCGCAGCGACCAGGGGTTCTTCCTGATGGTTGAGGGTTCGCAGATCGACTGGGGAGGACACTCCAATGATGGAGGGTTACTGGTCGAGGAAGCAATCGATTTCGATCAGGTGGTAGGCGAGGCGCTGAGGTATGCAAAGAGAGATGGCGAAACCCTGGTACTGGTCACCGGCGATCACGAAAGCGGTGGTTTAGCTATCAATCCGGGATCGCAAATGAATAAACTTCAGCTGGCTTTTACAACTAATGGACACACCGCTGCTATGGTGCCTGTTTTTGCCTATGGGCCTTCTGCCGAACTTTTTTCAGGGATCTATGAGAACACAGAGGTCCACAATAAAATGAAGCTGGCGTTGGGTATTCATGATGAAACCACTTCATCCTCCAAATAAACCCTTGTCCCCATCGGATAATCAATTTTTTTCGATAATCTCCGAAGCCAGCCATAAACCTGCCGTCTGGATTCGCGTTATAGTTATATTTGCAGCTTTCGGAAGGGAGATTTTTTACAAAATGCTCCTGTTTTTCCTGCAATTATTTTTCTTTTTGCGTCATCCTAAAATAAAATTCTAAAACTAAGAAGCCAATGAGCGTAGAAACAATAAATAACTTACAGTTGATCAAAGAGTCGGCGCGGGACTTCGCAGAAAGCCATATCCGGCCCCACCTTATGGAATGGGATGAAAGCCAGCATTTCCCTGTTGACCTCTTCCACGAGATGGGACATTTCGGATTTCTGGGCGTTCTTGTTCCGGAAAAATACCATGGCGCGGGCCTCGGCTACCAGGAATATATTACCGTCATTGAAGAGATCGGCAAGGTCTGTGGAGCGATAGGTTTGTCCGTTGCGGCCCATAACTCCCTGTGCACCAATCATATCCTCTTGTTCGGCAACGAGGAACAAAAAGAGAAATACCTGCCCAAACTGGCAACCGGCGAATGGCTGGGCGCCTGGGGGCTCACGGAGCCCAACACCGGCAGTGACGCCGGAAGGATGAAAACCGTAGCCGAACCGGATGGGGATTATTACATCCTCAACGGAACTAAAAATTTCATCACCCATGGAAAGTCGGGCCAGGTGTCTGTGGTGGTTGCCCGTACAGGTGAACTTCTGGATAGCAGGGGCATGACGGCCTTTATTATTGAAAAGGGCACGCCCGGGTTTTCCGCCGGCAAAAAAGAGAACAAACTGGGCATGCGTGCTTCCGAAACAACCGAATTGGTTTTCCACGACTGCCGCATTCACAAAAGCCAGGTACTCGGCAAGGTAGGAGAAGGTTTTATCCAGTCTATGCAGGTACTGGACGGCGGGCGCATTTCGATCGCCGCCCTCTCTGTGGGCATCGCCAAAGGCGCCTACGAAGCTGCTGTTCAGTATGCGCAAGAACGCCATCAATTTGGAAAACCCATTTCCAGTTTCCAGGCCATCAGTTTTAAACTGGCCGATATGGCAACGAAGATACAGGCATCGGAGCTACTGACCCGCCAGGCCGGGCGGATGAAGGACCAGGGCAAAAAGACGACGAAAATATCTTCAATGGCCAAATATTATGCTTCCGAAACTGCAGTGCAGGTCGCTAATGAGGCCGTACAGATATTTGGCGGTTATGGTTACACCAAGGACTTCCCCGCTGAGAAATTCTACCGGGACGCCAAACTGTGTACCATTGGAGAGGGGACTTCCGAGATACAGAAACTGGTTATTTCCCGGGAGATCCTGAAAGGAGAAAAATAAAGAAGTGGAGCGGTGGCCACGGGAAAGACGGCAATTACAGTGGCCACTTCGCTCCCAGGCAGGTAAAATTATTCGTTAAACCCTTGGACGTTTACAGGGGCTCCTTCCGGTTCGTTGGTATTGAAAAATAGTTGAACCGCAGCTATCTTCCATTTTCCGCCGTGCTTTTCCATGATCCGGGTTTCGTAAGTGATGGTTCCCTTGTTGTCTTGTTCGAAGGTAACCCAGGCGCCGTTGCCGTAGATCCGGAAGCTGAAATTATGCTTTTTTACATCTCCATCATAAGGTATAGCTTCCGGGCTTTCGGCAAACAGGTTCTCCACTTGTTCTTTCCAGGCATTCCATCCATTGTACTGACGAACACCAGTATTGGAAGCAGCAGTCCAGATGGTGTAAGGCTCATGAACCCAAAGCTTCTCCCAGCTTTTGAAATCACGAGCCCAGAAAGTGCGGGATTCTTGCTCGATCACTTCCTTTATTGCAGCTTCATCAGAGGAAGCAGAAGCTTTCTTCTGGCCAAAGGCAATAGAGGAGGAGGCGATCAACAGGGCGGTAATAATGGCAATCCTAAGCATAGGTATTCTCGGTTTTGTGAAAGAATCTGGTTCGGCCAATAGCTTTTCCACCAAATTTCCATACGGCTGAAAGTAGAATTATAACCCTGCTGTAAGAGGTGCCAGAGGCAGGTTTTAACCGGCTGAAACCTCTGGCCTAAAAGAAGAAATTTAAGAAAAAAAATTGACAAAATCCACCTTTACCCGCCAAATGGCTTTACCCACCGACATTGGCGAAATAATCAGAGGGGGGCCGGGCGGGCAAGCTGCCCCATAGGAAGGATGAGCGCTCCGGGAACGAAGCAGTCTACGATATAACGGGCAAGGTTGAACCACTGAGCCACTCCATCGAGAATTACGCTATCGGAAGAAGCGGTGGGTGCCGGCTGGTTGGCAAGTTGGTGGTCCGGATTGTAATAAAGGGCTGCCTCCCAATGCCAGTTATTTTGCGCGGCCACTTCCATAATTATCTGTTTGAGCCTGCCGCTATTGGAAACCGGGCGGTCGAGGTACCATACGGCCTGGCTAACGCCCAGCTGCTCCAAGGATCTTCCCGCCAGGACAATGGCCTGCTCTGTTTCCAGGACCCGCCTGTAGGACCCATGAATACTGGCTATATCCCGGTAACAGCTATCCACCCCTTCCAAAATGAAACCTCCGGATAGAGCACTTTCGACAGTGATCAGAACGTTAAATCCGTCGATGAAAAGAGTGTTTCCGTTCATCGCTTCTTCCGTAAGGGCATGGAGGTGCCGGCGCGACGCTGCCTGCCGAGAACAGGATGAACGGCTGACGGCAAGGCGTTGGCGGCTCTGCAGGCGGTAACGGTCGCCTACTAATTTCAGAGAAGACTTTTCAGCATACCCTCTGGACCATAACCAGGAAAGGTCCCGGACTGCCTGTTGTAGTTTTGGCAACTGGCTTCTGCTGAACAATCTGGCATCAGATGGATGCTGCCCTCTATGTTTGCGGCTGTCTGGCATATCTCCACCAAGATAGCGGGCTTTTTGTTATCGAAAAACCAAACGGCCACTTTTCTATCCATTCACCCCAAAGAGCTCTGCTGTTTCCTGCTTTTTTAATTACTTTGGGGTATGAGTCCGCGCAAATTACCTATTCCTTATCTACACGCCATACTGGCGAGTATTGCCCTCGGTTCGCTGGTAGGGCTGCGCAACTATCTCTTCATGATGTACTATAATGAAGCAGATAAATTCATGTGGGACAGGGGCTGGTTCATCCATGTAGTAAATTACATGACCTGGGCGCTCATCCTTCCATTGGTCTACTATGTCGTCGGGCGCATACAAGAACGCCCCAGCGCCAATAACGGCATCCTTTTCCTGAGGATACTGCTGGGGGGCACTTTACTGGCCTTGTTACACGAGTTGATATCCAACCTGCTTTATTTCCCTACCATCCACTTCCTGGGAATCAAAAAGATGACGCTGGACACGGTAAAACACATGATCGGTGTATTGCCAGCTGCAGTGATTACCCGCCTAATTGAGTTCGGTATCCTCTATGCGGTGATCACAGCCATTGAACTCCGCCGGAAATACCGCAAAAACCAGCTCGAACTGGCTCAACTGGAAGGGCAGCTTTCTAGTGCACAGCTCAACGCTTTACGCTTGCAGCTCCAGCCTCATTTTCTATTCAATACGCTGAATACCATTTCTTCCCTTATGGAGTTTGACAAAAAGCAAGCTCAGAAAGTCGTATCTCAGTTAGGCAACCTTCTGCGTTTCGTTCTCGATCAGGACAAGCGCAACCAGGGGCCCCTCTGGGAAGAGCTTGACTTTATCAAAAATTACCTCAATATTGAACAGGCCCGTTTCCCGGACCGCCTTACAACGGAATACCAGATTGACGAAAGGGCCCTTGAGGCCATGATCCCGACCCTGTTACTCCAACCGCTGGTAGAAAACGCGGTCAAACATGGCTTCGCAAACCGGACTGAGCCCGGAAAGATCGAACTGTCCTGCAGAAAGATCGAAGGCGAACAGATTATGATCGTCGTCCGCGATGACGGGACGGGAAACTCCCGGCCGCCGGAAGAACTGGCGTCCTCCGGGATAGGGCTGAAAAACGTACGGGAAAGGTTGAAGTTGATCTATCGGGAGAATTTCACCTTTAACATCCATTCCGAAGAAGGCAAAGGTTTTGAGGTTACCATCATTATTCCATTCCAACGGCAAGGGACATGAAAAAAATCCGCACCCTGGTAGTTGATGACGAGCCGCTGGCACGGGCACGGATCATTAAATTACTGGAGCAAGCCGATTACATTACCCTAATTGGTGAATGTAAAAACGGCAGGGAGGCTTTACAACAAATGGAGGAATACCGGCCCGACCTCGTTTTCCTGGATATACAAATGCCTGACCTGAACGGATTCGAGGTCCTTTCCCGCGAGGAGTTACATCCCCTCCCCTTCATCATTTTTGTCACGGCCTACAATCAATATGCCCTTAAGGCCTTTGACGTTCACGCTGTTGACTACCTGTTGAAACCATACGATGACGAACGCTTTATGCGGGCTCTGGAACACGCCCGTCAACAGATCAACCTCAAACAAGAGGCGCTGTTGCACAAAAAAATGCTCCGGCTCCTGGATGCGCATCAGCACGAACAGAACGAGGAACTACAAAGCCTGGAAGTGAAGGAAAAAGGGAGAACGATCCTGGTCAAAGCTTTTGATATCCGCTATATTGAATCCGATGGGAACTATTTGAAGGTACACACCCCCGAAAAGGCCCACCTCATCCGCTGTACCCTCCAATCTATTGAGGAACAGCTCAATAATGAACTTTTCCTCCGAATACACCGATCCCTGTTGGTCAACACCCAATTCATTAGGGAGATAAAGTACGAAGGGAACAACCAGTATGCATTTTATATGAAGGATGGCCGCTGCCTGATCTCCAGTCGCAGTTATCGGGAAGCCATTCACAATTATCTCGATGAGGAGAAGATCAGAAAGGAGCTTTGAAGGGGGTGTCCGAAATTTGCTGTTCGCCATTCGCACCCCATGAAAATCAAGGCGCTTAGACGGATACCCCATTCCATCATTCCTTCCGCCCCTGCCTCATTTTCCCTAACCATCTATCACAATATAAGCCCCTGGCCACAATTTTATTGCACTCCTTGACGCATGAGCTTAACTTGTGTCCAGAAATCACCCACAAACTTTTGCTTAGGCGAATAAGAGAAAATGGAGAGCCTCGGCTTTATCCATTTTCTCTTCGCCCAATAAACCCGACTGTTATGAAAAAAATACAAAACCCAACCACTCTCCTTTCTTTTGTATTGTTCCTGATTTCCATTTGTACTTATGCCCAACCCGTCCTCACAACACCTCAGGTAAGTCAAAATGCATATGTAGGCCAAACGGTTGGGCTAACGGAAATAGTGGTCAAATACCACCGGCCCGCCGTAAATGGCCGAGAGATCTGGGGGAAACTCGTCCCAATGAACGCTATTTGGCGGGCGGGCGCCAATGAAAACACCATCATCAAGTTCTCTTCCGATGTCCGCGTCGAAGGGAAGAACTTGCCTGCCGGCGCCTATGGCCTGCACATGATCCCGGGCCAGGCGAAATGGACGGTTATTTTCTCCAATAACACCAGTGCATGGGGAAGCTTTGGCTACAAGGAAGAAGAGGATGCCCTGCGCGTGGAAGTCATGCCTGAAAAAGCAGAGGGCTTCCATGAACACCTGACATACGAATTTCAAGACATTGCCCAGAATGGCGCCACTTGTGTACTCCAATGGGCAGATAAGGCCGTGCCGTTCAGGATTGAGGCCAATGTACATGAGGTGGTGCTCGCCAGTATGCGAGATGAATTGAAGGGGATCTCCCAATACAATCCGCAGGCCTGGCAGGAGGCCGCATCTTATTGCCTCAATAACGACATCAACCACGAAGAAGCATTGGGCTGGGCCAGCCGCTCGGCTTTCATGGCGCCTAACCCGCAAAACCTGGTCATGAAAGCTCAGCTGGCAGGCAAAGTAAAAGGCAACGGTGAGCCTGAAACAGCAACAAAAATAGCTATGAAAACTTTAGGAGCCGACTTGGCCTCCCTGCCTTGCACCTGGAAGGAATACAGCGCTGCTGCCAATTTTGCCCTGCAACAGAAAGAATACGGGGAAGCACTGGCATGGTCAGAAAAAGCGGTAGCCATGGCTCCTAACATGACTACGATGATGGCAAATGCCCGGGTACTGGAGGTTAAAGGAGAGCCCCAAAAGGCGGAGAAAGTAAAAGAAGAGGCAATCGCCCGGGGCACCAACGCCGAACTCAACAACTACGGCTACCAGTTGCTTTTCAGCGGCAAAACCGAACAGGCAATTGAAATATTCAGGGTCAATACCGAAAAATACCCGGAAGACCCAAACGTCTGGGACAGCCTGGGAGAAGGCTATGTCCTCGCCGGCCAAAAGGAAAAGGCGGTTGTTGCCCTGAAGAAATCCCTTTCGCTCAACCCTGCTGACAATGTGCGCGCCAATTCGCTGAAGTTGCTGGCACAACTTGGAGTGGAGTACGAAGCCCCGAAGCCTTGATTGATATAGGTTGGTTGAGTTGATCAGGTTAACTTATTCAACTCCATCAACCAAGAGATCACCCGACTGAAAAATGATGATGTGGCACATGGCAGTTTAGCACTCTCAGGAGGCTAAGCTGCCTTTTTTTTTACCCTACCGCGCTTCTGCTTCTTTTCTTACCTTTGGGATATGGATGGAAGAACTATTGTTGTAGAGAATTGGGCCCATTTGCAGGAAATATTGTACTTCGACTCCTGGAATGAACAACTCCACCGCTTTCGGTCAGCTTATGTTTATCGTGGATTAGAGGACAGTAGTTATAAATTGACGTCCACGCTCAATCGCCTGGGGGAATCACACCTCGAAAAACACCTGCTGCGCAACTTCCGGAAATACAGCCACAAACAGATCAGCCTGGAATATAAATCCATCTGGTACTGGCTTGCCCTTGCCCAACACCACGGCCTGCCAACCCGCCTGCTCGACTGGACGTATTCCCCCTACGTCGCACTTCATTTTGCTACGGCCGACTTCACTAAATATCAGAAAGATGGAGCCATCTGGGCTGTGAACTATGTCGATACCAAAGCCTACCTACCGGACCAACTGGCACTGGTCATTGAGGAAGAAGGCTCGCACATCTTCACCGCCGAAATGCTGGAAAGGGTTGCTTCCACCCTACCTGAACTAGGGCAACTCCGGAAGAATGACTTCCCTATCTTCTTCGAACCACCTTCTATTGACGACCGTATCGTCAACCAATATGCCGTTTTCTCTATGATGTCTGACCCCAATATCCTGCTCAGCGATTGGCTGAAAGGAAAGGAAGTCAGCTATTTCAAAATCCTTATCCCAGCCTCCCTGAAATGGGAGATCCGGGATAAGCTGGACCAGTCAAATATCAATGAGCGGGTTCTATTCCCTGGCCTGGACGGGCTGGCCACCTGGCTAAAGCGCCACTACCGGGACGTAAGGCTGGAGGAGCTGGACAAAAAGGCTTCTCCCGACGACATCGAGAAGCCTTCGGAAAGCGGATAACCTAAAATCAATCCACCTTTAGCCGTTTAAATCTGTATATCTTTCTATCAAAGAGGAACCTGCCCGGTGCCAGCGCCAAAAACGGAGGGATAGGCTGACATAGCTTCCGTCACATTTTTTCCAAAAAAATCTTCCCTCTTTTTGGAACTTATCCTATATTTGCATCGCTTTAGAAAAGAGGAATTCAAAATTTGATTTCTTCTTCATTACGGTGGTTGTAGCTCAGTTGGTTAGAGCGCTGGATTGTGGTTCCAGAGGTCGCGGGTTCAAATCCCGTCTTCCACCCAAAAAGAAGGCCGCTCCGTGGAGCGGCTTTCTTTGTTATAGCTTATCTCTTATAAACATGCGTCACCTTTGTAGCATTCCGGAAGTCACAGGTGCTTGCTTTCGCAAAAGCAAAGCCCCGGGGCCACCTTCTCCTGGATTTCCCGTCAGGTGAACCCTCTCTGCTATTCCTCTTTACCAATATTGGAAAGCTCCCGTTCTACCTCTTTCATTGCTTCCTCAATAGCCTGAGTGACCTCATCCCAGTTCACCTTTTCAATACTGGCTATTTCTTCCCGGACTTCCGCCATGGATTTGTTGACTTCTTCCCGGACCTTTTTCATTTCTTCTTTAAACGCTTCCGAGTTCAGGTAAGCCCGTGCTTCCTCGTCGTCCAGGTGCTCTCCCCATTCGATGTCGCGCAATTGATCCAAACCGGACAAGTCGATGTCCAGATCCTCCATTTCAATTTTCACGTCCTCTAAAGTGGCCTTCAACTCCAGCCGCAACTCCTCCATTTCTTTTTTGAGCTGCTCCATATCAACCCTTACGTCTTCCTTCCCTTCTTCTTCAACCTGGGAAAAGGAAACGGAGGCGATCAAACAAAAGGATACTGCAAGTATGATCACTTTTTTCATTGGAATTGGTTTTTGTTATCTGCTATTAAAGGACATTCAAAAAAGAAGAAGGATGCCCAGGACAGCATTCTTTTTTCGCACACATCTTCATCAGTTATTGCATTTCCTCCTTGCAGCTCTTATTTTGGCAAAAACACAAAGAAATGACAACTCCCTACAAGGTTATTTTTCCCATCCTTGCTTTCCTTGTCCTTTTCAACGCCTGCCAATCCGGCGTGGCGGATAAGGGAGACGAACAGGACTTCACCGTCCAGCTACAATGCCAGGCAATTAGTGAAGATGACGCTCTTCCTCAAAGCGCCGTCTATGCCATCGTGAACCAGAACAAGGTAAAGCTCGCCACCATCAGCAGCTGCGATTCCATCCCGCCGGCATCCTATGAAGATTACGAAATACCGGCCAACGCTCTGGCGGCAGCCGGTGGCTGGTGGGGCGGAGCCGGAGACTATTTCTATGCGATCCGGGAAGATACGGTGATCGCCTTTTACCAGGGCTGGGCCGACGAAAGCCAGGAAGATGAATCCTTCCATTATACCAGGATAGGAGCCTTCGAAGACGGGATGTTTAACCTGCAGATCCCGGTGAGAAAGGAAGAACTGGTAGGCACCTATGCTTTAAGCCGGGAAGCGGGCTCTTATATTCTATTTGTCGGAATGAAGGAAGACAGCCTGGTAGCGGAATATTTCCAAATGGATGGCATACTACCGCCGGTAAACCAGCTGAACATCCTGATGTCTTCCCTGGAAAGAAAGGAGGCAGCACATCTGGTGCTCAACACCACTACGCTCAACTTTACTTCTGAACTGGGCAAAGGCCAATTCCTGCTGGAAAAAGGAGGCGCTGCAGTGGTTTTGCAAGAGGAAGAGGTGGACGGCCACCCGTTGCGGATGGAAAAAATACTATCGAAAGACTACAGCATTCCGGTGCAGTAGGCTCGCCGGGGGCAGAAATGTATGGAAATGGGTTGAAATGATGGGGAAATGCGCGCCGGAGCAGATCGGCCTTTGGCGCATTTCCACACCTTTCCTGATTTCTCTCAGGATATTCCAGTATTTACCAATTCTCCCAGAACTTCCAGTTGAACCCCTCCTTATCCTTATTCCGGCGACGGCGTTCCCGTTCCCGCTGGCGGCGGCGCTTCTCCTTATCGTTGCCGTTGAGCCAGGGGCGCTTGGCGACGACATACCGCAGGGAGACCCCTGTCTGGCTGTAGATGGTGTGTTTTCCCCCGGTGAGGTTCACGGCGGGCTTGAAGTCATAGGAAAGGTTCAACCGCCCCAGGCTGAATTCAATGCCGGCGATGAGGCTCATGCCGAAGGGGTCTTTATATACCGGGCCTTCTTCCGTCCCTTCGCGGGTAACCCAGCCTTTATGAAGTCCTCCTCCCGCGTATACGTTGAAGCGGCGGGAGATCAGGGGAAAGTGTTGTTCTGCCAGGAGCGAGACCTGGGCCTCTTCCCGCTGGAGGCTCGATTGAATGATGGCCTCCAGGCTGGTGGTTTTTCCGACCCGTTGCTTCACCGTTACGCCGTAATCGGTACCCAGGCGCATGCCAAGGGCGGTATTATAAGACTGTCCGAACAGGAATGCCGGGAGCGCGGCCAGGATAATGAGGGTGGTTCGTAGTTTCATACTGGCATGAACGCCGGGTGGAGCCGGAATATTATATACAGATTTTCCAGATTCCTGAAATCTGGAAAATCCAAACATTAACAGGCGGAGACGCCCGAAAGCGCTCCGCCTGAGAGGTGGGGATGGCTATGACAGCCAGTGGATTCTTGATATTTGATTTTCGATTTATGATGCTTGAGGCCCTGAGGAATGAGCAGCACGGGCGGCACCCCTCAGCAGGATAAACGATCCTGTTCCAAATTATTCAAAGAAAGTATCATATTGATTCCTGTGGCCAGGTTCTCTGACAGCTTCCTTGATCGGCTGGTCCAGGTCGAGCACTTCCTCATCGTTGTTGGCCTGTAGCAGGAGGTTCTGCTTTTCTTCCCCCAAGATCAAAGAGACGCCTTCCTGCTCCCACTTTTCCAGCATTTTCATTCCTTCTTCTTCGAAGATACCATTTTGCAGGTCGATGGAATCCATGAAGTTGGCGGACATCTCCATGAAGCGTTCCATCTCCCCTACTTTGCTGGCTACATCGTCGGCGATCGCTTCCATGGCCGCGTCGAACATGGCCCGCCGGTCTGGGTCGCCCGACATGATGCTCATCGCCGAGCGCATTGCGCTGTGACTGGCATGGATCGCTTTACGCTCCTGTTCTTTGACCTCAACCTGGTCTTTGATATCTTCCATCAAAATTTGCGAGTTCTCATACATCTTGCTTAGTACGCGGTAGAGGACTTCCATCTTTTTGTACAGGTCTTCCAGCCGCACGTTGGACTCCCGGAGGCGGCCCGCTTTGCGCGACTTGAGGATCATGATCGCCTGTTTATTGCTGGCCTTGGCCTTGCTGGCCAGTTGCAGGTTGCTTTCGATCTGTTTTTTATTATTGTAGATGATCTCCTGCAGCTTGTGCATCTGGCCTCTGAGCATGCTGATCTGTTTGTTCATCTTGCGCAGGTTATCCTTCAGGTCTTCCACATAGGATTTGAGGATGCCGATGGGGTCCAGTTGTACAAAAAGGCCGGTGACCCAACGCATGACGCTTTTGTAGCTGTACCAGATCAGGTTGCGCATTTTGGGGTCCAGTATCATATAGATCAAAGCGGCCAGGACGATCAGGAGGATAGCCAGATAGATCGTATTGGAAACCAGGCCGATGATCAGGCCGATATTGGCCGCGATCAGGTATCCGCCGCCGAGAATAAGGCCAGCCAGAAAGATCGTTCCTGTCACTCCTTCGGGGCGTTGCCAGAATGATTTCGGCTTGAATTCCTTGTGATATGTGTCCATTATCAGAAAATTGTAGTTTTACCTAATGCTTGTTCAGATATTGCTTCATGTTGTCCATATCCATTTGGATCTGGGAGACCAGGGACCGGAAGGAGGCCATAAAATCGAGTTTAGTGGACTCCACCTTCTCCGCCGCCGCTTTGATTTCTTTCTGTAGTGTTTCTTTAGCTTGCTGGTGCGTTTCGATCTCCTGGGTCAGTTGTCGTATCTTCTCTGCTTTGGCCTTTACCGTATCATTGAGTTTTTGAATATCCTTTTCTTTACTTTCGATCTGAAGCCTTTCCTGATTAGCCAAGGCCTGTTGAAATTTCTGTTCTTCGTTTCGAAGCACTTCCACATAATGTTGTGCGGTCTTGATCAAGTGCTCGGGCGTGGTGCCCATGGTTTGGGCCATGGCGAAAGCCGATTGGTAACGCGTACGTTCATCCATCGGCATTTGTTTCAGGGAGGCCAGGGATCGCTTGTATTCCAGATAATCAAAGCCTTCGATGTTTTGCTCACTCATAGCTTTCAACAGGACCTCTGTGAACTTTTCAGTTACCTTACCCTTACCTGCCGCCGGTTGCTCCTGTCCGGCCGGTTCGTCCTTTGGGGAGGCAGCCGGTTGCGCCGGAACTTTTTCTTCCTGCGGCACCACTTCTTCTTCGATTACGAAGAGAGACTTAATATTTTTCCACATGCTCATAAACGGATCCCTTTGGCATAAGATGACAGGGCAAAGGTAATAGTTTCATAAAATAGACGAACCCTGTATAGCTATCTACAAAGTAAGAAAAAAATTGATTAATTCTCTAACCTCAACCGGAGGCGATATTTTTCTAAAAAGCCACTATCTTCGCGCGGCGGGACTCGGGATTAGGGATTCGTTTCCAACCGCCCTCCCGCGCTGCATGAACCAAGAAACGGCATCATCATGACCTTTGATGTAACCATTCCAGTGCTAAATGAAGAAGCAACGCTTGAGCAGAATGTAAAAGTATTGCACAGCTTCCTAAAGAAGCACTTTCCACAGCCGGGGCAATGGAAGATCGTCATCGCCGACAATGGATCGGCCGACCGAACGCTGGATATTGCCCGTACTCTATCAGCTAAGATCCCTGAGGTCTCGGTTGTAAAAGTGCCAGAAAAAGGGGTTGGTTTGGCGCTCAAGACATCCTGGGGGCAATCACAGGCCGATATTGTGGGTTATATGGACCTCGACCTGGCCACAGCGCTTCCTCACTTCCTGGAGGCCTACGACGCGCTGGCCCACCAGGGATTTGATATCGTATACGGATCCCGCCTCCATCCCCGGTCAATGGTGATCAATCGGCCCTTGAAGCGGGAGGTGGCCTCGCGCGTGTTCAACCTGCTGCTGAAGCTCTACCTGGGCGTCCGTTTTTCAGATGGCATGTGCGGTTTTAAGTTTCTACGCCGGGAGGCCTACCCACAGCTCTACGAGGCAGGCGCCCGTAATGACGGCTGGTTCTTTTCCACAGAACTGCTGACCACCGCCGAATGGCTGGGGCTAAAGATCTTTGAGCTCCCCGTACAGTGGACGGACGATGTGTCCAGCAGCCGGGTAGAGATCATTCCCCTGGCGAAAAAGTATCTTCGTTCGATGTATGAATTGAAAAAGAGAAAGGTTCAATAACGCCACTCATCCAGGTATTTGGCAAATACCTTAGCCAGGTTTTCGGCGTCATCGATCCCCCGATGGTGGGTACCGGTAAACTCAAAGCCCTCGGTGGTAACAGCTCTTTTGAGGCCTCTCGGGCGGCGCAGGCGTTTAATATCATGATACTGGCCCTTCAGGTTGATGTGGTGGCCCTCTATCCAGTCGTACTCCAGGCGGTGGAGTTGGCAGTCCTGTATCAACATCTTTTTATCAAAATTGCCCCAGGAGCACAAAAGATATTCCTCATCAAAGATCTCCGCCCAATCCTGAAACTGTTCGATGACCTCCGGGAATTCATTGGCCCGGTCGACATAATCCTGTTCAATAGAAGTTAACTCCCGGCAAAAGTGGGAAAGCCGGGGATTGAGAATAGGCCGGATAAATTTATTGAAAGAGCCCGTCACCTCACCATAGCGGTTCAGGCACAGGGCGCCAATCTCTATGGTTTCCTGCACTTTGGAGGGCGGGCGCCCTTCCCAGCAGGTTGCTTCCAGGTCAAGTACGATGAAGTTCAATCTTTCTTGTTTTTGCTTTCCCGGATAATAAGGCCGGCACTACCGGTGTAGCCTGTATTTTCCTAAAGATCGGGTTTTCATTCTTTTTCAACTCCTTTTCTTCAGCAATTGTTTCAACTCGGCTATTTCTTCCTGCAGCTTATCAATCTTGTTTTCCAGGGATTGGTTATTGTCCATTGTCATTTCATCAACAAAAACTGCATTGGCCAGAGACATTCCGAAAATACCGCCGATGAGCACCACGAATACGAAGTAAAACCGCGTAATGCCGATGATAAAAGTAGTACCCAGGTAATGGTTGTTGGCTCCGTTTTCCTGAACGCGCTGGGCGATCACTGCCGGTATTTCATTCCAGCCCTCAATGGTGAACATTTGAAAAATGGAATAAGACGACATCAGAGGGTCGCCGAAATACTCAGGGGCGATATCCGCGTAAAAATGACAGGTAAAGATGGCCAGCAGGATGTTGAGGAAGATCAAAGCCAGAAGGACGAAAAGCGACGCCTGCAATGCCCGCCCCAATCCGTCGATGATCTTATTGAGGTGAGGCACGAAGCGAAAGAAGCGGATCAGGCGGATCAGGCGGAACAGGCGCAGAATGATCAGAAGGGACGTGTCCGGTATTTCAATAAAGGTAACGAGCACCGAAGGCACGCTAGCCATGACAATAATGAAGTCGAATCGGTTCCAGGCGTTTCGAAAATAGTTCCTGACGCCCAGCGTGTGGATCTTCACGACTGCCTCCATCAAAAAGAAAAGCAGGAAGATATGATCAATGGCTTCCAACACCGGATCATTCCGACAGGCGGGAAAGTACAGCGCAAAAAGAATGATGGCATTCAGTAGAATAGCCACCATAATGTTGCGTTCCGAGAAAAAGAGCTTTTCCAACATGATGAATTAAACCATTTCCAGCACGTACTTTTTCCAATTTATAGTGCGCTCCAGTCCGTAATTATCCAATCGGTTGTGGTAAAAGTATAAGAGTTTAAAGCTTTCGCTAACGATCTCACCGTCATTTCGGAATCGAAGCGGTTTGGCCAGATGATAAGTCCCCAGCCGCGAAATGCCGTCCCGGATCAAATGATCCACATCCCACAGGATCTGCTCTGACAATTTGACTTCTCCTTTCTGGCTCATATCGATCAGCCGGGCTTTGAGCTGCGCAACCACATCACGCATGGCCTCCATAGTGAAGGCGAAGTCGTCGGCAGGCAAGCGAAGAATGCCGTATAGATCGAGCTTGCTGTTCTGGTTTTTGAGGATCTCAAAGGCGGCAAACGCCACCAGGTGGCTCGTCAGGACAATATTATCCTTGTAATAGCGCTCGACGATCCGGTCGCCCAGCATCTTGGTATATTCGGATTCCCGTTGCAGGTCTTCCGTTATTTTCCCATCAGACATAAAATATTCCTCCAGGCGAATTTGGTTGCCGTGCTGGTCGTAGCTTTCCCCATTGATATCTACAGGGTTGCCCAGCACGTCCATGGGTTGCCCGAAGGACAAGGTAATATCGTTGCTTTCGGAAAAGAACTGCCAGGCATAACGAAGCTGCCGGCGGATGCTGTGGAAATCGTCCTTGGATTTAATATACCGTTCCTTCCCCATTTGCTTGAGATGCTGTTCGATCAAAAATTGCCCTTCAAGCACGAAATGATAACTAAGGATGAGCGGTACGATAAATATCTTGGTGTTTTCTCCCTTTTGGTAGAGGGCTCGTTGGGCCTCCAATATGGTACTCATTAACCCCAGCTTAAGTTTCTTTTCCAGAGACCCCGACCGGGAGCGGGTGCCGCCCGGAAAGAAAAGGCTGTTCACGCCTCGCTGAATAGACAGGTTGGACATCGCTTTCAGCGTTTCCAGGTAGATGGCGTTTTTCTTTCGGCGGTCGACTCTGTAAGCTCCGAGGCGGTTCATGAAGTAGGCCGTATAGCCAGTATTATAGAGGTTGAGCCCTGCGCCGTAGGAGAAGGAAGGCAAGCCGACAAAGGCATCCATAGCGTAACCGATCAGGATGGAATCCAGGTTGCTAAAGTGCGTGGGTACGATGACCACGGTCCCTTTACGGATCAGGCTGCGCACCTCTTCCACTTGCCCTTTGACCAACAGGCGGTCGGCCAGGCGGTGTTTCGACCCCAGTAACCGGCGCCAGTTACGGCTGGCGGCTGTGTTGAGCAAGCGGGTAAAAAAAAGGGTTAGAAAGCGGCGGGCGAACAGGAAAGTGCTAATCCGGAAGGTGCCGACGATCTCCTCAGAATACCGGTGAATGATCTGCCGGAGGATCTCCTCGTTGGTTTTCCGGGCCTCTTCCTCACTGCGGTCGAGAGACCGCCCTACCAGTTTGTTTTGTATTCTGCGCCAAAACTGGCGTTCGTTCGGGGGGTCTACCTTCCAGGGTTCTTCCTTCATGCGGATGCGCTCCTGATAGATGGCCTTGGAGATAATATCCGTCAATTGAGGAGAAGGCTTACGCATGAAGCGCTCCAGGGTAAACTCATCAATCTCCTGGACGAAATTCCGCCGGTCTTCACTTAATTTATAGATCGGCCAATCTTCAATGTTTGGAAAAACATGCTCAATACGCCTGGGCTCTTCTTTCATAGCTACAATGCTTTAAAATACCGATCTTTCACTTCGTTGATGAATTGCAGGATATTTTCCCTGCCTTTTACACCTACCGATGAGGTAATGAACTGCCGCGGCAGCTCGTTCCAGTGCTGGAGCAGGGCCTGCTGAATATTCTCGATATTGGCTTCCAGTTCCTGGGGTTTAAGGCGGTCTGTCTTGGTATAAGCAATAACAAAAGGTATCCGGGACTCCCCCATCCAGTTGATGAAATCTATGTCGATCTGTTGAGGAGGCACATTGGCATCCAGTAAGATGAAAGCGCACTGCAACGCTTCGCGTTTTTGCAGGTAACCTTCTATCATGCGCCGCCATTCCTGGCGTTTGCGTTTGGAGATGCGGGCATAGCCGTAGCCTGGCAGGTCGACCAGGTACCATTCCCCGTCCACCAGAAAATAGTTGATCAACTGCGTTTTACCGGGGGTACGGGAAGTATGAGCAATATTTTTTCTTCCCGTAAGCATATTGATCAGGGATGATTTCCCCACATTCGACCTTCCGATGAATGCAAATTCTGGCCTCCCATCCTTGGGGCACTGGGACTCCGAAGGGAAACTGCCGGCAAAAGCCGTGTGATTGACGTCCATACTTGCTTCTGCTGTTTCTGAAAAAAACAATTATACCGTTTTCAGCGTAAATTCTCGCATATTTGTGCCAGTCCGTACCCAAAAACTTTTTATTATGAAAAAGGCTCTGTTGGTACTAGTGATAGCATGCGTTGCCACTGTACTTTCCGCACAGGTAAAGCTGGGGCTCCGAATAGGAATGAGCACTACTCAGGTCAATCCTAATGAAATCCAGGCTCCCGGCCCGGGCGGGAGCGGCTTTCTCAATATCGATGTTGAGAAATTGTATTTCGGCATCCATGGCGGTGCGGTGATCCAGGCCCGGTTGGGAAACTTCCTGCTGCAACCCGAATTCCTGTTCAATTCCAACCGGGTGGATTATCAGGTGAAGAGCCAGAATGGCGGAATAACAATTGCCGACATCCGAACGGAAAAATACCAGTACCTGGATATTCCCGTTCTCCTGGGTTACCGGGCCAAGCCCTTTCGGTTTCATGCAGGCCCGGAGGCACATATTTTCATCAACAGCAGTTCGGAGCTCTTCGACCTGTCAGGTTACGAACAAAAATTCGAACAGGCCACCTACGGCTGGATCGCAGGCCTGGGCCTCGATGTCTGGAACCTGATGCTGGATATCCGCTATGAAGGCAACTTTTCCGAATTTGGAAGCCACATCACCCTCAACGGGCAAACATTCTCTTTTGATAACCGCCCTGCACGCATCTTACTATCTTTGGGCATTCTTTTTGGAAAGAACAGGGACTGAATGGGCGAGGGCCTTGGGGATTTTGATTTGCGATTTTTGATTTATCCTGCAAGAGGTTCATGATGAATTTGGAAATAACCTAAAAAATAACTTGGCCATACAACCCCTTGGAGGGCGCCTCGCTCCTTATTAACAAAAAAGGGATCCCGGCTTTATGGTCTACGCTACAAGCAGGATGACGGAAAACGAACTTATAGAAGGCTGCCTGGCCAACGACCGGCGGGCGCAAAAGGAACTGTACGACCGTTACAGCCGGGCTATGTATACGGTGGCTTATCGCATCACCAATGACTTTGACCTGGCCAATGACGTTCTTCAGGAAGCCTTTCTCAAAGTATTCCGTGCCTTGTCCGGCTTCCGCCGGGAATCCACCCTGGGCGCCTGGATCAAAACGATCGTTCTGCGCACCGCCCTTAGCAAAGTAAAGCGGCAACCCAGTTTTGAGCCCCTGGATCAGCATGCTGCCGAGGAAATTATCGATTGGGGGCATCAGATCGATATCGACTATCTCGAACGCGCTATTCAAGACCTGCCCGAGGGCTACCGAATGGCATTCGTGCTCATCGAGATTGAGGGATATTCCCATAAAGAAGTGGCTGACCTGCTGAGCATTTCAGTAGGAACATCCAAATCACAGCTTTTCTACGCCAAAAAAAGGCTAAGGCAAGCACTGGAAAAATACGTGGACAAATGAACTATGCCGAACAGAACCGGAAAACACTGAACGAAGCCCTGGCCAGGCTTCCTCAGTATTCGCCGCCGGACAGCCTCTGGGGGCAGATCGAATTTGAACTCGGCCATGAAGAAAACGAGCGGGCCCTGCAGGACGCCCTGGACAGGCTCCCGTCCTACAGCCCCCCGGGATCTGTGTGGGAAGCGATCGAAACCGGTTTGGCGCAGCCACAGCAAGCGCATCGTTTCCGTCTGCGCCGGCTGCTCTGGCCTGCCGCCGCCAGCGTTGCAGCTATAGTGGCCTGGTTTCTGTTTTTCCCCTCCGGAGATGCCGGTTTGCACCCTGTGTATTCCTACACCACGGAAAGGGCCAGCCTCGAGCTGTACGGAAATGATTGGGACTCCGATGACCAAGCTATGAAAACTGTTGTTGAGCAATTCTCCCGGGACCCCCTGGCTAAAAGGCAGCAGGAGTATGGACGAATACTGGAAGAATGGCAGGAGCTGGAAGAAGCCAAATCTGAAGTACGGGAGATCATGTCTCGCTACGGAAAAGACGCCCGGCTCGTCCTTCAGATGAGTGAGATCGAACGGGAACGATCCAGGCTTGCCCGTTTAATGGCAATGGCAATTTGAATGGCTATTGGTTGAAAAGAGTCTCGGCTTCACTACAAATAAAGGCACTGCCAAAAACAATGGACAAAATATTGCGCTTATATCATCAAACTAAATTGTAGAAACGCAGGAAATGAAAAGATCCTTCTTTCAATTATCGGCCGTTCTCTGGGTTGTGGGGCCCTTGTTACTGAGCGCCCAAACTACGGACCTGCACGTCATCACCAAACGCCTGGAGAAAACATTCGCCTACCAGCCCGGCTACGAGGTCAACATCGAGGGGGAAAAGGCTGATGTGCAGATAGAAACCTGGGACAAACCGCAAGTCGGTATCCGCATGGAACTTATCGCCCGGCACCCGGACAAAGCCACTGCCGAGGCCGACCTGGAAAAGGTCCGCTACCTGGCGGAGCGGGTGAAGAATAAGATCTATCTCCGCAACTACATCGCCCTAAAGGAAGGCGAGCCTGCACCAAAATCCAACCTCCAGGCCCGGTACGTTATCACAGTGCCGGAAGATTGCCCTGTGTATCTCAAGAATTACTTCGGCGAGGCCAATGTCAGCAATCTCACCAAAAGCTTCCGCTTTTTCGGCGAATTCAGCAAGATCGATATGGAAAATGTGCAGGGCGACATTGACCTCCGCTCCCGTTTCGGCAACATTTTCGGAAAACTCCTGGATGGCAACGTCACTATTGCCTCCCGCCGTTCAGACATCACACTGGAGCAGATCAAAGGGCATTTTGACATACAATCTCAGTACGGAATGGTCAGTATCTATTCCGTTGCCGGCCTTTTAGACCTCAATATTGACGCGGAAAAAGGCAACGTCTATCTCTTTGATCCTAAGCTCAGAGAATATTCCTACACCTTGGCCACTCAGCACGGGCAGGTCCACTACCCTAGTGACCTGGGTTTGGAGTTGCTGTCGGAACAACCAGAATTGAAAAAAATGGAGTTCAAACCCAATCAGGAATACTATCCCAGCATCACTATCTCAGTCACTTTTGGGGATGTGTTTCTGGAAAAGGAGAAGCCGAAAGAAGCCAGGCGCCCCTGATTTACACTGTATCCTGAAAAAGCCTCTAATCATCAGCCGCGCAACGAAGAAAACTAAGCGTTTTGAAAGGGGTCACACCACCCGCACCAGATGCGCTTCCCGTTCTGTAATGGTTCCCAATGATTCCAGGCTCAGCCCCAGGTGGCGAGCTTCCTTCTGAAATTTCGCTTCTGCCTCTGGTTCCACAGCGACCAGCAGCCCGCCGCTGGTCTGCGGGTCGCAGAGTAAAAAGCGCTGTCTATCGGGCAGAGGGGCCACCTTGTGCCCGTAGCTGTCCCAGTTGCGGTGGGTGCCGCCGGGAATGCATTTCTCGCTCAGGTAATAATCCAGAACATCAAGATCCAGAAAAGGGGCCTGGTCAAACTCAACCACTGCGCTGACATTGCTGGCGGCGCACATTTCGGTGAGGTGCCCCAGCAGGCCGAAACCGGTAACATCGGTCATGGCTTTGATATAGGGCAGGCGTCCGAAGGCCTCACCGGCTTTGTTGAGTTGCACCATGCTGTCGCGGGCAATGTTGGCGTGTTCGGGCAACAATTTGCCTTTTTTCTGGGCAGTGCTGAGGATACCTACCCCAATCGGTTTAGTGAGGAACAGGCGGCAGCCGGGTGTAGCGCCACCGTTCTGTTTGAGGTGATTCTTATCAACCCTGCCGGTTACCGCCAATCCAAAGATAGGCTCGGGGCTGTCGATGCTGTGGCCGCCGGCCAGGGGAATGCCGGCCTCGGCACAGGCTTTGCGGCTGCCGTCGATCACCTTGTTGGCCACTTCCGGAGGGATCTTGTCAATGGGCCAGCCCAGGATGGCTATGGCGACCAGAGGCGTGCCCCCCATAGCGTAGATATCGCTGATCGCATTGACCGAAGCGATACGCCCAAAATCTTCCGGGTCGTCGACGATCGGCATGAAAAAGTCAGTCGTACTCACAATCGCTGTTCCATCGCCCAGGTCGAAAACGGCGGCATCATCCCGCTTGTCGTTGCCGACCAGCAGGTTGGGGAAGTGAAATTGCTCAGCGTGATGCTGCAGGATGGTATCGAGCACTTTGGGGGCGATCTTGCAGCCGCATCCCGCCCCGTGGCTGTATTGGGTTAGTTTGTAATCGGCAACCATAGGTCATTTTCTTCAGCAAACATTATGAGTCGCCGGGCTGTTTTCTCAGCATCCTCATTTTCTACCGGAATTGTAAAAATATTAGAGCTGATCCGCTTACTCAGCGTATGATGATTATACGCCTTGTCATAGTACCCGAGTGCTATTTTTGCGGCTTGGGCATAATCGCCGGCTTCCAAAGCATCAATAGCCGCATTGCAATGTTGTCCACCCAGGCGCCTGCGAATGCGCTCGAAGGAATCCCTTAACTCGTCCAGCGGATATCCCGCGTACATTTCTACCAGGTGCTTTACCCTTAGCTCTAAAGGCATTTCAACACTCAAAAGAGGAGCTTTAACCATCTGCTTCCAAAGGGGGTCCGGGATATATACCCTTCCTATGGGCCTGCTTTCATTTTCCAGCCAAATACGGCGATTGTGATCCAGGCGGCGGAATGATTCGTAAAGGTTGTTCTCGAATTGTTCTACTGAAGGCTGAGGCTCTTCGCCCAGTGCACCAAAGGCAGAGCCTTTGTGATGCGCAATGCCTTCCAGGTCGATCACCTGCTCGCCCAACTTTGCCAAAGCGTGAATGATGCCGGTCTTGCCGGAACCAGTCGGGCCGCCGACAATGATCAGTGGAGGGGTGCAGGAGGCGAATTGCTCCAACAAGTGATTGCGGTATGCTTTATACCCCCCGATCATTACCTCAACATCCATTCCCGCCAGGCCGAGCAGCCACCCCATACTGCTGCTGCGTTGCCCCCCCCTCCAGCAGTGTACCGCCACCTTGCCGGAGGGCGCCTTTTTCCTGGCTTCCTCTACAAAATGCCGCATCTTCGGCCCGACGAACTCCAGGCCCTGCAAAAAAGCTTTATACGGATCAACCTGCTTGTAGGTAGTTCCAACTACTGCACGTTCTTCATTGGAAAAAAGAGGTAGGTTGAGCGCTCCGGGGATGTGCCCTTTCTCATATTCTGCCGGAGTGCGTACATCGAACAACACCCGGCCCGGCTCCAGGCCCAAAACTTCACTAACCGTTATCCTTCTCGTCGCCAAATCTAAGCTGATTTAAATTCTGATTTCTCACGGACAACTCCCAGGAAAATACCCTCTTCCAATTTCCGGCCTCCGGTTTCCTTACTCCTCCTTTTCCCAGTCCATCGCTCGTTTAACTGCCTTTTGCCATCCTTTGTACAACCGGCTCCGTTCGGTTTCCGGCATAGCCGGCACAAAGGTAGCATCCAGTTGCCATTTATTCGAAATATCTTCCGGTTTCCAGTAGCCCACCGCCAGGCCGGCCAGGTAGGCGGCTCCCAGCGCCGTGGTCTCAATGATCCGGGGGCGTTCGACATTGGCGCCGAGAATATCGGCTTGAAACTGCATCAGCAGGCCGTTGGCACAGGCGCCTCCATCGACACGCAGGGTTTTCAAGGCAAGTCCGGAATCCTTTTCCATAGCGTCCAGGACATCCCGGGTTTGGTAGGCTAAAGACTCCAGGGTAGCCCGAATAAGATGAGCCTTAGTAGTGCCTCGTGTCAGGCCCAAGATAGCGCCCCGGGCGTACATATCCCAGTAGGGAGCGCCCAGGCCGGCAAATGCAGGCACAACATAAACGCCATCGGTATGGGGCACCTTCATAGCGAAGTATTCGGAATCGGGCGCATCATCAATGATCTTCAGCCCGTCCCGCAACCATTGGATGGCAGCGCCGGCAATAAAGACGCTGCCTTCCAGGGCATATTGGGGGGTGCCATCCAGTTTGCTGGCAATGGTGGTGATCAGCCCTGACCGGGAGGTGACCGCCTCATCGCCGGTCGTCATCAGCATAAAACAACCGGTGCCATAGGTATTCTTGGCCATACCCGGGCTATGGCAGGCCTGCCCGAAGAGCGCCGCCTGCTGATCACCGGCAATACCGGCTATCGGCACTTCCGCTCCCAGCCAAGGTTTGGCGGTATGCCCGTATACTTCACTGGAACGGCGGACTTCCGGCAGCATGCTGGCAGGAACCCCCAGGATGTCAAGCAGGTGTTTATCCCATTCGAGTTGTTTAATGTTGAAGAGCAGGGTTCGAGATGCGTTGGTATAGTCGGTGATGTGCGCCTTGCCGCCCGTAAGGTTCCAGATAAGCCAGGAGTCGATGGTCCCGAAGCAGAGTTCCCCTCGTTCAGCCTGTTCGCGGGCGCCCGCTACGTTGTCCAGGATCCATTTAACCTTGGTGCCGGAAAAGTAAGCGTCGGCCAGCAGGCCGGTATTTTCCCGGATGTAGGGTTCGTGGCCTTCTGCTTTAAGCTGGCTGCAAATGGAAGCCGTCCGGCGGTCCTGCCAGACAATAGCATTGTGAATGGGCTCGCCGGATTTTCGGTTCCAGACTACTGTTGTTTCTCTCTGGTTCGTGATGCCTATTGCCGCTATCTGGCCGGCAGATATTTTTTGTTTCCGAAGTAGCTCCTGAAGGACTTTGAGCTGGGTATTCCATATCTCCCTGGGGTCGTGTTCTACCCATCCGGGCTTGGGGTAGATCTGTGTAAACTCTTGTTGTTCAAGTGCTTTAATGCTTCCTTCCTGATCAAAAAGGATGGCTCTTGAACTGGTGGTTCCCTGGTCGAGGGCAAGGATGTAGGTTTGCATAGCCAAAGGTATTACTGGTTTTGATCTTACGTCTAAGGAAATAAAATTTGGTAAATGGTTAAACTAAGGCCGCTCTCAAAACATTTCATTAGAGCCTTAAAGATACCGCATACAATGGGGTTAACAAAATTCCCCTTTCCAAGAAACAAAGAAAGTAAAACCTTAAACTACAGCATGGAGATCCGCCATTTACCCTTCGACAAAGTGCCTTACTTATCCAAGCGCGACCAGGCTTACACCATGGGTGCGCCCGAACTTCGCCCTTTCTACAAATACGACGTCAACCTGGAGTCCTTCGCCCAGGTTATCGAAGACAAGAAAAAAGACAAAACCAACCGGCAGGTGCTGGTGGAAGTGTTGCGGGAGCAGTACTCCGGAATGGAAACCTCTTCGTCCGTAAAAGACAACATCGAGTCGCTGCTCGAGGAGAACACCTTCACCTTGGTCACCGCCCACCAGCCCAGCCTGTTCACCGGGCCACTCTATTATATCTATAAGGTTATATCCACGATAAACCTTGCTGAAAAACTCAACCAGCATTACCCCGGCCACCGTTTCGTACCGGTATTCATCAGTGGTGGTGAAGACCATGATTTCGCAGAGGTCAATCACCTTCAAATCTTTGGAAAAACCATCAGCTGGCATAATGAAGAATCAGGCCCGGTGGGCATGATGAAAACGGACACGCTGAAGCCCGTGCTGGCCGAAGTTAAGGAGGTACTCGGCGAGTCGGACAAAGCCGCCGAGCTATATGAACTGCTCCGGGAATCGGTGGAAAACCACAGCCGGTATTCCGATACAGCTCGTCATCTCGCCAATAGTTTATTCAAGGAATACGGCCTGGTCGTCATCGATATGTCTCATGCCTGGCTGAAGGAACTGTTCATACCCTACATTCGGGAAGAGATCTTGGAGCAACCGTCCAAAGGGCTGGTGGAGGCCACCGTTGGCGAACTGGAAAAAGCAGGTTTTTCCGAACAGGCTTACCCTCGGGAGATCAACTTCTTCTACATGGGCCACGAATTGCGCCAGAGAGAGCGTATCGTCCAGGAAAAAGGCCGTTTTCTGGTATTAAATACAACATATTCCTTTACGAAGGAAGAGTTGGTTAGAGAGATCGAACAGCATCCCGAACGTTTCAGCCCCAATGTGGTGATGCGCCCTGTTTTTCAGGAAAGGATATTGCCCAACCTGGCCTACATCGGCGGCGGCGGCGAGCTCGCCTACTGGCTGGAACGCAAAAGCCAGTTTGAGCATTTCGGGATCAACTACCCCATGCTGGTACGCCGCGACTCCGTTCTTTTTATCGACAAAGGCAACGCCAACCGGATGGAAAAACTGGAACTTACGGTAGAACAGCTCTTCGGCGATATCGAAGAACTGATCAAGGAATACGTCCGGGAAAATACGGAAAACGAACTTAGCCTGGCGGAAGAAAAAGCTCAACTGAGCGCCCTGGTGAAAAACATCGAGCAGAAAGCACGGGAAGTAGATCCTACCCTGGTAAAGACCGCCGCCGCTGAAGGGCAGAAGATGATCAACAGCATGGAGCAACTGGAGGGAAAACTGATGCGGGCGGAAAAACAACGCCACGATATCGCCCTCAACCAGATGCGGGCGCTGAAAGACAAGCTCTTCCCCGGCAACGGCCTGCAGGAGCGCTACGACAATTTTATGATGTACTACCTCAAGTACGGGCGGGAGTTCTTTGAAGTGCTCCGGTCGGAGCTGGACCCTCTGAAAAAGACATTCACTGTCATTCTGGACCGCTAAGAAAAGTACTCAACAATGGAGGCACCTAAATCTGCACCCCAGGCCAATAATCACTTATAATCCTCCCGCTCCGGGCAAAAAACATCGATCACATAGCAATCCGTCACAGCGCGGGCAGAATGCAGCACATTGGAGGGGATGTTTATCGACATACCGGGTGTACAGATCACCGTTTCCCCACCCACTGTCATCTCCAGTTCGCCGCTGATGATGTTGGTCACCTGTTCGTGGAAGTGTTTGTGAGCGGGCAGGGTGCTACCTTTCCGGGCGGTCACGTGAGCTACGGTCATCTTTCCGGTGTGGATGAGGCGGGCGTGAAAGCCGGGAACGAGCTCCCGTTCCGGCAGTTTTTCCAGGTCGATGAATTCGTGCATATCTAGTTGGTATCGAAGAAGTAAAGAAGGTCCGAAACGGACTCTTTGAGATCTTTCCGGTCTACGATGAAATCCAGGAAGCCGTGCTCCAGCAGGAATTCCGAGGTCTGGAAGCCATCCGGCAGTTCCCGCTTGATGGTTTCCTTGATGACACGGGGCCCGGCGAAGCCGATCAGTGCTTTCGGTTCGGCGAAGTTGATATCGCCCAGCATAGCGAACGAGGCGGTAACGCCGCCCGTGGTGGGGTCCGTCAGGAAGGAAAAGTAAGGGATCTTGGCTTTGGCCAGTTGCGTCAGTTTGGCTGAAGTTTTGGCCATCTGCATCAGCGAAAAGGCCGACTCCATCATCCGGGCGCCACCTGATTTGGAAATGATCATCAGAGGTGTACGCGTTTCGATACAATGGTCGATCGACAGAGCGATCTTTTCCCCCACTACCGAGCCCATGGAACCGCCGATGAATTTAAAATCCATGGCAGCCACAACCAGCGGCCGGCGATTGACCTTGCCCTTCGCAACGGCCATCGCGTCATTCAGTGCGGTCTTCTTTCTGGCCTCCTTCAACCGTTCAGTGTAAGGCTTAAGGTCTGTAAAATGCAGGTGATCCTTAGAGACGAGCCCGAGGAAGAGTTCCTCGTAATTACCATCAAACAGGAGGTCGAAATAGTCATAGGAATCGATCCTGACGTGATAATTGCACTGGGGACATTTAAAGAAGTTCTCCTTGAGTTCCTTGACGGTAGAGGTCTCTTTGCACTCTCTGCATTTGTACCACAACCCCTCCGGGGCCTCCTTTTTGTTCCTGGTAGCCGTCTGAATGCCGTCTTTTAGTCGTTTAAACCAACCCATAAAGTCGAATTTATTGAATCATTCAAACGCCCGGCGGGGGCTGCCACCAGGCTACTGGCCGGGTTGCCCGGCTCGGTTTGCGAATGCCAAAAATAAGGCCCCACTCCCCTAATTTACAAAAATGGCGGCAATTATTTGTAACGATAGTCCTTGACTGCCTGTACAAAAGCCTTTACGCCTTCCAGAGGGGTATCCGGATATACACCATGGCCCAGATTGGCGATATGCCTGCCGCCGAAGGCCTCGAGCATTTCCCGGACAGCCCGGCGGATTTGGCTCGGCCCGGCATAAAGAAAACAAGGATCGAGGTTACCCTGGAGCACTTTCTGTCCCCCTACTCTACTGCGCCCTTCCTCCGCGCTGATGTTCCAGTCCAGCCCGATCACCTGGCAATCCATCCGGGCAATATCTTCCAGGGCGAACCAGGCACCTTTGGCAAACACCGTTACTGGGACTTCCGGGATGGAACTGCAGATCTGTTGGAGATAGGGCGTACTGAATTCCCGGTACAAAGCCGGGCTGAGGATCCCTCCCCAGGAGTCAAAAAGCTGAATGAGGTCAGCACCATACCGCGCTTTCTCCCGGAGATAGGCAATAATGGTTTGTGTGATCTTTTCCAGCAGGCGGTGGGCCAGCGCCGGCTCTGTGTACAACAACCGTTTGGCTTTGGAGAAGGTCTTGCTGCCGCTGCCTTCCACCATATAGGCCAGCAAAGTCCAGGGCGCACCGGAGAATCCGATCAGGGGCACCCGGCCTCCGAGGTTCTTTCGGGCCAGTTCCAGTGCATCATAGACATATCCAAGGCGGGATGCCGCTGTTTCCCCGTCCACGAGCTTCTCGATATCGCTTTCAGAACGAATGGTTCTAGGGAACAGGGGGCCTCTCTTTTCTACCATTTCATAGTCGAGGCCCATAGCTTCAGGAATAACCAGGATATCGGAAAAAATGATGGCGGCGTCGACATCCAACTCGTCTACAGGCTGGATGGTCACTTCCGCTGCCAGTTCCGGAGTTTCCACCAGTTCTTTGAAGCCGGACAATTTCTCACGCACTGCACGGTACTGGGGCAAAATACGGCCGGCCTGCCTCATCAGCCATACCGGAGGGCGTTCCACCGCCTCGCCACGGGCGACACGTAACAAAAGGTCGTTTTTCAATTCCATGCCGCAAACATAGGCAAAAATCAGTGCAAGTGCATTCGTGCATTTGCATCGGCTTGCATTTTGGTGGAAGTTTTTTTAGCAGATAAACGGACCGAGAGGCAAATTCCCCCTCTCCTGACCAATAGTCCTATGCTCTTATGCTCCTATGCATGAATACACATATCCCAAGGTTCCCGCACAGTTTACCAGATTTTCTCTATTTTGGGGCTCTCTAACTAATACATGATAATGAAAAAGCTACCTCTCCATTGGAAAATCATCATCGGCCTGATTTTGGGTATTATTTACTCTCTGGTGTCGAGTTATCTCGGATGGAACAAATTTACCATCGATTGGATCGACCCTTTCGGGATCATCTTCATCCGGTTGCTGAAGTTCATAGCTGTGCCCCTGGTGTTATTTTCCATTATAGCTGGAGTTTCCGGCCTTCCGGACCCGGCCAAGCTCGGGCGCATGGGGGCAAAGACCCTTCTGGCTTACCTGATAACAACAGTTGCAGCTGTCACCATTGGACTGCTGTTGGTCAATACCCTGAAACCGGGAAATTATATCGATGAAGGACAGCGGGTAAAAAACCGGCTGAAGTACGAATTGTGGGCGAAAGCAACCCCCAGCGGCCAAATACTGGATGGCAAAGACTATCTGTCAAGGCCGGAATACGCCGACTTGGTCAGTTCAGCGGAGGCGGCCATGACGGCGGAAGAAAATAACTCCAGCGTTGAAGACCGCATGCGCGCGGCCCAGCAGTTCAAGGAGCAGGGCCCTCTGCAGTTCGTCGTAGACTTCGTTCCCGATAATATCTTCGCCGCCCTTAGTGATGGCGGGCGCATGCTGCAGGTCATCTTTTTTGGTATCTTCTTTGGGGTAATGCTCCTGTTGTTGCCACAAGAGAAGGTAAAACCCGTTATTGACCTGATTAACGGCATCAATGAAGTATTTCTGAAAATGGTGGAAGTCGTTATGGAGGCGGCTCCATTTTTCGTATTTGCCCTTATGGCAGGTGTGATCGCAAAGATGGCGGACAACCCGGCGGAGGTCATTGAGATCTTTAAAGGGTTGCTCAGTTATTCGGTGGTCGTCCTCCTGGGGCTGGGCATCATGATCTTTGCCTTTTACCCCACCCTGATCTCTCTCCTGGTACGGGACCTGTCCTACGGGGGCTTTTTCCGGCGCATCAGTCCTGCCCAGTTCCTGGCCTTTTCCACCAGTTCCAGTGCCGCCACCTTACCGGTAACTATGGAATGTGTGCGCGATAATATCGGAGTGTCGCAAAATGTAACGAACTTTGTGTTGCCGATCGGCGCAACGGTCAATATGGATGGAACAAGCCTCTACCAAGCGGTGGCGGTAGTATTTCTGGCACAGATGCACCTGGTAGACCTCAACCTGAGCCAACAGATCACCATCGTGCTGACTGCCACCCTGGCTTCTATCGGTTCTGCAGCTGTGCCCAGCGCCGGCCTGGTAATGATGATCATCGTTCTGCAATCGGTGGGCCTCAACCCGGCCTGGATCGCAATCATCTTCCCCGTCGACCGGATACTGGATATGTGCCGGACAGTGGTCAACGTGACCGGAGACGCCACGGTATCAAGCCTCATCGCCAAGTCGGAGGGAGAGCTCGAAGTCCGGCCAGAACCCGCTCTGTAAAGAATAATTCAAACCAAAACTACGACATATATGAGTGAAAAACAGATCCTCGGCATTGGTTCCCGCGTTCGGCACCCCGCTTACGGAGAAGGAGCGGTAATCCGCCTGCACAAAGCAGCCTATGACGTTTGTTTCATGCTCTACGGGATCAAACAGGTAGGAAAAGATTATGAAAAGTGGGAAATCATAGACGCCATTCCACCCGAAGAGGGCATTTCCTTTAATGAGATCGAAAAATCGATGATCAAAGTCCTGCGCTCCTTTTCAGATATATCGGAAGAAGTTCCTCTGGGAGACCGCTGGGACGGGGGAATGATGATCCTCAAGCCCGGCGAAGAAGGTTTAAAAGAAAAAGAGATACCGATTGAAACCTTTTTCCACAAGATCGTTATGGTAAGAGACAGGCTCCGGGTAATGGAACAAAGGATCAACGCTTCCGACATCAGCGACGAAGAAAAGGTCAATCTCCAGCAATACATAACACGTATATACGGTAGCCTGACTTCCTTCAACATCCTTTTTAAGTATAAGGAGGATCAATTCGTTGGAGAAAAGTCAAAGTAGAGGGATTTTAGTTCTCGAAAACAACAATGGGAAAGATTCAGGGTTACCTCATTGTACTGGTTTCAGGGCTAAATTCGGAGACGGGAGTCCGCCGAAAACCGGAAAACGGGCCATTATCCTGTAAAGGAAGGCTTATTCCAGTTCCGGTTTTCGGTTTCCTGTGAAAAGTGTCCTGGAATTGCATCTTTTCGAGTCTTTAAAAGTATAATAAAGTGATGAACAGGCACGCAAAATTTTTTTTGGCCCTGGCGGTAGTGATAGTAATAGGTTGGAATTCCTGTCTTGTGATCGAGCATCCTTTTACCGGCCTGCCCCCTGGCCCATGGCGGGCTGTCCTTGAGCTGGAGCCCCGATCGCTGGTTACCAATCCCGAAGGAAAGCCGCTTCCCCAATTATTGAACCTGGAATTCGAAGAAGTGACCCAGGGAGAATTGCCGTTCAACTTCGAGGTCAAATATACGGATGAACAAAATTTTTACATTGAGATCATCAACGGGCAAGAGAGAATAAAAGTCGAGGACATCATCATTGGGCGAGACCGGTCTACGGCCAAAGACACCGTAGTGATCAACCTTCCGAACTACGACTCCTTCATCCGCGCTATCTTTGAAGAAGATGTTATGGAAGGAGAATGGGTGGTCCGGGACAAGGATAATTACAGTATCCCGTTCAAGGCCTATCAGGGGCAGGGACACCGGTTCACTACCCTGCGAAAAACCCCGGCAATGGATGTGAGCGGACGGTGGGAAGCTACTTTTGAGATAGAGCGAGACAGCCAGTATAAAGCCATAGGCGAATTTCAACAGGAAGGCAATTACCTGACGGGGACTTTCCTTACCGAGGCCGGCGATTTCCGGTACCTGGAGGGAACCGTCCAGAAAGATAAGCTCTACCTAAGTTGCTTCGACGGGGCCCATGCCTTCCTTTTTGAAGCAAAGATCCTGCCCGACAGCACGCTGATCGGGTCATTCCGGTCGGGCAAACACTACAAAACACTTTGGACAGGGAAAGCCAATCCGGGTTTCAAACTTCGTGACCCGCACCAGCTTTCTTACATCCGGGAGGGCTATGAAAACATCGCCTTCTCCTTTGAAAACCCTGAGGGTAAAACGGTATCTTTATCCGATGCGCGCTATCAGGGCAAAGTGGTGTTGGTTCAGATACTGGGAACGTGGTGTCCAAATTGCCGGGACGAAACCACTTTCCTGAAGGAGTATCTCGAAAACCATCCGGATCAGCAACTGGAGGCCATCGGCCTTGCATTTGAACGGCATTCCGACCCCGTGCAGGCTAAAAAGGCCATCCGTACGTTTAAAGAAAGAATGGGGTTGAATTATGAGGTCCTTCTCGCCGGTAATGCGGAAAAAGATGAAGCGTCCAAAGCACTTCCTATGCTCAACAAGGTGATCGCCTACCCTACGCTGATCATCATCGACAAGCAGGGTGCGGTAAGGCGCATACATACCGGTTTTTCCGGCCCGGCTACCAGTGAATACCAAGCGTTTAAACAGGAATTTGAATCATATATAGGCCAACTTCTAAAAGAATAGGAAACACAGTAAACCAGAAATCAATTTGAAATCATGAGCGCAAAAAACATTGCAATTGCTTATTGTTCTGATAATGAGCATGTTGTAAGGCAAATCGAACAACAACTGAGCCTCGCCGGTTACCAGTTCCAACACTATGCCGGTACCAGAACCACGGCCGGCGTGCCCCTTGCCGACCAATTGCTCAACCAGCCAAACCCCATTCTGCTGATCGTTAGCGACAATTTCCTCAAAGCCGCACAATGTATGAACCGCGGCCTGAAATTATTACAGGAAAAGCGAAATCAGATCCTGCCCGTTGTGATCGAGGGGGTAGCTAAGGATGAACAAAAGGGCGAAACCATCAAAATACAGACCGATTTTGAACGCGTGAGCGATATCATTCAATACATAAATTTCTGGCAGGACCAATACCTAGACCTTCGCCGACAGAAGCGGCAAATGAAAGATTTTGATGAAGATGCCTTCAACGCTCACCTCAAAACCATGCGCGAAATCTCCAGTGAAGCCGGCGAATTCCTCCGTGTTTTACGAGGAATGAACTACCTGACCCACCAGGGGCTGGTAGCTAATGGCTATGAAGAATTCTTCAAATTCAGCAATGACCTGGAGGGCTGGAACCGCTTTAAGTCAAAAGCCGCCGCCACTTTGATGGCCTTAGAACCCTCGGCTCCGGTTGCAGAAGAGGCTCCTGCGGAAGAGCCGGTTGCCCCGGAAATAACCGAAGAAGAAGTCGCCGCCATAGAAGAACCACCGGCTGATTCAGAACGAGTGGAAGAGGAGATCGTAACCCTCGAGAAAGAGTTCCCCGCCCCGGATGAAGCAGAGGTGCCCCCAATCGAAGATTCCCCTGCTCCCTCAAGGGAGGAAGAAGTGTCGGATGAAGAAGAACCCCCGGTCGACCTCACTGAGATACCGGGAATTGGGCTGATCCAAGAAGCAGTAGAGGAAACAGAAGTTCCCGAAGAAGAAGAAATCCATACAGAAGACGTTGCCGAAGCCATCGCGGCAGGTATTGAAGAGGCCAGCCTGGAGGATGTACAAGAGGAAGTTGCAGAGGAGCTCGTAGTGGCAGGAACGGTTGAAGAGGATGAAAATGCAACCGAGGCATTCTATATGGATGATGACGAAGACAACGCCCTGGAAGAAGAAGAGGAAGAAGAAGAAGAAGAAGAAGAGGAAGAGGAAGAGGAAGAGGAAGAAGAAGAGGAAGATCAAGTTTCAGTGCTTGTTGAAGAATCAATGGAATATTTTAATACCGGGCAGGTGCAGGAAGGCCTGGCTTTTATGGCCCAGGCACTGGAGGAAAACCCGGACAGTTCGTATTTGAGGTATCATTACGCACTCATGCTGGCCCAGCGTGGGCAAGATTACCGTTCTGCCCGTGAGGCTCTGGAGCCAGTTGTAACTGCCGAACCCGAAAATGAGAATGCCCTCTTTTTGATGGGCGAACTCAACGAACTGCTGGAAGACTTTGACTCTGCCAGGAAATATTACCTGAAGCTCATCGATCTTAATGACAAGTATCCGAACGTACACTACCGCCTTGGAATGATCACGGCGGCCCACTTCGAAGGAGAGCAAAAAGCTGCCGCCAAACACCTGAAGAAAGCCATAAATCAGGATGAAAAAAACGCGGATGCCTGTTATCAATACGCATTGGTTATGAACGAAGCTATGGGAAAACCTAAAAAAGCGATCAAACTTCTGAAGAAAACACTGAAGATTGACCCCAAACACCCTTTTGCCAACTACGACCTGGCCCTTGCCTACTACCAGTTGGGGCAACGGTCTAAGGCAAAAAAAGCTTACGCCCGCGCCATTTCCATCAACCCTGAATTACATACTCCGGAAAATGACCTCGCCTTCCAGGAAAAACCGGTATCGGTGGCTTCGGCCATTTCCGGTATTGAACAGGATACCATCGAAGCGCTGAAAGACAACATCAACCGGCTGGAGGAATTGCTGAAGGCCCGCGAAGAAGAGGCTGCAGTGCTGCGTCAGGAAATCGAGGAAGAAGAAAAGAAGCCGGAAAGGCCAGAAGTAGCTCAAAAAGTCCTCATCACCGGAGCTACCTCCGGAATAGGAAAGGCAACGGCTGAAATTTTTGCCCGTAATGGCTATCAGGTCATCATCACCGGCCGGCGGGCAAAACGCCTGGAGGAGTTAAAGGCCCGTTTCAAAGATGACTATGAGGCGGATGTACTTGCCATAGCCTTTGATGTCAGAGATAGCGGCGCGGTGGAAGAGGTAATGGAAAAACTGGAAGAGAAAGGGATCGAAATCGACATACTGATCAATAATGCCGGAAAAGCCAAAGGGCTGGCCCCCATACACGAGGGTAAACTGGAACACTGGGAAGAAATGATCGACACCAACCTGAAGGGTTTATTGTACATGACCCGGGCGGTGTCTCCTGCCATGGTCAAACGCAAGAGGGGCCATATTATTAACGTGAGCTCCACAGCGGGCAGGGATGTATATCCAAATGGCAATGTATACTGCGCTACCAAAGCTGCCGTGGAAGCCCTGACCCGTTCCATGCGCCTCGACCTGCACAAACACAACGTTCGGGTTAGTATGGTCAGCCCTGCCCATGTGGAAGAAACGGAGTTTGCCCTGGTCCGCTTCGACGGGGACGAGGAGAAAGCCCGGATCTATGAAGGCTTCAAGCCCTTGTCTTCCAGCGATGTGGCAGAAGCCATTTTCTTCATGGCAACCCGCCCTGCGCATGTCAACGTATTGGATCTGGTCGTACAGGGAATACAACAGGCCAGCAGCCTGGTGATCGACCGTTCGGGCCGCGAACAATATGAAGAAGAGGAGGAGGAAGACTGATGGATGGCTTCTGTCCTCTTATTCCCTGGCAAGGAAAAGGGCGCGGAACTCAGTAGCCTCTTCCGGCTTGATCCTGCCGCTTAATATCAGCCGCATTTCCCGGCGCTTGGAAGCGCTGTCAAAGCGTTGTTGCTCGATCTCAGTGAGCGGCAAGACCGGGGGCACCGTTTGCGGATTGCCATCATCATCCATTCCGACGAAGGTATAGTAGGCGTGGTTACAGCGGCGGGGGTTGCCTCCCTTGATGTCGTTGGCAAAAACTTCGACATGGATCTCGACGGACGTCCGGAAAGCGCGGGTAACAGTAGCTTCCAGCGTAATGACATCTCCAAGCCTGATCGGCTTCTGGAAAGAAACGTGGTCGACAGAGGCCGTCACAACATGAGCCTCGCAATGCTTGCCAGCGCATATGCCGGAAGCAATATCCATCCACCTCAGCAGGTTTCCTCCCATCAGGTTGCCCATCGGGTTGGTGTCGTTGGGCATGACCATCTCCGTCATTACGGTACGGGAGTCACTGACTTTCTTGGCTTTTAAATCCTGGCTCATGGTTTAGTTTTTTATCTGATCATCACTCCAGGGCGGTTGATAAAAGGGATCCGGGTAAAGTTTTCCTGGACTATGCTTCCGTTGACAAAGATGTATCGCTTATCATACATGTACTCATCGTGGGTAAAACTCACCCAGTACTCATTGGTCAGTCCGAACAATTTCACCTGAATGGGCTCGATCTTGACCACAGAAAGAGCAGGGATCTCTTCGAAAAAGTGGCGGAGGATGGTCGTTTTCATCTTCTCGCCATCAACTTCCCCATACCCTTTAGAATTGACCAGAACGTTGGTTATAGGCTCTTCCTTGAGGTTTATGAGATAAGTATCCCACAGTTCCTCATCGGTGGTTTCGCCATCTCTCGGCACTACGGCGATGGCAATGTCTTCAACTTTCAAGTTGGGTATATCTTTCATCATAATCCGGAAGGAATATAAAACTCAAAACCGAACAAGTCGGCAAAATGTCGCCGGAGCTTGTCTTTCACTTCGTCCAGCGAAACCTCCCTGCCCAGTTCTTCGGCCAGAGAAGTAACCCCTTTATCTTCATCATCAATCCCACAGGGAATGATGTGATTGAAATGAGAAAGCTGCGTGTTAATGTTAAAAGCGAAACCGTGCATCGTAACCCAGCGGCTCAGATGAACGCCAATAGCGCAGATCTTGCGCCGGGGAAGCTTCCCGGCCGCCTCCAGCCAGACGCCGGTATAACCTTCCAACCGCATGCCGGACAAACCATATTCCGCGATCGTCAGAATAATGGCCTCCTCCAGGAAGCGGACGTATTTGTGCACATCCGTAAAGAAACAATCCAGGTCGAAAATAGGATAACCCACGATCTGCCCCGGGCCGTGGTATGTAATATCGCCACCACGGTTGATCTTGAAGAATTCAAAACCTTCCCGTTTCAGCCCCTCCTCATCCAGCAGGAGGTTATCCATAGAACCGCTTTTTCCCAGGGTATATACGGGGGGATGTTCGCAGAAGATCAGATAATGACGCTGCTCTTCCCTGTTCTCAGGTTCGAGGTTCCGGTTATTCAACTTCCTGTCTATCAGCTCCTTAAGCTTTATCCCCTGGTAATCCCAGGCGTCCTTATAGCTTATAAGCCCCAAGTCTTTAAATACAACTTTCTGCATTTTTTAAAAATGTGGCGCAAAGGTAAAGATTATCAGATAAAAACAGACATCAGCAGTCCAAAAGATGAACAAGCCTATGCTTAAAAGGCCGAACCCTGCCTTCCTGAAAGGCCGGCAACAGGGAATGCTCCTCAATAAATAGTTGCGCAAAGGCCAAACAGGAAATCTAAAATAGGTTAATTTAGAGGGCGAAACTACCCTCCGCTTCCCTTAGATTATTAGGCCTAAACTTGTGCCGACCATGAAAATACAGATATCCTATATCCTGCTTTTCTGTTGCTTCTCGCTCCAGGTAATCGCTCAACCGCCTGCCCCGGACTTTACCGTTACGGACAGCCAGGGGCAGCAGCATCAATTATACGCTGATTACCTCAATCAGGGCAAGACGGTAGTCATCAAACTGTTTTTCACTTACTGTCCACCCTGTAACGCCATAGCACCCCTTATGGAGCCTCTTTACCAGATGTGGGGAGGAGGAGCCGGAGCGGTGGAATTCATCAGCCTGAGCATTAAAAATGACGATACTAGCGCAGATGTAGCAACTTACAAAACCAACTACGGACATACCTTCCCCGGTGTCGGGGCCGACGGAGGCAGCCTGGCGGCAAGCCTTCCCTATCGAAACGGCACCTATGGGCTCTTCCTCGGCACGCCTACTTTTGTAGTCATTGCTCCAGACGGAACCGTCACTTTCGACCCGCGCGGGGCGGGCCAGGCCGCCACCATCGATGCCGTAGACGCCGCCATAGCTGCTACAGGTGCGGTGCGCCCTCTGGTCAACTTTACCGCCATCGGCAATATTTATACACCTCAGGGAGACCCCATTAATGGCGTAACGGTCGGCATCTCCGAGCTGCCGGGAATTACAGGGGCTTCCAATGCTCAAGGGCAGTACTCGGTCAACGCTCAACTGGCTACGGATCAGAGCTATACCTTACAGGCTATCAAAACCGGCGGCGACCGCAATGGAGTAAGTACCCACGACCTGCTGCTCATCAGCCGTCACATCCTGGGGGTAGCTCTTTTCGATAACCCCCTGCCCATTATCGCTTCCGACGCCAACCGGGACCGCAAGGTGACAACCCTCGACCTGATCTACCTCCGGCGCCTCATCCTGGGGATCGATACCGAATTGAACGGACAGGAGTCCTGGATATTCATCAACCCCACTTATCAATTCCAAAATCCAGGCAACCCTTTTGCCGAAGTATATTCCGGAGATGCCGGCAAGCTGTTTTTCTCCCCCCTCGACAATACGCCTCTCAACTGGACCGGGCTGAAAGTCGGCGATGTGAACGACAGTGCGGATGGAGGGCAGTGAGCGGGCTTTGGCAGCCTTTTATTATAAAGGGTTGATTTTCATATAAATTAACAAGCCCTGGTCAACAGTAGCGGCTTTTCCCGGGAGCACCCAAAAAATCGCTCTTTTTTCCGCTGATCCTTTTGAGACCGGCTGCCGACGAGTATATTTGCACAAAACGAAAAATAAACATGACAACGCGTATCCTTACCATCCTTTTATCCATTGCCCTCTTTTCAACCTGCCAATCCGGCGGCGGCCAAAAGGCCCAGAACGACAACACAGAGGACACGGATGCTGCTGTAGACAGCCTCCGCTACCCACAGGAAAACCACCTTAAAAACGTTCGCCAGCTCACTTTCGGCGGAGATAATGCTGAAGCCTACTGGAGTTTCAACGGACAGTATCTGAGCTTCCAGGCTACCAATGGAAGCTGGGGCGTTGAATGCGACCAGATATTTTACATGCCTGCCACCGGCTACTCAGGCGAAAAGCCGCCATTAGTCAGCACCGGAAAAGGCCGAACCACCTGCGCCTACTTCCTTCCTGGCGACACTGCTATACTTTACGCCTCCACGCACCTGGGCGACGAGGCCTGCCCGGAAGTACCGCGTTCTGTACAAGGCAAATACGTTTGGCCCATTTATGCCGATTTCGACATATTCGTGGCTGACCTCAATGGAAACATTATCAAACAGCTCACCGACAACCCCGGTTACGATGCCGAGGCCACTATTTCACCGGATGGAACCAAGATCGTATTCACCTCTACCCGGTCCGGAGACCTGGAACTCTGGACGATGAATACCGATGGGTCTAACCTCCAACAGGTAACCAACGAGCTGGGCTACGATGGCGGCGCCTTTTTCTCCCCGGACAGCAAGAAGCTGGTCTTCCGCGCTTCCCGGCCCAAAACGGACGAAGAGGTTGCCTTATACAAAAGCCTGCTGGCAGAAAACGTAGTACAACCTACCAACATGGAAGTATTCATCTGTAATGTCGATGGCAGCGACATGCAACAGGTCACCAAACTGGGCAAGGCCAACTGGGCGCCCTACTTTCACCCCTCCGGGGAGCGCATTCTTTTTGCTTCCAACCACCATACCGAAAGCGGACGGCAATTCAATATATTCTCGATCAATGTCGACGGAAGCGGCTTGCAGCAAATCACTTTCGACAATACTTTCGACGCCTTCCCCATGTTCTCTCCGGATGGAAAGAAGATCTCCTTCTCCTCTAACCGCAACAACGGAGGCTCGAGAGATACCAATGTGTTTGTAGCCGATTGGGTAGAGTAACCCGTTTACAACCGAGTAGCCTATGCGCCTTGAATTTCCGGAAAACTTCTTTTGGGGAACCTCCACCTCTGCAACCCAGGTCGAGACCGCTTCTGCCCATAACTGGCGGGGCTTTAAATCCAGAGACGGATATATTCTGGATCAAACCACCGCCCACGAAGAGCTGCGGGAAATAGATGCCGAATACATCCTGCAGTTCGGAACGGCCTACCGTTGCGGGGTTGACTGGGCACGGCTTCAGCCCGAACCCTTCGCTCCTTTCGTGCCCGAAGTGGTGGAGGAATACCAACGCTTCTTCGGGCTGCTCAACAACGGTGGCACCCGCATCCTTTTCGTTATGCACCATTTTACCAACCCCCTTTGGTTTGAGGAAAACGGAGGATGGCTCAATGAAGACAATATATCTTCCTTTGTGGATTATGCCCGCCAGTGCATTGAGCACTTCGAGCCCTACGTGTTCAACTGGAATACTTTTAACGAGCCTAATGTCTATGCCCTTAACGCCTACATGCTGGGGGTTTTCCCTCCTCATGTGCGCAGTTTCTTCAAGGCCAACCGGGTACTGCGCCACCTTAAGAAGGCTCATGAGGTGGTTTACGGGCTGCTCAAGGCAAAATGCCCGGAGAAACCGGTCAGCATATCCTTAAATACGGGAAATTTCGAAGGCGCCAACTGGCTGGGCAAGATACCTGCCAGGATCACGGACTGGTGGTTCATCGACCGGGCGGCACGCCATTTTGAAAAAGTCGATTACTGGGGGCTGAGCTACTATGCTCACGTGTTGTTCGACCCCTTTCCCATCACGGAGATAGAGAATCCAGGGAAGCTTGACGCTATGGGGGTCCCCCACGACAAAATGTGGGGTTATAAACCGGAAGGACTAGGAAAGGTCCTGCGCCGGTTCCACAAGCGCTACCGCAAGCCTATCATTATGGCGGAAAGTGGCATTTGTACCGACGACCCCAAGCGGCGCATACAGGCCATCAGGGATTACCTTCAGGTTTGCCACCGGGCTATTCAGGAGGGTATCGATCTTAGGGGCTTTATCCACTGGAGTACATGGGACAACTTCGAATGGAACCTGGGGCCTACCTACCGTTTCGGATTGGTACGGGTCAACCTGGATACGATGGAACGGGAAATGACGGAAGCCGGAACGTTTTTTGCCAAAGTGGCCGAAGAGAATGCAGTGAATGTATAGGGTGCCCTATTGGGCCTAAAGGTTAAACTGATGAAATACTTCTCTATTCTAGTCTTTTTATTCGGCCTCCAAAACCTCTTTGCTCAAAACGGCACCCCACCGGCAGCCGGGGCGCGAAGCGTAGGCATGGGGTATACCGGCATTACCTATACCGACATCAATAGCATTTTCTCCAACCAGGCTGGCCTGGCACATCTGGAAACTATGGCCGTAACGGCCTACGGGGAGCAACGTTTTCTGGTCAGTGCAATCAAGGCCATAGGCTTTGGGGCCGCCCTGCCTACCCGTTCAGGCACTTTCGGGCTTAGCCTTCACTACTTTGGGTTTGAGCAGTACAACGAGCAACGTATCGGCCTGGCGTACGGCCGCAAGCTTCTGGAAAAATTGTCCATCGGGGCCCAGCTCCTGATGTTGAATACCCGCATCCCGGAGTACGGGAACAAAGCTGCCTTCACCTTTGAAGTGGGGGCTCAGGCGGAGCTTCTGCCTCAGCTTCACCTGGGCATTCACCTGTTTAGTCCCGGCAGGGTAAAACTGGCCGAAGAAAACCTGATGCCTACGGTGCTCAAACTGGGACTCAGCTATCTTCCTTCCAATAAGCTGAGCCTCCTCGCGGAAGTAGAGAAGGACATTGATTACGACGCCCGCGCCAAGTTTGGCATAGAATACCAGATCATCGACCCCCTCTTTCTCCGGTTCGGGGTAGCAACTCAGCCATCCCAACTCAGTTTTGGGCTGGGATACGCCCTGCCCAATGGCCTTAGCATAGACATAGCCTCTACATACCATCAGGTGCTGGGCTTTACACCAGCTGCAGGGATAACTTTTAATAAATAGCCGCAAGCCAGATCACCGCATCCAACGACTGGCCTCACATTAAATTGATCTTTGATGAATATTCTCTTTGCCGCTGCCACCCCATTTGAGATCCAGCCCCTCCTGGATTACCTGAAGAAGAAATTCGTCACCAGTGGCCATTTTACATTTCAAAAAGGAGAATTAGAAGTTTCCGTGTTGGTCACAGGAGTGGGCCTGCCGATGATGGCATATGGGATGGGGAAGATACTGGCAAACAAAGAAGTTCATTTGGCCGTCAACGCCGGCATCGCAGGAGCGATCAACCGCGAGCTCAACATCGGAGAAGTGGTGCAGGTTTCCAGCGAGCGCTTTGCCGACCTGGGGGTACAGGAGGCCGACGGATCCTTTACTGACGTTCATGAACTGGGCCTGATCGAAGCCAGTGCCGCCCCTTTCACCAATGGAAAACTACTCAATGCCGCCGCCGGGCAGTTCCATTTCCTGCCCATCGCCCACGGGATCAGTGTGAACAAGGTCCATGGTTATCCGCCCGATATTGATGCCATCCGGGCCAAATATCCGGATGCAGAGGTGGAAAGTATGGAAGGCGCTGCATTTTTCTACGCCTGCCGACAGGAGGGCATCCCATTCCTGGAGATTCGGTCTATTTCCAACTACGTGGAAGCCCGAAACCGGGAAAACTGGAACATCCCTTTAGCCATTGAAAAGCTGAATGAAGTGCTGATAGAATTGGTAAACTCTTTTTTCCGACAGGATTGACAGGGACGCCAAAATATTATTGAGCCAACTGACACCGAACCATCCGTTCCTTTCCGTTCAAGTCCTGCTTGACTTCAACACCTTTAAACCCCTGTTTTTCAACAACTTTAGCAACTTCACCTGCATTGAATTCGTTGGCTTCAAAAAAGAGGAAACCACCAGGGCTGAGGTGTTGCTTGGCAAAGCGGCTGATGGCACGGTAGAATACAAGAGGGGCTTCATTGTCTACAAACAAGGCCAGATGGGGTTCGTAATGCCTGACATTTTCCGGCATAAGGGCCGACTCCCGCCGGGGAATATAGGGCGGGTTGCTGACGATGGCATCGAACCGGCCCAGTTCCGCCCATTGGCTTTCCTTCAGAATGTCCAACGGTTGAAATTGTACTTCAACCCCATTCGTACGGGCGTTTTCTTCCGCTAACTCCAGCGCTTTCAGGCTGATGTCTACCGCCCAAACGTCCCAACCCGGACGGTGTTTTTTGAGCGTTACAGGGATACAGCCGCTGCCCGTTCCGATGTCCAGCACTTTTAAGTGCCCCTGTTCCAGCGTTTCCAGCATCCAGTGCACCAGTTCTTCTGTTTCCGGGCGAGGTATCAGGACACGCTGATCCACTCTGAATTTGAGGCCGTAGAAGTCCGCCGCCCCCAGAATGTATTGCACCGGCTCATGAGCCAAAAGGCGGGAAGTGATCATGCCAAGTTGGGCACTTTGCTTCGGAGAAAGGGCATCCTGCCTGAGGAAATTGCGAACACCGAAAGCGTCCTCAAAGACGATGCGGGCGATGCTCTTGGCTTCCCCTTCCCCGTAAAGCCTTTCCAGGCGACGGACGAGCTGTTGATATGCCTGGTTAATGGTCAATAGCCTTGATCTTGGGTTAGCTGCAATATCGGATATCAGGACAACCGCCTTTTGAAATCCTCATAGCCGAAATTCCGTACTACCTCCAGGGTGCCGTCCTCATGCCAGATGCAGATGCTGGGGTGTTTAACACCGTTGAAGGTACTCGTTTTTACCATGGTGTAATGGATCATATCTTTGAAGATGACCTGCCCTCCCGGCTGCAGCTCCTTTTCAAAGGAATAAGCTTCCATATAATCGCCTGCCAGGCAGCTGACACCGCCGATGCGGTAGGTGGGCTTGTCCGGCTGTACATCCGAAGCTCCTACGATACGGGGGCGGTAAGGCATCTCCAGTGTATCCGGCATGTGAGCGGTAAAAGATACGTCGACGATAGCTGTTTTCACTCCCCGGTTATCGGTAATGTCCAGGATTGTGGAGACCAGGTCTCCCGTTTCCCAGGCAATGGCGCTGCCCGGCTCCAGAATGACTTCAAGGCCGTACTTTTCCCGGAAGGCCTTTAGTAACCTGACAAGATGATCGATGTCGTACCCTTTGCGCGTCATGAGGTGCCCACCACCGAAATTTACCCACTTCAATTGAGGAAAGAACCGGCCGAAGTGCTTTTCAAATGCGCCCAGCACCTTTTCCAGGTCGTAGGATGTCGACTCACAGAGGGTGTGAAAGTGTAACCCTTCAATACCGTCCGGCAATCTGTCCCCGAGGTTATCCGGTGCTTCACCCAGGCGGGAGCCTTTGGCGGCAGGATTGTACAAGTCCACTTCTACTTCGGAATATTCGGGGTTGACCCGCAAGCCGGCCGATATGGATTGTGGAGCATCATTTAGCTTACTCTTGTATAAATGATACTGGTTCAGAGAGTTAAAGGTAATGTGGCTGCTGTACCGCATGATCTCCTCAAATTCGGCAGGAATATAGGCCGGGGCGTAAGTATGTGCCCGGACGCCCATCTCTTCAAAGATCAGCCGCGCCTCATGCAATGAACTGGCCGTAGCTCCCTTCAGGTAACCTGCTACCATTGGGAATACCTTCCACATGGCAAAACCCTTCAGCGCCAGGATGATGGACACCCCCGCACGTTCCTGTACGCCGCGGATCAATTCCAGGTTCTGCCGCAGGAGCTTTTCCTCCAGCACGAAAGCCGGAGACGGTATTTTGGAATAATCGATCATAGGTCAGTGTATGAGTGTAAGTATGTGTGTCCACATACCTTATTCGTATAAGTATGTGGACACAACTCCAATACCTCGCTAATCCAATTCCAGGTCAACATCAAATTGTTCCTCCCAGGGCAGGCCCATGGGCCCGAGCTGGTCCAGGAAGGGGTCGGGGTTAAACTCCTCCACATTGAATACGCCCTTCCCGCTCCATTTGCCGGTGAGCATCATCATAGCCCCCAGGGCGGCCGGCACGCCCGTAGTATAGGAAACACCCTGTGCCCCGGTTTCTTTAAAAGCAGCTTCATGGCTACAATTGTTCCAAATGTAGTAGGTGCGCTCCTTCCCGTCCTTTAATCCGCGGATGCGGCACCCAATGGAGGTCTGCCCTGTGTAGTTCTCTCCAAGATCTCCCGGGTCGGGCAGCACTGCTTTGAGGAATTCCAGCGGGATGATGTCTACACCTTTATATTTTACCGGATCGATGCGGGACATACCGATGTTCTGGATAACCCGCAGGTGGGTGAGGTATTCCTCGCCGAAGGTCATCCAGAAACGGGCACGCTTAATAGAAGGGAAATTCTTGACCAGTGACTCCAGTTCTTCATGGTAGATGAGGTAGGAATTCTTGGGGCCGATCCCGGGGTAGTTCAGCATTTTGCTGATCTCGTGGGGCTCTGTTTCCACCCATTGGCCATTCTCATAGTAACGGCCTTTCTGGGTGATCTCACGGATATTGATCTCCGGGTTGAAGTTGGTGGCAAAGGCCTTCCCGTGGTCACCAGCATTGCAGTCGACAATGTCCAGGTAATGGATCTCATCGAAATGGTGTTTGGCAGCACGAGCGGTAAAAATGCTGGTCACTCCGGGGTCGAATCCACAACCCAGAACGGCAAGTAGCCCCTTTTCCTTGAACCTATCCTGATAGGCCCACTGCCAGCTGTATTCAAACTTGGCTTCGTCTTTGGGTTCATAATTGGCCGTATCAAGGTAATGGACCCCGGTCTCCAGACAGGCATCCATGATCGTAAGGTCCTGGTACGGAAGGGCCACGTGAATGACCATTTCCGGCTGGAATTTGCGAATAAGCTGCACCAATTCAGGCACGTTATCGGCGTCTACCCTGGCTGTTCCTATTTTGGAATGGCCGGTATCCTTTTTTACATCAGCAACGATAGCGTCGCATTTAGATTGAGTACGGCTGGCCAGTAAGATCTCAGAAAAGATTTCCGGGTGCTGGGCGCATTTATAGGTGACGACCCTCCCAACGCCCCCGGCGCCAATGATCAGGACTTTTGACATAATAGCGAATAGTATTTAGTTCGTGCAAAAATTCACGCAAATGTAGTTATTTTGAAGCGGCTAAAACGATTAGTACTCAACAAAATCCGCCACCGGCAAGAATTCATAATCCCTGCAACATGAGCACAGCCGAAAAGGTTAAAAACTTCAATCCTGCCGTCCCACGCCCCAACAATGGCCACTTCATGGGCCTTCCTTTTTCTGAATCGGAAGCGGAAGTGGTCCTGCTCTCCGCGCCCTGGGGCGGCGATGGCCCCATGGAGAGCGGGCCTCATACGGCTCCGGTTAACATCCTGGAAAACTCGCATCGCCTATCCCTATATGACCCTGACCAGCCAGAAGCCTGGAAAAGAGGTATTTACCTCCGGCTTCCGGAGGGCCAGGTTGTACTTCAGGGAAATCGGTTGGTGGAAAAGATGGCAGCGCTCCGGCTTTTTGCCCAAAAGGGCAGCATATCCTCCAAAGACGGTTATGTTCAGGCTTTGCTCGAAGAGATCCATAAAGAAAACATCCTACTCCGAAATGGGCTCCGGCAAGACGCCTCGGCCCTGCTTGGCCAAAAAAAGCAGGCCGGGCTCATTGGCGGGGACACCAGTACCCAACTCGGGCTCCTGGAAGCTCTGGCTGAGCGGTACAACGAATTTGGCATTCTGCACTTGGGGGAAACTATGGGTTTACAGCAACGCCCCGACATCCCTGTTTATTCGTCCGATACCTGGCTCACCGCTGCCCTAAAACTAGACAGCATCAAACGCCTGGCGCTGGCCGGTGTCCGATCTGCCACGCCTGATGAAGAAGCGTTTACTGCCGGACGGGAACACATTAGCGTATTTTACCACCACGAGATCCGCAGGCGCCTCTACCGGGGACATACATTCAGCCAGATTTGCAGTGATATTATCCGCGGCCTCCCGGATAAGGTCTACTTGAGTTTCGATATCCACGCTCTGCAGCCACAGTACCGCCCAAATGCTGTCCCCTCCACTTCTGGTGGATTCGACTTTGAAGAGGCGCTGTACCTCGTCAAACGACTGGTAGACGCCGAATTGGAGGTCATCGGATTTGGCCTGTGCGGGGTAGCTGGGCAAGGAAATGTCCCCGATGGGCAGGCCGGAGCAATCCTGGCCTACCGGCTAGCCAACCTGATGTCGGCTAGCCGCGAACTTTAAGGCCATCGAAAAACGCCTTATTCGGGTCAAAGTCCTTTCAGCTCCTTTCGTACGAACTCCATATTTTCCCTATGCGGCAACGCCAGCCCTCGTTTATTCCCATAACGTTTCCAGAGCTCTTCTTCCGGAAAGGGCTCTCCGGATTGTACAGCGAGCCGAAGTTGATAGAGATATTCCAGGGATTCGTTGTACCGTTGAAGCATTTCCGCTTTGGCGGCCGTAGCATCTCCATGTCCGGAAATAAGTAGCCCGGGCTCGTATTCCCGGATCACATGCAAGGCCTTCTGCATGGACTGCTCGTAGGCGAAGTTGCTATGATTGATAAAGGGAAACTCGATATTGCTAAGATAATCGCCGACAATCCAGGTGCCGGTGTTTTCCACGAGCGTAAAAAGCCCGTCGGCAGTATGGCCGGGCGCCAGAAAAAAACGCAGGCGGGCCCCTTCCAGCTCTACAATCTGCTCATCTTCATTAATTTCAATATCAACTCCAGGATAACCCAGAGGATAATCCCTTCGTATATAGAATTCTTCATCGAACTGGCGGGCCTGCTCCAGGCATTTTCCCTTCTCCGGGTTTTCCACAAATGCCGTGGAAGCGATCACCCGGGCTTCAGGAAAGGCCTGCCACCCCAGGATATGGTCGTAATCGGAATGGGTAAAGAGCAGATATAATGGCCTGCCCGCTCGCTTTTCCACAACAAACTGCCGGATACGGGCGACCTCTGCCGGCAACCAGTTGGGGTCTACGATCAGGATGATGCCTCCCGTCTGAATGACCGTACTGGTGGTACGGTAGAGGGCACTTTCAAAAATAGTTATGTCCGGCGTTCGGTATTGGATCATAAATAGACTATTAGAATGCCTTAGAAGAACAAAGCCACCACAAAACCCAGCACCATCAAGGTTGAGTAGGCCAGGTACCAGCGCATATTCGTATAGCGGGCAAGGCCGATACCGAATTTGCTGTAAAGATACCAGCAAAGCAGCACCTTTTCCAGGGTATAAGCCGCCACCGTGCCAATAGCGATGCCGGATAACCCCAGGAAGGGTACCAATGCAAAACTAAGGGCCACATTGAAAGCCAACTCGAAAACAGAAAAGTAAAAGATCATGCGGTTCGCATTCAGGCCTACCAGAATGGTCCTGGAGAAAAGGAGGCGGCTTACAGTCACCAGAAGGAATATATTGAAAATGATCGCACTTTCCCCAAAGTCTTCATTAAAAACCAGGGGAAAGAGCCACTTACTGGAGAGCACCAGGAAGATGGACAGAGGAAAAAGAAGGTGGAACAGCTTCAGTGATTTTTCCCTGATGGCGACCAGCGCCGCTTCCAGGTTGGCAGCCACTTCGGGGAGCATGGCGGAGCCAAAAGCGTTGGCCAGGGCCAGGGCCAGAGGGAGCTCCCGGGCACCATAACGGAAAACGGCAAAAGCCTGTTCGTCACCGCGGTAGAAGAAATTGACCAGCCAGTTGTCGAAAGATTGGTTGAAGCTCCCCATAAGGGCATAGAGCATTAGAGGGACTGAGAGCCAAACCCACCGCATGGCTACAGCAATGTTGAGATGGAAAGCGCTTCTTTTTGCCACGAGAGCCAGAAGCCAAACGAATTTCAAAACCCCTAGCGCGAGAAGCGCATAAAAGCTCCAAAGCAGGCCGAAGCCCAGAAAAACAGGTACAAGAACCGCCAGCACCTGCAGGCCGAAGGCCATCAGGCCGAAATAGAGGATTGCCCGGGGTTTGCGCAGGACAAGATAGAAATTCTCTACCAGGTAAGAAGGCACGTTAAGCCATAGAAAAACAGCGAAAAGCTCATAAAAAGGCAAGCTGTCCTGTCCGGTCAACACCAGAAGGACACCCGTTTTCCCCCACAACAGAAGGGCAAGGACGATGGAGCTGGCGAAGAAGAACAGAAGATAGGCATTGAACAAAAAAACCGGCCTTTCCTCTTCCGGAAGCTGGGGATACAGGGCCAGGAAGCCTTGCATCAAGCCCGTTACCCAGAAGGTCGTCAGCGTAAAGCCGATATATAAAAGCATCTCATAGATGCCAATATCCGCAGTGGAAAGCGGGCTTTTGGCCAGCAGAACGGCAATCACAATAGTCGCCCCCTGCCGCAACAGGTGAAAGGCCTGCAGGGCGCGGACATTACTGCTGTAAAAAGGTTGAAGTATCTTCAGTTTAGCTTATGCTTTTTCATGCTCTGCGAATACGACCCCAAATTGTTCCAACTCGTCAAGCACCGGCTCGTACACTTCGGGCATCACCGGAATATTGACGCCGGTAGATGTAATCTTCCCTTCCATTACCAGCTTGACGAAGATGCCCATAGGTAACCCCACGAGCTTAGACATAGCCGTATTATGTGCGTCCTCCCCTTTCATGACCAGAGTGGTCACTACTTCTTTCTTCTTGCCCTTGAGTTCATACTCGAATTCGTGCTGCATGATGATCATGTCCTTGTCGTTGGCCTTGAGTTTCCACTTTTCGAGCAGCAAGTTTTCGAGGATCAGAGCGGGTGTCGCATTGGGCACGCGGATCTTTTTCTTCCTGAAGAGCCCCAGCCATTCCAATTTGCTCATCACCACTGAATTTGGCTCTTCACCGATCAATTTTGCGATGCGGTCTTTGACGGAGCCAGCGTTGTCATCAGGGCTCAGGTAACCCTCCATGAGTTCGTGGTAGGTCAGCTTACCTGAATCCACAATGGGATAGCCGCCGTCAGTCAGGCCGATCTTGACCAGGGCATTCCAGGCATCGCAAAAGCCAGCAGTTCGGAGGGTGCCTCTAAGAATATTCGGAATGCCGGCCAGGCCATATACGTCCCGGTACAAAAGGGAGTCGCGGTTAGCATAAGCTTCATAATCGCCCATCCCCGGAACATGAATGGTGCGGTATTCTTCAAAAAGGCGGTTATAGGGGATGAATTTAAATTTGCCGTTTTCCAGGTATTGAGCAGTGCCCTGCCCGGAGAGCACCACATTGCGGGGGTTCCAGGTAAACTTATAACTCCAGGGGTTGTCGTCGCTTTCCGGGGCGATCAGGCCGCCGGTATAGGAGCGGAACGCTGTGACCTTGCCCCCCTGTTCCTTGATGCGTGCGATCTGCCGCATGGCCGACATGTGGTCGATACCCGGGTCCAACCCCATCTCTCCCATGAAGATCAGCTCGCGGTCCCGCGCATCGTCACCCAGCCTGTACATTTCCTGGGAAACGTAAGAAGCCGTGATGAGGTGCTTTTTCAGCTTGATGCAGTCGTGCGCCACTTCCAGGTGGAGATGTGCGGGAAGTAAGGAGACAACTACATCTGCCCGGCCGATCAGGTCGCGGCGGTCATTGACCTTGAGGACATCCAGCCAGGTACCCCGTCCATTGGGGTGGCCGGCCACTTTAGCCTCTGCCAGTTTCGGGTCAGCGTCAGCAACAGTCACAAACCAGTTGTGCTCCCTTGCTTTATCCAGCACATAATTGATACAAGCAGAGGCCGAACGCCCTGCACCGATAATCAATATGCTGTTCATAAGTTGGTTTTGTCTTAACAATAAGGTAATTTGCCTGTTTCGAATAGAGGCAAAAGCCCCTGACGAGAATGGGCGCAATATAGTGTTTTATTTACTTCAGGTAAAGCGATGAAAGAAATAACGATCAGTACAAAAATTAAAGTCTACGAATCGGCAGAAGAACTCCCCGCAGAGTATCAACGATTGTTGGAAAGCGCCCGGGCCGCCCGCAACCATGCATACGCGCCCTACTCCAACTTCAGAGTCGGTGCTGCCGTTCTACTGGAAAATGGTACGATCCTCCAGGGGGCCAACCTCGAAAATGCCGCCTACTCCATGTGCATATGCGCCGAACGGACAGCCCTGGGGAATGCTGCGATGCATTATCCCCAATCCGTAGTAAAGGCCATCGCCGTAACCGTAAAAAGCAAACGGAAAACCATTGCTCAACCGGCATCCCCCTGCGGCGCCTGCCGACAGGTCATCAGCGAAGCTGAAGACCGCCAGAAAAAGGATATCGCCATCATTCTTCAGGGGGCTGAAGGAGAGATCTATGTGCTGGATTCCGGCAAAGCCCTACTGCCTATCGGTTTCCATGGCGGGTTTCTGTAGGTCAGCTCCTTTCCATTACCCCCATATGGACCTCGCGACGCCCCTGCCTGCGGTCCGAAAAAAAATGTTTCAAAGTAAAAACCGAAGAAGTAAAGGCGATCTCTCCCCAAGGCACCTCTTCTTCAGAAAAGAGGCGGACAGCCAGGGACTCTTCGCCCACACCGAAATCGGGAGTATCCAGTTCGGCGAGAAAATGGATATAGACCTGATTGATATGCGGAATGCTGAATACAGCGTGTAGGGTTAAATGCCGGACCCGGGCCAGGGTTTCTTCCCATACTTCTCTGGCTGCGCCCTGTTCGACGGTCTCCCCATTTTCCATGTATCCGGAGGGCACGTTCCAGTAACCCAGCCTGGGGCTGATCGCCCGTTGGGCCAATAGCACCTTGTTTTCCCACACCGGCAGGCAACCCGTTACGATTTTCGGATTGGTGTAGTGGATCGTATCGCAATCCGGACAGACATACCGGGGGCGGTTATCGCCCTCCGGGACTCTAAACTCCATGCGGGCCGACCCACAGTGGCTGCAAAAGTTCATTCCTCGGGATTTATCAGCTTAATAGCCTGCACAAGATCTTCCGGCGTATCGATACCGATCGTTTCCTTATCGGTAAGATTGACAAATATGGGAAACCCCTCATAAAGCCAGCGGAGTTGTTCCAGAGACTCCCAGCTTTCGTATCGGGAAGGCGGCAGCTTCGCCAGTTCCAGCAACACTTCTTTGCGAAAGCCATACAGGCCGATATGTTTGTAGAACGCTGCCTTTGAAAGCCAGTCGCCCGGGGGTACATCTCTCAGGTAGGGAATGGTGCTGCGGCTGAAGTACATGGCCTCCTGCTGGCGGTTAAATACCACCTTTACCACATTGGGGCTATGGAGTTCCTCCTGCTTTTCGATCCTTTTGGCAAGCGTACTTACCTTTACTGCCATTCTTCGCGCCAGGGGCTCTGCGACGAGGTCGATCTGCAGCGGGTCGATGAACGGTTCGTCTCCCTGGATGTTGATAATGGCATCCGCTTCATCAAAAAATCCGGCAGCCTCGGCACAACGTTCCGTACCACTGCGGTGATGGGAAGCCGTCATGACGACTCGCCCTCCAAAGCCTTCCACATGTTCGCGAATCCGTTCGTCGTCGGTAGCTACAACCACCTCATCCAGCCGCCGGGCCCGTCGGGCCTGGTCATATACCCGTTGAATAACCGTCTTTCCGCCTATCTGTACCAGGGGTTTTCCCGGAAACCGAGAAGAAGCAAAACGGGCGGGAATGATACCTATGGTTTTCATATATTTGTGCGTAAACAAGCTTGAAACACTATGAGAAAATTGTTGTTCTTCGCGCTCCTGCTTTTTTCCGGCAAGTTATCGGCAACCGGCGACAGCCTTCATTACCTGACCGCCAAAGATACTATATTTCTGAGCATCGGTGCTTTCGAGGAAAAATACTTTGACCACATCATGGCGCCCAAACAAACGCTCTATTCCCTGGCACAGTTTTACGGACTGTCAGTCGAAGAGCTCTACTATTTCAATCCCGGGCTGAAAGACCAAACCGTAAAAATAGGCATGCCCATCCGGGTACCCGTACCGAATGCTGCCATCAAAAGATATATGGAATCGGATTTCAGGCCCGTTGAGAATGTACCGGTCTTTTATGTGGTCAAAAGAGGGGATACCATGTTCCGCATTGCCAAAGTGTACTTCCGCATGCCGATCGAATTGCTCATGGCACGCAACAATATGGCCGGCCACACGCTCAAGGAAGGCCAGCAACTGCACGTCGGATGGATTAGCGTCCACGGTATTCCCGACAGCCTTCGCCAACATGCAGGCGGGCCACTGGCCCGGCGTAACGCCGCCCTGAAAAAGATCTACCAGATGGAGTCCGGTGGAAAACATCAATTCGACGGCCAGGGTGTCGCCTTCTGGCAAAAGGATAGCAAAGAAGATTCAGACCTGTATGCCCTCCACCGGTCCGCTCCGCGAAACGCCATCATCGAGGTGCTCAACCCGATGAACAACCGCACCGTTTACGTTAAGGTCATCGGGAAGATCCCCGATACAGCCTACCGCAACGAAGTAGAGGTCATCCTCTCCCCCCTGGCGGCCAAACTACTGGGAGCGATCGACTCCCGCTTTTTCGTGAAGGTCAAATATTATCGTTGAGAAATGCTAATGTTTGTTCCGATTTCAATGCGGGTTAGCTCATTGATTGAAAATTGAACAAACTCTTAATACCTTTGTGGCCGGTTAGCCGGCCAGGCTGGCCCATTTTTGGAAGCAGCCTGGTAGCTGCCACTTTCACGAGGTGCAACAGCCTAACTCGCATCGTCGATCCGATCAACAAAAAATGAAATGTATGGAATATAAGAACAATATACTGGAGACCATAGGCAACACCCCTCTGGTCCGGCTAAACAAGGTGACAGCAGAAGTCCCGGCACTGGTACTGATGAAGGTGGAGACTTTCAATCCGGGGCACTCCATCAAAGACCGAATGGCCGTCAGGATGCTGGAAGATGCGGAAAAAAGAGGCGACATCCAGGCCGGCGGCACCATCATCGAATGTACCTCGGGCAATACCGGTATGGGGCTTGCCCTGGCAGCGGCAGTAAAAGGCTATAAATGCATCTTCACCACCAGTGACAAGCAATCGAAGGAAAAGATCGATATGCTGAAAGCTGTCGGCGCTGAGGTGATCGTTTGCCCGACCAACGTCGAACCGGACGATCCCCGCTCCTACTATTCCGTCGCGCGCCGCCTGAGCGAGGAGATCCCCAATTCCTACTGGTGCAATCAGTACGACAACCTTTCCAACCGGGAAGCCCATTACGAGACTACCGGCCCGGAGATCTGGAAACAGACGGAGGGTAAGGTCACCCACCTTGTCGTCGGTGTAGGCACCGGCGGCACCATCTCCGGCACCGGAAAATACCTGAAGGAGAAAAACCCCGACATTAAGATCTGGGGCATTGACACCTTCGGTTCGGTATTCAAAAAATACCACGAAACCGGTGAGTTCGATTCCAAAGAGATCTACCCTTACATTACGGAGGGCATCGGCGAAGATATTCTGCCCAAAAACGTTGACTTCGACGTGATCGACTATTTCGAAAAGGTCACCGACAAGGACGGTGCTCTGATGGCGCGCCGCCTGGCCCGGGAAGAAGGCCTGCTACTCGGTTATTCCGCCGGATCCGCTGTCGCCGGATTGCTGCAGCTGAAAGACAAGCTCACCAAAGACGATGTGGTAGTGCTGGTCATCCACGACCACGGCAGCCGTTATGTCGGCAAGATTTATAACGACGACTGGATGCGGGAGCGCGGCTTCCTGGAACGCGAGCTGAGCGTCCGGGACATCCTGGCCATGAAGAAAGGCCAACAATTCATCACTGTTAGCACAAAGGACACCGTCCGGCAGGCCTTCCACATCATGAAGGAGCACGACATTTCTCAGATGCCGGTCATGGAAGGGGATAAAATGGTGGGCTCCATCACCGAAACGGCCGTGCTGTCCTACCTCCTGGAAAACCCCTTCGACAATTCGGAAAACAAAGTGGAGAACATCATGGGCGACCCCTTCCCTATCGTACCGGCCGACCTGCCCTTCAGCAAGCTGAGCCGCTACGTCAGCCGGACCATCCCTGCCGTAATGGTCAAGGACAAAGCGGGGACCCTGCATATTCTGACGAAGTACGATATCATTCAGGCAGTATAACCCGGTTTTTGTATAACCAGGCCAGCATCTCTCATCCCGAATTTTTCGATTCGGGATGAGAGATGAACTCATGCCTATTGACAGCCCGCTTTCAATGGGGCAGCCGTTACTCGATGATCACTTTTTGCTGGCCCACTCCTTTATCCGTTCTCACCTCAACCATATAAATGCCCTTTGGCTGGCCGGTTAACTGCAGGATATGGGTGCTAGCAGGATGCTCCTTCTCGCTGAACCTGTATGCCATTTGCCCCAGCCCGTTAAACACCAGGATTTCTAACTGCCCTACATCCTTTTTCAACTCCAGGTTTACAAGGCCCGAAGAAGGGTTGGGAAACAAAGAAAATAAGGATTCCTGTAGGGCCAGCGGTTCTTCGATATCCGTCACCAAAGCACCGTCAAGGGGTTGGCTGCCCCGGGAGATGAGATAAGAAGCAGTAAGCAGGACGGGGTTGAAGCCATCATTGCAGTTGGGGCACGTAACCCCATTTACACAATTGGGGTTGTTAACGTGGCAATTATCAACATAATCTTCATCAAAGATGTACTTCAACTCTACCGAGGCCTGGTTGATGTAGCTGCTCATGTCGAAATCAAACCAGGGTGCGATCGTTCCCGGGCACCATCCGGCTCTGTTGTAAAACCAGGTTCCGTTTTGCGGCTGGCAGCCATCCGGATTCGGGTTGCAATCGTTCCAGTTGTGGTGTTCAAACGTTTGTTCCCCATTTACCCAAATGTGGTGGATATCCTCGTGGAATTCGGCGGCATTACCCGTATTGTTATCGCCCCAACCGTGCCCGGTGGCCACCAGCTTGATCTTGGCAGCCTGGGTATGTTCCGGGAAGGAGGCTTCGATCACTTCACAGGGTTGAAGGTTTGCGGGGTCTCCAAAGGAGTAGTTGTCTCGCCATAAATTGCGGATATGGCTGTAGGGGTGTTCCACGTTCCCCTCCTGGTAACTCAAAACAAGGGTATATAAAAACCCGTTGCCCTGAGTCCCCAGGTTGACCCGAAAAGCTATTTTGCCTTGTAAAATGGACATAAAGTCTGTCAAGTCAACCGTATGCCCGCAGGATACGCCATAGGGAGTAATGTACCGAATGATCTCATACCACTCTCCATCATGGCCTTTGGCATCGATGGAAGAGATCCGGTCCCAGGGGTCACAGCCGCCGTCGGGGCAATCGATGGCCAGGGTAGCGGTAATGTTATCAAAAGCCCCAAGATAGCTGGGGAGTTCCGCTTCCACCGTTTGGGAAGGGACATCTGAATAAACCCAAACCTCATTGGTAGCTGTCACCTCCATATCCGAGGCTTGTTCTACCACGTTGAAAGTAACCGATTTTGTCGCACTGGCGCCGTAGTTATTGGTGGAAATGATGTTCATTGTATAACTTCCATATCCGGGTGGGGCCCACCAGGCAGTATAATGCGCATTGCCCCAGTCGGTCAATGTAATTTGCTCCGCCCCTATTTCAATTTTGACATCCGTTACGGAAAAGAGCTCCGGGAAATCGATGGAAGTGATCACAGCCAACTGAATAGGCCGCAGGACTGGGACAAATACATCGCCCGTCAGAGGGCTTCGGGCGTCGATGTCCGGCACAAAAGTTTGCGGGTCGAGTACATTAAAGGTATTGACCAGGTCGGATGCGGGGTCGTAGGTACCATTTCCTTCCTGGCTGGCCTTGATGAGGACTTCCCCCGCTTCTCCGGTCAGGGTAACGATGTCTCCGTCGATGGTGGCGGGGCCTGATACAACCTCATAAGTCACCGGCAGTCCGGAGCTTGCCGTCGCCATCAGCTGAAAGGGAGCATCGGTAGTCAGTTTGTTCGGGATCTGGGGAAATGTAATGGCCTGAAATCCGGCATCGAAGGTACCGCCGAAGTTGGAGACATCGCCGGTGAGGGCAAAGTTGATGAGGTTGCCATCACGGCTCCCATTGCCGGTCTCCGAGACGAGCTTGGTTATGGCCGTATTGTCTTCCCCGGGTACTCCCTGGTTGAATTTATAATACAATTCCAGGCTCTCTTCCTCTCCGGTCAGTTCATTTGCCATCATGTCTTGTATCTCTTCCTGCGTAAGGGCTTTACTCCACAGAGTAACCTCATCCATGCGGCCGCCGAAAACAAAGTTGAAGCCACCCTGAATGCTTTTCCCAATGCCGAAGGGCTTATTGCTTACCGGGAAAGTTCCTGAAGCCGGCACACTGCCTACGGAGTTGCCGTCAATAAACAGCTCCACTTTGCTGCCGTTGTATACCCAGGATATGTGCTGCCAGGTTTGGGGTACGATGCTGAAAGCCGGGGCCACGAACTCGTGGAATCCTGCGGTAGTGAGCAAACGGGACTCGATGATCCCATTACTGAGTTGAATGAGGTAGAAGCCGCCGTCTCCGGTTCCACCGCCACGAATCCCCATCATCCCTTGTCCATAGGCCAGTTCATCGGTGTAAAACCAGCCGGTCATGGAGAATTTATTCAAATTCTGGATATACTGGGAAGCGCCCGGTACCTCTACAAAGTCGTCCACACGGTCGAAGTGGAGGTATTGGTTGGATTGAGCCTTCAATGTAATGGAGAAGGCAAATAATAGAAAAAATAAGGGCGTGAGCCTAAGGTAGATATTTTTCATAGTTCCTGATTTTCAAAAATATTCAAAATAAGTTCATTTCATCCACCAAACCTTTACCCTCTCCGAGTCCTCTCCCATTCTTGCCAGTTGTTCGGCCCAATGGGTTGGATTGTTCTCTGCTTCCGATGGAGGGTAAGGGAGTCTGTAGTATTGCGGCATTTCTCCTTCCCGGGGAGTCGCTCCCACCCTACGGCTAAGCGCAAAAGCCTCCCAGGGCTGCCGAAAAGCATCTAGCCAACGTTGAGCGTAGATCAGTTCCAGTTTATTTTCAGTGGTGAAAATGCTAATGCGCGGGTGGTTGGTTTTCGCATAAAGTTCACCTTCTGAAAGCACGGGCGGTGCATTGAACCACATTTCTGATTCGGCCGCCAGTTTCTGCCAAAATTTCAGGGAGTTGACAACGGCCAGGGTATATTCTGCCTCTGCCTGCTCCGGGTCCATTGGAACCCCCAGCCCCCTGAGATAAGCTTCAGCCCGGATAAAGCCCAATTCCGCAGCGGTCAGGATGATCTCGGGAATGCCGATATTGTCGCGAATGAGGAAATAATTGAAAGGGGAATAAATATTGGCGTTCCCCTTTATGGTGTAGTTATTGTCCCGGTGCAGGCCATAAGGAATGCCACCGGAAGGCGGTGTATTGGGCTCAGGGACCTGGGGAAAAGCTACCCACTGATTGGCATTATTGGGTTCGAAAAACAGGTAAGCGCGGGGGTCGTAAATACCACTGCCATCGGCATTGTCATTTTCAGAAAGGTACCGCCAGATGGTAGTACCCATGCGCAACTTATTGTGTTCCCGGAATGACCAGTTGACGCCGTCGTTGCGCCAATCCTGCTGGCCGGGGTACATCCCCACTTCTTCCCCGGACTCGATAATGGGCAAGTCGTTCTCGATAATGTCTTTAAGGATGGGAGTGGCATAGCCGGGGTCCTTTTCCACCATCCGCATGGCATGGCGCAGGCGCAGGGAATTGGCAAATTTCCGCCATTTCCAAAGGTCGCCGTTAAACAGGTGGTCGAAATCGCCGAGAGATATATATTTATTCCCTCCGGCCGTTGTAGGGTTCGGAGCAGTATTGATGTTTTCTTCCACCCACCGGAGTTCTTCAAAAAGGAATTTATAGACTTCTTCCTGTGAATCGAACCGGGGACGGGAGTAATCCAGGCTTTCAAAGCCTTTGCCGGCATCAAAAAAAGGAACGTCCCCGAAAAGGTCCGTTAACCGAAAAGTCTTATAGGCCAGTAAAACTTTCAATTGGGCCCGCACATTGATCAGGGCTTCTTCCTCCACCTCCATGGCATCGAACCGCCGCTCCAGTTCTCTGATGTGGGCCAACCCCCGGTAGTAGTCGCTCCATATCTCTTCTATTCCAATATTGATGTTGTCAAACCCCACTCCTGTTTTGGCGGCCTGTTGTGTGATGCCATACAGGGTCTCGTTATGTACGTAGAATTGCTCATTCCAACCCAAGCGCAGGGAAGCGACAACCGTATTGAACAGCGGGCCGATATCCGTCTGGGTAGGAGCAAATGGGTTTTTATTGATCTCCTCAAAATCTTTGTCACAGGCAGTGGCCAGCAAGAGGAGCCCCATCAGTAGTATTTTGTGGTTATTCATTTTCATATCTAAATACTTTTAAAAAACCGGCAACGCGCTCCAACTCGGCTCAAAAAGAAGCATTCAGCCCAAGGCTGAAACTCCGCACGCCCGGATAGGACGCCCATTCCAATCCCTGTGCGTTACCAGCGCCATTACTGCCTTCCGGGTTGACTCGGTCCGGTATGGTAGTATAGAGGTAGAACAGGTCTCTTCCGGTAAGCGTAATGGACAGGCCCTGGAAGGCCTTGGCCTTTTGCGCCAGTTTTTTGGGAAACTGGTAGGACAAGGCCACTTCCCGCAGCTTCACCCAGGTATTTTCAATGATGCCGGGTTTGGAGTTAAACCTGCCCCATCCACCGGTATTTCCAATGTATTTGAAATAATAATGGACGACCTTGTCATTAGGCCTCCCATCGGCGTAGACGCCATCGAGGATGACGCCTACATTCCGGACATTCCCTTCCGGGTCGGTATACGGCAGGCCCTGGCCCAGGCGTTCAGGCAGGGTTTCCGGGCTTTGCCCGGTCTGTAAACCGATCACGTAGGAACCTGCATACATGTCTCCTCCCCATTTGGTGTCCACCAGTGTGCTCAATGTCAGGCCCTTAAAGCCCATTCTCATGGTCCAGCCGCCGATGAAATCAGGGGAGGAATTGCCAATAGGAACCCGGCTGTCGGTTATCAGGTAGTGGGTCCCCTCTTCGTTGAGAATGGGCTGGCCCGTCTGCTCGTGATAAATGTAATCATAACCAATGATGGTGCCGTACTCCTGGCCTTCCTGTACGGTAATAGAAGGCCCGTTCAGCCCCCAGATGTTGGCCAGTTCCAGGCTTTTGGCGCCGTCTCCAAGGCTGGCCAGGAAATTGCGGTTGCGGCTGATGTTGAGCCCGGTTGCCCAGAAGAAGTTCCGGTTCTCCACCAGAATGGCATTGAAGATGGCTTCAAAGCCCTTGTTTTCAAGGATACCTGTATTTATCCGGACCGTATTGGCGCCTGACGAAGCAGGGAGCGGGGAATCGAGGATCTGGTCAAAGGATCGGATGTAATAATAGGTGAGGTCTACATTCACCCGCTCGTTGAACAGGCCCAGGCTCAAGCCCGCTTCATAGGAGTTAGCCTGCTGAGGTTTCAGCCCAATCGGCGGTATGGCAGTGGGCAGAGAGGCCGTTTGGTTGCTACCAAAAGTGCCGGTCGAGTATACGAAGTCTATCTGGTACGGGTCTGTATCGGTTGCCGTTTGGGCATAAGCTCCTCTGAGCTTCAAAAAGTTCAACCATTCCAGCCGGCTGAGATCGAAGGCATTGCTGGCGATGAAACTCAAAGAAGCCGCAGGATAGAAATAGGAATTGGCGTTGGTAGGCAGCGAAGAGCTCCAGTCGTTGCGCCCGGTCACCTCCAGGTAGAGGTAATTTTCATAACTCAGGTTGAGAAAACTATAGAGGGAATTGATCTTTTTCTCATACCTGAATTCACTCGGAATGGGGACGGTCAGCCGGTCCTCAAAATTATTAAAAGTAAAAAGCCACGGATTGATCCACCTTCCGGTAGTGCCCTTCAGCCCATATTGGCTTCTGGACCATTGCGTCCCCCCGAAGGACAATCGTGCCCCCAGGGGAGCATGGAAAACGCTTTCTTTATGTAAGGTGATCAGAAACTCATTGTTGCGGACAATGTCTCTGCTCAGCTCATTGGAATAAAATCCATTGGTTATCCCGAGGTTATCAATGGGTTGGTTGCGGGATTCAAACTGGGAAAGGTTAAAATCCGTGCCCATTCGCCCGGTAGCGTTCAGCCAGGGCGTAATATCATAAGTAAGCGACAGCGCTCCGATCAACTTATTCCTGTCCAGGTTGGTGTTATTCTTGTAGGTATTCCACCACAGGTGAGGCGGAGAAAAATCAAAGGGATAGCCCCCTTCAAAATCGTAGTTGTTCCGGGTGCCGTCCGGTAAAATATTGATCTCCTTTTCCAGGCCTTTGTAACTGCGGGGCCAGCTGTAGAGGATACCTTTCCCGAAGGAATTTTCATTGTCATCGCCCAGTGTTGGGCTATTCAGCCGGTGGTAGTTGATATAGGACAAAGAAATGTCGGCATGCACCTGGGTAGAGATGTCCAAGCGGGATCCCAGGTTTACCGTTGTCTGATCGTAGTTGCTGTTGGGGATGATCGCCTCGTGGTCGGTACGGGTAACCGAAGCTCGTATCGTTCCCATCTGCCCCCCACCCGAAAAAGACAGGTTGTGAGTAGTGGTATGGCCGTTCGAGAAGTACAACTTCAGGTTATCGGGCTGGGGGTCGAAGGGGCGCATTTCCCCGTCCCACCATTTCACCATCTGCCCTTCCATTCTGGGGCCCCAGGACACACCTGTAGAATAAAATCCGAACAACTCAGTGGTCGCTCTTCCCAAAGGGCCGTTTTCCGCATGATTCTCACGAGGATAGAGGAGTACGCCGTTGTCATCCATGGGCAGGGCGGGTTCCAGTAAGTTTAGCGGGCCCCCTGCGCCAAAAGTGTTCTGCACGTCCCTGTAACGGAAAGGCTCGATCACCTTATGGATGACCGAATATTGGATGCCGATCCCGTTTTGTTTTCCTCCCCGCTTTGTACTGATCAACACTACCCCGTTGGCTCCCCGGGAGCCGTACAGGGCGGAAGCGGTAGGCCCTTTCAGGATATTGATGGACTCAATATCATTGGGATTGATGTTGTTGATGGCTGAGCCCCAGTCCACTCCTCTTCCAACATCGGTCAGTCCAGGATCATTCTCAAGCGGCACGCCGTCGACGACAATGAGCGGCTGGTTGTTCCCATTTATATTGTTATTGCCCCGGATGACAAAGCGGGTTGTGCCACCGTCTACCCCATTGGTATTGGATATTTGCACGCCGGCGGATTTGCCGCTTAAGGCGCTTACCAGGTTGGGCGCGTTGGACAATACCAATTCTTCCCCGTCAAAACTTTCTGTAGAATAGCCAATCTCCTTTTTCTGCCGCTTTATGCCCAGGGCCGTCACAACCACCTCATCCAGTTTCTGCGCATTTTCCTGCATGGAAACGTTGATGACGTCTCTGCCATCTATTTCCACTTCGAGCGTTTTATAACCGATGTAACTAAAGATAAGGACATTAGCATCTTCCGGGACTTCCAGTTGGTAAGCCCCGTCCGGGCCGGTGATCGTCCCTCGTTCCGGATGGGATTTCACGACAATACTGAGCCCAATAAGAGGGTCGCCGGTGTTGGCATCGGCCACAACCCCGGTTAGTTGTTTTTGGGCGGCCAGTGTTCCTAGAATGCCTGGAATAAAAGAGAGCAATAAGACTACTTTAATTCCCAGAATGCGGTATGTCATATAAAGGCCGGGTTTTACGGATTACGGCTTATGGGGTAAAACAAAGTTAGAAAAAGAAAAGTCTTAGCCAACTTTTACTGTTCACCAACATCGAAAGTGAGGTCAAAAAATAACCAGGATGGTGAGCTTCACAACTAGATCGGGGCTCTACTCAAAACAGCTCAAACTGCCCCTGCACCCGTTCTACAGCCTTATCAACCGCATTTTTCTCCGCTGCTTTGCCCTTCAGCACGCGCTTTACCACCCGCAGGCGATGCGTGTACCGGGATTGCTTTTTATTGTAGATCCCAAAATGGTCGACCGGGTCGATGCGGACGCTGCCATAGGCGTGCAGCACTTCGTGATTGGGGAGGATAATGCCGCAGTGGGTGATCTTGCCGGACTTATTTTCGAAGAAAGCGATGTCTCCGGGGCGGCTTTGTTCAACGAAGTCTACCGCTTCTCCTAAATAGACCTGTTGTTCGGCTTCCCGGGGCAAAAGGATGCCCGCCAGTTTAAAGACCATCTGAATGAGGCCCGGGGCGTCGATACCCATGGGAGAACGCCCCCCCCAAAGGAAAGGAGCATGCAGATACTTACGGGCGATCTTAAGGATAAAATCCGGAGTTTGTTCGATGTTTTCCGGGAAAACGGCCTGGCCGCTAAAGGTGAAGTAGTCTCCATCGAGCTTAAAGCGCATACCATCGAAACCCGGAAGTTGTGCGCCCATGACGACGGGGACACAGAAATCTTCGGCGAGAATGGTATGGAACAGCTCCAGGCTGTAGGCAAATTCGCGTTGGAAGCGCTGGAATTCGCTGGGGGTAACCGGCTTTAGCTGGTTGGATGCCACCCAACCTACGAAATTGTCCCAGGCGCAGCGAACCTTTGTCCATTGGCGGCCCCTGGTTTCCAGCACTTCGGCCAGTTCGCCGAACAAGAGCTGGGAGATCATCTCGCTCTTGTTCGAAGAGCTGTTCCGAACGGGAACGATACTTACCGGACAAATAACGTACGACATGTGGGCATTTTTTTGCACTCCGCCTGCGTTTGCTCTACCTGAGATGCCCGACTGTTCCTCCTGCTGCGGTTGGGTTATCAATATTTATTGCTGTCGGCACATAATCAAAAATAATAATTATCCGTAAAAGTCCGTTGTCTTCTTTACAAATTATCCACTACATTTGCGCGAACTTCAGGTAAACCAACCACGACTCAATACCTATGAGGAAATTCTTACCTATACTTTTTATGCTTGCCGCTGCCATTGCCGGCAAGGCTCAGGACCAGCACTTTACCCAGTTCTTTGCCTCTCCTCTGACCCTGAACCCGGCACTGACCGGCACCTTTGACGGCAAGTATCGCGTGGCTTTCATCTACCGCGACCAGGACCCCTATAAAACTTTTGCCGGGGCGATCGACCTGCGCTTCAACATGCGCAATATTGGCAAGCGATATAAAGACGCTTTCGGCGTCGGAATGGTCTTCTACAACGATAAAGTGCCGGAGGTGGGTTATTCCAACAACCAGATCAATGTGTCAGGCGGTTTCCACAAGTCTCTCAGCCCCCGTAACGACCAATTCCTGAGCCTCGGCGCCCAGGCAGGTATATCTCAACGCAACTTCAGCTACGGAAATCTCTTCTTTGAAGATCAGTTTTCCGGTTCTTCCGGTTATGACAACCCCACAGGGGAGATCTTTCCCGAGAATAACTTCACTGTCGCTGACTTCGCAGTGGGCATCAATTATGCTTATTCCCCCGAGCGCTCTATCGGCCTGTTTGCCGGAGCGGCGATGCACCATATTCTCGAGCCAGAGATCAGCTTCTTCGCCAGTGACGAAGACCCCGACCGGGCAGACCCCAACACGCTCCTGCGCAAATATTCAGCCTATGTAAACCTCAGAATTCCAGTAGGTGAATCCATCCAGTTCCACCCCCGGGCGCTGGTGTATAACCAGGGGCCTCACCTGGCCCTCAACGCCGGCAGCAACATCCGCTTCCTCATCGACGACATCAGCGGCACTGCCCTGCACGTAGGCGCCTGGGCGCGCCCCGTCCGGAATGCCGACGACAGCTTTGCGCTGGACGCCATCGTCGGAATGGTAGGCATTGAATACAACAGCTTCCTGCTGGGCATCAGCTACGACGCCAGAGTGAATGCGCTGGGCACACCCCGCCAGCGCAGTGGCGCGATCGAGATTTCTATTGCCTATCTGGGAGAGTATGAGGATGAGGTCGTGCTGTGCCCGAAGTTTTAGAGTTAGGCCGGAGCTCCGTAGCAAACCTCCACCCCCATTACATACTTCGAACTCTTGGTTTGGCGAAACGGAAAGTGCTGTAAGATGAAATCACTCTCGGGCTCTGCTTCCTGTTCGTATTTTATTTCCATGACTACAGCCGGAAAATGATAGGGCAATAGCCTGCCTGCTTGTGTTCTGTATGCACCGAACTGAAGCTCACTGTCGATAGTGATGCGGAAGCGGCCATTGGAGGTAGCCCAGTAGGAACGGAAGTAGGTATTGAAAAGCACAGGCTGCAATTCTGCTCCGCAGCCCAGGCGGCTCCGCACCTGCTGCAGAAGGCCCTCCAGGCTCCCAATTGGGTACGGCCCCCGGGGCATTGGGAAGCTCTCTTTGCGACCGAGAAGGTTTTCTTTCACCTTTGTTTCGAGAATGGGGTTGTCGATCACCGCAAACGGCTGGCCGTACCAACGCAAACGGTGCTTTACTCGTTGGGATACACCGGCGGCATTATCGTGGAAAGCGTTGAAATCAGGCGTGTCGAAATAGAGGTTATTGACCCAGCGTGGGGTATAGATAGGGCGAAAGCTTGCCGGGTGCAAGCGAACGGCCTGCTCAAAAGCAGAGGGATGAAGATGGTCCAGCTTGTATTTTCGTTCGTAGCGCATTTTCGGGATTCGTTATTCGTTGATTCGTTATTCGTTGATTTGCTCCGGACCCCGAACATACGAATTACGGCAAAGGCAGATTCTCCACGATCTCCAGGCCATAACCGATCAGGCCGATCCTGCGCTTCGGGTTATTGGTGATCTGACGGATCTTGCAGATATTCAGGTCTCGCAGGATCTGAGCACCCACGCCGAAGTCGCGCTGGGTCATTTCGCCCTTCTTCTCCAGGGCTACATTTTCACCCTGTTCTTCTTTCCGGCGGTAAGATTCCAGCCGGTGGAGAATGGTGTCGGCTTTTTCTCCGTGCCGCATGTAGAGCAGGAGCCCTTTACCTTCTTCCGATATCATTTCAATAGATTGCTGTAATTGGACCCCATAACCATCAAAGAGGGTTCCCAGGATATCTCCGGTTTCAGTCGAAGAATGGACCCGGACCAGCACTGGTTCTTCGGGCCGCCAGTCGCCGCACTTGATGGCCAAATGGATGTCGTTCGTTGTGATCTGGCGGAAGGCAATAACCTCGAAATTGCCGTATTTGGTTTCCAGGTTGACAGAAACTTCCCGCCTTACAATGCGCTCGGTACGCATCCGGTAAGCCACCAGGTCTTTAATGGCAATGATCTTCAGGTTGAAACGCTCGGCGATATCCATCAGCTGCGGGAGACGGGCCATGGTGCCGTCTTCATTGAGGATCTCCACCAGTACGCCGGCAGGAAAATAGCCGGCCAGGCGGGCCAGGTCGATGGCTGCCTCGGTATGGCCGGTGCGGCGCAGCACACCTCCCGTTTTAGCCCGGAGTGGGAAAATGTGCCCGGGACGGGCGTAATCGGAAGGTTTGGTATTGGGGTTGACCAGAGCGCGGATACCAGTGGCACGGTCGTAGGCCGAAATGCCGGTGGTGCAACCCTGGCCGATCAGGTCGATGGAAACCGTGAAGGCCGTTTCGTGCAGGGCCGTATTGGAAGAAACCATCATATCCAGTTCCAGTTCGTCCGCCCGTTTTTCATCGAGCGGTGCGCAAATGAGCCCCCGGCCATGGGTCGCCATGAAATTGATGATCTCCGGAGTGATGCACTCGGCGGCGCAGATGAAATCTCCCTCGTTTTCCCGATCTTCATCATCGACCACGATGATCACCTTACCTGCCTTGATATCTGCGATCGCTTCTTCGATCGTGTTCAGTTCAAGGCTTGGATGGATGGTTTCTTTTAGTGGGTTCCCAGACATTAGAACGAATACCTTTTATGAAATTAATAAAACCTTGGAGCAGAGCCAGGTTCATGATGACGAAATAGCGAGCACCTCTCAAGGGTAACAGGTTTAATCCCAGTGCGTTAAGCAGCACATCCAGCAAAGGTAGCAATATCAAGCTGCCCGCCATAACCGAAAACACCAGAGTATAAAATAAGTTGCCTTTCAGGGCTAAAAGGGCCGAACCGGCCAGGATGATAATCAGGAAGAACGGCCCCAGCCAGCGCAGGACCTTGTGGGAAAAAAAGGCAAAACCCAACGGCTGCGTTGGGGGCCACCACAAATGAGGGAAAGTGAACAGGTTTTGAAAATTACCCGCAGAAATGCGGGCTTTCCGGCGGAACTCCTCCCCGATCTCGTGAGATACCGGTTCCCGACAGGTGGCTTCCAGGTCATTGATGGCTTTGCCGCCCTGTTCAAAGACTTTCATGGTGATGTAAAAATCATCCACCAGAAAAGTAGAAGGAACTTTAGAAAATCGGCTGGATCGCAGGGCATAACAGCCGCCAAAGGGGCCGATCATCTTGCCCCACACCAGGCCTTCCCGGTGCTTGAGCCACACCTCGGTAGAAATGTATTCATCTTCGGCCCGGGAGATGCCTTCTTCCTTCATTCCGATGTGGATCATGTGGGCATCCACAATATCAATTTCCGGGTTTTTAAAATGACGCACCAGCGCCCTCAGGCAATGGGGGTCCATCAGCACACTGGCATCTGTAATGATGAAGATGTGCTCCAAGCCGCCCCCTTTATTTTCGATGGCTGTATCCGTCAGCTGATTGATCACTCCGGGTTTTCCTCTGCGTTGGGTGAAAGGAAAAAAATGAAGGTGAGGATGTTCTGCTGCATAGGCGGCAACGATGGCGTTGGTCTGGTCTGCCGAACAATCCGAACCAATATATAAATCGAGTTTTCCAGGCGGATAATCCAGCTGAAGAAGGCTTTCTATTTTCTGGCGAATGACCCGCTCCTCGTTGTAGGCGGACATGATGATGGAGACCCCGGGCCATTCATCTTCTCCGGAGTAAACCAACTGGTTAGGTTGCTTGCCTTTCGCCAGCCAGCGCATCAGCAGAGGGTAAAAAAGATAGGAATGCAGGATACCCAACAAACTCAGCCACAGCAAAATACCCACAATCCAGATCATATCAGGCGACTTCCGCGGTTAAAGTCAAATAAGAGTCCAGGAGCCGGCGCGCGATCGCCAGGCTATCGTATCTTTCCACCACAAACTCACGGGCACATCGCCCTATGGTTTCCATTTGCGAACCCTGTTCCAGGCATAATTCAATCTGCGCCAGGAACTGATCCGCAGAGTCGGCAGTCAGCACTTCCTTGCCGGGCCGGGCAGCAATACCTTCCAGCCCAATGCTTGTGGTTAGAACAACCCTGCCCAGTGCCATCCCTTCCAGTATCTTGGCACGCATGCCCCCGCCGGACAACAAGGGTACTACCATAAGGCTATGGCCATTGATGAACTCAGCCGCATCAGGCACTTCTCCATGGACCACGACATTTTTCCCGGCAAGCTTATGTACCCAGCTTCCCGGAGTGTTGCGGCCGGCTATATGAAACTCCAGCCCGGGGTATTTCTTCCTAAGAGGTTCCCAAACCTGGCTCATAAACCAGTTCAGCCCTTCCTGGTTCGGCATCCAATCCAGAGAACCGATAAAAGAAAGCGTCAAGGGTTTCCGGTAACTTCTGTAATCAGGCGTGTAGGACTGAGAACTGATGCCGATGGGCGCAACTGTTGCCGCCTTGCTGTACCCCAGCTTCCGGAAGTGGTCGAGATCCCTTTGCGTGATGGCAACCAGGATATCGTATTGTTTTAGCCGTTCCGCCTCATACCGGTGGAGCTTCCGGGTCAGGTGTTTAAGGTACCAGCGTTTGGGGAAAACGGTTGTATTTTCAGTGATCCGTTGCCATATTTCATACTCTACATTGTGGGCGCGCATGGCAATTATAGCATCGGAGTATTGTCGGATTGTAGGAATGTAAGGCGCCAGATAGAGCGTTTCCAGTTGTATGAGGTCAAAGGTATTGTTTTTCAATACCTCAATGAGTTGTCGCCGGAATGCCGGGGATATGAACCGAGTGATGTGATAAGACTCCCGGGAAAAGAGGTTCAGGAAAGCTGCAGCAGGCTTTACCCGGTTATCCACAGGTACCTTCACGACATTTTGATAATAGCTCAGTGCTTCCGGGTTATCCTCCTCGCTGAAGAAATGCTTATGGGTATTCATGGCCAGCAAAGAAACATCGCAGCCCAAACCGTGGAGTGCCTGGCTCAGAGTAGTCACTGCAATCGACTCACCATCCTTCAGGGGGTAAGGAAATTTCTTACAGAGTTGAAGTATTTTCATGCAGCTTGTTGGTTTGAGGCCTTTTTCGGGGATGGCAAAAATAGCCTTTTTCTGAGACTGTTCGGCATTTCGGCTTTATGGTATTCCGGCCTGATTGCCCGACGCTTGATTCAATCCTCCACCAGCTCGTCCTCCTCGTTCCAGGGAGGAGAAACAATACACCAGAACTCGAGATGTTCGTCTCCTGTATTTTCAATATACTGGCGGGCCCCGGCGGGGATCACCACCACATCGCCCGGCCCGACATCAGCGGCCTCTCCATCGATGAAAGCCCTGCCCCTCCCCTTTCCAATAGCATAAACCTCATCACTTTTCTTCAGAATGTGCGGCAGGGAGGCCCGCCCGGGTTCCAGGACTGCAAAGGCAAGGCTGTATCCCAACGCCAGATCGTCATTCCGAGGGTGTAGCACCTCCCGGATCAGGGTGTCATCTCCCGCGGTAAAGGGGGAAATTTGATCGATGCTTTTTTTGATTATTGCCATTTAATGGTAAGAAATTTCTAACTGAGTAAAATATAATACAGGATGAACATTGTGAATACTTTTATCCTTTCCCGCCATTGGGTTCAAGGCCGCCTCCTATTTCATCCTCCATGTATTGTTATCTCGATTGATATCCGCCATGCCGCCTTCCGGGTCGATGATGACTTCGAGGATCTCCTCCGGGGCAGCGTCCAAAATCAATTCATAGGTAGGGTTCACCCATGGCCAGTCTTCCACAACTTTGAAAGGAGCCGTTGAGGACTCCACCGGTTTGTGCCCTCTCATGATCCGCAGAGGGATGTTGTACATTTGCCTTCTTCCATCAGCATAGACGACGAGAACATCCAGCGGCATAGGCATAATGCCTGGTTTTTCGAGCGTAACCACTGTTTTGCCGCCGCGCTCCTCGGCCGCTTCCACTTTTTGGACAGCATAGTCGATGGTGTGGGTAGTATTGGCCCAGTACTCCAGGTACCAGTCCAGTTCCAGCCCGGACTGCTTTTCCATTACCCGGATAAAATCGTTGGAGTTAGGATGTTTAAATTTCCAGGTATCGAAATACCTCAGCATGCCTTTGCGAAATGCTTCCCGGCCGATGATGTACTCCAGCTGCGCGAGGAAGACCGCCCCTTTTACATATGCGGCAATACCATAAGCTGTGTTGGTCACGAAATGGTCGGCATGAGTGATCAGGGGCTCTTCAAAACCGCTGCGGGCAAAATTGACATATCCCTGATAGTCACTGGCATGGGGATTATCTATTTTGCGGCCGGGAATGAGGCCTTCACCCCGCAGATAATTCATTACCTCGTCGCTGGCCCAACTGGTGAAGCCTTCGTCCATCCAGGCATAAAGGCTTTCATTCGTGCCCAGTACCATTTGGTACCAGCTGTGCATAAGTTCATGGACAGATACCCCTACCAGGCTGCCCAGGCTCCGTTCTCCGGTAATGAGGGTGGCCATGGGGTATTCCATACCACCGTCGCCGCCCTGTATGAAAGAATATTGTTTATAGGGATATTGCCCGTAATTGATATTGATAAAATCAAAAGCTTTGTCCATTATTTCAGGCAGGCGCCCCCAGGCTTCCTCTGTATTCTCGTTTTTCTGGTAGAAAAAATGGAGAACTGTACCGTCCTTTCTGGTGAAGGTATCGTGTGTATAATCCGGATCGGCAGCCCAGACAAAATCGTGGACATTTGGCGCAATAAAGTGGTAACTGAGCTTTTTGCTTTTGCTCTTCGATGCCTGGCTGCTGTAGCCATGGCCTATCTCTTCGGGATTTTGCAAATACCCGCTGGCGGCTACCGTATATTCCTGTCCGATGTTTATGGTGACGTCAAAATCGCCCCAGATACCGTAGAACTCTCTTCCTATATAGGGGTTGGCATGCCACCCCTGATAATCGTATTCGCACATTTTGGGGTACCACTGCGACATGGAGTAAGCAATACCTTCGGCGTTATCGCGGCCAGAACGCCGGATCTGCAAAGGAACCTGAGATTGGAACTCCATCTCGAAAACGGCCTGGCTATTGGGCAGAACAGGGCGCTCCAGTTCTACCTCCAGGATAGTACCCGCCACTTCATAGCGAACCGGCTGCCCATCCATTTTAAGCGAATTTATTTCGTGGTATCCAATCTCCTTCTCCCCAAGAGAATAGATACGGCTGCCCACCCGCGGATCGGAATCAACGATCGTTCGGGAACGCACATCCATCATACTGTTGGGCTGGAATGCGTTGAAATACAGATGGTAGAAGACACGAAATAACGTGTCCGGGGAATTGTTGTGGTAAACCAGGCGTTGAGCTCCCTTGAACTGGTGTTCTTTTGCATCAAAGTCGATCACCATCTGATACTCCGCTCTTTGCTGCCAGCGCTCCGGTTGTGCCTGTACGAGAACCGGCCCCAGAAAAAGCAGGGCCAATAGCTTCCAATAATTCATGCAATACTATTTTTTTTCATTTGTATTCTGATCAGAAAAACTGGGATTTTATGGGTTTCCGGGTGGTAAAAGAGTGGAAAGGGTCAGAGCTCTTCATCTCCGGGTAAAATAGGGCCTGTTTCCCGCTCTTCGGAAGGAAAGGCCGCCCCGGAAGCTTCCTGAAATTCGATCCTGCTCAGGAGTTTGCCCCAATCGCTCCACCCATACCTGCGGGCTGCGACAAAAAGGAACAACAACCCGCTGGCCAGAGCAATTGCCAGCATCAGTCCGGCATTCAGTTCCTGAATTCTGAAAAGAGACGGTGTTTGTATGGATGAAGCCTCGAAGTTAACGATCGTGGCGCCGTAAATATTGGTAGCGGCATGCAGGCCCAGCGCCAATTCTGTACCTTCATCCATAAGCGTCAGGACACCCATCAGCAGCCCAAATCCAATGTAGTATGCCATCATCAGGCCGAAACCAAACTGTCCTACTTCCTTATTGGCAAAATGCAAAAGGCCGAAAGCCACTGAAGTAAATAACAGGGGCAACCACCGGTTGCGGAACAGTAACCCAAAACCCTGCATCAGATAGCCTCGAAACAAAACTTCTTCGAAGCTAGTTTGCAGAGGCAATACCAAAAGTGCGATGAGCAGCAGAGGAAGGAAATGGTATAAGTTGAACTGCCAGGTATAATTGCCTGGGTCGAAAACATAGGCAACTACTTCCAAAGCGACACTCAGGGCAAACCAAAAAACAAAAGAAAATCCAACTCTACCCCAATCCAGGCCCGGACGGCCGGTGAGCACATCCTCTGCTTTTTTACCGTGCAGCGTTATAATACAAAGGAAGAGCACGGCCAGGGCGCTTACGAAGGACAGCAACATTAAAAAAAGGCCCAGGTTGTCATCGATGCCCAGGATGGAAAAATCCATCGTTTCCTGAAATTCGGCAATCTTTTCAAAACCCTCCGGGCCTTTGTTCGCCTTCATGCTGATCACAAAGGCCAGGGGGACCTGTCCAATAAGGGCGCCAAAGAACACCGCAATGACAGTCAGAATGTATTTGTAGAGTGCATTGTCTCCTCGCCGCGCGGCTTCAAAAAATGACATAAACTGATGTTTTATTTCCAACCTACCTCTTTGAGGATCTGAACCGCTAAGGCATTATACTGCCCCAGGAGATTGAGTTCCAGGTCGTCTTCCTGCACCGGGCCTACCTCTTCAACGATATAATCGGAAGGAATCGCCATTACATTGACCGGATGCTCCTGAGCGGCACGCGGATAATCCATCTGGGCTTCTTTAGCCGTCATATACTCCAGGAAAAGAACGGCTTTTTTTACCTCTCCTCCTATGGGTACCACAGCACAAGTCACATTGATGTGGGTATTGAACTGTCCGTTCCTGGGAATAATGATTTGTGAACCCTCTCCAATGAGGTATTCCTGATAGGTGAGCGGGTACCGCAGGTATCCCAGGTCGCTGACATTGGTGATGGCTACATCGCCCTGCCCTGAGGCCAACCCATACAGTTGGTCCATAGTATTACCCTGAGGTTCACGAGCGAAATTGGGAACCATTGCAGAGGCCCAGGCGCGAGCGGCCTGTTCCCCATTGTGCAAAATGAAAGAAGCTACCAGAGATTGCAGGTAGGGGTCATCGGATGATGGCGCCAGTACCTTACCGCGAAAGCGAGGCATGGCCAGGTCTACCCAGGTTTCGGGTTTGGCAGTCTTCAGGCGCTCGGTGCTGTAGGCTATGGCAGGTACAATACGGCTGAGCCCCGTCCAGTATCCCTGGTCATCTCCCAGCACATCCTTGAAATACTGGTCGATGCCTGGCAGTTTATAAGGCTGCAACAGGCCCTCCCGCCGGGCGCGGATCGCCATGGACACTTCCGGGAAGATAACTATATCGGCCGGGCCTTGTCCGCCCTCCTGCCGGATGCGGGCCGCCAGCTCCTGCGCCGGTATTTCAACCACTTGCACTTTTAGCCCGCTCATCTGTTCGAAACGCTTAAAAACGGTATCTTGCCCGGGGAGCAACCGATAAGTGTAAACCGTCAGCACATTTTCGCTCCGGCCAGCCGCCGCACTACTCCCTGGCTCACCGCCGCTGCAGGCCGTGCCGAGCAGAAGTATGAAAAAGAAAAAAATCGTTAAAAAGGAAAGCCCTTTCATAATCCTCATCCATTTTTGCGATGCAAATCTAAGATATATTTAGGGTATCGCCCAATGGTAAACCCTTTAAGGTACGGCATAATCCAAACGTACGCTTACCTTGTTATATTAATTGTCGCCTGAATAGACAGTTCCATTTTCCAGAATTTGTTGCCCGATCATACTTTCTCTTTTCGGAATTGGGTTATTTTTGCGACAACCCAAAGGCACACTAACCAAAACCTGAAGAATTTATGAACAATAAGATCCAGCTTCGATTCGGTATCATCTCTATCATAGTATTGGTAGCGGCGCTGAGCCGCCTGCTCCCCCACCCTTATAACTTTACTCCTATAGGAGCCATGGGGTTATTCGGAGCCGCTCATCTTTCCCGAAAGTACCTGGCCTTCCTGGTTCCATTTCTCGCTATGTGGATCAGTGACCTTTTACTGAACAACCTCATCTATGCCCGGCTCTATCCCGATTTCTACGGCGAAAGCTTCGTATGGATGGGCAACCTGTGGGTATATGGCAGTTTCGCCGCTATCGTAGGGCTGGGTTTCCTGCTCCTGCGCCAGGTGAAAGTCTCCAACCTGCTGGCTGCCAGCCTGTTGGCATCCGTTCTCTTTTTTGCTATCACCAACTTCGGCGTATGGTTGGCGGACCCCAAATACCCCACAACGGCCGCCGGGCTGTTGGCTGCCTATGGAGCTGGGATTCCCTTCTTCTGGAATACCCTTTTGGGTGACCTGTTCTACGTTGGCGTACTCTTCGGCACCTACGAGTGGGCCCAACGGCGCTTTCCGGCACTGGCAATGGAAAAGGCATAGCAGGGCTGCTCACCGGCTTTCCGGTCGCTTTTCATTCCAGGCCATCAAAAACAAAAATTGCTGTTGGACAAATGCCCAAACCGCCAACCCTTAGGAAAGGGACAGATTACTACATAGAAAATGGCTTATTCGTTTTCACCGAGCACTTCCTCCTGAAACGAGGCTATTGCTGTCAGAGTGGATGCCGACACTGCCCCTATGGGTATAAAAAGAAGCAAGAAGAGCATAAAAATAATGGCGGGCAAAACAATGGCTGATAGCAGAGGCCTGGCCTATTCCGGCTACCCTTTTTGAGGTTCTTCTTTTTCCGCTTTTTCCTCCGGATATTCTATTCGCACGTGGTGGACGGATTTCATCATCTGTTTGAACACTGCTTTGCACTGTTCCAGTTCATCAAAGGTCATATCCGAGTTTTCGAACTGGGCCAAAGTGATCTTACCGGCAATGATCTTGTCAATGAGGTTATTGAGGCTTTCTTCCGTAGGATTCTTCAGGCTTTTACATGCCGCTTCGATGGAATCCGCCATCATGAGGATAGTCTCCTCCTTGGAACGGGGCTTAGGGCCCGGATACCGAAAATCATTCTCGTCCACCTCAGCCTCCGGATGTTCCTTCAGGTAATTGCGGTAGAAGTACTCCGCACGGGTAGTACCGTGGTGCGTTTTGATGAAATTGATCAATATGCCCGGAAGACGCGCTTTTTTAGCCATTTTCACCCCTTCGGAAACGTGACTGATGATCACCTGGGCACTTTCCAGTTCGGAAAGGCCGTCATGCGGATTCCTTCCGCTCTGGTTTTCGATAAAAAATTCCGGTTTCAGGGTTTTGCCGATGTCGTGATACAGGGCCGCTACTTTCACCAATAATGGATTCGCTCCGATCTTCCTGGCAGCTTCTTCTGACAGGTTAGCTACCTGAAGAGAATGCTGTAAGGTGCCGGGCGCTTTTAGGGCCAATTCCCGCAGGAGCGGGCGGTTAGTGTCCGAGAGTTCAACAAGGGTGATAGAGGAAGTAAATCCAAAAAAACGCTCGAGTAACGGGATCAGCGGATAGGCCAGAAGGGTCAGGAACGCACTCAGCGCCAACCAGGAGAGCACCGTTCGGTCCACTTCCATAATATCCCCTTCCAGGATCAGAGACAACCCCAGGTAGCCCATCCCATAGACCAGAAAAATAAAGAAGATCGAATAAAAAAAACGGGACCACTCCCTGGTTTCCACGTCACTGAGTAATACCACGATTCCCGCCAGTATCTGTAAAAAGGCAAACTCATATCCCAGGCTCGACAAGAAACTCGCCAACAGCACCACTACCAAATGGGTAAACAAGGCCAGGCGTTCGTCGTAAAAGGTTTTGATCACGATCGGAAGGATACAAAAGGGGATCATATAGGTGCTCAGCGCTCCTACCTGCTCTACTGCATATACCAGATAACTATAACCTACCAACCAAAACAATATGAAAATCAATTTATTAAAGCTGGCGAAGACAGGTTGGGCATACAGCCGCACATACAACAGGAAAATACCAATTATGAGGGATGAAAGCAGCAGGTAGCCAATGAAGACCCCCAGGTAAGACTGCTTTTGAGTGACTTCCTCTTCGTATTGCTCCCGAAACGAGGCCAGCTTCTGGTATATGTCATCTGTGATATAGGCGCCCTTGGTCACAATGAGCTGCCCTTTGGACACCCTTCCCCGGAAAGTAGGGATCTCCGACAATTCCTGATCCAGTATTTTTTGGGTCAATGTATCATTAAAAGTAAGATTAGGGCTGATCAGCCCTTCCAGAATGGGATAAAGAAACTCGGGTTCTGAAAGTTTACTGTAGGGCAGGGAATCGCTAAGCAGTTCTTTCGCCTCTTCCAGGCTCAGCAGGTTACCCACAGTTTGGGGCTGTGTGGTGTTCCCTCTTACGACATTGATGACAAAATCCTCCCCTTTTCCCTCATGTTCGGGCGCCAGCTTCAATATCCCCCTGGTAAAAAGATTTTCCAGGAACCGCTTGCCGAATTGAAGATAAGCTTCCGGCCTGCGGACAACATCCTCGAACTGCCCTTCTCCCTGCACCAATTCCAGTTGATGGTCAAATTCACCGGCAAGGCTCCTCTTTTTGTCCTTGATGATCTCCAGGTTAAGTTCGTAAAAAGGCGTAAAGTTATCCCGCAGGGCTTTTTTTTCTGACTCCACCTCTTCCGCAGGTTTCCGGATGGCAAAATCGAATGGAGCTCTCAGGTCATCGTACCGCCACGGCTGTCCTCTGTCAAATTCATATTTGAATTTGGCATTGTTGGGAAACAAAAAGGTAATGAAGGCCACTACCCCCACAATCATGAGGTATTTAACCAGGGTCGGGAGGCCTTCAATCGTTGTTCTCCATGCACTCATAGAATACAAATATAGACATAAACCGGCATTTGCTATTCCAAAATTCAGACGCCGGATTTGCGGGGGTGCCAATGTACTTCGTCTACTCCCCGCTCAGCAGCTATTTGACGGGCCAGAACAAAAAGGTAATCGGAAAGGCGGTTCAGATATTGAATTATAATAGGTTCTACCCATTCCTGATGGGCCAGAGCGACCACCAGGCGTTCGGCCCGACGGCAAACGCAGCGTGCAACGTGGCAGGTGGAGGCTGCAGGGTGCCCCCCCGGAAGGATGAAATTTCTAAGTTCCGGCAATGCATCGTTCATCCGGTCCATCTCTTTCTCCAGCAGGTTAATGTCTTCCGGCAGGATGTCGGGCACTGCCATTTTTTTGTCGGGATCGGAGGCGAGGTTGGAGCCAATGGTAAAGAGCCGGTCTTGTATCTCCTTGAGCAGTGCGCGGGCCTCGTCGTTCTCACTGTAATCCCTGACCAGCCCAAGGTAAGAGTTCAGCTCATCCACGGTGCCGTAGGCATCGATGCGCAGGTGGTTTTTAGGCAGGCGCTTGCCCCCGAACAGGGAGGTTTCTCCCTGGTCTCCTGTCTTGGTATAAATGCGGAAGGCCATAGTCTTTTTGTTTGTTCAGGCAAACATAACAAAACTATGGTAGAGAAGTTGGCGGTTGAACGGAAAACCGGGGTTAAGCCCTTGAAATCCAGTCATTCGCTAATTCACTGATTCTGTCCAAAACTTAAACCATTCAATCAACCATTAGCTCTGCTTGTACCGATGATCAGGGTCATCTACGGTAATGATGTTTTCGTTAATAGCATCGCTTTCCACCATACCATCACGAAGGCGTACCGCGCGATGAGCGTGCTCGGCGATGTCCGGTTCGTGAGTGACGAGGATAACCGTATTGCCCAGGCGATGGATATTTTCAAGAATACCCATGATCTCAATGGAAGTTTTGGTATCGAGGTTACCCGTAGGTTCATCAGCGAGAATAATGGACGGGTCGTTGACCAGGGCACGGGCGATGGCCACCCGCTGGCGCTGTCCGCCGGAAAGTTCGTTTGGCTTGTGCTCCACCCGGTCGCCCAGGCCGACGGCATCCAATACCTGCATGGCCTTTTCGCGCCGGCCGGCCTTACTGATGCCGGCATATACCAGCGGCAGGGCTACATTATCCAGGGCCGTCAGGCGGGGCAGCAAATTGAACGTCTGGAAAACAAAACCTATCTCCTTGTTGCGCACTTCGGCCAGCTCGCTGTCATCCATGGTGCTGACGTTGATGCCATTGAGCCAATATTCCCCACTGGACGGGGTATCCAGGCAGCCCAGGAGGTTCATCAGGGTAGACTTCCCTGAGCCGGAAGGGCCCATCAGGGCAACAAACTCATTTTTCCGAATATCCAGGTTCACTCCCCGGAGCGCATGGACCTTGGTAGGCCCCATAATGTAAGTCTTGGTCAGTTCTTTGACGGAGATCATTGTACTCATGCAAATCGATTTACGTTCTGCCTCTTTTTAGAGGCTGATGACTTTCGGTACTTTGAAATGGGCACTGTCATGGCCCGGAGCATTCTGCAGCGCCGCTTCTCTGCCTACCTGCCCTTCCACCACATCTTCCCGGAATACGTTCACATCTGCGTTGATGTACACCAGGGGTTCAATTTCAGAAGTGTCCAGTTCCTGAAGCTTTTCCACCATTCCGAGGATGTTGTTGAGATCCCTCATCAGGCGTTCGGCTTCCTGCTCTGACAGTTCCAGGCGCGCCAGATGTTCGAGCTTCGAAATTAACTGCTTATCTATCTGCATGGTAGATTTTTAGATGGTTGCCCTGTTTTTCTCGCTGAACAAAGGTATAGATCAAAAAAGGAAACTTTAGCCTCAAAAGTTTAAAAATTTCCCCCAGGCAACATATTTTCGTGGCGGACAATGAAACTATACTATGAGCCAGCCTCAGAAAGATTCCTCTCCAAAGATCAAACACGTCGCGATCGCCGGAAACATCGGCGCCGGTAAGACCACCCTTACCGAGCAGCTGAGCCGCCATTTCGGATGGGACGTTCATTACGAATCTACCGATGACAACCCCTACCTGAGCGACTTCTACAACGACATGCAGCGCTGGTCTTTCAACCTTCAGATCTTCTTCCTCAACAGCCGTTATCAGCAGGTGCTCAAGATCCTCAGCGGTGACCGAACGGTGGTGCAAGACCGTACTATATACGAAGATGCCTACATCTTCGCGCCCAACCTGCACGACATGGGGCTGATGTCTACCCGGGATTTTCAGAATTACTTCCAGCTTTTCAAAACCATGTCTTCCCAGATCCAGCCTCCAGACCTGTTGATCTATCTCAGGGCCAGCATCCCTACCCTGGTGGCGCACATTCAGGATCGCGGGCGCGACTACGAGGGCAATATGAGCCTGGACTACCTCAAACGGCTCAACCAACGCTATGAAAACTGGATCGGCAATTACAAGGAAGGCCGCCTGCTGGTCATCAATGCCGATGACGTGGATTTTATCCATAACCCGGAGGACCTTGGACAGATCCTCAATCAGGTGCGGGCGGAACTGCATGGCCTTTTTTGAAATGAATGATTGATTGGCCCCAGCCTTAACCCTTCATTCGTTCCATTATTCCTTTCAAGGCTTCGGCACATCTACCTTGGCAGTAGTGGCCTCATCAGACTCCATCCCCAGCAGCGTTTTGACGAATTCCGGTGTATACTTATCCAGTTCGGCCCCGGTGCCGTAAGCGATACCGGCGATCAGCAGGATGTGGAAAAGTATGGTAAAGAATACCGCCTTGGCCCGGCGGGCCCTGGCTGCTCGTTCGAATTTGTGGTTGTAAGAATACATAGCCGAGGGTTTGGGATGAATGTATGAGGAGTAAACGAGCCTGAGATTGCAAATATTTTCTCCCTGTCGTTAAGGAAATCCAAAAGTGAGGCGAACCTGAACAAACTACCCTTCTGCTCCTTTGTTCTATAAACAGAAAACGATCAATAAAATGAAAGCACTGCAGAACCTGTTAAAAGAACTTGAGCCCACCCGAACCACCCTTGTGGCCGTTTCCAAAACCCACCCTCCGGAAAAGATCATGGAGTTGTACCGGGCCGGCCAACGGGACTTCGGTGAAAACCGGGTACAGGAAATGATCGAGAAATACGAACAAATGCCCAAAGATATCCGATGGCACCTCATCGGGCACCTGCAGACCAATAAAGTGAAGTACATCACCTCCTGGGTCCACCTCATCCACTCCGTCGATAGTTTTAAGGTCCTTAAAGAGATCGATAAACGGGCCGCTCAAGACGAGCGGGTGGTTGACTGCCTGCTGCAGTTCAAGATCGCGGAGGAGGACACCAAGTACGGCTTCGAGCCGGAGGAGGTTTATGAGATGCTGCGCTCTGAGCAATTCAAGAACATGAAAAACATCCGCATTGCCGGCGTCATGGGCATGGCGACTTTTACCGACGACGAGGAGCAGGTGCGCGGAGAATTCCGCCGGCTCAAGAAAATGTTCCAGCACCTGAAGGATAACTTCTTCCCCGATCAGAACAGCTTCCGGGAGATCTCCATGGGCATGTCAGACGATTATCTGATCGCGCTGGAAGAAGGCAGCACAATGGTGCGGGTCGGGAGTTTATTGTTCGGTGAACGGGAGTACGTATAAAAGGGATGCAACTGGTTTTCGCATATGGCTCACCCAGCGCTGTTACATCCAAATAGGCCTGCAAGATCTGTACTATCCAGATTCAATCTTCCCTGAGGAAAAACCAGGAATACATCCGATTACATCCCTACCCCCACCGGCAGGATCTCCTTCAGCTTAGCCACCACCTCATCCACCTCCTCCCGCGTATTGTTGTGCGAAAACGAAAAGCGGATCGTCTTCCGGCCCGGGTCCCCCTTCAGCGCTTCAATGACATGCGAGCCTGCATCCGCTCCGGAACTACAGGCGCTGCCTCCGGAGACACTGACCCCGGCGATGTCCAGGTTCAGCAGCAACAGATCGGCTTTATCGGAAGGCGGGAAGGCCACGCTCAGCAGCTTGTAGTGGCCGTTTTCCGGGTCGCCGTTGAACTGCAGGTTGTCGAAGTGGGCCTCCAGTTGGGCTTTCATATAATTGCGTACATCAGTAACCTTTTGCCGGCGTTCTTCCAGGTTGTCGTAAGCCAATTGCATGGCCTTTGCCAGTCCGAGGATGCCATAGATGTTCTCCGTCCCACCGCGCATGTTGCGCTCCTGGGCGCCGCCGTCCAGGTAAGGTTTGATGATGTTGTTCCCGTTGATGTATATGAACCCCACCCCTTTCGGGCCATAGAACTTATGAGCAGAACCGGAAAGAAAGCTAATAGGGGTTTTCGATACATCGATGGGGTAATAGCCGATCGTTTGAACCGTATCGGTATGAAATAAGGCGCCATGTTCCCGGCACAGTTCCCCTACTTCCTGCAGATCGATCATGGCCCCGATCTCGTTATTGGAATGCATCAGGGACACCATCGTCTTTTTATCGCTGCTTTTCAGCAACTGTTCCAGATGGGAAAGGACAGGGCGGCCGTGGGCATCCATCTTCACTGCTTCGCGCTCCACCTGGCCGAGCCGCTCCAGGCTGTCCAGAGAATGTAAGACACAGTGGTGCTCGATCGGAGAAGAGAGGATCCGCTGTACGCCAAGGTCGCGAACGGCACATTTAAGGGCCATGTTGTTGGACTCCGTGCCACAGGAGGTGAAGAAGACCTCCCCGATGGAAGCCCCCAGGTAGTGGGCAACCTGCTTACGGGCTTGCTCGATTGCAGCCCGGGCAGTACGGCCTTCGGCGTATATGGACGAAGGATTGCCAAAATTGTCCCGCATGGCCCGGGCCATGGTTTCGATCACCTCATCCGCCAGAGGTGTAGTGGCGGCATTGTCAAAATATATTCTTTTCATCATTTCTTTAAGGTATTGGAGGCGACACCTTTTGCCGGACAGCGTTTATGTGCTATAACAACTCCCTATTAAACCAGTCGTTGACCAGTTGAGTTTCAAAGGCGGGGTCATCTTTGCGGGAATATTCATTGGTATGGGAGTTGTAGTCATACTCCCGCGCCCATTCTTTATGATGGTGATAAACGGCTTCGATAGCGTCCAGGATATGATCCAGTTCTTCATCGGTCATGATGGGATGAACAGACATGCGGATCCAACCCGGTTTTTCCGACAGGTCCCCATGGTTGATCTTATCCGTAATAGATCGGGAGTATTGCTGAGAAACATGCAGCAGGTAATGTCCGTAAGTGCCCGCACAGGAACACCCTCCCCTCACCTGAACGCCAAAGCGGTCATTGAGCAGTTTCACACCCAGGTTGTAATGCAGCCCGTCGATATAAAAGGATACTACCCCAAGCCGCTCCCTTACATTATCCGCCAGGATGTGGAGGTTAGGAAGTTGATCCAGCCGGCGCCAGATGCGTTCCAGCATTTCCTCTTCCCGTCTGAGAATGTTTTCCACTCCCATTTTCTCCTTGAGCTGAACACAAAGTGCCACGCGGATGGTCTGCAGGAAGGCGGGAGTCCCGCCATCTTCCCGTGCCTCGATCTCATCGATGTATTTGTGCCCCCCCCAGGGGTTGGTCCAGTCTACGGTCCCGCCACCGGGGTTGTCGGGCACCCGGTTGGTATACAGTTTCGGATCAAAGACCAGAATACCTGTCGAGCCCGGCCCGCCCAGGAATTTATGCGGAGAGAAGTAAATGGCATCCAGGTGCTGCAACTTGTTCTCCGGGCGCATATGGATATCGATATAGGGCGCTGAACAGGCAAAATCGACAAAGCAAAGCCCTCCGTCACGGTGCATCAGTTCAGCGACCTGGTGGTACGGCGTCTTGATGCCTGTTACGTTGGAGCACGAAGTGATCGCAGCGATCTTTGTCTTTCTGCTTTTATACTTCTCCAAAAGCACTTTCAGATGCCCCAGGTCGACCAGTCCCTGATCGTTGGGCTCTATGACCTCTACATCGGCCAGGGTCTCCAGCCAGGAGGTTTGGTTGGAATGGTGCTCCATATGGGAAACGAAGACCACCGTGCGTTCTTCCTCCGGCAGCTGTACCTGGCTGGTATAACGCTCGTGCACCTTCAATCCCAGAATGCGCTGGAATTTATTGACCACTCCGGTCATCCCCGAGTTGGAGGAGATCAGCACGTCTTTAGGGTGAGCACCTACATGGGCTTTGATGATGTCTTTGGCGCGGTGGTACGCCATAGTCATAGATGAACCGGTTACCGTAGTTTCGGTATGGGTATTGCCGACAAAAGGCGCTATTCCATGCGAAAGTAACTGCTCGATCGGTTCATATAGCCTCCCGCTGGCCGTCCAATCGGCGTAAATGATCCGCCGGGGGCCGAAGGGGGTCTCAAAATGCTGGTTGTGTCCAATGACCTTTTCCCGGAAAGGAGCGAAGTACTGTTCCAGCCTGGTGGTTTTATTTTTGGTTAAAGCTTCCATGAATATTATTGTTGGATTGTTGGATTGCTGGATTGCTGGATTGTTGGATTGTTGGATTGTTGGATTGTTGGATTGCTGGATTGCTGGATTGTTGGATTGTTGGATTGCTGGATTGTTATCAACTGTATAACCTTCCAATAATGCGCCCTTTAGACCTCCATGCCCAGTATTTCCTGCATGGCCATTTTCATCTCATCAGCCAGTCGCTGGGCGGATTCCGGGCTATCGCTTTCCGAATAGATCCGGATGATGGGCTCCGTATTCGATTTCCTCAAATGTACCCAGCCCTGCTCGAAGTCGATCTTCAGCCCATCGATAGTGTTGTAGTCTTCGTCTCTGAACCGTTCCTCCAATTGTTCCAGCAAGTAATTGACATCGATCTCCGGACGCAGGGCGGCCTTATCTTTCACCATATAATAATCCGGGTAAGACCGCCGCAGGGTGCTGGCCGACTGGCCGCTCTCTGCCAGGTAGGTTAGAAAGATGGCGAGCCCCGCCAGGGCGTCCCGCCCATAATGCAAACCAGGCACGATCACCCCCCCATTGCCCTCGCCTCCGATAACGGCATTGACTTCCTTCATTTTTTCCACCACATTTACCTCTCCTACCGCACTGGCAAAATATTGGCCGCCATGGCTGCGGGTTACATCCCTTAGCGCACGGGTGGAGGACAAGTTGGAGACCGTATTGCCTGGTTTTTGCCGAAGAATGTAGTCGGCAACGGCAACCAGGGTGTATTCTTCACCGAAGAGTTGCCCGTCTTCACAAACGAGGGCGAGGCGGTCCACATCAGGGTCGACGGCTACGCCGAGGGTTGCTTTCTCCTGCCGGGCCACCTTGCAGAGTTCCTCCAGGTGTTGCGGCAAGGGCTCGGGATTGTGAGCAAACCGGCCGTTGGGCTCCCCATTGAGCAGCACTGCTTCACAGCCCAGTGCTTCCAGCAGTGGCGGCATCGCGATCGCCCCGGTGCTATTGATGCAATCGACCACTACTTTATACCCCTGTTTACGTACAGCATCAGCATTAACATAAGGAAGCTCCAATATCTTCTGGATATGGTGTTCGATGTAGCCGCCAGCTATCCTGTAATTTCCCAGTTTTTCGACGGGGGCATAATCGATGTTGCCCTCATCCAAAAGCCGCAGCAGGGCTTCGCCGTCGGCCTGGGAAATGAATTCACCTTTGTGGTTCAGGAATTTCAGCGCATTCCAGTTTTCCGGGTTATGGCTGGCGGTAATGATGATGCCCGCGCCTGCTCGTTCTTCCGGTACTGCCATTTCTACTGTTGGGGTTGTGGAGGGCCCCAGGTCTACCACATCGATGCCCAATCCGATCAAGGTTGAAATGACCAGTTGGCTAACCATCGGGCCGGAAATGCGGCCATCCCTTCCCACCACTGCTTTGGGCGGCGCCCCATTTTCCAGGAGCCAATATCCGAAAGCGGCCGTGCATTCCACCACGTCCTGAGGCGTCAGGTTGTCCCCGGCTTTACCACCAATAGTTCCCCGAATTCCTGAGATAGATTTAATAAGTGTCAAGCGATAAGATTTTTATTTTGTTGTTTGTAGGGATTTTCCTGTGCAAAAATAAAAAAATTGTCCGGGCTATTTACGCCAATTCAGGGCTTCCCGGGAACCATGGGCAGATCCGATGTATATTTCAGTAAGCTGAGGCTGGCGGGTTTTGGAAAGCTCACCGCCCTGGGTATATTTGCGCAGTTTTTGTCATCCTAAAAAAAATGTTCATGCCTCCTGCGGAATGGTTTGAAAACTGGTTCGATTCTCCCTACTACCATATTTTGTACAAGAACCGGGACGAATCGGAAGCCGAGGGGTTTATCGACAACCTTCTGGACACTCTTTCACCCCGGGCCGGCGCCCGTGTTCTGGACCTGGCCTGTGGCCGTGGGCGCTATTCCCGTCACCTGGCCGGGAAGGGGTTCGAGGTCACCGGTATAGACCTATCGGTACAAAGCATCAACTTCGCCCGTCAATTCGAAAAAGACAACCTGTCGTTTTTCACCCATGATATGCGCCTTCCTTTCCGAAGCAACTATTTTGATTTTATCTTCAACTTTTTCACCAGTTTCGGTTATTTTCAGGAAGAGAAAGACGACATTAAGACCCTCCGGAATGTGGCCATCGGGTTGCGGCCCGGGGGCATTTTTGTTCTGGATTTTTTCAACTCCGCCTACGTAGCCAGCCGTCTTACGGGCAGCGAAGAGAAAGAGGTGGATGGCATCCGGTTCAAAATGCACAAAAGGGTTGAGGGGCAGCATGTCATCAAAACGATCGACTTTCGGGACAAGGGTAAGGACTGGCACTTTGAGGAGCGTGTACGCCTGTTCACCCCTGAAGATTTCGACCGGCTTTTTGAGGCTGCCGGCCTGCGTATTTTGAAAACCTATGGCGATTATCAGTTGCAGCCCTTCAACCGGGAGGAGAGCCCGCGGCTGATCCTGTCCGCCCAACCCAGCCAATAATGCTCAACGAAATTCTACACTTTGACCTTCAGCTCTTCCACCTCATCAACGGAGAATGGCACCATCCCTGGGCCGATGCCATCATGCCCTTGTGGAGAGATAAAAAAACGTGGATCCCCTTCTACGTTTTGCTGGCGGGTTTCATCTTCTACAAATACCGGTGGAAGGGCCTGGTGCTGATAGCCGCCGCCGGGTTGACGGTAGGGTTGGCCGACACGGTGAGCAGCAAGGTACTTAAAAAGAACGTGGAGCGCCTGCGGCCCTGCCAGAACGTGGAGGTCCAGGCGGAGGCCCGGCTGCTGGTAGGCTGCGGGCGGAGTTACAGCTTTACCTCCTCCCATGCAGCCAATCATTTTGCCCTGGCCACTTTCCTGGCCCTGACCCTGGGACGAACCTACCGGCGAACCCGGTGGCCACTCATGCTTTGGGCAGGGAGCATTGCCTACGGGCAGGTCTACGTTGGGGTCCATTATCCGCTGGATGTGTTCTTTGGCGCTCTGGTTGGCGTATTGATTGCGTATATAATGGCAAAAGTTTACCTTCGGTGGGAATTGAAAGGAATGGGGGAACGAGGGATTGAATGATAAAATAGGCCCCGGATTCATTCTTCTCTCATTCCTCCAATCATTCATTCCATATAAAAAAGCCAGAATGGCCATTTGGGAATATTTTCTGCTTTTCTTTTGCGTACTTCTTGGTGGAGCGCTGGCATTCCGGTTTCACGGCAAGGCGCAGAATGCTCTAAAACTGGTGCTTTCATTCAGTGGAGCCTATTTGTTGGGCATTACGGTACTCCATCTGATGCCGGGCGCTTTTTCGATACCCGAGGCATCGGCAGGGCTTTGGATATTGGGTGGTTTTCTTGTACAGCTCCTGCTGGAGCAGCTTTCTCAGGGTGTAGAACACGGACACATTCACGTGCACGAGCACGGCCGCTCCAGAATGGCCATTCAGGTCATGATCGGCCTGTCCCTGCACGCTTTTCTCGAAGGTATGCCGCTGAGCCACTACGATAGCTTCCATGCCATCCAGCACGGCCATGCCCACGGGCATCAGCACCTGCTGCTCGGCATAGTGCTACACAAGTTGCCCGCAGCCTTTGCACTGGTATCGTTGCTGTTGTTGTCTCACTTTCGTAATCAGACAGCATGGTTGTGCCTGGCTTTCTTCGCTTCCATGTCTCCCCTGGGCGCACTGGTGGCCGGAAGCTTTAATTTGAGCCCGCTGGCAATGGCCAATCTGCTGGGATTCGTCATCGGATCTTTCCTGCATATTGCCACCACCATTCTTTTTGAGGCGGACGATGACCGGCAACATCATGTTTCCTGGCTCAAAATGGGGGTGATACTTTTGGGGATGGGACTGGCCCTAATCGCTGACTTCCTCTGAGATCGCTTTCTGAACAACGGGAAAAGCCCAAGATCCTGCCATACTTTGAGAATCAGAATTTTACCGAAAACCCTGATTGTCCGCGATTAGTTAGATCGAATTATTTTATGGGAATGCTAGGTTATTTCCATTGAAAAATCGTTATTTTGACCCTTAGAACCGAATAAATTTTCCGAACCATATAGCCAAATAGCATGAAATTCGTATCCAAGGGGTTGTTTGTTATTTTTATTCTAGCCTTCGGTTTTTTGCCATTGGCCTTTTCTCAAGCCACAATTAAAGGAACGGTCGTCGACAAATCCACCGGAGAACTGCTTATCGGGGCTAGTGTAATTGTTGAGGGCTCGACCGATGGTACGGTTACGGACTTCGATGGTGTTTTTGAGTTGGAGAGTAAAACATCCCTTCCCTTAAAGATCGTAGTGTCTTATGTTGGCTATGGCGCGAAAATCGTAGATGTCACTTCCGCCAGATCCTCCATAAAGGTGGAATTAGAGGAAGAATCCATCACCACGGAGGTAGTGGAAGTCAGAGGCCGGCGTATTTCCGAGAAACAGCAACAGTCGGCGTTAACCATGGAGTCTCTGGATAACATTGCCATCAAAGAAACGCCGGCGGCTAATTTCTACGACGGCCTGGGGTCCCTGAAAGAGGTAGACCTCACGGCGGCCAGCCTGGGCTTCAAGATCATCAACACCCGCGGGTTTAACAGTACCAGCCCGGTGCGTTCCCTGCAGATCATCGACGGGGTGGACAACCAGTCGCCCGGCCTCAATTTTTCCCTGGGAAATTTTCTGGGATCCTCCGAACTCGATGTCAACCGGGTCAACCTGATCGTGGGCGCCAGTTCCGCCTTTTACGGCCCCAACGCCTTTAATGGGGTGATCAGCATAGAAACCAAGGACCCCTTCCTGCACAAAGGGCTCAGCATCATGGCCAAGGGAGGCGAACGCGCCCTGTTCGAAACCGGGATAAGATGGGCGGATGCCGTCAAGAATAAAAAAGGAGAGGATGTGCTCGCTTACAAACTGAACGCCTTCTACTTCCGGGCCAACGATTGGGAAGCCGATAACTACGACGTGGTGTTTGATACCCCCACGGATGAAACCAATCCCGGTGGCTTTGATGCGGTGAACATCTATGGGGATGAATTCCAGAGTGCCAATGATTTCAGTGATGTGCTAACGGCCCCTGGCCTGGGAATCATTCACCGGAAAGGCTACGAAGAACGGGACCTGGTGGACTACGATTCCGACAACCTGAAGCTGGGCGCTGCTTTGCACTGGCGGCTCAAACCTTCCGAATCCATCAACTCCCCCACCCTTATCCTATCTTCCAATTTCAGTACCGGAACGACCGTTTATCAGGGAGACAACCGCTTTAGCCTCAGAGACATCAAATTCTACCAGCACCGGCTGGAACTCAATAAATACGATAAATACTTTTTCCGCTTTTATGCCACCCACGAAGATGCGGGTAATTCCTTCGACCCCTTCTTTACAGCTCTGCTGCTCCAGTCCAACGCCAAAACAGCTAAGGATTGGCGGGCGGACTACCAGTCCTATTGGAATATCAATGTAGCTCCGATTATACGTGGTTTGGAAGGCTACCCCCGGCCCACTCAATTCCCGGGTGACCCTGAAGGATTCCGGGCAGCACTGAGCTCATTTATGCAACAGCCCTTCCTCCAGGATTCGCTTTTTGCCTGGCATAACCAAGCCTCAGCGTTCGCCCTGAGCCCCAACCCTCTGGTTGGCGCTGTGGATTTCTTTGAACCCGGGACAGAACGCTTTCAGAATGAATTTGACGATATCACCGGCAAACTTTCCTTTACCGAAGGCGGCACCAAATTCTATGACAGATCCGCGCTGTTCCACCTCCATGGGGAGTATAAATTCAATGACCTCATGGATCGTGGGGCAATTTCCGACCTCGACCTGCTGGTGGGCGCCAATGGCCGCCTGTACACTCCCGACTCCAAGGGGTCTATCCTGCTGGATACCTTCGGCCGAAACATCAACACCTATGAGTATGGCGTTTACGGAGGAGGAACCATCGAGTTCAATCAGCGGCTGAGGGTCAGCGGGTCTATGCGCCTGGACAAACACGAGAACTTCGAGTACCTGGTCTCTCCGGCAGCATCCCTGGTCTACAATCCTTCACCGGTACAGACCCTGCGTTTTTCATTCTCTTCCGCTATCCGCAACCCGACCCTGACCAACCAATACCTGTTTTACAACGTAGGGCGGGCGATCCTCATCGGCAACCTCGATGGTTTCCAGGACCTGGTCACCGTTGAATCCCTGCGGGACTGGGCCAATACCAACAATCTGGATACCCTCGAATACTTCGATGTGGCCCCCATCGAACCGGAAAAAGTAAAAACGCTGGAAGTAGGCTATCGCACGACTATCGGCAACCGCCTCTTCCTGGACGGCACGTACTACTATAGCTTCTACCGGGACTTTATCGGCTTCAATATTGGCGTCGACGCCCAATTCGACAACACTTTCGGGCAATTGGTCTCCGCACAGGCCTACCGGGTTGCGGCCAATGCTACCGACCGGGTAACGACCCAGGGATTCTCCGTCGGGTTTAACTACTACCTGTGGCGCTTCTACGCCATTTCCGGTAACTACTCCTGGAACAAGCTCAACACCAATACCGACGACCCCATCATTCCGGCATTTAACACTCCGGAGCACAAATACAATATTGGCTTCGGCGGCAGGGACATCGACCTGCGGCTGGGCGGCAAGCGCATCAACAATCTGGGCTTCAATATCAATTACAAGTGGGTGGACGGATTCATCTTCGAGGGCTCACCGCAATTTACCGGAGATATCCCGTCTTACGCATTGCTGGATGCCCAGGTCAACTGGCGGTCAAAAGAGCTCAATTCGACCTTCAAACTGGGGGCGTCCAACATTCTGGATAACCAGGTGTTCCAAACCTACGGCGGGCCACGCATCGGAAGGCTGGCCTACTTCTCCGTACTGTATGAATTCAAAAAGAAATAATTTCCGATCCTAAATATTAAATCACCATTTATGAAACAACTCAACTCTCTACTACTGATCTTTTTCTTCTTGCTCACCGCTCAATTGCAGAGCCAGGTGCGCTATCTGGATGAGATCTTCACCGACGTCAACGTAGAACCGGATGTCGTTTACGGCCAGAATATTTCCGTTCTGTTAATGGGGGTACAGGAACTTACCATGGACGTTTACACGCCGGCCGGCGATGACGCAACAGACCGGCCCGTTGTCATTTACCTGCACACGGGAAGCTTTCTTCCTCAATACTTCAATGGACAAATTACCGGAGGAAAACGGGACTCCACCGCCGTGGAGATCTGCACACGCCTTGCGAAAATGGGATATGTAGCCGTTTCGGCCACTTACCGGGCAGGATGGCTGCCGCTTTCCGATGACCAGAACGTTCGCACCAGTACGCTGCTGCAAGCCACCTACCGCGGGATCATCGACACCCGTACCTGCATCCGCTTCCTTCGCAGAAGCATCGCGGAAGAAGACAACCGCTTCGGCATCGACGGCGATAAGGTAGTCGTCTGGGGGCAGGGCACCGGCGGCTACCTGGCCTATGGGGTGGCCGGACTGGACCGTTACGAAGAGGTCGTTCTCGACAAGTTCATCAATACGGTGACCCTTCAGCCTTATGTTCTGGAGGAGGTAGACGGCAACGTCTACGGTACCAACCAGACCCAGCTGAATATTCCCAACTGGGTGAATTACAGCTCCGACGTTCAGTTCGCCCTGAACATGGGCGGCGCCCTGGGCGATAAATCCTGGATAGAAGGCACCAACTCTCCGGTTGAGGAGCCGGTGATCATTGGCTTCCATGTACCCTCCGACCCCTTCGCTCCTTTTGGCGACGGGCCGGTCATCGTGCCGACCACCAACGAATTTGTGGTCAACGTTTCCGGTACCCGTACGGCCACACAAGCTGCCAACGAGCTGGGAACCAATGATAAGCTGGCCCCTGTGCTTAGCCTAAATAATATTTTGAATCAGAGGGTCAATGCCTTAAAACCAGTACCTTTCCAGTTTCCGGGCCAGGCGCCCACTACGCTGGCAACAGACCACATGTACCCGTTCATTACGCCTCCTGCCGGCAACTTCCCGATGCGCCCCGAAGCCGGGCCATGGGACTGGTGGAGCAAGCCTCAGCTGGACGCCACTATTGCTTTCGTCAATGCTAACTTTGGAACGGAGTTCGATGCCAATGAACTCCACAGCAACGGCCTGCTGACCAACCCCGACATGTCGCCGGAAAAAGCCCGGCGGTATATCGATACCATTATGGCCTACTATATCCCCCGCGCTTGTGTGGCCTTTGAATTCCAGGAGTGCATCAATGCCCTGGGGCTCGTGGATGTAGAAGAAGTACTCGACGCCAGCCAGGTTGGCCTGGTGATGGGGCCCAACCCGGCCTCGGAGTCCGTCTTCCTGCAAACACATGCGGACTATCCGATGAAGGACATCCGCCTGTTCACCTCTCAGGGCTTACTGGTAAAGAGCCACCTCGGCATCAAGGATAACTCCTACATGCTCCATCGAGGGGATATGCCTCCGGGGTTGTACATCGCTATTGTACAATTCGAGGAGGGCATGGTGATCCGAAAGATAGTGTTTGACTAGGCTTTATTTTATTAGGTGATATACGAAAAAAGGGGCGCCATCAGGTTGCCCCTTTTTTCGTATATCTAAGTGTGTCCAAAATTCAAACTTTCAATGAAAACACCGCTTTGCCTGCTCCTCGCTTTTTTATTACCTGCGCAGGAGGTAATCAACCGCCTTGCTCCCGTCTGTTGATCTCTGCAATAACGTTTTGTACCCGGGTGAGTTGAAAAGGAAACTTCAGAATATCCTTAAACAGATACTTTTCACGGAGCTCCGGGTAAGGGGCCATCAGTTGGGCCATCAGTTCATCGTTAACGATCTGCGGCAGTCCAGTATCCATATCTATGACAATACCCACCTTTCCGAAAAACTGGCCAAATTGTTCCTTGAGTTCTGAGTCCTGCCTGATATAGATATCATCAATCATAAAGAGATAGCGCCCTTGTTCCAGTACCCTGGTGTAGTAAAAACCTGCTCCCGGATAGTTTCCGGCCCAAATGAACAACTTATCCTCTTTTATTAATGCATAATAAGGAAATCCATTAGATGCAGAGCTACGGCTTAACTCATAGCGATACGGCCCTCCTTTTCGCCGGAGGGTTCCCGGAACCGAATTTGACTTGCCTTGCCGAAGGTTTAGAAAGTTAGCGGCAGCCATCAGGCCAGGTTTAGGGGGGCGGGTTTCCTCTACAGATGGGGCAGCAACAGGGCCGCTGGCCTTGCTGTTTCGCTGTTCATTGTATTGTTGTAAACACTGAAAGAAGGCAGCTTCAAGGCGAGGTGCATGGCCACCGGCTACAGTCAGATCCTTACCCGATAGCTCTACGCTGATAACCTTTTCCTGCCCAGGTTCCTTTCCACTGATAGCCATTTCCAGACGAATGAAACCCAGCGCAGCATTGACGCCTTCTTTTTCCCAGATGTACAACTCCCTCAACTTGGCCACTACCGGTTCTGCACCGGGCTCGGCAGAAAGCCAGCCGTTCATCTGCTCCAGAAGAGCATCAAAAAATCCGGATTCCAGGATCAACGGGCGCTTAATGTCTTTCCTTACTCCCCGATTCACGATACCCAGGTTGGCACGGAATACTCTTTGATCTTCAATGGAATGAATATAAAAATCGGCACTGATCGCTGTCGTGATCCGATGGACAGAACCAATAACTCTAAAATCGTTCTGGCCTGACAAAGCAAAGCCGGCGGATAGAAACAGCAGTATTATTCCGAGAACTCTCATGGCATGGGTGTTGGATGTTTTGCCTCCACGAACTAAAACTAAGGAAAAAACCGCCAAATCGGTTTACCACAGGGGAGGTATGCAGATTTTTATCCCGTACCGGGGCTTATATCCCAAGCAGGAAGTCCATGGTGTCCACTCCGTCGGCATAGTCCCACAACTCAGGATGCTGGGCTTTCCCAAAAGAAAAGGCAGGATGCTTCAACAGGCCTTCCCGGGCAATCGTGCACTGTATCTCTTCTTTGCGTCGCTCAATTTCCCTTTCCACAGCCTCCAGCTTATCATAGTATTCATAATGCAGAGAAGCAATTCGGGATTGAAGGCTGGAGTCTTCCCGAAGAAGGATGCAGCCATTTGCCTTGAATTCCTCCTTATTGAGAATATGAATGGCGTAATTGTAGTCGAAATTATTCTTGTATTTGGTATGCAGTACGGCCTGCCGGTACTCGTGCAGGGCTTCCAGCAAGGGATCGAAATCATAGCCTCTCGGCACGTATATCTTAGACACGTTGCGGCATCCCAGGCCGAAGTACTGGAAAATATCTTTTCCGAGCTCCAGCAGCTCCGCCTCCGTCTCCTCTCCGGTGAGCACAGCGATGCCGTTCCGGTTGCGGCGAATGATATGAGGATAATCCTTAAAGTAAGCTTCAAAGTAACGTGCCGAGTTGTTGCTGCCGGTAGCAATAACAGCATCAAAGCCCTTTAGCTGTTGCGTGATATTGAAATAAGCCTCGGCTCTTTCATCAAACCTCCCCATCACCCGGAGAAGATAAGGCAAGAGGTACTGGTCCTTGTCCGACAATTTAACGAGAGCCCGATGCCCAGCAACAAAAACACAAAGCAGGTCGTGAAATCCAACCAACGGAATATTGCCCGCCATGACGATTCCTACGGTTTGGGGTACCGTCTCTGCAGGCATTGCATAACGCTGCAGCCAGGCTTCCAGCTTTTCCGTTCTTAGCATATTTTGGGCAATCGCCGACACGGCTTCCTTCTGATTCTCTATCGTGAACCAGGAGTTATTGAAACTGGTACGGTGCATCAGGGCATCGAGGTACTCATCTTCCCCACGAAGATGCTCCCCCAGCCGGATCAATACGTTTATGCGTTCTGGTAAGGTCATTTTTGCTATTCGGGATTCGTGGATTCGGGATTCGTGGATTCGGGATTCGTGGATTCGGGATTCGGGATTCGGGACTCGGCCAAGCACCCAAACGTACCCACGTCCAAACGGTTATTCAGGATTCGTATTAGAAACCTTTACCATGCTATTCCTCCATCAGCTTTCTAACGCCTTGGAGGCCCAATTCCCGCATTTTTTCTATATTGTGCTCCGGGATCTTTTCCGGGTCTTTATAATGTTCCAGGGCCTGTTCTATGCTTTCTTCGCGCAGCAGGTGCAACATCGGGTAGGGCGAGCGGTTGGTATAATTCTCCGGGGCATCCGATTCTGTACCGGCAAACTGGTACAATGGGTGGAAAGAGGCCACCTGAATGACGCCCTCCAGCCCGTTCTCGCGGATCAGCCACTCCGCCTCGTCCATGAAATCGAGATAATCCAGGAAATCCGGAAGGGCGTTGGGCAGTATCAGCAAGGTAGTTTCTACTTCCTCCACGGGAGTATGACTAAGGTACTGTGCTTCCTGCACCATCAATTTGGCCAACGCCACCATGTCGGCCCCTTCGTACAATACGTAGCGGACCCGCCCGGTGGAGAACGGTAAACGAGCAAAGGGGCACAGGTTGAGCCCAACTACTATTTTTTCCAGCCAACGCCTTGTCTGTTCAATTTCTTTCTGCATAATTTTGACGGATTACCGATCTCTTCTATTGATTAATCCAACTCCCCAGTAGCTGCCTTTCTCCCTGCCACATAGCGGCGCCAGCGATCCAACGCTTCCTGGAAATCTGCAGGCAGGTCGGATTCGAAAGTCATTTCCTTGCCGGTACGAGGGTGGATGAAACCCAGAGAGCGGGCATGAAGGGCATGTCTTGGCATAATGGTGAAGGTATTCTCCACGAACATCTTGTATTTGCTAAAGATGGTACCTTTCACGATGCGGTCGCCCCCATAGCGTTCGTCATTGAACAGCGGGTGCCCCAGAGACTCCATATGGACGCGGATCTGGTGCGTGCGGCCCGTTTCCAAATTGCATTGAATGAGGCTGACATAGTACAGCCGCTCCAGCACTTTGTAGTGGGTCACCGCCCATTTTCCACCTTCTCCTTCCGGAAACGTCGTGAATTTTTGGCGGAAACGGGGATGGCGGCCTACACTGGCGCGCACAGTGCCCTGCTCTTCCTCCGGCTCTCCCCAGATCAAAGCGTTGTAGGTCCGCTCTACCGTGTGGTAATAGAACTGCTTGGCAAGGTGCGTCATAGCGTAGTCGGATTTCGCTACCACCAGCAGGCCAGAAGTGTTTTTATCAATCCGGTGCACCAGCCCCAGGCGGTCCTGGTAATTGTTGTCCATGACCGGTAGGTTCTGTTTGCCAAAGTGGTGGGCCAGAGCGTTGACCAGCGTTCCCCGATGGTGCCCGATGCCCGGATGAACCACCATGCCGGCAGGCTTGTGTACTACCAGCAGGTCATCGTCTTCGTAGCGCACGTCCAGAGGGATATTCTGTGGGATCACCCGGCTTCCCTCTCCCGGAGGCCGGGGAATGACAATAGAGATCTCGTCTCCGGGATGTACCTTGTAATTGGACTTGATATCCTGTCCGCCTACCTGGATAGAGCCCGCTTTGATGGCGTTCTGGATGCGGCTACGGGAGGTGCGCTCCAGGCGATCCATCAGGAACTTATCGATCCGGATGAGGCTCTGCTTCCTGTCAACTTTGATGATCTGGTATTCGAAGTATTCGTCGTTATAATTATCTTGCATGCTTTCACGGCTTTCCTGCCTAAGATTTTCCAGATATTGTCTTGAAGATCGGGAAAATCTCAAACTACTCAAATTTAAGCAACAATGAAAAAACAAATTGGTTTCGGTTCCCTTTGCGTACAGGAGCCGGAAGAGCGGCGCTACACCCGCCCTCATCAGCTTCCCATATATGCTGCATCGTCTTTTGCCTTCGATTCAATTGAACAAGGCATGGAGGTTTTCCTGGGCAATCAGCCCGGACACATCTACAGCCGCTTTGGCAACCCTACGATCGATGCCGTGGCGGAAAAGATCGCCCAGCTGGAATCACACGGGCTGCAGATGGAGGCTTCGGGCCTGCTCACCAGTTCCGGCATGTCGGCCATCTCCACCCTGCTGCTCGGCCTGCTCAAAAGCGGAGACGGTATACTCACCCAGGGCAACCTCTACGGCGGCACCACGGCTCTTTTCCGGGATGTATTACAGCCGCTGAACATCCGTTTCCACGCCGCCAACCTCATCCGGCTGGATCAAGTGGAACAGCTTCTGAAGGAGCATAAAGACATCCGGCTGCTCTACTACGAAACCCCCGCCAATCCTACGCTGGACTGCTTTGACATGGCTGCCCTGGCTGAATTGGGACACAAATATAACTGTATTGTGGTTGCAGACAATACTTTCGCCACGCCATACCTCCAACAACCCTTTCAATTTGGCGCCGATTTCGTAATTCATTCCACCACCAAATACCTCAACGGCCACGGGAATTCCACCGCCGGTGCCATCGTCGGAAAAGACAAAGGCCTGATGCAGGAAGCTGTCCTGCCCAAACTCAAACTACTGGGTACCAACTGCAACTCCTGGGACGCCTGGCTGATCCACAACGGGCTCAAAACACTGGAGATCCGGATGGAACGACATTGCCGGAATGCCCGCCACCTGGCTCAGTGGCTGGACCAACATCCTAAAGTCGAACGGGTGAACTACCCCGGCCTGCCTGCTCACCCCAGCCATGCTACCGCCAAACGGCAGATGAAAGATTTCGGCGGCATGCTGAGCTTCGAATTGAAGGGCGGCCTGGAAGCGGGCAAACAATTCATGAACCGCCTGAAATTCTGTACCCTCACCCCCACCCTCGGCGACGTGGATACGCTCGTCCTGCACCCGGCCTCCATGTCGCACATCAGCGTGCCACAGGAAGTACGCCGGCAGTACGGCATTACGGACGGACTGGTGCGCATTTCTACCGGTATTGAGGATATTGAGGATATTATTGCGGACGTGGAAGGAGCGATCGGCTAAATATTCACAAAAAAGCCTTTTACCCTTACTCGTGTGGCTTTAAAAAGTTTCCCTCAGTTCAAACGCCTGCCTCAGCTGCTTATACAGCCGTTCCGCCTCCGGAAAGCTCAGCGTCTGCTGGCCATCGGAGAAGGCCTTCTCGGGCTGTTCGTGGACTTCCAGGATGACGCCGTCGGCACCCGCCATGACGGCGGCCAGGGCTACCGGGCCCACGAAACGCCGCAGGCCAATACCATGTGAAGGGTCGGCAATGACCGGAAGGTGGGCCTTCTCCTTGAGCATGGCGATGGCGTTGATATCCATGGTGTTGCGGTAAGCGGTTTCATAGGTCCGAATACCGCGCTCGCAAAGCATGATGCGCTCATTGCCATTGGAAAATATGTATTCGGCAGCCTGCAATAGCTCGTCGATGGTACCGGAGATCCCTCTTTTGAGGAGGACCGGCTTGTCCACCTCTCCAAGAGCATCCAGGAGGTTGAAATTCTGAGAGTTGCGGGCGCCTACCTGAAAGATGTCCACATAGTCGGCCATAGCCTCGATCTGCTCTACCATCATCACCTCGGTGATGATCTTGATGCCGGCGGCATGAGCCTTCTCGTACCAAAGTTTCAGGCCGTCTATACCCAGCCCCCGAAAAGAATAGGGGGAACTGCGGGGTTTGTATACCCCGCCCCGCATGATGCGAACGCCGGTGCTGGCCAGATGAGCAATGGTTTTCTCGATCTGAGCCTCCGATTCGATGGAACAAGGCCCAGCCATCAGGGCAAAATGGCCGGTGCCGATCTTGATGTCTTCGTTCAGTTTGATGATGGTATCTTCCACCCGCCACTTTTTAGACACCAACTTGTAGTCGTCGCTGACCCGATGGATGTCTTTTATCCCTGGCAGCGTACCAATGGCGCGGATATCGACCTCTTTCTTCCCAACCCCGATAATATAGTCGGAGTACTGCGTTGAAACGTGGGTGGCCTTATACTGTATCTCCTTCAAACTTTCTTTCAGCTTCCTGAGCTGGCTTCCGGTGATATTTTTGTCTAATTGGATGATCATTATTTCAGGCTTGATTTTTTATGCAGATACTTCAACACCTCGGATCGAGCGTACGAATTCTGAGGTAGCGCGCTCTACTTCCTCCGTGTTTGCCAGGGCTCGGATGAAGGCGCTGCCGATAATAGCGCCGTTGGCATAGCGGCAGGCAGTGGTAAATGTTTCGTGGCTGGATATACCAAATCCGATGAGGCGGGGTTTTTTCAGCTGCAAACGGTTAACCCGTTCAAAGTACCCCAGTTGTTTTTCCGTAATGTCCCCTTTCGCTCCGGTAATGGAAGAATTGGCGACCATATAGATGAAGCCGCGGCTGAGTTCATCCACTTTTTTGATGCGTTCTTCCGAAGTCTGCGGAGTGATGAGGAAACTGATGCCCAGTCCGGCCTGCTCGACCATGGTTTTGAAGAACTGTTCGTACTCATACAAAGGCAGGTCGGGCAGTATGAGGCCGTCAATACCCACTTCTACGCACTTATCAATGAAACGCTGTTCTCCGTATTGCATCACCTGGTTGAAGTAGCCCATCAGGATCAGGGGAATATCCGTATCTTTTCTCACCGCTCTGACCTGCTCAAAGAGCAGTGGCAATGTCATACCGTTCTTCAGGGCAACCTGTCCACTCTGCTGAATAGTCGGCCCGTCTGCCAACGGGTCGGAATAGGGCATACCAAGCTCGATGAGGTCGGCGCCGGACCTGTCCAATGCACGAATGATCTTCCCTGTGTCATCCAGATTGGGATAGCCGGCGGTGAAGTAGATGTTCAGGATATCCCGTTGCTTTGCAGCAAAAAGTTTATCGAGCCTGTTCATGACGTTTGTTTTTGAAATCGGTCAAAATGGTGAATGTAGGTGTCCAGGTCTTTATCCCCCCTGCCGGATAAACAGACGACGATGACATCCTCCGGTTGATACTGCATCTTGTCCAGAGCCGCAAAAGCATGGGCCGTTTCCAGAGCAGGAATGATGCCTTCCCTCCGGGAAAGGAAATAGGCAGACGCCAGAGCCTCCTCGTCAGTTATACTTATAGCCTCGGCCCGGCCACTGGCGATCAGGTGAGCGTGCAGCGGCCCGATGCCAGGATAATCCAGGCCGGCGGACAGAGAATACGGTTCGATGATCTGCCCATCCGGAGTTTGCATGAGCAGGGTGCGGCTGCCGTGTATGATGCCTTTGGTGCCCAGCACGCTGGTGGCGGCCGATTCGCCGCTGTGGATACCGTGGCCGGCGGCCTCGACGGCAATCAGGCGCACATCCGTTTCATTGAGGTAGTGGTAATAAGCGCCGGCAGCATTGCTTCCGCCGCCTACACAGGCGATGATGGCGTTGGGGTTTTCACGGCCGGTGTGTTGTTCCAACTGCAACTTCATTTCCTCACTGATGACCGACTGGAAGCGTGCAACCATATCCGGATACGGGTGGGGGCCCACTACGGAACCGATGATATAGTGGGTATCCTCAGGGTTATTGATCCAGTCGCGGATAGCCTCATTGGTTGCGTCTTTCAAGGTTTGGCTCCCGCTGGTAGCCGGGCGTACCTCGGCGCCCAGCATGCGCATACGGGAGACGTTGGGCGCTTGCCTTTTGATGTCTACTGCTCCCATATAAACGATGCACTGTATTCCCATCAGTGCACAAACCGTAGCAGTAGCCACGCCGTGCTGGCCGGCGCCCGTTTCGGCAATAATACGCGTTTTACCCAGCCGCTTAGCCATAAGGATCTGTCCCACGGTGTTGTTGATCTTGTGGGCGCCGGTGTGGTTGAGGTCTTCCCTTTTCAGGTAGATAGTAACCTTATAATGCTCAGAAAGGCGCTCTGCCAGGTAAAGTGGCGAAGGGCGGCCGACATAGTCCTTGAGCAGCATGCGAAACTCCCGCTGAAATTCCGGCTCCTCCATTACCTGAACGTATTGCCGGCGTAGTTCCTCTATATTGGGGTGTAGCATCTCGGGAATGTAGGCCCCGCCGAACTCTCCATAGTACCCTTTGTCATTAATGGCTATCATGTTGTCGGTTGTTTTAAAGCAGTAATAAATTGGGCGATCTTTTCCATGTCCTTCAGCCCGGGTTTCACTTCAAACCGGCTGTTGATGTCTATTCCGTACAACTGAGGATGCCGGAAAGCCAAAAGCGCGTCCACGGCATCCGGGCCTATTCCGCCGCTCAGCAGGAAGGGCGTAACGCCCCGATAACCGCCCATAAGGCTCCAATCGAACTGCTGCCCAGTACCTCCGAATTCCTTACCCTTGGTATCGAACAGAAAATAGGCACAATGAGCGGTGTATGGAGAAACCACCTCAAAATCAAAATCCTCATCGACAGGAAAGGCTTTGATCAGCTTTGCCTTCCGCATGGAGGTCGTTTCCCACAGATTGCGCAGCAACTGGCAGTACTCGGGGCTTTCGTTGCCGTGAAGCTGTACAAAATCAAGTTCGAAATCGTGTACATGGTTGAGCACATCCTCCACCTCGGCATTGACGAACACCCCGACGCGTTTTTTGCCTTCCAGCACCGCCCCTTCTTTTGCCAGCCATTTTGCCAATTTACCTTCGGCAAAACGCGGCGAACGCGCATAGAAGATGAAGCCCACCATATCCACCGGCAGTGCCGCCAGGGCTTTGATGTTTTCAGGCTCCCGCATACCGCATACTTTTATTTTCATAGGTTTGTTATTTTCAGGCGATGGCATTGTGCAGCAGATCCTCAAAATGTTTTACCTGCCGGATGAACTCCCGGCATGCTTTTCCGGGGTCCGCCTGCTTCATGAAATATTCTCCAATGAGGAAGCCCTGATAACCCGACCGGCGGAGTTCTACGATGGCCTGGGGGTCGTCGAGCCCGCTTTCCGACACTTTGACGGCTTCGGCGGGCAGTGCTGCAGCCAGTTCGAGCGAAGCGGCTATACTGACCTCGAAAGTCTCCAGGTTCCGGTTGTTAACCCCAATGGCATCAACATCAGAGGTGTACTTATCCAGTTGCTGTTTGCTGTGGATCTCCATCAGTACTTCAAGCCCAAGCCCTTTGGCGGTTCCGGCCAGTTGGGCCAACTGTTTCTGATCCAGGCACTCCGCGATGAGCAGGACGGCATCTGCTCCGATGGATTTGGCCTCAATCAGTTGATATTCGTCAATGATGAATTCCTTGCGCAGAATGGGGCAAAAATTGAACCGGCGGGCCTCGGTCAGGTCTTCGTTCTTACCTCCAAAGAATGTACTGTCGGTCAGAATGGACAATGCGGATGCGCCGGCCTGCATATAACCGATAGAGACGCGCTCTACCGAGGCATAAGGGTTGATATCTCCTTTGGAGGGAGAGCGGCGTTTGAACTCTGCGATGATGCCCGACTTGTCCTTCCGAAGCAGGTATCTCTTCAGGGAAACCGCCGGTGTTTCAAAGTAAATGCTTTGCTCCAGCAGCCGGGGCGGGTAGAGCCCTTTTCGTTCTGCTACCTCCTTGTGCTTATGAGCAATGATCTTCTCCAGAATATTCATGGCTTTCAGTTTACGAGGTTTTGGAATGCCTGCAGGGCTCGCTTGCTGCGCAAGCTCTCTTTGGCTTCTTCGATACAATCTTCCAGTGAACTTCCAGGCTTCAGGCAGTGGATAGCCAGGCCAGCATTAGCGGTTACGACCTCAAATTGCGCGGGGCTGCCTTCGTTGTTGAGCACGTTTCGGAAAATGGCAGCCGCCTCTTCCTCCGTTTCACCCCCGTAGAGATCCGCCTGAGTCAGCTGGGGCTTGCCCAGGTCGCCCGGTGTCAGAATAACGTCCCGTTCATTGGTCCGCAACTTGAAAGGCCCGGTAAGAGAAACCTCATCATAACCGTCAAGCGAATAAACGATAGCATACCGGCGGCCAGTTTCCTGCATGATGTACTGATACATACGGGCCAACTCCAGGCTAAAGGTACCAAAAAGCTGGTGGCTGGGCTGTGCCGGATTCACCAGCGGGCCCAACATATTGAAAAACGTCTTGACGCCCAACTGCTTACGTACAGGTACAACCTCCTTCATCGCCGGGTGGAAAAGAGGTGCATGCAGAAAACAGATATTGGAACGGTCGAGCTGGCGCTTCAATTGTTCCTGGTCGTTGGTAAACTCATACCCCAGGGCCATCAACACATTCGAAGACCCTACGGCCGAACTGACGCCATAACTGCCGTGTTTGGCCACTTTATAGCCCGCTCCGGCTACCACCACCGAAGAAAGCGTCGAGACATTAAAGGTGTTTTTACTATCGCCACCGGTACCGACAATATCAATAGCCTCCGTTCCATTTAAATTCACAGGGATACAAAGCTCCAGCAAGGCATCCCGAAACCCCTGTAACTCCTGAATGGAAACGGAACGCATTTGGTAAACGGTAATGAAACTGGCTACCTGCATGTGGTTGTATTGGCCGCGGGAAATGTTGAGCAGCACCTCCCTGGCTTCTTCCCGGCTGAGCCGTTCGTGTTCATATAAGCGGGAAAGGATCTGTTTCATAGTTCAATGGTTAGGTGGTTCATGGTTTCAGGATTATGGGCGAACCTTCCGCCATCGAGCCCTGGGCGGCTAAAGCGGTTCCGGGCACGCAATAGACAAAAAAGTTCTCCAGCATTTTCCGTCCGAATTCCGTCATGATCGACTCGGGATGGAACTGCACGCCACGAACGTTGTACTCCCGGTGGCGCATAGCCATTATCACGCCCTTGCTGTCCACTGCTGTCGCCTGAAGGCTTTCCGGCAGGCTATCGCGGCGAACAACCCAGGAATGGTAGCGGCCGGCCTGGAATTGCTCCGGGATATTCATAAAAAGGGGTTCATCCGGCATGGTAACAGTTATGGGAGTTTCTACACCGTGATATACCTGAGTGAGGTTCTCCAACTCTGCGCCGAACGCCTCACCGATAGCCTGATGGCCCAGGCAAACACCCAGGATGGCTTTCTCGGCAGCATAGCGGCGAATGAGCTCCGGCATGATACCGGCTTCCGAAGGCAATCCCGGGCCTGGAGAAAGGATAATGGCGTTGTAACCGGCAACCGCATCCAGAGCAATGGCATCGTTGCGGCGTACATCTACCTTCTGCCCCAGTATTTCCTGAATGTACTGCACCAGGTTGAAGGTAAAGGAATCGTAATTATCGAGGACTAGGATCTTCATGTGATTGAGTGATTGAGTGAATGGGTGAATAATGGTTATCAGAGCTTTTCGGCTTCCACCAACGCTTTCTTCAGGGCGCCCAATTTGTTGTTGACTTCCTGTAGTTCCTTTTCTTCCACGCTGGCAGCTACGATGCCCGCTCCCGCCTGGTAATAGAGGGTATTGTCCTGGCTGAGGAAAGACCGGATGACGATGGCCTTATTCATTTCGCCATTGAAGTTGATGTATCCGAGGGCCCCACCGTAAAAACTGCGGTTCTGGTTCTCGTATTGATTGATCAGTTCGATCGCTTTGTATTTAGGGGCTCCCGAGAGCGTGCCAGCCGGGAAGGTATCCCCAAAAACCTGCATCGGATTGGTTGTCGGCTCCAGTTCTCCCACCACCTTTGAGACCAGGTGGATCACGTGGCTGAAATACTGTATGTCTTTTAGTTCCTTGACCTGAACGTTGACGGCGTGGCGCCCCAGGTCATTGCGGGCAAGGTCCACCAACATGATGTGCTCGGCGTTCTCTTTGGGGTCTTCCGACAACTCCAGCGCCTTTTGAGCATCCTCAATGTCATCGCCGGTACGGCGGTAAGTGCCGGCAATGGGATTGACAACGGCCACACCGTTGCGCACCGCCATCTGGGTTTCAGGAGACGAACCAAAGATCCGGTAACTGCCATAATCGGCATAGAAAAGGTAGGGCGAGGGGTTGATGGACCGCAGCGCCCGGTATACCGTAAAATCATCGCCGGTAAACCGCTGGGAAAACTGCCGGCTAAAAACGATTTGGAATACATCTCCCCTATGACAATGGTGTTTGCCTATAGTGACCAGCTCCTTGAACTGTTCATCGGTCAGGTTACTGGTTTCTTCTCCGTGCAGGCAAAACGCATGAGTCGAAAACTTCTGGCTGCGAATGAGCCGCTCCACCTCCTCCAGGCGGGAGTCTTCCCCTTGGGGCTGATTCTCCAGGACGTAAAGTTCATCCCGGAAGTGGTTGATGGCCAAAATAAAGCGGTATAGATTATACCGCAGGTCCGGCAGGTCGAATTTGCGCTTTTTCGGGTCGAATTCCAGTGTATCGAAATACTGTACCCCATCAAAGCCGGTGTAACCGATCAGCCCGTTGAACCCCGAATAAGGAGCCTCGTAATGAACATCGAAACGCTGAAGGAATGCCTGCATGGCATTGGGAACGGCCTGCACATCCTCTACCTCGTACTCCCGGGGAGCTTCCCCCGGGAAATCCTCGCGGATGTACCCCTGTTGCACCTGGAAACTGCCGATCACATCAAAGCCAAGGAAGGAATAACAGTCTTCCTTGCTCCTGAAGTCGTTGTTTTCCAACAAAACAGGCTCCGTAAAATGGTCCCTCGCCTTGAGAAAGAGGGTCACGGGAGTAACTGTATCGGCCAGGTATCGGTGGACATTCGTACGGATGCTGATCTTTTTTTCAGTCTTGATTTCCATTTTAGTGGGTCATTTTTTTTAATCAAGTTCGAGGCGAAGGTGAGAGTAAGCCTGCCTCACCTGTTTTGATTATGGGCCACAATGAATGCGGCCGATACAAATGAAAAGCGGCTTGCCGAGTGATTCGACAAGCCGCTTTTGTATGGATTTGAATTCAGTTCAAACAAAGGCGCGTCACCTCACCCGGGACTCCGAATGACTGTGCCACCACCACCAGTTGTTTGAAAGCTGAACGTTTGACATTTTTTTGATTTTGATCGCGTCAAAGATAAAGGGATTACTTTCAAAAAAGCAAACCCTTTTTTGAAAATGTCTAATTTTTATCAGATAAAACGATAACTTTTTTAGCCACCGTACCTTTTTGCAATTGAATCCTCAAAATGTAAACCCCTGGCCTTAAGTCTTTTACAAAGACTTCATTCCATCCCTGCTTCAAGGCTCCTTCCCATGCCTGTTGTCCGTTCACACCCACCAGGCTGGCGGAACCGGCGCCAGGAAGCCCAACCTGGAGGATTTCCCGTACCGGGTTTGGAAACAACTGCACCTGCCTTTCCAATCGGCTGTTCACTGAACTCAGGCTCTCTGCCTGCCAGGTAAATTCACCTTCTACATCAAAGGCATGGCCATCGGATTGCAGGAACTGAATGTTGCGGACAGTGCACTCGCCACAATCGCCACCAGGGCACAACAGGCGCAGAGTGCCTACCCTGCCGGAACCCGGCTGCGGGAGATGGTCGGTACGCACCAGGGAAACCTGCACCTTTCCAATGGATGGAAACACCTTGGTGAGCTCCATCATGTCCTCCCCGGCGGTGCCCAGCCAACTACCGGTTGTGGAAAACTGAACATCAGCCACCCGCGAGGGGTCGAAATAGGCCTCAAAGGCCAACCCGTAGGCATCGGGCAGAGGCCAGGTGCTTTCGCCCAGGTGCAGGCTTATCTCCGTATATTCGGAAGCCTGGATTTCCTGTTCCAATAAGACAGAAATGGGCCTGTCCGGGTAATCGAACCCTTCCGGCCTCAACGGGTGAGATAACCCCCAGTTGGAATAAATGGCGTAGGTATCTCCGGAGTTGATCTCCCCGTCCCCGTTGCTGTCCGCGAATTTTCGATTAAAGGTGTAAATGAAATACAGGCTGCCGTTCCAGTCGATCATGGGTTGCGCCTGCCAGGCATTGCTGGCGTTGGGGCGCACCGGGCCGGTGAGGCCATAGCCCAGCCCAATGGCCCAGTGGTCTACCTGGTTGACCTTACCGTCGTTGTTCACATCGCCCGGCCATACGGCATCGCAGGCGCCCGCCACCCCGTTCAGATAAAGGTATACCGTAGCGGTATCGCACCCCACGCTGTTACAGATGGCATAGGTGAAGGCGTCCTCCTCCAGGCAATCGGAGAGCTGAGGCGTGTAGGCAATACTTCCATCCGGGTTGACGGAAGCTATTCCGTTTACCGGAGCGGTGACGATATACTGCGTGTCTACCACCGTTGCGCTGATCCAGTCGTTGGCCAACACATCAATGGAGGCCGCCGCATTGTAAAAGGTAGTATCATAATCGTCTAGAGCCGCCAGCAAATTGTCAAACACACTGACGATGAGGATCGTGGTATCGCAAAAAGCCGCCCCATCACAGACAGCAATACAGGCCGTATCCACCCCCGGTGCCAGGCCCGCGTATTCCAGGCAGGCGACATTGTCCTGCAGTATCCATTCCGTGCCGGCATCCGGCTGCGGGCAGGCATTGAAAAAGCTGCCTATCGACTGGAAAATAGAGGTGTCCAGGCAGAGGCTTTCCACCTGGCCTACGGCGATCGAATCCGTCAGTATGGTGGTTTGCGTCTTTATATTCAACTGAAGGAACACCAGGCTGTCGCAACCATTCTGATCGGAGAACACCAACTCGTAACTCCCATTAGCGGTGAAAGACTGCCCTCCCAGGACATAACTTTCTCCTTCATTGACGGTGGCTTCCAGGCTGGAACTCTGTTGCGGATAAACCGACAGGTTAATGTACACTACCGAGTCGCAGCCGTCCTGGGCGCCGCCAACGATCACTTCCATGCCGGACGGGTTGCCGGCATCATAAAGCGTACCGTTTACGGTCATGCCCTGTCCCGCACAAATACCGGATTGCAGGTAGGAGGAAGCCTTTGGCGTGATGTTGATGTAAACCGTAGAATCACAACCGAAAGCACTGCCTCCTTCCAGTACTTCTACACCGGCCGGATTGAAAAAATCATATCGGGTTCCATTGACCAGCACACCTTCGTCATTAGAGCACAATTCCAGATTGAGCTCAACTTCCGGATTTGCGACTTCAACAGTGAACGGTACGCGACAGGAATAGGAATATCCACCATAATCGAGTACGTATTCGGTGGTCTCCTGTGGTACTACCTGTATGGAAGCCCCTTCCTGCCCGGTATTCCAGATCAGCGGATAATCGGCCAGTGCCGCCGAATCGCCCACTACGGTCAAAGTCACCGGGCCCGAGGTACAAAGGGCACTGGGAGGCCCTTCGATCCGCAAGGGGTCAACCAGCCGGATGGTGACCGTTTTCTCCGAGCAGGTGGCGCCCTGAAGACGGATCTCGATCGTTTCTATCCCCTCTGCCAAGCCGTCGTCTTCTGCCTGCAATTCCAGCAGCCAGCTCCCGGCCGGCCCTTCGACCTGCCCTCCATCAGACAGCCCGGGAAAAACATAATCCACTCCGGCTTCCGCCGTGCCTGTAATCGTATAAGTAAGCGGGAAATCATCATCCGGGAAATTGTCGAGAGCAACCTCCAGCAAACCCGGGGAACAGGATTCCACAATGGTCACTTCCTCGCTGGCATGGCCACCGCCGGCAAAGGAACAGAAACTTTTGGCTTCAAAGAACAGCCCGGAGTCCCAGAGGGCATCCCCGATATCGGCCAGTACCAGAGCCATGGTGTATTCCTGGCAGGGCGTAACTGCTGCCCTGGCGACAAAAACATCCGTGTAGCCGTTGTAAACCGGCGCTGAATTGGGATGGGTGGCATTGAACAGGGCCGCATTATCGAGAGAGCCATTTTCGCCGTCGCAAAAGGACAGGTTGGACAGCGGGTGTTCTCCAGGATTGCCGTTGTTGACGCTGTTGATGGAAACCGGCAGGTCCGTTCCTGGCACCTTTGCAATATTAATGGTGGTGGTATTGCCATCCTGATCCGGCCCGGTCAGAAAGAATCCAAAAACATCGTTGAATTTGCTGCAAACAAAGGTCGGATATTCGTCGGAGGCAAAGACGTACCGGAACATGATGGAATCACCGGTAGGAATGAACCGTATGGTGTACACCGCCACGTCGAAGATCTCGTCATTGGCCAGGCCCGACAAGTCGGGATGGGAGGCCATGCTTCCGTTGGGGATGTTGGCTTCCCACCAACTGGGCAGGTCGGATCCGGCGCCACCGGAGGCGGTAGCGGCAAAGCCAGTGGTCATCAGGAAGCCTTCTTCCAGCCCGATGATGTTGTCCCCTCCGGAGAAGCGCCCTACCGCCGCAGGTACTCCGCTGTATTGTATATCCAGCACCTGAATGCCTTCTCCCAGGCAAACCTCCTCGATCAGTTCCTGAGGGCCAAAGGCAGGCGTGTCTGCCCCCGTGACGGCGAACTGGGCACGGAGCTGAATGACATACAGCAATATGGCCATCAGCCAAACAATCCTTATGATCATATTTTATTTGGTTTTGATAATAATAAACTTATCCGGGGAGATAGGGAGGAGTTGCCGGGAGAGTTTGGGCGTATGGATGTTTGGACGTGAGAACACGGCCCCAAACGTCAGAACATCCAAACGCCCAAACGTCAGAACATCCAAACGCCCAAACGTCAGAACGCCCAAACGCCCAAACGTCAGAACATCCAAACGTCAATGCAACAAGCGCCAAACCAGCTCTTTCATCAGTTCGCCCTCGGGCTTGCCGGTACTGTTATAACCGACGCCTTTGGACTTCAGGTCGTATTCTTTCAGAAGGGTTATGGCCTTTTCGGCCTGGGCGGGGGGAAAATTGCGGGCGGAAGCCCGGTATTCTTTCAAAAAGTAATTGGATCGCAGTTGCAAGGTACTCAATAATTCCTTTTCCGGCAAGTTTTTGGCGGCGTGGTAAACATACACTTTACTGAAATAGCCATACAGAGCGCCGATGAGGACCGGCATGGGGTTTTTCTTCGGGTTGGCGGCGAAGTAGTTGATGATGCGGTTGGCTTTCAGCACGTCGCGCTGCCCAAGGGCGCGTTGCAGTTCAAAGATGTTATAGTCCTTGCTGATCCCGATGTTGGCTTCGATGTGCTGATCGTTAACTTCTGTGCCCGGCGGCAGGTTGATGGCTAGTTTATCGAGTTCATTAGCCACTTTGGATAGGTCTGAGCCCAGGTAATCGGCAATCAGCTCGGCCGCTTTGGGAGTTATGCTAAGCTTCTTTTTTTTGAGGAAGGCACTGATCCAGGCAGGCACTTGATTGTCGTACAGCGGTTTGGATTCAAAAACCACAGCATCTTTCTTGAGTGCCTTGCCGAATTTAGAATTAAAGTTGAAGCGCTTGTGCTTGTGGCAGATCACCAGGATGGTGCTCTCCATCGGCCTTTCCACATAGGATAGAAGCTCACCGAGGCTCTTCATGTCCTGCGCCTCTTTCAGGAGGACCACCTGGTGAGAAGACATCATCGGATATCGGCGGGCGGTATCCACGATATCCATATGGTTTACGTCTTTTCCGTAAAAGATGGTTTGATTAAACGCCCGCTCCGATTCAGACAGCACGTTCTTCTCGATGTAATGGGCAATCTCATCAATGAAGTAGGATTCCTCCCCGTGCAGGAAATAGATGGGCCGGTATTGTTTGTTTTTGAGATCCTTGATTATATGGTCGAATTCCAAGGCGCAGGTTTTAAAATTTGTGTAAAATTAAAAATTTCGGGCCATTTTTCAGACAGCTTCTAAAAACTCCAGAAAATGCTTCAGCACCAGCTCCGGGGCCTCCGTCTGGGGGTAATGCCCGATACCCTCCAGGAAAACGACATCCGGATCAGGGATCAATTGCTGGTAATGTTCGGCCAGATGCCGTCCGGAGATAGGATCGGCCGCCCCATCGATCAGGCGAACGGGGATGGCAGCCTGCTCCAGGGCGCCCACCCAGCGGCTGCGAAAGGCCCGGCGCTCGGCCATGTAGCGGATGAGCAGGTGCATCACCCCTTTGCCTCTGTTGAAAGTGATCGTCTCCCAGAACTCGTCGATCTCTTGTGGCGTCGGCGGGGTGTCCGGCCCGAAGATAGCCTTGAAATTCCGCGCCAGCGTCCGTTTAGATAAAAAAGGCGCCAGAATCCCCCCAATGGGCGAAGCCATCAGGTGTTGTACCAGGCGGGGCGAATGGGCCTCCGGGAACAGGCCGCCGTTGAGCAGACAAAGCGTTTCAACAGCAAGTCCTTGTCCGAAGGCGCCCTCCTTCCCATTGTGGCGGGCAAGCAGTTCCTGCGCCACCGTATCTCCGAAATCATGGGCAAGAATGTGAAAACTTCGAATACCCAGGCAGCCCACAAGTTCCTCCACCATATCGGCCTGGTGGGCGATGGTGTAATCGTATCGACGGGGTTTGTCGGAAAAACCAAACCCCAGAAAATCCGGAGCGATAAGATGAAAGCGTCCTTCCAGAGTAGGCCATACTTTGTGCCAGTCCCAGGAAGCCGTAGGGAATCCGTGCAGAAGGAGTAAGGCCTCTCCCCTGCCCGATTCGCGGTAAAAGATGCGGTGGCCGTTCCAGTTGAAGGATCTGCCGGCGCGATGCCAGATGTCTAAGCGGTTCATGGAGGTAAGATAGGGAAATTTGGTGGGGAGGTATTAGCGTATCCGTGTTGTTGAGTATGAGTATCAGTGTGGCGGCGGAATTGTCCATAGAGCAAGATATTATTGGACATAAAACGGGAATATTCCCCTGCATATCGGACTAAAATGCCTGAAATGAAAAATACGTCCTGTCATTTGTAAAATATGTGCTGGCCTTCTAATTGAATTCCCCTTTAATTTGTGCTGTTACAAATACAAACGACACTACAAACTACACTAAAACCTATATTGCGATGAAAATATGCATCAGGCCCCTGTTGGGTATAATGGCCTTCGTTTTGTTTGGCGCTCCTGCCGTGCAAGCCCAATCTCAGGTTACCGGCATGATCCAAACAGAGAACGGGCAGCCCCTTTCCTTTGCAAACGTACTCCTGCTTTCCGCCGCAGACAGTTCACTGATAAAAGGCGAGGTATCCGAAGAGAACGGCAGTTACCTAATGAAAAACGTAGCCTCCGGCAATTATCTGGTGATGGCCAGTATGGTCGGTTATCTGGAATACTACTCCATGCCCTTCCAATTGAAGAAAGAAGGGGGCAAAATAAAATTGGACGCCATCACCTTGCTGGAAGATATTAGAGAACTGGAAGCCGTTGAAGTAGTAGCGAAAAAGCCACTTTTCGAACAAAAGATCGACCGCCTGGTGATCAACGTGCAAAACAGTATAACCTCCGCCGGCAGCTCCGCCTTGGAAGTCCTGGAGCGTTCGCCGGGGGTCGTCGTCAACCGCCAGAACAACAGCATCTCCATAGCCGGCAAGGACGGGGTGGTGGTGATGATCAACGGCAAGATCAACCGCATGCCTCTTGAAGCTGTAGTGCAGATGTTACAGGGAATGCCTTCCAGCAACATCGAGAGTATTGAACTGATCACCACGCCACCCGCTGATTTCGACGCCGAAGGCAATGCCGGCTTCATCAATATCGTACTGAAGCAATCGAACGACAACGGGCTGAATGGCTCATACACCCTATCCGGGGGCTATGGCAGGGGCACCACGGCTTCTTCCGGCATCAATTTCAACTATCGCCAGAAAAACCTCAACCTGTACGGCGATTACTCTTTCAACCGGCAAGCGCAGGAACAGGTCTTTACTTTTGGCCGTGAAGTAATCCTGAACGGGGAAACGGTCGGAACCGATACCCGCAGTGTACGCGACCCTATTCAACGGAATCACAATGCCAGGCTTGGGTTCGACTGGAACCTGAGCTCCAAAACCATCGTGGGCGTACTCCTTTCCGGCTATGACAACCGTTGGAGCATGGACGCTCTGAACAATTCCACTATTTCCAGAAATAATATACCGGATACATTGCTGTCCATCGCCAACGATGAGATCAACCATTGGAAACACTTCGGCGGCAACCTGAACCTCCAGCACAGGATCCGAAAGGGCGAAAGCCTGTCTTTCGACGCCGACTACCTCCTTTACGATAACGTAAACCCCACCAACTACTTCATTACCTATTCGGACGGAACGGGCGCCTTCCTGTTCGGGGAACAAACCTTTAGCGGCAAATCCACCCCCCTTGAAGTAGGTGTGGGTAAACTGGATTACAGCAAAAGGTTTTCCGAAAAGCTGAAAATAGAGGCCGGGCTGAAAGCCACCCTTTCCCATTTTGACAACGATGTAACCGTTTCCCGGATCGAGAACGGCGTCTCCTTTAACGACCCCAGCCTGACCGCCCAATACAAGCTTGAAGAAAGTATCGGAGCAGCCTACTCGGCACTGGACCTCAAACTGGATGACAAGTCGGACCTGAAACTCGGCCTGCGCTACGAATACACCACTTCCAACCTCGGTACGGTGGAACAGGCCAATATCGTGGACCGGCAGTACGGGAATTTCTTTCCCAGCGTATTCCTGTCCAGGACATTTAATGATCAGAATTCGGTGAATGCCTCTTACAGCCGCCGCATTACCCGGCCCACCTTCAAGGATATGGCGCCTTTTGTAATTTTCGTGGACCCCTATACTTTCTTTTCCGGAAACGCCGCCCTGCAACCTTCCATTTCCAATAACGTGAAGTTGGATTACCGTTTCAAAACGGCCCTGTTTTCCATACAGTATGCAGTTGAGGACAGCGCCATCGCCCGTTTCCAGTCCCGGATTATCGAAGGCACCAACCAGCAACTCATCTCGGCCGAAAACATGAAGAACCGCAAAACGGTTTCTTTCACTACTGCTTTCCCCATAAAGGTAACGGATTGGTGGAAAATGCAAAATAACCTCATCGGTTCCTGGCAGGAGGTGAATACTTATTTAAATGGTATCCCGGTGCAGATTAGCACGAAGAACCTCCGGGTAACCTGGATTAACATGTTTACCCTTCCTAAAGATTTCAGTGCCGAACTGGTAGGTTTTTATCAGACAAAGGGGCTTTTCGGCGCCGCTGAATTTCTGCCGATGGGCGCATTGAATATCGGAATTCAGAAAAAATTCAAAGGTTCCGCCGGTACGCTCCGCTTTGGTATAGACGATGTACTGAACTCCCTGAAATGGCGCGGCGAAAGCAATTTCCCCGAATATAATCTCGTATCCAGATTTGAAGCTGACTTCAGCCAGCGCACTTTCAAACTGTCCTATTCCCGAAATTTTGGCAACAAGAAGCTGGAAGGCGCCCGTCAGCGGGCTACCGGTTCAGAGGAAGAACGCGGGCGGGTGGACTAGCTCTGAGAAACCGGAGGGGCGGTTTGAGAACCTTACCAGCAGCGCTTAGGTAAGGTTCTCAAACCTATCCCCACTCCGCCACCATTTCCGCCACTGCTTTGATCCAGCGCGGGTCATCGTTGAGGCTGGGTACCAGGTCAACCTTTTCGCCGCCCATCTCTTCAAATTCCTCCTGGTATTCGGTGCCGATCTCGATGATCGTCTCCAGGCAGTCGGCTACGAAGGCAGGGCTGAAGACCAACAGGCGTTTGGCGCCCTGTTCGGCCAGTTTCTCGATCGTCTTTATAGTATAGGGTTGCGCCCAGGCTTCCGGCCCGAGGCGGCTCTGGAAAGAGGTGGTAAATTGCTCCGGCCGCAACTCCAGTTTTTCGGCAATGGCGCGGGTAGTAGCATGGCACTGGGCGGAGTAACAAAACTGGTTGGAAAGGCATAAGGACTGGCAACAATTTTCCTTTTCCAGACAGTGGCTGCCTGTAAAGTCACCCTTCCGAAGCTGCCGCTGGGGGAGGCCGTGGTAGCTGAAGATGATGTGGTCATAGGAATCCAGGCTGAACTGCCGGGCGTTGTCGGCAAAGATGTCGATCATGGATTCGTTGTCGAAATAGGAATTGACCAGCTTCACATTCGGGATCGTATCCTGACGGGAAAGGATGCGCATCACCTCTTCGTGCACGGAACCGGTGGTAGCGGAAGCATACTGCGGGAACAGGGGAAAGACAATGATCTCAGACACCTGCATGCGCAGCAAGTTTTTTATTGCTGATTCGATGGAAGGGTTCTGATAGCGCATGGCCAGCTCCACCACATATTCTCCGCCCAGTATTTCCTGCACGCCTTCCGCCACTTTTTCCCCGTACACTTTCAGGGGAGAACCTTCCTCCGTCCACAGCATTTTATAGAGTTTGGAAGAGCTGCCCGAGCGAAAGGGCGCGATGATGCCCCGGACCAGCAGGTTGCGCGCCAGCCAGGGGTAGTCGATGACCCGGGGATCGAGCAGAAATTGTTTGAGGTAGCGGTAAACGGCGCTCCGGTTGGGGCCGTCGGGGGTGCCTAAATTGACCAGTAATACACCTTTCTTTCCGTTTGTTGCCATGAATAGTTGAAATGAGTGTTCGCAAAAATCGAAAAGATTAACAGGCTTACCAAGCTGAAGTTCAGGTTGGAGGAGAATTATGGCCGAAAGCTTGAATTTTTACCTTCCTGGCACAGAATTCCTTAATTTTGGCGCTCACTCAAAACTGCTCCCATGAAAAAGCCTCTTATTCTGGTAACCAATGATGATGGCATAACGGCTCCTGGCATCCGCGCACTGGTAAGCGTCGCTCGTGAACTGGGCGAAGTGGTAGTGGTGGCGCCCGATTCTCCTCAATCCGGTATGGGGCACGCCATTACCGTCAGCGCGCCTATCCGCCTTCACCCTGCCAATGTTTTTGAAGGGATCGAATCGTACGAATGTTCCGGAACCCCGGTCGACTGCGTTAAACTGGCCAAACACATCGTCCTGAAAGACCGCAAACCCGACCTATGCGTCTCCGGCATCAATCACGGCTCCAATGCTTCCATCAACATCATATACTCCGGCACTCTTTCAGCAGCAATGGAGGCTTCCCTGGAACGCATCCCCTCCATTGGATTTTCACTGTTGGACTACAGCCACGATGCGAATTTCGAGCCGTCAAAGCCTTTCATCAAAATACTGATGCAACAGGTGCTGGCCAACGGGCTGGAAGAAGGCAGCCTGCTCAACGTTAACATCCCGAACCTACCGGAAGAAGAGATCAAAGGCATAAAGGTCTGCCGGCAGGCCGAAGCCCGCTGGGACGAAGAGTTCATGGAAGCCACCGACCCCCGGGGCCAGAAGTATTACTGGCTAACCGGCCGCTTTGTCAACGAAGACAAAGGGGAGGACACAGATATCTGGGCGCTGCAAAACAACTACATCTCGGTGGTGCCTTCCATGCACGACCTGACCAATTACCGGGCGTTCAAGAGCCTGAAGGCCCTGGAAGGCCTCTGAAACTATTGTCGGAACGGATCGGAAAAGCGCGGATCCTGGACCAACTGTTCGTCCGTCAAAGTTTTAAGGAACGCCACCAGGGCGCTTTTTTCCATAGCATCGAGCCTCAGCTTTTGAGGATTACCGTCCGGGCCGATCAATTTGGGATCCAGGTTGGTATGGGCCTGGATGCCGCTGTTGTAGTGTTCCACCACCTCTTCGAGCGTATTGAACCGGCCATCATGCATATAAGGCGCGGTGAGGGCTATATTGCGCAGGCTGGGAATCTTAAACTGGCCCTCCCCTTTGCCATTGTCCTGATAAATCAGGTCGAGCCCGATGTTGGCCGTCCCTCTTACAGATGACCCTCCATAAGGATCATCCGGCCCGTCGGGAGCGCTGAAATTGGGGCCGCTGTGGCAGGAGGAGCACTTCGCCCGATCGCTCAGAAAAAGGTTCATGCCCATTTTTTCCAGCTCGGTGAAAGAGGCAAAATTATTCTCCTGCCCATGGTCAAACTTACTGTTAGCCGTGACCATGGCGCTGAGAAACTGGGTCAGTGCCGAGGCAATGCGGTCTTCGGTAACCTGAGGAGTACCAAAGGCAGCTTCGAAAAGGGACGGGTAATAGCTGGCCCGCTCCAGCTTCTGAGATAAAACTTCCATCGATTCCATTCCCATTTCAATATGGTTCTGTACCGGCTGGATAACCATCTGCCGCAAAGAAGCAATGCGGGAGTCCCAGAACAGGTTGTTGTTCAATGCTACGTTGACAATGCCCATGGAGTTGCGCGGCGTCACTTTGCCGCCAAACCCTTGGCTGCCTGCCTTGCCGTCGGCAAACGCGGACTCCTGGCGGTGGCAGGAGCCACAGGCCACAGAATTATTGATCGAAAGCTGACGGTCATAAAACAGGACTCTGCCCAGTGTCGCACCAGCGTCGGTGACATTTTGCAGTTCAAAGGAATTGCCGGAACCGGACGTGGGGCCGACAAAATCGATCAGCCCCTGGTCATTCACCACCATACCTCCGGTGGAGAAATCCCTCGCTGTGAGAAAGGGCATTTCCACATCGCTGTAGTTGTAGAATGATTCCGGCAATACCGGCGCCGCCATTTCCGGCGGTTGTTCCACGGAAAGGTCACAGGCAACCAGAATACCGAGCAGGCAGAGCACTGGCCAGCGGAAAGCGTAAATTGCGTTTTTCATAACTTCTAAGGCATTTATGTGGTGAAAAGATCAAGGACTACCTTTTTTTTCGGGGCCGCCACACATTCAGGAGGAGTGCCACAGGCGGTACTACCTGCAAACGTGGAATACCCTCGTTGAGGTCGAGCCCTGCCCAGAGGGATATTTCGGTAGAAAGGCTTACCGTGCGGTTGATAAAAAATTCGAAACCCCAGGTCGGCCCCAGGCCGATAAAACCGGTATCCAGCTCCTTCTCTCCCGGCAGGTTGAAATCGCCGCCGGAAATAGCCAGATCCCACCCCATGGAATATGACCAACGGCCGGCGATCTTTCGACGCCGTTCCATGCCCGCCCGGAAATTGAAGTGGCTCTGGGATTCATCAGCGGAGAAGCTGGCATCGACATCCCACCCCAGAGCCAGGCGAAAGGCTCTGTCCCGATTGGAGTATACCCGATAGGTAATAAAATAGGGCCCCAGCACCCTGGGGTTGCTCCGGTTGAACGGCGCCACTTGTACCAACAGAGGCGACGCGTTCAACCCGATGGCATGGTACCGGCCCTCAGGTTGCTGTCCGGAAGGCTCCTGCGCGGCAACCAAAGGCCCCAGCCATAATAGGGAGAGTAATAGGTAGAGTCTGGGCATAGGTTCAGAATTTAAAAATAACGTACAGCGAACTGGGCAACACCGGCGAGATGTCCACTCCACGTGATTTGTTCACGGCCGGATCGGCCGGGTTATCGGCAGGGTCTTCTTTACGCCCGGATACGTAATAGGCATAAAGGAAAGACTCTGTAGAAAAGCTTACTCTCGGGCTGAGATGGAACATCATGCCCAGAACCGGCCCACCTCCCAAACCGATCTCCCTCGAACTTACCGTAATATCCTGAGGGAAACTGGAAAGTACCACCGACTCCTCCCGATAACGCCCCGCCAGGTCAAGGCCCCATAGCAGCGTAAACCTGGTACCGAAAGGCTCCCGCCATTCCCACCCGCTCCGCACTTCTAGTTGTTGATTGGAAGTGGTACGGTCTCCGAAATTGAGGAATTCTGTATTCCGTTGGAAACGCCCGCCGGCGGCCAGGCGGAATGCCCGGTTGGCACGGCTGAACTTCAGGCTGAACATATAAGGGTCGGCAGGCAGCCCCTGGCCTCCACTGTTGAAGAAACCGGCCAGCGTAGCGGTGATGTTCAGCCCCAGTTCCCTGGAAGGTGCATCACTGAGCCACAAGGACTCCTGAGCTGAAAGAGCATAGGCGCCGCAGAAGATAAAGAGGGTCAGGAGTGCGCGCATAGACAATAGGGTTTTCGCATGTTTCTCATTTTGCAATTGGGTTCAGTTTACCACACGCTTTCATAAGGGACGCAAAAAAATGAAGGGGTGTTGGGTGGATTCCTTTTTTTAACACATTTTATATTTAACATCCCCAAACCACCCATTTTCCGGCTATTCCCCTAATTTTATGCCCAACCAGAAAAAATCGTTAATGCTGAATAAAAATTCCATACCTGTCGGCCTTGCCATCGGCCTTCTTCTTCCTCTTCTGGCCTTTGGGCTTTTGATAGCGCTCTTTCATCAGCTTGAAGTTGTAGGGGTTGTCAGTGACAAAGGATTCTCGCCCATGTTCCGGGAGCGCACCACCGGCATCATCGCCATCTGCCTCAACCTGATTCCGCTGAACGCCTTTCAGAAGCGGCGGGCCATCAACTCCATGCGGGGCGTTGTCTTGGCCACCGTCCTCTACGTCATTGCCTGGGTCGTTTATTTCGGAAAGTTTATCCTATGAAATACTACATTATCGCCGGCGAGGCCTCCGGCGACCTGCATGGTTCCAACCTGATAAAAGGGCTCCGGGAAGCAGACCCCGAAGCGGAGTGCCGCATATGGGGCGGCGACCTGATGGAGGCGGCCGGCGGCCAGCTCGTCAAGCATTACCGCGACCTGGCATTTATGGGCTTTGTGGAGGTGGTGCTGAACCTACGCACCATTATAGGCAATATCAAGTTCTGCAAACAAGATATCCTCAGCTATCAGCCCGACGCCCTAATTCTGATCGATTATCCCGGCTTCAACCTGCGTATAGCCAAATGGGCAAAAGCACAGGGGCTCCGGGTCTATTATTACATCTCGCCTCAGTTATGGGCATGGCACAGCAGCCGGGTGCACGGCATTAAGGCCAGCGTCGACCGCCTGTTTGTCATCCTTCCTTTTGAAGAAGCGTTCTACCAAAAGTATGATTACGAGGTCGATTTTGTAGGCCACCCCCTAATGGATGTGGTGGATGAAAAACCAGCTCAGGAGGACTTTAAGGAACAGAACGGCCTGAGCAACCAGCCTATCATCGCCCTGTTGCCGGGTAGCCGCAAACAAGAGATCGAGCGCATGCTGAGCGTTATGCTGGATGTAGTTCCAGGCTTTCCAAGATATCAGTTTGTCATCGCCGGCGCCCCCGCCCAACCGGATAGCTTCTATCAGCAGATACTGGAACAGGCCGCTCCCGGCACTGCCCGCGTCAGGTTGGTAAGCAACCAGACCTACGCCCTGCTGCGCCACGCTGAAGCGGCGTTGGTCACCTCGGGGACGGCCACCCTGGAGACGGCTCTCTTCGGTGTCCCTCAGGTGGTCTGCTACCGCGGTAGCCGCCTGTCGTACCTCATTGCACGCCGCCTGGTCAATGTGGAGTTTATTGCACTGGCGAACCTCATTGCTGGAAAAGAAGTGGTCAAAGAGCTGATCCAGGAGGAGTGCAATGCACAGAACTTGCGGGAAGAGCTTGCAAAACTCCTGCAACCAGAGCACCGCCAACGCATCAAGGAAGGTTACGCACTGATCCGGGAACGGCTGGGCCAACCGGGAGCCTCCCGCCGGGCAGCGACGTTGATCGTTGATTACATAAAAAAGGATGGCGCTCCGGTTTAAGGACTAACCTTTCGTACATTCCCTTAATTATCCGGCTGCAAAACAGGAGTTTCCAGCAAGAGAGAATCTGCCAGGCGCAAAGAGTCAAGGAACAAAGAATCTGCCAGAAGAGAATCCCGTAGCAATTCTTCCGGAGACTTGATGCGCAGGGGGCAATCCAGCCGGCGCAACTCTTCGGGAGGCAACTTGGTGAACTCTCCGCCATGCCATTCTTCCAGGGCAGGTTCCTGGAGCGCTTGCTTCAAGAACAAGGCACAGACAGGCAATGCGGTAGCTGCGCCCTGGCCGTTTTCAAAATTGCGGAAACGCACCAGCGGAGAATCTCCGCCTACCCAGGCGCCGGTAATCAGTTTGGGGGTATAACCGATGAACCAGCCATCGGCATGATTCTGAGAAGTTCCGGTCTTGCCCGCCAGTGGCACATTGTACAAGCCGTAGCGCCAACGCAGGCGGCTGGCGGTACCTACCGTAGCTACAGATTCCAGCATACGGGTCATCATAGCGGCCTGGGAAGGGTCGATCGCCTGTTCTCCCAAGCCATCTCCGTAATCGGCCAACACCTCTCCATCATGCGTTTCTATGCGGCGGATAACCTGCGGGCGAACTTGTCGGCCCTGGCTGGCCAGGGTGGCGAAAACAGAAGCCATTTCGAAAAGAGATACTTCAGCCGTGCCGAGGGCGATAGAAGGTTCAGGAGGTATCTCAGAGGTGATGCCCATATCATGGGCCAGTTCTACCACCGGGCCTACCCCCATTTGCATAATAAGCCTGACCGTTACGGTATTGACCGAATTGACCAGAGCGCCTTCGAGACTGTAGGACCCGCCGTATATCCCATCGGCATTTTGGGGAATCCAGTCGTCCTCATCTTTGCCCTCCGGAGTAAAGTGCGGTTCAGGGTCATCGCGGCGCCAGTCTTTAACCGCCCAATCGCCTTTGGCGTATTCGTGGTAGACCACCAGTTCGTTGGGGATCTGCTCGCAAGGTTCAATCCCATGGCGCAACGCCTGGGTATAGACAACAGGCTTGAATACAGAACCGGCTTGCCGGCGCGCCGTCACGTGATCGTACTGGAAAAAGTTAAAATCGATACCTCCGACCCAGGCCCGCACATAGCCGGTATAGGGTTCCATCGCAATAAAGCCCACCTGAAGGAGGCCCAGCTGATGGCGCAGGCTGTCCATAGGGCTCATCCAAACTTTTTCCGGCCCATTCCAGGTGAAGATCGTCAGAGAATCCGGTTTTTGAAAGGCTTCCATGATCTGCCCTTCGCTCAGGCCCTGTTCAAGCAGAAGTTGATAGCGGCGCGATTGCTTCATGGCGCGCTCCACTGTGCGAACATCCATCCAGGGAGCTGTACGGCCCTGCCAGTGTTCATCGAAACGGCGCTGCATTTCACTGAGGTGTTCCCGGACAGAAGCTTCGGCAATGCGCTGCATCTGGCTATTCAGGCTGGTATACACTTTGAGCCCATCCGTATACAGGTTGTACGGCTCTCCGTTAGGTTTGCGGATGTCTGCCAAAAGCCGCTCCAATTCTTTGCGTACGTGGGCCAGGAAATAAGGCGCAATATCTTCGTTTCGGACGACTGGATTGTAGTTCAGTGCCAAAGGAAGCGCCTGCAGAGAATCGCCGGCCACGGTTTCCAGATATCCGTTGCGGACCATCTGTCCGAGCACCACGTTGCGTCGTTGTATGGCCCGATCCGGAAAGCGGGCAGGGTTGTAGTAGGTTGTCGCCCGCAAGGTACCGATCAGGGTAGCCCCTTCCTCGACGAGCAATTCCACCGGTGGTTTATTGAAGAAACGCCGGGAGGCCACATCGATGCCAAATACATTCTCCGGAAAAGGCACCGTATTGAGATACAGCCCCAAAAGTTCTTTTTTCTCATAGGCCCGCTCCAGGCGGCGGGCGATGGCGATCTCCCGTACTTTATTGGCCACAAGAGAAAAAATCAGGTAATTGCGCCGGGGGAACAGGTTTTTAGCCAGCTGCTGGCTAATGGTACTTCCGCCACCGCTCCCTTCGTCCCCTTGCAGGATGGTCTTGATCAATACCCGGGCCCAACTGCGATAATCAATACCTTCGTGTTCGAAGAAACGTTCATCTTCCGTAGCGACCAACGCATCCAGCACGTGTTGAGGAATTTCCTCTACGGGCACCACTGTCCGGTATTCATTGTAATAACGTCCCAGCAACAAACTATCAGAAGTGTAAATATCGGAAGCGATCTGAGTGCGTACCTGCTTGAGTTCGCGTACTGTAGGCACCGTCAATAACACGCCAAACCAGGCCAGAATAAAAACGGCAAACCCGGCGGAACCACTGATACCGGCCCATTTCACTACTCTGGAAAGGCGCGGCCATTTGGCGGCAAAGAGGCGCCAGCGGTTCAGGAGCGGTTCCAGCAATGATCGAAGTTTTCCTTGCATAGGATCTTTAACGCAACCTACGTGGTTTTGTAACACAAACTTCGGACAAATTTTAAACAATATTGCCAATCCGGGGGAGCATAAAAATATTCTTCCCAGAAAATTATTGGTGAGATAAAAAGGGGCAGCTATCCTTAGTACAGGGCAAGCAATTCTTTGATGCGCTGTTCCATTTCCTGCCACCTTTATTAAACGACGAAAGGCGCGGGGGACCCCCGCGCCTTTCGTCATCTTTTATCTGTCATCACCGGTTACCAGCGTTCATTGCGGCCGTAACCGCCACCGCCGCCGCGGTTGTATCCACCGCCGCCACCACCACGGTTACCTCCGCGGTCGCCACGAGGCTCCGCTTTCTTCACCACAATGGTATTGCCGTCCAGAACGGAATCGTTCAGTTCGTTGATGGCCTCCATCGCCTGGCCATCATCGTCCATCTCCACGAAACCGAAGCCACGGGATTTTCCGGTATACTTGTCATCAATTACTTTAGCAGAACTAACTGCTCCGAATGCTTCAAAAGCTTCTCTAAGGTCATCACTTTGAGTATCAAAGTTGAGTTTTGCAACAAAAATGTTCATCTCGAAAAAAGTTAAAAAGTAATAAATCAGAACTCCGGTTTGAGCCAGGCAGGGCCGAAGCCAACCGCACGCCATAAAGGAGCACTCTAGCCGGTACCGAAACCAAAGGTTGGACAAATATTGAGAATAGCGGGAAAATTCTAAATCTGCTAACGGTAAGGGAAGGAGAAATAAAATCTGCGGGCCAACTGAATAATTGTTCAGCTTTTCGAAGTTCCTAATGCATGCCAAAGGTACGGTATATTTGCAACAATCGCAATACGCTGGAAAATAATAATCGCCCGTCGGGCCAGTAGTCGCTACCGGCCACCTCCATACGGCAATCGTTGTGGGCGTGGGAAAAGCCTGATCTACTACCTGCGAGAACACAAACCGGGTGCTCCCGCATGCAGGGCGGTATTTGGTTTTAATAAACAGGTACAGGGCTTCAATATTTTTTATCCAACACTAGAGAGATGAGTTCTTTATAAGGATTACACCAGCTCAAAAAGAAGATTATTCCAATAATACATCCCCTTAGGAAACATTCTGCCACATATTATCATCCTGCTGAAATTTTGAGCAACTTTACCTTTCCCTAAAAGCGGCCTAACCACTAAAACTATGAGGAAAGATGACCAAACATCGCCAAAACTATACCGTTTTGGAAGCCCTTTACCGGAGTTGGTATTGCGGCAGTTCAACAACAATGCTCCACCGGATATAAAGAAGGCGATCCATATGATCCGAGATGGAGAAGCAGGATTCTATCTGTCCAGTGTACTTTTTAAGCATTTCGAAATGGGAGGTATCTTGCCAAACTTTTCCCCGGCCTTCTTTGGAACAGCCGGGCCCATGCTCAAAGATTATCACTTCTTCCGGGATGGAGACCTCATCTTCTCCCCTACCCGGCTGGGGCTGAACGACCGGGGGCGGAAACAGGTAAAGGCGAGCGGGTTGCCTTTGGAGATGCTGATCTTTCAATATGCTCAGCCCTTTTTCACCTGGCTCAGCCGTTCAGAAGTCGTTTTGAGCAAAAAGGTAACTGCCTGCATCCCAGAGACGCACCCCAACCGGGACTTCCGGGCAGTGCAGTTCTATACCAAAAACAACGCTACCTACCTGCGAAAGGCAGACACGGACAGCCGCCGGGAGCTCCTGAAGGGCGCAAAGATACTTGGCCATTACCGAACGGTCTGTTATCTACTGTACATTCCTCGCCTGAAGCACGAGGAGCTGAAGGGATATCCGGGGTTTCTCAATTGCTTTGGCCTCAACGGCCCTGCCACCCTGCTATGGGGAAAATACCTGGCGACCGAGGGCAGTTCGCTGCTGGAGGAAGTCATTGCCTCCTCTTCTCCCCGCCTGGTAGTCGCCGAACTGCAATTACCGGACGATCAGTCCTGGATCTTGCCACCTTTGCTGCAGGAACTGCCGCCTATGCCTGTGACTATCCATTTCAATCTGGCCATACCCACAGAAGAGCTGTAATGCCAGAGCATTCACTAAACTGACATGCCATGAAACGGAAAACCCTAATATTTAGCTGTTTCCTTACCGCCGATTCCGACCCTGAGAATTACAGCAACTGGACAAGCTACAAAAATGCAGCTGTCCTGATGGCCAGTTGCATGCGGTACAACCGCCATGCCCGCTATTTCCTGTTTACCAATGACCTGCTCTTTTTGCATGGTATGGACCGGCTTAATGGGCTTTGGCTTAGCAAACTGGGTGTGGTATTTAAGGCCCTGGACAGCACCTTCCCTCCTTCCTCGGGAGGGGGCACGGAAACGGAATACCATTACAGTAAGCTCGATGCTTTTGCACAGGTAGCTTCTCTGCGTATGGATTGCTGTATCTTTTTAGGATTGGACTGCGTTTGGATTGGCAGCTCCAATAGCCTCGAGGATGCCGTCATAAAGATGAAAATACCCTTCGCCCTGAAAATACCCGCTCCCGCCTTTCACCGGGTAACCACACCAGAACCAGGCATGCTCCGGCCGCCCCCCCCGGCCTATTACAGTTCGGAGTTCCTGGCAGCCATCCCCAGTGCTTTCCGGCAGTTCACCGAAGAGGCCCATCTGGCTCTCAACACCCTTAATAAAGCGCACACTCATAATGGCAGCTCCCTCAAAATAGCCCCTCCTGAAATTGGTCAGGACAATGAGGAATACCTCATGAATTACATCCTCAATTTTTCTTTTCCCAAAACGGCCGATGCAAAAGCCTGGGCACATCAGGTGGATAACATTCCCCAGCTGTATGTGGCCATCAAAAAAGGCCCGGTGCTCCATTTACCGGCTTTCAGGGACAATGGAATACGCAATCTGTTCAATGGACTGGTGCACCGGGACTCTGCATTCTGGACCTCTTCCTTAACCGATTTCCCGGATTATGTTCTACAATGTTGCCTGGGCTGACGGGGAACTGCTCAACCAAACGTTCCATCCCTTTCCTGGCTTACACCTAACTATATATGAAAGTAAAGGAAAATCAATCAGGTTGTGGTTACCCGGGACATAGCAGCACTCCAACCCGTTCCGAAGACAAGGCTTATCGCGGCCACACCCAGCACCCATTCGAAGGACAGCCCCAGGTCAAGTAAAGCGCCGAAGGCCACAGGGCCGAGGGCGGTGCTTACGACCAAGGCTGTAGCGAACAGGCTGCGTACTGCCCCTATGCTGCCCGTCCCGAACACTTCTGCCAAGGCCGTATTGAGCAAGGTGCTGCCCGAGCCATTAGAAAGCCCAATGAAAAAAAGCACCACCGGGTATACCCAGGGATGGCGGATGAAGATCAGTAATACCAGCCCTACCAGCATAGGCAGAAGGAAAAAAGGGTATACGCGCTGTCCGGAAAGCCGGTCAGCGATGAATCCTGAGCCAAGCATGGCAAGGGCATTGGCAATGGCAAAGGCGACAATTGAGCCGGCTACCCAGTGGGTGCTCCAGCCCCGGGCAGCCCCTAGCTGAAGTTGAAAAAACAATACAGCCGTAATTACTGCCCCCCAAAGGCAAGCGGCAGGCGCAATCGCCCAGAACGAAAAGCTGCCCAGTAGTTTCCAGTATGTCGGCCCAAAGGGCAGCCTGCCGGCCGCCTGTTTCCAAGCCTTGCCAGCCGGATAGGCGACTGCTTCCGGTGCTGCCCGTAGTAGCCAGAGGCAGAGAGGCAATACAAACAACAAGAGGCTTGCCGCCGACCATTGTAAGGCCCCCCTCCATCCCGTTGCCAGAATAAGGGCGGCAATAACCAGGGGAAGGAAAGCCTCCCCTGCCGGGTGCCCTAATGTAGCCAGGCTGATAGCCTTGCCCCGCGCTTGCTCATATGCCCGCGCCAAAGTAGAGATGGCGGTATGCCCCATTAGTGCCTGGCCCCCTAAACGCAACCCCCAGAAACCGACAAGCACCACCAGCGGATGAGGCGACAGAGACAAGATCAGAAGAGCAATACTCAACCCCACGATCACACCAGAAGTAAAAAACCGCAAAGGCCACAGGTCGACGTAATGGCCTATCCAGGGCAAGGTAAAGGCACTGGCCAGGGTCGCCAGAGCATACAGGCTGCTGAGCTGTGTGTTACCAAGAGCAAAAGAATGGGCAATCTCCGGAACGTAAAGGGAAAGCAGGAACGTCTGTCCGAACCCTGAAAAAAAGGCGAGCGTAAAGCCAAAGGCCAACAGGTTTGGAAATTGAAAGAGGGTGATATTGGGCTTCAACATGTCAGCGTTTCTGATGAGCATTCAGAGGTAAAACCGGAGAGAGAACATCTCTGCTGGAAATAAGGTTCTTTCACCCTTTGTATAGTTTTTTTAGCAGTTCAGCATAGAGAGAATTTTTTAACTGAGTAAAATTTAAAGTTAAAATGAGGTCAAAATAAATAGTTCAGATACAATAGATCAAGTTGCCCTTTTCAGCACTTTTTTCCGATGACCTTTCTCACCCTTAGAAATAGCTAATATCACTGATAGTGAAACCATAAGTTGCGATCTTCTCTGGTCAGAGAGGAAGTTATGACAACACCAAAGAGCAACATCATCAAGCTGGATACCAGCAGCTCCATTTGGGAACGGTTCTTCACAGTCGCCCCATTGGTGGTGATCGGAACCAAAGAGCCGAATGGTTACAGCCTGGCGCCCAAGCACATGGCCACCCCACTGGGGCAGGACAACTTTTTCGGCTTTGTGTGTACGCCCCGCCATTCTACTTATCACAATGTAGCGCGTGAGGGGTTTTTTACGGTGAGTTTTCCCAAGCCCAACCAGGTAGTGCTGGCAAGCCTTGCCGCCTCACCTCGCTGCGAGCAGGAAGGTAATGAGAAGCTGATCATGAAAGGTTTACCGTTCCTTATGGCGTCTTCCATCGACGCTCCGTTTCTGGAAGACAGTTATCTCTTCTTTGAATGCGAGCATTTGAACACAATAGATGGTTTTGGGCAGTATAGCCTGATCTGTGGGCGTATCACCAGTGCGCTTGTAGAGGAAGCCTACCTGCGTACTGCCGAAAAGGACGAACAGGAGCAGATCTACCGATCGCCCCTGCTGGCCTACCTGGCCTATGGGCGTTTCGCTGAAATTCGGGAAAGCCTGGCCTTTCCTTTTCCCAGGGATTTTAAAAACTGAGGCGATGCACGCGGATGTAAAAATGATCCGGTTCTACTTACAAAAGCACCGATCGTCAATGGAAGATTTCCTCCGGCAACTGGCGGAGACGGAGACGCCATCCAAAGACCCGGGTTCCCAGGAAGCCTTATTTAAATTGCTGATAGCAAAATTCGGGGATCTGGGCTTCCAATATCTTCGCATGCCCGGGCGCCAAACCGGAGGATACCTGATCGCCCACCCCGTCCGGCGGCACCGCCACCGCCCCCTTCAACTGCTCATTGGCCATTGCGATACCGTATGGGAGAAAGGGACCTTGCAAAAAATGCCGGTCGAAAAGACAAACGGACGCCTGAAAGGGCCCGGCATTTTTGATATGAAAGCCGGGCTAACACAAATGGCTTTCGCACTACAAGCCATCCGTGCACTGGAACTCCCCATGGAGGTAACGCCCGTTTGCCTTATCAACTCTGATGAAGAGATCGGCAGCCGGGAGAGTACGCCTGCCATCCGGAGGTTGGCGCGCATTGCTGAACGCGCTTTTGTCCTGGAGCCCCCACTGGGGCTGGACGGCAGGCTGAAAACGGCACGAAAGGGGTTAGCCCGCTTTACGCTGACCGTCAGGGGCAAAGCCGCCCATGCCGGCCTGGACCCGGGAAAGGGCGCCAGTGCCATCCTGGAGCTCTCCCACCAGATCCAGCGGCTGTTTGCCCTCAACCAGCCGGAAAAAGGCATCACGGTCAATGTCGGCATGATAGAAGGCGGAGTTGCACCCAATGTCGTTGCGCCTATCAGTAAAGCAGTCGTCGACGTAAGAGTACCTACCCAGGCGGATGCTCAACGCATCAGCAAATCCATTCTCGGCCTGCAACCTGTAACCCCTGAGGCTCGCGTGGAGGTCGAGGGCGGATTCGGGCGGCCACCGCTGGAACGGACTCCCCGCAACCGCCGCCTCTGGGAAAAGGCACGCCTGGCGGGCGAACGATTGGGGCTAAAATTACAAGAAGCGAATGCCGGAGGCGGTTCCGACGGCAATACTGCCAGCCTTTACACCGCTACCCTCGACGGACTGGGCACAACCGGTGATGGGGCACACGCCCTCCACGAGTTCATCTTCCTGGATCAATTGCTGGAGCGAACAGCGCTCCTGGCCTTGCTGCTGCTGCTGCCCGCCAGGAATAGCACCGAACGTTAACCCGTTGCCTGTTATGAAACACCTGCCCTGCCACTGCCAAACCAAACATTGAATCTTAATCTATGCCAATGCAATATCAGTTCACCTTCACTTCACTGGCACGCAATTCCGGGTTGGTGAACGGGAATTTCGAAACCCGGCCCATCCCTTTCAGTCAGTGGGCCACAGGGGACTTCATTGCCGTCGAACTCATGAAACCAGGTTCGGAAAGCGCCAGGATCGAACTCTGTAACGGCAGGATGATGGACCCCCTCAAAGGCGAACGCCTGATCGGCGCTCTGGGTGTTCGTCACGCTACTCTGGAGATCACCGGGACATGGAAAGAGATCCGCCCTCACGAACGCTTCCACCTGATGACGGCCGCCGGGCTGATCGGCAAGGCCACTTCCTCATCGACCTTCTCTCCTATTCCCATACAGGTCGAATATCTGGGCCACGTCATTCGGGAGGGGGTAAAGTGTACCATGCGCAATTCCGTGAAACCTTTGCCACTCCGTCCTTTCAACCTGCCGGTAGTTCTGATGGTAGGCACTTCCATGTCGGCAGGCAAGACCACTACTGCCCGCATTGTCACCCGGGAACTTAAGTCAATGGGGCTCAGGGTAATAGGCGCCAAAGTAACCGGCGCCGGGCGCTACCGGGACATCCTGGCGGTAAGAGACGCCGGCGCGGCCGCGGTTTTCGACTTTGTCGATGCCGGCCTGCCGTCTACGGTTTGTAGCAGGGAGGAATACACTCCTGCTCTCGAGCACATGCTATCCTTAATGGAGGGCGAAGGAGGCGATGTGGCGGTTATAGAGATCGGCGCGTCCCCACTGGAACCGTACAATGGCGACGTGGCTATCGATTACATTCGCGAAAATATCCGGTGCATCATGCTGTGTGCTTCCGACCCTTATGCCGTCTACGGCGTAATGAAAAGCTTTGGCTTACAGCCCGACCTGGTCAGCGGGCCGGCCACCAATACCATTGCAGCGGTAGAACTGGTGGAAAAATTATGCAGGCTGCGGGCGCTCAACCTCTTGAACCCCAATACCCGCCCCGCGCTGAGGCAGCTGCTCAGAGAGAAATTAAACTTGCATAAACCCACAGAAAAACCTTGTACACGGTAGCGAATATCATCCTTTTTGATTGATATAAATCACCCCCTTATGTAACGGGTATCACATTGCAGGAGCCTTTCGGCAGGGTAATTTTGCTGATATAAAACAGGAGTTATAAATTACAACTTCTGTATTATTTAAAGGTAAAACCCAAAAAAATGGTACCCGATTTTCTCATCCAACTCAAGGATTTCATCAGCCAGCCCTGGCCCTGGTGGGTTGCCGGGCCGATGATTGCATTGATTATGTTCATTCTACTGTTCTTCGGCAAGGAATTCGGCATTTCCGCCAATCTGCGGATCATGTGTGCCGCGGACGGCGCGGGGGAATTCTCCGACTTCTTTAAGTTCGACTGGCAGTCGCAGGGCTGGAACCTGATGGTCGCTCTGGGAGCTATGTTCGGAGGATACATTGCTTCGCACTATTTTGTGGGCGGAAGTGATGTTGCTCACGTTTCGGCTGCCACGGTTGAGAGCCTCAAGGAGCTGGGGTTCAACTACAAGCAGGGAGAAGTGCCGTTGGTCCCGGAATTCTATAGCTGGGAGAGCCTCTTCACCCTCCGCGGGCTGATCATCATCGTAGGCGGCGGCTTTCTGGTCGGATTCGGAGCGCGCTATGCCGGCGGGTGTACATCCGGGCATGCCATCAGCGGCCTGTCGGCACTGCAGTTGCCGTCGCTGATCGCCGTGGTGGGCTTCTTTATCGGAGGGCTCGTCATGACACATCTGGTATTCCCTATTCTCTTCTAGCCGTAAAAACAAAACAACCATGAAAATTTCCAGATATATCTTCGTCGGCATTCTGTTAGGGGTCACACTTTATAAAGCAGAAGCCGTCTCCTGGTTCCGCATCTATGAGATGTTCCACTTTCAGTCTTTCCACATGTATGGTATCATCTTCTCGGCCATTATCGCCGGCATGGGCATCGTTCAGATCATCAAGCGGACGCATATGAAATCCACCGAAGGGAAGGAGATCACCTTCCACCCTAAGGACCGCAGCGTTCCCCGCTACCTGATCGGCGGTATCATCTTTGGCCTGGGCTGGGCGCTGGCCGGTGTTTGTCCGGGGCCCATGTTCATCCTGATGGGTAGCGGATACACCGTTTTCATCGTCTTTCTCGCAGCAGCAATGTTCGGTACCTTTACCTACGGGCTGGTCAGAAACAAATTGCCTCACTAGTCGCCTGTCGAATAAATGAATGCCAATGGCATGGTGGATCTTTAAGAAATACAGGCTGCCATTTATGTATTGGCAGCTCATGCTTAAAGGTAAAGCATAACCTGTAACAGACTGGCTTTGAAGGATGGGGCGAAATTGGCTTCAATTTTTTCCTGCTCTTTTGGAACAAAGCCGGCAATTGCCCGTAACAAATTTTGAGAATACTATTTTGCTTGACCGAGGCCGCTATTCATTCTGGATAGCGGTTTCTTTTTTTCTTCCCTGCCTCAACCACCCCCTTCTTCACAAACGCTCAGAACCGTTTTACGGCCTTTTAAACAGAAGCGTTTCTCTCAATTACGCCAGCCTGGCCACATAAAATACAATTTTGGAATTACCTGCATAAATGGTATACTTGCTATACAGCCCAATACGCCTTTGGCAATGAATAAACATAAAGCCCTGGTTATCATACTATTGATTTCCATGTTTGGTTGTGAACAGCCAAATACGGGTGCCAGGGGCATACCTCCCCCCGGGGAGGAAGACACCCTTTCTGTCGATGATGAGGGGCTCTCTTCTCTGCCTTTCCTACGCCGCGACGGCCGCCTGGCAGGACTGCCGGCCATGGCGGAGGCCTATCAGCAAACGCCCCTCGATACTTTCGACCTTCCGGTCATCGATGGGAAGATGGTGGAAGCGCTCTACTATAATCTGGAATTATTGCAGCTCCAACAACGCAAAAAAAATCAGCAGGTCGGTAGCTTGAGAATTACTCATGAGGAATTGGAAGAGGCCATTCAGACTCTGATTGCTTGGCAGCATACCAAACCCTTTGGCCTGCACAGCCACCTTGAAGCGCACCAGATCTGGGGGGCAGACCAGAAGGGGAACGTCCGGTTTACAGGATACTTTACACCAGTAGTTAAAGTCAGTAAAGACCCCCAGGGGGCCTATCAACATCCACTCTACGACCGGCCCTTGGAGTGGGATGGAGAACTCCCCTCCCGCAAGGAAATAGAAGGGAAAGGAGCTCTCAAGGGATTAGGGCTTGAGCTGGCCTATGCTGTCGACAAGGTGGATGTTTATTACATGCAGGTACAGGGCTCCGGCTTTGTCGAATACCCCAATGGCAAGTTGGACCTCTTTGCGTATAACGGTACCAATAAGCACCCCTATCAAAGCATTGAAAAATACATCATCAGCAGAGAAGATATTCCCCTGAAAAACCTGTCGATCGGGGGGATTCGCCGCTATCTCAAACAAAACCCTGCTCTCCGGGATACCGTCCTGTTCCAGAACCCCTCCTATACCTTCTTTACCAGAAAACGCTCGCCCCTTCCTAAAGGAGCCGGAGGCGTACCGCTGATGCCCGGATACTCCATTGCCGTTGACCGTCGATATATCCCTCTGGGCAGTTGCCTCCTTGCCGCTTTTCCCGTTTATGACCGAAACCAACACAAGGTTGTCCGTCATGAGTACCGGTTCCTCGTCGCCCAGGACGTAGGCGGAGCCATCAAAGGGCCGGGCCACGTTGACTTTTATACCGGCGTAGGCACCGAAGCTGCCCGGGCCGCCGGACGCATCAATTATTATGGAAGGTTGTGGATACTCCTGCCCAAGCCCCCAAAGGCGCATTTCATTTCCATTGAAAAGTAAGGACTAATTAGCCATAAAGGTATATATTAATTTTTTGGCATATATTTTGCTGTACACAATACAGAATCTCTTAATATAAAAAGTGATGAAAACCAGAAAAAAAATGTACAGTTTATATAATAAATTAATATGTATTGATTACATTTGTGGCTACTCCCCTACTCTTTCCCCCAAACTATCCCCCACAGTTATTTATCCTACTACGGTAGGTGCTTTTTTTCCCAATTCGTTCAAACGTTTTTTTCCCAATTCATTCAAACTAGTTACATCATGCAACTCATTCTACATCTTCTCCAGGCCGCTTTCGGCCCTCCGCCGCAAATCTGCGAAAGATTCATTCCATTATTTATCTGGGCTAAACGCCCGCCAACAGACTAAGGCAAGCTCAAGGCTGGTATACGATCGGAACTCCAATATCGGAGAACGGGCATATAGTGCCCCGTCCTACCACCTTGGCTGTACCCTGACGCTGTCGCACCAGAACTGTCAGCCCGTTTTAGAATGCTGGGCTTTAAGGGCTCTTTCAATGCCGTTCGGGCCCCTCTGGGGTGTGTCTGCCGGCCTACCGGCCTAATGCCCATTACAGAGCGCCATTGAGCCACCCCTCCAGCATTTGGGCTGTCTGCTGATGTACAGACCTGGGGTGTAACCTTGCACCATTGAACTGGCCCAGGGCCGGAGAGCCATAGCTATGTCCTATTCTCCGCCCTATTCCCCTCACCAGTTGCACTGCAACGGACAGCCATTGCTATGCCCTTATGGCAGGTAGTTTTCTTCTCTTCTTCTGTAGCACACAGATGAGGATAGCCCATCGTATGCCTTCCTCTGAACACCAGCCTGTTACCATCCCCCCACTACCCTGCGGTTCCCTGCAGGGCCTGGCAAACTATTTCATCAACCCAATCACAACTATAAAACAATGGCACGCACCAATAAATCTTCAAAAGCAGAAACCATCATCGTATTGATCATCTTCCTGGTAGGGGCATTCGGAGCATTTCATCTCTATTCCGGGCAAAGCCACCAGGCAGCCGACCCCAGCCAGTCCCTCGAAGCGCCGGCAGAAATGGCACAGCTTTCGCCACAGGAGACCTATCGGTAAGCAACAGTCAAGATTCTTGGTACGGGATAAGAAAGAGAAGCAGGCACACAAATTTTCCGGATCAATGTAAATCAATTTTCCGGAAAATTTGTTACCCTAATGCTTCAACCGTTTTGCCATGCATATGATAAAAAGTCTTTTAGAACGCTCTGCATTCGGCGTTTGCAGCTATCTGGGAGAGAAAATCGGCGTAGCATCTGCCCGGGTGCGCCTTTATTTCATTTACCTTTCCTTTGTTGCCCTGGGGTCGCCGATCATCTTTTATCTGTTCGTAGCCTTCTGGCTGAACCTCAAAAGATACGTCAAGCATAAGCGCTCCCTGATCTGGGAATAACAGAGCTGAGGTTATTGCTCAAAAGCAAAGCGCACAATATTGGCGCCCATCCGGAGGGCCTGAAGGCGGGCTTCCTCAGGGTCATTGTGCACGTCCTGGTCTTCCCACCCATCGCCCAGGTCGCATTCGTAAGTGTAAAAACACACCAGGCGGCCTTCCCATAACAGCCCGAAGCCCTGAGGCGGCTTGTCGTCATGTTTATGGATCTTGGGCAACCCATTTTTAAACTCAAACTTCTGCCGGTAGATCTCGTGTTCGTAGGGCAGCTCTATGAATTGTAGCTCGGGGAACACCTTTTTCATCGCCAATCGCACATACTGGTCCATGCCGTAGTTGTCGTCGATGTGCAGGAAACCTCCGCCGATGAGATAATTTCTCAGGTTATCGGCTTCGGCGTCGGAAAAGACGACATTGCCATGACCAGTCATGTGAACGAAAGCATAATTGAACAATTCGGCGCTACCGACTTCCACTTCAGCATAGTCGGTATCAAAGTCAGTCCCCAGATACTGGTTGCAGAATCGGGCCAGGTTGGGCAGCGATGTGGGATTGGCATACCAGTCTCCACCACCACTGTATTTGAGCAGGCCCATGCGCAATGCAGGCGGGGTATCCGCTCCTTTGAAAGAAAAAGCGATAAGAATGGCTAGTGCGATCAATATTCGATTCATACAATCACTCATTTAGCAGGTTAATGGTATGGCATGCAACGATGCCTGCCGTTTCCGTCCGGAGGCGGTTGGGGCCCAGGCTCACCGGAGTGAAACCGGCGGCGGCGGCGGCTTGCGCCTCGGCCGGGCTGAAGCCTCCTTCCGGGCCTATCAGTATGCAAACGCTTCGGCCGGGTTGGTAGTTGTCTTTCAGATGCCCCTTAACGCCCTCCCCGAGATAAGCAATGAATTTCTGAACGCCTTCCATCGGTTGGCGGATAATTTCGTTAAAATCCGCTGGAACGTTGAGCGTCGGCAAATTGGCCTTAAGGGATTGCTTCATAGCAGACACCAGGATCTTCTCCAGGCGGCCCGGCCGTAGCTTGCGGCGTTCCGAGTGTTCGCTGAACAATGGGGTAAACTCGTCCATGCCGATCTCGGTGGCTTTTTCCAGGAACCACTCCAGGCGGGCAATGTTCTTGGTCGGTGCGACGGCCAGGTGCAAACGGAAGTTGCGGGCAGGCCCCGTGGGCAGGCTTCGCTGTATTATGGCGGCACATGTCTTTTTACCCGCCTCCACAATACGGGCTTCATACAAACCGCCTTGCCCATCCGTGATAAAAATGGCATCGCCAACTTTGTGGCGCAGAGCCTGGATGCAGTGGCGAGCTTCCTCTTCCGGAAGGATAGCCAGTCCGTCGGTTATGTCTGTGGTATAAAATAAGTTCATAGTAAAATATCAGCTCTTCATCGGTTTTGGCAGGGGCAGCGTATAATTTTTAGGCAAATCCCCTTACCTTTGCGTCCGCTTACGCAACAATAGGAAAATAATCCTGTTTTTTATCCAACTGTTGAGTGCTAAAAAATAAGTTCTCCACAAGGAGATTTTATAATATCTTTCGCCTTCGGCCCTTACGGGCTTCCAGGCTCACTATATTTCAAAATCGTCGAACTTATTTTTTGGTTCGCCCAATTGGTTTGTTGCCAGGATTTTTACTTCAATTTTATAGACTGTAGCGATTTATGGATTATGTGATTATGGTGGGGCAGCTGATGCTGAGCCTTTCGATCTTGATCGTGCTGCACGAGATGGGGCACTTTTTCCCCGCCCGGCTGTTCGGCACCCGCGTGGAGAAGTTTTACCTTTTCTTCGACCCCTGGTTCTCTCTGTTTAAATACAAAAAGGGAGAAACAGAGTATGGTATTGGCTGGCTGCCGCTGGGTGGGTACGTCAAGATCTCGGGCATGATCGACGAGAGTTTCGATACCGAGCAAATGAAAGAAGACCCCCAACCGTGGGAATTTCGTTCCAAACCCGCCTGGCAACGCCTCATTATCATGCTGGGCGGCGTAACCGTCAATTTCATCCTCGGCTTCTTTATATATGGTATGGTTTTGTGGTACTGGGGCGAAGAGTACCTGCCGAATGAAAATGTCAAATACGGTATTTTCGTCGATTCTCTGGGGCAGGATATAGGCTTGCGTGATGGCGACCACATTCTTGCTATTGACGGCAAACCATTCGAAAAATTCAACGACCGGCAGGTTGTCCGCGAGATCATCATCAACAGCGCAAGGACACTGAAAGTGGAAAGAGGCGGCCAGATCGAGGAACTGGAGATCGACCCCAAATTCATCTCCATTCTGGCCAGCCATGAGAACAAGGACAAACCGCTCTTCTCGGCCCGGGTGCCCTTTATTGCCGCCAAAATGGTGAAAGGCTCACCTGCCGAAGAGGCGGGGGTCCAGGAAAAAGACCAGATCATTGCCCTCAACGGGGCCCCCACGCCTTACTTCAGCGACTTCTTCAAGATGGCGCGGGAGATGAAGAACAAACCGGTACAGGTAACCCTGGTGCGGGAAGAGAAAGACACGATGACGCTCAGCATGTCTACCACCGAAAACGGTACGATCGGCATTTATCCTTTTGGGCCCACCTACTTTTTCGATACGGAACGGCAGGAATACACTCTTGCCGAGGCACTACCCGCCGGGGTGGCGATGGGCTGGTCTTTCCTGCGCGACCAGGCCAAAGCTTTCGGGCAGATCTTCCGCGGCCGCATCAAAGCCAAGGACAGCCTGGGTGGCTTCGGCACCATCGGCGCTATGTTCGGCAATGAATGGCAATGGGAACGCTTCTGGCGCATGACTGCCATCTTGTCCCTCATTCTGGCATTCATGAACCTGTTGCCCATCCCGGCCCTGGACGGAGGCCATGTCATGTTCCTGCTCTATGAAGTGGTCACCGGCCGTAAACCCAGCGATAAGTTCCTGGAGTACGCTACTATGATCGGCTTCATACTGGTACTTGGCCTGGTGCTCTACGCCAACGGCCTGGATATATTCCGTAGTTTCGGCAGTTGGTTTAAGTAAGGTCAGCTCCCGGAACTTTTTTCCCACAAATTGCATTTTTGAAAATGCAATTTTCTTGGAACATAAAGGAAAATTTGACTAAATTTGCATCCCTGCAAAAGTTAAGGGCACGGCAATAGCGCCGCCCGATAATTTGACAGCATCATTTGCCGAAGTGGCGGAACTGGTAGACGCGCTGGACTCAAAATCCAGTGGTGGCAACACCGTGTGGGTTCGAGTCCCACCTTCGGTACTCCTTTTGAAGTGGGACGAGAAGTTTATCCCGATCTAGCAACTCTTGAAGCGCAGCGACTTAGAGTTGTTTTATCGGGAAGTCCCACCTTCGGTACTCCTTTTGAAGTGGGACGAGAAGTTTATCCCGATCTAGCAACTCTTGAAGCGCAGCGACTTAGAGTTGTTTTATCGGGAAGTCCCACCTTCGGTACTCCTTTTGAAGTGGGACGAGAAGTTTATCCCGATCTAGCAACTCTTGAAGCGCAGCGACTTAGAGTTGGTTTATCGGGAAGTCCCACCTTCGGTACCCAATACATATTTTGATAAAAAACCGGGCCAAGAGGTTGTTTAGAAATAAAATTTACCTCATATTTGCCCCACCCTGAGCAAATCGCAAAAGCGCGATAGTAAATTACAAGCCGAAATGGCGGAATTGGTAGACGCGCACGTTTCAGGGGCGTGTGTCCTTACGGGCGTGGGGGTTCGACTCCCCCTTTCGGCACGAAATTGTTTAAATCAAAAAGCCTGCGGCCCTATGTGGTTTCGCAGGCTTTTTTGGTTTTACCGCCACATCATAAACCCGAGCCGAAGCAGCAGCGTGAAGGCCTTTCCCGGGATCTTCTCCTTCCCGCCGGGTAGCACCTAAGATAGAGGATGGCCCACAATAAGCGCCTATGTTTGATTAGGGTTCTGCGCCGGAAGGTTCGTAGAAATCATCACCTATTCAATGATCCGATATGAGACACGCTCTATTCGTTCTGTTCACTTTTACCTGCTTAGGCATTCCCCCAAAGGCAGTTGGCCAAAGGCAGGGGCAGGCACGAATCGATTCTCTCTTGCTCGAATTACCCCGTGCATCGGAGGATACCAACAAAGTGCTGTTGCTGGCCACCCTGAGCTACAACTACTATCCCATCAACCCGGATGAAGGCATTAAATACGGCAACGAAGGCCTGGCGCTCGCCAACAAGCTGAAGTGGAAATTCGGACAGGCACAAACAAATGGATACCTCGGGATCAATTATGCGGTAAAATCCGACTACACCAGATCTATAGCGCATTTTCAGGCGGCCCTTGCGGCACATGAAGAACTGGATAATAAAAGTAATGTGGCCACCACGCTGGTCAACCTCGGCAACATTTATCTGCTGACCTCCGATTATCCGCATGCGCTCGAATACTACCTGCGGGCGCTCAAGATCCAGGAAGAGATCGGCTATTCAAAAGGCATTGCCCTAAGCTTGTCCAACATCGGCCTTATTTATAAAAACCAATCGGAGTATGCCAAGGCCCTGGAATATTTTTTGCGGGCACTGGAGATCAATGAATCGGGCGGAACTAAAAACAACATTGCCAACAACCTCTCTTCCATCGGCATAGTGTATGAGAACCAGCAGGATTATCCGAAAGCCCTGGAATATTTCAGCAGGGCACTAAAGATCCAGGAGGAACTGAAGGTCACCGACGGCATAGCGAAAACACTCAGCTATATTGGCAGTGTATATTATCACCAGTCGGATTACGAAAATGCGCTGAGCTACCTGTTCAGGTCAACCCAACTCGCCAGAGAGGTCAGCAACGAACTGGTGCGGGGTGACAACCAGGGTGTGATTGGGGAGGCCTATTTGTCTATGGCAAAAGACACCAGCGAAATGGGCAGCCAAAATCTTTTCCGCAATAAAAGAGCTGCACTGGAAAAGGCCAGGCTCTATTTGGATAGCGCCATTGTCATCCAGCGGAAAGTGGACAACCTGAAAGGCCTGGCCACTTCTTTGAAGAACCTCAGTGAAGTATCAGCTTTGCTGGGAAATTATGAAGGGGCTTACGATGCACACAACCAATATAAAATAGTGAGTGATTCCATTTTTAATATGGAAAAGGAAAAGAAGATCACTCAAACCGCCATGCAATACGAATTTGATAAAAAAGAAACAGCAACAAGAGCAGAACAGGAAAAAAAAGATGCGATAGCACAGGAAACCCTGAAAAAACAGAAGCTGGTTCGCAACGGTTTTATTGGCGGATTTATACTGGTGCTCCTGTTCTCAGGGCTGCTTTACCATCAACGAAACAAGATAAAGGCCGGCAAGAAACTCAGCGATGAACTGCTGCTCAATATTCTCCCTGAAAAGGTGGCCGAAGAACTCAAAACCAAAGGCTCGGCCGATGCACAGCTGATCAATAACGTAACCGTCTTGTTTGCCGATATCAGAGGCTTCACCCGGATTTCTGAACAGCTCAACCCGAAAGAACTGGTGGACAAGATCAACGAGTGTTTCTCCGCATTCGATCATATTATGGAACAACACAACGTAGAAAAAATTAAAACGATAGGCGATGCCTACATGGCCGCAGGCGGCCTGCCAACCCCCAACACCACACATGCAGGCGATGTCGTTAAGGCTGCACTGGCCATGCAGCAATTTATGCACGATCAGAAAACACAAAGCGTCGAACAGGGAATTCCTTTCTTCGAGATACGCATAGGCATTCACAGCGGGCCCGTGATAGCAGGTATAGTCGGCATCAGGAAATTCGCTTATGACATCTGGGGGGATACTGTGAACCTGGCATCTCGCATGGAAAGCAGCGGCAATGCCGGTAAGATCAACATTAGCCAGCGTACCTATGACCTAATAAAAGATCAATACCACTGCATCCATCGCGGAAAAGTGAGCACCAAGGACAAAGGGGACATAGACATGTATTTTGTTGAAGGTATCATCTAGAGTTAGCATCACCGCTTTACAACCCTGATAACGGCCTCCTCCCCCGCCCTCACTACTACAAAATATACCCCGGGCGGGCCGGGAAGTTCCAGGTTAAGCTGATTGACCGTATCGACATTCTTCCGCTGCACGATTCGACCCATCATATCCCAGGCCTCCACTTTCACGTTCTGGACGGTTGTGCCCAGAGACAAGATTAGGTTCCCGGATGTTGGATTGGGATAAACCCGATAGCTGGTTTTTAGTTCTACAGCAGTAACCCCCGTAGTACAGTCCGTGCTGAAAACGACACCAGGGTCTACATCATTGCTCCAATTCGCTGCCGCCCATACCGCGTCATCTACCTGAACACAGCCCAGTCCAGGGTTGTCACGGGCGAAGAATTCCACTATACTGGTATTGTTGCCGTTCCTGGCATTCAGGTGGGTGAGCTGATTGAAGGAACAGATCAGGCGCACCAGGCCAGGGTTCATACTTACGTCCAGGCTCATCAGCTGATTCCTGGAACACCACAATTCCGCCAGTGCCGGGTTGGCGCTCACATTCAGGGCTGCCAGTTGGTTGAAGGAACAGGTTAGGTTACCAAGCATCGGATTTGTACTCACATCCAGGGTAGTGAGCTGGTTGAAAGAGCAAAAAAGGCTCACCAGCGCTGGGTTTGAACTGAGGTCCAGAGCCGTTAGGTTATTGCGGTGGCAGTCCAGGTATGTCAAGAGCGGGCTGGCGCCAATATTCAGGCTCGCCAGTTCATTTTCATAACACTCCAGGCTTTCCAGGGCAGGGCAGGCCCCGAGGTCCAGGCTGGCCAGCAGGTTCTCGTAGCATTTCAGCTCCGTCAAAGCAGGGTTGGCACTGGCTTGCAGGCTCGTCAACAGGTTTTTGTGGCATTCCAGCCTTACCAGTGCAGGATTAGAACTCACATCCAGGCTGGCGAGCTGATTATCGTAGCAAAACAATCGCTCCAGCGCCGGATTGGCGCTCACGTCCAGTTCTGTCAGCAAGTTGTCGTTACAGCGCAGGTTGATCAGGGCGGGGTTCGAGCGCACATCCAGTTCTGTCAGCCCGTTGGTGCGGCATTCCAGGTAAGCCAGGAGCGGACACTGGGTGACATTCAGGCTTGGCAGCTGGTTATCCGAACAATACAACCGCTCCAGCACCGGGCTCGGGCCAATTTCCAGGCTAGCCAGTTGGTTGGTTTGGCAGCGCACTTCCTTCAGGTTTGGGTTGGAACTGATATCCAGGTTGGCAAGTTGGTTGTCGTTACAGATCAAACGCTCCAGGGCCGGATTGGAACTCACATCCAGAACACTGAGGCTCCCGAAGCCGGAGATGCCGTTGTAGGAGCAATCCAGGTGCTTCAGTAACGGGTTGGAACTGACATCCAATGCTTCCAACCGATTGTAAAAGCAATCCAGGTATTCCAGGGCCGGGTTGGCGCTCAGGTCCAGGTTTGTCAAGCGGTTGTAGGAACAATCCAGGTAGGCGAGTTCCACGTTCGAGTTCAGGAGGAGGCTGGTCAGCAGATTGTCAGCACAGATAAGCGTATCGATGGCTTTGAACCCTTCTATTCCTGTGAGATTGGTTATATCCAACCCCGATACATCGATCACACCATCGTAAACCTGTGCTTCCGCTACCTGTATCTCCCCGTCGCCGTTGGTATTGATGGCGGAATTGGCAAGCAGGGCAGCTTTGAAGTTGGCATCCGGGATGGTAACAATGGGCGCCGCACAGAATGCATTGAACGCAGACATATTGTTCACGAAACCTCCCCAGTTGGCCATTGCCCATACCGGGTCATCGGCCTGAATACAGCTGAGGGCAGGATTACCCAGCGCATTAAAGAGGGAAAAACCGGTATTGTTGCCGTTCTGCACATTCAGGTACAGCAGCTGGTTGTCAGAGCAATCCAGATAGGACAGGCTCGGGTTGGCGCTGGCGTCCAGGATATTGATGTCATTATCGGAACAATTCAGATGGGCCAGGCCGGAGTTGGCGTTCAGGTTCAGGTTTGCCAGGAGGTTGCCCCGGCAATTCAAGAACTCCAAAGCGACATTGGAACGGACATCCAGGGCCTCCAGCTCGTTGCCCGAACAGTCGAGGTGGATCAAAGCCGGGTTGGTGCTGACGTCCAGGGTGGTTAGTTGGTTGTTGCCGCAACGCAAAATTTTCAGGGCCAGGTTGGCGCTGATGTCCAGGCTATGAAGGTTATTGCCGGAGCAATCCAAAAATTCTACCGCCGGGAAGGCCGCGATCCCTGCCAGGCTGCTGATGCCCGATCCTGCCACGTTAATGATCCCCTCGTAGGCCTGCGCCTCCGAAATCTGTATCTCTCCATCTCCGTTGGTATTGATGGCGGGGTTGTCCACCAGGGCGGCTTTAAAGTTGGCATCCGGAATATTGACTACCGGAGCAACACAAAAAGCATTAAAGGAAGCCGTTAAATCGGCAAAGGGCCCCCAGTTGGCCGTGGCCCAGGCGGGATCGTCCACCTGGATGCAGGAGAGAACGGGGTTATCCAAAGCATCAAAACTGGAGAAATTGAGGTTGTTGCCGTTTTGCACATTCAGGTATTGTAGTTGATTGCCCCCACATTTTAACACTGCCAACAGCGCATTCATGCTGACATCCAGAGTGCTAAGCTGATTCTCCTGACAAACGAGATCTTCCAAAACAGCATTGGAACGGACATCGAGGTAGGTAATTTGGTTTTTATAGCATTCCAGCTTCTGCAGAACGGGGTTCAGCCGTACATCCAGGCTTGTAAGTTGATTGTCATAACAGTACAACCGGGCCAGCAGAGGATTCCCACTAAGATCCAGCTCCCCCAGTAGATTACCATTACAGCGTAAAAAGGCCAACGCCGGATTCGAACTAATGTTCAGGCTCGTCAGTTCGTTAGAGCGGCACTGCACATATACAAGAGCCGGATTAGAGCTGAAGTCCAGGCTCGTTAGTTGGTTGCTGTGGCAAAACAACCTTAGCAGGGCCGGGTTACTGCTCACATCCAGAGCGGTGAGTTCGTTGGAATTGCAATCCAAAAAGATCAATGCAGTGTTCGAACTCACATTTAAGCCGGCCAGTTGGTTCTCGGAACAATCCAGAGTGTCAATGTTTGTAAATGCCTCTATGCCAGTGAGGTCTGTTATCCCCAACCCTGGAACACGGATCGCTCCTTCATACCCCTCCGCCTCCGCCACCTGTATCTCCCCGTCTCCATTGGTGTTGATGGCCGGGTTGCCGACCAGGGCCGCCTTGAAGTTGGCGTTGGGGATGTCGACCACCTGGGCGGTAAGGCTGTGACCGATAGAAAAAACTGTAATAAGAAATAGGATTAGGTTTTTCATAGAGTGTTTATTTGGGTAAAGTCGGAATGCGGAATGCGGAAGTCGGAAGTGGACCTCCTTCGCTAAAACTTCGGTGGCTGATAGCAAGCAGCCACAAGCGATCGGCTGAGCATAGTAAGCCATAAAGGAATAGCAGGACTTCCAGGCCGGACTGGCGAGAGTGTTCAGGAATGTGTGTCTGCCCGCAAATTTTGAAACACAGAGGCCACAGAGAAACACAGAGTATTCGCTTGACAGCGAATACTTTGTGCCGTCTATGCCTAACTCTGTGTCGCCTGCAATTGGGAACAAAAACACCATGTTTTGAAAAATCCCGGCCTGGCCCGATTCTGCCCTTCCGGCTTCCGACTTCGCATTTCCGACTTCGTTTCATTTCTTCCCATTTTCCAGCTGATTAAAACTTCACCACACGAACCGGGATAAATTCCTCATTTCCAGCCCGCAACACCACCCAATAGATCCCGGCGGGGCCGTCCAGCCTCCATTCCAGTTGTTCTATTTTTACGTAAGCCCTTCTCGAAAGGGTTCTTCCCATCACATCTTTAATTTCAATGGTCACCTCGCGGCAGGTTCCTCCCAGGCTCAGGATCAGCCGGCCGGTGGTCGGGTTGGGGTAAACCGACAGGGCTCTATTTGCACGCGGCTCGCCAATACCGGTTACGGCCGCACAATCACTGCTGAAGATGGCAATGGAGTCAATATGCTCGCTCCAGTTGGCTGTCGCCCAGTCCGGGGCATCTACCTGTATGCAGGTAAGCTCCGGGTTGTTCCGGGCAGCGAATTCTTCGATCCGGAAGTTGTTGCCGTTTTGCAGGTTCAAGGCCCTCAGGGCGTTGTCGGAAGCATATAACACCAATAAGTCCGGGTTGGCGGCCAGGCCCAGGCTTTCCAACCGGTTGTTGCTGGCATCGAGGAAAAGTAAGCCGGAGAGGGCACTCACGTCCAGAGCACTTAACTGGTTGTAGGAACAATCCAGGCCGTAGAGGTTCATGTTGGCACTCAGGCCCAGGCTGTCCAGTTGGTTGTTGCTACAATCCAAGATACTTAAAACCGCATTGCTGCTGACATCCAGGTAGGGCAGTTGATTATTGGCGCAATATAAGTGCTCCAGGGCAGGATTTAGGCTGACATCCAGGCTGCTCATTGGGTTGTCGGAACAGTAGAGTTTTTTCAGGATGGGGTTGCCATTCAAATTCAGGCCGGTCAGTTGGTTGCCGGAGCAATAGAGCTGTTTAAGGTCGGTATTGAAGCCAAGGGCCAGGTTAACGATCTGATTATCCTCGCAATACAACTCCTCCAGATTAAAGTTGGCGCTGGCCTCCAGGCTGTCCAGTTGGTTGCCGGAACAATTCAGCTGTTCCAGGCCGAAGTTGGTGTGAAGTTCCAGGTTTGTCAGTTCGTTGTTCTCACAAAACAGGTTGCGGAGCCGGAAGCAACCGGTGAGGTCGAGGCTCACCAAATTATTTTCTCCGCACTCCAGCCCCAACAGTTCCGGGTTCTCACTGGCATCCAGGCTGTCCAGTAAGTTTCGGGAACAGTTCAGGTATTGCAGGCCGGGGATGGCGCTCACATCGAGGTGGCCGATAAGGTTATCCGAGCAGTCCAGGGAATTGATGCCGGTGAAGGCTCCTAGTCCGGTAAGGTCCGAAATACCCAGCCCTGAGACGTCCAACGATCCGCCATAAACCACTGCCTCCCCTACTTGTATTTCCCCATCGCCATTGTGATTGAGAGTGGGGTTATTCACCAGGGCGGCTTTGAAGTTGGGGTCCGGGATATAAACCACCTCTGCATCGCAACCGGTACTGAAAAAAGTAGGGGGATCTATACCACCACTCCAATTGAAGTCAGACCATTCCGGGTCATCCACTTGTATGCAGCCCAGGTGGGGGTTCTGGCGGGCCTCAAAATTCCAGATGTAGATATTGTTACCGTTTTGAACATTCAGGGCCATCAGTTGATTGCTGCTGCAATCCAGGCTTTTCAAGGAAGTATTATCACTCAGATTCAGAGAAGAGAGCTGGTTATTTTGGCAAGATAAAATCTCTAAAGCCGAATTAGCGCTCACATTCAGGTTGGCAAGTTGGTTGTCCTGGCAATATAAAAATCTCAAAGCCGGGTTGGCACTCACATCCAGGCTGCTTAATCCATTCCCGGAGCAATCTAAGGACTCAATTGAGATAAAAGCTTCCAGGCCGGTAAGGCTGTCAATATTCCTGCCGGCTATCTCGATGGGGCCATCATAACGCTCTGCCTCAAATATCTGTATTTCCTCGTCTCCATTGACATTGATGGCGGAGGTGCCGGTCAAAGCAGCTTTGAAGCTGGGGTCCGGGATATGGACAACTTCGATACAATCGGTACTATAAACGGCGCCAGGGTCTTTAGTCCAGTTTCCCACCCACCATTCCGGGTCATCAACCTGTATGCAGCTTAGATCCGGGTTGTAGCGAGCCTGGAAAGACAATAAAATGGTGTTGTTGCCATTCTGGACATTCAGGCTGGTAAGTTGGTTGTTCCTGCAGTCCAAGTGGGCCAAATTCGGGTTGCCACTGAGATCCAGGCTCGTCAGTTGGTTGTCCCTGCAATTCAAGTGGCTTAAATTCGGGGTGGCGCTGAGATCCAGGCTCGTGAGTGGGGTATAGGAGCAGTATAAGTATTGTAAAGCCGGGCATCCGCTGACATTCAGGCTTACAAGGGCCGAGCTGGAGCCGCAACTTACATTTTCCAAGGACGGGTAAGTGCTGAGGTCCAGGTTTGTAAATTGATTCCTGCCACAATCCAGACGGGCTAAAACCGGATTGGCGCTGAGGTCCAGGCTGGTAAGCTGGTTGTCGAAGCAATCTAAATCGTATAGTGCCGGATTGGCGCTGACATCGAGATTTGAAAGTAAGTTACGGCCGCAATCTAAACGATACAAAACCGGGTTGGCGCTGACATCCAGGTTGGTGAGTTGATTGCGGTCGCAAACCAATTCCACCAGCACCGTGTTGGCACTGATATCCAGGCTCGCGAGTTGGTTGTCCGAGCAATACAAATTAACCAAAGCGGGGCACTCACTCACATCCAGGCTTTCAAGCCGGTTGTCCTCGCACGTTATGAGATTCAGAACCGGTTGTGCACCCAGAGTCAAGCTTGTCAGGTCGTTTCCATCGCAGGACAACTGAACCAGAGCAGTGTTCTCGCTGACATCCAGGCTATCAAGCCTGTTCTCATTGCAATTCAGGTACTTCAAGTTTGGGCAATTACTGACATCCAGGCTCGATAGCCTACTGTTCCCACAGGTCAAATATTCCAAAGCCACGCACCCGCTAAGATCCAGGTTGGCAAGATCAAAGTTGCTGGAACAATGCAAATATTTCAGGCCGGGGTTTGAAGTAAGGGCCAGGCTCCTGAAACTTCCCGGGCAGTTGTTATTGCAGTTGTTTATGATGGTCAAGCTATCCATGGCTGTAAAAGCCTCTAAACCTATAAAATCATTGATCTTCTTGTTGGAAAAGCTCATTGCTCCATCATAAGCCTCGGCTTCGGATACCTGGATTTCCCTGTCGCCATTGGTGTTGATGGCGGGGTTGTTGACCAGGATGGACTTAAGATAGAGGTCCGGGATGTTTACGACCTGGAAAATAGCATCTTCACAAGGGACACCTTCCAGGTAGGTGAGATTGTAGCTCTGGTCATTGCAGTCCACATCGGCGCAGACACCATCGCCATCTTCATCGCCGATATCGGGGCAGGCCAAACAGTCAATACTGAAAAACAGGTCATTGCCAAAGCCCCAGTTCCAATAAGCCCAATCCAGGTTGTCCACTTGGATACAGGCGTTTTGGGCAGCAGTAAAATCATAGATATCCATATTGTTGGTGTTGCCATTCTGAAGGTTCAGGATTGTCAAGGGATTGTTAAAGAAATCCAATTCACTCAAAACCGGGCACCCACTGACGTCCAGGCTCGTCAGTTGATTGGAATAGCAATCTAGTAATTCCAGAGCCGGGTTGGCACTGACATCCAGGCTTGTCAATTGATTGGCCTGGCAATACAGTCTTTCCAGTACCGGATTAGCACTGACATCCAGGTTTGTTAGCTGATTTTGTTGACACCTTAGGCGGGTCAAAGCCAGGTTAGCACTGACATCCAGGCTCGTCAACTGATTGCCATAGCATTTTAGGTCAACTAAACCCAGGTTAGCACTGACATCCAGGCTGGTCAACTGATTGTCGTAGCACTCCAGGTTAGCCAAATCCGGGTTAGTGCTGACATCCAAGCTCGTCAGCTGGTTTTCGGAGCACGATAGTATCGTCAGAGCCGGGTTAGCACTGACATCCAAGCTCGTCAGCTGGTTTTCGGAGCACGATAGTATCGTCAGAACCGGATTAGCTCTGACATCCAAACTCGTCAGCTGATTTCCGGAGCATATTAGTCGAGTCAGAACCGGGTTACTACTGACATCCAGGCTCGTCAGCTGATTTCGGTGGCATGATAGTTCGGCCAGAGCCGGGTTGCCACTCAGGTTCAGGCTGGCCAGCTGATTGGCGGTGCAATTTAAACCAGTAAGGGCAACAAAAGCTTCTATCCCGGTAAGGTCACTGATGCCCCGGTCGAAGACTTCAATGGCGCCATTATAAGCCTCGGCTTCCGCCGCCTGTATCTCCTCGTCCCCGTTGGCATTAATGGCGGGGTTGGCCAACAGGGCAGCTTTGAAGTTGGGGTCGGGGATGTGGACCACCTGGGCGGTGAGGCCAGTAGAGAAAAGGAGGGTAAGGAGTAGAGATAGGCTTAGGTTTTTCATAGGGTGTTAATTTAGGTAAAGGCGGAAGGCGGAAGACGGACACGAGCGTAGCGACTGACGATAGTAAAGTCAAAACGGGCTTCCTGGGCAGCTCGGTACTGCCTTTTAAGCGGCTGGCCATACGCCCGCATTTCCGACTTCGCACTTCCGACTTCCGACTTCGCATCATTTTCATGTATTTCAAGGTTTGAAGGAAACAGGAAACAAGGCGACCAAACGGCCTTTCCGTACAAAGTATCGGGCTTGCGCCGTTCAACTTTTCGTAAATGGGGAACGGTATAGCGCGGGGAGTTTTTCGCTAAGGTTGGGACTATTAACATTGTTTTACGTAAAACTTTGGGGGAAGTTGCGTTTTCGAGTCGGAAGTTGTTGAGGGATAGGTGCTTGGAAGAGGAGTAGGCTATCGGTAGAACGTTAGACAGAGTTGGCCAGGGAGGTGTCCGATGTACGGGCACGGTGACGGCATGGGGCCGTGCACGGTGTACGACGCTGCACGGCTGTCCAACCTTAGAATGTTAGCCGGCTCCCCGTCTGGCGTTGGACACGGTTGGAAGCCATGGAGTTGAAGCAGCCCGTCATTGTTGCGAACTCCGCCCGTCTTCGCTACGCTCTTCCAGGTAAAAAATCCGCCTGTCCTCGTACCTCAGCCGGGTAAAAACCGCGAACTCGTCCAGCCCTGGATCAGGAAATTTCATTTTTGTTTATTTGCATAAACAAAAATGAGTTATTTTTGTATTCAAATATAAACAAAATGCAGGAATTAGTTCAAAAATCCGATCATTTGATCGATACGGTTCCTTTTCGGCTGCAGCGAAAAGTTCCCGGTAATATTAATTGGGGATGGCGACTCAATTCCATTGTAGGAGCAAGAGGCACAGGAAAAACAACCCTTTTGCTGCAAAGGGCAAAAGGGCTGAAGGCACAGCATCAGGAAGTACTTTATGTCTCTTTGGATGACTTATACTTCACTGAAAACAAGCTGGTTCCTCTGGCTAAAGAATTTGTACAATTAGGCGGAAAATACCTCTTCGTAGATGAAGTCCATAAATATCCCGGCTGGGCAAGGGAATTGAAAAATATTTATGACAGTTACCCTGACTTAATCGTTGCCTTTTCCGGTTCTTCCATTTTAGAAATATTTAAACAAGATGTAGATCTTAGCCGCCGGGCTTTAATTTACGAGTTGCCAGGCTTGTCTTTTCGGGAGTTCCTCGCTTTTGCCGGAATTGCTGATTTTCAATCCGTACCATTAGTTGATATTTTGTCGGAACACCGGGATATTGCTTTGGGCATAGCCGGCAACATAAAACCTCTGCAACATTTTAAAACCTATTTACAGTCCGGTTACTATCCTTTTTTTTTAGAAAAAAATCGGGATTATGCCCTAACACTGGAGCAAATTGTCCACCTGATAGTAGAAACCGATTTGCGTTTCATGAAAGGCTACGACCCTTCTTACAGCCGCAAGATGCTACAGTTGCTGAGGGTAATTGCCGGAACTGCCCCTTTCAAACCCAATATCAGCAAACTGAGCGAGCGCATTGGCATCAATCGCACCACTTTGCTTAACTATTTGCGTTATCTGGAGAAAGCAAGGCTCATCGCATTGTTGCACCAACCGGAAAAGTCAATTAGCGTATTGCAAAAGCCAGATAAGATCTTCCTGAACAACCCCAATCTGTATTATGTGCTCAATCCGGTTAATATTTCTGTCGGAAGCATGCGGGAAACATTCTTCCAAAGCCAGTTAAATGTAGTGGCGGAAGTTAGCCTGCACCCGAAAACAGACTTTCTGGTTGTTTACGACAACCAGCAATATGCTTTTGAGGTCGGAGGCAGCAACAAAAAAACGACTCAAATCCAACAACTGAATAATGCCTTCCTGGCGCTGGGCGATATCGAAACTGGCTTCTCCAACCAAATCCCGCTTTGGTTGTTTGGGTTTTTGTATTGAGCTTATCAAAAAAACGCAAAAAAAACTCCCACCCTCTAAACCTTATTTATACTTTTTTGTATAAATTCCGGACTCGTAATTAAAATTAGTCTAAATAAGCGAATGAAAGATAAAACCGACCCCGATATGAGCGAATCCATGCAGACGCTTGAAGAGCATACCAGAAGCGACTACAAATACGGATTTACCAGTAACATTGACTCGGACACCTTTCCGAAAGGACTCAGCGAGGACGTCGTGCGCGCCATCTCCGCCAAGAAGAACGAGCCGGAATGGCTCACCGAATGGCGCCTCAAGGCCTACCGCAACTGGCTGGAAATGAAGGAACCTAAATGGCCTAACGTCCATTATCCTCCCATCGACTACCAGGATATCATCTACTATTCTGCGCCCAAACCCAAGAAGCAGCTGAACAGCCTGGATGAGGTCGACCCGGAACTGCTGGATACCTTCAACAAACTGGGCATCCCCCTGGAAGAGCAAAAGCTGCTGGCTGGCGTGGCGGTCGATGCCGTCATCGACAGTGTTTCCGTCAAAACGACCTATAAGGAGAAACTGGCGGAGCTGGGCATCATCTTCTGCTCCTTCAGCGAAGCGGTAAAAGACCACCCGGAGCTGATCAAGAAATACGTCGGCTCAGTCGTACCTCCTACAGACAACTACTTCGCCGCCCTCAACTCGGCGGTATTCTCCGACGGCTCCTTTGTCTATATTCCCAAGGGCGTCCGCTGCCCGATGGAACTGTCCACCTACTTCCGCATCAACGAGCGCAATACCGGACAGTTCGAGCGCACCCTCATCGTTGCCGAAGAAGGCGCCCACGTGAGCTACCTGGAGGGCTGTACCGCTCCCATGCGGGACGAGAACCAGCTCCACGCCGCCGTAGTCGAACTGGTGGCCATGGACAACGCCACCATCAAGTACTCCACCGTACAGAACTGGTACCCCGGCGACAAGGACGGCAAGGGCGGCATCTACAACTTCGTCACCAAGCGGGGCCTGTGCAAGGGCTACCAGTCCAAGATCACCTGGACGCAGGTAGAAACCGGCTCGGCCATCACCTGGAAGTACCCCAGCTGCGTGCTGATGGGCGACAATTCGGTCGGCGAGTTCTACTCCGTGGCCGTGACCAACAACTACCAGCAGGCGGATACCGGCACCAAGATGATCCACCTGGGTAAGAATACCAAAAGCACCATCATATCCAAAGGCATCTCCGCCGGCTTCTCCGACAACTCCTACCGGGGGCTGGTCAAGATCGGCAAGAAGGCCGAGAACGCCCACAACTTCTCCCAGTGCGATTCCCTGCTCATGGGCGATAAGTGCGGCGCGCACACCTTCCCCTACCTGGAAGTCGAGAACAGCTCGGCCAAGGTGGAGCACGAAGCCACCACTTCCAAGATCGGCGAAGACCAGCTGTTCTACCTCATGCAGCGCGGCCTCAGCGAGGAGGACGCCATCAACATGATCGTCAACGGCTACTGCAAAGAGGTCTTCAACGAACTGCCCATGGAGTTCGCCGTCGAGGCTCAGAAGCTGCTGGCGATAAGCCTGGAGGGTAGCGTGGGATAATGGGGTGTTTAGGTGTTTATGTGTTTATGAGAGTCAGTTGCTCCTAAACACATAAACACCTAAACACCTAAACACATATAACACACAACAAATCCAAAATAATGCTAACGATCAAAAACCTCAAAGTCTCTATAGAAGATAAGCAGATCCTCAAGGGCATCAACCTGGAGGTCAAGCCGGGCGAAGTACACGCCATCATGGGCCCCAACGGCTCCGGCAAGAGCACCCTGGCCAATGTACTGGCGGGCCGTGAAGAGTACGAAATAACCGATGGTTCCATTCAGTACGAGGGCGAAGACCTGCTGGAAATGGAAGTCGACGAGCGGGCGCAGGCCGGCATTTTCCTGGCGTTCCAGTACCCGGTGGAGATCCCCGGGGTGAGCACCTCCAACTTTCTGAAGAGCACCGTTAACGCCGTACGTAAGGCGCAGGGCAAGGAAGAGCTCAACGCCGTACAGATGCTGAAGCTGATCCGCGAAAAGATCAGCATGGTAGGTATGAACGAGAACCTGCTCAAGCGCTCCCTCAACGAAGGCTTCTCCGGCGGCGAGAAGAAAAGGAGCGAGATGCTGCAGATGGCCCTGCTGGAACCGAAACTGGCCGTCCTGGATGAAACCGACTCCGGCCTGGATATCGACGCCCTCCGCATCGTAGCCGACGCGGTCAACCAACTGCGCAGTGAGAACCGTTCCTTCATCATCGTCACTCACTACCAGCGGCTGCTCAACTACATCGTGCCGGATAAGGTGCACGTGCTGTACAACGGGCGCATTGTCAAATCCGGCGACAAGAGCCTGGCGCTGGAACTCGAGGAAAAGGGATACGACTGGATCAAAGAAGAAGCGGATTCCGTTCCAGCCTAAGCTGCCTTTTCATTAGCCTCAAAACGCAACTATGGGGTTTGATGGTTTCAAGATGTCCGGTTATTGTGGTTTTCCGCAATACCGAAACACCACAAAACCAAAACACCTCAACAGTTACCTCAAAACTGGAAAAATGTCAACAGTAGTTCAAGAAGACAGATATGCCGAAGTCAAAGCGCGCTTCCAGCAATTGTTCGAAGCGCACCAGGCACAGCTCAACGGGCAGGCCAGCCACCCTTATCACCAGTTCCGCGCGCAAGCCATGAAGCGCATGGAAACCCTCAGCTTCCCTACCCGCCGCGACGAGGAGTGGAAGTACACCAGCGTCAACCGGGTGTTGCAGCCGGAATACCAACTGGAAACCCCGGCGGCCGTCGATGCGGCGCAACTGAAGCCGTTCCTGATCGAAGAAATGGACGCTATCCGCCTGGTTTTCATCAATGGCGCGTTCCGGGAAGAGCTTTCCGATATCGGCAAGCTGCCTTCCGGGTTGACGGTCCTGGAACTGGCAGATGCACTGGCCGATGCGCGTTACCAGCAAATGGTACAGCAACAACTCGATAGCCTCATGGAAGGACAGACGGACCCCTTCATGGTGCTCAACGCTGCCTTTGCCCGCCACGGCCTGTTCATTCACGTCGCTAAAAATACGGTGATCGAGAAGCCGGTTTACCTCATCCACCTGGCTGCACCCGGCGATACACCGACCTTCAGCAGTTACCTGAATATCGCCATAGCCGAACAGAGCAGCGAGGTCTCCTTCGTAGAAGGGCTGTTCGAACTGCCCGGCGCCGAAGGCACCTACTTCAACAATCTGGTGAACCGCTTCCGGATCAAGGCCAACGCTCACATTCACCACTACCGCCTGCAGCAGGAAGGCCCCGAGGGTTTCCTCATCAGCAACGCGGACGTGGAACAGGATGGCGACAGCACTTTCTCTTCCTACGCCATAGACCTGGGCGGGCGCCTCGTGCGCAACAACCTGGCCACCACGCTGAACAACCAGGGAACGAATACCAACTTCTACGGCGTTTACTTCGCCAAAAGCGAGCAGCACATCGACAACCATACCTTCATCGACCACGCTATGCCGCATTGCCAAAGCAACGAGCTCTACAAAGGCATACTGACCGACAAGGCCCGCGGCGTCTTCAACGGTAAGGTGCTGGTCCGGAGGGATGCGCAAAAGACCAACGCCTTCCAGCAGAACAGCAGCCTGGTGCTTTCCGACAAAGCCCAGATGGACACCAAGCCGCAGCTGGAGATCTTCGCCGACGACGTGCGCTGCAGCCACGGCGCCACCATCGGCCAATTGGATGAAACGGCCGTTTTCTACCTGCGTTCCCGCGGCCTGTCCGACGCACAGGCCAGGGCCATGCTCCAGCACGCCTTCCTCGAAGAGGTCATCGAATTCATGAAGCTGGAGCCGGTGAAAGACTTCGCCGAAGAGCTGATAATGAAAAAGTTCGAAGAGTAAAATAAGGCCAGGTATTTTCGCCCTTTGCTCTCTTCAGGGGCGGGGCAGACAAAGGGCGAAAATACGGGTTAGCCCATTGCTAAAATAGTTCAGAACTCCATACCTATGCCAGTTACCGCTGAAAAAGGCTTCGATGTAGAAAAGTTGCGCAGTGATTTTCCGCTGCTGCAAACGGCCATGAACGGCAAACCCATTGCTTTTCTGGACAGTGCAGCTTCAAGCCAGAAGCCATCGGCCGTCCTCGAAGCAATGGATACCTACTACCGGGAAAAGCACGCCAACGTGCACCGGGGCGTATACCAGCTCAGCCAGGACGCCACCGCCGCCTACGAAAAAGCCCGTGAACTGGTGAGGGAATTCATCAATGCACCTTCCAGCCACGAGGTGATCTTCGTGCGCGGCTGTACCGAGGGCATCAACCTGGTAGCCGCCACTTTCGGCCGCCGCTTCCTTGATGCGGACAGCGAAGTGCTGATCTCCGCCATGGAGCACCACAGCAATATCGTGCCCTGGCAGATGGCCTGCGAGGACAAAGGGGCTAAACTGAAGGTGATCCCCATCAATGATGAGGGAGAATTGTTGATGGATGAGTTCGAACGCCTGCTCACCGACAAAGTGAAGATCGTGGCCCTCACTCATGTCTCCAATACGCTCGGGACGGTCAACCCCATCCATGAGGTAGTGGAAAAAGCCCACGCCAAAGGCATTCCGGTGCTGGTCGACGGTGCCCAGGCCATTCCGCACATGCAGGTGGACGTACAGGAGCTTGATGTAGACTTCTATGCCTTTTCCGGGCACAAGATGTTCGGCCCAACCGGTATCGGGGTGCTGTTCGGCAAGGAAAAATGGCTCAATGCATTGCCGCCTTATCAGGGAGGGGGAGAAATGATCGAGACGGTCACTTTTGAGAAGACCACTTACAACGAGCTGCCGCATAAATTCGAGGCCGGCACGCCGGATATCGCCGGCGCCATCGGGTTGGGAGCGGCCATCGAGTACATCCAATCTATTGGCTATGAGAACATTCATGCTTATGAAATGGATCTGCTCCACTACGCCACCCGACAGTTGCAGCAGGTGGAAGGCATCCGCTTCATCGGTACTGCCCGGGATAAGGCCAGCGTGATCTCCTTCCTCGTCGAAGGATTCCACCCCTACGACCTGGGCACCATCCTCGATAAACTGGGCATAGCCGTGCGCACCGGACACCACTGCACCCAACCGCTGATGGAGCGGTTCTGCATTCCTGGAACGGTACGGGCAAGCCTCGCCTTCTACAACAACAGAACCGACATCGACCGGCTGGTAGAGGGGGTGAAGCGGGCAGTGGCGATGTTGCGGTGAGTGGTACGGAATGGAGTTCCTGGTTCCTGACTGCCCGTCGACACATCAAACATCAAACATCGCAAATCAAAAATCGTAAATCCCAATCCCCAGATGTCCATTAACGAAATACAAGACGAGATCATCGATGAATTCGCTCTGTTCAGTGACTGGATGGAGAAATACGAGTACATCATTGACCTGGGCAAGAACCTGCCTCTGATCGAAGAGCAGTATAAAGACGAGGATCACCTTATCAAGGGCTGTCAGAGCCGGGTATGGCTCCACGCCGGATTGGAGGGAGACAAAGTCGTTTTCACTGCCGACAGCGACGCCGTGATCACCAAAGGAATCATTGCACTGCTGATCCGGGTACTGTCCAATCAGCCGGCGGAGGACGTGGCTCAATCCGACCTGTACTTCATTGACAAGATCGGATTAAAGGAGCACCTCTCTCCTACCCGCTCCAACGGATTGGTCAGCATGGTCAAACAGATGAAAATGTACGGATTGGCATTACATGCAAAGAATTAATCAATCATGTCCGAACCTAAAGAAGAACTCGAACAACGGATCATCGAAATGCTCAAGACTGTCTACGACCCGGAAATACCGGTAGACATCTACGAGCTCGGCCTGATCTACGAGATCGACATTCAGGAAGGCGGTAAGGTGGCCATCAAAATGACCCTCACTTCCCCCATGTGTCCGGTGGCGGAATCCCTTCCCATGGAAGTACAGCAAAAGGTATGGGAGGTCGACGGAGTCTCGGAGGTAAGCCTGAACGTGGTCTACGACCCTCCCTGGAGTAAGGATAGGATGAGTGAAGAAGCGCGGTTTGCCCTCGATATGTTTTAAATAGTGACACCTAATGTCGTCACTGTCACTTATTTCAAGCCCAACCTAAAGGAAAATGAAAATATCAGCCCAGGACGAATACGGACTCAGAATATTGATCAGAATAGCTCGCTCAAAGAGTGAAGACGGCCTGAGCATTCCACAACTCAGCGAAGCGGAAGGCATGTCGGCCTCCTATGTTGCCAAACTGACCCGTACACTGAGAATGGCCGGCTTCATTCAGAGCACCCCAGGGCAGAAAGGAGGATATGTGCTTTCCCGGCCGGCCGATGAGATCCGGATCAGCAAGGTGCTCCGCGCCCTGGGCGGCCCACTGTACGATGAAGATTTTTGCGACAGCCACTCCGGCGCCTTCCGCATCTGCACCAATTCCGTCGACTGCTCCGTCCGCTCCTTGTGGAAGATCATACAATATTCGGTCGACCACGTACTCGGGCAGGTGACGCTTCGGGACCTGTTGGGGTCAGAGCAAAACGCCAATTCCGCGCTCGAAAACATCATTCAGTACCTCAATCAGGCGCGGGCAGCAGCTGAAGTTTGAACACACGCTAAACCTCCGGCGGGATAATATTTTTGAAGTGCCCATTCATTTCCGCACGCTTGCGCAAGTTCTCCATTTCCCTCACTACCGGGATCAGCTTTTCCAGGTGCATTCTCATGAATTCCTGGCGGCTGCGCTCATCGGCTACGCAGAGGAACTGGTATTCCTGTTCCAGAGAAAACCCGACGTGATGGGCCAGTTCATAGGTATTGAAGTCGTTCGGCCCGGACGGAATGCTCTTTTTAATGCTCATCAGGCTGAATAACTCCTCTACCAACTCCAGGATCTGGGTATTGGCCACCACATCACCTTCAGTGTCGTGAGGCAGTGGGCTGACCTCTGCTGCCGAATACAACTTCCCGGGCGCCGTTCGGTAAAATTCTTTTATGGAAAATAGGCCAATTCCCTGAGTTTTGACGTCCAGTTCTCCATTGGGATAACGCTTTTCAATACTTATCAGGCGGACTTCCGCCCCCACCGTCATCACCTTTCCATCGATATAAGCGGGAATACCAAAGGTTATGCCTTCCTCTTCACACTCTTTGATCAGCTGCCGGTAACGGGGTTCAAAGATATGAAGGTTGAGGTCTTCACCCGGGAAAACCACCAGTTGTAAAGGAAAAAGAGGCAATAGTTTATCCATGGAGCATTTGGGATTTTATTTGAATATTATTGTATAAGAGCCTCCTGATTTACTTGAATGGTAGGTAGGAAGCTCTTACCTTGCATTCAGCATTCGTAACAAGGAGTATAGAACGGGGGTTGTAAAATTTCCGGCCTATTTCACCAAAACAGCCTCTAAAATCCAAAAACTATGGCAAACAATAAGCTCCCATTTCTTCTGACACTGATTATCATTCTCTCCGCCTTTTTCACGCTTCCATCCTGCAATAAAGAACAACGGGCTAAAAAGATGCCGGAAAGCGTCAGCGCTTATGTCTATGGTTATACTTCAGGCATCATCTCCAGGGCAACGCCCATTCGGGTCCGCTTCGCCAGCCTGGCAGCCGGAGAAGAAGCCATCGGCCAGCAAGCCGACAGCCGCATCGTTTCTTTTTCTCCTGCCATTTCAGGCATTGCTACATGGGAAGATGCCCAGACGCTGCGCTTCGACCCTGCCGAACCCCTGGCCTCCGGAACGGCCTACGTGGCCACCGTTAACCTCAAAAAAGTGCTGCCGGAGGTACCGGATGAAGCAGCCTCCTTTGAATTCGATTTCAGGACCCGCGACCAGTACTTCGAATTATCCATCGACGGGATCAGCGCCCCTAACCCCAAAGACCTGAGCAAACAGGAATTACAAGGCTTTTTATATACGGCTGACATGGCGGGCCCCGAAGCGGTGGAGGCCGTCCTCACCGCACAACAGAAGGGTAAAAAATTGCCCGTCCGCTGGTCCCATTCAGCTGAAGGCACAGAACATTATTTTTACGTCGAGGGCATCAGTCGCGGTAGCCAGGCTTCGATGGCCCAACTCAGCTGGAACGGAAAACCGCTGGGGCTGGACATAAGCGACAGCCAGGAAGTGGAAATCCCCGCGATCGACGATTTCAAAGTCACCGGGGCCCGTGCCATTCAGGGAAATGAGCAGTACATACAGCTGCATTTTTCCGACCCGCTGCTGGAATCCCAATCGCTGGAAGGGTTGGTCAGCATCATCGGCTACGGCAGCAATTTCCGATTCATCATCGATGGGAACAAGCTGAGGTTATACCCCACCTCCCGCCTGGTTGGAGAACATACCGTACAGGTGGCGGCGGGCATCCGCAACACCAACGATAAGCGCATGCGCAACCCCAGCGAGTGGGCCGTACACATTCAGGATGTAAAGCCGCAAGTGCGCCTCGCCGGTTCCGGCGTGATCATGCCCAACTCCGACGGGCTGATCTTCCCCTTCGAAGCCGTTGGGCTCAATGCCGTTGAAGTGGAGGTATTTAAGATCCACCACAACAACATTTTGCAGTTCCTGCAGGTCAACGAACTGGACGGTAACAATGAATTGTACCGCGTCGGGCGCATCACCATGCAAAAGAAAGTGCCCCTGTTCAACCTGAACCCCAACGCCAGTACCTCTGAATGGACGCGCTACGCCCTTGACCTCAAAGGGCTGATCAAAGAAGACGCCCAGGCCATCTATCAGATCCGCCTGGGATTCAGGCCGGAGTATTCCACCTACTTCTGCGGAAGTGAGGAGAACAGCGCCGGCAACGATGGCCTCGCCCTTACCATCACCCGGGAAGAGGAGGAAGAAGTAGAAAGTATTATGGACAACTGGTACGGCTTTTCCGGCTACTACCCCGGCTATTCGTGGGAACACCGGGAAGACCCTTGCTCCCCCGCTTATTATAATGCCGACCGTTTCGTACAGCGCAACGTCATCGCTTCCAACCTGGGCATGATCGCCAAGGGGGGCGCCGATAACTCTTATATGGTCGTAGTGTCCGACCTGCGCAACGCCACACCGATCAGCGGCGCCAGCCTCCAGTTCTTCGACTTTCAACAGCAACTGCTCGGAAAGGCATCTACCGACGGCCAGGGCATTGCCCAGGTTGAACTGCCCCGCAAACCCTTCGTGGTTATTGCCGAGCAGGATGGCCAGCGGGGCTACCTGCGCCTTGAAGACGGCAATTCCCTTTCCCTTAGCCGGTTTGACGTATCCGGCGCCGTAGCTCAGAAAGGGCTGAAAGGCTTCCTCTACGGAGAGCGGGGCGTATGGCGCCCGGGGGATTCGGTCTATCTCGACTTCATACTGGAAGACCAGGCAGGAAAACTGCCGCCCAACTACCCCGTCACCTTTGAATTGCGGGATCCGCGGGGCCAATTACAGGAGCGCCGGGTGGTAGCCCAAAATGTCAACTATGTGTACCCGCTGCACTTTGCCACCCGCATGGACGACCCCACGGGCTCCTGGCTGGCCACGGCCAAAGCAGGTGGCGCAACTTTTGAAAAACCCATCCGCATTGAAACCGTTAAGCCCAACCGCATCAAAATAGAAGTCGATTTCGGCACAAAGGAACTATCGGCGGCCGAAGAGCCCATCAGCGCCATGCTCTCCGCTTCCTGGCTGCACGGCGCCCCCGCCGCCAACCTCGAGGCTAAGGTAGAAGCGCAACTCCGCTCCGGAAAAACCACCTTTGACCGATATTCCAATTATATCTTCGACGACCCTGCCCGCAGCGTCGAGTTCCAGCCCACCACCGTCTTCGACGGAACGTTGGATGGCGACGGCAAGGCCCGGCTTCAGTTCCGCCTTGCCGGTAACCAACCTCTTCCGGGGAGGCTGACGGCCAACTTCAAATCCCGTGTTTTCGAACGTGGAGGCGACTTCAGCACCGACAGCCGCAGCCTGCCGTACAACCCTTATGAAGTGTACGCCGGCATCCGCATTCCTGAAAATAAAAGCGGAGAGAAGCGCCTGGAGGTTAACCAGCGAGGAAACATTAGCTTTGTCTCCTTGAATAAGGATGGCAAGCCCGCCGCCAACCGCCGGTTGAGCGTCGGAGTCTACCGCGTAGAATGGCGCTGGTGGTGGGATCGTGGCTATGACGATATCTCCCGTTTCAACAGCAGCTCACACTACGACGCCCTCATCCAACAGGGCCTGTCCACCAATGGCAAGGGGGAGGCAGAATGGAGCATCACCCCCGAAGAGTGGGGGCGTTACCTGGTGCGGGTTTGCGATACCGAAACGGGGCATTGCACGGGCGACTTCTTCTACGCCGGCTATCCGTGGTACGGCGAGCAGAACGAGGCTAACCGGCAGGCTGCCGCCATGCTCACTTTTACATCGGACAAAGAAAAATACAACGTCGGCGAAAAGGTCAAACTTACCCTTCCTGAAGGAGAAGCGGGAAGAGTGCTGATCACCGTTGAGAACGGGACCAAAGTGCTGGAGTCCTTCTGGGCAGAATCAAAGGAAGGAGAAAACACCTTTACCTTCCAGGCCAAGCCGGAAATGGCGCCTACCGCCTATGCTCATGTAGCTATGATCCAGCCTCACGCCCAGGTAAAAAACGACCTGCCCATCCGGATGTACGGCGTTATCCCGATCGGAGTTGAAGATCCGGCCACCCGCCTGGCCCCGAAGATCAAAATGCCGGAAGAGCTCAAACCCGAGCAAACCTTCAGCGTGGAGGTCTCGGAAACCAAAGGCCAGCCAATGGCTTATACCCTGGCTATCGTCGATGAAGGCTTGCTGGGCCTTACCCGGTTTGAAACGCCCAGCCCCTGGGATGCCTTCTATGCTAAGGAAGCCCTGGGTGTCCGCACCTGGGATGTCTACGACCAGGTGCTCGGCGCTTATGGCGCCGAACTGGAACGCCTGCTCAGCATCGGCGGTGACGGCGAGATCCGCCGGGGCGCCCAGGAAGACCGCGCCAACCGCTTCGAACCGGTGGCCATGCACCTGGGGCCCTTCCAGCTGAAAAAGGGCAAAACGGCCAAACATGAGATCCGGATGCCCAATTACGTCGGAGCAGTACGCGTTATGGTGGTAGCAGCCGACAACGGCGCCTACGGCAGCGCCGAAAAAACAGTGCCGGTCCGGCAACCGCTGATGGTGCTGGCTACTCTACCGCGCGTGCTCAGCCCCGGCGAGAAGCTGGAATTACCGGTTAACGTTTTCGCAATGGACAACAAGGTGCGCAATGCCACCATCACCGTTCAGGAAAAGAGCGGCCTGGTCAAACTGGGCGCCAATTCCCGGAGCTTACAGTTCTCCAGGCCGGGCGACCAGCTGATAAGCTTTCCCATAGAAGTAGGAGAAGGTGTTGGCGTTGCCCGCTTCACCATTACAGGCAGCGGCAATGGGGAAACCGCCAAGCAGGAAATTGAAATACAGGTGCGCAACCCCAACCCCTTCATTACCGATGTAGACAGCAAAGTGCTGGACGGCGGGCAATCGCACAACTTTGCCTTCACGCCCACCGGCATGAAAGGCACCAACGAAGCCATCCTGGAAGTATCGAACATTCCTCCTATCAACCTGGGAGAACGCCTGGAATACGTCCTGCGCTATCCGTACGGCTGCCTGGAACAGACCCTTTCCGGCGGATTTCCACAACTCTACGTCAACCAATTGATGGAACTGGATAAAGCACAACAGGAAAAGGTGCCCCGCAACATCAACGCGACGATCGGCCGGCTGAAGCAATTTCAGGTTGGCCAGGGCGGCTTCGCCTACTGGCCCGGCGGTAATACGCCTGACCACTGGGCGACTTCCTACGCCGGCCACTTCCTGCTGGAAGCCAAGGCCCTTGGGTATTCCATACCTCCAAGTATGTTGGAAAAATGGACACAGTTCCAGAAAAAAGCAGCCCGCATGTGGGACCCCAAGATGGAAGAAATGGGCTTCTATTCGCGCAACAATTACGAGCTGATGCAGGCCTACCGCCTGTATACCCTGGCCCTGGCCAAAGAACCGGATATGGCGGCCATGAACCGTCTGCGTGAATACAAAGGCCTCACCCTGCAGGCCAGCTGGACGCTTGCCGCAGCTTATGCGGCAGCCGGCAAACCGGAGGCTGCCAAATCCATCGCCGGAAAACTGGACACCAAAGTGCCCGCCTATCAGGAACTCTCCTATACCTACGGTTCCGACTTGCGGGACCGGGCGATGATCCTGGAAGCACTGGTACAGACAGGCCAACGGGAAAAGGCCGCTTCCCTGGTGAAGTACATCTCCGATGAGCTGAGCAGCAACCGCTGGTGCAGCACTCAGGAAATTTCTTTCTCTCTGCTGGCTATCGGCAAATATGTAGGAAAGGCAGGGGTTCAGAACAAGCTGGCCTTTACCTATCAGGTACAAAAGGGAAAAACGGTGAACGCCGGCTCCAACCAGCCGGTTATGCAGATAAAGATCCCTTTGGAGGGCCCGTCGCGCAGGGAAGTGATGGTGAAGAATACCGGGCAGGGCACGCTGTTCACCCGGCTCATCCGCACCGGCCAGCCTCTGGCCGGGCAGGAAACTGCCAGTGCCAGCGACCTGAAGATCGATGTCGCCTATAAGGACATGAAGGGAGCGGCCATCGACCCGGCCGCTTTGCCACAGGGCATGGACTTCATCGCAGAGGTGCATGTTACGCACCCTGGCAGCCGCCCTATCCGCTATCAGGAACTGGCACTAAGCCAGATATTCCCCTCCGGCTGGGAAATCATCAATACACGAATGGACAATATCGAGGCATTCGCACAAGGTAGCCGCCCCGATTATCAGGATATACGGGACGACCGGGTCCATACCTTCTTCGGCCTGGCGGAACGGCAGACGGAAACCTTCCGCGTACAACTCAACGCCGCCTACCAGGGCAGGTTCTACCTGCCTGCAGTATCCTGCGAAGCGATGTACGATAACAGCATCAATGCCCGGGCGCCGGGGCGGTGGGTGGAAGTGACGGCGCCGAGGGAGATCTAGGGCGCGTCAAATTTATCTGGTGCGCACAATGCCAGCGCCCGGTTTTCGATCGGGCGCTGGCTAACCCAGTACGATAATATTTTTTGGTTTAATCCTTCTTTCGCTTCCCATCCTTGCGGAAACTCCGAATAAACTCTCCGAAGTTGTCAAACTCCTTGCGGTAGCTGATGCCTGTGCCCACTTCCAGGCGGCTGCCGCCACCGATATCCGGCTCGAGGCGCTGGTAGACCCGTAGCTTAAGGGTACGGTCGCGGTTAATGACGTACTCGATCACTACGTCGTTGCCGACAAAGGTACCGCTCGCCTCTGGGGTGGTGTAAGCGCTGTTGCCAATATCGACATTGCCGCCGACCTGAATGGTCAGCCGGTCGTTAAAGAACTCCTGCCGCAGGCGTACCTGAAACTCATCGCCCCGCCGCAATTCCTCCTGCTCACCCAGGTCGGCCTGGTACTGGTTGTAAGCGATATTAAAGTCTATACCGGACAGCGCGCTGCCGTCGGAGAAAAACTCCGAAAAAAGTTCCGTGAGCAACAGAGAAAGTTGATTGGAGACGAACTCGCTGACCGTGTTGTAAAAGATCTCGCTGCCTTGAATGGCGAGATCGGAGGGCAGGAATTGCCCGACTACAATGAGCCCGAACACCTGTCGGTTCAGCTCATTAGGGTCCTGCTTGATCACGCGGAGTTTGCTGTCTGTCAGCGTTTGAACCGCTCCGGTGAGCTGCGGGAAGCTGATGTCAAAATTGATGACGGGTTGCAGGAGGTCGCCCCTAAGGTCCATCGTAAGGTTGACGTCGGTGGCCTTACTGGCGTCCTGCCGGACATCGAGTGGCGCCTCTGTCAGGTACTCCTGAATGAAATTAGCTACTGAAGTGGACAGGTCTTCATATTCAGCCTCCAGGCGGATCTGAGCGCCAAAAGGCTCGCCTGACCAGCTGATCACTCCGCCCTTTTTGATGCTGAATTCTTTGTTGACCACATTATAAAGGGTAAAGAGGTAATCTCCCCGTTCGATAACATAGTCGCCGAACATCTGGAAGTCGCCGTTGCGGGGTACCAGGATTCGGATGTTGCCCCGGCCGTTGCCTTTGATGATGTCTCCGGCCTGCTCATCGAAGACGATCTCTCCCTGGGCCTCTTCGGTGATGGTCAGGTCCATTTCCAGGCTAACGCCCGTAAGTTCACGCTGCAGGTTCTTTTTATCCCCTTCCGCTTCCCGTTGACGAAACTTGATGAAGCTCAACTCCGAGGCATCTTCTCCGTAACTCACCGGAATAACCAGCCGGGTGCCTTCCCCCACGGTGGCGTTCACGTAGATATCCACTTTGGCGAAGGGGCCATTAAAAAGCACTTCCCCTTCGCCAATGGCCCGTCCGTAGAACAGCTCGTTATCTCCCTTTTTAGTGTTGAGGGCCAGGAAACGATCCGTTTCCAGGCGGGCAGCAATACCCAGGTTTTTCAGGTGGTCGTGCGTAACGCCTCCTCTTACCACAGCGGTATTATTTAGTTCATCCCGTACGATGGTGCCGCTCGCATCAAACAAGTAGTCATTGACGCTAACCAACGACTCGCTGAAGGTATAGCGGGTTTGCAGGTAATCAACGGTCGTCGCCCCATTGCGGACTGTAATGAAGCCGCTGGGCTGGGGCGCCTTGGGAAAGCCGTGGACGCGAAGGTTGGCATTGAAGCTTCCAACCGTATTGGAAACGCTGCTACCGATCCAGTATTCGGCGATGCGGACCGGAAACCCCACAATGTCCAGGTTGAAGTCGAAATAATTGGCCCGCTGGGCATCGGGGATCTTTTCGCCCTGTCCTATATCCGCGGGGTTAAATGTACCTTCCGCCAGCAACTGGGCAGTATCTTTGGTAATAGAAAGGAACGCCTGGAATGGGCTCTTCAGGTCGGCTGCCTCTGCATCCAGGCGCAGAGCGCCCCAGTCATCGTCATTGACCAGCAGCGTGTCGGCCAGTACCGTAGCCTTTATTCCCGAAAGCTGAAAGATGTTTTCCACCTCTGCGGTGATATTGAAGCGCCCGGCAAAGTCCAGCGCTTCGTAATCCCATACCTCGTCGATGAAACTAAAGTCGAAATTGTAAAGGCCCAACTTCAGCCCTTTGTTTCGGACGCCCTCCAATTGGATCTGCCGTTCTCCGTTCGTCAGCAGAAAATTTCTGGTATCGATATTCCCCTTCCGGAAAGTAATGAAGTTGCGGTCGTTGATCAGCCAGGGCGTTTCCAGCAGTACGAGGTTGGACTGGCTGAACTCCACCCGGTAGTTGAGGCTATCCGGCAGGAAAAGACGGGCATTAAGATTGAGCTTATCCAGAAGGGTCATCCCTTCCGACTCATAAGCGAGGGCTATTTCGAAGGTGTCGCGCTCCAGCAAGCCCAGTACCTTGATTGGAGAAAGATAGGTCTTCTGGTTCAGCACCGGCTCGGTAACAGCCAGGTCGATGTTTCCGGAAGACCGTTCCAACTTGAGCAGCATTCCCGTCTCATTCAGTTCTATCTTATCGAACCGGAATTGGGGCAGGTAGACATACGCCCAAATGGAGTCAACGGCATTGTCAAAATAGCCATCGACGGTAGCATCCTGTATTGGCCCCAGGCGGTTGTCGAAAACGGCCAGCAGGTTTTTAGTATCGAAAACCTGCGCATCAAAAGCAAAGCTTTGAGTCCGCACCTCCCGTTCCGGTGCTTTTAACCCCAGGCGCTGGAAGAACTCCGGAAAATTGCGGGAAAGATACTGCATGAAGGCCGCCGGTACCTGTTCGACATCAAATACCCCTTCAAGCTTCGCATTGGCGATGTCAGAATTGACGATGAAACGTTTTTTTCCACCCCCAATAAACTGCGAGCTGAAAAATACCGAATCAACAGAAATATCTCCCAGGCGGCTATGCCGGAGCAGAAAATTCTTCACCCTGCCGGTGCCTTCCATATTGGAAAAGCGGCTGTCTTTGAGGTCCAGAGAAATGTCCCCGGAGAGCGCCATTTCCTGTTCCGCCAGGTTGAGTTGTTTTAGAGCCAGCTTATTGACAAAAGCATTGAAGTTGAAAACGGGGATGGTATCGGTGAAATCGACCCTGCCCAGAAAGGAGAAATCAATATTGTCGTCCTGAATGTTGAATTCCCCGCTAAACAGGTTTTTCTTCAGTTCACCGGTAAGGCTGGCGTTCTGATAGTTGTACCCTTTAAATACGAAGCTCTGTACTTCAGCGGAGAGGTTGGCACGAGCGGTTTCCACCGTCAGCCCATAGCCGTCGCTGACGGAAGAGGTGAAGTTCACCAGCCCGAAGTCCGGATTCTGAGACCAGCTTCCGAGGTCGAAGTCGGTCAGGGTCAGCTTTCCCGAATAGTTGGCCTTAGCCCTGCCCTGTTTGAGGTTCATGCGCATGTCCATCCGGGCGCGGCCAAGAGAGGATGCCAACTCACCATAAGCCACGAAATCGGAAAAATAACCATCAAACCGCCCTTGGAAATTGAGCCGCCCGAGCCGGTCGAAGTTGGGCGGCGGCGCAAAGTTGGGGATGAGCTGCCGCAAGGTGCTCATACTCGTTTTCAGTTTCGACAGATTGAGGTTGAGGGTCTCGCTTTGCCGCTGGGTAAGGTCGCGGGAGCGGAACTCCCCTTCCATAACGAAGCTGTTGTCTTCCAATGCAATGGAAAGGCCCTGCCCATCGAGGTTGTTTATCCTGCCCTTAACCAGGCCGTCGACGAACAACAACCGGTCCTTGTTCAATCGAAAGAAAGTGTTCTCTTTCAGGCCGGGTGCAAAAGTCATGATGTCCCGCAGGCGCACCCGGGCTTTATCCAGGAAAATATTCATCCTCACCTTATCCGGGAACTCGGTGAAGGCCTCATAAGTATTGTATTTGAAGATCAGGGTATCGCCGATCTCGCTGTAAGGGGTCTTTAGGTTCAAGCCATTGAGTTCGACCCCTTTACACCATACCCTCCCCTGCTCAACAGACAGGTTTTCCAGAACAAAGCCGCTGAGGTCGCGCAAAGCCAGCTGCCGGACCTGGCCTTCAAAATCAAGGCTGTCCGCACAAAAGGAGAAAAAGTCGATACCGATATTGATATCATATACATCGAGGTGTTTGAAATCCAACTGGTCGATTGGAGTAGTCTTTACCGGCGCCTTGAGCCAGTTGTGGAGAGAGAATTTGCCCTCATTGAGCCTGAACTCACGGATCGTGGCGTAAAAGGGTGGTTTTTCATCCACCGCAGCGTCCTCAGGAAGAGGGGCTGTACCAATATTTTCCTGCCCCGAAAGAGGCTTTTCCGGATAATCGTCGATGCGCACATAGGGGGCCTGCAGCGCAACGGACCGGGCGTGGATATAGTTTTCTGGCAGATTGAGCTCTTCGATCTCCAGCTCTCCCTTCTGGAGAAATACCGACAGGCGCTTCCCCTTTACTTTATCGTCCTGAAGAAAATGAACATCCGTGAGGGCGAGCTTTTGTACATCCAGTTTAAAGGGGCGTTTTTCCTTTTTAACTGCAGTGCTGTCCGGCGGAAAAAGGCGCCCCAGCAGGATCTGTATGTTGTTCTGTTGGGACCCTTCCGGCGTGCGAATATTGATGATCGCGCTGTCCAGAGCAATCTCTTCAATGACCAGCCCCCGCAGGATAAACGTGACCGGGTTGAGGCTGATGTTCGCGTAGAGCCGCTTGCTGAAAATGGTTGTATCTCCAGGATCGATTCCCTCAACGAAGAATTCTTCGAGGGCCAGGCGGTCGAAGAAAGCCAGGTTCAGGCGTTTTACCGAAACGGTCGTCTCCAATGTCCGGCTCAGAGCGCTGGTCACTTTCTGAGCCGCCCAGTTCTGAACAGCAGGAACCTGCAGGAGGATAAAAATGGAAAGCAGGATAAAAAGGACAGCCACCACAAGGCGCTTCATCCAGCGCCAGGCGGACAGAGCGATTACCTTCCAGAGGGGTTGCCGCTCACTTTCCGGTTGAAGGTTGTCTGTTCTTTCCTCCATGTCACTCTTTAAACCTCAAATCCCTGCGAATATATCTAATGTCACTGGCATTTAACGAAGATTTAATACGTATCGTATTAATCCATCATTTCTTCAACGAATTGATATGCCCGTTGTTCCGACCAGTATGCACCATTGGAGCCTGAGGATACAAAACCGACATGCCCTCCCCACCGGGGCGCCTCCAGAAATAGAAAGGGGTGGCTTTCCGCCAATTGATAGGGATAACAGGCAGCGCTGAGAAAAGAATCATCCAGAGCACTGACCATCAGGGCCGGACGGCGGATCTCCGGCAGAAACTGCAGGCTGCTGTTGCGCACCCAATAGTCTTCCGCATCGCGAAAACCGTGGATGGGAGCCGTAAACCGCCCGTCGAATTGCCGGAAATCTCTGGGCATTCGTTCCGGCAGCTGCAGCTCTTCCGGAAACAGAAGGGCTTTCTCCTTGACTTTGGCATTCAGGCTTTTGATGAAGCGGTGCCGATACGGCCAGTTGGCCCACCTGTCGATCTCCCGGTTGGCGCTTACGACCTCACAAGGTACCGAAAAGGCAACGGCACAGCGCACCTGTGCGGGTACATCATCCCCGTTCTCGCCCAGGTACTTGAGTACGACATTGCCACCCAGGCTAAATCCTGCCAGAGCGATCGATTCGTAATCGCGTTGGTTGAGGATCATCGAAATGGCCCACTTCAAGTCGCTTGTTTCCCCAATGTGGTAAGACCTCAGTTTTCGGTTCGGTTCGCCGCTACACCCCCGGAAGTTGAACCCCAATACGTCCCAACCTCTTTCCCTGAAATAGCGGGCCATGCCGCGGATGTAAGGGCGGCTCGCATTACCTTCCAGCCCGTGCAGAAGAATGGCCAGGCGCCGGCTGCCGATAGACAGCCAGTCGAGGTCCAGAAAATCGCCATCCGGGGTGTCCACCCGTTCCCGCTCGAAATGAACGCCCTCCACCTTGCGGAAAAGAGCTGGAAAAATCGTATTGATGTGCCCGAAGCGAAAAGGGCCACGGGCCCGATAACCCGATTTTTTGATCAAAGGCATACTTATTTGGATTGCAAGGGATCAATAGTGAGTGCGTGTACTTCAAGCTTGATATCCAGCACATTATCTCCCAACTGGGTTTCGTACTCCTTAAGGGCGCGCCCGGCCTCTGCCGCCCCACGGAATACCGGCCCAAAAAAAACGATATAGCTGCGCCCTTCATCCTGAAAACATCCCAACCACAGGCCACTGGTTTCCAAACCATAACTGGCCAGTTCGGCGATGCGGCCTGCCGCCTGCGAATAAGAGGAATATATGCCTTCCTGCACCACAAAGGCATCGCCTCCTATCCTGAGCCGGGAGCAATCGTAGGTGATCAGCCCGGCAACTCCGGGAAAAGCCATAATGAACCCTGCATCCTGAGTTTCGGGTTCCAGTAAAGGCACCGGCCCCGGAGGAGAGGTTGCCGTAAGGCCCAGGCTAAGATAGGCTTGCTCGTCCTTCCGGTAGGGCGGTGGCCAGACAAAGGGCGTATCGATCATATATTGATTGGGGCGAATGGAATCCGGCATGATGTTAAAACGGTTTTCCTGCCTGGCATTGTCCATTTCCGCCAGGTATTCATCGTATTCCAGTACTTTTATCGGGCGGTCCTGAGACTCCAGGTACAGCACTCCGATTACCGCCAGCAGGGCGATCAGGCATACCGACATCTGGTATTTGAATTCCTTGCTAATATTTATGAGCTTCCTGGGCTTAAACTGGCGCAGCCAATCCGGATATTTGTCTTCCTGGGCCATCCGGTTGATCTCCAATTGTGAAAATAGAGGGATCAGCTGCCTTCGGTTGCTGAACAGGTCTTGCCGGGAAGGCGTAACCTGCATGATGGGAGGCTTGTTTTCCCTTACGACGAGCAGGCCAAACCCGTTGTAAATACACTGTCCCCGCAACTCCAGGTAATAGCGGTCGTCGTGATAATTGGAAAAAACATCCTCTGCAATAGCTACCCATTGTTCATCGGCATAATACTGTTTGAACTGCTCAATGGCATAGATATATCGATATCGGCGCATGGGGCTGAGTAAAACATAGAAAAGGGGTGCAGTCAGCAGAAAAGCCACCAGGAGAAACCCCACCCAGACGGCCAATGCGAACTGCTTCATGGGCAGGACATCCTGGACGTAAAGAGCCGTAAAACCGGTGGCTACGAAAGCGGCGGCACAGGCAGCGCTGTCCCACTTCAGCAAGCTGCGCCAAAGTTGGAAACGCACTTCATGCTGAGAGTCCCTGGAAGTAGCTTCAATCGTTGCCCTAAAATCCTCACCTTCCATCTGAGGGAAAGATAAAAAGCCATCCGCAATGATCCCGCCTGCCCCTCTCATGTCAGAGCTGAGCACTGTTGCCCCTTCCCGTTGTCGTTGCCGGTAGTGGCTCTTCAGGAAGCGGAGGCTGATCTGGGTAATATCGCGTTCATCAAGTGAGGCCACGCTGTTTCATTTACAGTTTTTCCAATTGTGCCCACAATTTAATGGTTTCTACGGCAGGGCGCACATCGTGTACCCTAAGAATCCGTGCGCCCTGCTGAAGTGCGATCATATTCAGAGCGGTGGTGCCATTAAGGGCTTCCGCCGGAGAAATCCCCAATACCTTGTTGATCATGGATTTGCGGGAGAGGCCGGCCAGAATGGGACATTCCAGGATGCCAAACACATGCATATCCTTCAGCAGGCGGTAATTGTGCTCCATTGTCTTTCCAAAGCCAAACCCGGGGTCCAGAAGGATATCCACTACGCCGGCCTGCCGCAATTTCCCCACTTCCACGATAAAAAAATCGAGGACTTCCAGTACCACGTCCTCATAGGTTGGTTGCTTCTGCATATCTTTAGGAGTACCCTGCATGTGCATAAGGACATAGGGCACTCCCAACCTGCCGGTTTCTTCATACATCTTCCCGTCAAACCGCCCGGCCGAAATGTCATTTACCATTGCGGCGCCGGCTGCGACAGCCTCTCTTGCCACCCTGCTCTGTACCGTATCGATCGATAGGATGGTGGCCGGAAAACGCCGGTGTATCGCCTCAATGGCAGGGATCACCCGCCTCAGTTCCTCTTCTACCGGAACCACATCAGCCCCGGGGCGAGAAGACATACCTCCGATGTCGATGATCTGTGCGCCCTCTTCCAGCATCCGTTCCACCTGGCCCAGGATGGGCTTCTCTTCCATATATTTTCCTCCGTCGAAGAAGGAATCGGGCGTCACATTGAGGATTCCCATTACAACCGGCTGCTCCAGGCTCAGGATTCTCCCCCGGCAATTGAGTGTCAGGCGGGGATTCAACATAGCTTCATATTTTTTTTAAAAAAGTCTATCTTGACAGAAGATATTTTGACATTTTAGCAGACAAAAGATACCACCTATGACAAAGTCAAAAAAACAAAGAAGACAGGAGCTGCGCGACCAACGTGATGCCCGGAAATTCATGAAAGTTGTCCTAATCGCGACCATAGCCTTACTGGTCCTGCTGTTCCTTCTTTACGTGAATTCATAAGCCGTCCTTTATCAACAGCACATATTCGACATTTCTCAGGCGGTTATCCCATCCCCGGAGGGTATCGGCGGGGATGGCATTGTTAAGGCCTTCGGTATCCGAACGTTCCAGAAAAAAAACTGCATTACCCGGTGCATTCCATTGGCCTTGTAATTCCGCTGAGCTTTTGAGGATCCGCGTTGCCGGGTAGGCCTCCCGGCTGTAGGGCGCCAAAGAGGGGAAAGGCATACCATTCCGATAAACCAGGAAAGCCTGGTTAATTCCCTCCATTGCCGTTCTCTGGCGGCTCTTCTCAACCAGCGCCCTTGGCCAGCCCCTCATTTGTTCCACCAAAGGGTTCAACTGTAACCAAAACAAAGTGGTCAGCAAGAGCCCCCCCAATAGTATACCTCCATACAGGTACCGCCGGTTGGGCCCAAAGAGCCCGATCACGGCAATGAAACTCAACATCCAGTAAATTCCCCCGGCAGCCAGCGCCGCCCGGAAGCCCAGCGCCCGGAACTGGAAAAAGCTTCCCATCATCAGGAGGGTGAGCACACAAAAAGCGGCGACCAAATGTAGAAGCGCTCCCGCCTTGACCACCGGCTCGTGAGGGTAGTTGGGATCAAAATAATTCTTAAGCTGCCGGCCCGCTAAAAGGGCCAACAAGCCTTGAAGGGCCAGGGAATGGGCAACAAAGGCAAAGATCAGCGCGGCAGCATTCAGGATCGCAAGCTCTTCCCGCCGGCCAAGCCGCTGAGCCGTCTCCCAAAGCCCGGCCAGCACGAATCCCAGGAAGGGAAGAATACCGATCAGATTCCACAACAGGAATCGCCCGGTTCGAAAACCAACCAGAAAACTTTCCTGTCCGAGGCTCGCCATACCCGAAAAATACAATCCCGTGAAAGCAAGCACCCCGGCCAGCCATGGATTAAGCCCCCACAACCGCTTGCCCTGAGGATGGAGGAAGTACAGCAAAGCGCTGCTACCCATCAAAAAGATCAGGGCATTGATGGGCTGCACCCACACTGCGCATAAAAGAGCCAGGTAAAAGGCTGCCCTCCAAAGCAGGGACGGCTGCTTCATGTACCGGATCAGAAGGGCGTATGCCAGCCATTGAGAGGCCATAGCCCAAATATCCCCCGTTGCCAATTTTGCCAGGTTGGGAAGGAGCAGGGAAGCACTCAATATCAGGAGGGTGGACCGCAACACTTCGGCGCCGAAAAGCCTTTGCGTGATGCCCCAGTATAGTGCAAGAGACAGGATAAAAATCACCACTCCGGGCAAGCGAATCCAAAAATGAGGGATAGGGCCTTCTCCCATGATCCACCCCATGAAAAGTTCATGTGGAGCAAGGCCGGATTCACCGCTCAGGCTACGCCAGGCGAGCCAGGATTCAGCACCGCCCCATAATGAGGTGAAATCGTTCATCACCAGAAGGTTGGCGAGTAGCAAAAACCCGGACAAATAAACCAAAAAACGGTATCGAGCTGTCATATCATTATTCCTTGCCCAGGCGCGAAGATACGGAACCCCCGCCCCAAACCAAGTGGTTTTTGCAAATAGGCATACGGCAGCCTGGCATAATTTCCGTTATATTTACATTCTGTATTGATCCGGCTGCCTTAAATGACGTATTTTGAACCATGTGACGCCTATGGGCCGCAACCATCACCTAAATCTTTACGCATGAGAATTTTACTAATACTGGCACTAGCTGGTGCTTTTACGCTCTCCGCTTGTAAGCAGGATGCCCGCAAAGCCTCACACGATGCTACCATTTCGGGGCTGGAGCTCATCACTCAGGACAATCCCGAGCTGGAATACGAAAACCTGCGCCTTTACCCCATCATCGCCGACGCATCCTACATCAGGGAAAATGCCGGCGCCGCTCAATACATCAACCTGGGAGATGCCATTGCCAACCACCGTTTCCGCATCACCGAAAAGAAGCCTTTTGGCCGTTTTGAGGACCAAGGCGCTGTCAATACCCTGACCATTCAGAACAAATCAGAAGAAATGGTCTTTCTCATGGCCGGAGATGTAGTCCAGGGTGGAAAACAGGACCGGGTAATCGCTCAGGACCTTGTGGTCCCACCGCGGACCATCACCGATATTGCAGTGTTTTGTGTAGAACCTCACCGGTGGCAGGCAAGGGATGAAGAAGGCTTAGCTCCGGCCGATGCCCCCCGTCAGACAGAAAAGAACAAAGGCACGTATGCCTTTACGGGCTATTACAACGTAGCCGGCAACGATATACGCCGGAGCATCACCCAAAGCAAGAGCCAGCAGGAAATATGGGACCAGGTCGGAGAAGTCACTTCCATCCACAATGCCCAAACACCGACGGGCACTTATACTGCCCTGGAGCAATCCACTTCTTTTACCGAAGCCCGTACCCGGTATTTGCGCTTTTTTGAGGACAAGTTCAGCCAAAATCAAAATGTGGCCGGTATCGTGGCCGTTACGGGCGATAAAGTGATAGGGACGGATATCTTTGCACATCCGGCTCTATTCCAAAAGCAGTATAAAGCCCTGATCTACAGCTATATTACCGATGCCATTACCAGCGGAGAACCCGTGCGGATGCAGGAATCCGAAGTGAAGCAGTACGGAGAGAAAGTTTGGAAAAAATTCCAGGCAGAAGAAGGTTTTGAATCCTGCCGATACGAATTTCAAGGGCTTATGGTTCATTTTGTTGACTTGTAAATATTTCTTTTGATCATCTGGTTAAAGTGCATTTTGGCGAAAGCCTTCCCATGTTGCCTCAAAAAAAATTACTGCTCGAACTCCATTATCTGCCCTGCGTACAGTATTTCTCCAAACTGGCGCATTATCCGGTAGTCTACCTTGAACACAAGGAGAACTACCAGAAAGGCAGCTATCGCAACCGCTGCTACATTGCCGGGGCCAACGGGATGCTCCGCTTGTCGGTCCCTCTGCAGCAGGGAAAAAACGAACAGCAGGCTATCCGCGAAGTAGCCATCGCCTATAAAGAACCCTGGCAGGCCCAACACTGGGGCAGTATCCGGTCGGCCTACGGCAATGCACCCTTTTTTGAATATTACGCCGCCTATCTGCAACCTCACTTCGAGCAGAAACCGGTTTTACTTTTCGACTTTTCTCTGGGGCTGCTCCGGTCAATAATTGGACTGTTGCAATTGGACTGTGAGATCCGCCTCACCGAAGACTTTCACAAAGATGCCCCCGATGGTATGGCCGATTTGCGCAATGCCATTCACCCCAAAAGGCACCGCCAGATGTCCGACCCTCATTTTGAGGCGGTACCATACCCACAGGTTTTTCTGGAAAAGCACGGCTTTTTACCCAATTTGAGTATTTTAGATTTGCTATTTTGCAGCGGGCCCCAGGCGACACTGATCCTGGAACAAACCTTTACCGGAAAGCCGTAAAATGTCACCTTTGCCCAGGATTTGAGTCTAAAAAAGGGAATATCCCCATCTATTAAAACCAATGTTGTGTCCAAGCTGATCAACCAAAATATACAAGCCCTCCGGGCGCAGGTCGACGAGATCATCAAAGACCTGCACGAGCTGACCATCAGGATCGGGAACGAAGAGCTGGCGCAGACGGTGAGCGACCTGCGCAACCGCATCCATGAACCCTTCATGTTCGTTATCGTCGGAGAAGTTAAAGCAGGGAAGAGCAGTTTTATCAACGCCCTGCTCGATACGGGCAGAGAGATCGCCAAAGTCGCCCCGCAGCCCATGACCGATACCATACAACAGATCCTCTACGGAGAGCAGGAAGAGTTCATTACCATAAACCCTTTCCTAAAAAAGGTTATGCTGCCCATAGAGATCCTGAAGGAAATCGCCATTGTGGATACTCCGGGCACCAATACCATTATCGAAAACCACCAGCAGGTCACGGAAAGCTTCATCCCGGCCTCCGACCTGATCGTCTTTGTTTTCGAGGCCAAAAATCCCTATCGCCAATCGGCCTGGCAGTTCTTCGATTTCATCCATGCCGATTGGCGTAAGAAGGTTATTTTTGTCCTCCAGCAGAAAGACCTGATGCCACCGGAAGACCTGGAGGTGAATATGAACGGCGTTCGGGAATATGCAGAAAAAAAGGGGATCTCCCACCCACTCCTGTTTGCCGTTTCTGCCAAACAAGAGCAGAATGGGCAGAAGGAAGAAAGTGGCTTCGGGCCGGTTCGGCAATACATCCAGGACAACATCACCGGAGGTAAGGCACCTATCCTTAAGCTCCGAAACAATATCGAGACTTCCCTGAATATCCACGAGCGCATCGAAAAGGGGCTGGAGTTGCGCAAAGCCCAGTATAAGGCAGATGTGGAATTCCGCCAGGACATCCACGAAACCCTGGAGAAACAGGAGATCAAAAGCCTGAAACAAGTGGATGTAATGGTGGAGAATCTTCTGGCGGGTTACGACCGCATCACGCGCAAGAAAGGTGACGAGCTCAGCGAAGGCCTTTCCTTCTTCTCTCTGCTCAAACGAACGTTCTCCTCGATGTTCAGTAAGAAAGCCAGCGCCAAGGACTGGCTGGAAAACCTGGCTAAAGAAATGGGGACAGAACTCAATGAAGAGTTGAAAGCAAAACTGAACAGCGGAGTCGTGGACCTGGCAGACAGCATTCAGCAGATGGCCAAGATCATAGACCTGAAGATCCGCAGCAGCCAGACGATCCTGCGAGACGACCACGAATTGTTCAGCGACATCGCGGAAAAGCGCAACAACGTGCTCCGGGAACTACAGGAGCAGTTTTCACGTTTCGTCAACCGCACTGAGAACTTTACGGACGAAAGCCTCTTTCCTGACAAAAGCACCATCTCGCCCACTGTGGCTACAGGAAGCGGGCTGGCCGTGATCGGCCTGGTGCTGGCCGCCGTTGCTCAGGGTATGGTCTTTGACATCACCGGTGGAATCCTGACTACGATAGGCTTGCTTTTTGCCGGCATTTCTTCCCGAGTGAAACGCAGAAAGATCCTGGAAGGATTTTCAACAGAGGTGGCCAAAGGACGCACCCGGATGGAGGAGGAAGTGAGCACCAACCTGAAAGCCTACATCACTAACCTGAAAGGCAGAATCGAAAGCAATTTTGTGAAATTCGACCTGCTTTTGGAGAAAGAGCAAGATCAGATCACCAGGTTAGAGGAGATGCACCGTAGCATAACGGAAAGGCTGAACGAGATCAAATCCAGTTTGATGTCCGAAAGTGAAAGTGCGGAACAGGAAGAACGGGGAAATAGTTCATCCAAAAAATGAACCTCTACAGCTAAAGAATTCGTACACCGGTAGCAGAATTACTAAATTTGGAAGTCATTAAAATTCCCAATAATCAACCTGGCTGATGAAGAACAAGTATGTAGCCGGCATTCTTGCCCTTTTCTTTGGTTTATTCGGTGTTCACCGCTTTTATCTCGGACAACGGTTTCTCGGTATCCTCTATTTCGTTGTCGCTATGTTCGGTATTATAATCGCGGTGGAGGAGGGAGTTCCCATTATCGCGGGGCCGGCGATTCTGGGTTTTATCGATTCCATTCTGCTTTTTGCAATGCCAAAGGAAGATTTCGATAACAAATACAATGCTAAGCGCCGCGAGCGTAGCCACCGGCGCGACTGGCAACGCTTCAGCGAAGAGAGCTACCGCTCCTCCGCCCCCAGCCTCTCCGCCTACAAGAGCAGCGGCATCAAGAATTTCCGGGCTTATTATTTCGAAGAAGCGGCCGAAGATTTTGAGATGGCCCTGGACCTCGCGCCCAACGACCCTACACTCCATTTCAACCTTGCCTGCACCTATTCCATGCTGGAAGAGGCGGACCGGGGGTTCTATCACCTGGAAATGGCCGCGGAACTCGGATTCAACAAACTGGACAAGATCCACCAGCACGACGCCCTGGCTTTTCTCCGCTCCCTTCCCTCTTTTGATGCCTTCGTAGCCAATGGGTACCGCAGGCCTCCTGCCAGTCTCCCCCCGCCACAATCTGACCTATTGGATGAGCGACCTTCGCCAGCTCAGGCGCAGGAATCCGACAACCTGCTCAATCAGATCGTGGAACTGGGCAAACTTCGGGACAAAGGCATACTCACCGAAGAGGAGTTCGCTCAGCAGAAAAGGAAGCTGTTGAATGGGGAGTGATGCCTAAAACCTCGCCACTATCCCGAGCATGGCATTGATCCCGAAGGTCGGATACCGGTGCCAGCGCTCTCGTTTGTTGTTGGCCAGGTTGTTGACCTGAACGAACCCTCCAATATTCTTGGTAAAGAAAAAGTCGGCGCCCAGGCTAATGTCGAACAGCCCATTGAGGCTTTGTGCGTTGCCATCGTCATCCCGATAAGGCACACCGTTTTCCAGAAAAAAGTCGCCGCGTAGAATGAGCTTGGTTTCCTTCTTAGCGTCAAGAGTGGTAGTATAGCGCGCACCGACATTAACGTTAAATGCAGGCAGGTGCCAAGGCTTCTCCTCCCGGTCCAGCGAAAAGAAGCTCTGGCTCACCGCGCCGGACAATTCAAAGCCCTGGAAGAGTGGCGCAGTGACCGATCCTTTGATGAAAAAAATGCGGGCCGTATCGTAGAGCACGTCGAACCGGGGAATGGTGTCGTTCACATCCGGCAGCAGGTAAAGCGCAAGATTGTCGACTGTTTTATATCCTACTTGCCCGTCGTAATCGATCCGCTGGATGGTTCCCCTTACCCCACCGTAGAAATTATAGTAGTTGCTGTTCTTTACTTCTACCCGTGAACTGATAAAGGGATTGTAGTCGGTAAGTGCCCGAAAGTTATTTTTCTGCAGAGTGCCCGAAGCACCGACATAAGCACCGAGCAGTCCTTTAAGGATGATCGCCGAAAGTTCCACATCCGGAAAGAAGTAGAAATTATCATCGTTGGAAGCGATGTTGGCGCCAAGTTTTGCTTTGAAATTGTCGCCGTGGTAGGTATAGCTCGGCCGAAGGAAGAAGTTGTTGAGGCTTTGCTTTGCCGTATCCTTGTAGGAAGTAAAGTCCGTTTCCAGTTCAATGTTCAGCGGATGAGAACCATCGAACCATTTGGTGCCGCGGATGAGCAGGTCGAAACCATTTTCCCGGGCGGCATAGTTATCGTCCATAAAATACAGCTTGACGCCGGCATGGTAGTTGAAGTCCGCCTCGGTTCGCACGCCATTGAAGATACTGGCTTTGGCGTCGAAAATGGAGAAGCGCTGGCGTACAGCATCCGGCTCAAACGTATATTCTTCTTCCAAAGCCTTAGCTACCTCATTGTAGCCGTAAAAATGTACAACATCGGAAGTAAAACCCAGCCCGGCATTAACGGCAAAGCCCAGGTCGTGCTGGTAAGTCCCGTCGGCATTTAGCTTCGTGTAGGAAAAGCGTTGGTTCTCTACGCTGCGGTTGTTATTGGCAGAATGGTGCAGAGCGGAGAGCCCCAGGTTGAAATTTTCCTTATTAGAGAAGTTGTAAAAGCCGTTGCCATACAGGGAAGCGGGAAAGCCGCCTCCAAATTTGAGGTAGCCGTTATAGCTGTCTGGCACATCGTCTCCGCTCATAGCCAGGGGGCGGATTTTGGGGGGCAGGTATTCCACTTCCAGTGCCTTGGCCGCCACCTGATAGTCGAGGCGGCGGGTTGAGGTATCCAATGGCGGCAGTTCAGGGTCCACCTGAAAGCGGTCGGTTGCTTCCAGGCGGGCGTCGAAGCTTTTGATGATGTCCACCTGCTCAGAGGGCAGATCAGGATTCTGAGCAAACGCAGAGGTTCCCAGGCAGGCGAAAAACAGCAAAAAGGCTATATTTTTTAAAGCTTTCATTGTTGTCCGTTGATTTTTTTGAATGTCTTCGTGTGGGTTCAGGGTCAATTGCCATCTTCCATTTCCAGGGTATTGGGATCACCGCCGGTTCTGAGGCGACTGGACTGGTTGATCCTCAAGTTGATGGCAGCGAGCTTGCGCTGGGCTTCGCCGATCAGTTCCTGGTCGCCCTTATAGTTTTCCAGAAGGGCTTCGAGCGCTGCCCGGGCATTGTATAAGTCTCCTTTCTCCTGAAGAATATCGGAGAGCAGGATAACGCTCTTGGCTACCCAGTACGGGTACCCTGAGCTTTCTTTGTTGGCTTTCATGCAGATCTGCTGGGCTGTCTCCAGGTCCCTGCGCAGATAATAGATGTACCCTTTGAGATAGCGGGCCTCGGCCGTCTGCTCGTTATCGCTCAGGCGGATCACTTCGTCAAAGGCGGTAAGGGCATTGCCGTAATCGCTCTGGTCGAAAGCCATTTTTCCCAGGTAGAATTGGGCGGTGGCCACTTGTTGCTGAGAAGCATTGGGGTTAGTCGCCACCTTACGTGCCAACTCCGGTACTGCCTGCGTTTTGCCCGACCGGTAAGCACTGCGCAAAGCCCCAAGCTGGGCTTCGAAGCGCATATCCGGGCTGGTGGCAGACTCCTCCAGGCTGGAATAAAGGCTGTAGGCCTTGTTGAAATCCTGAGCATGGTTATAGGCAATAACGGCAGCCTTTTCCAGTGCTTTCACGTAAAACTGGCTCGACCCCCGGCCGGCAACGGCTTCGTAATCGGCCAGCGCCTGCGTGTATTGCTGAAGTACGCTGTAAGATTCTGCACGGTGATAGAGCGCTGTAAGGATGTATGCCCCTTTGGGGAATTTGCGCAGGTAATCACTATAAGAAGCCACTGCCCGCTCGTAGTTGGCATTTTCGAATTGAGATTCCGCCGCCCGGAAATTGATCGAATCGCGCACCACACTATCTACGTTGCCTCTTACCGATTCGAGGAAAGCGAAATAATTATCGGCCTGGCCCAGGTCATCCACATAGATCTCTTCCAGGGCGGCCAGTGCCAGGTTGGAGTCTCCCTCATCCGGGTTGTTGGCAAAGACTTGCTTGTAATAATTGATCGCAGCATCCAGATTACCCTGGTTGTAGCTTATCAGGCCAAGGCGAATGAGGGCTTTGGGGATGAGTTCCGATTTACCCCTATAGAGCCGCAGGAGGTCTTTGAGGGGTTCAGCGGCTTTACTGAGCTGCCCGATCTCCTGATAGGTTGCGCCCAGCTGAAGCAAGGCGTCATCGGCGTATTCAGAATCCGGGTGGTTTTTGGCCAACTGCTCCAGGGCGAGGACCTTGTTGGTCGTCCGGCCTAATAGCCCTTCAATAATGGCCTTCTGATAAAGAGCGTAAACGAAACCGCTGTAGCGGTTGCTAACAGCCTGGTCGTAGTACTGCACAGCGCGGGCGTATTGGTTGCGCTTAAACAGGCAATCGCCGGCCCGCAATGTAGCGTCTCCAAGCACCTGCTGTTTCACTTTATCATTGCGGATAAAAGGGCGGTTCCGTTCAATGCCCTGGACAGCATCCTCAAAAAAGCCAAGGGCGGCGGCGTAATTGTCCTGTTTGAGGTAATTATATCCCTGGGTATAATTGGCCGTATGGATAGAGGACTCGTCCGGAAGGTTGCTCTGAGTTTTTGCCAAAGTGAGGAATTGGCTCATCAGCCGGTTACTTGCCTCGAAGGCTTCATCTCTATGGGCAATGTCTCCTAGCCAGAAGATAGCCAGCGCCCGGGTTCGGGTGTCAATAGAAATATCCATCGATTGTTCGAAGTACTTCTTGGCCTCTGCCTTGTTGCCATTCTGCAGCAGCTGCAGGCCGCGGAAGTAGGTCACCTTCTGGTAAGTTTCCTGCAGTTTCGGCGTTTTGTTCGGGATGGAACTCAGAATATCAATAGCCTGCTGATAATCCCGGTAATTGAGGAAGATCTCACTCATCAGTTCCTGAGCCTGAATGTAGTACTTTGAAGAAGGGCGCAGTTCCCTCAGGCCGCTGATGGCCTCTCTGGGATCATTCAACTCATAGGAAAGCTTGGCGTAGTTCCATAATGCTTCTTCCTGTATGCCCGGGTCGTAGTTCAGGCGTTTGGCATTGCCAAACGCAGCGCGCGCATTGGCACGCTGGTTGATCCGAAGGTAGGAATCTCCCAGAATGTACATCGCATGCTGGCCGATCTCGGATTCTACAGTCGACAAATCCTTAAGGTACTGTATGGCACGGGTTGCATCGCCGGCCTGATAATAGGTATATCCGATCTGATACAACTCCTCTTCCCGCAATTTACCGGTACTTTCAGCATAGGCCTGAAGGTAGGGTAAGGCCTGAGCGTACTGCCCTTTCTCAAAATAAGCCTGCCCGAGCAACTGTTTAATCTCCATCTGTTTGCGGACAGAGGGATCGTCCGCTTTCAGGCGTGCGTATGCAATCAGCTCATCGAAGCGCCTTTCGGCAAAATAGATCTGCGCCTGGTAGTAGGGAATGTGCGGCCGGTACTTGGAGGAGCGTTCCACCACGCGGAACTGGGTAAGGGCAGCATCATAATCTCCTTCGAAGAAGTAACACAGGCCGAGATAATAATTGGCGGGGTAGTAATATTCCGTTTCAAAGCCTTTGATCGCCCGAAAGTTATCCAAGGCTTCCTTGAAGCGTTTCTTGACGAAGAGGGAATAGCCCAGTTTGAACTTGACGGCAGATTCCTGCTCCGGCGTCATGCTCCGGGTCGGGACATCGGAAAGGTAATCGATGGCCTTGTCCCATTGTTTGGAGTTGTAATAGAAATCGGCCACTTCGACCAGTGCTTCACTGGCCATTGGGTTGGGCGACTCGGAGCGGATGAAGTCGAGAATGAGCTTCTCCCCATCCGGCTGTTCCAGGCGTACTGCACAGCGGGCAAAATTGAGCTCCGCCTTTGACCGCAGCAGCTCTGCCCTCGGTTCGTTGACCGGCAGTAACAGCCTGATGGCTCTTTCAAATTCTAGCTGGGCTTTGCCATAGACTCCTTCTTCAAAAAGGATGACGCCACTTTTATAGGCTTCGTTGGCTTCAGTGAAAACTGTGGTTTGTTGCGCTATCAGTGGCAGCAATGCAGTACATGCCACTAACAGCAGGGCCATTCTCTTTAGCATTGTGTTGTATTTTAAATTCTGGCCTCATACAGGCCAGGTCCTATGGTGGACTCCCCTATCCAACGACGAGGCAGCCCTTCAGCTTGTCTCAAAGTGAACGAAATTAAAAAAAAAATTAACACTTCCGGTTTCGGCGGATCCCGTCAACAAATCACTTTTCAAAACCGAGGGCTGTTTCCACTATAATGTCACAGCAATCCTGAAGTTGTTCTTCCGACATCACCAAGGGAGGGGCAAAACGGATGATATTGCCATGAGTAGGTTTGGCCAGCAAGCCATTATCCGCCAGCTTCATACAGATATTCCAGGCGGTATCACTGTCCGGTGTATCGTTGATCACCAGGCCATTGAGTAACCCCTTTCCACGGACCAGGCGGATCAGGCTGGTTTTTTCCACCAACTCTTCCTGCATTCTGCTGCGGAATAGCTGTCCCAACCGGCTGGCGTTCTCCGCCAGTTTTTCATCGCGTACGACCTCCAGCGCCTCCATGGCCACCGCGCACCCCAGCGGGTTACCACCGAAAGTTGAGCCATGTTGTCCAGGTTTGAGGGTCAGCATTATCTCGTCATCGGATAAAACTGCCGATACGGGGAATACTCCACCGGAGAGCGCCTTGCCGAGGATGAGGATATCCGGCCTCACTCCTTCATGTTCACAGGCGATCAGCTTACCGGTCCGGGCGATGCCGGTTTGCACTTCATCGGCAATGAACAGTACATTGTTTTGTTTGCAAAGATCGGAGGCCTTTTTCAGGTACCCTTCATCGGGGACCACCACTCCGGCTTCACCCTGAATCGGTTCTGCCATAAAACCCGCAACATGAGGATCCTGCAATGCCTCTTCCAGAGCGTTCAGGTCATTGTAAGGAATAATGACATAACCTGGCATAAAAGGCCCGAAGTTACGGGTAGTATTAGGATCGGACGAGGAAGAAATAGCAGCCAGCGAACGGCCCCAGAAATTCCCGGATACAAAGATGATCTTTGCCTGGTAAGTAGGGACGCCTTTAACTTCATAGGCCCATTTGCGGCAAAGTTTCACCGCCGTTTCACAGGCCTCTACACCCGTATTCATCGGCAACATTCGGCTGTATCCGAAATATTCGGTTACGTACTTTTCGAATGGGCCCAGTATATCATTGTAAAAAGCCCGGGAGGTCAGGGTCAGCCTTTGCGCTTGTTCGGCAAGGGCATTAACGATCCTCGGGTGGCAATGACCCTGGTTTACAGCCGAATAAGCAGAAAGGAAATCGTAATATTTCTTACCTTCCACATCCCACACATGAACGCCCTTGCCTTTGGACAACACCACAGGCAGCGGGTGGTAGTTGTGTGCTCCGTAGCGATCCTCCAATTGAATCAGTTCCCGAGATGACAGCATGGTTTCTTGCATCATGGCTGGAAAATTTTCTAGTTCCTGAAATTGAAATATCTTTATCCTTCTATGTCAGAGGATTTTACAATGATAGCACCTTTTTCTCTCATTTCCTTAACTGCCAGATCAGAATCTCCTGCCTCCAGATCCGCTTCCCGCACGCCATCGCTGACCAGATAGGTTCTAAATCCCAACTCCAGGGCATCCAGAACGGTGAACCGGACCCCATTGTCAGGAGAAAGCCCCAGGACATAGACTTCTTCCACCCCTTTTTCCCGGAGGTATTCTTCCAAACCAGTACTCCTTTTACGCCCTTTATCGAAGAATCCGCTATGGTTATCCAACTGTGGGGCAATCCCCTTAGCGAAGGCCTTTTGAAATTTCGAGGTATCTAATCCCGGGGCAAACTCGGCGCCGAAACTTCCCTGCACACAATGCATGGTCCATAGCATTTGTTCCTCTCCATCGAGCTGGACCAAATTCCCGGGGCGCCGCCAGGGGTGATTGGCGGCGAAGCTTACATGGTTGGCAGGGTGCCACTCCCGGGTGGCTACGACCAGGGAGAATTTTTCCATGACTGCATTAGCAACGGGGATGACCTCATCACCGCCCGGTATTTCCAAGGCCCCGCCCAGGCAGAAATCGTTCTGAATATCTACAACTATTAAGGCGCGCATTATTGATGTTTTTTTAATTATCGGAGGGAAAAGAGCCAGGTCAGGCCAGGCGCCCGTCTTTCATTTCCAGAGTGCGGTCGCTCATAGCGGCCAACTCCTTATTATGAGTAACAATGACAAAGGTCTGTTGGAAATCCCGGCGCAGGTCGAACAGGAGCTGATGCAACTCCTGAGAAGAAGTGGAATCCAGGTTGCCGGAAGGCTCGTCGGCAAAAACGATGGCGGGTTGGTTCATCAGGGACCGGGCAACTGCCACCCGCTGTTGTTCGCCTCCGGATAGCTGGGAGGGTTTATGGGACAACCGGCCGGATAAACCCAGGTAATCAAGCAGTTCTTCGGCTCGGGCCCTGGCTTTGCTTTCTGGTTGTTTGCTGATCAGAGCAGGGATATATACGTTTTCTACCGCTGTGAATTCCGGTAGAAGATGGTGGAATTGGAAGACAAAGCCAATATTACTGTTCCGGAAGGATGCAAGTTTCTTGGCATTCAAGCGGGAGACGTCTTCCCCGTTGATCAAAAGACTGCCCTCATCGGCCAGGTCCAGCGTCCCCAGGATGTGCAGCAGGGTACTCTTTCCCGCTCCTGATTTTCCAACGATAGAAACCACCTCGCCCCGGCCTATTTCCAGGTTTACCCCTTTGAGTACATGTAAAGAGCCATAAGATTTATGAATATTGCGTGCCTCGATCACCTGATAGGATTTAGTAGTGACAAAAACAGGTTCTCCATTTGAGATCCGGGGATACGGTTCGCCTTTAGCCATTAGGGCTTCCGGGCTTCCCCTCATCCCCGAACCGTCGAACTTGTTTTTCTAGTATAAGGCCGAAAGTAAAACAAAAAAACAGGACAGGAAAGCCCTGCCCTGTTCTCTTTGTTTTTTTACCAAAAAGAGCCAACCACAATAGCGGTAATGATCAGCAGGATAACCGCAAGGATGCGGTAGTTCTGATACCAGGGCAACCCCTTCAGTTCTTCCGTTTCCGCAGTGAAAATAGATTTTTTCCAGGTGTACTCATCTACCTTGTCCTGCGGCGGCGGTGGCGAGGACAGGCTGGCCACGATATGAATGGCAGCACAGATCACGAACAAGAAGAAAGCCCGGTGCAGGAAATGAATATCGTTCAGGAAGGACACCCATGCTGCGGGTTCAGTGCCGGAGGCCTCCGCCGTAGTTGCAATCGTGGAAGCAATAACCAGAAAGAGGGCAAGGACAAAGCCGGAAAGCAGGCTGACGATTGCTCCGGTCGAGTTGGCGCGATGCCAGAAAAGGCCCAGGATAAACACCGAAACCACCGGCGGGCAGATAAAGGCGAGCACCAGTTGAAGGTATTCCCACAGAGAGCTGAAGCGTTCGATCTGTGGCGCCCAGGCTGATGCCAAAACCACTAATATCAGGGTAGTGAACTGCCCTACCCTCACCAGTTGCTGGCTGGTAAGCTCCGGGCGAAATTTCTGGACAAAATCCATCGTTACCAGGGTTGACGCAGAATTAAATGTCGCTGAAACGCTGGACATCATAGCGGCGAGCAAGCCGGCCAACACAAGGCCCAGTATTCCTGCGGGGAGCAGGTCGAACAAAAGTACCGGATAGGTCATATTCGGGCACTCTGCCAGGCTGGTGCAAATTTCCCCGCTGGGCATAACATAGTTGAGTGGAGTGAGGTCCAGATTGGAATAGAGCAGGATGGCCGCAGTGCCGGGAAGAACCATGATGAACAGGACCGGCAGCTTCAACAGGCCGGCAAACAGCGCGCCCCAGCGCCCGTGGTTCACATCCTTGGCGCCGAGTACCCGTTGAACCATAAACTGATTATTGGCCCAAAAATAAAAACCTAGGATCGGCGCGCCGAGCAGCAGCCCGGTCCATGGCATAAAGGTATCGTTTCGGGGCCGCACCAGGCTCAACACCTCTTCGGCACTGTTAAGCCGGAGGCCCGATTCCCCTACGAAGGCGCCCTCCGCCGCCATTTTATCCAACCCGGCGATCAAATTGGACCACCCGCCCACTCGGCTAAAGGCGAAATAGGTCAGCAGCATAGACCCGAAAATGAGCAGTATGGCCTGAATCACCTCAGTCTGTATAACCGAGTTCAAACCGCCGGGTATGGTATATGCCGCTGCGGCAAAGGCCAGGATCACAATGATCACCCAGGTAGGCAAGGAAGGAAACATCAACTTCAGAACAATATTGCCGACATAAAGGCCTGCCGCCGTATCGAGCAAAACATTGCCGACAATGGTGATGAATGAAAAATAATAACGCGAACGGCTGTCGTAACGGCGCTCCAGGAACTCCGGCATAGTATACACCTTCGACCTGAGATAAAAAGGCAGGAAAAAGATGGCAAAAAATACCAGGATGACGGCTGCAAGCCACTCATAGTTGTAAACGTGCGTGTTGGTTTTGAACGCATCGCCGGCAAGGCCGACAAGGGTAGAACTCGAAATGTTGGCTGCGAACAAGGAAATACCCACAATAGGCCAGATCATGTCCCGCCCCGCGAGGAAATACTCTTCTGAATTCTTCCGCTTGGCATGGTACAATCCGTAGGCTATAATCAGTACGGCGTACAATAACATGATCCCTATATCGAGGGCGCTCAATTGGAATTGCTCCATAAGGCAAAGTTGGTTTAGTTAGTTTCATACATTCGTAATGGCCTAAAAATAGGGATTTGGAGCAATCTCAGGGTAATTAGATTTGGAATTTTACTGAAAAACGAAAGAAATGCCAATAAAAAGAGGAGAAAAAGTTATTCTGTTTGGGGCAAAAAAAGAGAGCGAAGTCATAAAATGCTTCGCTCTTGTAAGAAATCACCCGACTGTTATTATGAAGGATTTAACATCCTCCAGAATATACTACCATTTAATCTTAAACCATTTAACCAAAAACTTTATCGTTAGTTGTTCGATTGCAATTTTATTCTGCTTCAAAGCTAGTGACAAAGATACAAAATTGGAAACAAATGTTAAAATAATCTTAAATTTTTTAACACATCTTCCTCTTAAGCTGTCAGTAGAACCCTTAAAATTCGCGGGTTGCGCTCATATTAGATACAAAATCCTGCAGCAGATAGTTCTTTAAACGAATAAATTTTTCAAAAGATGCAATTAGACAGGTAAAATTGTTTTAAAGGTCCGCCCTTTCAACCACGAAATAAGCTAAACCTATGAATATCAAGGAATAAACAATAACAGTAAGAGAGGCTTCCATCGGACTGAGGAAGAGGTCAAAACCGTACTGCGAGAGGAATTGATCGGCCATTTGAGTAAAAGGCATTGGAATCAGATCCTCCACCGCATTCATGGGGTAGAAATGCATGCTGCGGTGTTTAATGAGTTGAAGATGTACCCCCCAGCGCAGGATCAATTCAATAAACATGATGTAGGCGAGATAAAGGAACAAGGCTACTCCGGTTCGTTTCACCAGAAAACCCAGCATGAGCCCCAGGCTCATATAGCCCAGGCACATCAGAAAATATCGGGGAATGTAATCGACGTTCTGCCACACTTTGTGCCAATAAATAGAAGAAGTGCTGAAGGAACCGATGATAAGGGCACAGAGGACATAATAAAGGGTAGCAACCAGGCTAATGGCCACAATGAAATATACTTTACCCAAAAAGTATTGTCGGCGGCTGAGCCCGGTGATGATATTCTGCCGCATGGTGCGGTAGCTGTATTCGGTCGTAATGATGATAATGGAAAGGAATCCGAAAAAGAAGAAGCAAAGCCAGTTGCCTACATATCCCAGGTACTCCCAGACTGTCGGGAATATGAAGAATACTTCGTTGGTCATCAAAGGAGGAGGCAGCTCCGGAATGCGCTTTCCAGTCAGCAGGATAGCCGGCAGCAAGACAAAATAAAAGAGCGTGAACAAGCGGAAGGACAGCAGCTTATTAAGTTTAAGCCATTCCAGTTTCAGTAAGTACAGCATCTTGAGGTGAGGATTCGGTGAATTTAAGTTTCCGTACAGGGCGTCAGGTTAAAGGTTTTCCTGTCATTGATCTCCTGCGGTGATCTCCAGGAACTCTGATTCCAGGCTCTTCCGCACTACTCGGAGGTGGGAAAGGGCGAGGCCTTGTTCAAAAGCCAGCCGGTTGAGCTTTTCAGGAGGAACCTCCTCACTGAGATACAGAAGCAGATGCGGCCCATGTTCATCGATGCGCCGAACAAGAGGGTATTGCTCCATCGCAGCTCTCAGGGCCGGCAGGTTGCCGGATCCCACTTCCACCAGCATATCGTCACTGATGATGGCGCCTACTGTGCCGCTGGCCAGCAACTTCCCGTTCTTTATGATCGCTACGTGTGAACACACCTTTTCCACCTCATCGAGGATATGGCTTGCCATTATGATGGTTTTTCCCATTTCAGCGATCTCCTGCAAGGTCTGCCTCACCTCTGCTATCCCCTGGGGGTCCAAACCATTGGTTGGCTCGTCGAAAATGAGCACCTCGGGATCGCCGATCATCGCAGAGGCGATAGCCAGGCGCTGCTTCATACCCAGGGAAAAGGTCCTGAATTTTGAATTGCGCCGGTGATATAGGTTTACCATTTCGAGCAGCTGATCGATCCGAGGTTCACGCACTTTTTTGATATGGGCAATGAGCCGGAGGTTGTCGACGGCATTGAGGTAGGGATAGAAGTTAGGCGTTTCCAGTAAGGCGCCAATATGGTGCCGATGCCAACGGCCGTAGGCTCCATCAAACCAGCTGAAAGACCCTTCATTTTGCTGAATGATCCCCAGAATAATGCCAAGTGTAGTGGTCTTTCCACTTCCGTTGGGCCCAAGGATGCCAAACGTCATGCCCTTTTCCACCTCCAGCCCCAGGTTGTTTACTGCTACTATCTTGCCATAACGCTTGGTAAGCCCCTGTATCGTCAATACGCTCATATTGTGGTCCGTTTTTGCGAGGAGAGATAAAGATAGGAATATCACTCCAGCCGGAAAGCTTAATTGATCAAAGGAGGAAAAACATGGATGAACATTGAACAAAAACGGCTGTTGTGCTGGTAAACCTCTATTAAAATGGCCCAAAAATACTCCCGGCTGAGATTAGTCCTGGGCGACCAGCTCAACATAAAACACACCTGGTTCAAAAACCAGAGCAGCGAAGTACTTTACGTCCTCATGGAAACGCTCTCGGAAACCAACTACGTCCGCCATCACATTCAGAAAGTAGCCGGCTTCTTCCTGGCCATGAGGGCCTTCGCCGCAGAGTTGGAGGGACAGGGGCATCATGTACATTACATCCGCCTGGATGGCCAAAACAACGAGCAATCCATCAGCGGCAATATCCAAAACCTGATCCGACAATTCGATATACAACATTTCGAATACCTGCTTCCGGATGAATATCGCCTGGACAAAGAACTTCGGAACCTCTGCCAGGGGCTGTCGATCCAGAGCCGATCTTTCGATACGGAGCATTTCCTTACCTCACGTATGGAGGCAAGGGATTTCTTTGAGGGCAAGAAATCCTTTCTGATGGAGCGTTTTTACCGCTACATGCGCAAAAAATACGGCATCCTCATGGAAGAGGACGGTGAAACGCCCCTGACCGGGCAGTGGAACTACGACCAAGACAACCGAAAAAAGCTTCCCGAAAGGCAGCCCATACCCTCCCCCCTTCACTTTGACCGGAATATTAGTTCCCTGGTAGAAATGCTGAACGAAAAACAGGTAGCAACGATCGGGCAAGTAGATGAAGCGCGGTTCACCTGGCCAGTCACGCGCAAGGAATGCCTGTCCCTGCTCGACTATTTCGTCAACCACCAATTGACTCTATTTGGCACCTACCAGGATGCGATGAGCGAACGGGGGTATCTCCTGTTTCACTCCAAGCTTTCCTTTGCCTTGAACGTCAAACTGCTCCATCCGTTAGAAGTTATCAATGCTTGCGTACAGCACTGGAAGGCCAATCAGGACAGCATCCATATTGCACAGGCTGAAGGTTTTGTCCGGCAGATTCTTGGGTGGCGGGAATACATGAGAGGGATCTATTGGGCAAAAATGCCCGGATATGCTGAAATGAACTTCTTCAGCCACCAGGCCCGGCTGCCAGAGTGGTACTGGACCGGAAATACAAAAATGAATTGCCTGAAAAACGCCATTGGGCAATCGTTGGAGAACGCTTATGCCCACCATATTCAGCGCCTGATGGTTACCGGCAACTTCGCGCTGTTACTGGGCGTTCACCCGGATGAGTTGGACCAATGGTACCTCGGCATCTACATGGATGCCATTGAATGGGTAGAGGTCACCAATACCCGCGGCATGAGCCAGTTTGCCGACGGAGGTATCGTTGGAACGAAACCCTATGTATCCAGCGCCAACTACATTCACAAGATGGGAGATTATTGCTCCAATTGCCCTTACGACCATAAGGCAAGATACGGCCAAAATGCCTGCCCCTTCAACAGCTTGTACTGGGATTTCTACGACCGCCACACCGATAAACTCAGTAATAACCCCCGCATCGGCATGATGTACCGGTTATGGGCCAAAATGGAGGGAGAGGAAAAGGCGAAGATCCTCCGGCAGGCTGCCGCGTACAAGGAGCACGCGGATGCGCTGTAGGGGGCGAAGGAAAGCGGGGCTTCCCAACACCCGGCCGCTTTTCCTGCCCTCCTCATCCAAGCGGGCTAAACACGGCTCACAGCGTAAGAATAGATGTAAGCGGTAAGGCTCTGCAAGTATGGCCAAACGCATTTGCCAGCTTTGTGTTACTTTAGAGGCGCCGCTAATTTCGGATAGCCCAATTGAATCATGGTAGAAGCATTCATCGAGAACCCCGTTCTACTGCTTTTCGCCGTTGCCGGCCTCGGTTACGGCGTAGGCAGCATTCGCATCAGAGGCAGCAACCTCGGGGTTGCTGCAGTCCTGTTCGTCGGCCTTGCCATCGGCGGCCTTAGCCCGGACCTGTACATCCCTGAGACCATCATATTTCTGGGGCTTGCCATTTTTGTATATACCATTGGACTGAGTTCGGGGCCCAGCTTCTTTGCCACCTTCCGGCAACGCGGTTCCCGGGATATCATCTTTGTTATTATCATGCTCACCTTTTCTGCCAGTATCGCCGTGGGGTTGCATTTCCTTTTCCAATTCGAAGCAAGTACGACTTCAGGACTGTTTGCAGGAAGTACTACCAATACGCCTGCCCTGGCCGGCCTGCTCGACGCCATCAGTAATGCCAAGGTAGCCTCCGACAGTATAAAAGATATGAGTGAACAGGCAGTGATAGGGTACTCCCTCTCCTATCCAATGGGCGTTTTGGGCGTCATGGCCGCCATTGTGTTGATGCAGCGGGCCCTGAAGATCGACTACCGCAAGGAGGAACAGGAACTCCGGCAGGAATACCCGGTAAAACAGAATATCGCCAGCCAAACGCTGGAAGTGGCCAACCCCGGGGTCACCGGCATTTCTATCCGGGATTTAAAAAAGGATCATCAAATGGCTGTCGTTTTCGGCCGCCTGCAACGTGGAGAGCAAACCCAACTTACCAACATGGATACCACATTCCAGCCTGGTGACCAGGTAGCAGTGGTCGGCGATGAAGAGGAGGTCAGCCGGGTTGCCGGTATTATGGGCAAGTTATTGCCCTATCGGTTATCCTATGACGGTACCGAGTACGATACCCGGCGCATTTTCGTTTCCAATCCCAAAATCGCCGGAGAGCGCCTGTCGACGCTCAACCTCAATGAAAGGTTTGCCGCCATCATCACCCGGGTGCGCCGCGGAGATATCGACATCCTCGCCAACTCCAACACGGTCCTTGAACTGGGTGACCGCGTGCGTTTCGTTGCCCGGCGGACAGACATTCCCAAGATCTCCAGCATCTTTGGCGACTCTTATGACGACCTCAGCAGGATCAACCTGTTGTCCTTCGGCCTGGGCATGGCCACCGGGTTACTTCTCGGTATGATCACTTTCCAGCTACCCGGCGGGGTTACCTTCAAGTTGGGGTATGCCGGAGGGCCGTTGATCGTAGCCCTCATCCTGGGGGCGTTGCGCCGGACCGGCCCGATTGTCTGGACATTGCCCTACAGCGCCAATCTCACCCTACGGCAGATCGGCCTTATCCTGTTGCTAGCCGGCGTTGGTGTCAATTCGGGCCACACCTTCATGGATACGATCGCCCGTGGCGGCGGCGGCATTATTTTTCTGGCAGGCACCATCATCAGCTTCCTCACCGCAGTAGCCACGCTGTTCATCGGATACAGGATACTGAGGATCCCCTTCAGTTTTCTCATTGGTATGGTGGCCAATCAACCAGCCATTCTGGATTTTGCGCTGGAAAAGTCACAGAATAAGCTCCCCAATATTGGGTTTACCCTGATGTTGCCTGTTTCCCTGATCACCAAGATCGTTTATGTGCAGATCCTGTTCGCCTTTCTGCGATGAATCCATTCAACTACCTAAAACTGCTGTTCAACGATCAGTTTTGGGTGCTGCACGATAGGATGATAGCTTTACACCAGAATCATCAAAACCGCTATCATGAAAAGATCAATCGCATTTCTGGTATTGGCATTGGCAGCCATTTTGCCATCCTGCATTCCTTCCCTGCACCCGCTCTATTCGGAAGACAAACTGGTTTTCCGGGAGGAGATCATCGGTGAATGGAAAAACAGCGAAGAGACCTGGTCCTTCAGCAAAGGAGATGGAAAATACTACGAGCTGGTATTTTCCGATAAAGACGAACAATCCGAATTCAAAGCCCACCTGGTCCGGCTCGGAGACCATTATTTTTTCGATTTTTACAATACCAAAAACCGTTGTACCGATGATGACGGCATGGCTATTGCCCCGATGCTGGCCACCCACTCTTTCGCTAAGGTGGTTTTTGGACAGAACGACATGAAACTTTACTTTTTCGATATCGAATGGCTGGAGAAACTCTTTGAACAGCGTAAGATCCGGATTAAACATGAGGTCATGGAAGAAGACATCATCGTTCTGACTGCCCCCACTGCCGAGTTGCAAGAGTTCGTTCGCAAATACGCAGAAGAAGAGCAGGCTTTCCTGTCCCCGACACATATAACCCGTTAAAAATGGAAAAAACGACAAGCCCCCTTACCGGCTTTTTCAATTCGCGCCTGGTACAACACCTGGCCTTCTGGGGCTTGTCGTTTTATGTTCTGGCCCGCCACTTTGCCTATGCACAGGAGATACAACTGGTGGACCTGATCTACACCTTCCTTTTTCATCTCAGCCTCTGGATGACGGTTTACGTCAACCTCGCCGTTTTGATCCCCATCCTATTGCAAAAGCATCGGTTCCTGATGTACGCTTTCGCCCTTGTTGCTTTACTTTCGGCCGGAACCTATTTCAACACACTCACCTTCAACCACTTAGCAGACTCGTTGTTTCCTGGATATTATTTCATTTCCTATTTCAAAGCCTCTGAGATCGCTCAATACCATATCGTTTACCTTGCCGCCACCACCCTACTCAAGCTGTCGCAGGGATGGTTCCAGGCTCAACAGCAACAAAAGCGGATCACTCAACTGGAAAAGGAAAAAGCGGAGGCAGAACTCAAGGCCCTTAAAACACAGGTAGACCCACACTTTCTTTTCAATACCCTTAACAACCTCTACAGCTTTGCCCTGGAAGGCGCTCCCCAGGTGCCGGAAGCCATTCTGAAACTGGCCGATTGTATGCGTTATATGTTATATGATTGTAATGCCCGGCTGGCACCCCTGGAAAAAGAACTGGCCTATATCCGGAATTACATCGAACTGCAGCGGTTGCGGCTAGGAGATCGTGCACGAATTGAAATGAAGGTGGAAGGTAGTGCTGTGGAGATCGCCGTGCCCCCACTTCTGTTCATTCCATTTGTGGAAAACGCCTTCAAGCATGGCCTCAAAGGAGAAGGGCAGGCGGCCTTTGTAAGGATACTTTTTCGAATTAGCGATGGAACCATTTTTTTCCATATTGAAAATGATATAAGCCCGAAGGATGAGAACCTTCCTGGCCAACAGAGCGGAATTGGACTGGACAATGTAAAAAAGCGGCTGGCTCTGCTCTATCCGGAAGGCCACGACCTGATCATTTTTGAGGATAGCCAGGTTTTTTCGGTGACATTAAAAGTTAATAAATTCTAGTCCATGGTTTTGAGCTGTTATATCATTGATGATGAACCGCCTGCCATCAGGGTATTGGAGCACTACATTCATCAGGCCCCTCAACTACAATTACTGGGCAGCGCGTCCGACGCTGTACAGGGCATGCAGGCCGTGCAGGAGCTCCAGCCGCAATTGCTATTCCTGGACATCAATATGCCCCGCCTTTCGGGTATAAGCCTGGTAAAAGCGCTTCCCAACCCTCCGGCAGTAGTCTTCACCACCGCCTATCCTGAATACGCCCTGGAAGGGTTCGAACTGGAAGCTATGGATTACCTCCTCAAGCCCATTTCCTTCGAACGTTTTCTGAAAGCGGTGAATAAAGCCCACCGGCAGATGGCCGCTCAAGGGGCTTCGGAACCACCGTCATTTTTGCTCCTGCAGGCAGGCCGCAAGCTCTATCGGGTGCCTCTGGAAGAGATCCTTTACCTTCAGGCCTACGGCGATTATGTAAAAGTATTTACCGCGAAGCAGCTTTACGTCCCTAAAACCACCCTCAACCAACTGGAAGAGGAACTGCCGGAAAGTACTTTTTTTCGCATCCACCGGTCCTACGTTATTTCCCTCAGCCAGATCAAATATCTCGAAGGCAATTTTGTGGTGATCGGTGGAGAGAAGATACCAATTGGACGGTCGTACCGAGAAGGTTTGCTGAAGCGGCTGGAATGGGGAAAATAACCCTATTTCCGGAGGCTCCGGGATGAATATTTTTTATTCATATCATTAGCAGAATATCCTCAGTTGAACAGGCTCCTCCCACTCGAGGCGACTTATCCTCTCCCTCTCCCACTACGAGAAAGGCAACTCATATCCAGGTTTGCTGGCACCCCTATTCCCATTAATCGGAAATCATTTGATTCTCCAATTTACGTGAGCAGGCCTTTTTCGTGGAATTCGAGCCGCCCACTTTTTTCTTCCCGCTTCCTTTCCAAACATCCACAAATGCCCTTACCTTAACGGAATGGATTTTACAGGAAAAACAATACTCATTACCGGCGGTTCTCGGGGGATCGGCCGGGCGGCAGCCCTCGCCTTTGCTGCAAAAGGCGCCAGGGTAGCTATCAACTTTCGCAGTGACAAGAAAGCCGCGCTGGAAACCCTGGAAATGATGGAAGGAGAAGGCCACCTGCCCATTCAGGCAGACATCAGCCGGCCGGCAGTGGTACAGCAGATGGTAGACACCGTCGTCCGGGAATTTGGCAGGTTGGACGTTCTGGTCAACAATGCCGGCATCTTTGAAGCCCACCCTATTGATCAGTGCAGCTATGAAGAATGGCAGGAAAGCTGGAAACGAACACTGGAGGCTAACCTCATCGGTGCCGCCAACGTTTGTTACTGTGCTGCCCAACACATGATCCGTCAGGGTGGAGGGCATATCGTCAATGTATCTTCCCGTGGCGCATTCCGGGGAGAACCCGGGCAGCCGGCCTATGGCGCCTCCAAGGCGGGAATGAATGCCATGGGGCAATCCATGGCGCAGGCACTGGCGCCGTATAACATCTTCCTGGGCACCGTTGCCCCTGGTTTCGTTGAAACGGATATGGCAATAACGCTGCTCGAAAGCGAAGCCGGAGAGGCTATCCGCAGGCAAAGCCCCACCGGGAGGGTGGCAAAACCTGAAGAAGTAGCCTATTGTATCCTTTTTCTTGCCTCAGAACAGGCATCTTTTACAACAGGCTGTATTCTGGATATCAACGGAGCATCCTATTTGAGGACCTAAAACAGGATCCGGCTATATCCCTTTCAGGGTCTCGATCAGTTCTTTTTCCAGGACTTGCCGCATTTTTACGTTCACCAATTTATCGGAAGCACGGCGGAGGAATCCGCTCCCACAATACAACTTCCCTTTTGAGAATCCGATGATATAGGCCGTTGCGGCTAATTTTTCAGGAATATTCACTGCTGTACAGTTGTGTTTGCCCGGATACATCCTGGCCACCGCATGGATGTCCTTGAATACGAGGTAGCCCAGCAGGCTGTCAAATTGCTCTACCGGACTGACAAGCCGGGCTGTAACCATACAGCGGCTGGACTTCCTGGCGACAAAAAATTCGCAGCCGGCCCAGTTCAAATCCTGCAGAGGAAATTGATAGTGTTTTTGTTTTTCCACCTTTCGAATTCCTACCGCTTTACCGGATGCCATCTTCCAGTCAAAACCCTGTCCGAAGGAGTAAGGCCGAAAAGTGGCCGTACTGCCGACAAAAAGGCGCATGGCCATGGGATTTTGAAGCTTTTGGCTTACCGGTAACGCTGTGGTTATTGGATGGGATAATTTGAGCGGCGAGTGCCCCTGGTTGGCGGAGACCAGAATCTGCCCTCCGGATTCCATCAGCCTGTCTTCGGAAGTTGTAGGGCGCCCAGCCAAGACCATGTCCGACTGAGAAAAAACTTCCTTAAGCCGGATCTCCACCGTGCCCTTGGCCGGTTTGCCGGAAAGGCTGGTTAAGGAAAAGGGAGGGACCAGCAGCCGGGTGCCTTTATTCCCTTTCAACACGGTACTTTTTTCCGGGTCGATGTAAAATGACTGGGTGGAAGGCCCATACTGGGCTAATAACTCATAAAGATTCAGCTGGGGAGCATTCAATAAAGGTGCTTGCTGAGTTGTCATGAACAGCTAGTTTTCTCATTGTAATAGATCAATACGGGGGGATTATCAGGCTCTGGATTGCTGTGCCCACGATAAAATATACCAAATACACCGGACTGAAAGCCCGAAGAAAAAAGATGAAAAAGTAGGGGATAAAGAAGGGGGGGATGCCGTTTGATAACGATAATCCTGCTAAAGGCTATTGAACTTTACGGTAGAAAAGCGGTAAGGTTTCCTTTCTCGAGGAATTATTAAAAAAAACAGGGATCAGGGGAGAGCAACGGCTATGGCCCCTGTGCCAGAAAGTATTCCGCGGAACTGCCCATCCGAATCATAAAGACGGCACTGAAAGGAGACTTCCAGTTTTTCAGTAGGCTGTCCATTTTCACTAGGCTCAAAAGGTTCTCTGGAAAAAATGCGGAAAAAATTTCCGGAAACTGTATCCTGAACGCCCAATGCAGAACTGAAAATTCGGCCCGTTTCATCCCCATATTCTATCCATACCGTACCGAATTGCGCAGGTGCGGGGGTAAAAGTGGTATCCACCAAAGCCTGATACGTAAAATCGGTAGCACAATACCCTAGCTCGAAGGCGTTTCCCATAAATACGGATTGACAGGTTTGTGCCTGGCAGCCTTCAGTATTAACTGCTGTCAGACAGATCTCCCTTATCTCCTGAGGGAGGAGCTGGAAGATAGGATAATTGGTAAGCATGCTGGAATCTCCGCCGGGCCAAAACCAGGTTTGGTAGTTGTTGAAGGGCCCGTTAAATACCGCCTGAGCCGGGCTGGCTCCCTGTGGCAGCTGGATGGTAAAATCCACTTCGCAGGGCACCGTTAGAGGCTGGAAGGCGACCACTTTTTCAACTGAACTGGTGCAACCGGCGGCATTAATGGTTTCCAGGGCCACCCGGCGGGGCGTATCATCCGGATACTCGTGTTCAGGGCTTTGCTGGCTGGACGAAGTACCGTCCCCGAAGTCCCAACTGTATGCAACCGGGCTATCCTCCACACTGGTGTCATGCTCACCCGAGAACCGGATCCGGTATGAAATTTCTGTCGTTGAACCAGCCGGTTCCAGGAACGGATAGGCCCCTATCTGCAAGTCAGTATCTGGTTGTGCGCTCCCTGGCGCCGAGCCGCGTATGGAGACGCTGATAAATGGAAGGCAGCCGGCAGCACACTCAAGTTCCCGGAAAGTTCCGGTATACACGGGAACACCAGTTGTATCCACTCTGAAAGACGGGTCCATGACATACCCGGAGTCCCCTGCCACGATATCGATGGGGGCGCCATCGATCGTTGCCTGTAAAGTGAACACAGGGGCCCCTTCATCTGAAGCAGGGAGTTCCACTTTCTGGCACTGGGTTAACAGCACTACACAAGCGAAAAGATTTATTGTTCTTATGAGCATGTTCATAAGCGGTATATTATTCCCAGGTCAAACAGGAGTGGGCCCGACTCTTTAAGAAGAGGAATTCCGGGCTCTTCCCCCGTAGTTTCCTGTAGTATTCCTCCCGGTGTATACTGTATTTCCATCCCAATCTTCCATCGCCCGGGAAGTTGATAATGGTAACCGGCACGGCCCAACCAAAATTGTTTTTTAAACCCTTCCTCATCCAGCCATCCCCTTTCTCTGGTATCAGCGGCGCCGAAGCTAAGGGAAAATTCTTCCTTTACAGAGCGGTTTAGCCCCCCCTGGACGCCCAGCAAGTAACCCCAACCCAGTCCGGCAGCAATATGATGTCGCCGAACAGCCCATTCTACCTGGGCCAGCGCTTCGACATAATGTAGCCGGTTAGGCTGTAAGCTATACCTCTGAACTTCCCTTCCAAACCGATAGGCCGACACTTCACTTTCCCCGGAAGAGTTGAATGTACCTCCTCTCATACGGTACTGGGCGCCCAGAATCAAGTGCATCTTTTCGCGTAACTTAACTGATGTACGCAGGCCGGCGATGCCGCCAGGAAGTTTTTTCCCATCCGAAGGATTTGCCGAAGCTGCCAGGGCCAGTTCCCAGTTCAGCCGCCTTCGGGGTTGGATAGCGCTTTTTTCTTCAAGACGCACCATGTGTACTTCCCCTTCCTGCCACCGTATAGGCCCGAGTAGGGTTTTGGCCTCCTGTATTGTTATTTGCTCCATATGTAGCAGCACTGCTTCCGGGCTTTTCACCATTTCCGCCGGATCCGCTCCCTTGCTGGCAGCTACCGGGGTAAACTGCTCATAAACTGGTATCTCTGCCTCGTCCGGGGCATCCTCCACAGGAGGTAGCAGGCCCTTCCTGGAAAAGCGGATGGAAGGCAGGCCTGCCGGATTAGCGGAATGCTCTTTTCCATTCTGCGCAGGAAATGGAGCATTGTCAGAATCTGCCGTGCTTTCCCGGCTTGGCTCATCAATTTTTCCGGCATCCAGCCCAGGAGTATCTAGGGCTCCGTTAGCTGAAGGGGTACGTTCTACACGCAGCTCTTCCGGAAGCCATTCCCTGGAGCGCCCGGAATTCTTTTTTTGTCCATCGGGCATTATCGGCTCTACCGCTTCATAGGCAGGCCGGTTATCGTGCTGTGACCACCCGTATTCCCCAACGGCCACTCCGATACCGATCAACAGCAAAGCGGCAACAAAGCCCCACCACCAAAAGGCCCGGCGGCGGCGGCCTTCCCTTTGTTTAATCAACCGTTCCGCCTCTTCCCAGTAAGCCTCCTGGTACTCATATTGGCGCTCGCTGAGCTTCTTTTTGAAAAATTGGTCCATCAGATCCATAGGCATTCCTGTTATACTACCCGTGAAGAATTGGTAGCCCGCTGCATCATCTCCAGCAATTTCTTCCTTGCATACGATACATGCCATTTGGAAGTACCTTCACTGATATCCAGCAGTTTGCCAATCTCTTTGTGGGTGTAACCGTCAATGGCAAAGAGATTAAAGACTTTCTGGCTCATTGAGGGCAACGCATGAATGAAGGCTTCCAGCTGTTCCGCATCGAATCGCTTTTCCGCTTCGTTGAAATCGACCGGCCATTCGCTCAGATGGCTCTCCGAGAAATCGGTATATTCCATCAGTTCTTTTACTTTCCTGTTCTTCCGAAAATCATCGATCAGAACATTGACCATGATCCGCCGGATCCACGATTCAAAAGGCACATCCGGCCCGTACTTGTCCAGGTTGTCCAGTATTTTCAGGAATCCGGCATTAAGCATGGATGCGGCTTCCTGTTCACTTTTACGATAACGCATGCAAATACCCATCAAAACCGGAAAACATAGGCGATGCAGTTGGAATTGAGCTCTTCGCTCTCCACGCCGACAATCTTCCAGTAATGTAGGGGCAATCTCCAAAGCATTTATCATTTGAGCCGGGCAGGTTTTTCGGCGATAAGTGCCTTGAGAAAACCTGCCCGGCTTACCCCCGGTAAAGGGGAGTCAGAATGATCTTTTCCGGTTCACCAGCAAAGTTAAGCTTACTCTTTTACAAACTGTCTGCCGGTAACGCCTTCACCGGCCTGTACACCCAGGGTATACAAACCGCTGGGCAGCCGGCTGATGTTCAGGTGGGCCTGTTGTGCCCCCCGCTGAATGTCAAGGACTTGCCTGTAAATGATCCTTCCGGAGAAATCACTGATAAAGAGGGTAGCTTCGCCTACCTTCCGGGACTCAAATTGCACGGTAAGCTGATCCCGAGCAGGAACGGGGAAAAGGCTCAGGTAAGCGGCCAGTTCTTCCACATCCGACCTCAATACCCCAGCTTCCGTAACCTCAAAGGTAAGCCCGTGAATGGCAGGAGTGTCAGGCCCCAGGGTTACCATATAATGCGCCTGATCGTGTCCCGGGATTTCCAATGTTACCTGATACGTGCCCCATGCCAGGCTGGGGAATTCAAATTCTCCAAACTCGTTGGAATAGGTGTAAGTTACCGGCTGGCCGAATTCATCCAGCAGAATGATGGATACGCCCACCAGCGGCATTCCTCCCCGATTCTGAGCCCCCAGGTTGGCCCCATCGGTAACCGATCCGCCGATAAAACCGGGCCCACCTGGATTATTGCCTTCCACAAGTATGATATTGAAATACCCTAATCCACTGTAAGGAACAGTAACGGTAGAGGCCTCATCCCACCAGAGACTATTACCGTAATAGGTAGGCAAATTATCTGAATAGCCAGAAGAAGAAGGTGAAAGAGCCGCCTTGATCAGATAATCCCCCGCAGGCACAATGCCGAAATCATAACTTCCGGCTCCGAAACCATTGGACATAATGGGCACGGTATCCACCGCCGTAAGTGTCCCCGCAAGGCTGTTGTATTGTATAAGATATACATCACCCTGAATAGCCACTCCGGATATGCTGTCGACAAGATATACATAACCTTGTATCTGATAATTCTCGGTAGAGACTACCGAGTAACAGGCGGAGGACTGGCAACCGTTGGCGTCCGTTACGGTCACACAATAGTCGCCCGTCGCGGCATTGAGGAAGATCAGTTGGGTGGAAGCTCCTGTATTCCAGGAATAAGAAAAGGGAGGTGCGCCGCCTGCTACTGCCTCCAGCATGGTGCCTCCCTGTATGGGCAGGATATAAACATAACACGAAGTATCTATTGCCGTAGTCCAGTAATAACAAGCGGAAGCCTGGCAACCTCCCGCATCAGTTACGGTTACGCAATACTGTCCGTCTGTATCCGGAGTTACCGTAGGGGCAGTGCTACCATTACTCCAACTATAGGCAAAAGGAGCATCTCCCTCAGGAATGGCCGTGAGGCCGGCCGAGTCCACCTGGATGTTTACATCACAGGGCAATACGTTGGCATCCGCACAGGCCACAGCTGTACAACCTCCGCTGTCGGTAACCGTCACACAATATTGTCCGGAGGTAGAAATGACAATAGCATTAGAAGTTTCCCCTGTGCTCCAGGTATAGGTATATGGCGGAGCTCCAAAGGCAACGGCTTCTACCAGTAACCCTGCTCCGGTGTTCCCTCCCAGAGAAATATAAACGGAACACAACGTGTCAACCGGGTTTCCAAGCTCATAACAGGTATAGGAAGTACATCCATTAGCGTCTGTCACCGTCACGCAAAACAACCCGGGGGCGGCAGGCAAAATACTGGCTGAAGTTTCTCCGGTATTCCAAAGATAGGTGAAGGGGGGGGCTCCAAAAGCGGTAACCTGGAGTTCTCCCATTGCGGAAGGGGCAATGAACGCTTCGCAAAAACTCTGGACATCACAGTAAATCAAATCCACGGTAAGGGAGATATTTCCAGGATTCCAGTAAGCTACTTGGGTAACGTAATTGCCATTGCAGTCTTCCATGAAAACAAATAGCGCCCCCTGCGTTAAGTTGCCAGGTACCGCAAAAGTGTCCGTATATTGTCCCTGGGCATCAGTAGTCAGAGAATTGGAATAAAAAAAGTTAGAAGGCAAGGAGTCGGTAAACACCTGGATTGCGACACCTTCTACCGGTTCTCCACTTGTATTGTAAACCGTTCCACTGATGGTAATATCGATGGTTTGGGCAATCAGCCCCCAAAAGGAACAGGCCAGAAATAAAGGCGTTAAAAAACGTTTCATCGGATTCATCTTTATTTTTGAAATTGGAGTGTACTGAGCTTTTGTGCAGCCTTGCGATTAGAGGCCTCTTTTTTCGCACCCGCACTATGCACTCAAATCGAAAATCGAAAATCATTACTTTCACTACCATACACGCAAGGTTCTGGCAAAGGGTTGGGTGAATAAAAAAAAATTTAAACCTTGCCATGTAAATCAAATGTAGTCTGACTATGCAACCACTGGCAGAAAGAATGCGGCCAAAAAAATTGGACGAATATGTAGGGCAGAAGCATCTGGTCGGCCCGGGAGCGATACTGCGGCAGGCCATTCAATCCGGAAAAATGCCTTCCTTTATTCTATGGGGCCCGCCGGGGGTAGGAAAAACGACCCTGGCCCGGATCATCGCCAACGAATTACAACGCCCCTTCCACACCTTATCCGCCATCAGCTCTGGAGTAAAAGATGTCCGGGAGGTCATTCAGAAGGCCAGAAGCCAGCACTTTTTCAACAGCCCCAACCCCATCCTGTTCATCGATGAAATACACCGCTTCAGCAAATCACAGCAGGACTCCCTCTTGGGCGCCGTTGAGCAAGGCGTAGTTACCCTTATCGGCGCCACCACCGAGAACCCTTCCTTTGAGGTCATCCCTGCCCTGTTGTCACGGTGTCAGGTATACGTTCTGGAATACCTTAGCAAGGAAGAATTGATCTTTTTGGTAGAACAGGCGCTGGAGAAAGACGAATACCTGAAAAAACAGGACATCAAAGTCCAGGAATACGAAGCGATACTGCAGTTCTCCGGCGGAGACGCCCGGAAACTGTACAACATCCTGGAATTGGTGTCCAATTACGGGGAGGAAGGCCAGCCCCTGCTGATCGACAACGACATGGTAACCCAAAGGGTGCAGCAAAACATAGCCCGGTATGATAAAGCGGGTGAACAACATTACGACATCGCGTCCGCGTTCATCAAGTCCATCCGGGGTAGCGACCCGAATGCCGCGGTATACTGGCTGGCACGGATGATCGAAGGAGGCGAAGACATCAAATTCATTGCCCGCAGAATGATCATTGCTGCAGCGGAAGATATCGGCCTGGCCAATCCCAATGCACTGCTTATGGCCAATACGGCCTTTCAGGCCGTGCAAACGGTTGGGTTCCCCGAGGGGCGGATCATTTTGTCCCAGGCTGCCGTTTATCTCGCGACTTCTCCCAAGAGCAATTCCGCCTATATGGCCATCAATGAGGCACAGGCACTCGTCCGTAAAACCGGAAACCTGCCGGTCCCTCTACACCTGCGCAACGCTCCCACCCAATTGATGAAACAACTGGATTACGGCAAAGGGTACAAATATGCCCACGACTACCCCGGAAACTTCGTTGAGCAGGAATTCCTCCCCGATGAGGTCAGCAAAACCAAATTGTTCAACCCGCAGTCCAATCCGCCGGAGGAAAAGATCAGGCAACAGCTTCGGCAATTGTGGAAGGATCGGTATGGGTATTGAAGGAACTGGGGGAAGCCGGCTGTTAGCGGTTGGCTGTTAGCTATTCGCGGCTGACAAATGGCGATGATTTTTATGGGCTGTTCGTGGTTTTGTGTTTTGAGGAAAAACCGGCCACCTCAGAGGGGCATACATAAAAAAGGCCCTGATGAAATCATCAGGGCCGTACAATAATTATAATCCCATGAACATATCCAAAATGAATAAATCTGCATATTGGGAAGCGACTTACGGCTGCTACTTCATTCTTCACTTTTTTGCCGCTTCGTATAATTTCCGGGAAAAATTTTAGAATAGGGAGCCGCCCGTTTTTTCGGGCGACTCACTACTAACAAATTATAATCCCATGAACATATCCAAATCCAGGGGCGGCCTCATTTAGCCGCCGGGTTGTTTTCTATGCCCTCTTTCCTTTCTCTCACAGTACAAATATTCAAACTTTATCACAAGCATACAAGGACAAAATCGCCACATTGTGAAAAAAACAACAAAAGAAGAAAGAAATACAATTCAACCCTAAATCTAAATTTCAACTATTTACGAATAGACATTTTTTTAAAATATGGCAGGATTGTGAAAAAACGATTAGGAGAGACAAAAAAAAAGCCGCACAATTTATGTGCGACTCACTAGCAATGATTATAATTCCACGAATATTAAAAAGCAATGAATGTCTATAATCAACGGATTTTACCGTAACAATATTACTGAATAATCATTAATATAAGAAATTTTTTCAAGTTAATTTGTCTGATTACGTTGCCTGGCGCCTCTCCTTATAAAAGACGCCAGGCCACTTCGAGGTATTTTTACCGGATCACCTCAAATTTCTTATTGATCACACCCTCTTTCGTATAAACGCTGAGGATGTACATGCCGTTGTTCAGCTGTCCGACCGGCAATTGCATGCGGCGAGCCAGAACATTGCCGGTGTCGAACACTTGCCGGCCAGTAAGGTCGTACATCAGCACCCTTTCAAATTCCAGCCCTCCGTTCATATGTACATTGATGAATCCAAGATCTGTTGGGTTTGGATACAACTTGAGCTGATCGGGATCCAGCCCGGTTTTTTCCTCCTGCGGAGGCAGGATGTGGATGGTTGCGCTTTGCACATTGACGCCGTAGGTCATACCGGCGCTGTTCATTATAGTAGCTACACCGCCGCCTACCTCAAAACTCAGGGTTTCTCCGCCAGGGCGGAAACCTTCGAGGTCGTCTGTGACGACAAATCCAACCTTTCCAATCCGGCCGTAGCCATCGGCGGCAATCCCATTTGTGCGGGTAAAGCCCGCTTCCACCAGCCCGCTCTGATCATTCTTTGACATGTAGAGTATGGGGGAGTTATAGGCCAGCCAGCTGCTGGTTTCAAAATCCAGGGTTACACTACCCGGAACAACTACATTAGGATTGTACTGGAAAGGAAACGTAAAGCCGTATACATTCCGGGCAGGGTCGTTGGATTCGCCCATCAGCATTGGCAATTCGATATAATCTCCCGGTTGGGCAAAGATATTGCCACTCAGGACGATCTGATGCTCAAAGAAGGGCACATCTACTGCGGTCAGAGAGTGCGTTCTCCCGTAGAAATTACTGATAGCTAAAGTATCCAGGCCGGTGATGATGCTATCGCCGTCTGTATCGAGGTGCTTCAGGTCAATGGGCGCTTGTTGGAAAGGCGCTTGCCAGTCGTCACCGTATTGTCCGTACCAAAGGGAAAGGTTGACGTCGGAACGGGGCCTACCCACTTCACCCATACACAGGCCGATGGGCAGAAGGTCCTTCATATTAACGACCCCGTCGAAGTTCGTATCACCGGACCAGATGCAATCGTCGAAACACATGGGTTCGGTACCATTGCCAATGTCCAGGATATCCACTTCTACCTTGACCGTCTTCTCATAGCTGCAGCCGCCATTATCGACCACGCAGTACTTCAACTCAAATTCATCCAGGCCGCTATTGACCGCCGCACCCGGAATATAGATAATCAAATTGTAACCGGACACCTGCTGGCCGTAAATGGTGGTATCTACCTGGCCGGGAAGAAAAGTGACCGAACCCAGATTGGGCTGAGCTACAATGGAGAAAGCAAACTGTTGAATGGGCACGCTGTAACCCACCACCAGCGGGGTCAGTTTCGGGGTGCTCATCCGGAAAAGGCTGGAAGAAGGCTCAAAATTGCTGACGAAAACGTAAGCGGTAGCCGTTTCTACATTGCCAGGAGAACCCGGCTCACAAATGGAATAGGTGAACCAATCCACTCCGGTAAATCCGGCGGGAGGCGTGTAGCGAACCACCCCTCTGGCGTCCTGTCCGGAGACCCACTGGGCAGAACCGTACTGTGCAGAACCTACGAGTTGGAAACAACTGGAGGTGGACCCGTACAAGTCATTCGCCAGGACATTGACCTCTATCGTTCCATCGTAGGGAGTCATGTACACCCGGTCGTCGAAAGCGAACTTGTTGTCCCGAATATCCAGTACTTCAATCTGGATCACCTTACTGACCCCATTGTATTCAAAACTGATATAATCCAGGCCGACGTAGTTCGTATTCGGTTTGTAGACCGGATAGTCCCCGCTTTCGTCGTAAACCCCATTGGAGGGGCTCCCCACCAGCAGATAATCGTAAGGCACGAATACGGCCTGAGGCCGGTTTTTCCTGGTAAATATTTTTACGGTATCCGGTTGACTGGCTGATGGCCCGATGACAAAGAAGCTGGCGGTTCCATTGTCGCAAATGCCGACGGCATCACACACGACGTAGTTCAGGTAAGCTACTCCTTCAAAGCCAGGGGCCGGAGTGAACGTAATGGAGGAATCCCCGGCGATAGTAGCGACGCCATTATTCACCAGGGGTATATTTTTCAGTAAGAGGCCACCGTTGGTCGTGGAATCATTCTCTACAACATTCAGCGTAACACTTTGCCCAACAGGAGTGGTGGTGTAATCGGGCTCCGCAAAGACCTGAGCCGTATCGACAGTAATGTAAAAGGTAACGGTACGAGGTAAAAAAACAGAGCTTCCGAACTTCTTGAAATAAGAGAGCCTCATCGTATCATAACCGATGAAGCCATCGTCCGGAGTATACCTTAAAATATATTCATAGGCCTGGCCCGTAGTGACCCAATATGCATCGCCATGCTGAGGTTGGATAGGTAAGCTGGGCGGGTTGGGCTCCGACCTGAACTGGTATTCGTAGGTCTGCCCCTCGAAGATAGTGGGCCTCTCTACCTGCCCCCACAGGGCCAAAGGAAGGCCGAGCGCCAGTAGCAGTGGGAATAAAATTTGCTTGCGTAGAGATACATTCATGTTCGTGGATTTTTAAACTCATTGCTAATCCTGGGGGCTTATCATTGCTATTTCGCCCACTAAAATAAGACAATTATCGGTAATTACGATAATTTTTTTCTCCAGTTTCATGAATGTGGATAATTTTTAAAGTGTCTGATCGGTTAAAATCACCACATCCAGTAACAAAGGCAAGAAGCAGCTTCGTAACTGAAGGAAAAAATTACCTAAATTTGGGCATCAAAGCCCGGAGGGGGGATAATCATTGCTAAGTCAGGGCCAAAATACTAAAAAAAAATCAATATGTACAATAGTAAGTTGTACACAATCCTAGAACATTTCGATAAATACGAGCAGAACCGCTGCCGCAAGTACATTCAGTCTCCATATTTTAACCGGAGTGAGGAACTTTTGGAGCTCTTTGAGCACCTCATCTCTGCCATTAACGGCGAAAATGGTTTGAAGCTGGAGAAGGAATACATCTGGGAGAAAATACAGCCAGGCAAAGACTACGATGATGTTCGGTTTCGAAAATATTGCTCCGACCTCCTTAAATTGATCGAGGGTTACCTCGCCCAACAGGCCTATGAGAGCAACCCTCTCCATCAGGCAACCTACCTGATGGAGTCTATCGGCAAAAAAAAAATGAAGAAGTTATACAGTACCGCCATGCGAACATCCAGGCGGTTGCTGAAACAGCAGAGCCATAAGCCGTCCAGCTATTATTTTTTCCAGTACGAAATTGAGAAGAACTACTACGAACTGACCGGCTTCGAAATCAACCGGACAGACAAAACCAACGTCGAAGACATCATTATTAACCTGGATTACTTCTACCTTGCTGAAAAACTGAGGCTTTACTGTTCTGTTCTTAGCCGGCAATATGTCGTGTCTCACGAGTATGAGTTGCTTTTTATCGATGAGATCATCAACCACATCAAACAACACGACTACCAGGATGTACCAGCCGTATCCATTTATTACCAGATCTATCTGACTCAAACGGATGTAGATGACGAATCCCACTACTACAGGCTAAAGTCCCTGCTCAATAAACACAGCCTGAACTTCCCCCAAAAAGAGGCGTACACCATGTACTCTTACGCAATGAACTATTGTATCCGTAAGTCCAACCGGGGGCAGCAAAACTTCCTAAAGGAACTGTTCGAGCTATACAAGGACCTCCTGGAAAAGGAACTGATCTTCACCGACGGGGAAATGTCCCCCTGGGATTTTCGGAATATCGTTGTTGCCGCCCTTCGCCTAGGGAAATATCAATGGACCGAGGGGTTTATCAAAAAATATCAATTCCGCCTGAAAGAGAACTTCAGGGAGAATGCCGTTACATTTAACCTCGCGCAACTGTATTTTTATCAGAAAAAGTACGACAAGGTCATTGAGCTATTGCGAGAAGTGGAATATGAGGACCCGACTTACAACCTCAATTCCAAGACCATGTTGCTGGCCACTTACTATGAAATCGACGAAATAGAACCACTTTACTCTCTCCTGGAGAGCTTCCGGACCTACCTCAACCGCCATAAAGACATTCCGCAACAACGTAGAAGGAACTATAAGAACCTGATCAAATTCACCAAGAAACTTACCCGGATCATTCCAGGTGACCAGGACGCTATCAAGAAACTCAAAGAGGAGATTGAATCCACGAAAGGGATCGTATCGGTCAACTGGCTCAAGGAAAAGCTTGCCGAAATAGAATAGCAAAAAAATCCGGAGCAAAGCGGCTATGCCCTCTTCGCCCCGGATGTCGTCCTAGTTCGTGATTCGTGATTCGTGATTCGGGATTCGTTACTCGTGATTCGTGATTCGGTATTCGGGATCGAAGTTTATGGCTTCGAACGACCGAATACCGAACTGGCGAACAAGCGTCCCTTCCTAGCAAGCATCCACACCTTCCAGTGCTTCCTGCTTGATGTGCAGGTTTTCCTTGGCTACTGCCTGTCCGGCGACGAGCCGCGCAATGGGCACCCGGAACGGAGAGCAGCTGACGTAGTTCAGGCCGATCCTGTGGAAGAACTCTACGGAAGCGGGATCGCCGCCGTGTTCGCCGCAGACACCGGTAGTAAGGTTCTCTTTGGTCTGGCGCCCTTTTTCGACGCCCATTTTCACCAGCTGGCCGACACCGTCCTGGTCTATTGACTGGAACGGGTCGTTGATCAATAACCCTTTTTCGAAATAAACCGGCAGGAACTTGCCCACGTCATCACGGGAGAAACCAAAGGTCATCTGCGTCAGGTCATTAGTTCCAAAGGAGAAGAAGTCGGCACATTTGGCCAGCTTGTCAGCCACCAAAGCAGCACGTGGTACTTCAACCATTGTACCGATCTGGTATTTGACCTTATCGCCTCTTTCCTCGAATACCTTCTGTGCAGTTTCGCGAATGAAGTCACGCTGCAGCTTCAGCTCATTGCCGACGCTGGTAAGCGGTATCATGATCTCCGGTCTCACCTCAATGCCCTTGGCTTTCAGGTTGAGCGCCGCTTCCAGGATGGCGCGCACTTGCATTCCGGTGATCTCGGGATAGGTATTGCCCAAGCGGCATCCCCGGTGGCCGAGCATCGGGTTTACCTCTTCCAGTTCTTCAATATGTTCCTTGATGCGTTCGACGCTGATGCCCATATCTTCTGACATCTCCTTGATTGCATCCTCCGTACTGGGCAGGAATTCATGCAATGGTGGGTCGAGCAGGCGGATGGTCACCGGCAGGCCTTTCATGGCCCGGAGGATACCTTCAAAGTCTTCCCGTTGGAAGGGCAACAGTTTTTCCAGAGCCTCAAGTCTCCCGGCTTCATCTTCGGCCAGGATCATTTCCCGTACAGCGAGGATGCGGTCGGCCTGGAAGAACATGTGCTCGGTGCGGCAAAGCCCAATACCGGTCGCCCCAAATTTCCGGGCAATTTCTGCTTCCTCCGGCGTATCTGCGTTGGTGCGCACCTCCAGGCGGGCGTACTTATCCGCAAGTTTCATCAGTTGGCCAAAGTTGCCGCTCAGCTCTACTTCCTGAGTAGGGACCTTGCCTTCGAACACCTGTCCGGTGGTACCGTTGAGAGAGATCCAGTCGCCTTCTTTATACGTTGTGCCATCTACTGTGAACGTGCGGCTATTGTAGTCGATATGAAGAGCGCCGGCGCCGGAAACACAACATTTGCCCATGCCCCGAGCCACCACAGCAGCGTGGGATGTCATACCGCCACGGCTGGTGAGGATTCCCTTGGCGCTGTCCATTCCCTGAATATCTTCAGGTGAGGTTTCCCGGCGGACGAGGATCACGTCTTTACCCTTTTTGGCCCATTCAACCGTTTCATCGGCAAAAAAGACGACCTGTCCGGTAGCGGCGCCTGGTGATGCAGGTAGGCCCTTGGTGATCTCCTTGGCATTGGCCAGCCCCTGCTTATCGAATACAGGGTGGAGCAATTCGTTCAATTTTTCAGGTTCTACCCGAAGAAGTGCTTTTTTCTCGTCGATCACACCTTCTTCCAGCATTTCCACAGCGATGCGGACCATAGCGGGGCCCGTGCGTTTGCCGTTCCGGGTCTGGAGTATCCACAACTTACCTTCTTCTATGGTAAACTCCAGGTCCTGCATATCGGCATAGTGGTCTTCAAGGCGGTTTTGCAGTTCATCCAGTTCAAAGTAGATACCCGGCATGGCTTCCTCCAGAGAAGGATACTGCGTTCTACGCACCTCCTCGGAAATGCCGGCTAGTTTTGCCCAGCGTTGAGAACCTTCTTTGGTCACCTGCTGAGGGGTACGGATACCGGCAACCACGTCTTCGCCTTGTGCATTGATCAGGTATTCGCCAGTAAAAATGTTTTCGCCGGTAGCGGGGTCGCGGGTAAACGCAACGCCGGTGGCGGAAGTATTGCCCATATTGCCAAACACCATGGCCTGTACGTTGACAGCCGTTCCCCAACTGGACGGGATACCGTTCAGGGCGCGGTAGTGGATGGCGCGATTGTTCATCCAGCTGTCAAATACGGCGGTAATGGAACCCCAAAGCTGTTCCCATGGATCCTGCGGGAAGGCCTTGCCGGTGCGCTTTTCAATAAGCAGGCTGAAACGGTTACACAGTTCTACCAGGTCTTCTTTTGTCAGTTCAATATCATTTTCAACTCCTCTTTCTTCCTTGAGCTGGTCGATGGCATCTTCAAAGGGGTCAGAATCTTCCTTGTTTTCAGGTTTCAGGCCCATGACCACATCACCGTACATTTGGATGAACCGGCGGTAAGAATCCCACGCGGCGCGGCCATTGTTGGTCTTGTTGGCAAAACCGTCGACTACTTCTGCGTTCATACCCAGGTTGAGGACAGTATCCATCATGCCTGGCATGGAAGCTCGGGCGCCGGAACGTACGGACAGCAAGAGTGGGTTGGTGGGGTCGCCGAAACGCTTACCCGTGATTTCTTCCACATGCTGAACCCCCTCCCTGACCTGCTCATTCAGAATCTGAAGGATCTCATCCTTGCCGTTCTTATAATAATTGTTGCAAGCTTCCGTGGTGATGGTGAATCCGGGAGGCACGGGAACGCCAATGAGGTTCATTTCCGCCAGGTTGGCGCCTTTGCCGCCCAGCAGCTCTTTCATTTTGCTATTGCCTTCTGCTTTTTTGTCTCCGAAGGTGTAGACATATTTGGTGTACTTCATGGTAGGAAAGTTTTCGGTATTGCCTGATTAGTGTGTTTTAAACACTTTCAAAAGTAGGGGTATGGCAGCAGGCCGGGAATGATTTTTCTCAGTTGGAGGGGTAACTTTCATCATCCGGAGGGAGAAGGAAGGCGTTCTCAGTTTGGTATTAGGGGTTCGCCGGCCACCATGTGCCGCCAAATACCGAAAAACGAATACCGAACCACCGCCTTACAACAACTCTACCTCCATCCACACCGGTTGGTGGTCGGAGAAGCGGAATTGCTGGTCCAACCCTTTTACAGAACGAACCCGGATGTTGGGGCTGACCAGGAAAAAATCAATGAGGGTGATAAAAGATTGGCCTGCCACATAAGGGGTGCGAACCTTCCGATTGGTAGGAATGGTAGGGTCATAGGCCCACTTCCAGTCTTCAGGCAGGAATTCGGGGTCAATATTGATCTGGGTATACCCCTGGGTATTGCCCGGCATGAAACCATCGAAGCGGAAATAGGGCGGACACTGATTCCAATCACCCCCAACCACTATATAATTCCCCTTCTGCTCGTATTCTTCCAGCAACAGTTCCCGCAAGAAAGCCATTTGCTGGCGTTTCAGTGCCCCATCGGCATCGTAGGCGGAATTGTGAACATTCATGACTACCAGTTCCTTGTCATTGGCCAGGCGATAGCGATGCACGGCTACACAGCGGTCCAGCTGGAAGATGCGGGTAGGCCAGGGGAAAGACCCCGGTAACTGCAACCGATTGGATTCATAGGGTTGGTAGCGGCTGTAGGTAGCCAGCCCGCTCAATACTTTTCCGTAAGCCCTCCAGGGCTCCATAATGGGAATAGGTACTCGGGAAACCTTGTAATTGGGCGCAAAAAAAGCAGCATAACCCGGCAATTGCTCACCGATCTTTTCAAACTGATTGATAAAATAGCTGCGCCGGGCGGAGAAATCCACTTCCTGAAACAGAAAAAAGTCCGAACGAGTGGTCTGCACAAAAAGGGTATCGCCGGCAATATTCTTCTCCACATACTCCCGGGGAGCCCGCACCATGCGGCCACCAGAAAGGAACATATTGCCGTGGTCATAAAAGAAGTCCGACTCCTCCCCTAGCCCACCGTAACCCAGATTCCAGATGACGAAAGAAAGGATACTATCCCGAATGGGGTTCTTTTCGGATAGCTGACTCGGTTCGAGTGCGCTGACTGCTGGTGGCTCCCAGTCGTCATAAGTTCCATAAGCCAGGACTGCCCCGATGTACAGCAGGAGGAGGGCAAGAAGGAAACCTAGGATGCGGAGGCCTTGGCGGAAGCGTTTGGGTATTTTCATCATTTCATCATTTCATGGAGCAGCAGATATTCCATCATTTCTTTTAAAAACCGAGCATATCTTTCATTTCAAAATACCCCTTTTTACCTACCAGCCAACGGGCTGCCAGCAATGCACCCCGGGCGAAACCCTCCCGGGAATGGGCTTCGTGGCGAATGGTAATGGAATCGATGGAGGAGTAATACCGTACCTCATGCGTTCCCGGGGCCTGTCCTTCCCGCCTGGAGCGGATGGGCAGGGCCTCCGGCCCGGCTTCTTCCTCCCCGGCCCATTGTTCCAGGCCGGGTAGGCGGGACAGAATATCCTCAGCCAGGGTAATGGCAGTGCCACTAGGAGCATCCAGTTTTTGGGTATGGTGGATCTCTTCCATACGCACTTTGTACTGCGGCAACCGGGCCATCATTCCGGCCAGGTAACGGTTAAGGGCAAAGAAAACATTGACGCCAATGCTGAAGTTGGAAGCGTAGAGCATAGCTCCACGGTGTTCTTCACACAGGGCCTTCGCCTCTGAAAGGCGGCCCAGCCAGCCGGTTGTACCGCAAACGACCGGCAGGCCGGCTTCCAATGCCAGCCGGATATTATCAAATGCACTTTCAGGACGGCTGAACTCGATAGCAGCCTCAGCGGAACGGAGCGAGGCCCTGACTTCTTCCGCGGAGGTTTCCGAACCGGCACGAAAGACGACCTCATCCCCATCCTGCAAGGCTAGTTGTTCAATAGCCTTCCCCATTTTTCCGTAACCCAGTAAAGCTATTTTCATAATTGCAAGAAATTGATGTGGCCGCCGGGCGGAAATTCCGTCCTAAAACCAGTTTCCCAATATACATCAAAGCGATAATTAGTCTTCGGGTGTGTGCCAGTAGCAATTCTTGGGGTCAGCCCGACAAGTAAACACGAAAAGCTGGCGCCACCCACCGGGCCCTGGATGTTTGCCATCCCAGGGCTTTATTTTTGTGCACTACCTTCAATCTTCCAGAAGTTTTTTCAGTTCGTTGAGTTTCATCATGCAATCTATGGGGGTCATGGCGTTCAGGTCCAGGTCGAGCAGCGCTTCTTTGATTTTTCCGGCTGTGGGGTCCACTGTTTCGAAGATGCTAAGTTGAATGGAGTCTGTTGAGATATTGTGCATTTGCGGCTTATCCGCCTTGATGCCATCGGGAGTTGCCTCTTCTCCGTTATCGATGGACTTTTGTTCCAACTGAGTCAGTATATGGCTGGCGCGCTCAACAATACTGCGGGGCATGCCCGCCATCTTGGCCACATGGATGCCAAAACTGTGTTCGCTGCCCCCTGGCACGAGCTTGCGGAGGAAGATCACCTTATGGCCAACTTCTTTGGTTGCGATATTGAAATTCTTGATCCGCGAAAATTTATTGGCCAGCTCATTGAGTTCGTGGTAATGCGTAGCAAACAAGGTTTTGGGGCGTGCGATGCCGTTACTGTGGAGAAATTCGGCAATTGACCAGGCAATGGAGATCCCGTCATAGGTACTGGTTCCACGGCCGATCTCATCCAGAAGGATAAGGCTGCGGTCAGAGATGTTATTCATGATGCTGGCCGTCTCGTTCATCTCCACCATAAAAGTAGATTCTCCGGAAGAGATATTATCGGAGGCCCCGACCCTGGTAAAGACCTTATCCACCAAGCCCAGCCGGGCACTCTTGGCCGGTACAAAGGACCCCATCTGGGCCATCAGGCAGATGAGAGCGGTCTGGCGGAGCAAAGCAGACTTCCCCGCCATGTTGGGGCCGGTGATCATCAGGATTTGTTGCTCTTCATTATCCAGGTACACATCGTTGGGCACGTATTCTTCATCCAGCGCCATATATTGTTCAATCACCGGATGCCGGCCCTGCCGGACGTCCACCACCAGCGAATCGTCGATCTGCGGCCGGCAGTAGTTGTTCTTTTTGGCCACTTTTGAAAAAGACAGCAGGCAGTCAATACGGGCAATGAGGCTGGCATTGTGTTGAATAGGCTGAATGAAATCCGCCAGGCTAAGGACCAACTGGCCGAAGAGCCTTTCTTCCAGCTCGAGGATCTTTTCCTGAGCCCCCAGTATCCTGGCTTCCAGTTTTTTCAGCTCATCGGTGATGTAACGTTCTGCGTTGGTCAGGGTCTGTTTGCGGGCCCATTCGGGAGGAACTTGATTTTTATATTTGTTGGTCACTTCCAGGTAATAGCCAAAGACGTTGTTGAAACCGATCTTCAGGCTGTTGATACCGGTGCGCTGGGCCTCCGATCTCTGGATTTCTTCCAGCAGTCCTTCACTATTCTGAACAACGTTGCGCAGGTCATCCAGGTCTTCATGGAAACCGTCGGCGATCACGCCACCCTTGGCGAGGTTGACCGGCGGGTCTTCGACGATCTGCTTTCCGATCTCCTCCTTGAGCAGGTTACAGGGGTTAAGCCCTTCCGCGATCTGGGCAAGATGCGGGTTGTCGCTTGCCATAAGCAGCTCCTTGATCGGGGTGATCAGCCCGAGGGCCTTTTTAAGTTGTACAACTTCCCGCGGGTTTATCTTTCCCAGGGGCACCTTGGATATCAGGCGCTCCAGGTCGCCCATTTGCTGGATGTATTGTTCTAATTCTCCGCTCAATCCGGGGTTGTCCAGAAAATAACCCACCATATCCAGGCGGCTTTCGATCGCCGGGATCGATTTCAGGGGCAGGACCACCCATTTCTTCAACAGGCGGGCACCCATGGAAGAAACCGTCTGGTCCAGTATCCGGATCAGGGGCACTCCGCTGTCGTGGTTGCTGTAGACCAACTCCAGGTTACGGACCGTGAACCGGTCGAGCCAGACGTAGCGGTCAGGCTGAATACGGCTGATGGCGTTGATGTGCTGAAGGTTCTTGTTCTCCGTGGTAGCCAGGTAGTGAAGCGTCGCACCGGCAGCCACCTGCCCCAGTTCCATCTCCTCCACCCCGAACCCTTTCAGATTTTGTACTTCAAAGTGCTCCAGCAACTTTTCGCGGGTGTAATCCAGGCTGTACACCCACTCGTCGAGCATGAAGGTAAAATATTTATCCCCGAACAGTTTGTCCACCTCTTTACGGCGATCCTTGGAGAAAATGAGCTCTGAGGGATTAAAGCTCTGGATCAGCTTTTCGGCGTAGGCAAGGCTGCCTTCACACATGAGAAATTCGCCGGTGGAAATATCCAGGAAAGAAAGCCCTACCTGTCCTTTACGGCCAAGAAATAGAGATGCAAGATAATTGTTAGACCTGTGGTCCAGCAGTTTATCATCCACAGCCACTCCGGGGGTAACCACCTCGGTCACGCCTCTTTTGACGACTTTTTTCTGAGGGCTGGGCTTTTCAAGCTGTTCGCAAATTGCCACCCGGTACCCCGCCCGCACCAACCGGGGCAGGTAGAGGTCCATGGAATGATGAGGGAAGCCTGCCAGTTCGATGTCACTGCCGCCGTTGTTGCGCCGGGTGAGAATGATGCCCAGCACCTGAGATGCCGTGATGGCATCCTCTCCAAAGGTCTCGTAGAAATCACCTACCCGGAACAACAGAATAGCATCCGGATATTTGTTTTTCACCTTGAAATACTGCCCCATCAGAGGCGTCACCTTTCCGCTCTTGCTCTTCGTACCCTTTGCCAATGTGGATAATCGTTTTGATGATCAGGGAATTGGGTTGCTTCCGGCCGGGATCCCGGATCCGGAGGCCTGGCCTTCAAAACCCGGGTACCGGGCGCCGGCCGGCTACCCAAACAAAGATAAACGTATTGCCGGGAAATCAAAAACCAGCACTATTCTATAATTTGTGAATAAGCTTTGGTAAAATTGTCTTCAGAATCAACAACAAAACGAAATGAACCTCACCACTTTAGATTGGACGATTATCGGCGCATACTTCCTTTTTGCACTCGCCGTTGGTATAGGCGTATCCCGGTCAGCTGGAAAGGATGTACAGGAATTTTTCCTTTCCGGGCGAAATATGCCCTGGTGGCTACTGGGTGTATCCATGGTTGCCACGACCTTTTCTTCAGATACGCCCAACCTGGTCACTGGTTTTGTCCGGGAAGATGGCGTAGCCAAGAACTGGAGTTGGTGGGCTTTCCTGCTCACTGGCATGCTTACGGTCTTCGTTTACGCCAAACTGTGGCGACGGGCCAATATCCTGACAGATATAGAATTTTACGAGCTGCGCTACAGCGGTTTTGCCGCCGCTTTCCTACGCGGCTTTCGGGCGCTGTACCTCGGGCTCATTTTCAACGTAATGGTTATGGGCGCCGTCTCTCTGGCCGCCATCAAGTTCGGGGAGATCATCCTGGGTATTCCCGGATGGCAGACCTTGATGATCGCAGGGTCGATCACCCTGGCGTACAGTGCCTTTGGCGGCCTCACCGCCGTAGTGGTCACCGATTTTGTTCTTTTCGTACTGGCGATGATCGGATCCGTCTGGGCCTGTGTTTACCTGCTGGGCCTTCCCGAAGTTGGAGGGCTGGGACAACTGCTGGAACACCCGGAGGTACAGGCCAAGCTCAGCCTGGTTCCTGACCTGAGCAACCCCTCCCAATGGATTCCGCTGTTATTGATCCCTTTAGCGGTCCAGTGGTGGGCCTCCTATTACCCGGGAGCAGAACCGGGCGGCGGGGGATACATTGCCCAGCGGATGTTCTCTGCCAAAGATGAAAAGCAGGCGATCGGCGCTACCCTATTCTTCAATGTCGCGCACTATGCCCTGCGCCCATGGCCCTGGATCCTGATAGGCCTGGCTTCCATCATCGTTTTCCCTACCCTGGATGACATTCAGGCGGCCTTCCCTACCCTTTCCGCAGGAAAACTCGGACACGACGTCGCCTACCCGGCAATGCTTACCCGGCTGCCACCGGGCCTTCTGGGGTTGGTAGCCGCGTCTCTGGTCGCCGCTTTCATGTCGACCATGTCTACCCAGATCAACCTGGGCGCTTCCTATCTGGTCAACGACTTCTATCAGCGCTTCCTCAAGCCCGACGCATCCCAAAAGGAACTGGTAACGGCGGGGCGGCTGTTCACCATTCTGTCGACCGTGTTGGGGATCTCACTGGGGCTGATGCTTACGGATGCCAGCCAGGCCTTCAACCTACTCTTATTGCTGGGAGCCGGTACCGGGCTGATCTATATCCTGCGCTGGTTTTGGTGGCGCATCAATGCCTTAACAGAGATCATTGCCATGGTGGCCTCACTGATCATCGCCGGTTATTTCACCTTCTTACACGATAAAACGGGCTTTCTGCCCATGGAGGACTGGGAGAAAATCATCCTGGGGGCTACTTTGACCACCGCCATCTGGATCGTTTCCGTATTTTTCACCCCTCCCACCAACCAGGAAACCCTCGTTGCCTTCTACCGGCGGATCCGGCCTGCTGCAGCGGGATGGAAACCGGTGATCGAGCGGGCTCATGCGGAAGGCATTGAACTGGAAGCCGAACCCGGCCAGCTGCCACTGGAAATCGCTTGCATGGTCATTGGCTGCCTGACGGTTTACGGCACCCTCTTCGCCATGGGTTTCTGGCTTTACGGACAAACAGCCCAGGCAACGGCCAGCACCGCCGTGGCCCTGGGAGGAGCGTATTTCCTATTCCGGGTTTGGGGAAAGTTGAAAACGCAGAAAGTGGAAGCCTAGTGATTTTTGATTTTCGATGGGTGATACGCCGTCCAGCCAACGCTCATATAATAAAATCAAAAATCAAAAATCACTCTGTTTTGGATATTCTTCCACAACTTTTATTTTTACGGCCGCAGAAGAACCAATACGGTACGAACCTGTTAACAAGAAAAAGAATTGCTCTATGGCTATAATGATCACTGATGAATGCATCAACTGCGGCGCCTGCGAACCGGAATGCCCGAACAACGCTATCTACGAAGGCGGCGTGGAATGGGCCATTTCGGATGGCACGGGAGTAAAGGGAAGTTATGTCCTGGAAGATGGGACAAAAACGGATGCTGACGACCAGCACAAGCCCATCTCTGATGACCTCTACTACATCGTTCCGGACAAATGCACGGAGTGCATGGGCTTTCATGAGGAGCCACAGTGCGCAGCAGTCTGCCCTGTAGATTGCTGCGTTCCCGACCCTGAACGGGAAGAGACGGAAGAGCAACTGCTGGCCCGCAAGGAACGCCTGCACCTCGAAGAATAGACTATTGTTCACATTTTATATAAAAGCTCACCGCGTTGTTACTTCGGGTGAGCTTTTTTAATATCACCAAATATGTCCATTTTTGACCGCTTTCAGCTCAATGGAAAAGTTGCCATCATTACCGGCGCCAGCAAAGGCATCGGAGAGGGAATAGCCTATGCCCTTGCCGAAGCCGGCGCCAGTGTCATTGTATCCAGCCGCAAACAGGAAGCGGTAGACGAGGTGGCTCATGCACTGGCGGAAAAGGGATTCCAGGCGATAGCACTCGCCGCCAATGCCGGCAGTGAAGAGGAGCTTAAAAAACTGGCCGAAGCTGCTGTAAAGGCCTACGGCGGCATAGATATTCTGGTCAACAACGCTGCCGCCAACCCTGTCTTTGGGCCGGTGGAAAATACCGAAAGCTGGGCGTACGACAAGATCATGGACGTCAACGTCAAAGGGCCGTTCGAGCTGTGTAAACTAGCCTTACCGGAGATGCAAAAGCGGGGTGGAGGCTCCATTGTAAACATCAGCAGCATCGGTGGACTGTCACCCGAACAACAACTCGGCATTTACAGTGTCAGCAAAGCCGCACTGATCTCCCTGACCAAGGTGCTGGCCAAAGAATGGGGGCGCCATGGCATCCGGGCTAACGCCATCTGCCCGGGCCTGATCAAGACCAAATTCAGCGAAGCCTTGTGGAGCAATGAGAAGGTCATGAAATATATGATCAGCCAGCTGCCCATTCCGCGGGTAGGGACGGTCGAGGAGATCGCCGGCCTGGCGCTCTTCCTGGCCTCAGAGGCCGGGTCTTACTGCACTGGCGCAGTGTTCACGGCGGATGGGGGGTATACCATTTAGCGTTTGTTCAAAATTCAATCAATGGCCTACGAGCAGCAAATTCTACAAACGGCGCAACCAAAGGGCCGTTGGTTGCGCCGCCGTAGAGCTATTCTTAAGGTAGAACCAGAAAATTCGGGAGGCGTCCCGAATTCGCCATCCCTCCTCTTACCGGTTCACGACCACCTTTTGTACCCAGGTTTTACTCCCCGATACCAATTGCAGCAGATAAATTCCGTCGGCCATTTGGCTGAAATCCAGGCTGAAACGGTAGTCAGGGTCGGCTTCCGAAAACGATACCTGCCCCAACCGATTGAATACCGTGATTTTTTCTATCAGAACTTCTGATTCAACCTGTAAATAATCACTGGTAGGGTTGGGATAAACGAGGATCTGCTCTCCCTTGCCCAACTCTTCCGTGCTCACCATGGTACACTGGCCAACCGGATAGGGAACGGGGGCGGTGGCATTGTCGAGCGAATCTGTGAACACGTCGATACCGCTGTACTCCCAGTTGTCCAATACAAAGGTACTGCCGTCAGGGCCAGTACCTGGCTTGCGGTGCACCCAACCGAGCGTATATTCCCAATCGGTGCCGGTGCCATCTGCGTTAATATCTCCAAAAACGTCAATAACCTCGCCGTTCTCAAAAATTTCATAAGCGTCATCGCCATTGAAATTGTTGGCGGCGCCGTCATCCTGAAAATCAGCTCTAAAGCCGAAGAATTGAAGGAAGCCCACCGTGTCGTTGGTCACGAAAAAGCAGGTTCCTTCGTCCAGGCTGACCGGTGGGAAGGTATATTCCTGTCCATCGGAGCCCCCACCGTTGTTGGCACAACCCAGTCCGAAAAGGCTCAGGTTGGGGATATCAGCAGTGGTGTATAATTCGACAGCCTTCGGCACACCGGCATACGGCCCATGAACGAGGCCGATGATTTTCAGGGCGTTGGTCAGAGGGGCATCGTTGTCAATGATCGAAAATCTCATGGTGTCGTTTGTAATGATCGCCCCGTTGGTAGGATTAATGATCTGCAAGGTGAAACTTTCCTCTGGCTCCTGTATGGCGTCATCAATGATTTCCAGGGTGATCGTTTGCGCCGTGTCCGTCCCGGCAGGAAAAACAACAGTAGCTGGAACAAAAGTAAAATCTCCGGCGCCGGCGCTCCCCCCGCTGAGCAACGCTACCTCTACCGAGGTCTCGGAACTGTTGGGGTTGCCTATATAGAACTGTACGGTAACTGTACCGTCTTGCTCTCCGACAATGGCCTCTGCAGCTTGAATGGCAATGATCGGTACGTCGACACAGGCTGCCCCCTCACCGGGGTTGCCGAATACTTCCCGCCCATCCACCAGCTTGCCGGAGGAGGTGACTGCACGTTGCCAATTCGAACCGTCGTTGTTATCAGCGTCCGGATCACACAGGGCCAGGGAGGGGCCGCGCCCGTCGGGAGTTGTCGGCCAAGGGGCGGTGTCGCCGAAGTTGACGGAGTCTTGTACCATACCGTTGGCATCAAGCAGGGTAATGGCTTCTCCACTGTTGTTGAGTGACCCGCTCCCCCATTGGAAGGCAGGCATACCCCAGAAATTTTCAAAAGTGAGGCTGTCATCCGAAATCAGGACGTATTGCCCGGCACCCAGCACGTAGCTGGGGAAAGTAAAATCAAAAGCATTGGCAATGCGGTATCCAGTCAGGTCAATGGCATCGTTGGTATTATTGTAAATTTCAAGGTACTCCAGGTCTGTACCCGGCGAATTATACATGATCTCGGTAATGACCACGTTCATACTGTCAACGGTTCCGCCACCGCAGGGGGTTGGAAGGTATGCCCCAACGGGGTAAGGTTCGGGCGCTTCTATATTGGTGGCTGTGCCGGATAGGACATCCGGCGTTGCGACCGTCCAGTTGTCCAGAACGAAGGTGCTGTCATCGGGCCCGGTGGCGCATTTTCGCTGCGCCCAGGTGTTGGAATATTCCCAGGGTTCGCCGGTACCGTCAACGTCGATAAGCCCGTAGATGTCAATGGCCTGTCCGTTCTCAAATACCTCGAAGGCATCATCGCCGTTGAAGTTGTGGGCAGCGCCGCTGGGATCGTAAAAAGTAGCCTCAAACCCAAAATAAGAGGCAAATGCGGCCGAATCCCTCGCCACAAAAATGCGGTCGCCCGCCGAGGCGGACATAGCAGGGAAGGTCCATTCTTGTCCATCTGTACCGCCCCCGTTATTGGCACAGCCGAGCCCGAAAACGCTCAGGTCCGGAATATCGTTAACCACATAGTACTCTGTCACTTTCACATCCGCATTGGCGTAGATCAGCCCGACCAAAACCAGGCCTTTAGTCACACTCCCGCCACCACTTTGATAGGGGCCGGCCGGGTAAGGATTGGGGGAAGTAGCATTCGTGGTTTGCCCACTGAGGGCATCCACCCCGCTGTACGTCCAGTTGCTTTCCATAAATGTAGTGCCATCCGGGCCGGTGCCATTTTTCCTTTTAACCCAGCCGAGCGTGTATTCCCAGCTTGTACCGGTACCATCCACATTGATATCGCCGAACACGTCAATCACTATGCCGTTCTCAAACAATTCCATGGCGTCGTCGCCATTGAAATTGAGCGCAGCTCCGCCGTCTTCGAAATGCGCCGAAAACCCCATGAATTGGGTGAATGCAACCGTATCGTTGGATACATAAATGGTCGTTCCGGCAGTTACTGCTCCTGCGGGAAAGGCCCATTCCTGCCCGTCGGAGCCCCCGCCGTTGTTGGCGGAGCCGAGCCCGTAAACGCTCAAATCCGGGATGTCGTTAAGGGCGTACAACTCAGCGAACTTGGGTGCGCCGCTAAGGGGCCCGTGCCCAAAACCAACCAATACGAGATCATTGGCTCCGAGACAAAAATTTGCGGTAAGCAAAAGCATGGAAACCGCAAGTAGGGGTTGTATGTTTTTATTCATATTTAAAAATTTTTGTTTTATAGAGGAGGCTGTTTATCGACAAAAGGGCCGCTCAATTTCCCTGGCTTTTCCAATCCACAGGAAAAACATTCGGGTTGAATTCCCACAAATAGGGCAGCAGGAAAAAGACGATCAGTGTGAGAAGGATGATGGACAAAAGATTCATGAATATCCCGGCCCGCACCATATCCGGTATGGTCAAATACCCGGAACCAAATACCACGGCGTTGGGAGGGGTGGCAACGGGAAGCATAAAGGCGCAGGAGGCCGCTACCGTCGCCCCGACCATGAGGACATACGGATGCACATTTACAGTTAAGGCCATTGAAGCCAAAACGGGCAGCAACATAGCAGTGGTAGCGAGGTTGGAGGTTATTTCTGTCAGGAAATTTACGGCCGCCAAAAGCACCAGAAGGAGGATGAACAGCGGCACACCGTGGAGTAAAGCCAACTGGCCGCCAATCCAGGTTGCCAGCCCTGTTGCCTTGAAGCCCTGGGCGATCGCCAGCCCACCGCCGAACAGGAGCAGAATGCCCCACGGTAATTGCACCGCCTCTTCCCAGGTGACAATTGCCCGCTTGCTGCCTTTCCGGGCGGGCAGTAAGAACAATACAACCCCAGCTATCACTGCGATGATGGTATCGTCAATGCCGGGGATCAATCTTTCCAATAGAAAAGACCGGGAGATCCATGCGAAGGCGGTGGCCGCAAAAACGATGAGAACGGTTTTCTCCTCATACCCGATCCTTCCCAATTTTTCCAATTGTTTTTTTATTTCCTGTTGTCCTCCGGGAAATGATTGTTGCTTGAAAAACCGGGTGTAACTGGCCAGGTATTTCCAGCAAAGCAGCAACAACAAAATGGAAATGGGCAAGCCGAACATTATCCATTTGGAAAAGGTAATTTCGATGCCGTACAATTCCTGCACGATCCCGGCCAGCACAAGGTTGGGTGGCGTACCGATCAGCGTGGCAATACCGCCAATGGAGGCACTATAAGCAATGCCGAGCATTAGTATTTTTCCAAAGGCCCTGTTTTCATCCTCAATGGTTTGAGGGTTGTCTTTTAATTGTTTGATGATCGCTAAGCCAATGGGGAGCATCATCACCGAAGAGGCGGTGTTCGAAATCCACATAGACAGGAAGGCAGTAGCGGCCATGAATCCCAGTACGATGCGATTAACATTAGTTCCAATTAAGCGAATAATATTCAACGCCAGCCGTTTATGCAGGCTCCAGCGTTCAATGGCAATGGCGAGGATGAAACCGCCGATGTACAGGAATATATATTTATGGCCAAAAGAAGCCGTTGTCTCCCCCAGCTTCAAAGCCCCGGTAAGAGGGAAAAGCACAATCGGCAAAAGCGAAGTCACCGCAATAGGGATGGCTTCAGTTATCCACCAAACAGCAATCCATAGGGTACAAGCTAGCACCGCATTAGCCTCCTTACTCATTCCCTCAGGATGGTAAAAAAACAGCGTCGACAGGAACAAGGCAGGGCCAAGCACCAAGCCGATTTGTTTTGGTTTTTTTAATATATTCATGTGTTTCAATTCAATAATTGTAGGAGTAAGGAGCGGAATTCGGTTGATTGGTACATACTCTGGCCATCATGGCCTATACCGGCCACGATGGTTTTCTGGTGGTTGTGGCCTCCGGGAAATGCCAACTCCATGTACCGGAACATATTTTCACCCCTGCGGTATCGGGTCGAGCCCAGCAAGGTGGCATAGCAGTCGGAAGTATTCAATGTTGGATCCGGGCCGGTACCATTGCCCAACAAATAGGTGATGGAACGGCTGGTGAATTGGCCATTGAATGCTCCCTCGCTTGTCTCCGACAGGTAAGGCGGCAGGATGTTGAAACCGATTGGGTAAATAGCATAACCCGTACATCCTGAAGGGGTGTAGAGTTGGTTGGTATTCTCGTCGATGCGCTGTCCGTCGGGGTAATAATAGTACTGGCTGTTGGCCGGTATATACTCGAAAGCCAGATGGGGGTAATGGCCGTCCTGTTTGTTGGCGGCAGCATACAAATGGGTAAAAAGCCCGCCCGATGAGTGCCCGGTGATGAGGATCTTTTTCAGTACGGGAAAATGCGCCTTGTCTGCCAGCTGTTCCAGCAATCTGTCCATGACTTCAAATGAACTCGCGGATGCAGGGTCAAGCGAATTATTGCCTTCCCGCCAACCTGTATTGGTCCAGTACGCATCATTGCCGGATGCCTCCTGGTTGTTTTTGAAAAATGGGGCGATCAGCACCACCTTGTCTTCAAGGTTGGCCGCCTGGAGTGTAGCCATCAGAAAATTGAAATAATTATCCGCATCCCTGTTTGCGCCATGAACAACCAAAAGGGCCGCTTCCAACTCTTGCCATTCCGCCAGTTCTTCATAAATCGGAAAACTGGAATAAAAATCGAGATCGCCCGTCCCGTCCGCCCCTATCGAAATGGTTTGCAGGCAATCATTGGAGGCGGAAGTGCACGGCGGCAGGGAATAAATAATTTCGTTTTCCAAAGTAGTGAAAGAACGAGAGAGGGGGCTGTCCAACTCTCCGCCGTTTTGCCCGATCGCTCCCTGCCCCAGGAATACCTGGTAGGTAGTATTCAGTTCCAGCACCAGGCCGACCGTCACTTTTGAGGATTGGTTCGCATAATTGAACATCATGCTGGCAGGGCTCGGCGAAATAGAAAACTCCTTCTCGAATTGGGCGGGGTCGATGGCTGCCGAAAACACGATGCCCAAAGATGAAACAGTAGGCACATTGTCCATTCCGTCCACAAGATTGGCTCCGTTCAGGCTAATGGAAAAGAGTTTAAGTGCTGGTGCGACACTTTCATCCTTGCAGGAATAAGCCAATAGGATTATGGCCAGCAGGAGAGATCGGAAATGGCTGAACTTCATTTTCAAATTCAAATTTTCATTAAATGATCCTGACGTTTTCATTGGCAAAAGCCATAAGGACAAGCTGATGCCTGCGTCGTTGTAGAACCAGATGCACAATCAATGCCGCCATAAGCCCAAACCCCACTTATCCGGTATGCCCACGCCCCGGTATATTCCCACGGCTGCCCGGTACCGTCCACGTTCGCATCCCCATAAGTATCAATAACATCCGCACCCTGGAACAACTCGATGGCATCGTCGCCGTTCTGGTTCATGGCATCAGACTGAAAAACCTGGGCATAGCCGTTGTAGCAGCTTCCAAAATAAGCGGCAATGGTGGCCGGTTCACGGGCAACCAGGAGGTGGCCGCCTTCGTCGACGGACATTGAAGGGAAATTAAATTCAATGCCATCCGTTCCGCCCCCGTTGTTGGCAGTGCCAAGCCCGTAAATACCGAGATCGGCGATGGAGCGGTTGGCACGGATATGGACAGCTTTGCCGCCGTTGGTGCCCGAACCGTCCCATAGAATGGCCATTACGCCATATAGCTGAAGCGGTGCGCAGAAGGGATAAACGCAAGCTGCATCCTGCAACGAAGTGGAATTGGCAGAACAATCCACTTGCCCATATTCCCAGAAACCATTGAACTTGTAGGCCCAGCTGCCCGTGTACTCCCATTCCAGGCCCTCTCCTGAAAGCTCCACATCGCCATAGGTTTCGATAACTGTTGCGTTTTTGTACAATTCAAAAGGGTCGTCACCATTGAAGTTAAGATCAGGTGTTTCAACGACCACTTCAAAATCGTTGAAATAGTCGCCAAAATAGGCGGCCAGCCCAGCCAGGTCCTGGTCCCGAACGAGCAGGATGTCATCCCCCGCGGCGGCACTGGTCGCCGGGAAATCGATCTCTCTTCCATCTGTTCCTCCTCCATTGTTGGCAATGCCAATACCATACAGGCTCAGGTCGGGAATATCTTGCAAGGCCCTTATATGGATGGCTCTTCCGTTGGTAGTGGTGCCCCCAATTTTCAAGGACATGGCCCCTTTGAATTCCAGTGGCGGCGGTTGGTCGCCAAGGGTGAGGTTCAGCATTTGAGGCTGGCTTTCAACCGCATTGAGCAGGTTGGCGATAGAGATGTTGATGGTTTCGGACCCTTCGTCCTCCCCGTCGTCCAGGCCAGCCAGTTCGACAGTGGCTACGGTGCTGCCTGCCGGAATGGCCATGCCGGGGGCACTTGCCGAATAGTCAACCCCGTTATCCGCCGTGCCGGAGAATACCAGGTCTAGCGTTACGTCATTGAAAATAGGGAAAGACAGTTCTGCGGTGATGGTAATGGTTTCACCCTCAAAAAAACCAGGTACATCACTGGTGAGCGTGATATTGGGAGCAGTGAACGAGCGGGTAGTGAAGGTAAAGGAAAAATCCTCCAAACTCGCCTCTCCGTTAGTGCCATAAGCGCCTTTCGGCAAGCTCAGCGTATAACCAGTTTCGTATTGCAGCGGCAGGTCGAAACTAATGGTGGCAAAAGAGCCGGAGTCGTCATAACTGGCCGAAAATTCCGCCGAAGGAGAAATATTCAGCGCGTTTTCAAATGCCGTTGTGTTCAATGCATGAGAAAACACCAACTCGATTTGGACGGCCACCGAAACATCGGATAGCCCGGAAGTGACGGCATCACCGCCAATATTCACCTTGAGCACCCTCAGGTCGTTTGTGATGGGGAACCCTTCATCGTCATTGTCTTTTTTGCAGGAAAAAACAGCCAGCACGGCCAGCAGGAGTATTATGGGCTGGGGAGCTATTTTGAATATTCGTTGCATCACTTTTTTATTTTTTTGAAAAATGAGTTCAATGGCTAAAATCAAATTCCTCAGTTAATTGCTGCAGGAACTTCGCATCCTCCTCATTCATGAAAACCAGATAGAGTTTTTCTCCGAACAGGTCTTTAGTCGCCAACCTATGGGGTATGCCCATGACGGTTTTTCCCGAGAGAAATTTATAAAAAGCTAATGCGAGCAGGTAAGTGCCATTGGGCGAAGGGTGCTTGTCGTCGAAGAACATCTCCAAATCGGGCCGCCATTGTCTTGCGGAAGCAAAGAGAGGCCCGCATGGCACGTAATCAGAGCCCGTTTCTGCTGCCAACTGTGCGTACCTTTCAGAGATTTCCTTTTGCATTAACGGGTTGGATTTGTAGGCCCAGGTCATCATGAAGACGGGTTTGGCGCCTTTGTTCCTGATGTGCTCCGCAAATTTCCGCCCATACTCCAGGAAACCATCCGGGTCCTCTATGGCGCTCAGGCTGTGATTATTCAATACCACATAGTCCCAATCGGCACTATCCAGCATGGCCATGGTCTTTGTTCCTCTTTCCCCTTTCCAGTGCTGTTCCAGGTTGGAGCCACCTACCGTGGATTGACGGGTAAAAATGGCCACGTCTTGCGATGCTGCCATTGCAGAGACCATTTGCGGAAGGTTGTTGAAAAAAGTAAAGCTGTTGCCTACGAACAGCACCCGCAGGGTGTCCGGCTGCGAATGAGCGGGGAAATTGCCCAGAAGCAGGATCAGGCAAAGGGCCCGCAGTACTTTCCGGCTCTTTGACAAACCCGGTGTCAGAGGAACTGCTTTTTTTAAAAAATGCATTGCTTTCATGTCCGTTATTTGTTGACAGGTGTCGGATCAAAAAAACCAGGTACCGGCTTAGGAACATTAGGGTTCCGGTCAATTTCCGTCGTTGGATACAGGAACCGCTGGGGCAGATTGGAGCCAACATTCGGCGCCACAGGAACCCTGGTTAGCGTTTCACTTTCCGTGCGGCGGGTATCGTTGAAACCTTCTATTTGCCCGAAAAAGGAAACATACCTTTCCTCCAGTATTTCCCGCAAGAGCGCATTGCCGGCGCTGAGGCCGTCGGCATTTTCCATTCCACCGCTCTCAAAATCGGCAGCTTCATAAGGATCGTATTGCAGGCTGGCAGGACTGGCGTTGGCCATGTAGCCTCCCGCTGCGAGGTAGGCCCTGTAATCGTTCAAATGTTCCAAACCTTTGTCAATTCCTGCGGTGCGGAAACCTGCTTCCGCCAGTATCAAGCTGTTTTCTTCAAAAGTAACCAAAGGTGCAGGGGCGGTTTGGGCGGCGAAGGCATTACTGCTGGTATTGGGTTGAATCCCGAAAGAGGTCATTCGGAAAAGGAAATTATACCGTCCCGTTTCATTGGTTTTGGCATTACCCCTGTATTTTGAAAAATCAGGACTGGCCGAGGCGTCAGGGGCAATGAGGCTTGCCATAAAATCGGATGTTAACAGGTCAGATTGCCGTACCTCTACGGCGAAAAAGCTGTAGTTCAGGTTGGAATTTTCAGCCGCCGCGCCGTGTGGAGCCATCAGGCTGTTATCGGGAGAACTGATGCCATTCTGAGCAGCGGCATAAGCCTTTTCGTATTCCCTGGTGTGCATGTAATAACGCGCCTTCAGGGAATAGGCTACCTCCGTCCAGGCAACAGGGCTGCCATCCAGGTAGATCTCCGAACCACTGGCCGGCCGGCCCGAACCAGAAGCGAGGTTGGCAATGGCTTCGTCCAGCAGGTTTTGGAGTTTGGAATAGGCGGAAAGCTGGCCTTCAAAAGCCGGGCCTTCGATTTCCGGTTGCCCTGCCTCGTCAAAAGGGATATCCCCCCATAGGGAAGCGGCAGTGCCCAGTGCCATAGCCCTTAAGGCCTGTGTGATGCCCTTGGTGACACCCCCGACCCCTTCTTCTTCTGCCGCCATTTCAGCAGCAAGGGCATTGGCTACGACATCCACATAGACGTTGTTCCATTCCGAATCGAAATCGCTCGTCGTCACTCCGTATTGGCTGAAGCCGAGGTGCTGACGGTCAATGCCGGTGTAGTAGCCACAGAAAATACCGGCTTTCCGGGCAACTTCACCTGTTTGCAGGACGATGTTGCCTACTTCCGCCCCCGTCAGTATATATTGGTAGGAGGCCGTAGTTGGGCTGTTGGGGTTTTCATTCAGCCCTTTCACCAGTTCACCGCATGAGGCAAACAAGAGGATAATAGAGAAAGATAGTATTGCCTTTTTCATTTTGATTGGATTCAGTTTTTAAAAAGTCACCGAAAGCGTGGCGATGTAGGATTTCGTGCCGGGGTTGTTGAAGTAATCGATCCCCCTGGCAACACTTACTCCCTGGAGGTTGGTGTCAGGATCGTTGCCCTCAAAGGGGGTCCAAAGGAAGAGGTTTCTCCCGGTCAGAGAAATTTCAGCAGTACTGATCCCCATATGGCGTTTTAACCAATCCGAACCGGCTCGGTAAGAAAGGGTCAGCTCCCGCAGGCGGGACCACGAACCGTCTTCGATGTAGAGTTCGTCATTGCCGCTGCCGAAAAAGCCGCCGTCGGCGTTGTACCAGCTTTCCGTCAATGCCACAGGGCCCGCACCAAAGTTGTATACCTTACCGCGGAAGGTGGTGCCCGCCAGGATTACATTGCCGTCAAAATCAAGCAGGTTTTGGTTGGCGGTACTCTCTTCCGAAGAAGCTCCCCAGGTGCCGAGGTCGTAAAGGACCGACTTTGTCCCTGCATAAATATCTGCACCCTGATAGGTTTCAAAAAGTACAGAGAGGGAGAAGTTCTTATAGGATATGGTGCTCATGGCCGACCCCTGCCAATCGGGGTTAGGGTCTCCGATGACTCCTTCCAATTCGTCTTGCTCCGGAAATCCGTTTTCATCAAAAACAATGTTGCCGGCATCGTCCCGTAAAGTTCTCGACCCCCACAACACCCCGATGGGATACCCCTCCAGGGCCCTCGCATTCACAGCGGAAAGCCCGCCGAGGTTGATGGTCAGGCCCTCTTCTAATTTGGTGACTTCATTTTGTACTTTGGAATAGATAAAATTCACGTCCCAGGACCAATCTTTTCCTCTTGCCAGAGAATAGCCAAGGTCGAGTTCCACTCCTTCGTTCTGAAGCTCGGCGCCATTAGTGTACAGGCGGGTGATGCCCCTGGAATTAGCAATGGGGAAATCGAGGAGCACATCTACTGTTCTGTTCTTGTAATAAGTGCCGCTTAGGGATAGCTTATTCTGTAAGAACCTCAGGTCCATTCCGATTTCCGTTTCTTTTTTCCTTTCCGGCAGAAGGCTGGTACTCCCTCTTTGGGTTCCAGGCACAAATGAGCCGTTGCCATACAGCCCCCCTGCCAAATTGCCGCCGTATTGGTCGGCGAAGGTGGGCGAAATGAAGACGTTGGTAGTATTATAGCGGGCAGGCTGTACTCCCACTTCACCATATGACAACCTCAATTTCCCGAATGACAAAAAATCGTTTTTCAGTCCTTCCAACTCCGTAAACTGCCAGGCGAGAGAAGCGGAAGGGAAATAGAAAGTATTGTCCGCCTCGTCGCCGAAAGTGGAAGCCGACTCGGCCCTCAAGGTAGCATTGAGGAACAGCATGTCATAAGCGGAGAACGTGGCGGAGGAATAAACCCCTACCGTACGCTCCTGTCCGAACGTACTGGTGGCCGCCCTGTTTTCTGGCAGCGCATTATCGATATCCCGGATGCCGCTTGCCACGTCGGTGAACTGGATAAAGTTGATGATCTCGCTGCCATCGGTAATCAGTTGGCGGTGGTTGAAATTGAAGCCAAGCAGCAGCGTTCCGCTGAAATTTCTGTTGAAACGCTTGGCCGCCTTGGCGATGTAGTCCATATTGATAATGGAGTTGCGGGCGAGGCTTTTTTCAAAGAACCCCGAAGTGAATGCACCCGATGCAGAGCCTGGAGTGAAAAACTGCTGCTGCCATTCCGAATACTTGTCCAGGCCGACCCTACCGATCAGGTCCAGCCAATTGGCAGGAGAAACTGTCAGTTCGAGGGAGGTGATGAAGCGGTCTACGTCCACGGTACTTTCCTGCTCGTTTATGGTCCAGAGCGGATTGTTATAGGTGGCGGTCCCGTCTGCCCCCAAGGGTTCCCGGTAGGAGCGTTGGCGGTTCGATACCGGGGAAGCAGAGCTGCTTGAATAATAATCGCCCCGGTAGCCGGTGTTGTCGAAATCAGCAGGAGTTCTCAGCAACCCCAGATGGAGCCCCGATGAAGTTGCCCCCCGCGCGATTCGGCCGGACTGGCTTTTGGTATAGGCGGTGGAGGCTTTGATCCTGGCCTTATCGCTAAGGCGGTGGGTGGTATTCACTCGTGCCGTCGTCCGCCGGTATTCAGAATTATTGCGGATGATGCCTTGCTGGTTGATGTCGCTGAGGCTGGCGAAGATGGTGCTGTTGGCATTGCCCCCGGTCACACTCAGGTTGTTTTCCCAGAAATGGCCATTCTGGAAGATGAGGTCAAAATTTTTATCATTGAAAAGCTCTCTCGAATTTTTCTTCAGGATGGGATAATAAGTATTGCCCTCCTGGTCTACATAGAATTGTCCGGAGGTATCGAATTCGTCCGTTCCGCCCGGGCGGGCGGCAATTTTATCGCCCCAGGAGTCCCTCGAACGCTGGTTGTAGACACCGTTGTCTCCCTGTCCAAAAGTGGTTTGGAGCGGATAGCGGCGGCTGATCTGATCGAGGGAGAAGCTCGTTTTGTAGTTGACGGATAACTTGTTATTGTACTTGCCGCTTTTGGTGGTGATGACAATCACGCCGCCCAGCGCTTTCGTCCCCCAAAGTGCTGCTGCTGATGCCCCTTTCAGAACGGTGACCGTCTCTATGTCATTGGGGTTGATGTCGTTGAGCCTCGACTGGGCAGCAAAGGTTTCCTGAGCCCCTCTTGAATCGTTGCTGATGGGGATGCCGTCCACGACGATGAGCGGCTGCGCATCCCGGTCAATGGTGGAGATGCCTCTGATCTGAATGTAAGCGCCCGAGCCGGGGTCTCCGGAATTGCGGGAAATACGGATCCCCGATGCCTTGCCTGAAAGCGCATTGATCATGGTGGACTCGGCAGCTCCTGTGACTGCTTTCGACGATACGGTGGAACTGGCATAGCCCAACTCGTCCTCTTTTTCCTCAAAGCCCAGGGCAGTGACGACCACTTCGTCCAGTATCTTAGCATCCTCCTCCAGCAATACGTTGATTTCCTGAACACCTGCCACGGGCCGGGTGATGGTTTCCCGCCCCGTATAGCTGAAGGACAGCACTGCATTTTCATCTTTGACTTTAATGGTAAAGCGGCCCTCTAGGTCCGTGAAAGTGCCGTTGGCCGTCCCCACCTCCGAAACCGTAACGCCGACGAGCGGAGTACCATCCTTTTCGGCCACCTTGCCTGTTATGGCCTTTTGTGCGGATGCTTGCAGAACCAGTAGGGTGAGCAGGCCGGTAAACAATGGGAGTAGCTGTTTTTTCATTTTTCGTGATTTTTCATTTTTATTATAATGAGCATGGGCGGAGCATCCTCGCCCAATTCTCCTTATCTATGCCAGGCCAATGGCCCGCTAACCGGACGGTAATTAGATTGGAGATATTCCCTGGTTGGCCATAATTTGCTTATATTTAGCAGAATTATACTTTTGATATAACAACGAAGTTATGTTGTTCAATTTGCAAACAAAAGAATGTAATTCTGTAAAATTTTATTATTTCAGAATTTTATACTTTTTTACACCTTTTTACACCGTGTGAACGCAGCATGGAGCCGAGCATTCAAGAAAAATTTTTAGAAAAACTGGAGGAGAAATACGGCACATGGAGCAAGCCCACCGCCAAGTTCGGCAATACATCCTATGGAGAGATCGCAAAGGCCTTAAGCATTAGTGCCAGCCAGTTTTCCAAACTGATTTACGGTACAGCGACGGAGGGGATGTATATCCGCTCCATTGAAAACATCGACCGTTTACTCACAAGGGAAGCTATCCGGGAAGAACGGGACATGGCAGTCGCCGAAAATGAAAGGCTCAAGTTAGAGGTTGGAGCACTGAAAGCCGGCAGGGCCAACTTCCGCCGCCGTCTTTTGCTGCTTTTGCTGATCACCGTATTGTCGAGTACAGCGGCCTTGATCTTTTTCCTGAAAAGTGGGCTGCCTTCAAAGGAAAAGCAGCAGTCCTACGCCCATCCATTGACGGCTTTTTTCGACAAAGAATACGATGCGAATTTCAACTCCCCCTATCTGGATATTCTGGAAGTGCAGGAATACTGCCCGTGCAGTGGGTATGAAGGCGTGTGGTCATTGAGTGAAAAATACAAACTTCCGCTGCCCGGTACCCGCAAACCTGGGGTGTATTATGTGGCAATAAGCGCGGACGTGCGGATGAAGTGCTCCCGGTACGACACCACTGGCCCCGGCAAAGGAAGGGTGCTGATGGGCTACGAATACCTCATCAACGAAATCTGGGTGGATACCAAAATGAAACCGCTGTCGCCCACCTACTTTGATAAAAACAAGAAAGCTTTCACCCCTGCTTTCGACTCGCTGGCCTTTGAGGGGAACCCGCAGTTCAGGAAAGTCGCCACCATTCATTCCTTCTTTGTGGACAAATTCGAGATATATCCGGACTCCATTGTCAGGAAGGGCGAACCCTATGGCCGCTATGCCTCTGATGTTGACCAAAAACTGGCGGATGAGTACCAGATCGATATCAAGTTCATCCTGGAGGACGTGGTGGGCGATATGACCACCACCAGCTGCGCCGCCTCGGCTAATTCCTTCTGCGACCCGAATAATTTAAAAGAAAAGGAAAGTGTCATCGCCTTCGATTGCATTTACACCATTCGAAGGGAAAACCTTGGCATTGGCGGTGGTTATCCCTACACGAAAGGCTACAGGCTGGAGGAACAGTCCTATGCAGACAACCTGACCTGTGGATGCGAGTAATTTGACCTGCCTTCTTTCCATAACCAGGAGAAGTAAGGGCCAGGATGTTGCTGGTTCGGAGTGGAGGCCAGAAACAACGGCGCAACCCAATTTGCTCAGGCTGCGCCGTTCGTAGAGTTGTTTTTTAAGTGGAGCTACCCACACTCCGAGTACCCACAGCTCTTACAGATCAAACACCCCTCCTTGTAGAGCAGCCCATCCGGGTCGCCGCAACTGGGGCAGTTGCTGTCGGCCGCCTGGGTCCCGTCCGGAACAAACTGCTTGAGGGCGCGGCAAACGCCGTTCTTCCAGGAATTGATGTAATCTTCAGGCACGTTGAGGCCTTCCACCATGTCGACCACGTAAGCGATCGGCATGCCGTGGCGCAATACGCCGGAGATGAGCTTGGCATAGTTCCAGTACTCCTTATTGAAAGAGCGGGACAACCCCTCGATGGTGATGCGGTAACCCTCCCGGTCAAGAAACTGGAAATCGTAACGGTTGTGGCCGTCTTCGTCCTTCACTTTGAGCACCCAGCCGGAAGTGACATAATCCGGGAACTTGAACATGTCCTCCGCCCGCCCGGTAAAGATCTCATAGGGGCGTTTGTCGTATAGGCCGATGACGGCGATCCAGTCCTCCGAGTTGTTCTTGAAACGCACCACGGCCGATTCCAGTACCTGTGGCCGCTTGGGCGGCATGGTTTCCTGAAACTGAACCTGCTTTTTGTCTTTACCCCCGGAATCGGAGACCAACACCCCGGAGCGGGATCCGTCGCGGTAGATCGTACATCCTTTACAGCCTGCCTCCCATGCGGTCTGGTAGATCTTTTTGACCATCTCTTCGGAGGTTTCCTCCGGGACATTCACGGTCACGCTGATGGAATGGTCGACCCACTTCTGAATGGCGCCCTGCATCTTCACCTTCTGCACCCAGTCCACATCATTGGCGGTGGCCCGGTGGTAAGGGGATTGTTCAATAATAGGCTGCAGTTCCTCGGCCGTCATCCGGGTGACCTGGCCCACATCATAGCCGTTGGCTTCCAGCCAGGTGATGAATTTGTGGTGGAAGACGTTGTATTCTTCCCAGTGGTCGCCCACCTCGTCGATGAAGGTTACATTGGCATCCTTATCGCTGGGGTTGACCTTACGGCGGCGTTTGTAGCTGATGAGGAAGGCCGGCTCGATACCGGAGGTGGTCTGGGTCATCAGGCTGGTGGTGCCGGTGGGCGCTATGGTCAACAAGGCGATATTGCGGCGGCCCTTGGCCAGCATTTCTTCGTACAGAGCAGGGTCGGCCTCGCGGAGGCGGCTGATGAAGGGGTTGTTCTTCTCTCGTTCCGAATCATAGATCGGAAAGGCGCCCCGTTCTTCGGCCATGACCGCGGAGGAGCGATAAGCGTTGATGGCCAGTGTCTGGTGGACTTTCACCGAAAAATCTATACCTTCGTTGGTACCGTAGCGCAGGCCCAGAGCCGCCAGCATATCCCCCTCGGCAGTGATGCCCACCCCGGTACGGCGGCCGTTGACGCAGGCCTTATGGATCTTCTCCCACAGGCGGCGCTCGGTGGCCTTGATCTCTTCCGGTTCCGGATCCTTGTCGATCTTGTCCAGAATGCGTTCAACCTTCTCGATCTCCAGGTCGATGATGTCGTCCATCATGCGCTGTGCCAGCTGTACGTGCCGGGCAAATTTTTCGAAATTGAAGTGTGCCTTATCGGTGAACGGTTCTTCGACGTAGCCGTAGAGGTTGATCGCCAGAAGGCGACAGGAATCGTATGGACAGAGGGGAATTTCACCGCAATTTTTCTGGTTGAGATAGACCAGTTTGGCTTTTCCATCTTTGGTTTGTCCCTCCCAGCCCCCGGCGAAGAAGTTGTGGTGTTTGTCCACTGTGCCATTGTACACATCTTCGTATCCATCAAATTCGATGGACACCACGCGATGGTTGTGAAATTCTGCCTGGGCCTTGAGGTCCTGGAAAGAGCCGAAACCATGTTTGGTACCAACCCGGAAGGGTATGCCCGATTTCCTACACTCCTTCTCCCACTCTTTCATCAGGGGTTCACGTTGGAGCTGATACTTCAGTTGAGTGTATGCCTGCAACTGAGCAACTTTATTTTGCTCTGCCTTTTTGAGATAGATCTGATTAATCGAATTTGCTCTTTTTTCCCTGACTGCTTCATCGGAATTGAGGAAATCGTTCAGACAATCAAATGAACAATAGGAAATTTCGCGGCGATGGTAGTTAATCCAAAAATGCTGATTACAATGTTCACAAGCTTTTTGAACTACTACAGTGCTTCCTTGGATTTTTGTTTCATAGCCCTGTTCTTCAGCCTTTAGCAAAGTTCGCAAAAGGCGAGGATCATTGTCGGCTTGAATCAAGCCAAGTTCCGCTGCTGCCAGCGAAGACATTTCCTTTATCGACCCAAGCGCTTCTCTGCGGTATTTGGAAAAGGTCATTGGCAATTTATTCTTCCTGGCATGCTCCTGCCACTCCTTTTTGGAAAACCGGCGTCCCAATACCTTCGTGAGATAAATGGCCTGTTCAAATAACGCTTCATTAGTTACCTGATAGGCTTTTCCATTTTTCAGTCCAGAGACAGACTTCGACATTCGGACACGGTAAACACGGAGTTTTTCAGGGTCGGCTTTAATCTTAAAGATGGGATTTTGTTTCCCCATCATATCCGCTTTATGCAACGCATCATGCGCTTTTACATCCATGATTTCCAAATTATCAGGATGATTATTCAGGCTATTATAATCAGCATGATGGACGACTTCACCTCGTCTTATCTTCCTATTCTGATAAAACTCAGCAATCATTCGGTGTTCTGACTTTGTGGACCGGAACCTGCCATCATTAAACCACCAGTAATCTGTCTGCTTCCTCCCCTCTTCTTTAACTACCGGCCCCTGAAATTTAGTCAGGATCATCAGGCTATCCCCCGGTTTCAGGTCCTTAACCTCCCGATAAGCCCCTTTTTTCAACCGGAATTTGTGGTTGGAAGTCGCCCGGATCACCGATCCGTCATCCAGGGTGACTTTAAATACCTCCTTGTTGGATCCTGTGATCCGTGGATTGCGCATAATTTGTATGTCCAGGCGCCCGTTGTCGTCAAGGCAATAGACAGGCACATCGCGGCCCTCCGCCGCCAATTGCCGGATCGGCACCTGTCCTCTGCCGTCCGCTAGGGCAATAAGTGTTTCTCCGGTCAAACAAGGGTTCGTAGAAATCGTCTTATACCCCAGGTCGGCATAACAATCCGGCACCGATTCCCGGATGATGGTGTCCCAGAACAGGACGCCTGGTTCGGCCGATTTCCAGGCGTTGTGGATGATCTTGTTCCAGATCTTGGCCGCGTCGACCTCTTTTGTAAACGTCGGCTCTTTGGAATCGATGGGAAACTGCTGCTTGTAGGGTTTGCCGGCCATGGCCGCTCTCATGAACTCGTCGTCGATGCGAACGGAGACGTTGGCGCCGGTCACTTTGCCTTTTTCCAGCTTGGCGTCGATGAAGCCCTCCGCGTCCGGGTGTTTGATGGAGACAGTCAGCATGAGCGCTCCGCGGCGGCCGTCCTGCGCCACTTCGCGGGTAGAGTTGGAGTAGCGTTCCATGAAGGGCACGATGCCGGTGGAGCTCAGGGCGCTATTCATCACCGGGGTGCCTTTCGGGCGCAGGTGGGACAGGTCCTGCCCTACCCCGCCCCGGCGTTTCATCAGCTGGACCTGCTCTTCGTCGGCCTTGGCAATGCCGCCATAGGAATCGGCCCCGCTGCCGATGACGAAACAATTGGACAGAGAAGACACCTGGAAATTGTTGCCGATACCCGCCATGGGGCTCCCCTGGGGAACGATATACTGAAAGTCCTTCAAAGCCTGGTAGATCTCTTCCTCACTTACCGGATTGGGGTATTTCTGTTCGATGCGGGCTATTTCCCGGGCGATGCGGCGGTGCATGTCCTCGGGGGTGCGCTCGTATATATTGCCGAAGGAATCCTTAAGGGCATACTTGTTTACCCACACATTGGCGGCCAGCTCATCGCCATTGAAATATTCGATAGACGCCTTCAGTGCTTCCTCATAGCTATACGTTTGAGTAGGCGTATTCTGCTTCTTCTTTTGAACGGACGGTGTTTCCATGTTTGGTAATACTTTATTTTAAAAGGCTTTCTAATTCTGTTCAGGCCCTTCCCGCCAGAGATACCGCAGCCCTATCCGCAGGGAAGGGATCAGTGGATTGGAAGTATTGACTCGCTAAGCTTTAAGTTGGAAGGTGTTACCTTTTGGAGATAATGATCTCTTACCAATATTTGTTTGAACTGCTCGTTGCCCATAAGAGCCGCTCTAAAGTAAGGGCCTGTGATGATTTTTTCAGGGCCCGCCCCCGATTAATTATCAACATTCTGTTGATAACTTTTTAAGTTACAAAAACCGGCGGATCAAATTGATGACAATGGCCAGCAACAGGCTTAGCTCCATCTACTGAAAATAGTTTATCCATCACCGGCAGAAAAAAGTGCCCCAGGGGTGTGAAAAAATGAGGTTTTTTTTATCTTTGCAACCGCTTTGCAAAAGCGCAGAGCATTCCATCTTTCCGGTCATTTAGCTCAGTTGGTTTAGAGCGCTGCTTTGACAGAGCAGAGGTCACTGGTTCGAATCCAGTAATGACCACGACTTGTTTCTGATCCGCCTTCGCCAAGGCTACGGCGGATAAAACGGGGTGTAGCGCAGCCCGGTAGCGCGTTCGTCTGGGGGGCGAGAGGTCGCAGGTTCAAATCCTGTCACCCCGACTAATTTTTTCAAAAACCCTTTGTAATTCAGTTAATTACAAAGGGTTTTTTGTTTTAAACGCCTCACTCAAACGCCCGCAATACCTCCCGCACCAGATCCCACCGGTCGAACCCTTGCCTGCCATAGTCCAGCCCCCGGCGAACGATCACCAGTTCGTGCGAAGGCACGACGATGACGTACTGGCCCCGGTTGCCGGCCGTAGAGTAGGCGTCCTTCGGGACGTCGGTGCGATCATCGGGCACCAGCCACCACTGCCCGCCGTAGAAGTTGCCGCGCTCTGCGGTGGAAGGAGCCGGGGTGCGAACGAACCGTATCCATTCTTCCGACAGGAGGCGCTCCCCCTTCCACAAGCCGTCCTGCAGGTAAAGCAGCCCGAAGCGTGCCAGGTCTCGGGCGTTGGTGTACACCTGGCTGCTGAGGATGAAATCGCCGAAGCGGTCGACGCTGAGCAAGGTGTTCCGCATCCCGATCTTGTCCAGCAAGGCACGGCGTGGGAATTCCAGGTAGTTCACCGAATCGCCGAGTGCCTTTTTCATGGCCAGCACGGCGAGGAGGGTCTCGTAGTTCTCATAATCCCAATAGGCGCCAGGCCTGCGAACCAGGCCGCGGTTGCGGGCGCCGATGGCGGAACTGGCGCCCGCCCAGTAGGCCAACCCCGAGCCGGTGGCGTACTCCATGCCGTTATTGTCTACCGGGTACAATCCGCTGGACATATTCAGCACGTGGCGCAGGGTGATCTCATTCCGGGGGTCGGCCTCCGGTGAAAGCACCTGGGGCAGCCATTCCAGGCCCAGCGGTTCATCCAGGGCCAGTTTGCCTTCGTCCACCAGCATACCGATCAGGGTGGCGGCGATGCTTTTAGCGGTTGACCAGGTACGGGTTTTAGTTTTCATATCTACTCCTGGGGCGTAGCGCTCCAGGATGATCTGTCCTTTATGCACGATCAGCAAGCTGAGGGTCACCTGCTCGGGCGATTTCCGGTTGAAAGCCCAATCGGCCGCTGCTTCCAGGGCGGTTTCATCGATGTAGGCAGGGAGGGCAAGGGGCTCTACCCGGTCGCCGTCCGGCCAGGGAATATCGGCAGGGTTGCCAGGTAAGGGGGGCATTTCAAGGACAGGAAGAGATTCGATGTCTTCGAATGCCTGATCCGGAGCCAGGATAATGCAGCCGAGCCCTTCGCGAAAAGCAGCGCGCATGGTAGGAATGCCGTTTTCCGGCTTGCCGACAGCTACGGCCCGCCGCTTCCAGTCCACCTCGTAATCGCCCCCTTCCTCCGTACCTACCGGTTCTTTCAAATAGGCCAGCTCCTGCTCAAAAACCAGATCCAGGCTGCGCCCGGAAGTAAACAGGCCATTGCACATCAGGATGGCCTGTACGCCACGCTGGATCATTAGCCGGTTGCTGCTTGCGTAGTCATAAACCTCTTCCTGTTGAGCTTCTGCAGCGGACAGGCTGAGGAGGACAAATATTATCAGAGTAGAGATCCGTTTCAAAGCGCTTGTTTTTAATGTTCTGCAAGTTAATGGATTGCCGTGAATACCCTTAACAGGATGGTAACAGTTTACCGTACATCTTTTCAGCAGTAAGATTGTATCTTTACCAGATATATGTTCAAAATTAGCCTAATTAAAAGAAAACTCATGAAGAAGATCAGCATCTTATTTGCCTTCCTGATGGCCGCTTCCTTTGCAATGGCGCAGGAGAAGTATACTGCCGGAAACGAAGGCTGGCTGGTGGACATTGACGAAGCCTATAAGATATCACAAAAAACGGGAAAGCCCATCATGGCCAATTTCACCGGCAGCGACTGGTGCGGGTGGTGCAAAAGACTGACTGCTGATGTGTTCTCCAAGCCTGAATTCAAGAAGTGGGCGGAGAAAAACGTAGTCCTCCTGGAACTCGATTTCCCAAGGAGAAAACAGATCCCGAATGAGATCCGGCAGCAGAACTACTCCCTGCAACAAGCCTTCAATGTCAGAGGATATCCCACCATCTGGGTATTCAACCTGGAGAAGAATACTAAAGACGAAGGATTCTCCATCGAGGCCCTGGGCCAAACGGGTTACACTTCTTCCGTACAGGAATTCACTTCCGGCGTAGACCGGATGATCAAACGAGGGGCCAAGGGGGGGTAGCGTTTTTTTTTCATATTGTCATATTGTTATATTGCTGTGATTTACAGCAATATAACAATATACCTCCCCCTTCCCCCGTCACCTTCCCTGTGCATCCACTGCTGCTATACCTACCATATCCACGATCTGCCGGACGCTGGCGCCCAGTTGCAGGATGTGCACCGGTTTTTTCAGGCCCAGCAAAATAGGGCCGATGATGTCCATATTGGCGGTATGAGCCAGAAGATTATAAGCAATATTGGCCGAAGACAAGTTGGGGAAGATCAGGGTGTTGGCCCTTTTGGTTCCCAACTTTGAGAAAGGATAAAAGTGTTCCCGCACCGCCGGGTTGAGGGCCATATTCGCCTGCATTTCCCCATCGACGATCCAGTCGGGATGCTTTTCCTGCACGAGGCTGGTCGCCTTTCTCATGAGCACTGCCGACTCTCCGTGCGGAACCGAGCCGAAGTTGGAATAAGTAACCATCGCAATCCGTGGCTGAATGTCAAAAGATTCGACTTTTTCGGCAACTAATTCCGTGATATCGGCAATATCCTCCGCATTGAGGTGGTGATTGATCGAAGTATCGGCCAGGAACAGTGGGCCAAAGCGGGTGATCAGAATGTGCGTGCTGGCCACCTTCCGGATACCCTCTCTGGGGCCGATGATCTGCAAAGCGGGGCGGACCGTGTATGGATATTTCTTGGTTACACCACCGATCAGGGCGTCGGCATCCCCGGCCTCAACCATCATCACGCCGTAATAACTCCGGCTGCGCATGATGTCTGCTGCCTCCAGGCGGGTCATCCCTTTTCTTTTCCGCTTCTCGTAGAATATGGAGCTGTATTCGTTGAGTTTCTGCTCTTCCGCTTCATCGGCCGGTTGTTTGGGGTCGATGATCCGGATGCCATTCAAAGAAAGGCCATACTCCCGGATGATAGACTCCACCTTTTGCCGCCCCCCCAGCAGGATAGGTTGAGCGATCCGCTCTTCCAAAACTACCTGGGCTGCTTTAAGCACAGAGGCATTTTCTGCATCGACGAAAACAACTCGTTTGAGCTCTTGCTTGGCCTTGGTCTCCAGGATCCGGGAGATCGTATTGTCATTGCCCAGGCGCCGCGCCAGTTCCAGCTCATAAGTTTCCCAGTCGGCAATGGGGTTGCGGGCCACTCCCGTCTCCATAGCGGCTTTAGCCACCGCTGGGGCGACCGTCGTGATCAGGCGGGGGTCCACCGGCTTGGGAATGATGTAATCTTTGCCGAATCTCAGGTTGACGTTGCCGTAAGCCATATTGACGATGTCGGGCACCGGTTTCTTGGCCAGGTCCGCCAGTGCGTAAACAGCTGCCAGTTTCATCTCTTCGTTGATCTCGGTAGCCCGTACATCCAGCGCTCCCCTGAAAATGAAGGGGAACCCCAGGACGTTATTCACCTGATTGGGGAAATCGGAACGCCCGGTGGCCATAATACTGTCCTCCCGCGCCGCTTTGGCATCGTCATAGCTGATCTCCGGGTCCGGGTTGGCCATTGCGAAAATGATACAATCCTTGGCCATTGTTTTTACCATATCCTGAGACAGCACGTTGCCCCGCGAAAGCCCGATGAACACATCAGCGCCAACGAGAATATCCGCCAGAGAAGTATCCGCAGGTACGGTTCCGTTGACGAATTCAGGCTTTTTGCCATCCAGGTTATCTCGGCCCGGGTGGATCAGGCCTTTACTGTCGTACATGAAAATATTTTCCTTTTGTGCACCCAGTGAGACGTAAATGCGGGTACAGGAAATGGCGGAGGCTCCGGCTCCGTTGACTACTATTTTGACTTTGGAGATGTCTTTATTGACCAGCTCAATGGCGTTCAGCAAGGCCGCGCCACTGATGATGGCCGTACCGTGCTGGTCGTCGTGCATTACAGGAATGTCCAGTTCCTTTTTCAGCCGCTCCTCGATCTCGAAGCAATCCGGAGCGGATATATCCTCCAGGTTCACCCCGCCGAAAGTGGGTTCCAGGATCTTTACGGTGCGGACGAATTCATCTACATTCTTGGTGTTCAGTTCCAGGTCGAAACAATCGATATCGGCGTATATTTTGAACAACAAGCCCTTGCCTTCCATGACTGGTTTACTGGCCTCCGGGCCGATATCGCCCAGCCCCAGAACGGCGGTACCGTTGCTGATGACCGCTACCAGGTTGCCTTTGGCCGTGTACTTGTATACATCACTGACATCCTTTTCGATGGCCAGGCATGGCTCAGCCACCCCGGGCGAATAGGCTAACGACAAGTCTCTTTGGTTGGCTGTTTCTTTGGTAGGTATGACCTCTATTTTACCTGGCCTGTCTTTGGAGTGGTAAAACAAGGCGTCCTCTCTCAGCGAATTCTTCTTCATGGTTATATGGTTAGTTTTTGTGGGCTACAATTTGCAGATAAATTTAGAGAGTAAGAAATAAAACCGGGCCCATAAACAAAGCGGGGGTACTCAATGAGGTGACAATTATCAGTGATTGTTTCGCCGAGCCTGCCTATTTTTCTGTTTCAACTTTTTGATTGGCCCTGAAGATTTTCAAAACAAAAAGAACATCATGAAACAGTTTACACCATTTTTCCTGATCGCAATGCTCCACCTGGCCACTATGAAGGCCCAGGAATTCGTACAGGTAGCCGTAGGGGCTTCCTATTCCCAGCAAGCCTTTTACACCCTCAGCAATAATGAAAAAACCGTTTTGGCCAACGAATCCTGGGACCTGGCATTCGGCACCGCTGCCCAGGGGGCAGCCATCTTTTATAACGAAGCTGCTAAAGCATCTTTTACCGGAGAAGCACCCCAACTGAGCCTCTACCTGGCTCCTACCAATAACTTCGCAGATGAAGTAAACCTGTCCTTAATTACCGACACCTTGTACAATCCGGAAATTGACTGGGACAATGGCGCCTTCAACAGCATAAAAAACGAAAACGACCCTGACGATTACGGCTGGGGGGCTTTCGATACCGGGACTCAATCGATCCTGGGCAACAAGGTATACGCCCTTCAATTGAGAAACGGCACCTGGAAAAAGATCTTCATCGAATCGATGGCTAATGGAATATTCACCATGAAATACGCTAACCTGGACGGAACTGGTGAAAATACCGTCACCATCAACAAAGCCGACTATTCCGGCAGCCCATTGGCCTTCTTTTCATTCACCTCTGGAACGGCAACCGCCAGCCCATCCGGCTGGGATCTGCTCTTTACCCGTTACCGGACGCCGTTGGATCCCGGAGACGGAGAGGTCATTCAGTACATGGTCACTGGTGTGCTGTCCGCTCCGGGTGTCGAAGTGGCCGAAGCCAGAAACATAGACCCGGAAACCGTCGATTACACACTTTATCTGGACAGCCTGGGCAGCCAACTGGACATCATCGGGCAGGATTGGAAATTCTTTGACCTTGGAGCGTCCATGTGGATCGTCGACCTCAGCCGCGCCTACTTCGTAAAAACGGCAGGCAATCACCTCTGGAAGCTTGTATTCTATACTTTTGACGGCTCTTCCACGGGAAATTTCACTTTTGAAAAAACGGATCTGGGGCCGCTTTCCGGCGTGGAATCCCCGGTGAGCAACTTCATCGATTTCGGGCTGTTCCCCAATCCAGCTACAACAGAAATGACTATTTCTTTCTCGCTTGAAGAAAGCCAGAAAGATCTGTATATTTATTTGTCCAACAGCCTGGGCCAACCCGTTTGGCAATCTCGGGTACAGGGCAATACAGGGTTGAACATCCTGGAGGTTCACCCGAAAGGCCTGCCTGCCGGCATTTACACCCTGACGCTTGGCAAAGGCAGAGATACCGTAACCACAAAAGTAGTTATCCGGTAGCAACCCAGTCGTTAAAAGCGAGACATGAAATACCTATCCGAATACAGAGACCCTGAACTGGCGGAACAATACCTCCAACAGATCCATAAAGCCGTCACCCGTCCGTGGACGATCATGGAAGTGTGTGGCGGGCAAACCCACAGCCTCGTTAAAAACGGCATCCTCAACATGTTGCCCAAAGAGGTGAATATGGTGCACGGCCCAGGCTGCCCGGTCTGCGTGACACCGCTCAACCTGATCGACAAAGCTATCTACCTGGCGGAGGAAAAGGGGGTAACCCTCTGCTCTTTCGGCGATATGCTGAGGGTACCGGGTTCGGAGAAAAGCCTGCTGGCCGCCAAGGCCAATGGGGCGGATATCCGCATTCTTTACTCTCCTTTGGAGGCGGTCAAAATTGCCGGTGAGCATCCGGACAGGGAAATCGTATTCTTTGCGGTCGGTTTCGAGACCACGGCTCCGGCCAACGCCCTTTCCGTCATCCATGCTCAACGGCTGGGGCTTAAAAATTATTCCATTTTGGCCTCTCACGTTCTGGTTCCGCCGGCCATCGAGGCGGTCATGGAGGACGAAGAGAGCCGCATACAGGCCTTCCTGGCCGCCGGCCACGTCTGCACCATTATGGGAACACTGGAATATTACCCTTTAGTTGAGCGGTTCAAAGTGCCCATCGTCGTCACCGGCTTCGAACCGGTAGACCTGCTCCAGGGTATCCTGATGGCGGTGCGCCAGCTGGAAAACGGAGAGGCCAAAGTGGAAAACCAGTATGCTCGCATGGTGCGGGAGGAGGGAAATCTCCCGGCACAGGAGGCCATCTTTGAAGTTTTTGAAGTATCGGACCGCCTATGGCGCGGTATGGAGATCATTCCGATGAGCGGCTACGAGGTCAAGGAGAAATACGCCGCATTCGACGCCAAACGCAAATTTAATGTAAACATCGCCGAAGCTCCGGAAAACCCGGAATGCATAGCCGGAGAGATCATGAAAGGCATCAAAAAGCCTTTTAATTGCCCCAATTTCGGTACGAAGTGCAAGCCGGAGAATCCGCTGGGAGCGCCGATGGTCAGTTCGGAAGGCGCCTGCGCTGCCTACTACCACTTTTCTGATACGGCCAACCGGCAGGAATTGCAAGGCGCATGAAGATCCTTTTCCTCACTTCCGCCTTCAACGGAATGGCCCAGCGAGCCTGGATAGAACTCGACCGTCTCAACCACCAGGTCCGGGTACAGATCGCCAGCAGCCCTGCAGCGATGGAGGCTGCCGTTGCAGCGTTCGAGCCACAACTCATCATCGCCCCTTACCTCAAAGCAAAGATCCCTGAAAGCATATGGAAAAAACACGTATGCCTGATCGTTCATCCCGGTATTCGGGGCGACCGGGGGGCTAGTTCCCTGGACTGGGCGATCCTGAATGACGAAAGAGAATGGGGCGTCACTATTCTTCAGGCCACCGGCAAGATGGATGCAGGAGCGATCTGGGCATCCAGGGCCTTCCCCATGCGCCCCGCCAGCAAAGCCTGCATTTACCGGCACGAAGTCACCCAGGCTGCTATGGCGGCGTTGCTGGAAGCCGTGGCCAATTTTGAAAAAGCAGGTTTCCACCCCGAACCGCTGGATTATTCCCGGCAGGATGTGAAGGGCAGATGGAACCGAAGTACCGCGTCAGAGGATTTTCGTTTCTCCTGGCAGGACGATATTGAAAGCATCCTGAAAAAGGCACGGGCTGCCGACAGTAGCCCGGGTGTACCCGTCGAACTATTCGACGGGAAATATTTCGCTTTTGGCGCCCATCGGGAAGATGGACTGAGGGGCAAACCGGGCCAGGTGCTGGCGCAACGCGACGGAGCGATCTGTATCGCCTGTGCGGATGCTGCAATCTGGTTTTCTCACCTGCGGGAAGACCATGAAGGAGCCCTTAAACTGCCCGCTATGATCGCATTGGGCGAAGCAGGCGACATCATCCCGGAACATTCAATGAGCCCTTTTGCCCCGGCAACGGCAGCCTCTTTCCGGGAGATCCGCTACGAAGAAGAAGGACCGGCCGGATACCTGCATTTCGATTTCTACAACGGCGCCATGAGCACCTCCCAGTGCCGGCGCCTGCGCCAGGCTCTGGCGGAAGCCAAAAAACGCCCCGTAAAGGTTATCGTACTGATGGGAGGCGAAGATGTATGGCCGAATGGCATCCATCTCAACGTCATTGAACAGGCCGAAAACCCGGCCGATGAATCCTGGGCAAATATCAACGCCATCGACGACCTCATTCTCGAGATCATACAGTCGCCTGGCCATTACATCATCTCCGCCCTACAGGGCAACGCCGGCGCGGGAGGAGTGCCGCTAGCCCTGGCTGCCGACAAGGTACTGGCCCGCAACGGTATCGTACTTAACCCACACACCCGCACCATGGGGTTGTACGGCTCAGAATACTGGACCTATCTGTTGCCCAGGCGGATCGGAACTGAAAAGGCGGCGCAGTTCACCGAACAATGCCTGCCCTGGGGTACCGCAGTTGCCAAGGAGATCGGCCTGATCGACGATTGTTTTGAAGAAACGGCAGAAGCTTTCCGGAAACAGGTAAAGGCTATCACCCGGGAAATTGTCGCCCTCCCTTATTTCGACAAGTTGCTGATGGCCAAACGCTTTCAGCGCCGAAAGGATGAAGCCTTCAAACCACTGGCAAAATACCGGGACGAAGAACTGGAACAGATGCGCCGAAACTTTTATGAGAACGACCAGGATTACGATCACAAACGCTTCTGCTTTGTACACAAAATAAATGATCCTTCTAAAGGACAACAGGTCGAGGAACGAGATTGGTACAGCAGCCGGAGAAAGATCTACCGGCGCCGGAAGTGGGAGTCTATTGATTATGAAGGGGAGTGATTTTAGGCACAAACAACATAGTCTTTTCACTAATACCACAACAGCACCGATTTATGCATAACAACGCTTTGGAAACCCTCCTGGCAACTCTTAGCCAACACGGGCTGAAGGCCGTTTCCCATCAGGGCGAGGTGGTGAATCTCGAAAGAGGTTACGACATTAAGGTCGAAGGGCCTAACCTTTTCAAACTGCTGGAGCGGGGGCTGGTCGTTGCTCCTTTCGACGACATGGAAGAGCTTTGCCAATTCATTAAGATGGATATGGAGCTGAATGCGGGAGGCTGATGCCCAATTTTCATTGATGGAACTCCCGGCTTTTCTGTCTTCAGGAAACCGCATACAACCTGATTCGGCCGATTATTTAGCCCCATACACCGGGCTCATCCACTCTTCCCGGGGCAGGTATTTACTGCCGCTGGCCCATCGGATCCCCCGGGTGAGCATCGCCCACACTTCCGGAACGTCGAAAGTCTCCGGAGAGTGGCCGATGGAAAGGTAGAACACCCGGCCCTTGCCGTAGTATTTCTTCCAAACGACGGGTATGACTGCGGAGTCGATCCAGCTGTCGACAGCTCCATTGAAGGTGGTTGTGGCCAACACCTTCACATTCGGGTCGACATGCATGTAATACTGCTCGGTGTGGATGTCAAAATCTCCAATACCTTTCATAACCGGATCTTCTGTAGGAACAACCTTCACCTGATAATCGATCTCTCCACCCGGATGAGCCACCCATTGGCCGCCGATCATATACTGGTATTCAGGATTGTCCCGGAATGAATCCCCGATACCGCCATGGCAGCCGGCAATGCCGGTGCCGTTCTTGACCGCCTTAAGCAGGCCGGCTTCCTGTTCTTTAGTGATCGTGCCCATTGTCCAGTATTGCACGACCAGGTCTACAGATGCCATAAACGTTTCATCTGTGTAAACATCCAGGGAATCGGATACGGACAGGATGGCCCCCTGTTCATTCAACCAGGCCCCCACCCTTTCGGCAAAGGCATCGGGCTTATGCCCCGGCCAACCGCCGTAGACAAGCAGAACCTTCCTGCCGGCAAGCGAGGGCAGCTCCGCAGCCGAAGGAGCTGTTTCCACTTTTAATACCTGGGCGCCCGCTGTAGGAGCAAGCAGAGCAATGATCACGAAACAAAACAATAAGGATTTGAAGAGATGGTATGGAATCATCATTATGGCGTTATTAAACAATAGGTTCAAAAAAAATCCAATTGATGAAGGGTTCAGGGTGTGCCTAAATATAACTACCTCTAAGGTAGATACAAGCTTTGTCACCTGCTAAAATTGTGCTCAGTATTTATTAAATTTACAAATTGCTCTTTTTCGTCGGAAAATAAAATCAAAGGTAGCTTTCTTCTATTCACCTTGCTGGCAGTATGCCTGGGACAGGCCATTGCCAGTATAATCTCAACCGCCCCAGCCTGCTCATTCGAGCCGAAGATGGCCTTCCCAACCACTATTTTCGCGGCCTGGCAATGGATGCGAACGATTTCCGCTGGATCGGCAGTTATGACGGCCTGGCCCGTTTTAATAAGTTCAGCCTTCAGTTCAGCTATCCGAAATCTACTCTGAGTCATCCTTGTATAACCTGTTTCCTAAAAACAAAATGAAAAATTACCTTTGGGAAAAATCTTTCCAATGGTAAAGCAAAACCCATCGATCTTTTTCACCCTTCTATTTACCGCCTTCCTGTGCGCATGCGGCGGGCAGGAAAGTACGGAGCAGAACAAACAGGTAAGCACTATGAAAATACTAGCCGGCACTTACACACAAGGAAAAAGCGAGGGCATTTACCAACTGAGTTTTGACCCTGGCACGGGCGCCCTTACCAATGAGGGGCTGGCGGTGAAAACAGAGCAACCTTCCTTCCTGATCGCTCCCAAAGGACGGGACATCGTTTATGCCGTCGACGAGACGGACCGGTTCAACGAGGAGCCGGGAGGAGGCGTCAGCGCTTTCCGATGGGATGAAAGCAAACGTCAACTCACCCTTGTGAACAGCCAAAATACAGGAGGGGCACACCCTTGCTACCTTAGCCTGAGCGAAGACGGCCGGTTTCTGAGCGTAGCCAATTATACAGGGGGAAATTTTGCGGTATTCGGGCTCAGTGCGAACGGAGAGCTGATAAAGGATCCTCAATTGCGCCAACACGAAGGCAGCGGCCCCAATGCCAATCGCCAGGAAGCCCCACACGCCCACTGCTCCACCTGGCGGCCGGATGGAAAGTACCTTTACGTCGTAGACCTGGGAATCGACGAGGTAGTTGCTTATCCGTTTGGCCAAAGCAACGGCACATTAGGCGACAGAGCAACCGCTATAAAAGTAGCCGCCGGCAGTGGCCCCCGCCTGCTCACCTTTCACCCTACCCAAAAGCTGGCCTTCCTGGTAAATGAACTTTCCTGTACCGTGCTCTCCATGAGTTACGAAACGGATAGTCCTGTTTTTTCTCCTATCCAGGAAGAGAGCACACTGCCTGCCGGTTTTTCCGGAGAAAACACCTGCGCTCATATACAACTCAGTCCGGACGGGCGTTTTCTATATGTCTCCAACCGGGGGCACGACAGTATTGCCGCTTACGCCGTTTCCCCCGACGGTAAGCTGGAACGGGTGGAAATTGAACCTACGCTGGGACAACACCCGCGTTTTTTCACCATAACACCTGACGGCCGGTATCTGCTGGTAGCCAACCGGGATTCGGATTCGGTAGTCGTATTCCGGATCGATCAAGTAAGCGGCCAACTGGAACCTACGGGAATTCAGGCAGAGGTATTCAGCCCTGTATGCCTGCAGCTTGTCGATTGAGAAGATTGTTAATACTATTAAGAAGCCTTAACGCATAGTTAAACTCCTCCGCTTAAGATTAAAGTAACTAAGCTATAACACATCTTAACGATTCCCCCCCCTTTCTTTGTGACATGATTTGTTACAGGACGCATTCCCCTGTTCTTGTTGACTAAACCCCGCCTTTCAGCATTTTTGAATCTAAAACACTACAACATGAAAAAGGTATTTTTTTATGCCCTGTTCTCTTGGTGCGCACTGGCCGTAATCCCCGCCCGGGTTTCCGCGCAGAGCGCCCGCACGGGGGCGGAGGAATTCCTCCAGGAAGTCTTTAGCAGGAAACAACAGGAAGGTATTGTGGTTGTAAGCCGAAAAAAAACAGAGAACAAAAAGGCTCCCCGACAAAAAGAGCCCACAACTACTACCAGGGAGAGCAAAGCTCCCAGCCGCAGAGGCGGGGGGTACGAAAGCCCCCGGGAACGCCGGGAAAGCGGCGGCTATGAAGATGGCCACCAACGCAACAGACAAGGGGGGTATGGGGAGCATAGGCAGGAACGCCCGCAAAGGGAAGGCCAGTGCCAGGAGCACAGAGGTAGCCACAACCATAAAGGAAGAAGCAGCGCCCGCAAAAGCGGCTATGATACCTCAAGCAGCAAATCTAAATGCGGGGTACAAGGCTGCCACCACCCCGGAAAGCACAAAGGCCTGCACAAGAGCTGAGAAAAAACAGGGGTAGGAAGTTTAAGCTTTATTTAACGACTGCCCCGGTTAACTTTCGGCAACAACCTGCGTCAAAACCAACATACAACCTTAAACCACAACAACAATCTACAAACTATGAAAACGATCATCACCACCCTGGCCCTGGCTTTGATCAGCCTGGCCACCCTGAATGCCCAGCATAATTCCTTCTTTATCGGCGCCAACGGCGGCGGCAATTTCTCAAAGTTCAAATTCACCGAAGACCTGGCGGAACTGTATCCCAATTCCAACCCCGTCTTCGGGCTGAACGGAGGGGTAAGCCTGGGTTTCGAGATCCAGAACTTCACCATCAGCAGCGGCATACAGTACATCCAGAAGGGCGGCGAATACCAGACTGACAACTTTGATGATGAAATCGGCACCGGCTTCTTTACCGGCAAGGAAAAGCTGCATTACATATCCGTACCTGTACTGGCCGGCTACCGGAAGTACCTCACCCCGCGTTTTGCTATATCCATTGCGATTGGCCCCTCTTTTAACTTCGGCCTGGGCGGTACCCTGGATGAAACAACCGAGTACTTCGGAACGGATGAAACAACAGTTGACAACTACAAAGTTGCCTTTGGCAACGGCCTGAATGAGGATTACCGCTCCATGCAGTTGGGGTTCCAGTTCTCTCCCGGCCTCGTCGTTGCTCTCAACGAGAACAGCAAGCTCACCTTTAATGTAACCTGGGACAGCGGTGTATCCGATGTGTTCAACACGCGTTACAAAGAAGCCAATGAGTTCTTCAATATCAACACCGGCGACCAGCTGAATCGCTCTACCCTATTCTCGGTCGGCTATGAGTACCATTTCAATTTCGCCGACCGGTATTGATCTTTAGGGCTGCAAAATCTGCCTGGTTCGACAGTAGCCTTGTAAGCAGCTTTTGTGGCCTTACCATAAATCGTTTGCCATGTTAATATGTAATAATTGTTTCACTATCAACGATGATGGAGTGGAATGTTGTCGCCATTGTCACATGAAAGGCAACTTCAGCCATCAGGATGACGCAGGAAAGGCAGGTGACCCTCTGGAGCCCGAAAACAGTGTGATCCAGTGCGGAAACTGCGGCGCCAGTACTCCGGCAGATGCCCGCAAATGTGTGGAATGTCATTTCCCGCTTACGGCTAAAGCTCCCGGAAGAAAACCCGATTCGAATTCGCCCGTCTGGAGAAGCCTCCGGGTAGGGTAATATTTGGAACTCCTGCAAAGCCGGAAAGTTGATAGCCGCCGGTTGTCTGCTGAAGAAAAAAGCAGATAAACGGCCCGTAACGTACACCCGGCCACCCGCTGGAGAACAACCAATTCAAAAGCTACATCCATGTCAAGGAGAAAACCGGAATTATTCAACCTGTCCTTTCTGGACTTACTCACCAGTGCGCTGGGGGCCGTGATCTTCCTGTTCATTATCACTCCAAAAGGGGGAGCGCCAGCAGCCAAAGTGCAGCAGGCAGCAGTCTACATCGACACTGCTCAAATGCAGGTCTTTGGAGCCCTGCACGACAGCCTCCGCCACAAAAGAGTGGGCGACACCCTCTTTGCCGTACTGGTAGACTACCGCAACATGCCTAAGGAAGAGAAACCTCAGGCTTATGTTCCGCCTACCCGGCAGCAGGTTCCCGAACAAATTAAGACTCCGCAGGAGCGCAGCTCTCGCCCGGAACCTAAAAAAGAAGCGCCACCGAAGAACGACAATGCAAATAATGTCAAAAAGCCGGAGCCGGAAAAGAACAAGGCGCCATCCGATAGCCCACAACCCGCTCCGGAGCCCCGAACATACAGGGGAGATGCACCTTCTGTTCCGTGTAACGTTTCCTTTGAGGTCAGCTGGCGTTCGGCAGAGGACAATATCGACCTTTTTGTCTGCAAAGGCGGAGACTGCGTCTACGGCGGAAGGAAGAAAGACAATAACATCGGACAGTGGGACAGCGGTAAGTCCCGCAACCGCCTCTTCGGCAATGACCTGCGCACCAATCAGGAGGCCGTGCGCCAGTTCGATAAGATCGTACCCGGGGAGTACAAGCTGTATGCCCAGTTTAAGGAAAGCGACAAAAACCGGACGAAAGTGATCGTCAACGGCCTGATCTACACCAAGGATGAGCAGAACCGGGAGCAGGGAGATTCCTTCACCGCTTCTCTGACTTTAGGTAGTCCACGCGTTCTTCTGGGTACGGTGGTATTACAGGAGAATGGCAATTTTAAACTAATTAAGCCTTAAAGATATGTTTAACACCAAGAGCTTTCAATTGATCATCAGCATTCTGGCAGCTGCCGTACTATGGCTGGTGCTGATCCTGCTGAGCAACCTGTTTGACGCTTCTACCGGCTTCCACCGCCTGATCGAACTGCTGGGCGGCTCGGGCAAAGGGTACATTCAAGCAGCCATTTACGCGCTGTTCACTTACAGCCTGTTCGAACTGTACGAGAAGCAAAAATTCATAAAAGCCCAGTACGAAGGATTTGGGCTGGGCCTTTTACCGGTTCGCGACCAGTTGGTCCTTTCACCGGAGGAAGTCGCCAAGATCAAACTGGACACCATCAAGCTGGAACAGAACGGCAAGAGCCTCATGGTCGCCGATTTCATCAAAAAGGCCTGCACGCAGTACCGCAATGACCAGTCGATCAGCGAAACCCTGCAGGTGTTCAACGCCCAGGTGGAAACCAGCAAAAGTGAACTGGAAGGCAAACTGGAAACGGTCCGGTACCTGCTGGGAGCAGTGATCTCTCTGGGCTTCATCGGCACCCTGATCGGCTTGTCCTCCTCCATCGGCATGGCCCACCTGGCAAGGACGACGGAAGGCATGCCCGAGATTACGCGTAACCTCAACGTGGCCTTTGATACCACTTTGGTGGCGCTGCTCACGGGACTGGTACTGAACTTCTTCTACCACCGCTATCTGGAGAACATGGACACTTTCTACTCCAGGGCCAAATCCTATATCATCGACAACCTGATCAGCAGGATCTATAAGGCGGCGGCATAGAGCAGTTAAAATGGTTGAATGGTAAAATTGTTTTCGAGCCGGAGGCCTTTGTTTCCGGACAAATAAAACAGTTTAGCCATTCAACCATTTTCTTTACTCTACCTCGTTATTTCCTCGTCTTCTTTCCCCTGTGCGTTTTCAGCACATAACAGTCCTCTTTAGTGATCGGTGTAAATAGGTCCGCCTCCTGGATGAGGACTTTGGCCGTGGTCTGTTCGATAGCGGCAATTTCCACACGGACCCCCTCCCCTTTCAGATGACGCACCAGTTCCACATAATCCGAATCGCCGGACAGAATGATGATGGTATCCACTTTGGTGGCGATCTGGGTCGCCTTTATGGTCAGTGGGATGTCGGCGGATTTGTGGCAGGGCACGACCGAACCATGAAAATTGTGCAGCAGGCGTTCAGCCAGCTTGGGAGAGATGCTCACACCTTCCCGGAAGTACATCAGCCGGCTTAGGCCTCTGCTGTCCAGCAGCTTAGGTATAAGCTTATCGAAGTCGATCAGTGGGTTTTTATCGTCAATCAGGTGATGAAGGCTTTTTTCTATATTGTTGCCATCAATCAGAATAGCAACGGATTGGTTGATATTAACCTTTACTTCGGGGTATTCACTCATATTTAATTTTTTTATACTATAAAAGTAGGTAAAAGAAACCTTAAAACAGCACCATGGGTATAGCCAGCACGCCAAAATCCGTTTTCAGGCGAAGCCAGTACACCCCGGGAGGATACCCCTCCAGGTTGCAGGGGAACTGGTTGTGCTCCTTTACCAGTTCCAGATGCTGCTCCTGTACCAGCTTACCGGAAGCCGTGTAAACCTCCAGTTGGGCCGGAGTGGGCCGGGGCGTTGTGACAGACAGATCGAACCGCCCCCGGTTAGGGTTGGGAAGAACAGCCAGGTTAACCGCTTCCACATTCACCTCCCGGCTAGAGGACATTAGGGGTTCCGAGTAATCCACCACCTTGAAATCATCCAGGTAAAATCCATCCGAATGAACACCTCCGTCCGCACGAAGGAGCAACCTGAAGGAAACGGCGGGGCTGCCGATATAATTGTTCAAGTTGATATACTCCTGAACCCAGTGTTGGTTGTAAATATACCGGGGTTGTCCGCCGGAAAAGGTAGAAAACAGGCCCTCCAGCGGTTCAAAACCATTTCCGGCGTCAGCTTGAAGCACTACATAGTCATAATCCTCCTCCATAGACCACTTGGCGTCAAACTCCAGCTGAGGGTGATTGGCGTTGCTGAGGTCAATGTTTTGCCCAAATAAAACAGAGCTGTTCGCATTGGGCGGGTAATTGCCATAACGGGAATCTGCCAGGCTATGGAAACCGCTCCGGCTATCCATGAATGTGGTATCCCACGATATTGGCGTGCCGGGCAACCAGTCCTCCCCCCCACTTTCGAAATCATCGCTGTAAAGAACAGTCCGGCGGCCGGCGGCCAGAACGATCTGGCCCCGGTATGATTCCTGCCCATCCTGGGTAGCGGACAGTTCAAAGGGGAGCAATTCGCCCACTTCCAACTCTCCCTCTACGACAAAAGAGAACGGATCGCTTCCATTGTCCATATAAGCCCGGGGCGCTATGTTCCCGTACGAGATCGAATTGCGTATGGGAATGATACGCTCATCCAGGCTTTCCAGGCTCACTATTACATCCGTAGAGGGAAATGCCAGCCCCCGGTTTTTCAGCCTGACGTTGAGGCGGATCGTATCGCCCTGCCAGATCTGATCGTTGAGCAATTCAAAATTTTGAAAACGAACAAAATTCCCGCTTACCCAGGTGAGGTATTTCATAGTAGGCATAAACTCCTGAACCCGCTCACAGATGACGGAAGCCGGTTCCCAAAAGCTGTGGCCAATCTCCGGCGTCCAGGCGTAGGCGCCTTCAACATGCAGAAAATCCCGGGTAGTGCCACTGGAAACATAACCCAACATTTTGGCAGTCGTGCCGTAGCCGGCATAAGTAGGTGGGATGAATTCAGAAGCGAACTCTGCGTATACCTCATAAGTGGCCAGGCTATCGGTATAGCCGAAAGGGCTGAGGAATTTGTCACCATACGTATGGCAGGAAAAGGCAATAGCAGGGTTGATCCCCGAAAGAAGATCGCGGATGGCCCGGGTTTCCGGTTCGGAAAAGGGCTCCGTCCCCCGATAGGTTTGCGTGCAGGGGTCATTGCTGGAGCCGCTGTCCATACCCCAGCCAAAGGAGTAATTCCGATTGAGGTCTATCCCGAAACAACTGTTACCGGCATCGCGCCGGTTTTTGCGCCACAGTCCACCCCCGTTGGGGTTGGTTTGCTGGTTGTACACATAGCCATCCGGGTTGACTACCGGTACGAAGTACATCTCGCGGTGATCCACCAGATAAGTGGCTTCGGCATCGTTCCCGTAGTTTTCCAGAAGCCACCACATGTAAAACAGGGCCGATTCCATGGATATGGGCTCCCGGGCATGGTGCAGAGCGTCAAAATAAACAACCCCTTCCTCTGCCGATTCGTCCGTTTCCACATTGTCCGAGATCTTGACGGCAAGGATAGGGCGGCCTTCGATGCTGGCTCCGATCTCTGTGAGGTTCACAATTTCTCCGAATTCGGTTGCCATGGCTGTGAGATGGGCCACCACTTCATCGTAGGTATGGTACCCCCCCATAGCACCGTCGTCAAAATGTTGGAGCCCACAACCTGCCATTTCACGGTTGGCGGGCGTTTGGAGCATGCGTTCGTAGTAGGCGGCCATATCCGAAACCAGCAGATCGTATTGGATATTTCTGCTTTCCAGCACCTGGAGCTCGCTTTCGCTCAGAATGAGTTCGATGGAATTGGGCCCGGTTTTCATAAAATGGTCCACTGCCAGCCCATCGGCAGCCAGGCTCATTAGCAGGTTTTCCTGCTGGCTAAGGTTTAATTCGATTTTGGAGTAGGCTTCAACCGGAAGAGAGTGTTGGGCCTTTGCCAACATGCCAACAGACAATAATATTAAAGTAAGCGTGCAACATTGCAGAGCTTGCATGATCATAGGGTTTCGGATTAAAAAATAAAAGCCGGATGTAAAATAGCAGCTTTCTCCAGCTATTCGTTAAAAAGCCTCCGGGTTTTGCCTCTTCCGCTTTTTATTCCATCTTTTCTTTTGCACTCAAGGCGTAAAGGGCAAAGGAGGCCAGCCAGTGCTCTCCGGCATAATCCCCACTGGTGATCTGGGGCAGGCTCTTAGCCATGTGTTGAGCCGCCAGGCGGGAAAGTTCTTCTTTTTTACCCGGAAGTTTCCGGGCGATGGAATACAGCACCCAGGCGCGACTGAAGTTCAATCCATCCAGGTGGACGAGTTTGCCATCGGTCCGGTCGCTCACCTCCGCAGGAAGCATCCCCTGCCAGGTGGGAAGGAATTTGGCGAACCAGTCCTGGAACTCCTTTTCATCCATTACCCGGCTCATGATGTCGGCCTCTTCCAGGCAGGGTGAAAGAAAATCGAAACCGCTCGGTTCCCAGCCCAGGGGACACCCCTCGTCCTTAAAGTAGAAATCGCGGGCGCGGAATTCAACGAGCTGTTTCAGTTCCCAGCGATCAACAGCCACGGCATAGTCCCAGGCGAAAGCCAGAGCGAAAGCGGTATTGGTGTGTTCTCCGACCCGGATAGGATAGGTCAGTTTGGGAAGGAATTCAATAAATTTCTGAACGATCAGGTTTTCCAGGGGCCGGATCGCTTCGCGCCACTGCCTCCCCTGCGGGTCATCCCAGGTATGCAGTTCTTCAGCCAGCTTGAGCACCCAAGCCCATCCATAGGTACGCTCATAGTTCTTATTGTGTGCATCATCAAAGAAGGCAACTTCTCCTTGAATATTCTCCGCCGTGAGGTTTTCAGCGATCTGAGCCCGAATCGCTCCCGCCTGAGGAATGTCTGGAAAAGCCTTCAATATCCGCACCAGTGACCAATGGCCATGTACCGCCGAGTGCCAGTCGAAACAACCGTAGAAAGCAGGGTGCAACACACGGGGTTCAGCCAGGTAAGAGGAATCGCCCAATACCTGCCCGAGCTTGTTCGGGTATTGCTGGCCGATACAATCCAAAGCCAGTTGGCTCAGCCGGGAGGCTTCTTCCCGGGTCAAGCCTACATCCGGAATGTCCGGTTTTGGAATGGAAGTTGGCATATCCTGAGTTATTTTCGGACTGCAACCAAAAGACAGCAGCAAGATGAGAGAATAGAACCATGTATTTTTCATTGCGGTCAATTTTTTCGGCTGGCCCGGGCTTGTACATTCCGTCGGCTGGTAGGCAACCCTGCGACCGGCACCCAGTACAAAATTAGCAAAGGCCGGTCAAATAATAGTCTTTTCTTTCCTTACCTGATGAGGATAGGCCTCAATCCTGTTTTGAAAGGACAGGAGCGAAGGTGATAATTCCCCGCAACCATTTTGGATTTCAAGCTGTAGTAATGGTATATTTCATTTTTAAAGGCCTTATCTTTCCAAAAAAACGACTACCATGAAAAACCTACTCACCGGACTCCTACTGGGCTTGTTCTTCCTGGCCGCATGCAACAACCCCCAATCGGCCGACCAGGCTGCTGCTGCTGCCGATCAACCGGAAACAGCTACAACAGTAACAACACCGGAAGAAACCAGTGACGAGGATGACGGCAGTTCTAAACGCATCAGCCCCGCGAAGAAAGCCATCGGTACCATTGGAGCCCTTTCCATTGAGATCAACTATAGCAGCCCGGCAACCAAAGGGCGTAAAATATGGGGAGGGCTGGTTCCCTACGGAGAAGTATGGCGCACCGGCGCCAATGAAGCCACTACGATCTCTTTTTCCAAAACTGCAAAGGTGGAGGGGAAAAACCTGGCCGCCGGGAAATATGCGCTATTCACTATCCCGGGGGAGGACAAATGGACTGTTATCTTTAATACGGTGGCGGAGCAATGGGGCGCCTACGAATACGACAAATCCAAAGACGCTTTACGGGTGGAAGTAAAACCCCGGGCCCTGGAAAACCCGGTTGAAAACCTCGAGTTCACCGTGGAGGACAACCTGGTGCAACTTAGCTGGGATAAGCTGGCGGTTCCCATTAGTGTCGGAGAACTGCCCCAATGACCTTAATAACCCATAGGAATGGCCTTTCTCAAACTCTATCTCATCGCACTGCTGTCCTTCTTCCCGCTGGATATGCTCTGGCTCGGCTGGCTGGGGCGCAATTTCTACCGCCAGCAACTAGGCCCTCTGATGCGGGAACAGACGGACTGGTTGGCAGCCATTTTATTTTACCTGCTCTTCCTGGCCGGTATCATCGTTTTTGTGGTACAACCGTCTCTGTCGGGCAGTGCACGTGATGTTCTGCTTCGGGGCGCATTTTTTGGCCTGGTCACCTACGCTACCTACGACCTCGTCAACCGGGCGGTGATCAGCCCTTTTCCCTGGACGCTGGTGGTTGTCGATATGCTCTGGGGGGTTATACTATGTACCACTGTAAGCTTTATCACCTGGTATTTTGGGCGATAGCTGCCCTTGCTACTTCCAGTTCGGCAAAATAGGTGGAATGGTCGGCCGAGGTTAAAGCAAAGCCGCGGCGGCGGAACATTTCCACCATAACCGTATTGGCCTTCAGCACGTTGGCATATATCTTCCTGATGCCGCGTTCACGAGCGATCTCAATGATATAATCCGTAAGTTGACGGCCCAGCCCCTGCCCCTGCCACTGGTCGGCAACAGCTATCGCAAACTCTGCCACATCATTATCAGCATGGGCGAGCAGGCGCACCTCGCCGGCCATTTTCCTATTGCCGTTCTCTCCGGCCTCTGCGATAATAGCGATCTCCCGATCGTAGTCAATCTGGGTAGAACGCCTCAGCAACTCCTTGGAAATATGAGGTACATAGCCAAAGAAGCGGAAATACTGGGTCTGCCTGGAAAAACTGGCGATCATTTCCGCTTCCAAGGGTTCATCCTCGGGGCGGATGGGCCGCAGCTTTACCTTATGGCCATTATTCATGGTGAACAGGCGGACATATTGCTTGGGGTAAGGAGAAATGACCAGATGCCCATAGGGGCGGTGATGGGTTTCCCGGTAGCCCTGATCCAGGATAACATAAGCATCGAGCACAATCCCCCCCTGCTCATCCACCACAAATGGATTGATATCGATCTCTTTGATCTGAGGGCAGTCCATAATCAGATAAGCGAATTTGTAGAGCATAAACTGGATGGAGCGAATATCGACCTTCGGCATTCCCCGGTAACCTTTAAGCAGTTCATACACCTTGGTCTCCTCGATGATCCGTTTGGCCAGGGCCATGTTGAGAGGTGGAAGCCCGATATTGGAATCCTTGAAGATCTCTACCGTTATTCCCCCGAGAGCGAAGACGATTACCGGGCCGAAGATGGGGTCTTTATTAGCTCCGATAAGAAGTTCATAGGGTTTATTAACCATTTCCTCTACTGAAATCCCATAGATCTCCGCCAAAGGGTTGGCCGTCTTTACTCTCTTCATTATCCGGCCAAAAGCCATTTCTGCCTCATCAGTGGAATTCAGCCCTACTTCTACCCCGCCTATGTCTGTTTTCAGCCCCACATCCGGAGAAACGATCTTCATCACCACCGGAAATCCGATCTCGGTGGCCAGCCGGGCCGCTTCGGCAGGTGTTCTGGCCAGTTCGGAATGGGTTACCGGCATGTCATAGTACTTTAACAACTGCTTGGCCTCGATCTCCGTCAGTTGGTGGCGGCCGGCACGGATGGCTTCATTGAGCATTGTTCTTGCCGCCTCAACGTCTTGAGAAAATTCCTGAGGCATGGTGGAAGGCGTTTCATACAACAATTCGATGTTGCGCGTATAATTGTACATCTTGAGAAAAACATCGACCGCACTCTCGGGGAACTGAAAGCTAGGTATGGTATTGTCCGGCGGGCGGTAGTAGAATTCGCGGGGAAACTCTTCCTCCTCCATCCAGGAAGCCAGGATGGTTTTTCGGGTGCGGCGGGCGAGGTTAGTGATCTCGCGCTCCACATCAACAGATCGGGTCACGGCCTGCGGAGTGAGGATGACCAGTATACCGTCCGAATTTTTATCTTCAATACAGGCCTCAACTGCCTCTCGATAATGAAAGGCAGTGGCATCGCCGTGGATGTCGACGGGGTTGCTGCGGCTCCAGTTCGAATTCAGGGCTTTATCGAGGCGAACGATGGTTTCCTCACTCAGGTTTGCCAGGGCGCCCCCGTTTCCGATGAGGTGGTCAGTGGCGAGCACACCCGGCCCCCCTGCATTGGTTATGATGGCCAGGCGGTTACCGGCCGGGCGTTGCTGCAAGGCCAGCCCCTGGGCACAATTGAAAAGTTGGGCAATCGTCTCTACCCTAATGATACCTGCCCGTTTAAGCGCCGCTTCAAACACCGCGTCGTTGCCGGCCAGTGAACCGGTATGGGATAAGGTTGCTTTAGCACCTTCCTTGCTCTTCCCCGCCTTGAGTACCAGAATCGGTTTAGTACGGGCAAAGGCACGCGCCGCACTCATGAACTTGCGGGCATCCTTCAAGGATTCCATATAGATGAGGATACTTGAAGTGTGTGGATCATGCCCAAAATAATCGATGAGGTCGTGAAAACCGATGTCGATCATATCTCCGATGGAGACAAAATGGCTGAAGCCGACCTTTTGCTTGCGCGCCCAGTCGAGAATAGCGGTACATAAAGCGCCGCTTTGGGATATAAAAGCGATCTTGCCGGGCAGCGCCATCCGGTTGGCGAAGGTCGCATTTAGGTTGAGCGAAGGATTGATAAAACCCAGGCAGTTGGGGCCGATAATGCGCATATTGTATCTCCTGGCCGTATTCAGCACTTCTTTGCTGAGTGCCTGGCCCTGCTCCCCGATCTCGGAAAAGCCCGCAGAAATGATCACCACCCCGCCTACGCCTGCCTGTCCGCATTCTTTGGCTATAGATACTACCGATTCGGCGGGGGTAGCGATAAGGGCCAGGTCTACCTCGTCTTCGATCTCCCCGACATGATGATAACAACGAACTCCCTGAATGCTGTGCTCATTCAGGTTAACCGGATAAACAGTCCCGTTATATCCCTTTCCCACCAGATTGTTGACCAGGGCATAACCTACGGTATGGGGTTCATTGGAAGCTCCGATAACGGCAATGGCAGAAGGCCGGAATATCTTGTCCAGTTTGTTATTCATTGAACAACTCTTTTGCAGTGAGGAGAGCTACATTTCGGGAAAGTGCCGATAGAAAGGAAAACGGAACCCGGCGCGAACAGCGGGCCAGGCAAAAGAGTTCTATAAATATAGAATTTTATTCGGAAAAAGTACAGGCCTTCAAGCCTTTATTTACAGCCCGGCTCAAGTATTGAAAAATTTTATTCCAAATAAAGCCCAAAAGAGAATTTTTGTATTAAATTAAAGGAGTCATTCAATTCAAAACAAATTTTCAGCCAATATTTTCTTAATCTTATTCTAAAAACTGACTGTATGAACCAGTATCCGCCCGTTACGAAATTCATGGCCACCAAGCTGATCACCTTTACTCCGGAAACCCCTATTAATGAAGCTATCGACACCATCCTTAAGAAAAAGATATCCGGAGCGCCCGTACTCAATGAAAAAAACGAATTGGCCGGAATGCTTTCTGAAGTAGATTGCCTGAGGATACTGCTGGAAGGCCCCTACAATGAAGAACCCGAAAAAATGACTACGGTCGCAGATTATATGTCTACCTCGGTAAAAACCATTAGCGCTGATAAGACTATTCTCGATGCCGCGTATGAATTCGTCAATTCAGGATTCAAGCGCCTTCCGGTGACAGATAAGGGAGAGCTCATCGGCCAGATCAGCCGGGTTGACGTACTGAGGGCCATCCAGAAAATGGAGCCCCACATCAAACACGTACCCGACTCGTGGAAAGGCCGGCAGCCAGAGCTCCCCAATCACAAAAAATCGCGCTTTTCAGAGAATGCTTAATCAAATGGGGGAAGTATTCCCGGGCAGGCCTTAACTATATCCCTCCAGCAACTTCTTTCGAATAGGTGCTTTTACGTATTCCTCCACAAAAGCGGCTTCCAATGCATTGAGGTTGCATTGGAGGAGGTCCTCCTTATTCCAATGATACGTGGAGTGCAATTTGCGGTATTCTTCCCCGAGGGTGATATTCGAGATCGTTCGCCCGTCCGTATTGATGCTCAGGGAAAGGCCCTGGCGATACAATTGATCAACCGGGTGCTCTTCGAGCGTTTCGTACATATTGGTCTGCAGATTGCTCGTTGGGCAAACTTCCAGATGTATTTGGCTGGTTTTCAGGTGCTGCACCAGCCGGGGGTCTTCCGAACAGCGAACACCGTGCCCGATGCGGCGGGGAGTGAAATTTCTGAGCACCTCCCAGACACTGTCCGCCCCTCGGGCTTCGCCGGCGTGAGAAGTACAGGGAATGCCTTGCTGTCGGGCGTAGCGAAACGCCGCTACATGGGCATCGACTGGGTATCCGGCTTCGTCACCGGCAATATCGAAGCCTACCACATGAGTGTGGTTCCTGAACTGCTCCACCAGGCGAATAGTATGCAGGCTCTCCGATTCTGTAAAATGACGCAGGGTACAAAGGATCAGCCGGGCTTCCACCCCAGTGATCCTCATCCCCTTTTCCAGAGCCTCATTGACAACCGCGACCACCGTTTCGGGCGCGAGGCCCTTGCGGGTATGAAGCAGGGGCGCAAAGCGAATTTCAGCATACAATACGTTCTCCACTTTCAGTTGCTCCATGAGGTCAAGCGTTACCCATTCCAGTTGCTGTAGCGTTTGCATCAGCCGGATGCCATGCTCAGCACGGGCGAGATAATCGGCGAGGTCATGACAACGTACGGGCCCGATGAAGTTATGCCGGTACTGCTCCTCACTGAGTGTAGGGTCAATACGCGATGCTACCTGATAACTGAGTGAACAGTCGAGGTGCAGGTGAAGCTCAATTTTGGGCAGCCCCCTGTATTCCATGCGCCACTTTTTTTGTTGGCCGGCTATCTGGCAACCGGCAAATTGCGTTGATCAGGCTATTCCCAGTTGCCTCAGCATTCGCCCATGATTGATCAGGGCCGCCAGGAATGTAGGCTGTATTTTATAGGGAAGCCCGAAAGACTGGGCTGTTTCCCGGACAATCCTGGATATCTTCGGATAGTGTATGTGACAAATATTAGGGAAAAGGTGATGTTCGATCTGATAATTAAGCCCTCCGATAAACCAAGACAAGATCCGGCTCCGGGGTGCAAAGTTAGCGGTAGTCAGTAGTTGATGAATAGCCCAGCTGTTCTCCATATTGCCCTCCGAGTCAGGTATCGGATACTCTGCTTCGTCCATGACATGCGCCGTCTGAAAAACACAAGCGGTGACCAGGCCGAGGATAAAATGGAAAATCAGGAAGAAGCTCAGGGTCATCCACCACGGAATGCTCAACAGAAAAATAGGGAGGAATAGCATGTAGATATAATAGACCGCTTTCATAGAAAGCAGTTCGGCCATTGCAACGCCAAACTTTATACCCTGGGATTCGAGCAGCCCCATTCTTCGATAGCGGAGGAGCTGCCGGAAATCCTTGGTCGTAATCCACATTATGGTCATCAACCCGTAAAAAAACCAGGCGTAAATGTGCTGGAAACGGTGGAACCAGTAGCGCTCCTGATGGGGAGAAAAACGCAGGATCTTACCAGCGTCGATGTCCTCATCCATACCATGCACGTTGGTGAAGGAATGGTGAAGGACATTGTGCTGTATCCGCCAGTTGATCGCGCTACCTCCAATGAAGTTCATCAAAAAACCCAGTACCTTGTTGACATGTTGGTTGCGGGAATAAGCCCCGTGGTTCGCATCATGCATTACCGAAAAACCAATGCCGGCAGTAGCCAGGGCCATGACCACCCAACAGGTGAGGATAAGCCACAAGCTGGTAACCACTCCACTCAGCATCAGGACGTAAGGAATTAGAAAGGACAAGATCAAGACCACCGTTTTGACGACCATCCGGGCGTTAGCATAACGGCTGATGTTGTTTTCCTGAAAATAGTCATTTACTCTTTTTCGGAGGATCAGTATGAAATCTTTGTGTTGGTTGCGGTTGAATTTAATTTCCTTGAAGTTCATTTTCAGACAATAATAAAAGTTGGAAAAATCAGGGCTGCTTCAGCAGCTCATTTCTACCTCCGATAGAAAGCAGAAAACCTGGATTGAATAAGAGCTCTCTAAGTCAGAAGGAAAAAAGAGGGCAGAAAACAGCCCGGCAAGCTGGAATCGTTCACAAAATATTAAACATTAGGGAATCGCTTTCGAAATTGGCTGTAAAATTTATGTCAGGTAGGCCAGCAACAGGTAAAAAAACAGGGTAGCTCTCAAGAACTACCCTATAATGATCTAAAGCTATTTTCTTTAAACTATATGGCCTCTTCCCGCTCTTCTTCTTCCACCACAGTATTGGATGTTCCGACATCCCCCTTCTTTTTGGTGAAAGCAACGATTGTGATCCACACCGGGATAATGATGAGGACTACTACCATGGCCAAAAAGGCAGCTTTGGCCGCAAAGAGATCGAGCAAATACATAAAATTTGTTTTGGTTAACGTATGGATTACCACTACAGATCATATGGTGCTCCCCCTTCTTTTCACCAGCAATAATACTGCAATGCTTCCAAGGAAGGAATGACTTTTATCAACCTTCTCTAATGATAAATTGCAAAGACTGCTGGAAAGCGGAAAGGGCCAACTCTCAACTTCTATTTCCTTGCCGCCTTTACCCGGTTGAAGAACAGGCGCGCCGTACCGACGTCTACATCCTGTATCTCGTAGGTATTGCCGTCATCCATCTTGATGATCTTCTCCTTAGCCTTCATGCTTGCCAGCTCTTCCATAAAAGCGGGGTTATTAGAGGTAACGCTCAGAATACCCTGCTTATAGCCAAAGAAGTAGAAAAGCTCACTCGGGGATTTGATATAGATGTACAAGCGGTCATCGTCATTGGATGGCATCTTGAATTCAACATAAGACTCCAGCATCCGGTTGATGGATTCTCCTTTGATGCTGGCCAGCGCGTTTTTGTCTTCCATAGAGATAAACGACTGGTATTCAGCGTTCCACTTCATAGGTAACCGGCTGAACAAAAAGGTATACGGGTTCACTTTTTCCGGCACCTCCAACAACCCGGTACCCAGGCTGGCCAGGGTGGCGTCGGCCTCTTTTCCGGGAGGTAAAAGATTGGCAATCGCCTTGCGGTAAAAGTCCAGGTCGGTGAGGTAAACGGCCGGGCTGGCATCAAAACTCATCGACTCAATATCGGTGATCATGATCTTTAGCAAGCGTTCAGGTACGACCATTTGTATACCCGTCATAATATCAGCCGCTACCTCGTACTTTTGTTCCACTGGCGCCATTGTAGCCGTAAGGTCCATGGTATCAGAAATGATCATATTCTCATCTGGCGCCGCCGCTTCCACAAACTCCGACCGCATGGTTCCCGAGGCATCTACCTTGATGTATTTCAGGCCGGAGCCCAGGTTGAAGGAGCCTTCTCCTTCCAGTTTGCCATCCCGGTTGCGGAAGATCAATTGATTGCCGCGCAAACTACCGCCAATGACTTTCAGAGAGTCGCCAAAAATGAACTGGTCTTTATCTTTATCGAACTTGAAAACACCCTTGACCGGCAGGATGGGGCGGTCTTTCCGGAAGAACAAGGGCATCATCACACGGGGATACACCTCGGCGGTTTCCTTACCCAGGAAAAATCCTGTGGCCAAAGGTTCGCCGTCGTAATTCTTGGGTTCATCGTAGTTGATGACCAGGTTGTTTTTATCCGCCTTACTACTTACGGTGAACCAGAACCGGTGCGGAAGTTCTTCGGAATCGAGCCGGGCAAAACCCTCGAAGGATAGATTTCTGGATTCCGCCTCCAGGCTGATAGTACCCCGGAACTCTGTGCGTTGGTCAATGTAAAAATTGTCTTCAGGGGTAACTTCGCCGGTAGCCCTGGTCACCACGCGCTTCTCACTGTAAGCGCCTTTTCCGACCGGCTGCCCCACAATATTCGCAAATTCGATCTCCTGCTCCTTGTCGCCGATATTATATTCATAAAAACCGGTTGCCTTGTACAGCCGCTTGCCGAGAATATCGACAGTAGCCCGGTTAATGACGTGGTAGCGGTTAAGAGTGTCAGCGATGATCCGGGCATTCTCCAGGGTAGCCATCACACCGCCACGCCCGATCTCCAGATAATTGCTGTCCGGATAGACAAAAGCATCGGCCGCTACTACAAAAGGTACGCCGCTCACCTTGAGCTCGTCGGTTTTAAGGTCATAAAACGCTTCTCCTCCCTCAAAGAACAGAGAATCCTGGTCGGGGTGAATGGAGACGAAGCGCCCGGGTTTGTTCGGGTCCGATTTGAAAGTGATGTGCTCCTCGGCCATGTCCCAGGTGAATTCGTTCATTGAGGTCCGGTACTGAATAGCAGGCAAGGTCGTCTCCAGAAATTCATCGTTGGCCTTGAAGGTAGCCACCTGCTCCTCGAAATCCACATCACTTTTCACATTGTCGGTTTCCAAAGCGATGTCTTTGAGGTCCTGGGTCTTGATCTTAACCTCGGTGGTATCTGCCGTTGACGAAAAGACGCCAAAAGAGAACAGGTGCGATTTCATGGTGGCCTTGTCCCAGTCGAGGGTACCATCTCCCTTGAGCCCGCCCGGAGTAAGGATGAGGGTACCGTCCAACGTATGAACGCCTTCCTGGAAAAGGGCGAAAGGAGCCTCTTCCGAGCGGATGTACATACTGTCCTTGTAGGGGCGCCAGTCTATCTTCACATCAAAGCCCTGCGCCCGGGGCACTTCCAGCCCGTCTTCCCGGCTTTCTTCCAGGTCAAAGCGCTCGGCGCTGGCCAGCATCTGTTTGGGCATGAAAATGATGTCTTCGGAATAGATGGAAGCCCCCAGGTACTTGACGTTGCCTTTGGCCAGCAAACCTTTGTTGCTCAGGCTGATCTCTCCATCATAGTTTCCTTTAGCCTGGTAAGCCGGATACCCCTCGGCGGGTGTTTTGGTAATAAACCCAAGGGAAGTATCCGCCTGCAGGGTTACCGTCTCGTCGAACGGAGGAAAAATATCCGCTGAGAAAAGGGTACCGTCAAACTGCACATCTTCCTTGGTGTAATAATCGAGGTGATTAAAGCTGAAAGGAGTCAACTGGAAATAGAAGGAATCGCGCAGGTATACTCCGTTCTGGGTTTTATCGTAGTCATAGAAGACGAAGGAGTTGTCCTTGCTCTGAAGGGACGGGAAGAGCGGAATGTCATCCTGTCCCGATTTGTTGGAAGGTGCATCGATCAGCAAAACACCGGTCAGGTGCTCGATGCGTGAACCTATGGATAAAGCCTCCGGTTGCCCGTCATTTATCTTGCCGGTAGGGATAAAGAGATCGAAGAAGCGTATGGAGTCCAGGTTCATCTGGAACTCATCATATTTAAAGTGAAAATCCTTTCCTTCCAGGGTGGTAAACCCGGCAAAGACCTTTGCATCATAATCCATGTCGCGGTTTTGCAACATGGTCAGTTGTTGATTGAATGGAATGATGGCCACCTTTTGTTTCTCACTAAACTCGACAAAATCCACTCCCCGAATGTCGATGCTGTTGTCTCTCAGGTTCATAATGGCGTTCGTGCTGTCCGTATCCGATTTGATCTTGAGCACATCGTAATCGGTCTTTTTGCGATGCGCATCGGCATACAGCGTCACCTTGTCCTTGACCTCCACCATTTCATCATCACTGTCATAGTTGACGAAACCACGGGCCACCATATCGTACAGCAACCCTTTGATGTTCTCAACGGAAAAGCGGGGATTGATCTTTTTTGCGACATCGTCTGCCGGTAAATCGTTCTTTCCTTCGTTATCCTTCATCACCTTCAGGACCGCAATGGGGTTGACTGTAGCAATATTCTGTAACTGTTGGTAATCCTTATCTGTAAAGTAGTTGAAGGATTCGAACTCTACAACTGGTTTGCGGTGGATCGGGATCTTCTCCCGGCCAATGGCTACGGAGTCCTGGTCGAGATAAGCGATGATATTATCTGCATGGATGTTGATCTTGTGTAAAGAGCTAAAGAAAGGGTTGCGGTCGCTGGCATTATCTCCTCTGGAGAGGGACATTTCCCGATTGGGGATATCGAAACGGACATTAACGGAAGGATGGTAGATAGAGTCTTGGCCGAAATGCAACACCCCTTCTACGCCCTGGCCGGATATCTGCTCCTCCCGCCGGATCGTAAACAATTCGGAAGCTCCTCGAAAGGTGGCCTTGCTGTTGTTATCTTCGATGACAATGCGCGCCGGCCGTTCTTTTGTCCCGAAACCATAGACGGTTTTCCCATTGAGGCGAAAGCCCCCCACATAATTAATGCCTTCCCCGATATTGTTTATCTCGAGGACCCGATCCTGGGATTCAAACCGGGGAAAAGAGCCTCCGGTAGCATCATTATCTGCCACCAGCTTGTCGCTGAAGGATCCTTTGATCAAACGCCCTTCACCAAAAAAGACCGGATAGTGGAGTTGGGCCTCTTTAACCTCGTAAAGGCTTTTGATCGCCTCAAATTCATAGGTATTCAGCTCTGCGTACACTTCGGGCCCCAACCCATGCCGTTCCCAGGTCACACGCCCACCCTGCCCTTTCCACATTCGCTGGTTGGGCAGAAAATAGCCGGAGGTATTGTAAATGAAAATGGAATCGGTACGCCGGTTCGCCATCAGGTCCAGCTTTTTAAAAAAGATAGCGCCCTCGTTATCCTGAAAACGAAACTCATAGTCATCTGTCAGAGCATACCAGGATGTCCCTCCCGAATCGGAATAACGCAGTGCTTGTCGTTCAAAGAAAAGTTTGGAAAATTCGACGAACTCGTCGAACGGTTTCAGGTGGCGGTTCTCGATATTGGCCAGTATCTGGTCCAGGACCTGGTGCCATTCTTTGAAGTGGCGCTCCGGGTCACTGGCCCTTTTGATCATGGACAGGGCGTTGAGGTAGTTCTCAAAATAAGGACTGGCCATCATGCGCTGAGCCAGCATGGCGTTGCCGGTTTTCAGGATCTGCCGGGTTTCCTCATCATTGAACATACCGCTGCTGAACACCTTGGCGAACTCCTTGTAGGCATCCTCCAATGCCTGCCGTTTGCTGGCAGTCATATACTCCTCCAACTGGCGCATGAATTCGGCATGGTCATCCGAAAACTGCTCCAGGCGCTGGCCGGACGCGGAAAAGGTGAGCGACAATATAACGGCCAAAAATAAGTAAGCCTTTTTCATGTACAATCTGTAGTTTGAGAGCTTGTTGCCGAGGCCCTTTATTAACGAACAAAACGAATACAACTCCAGTCTCCCCGCCGCACCTTATCAGTGAAATGGAACTTTTCTGCTGCGGCACGTTCCAACACCAGGCTCTCGTCAGCTGTAAGGATACCAGAAACCAGGAGGATACCTCCCGGAGCAAGTTTTCCATATAACGCCTTGAGGGAGTTTAATATTACGTTTCTGTTAATGTTTGCCAGAATATAGCCGTAGCCGGCATCTTTTATCACTTCCAATGTGCCGTGAAAGGCCTGGATATGGCTGGCGCCGTTGTCCTGTGCATTGTCCAGCGTATTTTCGTAAGCGGCCTGTTCCACATCAACCGCATCGATTTGCGCAGCCCCCATTTTGTCGGCGAGGATCGCTAGTATACCCGTCCCACAACCGTAATCCAGGACTTTTAACCCTTCAAAATCTTCTTCGGACATCCTTTCCAGCATCATATAGGTCGTGGCATGATGCCCCGTCCCAAAGGCCATTCGGGGACTGATGACGATCTCATATCTTACATCTTCCATCGGTGGATGAAAATGAGCTCTTACCCCACACCGGTTGTCAACCTTTATAGGTGTAAAGTTGGATTCCCAGAGCTCGTTCCAGTTTTGGGAAGGGATCAGGCGGCGTTCAAAGGTAAAGGAGAGCTGAGCGGCGATATTGGCCAGTTCGTCTTCTATGTCCTCAACGGTGTTATCCATGCGCAGGTAGGCATGCAAGCCGTCATCTGTTTCCTCGAACGTGTCAAAAGGCAATTCACTGAGGAAGGCCAGGGCGATCTCCCGGAGGGACGGGGCCACTTTGATGTCATAACAATAGTAGTCCATATTTGGATTTATAAGCGTGAATTACATATTCGTTTCCTGCAGGAACAGGATCATCGACTCCGGTTTTTATCCCCTGAAGCCTACATTACGATATTCCTTCTGAATGAGCTGCGGTTTCAGGCCTCCTGGCGGGTACCTGTATGTCCCGGGCCTTTGCGATGTTTAATGGTTGAAGGAGCGACTCCCAGTTGCTCATCCAGTGTGACCTCGGGCAGGGCTTCCCTCATCCCCATTTTGATGATCGCCAGGTGGTGAAGGGCATGATCGTAGGCAAACATGAGTTCGCGGCCAACCGTGGACCCCACCACCGGCCGCTCATCCTCCACTAGAGCGGAGAAATCGGCACGCACATTCAGGGGCTGGCTTTCCTGAAGTTCCTGGCAGGCCTGTGCCAGTTGATGAAAAGCGCTCCGGGCATAGCCGGGGTCCTTTTCCATTTGCTCATTGCGCATGCGGGATGCATAGTCCACCACTCCTTCCGAAACCCCTCGCAGGAGGCAGTCGTAGAAATCAAAAATATGGCGAAAATGTTGCCCCAGTGTAGATTCATTGAATAGCCCCAGGGGCATGGAATAGGCTCGCGGATGAATCTGTTCCAGCAATTGGTTGATCTGTCGGGTGATGGTTACCGTACCTTCTTTGCAGTCCATTGATCTGGCAGAATTGTGAGTTGCCGCAGCAAACAATATGCGAATGATGTTAATTGGGCCCTTTCCCAACTTAATGGATAAAACTTAAACGTAAATTTCCCTCTTGGCGGCCTTAAGGGTATTGATCAAAAGAGACACGACTGTCAGCTGGCCGACACCTCCTGGAACCGGGGTAATAAGGCTGGCCTTGGGACTCACCGAGCTGAAGTCGACGTCACCACACAACCGGTAGCCTTTTTCCGTTTCAGGGGCGTCTACCCGGTTAATGCCAACATCAATGACTACAACTCCTTCTTTTACCATATCTCCTTTGACGAACTCTGGGATTCCTATGGCCGCAACGATAATATCGGCCCTCCGAAGGTGGCCCTCCAGCCCTTTGGTACGGCTGTGGCAAATCGTTACCGTTGCATTGCCCGGATAAGCTTTCCGGGAAAGCAAAATGCTGATAGGCGTTCCTACGATATTGCTGCGGCCGATAACCACGACCTCCTTGCCTTCTGTTTCAATCTCGTAGCGGCGCATCATCTCCAGAATGCCGGCGGGGGTCGCCGGAAGATAGCAGGGCAGGCCTTGTGCCATTCGCCCGAAATTGACGGGGTGAAAACCATCAACATCTTTTTCGGGTTGTATCGCCAGCGTTACCTTTTCTTCATTGATATGGCCAGGCAACGGCAGCTGAACGATAAAACCATCCACTTCGTCATCCCGGTTGAGCTGATCGACCACGTCCAGAACTTCCGCTTCGCTAATGTCCGCAGGCCGGCGTATCAGGGTAGAACGGAATCCTATTTTTTCACAGGAGCGAACTTTGTTCCGCACATAAACTTGGCTCGCCGGGTCATCGCCCACTAAAACGGCAGCGAGGTGAGGCGCCCGCCCGCCATTGGCAAGCAGCTCCCGGACTTCTTCTGCCAGTTCTGCCAGAATTTCTTTAGCCAGTTGTTTTCCATCGAGAATATTCATCGAAAAAGATTTAAGATTAGCGCAAATACTGCAAATAGGCGGCCAGCCCGGCCTGTCTGCCCGGCCAAATCGCCGGCAAGCGCAAATCTACAAATTTATACGAGGACCCAAGGGCTCAACTTCTACCTATAAATACCTGGACTTAAATGCTTAGGCAGGGCTCGAAATAAGGAAGTACATTGTCCGCCCAAGCTCTGCGGTAGATTCCAATTTATTTCCACGCTTTTCCATGTATTTCTTTTTTTCTGTACAGAAACTCACTTACCCCTGATCGACTGCCAAGCCGCAGCATCGCCCCCCTCCTTTCCACCCCGAAACACCGTTGCCGCTTGCTACCCAAATAATTGTCGGCAATCAGTAATTTATTTAACAATAGTTTCTGAGTAGTTTTGCCGTAATAAAATATTTTTGCCGGGCAGGAGTCGAAAAGCTTAACAAATATTATGAAGAATTTTTATACAGATTTTCTGAGTTTTTTTCCTAACTTTGTTTCAGCCTGTAAAACATCCTTTCATTTATTGAGTGCGCCCGTTGCTATTGGACCTCCGGAAACGGAGAGCCCCAATATCAACAACTGCTCAACCCAGTTATTTTTTTCGGCTATCTTTTCTCCTCTGATTCTATCCTGCAGAATTAAAGGCTTTATCTTCCGTTCGTCAAGGTAACGCCCTTCGCTTTTTTCAGCCTGCGGGAGCGCCCTTGCATCTGCCTGTAACAAATCATGACTCCAGAAGCTATTGTCAAACCATGAAAATTTTTGTTCATGAGTATTTCTACAAAGATCATGGTGCCCATAGCGGCAGCTATCATTCTATTTTCAGCATTCCCGGCTGTTTCTCAAACGATCGTAATGGGGAGCCAGGCCTCCGTAAATACCTGTGGGGGGTTGTTTGTAGACAGTGGAGGGAATAACGGCGGCTATTCGGCCAATGAGAATTCTACGCTGACCATCTGCCCGAACGCTCCCGGCCGTTACGTCCAACTCAGCTTTTCAGGGGTAGATGTCGATTCCCTGGATTCTTTCTGTTTCTACGACTCCCCCACCGCTACCGGCAACCCCATGGTCTGTTATGCCAACAACTTTTATCCGGCACGGACTTTCCTCGTGCAGGCCACCGCCGCCAACCCTTCGGGATGCCTGACCATCACTTTCGAATCCAATGGGAGTGTCCAGGGCGACGGCTGGAACGCCGATATCCGGTGTATCGCGGCATGCCAGAACATCTTCGTCGAACTGGCCGCTTCCGACCCGGCCGTCGTGCCGGCGGACACCGGCTGGATCAACATCTGCCCCGGTGACCGGGTATCTTTTACCGGCATAGGAGTTTACCCGCAGAATGGCGTCAGCTACCAACATTCGGATTTCACTTCCGAATTCACGTGGGACTTCGGCGACGGCACGATGGCCGTTGGCCCGGAAGTCTCCCACATTTATGACGAACCAGGTGGATATATCGCCCAGTTGTTTATCAGAGACCAGAACGGCTGCACCAGCCTCAATTACCTCAACCAAAGGATCAGAGTCGCCACTTATCCCGAATTTTTGACCGGAGGCAATATCCCGGATGAGATCTGCGTCGGCGATACGGTTTCCCTCAATGCATCCTTAGACATCGTGGACCCCAACAGCATCATTTCCGTAATGACCACGGAGGGAAGTTTTCAGACGGCCGGGGTCCTTTCCGACTCCCTGCCCCTGCCCGACGGCACCGGTACCTCCTACGAAACCAGCATCAGTTTCAGTGATTTCTCTCCGGGCCAGACGCTTTCCAACATCAACCAGTTGCTGGGCATATGCGTGAGCATGGAACACTCCTGGATGTACGACCTGGACGTAGAGCTGGAATGCCCCAACGGGACCCGGATCATTCTTCAGGACCAGGAGTTCATCACCAATGAGATCCATCTTGGAGAACCCTTTGAAGCGGATGATTTCAATACCCCTTTCCCTCCGGGGCAGGGAATTGGATATGATTATTGCTGGACACCTACCTCGACCAATGGCACCTGGACGGAGTTCGCTCAATCCAATGATCCGGGAGGGGCCGTTGAATATATCCTGCCTTCCGGTGATTATGAGTCCTTCGAATCTCTGAATAATCTCATTGGCTGTCCCCTCAACGGAGAATGGAGCATCATTGTAACCGACCGGTGGGCCAGTGACAACGGCTGGATATTCGAGTGGAGCATCGACTTCGACCCCAGCCTATACCCGGCACTGGAAACTTTCCGCCCTCAGATCCTGGACTTTGAATGGAAAAACACCCCTTCTATCTTCGAATACAGTACCGACTCCCTCAGTATCATGGCCTCACCTCAGAATGCCGGTACAGCAAGCTACAACTTCACCGTGATCGATGATTACGGCTGCGCCCATGATACCTCGGTTGCCATAACTGTCCTTCCATTTTCCCACCCCAACTGTTACAACTGCTCGGAAAACCTGAGCCCGGCGCCCGACACCATCATCTGCGAAGGCCAACCCGTAACGTTGGACGTCTCTACCGATACCCCTACCGGTTCAGCCATCACTTTTGAAGCCGTGCCTCAGGAGCCCTTCGGGAACGGCAATTACCCGCCCGCTAATCCCTTTGAATCTGTCATCGCGGTGAACAGCATTTCACCGGCAACCATTACCGACCCGGCTACCCAGATCGCTTCAGTATGCATCAACATTGAAACCAACTGGAACGACGACCTGGATATTTTCCTGGAATCACCCAACGGCCAGCTACTGGAACTCAGTACAGGTAACGGCGGAGGATCGGACAATTACACCAACACCTGTTTTACGCCTTCGGCCACGATGCCCATTACCAGCGGCACCGGCCCATTTACCGGGGACTTCCAGCCGGAGGGGAACTGGGATGGCTTGCTGGGCGCCACGATCAACGGCGAGTGGAAGATTGTAGCCTCCGACCGTATCGCGCCCAATGATTTCGGTGAATTCTTTTCCTGGTCCATCACCTTCAATTCCACCAACGAAGTGCAATACACCTGGACGGGCGCCGGGCTGAGCTGTAATGACTGCCCTGCACCGGTAGCCACACCTACCGCTACGACAACCTATATCGTCAATACTACCGACTCCTATGGGTGCTCCTATGCCGATACAACCACGGTGGAAGTAGTGAACGACATTCCCGCGCCAGTAGTCAGCTGCCAGCAAAACAACGACGGATCGCTCTCTTTCAGCTGGCAACCTGTAGGTAACTTTACGCAGTATGAAATCAATGTTTCTCTCAACGGAACAGCATCCGGCTGGCAGGGCCCGGTAACGCAAGGCACCTATGATGCCACCAATCTTTCCTTTGGTGACGAAGTTCTGCTTGAAGTTCGGGTATTCACTACAGACAACCAGGGATGCAACGTGAACGTAGGTAGTACCAGTTGTGTATCTGATGCCTGCACCTTGTCGGCTTCGCTGATAAACAGCCCGATGGGAGTTTCCTGTTTCGGAGATACGGATGGAGCCGCCAGCATCCAGGTGAGCGGTGCAATGAACCCGGTACAATACTTTCTCAACAGCAACCCGGCGGGCAATACTGGTGTGTTTGCCAACCTGCCGGGCGGCGATTACGAAGCGGTTGCCGTAGACGCTACCGGGTGCCGGGATACCGTTTTCTTCAACATCAGTGAACCGGCCAGTATCGACGTCGCCATCCAGGTCAGCCGGCTGATCGATTGCAACGGAGCCTCTACAGGCGAACTGCAGGCCACCGCCCAGGGAGGCAGCGGCACTTTCTCCTACAACTGGAGTACCACCCCCGCCATCACCACTGGTACCGCATCTAATCTTGCGGCAGGCACCTATACCATAACTGCCACCGATAGCCAGGGTTGCACCGCTGTTGCCAGTGAAACACTCAATGAACCACTTGCATTGGAACTGGATTTCAATGTCACGGACGCGACCTGCGCGGGGATCGCCGATGGTTCCGCACAGGCGATCGCCAGCGGTGGCAATGGCAACCTTTCTTTCACCTGGGGTTCCGGCATTGGCAATAGCAGCAATCTGTCCAACCTCGCTGCCGGCACCTACTGTGTTACTGTAACGGACGCCAATGGTTGCCAGATAAACGGCTGCACGGACGTTGGCGCGCCTGCTGCTCTGTCGGTCGACTCCGTGAACATCCAGCCAGTGCGCTGTAACGGGGGAGAAAGCGGCAGGGCAACGGTCTATATTTCAGGCGGAGACGGCAACTACAACTACCAATGGAATGACAACCTGGCACAGATCAGCCAGTCTGCTTCATTATTGTCGGCCAATACTTACAGGGTGATCGTTACCGACGGCAACGGATGCCAGGTGGAAACACAAGTCACGGTTCCGGAGCCGAGCGCTCTTTCCAGCACATTTGCGAACGAGAATGCCTCCTGTAAAGGATCCAACGACGGAACCTCCACCGTAACGGTAAACGGTGGGGTCGGGCCCTATTCCTATGCGTGGCAAAATGGCCAGTCCGCTGCCACTGCTGAAGGGCTGGTTGCCGGCACTTACAGCCTCACCATCACCGATGCCAATAATTGCACCTTTGTAAGCACTACAACGATCGGAGAACCGGCGCAGGCTGTAGCTGCAACGATTACCCAACCCAGACAAGGTTGCTTCGGCCAGCGCGACAACCATCTAATGGCGATGGGCTCGGGGGGTACAGGCAACACCTATACCTATCAGTGGAGCGACGGCCAAACTACCGCCACCGCTGTCGGGCTGGATTCCATCGCCTATACCGTTACCGTGACAGATGCCAACGGATGCGAAGCTGTGGCAACTACCATTGCCGAGGATCTCGAACAGCTCACCTTCCTGGTCATTCCGGAACCCCCTTCCTGTTTCGGATATTCGGATGGGCGACTGGGAGTTAATGACATCTCGGGAGGAGCCGGTTCTGTCCTTGCAGATTACTCCTTCGTCTGGAGCAATGGAAGCACCGGGCCTACTGCCAATAACCTCATGGGAGGCATTACCTACTCTGTGACTGCAACCGACAGCCGCGGATGCTCCGCATCCCGAATGAAGCTGTTGCCGCAACCTCAGCCCATCACCTTCGAGCTCGACGCCGACAGCGTAAAGTGCTTTGGCAACCAGGACGGCTCCATAACGGTAAATGGACTGCTTGGCGAATTTCCGCCTTTTACTTATCGATGGAACAATGGCCAGCAAACCGCTCAGGCCCAAAATCTGACTGCCGGCCAGTACAGCATAACGGTAACGGACGCCAAAGGCTGCTTCTCTACGGCAATGGCTACCGTCGCCCAACCGGAACTGCTGGAGGTGAACTTTGAAAAAGAAGACAATCCTTGCTTTGGCAACAAACTGGGCAGTATCAGTGTAGGGGTAAAAGGGGGCATTCCGGGTTACTCCTTCCTATGGTCCAATGGCGCCACCAATAACGCTCTCGATAATCTTGCCGCCGGAGATTATACGCTGACCGTTACCGACCTCAATGGTTGTGAGATGGAAATATCCACCCGCATTGAAGAACCCGAGGCACTATCGGCCACCTTGGACAAAAAAGACCCTACCTGCTTCGGATTTCAGGATGGAGCGATCACTATCAATACCAGCGGAGGGGTGCCGCCCTATCGGTATAGCCTGGACGGCGACTTCTTCAGTGGGTCCCGTACCATGATCGGGCTGAAGGCAGACGAATATCGGGTGCGCATTCGCGACGCCAATGGCTGCACCTACTCCAGCCCGATCGAACTGGCCGACCCTGCCCCCTTCGTCGTGACAACCGGCGCCGATGACTATACTATTGCGCTGGGAGATACGCTGGTGCTCAACGGCATGCCTCAGAATGCCGTAGGCAGCCCGGAGTACATCTGGCTGGCTCCTTATGAAGGCACCCTGGAATGTACCGAGTGCCAGTCCACAAGAGCATTCCCGGAAACCTCCATCTTGTATGAACTATACGGCATAGATGAAAATGGATGTGAATACACGCATAAATTCTATGTTTATGTGGAAAAGAACAGGATCGTTGCGGTACCAACCGGCTTCACCCCAAATGATGATAATACCAATGACATTCTGCGTGTACATGGTAAAGATGGCACCATTGTCAAACGGTTCCAGGTATTCGATCGCTGGGGTGAGTTATTGTATCAGGCGGTAGACTTCCCGATCAATTCCGAAACCATCGGATGGGATGGCACCTTCCGGGGCCAGCCGGTCAACGGAGGGGTTTATGTATGGTATGTTGTGGTAGAATATGAAGATGGGATGGAAGAAACTTTCCGGGGGCATAGTACGCTGATCCGATAGTATTTAGAACTGAATAGGAAGAACCGCACGGGGTGCTCCAAAAGGGCAAATTGATGTCCTCTTTTCCTTGCGGTTCTTCATTTTCCAAAATGACCTAAACCGATACAACTATGCGTTTAAATATTACACTTTTTGTATTCACCTGTTTTTTTTCAAGCCTGTTCTCCATCCGGCAAGCACAGGCGCAGGACCCTCGCTTCTCCCAGTTTTACGCTGCACCCACCGAGCTCAATCCGGCGATGATTGGGGTTTATGAGGGGAAATTCCGGATCGTTGCCAATTACCGGGAGCTATATTCCAGCATACTGGACAACAATCCTTTCCGAACGATCGCCGCCAGCTTTGATATGCGCCAGCGGGTTCAGCAACAAGACTATTTTGGTTTCGGTTTCAGCGTGCTGCGTGATGAGGCGGGGGTATCCAGGTTTCACCGCACCAAAGCGAACCTGGGCGCTTCCTTTATGAAACAATTGGGGGGAAGCCGTTACGCTACCTACGACCAGTATCTCATCGCTGGAGCTCAGGTCGGTTTTGGCCAGCATGGCCTAAACTGGCAAAGGCTGTGGTTCAGCGAACAGTTCAATACGGATGGCGGGTTTATCGATGCCAATACACCCTCGGGAGAAAACTTCGATAAGCAAACAACAGACCTGTACCTGGATTTCAATGCCGGGCTGCTCTGGTATGTTCTTTTCGACGATCACCTGAGCCTCTATGCCGGCGGGGCCCTCCATCACCTCAACAGCCCTAACGTCTCCTTCCTGGAAGACAGCGCGGACAACCTCCATACCCGCTGGACGGCCCACGCCGGCGGAGAGATCCCCTTTACCCGGGAGCTGAGCCTGCTGCCGGCCGTAGCTGTGATGGGACAGAATACGCATTTCAGTACTACCGTCGGGGGCAACTTCCGTTATACGAACCGCGAGTGGAAAGAGGTAGCTATTCGGGCCGGCGCCTGGGCCCACCTCTCCAATGAGTTGGAGAGTGGAATGGCCATGGACGCTGTTGTCGCCACCGCCATTCTGGAAATGGAACGCTGGAATTTCGGGATTAGCTATGACATCACCACTTCCCTGCTGGCTTCGGCCAACAACTCACGGGGTGCTTTCGAATTGTCCTTCATTTATACGCAACCTGCTCACTGGCGGACATCTGTAAAATGCCCTAATTTTTAGGAGGTATTGATTTTTTACCAAAAAACCAGCATATTATAAAGGCTAATTCATCGCATTTGATTGTGCTGCCTGCTCCTAGTATTTTTAGGAGCAGGCAGTTTGTTTTAAAACGGCCTCCAAACAAACCCTTATCTTTGTCCCATGGAAAAAAGGCAATTAGATTTTCGGGATGAACGCCCCCGGGAAATGGACAACTACATCAGGGAAGTTCTGGAAAAACGGCATCCTTTAAGCCTGCTGCTCGACCACGTAGAGGATACCCGCAATCTGGGCGCGCTGTTCCGGCTGGCTGATGCCGCCCGCCTGCAGCACCTCTGGGCGCTGGGAGAGGCCGGGTTGTTTGAAAGCAAGATCATCAGGCGGGTATCCCGGGCGGCGATGGCATACGTCCCTCACCAGGCCATAGACATCAGCGAAGCCCGGGCACTTGCCCAACAGCAAACCCTGGTCGCCCTGGAGATCACTGAAAACAGTATCCCTTATACCGAATACCAGCCTCAATCGCCCTGCGTCCTGGTGATCGGCAATGAAAAGGACGGTGTTTCGGAAGAGCTTCTGGAGCTTTGTCAGGCCAGCATCCACATTCCCATGTACGGGGTAAATACGTCGATGAACGTCGCTATGGCGACGGCTGTTGCGGTCTACGGACTGTTGCATAAACTGTAAAAAACAGAAGCCCGCCCGAAATACTTCGGAGCAGGCTCCCTTTACATCAAATGGATTTTATGTGCTTGGCGTTATACCTCTCCTTCTCTTTCTTCCTTTCCCTTCATCAGGTAGTAAAAGCCAACTAACCCAGCTCCACTAAAGATCAGAATGACCGTAAAATAAGCCACTACTCCAGGAAGCCCGGACTTGTCGAGCAGATAGGCAATAAAGACGCCAATGCCGGCCATAATAGCCACGACACCTGTCTTGAGCGCATTCTCCCTGTTGCTTTCCTGAGAGAAGACCTTGGCGTCCATCCGGTTGTCGATCAAAGCCATACGCTCGCGATGACGGGAAGAGAAAAACATGTATACCCAAATGATAACAGCCGCCCAGAACCCGGCGACAGCAAGAATCGGAATCAACATTTCTATACCTTGCATGATCTTGTATTTTCTGATTTGAATTTATCCGTTCAAGGCCTATGACGCAAAGGAAACGAGGGGAGGTTACAAAACAGGAGATCTTTTTCATCCTTCCGGATTTTGAAACTCCATATCCATCGAAAACCTGGCAGGTGAAGTCCGTTTATCTGATTTGAACAGCATTTCGTAAATTGAGCACAACAACTGTAACCTATTTCCAGCTGAAGGCGTCCTAGAAAACGGATTTTTTTGTAGAGATGCCGATTCTCCGGAATGCGTTTTTGCAAAAAGGCTGTAAAAAGTACGAATACATCAAATGGATGACGACATTAAACTGGTAGAATCCTGCCTCAATGGCAGCCGTCCTGCTTTCCAGCGGTTGGTCGAGCGCTACCAGGATTATGTGTTCACCATTACAATGAGAGTATTGAGGTCGAGAGAAGATGCCGAAGAAGCCGCACAGGATGTATTCATCAAAGTATACCGCACTTTGAACACCTTTGAGCAGAAGTCCAAATTCAGCACCTGGTTGTACACCGTGGCTTACCGGACGGCCCTGGACCGGGCGAGGCGCAAACAGTTGCCCATCTCTTCGATCGACGACGATGAGTCGTTCATCCAACTGGCCGACAACAACGTAGACAGCCCGGCTGAAGAACTTTACAACCAGGACCTGAACAGCCAGCTCCAATCGGCTATCAACCGGTTGAAGCCAATCGACGCAGCGCTGATCACGTTATTTTATTTACACGAAAAACCCATAAAAGAAGTGGCGGATATCCTGGGATTGACCCTCACCAACGCCAAGACCAAACTGCATCGCCTGCGGGAGGCGCTGAAAATAGAGTTATCAAATCAATTGGAAACTGAAATAGCGGACCTATTATGAACCACGAAGAATTGCTTTGGAAATACCTCGACGGAGAATGTTCTCCGGAAGAAGCCGGAGCGGTGGAGAAACTACTTGCCGAAGACCCGGAGTTTAAGCGGGAATGGGCGCGGCGGCATAAACTCCATAAGCAGTTGCAACAGCAGGAGCTCGAGCAACCGTCGCTCCGGTTCGCCCGCAATGTTATGGACCGGCTGCCGGAACTTTACCACAAGCTGGATATAAGGCCGCTGATCAGCCCCCTGTGGCAGAAAGTGCTCGGCGGATTGGCCGGGGCTTTTCTGCTGGCTTACTTTGCACTGGTTTACAATTTTGTGGAAACTACCGCCCCCGATGGCGCCAGCCAGATTCCTGCTGTTCAGGCTTTCGTCGACACCCTGGCCGGGCTGCCGGTGCAGGCGCTGAGCATTCTGCTTTCTTTATCCTTCGGTTATATCCTGCTGGTTGTGATAGACCAGAGGTTAAAAAAACGGTTTGACCATACGGGCTCACCAAGGGCTAAGTGAATGAATATAAGATTTGGGCCGTTTCGCCTTATTCTGAAAAGCTCAACCGCTCCCCCTTTTTCCCTTCATCGAACTTTCCCTGGTGATAGGCCAAATGCCCGCTGACAATGGTACTTTCCACTCTGCCCTGAAACGTATGCCCCTCAAAGGGCGACCACCCGCATTTGTAGTAAATATTGCCCTTATTCACCTGCCAGAGTGCATCGATGTTTACAAGAACCAGGTCTGCCCAGTAACCTTCCTCAATAAAACCCCGCTTTTCCACGCGAAAACAAGTAGCCGGTGCGTGGCACATTTTTTCGACAATTCGCTCCAGGCTGATCTTTCCCTGATGGTAGAATTCCAGCATGACGTTCAGGCTGTGCTGTACCAGCGGCACCCCCGAAGGTGCCTGGAAGTAGCTGTTTTGCTTTTCTTCCCAGGTATGGGGCGCGTGGTCAGTAGCGATGATGTCGAGGCGGTTGTCCAGCAGAGCGGGGAAAAGGGCGGACTGGTGCTCCGCTGATTTGATGGCGGGGTTACACTTGACCTGAGTGCCCAGAGACTCATAGTGGCTGCTGTTGAAATACAGGTGATGGACGCAAACCTCAGAAGTGATGCGTTTTTCTTCGAGAGGGATGTCGTTGCGAAAGAGCTCCAGCTCCTTTGCCGTGGAAATGTGCAGGATGTGCAGGCGGGTATTGTGGCGTTGCGCCAGCTCGACTGCCAGAGAAGAGGATTTGTAACAGCCTTCCACGCTGCGGATCTCCGGATGGTACTTTACAGGTATGTCCTCTCCGTATTTTTTCCGATAGGCTTGTTCGTTGGCGCGGATGGTGGACTCGTCTTCGCAATGCGTTGCGATCAGCATCGGCACCTGGGAGAACAAGCCCTCCAGGGTACGCTCATCATCGACCAGCATATTGCCGGTGCTGGACCCCATGAAAACCTTGATCCCGCAGACTGTCTGCGGGTTGGTTCTCAGCACCTCCTCCAGGTTGTCGTTGGAAGCCCCCATAAAGAAGGAGTAGTTGGCCAGGGAATTGATGGCCGCGATGTCGTACTTCTGCTGCAACAGCTCCTGGGTGAGGGCCGGCGGTTTGGTATTCGGCATTTCCATGTAAGAAGTTACGCCCCCCGCTACCGCCGCCCGGGGTTCCGTGTACAGATTAGCCTTGTGGGTGAGGCCCGGCTCCCGGAAATGCACCTGGTCGTCGATGATGCCGGGAATGAGGTATTGGCCCTCCGCCTTGATCTCCACGTCGGCCGGTACGTCTATTACCGGGCCAATGCGATCAATGAATCCGTTCTTAACCAGGACGTCTGCCGGGACAATCTTTCCCCGGTTGACGATATGTGCCCCTTTAATGAGAATGCTTTTCATGCTCCTTGCTTTAATGGATCGTGAAAATAGACATCCCATTTTAAGCCTGCAAACTTTTTCACTAGCTTTGCGGGCGCAAAGGAAAAACCTCCTTTGACAAATCCTGTGGACAGTGCGCTTCAGGAGCAAGGGGTTCCGCCTGAAACACTGCCTCTGGAACACAGGATTTGTCAAAGAACCAGAAAAAGGATTGAAAAAGGTTAAAAATGAACGCTACTCCTTCACCGCTCCATCCCGATTTCAAACTTGGCGTCCTCGGCGGCGGCCAATTGGGCAAAATGCTGGCCCTGGCCGCCGGTAACTGGCACCTGCCGCTCTATGTCCTGGACAGCAGTAAAGATTTCCCTGCCGGAAGGGTAACGCCTTTTTTCACAGAAGGCAACTTTAAAGATTACGACGATGTATACCAGTTCGGCCGCCAGCTCAATGTACTGACCATCGAGATCGAGCACGTCAACACCGAAGCGCTTCGCCGGCTGGAAAAGGAAGGAGTGACGGTCCACCCCTCCCCTTTCCAACTGGACATTATTAAAGACAAGGGTGCTCAGAAATTATTCTACCAGAAAAAAGGCATCCCTACGGCTCCTTTCCGGTTATTCGAAAATGAACAGGCAGTAAGGCAGGCGGCGGAAAAAGGGGAGCTCACTTTCCCTTTTGTCCAGAAGACAAGGACCGCAGGCTATGACGGCCGGGGAGTGAGCGTCATTCGCAGCGCCGAAAAACTGGCAGGCCTGTTACCTGGCGCCTGCCTGATCGAAAAACAGGTAGACATAGACAAGGAACTGGCTGTGATCGTTGCCCGCAATGCCCGGGGGGAAACGAAAGCCTTTCCGGCTGTGGAAATGGAATTCAACCCCGAGGCTAACCTTGTAGAATTCCTCTTCTGCCCGGCCGCCATTTCTCCGGAACTGGAGGCCAAGGCCGAAGCGCTGGCTACTGAAGTTACTGTTGCTTACGATATTTGCGGGCTGCTCGCGGTAGAACTCTTTCTCGACAAGGAAGGCCAATTGCTGGTCAATGAAGTAGCTCCGCGGACACACAACAGCGGCCACCACACCATCGACAGCTGCTACACCTCCCAATTTGAACAACAACTGCGCGCCGTCCTCAACTTCCCCCTCGGCAGCACCCGGATGAAAGCCCCTTCGGTAATGGTGAACCTGCTGGGCGCCGAAGGGTACACCGGCCCTGCAATTTACCAGGGGCTCGAAGAATGCCTGGCCATCGAAGGAGTACATATTCACCTCTATGGCAAGGCCATCACCAAACCCTTCCGCAAAATGGGGCATGTGACCATAGTGGATGAGGATCTTGCCAATGCCAAGGCCAAGGCCAGGAAGGTGAAGGAGTTGCTGACAATCATAAGCGGGAAATAGGAAAAGCTGGCCGGTTCCCGCATCCGGCAGAAACCGCCCAATGGTGAGTAAGCCGGCAAAAACTCAACTGCTCCACTTTTCAGTACTGACCATGGCGCGGGGGTAATCGTCTCCGATGCGCAGATGGAGTTCCTCCTGTTCGGAGGAGGAAAGCTGGTCCGGTTGGTGGACCTTTTCGGGGGGTAATCCCCGCAGTTCGGGAAGCCAGTGTTTCACATATTCTCCTTTGGGGTCATAGGCTCTGGCCTGGGAAAGGATATTGAAGTTGCGGTTTTCCCGTGGATCGCTGCCCACTCCGGCTATTGCATTCCAGTTGCCCCAGTTGCTGGCCACGTCGTAATCGACCAGCACCGATTCGAAATATTCGGCTCCCATCTGCCAATTAACCCCCAGGTCATTAACTAAAAAGCTGGCTACATTTTGCCGTCCACGGTTCGACATATAACCCGTTAGGCTGATCTCGCGCATATTGGCGTCGATGAACGGTACGCCTGTGCGGCCATCGATCCATTGCTGAAGCAAGGCCGTGTCGTTTCGCCAGCAGGGATCCGCATTGTTGGCTGGCCCTGCCTTCAGGAAGATCTGATTGCAGTGCTTCTTTGCCATGAACCGAAGAAAATCGCGGAGCATCAGGTAATAGAAAAGATCATAGGTGGATTTATTCCTTCCGTATTGTTCCTCATACTTCCGAAGTTCATAATAAACCATTTTGGGAGAAAGACAACCCTGGGCCAGCCACGGAGACAGCCGGGTGCTATAGTCAGGGCCAAGAAGCATGTCCCGCGTTTCCCTGAATTCATCGATCAGGCCTTCCTCCCAGAGATAGTAATGCAGCCGCCGGAGCCCCTCCTGCTCACCACCTTGAAAAACGGCGGCACTCCTGGGGTCGGGGGTGAACGCCTCGTGCCCCAGCCTGGGAAGCCCTGGTAAATCGCCAGGCTCCAGCGCCACCGTAATTGGAGGAAGCTTTTCCGGAGCCGGCAGCGGGCTACGCACCGGAACATAGCGCTCCACTTCTTTTCTGAACTGCGTGAATGTATCCGGAGTATGCTGAATGGGGAAAGGAAGGTCTGAGGTATAATAGAGCAACTTGCCGCGGGAATAACGCATCTCTTGCCCAACAGACCAAAGATTTTTCTCCAGGGCATCCTGCACCCTGGCCTCTTCTTCCGTCCGTTCCCGGTTGCAGAAAACCCAGCTGGTACGCGCTTTTTTAGCGATCTCAAAAACCTCTTCTTCTGGTTTGCCCACCCGTACGATGAGGTTGCTACCCAATTCCTGCAGTGATTGCCTGAGCGCCGCCACACTTTCAATGATGAACTTCGCCCGGTATTTTCCCGTTTTCGGAAAACCGAAAAAATGGGTATTGCCCAAAAAAGTGCGTTCATCAAAAACATAAACCGGGATGACTTCGTCGGCACTATTTAAAGCTTCGTGCAGGGCTTCATTGTCATGAAGCCTGAGATCCAGCCGAAACCATAAAATAGCGCGCTTGGTGTACATCTTTTTCTATTTTTGAACGGTGAGGTTAGGAGCGTTCCAAATTTTCAGTAATTTTTGAAAATAAACAAGAGAGCGCCCATTTGGTTGCCGGAAAAAGGCAAAATATAGTGAATAAAGATATGCTTTGTTCCTTCTCTCCAAGGTACGCATCTCATTGAACTATTATGCGCCTGGTTGCGTTGGACAAGCGAAAATCAAAAGAACCATGGATTTCAAAGCATTGGAAAAAGAAGTGCGGTACAGGGCTATGCGCAGTTCAGGCAGCGGCGGGCAGCATGTTAACAAGGTAGAGACTAAAGTGGAGCTTCTCTTTGATGTAGATCATTCCCAGGTGCTCAGCGAGGCCGAAAAACAGAGGGTCCGGGAGGAATTGGGAAACCGCATCAGCAAAGAGGGGTTGCTCATTGTCGGCGCCGGCAACCGGCGGTCCCAGTTGATGAATAAGAGAGCCGCCCAGAAGCAATTCGAAGGCCTGATCACCAGAGCACTGCAACCGCGCAAAAAGCGGAAACCCGTCCGGCAACTGGCCGCCGAGCCTGAAAAGCGGATACAGGAAAAGAAGCGCCGCTCCGAGAAAAAAGCCTGGCGCAGAAAGGCCATCCCGAAAAACGGCGATGGCCTTCATTTTTCCGGGCGTTTTTTGGGAAAAGGCTGAGGAAGAAGTAATTTCAGGCCCAACCAAAGTTCCTTTTCATGAACCGCATCATTTTCCTCTTTTCCCTGCTTTTTATAGCGCAATCCTTCATGGCACAAGACAAACCCGCCTATCAACTGTTCACCAAGGATGGCAAAGCCGTAAAATACAAGAAACTGCATGCCGCCGCTTCGAATGCTGATATTGTGTTTTTCGGAGAGCTGCACGACAATCCCATCGCCCATTGGCTGCAACTGGAACTGGCCAGAAGCCTGCACGAGGAGAAAGGTGAATCCCTGGTGCTTGGAGCTGAGATGTTCGAGGCCGACAACCAGCTCCTGATCGACGAATATTTTGCGGGGACGATCACCGCAAAAGCCTTTGAGGAAGAAGCCCGGCTCTGGAAAAACTACAAATCCGATTACAAGCCGCTTCTCGAACTGGCACGGGAAAAGGGGATCGGGTTCATTGCTACCAACATACCCCGCCGCTACGCCAGCCTAGTCTCCCGGTCAGGCTTCGAGGGCCTCGACAGCCTTTCCGCAGAAGCCAAAAAATTTATTGCCCCCCTCCCCTTCCCTTTCGATATCGACCTGCCCGGATATAAAGGCATGATGGAAATGATGGCCGGGCACGGGGGAGCAAATCCGGAGAACTTTCCCAAAGCTCAGGCGTCCAAGGATGCTACAATGGCCCATTTCATCAGCCGCCACTGGGAAAGCGGCCAAACATTTATTCATTTTAACGGTTCCTACCATTCCGATAACTTTGAAGGCATCATCTGGTACCTGCGTCAATATGCTCCGAATGCCAGCATCCTGACCATAACAACCGTAGAACAACCGGAACTGGAGAGGCTCGATGAGGAAAACCAGGGAAAAGCCGATTTTATCCTGGTAGTAGACGAAGATATGACGAAGACCTATTAGTAAGGTGTTGCCGGTACTTGATGATCATCCGTTGGTTTGCTTATTCTACCGGACATGAACACCACAAACGAACCAAAAGAAAAAATGAAAGGGTTAATGCCCCTGTTTCTTGTAATTCTCCTTTTATCAGGCTGCCGGCAGCCTGATAGAAGCCTGCCCATTCTCAGTAAAGCACACAATGAGAACGGAGTAATGGTGTATGAACAGATCCCGGATTTTTCCTTCATCGGGCAGGACAGCAACCTGGTCACTAACGCCACCTTTGCCGGCAAGGCCTATGTGGCGGATTTTTTCTTTACCTCCTGCCCTACGATCTGTCCGGTCATGGCCAGAAATATGCTTACCATTTACGAGCGTTTTCAGGACAGTACCAAACTGCTGCTGCTTTCCCACACCATCGACCCCCGGAGGGACTCCGTCGCCCGCCTTGCTCAGTATGCCCGCAACCTGGGTGTGCGTTCCGATAAATGGTTCTTTGTCACCGGAAATAAAGACGAGCTCTACGAAATAGCCGATGATTATTTCAACGTCGTCATTGAAGACCCTACCCTGCCAGCCGGTTTCGACCACAGTGGCCGTTTTGTGCTGGTCGATCCCCAGCGGCACATCCGCGCCTATTGTCAGGGAACGGATAGCCTTGCCGTGAAAAAATTTATTGAAGATATTGAAACGCTGCTCGATGAGATCTAAAATAGTGTTAATCCTTTTTTCGTTATCCTTTTTCCTCTTCACCTGCGAAAGCAAACCCCATCGACAGGGCGAGATCCTCTACCTGAACTTCTGCGCCAATTGCCATATGGATGACGGCAGTGGCCTGGCAGGCAACATCCCCCCCCTGGCCCAGTCCGATTACGTTGCCCAAAACCAGGAGCAGCTGGCCTGTATCATCCGCTATGGCATGGAAGGGCCGATAGTCGTCAACGGTAAAACCTACCAGAACCCCATGGCCGGTATCCCCGAACTGAGCGAATTTGAGATTGCCAACGTCATCAATTACATCAACCAGGCCTGGGGTAATGACCATGGTTATGTTCCGCTGAAAGAAATTCGGAATAGCCTGGAAGAGTGCAAGCGATAGGTTAGGCTGTTATCGCCCAGGCACTCCTGCACCTGAAATATCCTGGAACCTTATGTATAAATTCTTCAAGCAACTCCTTCTGCTGGCCTGCCTGCCGGCCGTGGCCCTGGCACAGCCAGTGAATGACGATTGCAGCGGCCTGATCCATCTGGGCATTGCTCCTTCCTGCCCGGACTCCGCATTTTTCTCTAATGTCGGGGCCACTGCCTCGGATATTGGCGCCGACAACATTCCCGGGTGTTTCAACGGCGGCAATGTGGAACGAGACGTTTGGTTTTCCTTTACGTCCAGCAATACCATTTTTAATTATTCCATCCGGGTGCAGGGCATAGCCTCCGGTGCCGGGCCCTCCATTGTCAATCCGCAGGTTGCCCTCTACCGGGGGGATTGCTCAGCAAACGGAATGGCGCAACTAGCCTGCGCTTCCGCTGAACCCGGAGCGGACGAAATAGTGCTTCAGGTAGATGGGCTCACTCCCAATATCACCTATTTTCTGCGCATCAACGACTATTCCTCTTCCGCCACGCCCAATTGGGGGGCTTTTCAATTGTGTATAGAAGAAAAACAACCCGATTATACCATCGATGAAGGCAGCACGACGGCCTGCTCTGGTGTACTTTACGATACCGGCGGGCCGGATGGTGATTATTCCAGCAATGAAAACTACACTTTCACCATCTGTCCGGATCAGCCCCACGATTGTATCCTTTTCTCCCTGGAGTACTATTTCATCGAACCGCAGGGCATGTTCGGCGTAACTGACCAGCTTACCTTTTTCGACGGAGCCCAGCCCAGCCCGGCCAACATCATCGGGCAGGTAGGAAGTTTTAATTTTGAAGACGACGGGGGCGGTGGAGTCTGCTATCAGGTGCAGGCCAGCAGCGGCTGTCTGAGCGTCCGCTTTACTTCCGATAACCAGGCGGAGTTTGAAGGTTTCAGAGGACGCTGGCAGTGTTCCAACAACTGTGAGGCGCCGCAACCGATCACCGTCGACAGCATACTTTCCAACCAGCAGATCATCGATTTTGTATCTACTCCGGCGACTATTGTTAATATCGCCAATATCAACTGCCCACAGAGTTCCTACGGCACCTTCGAGTCCATTCCCTCCTCCGGGCTGGGGCTGGATCGCGGCCTGCTGCTCACTACCGGCAGCCTGGCCTGGGCAGTTGGCCCCAACGATGACCCCGGACAAGGAAACCCCTTCGCCGATAATGGCGCCCCGGGAGACCCCGACCTGGACTACCTGTCTCAACAAGGCGGCAACAACTTTCTTTCTGAAAACGCCTGTATCGTAGAGCTGGATGTATTTGCGCTCACCAATGAACTCACCTTCGAATATATTTTCGGTTCCGATGAATATCAGGAGTATGTGGGCCAGGAATTCAACGATATCTTTGCATTTTTCATTTCCGGGCCCGGAATTCCGGGAGATCCCGCCATTAACAACCAACTCAATATAGCCGTACTGCCCAACGGCAGTAACACGCCGGTAGAGATCAACAGCGTCAACCAACTGGACAACTGGCAATACTACCGCAATAACAACGGAGGCGTAGCCACTGAGTACGATGGGCTGACCTCTGACTTCATGGGCATTAAAAAATCACTTACCGCCCGTGCCGATGTTAACCCCTGCAATACCTACCATCTCAAACTTGCCATTGCCGACCGCGGAGACGTCGGCTTTGATTCCGGGGTTTTTATTGCTGAACTTGGGGGAGGCACCCCGAAGCTGTCGGTTAATTTCAATTCAGGAATAGAGTATCTGGTGGAAGATTGCACCACTCTGCCGGATGAAATCATCATCTCCTTGTCGGCGCCTTCCGAGGACACTCTTTACTACAAGGCCGAAGTGGGCGGAACGGCTATACGAAATGAAGACTATCTCCTCGACATCCCATCTATTGTGGCTTTCCCCCCAGGAACCACCCAGTTGAGCTTTCCCATAATCGTGCTGTCCGACCTGCTAACTGAGCCCATGGAAACCATTACTATTCTGCTGGCCAACAACTTCGGTTGCGGCGAAGTCGTCTACAGCCAACTGGAGATAACCCTCCATGATGCCCTCAGAGTAGAGATCAACGGCGGACAGGATACTGCTTTCATTTGCCAGGACAATCTCGTAAACCTGCATGCCACCGGGGCAAGCTCCTACTTCTGGTCGCCCCCGGGTATTTTCGACAACCCTACTGTTCCCGATCCGGTTGCCGATCCGCAAGCCGGCCAATGGGTAACTGTGGAAGGCGTACTGGGCCCTTGCGTAGCGTACGACTCCATTTTCCTGAAACGCATCGTTCCTGTTCTCGATGTGGAAGCCCTCGCCCCGACAGTGATCTGCCGGGGCGATACGGTGCCGTTGGTAGCGGCCAATAATGTGGGCGGCACAGGGCTACATTGGGCGCCTGCCATCGGCCTCAATGAGCCCAGTAGTGAAAACCCCATGGCCGTTCCGCAGGAAAGCACCACCTATGTGGCCACCATTAACATCACCGGCTGTATCGTTCAGGATTCCGTATCCATCGATGTGGCAGCGTTCGACTTCCCCTCGGTCGCTGCGGATACTACCATTTGTGAAAATTATGGCATTCAGCTGGCGGAAATGATCTCTCCGGACAGCACCACTACCGTGTTTCAGTGGACGCCCTCCAATGGGCTGAATAGCAGTACGATCGCCGGCCCGCTGGCTTTCCCGGAAACTTCCACTACCTACCAACTCATCGGCACCGCTGCCAATGGGGCCTGTGCAGATACCGCCGAGGTAAACATCACCGTTCTGCCCGCCGACGTGCACATTTACAACCCGGATACCCTGGAGGTCTGCCTCGGCACAGCGGTAGGCCTGTCTGCCGGTACTACAACCGGCACCAGCGAAGGACTGCTATGGTCGCCCGCTGACGGCAGCCTCAGCGATACGGCCGGGCTGGAAGTCATGGCAATACCGGAAATAACCACCACATACTACGCCACTTATACCCTGGGAGCCTGTACGGTCAAAGACTCGGTGTTCATTCGCGTTGACTCCCTGCCTGCATTGTCCATTACTGCCGAACCGGAAAAAGAAGCCTACTGTCAGGGGGAGAGCGTACTGCTGACATCTCCTGTGTATGATCCGTCGAGTTATCCCGATATCCGCCACTTGTGGGTGCCCTCCGTAGGTTTCGAAACGGCGGACAGTCTCTGGAATATCGTCATCCGCACCCAGGACACCATCCTGTACCAGCGCCTCACCACCAACCGGGGATGTAGGGACACGGCAGAGATCCTGCTCAACGTCATCGAACCACCCCTCATCACCCTAACCCCCCAGGATACCGCCATCTGTGCCGGAGACAGCATACTACTTTTCGCCGCCGTCACCGGAGGCACTTCTCAGGATCAGTTCCTGTGGCAAGGCTCGGATGGCAGCGCCCGTACCGGCCCTTCAGTGGCCTTCGGCCCGACAAACCCCGTTACCTATACCCTCACCTACATCAGCGGCGGCGGTTGCGACACCCTGATTGCAACCCTGGACGTAGACGTCCGGCCCGCCCTGGATATAGATCTGGAAGCCAGTTTACCGGGCCTGGGCGCCCCCCGTCAGGGCGATATCCTTTCCCTCACCGCCCTGGCCAATCAACAGCCTCCTCTCAACTTCATGTGGACCCTCAACCAGGACATCATCCAGGAGGGCGCCGGCTTGTTCGATTATGAGGATGTTCTGATCGCCGATCCGTCCGTCTATACCGTTTTTGCCGAAAACCCGGTATCCGGTTGCCGCGATTCGGCCAGCCTGTCCTTCAATGTAGACCCGCCTGCCATCGAAGTACCTAACGCTTTCACGCCCAATGGGGATGGGTATAATGACCGTTTCACCTATGTCATGAGCGGCAACATCCGGCGCCTGATTGAATTCAGAGTCTTCAACCGGTGGGGACAGCTGGTTTTTGACGGAAATACCGCCGATCCGGAAGCGTTCAACGGCTGGGATGGGACGTTCAAAGGGAAACCGCAGCCCTCAGAGGTGTACTTCTACCTGATCCGGCTGGAACGGTACGATGGGGTTGTGGAAGTGCGGCAGGGGGAGGTGGGTTTGTTGCGGTAGGGAGATCCCTTATTACAGCTTGGAGCCATGCCAGGGGTACGTTCCCACCTGAACAAAAGGCCTGGTCAAGCTTTCGATGGGAAAGTGACACGTTTATCCCGAAATGGTATAATTAAAACGCCGCACCCCAGTAATTCAGCGCCCAATGGAAAATTGGGCGCTGAAAGGAGGACTATAGCGACAACTTCGCCGCGATATCCTTCGGGATGGCGTCCTTATGCACCATAATGCCTACCGTCTTCATGCGGAAGTAAGCGTTGGACATATAGAGGAAGCCCTTATAGGGGCTGACCTCTCCCCACGAATTTTTGGTCAGGTAGTACTTCGTTCCGTTCTGGTCAACGGCCAGCCCGGTGAGGTGCATGAGGTGGTCGTCAGTGGTGGCGTAACTTTCGAAACCATCCTGGCGTAGTTCCTGAGTAACGTCCAGTTCCTCTACCGGCTTATTGAACAGGCCGTCGGCATCCGGATTCACCGGCATAATCGCAAGGCCTTTACCGGCGCTGAAGCCTTTCTCTCCCACATCGCCATCCCAGGCGACGGTATAGCCGGTGGCCAGTGCGTTGTCGACAATGGCCTGCAGCTCATCCAGCGGCAAGTTGTAATAGGAGCCGTTGGAGTAGTTGTCCGGGATCTCCAGAATGAAGGTTTCGTAGAACGGGTGGTGGGAGAAAGAGGTCAGGGTCACGTAATCCCCAGCCTCAATGCCCAGGCTTTTGGCATAGGATTGGGGCGTATAGGATTTCCCCTGATAGGTGAAGGTTTCCGGCGCCTCGCCCATATAGTTGTCGAGGATGCAGTCGATAGCGCCCAGCCAGCGGTTGCTCAGCCTCTTGCGGTTCAGGAGGCCGTCCAGCATGCCTTTCATGGCGGATTCCATTTCGCTGTGGTCGTGGTACTCATCGCCCGGCAGCAGCCCGGAATAAACGGATTCGGGCACGGCTCCACCCATTTGAAGGGCGCGGATCACATCGTGGTTGAGCCCTCCCTGGCTGAAGTTGGCTTTGCCCTGTCGGAGGATGTAGTTGCGCGCCTTGTCCAGGTAAATGGTGCGCACCATGTACATCTCTGAAAGGTCGGCCTCTGCCTTGCCCAGGCGCATCAACTCCGATTCCAGGAAAGAGGCCGTTGAAAAGCTCCAGCAAGTGCCGGTACGTTGCTGGTTTTTAACCGAAGTACACTCGATATTGTACTTGGTAGTGAACTCATACTGCGCCGATAGTTGTACGGCCAGCGCCAGGCCCAGGATCAGTAGGATCTTCTTCATACTTCCGTTTTTTATCAGGTGATTAATATTGTTTATAGTACCCGGACACAAAAAGTGAACCGGGAAACCGGGGTTAAACCCTTGATATTCAGATATTTGCTAATTCAGTCCATATACTATCAACGAATAAGGGATATATTTCCTTTCTTAAAATACGTATCTCCATTAAAACAACGCGCCTCCAGGTAATAGCCGAAAGCATCGGGCGACAGTTCCTTCCCCTTGTAGGTCCCATCCCAGCCAATGGACTGGTCATCCGTTTCGAATACCTTTTCTCCCCAGCGGTTGTAGATGGCAAAATACAATTCATCGATGGTATTGCCTTCCACGAACAGCAGGTCGTTTAGGTTGTCGCCGTTGGGCGTGAAAGCATTGGGTACAAAAATAAAAGGCTCCCGGCATTCGGACAATACCACTACCCTGAGTTCCACCGCATTACGACACCCTTCCTTATCGGTTACTTCAACGGTGAGCACTACGGTGCTGTCAACCCGAATAGTAGGGTTGTAAATGCTGATGTTGTTTAAACCGGCTGCCGGCTGCCAGAAATAAGAATAATCGGGGTCGAGCGTAGCCTCCAGTTGCACCAGGCCCGGCCCGAAAAGGGTATCCGGTTCGGCCATGGCAGTCAGCGGGGGGACCTGCTCAGAGACTGTAACCCGCGTCGTCTCCGTAAGCGCACAGCCAAACTCATCCATCACCTGAACGGTAAATACCTGGTCTTGCTGAGGGCTTACCAGCGGTTCAGCTGTATTCCCGCCTGAGACAATAGTGGAAACCGGCGACCAGGAGTAACTCAGCGGCTCCCCGGTAAGGTTTACTACTTGCAACTGGACGGTATCTCCCTGGCATAATCCGGTGGCCTCATCCAGGAAAATGAGGATCCGCCGGCTACTCACCGATACGCTGTCAGCCACCATGCACCCCAATTCATCTGTCAGCTGAATATAATAAGTACTTCCTACCCCAGGTTGAACCACGGTTTCCTGGGTTGTCGCTATTACATTCGAAAAACCGGGATCCGCGAACCAGGTAAAGTCCACAGCCTGCTCACTTTCCACATACAATAGAAAATCCTGTTCACAGGATTGGGTATCCTGAGGCAGGACATATTCAATCGGGGGCGGCACTACTGCCTGGATCGTTCCCTCCAGCCGGCACAACCCTGAATCATCGGTCGCCGTCACCGAAAAAAGTTGGCTGCTCTCCAGCAGGACAACCGGGCTCGGCTGGGTAGGATCATCGAAAAGCCCGGCAGGTGACCACAGGTAATTCAACCCGGGCACAGGCGTGGGGTTTAAAGCTGCCGGCTGCCCGGGGCAAGCTGTGAGGCTATCCGGAAGCCCCAGCTGAAAGACCTCCACCGGCACCTGACGGCGCAGGGTATCGCGGCAGCCGTCGTCGGAAGTGATGGCCAACTGAACTTCCAGGGTTTCCGAAGTGCCGAGGGTTAACTGAGGATTCGGCACGGAAGCCGAACGCCCCCCGCCGAAGTCCCAATCCCAGGCGATGATAGAGCTCTGATTGTTGACCGACTGATCTGTAAACTGCACGGTAACGGAATCTGAACACGCTACCACATCCCAGGTAAAGGCGGGAATGATAGACGGCTCATTTACCACCACCTCCCGGATCAAGGTGTCCGGGCATTCAATGAAACTACTCAGGGTGACCATCACGGGGTAGGCGCCCGGGCCGGGATAGGTATAAGTTACAGAAGCACCCTGTGCTGATGCTCCAGGCTGAGCGGGGTCTCCAAAGTTCCACTGATAAAAGGGAGCGTTGATACTGCTGCTGGAAAACTGCACGGTATAGCCCCCGCACTGCTGGTCCATAAGGAACTGGAGCTGGCTGGACGTATCGATCAGGGTCAATGTCGTGCTATCCTGAAGCATGCAACCGTGCTGGTTTTCAATGGACACATAAAACGGATACCGCCCGGGCTCCGTCAACCGGATCAGTGCCGTCGCCGAGTTTTGCCCCGCCAGGATAAGGCTGGCAGGCGACCAGCTGAAACTGAGGGTATCCGCCGGGTCGAGGTTGATGGCCGCCACCGCGCCAAGATCTCCCGGGCAAACGGCCCGCTCGGTAGTTGTAATAACATCGATGCCATTGCCCGTCACTTGCACACTGTCGATAGCCGTGCAGCCAAAGGTATCCCTGGCAAGGAAATAATAGGTTTCCGGCCCCATAGGGGTAGCCACGGCCGATATGGAACTGGACAGTAATGCTACAAATTCGGGATCGCTGGACCACAGGAAGGAAAGTCCCGTATTGCTCTGCCCCTGCAGCACGAATTCCCGGATACAAATGACGGTATCTTCCGGAGCCTGAGCGGTGACCGGCTCGGGAACGAGTACCGTCGTTTCCAGTTCCAACGCACAAAAGCCGCTGCCGTCGGTAATCGTAACACGGTATGTAGTGGTTTCCAGCGGTTGGACTTCAGGGTTGGGAACGGTGAGGTCCGGAATACCTGCAGCCGGCGCCCAGGAATAAGTATAGGCCGGGTTGAAGGACGGGTTCAAAAAGGCGGACTCCCCGGCACAGAGCCCCAGCGTATCCGCCGCAAGTTGTTCCTCGATAGGATTGGCCGAGAAGGATGTTTCCAGGGATTGCTCGCATCCATTGGCAGCAGTGACGACCAGCCGGAGGGTATAATCTCCACTTTCGGTAATATTGAAAGTGGGGTTTTGATCGGTAGAGGTGATCCTGCCCGGCAGCAATTCCCACAACCATTCCACCGGCTCGGAGACGGAATCCTGGCTCAGGTCCGTCACCTGTACCACCAAGGTATCAGAACAGGAAACGAAGGCATAATCGAAGGCGGCAGTCAATGTATTGTCTTGTAGATAGACCTGCTGAACGGCCGTATCTTCACAAACCTGTCCGGGTTCAGCGATCAGCAAGACCGTATACAGCCCGGTATCGGAAAAAGTGTATACTGCATTAATGCTGCTGGCAGTGGCGCCCGGGTTACCGGGGTCGTTGAACACCCAAAGGAAGTCGTTGGCGCCCTGGCTTTGATTATCAAAAAAAACGGACCGGCTGCCGCACTGGATCTCCGGGGCGGTAAAGGCAGCCGCTGCCTGGCCGCACTGGCCGACGTTGTATTGAAAATCTCGCCGGGTAGTAGAGATCAGTTCTCCGTTGCGGTATTCCTCCACGCAAATGCCCACTACGAATTGTCCGATGGTATTGGGCAAGCCGGTCAGCAGGCCGGTTTGAGGATTGATCGCCAGCGCTACGCCTCCCGCCACTCCGTTGAGCATATTGCTTTCGTTGTAGGGCGGATCGACCCAGGTGATGGGAGCATAGGGCGGATTATTCGGAGGCTGGGGCATAGGGTCGTCCGGCGTTGCGCCTGACAGCGGCGTACATAGACGGTAGACGATGGAGTCCCCGTCCTGATCAATGGCGGACTGGTCGAAGGCTATTGGTTCATTTACGCAGATGTAAATGGGCGGCCATTGCTGAAATTTGGGATTGCTGTTACACTCTTCCAATGCCCGTTCAGAGATGGTAACCCCATAGGTAGCCCCCGTATCCAAAGGGTCAATAATGTTGACGATGGTCTGGTTCCGGCAACATCGCTGATAAGCCAACTGATACCCTCCCGAAATTGGCGGCAGGTTGATGACTGTCCGGTAGGTGGTGGTGTGCACACAGACGTTGGGGGGCACCACCAGACATTCGCTGGAGAGCACCGGGTTGAGGGTATCGTTGTTCATCAGGGGGACAAGGATCTCCTGCAGCAGGTTGTTCTGAACGTCGAAAACGCCGATAGAGGCCGGGTTGTCGAACCAGGCATTGGGGTTGCCGTTGTAGCAGTCCCGAAAAATGGTCAGCGTGATCTCGTATTCATTGTTGCCCAGGCAGGTGTAGTTCATTTCACCGCCGACGATATGAGTCGCACGGGCGGTGAAGGGCAGGGCCAAAAGAACAATGGCCCCGATCAGGGGTGGTAATGTATTTCGGAAGCTCACGAGGTGAAAGATACAACACGGGAGGTAAGTGGCGAAATGTAAGCCGCGATTTAGTTGATAATGTTGCCTGGTTGACGGAGTGGCCGTTGGCCATTGAACCAGCTTACAGGTCAAGCCGGAATTGGGGCGGGGCCAGATCCTGCGTATTCTTGTATATATCACTCATTTTCAAAAAGCAATCTAGAGAATTCAAATAGATACTCTTGTCCAGGCCGATCGTGGTGGTCATTTTCCAATAGGAAGAGTCCTCCTTGTACAGAATATCAATCACAGGTTTATATTGATCGATCAAGATATATTCTTTGAAGGAGGGCAGCGAACAATACTTGTGAAATTTATCACCTCTGTCATAGCTTTCCGTCGACTTGGAGAGCACCTCAATAATCAGGATCGGATTGATCACAGAATTCTCATCCTTATCTGAGGTTTGTATGCCGCCGCAAATCATCATTCCATCCGGATAAACAAATGAATCGGCCTTTTCGATAAAAATCCTGACATCTCCGTTGATTGTTACACAATCCACACCTTTTGACTGAACGCTATTACTCAACAGGGTATTGATATTATTGCCGATGATCCCATGATTCAAGGTGCCACCACTCATGGCAATTATTGCACCCTGTTCGTATTCGTTTTTAATCTCTGACCGGCTTTCCAGAACCAGATATTCGTCGACTGTAAAACGATCCAATTTTTTCTCCGCCATAGCCTTTAAATTACTGTGCTTACAGTTAACTCAATGGTTTATAAAGGTAAGCAATCCCTAACCAATAATCAAAAAAGGGAATACCGATTACTCCAAGCGGAAAGCCACCGTCCTCACCCTCTTGGTCCGCTCTCCGCCCGGCAGCCGTTCTTCCAACACCATCGCCTGTGCTTTGGGCTGTTCGAAAACCTCCTCCATGTTGCGGATGCAACCAACAGGCACCTCTTCTGCGAGGAGAACTTCCAAAGCCTCCTCGCGGGTATACTCCCGAAACCGGCGGCTCAGGACGTCGTTCAGGGCCTCCCGGTTCTTCACCCGCAGGGCATTGGTGGAAAAGCGCTCCTCCGTCGGCAGGCCGGGGAGTTCGAGGCAGCGGCAAAGCGTCTGAAACTGCCTTTCCGTACCGGCGGCGATTACCAGGGCTTTATTATCGCGGGTCAGAAATATATCCCCGTAAGGAGCGATATTGGGGTGCTGGCTACCCATGGGCTGAGGGATGAACCCCGCCATTAGCCAGTTGGTGGCCTGATTGGCCAGAGAAGCAATGGCGGACTCCAGCAGGGAGGTACTGACGTAGGCGCCCTGTCCGGTTTGTTGCCGCCGGAGCAGCGCCAGGAGGATGGCCTCCTTCAGTTGGTGCGCAGCCAGAATATCGATCAGGGCCACCGGCATTTTGGAGGGGTCCCGGCCCCGTTCACCGGACATAAAAAGGTAGCCGGCCTCCGCCTGCAGTACTACGTCGAAAGCGGGGCGCTCCACCTCTTCACCAAAGCCCGTCAAATGAGCGTAGATAAGACGGGGATTGATACTGGACAGCGTCTTGAAGCCCATCCCCAACTTAAGGGCATCTTTGGTGGTATAATTACTGATGATAATATCGGCTTCTTTGGCCAGATCGTAAACCGCCTCCTGTCCTTCCGTTGTTTTCAAATTAATGAAGCGCACCTTCTTCCGGTAATTGACGCTGCAGTAGTAGGCTGAAATTGCAGCATCCGGTTCCTCGTTCGGCAATTTCCACCGGCGGGTGACGTCTCCGCCGGTTGTTGGGTTTTCCACTTTGATGACCTCCGCGCCCAGTTCGGCGAAGAACATGCCTACTGCCGGCCCTGCCAGGACACTGGCCAGTTCCACCACCTTCAACCCTTCGAAAAATTTGGACAAATCCATAAGCATCTGTTTTTTGGCGGGGCAATTTCCTAAATTGAAAGCGATATTGGTAGATGTTTTCCGTTTTACTTACAACTGAACCCAACATGAAGATCTTCTCCGCAGAGCAAATACGCCAACTCGACGCCTACACCATCGAGAACGAACCCATCCCTTCCATCGACCTCATGGAGCGGGCTGCGCTCACCTTCACCTACTGGTTCATCGAAGAGTTCCCCGATACCCGCAAACCGGTCCACATCTTCTGCGGGCCTGGCAATAACGGTGGCGACGGGCTGGCCATAGCCCGCATGTTACACCACCGGTTCTACGACGTAACCGTTTACCGGTGCCGCATCGGCAACAGCACTTCCAAGGACTTCGACGCCAACCTGCAACGCCTGCCGGGCCACGGTGGGATTCCTGTCCATGAGATCGGCAAGGACGCTCCCTTACCCAACCTACCGGAAGGCTGCATGATCATCGACGGCATCTTCGGTTCCGGGCTCAACCGCCCGGTGGAAGGCTTCTGGGGCGGCCTGATGGAGCACCTCAACCAACAGGCAGCAACCCGGGTGGCTATCGACATCCCTTCGGGGCTCTTCGCAGACAGCCCAACGGAGGGCGCTGTCTTTCATGCAGACTACACCTTCAGCTTCGAAAGGCCCAAGCTAGCCTTTTTCTTCCCCGAAAACCAACAGCGGGTTGGACGGTGGACGGCACGCAGCATAGGCTTGCACCCTTTAGCAATAGCGGAAACTTATACGCCTTATCATTTTGCAGATCAAGCACTTATTCAACCGTTGCTCAAGCGGCGCCAGAAGTATGGGCACAAGGGCACCTACGGCCATGCGCTACTCATCATGGGCAGCTTTGGCAAAATGGGAGCTGCAGTGCTCTCCGCCCGCTCCTGCCTGCGCGCCGGCGCCGGGCTGGTAAGCGTTCACGTGCCGAAATGTGGCTATGAGATCCTGCAAATCGCTGTTCCCGAAGCCATGGCCAGTGTAGGAAGCCATAAATTCCTGTTCTCAGAAGTGCCCGAATTGAAAGGTTACAACGCCATCGGTGTAGGTTGCGGGCTGGGACAAAAGAAGGTTTCCCGCAAAGCATTACTGGAATTGTTGAAAAAGGCCGAAGGGCCCCTGGCCATCGATGCCGATGCACTCAATATTCTGGGAAAAAACCAGGACTGGCAGCAATATATACCCAAAGGAAGTGTCCTCACCCCTCATCCCAAAGAGTTCGAACGGCTCTTCGGCCAAACGGCCAACGGATTTGAACGCAACGAAAGGCAACGGCAAAAAGCACAGGAACTGGGCATTCATATCGTGCTCAAAGGCGCCCATACCTGTACCGCCGCTCCGGATGGCCGGTGCTTTTTCAACGCCACCGGCAACCCGGGAATGGCCACTGCCGGCAGCGGAGATGTATTGACTGGCATCATCACCGGCATACTGGCACAGGGCTATCCACCATTGGAAGCTGCGTTAATCGGCGTATACCTCCACGGACTTGCGGGCGACATCGCCGCCCAAAAGCAGGGGCAGGAGGCTATGGTCGCCGGAGATATTACGAATGAGCTGGGACAAGCCTTCCTGGCTCTGCACGGACATGTATAGGCAAAGAAATGGATATAGATGTGCCCCCAATTCTGCTACTGCCCTATCCCTTGCCCTTCCAGCCATTCCACGACAGCCAAAGCTTCTTCCCCACCCTTTTTGGCGTGGTGCATCAGGGAGAGCCCATGTGGGCCCTTGGTGTATAGTTGCAGGAAGCGTTTTCTGGAAACAGTCGGGTGATTCATACTTTAAAGATATTGGTTGATGATATTCTCGAACAACTCCTGTTTTCCGCTGCGCTGTTCCGGCTCGCCATTCTGGTGAGCGATATCCGCCAGTTGCTGCAGCGTAAGCTGCCCGGCCTCAAAAGCCTTGCCTTGTTCACTATCGAAAGAAGCATAGCGTTCCCGGCGCAATTTGCGGTAGCTGGATTTCTCCAATACGTCGTGAGCCAACAGGAGAGCGCGGGCAAAGGCGTCCATGCCTCCGATATGGGCGTGGAAGAGGTCTTCCAGGTCGGTGGAATTGCGGCGCGTTTTAGCGTCAAAGTTAACGCCGCCGCCCTGCAGGCCTCCGGCTTCGAGGATGACAAGCAGGGCCTCAGCCAGCTCATAAACGTTGTTGGGAAACTGGTCGGTATCCCAACCGTTCTGGTAGTCTCCCCGGTTGGCATCGATACTGCCCAGGACACCGGCATCGGCAGCCACTTGAAGCTCGTGCTGGAAGGTATGCTGGGCCAGGGTGGCGTGGTTGACTTCGATATTGAGTTTGAAATCACCGATCAATCCGTATTGCCGCAGGAAGCCGATAACAGTTGCGGAATCGTAATCATACTGATGCTTGGATGGCTCCGCCGGCTTGGGCTCGATAAAGAAAGTTCCCTTGAAGCCTTGTGAACGGGCATAATCCCTGGCCATGTGCAGGAAGCGCGCCATGTGATCGGCCTCCTTTTTCATATCCGTATTCAAAAGGGAAAGATAACCTTCTCTACCGCCCCAGAAGACATAGTTCTCTCCTCCTAGTTTGATGGTAGCATCCAAAGCATTGCGCACCTGGGCGCCGGCGTAGGCTACCACCTGGAAGTCAGGGTTGGTGGCGGCGCCGTTCATATATCTGGGATGGCTGAACAGGTTGGCCGTCCCCCAAAGCAGCTTCACCCCGGAAGCTTTCTGCTTTTCCAGAGCATAATCGGTAATGGTTTCCAGCCTCTTGGCCGACTCAGCAAGGTTGGCCCCTTCTGCGATCAGGTCATAGTCGTGAAAACAGTAGTAGGGAATCCCCATTTTGGTGATGAACTCAAAAGCGGCGTCCATTTTGTCGCGGGCTTGCTCCACCGGGTCCGACGCATCAAGCCAGGGAAAAGCCTTGGTCGGCATGCCGAATGGGTCGCCGCCCGTACCGCAGAAAGAATGCCAGTAGGCGACAGCAAAGCGGAAGTGTTCCTTCATGGTTTTTCCTCCCACTTTTCGGCTCTCATCGTACCATTTAAAAGCCAGGGGATTATCAGATTCCCGGCCTTCAAACCTGATCTTACCGATGCCTTTGAAATATTCTTTTTTACCTATGACAATATCTGATGGTGAAGCTTTGGAAGACATGATTACGGTTTTTTATGTAACTACCCGGCACCCAGAAGAAAGTCCGACAATAAGCACCTGAATAGCAATAGATTAATAATTCAACATCCATTCCAACGCCTTTTCCCAGCGCTCGTAAGCGCCCAGGTAAGGCCCATTATCCGGTTGGGGTTCGAATGTCCCAACGATGCTGGCCAGTTGCAGCGCTTCCTCCAGGCTGCCGTAACAGCCGGCGCCTACACCGGCGGCCTTGGCAGCTCCCACTGCCCCGGTTGTGTCAAAGATCTCGATGCGGCTGCCCATAAGGGAAGCGATGGTAGAAGAGAAGATGGCTGACTGGAAGAGGTTATCATTGCCAACCCGGATACTGTTGACATCCAGCCCCATTTCCTTAAGGATATTCATGCCATATACAAAAGCGAAAGCTACGCCTTCCAGTGCCGCCCGGAACAGATGGGGGCGCTGATGGCGGTTGAATTGGAGGTGATGAATATGCCCTCCGACGGTTCGGTTGTTCAGCATCCGCTCGGCCCCATTGCCAAAGGGCAAAATGGACAATCCCTCAGCCCCCACCGCCACACTGCCGGCAAGGCGCTCCATTTCTCCGTAGCCGAGGCTGTTGCCGGCGACCTGGTGCTTCATCCAGCTGTGCTGAATTCCGGCTCCGTTGATGCAGAGCAACACTCCAATGCGGGGTTTGTTTGCCTCGTGGTTCACATGGACGAAACTGTTCACCCGGGAACCTTCATCGTAGATGAGCTTATCCACCACACCGTATACAACGCCCGAGGTCCCTCCCGTAGCCGCCACCTCTCCCGGGTGAAGGGTATTGAGCGATAAGGCATTGTTGGGCTGGTCTCCCGCGCGGTAGGTAACCGGCGTCCCCGGGGCCAGCCCTGTAAGCTTTGCAGCTTCAGTGCTCAGGTTGCCCTGCATCCCACAGGTAGGCGCCACACTGGGCGCCAGGCTTTGATCAATGCCGTAATGATTGAGCAGATCTTCTGACAAGGCGTTTTTCCGAAAATCCCAGAGGATGCCCTCAGAGAGGCCGGAGGCCGTGGTCAGGGCCTGTCCGGTAAGCTTCAGGGCGATGTAATCGCCTGGCAGCATGAATTTGTAGGCTTGATCGTACAGTTCAGGTTCGTTCTGTTGTACCCATCGCAATTTGGAAGCAGTGAAGTTTCCGGGCGAATTCAGGAGGGATTGCAGGCAGGCCGTATGGCCCATTTGTTCGAAGGCGTCATTCCCGATGTCCACCGCCCGGCTGTCACACCATATGATGGATGGCCGCAAAGGGCGCATTTCCGAATCCACCAACACCAGGCCGTGCATCTGGTAAGCGATGCCAATACCTTTTACCTCGCCAGGGCTAATATGGTAATCTTGCAGTAATTTCCTGGTCGCCCTACAGACATTGTTCCACCAATCATCCGGGTCTTGCTCCGCCCAGTCCGGATGCAGAGCATGAATAGCCATCTCTGTTTCTGGATACTTCACCACCCCTACTGTGCGGCCACTTTCCACTTCGACCGCCGCTGCCTTTATTGAGGAGCTTCCAATATCATAACCTATTAAATACACAACCTCTGTAGTTTGATGAACGCATTGCCGGCCTTTTCGGCGCCCCAATACGAACCAGAACCGGCTTACGGAAGGCGCATAGCAAATAAAGATAACAAAGGCGGAAACCCGAAATCTGCCGGCACTTAAAAGTTTCGCCATGCCGAAAGACATTATACGCCAATATTACGCCACTCTAACTACAAGCCCAAACCGTTCCTCACACCAGCCTGATCACGGTTCGTCCTTTTAGTTTACCTTTCAGAATGAGGCCGACCTTTTCGGGCAGTTCTTCCAGTGTACATTCCTGAACGAGTTCCTCTAGCTGGCCCAATTTCCATTCGCCGGCCAGTTTGTTCCAGATCAGGCGCCGAACTGGCTGGCTGCACTGCACCGAATCGATCCCGATAAGGCTCACCCCCTTGAGGATGAAGGGGAAGACGGTCGTGTTAAGCTGCGGCGACTGCACCAGGCCACAGCAGGTAGCCACTCCACCGTAGTGCAGGCTCTTGAGCAAGGTAGCCAGGATGTTCCCCCCTACTGTATCCACTGCACCGGCAAAACGGGGTTTGAGCAGAGCTTTGCCGGATTGATCATCCACCTCTTCCCGCCCGATGACCTCACTGGCTCCCATTTTTTGTAGAAAATCCGCTGCTTCCGGTTTGCCGGTAACCGCCAGAACATCGTAACCGGCCTTACTCAAAATGGCCACGGCAATGCTGCCGACCCCACCGGTAGCTCCGGTGACTACCACCGGGCCCGAACCTGGGGTTATATCGTGTTTCTGAAGCTGGTAAACGGAAAGGGCCGCCGTAAATCCCGCTGTCCCGTATATCATACTCTCCCGCAAACTCAGGTTTTCCGCTAGCGGCACTACCCAGGAGGCAGGCACCCGAATGTATTCGGCAAAGCCGCCGGAGGTGTTCATTCCCAGGTCGTAGCCGGTAACAAGCACCTGATCGCCGGCCTTGAAATCGGGAGACTGGCTTTCGGCGACCACCCCGGCAGCGTCAATACCAGGGGTATGCGGGTACTGGCGGGTGACGCCCTTATTGCCAGAAGCAGATAGGGCATCTTTGTAATTGAGGGAGGAATAGTGGACGCGGATGAGCACCTCACCGGCGGGCAGGCTGCTGATATCGCGCTGAATGATTTCGCGGGAGAAAGACTGGCCGGGCTGTTCGCTGACCCAGAGCGCCTTGAAGCTTTTATTCATCATTTTTATCAAAAGGTACAAAAAAGTTGCACAAATACCACAATGGAGGAGGATAAGGGTTATACGCAAAAAATGAAACGCGAATACAGTGGATCGGATGGCCCATTATCCAACGTATTCGCGTTCCAATGAAATCAGAAACAGTTCGGCCTGTCCAGTATTGTTATCTCTTGATAAAGGCCTTTTCCCCTATGCCCTGTTCAACAGTACCAATTGCCTGGTGGCCAGCTTATCGCCCTGGCGAATGGTAAGAGTGATGGTGCCAGGGGTGGCCTCTCTGAGGCTCAGTTGTTCGTTGAAGTAGCCATCGAAGTCTTTCAACTGTCGCTTTAAGAATACGCGGCCAGAGGAATCGGCCAGTTGGATCTCCGTTGGAACGGCTTCCGACTGGAACTGGAGCGTCACCTCCCCGAAGGACGGGTTGGGGTATGCCTTGTAATCGTTGAGCTCAAGCATAGTTTCCGGCAGTTGGATGGCCTCTTCCACGGGCTCCTCGGCAATAACCTCTTCCTCAACAGGTTCTTCCATTCCAGTGGTTTCACAGGTTTTGAAGCGGGAACTGATGGCCAGTTCCTTATCGCCGCGTAGGATGGTGAGCTTGAATGCCTGCCCGGGCTCGTGCTTGTTGCGTTCGGTTAGCAGCTCGCTGTTGTCGTTGACGGGCACATCGTCCATGGCCAGGATGATATCGCCGGCTTCCACACCGTCGGCCTCCGCCGGCGTATTGCCAATGACCCCGGTGATCTGTACGCCCTTACCAATAGAGGCCTGTCCACCAACATAAACGCCGATGAATACTTTACAGGGGTTGCGCTCATCGTTGAGCACAAAGCGCGTGTATTCCTTCTCCCCCAGGGCTACCTGAGCCTGCAGGGTTTGTCCGTTTCGAATATACTCAGCGGTTACAGTTGCTCCAGGTTGCAGCTTAGCCAGCGCGCCGCGCAGTCCGTAGATGCCATTGGTAGCATGCCCACCGATGGAGGTGACGACATCTCCCCTCTGTAAGCCGGCAGCTTCCGCACCGGATCCGGAGACAATACCCGAAAGGGCCACGCCGACGCCGCTATCCGTATTGTCGGGATATACCCCAAGAAATGCTTTCCTGGCTTGCTCGGAACGAAGGCGCTCCTGCCGGGGTTCATCGCTATTCCACTCGATGTTCTCGAAGTTGAACTCGTCGCCATGGATAACGATGCGCAGGCTTTCCATTTCCTTCGCCAGCCCTTCCATCTCCTGTGCGAGCGCTTCCATCTCTTCGGCATTTTCTTTGGCACGGCGGAAGTAGAAAATGGTCTCTTCCTCGCCATTCACCTCAGATGCCTGCTCTCCGGAAAAGACATGAACCTTAACATCTTTGCCTTCCGCATTTTTAAATTGCTTGACGATGGACTCAACATCTTCCCCTTTCTCAATGCGCTTTTTCACGGTAGTCACGCTGCCGTCCTCGTGTTTGATTTCCTGTACGATGACCACTTCTCCTTTTCCTTCAGCCTGCGCCTGCAGGCCGGCCTGGGGTGTCATCAAGAGCAAGGCCACAGCACTTGCGAGGAATAGCGTAAATCTCTTCATAATAACAGGTGTTTTAGTGATAGAATAATTATTACTTCTGTCTTGTATGCCAGACCGTTACAACTCTTTATTGCGCAGATCTTTCTCCTTAAAATAGATCCTTTCCCGAAATGACGGTTTGGAACTAAAAAGGTTACAGCTTTGTGGGAAAGACAATACTTTTTGGAAAGCGTTGCACCTCTTCATTCCTCCACACAACTTCACCCACAAGGAGGCCACTAAAAAAGAAACGGGCCTTTCCGGCCCGCTCTTTTATCCCTGGATCATTTCGATCAATACAGCTCTGCTCGCCTTTATTATGACAATCCTTTTGGAAGTGCTCTGATGCTCACTCCTGGCATTATTAATAATCTGCCACCTCCTCCCTGATCGGCGCCCGGAACACTACCTTGTCGTCGAACACGTCGAGTACAATGTGGCTGCCGGGCTGCACCTTATTGAGCAGCATCTGCTTGGACAACTCGTTGAGGACCCGCTTCTGAATGACCCGTTTCAACGGACGGGCGCCAAACTCCGGATGATAGCCTTCTTCGGCCAGCCACTGCATGGCGGCAGGAGCTATAGACAAGGTTATTTCCTGCTGCGCCAGGCCCTGCCGCAGCTCGTTGAGCTGCAGTTCAACGATCTGGCGAATATCCTTGCGGGACAACGGGCGGAACATGATCACCTCGTCGATCCGGTTTAGAAATTCGGGGCGGACGGCCTGTTTGAGAAGCTCGAAGACCTGCTCGCGGGTATTTTCAATCACTTCTTCCTCCTCACCGGGGGCCATATCCGAGAAATTATCGCGGATCAGGGCGGACCCGATGTTGGAAGTCATGATAATGAGGGTGTTCTTAAAGTCCGCCACCCTTCCCTTATTGTCGGTCAGTCGTCCGTCTTCCAGCACCTGCAGGAGGATGTTGAAGGTATCCGGATGCGCCTTCTCGATTTCGTCGAGCAAGATGACACTATAGGGCTTACGGCGCACCGCTTCTGTCAACTGCCCGCCCTCGTCGTACCCCACATATCCCGGAGGAGCGCCGATGAGCCGGCTTACGGCGTGGCGTTCCTGGTATTCACTCATATCGATACGGGTCATCAGGTTCTCATCGTCGAATAAATACTCGGCCAGGGCCTTGGCCAGCTCGGTCTTACCCACCCCGGTAGTACCCAGGAAAAGGAAAGAACCGACCGGGCGCTTAAAATTCGACAAGCCCGTACGGCTTCGGCGGATAGCGTCGGCCACCGCCTCGACGGCCTCATCCTGCCCGACAACGCGCTTGTGAAGGTCCTCCTCAAGGTGCAACAGTTTCTCCCGTTCGCTTTGCAACATGCGCCTGACCGGAATACCGGTCCAGCGGCTGACGATCTCGGCGATGTCTTCAGCATCCACCTCTTCCTTAACCAGGAGCTTGGATTCGGACTGCATTTTCTGCAGGCGGGCCATGTAATCGTCCAGCTGCTTTTGTACTTCCGGCACCCGGCCATAGCGGATCTCGGCGGCTTCCGTATAGTTGCCCTCGCGCTCAGCGCGGGCGCTTTCCACTTTCAGCTGTTCCAGGGTTTCCTTGGATTTCTGTACGCCTAAAATAACTTCCCGTTCGTTTTCCCACTTGGCACGCAGGGCATTGCGTTGCTCTTCCAGGTTGGCCAGTTCTTTTTCGACCAGGGCGATCTTCACCTGGTCATTCTCGCGCCGCATGGCTTCCCGTTCGATCTCCAGCTGGCGCATCTTGCGCTCCACCTCATCCAATTCTTCGGGCATGGAATTCATTTCCAGTCGCAGTTTGGCAGCGGCCTCGTCAATGAGGTCTATCGCCTTATCCGGCAGGAAGCGGGAGGTAATGTAGCGGTGAGAAAGCTGCACGGCGGCCACCACGGCATCGTCCTTGATGTTGATCTTGTGGTGGGCCTCGTAGCGTTCCTTCAGGCCGCGCAGGATAGAGATGGCGTCCTCTACGCCCGGCTCTTCTACCAGGACCGTCTGAAAGCGGCGTTCCAGCGCCTTGTCATTCTCAAAGTATTTCTGATATTCGTTGAGGGTAGTAGCGCCAATGGCACGCAGTTCACCCCTCGCCAGGGCCGGTTTAAGGATGTTCGCCGCGTCCATTGCACCCTGGGTTTTCCCCGCTCCGATGAGGGTATGGATCTCGTCGATAAACAGGAAGATGCGTCCTTCGGCAGCCGTTACTTCTTTAATCACGGACTTGAGGCGCTCCTCGAATTCGCCCTGGTACTTGGCGCCGGCGATCAGGGCGCCCATATCCAGAGAATAAATATCCTTATCGCGCAGATCTTCCGGCACATCGCCATCTACAATACGGTGTGCCAGCCCTTCGACGATAGCGGTTTTACCCACCCCTGCTTCACCGATCAGTATGGGGTTGTTCTTGGTGCGGCGCGCCAGGATGTGCAACAGGCGGCGGATCTCGTCTTCCCGGCCGATGACCGGGTCGAGCTTTCCGTTGCGGGCTCGCTCGTTGAGGTTGATCGCGTACTTGTTCAGCGCATTGTAGCTATCCTCAGCGCTGTGAGTGGTCACCCGGCTGCCCTTGCGCAAGTCTTTAATGGCGGACTTGAGGGCCTTTTCTGAAACGCCGCTATCCTTCAGCATCTGAGAGACGCTGTCACTGGTAGCAATGATGCCCAGCAACAAGTGCTCCAGGGCTACGAATTCGTCTCCGAATTCCTTGAGGTAGGTATTCGCCTTTTGCAACGCCTCGGTAGTGGTGCGCGACAAGTACTGATTGCTTGCTCCGCTGGCCCGGGGATAGGACTGGACGATGCTATCCGTTGCCTGCCGGATGGCATCGTAGTTAGCGCCCAGTTTTTTGAATACAAAAGGCGCAACGCTTTCGTCTACCTCGAGGATGCCTTTCAGAAGGTGTCCCAGTTCAATTGCCTGCTGCTGCCCTTCCATGGCGGCCTGCTGGGCACGCTGGACAGCCTCCTGTGCTTTTATCGTGAAATTATTGAGGTTCATATTTTGCTATTTTTTTCTCATCAAAAATTCAAAACCAGGACGATTGTTCACAAGCTCTTCCCCGGTTTTGTTACACCATTGGTATTTCAAACTACGTACCATTAATGAAAAACACCAGTAACCAGCCAATATGACAGATGAACAACAATTAGCCTGACATTCTGGCTAGCCGGCAATTTCCGGTATTTTTTATCTTCGCTTCAGCAATAAACCAATAAGATCAAACCATGACAACAAAAACATTGGGCCTCATTCTAAGCATGCTCTTTCTGGGTTTCTTCTCCATCCTAACCGCCCAAAACACCATATACGAACCGCTGGTGCTGGAGGAGGTAACCTATGCTCCCGAAGACTTCGGAAAGATGTGGACCTTCGACGCTGTACCTACTCAACGTTTTGAAGAGCTCTATGAGTTCAAAGTCACCCCGGAATGGTTGGACGACGTGCGGCTCTCCGCGCTGGAATTCTCTACAGGATGCTCGGCCTCTTTCGTTTCAAAGGACGGGCTGATCATGACCAACCACCATTGCGTGCGGGGGCTTTTGCCCAGGATACAACAGGAAGGCGAGAACCTGCAAAAAGATGGTTTTTATGCGGTAGACATGAAAGGCGAGCGGCCTTTTCCCAACATTTATGTAGACCAGCTCCTTTCCATAAAAAATGTGACGGAGGAGGTACAAGCGGCAATGGCACAGGGAAAAGACGACACCGAACAGGTGAAACTGCGGGAGGAGAAAATCCAGGAGCTCACGGCTTCCTGCGAGAACGATACGGGTAATAAGTGCAGGGTGGTCACTCTGTACAACGGCGGAAAATACGTCCTGCATACCTACAAACGCTATGAGGACATCCGCCTGGTAATGGTGCCCGACGTTCAGATCGCCGCTACCGGCTGGGACTGGGATAATTTCACCTACCCCCGATATGAACTGGACTTTGCCTTTCTCCGTGCTTATGACGAAAACGGGCAGCCCGTATCCAGCCCTCATTATTTCAAGTGGAGCCAGAAGGGCGCTTCCGAAGGGGAACCCGTCTTCATCGTCGGCCGCCCGGGCAATACCGACCGGCTGCTATCCAATGCCCAAATAGCTTATCACCGGGACCAGCGCAATCCGGCCATCCTCAACCTGTTTAACGAATTGTATCAGGCCCAGTTCGCTCATTTCCAGGCCAACCCGGACAAGCAGGCGGAAATGCTGAGCCAGCTGCTGAGCATTGCCAACGGGCGCAAAGTGTATGCCGGCTACCAACTGGCGCTGAATAACGAATACCTGATGGCCAAAAAGCGCGATTTTGAGGAAGAACTGATGAATCGAATGGGCCAAAATAAGGGGCTTTTTACCGAGTACAGAGATATGTGGGGCAAGATCGATGAGGCCGTCAACGTGCTCAACGCAAACTTCACCACCTACTTCACCCATCAGATCAGTTCCTTCAGCAGCCCTGCTCATTTACAGCTGGCCAAAAAACTGGTGGATTATGCCGAACAAATGAGCCTGCCGGAAGCAGAAAGGGCGGAAGGCTATAAAGGAGAAAAACTGGCGGAAACAAAAAAAGGGCTGGCCCTGGAGGCACAAGATATGGAACTGGAAAAACTGCGTATTCAAGCGCACGCCAATTTTATGGCCAAAGTCCTTGGGAAAAATTCGGAAGCCATGAAGGCGGCTTACGGGGGTAATACCGGAAAAGAAGCGCTGCAGTTCATTCTGGACAATGCCCTGGTGGCTTCGCCCGAGAAGGTGGCGGCACTCATCGAAGGCTCCCCCAAAGGTATCCTTGAAGCCAAGAGCCCCTATCTTCGCTTCGCACGGATATCCAAGGAAAGACTGGCCATGCTAACCCCTGTAATGCAGGGCGCCCAAAATACCCTCGAAGTGCAAAACCAACGACTGGCACGGCTCATCTTTAAGGTGTTCGGCACCGAAATGTCTCCTGACGCAACCGGTTCACTGCGGATATCCGATGGCCGCATCCTGGGCTACGAATACAATGGCACCCTGGCCCCAGCCAAAACCACTTATTACGGCCTTTGGGACCGCTACTATTCCTTCGGGCAAAAGGACTACCCCTGGGGCCTGCATGAACGCTGGAAAAAAGTACCAGCAGGGCTCGACCTGTCCGTCCCCATTGGCTTCGCTTCCGATAATGATATTGTGGGCGGCAACTCCGGCAGCGCCGTCATCAACCGCAACGCCGAAGTGGTGGGGCTGGTCCATGACGGCAACCTGGAAAGCCTCGCCGGCAGCTATGCCTTCCTTCCGGAAGAGAACCGCGCTGTTTCGACGGACTCCTGGGGGCTGATCGAAGGGCTCCGCCATGTTTACCAGGCACACCGGTTGGTCAAAGAGCTGGAGGATGGGGGGATTCGTTGATCCGGGATTCGGGATTCGTGGATTCGGGATTCGGGATTCGGGATTCGTGGATTCGGGATTCGGGATTCGGGATTCGTGGATTCGTGGATTCGTGATTCCGGCGGCCAGGTTTGGAGAAACTTCCCGGTATTTCCCTTTCAGACGTTTCTCCAAACCTGGAATCATTCCACCTTTCTGAGGCTCATTTCAAAGAAGTGCTTCCAGTTCTCGCCGCCATCCCGGGACTGCTCCCCGATTTCTAACCAGGAACCGTCCGTTGTCAACCGGACGGTATTTTTCATGATGCCAACGTAGGGGTTCTCTATGCGCCATTCGAAAGCTCCATCCGGCAGGATTTCGCCAGAAGCAGCATCCACATACACCCCTTCTGATTTATAGGCGCTTACATAGTAGTATGGCTAATTTTCCAGGATACTGCCGATCATCTCGTAGATGCGCCGGGCAAGTGGGCTGGCGCCGTTGTCATAATTGGACAGAACTGCAACGGTATAGCCTTTGTCCAGGAATACATCCAGGTTGCCGTTCAGGCCCGGGAAGCCGCCGCTATGGCCAACCACCTTGCCCGAAGGGCCGTTCTCAACAGAGAAACCGTAGCCGTAACGCCCGGTATGCGGCGTCCACATCTTTTCCAGAGAGGACCGTGAAATCAGCTTACCCCCCTGAAGCGCCTGGGCAAAACGGAACAGGTCCTCCACCGTCGAAAAACCGCCACCCGCCGGGCCGCCTTTGATGACGTGTTTGTACAGGTTATTTTCCCACTTCCAGGGGCTATCCGGCGCTGGGATATACCCTATGGCCAGGTTTTCCACCGGAAAATCCATCTCGTAGCTGTCGGAGTTGATCATGCCCGCCGGCCGGTAGATGTTCTCCCGAATGTAGTCGAAGTAATCCTGCCCGGTAACACTTTGAATGACAACGCCTAACAACAACATGCCCGTATTGCTGTAACCGAACCGCTCGCCGGGTTCGAACTGCAGGGTTTCGCCCTTTACCAGCGGCTTAAAGTCCTCCACTGAACGGTACAATTCCCGGGAGCCGTTCCAGTAGGTATCGTTAAAATAACTACCAAGCCCGGAAGTATGTGTCAGCAGATGGTGAACCGTGACTTTATCTGTGATGGACTTCGGCAACCAGCTTTCATCTACGTATTTGCTGATGGGGTCCTCAAGGGACAGTTTACCTTTTTCGGCCAGTTGCATAATTGCCGTTGAGGTGAACATTTTGTTCATGGAACCCAGGTTGAATTTCGTATCCAGTTTATTGGCAACGTGAAAACGCTTGGAGGCCTCCCCGCAAGCCCGGGTGAAAAGCACCTCCTCTCCTTTTGCCACCAGCACCGCACCCGAAAAGGCGTCTCGCTCGCACAGGCGTTGCAAAAGGCGCTCCAGTTCCGGGGCCAGATTGCTTTCCTCCATTACCTCCGGCTCTACATTGGAAGGCGCCCGCGCCGGGGAAAAGTTCAAACCGGTAATACGCTGGCCCTCCCCTTCCAGATGAAAACTGAATGCCCGCCAGGAACCGAAGAGCTCATCCTTCAGGATTACCACCGTCTCAGGGCGTTCCGGAACGTAATTACGAATACTGTGAAATTGAACCCCTCCGGTGCTCTGGTAAAAAGACAGGAAAGCGTTGACGTGCATTTCCATCGGGGCCATTTCCCGAAATTCTGCAGTGCAATATTGCTCTACAAAAGAAACGACCGCCGCAGCCTTATTGGCGTTAATCACATCGATTAAAGCCCGGATGCGTTCCCCTTTGACCCCTCCAGGCATAACCGATACGTCCTGATAACTTTGTTCGCCGGGTTGCTGTGCTGAGGTAGATACAGGAGCACAAAAGGAAAAAAGTAATCCCAACAGGAAAAGGAATGTAAATGCGGGTGATTTTTTCATGTCGCGAAATTTTTAATTACGAATCATTTCGTACACAAGTTTAGGAGATATTTTTACATCTTCCAAGAAATACGAAATATTTCGTAAAACATCGATCTAAGAAAAATCAAACAGCTATCCTTATATTGCGCCCTTCATGAAGCAAGTTGTAGTGTTTTTTTCATCCTGCAGGGGTTAACAGGAAAACCGTTTTAAAAAAATCAAAAAAACTTTCCCTTCAACCCAACCTTTTCCCCTCACCGGAAGGTCTTAGCAAAGTGAATGAAGAAAGCTATACACAAATTCTTAAATTGCAAACCCTATGATGCCTGTTACCACTTTTCTCGTTTTGACCTTAGCGATCATTGCCGTTGGAAAAAAAGCCAAGGCCTTCCGTTAGAACACCCTTAAACTTTCCTCACCCTTTCTGCTCCATATCTCTGAATGCGAAAGCAGTAAATATGCCCAGATAGGCAATACTCATTGCTTCCGCTGGAGAGAACCAACCCAGGTGGCCTGCCAGGGCTTCCCCCTTAAACAGTGGCATGAACAAAAAGCCCGGCGCGTATGGGTTGAGAAACTGCCATTGCCAATCCGTACCCAATAATCCCGCCACCACATAACCCAATATTCCGATCAGCAACGGCACGATGAATGCCCGGAACCGAAGGCTCAACCAGGCGTGCAACCCCATCAACCCAAGGATGGACAAGAAAGTACGAGCCGCCAGTTCAGCGATCAGCCCCGGGGGCGGCAGGCTGCCCATCAGCTCAGTCTCAGGCCTAAGGAAACCATAAAGAAACCCTGTTAATACCATCCCAATAATGAACAATAAGTGTGCAGCCAGAAAAAGGAGTAAAAGAAAGCCCAGTTTTCCCAAATAAACCTGTCGGGGAGAAATGGGAAGCGCTCTGAGCTGCACCCACATGGCCGAGCGGTTCTCCATCAAAAAAACCAGGCTGCAAAGAATGATCACGTAAAGCGGCAACATCATAAAAGCAATGCCATCGTAGTGGTTGATGATATACTGCCTCCAATCCGAGGCCGCAAAGCCACCTGCCACTTGACCGCCCAGCAGGTGCAACCCCAGGAATATCAAGAGGTTGGCTGCCGTTCCGACAAGAGACAACCAGACTGCCATAGAGTTACGGCTCTTGAGAACCTCCGCTTTCAGGCAAATTAGAAATGGCCTCATCCTAATTCTATTGATAAAGGTTGAGAAAAAAGTCTTCCAGCCGGTTTTCTTCAATCGCCAGCTCATAAATCTCGATTCCGGCGCTCCGCAGCAAATCAATAGCCGGGCTGATGTCGTGCTTTCCGGAAAGATGTAGCCGCAGGGCGCCCATTTCCCCCAGATCGGCTTCCAGGCCTGCCTCCCGGAGCCTGTTCAGTGCCGCGCCCAGTGGCTTACAATGCAGGCGCAGGCGCAATCCTTGCGACAGGTTGCGTTGAGCGCCCTCCAGCGTGCCCTGATAGGCCAAATGCCCACGGGCGAGAATGCCCAGATGGGTACAGGATTGCTCCACCTCGCTGAGCAGGTGGCTGGAAAGCAGTATGGACATACCCTCTTCCTGGTTGAGCCTCCGGATAAGGCCCCGGATAGATACGATACCGGCAGGGTCCAGTCCATTGGCCGGTTCGTCCAGCAGCAGCAGGCGCGGCCGATGCAGAATGGCCATGGCGATGCCCAGGCGTTGCTTCATCCCGGTGGAATAATGCCGGATTCTTTTATTTCCGGCATCGGCAAGGCCCACCAGTTCCAGGACCTCGGCAGCACGTTGTCGCCCTATGTCGCGGTAAGTAGCCATAACCATCAGGTTTTCGAGGCCAGAGAGGTGTGGATATAGGTTCGGCTGTTCGATCAACAGGCCCACATCCCGGAAGGCTGCTCTCCGAATAGGCCCGCCGAGCAAGGCGACGTCCCCCTCACGAGGTGCAAGAAGGCCCACCAATACTTTCATCAGGGTAGACTTGCCAATGCCGTTGGCACCAAGCAAGCCAAAAACACTGCCTTCCGGAACGGTTAGTCCCAACCCGGAAAAAACAGCTGGTTGCCCCGGATAGGCATAAGTGAGCCCCCTGGCTTCGATAGCCGGCCGGCCGGTGGTGTTTCTGATGTACTTTTCCATTCCTTTCGTGAAACGTTATGCAGACAGAACTGTTTTGCTTTTGTATCCCTTGTTTCAAGATGCGCCAAAAAGCAGAATAACCGAAAATGTATGAAACTGACCCTAGGATTTTCCCCCTGCCCCAATGACACCTTCATCTTCGATGCTATGATCCATGGCAAGATCGACACAGAAGGAATAGATTTTCTGCCGGTTATCGCCGATGTAGAAGAGCTCAACCAACAGGCCTTCGCCAAGGAGCTTGATATCACCAAACTGAGCTATCATGCCTTTGCTTTCCTCTTCAAAAATTATGCCTTGCTCGATGCCGGCAGTGCACTTGGAAACAATGTAGGGCCCCTCCTGATCGCCAAAGCCCCCATGGAGAAAGAGGCTGTCCGAAAGGCCCGTATTGCCATCCCGGGAAAATATACGACCGCCAATTTCCTCCTTAGCCTGGCTTACCCCGAAGCCCAAAATAAAGAGGAGATGTTGTTTTCCGACATTGAAGATGCCGTACTCAGCGGGAAGGCGGACGCCGGGCTGATCATCCACGAAAACCGCTTTACCTACCAGGAAAAGGGACTGGTTAAGCTTAGAGACCTGGGAGAATACTGGGAAAGCACTACTCATATGCCGATCCCACTGGGAGGCATCGTGGCCAGCCGAACACTACCGCCCACCGTACTGCAGGCCGTCAACCGGATCATGGCCCGCAGCGTAGCTTTCGCTATGAACCACCCGGAGGAACCCAAACCGTTCGTTCGCCAACATGCCCAGGAAATGGATGAAGAGGTAATGTACAAGCACATCAACCTATACGTCAACGAGTATACCCGAAGCCTGGGCATTAAAGGGCGACAGGCAGTCCAACGCCTTTTCGATATCGCAACGGCCAAGGGAGTGATACCTGCCCAGCAAGTGTCCATTTTCGTGGATTAAGGCCTCTGAGAACCTGGCTAACCTTTGTACCTCCTTCATTTTTGGCACGCTTTTGGTGCATCTTCAATTGTCAATGATTTTGGTTAAAGCTTAGAAGCTCGTGAGATTGATCACGGGCTTTTTTTTTGTATCGCGCTCCAGAAAAAAGTTTGGCACGAATATTGGAGTTTATAGTCTAGGTTATGTAATTCAAGTAAGATTCGTTTTTTCCAAAAGGAGCCCGTATTTCAACGGGCTTTTTTTTTCACCCTGCCTTTCAGTGCCCTGGAAAATCCAAACAGTTTATTATTTTTGCCCTTCCTTCCAATTATTCCTAATCAGATAAAATACAAGAGTAATGATTATTGGCGTACCCAAGGAAATTAAAACCAGCGAGAACCGCGTTGCGTTGACTCCCGCCGGCGCTCTGGAACTCACCAAGCGGGGCCACAGCGTTTATGTCCAATCCACTGCCGGTGTAGGCAGCGGCTTTCCTGATGAAGAATACCGTCAGGCTGGAGCCCATATCCTGCCCTCCATCGAGGAGGTGTATGGGAAAGCCGAAATGATCATAAAGGTGAAGGAACCCATTGAGCCGGAGTATAAATTGATCCGAAAAGGACAACTCCTGTTCACTTATTTTCACTTCGCTTCCTATGAGCCCCTGACCAAGGCAATGATCGACAGTGGTTCTGTATGCCTGGCTTACGAAACCGTAGAGCTGCCCGACCGGAGCCTGCCCCTCCTTACCCCCATGTCGGAAGTGGCGGGCCGAATGGCCATTCAGGAGGGCGCCAAGTACCTGGAGAAACACCAGCACGGAAGAGGCGTATTGCTGGGCGGAGTGCCAGGTGTTGCTCCTGGTAAGATCCTTATTCTCGGAGGTGGTGTCGTCGGCACCCAGGCAGCGAAGATGGCTGCCGGCCTGGGCGCCCAGGTGATCATTCTCGATGTGAACCTGCCCCGCCTGCGCTACCTGGCAGATGTCATGCCGGCTAATGTGACCACCATGTACTCCAACGAATACAACATCCGAAAGCTCATCAAAGACTCCGACCTCATCGTCGGAGCCGTACTGATCGCCGGGGCCAAAGCGCCTAAACTGATCACCCGTGACATGCTCAAGGAAATGCAACCGGGAACCGTCCTGGTGGATGTTGCGGTAGACCAGGGGGGCTGCATCGAGACCTGCAAGCCAACAACTCATGACGACCCCACTTTCATCATCGATGGCGTTGTCCATTACTGTGTGGCTAATATGCCCGGGGCTGTGCCTTATACCTCGACCATCGCACTGACCAACGCCACCTTGCCTTACGCCATTCAATTGGCCAACAAAGGCTGGGAAAAAGCCTGCCAGGATGATGAAGCCCTCAAAATGGGCCTCAACGTGGTCAACGGCAAAGTGGTTTACAAAGGCGTTGCTGATGCCTTCGGGCTGCCACTGACGAATGTTGAGGAAGTTCTGAAATAACAAAAGTGCCTGAATAACAAAGGCTCCCACATCCAATAAAAAAGCCATCCTGAACAAATTGCTCGGGATGGCTTTCCTTTTTCCGGGGCTACCTTGGCGTTATGGATAGACCTTGGTCAGCTCTCCTCCGGAGTCCAGGACTATATAGGCCGTAGTGAATCCAGCGGCTTTGGCCTGCTGCCATGCCTGCTTGGCCTCTTCCACATCATCGAAGGGGCCGAGTAACTTGATCGTCAGGCCACCGCGCAAGCGGTCTTCAATATTGCCGTAACGCTCCAGCCCTGCAGGATTGAAATTCTGGGGGTTTTTGTAGGCAGCAAGTTGTACCTTATAACCCCCCGAGGCGGCACTGGGGGTGGAGGGAGTGGAAGGAGCGCCTTGGTTGCCCTTGAACTGCGTCCCCACATTACCTTCCTCCGTTACGATGAAGGCGTCTTTATATCCCCGCCCTTTAACGCTTCCAAGAGCCTTGGCGGCATCAGCGCGGTCACTGAACGGGCCGATGCGCACTTTGTAGACACCCCCTTCGAATTTGGAGTATACCTGGCCGATATTCGTCAGGCTGGAAAAATTCTCCAGGCCTGGTTTATTGAGCGCAGCGACCTGAACCGCATAGCCACTACCCAGTTGCACTCCTTGCCCTTCTGGTGTGATGGCGCCCCCCTCCCCGGTAACGGCGCCGGGCCTTGGCGTCACATCAGAACCCGGATAGGTATCTGCGCCGCCACTGATGGCCAACATGGAGATCATGCCCAGAATAGTACGGTCGTTGCCCTCTCCGGTGTAGACCGTACGGCTGATATCGCGAAAGCCGGGCCGCGAATACCGGACCACATAAGAGGAATTGGGGCTAAGGGCCAGGGCGTAATCGCCATTGACATCAGTGGTAGCCTGCATCGAACTGTTGGTCGACTGGTTAGTGGCTGTAACGGCGACGCCAGCCACAGGCAATCGCGTGTTATAATTCAGTATCTTGCCAATATACTCTTCTCCGCGGCGGCTGAGCATGATGTTGTAATCGCGATTTTGCCGCATCCCCATAGTGGAGACCGAAAAAACAGCGTCGTTATAACCATCCGCACGGATAACGATATCACAGTTCAGCCCTTCGACCGCCTGGAAGCTGTATGTACCCCGGGCATCAGCCCGGAAAAGCCCTTCACCACAGTTGGTGAAGTCGATGGAAGCGCCTGGAATTGGAACACCATCGGAAGCATTGCGAATGGCCAGCGTAATATTATCAGCAGATTTGAAAACTTTATAAATGTCTTCGTTGCCGCGGCCACCAGGCCGGTTAGAGACTAGATAGCCGATGTTGCGAAAACTGTCGTAAACGAATCCGAAGTCATCACGGGAAGAGTTGACGAGGTTGCCCAGGTGGAAGATGCGCGTCCAACGGCCATTAGCCTGCTCTGCGCGGAAGATATCATACCCGCCCAGGCCCTGATGCCAATTTGAAGAAAAGTAAAGGAAATTGCCATCGAAGAACGGGGAGATCTCATCACCCGGAGTATTGACATTAGGCCCCAGGTTTTCCGGAGCACTCCAGGTATTGCCCATGCGGAAGGAAACATAAAGGTCGAACCCGCCAAAGCCGTCCGGCCGGTTGGATGCGAAGTAGAGGGCATTACCGTCCGGCGAGAAATTCGGCCACCCGGTGGAGAAACCCGAACCGTTGTAAGGGAAGGGCTTCTGCTCCGCCCATTCGCCGCTAGGGTTGATCTGTGCGATGGAAATGCTCAGCTCCAACCCTCCGGTGGGTATGTGGCGGGTACCGTCGATGAAGTTGTTTTTAGTGAATGCTACCGATTTGCCATCGGGGCCATAAGATAAAGGCCCGACATTGACGTAGGTATCGCCTTCCTGCATGCGCCCCTGCAAAGGCACCGGAGCTTCCAGGAAACCGTTACTGCCTACTCTGGCCATGAACAGCTGGTTGTTGGCCTTGCCCGTCCAGGTGGACCCTGCCTGCCTCAGGTCGCTACGAGCCGAGGAGAAGACGACCTGGTCGCCGTAGAAGGCAGGGCCGAAATCCGAGGAGGTCGTATTAATGTACTCATTGGTCACCAGATAAGGCGAAGACTGCCCCAGCTGATTTGTGGCGAAAACACAGTTCTGGGCGTACTGCTTCCCTTTTGCTGCTTTTTCCTCATCTTTCCGCTGAACATTGGCATAGGCTTCGAACCATTGTTTGGCCTTGTCGTACTGTTCCAGGGCCATCAAAACCTGAGCGTACTGGAAAGGGTACTCATCCACCAGTTTGTCGCGCCCTTCCCGGTCGGACAACACCCGCTCGTACCAACTGCGCGCTTCTTCCATCTGGTTGAGGTGCCTGTACGAGTCGGCCAGCTTGAGCATTGCCTCGTAATTTGCCGGGCGCTTTTCCAATAATTCGAGATAACCCCGAACGGCCAGGTTGAAGGCTCCCATTTCATAATCCTTATTGGCCCGGTTGAGCTGCCCGTATAAGGGCAGGCAGGCTGACCAGACAAACAAAAATAGGAGAGCTCTGAAAAAGATATTCATAGTCTTACGTTTTCAAAAAGTAATTACAGGAGTCGTTTCCCCTTTCGGAAAACTTTGGTAATATATCAATAAAATTAAATACTCAAAAAATGTCATTCGGGGGGAAGCGCTGCATTTTCGTTTCACCAAGGATTTTTGCTCCGGGCACTGCACCTTCTGCCAAAGTTAAGGAAATAAAATTTGTACATGTTCCACTTGACATAAGGCAGGATCATGTTGCAGGGACCTCCATTCCGGGCAGTCATTTCCGGCTACATCTAAAATGACAAAGTGGCCCCCAAAAGCATAAAAAATGGCTACTCCTGTTCTGACACCCCGCGGATTCAACACCCGGTAAAAAAATCAAATGTCACGTTTTAGTCAGTTGGCGATTTTTTGAAACCAAAACTCCCTCAGGACCATAACGGAAGTTAAATTTGAAATGTTGTGTGGCAAATTATTCAAGGTTTATATGGCATTTACGAGATTTTCTCTTTTTTTCTCAACTTTGTTTTTCCTGCTCACACCCCTTGCGCCTGCTGCGCAGAATTCAACCGCTCACAAACCCGGCCAGTTTATAGTCCAGTTTTCCCATGAAACGGCCTTGGCCAAAACGCTGTCACACTTGCGCTATTACAAAGGCATTGCCACCGGCCTGAACCCCGAAGAACAACTCAGCGCTGATCCGCCGATCTGGCTCCTGGAGTCAGATCCTTCCCAGGTTCCCGACAAATTAATGCTCGAACAGTTAAAAAGCCTGCCGGACGTCGTCCTTGCTCAACACAACCATTATCTGAAGGCGCGCCATACCTTTCCGGACGACCCGCTGTTCCCCCAGCAGTGGCCCTGGCACAACAACGGCGACAACGGTGGCCTTTCTGATGCCGACGTGGATGCCCCCGAAGCATGGGAATGGAGTTCCGGAAGCGTAACCCCCCATGGGGACACCATTGTAGTTGCGGTAATCGATGACGGCCTGCGCATCAACCACCCGGACCTTGCGCCCAACCTCTGGCGCAACCACGGCGAAATTCCCAACAATCACCTGGACGATGATGACAACGGTTATATCGATGATTACTTCGGCTGGAATACCGCCCTGAGCAACGGCCACATCAACCTCGGTTTTCATGGCACCCAGGTTGCCGGAATTCTTGCCGCCAGAGGCAATAACGGGATCGGCATAGCAGGCATGGCCCAGGCAAGGATCATGCCCATCTATTGCGGAGGCGGGCTGGAATCGGAGGCCATCCGCGCCTATGCCTATGCTTTGAACCAACGCCAGGCTTATAACCAAAGTAACGGACAACGGGGCGCATTTATCGTGGCGGCCAACTCCTCCTGGGGTGCCGATGGGCTGACCCCAGAGGAGGCGCCGGTATGGTGCAGTTTTTATTCCTACCTCGGCCAGGCCGGCATTCTCAATGTGGCGGCAACAGCCAATCAGAACTGGAATATTGATGTGGTAGGAGACATGCCTACCTCCTGCCCCAGCGACTTTCTGCTCACTGTGACGGCCTCAACGAGCAGAGACCAGCGAGGTAATGCCGCCTATGGCCCTGTGCACATCGACCTGGCGGCGCCGGGAATAGAGGCCTTGACTACCAGCCCGGGGGCAGGCTATTCCATCGTCAGTGGAACCTCCTACGCCAGTCCTCTGGTGGCAGGTATAGTGGCCTTACTCTATGCGGCCCCCTGTCCAGGACTCAGCACTCTGGCCCGCACTCATCCGGCACAGGCAGCCCTTCTGGTGAAACAAATGATACTGGAAGGCGTCGACACGCTTCCGCAGTTCCATGCAGAACTTGCCAGCGGTGGCCGCGCCAATGCCCGGAAAAGCATCAACCGGTTGCTCGCCTATTGTGAAAGCTGCCCTCCCCTGGAGCCACCTGGTATCCTGGCGGCCGGCGATGATTCCTTTTTGCTGAGCTGGCAACCCAACTCATCGGCTAGCCTCTTCTGGCGCCGGCAAGGCGGCTCCTCCTGGACGGCACTGGGGCAGGAACAGCCTCCATTCCTCCTGGATGAGCTGCTCCCCTGCCAGCCCTATGAATTCATGATAGAGGCTTTCTGCCAGAACGGGGAAAGCTGGCCGGCTCTGACACTTGCGGAAACAAGCGGTTGTTGCGAGCCCCTATACCCGGCAGAGCTGCTGGAAGTCACCTCAAAAACAGTCACCATTGGTTGGATCCCGCCCGATGAAGCGGCCCAAAGCCGCATTGAATTGTGGCCACAGGAAGAAAGCCACGCACTGGCAACTGACGCAAATCACCACTATACTTTCACCGGGCTTGAACCCTGCCAGGATTATCAGGCGGTACTGATCTCAGCCTGCCCGAACGGACTCCGAGATACCTTATTATTGCCCTTTCGTACGAAGGGGTGCGGCGCCTGTACAAGCCTGCCTTATTGCACATCTTCAGCCAAACCCGCCGGAACGGAATGGATCGAAACTTTCAGTATCGGCAATTTTTCAAACACGAGCGGAACGGATGATGGATTCGGCGACTTTACGCACCTCCCCATCCGGCTTCAGGCAGGACAAACCTATCCTTTTTCCATTGAGCCGGGCTTCGCCTACCTGTCTTTTCCCGAGCACTACCGGTTATGGGCCGATCTCGATCAGGACGGGCACTTTGACGGAGCGGGAGAGCTGCTCTACGAAACATCTTTCGGCATAGAAGGCACTGTTACCGGAACGATCACTTTTCCGGAAACAGCCGGCACAGGCCCCATTCGCTTGCGACTCAGCATGAAGTGGGCCGGAAACGGGAATATGCCGCCCCAGCCTTGCGAAGCAGAAATAGAGTTCGGGGAAGTTGAAGACTATTGCATTGCTTTGGATGCCTGTACCGATGGATGCCTGTCTGCGGGCCTGGATGCCAACTGTTTCTCTGAGGTGGGCCTGTTTCCCAACCCTTTCCGGGGAAACTTTCAGCTGGAATGGGGATGCCCTCCTGCCCAAACCGTCGAAGCGCTCCTTTTTAATTCCTGGGGACAAATGGTGTTCCGGCAGTCCATCCGGGCTGGTTCCTCCGAGGCTTCGATCACCCCACCGCCGGGGCTGCCGCCCGGCCTGTATCTTCTTCTATTGAAAAGCCCGGAACAAAGCCTCTTCCGTAGCATAGTGAAAACAGCAGAGAATTAGGTATCTTTCTGAAAAAAGATGAAGCATTTCACCCTCTTCCTCTTTACCCTCTGCTGCCTGGCAGCTACCTGCCGGGAGGGGCGCAATGCGGCTTCCGCCGATTGCATCGACAAAAGCAAGATCGGCCTGGAAATGGCTTGTATCGAAGTTTATGAACCTGTTTGCGGTTGCGACGGCAAGACCTATCCCAATGATTGCTATGCCCAAAGGGCTGGCATAAAACAATGGGAAGAGGGGCCGTGTGAAAATTACTAAGCCTACTGTACCTTGCCCAGCACCCGGAATTCAGTACGCCGGTTCTGCTGATGTTCTTCTTCAGAACAGGAAACCCCATCCGCGCAGTGATTGGTGAGACGGGATTCTCCATACCCTCTGGCGACCAACCGCTCTTTCTTCACGCCTTTACTAACCAGGTACCGTACGATGGCGTCTGCCCGCTTTTGAGAAAGGTCCTGATTAGACGCGCTATCGCCATGCGAATCCGTATGAGAACTGATCTCCAGAATGATATCCGGATTGTCCTCCAAAAGTTGCAACAAACGCAACAATTCCGAGGCGGACTGCTTCTGGACGCTGGACCTACCGGTATCGTAATAGACATTCACCCGGAAAGAGAAGTTGTCACCCTGTTTGTCGCTGCTGCGCCCGAATCCGATGCCACTGGCTTCACCTTCCATTCTGACCGGGACGCTATCGCCTTCTCCCTCGCTGGCGGGGTCGGCAGCATAAGGCGTTAAATAGCCCTTTAAAATGAGGTCATTGTCATTTCCCCTGGCACAGATCGGTTTCTCCACTTTTTTGGTGAAGAAATTGTCCCGGTATATGGCCAACTGATAACAGCAATCGGGCTCCAGCCGGATACTGAAGCTTCCCATTTTATCGGTCAGCGCAACCGGTGGAGAAGGGCATTCGGTACCCGTCAACTTGATCTCTGCGTTCACCACCGGCTTGCCAGTCTCCCGGTTAAAAATAACGCCTCTAAGAGAGTACTGCCCGGAGGGCGGTGGAAGGTTCTGCAGGCTCTGTACCGGCGCCGGCCTACTGGCGGTACCCGGTTCGGCGGGCGCCAGAGCAAGGGCGAGGAACAGGGTGTCGGCGGCCAGTTCGCCTCTTCGCTCACAGGCTTCCAGCGAACGAGACTGGTAGCCGTCCGCCATTCCGGTAAGGGTGCAGCAATTCGGAAGGAAGAGCAGCAACCGCCCTTTGGCGTCTGCCCGGAGCGTTTCGCCGTTACAAGCGTTCAACACTTCGGCATTAGGTACGGGGTCGCCGGTGTTGAGGTCGACCACATCCACCAGCACCGGAGTGCCTTTAGTTATCATTTCAAAGTAATAGATGTCATCCTTGCCTACGCCCCCGCTCCGGTTGGAAGTGAAGTAACCTTCCTCCTCCGCAGTGTCGAAAATGATCCCGAAATCATCGGCTTCGGTGTTGAAGGGAGTGCCCATATTGCGGGGCAGGACCCAAAGGCCGTCATAGCCCACTTCGGTCCAGAAAATGTCCTGCCCTCCCAGGCCCAGATGGCCGTTGGAGGAAAAGTACAATTTTCCCGAACTGCTGATGAATGGAAAGACCTCATCGTCCGGGGTATTGACGGCGGGCCCCAGGTTGATGGGCGGGCCCCACTGGCCGTTTTCCAGGAAGGACAAATAAAGGTCTTTGCCGCCCAGCCCTCCAGGCATATCTGAGGAGAAAAACAAGCGTTTGCCATCAGCACTGAGAGAGGGGTGAGCTACCGAGTATTTATCGCTGCTGAATGGCAGGGGCTTAAGGTTACTCCATCCACCTTGTGGAAGGCGCCTGGCGGTAACGATCTCCAGCCGATGGATCTCCGGCGCCAGGGGCGAGTGGGCGGCCACTCGTCGGGTACGCGTAAAGTAGATCTCTGTTTCCTCGCTATTGAACGAGGCAATGCCTTCATGGAATTTCGTTTGGATGGAGCCCGAAAACACCTGAGGAGTAGAATACAGCCGGATATCCTGCCGCTCTTCCACCTTTACCTGAAACAGGTCAAGGAAAGCCTGGGTGGGATCCTCCTCGCTCTTGCGGAATGCCGAATAGATGATACCGTCACCATAATAAGCGGCCCCCAGTTCGCTGTTGGGGCTGTTAAAATCGGGGAGCGAAAGATTGGCTCTTCCGGATTGGGGCTTTCTCAATTCCTTGATATAGGCACAGGCATTGACCAGGCGTTGTTTCCGCGGGTCGTAAGGGTGATACTTGAGGTAATCCTTGAACCAGCGTTCGGCCCCCTCACAATCTCCGGTCTGCAGAAGCATCATTGCATAGTAATACTTGTCTTCGGGGCGGCTCTCCGGAAGCCCGATCACCAGAGCATACCACTGGGCAGATGCCTTGTAGTTGCCCAGGAACCGATACGATTCCGCCAGGCGGATCTTAGCCTCGGGAAGATCTTCCCGGCCGAGTACCTCCTCGTACAAAGGGATGGCAAGGCGGTAATCCCCTTCTTCAAAATACTGATTGGCCTTACTCAATTTGGCGGGTTGGGCGAATGCCCCGCTCCATAAGAACATCAGAGTGGGCAACAGCCATATTCGTCTTCTCATTAGTGCAATGTTAAGATACTTAAACCGGATAATGGTAATGTTACTAGGGCGCATCGCTATAAAACTCGTTTTACAAAGGGCTAAACAGCTGCCTCTTTCGCCGCAAGTCCGGCGACAGCAGTTCTGCCCCTCGCGCTGGATTATGATTACTTCTACTTACGCAAAGCTGGTGAGGAGGTTTCATTTTGCGGGAATGGATCTTCCCAAGGCGAAAAGGAAAGTAGCCTTAACAGTTATAAAAAAACATTATATTCGCTCTGAAGGATGTAAAAAAAATAATCCAATAACCCCGTTCCACCCAATGGAACCCGAACAACTCGAACAACTAATCCGCGATATCAGGCAGCAGCGCTGTGTGCTCCTGCTCGGGCCGCGCATCGCTTCGGTGCCCGTGAACGGCCACTGGCAGCCCCTCGTAGAAGGACTGTCCGAATACCTGGCCGGAGTACTCGACCAGTACCAACTGCCCTACGATGCTACGCCCTCCGCCATGCGCAACCTGCCCTACATTGCCCAGCAGCTGCTCTCCCATGCAAAAGTACGGCGGGTTGACCTGGAGGACATCACCCGGGATTTCCTCCGGGAAAAGACCCAGGAGATCCCTGCCGTTTACCAGTCTATCGCCGAACTGCCTATCAAGCTGATCCTGAATACTACCCCCGACGATTATATTACCCGGGCGCTGCGGGAAGCAGGCAAACAACCCATTTCCCTGTACTACAACTTCCAGGTTACCCAGAACAGCAAACGGATCGTCTCAGCAACACCCATCCGGCTGGAAGACATTAGTACTACCCGGCCGTTGGTCTACAACCTCTTCGGCGCCCAGGAAGACCCCGAATCCCTGGTACTCACCGAAGATGACCAGATGGAGTTTATCCGCAATGTAGTCAAGGGCGACCCGCCCATACCGGATGAAATAAGGGGGCAGTTCGATCACCGCAAGACCTACCTGTTCCTGGGTTTCAATATGGAACACTGGCAGTTTCGCCTGTTGCTGGACAGCCTCAACCTGAAGCCGGAGAACACGACCTTAACACCTCAGGCCGACAACTACCCGCTGACGTCCGTTACCCGTACTTTTTACGAACGACGATTTAACTTCCGTTTCATTGAAAAGCGGATCGATGCATTCGTTCATGAACTTAGCAGCCAGCTGAAAGCGGCTCCTTCCAAGAAGCAAAAGATCGTACTCTCCTACTGTGATAAGGACGAAAGCTACCTGCTGGCGCTGGAAAACAACCTTAAGCTCTGGGAACAGGAGGAACGCGCAAGCTTGTGGCACCGGGGGCGCATCCTGCCCGGACAAGACCGGGAGCAGGTTTCCGAGGCCGCATTTCAAGAGGCCGACGCTATCCTTTTGCTCATCAGCGCCCATTATTTCAACGACCCCCTCATTCTCGAACAAGAGCTGGAATGGGCTATTGCTGCTCAGGAGGAGCGCGGGGCCCGGTTATTTCCGATCATTGCCCGCCCCTGCCAGTGGCGTATCCACCGGGACCTGAGGCGGCTCGACCCCCTACCCGATGATGGTACTCCCCTGGAGAGCAACAAATGGGCCAGCCGGGATGAAGCCTATCACCATATTATCGAACAATTACAAAAACGGCTGAGCCAATGAGTACTCAAAAAGTCAGTCGTTATCCCGGAATACGAGCCTTCGAACAGGAAGAGGAATTCCTCTTTTTTGGCCGACGGCGGGAAGCACGCAGCCTGCTGGCGCAGGTCAAAGCCCAGTCTCTGGTGGTGCTCTTCGCCAAGTCGGGCATCGGCAAAAGTTCCCTGCTGAACGCCGGGTTGATCCCTCTTTTAGACAATGGGCTTTACCAGCCGGTCAAGATCCGGTTTCAGGATACCAGCGTGCGCCCGGTAGACATGGCCAAGCTGGCCCTGGCGCCCTATCTCGACGAAGAACGGCTTCTGAAAAATGCCAAAACCAGCAAGGAGAAAGCCGGCTTCTGGGAGTTCCTCCGCGCCTGCCACTTTGGCTCCAGCACCATTCCTGTTATCATTTTTGACCAATTCGAAGAATTTTTTGAACACGAAAGGCCGGCGAGGGAAGCCTTCATCCTTGAAATGGCGGACCTGCTGAGTGAGCGACTCCCCAACCGCATCCGCGAGCAACTGCGTGCCATCCCTTTTATGGACCGGACGGAAGAGCAACTGGCCTGGTTCTCCCCTATTCCCATGAAGGCCATCTTTGCCATCCGATCCGACCGCATCAGCCTGCTCGATGACCTTTCCACGGAAATCCCCAGCATCCTTAACAACCGCTTCCACCTGCGCCCCCTACGCCGGGAACAAGCGCAGGAGGCTATAGAGGAGCCGGCGCAGATCGAGGGGCCGGAATTTCTCACCCCTCCCTTCGGCTATGAACCCCTGTTGCTGAATGAGATCCTGGACTACCTGAGCAATAAAGACGAAGAGATAGAATCCTTCCAGCTGCAGCTCATCTGTCAGCATATTGAAAAACAGATTCGGGAACGCTATGGCTAAGCTGCAAATCACACGGGAGGTTTTCGGCCAGGAAGGGCCACTGAGTGATGCGCTGGACAGCATTGTTAAGGGGTATTACGAAGATACCATCAGTGGGCTGAAAGGGCAAGACCAACTGCTGGCCCGCAAGTTCATAGAAGAAGGCCTCATCGTCGACGGCCGCCGGGTGGGCATTACCGAAGGCGTGGAAAAGGCCAAATACAACATTGAAAAAACACTGCTCATCAAGCTATTGGACAGCCGCCTCATCCGCGCAGAGAACACCCACCTGGGGCGCAGCTTCGAGATCAGCCACGACACCCTGGTGGGCCCAATCTCCGAATCCTACGAAAAACGGCGCCTGGAGGAAGAACGACAGCGCAAAGCCCGCGAGCTGGCCATCGCCCGTAAACGACTGTTCACTGCCATCGGCATTGCTCTGGTGGGCTTCGTACTGGCGGGCATTGCTCTCATCTTTTTCTTCCAGGCCAGAAAGGCCAAGGCCAGCGCCGAAGCCAGCGCCATTGAGGCCCGCGACGAACGCCAACGGGCGGAAGACGCCCTGTCCAACTTCAAGGAGCAGCAAAAGCAAAGCGCCATCGAGCGTTACAACCGCTACATTGCCAGCGGCAAAGCCTGGATGGCACAGAGCCAGTACGAGAGCGCCATCGGGGAATTCGAACGCGCCCTGGAAACCGTACAGAACTACGCCACCGACGTGGGGGACAGCACCGCCGTAAATATTATCGACGAAAGCGGCAAGGAGGCTCAACAACTGCTCGATGAAGCCGTTCAGACCGGGGGCGCCAAAGCCCGTTTCGAAAAACTCATCGCCGAAGGCGGCCGGTATATGGACCTCGGCCCCAAATATTACGTGGATGCCCGCCGAAAATACCAGGAGGCACGCGAATTGGGCTACAACCGCAGCCTGGTGGACAGCAAACTCAACACGGTGAACGGCAAACTGGAACCAGCCTTTGATACTTTCGTAAAAAACGGAGATACCTTCTTTGAGGCCGATGGCTACCAGCTGGCGCTGGACAACTACCGGCAGGCGCTGAGGATCCAGCCGGGGGACAGTTATGTGAAGGCCCGGATAGAGGATTGTAAAAAATTACTTTCATTAGAATAGTAATTTGAGGCCCTTACTTATTATCGAGCGGCATATACTCAAAATCAAAATATCCGTGGCCTGGAATTTAAGATCCAACGCCTGGAGAATAAACTGGATTACGCCCAAAGCCAACTGGTTCAAAAGGGAGACATTTTTTACGAGGCGGAGGCCTATGATCTGGCACTGGAAAAGTACGTTAAAGCCCTGGAGATCAAACCGGAGGATCAGAAGATACTCGCCAGGATAGAAAAATGCCGAGCATTCCAGGTTAAGGAAGAAGGAGAAAGGAACTAAATATACGATACATTCCTCCGATAAGATCCTGTTTCTAAGCAATTAGTAATTATGGGACTAACCGACAGACAATGGAAAAACCTGATCAATGATATCCGCCAGGAACGGTGCATCCTGTTGCTTGGGCCGATGCTCCCTTCCATTCAGCTGCCAGGAAGTACGGCGCCCATGTTGATCACCGATCATCTCGCAGGGGTTTTAAAGAAAGAATTGGAACAGGAAGAGATCGATTTTGACGGCAAGCTCTCCAGGGATGCAGAATACTTGGCCCAAAGGTACCTTCTTATTCCTTTTACCAAGGAGATCCATCTGAAAGACGAGGTAGCTAATATCTACGCACAATTCGCCGGACAAATCCCTGATGTATACAACAAAATGGCCCGTATACCCTTCCATCTGGTGATCAACACCACTCCCGATACCTACTACTGGCAAGCGATTCGGACAAGTAGCCCTAACGCTACTTTCTCTTACTACAGCTACGAAGAACCCATTGGTTTACCTGAAACCAAGATCTCCAAAGAATCCCCCCTGGCCTATAACTTGATGGGGGCATATTCCGATCCTAAATCCATGGTCCTGACCGAAGCTCAACAAGTAGCTTTCATAAAAAGGACCCTTCAAGGCAATCCTCCGATACCTCCCAGGATTCTGGAAAAGCTCAAACCCGGGCCCGATTCCGCTGAACTTTCATACCTGTTTCTGGGATTCAATCTGGACCGCTGGCAATTCAGGGTTCTTTTGGATGGACTGGATATCAATCCCGGGTCTCAACCCTTAGCGCCACGACACCCCAAGCTTCAACTGAAAAGACGGACCATTGAGTATTACACCAGCCGTTTCAACTTCCACTTCGTCCATGACGAAATTGATGATTTCCTGGACGAATTGATCCAGCGGTATTCTTCCATTCCTGAAGACATTATAGGGGCTGTGGCGCCAAATGAGGCAAAAAAGGTTGTTGTTTCCTTCCACCCAAATGCTTTAGGATATTGCGAAGCGCTTTCCCAGGCGCATAGCCAACTGGTAAGGAACAAAGAAGTTGAGATCTGGCATCGCGGCATGATCCTCTCCGGAGACGTCCAGGCACAAACGGAGTCCAATATCCGTTCCGCCGATCTGATCCTGGTCCTTCTCGATCGGGAATATCTGGCGAACGAAGATATTTTCAAATATGAGATACCGGCAATCATTGAACAGCACCAGTCGGGAAAGAGCATCGTAGCACCTGTTCTGGCCGATTACTGTGACTGGGAAGAATCTCCGTTTCAGCACCTACAGATCCTTCCCAATAACCGGGAACCGTTGAGCAGCAACAAATGGGGTAATCAAGCTTTTGCTATTAACGAAGTTCTGAAGTCCATCAAACGAATCATCCGGCATTAATTTTCTATATGAGCAGCCAGGAAGAAATAAAGCGGTATCCGGGAATTCGGTCTTTCGAGTGGGAAGACAAGCAGATCTTTTTTGGCCGCGACCAGGAAATTGAAGAACTGTTTAGCCTGATCCGGGTAAACCCTCTGGTGGTCCTTTTCGCCAAATCCGGCATTGGAAAAACCTCCCTGCTCAATGCCGGCATCATGCCGTTGCTGACAGATGTACACCCTATGCCCATTCGGTTCCAACAAATAGATACTCCCCCAATAGAAAAGGTTACTTCGTTCATCCAGCCTCTCGCTGTTGAAGAGTTCCTGCAAAAATACGCCTCTGGCCACAGCGGGCTTTGGGAGCTTTTGAAATCCCGGGAATTGAAACCCTTCGAGGATGTAAAACCCATCCTTTTTATTTTTGACCAGTTCGAAGAATTCTTCGCTCACCAGGAGGCCCATCGGCAGGCATTGGCCCAGGAACTGGCCTACCTGATCAACAACCAATTGCCCGGTAGGGTGCAGGAACGGCTGTTAAAGGTACCCAGAGAGGAACGGACCCATGAGATGATGGGCTGGTTCACCCCGGTAAACGTCAAGTTTCTGTTCATCATCCGGTCGGACAAACTCCACCTGATGAATGAACTATCGAAAAGGATACCCAACATTCTCCATACCCGATTCCTTCTGGAACCGCTTAAAGGGGCACAAGCCAGAAAAGCAATAATCCATCCTGCCCAGCTCAAGGGCGAGCAATTTCAATCGCTTCCTTTTCTGTACAGCTCTGAATTGCTCGATGATATTGAAAAAAACCTTCAAAATGAAAAGGGAGAGATCGAATCCTGGCAACTCCAGATCATCTGCGAACACATCGAAGGGCAGGTCCTGCAATTGCAGGAACAAAGTGAGAATGAGGTAACGGCAGGGCCCCACCTGCTTGGAGGCCGAAAAGGCATTGAGCGAATACTGAATAATTTCTACAAAAGCAAGATCGCAGAACTGCCCACTGATGGGGAGCGCAAAGCAGCGAAGGCCATCCTGGAAAAACGCATGGTGGAGCAGGGCCGGCGGATCCGCGCCGACGAGCGCGTCCTGCTACGGGATATCGGTGTAGACACCAATCTGTTACAAAAGTTGGTGGACAAACGCCTGCTACGGGTGGAAAACACCTCGGTCGGAAGATCCTACGAAATCAGTCACGATACACTTGTACCCGCCATTTTACAGGAAAAGAAAATCCTGGATAGTGATTTTACCACTAGAGGGATTAAGTCTTTCGACTGGCAGTTTATCCTGGGGTCGCTGCAAGAGCGCACCTGTGTGGTTATTCTGGGGAATGATTTCTACCAGGATCAGGACGGGGCCACTTACCGGGATCTCCTGTTGAGAATTTCGGACCTGTACGAGGAGGATTTTTTATATCTGGAAAACGAGGGACTGTTTGAGATCCCGAGTACAGGGATCACCCGGATCCGGTTGGAAAGACTGCTTAAAAACTTGAGCGACAGGTTAGATGCGGGGGAACGGTACCGGCTACTGGCTCGCCTGAATTTCCCGTTGCTAATCACCCTGAGTTCAGACAATCTGCTCATGAATACTTTCCAACAGGAACGCATGCCGTTCATCCACGGATTTTTCGATAAGACGAAGCGACAAGCCTGGAAAGAGGACTTCTCCGGGACAAAGCGCCCTGTTTTGTATCAACTGATGGGCAGCATTGCCCACCCCGATTCGCTGGTACTCACCAATGAAGACATTTTTGAACACCTGGAAAAACTAAGCCACCCTTCCAGCCTTCCGGTATCCCTGGAAGCGGCCCTACAGAAAGCACGCCTGTTCCTTTTCATTGGTGTGAATTTTAAAAACTGGTATGTTAAGCCCATACTTTGGCGGCTGCTGAGAAAAGCAAAAGGGCTTAAAATGGCAGTTGGCGATTCCAACCAGTATGACACGGAAACGGCATTGCATTTCAAGGGTACATTCGGCATCAACTTCATAGACGTCAACTCCATGGAGTTCTTGAAGGAATTAGCCGTTCGGCAACAGGAACTGGGAATGGAAAACACCCTCGATAAATCTGCAGGGATCGAAAATATAAAAGCCCTCCTCCGGGACGGAAATACTTCTGAGGCCTTGGAGTCTCTTTTGGTTTTCCTGAATACAATAGGCGACGAAGGCCTGGCTTTAGAAGCCAGAATGCTTTCTTCCAGGATCAACGAATTGAACAGCCGGCAGTTCAGCGGGACACTTTCCGGCCAGGATTTTCGAATAAAAACCAATCAAACTTCCCAGGCTATCCTTGACCTTTTAAACCGCGTAAAATAATGGAAAGGCGATCCAGATATCCGGGGCTCTCTCCTTTCATGCCAAACCAGGCAGATATCTTTTTCGGAAGAGAGCAGGATTTGCAGTCCCTGATGGAACTGTATCTGTCGCAAGATATTTTTGCCGTTCACGGGAAGTCGGGCGTTGGCAAAAGCTCTTTGCTTCATGCGGGGTTGTTGCCGCGAATAAAAGCCGAAACCGATGACTTGACCGTGCTTTTGCGTTTTGGCAACTGGCAGTCGGAAAATAACCTTTCTATCGTCAAAATTCTGGAACACAATCTTGGTCCACTTATTTCGTCGGAAAACCCGACGCTGCGACTAGTGGAAAAGGAAAAAAACACGCTGTGGTATTGGTTGAAGCAATTGCAAAACCGGCAGGCCGATCAGGTGATCACCCTTATCATCGACCAGGCGGAAGAATTATTCTCTTATCCTTACGAAGCGATGGAAGAATTTCAGGAGGAACTTTCTACGGTCCTGGGCAAGCGCATTCCCCAAAGCGTGAGATGGTTGTTGCTGGAAAGTGATCAGGTGCTTTCTGAGGAAGAGCAGCATTTCCTCACCGCTCCCATTCCGTTGAAGGCCATTCTGGCCATACGGTCTGACCGCCTGAGCCTCTTGGGAGGAATGGCTGATCACTTCCCTGCCATTCTGCAGTGCCTCTATGAGCTTCAACCTTTAAGGATGCCGGATGCCAAAGATGCCATTATCGGGCCGGCAATTTCCCGTGGTGAAGCATTCTACTCTCCATCATTTGACTATTCCCCAGAGGCAGTTGCTCAATTCCTGGATTTCCTCACCGACAAAAAGGGCGGCGTGGAAACCGTTCAACTGCAGCTTCTCCTTCAAGCGATCGAGCAGGAATATGTCGTTGAGCAAGGAAAAATAAGGATTGAAGCCGAAGATATTGCCAACCTGATAAACAAGGACATCCTCTCCGAATCTTATGAGAAGGTGATCCACAATTTACCTGTTCCTCATCAGGATAAGGCCAGGCGGTTTATTGAAGAAGGGCTCATTGCAGATGGAAAACGCCTGGCATTACCGGAAAGTATAATCCAAAGAGCCTATGAAATCGGCCCGGAAGTCCTCAAATCATTACTTGCCACCCGGCTTATCCGCGCGGAAGTTTCCCCTCTTGGCGGCTTTACCTACGAACTCAGCCACGACGCTCTAGTAGCTCCCATCACCCGATCTTTTGAAAGGCGCCGTAAAGCAGAAGAAGAATACCGCAGAAAAGCTGAAGAAGAAGCCCGCGCCCGGCAGCTGGCACGGGCTCGGCGGCGTACGTTTTTTGCTACTTCAATGGCAGTGTTAGGTATTGCCTTAGCTAGCATTGCAATAGTATTTTATCTTCAGGCTCAAAAAGCCCAGGCGCGGGCAGAAGCTAGTGCTTATATGGCTATTAAGCAACAAAAAAATACTGAAGACATCCTTAGCATCTTCCAGGAACAGCAAAAGCAAAACGCCGTGGAACGCTACAACCGCTACCTTACCAGCGGCAAGGCCTGGATGGCCCAAAGCCAGTACGAGAGCGCCATCGGGGAATTCGAACGGGCACTGGAAACCGTACAGGACTACGCCACCGCCGTGGGGGACAGCACCGCCGTAAATATGATCGGCGAGGGCGGCAGGGAGGCCCAGCGCCTGTTTGAAGAAACAATATCCATTCACGGGCACCAAATTAAAACCCAAACTACCAAAGCCCGCTTCGAAAAACTGATCGCCGAGGGCGACCTGTATATGGACCTCGGCCCCAAATATTACGTGGATGCCCGCCATAAATACCAGGAGGCACGCGAACTGGGCTACAACCGCAGCCTGGCCGACGGCAAGATCAACACGTTGGCCGGCAAGCTGGAACCCGCATTTGATACTTTCGTAAAAAACGGGGACACCTTCTTTGAAGCCGATGGCTACCAGCTGGCGCTTGAAAATTACCGACAGGCGCTGAGGATCAAGCCGGGAGACAGTTATGTGAAGGCCCGGATAGAATATTGTAAAAAATTACTTTCATCAGATTAGTAAAATGAGGCATTTACACATCACCTCCCTCCTCACCTACCCCATCAAGTCTCTGGCCGGCATCAGCCTGCCCCGCGCCCGAGTGGAAAAGCGCGGCCTGGCCTACGACCGCCGATGGATGCTCGTAGACCGCGATGGCCTGTTCATCAGCCAACGGGAGATCCCGGAGCTTGCCCTGCTCCTCCCTGACTTTACGGTGCACAACCTCATCATCCGGCACCGGTTTGAGGGGCTGGAACCCCTGTCCATTCCGCTCCACCCGCCGCCGGAATCACCCGCAATGGAAGTACAGGTATGGGACGACCGTTGTACCGCCCTTCAGGTAAGCCGGGAGGCGGATGAATGGTTCAGCGATGTGCTGCACACCCAGTGCCATCTGGTGTACCTGCCCGACGAAAGCATCCGCCCGGTCAACCCGTCCTACGGCCGGCCGGGAGAGATCACCAGCTTTGCCGACAGCTGCCCCTTGCTGGTGATCGGCGAGGCCTCCCTGGCTGACCTGAACGCCCGCCTGGAAGAACCGGTTCCGATGAACCGGTTCCGACCCAATATCGTCTTCGCCGGGGGACAACCCTATGAAGAAGAAAGCTGGAAAAGTTTCCACATCGGCGATGTGCAGTTCCGCGGCATCCGTCCCTGTGCGCGATGCCAGATCACCACCATCAACCAGGATACGGCTGAAATGGGCAGGGAGCCGCTGCGTACCCTAAGCACCTATCGCAGGCAGGGGCATAAAATACTTTTCGGGCTCAACGCCAGTTGGATCCCCAAAGAAGGGGCAGTGGTACATGTGCAGGTGGGGGATGAGGCCTCCCCCAACCCCTCCGAAGGAGGGGGGTAGGCGCACCCTTGCCAGCCAACATGGAGCCAATTCCCCCTCCTTCGGAGGGGGTTAGGGGAAGGCTAGAAGTACATATCCAAAATAACCATCCCTCCGAAGATCAGGCTGGCTACCCCATTAGTGGTAAAGAAGGCAATATTGACCTTACTCAGGTCATTCGGCTTGACCAACGTGTGCTGGTACACCAGCAAACCAATAAAAATGGCCGCCGCCGCCCAGTGCAGCCAACCGAAGGCAGGATATTGCCGGTAAAGCAGAAAGGCCGCCAGCAGGATGAACCCGGCGCAGGCCAGGTGGAGGATGGAGGACAATCGCAGGGCGCCCCGCCGCCCCAGGGCCACCGGTACGGAGTAGAGATTGAGGGAACGGTCGAAGTCATCGTCCTGCAGGGCATAGATGATGTCGAAGCCGGATACCCATAGCAATACAGCAGCCGAGTACAGAAGCGGAACCAGCGCGAATTGACCTTGCACAGCCAGGTAAGCTCCGATCGGCGCCAACGATAGGCCCAGCCCTAGCACGAAATGGCATAAAAAAGTAAAGCGCTTGGTGTAGCTGTACCCCAATATGATCAAGAGGGCTACCGGCGAGAGGAAAAAACAAAGCGGGTTGATGAACCAGGTTGTTGTTATGAACAACAGACAGTTGATCCCTACAAAAGCCAGTGCAGCGTGGGGAGCGATGACCCCGGCCGGAATTTCCCTGGCGGCGGTTCGAGGGTTCTGAACATCGATATCGCGGTCCAAATAACGGTTGAAGGCCATAGCAGCGCTGCGTGCAAAAACCATACACAACAACACCAACAGGAAAAGGCGCCCGTCAAGGCCATTACCGGATTCGAGGGTGGCCAAAAAAAAACCCAGCAGGGCGAATGGCAGGGCAAAGACAGTATGGCTAAATTTGATCAGGGACAGGTAATCTTTCATAGGTATTCAATCGGTCAGATACAAACATAAAAAAAGCCTGTAAGATTTTGTTCAATCCTACAGGCTTTATCGTCAGCGCGATGCGCCGTTAGTACATGGACGGAATGAGTGAAGGACTAAATGATTGAATACCGGCAGCTCAGCTGCCTCTTTTCGTCTCACTACTCGTGTCCAGGCACTTTATACCTTACTGGGTAATGGCCGGAGCGGCATCACCTTCCTTTCCGAGTACTTCACCTTTCAGGTAGATGAAGGATTGCGGCGGGTTGGTGTTGGCCGTGACGGTCACCTTCTGGTTACGCTTACCTTTTTTGTTCTGAGAGTTGAACTCAACAGTGATCTGTCCTTCGCCGCCCGGAGGGATCGGCTCACGCGGCCAGCTCGGAACAGTACAGCCACAGCTGCCCTTGGCATTGCTGAGGATCAGAGGCTCCTGGCCCGTGTTCTTGAACTTGTAAGTGTGAGATACCTTCTCACCGTCTGCAACGGTACCGAAGTCAAATTCCGTTTCTTCGAAGGTCATTACCGTGGTCGGGCCGGTTGGAACAGCAGCTTCCTGAGCGGCAGGCTGAGCGGCTGCATTGGGGTCAGCCGGCTGTACGGGAGTGTTCAGGCTCTGAGCAGCTTCCTGCTGAGCTGCAGTCTGGCTGTTGTTGCAGCTGGCCAGAAAACCAACGGCCAGAAGGGCAAGTAACGTAACTTTGAATTGCTTCAACATTTTGATAAAGATTTTGGGTTTGACACATTAATGGTAAAAGTCATTTAGCCGGTAGCCAGGTTAAGAATTCCTATACCCTGGCGTTGACGGCTACAAAGGTAACAAACGAACCATTACAACCCGTTAACCGGTTTTGAAGTTTTGTTAATGAGTTGTTAAAGACGCAGCTGCAGGCCATATACACTGCTACCTGAGGAACCGAAACGTTGCTTTCACCAAAAAGATATTCTGCATTTTCTCTGAAAACAGGTGTTCCGTCAAGCTGGGCAAAAGGCGCTCTGTCGGATTACCCGAGGCGGTATTGCTTTGTGACCAAACCAGGAACAATTCCGAACCGGGTATGTATTCCCACCGCAACACCAGGTTGGACCGGAACTGCATGAAGTTGAAATCAGGCTCATCGAAGCTGTAATCGGTTATTCCATCCAGGCCTTCATCTACGGAATATACACCTGTTTCTTCATCAAAGGATATTTCCCGGCTGTCATAGAGTTGGAAACGATCATAAAAATGATCGGCTTTGGCATCTGTAATATACTTCAACTCCTTGTAATTACCCTTCGAGACGAAGGGTTGGCCGTAGTATTGTATCGTCAGGTTAGGCGTAATGTTGTAATTCATTCGAATGGTCGCGTAGAGGGTTCGCTGATCGACGTAACCGGCGATATAGCGAGGCGTTCCGGCGTAGTCTTCTTCTGCGATGTACTGTAGTTTGCGTTGTTCCTGAGCAAAAGAGGGAGAAACCGAAACATTAAAGGAGTTGGCCGGCTGAAGGGTCAGGTCCAGAGCGTAATTTCGGAAACCCACCGTACGCGGAGCATTGCGTTCGAACCCCCAGGCATGCACCAGGTGTAAAAAGGCAGATAGCTTTTTCCGGCGGTCGGAACCGATCCCGGCCCAATGCACCAGGCCTTTGGAGCGCTTCAGGGTAGGCCCGCCCCGGAGGTCATTATTGGAATAGTCTCTTAGTTCGTGATCCAGGCCGGTGTTAAAGCTCCAGAAGTTCTTTAGAAAAAAATTCACCCCTCCCCCCAGGCGCTGATACAAGGCATTGCCGCCAAAGTCCCAGCGCGCAGCATGATTATAATTGAAGGACAATCGGCGAAAGATCGAAAAAGGCTCGTTGAGCCGATAGGCCATCCAATAGAAGTGATTGATCTCATCGGCATTGCGCAGGAAACCGACGTCGTTGATCTCCAGTCCGGGTGAACGCCACGCCAGGCCGCCGTCAAAGATGAAGCGGCCGTTCAGTTTTCCCAGGCGAATGGTTCCTCCGTGCCCTTCCAGTGATGTCGCGGCCGTATCCACTTCCAGATAGTCCGCATCGGGCCGTTGAAAAAGGTGTTCGAACGCAGTTTGGGTATTGCGGATAACCTCCCGGCTGCCCTGAACCGAACTCCCTACAGCCTTTACAGAAAGCAGGTAGGTGCGGTCTTTCCACCAGTGGGAAAAATCGATGCCACCGGTATAGGCCGAATGGTGCAATCCGGTAAAATCCGCATCATTGCGGTCGCGAAGAGTGGCGGTCATTATGCCGCCGAGTACCGTTCCTCCTTCCCGAAAATCCTGGGAGGCCCGGCCGACAAAGAAATTGGTCAAGGGTTCCACCACTTCACTCGTCCGGTCGTCCCCGTGAGCGATCTCGGCCATTTCCCGGGCAGTAACCGCTTCCAATATCCCTATTCCCAGCCCGCTGCGGGTCTTACCGCTGAATTTGGCAGCCCCCAGAATAGAGGTATTATCCGGCACATTGGCATATTCATCATCTACCAGGCTTGGCGTAGAATGCGGAGCTCCGCCAATTCGGCGGGAATAGAAAAGGTTGTCCTGCCCGAAAGGGCCGCCTGCCCAGGTATCGCTAACCTGATAGTCGAAAAGGTTTCGGTTTTCGATAAAAAAGGGCCGCCGTTCGGGAAAGAAGATCCGGAAGCCATCCAAAGTCAGGGCGGAAGGGTCGGCCTCGACCTGGCCGAAGTCCGGATTGACGGTAAAGTCGAGCGTCAGGTCGCTGGTGATGCCCAGCTTGCCATCAACGCCGGCGCTGACGGACTCCTTGTGCCCGTTTGCAAAGGGGTTGCCCGTTTCCTTCTCAAAGGTTTTGGCCTGAGCCAGCAAATAGGGCTGGATCTCAACCTGCTTTTGGGGACGGACGCCCTTTAACCCTTTCAACTCGCCGAAACTGCTCACCCAATTGGGGCTGTTTTGTGATATGAATTGCCAGGTAGAACGCGATTCCTCCCGAAAATCGCGCCGCGTGAATTGAATGCCCCAAACCGGGTTGGGGTCATTCGCGTAGCGGATCTGGCTGAGCGGGATGCGTACTTCGGCAATCCATCCCAGAGAATCGATCGAAGTTTTGGCATACCAGATGGGATTCCAGCTGGCGTCCCAGTTGTTCCCATTATCGGACACAAACTCGTCTCCCTTCACCCCTGAAACGGAAATGGTAAAGGAAAAAGCGGTTCGTTTATCGTTGTAACTGTCAATATTGATCTCTACCCAATCTCCTTCAAATCCATCGCGGCGGGACATGCGGCGAACGATGCGCTCCGGCTCGTTATCGTAGCAACGATATCCAATGTAAAGGTTCTTGTCGTCGTGGAGGATTTTGAAGGCGGTCTCCTGGGTCGGAGCTTCTCCGTTGTAAGGTTGAAACTGGATAAAGCCTCCCCCCCACTCTACCTGCGACCAGGCGACGTCATCGAGCCTGCCGTCAATAGTTGGAGGTTCTCCTTCGAGAAAAGTGGTCGTATACGTTTTTTTCTCTTTGGGAGGCCAGGTACTTTCTTTCTCATTTGAATTGAAGGATTGTTGTGCCTGAAGGATAGCTGGCGACAGGCAATAGGCTAACAGCAGCCACAGAATAGGTACTTTCATAACAGTCGGTGTGTTTACGGGTGATTATTGATCTCTTATTTAATGTGGCGCTCCCAATATCCGAAAAATTGAAATCCGAGTAAAGAATAATAGCAGGGTAAATTCCAGCTTAACATTTCTAATGCTTCGGAAAGAGTGAGGAATGGTTCAACTGTTAGGTTGTTTTCGTCCGGGCACTTGCTATCTTTACGGCGGCTGATTCGATGCGCCCTGAACAGGGCAGGCATGGCCCTGAAAAAGGCTCACATCCTTAACTAACTGGTAGTCAATTATTTGATCCCAAATGCGCCGGCTCAAAACATATTACCGTTTTTACCGCCAGTACAGCTTCCGGTTCATCCGTTGGTTTGCCACGCGCTTTTCCAACCGCAACTACCAAATCATTGTCAGCATTATCATCGGCGCGGTCTCAGGGCTGGTGGCGGTAGGTTTGAAACTTCTGGTTTTCTTGCTCAAGGAATGGATACAGGGCCCCGATCCTACGCGCGAACGGTTGGTATTCGTCTTCCTTCCACTGGGCGGCGTACTTTGCACCATTGCCTTCATTCGTTTTGTCCTGCGCAAGCCGGTCAACCCAGGGTTGAGCGAACTGATCTACGCCATATCACAGAAGAAGGTCAACCTGCCTAAATATGAAACATACGCCCATGCGGTGAGCAGTTCGCTCACAGTTGGCTTCGGCGGTTCGGTAGGGCTGGAGGCGCCCATCATCCGGACAGGTTCGGCCATTGGGGCCAACCTGGCGCGGTTTCTGCAAGTAGGGCGCAAACGGCAGACCCTCTTCCTTGCCTGTGGCGCAGCGGCGGGTATGTCGGCCATTTTTAACAGCCCGGTGGCCGGAGTGATCTTCGCCTTCGAAGTCCTGTTATCGGAAATGGCCCTGCATTCCTTCATTCCCCTCCTGATCTCAGCCGCTACCGGAGCGGTAGTGGCCAAACTGCTTTACTACGAACAGCTGTTTTTCCTACCCACCAAAGACTGGGCGATTGACGGCATCCCATTCTACCTGCTTATGGGGGCGCTGTGCGGGTTGCTCTCCGTCATCATGATCCGCACCAATATCCGCATCACCACTTATTTTGATAACCTCAAACGCCCCATCGTCAAGATCGGGCTGGGGGGACTGGCCATCGGCCTGCTCATCTTCCTGATGCCGCCCCTTTTTGGGGAAGGTTACGAAACAGTCAACAACCTGCTGGCCGGACGCTTCGCTGCTATTGTCGAACACAGCCCCTTCTACTGGCTGTACGACGAACCGCTCTTCCTGATCGGCTTTGCGCTTGCAGCTCTGATCGCGAAGATATTTGCCACCTCGATCACCATTGCCATCGGGGGCAACGGCGGAGTGTTCGCTCCATCCATGTTTTTGGGCGCTACTTTGGGCTTCGCCTTTGCCCACAGCATCAATCTTCTGGAGTGGATCGAGCTGCGGGAGGCCAACTTCATCGCCGTGGCCATGGCAGGCTTGCTCAGCGGCGTGTTCAAGTCTCCTCTCACCGCTATATTCTTTATCGCCGAGCTCACCGGAGGCTATGGCTTGTTCGTCCCTCTCATGCTGGTCTCTGCCCTCTCCTATTTCGTATGCCTTTACTTCGAGCCTCATTCCATCTTTACACGGGAGTTGTTCCAAAAGGGCCTATGGGTTCCCCCCTATGAACGTGACCTGAGTATTCTCAAAGAGATGGACCTCAGAGGGCTGGTCGAAACCAATTTTCGGAAGATAAACCCGGAAATGTCTCTGGGCGAATTTGTCAAAACGATCGCCAAATCCCGCCGAAATGTTTTCCCGGTAGTAGATGAAGAAGGGCATTTTAAAGGGATCGTCCTGCTCGACGATGTGCGGGAGATCATGTTCGATACCGAAAAGTACGACAAGGTCTTTGTCAAAGACGTCATGCATACCCCACCCGCCGTCATCGATATCCATGACCCTATGGAAAAAGTGATGCAGCAGTTCGACTTCCACAACGCCTGGAACCTCCCGGTAGCCGACCAGGGCAAATACCTGGGTTTTGTCTCTAAATCCTCCGTTTTCAACCGTTACCGGGAGTTGCTGATCGTCAGAAGCGGGGAACTTTAGGGGGAGCCACTACCAAAAAAAATTCTTCATTCCCGTAACACTTTTCTTTCCCGCCCCATCAATGGGCAATTACCCTTCAATCGGATGGGGCAATCCAATTCTTCCATCCACCGGATGATCGCAACTCACCAAACAAGCATTACATCATTACTTCATAAAACCTTAAAAAACTATGAGAAAGCAATTTTCCTACCTGATCGCCCTGTTGGCTCTTTCCCTTTTCCCGCTAATGGCCAATGCCCAGATCGTCGGGCAGAGCCCGGCGCTGTTCACCGCCAAAAATAATGGCTACGAGATCGGAATCGGCAAGTTGCCGGTAGAAGACGGCAATACCCTGGGCGGCCTGGAAATGCGGGGGTGGGTAACCGACGGGTTCTACCACCCCGCTGTCGAGATCCGCTCGGTAGTTACCGGCCCGGTACAGAACGACGGCTTCCCCGCCAACCTGCTGTTTTCCACCGGTTATCCTGCCCTCACTTCCCGTATGGCCATCACTGCCGGCGGCAACGTGGGCATCGGCACCGAGCTGCCGGATTATAATCTGCATGTTGTCGGTAACACCCATACCACCGGTAACTTTTTCGGCCGCATCCACTTCGACGACAACGGCTCCGCCGACAACGCACCGAACACCTACTCGGACGAGGCCTACTTCGAGCTGCACCAATTGTCGGGATTTGGCGCCGCTCCCGCCAGCACTACTACCGCCGGCGGCCTGCTGACCCTCGCCCCCGGCGGCGCCAGCAACGACCACCAGCTTTTCTTTGCCGACGACGGTATCTTCCACCGCCGGGAAACCTCCGGCGCCGGCAGTTGGAGTAACCCCTGGGCAAAGTTGCTCTCCTCCGCCGATATCAACGGCACCCAGAACCGGGTCGCCAAATTCACGAGCCCCAATACCCTGGGCGATAGCCAGATCTGGGACGACGGCGCCCGGATAGGCATACGCACCAACGCTCCAGATCCCGCTTTTGATGTGGACATCAAAGGGAATACCAAGGCCGACGGCGGGCTCACCGTTTCCAACAACGCCTTTGTCGGCGCGGCTCTTGCTGTAGGCACCACTACGATCCCCGCAGGCTACCGGCTGGCCGTAGACGGTAATGTGATCTGCGAAGAGCTGCGCGTGCTGCTCTCCCCGATGTGGCCCGATTACGTTTTCGAAAAAGATTACCACTTGATGCCGCTGGAAGAAGTGGAAACCAGGATCAAGGAACAGGGCCATCTGCCGGGCGTGCCTTCCGCCAAAGTTATTGAAGAAGCGGGGCTTCCGGTCGGTGAGATCACCGCCAACCAGCAGGAGAAGATCGAAGAGGCCTTCCTCCACCTCATCGAGCTCAACAAGCAGATGAAACAGCTGCAGGAAGAGAATGAACAACTGAAGGCCCGGCTGGAAAAGCTGGAGGGGAAAGGGAAGTAAACTCCTGAGTCGTACAGTAGAAATGCATGGAGATACGTAGCAATGCCTTGAAATGTGCAGTAAGGTGCGATCTCCACAAACCCCATTTCAACAAACCAAAAATAAATTTCCAATGAGATACATCTTATTAATAATCATGATCTTCCTGATGGCCCTTCCAGCCTTGCACGCTCAGGTGTGGAGAGACATCGAAGAACTAAAAATACAGCGCTATGAACGGAGCCAGGTAAGCCTGCCGGAATCTTTCCGCCTGCTGCAGCTGGATGCCGAACAGCTGAAGGGTATACTGAAAACGGCTCCGGAGCGTTCTTCCGCAAAGCTATCCCAAAGCCCGGTTATGCTGGACATCCCGCTGCCGGATGGTTCTACCCAGGCTTTCCGCATCCGGCAGGCGCCGGTCATGCACCCGGAGCTGGCCAAAAAATTCCCGGCCATCAACTCCTACGAAGGGCAGGCCGTGGACAACCCGTTCTTCCGCATCTACTTCGCCTTCAGCCCGATCGGGTTTTACGGCCTGGTATTGACGGAGGATTCCGGGCCCATATTCATCACCCCTGTCGTCCGGGAAGATACCGAGCACTACCTCAGTTATTACGAAAAGGACTTCGATCTCAGCCAAGACCCCATTTCCTGTGGCGTACAGAGCGCCCTTAGAAGCACTCCGCAGATCGAATACCGCTTCGGTATGGCCGGCGACTGCCAGTTGCGCACCTTCCGGTTGGCGATAGCGGCCAATGCCGAGTTTACTGCCGCTTCCGCAACGGCTGCGGACCCCACTGGAGTGAACAACGCCCTGGCCGCGATCAACAATATGGTTACCGTGATCAATGGGGTTTATCAAAGCGAGCTGGCCATTCAGTTGCAACTGGTACCCAACAACAACCTGCTGATCTTTACCAATGCAGCGACCGATGGATATACCAACGGCAATCAGAATACCATGGCCAGTGAAAATCAGGGCATCGTAGACGGCGCCATTGGCTCAGGCAATTACGATATTTCCCATGCGCTGGGCACCAATGCAGGCACAGGTTCCTCGGGGGTTTCTCTCGGCATCGGCACAGCCTGCAACAATGGCAGCAAGGCGATGGGAGCCACGGTTGTGGGTAACGTAGCCCTTACCCCAGGCATTGTTACGCTGATTATGCATGAACTCGGGCACCAGTTTGGGGCCGACCATACGTTCAACGAGAGCACTCAGCCCATCTGCAGCAATGCCGGGCAGCTCAACCCTGCCACCGCCTTCGAACCGGGAAGTGGCTCAACGATCATGTCTTACGCCGGCACCTGTGGCACGAGCAATGTGCAGGGGACGCGCGACCGCTATTTTCACGCCATCAGCCTGCAGCAGATCGGCAATTACGTCACGGTTGGCGGAGGCAGCTGCCCCATTCCCGCCGCCATCCCCAACAACCAGCCGACGGCCGATGCCGGCGCGGATTTCATCATCCCCGTCAGCACACCATTCATGCTGACGGCTACCGGCACCGACCCGGATGGCGATGCCCTCACTTATTGCTGGGAGCAGATGGACAATACCATCATCACGCACCCGCCCCAGCCCACTGCTGCGGCAGGGCCCGTATTCCGGACCCAGCTGCCCGCGGCTTCCCCTACCCGGTTCTTCCCCAACCTGCCCGCCGTAGTGGCCGGCACCACCCCTACCTGGGAGGTTCTCCCAAGCGTCGGGCGGAAGATGAACTTTCGGGTGACGGTCCGGGACAACGTAGCCGCTTTCGGCTGCACCAACGAAGATGATATGATGGTGACCACCGTAAACGGAGCCGGCCCCTTTATCGTCACTGTGCCCGCCGGCTCGGCCTGCCTGTTCGCCGGAGAGAACGCCACCGTCAACTGGAATGTGGCCAATACGGACCAGGCGCCCATCAACTGTGCTAACGTAGACATTTTCCTATCTACCGACGGCGGGCTCACCTTCCCCACCCTGTTGCTGGCCGGCACCCCCAATGACGGCACGGCAGAGGTTACCCTGCCGGAAGTGCGCACCGAGCAGGCACGGATCATGGTAAAGGGCGCCGGTAATATTTTCTTCAATGTCAACCCGGGTGATTTCACCATCGACTGCGTCCCCAACCTGATTGTAAGTGATAACCCGGCTTTCGGCGACTACAAGGCACGATATACGCTGGAGACGTCGGGTACAGTGAATGTGCTGACGTCCGCCCGGTTCTTCGCCGGCGACGAGATCACGCTCAACCCCGGCTTTCGGGCAGTGCCGGGTTCCAATTTCCTGGCGCGCTTGCAGGCTTGCGACCCTTGCACCGTTCCGCCGATGGCGCGGCCATCGGGAATTACGGCCCAGCCGAAGGTTACGTTTATTCCCAATGCCCGGGAAATACAAACTGCAGGAAATGGAATTGATCAGCAACAGTTCGGCGCCCGCGTGTACCCCAACCCGTTCAGCAGCAATTTTACGGTTGAATTTGAGTTACAGGAAACAACAGAAGTATACATACAGTTAGTCGATGTTACCGGCAGGATTGCCCAGGTGGTCTATCGCAATCACCAGATGGAAGCAGGCATACACCGCATTCCGCTAAACGGAGCGGAGTTGGCCGATGGAGTGTATGAATGCAGAATAATCGCTGGGCAAAAGGCCCGGCAAGTAAAAGTGGTGAAAATGGGGCAGTAGAGAAAATCACAGGGCTTCCAGGTTTTGCAGGGGCCAAGTGTGTTCAAAAACCTGGAAGCCCCTGTGATCTGAGCCCCCTACCGGTTCAGCCATTCTTTAAAGCCTCTCGTCTTATCTGCACTGGTCACCGGGCCTGCTTCCTGCGGGGGGGAGGCAATTCACACTTCAACCTGCCTTGTAAAGGAGGCCTGAATCAAAGTGGTTTATTCTTCCTCATCAATAGTGGCTTGCTTTTCAGTATTCAGTACCATCTTTACTTCTTCACGGAAGGCCTCGTTCTGATGTTCGTCCACTAACAAACCGACAACCTTTAGCTCGTCTTCTTTCGAGAGCATCCATAACTGATGAAAAGGCGGCTGTTCTCTGGGGCTCTGAATTTCGTACTCCCGGGAGGAACCTTCAAATTCGGCGAACATATGCAGCAACTCAAGGGCCTCTTCCAGCTCAGAATACCGGACAGCATGCAGGAAATCCGCCAGAAAGCCCTGCCCTTCCAGGCTGAGTGGTTGCGGTTCCAGTCCATTGACAAATTGCTGCTGCCGGGCTTCCTGTTCCAGGAGGATATCCCCCTTTTCCTTCTTCTTCTTGCCCAGCACCAATTCCTCGCAACACCAGAAGGCCTGGTAGGCTGCCGGAAGGAAGTCGCGCTCAATCCGCTCGAAACACTGCAGTGCCTTTTCAATTTCGTCCTGTTCAACGTAGATAAGGCCCGCATAATAGCACTGTTCGATAGCCTTTCCGGACAAGGGCGGCGCTTCCTCCTTTTTTTGCCAGAACTTCCACCCGCTCTGCTCCGGCGGCAGGAATGTAGAGGCACGTTCCAGAACGGGCTCCAGGTAAGGGGCATCCGGCTCCAGGAATTCCCAGCAGGCCAATAGTTGGTAATAAACAGCCATAAGATCCTGCTCGATTTCCAGGCTTTGAGTAAGGTGCTCCAAAGCCAACGATGGATCGCCCATATAGTAATTGGCCAGGCCCAGCATCTTATGCCATGCAGCTTCGGATAAACCGGCTCGTTGCTGCTTCTTATCCAGCCAGTTCAGGTAAGCGGACAGAGGAAGCGCAGTTTCCAAGGTTTGCTGAAGGTAGCCTTTCCACTTGGGATAGTCTTCCGCCGGCATGTAGTCGCGTGCGACGCGGTAGGAGAAGAAAGGATGGGGAGGCAACTGGGCAAACGCCGCAAAAAGGTTGCCGGCAAAGCGTTCCTTACCAAGGTATTCGGCGCGTTGAAAGCACTGCATCCCGTTTTGAGGTTTGCCCAGGGCTTCGAAATAAAGCACCCCCAGGCCATTCCAGGGGGCGGGGTCATTTCTGTCCAGTTTGATGGCCCGTTGGTAGGCATCTTTGGCTTCCTCTACCTGCTTGGTCAGTGCATATACCCGGGCGAGCGCATTCCAGTATCCGGCATTCTCCTCATCCAGAGCGACAGCTTGCTCGTAGGATTCCATGGCCTCTTCATACTTCTCCTGGCCGAAATACAGCTCCCCCAGGCTATTCCAGGGTTCCGCCCATTCCGGTTCCAGTCCGACGGCCTGGGCAAGGACTTCTTCAGCGGCCTCGTGTTCACCCGCTTCCAGGTGTTTTTGGGCTTGTTCGTAGAGTTCTTCTGCGGTCATGCGCGAATTTAAGGAATTCCTGTGGATAGTTGTCAGTAGGTTGTTGCATTTGAAGAGAAGTGTGAGAAACAGACTGTTTCCAGGGTTTCCGGGTTCCCGGGGTGTGGACCCCAGAAACCCGGAAACTCAGAAACTAGCCCCCCATCACTGCACCGCTGCCGCGGCATTGATCAGCCCCCAGCCGAACTCACTGTTACGGCTTGGATAGATCTGCGAGGCCTGCTTCATACGGTCCAGGACCTGGTTGCGCGACTGAGAGGGGTTGGTGGCCCACACCAGGGCGGCAATGCCGGCGGTAGTGGCGGTGGCGGCCGAAGAACCTCCTACATAAGCGGGAGTATTGCCGGTGGGCGCCAGGGTCAGGGAGGTGCGATCCGTATTGGAGGCCCGCTGCATGACCACCACGAAGTCTACCTCGGAGCCGGAGTGGCAGGTGTTGCAGCGCGTGTAGTACGGAGCATCCTGTATGCCTGTTACCGCAACGGTCTGTGCCATATTGGCCGGGAAGATCACCCCCCACCAACTTGTCCAGCTCAGGGAGGTTCCGGCTGCGGCGATCAGCATCTTACCCCGGTTGTAGGCGTAGTAAATACCATCGGCTACCGTACTGCTGTAAAATACATCGCCGATAGACATACTGACGATCTTCACGGCGCCGTCGTTTCCGGAAATATAAAGAGCGTCGCGCACCCCTGCCTTTTCACTGGAGCCGTTGATCACCACATCAGTGGTAGCGCGGAAGGCCTTCAGGTTGCAATTGTAGGCTACGCCGACAGAAGTTCCGCCCGAGCCGCGGGGAGCAGCTATCAGGCCGGCCATCTGGGTGCCGTGGCCGCACTGGTCGTTGGGCCCGTCGTTGGACGCCCACCACCACATTCCACTCACGTGCGTACCCAGGCGCTCCAGGCTGCGGCCCGAGGAATAGCCCGAGTTGAACTCGCTTCCCAACTTCGGCTGGCTGGAGGAAGTCGGCGTTCCGGTATCGATCAGCGCCACCTTGATGCCGGCGCCCGTGCTGGTGCTCCAGGCAGCGGGGATATTAGAATAGTAGTAATTCCAGGGGATCTTAACGGAGGGAGCCGTAGTGACATAATCGGCAGTAGGAATGCTGGATGCCGCCGTTACGCCGCAGCCGGAATCGCTGCGCCGTTCCAATTCGCCCATGGTGTACCCCATGGGCTCCAGATAGCGCACCTCCGGCATTTTCAGGAGTGCCTCGATGATGCGTTGGTCGAAGATGCGCACATCGAGCGTCGGCAGATACTGGCGGTCCAGGTTTAGGAACAGGCTTTCCGCCGTTGCGTTCAATTCGGGATACGCCTTGTTGGTTTCTTCCACCACGAAACGGACCAGCTTATCGCGGGCTGCTGCCCATGCCTCACTGTTGGGGTCGATCTCATGGATGCGGCTTTGTACATCCTGCTCGCCAGCCGGCTGATAACCCAGGGACATAATGGAATCGGAACGGACTGAAGCGCTCCACAACATCATTGTCGAAGCCTCCTGCCAGCGGTAGGGTGTATTTTGTTCTACCAGGAAATTTTCCACAACCTGATCCATTTCCGCCTTTGACATGGGTTCTTGTTGATGTACTTCAGAGGGCACAGGATCAAGTTTGTCTTTGGAACAACTGATGGCCAGCAGAGCCAGGCTTATCAGGACAAGTAGAGATTGGAGTCTCATAGGGAATAGTGTGTTTATAAGGTGAATAAATAGTTGCCAATATCTTTTCCGCTTCCGAAATGCCAGGGCCAACGTTCCGAAAGAGGTACAATCGGTAATTTCTTAGGAAAAATGCTGCAGAAGAATAAAATTAAATTTTACCACCAAAGTATAGCCGGGAAGTATTTTTGGCGCCGGCAGAAAAATAGTAATTTTTATTCTTACAGCCAATAGGCAAAAAGTTTTCTTTATTGTTTCTCGCGCCGGTGTGCAACATTCTGCCAGGAGCCATCGTAATTACCATTAACTATCTGTCTGGCCGGCTGTGGCTGAGCCCCGCCTGCCTTTTCCAATCGTTTGTCCTGTATATCGTTTCAGAAATCCATCAGAAAATTCCGGCTTGGGAGTGGCGAAGCCTGTCACGGGCCGTCCCAACAATACCCAGTCATCATAAAATGACAATTCCACAACCAATTAACAACTTACATGACAATGAGAAAAACCGTACTCCTGGCTTTAATCTGCATGGCCCTATGGGGAAATGTACAAGCCCAAAACAACAGTGCAGCGAATGCTTTGTCAGCCAAGATCCTCTTCGTAGATTACGGCACCCCTAACTCCATCGATAACCTCGACATTACCAATGGCATAGAAGTAGGTTACATCCGCAACATCAACCGTTGGCTCAACTTTGGCCTTCCTGTGAAAGTGGGCCTGGCCAACGTGACAGATGATATCAACAACAACCGCATTTTTGCCAGCATAGATGGTATTTTACAATTTCAATTCGCCCGAACGGAAGACACTCGTGTCATCCCGTATGTAATGGGCGGCGGCGGCCTGGTCTGGGAAGATGTGCTGGGCACCAATTTTCAGATTCCGGTTGGCGGCGGATTGAACATCCGGGTTGGTGGAAAGTCATTCGTCAACGTTCAGGGGGAATACCGGCTCTCCCAGGAAGAGAACCGCAACAACCTGCAGGTCGGCCTCGGATTGGTCCACTTCCTCGGCAAGGTGGACACAGACGGGGATGGCATCGTTGACGTACTGGACCTGTGCCCCAATGAGATAGGCACTGCCGGCACCGGCGGTTGCCCCGACCAGGACCTGGACGGCATTGCCGACCATGAGGACAAGTGCCCGGCCCGGCCCGGCAAAAAGCGCTTCGACGGATGCCCCGATACCGATGATGACAAAATAGCTGACCCCGATGACGAATGCCCGAATACGCCCGGGCTGGCCAAGTTCAACGGATGCCCGGATACAGACAAGGATGGCATTCCCGATAAGGACGATGCCTGTCCTGAAGAAAAGGGAGAGCCCAGCGCTAAGGGTTGCCCCGATTCGGACGGCGACGGCATCGTGGATGGGGAAGACCTCTGCCCCGAAGAAGCCGGCCTGCCTCAGTTCAAAGGCTGCCCCTTTGCTGACCGGGACGGAGATAAGGTGCCCGACGAAGACGACCTGTGCCCGGATATTCCCGGTAAGATGGAAGGCTGCCCGGACACGGACGGCGACGGCCTGCACGATGCCGCCGATAGTTGCCCCAAACAAGCAGGGCCGGCGTCCAATAAAGGATGTCCTGAGCTGAAAGAAGAGGAAAAAGAAGTACTCAACTTCGCCATGCGGGCAGTACAGTTTGAAACGGGAAAAGCAACCCTGAAAGAAGAATCCAACAGCATTCTCGACCAGATCGTGGAGATCATGAACCGCTACCCGGGGTATAAGCTAAGAATCAATGGCCATACCGACAACACTGGTGATGAAGACTTTAACCTGGTCCTTTCCCAGGAACGCGCAAAGGCCTGCTATCAGTACCTGGCCTCTAAAGGGATTTCTCCCGAGCGCATGAGTTACACGGGCTTTGGCGAATCCCAGCCCGTAGCCTCCAATGACCTGCCTTCCGGCCGCCGAATGAACCGGCGGGTAGAGTTTGACCTCTATATCGAATAGAATACCGGGCAGCATTCTGTTTGAAATGTATTGGAATGGCGGAGAATACTACGCATTCCAATGCATTTCATCTAAATATGCACCAAGAGAATACTGCGCCTAGTATTATCCATGAAGAAATGGCACGTGTTTAACGTGTCATTTCTCATAGTGCTCATACCCTACCGCTTCCAGTTTGCGGTACTTTTCGGCCACACCCTCCGCCAGTTTTTCCTTGTATTTCACAATGCGCAGGCGTTGCTGTTCGTCGTGGGCGCCCATAACCTGAGCAGCCAGGATGCCGGCATTCTTTGCGGCATTGAGGGCAACTGTAGCCACCGGTACGCCGTTCGGCATTTGCAGAATAGACAATACCGAATCCCACCCATCAATGGAATTGGAAGATTTTATGGGCACCCCAATAACCGGAAGCGGCGACAGGGATGCTACCATACCTGGCAGGTGAGCGGCTCCGCCGGCGCCGGCGATGATCACTTTTATCCCCCTCTGGTGAGCCTTTTTTGCGAAATCGAACATCCTTTCCGGAGTACGGTGGGCGGACACGATCGTCAGCTCGAACGGTACTCCAAGTTCCTTGAGTACATCGGCTGCGTCCCGCATGACGGGCAGGTCGGAATCGGAACCCATTATGATACTAACCATTATTCTACTTTTTTTACGTAAAGTTAAGCAGGCGGTAAAACAATATAACCCTAGCAATAAGTATATGGACTGAATTAGGGAATAACTATATCAAGGGCAATTGTCCAAGCACTTACTTATAACCATATAACCATTCACCTTGGCCGCCCCTTCTCACCGATACACCTCCACCAGCGCCCTGCCCTCTGAGAAGTCTCTCAGGTCTAAGTAATTACCCTGAGGGGGAATGGCCAGTTCTCCTTGCATATTAATAAAGCCTATACCCCGGCGCGTAGCCACCCTGGCCAGTCCTTCCCGGAAAGCCCAGGCCAAACCGTACTGGGGTTGGGTCAGGAGATTGCCGTCCCGGTCGAGGTACCCCCACAACCTTCCCAGGCGATAAGGAGCAAAGCCATTCTCGAAGCTGTACACCTGCTCAAACTGAGGGGTGACCACCTCTTGGCCCTGGGCGTCGATAAACCCATAACGTCCCTGGTCCTCCACTCCCCAAAGAGACTCGCCGGCATACCACAGCTGATTGTATTTCGGAGCAACTACCCAGGCGCCGTTTTTGTCAACCAGCCCGTAACGGCCCTCCTTTTTGGCAGGGGCTACCCCCCGGTTGAAATCCTGAGCATTATCAAACTGCGGAGCTATCACCATTTGCCCTTTCTCATCGACAAAGCCGTAAAGCCCATCCTTGCGGATGCGGGCCAGGCCGTCCTGAAAAGGGGCAGCCTGTTTAAAATCGGCAGGCAGAACCAGCTTTCCTGATTTGTCGATCAGGCCGTACCGGCCATCCAGTTTGGCTTTTGCATAACCATTCTCGAAAGAAGAGGCCTGGTCGTAACGCGAAGGGATGGCCAGTATGCCTTGCTGGTCTATGAAGCCGTATTTTTCATCCAGCCTTACTCTGGCAAGGCCTTCCTGAAAATCCAGAACATCATCGTATTTGGCCTCAATGGCCCAGCTGCCATCCTTACGGATGAACCCCATTTTGTTGTCATAAGTCAGCACACGGCCCAGCCCCTCGGAAAAATCCCATGCGCCTTGAAACTGCAGCGGAATCACGTAGGCGCCATTTTTATCAATGTATCCCCATCGGCCTTCCACGCGCACCGCCGCCAGCCCTTCGCAAAAGGGGCGGCCATCATCAAAGCTGGCGCTGATAACCAGCTGGCCGCTTTCGTCGATGTAGCCCCATTTGAATTGAGAAGGGCCATAATCCTCTTCCCGAGGTGGCAATTCCTGTTCCTCCACAACGGCAGGGGAGCTGGTAGCAGAACGCTCCGGATGGTCATTCTTGCAGGCAGGCAAGGAAAGTAACATCAGGTAGAAGCCCATCAACAATCGTAGATGTTTCATAGCCAGGTTTCATATTTCAAAATCTACACCCCGGCGGAGGAGGTCTTCGTACTTCTCCTTCGCCAGCTGCTCGTATTTTTCCTTGTTGAAACTGTATAATTTGGCAGGGCGGTGGGCAACCCCTTCCTGTTTTCCGACTTCATTCAGGACACCCATCTTCAGAATGCGGGTACGAAAATTGCGCTTGTTGAGTTCCTCCACCCCCAGAATGGTCTCGTATAGTTTTTGTAGTTGAGAAAGCGTGAATTTTTCAGGTAAAAGTTCAAAGCCAATGGGTTGGTAACGCACCTTGACGCGCAGGCGTGAAATGGCCACCTGCAGTATCTTCTCGTGGTCGAAGGCCAGCTCTGGCAAGCCATCGATCGCAAACCAGCGGACACTGCGGGCATCATCATTGGCTTTGACCGGATGCTCTTCCAGGTTGACGAGGGCAAAGTAAGCCACGCTGACCACCCTGCCGCGCGGGTCGCGCCCGGGTTCGCCAAAGGTGTACAACTGCTCGATGAACACATTCTTGACGCCGGTTTCTTCTTCCAACTCCCGCAGCGCTGCCGTTTCCAACCCCTCATCCATATCGACAAAACCGCCGGGCAACGCCCATTGCCCTTCGAAAGGGTCATGGGCCCGCTGGATAAGCAATACCTTGAGCTCATGGCTTTCGTCCAGCCCAAAAATAATGCAGTCGACAGTCAGGGCCGGCCGGGGATATTCGTAAGTATGTGGCATGTTTTCAGCAACGGCTTTGAAGAGAATTAGCTTGTTTTTTTATTTCGTGAGGTGAAATTACGGAATTTTCAAACACCCGGTGGAAAAACCCAGCGTGAAGAAACCTTGTTTAAAAAAGGCGCAGTATCAAATGGAAAATCTGATAAATGGAACCAACCCTTAGAAAACTGCAATACACTTTAAGCGTGAGCCAATACCATAATCCTTCAATAATAATTCTGGATGCATCACTTTTTATTTGTTCTTACCCTCATTTTGATAAGCACTGCAGCGCTTCCCGGGCAGCAACAGTGGCAGGAGTTCAAATCCTATGAAGGCCGGTTCCAGGTAATGGCCCCCGGCGCTTTTCAACAAAAGGTGGACAGTATCGAGACCCCCGTAGGCAAACTCGCCTATCACGTTTTTTTCTACCAGCCGGCAGCAGCCGATAGCGCCGATAACCTTATCTACATGCTGAGTTATTGCGATTACCCCCCCTTAACGGTCCATTCGGATTCCACCGAACTGCTGAACGATTTTTTCCAGGCGACAATAGAATCAGCGGTGGAAAGCGTCAAAGGCGAGCTGGCCTATTCCAGTGAACGGCCATTTTTCAACTACCCCGGCAGGATCTGGCGCATCGACTACATCAATGGAGAGGCCGTGATCAAGACCCGCGCGCTGGTGGCCGGCAACCGCTATTATGCCCTGCAGACAGCCACCGTCAAGGGACGCAGCATGAATACCGCAAGCGACCGCTTCATGGATTCCTTCCGGCTTTTGGAATGAGGAAGGATTCTTTATCTTTGAGCCATGAAAAAAATAAAGCTGACCCGGGGGGACATCACCACCATGGAAGTGGATGCGGTAGTCAATGCAGCCAATTCCTCGTTAATGGGCGGGGGCGGCGTCGACGGTGCCATCCACCGGGCAGGCGGCCCGGCAATCCTGGAAGCGTGTAAACAGATCCGGGCCACCTGCGGCAAGTGCCCAACCGGGCAGGCCGTGATCACCACCGCCGGCAGGATGCCCGCTCAAAAGGTGATCCACACCGTAGGGCCGGTATGGGGGCAACAAAGCGAGGAGAAAAGTGATGGCCTGCTCGCCGATTGCTATCAGAACAGCCTGAAACTGGCAGTGGATAATGGCTTGAAAACCGTCGCTTTTCCCAACATCAGCACCGGCGTCTACGGTTTCCCCAAAGAAAGGGCCGCCAGGGTCGCTACAGCAACCGTAAGAGGCTTCCTTGCATCCGATGATCTCATCGAGCAGGTTTACTTTGTCTGCTTCGACGAAGAGAATTACCAGCTCTATGAAGCATTGCTCCTGAAATAACCAATAGAACAGCCAATAAATTTAACCTACCCCGAACCCTAACCTCCGATCTGATGACAAAAATTGCAGTGTTCCCCGGTTCCTTCGACCCCATCACGGTGGGCCATGTAGACCTGGTAAAAAGGTCATTACCGCTGTTCGATAAGGTCGTCGTGGCTATCGGGATCAACGATCAGAAGAAGTATCTTTTCAAACTGGAGGAGCGCCTGAACTGGCTCCGCGATGTCTTTCACGAAGAACCCAAGGTGGAAGTCGGCCATTTCAGCGGACTGACGGCCCACTATGCAGAACAGATCGGGGCGCGCTACCTCCTCAGAGGGCTGCGCAACGCTTCGGATTTCGATTATGAAAAGACCATCTCCCAGCTCAACAACATCGTTGGCCATGGCCTGGAAACTATTTTTCTCATCAGCCAGCCGGCTTATTCCCACATCAGTTCCACCATTGTCCGGGAGATCATCAAAGGCAAAGGCGACGCCAGTCCTTTCCTGCCCGGCCAGGTGAAGGTGGGAGAAATGAATGTGTAAATGTGCTTATGTGTTAAGGTATCAATCCCCGAATCCCGAATCCACGAATCCACGAATCCCGAATCCACCAAAAGATGCCCTACAACTGGATACTCTTCGACGCAGATAATACCATCCTGGATTTTGACCGTTCCGAACGCGAAGCGCTGCAGAAGGCGCTGGCGGAGGCCGATATCCCTTTTCAGGATGATTACAACCAGCATTACCACCGGATCAACAAGGCTTGCTGGCGGGCCTTCGAGCAGGGAGAGATCACTCCGGAAGAGCTCCGTCCCCGCCGGTTTAAATTGTTCTTCGAAGCGATCGGCCACCAGGCAGACGAACACGTTGTCAGCGCACGCTACCTTTACCATCTTTCCCAAACCGGGTTTCTGGTAGATGGGGCCATGGAACAACTCCAGCGACTGACAGGAAAGTACCAAATGGCACTGGTGACCAACGGGCTCAAGGAAGTCCAACGGCCAAGGATAAAGAAAGCCGGACTGACGCCCTACTTCCAATCTATTATCGTCTCCGATGAGATCGGGCATTCCAAACCCAACGCCTCCTTCTTCGAGTATACGTTTGAACAGATCGGCCATCCTCCCAAGGATAAGGTCCTGATCGTCGGAGACAGCCTGAGCGCCGATATCCGGGGGGGAGCAGAATTCGGCATACATACCTGTTGGTATAACCCCGGGCGACAGGAAAACAGCCTGGGAATCGCTCCGAACTACGAGGTGGCCGAGCTCCAAAAGCTGAATGCTTTCCTTTAAATTCCACGCTTAATGCCTTACCTTTGCAGCCGCAACGCTAACCATTAAAAACCAACCGAAATATTATGTCAGACGCGTATTTCAAAGTACCTCAGGCCATCAATGAAAAGGTGCTCAGCTATGCCCCCGGCAGCCCGGAACGGGCGGAGCTCAAAGCTGCGCTGAAAGCCACCAAATCCAAAGAAGTTGAAGTTCTTATGACCATTGGCGGCCAGAAGGTCAAGTCTGGGAAAAAGCTCCCCATTCGCCCTCCGCATGAGTTGAAGCACACTCTGGGGCATTTCTACAAGGGCGGCGCCGACGAGGTCAAAATGGCCATCGATGCAGCGCTGAAGGCCAAGCCCGCCTGGGAAAAAATGCCCTGGCAGGAACGGGCCGCCATTTTTCTGAAGGCAGCCGACCTGCTCGCAGGCCCCTACCGCCAGAAAATGAACGCCGCCTGTATGCTCGTACAATCCAAGACGGCCTTTCAGTCCGAAATTGACGCAGTGGCGGAGTTGTGCGACTTCTGGCGCTTTAACGTACAGTTCATGGCGGAGATCTACAAGGAGCAACCCCTCAACGTCTCGGGCAACGGCATCTGGAACCGCATGGAGTACCGCCCGCTGGAGGGTTTCGTCTTTGCACTTACGCCCTTTAACTTTGCCTCCATCGCCGGCAACCTGCCTTCCGCTCCTGCCCTGATGGGCAATGTGGTGGTCTGGAAAGCGGCAGAATCGCAGCTCTATGTTTCTAACCTGATCATGGAGATCATGGAGGAAGCCGGCCTGCCTGCGGGCGTCATCAACCTGGTTTTCGTCAGCGGACAGGTGGCCGGAGAGGTGATCTTCTCCCATCCGGACTACGCCGGCATCCACTTTACAGGAAGCACCGGCGTCTTCCAGGAACTCTGGCAGACCATGGGCAAAAACCTCAGCAAATACCGCTCCTACCCACGGGTCGTTGGGGAGACCGGCGGCAAGGACTTCCTCATCGCTCACTCTTCCGCCGTTGCCGCCCAGGTAGTGACCGCCCTGACCCGGGGCGCGTTTGAATACCAGGGGCAAAAATGCTCTGCCGTTTCCCGCGCTTACCTGCCCAAAAGCCTTTGGCCGGATATAAAATCGGGGCTGCTGAAAGATTTAAAGTCGATAAAAATGGGTAATCCGGAAGACTTTTCTAACTTTATGAGCGCTGTGATCGATGAGCGGGCCTTTGACAAGATCAGCGAGTTCATCGACCACGCTAAAAAAAGCCAGGAAGCAGAGATCATCTCTGGTGGAGGTTACGATAAATCAAAGGGTTATTTCATTGAGCCTACCGTCATCCTGGCCAAAAACCCGAAGTACCTCACTATGTGTGAAGAGATCTTCGGCCCCGTACTGACCCTCTATATTTACGACGATGAGGCGTACGAGGAAACGCTTGAATTGTTGGACAACACTTCACCTTACGGACTTACCGGCGCCATCTTCGCTAAAGACCGCGAAGCAGTAGTACTGGCGACAGAACGGCTGCGCCATTCCGCCGGGAACTTTTACATCAATGACAAGCCTACGGGTGCAGTGGTCGGGCAACAGCCTTTTGGTGGGGCCAGAGGGTCGGGAACCAACGACAAGGCCGGTTCCATCCTCAACCTTTACCGGTGGGTGTCCGCCCGGGCGATCAAGGAAAATTTCGTACCGCCGACGGATTATCGCTATCCGTTCATGGCTGAAGAATAGTCCCCACATTTATGGGACAAGCTTGCTAATAACAAGTCGAGCATGGGGTAGCTTCCAAATTTGGGAGGCTGCCCCTATCTTTTTTTCAGCGTTCCTACCGCCGGCTGCCCGCCATCATTTCAGCAATTCCTTCAGCTTCAACACCTGAACTTTTACCTTTTCATTTTCCAGAGCGTAATTGACCAATTGGGAGACGCTGGCGGGAATGGGCCTGCTATCTCCTTCGCCCTCGTCCAGGACGACAAGCAGCGTCACATGAGGCACGCCCATGGCCAAAGCCCGTTGAATGGCCCACCTTCGAGCTCGCTCCCATTGACAGACGCCATTTTCCCAAAGCCAGTTGGGCAGCTCTTCCCGTTCGTTGAGTTCAAGCACCTTGTGCTGTTTACCGTTTGCGGATAATTCCATAAAACGGTTAGGCATCCCGGTAAGCTTCGTACGTTTCTTTCAGAGAGCGGTTGGCCGCTTTGCGGCGGCGCACTTCCAGCGGGTCCAGGTGCTCGAATTCCAGGCGCCATCGGGTTTTGTAATTGCGCCCCTTCAAGGTAAGGGCTTCCGTCAACTCCTGTATGGTGGCCATCAGGTTCCGGAGTACATTTTCAATCGCCTGGTTGGACAACTCAAACAAGCCCCGGTCTTCCGGCCGGATCATCTCCGGGATATCCATAGCTTCCGGCGCCTTAGCCGCTTTCCGGGTTAACTTGAACAGCGCTTTCCGCGGCCCCCGGCGAAACAGCCTTTCATAGATACTGGCCAGGTGCAGATTGCTTTCAATATCGGCAGGGTAGTATTTTCTAACCTCCTCCCAGCTTTTTCGCGACCCCTTGAAATCTTTCAGATGAAATTGTGCCTTCGCCACCAGCCGGAGGCCCGCCCAGCTGAATTCCCGCATGCGCACTTCTTCCGACAACAACCGAAGCCAGCCCTTCAACCTGGCCGCCTGGGCACGTTCCACTTCATTCCGGAACTCGGCGGGGGCCTGTGATTCGAGAGCCGGTTCCTGTAACCCGGCCAACGCGGCAAATACCGGGCTGTCCCATTGCCGGTCACTTTTTAGTGTGGCCTGGATAATTTCCGTAAGTTTTTCCTTGAAATTGCCGGGCTTCTGAGCATTGTAGGTGAAATAACGGTCTGTTTGCAGGTCAAAGGGGATCTCATCCGACAGGGATTCATCCCTGAGCAGGATGGTACGGTTCCTGCGCAGAGCATGCCGGATGCCCAACTCATAGAACACGTTGGCGTTGTGAATGGAAAGATCACAAATAACCAGGTCGGCGGAGAAGATCAGGCGAAACATATCTTCCCGGATATTGCCAGCTACCTTGATCTCGCCCATCGAACCTCCGCTGAATTGCACTTCTTCCAGAGCTGGCCGGATCATTTTCTCATAAACCCGGTCAAAATTGACCTCATTCCCTTCACGGTCTTTTTTAATTCCAAATGGACGGATGACAAATGCATGCGGCATAGTTCAGAGCTTTAGATGTTATTTTCTGATAGGGCAACCTCTAAGGTATGGATAAAAACCCTAATGTAATTAAGTAAGCAGGTGGACAAATTTAACTGAAGTATTAAAAAGAGCTCCAATTTAAGCGGCAATGGAAAATTGCCGCTTAAAGAGGGCCCCAAGCGCTAATTTATTCCATTCCATTCTATCAGCCGCTACGCTCATGTTCCATTATTTCTCCATTCAATCCAGGGAATTAAAAGCCTCACTTCATCTCCACCAACGCCGTCCATACACTCAGCCGCCCTTCTTCCATTCTGGTCCAGATGGGGCGGATATGGCCGTCGTAAGCACTAATATCGTTGTAATCCCCAAAAAAGACACTGGCATCCGGGATAAAAGGCCGGTCACTAATACGCCGGTTGGTAAAGGACTGCCCGCCATCGGTTGACCAGGCCAGATAAACATCGGTGCGTTCATCGTTGTATGCGCGGCGGTCATAGAAAACGAAATAGAGAAAGCCCGTAGTGGGGTCGATGTCCATCCAGGTAAAGAACTGCTGCTTACCGGGGGCATCGTCGTTAACGCGGACAGGGGTACTCCAGCTCTGCCCTCCATCCCTGGATGCCGCCAGCCAGATGTCGGTGTCGCCGGCGCCATTACGTTGGTCGCTCCAGTTGACGTAGATGGTTCCCCTGTGGGGCCCGTTGCTCAGGTCGGCGACGGTTATGGGCATCCCGTTACAGCGAAAGATACCTGGGATATCGAAAGACCAGCCTCCGGGCTGACCGGCAACGACGACATCCTCCTCCAGCCAGGTTTGCCCTTCATCCAGGGACCGGTCGAAGTAGATCTTTTCATTGTAGGCCCAGGCGACGTAGACTTCGCCGTTTGGGCCCACTGCCGGCACGGCGCCCTCTGTGGTCTGATCACCATCCAGGCAATCGCCTTCAAGCTGGCTGATGACAATCGCCTCGCTCCAGCTCAGGCCGCCGTCGGTAGACCTGGAAAAAAGAATGCGGCTATGGTCTTCGGGCTCCCGGCTATCGTACTTGTCGAATTCCGTCCAGGTGATGTAGAGGTGGTGGTTCCTGGGGTCGGTAGCCAGCCAGTGCTTATCCTGGTCATGGGGAGGCCTCAGCCCGGCGAAAGCCCCCTCGTTCCAGCTTTTACCGCCGTCCTGTGAACGTTGAATCACAATGCGGTCCAGCCAGTTCTCGCTGAAGCTGCTGCCGCCCGGGTTGGAAAGGTGAGCGTAATGGAAGTTGCCGGCATAATCCGCCAGGATGACCGGGTCCCCGTAGACGCCCAGGGGGGAGCGCAGCCTATCCTGCTTCCAGGACTTACCTCCATCCTCCGAATAATAGACGCGGTCGAGAATAGCTCCGGCCACTACCCTGTTGGGCTCCACCGGGCTAATTGCAATGCTTGGTTCACATGGCCCTACAAAGCCCCCCTGGCCGATCAGGATGTTGGGCACCTCAGCAGAGGGTTGAGCACCGATAGGGGCTGATTTGCGCTGACAGGCGAAGGTAAAAATCATTAACAGTAAGGCAACCAGAGCCTCGCTAATTCGGAAAAACGATGTTGGCATGAACATATACCTGATTTTGTAATAATCAAAAATGATGCTTTGATAAGGGAACTTAGGTAATATCCTCAAATTCTCTATTTTTAAGCCAAAATCACCAACATGAAAATACCCAATCTTTTCATTCCACACAGTGATAACGAAATAAGGCCTCCTTTGGAGGATTGGGAATGCGGTTCGCCTTCCACGCCAAAGGGGTTCCTGGCTTCACCGTATTCCCAAATCGCCGAGCTTGTTTTTTTTATGTTCCTAACCTCACTCACGATCATGGCATCAGCCTGCAAAACTGCTCCTGAAGAAATCACCTACCAATCCTATGACGATTATCCTGTTTATGAAGGAACGGACCTTGGCGTTCGTTACACACCCGAAGCTACTACTTTCCGCCTGTGGGCGCCTACAGCCGAAGAAGTTAAGCTGCGCTTTTATGCAGAAGCGCTGGGCGGCGAAGCCACCCGGGAAACGACAATGGAAAAGGCCGAACAGGGCGCCTGGCTGGCCGTTTTCGAGGAAGAGCTGAATGGAACCTACTATACCTTTCAGGTAAAAGTAGACGGACAATGGCTGGAAGAAACGCCCGGCCCCAACGCTACCGCCGCCGGAACCAACGGTAAACGCGGCCAGGTGGTAGATATGGCTGCCACCAATCCGGAAGGGTGGGAAACCAGCCAACGCCCTCCACTCCCCAGCCCCACCGACATCATCATCTACGAACTGCATGTGCGCGACCTTTCCACCCATCCGAGTTCAGGCATACAGCATAAAGGCAAATTCCTGGGCCTTACCGAAACGGGAACTACCAGCCCACAAGGCCTGAAGACCGGCCTGGGGCACATCAAAGAGCTCGGCGTCACCCACGTTCACCTTCTTCCCTCTTTTGATTATTTATCGGTGGATGAGACAAAACCGGAAGACAACAAATTCAACTGGGGCTACGACCCCCACCTGTACAATGTACCGGAAGGCAGCTATTCCACGAACCCGGCCGACGGTGCCGTCCGCATCCGGGAGTTCAAACAGATGGTCAAAGCGCTGCACGACAACGGCCTGCGGGTGATCATGGACGTAGTGTACAACCATACCGGCGCTACTGAAAATTCCGTTTTCAACCAAACGGTTCCGGGGTACTATTACCGGCACAATGAAGACGGCAGCTTCTCCAACGCATCCGCCTGCGGCAACGAAACCGCATCAGAACGCGCCATGGTTCGCAAATTCATCATCGAGTCGGTTAAATACTGGGCAACGGAATACAAAGTCGACGGCTTCCGCTTCGACCTGATGGGCATCCACGATATCGAAACGATGAACCTCGTCAGTGAGGCGCTGCACCAGATCGACCCCAGCATCTTCATTTATGGTGAAGGATGGACCGCCGGAGACAGCCCCCTGCCCTTTGAAAAAAGAGCGCTCAAGCGCCACACGGCACAGCTCAAAGGAGTCGCCGCCTTCAGCGATGATATCCGCGATGCCATCAAAGGACATGTCTTTACCCATGATGACCCCGGCTTTGTAAGCGGCAAACCGGGCCAGGAAGGGCGCATCCGGTTCGGCGTGACCGCCGCCATCCGGCACCCTCAGCTCAACTACGACTCCATTCAGATCTACGATTCGGACGGCCCCTGGTCGCCCGGCCCGGCCCAAACGATCACTTACTTTTCCTGCCACGATAATCATACCCTCTGGGACCGCCTTACCCTCTCCCGCCCCGACGCTTCGGAGGATGAGAAAATACACATGCAAAAGCTGGCAGGCGCAATCGTACTGACCTCCCAGGGGGTCTCTTTCCTGCACGCCGGGGTGGAAATGGCGCGCACTAAACAGGGAGTGGAAAATTCCTTCGAATCGCCCGACAGTATCAATCAGATCCGGTGGGAACGCAAAGCGAAATTCAAAGCGGTATTCGACTATTATCAGGGCCTGATCGCCCTGCGCAAAGCGCACCCGGCCTTCCGCCTGCCCACAGCTGAAATGGTACAACAGCACCTGAAATTCCTCGAGCCCGCCGAACCCAACGTCGTGGCCTTCACCTTATCCGGCAACGCCAACGGTGACAACTGGAAAGAGATCCTGGTCATTTACAATGCCAACCCGGAATACAAGAGCGTTGCCCTTCCGCCCGGCGCCTGGACGATCGCCGTTGATGGCGATCACGTCACCGAGGAAGGGTTAGGCACGGTAAATACCGATGAATTGGCTGTTCCGGGAATTACGGCCATGGTGTTATTCAAAAACCAATAAACTGCGCTATCAACATGCTGGACATCCAAAAACGACTGACCAACACCTTCTACGTCATCCTCAGCCTGCCGGCAACGGCCATGGGCTTTGCGCTTTCTGTACAGATCTCGGCGCTGAGCTGGATCCTAAGTACACAGTACCACCTGGAGATCGAAGACATTGGCCTGGTTTGGGCAGCAGGCCCCATCGCCGGCATCCTGGGGCAGGTCATCATTGGCGCCATTAGTGACAACGTATGGTTTCTCAACGGGCGCCGCCGGCCCTTTATTCTGATCGGCGGTGTACTGGCAGCACTGATGCTGCTGGCCCTGCCCAATATCCAGGTCATCACCGGCGCCCTCGGGCTCGAGGCTATTCTTGGAATGGCAATTATCGTAGCCCTGACGCTGGACCTGGCCATCAATGTGAGCTTCAACCCTACCCGTTCTATCATTGCCGATGTAACGCCCGAGGGCAAGGAAAGGACCAAAGGTTATACCTGGATGCAGACCATCTCGGGTACTTTTGGGGTGCTGGCTTATGCTGTGGGCGCGGTATGGGACAATTACGTGTTGATCTACTCCGGCGCCATTCTGGTGTTGTTGTTGTCGATCATCCCCCCGTTTTTCATCGAGGAGCCTCGGGAACTCAGCGTCGGCAATTCCGATGAAGAGGAAGATGGAGCGGCGAAAAAGCCCGGATTCTCCCTGAAAGAAACGTTCATGGCCATTCGGCCTCTGTGGGGCTTTTTGCTCTATGCCATTTACGGAATTGCGCTCCGCCTGAGCGGCATCAGCCCGAAAACCCATTATTTTGAGCTATTCTGCCTGGCATTGACCCTATATCTAATCGTTCATACGCTGCTCAAGAGTGAAACGGGAAGGAAGCGCTCCGAGGCCGGAATGATCGGATTCCAGAAGGTGCTCGCCGCCCACTCCTTCACCTGGATCGGAATCCAGACCATGTTCATTTATATGTTCGCTTACGTCAATTACCGGCTCCCGGAACTGGAAGATGTCAACATGGGCAGAGTGGTTTCCATTAGCTTTCTCATCCTCAACGCCGTAGGAGCGATCCTGCCGGCTACTATCCTGGAACCTTTGGCTTTCCGCCTGGGCCGGGTTAAAGTACACATGGGGTGTATAGCCATAATGGCTCTAGGGTATGCCGGCATCCTCTTTCTGGGCCACAGCGCTATGATGATCTACATTATGATGGCCGTACTGGGCATTGGCTGGGCAGCGACGGTAAGCCTGCCCTTTGCCATCATGTCCCAGAAAGTGGACCAGTCCAAGATGGGGCTGTACATGGGCCTTTTTAATCTATCGGTCGTACTGCCCCAACTGGTGGCCAGCCTGGGCGTTGGCCAGATCATCGGACGGATGGAAGACAAAAGCATCACCTTTGTGGTCTGCGCCCTGACGCTCGCTGTTTCCGCCGTCAGCTGGATGTTGGTCAAAGAAGAGCAGACGGGAACGGAAGCGCAAATTACTCCGGGGGGCGGAGGGCATTAAGCCCCTGTTCAAATTTAAATTTCGTGTTTTTGCTTCTTAATGTCAAAAGGCGAAATTCCGGCATTGACAAAAAAACCGTATTTTCGCACCCAAAAATAAAACCAATGCAAAGAATAGCAATATTGATCCTCGCTTTCGTCGGTTTCTCGCCCCTGATGCAGGCGCAACAGCTATCCAATGACCCGTTAATGGGCATCAAGGTAGATGTCGTTTACTTGTCCTCCGACCTCCTGGAAGGCCGGGAGACCGGCAAGGAAGGAGAAACTATGGCGGCTCAGTACATTGCCCATCGCTTTCAGCAACTGGGCCTGGAGCCCAAAGGCGCCGGCAACAGCTGGTACCAGCCGTTCGACTTCGATTACAAAGCGCACCCCCATGCCGAAAAGGGAGAACCGCGCACCGGCAGGAACGTACTGGGTTATCTGGATAACGGCGCAGAATACACCGTGATCATCGGCGCCCATTACGACCACCTGGGCCACGGCATCATGGGCTCGCTCAACGCCGGCGACCCCGCCATTCACAATGGTGCAGATGACAACGCCAGCGGAGTGGCCGCCATGCTGCGCATTGCCGAAGAACTGAAAAAAGGGAGAGCCAAGAACAACAACTACCTCTTTATGGGATTCTCCGGAGAAGAAATGGGGCTCTTCGGCTCCAAGTATTTTGCCAACAACCCGACCCTCAACCTGGGCAAGGCCAACTACATGCTCAATATGGATATGGTAGGGCGCCTCAAGGATGAAAAAGTACTGCTCGTAGAAGGAGCCGGCACTTCGCCTTCCTGGAAAGAAGTACTGGAAGGCCTGTCGATCGGTGGTATTCAGGTAAAGTCCTCCGACTCCGGTATCGGCCCGTCCGACCATACGTCCTTTTACCTGAAAGATATTCCCGTACTGCACTTTTGGACCGGCCAGCACGCTGAATATCACAAGCCCAGCGATGACGCTGAACGGATCAACTACGACGGCCTGCTCCTGATCACGGATTACATCCTGGCCCTGATCGATGAGCTGGACGATGCCGGAAAACTCGTCTTCACCAAAACCAAAGATGAGGACGAAGGCCGCCGGGCAGCTTCCTTCAAAGTCACCCTGGGCGTTATGCCCGACTACGTCTACCAGGGTGAAGGCATGCGCATCGACGGCGTCATCGACGGAAGGGCCGGAGCCAAGGCCGGCCTGGAAAACGGCGACATCATCATCCGCATCGGCGATACTGAGGTCAAAGACATCTACGGTTACATGGAAGGGCTGAGCGCTTTCAAAACCGGAGATAAAACAACGGTCGTCGTCAAGCGGGGCGAAGAAGTCCTGGAAAAGGAAGTGGAATTCTAAAAAAAATCGCCGGCCAGCTCCTGTTCAGGAACTGTCGGCGGCAAGGATTCTCCTCGCGGGGTAAGTGTTTATTTGCTGGAGATAGACTTGGCAAGCCTAATTTTCTGTTTCAATACAGCCGAAACTGCACCGGAACGCGCATACTCGCGGGAATATACCGCCCGCCCTGCATGGCCGGCTTCCAGTTGGGCATGTTTCGCACCAGCGCCACGGCGGCTTCTTCACAGCCCATACCGATAGCGTTTTCCGCTGTTACCCCACTGATCTTTCCCGTTTCGTCGAGCTGGAACCGGACGACGACGGCGCCCTCTCTGCCGTGCCGCTCCGCCAGGGCCGGATACTCGAGGTGTGCCTGGATGTATTCGCTCAGGGCTTCCTGCCCGCCGGGAAATTCGGGCTGCCTGAACTGAAGGTGAAGGGGCACTTCTTTTTCACTGGCCTTCTTCTCCACCGGCGCTGTATTATCGATGAAAGCCATGCTTTGTGCGTAGCTTAAACAGGAAACGGCGAAAAAAAAGCAAGCAAAAAAAATGGATGTTTTCATGAAAGGTGAATTTTAAGTGTTAAAAGTGTATTCGAATGAATGGCTGTTCAATTACTATATTTGCCGTGACGCAAAAGGATACCCCCTGCACAAGAATAAATCTGAAAAGGCCCGTACGATATGACCAATAAAGAAATTGCCAAACAATTCCAGCTGCTGGGAAGCCTCATGGAACTCCACGGCGAGAACCCCTTCAAGATCCGTTCGTACCAGAATGCCTACCGCACGCTGCGCGCCCTGGATACGCCCCTGGCTGAGATGGACGAAGAGGAAATTGCCGCGATCAAAGGCGTGGGCAAGGCCATCAGCGGAAAGATCAGAGAACTGGTAGACAACGGGCGGATGCAGACACTGGAAAAGTACAAGGCCCAAACCCCCGAAGGCATTCAGGAGATGCTCAACATCAAAGGTTTCGGGGCAAAGAAGATCATGTCCGTGTGGAAGGGCCTGGGCGTAGAGTCGGTCGGCGAATTGTTGTATGCCGTCAATGAGAACCGGCTGGTAGAATTGAAGGGTTTCGGAAAAAAGACCCAGGAAGAACTGAAAAAACAGCTGGAGTATTACCAGCGCTCCAAGCACCTCTACCATTATGCCGCCCTTGAAAAGGAAGCCGAACAACTGACGGAGGCCATCGCCCGCGCACTTCCGGGCGCCCGGGTGAGCCTTTGCGGAGCGATCCGCCGCAGGGCCAATGTCGTAGGCGGCATCGAGCTGCTCATCGGACTGGACGGCCAATGGGAGCCCCTCCTGGAGATGGGCCTGCTCCATGATGCCGGACATAAGGACGGCCACATCACTGGAAAAACCCCGGAAGACACACCGGTTGACCTCTACCTGTGCACACCGGAAGTATTCGGTTCCCGCCTCTTCGAACTGACCGGCCATGCCGATTTCCTGGGTGCCTTTACCCGGGCATCCGGAGCGCCCGCCGATGTCAAACAGGCTGAAGAAACACAGGTTTTTGAACAAGCCGGACTGCCTTTTATCGTACCGGAATTACGCGAACAGGACTGGGCAGTGGAACTGGCCAAAGCGGGGAGGTTGCCGGAACTGATCACGGAAGGCGACATCAAAGGGGTAATCCATGCCCACAGCACCTACAGTGACGGCGGGCACAGCCTGCGCGACATGGCCGTGTACGCCAAAGAACTGGGCTATGAATATCTCGGCATGACCGACCACAGCAAATCGGCCTTTTACGCCAATGGCCTGCAACCCGATCGCGTTTTCCAGCAGATGGAAGAGATCGATGCCCTGAACCAGGAACTGGCGCCCTTCCGCATCTTTAAAGGCATCGAAAGCGACATCCTCAACGACGGTTCCCTCGACTATGAAGAAGAGGTGCTCCAGGCTTTCGACTTTATCATTGCCTCCGTGCACTCCAACCTGCGTATGGACGAGGCCAAGGCCACTCAACGCCTACTCACTGCCATCGAAAACCCTCATACCTCCATTCTCGGGCATCCCACCGGGCGGCTCCTGCTCTCCCGCCAGGGCTATCCCATCGACCACAAAAAGGTGATCGACGCCTGTGCCGCCAACGGTGTGGCGATCGAGCTCAACGCCAATCCCTACCGCCTCGACCTCGACTGGAGCTGGATCCCCTATGCGCTGGAAAAGGGTGTTTTCATCTCTATCAACCCGGACGCCCATAGCAAGGAAGGCATCCATGACATCCACTTCGGGGTTGCATCTGCCCGAAAGGGCGGGTTGACGGCAGAGCAATGCCTGAATGCGAAAAGCGCCTCGGCATTTGAGGAATGGCTAGCATAATGCTATTTCAGGGCGCCTAATCCACTCAGAAACCGCCATACACTACCTTGCCCCGGAATAACGTCATTAAAACCTTGGTTTGATAAAGTTCGAACCTGGGAGACTGGAAAATGTTCCTGTCCAATATAATCAGGTCGGCCAGCTTGCCGACAGCCAGTGTTCCGCATTCTTTGTCTCTAAAGGTAAGGTACGCCCCCCCTCTGGTATAACCATCCACCACGGTTTGGACATCTACCAGGTGCTGCGGTGTCCAGGGCTCCCGGGCAATACTGTCGGGCCCCCGCCGGGTGACTGCCACCTGAAGGGCATCGAAGGGGTCCATCGTACTGACGTCCCAATCGCTGCCAAAAGCAAGGCGTCCACCGCTACGGGCAATCGACCCGATGGGGTACTGCCATTCCACCCGCTCCTCCCCCAGGAAAGGATAGTTCAGTTCCGTCATGTAGGAATCTTCCAGCGTGGCCCACAGCGCCTGGAAATTGGCGATGACATCCAATTCTTTAAAACGAGGAATATCATCGGGATGGACAACGTGAAGGTGGGCAATGTGGTGTCGGCGATCTCTTGCGCCATTCTGCTTTCGGGCCTGCTCAAAAGCATCCAGCGTCATTCGGATGCCGCGGTCACCAATGGCGTGCACATGGATCTGCATTCCCGCACGGTCGAGGGCCGTGATGGCAGCAATGGCCGTATCCGGGCTGGCGTTGGGATAACCGCCATGGGTATCGCCGTGGTAGTGGGTGAGCATAGCGGCGGTCTTACCCTCCACCACCCCATCCATGAAAAATTTCACCTGGTTAAAAGTCAGGTCCGGTTTAAGCACAGAAGTATCGGGTAGCCTGGCGCTGTATTTTTCATTCAGGGCAAGCACCTTTTTGACACCTTCCTCTCCTTTTGAGATATCCCCGTAAATGGAAATATTCACATGAGCTGTAAGTTCCTGTTTTTCAGCCAGTTCAAGATAAGCTTTGAGATAAGGTTCCCGGGCGGAAGCCTCCACCAGGTTGGTGATACCAAGAGAATTAGCCACTTCCAGGCCTTTCCGCAGGCCTTCCACCAGTTCTTCCTGAGAATATTCCGGGATGAGCTTTTCGACCAAAGCCATTGCTTCCTCTCTGAGCGTTCCGGTTGGTTCATTGGTTTGAGGGTCCCGTTCGATACGGCCATTTGGCGGGTCCGGCGTTTCAGCATTAATACCTGCTAATTGAAGCGCCCGGGAGTTTACCCATGCCGAGTGCCCGTCACTGGAAGTGACATATACCGGGCGGCCGGGGATAATGTCGTCCAGCCATTCTTTTCTTGGGTTACCATTGGGAAATGAAGCCAGCCAGAAGTTGTGGCCCCTCACCCACTCCTTTTCAGGGTTGTTCTCGGCATAAACCTTCAAAAAAGCGAGCACACTGTCCGGATGCTCGATGGAGGAAAGATCACATCCCATAAGAGCAAGCCCTCCGGAAATGGGATGAACATGCGCATCGGTAAAACCGGGAAGCAACGTCTTCCCTTGCAGGTCAAAAACTCGAGTGGATTCCCCGATCACCCGTTGAGCGTCTTTCCAGCCTCCGGTAAAAATGATCCGCTCCCCTTTGGTGGCCAGTGCTTCCACCTGCTCGCCAGGTGTTTCGAGAGTATAGATCGGGCCGTTCCAAAAAACCAGATCTGCCTGGGCTACAATCCAGGAAGCCCCCGCAATCAAAAGGGCGGCGGTCAAGACAGCTCTTTTGTACATGGTGTTTTCCTGCAAAGCTAAAAAATGATGATCTGTTTTTCTGATCAAATTAGCACTACCTCACATGCAATAAAAATGCAATAAATAGCCTGCTACGAGCTTACACAAATGAAACATTCAGTCCATTTTCACGTATGCCAAAAAACAACCTGGTAGCTATGAAAGAGAAACTCCAATCTGCTTTCCCCCCACAAAAACGCAGCAACCAAAGGGGTGATGAACCCGGCCCGGCGAAGCCTGTTCCTCAAATCGGCCGAAAGCTCATGGATGGCAGAGGGATCGTATTCTGGGGTGAACCGGATATGGAAGCCGTTTTTATCAGAAAGGGTACAAAAGTTACCCTGTCCGATTCCGGAGCGCCGCTGCCTGATGGCGCCTTCCAACTGGATGACGGCTCGGAAATGCTGGTACAACAAGGAGCTGTACTGCGCTTCGAACGCAGATATTTCAGTGTCCGGGAACTGGTCATCGCTGCCCTCTTGGGGCTGGCTTTCGTTTTTTTGCTCTTCCTGCTGGCCAATTAGGGGCCTGGTGAGGAAATGTTTTCAAGAAAGAGCACTGCTGTGCCCACCAATTCTGGCCAGCTGTAAGGATGGCTGCCCGAAAAGCGAAGTCCTTTATCCCTTTCCGGGCAGCATCAGTTCACTCAAAAAAGTTATCATAGGTATCAGATCCCCCCTTGCTCTCGGTGCGTTTTTCCGGGCGGGCTACAGGAGAATCCAGGTCAAGGGTATCTTCAGATTTGGTGCGGCCGCTGTTCAGCAGCATCAGGGAGCTTTCCTGCTCCCATTGCTCCAGCATTTTCATACCTTCCTCTTCGAATACGCCGTTCTGCAGGTCGATGGATTGCATGAGGTTGGATGACATCTCCATGAAGCGTTCCATCTCCCCTACTTTATTGGCCACATCATCAGCTACGGCTTCCATGGCGGCGTCGAACATGGCGCGCTTATCCGGATCGCCGGACATCACGCTCATCGCCGATTTCATCGCGCTGTGGGACGTGCGGATGGCCTTGCGTTCCTGCTCTTTCAGGTTCACCTGGTCTTTGGTATCCTCGAGCAGGATCTCGGAGTTCTGATGCATCTTATTCAGGATACGGTACATCACCTGCATCTTCTGGAAAAGCACCCGGTACTTCTCATTGCTTTCTTTCAGGCGAGCCGCCTTGCGGGTGTTCAGTACCACCTGGCTCTCCATGCCTTTATCTTTGGCGGCGCTGGCCATCTTCATGCTCTCGCCGATGGTGCGTTCATTGTCCTCCATCAAAGTCTGCAGTTTGCGCATTTGCCCTTTGAGGATGCCGATCTGCTTGCGCATCTTCACCAGGTTGTCCTGCAGGTCCTCTACATAGCTCTTAAGGATGCCGATGGGGTCGAGCTGGACGAACAGGCCGGTAACCGAACGCATTATGCTCTTGTAGCCGTACCACACCAGATTGCGCATACGGGGGTCCAGGACCATGTAGACGATGGCTGCCAGGACGATCAGCAGGACGGCCAGAGTGATCGTATTCTGGATAAGGCCGATAATGAAGGGCAGGTTAGCCAGAATAAGGTACCCGCCGCCCAGGATCAAGGCGCCCAGAAAAAGAGCTCCGGTAACACCCTCAGGGCGCTTCCAGAATGATTTTTGCCTGAATTCAGGATTTTCGAATTGGGTCATATCTGAATAAATGGAATTTCTAAAAATGGTGGTTTATAACAAAGAATTGATGTTCGTCATGTCCTGGTCGATCTCCTGAAGGATACTTTGCAGGGTAGCCTCGAAAGCGACCTTGGTGGATTCGATCTTCTCTCTGGCGGCTTGGATATGCTCATCGGCATGGTCGATAGTCGACTGAGCTTTGGCGATCTTCCCTTCCAGCTCAATGATCTTCGCCTTGTACTCCTCCACCTGTTTTTTCATCTTTTCAACTTCCGAGCGTTTCGACTCTACCCGCTGTTCCATCTGCTTTTGCAAGGCCTGGTCAAATTGCTGCTTCTCGTTGAAAAGTACTTTCTTGTAGTGTTCAGCTGTTTTCAGGAGTTTCTCCTTGGTCAGGCCCATGGTGGAAGCAGTGATAAAAGCCGATTTGTAGGCCGTAGCCTGGTCCATATCCATAGCCTGAAGCTTGCCCAGGGATTGTTTGAATTCTATATAATCAAAGCCTTCCAGGTTGCTTTTTTCAAGTGCTTTGGTAAGCGAGTTCACGCTTCTTTCATCCAGCCCTTTTTCTGCGTCGAAGAGTGCCTTAAGGTCTTTCTGCATGCTTAGGTATTTGGCTCCCGGGCATCCGCCCCTGGTTATAAAGCCAGTTGAAACGAGATTCGCCCAGGAAGTTGGTATTTTGTTGTGCGGTCACAAATTAAGGCAAAATGCTATAAAAGAGAACCAATTTTTCGATAATCCGGGATGGAATGTCGATTGAATGGGCTAATCGGGGTTCCACCAATCAACCGAATCACCCAATTAACCAATAACCTCCACACTACTAAACCCATTTCCTCTTTTCTGCACTACGATCTGTACAGAAATTCTTTCCTTTAAAGCTTTCACGTGTGAAATGATGCCGATGGTTTTCCCGCCGGCCTGCAGGTTCTCAAGTGTAGAGATGGCTAGGTCCAGCGTATTCTCATCCAGAGTGCCAAAGCCCTCATCGATGAATAGAGACTGGATCTGGGCATTGCGTCCGGCCAGGTCGCTCAATCCGAGGGCCAGCGCCAGGCTGACCAGGAAGCTCTCGCCACCGGAAAGTGTATTCATGGACCGGCGGTTATCGGCCTGATAAGTGTCGATGATCTCCAGTTCGAGGTCTTCCTCCCCTCTTTTATTGATGATGTAGCGGCCGTTGAGGCGCTGGAGGTGTTCATTGGCGAGTTGTACCAGTTTCTGCAAGGTCAGCCCCTGGGCGAAAGTCCGGAATTTTTTACCATCCGCCATACCGATGACCTCATTGAGGCGGGCCCAACGGCCGTACTCCCGGCGCTGAGCGTCGATCTGGCTGGACAGTCCGGCGGCTTTTCTCCGGCGCTCTTCGTTTTGCCGCAGCTTTTCGGAAAGTGCGCCGATACGTTGCTGATAGTCGCTGTAAACCTCTTCTCTGTTCTGCAACTGGTTCCGGAGGCTTTCCATATCTTCCTCTGACAGCGCTTTTTCCTGCTCTGCCTGAAGGCTTTCGTCTGTATTTTTCAGTGCCTGCCGGGCTTCTACTTCCCGGTGGGCCAGCTGATCGCGCAAGGCACTCAAATGGCCCACAGTTCCCTCATCTAAAAGTGCGCGCCGAAGGCTATCCAGGCCATCGAAACCGGCCTTTTCGACGGCTTTGGCCAGTGCGCTTCCCAGTTGGCCGGCTTTTTTTTCGGCTTGTCGCCGCCCTTCCGTTTTCTCCTTAATGGATTGCTCCAGCTTGCCGAGGTCCAGCAGAAGGGCCCGGAGCTGTTGAGCCGTTTCTTCTGCCTTGCGTTCAGCGGCTTCCAGTCTTTCGCGGAGCAACTGCCTGGCTTCGGAAAGGTTCTCATCGCCGAAGAGCTGCCGGCGCTGTTCCAGCAAACCTTTCCACGCTTTCTCTTCCGCTTCGAACCGGGTTCGAAGGGATTCCTGGCGCTGGCCGTTCGCTTCGGCCTCCTTTTTTATTTGTTGTTCTTCCTGTCTGGCCAACTCCGCCATCCGGTTCACCTGCTGCAATCGCCCGGTTCTTACTTCCCACTCTTCCTTTTGCCGGGCCAGTGTTTCGAATACCTTAGCCGCTGTCTCCACCTCAAAATGGTAGCCGTAGGGTTGCAACAAACGATCCAGTTGAGCGCCTGCCTGGGCAAATTTCTCCTGTTGCGCGCTCAGTTGTTGCTGTTGCATCTCCAGGCGGCCTTCCAGGATTTTCAGTGCGGTTTGTTCTTCCTGGAGCTTTTTCTCCACCTTATTGATCCGGGCTTCCTGTTCCTCCAGCAATCCAAGCAATTTTCCAAGCTGGTTGCGGGCAAGCTGGCGCTCTCGCATCAGCGCCTCCGACTCTTCGATCTTTCGGTGGAGTATTTCGGTACGCGCCAAAGCATAGTTTTCGGTGCCCAGGCCGGGCGCTACCCGGGCAATCTTGTCCTCGTACTCCAGGATCTTGTCAAATTGGCGGGTGACCTGGCCGCTGAGTTGTTTGACCTCGCTGCCCACCAGCTGTTCGATCTGGGTTTCCAGGTCTTTCTGCCGGTTGAGCAACATACGGTGATTGTTGTAGACAAGGTCGTAACGGGCCTGTACGGCCTCCATTTCCACTTTAGCCCGATCGACAAAAGGCCGTACCTGATGTTGGCGGAAAGGATGATGCGTGGAAAGACACAGAGGACAGGGCTGCCCTTCCTCCAGTTCGGCGCGGTCCTTCTCGTAATTGGCGATCATGAGCTGCTGCTGGTAAACGCTGCGCTTGAACTCCAGCTGCTGGGTGAGCCTATCCATAGCGTCGAGGGAGGTCATCAGGTCCTTGCCCAGTACGAGCTCTTGACTTTGCAAGCTTTCCAATTGCTCTTCAAACCCCGATAATTCCTTCAACTGATTTTGGTACTCCAGAGTAAGGCGATAGAGTTCCTGCAGGTTTTGACGGTTTTCGCTGAGTTGTTCAATCTCCTGGGAGAGGAGGCCCATTAACTCGCTCCGCTCCTCGGCGTAGTTGGGCGGCAGCAGCTTTTTAAACTGGGACTGGAGTTTATCGCGTTCGCTTCGGAGTTTGGCCCATTCGTCTTTCTCTTTATCGATCTGCCGGGCGAGGCCTTTCTGTTCTTTCTCCAGCTGGGTTATGGCTTGTTCGGCCATCCGTTGGCCCTGCAGCATAGCACGGAGCTCCTCCCGCTGCTGCTGGATCAAGGGGAGTTTTTCCGAAAGGCCGGACAGGCTGCTGTTTTCCGAACGCCACAGTTGCAATTGTTTTTCTTCTTCAGTCAGTTCTGCTATTTCCGTCCTTTTTATACCCAGTCTTTCCTGCAGCTGACGGCCTTCTTCTTGCAGTTGCTTTAATTCTTCTTCTTTTTGTAAAAGCGGTTCTCTTTTTTCCCGTGCCTCGACATCCAGGGCAGCAACTTTTTCAAATAATGGCTCCTGCGCTGCAGCTTCTTCCTTAATTTTTCTCCATTCTTCCTGCGCCTGCTGCTGGGATTCTTCGGCCGCCGCCGCCGCCGCCCGGTGCTCTTGTAACTGCTGCTCCAGTGCAGATAAGGCAACCTCAAATTCTTTCTGCTGTCCGAGCGTATCGTCCAACCTTTCGAGCTGGCCCTGCAGGGGTTGAGCTTTACGGTGTTCTTCCAGGCGGGCGAAGTCCTCCTTCGCCTGTTCCTTCTCCTGTTCCACTATCTCCAGTTGACGGGCCCATTGTTCTTTTTGGGCCGAGAGCTCCTGAATTTTCTGCAACCAGGCTAGCTGTTCCCTGGCGTGCCCCAGTGCTTTGCGTTCCTCCAGAGCAGCCTTTTTCTTTTCCTCCAGTTCTTCCGCCAGGGCAGCAACAGCCTCTTCTTCCAATACTTCCAGTGCCTCCAGCTGCTTTTCCAACTCCGACAGCCGCTGCTGCTCCAGCTTATGGCGCTCAAAGGCTGCGATAGAGATCCGGGTATAGACCTCGGTGCCCGTAATGCGTTCCAGCAGGTCGCTCCGCTCACGCTCGCTGGCTTTGAGGAAAGCAGCGAAATCGCCTTGCGACAACATGACCGAGCGGCAGAAGCGGTCATAATCCAGCCCGGTGACTTCCTCTACCAGGGCATCCACATCCCTGATCTTTTCGGCAATGATCTCAAAGGCCTCCTTTTGGGGGTTCCAGCGGGAGAGCTCCCGCTCGGGCCCAAGGATGTTGCCCTCTTCTTTGCGGTGGGCGCGCCAGATGCTCCACTTGGAGCGATAAACCTCCCCCTGAACCTCAAACTCCGCTTCCGCCAGGCTTTCTACTGCCCCGTACGACATCACCTCCCGCACCTCCTTGTTGCGGTGCAAGCGGCCATAGAGCGCCAGGGTAATAGCATCCAGAATGGTCGTTTTCCCCGCTCCGGTATCGCCGGTAATGGCAAACAGGCCCGCGTGGCTCAATGGAGCATCGTCGAAGTGGATCGTCTCCCGGAGCCGAAGGGAGTTGATGTTGTGTATGGTTACTTTCAGGATCTTCATTCTTCCAGGTCTTCCATCCAATCTCTTAATTCCAGGAACGTCTGGACCAGTTCCTCCATTTCTTCCGGAGGGCTGCCATAGCTTTGGCACCTCATTTTAAAAACTTCCAGTTCCTCCAGTTCTCCGAGTTCCGGTATGGCGGCCTGTACGTCCAGTGCCCGGTAATTCTTAAGGATACGGATCTTGAGCAATTCGAGGTCCATATCAGCCGTGAGTTCGTGCAGGCGGTTATCGAGCTGAGGGATCATACGGTCCGTTTCCACCAGCGCTTCCACCCAGGGCTTCAGGCCGCCCCGTTCTTTTTTCCCGAACCGGCGCAGGCCTTCTTCTACCTCTTCCAGAGAACCCTGAATGGTTTTCAGGCGGCGAAAGGTAGGCACCGGAAGGCTTCTCACCCGCTCCAGATTTTTTCCATTGAACTCCAGCATGTACACACTTTTTTCATCTTTGGTTTCGCTGAAGCTCAACGGAATGAGAGAGCCCGAATAGCGAATATGCCCCCTGCCCCCAACAATCTGGGGGCGGTGGATGTGCCCCAAGGCGATATAGTCGAATACTTTGGGAAAATCTTTCGCGTTTATGTTCTCCTTGTTGCCGATATAAATGTTATCCTGCTTTTCAGAAGACTCTGCCCCGGTAGCATAAAGATGGCCGGTAGCGATGAGGGGAACCCCCGCCTTGCCGTATTTTTCCTCCACGATACGCCCTGCTTCCCGATAGTGTTGGCGCAGCCCCTGTTTGATACGCTCAATGCGGCCCATTCCTCCTTCCCCGGCGACACTGAAGTGCAGGTCGCGGTCGCGCAGGAAAGGCACAGCGGCAACAACGGCCAATAATTCCCCTTTTTCTCCCCTCCACTCGATCACCTCTTCTTCCGGATTTTCCGATCCCTCGCCGATAACGTGGATATTGAGCGCCTGCAGCAATTCCTTCGGCGCATTGAGCATAGCCGGGGAATCGTGGTTGCCCCCGGTGATGACGACATGGCGGCAGGCAGTACCCATAAGCTGGGTGAGAAAACGGTAATACATCCGGCGGGCATAGTTTGGGGGGTTGCCGATGTCGAAAATGTCGCCGGCAACGATCAGGCCGTTGGCTTGCTCTTTGGTTATGGTGTCCATCAGCCAGTCGAGAGCCATCTGGTGCTCTTCTTCCCGGCCGTTGTACAGAAATTTTTGGCCGAGGTGCCAGTCGGACGTATGAATGATCTTCATAAGCTCTTTTCTAATCAATTTCATTGACGGCGAAACATTCCTTCATCGTCAAAATACAGAGCACCTTGTTACCGGATGTGGCCCATTGAGTGGAGTGCCCTAGTAATTCACGCCTCGCAATTTCATTTTGCATCTTCATAAAGCAAATATTTCCGGCGCTTCTTTCGAAACAAATCAAGCCCTTCCTGCCACCCCTGGCGAATCTCCCCTTCCGTCTTTCCGGCAATGATCTGTTGCCTCAGTTCCGCCCCACCAGCCAGTTTATCGAAGAACAGGTTTTCCAGGAAAAAATTACCCTTATCCGGAAAATTGCGGTAAAATTCGATCAGGTAACTAAGGTTTATCCGCGCCTCGGCGCGAATGGAATCCGGAGCTTTATCCGCCAGGCTATACCCCCGGCACAGCAGTCCTTCCAGTTTGGGATACCGGGCGCCCGGCATGGGCACAGGGGTAAAGGTATAGTCCCCTTCCGGATAATCCGGATGGCCGTACACCTGAAACTGATGGCTGGTCCCCCTCCCCTCGCTGGCCACCGTGCCTTCGAAAAAACAAGTGGAAGGATACAGATAGATCGCTCTCATATTAGGCAGGTTGGGGCTGGGAGGTACGGGTAGTTCATAAGGCGTAGCGTGGGTATATCCGGCACAGGGAACGACTGTCAGCTCGCATTTTATCCCGCCTGCCAGCCAACCTTCCCCGTTGATCATTTGAGCGTATTCCCCCACCGTCATACCGTGAACCACCGGCACCGGGTGCATACCTACGAACGACTGGTAATCTTCGTCCAGAATAGGCCCATCTATATAATGCCCGTTGGGATTAGGGCGATCCAGTACCAGGAAGCGGACGCCCTGCTCGGCGCATGCTTCCATGACGTAGTGCATACTGCTGATGTAAGTATAAAACCGCGCCCCAACATCCTGGACGTCGAACACCACTACGTCTGTATTTTTGAGGTCCTCTGCCGTAGGCTTCCGCCGGCTCCCGTATAGAGATACGATCGAAATGCCAGTCTGCAGGTCCTTACCATCACGTACTTTCTCACCGGCATCGGCAGAGCCACGAAAACCGTGCTCCGGAGCAAAAATACGGCTAACCTTGACCCCCAGGCTGAGGAGCGTATCCACCAAGTGCGTATTGCCTACCATTGAAGTTTGATTGACCAGCAGGGCGACACCCTGGCTTTGCAGGAGCTCTGGCAGGTAGAGGCCCAGCTGCGCCGCCCCTACTTTCGGGCTATCATGTGGTCCGGCCTCCTCCGGAGGTAATGGCTCCGCCTTTTCCTGTACGACAACAGGCTCTTCCGCCCTGAGCGGCTCTTCCGCCACATCAGTAGCCTTTTCCAGCGGTTCGGAGGCTTCCGGCACGGGTTCCGACACCTGTCCTTCCGGCGCTGCCGGCGACTGTTCCACTACTTTTTTCGACAGGCTGCCACAATTCAGTTGAAACAACACCAAAATTGCAACGAAAATTTTTAACTTCACAACCATATTGTTTTTAAAGTTACAAGGCCCGGCAAGCTGCCCGGCCGACCTAAATTATGAAGCAGAAACGCTACGCCATCGTCGACCTGGAAACCACCGGAGGCCGCGCTTCGCGGGACAAGATCATCGAAATTGCCATCGTTCTGCACGATGGCATGCAGATCATCGATACCTACAGCACCCTCATCAACCCGGAGTGCTACGTGCCCTATGGCATCACGCAGTTGACCGGTATATCGCAGGACATGGTGCAAGGCGCCCCCCGCTTCTACGAAGTAGCCCGTAAGGTAGTGGAAATGACGGAAGACGCCATTTTTGTCGCCCACAATGTCCGTTTCGACTACAGTTTCCTCCGGGAGGAATTTGCCCGCCTGGGCTACACCTTTTCCCGAAAGAACCTCTGCACCGTGCGCCTCAGCCGCAAAGCTTTTCCCGGATTTCCATCCTACAGCCTGGGCAACCTGATCCGCAGCCTCAACATAAAAGTCAATAACCGCCACCGCGCCCTGGACGATGCCCTGGCTACCGCCGAAATCCTCCGCCGCATTCTGAACCGTGAAGATAATGAACAGCGCGTGAAGGAAATGGTAAACCTGGGGATTAAAGAAGCGCTGCTGCCTAAAAATTTAACGGTAGAACTGATCCATAACCTCCCGGAAGAATGCGGGGTCTACTATTTCCACAACCAAAAAGGGGATGTGGTTTACGTTGGCAAAAGCATCAACATTAAAAAACGCGTGGCGGAGCACTTTGCCAACAAGTCCGAAAAAGGCAGCAAGCTGCAGCAACACGTACATGACATCTCCTTCGAACTGACCGGCAGCGAGCTGGTAGCTCTGCTGCTGGAGTCCCATGAGATCAAACGCCTGAGCCCGGCTATCAACCGCGCTCAGCGGGTGCGGCGGTTTCCCTACATCATCCACACTTTCGAAGATGAGTCCGGGTACCTATGTTTTGAAGTAGCCCAGGTAGACGCCAAAAGCCGAAAAAAATACAACATCATTTCAGAATATCCCAAACTGAGCCATGCCAAGAGCCACCTCAACCGGGTCATGGAACAGTTCGAACTCTGCTCCCGCCTGTGTAGTCTCCACCCGGGCAAAGGGGCCTGCTTCCACTATCACATCAAACAATGCCACGGCGCCTGCGTCGGGGCCGAGCCGGCAAAGGAATACAACGAACGCGCCGGAGAAGCCCGCGACATCCTGTCAACCGTTTTCGACAAGGATTTTTTCATCCTCGACCAGGGGCGCAGCCAGGAGGAAATGGCCGTCGTGCTCGTCGAACAGGGCAGCTACCGCGGTTTCGGCTACATCGAGCGGGAAGAGATGAACGGCCATCCCGATTATTTAAGAGACGCCATCAGGCCCTTCCAGAGCAATCCCGAGACGACCCGCATCATTCAGCGCTATCTAAGCAAGCAGAATGGGGTGAAAGTGATACCTCTATAAGACTGGATCGGGTAGAAAAAGGATCGTACCGCGGATATGCTTCAATATTGTAAACTTTTGCTACAAAATTGAAACCGCTAAACTTCGCTTTAGCCTACCTTTGGATCATCACTTTATTGCTTTTTAAACCCAACCGACATGAAAGGCTATCACCTATTCCTTGCCTTGTTGCTGGCAACTGCCTGCAGCCCCGCCAAACGTGCCGAAAAGGCATTCGGAGGCCATATTTTTCAACACTGGGTACATGCCCACGAAGAAGACCAGGACAATTACCGGGCGTTCCGCCCTTCCGGTTACGAGCTGCCGCCCTCCCGCGGGCGCGAAGGCTTCGAGATCCGAAAGGACGGCAGCTTCATTCATTACCCCATCGGCGCTGCTGACGTACAAGGGAACGAACTGGCCACTTGGAAGCTCAAAGGGAAGTCTACCTTGCTGGTGACGCCGGAAAACCCCGCCCGTCCTCCTTTTGAACTCCACATACTTGAAACCGAAAAAGACTTCCTCAAGCTGGCAAAATAAATGCCCCTTTTTTCAAAACCATGAAAATTAACATCATCATGAAAACCAAAAACATACTTTTCTTTCTTTTGACAATTCTGCTCCACAGTGTTTGCTCAGCCCAAAGCTTATCTCAATTCGAAGGGCGGCTGAAAAAACGCGGCCACTATCCTCAGTTGCAGGAAAAACAACTGAGTGCCTCCCCCTCCTCCGGTTACTATACGCCGGTTGTCCAGCAGCGCACCTGCGGAACAATGGAGGCAGATGCCGCACTTCGGGCACAATATCCAGAAATGGGCACGCTGGAGGATTTCGAACGCAACATGCAGCGGGCCCTTCAGGCCTATGAGCAGGAGAACGATGTGCGCGGCCCGCAAGAGATCATCACCATCCCTGTCATTGTTCATGTGGTACACAACGGGCAGCCGGTAGGTTCCGGCCCAAACATCAGCCAGGCCCAGGTGCAATCCCAGATCGATGTGCTCAACGAAGACTACCGCCGCACCGGCTCCGGTTTCAATAACCACCCTGCCGGCGCTGATGTAGAAATACAGTTTGCCCTGGCCGTCGTCGACCCTCAGGGCAACCCACTGTCCGAACCCGGCATCGACCGCATCAACGGAGGAAGGCCCTCCTGGGACGATTCCGCAATAGAGTCCACCCTCAAGCCCAATACCTCCTGGGACCCCAACCGGTATTGTAACATCTGGACCGTTCAATTCGGCGGGCAAACCGCTGACCTGCTGGGCTACGCCCAGTTCCCTAGCTTGTCTACCCTGCCCGGCCTGGAGCAGAACATGGGCCCGGCACGGACCGACGGGGTAGTCATCCGCTGGCAGTCCTTCGGCCGCGTCGGCAACCTGGCGCCGCCCTATGACCAGGGCCGCACCGCAACCCATGAGATCGGCCACTGGCTGGGCCTGCGCCACATTTGGGGAGACGGCGACTGCTCCATGGACGATTTTTGCGCAGACACCCCTCCCGCCGGGCAACCCAACTACAGCTGTATCGAGGTCAACAGCTGCGCCGGCGGGGACCGCGATATGATCGAGAACTATATGGACTATACCGAAGACGCCTGCATGAGCATTTTTACCAACAACCAGAAGGGCCGTATCCGTACGGTGATGAACGCCAGCCCCCGGAGGAAAGAACTGAAAACCTCTACCGTCCACCTGGGTGGCGGCCCCAGCGGAGCTCCGGTGGCCTCGTTCAATGTAAACCGGCGCGGCGCCTGCTCCGGCGAATCCATTACCTTTACCGGCCAGGCGTCGAACAACCCTACTTCATGGCAATGGCAATTCTTCGATGAGGAGGACAATCTGCTGGGCACTTTCAATGGCCAACAGCAAACCATTACCTTCAATTCGCCGGGCTTGTACAGCGTAGTGCTTACCGTTTCCAACAATTCGGGCAGCGATGAGGCCGTGGCGGACAACCTCATCACCATCGTCTCTTCCACCCTTACCGGCGCCTTTTCGGAAGACCTGGAAAACCTGAACACCGCTCTCGACGAATGGGTGCTTTTTAACCCTGATGCCGACCGCACTTTTCTTATCGCAAATGTCAGCTCCTACGGAAACGGCAGCCACAGCCTTGTTTTTGATAACTATAGTACAGACGACGACCCCTCCGGCACCGTCGACGCCCTCATCAGCCCGGCGCTGGACTTCAGCGGGATGGCCAACCCTTATCTTTATTTCGAGCATGCCTATGCGCCCTATGGCGGCCAGTACTCCGACACGCTGGTGTTGTTCTATTCCACTGACTGCGGAGCCTCTTTCACCCCGCTCTGGTTCAAGGGAGGCGCCGAGCTGGCCACGGCAGCAGCCACCCAGTCGCCCTTCCAGCCCAATTCCAACCAATGGGACTGGAATCAGGTCTCGCTGGCGTTCCTCGCCGGGCAGCCCAGCGTACACCTCGTGCTGGCCAACTTGTCCGGTTGGGGCAATAACCTGTACCTTGATGCCATCTCCTTTATCGACGGACAGGATTATTCATCGGGGCCTCCCGAGGTTGATTTCGGAGTAGGTACTACCCGGGTCTGCGCCGGCAGTCTCGTTCAATTTCAGGACTATTCCAGCGACTTTCCCATTGGCTGGTTGTGGCAGTTTGAAGGAGGAACCCCTTCCAGCAGCAATGCTCAGCACCCTATTGTACAGTTCAATACCCCCGGGTTTTACGATGTTAGCTTGTCTGCCGTAAACGCCTTTGGCAATAACAGCATCAATGCCCCCAATTTCATCGAGGTGGTTCCGTTGCCCAATATCAACGTATCCATTACCCAGGGTTCGCCCTGCGGAGGGCAGCCCTTCACCCTGGCCGCCAGTGGAGCCAGCAGTTATGAATGGTATGATCAGCGTAGCGGCACTCTGGTATTCGAGGGGGCCTCTCTCACTGTGACGCTGTATGAAGACTGGCAGTTCACCGTCCTCGGACGCAATAACCTGGGGTGTGAGAGTGAAGAGCAGTTCGTAGTGACGATCAGCAGCCCTCCTACGCCCACCATCATGCTGCAGGGCAACCAATTGGTATCGAGCCCCGCTAACGGCTACCAATGGTACCTCAACGGTGCGCCCTTAGCCGGCGCTACTCAGCAGGCCATCCTGCCACAGGCCCCGGGCAACTATATCGTCGAAGTGTTCGGCCCTGATGGCTGCGCAGCTCTGTCGCAGCCGTTCCAACTCGACCTGACGGGCACTTCCGACCCGGAAGACATCAGCGCCACCATGCGGGCATTTCCCAACCCGACTTCCGGAACCCTTCAGATAGAAATGGACAATAGTATCCTTGGAGATTTCACCGTGGAAGTGCGTAATGCGCTGGGGCAGGCCGTCGTGCAACAGCAGGCCGAAAAGCGGACGGAACGGCTTTCCCTGCCGCTTGACCTCTCCGGGTTACCCGATGGCCTGTATATGGTCTCGGTAAGTCATGAGCAGTACCGGGGCGTAAAACGAGTGGTGAAACGATAGGATTACAGGATTCTTTATCCGGCAGTTGGTATACACCATGAGCCTGAAACAGGAGTCATCCCAAATTCCCGAAATACACGAATTAGGCCTCTTTGAAGGCCTAATTCGCGAGATATCCGGCCCAAGGCCGGTTGAAACTGCCCTCGAATTGAAAAATTCGGGATGACTCCTGTGAATCAGGAGCTAAAGAGCCCTGAAAGGGCCGGAAGGCAAAACATCAGACAGCTTGTATGATACTTTTGGTACGGAGAAATGTGCGATTTTTGACGTCCGATTTGCGATTTTTGATGGGGCTCTTAGGGCGCAGCCCTTCCGCTCGCCCTACATCGAAAACCGAACGTCACAAATCAAATAAGGCCAGCCTCCAATCCGCTCACAGGCAACCGATAGGAAGGGTAACACCTCCTTTCAAAAAGACTGTCTTGGCAATGTAGAACCTATCCTAACAATTGTACCATCTCTTCCCTGACTTCCATCGCCGCCGCACGTGCCTTCTCGGCAAAGTCCTCCCCGTCCCCGGCAAAGATGATGCCGCGGGAGGAATTGACCAGCAACCCGCAATGATCGTTGAAGCCATAGCGGCTAACCGACTGCAGATCACCACCTTGCGCACCTACACCCGGAACCAGCAGGAAGTTGTCCGGCGCGATGCGGCGCACCTCTTCGAATTGCTCCGGGTGGGTGGCGCCCACCACGAACATGAGCTGATCCGGGCTGCCCCACTGTTGTGCCCGGCGCATGACCTTTTCGTAGAGGGGCTGGCCGTTCTCCTGTTTGTCCATTTGAAAATCCCGGCTGCCCTGGTTGGATGTCAAAGCCAGGAGGATCACCCATTTCCCGTCGAATCCCAGGAACGGGGCGACGGAATCTTCCCCCATATAAGGCGCCACCGTAACCGCATCGAAATCCATAGTTTCGAAGAAGGCGCGGGCATATAGCCGGGACGTATTGCCAATGTCTCCACGTTTAGCGTCAGCAATGGTAAAATGTTCTTCGGGGATATAGGCCAGGGTTTTCTGGAGGGAAGCCCAGCCTTTCGCCCCCTGCGCTTCGTAAAAGGCCAGGTTGGGCTTGTAGGCTACACACAAGCCTTTGGTAGCGTCGATGATCTGCCGGTTGAACTCATATACCGGGTCTTCATATTTCAGCAGATGGCGGGGAATGCGGCTGTAGTCGGCATCCAGCCCCACGCAAAGGTAGGAGCCCTTGGATTGGATCTGTTGGTAGAGTTCCTGGCGGGTCATGGTTTTTGGAAGTGAAGATAGTTTTTTTAGTGCATTTGTGTAATTATGCGTTCGACACATCAAATGGTTCCCGCAAACTTAATATACCAAACACTTACACACGAGTGCACCATCTAAACCCTGCCCACGCTCCAGGTGTTACAAAACGGTAAATCGCCGTCAGAACAGGCAGGTGAAAATTATACGAATGATCGAAACGTTAAAACGGGAAGAGGCGATCCGGCGGATGAACATTTGGGGCGGGCAGGGGGAGCCGTTCCTCTTTATTATAGACTTTGAAATGGCCAGGCCCATCGTCCTGAAACTGGAGGAGGTGCCTTCAGCCATTTTGCTCTATGCTCTCAATGGTAAGTCTAATTGCCAGGACAGCCCGTTCCATCGGGAAACAGTCGTTTTTGACAAGTTCCCCATGCCCCGGGCGCAGTACCATCGGGCGTTTGACCTGGTAATGAACAACCTGAAGGCCGGAAATTCCTATTTGGTGAACCTGGCGTTCCCTACTCCCATCGCCACCAACCTCAGCTTGAAAGAAGCTTTTATTGCCAGCCGGGCCCGGTACCGGCTTTGGCTGGACAAACAGTTCACCTGTTTCTCTCCGGAATCCTTTATTACCATTGATGAAACCGGACAGATCGCCTCTTTCCCGATGAAGGGAACGATCGATGCCGCTCTCCCTGACGCAGAAGATCAATTGATCAATAACCTCAAAGAGCAGGCAGAGCACGCCACCATCGTCGATCTCATCCGCAATGACCTGAGCATGGTGGCGGAAAATGTCCGGGTCAAGCGCTACCGTTACATCGAAGAGGTCGAAACCCACCAGGGAGCGCTTCTGCAAAGCAGTTCCGAGATCGTTGGCCAACTGAAGCAAGGCTACCAGTCCAGCCTGGGAAGCCTTTTATTTCAGCTGCTTCCGGCCGGCTCCATCAGCGGCGCCCCCAAACGGAAGACCATCGAGATCATACAATCCGCCGAGGGCAAGGCACGGGGCTATTATACGGGTGTCTGTGGCATATTTGACGGCAGGCAATTGGATAGCGGGGTAATGATCCGGTTCCTGGAAAAAACGCCGGAAGGGATGGTGTTCAAAAGCGGCGGCGGCATCACTGCCAATAGCCAGGAGGAGGAGGAATACCAGGAAATGCTGCGCAAGGCCTACCTTCCTTTTGCCTTCACCCCGGAACCGGCGCTCCGATGAAAGGATTGTTACTGGAGACGATCCGCTGCGAACGGGGAGAATTACAAAACCTCGAATGGCACCAGGAACGCGCCGGCCGCAGTTGCCGGGCGCTGTTCGGCACAGCTGGATCGGTGGACCTTCAGCAGATCGTAGTGCCCCGGGAAGCGGATCAGGGCCTGTTTAAATGTCGGGTATTGTATGATACCCGGATACGAAAAGCTGAGTTCACCCCCTATGCTATCCGTCCGGTAAGAAAGCTGATGTTGATACGGGCAGATAAACTGGAATATACCTACAAGCTGGCTAACCGGACGGAGATACAAAACTTCTTTGCCCGGCGCGGTACTGCCGACGATATCCTTTTGGTAAAAAACGGATGCATTACGGATACTTCCTACGCCAATATTGCCCTGTTTGACGGTTCCTCCTGGTACACTCCGTCCAATCCGCTGCTGGAAGGAACGCGGCGGGCCAGCCTGCTCGCTGCCGGCATTCTGTCTCCGGCAAAAATTCCACCTCATACCCTGGGCGATTTCCAGGAGATACGGCTCATCAATGCGATGATGGGCCTGGAGGAGGGCCCGAGGTTCCATCCGCAGGACATTATCCAAATAACATAAAATTAAAGCCCCTTCTGATGTAAGGAAGAAGGATTATTTTATACCTTAACACCCTTTCTTAATCGGCAAAAAGTTGTAGATACCATACAACCAATAAAACCACAACATGAAGTCCCAACTTGTTTCGCCTGGCCAGTTCGAACCCGTAGAACACTGGTACGCCAAAGCCCTGAACGCCACTATCCACCCCATGATCTCTTTCTTCCTGCACCTAACAGAAGACAGAATCATCAAAAGATACTGCCATCTTCACCCAAAAGTAAAGCCGGAAAAACTCAAATCGCTGCTTTCCTACAAGCCGAAGTATTTCATCTGGGCAGGAGCCGACCTGATGCACGTCACCAACGAGGAAGGCAAGAGGGAAATGGTAGTCATTGAGAACAATTCCTGCCCTTCGGGCCAAAAGTCAATGCCCTTGCTCGATGACAACCAGGAGCAAGGAGGATACCGCCTGCTGATGGAACGTACCATCAAACCCATGGTAAAAAGCAGAAAACGCAACCTTGAAGGCGGGCTGGCGGTGGTCTACGATAAAAATCCGATGGAAGCACTGGGTTACGCCCGTGCCATGGCCGATGTCTTCAATGAGGAAGTGCATTATGTGTCCTTCCACCAGGATGATGAAGACCCCCCCGTGCGTTTTGAGGATGGAGTAATGACCGTAAAAGGAGAAGATGGAGAATGGCACCCCATACGGGCTGCATTCCGGTACCTGACTCAGCGCCCCTGGACGCGCCTGCCCATCTACAGTAAAACCCAGATCTTTAACCCCATTATCGCCTGTCTTGCCGGTGGGCGCAATAAAATGCTGGCATCCAAAGCTTACGACATATTCAATGCCGAGTTGGAAGGCAGTGGGCTGGAGATCCTGACACCGGAGACCATCTGGGATGTCAGCCTGGAGGAAGTCCCGATTTGGGTGCGCAAGCTGGGCGGCCAGGCGGTGGTGAAAATCCCATACAGCAATGCCGGGCAAGGCGTCTTTACGATCGTGAATGAGCAGGAATTGGACAATTTTATGAAAACCGAGTTTTACTACCGGCGATTCATTGTTCAAAGCCTCATCGGCAATTACAACTGGAGTTCTACCAGCAGCCGGGGCAAGCTTTACCATATCGGCACGGTGCCCAGCGCCAAGGGCAATACTTACGTAGCCGACCTACGCATGATGGTAAGCGCGACCGCTGAGGGCATACGGCCGCTTTCCATTTACGCCCGGCGGGCTGCCAAGCCGCTGGCTGACCATATCGAAGAAGGAGCCAACTCCTGGGATATGCTGGGCACCAACCTTTCCATCAAAGAAAATGACCATACCTGGAGTGCGGACACCAACCGCCTGATGTTGATGGACCGGCGGGATTTCAACAAGCTCGGGCTTGGGCTCGACGACCTGGTCGACGCCTACATCCAAACCGTACTATCTATGGTGGCCATTGATAAGATGGCCGCCACCCTGTTCAATACCAAAAACAAATTCCGGGCCCGGTTATTCCGCTCCCTGGACGATGATAAAGCGTTGATCGAAGAGATCATGCAGTAATATTTGCATCAACAAGCCATACGTATGCTAGGAGAATTCAAACTGGATTTTGAAGCGCTGGCCATCAGTTCCGGAATCGTTGCGGGCACGCTCCTGGTGGCCTTTATTTTCAACCGCCTGTTCCATCGGTTTATCCGGAGGAACAGCCTATTGATCCGAAACGACCCCACCAATTACGTCTTTCTCCGCCATGCCATTACCGCAATCATTTACGTCCTGGGGTTCAGCTGGGCGGTCTATTCGCTTCCTTCCCTTCGTGCCGTCGCCAATTCCCTGCTTGCCGGCGCAGGCATTCTGGCGGTAGCGGTGGGCTTCGCTTCTCAGCATGCGCTGAGCAATATCATCAGCGGGATTTTTATCGTCATCTTCAAACCCTTCAGCGTCAATGACCGGCTCCGTTTTCAGAGTGGGCTGCAGGGAGTGGTGGAAGACATTACCTTGCGGCACGTTGTCATCCGGGATTTTGAGAATCGCCGTATCCTCATTCCCAACTCCGTGATCAGCGAGGAGGTCATTATCAATTCCGACTTCGGAGACGATTCCATCTGCAAGTTTCTGGAAATCGACATCAGTTACGATTCCGACATAGACCTGGCCAGGGCCATTATCCAGGAAGAAGCCCTCCGGCACCCCCTCAAGATCGACGGTAGGACGCCTGAACAAATTGAGGCCGGACGCCCGGAGATACCGGTTCGGGTTATTGCCCTGGGGGAATATTATGTTCGGCTGAGGGCATACATCTGGGCCAAAAATAATGCCGATGCTTTCGAACTGGGATGCGACCTCCTGGAGACGGTTAAAAAAAGGTTCGGCCGGGAAGGCATCGAGATCCCATTCCCCTACCGCACGATCGTTCAGAAAGGACTCCCAACAAACCCCAAACCATCTGCAGGAGAAGAATAGAAAGCCGGGAACCACAAATTTCCGGTTAGGGTAACATAAATCAATTGCTGTTGGCCTTTTTTTTGAGAAATTTACAGGACGGGGAAAAAAAAAGCTGCACCGAATAGGTACAGCTCAAATTTTGGACTAGTATGAAAAAACTCTGCTGTAAATTTAACTGGATTTAGGGCAAAATGTTGCCTCTTTTGTACCACATTTTTTCTTTATCCGGCCAACGGCAATATTTTGTTGCTGAAATGCTTTTTTTCATCGTTCAATGACGCCCGACTAAAACAAACGAGAAACTAAATAAGGCCAAATTAATATGAATGACATTGATATTGCGCGCTCCGTACAAATGCGCGACATCCGGGAGATCGCATCACAACTCGAGATTGAGGAAAGCCAGTTGCAACTATATGGGAAATACAAGGCAAAACTCCCCTTATCTCTGATCAACCCGGAAGCGATCAAACGAAACAAGCTCATTCTTGTTTCTGCCATCTCCCCTACTCCGGCGGGGGAAGGCAAAACGACCACCTCCATAGGCCTGGTACAAGGCCTGAACCGAATCGGCAAAAAAGCCACAGCCGTATTGCGGGAACCTTCCCTGGGCCCAGTATTTGGCATCAAGGGAGGAGCTACCGGCGGCGGCTACTCTCAGGTGGTCCCAATGGAAGACATCAACCTGCATTTCACCGGTGACTTCGCTGCCATAGAAAAGGCACACAACCTATTGGCCGCCCTTATCGACAATAACCTCCAAAACAAAAAATTCAGCCTGGGTATAGACCCGCGTACCGTCACCTGGAAACGGGTTATGGATATGAATGACCGGGCACTGCGAAAGGTGGTTATCGGTTTAGGCGGCACCGCCTCGGGCGTTCCCCGGGAAACGGGTTTTGATATTACTGCCGCCTCAGAGATCATGGCCATCCTTTGCCTTTGTGAGGGTTTAAGTGACCTGAAACGCCGGCTCGGGAATATTTTCGTTGGCTTCACCTTCGACAGAAAACCCATCTACGCCAGAGACCTCAAAGCCAATGGGGCCATGGCCGCTCTGCTCAAAGATGCGATCCAGCCTAACCTCGTTCAAACACTGGAAGGGAACCCCACCATCCTTCACGGCGGGCCTTTCGCCAACATCGCCCAGGGCACCAATTCTGTATTGGCTACCCGTATGGGAATGAGCCTGTCTGACTTCGTGATCACCGAGGCCGGCTTTGGGTTTGACCTGGGCGCAGAAAAGTTCTTCGATATCAAATGTCAGAGCGCGGGCCTGTCGCCCCGGGCGGTTGTCCTGGTTGCTACCGTCCGAGCCCTGAAATACCACGGAGGGGCAGCTCTTGCCGACCTTAAGGCCCCCGACCGGAAAGCGGTGCTCAGAGGTATGGAGAACCTGGAAAAACACCTGGAAAACATCAAGCTGTTCGGCCTTCCTGCCGTTGTGGCTATGAACCGCTTCGAATCCGACGCCAAAGAAGAACTACAGGCCATTGAAATGCGCTGTAAGGAACTGGGCGTGCCGGTGGTCTTGTCCGACGTATGGGCAAAGGGTGGCGCAGGCGCCGAAGAACTCGCACGGGTAGTGGCGGAGGCAGCAGAAAATAGCGAAGCCAGTTTCAAGCCGTTATACGACTGGAACTGGAGCGTTGAAGAAAAGATCAAAACGGTTGCTACCAAAATATACGGCGCAAAAGCTATTGACTACACCTCCAAAGCGCGTGCCGACCTCAGGAAGATCAAGCAACTGGAACTCGAAAACCTCCCTGTTTGTATAGCCAAAACACAGAAATCTCTTTCTGACAACCCACAGCTGTTGGGCCGGCCCAAGGATTTTGTAGTTACTGTCCGGGAGATCGAGATAGCCGCCGGCGCCGGTTTTCTCATTCCCATCACCGGCGATATCATGCGCATGCCGGGCCTTCCCGCACAGCCCGCGGCGGAAAATATCGATATCGATGAAGATGGGAATATTTCCGGGTTGTTCTAGTTGATTGGGTTAAAACGGTGTACCGGTTGTGTGTAAGGCTACCCAGGCGAAGAGGGCGGCAGGCCCTGCGAAGAGATCCCCTATGGCTTCGATGTAAAAAACCTTTGATAACAAGCCCTAACTGGCAATAGTTCAGGAAAAGTGCAAAAAATAATCGTTTTGTGAACTTTGTGTTCATCCGGGGCGTTCATAAAATAGGCACTTAAATGAGAAACCTTTGTTTTTCCTTTCCTGCCGTCCACCTTACACCAAATTAAACCATTATTTATCAACCTTTTAGAACAAGGCTTCGAAAGATGCGGCAGTTTTTTTGCCCAGCAGGATGATTTCAAAAGATGGCCAACAGCCAATGAGCCGCAACAGACAAAATCAGCATTTCAAAAAATGGAAAATTTATCATTAAGACTCATAGAAACCCCACTCTTGCCCAAGCCCTTATCTACCAAGCACCAATTATCAAGCCCTCGAATATAGAATCGTTTCAGAGCGCCATTTCCGGAATGTCCCCTGACGGGCTATGCCATTGCGGAAGTGCCCCGTTGCGGGTTACCGGCAGCAGCGAAGGGTGGAAAAAGGCGAATCTCTGAAGCTGAAAATCAGAACTAAAAATTTCACGGTAATTATGTTCAGAAAAATCTTGGACTTTTTCACAAGCATCAGCCCCAGAGAAAAAATAGGGAAAGTAAAATTCTTTAACCGAAAAAAGGGTTACGGGTTCATTGAAACCGAAAACCTGGAAGACGATGTATTCGTTCACGTGACCAATCTTGAAGATCAGATATCCAAAGGTGATCGCGTTGCTTTTGAAGTCAAATCAAGTTCCAAAGGCCTGGAAGCCAGGAATGTAAGGCTGATAAACGCCTGATCCTCTACTGTTTTGATCATTAACAAAATTTCTTTCTAATTATGAGAATGCGTAAGAATTACACGATGGGTAAAGACAGGTACTACTTTACCATCAAGTCGGTTCCCAACAACATCACCATTTTCCGCAAGACAAAGGAAGCCGCAGTATCCGCTTTCAGGAAGTACAAGAGGGCCGGAAAAGAGATCGAGTGGCTGGGAAAATGGAATGGCAAAGAGTTTACGGAAAGCGCCAACCCCGTTGCAACATAAACAACAGAATAGTACCGAAGCCTCCGGGAAGATGGCTGGCTTTGGCCCTCAAACGATCCATATCATTCACCCTTTAAACATCTCGAAATGTCTGAAAAAGATTCAAAATTATACGAAAAGGCAATAGATTGGGTCAAGCGCAAAGGTTATTCCAAGGTCAAAGCCAATATCGATGGCGAAGATTTTGAAAAGCCATCCTCGTTCATGCAGCCAGGCGATGATGACGAGGCTGCCCTGACGCCTGATATCACGGCAATGATGCGTGGCAACAAATGCTACTTCGAAATTGCCATCAAATCCGATGACAAAATACAACTGGTAACAAAGTGGAAGTTGCTGGACCGGATGGCAGCCCTGAAAGAAGGGAAATTTTATCTTTTTACCCCGCATGGCCATCGCGCGTTCGCTAACCGGCTGGTGAAAAAACACGACATTAACGCTGTACTGATCAGCCTGTAACACAGCAAAGAGCCTCGCTGCCTGTCATAAGACAGCGAGGCCCCACGGCAGCTTTCAACCTGCCCATCAAAATTTATTTAACGTTTAATTCAAGATTCATTATGGTAAACAGAAGCATTAGAGTTAAAGTACTCAAAGAGACCTCCAAAACCGTCACCATACGACTGATGTCCCTGAACCGCAAGATGCCCGTTCCGCGCAAGGAATTCGAAAAGCGCGTTCAGAATGGGCTGTATGAAATTGTCGGCGATTACCAACTGGAAGAAGACAAGTAAATCCGGCATTCTATTCTCAATGCCGGACCAATTTCAATACCCCGATAAGCTTTCCTTCACTGTAGGCGCGGAGGAAAAACACCCCGGCTTCCAGGCCATCGGGCCTGATCATACCATCTCCCAACGGGGCCCTTTGCCGAACGAGCCTGCCATCGACAGAAAGCACTTCGTATTGTACGTTTTTAAGGGCCGCTGTCGTAATAACTTGAAAATTGGTATCTGACGGATTGGGAAACACCCTGAAAAGGGGTTTCTCCCAATCCTGTATTTTCACATCCGTCGTACCCGCCTGATAGAGCCACTCGTATGCCGCAGGGAATTCCCTTGCCCAGTACCATTCGCTGTGCTGGCCGTCAGCGTGACTTAAGGCAATGACCTCATCTTCGGAAAACCCGGCGCTGAGCAAGGTGTTATACATGGCGTTCATATCCGCAACCTGCCCTCCGCCCGAGCCCTCCAACTGTCCGGCGATCATGTAGATGCGCATGTCGGCCTCCTTTCCTGTGTTGGCGACATGAGTAAATACTTCATCAGCAAACCAGAATGAGCTGGAAAAAGCACCGACTTTACTGAATACGTCCTGATGTTCTATCCCGGCGTAAAAAGAGATCAACCCACCTAAAGAAGACCCCATGATGCCCGTGAACTCCCGCTCCGGTTTTGTCCGGTAATTCGCATCAACATAGGGTTTCAATGTCTCAACAATAAAATCTACGTAAGCATCCCCTTCCCCACCTCCGTAAGATGGGTTATTCCAGGGAGAATACTCATCGATGCGGCGAGCACCTCCGTTGTCAATACCCACGACGATCACACCTTCATCTCCTTCGTCGAACAAACGGTTCAGGGACTCGTCCACTTCCCATTCCCCGGAAAAAGAAGTAGCAGCATCAAAGACATTCTGCCCGTCCTGCATGTAAAGGACTGGATAACGCTTTTCCGAGTCCTGGTAATCTGGCGGCAGATAGAGCCAGACGCGCCGGTTGCGGTTGAGCTGAGGAATGAAAAAATTCTGAGAAAGGATGGAAACATTAGGCGCCGCGGTAGAGCCGCCACCGACGTCCTCCCAGGTGAGGATCTGCAGCTCTATCGTATCGGCGCCACCCGTATAGTTGTAGGTGCGGTCGGGCAAAAAACCACCATTAGCATTTCCTTCTACCGTTTGCCAGCTGCCCCGGGTGAATTTGAATTGCAGGGTGGCCGGTGAGAGCGTCAAAGTAAGCGAAAAAACCTCTCCCCCCTGGTTTTCCAGAATGTATGCGGCGTTGCCGGGATCCCATCCGTTGAAATTACCTGCGATATAGATATCCTCATCCGAAGGGGTATCGTTAGGGATATCCGTGACGCGAATGGTAAGTTGCGCCGGAGCCGCGACTGCAAGCAGGAGCAATAATAACAGGCTAAGATTAAGTTTGATCTTCATCCGAATTATTTTTGGGCAAAGATAGCTTATCAGAGTAGATTTTTTCGGTATTCCACCCAACCCTCTGCCGCGAGCCCCCTGTCTTAGACAATGAATGCAGATACCTGGAATTCGTGAGGCAGGTTGCTGAATTTACGAAGACGGAAGCCGAAAGGGATGAGTGAATTTATTTATATTGTCTTCAAGTAAAAAGCAACCATATCAGTTTTGGTGTTGACACCTACTCTTTTGACGATGGAGAAACCATTTATCCGGTATTCGCTGAAGCCAGAGGGTATTTGTCCCAAAAGAGGGTTGCCCCTTATTACTCAGGAAAGGAAGTGCAGGTTACGGCCTGGCATTCAAAAACAGCGATGAGCTGATCCGTAAGGCCGCGGGTGGAATGTTTTTCCGTACGCCACCAGGCCTGAGGCCAGGCGCTGATGAGCATGCCAACGTCCTGGCGGATATTGGTTATCAGTATCAGGGAGCCTATTTTGAGCACAGGACACCATTCCAGAGTGAGATTGAGAAAAAACGGCTGAAATTCAACCGTATTGTCATCCGGAAAGGCTTAATTTTTTGATCTATGGGGCGTAAGCCAGAACAATATTCTGACCTGGATCTGGTAAAGGGGTGCCTGAAAAATGACCGCTTTTCCCAGGAAATGCTGTACAGGAAGTACTTTACGCCGATGATGCGTATGATACAGCGTTATACCCAGGAGCAGGATGTTGCCATGGATATTCTCAATACGGGCTTTCTTCGGGTGTTCAAAAAGCTGGACACTTTTGCCTTCACCGGCTCCCTGGAGGGATGGATACGCAGGCTGGTCTTCCATAGCCTGTCCGACTACTTTAAGAAGAATTCCAGGCAGGTCTATTTCCTGGAACTGGAGGACAGAGATGCTCCCCTGCAAGAAGGGGCCATCGACAAATTATACTTTGAAGATATTCTAAAGCTGGTAGATATGCTGCCCGATGCTACCCGGGAAGTGTTCTATCTGTATGCCATTGAGGGGTATACTCATGTAGAGATCGCCGAGAAGATCAACATCAGTGTCGGCACCTCCAAATGGCATTTATCGAATGCCAGACAGAAATTGAAGCAATTAATCCGCACATACTATAATCATGCAGGATAATTACCCGCAAGAGTTTGACGAGCAGTTTATCAGCCAGGCATGGTTGAATATGAAACAAAGGCTCGATAAAGAGATGCCGGTGCAGGGAAGACGGCGTGCTGCCTGGTGGCTCTGGTTACTGGCAGGGCTCTTTTTCCTTGGCGCCCTGGGCGGTAGCGGATATTATTTTTACCATTACGGAATGCCTGTACCCCCCCAAACAACAGTGCCTACGGCCAGGCTGGAACAAGTATCCGCCCCGGGCCCGGCAGAGGTGCCGACGCCCGCTCAAAGTAGTGAGGATGCCGTTCACACGGGCAGCAGGCCGGTTGTCCGGCCAACTCCGGGCATGGAGGTGAGCCAACCGCCCACTTCCAATAAGGTGGCTCAGCGGGAAGAACAGCCGGCAAAGAGCACTTTGCCGCTGGCCTCAATTAAAGAAAAAGAACAGGTATCTTCCCAGAGTGGTACTGCGGGACAGGATATCGCCCAGGAAAAAACAGACATTATCCCAGATGAGCGGAAGGCCCTTAATGCCCTTCTCTCTGAAAACAGGAGCTGGAGCCCTCTGTTGTCCCTTATACCTGGAAACATTGAATTATTAGCTTCCTCTACTCAGAGAGAAGCCCCCGGCGAGTGGCGTTTTTCCCCTTCTAAAGGCCAGAGTGGCCTAAGGCTGGCGCTGGAGGCAGGAACGTTTTTCCTTGGACATTCTTCCGTCGACGGGCTGAGTGCAGGACTCGTGCTTGAAGCTCATCCGCGAAGAAGCCGATTTTATGGGCGGGCAGGCGCGTTCTTTCGCTCCTACCAGCAAGAACTGGATACGGAAGGAAACATGCTCCGCCTGGAGAATTCTTTCTCCGAAATATCCCTGCCTGATGGCAGTATTGTGAACAGCACCACTACCCTCCACTCCAATACGGTACTTAACCAGGCCCGATACCTACAGTTCCCTCTCATCGCAGGCTTTCAATGGAAACCCCGGTTGTCCTTTGAAGCAGGCTTGCAGGCAGGTTTTTTGCTCTCCAGCAAAACCATAACCAGTTGGAAAGTCGAGGAAACGTTCAGCATGCCAGGAGGCCACGGACAGGGAGACAATTCCATCTATAAGTTCTCAGATGGTACTGCCAACGAGGCCATAAACCATACTTCTCTGGATATTGTCGCCGGGCTTGCCTACCAACCAGGCGCCCGCACCAGCTTCCGGTTCACCTATCAATATGGGTTAGCCGACGTACTTTCCGGCAGAACGGACAGCGCCTTCATTCGGGGCCTGCAATTGTCTCTTGCCTACTACCTTCTGCCCAGGGGCCTACATTGAGCACTTAGCGTAAGTTCAAATTGCGGTTTCAGCCCAAAGCAGGATCTTAACAACGAGTAAGGGCAGCTGAACATTTCTGAACAACTGCCCTTACCGGCAAATGCTATCTATTTAGTGAGGCCGGAGCCGCTTACGAATTGGGAGTGACCAACTCGATCTTAAGGTCGAACTCATCGTAAATCGTCTTATCGCCCAGGTTGTCGAAGAAGCTGCCGGAACCAAAGCGAACGTTGAAATCCGAACGGTCAACCTTGACCTCCGCCGTGGCGACTTTCTGGCCGCCATCGTTTTTCACATTGGTAAAGAACTTGATCTGTTTGGTGATCCCTTTGATGGTAATGTCGCCAACGACCTTATAATCGCCGGGAGTGCCACGGGAAACGACCTGGGTGATGACAAACTTGGCAGTAGGATACTTCTCCACGCCAAAGAAGTCATCAGATTTCAGGTGGCCAACCAGTTTCTGAGCCCACTCGCCTTCCAGGTCATTGCAGGTGATGGAAGCCATATCGATCTCGAAAGAGCCACCGACCAGCTTATCGCCATCAAAATCCAGATTACCGGATTTCAGCTGAACGTTGCCGGTGTGAGAGCCGGTTACTTTGTATCCGTTCCAAACGATGTTGCTTTTTTCTACACTGACTGTAAGGCTTTTTACTTCATTGTCAATCGGGTTGGTAAAACTCATGCCTACCAAAGCAAGAGCAACCAGCAGAGTTGAAAGAACAGTTACTTTCTTCATGATTAAAATGGTTTTTATTGATGATGATTTTCAAACGTTGCTTTAAGAATAAGGTTCACACAATTATTGTATGTACATTTATTTTTTCAAAAAAAAACAGGCTACTGTCTGAGCTTATCCAGAAGGAGGTTCAGCTGCTCCGCTTCGCTTTGCGTCAGGCCGTTCATCCGCTGATGCAGGCCTTCTTCCATTACGCGGGATACATCCTCCAACAACTGGAGCCCTTTTTCCGTGATCTCAATATCCACCCTGCGCCGGTCAGACGGACAAACTCTTCTTTCCACCAATCCTTTCTGCTTTAACTTTTCCACCAAACGAGAAGCATTCGACATCTTATCGATCATGCGTTCGGTCAACAGCTTGATGGTCGCCGGTTCGGGGTACATCCCCCGAAGGATGCGCAGGATATTGAACTGTTGCCAGGAAATCTTGAATGGCTTCAGCATCTGCGCTGAATTCTGGCTGAGCCAGGACGCAGTGAAAAGCACGTTGATGTGCGCTTTTTGGTACACACTCTTGAATTTCTTCTGGTTAATTTCTTCTTCGATTCTCATCACAGGTGCAAATATATGTTTATACAATTAAAGTTGCAACATTAAATTGATTTTTTTTCCATTTTGCTTTGTCTGTAAAAATAAACCCTTTAGTGAAAAAGCCTTTATACCCGGGTCAACAAAACAACGGCTCGCCCGCATTTCGTTTAAATGCTGTACTTTGTGCCTTAATTATTCGTTGATCCGTTCTGCGTTGATTTGGGGAACGCCCCTTATATTGGTAAATATGTGAATAAAAAGAAATTTAGATGAAGATACTGATTATCGGAGGTGGAAATATGGGTATGACTTACGCCCAGAGCTTCCTGCGTTCACACATCACGAACAAGGAAGACATGATGATCCTTGAAAAATCGGCAGAGAAAGCAAAGGAACTGGCGAAAAAGGATATAGGCACCATATATAGCCGGGCAGATGACTGCCTGGAACAAGCCGACCTGATCATCTTTGCTGTGAAGCCACAGGATTCGCAGGCCTTATTCCAGGGCCTGAAGGCATTCATTGACCCCCAACAGGTTTTTCTTTCCATTATGGCGGGAGTGAAGATAGCTACCATTTGCGAGACGCTTGGCGTCCGCAAAGTCATTCGTGCCATGCCCAACCTTCCTGCCCAGATCGGAATGGGGATGACGGCTTTCACCTCCTCCGACGATGTTACGCGCATCGAACTGGTCATGGTCCAGAACCTGCTCAATACTACCGGAAAAACCATCTATGTCGAAAAGGAGGAAGCTATTGATGCCGCGACTGCCATCAGCGGCAGCGGCCCGGCCTATGTATGGTTCTTCATGAAGTCGTTGATGGACGCCGCCCGGGAAATGGGATTCAATTATTCCGAATCTGAATTACTGGTCAGCCAGACCTTCCGCGGGGCTATCGAATTGTTCAATAAAACCGACTTCACCTGCGAAGAATGGATCGACAAGGTTTGTTCCAAAGGAGGTACCACGGAGGCGGCCCTGGCCACTTACAACCGCAATCTGGTAAGGGATGACATTATAGCGGGAGCCAACGCGGCGTTAACTCGGGCGGTAGAATTGGGAAAGGGGCAGTAAATCACCCTCATTCTTATAGAATTCGCCCAACTCCATGCCGGTGTACACCATAATCGCCCTTTGGCAACGTTATACAAACAACCATATTTTACTATTGTATGGATAAAGCTCAACTCATATCGGAAGTCAAGGAACTTGTGGGAAACGCCGAAATGGAAAAAGCCCTTAACCGGCTGGCGGAATTCCTGCAGAGTAAACCAGAATACAAGGCCCTGTACAACCTTGTCCTTCAATCCCGGGCGCAGTTCCAAAAAACACAGCGTGACGAGATCCAGGGGCTGGCTTCCAGCGAACAAACCAAGTTGGGCTATAACCAGGTAACCAGGCAGATATTGCAGGCCGTTGAATGGCTGGAAGAAGGAAACCTGAGGCCAGATGCCGGTTTCACCAAAAAATCCCGCCCGGGAAGTAGGCTTTGGGTAGCAGCAGCCATAGTGTTGGCCCTCGTCCTTGCCGGCGGAGGCTATTGGTTGTTCCTTGCCTCATCAACAGAAGAACCCGAGGTGGTTCAAACCGCCGATTGCCCGATAGATGAAAAATTTGATGAAACCTCCGAGTTCAATATCCTGCTCCGCCCATTCCAATCGGTTGCCGGCGAATCACAAAGGCCTCACGTCCTCATTGCCAACAGCCTGCAGGCATTTATCAAAGGACTCCGGATCAAGTGTGATTTCGGGACGCTGAAGGTAGAAGATACCGACAGGTTCTACTCCGATGCCGATGCTGACGAAGACGCCATGAAGTGCGGGGCAGACCTGTTCATCTGGGGCATTACGGAAAGTTCACCCAGTCGGCCAATCACAATAAAAACGTTCTATAAATTTTTCAGCCGGGGCGACCGGCTCATGCTTTCTAAACTGAAAGGGGCAGAAGGCTCGGAACTGGCCACGGTGGAGACCTTGTCCAGTATTCTTACCAGTGGGGTGCTGACTCAGGGTATCGAGGAGGACATCAAACTGCTCTTTGGCCTGATTGCACACGAAACGAGAGACTCCATTACCGCCATCAGCATGCTGGAGGGCTATCAACCGGAAGACTCCACCACCCTCCTCCTGAAAGGCATGGTGCTCGCAGAAGACTACCTGGCCACCCATCAAAAAGACAAAGCCTGGGAATCTTACAATCAGGTGCTGGAAATCCACCCGAACTATGCCATCGCGCGCAACAACCGCGGTGTCCTCAACTACCAGAAAGGCAATTATATGGAGGCTGTAGAGGACCTATCCGTGGCCCTGGAAAAAGAAAAAGACTCCTCCATTGTTGAGTCCATCTTAAAGACCCGAAGCTCCGCCTATCTCAATGTCGACCATCTGAAGGAAGCCCGTGAAGACCTTCAAAAGGTGCAAACCCTTAGAAAAATTCCAGATCGTGAAATCAACCAGAAGATCAAAGAAGTAGACCAAAAGATCCTGGAGGAAGAAAAAGTCAAAGCATCTGCAGAAGCTGAAATACGCGCCAACCCCAACAACCTCTCCGCCTGGAACCAAAAGGCCATTTCCAGTGCAAAGCTTGGCAACTACAGAGAAGCCGTAAGCGCCGGCGAGGCAATACTGCGGCGGGACCCCGACAACCTGGACGCCTTTGTCCAGATCATCAAGGCCTACCGCAGCGCCGGCGACACCACCCAGGCCGAAAAGGTGATCCAACGGGCGGAAGCAGCAGGCATCACGCGCCAGCAGCTTGAAGGGCTGACGCCCTTCAAACTGATCCAACCACCGGCTTCCCGGTTTCCTATCGAAAGAAAAATCAACTAATACCCAATGAAAATCGAACGCCGCCAGATCCTTCGCCTGCTTTCTTTTTCCGGCGCTGCCTCCTTACTGGGGTTTAGAGCCTATCAGTCCCAGGCCCAATGTCTGACCACAACGGATATCCTGGGCCCTTTCTACCTCCCCGGCGCGCCGGAAATGGCGCAGCTGGCCCCGGCGGGAGCGCCGGGAACTCCGCTCTTTATTACCGGAACAGTTTACGCCAATGATTGCCAATCTCCCATACCCAACGCCAAGGTGGATGTATGGCACGCCAACGACGGCGGCGGTTACGAAGACGATCACTACCGGGGCGTGGTATACACGGGTGACAATGGACAATATACGTTTCAAACCATCCTCCCCGGCAAATACCTCAACGGCGCCCAGTTCCGCCCCCGCCATTTTCATTATAAAGTCAGTGTAACAGGAACGGAGCTCACCACCCAGATCTATTTTGAGGGAGATACTTCCATTCCTGCCGACCCCTGGGCCTCCTCCCCTGATGTTGTCGAACGGATCATTCCGCTCTCGGAAGACGCTCAGAACAATCTTCACGGAGTAGCGGATATTTACCTGGACGTTGAACCGGTTATTAATAGCCAAGGCGGCCAGAATGCGGAGCCCGGCCAGGCCGCAATACGATATATTTCCCCGAACCCGATGGCAGGGCAGGGAAGAGTACAGGTGTTTTTGCCCAAAGCCACTACTTTAAGCCTGCAAATTTATAGCCTTCAGGGCACGCTTGTCGCCGTCCCGGCCAATGGCAAAAACTTCCCCGCCGGTATTCACGAATGGGAGATCCGGGCAGAGAACCGGCATGGGCTACAGCTTCAACCCGGTATTTATATCCTCCGCATGTTGGCGGATGGGCAGCCTGTCGATGCCAAACGCTTTTTGGTGGGCAGGTAGACCTTCAAAATATTCCACTTCAATAGCCTGGAAACCGGAAAAGTTGTAACTTTCAGGGCGACATACTTTAATGTTTTTGATGATACTGCAGGCTGCCGGCCAGCGGTTCATCCTCTTTCCAAAGCCCTTAAACGATGCCGGAACACCTCATTTTACCCCTGCTCACCCTGCTCATCGGCCTGCTCATCGGCGGATTACTGGGGTGGCTCATCGGCCAGATCCGTCAAAAAGAGGGGCTGGTGCCCAAAACAGAAGTCGAACAGTCTTATGTTCCTCAGGCTCTTTTCCGGCAATTACAGGAACAATCGGACCTCCACCTCGGTGACCTGCACGAAAAGGAGGAGGAACTGCGCATCCTGAGCGGCCGCCTGGCCGCCCAGGAGCAGATCATCCGCAACCTGGAAGATAAACTCGAAAGCCAGAAAGCAGAAGTAGAAAAACTACAGGAACGCTCCCGCCTGGAATTCGAGAACCTCGCCAACCGCCTGCTGGAAGAAAAAAGCCAGAAGTTCTCCCTGCAAAACCAGGAGCAGCTGCAGCATATCCTCGAACCCCTGCGCGAAAAGATCAAGGCGTTCGAAGAAGGAGTAGAAAAACGCTTTATCGAAGAGACCAAAGACCGGGTCAGCCTGAAAAAAGAGATCGAACAACTCCGGGAACTGAACCATCAACTGAGTGCGGATGCCAATAACCTCGCCAGTGCGCTGAAAGGGGACAACAAAACCCAGGGCGACTGGGGGGAGATCCAGTTGGAACTGCTTCTGGAAAAAGCGGGGCTGTCCAAAGGCATCCATTACGAATCACAACCCAGTTTTTCTGACAATGGCGCTCAAAAGCGACCGGATTTTGTGATCAACCTGCCGGAAGGGAAGCATCTGATATTAGACTCCAAGGTATCCCTGACCGCCTATGACCGCTTTTGCCAGGCGGAGGATGACAAAGAGCGCCAACTGCACCTCAAAGCCCACATCGACAGCATCCGGCAGCACGTAAAGAGCCTGGGCAGCAAAAACTATCAGCAGTTGTACCAGATCCAATCGCCGGACTACCTGCTGCTTTTCGTACCCATCGAGCCGGCATTCGCCCTGGCCGTACAACAGGACGAGCGCCTTTTCCTCGACGCACTGGACCATAACATCGTTGTAGTGTCTACCTCTACCCTACTGGCTACCATGCGGACGGTCTCCTATATCTGGAAGCAGGAAAAACAAAAAAGGAGCGTACTTGAAATTGCCCGCCAGAGCGGAATGCTCTACGACAAGTTCGTAAACTTTGTGGAAGACCTCAAGGGTATCGGCCAGCGCCTGGAGCAGGCACAGGGCGCCTACCACGATGCCATGAACAAACTTGTGGACTCCAAAAAATACGGCGACACCCTGGTGGGGCGGGCAGAACGTATTCGGGAATTAGGCGCCCGCACGTCGAAAAACCTTCCGGAAGGAATGGTGGAGGACGCCCGGGATGAAGAAGACACCAACTACGAGGGCCTTTAAGGTAGTGGACAGAGCCAAGCTACCCGGCACAAAGATACGGTAATGTAGTATTAGGCCACTTCCTCGTGCTGCTGATAAACAGACAATAACCAATCGCGGTCTGTCAGCAGGCCGGTGTTGCGGATCTTCTCACCGAGTTTATTCCAATGACGGTGTTTCCCCCGCACAATCTGAAACAAGATGTCGCAGAAGTTGAGAAAGGTCTGTTTCAGGGCTGCAGAAATGAGCTTATTGCGCTTGAGAAAAATATTGAAAGCAGCAAGGAGGGAAAGTAAAGGTTCAACTTCTCCGTTTTCATAGTAGATCTTCGCCAGGAGGACCCGTGCGCCGAGATAATAGTTCAAATCCGAGTAGGCCACCCGATTGAGGTGTTCCTGTGCTTTTTCGAACCGCCTGGTGTAATAGTAGAGCTCTGCCAGGTTGTAATGCAGCGCGTTTTCCCGGAACGTGTCCGGCAAAATGGGCGCGTACCGTTGAATGAAGTGTTCGATCCAGTGGTAACGCCGGAGGCGGAGGGCGAGCTTCACCACATTCGTGAACGCCCAGGGCGATAAATATCCACTATCTATCAGGATCTCACTTTCTATGCCATCCAGATACAGTTGCAGAGCGCGGCTGATATACGCTTCCTTCCCCTGCCTTATTTTTCGCGCACAGTAATTGATTCCAAAAAGATAGATGTCTTTAAGGCTTTCTTTGGGTATACTGGTGGAGTGGTGTGCCAACATGTCCTGGAGGCGGTCAAAATGGGCGGTGTTGTTTTCATCCAGTAATGCCTGAAGAATATTGAAATAAAGTTCAATTATAGGTTCACCGAAAAAGTGCTGGTGCTCAAGGTGAGCCAGCCAATAGCTCGATATATTCAGGTCATAGTCTCCCTTTATAATGGTCTGCCGGTCCAGCATACCACAGGCAAACCGAAGTTTACGCAAATGATAATAGCGGTCCAGCATATCGGCTGCCCGTTGGATACTGGCATCGTATTGACGGAGGCGCTGGCGTTCAAAATGGCGCTCCTCGGCCTCCGCCCAGTGTAGTTGCTGAAGGAAATATTCACTGGTGCGAGCCGTTTCCTGCTTGGTATACCTGTCTATTCGCCGTCGGCTATGGCGGTACCCCTTATCCAGCCGGCGGTTCGACAAATGATCCATCAGCAGCACTTCATTGCGGAATGTTTCCTGCTTTTGCTGTTCCGCAACCCAGAATTGTTCTACCAGTTGATACAGGTTGCTGGCCATGTATCGATACTTTTTATCATCGTAAGGCTGCCCTGGAAATACTGCCGCAAAGCTTGCTCTTTTATTCAAGGACGCAGCAGTGAAGTCCGGCCCAAAGCCAAGCAGGAAGTCAAGCAACCGGGGCAGCTCTTCCTGTTCGTTAAAGTAAGGTGAGGTTACAAACTTCCGCAGGCGAGCCGCTTCCGACTCTTCCATGGTTCGCAAAGCGGCAATCAATTTACTTTTTTTCATCACACATGAATTATTTCCCTTCAGGAAGCCCTGTTTTGTTTTGGGAGGGTAGGAAAAATGTGTACATTTTTATGACAAATTCATATTTCACATTAAAGTATTTTTAATTTATTTTACAGAAGCTATTACTTTTTGGGGATTTCTCTCTCAATCTTACTAAAAAAGAATTTCAAATTCGATTTGTTGTATTGACAAACATAAAAAACTGTACTTGAAATGTGTGTTCCTATACCCTAAGTTTGTAGAGTCATGAGAAGAAAAGAACTCGGATAATGGTAAAAAAGACTTTTTATCTTTTTTTAGCTGCCGTTTTCGTTGGTTGCAACAGCTGGAACCCGGTTGTAGCTCAGCCGCTCTGGCCCGGTGACGTGAACAACAACGGTATTGTCAACGCAGTGGACCTGGTTTATCTGGGGCAGGCATTTGGAGTCGCCGGCCCGCCGCGAGCAGGCGCTTCTACGGAGTGGCTGGCGCAGGATGTCTCGACGCTCTGGGGCCAGGCATTTCCAAACGGGGTAAACTATGCCTATGCCGATTGTGACGGAAACGGGATTATTGATATAAACGACCTGGATAGCTGCATTGAAGACAATTTTGGGCGCACCCATGGCGCCCTTCAACCCGACGGGTTTTCGAATGGCAGCTCAGGAAGCGCCCCCCCGGCGCAGCTTCTTCCCAGCGCTACGGCCGTAGAGCCCGGAGCAGTGGTCGATATTGGACTGAGCCTGGGGAGCCAGAACTTCCCGGTTTCCAGCTTTTACGGAATCGCCATCCTGTTCAGCTACACCCCCGAATTTCTTGATGACGATTCTTTTGAATTTGAATTTGAAGGAGAAGGCAGTGGTTGGATACAAGGGCCGAAAATCGAGTATTTTTTCCATGACGATGACGATGCTCCCGGTAAGGCGCAAATCGCCATCACCCGCACAGATCGGCAGCCTCAAGGGCCCGGGTTTGGAGAAGTTGGTAAATTCTCCATCGTGATCGAAGATATTATCGTCGGACTGGAAGCCGATACCTTTCGGTTACAGATCGACAGCATACTTCTAGTTGGCGAAGCATTCAATACCTATGCAGTTGTCCCAGACTCTACCGCCGTAATAATAACCAGGGACAGCGCCCTTCTTGGCGCCTCCTCCCAGGGCCAAGAGCCCCACGTTAAAATATACCCCAACCCTACATCTGGCTCTTTCTTCCTGGAATGTCCAGACAAGGCCTCCAGCCTGCATCTGGCCGACGCCTTGGGAAGGGCCATCCCCCTATCTGTCCGGCCCATGAACAGCGGTTTCTACGAGGTGAATACTTCGGGTGCTCCTCCCGGCCTCTATTGGCTTCTCGGGAGAACGGATAAAGGCTCATTCAGAAAAAAAATTGTAATCCATTAAATATCAAGTTTAGAACCAAAAACCTTTTAGTGCTATGACAAAGTTATCTCTCAGCGCGTTCCTTACAGGCTTCCTCCTATTCTTGTCCGGCTGTAATCCCGAAGACAACCTCGGCTTCACCCCGAATAACGGGCCGCTGGGCGCCAATCCGAACGGGATCTTTACCCCCTGCGAAAATGGCGTCCGAATCAGCCCGGATGAACTGCCGGATGAGGTCCGCAATTACCTGTCTGAAAACTACCCTGGCTTCACCTTCGACGACATCGAACAATTTCTGGATTCCCGGGAGATCCGATTCGGCATTGATATAGAATATGAGGGCAATGCGATAGAATTCTATTTCGAAACGGATGGTACCGTCATCTCATTTGGAGACAGTCAATCCAGCCAGAGTGTAGCTATTGACGACCTGCCGGCTGCCATCCTTGACTATCTAGAAACCAATTTCCCCGACATCCCTATTGACATATCCGAAATCGATTGGGAATACGGAATGAGCTTTTTCGAAATAGAACTGGCAGATGGCACCGAACTCTATTTCTCCCAGGATGGAACCTTCCTGTGTAACGATGACGACGATGGAGACGACGACGATGGAGACGACGACGATGGAGACGATGATGATGGAGACGATGACGATGGAGACGATGATGATGATGATGACGACGACTATGACGACAATATATATACCACTATCAATGCCTACATTCAGGCCAATTATTCCGGTTCCAGTATTGACGAGATCGACAGAGAGCGCCTTTGTGGAGGTGTGCAAGCCTATGAGGTAGAACTGGAAGGCGAGGACATCAAACTGTATTTCGATACGGATGGTGACTTTCTCTACTCTGCGCAAAGGATCGAAGAGCAGGATCTCCCACAAGCCGTTACTGATGCCATTGCCAGCACATATGCGGGCTATCAGGTTGAGGACGATGATGTCAGAGAGCTTTTAATGGAAGACGGGAGCAAGCAATACCAGGTAGAGATTAGACAACCAGGAGATGACGACGATGATATTCAAGCCATTTTTTCTGAAGATGGCAGCCTGATCTGTTCTGAAGATTAGGATTCCCTATTACTAACTACATACCATTTTTTCAGAGCTGTCCCTCAGGGGACAGCTTTTTTGTTAAGACTCCGTTATAAGGCAAAAAAGTTGAAACAACTTGAGAATTTTCTGCGTTACTCTCCTGCATTTAACCAAAATAAAACCATCCTGTACAATATTTAAATCTAACCACGCTTAGTACCAAGCAGAAAAAACCAGGACCATGAATTTTCTCTTGATCGCAGGAATTATATTTTTTTATCTATTTCTCCTTGGCCTTGCCGGAGACCTGGACAGAAGGTTTCAAAAGAGTAACAAGGAGTTTTAAGGCAGCGCACCTACCACCCTCAGGCATAACTCGCCTCCATTTTTTTAAAAGACTGCAAAATTTCCGCCCTTTTATTCCGTAATCTTACCTTTTCCTCTTCGGAAAGCTTGCCAGCGCTATGGTTTTTCCGGAAGCGGGCGTGAAACTCCACGTAGTACAAAGACAAATACCCCAACAAAAGCAGAACGGCTACCATGGGCAGTATGATCCATGCACGGGTAAAGGCAGCAACCAATACCCAAGCCAGGAGATAAACGAGGTGAGTTCCAAGATTAGCGGCCCACCGGACCGGAGCTTTAAACTCGAGGGTTTCCACCTGAGTATCAGATATATATTTGGCCAACCAAACCGGGGGATAGTTCCAGATATACCCCATGAGAAAGAAGGGGAAACCCAAGAAAAGAGCCAGCCGGCTCCTGGTTGGGTTCCAAGCTGTTTCCATTAAAGCCTGATCGTCCGTTCCGATGCGCTCCACTTCCTCAAAATAGGCCGAGGTTTGAAGGTGTAGCCTCTTTTTTTCTTTTTTCGGCAGGCGGTTAATGGTATCGGCAACCTTCATTTCCAATTCAAGTGGGGCGCTGTGGTGAGCAATAGCCGGCAGCGCAGGCTGGGCACTCTCATTTCGAAAAATGCGGAGGAGATACTCGGCCAATTCATCATCTTCAGGGTCCTTAATGATGACCATGCTCTTTTCCAACCGTTCCCGCAAGGTATCGGTTAGGGAAGCCATAGCATGATTGGCATTCTCTTCCAATTCCTGGAGATAATGGCTGGTACGGATCGGTTCGCCAAAATCGATCATCACTTCGGACCTGGGCTGGTCAGCATAGGTAAAACTAACCCCTACCGGAACGATGTACACCTCTTCCAGGTCCCCCGGATGTCGCTCCAGAGTGCCCAAAGCAATCCGGGCAGTACCCTTCTGCAGGGCTCCCAGGCGTTTCTCCTGCTTGGTCCGCCCCTCTGCCAGGATCATGATGGTTCTGCGGTGGGCCAGTGCCTGGTAACAGGCCTCGAACGTTGAATAATTATCCTTTAACTTACCATAGCCCCCGTCTTTCAGGCGAAATACCGGCAGGATGTTCAGTCCTCTGAGTAAACGGGCGTAAAATGGTTTTTTAAACAGATCGCCTCTGGCCAGGAAATACAAAGGGCGATCGAGAAAGCAGGCCAGGATACAGGGTTCCAGGAAAGCTGTTGGATGGTTGGCTGCGAGGATCACTGCCTCATTCCGGGGGATGCGTTCGGTATGAGAAAGGAAGATCTTACGGTAAAAAGCTTTCAGGCCGAGCCTGGCAATCGGCCTAACTATATGATAAAGCATTCCGTTGGGTTCTGTTGATTTGTAAAAACTCCCGCCAAGATAATAATTTGAAAACACACCGCCTTCTGGTATAACGGAGAGCGCCCCACGTTAGGCCTGTGAAAATATTTTTCCGGCAGGTTGTAACCTTTTTTCCGTTCCCCATTATGAGGATGGAACACTAGAGAGGAAACCTTTCAAGACTTCATCGCTTTTCCGATGTTCCTTAGGACGAAGCCCCGGGGCACTTTATGGAAAAAATTTTTATTTAATGCTTTCGAATTTGCAATTTAGCCGTACTCTTGCAAAAACCGTTCGAATGAGCGCGCCCAAAAGGACTGTTTCTGCGGCAGAAATGCAGGAAGAGTGGCTAGAAGTGCAAGCTGCTCAAGGTGACCCCGCCTTGTTCCGGCCGCTCTATGAGCGTTATTATGAAGATATTTTCCTCTTCGTTTTCCGCCGGACCACGGATGAAGCGCTGACTGCAGACCTCTGTTCCCAGGTTTTCCTGAAAGCTTTACAACGCATTAATAGCTACGAATATAAAGGTGTGCCTTTCTCCGCCTGGCTGTATCGAATTGCCAGCAATGAAGTGGCGCAACACTACCGCAAGATGAAAAAGGGCCGGGTTGTAAGTATGGAAGAAACCAACATCTCCGGCCTGTTCGACGAGATCGAAGAACGCGATGACGAACAACACCGGCAACTGCTACTTGAAACATTAGATGGCCTCAAAGAAGATGACCTGCAATTGATCGAGCTTCGTTTTTTCGAGGAACGGCCTTACAAAGAAATTGCAGAGATACTCGGCATTACGGAAAACAACGCCAAGGTAAAGACTTTCCGGATACTGAGCAGAATGAAAAAAAAGATGAGTTGATGGTTGAATGACGCTGCCTGCCAGCGTGTAAACCACAAAATGATATGGGCAACAACTACAATTTCAAAATCAACCCCCGGCTACCTTCCCGCGAGGAGATCCGGCGCCACAAAGACTTTGGCGCCCTGCTCCGGCAGTTCAAAGGGCAGCATGAGGAGCGGCACATCCGCAGGATACGCCGGCTACGGGTGCTGTCGATAAGCAGTGCCGCCGCTGCGGCTGTGGCTGCCATCGCTATCGTGCTGGGTGGTGTATTCTCCGCCCCGGATAAGCCCGCTCTGTCTGCTGAAGAATACTTCGCTCAGCAGGATTTTGTCAAGCCTCCTCTGTCTGAAAAAATTCAGCCGCAATTCACCAGCTTCCGCGTGGATGCCAACCAGGGCGGCGTTTATGAGTACCCCAGCGGTTCACGACTGGTGGTGCCTGCGGCTGCCTTTGCCGACAACCGCGGCAAACTGATCGAAGGCGAAGTGGACATTCACTACCGGGAAATGCACGATTACGTGGACTTTTTCCTCTCCGGTATTCCCCTGGCCTATGATTCGGCCGGAGTACAATACCATCTGGAATCGGCCGGAATGATAGAGATCTATGCCGAAAAGGATGGCCAGCGGGTGCAGCTGGTACCGGGAAAAAACATAGACGTTGAACTGGTCTCTGAGATCATCGTGCCCAGCCTCAATCTCAACGTCCCTCCTCGTTACCATGTCTATCAACTGGACACCTTCTCCCGGGAGTGGCTTTATCAGGATATCGACAACATTCAATTCATCAATGACGAAATCATTGAAGCCAACGATCCGCTATTCGATCATAAGCAAGAACTGCTCAGGCAGTACGACGCCATCGAAGCTAAGGCCGCCGGTGAACTGCAGGCCATAGAAGCAGCCCTTCCCAAGCCTGTAGAACCGCTTCGCCCTTTCCGGGCCGACCCAGGTAGGCCTACGCTGGAACTCAATTTCCTCGATGGGAGCCTGAATGTTGAAGACAACCAAAACGGACAGGTACAGGACGAGTTGGCCAAGCTCCAGCAGATGTACAAAGGCGTGATCTGGCAAATATCGCCCAGCAGCCCTGCCTTCGACGAACGAGCGTTCAGTGTCAGCTGGCAATCCGTACGGATTCGCCCGGCCAACAACCGGGATTACGAGCTGACCCTCATTCATCCACAAAACCAGCTGACCCTCATCGTGAGCCCGGTTCTGACCGGCAATGATTATGAAAATGCCCTGCTCCGCTACGAAGCGGAATACAGGGATTTTGAATCCGCTATGTCCGAATGGGAAGCTAAGGCAAAAGAACAGAAACGGGCCTTACAGGTACAGATTGAACGGCAAAAAGCAGAAGCGCTTAAAGAATATGACAATAAACTGGACGCATTGCGCGCCGCAGGCCTGGAATTCGGAGAAGCGACCCAATACCTCGTACGGCGCAAAGTTGTCAATCGCTTTAAAGCAACCGGCTTCGGTTACTGGAACTGCGACCGCCTGATACCTCCTTCCGAAAAGCGGATACAGGCGACTTTCAAGGACCAGCACGGCAATTTCTACCGCAACCACACCGCCTATCTGGCCGACCGGAGCCAAAATACAGTCTACCGCCTGTACGCTACCGATGAGACGCCCCTGCACTTTGACCCCAGTTCGGACAACTTGCTCTGGATCGTTACCGACGACGGCAAGATTGCCCGGATGAGGCCGGAAGATTTTCAGAACATCAATCCGAATAAAGAGACATACACTTTTCAGCTCAAGCTAATCGACAAAGAGATCCTCAACGAACAAGATGTCAGAGCGATCCTTCAATTTTAACCGGCTCTGATGCCGGTAAAAGTACAACACGCTGACTTTTACTTTTCACGCAGAAGCTCCGGCCATTCGCCGGAGCTTTTTTATTCCTCTCCAGAAATTCCTACACCGGCCAGGCTCTTACTTACAGAATTTATCTGATCAAAGTCGTATGGCCGCTATATTCTTCCTTATTGCCATCGACGAATTCGACCCCGACATGCCAGATGTAAACGCCGCCCTGTACAGGCTGCCCGCGGAAGGTACCGTCCCACCCTCTACCCTCATCGTTGGGTGAAAACTCGCCAGACTCAAAAAGCAATTCGCCCCATCGGTCATAGATCCTGAAATACAGAACCAGGATCTCGATATCTTCTTTGGCATGCACCAGCAAACGGTCGTTGCTGCTATCTCCGTTAGGCGTAAAACCAGTAGGCACAAAAATAGGCCGGTCTTTCTGAGGATATACGGTTACAATATCTTTCCCGGTGCAGCCATCGGAATCCGTTACCGTCAGTTCGATACTGGCCTGAGAAGTTACTGTTGCTGTTGGCGCAAAGCAATCGAAGCAGTCCAGAATACTGGTATCTTGTGACTCCCATGCATAGAATAAAGTCCCTACCCCACCCGTAATTTCGGGAAACAGCTGTATGCCGGTGCCGAAACCTACGGCCCTGGTCTCTCCCAGTTCGACCACGATTGGCTCCGGTTCCTCAATGGATACCTGGCTGGCGCGAAAGATGCACCCCCTTATATCCCGAATGTAAACCGTATAAGTTGATGGTTCCAGTCCAATAAAAATATTGCTGCCCGAAAAGAAATCCCCATCCAGGCTGTACCGGTAAAATGGAGTTCCACCGGAAGCTTCAATCTCCAATCGCCCATCATCTTTACCAAAACAACTGACATCCACAGGCGTTACCGTTGCCGCTAATGGCCCCAGCGGCTGGCCGACTACCACCTCTTCCACTACCTCACAGCCTGCCGCATCGGTGATGGATAATGTATAATTTCCTCCCGGCGCATTCTCAAGGACAGGCCCTGTTGTGCCGTTATCCCACTGATAGGATAATGGAGGCAATCCGCCGATGGCCTGTACACTTGCGCTTCCGCTGGCTTCACCGTAACAAGTGGCATCCTCCGTTTCGATTGAAACGTCGATGGGGCTGGCTTCCACCACCTGTGCATTCTGACTGGCCTGACAACCGTTGGCATCGGTTACTGTCACCGAATAAAGGCCGACCCCCAATCCATTGGCTGCCAGAGTAGTATCTCCTGTACTCCAACGAATACTGTAAGGCGGCGTACCCGCGGAGACAGTGGCAAGAATACTTCCGTCCATATCCCCTGCACAAGATACTCTGCCCGCCTCGGCAACCAGAACAATGGAAGAAGGCTCACCGACAGCAATTGAAGCCGTTGCCGTACACCCCAGTTCATCGGATACCGTAACCGAATAATTTCCTGCCGTGAGGTTGGTTATCTGCGGGCCGGAAGAGCCCCCTGTGCTCCAGTTAAAGACGTAGGCGCCGCTGCCTCCTTCGGCAAAGGCTGCCACAGAGCCATCGCCACCACCATTGCAGCTGACATCCATTTTCTCCAGGCTCAGGCGAACCGGAGCTATGCCACTCACCACAGCAGTATCGGCCAGCAGACACCCATTGGCATCAGTTATGGTCAAGATATAGGTGCCCATTGCCAGATTGACGGCCGCAGCCTGGCTCTGCCCGTTACTCCACAAGTAGTTATAGGGGGGGGTCCCTCCCTGAACATTGGCTAACGCCGAACCATCGGGATCGGGATTACAAGTAGCCGTCTCCACATCGATCGTACTGGTGAGGATATCGGGGCCAGTCAAAAACAAAGAATCTAAGGCCGAGCAGCCATTCCCATCCGTGACCGTCACAAGATAAGGGCCGGAAGAAAGCCCGGTAGCCGTGGCCCCAGCCTGCCCGTTACTCCACAAATAAGAATACCCCCCCGCTCCCCCCTGGGCTATTGCCGTTGCGGAACCATCGGCGCTGCCAAAACAGGCCGGAGCAGTACCATCCAGTTGAAGCGAAAGGACGGACGCTGCTTCTACCGTGGCGATTCCGGAAGCCTGACAACCATTGTCATCGGTTACTACCACCAGAATCGGGCCGGAAGACAAGCCTGTGGCAGTCGGAGTACTTTGTCCGTCCGCCCAGGAATAAGAATACCCCCCGGAACCACCGGAAGGTTGAACTGTGGCCTGTCCATCGGTATTGCCTACGCAGGATACCGGGGTTGTAGTAAAGTCGAGCTCTATCGGCTGCGGGCTTTCTACTTCCACTTCAATAGACAGAAGGCAACCATTGAGGTCGGTGGCCATTATGGTATAATTGCCGGTGGCCAATCCGGTTCGGGTGGCCGGGCCATTTCCGATGTCATTCCAGTTATAGGTATATCCTGGAGTGCCGCCGGATATTTGCAGGCTGATGATGCCATCGTTTACACCCGGACAGCTGGCAGGTTGAATAGCAAACTGGTAAGCCAGGGCAGAGGGTTCAAAGGCCGTAATGGTATCCGTCAGGCCACAGCCATTTTCATCCACTACCTCCAGAAAATACTGACCGGCAGGAAGGTTGGACTGAACTGCACTGAATGCCACGATATCCATCGAGGCATCCCGCCAGGTATAGGTATAAGCCCCTGTACCGCCGGATACAACAGCAGAAACCGTGGCGCTGGCATCACCCGAACAAAGGGCGTCGGTAGCAGAAAGCTGGGATTGAAGCGGCAACGGCTCTCCTATATCATAATTGGCGACGGCTTCACAACCTCGGCTATCGGTTACAGTCACAGCGTAACTCCCCGCGGACAGGCCTACCGCATGATTAGGGCTGGTGCCGATGAGAATGCCTGCTCCGAAATCGAAGGTGTAATTTCCCGATCCGCCGGTAGCGGCCACAGTTGCCCTCCCATTGGCTACGCCGGTGCAGCGCATGGAATCGGTGGCTACCACAATCTCTAATGCTGCAGGCTCGCCTACTTCCACATCAAATGAAGTAGAACAGCCATTGGCATCCGTTACAAAGAGCTGATAGTTTCCAGCGGTCAGGCCGGTAGCAACCGAATCTATCTGTCCATCACTCCAGCTAAACGTAAAGGGGCCTATTCCTCCTGTAATATCGAGCGTCGCCCGGCCATCGGCCAACCCTATACAGCTTACGGGATCAATGACCTGTTCGGCCTGCAGGGAATCCGGTTGATTGACCATCACCTGCTGAGAAACCGGGCAGCCGGCGGCATCAATGGCCTGTACCAGATACGTGCCGGCGGGCAGGCCGTTAAATATTCCGCTGGAATTGGTTTGCCCGTTGGCAACGAATTGGTAAGGCGGTGTGCCTTCACTGGCGGATAGGGTGAACCCGCCGTCAGCGCTGCCAAAACAAGAGGCATCGGTTATTGAATTCACCTGGAGCGTCGGCGGCACACAATTAGGCGTGGTGCATTCGATGGAAGCCGTAAGGCTTCCACAAGGGCCAACGGCACGTACCTGAAAGTGCACGGTTGTAGATAAAGTGAGCCCGGTAACGGTATGGGTATTGGCGCCATTCGCCGGAACCCAACCAGTGTCATCTACATTTACCTCATACCCCATAGCATCGGTGACGTTGGGCCAGGACACCGTAATGCTATTGTCGGTCACTGCGGCACAAGCCAGTTGGGGCGCTTCCAGGACCGGCAATACCTCAATGGTTACCGTATCGTAAGATTCACAACCATAAGAATCCGCAGCCGTAAGTATATAGGTGGCTGTCGAATCCGGATTGGCCTGTGGGGCAGGACAATCCGTGCAGCTGAGGCCGGCTGAAGGCTGCCAGCTGTATTTTATTTCATAGAGCGGCGTAAACGTTATGGACCACCGATTCAGGACAGGCGTATCGGCAAAGAACTTATCAAAGAGTACCAATCGCCAGGTTCCGTTGGTAGGGCGGCCATCACCATAGAGGTCCTCCCACAGCCCTTCGGGAGCGAATTCCCCGGTGAAGGGCTGGTCGGCAACTCCCAGGCTGGTAATTGGTGTAGTAGCCAGGGGTGTGAAGCAGGTGCCGATAAAATTGTCTCCGGCATTGCCAATATCAGTCACCAACTCCAGGAATTGTCCACCCGGAGATATCAGAAAAATGCGCAGGTCATCTACCCAGGTGGTCTGCAAGTCTTCAATACAGACCGAACGGATCACTCCGGGGCCCAGGTCAGCCGGTAACACTCCAAAAACGTTTACATCGGAATACAAGGTAACATTGTGAGGAGAAATGACCAGGGTATCCTCATTGTGAAAGGATGGCGGTTCAGGGACCGGTACATTGACCGTTCCGTCGAGCAGAACCGGGCTGCCCGGGCACACCGAGGTGTCCGTCCGTAGCTCCGGTTTCAACAGGATATTCTCCTTTATCGGAATGACGATGGTGTCCCGGTTACAAGGGTCTCGCTGAACATCAATAATAATAGTTTCGGTTCCCTCCGGAATGCCATCGTCGAATGCAATAATGGGAATGGACAGAATGCTGTCTCCCGCCGGGATGAACAGGCCGGGAGGAACAAACTCGTAATCCACCCCGTTTTCCGCTGTTCCCAGTATCCGGTAGTCGATCGGATAGTTCGATTCAGCAGGAACGGGAAGAGAGAAGACCAACTCTCCCTGGGTGCAGCCTTCTGCAACCGAGCCGTCGAGGCTCACAGTTGCGGCCTTTACATTCAGAGAACCGGTCCCAAAACTTTTCGCCTCCAGGAAAACCCCTGAATCGAAAAGTTCATCGGCCACATCACAGATGACCAGCTTGATGGTGTAGGTGCTGCAGGGAAAGACCACCGCTTCGGCCGTAAAAACATCGGTCAGGCCGTCGAATACCGGCCGGTTCGCACTGCCGTTATTGTTGTTGTAATATTGCGAATAAGCCAGTGAGCCGCTGGGCGGCGTGCAATTGATGACGGTGCCATTGGCCCCCACCACGCCCGGGTTCACATTATTGATCGCTACCGGCAGGGAGGTTTCAGGAATGAGGGCAATATTTTCAGCATTTCCGGAAAAAGGCCCGTTAATACCTGGCCCGCTTATAAAAAAACCAAAGACATCGTTGAAATCCGAGCATACATATTCCGGGTACTCTTCGGAAGCGAACACATAGCGGAATCGCAGCGTATCGGATATAGGAATGAAAGTAATGGTATAGGAAACCAGGTCATTGATATCGGTAGTGCCGGAAAGGGCCTGCATATCAGGATCGGCGGCCGGCCCGGAAGCGCTCTCACTGGCCTGTATCCCCCCGGAGGCATCTACTCCAATTATTCCAGGGGCGCTAACTGCATAACCGGTAGACATGACAATACCGCGTCCCAGCCCGACCTCGTCGTCTCCGTTTTGAAAAAAACCGACGGCAGAAGAAGACCCCTGGAACTGAACGTTCAACACTTCCACTCCTTCTCCAAGAAAGATATTGGTGATCAGGTTTTCCGGAGTGATGGGTGGAGCGTTGCTCACTTCCAGTGGCTGGCCCAGTAGGGAAAGGGGAGCTGCCAGGGTTACGATGTATAAAGCGAGTTTCCAATCTGTCTTCTGGTGCGCCTTCATTCAATTAGGATTGTTTATCATGCGAAATCAGCGGGAGCACTACAGGCCGGGCAGGTACGGTGTCCCATTGTAAAAGCTTGTCAAGCATGCTTGCCAAAGATAAGCCTTCTTTCATTTTCATGGCTTTTCACCCGTTAAAATTAGGGGCTTCATCGAAAAAAGTAGTAATTGCCTCGATATTTGAACCATCTTTGTTTTTCGCTGTACATTCCAGGAGGAACATTCGATATAAGAAAACTCAAACATTTGCATAGATATGGGCTTTCGCTGTTTTTCCTCAAAAATGCCCTATTGATCTAAATTTTTATTACTTCCGCCAATGGTGGGATATTTTTGCAGCACAAAAACTTAAGCACATTAAAATGGGACAATTCTTCAAGTTCTTACTCGCTTCCTGTCTCGGTATTTTCGTCGCCTTTTTCTTACTGCTTGCCATCAGTGGCCTGGTGGTCAGCCAGATCGCCAAGCAAGCAGAAAAACCCAAAGAAATAAAGCCAAATACCGTTCTCCATCTGACTTTTGACAACCCCATCCCCGAACAGACCAACAACCTCGAACTTGACCCCTTCGACTTTAAAACCAGAAAGGTACTGGGGCTTCAGCAGGTGCTCAATACCCTGGAGAGGGCAAAAGAGGATGACGACATCAAAGGCATTTTCCTGGAAGCCGACGGGCTGGCCAGCGGAGGGTTGGCCACCTCAGCAGTGGTACGGGACGCGCTCCTGGATTTCAGATCAAGCGGAAAGTTCATCATCGCTTATTCCAAGTATTATTCTCAGGGAGCCTATTATCTGGCCAGCAGCGCCGACCAGATCCTGGTCAACCCGCTCGGCATGATAGACTTCCGGGGGTTCGCGGCCCAGGTTCCTTTCTTCAAAGATATGCTGGACAAGATCGGCGTAGAGATGCAGGTGTACTACGCCGGCAAGTTCAAAGGCGCCAGTGAGCCCTATCGCCTCAATAAGATGAGCGACGAGAACCGCATGCAGGTCAGGGAATACATCAATGATATTTACGAAAATTTCATTGAGGACGTCAGTGCTTCCCGAAACATCAGCGAACAGCGCCTCCGGGAGCTAGCGGCCGAATACGTAGGCATGGATCCAGCTGCTTCCGCCGAAGCAGGCCTGGCCGATAAGGTCGCCCACCGGGAAGATGCGCTGGATGAGCTGCGCAGCCGCCTGGGGCTGGGCGAAGACGAAAAGATCCCAATGTCCACGCTCGAGGAATACAACCAATCGAACCCGGAAAGCAAAAACTACCGCATAAAAAATAAGATCGCCGTCATCTATGCCGAAGGCACTATTGTCGACGGGAAAGGCGCGCCAGGCAACATCGGAGATGAAAAATATGTGGAATACGTTCAGCAAATCCGCCGGGATGACAACATTAAGGCCATCGTGGTACGGGTCAACTCGCCGGGCGGTAGCGCCATGGCCTCGGAAAACATCTGGAAGGAACTGAGCCTGGCCAAAGCAGAAGGGAAGAAAGTTGTAGTCAGCATGGGGGATTACGCCGCATCAGGAGGCTACTACATCTCCGCCATGGCCGATTCGATATTTGCTCAGCCCAATACCCTGACCGGGTCCATAGGCGTGGTGCTGGCCATCCCTGACGCCAGTGAATTGCTGGACGATAAGGCCGGCATTCACTTTGATTCGGTCAAGACCGGCCCTTATGCTACCGGAATCACACCGTTCTATCCATTGTCTTCGGGGGAGTCCCGCCTGCTGCAAAAACGCACCGACGATATGTATGAGACCTTCCTGCAGCGGGTCAGTGAAGGGCGAAAGCTCAGCCGCGACTCGGTGCACGCCATTGCCCAGGGACGGGTATGGACGGGTGAACGGGCCCTGTCCATCGGTTTGGTAGACCGGATCGGGGAATTGGACGACGCTATTGCCTCCGCTGCTGGAATGGCGGAATTGGACGAATACCGCCTCACGGAATATCCAAAGGTCAAAGACCCCATCCAGCAACTGTTCGAGCAATGGTTCGGAGAAGAGAATGTTCGTTCCAACGCCATCCTGAAAGCTGAACTGGGAGAATATTATCCTTACCTGCGCTTCGTACAGGAACTCAAAGATTCCAAAGGTTTCCAGGCCCGCTTGCCGGTATGGATCCCCTTTAACTGAACAAACGCTGTAACTATTCGCCGTTCGCTAAACTATGCCTCGAAACCCGGATTTAGAAGAGCAAAGAACTGGTTCCTTGAGCTTGGATACCCGCAATTAGGGGCATAGTGCTGCGAATAGCGAACCGCTAAAAGCGAAATGCTGAATAGCTACCAAACTCTTATTATTTTGCCTCGATGAAAAAGAGGTTTTCCGTACCGCGCCTGGCTGTGCTGTTATTTCTGGCTTTGGGAATGGCTTTACGCTTATGGTACTTCCTGGATGCCCGGTCATTATTCATCGACGAGGCCAACCTCGCCCTCAATATCTCCGAGCTTCCTTTCAGCGGTTTCTTCCGCCCATTGCTTTACGACCAGTATGCCCCCCCCCTCTTCATGGTGCTGTGTAAGGGAGCTGTAAGCCTACTGGGCAACCACGAATGGGCGCTGCGGTTATGGCCTCTTACCGGAGGCGTAGCACTTCTTCTGGCTTTCCAATACCTGAATACAAAACTGGAGTTTGCCCCAGCCATCCATTGGTTCCCGGTCGCTATGCTTGCGCTTTCGCCTTTCCTGCTGCGCTATGCCACCGAGCTGAAGCAATACAGCACAGACGGAGCATTGACACTGGGTATCCTCCTGCTTGCCCTCCGCTTTCGTCCGGAGGCCATGAAACACGTCCACTACTGGCTCTGGGCACTCGCCGGGGCGGTAAGCATGTGGTTTTCCATGCCGGCGGTGTTTCTCCTGAGTGGTGTTGGGTTTTACTACCTCTACGGTTTTTTAAGGACGGGAAACCGGCAAGGAATGGTAGCGCTGATTTTTGTCGGCGCAGTTTGGGCCCTCTCCTTTATTGCCCTATATCTCAGCGTTTTAAAAGCAGGCGTAGAACGGCCTATGTTGCAAAACTACCATGCGGAATACTTTTTTCCGCTTCGCTTATGGGAAGCCGGCGCCTGGCAACAATTGGGCAGCATCTTTTTCGGTTTGCTCAGCCCGGTTCTGGGTTTTACCGCTATCGGGCTGGCCACGGGTGTTGTGCTGCTGCTCTGGGGGAGTTATCGGATGGCTGTCCGGAAAACGGGGCTTTTTATTCTGATAGGCATGCCTGTTGTCACCTGCCTGGCAGCTTCCGCCCTGCACCGTTTTTCCCTGATCCCGAGAGTCGCCCTTTTCCTGATGCCCTTGTTCCTCCTGATCGCCGCCTTTGGCGCTTCAGAAGCCTGGAAAAGTGCCGGCCAATACGCCAGGCTGGCCCTCCTGGCCCTGCTGGTCCTGGAGGCGGCACCCTTTGTCAACTCCCTGAACAAGCTGGGCAAGCCCACAGAGATTGAAGGCCTTAAAGGAGTGGCCGAGACTGTAAACCGGGCGGGAAAACCAGGCCCTGTTTTTATTGACCTCGAAGCCGCGCCGGCGTATGCGTACTACAGCCAATGGCATGCCCAGAAACAGCGGTACCGGCTGAAAGATGCCGTCATCCTGCAATGGGACAGCGGCCTTGAAGGCCTGCTCCGCGAGCAACAACAAAAAGGGCCTGGATTCTGGCTCCTGTTCTCTCACCTCGTATCTGAAGAGCCCAGGGAAAAAATGGGCCGAATGCGGCAAACAGCAGAAAAGGTGGCAAGGGAACAGGTAAGGATAGAAAACACCGGTGCGGCGGGATATTGGTATGCATATTAGTCCGGGCTAAAACTCCAGAAACTCCAGCGCGTGGGCACGCATGACTTTCAGCGTCTCTTCATGGATCACTTCCCCTTCGCCGTTTTTGAGGTCGGAAATGCGGGAGATGGGCAATTTGTCGGGCATAACGACGGTACCGAGGTAATTGAGGACCCCAGTGAGGTGCTCCATTCCGCGCAGGTTGCCGGCCCTGCCGGTAGCTATGCCGACCAGGGCCGCTTTTTTGCCCTTAAAGTTAGCGCTGTATTTTCGGACGGTGCAGGCGTCAATGAACAGCTTGACGGCGCCGGGGAAGCCGCCGTTATACTCCGGAATGACAAATACGAATTTGCTGGCCGGAAGGATGTACTCATCCTGGAGGCGTTTCAGGCTTTCGGACTGCCGGGTGTACATGTCGGAATGGAACCAATCATGAGGGATTTGTTCGAGGGCAAGCAGCTTGACTTCCTCCTGAGTGCTTTCCTGCAGCATTTCGAAATACAGGCTGGCGAATTTGAGGCATTCGCTTTCTTTGCGGTTCGTTCCGGATATAACGGTGATCATTAAGCCATGGCCCTTTAGTATGGAATAAAAATACTGGCTACTACACAATTTCATCAAAGAATTGTTCACCTTTTGGTCAAATTCCTTCTCCGTATTCTAAGTGCCAGTGATTAAGATACGGAGAATCAACTTTGAAGAAAACAGGCCACATTTTCAGCCAAAACCTCAGGAAATGGCTCTCTTATTCCCTATATTCAGGCGGCAAAATCAGAAGCCGTTTTCTTTTCCGGAATGTCAACAACAAAAACCAAAAAGATATGAAACTGACCTATCTCGGCCATTCCACTTTTATGGCTGAAATGAACGGGAAGCACCTCCTCATCGATCCTTTTATCACTCCAAATGAATTGGCCAAAGGCATCGATGTCAATAGCATCAGGGCTGACTACCTGCTGATCACCCACGGGCATGGCGACCACGTAGCCGATGCGGAAAGTATCGGCAAGAGAAACAACGCTAAGGTTATTTCTAATTTCGAGATCGTCAGCTGGTTTGAAAAGAAGGGGCTGGCGGGGCATCCGATGAATCACGGTGGCAAGGTGTCTTTTGATTTTGGCACCGTCAAGTACGTCAATGCCGTCCATTCCAGTGTGCTGCCGGACGGCACCTATGGCGGCAACCCCGGAGGCTTTGTCGTATGGAACGAAGAAGTGTGTTTCTACAACGCCGGCGACACGGCCCTGTCGATGGACATGAAGCTGCTGCCCCTTACCTGCCCTAAGCTGGACTTTGCCATATTGCCGGTCGGCGACAACTTCACCATGGGTTACGAAGATGCCCTGTTAGCGAGCGACTTCATTGAATGTGATAAGATCATTGGCTGCCACTACGATACTTTCGGGTACATTAAAATAGATCACGCCAAAGCTAAAAAAGCTTTTGCGGATAAAGGAAAAGAGTTAATTTTACTGCCGATAGGCAAAAGCCTTGATCTCTAGATCACAACCTCAGCAGGGTGGAGTTGAAGCCCGTAAGACCAGGATACTGTAATAGCAACGGGGCTTCCACTTCACCCTGTATCGTTTAAATTTCAATCTTCGCCATGGGAAAAGTTATAGCTATCGCCAACCAGAAAGGAGGCGTCGGAAAGACGACAACGGCCATCAACCTGGCAGCCAGCCTGGCCATACTGGAGAAAAAGGTCCTGCTCATCGATGCAGACCCGCAGTCCAATGCCTCCTCCGGCGTCGGCGTATTGCCGGATGATGTGGAAACCAGCCTGTACGATTGTATGGTCGGCGATGTCGATACTATAGAATGCATCTACGAGACAGATACGCCCAATCTGCATATTATTCCGTCGACGATTGACCTGGTCGGCGCCGAGATCGAACTCGTCAGCCGCATGAAGCGCGAGTTTCTCCTCCAGGATACGGTCGAGCAGGTTCGTGGAGAATACGATTATATTTTCATCGACTGCCTGCCATCCCTGGGATTGATCACGGTCAATGCACTCACCGCCGCCGATTCCGTGCTGGTGCCGGTACAGTGTGAGTTCTTCGCCCTGGAAGGCCTGTCCCGCCTCCGGGAGACCATCGAACTGGTGCAGGCCAAGCTGAACCCGGGCCTGAAGATCGAAGGCATTCTGCTGTCCATGTACGACAGCCGCCTGCGCCTGGCCAACATCGTGGTGGAAGAAGTACGCGAGCTGTTTAAAGATGAAGTGCTCGACACCATCATCCACCGCAATTCCAAGCTCGGTGAAGCGCCCAACCTGCACATGCCGGTGGTCATGATCAACGCCAGCAGCCGGGGCAGCATCAATTTCCTCAACCTGGCCAAAGAATTTCTGAAGAACAACAACGACAAGATCCGGCCGAAGAGCGGGGCGAGTATGAACTAGGGTGGGTTTCTGGGGTTTCAACCCAGTGAACTAATTAACCATTCAACTAATACCCATTCAACCCCTACTCCCCCGGAGCAATTTTCTTACCTTTGCGGCTGATCCAAAACCAAGTGTGTCGATATGGCCAAGAGAATCAGCAAAAAGAACGTCAGCAGCTCCGACCTGCGGGATTCCCTGCGCAGTGTTAAAAAAAGCAGCAGCCGGCTGGCATATTTCAACATCAGCGAAGAAGACATTGAGCAGAACCCGGAGAAGGTCGTCAAGGAATTGTCCCACACCGTAGCGATGATCCCGGTTCGGGCGATCGCCCCCAACCCCGACCAGCCCCGGAAAGATTTCGACCCCGAAGCCCTGCAGGAACTGGCCGACTCCCTCAAAGCCTATGGCCTGATCCAGCCCGTGACGGTCCGCCGCCTGGGCCCCGATGCCTACCAGCTGATCTCGGGCGAACGCCGTTGGAAAGCATCCCAACTGGCTGGCCTGGAGGAGATCCCCGCTTATGTCCGCCTGGCCAACGACCAGGAGATGATGGAAATGGCCCTGGTGGAGAACATCCAGCGGGAAGACCTCAACGCCATGGAAGTGGCCATCACCTACCAACGGCTGATCGAAGAGTTCAGCCTTCGTCATGAGGACCTCGCCCAACGCGTCGGCAAAAAACGCACCACCATCACCAACTTCCTGCGCCTGCTCGAACTGCCTCCAGTTGTTCAGGAAGCCGTCAAAGAGGGCGGGCTTTCCATGGGCCACGCCCGCGCCCTGGCCGGGCTGGATGACTTTGCCATGCAAAAGTACCTGCTCGATAAAGTGGTTAAAGAGGGCATCTCCGTCCGGGCGCTGGAGCGAATGGTCAGCGATTACAAACAGCCGAAAGCCAAAAAAAGCACCGCATCTTCAGCCAAGCTGCCTGAAGAATACCGGCGGGTGGAACAGAGCTTCCAGGAGTTCTTCGGCGCTAAAAACCAGGTCAAACTCAAACTGAAAGAAAAGGGTAAGGGACAGGTCGTCCTCTCCTTCAATTCGGTCGAGGAGTTGAACCAGTTGCTGGACAGGCTGGAGGATTGAGGGGGGATTGGGGGATTCGTGCATTCGTGTATTCGTGGATTCGTGCATTCGTGGATTGGTGGATTGGTGAATGAAAGGTGAATGGTTTTATTACCTACACAAAAAAGCCCGTCGCAGCGTTTAGATAACATGAAAAGATTATTGGCAATACTGGTCCTTTTCTGCTGCCTGGGAAGGTTGGCCGCTCAGCAGGCAGATACTACCGTTACAGAGGCTCCGGTAGATACGGTCATTGAAAAACAAAAGAAGGAGAACTGGTTCAACCGGGATTATCCCAATCCCAAGCGGGCGGCTTTGCTCTCTTTGGCCATTCCCGGCGCCGGGCAGTTGTACAATAAGCGTTGGTGGAAGGTGCCCCTTGTCTACGGAGCCCTCACCGGCATGGTGCTTGTGGTCGATTACAACCAAAGCCTGTACCGCCGCCTGCGCGACGCCCTCAACCTCAAACGCCAGGGGGAAGAACACGAGTTTACCGGCACCACGCTGGACAACCTGAGCACTCTGCGCAGCCTGCGCGACAGCTATGATAAAAATACACAAACCGCCTATGTTGGCATCGTGCTGGTGTATACGCTACAGGCCATGGAAGCCTTCGTTGACGCCCACCTCAAAGGATTTGATGTGAATGACGACCTGAGCCTTCGGGTCAAGCCCAATGTAGAGTTCATAGCCCCCCTGGGGCAGCCGGTGATGGGGATCGGGGTTAGTATACCATTGAATGGGAAACCGTTGCAGAAGCCGGAGAGGAATTTGGTGGGGCGGTGAGGGGAAAAATTATAAAACCTATGTCCCCATCGTTCAAGCTATAACAGAAACTTGGCCCGACCCTACAACGCATCCATCAACTTCAGCCGGATCCTCCCCATCCGGTGCAACAGATTCCCGATCCAGAAGCCCAGCAATGTCCACCCGATCACTGCCGGGTAGAACACCATGCGCATGGTATTGTCCAGGTCCTGGGTGCCGAAGGCGGGATTGCCGCCGGCGCCGGGATGCAGGCTATCCGTCAGGCGGGGGATGACGTAGATCAGGGGGATGAGGGCGACGAAGGCGAAGATGTTGTAAACGGCTGAGATACGCGCTTTCTTCTCCGGGTCTTCAAAAACGGCGCGCAGGATGAAATAGGCGAAGTAAATGAGCAGGGCGATGGCGGTCATATTCTGCTTCACATCCCCGCTCCAGTAGGCGCCCCAGGTATGGCGCGCCCATACGGCGCCGGTTGACAGGCCGAGGATGCCCAGCAGAATACCTACCCGGGTGTAGGCCTGCGCTTTATTATCGGCCTCCAGGTTACCTCCGCGCAGGTAGCGAATGCTGTTGGCTACCGAGGCAATGAAAATGAAGATCATCGCGAACCAGAGCGGCACGTGGAAGTAGGTATTGCGGATGGTCTCCGAGAGGATATTGCGGAATGGAAAGGTCATGGCCCACTCTTCGTGCAGGTCCTGTACCGGGCTGTTCAGCCAGGCCTTCTGGCCCATTTCCGGGTCGATGGAATCCTGGGTCACAAAAACGGCGCTGGGCAGCACTGAGGCGCCGTCCTTTTCATTATCCAGGATCAGGGTGAAGTCCTGCACCTTTCGATCCACCGGCAGGTATTCCGGGATGCGGAACAGCGCCTTCAGCCGGCGCCCGCTTTCCACCTGCACTGATTCTGCCTTGAGGGCCCGTTCATTGTCCAGCTTTAGCCAGGCGCTCACCTGGCCGCCCTCGTCGTAGCGCGAGTTGTATCCCAGCACTTCCAGCGTAACCTCATCGCCTGTCCGAACGCTCGTTGGCGCTACGCGTTCGATGCCCGGGCTGAGGGGGACGGTCATTCCGGCAATGAAAACGTAGATCAGAATGATCACCGATAAGGCTTTCCACCAGTATTTTTTGAGCATGTTTTTCTTTTTTGGGCTGAATTGGGCCGATAAAAAGCTCCGGCAAAGTTACCCATTTTTCAGAATAATAATTGGGCCAAAGGCCAGCTTCCTGTCATTAGTGTTTTTTCGCCGGCCTTGCCTTTTATTTCACCCAACTCATTAATTGTCAAACGTTTGAATAAAAACCAGCTTTCCCTTTTCACCCGGTCAATCCCTCCAAAGGAACGGAAAAAGGGCCAATCCTACGCCCAAAAGCATAAGGTCGATGGCGAGAAGGATGAATATATCGTTCTGTACAGCTGTATCTTGCATGAGCCTCAGCGCGTTGGCCGAGAGTTTGATCAAGGTCAGCAGGATGGGAATGATCAGCGGAAAGCTGAGGATGGCCATCAGCGTGGCATTGTTGTCTGCCTTGGCCGAAATGGCGGCAATGAAGGTGAAGGTGATGGAAAAGCCGACGCTGCCCAGCAACAGGGCCAGGAAAAACTGGGACGTATCGCGCACCGGGCTGCCGGCAACGAAGCTGAAGCCCAGCCAGGTCAGCAAGCTGAGGCCCAGCAATAGCACGATGTTGTAAATGATCTTGGACAAAAGGATGGAAATGGGGTTAGCCAGGCTGTAGTAGTACAACTGCCGGGCGCTGCTCTCCTGTACAAAGCTCTTGACGATGGCGCTGACCGATGCAAAAAGAATAATGATCCAGAACAACGCGTTCCACACGTCGGGCTGTATCTTCTGGAATGCCATATATACGATGAAAATAGTGGAAAAGACGTATAGAAGTATGCCACTGATGGCGTAGCTGGTGCGCAGTTCCAACTGCATATCCTTGCGCAGAAGGTGTCCGATCTCTCTGAATATTTCCATAAGGGCGAAAATAGGGAATTTCATGGTTTTTTGAGGCATTGGCAAATTCCCTCATTTTCCCTATCTTTTCGCCATCATTTCAACGAAACGGAACAACCAATCCTAGTTTTCACCCCAAAACTGTGCCTGAACGACGATGCAGCGAATTATCTTTTTTTTCACCTTGATAACCATCCTGTCCACTGCCCTGCCGGCCCTTGCCAGCCCTGACTACTTTCAGACGGAGGCCATGCCGGGCGATGGTATTTACTCCATGCTGCGCCGGTACAGCCTGGACAAGCATTCCTGCAATTTTGACCAGTTTTACCGCCTGAACAGCCTGCAGAAAAATTCACACCTCATCGTAGGGCGGAAATACCAGTTGCCCATCCTGGTGTACTCGTTTAACGGAAAGACCATACGCTCCAGCATCGGCATCGATGACTGGAACACCGCAGTGCGCATCCAGGAATACAACGAGTTGATGCACGAAAGAAAAATGCGGGCCGAATCTTTTAAAAAGGACCGCATCCTTTGGGTGCCTTTTCACGAGCTCAATTGCCCGGACTCCGACCTCGATATTCCTTCTCCCATTGAGAATTCCCCGGAGGAAGAACGCCCCTCTACTTCTACCACCGCCGGTAACCGGAAGTTTCCTATTTTCGGCCCCAAATATGCGTATACGCCTTTGCTCAGCAACAAACTTCAGGGCAAGGTTTTCTACATCGTCAGCGGCCACGGGGGCCCCGACCCGGGCGCTATGGGCCGGCGGGGAGAGTATACACTATGTGAAGATGAATACGCCTATGATGTCGCCCTGCGCCTGTGCCGCAACCTGATCTCCCACGGCGCTACCGCCTACATGATCCTTCGTGACGATGATGACGGCATTCGCGAGGATAAATTTCTGGATTGCGACTACGACGAAGTCCTCTGGGGCGGCGTCAAAATGGTGCGCCAGCAAAAGCCCCGCCTGTTCCAGCGCTCCGACATCATCAACGAACTCTACGAGCGCAACCGGCTTGCCGGCGTGGCCGAACAAACTGCTATCATCATCCACGTAGATTCCAGGAGCAAAGGGGAAAGGACGGATGTCTTCTTCTACCACCACTCTACCAGCCAGGCCAGCCGAGACATTGCATTCGACCTGTTGCGGTCCCTGAAACACAAATACAAACAATTCCAGAAATCGAGGGAATACCGCGGCACGGTAACCGCCCGCGACCTCCACATGCTGCGGGAAACCAAAACCAACTCCGTCTATATAGAACTGGCCAACATCCGCAACACCTTCGACCAGCAGCGGATCATTATAGAGAATAACCGCCAACTCCTGGCCGATTGGTTGCTGGAGGGGTTGATGAAATGATTGGGGGGTGCGGGTTGCGAGTTCGAGGGGTACGAGTTCCCGGGGTTTCTGCGGTTCCTGAGGCCACTTCCCACTTCCGACTTCCGACTTCCTGCGGTTGCTTAGATCACCGGCATTTCCGGCACGTAGGTGTCGAGGGCATCATAGATGACCTGGTGGATACGTTCCCGGACCCTTTTTTCGAATATCTTACGGTTGGTGGCATCCGGATAGATGCGGTTAGACAGAAAAATGTAAGTAAGCCCGGCCTCGGGGTCCGCCCATGCACAGGTACCGGTGAAACCGGTATGCCCGAAGGTAGCATCGCTCACCTGCTCAGGAAACAGGCCTTTCTGGATCGTCTTGTCATAAGGCTTATCGAAACCCAGCCCGCGGTGGTTGCCATGGCGGGCGCTGGTGAAATACTGGATGGTTTCGGGAGCCAGATATCGCTGCCCACCATATGTACCCCCATTGAGCAACATCTGGAATATCACGGCAAGGTCTTCCGCCGTAGAAAACAAACCTGCATTACCGGCTACTCCTCCGAACAGGGCAGCTGTTTCGTCGTGCACATACCCGTGGACCAGCTGATGCCGCCAACGGAGGTCATTTTGAGTAGGCACAATCTCACTGCTGTCCCAGCGCAATAAAGGCCGGAAGCCTGTGCGCTGCAGGCCGAGAGGCGAATAAAAATCGAGTGCCGCCAGAGAATCGAGTGGCATTCCGCCCTTTTCCTCGACCAATTGTTGCATCAATATGAAATTGACGTCGCTGTAACGATAGCGATAACGAGGGCGCAGGCGGTGCACATCTTTCATTATCTTTTCGTAGTGCCGTTTGTCGAAGTAAAAATCATTCGCGACCTGGATAGAAAACGTATCGGAAGGATGGCTGCAAAAATACCGGCGGCAGCTGGCATTCTCCGCATCCCGGTAGAGCAGGTAAGGAATGACCGGCATATGCGGCTGCAGCCCCGACTGATGCGTCATCAGTTTTTTCACGGTCAGGTTGCGCAGGCGGGAATTGCGCGGGAGTTCCATCTGATTGCGCAGCTTTCCATTGGGCTGGATACTGCCTTCCTCATATAACTTCATGGTTACCATGGCCGTAGCCATGGCCTTGGTAATGGAGGCTACATCGTAAAGATCCGTTGCTTTGACCTGCCTTTCCCGGTTATAGGTGTGAAAGCCTATAGCCTTGTCGTACACTACAATTCCGTCCTTTACAACGACGACCTGACAGCCCGGAAAAGCGCCTGCGTCGATGGCCGTCTCGACGATGGCATCGATCCCCACCAACTTTTCGGGCGCAATGCCGGCCTGTTCCGGTAAGCCAAAATGCAGCCTCAATTGTGGGAGTGATACGCCTTGCCCTTTGGTAAAAAAGGGATTGAGGGTATACGGAAGCCTGCCGCTGCCCGATATCCCCCCGAAAAGGACCTGGGCAACGATCTGCTGCATGTCCTCCCCGCCTTCAAAAGCATGCACGATCGTCAGGCTGGTATCCAACAAGGCCAGGTTTTCCAGCCGTTGAAAGTTCACCAGTACCAGGGGTAAACGGCGGGCAAACGACTTCAAACTGGCAGCCTGAATACTATCCAATGGATAGTCGTGTAGCACAAGGATGGATTGCTCGTCCCCGTTCAGTTGAAGCAACTGCCGGGACAATTCTTCCCAGGAAAATCCCTGCCAACTGCTCACTCCAGCGTATTTATTGAGTGCCTCATCAAAAGAGCGGGGGTCTTCTGCTCTCAGGTGAAAGGCCTTAAAATTGCCGCTACCCACAGGACGGAAAGGGAGCAAACTGTCGGGGTTGGAAGCCACGACGACCGATTCTTCCCGGAAGCGGCGTTGCCAGTACAGCCAGCGTCCGTCGCTGAAATAGCGCGAAAGCTGTTCTTCCCCCCAGGAGGAAGTGGGGCCGGCTCTCTCTTCCCCAGTTAACAAAGAGGCCGGCAGGGTACGCACTGATACACTGGAAAAAGCGGGCTCGGGCATGGAATCGCGGGAGGAGTGCCTCACCCATTGCTTGGCCAGAAGGATTCGCCGAAGTTTGGCATGGAGGTCTTGTTCGCTCAGTTCTCCGGAGCGATAAGCCGCCAACAGGTATTCGAACACGAAATTGGGGTTGTTGTCCGTAGCGATGAGGTCTACACCGGATCTCAGTATCTCATCTAACTGATTATCAGCACGGAGATGAGCCATAAGCAAGCCGTCAAATTGCAGGCGGCCCCGAAAGAACCGGCTCACGGCATCAGGGGGTAAGCCAGGGGCTTCATAAACGGAAGGATGTACCCAAAATCCGGACAAGCCAGCTTTCACCAGGTGCCGGAATCCCAGTAACAGGCTGTCCTGCAGGCTGTCTATGGCCGGCAGGAACAGCTGGGTAGCGGCAAAACCATCGGCGATACTGAGGATATGGCGTTCGTTGAGGTAAGCAATGTGGGCAGTATACTGCTCCAGGCTGCTCTCCGGAAAGGCAAAGCGCTGTTCCAGAGGGCTGATATACGGCGCCGGCGCCAGATTGATTCCCAGGGATTCGGCTTGTTTGAGGTAGCTTTGCTGAAGTTGATGTTTCACGCTATCGGAAGGCAATGCCTGAAGGGCATCCATTACGGGTAAAGCAATAGCATCAGAAAATTGGTTTTGGAACATGGCCCCGCCAAAAGTAGTGAACAGGAGCGGATACGGCGCCATTCTTTGTAAGCTGTCCTGTAAGCTGAGAAAGCGGTTAAGCCTGAGGCCGCCCAGGGCGGCCCCTCCTACCCTCCCCGTTCGCACCCACTTTTGAAGATCGCTCTCCGGATCAGATACCCGGGCTACAATGATCAGCTGTCCGAGCTTTTGCTCCAGGCTCATCCTCCGAATGGTGGCTTCTACTTCATTCCTATCCCCTTGCAAAAAAGGCGCCAGCCCTGGCAATTCAGGTAGTGGGCTACGACGCTCCGGCAGGCAGGCGATAGCCAAGAGGATCAGCAAACAAAAGATGGCCAAGCCACGCATATTTACATCTTTTTTGAGCATGCCGAATAATGGAAAGTTTTTCACCTTCCATCGAAAATACAGAACGGGTTCACTGCTGGATAGCAACAAGCCCGGATACTGTTGTACAACGGGTGTTCAATCCGATCGTTGAACTGAGGTAGAGGTTGAATTAATAAATTTGTTGAAGCTGTAGAAACAGGCCTTATTCAAACCGGCCGCCAGGCAGCAAGCCTACCTCTATTTTACTGCCATTCCGGCTGTTTTGTTCCATTCCCCAAGAAAAAATTGCGCAAAACAGGTATCGCTAATCCTGCTCATCGCCATTTGTATTGCCGGCATTGACCCTAACCTCGTCGCGGGCGGCGGGCGGCGGGCCTTCACTTCCAGATGCCCGAAAGAAGAAAGACCGCTGCCCTTCTACATCGTCATAAGTAAGTATCCCTTCCGGCCGGTGCCTTAGAAAAAAACTAAGCATTGCGAAATCTCCGGCACAAGCTCCGGTATGCATCAATAGAACGCCGAGAAGTATCCATTGATAGTTAAGAGAAACATAAAAAATTGCAAAAATGGCCGATAAATTGATCACGAAGAATGGCGCCAGAGCAACGACGATGAACCGGGGAAAGCCCACTACAAAATGATCGGCCATTGCAAAAAAGATGAACCTCCGTATATCGCTCCCATACTGTACTTTCGGCGCCCCCACCAGTTTATAGGCAAGGCCGTGAATGCCTTCATGAACGGGCACCAGGAGGGTAAGGGCCAGGCCCATTCCCAGAATACTGTTCAGGATCACTGTACTTGTATTGATGAGGCCGTTGGTTACTTGCCAGGCCCCCAGCAAGATCATGAGGAGCAGCAAAAACAGATTGAGCAGCAGATAAAAGCGGGTAAGGAGCCCCCGGCGCCCAAATTCTTCCTGCACAAAGGGCAAGATCTCCTCGTGAGAGAGGGTGAGCCATTGTTCATAATCCGGGTGTTGTCGTAATTCTTCTACTGTCATGCTAAAAATCCTGGAATCCTTATTCTTCTTCTTCACTTGGTGGTTGCTCGAGGCGAATGATCAGGCTGGCCATCTTTTTAGCCTCGAGGGCCGGATTGCGCCACCAATCTGCCGACCAGGCGGGCGCCGGGCGATACCCGGATGCCTCAAGCAGATTGGCCTGTTCATATTCCCATTGGTAATCGGTGGCCGGAGCCTGGGCCAGAAATCCATCCGGAGTGATAAACAAAGGCGTTTGCCCGGGGCCTGATGCCTGTATTTTCAGCGGCGCCGGGCCGGAACCGAGTTGTACCCGGCCGGGCCCAAGATAAGGCTGCAGGTGTTGGCCTACCTCTTCCAGGAACGGCAGGGGCTGCCTGTACGGAGAACCAAAATGCATCCAGTCCGGCAGATGCTCCATAATGGCTGCCGCCGCTTCCCGGCGCTGCCCACCGGCAGCTTTGATGAATTTAAAATAACTGGCCAGCAGGAAGCCCTCGCGGTTGTCCGGCATTGCAGCCATTTCATCCAGGGCCGGTAACGGGATGGAGTTGACGATGTGTATCCGCTTTTCGGCCGTGCACATCAGCGCAAACAAGCTTTCCAGCACTTTATATCCTTTCAGGCGGTGAATATGCCCGGTCATAGATCCTTTCAGGTCGATCGTTCCCAGGGCCCCGGAAACAATGAGAATATCGAAGCGCTGTCCGGAAAGCTCATCGAGGTTCAAGACCGAAAGGCCATTGCGCTCCAATTGTTGAATGGCCTCCACGCCGGTCGACCGGCGTTGCTTGATGTGCAAAAGGTAAGAGGTGATCAGGTCCCGCTGCCCCTTTGTCAGGCAGGCAATGCCTACGGACGGGTAAGTGCGCTGGGGTGTTTTTTCGATCTTATTAAGCAGTCCGATGATGTGCAGCGCTTCTTCTTCATTAGCCTCTGTCTGTTCATCGTACCGTCCGTCTATTTGTTCGAAGTGGAAGGTAGAGGGCTCTCCCAGGCCGAGAGGAAGCGGGCCATCATTTTGCTGGTATTGAAGCAAGTTGCCCGGGAAACGATGGTGGCCCTGGTAAAGGCTGACAACTGGTATACTTTCTTTTGTCAGGTACTCATAAGCCGGCGGAACAAAAGCGGGGCCTTCTGGCAAAGCATTGCCCATAAAAACGGATTGACGGCCCAATTCCCGGAGCATCCGCACTTCACGGGGGGTGAGGAAGGAGGCATCTTCAACGATGACGTAATCAAAAAAGAACCCGGTACCGGCGAAGCATTCACCGGCTACCTGAGGAGTGGCCAGAAGGGCCGGCATGAGTGCAGAAACGGCGTCTACTCCATTGCGCAGGTTTTGCCTGAGCGTAAGCGGGTTCTGTTCAGGCTGTTTCCCACTGATCCACTGGTAGGCTTCCCGGTTTTGCCGGCGCAGGCGGCGCAGGCTTTCCCCTTTGCGGCCATGCCAAAGCATCAGGGAGTGAGGTAGCAACAGCGGCTTAAACTGTTCCATGGTGTGAGCCAGCTCGCGGACATTGTCCGGTTCGGGGGGCAGTACTGCCTTGTAAGCCTGGCTCAGGCAGTTATCCAGAAACCAGCTTTCAAAGGCGGCCTGCCAGTTGTCGGGCCGCCCTTTGATCAGGGCCTTCACCAGCCGCCGTGCCCCTTCCTTGAGTTGAAGCCAGTTGTTCTGCCAATCGTAGAATGCGTCGAAGCCCTTCAGGGAACGGCGGGTCACCTCCAATTGCTCGATCAACTCATCGAGAAAACGTTGCCGTTTGGGTATAGTGAGCGATTTATGGCTGACCGGAAGGTGATACAGGCCGCTTTCATTAACCTGTTCGAGCAGGCGGGCCAGGCCTTCCTCCAATTCGAGCACCTGGCCCTGAAACCCAAGGCGAGGGTGAGCCGTCTTGTGGCTCAATCGCAGGATCTCGTCCTGCACCACCTCACGCAGGCCGGAGCGCCACCTGGCCAGGGCTTGTCCAAAACCATCCAGCGACGTTTTGACCGCGGGGATGTCGCGCCCTTCATTCGCAGGCTGGAATCCATATTCAAAATAGGCATTGGCGTCGAAGTCTGCCTGTAGTTTGGCATACGCCGCAGCCACCGCTTGCCGGGTTTCCAGTATCTCCCTGGCATTGCCGGAAAATACGCTTTTCAATTTCAGGCCGCCCATACCGGCCGATTCAAAAGCCTCCCCAAAACGGCCATAAGATTCCGCGATGCGGTCATTGAGCAGGGCCAGGCGCCGTGCAAAATCCTGGTAATATTGTTCGTAATGAGCGGAAAGCAGTTCAGAGTAGGTATTGACGCGGTTGGCATACCACTGCCTAAGGCTCAGGGCCCTGGATAGCAATTCCTCCGTTTTCTCTTCGATGAAGGGCAGCGCTTCCTCTTTTTCCATCCGCAGAAAGATCCCCTGATGTAGCTTGTTCAGGGGGCTCCGCAAGACGCCAGCCTCACCAAGGAGCCGCTGACAAGACGCAATGGCCTGGGTGAATTGCTGATATTCTTCATAGGTAAACTGGTAATCCTGGGCATTCAGCTGAGTGGAGAGCACTTCCTTTCCTTCCTTTCGGATACTTTTGAGATAGAGCCCTACCGTCTCCGTCCAGTTGTAAGGTCCGAAAACAAAAGCCCGGGAGGAGAGGTAACTGTCATCCAGCTTCCTTTTCAGGCGCTCAGCCCGAGCGGCCAGCAGGCGGTACTCGTCCGGGGCATAACTCACTTCCGGTTCTTTGGCATTAGCCGAAGCGCGGATGATCTCGGTGAAAAGGGGCAGGTCTTGTGCCGTATCCCTCAATAGAAAAGAAAGCCGTCCAAACCCCAGTTGTTCCAGGCGTTGCTGGATCAACCGGAGAGCGGGCAGCCGGGGAGAGACGATCAGGCAGCGCTTTCCGTTGGACAGGGCATTGGAAAGGAGGTGCAGGGCCAGGTGAGTCCTCCCTGTCCCCGGCAGCCCGGTAACCAGGACCGATTCCTGTTCGAATAGGGCTGTAGCAGCAGCGGCCTGGTAAGGGTCGAGGGGCAAGAGCCCCAGAGAATGGGCCGGCGGCGAAACGCGTTCTTCTTCGCGCTGTACCGGAGGAATGAAAAGATGCTGATGTGGCCGGTAAAGCCCCAATACACCAGACCAGTGGATCTGGGGCTGTTGCAACAGCCGGCCCAATTCTTGCACTGAAGGGGTATCTGTAACGGCAATATTCTGGCTGGGATTGTTCAACGCCAGCATTTCCGAGGCCTCATTGCAGGCCCTGGCAAGCGCCCCGGCATCCATCCTGCCGGAGGCCAGTATCTGCTCAAAACGAGCGGCAAGCCCGGCTCCGGATGCCTGATCCCAGTGAGCGGCCAAAAAGCGGTTGAAATCCAGTTTCTGGAAAGGTTTTCTCGAAATGGACCATCGCCCGATGTGTTGCGGGTTGGGCTCCAGGCTCAGGTTCCAGATGAATAAAGGGGCGGCAATGGTTTCTCCGTTTTCGTCTGCGGACAAAAACAAAGGAAAACCCAGGCCAAAGGGTTGGTGCCCCCGCACCCGTTCTGAGGCACGCGCTTCAAAGTAAAGCCCCTGGAGTTCCTGAGCAACAGAAAAGGGAGGGGCTACGGGAAGTTCGAAAGCTTTGTTCTGAAGCAGGTTATCGATCAAAGAATAGGCAAAGCCGCCGTCCAGGCGAGCAATGTCAATACGCTGGGGATTTAAAGGCAACGCATTTCGAAAAATGCTCCATTCGTCCTGCATCCACAGGCCGAGGGTATTGTCCTCTTGTTGGCTACTCATCAAAGGCCGCTGTTAAGGTGGTTTCCAAATATCAGATGGACCGGCAGCGTAAGACAAAGGCCGGCAAAGGCCTGGCTTTTTAAGGCCGGTGCACTGCTGCCCAAATATACCAAATTCTATCTTCCCGCTTCATATGGACGGCTCCTTTGGACAATTTAGCTTTCAACAAAACAGGAACAGGGAAAAACTCATTTTTGGCCCTTGTTCTAAAAAGCGCATATTTTTTTGAAAAACCGTTCAATAGAATGTATATTAGACAATGATAATCAAATAGTTAAATTTGTTTAAGCTTTGCGAGCGATAGCCTTTCAAACATTAAACAAAACCAATTTCAAGAAAATTTTATGCTTCCAAATATTGCAGTCATACTCACCGACGCTCAACGGAAAATATTGTGGGTCAATGATGACTTCACTGAAATAACCGGCTATACGCTTACCGAAGTGATCGGTAAAAAACCCAGCCTTCTCCAGGGCCCCGGATCTGAGCAGGATGCCATCAACCGTATCCGGCGCAGCCTCGAGCATCAGATTGCATTCCGGGAGGAGATCACCAACTACCGGAAGAATGGCGAAGCTTACCTGTGCAAGCTGGTAATCCACCCGGTATTTGACCGCCAGCAACACCTTACCAATTTCATCGCTTTTGAAGTAGATGGGGATGTGGTCAAAGATGTCGAGGACCTTCCGCTGCTTCAACTCCAGGAAAAGTACAGCTCCAGTAGCCTGAAAGGGCTCGAAGAAGTAAAACTCTTTTTCAAGGTGAAATTACTGGTGGAACAGGAAAGGCTATACCTGGATCCCGACCTTTCCCTCAAGGAAGTGGCCGACCGGCTCCATACCAATACCAAGTACTTATCACAGGTAGTCAACCATCATGCCGGGTGTAATTTTCAGCACTTCATCAATTCCTTCCGGGTGAAAGAGGTGAAGGAAAAGATCACAGATAAAAATTATCATAACCTGACCTTATTCGGCATAGCCTTGCAGTGCGGATTCAAAAATAAATCCACCTTTTACAAGGTGTTCCGGGAAATCACCGGACAGACCCCCAAGGAATACATCAAAATGGCACGGGCATAAAAGCCCAAGCAGTTGCCCTTCCTATACGCCAGCCCTATTTCCTTATTTTTCAATAAAATACGTTAGTGTCTGAATTCGTGAATACAGACAGCATGGGAGCCTTTAAAGTTGGTAATCCAGAATATTCAGTGGATCTTGACCTCAACAAACAAAAAACAAAACATGAGCGGAATAAGAGAGATCCTGGGCTTCCATTTCTGGGTAGACAATGCCAAACGAATGCCTCTGGAAGCGTTACTAGGAGATAAGAAGAGCGTGCCCAAAGACCGTGTAGCGATCCTGCGGGAGTTGGAGGAAGAGGCCCGGCAACTGATGCAACACAAAAGCAACGGGATAGGCAAGAAGGCATATAAGCGCTAAAAAACACACCATAATCCCTCCGCCGGCCCTCCTCGCTCCTTTCAACGCTCCTTTCCGGGGCTGTTTATTCTTTACTTGCGTTAGTCCCTTCCTCTACAATACCTCCTCCTACTTTTTCACCGTTTTTGTATTCATACTCCAGGGTTACTTCTCCCTCCTCATTGAAAAAGCGCAACATACCGTGCTGGAGTCCACCTTTGTAGTTGACCTCCTTGATCAGTTTGCCTGTTTGGCCATCGAACTCTTTCACGGTGCCATCCAGCTCGCCATTTTTGTAGTGAGCTTGCTTTTCTGCCCGGCCAAAGCGGTATTTCCCCCAGGGGCCGTCCAAGACGTTGTTCTTGTAAGTAGCGCGAAGCGACATCTGGCCGCGGTCGTTGAATTCCATGTAAGGGCCGTTGTACATTCCCTGAGCATAGGAAATGAGCTTCTCAGGGAACTCTCCACCAGGATGATAAATGATCCAGGTGCCTTCCCTGAGGCCGTTTCGGGTAAGGCCTTCCTCCTGCAGGGTGTTCATGTTGCTGACTTTTGTAACCCGCTGATAGGAAGTGCCCGGAATGTCCTCCGTAATATAACCTGCGCTTTCGAACTGTTCTGCTTCAGCACCACCGGTGCTGCCGTCGCTACATGCGGATAAAATAAAAATACTTGCTGCCAAGAAAAGATACCTTATCATCTGTCCGGGATTTTGGTTTGAAAAATAGACGCCCCAAAATGGGCAAAGGGATTTGCTTAGGCCGCACAAAATTACTGGATTTGTCCGCCAATCAAAAATGCTATTCTTCAAATTTCAGGTAAAAAATTTTAAATTTGCGCCCTGATTCGATCTGCTTTTTGTCAGCTGCAATAACAAAGAACATTGGCATTCTTGAATCAAATTGCCAAAGTCAAAACCCTACTATGGATATAAAAATAGAAAACCTGAGCAAGAGCTACGGATTTCAAAAAGCTGTTGACAACATTTCCTTCGAAGTAAAAACGGGTGAAATCCTTGGATTCCTGGGGCCGAACGGCGCCGGGAAGACGACGACCATGAAGATGATCACCAGCTACATCGAAATGGATAGTGGAGAAGTGTTGATCGGCGGCAAGTCCGTACGCGATGGGGAAACGAAAAAACACATCGGCTACCTCCCCGAACACAACCCGCTTTATACCGATATGCCGGTTATCGACTACCTGGAATTCTGCGCGGCTCTGCAGAAAGTTCCCAGGGCCGAGGTTCCTCAACGGATAAGAGAGATGGTCCGCGTATGCGGCCTGGATGTTGAAAAGCACAAAAGGATCCGGGAGCTTTCGAAAGGATACCGCCAAAGAGTCGGCCTGGCACAGGCTATGATCCACGACCCCGACATTCTCATCCTCGACGAGCCCACTACCGGCCTGGATCCCAACCAGATCGTAGAGATCCGGGAACTCATCCGCAAACTGGGCAAAGAAAAGACCGTGATCCTCAGCACCCATATCCTCCCGGAAGTTGAGGCCACCTGCGACCGTATCCTCATCATCAATAACGGAAGGATAGTGGCCGACGGCACCGCCGAAACGCTCCGCAAGCAGGCACAGGGCCAACAAGTCCTGCAAGTGCGTATCCTCGGCGGCTCCACCGATGAAGTCTTCGAGAAAGTGCAGCAACTGCCCACCGTCGCTACGGCAGATATCCTCGATGCCGACAAACAACGATTCGAGATCCAAAGCCAGCCTGAACAGTTGTCCAACCAGGCGGTCTTCGAACTATGCGTTCGCCAGAAGTGGGTACTCCACGAAATGATTCCCTTTGAAACCCGGTTGGAAGATATCTTCCGGGATCTGACTTTGAAATGAATGAATGATGGATAGATTGAAGGATTGAATGCGGGCAAATCCATCATTCAGCTCTTCGATCGTTCAGTCCATAAAACAAAAAGGCTATGAATCCAATCTGGGTGATTACCAAAAAAGAATTGAGTTCCTTTTTCGACTCGCTGATCGCTTATGTGATCCTCATCGCCTTCCTGGGGCTTAGCGGCCTGTTTACCTGGGATCCGCTGGAGCTCATCGGGCGGGGCGATATCTTCTTCCGCAAGCAAGCAGACCTGCAGGTGTTCTTCAGTATTGCATACTGGACGTTGTTCTTCTTTGTACCGGCGCTGACCATGCGGCAGATCGCCGAAGAACGGAAGGCGGGCACCATCGAGCTGTTACTCACAAAGGATGTATCCAACCGGCAACTCATCGTCGGTAAATTTATGGCGTGCCTGCTCATGGTCTGTATTGCCTTGCTCTTTACCCTACCCTATTACATCACCGTCGCCAAACTGGGCCAGATCGACCATGGAGCGACCCTCTCCGGGTACCTGGGGTTGCTGCTGATGAGTGCTGCGTACATCAGCATAGGGCTATTTGCCAGCAGTGTGACCAGCAACCAGATCGTCGCATTCCTGCTGGCCATCCTGATCGGGGTGTTCTTCCATATCCTTTTCGAAGTGATGGCATCCAATACCCAGGGCGGGCTGGGCACTTTCTTCCGTAACCTCAGCCTGCAGTACCACTTCCAGTCCATACAACGGGGAGTGATCGATTCCAAAGACCTGGTCTATTTTGCCTCCATCGTCGTGCTGGGGCTGGGCCTGTCCGAACTCATCATTTCCAAACGAAGCTAACTGATACTATGAAAAATAAAACACTGGTTTCCATACTGCTGATAACAGCAATCATCATTGTGGCCAACCTGATCTCTCAACAACTGTTCTTCCGCCTGGACCTTACGGAGAATGGCCAGTACACCCTGAGCAAGGCCACTAAAGACATCCTGCGCAACCTGGAAGAACCCGTTACGGTAACGGCCTACTTTTCCGAAAACATGCCACCGAACATAGAAAAGGCCCGGCAGGACTTCCAGGAAATGCTGGTGGAATACGCCAGCCTTTCTAAAGGATATGTCGACTATCAGTTTATCAACCCGGATGAGGATGAAGAGAAGCAACAAGCAGCTCAGGAGGGCATACAGCCGGTGATGATCACCATGCGGGAAAAGGACCAGGCCCAGCAACAGCAGGCTTTCCTTGGGGCCGTGGTGCAAATGGGCGGCCAAAAAGAAACCATCCCATTCATTCAGCCGGGCGCACCGATCGAATATGAGCTTTCCACCAGCATCAAAAAGCTGGCTGTCAAAGAAAAACCATCGGTAGGCCTGGTTCAGGGACACGGAGAACCTTCAATATCGGACCTCGCCCAGGCTGTGCAGTCCCTAAGTGTCTTGTACCGGGTGGAAAATGTGGACCTGGAGAATGAAGCCAGCATCCCTGACCGGTTCCGGGCCGTTGCCATCGTGGCGCCCCAGGATACTATCCCACCTACCCACCTCGCCAAGCTGGACGATTACCTGAGCCGCGGCGGGCAGCTGTTCATTGCCCTCAACACCGTGGAGGGCGACCTGCAAAATGCCCAGGGCCGCCCCGTCTTTACCGGGCTGGAAACCTGGCTGCAGCAGAAGGGCGTCGAAGTGGCCCCCAGTTTTATCGTCGATGCCCAGTGCGGGTCGGTACAAGTCAGGCAGCAACAAGGCTTCCTCACTTTCAACACTGCCATGCAGTTTCCCTATCTGCCGATCATCAGCAATTTCCCAGAACACCCCATTACCCGGGGCCTGGAGCAAGTGATCCTCAGCTTTGCCAGCCCGGTGCGCTTCACCGGCGACTCCACTGTTCGTTTCACCCCTATTGCCCAGACCTCCGTCAAATCGGGTATCTCCAACCCTCCTGTTTTCTTTGACATCAACAAGCAATGGTCGGATGCCGACTTTCCGATGAGCAACCTCACCGTCGGAGGAGTACTGGAAGGCAACCTGGTGGGCAATGCCTTTTCGCGCATCGTGGTATTCGGTGACGGGGACTTTCCGGTTGCCGGCCAGGGGATGCAGGGGGGAGACAACGTCAGCCTTATGGTCAACAGCATTGATTGGTTATCTGACGACACAGGCCTGATCGAACTGCGGACCAAAGGGGTTGCCACCCGGCCTATCGGACAGGAATACCTCAGCGATGAAGCCAGTGGCAAGCGTACTTTTCTGAAATACCTGAATTTTGGGCTGCCGATCCTTCTGGTACTTATCTACGGCTTTTTCCGCCTGCAACAAGAAAAGACACGGCGGTTGAAGCGCATGCAGGAACGGTATGTCTAGTATTTTTCTTTCTCGTTGGCTGTTGATTGAATGGGCAAACTCCCAGAAAGGCGGAACCCCAGAAACCATAAAACAACAACGAACAAGGCATCAATTCAGCAAAAACAGCAGATATCATGAACAACAAGACGCTGCTTCTTATCCTGGTCGTACTGGTTGCCGTTTACGGGCTATCCAGGCTCTTTTCCGGTAAAAAAGAGGCTACCTTCAGCGCCGAGCTGATCAAGGTGGACACGGCGGCAGTCAGTTCTATCACCATTGACCCCCGCGGGGAGGAAGCTCCCTTCACCCTCAAAAAAGAAGGCGAACAGTGGATCGCCACCCGGGAAGCCCTGAGCATCAAAGCATCGCAGAGCGCGGTGCAGTCTCTTCTGGGCAACCTGGCGCTGATCAAAACCAAACATATTGCCGCCAAAAGTAAAGAGAAGTGGGCCGAATACCAGGTGGCCGACACTTCCGGCACGCGCGTACAGATCTTCACCGATGGTGGCAAACTGGCCGAAGACTTTATCATCGGGAAGTTCGATTTCCAGCAGGCGCCCCCGTCTCAGCAGCCTATGCAATTTCAACAACAGCAGCCCATCATTACTTCGTTTATCCGTCTGAGCGGAGAGAATGAGATCTATGCCGTGGAGGGTATGCAGATCATCAGCATGGGCCAGGGTTTCGAAAGCTACCGCAATAAAGACCTGATCCGCATGAAGCGGGAGATGGAAGTGACTGCCTTTGAATACCGCATGGAGGATACCCTCATCCAGTTCCAAAAGACCCCGGAAGGCTGGGCGGCCAACGGCCAGCCGCTCGACTCCATGAAGGTGGAAAATTACCTGAACGTGCTGCGCAACCTGCCCGGTTCCGATTTTGCCGACGATTTTGACGAGTTGTCGGCCAGCCAGCTTCCGCAACAACAACTTTCCATCTCCGGAAACAACATTGAAGAACCGTTCCTGATCACCGTTTACCGGGACACCACCCGGGAAAAGCCGTTCGTGATCCGCTCCAATTACAATCCGGACACCTATTTTGCCAGTGACTCTTCGGGGATTTACGGCAAGTTGTTCCAGTCTGTGGGAGCGTTGGAGGGGGATTCGGAGATTCGTTGATTCGCGATTTGTTAGGGGCAGATCAAGGCCCGGATAGGTTCAACTTCAAGAGGAGGTCTTGCCCCAGGGTTCGGTTAAGCCTTCCTTCCCGGATGATCTCTACGAACACAGCCTGGCAATCAATTTTGTTCGGACTGGCTGGGGCCTGTGAAAACGGCACCGGCCCCAGATCCTCCACCCCGTACGCCTGCGGGTAAACCAACACCCCGTACCGGGCGTCGAAGAAATGGGAATAAACGAACATCTGACGCAGGTCTTCCATATTCGGGCTGGCCCGTTTCAACACTTTCCATTTGGTATCCAGCACAAAACGCTGGCCGTTGTACTCCAGCACGATGTCGGGCCGGACATAGCGGCGCTCCCAGAACGGGCGGCTCAGCTGGCGGTATACTTGTAAGCCCCCGGTTTGCAGGGCTGCCAGCTGCCGGAAGACGTACTCCTCAAACAGCAGGTTCATATCAAAAAGGATGGCGATCAGGGGACGCCGCCCGGACCGTATATCGGGCCGGTAATTGCGCAGGATCAACAAAGCGGCCTCAACGGCATTCCGGTAGCGTGCCGTTTTTCGCCCGAAAGGCAGTTGCTCCCATTCCAGCTGGCTGGCATCTACCCGAGGCAATTCAGGGAAGTGGCGGAGTAGCTGCCGGTATCTGGCTTCAAGCGGGGGAGCGAGCGGGAAATGCCGCAGCGCTTCCAGGGCGCTGCCAATAATGCGATTGAACAGATGTTCATATCCATACAGTTCATGGTCGGTGTAAAAATGGGCGGCCTGCACCAGGTTTTCCTTCAAATGGCGCTGAAAAAGCAACCGTCCTTTCAGGACTGGAAGATTACCGGCCTGTCGCGAATAGGTTTTAGCGAGCCCCTGGCGAAGCAAAGTTTCCGTTTCTTCGAGAAAAATAGCGATGTAAAGGTTCAGGATCGAATTCGGGCGCAGGCTAAGGCTGGCAGCAGAGAGGTGCTCCACTTTCAGCAGCCGGCAGTCCTTGAGCATTTCCAGGAGGGCCTGTTGCCAGATGCCATAGTATTGCTGGCCGGGCCGGCTGGCCTTCGGCAAGATCTCGATCGTCAGGGTACCGGCCTGCAATACGCCAACGTAACTGGAAAACCTGATGCCCTGGTGCAGAACAGTAAAATATTTGCCCTCTCCTATATCGGCATGGCGGGCGAGGGCTTCAAAATGGGCAGGCGTGAAGCGGACGCCCTGCACTTCTTCCCCAACCCTGAGGTACTGGTGCTCAAATACCTGTATGTGGCCTCCTTTTTCCATCATTGCCTGTTCAAGACATAAGCCTCGATCATTTTGGAAATCTCCGGATTAGCAGAAAAGCTGATCAGTTCATAGATGCCGGTCCCGTCTTTCGATTTGATGTAAGGGTTGGCGTTATATTCGATGAGGAGCTTTACCATTTCCGGGTGGTTGTAGGTGGCGGCGAGCATCAGGGGTGTAAATCCATCGATCGCTTCTGGAACATCGATTCCCGCGCCGGCCTCCAGCAGCAGGCGCCCGCAGTCCGCATGGCCGCCCATGGCAGCACTGGCCAGAGGGGTAAGCCGGTAGGTTTCTCCGGCGGCATCTGGATCCGCTCCGGCGGCGAGCAACAGGCGGAGGATGGATAAATGCCCAAAACGAGCAGCCGCGGCAAGGGCAGTTTGGCCGGCCCGGTTCATAGCATCGGGCTCGGCGCCATATTGGAGCAGGAGGTGTACGACCTCCTCCTGTCCGCTGGCAGCAGCCCGCAACAGGGCCGGAGTCCTCAGTTCATCCTTCTGCCCGGGGTAGGCGCCGTTCTCCAGCTGATCGCGAACCGCTTCTGCGTTTCCGGCGCGAACCGCCGCCAGTAAGCGGCGGGCGCTTTCCTGCCGGACAGGTTGCCCGGCGCCCTGGCCGATGAAAAACTCCAACAGCGACAAGTTCCACTGTTTAGCAGCAATATCGAGGGCGGTGCCGTGGCGGCTGGCAACATCCCAACGGGCGCCCCGTTCCAGCAACAGGCGGGCAAAAGGAATGTGGCCATAATAAGCCGCCCAGTTGAGGGCCGGGTCGCCAAAAGTATCCCGGAGGTGCACATCAGCCCCCCGCCCGATCAGGAGGCGGGCCATTGCCGTATCGTTGGAAGCAGCTATTTCCATTAGGGCGGTACTGCCGTAGTAGCCGTCCCGCCGGGCCTGTACATCTGCTCCTTTATCCAGCAACAAAGTGGCGATATCGGTGCGGCCGCTAATGGCTGCCATGATCAGCGGGGTGGCGCCCTCCGTATTGCGGGCGCCCAGGCGGGCGCCGGCACGCAGGCAGGAATCGGCCAGTTCGAGGCTGCCCTGCCGGATGCTTTCGAATAGCCGCTCATCCAGGCGGGCCTGCTGGTTGGGCGCCTCTTCGGCACAAGCCAGTAACCCGAAGGCCATCAGTACCAGGACTGCAGTGGATTGTGTTCCCATTAGTTGCGTTTAATTCGTTGGCTCACAACAATTCGAGCACCCTTTCCGGCGGGCGGGCGATGACGGCTTTCTTGCCTTTAATGACGATAGGGCGCTCGATGAGTTTAGGATAGGACACCAGAGCGTCCAGCCATTCTTCTTCCGTCAGGGCCTTGCCTTTGAAATTTTCTTTAAAAACCTGTTCGCCCTTTCTGACGAGCTCGGAAGCCGGAATATCCAACATCCGGAGGACCGCCTGGAGTTCTTCCCGCGAGGGCGGCGTTTCCAGATACAGAACAATTTCCGGATCCTGGCCTTTATCTTCCAGAATGGCCAAGGCCTCTCTGCTTTTCCTGCATCGGGGGTTGTGGTATATCTTCATAGTTCCGAAGGTAGCAAACCCGCCGGAAAAAGTAAAAGATCGGCACCTAACCTCCTTTTTAACTTTAAAAATGAATATGAAATGATCTGGAAGCAACCATTCACCGCTGAAGCGCTCAACCAAACGGAGCGAATGACCATGGTCGAACATCTGGGGATAGCGTTCACCGGTTTTGGGGACGATTTTCTCGAAGCCCGCATGCCTGTCGACCACCGGACCATACAGCCAATGGGCCTGTTGCACGGCGGAGCGTCCTGTGTCCTGGCGGAAACCATGGGCAGTGTCGCCTCCTTCCTTTGTGTTGAAGACCACAGCCGGGAAACCGTCGTTGGCGTCGAGATCAACGCCAACCATCTGCGGCCTGCCACACAGGGATTTGTAACCGGCAGGGTGGCCCCCCTGCGCATTGGGCGCCGCCTGCATGTATGGAACATCGAGATCCGGGACGAAACGGAACGCCTGATATGTGTCAGCAGGATAACAATTGCCGTGGTGGCAAGAAGATAAGGGCACTAATGGCCACAAAAGAATTTATATTTGTGGCCGAAAGCACCTGCCCCAAGGGAAATTACTCACAGCAAGTTAAATCAGATTCATCTCGTTATGAAAAGAATTCTTTATCTACTGCTCTTCAGTGCCTTCTTTCAAACCGGAAAAGCACAATTGAACATGTCTCTCCTCTCCCAGGTGAGCTACGGCCAACGGCTCAACGACGTCTGGGGCTGGCATGATGAGAACACTGGGATCGAGTACGGCATCGTCGGATTACAGAACGGCGTGTCGATCGTAAGCCTGGAAGACCCTACGAATGCTCAGGAAGTTGCCTATGTCCCCGGCCCGAGCTCCATCTGGAGGGACATCAAAACCTGGGGGCACTTCGCCTACGTCACCAATGAGACCAGCAACGGCCTGCTGGTGATCGACATGTCCGGACTTCCGGATAACATTTCCTACATCGAATGGACGCCCAACCTGCCGAACCTGGGCGAATTGTCCTCCTGCCACAACCTCTATATTGACGAGTTCGGTTATTGTTACCTGGCCGGCTGCAACCTCAACGCCGGCGGGATGTTGATCCTGAATGTCGACACCGAAACCGGCGAACCGCAATTCATCAGCGCCGCGCCGGCCATTTATTCGCACGACGTTTACACGAAGAGCAATAAGATGTACGCTTCTGAGATCTACAGCGGCAGAATGGCGATCTACGACGTGTCCAATAAGAACAACATCCAGTTGCTCGCCACTCAGCAGACGCCTTTCAGTTTTACCCATAACATCTGGGTAAATGAGGAAGAGACCGTGGCTTTCACCACGGATGAACGCGGAGACGCTCCGGTAGCGTCATACGATATCAGCGACCTGGGCAATATTGTCGAACTGGACCAGTACCGGCCCATAGGCACAATTGGGCAGGGGGTAATCCCGCACAACGTCCATGTTTGGGACAACTATCTCCTCGTCTCTTATTATACCGACGGAGGCCGGGTGGTCGACGCCTCCCGCCCAACCAACCTCATTGAAGTCGGCAATTTTGACACTTTCCTGGGGAGCAACGGCGGGTTTAACGGCGCCTGGGGCCTGTTTCCGTTCTTTCCCTCTCAGACGGTACTCGTCTCTGACCAGGGCAACGGCCTGTATGTCCTTCAACCCAACTTCGTCCGCGCCTGCTGGCTGGAAGGCATCGTTACCGACTCCATCACCGGAGACCTGCTCAAAGATGTGGAAGTGATCATCGATTCCGAGCAGCCCAACCTGGGCATGACCGATGTTTTCGGCAGGTTCGAGACCGGCCAGGCCATCAACGGCGTATTCAATGTCACTTTCACCAAACCAGGCTATCGGGATAAAACCATCGAGATAGAACTCGAAAACGGTGTACTGGTTGAAGTCGAGGTCGAACTGTCGCCGATCGGAGCCTTCTCCCTCACCGGGCAGGCCATTCGGGATACGGACGGGCAGCCCGTTCCGGGCGCCCAGGTCCTGGTGGTAGGTGATATTCTGACTTACGAGGCCACCACGGATGACAGCGGCAACTTTATACTCGCCGGTGTAGTGGAAGATACGTATACCATCTATGCCGGCGCCTGGGGTTACCGTTATGGCCAGGCCAACGATGTGGTGCTGTCCGGAAACACCAGTGTAACCATAGAACTCGAAACCGGCTATCAGGACGATTTCTTCTTCGATTACGGCTGGACAGCTACCGACGAGGGCGCTACCGCCGGTTTCTGGGAACTGGGCGAACCCATTCCCACCACCAACCAGGGTTCGCTGGTAAGCCCCGATGGGGATTACCCCAATGACCTGGGCACCCAATGCTACACCACCGGCATCGGCGGCGGACAGCCCGGCAACTTTGATGTGGACGAAGGCAAAGTCATTCTGACCTCACCGCCCATGGATCTTACCGGGTACCAGAACCCCATAGTAAAGGGCCATTTCTGGTTCTTCAATGGCGGCCCCTTCGGCGCTCCCAACGACTATTTCGCCATTCGCGTGTCTAACGGAACCGACGAGGTGGAGGTTTATAACACTACTGCTTCCCTTAGCTTCTGGAGGGCGATCAACGAGATCAAGCTGATCGATTTCATTACCCTGACCGACAATGTGCAGCTCATCTTCGAAACCAAGGACGATGCCGCCAACGGAAACTGGGTAGAAGCCGCCGTTGACCATATCCTCGTAGAGGAAGGAGAGCCCATCAGCGGGCTGGATGGCCTTTCGGCAGGAGCTGCCGTGAAGGTGTTTCCCAATCCTTTCGGCCAGGCCACTACCCTATCCTACGAATTTCCTGAAGGTTTCAGCAGCGCTTTCCTTCACGTGTATAACGCCTTCGGGCAAGAAGTGAGCCGCATGGAACTGCGCGATCAGCAAGGACAGGTAGCCATTGGCCAAAACCTGTCCAAAGGTATCTACTGGGTGAAAGTAGAAGCCGACGGCCGCATGGTTGAGGCCGTGAAAGTGGTCAAAGTGAATTAAAGCTGGTTCTTCTCGGATTTTCGAACTGTATGAATTGGGTTCTTTTGAAGCCAAATCCGTGAAACAGCCGGCAGGAGCCGGTTGAAACAGGCCTGCGGCCCGGAAATATTTCCGCCGCGGGCCTGTTTTTATCCGGCGAAGCCGGAATATTTCTCCGAAGGAGGTATTTACTGTCTCCAATTGGAAAATTCGGGATGAGCTCCTGTTCTAGCCGTAAAGGTTAGCCATTTTGGATTGTAAGCATTAAGCTGGAAAAGCTTCAGGATTGTTCCTGCCCCTTGTGAGAGCGGGCATCTTCCACCTTCCTGTTCTCCGGGTACTGTTGCAGATGGCTGCGCAGGTATCCGGTAAGGATCTCCAACCCCCAATCGAATTTCTGGTTGTTGTTGACCACCAGGTCGGCTTCGTCCATATAGGGCTTAATGTACCTTTCGAAGGTAGGCAGCACGTGGTGTTCGTAGCGATAGAGCACATCTTCGATCGGGTAGTTGCGTTCTACCTGGTCCCGTTTTATGCGGCGGATCACTTTGAGGTTTTCCTTGGCGTGGAGGAACACTTTCACGTCCAGCAACCTCCGTATTTTCTTGAAATGGAAAACGAATATGCCCTCCACGACAATAACCGGGGCCGGCTGAAACGCCAGCATTTTGGGTTTGACGGCGGAATTGTTAAAAGTATATTCCTGGCGATGTACCGTTTCACCGGCGATCAGGCGGCCGATATCCTCAGCGAAGGCCTTCTTATCAATGGAGCGCGGAAGATCGAAATTGCGGACCCCCAATTCATCCATAGCCTGTTCCTCCCGTGGCAGGTAGTAATCATCCTGGGAGACGATGCAAAGCTCGGCCCTGGAAAACCGTTTTCTGAGCTGGTTGATGAAAGTAGTCTTGCCCGAGCCACTTCCTCCCGTAACTCCAATGATCAATGGTTTCATAAATACCGCGGTGCTGGTTTTCACAAAGGTAATATTTTGGATTGGAGTTCAGGTATGGGTGGGTAGTGGTAAAATACCAAAAAAGGAAAACCGCCCGTCAAAACGCCAAAACTTTATTACATTTGAGCGTTAGCGTACCCGGGCGGGGACAGACAGCCGCGTTCTGCTTCCTTGCTCTCAAAACGAAATGACCAAAATGACCATGGAATTTTTTATAGGGCTTCTGCGTGGCACCTTTGGCGTGCTGGTACTTCTGGCTGTCTGCTACCTGCTGAGCAATGACCGGAAAGCCATAAAATGGCGCATCATTATTGTAGGCATCGCTTTACAGGTCGTACTGGCCATAAGCATATTGAAAGTTCCTCTGATCAGGCAGGTCTTTGATTTCTTCGCCAGCTTTTTCGTAGTAGTACTAGACTTTACCGAAGCCGGCGCCAATTTTGTACTGGGCAGCTGGCCGGATGTCGTACAGGTCAGCGACGGTGCTTCCGGAGGTATTGCCACCGTGGGCTATATCTTTGCATTCAAGGTATTGCCGACCATCATCTTTTTCTCGGCCCTCTCCTCCGTATTGTATTACCTGGGCATTCTGCAGCTCATCATCAAGGGTTTCGCCTGGGTGATGACGCGCTCCATGAAGCTCACCGGAGCGGAAAGCCTGGCTGCGGCCGCCAACGTCTTTATCGGCCAGACGGAAGCTCCGTTGGTAATCAAACCTTACCTGGAAGGCATGTCGAAGTCGGAGATCCTCTGCCTGATGACCGGCGGCATGGCTACCATTGCCGGCGGCGTATTTGCCGCTTATGTCGGTTTCCTGGGGGGATCCGACCCGGTAGCCCGCCAGATGTTTGCCACCCACCTGCTTACGGCGTCCATCATCTCCGCTCCGGCGGCGATCGTCGCCGCCAAAATGCTGTTTCCGGAAACCAGAGAGGTGGATATGGAGCACCAAAAGCTGGATATCCCCCGGCAGGAGGTGGGCAACAACCTGCTGGACGCCATTTCCCGCGGCACGACCGACGGCCTGAGGCTGGCGATCAATGTAGGCGCCATGCTGCTCGTATTTACAGCCTTCATCGCCATGCTCAACTACATCCTGATCAACGGCGTTGGAAGCTGGACAGGCCTCAACGAATATGTCGTTCAGCAAACCGACGGCCGCTTTTCCGGCTTTAACATGGAATACCTGCTGGGTATCATTTTCGCTCCGGTAGCCTGGATACTGGGCGTTCACACCGAAGATGTGCTCCTGGTCGGGCAATTGCTGGGACTGAAAACCACGCTGAATGAATTTTTTGCCTACGCCGCCCTGGAAGGCATTAAAGGAGAAATGAGTGAAAAGTCGGTGCTCATTTCCACTTATGCGCTCTGTGGTTTCGCCAACTTTGCATCCATTGGCATCCAGATCGGCGGCATTGGCGCCATTGCCCCCGGACAGCGAAAGACCCTTACCGAATTCGGGATCAAAGCCCTGATCGGCGGCACGATAGCGTGTTTCCTGACGGCGGCTATTGCAGGGGTGCTGTTTTAGTTGAATGGCTGATGGGTTGATTAGGTTCGTGTCCCCCAATCAACTTAATAAACCCAATCAACCAATCCCTCTAACCTGCCACCTCCGCCAGCACCCGGCCGATCTGCTTCCGGTGGCGCTCGAAATGGCCTTCGAAGAACTGCACCATGCCCTCCAGGCTCATCCGGCCGGCAAAAGGGTGTCGGTAGATCGACTTTTGGAACAACTCTTCCGGCAGGCTTTCCAGGTATTCGCGCAAAGCCTTACGGCTGGAACGCCAACGCTCCGATACTTCCTGAAAATCGGAACGGGCAGGCAGGGCATCATCCCCTACTCCGGGAGGCGCCTTGAATTTAAAGGGAAGGATAAAGTAAAAATTCAGCAGAAAGGCCCGCCAACTGCTGGAGAAACCGGCAGCACTCAACTCAGGGTTAAAGCTCAGTTTCTTTTTGACGTATTTCACCGAGCCCTCCTCGGCTAACAGGAGGTGATGCATGACCTGTAGCGCCGACCAGCCCCCATCGGCCGGTTTGCGGTTGAGGGCTTCGTTATCGTAGGCAGAAAGTTCATCCAGCAGGCCCTGAAGGCGCTGGTCGATTTTCTTTAAGCGCTGGTCAAGAGAAGCGATCATAGAAAGGGTATTATGAATGGTCCTTGTTCAAAATGATATCCGATACTATGGAAAAGTATCAGCCAAAATAAGGCAAATCCCCGGCTTCTTGAACTCCTTTTCAAGCCTAAGCCTTTTCTTTGCAGAAAAAAGTGATGAAGAACCCCTGGAAGACCCTCTCCAACGATGTTGTATACGACAATCCATGGATACAGGTCACGCACCGAAAGGTCATCACCCCTGCCGGAACAGACGGCATCTACGGCCTGGTGCACTTCAAGAACCTGGCCATCGGTATCGTCCCCCTGGATGAAGAGGGAAATACCTGGCTCGTAGGCCAGTACCGCTATACTTTGGATCAATACAGCTGGGAGATCCCGGAAGGGGGCTGCCCGATCGGCGCCGAAAGCCCCTTGGAGAGTGCGAGAAGAGAGCTCATGGAAGAAACCGGCATCCGCGCTGAAAAGTGGACAGCGGTTCTGGACCTGCATACGTCCAACTCGGTGACGGACGAGGCCGGAATGATTTTTCTCGCTCAGGGCCTGGCTTTCGGGCAAGCTGCTCCCGAAGAAACGGAAGAGCTGAAAGTCCGGAAGCTGCCCTTCCGGGAAGCGCTGGAGATGGTATTTCGGGGGGAGATCACCGACGCGCTTTCCATTATGGGGCTGTTGCGGGTGGGGTATTGGCTGGAGGAGAGCAGGATGTGATGGTTAGATGGTTGTTTTGCCTTAAACGGGTAGCCCTTTTTACTGTTTAGGCTGGCTTGGTAATAGAAGCAATTTTAGCGTTTTTTTATGTTCTTCAATAAAACACTTAGCGATGCACCCCATCCATCATTTACTCGGTGACCCCACTCCTTTCCTGGACCGCCTTTTTGCCGCTCTGGAGGAGGAAGCGATCGATGTATCCACCTGCGAACTGGACCACCTCTGCTATCGGGTGGAAAGCATCCAGCGCTATCAAGAGCTGAAGGCCAGCCTTTCGGAAATGGGCGAGCTGCTCTCCGAAAAGGAGATCGGGGGGCGCCCGATCGCTGCGTTCAAGTTGAAAGACCCTCTCCAGTACAAGAGCCGCCGCATCTGGTGCCTGGAGATCCCCGCTCCCAAGGCGGGCAGCTTCTACCCGGAAGGGTACGAACACGCCGAGTTCGTCATCCGGCAATGCTTTCCGGATTTTATCGGCCAGTATCCTGCTGCAAATTTTGATACGAAAGCGCTGATCAAGCGGGTTAATCCGGAAGTGCGGCTGCAGTTTGAAGGCTTCAGCGTGAAGTTCCACCGGCAGAGCCTGGAGTATGTGATCCGGTATTTGGAGTGAAGCCGCTCCGTATCACATCCATCGTAAACAAAAAAAGGTGAAGCAGAAATGCTTCACCTTTGTAGCCCGTACGGGAATCGAACCCGTGTTACAAGAATGAAAATCTTGCGTCCTAACCCCTAGACGAACGGGCCAGTAATTGAGTTGTTTTGTTGGCTGGTAATTCATTCATTCGGACTGTTCCGAACGAAACTCAGAAAAAAATGGTAGCCCGTACGGGAATCGAACCCGTGTTACAAGAATGAAAATCTTGCGTCCTAACCCCTAGACGAACGGGCCATTTTTATTTTGCTAGGAATCTTTTTCCCTTAAGCGGTTGCAAATATAGGACCTTTCTAAAAAAACCAAAATATTATCGCAGAACTTTTTTCTACCTTTGTGGTCCCAATTGCGAATTTACAGAATAGCAAACTGTTTTAGCCGGAAAATGGTTCACAGAATGAAAATAAAAACCTTTCCGGTCAACGAATGCCCGCAGATTATTGTTATTTTTACACTAAGTGTGCAGAAGAAAGAGCCGAAGCAATAGGAGCCCCGGATACACCACATGAACACCAATACATCAGTCAGAACATTTTCAGAAAACAAAATCACATAAAACCATGTCCAAAAAGATTGCAATCAATGGCTTTGGCCGCATCGGAAGGCTCACTTTCCGCAACCTCCTGAACATGAAAGGTGTAGAAGTCGTAGCCATCAATGACCTGACCGACAACCAAACTCTGGCGCACTTGTTGAAGTACGACTCCGTGCAGGGTAAGTTTGACGGCACGGTAACCTCTGATGATGAGAACCTGTATGTCAATGGTAAAGCCATAACCGCCATGGCGGAAAGAGACCCCAAGAAATTGCCCTGGAAAGAAATGGGCGTTGACCTCGTGCTCGAATGTACCGGCCTGTTCACCGATGCTACCAAAGCGGGCTGGCACCTGGAAGCCGGCGCCAAGAAAGTGATCATCTCCGCTCCGGCCAAGGGCAGCGGCATTCCCACAATCGTGTTGGGGGTAAATGATGAAAAGATCAACGCGGACGCCAACATCTTCTCCAATGCCTCCTGTACGACCAACTGCCTGGCCCCAATGGTTAAAGTGCTGGATGAGCTCTGTACCATCGAACGCGGTTTCATGACCACCATTCACGCCTATACCGGCGACCAGAATATTGTGGATGCGCCCCATAAGGACCTCCGCCGGGCCCGCGCCGCTGCCATGTCGATCGTACCGACTTCTACCGGAGCAGCCAAAGCGGTGGGTGAAGTACTGCCCCACCTCAAAGGAAAACTGAACGGCAACGCCATGCGGGTACCCGTACCTGATGGTTCGGTTACCGACTTCACCGTTGTGGTGAAAAATCCGGTTGACGCCGCCGCCATCAATGCCGCTTTCAAAAAAGCCTCCGAGGGCGCCCTCAAAGGTATACTCGAATACAATGAGGAGCCGATCGTGTCCACTGATATTATCGGTAACAAGCACTCCTGTATTTTTGATAGCGAACTGACCATGGTCATCGACAACGTCGTCAAGGTAGTAGGCTGGTATGACAACGAAGCTGGTTACTCCGCCCGCCTGGCTGACCTGACAGGGAGGTTGGTAAGCTAAAATTTCACCATTTGCCAGTGGCAAATGACAGGAACAGGAGTCCTCTCAATTTGAAAAATTCGGGCTGACTCCTGTTCCCCTCCTGTTTTCGTTCAGTCATTTTTTATCCGCCAAACGCGTGTCGCCGTACCTTCAGGAAAGACACCAGCTTTTTCAGGAAGCCCGTCCCGCCAGGTAGAGGCTCCATGCCAAGGCAGCATCTCTCAATTCTTAGCCATGAAAATCGATTTCCAAGGGAAAAAAGCATTGGTCCGGGTGGATTTCAATGTGCCACTCGACAGCAATTACCACATTACGGATGATACCCGTATTCGGGGCGCGCTACCTACCATCAAGTACATCCTCGATCATGGCGGCTCTGCCATACTGATGTCACACCTGGGGCGGCCGGAGAAAAAACTCCTGCCAGACGGGAGCGTCGATAAAGAAAAGTTCACGCTTCGCCACGTGGTGGGCCATCTGTCTGGCCTGCTGGGTGTGAAAGTGCAGTTCTGCGATGAACTGGTAGGGGAAAAAGCTCAAAAAATGGCCGCTGCCCTAAAACCCGGCGAAGTCCTCGTTCTGGAGAATACCCGTTTTGATTCCGGCGAATCCAAAGGCAATGTAGAGCTGGCCCAAAAGCTGGCCGCGTTAGGCGACGTCTACGTTAATGATGCTTTTGGCACCGCCCACCGCGCTCATGCCTCGACCACCACGATTGCCCAATTCTTTGACAAAGGGGCCAAGGATTTCGGTTTTCTTATGGAAGCCGAAGTCGAAAATGCCAATAAGGTGCTGCACAACCCGCAGCGTCCTCTGACTGCCATCATCGGCGGCGCCAAGGTTTCCGACAAGATCCTGCTGTTGGATCGCCTGATCGACTTTGTCGACAACCTGCTCATCGGTGGGGGTATGGCCTACACCTTCCTGAAAGCACAGGGCGGCGCCGTCGGCAATTCACTGGTGGAAGAAGACAAACAGGAACTGGCCCTGCAACTGATAGAGAAAGCGAAACAAAAAGGAGTCCGGTTGCTGCTGCCTGAAGACTCGGTCATTGCCGACAAATTTGACAGCTCCGCCAAAGTGGCTCATGCAAACAGCCTGGCTATTCCCGAGGGTTGGATGGGTTTGGATATTGGAGAAAAAGCCCGGAAAGCCTATGGCGAAGTGATCGCCCATTCTAAAACGATCCTCTGGAACGGCCCAATGGGTGTTTTTGAAATGGAAAGCTTTGCCCAGGGCACCAAAACCGTTGCTGAAACGGTTGCCAAAGCGACAAAGGCGGGTGCCTTCTCCCTGATCGGTGGAGGAGATTCCGTTGCGGCGGTCAATCAGATGGGGCTCGCTGATGAGGTCAGCTATGTCTCTACCGGCGGCGGAGCTATGTTGGAATTCCTGGAAGGAAAAGAGCTGCCCGGAATTAAAGCCATAAAAGGATAATCCTGGATCAGCCTGAAACCGGTTGAAAAGAAGAAAGGCCCTGATGATGATCATCAGGGCCTTTCTTTGCAGGATACCGTACATCCTGCTTTTTGGGAATTATGAGTGGAAGTTAAGGCGGCGCGGAATTAAGGTTCAATAATGAAGATTCATGCCACTTTTGGCTTCCAAGTGTTGGTTTGGTGTTCATGGAATTTAACTTTACGGGATTATAACAAAAATATTGCTGCCTAAAGATACACATATTTGGCAGTATGAAAAATGTTCACGGGATTATTTTACGCTCCTGAAGAAAAAAACTAAAAATCTCTTAGCTTTTCATCAGGAGCATAAATAATTTGGATTGTATGTAATTTCTATTCAAAGAACTACATTTTTTTCTTATCCAAAGACACTGATCTACTTAACGGGGCCATTTCCTCCTCTAAAGGACAGGTTGCGTTAGGGAACGGAAAATGAAGGCTCTTTTTACCGCTCTCCAATCCTTCGCGAGGATCGAAATCCGATCAAAGAACACCCCCGCCGAGGATGCCTGCAACTCAAAACCGAGGACTATATCGATGCCCTGGGTACGGAAAAATCCAAAGAATTTTATCTTTGGATGGAACCGGAGAAACAGGAGCTTTCCCGGAATACCATATTCTATAAAAAATGGCTACATGCATGCGACCGGAATAAACATAAAACCCTTTCTCGACGAAAACTTCCTGCTGGAAAACCGCACAGCAGAGGCCCTCTACCACGAATATGCCAAAGCGCAACCCATTATCGATTACCACAACCACCTGCCGCCGGATGAGATCGCAAACGATAAATGCTTCTCCGACCTGACGGACATCTGGCTGAAGGGCGACCACTACAAATGGCGGGCTATGCGCACACTGGGTGTTCCGGAGCGTTTCATCACCGGCCCGGCCGGGGCACTTGAAAAATTCCGAAAGTGGGCGGAAACCGTACCCTTCACGGCCCGCAACCCCCTGTTTCACTGGACACACCTTGAATTGCAGCGGTACTTCGGGGCCACCGAATTGCTTACCCCGGCAACGGCCGACGGCATTTACGAACAGTGCACGGCCCTGCTCCACACTCCGGAGTATAGTACGCGGAACCTCCTGCGCAAAATGAACGTGGCGGTGGTTTGCTCGACGGATGACCCCATCGATAACCTGGAATACCACCAGCAGGCAAAAGCGGATGGTTTTGAGATACAATTCCGGCCAGCTTTCCGGCCGGATAAGGCCATCCTTATCGAGAAAGAAGATTTCCCGGGTTATATACGAAAGCTGGGGCAGACAGCAGGTGTTGAGATCATTGATTTCGATACCCTGTTGCAGGCATTGAAGAACCGAATAGACTTCTTTGATGAGAACGGATGCCGCCTCTCCGACCATGGACTGGAACAAGTTTACGCCGCGTCCTTTACCCGCCAACAGGCTGAAAGTGCACTGAAAAAACGGCTCTCCAGGCAGCAATTGTCACCGGAGGAGAGCCTGGCCTTCAAATCCGCCATTCTTTATGAGCTTGGCTGTATGTATGCTGAAAAAGGCTGGATACAACAGTTTCACCTGGGGGCATTGCGCAACAACAGCGTACGCATGATGCGCCAGCTGGGCCCGGACACCGGCTTTGACAGTATTGGCGACTTCAGCCAGGCAAACACGCTGGCCCGGTTCCTCGGCCACCTTGATTCAGAAAACAAACTTGCCAAAACCATCCTCTACAACCTCAACCCCCGGGACAATGAGGTGATGGCCACCATGATCGGCAATTTTAACGACGGCTCGGTGAAAGGCAAGATGCAGTTCGGCTCCGCCTGGTGGTTCCTTGACCAAAAGGACGGCATGGAGAAGCAACTCAACGCTTTATCAAATATGGGCCTGCTCAGTTGTTTCATCGGCATGCTGACGGATAGCCGCAGCTTCCTGTCCTTCCCCCGCCACGAGTATTTCCGGCGGATCCTCTGCAACCTCATCGGCAGAGATGTGCACAACGGAGAGCTGCCCAATGATGTGGAATGGCTGGGAGGGATCATCCAGGATATCTGCTACAGGAACGCCAAAGATTACTTTGGTTTTTGACAGAAAGCAATCCGAAAACCATAATGCCACTTAATTATTAAGGCAATGAAAGAAAAGGTTCTAAAAGTACACCCGAACGACAACGTCATCATTGCGCTGCGGGATTTCACAGCCGGCGAACAAATAGAATGGAACGGAGAAACCGTTAAGTTGCTGGAGGATATTCCAGTGAAGCATAAATTCAGTGAACGGGATTTCAGTGTCGGGGACGAGATCCATATGTACGGTGTTCTGGTCGGTAAAGCCACCCGGTACATTTTCAAGGGCAGCCGCATCAGCCGGGAGAACGTAACGCACTCGGCCAGCAGCTTTAAGGTCGGCGAACGCAATATTGCCTGGCGCCCACCGGATGTTTCCAGGTTCAGGGGCAGAACATTCGACGGCTATCACCGAGCGGACGGCAAGGTGGGTACGATGAACTACTGGCTGGTCATCCCACTCGTCTTTTGCGAAAACCGCAACATCCAGGTCATTCAGGACGCCATGCTTGAACAACTGGGGTACGCCTCCGGCCGTCATTTTTCCGTCAACACCCAAAGGTTGATCCAACTCTATCAGAGTGGAGCCGACACAGAGGCCATTCTGAAGGCCGACATCATCCAGGACGCGGCAGAAATTCAACGCAACCGCCTTTTCTCCAACGTAGACGGGATCAAATTCCTGCAGCATGATGGCGGCTGCGGAGGCACCCGGCAGGATTCCGAGACCCTCTGTCGCCTGCTCGCCGGTTACATTACCCACTCCAACGTGGCCGGTGCAACCATTCTGAGCCTGGGCTGCCAGCATGCCCAGTTCCAACTCCTGGAAGAAGCGCTGAAAGACATGGACCCCAACTTTGATAAACCACTCTATATTCTGGAGCAACAAAAAAGCAATTCGGAACGGGAATTTATCGCCGAAGCGGTCAAGAAGACCTTCGCAGGGCTCATACAGGCCAACAAAGTGGAACGGCGCCCCGCCCCACTCAACAAGCTTATCCTGGGGCTGGAATGCGGAGGCTCCGACGGTTTCTCCGGCATCTCCGCTAATCCCGCCCTTGGTTATACTTCCGACCTCCTTGTCGCGCTGGGCGGCACGGCCATCCTCTCCGAATTTCCGGAGTTGAACGGCGTGGAACAGGAACTGATCAACCGCTGTATAGACGACGCCATTGCCGCCAAATTTGCCGGCATTATGCAGTCTTATGCCCTGCGGGCGGCAGATGTGGGGTCCGGCTTCGACATGAACCCCTCTCCCGGCAACATCAGGGACGGGTTGATCACCGACGCCATGAAATCAGCCGGCGCCGCAAAAAAAGGAGGTACCTCCCCGGTGGCCGATGTATTGGACTATACCGAGCAGGCCACCAGGCCAGGGCTCAACCTGCTCTGCACTCCCGGCAATGACGTGGAAAGCACCACCGGGCTGGCCGGCTCGGGCGCCAATATCATCGTTTTCACTACCGGGCTGGGAACCCCTACCGGCAATCCGGTCGCCCCCACCATTAAAATGTCGAGCAACACTACCCTGGCACAAAGAATGCCCGACATTATCGACGTAGACGCCGGAACCATTATTTCCGGCGAGGATACCATCGAATCAAAAGGTGAAGAACTTCTGGACTACCTCATCCGGGTGGCCAGCGGGAAAGCGATACCCCATGCCGTAAGGTTGGGACAGGATGATTTTATACCCTGGAAACGGGGGATCTCGCTATAAGCCTGATTAAAAACGGATAACATGCATATGGCCTTGAAACCTGCACCTCGCTATCTATTTTTCGCCCTGTTCTTCGCGGCCCTTGCCGCCCATGCGCAGAACGATACCAACGCAGAACGATCCGATTTAAAACTATGGTACACCCGGCCGGCCATCGAATGGGAGGAAGCCCTGCCGGTTGGAAACGGCCGCCTGGGCGCCATGATCTACGGCACTCCGGAGAAGGAAGAGCTGCAACTGAATGAGGAAACGGTGTGGGCCGGCGAGCCGGGCAATAACATCAATCCGGAAACGGCGAAAGCGATCCCGCTCATCCGGCAACTGCTGTTCGAGGGAAAATACCAGGAGGCTCAGCAACTTGCAGATGCCCGGGTCAGGTCCCTGAACGACGGCATGCCCTACCAGCCGGTAGGCAGCCTTTTTATTGAATTTCCGGGCCATTCCAACTTCACCGGCTATTACCGCGATCTTGACCTCAACGATGCCGTAGCCACCGTCTCCTACAAAGCTGATGGCGTACAGTATAAACGGGAGGTATTCGCCTCCTTTTCGGATGAGGCGATCATCATCAGGTTGACGGCAGATCGCCCGGGCAGCCTTTCCTGCAAGCTGTGGATCGAAAGCCCCCATACTACCCAGGATAAAACCTTAAACGAAGAATTGATCGTCAGCGGTATTACCAGCAGCCATGAAGGAAAGAAGGGGGCGGTACACTTTAATGCGCGTACAAAAGCCGTTGCAAAAGGCGGGAAATTGGTATCTGATTCAGGCAAATTATCCATCAGCCAGGCCGATACCATTACCGTATACGTATCCATTGCCACCAATTTCAAGGATTACCAAACCCTCAGTGGCGATCCGGAAGAAATAGCCCGTGAGCTTCTGGAAGCGGCACGCGGTAAGGATTACGAAACGGCCCTGTCCCGCCACAAAAAAGCCTACCAGAAATATTTCAACCGGGTAACCCTCAGCCTTGGCCGTACGGATTCGGTTTACAACCCTACAAATATCCGCCTGGAACAATTTGCCCGGAGCAATGACCCCCAACTGGCGGCCCTGTATTTTCAGTACGGAAGGTATCTGCTCATTTCCGGCTCCCAGCCGGGCGGCCAGCCGCTTACCCTCCAGGGGATCTGGAACCACAGGCTGATGCCCCCCTGGGATAGCAAATACACCCTCAACATTAATGCGGAAATGAACTACTGGCCGGCAGAAGTGGCCAACCTGAGCGAACTGCAGGAGCCCTTCTTCACTATGGTGAAGGAGCTTTCCGTGGCCGGCAGGCAAAGTGCCGCTCAAACCTACGGAGCAAGGGGTTGGGTGACCCATCATAATACGGACATCTGGCGGGTGGCCGACCCCGTAGACGGCGCCCATTCCTGGGGGCTGTGGCCGATGGCAGGGGCCTGGCTCAACCGGCAGCTCTGGGAACATTACCTCTATTCCGGCAATGAAGATTTTTTAAAGGAATTTTTCCCTGTTTTAAAAGGCGCCTGCCAGTTTTTCGTGGATGTGCTTCAGGAGGAGCCTGAAAATAAATGGCTGGTGGTGGCGCCTTCCGTCTCTCCGGAAAACATCTACCACTACGGGGAGAACCAAACCGCATCGATCACCGCCGGAGCTACCATGGACAACCAGCTCGTATTCGAACTGTTCCACAACACGGCCCGGGCAGCGGGCCTGCTTGAAATGGATCAGGCATTTGCCGATACTTTGCTGAAAACAGCGAAGCGGCTCGCTCCCATGCAGATAGGCAGATACGGCCAGCTACAGGAATGGATGTACGACTGGGATAATCCGGAGGACAAACACCGCCATGTCTCTCACCTGTATGGACTTTACCCTGGTAATCAGATCTCGCCTTACCGCACTCCTGAATTGTTCGACGCTGCCCGGACTTCCCTACTCTACCGCGGAGATGTATCCACCGGTTGGTCTATGGGGTGGAAAGTATGCCTGTGGGCCAGGCTGCTCGATGGCAACCATGCCTTTTCCCTGATCACCGACCAGCTTTCTCCGGCCGGGGATTCCGGTGGCGGAGGGACCTACCCGAACCTGTTGGACGCCCATCCTCCATTTCAGATTGACGGCAATTTTGGTTGTACGGCAGGCATTGCCGAGATGCTACTGCAAAGCCATGACGGGGCCGTCCATCTCCTGCCTGCGCTTCCCGATGCCTGGCCGGATGGTAAAGTGGAGGGCTTGCAGGCCAGAGGTGGTTTTGCAATAGAATCAATGGAATGGCAGGATGGAGCGATCACCCAGGTAAAGATCCGATCCGGCCTTGGCGGCATCTGCCGGTTGCGGTTGCCCAACCCACTGAATTTAAAGGGAGAAGGCAGCCTGATCCCGTCAGAAGGCGCCAATCCGAATCCTTTCTATCAGGTTGAAGATACCCCAATGCCAATTATTTCGCCACAGGCTGAAGTTCCTGAACACCAGCCAGGGCAGGCTTATATGTTCGACCTGATGACAAAGCCTGGTGAAACCTATATTTTGGCCCGATAAGTAAGGATCAACTTATTGTGAACGGTAAATAACTTCTTCTGCCGAGTAAAAAATTTCATTATGCAAGAATCTACCTCTCGAAGAAAGTTTCTGGCCTCCATTAGCATGCTGGCCGCCGGCGGCCTTTTTCCCGCCTCCGCCTTCAGTTTCAACCTGGGCAACAGAAAGCTAAAAGTGGCAATGGTAGGTGTCGGCATTCGCGGGACCGGCTTCTGGGGAAAACGGCTGGTGGACGAATATTCGAGCCTGCTCGAATTTGTCGGGCTGAGTGATATCAACCCGGGCAGGCTGGCATTTGCCACTTCCTATATGGGCGTAAGTTGCCCCACCTTTACAAATTTCGATGAGATGCTGGCCCAAACCCACCCCGACCTGTTGATCGTAACTACCAAAGACAGCACCCACCACGAGTTTATCATCAAAGGATTGGATTCCGGTTGCGATGTCCTGACTGAAAAACCGCTGACAACGGACGAAAACAAGTGCCAGTCCATCCTGGATGCCGAACGGCGTTCCAGTAAGAACCTGATCGTCGGCTTCAATTACCGCTGGAGCCCCTATACGACCAGGATCAAAGAATTACTTGCCAACAATGCCATAGGCAAGGTGACTTCCGTTGATTTCCACTGGTACCTCAACACTTACCACGGTGCTTCCTATTTCCGCCGCTGGCACGGGCTAAGACAATACGGCGGTACGCTTTGGGTCCATAAGGCTACCCACCATTTTGACCTGCTCAATTGGTGGCTCGATTCCGACCCCAAAGAGGTGTTCGCCTACGGCGCTCTCGAACACTATGGTAGCAACGGGCCCTTCCGGGGCGACAAATGCCGTACCTGCCCTCATAAAGCGGAGTGTAAGTTTTACTGGGACATCACCAAGGACGAACACCTGATGAACCTCTATGTAAAGAATGAACACCATGACGGTTACATCCGGGATAATTGCCTGTTCCGCGACGAGATCAACATCTACGATAAAATGTCGGCCCAGGTGAAATATGCCAATGATGTAGTGGCCAATTATTCCCTTACCACCTACTCCCCTTTCGAAGGCTGGCGCATTGCTTTCAACGGTACGGAAGGACGGATCGAGGCCTGGCAGGACATTCCCTGGATGGAAAAAACCGAAGTCAGCCAGGCCGATTTGCATGCCCTGGAGATGGATCAGTCCGATGAAAAGGAGCTGGAATCCAAGCCCATTATCGTCCACCGCAACTGGAAGGACTACGAAACCAACCTGGTGTCCTATGACCGCAAAGGCCATGGTGGCGGGGACGAACGCCTGCAGGATAAGATCTTCCTTCATCCGGAAAACCCTGACCCGCTGAGGCACACGGCCGGTGTGCGCGACGGGGCCATGTCGATCCTTATCGGCATAGCGGCACGTAAGAGCATCGAGTCCGGTGAGCCGGTCAGGATTGCCGAACTGACGGACCTGGAACCGAGGGCGAAGCGCTTATAAGGAATGTATCATCGCGATAAACTACGCTGCACTCGAAGGCCCTGAAACCAACCTTCGCCTATTCCCACAGCGTTTGTAATGATGGATTCACGGCGCCACAACGCCCCTGTTTTTCAGCCAATCGGCCAGCCTGTCCTTCCAGGTGGACAGTGCAGGGTCGTCCGGAGCAAAGCCGACGCCGTGCCGGCCTTTCTCATAAATATGAAGCTCGGCGGGGATGCCGGCCTCTCTTAGCGCCAGATAGAAAAGAATGCTATTCTCAGGAGGCACTGCGGTATCCTCGTCCGTATGGAATAGGAAAGTGGGAGGCGTCAGCGGTTTCACCTGAGTTTCATTCGACAAGGCATTGACCGCTTCCATCCGGGGCGTAGCTCCCAGCAGATTGCGGCGGGATCCGGCATGCACGTATTTTGTATTCAGAGAAATGACCGGGTAGGCCAGGACCATAAAATTGGGCAGGCAACTGATGCGCTCCACTGGGTCTTCCGCCTCCGGGTCACCGTCGTCGAAGTGGGTCCCCAGGCTGGAAGCCAGGTGGCCGCCGGCGGAAAAGCCCATGACTCCTACCTTGTTGGGGTCCAGGCCCCATTGCTCTGCGCCGGAACGGATGATCCGCAGGCCTCGCCTGGCATCATTGAGCATAGCAGGGTGCTGGTATTCCGTCCCCTCCGGATTACCCAGGCGATATTTGAGGACGAAGGCATGGACGCCCAGGGAATTGAACCACTCGGCAATCTTTGTTCCTTCCTTTTCCACTGCCAGATTACCATAGCCGCCTCCGGGGCAGATCATGACGGCGGCGCCGGTGGCTTTTTCCGCATCAGAAAGATAGATAAACAAGGAGGGTTTATCTTTGGCCTCCTGTCCCAGGGCCCCTGGCGCTCCCTGTGGATATAGGAGCACTTCTTCCTGGGCAGACAGATGGGGTAAAAAGAAGGCCATTAAGGCGACGGCACTGATGATTTGACGCAAGGCATTCATAATTAAAATTGAATAACTGTTTTTTGGATCTACATTTTCAAATTTCTATGGCATTGTCACGACTCCGGTTTCCTTCATCCGGGCAACGGCATCTTCCGGCAATTGCCACTGATCATCAAACCGCCCATGGGCAACCACTTCTTCCCGGCTGAAAAGAACGTAATCCTCAAACTTACCAAGGGCATAGAGGATGGGAACAGAAACGATGCGCGACAACCCAGTAATCTGTTTATCCGATTCCGGAGCGTCCAGAATGGAGCGTCCCGAATTGATGAGCACATAACGATTGCCGATCGGAAAAACATAGGCCAGGCCGAAGTCGCCGGAGGCGTCGTTCAGGTGGAGAGGCAGAAAACTGCTGTAGCGCTCAATGAGGGAATTCGTGGTTTTATCGCCAAAGAGGATGAGGTTCGCTTCCTGCAGGTCGGACGGCCGCACCTCCCGGTCACTTAAAATGCGGGGAAAAACCATGACACGCCCGAGGAATTCTCCGCGATAAAGGGACCACTCGGCAGCCTTCTCCGCCTGCTGCCGGCGGCGCGCCAGTTCGGATTCAGAAGGGTTGCCTCCGGTGCCGTATACGTAAATGTGGCGGGTGGAGACTACATCCATCATCGGGCCTTCAACCCCCTTCCGTTTCGAGAGCGCCGGCGGATAAAAGTCACCACTCTCCCACCCATTCGCCGTTTTGAGGAAAGTTACGGTTTTGTCAACTGTCACTTCCAGGGTACCTCCGTCAATAGTTACACTTAAAGGTAGCTCTTTATTGAACAGAGCGTGTCCTTCCAATTGCAGGGTAAATACCCTTAGGTTTTCCGTATTAATCTTGAGTTTATTCCCGCCGGAAAATTTAGCGTCTACCTGCGCCAGGGTTCCCGGGGTGAAAGCGTCAAAAGTGATCCAGTAGGCTTTATTGTGCTTGTACTGATCCGTAGCGAACTTTACCCGGGTGGGGAATGGGTTGCGTTTATATTGGCCGAACCAGTCAAAGATGGCTTCCTTCCCATAGGCGTTGGCCCAGCTGTCGTGCCCCACGCCAGGGTATTCCCTGTATTCCACTTCCACGCCCTGTTTCTTCAGGTTTTTCACCCATGCTCTCACTCCTTCCGGTACTACCACCGGGTCAGCGCCTCCCTGATGGATGTGAACCGGAATATTAAGAGCATTTCCGGCGCGGGCCAAAGCTTCTGCCGGCGCCGCCGGACATACCGGAGCAATAGCGGCCCAAATATCCGGATAACTCAGGCCGATCCAGAGGGTACCCCCTCCTCCCATAGACAGGCCGGTGAGGTAGATTCGATCCTCATCAATAGAGAAGCGCCTTTTTACATCGGCTAACATATCCAGTACATCCTTCTCCGCAACGCCCTGATACCCCATCGTACCACGGGCCCGGGGTGAAGCGACGAAGTATTCCCGGTTTTCCCACCGGGGGAAGTAGCGGCTGGCTTCGACATCCGTTTCGCCATCCCGGTTGGTCTGGCCGAACACCCGCCTGAGGGCCAGGCGGTGGTTAGAACCCGCTCCGTGCAACATCACTACGAGGGGATACTTTTTCCCAGCGTCGTAATCCTCCGGAACATACAGGCCATAGGGCTGTTCCGTATCGTCCACGTCTGAAAAAAAGGACAACACTTGAGGCCCGCTGTCCAGATTTTGCGCAGACAGGCTTATGTTCATCGTGTATAAAATGAAAAACGAAAAAAGCAGGCTAAGGGGAAATCTAGTCATGTGGGTACTTTTTGAGCGCCGTTAAACCCCAGCGCTCCATGGACTTGCCATCTGCCTATGCCTGCCGAAGACGGTTCCTGTTTGCAGGCTTCGCCAGGCGAAGGCAATACTTGGCCCGCCGGAGACAGATGCGGGATAGTAACGCCTTGAGTTATTTCGCTAAAGTTAGCAAATTGAATTGCGATCAGGATAATCGCGTATGGAATTATTCCGCTGAAATTTTCGGCCCAGACAGCATAGTACAGAATAGAAGTCCCAAAACTTTAAACTAGATTTGGTAGCCTCCTGTAAAATCAAACACAAAATCGATCGTCATGAAAGTTCAAGCCTTTAAACATGTCAACTATTTGTGGGACGAAAAAAAAGCGGCAGAACTGGAAGGAGATGAGATAGGGCTCTTTCTCTACAGATCCAACATATTGGGCGCGGACCTTCGCATCACCAACTACGGTGGCGGCAATACCAGCTGTAAGGCCATGGAAAGGGATCCCCTGTCCGGCAAAGAGGTGGAAGTTATGTGGGTCAAAGGTTCAGGGGGTGACCTCGGAACGCTCACCCGCGGAGGGATCGCCGGCCTGTATACTAGCCGGTTGCATTCCCTGAAGCAGGTTTACCGCGGACTGGAACACGAAGATGAGATGGTAGCCTTATTCAACCACTGTATCTTCGACCTCGACAGCCGCGCTCCATCCATCGATACGCCATTACACGGCTTACTGCCCTTTAGACATATCGACCACCTGCACCCTGATGCACTGATCGCTGTAGCAGCGGCAAAAGACAGCCAAAAGATCACCCGGGAGATATGGGGAGACACCATGGGCTGGGTGCCCTGGCAACGCCCTGGCTTTGACCTGGGGCTCCAATTGGAACAGTGCCTGACAGAAAACCCCGGCATCCGCGGTATCGTACTGGGAAGCCATGGGGTGTTTACCTGGGGAGACACCTCTTATGAATGTTACATCAACAGCCTGGAAGTAATTGAACAGGCCTCACAATACATTGAAAAAAACCTGGGAAAAAAGCGGCCTGTCTTCGGCGGGCAGATACGCCAGAGCCTCTCCGCCCCGCAGCGGAAAAGCCAGGCGGCACAGATCGCGCCTATACTGCGAGGCCTCTGCTCGAGCTACAACAGGATGATCGGCCATTTCACGGATGACAGCCGGGTGCTGGAATTCATTAACAGCAAAGACCTCCCCAGGCTGGCGCCGCTGGGCACTTCCTGCCCGGACCACTTCCTGCGCACCAAGATCATGCCCCTGGTGCTGAACCTGCCTGCCGGCCAGAATATGTCGGACCACCAGGCGGTAAAAGAACAGATCGAACCGCAATTCGAACAATACCGCAAAGAATACACCGAATACTATGAGCGCTGTAAACATCCGGACAGCCCAGCCATGCGCGACCCTAATCCGGTAGTTATCCTCTACCCGGGTGTGGGAATGTTCACTTTTTCGAAAGACAAGCAGACCGCACGGGTGGCCAGCGAGTTCTACATCAACGCCATCAATGTGATGCGCGGGGCGGAGGCCATATCCGAATACACCGCCCTGCCGCGCCAGGAAGCCTTCAACATCGAATACTGGCTGCTGGAGGAAGCCAAGCTCCAACGACAGCCCCCGGAAAAGGCCCTCTCCCGGCGGGTAGCCATCATTACCGGGGCCGGAGGCGGTATCGGTAAGGCTATCGCTGATAAGCTGGCGGCTAATGGAGCGAATGTAGTGCTGGCCGATATTGCAGAAGAGAGGCTCAAAACAGCCAACGACACCTTTGCCCGGGATGTGTCTGCTTACACCCTATGTGACGTTACCAACACCCGGTCGGTAGAAAAAGCTTTTGAAAAAACATGCCTCGAATTCGGGGGGGTCGATATCATAGTCCACAGCGCCGGGTTGGCCATCTCCAAATCGCTGGAAGACACCACTCTGGACGACTGGAACCTGCTTCAGGATGTATTGTCCAAAGGCCAATTCCTGATGGTGCGGACAGGTGTGGAGGTCATGCGGAAGCAGGGTTTCGGGGGTGATGTGGTCAACATCGCCAGCAAAAATGGACTGGTTGCCGGGCCCAACAATATTGCATACGGCACAGCAAAGGCCGCTCAGCAACACATGGGCCGCTTGCTGGCGGCAGAACTGGGCAAAGAGAAGATCCGAGTCAATACCATCAACCCCGATGGGGTCATCGTCGGCAGCAAAATATGGGAAGGCGAATGGGCAGAAGGCCGGGCTAAGGCCTACGGGATCAAGGTGGAAGACCTGCCCGCCCATTACGCCAAACGCAACCTGCTGAATGAGATCATTCTTCCCGAGGATATCGCTAATGGCGTATTCGCTCTGGTGGCCATCCTGAATAAAAGCACCGGAAACATCATTAATGTGGACGGAGGAATAGCCGGCGCCTTTGTGCGCTAAACCGGGCACAACGCCTGGTAAGCAGGTGGACAGAAATATTTAAGAGGCTGTGGCGGCATCCAATGACGTCCCGCCAACTTTAAATCAACAGGACGATGAAGATAAATGCAGATCAGGTCGCAGATCACAACAAACATTATCTGGAAAACCACCAGGAGGGCTACGCCTTTCTTCAACAGCAACTTGGCAGAAAGGGAATTGATGCTACTAAAATAACGGAACAACTCGCCGGACTGCAGGTTGCCATTCCAAGCTGGGCGCTAGGCGCAGGAGGCACCCGCTTCGGCCGCTTCTCTACCGGTGGGGAACCCGGCAGCCTGGAGCAGAAGATCGACGATATCGGCCTGCTGCATACGCTCACCCGCTCTGCCGGGGCCATTTCCCTCCACATTCCCTGGGACATTCCCCAAGATGCTTCCGCTATCCGGGAACAGGCAGCTTCCCTCGGGATCGCCTTCGACGCGGTCAATTCCAATACCTTTCAGGATCAGCCCGGACAAAAACACAGCTATAAGTTCGGCTCGCTTTGCCACACCGATGCCGCCGTCCGCACACAGGCCGTTCAGCACAACCTGGAAGTGATCCGCACCGGCGATGAACTGGGCTCCAAAAGTATTACGGTATGGCTGGCGGACGGCGCTTCCTTTCCGGGCCAAACCAACCTTCGGGGGGCGCTGCTGCGTACCATAGACAGCCTGAAAACCATCTACGCCCACCTGCCTGAAGATTGGAAAATGTATATTGAATACAAGCCCTATGAGCCGAATTTCTACAGTACCGTGATCCAGGACTGGGGCACCTCCTACCTGCTGGCCACAGAATGCGGCGAAAAGGCCTATACCCTGGTCGACCTGGGCCACCACCTGCCCAATGCCAATATCGAACAGATCGTAGCCACTCTGATGATGAAGGGCAAACTGGGAGGCTTTCACTTCAACGACAGCAAATACGGCGATGACGACCTGACGGTGGGCAGCATCAAGCCCTACCAGCTTTTCCTGATCTTCAATGAGCTGGTTTATGGCATGGACAACAATACAGCTGATAATCCGCCCCTCGCCTGGATGATCGACGCCAGCCACAATGTGAAAGATCCACTGGAAGACCTCCTTCAAAGCCTGGAGGCCATACGCCTGGCCTATGCCCAGGCCCTGCTGGTTGACAGCAACGCACTGGAAGAGGCCCGGGCCGATAATGACGCTACCCGCGCCCAGGAGATCCTTCAGGATGCCTTCCGGACGGATGTGCGGCCTTTGCTTAGGGAAGCCCGGCTGCAAAGCGGAGCTGCACTGGAGCCTCTATCTTTATTCCGCGAACTGGAAATAAGAAAGCAACTGATCCGGGAAAGGGGAAAGAAGACGGTGGCTACTGGCCTATAAGCCGTTACTTCTTTATCTTGAACGTAAAATAAACCTACCAGACGCTAATGGCCCATACCGCCATCTTCGATATCGGCAAGACCAATAAGAAGTTTTTCCTTTTTGACGAGCAATTCAAAGAGGCCTACCGTTCTTATACCCGCCTGGAGGAAAGCCAGGATGAAGATGGCTTTCCCTGCGAGAACCTGGAACAGCTGGCCGATTGGATGCAGGCCACCTTTCGGGAAGCCTGCGCACGCCCTGAGTTTGACATTCAACGCCTCAATTTCTCCACATACGGCGCATCCTTTGTCCACCTCGATAATAAAGGCAAGCCGGTTACCCCTTTATACAACTACCTCAAGCCTTTCCCGGAGGAACTCCTTGCAGAATTCCTTGAGCTATACGGGCCCGCTGATGAATGGGCCACCCAAACCGCCTCCCCGGTTATGGGCATGCTCAATTCAGGGCTGCAGTTGTACTGGATCAAGCACCGGCGGCCCGATGTCTTTAAGCGTATTCACCGGTCGCTGCACCTCCCCCAGTACTGTTCTTATCTCTTCACCGGAAAGTTCGCCAGCGAATACACCAGCATAGGCTGCCATACAGGGCTCTGGAACTTCCGGGAAAAAGACTATCACCGCTGGGCCTACCAGGAAGATATCGGCCGGCGACTCCCCCCTATTTATCCCACCACCGCTGCTTTTGAAATCAATTTTGAAGGAAAACCGATAAAGGCCGGAGTGGGCATCCACGACAGCTCCTCCGCGCTGTTGCCCTATATCATCGCCAATGCCGAGCCCTTCCTGCTCCTGTCCACCGGCACCTGGAGCATTACCCTTAACCCCTACAGCCAGGAAAATCTAAGCGTTCAGGACCTTCAAAGGGATTGTCTAAACTACCTCCGAGTGGACGGGCTACCGGTTCGGGCCGCCCGCCTTTTCCTCGGCAACGAATACAAGATCTGGATCAAAAAACTGGCAGACCACTTTCAGCGCCCCATTGAAAGCCACCGGCAAGTCAAACCCGACCTCGAAATGCTGGCCCACCTGGAAAGGATTACAGAACCGGTATTTCAATGGGAAAGCATCAACATGCCAGGACAGGCGAAGAAGGCCGGCGGCCAAACCAACCTCCGTATTTTTTCTTCCTACGAGGAGGCTTATCATCAACTGATCAGGGAACTGGCTGAACTGCAGGTTGCCACGCTGCACCTGGCCCGGGGGAACACTGATATTAAGCGCATCTTCATCGACGGCGGTTTCGTTGACAATGAACTATTTTTAATACTCCTGGCAAAATCCTTAAAAGAATGCGAACTGATCAAAACAGAAGCTCCGCTCGGCTCGGCTCTGGGTGCGGCCATGGCCGTATATAACCGTGCTTTAGAGCCGGATTTTCTGTTAAAAAACTTTTCTTTACAGAAACAAAAAACCGTTCATCAGTGAAAGTAGGTTTATTCATTCCCTGTTACATCGATCAGTTCTATCCTCAGGTGGGCATCGCCACCCTGGAATTGCTGGAAAAACTGGGTTGTCAGGTAGTGTATCCCACCGGCCAAACCTGCTGCGGGCAACCCATGGCCAACTCGGGTTGTGAACGGGACGCCGTAGCGGCTTACCATCACTTCGTACAGTTATTCCATGCCTTTGACCATGTAGTAACCCCTTCCGGCAGCTGCGCCTACCATGTCCGTAACCACTACGACATCGTCGAGCAAACGGAAGAAGTAAAAAAAATCCGCGACAATGTCCTGGATCTCAGCGAGTTCCTCCTTGACATCCTGAAGGTCGAATCCCTGGATAGCCGGTTTCCCTACAAAGTAGGCCTGCACCAAAGCTGCCACGGATTGAGAGGGCTGCGCCTGGGGCAGGGGTCGGAAAGAGCCCTTGAAAAAAGCTCAAAACTGGATACCCTGCTGCGTATGGTCGACGGTATCGAGTTGGTGGAGCCGAGCAGGCCCGATGAGTGCTGCGGCTTCGGAGGCACTTTCGCCATTAACGAGCCGGCCATCTCCGTCAAAATGGGCAAAGACCGTATTGCCGACCATGAAAACAAAGGAGTGGAAGTCGTCACCGCCGGCGATATGTCGTGTCTGATGCACCTGGAGGGCATCATTCGGAGGCAGAAAAAAAAGATCAAGGTGAAGCATATCGCGGAAATCCTAAACGGGACACAGCCATGAAAGAACACGCACAGAAGGCCGCCGAATTCATCCGCAATGAAAGCCGGACGGACTGGCACGACGAGGCTTTGTGGTTTGTACGTTCCAAAAGGGATAAAGCCTCCCATAGTATCGGAGAATGGGAACAATTAAGGGAGTTGGCCTCGCAAGTCAAGGATAATGTCCTGTCCAACCTCGATGGGTATCTCGAACAATTTGAGGCCAACGCCCGCCGAAACGGCGTCCAGGTTCACTGGGCGGCCGATGCGGAGGAGCACAACCGCATCGTCTATGGCATTCTGGAAAAGCATCAGGCCCGAAACCTGGTCAAGAGTAAGTCCATGCTGACGGAAGAATGCCACCTCAATGAATACCTGATCAAAAGAGGAATTGAGGTAGTGGACACGGATCTCGGAGAGCGGATCATTCAGCTGAAGGAAGAGCCACCCAGCCACATCGTCATGCCGGCCATTCACCTGAAGAAGGAGGAGGTTGGGGAGCTATTCCATGAAAAGCTCCACACGGAAAAGGGGGCGTCCGACCCCAAATACCTTACCGAGGCGGCACGCCAGCATTTGAGGCAAAAATTCCTTGCCGCCGGCGCCGCCATTACAGGCGTCAACTTTGCCATTGCCGAGACGGGCGGCGTGGTGGTCTGTACCAACGAGGGCAATGCCGATATGGGTGTTCATCTGGCGCCGGTGCAGATCCACTGCATGGGTATTGAAAAGATCCTGCCCAAAGCCGAACACCTGGGCATTTTCACCCGCCTGCTGGCGCGCAGCGCCACGGGGCAACCCATTACCATCTATACCTCCCATTACCATCGCCCGAAAGCGGGCGGAGAGATGCACATCGTCATCGTCGATAACGGGCGAACGGCCCAGTTGGGAAGGGCCGCCTTCCGCAATTCGCTAAAATGCATCCGTTGCGGCGCCTGCATGAACACCTGCCCTATCTACCGCCGCAGCGGCGGACACAGCTATGGGTATACGATCCCCGGCCCTATCGGCTCTATATTGACCCCCGGCATCGACCTGAAAAAATACAGCGGACTGCCCTTTGCTTCTACGCTTTGCGGATCCTGCTCCGACGTATGTCCTGTGAAGATCGACATCCACGAGCAGCTCTACCGCTGGCGGCAGATCATCGCCGAAGAAGGCCATCTGCCAACAGACAAGAGACAGAGCATGAAGTGGGCAGGCAGGGTACTGAGCAAGCCGGCATGGTATAATGTCATCGGTAAGTTAACACGGTGGGCGATGATGCGGCTGCCCCGCCCATTTCTCTACAACCGCCTCAACGAATGGGGCAAGGACAGAGAATTGCCCGAACCACCGAAGGAGAGCTTTGGGGAGTGGTACCGCAAAAGGGAAAAATCCTGAAAATGAGCAAAAACAAAATACTCACTGCTATCCGCAACAACAAGCCTTCCGGGGCTCCGTTGCCGGATATTCCTCTTTTCCGGGAGGCCGATACTGCTCCCGTCGAGGCCTTTTCCGCAATGGTGGAAACAGGCGGAGGCCGCATAGTTCAGGTGTCCGGCTTATCGGAACTGAATACTATGCTCCCGAAGCTCTTCCCCGGGGCAGAAAGGATCGCCTCCCTCATCCCGGAAGTGGATTCCAATGTAGCGCTCGAGCAGGTGCAGTCTCCTGCGGAGCTGGAAACGGTAGATGTTGCCGTTATCAGAGGGCAACTGGGGGTTGCGGAAAATGGAGCGGTTTGGGTAACCGAAGAGGACTGCGGGCACCGGGTACTGCCCTTCATTACCCAGCATTTAATCCTCCTGCTGAATGAGGATGACATCGTTTCCGACATGCACCAGGCCTATCGACAGATACCAATAGACCAATCGGGCTTCGGGCTCTTTATCGCCGGCCCTTCCAAAACGGCCGACATCGAGCAGTCTCTTGTCATCGGCGCACAGGGAGCACGGAGTTTGACCATTTTTTTGGGAACCAGGGCATAGCCGGCTGGACAAACAGAAAAACCAAAATTAAATGATACTCGACAAACTGACCGCCCGCCTGGAAAGTGTACAGGAATTTGAAAAAGAACCTGTTCCTGCCTCCAGGCACAAGAGCTGGCGGAGTTTTCTGGGCATGTATGCCGGAGAGCATACCGCCGGGACCGAATTCGTCATTGGCCCGCTGTTTGTCGCCCACGGGGCCAGCGCCGGCGACCTTGTCCTTGGCCTTTTCGCAGGCAACCTGCTGGCAGTGCTTAGCTGGGCATTCCTGTGTGCCCCTATTGCGGTAAAGGAACGCATCACCCTGTACTATAAACTCGAAAAGATCTGTGGTAAAAACCTCACCATAGGCTACAACCTCGTCAACGCTCTGATGTTCTGCTTCCTGGCCGGATCGATGATCGCCGTTTCCGCTACGGCGGTGGGCATCCCCTTCGATATTCCTTTGGCAAAGCTGACAGACTGGCTGCCCGGCCACTTCTCCTGGATCTTGATCGTGCTGGGCGTAGGATCGGTAACCACCCTGGTCGCCACTCTTGGTTATGAGCAGGTTTCCCGGTTTGCCAATATCGCCTCCCCCTGGATGATCCTCGTCTTCCTGGCTGCCGCCATTGCCGTTTTGCCTGAACTGGGAGTAACCAGCATCGCAGACTTCTGGCCGGCAGCGGAATCCAAGATCTGGACCGGCGTTCCGCTGGCAGGGCAGTCCAAGTTTACGTTCTGGCATGTGATGTTCTTTGCGTGGTTCTGCAATATGGCTATGCACATCGGGATGGCGGATCTGTCTATCTTCCGGTACGCCCGGAGCTGGAAAGCAGGGTTCACTTCTGCCGGCGGCATGTACGTCGGCCATTATTTCGCCTGGTTGGCTTCCGGAATACTGTATGCCGTTTTTCTGCAAAAAAGCCAGAACAGCCTGGAATTCGCACCCGGTCCTATTGCCTACTATGCCGCTGGCATCACCGGCGCCTTTTGCGTGATAATCGCCGGTTTGACGACAGCCAACCCTACCATCTACCGTGCGGGGCTGGCAGTGCAGGCTATCATTCCCCATTCCAAAACGTGGAAAGTAACTTTGATTGTCGGCCTGGCCACCACTACCGCCGCCTGCTTTCCGGCGCTCGTGATGCGGCTTCTTGACTTCGTCGCTCTTTACGGCCTGGTGCTGATGCCTATGGGAGCCATTATCTTCATCGATTTTTACCTGCTTCCGAAACTGGGCCTGAAAAGTGAGTATGCCGAAAAGGCTGGCCTGAAGATCAACTGGGCGGCAGCCGGCACGTGGGTTTTCACCCTGGCGGCTTGCCTGTTCATCAACTTTTCCTTCGGAGTGGAGATCTTCTTTCTCGGCCTTCCCGGCTGGTTCGTGGCCGTGGCATTATACCTCGGCCTGAGCTTCCTGTTCCAACAATCTAAAATTGAAAAACCTGGCCTGTCATGAAAAGAATTCTGGTCGGCATACTCGCCCTCAGTGGGCTCGCGCTCACCCTTATCCCATCCGTCCTTGTATTCGCGGGAGCCATTTCCACTCAAACCAACAAAGTACTCATGGCAGCAGGGATGCTGCTCTGGTTTACCATGGGCCCTTTTTGGATCAGACGGGCAAAGTGAAGGCACTTTGTACCAAGCTAAATGGGCAGCAACTGACATCTATTGCCCATGCGGATTATTTTTTGCAGGGGTAATGCGATGGTTTAAAACAATACATTTTTTGCTATCTTTCGTTCCGCAACAAAGCTAATTGCATAATGCCAACTTTGGCAACGTTATGCCACGCCATGTACCAGCAACCATCAAACATCAATTTATATGCGACCTGCCAAAACGATATCCTTTATTGCTTTACTATTTGTTTTCCTCCAATCCATATCTGCACAATCTACTTCTTGTGGCACAATAGTTATCAACGCCGACCAGGGCAGAGACACCATCAGCCGCCACATCTACGGCCATTTCTCCGAACACCTGGGGCGTTGCATCTATGGCGGATTCTATGTAGGAGAAGACAATAAGGTGATCCCCAACAAGAATGGCGTCCGTACTGATGTAATTGAGGCCCTCAGGGAACTCAAGATCCCTAACCTTCGCTGGCCGGGCGGCTGCTTTGCCGATACATATCACTGGAAAGACGGCATAGGCCCCAAACCGGAGCGCCCCACCATCGTAAACACCTGGTGGGGGGGGGTCACAGAAGACAACAGTTTCGGAACACACGAATTCCTGAACATGTGCGAATTGCTGGAGGCAGAACCCTACCTGTCTGCCAACGTCGGCAGCGGAACAGTTCAGGAACTGGCCGACTGGATACAATACGTCAACCATGAGGGAATAAGCCCAATGGCGAACCTGAGAAAGGAGAACGGCAGGGAAAAACCCTGGCAGGTTAAATTCTGGGGCGTCGGCAATGAGGCCTGGGGATGCGGGGGCAATATGACTGCAGAGTACTATGCCAACATCTACCGCCAATACGCCACCTTCATGAGTGACTGGACCAACTCCAGCGGAATGTACAGGATAGCCTCCGGAGCCAGTTCCAATGATTACAACTGGACAGAAGTACTGATGCGGGACATTCCCAACCGAATGGTCGACGCCCTGGCATTGCACCATTATTCAGTCATTGACTGGAATAAAAAAGGCTCTGCCTCGCAGTTCGATGAGCAACAATATTTCACCATCATGAAGCGAGCGCTGAACATGGATGAACTGATCCAAAGGCACTCCACCATAATGGACAAGTACGACCCCGAAAAGAAAATCGCCCTGGTGGTAGACGAATGGGGCGGCTGGTACGATGTGGAACCCGGCACTAACCCGGGGTTCCTTTACCAGCAAAATACTATGCGGGACGCCATGATCGCAGCAACCACCCTCAATATTTTCAACAACCACTGTGACAGAGTACGCATGGCCAACCTGGCACAAACCATCAATGTGTTGCAGGCCGTCATCCTCACTAATGAGGAGAAAATGCTGTTAACCCCCACTTATCATGTGATGAAAATGTACAACGTCCATCAGGATGCCCTCCTGCTGCCGGTGTCCCTGGTGAATTGCGATTATCGCTCAGGGGAGCAAACACTTCCGGCCCTTTCTGTTTCCGCCTCGAAAGATAATGGAGGGGTGGTCCACATATCCATCGCCAACATCGATTCTAAGGAAACCAGGACCGTTTCGGTGGAACTGCGGGGAATGCCTGTCACGGCCGCGGAAGGGCAGATCCTAAGATCAGGGAGCGTTCAGGATCACAATACTTTTGACCAGCCGGACAAGGTGAAACCCTCGGAATTCCGGCAATTCAAGCGCAGCGGCAATACGATCGAGCTGGACCTGCCGCCTTTTTCGGTGGTGGTGCTGGCGGTGAAAAGTTAGAAACACAAACGCAACCGGCAAGGATTAAGGGGCCAAAAGCTGGTTTACCCAACTTTTGGCCTCGCTTTTTTTCCTGCGGGAAACGGGTATTTCCGATTGGTTAATTTTGTTTATTAAGCCTGGCTACAGGTATCCCATTGATTAAGCTCAGCATTTTGCCCTCCCTCAATTGATGGACGAGCGCCTAGGCGCTTCTTCCCAACACCGGGGGGCTCATGCCGCTTTCTGGTACTGCCGGTTGCGCCAGAAGGCCAGCAGGCTGATCGCAGTTAGAATGGCAACTGCATAATAGACAAATGGGGGGATCGGAACGGGGTCGCCTGCAGCGTAGGAATGTAAGCCGGAAAGGTAATAATTGACCCCGAAATAGGTCATGAGCACCGAAGCCCATCCGAATAGAGAAGCGACATTAAATGCATAAGCCCCTCTCAGCCCTGGAATAAACCGCATGTGGAGAATAAAAGCATAGACAAGAACCGTGACCAGCGCCCATGTTTCCTTCGCGTCCCAGCCCCAATACCGGCCCCAGGACTCGTTGGCCCATACGCCTCCCAGATAAGTGCCGATGCTGACCATAAACAATCCGCCGATGAGCGTCATCTCACTGATCTGGGTCATTTCCTTGATGATGCGGTTGACGTTTGTTGCATTCTTCTGGTTTCTGAATATCATGAAGATCAGGTTCAACACCCCGATGAGCGCTCCCAGCATTAAAAAGCCATAGCTGCCGGCCTCCAGCGATACGTGGATGGTGAGCCAGTAGGACTTTAAAACCGGGACCAGGGGCGTGATCTCCGGGTCGAGCCAGCTCAACCCCGCTACCATCAGTATGGTGGAAGCAAGCACGCAGGTAGCCGCCAGGGCCCCCAGGGACTTCCTTCCAAAGATCACTCCGGCCAGTGCGGTCGTAAAGGCGATGTAGATCATAGACTCATACCCGTTGCTCCAGGGCGCCCGGCCCGAAACATACCACCGCAGGCCCAGGCCAAATACATGCAGCGCAAAACTCAGAAGGAAAACACCAAATGCGGCCTTGGCAGGTATGGCCAGGTTGAGGCCCGGCTTAAAAACAGAGGTGAACAGCAGGCCGAGAAATACCAGACCAAGCAAAGCGTAGACTTTTCCGAGCCTGCTGAATACATTCAGGCGGTTGAGCAATAATTCCGCCTTTACTTTTCCATCTGATGGCATTACAGCCGCGCCGTTTTGCTTTTGATACCGGATCAACTCATCGAGCAGGCGGCCGGCTACCGCCCAATTGTTCTCGTGCAACCCCGTCTGAAGTGCCGGTATATAATCTGCATAGAATTCCGAGGCTATGGAACCGTGGTTGTGATTGCCAGGTTGATGGCCGGCATCTGCCGGAGATTGCCAGTGGTTATTCTTGTCGCCGGGAACGGGAAAGGCGGTCATAAAACTCCCCGAAAACACCATGTTGCAAATGTTTACCTTCTCATCCAGCTTCAGCATCTCTTTTTCAAAAACGCCTCTGTCCTTTTCAGGAGTATTGTAGGCCTCGCGGACGTATTCTTTCAGCTTATACTGGCCCTTTTCATCAAAGAAATCGCTGTAAGAGGCCAGTTTTCCCTCTATGGGTATCAGTTCTTTTGTCTTGTCATGTTTGCCCATTTTGATCAAAGGCGTATCATACCAATCCTTTGGATGGGCCGCCATTCCCAAAATAATCTGTTCTGCCTGCAACCCGTATAGGGATTCCTTCCGGGAAAGCTTCCTGAGGATCTCGCTGGCAAAGGTGTTCATCGGCTTCATCCTTCCCCTATGATCTTGAATAATGAGGTAGCCGAACTCCTCGGCATGCTGGGGGCTGACGGCATTTATTCGGAACGGCGGAGGGGCATCGCCTGAGGCTGGAGAATAGGAGAACAGAAGAAGCCCGGTCAAAGCAGCAGCGGCAGCCCTCCCCGTTTGCCGTTGCTTTTGTAAATTCCTTGCCAACTGCCGGAAACGGCTCTGCTCACTGAAAAAGGTCAGGACCATGCCCAAAGTCAGAATCGCATACCCGAGGTAAGAGATCCAGGTGCCCCACCAGTCGTGGTTCACGCTTAGGTAAGTACCCAACTCATCCTGGTCAAAGGAGGATTGAAAAAAGCGGTACCCGTCATAGTTCAAAATATTGTTCATAAAAATCCTTTGATCCTTTTCAAGATTGGAACGGGGGTCAATTAAAGTAACTTCGCTCGCATAGGAGGAAGCGTTGTTGGTGCCCGGATATTTTTCCATAATAAAATCCCTCAGGCGCAAAGCGAAGGGAAGTTCCACCCTTTTTGAGCCGTAGGCAACGGACAAGCTGATATTGCCCACCGTAAAGGCCCGGGGGCGGCCCTCCATCCCCTGTGTACCAAAAATATAACCTTCCTGGACATCAGTTCCGCTACTCACCCTTATTTTGAGGCCGGCAGTACTCGTGCTTGCCATTTTTTGTCCGGAGGAATTCAGTTCGACCTTTGCTTTGGGAGAAAAGTCTCCAAATACGAACCGCTCCTGGCCGTTGTTGTACAGGCTTCTCAACACCAAAGGATGGTATTGCCCCGGGGGCAACATATCCTGCTGCTGAGTGGCCATCACCGTTTGTGAAAAGGGCGTAGACGCGTTGAAAAACAATTTGCCGTCTTCATATTTGATGTTGAAGGCCTGCGGGTCTTCCGCCCTTCCGAAATTGAACAGGGTCCCCCGTATCATATTCTTTTCTCCGTACCTGAGAAGATACTCTTCCCGGCCGCTTGCTCCGCCAATAACGATCTTCAGAACGGGAGCGCCGTTCTCATCACTGATCATGCTTTCCACTGGGTTTGGCATAAAATCCAGCACCTCCACGTTTACTTCCTGTCCTCCCAGAAGATAGGAACGCTTCAGGTGGTTGTTGCCCAGCGTGGCGAAGAGTACGGGCTCGTCGAAGCGGTATTTCTCGCCCTGCTGAAGAGCCTCAAAGACCAGATAGGATTCCGCTGAAAGGAAAGAGTTGGAAGTGGCGCCCTCCCGGATGTGCATCACACCTTCAAACCCAGTATACCGTGTGACGGCTGCCCCCAGTAAGATGATAAGGATGGAAACATGAAAAGCGAATATCGCCCATTTCTTTTGCTGGATCAGCCGGAAGCGGAATACATTGACGAGGATGGAAATACCGAATAAAAGCAGCAGCAACTCCATCCACCAGGATTTGAAGATCACTTTCTGGGCGGAACTCGTACCGAAATCATTTTCTATAAATGTAGCCGTTCCAATAGCAACAGCAAACAAAATCATATACAGGCCTGCGGCAGTTGTAGAGAAAAGCCGGTTCAAAACATTTTTCAGGACATTCATTTGAGAGACACTTTTGCGAGGAAAAAAAATTACTGCAGAACGGCATCCTCCATGATCAGGTCATACCGGTACCCCGCACCAAAATCCTTGTCCAGGGCTATAATGCCTTCCATGGTAACCGTTGCGCCCAAAGGGATATCTTCCATGGTCGTCACGGTCAGGTCAAGGCCTTCGCCGGAACCATCCCGGAGGTGGACCCAATTGCGGTTCATGATCCGGGGGTTTACCTTGACGCACTTTCCCGTTACTTTGATCATGCGGTTGTTGTACTTTTCCTTATTGGAAAATAATTCCGATAGTTTTATCGCCCCTTCTGCTCTTTTCAGGTTTTTGACTTCCAGGTCAGGAATAGCCCCTCCTCCCTGGAGGTTTGCGTGAGCTCCTTCCAATCCGCCACCGGAAGGCTCCTTCCAGAACTCTGACACCAGATACACGGTTTCAAAAACGCGGTTGAACTCCTGACTGAAAAAATCCTTCTTCATTATCCCGCCACGGAAATAGCAAACCTCTCCCTTTTTCACTTCACTCCTCGGAATGGCGATCCAGAACTGTTCGCCCTCCTCCGAAACGAAGAGGTAGGTATACCTTTCCGTATTCAGCGCTTCCTCAACCGTTACTTTGTGCTCCTTGGGGACGGCATCCGAGACAAGAGGTTCCCCTGGCAGCCCATTCATTCCTGCTTCATCGGCCTGTCCGGCAGATGATTCACTTTCAATTACCCGGGGTTTGGAATTGCAGGACGCAGCCAGTAGCCCGATGAGCAGGATCAGTACAATATTCAAATGCTTCAATTTCATAATAAACGATGATTGTTGGCCATATTCACTGAGACCAAATTATCTTAATTTTTTGACAAAGACAAAAGCCTCTTTAAAACCGCTGAATAACTCTGGTATTGAATCGATGGTAGGCCTGGCCGCGGGTGTCGAAAGTTCCTTCATAATAGACATACAACGTCAGCTGTTTCAACAACGCCAGAGAAAGGCTTGCCCCGGCAATGTTTTGCCGGACCATGGCCTCATTACTGCTGTAGCGATAGTTGACCATCCGGTAATACAGGTCGCCGTCCAGTTTCTTTTTGATGATATCTTTGGAGATCCGGGCGCCGAACATCCGGCTTTCCAGGTAGTTGGTTTGTAGGAAGTTGGCCGTCAGGGACGCCCGCATATCGAGTGCCGGAATGCGGCTGAAATTCACATAACCATTCAGGTTGCGGGACACGTTGATGTCGCTTTTCTGGAAACGCCAGCTGGCATTAGCGCCCACTGTTACAAAACTGAATGGGCGGTAACTGGCACCGAATCGCAGCCCCTGCCGGGTTTCATCCTCGATCAGGCGGTCAATGAAACTCTTATAGGACTCGTAATAAATGATGTTTTTACGGTTGTCATAAGAAAGGGAAAATCGCCAGTTCCGGGACAAACGATAACGCAGGGAAACGAACAGGTTGGACAGCCGCATGGTGTTACCCGGCTGGTTGTTGATATTCTCATACAGGTCCATCTCAAATGAGCTGAACAGGTTCAGGTTGTCCAGCAGCTCTCCCATATGCTGGAAATAAACGAACCGGCGGTCGGTTTCCGATTTGTTCCGCTGCTCCAGAAAACCGAAAGTCGTCTGATGAACATGGCCTGAAGCGCCCGACACATAACTGGCGTAGGCCCCCGCCTGCAACAGGTCCAGGTTGAAGCTGTAATCGGCAAAGTCAGGCCGGGTTCCCGCTATCGCGCCGAAGATGAAGTTGCCCACACCTTGTTCATACTGCAAGCCGTCGATGGCGCCGACACTCGATATCCGGGGATTGATCTTTCTTCCGAAAGAAAGGCTGGAGGCCGGACTGAAGTCGTACTTCACTGAAAGAGCATACACCTTGAGGGCATTTCCCAGGTTCTCCTGAACCTGCGCCCATTCGTTCAGCGTATGCCGGAATGTGATGTAGGTATCGGTTGAGAATTTCGAGTTCTTCAGGTGGTCTCCGCGAAACAAAAAGGCATACCGCATCCGGTGCGTATTTTGATAATCCGACAGGCTGCTGTACGAACCTACTGAAACCCGCCCCCTGACCTGTTCTTTGAGCAGGGGCCCTCCTCCTTCATCTTCTTCCGGCGTGGCCACCGGGTTCGACTCCCGGGTAGCTGGCACCTTTTCCTTTACGGTTGGCGGCTCCGGCGGCTCCGGCGGTTTTTTGTCTTCGGCTTCCGGTTTTTTCGGCATTACAGTCGTCCTGGCAATCACCACATCCGAAGACTGCATTTTTTTCGCCAACAGCGGGGTGCAGACCGTGGAAGTCGAAGACTTGTTACTGACCAACAAAGCGGGGATCATCTTCCCGTTTTGTTGAATAAATAAGGTGTCTCCGATATTGATATTTTCCGTGGAAGAAAATTTCACGTACACATTCCGGGAAGAAACGAAAGACACGGCCCCTTTTTCCAAAACCGTCTGGCCCTGCCCGTAAAGGGCGGTCCCGATGAGTGCAAAAAACAACAGGCTGAAATAATTTTTCATTTTGACCAAGCTTCTGTATTGGTTCTGGAATTCACTTTGCCGGCAACGTCCGCCCTAATCCCCATTTCCGGTTGGATGACAGGAAAAGCAGGCATTGCTCTCATATATATACCCTGAAACCTCATCATGCTCGTTCGCCAGTTGCTGTGGATTATTGTGTTCATGGCAATCGATACAACTGAATGAAGAATAATTACCCGGCGTCGTGTGGCAATCCACGCAATCGTTCCACTCTCCCTGGTGCTTCCCGCTATAAATGGGGAAGTACATGCCATCGTGGTTGAATTCCGCCGGTATCCAGGCCGTCTCACTGTGACAGCTCTCGCAATTGGTTGGAAATCCGGCGGCGGAATGGCTGGGGTTGTTCGTCTGGTTATAATCGCCGGCATGGCACCCGTAACAGGTATTGGGGGTGTTGGAGTAATCGCCGTTGTGGCAGGCATCGCAATCATTTGCGATGGCAATGTGGGCGCCCCGGATAGGATAGATGGTATTGTGGTCGAAAGTGGAGGGAACCCAGGCTGTTTCGGTATGGCAGGTTGCGCAATCCGTCGGGAATTGTACTGCGGAATGGTTGGGGTTGGTTGTCTGATTGTAATCATCAGCGTGACAACCGAAGCAGGTGTTCGGGGTGTTGTTGTAATCGCCGTTGTGGCAGGCTACGCAATCGTCCGCGATGGCCGAATGCCCTCCGTTAAGCGGGTAAAACTCATTGTGGATACCAAAAGACGCCGGATACCATCCCGGTTCGGTGGTATGGCAAGAAGCGCAATCCCCCGGCAGCCGCAATCCCTGATGGCTGGGGTTAAGACTGTTGTTGTAATCAAGGGTATGGCAGGCTTCGCACTCGGCCGGGGTACCCTGATAGCCATCGGCATGACATAAAATGCAATCCGTCGTCATATGCCCGCCCGTCAAGGGAAAGTTCGTATTGTTATGATCGAAACTGTTGTCGGCGCTGCCCCCCGGGTGGCAGGCCAGGCAAGCCTGATTTTCATAGACATAACCGCTCACGCCACCATGCTCTTCATTGGTTTCGGGATTGACATGGCAGGAGATGCACATAAACTCAGCGTAATTGGAAGGGTTATTGTGGCATTCGGCACATTGAGCCCACTCCCCCGCATGTTCCCCGCTATAGATCGGGAAAAAGCCATCATGCTGATTAAAGTCCGCCGGCATCCATCCCAAATCGGTAGTGTGGCATTCTGCACAACTCGTTGTAAAATCTGCACTCTGGTGATTGGGGTTCAACGTACTTTCATAGTCCGCCTGGTGACAGGCGAAACAGTCGGTGGGGGTACCGGAAAACGCTCCCGAGGTATGGCACTGGGCACAATCTGCAATACTGTGCCCTTTTTCCAATGGGAAGAACCCGTGATCGATGCTTTCGGAAGACCAATCGAAGCCATCCTCCCGGTGGCACTCCACACAATTGACAGAAAAGCCCGCTCCCTGGTGATTGGGGTTGGCCGTGGCATTGTAATCGTCCAAGTGGCAATTCAAACATTCATTACCGATCCGGGTGAACTCCAGGGCCGATTCCGACAGGTGGCAATCATCGCAGGCCAGTGTCGCATGAGCACCCAAAAGCGGGAAGCCATTGTCGTAATGCAACTCCGTTATGTCGTCCACCAACCAATTCTCCGGCGTATGGCAACGGGCACAGTCCGCCCCGACAGTAGTACGGTGCATATCCGTATGGCAGGAAATACACTCGGTACCGGCCTCCGGGAATACAAGGGTTTGGTGGCATTGCCGGCAATCTACCCGCATATGCTGCCCCTCAAGCCGGAAAGCAGTGGCGTCGTGGTTAAACGAAAGGGTATCGGCATCGATCGCCCAACTGAAAGAAGAGTGACAGTCGGAACAACTGATCTTAAAATCAGCACCGTGAGGGGACTGCGCCTGCAGGCAAGGGATCAGCCCCAGGAATAGGATTAGTGGTGACAGACTACGCATTCGAAGCTTTGGAATTTATATCGTGTAAATATCTCTCCATTGGCCAACATGGGTTTATGGCAGGCGCCACATTCAATTTCAGCGTGCCTGCCCTCCAGTTTAAAGGCCGTTTTATCGTGATCGAAATTTCGGATGGGCCAATCCTCGAAACCATGACAGCGCGCACAATCGGTGCCACCGTCCTCTTGAAACTGCCCGCCATGTACCGATTTATGGCAGCTGGCACATGCCGCAGACAACCCGGTAAAGCCCTTGGGGTTTCCGGGGCGGCTTTCCTCCACGCCCTCATGGCAGGCGCTGCATTTTTGCCGGGTGTGAGCCCCCTGCAACTCAAATCCTGTCAACCGGTGGTCAAAGTCGTTTTCTGACCAACTATCAGTCACATGGCAATTTTCACAGGACTGGCCCGGGTAATATTTGGTGTTGAGATACCCCTGGTGTACATCCTCGTGGCAATCCGCACAGCGATTCCCGATATTCCTGAAGGCCCATTTGTTTTCATCCAGATGGCAGGCAAAGCACGGCGTTGCCAGGTGGGCACCATTCAGCGGAAACTTTGTTTTGCTATGGTCCTCAAAACTGAACAGAGGGACATCGAATCCGTCCTCGGTATGGCAATCCGCACAATCGCGAACCGGAACCGAAGCGGTGAATGCCCCTTCGTGATAATCTTCATGGCAGGCAGCACAGGTATTGTGCGGCAATGAGGCAGTCAGGCTCTCTTTATGGCACTTCCGGCAATCCACCGCCTCATGTTTTCCCCGAAGCCTGAAATCGGTCAGGTTGTGGTTGAACTTGTCGGTATTGATATTTCGAAAGGATTTTTCGCTATGGCAGTCCGCACAACTGGCCCCGAACTGGCCGTCGTGGACATCCTTGTGACAGGAGGCACAATCATTGGAGCGGACCCCCAGGCGGTCTTGAAAGACCTGCGTGGGAGAAGTGTTCATATTATGGCAATCGGCACAATTAACGCGCTGGTGCGCTCCTTTGAGGGGAAAACGGGTTTGGTTGTGGTTGAAACGGCGGATCTGGCTCAGCGAGGAAAAAGATTCTTCCGTGTGGCACTGCTTGCAATCTGTTCCGAGGTTACTCTGATGAACATCCGTATGGCAACTGTTGCAATTGGAAAACGGTACTCCGGAAAAGGCCTGGAATTGTTTTCCATTTCTGATCTCTTTCCGGTGGCATTCAATGCATTCTACATCCTTATGCTTGCCGCGGAGAGCAAAGTCCGCCTGGTTGTGGTCAAATTTGGTAGCCGGAGCGAAGGCATCGGGCACATGGCAGCGCGCACAATCGTTCGATAATGTTTTTTGATGGTAGTCCTCATGGCAGGAAGCACAATCCTTGCTCAGGCCCAGAAAGGTATCCTTCCTCTTTTTCAATTCCGGTTCATCGATGAAATCCGGAATGTGGCATTGGCGGCAGTCGATCCTGCGGTGGGCCCCGGCCAGTTCATATCCTGTAAGGCTGTGGTTGAAATTCCCTTCATCGAACCGGGCCATATCGAAATTCCGGCCGTGGTGTTCGCTGTGGCATTCGGAACAGTCTTTACCCCGGACATCGCGGGAAGCATGGTAACCCGACCGGCTGCTGATAAGGCTCCGGATTTCTTTATGGCAATTCAGGCACTTATCATTGGAAACCTTTTCCCCAAGGGTATGACATTGCGTACAATTCGCTATTCCTTCCAGGTCGGCGTGCGCTCGGGACAAGGGCCCCGGAGACAGCTGTGCTTGCAGGCCGGAAAGGAACAACGCATTCATTAAAAGAACCAAATGCAGGATGCCGGGCTTCATTTTCTGTTTTTCGAATGTTTATAGTAATTTCATAATACCTGCAACAACCGCGGCAACCCCTGCAGGTAGTTTTCCTACCATTTATAAAAACAAGGATACCGTCCGCGTTGCCGCTTCTCTATTCCTCCTCCCCCCGGGGATGGCACTGATAACAGGCATTGCTATCAAAAACATAATCCCGGACTTCATCATGCTTATTCGCAAGCGCTGATGGGTTATTGTGTTCATGGCAATCCGTACAACTGAACATCACAAAATTGCCGGGTGTCGTATGGCAGTCTACGCACTCGTTCCATTCTCCCCGGTGTTTCCCGCTGAAAATGGGGAAGAACATTCCATCATGGTCAAAGCCTTCGTTTTTATCTCCCAGCGGATGACAACCCAAACAGGCCCTGTTTTCATATACGTAACCGCCGATGCCTCCGTGCGCTCCGTCCGTTTCCCCTCTGGAATGGCAATTGGTACACGCAAATTCAGCATAATTGGAAGGATTGTTGTGGCAATCGGCACACTGTGACCATTCTCCTTTGTGTTGTCCGCTGTATATGGGGAAGGTAGCGTCGTGTTGTGCATACTGGGCTGGCATCCAGCCCACATCCGTAGTATGGCATTCGGTGCAGCTGGTGGAAAAGTTCCCCTGCTGATGATTGGGCATCTGAGCGCTTCCATAATCCGCCTGGTGGCAGGCGAAACAATCGGTGGGAGCACTGGAAAAACTGCCGCTGGTATGGCATTGGGCACAATCCGTTATATCATGCCCTTTAACCAGGGGGAAGAAGTCGTGATTGATATACCTGGCTGACCAATCGAAGCCATCTGTCCGGTGGCATTCGGTGCAATCGGTTGAAAAAGAAGCTTCCGTGTGGTTCGGGTTAGAGGTGGCATTGAAATCTTCAAGATGACAATTCAGGCAGTCATTCCCGATCCGGTTGAATTGCAGGGCCGATTCCGAAACGTGGCACTCGGCGCAGTCGAGAGCGGCATGGACACCCAGTAAAGGGAAGCCGTTATCATAGTGCAGTTCGGTAATATTGTCCACCAGCCAGTCCTGAGGCGTATGGCATCGAGCACAGTCCGAACCCACAGTATTGCGATGTAAATCTGTATGGCAGGAAATACAATCGGTGTTAGCCTCTGCGAAAACGAGGGTTTGGTGGCAATCCCGGCAATCCACCCAGGTATGCTGCCCCGTCAAGGCAAATGCCGTCTGGCCGTGGTCGAAAAGAAGGGTATCCCTGCCTATCTCTATTTCCCAGCCGGAAAAAGAATGGCAATCTCCACAACTGATCTTGAGCCCGGGCCCATGAGGAGACTGCGACTGGAAGCTAACCGCTAACCCGGAGGCCAATATGAGGAAGATAAGGTTACGCATTCGAGAATCATCATTTTCGTCGACAAAAAAATTGACCTCTCATCCCGAAGGCGACACTATTGGCACCAGACTCAGTACCTTGCCGGCCCAGGAGCATGAGAACAAAGAAACAACGATGCTTCTTCGATCATTTCTTATGACTTCCCGGCCACCTCGACGAGGATCTTACCTCGTTGCGATGGTCTTTGCTAACCACATACCTGATAATAACGGAGGGTAAGTTTAGGTGGCTCGCCGAATGGATACTGTACCTAAGCCCTTACAGTGATGCTCCATGGACGAGCGTGCCTGATGCAGGCATTTAAGAGTAGTTTATTCCCACTTACTAACGGGGCAAAGTTAAAACTATTTTGGGAGGCCGGCGATATTTTATTGGGATAATTACAATTTGAAATTGATCTAAATTATTGGTCATTTGTGCTTCTTCATGGTGTAACCGAATCGCTTGGAGATCTTTACTCCTGCTTTCTCCAGGAACTGAGTTGGCAGTTCTCCCCCGGCAAAAATATACACGAGGTCATTATTCACAGAGATCTCTTCCCCGGCTTTATCGGTTGTCAGATAGACTTTATCTTCTTCGATCCGCACCAGATTGGTGTTGAACTTCACCTCCAGAAGCTGCTTATCTATCGCCTCATTGATCTTCTCCCTGTTTTTGGGCTTGAGCCGGCTGAACTTATCCTGCCGGTAAGACAAAACCACCTTATTTTGTTCAGCGAGCAACAGCGCTGCTTCCACTGCCGAATCGCCTCCTCCCACTACCACTACTTCCTTGCCATTAATATTTTCAGGGTCGAGGAGACGGTAGGCCACTTTTTCGGAAATTTCGCCGGGAATGCCCAGCTTGCGGGGTGTGCCACGGCGGCCGATGGCCAGAAGTACGTATTTGGAGGTAAAAACATCCCCCTGCAAAGTTGTCACTTTAAAATGGCCGTTTTCGGGAACGATTTCCTCCACCTTTGTCCTTTCCCGGATGGTGATGTCGTTGTTCGACAACGCCTCGTTCCACAAGTTCAGCAACTCCTGTTTACTTGTGTCAAATAATTTGACCTTTCCAAACAAGGGCAGTTCCATCGGAGCGGTCATGACCACCTTTGCCCGGGGAAAGGTGTAAACCGTACCGCCCAGAGTATCCTGTTCCAGGGTAAGGCAGCTCAAACCCAACTTCTTGGCGGCGAGGGAGGCGGAAATTCCTGCCGGGCCGGCTCCCACGATAATGAGGCCGTAAGTGAAATCCCCTTTGGGGACGCCCTTCCTGGCTATGCTCTCTACGGCCATCATACCCTGCTCGACACTGTTTTTGATGAGGCCCATGCCCCCCAGTTCGCCGGCGATGTAAATACCGGGTATATTGGTTTCATAGTCCTCACTAACGTGCGGTAGGTCGACACCTCTTTTATCCGTTCCGATTACCAGCGTGATGGCTTCCACCGGACAAGCGTGAAAACAGGCTCCGTGCCCGACACAGTTGGAGGCATTGATCAATACGCCTCCACCGTTCAGTATCCCCAGGATGTCTTTTTCGGGGCAGGCAGCCACACAGGCTCCGCTCTTGATACAGGTACTCAGGTCAATCACCGGGTGCAGCGACACGGGCTCATACAGGCCCTCCTGCTTAGCGATCTCGATCTTGGCCGCTACATCTTCCGACGCTTTTTTCAGCTTCCTCAGATAGATGAAAATGATCGCCCCGCAAACCAGAAAGGCGATTGCATAAATAATGGCCTGCTCCAGTAACATATTGTATGATTAAGATGCTAAAAACACTACCTAAAACATCCATTTGTAGCCAAAAGCCAGCGTTATTCCCACATGGACCAGTACAATAACCAGCATAATGATCGCAAAAGGCAAATGGGCCACGTGCCAGTACCTGAACAAATTCTGCATCACCTGCAAACGCTCTATTCGGTTGTTGAGAGACATTTCGTTCCTGACCAGCCCGGTTAATTCCCGAATGTCTTTGGGAGGCAGGTTATTTTGCCGCAGGTTCCTTTTTATGTTCTTTATCGTCCTTTTATCCTCCACAAATCTTTTTGCCATTTCAGCGATCAGGTTTCCGCCTGCGCTTTGATGCCGGATCTGGGCCGACTCCATGATGACATTAAAACTGGCCTCATCCAACCGGTAATTATTCCGCAGGATATCTCCCAGATTGCCCTTCATCTCCTTGACCTCCGTCAGGCTAAGCGCCCGGCCCTCGATCGTCCTGGGAATCTGAATGTAAATGAACCGGCCGATCACGCCGCTTAATACCACTGCTACCATACTCCAGAATGCGATCGAAACGATGCCTCCAAACTTAAAGGCCGTGTGAAAAAGGATCATCACCGGGCCGAGGCTGCAAAGAAATATGTGAAACTCCAGCCAGTATTTCAACCGGCCAACCCGGGACAGAAAACCGTACCGCTTTCGGGCAATATACAGCGTAACACCGATGAGGATCAACAGCGTCCCAATGATGCCCAAACCATGTCCGAACAGGCCACTAGGCTTAAAATAGTCATGATCTGGATGATAAAACCGTTCTTCAATGCCTGTGGAGTAATAGGATATGCCTTTGTATGCAAGAAAAATAGCCGTAATGGCGACGATACTCACTAACGTGGCAATGTAAATGCGATGCACTGTAGGGGACATAAGCTGGATATTGTTTTTTCAGACGCTTCTCATCGCTGAACTTGGAAGGATGCGTGGCAAATGTATAGATTTTATGTGACGGTTTCTATGTATATGTCGCGGAAAATTGGCGATCTCCCTTTGAGATTCCGCCAATGGGCCTGCAATATGGGCCTCTCCTTATCAAATGGATCATATTGAATATTATTGCCCTAAGTGTTCTTCTTTTTTTTGGTTTTTATTTTGTGAAGAAATTTCTAACTGAGTAAAATAAAAATAAATATGATTACATACGCAATTCTCGTAGGCCTACGCAATACCCTTATTTTAAAAATACGCTTTTCGTCGCTTCTTTTTTGACTGCATCCCCCCCCACCTTTGTTCCATCAATGAGCAAAAAAAGCCTTTGAAAACAAGGTGCTCAGAGGCAGAGAGGGGGCATAAACGCCGCCCTCAAAATCAAGTAGCATGCGTAACGAAATTCTGAAGAACATGACGGATGAGCAGTTGGCCATCCGCTTTCAGGCCGAAGGCGATACCATGGCCTTCGGCGAATTATACAAAAGACATTATTCCCGGCTTTACCACTATTGCCACACCATTGTCCATAATGGGGAAGAGGCGGCAGACCTCACGCAGGATTCCTTTGCCAAAGCTGCAGAGAAGATCCAGCACCTGAAGAATCCTGCCCTGTTCACTTCCTGGCTTTTCCGCATTGCCCATAACCGGTGTATTGACAAGGCCAAGGACAGGCAACGCCACCAAACTGTTTCCTCCGATGGCCCTTTTCAATTCGCCGATACGGAATTCGACCTCGAATCAGCATTGGCAAAGGAAAGTGACATCGACCGGATCGCCCTGCTGATGCAGGAGCTCTCTCCGGAGGCGCGCACCATCCTGCTGGCCAAGTACTGCGAAGGGCGGTCCATCCACGAACTCACTGAATTATGGGGCATTTCAGAAAGTGCCGTAAAAATGCGCCTGGCCCGTGCACGCAACCGGGTGCTCAGCCTTTATAACCGCAACCGGGTTGCAAGCTAAGACCCATCCTATGAAAAGATCCATCAGTGTATTGGTTCTAACAGACCACCGCGGCCACAACAGCGACAACTCGTTGTATGCACTGTGCAGTGAATTACGGCGCAACCCTAAGGTTGGCGCGGTACATATCGCCAGCCGGGGCAACCCCGCCAACAACCGTTTTTTCTACCAGTTCCAAAACATTGCGCTCAGAGCCTGGCCCCTGGACGGAGAGATGAACTACCGGGATGCGGACTATCGCTTCATGCAGGAGACCATCCCCGCAAATATTAAAGAATATGACTGGATATGGCTGCGGCTGCCCCGGCCTATCCCCGATGGTTTCTTTGATTTTCTTGCCCGGGAAGTAGACGAAAGGCAGATCTTCAATAGCCCTTCGGGAATTGAAGAAACCAGCAATAAAGCTTTCCTGGCTAATTTCGCCGATATCTGCCCGCCCCTGCAGCTCTGCCCGGATGTGGATAGTATCCTAAACTTCCAGGAGCAGTTCCCTATCGTCCTGAAACCGCTGGAGAACTACGGCGGACGCGGAGTAGTAAAGGTAGAGAATGGCTTTTTCTATGAAAATGACAAAAAGGCCTCTCTTCAGGAATACCTGCCCGTACTCGAGCAGCAATTCCAGCTTGGCGGCTACATGGGCATGAAATTCCTCAGGAACGTCACACAGGGAGACAAACGCATCATCGTCGTCAATGGCGATGTGGTCGGCGCCGTCCTGCGCCTGCCTCCAAAAGGGGCATGGTTGTGTAACGCCGCCCAAGGCGGCCAGGCCGCTATGGCAACTGCCGATGCTCGGGAGTTGCAAATGGCCCGGCAGATGGCAGATGTACTCCTGCCCAAGGGCATCGCCATGTTTGGAATGGATACCCTCGTAGAAGATGACGGCCGGCGCGTACTTTCAGAGGTCAACACCCTGAGCATTGGCGGCATCAAACCACTCGAAGACCTCACCGGCAAACCCATGATAAAAAGAACAACCGACCTGCTGACGGACTATATGGCGGCAGGAACCAACCTTCAACGCCCCGCTTTGGTTTCTTAGTTGGGAAAAGCTTATTTTGCCCGGGCAAGGCCCTCGGATTTGAGGCCTTGCTCAATGCTATTCCAACTATGCAAACCAAAAGACTGAAGACTTTACTTTTTCTGCTCAAGCTGGCAGTGCTTGCGGTGTTGTTGCTCAGCAGGCACTACGAGTTCTCTTCCTATTTTGCAGCCTATCAACACCAGGCCGACATCACGATCAGCTTCATCGTCTTTGCACTCACCGCTAGTATTCTGGTCTCTGTATTGGTATGGCTTTACCGGCGTCGGGAAAAGATCCCTTCCGGTAAAGCCGATAATGTCATCATTGGCCTCAACAATATCTATTACCTTGTTCTGGTAGGGGCCGGCATCATGACAACGCTCGGGTACTGGGGTATTGATTTCAGGACACTGTTCACCACACTGAGTATCGTTGCCGCTGCCATCGCCATCATCTCCAAGGATTATATTGCGGAGATCATCAGTGGGATCATCATTAGTTTCTCAGGCGAGGTCGCCATCGATGATTACATCCGGATCGGGGATCAAAAAGGTAAAATCATAGATATCAATTTTACCAAGATCGCTCTGCTCAATGAAGACGATGATGTGATCTTCATCCCCAATGCCAAGTTCTTTTCCAGTGAGATCGTCAACTACACCAAACGGGAGATCAAGAAAGTAAGTATCGAATTTGAAGTAATGATTCAGTACCTCAAAACGATCGAAGAACTGGAAACAGACCTTATCCACGCCATTTCCGACTACGAAAGCCACATCGAAGCCGGAACGTACAACCTCAAGATCGTAGAGATCCGAAAAGACAGCCTTTCCCTCAAATTCCAGTACGTCTTCCTTCGGGAGATCAACCGGGAACTGGAACGGGAGATCCGGAGAAAAACCGTCCGCCGCATCGTCAATTACGTCAAGAAAAACCTGGGCCAGCCCAAAGAAGAACCGGGGAATTAGGAAGATCCCATACCCAATAGCTCCTGAGCGCACCGATGCCATAGCCTTAAGCTAGGTACGGGTACACTCTAATTGGGTGTTCCCGAAAAAAAAGGCCGCTACTCCAGAGAGAATAGCGGCCCTGAAAAATTAATTCAAGTAGCTTGCAATTTCTTTTCGGTTATGGATTATCCGCCGGCATTTACCATTCTGACAGCGAATAACCGGTAACGTTCCTTAGTGCCCGGTTAGGTGCATAATTACCGGAGTGATTGCCAGTCCGGTGATGATCAGTAGCCCGACAATCAGCAGGCTCATCAGGAACCAGAATGCAATGCGGTCCATTTTTTGCGGTTGAGTAGCCATACGCTCGTAAGGATTAAATTGTTAATGGCCAGCCGAGTTTTGATCTGATACAGAACACTCCACTCAGCCGATGATGGTAAGACCGGAACACCGCCACGGGGTCACCGGTGAAAACAAAAAAATTCGAGGCTTTAATCCTGAAAAAAAAATCGCTAGTTTTACTTCCGGCCGAAGGCTACATAAGAACTATTTTTAGTGGAGTTTTCAGAAAACCGGAACCCATGAAAGATCAAGCAACAAAGGAAAATACTAAAGTATTTCGGATCGGCATTGCCATGGCAGGGGCGGTCTCGGCGGGCGCATATACTGCAGGCGTCATCGATTACCTCCTGGAGTCCCTCTCCAGGTGGGAGAAAGCCAAAGAGAAGAATAAAAGCATTGCGGAAAAGATCAAACTGGAGACGAACCCACAACAGGTAGAAAAATTAAAAAAACAGTATGACCCCTCCGTACCTATGCATGATGTCATCATCGATGTGATCGGTGGCTCTTCGGCAGGAGGCATGACGGCAGCCATTACCACCCTTTCTCTTTTCGAGGGTATTCGCCCTATCAATGAAGTGGAAAACCCCAATAAGGAAGGTAACAAACTCTATGACTCCTGGGTCAACCTCAACGACGATTTTGAAAATGATGTGCCCACCCTGCACCAGATGCTGGGCACTGAAGACATATCAGAAGGAAAGGGCGTTTTGTCCTTTCTCAATTCCAGGCCCATCGATGCTATTGCAGAAAAGGCAATGAACCTCACAAGGATACAGCCATACCTTCCGGATTACATCTCCAAGGACCTGGAGGTTATCCTAACCATTACCAGCCTAAGGGGTATCCCCCTGGCGGTCAACTTTTATGAGGAGCAGAAGAAGTCCGGGGACGAACCGCCGAAACCGGCGCACAAAATGAGCCTGCACAAGGGCGTTGCCCACTTCCGGCTCCAACGCGATGGTGATCCGGCAGAAAACGAAGGGCCCCTGCCCTTCAACCCGAAAGAGGAACTCCACCGCCGGGCCCTGCTCGATGCCGCCATTGCCACTGGCGCTTTCCCTCTTGGCCTGGCGCCCCGGCACATCAGGAATATCTCGAAGAACTACCTGGAAGGCATGGTCAAGCGCATGTTTGCCCGCAGAGACGCCCAAGGCAACCTCGACCAGAGCCTATCGGCCCGGCTGCTTCATATAGAACTGGAAGATAAACCCTTTGATTTCTACGCCGTCGATGGGGGCACCGTCAACAATGAACCCTTCGGGGAAGTCATCAAGGCCCTGGAATCCAAGTATAAGGATCAGGCAGAAAAGAACTATGCCATTCTCATGATCGATCCTTTCCCCAATTTTGAAAAGGAAGCCGCTCCCGACATCGCCAAACGGCCCACCATACTCGACCTGGCGCCCATGGTCATTGGCGCCATACGCGGCCAGGCCATGATCAAGGAAAGCGACCTGGTGGAAGGACTGACCGACGACCATACCCTGCGCATGATATTCCCCTCCCGCCGGTTTAAAAACGAAAAGGGAGAAATGGAAAAGGACCCCTACCCTATTTCCTGTGGTTCGCTGGATGGCTTCGGCGGGTTCTTCAGCCGTGACTTTCGGGAACACGACTTCCAGTTGGGGCGCAAAAATTGCCAGAGCTTCCTGCGCAACTATTTCGGCATTCCTATCGACCGGGCCCGGCAGATGTCTGTTTTCGAAGGCTGGAATGAAGAAGACCCCCGACACAAACGCTTCTTCAGCCCTGAAGTCAATGGTTATCCCATCGTTCCGGACATAACTTATTATCCGGAGGGCTACCAACCAGATGAAGCCTCTGATTATGAGGCCTACACTCTTTCCACCCCCAACCGCCACCCGGTTGAGGCAGAAGAGATCTTCGCACTGAAGGACAAGATCCATCACCGGCTGAAAACTGTACTGCTCAATCTGTCTCCAAAGCCTGAAGAAGGCGAAGAAAAAAAATCCCCGGCCCCGGCCAGCCCGGAAGCAGCCCAACAACAAAAGATAAATGCCGAGGTGGATGCCCTTATGGAACGACACTTCAAACAGTCTACCCTGCAGGCATTCATCAGCGAGGTAGTGGCAGATTTGGGGAAGAAGCTCTGGAATTCCGTTCTTGCGGACAAAGTGGCGGCATACCTTACAAAAACGGTGATCCGGGCCATTCTGTCCGAATTCAAAACGCGGGGATTACTGTCGGACAGCAAGAAAAAATAATATTGAACTTGAAAATTTCGGCCGCCCGGGCAATAGTTTGTACCGGCGCTCCATTAGAGTTGGTGCAATGGGCCTGATAGGCTCAATGCACCAACTCTTTTTTAGAAAATGAACAAAAACAATGAAGTTCTCATTAGTTGCTATTTTGTTAGGTATCGGGACCCTCGGGTTTTCGCAGGCAGTGTTCAGCTGGGGCGTAGAAGCCTACCCCAACTACTCCAATCGCCGCCTGATCGCCCAGACTTCCATTTCGAATCAACAGGCCAGAGCACTGGAAGCCCTGGAAACGGGCCGTTTTTCCTACTCCGCCGGATTATTTGCCCAGTGGAGGGGCGGCCGGGCGGGCTTCCAAACCGGCCTGCGGTTCACCGACACCGGATACCAAACGGTTCGAACATCCTTGTCCTCGGACGACACCCCGCCACCCGGCGCCACCGAAAAGCGCATCGTCTACCAGAACAGGTTCCTCGAAGCGCCGGCAGAACTGCTGTTCTTCCAGGAACTGGATGACAAGAACGACTTCTTCTTCACCATCGGCCTGGCCTTGGCCTACAACCTTTCCAACCAAAATAAAACCGTATTCTATACCGGCGATACCCGCTCGGCCAACAGCGAAAAAGCCGAAAACGACAATTTTCACAACATCAGCTACAGCTTTCTTACCGGAATGGGATGGGAACACCAGTTCAGCGACAGCTTCTCCGTCGTCCTGCAACCAGCCTTCCAGTTCTGGCTCCAGTCCTTGCTCATCGATACCGATATCAACCGCAACCTCTATTCGGTCGGGCTGCGCATTGGGGCGAAGTTTCGTTGACCCTGCTTTTTCCATCAAACAAAGAGCGCTTTATTTCCTTTAATTTGGGACATCTATTCCTGACATAAAAAAACAACTCTATGGAATATAGAAGACTAGGAAAATCAGGGCTACAGGTCAGCGCGCTTTCGCTGGGCTCCTGGCTGACCTTCGGCAAGCAGATCAGCGACGATACTGCAGAACAACTGATGGTAACTGCGTATGAGAACGGCGTCAACTTTTTCGATAATGCGGAGATCTATGCCCAGGGCAAATCTGAGATCGTCATGGGCAATATCCTCAGCAAACAACAGTGGGAACGCAGCTCCTATGTCGTTTCCAGCAAAGTATTCTTTGGGGATGGCGGCCAAAAGCCCAACCAATCCGGACTGAGCCGCAAACACATCTTTGATGCCTGTCATGCGGCATTGAAGCGCCTGCAGGCCGACTACCTCGACCTGTTTTTCTGCCATCGCCCCGATAAGCAAACGCCGATCGAAGAGACGGTATGGGCTATGAACCATCTCATCCAGCAAGGTAAGATACTCTACTGGGGTACCTCCGAATGGTCGGCCCAGGAGATCATGGAAGCCCATATGGCGGCCCGCCAGCTCAACCTGATCGGCCCTGTCATGGAGCAACCACAGTACAATATGTTCCACCGCGATAAAGTAGAAGTGGAGTACAGCCAGATCTATAAGACGGTAGGCCTGGGCACCACTATCTGGTCTCCGCTGGCCTCCGGCGTCCTGACCACCAAGTACCTGGACAAATTCCCGGAGGGCACCCGCCTGGGAATGCAAGGGCTGGAATGGCTCAAGGAACGCAGCCTGAACGAAGAACGCCTCGGGAAGGTACGCCAACTGAAAAAGCTGGCCGACGAACTGGGTACTACCGTTCCTCGCCTGGCTATCGCCTGGTGCCTGATAAACCCCAACGTGAGTACAGTCATTCTGGGCGGCTCCAAAGTGGACCACCTGACGGAAAACCTGAAAGCACTGGAGGACGTCTCCAAGATCACGGACGAAGTACAGGCCAAGATCGAGGGAATACTGGATAATAAACCCAAGCATCCGCAGTTTTAGCTATTGATACGGGAAAGCCGCAGCCGATAAGAAAGCTGACATTGTTCTCATGTTCTCCGCCACCCAGATCTATGGCATCCTGGTCCATACCACTTACGATATTCGCCTGGGCATTCTGGAATTACTAATCCGGTTTTGACCGAAATGTCCTGCCGTTTTCCGGATCTGTCCGGTTGTTCGGTTTAATTCTCCGGGCACGGGAACCGGCGCGTCCGCACTTTTGTGGTGACAGCTGAGCTCGGGAAGAGCCGGCAGATTGGAAATAAAAATCAAGGAACCATGAAAACCACAAGAGTCATTTTTCTGAGTGTATTATTCACCTTGCTGGCTTACGCCGGAACCGCACAGAACACCGCTGGCTTCACTACCAGCATCACTAAAAGTGAAAAACCTCAGGCCGTACTGGTTCAATTGTCCGGATTGGAGGGACAGCGGACTGAGGTACACCTCACGGATGCTAAAGGGTACACCGCCTACCGGGAGTTCATCTGGAATGAAAATGCCTACGGCGCTCACTTTCTTATGGATGGCATGCCTTATGGAGATTACCTCATTCGGATCAGCAATCCCAGCGGCCAGATACTGCGGGCATTCCACCTGAACAGTGAGGGGATCACCCTGCTCGAGCCTCAGGTAGCCCCCAATGATGAGACAGGCAAGCTGATCACTCGTTTCAGCCCGGTAGAGAAGGCCCCAAAGATCGAGGTGAGGGTAGCCAACCTGAAAAAACGCCCATTCTCCTTTTATCTGGTCAAATTGAACGGCGCCAAATTTTACAGCGAAGAACTGAAAGGCGCCTATGCCTATGCCAAACGCTTCAACCTGGAAGGCATGCAGGAAGGCGATTACTATATATTCGTCCGCGCCGGTGAAACCGCCGTCTGGCAGAATATCGGATACAATGACGGTACAGTAAGGCTTAAGGAGCAGTTCTCCCACGGCGGCGTAGCCGAAGAAGCGCCGAAGGTACAGGTAGTGGCCCTTCAGGAATAACTAACCTGTGTAATCTAAATAACCAATGAACGTTCGTTGTTTGTTGCCTGCCTGGCATACTCTTCGGCAACAAACGACGAACGCTTTCGTGATGAAAATCATCCCAAAAGATTGATAAGGGTCAGAGCAGAGAAAAATATCCTGGGGTATTTTGAGAACATTGTAGCACTTCTTTAATTATGCCTCATTCAACCACAGCAATACATCGGATACTCCAATCGATCCTTCCCGTGGGATGCCATTATATGTGCCTCCTTCTGGCCCTGTTACCATTTGCGGAACTCCTTGCTCAGTCCGACACCCAAAAAACCGGAGATATTGATGATTTCAATGTTCGTTTTGAGGCCTTCGAACTACCAGGTGGAACACTGGGTAACAGCGTCAACTGCATCATTCAGGATTCGCTGGGTTTTCTCTGGTTTGCCTCTCATGGAGGGTTACATCGCTATGACGGAGGACATTTTACGACCTATATCCATGATCCGAATAACCCCCAATCGCTTTCCTACTCCTATATCGAGTGGCTTTGCCTGGCTGCGGATAGCGCCCTTTGGGTAGGCACTTACGGAGGAGGCCTGAATTACTTCGATCCTGCTTCGGGAAATGCTATCCGATACCGCTACGATCCTGCAAACCCACATAGCCTTAGTAATGACTTCGTCACCATGATAGCGGTTAGCCAGGATGGTATGGTATGGGTAGGGACTAATGACGGCCTCAACCGGCTTGATCCGGTTACCGGCAAATTTAAACGGTTTAAGCACGACCCCGAAGACTCCACCAGCTTAAGTTACGACCTTGTACGAGCGGTATATGTGGATCGAAAAGGCACACTTTGGGTGGGAACGGGCAGCCCCTGGTCAACCGGCCAGGGCGGGCTCAATCGTTACGATCCGGTAACGGAATCTTTCACCCGGTACCTGCACGACCCAAAAAATAAACATAGCCTCAGTGATCACCGCGTTCGGGCGATCTTAGAAGATTCACACGGCAACTTTTGGGTGGGGGCTGTTGGAAACGCGCTGCATCTGATGGACCGTGAAAAGGGCACATTCCGCTTACTTGGCAAAAACTCCTTGGGAATGACTTTTGCTCCAGTGCAAAAACGTGCACCGATACGGTCAGTTTTACAACATTTAAGTTTTGTTTTTGAGGACCAGAGCCAAAGGATCTGGATCGGCAGTGTCTTGGGGGGCCTCAACCTTTATGATCCAGAAAAGCAACAAATCTTGCACTTTGAGCACGACGATGCGGACCCCTTCTCCCCTTCCAGTAATTATATCTGGAACATGTACCAAACCTCCGACGGCGCCTTTTGGCTCGCTACGGGCAGCGGAGGACAGAAGGCCAACAAGCTGATTTTGGAAAATAAATTATTCAACCTGATCGATATTAACTCGCTGAGCACGAACGGTTTTCCCGGATTCATTACAGACCTGGAGACGATCGGCGAAGATACTTTAATAATCGGCACGGAGCGAAAGGGGCTGATCTTCTATTGCCTGTCCACCGGTGATTGGCGACAATTCCCGGAATTGGGTGCCGTATACCGGATGGCCCGGGATGAAAAAGGAATCATTTGGATATTAAGGCCCCGACAGGATAATGCCATGAATACAGTCCAATTAATCAGGTTTGACCCAAAGAGTGAATCCATAGCAGAATTCCGACAAGAAGGATTGAAAGCACATTCCAGCTTTCGGGATATAGGTTTTTACTACCACGACCTGATCTCTGACGGCCTGGGGAAGCTATGGATGCCCTTTTCAGGGGGTGGGCTGATCTCGTTTAATATGGAAACAGGGAACTTTGTTCAGTTCTTCCACGATCCTAAAAACCCCAATACCCTTTCCAATGATGCCGTGCTCAATATTTTCCGGGGGCGAGATGGCAAATTATGGATTGGAGGAGGTGTTTTCACCTATTCAAAGGAAAACAGTTGTTTTATTGAAAGCTATGACCCCAGTAGCGGTGCTTTTCACCATTATGAATTGCCGGAAGAATTCAGGCATTCAGCCATTTTTTCGATCGCACAGGGGCTTAAGGGTGAAATATGGTTCTCCATTGTGGATTACGGGCTTGGCCGCCTCGATCCCTCCAATGGCTCGGTATCCTTCTTTAACCATTCCAATGGAAATTTTCCTACTCACAACAATGCATACGACCTCCAAATTGACAAAGATGGCAAAATATGGTGTCTGGCTTATAACAAAATAATGAGTTTCGAACCTGAGTCAGGAGCTTATATGACCTATGACCCGGCGAAAAAAAATGAGAGAATAGAGTATCAATTTATAAGTACCCAATCCTCTGGAGGAACATTTTTCTGGGCCACTACGAACGGAGTTTACAGCCTTGACCCCGCAAAATTGAGCAAGATAGAAAAGAGTACTCCTCCCAAAGTGCTATTCACCGATTTCCTGCTTTACAATAAGCGACAAAAGCCAGGCGACAAAAGCCCGTTGCATTCTCCCCTTTGGTCAACAGATAATATCCGGATCAGCCACCGCGACCAGTTTTTCACTTTCCATTTCGCCTGTCTGGATTACCGCAACCCCGATGCCAACCGGTACGAATATAGGCTTGACCCCTATGATCCTTTCTGGCGCCAACCTAACGGCAGCCCTAGCGCCACTTACATCAATGTCCCGCCGGGGCGCTATACCTTCCGCCTGCGGGCAGCCAACAGCGAAGGCATCTTGGGAGAGGAAAAGTCCCTACAGATTGTGATCTCTCCCCCCTGGTGGGCACGTTGGTGGGCCTATTTCCTCTACATAATAGTAGGAGCTGGCCTGCTTTATGGCTTATTCCGGTTTCGGTTGAACCGGGAGCTCATTCGGGCGGAGGCCCATCAACTCAAAGAACTCGATGCTGCTAAAACAAAATTGTATACCAACATCAGCCACGAGTTCCGAACACCGCTCACCATCATCTCCGGCATGGCCAAACAGATCCAGGAAGAACCGGAAAAATGGTTCCGTGAAGGGCTGGAAATGATCCGTAATAATAGCAATAAAGTACTCTACCTCGTCAATCAGATGCTGGGGTTGCAAAAAATGGAAGCCGGCCAAATGCCCCTTAACTATGAACAAGGTGATATACTCCCCTACCTCCGCTACCTTACTCACTCCTTCGAGGCATATGCCGCAGCCCAACAGGTTAGCCTGCACTTCCTTTCCACTCGGGAGGAGATCACCATGGACTACGACCCTGAAAAACTGATGACAATTCTATCCAACCTCTTGTCTAACGCCATCAGATTCACACCGGCAGGGGGGAATATCTATGTGCAATCAGATGTGGTACAGTCCCCACCCGAACTAGCAGGAAAGCCATCGGAAGCCCTCCTGCTCAGGGTGAAAGACACCGGTATCGGCATCCCTGCCGATAAATTGCCGCACATCTTCGACCGCTTCTACCAGGTTACCCCCAGCTTCTCCGGAAGATGGACGGGCTCAAGCTCGTCCCCCCTCGGGGGAGGCCGGGAGGGGGCTGGTATCGGACTGGCCATCATCAAGGAATTGGTAAACTTACTGGAGGGCAAGATCAGTGTAAAAAGCCAAGAAGGGCGAGGGACGGAGTTCTCCATGTGGCTGCCTATTACCCGGGAGGCCCCCGCCTCGGTTCCTGCCACTGACGAAGAGGTGGCTCAACGAGCGGGTGAATTCTTGCCGCCACCGGAAGTTTCCGCCATACCAGCGGTGGAGGCGGCAGAACCAGAAAAAGAAAGGCCTCTGGCCCTGCTCATCGACGACCAGGAAGATGTTCTGAATTATCTTAAGGTATTGCTTGCCGGTTCCTATAGGATAGACACTGCCCTCAACGGTGAGGAAGGATTGAGTAAAGCCATCAGACTGGTTCCAGACATCATCGTCAGCGATGTTATGATGCCAAAAATGGATGGCATTGAGCTTTGTGCGGCGCTGCGTGTCGATGAACGCACCAGCCACATTCCCATTATCCTGCTCACTGCCAAAGCCGATGTGGCCTCCCGCATTGAAGGCCTGGAGCAAGGCGCTGACGCATATCTTGCCAAACCTTTTGATAAGGAAGAACTGCTCGTCCGCCTCCGCAAACTGCTCGAATTGAGGGATGCCCTAAAGAAAAGCTACCTGGCAGCAGCAGGGATCGGAGTAGAAAAGGGATTGTTGCCGGAAGGGCGGGAACTGTCTGGCAGGGAAGACGCCTTTGTAGGGAAAGTACGCCAGGCCATTCTCGATCATATCGACGACTTCGGACTGAACGTACAGTCCCTTTGCATGGAACTGCACCTGAGCCCGTCGCAATTGCAACGCAAACTCAATGCCCTGACCGGCCTATCCCCCGTAAAATTTATTCGCCAACTTCGCCTAAACCGGGCCCGGGAACTGCTGCAAGATCCCAGCCGGTCTATCATCTCCATCGCCTTTGACGCTGGCTTCAACGACCCGGATTATTTTTCCCGGGTTTTCCATCAGGAGTTCGGGAAAACGCCAACGGAGTACAGAAAAGGATTTTAGTTTCCTTCTTGCTTTGTTTGACACTGGCCCTTGGGTCTCGAATACCCTTCCTAACGGAACCCCGTTCACCGGTAAAGTGTACATCAATGCCCGAATCTGGTGAACAATCCTGCTCTTTATACCGTAGTAAGGGGTGTCTAATCATTCAAACAAAGTATGAAACCAACTTTGGAAGCCCGTGGGCTGCATAAGATATCAGAAGACCTAACCTTCATCCTTTCCCGCTTTCGGGAGGTACTACAGGCGCTGGGCCAGTCGGAAGTGGCGAACAGTATGCCCTGGGCAGAAGGCGCCTCCGGGCCGCCGCCATCCTCCTCAAAAGCGGAGCAACAGATCCAGGCTCTTGGCATCGGCTTTCAATTGATGAACCTCGTGGAAGAGAACGCAGCGGTACAGTTCCGCCGCCAGTTGGAAAAGCATCTCGGGCCTGCCTCCATTCGTGGATCCTGGGCAGAAACATTGGAACAAGCCCGTAACCAGGGTATAAAGGAAGCACAATTGGCGGAGATGCTATCGGAGATATCCGTACGGCCCGTACTGACCGCCCATCCCACCGAAGCAAAACGGGTGACCATCCTGGAATTGCACCGCGAGCTGTACCTCCTGCTGGCTAAACTGGAGAACCAGGTATGGTCTCCCTCCGAACGCAAACAGCTAATCGCCGAAGCCCGGGTTTTACTCGAACGCTGGTGGCGCACCGGAGAGGTTTACCTGGAAAAACCAACTCTCGAAGCCGAACGCAACAACGTTATGTACTATTTCACCCATGCCTTCCCGGAAGCCCTGCGCCTGAGCGACCAACGCCTGCTTTCTGCCTGGGAAACGGCAGGTATGGACCCGGCCCTTCTTCGTCAGCCCGAACGATTGCCGGCCCTCCGGTTCGGCAGCTGGGTCGGTGGCGATCGGGACGGCCATCCCTATGTGACGGCAGAAGTTACCCGCACAACACTGCAACAACACCGAAAGGCAGCTCTTGCCCTGCTGCGGCAACAATTGCAACAACTAGCTGCCCGGTTGAGTTTTTCTGCCATGACCAACCCCGTACCTGGGCATTTGTCTCAGGCCATAAACCAGTGGGCAGCGCATCTGGGGCCGGAGGGCGCACGAGCCATTGGGCGCAATCCGAAAGAACCCTGGCGCCAGTTTGTCAACCTGCTTTGCGTACGGCTGGAACAAACAAAGGAAGAGTCCAGCTATGGTTTTGCTTCGCCTAAGGAGCTGGCGGCCGAATTGCGGTACCTGCGGCAAACACTGGAAGAGGCCGGCGCCGGGCAGGTGGCCCGCGGCCTGTTGTTTCCATTGGAGCGGCAGGTACAATGCCTCGGTTTCCACCTGGCAGGCCTCGACATCCGCCAGAACAGCACTTTCCATGAAAAGGCAATGGAACAGCTGTTACACGCTGCCGGTGTTAAAAAAGCGGACTACAGCCAATGGCAGGAAGCTGAACGGGTAGCCTTCCTCACCAAAGAGCTGCAACAAAAACGGCCATTTGTGGTAGCAGGAACCTCCTGCGGCCCGGAGGCCGATGCATTGCTGGCATGCTACCGGGTAGTGAAAGAGCACGTTGGCCGATATGGCCCGGAAGGCATTGGAGCTTTTATTGTCAGCATGACCCGCGGCCTGAGCGACCTGCTGCTGGTTTATCTTTTCCTGCGGGAGGTCGGGCTACTAGAACAACCGTTGCCGGCCGTTCCGCTTTTTGAAACGGTGGAAGACCTCGAAAACGGTGCAGCTATCCTCGACGGTTTCCTGCAACATCCGGTTACCCTGCGCCGGCAGCAGCAACTTGGATCCTTTCAGGAAGTGATGCTGGGCTATAGCGACAGCAACAAAGATGGCGGTATCCTCTCCAGCCGCTGGAATATATACCGGGCCATGCAAAAGCTCACCCGGACGGCAGAGCAACATGGGGTTCGCCTGTGTTTTTTCCATGGCATCGGCGGCACCATCAGCCGGGGAGGCGGCAAGTACCACCGTTTCCTCGACAGCATGCCCGCCGGCGCTATGAGTGGGCACGTCAAACTGACCGTACAGGGAGAAACCATTGCACAGCAATTTGCCAACCTCTATACCGCCACCTACAACCTGGAAATGCTGCTGGCCGGTAGTGCCCGGCAACTGATGAATAGCAGGCTGCCCGGGCAGGAAGACACGTATCCTCACGATCTGCTCGCCCGGTTGGCCGAATGGTCACAGGAACACTATCAAAGATTTTTACATCATCCTGGTTTTCTCCAGTTTTTCGGTGAGGCCACACCGATCGATGTGCTGGAGCAAAGCCGCATCGGCTCCCGCCCGGCCCGTCGAACCGGCAAGCGGTCTCTGGCCGACCTGCGAGCCATACCCTGGGTCTTTAGCTGGAACCAGGCCCGCTTCGGGCTGACTGGTTGGTTGGGTGTAGGACATGCCCTCCGGAAGTTGGAAAAAGAAGCGCCGGCCGATTTTGCCCGCCTGCAAAACTGGGCAGGCCAGTGGCCTTTCCTGCGTTATACCCTAATCATGGTTGAAACCAATTTACTGAATGCCGACCCTGAAATCATGCGCCAATATGCCGCACTGATGGAAAATGTGGAATGGAGAGAGGAACTGTTGGATTTCCTGCTGGAAGACTATCAGGCTGGATTGGATCAGATAGCAAAACTGTTCGGCCAGCCAGCCGCCGAGCGACGGGGGAGCCAGCTGGACAATATTGAACGTCGCCGGCCGGCCCTGCAAATGTTGCACCAGTTTCAACTGGACGCTCTCCGCAGCTGGCGGCTGGCGCGGGAAGCAGAGGCTCCGGAAGCAGAACAATTGCTGGAGCAATTGCTTTTGCTAACCAATGCCATTTCGGGTGGGTTGAAGAATACAGGTTAGAGGGCACCTTTCCCATGGAACCTCCATTATATCGCCCATTACTCCCGGTAAGCCTCCGCTATGGCTTCGATGGCGCCCAGCAATTCCCGAATATCCATTTCGGTGGTGAACGGATTGCTCAACGTTACCCGTAGGTAAGTATTGCCCCTCAGGCTGGTCTTGACAATGTAAAAACGGCCTTCTTCCAGCAGTGCCTGCCGGATACTCTCGTTGAACTTATTGAGGGCTTCTCCCTGCATGCCGTCAGGACGATAGCGAAAGCAAACGATGTTACACTGCGGCTCCACCGCCAGTTCAAACCGCTCAGCCTCCCGGATCAAGGCGGCAAAATGTTGCCCGAGGTTCATCACCTGCTCCAGGTACTGCTCCCACAGGCCCGGCCCATAGGTACGCAGTAGGCTGTAGGCTTTCAGCCCCATCATCAGTTTGGTGCATTCGAAGGTGCGCTTGGCCAGATTATGCCATTCTTCATCGGTTTCCCGCTCCCACAAATACTGGGCCTTCTGGCTGAACGTCCGGAAGCTGTGCTGCCCGTTGCGGAAGATCAGCGCAGTGGCTACCGCCGGTGTCAACAGCATTTTATGAAAATCCATCACGGCCGAGTCTGCCCGTTCGATGCCCGCCAGCAGCCCCCGGTGCTGTTCGGAAAAGCTCAATGCCCCGCCATGAGCGCCATCGACGTGGAACCACAAGCCGTGCTTTTCACAAAAATCGGCAATGGCCTCCAGGTCGTCGAAGGATCCTGTGGAAGTAGAACAGGCACTGCCCACCACGGCGATCACCGTTTTGCCGGCCTTCTGAGCTTTGTTCAGACACTCTTCCAGCAACTCCACCCGCATCCGGTATTTATCATCGGCGGGAACTTTAAGGATGCCGCCCTCTCCCCAGCCCATAATGCGGACGGCGCGGTCGACACAATAGTGCGCCTCTTCGGAGACCATCAGGGCGAGATCTTCCCGATGGCCTTCCTGCCATACGGGCGAAGGGGCTTTCACACTACGTGCGGCAAGCAGGGCAGTCAGGTTGGCCAGAGTGCCCCCGGAGGTCAGCACCCCATCGGCTGCTTCGCCAAACCCCATTTTCTGAGCGACGATCTTAACCACCAATCGCTCGATGGAAGTGCCGGCGGCGCCCATCTCGTAAACGCCCATGCCGTTGTTGAGCAGGCCATCCACCAGGCTGGCCAGTGCCGCCACCGGAGCCGCCGGGCTGATTTGATGCCCCATATATTGAGGGTGCTGCACCCGAACGGACCGGGCCAGCACCGCGCTAAAGAGCTCCGTTGGAGAACCGCCCTGGTTATTTCGGTAATCTTCCTGCCAAAAGGCAAATTCTTCTTCGGGCGAGGCCAGCGGAATGGCCGGCTCTCCTTGTTTTTGCTGGACGGCCTTCAGGTGCTCGGCCAGCAGGCCGACCAATTCATAGCCAAACTGGCGAAAAGCTTCCGGATCGTAAGCCTGATGGATCAATGATTGCATAAGAATAGATTTAAGAGGGCCACAATTTGTAAAGATTTTCCAGATTTCTGAAAGATTTCCCGGATTTTGAAAATCAGGAAAATCTAAGTGGGCGCACCTCAAATATTCTTAACTTCAGGGCGAAACCGAATAAATCAACTCCGCATGACTTTTGAAGAGTACCGAAAATACGATGCCCTGGGGCTTGCCGAACTGATCCGTAAAAAAGCAGTATCCGCTTCCGAACTGGTAGAAGTGGCCGTCACCCGGGCAGAAAGTGTCAACCCTACCATCAACGCCATCGTCCAGCCGCTGTACGATATGGCGCGGGAAATGGCGGGGAAGGCCGATCCGGATAGCCCTTTTGCCGGCGTTCCCTTTTTGGTTAAGGACCTGGCCCTGGAAATCGCCGGCACACCCCGGCGTTCCGGTTGCCGGGGATACAGGGACTACGTTTCCAAAGCAGACAGCTATATTGTTGAACGGTATAGGAAAGCGGGGTTGTCTTTCCTCGGTAAGACCAATACGCCCGAATTCGGACTCACGCCTTTCACCGAACCCCAAGCGCATGGGGCTACCCGCAACCCCTGGAATATCGGCCATACCGCCGGCGGGTCCAGCGGCGGGTCTGCCGCTGCGGTAGCCGCCGGCATCACGCCCATGGCCAGCGCCAGTGACGGGGGAGGTTCTATCCGCATTCCAGCTTCCTGCTGCGGCCTTTTCGGGTTAAAGCCCAGCCGGGGGCGCATCAGCCTGGGGCCACAAACCGGCGAAGGCTGGAGTGGCGCGGTCATGGAACACTGCGTCAGCCGGTCGGTTCGCGACAGCGCCGCCCTGCTTGACGCCATACAAGGGCCGGCGCCGGGCGACCCTTTCATCATCCAGCCTCCGGAAAAACCCTACCTGGAAACCATCGGGGAAGCGCCCGGCCAACTCCGCATCGGAATGAGCATCGCTCACACCCTTGGGCAGGAAGTAGAACCGGACTGTATGCTCGCCGTTGAAAAAACGGCCCAGCTGCTGGAATCCTTGGGCCATCATGTCGAAACGGCCCCTCTACCCTTCCAGCAGGAGGACCTCACCGAGACCTTCCTTACCATGGTTTGCGGGGAGGCCGCCGCCGATATCGATACCCTGAGCGAATACCTTGGCCGCCCGGCCCGGCCTGGTGATGTAGAGCCTTCTACCTGGGCCATGGTCATGTTAGGCAGAGGGTTCAGCGCCAAAGACTATGCGTATCAACGCCGAAAATGGAATGAGATCGCCCGCCGCCTGGGGGTATTCCACCAGCAATACGACCTTTTGCTGACCCCTACTGTCTCCAGAACACCTTTTCGAATCGGCACGCTCCAACCCACAACGGCCGAAAAACGGCTCCTTTCGGTGGTCTCCACCTTCAACCTGGAACGCCTGCTCAAGGCGCGCGTAGGGCCGCTGGCAGAAAAGATCTTTGCCTATATCCCCTATACCGCCCCGAGCAACATCACCGGCCAACCTTCCATGTCCGTCCCGATGCACTGGACAAAGGACGGTTTACCGGTTGGAGTGATGTTCACGGCTCCGGTGGGCAGAGAGGATGTATTGTTCCGCCTCGCCGCTCAGCTGGAAGAGGCAAAGCCCTGGATGAAGAAAGTGCCGGAGGTGTGAAAGGAATGAAGGAATGGAACAATTCAAGCAGAAAAAGTACCTTATCGTAGTCGGCGGCCCAACCGCCAGTGGCAAAACGGCTTTTGCCATCCGCCTGGCACGCCATTTCGGCACGGCTGTCGTTTCAGCCGACAGCCGGCAGTTCTACCGGGAGATGAACATCGGCACGGCCAAGCCCACTGCTGAGGAACTGGCCCAGGCCCCGCACTACCTCATCAACAGCCTGAGCATAGAAGAGGAATACAGCGTCGGCGATTTCGAACGCGACGCGCTCCAACTACTGGACCAACTGTTCCAACAACAGGATGTGGCCATTCTGGCCGGTGGCTCCGGGCTGTATATCAAAGCCCTGTGTGAAGGGCTGGATGAATTTCCGGAGGTGTCCACCGCTATCCGCCAGGCAGTGGAACAGGAATACCAGAAAAAGGGGCTGGCCTTCCTGCAGGAAGAAGTGGCGCGCAACGACCCGGATTATTACGAAGAGGTGGACCGGCAGAACCCCCACCGGCTGATCCGCGCCCTGTCCGTCTTCCGGGCCAGCGGACAACCCTTTTCCAGCTTCAGGAAGGCCCATAATCAGCCCCGCCCTTTCACCCCCATCTACCTCCAACTCCACCGGCCCCGCCGGGAACTCTACGAGCGCATTAACCGCCGGGTAGAAATAATGGCCGGGGAGGGATTGTTGGAAGAGGCCCGTTCGCTCTACCCACAGCGGGAGCTTAGTGCCCTGCAGACGGTAGGCTACCAGGAACTCTTCGCCCATTTCGACAGTAAGCTCAGCCAGGAGGAAGCCCTTGTCCTGATACAACGCAATACCCGCCGCTACGCCAAACGCCAACTGACCTGGTACCGCCGCGATGGCCACTGGAAACTGCTCCGCCCTGATGACTGGGAGTTCGCTCTCCAGTATATCGAAGCTGCCAGGACTCAGGGGGTGAGGATCCGGCAACGGCCATCCCCCGCTTCCGGCAGGGAAGCGCTGGAGCTCTCATTACTGGGAAACGGTCAGGAACGCGCTTCGCTCCTTTTCTCCGAAAGCAAACAGGAAACTTTGCTGCAGGGCCCTTTTCTGCAGGGCCCCGCTGACAACTGGGCAGGCGAAGTGCTGATCCACCAGGGCGCTCTACTGGCCGAAGAACGGCAGCTAACGGCTTTTTCGCCTTCAGGTACTGAATTATTCCACGAGGTATGCGTTGTTGAAAGCTCAGGCAAGGAATTACTACCTGGCTGGATGGCGCCGGCCTGGCAGGCATTTTCCGCCAAATTCCCTCAAGCCCTGATCTTAAAGCTGAACCTAAAGCCCGGATAAAGCAGAGGAGCCAGCGATGATCCTCCAAAGCCGAATCTTCGCCCGACGCCATAGCCTGGTACGTGAGCATATTCCTGATCACGGTGGTAATGTATGCTATAGGCGTGGTGTGGTATGCATTTTTGATCCGGGCGTATGAGGGGCTCAGTGGCCGGACAGAACGTTAAACCAAAAGGAAAAGGCATTAATTAACCTTCATACCCCTCATCGTAGATCCTGATGAAGGCCACCTCTTCCAGTTCTTCCATGGCACGCAACTCGTACACCCGCTTTTCCGAGAACTCGCCTGCATAAGGATGGTCGAAGTCAGCAAAGGCTGATGTCCCCGGATGCGGGTTTTTCTCCCGTACGAATTCCCGGCCGAGTACGAGGCCTATCTTCCCGTAATCGTTGAAGAAATACTCCTGAAGTAAGGGAATGATGTGGCGTTCAAAAGTAGCCTTGAGGCTGTCGAGGTCCTGTACGTCAAGAAAATAGGCGTGGCCGATCTGGTAGTCTTCTCCAATGAGCAGTTCCAGGCGGCGGTTGATGGCTTCGAGCATGCGTTTCAGGTCGACACCGGCAGCCTGAGGCCCACTGGCCAGTTTCGGGATGAGATCCGGCCGGGCGGGCACTGCCCGAAAAGCGAACCGGCGGCGCAGAGCAATATCCAGAGATTCCGTTGAACGGTCGGTGGTATTCATGGTGCCTATGACAAACAGGTTGGGCGGAACGGAAAAGAGTTCTTTCGAGTAAGGCAGGATGACGGTAGTGGCCTCACTGCGGCCATCTCGCTTATCGTCTTCCAGCAGGGTGATGAGTTCTCCGAAGATAGAGGGGATGTTTCCCCGGTTGATCTCATCGATGATCAGCACATATTTGTTGCACTGGGTGAGGATGTGTTCCGGCACCAGGGGTAACTCGAAGGGCATGCCGTACTCGTCCAGTTTCAAGGGCGGCGTTTCACCGTTCTGTCCATTTTCTTCATCCTGATTCAGGATATAGTTCATTTCAAATTTCTTCAATTCCAGAAAGACGCTCCAGTACAGGGACGGATCGGCATCTCCGATTATCGGGCGCAGGTCACCTCCAGTGGCTTCGATCTGTTCGGCGGTCTCGAACCGCTGATACATCAACTGCAGGTTCTTTTTCCGGATTGGTAGTACGGCGAAAGATTTAGGCTGCCGCAGAGACAGGTCGCCAAAGGGCAGGATGCGATGCAGGATGATCCGGCTTTTCTGTTCGCCTTCAAAAGAGTCCACTTCTTCTTCTTTGAGGTAATCCAGAAAAGCATTGTATACCTGGTTGAACTCCAAGGTAGGCTCCCCTGCCGGGTAATGGCGGTAGACGGTTTCCATAACTGACCGGTGGGCATCCCGGCACATGATCTTAAAGATGCCGTTCTCCACCCGATAGTGCACTTCTTCATTGAGGGTATATGGCTTGATGCCTTCCACAAAATCCTCATAGGAAAAGGATTGGTGAAAGGTAACGAAAGCCACCCTTCCTGTCTGTACATACTCGTTAAACCGGCGGCGCAGTTCCTGCCGGTTCTCCAGCGCCAGTTCATCCAGGGGGCGCCCTTCGATGATGGAAAGGGCGTAATTGGCCGTCAGGTAGGTCTTGCCCGTACCCGGCGGCCCGTAGAGGATAAGGTTGAAAGGATGCTCTACCCGGGAAACGATTTCGTAAGCGGCCTCCGGTTCGTTCACCAGGTCGAGTTGACGGGCCAGGTTCTCCAGTTCTCTGTACTGGGCTTCAGTGGCGACGTAGTTCATACCCGGCAGCCCGGCATTAAAATCCTTGAAAGCCGCCAATTCCGGGAGCATGGAGGAAGTAATGGGGCGGTTCCAGAGGTTGTACTCTATCTGCAGCGGCACCCGAAGGCCAAAGGAAGGTGGTTTTTTATAAAAAGGCAGCTCCGGCCCAGGCACGGCCATCTCGGAAGGATTGCCCACGATGGTGGCCAGAGCATAGCAGCCCGCTCCTTTGCCCGTCTGCCAGATGATAGCTTTATCGCCCTTTTTCACTTTACCCTTGTGTGCCCTCAGTTCAAAGGTCGAGAGCGCACCGACGCGCAGGGCATCACGCAGGCGAAACAGACTGGAGTGGGCCTGGAAAAGCCAGTATTTTACAGTGCCTTTTTCCTCCTTGTTGTTCATCTGTTGAGTACCTGTGTTTTTACAAAAGGCCGCCGGCGCCAGGCGCCAGGCGGATCGTTGCCCTAATGTAGAATTTTTTTTGCAACTGTTTAGGCATTTCGGTTATATGGTGTTTCGGTATTCCGTCCATCGGCTTGAGGAAACATTATCCTTTTCCAGGAGTTCTATCAAAAACGAATTGTAATGGAAGAAGTACTCTATACCTTTGCTCCGAACAACAGCGCCACGGCCCAGACGGCATGGGCGGCGGCCATCATTGCTTTGGCCGCTCTGGCAGGAACAGTGGCCCTGCTTAAAAAAAAGGCCGCCGGCCGCAGCTATAATCAGAATATGCTGGCGGCTATGTTGCTGTTTTTCCTGATGCTGATCAGTAGCGGGACCGCCTTTTTCAGCTGGTTGAAGATCCGCAAGACCGGCCCGGTTTCCATCTATAAGGATGCGGTAGAAACGCCTTACGGGAAGGCCTCATTCGATGCCATCAAAGATGCCTATATCCATGCCGATAAGGAACCTTCATTGATTGACCCCAACCGGAGTGTACGGACGACCAATATGCTGGTCATAGAGGAAAAAGGCGGAAAAACGCATATAATGTCGGAGCAGGACTACCCGATAAAGGAAATGCTCCCGGCACTGAAGGACGCCTTCAGTGAATGGCAACAAAAGCGGTAAGAATGGAGGTTATCTTATAGAAACAGACCGGCGGATGACCCCGGTGAAGGACCGGAGTTCAATGTCGTACTGCCCGGAGCCGAACTGCTTGAAATCTATTTCGTAAATGGTATTGACCGGAAGTTCGAATACATCTTCCCGGAAGATCACTTCACCATCTTTGCGTCGAACGGAAATGTCACTCAGATTAACACTAAGGCTCTCAAAATCAATATAGTACACGTCATTCTCCTCATCAGCGTAGAATGCCCAGCTGTCGTCGTTCAGCTCCAGCAGGCCGGGATTAGCGGATGCTGTGGCATTTTCAAAAGAAGAGGATTGAGCGATACCAGCCAGAGAACCAAGAAGAAGGAAAGAAAATAAGAGGGTAAATTTCCGCTGCATGATTAAAAGGTCATTTTGTAAACGTCCATGAGAGTACGGATGCAAATATAGATATTAATCCCAATTCAAAGAAATTACTTTTAAGCCCCTTAAGTACTTTTTTGTCAAAACCGGACATTTCCCGCAGGTTTGAAAAAAAAACATCCCTGTCGCAAAATTTCCATCGGTTTTTCCAGGAAAACAGGAATTTTGTTCCAGTCGGACCTTCTGTTTTTTTTGTTAAGAAAGTGTTAAAAGGACACTATCGCCGATTTAGTTGATCTATTTGGCCGGCTGTCCCAATCCACCATTTACCTCTTTCAACAACAAGTCCCTGATATTTCCATAAACTACAGGCTTGGACTCCAGAAAAGCTTTAGGGGCATGCCATTCTGCATGTTCGATCTCTTCTTCCTCCTGGGGAATCAAAGCTTCTTTTTCAGCTTTCATTCGGTACCAGTAGGTGTACTTGAGGATGCGCCGGCCCTTATGGTCGCGATAGGTGTGGTAAGTGACGCCCAGAAAATCTCCCAGTTCAGCGGACGACAAGCCGGTCTCTTCGAGCACTTCCCGGACAGCGGCATCTTCACGGCGTTCTCCATGATCGATCTTACCTTTTGGCAGATCCCAATGGTCGCGCTTGAATATCAGCAGCACTTCTCCTTCCGTGTTGTACACTACTCCGCCGGCCGCCTCGATGATCTTAAACTGGCCGGCAAAATCGCGGAAGAGTTTTTCGACATCATCGGAATAGACCGTCACCGAATCGAAACGCAGGTTTTTCTCCAGCATGTCCATATAACTGAGCAAGAGCCTGGAGTTACCCATGTAGCGGGTTACAATATTGGTATCATCAGCAGAGGGAACGCCGCCGGCCTCATGAGTATTCGCCAGAAAGAGCGGCCTGCCGTTGATGTAGATTTTGTACATTTGCTGTCAATTTAAAAACACAACCGGATCAAGGGTATGAATATCGCTTCCGAAGTGGCCAAAAGGCTGCTGCAAATTAATGCAATAAAATTGAGTCCCCAAAACCCTTTCACCTGGGCCAGCGGGATGAAGTCCCCCATCTATTGTGACAACAGGATTGTCCTGTCCTACCCTGGCATCCGCCGGTTCATCATCGAGAGTTTTGCACAGAAAGCGGAAGCCTTCAAACCCTTTGATACGATCGCGGGGGTAGCTACCGCCGGTATTGCCCATGGCGCCCTGCTGGCTGAGCAATTGGCCCTGCCCTTTATCTACGTGCGGTCTCAACCCAAGGGGCATGGCCGCCAGAACCAGATCGAGGGGGAACTGCGCCCCGGTGCCCATGCGCTGGTCATCGAAGACCTCATCTCTACCGGCGGCAGTTGCTTAAAAGCAGTAGAAGCCTTGCGTGAAGCCGGCTGCGAGGTATCCGGGGTGCTGGCCATCTTTACCTATGGCTTTGACGAGGCGACGGCTGCTTTCAAAACAGCCGGCTGCCCTTTCGATACCCTCAGCTCCTACCCCGTACTGCTCGAAGAAGCGCTCCGGGAGAACTACATCGGCCCGGCAGAGCTGCAAACCTTGCAGGAATGGAGAAAGAACCCGGGGGGATGGGGATGAGGGGATTCGGGACAAAAGGGCCGGAGCCGGGAGCAGATCAATTGAGAATAACAGCCTGGCCTTGTTCACAGGAATGCACGAATGCACAATCCCCCTAATCCCTTGTTTCTGAAGGAGGTGAAATTTATAAAATCAGGCTTCTTTCTACTTACTAGCTTGCATTTATTTTTATCTTTGCCGGTCGATCGAATGCCGCTTTTCCTCTTGGCTAAGCGGTGGTGGAATTACAAAGTCAAATGAACGGAATGTCTGTCATTACACCCAAGTCTGAAGCCTTCTTAAAAGAGTACCTGAACAACGCCTCACCGACCGGATTTGAGGCACCAGGGCAAAAGCTTTGGCTCGAATATATAAAGCCTTACATCGACGAGTGGCACCTCGACAACTACGGAACAGCCTACGGGCTGATCAACCCCGGTAAGGATTACCGCGTTGTGATCGAAGGCCACGCCGACGAGATCTCCTGGTTCGTTCATTATATTTCCGATGACGGCTTCATAAATGTAGTGCGCAATGGCGGTTCCGACCATATCATTGCGCCCTCCAAGCGGGTCAACATCCACACCAAGAAAGGCATCGTTAAGGGGGTGTTCGGCTGGCCGGCTATCCATATGCGCCGGGGCGAAGAGGCGGTCAAGATGGTCCCCAAACCCGAGAATATCTTCATCGATGTTGGCGCCAAGGACAAGGATGAGGTGCTGGCTATGGGCATCCACGTGGGTTGTGTCATCACTTATGAAGACGAAATGTCAGTGCTCAACGACCGCTACTATGTCGGGCGGGCGCTGGACAACCGAATCGGCGGCTTCTGTATCGCCGAGGTGGCGCGCCTGCTCAAAGAGAATAATATTGAACTTCCCTATACCCTCTATCTGGTCAACTCCGTTCAGGAAGAAGTAGGATTGCGCGGAGCCGAGATGGTGGCCCAGTCCATCAAGCCCAATGTGGCCATCGTAACCGACGTCACCCACGATACCCATACGCCCCTGGTGAGCAGCAAAAGGAACGGCGATGTCAAAAGCGGTAAAGGCCCCTCGGTGACCTACGCCCCCGCCGTACACAACAAACTGCTTAATCTGATCATCGATACAGCGGAAGAAAAAGAGATCCCCATCCAGCGGGAAGCGGCTTCCCGCCGCACCGGCACCGATACCGACGCTTTTGCCTATTCCAACGGAGGCGTGCCATCGGCCCTGATCTCTCTGCCCCTGCGCTATATGCACACCACCGTAGAGATGGCCCATAAGGAAGATGTGAGTAACGTGATCCGGCTGATCTACGAAGTGCTTCAAAAAATTGAAAACGGCCACAATTTCAAGTACTTTTAGCGGATAGTTTATCCCGCTTATGCCGTTGATCCGGGCCATTATCAACTTTATCTTATACAGCAACCTGTGGATTGCCCTGGCTGCTCTTGCTATGGCGGCCCAGACGCAGTTCCTCCTCAGCGGGCAGGTGTCCCCTACTCCACTGCTGGGGTTCATCTTCTTCGCCACCCTGCTGTTGTATGCCGCGCACCGCATCGTCGGGCTGGAAAAGGTACAGCCTTTCCTTGAGAAGGGGCGGTTCTTTGTGATCTCAAGATTTCAGCGCCACATCATTGCCTATGCGGCTGCAGCCGCTGTCGGCGCCGCTTTTTTCTTCTTTCAATTGTCTTTCCACCTGCAGCTGGCCGCCGTGGCGCCCAGCCTGATCGCCCTGGGCTATGTACTGCCCCTCCTCAGTGGGAGGAAGCGCCTGCGCGACCTCAGCTACCTCAAGATCTTCCTCATCGCCATCGCCTGGAGCTGGATCACCGTGCTGCTGCCTGCCCTCGAGCTCGGCATGGGCTGGAGCATCCCTATGATCGTCATGCTGCTGGAGCGCGCCTTCTTCATCTTCGCCATCACCCTGCCCTTCGATATCCGCGACCTGGAGGTGGATGCCTTCAATGAGGTGAAGACCCTGCCGGCCCTGCTGGGCTACCGGCGTACCAAAATGCTGGCGCTGGCCTGCCTGCTGGCAATGACAGCTCTGGCCGGGCTCAATCACCACGTCGATGCCTACAGCACCGGCGCCTTTACAGGGATACTGGTTTCCGGCCTGGCCGCCTTCGTCCTGGCCTACTTCTCCGACAAAGTAGAAAACGATTATTACTTCAGCGGGCTGATCGACGGGCTGATGGTATTGCAGTTCGGGCTGGTGTGGGGGCTGGGGTAGGTTGGATGGCTATAGTGCTGGATTGCAGGCTCCTAGCGTTTGGCTTCGTCGATAGCCTACCTTATTTCTTCAATAGATTTCCCGGTAATCTTCGATATAGTTTCTACATCAAGCCCCGCTTCACGAGACTTTAAGATCACTTCGATCTCTTTCTCTGCTTTGCCTTCTTCCCTGCCTTCTTCGAAGGACGTATCCACTACGTTTTTCAGATCCCGGTAATATTTCAAACTCTCCTCATACCTGGCTTTTTCCGCTGCATCGAAGCGGGCAATCTCCGCCGCTTCGAACAGTTTCTGAAATATCCGTTCCTGCAAAGCGGGCGGCCGGTTTTGCAGGTATGGAAGGTGCTTCAACACATACATCCACTTGTCAAAGTCCGTCTCCAGTTCTGCCTCCGTTTTCTTGAAATTCGGCATCTCCAGGTAAATGAAAGTCAGTTTGTCATAGAATACCTGGCAGTCCTGATCCTTTAATTTGACTTCATGGCGCACTTGTTCCTTGTGGCGGCCTTCGTCAAATACAAAGTCCAGTATCCCTATGGTGTATACCGCCGCCAATTGGTAATCCCAGTCTCCCTTCCTGGCCTGTTCCTGAATGGGAAAGGTCGAATAATACACGCTCCGGTCTTTGAAGTAGTTCTGTTTCGCCTTTTGTATCTCGACGATGAAGCGTTCTCCACTGGGGCTGGTGCAGTACAGGTCAAATATCGCCTTACGGTCCACCTCGCTGGCGCCCAACTGTTCCGTAGGGGTATAGGATAGGTCCTGGATATGATGGCGCTCCGGCAGTACCTGGTTGAGGAAATCGATAAGCAGGTCCTTGTTGATTTCCGTCCCAAACAGCTTCTTGAAACCGTAGTCCGTAAAGGGATTGATGTATTTATCTTGTAGCGCCATATTGCTTTTCTTGGTTCCTCCCAAATTTACGCCCTTTTTCAGCGATTTACCAGTTTCGAGGGGTTCTTCTGCTGGACATTACCCTCGGCTCGCTCCCCGGAAATACTCATGGCTTCCAGTTGTTCCACTACTACCTTTCAATATTGTGCTATTTACTGGATTGCTGGATTGCTGGATTGCTGGATTGCTGGAGTGCTGGAGTGCTGGATTGCTGGATTGCTGGATTGCTGGATTGCTGGAGTGCTGGAGTGCTGGAGTGCTGGAGTGCTGGATTGCTGGATTGCTGGAGTGCTGGAGTGCTGGAGTGCTGGATTGCTGGAGTGCTGGATTGCTGGAGTGCTGGATTGCTGGAGTGCTGGAGTGCTGGAGTGCTGGATTGCTGGATTGCTGGATTGCTGGAGTGCTGGATTGCTGGATTGCTGGATTGTTGGAGTGCTGGATTGCTGGAGTGCTGGATTGCTGGAGTGCTGGAGTGCTGGATTGCTGGAGTGCTGGAGTGCTGGAGTGCTGGATTGCTGGAGTGCTGGAGTGCTGGATTATTAGATGGCTTTGTTGTTCAGGGGATTCCCTTGCTTCGGCACCGTATTGCCCGGCGGGCTTGCTGGGGAGCGCTGCCGCTTTCGCAGAGGCATTCTACCAAAGGGGTGGCCTCTATGGCCGCATGGGCGGAGAGGAAGGGTAGCAGGAGGAGCGCGGGGGTGAGGAGGTGAGCAGGCTGCCAAAGGGTGGCCTCCAAACAAGCACTAATTCAAATTCCTGAATACGACTAAAAAAGAAAGGAACAGTAAAACGCCTCCCAAAACCCAAAGGGTACTGGACAGGAGCCACTTCCGAATGACATCCTTCTTCAGCTTCACTGCCCAGTATACGAACACTACAAAAACAAGTGGATAGTAAGCCGCGATCGAGTATAGCATTATTTTATCTACCGGCGAAAAATGATGGATCTCTGAATACGCTCCCCTGCATAAAGAGAGATACGCCAGATAGGCATAGGAAGGAATGTACAGGCCATAATAAAGGAATAAAAACAAAGCTGATTTCATAAACGAAAATTTGGCTACCCGGGCTTGCGCAGATAAAAAACGCACACCGGGGTAGCCAAATTTTGTGTTTCATGAAGATCCCCTTCCCGGAGAGCAACAATATAACCATTCAGCCATTCAGCCATCCAGCCATCCAGCCATCCAACCATCCAGCCATCCAGCCATCCAGCCATCCAACCATCCAACAATATAACCATGCCCCCGTCAGGCCCCCTCTCCACTACCGCTCAAAGCGCGCCAGCTTATTCGGATAGTCCAGCGTCACGCGGAAGTACTGCAGGGTATTGCCGCCGATGGCGCCCTCCACCTGATGGCCGGCGAAGCGCGACCAGTGCTGGCTGTATTCTACATCCGGACGGGAGCAGAACCAAACCGGTCCGGCTGCTTGTCCGGCGATAATAACTTCGGGCACCCGGATCATTTTGATGTTGCCCATTTCGCTATCAGCCTGCTCGACGACCGCCCATTCGGGATGGACAGTGCGCCAGGCCTCAAAGAAGGATTCGGTAATAAAGGAAGTAGCCTGATAGTTGGCCCCCACAGATCTCGTGACAACGCCATTCTGCCTGGTCCCTGCGTTATCTACGTTATTGCCAGCCAGCGCAGCATGGGCGGCCGGGGTTGGCAGGATCTTAGCCCCGGTATCCAGAAGGACAGAGATCTCAACGCCGTCCACCTCTATGGAAATGACCGGCAGGTTGGATATGCGGTGGCCGGTAGTGCTTTCACGAAATCTTACCGGTATGGTATTTGCTCCCAAGGGAGACAGGGGCGGCATATTGCAATGGAGTTGCTGCGCCGGGTAGTCCAGCGTCCAGCAGTAGGCGCTGAACCAGGTTTGCCCCAGGGCGCCGTGGGTATCTTCGGGCAGATTACCCTGCCCCAACGGCAAGGTAAAAGCCTCTTTTTTACCGGTGACGGGCAGATTGGCGCCCGACAGTACGGGGTCCAGTTCTACGAACTGGTTGCCGGCTTCGTCCACCATTTCGTGCAGTCCGGCATCGGCCACTGCATGAGAAGCGATGAAAGTACCGCCGGAGGTATTAGCCAGTAAGTTCAGTTCGGCGCCGTTCGCCTCCAGGGTGGCGACGATGAGGTTGTTCCGGAAAGTGACCGGAATGTGGCACTCTTGTCCGTGCTGTGCAAAGCTAATGGTGGCCATCAGGGCCAGGAACAGGGTGAAAAGGGTTGTCTTGCGAGCCATTTGAGTAGTTACTTTTTAGTGTTTCACAATGATTTTGTGGTTTCTCCGGGCTCGCGAACTTAAAGAATGATGAAGATTGGTGTTTTGTATTTGATGTAGTGTAGTAGTTAAATCAATCTTCATATTCCCCCAGGGCCAGCTGTGCTTCCTCCCATTCGTCCATAGCGGATTCCAGTTGTTTCTGTTTATCCTCGTACTGTTGGGTGGTTTTAACAGCGTCCGTGCTTTCGTAAAAGCCGGGCTGGGCCATTTTCTTTTCCAGGGTGTCAATTTCCTCTTCCAGGCGTTCTACCTTCTTTTCGGCATTGCTGATCGCGCGCATCAGCAGTTTGCGCTCTTCGTAGCTCAGCTCTTTTCGGGGAGAGGTTCCTCCGCCGGCTTTCGCCGGTTTGCTGCTGAGCTCCACATCGCGCATGTTGTCTAGTTGCCGTTTTTCGAGGAAGGCGTTGACGTCGCCTATGTAGTCGTGCAATTGACGGTCCCTGAATTCGATAGTGCGGTTCGTTAACCCACTGAGAAACTCTCTGTCATGGGATACTACAATAAGCGTGCCATCATAATCCTGGATGGCTTTTTTGAGTACATCCTTCGACAACATATCGAGGTGGTTGGTGGGCTCATCGAGCACCAGAAGGTTGAACGGGCGCAGCAAAAGGCAGGCCAGCGCCAGGCGGGCGCGCTCGCCTCCGGAGAGGACGGACACCTTTTTATCCACATCCTCTCCGCTAAACATAAAGGCGCCGAGGATGCCCCGCAGGCGGGTGCGCATTTCCGGGGGCGATGCCGCTTCCATGGTCTGCAGCACGGTATAATTGGAATGCATGGTGTCACTCTGGGTCTGTGCGTAATAGCCGACCTGCACGTTGTGGCCGTGATTGATCTCCCCGCTGGTCAGCGTCAGCTCGTTGACGATCAGCTTGGCGAGGGTGGTCTTGCCCTGGCCGTTTTGGCCAACGAAGGCCACGCGGTCTCCCCGGTCCAGTTTGAGGTCTACGTGATCCAGCACGAGCAGGTTGCCGTATCTTTTGGTGACGTGCTTTCCCTCCAGGACCACCTGCCCGGAGCGCGGCGCCGCCGGGAAGCGGATGTTCATCGCCGCCACGTCTTCCTCATCGATCTCGACGCGCTCCATCTTGTCGAGCTGCTTCTGCATCGACTGGGCCATACTCGTCTTGGAAGCCTTGGCCATAAAGCGGGTGATGGTGCGCTCCTTTTCGGCAATAACCCGCTGCTGGTTCTGGTAAGCGGCCATTTGTTTTTCGCGCCGCTCCTTGCGCATACCTACATATTTGCTGTAGCTGGCCTTGTAATCGTAAAGTTTGCCCAGTTCAACCTCAACGGTACGGGTGGTGACGTTGTCGAGGAACTGCTTGTCGTGAGAGATGACGATCACGGCCCCGCTGTAATCCTTCAGAAAGCGCTCCAGCCAGATGATGGATTCGATGTCGAGGTGGTTGGTAGGCTCATCAAGCAGCAGGAAATCCGGACGCTGCAACAACATTTTGGCCAGTTCAATGCGCATCTGCCAGCCTCCGCTGAACTCGTCGGTCAGGCGGCCCATGTCCTTCTGTTTGAAACCCAGCCCCTTGAGGACCTTCTCCGCCTCCGCCTCCATGGAATGCCCCCCCAGCAACTGGAAGCGCTCGGTGGCCTCCGAGAGTTCCACGATCAATTGGTGGTAGGCGTCGCTCTCGTAGTCCGTACGGTTGCTGATCTCCTCGTTGAGGTGGGCGATGCGCTTGTCCAGCCGCTTGGCCTCGTCAAAAGCGGTCAGGGCTTCATCCATTACCGTCTTGCCCTTTGGCAGTGCCATTTCCTGATGTAGAAAACCCAGCGTACTTTCTCCCGGCCGGGCGACCGTTCCTTCGTCAGGACTCATATATCCGGCGATGACCTTCAGCAGGGTGGACTTCCCGGCGCCGTTGCGCCCCACCAGCCCCACTTTGTCCCGTTCCCCGATAACCACATTGACGCGGTCGAGCAGTATGCGGTCGCCGTACTGGATGTATATATTGCTGGCTGTGATCATTTCTTTTTTTTCTTCTTTTTCAATTGGTTTGCAAAAATAAGGGATATAATGCAATCCCGCAGGAAATTCAGCTCCCCGCTGTGATGAGGATCACGGAAACCGGTAGACGATGCCCCTATATTGCTGGAAAAAATGGAATCAGGAAATACCGTTTTTTATATCGTAGCCACAATCATCATTATCCACTTTGTGGTTGGATTCCTCTTTCTGGCCCGCAAACTCAGTGGGCCTGTTGTCGAAGAAGAGGAAAAACAAGCCGAAACGAGGCAGGCCGGGGATTAACTTCCAGAGGGTGTGACTAGGCCTTTTTCAAGGTAAACCCGAAGGTAGACCCCAACTCCGGTGTGCTGCGCACGTTGATGGTCTGCTTGTGCGCTTCGATGATGTGTTTGACGATGGACAAGCCCAGGCCCGAGCCGCCCTGTGCCCGCGAGCGGCTCTTGTCTACGCGGTAGAAGCGGTCAAAGACGTGATTAATGTGTTGTTTGGGGATGCCGATGCCGTTGTCTGCCACCTCGATGAGCAGGTTTTTATCCATGTCGTAGAAGCCAATGCGGGTGTGGCCGTTCGGTTTGCCGTATTTGATGGAATTGCTGACGAGGTTGGTCAGCACCTGGCGGATGCTGTCGCGATCGGCCAGTACGCGGAAGTTCTGTGCGGCGCCTTCCTTGAACCCCAGGGTTATACTGCGCTGGGAAGCTTTGATCTCCAGGTCTTCAAAGACTTCTTCCGTCAGTTTTTTAATGTCAAAAGCCTGCATTTCCAGCATAAGCTCGCCCGATTCCAGGCGGGAGATCGCTTCCAGGTCTTCAACGATGGTGTGCAAACGCTCCAGGTTTTTGGCAGCCTTCTTGATGAACTTGACGTTGACCTCTTCGTCGTAGATGGCTCCGTCAAGCAGGGTGTGCAGGTACCCCTGGATGTTAAAGATCGGCGTTTTCAGCTCGTGGGAAATGTCGCCCAGAAAATGGCGGCGGTATTCCGCCCAGGCCTTGTATTTATCGATCTCCTCCCGCTGTTGTTCGGCCCATTCGGCCACCTGTTTTTCCACCTCGTCAATGATATTGGCGCGCACGTCAATGGACCTGCTCTTTTCCTGAGGCGATAACTTGTGGCTGTGAATGGTCTTATAGATGAGCTTGATCTTGCGATAGATGTATTTTCTGAGGTAATAGATGGTGGTAAAGTAGGCGGCGGTGAACAGTCCAACTCCCATGGCCACCAGTTCCAGTATCCAGGGCAGGTTCGCCCAGCGGTTGACCGCATCCAGCAGCAACCAGGCTGTGAGGGCCGCCCCGCTGATATAAAGCGAGACGAATAAAGCAATTTCCTGGGGAGTAGGGTTCTTTAACATCCAATACCGTCTTTAGCCCTGATTAAAACTCAAACTTGTAGCCTATACCCTTGATCGTTTTAATGTATTCCTCGCCGATCTTTTCCCGGAGTTTGCGAATGTGCACATCGATGGTCCGGTTTCCAACGATTACATCCGTACCCCATACTTTGTTGAATATTTCCTCGCGGGAAAATACTTTTCCTGGCTTGGAAACGAGCAGGTGCAGCAGCTCGAACTCTTTTTTAGCCAGCTCGATCACTTCTTCGCCTTTGGCCACCGTAACTCTTTCTTTATCGATAACCAACCCGGCCACTTCAATGACATCCGGTTCATCAATGGACTCCGCACGTTCAGAACGCCGCAGCAGCGCTTTTACCCGGCTGATGAACACCCGTGGGCGAATGGGCTTGGTAATATAATCATCTCCCCCCACATCCAGTGCAGCGATTTGGGAATAATCCTCCTCGCGGGCCGTCAGGAAAGTGATCACGGTGCGGTCGAACTCCGGTTTATTCCGAAGTTGACGGCATACCTCCACGCCGTCCATTTTGGGCATCATGATGTCCAGGATGATCAGGTTAGGCTGCTCCTCCAAGGCTTTCTTAATTCCTTCCTCTCCGTTGTTGGCGGTTACCACTTCAAAGCCTTCTTTAACCAGATTATATCTCAGAAATTCCAGGATATCCGGCTCATCGTCCACCACGAGAATTTTTACTGGTTCCATTTTTGTTTCTTGTTACTGGGTTTTAGTTAACCTAAACCAAAGGGCTGCTTGCGCAAGCAGCAAAGTTAAAGCTTTTGATTGCTCCGCCTCAAAGCCCGATATTAAGAATATGTTAACTCGCCAGTCCGTTCCCGGGGAATGCCGTCCGTGCTGCCCCTTCACTCCTTGTCTTCCACATCCTGGCGTTCCATTTCCTCCATGACTTTAGCGTAGAGTTTTTCCATACGCTTGGGGTCAGTACGAAGTAATTCCATTGATGTTTCAAATTCTTCCCGGTTGAGCCCGTGTATTTCGAAGATCTGATCATAATAAGCATTGATCACACTATCCTTAGTCGCTCCACGCAACGTCTGCGCCGCGGCCTCCGCAATGTGTACATCGATCAGCACCTCCACAAGCTTATCCTGGCTGATCGATAGCTGTGACTGTTCCGTGCCGCAGGAGGATATAAATAAAAGCAAAGCCGCGGACAGGGCCAGGGAGAAAAGCATCCGGCCAGATACGGGAAAACGCACTGGATATTTCCGGGCCCTTTCGCGCTGGTGTTGTTTGGGGATAAACATCAATCCAGGTATTGTTTGGGGTAATGGTATTCCGTAAGCCGGCCTTTCCCTTCCCGAAAATCTGGCCAGGAGTCGATATCGGCATCAACCCGGAAAACCCCACAAGTAGGCACATTGGAAATATAATCCTCTGTAAACAAGTTGGCCACCCCGGTTAGTGTAGGATTATGGCCGAATAGCAGCACTATGGAATCCTCCCCCGGCAGCTCCTGTAGAATGTCCAGAATATCTTCAGGGTAAGCATCGTAGATCCGCTTATCCGCCAGAATGTCTTCTTCTCTGATTCCCAGAGCTTTGGCAAAATATTTGGCAGTTGTAAAAGCCCGGTTGGCGGGACTGGAGATCAGCCGGTCGGGTTTTATTCCTTTGCCGTGAAGCAACTTGCCCATAAAAGGGGCATCCCGCTGGCCCCTCTTGTTCAGTGGGCGCTCAATGTCCCTCAGTGAGGGATTATCCCAGCTTGATTTAGCATGGCGGACAAAAAAAACGGTTTTCATAGGCCGTATGGTTCATTTTCTGCAAAAATAACGGAATTTTACCTCACATTATTCAAAAGGATTGTTCATATACCAGGCTTTTGCAGCTGCGCTGCTTTATCTTTACAAAGGCGCCAGGGCCACAGTATAGTTATAACACCTGAAACGGTTCGTTTGCTGTCATCAGAAAAAAAAGCCGATGCAATTTTCCAATAAGGTAGTATGGATCACCGGAGCTTCCTCCGGAATTGGCGAACATCTCGCCTATGCTTTTGCAAACCGCGGTGCAAAGCTTATCCTTTCCAGCCGCAATGAGCAGGAACTACAGCGCGTAAAACAAAACTGCCGGCCAGAAACCGATATCCTGGTACTCCCCATGGATGTTGCGGATTTCGAATCCGTCCCCGGCCGGGTAGAACAGGCGGTGGCCCACTTCGGAGCCATTCATATTCTCATCAATAATGCGGGTATTTCGCAGCGCTCCGCCGTTAAAGATACATTGTTCGAGGTTGATAAAAAGATCATGGAGGTCAACTTCCTGGGTGCTGTGGCCATGACCAAAGCAGTGCTGCCTGCTATGCTGAAAAATAAGGATGGGCAGGTCGTTGTGATCAGTAGCGTAATGGGTAAGCTGGGCACGCCCCGCCGATCGGCCTATGCGGCCTCCAAACACGCCCTGCATGGCTGGTTCGACAGCCTGCGCGCTGAACTCTACGAGGACGGCATTAAAGTTACGATCATCTGCCCGGGGTATGTTTATACCAACGTGACCATCAATGCGCTCACCGCTGACGGCTCGCCTAATAAACAAATGGCCGAAGCCACCCGCAATGGGTTGGATCCCGGCATTTTCGCAGAAAAAGCGCTGCATGCCATTATCCGGGAAAAAGAGGAAGTGCTCATCGGTGGTAAAGAGATCCTTGGCGTTTACCTCAAACGGTTCTTCCCCAGTTTGTTCTCCCGCATTGCACGGAGGCTGAAAGTAAGTTGAGATAGAACCGTCAGTCCTCCTTTTCCTTCTCCCGCATCTCGATGATCCGGTCCATTACCTCTTCCAGTTGTTCAGCGCCAATGCGCTTGGAGAGGATCTCCTTGTTCCTGTCCAGAATATAGATCTGCGGAGTGGATTTGATGTTATAGATGGTCATAAACCGGGAGCGGTGGTAGGTATCAATGGTATGCAGCCAATCGCCGATCCCGTTTTCGTCTATATACTTCCAGCAATCGGGGATCTCATCGGTAAACTTGGCGCATACAGCCACGATCTTCACGCCTTTGTCCTTATACTTTTCGTAAAAGGCTTTAATATCGGGCGTCGACTTTTTGCAGTGGCCGCAGTCGTAGCGCCAGAAGTACAGAATGGTGTATTCCGATTCGATATCGTGCAGTTCTATTGGCGAGCCGTCCCGCTTTTCCAGCCTGATGTTCGGGGCTATCTTTCCGATCAGTAGGGGCTCCAGGGCTTTGGCATTTTCGAGGATCTTTTTCAATTGCTCCTCTTCCGTCCAGGGCGCCAGGCCTTTGGCGTAGTAGTTGTTGACCAGATGGACGTAGACGGCGTCCATACCCACGATATTGGACCGGGCATACTCGTTGAGGAAATGGATGAGGTAGAATTTGAACGTTTCTTCTGCCGGCTTCATTCGATCCAGCACATAGTCGATCGCTTTGGCTATGGAATCCGGGTGCTGGATCTGCAGTTTGTGCACAAAATAGTCTACCCGCTGGAAGAGGAATGGGGTGCGGAGCATACGGGGGTCACCCAAATCGAGGTTGTCAAAATAGTGATCTTGTGTGTACCGCCAGCGCTTCCATTGGATATCTTCTTCCGTGCCTTCAAATTCCTGCATATCGGCTGGAAGGTTGGCCTTGATAATGGCCGCCGTCAGAGATGCCGGGCTGCGCTGCATAAGCCGCTCCTGGAACTCCCGCACCTCTTCATCGATCCGGGATCGTTTTTCCTGAATGGCTTTCTTCTCTTCCTCGCTTTCCGCCGCTTCTATTTCCGCCGCCAATTGGTCCGCCATCGGTTTTTTCTCTTCGAGAAAGGCCAGGTATTCATAGAACAGCTCATTATCCGGAGCATTTTCAAAGCGAATGCCTTTTGTCGGGTTTTCGGCATCAGCAAATACCTTGAATTTCTGCTCCTCATTGGTAATGAGAAGTTGGAAATACTTATTGTCCGGAGCCATCACCACCAGATAAACGCCGGGAGGCAAAGGCTCGTCACCCTCGAATACGAAGAACCCCTTATCATCTTTCTCGACAGTATCCTGCAGGTATTGTTTATCGCCGTAGTGGTACCCCAGAAAGAGCTGCGCTTCCGCATAGTTCTTCAATTTCACGCTGATCTGATGCCCGCCGTTGCTCGCTTTCAGGTGGCTATTGAACAGGCAAAGAGTAGAAAAAAGCAATAGAACCAGAAATCTCATCAGTTTTTGGATTTTTTGAAATAAAAAACGCCCTCAAATATCTATAGATTGTAAGAAATCTGGGGGCGTTTTGGCAGCAAAAGCCGCCTTGTGCCAAAAATTAACGCGATTTTAACGGTTTTGTTGAGCCACAAAGGAAGCCTTAAGGAACCAACAAAGTCCAATTGTGCTAGTTGTTGGCCTTTTTTTCAGCTTCTGCTTTCAGCTGGCGAAGGCGTTCTTCGGCCTGGCGAACCTGTTCCTGCAGCTCGTTAAGCCGGCGTTGTTCCTGCAGTGTTTGTTGACGGATCTCTTCTGCTTTGCGTTTCTCTTCGGCGGTAAGCTCGGCAGTGGCCTTTTTGGCCTCTTCGTACTTTTGCCGTTCGGCGGCGATCTGGCCGGCCGCATCCTCCTTGACCTTGGTGATCTGTTTCACGGCCTCTTGTTTAGCCTGATAGATGGCTTCTGAAGCTTCTTTTTTGGCCGTATTGATCTCGGCCAAGGATTGTTTGCGGGCAGCTTCTGTTTCCTGAGCGTACTGCACTTTCTTTTCCGCCGATTCTTTGCGCGCGGCCTCTACTTCGTCCCGGGCAGCGGCCCGGGCGGCGGTGATCTCCTCTCTCGATTTTTCCTCTGCGGTTCTTACCTGCAGTGCCAGTTCCGCCATGCGGGCATCGGCATCCGTTTTAGCCCGCGCCACGGCCTCGGCGGCCTGTCGCTGAGCATTGGCCACGTCCTGAGCGGATCGTTCCTTTGCCTCTGCGATGGTATTGGCAGCCTGTTCTCGTGCCTGCAGCGCCTGCAAGGCCAGAGCTTCCTTCTCCTGGGCCAATTTCTCCCTTGCGGTTTTTATTTCATTGGCGGATTGCTCTTTGGCAGAGGCAATTTCCTGGGCGGCTCGTTGTTTGGCCTCAGCGACTTCCGAAGCCAGCCGCTGCCGTTCATTGGCACTGCCTTCTCTCGCCTGCCGAACGGCTTCGGCCTCTTCTTTTTTCACCTGAGCGACATTTTCGGCAGCAGTGCGCCGGGCTTCGGCAACCTGATTGGCAGACTCCTGCTTGACGCGCTCTGCCTGCTCGCGGGCCTGCCCGATCTCCTGGGCTGTCTGTTCCCGGAGGCGGGTCAATTCTGCCGTCGCCTTTTCGCGGGCAGCTACGACTTCTTCTGCCGACATGTTTTTCACTTCCGCCTCTTTGGCGCGGGCGGAGGCAACCGCGGCAGCAGCCTCTTCCTGAATCTCTTTTATGCGGTTCTCCGCTGTTTTCTGGGCGCTAGCCACACTGCTGGCGTATTCATCTTTAGCCTTGGATGCGTTCTGGTTGGCTTCCTCCACTTTACTCGCAGCTGTTGTTCGTGCCTTCTCGATTTCTTCCTGGGCACGTTGTTTGGCAGCCATTACCTCCTCGGCAGAAGCCTGTTGTATCTCTTCCTTTTTCTTCTGGGCTTCGGCTACAGCCTTATGCAATTCCTCCTGAACACGAGCGATCTCGGCAGCGGCCCGTTCCCGGGCAGCGGCGACCTCTTCGGCCACCTTTTTCCGCTCTTCATCGGCTTTGGCCCTGGCCTCAGACACTTTTTGAGCTTCCTGTTCACCGATCTCCTTGATCGTCAGGGCTGCCTTCTCACGGGCGTCGGCTACTTCCTGCGCCGAGGACTGCCGGGCGCTTTCCGCCTCCTTTTCCGCCAATGCCTTTTCGGTAGCGGCCTGTTGCCGGGCATTGGCAACTTCTTCCGCTGCCTTTTTGCGGGCATTGGCGACATCCAGGGCAGAGGCCTCTTTCTCGCGGGCGGCATTTTCCTTGATGTCGGCGATCTCCGAAGCGGATCGTTCCTGGAGAAGGGCCTTTTCTTCAGCTACTTTCCGGCGGGCTTCCGCCAATTCAAAAGCAAGGCGTTCCTTTTCCAAAGCAGCCTGTTCGCGGATCTGCCCGATCTCCTGGGCTGTTTCTTCCTTGACCTGAAGGATCTGTTCCCCAGCCGTTTTTTTGGAAGCTACAACCTCCTCGGCGGTACGCTGCCTCTCGCCTTTAGCCTGTTCGCGGGCCTGCGTGACCATCTGGGCCGTCTCCTCCCGGATGCGCAACAATTCGGCTGACGAATTTTCCCGGGCGGAAGCAATCTCGTCGGCATATTCCAACTTGGCCAGGTCCAGTTTTTCCTTTACTACTTTGATCTCCTCAGCAGCGCGCTGCCGGGCAGCGGCCACTTCCTCGGCAGATTCCAACTGGGCTTTCTGGATGGCCTCATTGGCACGCTGGCGAGCCTCGGCCACATCGAGTGTGATCCGTTCCATTTCTGAAGCGGCCCGTTCGCGGGCTTCCTTCACCTGCTCCGCCAGTTGCTGTCGTGAAGCCTCGATCTCCGCCTGGGATTTCTGACGGGCTTCAACCACCTCATCGGCGTACTTTTTCTTTTGGTTGGCGGCGTTCTCTTTAGCCAGAGCTACTTCCTCCTGAAGAACGGATTTTATTTGTGCTGATTTAGCCTTCTCGGCAGCGATCTCTTCGCGGAGCCGCTCCTTGACATCGCGCAGTTCCCGCCTCAAGGCTTCCACTTCCTGATCATCGGTGGGTTGAGCGGCAGTCTTCGTCGGCTTATCGGACGAGGCGGCCGGTTTAGGCGAAGGATCTGCAATGATCTCGTTATCGGCCAGTTCTACATCGTTTACCTTGTCCTTATCCAGACGGCGGTTAAAACAATCCACCAACTGTGTGAATTCTGCCTGCCGGCTTTCGTTGATGGTGAACTTTCGCATCTGGTTGCTAATATTGTTCTTGATATACAAGACGTTGATCCCCGAGCTGGCAAACCATTGGACAGCGGCCAGGTCCAGTTGAAGGATGTTGTGATAGACAGGAGTGCCGCCTTCCCGTTCCACCTCTCCCATTCCAATGAAGCGGTAGGAACGCCGAGTACTGTTCACATCCATGAAGATGATCTCGTCATCCTGGTTGAATTCCACCCCTGCCTTGGAATACACCTTTGCGGTAATGCCCTTGCTATCGCTTCTCAGCTCCATGCTGTAGGTATAGTTGCCACGAACGACCAGTGTCTGGTTGATCGTCCGAAGAACGTGAGTCCCATCGATCACCTTATCTTCTGCAACGAGCGCATCACATTGGCTTTGAGCATTTTGGGCCAGAAAACAAAAAAGAAAGGACAGGGCAAACGGGATGAATCTCATATCAGCTCGGATTTTAATTTGTAAGATAATGTTTTTAGGATTCATTTAAAACTATAACCCGGGATTGGCTGCGTGTGCGAAATAATTGCCATGTGGTACAAAACTGGGGAGTGGTGATAGAGCAAGAAAAAGACAATTAGAAGGATAAACGAGCACTGCGGCCCGGGCATTGTGCGGCTTCATCGTTTTGCCGCCAGCAAATATAGGGCTGCCATACGCACGGCTACACCGTTCTCTACCTGCTGCAGGATAATGGAATGTTCCGAGTCGGCCACATCACTTGTAATTTCTACGCCCCGGTTGATCGGCCCGGGGTGCATGATCACGATCGGCCGCTCCAATTCGTCCAGCAGGCTTTTATTGATTCCGTAATACTGCGAATATTCCCGCAAGGAAGGGAAGTATTTAATATCCTGGCGTTCGAGTTGAATGCGCAGGACGTTGGCTATATCGCACCAATGCAGGCTTTCCCGAAGGTTGTGAGACACCTCGACGCCCAGCTTATCGATGTATTTGGGAATGAGGGTGGGCGGGCCGCATACCCGGACATGAGCCCCCAGCTTTTTAAGGCAAAAGATGTTGCTCAGGGCTACACGCGAGTGGAGGATGTCACCGAAAATGGCTACTTTCTTTCCTGCCAGGCTCCCGACTTTTTCCTCCATGGAAAAGGCATCGAGCAGAGCCTGGGTGGGGTGTTCGTGAGTGCCGTCGCCGGCATTGATAATGTGAGCGTCGATGTGCTGGGCAAGAAAGTGGTGAGCGCCGGGAGCAGGATGCCGCATAACGATCATATCCACCTTCATCGACAGGATGTTGTTGACCGTATCCAGGAGCGTCTCTCCTTTTTTCACAGAAGAGGAAGAAGCGCTGAAATTGACCACATCGGCCGAAAGGCGCTTTTCCGCCAGCTCAAAAGAAATGCGGGTCCGGGTAGAGTCTTCGAAAAAGAGGTTGGCAACCGTAACGTCCCGCAGAGAAGGCACTTTCTTGATCGGGCGGTTGAGCACTTCCTTAAAGCTTCGGGCTGTTTCGAAGATCAGGCGGATATCGGCCTCGGTGAGATACTTGATCCCTAGTATGTGTTTTGTGCTCAGTTGTTGTTCAGTAGCCATTCAGGGGACTAAAATGATTGATTGAATTTATTCTGCTTCTTGCTTATTGGCAAATAACAATACCCGGTCCTCCTGCCCTAGTTCCGACCACTCCACCCTTACATAGGCTTCATCCAGGGCATCTATGGTGATGCCCACATAATCAGAATGGATGGGCAGGTGGCGGTTGAACCGCCGGTCGACCAGAGAAACCAGCTCCACCTGCAAGGGCCTTCCGTAGTGGTTGAGGGCCGTAAGCGCTGCCTGAACTGTGCGCCCGGTGTACAGGACATCGTCGACCAGCACCACCCGTTTGTTTTCCACCAGAAATTCCATCTCCGTTTTGCTGGCATACAAGGGTTTGGCACGGGTACGGAAATCATCCCGGTAGAATGTGATGTCCAGCTTACCGTATTCCAGAGCGTCGACAGACAGGATGTCGGACAGGCGGCGATGGAGGCGATTCGACAGATGAATGCCCCTCGGCTGTATGCCCACCAGGCACGTCTTCTCGAAACGGCCATGCCTTTCGATCAACTGGTGGCAAAGCCGATCAATGGTCAGCGCAAAGCGCTCTTGTCCGATAATTATTTTTCCTTTACTCATAAACTCCTGACAAAGATAAAATTCTCAGGAGAAAAATTTCTCCTTCCCTGTTAAACCTTGCCTGCTTCTTTTAGTCTATCCTACAAAACCACACAAAATTATCTTAAACCATGAAAAAGTATTTCTTATTATTCGCCGCTTTTACCGCCTTCTCTCTGATTTTCACTTCCTGTCAGAAGGAGGAAGTTGAAAATCCGGCTTTTGAAGAAGACCTCATTACCAACGAAGATGTGGCAACCGCGACCGACCTCTTCCAGGATACTGAAGATGAGGTGGACGCCCAGATCGAAACCCGCGGCGGCGGGCTAAACTGCCCGGAGGTCACCGTCACACCTGATGACGGCAGCTTCCCCCGCACCGTTACCATCGATTATGGCCCCGATGGCTGCGAAGGCCCGAACGGGCGCCTGAGACAAGGCATGATCATGGTCAGCCAAACTGCACCTATGTACGAAACGGGCGCCACCCGCACCATTACCTTCGACAATTTCTTCGTCGATGGCGTTCAGGTCCAGGGAGTAAAAACGCTGGTAAATCAAAGCACCGGTAATGATGGGAACATCGTCCTGACAAGGACGGTCGAAGACGGCAGCCTCACCTTCCCCAACGGCAATGCAGCTACCTGGGAGGCCGCCCAAACCCTGACGCAGATTGCCGGTGGCGACACCCCCGAAAGGATCGACGACGTGTTTGAAATCACCGGCGGTTCTTCCGGTGTAAACCGCAATGGAGTGGCATTTACCGTCGAGATCACCGAACCTCTGATCAAACGCAGAAATTGCCCGTGGATCGTCAGTGGCGTCACAACCATAACGATCAACGGCCGCACCCGGACATTTGATTATGGTGATGGTGAATGCGACCGCATTGCTACCGTGACTTATGCCAATGGTTTCACCAGAGAGGTACTGATCCGGAATTGGTGGAGATTGTAGGGAAGTGGGAAATCGGAAGTGGGAAGTGGGAAAGCGGAAGTTTCATCCGGACAACCTTTCGCTTTCCGACTTCCCACTTCTGCCTTACTTACTCTGCATTTTCGCCCAGGTATCCTTCAGAGTGACCGTTCGGTTGAAAACGAGCTTTTCGCTGGTGCTGTCCGGGTCTACACAGAAATACCCCAGGCGAAGGAACTGGAAACGATCCCCAGGGCGGGCGGCAGCGAGGCTGGGCTCGATATAGGCTTTCTCTACCACCTGCAGAGATTCTTCATTGAAAAACTCCAGATAGTCCTTACCCTCGTGAGTGTCCGGCTGTGGGTCGGTAAAAAGGCGGTCATAAAGGCGAACTTCAGCCTCCTTGGCATGAGCAGCCGACACCCAGTGCAGCGTCCCTTTTGCTTTGATTCCGGAAGTATCTTCCCCGCTTTTACTATCCTTATAATAGGTGCAATGCACTTCGGCGATTTCTCCGGTTGCAGCGTCTTTTTTAAACCCTTCGCAGCGCAGGATATAAGCCCCCTTGAGGCGTACATCGAGGCCGGGGCCCATGCGGAAGTACTTCTTGGGCGGGTCTTCCATGAAATCTTCCCTCTCTATATACAATTCGCGGGAGAAGGGCATAGTACGGGTGCCCATGCTTTCGTCCTCCGGGTTATTTTCCACCTCCATGTGTTCCACCTGGCCTTCCGGATAGTTGGTAACCACCACTTTCAGCGGGTTGAGCACCGCCATTACACGGGGGTCGGTGCGGTTGAGTTCATCCCGAACACAAAATTCCAGCAGGCCGGCCTCAATCAGGTTATCCCTTTTGGCTACTCCTGCTTTATCGCAGAAAGTACGGATGGCAGCAGGCGGATAACCACGGCGGCGCATTCCAGAAAGGGTTGGCATGCGAGGATCGTCCCATCCGCTGACATAATTTTCCTTGACCAATTTGAGCAGCCTCCGCTTACTGGTGATCATATAGGAGACATTCATTCGGGCGAACTCGATCTGCCGGGAAGGGAAGATCTCCAGTTTTTCGATGAACCAGTCGTATAAGGGCCGGTGATGAATGAATTCCAGAGAACAAAGCGAATGAGTGATCGTCTCGATAGAGTCCGACTGGCCGTGCGCGAAATCGTACATCGGGTAGATACACCAGTCATCACCGGTGCGGTGGTGGTGATCCCGTTTGATACGATACATAATGGGGTCGCGCATGTGCATGTTATCGGATGCCATATCGATCCTGGCCCGCAACACTCTTGCCCCGTCCGGGAATTCACCCGCCCGCATACGCCGGAAAAGGCCGAGGTTTTCTTCAATAGTGCGGCTACGGTAGGGGCTCTCCTTACCGGGAACGGTAGGCGTTCCCTTCATAGCGGCGATCTCCTCGGGTGTGGAATCGTCTACGTAGGCGAGTCCCTTTTCGATAAGTTGAATAGCAAATTCGTAGAGTTGTTCGAAATAATCGGAGGCGTAATACTCCCGGTCATCCCAATCGAAACCCAACCAACGGATATCATTCTTGATATTTTCTACATACTCCGTTTCTTCCGTAGAGGGATTGGTGTCGTCGAAACGCAGGTTGGTTTTACCTCCGTATTTTGCAGCGGTCTCAAAGTTGACGCAGATGGCCTTTGCGTGGCCAATGTGCAGGTATCCATTGGGTTCCGGGGGGAAGCGCGTCAGCACCCGGCCACTGTGTTTGCCGCTTTTGATGTCCTCTTCTATGATCTGCTCAATGAAATTGAGGGATTCTTTCTCTTTGTTCTCTTCTTTTTTGCTGAGGTCATTCATGATTGAATGATTGATGGATTGAGTAAATGAATAAATATTGCAAGCCTGAAAACCTTTTCTAACGGCGCCTTTTCCTTTTCCGTTACATTCTTTCCGGCATTTCTATACCCAGAAGGCTCATTCCATGCCGGAGCACATTGGCCACCGCCTGGCTCAATTGAAGGCGAAAGGCCTTTGCCTCCGCCGATTGGGCATTCAGAATGGAGTGGTCATGGTAGAACCGGTGATAAGCCTTGGCCAGGTCGTAACAGAAGTTGGCAATACTGGAAGGGTCGTATTCTTCCGCTGCCAGCTGTACCAGTCCGGGAAACCCGTAGATCATATTCAGCATTTCCTTTTCCTGAGATTCGAGCTGTTGATAACCGGCGGCGGGGCTAAGGTCCTGTTCTCCGCCTTTGCGCAAAACGGACTGGACCCGCACGTAGGCGTTCTGCACATAAGGCCCGGTCTGTCCTTGCAGGTCGACCGACTCTTTGGGGTCAAAGACCATGCGTTTGCGGGGCTGCACTTTGATGATGAAGAACTTCAGGGCAGCCAGGGCGATCTGCCGGATGACAGCTTCCTGTTCTTCTTCCGACAAGCCGCTGATGGTATCCCGTTCTACCGTATTGGCGCGGGCCTCTGCCACCACCTCTGCCATGAGGTCATCGGCATCCACCACCGTGCCTTCCCGGGATTTCATTTTGCCGGTAGGCAGATCGACCATTCCGTAGGAGAGATGGTACAAGCCATTAGCATAAGGTTCTCCCAGGCGCTTGAGAATTTCAAAAAGGACCTGGAAGTGATAGTTCTGTTCATCGGCAACGACGTAGACCATCTTATCCACCCCGAAGTCCTGGTAGCGCTTTTGGGCCGTCCCTATATCCTGGGTGATATACACCGAGGTGCCGTCGCTGCGCAGGACCAATTTGTGGTCGAGGCCGGCATCCGTGAGATCGATCCAGACGGAGCCGTCCTCCTTTTGGTAAAAGACACCCTGTTCCAAACCTTTTTGTATAGCGTCTTTACCCAGGAGATAAGTATCGGATTCGAAGTAGAGTTTATCGAACTCGACCCCCAACTGCCGGTAGGTTTCGTCGAATCCCTGGTATACCCAGCTATTCATTTGTTTCCAAAGGCTGATGGTAGCTTCATCCCCGCCTTCCCATTGCAGGAGCATCTCTTTGGCCTCTGCGCCGAGGCGGCTGTATTTGTTGAAGTAGTTATTTTTGAAGGCTTTGAAGAAGGCCTCCTCGTTCTGGCCGTTTTCCGAGTGGCTGGCAAAGAGCTGCCGGGCCTCATCACGCTGTTGCCATTCTTTGTATTCCTCCTGGAATTTCTTTTCAAAAAGCACATAATAGTCGCCCACGAAATGGTCTCCTTTTTCCCCGGCTGATTCCGGGCTTGCCCCCTGCCCGTATTTTTGCCAGGCCAGCATGCTTTTGCAGATAGCGATGCCGCGGTCGTTGACGATCTGCACGCGGACAACTTTGTATCCGGCAGCTTCCAGTATCCGGGAAGTGGACCACCCCAGCAGGATATTACGAATATGCCCCAGGTGCAGGGGTTTGTTGGTATTGGGGGATGAAAATTCCACCATTACCTTTTTTCCGTTGGCTGGCAACCGGCCGTAGGCCTCATCCTGGAAAACGTCCATCAGAAAACTGCGCCAGAAGGCATTGCTCAGGGAAAGATTGAGAAAGCCCTTGATGACATTGAAGCGCTCGATCTGTTCCACTTCCCGAACGAGGTAGTTTCCCAGCTCTTCGGCAATATCGTCCGGCTTTTTCCTGGCGATGCGGGCAAAGGAGAAAGCTACGACCGTATAGTCGCCTTCGAATTCCTTCCGGGTGCTGTTCATCGTCACCTGATCTGCAGTGATATCTGCGCCATAGAGGCTTTTGATACCTTGGATTACCCCGTTCTGTATAATTTCAATGATGCTCATTCCTGGGCGTTCTGTTTTCCAGTTTTTATTACTGCTGCCTGATAAGGCGGCAAATTTATTATTTTTTGGTTGTAAGATGAAAGATCAAGCTCGCGGCACTTCCTTTTTGAGGTAAATTTTGCCGGGAATGCATTCACTTTCCCCGGTATTCCCGGTCCAGGGGCCTTCCAGCTTCAATTGTTTACCGCTGGTGTATAATGTAAGGTCTGCCTTTTTATAGCACCACTCCATGTCCTCCCGTTTCCAATTCTGAACGATGTTGGTTTCGGTAAGGTGGACAGTATTACCATCCAGGAAGCCTTTGAGGTCCATCACTGCGTAGATGGAACCAATGGCAACATAAGATCGCCCGGTAACTGTATTGCCTTTCTGCTTGAGGTAGAGCTCGAATTCGTAAACCGGTGCGAAGCCTCCCGATTCCTGGGTGAGGGTTCCCTTCCAAACGCCGGAAAAATCTTTCTGGGCACTGGCGCCAAGTGGTAGCGCAAACAGCGCAAATGCAAGCCACAACTTCATAGCATTCTTACTTTGTTTATAAAAGACAAACCATTAAAACGGCCTTACTGTTCCCCATCCGCTGTTTCTTCAAAAAAACTGAACAGGGTTTTCCCATAATTTCGTTCCTGGAAAAAGTGTGCATGTTCCTGAAACGAATGGTTGGGGTTGTGTTCGAGTACCAGCCAGCCTTCCGGTTTGAGCAATTCGTGTTTAAAAATGAGCCCGGGAATGGTATCGATGGTAGGAAGCCCATAAGGAGGGCCGGCAAATATGTAATCGTATTTTTCCTGCGCGAAGCCGATAAATTTGAATACATCTCCCCGAATGATGTGAATGCATTTCTCAATGTCCAGTTCTTTGGCTGTTTTTTTTACAAAAGCAACGCAGCCTGGAAATTTGTCTACATACGTCACATCGCAACATCCCCGGGAGATAAACTCGTAGCTGTGGCTACCCGTCCCGCCAAACAGGTCGAGCACTTTCAGGCGTTCGAAGTCCCAGTGATTCTGCAGGATATTGAACAAGCCCTCCTTGGCAAAGTCGGTTGTTGGCCGGGTTGGCCAGTTCTTTGCCGGCGGATTGAACCGCCTTCCTTTGAATTTTCCTCCGATTATCCGCATGAGGTCAAGTTATTGCATAATGGCTTATTGATATAGGTTTGGCTATGACTGGACAAAAAACACAGAGGCCTCGCACACGATGACGATTCAGCCCTGCAACAGTATAAAAAAGGAACCATAACCTCTACCCACACAAGCTGAGGCCCAGCAAATCAAAGAAAAAATGGCGTGGTTCCCCGCTCAACCTGGGGCCGAGATGAAAAAATGCCGGCGGTTCAACAAAATGGATATTTTTGATATACCGGAATGCTTCCCGATAGATCTCCGAATCTTCCACCAAAGCTCCGGAAAGATAAGCCGGGTCTTTTCCTGGTTTAAAATCAAACTGATGGTAGGGCAGCAGAAGAAAATAGATAAAATCCTTGGCGCTTTGGTAAGGGAAAGCGTTGGAAAACAGGAGATTTTTATCCTCAAAAGCAAATAGGTACACCATACTATCCTTGAGGTGAGCATAAACCTGGGGCCCTTCCCTGGAAGCCGCCAGTTTTCGTATGCCCTGAAGCAGGGCGGAAGTGATATGGAAAACACGGCAGCCGGGAAAGGTTTGACGAGCCAGGGACTCCATTTCGCGGGGTATGGTGTAGATATTTTTTAGCCCCAGGTCCGATAGCGAATCGGCCAGTACCACATCATCGGGGGCAATTGTAGTAACTTGTTCCAGATACGCGTTCTTTTTCTGCTCGTTATAGAGGCGCTGGGGCACAAGCGTGGCCGTCCCATTGGCCCAACCTGCCCGAACGGTCCGATAAGGAAGGGTAAGCAAGCTGTCTGCCTGAACCAGAGAATTCAGGATAGCAGGCTGAGTCATCAGTTGGGGGCCTACTGCATAGGAGCGCAGGGCCTGAACATACTGGCGGCTGTCCAGGACCATAAAATCAAAACTGTCCACCCCCATCAGGATGGACAGTTCATAGATATTGGTATTCTTTTTTACGAAGGTATCTTCAATGAGATCCTTGATTATCTTTCCCAATTTCCTGCCAGGTTTGGTGCATTCATATTGCCGAACTTGAGTGTGCTATTGGGGTCATAGCCATTGTCGTAACGGGCAAAGCGGGGATCCGCAAATGGCCCCATGAACATTTTCCGGCGGACGCCTACCTCTACGACCGGCACATTAGTACTCTGATAGGTAATGGTATCTGCCTGGATCTCAAACTGAGCACCGCCGCCATAAGGTACAAAGCGCAGAGAATCGAGGTTAATGCCCATCGCCAAAATAGAGTCGATCGCCGGCATGAAGGTCGTATCGTAGATGATCTCTCCGGTAAAATCAGGGTCGTCCGGGTCACCGATAACACTCACGATACTGAAGCTGTCGGTTTTGAGGACATAGGACAAAGAGTCGAAGCTGGGAGCAAAGCCTCCTTTGATGTTCCGGAAGGCCTCCTGTGCGGTCCTGATCTTCATCAACTTGTCGATCACTGCACGTTCGCGCTTTTCCTTCTCAGCTTTGAAGGCGATAGGCTCACGAATACTGCTGATGAGTACCCACACCAAGCCTACGATAATGGCGGCCAGAACTAAGTTGATAATTATTCTCATTTTTCGGTTTGTTTTGACGCAATAATAAAGATTTTTAGGTAAAAATGCCTCTTGGGCTGAAGCAATTTTAACACAATTACCTGAGACGAAAAAACAAACCGCCCTCAAAAATGTAGTCCTTTAACACCTTTACCGGTTCAAGAGATGGCCTGAAAGCCCTATTTCCCGTCTACCTGGCATTTGCCGATATAGGCAGCGCCCTCTTCTACCACCAGGAATTTTGTGTGAATATCTCCTTCAATGTGAGCAGAACCCATGAGGTGCAGAGTCCCACTGATTACCACATCGCCCTTGATCCGGCCCATGATTACCGCATCTGCGGCTATCACTTTGCCTTGCACGCTACCTTCCTCCCCGATGACCAGCCGTCGGTCACACTTCAATTGGCCGGTTACCGCCCCGTCCAGGCGAATACTTTCCGTCGATGCAAAGTCTCCTTCAACCCTGGTTCCTTTGGATACCACACAATTGGCATCACTGCCTTTAACCCCGGCCGGCCGCGGGGATTCGGCCTTATCGGCCTTCGTACTGGTTTTGTTTTTGGTAAGCATTGTTATTGCTGCCATCTCTATACAGTTTTATGGTCAATTGCTTTACTTTGCCATCGAACTCTCCCTGCTTGAATTTTGTACTTTTGTGGCACCGTTAAGCTCACAGCTTTAAATTAAATAATTATTTATTCATTTTTTCAACATGAGCATAACAATTCTGGGCATCGAATCTTCCTGCGACGACACATCGGCAGCTTTGCTGCGCGACGGAGAGGTACTGAGCAACTGTGTCGCCAACCAGGAAGCTCATCGTATATACGGGGGAGTCGTTCCGGAGGTTGCATCGCGCGCCCATCAAATCAACATCATTCCCGTAGTGGACCTGGCGATCAAAAAAGCGGGGATCGATAAACGGGAGATCAGCGCCATCGCCTTTACCCGCGGGCCAGGGCTTATCGGGTCGCTTATTGTTGGCGTATCCTTTGCAAAATCCTATGCCCTCAGCCTGGGCATTCCGCTGATCGAAGTCAACCATATGCAGGCCCACGTGCTGGCCCATTTCGCCGAAGCTCCACGCCCCGGCTTTCCCTTCCTTTGCCTGACGGTCTCCGGAGGCCACACCCAGATCGTGCTCGTCCGCAGCCACCTCGATATGGAGGTCATCGGACAGACGCTGGACGACGCGGCCGGAGAAGCCTTCGACAAAACCGGGAAACTGCTGGGGCTGGACTACCCCGCCGGGCCGATTATCGACCAACTGGCCAGGAATGGCAAAGCGGTGTTCGACTTCCCGGAACCTCAGATCCCGGGGCTCGACTTCAGCTTCAGCGGGCTGAAGACCTCGATCCTGTACTTTTTGCAGAAGAGCAGAAAAGAAAACCCGGCTTTCATCGAGGAAAATAGGGCCGACATCTGCGCCTCCGTCCAGAGCCGTATCGTCAGTATCCTCATCAATAAGATCAGCCAGGCCGCCGAAGAAACCGGTATACGGGAGATCGCGATCGCCGGCGGGGTTTCCGCCAACTCAGAACTCCGGGCCACCCTGGAAAAAACGGGAAAGGAAAAAGGATGGAATACCTACATCCCCAAATTTGAATACTGCACCGATAATGCCGCCATGATCGCCGTGACGGGCTACTACAAATACCTCAAAGGGGAATTTGTCGGCCAGGAAGTGGAGCCGGTGGCGCGGTGGAAGGTGTAGGATTGGTGGATCGGGTGGGTTCTACACTAAAACTCCCTGATCAGCTTCTTCTTCATCTCCTGGAACTCCTCCTCGGAGATGATGCCGTTGTCCCGCAACTTGGCCAGCTCTTTGATGCGCTGGATAATGTCGCCTTCTTTTTCTTCCCTGGTATCAGTACTGGCAGCCTTGGCTTTTTCTGCCGCTGCCTTCACCTTGGCTTCGGCTTCAGCCCGTGCTTTTTGCTCCGCCTCGGCCTCTTTGCGTGCTTTTTCATCCTTGCGCAGCTGCTCCGCCACCTTTTTGCCCTTTTCAAATTGTTCCTTGTACAGCTTCTTCAGGCGGGCGGGGTCGAAATCCAGGATGGTGCCACCGGATTCGAAGTGGCGTTTGAAGACCTGCCCAAGGGCATAGGTAGAGGCGCCGGCAAAAACCGAGACGGTTACCCCGCCGATGATGGAGCCCACCACCGGAAGCATTTTCACCAGGCTTCCTGCGGTAACGCGGGCAAGGGTAGTACTGGTCAGGGAAGTGACGATGGCCTTGCCCTGGGTCTCGGAAAAGTCCACGTCATAAACTTTTGACATCTGCCGGATCATATCCAGTTGCAAGGCGCTCACGGCAAAAATATCGGCAATAAGCACCGGGATCAAACCCGCTCCCATCGACCAGATCACATGATTGCGTATAATGGTATCGACGTGCTTGGCGCGCTCACTATTGTTGCTCATGATCCTGTCTTTTATCGTTTTGGTAGCGTAGTCCAGTATTTTCTTGGTTTCCACGTTGAAAAAATTTACTCAATATTAAAAGCATTCTTTTTTTCCTGCAAGCTTTCTTCGACTAATTGGTGGATTTGGTTGACTGAGTTGATTGGGTTGATCGGGTTCCGTGCCTTTGCCGGGCGCCGGTCAACCAATCCACCCAATCAACCCATAACTAATCAACCACCACCCGAACCCCTTCCGAATGGCTGGTAAACTCCGGCGCGTACATGCACTGGATGCTCGCCAGGCCGTTGGAGAAATTACCACGATGTACCACCCGCAATGGGTATTCGAACACGTACGTCCCTTTAGGCAGGTAGCCGATGAAGAAGTGCGTAGCCAGGTCGCGAGTGCTTTCGTAATACCCCAGGCCGCCCTGCCATTTGTACTGGCTGAACACGTTGATGGGCTCCAGCCCACTGGCGCGCATATCCTTCAGGTGTACGTACTCCATGTCGCGGTCTACCCGTAGCTCGATGCGAACCACCAGCTTATCACCGGGCTCCAGGGGAGCTTTATCCGTGATGGCCGTAAGCTCCGGCCCCCGGTCCCCGATCTTTTCCTTAAACAGCTGTTTATCGAGCTTCAGCGGAGTATCCTTGAAGACGCCGACCTTATCCAGATCCTCGAAGTACTGCCAGTAGGCGGCGCCCCAGGCTATGCTGTTGTTGGGGTTGGTAACCTTCACGCGGCTGAAATCAGCAGAGACTTCCTTACCACTCCAGCTGGCCTTGAAGTAGCCGGTACCGGCTTCAGCCGAACGGCGAGCCTCGATGAGCTCCGGTTGGAAGCTCTCTTCATCCACTTTTGGGAAGCTCACCTCCGCCAGGCGGGTATTTTCAAGCCAGTTATCCCCGAAGCGAAGCAGGGCGTATACGGCGTTGGCCGTGGCCTTGGTGGTCTTCCAATGGTTGGTTTGCTTGTTTTTCAACAGCCAGATCTTGAGTTGTTCGACGGCCGCCGCGTCCTGAGCCACTTCGGAGAAGACCTCCACCATCAAAGCATGGGTCTCGATGGGCATTTCGTACCAGAAGAAACCAGAGTTGTATTTCCAGTACATGCCCAGTTCCTCGCTGTACAGGGCGCGCTCCCGCAAAGAGCGGGTGATCCTGTCCGCAGAGGCTTTCTTGTCGTAGCGTTGCAGGGCAATGGCCATCAGGCCCTCCTGGTATATGCCCTTATTAAGCCAGTATTTGTCCGCCTGCCCGAGGTAATAATCCTGAGCTTCTGCGGCTTTCCCCTCAAATGGAAGGTCTTGAAAAAGGCTGCGGGCATACAGGTAGTGAATGACAAGGCCTGCGAGATGGTCGTCCTCCAGCTTGGCACGCCCTTGTTTGACCTCATACAGCAGCTGCTCATAGTGATCTGCAAGTTCCCGGTCGACGAACTCGGCGGCCCGTTGCACCAGGTTCCAGGCACGAGAGCCCGGCTTTATGTCCGCTACGCCCAGGGCGCGAAGCCGGCCCATACCCTCCAGGATGTACTGGGTAATGTACCAGCTGTCCTGCCCACCCGGGAACCAGGAGAACCCGCCCGCCTGCGACTGCCGCTCGATGAGCTGGGCCAGGGCTTTATCCTGCTCGTAGCCCATCCGGTTCAGGTCGAACAACAAACCGATGCGTTTGCGCTGTTCTGCCTCGCTCTGGGCTTGGCGGACCCAGGGCGTTTCCTCCAGCAGGGCGGTTTTCAGCTCTTCGTTCTTCTCCAGTTCACTGATCAGCGCATCGGAATTTTTCCATTGGTCGAATACCTGCTGAATAGCGGGGTTAGAATTGGCTACCGAGGCCGCCAACGCATTCGCATAGTAACGGGCAAAGATCTGCTCGCTGCATTCATACGGGAACTCCATCAGGTAAGGCAGCGCCTTCACCGCATACCAGGCCGGGTTGGAGGTGAATTCCAGGGAAAAGTTGTGGTGTTGCAGGGTATTGGACTGGCCTGCCTTAGCCATCGCCTCGAAGTTGAACTCCCGGGACTGGTTGCCTTTGACCGGCATCGGCATCGTTTCGGTGACCAGTGTACGGTTGGTCAGAACGGGCAGGGCGCTTTCCTCTCCATCGGAAAAACTGCCGGCCTTGGCCACGATGCGGTGGGTGACGGCCAGCACCTCTCCCTGCGGCACCTTGAGCGTCCAGGCCAGGCGGGCCGACTGCCCTCCTTCCGCCTCGAAGGAAATCGTATTCTGCTCGTTGCCGAACCGGGCGTCGATAGGCTGCATACTGAGGGCATCAAAGAGCATCAGCTCAGCCGCACCCGTCATCTTTTCACCTGTGAGGTTGCTCACCTTGGCGGTAAATTCGATCTCGTCGCCTTCCCGAAGGAAGCGCGGCGGGTTAGGCAGTACCATAAGCTCTTTCTGGGTCACCACCTCGTTCTCGCTGATGGCATACTGGAGGCTCCGGGTGTGGGCCATGGCCAGGAACTTCCAACGCGTCAGGGCTTCGTTCATCTTAAAGCGGATGATGACATTGCCCTCTTCGTCTGTGCGCAATTCCGGAAAGAAAAATACGGTCTCCTTGAGGTTGCGCCTAACCGGTGGTGCAGGGGGCGTTTCTGCCCGCTGATCCGGCGCCGGTTCAGCCCCAGGTGGCGGGGGTGGCGCCGCAGCAGAATCAGCGGCCTTACCGGCCAGAGAGACCTCTTCATCTGCAGAAAACGCCATAGCCGCCTCTGCCATCGGCGCGTCATCCATAACGTTGGCGCGCATGCGCACCATTCCACCCGCAAAAGCACCGCCGTAGAAGTTGAAATTGAACCAGTTCAATTGGCGGTAAGTACGGCCGGGCACATCAGGGGCTGCAGGATAATAATAAAAAGTATTGCTATTGGTGCTGCCGAAGTGCCGGCTTTGCCAGGCACTGGCCATATAGTTATAAGGGAAGGGGCTGAAATCCCAGGAATGAGGGCGGAATTGGTCCAGCGAGGCATCGTAGAGCGTAGCTACCATCTCGGCAGCTACCTTTTCGTTGCCCGGGCCGCTGATCTTGACCTGCCAGGCCTCCTCCTCCCCCGGATGCAGTTTATTCCGGAAGGTATTGTATTCGATCTTGAGCTCCTTGTCTTTCCAGGGCACGCCGATGGTTTCCGTCCAGGTAAAGGGACGGTTGTATTTGACGAAGCTGAACTGGGCATAGATATTGCCTTTGTCCTCCTCCGCTACTTTGTGGGTGACGGCCTGCCAGGGTTTTACTTTCAGCCAGGAGTGCTCAACCACTTCCATCCGTCGTTCCAGTTCGTAGAGCACATTCAACTCATCAGCAGCAGTGGCCAGCAGAATGGAAGCCTCTTCTCCCGGTTGGTAGCTGCCGCTCTTCGGTTGTTTTTTCCAGGCCATTACACCGCCGGGGAAAGCCTTCTCTCTGGCATCGTAAACCAGAAAGTACTTTTTCACCTCAATTGGATTACCCTTATCGTCCCTGGTTTGCAGGTTCAGCACGTAATGCCCTACCGGCCAACTGGATACGTTGACGAACAAGGTATCTTCATCTCCGGTGTTAAAGGGCTGGTTGAGCACCTCTTCCCGGACGGGCCAGTTGGCGGGTTGCTCTTCATTTTCGTAGGCGAAGTTCGGGAAGTCGCGCCGGAAGGGCCTTTCTTCGATAATCCTCCGGTCCGGTTTGTTCCAATAGCGATCCACAAACACTTGTTTGGGCGCTTCCAGGCGGTTGACCGTCACAGAGCCCTCTGCCGGCTGCGGGGCGCCATCCAGGTTTTGGGTTACAATACCAACCGGTATCAGCCCTGCTTCCCGGCCAATACCTTCCGGGATCATGACATCAGCCTTGAGCCCCAGGTAAGCCAGGTTCAGGCTCTTGCTGGTAGAATGGGTTTCTCCGGTAATATCCGTCACATCCACGTAGGCTGTAAAAACGAACTCGGGTTTGTCCTCCTTACCTATGGAGGGGTCGGGCTGGGCGATGAAGGAGAATTCGAAACTGCCATCAGGAGCAGTTACCAGCGCGCCGGCAGCGATCTCCTGGCTTTCGCCAAACCGAGGAAAACCACGCCCCCCGTAGCGCCACCAGGGAAACCACGGATAGCGCACTTCCCGTACGACGCGGTATTGCACGTCCGCGCCATCGATGCTGCTTCCGGCAAAGGCAGTGGCTTTGCCATTGAAAGTTACGGAATCGCCCAGGGCAGGGCTGCCCTCAAGAGGCTCCATCACCACTTCGAATTTCGGCCGTTTGTATTCTTCGACGGAAAAGTACTGATAACTGTTGCCCGCATCGGAGAACAGGCGCATCTGGCCCAACAGGCCGCCCTGAGGAGCCGTGAAGGTGCCGTTGGCCGTTCCGTAATCATTGGACGTAAGCTCCTGTTTGGCAACCTCCTGCCCGTTGACGTCGAAGAAAGTGACGGTAAATTTATGTTTGGGCAATATCGATGGGATATTCCTATCATCTTTATCCAGGACAATGGCCTTAAAGTAGATCGTCTGCCCGGGCCGGTAAATGGCGCGATCCAGGAAAAAGTGGGTGGCCAGGTTTTTAGAGGTGGACCGCGATCCGCGGTAGCTGGAAAATCCGTCCTGGAAGAAGAGTACGTCCTCTCCTTTAGAGAATCGCACCTGGAAGTAGGTATTGTCGGGAACGTTGGGGCGGATAAAACCCTCCTTATCACTCCGGGCCTGGCCGATCTTCACCCGTTCCTGCCGGCGATGCTGGCGATTGTATTGATTGGTATAGAACTCGGCCAGGACACCCTCTGCCGGTGCTCCTGATTGTCGGTTCAACAGCAAGAATTCTATGCCTCCCTCTGAACCTCTGCGGTTGAAATAGCTCAATTCCGAAACAGTGGTAAACAGGTAGCCCACTGCTTGTTCTGTAAAGGTAAACCGGGCATTATCGGCGATCAGAACGGCATAAAAACCAAGCGGCAGGCCTTCAATGGCCACTTCGGTGGTGTGTTCCTGCCGGTCACCGTCATCGGGCAGCTTGACGCTCCATTCCTTGAAAGGCTTCCGGCTGGCAAGCATTTGGAAGAGTTCCTCCGGACGGTTATTCTCCAGATCGAATTGTTCACTCTCCTCCACCTTGATCACCCGGAAATAGCTCTCCGCTGCATTGCGGTAAGTTACAGAAGCGAGCAAAGGCTTTTGAGGCAGGTTGACTTCTTCTACTTTCAATTCCAACGTTTTGCGCAGGATCTGGCTACGCAATTGTCCGCATTGGCGTGCGCCGTAACTTTCGGGAAAGCGTTCCAGGGCCTTGTCGCAAACCTCCAGCGCTTCTTTGAGTTTCCATTTGTGTTCTTCCGCTTCTACGGGCACGAAGGTATTGCCTTGTTCCGCATACAAGCTGGCGATCGCGTACCATACTTCAGCGGCCATCGGTTTGCCGGCAAAGGGGCCCTCCAAGGCCTGTAAGGCCTTCAGATACAGATTGTCCTTAAGCGTCAGGACGGAGTTGTCGCGTACAAACCGCAGGCGGTGCAGGTCAGCCTCCAGCAGGGCAGCTTCCATGCCGTCCTTCAGGTGCCGGCGGAGCAGGTCCTGGAACAATTCCAGCGCCCGGTATTTATAGGAAAGGGTATCGCGGGTGTTCCACTCCACGTTTATGAAATCTTCCGCCGGGGCGAAAGCCTCTTCCTGGCCGATCCGGAACCGATAGGCCGGTTGAGTGAGGTAGGCTCGCTCGTTCGAAAAGTGTTCAATGGCACGGTACACCAGAAAATCGTACAGCGTAGGCCGGAGGACATCGGTGTTATCCGGCCCGCGGGAGGAATAGGTAATGGCGTCGAAATCGGTGACCGGGATCGCAGAGGCCCTGTCATTCTCCACCGACAGAAGGTAATATCGGGAAGCTTCCCGCAGGAGTTGATCGAGGCTCCAGGTCTCAATATCTTCCGGCAGGAAGCCAGGAGTATTGGTGCGATCTGCCAGGCGCCAGTAATTCTGATCGGCATATTGCTGGTATAGCTCGCCGGCCAGGGAATACAGAATAGGTTGAACCGGAAAACCCGCCATTTTTGATTCTTCCTCCATGCGCTTGATCACCGCAGCCAGGCCCCCTTCTTCCAGCTGGCTTTGGTATTTATTGCGGTAAATGATCGTCTTGACCAGTTGAGCGGGCTCATTATCTTTTTTAGCCCGTTCGTACAGCTCGTCCACCTTTTCCAGGGCCGACCGTGGCAGCCCTTCATTTTCCAGGGAGTCGATGGTTTTCCATTCAGCCTGATAAGGGTCCTGCTCAGTCATGGTTTTGTTTTGTCTTGTAATCTGAAAGCCCAGTAGTGTCGTGGAGCAACTCAGGAAAAACAGCAGTAAAATTGGAAGGATGCGATTCATAATGGTTAGTTGGTTAGCTTCATTTATTCAGAGGTTGTGGAAAAGGCCTTTGGTTTCCCACATTAATACGATGCGGAAAGGGGTACAATTACATAGAGGGTGAAGTTTTTTTTGATGTTATTCTTGTATTTTATACGACAGCCCTAAAGGATGACGGCTATCCGGCTGAAAGAGGCCCTCCAGAACAGCGATACAACACTATGGCCTTTTTTCTTCGCTGGGCCACACAAGCCTTCAACTTGCCACTTCAAACCGGCTAATGTCCACTACCCTCTCTAATGTAACATTTTCAGTCAGAAAATCAGCCATGTGTTTGGCCCAGAAAGGCCCTAGGGAAGCTCCTTTAGTGCCCAGCCCGTTAAAGAGGGCCAGCTGATCGTATTCCGGGTGCCGCCCCAGGAAGGGCCGCCGGTCTTTGACGGTCGGGCGGATGGCGGCGCGGTGTTCCACCACCTCGAAGGGTACGGTGAGGATATCTCTAAGCCGGCCTTCCAGGAATTCGCGCCCTTCGGTAGTAGGGTTGTCGTCCCCATAGTTCCATCCATAGGTAGAGCCCACCCAGTACAGGCCATCCTGAAGGGGAACGATGAACACGCGGTGCTTGAGGATCTTTGCAAAACCTGCATCCGGAATGCGGACGATCAGCACCTCCCCCTTGGCTCCTCCGAACGGCAGGTAGTTGAAGTAGGGGTTGAAGCATGCCCGGTGCCCTTCGCAAAAAACAGCAGTACCGGCTTCCAGTCCACCATAGCGGACGCCGGAACCAGTAAGTTCCAACTCCTCATAATCAAAAGGCTCCGCCGTAAGGGCCTTTTTTTCTGCCAGGTAAGCGCGGTAGGCGCCGGCAAGTTTTCCCACCTCCACCTGAGCGCTGTGCCTTACCTCGCCGTAGCTGAATGCAGGGGCCGTTTTTTCAGCATAAGCTTCCAACCCGGCCGCATCGAGCATATATTCCGCGTACCCCTCCTCTCCTATCCGGGCCATCCAGTCGTTCTCCTCCCGGCTGTTGAACAGGGCACGAAGAATATTGCGTTCGTGGTAAACGGAAATGCCCAGATCGGATTCGAGCGCCCGGTAAGTATGGCGCGCAAAAGGAATGAGCTCGTCAACCTTCCAGGATTTGACATAGCGCCGCCCGGTGATGGGATTGATGATACCTGCCGCAACCTGTGTTGCCGCCCGTTCATCGTATTGATCCACCACGTGTACGCTCTTACCGGCCTGCTCCAGGAAATAGGCCAGCAGGGTGCCCGCCAATCCCTGTCCGATTATGAGAAAATCCGTCGTCATTCATCATACAATTTAAGCTCCCCCTAATCCATCCCCTCCAACTCCGCTCTCACCTTCTTCGGCAGCCCCTTCAACACCATGTCATAAGAATGGTCGATCAGTTCACAAAGAAACTCATCGGAAAGGCCAGTTTCGAATTCCACTGTATTCCAGTGCTTTTTGTTCATGTGCCAGCCGGGGCGGACTTCGGGGTATTCCTCCCGCAACTCGATGGCGCGATCCGGGTCGCATTTGAGGTTGACCGTAAACTCGGCGCTGTCCAGCCCGGTGATGGCGAATATCTTGCCCATGACCTTAAAAACCAGCGTCATTTCGTCGAAAGGGAAGGCTTCTTCCACGCCCTTTTTGAAAAGGCAGTACTCCCGGAATTCTTCGATATTCATATCCGTTGTTTTGGCTTCTTTTGTGGCTGCCTGCAAATAGCCCTTCAAAAATAGGTAAACATCTTCAATTTGTGCGGCCGGTTTCGGAATAGTGTTCAGCCATTAGATAAACGCTATGCGCCCGTGGCACCTTCCTGATTTTCCAAAGCCGGCAATGTCCCTGTCCAAATGGATATCTGCTATAAAATAATAAGGGGCCTGGCTGCAAGCAGCCCAGGCCCCTTACTGATATGGACATGGTTTATTACTGATCGATTCTATCCGGGAGGCCGGTAGGAGCTGGCCGTTGCCCGGGATATCAAACAGAGTGCATAAACTGTGCCAATTTTCGGGAAACAGCTCCTTACCTGTCTTTGCCTTCCTCTTTTCGTTTGCTTTTATTCGGGCTTCAAACACTTTGCTCAAAAACCTATCGAACTGAAAGCCCCAAGCGGCGAAGCCGCCCCTCGCATTGGCCTTCTCAACACAGTAGCGGGAATTTTCTACTTCCTCTTCTGGGTATCAACCCGATTCAGATCATCGGAGGGACGAACAACCTGAAGCCACCAAACGACATCTTATTTTTTTTTCAAAAACTGATTTTTTTTGAGTCCAATCCTGATCCGGCCCATTCTTACCTCATAAATGGTAGCGGATTCGGATCATACTTTATCGGGCAGGAAGCCATTCCTCCGCTTCCTTGTATCTTACCTGGTTTCCGGCAATTTCCACCCTCAATCTGTTTAGCCAAATTTCAAACTATTGCCTATATTTGCCGCGAAAGCCCATACGACCCCGTAGTTCAAGGGATAGAATAGGAGTTTCCTAAACTCTAGATCCAGGTTCGAGTCCTGGCGGGGTCACTAAATTTGTAATACATTGATTATCAAGGATTTGCAAGACACCTTCTTTTCCTTTAAATCTTTGATAATCAATGTGTTATTATTTTCATGACCTCCTGCCGGCCTCTTTTTTTGTACCCGATTTTGTACCGAGAAGATAAATGAGCCACTATCCAGAACCCGCTCCATTATTCTTTAAGCGGCGGATGCTCCCCCGTCATCTTAACCAAGGCCCTGAGATTGATCAACTCCTCACGGTTTAAATAGAGAGCTCTTTCAGTAGCCCTTCCAACTGGCGTAATCCCTATGACCTGTAAATAATCTACATCCCATTCAAAGTGAGTGAACCAATCATCATGCCGAGGATGGAAAAGGGGCACCAATACACCTGTTATTGGGTCCGTAGCTTCTGTCTTTTGATATTTGTGGCCATTGCATCCGCCACAGGATAAGGCAAGGTTATTCAAAGCGTCAGAACCACCTTTAATTCTGGGAATAATGTGCTCAATAATAAAAGGCTGAGGACTGTACTTGCGAAGCGACATGCAGTACTCACAACGGCCTCCAGCTCTTTCATCAACGGCTTGCTTTACAGATTCAGAGATGTGTCTCTTAGGCATGAATGACAGGGGGAGGCTTGATTCCTAAACGTTCCATTACTTCATCAACTGAAGTGTTCCACAATTGGGCCAACTGAATAAGATACCTCATGCGTTCCGCACCCTTGGCTTCGACTCGGGGGATCAGCTGCACCAATTCCTTATGTTCCGCCTCCGTCATCGTTTCTTCCGACTGTTTGATAAGCAACTCATTGTACCTAAGCTGGACTTCTTCCGGCAGGCCTTCATTAATTTTCAGCAGGAGTTCCGTTTCTTCTTTGCTTAGGGCCGGGGGCTTATCTAAAGCTTTCATTTCACTTTCCACCTCCTTAAGAAATAGCCTGACCCGATCCAGCAGCTCTTCGCTCTGGATATCCGCTATCAATTTGATTAATTCCAGCTTAGTGGACTGCATATTCATTTCCGCACATTGTTTTCCGAAAGATAACTAAAATTCAGGAATGTCTTTATTATAGTAGAATACCACAATGTTCTGGAAATAGTTCTAATGGATGCTTAATGATGCCCCCCTACCCTTCCGGTTCCTCAAAAATATTGCCTTTTTGGAGTACAAAAAAAGGCAATATTTTTTTTGTACCAGATTTTGCACCGAGCCCTGATTTTACACATAACTGCCTCATTATCAGAATTCTAAATGCTTCCTGATGGGGTCACAAAGTTCATGTTTTTTTGATAACCAACCTTAAGGAAAGGCCGGAAGGGAAATAACCGCTGGACAAGAAGGGGCCTTGTTCAAGCCGAGATGGAAGACATTGATTTGGCCACCTGGTTAAAGGACTCAAAACGGGCTTGACAGCTCCGGGTTAGTCGTATAACTTGTATCTGTCAATGTCTTCAAAAAGGCGATCAGTGCGCTTTTCTCCTGGACAGTAAAATGTTTCCCTCCCTGAGGGAGGGCCTTCATCAGCGGATCGGCATTCGGAGAAGTATGAAGCCCTTCGCCGTAAAAATCGACCACCTCCTCCAGTGTGGCGTAGCGCCCGTCGTGCATGTACGGCCAGGTCAGCTCGATGTTCCGCAGCGTCGGTGTTTCAAACTTTCCGAAATCGAAGGGCGACCCGGTGATGGCCCCCAGTCCCGCATCCGGAATTGTAGTTATACGGTTTGCCTGTTTCCCGAAAATAAATTTGCTGTTTGTCTTTAAACACCACAAGGAAAAGGCCCCTCCTTCTAACTGCAACGTTATTTTTACCTCAGGCTTTGTCTCCCGCCATGGCTGGCTGTCTCTTGTCCGAAAACAAGCTCACCACAAACTCGTCGAGCGATTCGGAGGTTTCCACGCCCAGCTTTTTCCGCAGGCGGTAACGGGCTTTTTTGATCCCTTCGTTGGAGAGGTTCAGCATGGAAGCGATCTCTTTGGGAGAAAGGTGCATCTTGATCAGGGCCATCAGCCGGAGGTCATTGGGGGTGATGGAGGGAAAGGCCTCGGTCACATTCCTTTGGTATCCCTGGTGTACTGCTTCAAAGCGCTGGAGGAACAGATCCCAGTTGGTATCGTCATGGAGCGTGCGGCCGATCTTCCGGTTGATCCGGTTCAGGCCTTTATTCTCACCGGCACTGAGCCGGATGGCAGAGAGGTCGTCCTGTATATTTTTCAGCACTTCATTCTTTTGCGCCAGTTGCATTGCAAATGCCGACAGCTCCCGCTTTTTAAAAGCGATCTCAGCGTCCAGTTTTTCTTTTTCGAGCCGGCTGCGCCGGGCTCTTTGCCGGATAGCGTAGGCCAATACTCCCAACAGGGCAATCAGGGCGACAACAGCTCCGGCTAAACTCTTTTGTACCAGGGCAGCCCTTGCCGCTTTTTCATTCAACAACTGTATTTCCTGTTGCTTTTTCTCTGTCTGGTACTTGACTTCCAGCTCGTTCATGGCGAGGATCTTGTCTTCAGCGAATACCGAATCGGAAAGGGCGTGGTACTCCTGGAAATAGCGGAGCGCGCGGCCCGGGTCCCCCATGTCTTCGGTGATCTGCGACAGCACGAGGTAGTCGGTGATCATCTTTTTACGCACACTGGTTTTTCGGGACACTTCCAACGCCCGCTCTGCATAATCCAGCGCCTGGGGATATGCTTTCTTTTCCCGGAAGACATTGGCCAGCCGGCGGTACAACAGGCCCGGGAGGCTTTCTTCTCCGTGCGCCTCGGCAATCTCCAACGCCTCGAGGTAGTAGGCTTCCGCTTTTTCCAGGTCGCCGCGGCCTTTACTGATCGCCCCCAGGTTGTCCAGGCAGCCGGCCACGTCGTTGTGCAGGTTGTTCTTTCGGAAATATACCAGTGCCTCCTCGAAAACCGGCATGGCCAGTTCGAGTGAATCCATTTCCTTGAGGTTGAGCGCCACCAAGTAGCGGATATTGACCAGGTCGTCTTTCAGCCCAAGCCGGGAATATACCCGCTCTGCCTTCCGGTACCAGGCGTTAGACTCCGAATAGTTTTCAATGTCCCCCAGGATGTTGCCGATATTCCAGTAGCTTGCCGCCAATGCCTCCTCCCCTACTCCGATCTTCTCTTTTATCGCAAGGGATTCCATTTGATTCTCCAGGGCTCTCTGAAGATACCCCATCCTCCGGTTGGTTATGGAAAGGTTGTTGAGCACAGCGCTTACCCTTTCCTGGTTGCCCTGGCTTTCGTACATGGCCTTTGCCGTTTCAAAGGCCTGAAGCCCTTCCTTATTTTGGGAAGTTATATTGTAATAGACCCCCAGCATGTTGGTGCCGAAGGCGATGTGGGGCGGAGACTTGTATTTCCGGGCAATATCAAGATAGGCGTCAACGTAATGCTTAGCTTTCTGATGATCGGTGTAAAAATACTCTTCCGCCAGGCTGATGTAAACCTCCAGGTTGGACGTATCCGGGGCATCCGGTAACAGAGCGAGCAAGCTGTCGACTATTTTCTGATCCTGGCCAAATGCCAGAGCATTGCTGAGCAGGAAAAAGGCCAGGCAACAATATAATCGGTATGACATCCTATTCATGGTTGGAGTGCGTTGGGATTCTATAATTTCAGGGCAAAAATAATAATCCTGATGGGCAGAACCCCCTTTTCACCTGATTGCCGCCATAATCTTTCCAAGAATTACCCCTTTTCGGTTACCCGTTACAACTCGAAATCGAACCCTTTTCCCGATAGTTCCTCGTACTTCGCCTTGTCGAAACGATACAGGAAGGCTCCCTTCCTGGAACTGGTTTTATCTTTTTCATCCAGCTTTTCCAGGATATTCATCGAAAGGATCTTCTTCCTGAAATTGCGGCGGTCCAGTTCCTTCTGATAAATGGCGTCATAAAGGATCTTTAGCTGCGGAATGGTAAATTTTTCCGGCAACAGCTCAAAGCCAATGGGATGATAGCGTGCCTTGCGGCGCAGTTTTTCGAGGGCGTTATCCACCATTTTCCGGTGGTCGAGTATCAATGCAGGCAACTGATCGAAATCGAACCAATGCGCCTGGTACTTCTCTGCCAGGTCCTTGTCCTGCTCAATGGCCCGAATGAGGGCGTAGTGTGCAATGGAAATGACCCGCCCTCCGGGGTCCCGTTCCGGATGCCCGTAGCAACCCAGTTCCTCCAGAAACACATTCTTCAGGCCTGTATATTCTTCTAATATCCTGGATGCGGCATGGCCGACACCCTCATCAGGCCGGACAAAGCTGCCGATAAGCGACCATTCATTCCGGAAGGGCTCTACTTTGCGCCTGAACAACAACAATTTCAACGTCCCATTATTGAATCCCAAAATGACACAATCTACTGCCACCAGGAGACGAGCCTGGTTTTCATAATACCGGTGAGAATGATCTGCGTACATCTTGTTTAAGGCTTTTTCTCAAAAAACTGTGTCTAATTTTTGGCAATCACAAGATAAGCGTTTATTTTACACTTACAAAACAAGTGTTGATTTTACACTTATAAACAAGCTTACTATACTGTATCTATCGAAGACGGCGCCGGTGAATTAATTGAATCCGACAAAACCTTTCCATATGCTCGATTTCTCTAAAGACCCCCACAGGCGATACAACATCCTCACAGGTGAGGAAGTACTGGTTTCCCCTCACCGTACCCAACGCCCCTGGCAGGGGAAAATGGAAAAAGTACCGGATGGAGAACGCCCTGCATACGACCAGGATTGCTATCTTTGCCCGGGGAACACCCGCGCGGGCGGGCATAAAAACCCGGAATACGAAGACACCTTTGTGTTTGTCAATGATTTTGCCGCACTCAAGCCCGATAGCAGCAACAGCGCCTTCGAACGGGGATTGCTCCGGGCAAAAGGAGAGCAAGGTATCTGCAAGGTAGTGTGTTTTTCGCCAAACCACTCCCGGCCCATCCCGGAAATGAGCGTAGAGGCTATTGAGAAAGTAGTCGAACTCTGGCAGAAAGAGTACCTCGAAATCGGCGCTCTGGATTTTATCCACCACGTTCAGATATTTGAGAACAAAGGAGCCATAATGGGGTGCAGTAATCCCCACCCGCACGGACAGATCTGGGCACAAAGCTCCGTGCCACAGGAAGTGAAAAAAAAGTCCCGGCAACAAAAGAAATATTGGAAAAAAACGGGAAACAGCCTGCTGAAAGCCTATCTTGAACAGGAGTTGGCGGAAAAAGTCCGGCTAATCTGTGAAAACGAAGATTTCGTAGCCCTCGCTCCCTTCTGGGCGGTTTGGCCTTATGAAGCGATGATCATTCCCCGGCGGCATTTTCAGCACATCGGCCAGATGCAAAGCGTTGAGAGGAAAGCCTTCGCCTCTATTCTGAAGGACCTCACCCAGCGCTTCGACCGGCTATTTGAAACTTCGTTTCCCTACTCGGCGGGTATTCACCAAAGCCCGACCGATGGGAAGAAGCACCGAGCGTGGCACTTTCATATGTCTTTCTATCCACCGCTACTGCGGTCGGCCACGGTGAAAAAGTTCATGGTGGGATACGAAATGTTCGCCACCCCGCAACGGGACATTACCGTGGAGATGGCGGCGGAAAAACTCAGGTCGCTGGGATGAAGTATATTTGATGAATAATTTGGTTCCCTGCCTTTCATTCTGAGCCGGGCCGGGCCGGAAAAAGGCGGGTAAATCTGGTTAGGGCTGAGGCAGGGAGCATGGAGCTCCCTGTTTTTTATAAATGAATCCGGTACTATGAAATTTGAATTTATCGACTATGCAATTTTTATCGCTTACGGCGTGCTCATCGTCGGAATCGCCTATTGGGTTACCCGGAAAGGCGAGAAAACGTCGGAAGATTACTTCCTGGCAGGTAAGTCGCTGCCCTGGTGGGCGATCGGCGCCTCCCTCATTGCCGCCAATATTTCCGCCGAGCAGTTCATCGGCATGTCCGGTTCAGGCTTTGCCATCGGCTTAGCTATTGCCTCCTATGAATGGATGGCGGCAATCACCTTGCTCATCGTGGGAAAGTTCTTCCTTCCTATTTTCATCGAGAAGCAATTGTATACCATTCCTGAATTCGTCGAGAAGCGCTACAGCGAAAACCTGAAAACGATACTGGCCGTATTCTGGATCGGCCTGTACATCTTTGTCAACCTGACCTCCGTCCTGTACCTCGGGGCTACTGCTCTCGATACCATCATGGGCAATGGCGACGGCTCTATTCTGCTGCCCGCCATCATCGGGCTGGCCCTCTTCGCCGCCTTGTATTCCCTGTGGGGAGGCCTGGCAGCTGTAGCCTGGACGGATGTGATCCAGGTCGTCCTGCTCATTGCCGGCGGCCTGATCACCACCTTCATTGCATTGTCTCATGTTTCGCCGGACGGAGGCATTTTTGCCGGCTTCAAAATGATCTACGAGCAGGTCCCGGGTAAGTTCTCCATGATCCTGGAAAAAGGAGAGATCATCACCCCCAATGGAAAGGATGCCTGGTGGGACCTGCCGGGCCTGGCTGTGCTGATCGGAGGCATGTGGGTGGCCAACTTGTACTACTGGGGGTTCAACCAGTACATCATCCAGCGGACGCTGGCCGCCAAATCCCTGAAGGAATCTCAAAGAGGGATCGCATTTGCCGCCTTTCTGAAGTTATTGATCCCACTTATCGTGGTTGTACCCGGTATTGTAGCCTACGTACTGAATGCCGGCCCGGACGGATTGGTGACCGCGGAATCCGTCGCCCCTTCCTTCGTCGGAGACAGCGGTAATATCGTCAATGACAATGCGGCGCCCTGGCTGATCAGCAATTTCATTCCGGCAGGCCTGAAAGGACTGGTGGTGGCAGCTCTCGCAGCAGCTATCGTTTCGTCCCTGGCTTCCATGCTCAACTCCACGGCCACCATTTTCACTATGGACATCTACAAGCCCTATTTCAGTAAGGGCGCCTCCGAAGGACGGCTGGTAAATGTAGGACGGACCTCGGCTGCCGCGGCCCTGCTGATCGCAGTGTCGCTGGCGCCGCAGCTGCAAAACCTGGGGCAGGTATTCCAATACATCCAGGAGTATACCGGCATCGTCAGCCCCGGTATCCTCGCCATTTTCATGCTGGGGCTGTTCTGGAAAAAAGCGACCAATAAGGCAGCCATCTGGGGGGCATTACTTTCCATCCCCATAGCGCTGTATTTCAAAGTGGCGCCCAACGAATGGTCCGACAGCGCATTCTTCGTGAACCTGCCTTTCATGAACCAGATGTTCTGGACCTGGATCGCTACCATGGTGATCATTGTCATTGTTAGCTACGTCGAAAACAAAGGCGCAGACAATGAGAAAGGGATCCCGCTGTCGAAGCAATTGTTCGCCACCGGGCGTACCTTCAACATCAGCGCGATGGTGATCTGCCTGATCCTGTTTATTCTGTATGCGGTATTCTGGTAAAACATTAGGATAACGGAATGGAGAAAGGGCCCCTGCTGTACTAACTACCAGGCCCTTTCTCCATTTTCATAGGGCACACAGCCATCAAACCGCCCGGGGATCGGCCGGGGCCTTAAACTCATAATCACTCCATCGCTGAGAAGCCCTGCCCCATATGATGGATTTACCGCCAACCTGATATCCTCTGATCCAATCGAACGGCTTCTCCTGTACGTAGGGGTGGTTTTCAACCCTTTCTCACACAAATTCCTTGGCTGCCCATCCTCCGGATATACCCGAGCCGATAACTATCGCGTCAAAATTATTTTCCATTGCTGTTGCCGGGTTTGATGATGGGAACAACGCCTCCTCCCGCCTCACTTTTTCAATTTCTGATAGCTCACCTCTTTGAAATAGATCACATCCTCCTCACCGTGATTCTGCAATCCGATATAGCCCGCTTTGGGGCGCCGCCTGCGCGCCGGCTCGTAGTCTTTGACTTTCTCGGGAACCGGGTCCCCCTCCTGGTAATCGGTAACCAGCACCCCGTTCACTTCTACCAGAGTCCGGTTGCCCTGCAGGGTGATCACCATTTCGTTCCACCCTTCAGCCTTGCCGGGCGATGCCTTGGCCCTGGTCAGGGAATACAGTACCCCTGTTCGGTGAAATTCATCTTGCCGGTCATCGATCTGTACTTCGTAGCCGCGGTTGACGGGCATCCAGGCTTCGGTGGGTTTTTTCGGAATGCGGATGAACACACCGGCGTTGTTCTCTGCCGCTCCCTTATACACGACCTTTATTTTGGCATTTTTGAACTTCTGAGTGGTGTTCCAGAGCAACCCCATTCCGCCTTGGGTCTTCAGCAGGCCGTCTTCGATCACAAAGTTTCCGTCTCCGACGTGCTCCCATCCCTGGAAATCCTTGCCGTTGAACAGCGGCGTCCAGGTTTGTCCATTGGCGGAGAGCAAAAAGCAGATGCCGATCAGGTTTAAAAGCCATTTTTGTTTCATGTGTATACTTTTAATTGCAAAAATTCTTTGGGCAGGATGCAAGAACAAAATAGGAAAAAAATCATCTCGGCGAAACTGAAGGCAGGACCTGTTTTTCCTCACCGACAGGGATTCCCGTAAACTCCAGTACAGTAATTCCAATTAATTTCCGACCTTAATCGCCTCCAAAGGCACGAAGAAAATCTAAAAAAGCGATAAAATGGAACGACGTAAATTCATCAAACAAACGGCTGCAGGAGCTGCAGTGCTATCCTTGGGCGGATTTACAGCCACCGCCCGCAGCTACCGAAACATCATCGGAGCCAACGAACGCATACGGGCGGCAATGATCGGCTGCTACCGGCGCTTCCCAGGACTGCTGGACGGGCTCTCTCAACTGGAAAACGTGGAGGTTACTTATGTATGTGATGTCGATGCCCACCGCCAGGAAGCGGCCATTGGAAAAGTAGAGGAACTGACGGGCAATAAGCCCAAGGGCCGGAAAGATATGCGGCACATCCACGAGCAGCCGGACGTAGATGTTGTCTTTCACGCTACGCCCGACCATTGGCATGCCCCCGGAGCTATTCTCTCCATGCAGGCCGGAAAGCATGTCTATGTAGAAAAACCCTCCAGCCACAACCTCCGGGAGAACGAACTGCTGACAGCCTGGCAAAAAAAGACAGGCCTGGTAGTACAGATGGGCGCCCAGCAGCGTTCCGCACCTGCATCCCGTGAGATCATACAGGACATCCACCAGGGGGCGATCGGCCAGGCTTACATGGCCACCGCCTTTTATACCAATAACCGAGACCGGGTACCCAATGCCAACAAGATAGCCGTCCCGGATTACCTCGACTGGGAACTGTTCCAGGGCCCTGCTCCCCGTACTGATTTTATCGATATCGCCGGCGATTACAACTGGCACTGGTTCTGGCGCTGGGGCACCGGAGAGACGGGCAACAACGCCACCCACGAACTGGATGTCGCACGCTGGGCTTTACAGCTCACCTATCCCCAGGAAGTGCGGACGAGCTCTGGTAAGTACCACTTCAAGGACGACCCCTGGACGATGTACGACACCATGTACGCTACCTTCACCTTCCCGGATGAAAAAGTCATTAACTGGGATGGCAAGAGCCGGACAGGATACAACACCTACGGCAAAGGGCGAGGCACCATTATCTACGGCACTGAGGGCACCGTATTTGTCGACCGCGACGGCTACCAGCTCTATGGCCTCGACGGAAAGCTGGCCCGAGAAAGAAAAGCGGAAGGGGAAGAGGCTGGCACCGCCCTTGGTGGTGGTGGAGATATGACCACTTTGCATATCGCCAACTTCCTTGATGCCGTCCGCGGTAAAACCGGCCTGAACTGCCCTATCTCCGAGGGGGCTATCAGCACCAACCTGTGCCATTACGCCAACGTTTCCTCCCGGGAGAACGATGTCCCACTGCAGATCGATCCGACTTCAGGCTATTTCACCAGCGAACAGGCCATGAAACAATACTGGGGCCGCGAATATGAGGCGGGATGGGAACCGGCACAACCTTAGCCTTTGGGCAATTCTGTATCAGAAAAATAAAAAACAATGCAAAGAATTAGCTCTTCAGTTATTATGGGCGTGATGGTTCTGTCCCTTCTATCTGCCTGCGCACCTACGGATAAAGCCCCCCAGGAGGACGACACCTGGCGCATTCTGTTCAATGGCACAGGCCTTGATGGGTGGGAGAAAAAGAACGGCGAAGCAAATTATGAGGTGCGCGACAGTGCCATCGTCGGTATCTCCCAAATGAATACCCCCAACACTTTCCTTTGCACAACGGAACACTTCAGTGATTTCATCTTCGAGGTGGAAGTATGGGGAGATTCGATGCTCAACTCCGGCATCCAGTTCCGAAGCAATAGCCTGCCCGAATACCAGAACGGCAGAGTACATGGTTATCAAGCCGAAGTGGACCCCAGCCCGCGCGCCTACAGCGGCGGCATCTATGACGAAGGACGCCGGGGTTGGCTATACCCGCTCAGCCTCAACCCCGAAGGGCAAAAAGCCTACCGGGTGGGCCAATGGAACCAGTACCGCATCGAGGCCATCGGGCCGGAATTGCGCATCTGGGTCAATGGCGTCAACACAGCCAACCTGGTGGATGATAAAACAGCCTCGGGGTTCATCGGCCTGCAGGTACACAGCATCGATAATGAAGAAGCCTCGGGCCGGGAGATCCGATGGCGCAATATCCGGATCAAAACCGAAAGGCTGGAGGAGGCGCGCTGGCCTATGGCATCACATGCTCAAGAAGTGAACTACCTCCCTAACCTGCTGACTGAATACGAAAAATCCCAGGGGTGGAGGTTACTGTGGGATGGAAAGACAACGGAAGGCTGGCGTGGCGCCCGAATTGACAGCTTCCCGGCAGAAGGATGGGTTATCGAAAATGGAACGCTTACCGTCCTCGAATCCGGTGGGGAAGAGGCAGGAATCGGAGGGGATATCATTACCAGAGCGCAATTCGGCACCTTTGAATTCAAGGCCGAGTTTCTCCTTGCAGAGGGCGCTAATAGCGGCATCAAGTATTTCGTGGATCCCGAACTCAACAAAGGGGAGGGCTCTGCCATCGGCCTGGAATACCAGATCCTCGATGATGAAAGACACCCCGATTCAAAAATGGGCGTAAAGGGCAACCGCACCCTGGCCTCTCTCTACGACCTCATCCCGGCAGAAAACCTATCGGTACCGGGCAGTGAAAAAGTTTTTCGGGGTATAGGAGAATGGAACCAGGCACACATCATCGTCAGGGGCAACCACATCGAGCACTGGCTCAACGGCTTTAAAGTGGTGGAGTACGAAAGAAATACGCCCATGTATCGGGCATTGGTAGCCTACAGCAAGTACAAGGATTGGCCCAACTTCGGGGAAATGCCCAGTGGACACATCCTGCTACAAGACCATGGCAATCGCGTCTCCTTCCGCAGCATTAAGATCAGAGAACTTTAACCAATTAATATGGACCGCAGAGATTTCCTGAAAAAAAGCACTGTAGCCGCAACCGGCATAACGTTTGGGCAGTTGGGGGCATGGGCAAAACCTGTTTCCAAAAATGACGTCCTTCAACTCGGCGTCATCGGCACCGGAGACCGGGGCGGGGGGCTTATCCGCCTGTTAAAGGATATGCCGCAGTTTAAGACCGTAGCCTGCTCGGACATCCTACCCTTTCGCCTGGAAAAAGCAGTAGCCGATGCCGGAGAAGGCTGCCGGGCCTACCCCGACTACCGCCAGCTGCTCGAAGACCGCAACGTCGACGCCGTGATCATTGCCACGCCCCTCTCCATGCACTACCAGATGGCAATGGATGCCCTGGACAATGAAAAACACGTCTATTGCGAAAAGACCATGACTTACTATAAAGAGGAGGCCAGAAAACTGGTGGAAAAAGTCGAAGGTTCACACCAGGCTTTCATGGTGGGGCACCAGTACCGGTACCATCCGCTGTACTTCAAAGTGGCCGATATTATCCGCAATGGCTACCTGGGCGCTATCACCAATGTCTACATCCAGTGGAACCGAAACGGCGACTGGCGCCGCCCAGTGCCGGAGCCCCAATACGAGCGCATGATCAATTGGCGCATGTACCGGGAATTCTCCGGCGGCCTGACCGCCGAACTGCATTCTCATCAGATCGATTTTGTCAACTGGGTGTTCGACACCCATCCCTCCCGGGCCGTCGGCTTCGGAGGCATCGACTACTGGAAGGACGGCCGGGAGACCTTCGATAATGTCAACACGCTGTTCGAATACCCCAATGGCATGAAGGTGAACTGCATTTCACTCACCGCCAACGCGCACGAAGGATATCTGTTCAAATTTAAGGGCAGCAAGGGCACCATTGAACTGAAGGTGGACGAAGGGCGAGTGTACCTCGAAGAGCTAAACGAAAAAGAAAAAGGCAATGTTGATGGCGTTTCCGGGGCAACCCTGGCCGCCCGAAAAAAAGGGGAAGGTTACCCCATCAAAGCAGAACAGGAACGCGAAGGCTGGGAAGGCACCCACTATGCTTTCCAGGATTTTTACGACTGTGTACAAACCGGCAGAACCCCCGCTTCTAATGTGCATACCGGAGCCACCGCCGCCATCAGCGTGCGTATGGCCATCGATGCCCTGCGGCAAGGGGGGACACAGGAATGGAGCTAACAGGAGTCATCAGGAGCTCAATGGCGGCCGACGGGGGCAGGGGCGAGGGTGCAGCATGTGAGGTGAAAACGGCAGCACTTTTGGGTTGCTTTAGCAGGCCTTCTTTCTGATCTATGATGTTTGATTTGTGACGTTCGATTTTCGATGTAGGGCCCCCGGAAAATCCAGCGTCATCTCAGGACATTGAACCTGCAGAAACGCCCGGGCCCCACTGCGACAAATATTGGCGGCAGCTCCCTTCCCTGGTTTACTTTTACCCGGTCAGCCCAACAGGTAAAAGTAAACCCCTGCCGCCGCCATCAGAAAGTAAGGCACCAGCACAGCGGCCCCGTTGTAATCCTTGGCTACTCTTTGTCCCAGGAAAAGCTGGATGATGGACAGACAGGCCATCAGCATACCCAGCAGCGCCACGCCCGTCTTGCCGGTGAACAACACCAACAGCAGGCCGAAACCGGAGAGGAAGCCCGCCGCCAGCTCGGAAAGAGTGATCACGGGCATGAGAAAGGGAACAACAGGCCCGAGGATGGTGTCCTTAAAATGGCTCTTGTAAAAATCCAGCTCTCCCTTCCAGTTGAACACTTTGTCCAGGCCCGACTGGATGAAAAGGATGCCGGCCATAAGGGAAAAAAGGATCTGCAGCACGTTTATTTTACTGATGCCCAGTTCTGCCAACCAGCGTACAATTTCGTTTTCCATAATGTTTTGGCCTTTTTTGATTTTCCAAATTTAAAAAAACGCTTTACTTTCGAAGCCAGCGAACTGTTATAAAATTGTGTTGCAACATGGATGCTTTCCTGGATTTCTTTGCGCAAATGCCCGATTGGTACAAATTGGCCTGGATCATGATCTGCCTGTCCATTAGCTGGATACTGGAAGGCAACATACCACTTTCCCGCTTCAACTACCACAAGTGGAAACATGCCGGGGTCAACCTGATCTTCCTGTCTACCTCCCTGATAATCAATGTGCTCTTCGGGTTGGCCACCGTAGGCGTTTTCCTGTGGACACAACAGGAGGAGTTCGGTTTTTTATACCTGATGGACTTACCCATCTGGGTGGAGCTCCTCCTGGCCATCATGCTGCTGGATTTTGTAGCGCAGTACGTCGCCCATTACCTGCTGCACAAGGTGAAATGGATGTGGAAGTTCCATATGGTCCACCACAGCGACACCAAGGTGGACGCCACCACCGGCACCCGGCACCACCCCGGAGATTACCTGCTCCGGGAATGCTTTGCGCTGGTTGCTATTATCATCAGCGGTATGCCTTTTGCCTATTACCTGATCTACCGGATCTCCAGCATCCTGTTCACTTATCTGACGCACGCCAACATCTCCGTTCCGGTGTGGTTGGACAAGCCCCTGAGCCTGGTGTTCATCACCCCCAACATGCACAAATTCCACCACCATTTCGAGCGCCCCTGGACGGACAGCAACTTCGGTAACATCTTCTCGTTCTGGGACCGCATCTTCGGCACCCTGGTGTACGACGACCCTCGAAAGATCCAATACGGCCTGGACGTGCTGGACGGCCGCACCGATGAGGACGTGCTCTATCAGTTTAAGATCCCATTCGATAATACCATCAAGACAGACTATTGACCGGACACTCAACTTTTCTCTGAACTCATGGGTTGGCGCACAAACCTCTCTTTGCTCTTGTTTGCCTTTTGCACTCCCGCCGGGCTCACCTTCGGGCAGGATGGCGGCGGTTGCTTCGGCCAATTCCTTGACCAGGGCATCCAGGCCTATTACGCTCAGGAGTTTGAAAAAGCGATCAAAAGTTTCAATGCGGCAGAGATCTGCCCCGACAAACCCAATAACGGGGATGCATTGGTCCTGGAATGGAAAGGCAAAGCCCGCTCTGGGTTCGAGAATTATATTGACAGCCTGAACGTAGAATTTTTAAGCCTTCGTTCCGAAATGAACGCTTTGAGGGATACCATATCCAACCTGCTCTATGAAAGGGAGGCCCTCGCCAACGATAAATTGTTGCTCACCCAAAAACTACGGGCGGCCACCGTAGTTTTCGTAGAGAATGTCGAGATCGAAGGATTGAGTATTCAGGAAAACGGAAACTGGGCAACGACAAGGTCCTCCGACAAAACGGACTTGATCAGGGTCCGCTTCACCCTCAGGGCCAACCCAAATATGGAACCTGGGAAAGAGGCATTCATGGTAAGGATCATCAACCCTATTGGCGAAACGCTGTACGATGAAGAACAAGGATCGGGCATCTTCTTTAACGAAAAGTATCAAGATCTATCATTTTATACAAAAATGACCGAAGCCGCCACCTATCAGCACGGGACTTCCCTGACTGCTGAATGGCGCGTAGCGAAGCCAATGATGCCCGGGAGATACTACGCAGAGATCTATAACAAGGGTTATCTGTGCGGTATCGGAGAACTTTGGTTCCGGTAAAAAAGATCGCCCCGCCATTTTTATTCATCTCTGAAATCCTTCCGCTCGTCTATTTCTATTTGTGCGCTCCTTCAGAATAAACGAATATAGGACTACTTTTCAAATGGATTCTTAACCGTAAAACTCTATGCTCTCATGAAGAACTTGTACCCCTTATTTGCCGCCCTGTTGTTTTCCTTCACACTCCAGGGCCAAATGCAGGAAGGCCAGTGGGCGCCCCCCTTTACCCTCACCGACATCAACGGCAATGAACATCGGTTGTACGATTACCTGGCGGCCGGCAAGCCCGTGATCCTAGACCTGGCCGCCGCCTGGTGCCCTCCCTGCTGGGACGAACACCAGAGTATGGTCCTCCACCAGATCTGGGAAGAATATGGCCCGGAGGGCACCGACGAAGTAATGGTCCTTTTCGTAGAGGCAGACCCCAATACTACCGCCGAGCAGTTATCCGGCGATATTGGCCCGTCCCAGGGCAACTGGATAGAAGGCACCCCCTACCCGATCATCGATGTCCAGGATTACCTCATCCCGGCATCCTACCGCCTCATCGCCTTTCCCACCATCCTGCTCATTTGCCCGGACCTGCAGGTGAAAGTTCCTCAGTTGTGGCACGGCCTGGGCAGTTGGACGGTAGACAACATCATGAACCAGGTAATGTCCTGCGATCAGGAAGCCACCAGAGCGGATGATGTCATCCTCTACGCCTACGAATACAACCAGGAAGACTGCTATTCCGGAAACGTAAGCGTAGAGCTCATCAACGGAGGCACCAATCCGCTCACTTCCGCGGAAATTACCCTCAAACGAAACGGGCAGCCTTTCCGGACAATCAACTGGCAAGGAACCCTATCCCTGGGCCAGGGAGAGTTTGTCCATTTTGAAGATCTCGAACTGCTGCCCGGAGAGAACATCTTCGAAGCTTCGGTCAGCCGCCCCGACGAGAATGAGGACAACAACCGCATTGAAGTGCCCTTCCGGAAAGCCCCGGCCACCTCCCAGAACCTCATCATTTACATGCAGGCAGATGAAAATACGGAGGAACACAATACCCGCTGGTACATTGAAGACAGCCAGGGCAATATCGTGGCAGAAAGCGGCCCGGTCGGCAATATGGAATTTGTGGAAACGACGGTCACTCTGGACCAGCCCGGGTGCTATCAATTTGTCGTGGCGGAAGAGGGCAGAGATGGCCTGACTACGGGCGGCTTTATCCTCGCCAGCGACGACCGGGAAACCCTACTCTTTGATGGAAGTAATTTCGGGCCCGGCAGCAGCACAAAGTTTCTCGCCGATAATACTGTGGGTACCCGGGAGATATCTACCATCCGGAATTGCCAGGTATTTCCCAATCCGAGTACCGAAAGTGCAACGATCGCCCTGGAATTGGAACAGGCTTCTACCATATCTATCGAATGGTTCAGCCTGCTGGGGAAAAAAGTGGGGGCCCTCCGGCCCGGATTGCTGCCGGCGGGGGAACATCAGTTCCCTATCAGCCTGGCAGGGCTCCCGGCGGGAGTTTATATGGTACAACTCCATACAGATTCGGGTAATCTGACTCGAAGAGTGTTGAAGCGGTAGGCCTGAAAAAGGGTGGTGTGTCAAAAGTGCTGAAGTTAGAGCGCAACTTCAAGTTGCGCCCTAACTTGCCTTTCGCTTATCAACGGCTTTGGCCCTAACCCCAGGACACATTCCGCCCGTTCTCAAATTTATCCCGCCGCCTTTGTTTTTTAGCCACATATTTTTTTACCTTTACACCGCCTTCTAAAATAGCGCCCTACTCTATCCTCTTATCTCCACGGAATTTTTTCAATAACCTTTAGACTCTTTTCTATGAACCAATTGAAATGGACTACGCTCGTAGGTGCGCTCCTATTGGCTACCTTTGGCGACCTTGCCGCCCAATCGACATTCAGCAAACAGTGGATCTATGAACAGGGGCGCGCGGTACTGGCACGCAAGGTGAAGGCCACGCCAGAAGAGTTGCAGGCCCTACGACAACAATTGCCCCAGCCGGCCGAACCCCCAACCGGCGTATCCTTCCGAAACCTGGAGAACAATGTCAGCGGATCCGAAAAACCGGAATCCGAAGTGCATGCCGCTGTAAACCCCAGAGATACCAACAACATTATTATCGCCGGCATGGTACTCGACGCGGATGCGTTCCTCGGCACCCTCTCCTTCCCTATTTATTACACCAAAGATTTCGGGAACAGCTGGGAACTCAGCCAGTTTGACGGCGTAAGCGACCTGGGGGCCTTCACCCTTATCCTCGGCGGAGGCGACCCCGTGCTGGCCTTCGATACCGACGGCACAGCGTACCTGTCGTGGCTGACCTTCACGATAAACATAGACTTCACCATCGGCATTCAGCTGCACTGGGCCATTTCTACAGACGGCGGTGAAAGCTGGCAGCGGCAGGAATCTTACATCGATTCAGGGGAAGTTGCCAGCCTGGATAGCCCCGATTCCCGCTTTGTGGACAAGGAATGGCTGGCCACTGACCTTTCGCCCTCCCCTTACCGCAACAACCTCTATGCCGCCTATGTGGAGATCAACCTGGCGGACACCACCTACAATATCCTGGTCAAAACCAAAGCTGCCGACAGCGATGATTTTGGCGAAGCCGTAGATGTAACCCCCGAGGAGATCGTCTTTTCCCAGTTTTCCAGCATAGACGTCGACCGTGAGGGCAATGTCCACGTCCTCTTCGCCGGCGCTACCGCCCAGGATATTGCGATGGGTATCTACCACTGTGTCTCGGAAGACGGCGGAGCGACCTTTTCCGCCCCGGTAAGGATCTCCTCCTTCCACCTGCCCTGTTTCCCTCCGGGCGCCGGCGGCGACTGCGACCTGGTGGGCATCGATTCCTCCCGTGTCTATCCCTGCCCTCACCTGCGGGTCGACAAGTCCGGCGGTGAGTTCAACGGCAACCTGTACGCGGTATGGACGTCCGACGGGTTCGAAACAGAACTCACCTCAGGAGTGGATATCTATTACAGTTACTCCAAAGATGGCGGCCTCAACTGGGCGGACCCTCTGGTGCTGAACAACGATGGCATCGCGGCTTCCGAGCAGTTCTTCCCCAGCCTGTCCGTCAACGACAAGGGCATTCTGGCAGTCAGCTGGTACGACCGGCGCGAGGACCCCAATAACCTGATGACCAAATACTACATGACCTATTCCAAAGATGGCGGCCTCACCTTTGAGGAAGATCACCCCGTATCTACAGAGGGGTCGGACTTCTCGATGATTGGCGCTGCCAACGCCAATTTCGGCATCGGCGAATACACTCAGATCCTGACAACCAGCGGTTACGCCATACCGGTATGGGCCGACGGGCGCACCAACGACGGTAACATCGACCTCTACGTCGCGTTTCTCCCCCTGGGGGAGAATACCACGACAGACATCCCCACGATCAACGTAATATCCGACCGGTTTACGCTGGGACAACTCACCCCCAACCCGGCGGTAGAGCAATCCCGGGTAGAACTGCTGCTCAAAGGCGGTTCTACGGTACAAACCCAGTTGTTCGGACAAAACGGGAACCTGGTGTGGGAGAAAGCTCATGGTGAACTGCCCGAAGGCGTCCATCAGTTGAATGTCCCCGTTGCAGAACTTCCCGCCGGACAGTATTTGCTGCGGGTGATAACGGATTTCGGTTTCCAAAGCCGTAAACTCCAGGTACAGCGGTAGGAGAAAACGCCCCGCTCCGGGCCTTCAGCCGAAAGCCCGTTTTGCGAAACTTGTTTACCTGGCCTTGTCAGGCTCGAGTTTCGCAAAACAAAACAACCAACGCCTAAGCCCTTTTTGATTTTAATCACCTGAGGGGGGTGACATTTGTCACTCCCCTGCTTTTTTGCTTCTCCTACCTTTACTCCTCATTCCGGTGATTGGAACCGGAAGGGCAAAACCGTGTAACACTAATCCATCTTCGTACCTGCAACCTGGCCCCTGCCAAAATTCAACTTCAGGCAAATCGGGGCCGGCAATTTCCCGTTCCACGGTTTTGTGAATTCAACCAAAAAATGGCCATATTTATGTCCGTCGCAAGCCAAATAAAAGATCAACAGCTGATCGAGACCATGCCGGAAGTTGCAACCAATTGCTACCACTGTGGGGAGCCCTGTGAAGAAGGAGTGGCCCATCTGGAGGACAAGGTATTTTGCTGTGAAGGCTGCAAGACAGTCTTCGAGATCCTCAATGACAATGGGCTGTGCCGCTACTACGAGTTGGACGAAAATGCCGGCATCAGCCTTAAAGGCAAAGCCCGGGAAGAATATGCGTTCCTCGACGACCCTGATGTCCGGGAGAAGATCATCGACTTTTCAGATCATCAGCGTACCAAGGTGACGTTTTTCATTCCCCAGATCCATTGTGCTTCCTGCATCTGGCTGTTGGAAAACCTGTACAAACTCCGGCCCGGGGTGATCACCTCTACCGTCAATTTCGTCAAAAAGGAAACTTACATTACTTTTTCAGAAGAAGAGATCAGCCTGCGGCAGGTGGTCGAACTGCTCGCCAGTATCGGCTATGCTCCGGCGATCAACCTGAGCAACCTGGACCAGGAGGACAAGCCGCTCGTCAACCGCTCCTTTTACTACAAGCTGGGTATTGCCGGCTTCGCCTTCGGCAACATCATGCTGCTCAGTTTCCCCGAATATCTGGGGCTGGACCCCGGCTCAGATGCCTATTTCTTCCGCGTATTCGGCTACCTGAATATATTGCTGGCCCTGCCGGTGGTGTTCTACAGCGGGCGCGACTACCTGCAGTCGGCCTGGCTGGGGCTGAAGCAAGGCATTCTCAACATCGATGTGCCCATTTCGATTGGCATTCTGGCCCTGTTCGGGCGCAGTGTTTTCGAGATCCTAACCCACAGTGGCGCCGGCTACCTGGATAGCCTGGCGGGCCTGGTCTTTTTCCTGTTGATCGGCAAGTGGTTTCAGCAGCGCACCTACCACAACCTTTCCTTCGAAAGAGACTACCGGTCTTATTTCCCCATTGCTGCCCAGCGCAGGGAGGAAGGCGAATTCCGCTCCGTCACGCTGGACAAGTTGGAAGCGGGCGACATCATCCTGGTCAAACACCGGGAGTTGATCCCGGCGGACAGTATCCTGCTCAAGGGCGAAGCCGAGATCGACTACAGCTTCGTCACCGGTGAGTCGGAGCCTGTTCGCAAACATACTGGTGACAAGATCTTTGCCGGCGGCCGGCAGATGGGCGGCGCTATCGAGTTGAGCCTCACCCGCCGTGTATCCCAGAGCTACCTCACTCAATTGTGGAACGATGAAGCCTTCACCAAACGGGTGGCCTCCCGCACCAGTGTCCTGGCCGACAGGGTGGGAAAAATATTCACCACGGCCATTCTCCTGGTTGCTTTCTCAACCTTAGCCTATTGGCTGCCCAGGGATACATCGACGGCCATCAACGCCTTCACCGCCGTACTCATCATCGCCTGCCCCTGCGCCGTAGCGCTCGCCATACCCTTTATTTTCGGCAATGCGGTACGCATCCTGGGGCGGCATCAGTTCTACCTTAAAAATACGGCTATCATCGAGGCGCTCACCAATATCCAGGCCGTAGTATTCGACAAAACAGGAACCCTAACCCAGCGCCGCCGTGGAGACATCACCTTCGTCGGCGCCCCCCTGGATGCCCACGAAAAGCAGATGATCCGCGCTGTCCTGGAACCTTCGGGCCATCCGATCAGCCAGCAGCTCGCCGCTTATCTGCAAGAAGGAGAACCGGCGCTGGACGAGAACATCTACCATCCCAAAACTTGGGAAGAACAAGTAGGCAAAGGCGTGGAGGGTATCGTCTGCCAGCGCCGCATCAAAGTGGGATCCCGAAAATTCGTCGACCATTTCCTCAATGGGTTATGCCCGGATGAGGAGGGTGTTTATGTACAGGTCAACCACGAACTTCGCGGATGCTTTAAGATCAACAACCACTTTCGTGAAGGCATTTGGAAGGTCGCCCGCTATTTTGGCGAAAAAGCTTCCCTTTTCCTTCTTTCCGGCGACAACAGCCGCGAACGCCCCCTTCTGGCGCCCATTTTCGGGGATAACGACAATATGCACTTTCAACAGAGCCCGCAGGACAAGCTGCAGTTTGTGCGCAGCCTGCAGGCCAATGGCGGGAAAGTGCTCATGCTGGGCGATGGCCTCAACGATGCCGGCGCGCTGAAACAGAGCGACGCCGGGGTCGTGGTTGCCGAAGACACCAATAATTTCACCCCTGCCTGTGATGCCATACTCGATGCCCGGCAGTTCCACCATCTACCTGCTTTTCTTGAATTTGCCCGGCGCAGCATCAAGCTTGTCTATTTCGCCTACGGCTTTGCGCTCATTTACAACATCATCGGCCTGAGCTTCGCTGTGCAGGGCGCCCTCTCCCCCATCGTTGCCGCCATTTTGATGCCGCTGAGCTCGATCAGCATTGTGCTGTTCGGGATGCTGGCAAGTAATGGCGTGGCCCGGAGGATGGGGCTGTGAGGAGGGCAGCGTATCAGGGCTGTAGTGTAGTAAGTAACCTGGACAGAAATAGAGAAATGCATGGAAATACGCAAAAATGCGTTGGAACCCATGCCTCGCCTGGGCCGGCAATGCAGTTCAATATTCCCAGGTGTGTCTAAGTATTTCTGTCCGGGAATGTTATGGACACAGGACATTCCCCTTCCGATCCCAACTTACGTTATCGGACTGCCAGCTTTTTCACTCCTACCTGGCGCTCGCCCTTCACTTCCACCAGGTACATTCCCGGCGGCAGGTGTTCAATATTGATGGTTTCGGTATATTCTGCCGGCAAATTACCGGTAAACTTGCTAAACACCTGCTCCCCGGCCAGCGTCAACACCTGGATATGCAAAGGGCCAGGTTGTTGTTCCCGGATATGCAGGCGGAAGGAACCCTCCGCTGGATTGGGAGAAACTTCCATCAGAAGTGGAAGATCACCCCGGCTGCTTGTACCGGAGATCGTGGTTTTGAAGCCCAGGGTGTAGTACCATCCGTCAGTGGGTACGATCTCTTCGACCGTAAAGGTATTTCCATCTAACATCCCCGAAGTTACCTCGGCATTGGAGAAATCTTCCTCCGGGCTCGACAAGAGCACGACCTCTTCTACCTGCGACAGGTCCAGCACGCTGAGGTCAAAGGAAAGGTTGGCGAAGAGCCCTCCCTGGACAGCAGCCTGCCATGCTTTTGACAAGGAGCGGTCATAGCCAGCCGGAGCATCCGTATCAAAGCTGTAATCCCCGTCGGAATGCCCCAGGATGGCAGAAACCTCCAGTTCCAGAGAATCGAAGAAAGTACCAGTGAAAGACAGGATATCGGAACTGCCCGAGGTTTTGGCATTCCAGATACCCTGTAAATCGTTCTCATACATTTCGAATTCGCCTTTAAAAGGGAGGAACGCCGGCTCCAGGACAATCCCCTCATCACTTAATAATCCATGGTTTTCATTATCGGTTTCATCCAACACGGCAGGCCCTCCCGCTTCATTGTATTTATGATAGAAACTCAACTTGTCGTAATTCGGATGTTCTGAAGTGACATCTTTGTGCATCCATTCCCGGATCGTTTCCTCATCCAGGACGGCCTGCCAGTAACGAGCTTCATCGACATACCCTTGCAGCCCGAGTGCATTGACGTCCCACGGAGCAATGCCGATCCGGAAAGGGTTGGTATTGGGGTTGACCGGAACAGCGGACGCCGCCTGTTCCCCCACCTTTTCTCCGTTGACGAAGATCCTCAACATCCCTCCCACTTCATAGCTCCCGGCAACATGCGTCCATCCAATAGCGGAAATAGAGCCTGCCTTTAGCTTGGTATTCGTTCCGTTATTATCAAATACCTCAAAGTTCACCTGCAGGTCTTCGATGCCGTAAATGAAGCCGTTCTTAAAATCATTGACCAGTTTACCGGCTACCTTTTGATTGGAGGGCCCTCCGAAGTTGAGGATCCAGGCCTCGAAGGTAAAGCCGGGGCCGGCATCCAGGGAGCCGTTCGGATTGGGAAATATTTCGATGTAATCTGCTGCTCCCAAACCAACGGAATTGAGGCCGTATTGGGCAAAACTGAAAACGAAGGAGATCAGGACAAAAAAGATAGGAAGTAAGGCGCTTTTCATGATTTTCGGGTTTTATTTTTTTGTAATATAGGCTTTCCTTATGATTTTTACCAAAAACAGGTACCATGTTCGACCTCGGTTTCGTCAGCGCCATCCTGGCTGACAGTTCCTTTGAAGAAGTCATTGATTTTGCCTCCGTTCACCAGTTCAAATGCGTGGAGATCATGTGCTGGCCCCGCGGCAAGGCAGAACGGCGCTACGCCGGCGTCACCCATCTCGATGTGGATGAACTGGATGAGCAGGCTGTTGCCCACATTCACCAATATACCAGGCAGAAAGGCATATATATTTCCGGCCTAGGTTACTACCCCAACCCCCTCGACCCGGATACGGAGAAAGTCGCTGTTTATGTAGAACACATCAAAAAAGTGATCCGTGCCGCTGCCCGGCTGGGTATCGGAGTAGTGAACACCTTCATCGGCAGGGATCCATCCAGATCTGTAGCATATAACCTGGGCCGCTTTAAGGAAACCTGGCCGGAGATCATAAAACTGGCGGAAGAGCAGCACATCAAAATAGGCATCGAGAACTGCCCCATGCTCTTCACCGAAGACGAATGGCCGGGCGGCAAGAACCTGGCCATTTCCCCCGCCATCTGGGATGAGATGTTCACTGCCATCTCCAGCGAAAACTTCGGCCTGAACTACGATCCGTCCCACCTCGTCTGGATGCAAATGGATGAAGTGCAGCCCATCTACGACTACGCCGAAAAGCTGCACCATATCCACCTCAAGGACGTGAAAGTATATCGCGACAAACTGAACCGGGTGGGCATCCTCGCTTATCCCCTGGATTACCACTCGCCCAAGATCCCCGGCCTGGGCGATGTGCGCTGGCGGGATTTCTTCTCTGCTCTGACAACTGTAGGCTACCGCGGGCCGGTTTGTATTGAAGTGGAAGACCGGGCGTATGAAGGCTCAAAGGAAGATGCGCAGGCGGCAATATTGACGAGCAGGAATTATTTGCGGCAATTTTTGAGCTAAACTCAGCTTTTCTTATCCTTGATCCCAAAGAGGATCTGCTGAATAACTTTAACGGCAGCTTCTAATGGATAATTTTTCATGAGGGCTCCCATCTGGCTTTTCCTGGAATCCTGAGTTTCCCGTTTAAGTATATTAATCACTCTTTCTAAAAGAACCGGTGACCTATGAAGAATATTTGCTATCTTCCTGCCAACGTATCTAGCAGATACACATTCATCAAAATATAAGCTTTCATCAGCGTACACTTCAAAAAGTTCATCTGCTTCCTCAGCAATTTCCTCAATATGTAGAATGTAAAAATTCTCTAATATATACGCAATATCCTGAATATCCTTTTCTCTCCCCTTTTTGTCATCCCATGCAATTATTTTCAAAAGGACTATTCCGGCTAAAGGAGAAACTTTTAATTCTATCCCTTCTTTAGTTAGGATGGTTTCTACCCAGTCAAATACTTCCTCAAAACCCGGAATTTCCAGGACAAATACTTTCTTTGCTTTGAGCTCGGCATGGCCTTTTTCATCTGTGATCCCACCAAAGGGTAAAAAATCAACTTCATACGCGTTTTTATATTGGAACCGATAAGGTTCCTCAGGATGTGGTTCGTACCCACTTAAGCCAGCTATTTCTTCCTTTAATTGCTCATATTCTTGAAGAGAAGACACCATTACCGCAAGGTCAATATCTTTAGTTTTCCTTTTTGGAGGATACTCATGACCTTTTTCAAATAGTGCTATATCCCGAGCAAAAGCCCCGACGATAAAATATTCAATTCCAAGGCCATTCAATGTTGGAACAATATCATTAAGGATAGAAATAACAACTTCATCGGTGATCTTATTCAATAAGATCTTTGAGGTAGGTTTCATAAATTCTATGAGCTGCTTCCAGATTTCGGCTTTCTTTAGTCCCCAACAATTCAGCATATGCCAGTAAAGGACTAACTGCTTTGATATTTTTATCTACAAAAATGTCACTTTCAAGCTTCCAAAATAGTTCATATACTTCTATCATTCCATTATTAGGATCGGGCCGTAAGTTAAAATCCTTTATCAGCGCCCTCTTTTCTACATTGGTATAGAGGGTCCAAACTTCCGGATACAAAAAGTTTATGTACCTATCGGCTGCCGGTTCCCCCCCCCAATAAGCAAAGCTCCCCAGGTCAATATCTTTCCAGGAGTCAGCAACGTATTGTAGGCTGAACCTATATCTGCCTCTAAACAATTTCGGTTTCAAGACCTGGTTAAACGCTCTTACCCAATGGCTGAGCAATTCCCCTTTGTTGTAAAGTTTTTTCTCATCTTCGGTTACCCTGAGAATAAAATTTTCAGATTCCAGGCCACTGAGTATACCACCTACGGTACTTACTGAGATGTTGGTGAGGTCCGCCATCTGACGATAAGGTTCATTGATCAGGCCTTCATTTAGAAGTAGCGTATAAATGAGCTTTATTCCATTTTTACTAAAAGCTTTATGCTTCTTCGGCTTTCTAATGTCGTCCAGCTTTTCTCCCTTAATGTGAAAGAAAATACCGCTGGAAGTTTCAATATGACAATTCCCCGCAAGGTCCAGGTAATTGATACGGTTTTCCTCCAGTACTTTTTTACCTGGACTCGATATATATTTCGCCACTAAAATACTATCCTTCCTTCCCTTAAGATGTTGAAGAATGAAATGCAGATTAGATTGGTGTACATCATTTTTCACTTCTGCTTCTAATCTTGTGGAAAATCCGTTTTTTCGAATGGTGATTGCCCCTTCCCCTCCTGAATTTAATGAATCGGGCCTCAATTCAGCATTTATAGAAAAACCAGAGAGCCTTTCCAGGTTATCCGCTGCAGTATAAAGGATGTCACTATTAAGCATTACACATTTTTTGTAGAAAGTGAACACTTAAAAATATCGAACAAATTCATTTTTTCCAAAATTCCCATTGATTTTTTTAAAGGCAGGTTCTACTATTTCGAAGACCGAGAAGAATATTATACCCAGCTGTTTGTACCTGATACACTGCTCTCTGTCCCCTTCTCCCTACCACCCCATCGTCCCCTCTCCCCTTCCCCCAAGATCCCGGGTCATCTCCTCCAGTTCCTGGCGGAGGCTCTCCGCATTTTCCAGGGAGGTACTGCTGTTGAGCTTCAGCGACAGTTCATTGATGGTATCGAGGTAAAGGGTTTCCATTTCCACGTCGGAGCGCAGTTCCTCCATGCTGGCCAGGTCTTCGTAGTGGCCCTCTTTGAGGCGCTTGAGCTCCAGTTCCTTATCGTTGATGGATTGGGTAAGCAGGCGGTTGTATTGCAGTGTCTGTAGTTTGTGTAGGGCAGTTTCAAAAAAGCTGATCTTGGATTGGCGCAGTTTCAGTTCCGATTCAAACTCTTTGATCAGCCGGATGGCATCCTCGCGGGTCTTATTCGCCAACCCTTCGCCGGAGGCCATCTGCGTCTTCAGTTCCTTAATGCTTTCGCGGATCTGCCCGGCCTCTTTCTGGTTTTTACTGATCTGCTCCTGGCAGTATTCGATGCGTTCTTCGGACATGCCCTCTACCGTTGTGCGCCGTACCTTGGCTTTCCGGCGTTTTTGCAGCGAACTCCACAAAAAGAAAGCGCCGCCGCCGATGGCCAGTACCAACATCGTGCCCAGTAGGAAAGGGAATAGCCGCCCCATGAACCGCAACAGGAAAATGAAAAGCAGAAAGAAAAGGGCGGCGCGGAGGACCCAGTTGTTAATATTATCGCTATCGTTCATAAACGGATGATCATTCTCTCCCAAATTTAACAATTCTTATCAGAGGAAGTGTTTTTGAACCGGAAACCTGTCTCCTCAAAAAAAAATCAAAAATTTCTTAAACCCTTTTTCACCTTCGTTGTTAAGACATCAGTTTTAGAATCGCTAATGTTTTTTGTTTGTTTATAGTTTATGATGGTACTCCCTTGGGAGTACCTTTTTTTTTGCGCCCGCTTCCCTCGATCCGAGTAAAATTTCAAATGTCCGATTTTTGATTTGCGACTTTTGACGTGTATTAGCGGCCCTACCGAACCCACTCTGTCCTCTGCAGATTGAAAATCAAAAATCAAAAATCGCGCATCGCAAATCCTAATCCCTATCTTTGCCCCCTGAAACCACTTTATCCTCCAGATGGACATACTACAACAGATCCAGGAAAGATACATCCAGGAATTCTCCAATAACGTACCCATGGGCGATTTCCTGGCCAATATACTGGTCACAGCAGTGCTGGTGGCCTTGTTGCGCCTGTTTTACATCCACTTTGGGGATGCCATCTCCAACCGCCGCCGGTTTGCCAATAACTTTTTACCTCTGGCCCTGGGCACCCTGCTGATCATCATGATCGTAAAATCGTCGATCGCCCTGTCGCTGGGGCTCGTCGGCGCCCTGTCCATTGTCCGCTACCGGGCGGCCATCAAAGACCCGGAGGAACTGACCTACCTCTTCATCGCTATCGGGCTGGGCCTGGCCGGTGGGGCCAACCAGCCGGTACTGGCTATCGTAGCCTTTGCGATCATCATGCTGCTGCTCTATCTGAGCAAAGTACTCAGCGGACGGGGGAAAATTCAACCGGAGGGGCGCTTATTCATCAACATCACTACCGATGTGGAACAGCTGGGCCGCATCACCAATATACTTGCCAGCCACCTCACCTATGTAGAACTGAAACGGCTAGACACCCTGGAAAAAGGGCTGGACTTGTCCTTCATTGGCAAAGCACAGTCCCTGGAAGCCATCAGTGCGTTAAAGGACGAGATCAGTAAGCTTTCTGAATCGACGCGGCTGTCGATTGTGGATCAGCCGGAGTTGATCATATAAAGAATAAATCTTGCGGTTTTCCGGTTTTGAATTTAATGAACCATGATCATTGCGGACAAGACAAGGCAGGGGCGGAAGAGAGCCGCCGGAATCCTCCTCTCCGTATTGGGGTTGGCCCTGGCATTCGTATTGGGTTTTGTTCTTCGCCCTACTCAATTTGCTTACCGTAGCCTGCCGGGGGGGGCCATATACTGTGGCGCTGAAAATACCCGAGGGGGCAAACTGGTTAACCAGGGCCAGGAATTTGGTAACAGTGGCCTGCGAAATAACACTCATGCCCGCAACGGCCGCTATTCCTGCTTCCTGCCCGCCAGTGGCCAGACAGAATACGGCTTCTTCTTCCAACTGGACAACCCCGCTCCCGGCGCTGCATTCCGCGCTTCGGTATGGCGATTGAAAAACGCCTATAATGCCGGAGTCCTGGCCGTAAAAACCGAAGGGGAGGCCGAAGCCTACCACCAGGAAAATATAGCTTCGGAAACGGATGAGAAAGGCTGGGAAAAACTGGAGATCCGCTTCTTCATCCCCTATGGAAGAAAAACGGAAAGCGTAAGCATTTATGTATATGGCGGCGGCAATACAGAGGCCTATTTCGATGATTTCCTCATTGAACAGATCACGTCGCCGGGAGGGGACTTTCAGCCTGAAGTGCTCAACCTTACCCTCAAGAAGGAAGCCCTCGATATTCTGCAACGCAAACGGGAGGAAGCCCTGCGGGCCGGCATTCTGGAAAGCGGCGCCAACGACTGGGTGGAGGCCGAACTGGAAGGTGGCTCCACCGGCCCGATGCAGGTGGATATCCGGCTCAAGGGGGATTGGCTCGACCACCTGCAGGGCGATAAATGGTCCTTCCGCGTGAAGATGAAAGGGCCGCACGCCTGGCGCCGCATGCGCTCTTTTTCCTTGCATACGCCTCTGGCGCGCTATTTCCTGCACGAATGGCTCCTCCACCAGTTGTGGGAAAAGGAAGACGTGCTGACCACCCGCTACGATTTCGTTGAACTCCGCCTCAATGGGCGCTCCCTGGGCATCTATGCCTACGAAGAGCATTTCGACAAGCAGGTGGTGGAATTCCGGCAACGCCGGGAAGGGCCCATCCTCAAGTTCTCGGAAGACGGCCACTGGAAGGCCATCGGGCGACAATTGTCCCACCAGGGGTTCGTACACAACAATGCCGAACACGCCGCGCTCGACTGGCAGAACGCCCCTGTCGAGGCGTTCCAGGAAAAAGATTACGAACCCGGCACGCCCCTTTACAATGCTTATCGGGAAGGTGTGACGCTCATGCAGCAGTTCCGCAGCCGGCAAATCGCTCCCGATCAGGCCTTCGACCTACTCCGCCTGGCCCGTTACTACGCCATCTGCGATGTGCTCAACGCCTACCACGGCATCGCCTGGCACAACCAGCGCTTTTATTACAACCCCGTAACCGGCAAGCTGGAACCCTTCGGCTTCGACGGATATGGCGACAAGCCTCAGGCCCAATACAGCATCCTGGGACACGGCGCCCTCAACCCACAGTCGTTCGCTTCCGAAAGTATTTTTGCCGCCCTGTTCCTGGACCCCGGCTTTACCGAGGCCTACATCCGGGAACTCTATCGCCTGAGTTCCCGGGAATATCTGGCGCCTTTCCTGGACAGCCTGTTCCCGGCATGGAGCGCCCGCCTCAACTTCCTGCAAAAGGAGTTTCCCGATTACCAACCCCGCCTGGAGGATTTTCAAAACCAGGCCCAGTATGTCCACTCCCTGATCCTGCCTTTTGACAACTACAGCCTACAGGCCTACAGCCTGCCCCCCCGGGACGGGCGGCGGGTGCTGAGGCTCGAGAACCGCCACAACCTGCCGCTGGCCATCGTAGGGTACGGCACGGGCAGATCATCCATGGACTATCTGCTGGACAGCGCCCTGTTCCTTCCCGGCCAGATGCCGCGGGAATACTGGTTGCGCCTGCAGCGCGACCAGCTGATGCGCGACTACGGCCAATCCCGCTTCCTCTACCAAAAAGCGCTGAAAGAACAGGCTCCGCCTATTTTCCGGGAACTGGAAGTGAATGCCGCCGCCCGATACGTGTTCTACTGCGTTCCAGGTACCGACAGCCTGTTCAGCAGCCCGGTTGAATACCAGGCGCCGGCCGAAGGCAGCACCGAAGCCCAGGCACTGAGGGAGCAGGCAAAATTACAGGCCAATGCCCCATATCGGGTGGAAGGCAAGCGCATCGTTTTTCCTCCTGGAGAACACCATCTACGACAAAATGTCATTTTACCGGCAGGGTACCTGGTGGTATTGGAACCGGGCGCCGTAATCGTCCTCTCTTCCGGTATCCACTTTCTTTCCTTTTCGCCGGTACATGCCTTCGGAACAGAAGAACATCCCATAAAAATATTTTCTGCCGGCAGCGGCGCCAACGGATTTACCGTTATGCAAACCGAAGAGCCTTCGGTGATGAAACACGTCATCTTCGAAGGGTTGAACACTTTGAAACGGGGCAACTGGGAACTCACGGGCGCCGTCACTTTCTACGAGGCTGACGTTCAGTTTTACCGCTGTGTCTTCCGCAAGAACCGTTGTGAAGACGGCCTGAATGTGATCCGGTCCTCGTTCGAACTGAGCCACTGTCTGTTCAGCGATACGCCTTTTGATGCTTTTGACTCGGATTTCTCCAAGGGCACGATATCAAACTGCCGTTTCGAGCGCACGGGAAATGACGGGATGGATTTTTCGGGCAGCATCGTGCATGTAGAGCATTGCCACCTGGAACAAAACGATGACAAAGGGGTAAGTGTAGGGGAAGAGAGCGATGTCACCCTCTTCGATACCAACATCCGCGATGCCAATATTGCGGTGGCCAGTAAGGATCTGTCCCTGCTCTTCGTCCGGGGGTTGAATATGGAGGATTGCGCGCAAGGTTTTGTCGCCTACCAGAAAAAGCCCGAATTTGGTGGTGCAAAGATCGTCGTAGAATCGTATACTGCCAAAAATATCAAACGGCTTCACGCCATCTCGGAAGGCAGCACCCTGCAGTTGGGAGAAGAGATGGTCGAATAAGGACTGAAAGTGTAATCGCCCTAACCCAACAGAACCCAAACTTGAAAAAGCGTTGATATCATGTTGCGACTGTTACTTACAGGATTGATCATTGCATTTTTTACCGGCTTAAGCGCTCAGAACCTGCCGGACGAATTTTACGATGAAAAGTACCTCGGCCCCTTTGAATTTCCTACCGGCATTACCTTTGATCAGAACGGCCGCATGTTCATCTGGGAAAAATCGGGAGTAGTGTATATTGCCGATACGACCGGGGCACTTTTCCCGGAGCCCCTGATCGATATTTCCGAGGAGGTAGCGAACTGGAAAGACCACGGGCTCCTTGGCTTTGCGCTGGACCCCGACTTTCTTTACAACGGGTATTTTTACCTCTTATATGCTCTGGACCTGCATTACTATGACCACTACGGCACTCCTGCCTATCACCCCGATTCGTCTGCTCTATTCCAGCCTACGATCGGTAGGGTAACGCGCTATAAGGCCGATCCGTTGAGCAATTTTTCCAGGGCGTTACCGAATAGCCGCAAAGTCTTGCTGGGAGAAACCCTCGAAAACGGCATACCCCTGCTCTATGAATTTCACGGGCTGGGCGCTCTGGCCGTCGGAGAAGACGGTACCCTGCTCATCTCCTGTGGAGACGCTACCAGCAATGCCGGAGGCGACATGGGCGGAGACAGCCTGGGTACTATGGTAAGCGCGGCCCTGGCCCGGGGCATCATCACTCCGGACCAGGACGTAGGGTCCTACCGCGCCCAGTACCTTGGCAACTACAATGGTAAGATCCTGAGGATCGACCCAAATACCGGCGACGGCCTGCCCAGCAACCCTTTCTTCGACCCGGAAGCCCCCCGCTCCCCTGCCTCCCGCATATGGGCCTATGGGTTGCGCAACCCTTACCGCTTCACATTGCGGCCCGGGTCGGGCAGCCACTTCCCGGAAGACGGCCGCCCGGGCGTGCTATACGTCGGAGATGTAGGCAATGGCAGTTGGGAAGAGCTGGACATCGTCGAGTTTGGAGGACAGAACTTCGGCTGGCCGATACTGGAGGGCCACGGCGCAAGCTTTCCCTTTTATGTTGTGGACGCTCCGGCGAACCAGATGGCCCCCAATCCCCTTTATGGCAATGGATGTGAGCAGGAATTCTTTTCCTTTAAAGACATTTTTTCCATGCTCACCATCGAAGGGGGCCACCCGCCCGTTAATCCATGCAATTCCGGCGCAACTATTGAGCAATACACGGTGGGCTACCCCCCTGCCATCTCCTGGAGCAACGCCCGCTGGAATCCTCCAACCCGTGCCATCATACCCTTTTTTAATGACCGGGGTGAGATCAACGGCGCCGAGATCGGCACCCCGCAATCTGGCGTGGAGGGCGAAAACTTTGACGGCTATTCCAGCCTTTCCGGATTCTTCTATACCGGCACGCACTTTCCGGAGGCCTACCGCGGAAAATTCTTCTCCATTGACTTCAGCGGCTGGATACAGGTAATGAACTTTACCGAAGACAACCGGCTGCTCAAGGTAGAACCTTTCCATCGTTATGCCCGGGATATCATCCACATGGCCCTCAATCCCGCCGACGGCAAGCTCTACTATGTCAACCTGCAGGGAGAAATAAGGCGGGTTAGCTTCGGCGGCAACCCGGCGCCGGTAGCCATCATCGAGGCCGACCGGTACTACGGCCCCAGCCCGCTGGAAGTGAAGTTTGACGGGACTGCCTCTTTCGACTCCAACCTGCCCATTACCAGCTACTACTGGGAGTTTGGCGACGGGCAGAGTAGTACGGAGCCCTCTCCCCGTCATACGTTCGTCAGTTCCGGCAACGGCCCACAGAGCTTCCTGGCCAAACTGACGGTCACCGATAGCCTGGGCGCCAACACTACCGCTGAGGCCATCATTTCCCTGAACAACACTCCTCCGGCAGTAGAGATCACCAGCTTTCGCGACGGTGACCGCTACCCCATTGGGCAGGGAACGACCCTCCTGCGCCTGGCCGCCGAAGTGGAAGACAAGGAACACAGCGATGCGGAGCTCACCTACGAATGGCGGACCTATGTACACCACAACGCCCATTTCCATCCCGACCCGGTGGACTTTGAACACGAGTCCTTCGCCTTGATCAGCCCCCTGGGTTGCGATGGAGAAGAATACTGGTACCGCATCGAGCTGACGGTTACCGACCCGGAGGGCCTTTACACTACCCATAGCCAAAGTATTTACCCGGACTGCGGCACGCCCTTTCTCGAATGGACAGAACTGGAGGCAGAACCGGAATCCGGGCAGATCAACCTGCATTGGGCGGCTATTGTCGAAGACAGCGTAGCCTGGTTTGAACTGCAACGCAGCAATGACTTCTACCGCTTCCAGCTGCTTGACATCATCGATGCCAAGGGCGGACAGGCCCCGAACACCTATACTTTAGTCGACGAGAACCCCCGTCGCGGGCAGAACGTCTACCGGGTCAAGGCAGTAAAGGAAGATGGCGCCTATCTGTTTTCCAATCTGGCCAACGTCGTTTATCCCAAGTCTGCTTTCATCCAGGTATACCCCAACCCTGCCGGCCCTTTCTTCCGGATAGCGCTGGCAGAAACTCAGCCAGGGATGGTCCATCTGGAATTGTACAGCAGCAATGGCCTTCGCCTCTTCCAGAGTACGTGGGAAGCCGAACCGGGACAGCCATTCAGCAAGAAGATCCCTACCCGGGCGCTGCCCAACGGGCCTTATCATTACCGCATCGTCAATGGCGAACAGGAGAAGGTAGGCAAGTTGCTGATCGCGAAATAATATGAAAAAAGAACACATCCTTGTTCTACTCAGCCTTCTGGCCTTTCTCTACTGCCTGGCCCGGGCGGCGGGCCTGTCGATGACGCATGATGAGAGCGCGACAGTGCTGGAGTTCGCCTCCCGCCCGTTCTGGAAAGTGGTAACCAACGACCCGCCGCGGGCCAACAACCACATCCTCAACACGCTGCTCATTCAGTTCTTTTCGCTTTTCGGGAATGACAAGTTTCTCGTTCGGCTGCCCAATGTGCTGGCCGGAGGGGTATTCCTTTTCTTTACCTACCGCCTGGTGCGGACTATCGCCTCCGGTTGGTGGGAATCTTTGCTGGCCTTCGCTTTGCTGGTATTCAACCCTTATCTTTTGGAGTTCTTCTCCCTGGCAAGGGGTTACGGCCTGAGCCTGGGGTTCCTGATGGGCAGCCTTTACTTTTTGCACTGTTTCGTGGAAAAGCGAGCGCTTCCCCACCTGGCCTGGAGCATGGCCCTGGCGGTACTGGCCTGCTACAGCAATCTGGCTATGCTCACTTATTTCATTGCTCTGGCCCTGGTGGTGAACCTGTCATTAGTGCTATCGGCGGAACCGTTCGACCGGCGCCACTGGCTGAAGGCCAACGGTGCTATTCTTCTCTTTTCCCTTGTCCTTTTTGCCCTGGTTTTCACCCCGCTGCGCGCGCTGGTACGGGAGGGCGAACTCTATTATGGCGGCACGCGGGGCGTACTGCCGAACACCTTCACAACCCTGGTCCACAACTACCTGGGGGGAGAGAACTACTTCGGTGATCCAACGCAAGACCTCTTCCTGGCTCCGGTATTTATCCTGCTGCTGCTGGCCATCAGCCGCAACTTGGTGGAAGGCGGCCGTCGAGGGCAATTCGACACCGCAGTAGCGGCAACCAGCCTGCTCCTGCTGATGGCTTTCGGCAATTTCCTCCAGCATGAGCTCCTGGGTACCCGATACCTGATCCACCGCACTGCCCTGATGTACTTCCCTCTGATGGCAGTGGTGATCTTCTTCCTTTTCAAAGGCAGCGCGGATTGGCTCAAGCTGGCCCTTTTGCTCCCCCTGGCCTTTCACTTCACAGCCCGGGCCAATGTAAAGACGGTCCAGGAGTGGTGGTTCGAGCGGTTCACAGAGGACGCCTTCGAATACATTGCTGCTCAGCAACCCAGGGACAGCACCATACGGCTGGGGTCGTTCTGGCTTTTTACGCCTACCCTCAACTACTATAAACAGGAACGGGGCTACACCAACATCATCGGGCCGAACCTCGACTTCGAAGTGCCCGGCAACAAGTATTTTGATTATTACTATCTTTCCACCCCGGATACTGTAAAACTGCACCCGGATTACATTCTGGTGAAAAGTTTTGGGGACTATTGCATCATGAAACTGCCACCGGACAAGAAAGACATTCAATGAAAAGGATTAGAAATATATTGGCAGCCGCCGGCAGTTTTGTCCTGAAGTATTACCTGTTTTTCATCCTTGCTTTTGCTTCCTACCGGGCCTCAACCCTCCACGAGCGGTTCTGGAACGGCATGATCTGGTCGGATGCAGAAGGTTATTATCTGTATCTCACCGCCGTTTTTATCCATGGCGGTTTTGAGGATCTTCCTTTCCGGACAGAGCAGCAGTTCAAACCCTACCCGGGCACTAAAAAGCTGTTCACAAAATACACCAGTGGTGTAGCGCTGATGCAGGCGCCTTTCTTTCTGGCAAGCCACCTGCTGGCCAAAATGGCCGGGCAGCCCACCGACGGCTACAGCCCTTACTACCTGCGGGGCGTACAACTGGCTGCCCTTTTGTATGGGTTTCTCGGGTTGTTGTTCCTAAGAAGGGCTCTGGAGCGGCAGTTCAGTGCCGGGCTTACTTTCATGACGATAACAGGCCTTTACTTCGGCACCAACCTGATGCATTACCACATTCAGGAACCGGGTATGTCACACATCTATTCCTTTTGCCTGTTTGCCCTTTTCATCTATTATACCCCACGCTTTTACGATGCTCCCAGCTGGCGCATTGTTGCCTGGCTCGCTTTTCTGCTGGGGCTCACCACCCTGATCCGTCCTACGACTGCTCTTCTTGGCCTTTATCTATTGTTCTACAATGTAGACAGTCGCGCCGCCCTGCGGGAGCGGTGGAAGTTTTTCATCCACCATCATAAAATCTTATTGGTGGCGCCGGCCGTAGTACTGCTGGTGTGGTTTCCTCAGTTTGCCTACTGGAAATACATTTCAGGAGACTGGCTGATCTATTCTTATGGCAAGGAAGGCTTCATTTACTGGAATAGCCCCAAATTCTACAAGGTCTTGTTTTACATACAGAACGGCTGGCTCCTTTTCAGTCCCATGGCGGGCCTTGCCGTAGCCGGTTGCTTGCTGGGGAGTTGGAAAAACCAGTACAATATCGCCGTCATATTCTTTATTTTGCTCCTTTCCACCTATCTTTTTGCCAGTTGGTGGTGCTGGTGGTTTGGAGGAGCTCTGGGGCAACGCAGTTATGTAGAACTGTACACCTTGCTCGCGTTCCCCTATGCCTATCTGATACAGCTTATTTTCCGGCAACGCTGGCTGATCCCCAAAATAGTATTCGTCCTTTTGTGGCTGGCCCTCATGCACTACGGGTATTTCCTTACGGTTTATTACACCGGGCCGCACTATGAAGTGTGGGAACTGGAGCTCGTCCGCCAATGGGCACTGCACTTCAACTACTGGCAAAAACTGTAATTTCCTTTTATCCCCTTACTTCTCTATTTTTGCCCGTTCTAAAAAACACGACATCAAAAATGAGCCAAACCCTCTCCATAGTCATTCCCGCTTACAACGAAGCTCCCACCATCCACTTTATCCTGGATAAGGTCAAGGCGGTAGAGTTGGCAGACGGGTTAAAGAAAGAAGTGATCATCGTCAACGACTGTTCGAAAGACGACACCCAAGGAGCAGTCCGCCTCTATATGGAATCCAACCCGGAATTCCCCATTCAATACTATGAGCACGAGGTGAACATGGGTAAAGGCGCCGCCCTCCATACCGGCATCCGCAAAGCAACAGGCGATTTTATCATCATACAGGACGCCGACCTGGAATACGACCCTCAGGAGTACAACATCCTGCTCCGGCCCATTCTCGACGGGGTGGCAGACGTCGTCTACGGCTCCCGCTTCATGGGGGGCAAACCACACCGCATCCTTTTCTTCTGGCACTCCATCGGCAATAAATTCCTCACCTTCTTGTCCAACGCCTTCACCAACCTCAACCTGACAGACATGGAGACCTGTTACAAGCTGTTCCGCGCCGAGGCCCTCAAAAACCTGGACCTGCGGGAACGGCGCTTCGGTTTCGAACCGGAGGTCACCGCCAAGGTCGCGCGCATCCCCGGCATACGCATCTACGAGGTGGGCATTTCCTACTACGGACGGACCTACGCCGAGGGCAAAAAGATCAACTGGCAAGATGGGTTCCGGGCAATTTACTGTATTCTGAAGTACAATTTGTTCCAGTAGGATGGTAATTGTTGCGCTTCGAATGTATGGAGAAGTTTTGTAACTATCAGCTATTCACCGTTCGCTAAACGCTGCCTCAAAACCCGGATTTAGAGCAAAGAACTGACTCCTTGAGCTTGGATTCCTGCAATTAGGGGCGTAGTGCTGCGAATAGCGAACTGCTAAAAGCGAAATGCTGATAGTTACGAAGTTTTTTCTATTGGGGTTAGCCTGTTGAACACCCTAGCCAGCTTCCTTACCTTCACTCTCCCTCATTGCGGAATCCCCGGATGTCAAAAAAGTAGATCGATTCGTTGAAGACCAGCCGGGGGCAGCTGAAGGTCCGTTCCAGCCCTTCCTGCTGGAAGTAAGCGGTATCGACCACAACAAAGTAATCTACATTATTATTGGCCTGCCAGATGACGTTGGCGTCCTTAAAATTATTTTCGAGGCGGCGGTTCCAGCCCCGAAGGTTGAGGTAGTAGAGGCTTAGGTTGGGGGTAAGGTCAGGTCCGACATTGACCAGCGTGCTGTCGTAGCTGATACCATGTTCGCGGTAGAACGCCTGCAGCTCCTCCTGTTTGAAAAAACCGGGGTTGATGTCCGATAGGTATTCCGCTGAGTAAAACCGCTCCATCATAGAACGGCAAAAATTCAGGTTGAACACGACGAAGGCAGACAGGGCCAGCCCGAAGGCCCAGTGGTGAAAGGCTCGGGGCATACTGGTTTTCATCAGCCAAAGAGCAAGGGCGAATACATAAACCAGTAAAGCCAGCACATCGATCCAGTAATACCCATGGACCAGCAACTGGGAAAAGAACAGGGCTAAAAAGGAAAGAACCCCTAAGGAGAGGAGGGCCAGGAACAGATAGGCAGGGCGGGGGATCTTGCGAAAAAGGGCAAGTTCCAGTATCCACAGCCCCATAAAAAGCCAGAGTGTATATTTTGACAAAATGATCTCCCAGTAGCGATAAGGCCCGGTAATGACCAGCATAGAATAGTCAAAATCTTCTTTGGCCATTTGCCAGAAGGGCCGGATGGAGGTCATCAGTACAGACGACTGGTGCGCCAGGTTGTAGTCGGCAGCCCATTTGTACCAAAATCCGACCAACCCGATCACGGCCAGGGACGAGGCCAGAAAGCCCCCCCAGCCCGGCGTTTTCATGGTTTCCTGCCTGGCGGGCAGCAGTTTTTCCAAAAAGAGGGTGCCCGCCAATGCCAGGAAGGGGATCAGCACACTGATCTTGATCAGAGCGCCCAGGAGGGCCAAACCACACATCAGATAGTAGTGCCCCATCTTTCCGCTGCGCTGGTATCGGAAAAAGGCTCCGGCAGCCAGGAGGGTGAACCCAAAGCCGACGGAATTCGGCAGAAAATTGTAACCGTAGAAGATCAATACCGGAACGCCCAGGATGAGCATGGGCAGCAACAACGCCATAGCCCAACTGTCCAGCAGGCGGCGCAGCAGCCGGAAGAGGGCAAACAACCCCAACGCCAACAGGGCGAAATTCAGCAGGCGCAGGAGGATGGGTTTCGGCCCAAACAGGTGGTACAAAGCTGCCGCCAGGTAGTACATGATAGGGAATTCGGCAACCGCTTCCCCCTGCCCTCCCTGCATATTATGAACCTTCGGAGAAAAGAATTCCATCCCGTCCTGGTAATAACGCAATGCGAAGGAAGCACTGTCGGCCTGCCGCCAGCTGTGTACCGACACCGGCCCGAAATGGCCAATCTGATGAAAATTGTAAGCCAGCACGGCACCGATGAGCAGCACCCAAAATAAAAAATTGAAGAAAATGGATTCTTTTTTTGGGCTCATGCGGCAATAATACTACTATTATCGGGAAGGTAAAAACAACGATAGCTACTATATTTGCATAGCCCACCCCGGAAACGCCCCGGGGTGAACCGCTCCCGGCAGGAACAAAGTCCGGCTTCCTTATTCACTGAAAACGCAACCCTGATCATTCACGATCCACCGCTTATGTCCGAAACCAGTACCAGCCAGCCGCCCCTCATCAGTATCGTCGTCCCTGTCTTTAACGAAGAGAAAGGGTTACAGGAATTATTCAGCCGAACGGCTCTGGCCCTGGAGCGCATCAGCCCAAACTTCGAGGTGGTCTGCGTCGACGACGGCAGCCGCGATGACAGCCTGGCCCTGCTCATCGCCCAACACCAAAAGGACCCCCGGTTCAAAGCCATTGCCCTTTCGCGCAACTTCGGCCACCAGCGGGCGGTGCTCGCAGGCCTCACCTACTCGCGCGGGGCGTTCATTGGCGTTATGGATGCTGACCTGCAGGATCCGCCCGAGCTTTTTAAGGACTTCCACGACAAGATGGAGGAAGGTTTCGATGTGGTATATGCCGTGCGTAAGAACCGCAAGGAGAACCGGCTCAAGCGCAGTGCCTACTGGATGTTTTACCGCCTGATCACCAACATTGCCGACATCCGGCTGCCCGTAGATAGCGGCGACTTCTGCCTGATGAAGCGGCAGGTGCTCAATGAGATCCTGCGCATTCCCGAACAGAGCCTTTTCCTTCGAGGGCTTCGTTTCTGGGTCGGTTTTCGCCAGGCCGGCTTTGAATACGAAAGAGCTGAGCGCTTTGCCGGCACCACCAAATACAGCCTGAAGCGGCTACTCCAGCTGGCCTACAACGGCATTTTCAGCTTCAGCGACTTCCCCATTCGCTTCCTCGGGCGGCTGGGGTACTCCACCATTGTAATCAGCCTGATGTACACGGCTTTCATCCTTTCCAAAAAGCTGATCTGGGGAGAGATCATTGAAGGATTCACCACCCTGATCCTGGCGATCTTTTTCTTCGGGGGCGTACAGCTGGTTTCCATACGCATTCTGGGGGAGTACATCAGCCGCATTTACGACCAGTCGCGCGCCCGGCCTCTTTTCATTGTACAGGAAGCGCATCTTTAAGAGGCTGCTGCCGATAGATGCCCAGTATCGTGGTTTCGCCCACCTTTATCGCGTAGACTTCCTCACCGGAATAAGGCCCTTCCCGCTCGCGAAGCAGACGGAAGCCTTCTGCCCAGTGGCGAAAATCGGAAATGAAGTAATCCGCTTCCTCCATCCGGCTCTTGTCGACCAGTTCAAAACGAGCCCGCAGGGCAGGCTTGAGAAAGCGCCAGTTGAGTTCTCCGGGAAATGCATTGCAGGCTACTTTTATTTTTTCCCGCGGATCGATCTTTGCCAGGGCCTCAAAGCCCTGTTTATAGGAGAGCCCCCAGTAATCGAGGTCGTACTTCCCCACCAGGTTGCCGGGCGCCAGAGCATTGAAGTAAACATTCTGGTGGGGATGGTACCGCACCATAAACCAGGCCGCATTGATTAGGCTCAGAGCGGTAATTCCCACCAGGGCCTGCCTCCAGCCGAGAGGCCACTTCCGAGTCAGCGCCAGGAGGCTTTGCAGGCCATACACCGCCAGGTAAACCAGGCAGGGATAGATAAAAAAGAGGTGCCTCCATCCATCATAAACGATGGAGTCTTTGATGATGATAGCCGCCAGTGGCGCCAGCAGGAGGGCCAGCATGGCCCAGTCTTTGCGCTGCTCTTCATTGGCCCAGAGGCGTTTATCCCGCATCAGGTTTCCCAATACAGGAGGGAGGAGAAAAACCAGCCCGCTGATAAACAGCAGCAGGTAAACCAGCGGAATGCTGATGCCCATCCAAAAGGGAATGTAATACCAGGGCAATTCGCTTCCCGCCAGTAATTGTCCCCGGAAAATCACCTTACCCTCCCAACCATACTGCGACATGGCATCGAAAGTTTCCATAAAATGGCGCCAGGGCTGTTCCCACAAAAAGGGCCAGAACAGGATCGTAAAGGCTGACGCAGCGAACAGATAGACGGGCAGGGCCAATGCGTATTTTTTGTACCACATCGGCTGCCGCAACCGGTTGGCCAGGAGGTCTGCGGCAATCAAAAAGAGCGTGGTTGCCGGCAGTATGACACCCGTAACCCGCATGGCAATGAGCATACCTGTAGCCAGCCCGTGAAACAAGGCCGAACCAACGGTTGGTTTTGTCCAGAAACGGAACAGGCTGAAGCTGCCGAGAATATAGAGTGACAACAGGGGCAGGTCTTTCGGGTTGTAAAAGGAATGGGCAAAAATGCGCGGGCACAGCGCCAGCATGGCCACCCCCAGTAGCCCCCACTTCCAGTGCCCAAAGCGTTCCTCCAGTAACCGGTAGAAAAGGATGGCCGACAACCAGAAGATCAAAAACACCAGAAGATGGCGCAGCCGGAACTGCTCCCGAAAGCCCTCCAGGCCAAGGGCCTTTTCCAGCCACACTGCCGGCAGGCTGAACCATACGCCGTAAAACCGGTGCTGATAAGTATGCAAATGCTCCACCGCATACCCCTCGCCTGTATGGCCGACAAACTGATTCACATACTGAGTGGAAACCAGGCCGTGAGCTCGCTGCAACTCCTCATCCCAGGACATACCGTAGTCGCCGTAAATAAAAAGGCCCAGCAGGAGGTAAAGCGAAAAGAAGAGAACAGGCACTGGCTTTTTGATCATTGTTCCAATCCATAGTTTTATAAACCCAAAAGGACACACAGTGCCTAAAGTTACCACACGCGGCCCCAATTCACCAAATCAAAAAACATACGCTCCACTCCCACGTTCTATTCACGGGAGATCTTTATCTCCAAAACGAAATTTGAACACAGCCTTACTTTTTGCTAATTTTCCGCAAAATCGACAATGGCTAAAAGTGTTTTTCCGCTGTTACTACTGGCCCTGCTCTTTGGCGAATGGAGTTGCCAGGGCAGGGACGGCCGGCAACCGCCCGGCCGGGATGAAGTCTTTGCCGTGCGGGATTCCATGCGCAGTGTCCTTCTGTTGCGCATCGGGCAGGCGCAGCAGGAGATCAACCGGCAGGTGGAGTCCATGCGCAACCGCGCCTACGATACAGACAAGGCCACCACCCGGCGCCTCCTCCTGAAGATCACCGATGCAGAGAAAGCTTATCAGGAACTGGAACAGCAGGCCCAACTCCTGGCTCAGGACAGCCTCATCGGAGACTGGCCCATGCTGCAGCAGGAAACCGAACTGCTGATCATCAAAGTGAGCAGGCAGCTCGAAGTTTCTTTCTGAAACCAAGGCTACAAATTGACGATTATTGCCTAAATTGCGCCCCCGTTAGCAACGACCAGAAAACTGTGCCAACCAGCCTATTTGCCAACAACCTGAAATTCCTCCGAAAGATGAGGGGCATGAGCCAGCAAAAACTTGCGGAACACCTGGGGCTCAAACGCAATAATATTGCCTCTTACGAAGCCGGAATCGTAGAGCCCAAAGCCATTAACTTCCTCAGGATCGCCCTTTTCTTCGACATCTCCCCCAGCGAATTGCTGGAAAAGGACGTAGCTGCCAGCTTCCTCTATCCCGTCCAACATTCAGAAGCAGGAGAACCCTACGACGAGCAAAAGCTGCTCAACCAACTGCACCTCTTCTCCAGCCAGACTGCGGATATGCAAAAGGTGCTGGAGGGTTTTCGCGAGTTCCAGAAATTGGCCAATTTCAACGGCGCCGCCCCTTCTACAGAGGCAGATCATATTTCCAACAGCCTTCCGCCCTCCGAAAAGGGAAGCCTCGACAACCTGCTGGGTATCATGGAGCAGTTGCTGCATTCCAACTGGAAACTCATTCGCTCCATGGTTGAGGAGGAAGACGAAAGAACATTCGGGGATAATATAAATCCATGATTTTCTTACTCATAAAATCGTATCACTCATGACAAGGTATACATTGAAATTTGCCCTTTACCTGGCCCTCCTGCTCTTTACTTTTGCCTGTAGCAATTCTGCGCCGGAAGACGTCAAAGATGCCCAGGAAGAAGCTCAGGGGTTAGTGGACAGCGCCAAGGAAGAGATCCAACAGCTATCGGAATCCGCCAGAGAAGAGATCCAGAAGGAAGCCAACACTCTGGTTCTCGAACTCGGCAAAACCCAACAACTCATCTCCCAGCGCATCCTCACCATTAAGGGAGAACTGGCTGAAGCTCAAGAGGATACCAAAGAACAACTGGAGCAGGAAAGGAAGAGCCTGGAGGAATTGAGGGACAACCTCAATATCAGGACCCAACAGTTGCAACAGAACGCAGAGCAAAATTGGGAAGAACTGAAGGCCAATGTGGAAAACGAACTGAAGGAAGCAAAAAAACAGCTGGGACAGTAAGGCAGGCTCAAAGTCTCCCGCTTAATCCTTATCTTCACCCGGTGGTACTCACATACCTCAGGTTATGGATAGGATCAACTACCCTTTGCTGTATTTTGATTTTCAGGAAGATTCCGTTCTGGGCATCCTGGTCGGTACCGAGTTGGAAGTGGTCGACAGCGACTTGCGCAGCCTGAAGAGCACCCTCCTCGACCACCTGCAAAGACAATACAAGAAGTACGACGACTATCCCCTGATGGACATCATGGAGCCCCGCCTGCGCATGGTGGAGGCTTCCATCCGGCCTACCCATCGGGACCGTACCGGAGCCTACCCGCTTTCCACTACGCTCAAAGTATCCGTTCCGGTAGTCTATGGTGAAACAGCACAAGGGTATTACGAATGCTATCTGCCGCTGTTCAGAGAAAGCTTTTATTATTACGACCCCAAGCAGTTCGACGCCTTGGTCCAGCACGCAGTTGTCAGCCTGCTCAACCATTACAGCCCGGAAAAGATCTACCGCCTGCAGATGCTGCCCCGCCCCAAACTGGACATTTTGGCCCTGAAGGTCAATTACGACCGGGATTTCTATTGGAGCGGAATTGAATACAAACGGGAGTATAAAGTCCTGAACCGCCTGGCGGAACGGGTGCCCCAGAAAAAAAACATCCGCCGCAACATGAGCGCCTTTCCGGAAGCGGCATGGGAACTGGAGGAAAAAGTGGCCGAAGTGGCCGACAAACTGATCAGTACCCGTTCCAATGTACTGGCAGTCGGCCGCCCCGGAACCGGCAAGAGTGCCGTATTGCGACAGGCGATCAAGAAGATCACCGCTCGCTCCCGCAAACAGCAGATGGAATACACCTTTTGGCGGATCCTCCCTCAACGGATCACGGCAAGCTCCAAATACCTCGGGGAATGGGAAGAGCTTTGTGAATTGATGATCGAAGAGCTCAACGTCACCAACGGCATACTTTGGGTAGAAGACGTGAGCCGGCTCCTCCAGGCCGGCGGGGAAGGCCCGGAAGACAGCGTAGCCGCTTTCCTGTTGTCATTCCTCCAACAGGGAAAACTGCAGATGATGGGGGAAGCGACGCCCCAGGAACTGGAAAGTATGCGACGGTTGCTTCCCGGGTTCGCAGAAGCCTTCCAGGCTGTATTTATTGAAGAGTTGGATGAAAAAAAGGCCATCAGCGTATTGGAGCAATTTGCCGACTATGCCGAGAAGAATCAGCGGATGCCCATCACCAGGGAGGCCCTTCAGCTGTCGTATCGCTTGTTGCTCCGTTACTATCCTTACGAGAGCTTCCCCGGTAAGGGCATCAAATTTCTGGGCCAATGTATCACTGAAGGGCAGCTGCATCAGGCCGAAGAGGTCGATAAAAAGGCGGTCTTTGACAATTTCGTCCGCCAGACCGGGTTACCGGAACTCTTCCTGCGGGATGACCTGATGCTGGACATAGCGGAACTCCAGGGTTACTTCAACCAACGGATCATTGGCCAGCCGGCGGCGGTCCAGAAGCTATGCAGCCTCGTCAAGGTATACAAGGCCGGCCTGAACAACCCGAACAAGCCCATCAGCACGCTGCTCTTTGCCGGGCCAACCGGCGTTGGAAAAACGGCCAGCGCCAAAGCCCTTGCGGATTATTTCTTTGGGAAGGGCCAGCGAAAATCGCCCCTGGTCCGGATCGATATGAGCGAATTTCAGTACCCCGGGCAGATCGTCCGGCTCATTGGCGCCGGGCGCGAACCCGGACAACTGGTCAAAGAGATCCGCGAACGCCCGTTCTCCGTTCTGCTGCTCGATGAAGTGGAAAAGGCCGACCCTTCCATTTTCGATGCCCTCCTGGGGGTGATGGATGAAGGCCTGCTCGTAGATGCCTACGGAAGGGAAGCCAACTTCCGCAATACGATAGTGATCATGACCTCCAACCTGGGTTCCACCGGCAGACGGTCGATAGGCTTCCGAGAAGGGGAAGACGAGGAGGCTGTTTACCTGTCTGCGATTGCCCGCCATTTTCGGCCCGAATTCGTCAACCGGCTGGATGGTGTCGTGGTGTTTGGCAGTCTCAACCAGAAGGATATCCTGGCTATTACCCATAAAGAACTCAACGAACTCAAACAACGGGAAGGCTTTACCAAATGGAATATCCGGGTGGATTTTTCTGACAGAGTGGCCAGCCATATTGCTTCCGTCGGGTTTGATGTACGCTATGGGGCCCGGCCCCTGCAACGCGCCATCGACCAGCTTATCGTCACGCCTATTGCCAACTGGATGCTCCGGCATCCGGAAGTGAAAGATTGCCGCTTGTGGGTCGATTACAAAGACACCCTGGCCATTGAGCCCAAACCAAACAAATAATGCCCTGGATACTGCTTCAACTGGCACTGATCGCCTTGTTTCCATTCTTGAGCCGCCGGCTGTACCACCGGAGGCTGATCCCTCCATGGCTAAGCCCGGTGGTCCTGTGCTATGCTCTCGGCATCATCCTGGGTAACTTTCGCCTGATCCCGCTCGACACCTCGCTTTCTACTACGGTTACCGAAGCCACTATTGTACTGGCCATTCCTCTGTTGCTTTACGGCACCAACCTGCATCAGTGGCTTGGGCACGCTAAAAGCACACTCCTCAGTTTTGGGCTCTGCGTTTTGGCTGGTTTGGCCGCCACTACGGCCGCCGCTTTCATTTATGGCCACCGGGTAGATGATGCCTGGCGCATCTCCGGTATGCTGGTGGGCATCTATACCGGCGGCACCCCCAACATGCAGGCCATCGGCCTGGCCCTGGGCGCCAGCCAGGAATCCATCATCCTCCTGAATGCCGCCGATGTTCTGCTCGGCGCCGTTTACCTGCTCTTTCTCACTTCCTTTGCACCCCGCATCTACGGCCTTATTCTACCGGCATTTCCTGAAGAAAACAAGGAAGGCCTGCAACAGGAAGAAACTTCCGAAACCCCATTCAGGATCAACTTCCGCGATAGTGTAAAAGCTATACTCCTCACTTTGGCCATCATTGTCCTCAGCCTTGGAATTTGCCGGCTGGCCTTCGGTAAGTTGGACAACATAGCCTTCATTATGTTGCTGCTCACCACGCTCAGCATTCTGGCTTCCCTCACGCCCCAGGTCCGGCGCCTCGAAAACACTTTTGAAACCGGGGAATACTTCCTCCTGATGTTCTGTATTGCACTGGGTATGCTGGCCGATTTTTCGGAAATACTGGCCCAGGGCCTGGATATTATCGTCTTTTCCCTTATCGCATTTCTGGGAACCATTCTGCTCCATCTGCTGGCAGCGGCACTCTTCCGCATCGACCGCGACACCTTGCTGTTCACCTCAGTTGCCGGGCTCTACGGGCCGGCCTTTATCGGACAGATCGCCACGGTGACCGGCAACCGGCAGTTGATCTTCTCCGGCATTGCCATGGGGCTCGCCGGATACGCCATGGGCAATTATCTGGGTATTGGGCTGGGATATATGCTCAGGGCCTGGCTGGGGGCCGGCTAGGGGGCTGAAGGGGTATTTTGTTATTAATGCCAAGAATGGAATAAAAGCACAATAAACATTGATTATCAAGACTTAAACCCATTTCACTTCCATTCAGCCATTACCATACCCTTCCTCGTCCCGGACCACCATCGTCCCATCCACCGGGCGGACGAAGTAGTACTCAGAATGGATACCGAACTGCCGGAAATAAGCCTTGGTAACCTCTTTGAGGAATTTTTCCTTGGCTTCCTTGCGAACCAGGTTTATGGTGCATCCGCCGAAACCACCGCCCATCAGGCGGGCTCCCAGTACCCCATCGAAATCTTTGGCGAACCCCACCAGGAAGTCTAGTTCCGGGCAGCTGACCTCGTATTCGTCGCGCAAGCCCTCGTGGGTGAGCAGCAGGAGTTCCCCCAGGCGTTCCATCTTGCCTTCTGAGAGGCAAACAGCGGCCTCCTCCAGGCGGGCGTTCTCCCGAATGACAAAAGCACAACGGCGGTAGATCACTTCCGGCAATTCCCCCCGGTGGGCATCCAGCATCTCCAGGGTAACATCCCGGAGGCTTTCCACTTCCGGATAGTGTTTCCGAACAGTAGCCACTCCTTCCCGGCATTCCCGAACGCGGACGGGATATTCCGAAGAGGCCAGTTCGTGGTGTACTTTGGTATTGAGGAGCACCAGCTCGCAGTCGCCCAGTTCAAGCGGGATGTATTCGTACGCCAGAGAACGGCAGTCCAGCTTGATCGCCTGCCCCGCCCGCCCCAAAAGGCTGGCAAACTGATCCATGATGCCACAGGGGATCCCGACGAATTGATGGGAGGACCGCTGAGCAAGCTGCGCCAGTTCCACCAGGCTGGCTTCCAGTTGGAACAAGGTTTTCAGGCCAAGCGCAAAACCACATTCCAGGGCCGCAGACGAACTGAGGCCGGAACCGATCGGAAGGTTGCCGCCAAATACGCAGTCTACGCCTTCCAGCGGCACCCCCAGGCCCTGCATTTGTTTCATGATGCCCATCAGGTAATTGGCCCAGAGCTTCTCGCAGGGCTCGATCTGGTTAATGCTGAAGCTGTAGCTATCCTTAATATCAGCTGCGTAAAGATGGGTATCGGTCGTTCCATTCTCTCCAATGGCAAAATAAAGGTATTTATCAACAGCGGCGGGTAACACGAACCCGTCATTATAGTCCGTATGCTCCCCGATGATATTGATGCGGCCACAGGCCCGGATGAGCAGCGGATGGGTATCAAAGCGCTCCTCGTATAATTCGACAATGTCTGTAAGGCTGTGCATTCCGGTTTTTACGGCCAAGATAACAGACTTTAGGGGTATATTCGAAATTATTAGGCGATCCCGTTCTGTTATCCTGGCTTCTTTCCGGTTGCATGCCGAAATATTAAGGACAAGGATACAAATAGTGAAACGAAAAAGCCAAGGTTAAGTCCTTGATATTCAGCCCTTCTCAATTCACTAATCCAGTCCATATACTTATCTGCACCAACTTAGAACTGCATCATATCTCCCATATCCTCTTCCTCTCCCCTGCCACCGTTCCTCCGAACCTGTTTCTTCTGGTTGATCCGGTAGTTCAGGGTCAGGTTCAGCTGGGAGGGGTGGCGTTGGAAGTTGCCTTCCGAGTAAAAGTTGTCCCCTTCGGATATAAAGCGGAAACGGCGGGTGTTGAATATGTCGCGTACACTGAGCGTGAGGGTGCCATTGCCCCGGAGAATATCCATGCTGGCGCCAAAGTCCACGCTGGACATGGCCTTGCGCTGCCCCTGCGTGGTTTGCTGCGGTGCGCGGTAATTAAAACGCAGCTGCAGGTCGAGTTTTTGCCAGGCGGTGAAGCGCGAGGTGCCCCGGATGAACCAGCTGTAAGTATCGGAGTAGAGGGAGGTATCTATGTTGCCGCCATCGGTAATGGACCGGAAGAAATTGGCGTTGCCGTCGATGCGCCACCAGGGATAAGGAGAGAAGGAGCCGTTCAGTTCCAGGCCCCAGGAGTCTTCGGTAGCCAGGTTCTGGGGAAAGGTCACGGAAGTGCTGTCGTTCAGTACCTGACGGATGCGTTCGATCTCGCCGTCGGTATGGCGGTAGTAGAGGGCAGTGCTCAGGGAACTTTTATCCCAGTATTTCAGGTGGCCCAGCTCGAATGAGTGGGTGAATTCCGGGTCGAGGTCAGGATTACCGCTGAAGAAGTTGCGGTTATCGCTGAAGGTGAAGAAGGGGTTGAGGTCCCAGAAACGAGGCCGCCGCAGGCGACGGCTGTAGCTGAGCTGCACCGCATTATCAGCCGGCAGTTCGTAGGTGAAGTGAGCGCTGGGGAACAGGTTCAGGTAGTTGCGGTCGTTCAACTCGCCGGTCTGCTGAAGTTCCGTAGAAACGATACTCCACTCCGGCCGGAGGCCCAGTTGATAGGAAAACCGCCCCTGTTTGTTGCCGTAGATGAGATAGGCGGCGTGAATATCTTCGCGATAGCGGAAATTATTGCTGAGCCCGGGCAGCGGGCCCCACTGTCCATCGACAAGCTCTTCTACCAGGTAATCGTTATCGATGGCGCGAAACGAAGTCCGCCAGCCCGCCTCGAATTTGCCTTCCTCACCGAAAGGTTGGACGTAATCCGCCTGAGCGATCAGGAGGTGTTCCCCTTCCCGGTTGCCGGAACGCTGCAGCAGGTCGGCTCGTCCGGACGGCTCCCAGCCGGGGAGGAAGAACTGTTCCTGCAGGTTGGAGCTCTCGTCTTCTGTATTTTCCTGATACCGCACATCGGCAGTCAGCTCATGTCCTTCGCGCTCGAAGGTGCGGCGATAGGAAAGCGCGTATTCCCGATTGAGTTCTTTTTCGCTTTCCTCATCCGTACGGCGGGAATTGGCGGTGGGGTTGTCCAGGGAGAAAAGGTAATCGTAGTACTTCAGGACGCCATCGTTGGTTTCCTTGCCGTTGCGGTAGGTAAAAGCGCCGGTCAGTATGTTTTTCGCGTTGAAGAAATAATCGGCGCCGGCGCGGATATTGGCCGACCAGCCGCCGCGGGTTTCATCTTCCCACTGCTCCGTGATGGAGGTAGTGTCTCCACTATACACCTCCTGGTACTGATAACCGGTAGAAGGCGCCCGCCGGTAGGAGGGCCCGATGTTGGTGAAGAGATTCAGCCGCTGCGTCCGATAGTTGAGGTTGACGGAGCCGATATAGTTTTGTGGATAACCTGCCGTAAGGTCAAAAGATCCGTTAACGCCACGGGCGCGTTCCTTCTTCAGTACGATATTGATGATGCCGGCCATGCCTTCCGCTTCATAGCGGGCGGAGGGGTTGGTGATCAGCTCGATGCGGTCAATGAGGTTGGCGGGCAGTTGCCGCAGGCCGCCGGTGCCGCTGATGCCGATCAACCCGGAAGGTTTTCCGTCGATGAGGATACGCACGTTCTCACTGCCCCGAAGGCTGACGTTGCCCTCCACATCGACCTGTACGGAAGGCAGGTTATCGAGAATGTCCTGGGCAGTGCCACCCCGGCTGGCAATATCCTGCCCAACGTTATATACCTTCTTGTCGAGGGCGAACTGCATCTGGCTGGCCTGGGCCTGGATGAGCACTTCGCCCAGAATCGTCGCTTCCGGTTCGATAGCGACGACGCCCAGGTCCAATGTCTGCCGGGCAGTCGATAGCAATAAGCTGTCGATGATCCTCGCCTGATAACCGAGGAATTCTATTTTCAGGAAATAGAGGCCTTCCTGGGCCTGCAGGGTAAACACCCCAGCCTCATCGGTGATGATGCCGTTGGCCAGCATACTGTCCGCCCTCAAAAAAAGGCTAACAGTAGCGTACTCCAGAGGCAACTGCGTGCCGGCATCCACTACTTTGCCGGTGACGGTTGCCGGAGGCGCCACTTCTGCAGCAGGGCCCTGAGGCCAGGCGGGTGAAGCCAGGAAAAGGGCCGGGAAAAGGGGGAGTAGGAGGTGGAAAAGATGCCGTGCTTTCATATTTTTTCGGATTTTTCAAATAATTATTCTTTCTGCAAAGGTGCCCGCCAGGAGGACGAGAACCAAATAAGATCAGTGAACGGCAGTTTGCGAAGGGTAACTGTAAACCCGAAGTTAAAAACCGTTCACCTTCCGATTTCCGGCGTTTACAGGAAAAGCTTGTTTCGTTCCGGGAAAATGAACACTTTACCTTACTATGTGGACCGAATCATTCAAAAAGAAGCTTTTATACTGGGGTGCTTCGGAAGGAGCCTTCATCATCCTGCTGTGGGTGCTTTACTTCACCGCCCTGGCCTTTTCCAAGGAACGGCCTCATATCCATTACTGGGAATTCATTTTTGCCGCCAATTATTTTCTGGTGGTCATCGTCATCAATTACTGGCTGCTTCCCCGCTTTTTTTACCGGAAGCGGTACTATACCTTCCTCTTCTGGAGCCTGGCGGCCATCGCAGCAGCTATTGTAGTAAATGAAGTATTGCTGGAACCCGTTTTCCTCTCCGGACGCGGTATAGGAAGGCGGTCCGCCGAAGGCGGTTTTCGCGATATTGCAGAGATCGGCCCTATCATTCTGCTTTTCGTCGGTTTCAAGCTGGCCTGGGACAACCTGAAAAAGCAATCCCAGCTCGAAGCGCTGGAAAGAGAAAAAGCAGAAGGCGAACTGCAGTTCCTGAAGTCCCAGCTCAACCCTCATTTCCTGTTCAACAACCTGAACAACCTTTACTCCTACGCCCAGGAAAATTCCCCGAAAACACCGGAGATCATACTCCAGCTTTCCAATATTATGCGTTATATGCTCTACGAAAGCCGGGAGCATTACGTACCGCTGGAAAAGGAACTGGCGTGCCTGCAGGATTTCATCCGCCTGCAGGAATTACAGATGGAAAGCCGGGGAAAGGTGGTATATTCGGTGGAAGGAAATACCACCGGCAAAATGATCGCCCCCCTGCTGCTGATCCCTTTTGTGGAGAACAGCTTCAAGCACAGCCTGTCGAGCCAGGCAGACAACATCTCGATCGGCATCAAAGTGGAGATCCGGGAAGTTGAACTTCATTTCAGGTGCACCAACACCTATCTGGCAACGAAGGACGGCCCGGGCCGGTACGTCGCCAAAGGCATCGGGTTGGATAATGTCCGCAAAAGGCTGAAATTGCTCTACCCCGGCCGGCATCGGCTGGACATTCAAACCGAGGGGGGGCAGTATGTGGTGAAGCTGGAATTAGGATTGGGCAATAGTATATAAATAAATGGAATACCGCTGTATCATCATCGAAGACCAGCTCCCCGCCCAGCGCATCCTGCAGCGCTATGTCGCCGAGATAACCGGCCTGGAGTTGTCGGGCTCTTTCACTGACCCGCTGGCTGCGCTGGAGTTCATGAGTGAGCACCCTGTTGACCTGATCTTTCTCGATATCCACCTCCCGAAACTTTCGGGCATGGATTTCCTGAAGATCCTGCCGTATAAGCCCAAAGTTATCCTCACCACTGCTTTTTCGGAATACGCCCTGGAAGGATATGAATTTGATGTTGTGGACTACCTCCTCAAGCCCATATCCTTTGAACGTTTCCTCAAGGCCGTGTCCAAGATCATTTACCATCCCGAGGCCGGCGCAGGCCCCCCGGAAGCCCATGCCGGGCCTACTGTTCCCGCCCCCCACCCCTACGCTTTCGTCAAATCCGATAAGGTCATCCTCAAGATCGAATTTGAAGACATTTTCTACATCAAGGCCGACGATGTGTACACCTGGGTATATACCCGCGACAAGAACCACTTCCTCTCCTACTCCCTGAAATACTGGCTCGGCCTGCTGCCGGAAACAGAGTTCTGCCAGGTGCACAAATCCTATATCGTCAACCTGCGCTATATTGAAAAGATAGAAGGCAACCAGGTCTTTACCCCGAAGGGCGTCGTGCCAATCGGGCGCAGTTTCCGGGAAGGCTTTCTGGAGAAGATCGATATGAAGGGGTAGTGATACACCTGGAAAACCTGAGGGCCAAAGCCATCGGCGTTCAAGTCGTGCAGGACGGGCCCAGCCGCCTGGCACATTTCAATGACCCGGACGGCAATCCGTTGTATTTGATCGAATTAAAAGACTGAATTCCGCTTTCCCCACCCTGTCTGCACAAACCCATCCTTCATAGAATAAATTCCCCCTTTGGCCGGTAAAGCCTGATGCTCTTGTAACCCCTTGCCCCCCCCTGCTCGTCTCCCCTTGAAACAATTTCCAAACCATGAGAGCATCCCTAATTGCACTGCTGCTGCTGATCGCTGCTTTTAACCAGACATCCGCACAAACATCCGGAAACATTACTGGGACAGTCGTGGACGAAACGGGGAAACCTGTCGAATTCGCCAACGCACTGCTGCTTTATGCCAAAGACTCCACCCTGGCCAAAGGAGCCCTTACCGACTCCAGTGGGGTTTTTATCTTTGAGAATGCACCCGCCGGCCGGTATCTCGTATCCATTAGCCTCGTGGGTTATTCCGCAGTATTCGGCCCGGTATTTGAAATCACCGAGCGCCTGCCTGACGTTCAGCTCGGGGTAATGCCTTTGGCACAGGAAGGCATTGCCCTGGAGGAGGTCATCGTTAAAGCCTCCCGGCCATTCATTCAGCTCGATGCCGAAAAGATGACGATCAACGTGGAGAACAGCCCGGTAGCGGCCGGCAATACCGCGCTGGAAGTACTGGCGCGTGCGCCGGGGGTGACGGTGGACCAGAACAATACGGTCAGCCTGAAGGGCAAGCAAGGCGTCCTGATCCTCATCAATGGAAAAAATACGCACCTCTCTGTAGAGGATGTGGCCAAGATGCTGGAAACCATGCCAGCGGAAAATATTCAGAAGATCGAGATCATCCACAGCCCTTCGGCTCGTTATGAGGCCGCCGGGAATGCTGGTGTGATCAACATCCAGATCAAAAAGGACAGCAAACTGGGGCTCAACGGCAGCGCCAACCTGCAGGCGGGCCAGGGCGTATACCCCAAGGCAGGCGCCGGCCTGCGGCTCAACTACCGGCAAAAGGAATGGAACCTTTTCGGGGATTACAGCTACCGCAAAAACGAGAACTTCCAGAATCTCAACCTCTTCCGAAGCATCGCCGGAGAAGCCGGAACCATTACTTTTGACCAGGCCAACCGCCAGACGGGCATTTACAACAGCCACTGGGCCAGCGGCGGCGTCGACTGGACGGCCAGCGAGCACACTACTGCCGGCCTTTTCTTCCGCACCCAGATCGGCTCCAATGACCAGGAGGCCTTCAACCGCACCCTGCTGGGCGGCGCCAACCCCAATGATTTCAACCTGGTCGACGCCAGCCGCACCGGCGACGAACACTGGGGCAACTACGCGTTCAACTTCAACCTGCAACACCAGTTCAACCGGCCCGGCCAGTCTTTGACTTTCGATGCCGACTATTCCTCCTTTGAGAACGAAGACTTCCAGGAATACGCCAACTTCTTCCTGGATGAGAACGAACAACAAGCTGCAGCCCCCAACCTGTTAAGCAGCGACAACTATTCCATGGTAGACATCAAAGCCGTAAAGGCCGACTACAGCCACCCTATGGGTGAAACCGCTAAATTGGAAACCGGCGCCAAGATCAGCCTGGTTACTACCGACAACAACATTGAATTCCGTCAACAACAGGACGGCGACTGGCAGGTCGATAGTACCCGTACCAACCAGTTCCTGTATGAGGAGAACATCTATGCGGCCTACCTCAACGCCAACAAGCAATTCAAAGGCTTCACTCTGCAGCTCGGCCTTCGGGCAGAGTATACCCAATCGGACGGCTTCTCGGTTACCCTGGGGCAGCAAAACAAACGGGACTACCTCGACTGGTTCCCCAGCGCCAGCCTATCCCATCAGGTAGGAGAAAACCACAGCCTGAGTTATTCCTACAGCCGCCGGATCGACCGCCCTACTTACCAAAGCCTCAACCCGTTCATTTACTTCCTCGACCAATATACTTTCCAAAAGGGCAACCCCTTCCTGCAACCGCAGTACTCCAACAGCTTTGCCGTCAACTACGGCTACAAGCAGCGCTATTTTCTGACCCTGTCCTATAGCCGCACCTCTCGCTTCATGGCCGAGATCCTCGACCAGGACGATGAACGATTGCTTACCTTCCAGACTATGGCCAACCTGGACCAGTTCGACAACTACAGCCTCAATTTGCACGTGCCCCTCACCATCACCAGCTGGTGGAGCGCCCGGTTCAACATCTCGGCCTACTACAACGATTTCCAATCCGTCTATCTGGGCAAGTCTTTCGACAACAGCCAGTTCAGCTACAACATCCACACCAGCCAGAATTTCAACCTTCCTGAAGGCTTCAAGGCCGAACTCTCCGGTTACTACCAGTCCAGAATGGTATATAGCTTTTTCGACATCAGCCATCGCTACCAGATCGACATGGGCCTCTCCAAAACCTTTATGGGAGGCAAGGCCGACATTAAGCTGGGCGTTAATGACATCTTCAATATCCGCGAACACCATGTGGACATCATTCAGGACAACATCAATGTGATCGTAGACAACAAGTGGGAGACCCAACGCGCCACCCTGTCGCTCACCTATCGCTTCGGCAATGACGAAGTCAAACCCGCTCGCCACCGTTCAACAGCTACGGAAGAGGAACAAGGCAGGGTAAAGGGGAATTAGGGAGCCAAAGGCAAGCAATAGCACGCTTGTGCCTCTGCAAATGAAATAATGCTTATTGAACACACCATAAATTTTCGGAAAATTTTGACAATGCCCTGAACGTAGGCCCGGGGCTCTGATGTTGGAGTACTTTTTATTCCTTTGGAATTAGGCTGGGGCAATGCTTGTCTGATGAAAGCCGCTATTACCTTTCAAGTCCAGAAAAACGTGATCTGAGAGATTTATTGGACTTCTGATGAAAGGACAAACAACCCAAGGTTACCCTGGGCACATGGCAAACAGAAAAGGCCGCCAAATTGGCGGCCCTTCTAAATGCTTTGCGGAGGAGGAGGGATTCGAACCCCCGGTACCTCTCGGTACGCCGGTTTTCAAGACCGGTGCAATCAACCGCTCTGCCACTCCTCCGGATTACCTTTTTCTTTCGCTATAAGGAAATAATAATCCTTTCCTTTTTTGCGGATGCAAAGGTAAAATGCTTTTTCCAGAAATGAAACCTGAAGGGAAGAAAAATAATTCCTGAAGACTGGTTTTTCCAACAGGCCACGTAAAAACCCTTTTCTTATCTTCACCCCATGAAACGACGACTACCCGCTGAATGGGAACCACAGAGCGCCATTCAGTTCACCTTCCCCCATGCCGACAGCGACTGGGCGGACAGCCTGGACGCCGTCATTCCCTGTTTTGTGGAGTGTATCGAAACGATTAGCCGCTTCGAAAAGGTACTGGTGGTGTGCCATAACAAGGAAGAAGTGGCGGCCCATCTGAGAAATGCGGCGCCGGGCAACCTCCTGCTGGCGGAGTGCCCCAGCAACGATACCTGGGCGCGCGACCACGGCGCCATCACCATAGAAGAGGATGGGCGATTAGCGTTGCTCGACTTTATGTTCACCGGCTGGGGGCTGAAGTTCCCGGCTTTCCACGACAACCTCATCACCGGGCGCCTGTACGAACAGGGCGTATTCGGGCGGCTGCCGCTGTACCGCCCCGGGCTCGTCCTGGAAGGCGGAGGCATAGAAACCGACGGGCGGGGCACCCTGCTGACCACCGCCGAATGCCTGCTATCCCCCAACCGCAACCCGCACCTGAACCAGGAAGAACTGGAGGCCAAACTCTCCGCATGGCTGGGCGTTAACCACTTCCTCTGGCTCCACCATGGCTATCTGGCGGGCGACGATACGGATTCCCACATCGATACCCTGGCGCGGCTGTGCCCCGATGATACCATCGCATACGTCCGCTGTGATGACCCGGACGACGAGCACTACGCCGCCCTGCAAACCATGGAAGGAGAACTTCAAGCTTTTCGAACAAAAGAGGGCAAGCCTTTCAACCTCACTCCCCTACCCTGGCCCGATGCTTGCTACGCCGCCGACGGCCACCGCCTGCCGGCCACCTACGCCAATTTCCTGATCATCAACGGAGCTGTCCTGATGCCCACCTATGGAGTGCCCCAGGACGAGAAAGCGCTGAAGGCTATCGCCTCCTGCTTCCCCGACAGGGAGATTATCGGCATCAACTGCCGCTCGCTGATCGAACAACACGGGTCTTTGCATTGTATCAGTATGCAGTACCCGGAAGGGGCTTTTTGACGGGGGAGGTTGGGAGGTTGGGACGTGGGGAGGTTGGGAGGTTGGGAGGTTTTCGAGCGATGAGACCCTATATCCTACTTAGAATTAAAATAACACAGCCATGAATAAACTAACAATAGGACTGGTCCAGCAGTCCAACACCGATAACCGCAAGGCTAATGTAGAAAAGAGCATAGCCGGCATCCGCGAATGCGCCCGGAAAGGAGCAAAGCTGGTGGTTTTGCAGGAATTGCATACCGGGATCTATTTCTGCCAGGCGGAGGACACCCGCAAATTCGAAATGGCGGAACCCATCCCCGGGCCGTCCACCGAGGAATTCGGAAGAGTGGCCAAAGAGCTGGGTATCGTCCTGGTGGCCAGCTTGTTCGAACGCCGTGCTCCCGGCATCTACCACAATACCGCTGTGGTACTGGAAAGCGACGGCGCCATTGCCGGCAAATACCGCAAGATGCACATTCCGGACGACCCGGCTTATTATGAGAAGTTCTATTTCACGCCCGGCGACCTGGGGTTCCGGCCGATCGACACCTCCGTTGGCCGCCTTGGCGTGCTGGTCTGCTGGGACCAGTGGTACCCCGAAGCAGCCCGCCTCATGGCGCTCGCCGGAGCGGAGTTGCTGATCTATCCTACCGCGATCGGCTACGAGAGCACCGACCCTCAGGAGGAGAAGGACCGGCAGTTTGGCGCCTGGCAAACCATACAGCGCGGGCACGCAGTGGCCAACGGCCTGCCGGTGATCGCCGTGAACCGGACCGGCTATGAACCGGACTGGAGCGAAGTGACGGGCGGTATCCAGTTCTGGGGCCAAAGCTTCGTGGCCGGGCCCCAGGGCGAACTCCTCTACCAGGCTCCGGCCGATGAGGAAGTGAACGTAGTCGTGGAGATCGATAAACAGCGGACCGAAGCGGTGCGGCGGATCTGGCCCTTCTTCCGCGACCGGCGCATTGATGCCTACGAAGGATTAACGAAGCGGTACCTCGATTAGCAGAACAGGCATCCAGGATTTACCATTTTTCTGAAATCTGCCCGCGTACTTCACCGGCACTTGTAATTCCTGTCTTTTTTTCCCACTTTGCCTTCAAAATACAAAACCATGGCCTCCTTAAAAACTGTAATCGGCAGCCTGTTCCTATTGGTATTCCTAACTGCCTGCCCGGCTGAGCCCGTTCCTGACCAATCGTTGGAAGGCACCAGTTGGATATTACTGAAATTCAGCCTGGAAGATGGCACCATCCTGGAACCTCAGGGGGAGAAGCCCATTACCCTCAAATTCAAAAGTGGACAGGTATCGGGCTCTGCCGGATGCAATTCTTATTTTGCCTCCTTCGAAACCCGAAAGGAGCAACTGAAATTCGACGGCATTGGCGCCACCGAAAAGTACTGCCCCGGCCTCATGGAACAGGAAAAGCAATACTTCGGACTTTTGGAGGAAGCACAGGCATTCATACTGAGGCCCGGCCAATTGGAGATCACGAGCCCTGCCGGGAAGCTGCTCTTTGACGAAGAGTCGGCCAATGTGCAGGGACAGGAGCCCTGACAAATATCATTGCATTTCTCTAATATAATGGTATAACTTCTTTCAGTTGAAGGAGTTGCTTTACGCTGCATACCCTGGAACGCCCATTCACACCTATAAGGCGGGAAACAGCTTCCATTATTCTTCCAAAAGCAGCGCCCATGAAAAACCTTCTTTTGACCGGGCTCTTTCTGATTGCCGTCGCCGTTTTACTCCTCACTTGTCTGCGCGATGAGTTCGAACAGTTAGAATTTGTCGAGGTACTTACCCTGGAACCCAAAATCCTCAACGATGATATTACGCTTCTGGGGTCATTCAACCAGCTAAGCCAATCGGCTATCCGGGAGTATGGATTCATCCTTTCCACCACTGATTCCCTCCCTCAGTACCTGATGAATGACACCATCCTTTCCCTGCCCGGCCCGCCGCCCCGGATGGAATTTGAAATGCAGGCCCGGAAAAGCAACCTGTTTATACGGGCTCCCTTCTATTATATTCGCGCCTATGCCATTCAGGAATTACCGGACAGAGAACGAATTTCCTATGGCGCCCCGCAGCGACTCGATTTTGCGCTACAGATCACCATTGCTGCTCCCCAGCACCTGTGCTCCACCCAGGAAGCCGCATTCTCCGCTGTGATCATCAACCGACCGCTGGATAAGCCCATCGATCAATGCGGCTTTGTATATAGCACCGAAAACCAACAGCCTGAACTCGGAAAAGACCGGCAAACCATCCTGGGAGCAGTACCTACCCAGGCCCCCGACCCTTATACCTTCACCGACACGCTGACAGGGCTGAATAAAGACTCTATCTATTTCATCAGAGCCTTCGCTATCTATAGCGGACAAAGCCCTATCTATAGTACGGTAGTTTCCATTCAACTTACCGAACAGGACACCGACGGCGACGGCATCACCGACAACTGTGATGATGATGATGACGACGACGGCGTCAGTGATGGGCAAGATCCTAATGCCCTCAATGAATTCATCTGCGGTGACCGGGATAATGACAATTGTGACGATTGTTCGAGGTCCGGTTATTTTTCTCCGGAAAATGACGGAGACGACTTCGACAGAGACGGGAAATGCGATTCCGGCGACGACGACGACGACAATGATGGGGTACCGGACGTCAACGACCCCTACGATTTTGACCGATACCGATGCGGTGATAGCGACAATGACAACTGCGATGACTGTTCCATAGCGGGTTTCTTTTTCCCGGCAAACGACGGCCCGGATAACGACCTGGACGGGTTATGCGACTCCGGCGACCCCGATGACGACAATGACGGGGTACTGGATGAGGATGACCCCTTTCCCAGGAATCCCTACCGGTGTGGCAGTAACGACAATGACAGCTGCGACGATTGCAGCATCGGTACCGATGGGTTTGGGCCTTTATCCGACTGTACCCCGGAGAACGATGGCTGCTGATCCATCTCAGCCAGCCAGGTAATATGAATGATATGAGAACAATCCTTTTCAGCCTCGTCCTGTTTTCAGCCTTGTTGCCGCTCAAAGGGCAGCAAATGCCCCTGCTGGAAGACACCTTATTCCTGCAACTTACCGTTCGGGAGGAAGGAGGGCTGGCCATCGCAGACTGGCACTTCATTCAGCCGGAAGCTGCTGTAAACAGCCCCATAACCGTCCATGAATTAAAGTTTAGCGATGCTGCCCTGTCCATTCGATACCACCTGAAAAGGCCCGAAAAGGATTTCTATTACGGCATGGCCCTCTGCCTGAAGGATGCGCGAGGGCTGTTCCACTATCCTGAGACCTGGTCGGTCAAAGGCGATTACCAGCGAATTAAAAGAGATTTTGAACAGTTGGAACTCACCTGGGCCAATGCGCTGGAAGAAGGGCTGGATTTTAACCGGCCCTACCTCCTGATCCTTACAGCTCAGCTATACGGAGACCTGGCCCTGCTCGGAGTAAGCTGTGAAAAACGGCCGGCTTTTACCTACCGCGAACAATTTCCCAATTATTTGGGCCTGGCAGCAGGGGTTGGCCTCATAGGGATCGGACAGGCATTCAAATCAAATGCAGATGATGACTATCAGCAATATCTGAAACTGTGGCAGTCCGGCAGCCCCAATGATGAGGCCCGCCCCTTCCTGGACGCTGCCCGAAGCAAGGATGATACGTACAAGATACTCACCATCACGGGCATTGCCGTGCTAAGCGTCGATGCAGTGGGCTATGCTTTCCGATTTTTCAAATACAAGAAGAAGGTGAGGCAATATGGAAAATACTGCTCCGAGAAAAGAACTCCCGGAAGCAAACCTCTTATGCTGCAGATTTCGGCAACGCCGGACGCCGGTGGAATAAGGGCCGTGATCCGCTTTTGAATAAGGCCCTGTCAAAAACACAAAAATGAAATGGCTTTATAACTTACTGTTTGTCAACACCCTACTGCTACTTTCAGCACATTTGCCGCATGCACAGGACAGCTGTTACCTGGCGCTGCGGGCAGAGGGCATTCGCTATCTGGAGCAGGAGAACTACCGAATGTCCATCAACCGTTTCATTGCTGCCCAGTTCTGTATGAAGGTTCCACCCGATAACGACCTCGTCCAATTGGTCGCCCGGGCACAGGAAGAATGGGTAGAGGACTTAGAAAACGCCCGGGAACAGGCTGACCAGGCCGCCCGGGAAGCCCTTGCTGCCAAGGAATTTGCCGAAGCTGCTCAAAAGAAAGCAGAAAATGCCTCCAGAGAAGAACAGGAAGCCCGCCGGATAGCTGAAGCATACGCCCGTGAGGCAGAAGAACAGGCAGTACTGACCGAGGCCAACCGGCTGGCCTTGCTGGCGGAAAATGAGATCAAATCCCACAATTACTCCGACGCCCTCTATCTGGCTTTCAGAGCCATGCAGCTTTCCGAAGAACAGGCGCAACCTCAGATCGAACTGACCTTCGGCAGGGCCGTGTACGCCTATTTTACCCGCACGCTTAGCGGACAAAAAGGCAAAGCGGCCTTTTTCCTCCCGTTTAAGACAAAGCCGGAACTGACTGCACTGTCCGAGGGCAACAATGTCTATAGGTTTTCCCTGAGTACTCCTCAAAACCTACGTTCATCCGCTTTCCCTCTGGTAAAGAACTTCGGCAATTTAGCCGTCATAGATATGATCATCTCCCCGGATGAGCGCTTCCTGCTGGTTTGCGCGGAAAACGGGTCCGCCACCCTCCTGGACCTCTTAAAAGAAAAGGACTTCCAACTCAAGGGGCACCGGGAGGATGTGCTCGGAGGGGCTTTCTCGCCTGTCGAAGGGAAGCTACTCACCTGGTCGATGGACAATACCGCCGTACTTTGGGATACCAATGGTGAGCTCCTGGCCACTTTCACTGGCCATAACGGTGATGTTCAGGAAGGCTGCTTCTCGCCAGACGGGGCCTATATCCTTACGCGTTCCTCGGACCGGTCCGTCCGGCTTTGGGACCACTCGGGCAGGCCGTTAAACGAACCATTGCGCCACACGGGCTACATCTACTCGGCAACCTTCTCTCCGGACAGCCACCACATACTGACCGCATCGGCAGACAGCACGGCCAGGTTGTGGAAGCTGGACGGGCAGTTGGCGGCCACCCTGGGGCCACACGGCGATGCGGTCAAGGAAGCCCTATTCGGGCCCACAGGCAAGCAAATACTTACCCGCTCCCTGGACGGAAATCTGAGGATTTGGAGCGTTGAAGGCCAACTTCTGGCTCAAATGCCCTGCCAGAATGGCTATCCACTGGGCGCGTATTTTAACCGGGAAGGCAGCCAGGTAATCGGCTTCACCAGCTCCGGCGAGGTAACGATATGGAATGTAGATGGCAGCCAGGCGCTGAACCTGGATGCGCAGACCGGGGCTGCCATTTCCGCTTTTTGGGGCCCCGATGAACAGCTGATCTTGTCCTCTTCTACCGATGGAACGGCAAAACTATGGAACAGGGACGGCCATTTGCTGATGTCTGTCGATGTTCAACAGCCGCAACGGGCGCCGGCCCGCTTTTCCGCCGATGGCAGAAGCATTATTGCCATCTCAAGACAGGGAGAACTCATCCAGTGCCCGGTTCCCCAGGTGTGTTTCCGGGAAATGGCCGCCAATCTTCCTTTTACAAAAGAAGAAGTAAGACGGTTGAACCAGAAAAACAAAATAGCAGAACACCTCAGGAAAAAATTTAAGGAGCAGGAGCCTGAAGATGAAACGAAAGCCCTACAGGAGTAGTAAACTCGAGCCGCCATTTCATCCAAAAACGCCAAAAGATCATTTTATGGATATTGTATTTCTAGCCTTTGCCAATAGCCAGGAAGCGCCACTTCCCACCCTCAAGGAGGAAGACGATAAGGTGTACAGCATCCTTTCCAGACGCGCCTTAAAACAGCACTTTTCTATTCATCGGGATTCCAATACAACGATTACCAAAATTGCGGAATATCTGGTATTATTCCGGGACCATCTGGCCCTCTTTCACTTCAGCGGCCATGCAGGGCGCGACGCATTACTACTGGACGACAGGAACGCCCAGGCCGCCGGCATAGCCGAATTGCTGGAATTGTGCCCCCGGCTGCGGCTTGTCATTCTCAACGGCTGCTCTACCGGTAGCCAGGTTAAGAGGTTACTAAGCCTGAAAAACAAGCCGATGGTCATTGCCACAAGCACACCGGTAAACGACCATATGGCCACGCAGTTTGCCATCAGCTTTTACCAAGCTTTGAGTGAACAATATTGTACTGTGGGTGAAGCTTTCAATGCTGGTATCGGCGCAGCCCAAACCGAATCTCCGGCTATTCTTCCATTAATGCGGGGAGTTGGGCTGGAAGCTTCTGAAGACCAACCCGTCTGGGGCTTTTTCTTTCTCGACGAGTCCGAAACGCAATGGAAATTGCCGGACTTCCCTTACGATGCCCCAGGTAACGGCGAAGAACCCAATGCCTACCTGATCACCCGCCTGATCGAAAACCTAACCCCTCACAATGAAGAAGTGAAAAAGATCTGGGATGATGAATCCCTCGGCATGGAACACTCCGTGCTTGATAAGCGGGAAGCCATTCTCAAGAGCCTGCCCCACCCCATCAGTGAACAGCTGCGCAAATTGTTGGTACCGGAATCCGCTACTTCCAAGGCCATTTTTTATGACAAACCCGGCCCGGCGCGCCTGCGGCAAATGGTCGTAACCTATACCACAACCATTGAGCTACTTGCTTTTATTATGCTGGCCCAGTTGTGGGACGCCCTTGCCAGCACTCCCCAACTGACACGATCCGAAGCCCTTCAACAAACGATACGGGCGTTTTTTCTTTCCAAAGGAGAAGAAAAGGAAGCGCACGATTATTTCCCGCTGGTCCGACTGGCTATACAAACGCTGGAGGAAAACCGGATTCCCTTTTTTCTCCCTGAAATGCAGGAGAATGCCATCCTTTTTAAAGAAGGGACTGATCTTTGCGATGCCTGCAAGTTCATGGAAAAGACAAGGGAAAAGTTAGCGCCCGCCGCCGCCCTTTCAGAAACGGAAGCCCTGCAACTGTGCCGGATCGCCGAAGAAAAACTGGCAGCTATCCTCGGCCGCTTGGGGTTTATCGCCCGCTACACTCTGGCCTCCGTCAAAGACATCGACGTGATGAAATACCGCCATTCGAAAGTGCCGAAATTCAAGCATAAACTGGTGAAGCTCGTCCAGCGCTTTGTCGGCCTGGCCGAAGAACAACAGGTACTGGAAAAATATATGGACAATGCTTCGGTACTGTTGCTGAGCAATGGGAACGGCCAGCCCCCTTTCCTCAACCTTTCCCCTTTCCTGATCGACGAGAACGCTTTTGATGAAAAGGCGGCCATTGCTAAGCTCTACTTTTTCGACCATTACGAAAAAGGAGGCGACACCTATTGTTTCAAGCATGTTTACAAACCCACTGACCAGCCTCTGCTGATCCGTCAGCAGCCCAACTATCGGGTCATCAAGGCTCAGTTTGACACCTTTGCCCGGCTCATTTTTCAACAACCTATGCAAGAAGCCGTATGAGAAGCCCTTTCAAATTTCTGGATGCGTATACCCTGGAAGATAAGGCCCAGTTCTTCGGAAGAGGGCCGGAAACAGAGGAACTGTATACGATGGCATTCAAAACGCCTCTGCTGTTGGTCTATGGCCTGTCCGGTACCGGCAAGACCAGCCTCATCCAGTGCGGGCTGGCCAGCCGCTTTGACGGCCCCGACTGGTTCCCGTTGTTCATACGCCGGCAGGAGAATATCAACCGTTCTTTCCGGGAGGCCCTCCGGCTGGCAGTGGAAGAGCCGGTAACAGCCCCCCTTCCGGAAACCATCCGCCAAATATACCGGCGATACCTCCGGCCGGTCTTCCTGATCTTTGACCAGTTCGAGGAATTGTTCATCCTGGGTACCACCGAGGAGCAACAGCAATTGGCAGAAGATCTGAAAAACCTCCTGAAGGCAGATCTTCCCTGTACCATTATTCTTTCTATCCGTGAAGAATACCTGGGGCGTCTTTATCCTTTCGAAAAAGCTATTCCCACCCTGTTCGATTTCCGCCTCCGGGTGGAACCCATGAGCCTTTCCAAGATCGAGGCTGTCCTATCCTCCTCCTTCAACCGGTTCAACATCTCTCTGGAACAACCCGAGGAAGAAAGCCTGCAGCTGATCACCGACAACCTCAGCGCCGGTAAGGCTGGTATCCAACTTCCTTACCTGCAGGTGTACCTCGACATGCTCTACCGGGAAGACTACCTGCGCACTTACGGCGACAAAGAACGGGCAGATGAGCTGCCGCCCCTGCGGTTCTCTCGTAAGGAGATCAGGGCTTTCGGCTCTATTGAACACGTACTGGAAAAGTTCCTGCACCGCCAGGAAACCACCATCCAGGAGCAGTTGAGTAGCCTGCACCCTGATTGGCCGGAGGGAGGCGTACAATCCGTCCTGGACTCCTTTGTTACGGAAGAAGGCACCAAACGGCCGGTTGCCTTCCGTTACCAGGAACCCGACAAGCACATCCTGGTGGAGGAATCTATCCTCCAACTCCTTCCCTTCCTGCCAATGCCTGCGCTTTCAAACTGTATCGAAATGTTGGAGCAAAGCCGCCTGGTCCGTTTTTCCGATAACATCATCGAACTGGCCCACGACAGCCTGGCCTCTCTGATCGACGAACAGCGGACCGACGAACAGCGGCAACTCAATGAAATCAAACGACGTGTACAGGGCAATTTTCTCGACTACCAACGAACGGGAGAATTCCTCAGCCGAAAACAACTCAACGCCTATGAAGAATATCTGCCCTTGCTCTCGCTAGAACCGGAAGTCCTCCAGTACATCCATGCCAGCCAGTCTCATGCCGATGAGGTGGACGCCGAAGAGAAAGCCCGGCAGCAACGCGAGCTGGAACTCATCCAACAGAAACTCGAGACGGAAAAAAGAGCCGCCCGGCGGCAGCGGTTCCTCACCATCGTTACCAGCCTGGCCGCCGTTGTAGCCCTTGTCCTGGGCGCCTGGGCATTGTATCAGCGCAATGAAAAGGAAAAATCTTTCTTCAAAATTCAAATGGCCAATGCCCAATCGTCCAAAAGCCAGGGCAACTACGAGGCTGCCATCGAACAGATCAAATATGCGGCTCAATTCATTGCTTCACCAGAGCAACAACAGGAGAGTGATTCCCTCCGGGTTCAATTCCAGCAGTTAGCCGAACTGATGGCCCTCGCCGACAGCCTGGCCGCCACCGACGCCACCTTACTACAGGCACTTCAGTACTACAAGGCCGCCAACCAAATCTCGCCGGACGGGCTGATCCGGAATAAGATCCGGCGAACGGAAGATATAGCCCAGCAAAAGTTCAACGACTATAAAAACCGGGCGGCCAACATCCTGGAATACGGCGGTTGCACCCATGCTCTGCCTTTATTGAAAACAGCCCAACAGCTTAACCCTGAGGATGAATCGGTCCGTAGGATGATCCGAAGGTGCGGCAACGATAGTTGAAAATCGAGGCCCTTTTATTTTTCTTCACAAACTTTGATTAATTTCGACGCATTCCGACGTGCTAGTTAGGCCAGCACGCGGACAGCTGTTTGTCCCGAACAAATACAATGCGCATCTGCCCCGGCAAGAGATCCCAATTGTTGATAATGTGAAAACGACCCGCTGAAATGCCTTTAAGAACCCCCTCATCCAGGGAGGCCTTTGTCGCCTTGTCCCTATGTGTTGCTTTGTTGGCCTCCACGCCTGCTTTAAGCCAGGTGATCTATGTGGACGAGAACTCCACCTGTAGTACCGGCTGCGGAGGCTCCTGGGCCGAAGCTTACCCTAACCTGCAGGATGCCCTGGCCAGCACGGACAACAGTGAAATATGGGTTGCCCGCGGCACCTACCGCCCGATCGAATGCGCCCCGTGTTTCACTACCGACCGCCAGCGATTCTTCGGATTGAAACGCAACGTGGCGCTCTACGGCGGCTTTGCCGGCAACGAATCCAGCCGGCAGGAAAGAGATATTACTGCCAACCCTACGATCCTCACCGGCGATATCGGCACTCCTGTCGACAGCACCGACAATGCCTACCGCGTTCTGGTTGCCGACAACACCGATAGTACAACCATACTGGATGGGTTCATCATCGAAGAGGGTAATGCCGATGGGGCCTTTGGCTTTGCTCTCGGCGGAGGGCTCTTCATCGACGCCACTGGCGGGGCTGCCGGCAACCTGGTCATCCGGAATTGTATTTTTCGCAATAACTACGCCACAGGAGGAGGGGCCATCGGCATGGACGGAAGCGGCAACGGAACCATCCGGGCGGAGATCCGTAATTGCCTCTTCGAAGGCAACAGCTGCTCGCTGCAGGCCGTCAGCCGGGGAGCGGCGGCATTCATCACCGGATCCGTTGGCGCCACCATTGAACCAAAGTTCATTGGCTGCACTTTCCGAAATAACTATTCCGGAGACGACGGCGGCGCCCTCGCCCTCAACGTTACCAGCACTGTCAACCTCAACCGGGGTTCCTCCGCGGTTCTGATCGACAGCTGCCTGTTTGAAAACAATACAACATCAGGAAATTTCGGCAGAGGCGGCGCCATCTGGATGCTCATTGGCTCCAATACCGGATCGCAGAATGTGATCCGCAATTCCCGATTCCTCAACAATACGGCCGGCGGCCACGGCGGCGCCATTTTCAACCGCGCCTCCTTCGACCTGAGCCAGGCCAACGACCGGATACTCCACTGCGTCTTCTCCGGCAACCGCAGCATGGAGGATGGCGGCGCCCTTTATTTCAGGGGCAGCCAGGGCGCCACCAACACCGGGCAGGCCATCAATTGCACTTTCATGGACAACCAGGCGGCACTCAATGGCGGCGCGGTCTTCTCCACTTCCTTCTCCAGTGCGGAAGGCATCACCCAAAACCAACTGCTCAATTGTTCCTTCTACGGCAATACCGCCCTCCAGGAAGGAGGCGCTGTCTACCTGGACGGAGCATCCGGCGGTATCAACGGCATGGAGATCAATAATTGCATCTTGTGGAACGACAGTGCGGGCGCCGGCGAAAATGAGATCCGCAATAACGGTGCTTCGGCAGCAGCTTCCCACTGTATCATCGAGCAGGGCCTCCCTCCTAATGTGTCGGACGAAGGCAACAATATCGCCGAAGACCCGCAGTATACCAACGCCCCGGAGGGTGACCTGCACCTTCCCTCCTGCTCCCCCGGCGTCGATGCCGGCTCCAACGCCATCATTCCTCCTTTCCTGTCTTTTGACCTGGATGGGCAAAAACGAATTGAGAACAACAACATCGATATCGGAGCCTACGAAAGCGGCCGGATATTCGTCGACCTGGATGCTGCAGGCAACAATAACGGCACCTCCTGGGCCGATGCTTTCACCGATCTGCAGGATGCCCTGAAGGTAGCCTATGCCGGTGACCAGGTGTGGGTGGCAGAAGGCATTTACCGGCCGTCCAACTGTAATCCCTGCTCGGACGCCAACCGGGAAACCGCCTTCCTGCCTGGAAGCAATGTAGAACTGTACGGTGGTTTTGCCGGAGTGGAGGATGATCTGGGCCAGCGCGACTACGAAGCGAACCTCACCGTGCTGAGTGGAGATATCGGCGCTCAAAATGACAGTACCGACAATGCCTACCGCGTCGTCATTCTGGAAAATGCCCAGGCTAAAACCATACTTGACGGGTTCACGATCGAAGAAGGCAATGCCGATGGCCCCTTTGGTTTCGCCTTCGGCGGTGGGATCTACATCAAAGGGGTTGGCGGTAAGGCCAGCAGCCCCCTCATCCGCAATTCCACCATCCGGAATAACTACGCCAGCGGCGGCGGCGGGATCGGCATGGACGGCAGCGGCAACGGAACCATTGAGGCAGAAATACGCAACTGCCTGTTCGAAAGCAACACCTGTTCCTTCCTGGCGGTCAGCCGGGGAGCAGCCGCATTTATTACCGGGTCTGTTGGCGCCAACATCCGGCCAAAATTTATTGGATGTACTTTCCGCAACAACTTTTCCGGCGATGATGGTGGCGCAATTGCCATCAATGTAACCAGCACCGAACAACTGGCCCGCAGCTTTTCTGCCGTACAGATCGATAGTTGCCTGTTTGAAGGTAACCGGACGCAGGGGAATTTTGGCCGGGGCGGCGCCATCTGGATACTCATCGGCTCCAATACCGCATCGCAGAACGTGGTCAGCAATTCCCGATTCCTCAACAACATCGCCGGCGGCAACGGAGGCGCCATTTTCAACCGGGCCTCCTTCGCTCTAAGCCAGGCCGACGACCAGATCATCAACTGCTTCTTTTCGGGCAACCGCAGCCTCCAGGATGGGGGTGCCCTTTACTTCCGGGGCAGCCAGCAGGCTTCCAATAACGGGCAAGCCATCAACTGCGCCTTTCTCGGCAACCAGGCTGCCCTTAATGGGGGCGCGGCCTTCTCCACCTCCTTTTCCACAGAGGCAGGCAGTACCCGCAACCAACTGATCAACTGCTCCTTTTACGGCAACACCGCTCAGCTGGAGGGTGGAGGCGTCTACATCGACGGGGCAGGCGGGGGAATAAATGAAATGGCCATTCGAAACAGTATCCTCTGGGAGGACAATGCTTCCCCGGCGGGTAAGGAGATCTTCAATAACGGAGGCAACTTGTCCTTATCTCACTGCATCATTCAAAACGGCTTCGCCGGGGCAGGAACGCAGGAAGAAATACAAACTGCCGACCCTCTGTTCCTCGACCCCAATGCCGATAACCTCGGCCTTTCCCCCTGTTCTCCCGCCATCAATGCGGGCTTCAACAGTTTCCTGCCCGCCGATGCCTTCGACCTGGATAACGACCTGGACAGCCTGGAAATGTTGGGCATTGACCTGGCCGGCAACAGCCGGATCTTCGAAAACACTACAGACCTGGGTGCACTGGAGTGGAACGGGTTGCCCGCACGCCTGGATACCGTTGAAGCACAGGTAGCAGATATCAGCTGCTTCGGCCTGTGCGACGGCCAGATACAGGCCCTGCCCGTTGGCGGGATACCCGGATACGCCTTCCTGTGGTCGACCGGCGATACGGCCAGTACCCTCACCGGCCTCTGTCCTGGGGCCTACCAGGTTACGGTTACCGATGGAAGTGGATGTCAGGACTCCATTCGCGTTCTACTCCAAGAAAGCGAGCCCCTCGTGGCCAATGCAGGTTTGAACCGCGCAGTCTGTGAAGGCGCCACCGTCACACTAAACGCCTCAGCCATGGGTGGCGACGGCAACTACACCTACAACTGGAGCGACAATCTTGGCAACAACGCCCAAGCCACCGCCACGCCTATAGTGCCCACCGAATACATTGTCGAAGTTACCGACGGCCAAAATTGCATTGCCAGAGATACCGTACTGGTTCAGGTGATCAATAATCCGCAACCTACGATAAGTGGGGATTCCTCCTTCTGCCAGGGCCAGGGCACCACGCTCGAAACGGGAGCTTTTGAGAGGTACCTCTGGTCGACCGGCGATACGACCAGCTTTATTGTTATCGACGAAGGGGGTACGTACAGCGTAACAGTAGCAGACGAACTGGGTTGTACCGGAGAGGCCTCTTTTGAAGCCAACCCGGTTGAAACGCCTATGCCCCAGGTCACCGGCGATCTGTCCTTTTGCTTCGGCGGCTCCACCACCCTAGATGCCGGAGAATACGAATTTTACCTTTGGTCGACCGGTGATTTCACCCAAACCGTAACCGTAAATTCAGAAGGGGCCATCACCGTCACTGTTGTCAATGAGCAGGGATGCACGGGGCAGGCTACAGTACAGGTCACCGAACGGCCGGAGGCCATCCCGGAGATCAGTGGATCGCTCTTCCTTTGCTCCGGCTCCTCTACCCTGCTCGATGCAGGCCCCTACGAGAGTTTCCTGTGGTCGACCGGCGATACGACTCAAACCCTGAATGTCAACCGGAGCGGCATCTTCAGCGTCACGGTAACCGACGAATTCGGGTGCAGCGGAACGGCCTCCGTACAAACCACCCAAAACCCTTCGATCATACCGGAAATCAGCGGCGAGCTGTTCATCTGCCCGGGTTCCACCACGGTACTCGATGCGGGGCTCCACGAAGGCTACCAGTGGTCGACCGGCGACACGACGCAAACCATCGCTGTCGACACCGCTGGAATCTACACCGTCATTGTCTCCGATGAACTGGGCTGCACGGGCCAGACCTCGGAACAGGTCACTCAGGGCGTTAGCCCCATGCCCGAGATCAGCGGACAGCTCTCGTTTTGCCCCGGCGCCAGCACTACCCTTGACGCCGGCACCTTTGACCGTTATTTTTGGTCGACCGGCGATACGGCCCAAACCATAACCGTCAATACGGTGGGGACCTACAGCGTTACCGTCTCCGATGAGCAAGGCTGTTCCGGAGAAACCGCCGCCGAGGTGTCACAGGGTACAATGCCCATGCCTGCTTTGGACAGCCCCGTTACCTTCTGTTCCGGTGGTTCTGCTACCCTCGACGCCGGAACATTCGACAGCTACCTTTGGTCGACCGGCGACACCACTCAAACCATTTCAGTAACTGCTGAAGGCACGTATAGCGTGACGGTCACCAATGTGCAGGGATGTTCCGGGGCAGCCTCCACCGAGGCCATGGAAAGCGAATCGCTGATGCCCGAGATATCCGGGCCGGCCTCCTTCTGCTCAGGATCCGGCACCACGCTCGATGCGGGTACCTTCGACAGCTACCTGTGGTCGACTGGCGATACGACGCAAACCATCAGCGTCAATGTGCAAGGCGATTACAGTGTTACCGTCTTTGACGGACAAGGTTGTACAGGAGAAACATCGGCAGCAGTTACGGAAATTGCCGCGCCCACGCCGCAGGTCGGCGGACAGCTCTCTTTTTGTACGGGCGCCAGCACCACCCTTGATGCGGGGGCATTCGAGCACTACCTCTGGTCGACCGGCGACACGACACAAACCATATTGGCCAGCACCGCCGGAACGTACAGCGTCACCGTTTCCAATGAGCAGGGGTGTTCCGGAGAGGCGGCGGCCGCAGTCACCCAAAGCGCTCCCCCCGTGCCCCAGATAACCGGCTCGCTGGCCCTCTGTACAAACGCCAGCACTACGCTGGACGCCGGCACATTTGAGAGCTATTTATGGTCGACCGGTGCAGTAACCTCATCCATAACCATCGATGCAGCCGGCGCCTACAGCGTTACCGTATCCAATGAGCAGGGATGCTCCGGCGAAGCTTCAGTTGAAGTCAGCCAGGGCAGCGCACCGGAAGTCATGATCATTGCTTCTACTCAGAGCGTTTGTGCAGGGGAAAGCCTGGAATTACTGGCCGATGGAGAGGCTACTTTCAGTTGGTTCGGGCCGGCCGGAACGCTGGAATCCACGGGCCCGGGTTCCGCTTCCGTTTCACCGGAGACAACGGCCATTTACTACCTCATCGGGTCGAACGACTGTGGAACGGACACGGCCAGTATCGAGCTTTCCGTTTTGCCTGCGCCGGAAGTCACCCTTGGGGAAGTGCCCAGGCTGAGGGCCGGCGAGACCTTCTCCCTCCTCGCCAGTGGTGCCGGCCGATACGAATGGATCCCGGAAATCTTCCTGGATTGCAGCGATTGCCCCGATCCAATGGTGACGCCCGATTCATCCATCACTTACCTGATAATTGGCATAGGCGAGAATGGCTGCCGGGATACGGCCAGCCTCTTCATCGAAGTACTGCCCAAGGAAGCTCCCCTGATCGACCCGATCAATACCATTACACCAAATGGGGACGGCGTCAACGACTTTTTCGTCATCCCGGAGTTGGAATTCTACCCGGACCACAAGCTGTCCATCTTCAACCGCTGGGGGGATGTCGTTTATGAATCCCGCGATTATCAGGGCGATTGGGACGGTACTTATAAAGGCAAGGAGCTGCCCGCCGGCACTTACCTGTATGTGCTGGTAGTCGAAATATCCGGTGAGCCCGTTGCCATTCGCAAAACCATTACCATCATCCGCGAGTAAACCCATTGGCATGAAGGACCTCTACTTACTTATCCTCTTTCTGGCGTTGGCCGCCCCCTTGTCGGCCCAGCAGTTGGCCTACTGGTCGCAGTTCCGTTCCTTCGACTACGTCGTCAACCCGGCGGCGGTGGACCTCTTCGACCCCTACGGTTCCTGGAAAACGCTGGATGTGGACCTGGCCTACCGCCGTCAATGGACGGGCTTCGAGGGCGCACCGCAGACCATCCTGGCGGCCGCGAAATACACCAATGAAGACAACCACATGAGCTTCGGCGGCTTTGTGGCCAATGACCAGTTCGGCCCCACCAATTATACCCAGGCACAGTTGTTCTATTCCTATCAGTTGCAGTTTCATCGCTACCGCAAGCATGGCCTATCCATCGGCCTGGGCGTCTCCGGTTCCCAGTTTCAACTGGACGGCAGCAAGGTCAAGGCCGAGGACCTCAACGACAACCTGCTAAGCGACGCCATGCAATCGCGTTTCTTTCCCAACGCCACAGCCGGCCTGTTTTACTACCTGCAGGTAGGCTCCTCCCGGCAGAACCAGAAGTTCCTGTTCGGCGGGCTGTCCGTAGAGCAGAGTTTCCCAGGCGACCTCTACTTCGACGGGCAGGGCCAACAGCAGGGCAACCTGAAGCGGGCGCTGCACTACCACGCCTATGCCGGGATGCGGTTTTACTTCGATGGTGGCTACGGGTACGCCGAGCCGGTAGTGTGGGCCAAGCAGGTCTTTTACGCCCCCACCAATGTATGGACAGGTATCCGGGTGGCGCTCTTTGACCAGCGCCTGTTCACCGGCGCTGCTGTCTCTTCCGACTGGCAGGCGCACCTGCAGGTGGGCGCCGGCCTGGGGGAGAACTGGCAGCTGCACTATTCCAGTTCGTTTTTTCTGGCGAGCACCTTTGAGGCCGGTGTGGGGCTGACCCATGAGTTGGTATTATCGTATCAGATGGGGTGGGATTAGGAACTAAAAATTGCTATCAAATGTATTAATTTCATTATTTTTGTGTCCTCAATCAGGAAGTATGCCCGCTGACGCGTAAAGCTTTGGCGGACAACTTTCCAAAACAATTACTGGAGGAGTGCCAGAGTGGTTGAATGGGCCGCACTCGAAATGCGGTGTACTGGCGACGGTACCGGGGGTTCGAATCCCTCCTCCTCCGCAAAACTTTTGGGTGGGCCGCCAAATTGGCGGCCTTTTCTGTTTGCAGTCGACGGCGGGAGCTCGTTCGCGGACGTCGGCTGTTTACAGAAAAGAGCCTGAAAGGCCACCCAAAAGTTTTGCAGCGCCCCCTCCCGGATGGGCGCAGCCAATCCCTCCGCCTCCGCCCGCCGTAGCTTTATGCGAAGGCGGGCTCCTTTTTTTGTTTTCACCCTTACTGCCAGTCCACGCTCTTTGGGCAGGCTTCGGCGGACAGCGTCCGCTACTCCTTCTAGTTTAGTTATGGAAAACCTAATGCCCTCGGAATCTTACACTGTTTACATTCTCAAGTGTGCTGACAAAACATACTATGTCGGTAAAACAAAAAACTTGAAGGAAAGGCTAACCCGACATCAAAAAGGGCATGTAAGCTACACTGCGAAAAGGCTACCCATAAGACTCATCACCTTCCAGGTATTTTTTAATGAATATAAGGCTGTTCTATTTGAAAAATATTTAAAATCAGGATCGGGAAGAGCCTTCGCCAAGAAGCATTATTATTAGAAAAGAGCCTGCAAGGCCACCCAAAAGTTTTGCAGCGCCCCCTCCCGGATGGGCGCAGCCAATCCCTTCCCCGTGCGCTGAAGCCTTAGCGAAAGCGTGCTCCTCCGCCTCCGCCCGCCGTAGCTTTATGCGAAGGCGGGCTCCTTTTTTTGTTTTCACCCTTACTGCCAGTCCACGCTCTTGGGGCAGGCTTCGGCGGACAGCGTCCGCTACTCCTTCTGGTTTAGTTATGGAAAACCTCTTCCACTGGCAACGGGCCAGAAAAGTCAAGCATATCGTGATGTGTTACGCCATCACGGAGGGAAAATGAAATTAATCCGCATCAGTATTGATTTTTCAATCTTTCTCAGAGAGAAGGCCAGAACATCTCCTCAATTCCCCTGTTTACTCCTTACACTAAAACAACGGCCATGATCAAACTCTACGGAGCAGTACGATCTACCTTTCCTATTCCAAGCCTCGCGACGCCGGTGGGGAGGAGTTGGCAACCACCGCCATAATGCGCGCCAAACTGGAGGGCAACCGGCTCACCCAGCAGGAAGATATCTTTGTCGCTGCGCCCTACCTGCCCACCCGCCACCACTATGGTTCCCGCCTTCAGTTTGGTACAGACGGCTATCTTTACTTCTCGGTGGGCGGCCGCGGCCGACGGGAGGACAACCCGCAGAGCCTGGATAACCACTGCGTTAAGATACACCGCATCACAGACGACGGCGGCATCCCGGAAGACAACCCCTTTGCTGGACAGGAAGGCGCCATGGCCTCCATCTATTCCTATGGCCACCGCAATCCGCAGGGCGTCACCATCCACCCGGAAACCGACGACATCTGGGCGCACGAGCACGGGCCGCGCGGCGGTGATGAACTCAACTGCATCCAAAAAGGCCTCAACTACGGCTGGCCAGTGATCTCCTGCGGCATCAACTACAACGGCACCACCTTTACCAACAAGACGGAAATGGAAGACATGGAACAGCCCGTCATCTACTGGGTTCCCTCCATAGCCCCTTCGGGCATGGCCTTTGTTTCAGGCGACCGCTACCCCGGCTGGGAAGGCAGCCTGCTCGTCGGCTCCCTGCGCTTCAAATACGTGAACCTGTGCCGGATGGAAGGCAATAAGGTTGTGGAGGAAGAAAAGCTACTCAAGAACATTGGGCGGGTCCGTGATGTACGCCTTGGCCCGGATGGTTTCATCTACGTGGCAGTGGAAACTCCGGGGTATATCTTCCGGCTGGTACCAATTGGAAGCTAATTGTGAGTTCTAATTTATAAGGAGAATCGACCCGGCTGCCCTGGACCAGGACTATGGTACTTTGTCGGTGGGCTTTATCAGGAGTTCTCCGATGTGGTCGATATTCTGAACCTTGAGACGGGAACCTGGGCATCCCACAGCCTGGAACGAAGCAAGATCAACCACGCAGGATTGGCCTTAGGCAAGCAGTTATTTATTATCGGGGGAATCACGAATGTAGATCCATTCCTGATAAACACTATGAATGTATTTACGGATGAAACCGTCAGCTCTTTCCGCGCAGTTCCTGAGGCAACATCCTATCCCTTCCTTTTCCCCAACCCGGCGGGAGGGCAAGTTCAGGCCAACCTGCCGGATGAAATGAAGCAGGAAGGGCGGATCAGCATTTTTTCCAATACAGGGCGCTTGAGGGTGAAATGGGATCAGGCCTTTCGGCCTTAGAGCGCGAAATACGCCACCTCACCCCGGGGCTGTATCTGCTTAAGGGAGAAGGCCCCAATTATCAGGCCATCCAAAAATTTATCAAATATTAGGCGGATGCCGTACAACGCGACAAAAACGAAGAAGAAGCAACCCGCCCTAAAGCCGCGCCGCAACCGGTGGTGAAAGCGCCCAAACTGATCGTCCCAAAGAAAAAGAACAAGCCGAAGGAGGAAGAGGAAGGGTGTTAGATGTGCGATGTGCGATGTGCGATGTTAGATGTGCGATGTGCGATGTTAGATGTGCGATTTGCGATGTGCGATTTGCGATGTTTGATGTGCGATTTTCGATGTGCCTCGCCGTTTTGAGCCGGGGTTTTGCATGCCGTACGGCTAGGGCGCGCAGAGGCAGCCAAGATATAAAATAAAAAGCCGGCTGCGGAAGCCTTACGGGGCCCCACAGCCGGTTCTTTTGTGCCTGAGTATAAGGTTGTTAATTCAACGCCTCTTCTTTAAGGGCCTTTTTACCCGGGTCTTTTTTCTGTCTGTTGCTGAGTTCGCGAAGCTTGACCCGCAAGGCTTCGATCTCCTTGGCGATGTCATCCTCATCTGATTTAGTCATCAGCGGCAGGCCCTCGACTGAAAGCTCGATCAGCTCATCCATCTTCGACTTCAGGGTAACCCCCATGCGGGCCACTTCGTTCTGAATCCTGCCGTAATCATCGGAAGCCAGCAGTTTCTTCAGGTGTTTGTCCAGATTGTCGATATAGTGCTGGAAAAATTCCATACCGGCAGGCGTCTTGCCCGAGGCTTCATAGTCTTCGATGTAGACCTTTACGGTTTCAGGTAGAACGGCCATGCTGGATTCCAGCAGCTTGCCTCTCAACTGTGCATTTTTGAGCACGAAGGAGAGATAATAGAACTGAATATCCCGGAAAACTTTTTGGGTCCGCAATAACTTCGGGGTGCCGGCTATTGCATAAAACGGGTTGGCCATGACCTCGAGGTAGTGGTGGATGTTGTTGCCCAGACGGAAAAGCGGCACTTCATCCAAAGGCGTAAAACGCACCAGCATCTTGTCCCAGAATGCTGCCATTTCATCAAAGGGCAGATCGATGTCGCTCAGGAACTTGATGTACTGGTCAAAGGCCTTATCGCTCCGGTCCAGAAAGACAGTCCAGGTCTCCGCAGGGTAAATGTCATGGAATTTTTTCATAAAATCCCGGAATCCAGTGACGGAAAAATACCTGTTAATGAAATCCTCATCATATCCCATGGCCATCAAATGTTCCGTCCGGGGTTTCCAGAAATCATACCAGGTAGACATCCAATTGGAATAGCCCTCCAGGAAGGGGAATTTACCCTTCATATCCGTCCCAGCCTCACCAAAGGGCCAGAATTTTTCCGACTGCTCAGCCCAGCCCTTCCAAAACTTCGCGCCTTCTTCCATTATTTTGGAAAAGTCAAAGCCGGAAAAGTACGGGTCGGGGGCTCCGGACATTTCGCCGAAAGCATTCCACCATTTCCCCGTCAATTCCTTTTGGTCTTTCATCCAGTGCTGATAGAAATCCATCATTGCTTTAGGCCAATCGGTGGGGGAAACAGCTGATCCTTTCTTGTCCTTTTTTTCTGAAGCCCGGGATGACTTTTCTTCCTTGACGGGTTGGATTAGTTTCCTGGAAAATTCCAACCACTGATCCAGCATCTCTTGCTGGATGTCCCACATTTTTTGATACTCCCGGTTCATGATCTGATGTTTTTGGTAGATAAATTGGTTGCCACAGACAAACTGCCACCACCAAACACTTGGCCGCTCGGTGGCAACTACCCCTAATTAGCTCTTTATCCTATCCTTTGCACTGATATTGGTCAGGAAAAAAGGGTGATTTTGATCATGGAATGGCCTGGAAGGGAGGAACGGCCCTTTCGCGTAACAAAAGGGCCAGTTCCAGGGCGGCTTTTTTGGGCACCGCCCTGAGTTCATCCCCGGCAGCTACCACCGGGCAATGGACAGCTCCCAAGCGGCCACAAGCGCCCTTTTTCCTTAAAGGAAACCGTTGGGCAGAAGACAAGGGCAAAAGCGCCATTCCCCGATGTTGAAGGCAAGGAACGTGCCTTGGCGGTTTCCTGCCAGGAATGGATAAAATGTAAAAGCCATGGCAACCGGAATTCCAGGCGAAGGGCCGTGGTTACGCTTAAATCCGGAAACCGGCACAGCACCTGAAAAAGGGCTACCCCGGACATTAAGGGCAGGCGCCAATACCTCGCTACCCGGTAATACCAGGCGGAAAAGCGCCGCCTATGGAGCTTCCAGCGTTTTTTGGTACTTTCTTGCGCGACAAAAAAGGGCAAACGGCTTTCTTGGAGCGAAGCAGAACAGGAATGTGCAGGGTACAAAGGGGAAGTTCCCGGCCCAAAGGGGCTGCCCTCCTGGCATCAGCGAAACGAGTGCCCCGGAACTCGTCCTCGCCTTACGCAAAAGGGCCGTCCGACTTCCGATCCCGACCTCCGCTGTCGGTACGGGACTCCCTGCGGTCGCTTCCGCCTTCCGACTTCCGCCCAACACTAGACAGGCAGCCCCTTCTACAGGAAAAATTTTGATTTACAGGCACTTACAAAAAACAAACAGCGAATTCCGAGCACTCCCGTCCCTACATCAAAAATCAAACATCATCAATCTCCCTTTCTTTTCCCTTCCCAGCTGAAATTCCACGTCACCGAGGGAATGATGGGAAACAAGGATACCTTATAGGCCGTTGCCTGGGCGGTTCCCGCCGCGGGGTCCGACTGGAAGTCGTAGTACACAAAGAAGGGATTTTGCCGGCTGTAGGTGTTATAGACCGAGAAGGCCCAGCTGGACTTAAATCGCTTTTCGGAATCCGGCTTTGGGGTATAGGTAGCTGAGAGGTCGAGGCGGTGGTAGTCCTGCAGGCGGGCGCTGTTGCGCGGGCCGTACTGGGTAACGGGGAACCGGTCGATGAAGTACAAGCTTTGCACCGGCGTGAAGGCATTGCCCGAGCCGAATACAAATGCCCCGCTCAATTCCCATTTGCGGTTGAGCTGGTAGTTGGCGACGACGGACAGGTCGTGCCGGCGGTCGTATACCGCAGGAAATACCTGGCCGTTATTGATCTCCGGGAAGATGCGCTCGGTGCGTGACAAGGTGTAGCCTACCCAGCCGGACAGGCGCCCCTTGCGCTTCTGCAGAAAGAACTCAGCTCCGTAGGCGCGCCCTTTTCCGAAGACGAATTCCGACTCCAGGTCATTGGCCACATCGTCGACGTAGTTTTCCCGATAGTCGATCTGGTTGCGCAGGTCTTTGTAATAGACCTCCACCGATCCCTCAAGGACATTGTTGGCGAAATTGCGGAAGTACCCCAATGCGTACTGCAGGCCGATCTGAGGTTTGACAACCTCTGAGCTTGGCACCCACACGTCGGCCGGCAACGTGCTGGTAGAATTGCTTACCAGATGCAGGTATTGATTGGCGAGGGTGACGCCTGCCTTGACCGAAGACCGGGGGGACAGGTTCCAGGTGAGGCTCAACCGAGGCTCCACGCCCGTATAGGTTTTCACAGGCTCGCCATCGGCGTAAACGGTAGAATCTATTTTGGAAACGTAGGGCCCCACCTGGGTAAAAGCGGACAGGCGCAGGCCCGTATTGAGGCTCAGGCGGCGGCCCAGGCTAAAGTCGTCGAGCAGGTAAACTGCCGATTCGTGGGCGAAACGGGGTTCGAAGTCGTTCGTGAAGGACTGCTCGCCGTTGGTGGCAGTCGCCACGTTAGGCGTCAGGCGATGGTAAGTATAGTTGGCGCCGAATTCCACCTTATGCCCCCCGCCGGGGAACCAGTTGAAATCTACCTTGCCGTTCCAGTCGCGCACGCCGGAGAACAACCCGATGCGGAACTCTCCCTGGCCGCCGTCAAATCGGAAATCGTAGTCGTTGTAAATGGCGGACACGTTCATAAAGAGCTTACTGCTGAACAGGTGGTTCCAGCGAAGAGTGGCCGTAGCGTTGCCGTAGGGCAGGTCGAAGAAGAAGTCTCGCTGATTGCCTCGAAACTTCAGTACATCCCGCCCGAAGTAGGTGCTCAGGTAGAGGCGGTCCTGGTCGCTGAAGCGGTAGTTGAGCTTGGCGTTGAGGTCGTAGAAATAGTAGTTGGTGCCTTCGAAATTGGTGCCCTCCAGGAAGGGCTGGGCCAGGTCGAGCGCGTAGGTGCGGCGAGCCGACACCATAAAGGAGCTGCGGTTGCGGACAATAGGCCCCTGGACTGTCAGGCGGGAAGCAATAGCGCCGATCCCTCCTTCCACAGCATAGTTCTGGTTGTTGCCCTCCTTCATCTGAATATCCACAACCGAGGAAAGCCGCCCCCCGTAGCGAGCGGGCATACCACCTTTGATGAGCGTACTGTTCCTGATGGCATCGGCATTGAAGACGGAGAAAAAGCCCAGCAGGTGGCCGGAATTGTAAACCACTGCCTCGTCCAGCAGGACCAAATTCTGGTCGGGCCCGCCGCCCCGCACATAGAAGCCGGAGGTGCCCTCTCCCGCCGAGAGCACGCCCGGCAGAAGCTGAATGGACTTGAGCACGTCGACCTCCCCCATGAGGGCAGGCAGCTTTTTGATGTTGTCCATCGCCAGCCCGACAGTCCCCATCTCGGTGCTGCGCACGTTCTTGTCTTCTTCCCGGGCAGTGACCACCACCTCTTTCAGTTGCAGGGATTCCTCCTCCAGGCTAATATTGATCCGGTTGTCCTTATCCAGGATGATGATTTCCGTTTTCGGTTTGTACCCCAGATAGGTAAATACCAGCTCATACTGCCCTGCGGGCAATTGCATGGAGTAGAACCCGTAGGCGTTGGTTGTCGTCCCCTGCCCTTCCGGTTTTTGCAGAAGGACGTTGGCGCCAACCAGGTCCTCGCCGGAAGCCGCGTCGCGTACATAACCGCTAAGCGTATATTTTTCCTGGGCTGACAGCAGGAGTGGGCTGAGCAATATTAGAACGAGTAGTGATTTTTTCATAATTTTCCTTTCGTTGCGCCAGTACAACACAGGAAATGAAAAATTGCTTAACGGGAAGGAGAAATAGTTTATTTTATCACCCTGGCCTCACCCGCCACCCTTCTTGCTTCAGATAGCGCAGCACCCCTTTGCCCCCTGCCAGGTGCCCGGCGCCAATGGCACAGAAAACCCGTTGCTCTGCCGCCAACTCTGAGATGCGATCCGCCATGATTCGGTTGCGGCGGTAAAGGAGAAGCTGTCGCAGCCCGGCAGCGCCGCGCCGCGCTGCCCGATACAACTTGAAGATATCTCCTTCTTTATAGACCTCCGTCATACGGAGCAACTGGCGGCGGTGGCGGCGGATGTGCTGCCCCATCTCTACCAGGGCCTCCACCTGGTAATCCAGTGGGATCTGCTGCAGAATGGCCAACTGCTCGCGGTAGGATTCGATGCCGGTGACGGGTTTGCCCAGGCTTCGGGCATACTTCCAGAGGTGCTCGTCCAGTGAGACGGGCATATCCTGGGAAAGGATGCGCTCGTTGATGATGTTGGACACCACCATTGGCGAAAAATATTGTAGGTTGTTCAAGTCAAGGCCGGCTACCTTACGAAACACCTTGCGGATCTTCTGAAATTTTTTAGGAGAGATAAGCTGGGTAAGGGAAACACCCTCCGGAAGGCGGACCATTGCAGGGTCCATACCGGTGGGGGCTTCCCCCAGGTCGAATTCCAGCGCCATAAGGCCACACTCCCCGATCTTCTCATAAGCCTGTTGCAGGAAGGTGAAGGCCCTCTGGTCCTGCACGTGCATAGTGCCGAACAGGAAGGAAGGCCCCGGTGCGCCCTCCCGCCGGATCTCCCAGAGTAAGGTCTTCTTTTTATCCTTCATTGACAGTAAGCTTTTCCGGCTTTGGGTAGTGGATGAAAGCAGCTGCTTTTAGGGCCTCTTAAGAGTCGCCCGTCCAAAACGCAAAGCCGCTGCCGGAAACAGGCCCGCAGCGGCTTAAGCAATTTTCGGGATACGCCCGTTTTACTCGTACTTATAGGGCAGCACTTTCGAATCCTTAACGGTAGAAAGCGTCATCAGCGTTTTGAGGCGCTCGATCTCGTCGATCTGCGAGAGGGTCTTGAATAAAAGCTGCTCGTAGGTAGGAATGTCTTTGCAAACGATCTTGATCAGGAAGTCTGCCTCGCCGGTAATGATGTAACACTCCGTAATCTCTTCGATCTCCTTGATCTTTTCGAGGAAGTGGTTCAGGGCATTTTCTTTCTGCCAGGCGAGGGAAACCAGCACGAAGGTCTTTACATTCAGGCCAATAGTTTGCGGGTTGACCTTGGCGTGGTAACTTTCGATGACTGTGGAGTTTTCCAGCTTTTTCACCCTTTCCAGCGTTGGTGCGGGGGAGAGGCCGATCCTCTTGGAGAGCTCCAGGTTGGTGATCTTGCTGTTTTGCTGTAGAATTTTGAGGATCTTGAGGTCGATCTTGTCTAATTTGTCCGGCATTGTCCGTTTCGTTATGCTTTTTTTGGAATAAAAAACCGCTGTAAGATATTGACTAAAAGAATAAAATACAAACGATCAGGGAGTCAAACCCATCTAAATTTTTTTATTTCCCTTTTTAGAGGAATTTTTTACAACAAAATTTCGGAAGCAAGAAAAAAATCGCCGGAATGGCCTGCTTGCGGCATAAGTAGTGATCAAAAAATTAGTTGTCGATCTGAATTTCGACGATGAGGCAAACAGGAGCCATCCCGGATTTCTGAAATGCACGAATTTGGCCTCTTTGCGGCCAAATTCGTGAAATGTCAGGCCAAATGGCCGTTTGGAAATGCGGCCTTCGGCGGAAATGTTTCCGGGCTGCAACGCTGCATTGCACCGCGGGCAGCATTTCTTCATCTCGAATTGAAAAAATTCGGGATGACTCCTGTTCCGAAACAAGTTCAGAAAAAACTTTTCAGGCTCAGGTGCTTCCGACAAGAGCCGTTCGCGCTCTTAAGGGAAGATCCCCAGAGAAAGGTAATCGCTGCTGATCTTATTGATAGCGCTGACGAAAGCGGCGGTGCGCAGGTCATCCACCTTCCGTTTGCGCTTCATAACTTCTCGTATCTGGTTGTAGGAAGAGATCATGGTCTCCTCCAGTCCGGAGCGCACCAGGTCGATCTCCTCGGCGCCGCGGCCGATCATAAGGCGCTCGCGCTCGCCGATGGTATGCCCGGTAAGCCTTTCCACCAGCTCGATCAGGTTCTGGTACGTTTGCTGATTGAACCGCTTGTCCATCCGCCCGAAGCGCATATGGGAGAGGTTCTTGAGCCATTCAAAGTAGGAAACCGTCACCCCGCCGGCGTTGAGGTATACATCGGGAATGATGAGTTTACCAGCCTCGAGCAGGACCTCCTCCGCCATTGAGGTGATCGGGCCGTTGGCTGCCTCAGCGATGATCTTGGCCTTTATCTTATGGGCATTCTCGGTCGTTATCTGGTTTTCCAGCGCTGCCGGCACCAGAATGTCACACTCCATCTCCAGAACGGCCTTCCGGTTGGATTTATCCAGTACTTTTGCGCCCGGATAGCCGATGATGGAACCGGTTTCTTTCCTGAACTTGAGCAGGTCGTGAATGTCGATGCCATCCTTCTTGTAAATGGCGCCTTCCACTTCCCCGACTCCAACGATTTTCACGCCGCCTTCATCCTGAGAAATGGTGGCCGTATAGGATCCCACGTTACCCAGGCCCTGGACGACCATAGTCTTGCCTTCAATACCCGGCTCCAGGCCCAGCCTTTTCATATCTTCTTTTTGATTGCAGGCCTCCCGAATGCCGTAGAATACGCCCCTTCCGGTGGCTTCGGTCCTGCCCCGGATACCATGTTGGTTAACCGGCTTGCCGGTCACACAGCCGGCAGCATCGATGTCATCGCCATTGAAAGTGCGGTAGGTGTCATAGATCCAGGCCATTTCACGTGAGCCGGTTCCATAGTCCGGCGCCGGAACATCGACGGAAGGGCCGATCATGTTTCGGCGAATGAGCTCAGAGGTATACCTCCGGGTGATCTTTTCGATCTGTGAAGGAGTAAATTCCCAGGGATTGATCTTGACACCTCCTTTGGCGCCGCCGAAAGGAACGTCAACGATAGCACATTTGTAAGTCATCAGAGTGGCCAGCGCCATGACTTCTTCCTGGTTAACGTGATTGCTGAAACGGATACCGCCCTTGGTAGGCGTCCGGTGGTGGCTGTGTTGAACGCGGTAGGCCTCGATCACCCGGTACTCATTTCCAACTTTGACCGGAAAGTGAACCTGATAAACGGCGTTACACACTTTAATCTGCTCCAACAGGCCAGGGTGAAGCCCGGTATGGCGGGCAGCTTTATCAAAGTAATTCTGCACACTTTGATAAAAGCTCGTCTGTGACTTCGGTTCGAGATTAATCATTATCGTTAATTTGATTCTCTAATTTGGTTAGTTTTCTATCCAGGTAAATTAAGAACAGGACGATACCGATGAAGATGGTAACGATAACCGCAACCACCACATAGATCTTGCCTGTACTACGCATAAAATCTGCCTCTTCTCCCTGCCCCCATAATAGAGAGGAAAACAAGAGAAGGGCCACCGTTGAGAAGGCGTTTTTTTTTGTCATGCCTCAAAATTTTCAGCCGAACCAACGCCCGCTCAACTACTGTAAGAGGGGCTTTTTTTGAAAAGGCTAAAGTCGCTCTATTTTTTTATTTCGCCAAATATTGTTTTGCATTTTATCGGATACCTTCGGTTATCGGTATAAAAAAAAAAGCTGCTCCCTTCGGAACAGCTTTTTTCTTCGGTTTGCTATACGCAATTATGCATTAACGGTTTCCGTATGTTTCACCGGAACGATCCAACCGTGTACATCCTTGATCTTTCCTGCGCGCATGCCGTTGATCTCCTTCTTGGCCATCTCTCCCACTTTCCGTTGGTCGGCCGGCGGCAGTTCCAGCACCTTGTCTCCGATCGCAATTTTGGAGACGTGGGCGACCACCGCAGCAGTACCGGTGCCGAACGCTTCCTCCAGTTTGCCTGCCTTATGGGCTTCCTGGAGCTCATCAATCGAAATGGCTCTTTCTTCGACCGGATATCCTTTTTCCCGGAAGATCGTCAGGATACTGTCGCGGGTTATACCCGGAAGGATCCCTCCATTGAGGGCGGGGGTAACGACCGTGCCATCAATGACGAAGAAAATGTTCATCGTACCCACTTCCTGAACGTATTTGAACTCATTGGCATCAAGCCACATCACCTGGTCATATCCTTTTTCATTGGCCTTGCGGGCAGGGAGCAGGGATGCTGCGTAGTTACCGGCTACTTTGGCCTCTCCGGTGCCGCCTTCCACGGCGCAGCGCACGTACTCCTGCTCGGCGATCAGGCTTACCGGCTTGGGATAGTACGGCCCCACCGGGCCGGTGAAAATGATAAAGCGATAGTTTTCTGAAGGCTTGACGCCGATGAATTCATCATTGGCGAACATATAGGGGCGAATGTACAGCGCGCTGCCTTCCTGAGGGGGGATCCAGGCACTGTCGATGTCCACCAGCAGGTTCAAGGCTTCCAGGAAAAGATCTTCCGGAACATCCGGCATGCACATACGGCGTGCAGAGTTGTTCAGGCGCTTGGCATGCATTTCCGGACGGAAAAAGAGCGGCTTGCCATCAAAGCTTTTCGATGCCTTCATGCCTTCAAAAATGGCCTGGCCGTAGTGCAGGGCCATTGCCGCCGGGTGGATGGTGAACCGGCCGAAGGGCTCAATGCGGGGATCTACCCACTTCCCGTTGCGGTATTCCGTAACAAACATGTGGTCGGAGAAAACACGCCCGAACGGAATGTTTTCAAAATCCACTTCAGAAAGGCGGGAGTTTTGGGTTTTCGTGACTTTGATGTTATATTTCATAGGTAAGAATTTTGTGCGAAATTAACTTTTTTTGTACAAAAATTCTATTTTTGCTCCGTTTTTAGGAGTTGTACAAAATAAAATTCTCAGCAGTTTTATTAAACCGGTATTATAAATTGAAACCTGGCTTTTTCGATTTCCATTTATTCCCCCTTTCTGACTGGGAGCAGCTGGGCAGCAGGCTTTCCGGCGGAAACGCCCGGCACGTCCTCATTGTGATGGAACACCAGGAGGACGATAAAGAGCTCACAGATTTTTTAGGGAAAATACTTTCAGCTGCAAAACTGAACCTTGAAGAAGATACACTTCTACTTAAATTAACAAAAGGAGAAAACATTAGTTTTTCCAACCTGTCCCAGGCGAAGCCAGTTAAATACGTTCTGTTGTTCGGGGTCGGCCCCCGGCAGTTGGGTGTCCATTTCCCACTGGTTGCCGATGAGCCCACCAGGTTTGGGAAGGTTCTGTTTTTGTATTCCCCCCCGCTCCGCTCCTTGTTCGAAGAACGCAAGGCGGAAACCCGCCCCAAAGCCGCTTCCCTCTGGAAAAACCTGAAACAATTGTTCGTTGACCCGGATACACCATAAATAATATGCCGCCCATTGTTTTTGCCACCAGAAACGCCAATAAAGTGAAAGAGGCTAACGCTGCCCTCGACGGCGCGTTCGAGGTCATTGGACTCGATGCCATCGGCTGCAAAGAAGAATTACCGGAAACCAGCCCTACCATCGAGGGCAATGCCCTGGAGAAAGCCCGATACGTGCACCAGCATTTTCAGGTTGATTGCTTTTCAGAGGATACCGGCCTGGAAGTCGAAGCCCTCGATGGCGCTCCAGGCGTCTATTCGGCCCGCTATGCCGGCCCGGAAAATGATGCTGAGGCCAATATGAACCTCCTGCTCCGCAACCTGGATGATAAGGATAACCGAAACGCCCGCTTCCGAACGGTCATCGCCCTCATTATCGGCGGCAGGGAATTTACTTTCGAAGGTATAGCTTACGGACAGATCACGCTTCAAAAAGAAGGTGCCGGAGGCTTTGGTTATGACCCCATTTTCATGCCCCGGGGCTACAACCGGACTTTCGCACAAATGTCCGTAGGCGAAAAAAATGCCATCAGCCACCGCGGCCAGGCTGTTGCTCAACTCAAAGCATTTCTGCTGGAAAGAGCCTATTAACGGGAGCCCGGGGCCCCCGACACAAAGGCGGTTCGTTGTAGAAGTTTATTAAAACCATGCAACCTCCCAGGCCCCGCTCCGTAAACTCCATTGTGCCACAGCCTTTGACTTCTTCGGCAAATTGCTGTATATTATTGAGTTTTTAAGGTATACCGCCATTTTGAGAAAAGATAGCAGGATATGAACGCAGATAACTTCGCCCAATACCTGGAAGACCCGTCCCTTCTGTACCAGGCTTCTTACCAGGAACTCAAAAGCCTGTCTCTGCAGTATCCGTACTGCCAGAACCTGCACCTGTTATTGTTCCAGAAAAGCTACATGGAGGGCTCCCGGGAATGGGAACAAAACCTGGAAAAGGCCGCAGTGTACAGCATCGACCGAAAGCACCTGTATCATCAGGCCAAAAAACTCGACCGCAAAGAAGGAGAAGGGGATAACTTCCTCCTGAGTGAAGAATTCCTGGAACTCAAAAGCCTGGAAAGCCTGGAAATGGAAGAACCGCTGCTGAGGGACAACGGTAAGGCAGACTGGGAAGAAGCGGGCCTGAAACTCGAGTTCACCCCCATGCCGCAGGAACCTCCCGGCAAGGAAAAAAACACCCTGGAAGAGTTCCTTCCCATTGAGCTGGAAGAAGAGGAAGAAACGGATGAACCCTTCGAGATCAGCGCTGGCCTGGCGCCGCGGGAAGATCATGGACAGAACCGCGCAGAGGGCGCCGAAGAAGAGCCCGGAATCAGCCTGGCTGAATCCGCCAGTGATGCCTTACCGGCACGCCCTGCCGAGCCGGCGGAACCAGGCAAAAAATTTGAAGTAACGGAAGAACTGATCCTGGATTGTTCTGCGCTGCTTTTCCTCCTCGAAACCAGTGCAACGGAATCCAGTCCGCCGGACAGTGCTGAAACCGGACAAAAAAATAAAGAAAAGGGAGCGGGCGCCCGGCAAAAAGAGAACCGCCGCCCTCCCCTACCCAGCCCCGATCTCGATGCTTTAAAACTGAAAGCCCGCAGCCGTCCCATCTTCACCGTGGATATGCCCGCTGAAGGCCCCGTTGATACCCCCCGTCCCCAGCCCAAACAATCCTTTACCAGCTGGGTGGAAAAATTCCAGTCTCCTACAGTGCAAGTACGCCTGAGTGAATTGATGGAATCCAAAAAAAGAGAGGATTCCCGGAAGAAAAGAAAGAATAAGAAAAAGGATAAGCCTTCCAACCCTCCCGGTGTCGGGCGGCTGGCGATCAAGAGCATCACCGAAAATAAGGAAATCCTTTCCGAGACCCTGGCTGAATTGCTGGCATCTCAGGGGGAAAACAGCCGGGCTATAGAAATGTATAAGGCTCTAATGTTGGTTTTTCCCCAAAAAAGTGATTTCTTTGCGGAGAAAATTGAGAATCTAAAAAGTAAATAAGATATGTTAACTGCAATGACCGTGTTGATCGCCCTGGTGTGCATACTCCTGATGGGCGCGGTGCTGATCCAGAATCCCAAGGGCGGCGGTGTAGACTCCACTTTTGGAGGGACGCAGGCTAACCAAATGTTCGGGGCTGCAAAGTCCACTGACTTCATTGAAAAAGCAACCTGGTACCTGGCCGCTGCGCTGGGCATCCTCTGCATCATAACCGCACTGATGGTTGGCGGCGGCACCGAAGCCGTAGACCCCTTGCTGTCTCAGTAAGCTCATGCACGCCTCCTGAAAAAGGCCTGAGGAAGTTTCTTCAGGCCTTTTTTCGTTTTCTCCGGCTTGTCAAATTGTCAATTGTGCACCATCAAGGAATGGCGCGGCCTGCCTGCCTTCCGCAATTGGCGGAAAAACCTGAAATATTGTCATGAATTTCAATTTGGCATACCGTATGATAGAGGTTGTTTGACTTCTGAAACGTACTCAGAAATAACATTTTATTCGTTTAACAAAACTGAACTATAAAAGCTCTTAACTATGAAGCCCATCAATGACAGAGTAGTCGTCAAGCCTGCTCAGGCAGAAGAAAAGACTAAAGGTGGGATCATCATCCCGGATACCGCTAAAGAAAAACCTCAGCGTGGTAAGGTTGTGGCAGTTGGCCCGGGAAAAGATGGCAACCTCATGACTGTACAGCCTGGCGATATCGTTCTTTATGGCAAGTACGCCGGCCAGGAACTCCACTTCGAAGGACAGGAATACCTGATCATGCGGGAAGACGATATCCTCGTCATCCTGGAAGGCAATGAATAACTACCGGCCCTCCTTCTGCCCTTGATTCACAAATTTTTCAAAACAAAAAAATCCAACCCAAAATGGCTAAAGAAATTAGCTTTGATAGAAATGCAAGAGAACGGTTGCGCGCGGGGGTCGATGCGTTGTCCAACGCCGTAAAAGTTACGCTCGGCCCCAAAGGACGTAATGTCGTTATCCAAAAAAGCTTCGGCGCTCCCCAGATCACTAAAGATGGTGTCACCGTTGCCAAAGAAATAGAGCTCGAAGACGCCGTTGAAAATATGGGGGCCCAGATGGTCAAGGAAGTAGCCTCCAAAACTGCTGACATCGCAGGCGACGGCACTACCACAGCTACCGTTCTGGCTCAGGCAATGATCAATGCCGGCCTGAAAAACGTCACTGCCGGCGCCAACCCCATGGACCTGAAGCGAGGCATCGACAAGGCCGTAAAAGCAGTGATCGAAGACCTGCAGCGTCAATCTGAAGTGATCGGCGATGACTTCGAAAAGATCAAGCAAGTAGGCGCCATTTCCGCCAATAACGACGAAGAGATCGGCAGCCTGATCGCAGACGCTATGAAGCGCGTTTCCAAAGACGGCGTTATCACCGTCGAAGAATCCAAAGGGACGGATACCTACGTGGATGAAGTGCTCGGCATGCAGTTCGACCGCGGCTACCTCTCTCCGTACTTCGTTACGGATACGGAAAACATGATCACAGAGTATGAAGAGCCCTTCATCCTGATCCATGACAAGAAGATCTCCAACATGCAGGACATTGTTCCCGTCCTGGAAAGAGTCGTGCAGGCTGGCCGCCCACTGCTGATCATTGCTGAAGATATCGAAAGCCAGGCCCTCGGCGTACTGGTCGTCAACCGCCTCCGCGCCCAGCTGAAGGTCGTGGCAGTTAAAGCTCCTGGTTTTGGTGACCGCCGCAAAGCTATGCTGGAAGATATTGCCATCCTGACAGGTGGTACGGTTATCAGCGAAGAAAAAGGGTACAAGCTGGAAAATGCCAGCCTCGAGCACCTGGGCCGCGCTGAAAAGATCACAGTAGATAAGGACAATACCACTATCGTCAATGGCCGCGGTGATGGAGAACAGATCCAGGCCCGAATCAATCAGATCAAAGCACAGGTCGAAAGCACTACTTCCGACTACGACCGCGAAAAGCTGCAGGAGCGCCTGGCCAAACTGTCCGGTGGCGTTGCAGTGCTCTATGTCGGAGCGGCTACCGAAGTGGAAATGAAGGAAAAGAAAGACCGCGTTGATGATGCCCTGCACGCTACCCGCGCAGCTGTGGAAGAAGGTATCGTTGCCGGCGGCGGTGTAGCCCTGGTTCGCGCCATTTCCATCCTTGATAAGGTCGGCGGCGCCAACGAAGACGAAAAGATCGGCGTGCAGATCGTCAAAAAGTCGCTCGAAGCTCCGCTACGCATCATCGCCGACAACGCCGGTGTTGAAGGCTCTGTCGTTCTGCAGCGCGTACTGGCCGAGAAAGGAAGCTTTGGTTACAATGCCCGCACAGATGTGTTCGAAGACCTGAAAAAGGCCGGGGTAATTGACCCCACCAAGGTGACCCGCATTGCACTGGAAAACGCCGGTTCTATCGCAGGTATGGTACTGACCACCGAATGTGTCATCAGTGATAAACCGGATAAGGAAGATGCAGCTATGCACGCCGGTATGCACGGAGGTGGCATGCCCGGCATGATGTAAGCTGGCCTTTATCAGCAATAAGGACGGACTACCTGAAAGTGGCCGTCCAGAGAAAAAGCCTTCCCGTTATCAAACGGGAGGGCTTTTTTAATGTTCCGGAAATACGGACCCGGCCAGTGCCATGGCTTCCTGAAAAGCCTCGGTGTTTATTCCCGTCTCCACGCCTTCGTCCAGAAAATAGAACAACATCTGCTCTGTCGGCATATTCCCGGTAAGGTCATCCTTGGCCATGGGGCAGCCCCCGTATCCCTTTATCGCACCGTCAAACCGCCGGCACCCATTTTGGTATGCCGTGGCTACCTTTTCTTTCCATTTACTCGGAACCGTATGAAAATGAGCACCCAATTCAATGTCCGGATAGGCGGGGATCAGGTTGCTGAACAGATAGCTGATACTCTCCGGGCTGGCCACTCCTATAGTGTCCGACAACTGAAGGATTTTGATCCCCATCTCTACCAGCCGATTTGCCCATCGCTGGACAATCTCTACATTCCAGGGATCTCCATACGGATTGCCAAAACCCATGGAAATGTATACAACAAGTTGTTTGCCATGCGCTACACAAATTTCCTGAATCTGTTCTACTCTGTCTACTGATTCCTCGATAGTGGCGTTGGTATTTCGCAATTGGAAAGTCTCCGAAATGGAAAAGGGATATCCCAGGTAGGTGATCTCATCAAATTGAACAGCATCATTGGCTCCCCGTTGGTTGGCGACAATGGCAAGCAACCTGGATCGGGTGCCGCTAAGGTCAAGCAGGGACAACACCTCCGCAGTATCCTTCATTTGAGGAATAGCTTTGGGGGAGACGAAACTACCGAAATCAATAGTGTCAAAGTTGGCTTTCAGTAGCTTATTTATATAGGCAGCTTTCCTTTCCGTTGGGATGAATTCTTTAATGCCCTGCATCGCATCCCTAGGGCATTCTATTAATTTGACCATGGACGGTTAGAACTTTATGGGACTGTTTCTGAGGGGCCACTCCGCAAATTTAGGCAGATGTGGCAAAAAATCAACGCGGCACAAATTATTCAAAACCGCATTTCCATTTTACACACCTTTGTAAAAGTATTCCTCAATAAAATAAAATCTTTACCTTTTGGATAATCCCTATCATTCTAAACTATCACTTTTCAGGAATGTTTTATCCAAAAACTTATGAACAAAGGCATATTCTCTCTTCTTGGCTTCCTTTTGGCAGCACTAGGCTTCTTATCCATCGTACTAAGCCTGGTAGGTGTACAATTCTCTTTTTTAACCTGGCTTGACTCCTTTGGCCGGTTATTTGGCTTTGTAGCCAAACTCGTCATGATCATCGCTGGTATCCTGATCCTTCACATCGCCCAAAGCGACTTCAAAGGAGAACAAGGCATGGGCGAATACTGATCTCTCCCTCCTGTTTTCTTTGTGTCTTCTTTTTATAAGGGGCACCAGATCTATTCTATCCCCGTAAATTAATCGTGCAAGTCCTTTCATCCGGCAGGATAAAATACCTCTCGCCCTTAAAATACTACTATCCGTATTAATAAGCCCAATCTCAATCACCGACTCAATAAAAAAGGCTGGGCAACCCCGAAGGGCTGCCCAGCCTTTTATTCTATTCCGCTATCGGAAGCTGATTATTCGATGATAATCATCTTCTTGGTAGCAGTGTATTCAGACGTCTCAACGGTGTAGTACAGTACTCCGGCCGCCGGCAGGTCGTTAGAGTTCAACACTACGTTGTTGTAACCCTTAACGCCGTCCACGCGGACCAGCTTCAGTACTCTGCCCGTTACGTCGCTTACCGTCAGCGTTACCGTGTCGTCAACCGGCAGGTTGAAGCCCACCAGCGTCTCACCCTTGAACGGGTTCGGCGTGTTCTGGTACAGCTCGAAGCTCGCTGCCGTGGCAGCCTTGCCCGAGAACGTTACCGCTACGCCCTGGTAGTCTCCATTGGTGCGGTAGGCTTCCGCCTTCGTGACCCGGGAGCTGGCGCTCAGCAATTCGCTCAGCTGTGCATCCGCCTTAGCGCGGAATACCAGGCTGAACATCACGCTGTTGTCCGCTGCCTTGCCGTTCCAGCTCGTGGTGATGAGCCCTTCGCTGGCGTACGCCAGGCCGAAGTTCTCCTCGGTAGCTACTCCACTGATAATGTCTACCAGTTCCAGGGCGCTGTTGTCGAACACCAGCGTGGCCTGGTAGCCTTCGATGGAAGCAACGTCAGCTGCCGTGAACGCTACAGTGTACTCACCGCCGGCCTTCACCTCAGCTTCTTCTACATTCAGGGCAAACGTGCCGGCAAACGTACGGCCACTAACACCCATCAGGGCGTTGGCCTCCGCATCGCCGTTCACATCGCCAATCTTCACAGCCACAAAGTCCGCTCCGTTGATGCCCGTGCCCGGAAGGTTGTTGATGTTCACCACTTCGGGGAACTCCTCAAACCATGGGTTCGATGCATTCGGGAACTGGTAGGCAGCTTCCACAAAGCGCCAGCTCGTGTTGTTGCCGAACTCCGTGTCGATCGACAGGATCAGCTTGCGCAGCTGGATCAGGTCAAGCGTCGTGATCGACTTGCTGTTGTTCACGTCGGCGGCGATCATCTTGTACGGGCTGCCCAGCGGCTGCACGCCCAGGATGTGCTTGCTGATCAGTACCAGGTCGAACGTCGATACCCCGTTGAGGTAGTTCGAGTTCAACTGCGGCGTAACCGTATAGTCATAGCCTTCCTGCAGGCCGGCAAACTCGTATTCGCCATCCGCTGCCGTGGCCATCGTCATGCTTGTCTGTCCGGACAGGCTCACCTCTACATTCTGCACTGCCATGTCTTCCTCGGTGTTGATCGCACCCGAAGCCCCTACCGTCAGCGGGCCAGGGCCGCACAGGTTCATGTTGTCCTGTACCAGGATGTAGGTCTCGCAGAAGTCGCTGTTGCCAGCTCCGTCGTATGCCCAGATCTCAACCACCAGCGTGCCCGTGTCGGCGCACGTCAGTACGATGCCCGTAGAGTCTACGTTCGGCGCATCGCCCGCGCGGTTGATCGAGTACTTCACAGGGCCCGTGCAGTCGCCCATCGGCGATACTACAAAGTCGCTCGCCCAGATCGCCATGCGGCCTTCATCCGGTACATCGTCCCCATTCAGGTCTACCGGCATCAGCTCGATAGCCAGGCCGTTGATGCATACCGGCGACGGCGCCTTGCAGTCTACCACACAGAAGTCCAGCAGCTCGCTGTTCACGTTGCCGCAGCCATCTTCTACGTGTACTTCGAAGGCGTGGCAGCCGATCGGGAAGCGCCCGCTCAGCGTATAGTCCGGATAGGTGCCCGTCAGCGTGAAGTCGTCAAACGCTCCATCCGTCAGGTCCTGAAGGTTGAAGTCGATCGTGCCGTCAGCGCCGGCATCCAGGAATACCTTGATCGTCAGGTCGTCCGGAGTACAGTTCTCGTCGATCTGGAAGTCCAGGTTCACCAGGCCGGTGCACGTTACGTTGTCGTAAGAGCAGAAGTCCTCAGGCGTGGAGCTGATCTCCGGGTCGATGTCGTCGTATACCTTGATGATCTGAGTGTACTGGTAGTAACCGCCATCGTAGTCCACCTTGCGCCAGAAGTCATCGATGCCGTTGCAGATGTTCTGGAAGGCCAGCGGTACGTTGTTCGGCTCGGTCTCGTCGTCATCGCGGTCGATGTAGTTAAACCCGCCCGGGCGGTGCAGTACCCATACTGCTTCGTCGCCAGGGGCGCCGTCGCAGTCCTCATCGCGGCCGATAACCAGCGGCTGGTCATCCTGCCCGTCATACTGGCACCAGTTGATCACCTTCCACTTGCGGAAGATCTTGTAGCACTCGTCTCCGGAGGCGGAGAAGAACTCGTCGGTATGGTTCACGGCCAACAGGTCGCAGCCGATCTCTTCGTAAATTACGCTATCCGGGTCTGCTACGCCGCATACGGCCTCAGCATCCGCCGGGAACTTGATCTCAAAGTTGTGTACCTCCGTGATCGTGATCACCTGCTGGCAGAAGTTCACGCTCTCGTTGCCGTTCACGTCGATGGCGCGGAAGCGGCGGATAACCGTGCCGGAGCCACACTCCAGGTCCGGTACCGGCGGCAGTTCGCGCTCGTAAGAACCGCAGTTGTCCTCAGAGGTAGCATCGCCGAACAGCTGCTGCAGCTGAAGTGTATCCAGCGGGTCAAAGCTGTAGGGCAGTGCATCGCAGGCAACGCTTCTCGGAGCCGGCGCGTAGCAGTACGGGCGGGCCTTCTCTTCCGGTACGATGTCCAGCCAGCAGGTGTTGATGTTGCCGGCCTTGTCGATGACGCGCATCTCGATCGTGATCGTTTCGCCTACGTCACAGCAGAAGAAGTCTACATACGGGCCCCAGTTGGAGAAGCCGCTGCCGCAGTTGTAAGTCAGGATGTTGAACTTGTTACGGCGCACTTCGATCCGGTCGATGGCACAGTTGTCGTTCGAACCTTCATTGATGTCCGTAGCGTAAAGGCGCGTGCGTACGTTGGCCAGAGGCCCTACGTAGCTGGCATCGCCACCGCCGATGGATACATGCAGGTTGTCGTCACAAGAAGCCGTCGGCTCGATCAGGTCCGCTACCGTGAACGGGCAGTATTTAACCGTCGTATTGCCGCAGTCGTCCTCTACTGTATAGCGGAAGTAGTGGTTGCCGGCAGGGATGCCGCTTACCAGGCGCGTCGGGGCGTTCCACGCAATTACGCGGACAACTACCGTATCCGTGCGCGTGCCGGTAACGATGCCGTACTGGTTCGTTACTTCTACTTCTACTTCTGTTACGATCTCCGTGTGTACTTCGTACTCAGAGCAGTTGTCCGTTACCGTCGGCAGCGGCACAGAGAAGCTGCCGGTGCAGGAGAACGGGCTGGTCGAGTATACCGTCTGGGCAGGGCAGGTAACTGCCGGGGCAGTGTAGTCCCCTACTTTGATCACCTGTGCGTCAACGGCGATGTTGTCACCGTCGCACCAGTCGATCACCGTCCAGTCGCGCACGAACTTGAACGCGCCGGCACAGACGTTAACCGGGGCGCGGTCTACAAAGCTCGCGCCGATGTTGCAGTAGTCGTCGGCAAGGTCAAAAATACCGCTTACCGTTACGATGAACGGGTAGCCCGATACGCTCGGGTGCGGGTTGCCGTTGGGCAGCGTAGCGAACTGCTCGTCGCACTCGATCGGAACCGTACGTGCAGGGAATTCTACGTCCAGGTCGTCCGGGCGGTTCAGCGTGATCGTTTGCGTGCACGTGCTCGTGTTGCCTTTGTCGTCAACAGCCGTGAATGTACGCGTGATGATGATCGGCGCACAGTCGCCGGCGGAAGTATAGGTGTCAACAAAGCTGATGCTCACGTTGTCATCACAGTTGTCCGTTGCAGTAGCAGCGCCCGTGATGGCCAGGCTGGCAGGGTTGTTGAAGATCAGGTCAAAGTCACCGCAGTACAGGTCCAGCGTAGCGGCTACGTCGCGGCGCGGCCACAGCTGGTTGTTGGTGATCACCATCGGCTCCCACGTCAGCGGGTTCAGTACCGTAGAGGACTGGAACAGGCCTACCCGGCCGTCGCCGTCGGGGCAGATATCTACCGTGTAATCGCCAGAACCGGCAGGGCCGGCAATATCGTCGTCAGACGTAATCCACAGGTAGTACGTCTGCCCGGCGATCAGCGGAAGGCTCAGGCGAAGGAACGGCTCGTCGTTGGCCAGCGGCGGAACAACGTCGTCGATCGGCTCATCCGTGAACGCGATGATGTTCTCGCAGGGGTTCGACGGAGAGTAGCCGCCGGCGAAGATCGCAATGGCGCTCTCGTCAATCGTAGAGCCAAAGTCGTCAGATACCAGGATAGTATAGTAGTCCGTGCGGTCTACCTGGAACGGGATCAGGTCGTAGTAGTGCTGGCCTGCATCGATGCTCGACGTCGTGCCGCCTCCATCGAGGAAGCAAGAGAAGTTCGTCGGGTCCATTTGAAGGTCGCCCGCTTCCAGCGTACCGGTGGTGGTGTAGCAGTCAAAGACTGTTGCGCCGGTAGAAGTGTTCGACGGGCAGTCCAGGTCAGGTGCTGCCTTGTCTTCGCCGGTGATGTAGCCCCAGCAGTCTTCAAAGTTGAAGAACGGGAAGCTCGGTGCGTTCGGGTCGGCGTCGCCAACGGTGGAGAAGGTGAAGTTGCTGATAGTGGCCACATTAGATACCTGAGGGGTAATGATCGGCGAAACCGCATCATCATTAATAATGATGGCCAGGACGTCACCGGCTGAAACAGACACATCGACCGTGCCGGTAAAAGGAGCAGGTACCGGGCCCGGAGGGCTCGTAGTGCCAGATACTTCAGCCAGGGTAGTCATCGATCCATTAGAGACCAATACTATCGTAACGAAGAATTCGTCATAGATGAAACCTGAAGAGCTATAATCGCCCAGCAGATACTGCCAATCGAAACTTAAGTCCCCATCGGCAGGAATTGCGATTGTAGCGCCGGTAGCCGAGGCATCATAACTCTCTATCGTCAGTGTGGAAGAAGTGAAGGTAACGTCAGAAGTAACGCCGGTAGCGTCCTCCTGCTTCGTCCAGTTGGCCTCAGCGAATGCGCCGGTAAAGCCGTTGACGGTCACCGTCGTCTGAGCGCCACCCTGCGGCGTACCGGTCAGGGAGGGGCCGACGTAGGTCACCTCGTAGATGAACTGGCCGCAGCCGTCGAGGATGTTGCCGTTGGTCGGGTCGTCGTCGTTGACGATGTTCACGCGGAAGTCCGACTCATTGGCGCAACCGAAATCGCCTTCCAATACCATATCGGCGGTAATGAAGCGCTGGCAGTCGCCGTTCAGCGTAGCGTTAACGTTGGTGTTACATAGCAGGTTGGTCGGAGGTGCGTCGTCTTGCGAAACGATCACAAAGAAGTCCTCATCCCGGAAGTTGCCGGCGGCATCTTCCGCAGAGATAACGATCTGGTACATACCCGGGCCGAAAACGCCCATGAAGCGGTCGCCACCGATCGAAAATACTGTAGTAGGGTTGCCGCCAGAGGAGGCCGTAACAGTATATTCAGAACCGGGGACTACGCTGGAACCAGGGAAGTGTTCGCCATCACAGTCGTCTGTTACGGTGACTTCAAAAAACACAACCGCTGGGTCTGGGTCGCAGGGGTCCAGGTTTACAACGATATCCTGGGAAGGATATACGATGACAGGCGCCCATACATCGCCGGTACACTGTCCGAACGATTGCTGGGCTCCCCAAAAGCCGAAGACAAAAACCATGGTTAGCGTCTTAAGCCAAAGGGAGGGGGAAACGAAAGTAAAATTCGTTCTTTCCATAAGATCACAATTTGCTTAAAAATAGGTTATGTAAAAAAGAATTAGGTCAAGTTGCTATCGGCCGGCATGCGCGCCGCCAGGGCATGCGCTAACCAGCCATTTGGTTTGTTATAGGTCGTCATTTAAAATAGAAAAACGAATTCTTATCCACAAAGTCAACTGAAGGCCGCATCTTTTATGCGCCTTATATATCAATGGAGTTCTATCCAAAAGGTAAAGCTTTAAAGCAAAAGGACATCAAGGTAAAAAATCACTTGGCCCTATCGCATTTAAAGCGTAGTTTTCCCGGAAACTGATATGTTATAAAGAACGAGTATGTGGGGTATAAAGGAAAGGTCAGTGGTCGCTTTTTAGGACTTCTGTTCTTCATGGGATCATTTTAATTACCAGACAAAAGTAGTTTTTTGGCTTTTAAATCCCAACTTTTAAGCTCGAAATAATTTCGTTTTTTTTCATGTTAATTATTTATATACCCTATTGGGGGTATTTTTTGGGAATGGAGCCCAAAGTCAAGTATCTAAAGGCCTTACGCGCATTTGACGGGCCTCAAACTTCCGGCGGATAATCTCCTGCACCGGTTTGTCCTCGATCTTGGATTCCAGCCAGGAAATGATATCCAGATAGAGGAATGGGCGACGCTCGTAGGGCCCTCCCTCCTGTTCTGCCAGCTTGTTCCTGAGGCTGATGAATTCGTTCTTCAATTCTTCTTCCTGAATACGGGGTATTTTCCGCAAAAAGCGGAATATCTCACGCTGCACAGCGTGGAGGTCCTCCATTTTTAAAAGGAACCGATAAACGGACTTGACCTGATATTCGACCAGTTGGGAGTTGCCCAGCTCAAAGTGAGCAATCAGGTTGAGGATACGGGCGAAGCACTGAATGTCTTCCCGGTAGTCCGGGTTTTTCTGGTTGATGATCAGATTGAGGTAGTCAATGGCCGATTCATTGTCGCCGCTGCCGAAATAGAGGCAGGCAATGCGGTAGTAAAAGACCAGGATGCGGTGGTCGTCCCAGTTATAAGTATCTTCTTCGATCGTCTTTACCAGGCCGGGGATGAGTTGGAGCCCTTCCGTGAACGTCCCCTCCAGGAAGTGCTTTTTGATGGAATGTATATACTTGAACAGGTAGAAGAGCCCCTCAATGTTCTTGACCTGGCTGATATCATACACTTCGGGGAAGCGATCCAACTCTTCCAGTTCATCGATGAATTTCTGGTATTGCAGGGTATTGAACAGGGCATTGAGCAGGTTGTGCATTCCTTTGAGGTAAAGCGGGGCATAGGTGCTTATGAGTTCCGGCTTTTCCCGGAACAACTCCACCCACTTTTGAGCATGGCGGTAACACATGGGGAAATCCTGGGTGATGTGGTAATACCACACCTGCGCCTGGCAATAGTACACTTTACCGAAGAAGTCAAGCTGTTGAAAATCAATATCCGGTAAGTGAGACTGGAAGAACTGCTTGACCAGCTCGTAGTCATTCTGGTTGCGGACGTACCCCATCTTGAGGTACAACCCATACAGCTGCAGGGCGAGATTTGAATACAGGTTGATGTTGTCGATGGTATCGTGCAGATGGAGAGCCTCTGCTGCCAGTTCATCGGCACGCCCCTCGATACTTCGGGTAATGTACTGCCCTTCGATGTGTTTTTCAAATTCGACGATCTCCAGGGCCAGGGCGTAAAACAGCCCCTCGTAGGCTTTACCTTTGGCCTTATCCAGGATATCGAGGCTCTGCCTGTACAAACCTTTATTATATAATACGCGGGCGTAGTCGATCATTTCCCGCAGCTGAATGTCCTCATTGTGGCTGGCATTGACCAGGCGTAGGCTGATCAGCAGCTGTTTGTACAGGTGGGCTTTGAGGTTGGACAATTGCCGTTTTTTGATGCCCGGGAGTTTTTTCAGGATCAGCGCCTCGTCGTATTCCTTGTGCTTATCCAGGAAATCGAAAAGCTGGAGAAAAAGAATATCATCGGAAGCCTGATTCCGCCGCACGAACAGCCGGAAGTGGCGCTTTTCTGCCCTGGTCAGGGAACGAACCAACTGAATGAGGTCATCTGTTTTCTGCTTGGGCATTGTAATTATATTTACGATAACGCACTGAAGAGCATAAAGTTAGGAAAGAGAACAACTACTTGCCATCTTGTATTAATCCACTAATTTGACTTTTCACCCATGCGCTATCCAGATATATTTGGCGGCTAGGCTTTGCCATAACTTAAACAGCGATTAAAAAACAAGTTCCCTGATTTGAGATTTTGCGGCTTCAGCCTTGAAAGGCTTCCAGCCCTGGCCACCATCCAAAATCAGGGAATTTGTTTTTTAAGGATCGCCAAATAAGCAAAGCTACACTTATTTATAAAAAAAGCAATTGGCCATGGCAGATAAGCAAGTATTCATCTTTGACACCACGTTGCGCGACGGCGAGCAGGTACCGGGATGCAAATTGAACACCGATCAGAAAGTAGAAATAGCCCGGCAACTCGAAGCCCTGGGGGTAGATATTATTGAGGCAGGCTTCCCTGTTTCCAGCCCCGGAGACTTCCAGTCCGTCGAGGCCATCTGCCAGGCGGTCTCCACTCCTATCGTTTGCGGCCTCTCCCGGGCTGTAGAAAAAGACATTGAGGTAGCGGCCCAGGCCCTCCGCAAGGCCCGCCATCCCCGAATCCATACCGGCATCGGTACTTCCGATTCTCACATCACCTATAAACTGCGCAGCAACCGGGAAAAAATCCTGGAATTGGCAGTGTCCGCAGTGCGCTTCGCCAAGCGCTTCGTAGAGGATGTTGAATTCTACGCCGAAGATGCCGGCCGGACCGATAACGAGTATCTCGCCCGCGTCCTGGAAGCCGTGATCAAAGCCGGGGCCACCGTGTTAAATATACCGGATACTACCGGTTACTGCCTCCCCGACGAGTATGGCGCCAAGATCCGCTTCCTGCAGGAAAACGTCAAGGGCATAGATAAGGCGATTTTATCTACCCATTGCCACAACGACCTGGGGCTGGCCACGGCCAACTCCATCGCCGGCGTGCAGAACGGCGCCCGGCAGATCGAGTGCACCATCAACGGCATCGGCGAACGGGCCGGTAACACCTCACTGGAAGAAGTAGTGATGATCATGCGCCAGCACCCCTACCTGAACCTTACGAACAACATCAATACCAAGCTCATCTATTCCACCAGCCGGCTGGTTTCCGAACGCATGGGCATGCCCGTACAGCCCAACAAGGCCATCGTTGGCGCCAATGCCTTTGCCCACTCCTCCGGCATTCACCAGGATGGGGTGATCAAACGCAGAGACACCTACGAGATCATCGACCCATTGGAAGTCGGCGTAGACCATTCCAAAATCGTACTTACGGCACGCAGCGGCAGAGCCGCCATCGCCTACCGCGCTAAAAATATCGGCTACAACCTGACCAAAAATGAACTGGATGTGGTCTATGCCCATTTCCTCGAAGTTGCCGACCGCAAAAAAGAGGTCGAGGATAGTGACCTGCAACAGATCATAAAGAAAACCGTACAAAAAGTAGTAGTTTAGTTGATTAGCTGATTTTGTTGATCGGGTTGATCAGCTTGATTAAGTTAGGCTAGCCCAATCAGCGTTGTCAACCAATCAACCAATCAACCAAAACCATGGGTAAGACATTGTTTGACAAAATCTGGGACGCCCACGTGGCCCATCAGGTAGAAGGAGGGATCGACGTACTGTATATCGACCGGCATTTCATCCATGAAGTTACCAGCCCACAGGCATTCGACGGCCTGCGACAGCGGGGCATTCCCGTTTTTCGAACCGAAAGAACGGTAGCCACTGCCGACCACAACGTACCTACCCGGGGCCAACACCTGCCTATCCAGGAAGAACTCTCCCGTTTTCAGGTAGATAAGCTGACGGAAAACTGCGAAGCATTCGGTATCCGGCTCTATGGCCTGGGGCACCCCTACCAGGGCATCGTCCATGTGATCGGGCCGGAGCTGGGGCTGACCCAACCGGGCATGACGATCGTTTGCGGGGACAGCCACACCTCCACCCACGGGGCATTCGGATGCATCGCCTTTGGCATCGGTACCAGCCAGGTGGAACAAGTATTCGCCACCCAGTGCCTGCTCCAGAAAAAGCCCAAGCGCATGCGCATCACCGTCGACGGCCAACTGCAGCCGGGGGTACTCAGCAAAGACATCATCCTGTACATCATCTCCCAGCTTTCCGCCAGCGGAGGCACCGGCCACTTCGTAGAATACGCGGGGTCCGCCATCCGTTCACTTTCTATGGAAGCCCGGATGACCATCTGCAACATGAGCATCGAAATGGGCGCCCGCGGCGGCCTGATCGCTCCGGATGAAAAGGCCATTGAATACGTGCGGGGAAGGGAATTCGCCCCTGAAGGCGCCGCCTTCGAAGAGGCTGCTGCCTATTGGAAAACCTTGTATTCGGACGAAGACGCCCACTTCGACCAGGAGTATTTCTTCCGGGCCGAAGACATCGAACCGATGGTCACCTATGGCACCAATCCGGGCATGGGCATGGGCATCAGCCAGTCGATACCCGAACCGCCGGCAACCGGCAATTCCAATACGTTCCTCAAATCACTGAATTATATGGGCCTAAAGCCTGGCCAGAAACTGGAAGGCCAGCCGGTCAACTACGTTTTCATTGGCAGCTGCACCAATTCCCGGATCGAGGACCTGCGCATTGCCGCCGCCTTCGTCAAAGGGAAACAAAAAGCGGACAATGTGAACGTCATGGTGGTTCCCGGCTCCAAACAGGTCGAAAAGCAAGCCAGAGAAGAGGGGTTGGATCAGGTCTTCCGGGAAGCCGGTTTCGACTTCCGCGAACCCGGATGTTCGGCCTGCCTGGGGATGAATGAAGACAAAGTGCCCAATGGGGAATACTGCGTGTCGACTTCCAACCGGAATTTCGAGGGGCGGCAGGGGCCCGGAGCCCGTACCATCCTGGCCAGCCCACTTATGGCGGCAGCAACGGCCATCGCCGGTAAGATTGTGGATGTGCGGGAAGTGTTGGATGTTTGATGTTTGATGTTTGATTTGCGATGTTTGATGTTTGATTTTTGATGGTGAGAGAAGGACCTTACTATTTGAACTAGAGAAACACGATGGAGAAATTTCAAAAACTGCGCTCTGCCGCCGTTCCGTTACCGATAGAGGAGGTCGATACCGACCAGATCATCCCGGCCCGTTTCCTCAAGGCGACAACCCGCGAGGGCTTTGGCGACAATTTGTTCCGGGACTGGCGCTATGAGCCCAACGGCGCACCCCGCGAAGGCTTTATCCTCAACAACCCCATCTACGGAGGGCAGATACTGGTTGCCGGGCGGAACTTCGGCTGCGGTTCCAGCCGGGAGCATGCGGCCTGGGCCTTGCACGACTATGGCTTCCGGGTTGTGGTCTCCAGTTTTTTTGCCGATATTTTCCGCGGGAATGCCCTGAATAATGGCCTGCTCCCCTTACAGGTTCCGGAATCTTTCTTGCAGGACATCTTCTCGGCCATCGAATCGGATCCAAAAACGGAATTTCTGGTTGACCTCGAAGCGCAACAGTTTACCATTCTGGCCACCAGCCAATCCACCGGCTTCGATATCGACCCCTATAAAAAAATGTGTATGCTCAATGGATACGACGATATTGACTTCCTGTTGAGCCTGCGCGATAAGATCGAGGCATTCGAGCACAGCCGTGATTGGTGATTGGTGATTCGTGATTCGTGACTCGTGATTCGTGACTCGTGATTCGTGACTCGTGACTCGTGATTCGTGACTCGTAAATCGTGACTCGTGATTCGTGATTCGTAAATCGTGACTCGTGATTCGTGATTCGTAAATCGTGACTCGTGATTCGTGATTGGTGATTCGTAAATCGTGACCCGTGATTCGTAAATCAAAAATTAAAAATCTCAAACTCCCATGACATCTATCAAAAAGACAAAGATCGCTGTACTGGCAGGGGACGGCATCGGCCCGGAAGTCACCAATCAGGCCATTAAAGTGATGGACGCCATCGCGGAGCGCTTTGGCGGCTATTTCGAATACTGCTTTGCCGACGTCGGCGCCGTTGCCATCGACCGGACGGGGAACCCGCTTCCGGACATTACGCTGGAAGCCTGCCTCAACGCGGATGCCATCCTTTTTGGCGCCATCGGCGACCCCAAATACGACAACGACCCCAAGGCGAAAGTGCGCCCGGAACAAGGGTTGCTCCGCCTGCGCAAAGAACTGGGGCTTTACGCCAATATCCGCCCGGTGACTACCTACGAGCGCCTGCTTCACCTCTCCCCTTTGCGCGAAGACCGCGTAAAAGGGGTCGACCTCGTCATATACCGGGAACTGACCGGCGGCATTTACTTCGGTGAAAAAGGGACCTCCGCCGATGGCAAGCAGGCCTTCGATACCTGCACTTACCACGTGGAGGAAATCCAGCGCATTGCCAAACTAGCCTTCGAACAAGCTCTGCTGCGCCGGGGAAAGGTAACCCTGGTCGACAAGGCCAATGTGATGGAAACCTCCCGCCTTTGGCGGCAGACGGTCAAAGAGATGGCCAAGGATTATCCCGGAGTGGAACTGGACTACATGTTCGTGGACAATGCTGCCATGCAACTGATCCAGAACCCGCGGCAGTTCGATGTCATGCTCACGTCCAATATGTTCGGCGATATCCTCTCCGATGAGGCCAGCGTCCTGGCCGGCTCGATGGGACTGCTGCCCTCGGCCTCTATCGGCGTACATACTTCCCTGTTTGAACCGATCCACGGCTCTTACCCCCAGGCTGCCGGCCAGGATATTGCCAACCCCATGGCGGCCATACTCTCAGCAGCCATGCTGGTGGAAAGCCTCGGCTTAACGGATGCGGCCAAGGCTATCCGCCTGGCCATTCAGCACATCCTCGAAAAGGGTATCGGCACCCCGGAACTGCAGCCTTCCGTGGCCTACGGGTGTTCGCAGATCGGAGACCTCGTGGCACACCTGGTGACAGACCCCAATGAGCAGATCCTGGTCCGGGAAGACAAACTTCAACAGAAGGTTTCGACGATCATTTGATTCGGGATTCGGGATTCGGGATTCGTGGATTCGGGATTCGTGGATTCGTGGATTCGGGATTCGTGATTCGTGGATTCGGGGATTCGGGATTCGTGGCAGGAGGGGTCTGTCCGAATCCCGATTATACGAATCCCTCCTTTGCACTCTCCCCACCGTTCTTTATCTTTCCGATGGACAAATTGATATCCATTGAAGAAAACGCCTCTTGACATACTACGGCAGTACTGGGGATACGATAGCTTCCGCCCGTTGCAGGAAGACATCATCCGTTCGGTACTGGACGGGCAGGACACGCTGGCCCTCATGCCTACAGGAGGAGGGAAATCCATTTGCTATCAGGTGCCGGCCCTGTGCCGCAAAGGGATCTGCATTGTCGTATCGCCCCTCATTGCCTTGATGAAAGACCAGGTGGAAAACCTCCAAAAGCGCAATATCCCGGCAGCGGCAGTGTACTCCGGCATGCACTACCGGGACATTGACCGCATCCTCGACAACTGCATCTACGGCAATATCAAACTGTTGTACCTCTCGCCCGAACGGCTCACGACCGAGCTGGCCAGAACGCGCATTCAGAAAATGGACGTCAACCTGCTGGCCGTAGACGAAGCGCACTGCGTCTCCCAATGGGGGTATGATTTTCGCCCGCCCTATCTGCAAATCGCCGAAGTGCGGGAGTTGGTGCCCGAAGTCCCCATTCTGGCCCTTACGGCAACGGCAACGCCGGAAGTGGTCAAGGATATCCAGGAAAAACTGGCTTTCCGCCAGGAGAACCTGCTACAGAAGAGCTTTGTGCGCGGCAACCTCTCCTACTCGGTCCTGCACGAAGAGGACAAGCTAAAAAAACTGCTAGACATTTTGCGCCGGGTTGGCGGATCGGGCATTGTGTACGTCCGCAACCGGCGCCGCACGAAGGAAATTGCCGGCTACCTTCAACGCCAGGGCATCAGCGCCGATTACTACCACGCCGGCCTGGATGCCGAGGAACGCTCCCAAAAGCAAGACGCCTGGATGGCCGGCAAAAAAAGAGTGATCATCAGCACCAATGCATTCGGGATGGGCATTGATAAAGCGGATGTACGGGTGGTTGCCCATATGGAAATGCCCGACAGCCTGGAGGCTTACTTTCAGGAGGCCGGAAGGGCAGGCAGAGATGGGAAAAAGTCCTATGCCGTATTACTCTACAACGATACCGACCGGATAAACCTGGAGCGGCAGTTCGAATTGTCATTCCCGGAGCTGAGCGAAGTAAGGCGCATTTATCGGGCGCTGGGCAGTTATTTCCAGCTGGCAGTGGGCAGCGGCGAAGGGCAGGCTTTCGACTTCGAGATTGTCGAATTTGCCCGCAATTTCCAGGCAGACATCGTACTGTCCTATAATTGCCTGAAAATTCTGGAGCAAGCCGGCTGGATCGTGCTCACTGATGCTGTTTTCGTCCCTTCCAGCCTCATGATCAAGGTTTCCAAAGACGCGCTCTACGACTACCAGCTCCGCCACCCCAAAATGGACCGCCTGCTCAAGGCTATCCTACGCACCTACCAGGGGGCGTTCAACCACCCGATCAACCTGCGGGAAAGCCAGCTGGCCCGCTTCCTGAAAATGCCGGCGGCGACCTTGCGCAATGCCCTCCAAAAACTGGCATCGGATGGTATTGTCGAATATCAGCCCCAAAAGGATACGCCCCAGGTCATTTTCATCAAGGAGCGGGTAGATGCCGACAACCTGCTGATCGACCGCAATTTGTATAATTTTCGAAAAAACCGGCACTACGAACGTATCCAGGCCGCCATCGCCTACGCTGAAACCCCCGTGTGCCGCAGCCAGCAGTTGCTGGCCTACTTCGGAGAAACCAGCGCCCCTAAATGCGGGATCTGCGATGTATGCACGGGCCGCACCAGCACTGAAGTTTCCTCCACGGAATTTGAACGATACAAGGAAAAAATAAAGTTGTTACTAAAGGAAGAACCCCTGGCACTGGAACAGATCGTCGAGTCTTTTGCCCCCAACCGGCAGGAGCAGGTACTCAAAGCGCTGGAGTACCTGCTCGATGAAGGTTTTTTGGGGCAACAGGGGGGGAAGCTGGTGTGGCAAGGCAAATAGGTATTTCTGTAAGGCAAGGATTGGAAGCACTAATAGCTTTTTCATGAATTTTCGGCTTGTGTGAACTTTGTTCCATAAAATACGCTAAAGTTCAGGGAGGCAGGTAGGACATTTGTCCCTGAAATTGGACTGCAGGTTGCACCAGAAAGGCAACTAAAAACCTTATCTTCGGTCCAATATGCCCCGCATCCTCTGCACCGTCACCAATGACCTTACCTACGACCAGCGCATGATCCGCATCTGCACGAGCCTGGCCCGGGCGGGGTATGAGGTGTGGCTGGTGGGGCGCAAACGCCCGGCCTCCCGCCCCTTGAAGGGAGAGCCTTTCCGGCAGAAGCGCCTGTCCTGTTTCTTCGAAAAAGGCAAGCTCTTCTACCTGGAATACAACCTCCGTCTGTTTTTTTTCCTGCTGGCCACCCCCTTTGATGTGGTGTGCTCCGTCGACCTGGATACCATCCTGCCCGGCTTTCTGGCCGGCCGCCTCAAAGGAAAGGCCTGCGTCTACGACGCCCATGAGTACTTCACGGAGGTGCCGGAGGTGGTGCGCCGTCCTGTGGTGAAGCACATCTGGGAGGCAGTAGCCCGCTTTACAATTCCCCGGCTGAAATATGCATATACCGTTGGCCAAGGGCTCGCCCGGCTGCTCGAGGAACGCTATGGCACTCCTTTCTCTGTAATCCGCAATGTGCCCCTGTCCTTGCCCAGCCTGGAACAGGCAGAGCAACCGCCGTCCGGCAGGCGCGTTATTTTGTACCAGGGGGCTTTGAATGAAGGCCGGGGCCTGGAGCACGCCATCGAGGCGATGCGGGAGGTAGAAGGTGCGGAGCTTTGGCTCGCCGGGGAGGGCGACTTGTCGGCAAGCCTGAGAACCCAGGTGGAGCAGCAGGGGCTGGAAGCCAAAGTGCGGTTTCTGGGGTTTCTGGCGCCGGCAGAATTGCAAGCGCTCACCCCACGGGCATACCTCGGCCTCAACCTGCTCGAAAACCGGGGTTTGAGCTACTACTACTCACTGGCCAATAAAGCTTTCGACTACATTCAGGCCGGAGTGCCTTCTATCAATATGGCCTTCCCGGAATACATTACACTGCAGGAAGATTACAACGTTTTCCTGCTCCTGGAGGAGTTGTCCCCTACCTCCATCGGCCAGGCGATGAACCGGCTGCTCCAGGACAGGGTATTGTACGAAAAGGTGCGGGATAACTGCCGGAAAGCCGGAAAGGTATTGAACTGGGAAAAAGAGGAGCAACACCTGCTCGCCTTCTATCAACAGGTGTTCCCGCCAAGGATTTGAGGCCGCCCCCTAATCGACGCCCACAGCGGAAGGGCCGAAAAAATCGGCACGCGCCGAATGAAGCTCATAATTCTTCTAACAGCAGGCCTAATTTATACAGGTCCAGAGAGAAAAGGCTCGGGCGGCGAGACAGGAGGTTGCGCAGCAACAGCGGCCTCAGAGCGGCCAGTACACGTTTGAATGGCCAGGCCAGGCCCGTTCGTTTCAGCCTTTGGTAGAAATGGGTAAGCCGCGTTTCTATTCCTGTGCCCGACCGGTACAGAAAGGCCAGGTTGTGCACCCCTTTCGCCGTTTTATCCAAAAAGGCCCGGGCGGATTCCAGTCCAATATGGACCAGAGGGTTATCCAAGTGGTGCACCGGCACGCCGTTCTTGCGCATTTCCATACCGAAGAGGGTATCTTCATGGCCATACTCGAGGAGCCGCTCATCGAAGCGGACTTTTTGAAAAACGGCCGCCGGAACGAGGAAATTATTGGTCATGAAGTGGTGATAGGGGGATTGCCGGCGCCGGCCCGGAGGCATTTGTTCCCGACGGGTGCCATATTTCCAGTGCAACAGGAGCTCGGGCCTGTCCGGAGGCTCCGCCCGGTAGGCACGCCCACCATAGAGGAGGTGCTCTTCATCCAGAAGCGCTGCATATCGTTGAAGGTAGGCCTCATCGGGCACTTCCGAATCGCAATCCAGAAAAAGGAGGTGGGCGCCCCTGGCAGCATCGGCAAGCGTGTTCCTGATCCTCGCCCGGCCCTGATTTTCCGGTAATTCCCGGTATTTCACCAGTTCCAGTCGTTCTACTTCCCGGTTGATCGTCCGCCAGGCCGGCTGCGAAAAATCGTCAAAGCAAAGGATCTCAACGGGAATGTCCAGAGCCAGTGCCTGGCAATGTAGTTCCTCAACCAGAGCGCGTACATCAAAATTGTATATGGGGATCAGAATGGAAAGCATAGGCCAATTTTTGGCAATTTCTTAATTTTCAAAAAATGCAACAGGGTTTCCAAACATTTTTCTAAATTGTTGTTCTTGTGGCCTAGCAATACAATTTCAGGTATTTATGGGAAGATTGGTTTGGTTAGCCTTGATTTTAGTACTCCTCCCCTCATTCCTGGTTCAGAGCCAGGACTTCATTATGCAGGGATGTTACTGGAGCTGCCCGGAAGACGATCCGGATATGGAGGTGGACGCAGCGACGCTGCAATTCTGGGTAGAACAAATGAACCAGCAAGCCCCCGAATTGTCCTATGCCGGCTTTTCCTACCTCTGGCTTCCATCTCTGAAAAGCAATAGCCCTGAAACGGTTCGGCGCCTTCTGCAGAGCTTGCAGAAAAATGGCATCCAACCGATCGCAGAACTGATGGTAGGTGGCGACAGCCTCTCTTTCGGCCAGCAGGCCGCCATCCTGGGGGAGCGCTTCAATGTAAAGGCCTTTAGCCTGCACCGCAAAGGGGGCCTTCAGGCACAGGCCGTTGCCAGGGACATCAACGAAATGTTCGTCAACGGAACACTTCCCCAGTTGGTGGTAGTCGCTCTCCCCTATCCCAGCGAACCGGCCAACCTGGGGAAATGGGCCGCCGAGGCTGTTTATTACCTCAACCCTGCCGCCCGCCCCGAAATCGACCCTCGCGTCTATGATTACCCTTTGCGGGAAGCCCTCCGCCGGGCCTGCACCGACAGCACCTACGACGCCCGGCTGGTCTTTGAAAGGAGCATCCGCGACGCATCCGCCATCTCCGGCTTCAATATCGTGACCCTGGCCAACCACCCCATCTACAAAAACCAGAATAACCGCTGGGGAGACTGGGACGACCCCATTGGCGACCCCTCTCTAGCCTATGCTTATATTCTTTCCAATAACCAGTTGGGGCTTCCTACTGTATTCTACGGCGACTATTACGGGGAGCAATCCGAACTACCGGAATATACGGGGAAACGACCGCTGAAGGACCAGATCAACCAGTGGATGAAAGCCCACCGGGAATATATTTTCGGCTCTACGGGGGTCGAATACCTCAACCGCCGAAATACGGATAAGGCCTCCTTCTATTATTCTGCAAAAAGTGGGGCGGACAGCACCCGGGTACTGATCTTTCAGATAGACGGCACCAACACACCGGCAGGGAAAGCCAGCACCGGTGGGGGCAAGGACGTACTGGTGGCCATCAACTTCGGGAGGGACACACTGGAGGCCATACACGAGGTCAACGGATCCAACCTCCGAAATGGAGACCATTTCAGTGATATTCTCGGGTCCTCCCTTAGCCCCAGGTTAACTGTATTTCGCGATTCAACCCACTCTATCCCTAATGCCGTTTTCCTGCGCCTGCCCCCCCGGTCATTCGGGGCTTGGGTACAGGGCCGGGCCGAAAAGGTCAGCGCCAGCCGCATCAACCTGGACGCCTCCAGTTTTACCGGATACATCGAACTGAGCTGGGATGTCGCCTATGAGTCCATGTCCATCGGGTATGAAGTGGAGCGATCCGTTAACGGAAAAGCTTTCAAGCGGCTGGCCGGGATCGCGCCGCTGGGACGGGCAGAAGAAAGTGCTTCCTACCTCTACATCGACAAGGATGTCTTCCCCGATGAACAACTGCAATACCGGATTAAAATGCTAGACAACGAAGGCGGCTACGAATATTCGCCCATAGTGAAAACCCGCCTGCTGGTAAAGGAACTGAGCTTCGAGCTGTTGGAAGGGACTACCGAATGGGAGATAGCCATTCGGGTGAAAAGCAACTATAACACCCGCGCCGAACTGGAGTTATTTGACGCCAAGGGGGCCCGGGTATTCCAAAGGCCCGAAAACATCCGGATCGGGGACAACTTATCCAAAGTAGACCTCCGCCAGTTGCCCAGAGGAGTTTACTACCTCAACCTTTCCACCGGTAGGGACAAACACTGGTCGAAAAGGCTGGTGAAACAATGACCTACAATTCCAGCAATCCCTCCGGCAGGTCCATCTCGATCCGCTGGTTGTCGGCATCTACCGAAAGGATGAGCTGATCGCTGAGCGGAATAAGGACCTCGCGGCCTTCGTACTGCACGATAGCCATCAGCTGCTGAGGCAGCTCAACCACTTCTTCGATGGGGCCTATGGCTCCTGCGGTCCGGTCAACGACCTGAAAGCCTTCCAGGGCGCTGAGGTCAAAGGGTTGTTCCAGGGACGCTTCAGCAATATCTTCCCGGCGCAGAAAAATATCCTTTCCGGCCAGTTCCAGCGCAGTTTCTCTGGAGTCGACCTCCTCCAGTTTCAGGATGAGGGGAGCTTCATTGTGAACTTCGTCGATAAAAAAGGGAACGGGCTTTCCCATCTGTTCAATGAAAATGGCCGTGGCCTCGAAAAGATCGTCGAGAAAACGTTCTTCTACGTTGAACTTCAACATGCCTTCCGTACCGAAGGCCTTTCCCGTCTTGCCGATCTTCAGGTAGTCTTCCATACACTATTGATATCGAATGAGGCGCTGCCGGAGGGTAAATCCTTTTTCCACCCTTTCCTCCCAGGGCAAGGACTGGCATATGCCATCCTCCGTGTTGCCGCCACAACAAACCAGGCAGGAGGTGTCCCAGATGAAAAGCTCCCGGGAGATGAGGCCCACGCCCCGGGCGTACTGCTCCGTGGCCAGGCGCAGTTCCAGAAAATTATTGAGGTATCGGTTGTCGGCATTCTGAACCGTAACGACGTCATCAAATTCCATGCCTCCAATGGCCGCCGGAACGCCCGATGCCAGGATCCGGTACTGCCAGTTCTTAAACATCTGTATGCTTTCGCCGGCAACAAAAACCAGCCGGGAATCATCAAAGAAAGCATTTCCGTCCCAGAATTTGCCTTCCCGAACGGGAAAAACGAGCTTGGTGAAACGAAGGTTGTCTTCGGTACGGGAAGCCCGCTGCTCGTCCCGCGACAAGGTGAGCACTTTTTCCACCTGCCAGGCCATAGTGTCGCTGCGGCGGTAATAGCGTTCCAGGCGGAACAACACCTGGCCGGTGTTGTCCAGCAGGGTGTCGACGATCGATTCGCGGATAAAAGTCCGGAAGCTGTCCACTGCCGTGCCGCCGATTGCCGGGTCGTAGATGACGGAATCGACCTCGTACTCCCAGGTGCGGCCCACTTCCAGCGGAAAATAATCGTATCCGAAATCCTCAATGACAGGCTCCTCTGTCCTGCTTTCATTGCAGGAAAACAAGAGGGAGGAGGCAATGGCCATCATCAGCAGGACAATACGGAGGGGTTTCAGTGGCATAGAAATAGTATTAGTTCTGCCGGTTAAACGAACTGCCGAGGATGATGCCGCCGCCGACCACATCATCGCCTTCGTAGAAAACAGCGGACTGGCCCGGGGCCACGCCCCGGACGTTGGCCAGGAATTCCACCTCTACTTTATCTCCCCGTTGTTCCAGGAGGCTTAAGGTGCCATCGTCTTTATAGCGGATCTTGGTAACAGCTTCCATGCCTCCGGGCAGTTCAGCGTACTTCATGAGGTTTGCTTGTCCGACCGTCATGCCATTGCGCACCAGTTCCTCCACTTTTCCCAATACTACGGTGTTGGTCTCCGGTTGTATTTCCGTCACATACATGGGCTCGCCGAAAGCGGCGCCCAGGCCTTTGCGCTGCCCAACGGTGTAGAAAGGATACCCTTTATGGTAACCGATCACTTCGCCCTGGGTATTGACAAACGGGCCCCCATCGACCTTTTCCTCCAGGCCGTCGACGCGGCGCTTCAGAAAGCCGCGATAGTCATTATCGGGCACGAAGCAGATCTCATAGCTTTCCGCCTTTTTGGAAAGGTCGGTATAACCCCAGTCGGCGGCCATCTGGCGCACTTCAGGCTTGGTATAGCCCCCTAACGGGAAGCGGCTGCGGCGCAGGCATTCCTGGCTCAGTCCCCAAAGGACGTAAGACTGGTCCTTCCGGTCATCGACGGCTCGGGAAATATACCGGCGCCCGTCCAGTTCATTGATCCGGGCATAATGGCCCGTGGCGATGAATTCACAATCGAGGGCGTCGGCCCTTTTGAGCAGGGCGTTCCACTTGATGTGGGTATTGCAGAGCACGCAAGGGTTAGGCGTCCTTCCGGCAAGGTATTCATCCACAAAATTATCAATGACGTAATCGCCGAATTCCTCCCGGATATCGATAATGAAATGATGAAAGCCGACGTCTACGGCAACCTGCCGGGCATCGTTGATAGAATCGAGGCTGCAACAACCTGTTTCTTTGTGCGACCCTCCGGAATTGGCGTAGTCCCAGGTCTTCATCGTTATTCCGATGACCTCATAACCTTGCTCGTGAAGCATCATAGCGGTCACCGTACTATCGATCCCTCCGCTCATTGCAACCAGTACTCTGCCGTTCTTACTCATTCGTTGTAGTATTTTTTGTTCTTTTACAAACCTGTGATCCGGAGACAAGACCTCAGGCGAAATCCTCGCCTCTCTTCGTCCTATTGTTTTCCTCTGGGACGCCGTCCACCGGGGCTGCCAAAGAAGCGTATATTTCAGAATAATGCCTAGACACGCAAAAATACAAATTTTGCCCTCCTTTGGTTCAATGCACGAAGTCTAATCCCTATATTTGAACGACACACTGAATAATCTGTGGATTCCAATCGTTAACAATGATACGTTATCCATAGTCCAAAAAACAAAACGATCATGAGAATTCTATTCACCAAAGGCCTTTTCGCCGCTCTTCTGCTTTTTACCACCTCGGCCATAGTAGCCCAGGACAATGAGGAATGGGGATTGGCATCCTATTATTCCGATGATTTCCAGGGCAGGGAAACCGCCTATGGCGTTAAATATGACAAGGATAAATTGACTGCTGCCCATAAGCGCCACCCCTACGGCACCAAACTGAAAATAACCCGCCTCGACAACAACAAATCGGTTATTGTCTCTGTGATCGACAAGGGCCCATACATCAAAGGGCGGGTGGTCGACCTGTCCATGGCGGCCGCCAGGCAGCTCGGTATTGTCCAGGATGGAGTAGCGGAAGTAAAAGTTGAAGTCGTTGGGCGGTCCAGTACTGTCCCCGAGTCATCCAAAGGGAAGGAAGACGTAGCAGTGGCCCCGCCACCGAAAAAAACTGAGGTACCATCCAGTTATGACCAGGCTGAAACCGCACGGAAAACCGATGCGCCCAAGACTCAGGCCGAAACCACCCCTCCGGCGGCAGGCACCCAGGAACGAGGCTCCGGCAGCCGGTACATCCCTGCTGATAAAAGGCGCCTGGTCGGCAAGGAATATCAGAAATACGGGTTGTACCGCATCGTCCTGGAGCAACCCGCCGGCAGAGGTTACGGCGTACAGGTGTCTTCCCTGGAAAATTACGAGAATGTCTTCCGCCAGGTAGCCGACCTGCAGGCCAAATGGTTCGACAACATCCTCATCAGCATTGAACCCAGCTTTGACCGGCCGGTTTACAAAGTCATCCTCGGCCCTTTCGATTCGGAAGCCGCAGCGGACAACTACCGCAAGAACCTGGCCTCCAAAAACAAGATCAAGGGTTTTGTGGTGAATTTATCGGAGATACAGTATTGAGGGGATTGAAGGAGTGACGGCTTGGTTTGCTCCCCTCCACATGATCCGAACATTTTCCTATACCTATAGCACAAGCCCGGCAGGCCTGGAGGAGAACGCTCCTCAGGCCTTGCCGCTATTCTACGGGCAGCACAGCATCCGGTGTTCACTCGATGGAGACCTTGCCTTCGACCGGCTTTAATTCCATAACTTCCTCGTTGACATTTACCACTTCAAAGGGAGTAGGTTGTTCGACAAACCGGACGGCCGAACTCTGGCCGGAAGCCCCAACCGCCTTGAAACAGACCTGGTAAATGGCCGCTTCGTCTGGAACGGTGGTAGCCTGCAGGGCATCGTTGATCCAAACAAAGGGGAGCAGGCCTTCCTTGACCCGGTTGAAGCCGAAGTCGGCCTGGTCGAGGTAGGGCAGCCCAGGCTTATCCACCCCTTTGAATTCCAGAACCTTGGGGTCCCAGGCCAACGTGTATTGCATAGCAAGCAGGTTGGTAAAGCCTTTCACTTTAATCGCCACGCAAACATCCATGCCGGCACGGCCACGGGCATTTTGAGCAGTGATGGTGAGCACATCCTGGCTTTGGGGAGGCACGAAAGCAGGGCGGGAACTGACCACCGGTTCGGCGTCCTGTTTTTGGTTAGCTGCCTGAGCGGTTTGCTTGCCCTGTGGATCGGGGTTTTGCGGTTGGGAAGCTTGTTGCTCCGTTGTTGCCAGATCTGCGCCGCTTCCTTTCGGTTCATTCCGGCAGCTGGCCAGGGCGGCCAGAAAAAACACCATAATCAGATAATTTTTCATGGGCATTTTTGCCCGCAAAGGTAGGGATATTAATGAAATGAGCGCATGTCAGGCACATGGGTTTTCCAGTAGCCACAATAAAGCCCATGGCAGAAGGGTTTTGTACCTGGGCCATTTTCGCAAATAGTATTAATTTTGCTACATTGCACCATTGCTATTACCTCAACAACCATCGCTATGAAGCATTACGCTATTATTCTATTCGTTGCCATGGCCGCTTTTTCCAGCTGTGTAACCCAGAAGGAATACCAGGAACTGGAAGAGCAGAAAAAATACTACGAATCGGAAGCACAGATCGCTGATTCTCTGCGCAATGAATACAACAAACTCGCCGAAGAAAACCGGCAGCTGGAAATTGAATTCCGCAATACCCGCCTCGACCTCGAACAGTTCGTAGTGACCAACAAAAGCCTGCAGAACAGCTACATGGACCTGCTCGAACGGGTAGAAGGCCTGAAAAAAGACCGCAACGAACTGGACATTACTGCCTCTTACGAAAAATACAACCTGGAACGCCAGCTTTCCGACCAGCAACTCAACCTGGATGAAAGCCGCAAGCGCCAGCAAGGGCTGGAGTACGAGCTTTACCAGAAAGATAACCGGCTCAACGCGATCGAGTACGATTACACCAATATCAAAGGCGCGCTCCAGGAGCGGAACATCCGCATCCAGGAACTGGAGCAAATGCTCGACGTCAAAGAGGCCAATATGAAGGATGTTCGCGAACGCCTCAACGTCATGATGTCCCGTTTTGCCAGTGGAGACCTTTCCGTCGAAGAACGCAACGGCAAACTGTACCTCTCTCTGAGCTCCAACCTGCTCTTCCCCAGCGGCAGCACCCGAATAGACCCCGAGGGACAACGCGCCCTGCGCGAACTTGCCAGCGCTCTGAAGACCAACCCCGATATCGATATCCTTGTTGAAGGCCATACCGATACCGATGGCAACGCTCTGAACAACTGGAACCTCAGTACAAGCCGCGCCGTGGCCGTCACCAACCTGCTGGTTTCCAACGGGGTCAACCCAGAGCGCATCACCGCCGCAGGAAGGGGAGAATACCTGCCTAAAGCACCTAATACCACGGCGTTCAACAAAGCCCTCAACCGAAGGACAGAGATCATCATTTCCCCGAAACTCGATGAGCTCTATCAGTTTCTGGGAGGACAGTAGGGATCGCCAGAGTGCCTGGTGCTTATTATGGATCGTCCGTTGTGGGTTGAACTGCAGCAGTTCCGACGGCGACTTGGTTGCTCCTGTACAAACTGCTTTCTCATGAAAAGTTGGCTGTTCTTATTGTTAATGGCTCTGAACCTGCCTTTATTCGGCCAATATCGCTGTGCCAGCCGACAGCCCTCCACCGGCCCTGATTCTGCGCCTGCCCGGCCATTAACCGCAATCGAGGCGCGAGGCATGATCACCATCCCCATTGTGATCCATATCCTCTGGTTTACGCCTTCCGAGAACCTTACAGACGCCCAGATACAATCCCAAATCGATGTGCTGAACGAAGATTTCCGGGCATTGAACAACGGCCTGTCTACTATTCCCCCGGTTTTCGCTTCCGATATAGCCGATATGGAGATTGAATTCTGCCTGGTGGCCGTCACCCGTACCCGGACGCCCTTTCCCAACGTGGCCAACCTATATTCGGACGGGCAACGCCGGGCCTGCCACACCCTGCTTGGCGGCCACGACGCACTCGATCCGGAACACTACCTCAACGCCTGGGTGTGTTCCCGGAGTGACAACGCCTGCGGAGAGGGAACCTTCCCCGGCGACCCCGGCGTTCCTGCGGACGAACAAGGCATATTCATCCGCCCCGATTGTTTTGGCACAACCGGTACCGCCGCTGCCCCATTCAACCTGGGCCGCACTGCGACCCATGAGATCGGGCACTACCTCAACCTGAAGCACCTCTGGGGAGAAGGACTGGAAGACCCCCTTTGTCAATCGGATGACATGGTTGACGATACGCCGGAACAAGCCTACAGCTATTCGGAATTTACCGGCGAGGACTGCCCGGCCCATCCTTCATTCTCCTGTGGTTCAGCGGACTTGTTTATGAACTTTATGAACCTGCCCGCCGACCGCTGCATGTCTATGTTCACCAACGGACAACGGGCCCGTGCCCATGCTGCTATACAAACTTTCCGCCCGGGCTTACTCGAAGCCTCCTGCCTGCCGGTAGGCCTGAATGAGAACGAAGAAGAGACAGAGGAGCCCTTACTGCTACAGAACCCCTCCTCTGCCGGAGCCAGGCTGCTCCTGCCCCAAAAAGATAGATTCGAGATCGCAATTTTTGATGCCAGCGGCCGTTTAGTATTCAATGATCTCAAAGCTTCCGGCGGTTTCTACGCCCTTGACCCCGGCTTATTCATTAACGGAATCTATTATATAAAAATCAGGAATGGAAGGAAAATACACGTCAAAAAGCTTATTATTGCCAGGTGATCCGAGAACCCTTTGAGCTATAGTGAAGACAAGGCCACTTCCGTAAAAAGGCGTTTTCTTCACTATAATTTTTTCGCCTGGATGTAACCAATAGCAAAGCTTACATTATGAATGGGCAATAACACATACAAACCACGCTTAAACCAAACCTTGTTCCTGATGACTATCAATCATCTTATGCCCCCCAGGATACTGGGCCTTTTCACTGCTCCTTTCGTCGCAATCGCCTTTCTGTCTGCAGGCTGCGGCTCCGCCGCCAATATGAACCTCAGCGGCATGAATAAGGTCATTGAAATGACGAAGGGACCCTGCTACGGCCGATGTCCTGTTTTCTCGCTCACTATCTACGACAAAGGCATCGTCAGCTACAAAGGAGAACGAGATACCGACCGGTTGGGTACTTTTGTGAAGAAGCTGGAAAAGGATGAGATGGAACGCCTGCTGCGCGAATTCAAAAATGCCAACCTGTGGCAATACAAAGATGCCTACAGGGGCCGGATACCCGATATGCAAAGCGTTTCCATCACTTACTATGAAGGCAGCCGCAAGAAAACCGTTACCGGAAAGGAGATCCGCCCGAATTCCGTGAAATGGCTGGAAAGCCTGCTCGACCAGGTGGCACAGTCCCAAACCGGATGGGTACAGAAAGAAGCGCCGAAAGAGCAGGCGCCCGATTACATCGTGCCCAACGAACTGGTCATAGAACTGGCCGAAGGGGTCGACCCGGAGGAATGGGCCAAAAGCTATGTACAGGCTGACATGCTACTGGAAAAACGACTCAATGACACGGAATACTGGATATTCTCCTTCGACGACGGGCTCATCACCCCCAATGTAATACTCGAACAGGTCCGTACGGACAAGGACGTCATCAGCGCCGAATTCAATAAACAGATCTACAACAAGCTGAATGAAAGCGAAGATGACAGCAAAGACGCTAAAAAGGAAAAGGGAAGCGCTGTGAAACAACCGCCAGCCAAGCAACAGTACTGACGGGCCGCTTCCTTCAGAATAAAAGAGGGCGCTGTGTTCTTCACAGCGCCTTCGCCTTTTTCAATGTTTTTAGTTGCATAGATCAACTAAAAGTTGCTAATTGCAACCAAAAACCATGAGCACCCCTATCGACAACCTGGTTCCCCGATTGAGACAGCAGGCCCGGGTATTGGTCCGGGAGTTGGATGTCATCAAAGGCATTTTCCAGGATACGGGTTACACCTATTCCCAGTGCCATGCCTTGTTTGAATTGCAGCAACATCAACTATTGAGTTCTGGTGAACTGGCTTCCATTCTGCAGTTGGACAAATCCACTACCAGTCGGCTCCTGAAGAGCCTCAGCGCGCAGGGGCTGGTGAAATCAGAAACCAATGGCCTGGACCATCGGCAGAAGCTTTTCGCCCTCACCCCTGCTGGCCAGGAGGCCACCCGGTGCAACAATAACCTTGCTGACCGCCAGGTACGGGAGGCCCTTCAGTTGCTGAAGGAAGAAGAGCGCCAGGCTGTTTTCCAGGGCTTGCAGCTCTATGCCAAAGCTCTACGACAAAGCCGGTTACAACGGGAATACACCTTACGCCCCATCCGGCTATCTGACAATGAAAGGGTGGCCAGGATCATCCGCCTGGTCATGACGGAATTCGGAGCCTCCGGACAAGGGTATTCCATCATGGACCCGGAGGTGGACCATATGTATGAGGCCTACAACAACGGCCGATCGGCCTTTTTTGTCATCGAACGGCAGGGCGAGGCCCTGGGCTGCGGAGGCATCGCGCCCCTGGCAGGCGGAAAAGCAGACACCTGCGAACTGAAAAAGATGTACTTCCTGCCGGAGCTACGTGGTATGGGCTGGGGCAAACGCCTGGCTAGCCACTGCCTGGAACACGCCCGTCAACTGGGCTATCGCCAATGTTACCTCGAAACGGTAGACCGCATGTGGCAGGCTAACCGTTTATACCGGCAACTGGGCTTTGAACGGCTGGAAAACCCACTGGGTTGCACGGGCCATTCGGCCTGTGAAGCCTATTACGCACTGTCCCTCGGCTGATTTTTCTCAGCCTTTGAGCTGACTCGCATCATTTGTAAAAACACATATTCTGGTTAGCTTTGAGCGCAGCAAAGCCTGAATTTATGACCCATTCACCCAAGCCATCAGCTGTTCTGGCAACGGCATTTTTCCTTTTGATGCTCCATAGTTGCATTGTCGTCGATGACGAAAGCAATACATTCGTTCCCTGCCAGGAGGGGAGCGGGCAAGTGGAAACCACCAAATTTGAACGCCCTCCCTTTACGGGTATCGAATTGAGAGGAGATGTTGATGTATTCTTCTCTCAGGGGCCGGAACAGGAAATTGAAGCTCGTGGACACACCAACCTTCTGGAGGAGTTGATCCTGGAAGTTGATGGCCAGGACCTGGAAATCCGCACCCGGCGGTGCATCAGCCCCCGGGACCGGCTCCAATTGTTCATTACCATTCCTCAGATCGACAGGGTTGTCAATTCCAGCGCAGCGGATATCGTCAGCGAGAATACCTTGGTAACCAACAATATTGAACTTACGGCCTCCGGTAGCGGCAATGTTGAAATCGCCCTTATTACCGATGTGCTAAAGGCCAACCTCAGTGGTTCAGGCAACTTACTGGCCGAAGGCGAGGCCGCTACCCTGAACCTCAAGATCACGGGATCCGGTGATTTTAATGGTTTTGGGCTGGTTGCAGTTTCCTCCATGGTTTTCATTTCAGGGTCCGGTGATGCCGAGGTGTTTGCCCAGGACTTCCTGGAAGCTTCGATCAGCGGCAGCGGTGACGTATTCTACAAAGGAGATCCATTCCTCGAGGTCCGCCTCACCGGATCGGGCAGGGTCATTGATGCAAATTGACGGCCCGGCCTGATAAAGATCACCCTCCAAAGATGACAAAAGACATTGAAACCCGGCAAGGCGCTCCTATACCTTGGGGGCGCAAGTAACAAAAGCTTATGTTTCTGGGTATCATTGTTGTTCTGCTGGTCCTTTTTTTGGTTTTCGTCGTATGGATATTATTGGCAGAGATCTCCATAGTGGCAGATACTTACCGCAACGAATACCATGTTAGCTTTGGAGGGATCAGCAAGGCGGAGCTCATTCCCTTACCCGGAGACCTGCTGATACGTTTACATTTTGCTTTCTGGGAAAAGGATCTCTATCCCTTACACCCTTCTGTCGGGAAAGAAAAGAAAAAGCCTGAACCGGATCGAAAAAGTAAGAAGGGCTTCCCTTTCCGGCGGATCATCAAAGTGCTTAAATCCTTCCATATAAAATACTTCCAGCTGGAGGTAGACACCGAAGACTTTATCTGGAATGCCTACCTCTGGCCGGTAGTATATGGGGTTGAACCGCTGAGGCGTCACGTCTATGTCAATTTTCAGGGTAGGAACGAATGCCGGCTCCTGATCCACAATCGGATTTGGCGTATGGCGTGGGCATGGTTAAGCGGGTAATTTTTTTTCACTTAAACTCTCTCTACATGAAAATCAATCTAGAAGAATTGCTCCCCAAGATCACAGACTTTCTGAAGTCTGAAGCAAAGACGGAAACAGTCATTGGAAAACAGTTCCAGCTTGGGGAATTCAACTGCGTACCTGTTATCCGCATGGGAATGGGCTTTGGTTCGGGTGGTGGCGAAGGCGAAGCCCCTAATCAGCAAGGCCACGGCGGCGGCATGGGGCTGGGCGGCGGCCTGGGCATCGAACCCATCGGCTTCCTGGTTACCCGCGGAACGGAGATCAGTTTCATTTCAACCCGGGCCAAAGGAGGCCTGAGCAGTGCTTTTGAAAAAGCGCCGGAATTGCTGGAGAAGTTTCTCGAACAACAAAAAGCGAAAAAAGAAGAAGCCGTAGAGGTTTAAACGACAATTACAGCCCTTTCCAAAGTGGGGCCAAAGCCTGCCGTTGCGTTAGTCAGCGGCGGGCTTTGCCCGTTCTGATGGGGTGGCAATACCGAGCACTTGTAGCCGAAATTATGTAATATTGCAGCGTTATTGAAGTAATAACAGATCCTCATGAGTAGAAAACCCAAGGCCCTGCCAGGGCAAAGTTTCCCGCTGGGGGCTACAGTCCAGGAAGGCGGCGTCAACTTTTGTATTTTCACCAAAAATGCCTCGGCAGTGGAATTACTGCTCTTTGATGCAGAGGATCACCGTTATCCCTCCCACACCTTCTGGCTTGATCCCCGGCAGAACAAGACTTTCTACTACTGGCACATCTATATTTCGAACCTCAAACCCGGCCAGCTTTACGGATGGCGGGTGTACGGGCCCTACGCGGACAGCAAGGGTTATCGCTTCGACGGCAATAAGGTACTGATCGACCCTTACGCCCGCGCCGTGGTGATGGGCCTTTATGACCGGCAGGCCGCCATCGGCCCGGGAGATAACAGTGCCAGCTCCATTAAAAGTGTTGTCGTCGGGAATGAGGGTTACGATTGGGAAGGAGACAAACCGCTCAACCGCCCTTTTTCCAAGTCTATTATTTACGAAATGCACGTAGGCGGCTTCACCCGGCACCCCAGTTCCGGGCTGCCGGAAGAACTGCGGGGTACGTACCGCGGGCTGATCGAAAAAATACCTTATCTCAAAAAACTGGGTATAACGGCAGTAGAACTGCTGCCCGTTCAACAATTTGACCCCTACGACGTACCCAATGAACTCAGTAATTACTGGGGGTACAGCCCCATTGCCTTCTTTGCGCCCCACCATGCTTATTCCAGCACGGCCGACCCGCTGGGTACGATCAATGAATTCCGGGATATGGTGAAAGCCTTGCATCGGGCTGGCATTGAAGTCATCCTGGACGTCGTTTTCAATCACAGCGGCGAAGGAGACGAACACGGCCCGACCCTGTCTTTTCGGGGTATAGAGAACCGGGCATACTACATGCTCAACAAGGAGAACCACCATTACGCCTATCAGAATTTTACCGGCACCGGCAATACCCTGAACGCCAACCACTCGGTGGTGCGCCGTTTGATCCGGGACTGCCTGCGGTACTGGGTCTCGGAAATGCACATCGACGGATTCCGGTTCGACCTGGCCTCCGTCCTGTCCAGAGACGAGAATGGCCGGGCCATTCAAAATCCGCCGGTACTTTGGGAAATCGAGTCTGACCCGGTGCTCGCCCCCACCAAGATCATCGCCGAAGCCTGGGATGTCCACCAATACCAGGTAGGGTCTTTTGTCGGCGATAAGTGGGCGGAATGGAACGGAAAGTACCGGGACGATATCCGGCGCTTCGTCAAGGGAGAAAACGGTATGGTAAGCACCGTGAGCCAACGCGTGGCCGGCAGCCCCGACTTGTTCCAAAAACTCCTGCGCGACCCCAACCGCAGCATCAACTTCATCACCTGCCACGACGGCTTCACCCTGAACGACCTGATCTCCTACAACGAAAAACACAACCTCGCCAACGGAGAGGACAACCGCGACGGGCACAATTCCAACTTCAGCTGGAATTGCGGCCTGGAAGGCCCTACCCAGGACCCCGGGGTGGAAAAACTGCGCCAGCAACAGGCCCGGAATTTCCTCACCATCCTCATGCTTAGCCAGGGTACGCCCATGCTGCTCATGGGCGATGAAGTGCGGCGCAGCCAGCAGGGCAACAACAATGCTTATTGCCAGGACAATGAGATCAGCTGGCTCAATTGGGATCTTGCTAAAGAGCAGGAAGGTTTGCTCCGCTTCGTCCAGCTGCTGACTGCCTTTAATTTATCTACTGAATTCTTTCAGGAGGAGTGGTACTGGAATGCCCCGGGCCACCTGGGGGGATCCTCCTGCATTTTCCACGGTGTACAACTCAACCAACCCGATCTTGGGTTCAATTCCCACAGCCTGGCGTTCACCTTGAAGAACCGGCGCTACGAAAAACGCCTCCATGTCATGCTCAATATGTTCTGGGAACCGCTGGAATTCGAGTTGCCACACAGCCGGCAATGGAACTGGAAAAGGATCATCAACACCGCAGCCCGTAGCCCGGAAGACATCTTCCCGGAAACAGATGCACCAGCCATAAAAAAGAGGAAAGTAAAGGTAGAGGCGCGTTCGGTAGTGGTTACATTGGGACTGAAAAACCGCTAGTCGGAAAAAAGGCGGCAAGCCTTATCGCGGGTTCCCGGACGGCGGTATACCGGAGGCGCCCAGGAACCAGACAAAAGGCAAGGAAGCAGAGCGGTTAACCCACTTCCAGCCCGTTGACCGCTACTACTCCGCTGATCTCAGGGATGCGCCCCATGATCGCCTGCTCGACCCCTGCCTTCAAGGTCATCAGGGTCATGGTACAATTTTCACAGGTGCCCAGCCACTTGATCTTCACCAATTTCTCCTCCGTCACATCTACTACTTCCACATTGCCGCCATCCACTGCCAGGTGGGGGCGCACATCGTTTAAAGCCTCGTCGATGCGTTCCAGAAGTCCTTGTTTTTCTTTATTTGACATATAAGCTGTTATGTGTTGATCTTCACGATATTTGTCGGCCCCATTTTTTGATTGCGAACAGCTACCTGTTCCGCCGTTTGCTCTGCCACTTTCATAAAGGCATCGGTAGCGAAAGGTACATCCTTGAGTACGATGGGGTTACCCTCATCTCCGGATTCCCGGATGCTCTGAACGATCGGGACCTGTCCGAGCAGTTTTGTCTGTCCTATCTTCGCCAGCTTTTCTCCCCCACCCTGCCCGAACAGGAAGTACTTGTTGTTCGGCAATTCTTCGGGAGTGAACCAGGCCATATTTTCCACAATACCCAGGATAGGAACATTAACAGACGGCAGCAGGAACATGTTCATGGCTTTCAGCGCATCAGCTACCGCCACTTCCTGGGGTGTAGTGACCATGATCGCCCCGGTAACCGGGACGGTCTGTACCAGGGTGAGCTGTATATCGCCGGTTCCCGGAGGAAGGTCCACGATCAGGTAGTCCAGCTCCGGCCAGATCGTATCTTCGAAGAACTGCTTGATGATGCCCCCCAGACGGGGGCCGCGCAGGACCACGGCCTGTTCCGGCTCGATGATAAATCCGATCGACATCACCGGAAGGCCGAAGGCTTCCAACGGGATGATCTTGGGCTCACCGTACACTTCCTGTACCCGGGGGCGCTCCCCCTGTAAGCCCAGCATGGTCGGAATGGAAGGGCCGTAGAGGTCGGCATCGATCAGGCCCACTTTGGCGCCCAGTTTTTTCAAACCCAATGCCAGGTTGACGGAAACGGTGGATTTACCCACTCCCCCTTTTCCTGATGCAACGGCGATGATGTTCTTCACCTGCGCCAGCGGGCTCGTCGGCTCCTGGGAATTCCCTGTGCGGGAGATCATATGGACATTGACGTTCGCCTCGGGATAAAGGTTCTGAACGGCCTGTATGCAGGCAAAGTTGAGCTCCGACTTATGGCGGGTCTCCATCGTAGGCAGTTCGATAGAAAAATTGATATCTTTGCCCTTCACCTCCAGGTCGCGGACCATACTCATGGTAATAATATCCTGCCCGCTGTTAGGGTCCATCACTTTTGTGAGCGCTTCTACTACTTTTGTGGTCTCGATGTTCATGTATAGCCGGCTACTATTTTTATTTAGATTGAATGTTATTAAGGTGACAGGCACAAAATTACAAACAATTCACAGGATACAAGAGTTTTCCAGTTTGTTTTCCCGATTAGGACTTTAATTGCCGGGTTAAAAATTTATTTTTGTGCCTTGTTTTAGACCAGTGCGATTATGAGAGTGTTCAATGATCTGAAAAATCTGCCTTCCTTTCGCAATGCCGTGGTAACCATCGGTTCGTTCGATGGCGTCCACCTGGGCCATCAGGAGATCCTGAAAAAGGTCAACGACCTGGCCAACAGCGTTGATGGGGAAAGTATCGTCATCACTTTCCACCCTCATCCACGGCTGGTGGTCTACCCGAAGGACAGCAGTATGAAGCTGATCACCACCATCGACGAGAAGGTACAGCTTATGGAGCGCTATCAGGTCGACAACGTGGTGGTGGTGCCCTTCACTATTGAATTCTCTCAGCAAAGCGCCGACGAATACATCCAGAAGTTCCTCGTTGAGAAATTTCATCCCAAATACATCGTCATCGGTTACGACCACCGCTTCGGCCTCAACCGGCAGGGAGACATCAACTACTTGAAATGGCACGGGCCGGAAGGCGGCTACAAGGTCATCGAGATCCCCAGCCACGAAGTGGATCATATGGCGGTGAGTTCTACCAAGATCCGCACGGCTATGGATAAAGGGGACGTGGGCGCAGCGCAACGCCTGCTCGGCCACCCTTTCACGCTGACCGGCACCGTCGTACACGGCAATAAGATAGGGCATAAGCTCGGTTTTCCCACCGCCAATCTCGACATCGGGCAGAAGCACAAACTGGTGCCTCCAACCGGCATATACGCTGTAAACGCACTGCACAACCGGCAGCGGTACGGCGGCATGCTCTACATCGGCAACCGCCCTACCCTGCGCGAGTACCGCAACCGCACCATTGAGGTCAATATCTTCGGTTTCAACAAGGACATCTACGGCGACAAGTTGCAGTTGGAAATGGTGGAACGGATTCGGGACGATGTGCAGTTCGAAAAACTGGAAGAGCTGCAAAAACAGCTCGAAAAAGACAGGTTTGCCGCAAAGAAGATCCTCGAGGCCCGACAGGCGCCCCGGGAGGAAAAAAAAATGAGCCAGTACCCCAGGGTCGCCATTGTCATTCTGAACTACAACGGGCAGGCTTTCCTGGAGCAGTTCCTGCCCGCTGTCCTGGCCAGCACCTATCCCAATTATGAAGTCATCGTTGCCGACAACGGCTCTCTGGACGATTCTATGGCCTTTCTTGGAGAACATTACCCCAACATCAAAACACTGGACCTGAAGGGCAACCACGGTTACGCCAAAGGCTACAACCTGGCGCTGCAGCAGATCGACGCCCCCTACTACGTTTTGCTCAATTCAGATGTGGAAGTGACGGAGAACTGGATCGAGCCCATCATCGAACTGATGGAGCGCGACCCTTCCGTCGGCGCCTGCCAGCCTAAGATCAAATCCTTTCACCAACGCAATTACTTCGAGTACGCCGGGGCGGCCGGAGGATGGCTGGATGCTCTGGGATATCCTTTCTGCCGGGGCAGGATCTTTGCCGTAACCGAGCGCGACAGCGGCCAGTACGAAGCCTTGCAGGAGATATTCTGGGCGACCGGAGCCGCTTTCTTCATACGCAGCCGCCTCTTTCACGAGATCGGCGGTTTCGACCCCGACTATTTTGCCCATTCCGAAGAGATCGACCTTTGCTGGCGGATCAAACGAGCGGGCTATAAGGTGATGGCCCGGCCTCGTTCGGTAATCTATCACGTAGGAGGCGGAACACTGAATTACAACTCCCCACAGAAAGTATACCTGAACTTCCGGAACAGCCTGTTCAACCTACTTAAAAATGAAGACAGCGGCCGCCTCTGGTGGATTATCCCGCTTCGTTTCCTGCTCGACTGGGCTGCCGCCGGGCTGTTCCTTTCCCAGGGCAAGCTGGGGCACATCCGAAGCATCGCCCGTGCCCACCACAGCTTTATTGCTCAATTCAGGAAAATGCGGAATAAGCGCCGGTTAAGCAGGGAACTCATCCAGAAAGTCAGTATCAGCGCGGTACCCAATATGGCGGGGCGCTACCCCGGCAGCATCGTATGGGCCTACTACGCACGGGGAAAAAAGTTCTTTAAAAATCTCTAAAACAACCCTTATTCAATACCAAGTTTATGGCCAAGCTGAAGCCGGAGATCCTTTTCGAAGACGAGCACCTCATCGTGGCCCACAAGCCGCCCGGGCTGTTGTCTATCCCTGACCGGTTCTCCCCGGAAAAGCCCAACCTCATGGCCCTGCTCTCCCAGCAGTACGGCAAGGTATGGACCGTGCACCGCATCGACCGGGAAACCAGCGGCCTGATCTGTTTCGCCCGCACGGAGGACGCCCATCGCCACCTCTCCCTGCAGTTCGAACAGCGGACGGTAGAAAAAACCTACCTCGCCCTGCTCGACGGCGCCTCCCTGCCGGATGAGGGCACTATCGACCGGCCCCTGGCCGCAAGCCAGAACCAGCCTGGCAAAATGGTTGTCGCCAAAAAAGGGAAAACTGCCATCACCCACTACAAGGTGGTGGATCGCTTCCGCCATTTCACCCTGGTGGAAGCTCGAATCGAGACCGGGCGTACCCATCAGATACGGGTCCACTTCGAATCGATTGGCCATCCCCTGGCCGTCGACAGCCTTTACGGCCGCCGGGAGGCATTCTACCTATCGGAGGTAAAGTCTAAAGGTTATCAACTCGGCCGGGACCAGGAAGAACGGCCCCTGATGAGCCGCCTGCCCCTGCACGCCTGGAAACTCGCCCTGAACCATCCTCACACCAACGAGCGCCTGGTATTCGAGGCGCCCCTGCCCAAAGACTTTGCAGCGGTGTTGAAACAGCTGAAAAAGTGGGGCAAATAAAATTTGCCGTCAAAATTGGCACTATTGCCTGCCAAAGGGTATCTTTGGCGTATTATCTGAACAAGCCTGAAACCAAACACTCCCAATTGGCTTTTTTCCCCAGGATTAAAGGACTAAAGGACATCTACCTCGGATGAAATCTAATTATTCACGATTTGTTAGGGACGGATATGTGGCAAATTCTTGGGACGATTCTGGCGATCTTTTCGCTGTCTTCTATAAGCTGGGCACAAACCGGAAGTTTTGAGTCCAGGCTGGCAGAGCAATTGGGCCTGTGCACCAACAGCAGGGCGGTAGGCAACAGTTATGTATCTCCCTGTAGCCAGTGTACACTGCAATTTGTATCCCTGAGCCCCGGCCAGGCGCCCGACCAGCTCTTCCTCATGGAGGCCCGTTCGCCGGATAACTGCGGTTCCGGCGGCTGTACCGGCACGGTTTACCGCAAGCAGGGCCAGTCTTACATTACCCTAACCAATTTCTTCGGCTACTTCGAACGCGCTGTGGCCCGCTCGGGCAACGCCACCCCGGATATCATCTACCTCCACAATGAATCCATGCAGCACGACTTCACCGGCGACGGCGCCAAGGACCGGGCTGTCCTAAAGGTAAAATACAGGTGGAATGCACAGCGCCAGAACTTCGAAGTGGTGGATATCCTTGCCATTGAAGCTTCCGGTAGAAAAGTGGACCCCGGGCCGTTCCGGCAGATGTTGTTGCAGGAGTACCGGCAGGGTTCGCCTTGGGTGTATTGAAAGCCTCTTCCTACCAGGCTAATCTTTTTGACTTAATTTGATATACTCCTCTGCACTCATAATTGGCACCTTGGAATCTACAAAGTCTTTCGGATTCCTTGTGATGATAATGTTCGCCGAATTATTAAGCGCCGTATAGTATTGAAAAGAATCTTCAAAATCCTTTATGTCAGAAACCAATGCAAGGTCAATCTCTTTACCCCCACTAGAACAGGCCGAACCGCTCTTATAAAGAATCAGGCGGCAGGGCAAACATTGGCCAAAAGCCGTTGATCCGGAGCCAAGATAGTTTCAAATAAATCGGCCAGCAGGGTTTTTCCCCGGCGCCGAGTGTTATATACGAATTCAAAGAAGCCCAAATAGATGGGCAATCTTTCTTGACATATTCCACGATGTGGACGTAGCCATGAGCGAAGGACGGGCCAGATACCTTCCTGGGTGTTGACATGTACTTCACAGAAACCGTCTCCATCCTCATCTCGGGCATATTCTCCGGCAGCATGACAAACTGTTTTATGGGCATAGCCCCATTCCTTGAGCCTGTTGTAGATGTTATATTCATCCGTGTAGATGAGGCTGCCCGGGCTGACGAGTTGTTTTATAATCGGGCACTACCCAAGCTTTCAGGGATTTGTTACTGCCTGAAAAAACGGTGTTAGTCAAGTCGTCAAAATTGCGCTCACAGCTTTGGCAATAGTATCGTTGCCGATGGAGGTGAACTTCGTCGTAGCCATTCTTGATAATGGTATCTGATTCACAATGAGGGCACTTAACTCCCTCTCTCCAACGGACTTCACGCAGCATCTCGTAGCACTTGGCTTCGTCCATCAATTTCAAGAGGTTTATCCGCATCTTTTTGCGATAAATAGAGGGCTTTTAGAAATCCGCCCGATTCTTTATAAGAGCGTTCATTAATTTCTCAATATCTTCTGTCCTAATAAAATAGGAATTGGAATACGGTTTTCTGCCCGAGCAGAGGGATTAGAGCTGCTAATATTTGAAAGGATTACCACAGCTTTCCCTTTTGATTTTGAGAATCCTACAAATGCGGTATATCCCCCCGACGAACCTGCGTGCCAAATGAATGTATTTTGTGGATCTTCAAGGTTGTGCCACCAGCCAAGCCCCATTGCATTTCCTTTCCAAAGTTTGTCTTCAGGCATTTTTATTTGAAAATTTAAAGGGTCGTGAGTTGTTTCGAAAAATCCAAATTTTTTTGGTGAAGCGGCTATTTGAGCAGATGTATAAATTATCATATCGTTTAATGTTGACTTTATTGCACCTGCTGGATTGATAAATTTCATTTCCCAAGTTTTGGATTTTTTTCCTTTTGCTGTAATTCCAACAATAAACGAGTCTTTATTATGCTTATCAATTGTGAAATAGCTATCTCGCATACCTAATGGAGTAAAAATATTTTCCCGAACAGATTCTTCCCAAGACATTCCGATTATATCGCTGATAAACGTTCCTAACAAACCATAACCTGCGTTATTGTATTCCCATTTTCGTCCAGGCACATAATCAAGCTTAAATTTTTTTAAGTAGCGAAAATACTGCTTCGCCTTGAAATTTCGATTTGGATTTTTGGGCGTAAAAATCAACGCCCTCAGATAAGGCAACGTGAAACTTGACGGTCCAGATGATAAGCCTGATGTATGCGTAATCAAATGTTGAATTGTAATAGTATTATTCTTGAAACTGTCCTGAGCCATTTGAACAGGTAAATACTTTTGTATTGGGTCTGATAACTTCATCTTCCCCTCATCAACAAGTTTCGTTATCAGGGAAGCAGTAAAGGTTTTGGTTATCGACCCAACTTCAAAAATTTTGTCTTCATTTTTTATTTTTACAAATCCATTGTCTTCCAGTTGATAGCCTATTTTAGTCCAGTTTCCGTCCTCCAATACTCCAATGCTCAGTTCTGTTCCAGTAGGTAGATTTTGAGTTTCTTCCTTGATTAAATCCATTAATTCTTCAGATTGTGCAGAAATGGCCATACTAATCAGGCATAATTGTATCATTAAAACTATCTTATGATGATTGACTTTTTTATTCATTCTTTATTTTTTATTGTGCTTACAGGCAACATTGCGTTAAAGCACCTCCGTATATATCAAACACGAAGTACGTGTTTTAAATATCCTCTGGTGCGTGTAAATCCTCAATGTTTTCAGAATTTGCCGCCCTACTTGCCGCTCCAACTCAAACCACAGCATCCCAATTTAAGCAAGTCCCGGCACAATAACAATGTTGCCCTAAAAAACGCTCTGCCGGAGGAAGCCTGATGAAGGGAAAACCCTACCGGGCCACAAGTAGGACCTGGCTTTTTATTATCTTTCCGCTAAAATCCTGCTTTCTATGAACACGGCCATTCAGCCTTCCCTCTTCCGTCGCCCCGCCATCTTCAGCGCCTTCCCCGGCCTTACTGCCGCCGAAAGCACCCGCCACGGCGGCGTCAGCCCGGCGCCCTACGCCGCCCTCAACCTGGGGCTGAACACGGACGACCAGCCAGAAAATGTGTTGGAAAACCGCCTCCGTTTTCTCTCTGCCCTGAACATACCTGCCAGCCAGTTGGCCACCTCCCATCAGGTGCACGGCAACCGGGTGCTCCTCGCCAGGCAGCCGGGCCATCACGAAGGCTACGACGCTCTCATTACCGACCAAAAAGGTATATTTGTGGCCGTGGGCACGGCAGATTGCACCCCCATCCTGGTCTACGATCCTGTACAGGAAGCCGTAGCCGCCATCCACGCCGGCTGGAAGGGCACGGCAGAACGAGTGGCCCAGGCAGCCCTGCTGGCCATGCAAAACGAATTCGGCAGTCGAACTCAAGACTGTTATGCCTACATCGGCGCCTGTATAGATCAGAATAATTACGAAGTGGATGGCAATGTGGCCCGGCATTTCGAGGCAGGACACAAGCGGGAAGACAGGGAACGGGGCAAATGGTTCGTCAGTTTAAAAGAAGCGAACAAAGCGCAATTGCTGGAGATGGGCCTCCCGGAAGAACAGATCGAAGTGTCGCCCTATTCCACCTGGACACACAACGAAGATTATTTTTCGCATCGCAAGGAGAATGGCGCCACCGGCCGGATGTTGTCGGTGATAGGCCTGCGGACGAGCCCCTTTTAAGGGACTTGTAGCTGCCCGGTGCGTCCAAAAAAAGAACTATGAACTACTGGCTCGTCAAATCCGAACCCGACGCCTACAGCTACCAGGACCTGGTGGATGAAGGTACCGGCATGTGGGACGGTGTACGCAATTACACCGCCCGAAACCACTTGCGCAGCATGAAAAAGGGCGACCTCGTCCTGTTCTACCACAGCCGGCAGGGGCTGGAGGTAGTGGGCATCTGCAAAGTCGTCAAAGAGGCCTATCCCGACCCAACCGCGGAGAAAGGCGATTGGTCCGCCGTGGATTTCAAGGCGGTCAAGCTGCTGAAGAAGCCGGTTCCACTTTCAGCGATCAAGGAAGAGCCCAGCCTGCAGGAAATGCCGCTGGTCCGCATCGGCCGGCTGTCGGTCATGCCGGTAACGGAGGCAGAGTTTAAGAAGGTACTGGAAATGGGACAGACAAAGGTATAGCCTATACCAGCAGATCAAACAACATCTTCTGATCATTCAGCGTCTGGTAGTTGATACGGTGCCGGTCCATACGCTGGAGCAGTTCGTCATAATCTTCTCTTTTCTGCACCTGAATGCCCACCAGGGCAGGCCCTGCTTCCCGGTTGTGTTTCTTGGTATACTCGAAGTGGGTGATGTCGTCCGTCGGGCCGAGCACGTTGTTGAGGAACTCGCGCAGGGCGCCGGCCCGTTGAGGGAAACGAATGACGAAATAGTGCTTGAGCCCTTCGTAAAGCAGCGAACGCTCTTTGATCTCCTCGGTTCGGGTGATGTCGTTGTTGCTGCCGCTGACCACGCAGGCGATGTTTTTCCCCTTTATCTGTTCCTTGTAGAAATCCAGAGCGGCCACCGTCAGGGCGCCGGCGGGCTCCACCACGATGCCTTCCTCGTTGTACAATTGCAGGATAGTGCTGCACACCTTGCCTTCGGGCACCAGGATCATGTCATCCACCACTTCCTGAGCGATGCGGAAGGTGAGGTCCCCTACCCTGCGCACGGCAGCGCCGTCGACAAAGCTATCGATGTGGTTGAGGGTTACCGGCTCGCCGGCCTTGAGCGATTCGAACATGGCCGGTGCGCCCTCCGGCTCCACGCCGATGATGCGGGTGTTGGGGCTCAGCTGCTTGAAGTAGCTGCCCAACCCGGAGATCAGCCCGCCGCCGCCCACGGCGACGAAGACGAAGTCCAGAGAGCGATCGCAGTCCTCCAGTATCTCCAGGCCGACCGTGCCCTGCCCTTCGATGATACGCTCGTCATTGAAAGGGTGGATAAAAACTTTGTTGTTCTCGTCAGCGTCCTTCTTGGCCTCGAGATAGGCATCGTCGAAGGTGTCGCCGGTCAACACCACGTCTACCCATTCCTTCCCGAAGAGCTTGACCTTTTTGACCTTCTGCCGGGGCGTCACACTAGGCATGTACACCTTGCCGTGCACCTGCATTTTCTGGCAGGCGAAGGCCACCCCCTGGGCGTGGTTGCCGGCGCTGGCGCAGACTACCCCGTTGGAGAGGTCCTTTTTCGGCATGGTTGCCATCTTGTTGTAAGCGCCGCGGATCTTATAGGAACGCACCACCTGCATGTCCTCCCGCTTGAGGTACAGGCGACAGCCATAGTGTTCGGAAAGGTGGTAATTGAACATCAAAGGCGTCTGCTCGGCAACGCCTTTCAGGCGTACTTTCGCTTTGTATATATTCTCGACGCTGATCACCGGGCTCTTGCTGGAGGTTTGGGTTGCCATGGGACGTTTTTTTGAAGTGGGAAGTGGGAAGTGGGAAAGCGGAAGTCGGAAGGCAGAAAAGAATGCCATCATTGGGCTTCGCATTTCCGACTTCGCCCTTATTTTTCCACTGCTTCCGGCTGGTTCTCCGGGCGCAGGCTGCGCACGGTACGGCCGGCCTGCCACATTTCGCTCTCCCGCAGTTCTTTCAGCTCGGCCTGGAGCTTTTCGCGGTAGTCGGGCTGGCTGTTGGAATCGATGGAGCGCTGCGCTTCTTCACCGGCAGCTACGCTGTCGTACAGTTCCTCGAAGACCGGAGCAACGGCATCGCGGAACTTCTTCCACCAGTCCAGGGCGCCACGCTGGGCGGTCGTGGAGCAGTTGGCGTACATCCAGTCCATGCCGTTCTCGGCAACCAGGGGCATCAGGCTCTGGGTCAGTTCCTCTACCGTTTCGTTGAAGGCCTCGGAGGGGCTGTGGCCGCGGCGGCGCAGCAGGTCGTACTGTGCGGCGAATATGCCCTGAATGGCGCCCATGAGGGTACCGCGCTCGCCGGTCAGGTCGCTGTATACTTCTTTTTTGAAAGTCGTCTCAAACAGATATCCGGAGCCCACGCCGATGCCGAGGGCCACGACGCGCTCATAGGCCCTGCCCGTAGCGTCCTGGAAAATGGCGTAGCTGGAATTCAGCCCCTTGCCATCCAGGAACAGGCGGCGCAGGCTGGTACCTGACCCTTTGGGAGCAATGAGGATCACGTCGACATCTGCGGGCGGAATGATGCCGGTGCGTTCCTTATAGGTGATGCCAAAGCCATGGGAAAAGTAGAGGGCTTTTCCTGCGGTCAGGTTGGCCTTTATGGTGGGCCATACGGCGATCTGAGCCGCATCGGAAAGGAGATACTGGATGACGGTGCCTCTTTTTACCGCTTCCTCGATGGGAAACAGGCTTTCTCCGGGCACCCAGCCGTCGGCAACTGCTTTATCCCAGGTTTTGGAATCCTGCCGCTGTCCAACGATGACGTTGAATCCGTTGTCACGCAGGTTAAGCGCCTGCCCTGGCCCTTGAACGCCGTAACCGATGACGGCGATCGTCTCCTCTTTCATTATCTGTTGTGCCTTTTCCAGCGGGAATTCCTCCCTGGTCACTACGTTCTCTTCTAGTCCTCCAAAATTTAGTTTTGCCATGTTTGATCGTTTTTGAATATGTTTTACAGAAAGCCCGGCGCCGAAACAACTTCACCGGGCATTTTCTATTCGATTATGTGTTTCCTTTTCGGAGAATCAGCGAAGTAAAGAACTTCTCCGGCAAGAAGGAAAAGCCGTACTTCCGATTTTTCATCTTTTTACAGCCTGAAAAGGGAAAAAGAATTAGGCTTTTTCTTTGGTTAGGTTAGGCATGAGTACCCTCAAAGGATAATAACGGGGTGAACAGGATAACCCAAGCCCGGAAAGCAGGCTGTTTCCTTAGGCCTGGGCTATCATACCTTTAAAGATAACTGCCTGGTGGCTTCCCAGCCAACTTTTTTAGTGCTTTCTCCGAAATCCAAGCGCTGCCTAAAGTCCTGGGAAATGCTAATCGATCATCGGTGTATCGATCTTGGCCAGGGCAGCCTCGATCTCAGCGCTGGTAATTTCGTGCTTCACCATGTTGCCGCTGAGGTAATTCTCATAAGCGGCCAGGTCGAAGTGGCCGTGGCCACACAAGTGGATCAGGATGGTACGGCTGACGCCTTCCTCCTTACACTTTTCCGCCTCCCGGATGGCTGTTGCAATAGCGTGGTTGGTCTCCGGAGCGGGGATGATGCCTTCGGCGCGGGCGAATTTCACACCGGCCTCGAAGCATTCCACCTGGTCGTGGGCAATGGCCTCGATCAGTTTATCCTTAAGCAATTGGCTGACCACTACCCCGGCGCCGTGGTACCGCAACCCCCCGGCATGGATGGGCGCCGGTACAAAGGTATGCCCCAGGGTATACATAGGTAACAGAGGCGTCATACCCACTGTATCGCCGAAATCATAGCGGAAAACGCCGCGGGTCAGCTTTGGGCAGGAGGACGGTTCGCTGGCAATGCAACGAATGTTGCGGCCTTCTTCGAGGTTGAGGCGCAGGAAAGGGAAACTGATCCCGGCAAAGTTGGACCCTCCGCCGAAGGGCGCCACTACGATATCCGGCATATCGCCCGCCTTTTCCATTTGGATGATCGCCTCCTGTCCGATGACGGTCTGGTGCATAAGTACGTGGTTGAGCACGCTGCCCAGGGCGTACTTGGTATTGTCGTCCGTAGCCGCCCGTTCGACGGCTTCGGAAATAGCGATGCCGAGGCTGCCCGGAGAATCGGGGTTCTCGGCCAGGATCTGGCGGCCAGCCTGGGTCAGGTTGGTCGGAGAAGCGTGCACCTTGGCGCCCCAGGTGTTCATCATGATCTTGCGATAGGGCTTCTGGTTGTAACTGATCTTAACCATGTACACCTCACATTCGATGCCGAAGTGCTGGCAGGCGAAACTGAGGGCGCTGCCCCACTGGCCGGCGCCGGTCTCGGTGGTGATGCGCTTCACGCCCTCCTGTTTGTTGTAATACGCCTGGGCGATCGCCGTATTCGGTTTATGCGAACCGGAAGGGCTGACCCCTTCGTATTTGTAATAGATCTTTGCCGGGGTATCCAGCATTTTTTCCAGCTCATAGGCCCGGTACATAGGCGTTGGGCGCCAAAGTTTATAGGCATCGCGCACCTCTTCGGGAATGTCGATCCACTTATCAGTTGTTACTTCCTGTTTGATGAGTTCCATCGGAAAAAGGGGCGCCAGGGCTTCCGGCCCGATAGGCTCCTTGGTACCGGGGTGCAACGGGGGAAGCGGTTTGTTGGGCATATCGTGGATAATATTGTACCACTTTTCCGGTATTTCTTTCTCGGTGAGCAGGATCTTTCTGTTCTTCATAGAGCTATTTGAGTTTAAGGGAAAGGTTAGGAAATACCGGTTTAAGTTAAAAAATTTCCTGCGGAAAAAGCAGATATGAGTCATCCCGAATTTTTCAATTCAAGATGTAGAAATGCTCCCTGCGGGGAGATGTACCGGCTTCGCCGGTGAAATGCGGGGCTCATGTTTTGGTGGTGCAACAGACTGTTTATCACCCTTTCCTGCCTAAAAAATGAAAATACTCCCATAAGCCGCCGTAAGCAGTTCGGGTTTCACTCGCCAGGCAATCAAACTCCTTAGTCAGAAAAGGCAAAAGGCATCCATCCATCCGTACATGGTGGCTGGACAATTGTGTTTTTAACCAGGTAAAGCGGGAGTCGTGGAAATCAACTACGGCAATGAATCCTCCCGGCTTGAGGGCGTCCCGTGCCCGAGAGGCCAGTTCCTGCCACTGCGAGCCCGGCCTGGATAAGGAATAGGAAAAAAGGATAGCATCCAACTTACCCTTAAACCGCATGCTTCCTGCTCCATAGGGTTCCTTTATCAGCTCTACCCTTTTCCAGAAATCGGCCGTTGTGTGGTAGGCTTTATCCAGCATCCGGGAAGAAACATCCGTTCCAATGACAAAGGAATTGGGAAACCACCTGGCCAGTTGCCGCAAATTGTCGCCCGTACCGCAACCCACTTCCATTATTTTTACCGGCTTTTCGATGGAAAAGGGAAGCTCCCGAATGACGCGCCGGCGGCCCAGGAAAAGAGCCCGCCGGGCAGCACTATTGATACAGGACTGTAGCCGGAAATGGAGCGCCGCCGGACTACTTTGTTCTTCAATGCTGCTGATCTGGATATTCGACATGCGTTCAGGTTTTTGATGGCATGTGTTTTCTCATAAGCCTGCCCTTGAAGTTCAAATATATTAAAATTGAATAACGAATTACTTATACATACATATTTTTCTCACTCGATAAAATCCTTGGTTCTTCCTCCTTTACAGTGCTCCTGTATCCAACAGGTGCGCCCCTTTCTCTTTCAGAAACCGATATATCTCTACCTGAGCCCGCACCGGTTTCTCGCCCTCTCTTACATAAGCATTGCTTTGTTGTGCATCGATCCGGCGGGCTTTGGTATTGTCCCGGAGCTGAAGGTTGATAATATGGCGCAGCTCGTTGTAGACGTCTTCGTCGAAGATGGGCATTACCGCCTCCACCCTGTGATCCAGGTTACGGGTCATCCAGTCGGCAGAGGCCGTATACATGATTTCCTGGCCACCGTTGCCGAAAATGTACACCCTGGCATGCTCCAGGAAGCGGTCCAGAATACTGATCGCCTGGATATTCTCGCTCATTCCTTTCACTCCCGGGACCAGGCAGCAGATGCCCCGGATAATCAATTGGATCTTCACACCGGCATTACTGGCCTCGTAAAGTTTTCCGATCATAGCCTGGTCTTCCAGGCTATTCATTTTCAGGATCATATAGGCGGGCTTGCCATTCCGGGCATTTTCCATTTCCCGCTCTACCAGCTCTACAAAACGGTTCCGCGTCGTGAAGGGAGATACGAACAGGTGGTTACACCTGGGAATCAGCACCTTTCTTTCCAGCAACATAAAGATCTGGGCCACTTCATCCGTAAGGCGCCCATCGCCGGTCAGCAAGGCGTGATCGCCATATAAACGGGCTGTCTTTTCATTGAAGTTGCCGGTGCCCAGATAGGCGTAATTGCGCAGTTCTTCCTCCTCTTCCCGCTGGATGAGCAACAGCTTGGTATGCACTTTGATGCCCGGATAACTGTAGAAAACAAAGGCGCCGGCTTTCTCCAACTGCTCCCCCCAGTAAAGGTTCGACGCCTCATCGAAACGCGCTTTGGCCTCGATGAAGGTAGTCACCTGCTTTCCATTTTTTCTGGCCTTCAACAGTGATTCTACTATGGCCGACCTGGAGGCCACCCGGTACAGCGTGATCTTGATGCTCTTCACCTCAGGGTCGTTGGCGGCCTCTTCGATCAACTTTGGCACATAGTCGTATTTCTGGTAAGGAAAATGCAGCATGGCATCCTTTTCCGCCAAGAAGGGCAGGATCTTTTCCAGGCCCTCCAGTTCAGGGTGCGGCAATGAGGGCATAGGAGAATCGTGCAGGCCGGCCTCCCCGCTAGGATCCGGAAAGCTAAAGAAGTCGTTGAAATTATGGTAACGGGCGCCGGGGATAAGGTCGTCTTTACCGAGGCCGAACCATTCCCGGATACGACGGAGCAGTGCTTCCGGCATATCGGAATCGTAAAGGAAGCGGGTAGGCAGCCCTACGTTGCGTTTATCCAGGCTCTTTTTGAGCTTGTCCAGCAGGTCGCCGGAAAATTCGTCATCGATATACAATTCTGCATCGCGGGACAGTTTAACGGCATAGGCTCCCTTGAAAGGCCGCCCCAGCAACTCCTCCAGATTGTGGCGCAGGATATCGTCCAGAAAGGTAATGTGGTGTCCCTGCTCACCGGAAGGAAGGCCGATAAAGCGGGGCAATGTTTCGGAAGGAATTTCAACGATAGCCAGCAGGCCAGGCTCGTGCATTTCCACCACAAAATAAAGGCCCCGGTTTTTAAGGAAAGGCGCCTCATCCTCCGGCCCCAACAGAAGGGCTTGGGTTTGAGGTTGGATCTTTTCTGAGAAGAACTGCCGGGAAAAGGACTGCTGCTCTTCGGAATAATCCGTATTCCGGGTGAGATGGATGCCGCGGCGTTCCAGTTCAGGCAAGACTTCCTCCCGGAATATCCTGCCGAAAGTTTCCTGCTGCTCCTGCACGATCTTCCGGATCTGTTTGAGTTCCTTCCTGGGCTTCACCTCCAGGTCCAACTTCTTTCTGGTTTTCTTTTTGAGCTCTTTGAAACTGCGCAGGTAAGCCACCCGGACCCGATAGAACTCGTCGAGGTTGGAGCTGTAAATGGCGAGGAACTTGATGCGCTCGTACAGCGGCACCCTTTTGTTTTCTGCTTCCTGAAGGACACGTCGGTTGAAGGCCAGCCAGCTGATGTCCCGATTAAAGTATTCCAGATTATCCATGCAATCGCCTTGTCGGTATTGATGAGCGCTGTAATTGCTCGTTGAAAGCGGGAAAATAGGCCTTTAGAGAAGCATTCCCAAAAAAAAGCGTGTTAAGGCTAAATTAATTATGGCAGCGTTTTTCCGGGAAAGAGGCGCACTTTTCGGGATGAATACAGAAATGGACAATTTAATCTATTGTTACCCCATAGTAAATAAGGAGTTAAAAGTTGTGTTAAATTTACTAAGAGTGTGTTCAAAATTCAATCAATGGCCTGCAAACGGCAAATTTTGTTTCATACGGCGTTAAATTTTTCGTCGGATTGCCCGCATCCGACTGCAAAATTTGCCTTGCCTGAAACAAAATTTCCTCGTTTTCGACTCATCATTGAAATTTGAACACACTCTAAAAGAATCAGATCACCTAACCTTTCACCTAAATCTGGTTTTATGAAACATTTCCAACTGCTTCTGGCCATATCGGTAATGTTCTGTGTCGGTATGCCCAATTCTTACGCTCAGGTGACGGCGGCAACCTTAACCGGAAGTGTTGTCGACGGCCAGGGAAAACCGCTCGACGCCGCTACAGTGGCCGCCATCCATCAGCCTTCCGGCGCCCAGTACGGCCACTACCTTCGCCCTCTTCTTCGAATTTGCACAGGGTGGCCGCTTTACCTATACCTACTCCGGAGACATCAACAATGACGGTTCCGGACTGAATGACCTGATCTACATTCCTACTGAATCCGACCTGCAGCAGATGCAGTTTTCCGGCAGCCCAGAAGAGCAGGCCGCTCAGCGCACCGCCCTGAGCGCTTTCATCCAGCAAGATGAATACCTGAACTAACGGACTGAACGCACAAAGGGCCATCCCGGAAATTCGGGATGGCCCTTTGCAGTTTCTGTGGAAACGGATGGATTTATAACCGGTCAGGCAGCAGCTTCCGTGCTTTCCTGAAGCGCTTTGCCGATGAATTTGAGCATGTGCTTTTTCACGATCTCCCGAACCCTGCGGAACTCCTCCAGCTTTTGCTCCGGCGCTGCTTCCAGGGAGGCCGGGTCAGGAATGCTATAGTGTATCTTTTCTTCAAAGGTGATACCCGGCAACATATTGCGTGTCGCTTCGTCGCAGACAGTAAGCAGGTAATCGAAATGCTGGCCTTTGAATACATGGACCGGCTTGGAATGCTGGCTGGTAATGTCTATGGAATCCTCAGCCATTGCCCTAACGGCGTAAGGATTGACGCCATGGCTTTCCAACCCTGCACTGTGGATCTCCGCGCCACTTTGGGTATAGAATTTCAGATAGCCCTCGGCCATCTGGCTTCTACATGAATTACCGGTGCAGAGCACCAAAATCCTTTTCATTACGAGTATTGTTTGCAAGCCCTTAACGCAAATTTAACATAAAATCCCGTTTTCAAACAAGGAGAATAAAATTTGGTTTCATTTTTTTGGTACAGAGCCTGTAAAAACAACGCTAGAAAGTGGGGCAGCCAATACCTTTACCCCGGCCAAATCCTCCGCCTCCGCCGCCTTGTAAGTGGAAGGATAACGTAATGCCCCCGAAGTAATACCAGTCGTTAAATTTTCCACCCCGGCGATAATCAGCAGTATCCGGGCTGGGGTCTTTCAAGGTAGGATTACTCATACGGGCAGCCAGTTCTCCGCTACCTTCGAGGACATCGAAATAATTGACCTGAGTATTGCTGACATCATCCAGGTAGTCCGTAAACAACTTCCGTCCGCCGAATTCCAGCCCCAGGGTGATGGTTTCGTTCAGCAGGAACTTCACCCCAAGCCCTACCGGTACTGCCAGTTCGGTCAGTTGGTAAGGCGCTTCGTAACCCGTCAGCCCCTGCCCTTCTGTTCCGAGGGGTTGCAGTTCGATATAATCCCCGTCGAATTCCGCTTCGGGATTGAAGTGAAAAACGCCAACGCCGGCAAAAATAAAGGGCATGACCCCCCGGTCCTGATAGCTTCCGAGTTTGAACAAGTTGACTTCACCTGTGAGGGCAAACTCGGTAATGTTGCTGCGGAAGTTCAGCCCCCGGTCCGCTCGTCCATGGTTCAAGTCATTGGCGGACACCTTGCCAAGGGATAGGCCGAGGCGCAAGGCAAGAGCCTGGTTGATATTGAACCGGCCAAAAAAGCCGAAGGCCGGGCTCACATCTTCCAGGTAGAGGCCAAATTCTTTTGGGGAAAGATCTCCGCTGTAAAGGGAGCCGCCGGCCAAAATTCCGAGTTCTGTACTTTGGGCTTGGAGCGGCCGGAGTATGGGTAACGCAAAGGCAAGGAACACCGTAATAAGCAAAGTTCTCTTCATAGTTCAATGGGATTAGGGTAAAATGAAAGAGTATTCAAAAATAGGAAAAATTTGAATGCCCCGCTCAAAATAAATTGCTTTCCTTAATCTCTCAACCATAACGCGGAAGCCGGGCGATAAATTACCACCTGGCTACGGAATATGGGCCATGATGCCTTTCAGAAACGTGGGCAAGGAACGGGGTCTGACAACATTTTGTTAATGGACTGCCCAAAATTGTAGGATAAGGTAATATTCATCATATAGTACCAATCTCGGGCCACGCCTCCGCGCCGATATGACTGGTCGATGCCTTCATTGCCACCCAACCGGGGGTTGCTCAGGCGGGCGGCCAGCGCGCCATTGCCATCGAAGATATCGCGATGGTTGACCGTAGCGCCGCTCACATCATCGAGGTGGTCGGTAAGGAGGAAACGGGCGCCCGCTTCAAAACCGATAGTGACCTTGCGGTTGGTGACTTTTATCCCTGCGCCGAAGGGAGCGTTCAGTTGTGTACGGTTATATCTGGATTCGTAACCAGGCAAGCCCTGCCCCTCGGTTCCCAGGGGTTGCAGTTCCACCCATTCTCCATCAACCGTAACCCTGGGGTTGAAATGAAAAAAACCAACGCCCCCGAAAAGATAGGGGAAAGTGGAACTGTACTCCGTATGCCGGATGCGCAGAGCGTGCCATTCGCCAATGACGTTGAATTCCCAGATCTTACTCTGAAATTTGAGCCCCCGGTCCGGATACTGGGTACGGGCATGATCGCCCTGGACGGCGCCAAAATTCAGGTTGAAACGGGTGGAGAATTTCCGGCTGTTTGACAAGCGGCAAAACAAACCGAAGGCCGGCCGGTTTTCCTGCATCATTTGCCGCAGGTCGCTGGTAGCCAGGTCGCCACTATAGAACGTAGCGCCAAAATTGAGTCCGAAGTCAATCACCTGAGATTGCAGGGCGAAGTGAAATGTACAAACGAACAATGGGATCATGAATCGCTGCATAAACATGAAATTTGCCTCCGAATTTATTCCGGGAAACGGATTGTTAAGTTTACACTAATTTTACCAAGGATTTCAGGGTATTGAAAATTGAGCGGCGAAAACACAGTTCTGTCTTCTGCTTTATTAACCGGGGATTCGTGGAGCAGGGGCAAAGCTACATTTTTTTCACTAGATTTTTTTATGCGAGAAATCCATATTTAACTATTGGCAAAAAAAAGTGTTATAATGCAGTTTTTTGAAAGCGAAAAAATAAAAGAAACATGGGAATGCGAAGGCGAAATAAGGAAGCCGGTGAAGAAACCCGCCCAAAGCTGAGCCGCGAGAAGCTTCGGGAAGCCGCCGGCATCTTTCGCTTTATCCGGCCCTACCGCTGGCCTTTCATTTTCGGGCTTGTGCTCCTGTTCATTTCCAGCCTGGTATTCATGATATTCCCCTACTTGTCCGGGTTGATGGTCGATGTAGCCCAGGGCAATGCGGAGATGGACATTTCCCTGGGTGACGTGGGGTGGGTGCTGCTCGCTGTACTCATAGTTCAGGGAGTGGTGTCGTACTCCCGCATCCTGCTTTTTGCTATCGTCAGCGAGAAAGGGATCGCCGATGTGCGCAAAGCCCTGTACCAGAAGCTGGTGTCGCTTCCGATTTTGTTCTTTGAACAAAGCCGGGTCGGAGAACTGGTCAGCCGCCTGACTTCCGACGTGGAGAAATTGTACAGCGCGTTTTCCATTACGCTGGCGGAATTTATCCGGCAGATCATCATTCTGGTTGCGGGCATTGGGTTTCTGGCCTTCCGTGCACCCCGCCTCTCCCTCATCATGCTGGGCACCTTCCCGGTGATCGTCATCGGGGCTATGTTCTTCGGCCGGTTTATCCGCAGGCTGTCAAAAAGCAGGCAGGAAGAACTGGCCCAGTCCAACACCATACTCAACGAGACCATACAGGCTATCCAAGCCGTAAAAGCCTTCACCAATGAGATCTTCGAGGCCCTGCGCTACGGTAAGTCCATTGACCAGGTGGTAAGGATCGCCCTGCGCTACGCTCGCTGGCGGGCCCTCTTTTCTGTCTTTATCGTTACTTTCCTCTTCGGAGCCCTTTTCTTTATCATCTGGCGGGGCGCCATGATGGTGGAAAGTGGAGAGATGACCGCCGGGCAGCTGATCGAATTTGTCGTCTATACCGGAATCCTGGGCGGAGCCATCGCCGGGCTGGGCAATTTCTATACGGAAATATTAGGCGCAGTTGGAGCGACGGAACGCATCAGGGAGATCCTCCGGGAGGAAGGGGAAGTGAATACTACGCCCGGCCACAAGGCGGAACGCATTACTCTTGATGGCAACATCCGTTACGAGAACGTGCATTTCAGCTACCCTACCCGCAAGGATATGGAAGTGCTCAAAGGGCTCAGCTTCCAGGTGAATTCCGGCCAGAAAGTAGCCCTGGTTGGCACCAGCGGATCGGGAAAATCCACCATCATCCAGTTGTTGCTGAAATTCTACAAAGTGGACGAAGGCGACATCCGGGTGAATGGCAATAGTATCTACGACATCGATACTACCGCTTTTCGCCAGAACATAGCCATCGTCCCTCAGGAAGTGATCCTCTTCGGTGGGACCATCGGGGAAAATATCCTTTACGGCAAACCCGACGCCACAGAAGAAGAGGTGATCGAGGCTGCCCGAAAAGCCAATGCCTGGGATTTCATCCATTCCTTCCCGGAGGGGCTGGAAACTATCGTGGGTGAACGAGGCGTCAAATTGTCCGGAGGCCAACGCCAACGCATCGCTATCGCCCGCGCTATCCTGAAAGACCCGGCCATCCTGATACTCGATGAGGCTACCTCGTCGCTGGATGCCGAATCTGAAAAAGTGGTTCAGGATGCACTCAATAAACTCATGGAAGGGCGTACCTCCATTATTATCGCCCACCGCCTGGCCACCATCCGGGATGTAGACTGCATTTATGTGATCGACAAAGGGCGAATAATAGAGCAAGGTACCCACGATGAACTTTCCCTGATCGAAGACGGTATGTATAACTCCCTGGCCAAGCTCCAGTTCGAACTGTAGTTCACATGCGGGTTCATAAAATTCGGGATAGCTTTATGATGCTGCGCCTAACCGCTTTGCTGGCCGTCCTGGCACTCATCGGCCTTATTGCCCTCTACGTGCTGGAGTTCCGATGGTTCGACCGTACTATCGGCATGCGCAGCCTGGCGTTATACGCAGTAGCCATTGGAGCACTGGCAGGAGCCGGGCTCGGGCGGCATTTTAGCCGACAGGGCCGGAATACGGTCGAAAAAATTCAGCTCTATCTCTTTTTCATAGTCCTCTGCACCCTGTTTGCCCCCTTCTTTGCCAGCCTCAGCAACCGCCTGCTCAGCCCCTACCCTTCCCGGCCCGAATCAGTGGAGTTCTTCGAACAACAGGCCTACCTGCCCAGTCCTTACGGAATTGTGAAGGGGCAAAAGGCCGAACCTGCCGAGTATTACACCTTTTTCTACTACAAGGGGCGCTTGCGCAGAATAAAAAGCAAACACCCCATACTATCCGGACTGGAAAGAGGACAAACGGCAGAATTGTCCATGAAACGGGGATTATGGGGGTATACTGTCGTGGTGAAGCAAGGGCAGTAGGGTGTTTCGGTGTTGAGGTATTTCGGGCCGGGCCCGCCTGCCTTAAACCACAATCTTTTAAAAAGCCCGGCCTCGCCAAGAGGTATTAAATTAGCGCGATAAAAGCAATCCATGGATATCCGCGAAAACGTTTCTCTGAAAACCTACAATACTTTTGGCGTCGATGCCAGGGCCCGTTACTTTGTTGAAGTACACTCCACAGAAGAACTTCAGGAAGTCGTCCGGCAGTGGCCGGGCGAGCGCCCGTTCATTCTGGGTGGGGGCAGCAACCTGCTGCTCACCGGGGAGATCAACCGGCTCGTCATCAGGAACTGCATCACCGGCATGGCTATCACCGGCAAGTCGGACGACAAGGCATGGGTATCGGCGGGAGGAGGAGAAAACTGGCACCGCTTTGTGCTGTGGTGCCTGGAGCAGGGCCTGGGCGGCATTGAGAACCTATCACTCATCCCCGGCACGGCCGGCGCCGCACCTATTCAAAACATCGGCGCCTACGGCCGGGAACTCAAAGAGGTATTCCACCGGCTGGAAGCGGTCGAGCTGTCCACCGGGGCCTTGCATTCCTTTGGCCGGGAAGCCTGCCGTTTCGGCTATCGCGACAGCATCTTCAAACGAGAGCTCAAGGGGTTATACGGCATTACCCGGGTAACCCTGGAGCTCAGTACAGCCAACCATCAGATCGACACCTCCTACGGCGCGATCCGGCAGACGTTGGAGGAGCAGGGTATCAGTGCCCCGACCATCCAAGATGTCAGCCGGGCCGTGATCGCCATTCGCTCCGCCAAATTGCCCGACCCCAGCGTACTGGGTAACTCCGGCAGCTTTTTCAAAAACCCGGAAGTCTCAACGAGCCAACTGCAGCGACTAAAAACGCAACACCCGGAAATTCCCCATTATCCTGTCAATGCGCACGTGGCAAAGATCCCGGCCGGCTGGCTCATCGAGCAGGCAGGCTGGAAAGGCCAGCGCGTGGGCGATGCCGGCTGTTACGAAAAACAGGCACTGGTGCTGGTCAACTACGGCCGGGCCAGCGGCAGGGATATCTACGAATTGGCCGAACGCATTCAGCAATCTGTTGAAGAAAAATTCGGGATACGGCTGGAAATGGAGGTGAATGTTATTTGACCGGATGCGGGTGGTGATTTGCGGGCCAGTGAGCTGGGACAGCATGGACTCAGGGACGGCAGACGACAGCCCAAGCGGGAAGCTCCCGCCCCATCGGGGAGAGCCGGATGGGGCCGGGCCGGCAGACGGCGAACGAATCAACGAACAACGGCCAACCGCCCCCCTTACTGTCCCTCCATTGCATCTTTCCGGTCGAACTTCTTTACCTTGTTGCGTCCTTTAAAAGGCATGTAGCGATAGGGGCGGCCCTGGAAATCGTTGAGCAGAGAGTCGGCGCGCTGGCTCAGCTCACTGATATTATTGTACAACTCCTCGTCCGTCATGAGCTTACCCAGGGAACCTTCTCCACCTTTTATCTTGCCAACGACGTCAGACACTCCGCCGAGAGCGGTATTGGCGGACTGCAGGGTAGTCTTCATACCGGCGATGGCATCGTTCACTTCCTGTAGTGTTTTCTGGAGGTCGGCAGCTACGAGCTGGCCGCTCAGTGAATCGGCATTGCTGAGGATACTGTTGATCTTATCGTTATTGCGTTTGAGGTTACCCGTAATCTGATCGAGGTTGGACAGGGTCCCGTTGATGCTGCCCGACGAAGAGCGCAGGATACCATCGAGCTGCCCGGTGGCGGAGTTGAGGTTGGCAAGGGTAGATTCCAGGTTATGCATGCTTTTCCCTAAAGGAGAGTCGGGGTCTTTCAGCAAGGCGGCATTCAGGCTGTCGATCACTTCCTGCAGGCCATTCTTGAGGATGGTGACGTACTGTTCGACATTATCTTCTCCGACCATAGAGCCCAGCAGGCCGCGGATCTCCCCCTCCAGGACATCGCCACTTTTAGCGCAATCGTCACCGCTACAAGGGAGCGGGTACTCCAGTTTGACGGCTTTACCGCCCATAAATCCGGTAGATACGATAACAGCCTTCGTATTTTTGGGAATGCGCATACCTGGGTCGAGGTCAAGAATGACTTCCACGGTGCGGTCAACGTCTTCGAGCAATCGCACGCTGGCCACGCTTCCAACTTCAACGCCGTTGATGAAGATCTGAGTGCCGATCTGCATACGGTCTATGTTCGGATAAAAAACCTTATACGTATTGGACTTCAGCAATATGTTATTGCCCAGAATGAATTTGTAGCCCCATACAGAAAGGGCGATGGCAACCACCGCCAGAATACCTACCTTAACTTCGTTTGACATGCTATATCGGGTTTAAGCGTCGCAAAGGTAAAAAAAAGGACAATATCGCCCTTACCCGAAACGGGTTTAAAGTCAACCCAAAATAATTGGCCTTCTTTTTAAGGCGCCCTTCTTGATTTAAGGTATGCCGAGTTCCTGTTTGGCCTGTTCCACGGAAATGCGTTTACCCCCTTTGTAGGCTACGATGAACGCGTCGGGAAAGCCCCTGGACTGCAAGAGGAGGCGTGCCTCGAAGGCCTGCTGGAAATTGTAGAAATTCCGGGCCTGATACTTGAAAAGGTTGTCTTCCTGCACGACCTCGATCAGGTAGCCGGTATCCCGCCATTTGCTGGTATTGGTATCCACTGGCCGGGAGGAGGCTGCCAATTGAACGTTGAACTGTATATCAGCGGGAGCGGAAGGGACAGTTGCCGGCCGGCCGCCCCCCCCTCTTTCGGTGGATGAGCCGTAATCGTAGTTGAGAGGGATCACCTTAGGTTCGGAATAAGGCTCAGCAGCTGGCCGGGAGGCCCGTTCAGAAGCTTTGTATTCCGGTTGTCGAACAACGGGAGGAGGTGCGCTGGCCTTGGCGGCCGGCTGGTATCGGGCGGGTTCCGCCGGTTCGGAGTAGGAATAAGCGGGTATAGTTTCCCTGGACAGGGCAAACTCGGGATATTCCCCATTTTCCACGATCTTCTTGTATTCTCCGAAAGCCTCCAGAATGGCGGCGGACACGGCTTGCTGCCCCGCCTCGGTCTTTAAAAATTCTTCTTCCTCTGCATTGCTTAGAAAACCGGTTTCGACCAGAACGCTGGGCATGGCCGTTTCTTTCAGCACCACAAAGCCCGCCTGCTTGACGCCCCTGCTTTTGAGCCCCGCCTGATGTTGAAATTTGGCCTCTACCCGTTCGGCAAAAAGAATGCTCTGTTCGAGATAAGCATTCTGAAACATGCTCAACATGATGTGCCCTTCCGGAGAGTTGGGGTCGTAATCGTAATTGCGCTGGTAATTGTCCTCCAGAAGGATAGCTGCGTTCTCCCGCTTGGCCACCTTCAGGTTGTGCTCGGCAGTGTGCAGGCCCATGACGTAGGTTTCCGTACCGTGGGTTGCCGCTGACCCCGGCATGAAATTGCAATGGATGGAAATGAACAGGTCGGCCTCGTTGTGATTGGCAATGGCGGCCCGTTCATAGAGGGGGATGAATACGTCTTCGTTGCGGGTCAGGATCACCCGTACCTCGGGGAAACGGGCTTGCATGGACCGGGCAAGCGCCTGGCTGACGGCCAAAGCCAGATGTTTTTCTTTGGAATCCCCCCCCAGGCAGCCGGGGTCGTGGCCACCATGGCCCGGATCGATCACCACCGTTTTAATCCGGTAATCTTTTTTCTCCTTAATCCTTTCTTTGATAACTTTGTCCATTTCATAGCCAAAGCTTACTTTCGCAGCGGGGAAAAGAACACCATCTGCAGCCCGGCCGTGCCAACAGGCCGCCTCCGGGACGGCGGCACCAGTACCGGGAAAGGATAACGAAATGTTAAACCCTTTGTGAGTGAATGGCAAAAAACAAAACAAGAACGTTTGTAGGTAGGTTACCGCTTTCTTCATAGCACAACTTATAAACTTCAAAAAGTAAGTCGTTAGCAACAACTTGTTTTTTGATCACAATACAATTTATAAATAATCCTTGAGAGCAAAGTTACCAATTATAATCATATCCCTTATCTGGCCACTGATGAATCTCTCGGCCCAGGTAACGGATATTTCGGTTCAGGACACCCTACCGCCGGCCCGCCCCGACAGCCTGCAGGTAGACTCCCTGGGCGCCGGCCCCACCGCCGCACGGGCAGCACAGGGCCGGCAGGTAACTTTTTCCAAAGACTCCCTGGATGCCCCGGTGGAATACAACGCCACCGACTCCATGATCTACGACATCAAGGGGCAAAAGATCCATCTCTACGGTAACGCATCGGTTAGCTATACCTCCATCAACCTCAAAGCCGCCCACATCATATTCGACTGGGCGACCAACGTCGTCACGGCAGAGGGCATGCCCGACAGCCTGGGGCGGCCATCCGGGAAACCGGAATTTTCCGATGGCGCCCAAAGCTTTGTCGCCGACAGCATGCGCTACAATTTCCAAACGCGCAAAGGCGTCGTTTACGATGTGACAACGAAACAAAATGACGTTGTCGTACACGGCGCTCGTTCCAAATTTGTAAGCTCTCCCGCGCAGGACAGCACGCAGAAGGCCAATGACGTCATCTTCAGCTCCGATGCCCTGTTCACTACCTGTACGCACGACAACCCCCACTTCGGTATCCATAGCCGCAAGCAGAAGGTGGTGCCCAACAAACTAGTCGTCGTCGGGCCCTCCAACCTGGAGATCATGGGCGTACCAACGCCTTTGTGGTTGCCGTTCGGCTTCTTCCCCATTTCATCGGGGCGCCGCACCGGCTTGCTCTTCCCGCGCGACTATCAGTATTCTCCTCAGTGGGGCTTTGGACTGGAAGGCATCGGCTGGTTCTTCCCGCTGGGCGACCACTTCAACCTGTCGCTGACGACCAACCTCTACATCAAAGGTACCTGGGGCGTCAACGCCAGTTCCCAGTACCGCAAACGCTATAAATACAACGGCAGCTTTGACCTGGGTTACGATGTGCGCCGCCAGGAGGACAACGAGGGCAACATCGACCGCCCCAAGTCTTTCCGCTTTCGCTGGTCGCACCAGCAGGACCGCTCCGCTCACCCGACCAATACCTTTGGGGGCTCCATCAACATTCAGACCAACAACTACCAGAGCCGGGTGTTCAACGACGCCAGCCGCGTACTGCAAAACCAGCTCAACTCCAACCTCTCTTTCAGCAAGAACTGGCGCGACAAGCCGATCAACCTCAACGCCAGCCTGAGCCACAACCAGAACTCCGCCACGCGCAATGTGACGATCAACTTCCCCAACGTCAAATTCCAGACCCAGGCGCTCTACCCCTTCAAACGCCAGGAGCGCAGCGGCAAGGAAAAGTGGTTCGAAACCATCACCCTGCGCTATCAGGGCGACGCCCGCAACCGCTTCGAAGCTACCGATACCACCCTATTCACCCAGAAGACCTTTGAGGATGCCCAGTTCGGCGTACAGCACTCCGTCAACTCAGGGACTTCCTTCAAACTGTTCCGCTACCTCAACCTCAACCCCAGCGTCAACTACGACGAGGTGTGGTACCTCAAGTCCCTGCGCAAAGGCTTCACACCAGGACTGGAGATCGATACGATCTTCAACAACGGGGTGGAAACCTACGATACTACAGCCTACGGAGAGATCCAGGAAAACCTGGTCACCGGTTTTGAATCCTTTCGGGAATTCAGCGCCAGCATCAGCCTCAACACACAACTGTTCGGGACCATGCAGTTCAAGAAAGGCTGGCTGCGGGGGATCCGCCACGTGATGAAGCCCAGCGTTTCTTTTGGATATACGCCCGATTACACGATACCGGAGCTGGGTTATTTCCGGACGGTGCGCGACTCCAGCACAGCAGACGGGCTGCGGGAGTACTCCATCTTCGATGGGGCCATTTTCGGCGGGCCGCCCACCGGCGGCAGGCAGATGGCCATGAGTTACAGCATCAACAACATCTTCGAGGCCAAGTATTTCTCCAAAAAAGACTCGACAGACAAAAAGCTAAAGCTGTTCGACAACATCGTCGTGTCGGGTAACTACAACTTCGCTGCCGACTCCCTCAACTTCAGCCCGGTCAACATCAGCGGAACCACCCGTCTGGCCAAAGGCATGACCACGGTAGGCCTGCGGGCCCAGTTCGACCCCTACGCAGTGGAAGAGGTCAACGGCCGGGCCAAACGGATCAACGAATTTGCCTGGAACCGGGACGGCAAGCTGCTGCGCTTTGTCAATGCCCAGGCCCGCTTCACCACCAACATCACCGTGGGCAAGATCCGCGCCCTGTTCATGGGGCAGGAAGAAGAAGTGGTCGAAGACCCTCTGGTGGAGGAGGCCAAAAGGCTGGAAGAACCAGAAGAAACAGATTTTCTTAGCTTGTTCGAAAATTTCCGCATCGGCCACAACCTGGTCTTCGACTGGGAAGGCCTGCCCGACGGCCGCGATACTTTCCGCATTTCCACCCACTCCATCAACTGCCAGGGCAGCATCGCACTGACCGATAACTGGAACATCAACATCGGGAACTTCGGCTATGACTTCGTTCGCAAAGGCATCACCTACCCCTCCGTGGGCTTCTCCCGCGACCTCCACTGCTGGGAAATGGGCATGAACTGGCAACCTACCCGGGGCACCTACAGCTTCTTCATCCAGGTGCGGCCCGGAACGCTCGACTTCCTGAAGATACCGTATAACCGGAACAATATTGATGCGCGAAGTGGGTTTTGACAGCCAGGAGTGGGGCTGGATGGCTGGATGGCTGGATGGTTGGATGGCTGGATGGTTGGATGGCTGGATGGTTGGATGGCTGGATGGTTGGATGGTTGGATGGTTGGATGGCTGGATGGTTGGATGGTTGGATGGCTGGATGGGACAACTTGAGGGGACGTGAGTTTATCGTCTTCAACGCCAAAAAATTTTGGCCTGTCCTGTGGAATTCTGATTATTCCATAGGGCGGTCCCAGTTAGCGTTCGTCTTCAACGCCAAAAAATTTTGGCGGTCCCAGTTAGTTTGCAGCTACGCAATCTTTTATATTAAGACTATTTGTATTCAGGGAAAATATAGCCCTTTGGAACAGCATCCTTTGGCAGTTATCGGTTATTCCAGCGTCCTTCCGAGGTCCGCTGGAATAACCGATAACGTGAAAAGCCTAATCCTTCACCACCAACTTATGCACCCTCGTACCTCCCGTCCGGATGCTTAGAATGTAGGTGCCGGCAGGCAACCCTTGTAACGATATCCGCCGGTTCTCCTCCTGAGGCGCTTTGACCTCCCTTCCGTCCAGGGTAAGGAGCGAAAGTTGTTCCGGCTGATAACCGTATTTGGAGGTAACCGTCACCCAATCTGTCGTGGGGTTGGGGAATACGGAGAAAATTCCATTGGCGTCCGCCTTGGGCTCATCTTCCTTGTATTGCAGCTCGAACTGTACGGAGCGGCCCTGAACGGGGATCTGTCCTTCGTCCACGCTGATGGCCCTGATATTTTCTATGGCCACATCCGTATCGGGCTTCAGGCCGGCAATATCGTCGATAATACCGATCAGGTGAGCGACAGGGCCGTAGCCGGAAACGTTGTTTTGGTCGGTCCGGGTAATGGCGATCTCGATGCGGCCCTCCGCCGCATAGGTCCGGTCGATGGAAAGGGTGTTGATACCTGGTTCGCCGAACCAGCTTACCGGATAAATAACCTCCATTGCACTGGGGGGGAACACCACGGGATCAAACACGACCGTAAAAGCGATGCCGTACACATCCTGCATGGGCAGGCGGGATGTACCCACTACAATTGGGATATTGAAGGACGTGCCTACCGGTACTTGCGCCGGAAAGTCCACATAAACCGGCGGGTCGGTATCCGTCCCCGGCAAGAAGGGCGGCGCCGACAGCGGCCCGTGCGTCAGGCCGTAGTTCTGGGCCAGCACCTGGCGGTCATTTTCATCCACTACTCCGTCTCCGTTGCAATCGGCGTGTTTGTAATTGGTACCATCTGCAAAAGATTGAGGCCAATCACCAGCGGAAAAGGCAAGCCAGTTGGCGTCGTCCTCAAAGCGGGGCGTACCCTGGTAGCCGTAAGCCAGGCCGATATTCAGCAGGTCGATATGGTGAGCGATATTGTCGGCATTGGCGTCGCCGGGCCATACTTCCTCCTCTTCCTGAGGAGCATTGAAACACACGTCATCGATCGTGAGGGCGCTCCCTCCTATTACGAAAGCCTCTACCGTTCCCGTTAGTTTTATGGTCCAGATGTTGCCACTGAGGGTATTGCTGACCGCCATCACGCTCACATTCGCCAGCATATCCGGGAGATCACTTATGCTGCCCCGGTACTGCTCTCCATTTACGACTAGAAGGATATTCTGCGACTGTCCCTGGCAGAAAGCCAGGTCGAAGGTAATCTCCGTAGGTAGGTTGGAGAGCGGCGCAAAGTTGAACCGCAAGGCGCCGCCAAAGGAAAGGGCGGCATCATCGTCTCCGAAGCCGCAGTTGTCATTCTCAAAAGCGTATACGCCGGTAAAATAGTTCGCAGCGCCGTTCCATTCGATGGCGCGGGCAGTGACGACGACGCCATCCTCCACGTATTCCATCTCATCCGGGTGGCCGTAGTTCGCCAGGGTATCCGAGGGGGCGCCATCGTACACATCGAAACTCAGGCAGTCGTCATTTGTCGGAAGCGGCTGGTTGAAGCAGAGGTTGTCCAGGAAAATTCTATGGCCGCCGATGAGCAAATGCTCTACAGGGCCGTGAAGGATTATCCGTCCCCGGGCCAGGGAATTGGCCAGTGGAATGAACTCCAGCCCAATTCCTCCAGGCAGTTCATCCGGTAAGTCGGTAAGGGATCCACTGAACACCTCTCCATTGGCGCCAATAACGATCTGCGGGACAACGGTGGAGGTATTGCAGAAGGTAAAATCAAAAGCAATGGTAGTAGGTAGCGCCGGAAGATGCCCAAAGTGTATTTCCACCCCGCCGTTCACCCCGAGGTTGCCGTCCAGTGTCATCGGCCCGCAGGCTGAACCGGCAGCACCAACCACCCATTCGTAATAATTGGTATTATTCCCCAACGGAACAGGCACTGCGTTGAATACTACCCCGCCCTCATCGTAGATGGAATCGCGTGGCTGTCCGAAGGCCAGGTTGATGGTATCGTTCGGCGCCGTTTCAAACTCGTCAAAGGTGATGCAGACTTCGGTGTCCGCATCGCAGTCAAAAGCGCCAAAGGTGGTAAAGCTGCGGCAGTCCGGGTTACCCAGGTCGGCGACGATGAGTTCATAGGCCAGTGCGCCGGTAGGCGCAATGGGCCCGACGATAACCGGGAAGGGCATGGTGTAGCTGAAAGTACCATAGTCCTGCCCGTTGCCGAAGACGCGGAAACCGGGGCTGTCGGTATTCTCAAAATTGAAGCTCAACCGAACGAAGTAATTGCCGTCGGCGTCGCAGTAGGCAAACTCAGCATGCACATCTGAGATACTGCAGTTGCCTCCGCAGTTCGGTTGCGGGTAGGCCACCTCCCGGCAACAGCCGGGCCGGTCATTGATGCAAACCCTCAGGTGTCCCTCACCGGAACTGGTAAGCGGTATACCTTCCACGATTACCGGCCGTTCATCCAGCCGGTAATAACCGATCAAATCGCCATTCGGGCCGAACACCTCAAAAAAGTCATTCCCTGGGTGAACTACCTCAAAATCCAGGAACAGGTTGTAAGACCCGTCAGGGTTACAGTCCAGAGGATCTACTACAACATCGAAAATTTCACAGCCGGCATCGCAGTCGATGGGCCCTACTTCTGTAAATCCGAAACAGGAGGGGTCGGCAATATCCAGAATGAGGATGCCGTATTCTTCCATCCCGTCGCCGGCAAAGGGCCCGATGGTCACGAAAAGCTCATTGTAGGAATAGGGCCCGAAGATCTGCCCGTCGGCAAAGATGTAATACCCCAGATTTCCCGGATTATTGACGTGCACTTCGACATCAACCATGAACTGCCCGCCGTCACAACTGTGCGGTTCGGCAATAACACTGCTGAATATGCAGTCTCCATTGCCGCAGTTAGGGGTAATAAATGTGGCGGTGGCCTGGCAATCGGTACCCGGGAAGAATACGTGCACCTCCCGGGGGCCTCCTGTGCCAGGGAAGGGGCCGATCTCCACTGGCAGGTCCGCCACAGAAAATTCAGCGATGTAATCTCCGGATTTTACAACAAAGAGGTTGCCGATCGCCGGGGCCGGCGTAACGATATTGAGCATAGCGGTAAATGTGCCGTCATCCCGGCAATCATTCGGCGTGATGGTGACGCCCGACAGCCAGGGGCAGGGAGAACAATTCGGCGCCTGCATTTCCAGGTCCACCTGGCAAAACTGGCTTTCATCATTGATCCAGACGCTAACCGGCTGCCCATTGCCCGGCAGGGGGCCCAGGGTAACCGGTAAATCGCTGTACTGGAAAGAAGCATTGTACCCATCACCAGCCATCAGAAAGAAGGTGCTGCCGAAATTGCCGGCCGCTTCAAAATCCACAACAAAGAAAAAGTTGCCGTCGGCATTGCAGTCCAGAGGCTGCAAATGGACGTCAAAGATCTCACAGGGGTGACAGGGGAGGTCAAAGGCCACTTCAACGCAACAGAACACATTGGTAGTGGAAAGGGGCAGGCAAACCTTGAGGTTGTCAAAGAATTGGCCCGTGTCGGGCATCTCCACCACTACGAAATCGCCATTGTAAACCGCAGTCATGGAAAAATTGGTCACCGTAGAAGTAATGGTAAGGACATCACCGGCAGCCGCTCCTTCCACCGCCAGTTTGGCCCGGTAGAAATCGGAATCGTTGCATTGTACATCTCCAATCAGGTGGACGGACTGTAACGGGCAGCCGCCGTTGCAGCTCACCGGCGGAGTGGTGAACCGATAGCCACAGGGAGCCGTGGGCTGCCTATATACGGCAACTTCATGGGGGGTTCCATTGCCCGGGAACGGCCCCAGGTCAATGGGCAGGCTACCGGAGGAATAACTGCCGGCCGGCACCCCATCAACACTGATGAAAAACAAAAAGTCAAAGTTGGGCGGATTTGGGAATAATTGTTCAATGACGATGGCGTAATTGCCTTCATCATTGCAATCTGTTAAGTAGTAGGCCACGCTGTCGATCAGGCTGTTACAGGGGGTGCCGCAATTGTAAGCCGGCAGAGTGGCAGAGCCTGAACAATCAGGATTATCCACGTCTACGGCCTTGAATTCCAGTTCACTGGTAGGCGCCACGAACGGGCCGATAAAAACCGGTAAGTCTGCATAGGCGAAGAATCGCCCGGTGGCGTTGCCGTTGAGCCAAAGTTCAAAAGAATCGGAGGTATTTTGATAGTCGAGGTTCAATTTGACCTCAAAGACGTTATTGGGATTACAAGATCCGGGCTCCACCTCAACATTGGTTATAGAACAGGGCCCGCTACAGGGTTCCAGATAGATCAGGGGCAGGCTGACACAGCAGTGGTCTTCCCCTTCGCATACGGTGATCTCCTGAACGACATCCGTTGTATTGCAAGGCACCTGCAGGCGCACCGGCACGTCATTCCAGCTGAAGCGCTCGTAGCGTTCGCCGTTGAAATACACACTAAAGAAGTCGGTGAGGGTAGGCCGCACCAGGTTGAGGCCGAGGCTGATGACGTTCTGCCCGTCCGGAGAAAGCCCCAGGTAGTCAATAGACAAGCCATCGAAAGCACAGCTGGTACAGGGCGCTGCCTGAATGGTATCGCCTACCCAGCAGCCATCCTGGGCCAGGTCGGCGGCAAAGAAGGCGTAGATGCCTGAATTGTTGGGCATCAGCGGCCCGACGGTAACCGGCAAATCCGTGTAGGCGTAATGGCCGTCTACACCTGGGCCGGAGAGGTTGAAACTATCGGACGTGCCCTGATGGCCGAAGTCGATGGTGGCCATGAAGTTGCCATCGCTGTCACAGGGCCCCAGTTCGATGGCCATATTGCCCATCCGGCAGGGCTCTGGCTCCGGGTTTACACATAAGTTATCGATCCGGAAATCGCCGGCGCCACCGATGAGCAGGCTTTGTACATTGCCGTAGAAAATGAGCTGGCCTTCTCGGCCGGAAGAGCTGTCAAAAACGACGCGCAGGGTAATGCCGGGGGCCAGGGCATACAGGCCCGGCATCAGGGCATTCTGGATGAGAATATTGGAACCATTGGCCGCCAGGTTGATGGCGCCGCCATTGTAGTAAAAATCCACCACGACACTGTCCACCGGCTCAGGATAGCCGGTAAGGTCGAAAACGGCATTCACGGATTCGAACTTGAGGTACTTTCCGGAAGCGGCCGACATCTCGGGGGCGCTGGCCGCGTCAAGTACGACGAGGTCTCCGTAGGTTGTCGTCCAGAACAAACTCTGGTAGGGGATCAGCAGCAGCCCGATGTCGCTTTCGTTATAGAATGCCACTCCGGGAGGCGTGCCGGCCGAACTGCCGTAAACCGGTTCGGAAAGCCCTTCAAATTCCATGCAACTGCTCTGGGGGCATTGCTTGGAGGCCACGACGGAAGCACAACAGTTGGGATTATCATTCTGGCAAACGGTCAGGATAAAATCCAGAGCGTCCGTAGGTATCTGCACCCCTTCGAGCAAGTAGGGCAGTTGCGTCTGTTCAATGGTGGCGACGAGCCCGCCCTCGACGAAAATATCAAAACTGGTGATCACCGTCAGCGGGCTCAGCCAGTCAAAATCTACCAATACATCGTAATTACCGGCGTTGTCACAACCGGTGACCTCCGCCCGGAGGTTATCGATGGGGCAAACCAGCACCGCATCGGGACAAACGTTGTCGATGCCGAATTCCTGCCCCCCGACCAGCAGGCTTTCGATATTGCCGGTGATGCATACGGTGCCCCGCCCCAGGGCGTTGGTGTTGCTGAAGTCTACCTCAACGGCAACACCCGGAAAGGTGAGCCCTGCAATCTCGGAAAAGTTTTCTACAACGGCCACGGCAGAGCCATTCACCGCGAAGTTCTCCTCCCCTCCCCCATCAAAAAAGTCGAAGCACAGCTGGTTGAAGGAACCGGCGGCCTGGGAGAGGTCAAACAGCAGGCTGTTGTTACCCATGAAGAGAAACTGGCCATCGAGCCAGCCGGTGCTGGCGTCCATAACCATTGCGTTTCCAAAGCCTGTATCCCCACCGGAATACTGTATCTCCTGGATACTCACCTGTATCCCGGCCTGAGAAAAGAGGACATCGCCCGGGCTGTTACCCGAAGCGGGCCCCAATTGGGTATTGGCCGGGAAATCTTCGAAATGAAAACAAGGCAGAGGTTGGGCCATCATCTGGATGGACAGGAAAAGGACTGAGGCGATTAGTTGTAAAGTTCTGTTCATGGCAACACGAAGGTTTAGGTTTTGTTACGTTACAAAAATGCTACAATATCCATTGCAGTAAAAGAACTATTTTTGTTCATTTTTGATTTTTTTTACTTAATTTTACATCAAATTAGATTTATAAAATTTTACAAACCAATTACTTAAACCAAATTGCATTTTCCAATAATTTGGATTTTTTATGTACAATAATAAGCTGATCCGCCTCTTGCAAAGCTTTGAAAGAAAGGAAATGACCCGATTTCGGGAATTTGCTTTTTCGCCTTACTTCAACAAACACGAAGGAGTGAGGAGGCTGGTGGCTTACTTTAGCGATATTTTTCCGGATTTCGGAGAGCAGAACTGCCACCGGGAAGTGGCTTTCCAGGTATTGTTTCCAGGCCAACCTCACGACCAAAACCGGCTGGCGCTGGTTTTCACCTACACCATGCGGCTGGCCGAACAATTCCTGAAAGTGGAGCAGGCGGGGATGGGAAACGGCCTTTCGGACACCTATCTGCTGCAGCAGTTGCGCACTAAAAAGCTGTTCCAGTTATACGAACGGGTTTTAGACAAAACCACCCGCACCGGGGAAGAAACCGGTACACGTGACAGCCACTGGTATTACCAGCAATATTTGTCAGCAACGGAGGCGGACCAGTACTTCAACACCGTTTCAGAACGGCGCACAGACGACAGCCTGCAGCGCAAGCAGTACTATCTCGACCGTTTTTATCTGGCAGAGAAGCTCAGGGACGCCTGTGAAATGCAGGTGCGCAGCCGCATCCTGAAGGTCTCCTATTCGGACCCTCTGCAGGAAACGGCTCTGGCCGCCGTGGAAGCTCACTGGAAGGAATTGGAGCAGGAACCGGCCATCGCCATGTATTACTGGCTGTACCGCATGGTCTCCAATCCGGCCCCCTCCTTCTATTTTGAATCGCTACGTGCCCTGAACACCCACCAGTCGGCATTGCCGGGGGTAGAGCAAAAGGCCATTTACAACTATCTTCAGAACTACTGCATCCAAAAGATCAATGAAGGACAGGCCCGCTTTCTGGCCGAGATCTTTGAACTTTACAAAGCCCAGCTCGAACGAGGCCTTTTACTGGAAAATGAGCTTTTGTCCGAATGGCATTATAAGAATATCGTGACCACCGGGATCCGGTTGCGGGAGATGGACTGGGTTCGGGGCTTTATCGAAGGATACCGGGAAAAGCTACCCGAAGAGGCTCGCGACAATGCCTACCGTTTCAACCTGGCATCCTATTTCTACGCCACCCAACAATACGGGGAGGTACTGCGCCTGCTGACCCAGGTGGAATACCGGGACCTGAGGTACAGCCTTGGCGCCAAGGCCTTGTTACTGCGTACTTATTATGACCTCGACGAATACGAAGCGCTCAGCTCTCTGGCCGACTCCTTCAAACAATACCTGCACCGCAACCAACTCATGGCCGATGTGCGGCGGGAAGGATACCACAACCTGTTCAAACTCACCCGCCGCGCCGCCAACCTGCGGGCAAATATTGGCTATTTTACCCAGGAAAAAAGCCGAAAGGAACTTTTAAAACTGCAACGCAGTATTGAAAAAGCAGGCGCCATCTTCAACAAAAGCTGGTTGCTGGAAAAGGTCGAGCACCTGGAAGCCTTGCTTTGAGGGCAATTTTTCTCCAAAAAATATTTGGGAAACCCGCTAAAAAGACGATTTTGTTCGTTATACATTTATATTGTTAAATTGTACCCCTCAACCTGGCGATAAAATTTTGGAACCATAATATCAAAAACCTCCGTTAAAACCAATCACTTATGAGAAAGGCCACCATGATCCTGGCATCCCTTATCGTTTCTTTGATCAGCCTGAATGCGCAGGAAAACGGAACCGGCGTGTATTACGCTGACGCCCTCAACGGCCAACGCACGGCTTTTGGCGAAGTCTACCGTATAGACGGGTACTCCGCAGCCCACAAAACCTACCCTTTGGGAACGGTGATACGCGTTACCAACCTCGAGAACAACCGCACCATCAATGTGCGGGTCAACGACCGCATTGCCGCCAACAGCCGCGATATTGTCAGCTTATCCAAAGCGGCAGCCCGGCAGATCGGCCTGCTGGACTACGGCCGGGCAAGAGTAAGGGTCGAAAAGATCGGCTTCTCGCCCTCCAACCCCTATGCTCAGGACAATCCCTACGCCGCCGCTCCCCCACCCAGCAGCTACGATTACGCTGGCGCCGGCGCCAATCCTTATGAGAATATGAGCGCAAATGTAACGCCCAAAGGGTACGGTGCGGTGGGAACCGCCGACCTGCGCTCCGCCGCATACATTCTGCCAGCTACCACTTTCGGGTACGGCATCCAACTGGCCTCCTTCAAAAAAGTGGAGAACGCCGTCGAGCACATCGAAAAAATGAAGGGCCAGGGCGTCGAAAACGCTTACATCTGGCAGAAGGATGGCAACAACCGCGTAGTGATCGCTTCCTTCCCGGATAAAGCAAGCGCCGGACGCTACCTGGATGCCTTCAAAAGAAAGTACAAGGCCAACGGGATCATCGTCCAATTCAACTAGCCACTCCCAAAAACTGGCCGGACAAGTTTTGCGAAAACTTGTCCGGCGCTAATCATTACAGGCGTATGAGTTCTAAATTTACTCTGGCTTTTCTGTCTTTATGCATGCTGGGCCTCACTACCCACGCCCAATACGGCAATAGCCAATACGAAGAGGGGATCGCCGTTTACTACGCCGACGACCTGCACGGCCAGGCCACCTCCTATGGCGAACAATACCAGAGGGAAGCCTTTACTGCCGCCCACCAATACTATCCGCCAGGTACCATCCTGCGCGTTACGCGCCTCGACAACGGCCAGTCTGTTCAGGTTCGGGTAAATGATAAAATGGCGCCCGACGGACAGCGAAAGATCATCCTCTCGCGGGCAGCAGCGATGCAGATCGGCCTGATCACCGCAGGGACCTTAAGGGTACGTATCGAAAAAACAAGCGGCGGGGAAGGGCTCCCGACAGATTACGCTGGAAAGCCAAACAGCGGATACTTCTCCGCGGGTACCAACAGCAATACGCTGACTGCCCGGTCAGGCTATCCCGATGCCTACCGTGTGCCGGCAGAGCCCAGGCAGCAAGCATCGGGCTCCTACTACCCTTCCGGAACAACCAACACAGCGTACCGCTCCAACCGCCAACCTGAGTCCTACGAAAATACGCTATCCTACCGTTCGCCGGCCGCCTCCGTACCATCCGCCGATGCCGTTCGAAGCAGCGGCAAAGCGCTTGCTCCAGGCCTTACCGGTTACGTCATCCAACTGGCTTCCTACGATGACGGGGCCAATGCCGTCAACTACTTAAATCAGTTGTTGAAGCAGGGCCTACAGCACATATACATCTGGCAGAAAGATGGCAAGAACCGGGTAGTGGTCGCCCGTTTTCAGGATAAGGCCGCCGCGTCCGACTACCTCAACACCCTGCGGCAGCAGTATTTGCTGGACGGGATCGTCATTCAACTGAAGTAACCCTGGAGTTATCAAAATATAGCCCCAAACACCAACACAAAATTTGACATCATGAGAGGTATTCTTCTTATTGGTGGGTTAGTATTTTCGCTCTCCCACATCCAGGCACAAAACTATTATTACAACACTCAATCCACAGGAGCAGGTATTCAGGAAGGCATTGCTGTTTATTATGCCGATTATCTTCACGGCAAAAAAACCGCCCTGGGAGAAACCTACCGGATGGAAGAGTTCACAGCAGCTCACAAAACCTTGCCCCAAGGTACCCTGGTACAGGTGACCCGGTTGGACAACGGACAGTCGGTTGTCGTCCGCATCAATGACCGCGGCCCTTTCGACCCTGGCGTAATGATCGATCTATCCAAAGCAGCCGCCCTGAAAATAGGGCTGGTGAAAAAAGGCCGGGCAAGAGTGCGGCTGGAAACAGTCGGCAATTCAAATACCAACCCGGTGAACGGGCTCCTGCCCGGAACGCCACAGAACCCATACGCCAGTTCATCTTATACGACTAAAGGGGCAGCCACCAACCCGCCCTCTTCGCCAACCGGATACGGCTACCGCCCGGAGACGACGCCAACCGGCTACAGCTACTCCAACGCGCCATCTAACAGTAGGGCAGGCTACAACCCCAACCCTACCCTTTCCCCGGGCCTTACAGGCTATGCGGTCCAGTTGGCCTCCTACAGCAACCTGCAGAATGCCAGGAATCAATTGGATCAACTCGGGCAACGCGGCATGCAGAACCTTTACCTTTGGGAAAAAAGCGGCTATTACAAGATCGTGATCGCGCCCTTTGCCAGTAAGGGTGCGGCCGCTGCCCACCTCGAACAGCTGAAGCGGCAGTATTTGCAGGATGGTATTGTGGTAAGGCTCAAATAGCTTGTATTAAAACCGGTATTTAGCCCCTGCACCCAGCGTTCCCCACGAATATTGCCCGGCATCCACCATACGAAAATAGGATGCTTCGAGGGAAATATCCCAGCGCATGTTCAAGCGCCGAAGGGCAGAAACGCGTAGGTTAAACCCAGCTGAAGACGCTTCCTGTTTGGGAAAGTAATACCCTCCTCCCGCCGCTACTGTAGCAAAGAGGTTAGCCTGGCTGAGGTTGAACTGCCCTTTGGCGTAAATGCTGGCGCCCAGGATGTCAAACCCATTGGAGAACCCATAATAGCCCAATACGCCCTCGAGCGAAAGGTAGGGATGGAACTGATAGCCAATATCGGCTTCCAAGAAAAAGCTTCCATCATAGAGGGTATCCAAGTCTTCCAGGGGATAGGTGATCCCTCCATGCAGGCTGATGCCGCCAGGATATTTATAATAGGGTTTGTCGTAGTCGCCGGCTCGGCCCTGGTAAACTTCCTCTTCAAAAAGAGATAAGGAGATCCTGGTATTCTTTTCAGCAGGAAATTCCATAATATACTGCCCGTTACAATTATCCGTGATTTCCACCTGATCAATACCCTGCCCGGCAATATTCAATCCCACACCCATCCCGGGCCCGGTGCGCAGTATGCGTCCATTGGAACGGTAGGACGGAGTAAGCCTGAGGCTGGCTATGGTTTGCCCTTCGTCATTCGGCTGGCCAAAGGTGATCCCATGGGCGCTCAATAAGTCTCCTTCCTGGAGTTTTGTAGTCTTGCCCATCAAAGTGAGGTCGACATCACCAAACCGAACATTTACATATTTGCTCTTGAAGCGTTGTATTTGCCCAACATCCAGGCCGGCCACATTGATAAAAAATAAAACCTCGTAAACGCCGGAAATATCCAATCCATTGTAGCTGTTATCGGCAGCAAAACGGCCACCTCCCTGATGGCGAAGTTCCAGGGTGTTTTCCTGAAAATTGAAATACTCCTGGAGGGCAGGGGCATTACTTTCCAGAAGTGCAGAGAACTTTTGAGTGGTACAAAGCCCAAATTCAGAATTGGGGTCATCGCTTACGGAAACATTGGCCCGTGCGAGCAAGTCTCCGAGGTCATCTCCCGGTTTCAGGATGACCGCCTTCACTTCTGCATCCTGTACAGGACGGCCGTTCAGTGACAGTTGAAGCGTTGGGTTCATCCTGTCGCCGACTTTCAATCCATCCAGCCCCCCCAGTTCAATATCTACGGTATGATCATCAGCAATGGCAGAAAGAACTACTTTTTCCGCCGGCGGTTGGCCAACCACGACGACTTCTTCCAGGGAATCCCGAACGATCAGGGCTTCCTCCGAGGGCTCATCAACTATGATATTCTCCCCTCTTCGGCGACAGGAAAAGACCCACTCCCCTTTACTGGTGATATCCACAGCGACCCGAAAATCGATGATCAGGTTGGCGTAATACGGTCCAATCTCCAATTCCCATACATCGGGCTCTACTTCAACGCCATCGTGTTCAAGGTGATAGGTGTAGGCATTTCCCAGTTTACTTTCATATTGCGCCTTAAAGATCAGGCGGCTCACATTGTCATTACAAAGAAAAGAAGCCTGGTTTAATGTATCCGGGGTTTGTTCTTCTACTCGGATAAATTCCGGGCTGTAGGCACCGTAAATATCATTGAAGGCATCGCTCATGCCCTTAAGTATATTGTTTGAGGGGCCTACATAGTAGTTATCAACTGCACCTGCCAGCAGGTCGAACAAATGGCTGATGGAAGGAGCTCCGGTAAATTGCCCGACAGCAATTGGAAAAACCTCCAGGTTGGGAATGGTGCTATTCACCTGCTCGCCGGATTCCATCAAGTTGTTGTCGTTCTTGTCGATATAAACCGTAGAACCCGAAACCCTCATATAAGGAGAGCGGTTTTGTTCTCCATCGGTAAACAGGAGCATTACCCTGCGGCGATTGGGTAAGGTCCCGTACCGAGCAGTGATCGCCTCCAGGACGCCTTTGCCAATGCTGGTCCCATCCCTTCCCAACTGGGGCAGACTCACTTTATTCATATTGTCCACCAACCCATCTGTTGCCGCATCAATAGCGATAAAATCTACCCTGGAATCCAGCCCATCGAGATCTTTAGGAGGGTCGGTGAGGACGTCCCCTGAAAAATACACCACGCTAAATTCATCATTGGTGAGCAATGCGGTGTCCTTGCGCTGATCGATTTCGTTCAGGAACTCCCCAATTGCTGATTCGAGCTTATCCCAGCGCGGGTTAACATGTGAAGTGCAAGGCCAAACGGCATTGGTATTTGAGCCTTCATCACATTCCATACTGCCCGACCAGTCCAGTACGAACACCATTTCAAAGGGATCTCTGAACACCAACTGGTATTCCCGGGACTGGTCATAAGTCCCCAGGTCATTGTATACCCGGAATTTGAGGTAATAGGCCGGATCCTGAGAAGTAGCGGTACTGGTGACTACAGCCTTTCTGGGAGCCGAGGGAGGAGAGATCTCTACCTTTACACCACCTGGCAGGGTCTCGGTATAGCCTATGGCCTTGTCTAACGGTACACACCCCCCCGGGGTAGTAGAATAACAAAAAGCCCATTTGATAGGCCCGGACGGTGCGGTTGTGCCGATCTCCCAACTCATGGCGGCCTGTCTTTCAAAGTGGCGGACATACATGGAAGGGTGAGCGCCGATCTCATCCTGGGCGGAAAGGAACATCGGAGAGCATAAAAATGCCCCCCAAATACCAGCGATTAATTGGATAAAGTTGGCTTTCATTTTGTATGATTTTTATTAGATTTTTCCCTGGCTATTGACTTTCACGAGATAGAGAACCTTGTTCTTGGAACCCGTAAGAATAAAACCGCCATCCGGGGTTGTTTGAATGTCCTTGAAAAAGTCAGGGCCGGACCCTCCGAAGGCATGATCCCATGACACACTCCCTTTTTTGGATATAACGGCCTGACCTGACCTGGCCCCGGCAACAACGGCCCCTCCTCCCGGCAGAGCGACCAGGCTAAAACCGATACCCGCACCCAGTGTGGAGAATGGAGGGCTTACATCAAGGCTTCCTTCATCCGTTTCCACCAGGACAATGTCGCCAAAGTCTTCATCGCTGCTATTGACATTACCGGTGATAAAAATATTGCCTCCTTGTTTATCGATGGCGTAAAAAATATCGGAATGGGTGGTGTCAGCGCTACCAGAAACCTTGGGATAGCCATTTTCAGGTATACCCATTGAATTGGTTTTCATAACATAAAAGTCAGTAGGGTTTCCCTCGCCGGCACCAGAGGCGGCCCCGACGAAGATAAAACCGCCAATTTCCGTTTCCACCAGGCTGAAAGCTTCTTCGTCCTCTGGCCCAGGTATACGTTCTTTGAAACTGGCAGAAGCAAAATCGGGATCGACTTTATAAATGTACAGGTCTTTATTTTCGGTAACAGGATTATAAGAATACCCGGCCATCACCACTTTGCCATCAGAGGCTTCGATAATGTCATTGAACCTTTCATCTCGGCCAGAGTCTCCCAGAAAATCCGGGGAGCCTTCCGGAACGCCTCTACCGTCGATCCGAAGATAAAAGATATCGTCCTTCTGAGTTTCTTCATTAAAAAAGGCTCCAAGCAGAATGAAGCGTTGGTTAGAAAGCCGAACAAGGGCCGTAACTTCTTCCACCAACCCTACATCATAATGCCAGACGCTATCGGCAACAGGCACCCCATCCTGGTCCACTTTCATCAGAAAAATATCTGTGTTTGAAGCTCCATCGCCATCCATTGTGCCTGCCAATAAATATCCACCTTCCTCTAAAGGGATCACCGCTTCGCCAAATTTGTAGCCACTTATGGGTTTCTCGAAAGTCACTCCTACAACCGTAACCGGTTTGACGATTGAAGTAGAGTCATTCCCGTTGAAAACGGTCAATTTCACATTAAAACTGCCGCCTTCCTCGAATAAATGGGAGAAGCCGGCAGTGGTATCCGCCAACGCTTCATCAATATACCATTTAAACTGTTTCGCATTAACGGATTCACTTTCAAAGGTAACCGTGCACGGAGCAGTACAATGATTATTGACAATGGAAAAATCAGCGATCAGAACATCTTCTTCGACTCTTATCTCCTCAAGAACTTTTTCTCCGTAGATTATCCTGTCGTAGATATCAATAACATAAGCTCTTATGAAGTAGGTAACATTAGCTTCCGAAAGGATAACTGAAGAGGTGAAATTTGCAGGTTCATCCAATGAGCCAAGCTTGGACTTATTATCGGTATCGTAATCCGGAAATTCATTCACGGTAGACCAAACATGGCCATGCTCTACAATGCCATCACCGGCACTGGCCAATTCTCCGGTCACTGTTATTTTTCCACTGATATTGAGGGAATCTGTATTCGCCACTCCTGTTAGCACCGATACAGGGTCAAGAGGGGCAATATATTTCAGCTCTCGCCCACAGGCGGCGACAAGAGCTACCAGGGCAATTAGGAGGATTATTTTCTGGTGCATTTTCATCTGGCTTGGGTTTCTGGGTTAAAACAATTGAGCCTAATCATACCAGGAGTCTGGCATCTTGCCAGGAGGCGCCGGCTTTCGTTTTTTCTTTTTTTTCCTGCCGATCCAATCAAACTCCATGGGAATTGCCACGGCTACGGATACCCCGGAGAGGATATAGGCATAATTGCGCATGCGATAGTCATTTTTGGCATCTATTCTAAGCGACTCCCGGCTGGCCCCTTGATACAAAGGGGCATCTATCACCTTGAAATTTTCATAATCATTATATTTATCTACACCTTGCGAGTTGTAATACACTCCCCCAATGAATGCCCCCACAGCCAGCCCTCCCAACACATAACTCTGCCACTCTACCGGTTCTATATACTCTTGCAGGAACTCGAAACTGACATTCCATCTCCGCAGATAGGTGATGACCTGATCGATCTTGACGGCAACCCCGTTAGCGCCGGGGGTAATATCAGTGACCATGCCCAGCAAGCGATTCTTTTTGCGTTCCAAAAGGGGCCCTCCTGAGAAGCCGGGCTCAATACCAGTACCCGTGAAACTGATCTCGTAAGCACCGTAATCCGGGTCCACCACCACATTCATTTTGTTCATCGCCCAGTCCATATCGGCAGGATTCCCGATGCAGGTTACCGGATCCTGTGCCAGTAAATGGTCGAGGTTAGCCTGGCGAAATTTGTAGTGGTGAATGTTATCCATTTCCGGGACATAGGCGATCAGCACCGCAAGGTCCAGGTCCCGGTTCACCTCCATGTGCAGTTGTGCCTGATAAGCGCGCCAGCTGACTTCCTTGATGCGCACTTCGAAAAAAGTACCGATCTCTACAACATGATAGGCGGTAACGACAAAGACCTGCGCTCCTCGCCTCCCAGTGACGATACCCGAGCCTCTAGCGATCTCATAGCCATTTTCATCCTGAACACTGATTTGTGCTGTTCCGTTAAGAAAATTCTGAGCATGGATGGCTCTGTGGGAAAAGACAAACAAAGAAAGAGCGAGAAAAATACCAATGGGTTTCATGATTTGGTTTTTTTGGGTCATCAGAAAGCTATTCTTCCTTGCACAGCCCTTAATCCCTGACGCTTCCTGGTTTGTTACATCGAAAATTAAGTTTTTTTATCATTATAATCCAGCTATGGCCAAAAAAATTAAGGCATTAAGCATATTTTATATCCAGATATGGAATTATTTTTAATTAATTAGGGCTTATTTTATAGCCCCTGGTTCTACACAAGGGTTTAAAAACAAATTCCGGCAACCGAAGGCCACCGCTGTAACGTTTTCAATAATAAAGGCATTAAATATTGTGTCAAATAAATTTTAAACCGAAACCCCAATGAAACTCCACCCTTTCTTTCCGCTCGCGCTCCTTCTCTGTTTATGGGTATCAGCATCAGCCCAGCGCACCGAAAAATGGGTCAGAAAAAAGGAACTGCCCCATTATACCGAAGGTACTTTTTCGCTCAACGTGAGCAGTGTCATGGAGATCGTCTCCCTTATCAGCACGGTAGAAAGCTACACATTTGGAAAGGGGCAAAATCTATATTTTGATTATTACGTGCCAGAGGAAAGCCCCTACTTTCTGAGAATGGGAGAAAAAAGGCTGCTTAGCTACTATGTCCTGGAATCTAAACCTGGCAGTACGCCAGCAGGTTGGAACACATTCGGCCCCTGTGAGGTAGATGGCCTTTTGCGAGAACTGAAAGTAACTCCAGAAAACATCGGGGCCCTGCTGCGGATAAACGGAGACAACAGCAAGTACTTTCTGCCCGTATCAGTCCAAACCAACCAGGACCCGTCGGAGGTTGAAAGCTATAAGGCCGTTTTTCGCCTGTCGAGAAGTATCCTCGGTGGAGAGTATAAGATCTATAAAGGAGAACACAAAGGCATTGCGCCGGAGTCCTGTTTGTTGGACAGCGGAGCCATCGGGAAGCATTCGGCCCGGTCTACTTTCCAACTGGAGGCCAAAACCGATACGCTAAAGGAATATGAAGGATGGATAACTGTCGACCTGTCGCTTGTCCCCCGTGGAAGCACGCGCCCCGCGCCCTTCCGTTTTTTCTTCTACCATAAAGAGAAACCAACCCGCCAATAAGATGCTACTTGCCGATTATATCAGAAGGCTCATTGCCGTCAACCGAACGGAAACGGCATTATCCGTACTCAGACAATACACCGAGCCGGTTGATGAAAGCCTTTACCGCCAGGTCGTTCTCCATTCTGGTAATTTCAGCCGCATTCGTGCAGATAAAGAAAAGGGGAACCTGTCGAAAGCGGATGAGCACCTTTTTTTCAGCCGCCTTAATAATGCCCTGCTGGATATTGCCGACGAGCTACCCGATGGAAAAGCCATTGAGGTCAGTCCTGGAGAAAAGGCAGGGCTGGCAACCAGGCTATTCCTGTTGCGCTATGGAGTATGGCTGCTGCTTGCCTTTTGGGCCTCCTTGTCCGGGCTCGGTTTATGGCTGCAATCCCAATACCGCCATCCAGTGCAGATAGCCCTGGATATTCAGGCTAACCGTGCAAGTTTCTCAACCATAAATGACAATGAGATGGCCCCAGGGCAGTCCTTCCCTTCTGTAGAGTTGGGAAAATTCAGCCAAATGGAGATCCCTGCAAACCATTTCGAATTGCGGCGAGGCCTCTCTGGCCCACCAATCGCCTATCCGCTCGAAAGCGGGCTAATGAGGCTGGAGCCCATCCCAGGAAATGAATCGAGCCTTTTTTTAGAGGAGGCCACACTTATAGGACTGATTATCCCGCGTCGAACCCAGCTCACATTAACTGTCCCCGATGAGGAAGCAACGGATGAATTCTACCTTTCTCTGGATTTCAAACCCGGAAATATAAAGGGGACATTTTCCTATCAAGACAGTGTTCTAATTCAGGGATCCTACCTTTATCTCGATGGATTGGGCGGAAGCCGGGAAGCAATTGACCTGGGATGGATTTCTGCTTTCGCCCCGGCGGGCAGCCCTTATGAGATCACTTTTCAAGGCAATAAAGACCATAGTTATCTGACCCTTGAACCCGAAAAAGGGGAAGGTATTTCCATCCAAGAGAAAAGGATAAGGATTGACAGCCTGAGTTTTATCCGTCCTATTAATGGCACTTCCGCTACCAGTAGCATAATAGAGGGAAGCATTCAATTTTTAAGCAAGAGAAACCATTCTTACCGGGAGGCCAGGTTGGCCGAGCAGGATTTTCTCCGGTTGCTGGACTATGAGTCACTGGAGGCCACTTCCCTGAAACTGGGCCGGGGCTACCTTCACCTTAGGCTTGCCGGCGAAGTTGGCAAGGTCTATTGTGGCCCCAACCTGGAACAACTCGCTCTTCAAAATCCAGGTATCCTGGAATGGCTTTGGTATAACCGGCCGGAATGGATCTTTGGAGGGCTGGGGCTCAGCATTCTGGGCAGCCTGGCCATGGGATTCTACATTCGCAAAGCCGGGCGGCTATGAGCGGGTAAACAGCACCGGCACATCCTCTTCCCCAAATCCTTCAAGCAGTATTTTATTTCTGGCCAGCTCAAAGGCTAGTCCTACATCATTTTCCATGGCCAGCCCCAGATAGAAACCATAAGAAAATTCTATTGCTGCTTCATCCTTAATGGATTGTTTCATGCCTACCACGTAAGGAACATATTGGCTGATGGCTCTTGCTTGCTCTTCCGAATAACAGGCATTAAAAACAACAGCTTCGATCTCAAAACGCTTGGAAAAGACTGAAAACAAGTGTTCCAATGCTCGGCCGCTTACCTTTTTGCCATGCCCTTCCTTATCCTGCAATATGATTCCCTGAGTACTCTCCCCTTCGGGGCCAAACCCCACCGCCCTGCCATCCTTTCTGCCAGGGCCTCCCCCGATCCCATGCCCAGAAAAATGGATCACTCGAGGTTTGTGCTTCAAGATAGCCATCTGTAAGGCGTCGGTAGTGACTGCCCATTCGGAAACGAGCTGGAACAAATGACTCCCCTCCTGAAGGTTGCGGGAAATACGCACAAATTCCTTTTCCAATTGTAGGCGGGCCGTACTCGATGGATTGGAGGCCAGAAATAAAATGGTATTACTGGTTGGAAGAGAGGCAGGAGCTTCTTTTTGCCCATGCTGGTCGAGCAATTCCAGTAAAGCGTTGGCTACTGACAATTGCTCCCGCATGGCATCTGAATAAGTTATTAGGCCAACGTTCTCTTGTAACTTAACCTGATTATACTTGCTCTTCAAAAGAGACAGTTGGTTTCTGGCCTCAGTGCTTTGGCCCTCATTGGCCCATCGGTGGCATGCTTCGATCGCCTGGCCAAGCTTTCCTTGCTCGATGAGTTGGCTTACTTTTGCTTTGATCTCCATGTTTTCTGAGGTTGACCGTTATAAAGTTATACCGATTTTTGAAGATTGGAAATCCAATACCTCTATTCATCCGTTTGCCTGGCAAACAAAATCCAAATTATACCGATTATCAGAATAACTTCCTCGGATATCAAGTTGAAGGGGTAAACATCCCAAATTTTTCTTTTTAGAGAAGAGGGAAGGAATGAATTCTTTTTGAAAGTCAGTTGCGGGTTTCGGGTTATCGAGTTGGACGCCCCGGCAACTCGCAACAATCCATCAACTATTATTTATTGATAATCAGATTTAACTGTCTTCCATCCAAAATTCGGGATGACTCCTGTCGCCCCCCCCAATAAAATAACCGGCAATACCCAATACCAGCAATGCCGTTACGCCAAACAGCATAGCCGGGCTGAACTGATACCACACCAGGCCTGCCAGTGAGCTGGCCAGCAGGGTGGCCACCGAGCGCAGCCCTTCATAAGTACCGATGGCCGTCGCCCGTTCCTCCGCCTTTGACAGGTTGCTGATCCAGGCTTTTGCCACTCCTTCGGTCAGGGCTGCATACAGGCCATAGAGCAAAAAGAGCAGCCCGAAGTGCCACCAGTTGTCCGCCAGGGCCATACCCCCATAGACTACGGCAAAGAGGAGCAGCCCGCTGACGAAGGCCGGTTTCAGGCCCCACCGGTCAGCCAGGCTGCCGGCAGGATAGGCTGCCAGGGCGTAAACGAGGTTGTAAAAGATGTAAAAGCCGATGAGGACGGAATCGCTGATGCCCTTGTATTTTAACAGTAACAGCAGGAAAAGATCTGAACTGTTCACCAAAGCGAAGGCCAGAAGGCCCCAAAGCAGGCGCCGGTAAGCCGGGCTGCTCTCCGGAACGTATTTCAGAAATGCGAAAAAGCCGGGGCTGCCCCTTCCCTCCTCACGCCTTACAGGCAGGGCTTCGGCCGGCTCTTTCAGCAACAGGGTAAACCCCACTGCCAACAGGCCGGGAAACAGCGCCAGAACAAACAGCGTTCGGTAATTTTCCGGGTAGGCCCACAGGAAAAACAAGGCCAGCATTGGCCCTATCGCTGCCCCCAAAGTATCCATCCCCCGATGGAAGCCGAAGATACGGGCGCGGGTAGCAGAAGCAGCCTCCGCCGCCAGCAGCGCATCCCTGGCGCCGGTGCGGATGCCCTTGCCCAGGCGGTCCGTCGTACGGGCGCCCAGCACCCAGAGGGGCGCCGTCCACACCGCCATCAGCGGCTTGGACAGGGCGCTGAGCAGGTAGCCCAGCTGAACGAAGGGCGCCTTTCGGGCCCGGTAGTCGGACAATTTGCCGAAGTAGCCCTTGCTCAGTCCGGCCGTGGCCTCGGCAATGCCCTCCAGGATGCCAATGCCCAAAACGGAAAAGCCGATGCTCTCCAGGTAGAGCGGCATTATGGGATACAACATCTCGCTGGCCATGTCGGTGAACAGGCTGACCAGGCCGAGGAGCCAGACGGTACGGGTTAGAAGGGTTTTCATGGAGTGAATGATTGATTGAATGCCAATATATAGTTCGCGCGGCATAGAACGTTAATTTTCCGGAAGCGCGAACTGTAATAGTGACCGGCTTAGTGCCATTTCCATTTTTAAAATTCTAAGCCGCGTCACCTATAACTGAAGCCTGATGCGCTAGAAAATAAATTCTTAAAAAGAAATTTTGACTTTCTTTGGAAATTTCAAAAAAAAAAAAATAACTTGAGTAGTATATAAACCTCGATTTTCAGCAGGTCGAATTAAACAAACGCTAAACCTGCCGCCGCACCGTTCGTTCTCTCGGAAACTCATCAGCTTAATAACGGCTCAGGAACAACACAATAAGTAGTGATCTCAAAAACTGCTTTATGAATGCACAAAAGCGCATGTATCCGATCCTGATGGTGTTACTGATCCATTTCTTTTTGCCGCCCAACCTGGCTGCCCAGGCTGAATTTGCCCCCATCGGCGCCAGGTGGATCTACCAAGTGTGTTATTTGCAGAGTTGTTGGGGCCTGATCGAGGAAGTAGTGCGCGACACTGTCATCGACGGCATGGGTTGCAGCATACTAGAAGGGACAGCATACCACTCCAGCTACCCTCCCCAGCCGCGCGGCGAATGGGTGCTGTGCCAGGAGGGCGCCAGGGTGTACCATTACCGGGATACGATCTCCTACCTGTTGTTCGACTTCGAGGCCCAGCCGGGCGACAGCTGGCCGATCCGGCTGATGGATTTTAGCCACTACGAATTTAGCGATATACAGGCCTGGCTGCATATTGATTCCCTGGGCACGCTGGAAAGCGCCGGGCAGGCCTTCGATGTACAGTATACTTCCATCGAAACCGAAAATGATTTCGGCCCCTTCGCCGGCTGGTCTCTTGGCATGGTGATCCGGGATGTGGGCACGTATTCCTACATCCTTCCTGTTTTTTATTCGGACCAGTGCTGCTACCGCTATAACCTGTATTGCTATGAAACTCCGGATCTTTATTATGAATCGCCACTCATTCCGGTGGGCAGCAGTTGCCTGGCGCAGGTAAGTACAGGCGCTCCTGCAAAGGGGGGCGGCCTGCATATCTTCCCCAACCCCGCTGCGGAATCCATTCATATCGAGGGCCTGGAAGCGCCTGTCGGCAGGGTATTAACTGTCTTCCGGGCGGATGGCAGCCTGTTTAAGCACTTTGCCGCCCCTTTGCCGGGAGCCATCTCCGTATATGATTGGCCCGAGGGGCTGTATTGGCTGCGGGTTTCCGGAAGGGATGGCGCCAAGGCAGTGAAAATCGTAGTGGCCAGATAAACAAAGAAGCACAACTACAAAACGGGTAGAAAAGGATGAACTGTTCGAGCCTCGAACAATCCATCCCATTAATATTAACATTAATCCTTAAAACTATGAAAAATCCTGGAAACACCAAGGGTTTGAGAGGGCTTCTTATGGCCTTGGGCCTGCTGGCCACCCTTCATCTCGACGGGCAGATCATACAATGTATCCTCGATCGAACAGGGAGGTACGTTGATAGTGGATGAAGGAGAATTAACCAACCTCTGCGGAGGTACCTGGCAGGGCATTGAAGTACTGGGCAACCCCAATACCCACCAGTACGGCGCGGGCCAGCAGGGAGTGGTGGAGCTGAAAAACGGGGCTAAAGTAAAATATGCGGATATGGGCGTCTCCCTCTTCGAACGGGGCAACGCCGGCCAGACCGGAGGGGGTATACTCAGGGTGGCCGGCGCTGAGTTCACCGACAACCGCTGGGGCGTCGTTTTCTACGACTACGCCTACCAGTTCAATAGGGTGGAACTGAGTAACCGGAGCTACGTCAACAACGGAACGTTTAACCTCACGGAGGACTACCCCTTCGATGTATTCTTCGCTCATGCTTACGTGGGCTTTGTGAACGGCGTCAGATTCCGGGACTGTACCTTCACTGACGACAGGCCGGCCGGCCAGCTTGCCGATGATTCCCAACTGGCCCGGGGCATACGCAGCGAAGGGGCCCGGTTTACTGCTGAGGGCTGCCGGTTTTCCAACCTGCTGTACGGCATTGACGCCCTCGGGTTTGGCGAATCAAGGAATTTCCGCGCCAGAGCGTGTACATTTACAGGTTGCTACGTGGGCCTGAGCATGCGCGGAGTAGACAATGCCCAGGTAACCGAATCCCTTTTTACCGTCGGCGGCTACAACCGCCCGGTGGATAGCGGGATCGGCGACCCCTCTCTGCATTCGGGTATTTTTATCGACCGCTCTTCGGGCTTCGCTATAGAAAAGGACACCTTTGAACATCATGACGCCGCTGTAAACACTACCATCGGGATCACCGCCCAGGACACCAACCTGCCGGACGGAAACGAAAGCCAGCATTCGGATTACAACGAAATATACAGCAACGCCTTCACCGGCCTGTCTAATTATTTCTGGGAGCAGGGAATAAATGAAGAACCGGTTTGTTCGCCTGAATTCAAAATGGCCAGTTTGTTGTTGGCGGGAGAAAAAATAATACCAATCTGGCAGATCAAAACTACATCAGCCGGGATCACCTATTCGCCATTGACAGCGCCGGGCAGGTATTGTGGCAATACCAGTCTCCGGGCGGCGAACTTCGGCAAGGAGCCACGGCCCTCGCCCCGGCCGCCGCCGGCGGCCTGATGGTGGCCAGCGGGCGGGGAGAGGAGTTTTACATCAACCCCAGCAGTAATGGCATGCGCTGGCGCAGCGGCCTGCTCTACAAGCTCGATGCGCAGCACCAGGTGGAGTGGGAAGTGGAGTTTGACGAGCCTTTTCCCGACATTAGTTTCAACCGCCTGAACAAGCTGATCCGGGTTTCCGACGGCAGCGGCTACGTCGCCGCCGGCCATCTGGCCATGGAATATCCCGACACTTCCGCCAAAGACATCAACGGCTGGATCGTAAAGGTGTCCGAACAGGGAGACAGCCTCTGGAGCCGCTACCTCCGCTTCTTCACCCAGTCGCCGGACTGGACGCTCATGCATTTCCTATATGACATCAAGGAAACTGCCGACGGCGGTTTTGTCATGGTTGGGCAGGCCGAGGACTTTGAGGCCGGCTGGCAGGGCCAGCAGGGCTGGATCATCAAAGTGGACCAACACGGCTGCCTGGTTCCGGGCTGCCATCTCATCAGTGGGGCTGCCGAAAGCGCTGCCGCCGGCCCGCGCCTGCTGCTCTTCCCCAACCCGGCGGATGATCTGCTCAATGTATTCCTCAATGACCCTGGCCTGCCGCAGCGCTCCGGCGCCGCCTTCCGCATCCTGGATATGCAGGGGCGGCGGCTGGCTGATTACTCTGCCGGCCGGCTGGAGGAGGCCACGCATATCATTCCGGTGCAGGGGCTGCCGGGCGGGATGTATGTCTTGCAGTACGCAGATAAGCAGGAGGTGCTGTGGAGCGGGCAGTTTGTGAAGCGTTAGCGTGAGCCGGAATTGGGAATTGACCATTTTGAGGCTGTTTCATTTATATCCTTCGGTTTTCTTATGGCCCTTTATACACCATCCCATCCTTCATCACCAACTTCACCTTGCGCAAGGTGGAAATGTCCTCCAGCGGGTTACCCTCAACGACAATGAGGTCTGCCAGGAGGCCCGGACGTATGCGCCCAAGTTCCATCAGGTGCAAGGCTTCCGCATTCACTGCCGTTACCGAGCGGAGAACATTCAGCGGTTTCATCCCGTATTCCACCATCAGCTCCAATTCCCTCACATTTTCGCCATGGTCAAATACCCCTACATCTCCTCCCGCTACGATGGTAACCCCCGACTCCAAAGCCAGCTTAAAGGACTTTCTTTTTTGCTTGATCCGTTCCGGTTCCGTTTCGGGGTTGCCATCCCAGCCACGATAGCGCAGGATCGCGTCTCCGGCAGCAAGGGTCGGACAGAGCGCAACGCCTCTTTCCTTCATCAGCCGGAACACTTCATCCGTTCCGCCATCCCCATGCTCGATGGTTTCCACGCCGGCCAGGGCAGCCCGGCGCATACCCTCGGCGGTAGCGGCGTGGGCGACTACCCCACGGCCGCTGCTGCGCGCTACTTTTACGATCATTTCCAGTTCTTCCTGGAGGAAGGTGGGCATGGCTTCTCCGTTGGGGCCCCAGCGGTAGTCGGCATACACTTTGATAAAATCAGCCCCCTTGCCGATCTGATCGCGCACCACCCGGATGAGGGCCTCGCCATCGGCCGCCTCTGCGCCCAAGGGCACTTCGAAGTCGGGTTTAAACCCTTTGGGCCCGTAACTGCCGGTGGTAACAATCGCCCGGCCTGAGACGATGAGCCGCGGGCCGGGGATAATGCCCTGCTCAATGGCCTGTTTGAGGGCCACATCGGCGTAGCCGGCGCCTTCGGAACCGAGTTCACGCACCGTAGTGAAACCCGCCATCAGGTTTTTCTCCGCGTGCACTGCCCCGCGAATGGCGCGCAGCTCGTTGGACTCCTTCAACACCTGGTCGTTCCAATCGGCCCGGTTGTAAGGGTACAATAGCAGGTGGGAATGCCCTTCGATCATACCGGGCATCAGCGTGTGGCCGGGCAGTTGGATCTCCTCCGCCTCTGAAGGTACGCTAAGGGAAGCGAGGGGCCCGGCCGCCGTTATCCGGTTGCCTTCCACCAGGACGGCCCATCCTTCGTGCATGTCCTGCCCGTCGAAGACGCGGGCGGGCTGGAGGAGGTAGGGCTGGGCACTAACAAGTACAGAGGAGCCGCAAAATACCAGGAAAAGAAATGTGTTCAGGTGAAGTTTTTTCATGTTGAAAGGTAAGAAAATTAGAACATTTATGGGTTACACCTCAGATGAATCTGGCATTTCCGGAAGCTGGCGCACCAGGTCAGCGGTCTCGAAATTGCAGAGTTTGTAATGGTATTCCAGGGCTTGGGCCAGGCCCTCTTCAGTAGGATGTATGTGGTTCCTGCTCAGGGACTGGCGGGCGCATTGGCGGGCAGCCTCGCCGGCAAAATAGAAATGGGCGACGAGCCCGAAGTAATTGTTCATCGTCACATTGTCCCGGTTGTCGCGGTCCATGATCTCGGACAGGACGTTGGTGGCGATCTGGAACTGTCTTTTCTGCAGGGCCAGCAGTCCGATATCAAAGAGCTTGTCGGAAGAGCCGGGAATGAGGCTGAGAACGTTGAGCACCCGGGGCATCATATCGGCATAATCTTTTTTGAGGGAAGCCAGGGCGATCTTATGGGTACAATCCTTGATCTTACGGGTCTCATTGCCCTGGATGAGGGGGTTTTCGTCGGTGGACATCATCTTGAGTTCCATCAGAATGTCCTTGTAGATGGCCAGTACCTCTGTCATATTGGAGCGGCTGCCGGGTTCTGTAGAATTGGCCACCGAATTACAGAGGATCTCGATGAGTTGGATCAGCCCGTCGTTGTTGGGCCCGGGAATACTGTCTATCTTCAGGTTTTTCTGCACTTCTTCCAGCACCTGGATCACGATGCGGGTCTCAGCGCCCCCCTTGGAATAAATGCCCAGAGATTCAATGTCCTCCAGGTAGGCCGGGTCGAGTTTGCCGGTGCGGCGATACGACTCCAACAACTTGTCTTTGATAACCTGGGCGATCTTTGCGCGATAACCCTGGGAACGGATCAGATGAAAATACAGGAAAAACAAGGTGGAAGATAGCATCAACACAAAAAGGGCCGTGATGAGCATTTCCCGAAATGGCAGCTGCTCCTTCGGAAAGGGAATAACCCAGAATAGTTCGTAGGGGTAGGCCACCAGGATGATAAGCAACAACAATACGGTCAGTATACCCAACTGTTTGATCAGGTTTGCAGCGTAATTCTTCTCGCTCATCCGGCGCAGGTCGTCCGGCAGGAAGATCTGGTTGACCAGGATGGGCAAGCCCAACAGGAAAACGTAGACGGTCACGGATACTTCTACGATGAGACTGATGTAATCGCTGTACATTTTGTGTTTTGGTGTTTTTGTGCATTGGTGTTTTGGTTGGGTGCTCCGGGCCGCACGAATACACGAATACACGAATACACCCATGCACCCTAATATACCCCATCCGGTATTCCCCGGGCGATCTCCTGGATGAACTCCAGCAGGGCGGTATGCGGCATCATGGCGTTCTTGCGTTTATACTTCAGCTCCATCAGGTTGAGGTCGGTCAGGTCTGCCTGAAGTTCTTCGAAGCGTTCAACAGTGAAAACGCCGTAGCGGTCGGCCACGAGATTCTGGCTCACCCGCAGGGAGGGCCCTTGTCCGTTCTCTCCGAAGATACGCCGGAGCAGTTCCAGTCCCAGGCGGCTGGAATTGGCGTTGCTCTGCCGTTGCAAATGCTCGTAACGCGACAACCATTCCGGGTTCTTTCCAGGCGGTATCCGAATGTCGACGATGATGATGTCGTAGCGGCGTTCATTGAGATAAAAAAATGCTTCCGAAGCATTAGAGGCGATATCCAGGTGATAATTCCCTTCGATGTAAACCGGGCTGGCCAGATGGTAAAGGTCGCTATCGGCATCGTCTTCGATCCACAGTACTTTATACGCGTTCATGACAATTGTTCGTTTCGGGGTAGCTGAATGGTTACCGTTGTGATAAATGGGTTAGAATAATCATCCTTGGGGTTGCCGAGGGATGGCTTGCTGCTGATGCTCAGTTTGCCCTTGTGCTTTTCAGCCACTTTAAGGGCGTCGTACAGGCCCAGCCCGGTGCCGGGGCGGCGGCGATCACTGGAGTTGACTCCACGGTAGCCCACCTTGAAGACCAGCCCTTTTTCGAGCTCTTCTTCGGTAATGGCCACGCCCCAGTTCTCTATGGTGATGTAGATCCAGTCTTTATCCATTTTTCCTTCGATCATAACAAAGGCATTGCCGGGCCCCTTGCGGGTCCAGCTGTACTTGACGGCGTTGTGCAGGATGTTCAACAGGGCCCGTACAAAGTCGTCCTCATAACCGTCGATATATTCATGGCGGATGTCCTTGATATTTGTCCGCAATTCCACCTGGCGGTTAGAGGCATACTCTTCCATTTTCCGAACGGAACTGACGACGAGCCCGTACAGGTCGAGCCGCTGGGGTTCTTCCTTATATTTGACCCGGGTAAGAATGAAGCTGCGCAGATTGTTCACCACTGTTTCCATTTCCAGCACCGTATCCACACCCCGGTGGAGGGTAGCAAGGCTACAGAGGCGCAGGGTTTCCCGCAGTTGCCGCCGTACCTCTTTGATGAGTTCTCGGGGAAAGTTGCCCCTGGCGACAGTCTCATTGATGATCTGCCGGATCTTGATCGCTCCGTCCCGAATGATGGCCAGTTTCTGGGGCCCGCTCTGCTCCTTTCCAAAGCGAACCAGGAGGCTGGTGAGCCGTTCCAGGTTCTCTCCAACGGCTTCATCGAACTGGCGGCTCTCCCTGTTCCTTTCCAGAATGCTTTGTACAGAAGACTGTAAAGCTTTGGCTTGCTGGCCGACCTTTTCCAGGATACCGTCCTCATCCAGCCTGCCGCTCTCCTTCAGGAGCAGGTCTTTGGTCACGAAGGACCGGATGACCGCATCCATAGTATGTTTGGCATGGATGAGGGTGGAAGAATAAGAGTGCAGCACCTTGCCAATATCGGTTGTCAGTTCATCCAGTTGCTGTTTAGTATCCAGATAGTCGGTCACATCGCGCTCCGCTCCCACCCTGCCGATGATGTTGCCGGAGGTGTCTTTCAGGAGTTTGGCATGCACCTCGAAGCGGCGCAACTCTCCTTTGCCATTATAAGCCGGCAGAATGTAGTCGACCAGGCTTTGGCCCTCTGCGTCTTTGCGGATGAGGGCTTCGTGGAAATCCAGAAAAGCCTGGGGAGAAATATGCCATTCGCGCAGGTCCTTACCGATGAGGCCGTCCGGGCTGTTGACGCCACGATTACTGGCAAAGTGCTGGTTACAGTGCAGCAGGATGTGCTCTCCATCTTCATTGATGCGGACCTTATACAGCCCGATAGGCACCTCATTGACCAGGCGGAAGTAAATAGACTCCATGGTCACATCTTCCAGTATGCCTTCGGTTCCCACCCAGTTGCCGTCCCCATCCCAGATTGCCCGCGCACTGACCGCAGCCGTAAAAACGGAACCATCCCTGCGTACATGCTCCTGGTATTCATTGGCGACACTGCCTTTTTCCCATAATCGCCGCTCCATCTCTTCCAGGTCCTCCGGATACTTGACAAAATCCTCCGGACGCTTGAACAGCACCTCTTCCAGGGCATCGTAGCCATACATTTCCACGAAACGGGGATTGGCATTGGCCAGGCCGCTGTCGTTTCGAAAGCTGAAAATGCCTACCGGCAGGTCGTTGAACAGGCGGTGGTAACGGCTGGCCTTATTGATCGGCGCCATCAGGCACAGCAGCGCCAGGACTTCCTGCCCGTCCTCGCTCCAGATGGCCTTGGTGTAATCCCGAACGTATCGCAACTGGCCGTTGACCTTCAGGTCGATGGTGGTATTGCGAAGCCACTGGCCCTTCTCCAGGCGCATAATCCGGTTCAGGTTGTCCTGGCGGTCGGAAGGGTGATTGTAAAAGTCAGTTACTTTGCGGTGAAGATCCGGTTCTTCCGGAAGGCCGAAGAACTTGCGCGCTTCCTCATTGTATTTCAGAAAAACCCCATCCTTGCTCGCCAGGTAGACGGCAAAAGGCAAGCCAGAGCATGGTTGGTATTCCTGCTCTGCGAGTTGCATGATCTTTTGGAGGGCGGTGTCCATTACTGGGGGCTTGATTTACTGATCCTGCTATATATGGGTTTATATAATGCTTCCAAATTAAGAAAAATTTTCCGGGATGGGCTGAATTTGTATTTTTCCTGCTTTCACCAAAGCGGAACTACAGGTATTTGTGTTCTATCTATAGCACGCGTGTTGTTCCCGTCCGGCCGCGCGCCGGCTGGCCTCACTCGCCCTTAAAACCATTCGATATGCTATTCTTTCAAAATTACACCACCTACCTGGCTCTTGTGTTTCTGGCCTCTTCCCTGGCCGGCTGCAAATGTAGCGCGGTATCCCTGGGGTGTGCGGATTACGAAATGGACACCCCCTATACCGCCACCCCTATCTTCACCGGCCCCGGTACGGAAGACATGGCGCTGGATACCAGCCAGGGTTACCCTCGCCTTATCGTCTCTTGTGACGAAAGGCGCGGGAAGCGCCCGCCATCCGGCAGCTTTTATGCCATCAACCTGCAAACGCGGGATACTTTGCGCCTGGCGTTCGACCAGGATCCTTCCACGCTGTTCCCCAACGATGAGAAGCTTTCCGACTGGCATCCACACGGAATCGCTCTCGCCCGGCTTGGCGGAACAGATTACCTCTACAGCGTCACCCACCGGGGTAAAAAGCGCGGGCAGGGCTACCGTTCCGATGAGATCCTCCGCTTCCGCATTGGCGCCGACACCTTATTCTACGATACGCTTTACAGGGATAAGGCACTCAAAACCCCCAACGACATCTTTGTGCTATCCGACGGCAGCTTTTACGTTTCCAATATCCTGAAAAAGTCCAGCATGTGGCAGTTCATCCGGGGCGCTTTCGGGGCAAAAACGGGAAATATCGTGTATTATCACCCGGAAAACGGATGGAAGGCCCCCCTTTCCAAACAAGCCTACCCCAACGGCATCTTTGTGGATGAAGCGGCCCAACACCTCTACATGATGCACGGCGCCTGCCAGGAAGCCAACCGCTACACTCTGAGCGCCCCCGGACAAATAGCCCCGGGCAGCAAAACCACCGCTCCGCAGAAGATCGCCATGGGCGACAACCTGACGCGCGACAGCCAGGGCTACCTCTGGGCCACGTCCCACCCCTGCCTGTTCAAATTCCTGAAACACAGCAAGGGGAAAGGGCCGGCCCCCAGCCTCGCCTACCGCATCGACCCTCAAACGATGGAAGCGGAACTGGTTTACCAGAATAACGGCGAGGAGATCAGCGCCGCCTCCACTGCGCTCTGGCATGACGGAAAGCTCTACCTTTCCCAGGTATTTGACAATTTCGTCCTGGAGATAGATTGGACGCCATGAAGCCGGGAGCATACTAAAAACCCGCCCAAAGCAGTTTGATAAGGGAAGCTTTGAAACCAACGAATGTTTTCCCGGCCATTTCGGGCACGGGAAAACATTCGCTCATACTAACCAAGCAACCCTCTATGAAAAAGCTACAAGTCCTGCTGCTCAGCCTGGCGTTGTTGTCCTTCAGCGCCTGTAACAAAAAAAAAGTGGCCGCCCTGGAAAGTGAGCTGGCCCTGAAAGACGATCAGATCGAACAACTGGAAACCCAGTTGTCCCTCGCTCAAAGCACACAGGCCAGCCTCCTCGACCGTATGGCCGACCTGTCGGTGGTCAACAAGGAAGGAGCGCAAAGTATCCGCAAATCACTGGACAATATCACCCAGCAGTACTCCTTCATCCAGGACCTGACCACCAAGGTGCAGTCGAAGGACTCTCTCAACCTGGCTCTGGTCATGAACCTGAAGCGTTCCCTGAGCAATATCGATGATGAAGATATACAGGTAGAAGTGAAAGGCGGTTTCGTGCACGTGTCCATATCCGACAAGCTGCTGTTCCAGTCGGGCAGCTCGCGGATCAATAAGGCGGCCTACAGCGTACTGGGCAAGATCGCCACCGTAGTCAATGACCACGATGAAATGAACATCATGGTCGAAGGCCATACCGACGACGTGCCTATTTCCAACTCCTGTACCGCCGACAACTGGGACCTGAGCGTCAAAAGAGCCACGTCGGTAGTGCGCATCCTCCAGGAGGACTATTACGTCTCTCCTGAGCGCATGACCGCTGCCGGGCGATCGGAATACGTGCCCAAGGCCAGCAATTCCAACTCCGCCGGGCGCAGCCTCAACCGCCGCACAGAGATCATCATTATGCCTAAACTGGACCAGTTCTTTAAACTCCTGGAGCCAGTGGCAGTGAGGGATTGACCCACGTTCGATAACAGGTCCCGTACCCCTCGGGGCTGGGATGTAGGCCCCAACTTCCTATCGATTCGGTATTTCGGTATTTCGGTGTTTTGGTATTTTGGTATTACGGCCAAAACACCGAAATACTGCAAGGCCATAAAACCGGGTTGGGGCCTACAGGCCGAAGACCGGCTAAGGGCTTGCCTCTATTTGACCAACGACCGGTACAACTGTTCGACTTGCCTGGCGATGGCCTTCCAATCGAAATGCTCCTCTACCCTTTTTCTGCCCTTTTGGGCCATAGAAGCTTTCAGGGCAGGGTCGGCGATGACCTTATTGATCCCCTCGGCCAGAGCTCTTGAGAACTTGTCCGGGTCGACGGGTTCGAAAGGAGCTTCCCGCTGCTGTTCCAGCGGGATGAGCAGGCCGGTCTCTCCATGGAGGACCACTTCCTTTATCCCGCCGACGGCACTGGCGACCACTGCCGTATGACAGGCCATAGCCTCAATATTGATGATGCCGAAGGGCTCGTAGATAGACGGGCAGCAAAACACATCGGCGTGGGAGTACAATTGAATAACCTCTTCCTTTTCCAGCATCTTGCTGATCCAGATCACATTATCCCTGTTTTTCTTGACCTCTTTCACGCTGTCCTCCATCTCTTTGGCGATCTCAGGGGTATCGGGCGCGCCGGCACACAATACGACCTGCGTATCCGGATCGATGTATTTGATGGCGTTTACCAAATGGATGATGCCTTTCTGGCGGGTGATCCGGCCTACGAAAAGCACAAAGGGCTTAGCAGGGTCAACGCCGTATTCCCTCAAGGTAGAAGTATCTTCCGTTGGCGTATATTGCTGAAGGTCGATACCATTGTAGATGACCTTAACTTTATCTTCCTCCACGTCAAAGAATTTCAATACGTCCTCCTTCGTTTCCTTAGAAACGGCGATAATCGCATCCGCCATTTCAATGGCCGTCTTTTCCACCCAGGAAGAAGCATCGTATCCTCTTCCCAGTTGCTCTCTTTTCCAGGGGCGCAGCGGTTCCAGGGAATGCGTGGTGATCACTAAGGGAATGCCATAACACAGTTTTGCGATGATGCCTGCGAAGTGCGCATACCAGGTATGGCAGTGAACCACATCGGCATCGGTATCCTCGGCATTCATCTGAATGCAGGTGCTCAATGTTTTCAGCACTGCCTTTAATTTGTCGTTGGCCTGGTCAAAAACAGGATTGTCAAAAGGGAATCCTTTAACCACCAAATTTCCGGCTGTTTCGTTTTGATCGCCAAAAGAACGCACCTCCACTTCTATCAGTTTTGCCAATTCCGCCGCCAGGTATTCTACGTGCACGCCTGCTCCTCCATAAACATAGGGAGGGTACTCTCTCGTATAAAAAAGCGCTTTCATATATACTTTTTTATCATTTTCAGTAAAGGTAAGTAAATAGCAGAAAGGAACCTCCTAATAAGGCCATAATGTACAGCTTGCTTATTCATACCCCATCATTCTCAGCTCCGCTTCCAGGCTGCCGACATTTTTAACCGGACGCAGCCAGAAAGAATAGGAATACGGTTGATAAGGCAGTTTGTACTTTGACATGGGGTGCGCCCCCCAACTGTCATCACCGCCCAGGCCCATTTGTTTCCAGTCTATATTGAGCGTGGTAAGCTTCCGCTCTTTCAGTTCTCCGTGATGGGTTTGCCCTTTCTCCTGTCCGGGATCGAGGTCTTCGGCTTTGTAGTGCCAGGCGCTCATGCTCAAAGGTTGCGCCCCGGCGATCAGCAACCCCTGGCCGCCTTTAGTACTGAGGCACATCCAGCGTACATCAGTTTTGTTGCCGGTTTCCTGAGGCCGGATGTAAGGATGGAACTGCGCCGATACCGAACCGCTATACCGCCCGATAAAGGCGCTCGTTTTTCGGTCCTCATACGATTCGTGAGGCCCGCGGCCATACCACTCCATCAGGCCAAACCCGGAGGGCAGTTCCATGCTCATCCCGAATTTAGGAAGCATAGGGTAATCACCGTAGTAGGTATCCAGTGACTGCTCCACCTTCACCAGGCCGTCAGGATAAATAATGTAAGTATTGTCCAACCGGGCATTATTGGAAAGGCAGGGCACTTGAACGGCCAGCCTGATAGCTCCCGAAGCGGTTCTTTCCGACGTCACCACAGGTTGGGTGTCGCACGGGTTTTTCCAGGCCTTCAGCTTCTCAGGAAATGAGGCGCCAAAATCGTTGTCGGTAGGCGGCCGCCAGAAGTTGGGCTGCAGGGCCCGTTGCACATACTCGGTGCCTTCAAATCGAAGGGAAGTGATGCCTCCCCGTTTTTTATCAAAAACAATGGAGAAGTTTTTTCCGACAATATCGATCTGCGTATTTGTTTCGGCCATCTCCAGGCCAGTAAAAGCCCCGTTTTGAGGTACCGGCAGAACGGCGGGCGCTTCCAGAATAAATTGTTCCGAAGCCAGAGTAAAGTCTTGCGGGACAGCCATGTCCCCTTTTTTAGTTTTGTAGAATACGGACAGCAAATACTCAACACCCGGTTGCTTGTTCAGGGTATACCCCAGGTTTAGCTCCCGAGTTTCGCCGGAGGCGACGTCCAGATCTCCCTTCCGGCCCTTTTCCACCACCTTTCCGTTTGCCGTGATCTCCCAATCCAGATAAAAGTTTTCCAGTGAAATAAAGCTGTAGCGGTTGGTAATGACGAGTTGCCCATGAACTGGATCTGACAGCCTGGTATGAACATTTTGGTGTACCTTTTTTATTTCCCAGTAATGAGGGTTCGGGTGGCGATCCGGCTGAATAATGCCGTTGCACAAAAAGTTGTTGTCGCTGGGCACATCCTCCCCGCCGTAATCTCCACCGTAAGCATAGATGGTATCGCCGGCAGCCGTCACCTTGAGCAGGCCCTGGTCCACCCAGTCCCAGATGAAGCCGCCCTGCATGGTTGGGTGGGCGTAAAATTCATCCCAGTATTCCTGGAAATTTCCAACGCTGTTGCCCATAGCGTGCGCATATTCGCACAGGATCAACGGGCGGGTGGGTTCATTGCCGGCAATGGCCTGCAGGTCTTTAACCGATGGGTACATCGGGCATACTATATCCGAGTTCCATTCAAAATGAGTAGATGGGCCCCAGCCGACTGAAGCTCTCTCATATTGGACAGGCCTGGTATTATCCCGATCTTTCATGCGGTCGTAGCAGGCGTAGAAGTTGACGCCGTTGCCGGCTTCATTGCCCATTGACCAGCCTACAATGCAGGCGTGGTTCTTGTCTCGTTCCACCATTCCCATTACGCGGGCAAGGTGAGCCTGTTTCCATTCGGGGTTGTTGCCTAAGGTGCGGTGGAGCGCATATCCCATGCCATGCGACTCAATATTGGCTTCGTCGATCACATACAGGCCGTATTCATCACAGAGCCGGTACCACAGTGGGGCATTAGGGTAATGAGAGGTGCGCACTGCATTGATGTTAGCCTGTTTCATCAGTTGAATATCCCTGATCATGCTTTCCCTCGAGATCACATGCCCCGTGACAGGGTCGTGTTCATGGCGATTAACCCCCTTGAAATAAACCGCTTTCCCATTGACTAAAAACTGGCTGCCCCTGATCTCTACTTTTCGAAAACCTACTTTGTGGGAAATTACTTCAATAATGCTGTTTTCTCTATCGCGGAGCGTTAGCAACAGGTCGTAGAGATAGGGCGTTTCCGCCGACCACTGCCGGGGCCCCGAAATATCCTGTTGAAGGAAGAACTGGTTCTTTTCACTCAAAGCAAGAGGCGCCTGCCGGGTCAAAATGGCCCGGCCTTCCGCATCCTGTAACCGCACCTCAATGCTGTACCCGGACAGATCGGCCCTGGTTTCCCTGAAATCCCTGAAAGAAAGCTCCAGTCCCAGAACACCGTCCTGGTAAGATTCATCGAGGCCGGCTTTTACAAAATAATCGTACAGGTGCACTTTGGGCAGGGCGTAAACATAAACATCCCTCTCGATTCCACTGATGCGCCAGAAATCCTGACACTCGAGGTAGCTGCCGTCGCTCCATCGGTAGACTTCGAGGGCAACGAGGTTTTTTCCCGGCTGGACATAAGGGGTGATATCAAATTCGGCTGGCAACTTACTGTCCTGGCTGTAGCCCACCTTTCTGCCGTTCACCCAGATGTAAAAGGCAGATTTGACGGCGCCCAGGTGAATGATAACCTGCCGTTGCAACCATTCTTCATCCAGGTCAAACCATTTGCGATAGGAGCCTACCGGATTGTGATCGTCCGGAATATAGGGGGGGCGAGGCTGCCGGGGCCCGAACTCATAAGGCTGGTTCACATATATAGGAATGCCATAGCCATTGACTTCCCAGTTGGCGGGCACAGGAAGATCATCCCAATCCTTATCATCAAACGACTTTTCCTGAAACCCGACCGGCCTGTCCTGTGGCCTGCTTACCCAGTGGAACTTCCAAAGGCCATTCATGGATTGGAACCATTTGGATTTACTGCGGCCGTTTTTCAGGGCCAGCCCGGCATTTTCGTAAGGAAAGGCATCGGCATGAGCCGGCATTTTATTGATCTCGAAAACAGCTGGGTTTTCCCAATCAGGGACAGGCCTTTGGCTTTGCGCAGCGCCCTTGGCCGTGATGAACAAACCCAAAAGGAAAACTACTTTTTTAATTGATGAATGCATATCCATAGTTGCCCGTTTATATTTGAGTTTTGGCTTTGAGTGTGTCAATAACCTCAGCATTCCCTTTTTTATTCCATCAACTCCTCTAATCGTATTTTCTGAAAAACCAGATCCGCCTGACTGCCTTCATATAAGATCCCGATGGTGTTTTCATCAATACTCGTCAGGCAGGAATACCCTCTGCCCGTTCCCTCATCAACTAAAGTATGGTATTTTTCCGGCCAGGAGAAACCTTCGTCTTCGCTTATTTTAATAGTCATATTGTGCCGGACGTAACGATCGGCCGGATTGGAGAACAGCAGGAGTTTTTTTCCGTTTTTCTCCATAGAATGGCTGATCAGGCTTGCCATGCAGACGGGTTCGGGCAATGCCTCCCGGGAAGAGGAATGCTCCGTCCATGTTTGCCCCAGGTCAGTGGTAATGGCCACCGAACGGGCGCCGGTGCCGTTTCTGCCATTTGGGCCGCTGCCCCGGTTGTCCCGCATATTCAGCATCAGGGCGCCATCTGATAATTCTACGATCTGGGCTTCGGTGGTATTGGATTTGGCGCCCGTACCTATATGCCAGGTTTCGCCCCTGTCTTTGCTGTAGATGAGGGTAGAATGGGGCATTTGTTCTTCATCTTTGAACTGGGCGGGAAAGACCAGTGTGCCATCTTCCATGGTGATGCCCTTACCCGGGCCCTGGAAAGCAAGAAACCATTCTGGTTTTTTCACCTGTTTCGTTATGTTGATAGGTTCTGACCAAGAGAGGCCGTCATCCGTACTTTTTGTCAACATCAGTTGCCCTGTTGTTTCCGGGCTGATTCCAGGTTGGGAGGCCCACCAGGTGCGTTGGCCGGGCTGCCCGTGTGCCCACAGGGCGGCCACCCAAATGGTGTTTGTCTGCCGGTCGACCAGCACGGCGGGGTCCCCAATTCCATTCTCCTCCTGAGGCCTGCCGCCCCATTCCCCCATATCCATTATGATCTTCATTGGCTCCCAACTCTGGCCGCCGTCAGTACTGCGGCTCATGCCCACGTCAACGTCTTCCTGTAGGTCTACACTACTATTATAACGGATATCATAGACAGCGATGAGCGTTCCTTCATTGGTCGTTGCCAGGCCGGGAATCCGGTAAGTGTCAACCCCTTCGTCGCCATATCGCCGGAGGGCATGGCCCAACCGTTTAGGGACAGGTTGCTCCGGGGTGGGTATAGCCAATGTTTCGGCCCCCAAATTTACGCCAATGGCCTCTGCCCCCACTTTATGGAGTAGATCCGCCGTAGCATTGATGGAAAGCGACAGCCAGAAGTAATTGTCTCCCGGCCTGAGCGGCTGGCTGCCAGTGATCGTGAGTTGTTCTGCCTGTGGGGCAGACTCGCCGAATAGATCCCCCTCGGAAAAATCGGGTTCGCCGGAAGTATAGAATACCTTTACCGAAACAAGATCCGCCAGATGGGTAGTCCCCGCCAGGCTGGCCCTTATCCCGGCCACCTTCGGCGCTTCTTCCGTTTCCGAAACTTTTATATTTATCCGGAAAACCGGGTTGTTCTCCTTACCGATAAGCACGGGAAACACGGGAGAATAGGCTTCCACCTCATTGACGGCGGAGATGGCCGGGCCATCGGGCCCTGTCAAAGCTTTTTTCTGATTGCAGCTGCCGGACAGAAATATAGAAGCGGACAGAAGAAGCAAAGTGAAACTTTTCATGATCTCATTTTTGAATGTAGGATTGTATCATTTCGGCCCATAGTTGGTATCCATCTCCGTTCAGGTGCAGGCCATCGTTCGAAATGGGATTTCCTCTAATGGTCATAAGTAGCGTATTCCGCCGGGTTGGTGGAAAACCTAAGCCCCTCCATATCTATAGGAACAAAAGTAAACATCCAGTTTTGATAGCTGGAAGAGCAGGGTATCCTGGCCAGGACCTTGTTCCAACCTTTTTTCAGCGGGACTTCAGCCGGTTGCCGGGTCCAGTAAAGCTCCTCTTTACGCCAGGGGATCTCCTGATCCTGAGCAGAGCCCCAACCTTCCTTTTTGGAAGGCTTCCATCCGGGGTTTTCCCATCCAAGCGGAGGCAGGGGCTCATCGTTTATCCATATCGCTCCTCCGCTTGGATCCCAACTGCCCAGTTTTGGAATGCCGGTATAGGTTCTGTTGGACCTCATTGGCGTTTCAAAACCGATCCACGCTTTGGCTATCCGGTTTTTATCCGAGTAGATATAAGAAAGGGCATAAACGGTTTCGCCTGGCTTGGCCTCGGGATAGTACCCCCCCAGCCGGAAGCGGTCATTAATAACCAGGGTATTGCCCGTAGCTTCCTGCCACACCAATTTCCTTCCCCGGTAAATATAAACGGACTTGGTTTCCTTCAGAAAGCGGCCGTTCCTGTTCTTTTTGAATGGCCCTATAAGCTTCCACGATTTATCCGTTTGCCGGAAATACGGGAATGGTTCGCCGGCAAAAAATTCATTTTTGTGGTGGGCCAGCATTTTCTCAAATACGGCGAAATACTTAAAAGCCGGACTACCCTGGGGTGGCAATACCATATAGTATGCCTCGGGAGCTTTGAGCACGTCTGCTGTCCAGGTGGCCCAGGCATAAGTGAGCAGGGAAGGATAAACCGGGTTTTGGCTAAAGGCATCGGATTCATTGCCAAGGTTGACGTCGGGCCAGAAACAGAGTATGCCCCCGATGATTTCGTTTCCGGAAGGGTATCCTATGGGTTTGAAGAATAGCCTTTGCACCTGCGTCATCGGTTCCCCATTGTTAACATAGTTGTTCCAGGAATCAATTTCCTGGAAATCTCCTTGGGCCAGGTGCTTGCTTTGCCAGGTTTGACGAATAACATTGTCTCCGGCGCCCAGGCCGGGGTTCCAGATGACTACCTGCCGGCCGTTGGCTTCACAGGCGCCAACCATTCTCGAAATAAACTCCTCCGGGTTGTCGATCCTCACTTCATCAGAGCCGAGATGGATAACGGGGCAATCAGGCTTGGGTATTTCGGAAAAAAATTCATGGAGGATGTTTTCGAGTATCTTCATGCCCTCCTCGGATTCCATCCTGACACCCATAGCTTTCACAAAAGCGTCGCTATGGCCCGGCATGTCGATCTCGGGGATAATGGCAATATGCTTTTTTCGGGCATATTCGATCAACTCGCGGATATCATCGTAGGAGTAGAACAGGCCCGGATCACGGGTAGGACGGTGGTTGGCGGCACTAGTAAGCTGAGGGTATCGCTTACTCTCTATGCGCCAGGCCGGCCGGTCGGTAAGGTGCCAGTGAAAGGTGTTGAGTTTATACCTTCCCATGATATCCAGTTGCTTTTTAAGAGAAGCCATGCTTTGGAAATTACGGCCGACATCCAGCATATAACCTCGGACAGCGTACGCGGGCCAGTCCCTGATCTCACAAAGCGGAATCCGGCACCGTCCATCTCCTTTCCGGATCAACTGTCTGAGGGTTTGAAGGGCGTAAAAGCGGCCCGCGTCGGTAGCAGACTGTACCTCGATCCGCCGCCGGGATACCGTCAGCCGATAGGCTTCAGGCGCCATCGTTTCATTGTCTCTGAATACGATGGCCAGGCCTTCTTCCCGGTTCTCTTGAAGGTTGAAAGAAAGAACGATGCTGGCCCATTCTTCAGCCAGGGCCGCGGGTAGCACTCCATCGCTATACAAGCTTTGTATTTCCATCCACTCCTTATTCCAGCTTATTTCCTGGGGGAAAGGGATCAGCTCAGCCGGGGCATTATCCAGGTACTCTGCCGTAAATTTGGCATCAAACGCCCCGCCCTTCTGAGCGTAAGCTGAGATAAAAAGAAGGAACAATGAAAGAAGCGCTGCATTTCTTTTCATGATGGAAGCATTAAAGCATTATTAGGCCTTTATCCGATCAGATCTTACTGCAAAAATCAAAAAAGCCGATTTCTTGTAGCTCCTTTTCTAATGCCCTGATTTGTTCCGCCGAGGGGGAGTAAACCGGGGGGCGAAACTGCCCGCAATCCAGGCCGATTAACTTCATAAAGGCTTTTCCGGCCCCTGTGCCTCCATATTTGACCAGGAGTTCCACCATTCTGACCGACGATCGCTGAAGGCGTTCCGCCTCGGTAAAGTCCCTATTCTGAAAAGCCTCGATGATCTTGTTATACAGGGGAGCAGCATAATTATAGGTGCTTCCCACGGCTCCTTCGGCGCCGGCGGCAAGGCCGGAAAGCAGGGCTTCGTCTATTCCCCACAACATATCATACTTGCCGTTTTTGAACATCCGGCAGGCGTGGTAATCCATGATATCCGGGGCGGTGAATTTAATACCCGCCAGATTGGGGATCTTCCCGTCTGCCAGGGCAAGGAAGCGCGCCATAGAGAAATGGCCGCCGGTTAGAGCAGGGATATGGTAGTAATAAAAAGGCATGTCGGGTACGGTGTCGGCAACATGCCCGCAAAAGTCAACCAATTGAGCTTCAGTGCCCGGTTTAAAATAAAAGGGGCATAGTATGGAAATGCCGTCCAGGCCGCACTCCCTGGCGTGGATGGCAAGATCCTGCATCTCTTTGAGGCAGGTGCCTCCCAGCATGAACAAAGCCTTTATCCTATCCCCTTTTACCTTGCCCCAGCGTTCCATCACCTGCCTTTTTTCTTCAACAGTAAGGGAAACCCCCTCTCCTGTCGAACCGCAGATAAATGCGCCGGCAACCCCATTCTTTTCATACAAGCTCGCCAGTTCATCTATTTTTTCCAATACTAATTCCCCGTTGTCATCCATAGGAGTGAAAGGGGCGGCAATTAATCCTTTTAACCTTTTCATCTGAAATTATTGTTTTCTCAGCCCGGAATAAGTGTACTTCATTTTTTCTTTCGTGCCCCCGCCGGCCACAATACTCGCCAGCCAACCGATCAGTATGCTCATAAACATACCGGTAAAAGCATACATCAACAGGTGAATGCCGGTGTGTTCTTTAATGAGGTACTGCAAGATGCCGCTGGCCAGCAACCCAAAAAGCGCGCCGGCCCCATTGGCCCGTTTACTGAATATGCCGAGCAGGAAGACCCCGCCCAGTCCGCCGGCGAACAGGCCGACGATCATATTGAACTGGTCCCAGAGGGAAGAGATCCCCCAGGAAGCCATCAACAACGCCAGGCCAGTACCGATTATCCCTATACCAATAGTGATACCGCGGGCCATTCTCAGGTAAGCGGATTCGCTGCTCAAGGGGCGGAGGCGGCGGAAGTAATCGGTCGTGATGACGGTGGCCACAGAATTCATGCTGCTATCCAGGCTGGACATGGAAGCTGCAAAAACAGCGGCAATGAGCAAACCGGAAACGCCGGGTGGCAGGCTGTTGGCAATGTACCACGGAAAGATCGCGTCCGTTTTATCCAGTGCAGGGTTCAACAGCTCCGGGTTGGATTTATAAAAAACAAAAAGTAAGGTACCGAGGGAGAAAAAGATCAGAGTGGCGGGTAGTGTCAGCCAGGCGCCGGCCATTAATCCTCTGGCGGCACTTTTCTCATCTTTGGTGGTCAGGTAGCGCTGAATGACGGTTTGGTCACTGCCGTATTGCACAATATTGGTTGCTAATCCGCCGATAAGGACGACCCACAAAGTGGGGTTAGAAAAGCTAAGTTCAAGATTGAAGACCTTCATTTTATCGTACTGGCCGATGTAGGTAGATATCTCCTGGCCATCGAGGCTGAAATACAGCAACACCAGAGAGAGTAAAGCCCCCCCGAGCAATACGATGACCTGCAGCACATCTGTCCAGATGACGGCCTCGATCCCTCCCAGAACAGTGTACAATATGCTTAATAGCCCCATGGTGAGAATACAGGCCTTAACATCGATCCCTGTAACGACGGATAAAGCCAGGGAAGGCAATAACAATACAATACCCAGCCTGCCCAGCTGAAGGGAGACATACATAACGCTCCCCACCAGCCTTGTGGGCAGATTAAAGCGTAATTCCAGGTATTCGTAAGCGGTGGTCAGGTTAAAACGGCGGTAGAATGGAAGGAAACTGCGGATGATAAAAGGCGCCACAAAAATGATGGTCATCATCAAAAAGAAGTAGAGCCAGTCGGTCGCAAAGGTCTTGGCAGGGATGGCCAAAAATGTAATGGCGCTCAGCTGGGTACCGAAAATGCTCAGGCCTGCCGCCCACCAGGGAATACGGTTACCGCCTTTGAAAAAGTCATCGGTGCTGTGCTGGTTTTTGGAGAAAACAAAACCCAGGCCAACAAGCACGCCCAGGTAAATGAAAAGGACCAGATAGTTCAAAGTGCCGAAAGAATCCTTATGGGACAATTGAACTGCCAGAATCTTTGGAGTGCGGATACCCGGCGCAATCTCACCACTGGGAATGATAATGCGATCGTCCCACTTCAGTACTGTAGTGGTAACCTGGCTTTCGGAGGGGAGCTTGCTCATTAGAACCCAGGTCTGGGTAATCGTGTGAAAAGCCCAGATGGCTTTTGAAAAACCGGGATGGTTTTGTAGGGCCTCGTTCCTTTGCCCGATCAATTGCTGGCGTTGTAAGCTATCATTGGCCGATTCGATATCTGCCGCGAATTTTTCCAGCCGGTTAAAAATTTTCCCGTCATCGCCGCCGAATAATAAGATATGATTGGCGCCTACTGCAACTGCCGATCCTGCTGCCAGCGGGAACTTATCGGCGTCGTTTCCAGGGTTTATTTCTTTCCAGCTGTTCGTTTTCGGCTGGTAAACCCAGGTATCGGTGAGAAGGACGCTAACTTCCTGATTACCCCGAAAACGCCCCTTCATCAAGTAGAAACAATCTGCATCACCGTCATTCTGTACTGCTCCAAAAGCGTGAGTACGCGGCGCCCCCCCCCAAACGGGCAGAGCTTGCCATCCTGTTTCGGGGGCGGACAAATCGAGGCTCCAGAAGTGCTTGCTGCCATCGGCATCCAGGCTGCCTGCCACATAAACCTTATTGCCAATCCGCCCGCCGGACATGTTGGCCATTGGTACCGGTATAGGCGGCAGCGGAGAAATCTCAATTTCTTGTGTATTGGAGTCCCATTTTAGTGTAAAGGCTTCATCCAGAAGCTTCGCTTCATCCATCCCGCCAACGCAAATCAACCCATCCTCGGTAGAAATGGTAAGCCCGTAGGCGGCCCTCCTTGGAAGAGAGAGCTGCCTGCCCTCCAGCCAGCGATAATCGCCGTCGGCCTTCTTTTCGAGAACATAAATATCCTGGTGATAGACTTTTTTCCCTCCTTCCAATAAGGCGTCGTTGGGAAAGTTGGCGCCTCCGGCAATGATCAGGGCGCCATTGTGCAGGCCGATGAACGCTCCGGCCAGCCCCGGCTGGAGAACACTATTTTTCGCAGGAGGAATTGATGGCAGTTCACTCCAATCAAAATGAACAAAGGGATTGGCCTCATCAGCTTGGAGACTGCCAAAAAAAAACAGAAAAAAGTAGGCCAAAGTTTCCTTTTTCATATGATCCTCTATTAAGTGGCTCGTAAAATGCGGCAATTCTACCAAACAGGACGCCTGGTATGGATCAAAAATGGTAGCCATTTGTCTTTATCCTCCCCATTTGTCTCGCACAATGGCCCTGATCGTCTCAAAATCATGGTTTAACTGGCCTCCGATATGCAGCCCCAACGCCCATTAGCTATTTGCCGTTCGGGGTTCGCGCATTCGCGGCCACCTGCGGCAAGCGAACGGCGAATAGCGAACAGCCCAAGTCATTCGCTTCTTTTGGGGTGGAAACCAGAAAGAGACGATCCAACCCGTATTTTGAGATAATTGACTCCCTCCGATACTTTTCCGCCCCATCTTCGATAAACCTGAAGCCCTTCTGCACTGCTTTTTCTTTCATCTTGGCAGTCAGCGATAATTTCACTCACTTCATTTTAAACCTATTACTTATGAAGAGCCAAGATCCAAAAACAAATACACGGCTATATGCCTGTTGGCCGGCTGTGTTGAGCATCTTCTTGCTTCTGGGGTTTTCCGCCCATGCCAACACCCTTTCAGGGCCGGTGGCGTTCCGCGTCTCCGGCACGGTGACTTCGGTTACCGACGGGCTTCCCCTGGTCGGCGCCTCCGTCCTGATCAAGGGAACCTCTACAGGAACCATTACAGATATTGATGGCGGCTATGAGCTCGATGTGCCCGATCCGAATGATACACTGGTCTTTTCTTATGTAGGATATGTAAACCAGGAAGTACCGGTGGACGGAAGGAGCACCATCAATGTAGCCCTTCGGGAAGATGCGACTCAACTGGATGAAGTCGTGGTCATTGGTTACGGCACCCAATCGAGGAAAATGCTGACCAGTTCCATCGCTTCGGTAGATGCCGAGGAGATCCAGGACCTGCAGATCACTACGCTGGAAGGGGTGATGCAAGGCAGGGCCGCCGGGGTCAGTATTCAGACCGACAACGGGCAACCGGGAAGTTCTCCGAGTATACGCATACGAGGCGGTTCCTCTCTTCAGGGAAATAATGAGCCCTTGTTCATCATCGATGGTGTACAACGCTCTTCCGAAGATTTCAACCCTGAAGACGTAGCCTCTATCGAAATATTAAAAGACGCTTCCGCTACCGCTATCTACGGCGCACGCGCCTCAAATGGCGTTGTGCTGGTAACCACAAAGTCCGGAAAAGCAGGCAAGGCCAATTTCAACGCCAGCTATCGAAGCACGTGGACTTCCCTGCAAAACCGGTTGGACCTGTTGGGTAGCCGGGACTATATTGAGATCGAACGAATCGGCCTGACCCGGTCTTTCCTGAATGAAAACAGTGCCTTTGGCGTCGGTTCAAACGCTACAGGTATTGGCAACCCGCCCGGCGGCAACTTCACCCTCAGGGCGCTGGAACCTGGCGAATCCGTTCCGGCTGGTTATGAATCCATGACCGACCCGGTAACCGGGCAGACCCTGATCTTTGAGGATGTAGACTGGCAGGATGTAGCTTACAGGCCTACCCGTATGGATAATGTGCACTTTTCGGTGGATGGCGGGCGAGATAAGCTGTCCTATTACCTGGGATCTTCTTATTTATCCCAGGAAGGAATAGCGAAGGGGACTTCCTACGAAAGGTTCAGCCTGCAATCGAATGTCGATTTTCAGCTTTCCGAAAAATTAAATATCGGCACAAGTGTGAATTTCACCAGAGGGCTTTCTGACGAACCTTTCAACTCCAGCATCCTGTTCGGGCGTGCCGCCCGCCTGGCGCCAACGACCCGCCGGTTCAATGAAGACGGAACTGTAGCTCCCGGTTCAAGCTCGGGGCTGCCTAACCCGGAATGGTACGCATCGACCTTCCTGAACTCATCGGCCAGGAACAAGTTGAACCTTGGAGGTTCTATCCAGTACAACATTCTTGAGAACCTGGTGGCTACCGGCAAACTCAACTACTTCAGTGACCAGGATACCAGAGAAGCATTTGTCCGGGCCAACCAGTTGACATCCGCCCGCGACGCATCGGTAAATTTCCTGGAAAGCCGGCTACTACAGTTCGAGGGAACGCTGAAGTACTTCAAGTCCTTTGGCTATCATAACCTTTCCCTCCTCCTTGGGGGCTCCAACCTGAATACCGATTACTTCGCCTTCTCTGCTTCCGGGCAGGGAGGCCCCACCAACTCCATTCAAACGCTAAACGCCTCGCCGGTCATAAACGGCGCCTCCTCGTTCAAGTCACAGGACAAACTGATTGGTTACTTCGGTCGGATATCCTATGACTTCGCGCAGCGCTATCTGCTGTCTGCTACCTTGAGGAGAGACGGTTCTTCGCGGTTCGGCACCGACAACCAGATCGGCTACTTCCCCAGTATTTCTGCCGGGTGGCGCCTTTCTGAAGAAGGCTTCTTTTCCATTCCCGGTATTTCCGACCTGAAGCTCAGGGCCAGCTGGGGGCAAACCGCCAACAACGACTTCGGCAACCCCAATGACCTCAACCGCTTCTTCCTGTCCCAGGGCGTTGTGGACGCTACCCTGACCTACAACGGCCAGGCTGCCGCCCGCGCCACCCAACTGCCCAACCCCAACCTGGGATGGGAAACGACAACCCAGACGAACTTCGGCATTGACCTGGCACTGTTCGATAGCCGGGTCTTCCTGATCGCAGATTATTACCGGAAGGTGACTTCCGACCTGTTATTCAGCAACCCTCTGCCCAATACCTCTGGCTTTGGCTCCATTACTCAAAACATTGGAAAGGTGGAGTTCACCGGTACGGAACTGTCTATCTCCACCGATAATATTGCTTCCGGAAGCCTAAGGTGGACCACAGATTTCAATATCTCCTTTACTGCCAATAAAGTGTTGGAATTGCCGGACAACGGGCGAGACCGCAACCGGATCGGAGGTTATGAGCTTTCTGACGGAACCGGTATTGGAGGCGTAGCTGAAGGAGAGCCGCTGCGGCAGATCGTAGGCTGGCAATTTGTAAAGGTTTATCCTACCACCGCAGAAGCTGTGGAAGACGGCCTTTTTGTAAGTTTTGCCAACAACAGGACCGGAAACAATGGCATTGATTATCGCAACCGGGTGGGCGGCGATGTGAAATGGGAAGACCTCAACGGCGACAAGATCATCGACAACGACGACCTGCAGGTGCTGGGGTACGCCACCCCGGATATTTTCGGAGGCTTTGGCAACACCATAAGCTATAAAGGGCTGGAGCTGTATGTCTTCCTGGACGCCGGCCTTGGGCACCATATTTACAACAGCAACCGGGCCCGAATGAACAGCAACTCTCAGGGCAATATCAACGGCACCGAAGACCTGCTTCGGGCGTGGAATGCGGAAGGGGACGTGACGGATGTTCCTCGGTTTATTTTCTTCGATTTTGGAAATGCCCGCAACCACGATGTGGTAGGTTTTGGAAGCACCACCGGCGACGGAGGGCTTGCCGACAGGGCCTCCAGCTTGTACACCGAAAAAGGGGATTATCTGGCCGTCAGAACGGTGAGGTTGTCCTATACCCTGCCGAAAAGTGTAGTTGAAGGGTGGGGCCTGCAATCCGTAAAAGCTTACCTGTTAGGCCAGAACCTGCACTATTTCACTGAATACAGAGGATATAATCCTGAAGTAGGAGCGCTGGACCTGGGGCTGTACCCCTTGTTCAGGAGCTTTTCCGTTGGATTGAATGTTGGGTTTTAATCTGAAAACGACAGATAAAAAAATAACCATGAAAAATATATTAGCATTATTTTCCATACTATCGCTGGTGTTTCTCACCGCCTGCGATGAAGACCTGTTGCTGACTCCTCCGAGCAGCCTTTCGATTGAGAACTTTTTTCAAAATGAAGAAGATGCCCAAAGCGCCGTTAACGGCATGTATGCCCAAATGAGGTCTGTGGCCAACAGTATGTATCTCTATGGGGACTGGCGCGGAGACCATACCGAACAAACCGACCTGGGCACTGGGAGCGACGTGATCAGGAATCAGTTGAAGGATGATGTCGGCGGAACAGACTGGGGCGCCTTTTATGCACTGATCAATGACGCCAATTTGATCATTAACCTGGTACCTGACATCGAATTTGTCAATGAAGAGGAGAAAAACAACTTGCTGGCACAGGCCTACTTCGTCCGGGCATGGGCCTACTACCAGATAGTCCGCATCTGGGGCGACGCCCCATTGCTCACCAAAGGATTCCTTTCACCAAGCCAGGAAGGCATCGTACCTGGGCAGAGAGATCCCGCCGGGCAACTTTTCGCTCAGATCAAGGCAGACCTGGAGTCCGCTCTGGATAATTTTGCCGGCGATGAGATCAGCGACCGTTACGCTGCCTCGAAGCCCGCGGCCAATACCCTCAAAGCAGATGTGTACCTTTGGACGGCAAAAAAAGAAGGCGGTGGCGCCGCAGATCTAAATAGCGCCCTGGAGGCAGCCAACCAGGTGATCGGCCATTCAAATCTTGAGCTGGTGCCTTTTGAAACGCTATTCAGGACCACAACCGCTACAAAAGCCGATATTTTTTCCTTGTATCGGGACGTGATCGAGCCGGGATGGCAGCCCTGGTACAGAAACTATATGCTGCAGATACAGAATTACGTGTCCTTGTCGGATGAAGACAAAGAAAGAATACCGCTTATGGTTGGAGGCGCACGATTCTATGCTCCGACCCAGATCCTGAAGGATCAGTTTGCACAAAACGCCAACCTTGGGAATGGAGAGGAAGATGTACGCCTGGGGATTACGGTCCAGGATTATGACTTCAACGGCGAACCCCGTGCCCACTTGCTTAAATTCATCGGAGACCCCGGCATCGAGGCCAATGAATACACCGATGATTTTAAGATCTACCGGTACGCAGATGCCATCCTGATGCGGGCTGAAATTCAGAATGCACTGGGCAAGCCCGGTGACGCCGTTGCTGACCTCAATATGACCCGTAACCGCGGCGGGATCGGAGATTATGCCGGGGGCATGTCACAGCAAGAAGTAGATGATGCTATCCTTCTGGAAAGAGCGGTGGAGTTTGCTTTTGAGGCCAAGCGGTGGTGGGACCTGGTCCGGTTTGACAAGGCGTATGAGCTGGTGCCCAGCCTTATTGGCAGGGAAAACGAACAGCCCATCCTCTGGCCGATCTCTCAGAACACGATGGCGCTGAATCCCAATCTGAAGCAGACGCCGGGTTATTAAAGAACCAGGCATCCTTAGTTTGGCAAAGATCGAATTTTAAGTTTCATACATATTTGTTTTATTGAGGGGATCCAGTATCCCCTCTTTTTTAACCTTGACAAGCAACTTTCCCATGTTTCGCCCTATTTTCCTTTTCTTCTGTTGCTTCATAATCGGAATGACATTTCCGGTAGTTGCCTTTCCACAAGTAAAACTACCTGATATCTTCAGCCACCACATGGTACTGCAAAGAGGATTGCCCATCCCGGCCTGGGGAACCGCTGGCAGTGAGGCGATGGTGGAAGTGAGCCTGGGGCATAACACGATTAGGACACAAGCCGGCCATTCAGGGAATTGGAGCGTCACCCTACCTCCGATGGAAGCTGGAGGGCCATTAGAAATGGTCATTCAGGCCGAGGGAAAAACCATTCGGTTTGAAGATATTTACATTGGAGAAGTATGGCTATGCTCCGGCCAATCGAACATGGAATGGCCGTTGATGTCTTGTGAAACAGGAGCAGAGGAAATACCCGTAGCCGATTATCCACTAATTCGCTTTTTTCGATTAGCGAAAAAACACGATCTATCCAGTTCGCCCTTCAGCGAAAACCAAATATCGGAATTTACCAACGGGGATTTTTTTCACCCTGCCAATTGGGAACGCTGTACGCCGGAAACCGCTGCAAGGTTCTCAGGGGTAGGTTATTACTTCGGAAAAGAACTATTTGACACATTAAAGGTGGCCATTGGCCTGATACAGAATGCCGTGGGCGGTTCCCCTGCCCAATCGTGGATTAGTGAAGAATCGCTGGCCAGCCACCCTCAGTTAAAAGAATTTGTCACCCTTCCTCCCAATAAAACCTGGGTTGGCCTGGAATCTATTCATCCCTGGCTGGCTGTGCGGGCAAAGGAAAACTGGAATAGCTGGGAAAACAAGGGTGAAAAAGCCACCCTGCCCGGACACCCTTTTGCTCCGTCTTATCTTTATACCTATGCAATTGAGCCGCTTGCTCCCTACGCAATCCGGGGCGCGATCTGGTATCAGGGCGAATCGAATGCTACCCACCCTGGCTCCTATTTCGCAATGATGGAAACGATGCTGAATAGCTGGAGAAGCCTTTGGGGCCAGGGAGATTTTCCTTTTTTCTTTGTACAGCTGCCTAAAATAGGCAACCGAAGCCTATGGCCGGAGTTCCGGGAAGCGCAGAGCCAATGCCTTTCCATACCGAATACGGGAATGGCAGTAGCAATTGATGAAGGGCACCCGACAGATGTGCACCCCAGAAGGAAAAAAGTTATCGGACAACGGCTCGCCAGGCTCGCATTGGCCAAAACCTATGGGATGCCTATCGCTGCAGAAAGCCCTGTCCTGGCCGTTTCGGAATGGCTTAAGGAGGGCCGCCAGATCCGGCTCTCCTTCCGAAATGCTTATGAGGGGCTGAAAATCCAGGAAGGAACCGAGCCTAAAGGTTTTACCTTACAGGGATATATACAACAGGGGACTGTGGAAACTTCTCTTTCGCCGGAAAAAGTTACTATTGAAAAAAATACGGTGATCCTTTCCTACCCTGCCGGTTTCCTTCCAGTACAGGTGAAATACGCATGGGCGCCTGCCCCTGAAAACAACCTGGCCAATAGCGCAGGGCTGCCCATGAGCCCCTTTCGGATACTATTACCTGGCAACAACTGACTCGCAAATAAACAAAAGAGATTATTGGCGGAGAAGCCTTTTTTTCTTTACTTCATATCAGGATAGGACTACAGGCTTATGAAGCGAAGAAAGAAAGAGATCATTTTCCGGGCCCTTTTTCTCGTTTTTTTAGCTCTCCCGGGATTGGTGGGCGCTCAGGGACGTTCTATCAAATTTGACCGGATGACCACCAAGAGCGGGTTGCCGCAGGAACACGTATCCTCCATAGCCCAGGATGACAACGGCTTCCTCTGGCTTGGCATGGAATCCGGGCTGGCGCGTTATGACGGCTATTACTTTAAAATCTACAAAAACAACCCAAGCGACCCGGCCAGCATCAGCAGCAATATCATCCGGGCTCTTTTTATAGATGAACAAGGGTATATCTGGATCGGTACGGATGGCGGTGGTATTTGCCGATTCGACCCAGAACAAGAGCGATTCACCACTTTTAAGCACGAGCCCGATAACCCTAACAGCCTGAGCGGCAACCGGGTTTACAGCATTGCTGCTGACAAAAACGGGGCAATTTGGGCCGCTACCCTCACCAAAGGCTTGAACCGGTTAAGCTTTGAAGACGAAAAAAACGAAAAATGCAATAGTACAATTCCCTGCTTCACACGGTTTCGCTTTGACCCTAAGGCGCCCCATAGCCTTTCGGATGACAACGTTTGGGCGATACTGATCGATAGCAAAAACCGCCTTTGGGCCGGAACGGCTTCCGCAGGCCTAAATATGCTGGATCTTAATGGCCCTGTAAATGAAAACGCGCCTTTCAAAAGGTTTCAACACGACCCCAACGATCCATTCAGTATCAGCAGCGACGCCATAAAATCCATTTTTGAGGACAGCCAGGGTAATTTGTGGATCGGTACTGAGTTTAAAGGATTGAACCGATGGGACGAAGCGGCAGGAAAATTTTATTCCTATGTCTCTCATCCCGACAACCCTAACAGCCTAAGCCACAACCATGTTTCCTGCATCCTGGAAGATAAAGACGGCGTTTTCTGGCTGGGAACCAACGGGGGAGGGATAAATATTTTTGACCGTAAAAAAGATCGGTTTTACACCTTTAAAGAAACGCCAGGCGATCCTTATTGTCTCAATGGCAACCTCGTCACCACCCTATTCCAGAGCACTTCCGGTATCCTCTGGATCGGCATGGCCAATAAAGGGTTGAATTGGATTGACCCCCAGAAACAGCAGTTTCAGCATTATTACCAGGTGGAGGGAAAACCGAATGGATTAAGTGGAAACCTGGTCAAGGCCATTTATGAAGACCGCAACGGAGAAATATGGGTAGGCACCTATGGCGCCGGATTGAGCCATTTCGATCCCGTTACCGAACGATTCACCAATTATTTACAGGAAAATGCCGCCAGCAATAATGTTCAACGGATCTATGAAGACAAAAACGGGCGTTTCTGGATCGGTTCAGATGGGGGCGGCCTTTTCCTCTTCGACCGTAATAGCACAACCTTCTCCGATTTCAACCATGGCGCCTCCGGAACCAAGCTCTCTGGCAAGGCGGTCTGGGCTATCCACCAGGACCTGTCCGGCAATCTCTGGATTGGCACCGCCGACGGTGGGCTCAACCGGTTCGACTGGGAATCTCGTCAATTTCGGCAATTCCGCTTTGACCCCAACGACCCACAGAGTATAAACAGCAATGATATCCGGGTTATTTTTCAGGACCATCTGGGTGTGTTATGGATCGGGACTTACGGTGGAGGGCTAAACCGTTTTGACCCCTCTAATGAGGCCTTCAGTCATTTCCGAGCAATACCCGGAGATACGGCCAGTATCAGCAACGATATGATAACGGATATCTTTGAATCTCCAAGCACCCATCAACTCTGGATAGGCACCTTTGGCGGCGGCCTGAACCGGTTTGACCGCCTGACCGGGGCGTTCACCGTTTATCGGGAAAAGAACGGCCTTTCAAACGATGTGGTCAAGAGTATTGAAGAAGGCCGGGAAGGCAATCTTTGGATTAGCACTTTGAAAGGCATTAGTAAATTCGACCCCGAAAAAGGCGTCTTTGTCAACTATTCCATAAGTGATGGCCTACAGGGTTATAGTTTTAATCTTGGGGCTTCCTGCCAGGCTAAGGATGATATGATGTATTTTGGAGGGACCAATGGTTTCAACCGATATCACCCCGCCAAAATAAACAAACTACCCAATGACAAATTTCCCTGCCTTATAACCGACCTCAAAATATTCAATCGTTCCATTCAACCGGGTGAAGCGCTTAGAAAAAAGGTTATCCTGGAAAAATCGATCCACGAACTCGATGCCATCACCATCCCGTACTTTATTGATGACTTTGCCTTTGAATTTGTCGCGCCCTGTTTCGCTGGAGCAGAAAAAATAAACTATGCCTATAAACTGGAAGGAGCCAATGAGCAATGGCAATACACCGGCGCCAACCGCCGGTATGCCGCCTACACGAGCCTGTCCGCAGGAGATTATGTATTCAAAGTTCGGGCAACCGACAACGAAGGAGTATGGAAGGGTGATGTTACCGAACTGAAGGTGCATATTCTGCCTGCTCCCTGGAATACCGTCTGGGCATACATCCTGTATATTCTGGTTTTGGGAGGAACCCTTTATCTGGTTTACCAATACAGGATCGGGCGTTTGCGCCTGCTCAATGAGCTGAAACTGGAACGGCTTGAACGCCAGAAAGTGAGGGAGCTCAACGAAATGAAATTGCAGTTCTTCACCAATATTTCTCATGAGATCCGCACCCCCCTAACCCTGATATTAGGGCCTGTCCGGGAACTGATCGCATCGGGAGAAGGTGGCCAGGAAGTCCGAAACCAGTTGCATAACATCAACCGCAATGCCAACCGTCTTTTGCTTTTGGTCAACCAATTGCTTGAATTCAGAGAACAAGAGGCGGGGCACACGAAACTACAGGTTTCAAAAGGGGATTTTACAAAATTTATCGCTGAGATCGTTCTGTCCTTTAAAGAGATCGCCAACCAAAAGAACATAACGCTCACTTTTACCCATCAGCCTGAGGCCATTCAGCTATGGTATGACAGCAGCCTGATGGAAAAGGTGTTCTTCAACTTACTTTCCAATGCTTTCAAATTTACCCCTGACGGCGGTATGATCATGATCCGGGCGGATGCCGGGCAGGAAAGAGCCCAGGTGGTTGTTGAAGATAATGGTACGGGGATCTCACAGAAAGACATTCCCTTCATTTTTGACCGCTTTCATAAATTCAAAAATGATTACTCCGGCAACTACCTCGGCAGCGGCATTGGGCTGGCATTGGTAAAAGGACTGGTCCAATTACATCATGGAGAGATCCACGTAGAAAGCACTCCTAACGAGTTTACCCGTTTCACCGTTAGCTTGCCGACCGGAGTCAAGCACTTCAGGGATGAAGATATTGTGGCCAGCCATAAAGACAGTGAAGATGCTGCTCATTACCAGATTGCTCAGATGGCAAAAAGGGAAAGCACCGAACTAACAGCCCCCGACAATGCCCCGGAGCTATTGATCATAGAAGACAATGAAGATATCAGGAACTACCTCCGGCAAACCTTCGCTGATCAATACTCTTGTGTAGAAGCCTCAAATGGTAAAGAAGGCTGGGAGCTGGCGCTGCAGCACCAGCCGGCGCTTATCATTTCAGATATTATGATGCCGGAAATGGACGGCATTACGCTATGCAAAAAATTGAAATCTACGCTTGAAACCAGCCATATCCCTATCGTTTTACTCACCGCACGCACTTCATTGGTCTTTCAGGCGGAAGGCCTGGAGACAGGGGCTGATGATTATATTACCAAGCCGTTCAACCCCAAACTGTTAAAGTTGCGGGTTGCCAACCTGATCACTTCCCGAAAGCGCCTTCGGGAAAAATTCGGCCGCCAGTTGTCTGTTGAACCTCATGAAGTTGCCATTACTACTCAAGATCAGGACCTTTTGCAGCGAGCAATTGAAGCCGTTGAAAAACATATGGATGATTCCGGTTTTGACGTGAATGCTCTGGCAAAAGAGGTGGGTATCAGCCGGCCGGTCCTGTATAGAAAATTACCTGCCATCACTGATTATACACCAAATGAATTTATCCGTATCCTTCGCCTGAAAAGAGCTGCACAGATATTAGAGCAAACAGATATGCCAGTGGCAGATGTTTGTTACCAAACCGGCTTTAAAACGCCCAAATATTTCAGCAAGTGTTTCCGGGAATTCTTTGGAATATTACCTTCTGAATATGGCCGGCGAAAGAAATAAGTAGGTGCCTACCGAATGCCGGACGTAATTGGGGAATAAACCGTTTGGCTTGCATTAGTTTCGAAAATAATCACTTTCCTAATACACTGTAATTTAAATAAATTGACACTGCCTGCGCTGCCTCCCAGCCTCCTAAAGGAGGTGCATCCACCCAAAACGCAACCAATGTTAGTGTTAGTGGGAGGAGGTTCTCCCTTCAGGGAGTTAGAGGGCTGCGAGGGCGTATAAAAGAACTTAAATTACAGTGTATTTAGTTTTTCTCTGTATTATTTTAATTACTCAACCATAACGGATGAACCGCAACCTGCTTATCGCTTTCGGAGGCGCCCTGCTACTGGTAACGGCATGCTCCCTTCCCCCATTCCACTCGGATGAATTCCAGGTGTCTTTTTCCGGGCAGGCCCTTGCGCAGAAGGCCGGATTTTTATCCGAAAAAACACCAACGGCGGATACGCTTCTCCCTCCGAACATCATTATCCTGATGGCAGACGACCTGGGCTATTTCGATATCTCTCTGCACGGCAATACCCAGATACAGACCACAAACATCGATGCCCTCGCCCGGCAGGGAATAGAATGTACGCGGGCCTACGTAAGCGCCCCCTCCTGCGCCCCTTCCCGTGCGGGCCTCATCACCGGCCGCTACCAGCAACGGTTCGGCTTTGAAAACCAATTGCATGAGCGCCTTCCCCGCAACCGCTTCGAATTGTTCGCAGCCCGGCATTTCATCCATTCCAATCCCTGGAAAATCAAAAAACTAACCAGCATTCCCAATGAAGCCGGCCGCCGGAGGGAAGGCCTTCCCCCCACCGAGATCACCCTCGCCGAGATCCTTAAAAAGCGAGAATACCGGACCGCCATCTTCGGCAAGTGGCATTTGGGCAGCGCCCCTTTCTGCCAGCCGCATCACCTCGGGTTTGACGAACATTTCGGATTTTATGGCTCCCACTCTTTATTTGCGCCGGAAGAAACGCCCGGCATCGTGAATATGCGCAGCCCGAAGGACTGGACCGATAAACACATCTGGTCCGGGCAACGCAACGCAGACTGTGCCGTGGTTCGAAATGGCATAGTCGTTGAAGAACCCGGGTACCTGACCCAACGCTTTGCCGAAGAGGCCATCCGCTTTCTGGAGGAGAACCAAAACCACCCGTTTTTCCTGTTCGTCCCCTTCAGCGCACCCCATACCCCCTTCCAGGCGCCCCAGGATTACTACAGCCGCTTTCCACACATTGAGGACCCGGCCAGAAGGGTTTACCTTGCCATGATCGCAGCTCTGGACGATGCCGTCGGCGCGATCCATCAAAAAGTGGAAGAACTCGGCCTGGCCCCCAATACGCTGATCTTCTTCCTGAGTGACAACGGGGGCGCCGAATATACCCACGCTACGGATAACGCCCCCCTGAACGGGGGCAAAATTACAGCCTTCGAAGGGGGCTTACGCGTTCCTTTCTTCCTGAAATGGCAGGGGGTCATCCCCGCCGGAACGGCCTATCCCCATCCGGTTTCGTCGCTCGATATTTTCACAACGGTATGCGCCGCAGCTCATATCCCTTTGCCCGAAGGCCGGGCCTACGACGGCGTCAACTTATTGCCCTATCTGCTGGGCCATGAACCGGGAAAACCGCATGAATCCCTGTTCTGGAAAGGCGGAAGCACGTGGACGATCCTAAAAGACGACTGGAAATTTTTCTACCACGAGGAAACCGGGCAAACCAGGCTTTACAACCTGGCGGACGACCCCTATGAAGCGGCCAACCTCGCCGGGCAATACCCCGGGAAAATCAAGGAACTCAAAACGGCTCTTGGCCACTGGTACGCCGGCATGCCAAAACCGTTGTGGCCCGCATTGGTTTCTTTTAAACACCAGGATGAGAACGGCGTCTTTTATTTTGACAACTAAAAACTTGTTCGGAATGAACTTTCAAACAACAATTGCACAAGCTCTGGCCCTTACCCTGCTTTTTTGTAGTTGTAACCCGCAAAATGGTTCCAAAGAGGAGGCCCTCTGGATCATTTCGGCTCCTGCCGGAAGCCAGTACACCAGGATTGACAGATCCGGCAAAACGGTGATCCCCAATGGCAGGTATATTACTCCTGCGGGTAAAAGCATTATGACGGCGCCGCATCCCTATGGATTGACATTAAGCCCGGATGGAAATATTGCGGTTACCGCCAATTCGGGAACCGACCCTTTGTCTATTACTATTATCCGCAATATCTTATCTCAACGGCCTGAAGCACAACAGGTCCCTCCCGGGCCATCCACAGACAAAGGCGTATTGGCATCGGTATTTATGGGGCTGGCCATATCTCCTGACAATCAAACCGTATACGTTGCCGGAGGGCAGGAGAACAAGATCTACCTGTTCGACCTGAATTCAGGAGAAAAGAAAGGGGCTATTGACTGTTCTTTTGTTTCTGAAGAAAGGGATTATTCCCACGGATATATAGGCGACCTCGTTCTGACGAAAGATGGCAAAACGCTGTATGCCGTAGATCAGATCGGGTTCAGGCTGGCCGTCGTGGATACCGAAAGCAAAACCCTGAAGCAGTCTGTTCCGGTAGGGCGATATCCTTTTGGGGTTGCGCTGTCGCCGGATGAAAAAAAGGCTTATGTCGCAAATGTGGGGATGTTTGAGTATGCCCTGATCAAAGAAGGGCCGGGCGAAGAAGCAAGTGTGAAACCTATCGGTTATCCAGCTTTTGCATTTGGCTCTGAAGAGATGAAGGAGGGGATAGAAAATGACACCCTATCCATTCCCGGCCTGGGGGATCCCAATGCCATTGAAGCGTTCTCTGTTTTTGTTATTGACATCGAGGATCCGGCAGCCCCTGAAGTCATCGCCAGGATCAAAACCGGCCACCTGGTAGGAGCGTTGGTCGAAGGCATCCCTGCCGTCGGAGGGGCAAGCCCGAATTCCATAGTAGCTACCGATGAATACGTCTTCGTCAGCAATGGCAACAATGATAATATCTCGGTTATTTCCATTGAGAAAGATACCGTTGTCCATACGATAGCCCTCAAACCCGATAGCCGGGTAAGGCAATTCCGGGGAGTGATCCCTTTTGGCCTGGCATTGAGCCCCGACCAGAAGAGGTTGTATGTGGCCGAATCGGGCATCAATGCCATTGCGGTGGTCGATGTTTCCGATCAAAAAGTTTTGGGGCATATTCCTACAGGCTGGTTCCCTTCCAAGGTTGAAGTGAGCCCGGATGGGAAAAAACTGGTTATTGCCAACGCCAAAGGTTATGGCAGCGGCCCCAATGGGGGAGCCAATTTTGAACCAGGGCCGGAAGGAAGTTATATCGGTTCCTTAATGAAAGGTACGGTCCAGGTTGTCGACATCCCGGATGAGGAACAACTCCGGGAAATGACAGAACAGGTCGTTTCGAATAATTTTCATTTTACCCGGGCCGATGACCCGGTTTTTGAAAAAAGAGCGGAAAACCCCATCCCTTTGTTCCCGGGAGAAAAGGAAAGCCCTATTCGCCACATCGTATTTATTTCCAAAGAGAACAGGACCTATGATGAAGTTTTCGGGCAAATAGAAAAAGGACAAGGTGACCCAACTATTGCCCGGTATGGCAAGGAAGCTTCCTTTTCGAATAAGGAAAAGACGAGGTTCGTTTCAAACGCCACGGTTATGCCCAATCATTTGGCCCTGGCCGGCCAGTTCGCCATTTCCGATAACTTCTATGTGGATTCCGACGTCTCTGCCGATGGCCACCGCTGGCTGGTAAACACCTATCCCAATGAGTGGTGCGAGACAAGCACGGCTGCCAGTTATGGGGGCAATCGCGACTATCGGGAAAACTCCAGGGCGCCCGGGGTTTTTGCGATGAACGGTGCTGCCGGGGCCATTTACCCGGAAGATTATAACGAAGCGGGGTCTATGTGGGATCATTTGGAACGCCATAAGGTGGACTTTTACAACTTCGGCTTTAGCGTGATGTTTGAGCCGGCACTCTACAAAGCGGAATACAAATACACCGGTATTCGCCAGTATATCAATTATCCCATGCCGCAACCCCTGTATGAGCGCAGCTCCAGAACATACCCCACCTATAATATGTCCATACCGGACCAGTTCCGGATAGGCCAGTTCATCAAAGAATTTGATGAGAAATGGATCACGGGCAAGGATACCATGCCGGAATTGATAACCGTGATCATCCCCAATGATCATGGAGCAGGCGAGCGCCCGGATGCCGGGTATCCTTTCCGGGAAAGCTACATGGCCGACAATGACCTGGCTGTCGGCCGCATTGTGGAATACCTTTCCAGGACACCTTACTGGAAGAATATGTTGATCGTCATCACCGAAGATGATGCTCAAAACGGCGTTGACCATATTGATGCGCACCGCAGTATTCTCCTGGTCATTTCCCCCTGGGTGAAAAGAGGCCATGTCAGCCATGTCCATTATAGTTTTGGGAGCCTGTTTAAAACATTCTGGAACATTCTGGGCCTGCCGTACCTGAATCAATACGATGCCGGGGCTACCAGCCTGGCCGATTTCTTTACCTCCACTCCGGATTTCAGCCCCTACAGCGCTTTAGCGGCAGATAGCCGGATCTTCAACCCTCAAAAAGCCCTGGGGCCTTTTGACGAAGAATTTGACTGGAACGCCATTGAGCAATCCCCGCAGATCGATAATGTGGAGGATATGTATCGGGAAAGCAAAGAGCAGGATGAATACCGGCTGGAAGACAGAGAGAAAGAATAGAACCGTATTTTCGTGGATAAACCCGGAAATCCCTTGTACTCACCGCTCATTTACTATCTTGGAAAGATGCAAAAACACCAATCACAAAAGGGTTATGGCCAAGCTTTGGCCTGAGGCCTGAAAGGAAGCGTTTCCTACCTGATCTTTTCCCTCCTCCTGGCTTGTTGCCCTGCCCTTTTCTCTCAGCAGCTTACAAAGCTGAACACCGGCTGGTACTGTAAGAATATCAAAGAAGTTCAAAAAGCGGGCGATCAGCTGACGTTACCTGGCGGCATCAACACCACCGATTGGATGCCTGCCGTAGTTAAACATAAAAATTATTAAGTATTCGTAAAGCATTGAATTACAGCAGAAAAAAAGGAAGGCGATATACATAAAACAAAAAATTTAAGCATTACTGCCTGGCCTTTAAGCCTTTAGAAAAGAAGTGAGCCCGCCGGGATTGGAAATTCATTTACAATGCATTGATAAGCAATGCTTTAAGATTATATTTTCAGAATTTTTAAAATGGGTTAAAGAGATTTTTTAGCCGTTTAGGGCTTCATTTTATCGGGCTTAAGCGGATGTCGAAGATGCCGGTCAGGCCGTGGGCCAATGCAGTAGCACCAATGAAAATATCTCTAAACTCGATCATCTTATTTCGTTGCCGGAGATTATGGTAGACCTCAGCAGACTTCTCCGCTACAGATTTAGTGAAGGGAAGAATGATCAAAGGTTCGGTAAGCAGTTAACATCTTGTTTTTTGACCTCATCCGTAGCTCCCATCAGTAGTTCGTAGAGTGTAACTACTGATAGGTATAACTCCGTATCATCCGGCAATTGATAAAGAGTCGTTCTCTTTTTGTCAGAAGCCCTCAAAAATTCAATGAAGATACTTGAATCGGCTACCATTCGGGAACTTGCCATTGACTCAGCCTTTTGCTATTTGTTTCGATTACAGCAATATCTTCCTCGCTCCAGGTAGATACTTGAAGGATTTGTTCCTTATAGGACTTGAAAGTTCCCACCCTTTCTTTTTTTTGTTTATTGAGCAGAAAATCAAGGAAATCCAGGATTTCCTGCCGTTTTACAGGGTCCAATAGCCCAAACTTCATTATTAACTCATCCATTTGTCACATTTTTAGATTCCATAAAGATAGAACAATTGTCAACTTCCGGAAAGTTCTGTGTTAGCCATTTTATATTCGAATCGAGGTTTTGAGAATGAGGTAAAGCACCTGCCAGAAACAGTACAACGTAAACAGCTCGATAGCCTGCCTGTCCTCACTAAAAATACAAAACACTTCGAACGGATTGATGGGTTAACTCTAGCGAAGTAAGAAAAGTGATTTTTTCAGTATCTGGGGCGGCCCTAAACCTCCAACATACAATAAGCGGCTGAAGCATACTGGATAAACAGTTCAGCTACACCATCTGGAGCACGCTGTCGACAATCTGGATTTCGTTAAAAAAAAATAGAAAAGTGAGCCCACCGGGAGTGAAAATGCACTTGTGAAAAATTGAAAGCCAGTGTTTTAAAATTTGGGATTTGGAATTTTAAAAATAGATTAAAGAGATTTTTTGTCTTTGGGGGTTCATTCTTTCTAGCTCTTAATGAGTGGCCAGGGCGCCTTATTGTGCGGCTACTTTAGCCAAAAAACAGAAATGAACACACTTTTGGCTAAATAAAAATGCATAATTAGCCAAAAGCTATTTTTTATACTATATTTGGCCAAATAAATCATTGGATCATGAACGGTTTCGTCGGAAGAGAGAAAGAGATCAAGCAGCTAGACAAGATCAAGGCCAGCAGAAAGTCGGAGTTCGTAGCTTTATACGGAAGGAGAAGAGTGGGAAAAACCTACCTGGTGCGGGAATACTTCCAGTATCAATTCGACTTTCAACTGACGGGCCTGGCCAAGGCCAATACCCGGCAGCAACTGACCAACTTTCATGTAACCTTACAACGGAAGGCCCCTTCCTACGATAAGAAAATACCTGGCAATTGGTTTGAGGCTTTTCAGCACCTGATCGACTACCTGGAAAGCATCCGGGAAGAGCGCAAGAAGGTCATTTTTCTGGATGAACTGCCCTGGCTGGCTACTCCCCGGTCTGACTTCATGATGGCACTGGAACATTTCTGGAACAGTTGGGCCACCAACCGGAAGGATATCATTCTGATCGCATGCGGGTCAGCCGCCTCCTGGATGATCAGCGAGCTGATCAACAACCGTGGCGGGCTGCACAACCGGGTCACGGAACGCATCAAGATCAACCCCTTTAACCTGGCCGAAGCGGAGCGCCTGCTCCAATCTAAAAACAATGTGCTGGGCCGGTACCAGATCCTTCAGCTGTACATGGTAATGGGAGGGATTCCCTACTACCTGGACGCCGTATCTCCTGAAAAAAGCGCTTCGCAGAACATCGAGGAAATGTGTTTTCGCAAAGGGGCCATCCTGGAAACAGAATTTCAGAACCTCTTCGCCTCTCTGTTCAAAAACGCATTCAAACATGAAGCGATCATAACCGCCTTGTCCACAAAGGCCAAAGGAATGACCCGTAAAGAACTGGTCAAGGCAGCAGAGATGAAAACCGGGGGAAGCCTGACGCGGTTGCTGAATGAATTAGAAGAAAGTGGCTTCATTAGCCGCTATACGCCGTTCAACAAAAAATCTAAGGATACCCTTTACCGCTTGTCCGATTTCTACAGCTTATTCTACCTTAAGTTTATCAAAAACAACACCAACTACGACGAAGGGGTATGGGTGAACGCCATAGACAACCCATCCCAAAGGGCCTGGGCGGGATATGCCTTTGAGCAAGTATGCCTGGCCCATATTCCCCAAATTAAAAAGGCGCTAGGCATCAGCGGTGTCATCAGCCACACTTCTTCCTGGAAAAGCACCCAATCGGAAAAAGGAGCTCAGGTAGACCTAGCTATTGACCGAAGAGACCAGGTGGTTAACCTGTGCGAAGTCAAATATTCTATCAATCCTTTTACCATCACCAAATCCTATGCGGAAAACCTCCGCAATAAAATTGGGGCATTTCGAAATGAAACAAAGACCCGAAAGGCCATATTCCTGACGATGATCACCACGTTTGGCCTGGAAAGGAATGAACACGCTTCAGCTCTGGTCCAGAATGAGATCACCATGGATGCTTTGTTTGAGTTAATTTAAATGCCGGCCATTTGCCCTTCGCTAAAAAACTTTCCCCTATCTAATGGAGTCACTTTATTACACGATACCTTTTCCAATCAAAAGAATCATGTAGGACAAAATACCAGGTTGGTAATGCCAGATCAAGGTGTAAAAGACTCGTTTGAAGAACAGTTGTTTCTAATTCTATTGGCCCATTATCTGCCAGTTCAAGTTCTTTTTTGTTATCGCAATCATAAGTATAGACCCTTATCCTTTCATCAAAAACAATGGCATATTCTCTTTCTACCAATCCGCCCCACATCAGGCAATGATAATAAAGGAATGGGAAATTGAATTTCTTATGTAATGATTCCAGGAGAGCCATCAACTTCAACTGATTCTCCGTAAGGCCTGGATTTAACTCCATTTCAGTTGGAACGATCGCATCTGCAAAATCCCAATCATGTTCATAAATAGCTTTGCCGGTTTCTGCAGGTTTTATAACGAGTAATCCATCTTTGGGCAACGAGTGCTTCCTGAAACTATGCTCATTGGGCTGGTCGGATAGCATAAAACTTCTGGCCCATTCGGAGTTAATTCCCTCGAGATCATTCACTAAAAAAAGTTCGAAAGAAAAGCCTTCTAAACTTTGTAAATAGGCAATTAATTCCGGGTTCGGTTTGGTATATACTTGATCTGCTTTCCAAGGCATTTTTTGAGGTATATTTGTAGGATAATTGTTTAGAAATGCTATCGGTCTGGGTCATCATCTGTTATTTCCGTGAGGCCGAACCCCAGGTCGGTCATAGCTTGATCCAGGTCAAACGCCGATGCTTTCGGCAAATTGACGGTCGCCAAACCACCAAAATCCACCTGCCAGAATCCGCCTTGCCTGGTAATTTCATCTCCCAATAGCCGGTATGCTGACTCCGTATGTTTGGAGGACAACAGGAATCGCCTGGTCAGAAATTCAGACGCTTTGGTTATGCGAACAATCTCATGCTTGCCATCGGCATTGAGCCTGGTTTCAAATTCTGTTCCTAAGGTAAGACGGCAATTGAAGATATCGTTATCCGTCATTCGGAATCGGTTTTCGGATAACTGTTCCACATACAGGGTGGTGGTGGTTTTTTCCCTTTTATCGTATACTTCTATTTTGATTAACTTCATAGTTAATGTGCCCGGCAGGCCTATTTTTACTCAGGGTCTCGTCGATATCAAGTACGAGCAGTGTTTTGTCTTTGTCTGGTGGTTTCATAAAAATCTTCTAATGCCTCTACATTACTTTGATTGATGAGGTTCCTGGCCTTTGGATATTCATAATCTTCGTCGGCATAATCGTAAGGACTGATCTCAACCGTGTTTAGAAGTTCCATATCTCTTGATAATTTTATCTTGAATCCAATCAAAAACAAGTGGTTTTCCTTTCTCGTCAGGCTTCCACCCCAGTGCCAGTGCCTGTTTTTTGTCAATTGTCATGCAGATTTCAGTCTGAAGGCGTTTTCTTGAGAATCACCACCTTAGCATCCACATTCATCACTTTAGAGCTATTGTCAAATTCTATTAATGTCTTATTCCAATGGCAATGGCCGCAACATACGATGGACGATGGCTCATTTGCTATTACCTCCCTGATCTTAGGATTTCCGCTTAGGTTCTGTTCCGGGTAATCAGGCGTTTCATGGAGTAAGAGAATATCCAATCCCTGATTTAATAGTTGTCGCAAGCTCTTCAAATATTCTTGTTCCTCAACTCTATTAGCCTTGTCTTCTCTTCCTATAATGCCACTGATTCCGCCGATTCTCAGGCTTGCTTTCTCAATTATTTCATGGTGTAGCAGATGCATATCTTCCGTTGATTTGAATGTTTCTACATCTTGTCTATCACCAAATCGATCGTGGTTTCCGGCTACTCCAACTACCCACTTCTAGTTCTATTTCGATCAACAGCTTCAAATAGCCTGGCAATTCTTCCCCCAAAAGTTTTATCTCTCCCTTCTCTTGGATGGCCCCCTGCAAAATAGTTTCCTGGCTGGAAGGTATGTTATTTCTTCATTTTTTTCTCGTGTCCTTCCAATGCTTTCCAATTGGATTCTATCCCTTTTTCAACGGTGAAAGTTATAGGCCTTCCAACTTTCAAAACCATACTTTTTCCTGAAAATGAAAACGAATAGGTGAGCTGAGAATCGGGTATGCTACACACCCAATCCAGCCGCCAGGCCATTTGGGCAAGCTGTCGACAATCTAAATTTCGTTAAAAAATATTCCTCCGAAATAGACAGAAATACGCCGAAATCCCCCGGTTTTCCAATGGTGGGGGATTACGGATGCCTGAAATGAAGGGATTGTAGCCTGTGGCAACCGGAAAACATGGTGAATCCCAAGCATTCGTAAAGAATTGATTTACAGCAGTAAAATAGAAGAGCAAAACAATTAAAGAAAAAGCCAGGCATTACTGCCTGGCTTTCAATTTCTTACAAAAAAAGTGAGCCCGCCTACGCAATTGGCTTCGGCGGACAATGCCCGCTGGGACTTCCCGCTCAAGCTCCGTAAGGGCATTCGCCCAACTGCGCTAGAGAGCGGGACAGGCCTCTCGCCCCAGCGGGCCCACTACGCAAAAAGCCCACCCGCTGATGCGGATGGGCTTTTGCTAGTGAGCCCGCTGGGAGTGGAAATGCACTTATAAAAGATTGAAAGCCAGTGCTTTAAAATTTGGATTTTGGGATTTTTAAAATAGATAAAAAGTTTTTCTAATGCTTTGAGCCTCACTATCTTGCCGGCCGTTAATTTACCTATTTTAGCTGAATCCTCATTAGCCCCAATCCTCTTTCATGACTTCTTCAATCGGGAGAACTCTACCGGCTTCAATATCCCGGTTGGATTCCTCCGCTCGGTGGATCAATGCTTCTTTAGCTATAGGACCCGAAGATTTTGACCCCGCTTCTTCTTTCAGCTCCATCAACTTCCGGAGGACGGCTTCGTCCTGGAGGTTGAGGAGCCAGGTAATGAGGTTTAACTTTATGGTTTCCGTATCCACGCAAAATGATATATCCTAAAGTTGCCAAATTTAGTACGGCCGGTATGGACTTTATCCCTATTCTTTCTCATCTGGGAACGGCTTGTCAAACCTGGATTTTCTGCGCAGGGGGTTGCCCCTTGGCCGCCTGCCATGTTTTTCAATATAAGCCTGGATATGCTCGGTTTCCAGCTTTTTGGCCAACTTCCGGTTTGGAATATCTTTGATAAGAATCCGGCCGGTAAAGCGGAGCCAGTTTTCCGGAAGGTTAAGGTGATAAACCTGGTCACGGACACGGCTTGACAGGCCATCTTCCTCTTCAATTGGCGTGTCGCTTATACCATATTTATACAAGTTGTCCTCTTTCCTATCCCAAATCAGGTAGAGGTGATGGGGGTTATCGTTCTTATTGGAATTTCCGTGATTCAAAGGGAGGATATTGAGGGCTACTGCCAGCCTTGTTTGTTGCTGCCGGTTTCAAAGTTAAAAGCGGGCGTGGAAAGGAATCTCTTCCCGGCCTTTCGCTCGTAAGCATTGGCTGCCACATAGAGCAGATCCTCAAAAGTCAGATCGTCGGGAAAGTTCGACGGGTCGGAGAGCACATTTTGGTAAGCCTCTTTGCCATTAGCTACCACGCAGCAACGAGCATATAAAAATTCATCGTCAGAGAAATAATCCTCCGGGTCATTACGCATCATGGCATCAGCGTGAGCGCTGGTGTCCAGGTGCCAGAGCTTTTCGGAAAGGATATCGTAAAATTGGTAGATCTTGGCGACTGGCATCTGGGATAATGCCGCTACAACCGGCTCTATTATCCGGTTGTTGTCATCCGGTGTAGACCAATCCAGCATGTCAATTAACGCCCAAAACTCATCCTCGCCCATCACTTCAGAGGTGTCAGGAAGGTTGTGCACCCGAATTTCCAGTTCTGCATTTTCGTAATGCTCCTTCAAGTCTTGCACCACGTCCTGGCTCAGGTTGCGGGTATTAATTTTCAGTACTGTTGGCATAACAAGGCTTTTGTCCCTAAATATACGGCTTTAAGAGTATAAAGAAAACGTCCTGTTGTAAAAGATAGTTTCCTGGCTGGAAGGTATGTTATTTCTTCATTTTTTTCTCGTGCCCTTCCAGGGCTTTCCAATTTGCGACGCGCTGCGTCTCGAATTGAGCTAGGCCCACTACCGCCTTTTCATGCGCGTAACCAACGAACGATCTTTCAAAGGAACGGGTTTTGATTATTGGCTAGGTACTGGCGAATACGGCGAAAATTTACTACCTTTTCAACAATGAATATCGTAACCGTTCTTCATAATAAAGCCATGGAGTTTGCCGACGAGGCCCTCCTTGCCAAAATGGAAGGCAACAAAGAGGCTTCCATTTCCCTTTTCGAAAAGGCATTTTCCCTGGAGAAGGAGGCGGCGACATCCATTAAAGAAAAAGATCAAAAAGGTGACTCCTGGTACATCCCGGTCCGTAGCGCCGCTTCTCTGGCAATCAATTGCGGCAGATATCAGGATGCTGAGGCCTTGATCCAAAAGGGATTATCTGGAGCCCCTCCGGGTTTTATCGTTAAAGAATTGAATGAGCTGAAGGAAGCCCTGTCCAAAGCTAAAGGACAAAAAGTAAGCGAGGTGGAGATCATTGGCATACTAACTTACGCAAACGCGGAAGAAAGCCAGATCCGCTTACAGGACCTGAAGAGCAAAGAAATTTACACCATCACCGTTCCCAGCCACCTGATCAACGAAATTGTGAAATCCTACTGGGCGGATGTCGTGCAGGTGAAGGCGCAGCGGGCGCCGACGGGGTCTATTATTTTGGATCAGATCACTAAGGCGGCTTAAATCACTTATCGCCAAATATCATGAATGAGGATGCATTCAACCCCGAGGATTTCGGTTTCTTCCTGAGAAAGGAAAAACTCTACCCTCCTGAAGTCCGCTTCTTCGAGAAGGACCATGAATCCATTGATAAAGCCAAAGAGAAGGATTGGAAACGATTAAACCTGTTTCTCTCCATTGACGGAAGCTTTGTAACCATCTGGTACGGCGTCATTGATCCACTCATGGCGGAGTCCGAATATTCAAAGGAGTTCAACTTGCCGTGGAAAGATTATGATCCCGACGAACAACTCTTCAGGGGGTATATTACCAATAAGCAGGAAGCTGAGATCATTTTGAATGCGATCAGATATTTGAAGTTTAAGCCTCAGTACCTGGGGCAGCCCTAGATTTCCAACACCCAACCGGCGGCTGAAACGGACTTGATAACCAGTTCCGCTACACCATTTGAAACCTCTGTCAACAACCTGAATTTCGTTAAAAAATATTCCTCCGAAATAGACAGAAATAGACAGAAATTCACCAAAATCCCCATTTTTCCAATTGCGGGATACTACGGATGCCTGAAAATAAAGGATTTTAGCCTGTGGCAATCGTTAAACATGGGAAGTTCTAAACATTCGTAAGAGACTGAATTACAAAAACAAAACAGGAAGGCAAAATACATAAAACAAAAAACCAGGCATTACTGCCTGGCTTTCAGATCTTTAAAATAAAAGTGAGCTCGCTGGGACCTCCCGCTCAAGCTCCGTAAGGGCATTCGCCCAACTGCGCTAGAGAGCGGGACAGGCCTCTCGCCCCAGCGGGCCCACTACGCAAAAAGCCCACCCGCTGATGCGGATGGGCTTTTGCTAGTGAGCCCGCTGGGACTCGAACCCAGGACCCCTTGATTAAAAGTCAAGTGCTCTAGCCGGCTGAGCTACGGGCTCGTTTTCGGCAAAACCGAAATAAAATTCTGTATGTTAACTACCTTTTTTCAAAGGCGTTGCAAATATACGGTGATTCTGGAAAAATACAAGGTGAAACATCTACTTTTTTTACCCTTCCCGCCTAACTCGTTGTAAGGCAGATGGTAAAGAAACAGCCCTGAAGGAAAAATAGTTTCTGCCCAACCCCGTTTTTCAGGCCTGGCTCCGCTCTCCCGGGGGCATAGCCACTTCCAGCAACTGCAAAAAGCCTTCGTAGTCGAGATAATCCCGGATAACGTGGCGAACACCCTCCCGCTGCAACAGGCTGAAATCGCCCATACGGCGAACGCCGATGAAATCGAGCTGCATGTTCCGGGTGGTGCGTACATCCCAAATGGCATCGCCGATGTAGACGACCTTGTCAAAGGCCCCGCCGTGAAGATCCTCGGCAAAGCCGATCACCTCCTCGATGATGTGCTCCCGCTCGGCCTTGCCGTCGGCCCCACTGAAGAGGCGATGGTCGATGGTGATGCCGACATGCTGCAGCTTGATCTCCGCCGACCGTTTCCAGCCGCCTGTAGCCACGCCGATCAGGTAACCGCCGTCCTGCCCGAGTGCGGCAACGGCTTGCCGGGCGCCGGGCACTTCCTTATAATCGTCGGGGGCGGCGCGGCGGTTATCCTGTAATAGAGATACATAGTGCTTCTGGAAATGGGTAACCTCTCCCTCAGAAGAGGAACGCCCGAAATGCCGGCGGATGACAGAGTCGAAGATGGTGGTGTCGGTCACATGGGGATAAGTCCGCCAGTCAATGGTCGGGAACGGCCGCTGATAGATCTTTTCATAGGTGGCGGCAAAGGCCAGGCTGTCTTTTTTTTCCGAATAGATGAGCGTTCCGTCGACATCAAAGATGACCAGTTTCATTTATTCTTCTTGTTCATTTAGCGGTTCAAAATCAAATTCCAGCTGGATACCGTCGCTTATCTGCTCTTTGGAGAGGTTCGAAACCGACAGGCCTAAAAGGCGAACACTCCCGATGTCGTCCTTGTTTTCCTCCAGCAACTCGTGAGCAATGGCCGTCAAGCCCCCGAGGTGGCGTACCTCGGCATTAAAGGTCCGGCTGCGGGTAATTACCCGAAAATCCGGCATCTTGGCCTTTATGGTCACCGTACGGCCGAAGTTGTCGGCCTTCTCCATATATTTATAGACTACTTCCGCCAGGTAACTGAGCCTTTCTTTCATCTCCTGGATATCGGTTATGTCCTCTTTATAGGTTCGCTCCGCTCCGATTGACTTGCGTATGCGGTTGGGATTGACCTCCCGCTCGTCTTCGGCACGCACAATGCGGTAGTAGTGGCGGCCGACTTTCCCAAAACGGCGGACCAGTTCTATCTCCGAATAACCCTTGAGTTCAGCTCCTGTATAAATGCCCATTCGGCGCATCTTTTCGGCCGTCACCTTACCGATCCCATGGAAGGCCTCGATGGGAAGCGCTTCCAGAAAGGGAAGGGCTTCTTCGGGAGTGATCACCTTCATACCGTCCGGCTTGTTGATGTCGGAAGCCACTTTTGCCAGAAACTTGTTGAAAGACACCCCGGCTGAGGCCGTAAGGCCGGTCTCTTCCCGTATACGCCGGCGGATCTCCTCGGCGAGGAGGGTCGCGGACTGCGGGCCGCGCTTGCTGCGGGTCACGTCGAGGTAGGCCTCGTCAAGAGACAAAGGCTCCACCAGGTCGGTATACTCCTGGAAAATGTCCCGGATCTGGTGGGATACGTCCCGGTAGACGTCGAACCGGGACTTGACGAATACCAGCTGAGGGCACAACCGGAGCGCGGTTACGCTGGGCATAGCCGAACGCACGCCGTACCGCCGAGCTTCGTAACTGGCGGATGCCACTACCCCCCGCATGCCCGCACCTCCAACGGCAACAGGCTTTCCCCGTAGCTCGGGATGGTCACGCTGCTCCACCGAGGCATAAAAGGCATCCATATCGATGTGAATGATCTTCCGGCCCTCCTTCAAGTGCGCTGTTTTGATGTAAATGTAGGGATTCCGCAGGAATTATCGGCCCGGCCCGGATGGAGAAAGGGAAATAAAAACTGCCCGGCCTGAGTGTTCCTGAGGTAAGGCTGCGCTCACCGGCATAACAATATTTTTAAACAAAAAACGAAAAAATAAAACACAATTAACTAAATATCAGTTATTTAAAAAATAAATAAAACTTAAAACCCTGGACAATTCCTGTTTTTTGTACTACCCTGCCCCCAATTAATTTTTCACTTTTGTAACATCAATAAACCACTAACCAAGTCATGAGAGCTGACAAAGAACAGGTAACTGAAATACTACAACACTTCCCATTATTCGAAGGCTTTGAAGAAGCACAGGTCCGCGAACTGGCAAACTATGCCCAATACCAGCGGGCCGGAAAGCACTCCACCATCTTCCGGGAAGGAAGCAGAGCAGACCGGATCTACTTTCTGATAAAGGGCGTGGTTAAGATCGGCACCCACTCTAGTGATGGCAGAGAGGTGATCAAACATGTACTCCACCCGCTGGCCCTGTTCGGCGAACTCAGCCTTGCCGGCGAACAGGAGCGGCAGGATTTTGCAGCCGCCATGAACCAGGACGTTGAACTCCTTTGCCTGAAGGTCACCGATATTCAGAATTTCATGAAATCCGACCACCGGCTGGCCATCCGCATACTCAACTTCATTGGACGAAGGCTCCAAAAAGCAGAGAGCCGCCTCGAATCGCTCCTGTTTAAAGATGCCCGGGAACGGATCATCGAGTTCCTGAAAGAATCCGCCAGCAAACACGGCAAACGCATCGGTTACGAAATGCTGATCAAACATAGCCTGACCCAGCAGGACATTGCCAATATCACCGGCACTTCCCGCCAGACCGTCACCTCGGTGCTGAACGACCTGAAAAAATCCAATCTCATCCACTTCAACCGGCGCAGTATCCTGATACGGGACATGGGCAGGCTGGCGTAAAACCAGTTGTTAGACGGTCATATTTCCCGTTCCAGCGGCACTTCAAAGACTTTCCCATCCAGCCCCAGTTCCGTGTTGGGAAACACTTCCCGGGCTTCCCGAAGGAAAGTCTCAAGAGACTTATAACGGGAAGAATAATGGCCAAGGATCAGTTTTCCGGCTCCAGCCAGCCTGGCAATCTCTGCGGCCTGCCTGGCAGTGGAGTGGCCCGTCAGCGGCGCCTGCTCCCGCAGATCTTCACAGAAGGTAGATTCGTGGTACAGCAGGTTCACACCTCTGGCCATCGAGGCCAAAGGTTCATGGAAGGCCGTATCCGAACAATAGGCATAGGACCGAGGGGCTGGCGGAGGCAGGGTCAGCTCTTCATTAGGCACCCGGCGCCCATTGGGCAGCACGTAGTCTGCACCGGACTTAATCGCAGGAATGTCCCGGTAGGGAATATGATAAGCTTCGATCTTTTCCGGCCTCATGTTCCGCGGCCGTTCCTTCTCCCGGAACAAAAAGCCCGAAGTGGGCACCCGGTGGACAAGAGGCAGCGAGTAGGCTTCTATAATCCCGTCCTCAAAAATGAGCTGGTGCCGCCCGGTGTCTATTTCAATAAACCGAAGGGGGAAAGACAGTCCGCCTGTATGTTTCAGGAATACCCGAATGGCCTCCTCCAGGCCCGGAGGGCTGTAGATCTCCATAGGCTCTTCCCTGCCCAGAAGAGCAAGCGACGATAAAAAACCGGTTAAACCATAGACGTGGTCTCCGTGCAAATGGCTGATAAAAACCTGTCTGATCCGGCTTCGGCGGACTCCAAATTCAGACATTCGGATCTGGGCGCCCTCTCCGCAATCGATGAGGTAGTGGTTTTCCTGAACGTTTAAGGCCTGTGAGCTGGGGAAGCGCCCGAACGCCGGCAAAGCAGAATTGGTGCCTAGTAATGTCAGCTCGAAACGCATGGCAGGAGGAATATATAGAAGGTTGAAAACAAAAGAGGGTGAAACAGCATCCCGGGTCAATCGAATGGACTGTTCCACCCTCTTTGGGCAGGAGGGAAAACCTACTTCTCTATTTCTTCGTCGTTGAGCTCTTCGGCGCTGCCCTCATCATTCAGCTCCCGTTCCAGCTCTTCCATAAAAACATATTCTATAGATTCTTCGACGGTAGGAACGATCTTCAGGACGGTATCCAACCGGGAGATCTCTATCAGCTTCTTGACACTGGGATGCGCAACACCGGTCAGGACGAAGGTTCCCAGGTTCTTCCACAAGCGGTTGGCTGTCAAAATGGCACTCAGCCCGGATGAGTCGACAAACTTGACCTCAGTCAGGTCAAAAATCAGGTTGCTGACCCCTTCATTTGACAGAATGACAAACTCGGACTTCAGTTTCGGGGCGATTATTGAGTTAAGGTTGTCCTCCTCCAACTGAAATACAGCGTATTTCTCTTTTTTATCGATGGAGTATTTCATACAATATATTAGTTTCGTTTTATGGATATCGGAAGCACAAAAGTATCAATTCTGCGGCACTAAACATAAGCTTGAGGAATAAAGTTTTGCCACTCTGCCTCCACAGCCCTCTTACGGGTGCTTCCGCCGTTTTGGTTCTAAACCCTTGGCCGACTTTGATTGTTAGGTACCTAGAGTTGAGAAACCGGCGAGCGGACAAAAAAACATGCTCTGAAGGCCAGATTTGTCAGGTATCGGAAAATTTTTCAGGTTTATGAGCCCTACATCATGTTGGCACAGTTTTTTCGGCAAAGGCAGTGCACTCCCTATTGACACTAAACGGCCCACGAGTTTCTGAAGAAAAAGAAAAGCCTTACTTTAGTCCCCTCCAACGGCAGGCCTCTTAAGGGAAGGTTAAAGTTTCAACAATGAACCAGAATCCTTTTTTGGCCCAAAAACTTAAGCCAGGCAAGTTTTGTATTCTTAAATAATTAGTGCTAATATTGTTTACGTGTAATTCACCGGCAAGAGACAAAAATTATGAATAATAAGAGATTTTCTCCTAAAGTAAAGCAAGTCATATCCCGAAGCAGGGACGAAGCCATAAGGCTCGGCCATGACTTCATTGGTACCGAGCACTTGCTACTAGGCATTATGGCGGAGAAAGAGAGCCTTGCGATGAAAGTGTTGGAATCACTGGATGTTGACGCTTCCGAACTGCGGGAAACCGTAGAAGAATCCGTCCAGCGTCTTCCCTCCGGCCACACTACGCTCAACGTAGGCAACCTGCCGCTAAACAAACAGGCAGAAAAAGTCCTCAAGGTTACTTTTCTCGAAGCTAAAATGTTAAAGAGCGAAGAGATCAGCCCCGAACATCTTCTGCTCTCTATCCTTAAACACAAGGAAAATCCCGCATCCAAGATCTTAAATCAATACGACGTGGACTACGACATTTATAAAGCAGAACTCGAGTACGTCCGTCAGGATCAGGACTTCAGCAGCGGTATTGACCCTTATGCCCAGGCGCCGTCCGACCAGGATGACCCCTACGAGGAAGAAGAAGGGCAATCCGGCCGCTATCAGCAGCGAAAGGGTAGCACCAAATCGCGCACTCCTGTCCTGGACAATTTCGGCCGCGACATTACCAAGCTGGCCGAAGAGGATAAACTCGACCCCATCATCGGCAGAGAGAACGAGATCGAACGCGTATCTCAGATCCTTAGCCGCCGTAAAAAGAATAACCCTATCCTGATCGGAGAACCGGGGGTAGGGAAAACCGCTATTGTTGAGGGCCTGGCCCTGCGCATCATTCAGAAAAAGGTTTCCCGCACCCTCTTCAATAAGCGAATCGTCATGCTCGACCTCGCCGCTCTTGTGGCTGGCACCAAATACCGCGGCCAGTTCGAAGAGCGTATGAAGGCGATCATGAACGAACTGGAAAAGTCAAGAGATGTTATCCTGTTCATCGATGAGATCCATACCATCGTTGGCGCCGGCGGCGCTACCGGATCCCTTGATGCCTCCAATATCTTCAAGCCGGCTCTGGCCCGTGGCGAGCTGCAATGCATCGGAGCGTCCACACTGGACGAATACCGCCAGCATATCGAAAAGGACGGAGCACTGGACCGCCGTTTCCAGAAAGTCATGGTAGATCCTCCTTCTGCGGAAGAGGCCATGAACATCCTGGAAAACATCAAGCCGAAGTACGAGGAGTTCCATAATGTGAACTACTCCGATGAGTCGATCAAGGCCTGCGTAAAGCTGAGCGACCGCTACATCAGCGACCGCTTCCTGCCGGACAAGGCCATCGATGTGCTGGATGAAGTAGGCGCCCGTGTACACCTCAAGAACATTCACGTTCCGGAACATATTGAAGAGCTGGAGAAGAAGATCGAGGAACTGAAAGAACAGAAGAACCAGGCGGTTAAAAACCAGCAGTACGAAAAAGCCGCCGACCTGCGCGACAAAGAATCCAAACTGGTTCGCCAGCTGGAATTCGCCAAAGTCCAGTGGGAAGAAGAATCCAAAACGAAGCGATACCCCGTCAACGAGGAAGACATCGCCGAAGTGGTCTCCATGATGACCGGCATCCCCGTAAAACGAGTGGCCCAGAGCGAAAGCAAGAAGCTGGTTGGCATGGGGAACGACCTGCAGGAAGTCATCATCGGCCAGAATGAAGCCATTACCAAGATCACAAAAGCCATTCAGCGCAACCGCGTAGGCCTTAAGGATCCCACCAAGCCCATCGGCTCCTTTATCTTCCTCGGGCCCACCGGGGTGGGTAAGACCGAACTGGCGAAGGCACTGGCCCGATACATTTTCGACTCCGAGGACGCCCTCGTCCGCATCGATATGAGCGAATATATGGAGAAATTCTCCGTAAGCCGCCTGATCGGAGCGCCTCCGGGCTACGTAGGATATGAAGAAGGCGGCCAGCTGACCGAGAAGGTACGCCGCAAGCCCTACTCCGTGATCCTGCTCGACGAGATCGAAAAAGCACACCCGGATGTGTACAACATCCTGCTGCAGGTCCTGGATGACGGGCAACTGACCGACGGATTGGGCAGAAAGGTAGACTTCAAGAATACGCTCATCATCATGACGTCCAACATCGGGGTCCGGCAGCTGAAAGACTTCGGCCAGGGCGTAGGGTTCGCTACCAAGGCCCGGCAGGAAGCTGCCGATGAGCATTCCAAAGGCGTCATCCAGAATGCGCTGAAACGGACCTTCTCTCCGGAATTCCTCAACCGGATCGACGATGTGGTGATATTCAATAGCCTGAGCCAGGAAGATATCTTCAAGATCATTGATATCACCTTGAAGGACCTGCACAAGCGGCTTACCAATATGGAGTACACCCTGTCGCTTTCGGAGGACGCCAAAAAGTTCGTCGCCGAGAAAGGCTATGACCCGCAATTTGGCGCACGCCCCCTGCATCGAGCTATCCAGAAATATGTGGAAGACCCGCTGGCAGAGTTCATCCTTAATGAAAATCCGCCGGAAGGAAGCCGCCTCGAAGCAGTGCTCAAAGAGGAAGGAGATGGGTTGAACATTACCCTTTCCAAGGAAGTCAATACTGATGTGAACGAATAGATCAGAGATTGATCATAAGGTGCACCTGCCAGAAGGCAGGTGCGCCTTTTTTTATACAGACAATAAAGGGAAAGGCGCGAATTTATTTAGAGCATTACATCCCGGTTTCGGTAATTTGCCTTAAATTTATTGCGAACTTTTTTCACAAAATTCTCATTGAAACAATACACACCATTACCCCGGACAGCGGGAAGGTGATTTCAAAGCTTTTTTGTTAACTAAAAAATTTACTATTGGCAAAGAAATTTTCCAGGAGGAACGACACTTCCAACAACAAATTCAATTTCAGAGTAAACGAACAAATACGGGTCCCCGAAATACGCCTGGTTGGCGATAATCTCGAAGAGATTGCCAGTATAGTAGGCCAAACCATAGAACCCGGCATCGTCTACCCTACCCGCCGCGCCAAAGAATGGGCTGAACGGGCAGAGCTCGACCTGGTTGAGATCTCGCCAAACGCCAAGCCTCCTGTAGTAAAGATCATCGACTACAATAAATTTCTCTACGAGCGCAAGAAAAAAGAAAAGGAGATTAAAGCCAAGGCAGCCAAGACTGTCGTCAAAGAGATCCGCTTCGGCCCCAATACCGATGACCACGATTTCGAATTCAAAGCCCGCCATGCTAAAAAGTTCCTGGAAGAAGGCGCCAAGGTGAAAGCCTATGTCCATTTCCGCGGCCGGACCATTGTATTCAAAGACCGAGGTGAACTGTTGTTGCTCCGCTTTCTCAAAGAACTCGAAGAGGTTGGAGCAGCCGAATCCCTACCCAAAATGGAAGGGCGCCGGATGATCGTGGTCGTGGCTCCCAAGAAAAAGAAATAACCCCGGGCTCCGCATCTTTTCTCTCTTTCCCGATCCTCCGGGAGAATTTGACTGCCTGCTAAAAATAAGCAGCTTAGGGCAAGGATATTGGATATTATTCATTACCTTTGCCTTCCGTTTTTCGGAAAGAATTGATTTATTGAATAATAAAGATACTTGTAATGCCGAAGATGAAGACACATTCCAGTGCCAAGAAGCGTTTCAAGCGCACTGGGTCGGGTAAGATCAAGCGTTTTCAGGCGAAAACTTCCCACTTTATGCGCCGTAAGTCTAAAAAGGCCAAACTGCGCCTGCGGGATTCCACGACTGTAAGCACTCACGATGAGAGCCGCGTCAAGCGCCTGCTCGCAATCGGTTAATGCCCACTTTGTATTCTATTTTTTAACGAGAACGCAGGACCAAAAGAGCTATCTGATGTAAGCCTCTGCGTTGCACTAAAACGATGATATGCCACGTTCAGTGAATTCCGTCGCGTCGCGCAAGCGCCGCAAAAAGATCTTAAAAATGGCCAGGGGCTATTTTGGCGCCCGTAAGAACGTCTATACGGTTGCCAAGAATGCAGTCGAAAAAGCCCTGAAGTACGCCTACCGCGACCGCAAAGCCAAAAAGCGCGCGTTTCGCAGCCTTTGGATCGCCCGCATCAATGCCGCTGCCCGCCTGCACGGCGTGTCCTACTCCCGGCTGATGCACCAGCTTTCCTCAAATGGCGTCGCCCTCAACCGCAAAGTACTGGCTGACCTGGCCATGAACCACCCCGAAACATTCGAGGCGGTGGTCAACTCCGTGAAAGAAAAGAACTAAAACCTGCCAAAGGCTGGTTTTACCAGAAGGGAAACAGTATGAATCACTGTTTCCCTTTTTTGTTTGCCTGCCTCCAAAATTATTCCCACCCTGAACAGGCATATTGAATGCCGAAAATTGTATTTTTATCTGCAAACTGTTATAAACCTACCCCGTATTATTGTTCTAAAAACATGACCTTCATGCACAGGCAGAACCGCTATTTGGTGGCATTGATGGCCGTCCTCTTATTGGCGGCCTGTAAAGAGGATGAACCTGCTCCTTTCACACCCGACCCGCTGGATGAACAGTTGGTGCAAGTCCTGACAGACGTGTCCCAGGGTGTGGGGCCTGATCTTTTTCTCTTGCCTGCTCCAGAGGCGTTGGGGTCCATTCCTCAAGACCCCCGTAATCCGCTCACACCGGAGAAGGTAGCGTTGGGAAAGTTACTGTTTCACGAAACCGGACTGGCCCTTACCCCGAAAAACCCTATGGGTGCCGGCACTTATTCCTGTGCCTCCTGCCACTTTGCCTCCGCCGGCTTCCAGGCGGGAAGGCATCAGGGTATCGGCGAAGGCGGGCAAGGTTTTGGCGTAAACGGCGAAGGGCGCCACCGCGATGCCAATTTCAGCGTGATTGAGCTGGACGTACAGCCCATACGTTCCCCATCTGCCCTCAACAGCGCCTTTCAGATCGTCACTCTTTGGAACGGGCAGTTCGGGGCAAAAGGCCCCAATGAAGGCACCGAATACGCCTGGGTTCCGGGAAGCAAACCGGAAGTCAACCACCTGGGCTTCCACGGGCTGGAGTCACAGGCCATCGAAGGACTGGGCATCCACCGCCTGGTAACCGACCGAGAAACCCTGGAAAACCTCGGCTATAAGGAGATGTTCGATCAGGCATTCCCCGGCCTCCCACAGGAGGAACGGTACAGCCGTATCACCGCAGGCCTGGCCATTGCCGCCTACGAGCGCACGCTTATGGCCAATGAAGCGCCCTTCCAGCAGTGGTTGAGGGGAGAAAAGCAAGCCCTGTCCAGCCTCGAAAAAGAAGGCGCCATCCTCTTCTTTGGCAAAGGCCAATGCGGCAGTTGCCACTCCGGGCCGGCACTCAACAGTATGGAATTCTATGCCCTCGGGATGAACGACATGTTCGACTGCCCGGAAGAGACTTTCCAGACACCGGTAGACGCCCCCACCGACCTGGGAAGAGGCGGGTTCACCGGCAGGCCGGAAGACGTCTATAAATTTAAAGTCCCCCAGTTGTACAACCTGAAGGACTCTCCCTTCTACGGCCATGGCGCCAGCTTCCGCTCCGTACGGGATGTGGTAGTATACAAAAACAATGCCCAGCCTGAGAACCCGGATGTGCCGGCAAGCCAACTGGCAGAAGAATTCAGCCCTCTGGGGCTCAGCGATCCGGAAATAGAGGCCATTACCGCCTTCCTGGAAAACGCCCTGCACGACCCCAACCTCAAACGCTACGAACCGGAGTCCATCCTCTCCGGGCTTTGCTTCCCCAATAATGACCCGCAATCGCGGGTGGACCTGGGGTGTGAGTAGTTAGGTATCAGGGTATAAGCGTAAGAAGCTGGACAATTTTAGTAATACCCATACTGCCTCGAATTCGAAACGCTTCAGGCCATTTTCCCGGGGCTCGGTTCGATTGTTGGCGGTATGGTTAAATTGTTTTTGTCCATACAACTACCCGCGGCCCGCGGAGAAGGTTCCCAAACGTTCCAGTTTGGCAAACAGGTAACCTTCATACGCTTCAAACGCTTTGATTTTCATATGACACTGGTTTTTGGTCAGGAATTGACAGTCCACTCGTCCTCACCCAATAAAACACGACTTACCTATCTGCCCTCCACCACCAACTCCAGGGCCCAGCGGTTCAGCCTGCCCACGTCCCGGAAGGCGAGGTCTCTGACCCTAATCGCCCATTCCCCTTTGGCTGGCAGGCCGGCGAGGGTTTGCAGGGCGGGAGTATCCAAGCTGGTGTAGGTGGTTGAAAGGCCATCTGAGGCCCCGCCTTTACGGGCGTGCAACACCGCCGCCTTCCCGGAAGGCGCCCGAAGGGCAACCTCCAGGTCGCCGATGAACGGGTGGGCGATATCCACTTTGAGGGTGACCTTCTTTACTATTGCTTCGCTTTCCACCCGGAGGGCCCGTTCTATCCCGAAGGCCTGGTCGTCGGGAATGGCCAGTTCAGGCTTATCCTCCAGGAGGATCGTTTGTACAGGAGCGAACACCAGGGACAGGCTCCACTCCTCCAGGGTTCCGGAATCCCGCGGGGCAATATCCTGAATGGCGAGCCACCAGGTGCCTTCGGCCAGTTCTCCCAGCAGTTCCCTGAGCGACGGGGTATTCTGCAGGGTATAAGTTTTTCTTATCTTATTCCTTCCCCCACCCTGCTTATCGTGTAAAAGCGCCTTTTTCCCGGATGGAGCGATGAGGGAGGCCTTCAGGTCGCCGATATACGGATGTTTGACCCGCAGGCTGACTTCCACACTTTTTACAGCACCCTGTTCGTGTACCTGCATCGGGTCGGCCACACCCTCGTACAGGTTGTCGGTTATCGCCACCCCCGGAGCGGATTGTCCGGTGAAGGCCTTCGTGGCCTGGCCGTCCTGCCCGCTGGCCTTCACTACTGCCCGAAAGGCGTTTACCTTACCGAATCCAAACCAGGGCGAGTGCCCCTTTTCATCGTACGCGCCCATTCTGAGGCCGAGCTGGGGGTCGGTTCCTTTATCCTGTATCTTATCAGCCGTGCTTTCCAGTATCGCTCTCACCTCAGGGGCGGTAAGGCCGGGGTTCACCGACAGGATCAGCGCCGCTACGCCCGCCACCAGCGGACAAGCACTGGAGGTGCCTCCGAATTCGGAGGTATAATCGGAACGGGCATACCCTTCCTTCCCGCTTCGGTCCGTGGTATAGACCGCCTTTCCAGGAAAGGGAACGGATACTTTAGGATAGGTAAGCTCTGGCCCGATGGAGGGGTGCCCATTGTTGCTGGGCGCACAGACCGAGACCTCCGCGCCCCAGTTGCTGTAGGCCGCCTTTTGATTGAAACTGGTGCAGGCCGCAACGGTGATGACATCCGGATGGGCCGTAAACCCATTGTACCAGCGGGTAGGCCCCAAAAGGCGCCTGCCGGGCCAGCCAGACTCGTCGACCGTACCATTAATCGGCCGGTTGGCATTGCCGGCAGCGAAACAGATAACGCACCCCTTACCGCCCCGCCCTTCAGTGGCTGCCCGGTGAATAGCAGCGTGCTGGCGGATACTCAGCGGGAAATTGGCGGCAGCCACGCCCCAACTGTTGGATAGGACTGAGGCGCCCTTGCGGATGGCCCAGTCGAACAAAAGCTCAATGGCATTATCATCAATGGTCCCGGAGGAATGAATGGGCATCAAGGCGCAACCGGGCGCGGCCCCGACTATCCCCAGGCCGTTCTCTTCAGCAACTGCCAGTCCGGCGCAGGCCGTTCCGTGGTTTTCTCCCCTTCCCGCCTTGGGCAAACCACCCTCCGGATCCTTCAGGCTGAGTGGGGCCACTATCTTTCCCGAACCGCTGAAGTCCCGATGGCTGGTATCGATGAAATCATCGACCACCGCCACGATAATGGAACGGGCGCCTTTAGTGACATCCCAGGCGCGCACGATATCGATATGGGCATCTTTCTCCAGTTGAAGTCCGCCGTTGTGCTGCAGGTACCACTGGTGCTTGAAAAGGGTATCAGTTGGTTCGTAATGATGCAGGCAGGGAATAACCACATTGGCCTCGCAATACCGAACCTCTGGCAATTGGTTCAATTGCTGGGCCAACTTCAGCGGATTGGCGCGGGCGCCGGCAGAAAGGCGGTAGACATACCCGTCGTCCACCCCCTTGATGGCCTTGATCAATGTAAGCCCCTCCCCTTCCATCAGCTCCTCTCTGATGCGCCGGGAAACCTCTGGAAAGAACTGCACAGTAACCTCATCCGTAAGGTAAAACCGGCCGATGGGATCGTTATCAATAGAATAGGTATGAGAAGCAAATGCCACCTCCCGGCTGGCGCGCAGGCGGGCCATGGCCTCTTCCAGCCCGTCTGGCTCAACGGAGAGGACGGCCAGCTGTTGCTCCGCCATTTGCCCCTCCATCCGGCAACCCATCGACCGGCTTAAGGCCCCCTGGTCAACGCCCGGAACGGAACGGATAGTGAATTCATCCGGTACTTTGCTGATCGACAACTGCTGTCCGCCACGGAAGAGCGGGTATGGGGTTGATGGGTTCATGGTTGATGGGTTGATGAGTTCATGGTTGATGGGTTAAACGGGCTTATTTATTTTCTGGTTACAGAATTAGCCCATCCTTACTATACTAAACACCTCAGAAAGAACGATTATTGAAGGAAGGCTATTCATTTTCAAAACAGGAAGGCAATGATCCCAATGTTGTTCTTAGCGTTCGCCCTCTTCTCCTACGCCAAGCCCGATGCGCAGCCGCCACCGATCGTCAGGCTGGAACCCGGCCCCTTGTCCGGCCAGATGCTGATGGAAGTGAACGCCCTGCGGGAAAGGGGCTGTCGTTGCGGTTCCCGCTGGATGCCCCCTGTACCGCCCCTGAGTTGGAACAACCAGCTTGCCCGCGCTGCCCTGCGCCACGCGAACGACATGAACAAAAACAACTTCTTCGACCACCGCGGCTCCGACGGCAGCGCCATGTCCGAACGGATAAGCGATACCGGTTACGCCTGGCGGGCGGTAGCAGAGAATATCGCCTGGGGCCACCCGGATGTGGCGGCGGTGGTACAGGGCTGGAAGAACAGCCCGGGGCATTGTGAGAATATGATGAGCGGGGAATACAAAGAGATAGGCGCCGCCCGGGCGGGAGGATATTGGGTGCAGGATCTGGGGCGGCGGTGAGGGGGGGAGGATCATCATCAGATCATCCCTTCCGGCTTGTTTCAACACCTGGCAAATGCATTAAAAAAAACAAAGTATAAAATTCTTTACTCTTTAGTTTAAATGACATATATTTGGTTGGAACCGATTTCACAAATTATTATAAACCCTAATACCTATGACATTCATAACCCCTTAACTGTTCTACCCCCATCTTTTTTCTACCCCTTGCACTACAGGAAAATTTCTACTTGTACCGAATATTTTAGAGTCCTATACCTGCCTACTCCATCGCCTTAATATTTGCCAGGTATCAAAGCCTGTTCGAGAAACCACGGCACCCCCTCCTCAGAATAAATGCCTGCGGCATTGCATTGTCCCTGTGCTTCCCCATGCGCCCGGATAATAACAATACCACGGCTCACTGCCCCCGTTTTCAGAGTATGAAGAAAACAGATTGCTAAATTCAGTTATGGAGTCCTAAACACCAAAAGATCCCAAAATGAAAAACATTTTTATCGCCGAATCCGCACCTTTGTTTTTACAGGGCTTGGTATCCACCCTATCATCTCTCCCGAATTTCAAGGTTAAAGGCCATTTTTCAAATAGAAACGGCCTTTTGGAGGGGATGGAGGAAGGCATGCCGGAAGTCTTGCTGCTGGATGCCCAGTTAGATGGATTATCTTTCACAAGGAAGAAGAATTACCTCTGGCAGGACTGGCCGGAAGTAAAGACCATATTGATGCATACCCTCTCTAATCCGGACCCCGGCTTAATTAAAAACTACCTTTCCTGCGGGCTCAAAGGGTTTCTGCTAAAAACGATCGGGCCTTCCGAACTCATCTCGGCAATCAATACTGTAACCGAGGGGGACATATTCATCCAGGAATTACTGCGTTGCCAACTCTGGAGGCAATCTCTTGGGCTTTCAACGAAAAGGAAACTTTGTACCCAGCTAACAAAACGCGAGCGCGAAGTGTTACAGCTCATCGTTGAAGAAAAAAGCACCCAGGAAATTGCCGACCAACTCTATATTGCCTTCAGTACGGTAGAGACCCACCGCAAAAACCTGATACTGAAATTAGGAGTGAAAAATACGGCGGGCCTGGTCCGGGAAGCACTCTGCCAGCAATTGTATCCCATTCATTTCTCCTGATCTTAAGCTGTTGTCCCTGAATTCCGGGATTTAAAAATCTCCCTGAATTCAGGGAACCATCCTCCAAAAAAAATAGCCACATTGACCTAAGAAAACAACCCCCGTTTTCGCTTCCAACATTGGAATCATAAACCCAAAAATAACACCTGTCAGGCCATGCCCGTTGTAAGAGACACTATTCATGATATCCTAAAAATATTCCAGGCCAACCTCGAGAGCGCTTTGAACGGGCTGCAAACCCTCCCGCAAGATGCCGCCCGCGACAACGTAATTATCGGAAATATTGCTTTTGCCGAAACACCCGGGAACCGGAGCCCATCCATCAATGACCGGCTCGTTCTCACCGTTATTAAGATCGAGGAAGAATTCACTTTGAAGAACCAGCCCGCACACCGCCGCAACCCGGTGAACGGAAATCTGGAATACATCAACCCGCCGGCCGTCCTCAACCTCTACGTTTTGCTAACCGCCAATAATAATGCATACGATAAGGCCTTGCTTTTTCTTTCCCGTTCGATCGGCTACCTGCAACATCAGCGGGTGTTCACAGAAGAAAACTCGGTGCCCGTAAGCGGGCTGGGCATAACCCGTTTCAATTTCAATATCAACCTTTATTCCCCTTCTTTTGAACAGATCAACCACATCTGGGGAGTATTGGGCGGTAAACAACTCCCCAGTGTCATCTACAAATTGCAACTCGTGAGCATACAGTACGAAGACGAACCTCAGGCAGGGGATGAGATCCGGACCATCATTCTGGGAGAAACGATTTACTAAAACGCATATGGGGTTCACAATAACATATCAAACAGTGTTCGACCTGATCGTCTGGCACCATCACCTGCTGGATTCTCCAACGAGCGGCGTTTTCACCCCCCCGCCCTCGGGAGCCACCCCGCCGGATATTGTCCAACGTCTGCTGGACTATGATATCAGGCAATTCATGGGCCTTCGGCTATCCAAAGAATCCATAGAGCTCATCAGGCAAAAAGGGCTGGTCTTTAAACGCACCCGCAAAGGCTGCCTGCTGGCTTCGAGAACCGGTTATACAGAAACGAACGGCAGCCTGAAGCTTACGCTGCTTTTATCCGTTACAGATCCTCAATTCCTCTACTATACAAACCTGGGGCCGGGAGTAGACAGTTTGCGGGGTAAGGTATTTTATCTGACCAATAAGGGGATGCTCACGGTAGATACCCTCAGCGATACAGTAGGGAATACCTACCTGGGAAACATCCATCGCAAAAGCCATTCTTCCAGGATCGTCCGGCTCCCCCAACTGGCTCCAGGAACCCCCTCTTCCGTGGAAGTTTATGATGTGAACGGTTCCTCTATAACCCCCGTACTTACGCTCGAAGCCCCGAGCGGCCCCGGACAAACGGAATACGAACTGGACTGCCGCCCTCTGCCGGAGGGCCTTTACCGCTTCGAGTCCGCCAACCTGGCAACCGAAGAACGCTATCTGGGCCTCGAGGACGAAGGCGGCGTGTTTTGCGTTGTCCAGATCTATCTCGAAAATCTAAGCAATGGAGTTTACGATATCCGTATTGCAAAATCTTAAATGGTCATTCAATTAAAATCAAACAAAATCAATAAGCTATGCCGGATTACAAAATACCAGGTGTCTATATTGAGGAAATCCCCAAATTCCCTCCTTCCGTCGCCCAGGTGGAAACGGCCATCCCGGCCTTTATCGGGAATACCCAAAATGATACAGACGCCAGTGGGAACAGCCTGGACAAAAAGCCCATAAGGATCTCTTCCTTTAAAGACTATGAGCGCATTTTCGGATCAGCGCCAGTGCCGAATGTCACCCAGATCAACCTGGATGCCGGCCTGAATTTTATTGGGGCAACGCTTACCATCGGACACTATCTGTACGATTCGGTTCGGCTGTTCTACCTCAACGGAGGAGGCGATTGTTATATCGTATCCGTCGGGACCTACGCCTCTCCCGGCACGGCCAGTGATTACAACGACCTCAGCACCGGCGCCCTGAAAGCGTTGGAAGGAGTGGACGAGCCTACCATTTTGCTGTTTCCCGATGCCGTCAAGCTGGGAAGCAGTTTATATGGCATCCAGCAATCCGCGCTACTGCAATGCGGAACGCTGAAGGACAGGATCACCATTTGCGACCTGGAGTCCGATGATCCTCTGGGAACCAAAGCCAGCGGATTCAGGGACAGTATCGGCATCAACAATTTGAAGTACGGCGCCGCATATACGCCCTGGCTGCGGGTAGCACCACCCAAGAATATCAGATATGGGGACATCGACGGAACCATTATCAGCATCGACGGGGGGGCGGCGGTAGCGCTGAACAGCAATAGCGTCCATGGTGGGAACGCTGATGTCCAGGCCCTTTTCGACAATTACGACACCCTGCTTGGGGGGTCGCCTACCGAAGAACAGATTGCCGAAGCGGAACAAGCCCTCATCGAAGGTTTTGCTCCTTACAAGGCCCTGCTTGCCGGCCTGAACACGGTGGAGAACCTGTTTCCTCCGAGTGGAGCCGTCGCCGGAGTCATGGCCTTTGTCGACCGTACCCGCGGGGTATGGAAAGCGCCCGCCAATGTAAGCCTCAACGGAGTATTGGGGCCGTCTGCCGCCTTTACCCAGGCGCAGCTGGAAGCGTTGAATGTCGACACCAATGCTGGCAAGTCCATCAATGCCATCCGGGCTTTCACGGGTAAAGGCACCCTGATATGGGGGGCGCGCACCCTGGCCGGCAACGACAACGAATGGCGATATGTACCTGTTCGCCGGTTTATGAACATGGTGGAAGAATCGGTGAAGAAAGCCTGCGAACAATTCGTCTTCGAACCCAATGACGCCAATACCTGGGTACGCGTCCGGGCCATGATCGAAAACTTCCTGACCTTACAATGGCGCGACGGCGCCCTGCAGGGCGCCAAGGCAGAACATGCCTTTTTTGTTGAAGTAGGCCTGGGTAAAACCATGACGCCTCAGGATATCCTCGAAGGTAGAATGATCGTCGAGATCGGCGTAGCGCCTGTACGGCCGGCAGAGTTCATCATACTCCGCTTCTCTCAGAAAATGGCGGAATCATAGATCACCAATAAAAAAATCCAGAAAACATGGCAGATTATCCTCTTCCCAAATTTCACTTCTCCGTCGACTGGGGAGGCGCCAATGTCGGCTTTTCAGAAATATCCGGGCTAAATGTCGAAACGGAACTCATCGAATACCGGCATGGCGCCAGCCCGGAATACCACAAATTAAAAATGCCTGGTATGCAGAAGTACGAGAACATCGTACTCAAAAGAGGCTCCTTCAATGGCGACAACCAGTTCTTCGAATGGTGGAATACCGTACAGCTCAATAAGATCGAAAAAAGGGACATTACGATCAAGCTGCTCAACGAAAACCACGAGCCGGTAGTGACCTGGAGCGTGAAGAATGCCTGGCCGGTAAAGGTCCAGGGCACCGACCTCAAAGCGGACGCGAACGAGGTGGCCATCGAAACCCTGGAACTGGCTCATGAAGGACTGACTATAAAATACGAATAATCCATTTATTCATCCGAAAGCTGATCGCTCATGTATTACCCACCGGTAGGCTTTTCTTTTGCCGTCGACTTCGGATTCGGCGGGGCTGAAGACACCTATTTTCAAAGTGTCTCCGGCCTCAGTGTCGAATATGATATGGAAACCATAAAAGAAGGTGGGGAAAACCGCTTCGAACACAAACTCCCCGTCCGGACAAAGTACTCGGACCTGGTGCTCCAACGCGGTTTTCTCACCGATTCGGAGGTTTTGAAGTGGTGCCTCAACGCTTTTGAAAGCCGGGAGTTCGCTCCGGCAGACATCCAGGTGAAACTGCTCAACGAAAACCACGAGCCTTTGAAAACCTGGAGCGTGTCTCAGGCCTGGCCCAAAAAATGGTCCGTCTCCGACTTTAAGGCAGAGGAAAGCACTCTGGTGATCGAAACCCTGGAACTCAGCTATCGATACTTTAAACTCCGCTAGCTATGCCGATCGAAATAAGAGAACTGCACATCCGGGTCAAGGTCAACGAACGGGAGAATAACCCCCAGAACGCTACGGACCAAAACGCCCGGCGACAGGAAAGAGACGCCTCCGAAGATGCCATCGTAGCCGAGTGCGTACAACAAACGCTGGAGATTTTAGAACAACAAAAAGAGCGATAAGCTATGGATCTGGGAAAATTGGAAAAGATGAAGATCCTTGCTTTCAAGGATGATGCTTTTACCAAGCCGGCAATACCGCCTTCATTCCCGGTTTTCGTAAACCCGGAATCCTACAGCCTGGATTATTCCGTGGAATACAACACGGATACCGCGCAGGGCAATAACGGCACCAGTGCCCGATACACCAAGACCAACCCGGAAGAGTTCAAATGTGAACTCTGGTTTGACAATACCGGCATACTCGACGGCAGCCCTCGCCCCAGCGTGCAAAAGGAAACCGAAGATTTCAAGAACTTCCTGCTGGATATTGAGAGCGACACCCATGACCTGCGCCACTTTCAGGTCGTTTGGGGCACCATGCTCTTCAAAGGAAGGGTCACGGCCTTGCAGATGGAATACAAGCTTTTTAAACCCGATGGCACCCCCATCCGGGCAAAAGCGTCCGTCACCTTTAAAGGCAGCTTCGATGATGTCCTGCGACTGGCCAAAGCGAACCTCCTCTCCCCCGACCTGACCCATGTCCGGGTAGTAAAAAGTGGAGATACGCTGCCCAACCTATGCAAAGAGCTCTACGGCAGTTCCCGGCATTGTATAGACATCGCCCGGATCAACGGCCTGGCCAACTTCCGAAGGTTGGCCGTCGGGCAAGAACTTATTTTTCCTCCATTTGACAAAAAAGAAACCGCCTGATGCCCAGTGAACGACTCATACCGACTCCTGCCGCTCCAACGGTCGCCACCTTTACCATACTATCGGAAGGGGAAGCGGTATCCCGGGTACACGATGTGCTTTCCATCATCGTCCACTACGAGGCCAACCGCATACCCACTGCCACGCTGATCATCCGGGACGGAGATGCCGCTGCCCAGACTTTTGAGGCCAGCAATACCGACTTGTTCATTCCGGGGAAGCGCATTGAGGTCAAGGCTGGCTACCAGGGGACAGAAGACACCATTTTCACGGGGGTGGTCATCAGCCAGAGTGTCAAGATAAGAGAACAATCCTCCGTACTCAAAGTAGTGGCTAAAGACGAGGCATTTAAAATGACCGTCGGTATCAACAACCGGTATTTCCGGGACCAGAAGGATAGTGACGTCATAGAGGACATCATCCGGCAGAACGGCTTACAGGCAGATGTCGAGGCCACTGCGCCTACCCACCCGGAAGTGGTACAGTACAATTCTTCCGATTGGGACTTTATGCTCACCCGCGCTGAAATGAACAGCAAGATCTGTATTGTGGAAAACGGCAGGCTTTCCATTGCCGAGCCGGATTTTTCACAAGCTCCGGCCCAGGCCCTTCAGTACGGCGCCACGCTTCTGGAATTCGATGCCGAGATCGATGCCCGCCAGCAGTTCAGGTCCGTCAAATCGAGGGCGTGGGGTATTGCCAGCCAGGAGCTGCTGGAATCCGAAGAGGGATCTGTCAATGTGCCGGAAGCCGGCAACTTATCTTCCGGCGACCTGGCCGATGTTCATGGTGTGAACCCTTTTGCACAAGCCCATTCCGGCAACCTGGCCGAAGTGGAGCTTCAGGCCTGGACGAAAGCCAGGCTACTGAAGTCCCGCCTGGCAAAGATACGCGGCCGCGCCAAATTCCAGGGGCTGGCTACGATCAAGCCCGGCACCCTGGTGAAACTGCAAGGGGTTGGAGAGCGCTTTGAAGGCAATGTCTTCGTATCGGCCGTTCGCCATGAGATCGGGAAAGGCAACTGGCTGACCGACGCACAGTTCGGCTTGTCCCCGGAATGGTTTGTCCAAAAGTATAAAGTCACCCAGCCTGAAGCTGGCGGCATGTTGCCTCCGGTATCCGGCCTGCAGGTGGGGGTGGTCACTCAGCTGGAGAACGACCCACTGGGCGAACACCGGGTGATGGTGCGGCTTCCGGTGATCAGCCCCGAGGACGAAGGCACCTGGGCCCGGGTCGCTACGCTCGATGCCGGAGAAGAGCGGGGCTCCTTTTTCCGCCCCGAGATCGGCGATGAAGTCATCGTCGGTTTCCTGAATGACGACCCCCGGCACCCGATAATTATCGGCAGCTGCCACAGCAGCGCCAAGCCGGCGCCCCTGGAAGCCACCGACGAAAATCACGAAAAAGGCTTCGTAACCCGCAGTGGAATGAAATGGCTGTTCAACGACGATAAGAAAAACGTCTTACTGGAAACTCCGGACGGCAATAAGATCCTGGTATCAGGAGAGGACCAGTCCATACAACTGGAAGACCAGAACGGCAATAAGATCACCATGGACAGCAGCGGCATTACCATAGAAAGTGCCAGAGACATCAACCTGAAGGCCAGCCAGGGCGACATCAATATCGAGGGGATCAACCTAAAGGCCAAGGGCAACGGTACCGCCGAGTTTTCAGCTGGCGGCACGACCACCCTAAAGGGAGGACTGGTACAGATCAATTAACGAAAAAAAGAAAAGCTATGCCTCCGGCAGCCCGCATCAACGACATGCACATTTGTCCACTATCCGATGGGCCCAAGCCTCATGTGGGCGGGCCGGTCATTGGCCCCGGCGCCCCCACTGTGCTCATCGGAGGGATGCCTGCCGCCCGTGTGGGTGACCAGGCCACCTGTGCCGGGCCGCCCGACGTCATCGTACAGGGTTCGGCAACCGTCCTGATCGAGGGAATGCCGGCAGCAAGGCTGGGCGATGCCACGGCTCATGGCGGGTCCATTGTCATGGGAGCGCCTACTGTTATTATTGGCGGATAAAAGAAAAGAGATGAAAGACAAAGCAAACAAAGCAAATTTCCTGGGAAATGGATGGAGCTTTCCCCCCACCTTCCTCCGTTCTGCCCGAACAGTTTCCATGACTGAAGGAAAGGAAGATATAGACCGCAGCCTGGAAATACTGCTCTCTACCAGCCTGGGAGAACGCGTCATGCATCCCGAGTACGGCAGTAATTTACAGGACCTGCTTTTCGAGCCTATCGATACTGCATTTCAGACGCTGCTCATCGACCGTATACAGTCCGCCATTCTTTACTACGAGCCGCGCATAGAGACGGAAGGCATCATTCTGGATACCAGCAGGGTAACGGAAGGGGTGATCCTTATTGAGATCAATTACCGAATACGCTCCACCAATTCCCGCTTCAATTTTGTGTATCCCTTTTATAAAAATGAGGGGTCGGAAATTCAATCCGCTTCTTAAGCTATGGCAAAAGATTGCAATTCCATAAGGAACGAACTCAGGATACTACACGATGGCACAGCACAGGATGGCCGCCAGCCCCTTGCTTTGTCGCCGGAATATGCCAGGTTGGATGAGCGCACCAATGCTGATTGGATCGTTTTCGCCCGGTCCTATTCCCGGTTTCTGCAATACCATAATGTTCAGGATATCCCCGACGGCGACTGGCGAGCGTTCTGGGAAAAAAATCCGGCCATCGTCCTGGCCAATCTGGGGGCGGCAAGGGTAGAATGGTTCCGGGAAGAAACGCAGCTGATCTTCTTCGAACTGCAAAAACTGGATAACCAGGGCAATGCCTTATTGCTTCAGCAGAATTTCAACCACCTGTACAATGCAGTGGCGACCCTGGCGCTCCAACTGGACCTCCACGTCCGGCAACTTCCCGATGAACTGGCGGTCAAAACATCCTTACGGAACCTGATCACTACCAAACTCGCACCTGCTTTCCGGAGCTGGATCGGCTGGCATAAGCAGGCTGCCCTTGCCGGCCCGGCGCCTTTTCCGCTTATTGTCTCCGGCAATTCCGAACTGCTCCAACGGGTAAGTGGCATGAGGATACTGGGAGAGGCCATCGTCCCCGCCACTGACGTTTACAACACCCACTCTTTCTCTCCGGATTGGATAACCGATGCCTCCACCGACTGGGCCACCTTCGCCGGCAATATCCTTCCGGACGCCGGCATTTACGGCGGCGCGGCTACGGTTGCCGGACATATCAATTTTGCCATCCGGCACTTTTTCTTCACCAACGTATTCGGGCAGTTCCTCAAAGGCTTCACCAAAGCGGTGCAGGAAGCAGGCGTGGCCCTGCAGCAACTGCTCAGCAGTTGGGATAGACATGAACCCCATTTTGCCCTGTACCTGGCTTTCCTCCGCCTTTTTACAGAACAACAGGCTGCCCTCAATACCCTTACGGAACGCCACCTCAACTTTTACTACAAGCGGGTTTTGCGGCTCAAAGAGAAACCTCCGGTTCCGGCCCGGGCCCATGTGCTGATAGAGCTCGCAAAACACGTTCAGGTGCATCAGTTAAAAAAAGGCGCCCTTTTGAAAGCCGGAAAAGACGCCTTGGGAAAGGAGGTTTTCTTTGCACTTGATGAAGACGTTGTATTCAACAAAGCCCGGGTCGCTGAATTGCGGTGTATCTTCAAAGCCCCGAACAACCCAGCAGAATATCAATTCGCCCCCGGCCTTCCGGCCTACCGGGCAGTGGATGCCGGCCGCTATTATGCGGCGCCGATTGCCAACTCCGAAGACGGGATGGGCGCAGAACTCACTTCGGCGGACAAACAATGGCACCCGTTCGGCAATAAAAAAAAGGATGGAACGGGGCAATTCTGGGAAGTACAGATCCCGCGGGCAGAGATCGGATTTGCTATTGCTTCCCACTACCTATTCCTTCAGGAGGGGGAAAGAACAATAACTTTGTCCTTCAATGGTGTATCCGGAGGTTCCCTGAATGGGAAAAAATTCCTGGTTTCCCTCACTACTGAAAAGGGATGGTATGAGGAAGAAGTTACCGTCAGTTCCAATCAACTGGCCCTGACACTACCTGCCGATGCACCTGCGGCCATACCCTATCAGGTGAAGCTGCACGAAGGCGCCTTTTCCACCTCATTCCCGCTGTTGAAGGCGCTGCTGGTAAATGACCCCGCTGCAGCTTACCCCTATCAGGAGATAAAAAGCACCACGCTGTCCAGCATCACCCTTACGGTGGAGGTGGCCGGAAAAAAGAGCCTCGCCCTCTCCGGCCCAACCGGCCCTCTGGATGCCAGCAAACCCTTCCATCCCTTCGGAGCGGCGCCAAGCCACGGAGCGGCATTCGTGCTGGGCGACAAAGAGGTTTTTCAGAAGCAGGCCCATGTAAGGTTGCATATAGAATGGAAGGAATCGCACAGTGGATCATGGTACGACCCGCACACCTACGGAAGCCATCCGTACACCTATGCACAGGCACTGAAAAAGGGAGAATGGCTGGACATAGGAACGGCCGGCCTGTACGAGGCTGGCGATGTACTTCCTCATTCCGCCACCGCCAGGACATTTTCTTTCAGCATTGAACCCGACAACAGGATCTCACCTGATTTTTCATCCAATTCCCTTTACAGGACGGAAGATCCTGCAGGTTTTGTCCGCCTGAAACTCTTTGGAGATTTTGGCCATTCCACCCATGCGCTTCAGTTTGCCAAGTACATCGCTGAATTGTCCGGCGCGACGGACCCTGGAAGGCTGCTTGATCATCAGATACTATCGTTAAGCCTCGATTACGACGCATCGGTAACCATACCCCTGAACAATTCCATACAATACAAGAGCCAACCCGGGCGGCTCCTGCACCTGGCCCCGTTCGGGTTCATGGAAGCTGCACCCGATGGCGCTTCCACCCGCCTCTTTCCGCTGGCTGTTCCCCAGAAGTTGATCCAGCAGGGGGATGAAACCATCAACAACGTGGGGAAGGATGGTGGAGAGTGGTATATCGGGCTGGAGGGACTGGCCCCACCCCAGGTAACCGCTCTGCTGATCCAGGTCGCAGACGGTAGTGCCGACCCTCTGGTGAAAAAACCCAAAAACCACCTCGAATTCGCATTCCTCCGGCAGAATCAGTGGGCATCTTTCCAACCGGAAGAAGTTCAGGATGGGACCAACGGCCTGCTTCAATCCGGATTGCTGTCCTTATCCATTCCCGGGGAAGCATCTTCCGACAATACACTGCTTCCACCAGGGTTACACTGGGTGAGAATCTCTGTACAGAGCATGGCCGATGCCGTTTGCCAGGTTATTGGCGTCCACGCTCAGGCCAGCCAGGCCACACTGGTGGGAAAGGACAATGACCCACAACTCAATGCCCTGCCTTTACCGGAAGGGACCATCACCAAATTGCTCAATCCGGAAAGCGCAGTAAAGAAAATAACCCAGCCTTATGCCACATTTGGGGGCCAGGCTGCCGAGCCTCCGGGCCATTTCTATACCCGGGCCAGCGAACGCCTGCGCCATAAGAACCGGGCCATCACCCTGTGGGATTATGAGCGCATGGTTCTGGAAGCTTTCCCTTCGATCCACAAGGTGAAATGCCTGAACCATCTGCGGTATGAGCAAAGCGGCAGCACCCGCATCTACCGGGAGTTGGCCCCCGGGCATGTGACGGTTATCGCCATTTCCAACCTGCGCAACCGCAACGCCGTTGACCCCTTGCGCCCCTATACCAGCCTCGGCGAACTGGGCAAGATCCACGATTTTCTTCAACAGCACCTTTCCTGTTTTGTAAAGCTGCATGTGCGCAACCCTATTTTCGAACCGATCCTGGCCGATTTCTCCGTGCGGTTCTTTCCGGGATATGACGAAAGCTTTTACACCAACCTGCTGAACGAAGAGATCAAAAGATTTCTATCCCCCTGGGCTTTTGAGGAAGGAGAAGATATTTCTCTGGGCGGCAAGGTGTACAAATCTGCCCTCATCAATTTTATCGAAGAACAGCCTTACATAGACTATGTAGAGGATTTCAAGCTGATCCATCAGATCAATCCGCCTCAGCCGGACCAGGAAGCTATAGAGGCCTCAACCCTGTGCTCCATCCTGGTGTCGGCAGGCCAGCACAAGATCAACCCCATCAAGGGAGTGGAATCTTCGGCCCTGGGCGAGGATTGCGGATGCAGCCGACAGACAACTGAAAAATGACTAAATTGTAAATAGCCGTAATGGATCAAAATCATTTTGTCATACCAAAAAAACCAAAACTTCCCACGGCTCAGGATTACTTCCTGCTCCGGGAAAAAGGCATTGCCTATATTGAAGAGTTGGGAAGCGCCACCTGGACCGATTACAATGCGCACGACCCGGGCATTACTATCCTGGAGGCCTTGTGTTACGCGATGAGCGAACTGGGGTATCGCATTGGTTTTGATATTGCTGATATCCTTACGGAAGAGAACGGGATCATTGGGTTCAAGCAGGCCCTGTTTACCGCCCGCCGCATATTGTCCAACAACCCACTAACCACCAATGACTTTAGAAAGGCATTGATCGACCTTCCCGGCGTTCGTAACGGATGGTTATTGTGCAAGGAATGCGCGTGTGAAACTGCCCTTTACGCCGAATGCAAGGAAAATGGACTGTTCTTCGCGCCCCTTTGGCGGTTAAGGCCACCAAGGGACAAGGATAACAACCCGCCCCACGAGCACACGGTGGCCATACGGGGCTTTTATGATGTCCTGCTGGAACTGGATGAGCACCCGGAGCTGGGAGACCTTAATGACCGGAAGGTCCTGCATACCATCAACTACGAGCTCCCGGAGGCAGGCAGGCTCGTCCCTTTGACGATTGAGGCCCGCTTTCCGGAATGGCAGGCAGAGATGCCGGGCGTATTCAGCCGCTTTACCGGGCCGGAGGCCAGCATCACGGCCGTAAGCGTAACCCGTTTCTCCAGAGACCGCATCCTTGCCGAGCCGGTCGATGAAGATTCTTTCGTTCAGGGCTGGCGGAGCGTTTTTTATGCCGACTATGAAATAACCTTCAAGGAGAATGACGCTGCCCCGGAGGAGGTTTTAAGCCTGCCGGCAGCAGCCATTCGTTTCTTCTCCCCCAACCAGGGTGTAAAAAGGGAAGTAGTGGTCAACACGCTGGTGGAGGAAGTTCTGGAAAACGGCGAGCGGGGCGGCATATCCGATAAGTACAGGCGCAAATTGGTGGAGGTGAGCAAGGCTGTTGCCGAAGCGCGCTTTGCCCTGCATCAGTACCGGAACCTCTGTGAAGATTTTTGCGACATCAGGGGAGTAGGCGTTGATGATGTAGCCGTTTGTGCAGATGTGGAAGTAGCGCCGGAGGCCGATATCGAGTGGGTACTCGCCAGTATTTACAATGAGATCGAATTGTATTTCAACCCTCCTGTTCCCTTCTATATGTTAAGTGAACTGGAAGCGGAAGGCTATAGCCCGGACGAGATCTTTGACGGCCCGCCTCTGGAAAATGGGTTCATCAAGAACGAAAGCCTTGAAGCTTCGGAGATACGGAGCCTCATCCATGTATCAGACCTGCTCAACCGGCTGATGGACATTCCGGGAGTCCTGGCGGTGAAGGGGCTCATTCTCACCCGTTACAGCCAAAACGGCCACCCGATATCTCCTTCGGAACAGTGGAATATGACGATCACCCCTGGCCATATTCCCCGCCTTTACGTCGAAGCATCCAGGATATTGTTCTTCAAAAACAATCTGCCTTTCCTTCCCAGGAAAGACGAGGTGATGTCCATACTGGCTCAACTTCGGGGAGAACGCGAAAGGGGAAAAATACCGGATTCCGAAAAGGATTACCCCATCCCCCACGGAAAATGGAACGACTTGGCGGATTACTACCCTGTTCAGCATAGCTTTCCTCTTACCTATGGCATCGGAGAAGCGGGGCTGCCGGAATCAGCTTCCCCCATGAGGAAGGCACAGGCCAAACAGCTGAAAGGGTATTTAATGGCCTACGAACAACTGCTGGCCGACATGCTGAAACAGCTGGCCAATACGCATAAACTCTTCTCCACCGACGAACAGGTGAACCGTACTTATTTCACTCGTTATTTTGACCCCGGAGCCCCGGAACCGGCCATCGCCGGACTCCCCAACTTGCTCAACGGAACCGCCACCCAGGCGGCGCTGGAAGCCCTGGCCGAGCCGGCAGAAGTATTCTACGACCGCCGGAACCGATTTCTTGACCACGTGCTGGCCCGTTTCGGCGAACAATTTCGGGATTATGCCCTGATGCTCTATGCCAATGCTGACCGCATCGCGTTCGCGCCCGAAAAGCTGATCACAGACAAGATCAGGTTCCTGCGCTTTTACCCCAGGATAAGCGCCAACCGGGCCCGGGCTTTCAATTATCGCGACGGCAGCCGCAGCTGTGACCCCCGCAACCAGGCGGGCCTGGCCGAACGCATCAGCCGCCTACTGGGCATGGAAATGCTCAAAAGCTACTTCTCGGTTTCCATTCAGGCCGTCCAGGAAGGATTCGAGGCTACCTTCACCCTCGCCGTTCCGGATAGCGGGGACATGCTGCTCACCAGTATACAGCCGGTAGAAGCCGCCTCCGGGGAAGCAGCGGAAGACGCTGCCTGGGAACTGATCGGTAATGTAATTGCCAATAGTGTGGATGCGGCCCGATACACAACGGATACGGACGGGAATGATGTGCTGAAGAACGACGATGAGGAGGAGACATTGATCGCCCTGGTGGCCCCTGGAAAAACACCGGCAGAAGTAATTGATTTCACTTCCGCAATACTCGCAAAAGAACGGCTGTACATTGTGGAACACATCCTTCTTCGGCCCAAGTTCCCAGGTGATGCCGTATTCGATGTTTGCCTGTCGGATGACTGCAACCTTTGCGGTGAAGAAGACCCTTATTCCTTCCGGATGACCTACGTGCTGCAAGGTGAACTGGAACCCTTCAGTTATGACATCGACCTACGGCGTTTTGCCGATACCACCATCCGAAAGGAAACTCCTGCCCATATCCTTCCCAAAATATGCTGGGTCGGAGACAGCAAATGCAAAAACGAATTCAGCCCGGAGGAACTCGAGGAACTGGCCGCCCAATGTATTTATCCCCCGGAGGGCGGCCTGTGCCGGCAATTCAGCCGCTTCGAATCTGCCTGGTGTGCCTGGTTACCATTGAACGCCACATTCAACTGGAAGGAAACCACCAGATTGCTGTACAGGCGGGTGGAGCTCCTTCTCCTGGAAAACGCCGGCGAAAGTTACTCCGAAAGACAGGCCTGCCAATGTGCGCGGCTGCTACTGGGCTATTTCGGCAATTGCTTCAAGGACTGGATAAACCGCCTGGTGGAACAGGAACTGGACCCTACAAGCCCGGAAGCCCTCGCAACCATGGAAACCGAGGTTTGGAACAAGTTCCTCGAAGCCATCGCCGCTATTCGGGAGAATACCTCCGGCTTCTGCCTGCCCCCTGACATTGATGGCCCGGAATTTTGGGAAGCCCTGAAAAACCTGCTGCTGGCTACCTATGAAGAATGGGTGGAGGTTTCCTACCGCCTCAACAAACTGATCCGGATCTTCAGCAAGCTGAGGAGCATTTATCCGGCAGCTACTCTGCACGACTGTGACGACGGAAGCGATGACAACCCCGTACGCCTGGATAATACTATTCTCGGGAACTTATAAAACTGCCAATATAGCCATGCTACCAGTTAACGTATCTTATCCATTTTTCCAGCCCAACCAGGTTCTCTCCAATGAGCACCTGAACCAACTGTTCAATTACCTGGATGAACAGGAACGGCTTACCCGAACCAACCTCATCGGCATTGGTATCGTTTGTGGTTTAAACCCAAAGGTAGCAACGGACGGCACCTCTATCCGCATTTCCCAGGGTTGTGGGGTTACATCCAAAGGTTTTCTGATCGTCTGGAAAGATCCCGGGCCACTTGAATTTTTCCGACCCTATGTTGCTCCGGAAGATGTTCGCTACGATACCTTCATCGACGACAGCATGAATCCGGAAGAGCCATTCCCGTTGTGGGAACTAATGCCCGACCGGAATGATGATCCCGATGCCCGGGCTCTAACGCTGGATTTTCTGAACGGGCAAAATATGCCGGCCGGGGAAGAAGATGAAAAAATACTGATCCTGTTCCTCGAATGCCTCGCCAAGGACAATAAAAACTGTGAGCCCAACAACTGCGACGACAAAGGAAAGGCCATCACCGCTACCGTCCGGCCTCTACTGATCCGAAAGCGGGATATGGATAAGATCCAGGATAAAGTGCGCAGCCTGGGGCCGTCGGCAGAGCAATACCTCGACATGGCCCTTTCCGATGCCATGCGGTTTAACCTCCCGGAATTGCGCCTGCGAAGGTTCAATGTCGAAGCCACAGCACTGATCCATACGGAAGACATCTTTAACGCCTATCAGGCAATATTGGCCCCTCCTTTTGTCAATAGCGTCGCCGATGCCCTTTCCGCCGCATACCAGGCCTTTCGGCCAGTGCTTATGGAGGAATTTGGAACGGACCCGTTCACAAATCTGAGGAATACCTGGGCATATCTGCACAACGGAGGTATTGTCAGCCAGCAGCGTTATATTTATTATCAGTATTTCTATGACTATCTGGACGATATCATCCAGGCGTATCGGGAGTTCCGCGAAAAGGGGTTGGAAGCCATGGGCCTCTGCTGCCCTGACGAACGCCTTTTTCCCCGCCATCTGATGCTGAGCAGGGCCCTGCCCGGTGAAAATGACGGAAGTTATCGCCATTTCTTTGCGCCTTCGCCGCTGTTCTCCAGGTTTCACGGAACCTTTTCCATGCTCTTGCTTTTATTCCGGAGGTTGGTGGCCATGGTAAACAACCTGGAATTGCCTCCGGGATTAGGTACCGGCCCCAATACGATGACCCCCATCAAGGCCATTCCCAGCAAACTGGGGCCTTATGTTCTTTCCGAAAAGGCCATTCCTTACTATTACCTCCCAAACCCGCTTTACCGGTTCTGGGATCATCAGAAATCCAGACAAAACAAAGCCCAACATAATTTGGGGTATAGGGCAAACAGTTGGAATAACACCGACGATTTCGTATTAAATCCCCTGAGGTATGACCTGGAGCCCAATAATTTCCTCCGCATTGAGGGGCATATCGGACAACCCTTCACCTCGGTAATGAATGTGTTGCTGAGCCTCAAGAACAGATACCGGCTCCCCATCGAAGTTGTCGCTCTGAAAACCGGCAGGGCGTCCGGTAATATCCCATTGCCTCAAGGCCTGGAGGATTGCCAATTCCAGGACCTGGAAGCCCTGTACGATTCGCTGAAGGAAGAATTATTGTGCAACCTCTGCGAAGCCGTTCAGTATTTCTACAACACCCCAACCCAGGACGGCCAGCCCACCGGCGTGCAGTTGCGCCCCAACTTGCCACTGCTGGTGAATTGCGCCCCCAACTACCAGTACAGGCCGGGAACGGTGGGCGAATTGTACGAGCGGAACCTTTCCCTGCTTAGTACCTTCCCCTACCCCGACCTCAACCAGAATGCCCCCAACCCGGTGGCGGGAGCCTATAACCTGCTGCTGCTCATTTTGCAAAGCGGCAATGTTCCGAGTACGTTCATCTATCACATTCTGTACATATACTACATTGTCAAATTGTCTGAAACGCTGCCGCCTAATCTTTCCCAGCTGAATTTTGCGGATTTTGAGAACAAGTATGAGGACCTCATGGCCATTGTTCGGCAGATCAACAATATCCTGCAATTACAAACGCCGGGAAATACCGGCCCAGGCCAACTGGATGTTGACGAATTGTCTGACCAATTGGACCACTTGCTCTATACCTGTAAACTGGACCCTATCCGGTCCGTTCATGTTGAATACCAGCGCCGGTTGCAGGAAATTCGGGACAAGCTCCTTTTCTACCGCTTCGCCCAGCAGCATCCGGGCCTGCAACACAAAGCGGGAGTCCCTCTGGGTGGCACCTTCTGTATTGTTTATCACGATGCGGAACGGGAAGAAATCCCTCCCACGGTTGAAGGATCCTTTGTCATCTCCGGCAGGGTCGTTTCCGATGGAGAGCCCATCATTGGCGCCAGCGTAAGTGTTGTTGGCGCTAGTTTCGGAGCGACTACGAACATCAATGGCCAGTTCCAGCTCTACGTCAACCAATTACCGGTACGAGTAGGGGTCGCCCTTGCCGGCATCCGAAACCGGGAATGGCTGATCACAACGGCCAACATTACTCACGAGCTGGATATCTCGGGAGAAATTGCCGGCCCTGTCGGGCAGCCATTTCCGGAGCTTAGGCCCGGACAGGTCATTGCCGACTTTTACCTGCCTTATTTGTGCTGTTCTGATTGCCAGCCTGTTCAGTTCGTACTGCCCAAGCCGCCGCCCGGCTTCGCCTGGCGTCAGGCAGGCTGTACCACGCCGAATAATACGGCTCCGGTTATCATCACGCCCGAAGGGGGTACGGCCCCTTATCAGTACACCACAGATGCCGGGCAGAGCTGGCAGAATCTGGGCGATGGCCCAATTGATATCGCGGATGGCGCCTCAATCCGGATCAGGGATGCCGAGGGCACTGAATCTGGTACCCAGCAAATCGGCCTTGTTCCATTTTTCAATATTGATCCCGGAGGGCCGGTTTGCAACGAAGAAGGAACCCAGTTCACAGTCCCCATCATTATCGTGGGTGGGAAACCACCCTATACGGTCATCGCAAACGATACAGTTACCACCGTTCAGGAAGGGGAAGAAGGAGCTGTCACCTTCCCGAGTGGTACAGGCGGGGAAGTGATCGTCCAGGACAGCAGCGACCCCGCTTGTGAACGCCGGGCTGTGATCGAGCCCCACGACTGCCCGCAGGCCTGCCTGTTGCCCTGCGCCGGGCTGGCCATGGACTGTGGGTACCTGCTCTGGCTGCAACCCTTTAAAAATGAGGACACCTTCTATATGAACGTCGACCTGGCGGTGAGAAGGTTCAGGGTATCCGGGGAAAATGCCAATGGAGGCAGTATGGTGAACAGCAATTTTACTAGCGAACAATTAAGAGAGCTTACCCGGATACTCAATCCTGCCGGCGACATTACAATGCCGAATTTCCACCAGGAATGGCAGGTCAGGATCGGCGCTGCCAATGACTTCATCAATCAGGTGCTGGCCGAAGATTTCGGGCCCCAGGCAGGCGCTGTAATGAAATGGGAATATGTTCCGGAGGGTTTGAACGGGTTCTCCGTGCTGCGGATTGAAGCTTATGCCTGCCACACCTTTGATATTCAGATCATTGTGAATTACAGGGACAGGTATGAGCGGCCATACCGAAGGCAGGTTCGCTATACCAGCAATGTTGGGACAACCACAGAGGTCAGCTATACCGGCCTGGATGGTAACCAACTGAATGCCAGTTCAAAAATACCGGCATTCAATTGCATCCGGCGGGACCGCTGCAATCCCAACACTCCTGAAGAGCCGTTGTGCACCGATCCGGTAGCCCTGGAGATGGCGTACGATTCAGCCTTCCCGCAGTTGTTCGTATCCATATCATCCCCCTCAGGACTCGACTATCCGGTTCACTGGGAATTCGAACTGGGATCTCCGCCAATTGGTTCAGGGCTGAATAGCAATACCGATTTGCCTGAACCTGGAATATATGAGGTGAAAGCAGTGGCAGTGAACCCTGAAAACACCTGTGCTTCCGTGGCCAGGGAGAACATAACGACTCAACAGTAACCGAACATGGATGGCCGGAACCACATCATCAAAAAGCAGTTCATCAACCTTGAGGCCTTCAGGGAAGCCGGGGCTGCCAAAGCAGCCCAGGAACGGCTCAGCCGCTGGGGCAGGGAAAAACTGCCGGCAATAATCGGGCGCGTCCTGGACAAGCTGGACGAGCCTTCAAAGGTGATCAGGTTCGACAAGATAACCCTGGACCTGGATTGCGAGGACCTGGAAGGGCTCGAAGAAACGCTTCAGCAACAGTTGGAAAAGGCATTGACGGCGGCCCTGCAGCAATGTAAAACGGAGGAGGCCCGGTTGGAAGGGCATTCCCTCGCACAGGAAGACATTCAGCTCCTGATGTTTTTTCTGGAAAAGGGTTATTTCCCATGGAGCGCTAAGGCCACACTTTCCGTTTCGGAATTCGAATATCAAATAGCGGAAGCCCTGGCTACCGAAAAGCATTGGGCAGAAAGTATCCGGGAGGTGATCCAGGATTCCCGGGCCCTACAACGCCTCGTTAGGCAGTTCTCGGAAAAAATGCGCTGGCGGATTGCTGAAGCTTTGCATCCCGGCATCAGGGCCAAACTGGAACCTCTTCTGCTGGAACTGAAAAATGCCGGTGTCTCCCACGAGAGCCAAACACGGTACTGGCAGCTGGTTTTTAATTACCCGGAGGCTGAAGCCGGGGCCATTCGCGACATGCTCCGGACCGAGCCTGCCCACGCCATAACCGGAAATGAAATCGCAGCTGCTGTATCCCTGGATTCTCCGAAAGGCAACGAAGGAGTAGAAGACGGGATATTTATCTGGAATGCGGGGTTGGTATTGTTGCACCCTTTCCTACCCAAGCTGTTCGAAGCAACGGGCTACGCTGAAGGCAAACACCTTATACAACCGGAAAAAACGGTTTTGGCCTTACAATATGCTGCCAGCGGACAGGCAGAATGCCCCGAATGGGAATTGCCTTTGCCCAAAATACTTTGCGGGCTTGCTCTCAGTACTCCCGTTAGTACCCGGGACAATCCCGCCCGGGAAGCCCTCGATGAAGTGGATCTGTTGCTGGAAAACGTGATCCGGCATTGGGCAGTTCTGAAAAGCACTTCCATCAACGGCCTGCGGGAATCCTTTTTGCAGCGCCCGGGCCGTTTGCTGGAATTCCCAGGCAACTGGACTTTGCGGGTAGAACAAAAAAGCATCGATGTACTGTTGGGCAACCTCCCCTGGGGGCTGAGTGTCATCAAACTGCCCTGGATGAGTAAACCACTGTTTGTTGAGTGGGCATAACCCGGATCATTTATGAAGACCACTGCTGAAAAAAGCCATAGCTCCACTCCGAGCCATCAGCAACCGTTCTTTAACAGGAACGGGCAGGCTGGCTTTTTTCCGGCAACCAGTGTACAGCCTAAACTTACGGTCAACACCCCGGGAGATGAATTTGAAAAAGAGGCTGACGCTACTGCCGAACGGGTCATGAAGATGCCGGCTTCACCCGAGCTGGAGAAAGCCCGGGGCATTCAACGGCAGGCCGAACCCGAGGAAGAGGAGGTACAGCGCCAGATAGAACCCGAAGAGGAAGAAGTACAACGCCAGGCAGAGGCCAAAGAAGAGGAAGTACAGAGGAAATGTTCATCATGCGGGCCCGGAGAAAAAGAACCGGAGGAACGTATTCCAGCCGAGACGATCCGACGAGCAGAAAGCAACGGCTCCGCTTCAATGGCAGCGCCTCCCATTGTCAGCGAAACTGTTTCCGGAGGAGGCCAGGCGATGGAGACGGGAACCCGCAATTTTATGGAAAGCCGGTTTGGCATCGACTTTTCGGAAGTACGCGTCCATAATGACAGCCGGGCCAATTCCTCGGCTCAGGCAATTTCCGCCAGAGCCTACACTTATGGGAACCACATTGTCTTTGCCAGCGGACAATACAGCCCCCATTCTGAAAATGGAAAGCAACTGCTGGCCCACGAACTCACTCACGTAGCTCAACAAAGTAAGGAGGTGCGCCGCCAGGTAGCAACGGCCGCCCCCCCCGTTTCCTTGCGCAACAATACTTCGGCACAGGCGCCTCCCCCCCAAGCACGGCCTCCGGAACCAAATGCACCGCAGCCTGCGACGGCTACCGCTTCTCCCGGTTTGCCACCGGCAGAGGCAACACCCGGCATTTCTGCACCTGAAGCTACCGGAGAACAACCCACTGCCATTATTGAGCCGATCATGCCAGCTCCACCTTCCAGCCTTTCCCCGGAGGCCCGGGAACGGCTCAGCCAGTCACAGGCCAATGCTCGCCAGAATGCAAGGAATAACGCCACTGTGCCTTCCGAAACAGAAAGCGTACAGGAGGCTCGCCAAGGGGTCACCGAACCTACCCAGGAAGCAGATGCACGTGCCAGTGGCGCCCTGGTGGAATCGCTGGGACAACGCCCGGAACCCAGCCCGGAGATCGAAGAATTGTGCGAGAATATCCTCCGCGTCATACGAGAGAAGCGGCCACCGGATGAGGACTCCCTGCTCCAGGCCGATCCCGAAGAAGCGGCCCAGGAGGCCGGCGCCCAACTCAACAGCGATATAGAGTCGGATGCAGGCCGGGTGGGAAGACAATACGATACGCTGGACGAAAACCCTACAGGAGAACCCAGCCAGATCGGCCAGCCCATAGAATCGCCCCCGCAACAAGTAGGCGGCCCGGAGATCGACGCCGCATCGGCCGCCCCGGGCCCACTATCGCCGGAAGAGGTTTCCCTCGATGCCGATGTGGCCCATACCTCCAGCCAGATGGAAGAGGCCGGAATGAACACGGAACCGGCGCTTCTCGTTGAGGAAGGGCCGATCGCTGAGGCCCGGACAGCCCAGGGTGAGTTGGAGCAAACCGCCCGGGAGTCCCCGGCACAAGCCCTGGCCCAGCAAGATGAAGCGCTCGCCAATGCGCGCGCCGATATGGCTGCCCTGCAGGCCAACGCCCTGGCGGCACTGCAGCAATCCAGGCGAGGGAATATCTCCGATGCCGTCACGCAACAGGGCAACATGGTGCAAACCGAAGAACAAATGCGCACCAGCCTGGGCCAGGAGGCGGAACGGATCTTCACCAATGCTCAGGAGCAGGTCAACCAATTGCTCGAGCCTCTTACCCGCACCGCTATGGATATGTGGGAAGCCGGCAAGGAGCGAATCGCCACCGAGTTCCGGCAACACCTCGACCGGGTACAACGATGGGTGGACGACCGCCACTCCGGCTTCGGGGGCGGCGTGGTTGAACTGTGGGACGACCTCACCGGCCTGCCGGATTGGGTGACTGATGAATACGATGATGCCGAACGCCGCTTTGGTGATAGTGTATGCAGCCTGATCCGGGAAATATCCATTTACGTCAATGGGATCATCCTCACCTGCGAACAGATCATCGACCAGGCCGATCAACAGATCGCCGAGCTCTTCGCCAATGCGCCGGAGAGCCAGGCACAATGGGCCGCCGCTGAAGCCGAGCGCTTCCGGGAACGCCTTAATGGCCTGCGCGATCAGGCCCTGGAGGCCCAGCAGAATTTCAACCACGACCTGGCCAACCGGGCAGCAGAGGCCGTAGAGGAGGTCCGCCGGGAAGTTCACGCCCTGAGGGAAGCCGCCAAAGGGCTGATCGGCAGGATCGCAGACGCCATCAACGATTTTCTGGAGGACCCCATCCGGTTCATCATCAACGGCCTATTGTCTTTGGTAGGGATCGAACCAGCGCGTTTCTGGGCCCTCATCGCCCGAATCCAACAAGTGGTAAGTGATATTGCAGACGACCCTCTCGGATTTGCCAGCAATCTGCTGTCCGCCATCGGGCAGGGCTTCCAGCGCTTTTTCGACAACATCCTCACCCACTTGTTCAGCGGGTTCATTGAATGGCTCTTTTCCGCTATGGGAGCGGTAGGCGTAACCATTCCCCGCGACCTTTCCCTATCCAGTATCATCACCTTCATGCTGCAACTGATGGGCATTTCCTGGGAACGCATCCGCACCCTGCTGGCCAGGCACATCGGGGAGGAGAACGTCGCCCTCATTGAGCAGGCATTCCGGATCATTGCCAATCTTATCGAGATGGGGCCGGTAGGCATCTTTGAGTGGATCCGGGACAAGCTGGATCCACGCCGTATACTCGATACCATCATTCAGGTTGCTGTTGACTTTCTGGTGGAGGCCCTGATCCGGCAGGTGACCATCCGGGTACTGGCACTGTTCAACCCGGTGGGGGCCATTTTGCAGGCTATTGACGCCATCTACCGGGTTTTCAAGTGGATCTTTGAGAATGCCGCCCGCATATTCTCCCTGGTCGAAACGGTGGTGAACGGCATTGCCGACATCATCGCCGGCAACATCGCCGGTATGGCTGCCGCCGTCGAATCCGCCCTGGCCCGCCTGGTCGTGCCGGTGATCGACTTTTTCGCCGGCCTGCTCCACCTTGGGGATCTCCCGGAAAAGATCGCCGGGGCCATACGCGGCCTGCAGAACTGGGTGGAAGGCATACTGGATACCGCCATTGGCTGGCTGGCCACTCAGGCACGGGGGCTGCTTCGAACGCTGGGTATTGGAGGAGAGGAGGGCGGCCAAACCGGTGAAACAGGAAGCCTGGAAGACAGTGAAGTGGGCGAAACGGTAAGTTTTTCGGGTGGCGGGGAGCAACACCGCCTCTGGATGGCATCTGCTGCCGGGCAGATCGAGATTATGGTTGCTTCAGGAAACCCAATGCCGTTATCGGAAAAATTAAGAAGTTGGGAAAGCAGGGCCTCAGGCTTGCCCGAAGAACAGCGCGACCAGGCGCCCGGCCTGATCAATACCGTAAGGGGCCAGTACAATATCGCCAAAGAAGAAGGAGAACAGGCTCAGGAAGCTATCGAAGAAGCACGCTTAGAAGCGACCTCCGAAGCTGTCGCCGAAGCCCGCAGAGAAGACGACCAGGCAGAACAGGCAGAACGGCGGATGACACCTGAACTGGGAAGGCTTTTTGATATTTTTGAAGGAGGGGTGCCGTTCGAGAATGTTCAGGAGAGTATCAATCTCAACGGCGGCAGCCTCGCTTTAAGTATAACCACCAATACAGATGGGAGCCTGAGCACAAGCCTTGATAATCGGAATATCCTGGATCAGTTGGCTGAAATCACTACTGGGCTAATCGCCAGAGCACACCATGGCCACGGATTGATCCTTCATGACAGCATTTTTGAAAATGTAGTGGCCCAGGTTGAAATTATCGAAAGAATCAACTTGACAGATGGAAGAATCCCATCACCTTTGCATACAGAACTGAATGGGGCAATACAATCCATCAAGGAAGAACTGGGCCGTTACCGGGCCACAAAAGTACAATCCCTCGAACACTTAAAGGAAAACAGTTATCCTCCCTCGCATCAATCTCAAAATATTGAAATACGCTTCAATCAACAACTTGGAACCTCACCAGTGATCATATCAGAATATGACCGCCAACTCGGACTACAACAGACCGGAATTAACGGATTATCCCTCGACCAATGGTGGCTGAACCGGAATGCCTACCGGTTGGAAGACAGCGTGTTTCTAGACCTCGACACAAACGAGCGAAGAGCCGTTTTAAATGAATTAAAAAGAAGGGCAACCACCGCTGAAACAAAAGCCAGGGGCAAAAAGCAGAATTACCAGAATGCAATTAATGAAATTGAAAATGCGCTGCTTCCTGAAAATTTGAATGACCCCGCATTTAGCCCCAGTTTTACAGACATCAGCCTGGTTACAAACCGGTTCGGAAATGAAAGCAACTGGAGAAACAAGCGCAGAACTGAAATCACAGCTGTATTGGCAGATTTACGGACAGAATTCACAGATTGGGATCTGGTTTTTGAAAAAGCAGCCGTTTTACATAATGCGGATCAGATCGCCGGTGGATTTGGTGAGATCCCGGATATCAGCCGCACAGCTCCTCCTTCCTCTGAAGCAGATGAGCAAGCTTGGAAGGACTACTTGGATTCTTTAAAGTCCTACGTAGGGTCCTCCAACGTCAACTCAAGTATCGGGTCGTTATGGCGGATCAATATAGAGCAATTAGAGAACCATGTAAAACCGCCCAATTATCCGGAAGAAAGTTGGCCTGTATGGAAAATGAACGTAACTTTATCAAGATAATAGACCAAATATGTCAGCAGCTGGAGAAGCATTCCTAAACAAAATCGGCCCTGCGATCCACCCGGAAAACACCGGGATCAGGTTCCCCAAAAGGCATTCCCAGCTTTCCTGGGAAAGGATCATAAGTGAGATCGGGGCCGGATGGTTCATGGATGGCTTTTTGTACCTGTTTGGAGCAAAAGTTTCCATTTTCAACTCCATACTCAAGCAATGGGAATTCCTTATCGGCAGTGAAGTCAATCGCAGCGTTATCGGCAAAAATGCGTACGGCGCCCTTCTGGTCATTGAAGGCCCTGATGAAAAGGGAGTAGTTGCAAGGGTTGGCCTGCTGGACCCCCTTGCTATTAAATACTGGACAGATGATAATTTATTGTTGATGAACCTGATTGGGAACTGGCTTCCTCAGGAGAAACTGCCTAATTTTTTGTCGAATTCAATTTTTGAAGAATGGCGATCAGTTCATGATCAGGTTTTAGAACTGGATGAAATTCTCGCCATCAAAACTCCTCTTTCCCTTGGCGGGAAAATGGAACTGAGCAACTTCCAGGTGGAGAACATCTTCGACTATTATGCAACCACCGCCCCCATCTACGAAAAAGCATTAAACAAAAAGTAACCTTCAATGGAAGCGGCAACCAATTTGGTTTCGGCCCTGGATTACCTCAAGGATGTTGTCATTGGACGCCTAAAGGTGCATTTGGGCCAATCTGAAAAGGAATCGGTACTGGCGCCTTCCTTTCGGCAGGATGCTTCCCCCTTTACCGAATTCCTCAACCGGTACAAGCCCTCGTTTGAAGAATACATCACTTTCCTTCTCGCCCTTGCTCCGCACCTTCAACCTGATTTTTTCAACACTATAACAGAAAAGCACCTTCCCAATGGCGGTGATTTTCCTGCCTTTGGAGGCGTAAAAGGACAAAACCACCGGGGCATCCTTCCAACCGGGGAGACGGTACAGTTCATCCTGGCGGGAAACAACCTGGCCAAACGCCTGGAGGCACAGCAATTGTTCAGCTCCGGCCACTGGTTTGCCCGAAAGGGTATCCTTTGGCTGGAACAGGTACCGGAGGGGGAACCGATCATGAGCGGGCGGCTGGCACTCGACCCGGAGTGGGTGGAACGCATTACAACCGGCAAGGTCTCTCCTCCCCCTTTCAACAACCGCTTTCCAGCAGAACACCTCCATACTGAACTGGACTGGGATGACCTGGTCTTGCCAGAAGTTACTTTCTCCCAGATCAGGGAGATCGAGACCTGGGTAAAACACCACCATACGTTAATGGAGGACTGGGGCATGAAACGGGTGCTCAAACCTGGCTACCGCGCCCTGTTCCACGGCCCGCCGGGTACCGGAAAGACGCTGACCGCCACATTACTGGGCAAGTTTACCGGCCGGGAAGTCTTCCGGGTAGACCTGTCGCTGGTGGTGTCCAAGTTTATCGGCGAAACGGAAAAGAACCTGGCCTCTTTGTTCCGGAAAGCGACCAATAAGGACTGGATACTTTTTTTCGATGAGGCGGATGCTTTGTTCGGCAAGCGTACCGACGTGCGCGATGCCCATGACAAATACGCCAACCAGGAAGTTTCCTACTTGCTACAGCGCATCGAGTCTTACCCCGGGTTGGTTATCCTGGCATCCAATTTTCGCAGCAATGTGGATGACGCTTTCACCCGCCGTTTTCAGGCTCTCGTATACTTTCCGATACCCAGAGCACCGGAGCGGCTTCTCTTATGGCAAAAAGCGTTCCCCGCCCAAATCCAGCTTGGCCCGGATATCGACCTGCAAAAGATTGCCCATAAATACGAACTCACTGGTTCCAATATCATCAATATTGTACAATACGCCAGCCTTGAACTACTGTCTAAAGGAGCTCTCGTCCTGAATGAACAGGATCTGGCTTCCGCCATACAAAGGGAATACGCCAAAGAAGACAAGATCATCTGACCCAGGCCTCACTATTGGCACTTGTCTTTTCAACAGGCTTGGGATTCCCTCAGCTCTTCGAATGCACCACCAAACCCACGATCTTCTCCTCCTGGTACCAGACCAGCACGTCGAACATCTTGGGGAAGGCGAATGCATTTTCTATCTGGTTCTGGATCTGGGCATTGGGGCTGTGCAGGCGGCGCCACTGGTTGTCTACGTTCAGCCAAAGGCTACGGGCGCTCTCTTCCGGGTACTGGAGCAGTTCCAGCCAGTATTCCATAGCGATGCCGGACTTGACGCCGGCGTCCAGGCCGAGCGCACCTCTTTCCTTGACGACTTCTTTCGGCCCTGTAAGTGCAAATAAAGGATCTGTGACCTGTTTCATAACATTCTTTTTTGTTGTGTCCAGAATAACATATTGTCGATGGCCAGGTCCTGGCCTCCAATTTTAATGCTGTGGATCACCCCGTTGAATTGCCACACTCCCGGTGTATCCTTCTCGCTGCTGCCCACATCTATGGCCACCCCACCGATGGTGATACCGTCAATGGCCGCTATATCCGGATAGGGGCTGGCGCCCGTATCGCCATTTACTTCCAGGTAGACCGCCCCGCCGTAGTAGCCGACATCAAAGGCGATATAGTGGCGGGGCATACACAATTTGGGCTCCAGCCACACATTCTTAAGCCATATTACCTGGCCATTGCCAACGGGCAGGCCGCGGCGGATGGTGGCGAAGTCACCGCCATCGGGCAACGCCCGGATGGCGAACCCAACCCCATCCGAAGCAATATGGCTAATGGGCGTAAACTCAATGCCCATGGCAAGGCTCTCGAAGCGCACCATTTCACCGCAGTCGACCACCGCAGCAGGAACTTTGACGGCCTTGCGATTATTGCCTTCATTCCATTCCTGGATTGCGTTTACAGGGTCGATAAACACCACCACTTCGGCTACCCTGCCCAGGCAGTCGTTTTCCGGCCGGAGCAGGTGCCTAAGGCTCAGGTTCCTGAATTCAAGGCTTTCACCGGCTGCCAGTCCGTTGACGGTTATCGAATGTACGATCTCAGGCCCGGTTGCGGGATCTTGCTCTTCGAGGATGACCTGCAGGTCAAAGGCCGCTGCCGCTACCATACCACGGTTCTTTATGGTAATGCTGGCCGATTGCTCTGCGTTGTTCCAATTCACCGTGGCCTTTACGGCCGTGAGGTCTGGTTTACAGCCACTGGCCAATATGGCGAAGGCTACCGCCACCATTACACCCGAAAATGCCTCCCTTTTCATGACTTCGGTTTGTGATTATTGCAATGAAGCGTGAGGAAAGTTCCCGGAGGGATGATTTATAAGACAGGCTACGCTAAGCCCTTTGCTCAGGAAATGTAAGCCAAGAGAAGGAAAAAGTAAATGATAATTGTCATAGCGTCAGGGAAAGGCCGCTTCTATTTTTTCTATCAGCACCCGCGCGTGCGCTCCCATCACTTCATGTGACAGGCCGGCAATGTGAGGAGTAATGATCACATTATCTGCCCGGCGCAAATACTGGAAAGGCTCCGGAAGGTTTTCTAATTCCAGCTTATTGAATGACTGTTCTTCGTACTCGATCACATCGAGGGCGGCGCCCAACACCTTGCCCGATTGAAGGCTCTCCACCAAAGCATCCGTCTCCAACACCAGCCCCCGGGAAGTGTTGACAAGGAAAACGGGCTTGCGAAAGCTGCCCAGAAACCGGCGGTTGACAAAATAGTGGTTATAGTCTTCATACGGAATGTGCAGGGTAACGATATCCGCCTCCCGGAATACCGTCTCCAAGCTTACCTCTTCGGCCAGCACGCCGCCGAAGTTGGTTTTGAACTTATCGTATGCGATCACCCGGCAGCCAAAGCTGTTGAGGCGCTGGGCCACTGCACTGCCGATATTGCCATAGCCGATGATGCCTACCGTACGGTGCCGCAATTCATAGCTTTTGTTGCCTTCGCGGATCCATTGTCCTTTGCGCACCTGCAAGTTGGAGCGATTGATGTGGTTGAGCAGGCTCAGGATAAAACCCATGGTGTGTTCGGCCACCGTATCACGGCTGCCCTCCGGCGAGTTGAGCACGAGAATGCCCCGGCCTTTGGCGTATTGCACGTCGATGTGCTCCAGCCCGATGCCCATGCGGGCGATAAACTTAAGGCTTGTACAACGATCGAGGAACGCCTCATCCAGCGTGAACCGGCTGCGGATGACCATGCCGAAATAGCCCCCCAGCAGAGGTTGAAGCTCATCCAGAGGGGTATCGTGATGATCGTCTACTTCGTAACCGAGCTGCACCAGATGCTCCACCAGGTAGGGGTGAGCAGGGTCGATGAGGAGGACTTTGCGGGGATTGGGCATAAGGGATTCGTTGATTCGTGACTCGTTGATTCGGGATTCGGCTCTGCCCGCCGTAGCTTTATGCGAAGGCGGGGGATTCGTTATTCGTTGATTCGGGATTCGTCTCTGCCCGCCGCAGCTTTATGCGAAGGCGGGGGATTCGTGCATTCGTGCATTCGTCCCTGCCCGCTCGGAGCTTGGCGAAGGCGGGGATTCGTCTCTGTCTCAAAGCTGCGCAAATGCCAGTCTATTGGGGAACCACGATCCGCGCAATTCGCCAAACCCGCGTACACTTGCGTTCCATATCCCCTGCAGCCCCCAGTATTATACGCACTTCTCATAAAAGGCAACGGTGCAATGAACGATCGAATAAAGGTAATATTTTTCTCCGGCCCTAAGTACACTGTAAATTAAGTGACAACCACTACCCCCGTAGGGGTTTGGATACGAGCGAACAGGGCAGGCTCCTGGCCGTGCTGCACGTTCAGGCCCAGGCCCACCACCTGCATCATGGCATTTACGCTTTCCGGTTCCGGGTGCCGGGCCTCCAGTGACACGAATGCCCCCCCTCGGGGCAAGCTGCGCGCCGGGTGGGGCGTATCCTCCCAATCGATGAAAAAGGGCAGAATGCCATCCGCCGGGTTGGCCCGGGGGTCGGTCAACTTCCAGTGCAGCAACTGCCCGTCTGGCCGGGAGCGGTTTCCGGATGACACCTGGCCCAGTTCCAGCCCTTGGCCGCGGGCCTTTTCCACCAGTGCTTCCAGATTATTGGATTTAGCAGCCCAATAGATCAGGCGGGGCGCCGTCACGCTATCGGCAGCTATCCAGAGCGGGCGGGGCACCTCGGACTGGGCCGGGTCGGGAGCGATGACTTCCAGGTACACATCGGGTCCTAAACTCAGGAGCGCATTGTGCGTCCCGCGCCCCTGGTGTTGCCCGCCGTAAACGGGCCGGGCGCCCAGTAAGGCCTCAATGGTGTCCATACCACTTTCCAACGTTGGAGCGGCATATATGAGATGGTCGACGGGTAAGCTCATTCCGTTAGCATTTTATCTGGAGACAAAAACGACTAAATCAGGCCATTTTAATTAACTTTATTATGGGTAAGGCCTGCCCTTCGCTTAGCGAGGGGGGAAATATACGGATTCGTTGCGGCATAGCGTAGGTTCGGAGGTAACCATTGGAACAGCCTGCAAATATATCCTCAGGTACCCATTAACCCTAAAACTATGAACAGCGAAAAACCCGTCGTCTTTCTGGCATTTGCCAATGAGTATGAAGCTGAACGGCGCCTGGACAACATCGTCAAGGAAAGAGAGCAGCTGGAAAGCATACTCAACGAAGCCTACCGCAACGGCCTCTGCGACAAGCCGGTCGTCCGGCAGAACGTTTCTATAAAGACCTTTCTGGATGTTCTCAGTAGCGACGAGTATAAGAACCGCATCGCCATCATTCATTATGGCGGCCACGCCGACGGCTACCAACTGCTCCTGGAAGGCCTGGACGGCAAGCGCCAGGTTGCCAAAGGCGATGGGCTCGTGAACATCCTGGCCATGAGGGAAAACCAGGAGAACCTGAAACTGGTTTTCCTGAACGGATGCTCTACCGAACGGCTGGCCAAGGCCCTGACCGATCGCGGTGTGCCCATCGTCATCGGCACCTCCACCTCCATAAAAGATGATGCCGCCCTTACGGTAGCTACCCGTTTTTATACGGGCCTGGCCAACGGGCTAACCATGGCCGGCGCCTGGGCAGATGCAAAAAACGAGGTCGAATCGGTCCAGGAAGCGGAAGATACGGTAAAGGCTACCGAAAAAAACCGTGGCATCGTCCTCCCCGAAGAAGCGGCGGACAGCTTCCCCTGGGAAGAATCGTTTAGAGACAACGCCGCCGCAGTGGATTTCAAGAACTGGAACCTGCCCGAAATATCCAAAAACCCGCTTTTCAACTTACCGCCTCTCGATAAAACGCAATTGCCGGCCAGCCCTTTCCTTTTTCTGAAACCCTACGAGGCCAGGCACGCCGAGATCTTCTTCGGCCGCTCCAAATACATTCGCGACCTCTGGCTGAAGGTCAATGAGCGCAACGCGCCCTCCATCATCATGCTGTACGGAGAATCGGGCGCCGGCAAATCTTCCCTGCTGGACGCCGGCCTGCGGCCCCGGCTGGACGCCGCCAAAAACAAAGACGGCAGCAAGCGCTTTGAGGTCCTTTACATGCGCCGCGACCAGGAAGAAGGGCTGGTCCGAACGCTCGCAAAAATGCTCTCCTATCGTCCGGAGGAACAATCGGAAGAGGAGGAGCCAACCGATGAACCGGAGGAAGACCCCAACCTGGAAAAACTGGAAAAAATTGAGGCCATTGCCAGCGAACTGGAAGAAGAGGCCGCCAATACATTTCGGTCTATCATCGACCGTTACAGGGCCATCCGGGCGTATAAACCCGGAAAGCAGGGGCACCACGGTTTATACCAGGAAAATGCCAACGGGGGGCTCACCCTGGACAAACAGGCCGGCGCACGGCTTCGCAAAGCCTGGATAAAATTGGAAAAGGAAACGGGCAGGGAAGTGATCCTCATCCTCGATCAGGTGGAAGAGGCCATCACCCAACCCAACCCCACATTGGAAAAGGAACTGGAAGAGCTGCTAAGGGTGCTCAAAGGCATTTTCGTCCGGCCAGCGACGGATAAGCGGGAAAAAATAAAAGGAAAGATCATCCTGGGCTACCGCGAAGAGTTCAACGCCAAGATACTGGCGCGCAGCCAGGACTACGAGCTGTCTCCCAGCACCGTATTCCTCGAACAACTGAGAAGTGGGGACATTGAAGAAATCTTCCGGGAACTGCCAAGGCTAAGAGGCATCAACTACTACAACCTCACCGTCGAAAAAGGGCTCCCCGAAAGGATCGCCAGCGACCTGCTGAAAAGCAGGAGCGCGGTGGCGCCGGTCCTGCAGTTGATGTTGACCAAATTGTGGGAACACACCTATGACCCGGATAAAAATTCCGCCCACTTTAGCGTTGAGGCCTACAACGAAACCCAGGGCGGCGGCAAGGAGATGGAAAAATATTTCTGGGAACAGATGGAAGCGGTCCGGAAATGGAAGCCTGAGGCCGTAGAATCCGGCTTGGTGCTGGATATGTTGCAGTTTCACGTCACGGAGCTGGGCACCTCCCGGCGGCGGGATTTTAAAAACGATATTTGGCCCCGATACCGGCACCTCGAAGAGGAAGAGGAGTACGGCCACCCCCAAGGCTTTGTCGAGGAACTGATCAAAAAGCTCAAGAGCCCTGAAATTTTCCTGTTGAATGACGAGGGCCGCGGATATACCAGCCTGCCCCATGACACGCTGGCGCCCGTTGTGCGCCGGGAATACGACCGCTCTGATAAGCTGGGCCAGCGGTCTGCGCGCATCCTGGAGGTTAAGAAACCCGACCTGGAAAGAGCCGAAGAAGAGGAAGCCCTCCGAAAACTGCGCCTGAATGACAACGACCTGGATGTTGTCTGGAATGGAAAGAAAGGCATGCGAAACCTGAATAGCCGGGAAAGAGCACTCCTCCAGATCAGCCGTATAGAACGGGATAAGCGGCTGCGTCAGCGCCGGGCATGGGCAAAGGCAGGTATCGTGGGGGGGTTGTTCATCCTGGCCCTCTCCATTCTCGCCGCAGCCCTGTCCGTTTCGGTGAACGAACAGCTCAATGAGCAGGTGGTCAGCAAAGCGCTGGATGCTTCACTGATCGAACAAGACAAAAATCCGGATAATCTGGAAAACGCCATTCAGCTGGGCCAATTTGCCTACAATAAAAACCCTACCCGAAGAGTGGATGTGGTGAATAACCTGTACAACCTGTATGGTAAAGACCCGAATAGAGGCGCGGAGGGCAAATCGGGCCCACTTTCCTTTTCCCTGAAACCGGGAGGCCAGATAGACGCCCTGGATTATGGTTCTTCAACCGGCCCCTTTCTCGTCCATTACAAAGATAGCCTGGTAAAGTACTGGACAGAAGCCGGGCGTGAACAAACCATACATCTGGGTGGGCCTGCCAATGACCCCTCCTTAAAGTTGGAAGTAGGCTTGTCAGCAGACGGCAATAAGGTCCAGGCCATTTCCTACTACTACCGGGAGCCCCGGTACATTGCGGATGGAGAACTGGTCGATGGGCCGTGGATGCTGGTTTATGCCCCTCCCATAGATGAATATGGACAAGCAGCACCGGAATCCAACCAAAATTATACCTACCTGGGGTATTACGACTTTTTGGCCGGCAAACTGGTCGATGAGTATGGCCGCAGCTATACCGAAACCGAATTCCTGGAGGAATATGGAATGATGCTCCCTTTTGATCTCGATGGAGAATACACACTGAATGTAAACACCTCGGATTCCGATACCCTGCTTTCCTTCACTCCAATAAGGGTGGATTCTCTATTTTCTTTTGCCCTGATGAATGAGCGAAGCCGCCTGCTGGACAGCAAGCGCTACTCGGAAATTAAAAAAAGGGATTGGTGGGATGCGGTCAGCGGAAAGCTCGACTATCTTGGAACCGACAGAGAAATCCCTCTGAGAAAGACCAATCTGGCATGGAGCGGGTATAATAACATCCGGACATGGGACCCCAGCCAGCCAGGCAAGAGCCCGGATAGCCTGGGCATCGACAGGGCCCTGTTGTACTTTCAGGCGATTTCCGAAAACCGTTTTTTAGCGGTTGATACTTCTCAGGAATTGGTCCTGCTAAATGCCAATGGAGGCCAGCTAGAGGCCATTTCACTGCTGCCGGCGCAGGCGGGGCTCCTGGACCTGGCCATAAGCCCCAACCACCAGCATATATTTGCCATGACGAATGAGTGGGCCTTCATCTGTGGCCTTGATGGAAACCTGGTGGCTACTTATTATCATGAAAACATCAGCAGCTATTCCTTTTCGAACGACGGGTACCGCTTGCTGACTGTTTCCGAAGATACCGTAAAGGTGATAACCTGGCAACCCGGCAATCCCCAGTCCGCTCAGTTTACTTATTCGCCAACTCAGGACACTACTCTGCCGGCAGCCACCCGAATTGCCATGGCGCGCTTCCACGAGAATGAGGGATATCTGGTTATCGGACTGGAGAGCAGAGCGCCATCTCCTCGCATTGGGGGAGTCTTCAACTGGCTTAAGAGCTTTGTTTCCTCCAGCAAAAACAAAAAAGGAGAGCAACCCATCAAGGCCCGAATCGTCTTCTGGGACTATCAGCGGGAAAAGCAGCCCAAAGTGTCTTTCGAGTGCCCCAACGGCCGGTTGTACGATGCCACCATCAGCCGGGACGGACAGTATGCCACGGCACTGCAGGCCGGGGTGGCGTCTATTATTCCCCAAAACAGGGGAGCCCTCCCCAATGACGCCCAAATGGCCACCATTGAGGCGGCCAATTCCAAGAACCCCCTGCACCGGGGGGCTTCACAGGTATGGCTCTCGCCCGGCGGGAAATACATCGTCCGCCAATCTCCCGATGCCCTTGAGCTTTTTACGCCCAGCGGTGAACGAACCAATGCCTACCGATTCCAAAACGGATATCAGCCTGGATTTAACGGGCAGGTATTCACTTCGGATGACTATTTTCTGATCAGTGAAAAGTCAGATGAAGTCTTTTTCTGGCATCCCGACGACCAGGAGATCAGAAATTGGAGCAACGATTATGAGCTGTTCCTTTCCGAAAAGCGAGATTATGAACTAACCACATTCATGGATGAGATCCCCGGCTCCACGGACACCGCAAAATGGTGGGCCCTGAGGGTATTGCTGGCCTCCCTGATCTTTATCCTCCTGTATTATGCAGACTTCATCATCCGGGCCATCCAGGAGAAGAAGTACCTGGAGCCCGCTTCTTATTTTGTCGGTTTTTCCTTGTTCTCTCTGATCCTGGCCTTGCTGTGGATCGAAGGCAGTTACGTCCCTGATATCCGAAAGGCTGTTTTCTACAGTATCGCCGGGGCTACCCTGGCCCTGCTGGCCATTGGAATTTATGGTTTCAGGAAGAAACTGAGCCAGCTTCAAAAGGCACAGAAAGGCCAACCGTTGTCGCAACAACTGAAGTATTGGATCAACCACCTGCCGAAATACGGCACTCTTATCATTTTCGTGGCGGTCGGTTTTTTCGTCCTGTACGGATTAATGATCTTCCTCCGCATAGAGAATGCCAAACAGGTGAATTGGGATGCGCTGCTTACCGGAATTTTGATACCCATTGCCGGCGGCGCCCTGATCGGTTACCCCATCCACCGGCTCATCCAGGCTTACCGGGCAGGTAACTTCAAGGCCTTTTACCACTGGCTTTTATTGCCGGTTGGCTTTGTGTCCTCTATTTTCTGGGCCGTTTATGGTGCAACTGTTGATAATGGTTACGGAGACTCGATAGCAGGCTTGTTGGGGATACTGGCTATCGCAGTGCTGTTGTGGGCCATCATCCGCCGGAGCAGATCTTACTTCAGGCGTAGGCAGTACATTTCTTTTACTACCTACGCAGTGCCGGTTGCGGGTATACTTTTCCTAATGGTGGCCATTCTAGGAGACACCAGCCTTGGCGTCCTGTTTGCACTGGCCTTGCCAACCGCCTTTATCTCAGGGCGGCAGCAGGCCCAAAACGGCAACTACCGGATTGCTTTCTTCCTTTACACTACCGCCATTCTCCTGCTGGCCGGCGCCCTGTTCTGGTTCGGATTCTCCATGAATGAATCTATCGGAATAGGCTTGGCGCTGACACCGGTGCTGGTTTTTATTTTTTACGGACTGCGGCGCCAGCTAAAGAACAGAAATACCCGGATTACTGCCGGGAAATGGGCCTGGCCTAACTGGCTAGCCATCCTGGGGCTATGGGCAGTGAGCCTTTTCTCAACCGCTGTCTTCACCGGAGCAATGATAGACTCTGCCTATGCCCTGGAGGATGATTATGAAGAATACCCCTTCTACGATGAGGCGGAAGAGCAGGCTGAAGAAAGCCCTTATTCTGATGACGTATCAACCAATGAAACGGAGCAGGAAGGAAACCTAACAGACGAAGCCGAAGGTTATGCTCCGGATAGCCTGCCCGCGGAGGAGGCCCATTTCGAACCGGACGCCCCTGCCAAGGCCGATTTTGATGCCCCGGTGCTCAACAACCGCCAGAAACTGATCGTCCGGCTCTTCGCCCCGGATGCGATCACCCGGGAACGCGCCCGGGAGGAACTGGAAAATTACTGGGTGAATGACCACGAACTGATCCCCGAACTCATTCAGTACAGCACCGAAAATCCGGAAAAGGAGGAGGGCATTCTGGAAGCGCTCGCCCTGCTGGCCGTACAATCCGATCAGCTTCTGAAGAGCAACCGAAGCCTGCTTTACACTTACCTGGATTGGGTATCCGGGAAGGAACTGGGCATCGATGCGGAAGGCCAGATCCAGCAATTAATGGACAGAATGGAGCATTAAATGGCTCATTTCTTCAGCACCTTGCCCTCCTTGCGCACCAACTGCCCCTGGTGGAAGGCTGTTTTGCCGTTTACGATCACCCATTCCATCCCTTCCGCCAGCTGATGAGGTTCGCTAAAAGTCGCCCGCGCCCTTATTTTTTGGGGGTCGAATATTAAAATATCCGCATGGTAACCTGCCCGGAGCAAACCCCTGTTTTCCAACCCCAGCACCTGCGCCGGCAGGCTCGTCATCTTCCGCACCCCTTCAGCCAGGGAAAGGCGCTGCTCCTCCTGCACGTATTGTTCAATGATCTTAGCAAAACTACCGTAGCCCCGCGGGTGGTGCATGTTAGGGCTTCCGTCCGAACAGATCATCACATGCGGGTCCTCCAACAGCCGGCCCTGCAAGGCCTCATCCATGACGAAATAAGCGCCGGAAGCACCGCCGGGGCCAATATCCAGCAATACATTCTCGAATGGCCGGCCCTGCTCAGCTGCTACTTCCGCCAGGGTTTTCCCTGCATAAGGTTCCGTACCGAAAAGAGTGGCTTCCGGCCCGTTGCGGGCCATAACCTTTTCCCTGAGGAAATTTAATAATTCTTCCTTCCTTTCCCGCTTCACTTCTTCATAATCAGCAGGCGGCTTTGCCCATTGGGGGAATACGATGCCGATGCCGGTATAGCTGGCGGTGTAGGGGTAGATATCGGCAGTGACGGTGTAGGCGCTGTTGCTCCTGGCGCTATCCAGCAAGGCAAGCACCTCCTCCGCCCGCTCCGCTCCCTTGCCGTACACGACCTTGAGATGGGAAACCTGCACGTTGCAGTACCGCCCCTGGCGAAGCAGTTCCCGAATGGAGTTTTCGATAGCGTCGTTGTCCTCATTGCGTACGTGGCTCATCACCAGGCCATTTCTGGCGCCAACGATCTTCGCCAGGGCAGCCAGCTCTTCATCGCCTGCATAGGTGCCGGGAGTGTACTCCAACCCGGTCGCCATCCCGAAGCAACCGGCGTCCAAAGCATCGATCAGCAAGGCCTCCATTCTGGCTATTTCTGCCGGCTCCGGCACCGGTTTGTACCCTGCCCCACTGAGTTGCCGCAAGGTGCCGTGGCCGGCGAACAGGGCAACGTTCACGCCGGGCCCTATGCTGTCCACCTTTTCCATCCAGGGGCGGATGTCTTCGTATTCAGGGCTGTCGCCGTCCTGCCCCAGGCAAATGGTGGTAACCCCCATAGCGAGGAAGTTCTCAAAACCCGGCGTTTCAAGGGGATCGCCGTGAGCATGGGTATCGATGAAGCCGGGAGTGACATATTTGCCGGTAGCGTCGATCACCTGCCCCACGACAATAGCCGCAGTGTCTACTTCCCCTATAAACAATATTGTGTCGTTCCGGGTGAGAACGTCGGCAGGGCGGGCCAGGCTATCCAGTCCCTCCAGCACCCTGCCGTTGCGAATGAGCAGATCGTACTGCCGGCCGTGGTTTTCGAGCAGTTCCTGAAAGGGGGTGGGTGCGGTGCAGCTTGCCAGAGCGCCCACAACACAGAACAGAAAAAGTGTTTTGAGCCTGAGCTTTCCGGCGGGATCGTTGGTATGCATAGGTTCGCTTTAGTTTTTACCTGAGAAGCTGGTGAAGGTGTAGGCCATTAACAAGCCTGTTTACCTCGCCGGCGCCGTTCCCCCGGAAGGAGCTTTCCCTGCCGGGGGAAGCTCTTCTTTCTGGTGTCCGAACCCATAGGTGGCCTGCCCCAGAAAGCCCTGTGGGAACTGTTCCACTCCCGGAAATCCGAGCCGGATGTCCCGTCCGTTGTGAGGAATGACGGCCGTGCCGAACAGGTAATCCCACATCGCCAGGGTAATGCCGAAGTTAATGCCGTGCGGGTGGCCCTCCGGCAAATCGTAGGAATGGTGCCAGATGTGCATCTCGGGGCTGTTGAAGATCTTTTTCATGAAGGGGCCCAGCAGCAAGCTGCCGGCGGCGGCGCTCAGGGCCACGACGCCAAGCTGTTGCCAGAGTGCAGGGCTGGAAAGCAGGTGGATCTCAAATCCACCGGTTGCAATGGCGGTGCCGATGAGCAGCCCCACTACCCCGCCGGTAATGTATCCGGGTACCGAAATGTTGGAATGGTTGTAATGCCCTACTGCCAGGGTGAAAATGTGAATGATAAAGAAGTCGTAAAGGCCTACCCCCAGCAGTGCCAGAGGAATGTATTCGATGGAGCGGTACACGATCGTTTCCATCCAATGATATCTCAGGTGGGCTGCAAAGCCCATCTGCTCTACCGAATGATGCACTTTATGGAACTCCCACAGGGCGGGTACCCGGTGCAGCAGGCGGTGCGTCCACCACTGTACAAAATCGCGGACGAAGAACCCGACGATGAGGATCAGCCAGAGTGGAGCAGCACGCAACGGGTTGGAAGCTTGCAGGTCAAAGCCGGTGGCCGACTCGATGATATTGTTGAAGAATACCACCACAACGTCGGAAGCGGCGTTGTAGATGACCAGGGAAAAGAGGAAAAAATTAAAGAACATGTAGAAGAAGTCCAGCCAGAAATCCTTCCGGAACCGGGGCTGGCCTTTGCGCCAGGGCGATAGGAGCTCCAGGGCGAAAAAAAAGGCGGACACCAGTAGAAGCCAGTAAAAGTAATTGTGCCAGTCCGGATGGGTGACTTCGTGCCAAAGGTAGCGGGCGTAGCCCCGGTAGCCATCCACAAATTCCTGCCAGTAGTTCATTCTGAAAAATTAATTTGAATACGATAAATACAAAAAGAGCGGGAATGTTGTCATTCCAGGGCCAAAGATAAGGCAGGGGTGAGCTTTTTGATGTGACATCCGTCACTTTTCCGGGGGCAGGGAATTGGTTGAGTAAGAAGATTGGGTTGATTGTTTTTTTTCTAACTGTGTTTTAAGAATCAACCCAATCAACCCAATCAACCCAATCAACCTATTTGTTCGGCTGTGGGGTCATACGCAGGTAGGGTTTGATCTGCTTGTATCCCTTCGGAAATTTCTTGTCGGCTTCCTCATTGGTTACAGAAGGAGAGATCACTACATCCTGTCCCTGTTCCCAGTCTACCGGCGTAGCAACGCTGTAGTTATCGGTCAGTTGCAGGGAATCGATCACCCGCAGGATCTCGTGGAAGTTACGCCCTGTTGAGGGCGGGTAAGTAAGGGTCATGCGTACTTTCTTATTGTGGTCGATCACGAAGACAGAACGCACGGTGAACTTTTCGGTGGCGTTGGGATGGATCATATCGTAGGCCATAGCCACCTTGCGGTCCTCATCGGCGATGATGGGGAAATTCATGGTAACGTGTTGAGTCTCCTCGATGTCTTTCACCCATTCATGATGCGAGTCGAGCGGGTCGACACTCAGGGCGATAACCTTACAGTTGCGTTTAGCGAACTCTTCTTTAAGCGCGGCGGTGCGGCCCAGCTCTGTGGTACAGACTGGCGTAAAGTCTGCGGGGTGAGAATAGAGCACGCCCCAGCTGTTGCCCAGCCATTCATGGAAATCAATTTCGCCTTCGGTTGTTTTGGCTTTAAAGTTGGGAGCAATATCTCCAAGTCTGAGAGACATAATGTGTAAGTTTTTGGTTTGGAAATGAATATCATTAGTAGTCGGACAGAAATATTTACAATAATTCAAGCGCTAATGGGAAATTAACGCTTGAAGGCCATCTTTAAGGGGCAATTTCCCATTGCCCCTTAAATTGAGCTCTTTAATTCAAGCGCTATTGGGAAATTAGCGCTTGAAGGCCATCACTAACAAAAATAAGGAGATTTAGGATTAGTTGCTTTGATTTTTCAATAATGGTCAGAACCGCTCGGTACCCGGTAGCGGAGGTTTGACCAGGTAACCGAACCCATTCTGTTTTCTTTGCCGTAAAGTATACTTGGCATGGCCATTCAGGTATGCCTTGCCTTCCAAAAAGGGGCGCACCAGCCTTCCGATCGCCTCGCTTTCGATCAGGAACCCATCGTGTCCATAAATGCTGTCGATGAGCTCCAGGCGGGCGCGTGTAATGTGGTTAGCGATAAAAGCTTGTTCTTCAACGGGAAAGAGCACATCCGATTGAATGCCGATGACCAGGGCATTGGCCTCAATTTGCGCCAGGGCTTTCTCGTGGCTGCCCCTGCCCCTCCCCAGATTGTGGCTGTCCATTGCTTTGCTCAAGCTCAGATAAGAAAGGACGTCGAAGCGCTGATGCAGTTTATATCCCTGATAGCGCTGATAGGAGCTGGCACGAAAATCGTCAAGCTTTAAGGGTTCCTCCTCCTGTTGCGACTGCTGATAGGTGCGGTAATTGCGGTAGGAAAGCATGGCAATGGCACGGGCAGCTTCCAGCCCCCGGCGCCCTGCCTCTTCATTGTCGTCATACAGCGTTGGGTCGGCTTCGATCGCCATACGCTGGGCCTCGTTGAAGGCAATCCCCCATGGGGAATGCTGAGCATTGGAAGCCAACACGCAGATATTCTCAAAGAGGCCGGGGTCCGTCACCGCCCATTCGAGCACCTGCTGGCCGCCCATTGAGCCTCCGATGGCCAGGCGAATACGCTCGATCCCCAAATGAGCCTGCAGCAACTGGTGGGCGCGCACCATATCCCGGATGGTTACAAGGGGGAATTCCCGCCCATAGGGCTGCCCGGTAAGGGGGTCAATGCTCCGCGGATTGGTGCTCCCGTAACAGGACCCCAGAATATTGGCGCAAACAATGAAGTGGTGCTCAGGATCAAACAATTTTCCTTTGCCGACCAGCCCCGGCCACCATTCCTCCGCTTCCGAGTTGGCGGTAAGGGCATGGCAGATCCAAACGACATTATCCTGCCGGGGCGACAATCGCCCGTAGGTGGTGTAGGCAATCTTCAGTTCGGCCAGGGATGCTCCGCTTTCCAAAGCGAAGGGGGCGGTGGTGTTCAAGAATTTCACGATAGATCTTTTTGGGGCAAGGGTGGGAAGGGGTGTTATATTTGAGTATTGCTGTATTGCTGAATTGTTATATGGCCCGATTGTGAAATACGGCCCGTCAAATCAAACAAAATAACCTTACAGAAATATAACCATTCCCCTCTCCCCAAGCCGTTTCAATTAAACCAATTCCGGCCGGCCGGCGCCTATTTTGGCGAAAGCCTGCTCAAGATCCGCTTTGATGTCATCGATGTGTTCGATGCCGGCGGAGACCCGCAGCAGATTGGGCAGTACGCCGGCGGCGCGCTGCTCTTCCTCGGTGAGTTGCTGGTGGGTTGTTGCCGAAGGCTGAATGATCAGCGTTTTGGCATCGCCGACATTGGCCAGGTGGCTGACCAGTTTCAGGCTGTCCACAAACTGTGTAGCGTTCTCCTTACCGCCTCTAATGGTAAAGGAGAGTACGCCGCCGAAGCCGTTGCGCAGGTATTTTTTCGCATGTGCGTGAGTGGGATGGCTCTCCAGCCCCGGATAGTTCACGTGTTCTACCTTCGGATGGTTTTCCAGCCACTGGGCCAGAGCCAGGGCATTGTCCACTGTGCGTTGAACCCGAAGAGAAAGCGTTTCCAGCCCCTGAAGGAGCAGGAAAGCGTTGAAAGGGCTAAGGGCCGGGCCGAAGTCGCGCAGGCCTTCTACCCTTGCCCGGATGATGAACGCGATGTTGCCGAAGGGGCCGTCCTCGCCGAACACATCCCAGAACTTCAGGCCATGGTAGCCTTCGGAGGGTTCGGTAAACTGCGGGAACTTGCCGTTCCCCCAGTTGAAGTTGCCACCGTCGACGATCACGCCGCCGATAGAGGTACCGTGGCCGCCGATCCACTTCGTAGCAGATTGAACAACTACATTGGCGCCGTGCTCCAACGGGCGGAACAAGTACCCGCAGGCACCGAAGGTATTGTCCACCACCAGCGGAACGCCATGTTTGCGCGCCACTGCCGCTATGCCTTCGAAGTCGGCGACATTAAAGCTCGGGTTCCCGATGGCCTCCAGGTAAATCGCCTTGGTATTCTCATCGATCAGCTTTTCATAGCTTGCCGGAGATTCGTCGGCAACAAAACGGGCCTCGATACCAAGGCGTTTGAAATTTACCTTAAACTGGTTGTAGGTGCCGCCGTAAAGGTTGGCGCTCGACACCAGGTTGTCTCCTGCTCCCAGGATATTGGACAGCGCAATGAATTGGGCAGCCTGCCCGGAACCGACAGCCAACGCCGCCGCTCCACCCTCCAAAGCGGCTACCCGCTTCTCAAAAACATCCGTGGTGGGATTCATGATCCGGGTATAGATATTTCCGAATTCCTTGAGTGCAAAGAGGTTGGCCCCGTGCTCGGAGTCCTTGAAGGTATAAGACGTCGTTTGATAGATGGGCACTGCACGTGAGCGGGTGGTGCCTTCTACTTCTTCCTGGCCTGCATGAAGTTGCAGGGTTTCAAATTTCAAATTGGACATGGCCGATAATATAGTTTAAAGGTGATAGAATTGAGTTCGTTGTTCAAATTGCCAGGTAATCATGAGAAAGGACAGGCGACGTTAGCACAGCTCGGTTTTGTTTGATCAAAACCGGAAGTTGGCCGAGCCTGGCGGCAACGCCGACAAAGGGTAAATCAACAACAACACATTCGGGAGAAAATGCAACAGGAAAGGGCCGATGCATTGGCAGGTTGCAATACCGAAGGAGTAACAAAAGAGAAATGAGCCGTGTTCTTGGAAATCATGGTCTGTGATTTTATTTTTCCAAAAATATTGGCGGGATTTGGCACCTTATACCAAGAGGCATGGTTGCCAGGGTTTCGCAGAGCCCGGTCTCTCCACCCTTCTTTATAAAATCATTCTTTTCAAAGAAGTGATCGTGGGGGCAAAAGTAAATAAAAAATGAATACCGCGCTACCCCCACTCTCCTTCCCGGCCCTTAAACTGCCGAAACAGCATTGGGAGAATGAGCCGGACAAAAATAATACTTTCTCTATAGATTTTATAGGAAATTTTGCTTTTCCTGCATTCAGGCTTAAAATAGTGACCGGCAAACCCGCTGACAGCGCGGGCTGGCGGCAAGTGCTAAAAAAATGTTAATGATTTTTCCCGGATGCTTAAAGTTCAGGCGGCTACCCGTTCTAGCTTTTTGGCTGAAAGCTCAGGCTTTTGCTTTTGGCCTTCATATTGTCCCGGTTCGGGGCGGGGAGGCTGCGCCAGCGTCATAATAAGTGCTCCGGCCAGGCAGGCAAGGCCCGCAATGATAAAGGGGGCCATCCATACCTTGGGGTCTAAGCTGTTTTCAGCAGCATCCTTGAACAGGCCGGCCAACATCGGCCCGGCAATACCGGCAATGCCATAGGCCGTAAACATCCAGCCATAATTGCTGCCCACCCGCTTGTTGCCGAAGAAGTCGGCAGTGATGGCCGGAAACAGCGCAAAGTTGCCGCCAAAGTTAAATCCGACAATAGAGGCCGCAATGACGAATCCCAGAGACAGGCCAAAATAAATGAAACCGTGATACATGGCCAGCATGATCACGCCCTGAAATACCGTCATGGTGATAATGGCCGCCTTCCGCCCGATACGGTCCGAAACGCCTCCCCAGGCGATCCGGCCCAGCCCGTTGAATATGGCATACCAGGCCATAGCCGTACCGGTAATGGCCCCGGCATCGGCAATTCCTTGGTGAGAAAGGGCATCCAGGCCAAATAATTTGATGCAATAGATGACCATAAGCCCCGCCAAAGCAGAGAAGATGAATACCGACCACAGCATGTAAAACTGAGGAGTTCGCAACATCATACGGGAGGTATATTCAACACCGGAATTACCGTTTTTGTCCGATAACTCCTGTGGCGCCCATCCTTCCGGAACGTATCCCTCGGGCGGGTTAACCATCACCAGGCTGCCCAGAAATACCAGGACGGTAAAAGCGATGCCGTAAAGGACAAACACGCTCTGGACCGGCGGGAGGCCAAATACTTCAGCGGTATTCAACAGGCCGCCGAACCAGGACCCCGCCAGCTTCACCCAAATGGTAGCCCCAAAACCGAAGCCGGCCACCGCCAGTCCAGTGATCAGGCCCTTCTTGTCCGGGAACCACTTCACTCCTACCGCAATCGGCACGACGTAGGCCAACCCGATACCGGCGCCGCCCAACACGCCAATGAAGCCCAACTGTGCCCAAAAGGTTGATCCCAGAAAACCGCCCAGAATATAGCCTAACCCCAGTAACAGCCCTCCGGACAGGGATACGATACGAGGGCCGGCCTTAGCCTGCCATCTCCCCGCCAGCACCATGACGACGGCAAAGGTGGCCAACCCGGCAGAGAACACCCAGGCCGCTTCGGTAACAGAAAACCGGTAAAGCCCGTCGGCCTCCGTCAGTAGTTTGGTAAAGACCGACCAGGAGTAAATGGCACCCAGGGCCAGCTGAATAAAAATTGCCCCAATGACGACAATCCAGCGGTTTCGGATCAACAAGCTTTTCATCGCAAAATTTAATTTTATGTATTATCAGAAAAAACACATTAAATTCAAAACAAAAAGAAACACTTGCAAAATCAGAAAAAATGCAATTTTTAATTCTAAAATAATCCACACGAACACCTTGAAACGAAATTTATACTCGGCACGCCTGCTTGTCCATGCTTTTTGTCAAAAGAAACGATGACTTATGTCAGCTTATAGTAAGTTTTACAATAAGCAATTTAGCCCTCATTTGCCACCTACTGAAAGCCAATAGTTTAGGCGTGTCCTAAACAAAATGGATGCCGGCCGCCGGGAAGTGGCGTTTCAAAAATTCCGTGATTTAAGCTATGTTTAGGCCTGCTCCGGCCGGAGCGGGGTTATTGTTGATATTCCAGAAAAATAGGTTACCTCATGAAAATAGAGATCAAACGCCTGGATGAGGCCTTCCACCTTCAAGCCACAAATGAGGCCGGCCTGGCCGTGGAATCAGATGGCGCAGAGTCAATCGGCGGCCATGGCCGTGGCATGCGTCCCATGCAGATACTGCTCTCTGCACTGGGCAGCTGCAGTACCATAGACGTGATCTATCTCCTGCGCAAACAGCGCCAGCAGTTGGACGACATCCAGCTCACCATCACCGCCGAACGGGAGAAAGATAAAACGCCCTCCCTCTTCACCGACATCCACGTGCACTACAAGCTATTCGGCCCGCTGGAGGAGAAAAAAGTAAAACGGGCAGTAGACTTATCGATGGAAAAGTTGTGTTCCGTGAAACTGATGCTGGAAAAGTCGGTGAATATTACCTGGAGCTGGGAGATCGGAGAGTAGGGCACCGCGCATAGGCATTACAATCCAGGTACTTATTCGTACCGCTTCGAAGAGGCCGTATAGACGAATGCACTTAAACACCAATACACGCCTACAGTATCCCCACCTGTGAAAACCCGCCATCCACGGGCACATTGAGCCCGGTGAGGTAAGAAGACGCCGGCATAGACAGGAAGGCGATCACCCGGGCAACTTCTTCCGGCTCTCCTACCCTGCCCAGCGGTGTGGCCTGGTTGATCTGCTGCACTTTTTCCGGTATACTCAGTACGCGCTCTACCCGGGCCGTTTGAATAAACCAGGGGTTGACTGAATTGACGCGGATGCTGTCCTTTCCCCATTCTACGGCCAGATACTGGGTCATGCGGTTCATCGCGGCCTTAGACATAGCGTAGATGCCTGTAGTCCACATCACTCCTGTCATGGCGGCGATAGAGGCGACGTTGATGATGCTGCCTCCGCCATCCTTTTTCAGGAAGGGGTACAGGCGGCGGCACAGGTCGAACGCCGCCCCCACATTGACGTCCATGACGTGTTGAAGGTCCTCAGCAGTTGCTTCCAGGGTGGGCTTCCGTATATTCGTGCCCACATTATTGACCAGGATGTCCAACCTGCCCCAAAGCGCATCTACCTTCTCCACTACTGCAAGGCGGCCTTTTTCTTCACCAATATCGGCCACCAGGCCGTAGGCTCTCCAGCCTTTGGCCCTGAATTCCGCCTCCGCTTCCCGGATCAGGTTTTCAGAACGCGCCAAAAAGAGCACTTCTGCGCCGTGGCCCAGCAACTCTTCGGTTGTTGCTTTCCCGATGCCCTTGCTGGCGCCGGTAACGATAGCGGTTTTACCCTGGAGAGTCCAGTGGTTCATGGATGTGTTTTTTTGTTCCAACAAAACTGATGCTTGTTAAAACGCATCCGCACCCCCTAATGTTGGCCGAAGGATGGGCAGGGTATCGAATGAATGGTAACTATATACCGTCCTTATCCAAAATCAACGCTGGCGCTGTGCATTGGAAAGAGCCGGTTGCTCCTGCTGATACCCAACAGGCACACCACAAAAAAAAGCGCCCTGCCGAAGCAGGGCGCTCAAAAGGTGCTATTATCCCAAAAAAACTCGATTATCAAAATGACGTCAAAAAAGGTATTACCGATTATTAATCGCATCCCAAATGGTCGCGGGACAGCGGGTCGTTGTTCGGGAAGCAATTTCCCGAAAGCACCACATCCGGCACGTAACGCTCCAGGTTGGGGTCATACAGCCCGTGGGACAGGAATTGAACCAGGTCATCTACCTCCTTGTCCGTCAGGTTCAGCGGATGGAAGTAGGGAGAGATGTTCTCCTGTGGCACATTGGGATTATCGGGAACCCCTTTGTTGAAATACTCAACAACTGCACGCAGGCTGTGGTGGCTGCTGCCGTGGAAATAGAAGGGCGAGTCCTTCATATTATAGATGTTCGGCACTTTGAATTTGAACATGTCTTCCGCTCTGCCGGTGAACCCTCCTCGGCCGAAGTTGCGAATGTCGTCCGGGCCCGTATTGAAACCACCGGTTTCGTAAAGGTCTCGTACGCCGATGGCGTGGAATTCCACGGAGTTCAGCGCGCCTCCTTTATGGCAGCGGTAGCAGCCGGCTTTGGAGAAGAAAAGCATAGCGCCTCGCTTTTCCGTTTCACTCAGGGCATTTTTGTCTCCCTTTAGCCACTGCTGAAATGGCGCCTCATTGGGGAAAAGGGTGCGCAGATAGGCCGAAAGGGCGAAGCTGGCAGTCAGGCGGTTGTATCGCTCGGCCTCGGGAAAGTCGGGGAAGGCTGCATCAAACATGGGCAGGTACCCCAAGGTGTCGAGCAACTCCCGGTCGATACGCATGCGGTGGATCCTCGTTCCCTCTATGTTTTGTGCTTCCAGGCCATCCAGGCCCAGATGGTTGACTTCGGTGTCTTCTTTCCAGAGCTCCTCTGTATCCTGGTTCGCAAAACGGGCGCCAAACTTGCCACTCCAGGTGGTGTTGGTCACAAAAGCCACGTTAAGCAGGCTCAAGGGGCGGGCTCCCTGTACATCGAGCTCGGTTTCTTCATAATTGTTCATCATACCCCGGGATTCGCCGTTACGGCCAAAACCCACACCGCCGTCGGCGATGCCCTGGACGCGGCCCGGCATAAAGCCGGCGCTCGGCAAGTGGCAGGTAGAACACGAGTAGGTACCCTTGCCTTCTTCGTAGATGGCATCAGCGGCCAGGCCGGTCTCGTAAAACAGGAGTTTGCCTAATTCGACTTTTTCAGGTGTCAACGGATTGCCGATCCCTTGCGGGATAGCTGCGAGGTCATCACTTTCAGGTAGAATAAAATGGCGGATGTCACCTTCGGGTGACAATTGTTGCAGCCTATTTTCCAATTGGATGTCTAGGGGGTCGGGGAGCTCATCACTGGAACAGGATGCGGCAAAAAGAGCCACAAACGTGAGTAGTAACAAGTGCTTCATCATAGTTCATGAAATTATCGCTAATGCCGGTTTTCAGAAGTTGGTATAGCGTCTTCCCAACTTTTCCCCGTGCTTTTGACATCGTTGTTTACGGAATAGTGGCCGGAGTGTTGCGAATAGATCTAAAAAAAAATAATTTTTCCTGCACACTAAAGTTATTCCGGAAAAAGAAAAACAGAGATGCTTTTCAGACCAATAACCATGCCAATATAGCATCGGAAAAACAGGGATTACGGGTATTTTCCCCTCCTCCCTCATGAAGTAGTAGGAGGCGCTTGTTGGGGGCCGGGACAACGAACTAAAGATAACCAGCCCTACAGTTGCACCCGGATCCCCGGCCCGAACAACAGGAACCACTTGGATTCTGAAAGGAAGTAGCCTCCTCCGGCATACAGAGGAAAAGACAGGCGGCTGCGTTCCTTGGTGGGAATGGGATACAGGCTGGCCAGCCCAACGATACCCACATCGCGGTTGCTGTTGTTCTCGCTGAAATTGAAGGCATTGAACGCCAGAAAACCAAAACCGAACTTGTATGGTTTTTCCCGGGCGATGTTGTTGTCCCGATAAAAGCTGAACTGGGCGATCATGGCCATGCTGATCCCTCCGAGGTTGCCAAAACCGGGCTCTCGAAGCTTTTTCACCACCAGGCCAGCGGGAAAGGACACGTCGATGTCGAAAGTGGACTTGCGGAAGAGGACAAACTCTACGGTCTTGGACAGGGCGGCCTTACCGTATTTTTCTCCTTTGTGGCGCACCGTCAGGCGAATGGCCGTCCAGGAGTCGAGCTCAAAGGTCTTTCTGCGCAGATACTCATTGACCCGAAGCTCCGTTTGCCGGCACCCTTCTTCCGGATAGGCCGCGAACCGGGGCGAACTTGCCCCGGGGCAGATCAGCAGGTTGCGGATCTCCTTCTGGTCGGCCAGGGTTTTCCCCTTTTCCAGAACCTGGATGTCTACTTCCAGTTCCTGCGGCCCGTAGAGGCGCCCCTGGTCAATTTTGTCATTGTGGAACTGAAGGGTAATGTCATCCAAAGTCCCTTCCAGGAAGGCCAGCAAACTGGCATCCTTCAAAAGGACGGAATCTTTTCCGTAGTGCAGGCTGATGTAATCGAAGGGCCGCGGCCGGGCATACTCCTTCACTCGCAGGGCCGGCCCCACCTGTTCAGTACCATTATATATACGGATCTTTTTCTGGGTGATGGTAAGAGGAACAACGGCGCTGAAAGAAACTTCCCGGTCGCTGCTGGCCAGAGAGTCCCGCTGCACCTGCAGCAAGCCATCGAACCGGATATCCGCCCGGTGGAGGCTCAGCCCTTCGATCCGGATCTCAATGCGTTCGCCAGGCAGTACTTCGTGGTTCTCCTGCCAGTCCTGCCCTTCGCGGCGCAGGCTCACCTTCTGCACTTCGGTTCTGGGAATGATGTCGAGATTGGTGATGAAAACAGCCTTATCCCCATCTTTAATATACAGGTTTCCATCGGAGCGCCGGTGATAGGCATAGAGGCGCAGCCAGCACAGCACCCGGCCGTTGCCCAGCACATTGCGGGTAAAGATCTCCGCCACCAAAGCGCCGCCGGGCTCTTCGCTGGCCTCCAGGCGGTAGGTCTTGCGCATCTCCAGCTTGGGGTGGTACTTCAGTTGGATCTCGATCTCCTCGCGGGCAGCGCTTTGGTCGTAGCTGGCTTCCCGCAGGTCTATATTGAGATAGGCAAGTTTCGCAGGTTTTACCGTAAAGGTTTTGGTGATCGGCGGCGACTGGTAAACCGGCTTGCCCTCTTGGGTAAGGTACGGTTTGCGCAGGCCCAGGGTAAAGGACAATTCCTGCCTGCCCACGTCATTAGGCAGAAGGTGCAGCAAAACCTGGCCCTCCTCCCGGCTCAACTTATAATTGATCGGCAAGCCGCTGGACCAGGTTTCCTGTACTTTGATATTGCGAAAATTACTGGACTCCAGCGGGATCACTTTTTCCTCTCCTATGAACAGCTCTTCGGGGCCGTCCGGCAGATAGGCCTGAGTTTGGGTGACCGGAAACAGCCGAAGCTCATAATTGTAGGGTGCTTCCTGGTACCGGAGGCGAGCCTGTATGGTGAGGGTGAGGAAATCCGTTTGCGTGATGTCCCGCAGGCGCAATTTGGCACGGTAGTACTCTCCATTCACCATCCTGAAGGTGTCCAGGGGCTCGTACCCATCGGCCGGCGCCAGGCGGAGCCCTTGTAACCCCCAGTACTTCGGAAATACCTGCAGTTCAACCACCGGAGCTTCTTCCTGGTACTCGAACCACAGGTGCGGGGCCCCCATGGCCTCTATCTGGTTGGCCTTCCAGGAGTACAAGTTGGTGTCTATCCGCAGTTTGATGTCACTGAAAAGCTGCTGCGGAGCGATCTGGCCAAAGCCTGCCTGGGAAAAGACAAGAACGAACAGTACCGAAAAACAACGCATGGCATTCGTTTTTGAGTAAATATTTCTTTTCATCCCAAAAGCCGGGCGCTCCCGGATTTCATAATCACTTAACATTGGAAACCTACTTTTGCCGCAAAAATATCCATTCTCCATGACGCACAAAATGAAGGCCGCCCTCATTTTACTCTGTCCTTTACTGTTGTTGTACTGCCAGCCTCTGCCCGAAACCGGCCTGGCCGCCCGCCCTGATGGTGAAACCCTGGCGAAGATCTATTGCGGAACCTGCCACCAGTTTCCGGCGCCCGGCCTGCTGCCCCGCGCTACCTGGAAGGAGCACGTACTGCCTCGAATGGCCTATATGCTGGGCATCTACCCCAATGAACAAACCCGGGCCGCACTTCTTGAAGCCGGTGCGGGCGGACAAGCCGTTCTCGCCGCTAACACCTTCCCGGAAAAGCCGCTGCTGGACACTATTGCCTGGCAAAAGATCCAGGCTTTCTATCTCAGCCAGGCTCCTTCGGCCCTTATTTTACCCCAGGCCGATACCATCCGGCAGGGCCTCAGCCTCTTCAAAGCCGAATTTCCGGATTACCAGCTTTCTCCTCCCAGCACTACTTTGGTAAAATGTACGGAAAACGGACTGTATATCGGCGATGCGAACAGCCGCAGCCTGTACCGGTTCAACGCCGGGCTGGCCCTGCAACAAACCGCCAAAGTACGGGAAGGCGCCGTGTCTTTGGACGAAACCAACCACGATCTGCGGTTAACCGTTATGGGCTCTTTTTCTCCTACTGACGCACCCTCCGGCTTCATCTTGCAGTTACCCAAAACCGGAGGGCGGCCGCCAGCCTTTCTTCTGGAAAATCTGCAGCGCCCGGTACATAGCGCTTTTTCCGACCTCAATGGCGACCAGCGGGAAGATATCGTCGTCTGCGAATTCGCCAAGTGGTCCGGTGGCCTGTCCTGGTGGCAACAACTCGATGGGGGAGGGTACGAAAAACACCTGCTGCGCAACCGTCCCGGCGCTATCCGCACCGAGATCCGGGACTTTAATCAGGATGGCCGCCCGGACATCCTGGCCCTCTTCGGGCAGGGCGACGAAGGCTTTTTCCTCTACTGGAACGAAGGACAAAACAGGTTTCGCGAGCAACGGCTGCTCCAATTCCCCCCTTCCTACGGCTCCAGTTCTTTTTCCCTGTTCGACTACAACGCCGACGGCCACCCCGATATCATATATACTTGCGGGGACAACGCCGATTACCCCCCCATCCTCAAACCCTACCACGGCGTCCGCATTTTCCAAAACGACGGAAAAATGCAGTTCAAGGAAAAATTCTTCTACCCGCTCCATGGCGCCTATGGCGCTATACCCCGCGACTTTGACCAGGATGGAGACCTGGACATTGCTTTAGTTTCATTTTTCCCGAACTTTAAAAACCAACCCAATGAAAGCTTTGTCCTGCTCGAAAATGACGGAAAAGGCCATTACCGGCCGTACACCTTCCCTCAGGCCGGCCTTGGCCGCTGGATGGTGCTCGACGCCGGGGATATTGACCAGGACGGCGATGAAGATATCGTTCTGGGCAGCCTTGCCTTTGAGGTGATACCGGATAACGGAGAGGTGGGCCGATGGGTACAAAACGGGATCCCTTTTGTGGTGTTGCGGAACCAGCTCCATTAGAGCATTGCCGGAACAATATCAGAAACCTGGCAGGGGTATCTCCGAATCGATGCGTTCGCAATGGTTGAAGGCGGCAAACGCCTTCAGGCTTTGGGCCAGGCCCTTCCAGAGGTGTTCCTGTTCTGCTTTTCCATCTTCCCACACCAGGTTTTTGATCCAGAGCACTTTGGTTTTACGTTCGGCCTTGAGGTCGGCCTGTCCGACGAAATCCGTACCCCGCAACAGGGGCAGGCTGAAATACCCCACTTTGCGCTTTTCTTTGGGCACATAGCACTCCAGGGTGTAGGGGAACCCAAAGAGTTCCTCCAGGCGTTTGCGCTGGATGATGAGGTTGTCGAATGGCGAAAGGATGCGGATACGGCGTTCGCGGGAGAGGGTTTCCAAGGCCTCCAGCGCAGAGGGGAAGGCATAATAAGGCGCGCTCTGCCCTTCTACGGCCAGTGGAAGGAGCTCACCGGCTTCCGCCATCTGGGTGAGCAGCCGGCTGATGTCCGCGGAGGAGTTTTTTATGAGATAACCGATCTCGGTGGCTTTCAGCACGCCATGAGCGCGGATATCCCGTTCGATCAGGTGGCGGATGTATTCCTCCCGGCTGGGATGCCGGAGATCGACGCCGGGGGGAAGGGCCCGTTCCGTCAGGTCATAGATCTTCTGAAAGCCTTTGCGGCCCACCACCATAAGTTCCCCTTCCATGAATAGTTGGAAGAGGCTATGGCTAATGGCCGAGGCCGACCAACCTTCCTTGTTATTCCCGAAATAAAGCCGCCCATCCCCTTTTGCAAAATCCCGCGACATCAGCGGGCCTTCTGCCCTTATTCTATCCAGGGCATAACGGATCAGCCCGGGGTTGCGGTGATGCCACATGCCGTCGCTGGCCTTCACTTCTTCCTGCCGGGGAATAGTAAAGCGGTAGTCCCGCATAGGCAGGTAGGCAGCAGCGTGGGCCCAGTATTCGAATGCGTTTTTTTCTACCACCAGCTCGTGCAAATGATGGGGCTGGTAACCCTTTACCCGGCTCCAGAGAACGTGGTGGTGGGCCCGGTTCACGACCGAAAGGGTATCGATCTGGGCATAGCCGATCTGTTCCAGGGCTTGCAGGGCGCCTTCCTTACCGGTAAAAGATAGGGAGGAATTGAGCCCCTGGCTGTGGACGGCCAGGGCGCGGGCGTCCTTTAGGCTGATCGGGTGCATAGGCCGAGTGTCGTTGATTCAATAAAAGATCAAAGATAACCAATCCTCTACTAAGATGGAGGGGGCGTCTCTGCACTCGTACGAATGCAAAAGCCGTTATTTATAATCATAAGTATCAAAATCTCGCAGGAAAGTATTATCCTTTGGCTGCTGAATGCCCGATTTTAGCAAGAGCCGATCAGCCGGCCAAAAGAAAAACAGTTATTGATGAATAAAACTTTCCGGAGGAGCCCATTATGAAGTAACCGAGTTGGTTACCGGCCAGTTCAACCTGCATAGCAGCAAACAGGAGATATACGCCCGTTGCGTTCAGGATTCCTTGCTCGATGTCCTCCGTAAGATCGAAGATCCCGGCCACAAGCTGACGGCCCCTCTTGAAACTGGCTTGGAGAGCCTGGAGGTGGCGGCCCGGGCGATGGAGTCGGCAAGGGCATTGACCTCATAAATTACCCTTATGAATGTAGTTCATTACCGGAAACAAGCTACAAACCGGGCCTTATTATTCCTGCTACCTTTTGCTTTGGCCCTCCCCTCTTGCCATAAAGATGCCGACAGCCGGCGGGATTTCGCCCTCCAATACTGGTCATCCAATAACGGCGGCGAGATTCGGTTTTCCCAATGGACGGTAGAAGAATGGAACAGCAAACATCCGGAAAACCCGGTAAAATACCAGCCGGTGCCTGAAGGGCAGTCGAGCGAGGAGATCATCCTGGCGGCAGTAGTGGCAAAGACCACGCCCGACATCTACTCCAATATCTGGCAGGGATTAGTGGAATTCTACAGCAGGTCCGGTATTCTTGTGCCCCTTGATACCCTTGACGGATTTATGGAATTTATTCAACAGCGTTGCGATTCGGCCACCATCCGGGAGATCACCTCCAGTGACGGGCACATCTACCAGGTGCCCTGGAAGATCAACCCCATCCTGTCCATTTATAATAAGCGGATCATCGAAGCCTTAAACATGGGCGGCTTTCCTCCGACTTACTCCACTTATCTGGAAGCGGCCAGACGATTTCAAAAGGATACCGATGGCGACGGCTATGTCGACCAATGGTTCGGCAATACTTCCGTCAAACTGGCCTGGTATCAGCGCCTGTTCAATTTTTACCCTTTGTATCTGGCTGCTTCGGGCGGCATGCCCCTGATCAAGGACGGGCGGGCGAACTTTAACAATCAATATGCCATCGGGGCTTTCCGCTTCCTACAGGAGCTCTATCGGGAGAACTATTTCTCCAGACAAGTCGAAGCTGCCGGCCAGGATCTGTTCATCGCCGAAAAATATGCCTCCAAATGGACGGGGCCCTGGGAGATCGAGTACCTGGAAAAGTACAAACGAAAGGACTTCGATTACGCCTTTGCTCCCATACCTGTGCCCGACGGCCATGAGGGCCCGGTATATACTTACTGCGACCCCAAAAGTATCGTTATCTTTAATACCTGCCAGAACCCTCAGCTGGCTCTCGAATTTATAAAGATCATGGTTAGCGAAGAGGGGGACCTGCAGTTCCTGCAGCATACGAACCAATTGCCCCGGCGCCAGAATATGGATACCCTGCCCCGCTTCCGGGAGTTTTTTGCCCAAAACCCCCGGCTACAGGTATTCGCCGAACAGGCCAGGTTTGTCAAAGGCGCCGATATCTGCGAGGTGCTGGTGGAGGTATTTGACATCCTCTCCCAGGAGTATGAAGCCTGCGTAATATACCAGATGAAAAGCCCGGAAGAGGCCATTGCCGATGCGGAAAAGGCCGTGAATGTGCTGCTGCGGGTAAGGGAAGGGCCGGATTTTTGATTTTCGATTTTCGATTTTCGATGTAGTAGTCCAGAATAAGGCTGCTGTTGGGAAACATCGGCCATCATACATGAAAAAATTGAACACTACACCAATGTCAACTCAACCACCTAAATACCAACAGCTTCGAAACAAGCTGCTGCCCTATGTCATCGTATCGCCCTACCTGATACACCTGTGCCTTTTTGTCCTTTTTCCTGTAGCTTTTTCCATCCTTCTGACCTTTCATAAGTGGAACATCATTGCTCCGATGGAATACATCGGACTGGACAATTTCCGGCATCTTTTTCAGGACCGGTTGTTCTGGAAGGCCATACTAAACACGGGGCGATTCCTGCTCATTCACATTCCGCTTCAGATCGTGGTGGCTCTGGCCCTGGCCTATTTTCTGAACGAAAAGATACTGATGCGGGGTTTCTTCCGGGCCACCTTCTTTATGCCAGTTGTCATTTCAGGAGTAGTGGTCACCATACTTTGGCAGCAGCTTTTCGGACTGGAAACCGGGTTGCTCAACCGCCTGTTATCCGGCATAGGGCTCGCCCGGGTGGAGTGGCTGTCGAACCCGAAATTATCGATGGCCTCCATCGCCATCATGGCTACCTGGAAAAATGTGGGCCTGTACGTCATTTTGTTCCTGGTTGGCCTGCAATCTGTGCCGAAGAGTTATTACGAAGCTGCGGAGGTGGATGGCGCCAACGCCTGGCAGCAGTTCCGATACATTACCCTGCCCGCCATCAACCCCACTTTTTTCATGGTGGTCATCCTTTCGACCATCGGCGGCTTCAGCCTGTTCATCGAGCCTTATATCATGACCGACGGCGGGCCCCTGAATACAACGCTGTCCGCTATGCTCTATATATACAAGCAGGCATTCGGTTATTACCACATGGGTTATTCGACGACGCTGGGGCTGTTTTTCGCCCTGCTGATCATGGTGGTTGTGGCCGTACAAAAATACACCATTGAAGAAAAGGAATAATACGTCAATGATGAAACCATACAAGGCCATATTATTTATCCTCCTCACCGGCGCCGCCCTTTCCTTTCTGTACCCCTTCTACTGGATGATCATGGCCTCCCTGACGCCGGAAGCTCAGATCGGGGAATTGGCCTTCCTGCCCGGACAGCTGACCGTGGACAACTATGTGCTGATGATCAGCAAGATCCCCATCTGGCGATCGCTGCTCAACAGCACCATCGTGGCTAGCCTGTCTACTCTGGGGGTGATCGTCTTCGGTAGCATGACCGGCTATGCGCTGGCCAAGCTGCCTTTTAGAGGACGAAACCTGCTGTTCTTCGTCATCATTTTCACCATGACCCTTCCTTTCCAGATCACCCTGATCCCGAATTACATCCTCATGGTAAAATTCCGGTGGGTAGACACCCTGGCGGCACTCATTATCCCGGCGCTGAACAATGCTTTTGCCATCCTGCTTTTCCGGCAAGCCTTCAAAAGCATCCCCGACGACCTCATCCACGCTGCCCGGGTGGACGGCTGCGGCGAACTGCGGATCATCTTCCAGATCTTGTTTCCCAATATGCTTCCCACCATCATCACCGTCGGCATCATCACTTTCATGAGTTCCTGGAACGATGTGCTCTGGCCGCTCATCGTCATTCGGGACGAACAGTGGATGACCATGCCACAACTGGTCACCTTGTTTGCCGTCGGCGGCAGGGCGGAAGCCCAATTGGGCGTCAAACTTGCTTCGGCAGTGTTCCTCGCCCTGCCGATCATCATAGCCTATTCCATTTTCCAGCGGCATTTCATTCAAAGTATGGCGTCGACCGGACTGAAAAACTGACGAGATATGATACCTATACAAAGAACAGATATCCGGCTCAAAGCCGACCCCCAAAGGGTGATCCTCAAATTTCTGGATTTCGGCAAGCCCGAGCGATTTTTACCGCCTGTACAGTACGTGCTGGGGCTTTCTGCCGAAGCAGCCGAAAAACAATTAGAAGGGATCTTTTCGGAATTCCAGAGCCGTCATTTCGGCCTGGAAGCCGCCTTCCTGGAGCACTACGGCCGGCTGGCCGCCTACGTGCCGAAAGAGCCCTCTCTATCTAAAAAGCTACTGCTCGGCGCCTATTTCACCCACGAATACAGCACTGAAGCAGCGGCTTTATTCAATCCTTCCATCGTGCCACACCCCAACCAGGAGGAGCTGGAAGAAGGGGGCTTGCGGTTCATCCTCAGCATGAGGGCCACCGGCGAGGGGCACATCTCCAGCATAGCCTTCCGAACAGGGCTGGTGAATGCAGACGGGACGATCACCCTGGGCCCGCCCCCAGCGAAGCTGAGTAGCGGGAAAAAGCAATCGGGCCTGGCATTCAGCCTGCCCTTCGTGAAGCATCGTTTTGACCGTGGAGAGGAGATGAACGAGCAGTTTAGGAACAGCCTGCCGGAACAGTTCACCGAAAAGCAGGCTCTGGCAGTTGCCCACCGCCTGGAAGAAAAACTTCACCTCAACCTTACATCCGACAAAGCGCAGGTAAGCAGCATCTTTGACTCGAATTACAACTGCTCCTTCCCCGACAGCATTCCACTCGAAAGCCGGGTACTCTTTCCACAATCCGCGGCCGAATCCAATGGCATGGAAGATGCCCGCTTTGTCCAGTTTGAGGACGAAAGAGGGCCGGCATACCTGGGCACCTACACTGCCTATAACGGCAGGAGCATCCGCCCTCAGCTTATCGAGACCACCGATTTTTGCAATTTCCGCATTCGTCCGTTCTACGGAAAGGGCGCTTCGGACAAAGGCATGGCGCTGTTCCCGGAAAAGATCAATGGCCGATATGCCATGATCGGGCGCCAGGGCGGCCGCGAGCTCTCCATTATGTTCTCCGACAATCTTTATTTCTGGGAAGCATACCACCCGCTGCAGCGGCCGGAGCGGGGATGGGAGATCCTCCAGATGGGCAACTGCGGCAGCCCCGTAAAAACACCGGCAGGATGGCTGCTGCTCACCCACGCCGTGGGCCCGATGCGCAAATACGTGCTGAGCTTTACCCTGCTCGATTTACACCAGCCTGAAAAGGTACTGGCCAGCCTCGAGCAGCCCCTGCTCAGCCCCAACGCGGAAGAACGGGAGGGATACGTGCCCAACGTCTTGTATACCTGCGGGATGATCCAACATGGTGAGCACCTGATCATCCCGTACGCCATGTCGGACAGCGCCATTGGTTTCGCTACCACAAAAACAGAATCGGTACTGCTGGAACTGCAAAACAACAAACCATGATAAGGAATCTATTGGCCGTCTTAACCTGCTTCGCAGTCCTGTCCTGTTCATCCCCCCCGGATGATGGGCCGGCAAATGACCTGATCAACCTGGCTCATCTGTCTCACCTCTATGAGGAATTCCAGGTGGGCGACACCCGCCTTGGGGTCATCTGGATTTACTGTGAGGCCCCCGATTACCAGTTGGTAGCCGATAGCGACGAGGGGTTCACCTGTGTAGACGATGTGGCGCGGGCGCTGGTTTTTTACTGCCGGCGTTACACCACTCACCCTTCCCCTGAGATTTTGGAGAAGATCCACTCCCTGACGGAATTCCTGTTCTATATGCAGGCGGAGAACGGCTTTTTCTACAACTTCATGTTACCGGACAAGCAGCCCAATCAAACTCATGAGAACAGCCGGGCAGTTCCCAACTTTTGGACGTGGCGCGCTTTCTGGGCCTTATCGGAACTGAACCTCCTCCAGGTCGAGGAACTCAGCGCGCTGCAAAGCCGCAGCCAGCCCATTCTGGATACGTTGGCGAGCAGATTGGAAACCTTCTGTCCCTCAGATACGGAAGTAGCCGTATTCAATGGCATATCTGTACCGGCATGCCTGGCAGAATTAGGCGCCGACCAGGCAGGGCTGATCATGATAGGGCTGGCCAATTGTTACCGCATTCACCCCTCAGGAAAGGTGCGCCAGCTTTTGCTGCGCTTCGGAAACCTGCTGCTTCAGACGCAATTCGGAGACGCCGGCCGCCCGCCCTACGGGGCTTTTCTGAGCTGGCGGAACTACTGGCACGCCTGGGGCAACAACCAGGCCTATGGTTTGCTCTATGCCGGGCGCATCCTGGACTACCCGCCATTCCTAGCGGCAGGGCTAAAGGAAGTCCAAAATTTCTATCCCTACTGTCTGGAGCAGGGTTTTATCCATGGATTCCAGCTAGCTCGGGAAGCCGACAGCCTGGTGCTGCGGGACTACCACCAGTTTCCGCAGATCGCCTATGGCATACGGCCTATGGTTTTTGCTTCTTTGGAGGCTTATGCCATTACCGGGGACACTACGTTCGCCCATACCGCCGGGCGCCTGGCAACCTGGTTTTCAGGCAATAACCCGGCTGGGCAGGCGATGTACGACCCGGCAACGGGGCGCACCTTTGACGGGATCGGTTTGCCAGCAGAAGTAAACCACAATTCCGGTGCGGAGTCTACCATAGAAGCATTGCTGAGCCTCCAGGCGATCGAGGCTGTCCCGGCAGCAATGGAGGTATTGAACAGAACTAAAACGAATGATCATGGCAGGGATTAAGTTTGACCGCGTGAGCAAATATTTTGGCAAGATGGCAGCCATAAAAGAGGTAAGCCTCGAGATCCAGGATAAGGAATTCCTGGTGTTGGTGGGCCCCTCGGGCTGTGGAAAATCTACCCTTCTGCGCATGATCGCTGGCCTGGAGCAGATGACCTCCGGCAGCCTCTACATCGGCGGGCAATTGGTCAACAACCTCCCGCCCAAGGACCGCAATATCGCTATCGTATTTCAGAATTATGCGCTTTATCCCCACATGACGGCTTATGACAACCTCGCCTTTGGGCTGAAGATCAGGGGGATGGACAAAAAAAGCATCCGGGAGCGGGTCATGGAGGCCGCCCGAATTCTGGATATAGAACCTCTACTGGGCCGCAAACCTAAAGCCATGTCGGGAGGGCAACGACAGAGGGTCGCCATCGGCAGGGCAATCGTCAGGAACCCGAAAGTCTTTCTGTTTGACGAGCCCCTGAGCAACCTCGACGCCAAACTGCGCGGGCAAATGCGCCTCGAGATCGCCCGCCTGCACCAGAAGTTACAAACAACCATTGTATACGTCACCCACGACCAGGTAGAAGCCATGACGCTGGGCCACCGCATCGCCGTCATAGAGCAGGGAGAGATCCAGCAGGTAGATACCCCGCAAAACCTCTACAACTATCCCAAAAACCGCTTCGTAGCCGGCTTTATCGGATCGCCACCCATGAATTTCATCGAAGGCACGATCGAGAAAGAACAGGGAGTGCTTTTTTTTCAGGATCAGCAAAAGGCCTTCCGGGCAACGATCACCGGGCGGCCGGCACTGGAACCCTATGCCGGGAAAGCCGTTACCTTGGGGATCCGCCCGGAGCATATCCACACAACCCCGGTGAAAGGAGGGGCACATTATGCGCCCCTTAATGTCAGCATTCAACTGGTAGAAAGATTGGGGCACGAAAGTTTTGCCTTTGCCACCCTGCAGGGGCAGTCAATTGCCGCCCGCCTCAATGCCGAGGAGGAAATTGCACCTCCTTGTACGCTTACTTTGTTCGCCACCCTGGAAAAAATGCATTTCTTCAACGGGCAAACGGGGGCCGCAATCTGAGTTAATCAGCGCCTGAAGGCCTTTAACGATACCGGCCCTGCATCGAAAGCACCGCTCCAATGCAGTTTTCCCCGGGGCTGCGGCAAAGTGGTTAAGTGTCTTTGCCCAACCAATGGCTCAATTACGCAGTCCTCAGGATGCCCGATAAGATTTCTTCAACGGACAACCTCGCCCCGCAGATCACTTCGTCAGAAGCACCGTAATACAGGACGATTTCGTCTCCATTAAGCAAGTATCCGTTGGTGAATACCACATTCCCATAAAAACCCTCCTGTTCGTAGTCGAAATCTGGCTCCATAATAGGATCGGACGAACGGGCAATGACCCTCGTGGGATCGTCAAGGTCGAGCAGGAGGGCGCCCAGGCAGTAGCGGTCGTGGTGGTCGGCGCCGTGATAGATCTCAAGCCAGCCTTCTTCCGTCTTTATAGGTGCAGCCCCTGCCCCTACCCTCGCGCTGTCCCACCAACCCTCACGGGTATGCAGAATACAGTGGTGCCCGCCCCAATTCCGCAGGTCATGGGAGGAAGATACCCACATGAAGTTCCCTCCCAGGCCGATACCCGAGGGCCGGTGCAGACAATAGTACCGGCCTCCGACCTGCTCTTCGAACAAGGCGCAATCCTTATTATGCGGAGGCAATATCATGCCTTCTCTTGTAAAATGCCGCCAATCAGAAGTACGCATTAAGCCGACACCCACTCCGTTTTCCGAAACCTGGGTATAGGTGAGGTAATAAGCGCCTTCGATCCGGCTAATCCGGCAGTCTTCAATACCGAAAGTTTCCAGTACACCCTTCCCGAAAATACAGGAGGGGAAATCAGCCGGTTCGCGAAAATGCACGCCATCCTCACTACATACCAGGCGTAGATGGGAGATGGTGGTGAGATAGGTTTTGCCCTTGTACTCCAATTTCCGGGGATCAGATAAATCGAGCCCCGGATCGGCCTTGTCAAACTCCATGATCTGGTAAGAGCCTTCGTTATCCATCACCGGAAAAGACACCAGCCCGTCTTTTTGCGGGGGGCGCTCCGCTACGCGCAACAACAGCCAGTCCTTACCATCATAACGGAAGGCGCCGGGATTCATAACACACTCCACCACCCAGCCCGGTTGGCTGGGCGAAATATCACTCTTAGTGAGAATAGGGTTTTCTGTAAAACGCTTGACCATGATCGGGATAGTGGAATGTTAGGAAATAGCATTCAAAGTGGTGTCATCCCGGATTTTGAATGTAAGAGTGTGTTCAAATTTAGTTTTTGGAGATGAAAATAGTCCATTTTTTGATTAGACAAGGCGCCGAAACGGGAGCATACCCGTAGGTACGTGACTGTTTCGGCAACGAAGTATAAGCGAAAAAGGGGCATTTTCAATCCGAAGTATGAAATTTGAACACACTCTAAAATCCGGGATGGCCACCAGGGTGTCTTTCAAACACCCGAGATTTAAATCATCACAGCTTATTGAATTTCAGAGATCCAATATTCTTACCGCCCAAAACGAAGTTCAGGGAGTAAGTGCCTGTTGAATATCCACTTACGTCCAGCCTGATTTGCCCTGTGGCCACATCGCTTTCGTTCAGGCGAATGGCGTCCAGTTGCCGGCCTTGTACGTCGAATACCCGCAGCAACAGCGGCTGGTCAGCCGGCAGCTGGTGGGTAACGGAAAGCCATTTGTCGGCCGGGTTGGGAAATACCTGGTCGATATAAGCAGTAACCAAATTGGGCTCTTTGGCACTGGTGACCCCGGTAGCATAGAGCCGGGCTACCTCATCAGCAGTAAGCGCCTTGTTATAGATCTTTACATTATCCAGCGCTCCCTGGAAATATTGGCGGCCCTCTATCGGGTTGTTGCCAAAACCGAGCGGGCGTGCTGTAGTATTGAGCTCACCCAGTGCCGGCTTGCGGTTGGCCTCTAAACCGTTGACGTAAATGATATCATTCTCACCATCGTGCACCATGGTGACGTACCACCAGAAACCAATGACCATCTCATTGCCGTCGCCGCTATCCATATCGGAGATGAAATTGGGGAATTGGGCATTATTGCTGTTGGTCGTCCAGACGATCTTGAGGTGCTGCGGCAGAGAGATCTTCCAACGCTGATTCCAGTGGCCGAAATCCAGCACGTAAGCTTCCGCGTCCTGGGGGTTTGTGCCATCCACTCGGATCCAGAAGGAAACCGTGGTGTAGTCGGAGAGCAACTGCACAGCGTTCGGCGCCAGGACGGAGTCCTGCATGCCATCAAATTTGATGTTCATACCGCCGCCGTGGCTGGGCGAGTGCGTGGAGGTTTCAAAAACAGGATCCCCGCCGATAACGCCATGGTTCTGATATGGCGTCGCATCGTTGGCGTCACCATCAAAAGGATAGTGCGCCACCAGGCCGGGTTCGGAGGTTTCGAGCGGCTCAGTGGTGCTGAGGGTCCGTTCAGCCAGTTCGGAAAGGTTGCCGGCGAGGTCGAAAGCCGCCACCTCAAAACTATAAGGCGTTTCCGGGTCGAGGCCGGTAACCAGAACGGACAGCGTTGAAGCTGATACCGTATCGAACACTACACCATCCACCCAGATGATGTACCCTGCCACCTGAGTATCATCCGTGGAGGCGTCCCAACTCAACAAGACGGAGTTGAAACTCGGGGAACCGCTGAGGTTGCCGGGGATACTGGGTGGCGTCACATCGGGCGTTTCGTCCGGCCCGGTAGTTACATTTAGCGTGGTAGGCAGAGATTCATTGCCCTCCGCGTCAATCGCCGTCACGCCAAAGACAAAGTCCGTCAGCGGCGTCAGTCCTCCAAAATAAGCGTCGGTAGAAGCGGTAGTCGCCGCCAGGGCGCCGTCGAGGTATACGTTATAGGCCTCCACTCCGACATTATCCGTAGCCGGGAGCCAGGAGAGCCCAACGTTATTGAACGTCACTTCCGCCGCCAGGTTGAGCGGAGCACAAGGTGCTTCTTCGTCAACACCCGTCGGTGGGGCCGATTGATCGGCATAGAGCTGAGCGATCTCAGCATCGGACAGGGCGACGTTGTAGATCTGCACTTCATCCAATCCTCCGTCGAACCAGTTCCCGCCATCGATCGGGTTATAACCAATGCCAAGAGGATAGCCCGTATTGTCGAGGGCGCCGGTTACGTCCTTTTCCGCTACCGGAACGCCATTCATGTAGATCTTGTTCTTCGCCCCGTCATGGACCATGGCCAGGTGCGTCCATTCGCCAAGAGGCAGCTCATTGCCGTCCCCGGTGTCCATGTCACTACAGCAGGCGCCACCCGAATGGGTTGTAAATACAGGCTTCCCATGGGTAGGAAGAGAGACTTTCCAACGTTCCTGCCAGCCGCCGAACGAGAGCAGGTAGGCCTCGCCATTTCCCGGGAAACTGTTGGGATTCACCCAGAAGCTGACCGTTGCATTGGCCGAATTGAGCTGCGGAGAGTTGGCCGCTGTCACTTCAGTGGTAGCGCCGTCGAAGCCGGCAGCCTTGTTGGCCTTACCGAAACGGTCCTTGGAAAAAGCAGCCGGGGAGGCATGGTTGTTGTAACCGGTTGCATCCCGGCTATTGCCGCTGAAGGCATAGTGCGCCACCAGGGCGCCCGGCACTGTGGGTGCGGCAGACTGATCCGCATACAGGGCGGCCACCTCGCCATCGCTCAATGCGACATTATAGACCTGTACATCGTCCAGAGCTCCATCAAAGAAGCCGCCGTTATCGATCGGGTCGTACCCAATACCGAGCGGGTACTTCGTTTTGTCCAGCGCGCCGGCCACATCTTTTTCGTTTACAAGGGCGCCATTGAAGAATATCTTATCCTTAGCGCCATCGTGCACCATGACGACGTGGGTCCAGTCGTTCAACGTAAGCGGGGTTCCGGAATCCATGTCACTGCAACAGGCGCCACCGGAATGGGTGGTGAAAACAGGTTTCCCGTGTGAAGGCAGGGAGATCTTCCAGCGCTCTTGCCAGCCGCCATTGGAAAGCAGGTAGGCTTCACCGGTGCCGGGGAAACTGCTGGGGTTCACCCAGAAGCTGATGGTAGTAAAGTCAGATTGGAGGGCTGCAGAGTTATCCGCTGTGGCCGCTCCGGCCAGTGCATTGGAGCCCCAACCGTGACGGCTGGGCACTGCGGTTGCCCCTTCTGCCAGTTGGGCGTGGTTGTGGAACTGTGTTTCGTCTGTTCCGTCGCCGTTCAAGCTGTAATCCGCAACCAGGTCGGAAGGGATGCCCGGGAAAGTAGACTGTGCCGTATACAGGCCGGAGATGTCCCCATCGGAAAGCGCATAGTTAAATATAGTGACCTCGTCGAGTGCGCCGTCAAACCAGTTGCCTCCGTCGATCGGGTTATATCCGATGCCGAGTGGGTAGGTGGTATTGTCGAGGGCTCCAGCGACATCCTTTTCCGCGGCGAGTACGCCATTCAGGAAGATCTTGTCCTTTGATCCGTCATGCACCATGGCTACGTGGGCCCATTCGCCGGCCACCAGCGGTGTTCCACTGTCCATATCGCTGCAGCAGGCGCCGCCGGAGTGGGTGGTAAACACCGGTTTACCATGAGAAGGCAGGGAGATCTTCCAACGCTCCTGCCAACCGCCGTTGGAGAGGATATATGCCTCGCCGGAGCCTGGGAAACTGTTGGGTTTTATCCAGAAACTAATCGTCGTGTAGGGCGAGTTGAACTGCGCCCCATTCGAAGCTGTAACCTCCGTCGTAGCGCCGTCACACAACAAAGCGCTGGACCCATAACCGAAACGGTCGGCGGTAAGAGCACCGGAAGGAAGGCCGAGGTGGTTGCCAAAATCCGTAGCGTCCAATCCTCCATCATTGAAAGAATAGGCAGCGACAGGGCCTTGTCCAACCGTTGGAGGAGTGTTTTGCTGGGTATAAAGAGTAGACACCTGGCCATCAGACAACGCTTCGCCAAAGATCATCACCTCGTCGAGGGCGCCATTGAAGAACAAAGCATTATCGATAGGGGAATAACCGATGCCCAGGGGATAGACGGTGGCATCAAGCGCACCGGTTGCGTCTTTCTCGTTCACCCTGGCGCCATTGAAATAGATGATATCTTTAGAGCCATTGTGGACCATGACGACATGGGTCCAGGTGTCAATTGCCAATGGTGTCCCACTGTCCAAATCACTGCAGCAGGCGCCACCGGAATGAGTGGTGAATACCGGCTTTCCGTGCGCAGGCAGGGAGATCTTCCAACGTTCCTGCCAACCGCCGAAGGAAAGCAGAAAGACTTCACCCTGTCCAGGAAAGGCCGTGGGATTGATCCAGAAACTGATGGTGGCATTAGGGGTATTGAGGTGAGCGGCGTTGCCTGCCGTCACGGACCCTTGAATGCCATCAAAATACATGGCCTTATTGGGCCAACCGAAACGGTCCTGTGTGAGCTGCGCTCCATTAACCGTAGCGTGGTTGGCGAATGAGGTAACATCTTTAGCACTGCCCGAAAAATCATAGTACGCAACGGGCGTTTGCGCTTGTAGTCCTGCCGCCAGCAGACAACAGCAGGCCAGCAGGAGTAATAAAGGTGAAAGTTGTTTCATGATAATTCTGTTTTTGGTTATAAAAAGCGAGCGTATTAAAGTTAGAATTCCTCCAAAGTATTTGACTGTCAAAGGCTTATAAAACTTTTACATTTTAATAAACCTTTGAGAGGCCGATATTTTTTTTCCAATAGCTACAACGACATAAGCGCCTGCTTTCCAGTTTTTTACATCGATACTGACCTGCCCACCCCTAACCTTATCCAATTGGATCAATCGCCCGGCCAGGTCAAACACGCGCACTTCTTCCAGTTCGGCAAAAACCACGGTAAGGCGCTCCGTGGCCGGGTTGGGAAAAATGTGGAGGGGTGATGGCGAGTAAACTTCCTCTGTTCGGGTAGTCCCCGTTTCAAACAGCATGCTTACTGCTTCCGGAGAGAGGGCATAATCGTAGATTTTCACTTCATCCAGGACGCCCTTAAAATTGTAATTCGCATCATCCGGAAGCATCTGCCCCATGAGAAAGGGGGCCGAAGTTGTGCGGATCTGGCCGTTTAAAGCCTTGAAGCTGTGTAGTTCGCCGTTGAGATAAAGGGCCATTAGCCCTCCGTCATAGGTTACAGCTACGTGATAAAAGCTGTCGGTTTGAAGGGGAACGGTGGCATCGAGGTCGCCGATACCTCCAAAGGAATTTATCGTCCATCGCAGGTATTTATTCGGAGTGGCAGAGAGCTTCCAGCGGTTTTGCCAGCTTCCGTGAGAAAGCAGGAAAGTTTCCCGGTCTGGCAGGTTTGCAGCCTTAAACCAACAACTAACTGTGATGCCGTCCTGGAAATTCAGGATGGGGGAATTGGGCACGGCAATGTGCTGTGCTCCCCCGTTGAGGTAATAGGCACTCTGAACGTTCCCAAAACGGTCGGCGGTCAGAATGGCGCCATTAGGCTGCCCATGCAGGTTGTTGCCGCTTACATCGTCGGCGTTGCCGCTGAAGGGGTAATCGGCGATGAGGTTACCGCCGGCGCCGCTAAAATTTTTCACCAGCATATCGATCGTTGCAGTAGCGGATAGCCCGCCACCGTCGGTGACGGTAACGGTGGCCTGGAAAATGCCTTCCCCCAGGGGGGCTGTCCAATCCACCATACTGCCTGAGCCGGCCAGGCTACCGGCTGAAACGGCCCAACTATAGGACAGGGTTTCATCCGGAGCATCAACGGCCAGGCAGGCCAGTTGAAGGGACTCGCCCGGAGCGGCATAAGGCCCGCTCTTTTGGATTTCAATGATCTGAGGGGGCGTGTTGATCTCCGGGACTACAGCGATCGTCAGGGTGGCCGTGTCGGCTCCGCCTTGCGGGCCCGTGACCATGCACTTTATCTCCACCTCTGCCTCTGCATCGGGGGCAGTGAAAGCGACTTCTCCCCCGCTTCCGGTTATGTTCCCTGCCGTGGTGCTCCATTCATAGGTAACAGTGGTGGCATCGGCATCGGATACGGTGCAAAAGAGCGTCGTAGTGCTGCCGGTTTCCATTGGGTTCGCCGCTGCCGCCAGCGCTTTAATGCGGGGAGGCAGCGTATATGGCACGGCGCTCTGGTTGTAGTCCACCACTACCCCATTCACCCGCATCCTGTTCTGCTCATAAACGATATCGCCGCCGGCCGGGCAGATCACCACCAGAACGGCTTCGTTAGCTGGAATTTGCAGGCTAATCGCACCGCTGACATCCTGGAAAATGAAGTCCTCGGAAAGCGCCTCGTATACATCCGCCGGACTGTTTCCCACATCGAGTGTTACGGACCGGACGCCGTTGTAGGAGTTGTAGAAGAGGAAAGTGGGATAGGCTTCATCGTGAAAGAAGTCCGTTTTCAACAAATCGGCCTTCAGTATCTTATCCACATTGGTTTTTTCCACCATAGCCCCCAGGTACCCCACCGACGAAGTGCCGTATAGCGCGAGGTTGGTGGCGGCCCACCCTCCGTTCACCGCATCGCCGGTTGAGAACGGCGAGAGGCCCTCCCATTGCTCCCTCAACGCCTCGTAACCGATGGCCTGCCCCGGGTCGTTGGCCATCGACCAGCCTGAAGCATCCTGCAGCGTTGGGTGTAAAAACCCGGGAAAGAACAGGCGGCTGGCATTCGCCAGGTTGAGCACCCATTTCCCTATGGCACGGGCGAAACGCTTGTCGTAACGCACCATAGGTACCAGAGCGGCAGCCTGTTGCCAGCCGTTCATCTGAAAAGCATAATCGTTGCCGGCATCATTGGCTTCGCCCACCAGGCCGGACACCTCAAAGCCGCCCCAGTTGCCGACAATAGTCCCCCACCCCCGAAGGGCGCCCCGGTCGAAGGACCAATTCACCATTTTTTCAACATCATAATCCGTACCCATCTCGGCATTCATCTTTGCCGCGGTGAGCGTTCCATAGGGAAGCTGCAGCTCGTAAGAAGGGTTCGAGGGCCACTCATCCAAAAACTCGATGGACCATTCCGCGCCCTTGAGGTACCTGGGGTTCCCCGTTTCTTTCCAGGCATTATAGAGCACCCAGGCGAAGGCGCCGGCGGCTTCCGGTTCCGGCACCCCGTTGGCGTTGGGCTCCATGGCGCTAAAATTCCAGGCCCGGTAGTTCATGTAGGCAGGCGACCAGGGGGCATCGCTACCGCCCATGGCCTGCACGGCGTCCAGGAATCGGTTGGCGACGGTTGTAAACTGCAATTCCGCCTCGCCTCCAAGATCGGGGTACAAGTCATACAACTGGTAGAAAAAAACATTGGGCATCATGTCGTACCACCAGTCGTTTCCGGTGCTGGCTCCCGCGTTGTTGAGGTAGAGGTTTTCGCCATTGGCCTTGTTGAAAAAGTCTTGCGCCATGAGGGCCCAGTTTCTGCCGTACTGATACCTTTTGTCCACTCCTACGAGGGTAGCGCCCACCAGAGAAGGCAGCACGTTGATGGCCTCGTTGCCAAAAGGAGAATTGGTGCCTACATAGGTGTGCAGCCTAAAGGATTCCCTTTGCGGATAGTTTACTCCGGCGGGATTGATGTGGCATAAAGGGAGGTACTCCCCTGTACTTTGCAGGTTGTAAACAAAGGCGTCGTAGGCCAATGCCACCGCCCGCCAGTCGCGCATATTATAGGGCGAGGGTTGGTTCGGCATGAGCTCTACGCGGGATATTGACAATTGCCCTGGTTGTGTCCGGGCAGCCTGGAGGCATAAAAAGATCTGGATAAAGATAAGCGTTGCTGTTCTTTGCATAATCCTTTTTAGGAGTTGAGTAGTGAGGTTGTTTTACAAAAACCCGGGAATACCCCAAACTGGCATCAATACCCCGGATTCTGTATCAGGCTGGGGTTCAGGTCGATCTCTGTTTGCGGCAGCGGGAAAAGCTCGTGTTTTCCTTTCTCGAAACCCGAAAGTGAATCGGCGGCGATATCCCAGCGTACCAGGTCAAAAAAGCGGTGCAATTCAAATCCAAGCTCCACCTGTCGTTCATGGCGAATGGCATCCCGCATCTCCTGTTGGCCCGTGGTGTTAATTGGGGGAAGAGCGGTTGCTGGGTCTTCCGCCTGGGCGCGGGCCCGGGCGCGCACCTGCTCTAGCGGAGCCTGCGCTTCGGCGGGCCTGCCGAGTTCGTTCAGCGCCTCAGCCTCCCACAACAGGACCTCGGCAAAGCGAATGGCCGTATAATTGATGTCGCCATCGGATGGCTGGGACACCGTCGAAGTATCCTGTAAGTATTTGCGGGGGCTAAACGTCGTCGAAGAGAAGGAATTTTTGTAGATGGCCCCGAAATAATCCTCGTTCCTCATCGCAACGGTAAACTTGAGGCGGGGGTCATCCGGCTCAAAAGCATCGACGAAGCCCTGCGTCACTTCAGCGAAGCCATACCCTTCCAGTTTTTTGGACAACCACCACTGGTTGAGAAAGTTACCGACTCCCAATTCGAGGTTGGTATGTTGGATCTCCCAGACGCTCTCACTGTTGTTCTGAGTTTCTTTCCTGAAATTGTCCTGATAATCTGGCATGAGGCTGTAAATGCCCAGAGCCTTGACTTTTGCCACGTACTCCACCACTTTATCCCATTTCTTTTCGTACAGGTAGGTTTTGGCGGCAAGAGCATAGGCGGCCCCTTTGGTAGCCCGCCCCACCTCAGCAGGGGGGTACATCTCCGGCAACAACTGGGCAGCACGTTCGCAATCGGCTTCGATCCGGGCATAGATCTCCGCTTTCGGGCTTCGGGGTATTTTCAATTCCTCCGGCGGAGCAACGCTGGTAAACAGCGGAACATCACCGAAAACCTGCGTCAGCAGAAAATAGTAATAGGAACGCAGGAACAGAGCTTCGCCGGTGACCTGGTTTCGCAGGCTTTCGTCCATGTCCACCCCCGGAAGGTTATCCAGGACGAGGTTGCACTGGGTGATGCCATCGTACTGCAGTTTCCAGAAGCTGTTGAATTCTTCGGTCCTGGGGGTGTAGGTGAAAGACTCCAGCTCGACCAGCCCGGCACGGGAACCATCGCCCCCGGTGATGGCCTCATCGGAAGTGATCTCGGCAAAGGCCCAGTAGAAATTGCCGTTGTCATTATTGAACAGCAAAGGCCGGTAAGCGGCATTAACCGCCTGAATGGCATCGGCTTCGGACTGGAAATACGAGCCGGCGTCGAACGTCGCGATCGGTTCTTTGTCGAGAATGTCCTGGCAGGAAGTTAGCGCCAGGGAAAAGAAAAGAAGGAAGTATGTGGTCCGTTTCATATTTTAAAGCCTTTGTGGTGCTCCAGGAGCAAAATAGGGGACTATTTATTCCAATATTTCAGAATGCCAACTGTAGTCCGGCGATCCACGTTCTCGGCGCCGGCACGGTGCCCCAGTCGATACCCACACTGAGGTCGGAAGAAATACCCAAGCCGCGGGTATCGTTGGCATTGGCCTGGATCTCAGGATCCAGCCCGGGGTAATTGGTAAAGGTCAGGGCATTCTGTACGGTCAGGTAAAGACGGAGGCTACTGATGCTTTCCACTTTGAGCAGCCCTTTAAAATTGTACCCCAGCGTAATATTGCGAACGCGCAGGTAGGAGCCGTCTTCCAGGAAGCGGGTAGAGGCGCGGCGGTTGCCGTTGCGGTCATCCACGCTGACCTTGGGAATGTCGGTATTGGTATTGTCGGGTGTCCAGCGGTTGAGCAGCTCTGCGTAGGAGTTGAAGCCCCTTAGCTGTGTCTCATAAGCAAAATTGCCGTAGAGGAAATACACGTCATTCCCCTTGACGCCCTGCAGCAGGGTGGAGAAGTCGAAATTACGCCAGTTCAGAGCGGCAGTGAACCCGAAGGTGAAATCGGGGAAGGGGTTGCCGACATGCTGCCGGTCTTTATCGTCAATTACGCCGTCCTCGTTCAGGTCCTTGAATTTCACGTCGCCCGGCTGGGTAAAGAGCGTTTGGAAGGGGCTATTGTCGATTTCTTCCTGGGTCTGGAACAAGCCGTCCATTTCCCATAGGAAGAAGGAACCCACCGGTTGTCCCGGCTCGGTTTTGGTAAGGGGCCCGTCCGACAGGCCAAAGCCGCCGAGGATGGGCTCGCTGTCGGCAATGGATAGCACCTCGTTGCGCAACGATGAGAAATTAACCCCGAGGTTGTAGTTGAAACCACCTACCTTATTTCGATAATTCACCCCCACCTCCAGGCCCTTGTTTTCCACAGTGGCCGCGTTGACGAACGGCGGCCGCGTAGAGCCGCCGGCCTGAGGCACCGGCACCCGCACCAGGATGTCTTCCGTACGCTTTCGGAACAGGTCAACGGAAAGGGAAAGGCGGTCCTCCCACATTCCGAGGTCCAGCCCGGCATTGGTTTGGGTGCTTGTTTCCCATTTCACATTGCTGTTGCCGATTTCCAGAATGCTGGAACCCGTTGCGATATTATCCCCGAAGGTATACACGAAATCACCTTGGCTGACCAGAGAACTAAAGGGATAGATCCCGATCTCCTGATTGCCGAGTTTTCCCCAGCTGGCACGAAGCTTTAGGGTGGAGACCAGGCGGGAATTTTCAAAGAAAGGTTCATTCGATATGTTCCAGGCTGCCGATACGGAAGGGAACGTGCCCCACCGGTTGTTTTTGCCAAATCGGGAGGAACCATCCCGCCGCAGGGCTGCGCTGGCCACATAGCGGTTGGCAAAGGAATAGCTTACCTGGCCGAACCAGGACAACAGCGCCCATTCCGTAGCAATGCCCGATGCGCCAATGTCATTGAGTTCGACCGGGACACTGGCATCGATGTAGCGGAACAGGGGGTCTGACCGGCGGAAGTTGCTGGCCGAAGCCCCCAGGTAGTCAGTATGGTTTTGAATGGCCTCCATGCCTGCCAGTGCGGAGACGCGGTGGCGGCCGAAGGCACGCGCAAAGTCCAGGGTGTTGTTCCATACCAGTGTCTGGTCGAACACCCGCCCCTCGTTGAGGGAAGTGGGGTCATAAATGGCGGGGGAGAGCCGTTTTTTGAACAACTTTTCCCGTTCGAAGAGGAAATCGCCGCCAAGGGTACTGCGCAATTTCAGGCCCTCGAATAAGGACAATTCGGCAAAGACATTGCCAAATACGCGGTAGCGGTTGATCGTCCAGTCGGTATTTTCCACAAAAACAAGGGGGTTGGCATTGCCATCCCCGAAGAGGACCGGGTCGCCCAGTTCGGAAGTAACATTGATGAACCTGCCGTCGGGATAGCGGATGGGAAACAAGGGAGCGGTAATGAGGGCATAACGGACGCCGCTCAGTTCGTTGCCGGGGCCGAAACCATCACCGGATCCATTAATGACCTGCCGGTTGGTGTGGGAAAACGCCAGATTGTTGCCTACCCGAAAACGCCGGTTGCCGAGCTCGCCGTTGAAGCGCAGCTGGTATTTGTCGAACCCCTGCCCTTTGAAGATACCGTCCTGGGAAAGGTACTCACCCGAGATGTAGAAACTACCCGACTCGCTCCCCCCTCTTGCCGAAAGGGAATACCGCTGCATCGACGCCGGATTGAAAAGCAAATCGAGCCAGTCGTTGTCCGGCAGTGTGTCCAGGATAGCGGGGTCGTAAGTAGGCAGCAGGTTCGCCGGGTTGCGCAGGAGGTTGGCATTCTCAATGGCTTCATTGCGCAGCGTAAGATACGCTTCGGCATTGAGCAGTTCGGGCAGGCCGACAGGCTGTTGTGTCCCGTAGTAGGCCTCAAAATTGAAAACCGGTTTCCCGGCTTCTCCCTTCTTGGTGGTGATGAGCACTACTCCATTGGCAGCCCTCGCACCGTAGATCGCCGCCGCCGCCGCATCTTTCAGCACATTGATCGATTCGATGTCGCTGAGTGAAAACATATTGATGTTGCCGGTGGTCGGCACACCGTCGATGACGTACAAAGGGTTGTTGTTGCCCAAAGTGCCCACCCCCCGGATCCGCACGGCAATATCATCCCCCGGAGAACCGGTGACCTGGGTAACCATAACCCCCGGCGCCTGCCCCTGCAGGGCCTGGTCGATACCGACCACGGCCAGCTTCTCAATATTTTTCGCCTTTACGGAGGCAATTGCCGAGGCCACGTCGCTCCGGAATTCCCGCTTGTAGCCGGTCACGACCACTTCATCCATGAGCTCCGCTTCCAGGGACAGCACAACCGGCAGTTCTTTTCTTCCCTGCACAGCGATCTCCTGGGGCTGGTAACCGACATAACTGAATACCAGAACCGCCTCCGGCGAAGAAACAAGGAGGTTAAAATTACCATCAACATCCGTTACGGTTCCGGTAGTCGTTCCCTTTTCCTGCACGGTAGCGCCGATCAGGGGCTGATTGTCTTCTTCAGAAATGACGGTGCCTGTAACGGTAAATGCCTGGGCTCCGATCTTCAGGCTAAAGAATAGGAAAAATAGGAGAGTAAGTGTAACGGGACGCATAACAATCGCGGTTTTATTCACTTAAGGCTTAAGCAAATTTCTCAAACCGGATGACAGGGAAGTAGTACAATAAGGTAATAAGATAGTACTTTTGTGAATAAAGTCCAAGGGCACAGGCCATGTAAATGCCATTTTTTATTCTAATAAAACATCCCTATCCTATGCATATTTACCGGGAAATTACGCCACTCAGACAGCAGGACATCTTCGTAGTGCTGGATTCGGTCAGCAACGGGTTCGACTATCCCATCCACAACCACCCGGAGTTTGAGCTCAATCTGGTGATGGGCATCTCAGGCACGCGCATTGTCGGCGATTCTACCGAACGATTTACGGATGGAGACCTGGTCCTGCTTGGCCCTTACCTGTACCACAAATGGGACGGCGACCAGCAATTGCTGGACAACGGGCACCCCTACCGCGTCATTACCATTCAGTTTGCCTCTGACCTGCTCACCGGACAGCTGTTTCAGAAGGGGCGTTTTTTCAAGATCCAAAAATTGTTGAAGGACGCCAGCCAGGGTATAAAATTCCATGGAAAGACTTTCGATGAAGCCAGCCGCATCATGGTCAGCCTGACTGAAGACAAGGGGTTTGCCAGCGTCATCGATTTTTTTCGCCTGCTCGACCTGCTTTCCAACGCTACCGAGGTTTCTTTCCTGGCAAGCATGGGGTTCTCTCCACCGGCGCAACGGTCGGAGAGCAACCGCATACAGATGGCCTATGCCTACATCCTGAAGCATTTCACTGACCCCACCCTGCGGATTGGCGACGTGGCGGAGCAGGTCCACATGAGCGAATCGGCGTTCAGCCACTTCTTCCAGAAATATGCTTTCCGGAGTTTCACCCAGTTTCTCATCGACCTCCGGATCGGCCACGCCTGCAAACTGTTGCTGGACACCGACGATACGGCAGCACAGGTCAGCGGCAATTCCGGTTTCAACAACCTCGCCAATTTCAACCGGCTGTTCAAGAAATACCGCTCCTGTACTCCTATGGAGTACCGCAAGCGCTACCAGGAAAAGAATGATTTTGACTGGGCCAACCAACCTACGCCCTGGCAGTTCCTCCCCTCCAAGGCCAACCTGGATGGAAGGATACAACCGTCGAAACATTCGACGAAGTTGATTCATTTTTAGAGCATGTTTGGAGGGGCCATTGCGCCTAAGGGGCCATTATCTGAATTCACGCTAGGATTTGGACGGGGTAACTGCGTTTTTCTTTTTAAGTTCTTTTGCCATCATTAAAGAATGCTTCAGGGAATTTTTGTTTTTCCAATCGCTATGCGCTATGACAATAAACTTTGGTTTACGGCATTTATTCTGGACTTTTTTTAGCGTAGATGCATATTCCGTTACATTTGCATCGCCCAGGTAACCCAAATTTTCATCATCAACACCTTTTATCAAGCATCCACCGTAGAGGATTTTTTCTTTTTTAAACCAGATTACAATATTGTCGGCAGTATGCCCTTCTCCGGGGTAATAAGTTTCAAAAGAATATTGTCCGACATTGAAGGACGTATCCTTTGCCATTAAAAATTCAGCCCTTTTCTCATTGTTCTTTTTACTCCATTCATCGGTAAGGACAGTAGTATAGGTTTTAATTCCCTGTTGCCTGTAATATTCAAGCCCTGCGGTTTTATCGCTATGCCAATGGGTTGCAATACACCCCACCACATTTTTATTATGCTTTAATTGTATGCTGTCGAGCAATGGTTGAAATTGTGTTGTGTCCCAGGGTGTGTCAAACATGAAAACGCCATTGTCGGTGACCAGATACATCCCGTTTGCGGGCACTTGACTTTCTTCGTATGTATTGTAAGTTGTATAGACATAAAAATCTCCCGTTAAATGGGAGATCTTAAGTTTTGCTTTTTCTGCCTGTCCAAAAATACTGGCCAGAGAAAAAAGAAATGCTATTGTTACTGTAATTGTCCGCATCATGTTTCCTGATAGCTTTTCAAAGAGGTGTTCTTGAAAATCAATTTGACGCCATTTAAAATTTAATTCAAAATCATACCCGCTGAATTTCTTGTCGCTTGGGCGAAGCGCCCAAAGCCGGAGGGAAAGGCGTTTTTGTTAAGAAGCTGTTTGAATTTGATCCTCAGGTTTTCTTATGGCTGTTTTTCCGCCACTCTATGTTGCCAAAATCCTCATTTAGCGCTACTAAACTCCGGTTTCGGCGCCTTGATTGGCGAAAAAACAACTCATAATAAATTCCCGAAACCAAATTCAAACAGCTTCTAAGATTTGGACTGGGTAATTACATTTTTTATTCCTTTATTTCTTTTTCCGCGTTAAAAAGGCTTATAACAATGGGTTTGAGTAAGGTTTCTAGTTTCTTTTTATTCTTAGCTATCCAATCATCTATCTCCGGTTCTTTAGTCGACAAATTAATCATTGCCTCTTTTCCTTCCTTCAATTTCTCGCTATGTTCTTCAGCTCTCTTAGCTTTTTCTTCCCAGGACAGTTTAACGATCCCACTAGTAATCACTAATTCATCTATATCCTCATCATATTCAATTTCTTCGTCCTTATAGTAAATATTTTGTTCCGGTATCACTATTCCTCCTCTTGATAATACCATCGCATCCCGAACATTGACCTGCCTGATGGTACTCTCATCCAGAACAACCCCTTCCAAATTACCGCCACTATTAACTCTTTGGACAGCTTCTTTAACCGTTAGAATTTCCATCGTCCTGATTTTTAAATTTTTCTTCAATATAAAGATTTCGCTCATCTTTATTGGCCTGCCGGGCTGATATCAGCCGTATAAATATGCCTCTTACGGTATAAACCACCAGAAGAATGAATTTTGCTGCGCTCTTTCCTATCCTGATCAGTCGATACTCACCATCTCTACTCGCTTCAAACTCAATTGCGTCTGGGTCATCAAATACGGTCTTCGCTTCCTCAAAATTCACCTTATGCTTGAGTGTATTCTTCCTGTTTTTGTTCTCGTCCCATTCAAATTTAGGCATAATGTCGAATTAATTCTCATTAATCTGCTGTAGTTTTATCTGATTTCGCCTAACGTCAGCCTGTGAAAAAAACCACTGCCCAATTTACAAAATTCCTATCACGCGGCCCTGCTACACCCTGGACATGGCCATTAAGTAAAGGATTTTGAAGTTGACTGCCTTCTGGGAAGAATTCCTGTCCCCCAGGACAAACTGGCATTTGAGGGAATTCGCTCTGCCGGCATTGTGAGTTGTCCAGTTTTTCATTCCTTAATTTAATGGGGTTGAGGTTTTGTTAGCGGTAGCTCTTCTGTTGTTCGTCATGGTGTGAATTTTTCAAATGTTGTTCCATTAAATTTAAAGGCTCCATTTTCGTGTGTTCCAAGCCAAAGACCGCCATTGTTGTCTTTGTAAATGCAGAATAAAGTAATGTCTTTTGAATTATCTTGAACTACATAATGCGTAATTTTCGTTCCATCATATTTCCAAACGCCACTACGATAGGTTACAAACCACAAATTATTATTGTTGTCTCTTACTGTTGATAGATACTCGTCCAAATCGCTGTCCTTTTTCCCATCTAAACCGCCTATGCTTTCGTGTCTTGTGTAAAATTTATTGCTTTTTAATGTTATGCTGTCATAAACACCATACCGATATTCAGTATTAAACCAAAAGTCGCCATTTTTGTCTTCCGCAATTGAACGTACTCCGTTTGCACCTTCATTGCGAAATTCTGTTACGTCTTCTTCTGTAATCCACTCAAACGATTTTCCATCGTATCGGCATACTCCAACAGGGTTTGTACCAAACCAAATGTTTCCTTTCCTGTCTTTATAAATGCTGTAGATTTCAAAAGGATTGGGAAGATTAGGTGGTTTGGGTAATTGCAATTCGTATAAGGTGCTTCCGTCATACCGATATACTTTCTCATTTCGATAAGCGTGTTTAAACCACATATCTGTGGGGTTATGCTGCCAATCATTACTGGATATTGGCGATAACGTCGTAAAAATATTTCCGTCAAATTTAACTATCGTAGAAGTTGGGTGACAACTGGTGAAGTAAATGTTGCCAGACTCATCTTCTTTTATTTCATCAACTCTATTGTTTGGTAAACCGTGCTTGGTGGTAAAATTAATCAATGTCTTTCCATCATATCTATACACCCCCGTTTCCCAACTTCCAAACCAATAAATATTCTTTTTGTCTTGATAAACAACCATTATGCTGCTTCCAAGTTCTTTTACGGTGTCGCCCTTTACCATTAGTTCTTTAAACTGCTCAGTGTTTTTTTTCTTATTAGAGGCCGGTCCATTGCACGATGTCACCAGCGTTAAAATGCTCAGAAATAAAAGTATGTTTAATTTCATTGTTGTCGGTTGATTGGTTACAGTGTCGCCATAGAGTTACCGCTAACGGGAGTTTGCGCCAAAACTTCCCCCAATATAAAGTTTTTTATCCTACCATGCGCCGTGCTACGCCAGAGTAGCCAGGCTTTTGAGGAACCTCTTTTCCTAACCAGGCCCTCCACCCTGCAGCACAGCACCAAAATGCCATAAGAAGCCCCCGTAGGCGTTCACTAATAACGCCACCAAAAGGGCGCTCCGCCCGGCGGTTGTCCATAGAAAAGTGATACAATGTTTTCGCACCGGGCTCGGGCTTTCGCCACCTGGTATTCTCTGATCCATACATTCCGAAAACAAGGGATAAATGTCTTCGAGGCACTGAAAGAAATATTCGATGGAACCACTTCTAAATCAACTTTTCCCAATTGGAGTAAAATCAATTTTAAGCTATTCAAAATCATACCCGCTGAATTTCTTGCCGCTTGGGCGCCTCGCCCAAAGCCGGAGGGAAAGGCGTTTTTGTTAAGATTTGGACTGGGTAATTACCGATTCTTTTGTGGGAGAATTATTTCAAAGTTATTTCGGGGCCGCCTTTTAATTTTTGGTGCAGCCAACCCGCTTAACTTAATGGTGTTGATGCCTTTAGCTGGCCGATGACGTTTTCTTCAATGAACTTCTGTATCTTTGAAAGAGTGGTGAGGTGCGACATTTTTTTTGGTTTAAGCACCCTAAAGATACTCAATCCTCACTACCTTTTTTATTTCAAGCCGGGGGACAAATCACAACTGCGCCCGCTGAAAATGTCAGTTGCACCAGACATTTCAGCCTTTATTATTAGCTACAGTTTATTTTACAAAGTACATTTCCATTTCTCCTTTACCCTTGGCATGAATTCTCCCTCTGTATTCGCAATCGATGTCATTTTTGACAAGTTGATACGTCGGTCCTGAAATATTTATTTTACCAGGTTCCCCTAATGACTCCATCCTACTTGCCGTATTAATTGTATCACCAAAGAGGTCATATCTGAATTTCTTCTTTCCTACTACACCAGCCACAATAGGCCCGGAATGTATCCCAACTCTCATCCTCCACTTTATTTCATGTTTCCGATTTCTTTCCTCAAGGTAGTATAACATCTGTTGTGCGGCTGTAATGCAATTAATAGCATATTCAGTTATCTCTTCTTCAAGGCCACATGCAGCTACATATGCATCACCAATTGTTTCAATTTTTTCAACCCCTGCTTCCTCAACGATTTCATCGAACCGTCCAAAAATGTCATTAAGCTCACTGACCAAAGTGATTTCCGAAATGGATGCTACTAACTCCGTAAAACCTTTGAAGTCAGTAAATAGTATAGTCACATTCTCGTGCCTTTGGGGAATTGTTGTACCAGTTTCTTTTAGATCCTTCGCTACATTTACCGGAAGAATGTTATGTAAAAGATCGTCTGTTTTTTTCTGTTCAGCCATTAAGGATTCCTCCGATCTATCAATTAGTACAGACATACTCCATATAAGTGCGAGACAAATGAATCCAGTTATACTGATATTAACTACTTGTGATAAATAGGGATCTAATTCATCATAATGAGCATTAATGTGTGATTGAAGTAATACATTAACAACCAACGTCAAGCAAGCCATTATACTAAAACCATGGGCTAAATTCCTTGCCTTTCGGGGGAAAGTCATGTAGGGCAGGATAATTATTAAGAAACAAATGAACGCAACGCCTGAAGAATATCCCAACAAATAAAGAAATAAGAGAACCGATATATACGATGTAATAGTAAGCCATATGGCAGCCAGAACCCGCCAACCTTTATGGTTTAAAATTAAAACAAGTAGAAACATCAATCCCAACAATGCATTGCTCCCGTAAATTATTGGGGAGTCCGTGAGATTAATTGAAATTAGCATCCAAATTGCATTATATATTGCACCTAAAATAGATGCTATATTCGTTACTCGCAGATACCTGATTTCAGTGATAGAAAAGTTTTTATTAGTGCCAATATCAACCATTCTTTGAAAGAATCGAGATTCGTTTTTATCATCAATTGACATTTTGGTTCTCCTTTTTTCTTTAGATTATTGATTGCTTTTTAATTGTAGCTAACGGCAGCCCGTGAAAAAACCCACCGCCCAATTTACAAAATTCCCTTCACGCGGCCCTGCTGCACCCTGGAGTACTGTATAGCCAGCCTTTTTTCAATGCGCTCAGGCGCACCCTGGCGGCTCCGAGCTGTAAAAAGTCAAAAAACAGCCTCCCCAGCCTCTCCAACAAGGCCCTTACGCCAATAATGGACCCTGTACACTGTCGCTACAGGGCAGACAGAACTCTCCTCAGGTTGTAGCTCGTGAAGATCAGCGCGAACTCCCCGGACACCTTCTTTTTGCCCTTCAGCAGCGTGTAAGAGTACCCCCAGCCACGCTTTAGGGTGCCGAAGGGGGGCCTGCCTACCTGGCCAGCGCCAGCTGGGCAGGCAGGCTCCACTATGGCCTGCTGAATCCAATTACCTGCCCTCGCTTTAGCCCTCCAGGGCTACGTGCCTTCCTGAAAAATTCGGCCGCTGGCCGTGCCGGTAAGCAGGGGGCGCTTTTGCCTCGCTTTATTGTCTTTGCCTTGCTCCGGCGTAATGGCAGCGGAGCTGCCGGTTTTCACCCTTTGGTTTCGGTTTTGGGGCTTAACTTAATGGGGTTGATGCTTTGTTCAGCGCTTTATTCTCTAAAGTTACTATTTTCTAAAGGCTTGCCTATTTCTCCTGTCAAATCGCTTGCCTTTCTTTCTAATTCTTCCAAGCTAACATTGATTGTGACCTCATCATCTGAGATGATTAAACCTCCCTTGCTTGCCCCTGATAATTCTTTCAGTGCTTTATCGATGTCTTTTTGACTTATTTGGTGCCTCTTTGACTTTAAGCTGCTGGCTACCATTATTGAGATTTGATGAATATTTCTGGGGGCATCAGGAAGTAAGTCTTTCATTTCTTTGAGCGCTGATATTATCTCCACATATAGTATTCGGTTTTCAATACTTGTGTCGGATAGCAGTTCGTCTATTGCTTCTTGGACATCATCTGGAGTATATTTATTGACAACTATATCGTAAATATCTTTTGCTGTAATATGGCGATTTTCAGTTGCAAGAAGCACACTGCCAAGTTGATCAATTGTCCAGCAAGACACTTTGGTTTCTCTTGCTCTTACAGCAGCAGAGCTATCATTTTCTCGGCTTAAACCTGGGTATGACGGAGCAAGAAGTAAACATCCTTGGGCCTTATGACGTAGTGAATGTTCTCGTAAACCAGCAAAGTCAAATTGGGAAAGTTGGGGTACTTTTTTGGAGGATTTTGCTTCTAATGTTAAGATTCGCTCACGGTTTTGGCTATCTGTAAATCTGGCTATTCCATCAGGTTCATTTGCTCCGGCAATATGGGCAGCAGTAAAACCTAAAGCTCTCATCGCAATCACCAAGTTCACCTCTAGCTCATGGTCGTTTGAAGAAGAATCCTTAAGTTCTGCTGCAATTCCCTTATTTGAATAAGGATGATCCTTTGCCAGCCCTCTGAGCAACTTATCTCTTTTTTCTAGGATTTCGCCTATTATATGGTTGGGAATATTCCTTTCCCGAAGATAAATCTCAAGCAAAGCTTCAGCCGTTACTATGTCTTCCAACAAAATTCGTGATCTTGGATTATCGCTATGAGCTTTAACTAATTCATGATCTTCGTTGATCCAAAATGTTGAGTCCTTTGCAATAAATTCGACAAGCCTTTCGCTTCGACCAGCTTCTGTGTACTGATAAGAATACTTTTTTCTGGGCTTGGCATATAGATCTACAGCTAAGGCACTAATATCTTCTATTTCACTAATGTTAAAATAGAACCAAGTGTCATCTGCCTCTGTGCCACCTTGTGGTTCTACCTTTACTCTACTTATTACGTCTGCAATAGGATGTTCTACCAATTGAGGCAATACGTGCTCTCTTTCTCCTTCTTTATTTCTGGCTATACTATCTTGTTGATCCCTTAAGTGTTTTTCATATCGAGATCTTGCCTCGTTATAAATGACACTTAATAATTCTTGAAAGCGACTCTTTAACTCTGAAGATTCAATCCCTTCTCTTGGAGCTGTAATTACGGTATCAAGATCATCAGCTTCGATATCTGCTCGAAATCTCGCAAATGTTTCGGTTGAAGGCAAAGTTAATCCAAAATCACTGTCAGTGATATTAACAAGACGGTTTCTAACTTTTACAAAAAATCCATTGCTTCTTGCTAAATCTGCACTTTTCCCTTCGTGTAGTGACCTCTCTGTTACAATTACTTGTCCAGAAACTCCATTTGGAAACATAGCAGAAGTAATAGTACCATCCTTTACTTCCCAATCTAAGCCAGATTTATTAGCTAAATTTTTTAATCTTTCTGACGAGATTTCTGACACCTTGAAATCAGCGACTCGATTAAACCCCAACTTGCTACTTTCGACTTCCTCACAATTCAAGCTTAATGAAAATGAGTCATTGATCGGCATAGCAGTTGATAAAACCCATTTTAATCTCCCTAATTTTAAATCAGTTGCCTTTGGCTTAAGATTTTGAAGGATAACGATAGTCCAGCTATCAAGAGATTCTAAATTGACCCTATCTTTGAGACATGTATCCTCAAGAATCGTTTGGATTAAATCAGCCTCATAAAATTTATTGAAATCGGTAATTTCTAATACTGGCAAGTTGATAGGTGTACCAGCTCCTGAACCACTAGAACTAAAAGAATTATAATCTAGAGATACTGAATTAACTTTACCAGATGATTTTGAGATGTAGGTGATTTCATTTGCAACAGAGTAGGTGGCCAGCTTCCCTATACCAAATTTCCCGATTAATTTCCTATCCGATCTTTTCGAAATTTCTTCCTCTCTTTTGTTACTTCTCCCGATTTGCCATAAATTAGTAAGCCCTTCTATATCCATCCCTTCTCCATCATCGAAAACCACAATTTTATTTTGTTCGCTAAATATTCCAGAAAGGTTTGGGACAAACACTGCACAATTTTTCGCATTTGCATCGTATGAATTCACTACTAACTCTTCAATTGCTTTTAAAGCTGAGGAATAAAGTTGATCAGAAAGAAGTTGGACTAACTCATTAGATAGGGATACCGTAATTTGTCCGTTATTTTTTCCAAGATCTTTTAAATCGTCAGTAATCATGGTTTATATTTTATTGCGCTGAACGTGGGGCTACCTGCCGTACGGAGCGTATGCGGAGTATGGACAGGTAGCTGGTGTTCTCAGCTTTTGTCTATTCGTCAAGATTAATATTAGCCAGAATTGTAGGTCTCAGTTTCTTCTTTATACTGTGTAGGATATTTTCTTTATTCCTGTGATGCATTTTCTGAAATTGTTGATTGAACTTATTACATAATAGGAATAAAAAAGCAGGAGTGATTTTTAATATCCTTTCACAAATACTATTCATTTTTTCAGGGTCATAGCTAGGGAAATATTTTAAAGCAGTCAATTTTTGCATGTTTATTTCTTCGGCAGTATGAACATCTTTACACAAATCGGCGTACTCTACATGACATATTTCAAATTGAGATCTTTGTGCTTCATTTTTAAAGTAATTCAGTTCTTTTATTTTATCGAAAATCACAAAAACCCTTTTTTCTTCAAGAATATCCTCGATTTCATCAAAGCAGAACCCTTTAAAAAAAGTTTCAATAGAGCTTCTTAACAACATTCTTGAGGATTTATAAGATCCGTTTACAGAATGAAAAATTGCAGAACCTATATCTGAAGAGGATTCAGCGAGATAGGAAAACTGATCAGTTCTTAATGGAATATCATATGTGTCATCATTTTTGTATTGATCTAATTCGCTAATCAAAGAAAGATAAGAAAAGTACTTCTTATGAACTCTTGATAAATCGTTTATTATTTGATCGTCATCAAACAACTTTTTCAAGTTGTAGTTCTTAAGAAATGCAACGAAATGGTCAAAATCTTTTTTAATTTCTCTTGACATTATTGATTGGTTATTTCTCTAATCGCTTTATTCCACGAGAAGTTCGAGCTATTTTTTTTGCTTCGAAGTTTAGTTTTTAATCTAGTATTATTAGCAAGCTTTTGAATTGAATCCGTAATGCCTAACACTTTCGTGTTTTTTGACTCGAATAACTCCATAATAATCAGACCGATTATCTCATATCTTGACCTTTTTTCTGGTCTTGTTATATTTATCTCAAATGCAGATTCAGCAAATTCAATAAGATCTGAGTTTAAGGAAAATAATTTTTTATCATTGAGTAGTCCCGGTAATATTCCAATCAATCTGCTTTTATCATCGTATCCATGTGACAAGTTCTTATTATGGACCAATGAATTTCTGATTTCCTGGTTGAGTTTTATTTCATTTAACAACTCATTTACTTCTAAATCCTTATAGGATTTAAGTACCCAAGAAAGTTCCTCAATGAAATTGATTAGCTTTTTTAAATCAGTATTATTCATGTTTCTGGTTTAAATTAAATTTTGGCTAAAATTTCACTAACCAATCCTGTCAATGCAATTTTACTCTTTTCATCATTATTGTCAAGTATAAATTTCTGATTAAGTTGTTCTCTTGCAATTTCTGTTCTTTTTGGTATCTCTTTCGTGAATTTTAAAGAACTCCATTTATTTGAATTACTGATCGTTTCGATCACTCCATTATAAACCCTCGTATTCGCCTCTACCATTGTTAAAACTAATCCTAAACACTCAATCTTAAGATCAAAATTTTGTTTTTTATCCTCGATGATGCTTTCTAATAAATCAATACCTGTGAAACTCATCGGGTCAGGTTTAACTGGGATTATGTAGTAATTTGAAGCTAATAAAGCACTTGTCATCCAAATTGATGGTGTTGGGGGCGTATCAATTATTACTATATCAAATTCATGCTTTTCTGTTGTTGCTGTAATATACTTAGAAAGTTTATATTCCCTACCTTCACCGGGTGACATCTCCATACGATATAATTCTAAATTACCGGGTAGAAGAAATAAATTATTTCTTACTTCGATAGGAGTAACATCCACTAATTCTTTATTTTTCTTATCCTGAATACCCTCAACTGTATTAGCTATTGGCCTTTTTGATCTTTCAAACACATTTATGATAGTATCACCTTCTTCTTTAAGGTACTTTATATAATCATCTGGGCTCATTAAACTTTGGCTACAATTAAACTGAGGGTCAACATCAATTAACAAAACTTTCTTTTCATGTCTTGAAGCCAGGCAATCTCCTATATTAATTGCTAAAGTAGTTTTGCCAACACCTCCCTTCATATTGATTAAACTAATTACACTCATTTCTTCTTCACTTTAAAGTTAAATAACATTTGCAGATGGACGCATTTATAATAATTTAGTATAACGAGAAACCTTAACAATTTTCAGCTTAGAAAAATTCCTGACAGTGGTTTTTAATTGCCGAGAACATTTGCATAAACTCCCCCCCCCACTTACGTCCCCCCCCCTATCTACCCATCCATTTGTAAACGACCATAACCGCTTACAAACGGCTACCCCTTCCCGCTTCCCGGAAAATTCAACGACCGATAGCTCCCCAAATTAAAAAAACCTCACCGCATTAACAATGTTGCCAACAAAAAATATACGGGATAAAACCACACACCCCAAAAGCTCCTTTAGAGTCCTTCCCCATTCCTCCATTTTTCCGTACCTTCCGCCTCCAACAAAACGTCCTTAATCGTTATGAAACCAACTGCCACCACCGTTTTCCTGATCTGCGGTTTACTCTCCTTTTCCGCCTTCGGCCAGCCTTCCTCCCCTGCCCCCTTCGGGCCTACTCCCTCCGGACGGCAACTGGCCTGGCATCAACTCGATTATTACGCCTTCGTGCACTTCAACATCAACACCTTCTCCGACCTGGAGTGGGGCCACGGCACCGAAAGCCCGGAAATTTTCAACCCCACGGAGCTCGACTGCCGACAGTGGGCGCGCGTGGCGAAAGAGGCCGGCATGAAAGGCATCATCATCACCGCCAAACACCATGACGGCTTCTGCCTCTGGCCTTCGAAATACACCGAACACAGCGTGAAGAACAGCCCCTGGCGCAACGGACAGGGCGACCTGCTGCAAGAACTCTCCGACGCCTGCCGCGAATACGGCCTCAAAATGGGCGTCTACCTCTCCCCCTGGGACCGCAATAACCCGCTCTACGGAAAGCCGGAATACAACGACTACTTCAAAAAGCAGCTGGAAGAGGTGCTCACCGGCTACGGCGATATCTTCGAGGTGTGGTTCGACGGAGCAGTAAGCGAAGAGTACAAAGGCCAGCAGATCTACGATTGGCCGGGCTTCATCGCTACCGTGCGCAAATACCAGCCCGAGGCCGTCATCTTCAGCGATGCCGGGCCCGACGTCCGCTGGGTGGGCACGGAACGCGGCTTCGCCAACCCCACCAACTGGTGTACCCTCAACCGCGATGAATTCTACCCCGGCACGCCCCGCTACCTGGAGCTGCGCTCCGGACACCAGAACGGCGCCCACTGGCTGCCGGCCGAGGTGGACGTCTCCATCCGCCCGGGCTGGTACTACCACGCCGATGAGGACGACAGGGTCAAGTCCGGCGAGCACCTGGAGCTGATCTATTATAACAGCGTCGGCCGCAACGCCAACCTGCTGCTCAACCTGCCGGTAGACCGCCGCGGGCTGGTCCACGAAAACGACGTGCAGGCGCTGATGGGCCTGCGGCAACGGCTGGACGCTACCTTCACCGACAACCTGGCGGCCGGCGCCCGGGTGGAGGCTACCAGTACGCGGGGCGAAGGCTTCGAAACCCGGCGGCTCACCGACGGCGACAACCAAACCTACTGGGCCGCGGAAGAGGGTATTAAAGAAGCTACCCTGGAAGTAACACTCGATCAACCGCAAACCTTCAACGTAGTCGAACTGCGGGAATACCTGCCCCTCGGCCAGCGCATCGAAACGGTAACCGTCGAAGCCTGGTCGGGCCGCGGTTGGGACAAGGTGGGCGATGCTACCACCGTGGGCAACCGCCGCTTTGTCCGCATCCCCCTATTAACGGCCGAAAAACTGAGGATACGGCTCTCCGCCATGGCCAGCCCTACTCTTTCCACCATCGCCCTCTACCACCGCCCCCACGACAATTTCCTGCTGGAGTCTAAAAAGGAATTCGACGAACACATGGCCTGGTGGCGGGACGCCGGCTTCGGGATGTTCATCCACTGGGGGGCCTACGCCGTGCCGGGAGGCATCCATAAAGGAAAAGATGTCAGCGGCGCCGGCGAATGGATCATGTTCTCCGGCCACATCCCGGTAGCGGAATACGAGCCCTACGCCCGGCAGTTCGACCCGGTACAGTTCGACGCCGAGGAATGGGTGCGCATCGCCAAAGCGGCGGGCATGCAATACATCGTCATCACCTCCAAACACCACGACGGTTTCTGCCTGTGGGACAGCAAGGTGACGGATTACGACGTCATAGATACCGCTCCCTTCGGGCGGGATATCCTGAAAGAACTGCGCGATGCCTGCGACAAGGCCGGCATCAAACTCTGTTTCTACCACTCCATCATGGACTGGCACCACCCCGACGCCCAGGGCAAGGACTACGGCAATGCCAATCCCGACGGGCCGGACTTTGCCGACTACCGCGAAAACTACCTCAAGCCCCAACTGCGGGAGCTGGTGGAGAAATACAATCCTCATGTCCTCTGGTTCGACGGCGAGTGGATCAACGAATGGACGGAAGAACAAGGCAAGGACTTGTATCAATTCGTCCGCAGCCTCAAACCGGATATCCTCATCAACAACCGCGTCGGCAAGGGGCGGCAGGGCATGCAGGGCATGAACCGCGAACCCGATGACGTGGGAGATTTCGGCACTCCTGAACAGGAGATCCTCGACTACGGCTCCGTAGAAATCGACTGGGAGTCGTGTATGACCATGAACGATTCCTGGGGATTCAAGAAGAAGGACCACAACTGGAAGTCCGCCCAAACCCTCATCCACAACCTGGTGGACATCGCCGCCAAGGGGGGCAATTACCTGCTCAACGTAGGGCCTACCCCCGAAGGGCTCATCCCGGAGGCCAGCGTGGAGCGCCTGCGGGAAATGGGCGAATGGATGGCCGTCAACGCCCCGGTGGTGCACAACAGCCGCATGTGGCATCAGTATAAGGAGGGAGAACAGATCCGCTATACCGTCGATGCCAAAGGCCGCGTATACGCTACCTGCCTGGAGTGGCCGGGGGAGGAATTACAGCTGAAATACGTACGCCCGCGGGAAGGCTCCGCCGTGGTAATGCTCGGCTACGAAACGCCGCTCCAATGGACGTACGACGCTGCAGAAGGCCTCACCATCCGCCTGCCCGCAGCACTACAGGACGAGCAGAACCGCCCCTGCCGCTACGCCTGGGCCTTCCGCATAGAGGGCGCCTACCCGGAAGTGGCCGCCGCCCCGTCCTTCCACAGCCGGGGCCGGGAGGTGGAAAAGCTGGACATCTTTGCCGAAACCACCGAGGTAGAACTGCACTCCGCTACGCCCGGCGCCAGCATTTTCTATACCCTCGACGGCAGCCGCCCCACGGCCAAAGCGAAACGCTACACCGGCCCCATCCGCCTTTCAAAAACCACGGTGGCCAAGGCCATCGCAGTGAAAGACGGCCTGGTGAACAGTCCGGCCAGCGAGGCCAGTTTCCGCCGCTCCCGCTTCAACGGCATTCAGCTGTTGCATCCTTATTCTGAGAAATACGATGCCGGCGGCCCGCTCGGCCTGATCGACGGCCTCCACGGAAGCACCACTTTCGCGGACGGCGCCTGGCAGGGCTTCGAAGGGGAGGATTTTCAGGCCACCATTGACCTGGGCAGCCTGCAACCCATAAACCACATCAAGACTACTTTCCTGCGCGACATCGGCGCCTGGATCTTCGCCCCGGAGGGGGTGCAGTTCGAAGTGTCGGAAGACGGGGACGTATTCTATCCCCTGTCGTACTTTGCGGTTCCCAGGGTTCAGCCGGACGACCCTGTACAGGTCCTGGAGTTTTCACAGGAGGTAAACCGGCCGGCGCGCTACATCCGCATCACGGCCAGAAATATCGGCATCTGCCCGGAGTGGCATGCGGGAGCCGGGGGAAAGGCGTGGCTGTTCGTGGATGAGGTGGTGGTGGAGTGAGAGGGTTGGTTTATTCGTGTATTCGTGTATTCGTGTCCAGGGGATAGTTCAATTTTCTGTGTCTTCTAAGGCTACCATTCTAAAGTTGGACAGTCCGGTGAGGCTTCTTACATCGTACACAGCCCCGGCAACCTCTGTCCAGCGTTAGACGGGGAGCCTCTCCTAAATAAATATCGTTGATTTTCAAAAACTTGCGAATAGCGGACAGCGAATTCCGAACACTCCCGTGTCCAGGCACTTATACTCAAATGCACGCATGCACTTATACGCATCCCCCCTACCCTCGCCTACACCGGTACCAGGATGTTCTTCCGGCAATAATCCCGGTAATCCTCCCCGGAGATCTGTTCTACGATGAGCGCCATCAGGGAAGTGCCGATATTGGAGTACAGCTCCTGCTCGCCCGGTGGGAATTTCTTCCAGACGGCGGGCCGGTACTGGAGCTGTTGATGGTAGGCAACAAGCCATGAGGTACGATTGGCAAAATTTCGGATTATCCTTCCTTCGAAGTAGAAAACTCTGGCTAAGAACAGCACTAAAAATAAGCCTAATGCCGACAAGGCCCTGCCCCGGGGATAATCCGAAACTAAACCTATATCGCCGCCCGTATCTCCTTCTCCTTACTGTAGAACCGCAGGTAGTCGTGCCACCAGTCCCAGTGGAAGCGGGCTTTGGCCAGGCGGGCCACCTTGCCATCAGAGGACACGACGAGCAGGCCGACGCCGTGGTGGCGGCAGATGCTTTCCAGCTGCCGCTGCTTTTCGATATCGAGGGAATAGTAGGCATCCTTGGAGAAGGCCAGCCATCGCTCGTCGGCAGGGTACTGCTGGATCTGCTCGATGACGCGCAGCGTGCGATGGCCGAAGTGGTTGCGGGTCAGCCAGGCGTAGGCGCCGCCGCCGAGCAGGAACACCAGGCCGGGGACGATGAACTGCCAGAAGCCGTCGTCCCACTTGTAGAGGAAGAAAAAGGTGCCGCTGAGTATGGAGATGAGCAGGCCGGCGCGGATGACGTTGAAGGCGAACAGCTGCTTGTCCAGCTTGGGGTTGATCGCCGGCAGGGTCTTGTGCGACTTGGCCTCCAGGGAGATGACGTACACACCCCAAAGCCAGTGGCGGAAGGCCAGCAGGCCGTCGGCGCGCTTGCTGCCGTGTTCCTTCTTGGTGCGCACCTCCGGCTCTGCGAAGATGCGGCCGCGGCGCGCCTTGCGCTTGTACTGCTTCTCCAGGTATTGAATGGCTATTGTCTGGACGGTACTTTCAGCTAATCTGGACATGCCTGTTATTCAATTTCATCGATGATCCCTTCTATCTCTGATTTAAAGGCATCCAGGTTTTCATCAATTATCATCCAAATGATCTTTAAATCTATTCCAAAATACTCGTGTACAATCCTGTTCCTCAAACCAATTATCCGCCTCCATTCAACAACAGCGTATTCTTCCTTGATGTTTTCTTCAACTCTGTTCGCAGCTTCTCCTATTATCTCAAAGTTTCGTACTACTGCATCAATGGTTTTTTCATCTTGGGAAAAAACCTCAAAAGACATCCCTTTTGTATACCTTCTGATCTTATCAATCGACTCGAGAATGTCTACCAAAAGCTCATGGTTACTTCTTTTAGACATATGTCAGGTCTTGCTCAATGTATTTAAGATATTTTGGTTTGACCCCATCTTTGCTGACAAGATCGACTTTAATTTTCAGTATTTCTTCCAGTTCGTCAGCTAAATCAATAAATCTGATCCCAATAGGTTTTTTGAATTCAACTAATATATCCAGATCGCTATCAAGCGTTTCTTCGCCTCTACTTACTGACCCAAAAATGGCAAGGTTTAAAATGGCATATCTTGGAAACAAAGAATTTTTATGTTGTTTAAGTACTCTTTTTACTTCTTCCAGGTTCATTTGTCGGTTATTGTTAAACGATTTTTCGTATTCACCCAAAGTGGCAACCTAAAATAAACTATTATCTCCGATTTTTCAAGGCAATCCAGAAACTTACCCATTCTTTCTCCAAATTTCCAAACCCCGGTCCTTCTATCGGATTGCATGCTTGAGGCGGTTCTTTTGCTACGATAGTACCGTCACTAAACAGGAGTAATTATAGGGTTCATTTCAGCAAGATTGCAAACAACGCATCCCTTGCCTTTCCCGCTTCCTCATGCAGCGGGCTTTCGGTCACCGTGCCCAGGTTGATGGCAATGAACATATACAGCTTTTTCTCCGGAAAGTAGCGCAGCTCGCAGCCCGCGCCAATGCCGCCGCCGCTGTACCCGATGGCTTCCTTTCCCAGGATAAGATTACGCCCCAGGCCCAGGCCGTAGCGGGGATTGCCCTTGCTGTCCGTAACCCAGGTTTGCATTTGTTCGAGGGTGGAAGGCGCCAGCAACTGGCCCTCCATCAGGGCTTTAAGGAACTTCACCGCTTCCAGAGGAGTAGTGACGATGCCGTCTTCCCCCACCAGAGAGGCCACGTTATTGCGTTGCAGCAGGGAAGCATTCTCCAGTACGCCGTCGCTGTAGCGGTCCCAGTAGGCATTCACCAGTTCAGGATAGTTCAGGTAACCGGGCTGGCTGCGGTAGAAGGTGTTGTCCAGTCCCAGGGGGAGGAAGATGGTTTCGGTGATGAACCGGGCGTGATCGCCGGTCAGGGCATCCGTCATCAGTGCCAGGGCCACGTAGTTGGTATTGCGATAGGAATAGCGGCTGCCGGGCTCGAAGTCGAGCGGCTTGCCGTCGATGTATTTAAGGTAATCTTCTTGAGAGAAGATATGATCCGGATGCTGCAACAGGTAAGAAACGTAAGCCGGTGAAAAGTTGTATTCCGGGATGCCGGAAGTATGATTCAGCAACATGCGCACGGTTATTTTCCCGGCGTCGGTGATATATCGGCTGTATTGTGCCGGCAGGTAAAATGCCTGGAGCTAGATCGTACTAAAATTATCCGCCGTTTTCAACAACTCCAGGATCTGAGGGTAGGTCTCATCTGAGACCAGGTAGAAAATATGGCGGCCTTCGCGTTGAGCGTGCACAATGCCGTTGTAACGGAGGATCTTCAGGTGGTGTGAAGCAGCGGCCTGCTCGATTTGCAACCGTTCGTGGATATCGGTCACCGACCTTGGCCGCCCATCCTGCAATAGGTTGATTATGGCCAACCGGATCGGGTGGGCAATGGCCCTCAGGGCTTCCGAATATTGTTCCAAACGCTCAAATTCAGGGTTTGCCACCATGGTTACAAAGTTTTGCTAATCTAAAATTAAGATGTTCTGGCCTGCCGAACTAACCCCTGTCAATATCAACAGCCATGGACTTTACCGCCCCCAAAAAACTAAAAACCTCATTTTCATCGCATTAGACATGCGAGTATTCGGTTTGACCTTAATTATCCATCTCCCCGGGTAACCCTTTGCAGCAAAGTCAAATGAAAGGACAGAACGCATCGCTAAAAGATATTGCATAGTCAATGATTCTCTCTTTGCACGAGTCATCTTCAGGACGAAGGTGGCTCGTGTTTTTTTAACAATTCTTCTTTCCCGGTGGGCGGCCTGCATTTTACCCAACATAATCCCCCTTCGCCAAGCGGTAAAGCTGTATCTTCAGGCCACAAAAAATCTTGAATAATGATAAGGCAAATCCCTACCCTCCTGACCGCTATTTTTCTCCTCTTGTTAACGGCATGCCAGACGGCCTCTCCTGATGCCCAGCAACAGGAGGTTCCTCCCGGGCTAGACCTCTCGCTGATGGATACCAGCGTCAACGCCGCGGCTGATTTCTACCGCTTTGTCAACGGCGGCTGGCTGGACCAGGTAGAGATCCCCGCCGACGAGGACAGCTGGGGGGCTTTTGATGAACTGGCCAAGGCGACCAGCAAAAAAGTGCTCACCATCCTGGAGTCTACCATTGAACAGGGGAATTTCGACCCGAATACGGACCAGGGAAAAGCCGTCCTGTTCTACCAAACCGCTATGGACACTGCGCATATCGAGGAACTAGGCTTGAACCCTATAGAGACTGAGCTCAGGAAGATTGAGGCGATCTCCAGCCTCAAAGAACTGGAAACGTATCTCATCGAATCCGCACCCCTGCAATCCAATGCATTTTTCTCCTTCTCCGTTCGGCCCAGCTTGAACAACAGCGCCATCAACGCCGGCTTCCTGAATGAAGGAGCCCTCGGCCTGCCCGGAAAAGAATATTACGTCAAGGACGACGAGGAAACCCTTCGCCTGCAGAGGGAATACCAAGCTTTTGTGAGCCGGGTATTGCAATTGGCAGGGGCGGGCGAACAGGCTGCCCAAAAAGAAGCAGAGGATATTTTCCAGTTGGAAAAGCGCCTCGCCGATGCTCAACTGGATAAGATCCAGAAGCGCAACCCCCTCCTGTTGAACAATCCCCACGCCCAGTCGGATATCGCGGCCATGACGCCTTCTTTTGATTGGGAAGCCTACTTCCAGTCCATCGGCCTGGGCAGTATAGACACCTTTATTGTCATGCAGCCTGCCTATATCAAATCACTGGAAAATGTACTGGCCAAACAGCCCCTGGATAAACTGAAGTCCTATACCCGATGGACCCTGCTGAACAGCGCCCTGGCCTACCTCAGCCGCGATTTTGAACAGGCCAACTTCGACTTCTACAAGGGAGTCCTGGGGGGCGTCGAGGAAATGTCGCCGCGCTGGGAGCGCGTGCTGAACACGACCAACTTCGGAATTGGGGAGGCGCTGGGCAAGTTATACGTCGACGCCTATTTCCCGCCGGAAGCCAAACAAGTAGCAGAAGAACTGGTAGACAACCTGAAAAAAGCTTATGCAGAGCGCATCCAAAAACTGGAATGGATGTCGGACAGCACCAAGGTAAAAGCGCAGGAAAAACTGGCCAACCTTCGCGTAAAGATCGGCTATCCGGACGAGTGGAAGGATTACTCACAGCTGGAAGTCAAAGGAAAGGAGGATGGTGGTTCCTTCGCCGGCAATATGATGAACGTTTCCCGCTGGTCCTGGGAGCGTAAGGTGGAAAAAGTGGGGCAGCCGGTGGACAAGGGCGAATGGTTCCTGCCCCCGCAGGTGGTCAATGCGTACTACCACCCGCTGTACAATGAGATCGTCTTCCCGGCAGCCATCCTGCAGCCGCCCTATTACAACTACCAGGCGGACCCTGCCGTCAATTACGGAGGCATCGGCGCCGTGATCGGCCATGAGATCTCTCACGGCTTCGACGACCAGGGCAGCCGCTACGATGCCCAGGGTAACCTCAAAAACTGGTGGACGGAAGAAGACCGTTCCCGCTTCGAAGCCCGCACCCAGCGGCTGGTAGATCAGTTCAACGCCTACGAGCCCCTGCCCGGCCTGTTCGTCAACGGCGAGTTCACCCTGGGAGAGAACATCGGCGACCTGGGCGGCCTCAACGTGGCCTTCGATGGCCTGCAGAAACACCTCCAGGAACACGGCAACCCGGGGCCGATCGACGGCTTTACCCAAAACCAGCGCTTCTTCCTCAGCTGGGGTACCGTCTGGCGCAGCAAATACCGCGATGAGGCCATGAAAAAACAGGTCAAGACCAACGTACACGCTCCCGGACAGTACCGGGCAATTGGCCCCATCGTCAATATGCCGGCCTTTTACGAAGCCTTTAATATTGGGGAAGACAGCCCGTTGTATCGGGCGGATAGCGTGCGGGTGGTGATCTGGTAAGGGGGGATTGTTGGATTGCTGGATGGCTGGATGGTTGGATGGTTGGTTTGCTGGATTGCTGGATTGCTGGATTGTTGGATTGCTGGATTGTTGGATTGCTGGATTGTTGGATTGCTGGATTGCTGGATTGCTGGATTGCTGGATTGTTGGATTGTTGGATTGCTGGATTGTTGGATTGCTGGATTGCTGGATTGCTGGATTGCTGGATTGTTGGATTGCTGGATTGCTGGATTGCTGGATTGTTGGATTGTTGGATTGCTGGATTGTTGGATTGCTGGATTGTTGGATTGCTGGATTGTTGGATTGTTGGATTGTTGGATTGTTGGATTGCTGGATTGTTGGATTGCTGGATTGTTGGATTGTTGGATGGCTGGATTGCTGGATTGTTGGATTGCTGGATTGTTGGATTGCTGGATTGTTGGAGGGGAGGCGGCAAGCCTTTACATTTTCCCATGATTGGGGAATAGTTCAATTAAGTGTGCTTACAATTACCTAACCAGCTGGTTTTCAGAGGCTATAGAAACCAAGGAACCAGAAACTACGAACAGCCCCACGGATGGAGTTGGCAGCCTATTTTGAAGAAATAATAACCACTCCGGTGGACCTTCCTTTGCCTCACTTGCAGGGCAGCAGTAGGGCGGGCCGCTTGTTGCCTGCTTATCGCTTTGGGAACGGGCCATTTCGGATCAGCCTTATCGCCGGCTGCCATGCCGATGAGCCGACGGGGCCGCGGCTGCTCCGCCACCTGGTGTGTTTCCTTTCCCGCCTGGAAGAAAAACACCCTCTGTTGAAGAACTACAGCTGGTGGATCGTGCCCCATGCCAACCCCGATGGAGAGGCTGCCAACCGGCGCTGGTACAGCGAGGCCGATGATTATTACAGCCTGCCCCGGTACCTGCAACACGCCGTTCGCGAGCTGCCGGGCGATGATATGGAATATGGTTTCCCTATCGAAGGGCAGGCCGGGGCGTTGCGCCCGGAAAATGCCTTCATTTACGAATGCTGGAAAATGGCCGGAGCTCCTTTCCACCTCCATGCCTCCCTGCACAGCATGTCCTTTTCCTTCGGGCCCTGGTTCCTCATCGACCCAAATTGGGCAGGCCGCTCGGGTGTCATACAGGAGCAGTGTAAAAAGGAAGTACAGGAATTGGGTTACCCCCTCAACGACATTGACCGAGGTGGCGAAAAAGGCTTCCACCGCATCAGCGAAGGCTTTTGCACCCGCCCCAGTGCAGAGGCAATGAAATCTTTCTTTCTGGAACAGGGCGACACCAAGGCCGCCGCCCTGTTCCACCCCAGCTCTATGGAAAGCATTCGCAGCCTGCCCCTGCCGGCGAAACAAGGCCATGCCAATGGTGGGGATTGCCTGACGCTGGTCTCGGAAATGCCTTTTTTTATCATTCCCAACGACTCGCACAGCATGGCCTGGCCCAATCCGGAATACGACCAATGGCAACGGCTTGCCGAAAAGTGGAAAATGGAACTGATCACCGGCAAAAAGACGGAGGAAGCGGTGCTGCAGGAAGCTCACCACCTCGGCCTGCGCGCCATGCCGGTGGCCGACCAGATGCGGCTGCAGTGGGAGTTGGTGGCGGCGGGGGTGCTGCAGGTTGAATCATCCGGATGGAAGCCATCGTAAGCCAGTGAAGGGACGCGGACTTGAGAGCCGGCCCGAGTCTAATTCCCCTATCTTTCCAAACCATTACTTCAGCTTCAGCACACGCACCGTTTCCCGAAGACGCCCTTGCTGTGCCTCCAGGAAATAGATGCCCGGCAGGAGGCCGTCTACCGGTAATTCCCACTGGTTGCCTCCTTCTTCCGCCTGTTGTCTCCAGCGTGCTACCACCTGGCCTGCCAGGTTAAAAAACTGCAGGCCCACCGCCCCTGGAGATTCGGACTGATAATACACCGAAAGCCGGCTGTGCCCCAGCGGGTTGTCAGCGCGTAGGCGGACGTTTTCCGGATGGCCATAGTGCACAAATACGAAGCCTTCAATGGATCGGGTTCCGTCATAATCGGTTTGAGATAGCCGGTAGTAGTTGTTGCCGGGCAAAGGCGCCTTATCGATGTACTGATAATTCCGCAAGGTATGACTGTTCCCTGCGCCGGGTATCTGAGCGAGGGGTTGGAAGGTACGGCCGTCTGCTGAGCGTTCCAGCGTGAAAAAATCGTTGTTCATTTCCGCAGCTGTTTGCCAGTTCAAGACGACGGACTCGCCCTGAGCCTTACCTTCAAAGAAGAGAAGCTCGATGGGTAAAAGGCCGGAGGCTACCGTCATGGGTGAAGGATTCGTAGCCAAGCAGGGAGGAGTGGCAATGCCCTCCGACATGAGGTAACTCCCCGCGTTTGTCTCTGAAGAGGAGAGCGAACGCATATCCGTAGCCGGCCCAATAGCATAGTGCATGACTTCAGAACTGGAAGCAATGACATGGCCCAGCCCGTGGGCATGGCCGAGTTCATGCAAGGCCACACTTTCAAAATCAAATTCGCCGGAAGTAGTGGCGTCGCCGTCAAAGTTCCAGCTGCGGCCGGTTTCCGATAGCAGGACGGCATTGCTCTTGAACTGGATGTCGATGTCTTCTATGTACCACCGGGTATTCTGCTGCTCACAAATACCATCGTTCAATGCGCGGCCGGCAAAATAGAGGTTGGTCACACCAAGGGTACCGGCCCCCAGGTTGGCAAAAGAGACGACCTGGGTACCGTCCCGTATCGGCGCGTCCGTAGCGACACCGCCATTGTTCCGGTCAAAATTCACCCCTGTGCTGCCGCGCCAGTTGTTCAGTGCCCGTTCAAAAGCAGCTACAGCATCCGTATGTCCGGCGAAATCGTCGGTGGTATTGGGCACATCGTTATTGTATCGGAAAGTATACCCCCCACTCCCGTTGTTATCCGCAAGTTTGGGGAGTATCCTGGTCAATTCGGGGAAGTTATGAAAAGTGCTATAGCTGGAAATGACAGCGTAATAGATGGTGATCGGAATGGAACCGACCGTCGTGCCTCCATTGTCCTGTACCAATACGGTACCGGTACCTGCCTGATCGGGTATTTTTAACCGGATCTGAGTATCCGACCAGGAGATCAGGTCCGAAGCAACCGATGAAGAAATATAATCGCTGCCTCCGTTGTCGGCATTGGAGAAAAACACGGCCCCCGGGCTACCGCCGAATCCCGACCCGTTGATGATCAGTTCGTTATTGGGCAGGGTGGTGCCCGCAATAAAGCCATCAGCGGGGCTGGAACCTGTTCCATCGGTGATGCTGGTGATCGTCAACGGCCCGCGGCCTTGAATTTCCAGCCCCACGCCGGTTCCGGCAGAATGGAAATCCGCCCCTTCCGGGGTTTTAGCTTTTCCGCCAACCTGTAGTTCTATTTTTTTCACCAGGCTTGATTCGGAATAGTACGCCTGGCTGCCGATATCGTAGTACTGCCCTTGCCATCCTGCCAGCACGCCTTGTATACCGGCATACGGCAGGCACTGTTTCATGCTCTCCGTTAGAGCCCTGTAATCTTTATGATCGATAACGGTATTGTCGGTATCCAGGAACACCAGATAATCGTGCTGCCGGTCAAGTTCAATACGGGGATAGGTGACTTGCAACTTCTGCCCTACCCTGCCGCCTGCGGCGATAACCGCCACCTGCAAAGCCTCCTCCTCCCCTTTGAGGTAGGCGACAACATCCAAAACGTAAAGGGTGTAAATGTTTTTCTTGCCCTCCCCCCAATAGGAAACCTGATGGTTCAAGCGGGCCAGAACAATTTGCTCCGCCTTGTCGATCCGCTGCTCCAGTGGCACCGGAGTGATGGAAGCATTCAAAAAAGAGGAATGGAATAGATAAATGAGGCTAAAAAGCAAAGGATACAACCCTTTCATAATAATTCCTTGGATTGGGATGAAGATTAATTATTGAACGTGTTATTCCTTTGTGCTTATCGATTAGACAAAATTAGAATATTAATTTTTCTATTATAACTTTTCAACTCAGTTCTTTTCCCCTTTTCCGGATAACCGGCTCATTTGTCCTCCTACTGCCAGTTGCCAAAAGCCGGTAATGAGGCCTGCTTTAAGGCCGATGGTATAGGTTTCTTGGGGCTGTTCTCTTACAAGGATCATAAACAGCATTCCCAGCAATACTGCAACTACCCCTGTTATGACGATTGGCAATAAGCGTGGCCAGTTGATGCCCAGAAATTGCCTGCCCAGCCAGCAGATCAGCCATGCGCCGATTCCACCGGCTAGAGGAGCGGCGATAAAAAAAAGCACATGATAAGAAAGGCTGAACAACACCAGCCAAACGGCAAGCGCCAGGCCGGCAAACTGCAGCTGCGAATTCCAGCTTACGCGTGGCCGCAAACCGAGCAGTAGGGCGACGATGAAATACAGCCCTATTGGAACGAGGTAGCCAAAGCCCAGGCTGTGTTCCGGCTTCTGGTAAAAGGTGAGCACCGAAAGGGTGGCCGCAATGGTGAAAAAGAGGATACTCCGAGTCATAAGCGTATTTTCATAAGAACTACAGTTCTACCAGAAGCGGGCTGATCCCCAAACCTGCTAAGGCCCGCTGTCCTGCGTTGCCCCACATTCCATCCTCAATATGGGTCAACATCCACCCCTACCCGCACTCCGCTGTACCCCGGGGTTTGCTGCATTTTATCGATGGCTTCCTGCACCACCTCTTTGGCGAAGCGGATCTTCTTCGCATCGCGGTTCAGCTTAATGAGGAAATCCAGCAGATAGTAACCCCGCACGCGGCCGACGTGGGGCACCGCCGGGCCCATGGCCCATTCCCCCAGCTTACCTTTGAGCACCTTCTCAAAAATGGACGCCCCTTCGTTGAGGGTTTGCGGTTTTTTATGGCGAAGAGAGATGCGGATCAGGCGGTAGTAAGGGGGGTATTTAAATTCCCGCCTTTCTTTCATTTCCCGGGTGAAGAAGCCGGCATAGTCGTTGCCCAGCACTTCCCGAATAATGGGGCTCGCCGGGTTGAAAGCCTGGATGACCACCTTCCCCTGCTTGTGCTTTCGGCCCGCCCGCCCGCTCACCTGGAGCATGAGCTGAAAAGCCCGCTCGCCGGCACGGAAGTCGGGGAACTGCAGCAGCTGGTCAGCGCTGAGGACGCCTACTACGCCCACCTTTTCGAAATCCAGCCCTTTGGTGACCATCTGAGTGCCGACCAAAATGTCGAGCCGGCCTTCTTCGAAATCGTTGATCAGTTTGGCATGGGCATTCTTGCCGCGCACTGTTTCCAGGTCCATGCGGCCAATCTTCGCATCGGGCAGGTATATCTTGAGTTCATCTTCGATCTTCTCCGTCCCAAAGCCTTTTAGCGCCAACTGTTTGGAGCCGCAGGCAGGGCAGGCATCAGGCAGGCCGGTAGTATAACCACAGTAGTGGCATTTCAGGGCATTTTTGAACTTGTGGTAAGTCAGGCTCACATCGCAGTGGATGCATTCCGAATGCCAGTCGCAGGTGAGACAGCGATAAGTTGGGGAATACCCCCGGCGGTTCTGAAAGAGAATGGCCTGCTCTCCCCGCTCGAGGGCGGCCTTGAGCTCGTCCAGCAGTACAGCGGTAAAGACAGAGTGCAGCTTTTGTTCCTGCATGGCCCTTTTGGCATCGACCAACTCCACTTCCGGCAGCTGCAGGCCCCCGAAGCGCTCCTGCATTTCCACCAGTCCGTATTTGCCCTTTTTAGCGTTGAAGTAGGATTCGATAGAAGGGGTGGCGGTGCCCAGCAGTGCTTTAGCCCCGTGCAGGTGCGCCAGGTAAACAGCCGCATCGCGGGCGTTGTAACGGGGGTTGGGTTCGTACTGCTTGTAGGAGCTGTCGTGCTCTTCATCGACGATGATGAGCCCCAGTTTGCGGAACGGCAGGAAAAGCGCCGAGCGGGCGCCCAGCACCACGGGTTTGCCTTTCAGGGTGCTGTTCCACATTTCCACCCGTTCGTTGTTGTTGAGGCGGGAGTGGTAAATAGCGATCTGATCGCCGAAGACCTTCTCGAGGCGGCTGGTTACCTGGGTGGTCAGGGCGATCTCGGGCAGCAGGTAGAGCACCTGCTCTCCGCGCTGTATCGCCTCCTGGATGAGCTCGACATAAACGCGGGTCTTCCCGCTGCCGGTTACGCCGTGCAGCAGGGCTACGTTCTTATCCTGAAAATGAGCGCGCAACTCCTCCAGCGCCCTGGCCTGCTGTTCGGAGAGCAGATCGGCATCGACGGTGTCTTCCTCGTATCCTCCCAGGCGGCTGACTTCCCGTTCGTATAAGTCGAAGATCTCCTTCTTTTCCATGGCCTTCAGGACGGAAGCGTCTACATTGGCCTTGGAATAGATATCCTGCCGGCGGACAAACTCCAGTTTTTTGGCCAATTGCACATAGGCCATGAGGGCTTCCACCTGCCGGGTGGAACGGCTGCACAATTCAAAGGCTTCCTCCAGCAGTTTCGGTTGGGAAGCGTAGGGCTCCTGCAAACGCACACAGGCCACCGTCTTGGGCTTATACTTATCCTTAAGCCCTTCCTTCAGGTAAACGATCCGCTTCTCCAGCATGCGGCGGATCAGCGGATAGACCGTCTTCTGCTGAAGGATACCGCGCACCTCTTCGATGCTGATCTCCTGCTGAATGCTCAACGCCTCGGCAATGAGGTATTCTTTGTCGTCCAGCCCATCAAAATCCTGATCGAACAAAGGGCTGAGGGTCAGGCGGGTCTCGCTGGCCAGCTTGAGGTTGGCGGGAAGAGCGGCATGCATCACTTCGCCCAGCGTGCAGAGGTAATAATCCGCCAGCCACTGCCACAATTGGAGTTGCACCTTATTGATGATGGGCCCCTCGTCTACCACGGACAGGATCGGCTTGGGTTTGTAATCTTCCGGCGCCCGGCGGTGCTGTTCGATCACCAGGGCCGTGTACAGCTTGGACTTGCCAAACTGCACTTCCACCCGTTTCCCGAAAGTGGCCTCCGGAACGAGGTGCTCCGGCACGGCATAGGTGTACGGCTTGGGCACTGCCAGCGGCAGGATGACCGTTACGTAAGTTTGGGTGGCGGTGATGGGGTGCATTTATGGTGTATCAGTGTATCAGTGTTTCAGTGTGGGATTTTCCACTTTTTGTTTCAAAATTATAACTTTTTTGTTTAGATCAAAATCATATTTGAAACAAAAAAGTAAAAGTATTTAATCTCCCGCCAGCAGAAAGTTCATCCGCCACCGGCCTCCTTCCTCCTTTTTGAATCCCACCCGATAGCCCACCGGGTTGCCTACGAATTTTCCAAAAACATATCCCTGCAGGCCGCTGAGCAGTTCTACCCGCACCCATGGATAGGCCTCCCCGCCGATCTCTTCCTCTTCCGACTCCTCCAGGATGGTGACGATATCGTGGGAGATGGTCTTCAGGATGCGGCTGTTCAGATTGGGCTTGTCCCGCAGGCGCACCCCTGCCCCGGCAATGACGCCGTAATCGAAGGGCTCATACTGGCTGGGCCAGGTGGCATAGTAATAAGGAGCCGTGAATACGGTGCGGCCATCGGAAAAGGTACCGCCTTCCGACAAAAGCCGCCCCAGCAGGGCCCAGATCCGAAGCGTGTCCGGCTGTTTGGAATCCAGTCCCCACATACTGACGAAGTCGTCGAAGCCTGCTTCCTCACCAAAACTTACCTTGATGTCCTTTGCAGTAACATCCAGCAAGGCGAAAACATCCTTTCGGGCAACCGTCTGTTTAAGCTGTTCCCGAAATACGAAAAATGCCGTATCCAACGGGGCCTCATCCACCGGATAAAGCTTACCTTCCTCCTTGGACTGATAGGAAGGCATCGAATCGGTTCGGGCCGTTACAAAGGCCTGGTATAATTTTCTGAGGGAATCCCGGCTGATCGCCGTTGTTGTCGTTTCAGCCTCGGTAGAGGACTGCTTTCCGTCGGAGCCACAGGCTGCCAGCAATAAGCCAAAGCTTAGGGTAAACAATAACGCTCTCATATCAGGGGGTTTTTCGTTTTTGTATTACCCCACTAATTTACAATTATCTGCCATACAGCCCACTTTCAGGTGGCCCGTAATTTCACTTACAGGTTATTCCAGCTGTCCAGGTAGATCTTCCACTGCCCCTCCGCTGTCTTTTTCCAAACGATGACGTACTTGCCCTCCCAGTGCACCTCAGTGCCGTCCCCCCGGCGGGTAGCCCCTTCGTAGTAGCCCCAGTCATAAGCCGTGTCATCCAGCACCACGATCTCCTCCGGCATGATGCGGTGGTGTACGGCCCGGCTCTCCCTATCAGCAGGGGGCGTCCAATAAGAACGGATAGAGGCTTCACCCCGGCGGATATCCCCGCGTTGGGGAAAGAGCTTGGCATCATGGGTGTAGGCGGCAACAACGGCTTCAAAATCTCCTGCCACCAGGCTTTGGGAAAAGGCGTCGATGTTCTGATGGATAATGCCGAGATCGGTAGCCAGGAATTCCTGCCCAAGCTGTTGGTAAGTTTCCGCCAGGACTTCGATCTTTTCGCTTTGCTCATGCAGGTTGGCCTGCCCCTGAAAGGCCGCCAGCGCAAGATCATCCAATTGTTCTACCTGTTCCACCCATCGGCTCCAGGAGGGCAGCTCCGCCAGCTGGCCATAGTACAGGCCATCGAACCCATTAATAGCGTATTCTGCCGTTCGGTTGATCCATTGCCCTTCGCTCTCTGCAAAAACCGCAAACGGAGCGATCATATCTTCCGAACTGGGGTCCAGGGAATAACGCTTTCCAAAACTGTAGCGGGCGGCCAGCCAGGGGCGCAGCCCCACCACGCCGAGGGAAGGGTCGGCCGGTATCCATTGTTCCGAGGCCTGATCGTACACCTCCAGCCAGACGTGGTCGTTGTGCCGGCGCCCGAAAACAGAAGCCTTATTACCGATTTCAGCAACCCGCTGCACTGCACTCGCCTGCCGCCGATCGGAGGTGATGTGCAGGTTGATCTCCCGCATACGCCGCATCTTTACCCCCAAGGATCCGAGGGAAGCTTTGGCAACCATCGCCAGTTCATTGCAGTTGCCGCCGCGCCGCGCCAGGATGTCCTGCACTGTCCGCCGCTGGTAATCCGTATACGTCCAGTCGAAATGGCGAGCGTACCAGCCGACGACGGCTTCCGCCTTTTCGAGATCCGTCTCCGCTTTGGCGGTGATCTGTTTGGAAAAGGCGGGCAAGTCCTCCAGCGCCAATTGGAATAGACTGTCGGTAGAAAACTCCTGGCTAAAGGCCGGAATAGCCAGGACAAGAATTGGAAAAAGGAGCTGTTTTTTCATCATTTTACAGTCGGGTTAATAAATGTGTATAGGTGCATTCGTGCATTTGTGTATAAGTAACCGGTGCGCAATCCGGCAGGCATTCGGCCCCCTACAAATGCACGAATACACGAATACACGAATACACAAATGCACGATCATCCCTTCCTCAACGCCTGCTCCACCACCCCATCATCCGCAATATTCGGCAGGGTGATCTTTAGCCCCGGCGTTTGTTCCATAGCGCGCTGAGCACTGTGGATAGCCCCCTCGTTGCGGGCCCAGGAGCGGCGGGCGATGCCGTTGTTGACATCCCAGAAGAGCATGCTCTCCAGGCGGCGCTCCGCCTCCGGGCTGCCGTCGAGCACCAGGCCGAAGCCGCCGTTGATGACCTCGCCCCAGCCGACGCCGCCCCCGTTGTGCAGCGATACCCAGGTGGCGCCACGGAAGCTGTCGCCGATCACATTGTGCACAGCCATGTCGGCAGTGAAGCGGGAGCCGTCGTAAATGTTGGCCGTTTCCCGAAAGGGAGAATCGGTACCGGATACGTCGTGATGGTCCCGCCCGAGCACAACGGGCGCCGAGATAGCCCGACGGGCGATAGCGTCGTTAAAGGCCCGGGCGATGCGGATGCGCCCCTCCGCATCGGCGTACAGGATGCGGGACTTGGAACCGACAATGGGAATATTTTCGTCCGCCGCTTCGATCCAGCGGATGTTGTCTTTCAGTTGGGCGTGGATTTCCTCCGGCGCTTCGGCCAGCATCTCCTTCAAAATCTGGGCGGCGATAGCGTCCGTTTGATCGAGATCATCTTTGGAGCCCGAAGTGCACACCCAGCGGAAGGGGCCGAAGCCGTAATCGAAACACATGGGCCCCATGATGTCCTCCACATAGGAGGCGTACCGAAACAGGCCTTCCGTTTTATTTTTCCAGATGTCGGCGCCCGATTTGCCGGCCTCCACCAGAAAGGCGTTGCCGTAATCCCAGAAGTACATGCCGCGCTCCGCCATCGTATTGACAGCATTGACGTGGCGGCGCAGCGTAGCCCGCACTTCTGTCATGAATCGAACGGAATCCTTTGCCAGCAGGCGCTTGGCTTCTTCGAAAGTATATCCTGCCGGGCAATAGCCCAGCCCTTCGATATTGTGAAGGGAAGTCTGATCCGACCCCAGTTCCACCTCCACCCCCTCTTCGACGAACTTCTCCCACAGGTCCACCACGTTGCCCTGGTAGACCAGCGTGATGGCCTCTTCCTTTCGCCGGCATTCCTCCATACGGGCGATCAGCCTATCCAGATCGGTATAGATGTTGGTTTTTTGAATGTAACCATCGATGAGGCGCTGCTGTACCGCGTCGGGGTCCACCTCGGCAATGACGCCCACCGCGCCGGCGATGACGGCGGCCACCGACTGCGCCCCCGACATGCCGCCCAGGCCGGAAGTGACGAATACCTTGCCGTGCAGGCTGTCTTTACCCAGTTTTTTCAGGCGGCCGGCGTTGAGCAGGGTAATAGTAGTGCCGTGCACGATACCCTGCGGCCCGATGTACATAAAGGAGCCTGCCGTCATCTGGCCGTAGGAGGTGACGCCCAGGGCGTTGAACTTGTTGTAATCTTCCTTGCTCGAATAGTTGGGGATCATCATTCCATTGGTGACCACCACCCGGGGAGCGTCCTTGTGCGAAGGGAAGAGCCCCAACGGATGCCCGGAATAGAGCACCAGCGTCTGCTCGTCGGTCATCTCGGCCAGGTATTGCATGGCCAGGCGGTACTGCGCCCAGTTCTGGAAGACGGCCCCGTTGCCGCCGTAAGTGATCAGCTCCTGCGGGTGCTTGGCCACCTTGGGATCGAGATTGTTCTGGATCATCAGCATGATGGCCGCCGCCTGACGGGAACGATGGGGGTATTCATCGATGGGGCGGGCGTACATTTCGTAGCCGGGCCGGAAGCGGTGCATATAGATGCGGCCGTACTCCTCCAGTTCGCGGGCGAATTCGGCGGCCAGCACCTCGTGGTGGCGGGGGTCGAAATAGCGCAGGGCGTTCTTAATGGCCAGCGCCTTGTCCTTATCGGTGAGCACCCCCTCGATGACGCGCTGCGGCGCATGGCTGACATTGGGATCGTAGGGCCTGGAAGCAGGTAATTCTTCGGGAATGCCTTCGAGGATGGCGTCGTGGAATCCAGTGGTGACGTTCATGTTTGGTTAGGATTGTTTTCGGGGTGAATATACGATTTTTCTATGCTAGTATATTCTCCAACCTTTCCTTCCACTTCCGCCACTCTGGCATTTCCCGGGTTTGCAGTTCAAAAAAGGGGGTGCTGTGGTTATGGTGTACCAAATGGCAGAGTTCATGGACGATCACGTATTCAATGCAACCCTTCGGAGCTTTCACTAGCTCGATATTGAGAATTATCTTTCCCTTCGGAGTACAACTGCCCCAGCGCTTGTCCATCCATTTGATGACCATAGCGGAAGGTTCCACTCCATATTTTTTAAACCGGTCGATCCATTTTTCCGCTATTTCCCGGAATTTTAACTCTGCACGCGCCTTGTACCAGTCAAGCGCCAGCTTTCTTGCTCTGGTTTTGTCTTGGGAATAAACTTCCAGAAAGCCCCTTTTCAACTTAACTTCCTCTTTCGTAGCGTGGATGATCCTTAAACGATATTGCCTGCCGAGATACAAATGGCTTTCCCCGCTAACGTATTTCCGGGGTGGAGTCAGCGGCTCGAAAGACAGGAAATAGCTCTGCTGTTTCAGTATCCAAGGCGCGCGCTTTCGGACCTTCTCCAGTACTTTTTCCAGTGCGGCGTCCACCGGCGCTTTGACCGTCACCCTTCTATCGGGGTGGACGGTGATGCCCAGGGATTTACGGTCCTGGTACTTCAGGTCAAATACGATCTCTTTCGAGCCGAATTGCAGCCGGTGTTCGCTCATTGTGTTTATTTGTACCTCAACTTTGCCACCTCAATGCTTCTGGCGGCAATATCGTCAATATCACCAAAGGAAAGGTTTACGCCGTATTTATCCCGGATGTCGTCCATCAGATAATCGCCGATGGCGATCTCCATCTGGCCGATCAGGTCGGATTTATCCCACCAATCCACCTTTGGTTTGCCGTTATCCAGGACAAGCTGTTGTACTATATCATCGATACCGCCGCCGGCTTCGGCAGCTACGAACCGGGCATGCCCCTCATCCTCGAACTTCGATTTAATAGACTCGAATGTAATGCCATAAAATGCCTGAGCCACCTCTCTACCTCTCAAACTCTCCGGAATATCACTGCCTGTACGATGCAGCACCGATTCTTCAATGTCTTTAGCCCGCTTCAAATACTCCGCTTCCGAGATGCGCCGCTCCTCATAGGCCCGGATGGTTTCCTTGAGCAGCTCGGAAAACTTTTTGTAAAAAGCTGGATCCTCGTCCATCTTTTCATTGATGTGCTTGGCAGTACGGTGGGCAATGGTGTCCGCCCGGGCCGCCACGCCCGTGATCTTTTCCACCTCTTGCTCAAATTCCTCCTTGTCAAAGATGTTGACCAACTCCGTAATGGGCCTCACTTCATGGGAAGTGACGTGCTTGTCGATCAGCTTCTGGATCTGATCTTCATAGGATTTGAAATCCACCACATCGGCAAAACGCTGGCGGACGGAAAGACGGAGCCTGGAGAAAAAGCCCAGGTCGTATTTATACCGGTCGATCTCCTTTTGCGGCGTTTCGGTATTCCATTCGATGCTGGATAAGGCCAGCTTAAACAACCGCGCATACACGCTGAGCTTATCGTAGAATGCCGCTCGTTTGGCTTCATCACGGAGGGTCTCCTCGTAGGCTGGCTCGTCGTATTTGTTGGGCACGGCCTGGAAGATGTCCCAGAGTTCGGAATGGGACTGCGGCAACTTTTTGACCTCCTCTGCGATATTGACCAGGGTAAATTCCAGGTCCTCGGCGTCGAATTCCTGGAAGCTGGAATAGGTGCGCAGAGCTTCATCCAGTTCTTTCAGCACGCCGTAGTAGTCGATGATGAAACCGTAGTCCTTGCCGGAATGCACCCGGTTGACACGGGCAATGGCCTGCAACAGGGTATGCTCCCGCAGACTACGGGTAAGGTAAAGGAAGGTATTGCGAGGGGCGTCGAAGCCGGTCAGCAGTTTGTCCACCACGATGATGATCTCTGGTTCGTCGTCGTACTTGAAGCGGTTGATGAGGTGCTTTTCGTATTTTTTGGGGCTGCCCCCAAACTCGTCCATCTTACTTTTCCAGAAGCGCTTAACCTCATCGCTTGACTCGTCGTAGGCGCTGTCTTCCCCTTCCCGCATATCGGGCGGAGAGATGAGCACTTCGGAGGAAACCCGCCCGATGTCATCCAGGTACTTTTTGTACTTGATGGCGGACAGCTTGCTCTGGCAGACGAGCTGCCCCTTCCAGTCCGTGCCGGCGCTGGTGTCTCGGTAGTGCTCACTGATGTCCCAGGCAATGGCGTAGATCTTCTGATCGGCGACGTTCAGCTGGTCGGCGCGGCTGAATTTCTTCTTCAGGTCTGCCCGCTGGTATTCGGTCAACGGCTCCGAAACTTTGGCGAAATAGGCATCGATCGGGCGCTCGTTGACCTCCTGCAGAGCATGGCGGCCTTCGTACAGCAGGGGCACCACAGCTTTATCCTTTACCGCCTGATCGACGGTATATTTGTCGATCAGCCCGCCGAACTTTTTAGCGGTATTCTTCTCTCTTTTCCGCAGGGGCGTCCCGGTGAAGGCCACGAAACAGCCGTTGGGAAACACCTTTTCCATACTGATGTTAAAAATGCCGTGCTGGGAGCGGTGCCCCTCGTCCACCAGCACAAAGATATCCGGCGATTCGAAAGGCTTCCGGGCCTGGTTGACCGCCGTATCGAATTTGTTGATGATGGTGGTTACCACAGCGTCGCTCTTGCTGCCCAACAGCTCCAAAAGATGCTTACCGGTCCGGGCCTGCAGGACGGGCAGCTGGCACTTTTTAAACGTCTGGTAGATCTGGTCGTCCAGGTCAACCCGGTCGGTGACGATGACGATCTTGGGGTTGCGGATGGCCTTGTCGAGCGCGATGGCCTGGGCCAGCATCACCATCGTTAGCGACTTGCCGCTGCCCTGGGTGTGCCAGATGACCCCACCCCGGCGCTTTCCGTGTTCCAGCACCCGAAGCCGATCCATCGTCTTTTTGATAGCAAAATACTGCTGATAGCGGGCGATCTTTTTTGCGCCGGCGTCGTAAACGATGAAGTTGAAATTGAGGTCCAGCAAGCGGACGGGGCGGCAGAGGGCGTAGAGGTATTGGTCCTGTTCGGTGACAGCCCGTTCGTATTCCGCCGCTTTTTCGAAATGCCGCCGCACGTAAGCGTAGCGCTGGGCAAACAGTTGTTGCATCTGCTCGTCCGCCAGGGGGCGGTTCTTCAGCTCGCTCAGCGTTTGATCGAACTGCTGTCCTTCCGCCTCCAGGTCAAACTGCTCCTTCCACTTCGACCAGAATTTCTCCTTCGTTCCGGTTGTGGCGTAGGCCGCATCGTTGGTAGCCAGGCTCAGCAGGATCTGCGAATAGGCATAGAGCAGGCGGATGCCGTCCTCCTGCTGGTTGCGCAGGTGCTGGGAGATAGCCTGGCTGATCGGCTCCTTGATGTCCGGCCGCTTGCATTCGATCACCACCAAAGGAATGCCGTTGACGAACAGCAAGATGTCGGGCCGGTAGTGCTCATGGCTGCCGGCGCGCTGCACGCTGAATTCTTCGGTGACGTGATAGGTGTTGTTCTCCGGGTGTTTCCAGTCGATGTACTGCAGAGTGTAGCTTTTCTTATCGCCCTCGATGGTTTCTTCAAAGGCTTTGCCCAAGGTGAGCAGGTTATAAACGGCCTCGTTGGCGGCGATGAGGCCTTCCTGCAGGGGCACGTCCTTCAGGGTATTGATGGCGGCCTGTATGTTGCCGGGAGAAAAGTCGTATTCGACGCCCTTGTACTGAAGGTGGTTGATCTTGTGCAACTGCGCTTCCAGCACACCTTCCAGCAACACCGCCGAGCTTTTCCCGCCGCGCAGCGCCAGGGCCTCCTCCGGGGAGAGGTAGGCGTAACCCAGGTTTTGGAGGAACTGGAGAGCGGGGAGTTGGGAGATGTGGTCTTCCTGGAATGAGGGTACGTTTTTCATAAATTATCCATTGCATTCATATCCTACAAGCCCTCCATCCAGGCTCCATATTCTCACCTGATATTTATTCTGATACATTTGACACTGCTCTTCCCATTCCTTTATTATGGAATGATCTACGAGGCTGAGCTGCCGGGTAGCGCTGCTGGGAAAATCATCTAACCAAACGAACATATCTTCCCGTTTTGGAAAGTTTAATGGTATCCAGGGAGATTCTCCTTTGATGGCTTTCTTTACCTGTTCGGAGAACTTCTGAGCATATTCTCTTCTATGGTTCCCACTGGTTAAACGGGCAATGTGATTGCCGGTTTCAATTATAGCCCCAAAAGGCAAAAGCAATGTATCCCCTCGTTCAATCCGGATTTGAAAATCTCGCAGAACCGGCCCCCGGTCCTGGTTTTTTCCAGGGACATCGAGGACGTTGAGGAGTATCACCGTGTCAACAATCCAGATTATAGGTTTTTCAGGCATGCCCGACAAGGTTATTTAATGGACTCCAGCCACTTCAACGCCTTTTGCTTTTTTTCCTCTGAACCCGGATGGTGCTTCACAAAGCGGTCAATAAGGCCCTTGGTCAGCAGTTCTCCAAGGGCGCCCTGGGCGATCAGTTCCGGGTAGTCGGTAAAGTCCGCCATGCGCGCCAGTTCACTCCAGCCGGTTTGGGGGTTGCGATAGCAAAAAACAACGTCGGGAACCGCTTCATCGGGCAGAGCATCCAAAAGCGCCGGGTTGTGGCTACTGATCAGCACGGCCAGCTGTTTTTCTTTGGCAATATCATTAATGGACTGCAGCAGCTTGCCCGCCCGGCTGGGGTGGACGCCATTGTCCACTTCCTCAATGATCACCAGGCTTCCAGGCTCAGCAGACAACAAGGCAGCAGCCAGCGCCAGCACCCTCAGCGTACCGTCGGAAAGCAGGCCGGCATCGCAATAGTGCTCTTCCCCTCCAAAAGTTTCCTTCAATTGGATCATCACCTCGCCGCGGGGCCCTTCCAGGAAATCAATGCCCGTAATGTCCTGCTCCGGCAGGCTTTGGATGAATTCCACTATAGCGCTTCTGTTTTTCTCTTTTCCCTCTTCATCATTCCATAGGTGGTAGAGCACGGCAGACAAATTGCTTCCATCTCCCAATAGTTTCTTTTCCGACAGGAAGCTGTAATCCCGCATTTTCTGAGGAAACGGGTCCAAAAATAAGACCCCCGCCAGGTGGCCCTCAAATTTTTTTGCCACCTTCGGGATCAACTGCTTGGCCTTTGTATGCCCGTCGGCGAAACGGGCGGCGCTTTCCATCTGGAGAAATATGGCCATCTGGTCCGTACAGGAGATCTGAGGCTTCTTTCCGCCTCTCGCAAAATTGTTGTACTCTACACTGATCTGGGTATTCGCTCCCTTGCTGGGTTCGATTGTTCGATACAAAGTGTTGTAGCCTTCCTGCCCGGGGGCATAAACCGTCTCGCTCTCGATGTGCAACTCCTCGTTTTCCCGCAGCCCCAAGCTCAGTTCGAGCGTATCGTAGAGATCATCATGCTCTCTAAAAAACCTAATTTTATCTTTAACTTTAAAATGGGAAAGCGTACACCCCAGCCCGAATTCCTTTGTGCCGCGCCGGGGAAGATCAGCAACTCTGCCCCGAACCACCTGGTCATTTTCATTAACCATATATTGCAGGGAGGACAGCTTGTGTCCCTGCGCCATCCAGTTCAAAAAGCGGATGGCTTCCAGGGCGTTGCTCTTTCCTGAGGCATTGGCGCCCACCAATACCGTTAGGGGCGAGAGTTTGAGCTCCGCCTGTCGGTAGCTTTTAAAATCCCGGATGGTTATCTTGCCGATCATGTCTCGTCTCATATGTATTTCCCAAGTTACGGTTTTTTGTCTTATTGCGTACTCACCTCCTCAAAACGCTTCCCTCCGTATTCTTTTATCCGGCAACAAATCCCACACCAAAGAGCTGTAATGCCACTCAAACCATCTACCCATCGTAGAAGGGCTGCCGGGGGATGATGGTAAGTACGCTGCGGTTGATGGTTTTTCTCATGATAAAACGTCTGAGCTTTATGGAAATCCTTGTGGAATTTAAACAATTGAATAACAATGTATTGCCTCTATAAAATTGTCATAACGCCCTCAATTTTATCCGTTTTTGTGGAATTGAAATCTTGCGCTTCAACTCATCCGTAATGACAACCGATAGGCCTCGTTACTTGCTTTATCAGATCATTTAACCTAACTTTACAGAGCCTTCGCTGCATGAATTCCGACTTCAGGTCGTTGTCCGTATGGACTTAGTGCAAGCGCGGGCATCCATTAATTTGTCAACTTCCGGTATTCCCGGTTTGTTGTAAAGATAAGTCGACCTGGCCTGGCCGCATGGCCTTGTCGGGCCGCGAAAAGTCCCCGGTTCTTCAACCGGGGCATTTTATTTTCTGACAATTCCCATTGGATCGCTTCGTGATGCTTCTTTCAAAAGAATGGGATCTAGAATAGCGAACATTTTTTCCAGGCCGAACTTTTTCAGGCTCCCCTTTGGATATTCTTTTCTGTAAAGTAAATGAGCGATTACATCCACTGACTGAATAAAATAGGAATGCTGAGAACTGCGCTGAAACAAATCTTCCAGAATACTATCAGTCGGTACATTGTAATAACCTTCAAATTGTGAAGGAACTGGATTGTAAACGCGCATTTTGCGCAATAAACGAACGATCTTTATCCCATCAGTATCATCAGAAATAATGATCCCCCGGTCTTTAGCCGTTTTCTTTAAGTAAGTGTCGTATCTCTGTGCCAAACGATTCCATGCTGTCAGTTGCACTTTTTCAGCATTTTCGTACTCATTTTTCTTCAGACAGATATTAATCACCTTCGCATTATCAAATATAATAGGTAATTGACTACAATAATCTTTCAGGAGATGAATACGGTCACTTTTTCGGATTTTACGATAAGCTTTAATACTCTTTATCCGAATCAATTCTGCCGCATGGATCTCCTCCCTCACATACAATCCATAGCGTTTTTTTACCGACTTACGAAACTCTTTCAGTCTCTGTAAATACTTCTGCCAGTCTTCCTCAGGAAAAATCAAGCCTGATAAAATGAAATAGGGTGATCCATATTTATGCAACCCCGGATCGCCGCTCTCATCTACATACATAAAGTGCATGGCTTATATCTTTACTCTAACTTTCCCCGTCAACAACCGCTGCATCAACCCCTTCTTCTGAGCTCGCAGGGCTTCGAGCCGTTTAGTCAAAAGTCGTATTTCTTCTCCTGCCAACTCCAAAATTTTACTAATCGCCGCCTGCTCTTCATAAGTTGGAGGTATCATAACTTTTATTTGAGCAAAACTTGGAAACTTACAATTCAAAGTATCGCTGACGAGGCCTTGGGAAAAGCGCCAGAATAAGTGAATGGTTTCAGGCAGTTGGAACAAGTTACCCATAAAGTCCACATCTATTCCTTCATTGGGGGTTACAATGGTATATGCCGGGCTTACAATGCCTTCCAGGTTTGAAACCGCGGAACGCCCCTGCCACATTCTCATGGTATTGTAACCAATATCCCCCGGACAAATTCTTTTATACTTTGATTTGTCGTCATTTGATGTATCCTTTTTATCCAATTCATCACGATAGATGACGCCTCTATCTGCTGTAATAGCCAGAAGCGGTAATTCATTGAAACCAGTTTCCTTTCTTTCTTCAAAAATATCTCTTAAATGAACTTCCCGCCACGCCCCACCAAAGCCCTTCACCCGCACCTTCCCCCTCAACAACCTCCGCATCACCCCCTTCCTCCGCTCCTCCTTCGCCGCGATGAGCGCCTGCGTCCGCTCAATAGCCTTATCCCAGGCGGAGAGGATGGCGGCGATCTGTTGTTGTTCGGGGAGGGGGGGGAGGGGAACCGGAAATGCCTTTAATTGAGTAGAGTTAATACTCGCCAGATTTGTACTTTGCTTAGAAGAGAGCATGAAATATTTTCGGCCGTAAAAACTGCTGGATAATTCGGACAAAAACTTCGGAAGTAATTTTTCCGGATTTGTTCGGACGGCAAAGATATGATTCTGATGCACGCAATTCTCAACCTCATTCTTCCAAACCGTACCTCTTCCTAACTTGTCAAAGTCTCCACCTTCTGTAAGTAAAACATCTCCATATTTGAGCAAATACTTGGAGATTTCTTCTTTTGGAACCTTGATCTTTTTTACTGTAGACAAGTCTAAGTATCCATCTTGAACATTTGCAACTCTCATGTAAGGAAGCACCGCCGACTCTCCTGATATCTTACGACCTTTTGCGATTCCCTTTTGAATGTGTGCTAACTTATCAAGCCTTTTCACCTCCCACTCCACCGGCAGCCACCCCAACTTTGTAGGTTTATATCCAGGCCTGGTTTCTTTTTCGACACTCCTGTTTTTGCGTACTTCTATCATTCTTCGAACTTTTTTCTCTGATCGTAAATTAAGCCGCCTCATTCAGGAACCCGCTTTCGTTCTGCACGATAAAACGGGCCCGTTCATATAATTCATCATAAGTGATGATCTCGATATTCCGGGAGTCCCTCCGCTTCAGTTCAAACGTTCTCCGCTTGATCTCTTTGATGCCTTCCGGCTCGTTACTATTATCCACCTGGTCCCAACTACCGATGATCAGGATCACTTTTGCGTCATAAGCCTGTTGAGTAATCGGATTATATTCGCCATCAACAAGCCTGGTAGTGGCCATCTTCACTTCACCACTTGCTTTTTGTTCCAGGATCTGAGAAATGGCTTGACTCAAATCCTGAGAAAGACACCAGGAGCCCGACCGGTTTTTCCTGTTCTCGAACAGAGGAGTATCTGGCTTTTTAAGTTCAACGAAGGTGGTGAACCGCTTATCCCCCAGCAGGTAATCGGCGAACACCTCATCCTTTCCGGCTGCCGTAGTGCCGGAAGCCGAAAACTCCCGCTGAAGAATGGATTGGAACCGGTAACTCAATCCATATCCAAATATCCATTGATTGCGCTCAAAGAACATTTGCCAGGCGGTTTCATCTTTGGTGCATGGCCTACCGAGTACCTCTCTTTTATAATCCGGCAGATATCCTTCGTACAGTAGCCGGTGAAAAATATCCAGTTGTTGTTTACGAAATCCAGTATTTACCAGGTCCTCTCCTGTGATAATGCCTTCGTCCAACAATTCTTTTATCAGTTCAGCTCCATCAGTGCCAGACAATAGCGTCGTAATTTTCTTTTTGGTTTCCTCATCAATCAGGCTGGTTGAATCATCAGCCAGTGCAATACGGCGCTCAGAAATCCCCTTTAGGTCAATGCTGCTGATAAAGTGCAGGAACATCTTGAGTTGCTGCATATTGAACTTGGAAAACTTAATGCTTTGTTTTTCCTTGCCGTCGATCAGTTTGATCAACTTTATTCCTTCAATATCATCTTTATCCTTAATGTAAACTACCCTCATATAGGTTCGCGTAGCAAGTTGAAACGTCACTCCATTTTCATCTTCGAAAACCACCTGAAAGAACCTTCCTTGTTCAAACTCGTGATTGTAAAGCTGTCTAAGCCTGGAATTGCGAATGATTTCTTCTTCAGTTGGGGGGATCCGTGGTAATCCGTATCCTGTCATATTTCTACTTTAGTTAATAGGATAATAAAAGTACTCGAAATTTAGTCAATCATTTTCGTCATCATCTCCTTCCTTCAGTTTCCTAATCGTCTTATCCAACTCATCCGGCCCGGCATCAAGGGTTTTCCGGTACTTATCAAACTCTCCCAGCGCATGCCGCCGGGCGTCCTCGGCCGAGACAATACCTTTATGGTTGAGTATTTCCCGCTCGTTCAATGTCAGAAATCCATGTAGCTTGCTGATCCAGTCCTTCATATACATGGGCTTTCGGTTGCGGGCCTGCAGCTCGGCAAATTCCAGGTACTGAGAAACGATCAGGTTCAGTTCTTCCAGTTCGTCTTCGTTGAGGTAGTTCTTGGCCACGGTTACATCTTGCCGCCGTATGCTATCGGAGGGGAAATTGGTCAGTCCCATGCTTGGCTGAGCGGCATCCGCCCGGCTTTTTATAATCTCGGCGGCAGTCTGGCCGGTAATTGCCCAATGGAATTTGTTCTGGACTGTAGCGAAGAACTCCTGAGAAAGCTCATTGTTGGAATCATAGTCAATGCTGGTGACGTAGATATCGCATATTTTCCGGTAGAAGACCTTCTCCGAAGAACGGATATCCCGAATGCGACTAAGCAGCTCGTCAAAATAATCGTTCCGGGCTTTTTTCAGCCTCTCGTCGTCCAGCACAAAACCTTTGATGAGGTATTCTTTGAGTCGTTCCGTCGCCCAGATGCGGAATTTAGTGGCGATATGGGATTTGACCCGATAGCCTACTGAGATAATCGCATCGAGATTATAATATTCCAATTCCCGGGTTACTTTGCGCCGGCCTTCCTTTTGAACTGTTGCAATTTTTGCAACAGTTGCATCCTGATCGAGCTCTCCCTCCTCAAAAATATTCTTCAGGTGTCGGGAGATGACAGATTTATCTCTTTGGAATAGCTCTGCAAGCTGGTTAATAGTCAGCCACAAGGTCTCATTATCCAAACGGATATCGATCTTGGTATTCCCCGCTTCAGATTGATATATGATGATTTCTCCCTTATCCATTTTAATGCTGTTTTGAAGAGTGCTGAGATATCCCAGCACCCTTCTGTCCACGGCTTATGCTCTAATCAGGCAGGCCCAGTTTGGAGAGTCATCACCTTTATGGCGATTGTTCTGCCATTGGAGTGGTTGGAGGTTATTCAACCCATCACTGCCTCCCTTGGATACCGGAAGAATATGGTCAATCTCCCAACCATTCTGGGAATCTGTGTCCCCATAACTAAACCGGTAGATCAGTGCACCACAGCTGTCTCTTCGCCAGCTTTTAGGGTCTCTCCCGGGTGCAACTCTACCTTTCTCCCATACTGCCTGCACAGTGGCGGCATCAAATGAACCACCAGTCGTTGTGTTTCCTCTACGTCTAAATGACATAATTGAAAATGTTTTAACCCCTTTTTAAAAATTAACGGAGAGTGGGGTTGTGAACTCCGGAGCAAAAAGGGGGAAAGGAGAGTTCTCTATGTGTAGAGTATTTTCTACATTTACGACGCAATTATTTGAGAATTCCTGTTTTCCGGAATTTAACCGGTAGCAGGGTTCTCCTTTCCCTGGCCCTAGAAAGCGTCCAACTTTCTAGGGCCTTTTTATTTTGCTCAAAATGTCAATACAAAGATAACACTCTTGTATACTTAAGATTCGGCAAAAAGCCAAATAGTTATCCACATATTGTTGACAAGTTTTATAACAACCTATTTTTAAACTTTCTAAGTATTAACTCTCACCTTGATCACTGTTAATAACACTCAAAACTATGTGGAAAACCACTAAAGCAACGTACACTCAAATAATTTACACTTACTATTACTTCCCTAAAAAAGCCCCAGGTCTTTAAGGCATTTTTCCATCTCCTCCTGCACCTCCCCCAACTCCGCCTCTATCGCCTCTATCCGCTCCTGCACCGCCTGGAGATCCACCTCCGGCTCCTCCTCGAAGGTATCCACGTAGCGGGGAATATTCAGGTTGAAGTCGTTCTCTCTTACCTCTTCGAAGGTGGCCACGTAAGAGAATTTATCCTCCACCACGCCGGGTGACAGTTGGCCGCCATTGAACTTGCGATATGTTTCGACGATCTCTTCGATGTCTTTTTCCCGGAGCTTGTTCTGGTTCTTTCCCGACTCGTAGCGTTCGCTGGCGTCGATGAAAAGGATGTTGCGGTTGTCCCCCTTGCCTTTGTTGAAAATCAGGATCGCCGCCGGGATGCCCGTGCCGAAAAAGAGGTTGGCCGGCAGGCCGATCACGGCTTCCAGCAGGTTTTCCTCGATGGTTTTCTGCCGGATCCGCCCCTCCGAGCTGCCCCGGAAGAGGACGCCGTGTGGCACCACCACGCCAACTTTGCCTTTGCCTTCGTAGGCCGTTTCGATCATGTGGGTGATGAAAGCCCAGTCGCCTTTGCTTTTGGGAGGCACGCCCCGCCAGAAGCGGCCGTACATATCAGATTCCGGGTCGAAATCTGTGCCCTTGGCTTCCTTGTCGTCATGTACTTTGCCCCATTTGTCCAGGCTGAAAGGAGGATTAGCGACCACCGTGTCGAACTTCATCAGGGCATCCCCTTCTTTCAGCTTGGGGTTGCGGATGGTATCTCCCCAACGGATCGTGGCGTTGTCCATGCCGTGCAGGAACATATTCATCACTGCCAGGGCCCAGGTGCTGCCGTTGGCTTCCTGGCCGTAGAGCGAGAAATTGTCCGACCCGACCTCCTGGCCGGCTTTGACCAGCAGGGAACCGGAGCCGCAGGTAGGGTCGCAGATCCGGGCGCCAGGCTGCGAGCGGGTCAGTTTAGCGATCAGGGTGGACACTTCGCCGGGGGTGTAAAACTCTCCCGCTTTTTTTCCGGCGTCAGAAGCAAATAGGCTGATGAGGAATTCGTAGGCGTCTCCGATCACGTCCTGCCCCGCCAGGCGGGAAGGGCGCAGGTCCAGTTTCTCGTCGCTGAAATCGATGAGTAGGTTTTTCAGGCGCGTGTTCTTATCCTTTGTATCGCCCAGGTTGCTGGAGTTGAAATCGATGTTTCGGAAAACGCCAGAGCCGTCCTCTCCGGAGAGCTTGCCCGGGTTGGCTTCTTCCAGGCCTTCCAGTGCCTGGTTGATCAGTTCGCCGATGTTGGCTTCACCCCGGTTTTCGTACAAATCATCGAAACGGGAATGTTTTGGAACGATAAAGCGTTCCCGCTGCATGGCCCACTCGGCGCGTTCCTTATCTCCCTTATACTTTTCAAGGTACGCCTCCATCTTGTCCCTCCAGACATCGCTAACATACTTGATGAACAGCATAGTCAGCACATAGTCCTTGTACTGCGCCGGGTCGATGACTCCGCGAAAGGTATCGCAGGCACGCCAGACGACTTTGAAAACATCTTCCTTGTTTGTCTTATGCATTTGTGTTCGATTTTGTCAGGTTGAACAAAAGGTTCTGATAAAGCGCGCCCTTAAGCTCCACCAACTCGAATGTAAGGGCCCGCTCCTTTTCCCAAAGTGCCTGTGCTTTCAGGATTTGCTCCTGTTGGCGAATCGAAGGTATACTGACCTCAACTTTTGCAAGGGCTTTTTTGGAAAGAGAAAGTATTCGTGTCCCTCTGGAAAGGGCAAAAAGAGTAGATTGCAGAAAAGAAGTATTGAGGTACCATTGCAGGTATTCCGGCAGCACTTCGTTTGACCGCAACCGGATCACAAAAAAGGTCGATGAAGCCACGGCAGGGCCAACCTCGGTTTGGTAAAGACACGCCCTGTTACTATCCCCTTTTGAGATCAGCAAAATATCTCCTTCCTGCAACAGATGTCTTTCCAACCGATCATCCATTGAAATTTCGGGACTGACAACACCATCTGGATGGAACCTTCCATAATCATCAAAGTGTTTCGCCTGCAAGTAAAAGACGGTGCCGGAAGGGCTCCCTTTTTTAAAAACTCCGGTGGAGATACCTGCTATATCATCAAGTTTTCTTTTCATTAGTAGTAGGGGCAAAACATTTGTTTGTTATTTTTTCTTCAGTAATCCGAATACAAAAATAAAGTATTAATTAGAAAACAGCAAGTCGCTTTACATTGTTTTTTAAAACTTTTATCTCAGTATACTGATTACTAAAAAACTTTTTTTTCGCAAGGGCTTGACTTTCAGATTTTTGAAAAAGGTTTCTAACCAAAAACGCTGGGATTGGCCTATTTCGAGAGGCAAGATCTTTTTGTTTGGTAAGAACAAAAGGAATGCGTCACCTCCTATTAACCTTTTTTAACCTAACTGCAAGGTCCCTTAACCTACCTTCCCCTACCCTACCCCTACCTTTGTTGAAAAATCACCCGACAATGCAATCGATGCGAAATCACCTGACGCTTTTTTCCCTTTTGATCACCTTCTTTTCACTTTCCAATGCTCCCCTGTTTTCCCAGGGGAGCAATCTTACCGGGAAAATTCTGGATGAGGAAAAGAAACCTCTGCCTAACGCCACCATCATGCTGCTTCGGGCGCAGGACTCCGTGCTACAACAATTTACCCTTACCGATACCGAAGGACAGTTCAACATTAAAGGCGCAAAGCCTGGCAAGTACCTCCTGCAGGCTTCCTTCCTTGGATACGACAACCACAGCCAGCTGATGGAAATGCCGGCCGGCCAGCCTTCTGTTGATCTTGGGGCCATCTACATGCAGCCTCGCTCCGAGTTGCTCGACGAAGTGGTCGTCAAAGAGGAACGCCTCCCCATGGCCATCCGCAAAGACACCATAGAGTTCGACGCCGACGCCTACCAAACCCAGCCCAATGCCGTAGTGGAAGACCTGCTGAAAAAACTGCCCGGCGTAGAGGTCGGCCGCGACGGCAGCATCCGCGCCATGGGCGAACAGGTGGAACGGGTAACCGTCGACGGCAAGGAATTCTTCGGTAAAGACCCCAAGCTGGCCACCCAGAACCTGCCCGCCGACGCCGTCGATAAGGTGCAGGTGTTCGACAAAAAATCGGACCGGGCGGAGTTCTCCGGAATCGACGACGGACAACGCGAGAAAACCATCAACCTGGCCCTGAAGGAGGACAAAAAGAAGGGCTACTTCGGCCGCCTCAACGCCGGCTATGGAGACCAGGGCCGCTACAAGGGCAAGGGCAACCTCAACCGGTTCACACCTAAAGAGCAGCTGTCCATCCTGGGAATGGCCAACAATGTCAACGAACCCGGTTTCACCATGGATGATTACATCGAATTCATGGGGGGCCTGCAGGGGCTGATGCAAGGCGGCAGCGGCGGCAACGTCCGCATCGAGCTCAATCCCGAACAAACCGGACTGCCGCTCAACATGAACGACAACAGCGGCATTGCGGGCTCGCAGGCCGGAGGTATCAATTTCAATAAAGACCTTACCGACAAAACGGCCTTGTCCAGTAGCCTGCTGTACAACCGCTTCAACAATGGCCTCAACCGCCGCCTGCGGCGGGAAAGCTTCCTGGAAAGCGGCGCCTTCATTACCGAAGAGGAAAGCCGCCAGCGCACCCTCAACCACAACCAACGTATGAACCTCCGACTCGACCAGGACATCGACTCGACCCAGGCCATCCGCTTCCGTACCAGCGGCTCTTACAACACGACCGAGCTGGAGACCAGCAGCCTCGCCGAGAACTTCAGTGGCGGGCAATTCACCAGCAGTAGCAGCCGGTTCAACCGCACGAATGGGCACCAATCGAACCTGGATGGCAGCATCCTGTACCGCAAACGCCTGGGCCGCCCGGGGCGTGTCTTTACGGCAGACGCCAACTTCGGTATGCGGGACCTGCGGCAGGCCCGGCAGGTTGACGCCGTCAACCAGTTCGGCAATACGGTAGATACGCTGTTACAGGAACAAACCCGCGATGACGAGTCCGGCACTTTCGGCGCCCAGTTGTCCTTTTCCGAACCCCTGAACAAACGCAGCTACCTGGAATGGCGCTACGCCCTGCTGCGCAACCGGTCGGATTTCCAGCAGGAGGCCTATGACATAGCGGACGGGCAACCTGCCTTTAATCCGGCGTTGAGCAATACCTTCGGCAGCCTGTACACCTATCACCGCCTGCAGAACGGGTTCCGGGCCAATGGCAAGAAACAATCCATGTGGGCCAGTGTAGCGCTGCAACACGCCAGGCTTGACGGAGAACTGGCCAGCGCCGACACCACCATCCGCCAGGAGTTCTGGAACCTGCTGCCCAACCTGCGCTGGGAGTATGAGTTCAATCAATCTCAACGGCTGGAATTGGATTATAATACCTTCGTTCGGGAGCCCAACGTCCGGCAATTGCAGCCCATAACCGACAACAGCGACCCGTTCAACATCTACATCGGCAACCCCAACCTCCGCCCGGAATATGCCAACGAGGTGAGCCTCCATTATTTCACCTTCAACGCCGCCCTGATGTCCAACTTCTTCAATGCGCTTTCCTTCAATTACACCGACAACCCCATTAGCCAGGCCTTCTCCATCGATGAGAATTTAGTACGCACCACCCGGCCCATCAATACGCCCTATGCCTGGCGCCTGCGCAACAGCGCCAACTTCAGCACGCCGATCCGCCCGCTGAAGAGCCGCATCAACCTCCAGGCGGCCCTCACCTACAACCGCAATTTCAACGAGATCAACGGCCAGGAAAATCGTACCGGCCAGCGCATGGCCTCCACCGACCTGCGATTGGAAAACCGGTTCAAGGAAAAATTCGACCTGTCCGGCGGCGTACGCCTGGAATATACCCAGGCCCGCTATTCCATCCAGGAAGGCCTCAACCAGGATGTCTTCAACCAAACCTACTACGCCAGCCTGCAACTCAACCTTCCCTTGGGGTTTACCCTCTTCAACAGCCTTGATTACGATGTTTACCAGGGCCGAACCACCGGTTTCAACCAGCGCATCGCCCGATGGAATGCCTACCTGGCCAAATCGCTATTGGAGAACAAGGCCGAGCTCCGCTTCGCCGCCTACGACCTGCTCAACCAAAACCAGGGGATCAGCCGCCGGGCGGAGCTCAACTATGTCGAAGACGAACGGGTGAATGTGCTGGGGCGGTATTTTCTGGTGAGTTTTACTTATTCGGTCAATGGTTTGGGTGAGCGGGAAGGGGGGATCAGGGTGGTGCGTTGATCGTACCCTGGATATCGGCGGTTTCCTGCCAGGAGCTGACAACCTGCAAAACCATGGCAACCGGCACTTTAGGCGAAGAGCCGTAGTTCCGCTTAAATCCGGAAACCGGCACAGCAGGCTTTCTTGGAGCGAAGCAAAACAGGAACGTACAATGGGGGAGATTCCAGCCCCAGAAGGGCTCCCCTCCTGGCATCAGCGAAACGAGTGCCCCGGAACTCGCCCTCGCCTTACGCGAAAGGGCCGTCGGAAGTCGGAAAGCGGAAGCGACCGCAGGGAGTCCCGTACCGACGAAGGAGGCCGGGATCGGAAGGGGAGGATATAGAACCAATGGGCGCCAATGCCTGTCCAAAGTACAGATGCTAAGCGGCTGGAGAAAACCACGAGCTTGTTCGGGGCCTCCATGCGGCCACCAAACAAGCTCGCAGCATTGCAGAGAAGGAAGGCGCCTTTTACTGCCGGATGATCCTGATCCCGTGCCGGCCGCTACCGCCCATCTCCCGCATGCGCTCCTCCACCATCTTATCATACTCCTCCTTGCTGATCTTTTTGCCTTGGGTGGGGGCTTCAAATTCCGGAGCTTCTCCATCCATAGTGACGTCCAGCGCTTCATAAATGCGCCGCCCGTTATCGACATCCACCATCAGGATGGCGCCAGGCAGCCCGTAGAAATCGCCGGGGCCGATGGGCGAACTGATTGAGGGGGTAAACCAGGCCACCACGTCAACACCTTCGGCATTGGTGAAACCTGCCTTCTGGCAGGGGTAACCCAGAATGGCCTTTTGCTCGGGCAATACCTTCCACTCCCGGGAGTTCAGTTCCGTCTCGATCAGGAACTGCTTCCCCATAAAGTCGCGCAATTCGACCAGTTTGTTTTCCGAAAAATTGCAGTAGGATTCGCTGGATCCCCGCCGAATACGGATGGACACCTGAGCACCGTCCTGTTCGGTGTTGATCTCACTTTCCTCTTCTTCTAAGGGCTTGTAAAGGGAGGCCGCTCCGTCAAAAAGCAGGGCCACCTTGGCCGTTTGCCATTCCGGGATCATGGCTTTCTGGTCCTCCTGATCGGGCCCCAGCCCGCGGTGCAGGTTTACTTTTTCCTGGTAAACGATCTTTCCTGCCGGCTGGGTGATGGCCAACAGGGGCAGCGCCAAAGCGCAGAGTAATAACAGCTTTTTCATGGTAATGTCTTTTCCCACAAAGAACGGCTGAATAGGGGAATGGGGAGGTTAATTTGTCTTGATCTAAGGTTAATTAAGGTTAACGCTATCCCGTCATCTCCAGCAACTTATTCACCGTATTCAAATTTCTGGCCGTCATGGTAATGCCCGGGAATGCTTTACCTATTTTTTCAACCAGCTTGGAACGGCCAATACCTTCCGGAGCATACAGATAAAATACCTTTCCGATGAGCTTGTACTCCTCTGACCCTGACTTGAACGCATCCAAAAACTCATAATCGACGGCCTCTGGTTCTTCATCAAAAAAGAAAAAATGCACCGTCTTGCCTTGATCCGTTTTATAGGGGTTATCTGCCGCCGCCTTTTCGAGGCCATCCGCACTTAACAGAAAAACCGCAGGTTTGAAACCGAATTTTTTCTCAATGAGCTGTCCGATCTCATCTGTCGGCCTTGCAGGGCTTTGTAAAACCACATTGCCACTTTGAATATAAGTCCTCACATTGAAAAATCCGTTTGACTCTAAAAGCTTAGTGAGTTCCTTCATGGGAACAATATGTTTTCCCCCGACATTAATGCCCCTTAATAATGCGATCCAGGTCTCCATGGGTTTTCTTTTTTTATAAAGGCTTCTTCATGGCCATAAGACGCTTTTTAACCACACTACTGGACAGTTTGGGGATTGGGTATATGTGCATTAGTGTATTAGTGCATAAGAAACAGCAGGCCAACTAAATACACTTAATTAATCATGCACATATACCCTGCTCCAAAAACTGTCTGGTAGTGTGTTTTTAACGAAGAGTATCCACTTATTTCAATGTATTTTCATGTATCGTCCCTCCAGTTCACGCCTTCTCCTCCCACACCATCGCCAGCTGCACGATCGTCTCCACGGCCTTTTCCATGTCCTGTACCGAAACCCATTCTTCGCGGGAATGGAAAGCATGCTCGCCGGCAAAAATGTTGGGACAGGGCAACCCCATGAACGACAAACGGGAACCGTCCGTACCTCCCCGGATACTGCTCTGCAAAGGCTCGATCCCGGCGCGGCGCATAGCTTCCTTGGCGTATTCCACCACTTGCGGGTGCTGGTCCAGCACCTTCTTCATATTGCGGTACTGCTCGGTTACCTTAAACTCGGCGCGGGAGTTCGGGTACTGCTTCAATACGGCATTCATGATCTCGCGCAGCGTGTTCTCATGACGCTCCAGCATCTCATCCGTAAAATCGCGGATGATGAACTCGATCTTGGCCAGCTCTGCGCCCCCGCTGATAGAAACGGGGTGAATGAACCCCTCCTTGCCCTCGGTCGTCTCCGGCGATAGCTTGTCCTTGGGCAGGGCGGCGACGATGTCCGAAGCGATCTTCAACGCGCTCTCCAGCTTGCCCTTGGCAAAACCGGGGTGGATGCTCACGCCGCGAATGTCGATCGCCACCGCGTCGGCAGAAAAGGTCTCATCCTCCAAAGATCCGCGCTTCTCCCCGTCGATGGTGTATCCGAAATCGGCGCCCAGCTTCGCCATGTCCGCCTTGTCGACCCCGCGGCCGATCTCCTCATCGGGAGTGAAAAGAATGCGGATCTTACCGTGTTTCACTTCCGGGTGCGTCATGAAGTAATGGGCCGCATCCATGATCTCCGCCAGCCCGGCCTTGTTGTCGGCGCCCAGCAAAGTAGTGCCGCTGGCGGTGATGATGTCGTTGCCGATCTGCTCTTTCAGGTTGGGGTGATCTTTGGGGCGCAGCACCACCGTAGGGTCGTCGGGCAGCACGATATCGAAACCGTCATACTTGCGGTGAATGAGCGGTTTCACATCCTTGCCGCTGCAGTCCGGAGAGGTATCCATATGCGAACAAAAACAGATCACCGGCACATTGGCCTTGTCTGTATTGGCGGGAATGGTGGCGTAAACGTAGCCGTACTCGTCCAGGTGAGCATCGGAAATGCCCATCTCCTTCAGTTCTTCCACCAGAACCCGGCCGAGGTTCTTCTGCTTTTCCGTGGAAGGAATGGTTTTAGAAGAAGGATCGGATTGCGTATCGATCTGAACATAGCGGAGAAAGCGCTCCAGAAAGGTGTGCTGAATATCCAGTGCCATAGTTTTTGATGGAAATGTAAAGATTTTTTTCAACAGTTGACAACGATGCATGTCATCCGCATCTCAAAAAGGCCGTATATTGAATCTTTGGGGCGCCCCCTGCGGGCCGCTGTGCTACGGGGTTCGCTATTCGCTCAGCCTGCGCCCCTTTGGGGCTTGTCCGGCGTTTCACGCCGCCCCTTCGCAGCGCTGGCGCAGCTTCCGTCCCTGAATTCGAAAAACCGTTTTTGGATCATGCCCAACAACAACCTCTTCATCACCGACTTGAAATTGAACCTCAAAGGCGACATCCTCACCGACGAGGCCAGCCTGGGGATGTACGCCACCGACGCCAGCGTCTACCAGATCCGGCCCCTAGCCATCGTGCTGCCCCAAGATGAGGCCGACGTGCTCGCCGCCATCCAGATCGCCGGCAACCACCAGGTGAGCATCCTGCCGCGCGGCGGCGGCACCAGCCTGGCCGGGCAAACAGTTGGCCATTCCATGGTGCTCGACTTTTCCAAATACATGAACCGCATCCTGGAAATCAATGAGCAGGAAGCCTGGGCGAGAGTCCAGCCGGGCCTGGTGCGCGACGAGCTCAATGCCGCTCTCGAGCCCTTCGGCCTGCACTTCGCCCCCGACCCGGCCACCTCCAGCCGGGCCAACATCGGAGGCATGATCGGCAACAATTCCTCCGGCACCAAAAGCATCCTCTACGGGAAAACGGTCGACCATGTACTTGAACTGAAGGCGGCCCTGGCCGACGGGACTACCCTATACTTTAAGAACAAATCCCCGGAAACCTGGCAGGCAAAAGAAGGCCTACCGGGCCGCGAGGGCGAGATCTACCGGCAGTTCAGAACCCTCATCCGTTCAAACGAACCGGAGATCCTCGCCCGATTCCCCAAGGTAATGCGGCGGGTACAAGGTTACAACCTCGACGAATTCGCCGGCAAGGAACACTGGAACCTGAGCAAACTCCTCTGCGGCAGCGAAGGCACCCTGGCCACCATCCTCGAGGCCAAGGTCAAACTCGAGCCCCTGCCCCGCTTTAAGGCCGTCTGCGTGGTGCACTTCGCCGAACTGCTGGAGGCCATCCGCGCCGTCACCCCCATGCTGCCCTTCCAGCCGGCCGCCATCGAGATCCTCGACCACTCTATCGTAGAGCTGAGCCGCCGGAACCTGACCACCCAGCGCCACTGCCACTTCATCGAAGGGAACCCGGCAGCCATTCAGATCGTCGAATTCTACGGTGATACGGCGGAAGAAGTGCTGGAACGGCCCCGGCAGATGATCGCCCAACTGCAAGAACTGGGACTGGGCTACGCCTACCCACTTTTCCCCCAGGGGCCCGAATACGAAGATGTCTGGATCATCCGCAAGAAAGGCCTCGGGCTGATGCTGGGCATGAAGGGCGACAAAAAACCGCTGCCCTTCATCGAGGATGCCGGAATACCCACCGAGGTACTGCCGGAATACATCCGCCGCGTACTCGACATCTGCCAAAAGCACCAAACCCAGGCGGCCATGTACGCCCATGCCAGCGTCGGCGTTATCCACGTCCGCCCCATCCTCGACCTGCGGCAGGCCGAAGACATCGAGCGCTTCCAACATATCGCCGACGAAACCTTCGAACTGGTCCAGAAATACGGCGGCTCCTGGAGCGGCGAACACGGCGACGGGCTGGTGCGCAGCTTCTACCTGCCGCGCTACTTCGGGGATCAGGTGTACGAAACCCTCCGCCAAACCAAGCACTTGTTCGATCCCGACAACCGCATGAACCCGGGAAAGATCATCGACGCACCACCCATCGGCCGGAACCTGCGCTACGGCGCCGCCTACAAGGACAATCCGGTTGAAACGGTTTTCCGGTTCCGCGAGGACGGCAGCTTCGAAAATGCCGTACATATGTGCACCGGCGTGGGCGAATGCCGCAAGATGTTGGGCGGCACCATGTGCCCCAGCTTCAAGGCTACCCGCGATGAGGAACACTCCACCCGCGGGCGGGCCAATGCGCTGCGCCTGGCCATGTCCGGCCAGCTGTCCCCCGCCGGCCTGTCCGACAAACGCCTGCTTGAAACGCTCGATTTGTGCCTCTCCTGTAAAGCCTGCAAGTCGGAGTGCCCCAGCAACGTGGATATGGCCAAACTGAAAAGTGAGGTGTGGCAGAAAAAATTCGATGCGTATGGCATCCCCTGGCGAGACCGGTTCATCGGAAGTTCGTCCGGGATCGCGGCGGCCTTCTCCGGCCTGTTCGCGCCTCTGGCTAACCGCCTGCAGCGCAACGGAATATTCCGGGGCCTGCTCGACAAAACCATCGGCATCAGCCGGCACCGGGCCTTGCCGGAATATGCCGCCGAGCCCTTTTACCGGTGGTTCGAAAAGAACCGGGGCCGGTCTTCCGCCGCCGATAAGCGGGTGGTGCTTTTCGCCGACACCTTCCTCAACTACCACGAGCCGCACATCGGCATCGCCGCCACCCGCCTGCTGCAGGCCTGCGGGTACGACGTCCTGCTGGCCAATGTGGGCTGCTGCCAGCGCCCCCGCATTTCCCACGGCTTCCTGCGCGACGCCAAACGGGATGGCCTTCAAACCGCCCTGGGACTGGATGAATACCTGCGCCAGGGCCTTAAAGTTGTCGTCTGCGAGCCCAGCTGTGCCTCCGCTCTCAATGACGATTTGCCCGACCTTATCGAGGATGAAGCCCTCGCCCGGCGCCTGAAAACCGGCATTCAAATGATCGATGTATTCCTCCATCAGGAAAGGGCCGCCGGAAAGCTGGACTGTACGCTGGAACCGCGGGCAGGGAGCACGCTCATCCACGGCCACTGTCACCAAAAAGCCCTGTATGGCACCCATAGTATGATGGCACTGCTATCGGGTGACAACCGCCGGATACAGGAGATCCCCTCCGGCTGCTGCGGCATGGCCGGAGCGTTCGGTTATGAAAAGGAACATTATGAACTTTCGGAAAAGATCGGGGAGCAGGTATTGTTCCGTGCTGTCCGGCAGATGCAAGAAGACGAGGTACTCATCGCCTGCGGCGCAAGCTGCCGGCAGCAGATCCGGCATTTTACGGGGAAGAAGGCGGCGCATTGGGTCGAAACCGTCAGGGTGCAGGGACTCCGGTAGCCTCGTTCGATTCTACTTTCAGCCGTATAGCTTTCAACCCTTGCAGGCCCTGTAGCTCCTCCAGGGTGAGATGTCTTGTCGTAACGCCCTAACGTCCAAACGTCCAACCATCCCCCCCTACGGAAACCCCATCCTCTTCACCAACGCCTGAAACCTTGCATCCCCCCGCATCTCCTCCCATACCGGGTCCATCCGCAGGGAGATCATCCAGTTAGCGTGCCACTCGTAGGAGCGCTCCAGCCAGTCGAGGGCGGCCTGTTGCTGGCCCAGGTTCCAGTATACGGGCGCCATCTCCACATGCGCCGCTTCTTTTACCTGGCTTGAAGCCTCCAGCTTTTTGAGCAGTTGCTCCGCCTCTTCCTTCTGGCCGGCCTTCGCCAGGGCCATGGCCAGGTGCATTTCCGACCAGGCTTCCCCATTCGATTGGCGAACGGCATCTCGAAAATAAACGGCCGCCGGGGTATAGTTCTTGAGGGTATAATCGATCATCCCCAGAACCCAGGAAGCTTCGCTGTTATCGGGATAGAGCTCCTGCATAGCCAGTCCGATCTCCCGGGCCCGGTTATAATCTCCGGCCATGCGGTGAATATCCGCCAGGTCGATGTTGTATTCCAGGTTGAGAGGGTCTACCGCGATGGCCTTCTCCATACTTGCGATGGCTTTTTCAAACTGGCCGGAAACAGCGAAATACCAGCCCAGGTCCAGATAGGCGCCAGCTTCGGAGGGATTCAGCGAAACGGCACGTTCCAGCTCTGTAAAGGCGTCCTCCCATTTCCAGTCGTACCACAGGTGCACCGCACCGAGAATGGCGTGAGCATAGGCCAGGGCGCTGTCGCGCTCCAGGGCCTGCCGGGCACAGCGCCGGGCTTCGGGAAATGCTTCGCGCGAAGGCAGGTTGTTGCTCCAGCCCAGCCACAGGTAAGCATTGCCCAGGCCGGCGTAGGCGGCGGCAAAATCCGGGTCTAAGCCGATGGCGCGCTGGAAGTACTCGACGGCCTTCTCCGAGCCCTCCGAGCGCTGGCTGAGCATATGGCGGCCCCTCAGATACCATTCGTAAGCTTCCGGATCACTGGTCAGAGGCTGAATGCCGTCGTTGAGCAGAATTACCTTAAGGTTATCGGCCACAGCCCGGGCAATTTCGTCCTGAATGGCAAAGATGTCGTCAATGTCGCGGTCGTACCGCTGCGACCACAATTGATAGCCGTCTTCGGTACCGACCAGCTGTGCCGTAACCCGCACCCGCCCGTCCGCCTTGCGGACGCTGCCCTCCAGAATGGTGCTTACTCCCAGCTTCTTCCCAATTTCCTGCATGCTGGCCTCACTCCCACGAAAAGAAAAAGAGGACGTGCGCCCCGCCACTTTGAGGGCTTTCACCTGAGCCAGCGCATTGAGAATGTCTTCGGCAATACCATCACCGAAGTACTGCTGCCCGCTGTCGGGGCTGAGGTCACGAAAGGGCAGTACCGCAATGGAACGGCCGGGAATGCCCGCCTCCGCCGACAAGGGCCGGCCCGCCCGCTGCCACCAGAAAAAGGAGGCAACCAGGGCCAGAAGAAAAACAAAACCAAAGGCTACTTTGCCCCAAAACGCCAGAGAACGGCCGCCCACTCCGAATCTGGTAGAGGAAGGCTTTACCTTAGGCCGCTCCGCCAGCTCGTTCTGCCGGGGCACGGTGATGCCTTTATCCGCCAGGGCATACACCTCCATGGGCTCTGTTACATTCTTGAACTCAAACTTGCCCAGAGATACGGGATGGAATTGCGGATGATTGCGCAGGTCATGGATCACCCGCTCCGTGATCAGGATGGACCCCGGAGTGCCCAGCGACTCCACCCGGGAAGCCAGGTTGACGCCGTCGCCATAAATGTAATCGCCTTCGGTTATGATATCGCCGATATGGATACCGATGCGCAGGGGTACCCGGGGCTCTTTCAACAGGGTGAGCTGTATTTCCTTGGCGCTGGCCACCGCCTCCACTGCGCTGTCGAACAGGACCAGGCTGCCGTCACCGTAGTGCTGAAGGATCTTTCCCTGATGCCGCCCTACGCTCTCTTCCATGACCGACCGAAAGTGTTTGAGCCGGCGCAGGCCATCAGACTCATCAGACTGCATCATGGCAGTATAGCCGGCTATATCGGCAAACATTATGGCGGCAAGTCGGCGTGTGGGCATTTTAGTTGATTCGTCTCTGCCCGCCATAGCTTTATGCCAAGGCGGGGATTCGGCTCCGCCCGCTGTACCTTTATGCGAAAGCGGGGGATTCGGCGCTGCCCGCCATAGCTGGATGCCAAGGCGGGGGAACGGCCTCAAGTTAGTGAAATGAGGAGATTATAAAAAGTGTCCCCTCATTAAATCAGCTTATCCCCCCAGTTCCTTCAGTGCCCGCACCAAAACATCCAACTCCCGGGTAGTGGTGTAAACGTTGGGCGTGATGCGACAGCCCTGCACGCCGGCACCGTCGATGGCCACCGTCCAGATGCGGTACTTCCTGAGCAGGGTATCGGCCAGATCGGCCGGCTTCATCCCCTTTACGCCGACATTGGCGATGGCGCAGGACCGATGGCGTTCCACCGGAGTATTGAGTACGATGTGAGGCCAGGCGCGCACCTGATCCGTCCAGTAGTTCTGCAGGTACCTCAGGCGCGCCTCCTTGCGCTCCGGGCCCAGGCGGTAGTAGTATTCCAGGGCGTTGCCCACCGCCAGGTCGGTGTGCACGGGATGGGTGCCGGTGTGGTTCAGGCGGTGGATATCGTCCATATCCTTGCCCCAATCCGCAAAACGGGGCCATATCCGGGGGATCTTTTCCTTTCTGACGTACAACAGCCCGGCGCCCAACGGCGTGCTCAGCCACTTGTGCAGGCTGCTCCCATAATAGTCGCAATCCAGTTCCTTCATCGAAAAGACGATCTGCCCTACGGCATGAGCGCCGTCAACCATCACCTCTACGCCCCGCTCATGGGCCATATCGCAGATTTTCCGGATAGGCAGGACCTGCCCGGTGATGTTGACCACGTGGCAAACCATCAGCAGGCGGGCCCGGGGCGTTATGGCGCGGGCATATACCTCCACGATCTCCTCATCCGACGCCGGATGGTTGGGGATGGATACGACCTTGTTCACCACCCCGAACTGCTTCTCTACCTGCTGGAACATATGCAGCATGGCGCCGTAGTCCTGCTCCGCCATTACCGCCTCATCGCCCGGCTCCCACGGGAAGCCGCCGATGATGGTGTCCAGGGATTCCGTAGTATTTCGGGTGATCGCTACCTCTTCCGGGCTACAGTCCACCAATTCCGCCAGCCGGCTGGCCACAGCGTCCTTATTGTCCCACTGCACCGTCCGCATGTACCAGGACCCCTGATAGTTGACCTCCCGAACATGATGAATGAAGTTCTCCAGGGTTTCCTGCGGGGTGATGCAGTAATAGCCGTTCTCCAGGTTGATGTAATCCGGCTTCAGGCGGTAGCCTGCTCTGACCTCCGCCCAGAATTTCTCGTCGCTGGCCAGCTCTTCCGGGCTGATGTGAGCAACAGACTGCACCAGCTGTTCCAGTTTCTGGTAAAAGGGAGTGGCAGCCAAACCACCCAGGGCGAATTGCTTGAGGAAAGTCCGTTTGTTCATTGTCATTATGATTGATTCCCCAAGTTAAAAAAATACCTTGGCTCTACAGAAGGAATGGCTCAACCTGCCGGTTTTTGGGGGTGATCCTGTTGGGCATAATCCGGCAACAGGCCAACCCTGGAAAACCAGGCAGGTTGGGACGCACAGCCCGGAGTCCACCCTTCCTTGAGCTACGCTTACCGAACGAACATCAGCTCCCGGTATTTGATCATCGGCCACTCGCGGTCGTCCACCAGATATTCCAGGCGGTCGGCATAGGTGCGGATGTCTTCCATCAGCGGCTTGACGTCGTAACAATAGGCCTTGGCCTTGGCAGTGGCATCCTCCCGGGCATTGGCCTGTTTGCGGACATCGGTCATCTGGTTGACCGCCAGCTTGATGTTGACGATGTTCTCGGAGATGAGCTTAACGATATCCATTTGGGCCTCGTAGGTGTTTTCCGGCAAGCCGAGTTCCTTCAGTTTGAGGATATTATCCGCCAGTTGGCTCTGGTAGCCGATCGCTGCCGGCAAAATGTGGTTGACCACCATCTCGCCCAGGGTGCGGCTCTCGATCTGCAGCTTGAGGATGTAATTCTCGCACATCACATCGTAGTGGGCGTGCATTTCCCGCTCAGTGAAAACCCCGCTGGAAGTGAACAGCTCGATGGATGCCTTCGACAGGTAGGCGCCCAGAGCGTCCGGTGTATTGGGCGTATTGCTCAGGCCCCGGCGGGCAGCCTCCTCCTTCCAATCCTCGCTGTAACCATCGCCCTCAAAACGAATGGGTTTGGACTCGGTGATGTAGCGCTTGAGGATGGCCAGGATAGCCTCATCCCGGCTCGTGCCGCCTTTCATCAGGCTATCCAGCTCTGCCTTAAATTCTACCAGCTGGCGGCCGACGATGGTGTTCATGACCGTCATCGGAGCGGCGCAGTTCATGGAAGAGCCCACCATCCGGATCTCGAACTTGTTGCCGGTGAAGGCAAAGGGGGAGGTTCGGTTCCGGTCGGTATTGTCCAACTCCAGGTTAGGGATCTTGCTCAGCAGGTCCAGAGCTTCCTTCACGCCGGCCGCGTCAGCGTCGATGCCGGCCTCCAGCTTGTCGAGCACTTCGGTGAGGGTCTGTCCGATGAATACCGAAATGATGGCCGGTGGCGCTTCATTGGCGCCCAGGCGATGGTCGTTGGAAGCAGAGGCCACGCTGGCCCGCAGAATGTCCGCATACCGGTAAACGGCCTGGATGGTGTTCATGAAGAAAGTAAGGAAGAGCAGGTTCTTACCCGGCTGCTTGCCCGGAGAGAGCAGATTACGGCCCGTATTGGTCGACATCGACCAGTTGTTGTGCTTGCCCGAACCGTTGACGCCGGCGAAAGGCTTCTCGTGCAACAGCACCCGCAGCTTGTGGCGGCGCCCAACGCGGTCCATCAGGTCCATCAGCAGCTGGTTGTGGTCGACGGCCAGGTTGGACTCCTCGTACATCGGGGCCAGTTCGTACTGCCCTGGGCCCACTTCGTTGTGGCGGGTGCGAACGGGGATGCCCAGCTTGTGGCATTCCGTTTCCAGATCCCGCATGTAGGCGTAGACCCGCTCCGGAATGGAGCCGAAGTAGTGGTCGTCGAGCTGCTGCCCTTTGGGAGAATGCTTGCCCAGCAGGGTGCGGCCAGTCAGGAGCAGGTCGGGGCGGGCGTGGAAAAGGGCCTCGTCCACCAGGAAGTACTCCTGTTCCCACCCCAGCGTAGTGATCACCTTGGTGACGCTCTCATCGAAAAGCTGGCATACCGAAATGGCGGCCTTCTCCAGGTAAGCCTGTGATTTGAGCATCGGCAGCTTGTAGTCGAGCGAGTCTCCGCCGTAGGTGACGAAAATGGTGGGAATGCAGAGGGTCTTGCCTTCGCTGACCTCCAGAATGAAGGCCGGCGAGGAGGGGTCCCAGGCCGTGTACCCGCGTGCTTCGAAGGTAGAACGCAGGCCGCCCCCGGGGAAGCTCGACCCATCAGGCTCCTGTTGCACCAGGGTGTCGCCGTCGAACTCTTCGAGCACGGTGCCGTCCGGCTTTAGGGTGAAGAAAGAATCGTGCTTCTCCGCCGTGCGGCCGGTCAGGGGCTGGAACCAGTGTGTGTAATGGGTGGCTCCGCGGTCCATCGCCCAGCGCTTCATGGCGTCGGCCACCACGTCGGCGTCCTCGCGGGAGAGCTTGGCTCCCGATTCGATGGCCAGTTTTACGTTGTTGAATGCCTCCTCATTCATGTATTCTTTCATGGCCTCGTCGTTGAAGACATTGCAGCCAAAGAAGGAAGAGATCCTTCCGTCCGGGATATCAACGTACTCCAGTTCAAAACCGGAACGGTTGAGGATGGTATCCAATGCTTGGAATCTGGATAAACTCATGTGGAATATGCCTTTAGTAGTGATTAAAAAACAAGTTCATTGTTTGGAGATTTTGAATTTCAGGCCGTTTTCTGCCCTGACAGGCTTCCAGCCTTCAATGCATTTCAAAATCCGTGAACTAATTTCTCAAGGGTAAATTAGTTATAAATTTCCCCTGAATTTACAAAAAAGCCGGCGGTCCCGGGAACAACCGACCGGCCTTCAAAATATTTTTATTTCTAGTATAGTCCAGGAGAGGCGGGGGCGCTGGGCTCGCTTCATTGGTATCAGATCACGGGCCACATTAAATGGGGTGTACTTAAAAGGAGTAAGGCCTACCCGGTTCGCACCAGGCAGGCCTTTTACTCTTAATAATGCATCTCAGCAGCAAAATCGTACAGCTCTTTCCTTTGCCAAAAGCTGCCCTGAGCACGAGTGCTCAGGGGCAGGTAAAAATGGCATATTCCTATGCAGGAACTAGAGCTGATTAAAGAATTTAGGAAGCAACAGTCACCATGGCTGAAGCTTTCTTAACCGTTTTAATGATCTGAGCCGCCACCTTGTAGGGGTCAGCGGCAGAGTTCGGGCGGCGGTCCTCCAGGTAGCCCTTCCAGCCGTTTTCAACCGTACCAACGGGAATGCGGATGGAGGCGCCCCGGTCAGAAATGCCGTAGCTGAACTTATCGATCGACTGGGTCTCGTGCTTACCGGTCAGGCGCAGGTGGTTGTCCGCGCCATAGGCATCGATGTGCGCCTTGATGACCTCCGGCGAGGCGCCGAAGGCGGAGCAGATCTTATCGTAGATATCCTTGCTACCGGCAGTACGGAGCAGGGTATTGGAGAAGTTGGCGTGCATACCGGAACCGTTCCAGTCGCCTTGTACCGGCTTGCAGTGCCAGTTGATGGCCAGGCCGTACTTCTCAGCGGTGCGCTCCAGCAGGTAGCGGGCCACCCAGATCTGGTCGCCGGCAGAGTGAGCGCCCTTGGCAAAGATCTGGAATTCCCACTGGCCGGTAGCCACTTCGGCGTTGATCCCTTCTACGTTCAGGCCGGCATCGAGACAAAGGTCCAGATGCTCTTCAATGATATCGCGGCCGTAGGCCTTGCCCGCGCCGACACCACAGTAGTAGGGCCCCTGCGGAGCAGGATATCCGCTGGCGGGGAAGCCGTAAGGCTTGTCGGTTTCCAGGTCCCAGAGGAAGTACTCCTGCTCGAAACCGAACCAGAAGTCGTTGTCGTCGTCTTCAATATGGGCCCGGCCGTTGGTTGGGTGCGGGGTGCCATCGGCGCTGAGCACTTCGGTCATTACCAGGTAAGCATTTTTACGGCCCGGATCCGGGAAGATAGCCACCGGTTTGAGCAGGCAGTCAGAAGAATTACCCGGCGCCTGCTCGGTGGAGCTACCATCGAACGACCACATCGGGCAGTCGTCCAGCTTGCCGCTGAAGTCCTTGACTATTTTAGTCTTGCTACGCAGGCTCTGCGTAGGCTTGTAACCGTCTAACCAAATGTACTCTAGTTTGAATTTTGCCATGATTACTAAACTTATTTTGAATGTTCGAAAAATTGTTTTCTAACAACTCCAACTTCGTTTGGTTGGAAAAGGCAGCTTCCGTCCGCAACTTCGGGGGAAGCCCGAGTTGCTAGAAGCTGTAGACCGCCGCTACCAGGAATACCGGAAGCGATTGGGTCAGTTTCCCATCATCGCCGGGGAAGACCTCGTCGGAGGCCGTATCCACGCGGAATTCCGGGATAATGGTCAGTGCACCGATATGGAAGTTGCCGGAAGCCGTAAGGCTCAGCACGTTCCCGTCGGTAGCGCCCAGGATCTCGCCGTCCGGGTCGCCGATGTACTCCCCGCGCAGGCCGAGGGTAAACAGGTCGCTGAAGGCATAGTTGGCGTACAAGGCCGCGCCAAACCAACTGGTGTTGTCGCCTTCCGAGACGACATTCGTCTTGGAAGTAGCATTGATGCCCAGCCCCAGTTCATCACTGGCCTGGAAGGTAGCAGTCAGGTCGACCTGGCGGCCGGTTACTTCAGCGGCCAGGCTGTCCCCTTCCACATCTCTCCCCCCAATGTAGTTCAGGTAGATACCTACACTTTCATTGGAATACGACAGCTGGGCGCCAAGGTGCTTGCCCTCGACAAAGTCAAACTTGCTATCGGTATCGTCAAACAGGCCAATCATGGCTCCAAAGTTCTCCGACAAAGCGAAGTCCGCCTTAATGCCGGTGTGGTAGAACGGCCCGTTGGAGAACATGTAGGAAGTACTGTAATTGATGTTAGCCGGCGCATCGATGACTTCATAGCCAACGTGGGTCCCATAGTTACCCATGGTAAAGGCCAGCCAGTCCAACGGGCTGTAGGTCACATACAATTGCTTGATGGCAGCCAGCGTTGTTCCGCTGAAACCATTGGCTACTTCCGCCCGGGGCCCAACCGCGAGGTCGGCAACAAAGCCCACTTTTCCTTCCTTGGAAAAGACCAGGTTGGCCATGCCCAGGGAGAAGGAGTTGGTCGTCTCCGTAAAGCTGGTGGGCAGCGGCCGGGTGGTCAGCGAAGGAAACTCGTCGGAAAAACTGTAGGCGTAATACACATCGACAAAACCGGAGACCTCAAAGGGGAATTTGGACTCCTCTTCGGGTTCTTCTTCCGGCTCGGCAGCCATTGCCGTGGCCAATTCAGCGGTACTTGCTATTTCCGCATCCTGTGCACTGATAAAGGTGTCAAAGAACAAAATGAGGATCAGGGTATACTTTAGCACTCTCATGGTAAATCAATTTTGAGGGTTTGTAAAAGATGGACAGCTATACGGCAAAAGCATAGAAGGGATGGCCAGAAGGCCCTGGCCACTCAGCCCGGTGGAGGAGGATGGTTGATTTAGTTGATTGGGTTGATTGGGTTTGCTTCCCTTCAGGGGCCAACCCATCAACCATTCAACCTATTACCTAATTAACCAATCAACCAGTCAACTCGGCAATCAATCCATCGGAGTACCTCCGGAACTGAGTACTTTAAGCCGGCAAACCGCATCTTATTCCTCAAAATCGTTTGGAGAAAGTTCCCCTAAACCTTAACTTTGAGCATCCAGAAATCAAGATTTCGGTTTACCGATGTCTTGTGGCTCCTGGCCTGCCAGCCAGGAGTTTTTTTTTGCGCCTGACACTCCAGAAAGACGGATGCCAGGCGCGTAGGTTTATTTTACGGACAATTGATATCCTGCAGGCTCAGCGGAGATCGATTCTCCGTAGGCTTTCATGTCGTGTTCGGCCACGTCCAGGCCTTTTTCTTCCTCTTCCTCGGTCACCCGAATGCCCACTGTCTTCTTGAGCAGGTACATCAGCCCGAAAGCAAAGGAGAAGGTGAAGACACCTACGGCCAGCGTACCGTAGAGCTGTACCCAGAGTTGGCCCAGGCCGGCCTTGGCGCCGAAAATACCTACGGCCAGCGTGCCCCACAAGCCGCAAACGAGGTGCACGGAAGTGGCGCCTACGGGGTCATCCAGTTTGAGGCGGCGGTCGAAAGTGACAACAGCCACCGGAATGATCACCCCGGCGATGGCGCCGATCATGATGGCTTCCATCGGGCTCATCAGGTCAGCGCCGGCAGTGATGCCTACCAAGCCCCCCAACACTCCGTTGAGCACCATGGAGAGGTCATGGGATTTGAAGAGCAGGTAAGAGGCCACGAAAGCGCCGACCGCGCCGGCCGCAGCTGCCAGAGACGTGGTTACGAAAACCAGCGATACGCCCACCGGGTCGGCGGAAAGGACCGAGCCGCCATTGAAACCGAACCATCCAAACCAGAGCAGGAAAACGCCCATAGCGGCCAGCGGCATACTGTGGCCCGGTATGGGCTTAATGCCACTGTTGGAGTACTTCCCTTTGCGGGCTCCCAGAAGGATGACAGCCGCCAACGCGCCCCAGCCGCCCACAGCGTGAACGAGGGTGGAGCCGGCAAAATCATAGAAGCCGGCAGCATCGAGCCAGCCGCCGCCCCACTTCCACATACCGGTAACGGGATAGCTGATCGCAACGAAAATGGTGGCAAAAATGAGGAAGGATCCCAGTTTGATGCGCTCGGCAACAGCGCCGGAAACAATGGTGGCGGCCGTTGCGGCAAACATAGCCTGGAAGATAAAGTCCGTCCAGTAAGTGTACCCGCCGTCGGCATAGGCAATGCCACCGGCATCACCTTCCGGCATGCTCAGGCCAAAACCGCTAAAGCCAAAAAATCCTCCTTCGTTCATTCCAGGATACATCAGGTTGAAACCTATCACGCAATAGGTCAGCAAACCTATAGAGATGATCATGGTGTTCTTGAAAAGGATGTTAACTGTATTTTTTCTTTGTACGAAGCCTGCTTCCAAGGTTGCAAAGCCCAGGTGCATGATAAAGACCAGCGCTGTGGCTACAAGCATCCATACATTATTGGCAGTGAATAACGCTTCATTCATCGTTTTTGAATTGTTGGTGTTAGACAAAACTGTTGAAAACGAAAAATCTGGCTGTTATTTGGAAAGGCAGGGAAAAAAGAAGCTAGCACCAGAATGGGGCAGGAAAGCGCTTTTCCGAGAAGCGCAAACAGAATGAAAATAACATGGTCATGGTCATAGTATAGGGAGTTCCTGCTGGGCGCTACTTACTTAGCCCGATTGAATATGCCGTCAGATCGCCTGGGTGCCCGTCTCCTGAGTACGGATGCGAACGACCTGATCAACGTCGAAAACGGTAATTTTACCATCGCCGACTTCACCGGTGCGGCCGGCGCTCACAATGGCGTCGATAATACTTTCGGCCATATCATCGCTGGCGAGAATGTCGAGCTGCAAACGGGCGATATAATCGCTATCGTAGGTGCTGCCCCGATAGGTGATCGTCTCCCCTTTTTGCAGGCCAAAGCCTTTGACGTCCTTAAGTGTGAAAAAGCGGACGCCGATCGCCGCGAGGGCGTCGCGCACTTTCTCAAAGCGGGACAGGCGGATTATTGCCTCTATCTTCTTCATTTTTTGCTTACTTTTGTTGGTGGATAAATGGAATATGCCAGGGCCATGGATACCAGCCAAGCCCTATGTCAATTGCCGTTTTAAATTGCCTTGAAAAAGTAATTGAGACAAAAGTAGGGCCCTGTCCATTTCTCCGCCATGCCAATTCTGTTGGCCATGTGAAGCCCAAGCCACTTACCTCCAAATACAAGTCACTGAAAACCAAAGCCTTAATTCACCATCAATTGTTATGTTCAACAGCCAGAAGGATCAGCTGTTTTCCCTGATAAAATCGCTAACCAAAGCGGAAAAGCGGAGCTTTAAGCTCTATGCCAACCGCTTTCAGGGCGGGGCCGACACCAAATTCATCCAATTGTTCGACGTTATCGACCGCCTGGCCGAATACGACGAACAGGAAGTGCTCAAACGCCTGCCGGAAGTGAAAAAAAAACACCTGCCCAACCTCAAACGCCACCTCTATAAACAGATACTGACCAGCCTGCGCCTGATCTACATCCAGAAAAATATCGACATCCAGATCCGCGAACAACTGGATTTCGCCCGCATCCTCTACGGCAAGGGTATGTATATGCAGAGCCTGCGCATGCTCGACCGCATCAAAAAGATCGCCGTAGACCACCACCAGGATCTGCTGCACCTCGAGATCCTCGAGTTCCAGAAAATGATCGAGGCCCGCCACATCACCCGCAGCCGCCTGGTAGAGAATAAGATGGAAGCGCTGCTCGACGAAGCTGCTCAAAGGAGCTTCATCGCCCATTCCAATAACCTCTTTTCCAACTTCAACATACAGGTGCATGGCTGGTACATCCAGCATGGCCACGTCAATAACGAGGAAGAGATCTCCGCCATCAACGAATACTTTCACGAAAACCGGCCCAGTGAGTTCCTGCATAACCGAAAACTCACCTTCTTTGAAAAGGCCAACCTCTTCCAGGCCTACATGTGGTACCACTATATCCTGCTCGATTTCGAAGGGGCGGCACGCTACGCCCGTCAATGGGCCGGCTTGTTCCACACCCAGCCCCAGATCAGGGAAAAAGACCCCGACCTGTATATGCGCAGCCTCTACTATCTACTGGTCTTCCTTTACCTGCTGCGCGAAAAAGAGGAATTTGCCCACTACCTGGAGGAGTTCCAGCAGTTTGAAGCAGACAACCAGGACCTGCTCAACGACAATTCCCGAATGATCGCTTTTACCTACCTCAACCTCTCCAGGCTCAACTACTACCTGGTGAGCAAAGACTTCCAGGGCGGTGAACAGTTCATCGCAAAGGTCAAAGCTCAGTTGCCCCGGTATCAGGAGTACACCGACGTGCACCGCATCCTCCTGTTCTACTTCAAGTTCGCCTACCTGTATTTCTGCCTCCGCAAATTCGAAAAAGCGCTGGAATACCTCAACCAGATCATCCACCTCAAGTCCGGCCACCTGCGCGATGACCTGCAGATCAACGCCCGCCTGCTCCACCTTATCTGCCATTACGATCTGAATAATTTTGATATGATCGACTACCTGGCCCCCTCGGTCAACCGCCTGCTCGACAACTCCTCCGACGTCAGCCAACTGCCAAGGCTGACCCTTCGCTTCCTGGAGGCCCTCTCTAAAAGCCCGCCGCTGGAACATCCCAAAGCGTTCGCCGCCTTCCAATCCCAGCTGAAAATAATAATGCAGGAACCCTTCGAAAGGAAATCCCTGAACTACCTCGATATCCCGGCATGGGTGGAGGGGCACCTGGGGGTGGTGAGGAAGGAGAGGGTTTAGGGGATTCGTGGATTCGTGGATTCGTGGATTCGTGGATTCGTTTATTCGTTTATTCGTTTATTCGTGTATTCGTGTATTCGTGTATTCGTGTATTCGTGTATTCGGGGAATAGGTGACGGAAATATTACCAGCAAATTGCCGGGGGCATTTTCTATTTTTACACGATGAAAAAGACCTTAATAGGGCTGGCGTCGGGCCTCGCCATAATTCTGATTCTGCTTTCCATAACCTTGTACAGCCGTTACGGCGGGGGGCAGGAATACGATTACGTACCTGCCGAGCCCTTCCTGGGCAAGGAGCAGGTCTACGAATTCTTCTCCTTCGAGGAGCCGATCGGCAACGTGGCGGCTACGCCTGACACGGCCAATACGCGGGTGTTCTTCACCATCCATCCGGAAAGCCGGCCCAAACACAACAAACTTTGTGAGATCGTGGAGGGGAAGGCCGTCCCCTACCCTACGGAAAGCCAGGAGCAGTACATAACCCCGCTTGGCCTTTTTGCCGACCGCCAAAACCGGCTGTGGGTGATCGACCACGGCAACCATGGCTTGTCCGGCGCGCGACTGCTGGCCTTTAATCTGGCTACTAATGAGCAGGTAATGGAGTACACCTTTAGCGGAGACGTGGCAGAAAAAGGGTCTTTCTTCAACGACCTGAGCGTTACTCCGGATGGAAAATTCGTGTTCATCGCCGATGTGAGTTTCTTTGGGAAACAGCCATCCCTGGTGGTTTTCGACGTGGAGCAACAACGGGCACGCAGCCTGCTCGACGGACACGAGTCCGTATCCGGGCAGGGTTATGTACCGGTGACCCCTTCCAAAAAAATGCGCTTCCTGGGCGGGCTGGTGGACCTGATGCCCGGCATTGACGGCCTGGATGTCAGCCCCGATGGCGCCTATGTTTATTATGCCGCTATGAGCCATAGCCACATGTACCGGGTGCCGGTTGGCCTGTGTACCGACTTTTCCAAAACGCCGGAGGAAGTAGCTGCCGGCGTGGAGATGGTCTCGCGCAAGCCCCTCAGCGACGGCATCCGCGTCGGCCCCGACGGATGGGTGTACATCACCGACATCGAACACCAGAGCATCGACTGGGTAGACCCCGCGGTGGGCGGCAAACCCAGGAACCTGCTCCAGGATAGCCGCATCCGCTGGGCCGACGGCCTGTCCTTCGGCGGCGACGGGTACTGCTACCTGGCCGATAGCGCCATCCCGGACCAGATGCTGCGCACGAAAGGGCATATGCGGGAGCGCGCGCCGTATTATATTTTCCGCTGGAGGTATTGAAGTGGTTTCCGGGGTTTCTGAGTAAATGGTTATATTGAGGGCGCCCCGGAGAGCCCAAAGGTGGAAATACAATGGAAACACTTTGGGCAGAACGGTATCTCAAAGTATTTCTATTGTATTTTAGTGTTTGGAGAATATTTCACGTTTTTCCCTGGTGTGGGATAGTTCAATTTTCTGCGTCTTCTGAGAAAACACCCTTGATTTTCAGAGACTTGCGAATATCGAACAGCGAATTCCAAACACGCCCCCTGGTGTTAACCCTTTTCACCTACACACTAGCATCCATGAAACGCCTTCTGTTCCTGCTGTACTTCCCGCCCCTCGCCGCCCTGGCCCAGGTGGACTCCCTGCAGCAACCGCCGGACGCCACCCAGCAGGTGATCGAAGATTTTCTGCAGAACACCGAAAGCGAAGGAGACTTCGACTTCAATACCATCTTTGAAGAACTTCAGTACTACCAGGACAACCCCATCAACTTGAACGAGGCGGATGAAGGCGAACTCCAGAACCTCCAACTGTTGTCCGACATTCAGATCCTGGAGTTGATCAACTACCGACGTATGGCGGGCGACCTCATTTCCATCTACGAACTGCAGGCCATTCCCAGTTTCGACCTGCTGTCCATCCGGCGCATCCTGCCGTATGTCACCGTCAATGCCGGAATAGACGATTACCAGCTGTCGATACCCCGTATGATGGCCGAAGGACAGAACGAACTGTACCTACGCTGGTCGCGCTTCCTGGAGGAACAGGAGGGTTATTCTCCCCTGGAGGAAGGACAGACGGCACAACGCTACCTCGGAGGCCCCAACCAGTTCTACCTGCGCTACAAGCATTCCTACAGCAATAAACTGAGTTACGGCATTACGGCGGAAAAAGACCGGGGCGAGGAGTTCTTCGCCGGCAGCAACCGCCAGGGGTTCGACTTTTACTCCGCCCACCTCTTCCTGAAGGACTACAACCGCACCATTAAGGCTGTTGCCATCGGGGACTTTGCGGTGAGCTTCGGCCAAGGGCTCATTCTGTACTCCGGTTTCGGGGCAGGAAAGAGTTCCTACGTTATGAATATAAAGCGCACCGCCCGGGTACTGCGCCCCTATACCTCCGTCAACGAGTCCAACTTCCAGCGGGGCGCCGCCACCACCCTCGCCTTCGGCAAACACCTGGAAGTAACGGCACTGGCCTCCTTCCGCAAGCGGGACGGCAACGTCGTGGAGCCCGACACACTCGATGTGGAACAGGATGTGCGGCAGATCAGCTCGCTGGACATCGACGGCCTGCACCGCACGCCCAATGAGATCGCCGACGAGAAGGCCATCGGGCAAACCACCCTCGGCGGGCGGCTGCGCTGGAAGGGCACTGCCGGCCACCTCGCCATCAATGCCCTCTACGAACAGATCGACGCCGACCTCACCCTCAGGGCGCAGCCCTACAACCGATTTTACTTCAGCGGTGACCGTCTGTTCAACGCCAGCCTGGATTACTCCTTCATCTTCCAGAACTTCAACTTCTTCGGCGAAACCGCTGTAAGTGACAACGGCGCCGTAGCTACCCTCAACGGACTGCTCATGGGGCTCGACCGCAGGGTGGACCTGGCCGTGCTGATGCGCCATTTTCCGCGGGATTATCAGGCGCTCTTTCCCAACCCCTTCGCCGAAACCTCCGGCGCACGCAATGAAACAGGAGTTTACCTCGGCATTGAGGTCCGCCCCCACCGCTTCTGGAAACTCAGCGCCTACTTCGACGCCTGGCACCACCCCTGGTTGCGCTTCGACGCCGACGCCCCTTCCCGCGGCTACGAGTACCGCGCCCGCCTCACCTATTTCCGCAAGCGCAACCTGGAAGTTTATCTGGAGGTGCGCGACGAAACCAAGGAGAGAAACATCGATAAGATCGACGGCAAGAACAACTTCACCCTGCCCACCCGGGTGTTCCAAACCCGGCTGCACCTCGCCAAGAACGCGAGCAAAACCCTGGAACTGCGCAGCCGCATCGACATCGGCTTTTCGGAGAACGAGATCAATACCACCCAGCGGGGATTCGTCATTTATCAGGACGTGATCTTCAAACCCATCGGCTTTCCGCTGTCATTCACCACCCGATTCGCCCTCTTTGATACCGACGGCTTCCAGGCGCGCTATTATTCCTTCGAGAACAACCTGCTGTACGCCTTCTCCATCCCGGCTTACTACAACCGGGGCACGCGCTTTTATCTAAACCTCCGGTACAAGGGCATCCGCAACCTCACCATCGAGGGGCGCATCGCACAGACCTACTGGCGCAACCAGAACACCATCGGCAGCGGGCTGGAGGAAGTGCTCGGGCCGAGGAGGACGGAGGTGGGGGCGCAGGTGAAGTACAGGTTTTGAGGGCAATGGCTGTAGGCCCGCATCCAGCTGCCACCATTATAATAGTAGCCATCCCTGGCGCCATTTTTGTAATTGGCCTTGCCAAATTCGCCAAACGGCTGATAATCGGACGACAGATAAGCATATCCTTTTTCATAAAAGAAACTGATGGTCCTGAGTTCGAATTCGGCCGATGCTTCAAGTCCCCCTTCCATCATATCCAAAATAAAATTTACCGTATCTTCAACTCGTAAATAGCTTAAACCTGAAAACCGTTTCCCTATGACAACCACCGTCAGAATTCTATTCTTTCTTCTGTTCAGCGCTGCGCTCTTTTCCTCCTCCTGCAACACCAGCCGGGCAGCCAAAGGCGCCGTCATTGGCGGCACGGCCGGCGGCGTGGCCGGCGGGGCCATCGGCAAAAAATCAGGCAATACCGCGGCGGGCATTATTATCGGATCGGCCATTGGCGGCACGGCGGGGGCGCTGATCGGCAACTACATGGACAAACAGGCCAAAGAGATCGAGCGCGATATGAAAGGCGCCACAGTGAAGCGGGTCGGTGAAGGGATCCTCATCACCTTCGACTCCGGCCTGATGTTCGACGTCAACTCTTCTCAGTTGCGTTCGGCGACCAAGAGCAACCTGGAGGAGCTTTCCCGCGTCCTGCAGAAGTACGAAGACACCAACATCCTCATTGAAGGGCATACGGACAGCAGTGGCTCAGAGGAGTACAACCAGGAACTCTCGGAAAAGCGAGCCAGCTCCGTTTATACCTACCTGGTCCAGCAGGGGGTGATGGCCAGCCGGTTCAGCACCATCGGTTATGGAGAAATGCAGCCCGTAGCGACCAATGAGACGCCCGCCGGACGACAACAGAACCGCCGGGTTGAAGTGGCTATTTATGCCAATAAGAAGCTGCAAAAAGCGGCAAAGAGAGGGGATATCGGGCAGTAATCGCCGGGAATGTATGGAAATGCCCTGAGAAACGGGCATTTCCATATATTTCCGCGCATTTCCATTGGCCACTTATTTCTTCACCTTCAGCATATCTTCTCCAACCGACACCACCTCCATCACCATTTCCGGAGCCCCCTCGGCCTTGCGCTTGATGGTGAGCATGCTGCCGTCGGCCCAACTCCAGCTGGCCGGCTCGTTGGTACTGCCGTCCGCCGGCGCGATGCCGTAGTAGATGCATTCGCCCCCTTCCATGAGGTTGAAGCCTTCCCTGCCCCGGGAGGGCGGAAAGTCATAACTCGCAGGGCGATAGACCTTTACCTCCTGTGTATCATCTTCGTGCGAATGGATCCAGGCTCCGATCAGTTCTTCCGGATAGGTGCTTTCATACTGCTTTTTGTCCTGGCAGCCGATAAGTGAGGCGCCCAACAGAAAGAAGGTGAGTAGTAGTTTCCCCATGGTTTGTAAGGTTTTATGGTTTTGCGGCCGGGGTGCAAAGACCAGGTTTTGCCGGCTTAAAGCAAGATAAGGATTTGGGCCGAAAGCCGGAATAGAGAAACTAAAAAAACCAGGCATGAAAAGTAAGCCCAGGACAGACGGAGCGTTTACTTGTGTCCTTTTTTTGCAGTGCTCGACTCCTCTGCGGTGGAGTAAACTTCGAAGGAGGCGCGCTCCGGGCTCAGGGCCGCTGTGTATTGGTTCTCGGCGACGATATAATATTGAATGGGCTTATCTTTCTCCTTGTCCTTCAGAATGGTGGCGCCCCAGATACCGTCTCCGGCCATTTGGTCGTCGTGCCCGCTGTCATCGAACATTTCCAGCTTTCTCCAGGGGCCAAGGTTGCCATAGCGGTAGAACAGCCACCCCGCCTCTGCTCCTTCCAGGCGGCCATTGACGGCGACAATATCCCCGAAATCGATATGCTTCACCTCTTTGATCACCGGCGGATCCTTGCTGATCAGCGGGTGCTCCATCAGGTACCTGGCGCGCGGCTCCATCAACTCGACGATACCGATGATGCTCGCCTTATCGGCTTTCGCCGTCCCATAGAGATTCTCCTTAAAGGCATCGTAGGTATACAAGCTGTTGGAATCGCTTTGGACATAAGGGTCTATCATTTTCTGGATCTCTTCGGCACGCCGCAGATAGGTGCTGTCCACAAAATAATCATTGAGAATGGTGCGGATGTGGGCCACGTATATCTTGCGGTAGAGGTTATCCGCCAGCAGGTTGGTGATCAGGGGGCGTTTCTCGTTCTTCTCTTTATAATGAACGAACGGGCTAAGCGTTTGCATCTCTTCGTTGGTCAGCGGGCTGCCCTTGGAGCCGTCGTAGCGGAAGCCGCCAAAGGAAAGGTTCATGTCCCAAACGATGGGATGGAAAACCCCTTCCATATCCCGATAGAGATAGTAGTTGTGGCAGAAGCGGCCGGTGTAACTATCGAGGTTGACCAGTACGATGTTGAAGGCCAGCATCCACAGCGCCTGGTCGATGTTGAAGATGGAATCCAGTTTCTGAGGTTCTTCGTTGAGGATACGCGTAAGTTCAATAAGTTTTCTCCAACCGGAATCCGTTTTCACCTCGTACAGGCCCCGGTAACAGGTGGAATCCGGGCCGAGGTATTGCAGGGAGGCTTTATCCCCCTTGGGGCAATCGGGCAGTTCTTTATATCCCCAGATGGGGTCGCACTTAAAGAGGATGCCTTCATCTTCTTTGAAGTATCGCTCCAGGAATTCATCCTCCACCGATTCGGTGCTGTTGTACAGGCCCAGGTAGGTATCATTGACAAACAGCTGGACGAAATTCGCACGCGAAGCCGGCATGTACCGGCGGGCGATCTCATAAGAGAGCACTTCCCGGATGTAGGAAGGGTCCCGGAAGACATTGCTCAACTTGATCTTATCTACTCCTCCGGGTAACTTCTGGTCCTTATTCGTATGGTTGAAGTCAATATTGAAAGGGAGCTTGGAAGACCCTACTTTGCTGACGGCGAAAAAAGAACTGTTGCCCTTGTAGCGCACGCCGACGCCTTTGTACACCTTACCCTCAAAGGAAGCGTCGCCCACCAGGCGCAGTTCATCCCCCTTTTGTTTGAGCGAATCCAGGATGTGATCCCAGTTGCTTTGCTCAAAAAAGAGGCGAAGTTCCTTAACCTTCCCAACCTCAAACAGCCCCTCTTCCTTCTCCTGGGCAAAAAGCGGATGAAAGGCAAGCAGAGCGATCATCAGGGACAAATAGCGTATCATAAAATGGTATTTCTAAACGAAAAATTGCGAAGGCCCGCAGTTCATACACCCGACGGACCTTCGCAATTCACCGGCCAGAGCCGCCTTGCATTAATTATTCAATTCTTCCAGGCTGGCAGTATGTTGTTCATACATGTACCGCGGCGGGTCGAAGGTTACGGCCTTGGCGTTTTCCGCAAGGATATAATACTCGATGGTATTGCTTCCATTTTGCGGTTTGACCACGGCTCCGAAGATGCTGTCCTCCGCCTCTCCGTCGTTGTGCTTTCCGTCATCCCGCATCTCTGCTTTGCTGAAAGGCATGGAGGGATCAGAGCGGTAATACAGCACTACATTTTTGGGGAATTTGTCGATACGGGCCTGGATTTTAAAATCGGTCACCTTTTCCGATGAAAAGCGCTCCCTGCGCGTGACCGTTACATCGCTCACTTCCGGAGGCACAACCGACAGGAGCGGGTGCTCTTTGAGGTACTCGGTGCGCGGGCCCATCAGTTCCTGAAGGCCGGGGATGCGGCTCCGCTTGCCAATGGTCTCAGTGAGGCTGACATTAAAATCCTCCATGCTGTAGTAGCGGTTGGAATCTTCTTCAAAGGCCTTGCGGATAAGGTTCTGCAACTCCTGGGCGCGCTCGGCGTACTGCCCTCTGCGGAAAATGTCATTGACCATGGTGCGCAAGTGGGCCAGGTAGATCTTCTTGTACTCCTCATTGCCCAGCAGGCGGCTGATCAGCGGCTTGGCGGAGTTGTCCACGTGCAGCAGCGGGTCCATCTCCTGCAGTTCTTTGAGTTTGAGGTCAGAGCCTATGCCCGTATTTTTGTAACTACCGAAACAAAGGTTGAGGTCATAAAGAATGGGCACAAAATGGCCCTCAGCGTCTTTGTAGAGATAGTAATTTTCACTGTACCGGCCGGTATAGCTGCTCAGGTTTACCAGCAGGTTATTGTACGCCAGCATCCACAGGGTGCGGTCCACATCGAGAACGCGGCTGACTTCATCGGGCTTCTGATTGAGCACATAGGTCAGTTCGATGAGGTCATCCCATCCGGATTCGGAAAGCAACACGAAGTTGTGCAGGTAGCACTTGGCGCTGTTGTCGTACTGAAGGGATCCGAAAACGTCACTCTTACAACCCTGGGGTTCTTCTTCCACCAGGTTGGGGGCACACTGTACGAAAGTACCTTTGCTGTTTCCGAAATGTTGGGCCAGAAAGGCGTCGTCGATGGGTTCTACATTGACGAACAAGCCGTAGTATTCTCCATTGACGATCACTTTGGTATAGTTGGCACGGGGCGCCGGCATATACTTGCGTGCGATCTCATAACCCAATACTTCCCGCACCATACTGGGGTCGCGCAGGGCGCTGGACAGCTTCACCGTCTGTAACCCCTGATAGTTCTGCTCCTTATCGATAAAGTTGAGCTTGATGTAGAGGCTGTTGCGCTTGTTCCCCGGCTGGAAGGACCGGCTACCCCGGTAGCGAACGCCTATATCGTTGAATTTCTGCCCATTGATCTCAATGGACCCAAGCAGCAAGCCCTCACCGTTAAAGCGGAGAGAATCAAGCACATAGCGCCAGTTTTCCTGCTCAAAGGTGATCTTGATCTCCTGGATGGTGTTCACATCGTAAAAGTCATCTTGTGCCAGGACAGGGGAAAAAGAACTCAGGAAAAATAGGCTGAGTAAGGTCAGAATACTTTTTTTCATATTTGGATAGATGTGATTTCAGGATTATAATAAATTATGTTTTTTGCATTGCAATATTAAGAAATTTATCGGATTCACCGCCGTACGGCTGCCGGGTTTCGTGGTTATACGGTTTCCTGGGTTCAGGGTTTCAGCTCCACTGCAAGGACAGCCGATAAACCCATTCCTCAACCGCCTCCGGCCGCCAAGGTACGAAAGGAATAACGATTTTTTCTTTGGAGTATTACACGAAACGTTAACACCCGCTTTTTTTGCCGCCCACCGGAGGCATTTCTCTACCATAACGCAGAATTCCCAATGGTTACACTTTTACGGGAATAATCTTTGGCAGGGCCGTGCAATTACCTGCCCTGGAAAAGCTGTACTACGTGCAGGTAAATATTGACCACCATTAGGGCGATAAGCAGGAGGGATAAGATGCGCATCCAGCCGGCATTACGGCGGCGGAACGCTTCGGCGCGCTGCTGCGCCTGTTCATCCCCCGACCGCAGGCGGCCAATGGAAAAAAGGTAGATGTAAACGCCCATGGCAAGAAAAAGCAGTTCAATGAATAGTCCAAAGTATTCCATAGTACGCCGTGCTCAGTTGTTGATCTCTTCGAAAAATCCGGTTTTGGTGTTTTTCTTCACATTATCCCACCGGAAATAACGGCCGTTCATGGCTACATATACCCCGGGAGGCAGGGTTTGTACAAAGGCCAGCGCACTGCCCAGGTTGAAAAAACCGTCAGAAGAAGTGCCAAAGGCGTAGGGGATCATTGCGCCGGTCAGCACGATCGTCTTCCCTTCGATGGGATGTAGGGCCAGGTACTGGGCTGTCTCCACGATCCGGTCGGTACCGTGGGTGATGAGGATCTTGTCATAAACGCTCCGGCGGCAATTGTGGGCAATGATCTCCCGGTCCTCCTCCCGCATCTCGAGGCTATCGACCATCATCAGGGTTTTCAGATCAATATCCAGCGTACAACGCCCACGTTCGAACATACTGGGCAGGTGGGTATCCCTGAAAAACAACTGGCCGGTAATGTAATTGTAGTCTTTATCGAAGGTGCCGCCGGTTACAAATACTTGGATCATGGATGGATGTTTATTGTCGGTTGCAGGTTGGGGGCGGGGGGGGGCTGGGTTGCTAGGTTGCTGGGTTTCTGGTTGCTGGGTTCCTGCAAGCGCCCTCGGCAGAAACCCCAGAAACCCCAAAAACCCAGAAACCCCTCCCCAGCCCTTTACTCCTCTACCTTAAAGATATCGTCGGACAACCCGCTATTGACCTCCACGGATTCGACCTTAAGGGTGATCGGGAAGGGCGCCCCTCCGGCAGTCGTCAGTTCATAGGGCACGCGGATGCCTTCCACTTCTTTGTAATCGGCCATCACATTGGAAACAGTGGCCGTCCCCTGGGGCCCTTCCTGGGTAATAATACTTTTGACTTTCAGCCCCGTTTGCACATCAAAATAGTGGGTGGATTTGCTTCCGTCGGGAGCAGTGGCCAGAATGCGGTACGCTTTTCCGTCCTCCAACTGTTCGATGCCGTCGAGGACAAGTTCGTACTTCTTTTTCTTATATTCCAGTTCAGGGAAAAGCATAGCCTGGCGGCCCAGGCTTTTCTGGGCATCCTCGCCTTCCAGCTTCTCCTGCTGGCCCATGGCGCTGACCATTCCCTGTTCTCCGTCAAAACGGGTCTCATTGACTATCATGCCGTTCATTTCCACCTTCATGAGCATCTTGTTCGGCGCCTTGCGCTGCATGGTCATTTGCATGGCCATACCCTGTACGGAAGTACTCATGTTGAAGGTGATGTCCTGAACCGCCTCCAGTTTTTCACGGCCGCCGATGGCAGCCAGGTAGTTTTCCACTACATCCATTGCGGTAAGCCCTTCCGGCAAGGCATCCTCCGTTCCGGCCAGGGGATTGCCGTTCAGGTCGAAGAAACTAACTGCCCCACTACCGGCAAAACGGGCGAGTTTATCCGCCACTTCGGGCTTATTGCCCACCACCACGATGTAAGACTGTCCCGGAAGGATGTACTTCCTGGCTACTTCCTGCAATTGCTCTACAGTGACGGCATTCACGTTCTTCAGGTAATTGGTATAGTAATCCTTCGGCAGCTTGTAGCGAGCCGTATTGAGTGCCAGGCGGGCGACCGTCTCGGGCTGCTCCATGGCGCGGGCGAAACTGCCGGTGAGGAAGTTCTTCGTGCTCTGCAGTTCCTCCTCCGGGACGAGCTCGTCCCGAATGCGGTTCATCTCGTATAAAAATTCAACGATGGCGCTGTCCGTCACTTCGTTGCGCACACTGCCGCCGGCGGAGAAATAACCGACGTGCTTGTCGTAGGAAAGTGTAGAGCGCACACCATAGGAATAGCCTTTGTCCTCCCGGATATTTAAATTGAGACGGCTACTAAGCCCGCCGCTGCCCAGCAAGGTATTCAACACGTTGGCGGTGATGACATCCTCGGCGCCCGGCTTGAGGTTGAGCGGATAGGTGATGTCGATGACCGACTGTACTGCTCCGGGCTTGTCGACAAAGGCTACCACCGGTTCCGAAGGCGCCTCGGGGCGCGGGTAAAACAATTTATTGAGGGTTCCCTTCTCCCAGCTTCCAAAGTACTTCTTGGCAGCCTCTTTGGCTTCTTCCGGATTGATGTCTCCGATGATCGCCAGGTAGGAGGTATTGGGCATGAAATAATTTTCGTAATAAGCCTTGCAACGATCAACGGTAATGGCGTTGATGGTCTCCTCCGTGGGTACCTCGCCGTAGGGATGGCTTCCATAACGCAGCATCTGAGCTACGTTGCCCGCAATCGTATTGGCGTCGTCCTTTTGGTAAGACAATTCTGAAAGGCGCTGCTTTTTTAGCTTCTCAAACTCTTCTTCCGGAAAGGCAGGGTGCAGCAGCACATCCTCCATGATTTCCAGCAGTTTGTCCTTGTGTTTGGAAAGGCAGGCGCCGAACATACCGTCCTCGCTGGTGCTGAACTGCGCTCCAATGAAATCGACAGCAGCATCGATCTCCGCCTTGCCCCGGTTTTCAGTCCCGCGGCTCAGCATCGCGCCGGCCAGTTCAGCCGCGCCGGCAAATTCTTCCTCTTTGGCCGGCGGCACATCTACCAGCAGGTTGAATGCAACACGGGGTAATTTGTGATTCTCCACCACGATCACCTGCAAGCCGTTGTCGAGCGTAAACTCTTCGTATTCCCCGAATTGGATCTCAGGAGCAGGCCCCGGCTTGGGCGCAGACTTGCGGAAATCGTCTTCCTGAGCCTGAAGCCCCTGAACGGCAAACAAGGTCAATAAAGCTATGGTCAGTTTTGTATTTTTCATGATTGATGGTGTCTTAATGAATAACATTATCTACTTCCGAACCTCCCCGATTAACGATTAACGAATCCAGAATCCCCCCTACGGCTGCGTCGGCTTGGGCAGATAATGGAGGATAACGCTATTGTCTTCCACAAAATACTTCTTGGCGGCATTCTGGATGTCTTCGCGGGTTACCTTCAGGTAGTGGCCGATCTCCTCATTGATCAGGTTGGCGTCGCCGTACAGGACTTCGTAGGTGGCCAGGTTGTTGGCTATGCCAAAGACCGTTGCATTCTGGTTCACGAACTCGCTCTCGATCTGGTTGCGCAGTTTCTGCAACTCTTCCTCCGTCACTCCTTCCGTTTTCACCTTTTCAATTTCTGCGTTCATAGCTTTCTCTACCACATCGGCATCCTGGCCAGCATTGCAGATGGCGTAGGCCAGGGCCATGCTGGGCCCTTCCCGGTCGACCACGAAATTGCCGGTCTGAATGGCCAGTTGCTGTTCGTCCACCAATGCCTTTTTCAGGCGGGAGCTCTCTCCCTCAGAAAGCAACTGGGCCAGCATTTTTACAGCATAAAAATCCTTTTCTCCAATCGCCGGGGTACGATAGGCCTTGAATATTCCCGGCAGCTGTACCTGGTCAAAAATGGTGTCTCGCACCTGCTTACCCAGTGGCGGCTCTTTTACCTCAGGCCGGTAAATGGGCTCATTGCGCTTGGGAATATCCTTGAAGTACTTACTGGCCCATTCTTTGGCCTGCTTGGGCTCAAAATCGCCGGCGATGACCAGCACAGCATTATTCGGCACGTAGAACTGCCGGTAGAATTTGACGTAATCTTCTTCCGAAGCGGCATTGAGGTGGTCCATGGAGCCGATGGGCGTCCACATGTAAGGATATTTCTGGTACAGCCGCTTGGATATCTCCTTCTGGAAAGAGCCATAAGGGCGGTTGTCGTATCGCATGCGCATTTCTTCCTTGACGACCTCCCGCTGGGTTTCTACTCCCTTTTGGTCGACCTTGGCATGGAGCATGCGCTCCGACTCCAACCACAGGCCCAGCTCCAGCTGATTGGACGGCAGGATCTCAAAGTAACAGGTATTGTCATTGGAGGTGTAAGCATTCAGCGTACCACCGGCATCCTGAATATATTGAGTAAACTCTCCCCTCCCGATATTTTCTGAGCCCTCGAACAGGAGATGTTCAAAAAAGTGGGCAAAGCCGGTGCGGCTGGGATCCTCATTTTTTGACCCGACGTGGTACATCACCGCAATGGCCACAATCGGCGTGCTTTTGTCCTGATGCAGGATCACCTTCAGTCCATTGTCCAACGCATACTTCTCAAATTCGATCTTGTTGTCCTGCGCGCTGGCCAGCGTTCCTGCAAAAAGCAGGCAGGCCATTAGTGAAAAAATAAAAAACTTCTTCATTGATCCGTATTTTGATATGGGAATAACGAACTGATCTGCCTCAGTTCTGTTTCGCGCTGCGAAAATGAAAAAATATTTTCCGATAATGAACTGGAATATACGGAAATGTGGAAACTCCTCGACAAAAGGTGGGAAAGTGGAAGGCGGAAGTGGGAAGTGGAAGGCGGAAGTCGGAAGGCGGAAAGCGGAAGTTCCCTACTTCGCATTTCCGACTTCCGACTTCCCTACACCACCTTATCCGCGCAGGAGGAACTGGCAAAGGCATTGGGTTTGGCCTTGAATACAAAGCCCATTCCCAGGATGTAGCCCATGGCCTCCTTGAGGGCGGTGTTGGACTGGAAGTGCGGGTCCGTATTGATGTCGGCATGGACTTCCAGGTCGACGTTGTGCTTATCGAGCAGGTCACACAGGGCATAAGCCACTTCTACGGACTTGGCCACTTCGGTGATCATCCGCTCGCGCAGCCCCATTTTACCATACTCTTTGGAGTTGGAAATAAACATGAAGCCGCCTTTTTTCTCTCTCAGGAACACAATGACGGTTGCAAATTCGACGACTCCATTGCGCACCTGAGAGTCGGAACCAATGCAGACCTTCAGGCGGTGGCCCTCTTTCTTTTCCCGGAGGATGGCCTGCTCCACTGCATCTTTGACCGGAAGTTCGATCTTCTGGCCATTAAGCCTTCGCCAATTCATCGCTTTTTTGATTTTTGATAAATTTAAAAAAAACTCAAGCCATATTAACTATCGGTTGATATATTTAACCCAAAATTTAAATTCAATTAATATTTTGGTAAACGCCAAAGCTATTGCGGAAGGTTCCCGGTGCCATTTTTTTTCTACGCCAGCCCGTCGGCGCATTCTGCCCGGCCGTCGGCTACTCACTGGTTTACAAAACATTATACAGGCCCACCCATTTTGGAAAATTTCGCGGGCGGAAGCGCTTTTTTGTGGCCACCGGCTACATTAACTTCCGCATGGGTGCCATGTTGGCATCTTTTCTCACTCACATCCTATGGCACCCCTGGCAGGCCGGCGCCCATCACCTGGCCTGGCTTTTTCTCGATTACGAACCGGGCATTCACAACATAGGCGTGTATATCCCCGTTGTCAACTCCCGTAAACATTATAAGAATAACGATTACTTTTATAACGATTATAAAAATAACGGCCTGGCACCCTCCGGATGTCCGAGAGCCGTCCGGATCGGGGCCAATTTCCATTTTTACCCGATCTTTAATACCAAAAACATGCCCACATTCCAGGAAAAACTAAAGGGGCTTGGCCCCGGTTCCGTCGCCGTCGCCGGCATACCCTTCGACGAATACTCCTCCTACTTGCGTGGTGCTGCCGAAGCCCCGGAGAAAATATGGGAGGCTTTCTACTCCGATTCGGCCAACACCTATGCAGAGGACGGAACGGATATCAAAGACCACCCTCAGGTCATCAACATGGGCGCCCTGCCATTTGTGCGCTACCAGGATATCAGCGATTCGGCTGGCCGGATACTGGCCACCGGGGCGCGCCTGCTCTCCCTGGGCGGCGACCATTCCATCGCTTACCCTGTTATCAAAGCGCATGCCCGGTACCATCAACAGCTCACCATCCTGCAGCTCGATGCCCACAGCGACCTGTACGACGAGTTTGAAGGCAACCGGTATTCTCATGCCTGCCCCTTTGCCCGGATCATGGAGGAAGGGCTGGCTCGCCGCCTCGTGCAGGTAGGCATCCGGACACTGACTGCCCAACAGCGGCAACAGGCAGAGCGCTTCGGCGTGGAAGTCCACGAGATGCGCTTCGGGCTGCCGCGCCAGTTGAAACTGAACGGCCCCCTCTACCTGTCTCTCGACATGGATGTACTGGACCCCGCCTTCGCCCCTGGCATCTCCCATCATGAGCCGGGCGGCCTTTCCACCCGAGAAGTACTGAACATTATCCACGCCATTGATGTACCTATTATCGGAGCAGATATTGTGGAACTCAATCCCCAGCGGGATATCAACGGAATGACGGCAATGGTAGCCGCAAAATTTTTCCGGGAGATCCTGGCGCGGATGGTGAGGAAGTGAGGGAAGTGGGAAGTCGGAATGTTGGAATAGTAACAGATATGAATACAAACCTTTTCGTTTACGGCACCTTACTGCAGCCCCTTACCACCCGCGTAGGCCAATACCTGCGGGGCAACAGCGAACTGCTGGGCGATGCCTTCGTCCCCGGCCGCCTTCACGATCTTGGGCGCTACCCGGGCCTATGGTACGACGCAGGCAGCCCCAAACGCATCTATGGACAGGTGTTCCGTTTGTACAGCCCGGAACAAGTGTTAAAAGCGCTCGACCACTACGAAGGGATCGACCCGGCTACCCCCTCTCAAAATGAATACCGCCGGGAGGAAGTGCTGGCCAACCTGAACCTGCGCCCCACCCGCTGCTGGTGTTATGTGCTCAACCACCCCCCGGATGGCCTGCCGGAGATCTTCTGTGGCAACTACCTCGATTATATAAGTGGCAGCGGCCTTCACCGGGACTTCCTGGACACGGTATAGAACCGCAGGCAGTTCCCTCCCCCCCTGAACATCAAAAATCAAAAATCAAACATCAAACATCATAAATCAAAACCCTCCATGGCCCAACCCATCGCACTCGTCACCGGCGCCAACCGGGGCATCGGACTAGAAACCTGCCGGCAATTGCTGAATGCCGGTTACCGCGTGATCCTCACCAGCCGTAATGAACAGAAGGGGCAGGAAGCGGCCCGACAACTGGGCGGCAGCGGCGCCGGAGCAGTATTCCGGCAATTGGATGTTGCCATTCCAGAAAGTATTGCCGCCCTGAAGGAATTCGTCGAGTCGGAATTCGGCCGCCTGGACGTGCTCGTCAACAACGCCGCTATCCACTACGATACCTGGCAGGAGGTAACGGCGCCGGACTTCACCACCGTCGACGAGGCCATAACCACCAACCTGCTGGGGCCCTGGCGGCTGTGTGCGGCATTGATCCCCCTCATGCGCAAAAACCGGTGGGGGCGGATCGTCAATGTTTCCAGCGGGTCCGGGTCGCTGCACCGCATGGGCAGCGAGACGCCCGCCTACGGCATTACCAAGGCCGCACTGAACGCACTGACCATCAAGCTGGCAAAGGCCACCGCCCGCGACGGCATCCTCGTCAACGCCGTCTGCCCGGGATGGGTGCGCACCGACATGGGCGGCGCCGGCGCGCCGCGCAGCGTGGCACAGGGAGCAGCCAGCGTGATGTGGGCCGTACAGCTGCCGGACGACGGGCCGACGGGAGGGTTCTTTAGAGATGGGAAGCGGGTGGAGTGGTAGGGGCTGAGAAAGTTGATTAACACCCTAACCCTGCATCAGGATCCCTCACTCTCCAAAAACCTCCTCCAGATCCACCTCAAACCCTGGAAAAATGCCCACTGGCGCTTTTTCTCCCCGTGTCAGCGGCGTCTGCCGGAGCAGCCGGTAGCGGCCATTTTCATCGAGGCGGTAAATGAGCAGGGTGCCTTCGTGGGGATGGGCCACCCAATATTCGCGCACGCCGGCGTGTTCGTAAAGTTCATACTTCTCCGTGAGGTCTTTGGAGGCGGTGCTTTTGGAGAGGATCTCGACGATCCAGTCCGGGGCGCCCTGGCAGCCGCGTTCGTCCAGCTTTTCAGGGTCGCAGATGATGCTGATATCGGGCTGCACCACCGTATTGATCTGGTCGGCAGTTTGCCGGCCGGGAGGCAGAGGCAGGCGGACATCAAAAGGTGCAGTAAAGGCCTGGCAGGGATGGCCGACAAGGTGGTTAGCAATAAGGCGAAACAGATTACCGGACAATCGCTGATGAGACGTGCCCGGAGCCGGCGACATCCGAAATACCTTGCCCCGGATAAGCTCTACCATGTCCTCGAACTGCCAGGTAAGGTAGTCGGCATAGGTATAGCGTTTAGTGAGATCGAGTTCATTGATGTCAGTTATCATCAAAGACGATTTGCTACAAAAATACCTGTAATCCTCGAAAATAACAATAAATGGTAACCGGCACCCATATCGCCTACCTGTACCTTTGCTACCGCAAGCTCTGGCTCTTTGCCCACGGCATCAATATGGAGCAAAGCAGCGAGCTGGTGGCCGAAGGGAAGTTCATCGACGAGCACAGCTATCCCCAACGAGCGGCGCGCTGGCAGGCATTGGAGATCGAAGGCATTAAGATCGACCACTATGACGGCCGGCGCGAGATCCCGCTCTGGGAGGCCGAAGTGCAGCGCATAATTGGACTGGAAGACTGCCCAGCGCTGGTAAAAAAGGACATTTGTAGGAAGTGCGCATACTGTGAGTTCTGTTTTTCTGAGTGAAAATTTATGGAATTTGGGGGGCTTGTGCGTCTATATCAGTTAGACGGGATGGTAGAGGTGGTTTTGGAGGACAGGATTAACAGGATGTACAGGATTGGAGTTAACGGGAGGACAGAATTAATAAAATGATATATTATGAAAAATAAAGCATTGACACATGAGATTATTGGAGCAGCATTCAAGGTCCATAAGACTCTAGGCTTCGGGTTCCTGGAGAAGGTTTATGAAAATGCGATGATGATCGAGTTAAGGAAAAGGGGGATTTTGGGCGAGCAACAAGTACCTGTTACCGTTTTCTATGAAAAAGAGATTGTAGGAGATTTTAAAGCAGGCCTCCTAATAGAGAGAGCAATCATTGTGGAACTAAAGGCGGTATCCCAAATTATCCCGGAACATGAGGTCCAACTGGTCAATTATCTGACGGCCACCAAAAAAGAATTTGGGCTGCTGATAAATTTCGGGCCATCGGTTGAAGTAAAACGCAAATTCCAGCAATATCATCCTAAAGGCCAAAACCCATGAATCAGGGCTTTATTCCGCTCTATCCTGTGAATCCTTGGCGACAGGCAAGCTTTACATCCCTTTCCGGCATCTTAACCGCCCCGGGAACACTCATCCTGTCAATCCTGTCCTAACATGAAAAAAACCTATTACCTCTTCAACCCCGGCCGGATGAGCCGCCGCGACAACACCCTGAAGTTTACCCCCGTCGACGAACTGGGCCATGAACAAAAGCCGCGCTATTTGCCGGTGGAAGGCATCGAGGCATTGTACATCTTCGGCAGCATCGACGCCAACGCCAACAGCGCGCTGTTCAACTTCCTGGGCAAGCAGCGCATTCCGGTGCACTTTTTCGATTATTACGAACCAGTTTCACGATGCCGCTGATGTCGTCCCATCTTACTCCTCTACCTCTACCCCATCACCAGAAAGCCCAGATAAAGCAGATACAGCCCCAGGAACAGCCCTCCTTCCCAGCGCTCCAGGCGATGGCCCTTCCCGGTGAAGATGAAAAGAAAAAGCAGGGCGCTGGCCAGGATGTGGAAGCCCAGGTCGAAAAACGAGGGGCCGGTTACCGGCACCGGGAAAACAATGGCGGAGGCGCCCAGGATGAAAAAGACGTTGAAGATGTTGGAGCCCACGATATTACCGATGGCCATATCCGTATTTTTCTTGCGAGCGGCGACGATGCTGGTGGCCAGTTCCGGCAGGGAGGTTCCGATGGAGACCACCGTCAAACCGATAATGCGCTCGGAGATACCCAGCCCCTCGGCGATGGATGTCGCGCCCTCCACGATCAGCCGGCCGCCAACGACGAGCAAGGTAAACCCCAGTATAATAAACAGGACAGACCGGGATAGGCTATAAGCTTTCACCTCCATGGGCTCCTCCGTGCGGCTGCGGCGGATGAGTTGGAAAGTATATGCCAGGAATATGATGAAGAAGAAGATCATCACGATGCCCTCCGACCGGGTGATGACATTCTCCTCCGCCCGGTCGAGGAAAATATCGCCGGCGGCAACCAGCACCAGAAGAGCTGCCAGAAAGGCCAGAGGCACCTCGATCCAGGTCGTATTCGACTTGACGGTAAGAGGAGCATAGAGTGAAGAAATACCCAGAATGAGCAGGATATTGAGGATGTTGCTGCCGACGACATTGCCCAGCACCAGGCCGGCATTGTGGTTCGCCGCCGCCATCAGATTGACGGCCAGTTCCGGTGAGGAGGTGCCAAAGGCCACAATGGTCAGGCCGATGACGATGTTGGGTACATTCAGCCGGTGGGCCAGGGCCGAAGCGCTGTCCACCAGTGCATTTGCACCGTAAATAAGCAGGACAAAGCCGGCTAGAAGAATGAGCAGGTCCAACATGGTAAAGATTTGTAGAAAGACCGGAGCAAAGGGAATTGGCCACCTGCCGGATTAAAGAAAAGATCTGCCTGATGTACAGAACGAGCGGCGCTAAAAAAGCCTGCCCGGCCGAGATAAATCCGGGCCAGGCAGGCATGTTGTCTGGGTTTCAGGGTTTTCTTGTTTTACATTTGGCTTTTTGGGGCCTATTCAGAGCGTTATGTTTGCAATCTAACCTTTTACCCGTATTGAAAAAACCCATTCTGGATAGGTAGATAAATAAGTTGGTTAGTCGTCAGCAATAACGTGATGATACGGGAAAGGAAAGGGCTGACAGAACCGCCAAATGCAAAAAGCGGCACATTATCCGCCCAAAGCGGCTAATCATCATGAAACCCGAGCCAGTTATCAAATTCCGATTTCCTGCTTTTCGCTACAGAAAGCTTCGTTCCATCCTTCATCACCAGATATCCTCCGTCACGCGTGGTGTATTTTTTCAAGTGATTCCGGTTGATGATGTAGGAGGCATGAATTCTGAAGAACTGCTGCGCGGGTAGCAGCTCTTCCATTTTACCCAGTGGGTAGGAGGTGTGTTCCTTTTTATTCTCCCCTTCCAGGAAAAGATAGCTGAAATTGCCGTCCGCTTTGCAATACATGATATGGTCTACCTCTAGAAAGCGATATTCCTTATTGCTCTTCACCGCGATCGTCCTGATCTGGTCTACATTTTCGAGTAAAACCTCAAATTCTTTATGTTTCCCTTGCTGTTCCCGGTTCTTGGCCTTTTCAATAGCCGCGATCAGTTCATTTTTGTCCACGGGTTTGAGCAGATAGTCTACTGCGCTAACCTTAAAAGCCTTGATGGCATAATCATCGTGGGCGGTAGTGAACACCAGGTTGAAATCTATATCTCCCAATATTTCCAGCATTTCAAAGCCGGAGGCCTGTGGCATCTGGATATCCAGAAACACGAGGTTGGGTTTCAGCCGGCGTATAGCGATCAGCCCATCCATGGGAGACTGGCATTTCTTAATGACCTGTACGGAGTCGGAGCAATATTTCCTGAGGTCTATTTCCAAAGCATCCAGGGCGTCCTGTTCATCATCAATTAGGATAGCCTTAAGCATAAACTATGGTTTTAATCATAGAAAATAGTAAAAACGACTTTAAACCCATCAGGCCTACCCTCCTCATCGTGCTTGTCGATCAGTTCCATCTCCAGACGGGTATGGTACAAAGCGTTAAAGATCTTTATTTTTTCCAGGGTGTTGGACAGCCCGGTAGATTTCCGGGGGTTGTTTCGCACCGCTAAAGCCCCGTTTTGGGTAAGCCCGGGCCGGCCGACCCCATTGTCTTCAATGATACAACGCAGACAGGAATCCTGGGTTCGTATCCGAATGCCCAGGTTCTTTTCCCCCTCCTTTTTGATCAGGCCGTGCCAGATCGCATTCTCAATGATAGGCTGGAACAAAAGAGGCGGGATCTCCACAAAACTCAGCAGGTTGTCATCGGCGGCAATGTCGAATTCATAGTTGAAAGATTGTTTAAAGCGCAGCTTCTCCATTTCCAGGTAAGACCGGCAGATGTCCAACTCTTTTTTCAAGGATATTTTCAGGTCCTGGAAATGTTCGACGATCAGCCGGTGGAGTTTGGAAAATTCGGTAAGGTAATCAATGGCCTCTTTTTCCTTTTGCTGCTGGATCAGCAGTTTTATGGAATTGAGGCAGTTGGCGACAAAATGGGGCCTCATCTGGTCTCTGAGCGCCATGAGGCTGACCTGCATGAACTGTTCCTGAGTTTTTCGCTTTTCCGACTCGACCAGGTTTGCCTTATACCCTATTGCCGCCGAAAAAAGAAGCAGTTCGAGAAAGGCGCCGATGATCACCGGGACGACCCCTACGGCCTCGTAGAACATCTTGTTCAGGAAAACCCCTACCAAAAGGAAAAATATGCCTGCCAATATATACTTCGACAAGGTGCCCTTCAACCGGTAGGTTTCATAAATAGAATAGACTCCTGCCGGAAAGGCCAGGTAATAGAAGAACTCTCCCAGCCAGTCGGCCCACTGGTCAGCCCACGCTATGTCCCATAAGAATTCCTTCGCCACCGTCAGGACAAACTGTATGAGTATAAATCCCAATACCACTGGCATTAAATGCTGTATAAACCTTTTGAAATGCGGCGAAGCGCCGGAGAGCCCCAGGAAGGCATCCAAAAACAGGAAATACATCAACACGGCTGGCCATTCTACAAGGAACACAAATTCATGACGCAATTGGAGTATCCGGGGTTCCATCGCCAGAAGGATTCCCAACATGTAAAGAGCATAGAAAATATAATAGTGTTTCCTCTGATGCTGCAGGTAAAGGATAAACATAAAGGCCACCTGGAAGATCAAGGCGCCGAAAAATGCATATCTTATATTTTCGAGCATGAGCGACGGAGTTTATCAATAATGATAGCCTCAACAACAGTACCGGTGGAGAAAATTGGGAGAGGTAATGTCTAAGATAACTCTTTTGTCAGGAAAATGGTACAACGGAGTTTCCAAATGCCCGATATTTTGGTTAGTTTGGTTAATAATGCGGATAGACGGCATTATTGCATTCTCCTTTTTTGGCCTGCAGGTACAACGCTGAAACCATCTTTGATCTCCAAAGTAAGGCCATTTGTCCAAAAAGCTGGTTCTATCGGTTTCAATGATGCAATTTTTGCTTCTGCGATTGCCCAATGGCGCCGAAAGTGAAAATCCAAACCAAAAAAACATTAACCTCTAACCCAAAAAGACACCCCACATGAGTAGCCGCCCCCTTTACTTTTGTTTGCTTTTCATGCCATTTATCCTCCAAAGCCAATCTATTGTCCAAACGGCCAGAGGCAAGGTCTTCGATAAAGCCACCCAACAACCTCTGGCTGGCGCCCTTGTATCCGTTTCAGGCGCCGGGCCTGCCGCCGGCGCCGTTACCGATGAAAACGGAAGGTTCACTTTGGAGGCCGTACCGGTGGGCAGGCAGGCGTTCCGTTGCCAATATCTGGGTTATGAAACTTATGAAAGCGAGGAAGTCATTGTAAGCTCCGTCAAGGAAGTGGAACTGGAGATCGCCCTGGAGAAAAAGGTATTTACCACCCAGGAGGTGGAAGTGGTCCCTTACGCCTACGCCAGCAGCCCCGTCAACGGGCTGGCGCTGGTAAGCGCACGCCCCTTCACCGCCGAAGAAACAGAGCGGATCCCCGCCGGGGTCTACGACCCCGGCCGAATGGCCTTATCGCTGCCGGGGGTACAACAGGGGAGCGATGAGAACGAAAATAAGATCATCATCCGGGGTAACTCCTCGATCGGTGTCCTGTGGCGGCTGGAGGGTATTGACATTCCCAACCCCAACCACTTCGCTTCCCCCGGTTCGTCCGGCGGCGGCATCACTATTTTCAGCTCACAATTGCTCGGCCGGTCGGATTTTCTCACTGGCGCTTTCCCGGCAGAATACGGCAATGCGCTCTCCGGCGTTTTTGATATCCGCTTCCGAAGGGGCAATACCGAAGAACGGGAACACCGCGCCCGATTGAGCATCATCGGGTTGGATATCGCTACCGAAGGGCCCTTGCGGAAAGGGCGGTCCTCCTATTTGGTGAACTACCGTTATTCCACCCTGGGGATACTCAACCAACTGGGGTTCAACCTGGTCGGGGAACGCGTAGACAACAATTTCCAGGACCTCTCTTTCAACCTGGCCTTCAACGGCAAAAATAAGAACACCTTCTTTACCGTATTTGGGATCGCCGGCGACAGCGAAGAACACTACCTGCCCGTTGAAAGCCCGGCCAACCGGGACCCTGCCGTCGCCGACCATTGGGAAGACCGCTATAACCGCAGCAAAATGGGAGCGGCAGGGTTCACCTTTACCCAACTTTTGAACGAGAAGTCCTATTTCAAAGCGGTAGTGGCAGGAGCCAGCGGAGTCATTTCCCGCGACTACGATACACTAAGCCTGGATCAGGTGCCCTTTAAATACGACCTGCAGCGGTATCAGGACGGCCGGATATCGGCCAGCGCCACCTACTACAACGAGCTCAGCAGCCGGGCACACCTCAAAACCGGCCTGATCTTCCATCAGATCCACTTCGATTTCTTCAAGGAGACCGCGCCCCGCAGGCCATCCGACGTCACCATCGGCCAGCCCGCCCGGCAGATCTCTACTTTAGGAAACGGCAACACTCAATCGGCCCAGGCTTACGCCAACCTCAATTGCCGGGTCAATGAAAAACTGGAACTGAACGTCGGGGTACACGGACTGCTGTTCACCCTCAACAATTCCTGGTCCCTGGAACCCCGGGCCTCCTTCCGCTACCGCCCAAACGGCCGGCAGTCCATTAGCCTCGCCTATGGATTACACAGCAAGATCCTGCCCTTTACCGCATTCTTTTATGCACCTGAAGGGCAGGGCCCCTCCACGGCCCCGCCGGCCAACCCCAATAAGAACCTGTCGCTGCTCAAAGCGCACCACCTGGTGTTGGCCTACCAATACCATTTCGGGCGCGGGGTGAGGGCCGAAGCGGAAGTGTATTGGCAGAGGCTGTTCAATGTGCCTGTCGGTATAGGCGACAACAGCAACTACTGGATGCTCAACGACCAGGGGCGGCTGTTGGAATTCGAACTGGTAAGTGAGGGTAAAGGATTAAACTATGGGGTAGACCTGGCCTTGGAAAAACGCTTCTCCAATAATATTTTCTTCCTTCTAACCGCCTCCCTTTTCGACTCCAGATTCGAAATTGACGGCTACAAAAGAAATACCCGCTTCAACTCGCGGTTCGTTTCCGCCTACACCCTGGGGCGGGAGTTTGTACTGAAAAAAAACGCCATCCTGCAGGCTGGCCTCCGCCTGATGGCCAACGGGGGATTCCGGTATTCCCCGTATGATCCCGCCCGGTCGCAGGCAGAGGGAAGGTTCATCCCCCTGAAGGGCCGGGAATGGAGCGAACAGGTAGATAATTATCTCCGGCTCGATGGCAGAGCGGCCTTCCGCAAAGACAAGGACACTTACTCCTACACCGTATCCCTTGATATCCAGAACATGACCAACCGCTTCAACCCGCACTCGGTACGGTACGACGCCACCAACAACGCGCTGCAGTTCAGAAGGCATTCCGGAGGGCTGATACCGGTGTTGAGCTTTTCCCTGGACCTTTGACAAAACTTTCGTTGTAACTATCAGCTATTCGCCGTTCGCAATTCGCCGTCCGCTTAGCGCTGCCTCAAAACCAGGATTTAGGGCAAAGAACTGGTTTCTTGAGCTTGGATTCCTGCAATTAGGGGCATAGTGCAGTGAATAGCGAACCGCTAAAAGCGAAATGCTGAATTGTTACCTTTCGTTTAGGAAAGCAGCTCCACCCTACTGCCTTTCCCCTTCCACCAGCACGGGCGCCCGCACCTTGCGCAATATCGGCTCCCTGACAGTAGTCGACTGGTTGACCGGAACTTCTCTGGTTTCGGTGAAATATTCATCCCGGTATGTCTTGGTGACCGTCACTGCTACAACCTTGACGTTGACATTGATACCCTCCACGTAGTTGTCGTTCTCGAGTTGGATGGCAAACTGGCCCTGGGTGAAGTTGTCCATCCGGCCGAAGCCGGTGATGCTGTTGCCGCTGGAAAGTTCCAGGTATTCATCACCCTGCTTGAGCAGGAGGGCGTATTTGACATTCTCCCCGGAGGGCGGGTTGGTAAACACCGAGACGCCTTCGATAGCCAGCATGGCAAGAGCTCCGTATCCGCTGGAAACCAGGCCGACACTGATGGCGCCTTTGGTGAGGCCCTTGGCCAGGCGGGCAACGGCGCTGCCGTTGGCCTTCTGGTACCACTCCTGGGCTTCCTCACCGGTGCCGATCCAGTAGGCCCAGGAGGTTACCTCCGTAGTCAGGCTGGGGTCTTCGGGCGAGGGTTCCTGGCGGTTGCGGGGCAGCTCGAAGGTAAGGCGGGTGATGTTGTCCGCCGAAATATTGGTGCGGGAATGGACGCGCTCCAGCTTGTCGAGCAGGGTGACCACATTGGTGTCCACCTTCGCCAGCATGCGGCGGCGCTGTTGCACTTCCTTTACCTCCGTGCCGGAGCGTACTGTTTCCGACTGCACTTTGAAGGTCGTATCGATCCGCTCCTCCCAACGCACGGCGGGGTTGAAGTCGGCAGTAGCGGCGCTGGAGGGCAGGCGCTTGATGTGAATGCGGCAGACGCGCTTTTTTACCAGATTGGCATTGTGCAAGCGGAATTGAAAGATACCACGCTGATATACTTTCAGCCGCTTGTCATCGAATCCTTCCGTCTCGTATTCCAGAATGCGGGAATTCTCAGGGTACTCAATGACTTCAAACGCTTTCAGGTCCTTGCCTTCCAACAGTTCCAGGCTTGCAATGAGCAGGTCTCCGGTTTCAAATCCGTAGTACAGGTTTTCCTCGCTGTTGGCGCCCACTTCCACCGTCAGCTCGGCGACGGTGACAGGGAGTTGGGCGGATAGCGTGAGGGCGTAGCAGAAGAGGGTAAAAATGATTGCTGTGATCCGATACATGTCCTTAGGGTTTCTTCGAAATACCGATAGCCCTTGGCCCGATAGCCCTTGGCCCGATGGGCCATAGTCCACTTCACCGGACAGGGATAGCAGTTTTCAAAGATAGGGATCAGCAACGTTTTTTGCTTTCGGTAGCCGAAATATTTCTGTGAAGTGGCAGCATACAGATCATTACTTTTATGATGATTATAGAAGTAATGATCACATGTGTGTTTTAGCCATCAAGCGGACCGTGGTTTCCGGAATTGACTTTCCCCCAAAAATGCTGCTGATTGGTCAGGATGGCATCCCCCCAAACTTAGCGTAAATATCCAGGCTGATAAAACGGCCATTCTTGATTTCACAGTCTACCATGGTTCCTTCCAGCGTGAAATCCAGTTTCCTGAGAGCCTTTTTGCAGAGTTGGTTCTCAGTTTCAACGAAACCTTCGATGCGGTGCAGGCCCATCTCTTTGAACCCGTAATTGCAGATCAACGGCATGGCTTCCGTCATGACGCCTTTGCCCCAATGTTCAGGCAAAAGCCAGAAACCGATCTCCGCTTTCTGAAATTCATGGCTCCAGTTGTTGAACCCACCGGCCCCCAGAAAAGCACCGCTATCAGCGGAACAGATGGCCCACCAAATGCCAGTTTTATTAGTTCCCAACTCAACGAACCAATCCATTTGCACCTGCGTTTCTTCCAATGTGCTATAATGGACGCCGTAGTATTTTATGACCTCCGGATGGGAAAGGCCGTAGAACACCATATCTATGTCCTCCGGCCGGAACCGGCGCAGCAACAGGCGGCTGGTAGTGAGTTCAGGAAAGTTTTTATTCATTGCGTCAGTTGTCTTTTCTATTATTCGTCCCATTGGATTGAAAGGCCCCAAGAATGTTGCTGGCTATTGTCTTTAAGGCCGTCAAAGAAAAAGCCCATTTTCGGAAAGGCTGCATTAAGCCTTTTACTATTTCCCTAGTACCACTGCTCATTGCCCGGCTCCGGATCGAAGTTCGAGCAGGGGTGTTCCAAATCTATATCCTGGCAGAAACAGAACTTACCGAACGGGCAGGTTCCAGCCAAGGTGTAAAAAATATCGCTTTCCTGCCAGTCGAAATGCGTAAACGGCTCTCCTCTCTTAGTGGTTGGTAAAAAATATCCAGTATTTTTTTTCTACAACGGAGTAACCTTTCTGAATGCCGGCAAATGGAAGTAGCGTAACAACCCGATACCTGAATCGTGTTAACCATCAAATACCCGCCATGCACGATAACGGAAAGTTCTCTTCCGATGACAAGCAGGCTGCCTTTGCTTTTAACGGGCAACAGTGAGCCCGACGGCGCAACACCCTCCGGCAACCCTCCGGGCACTCCCGGATCACAGATAAATAAACACAAAAATCGCATTGCCCCCTGTTGGAATAATAGTCCGACAGGGGCTTTTTTTGTCGGATTTGATTACTTTTAAAAAACACAATAGGGCCATGCGAAAAAAACTGTCTTTTCCCTTCTTCCTTCTTCCCCTGCTCAATGTAGCGCAGTCGCCACAGCTTGTAGTTCCGATCGGCCATAATGATGAAATAAACGCCGAAGCCTTTTTTCCGTCCGACAACGGCAATGAGGTTCTGAGGCAGGCTTTTCTTATTTTGCAGAACGAGTGAACACCAAAAGGATGAATAAATTACTTTTTCTTCCGATCCTTTTCCTTCCTATTCTGGCTCAGGCCCAGTCCGCTACCTTGGTCGTGCCGCAGGGCCATACGGCGGGCATTCGGACTGCTGCTTTTTCTCACGACGGCCAGTTGCTGCTCACCGGTAGTGTGGATAAAACCGTCAAGCTGTGGAACCTGCGGGGCCAGTTATTGCAAACCTTCACCAGCAGTGCGGAAGGGGAATACTACGCGGTTGGAGCCGTGGCTTTCTCGCAGGATGATTCTTATGTCATTGCGCTTACTACCGACGGCTATGCAGATATTTGGGACCTCTACGGCAACAAGATCCCATTGTTCGAAGGGCGGTTTTACCAGAGTATCTTTTTCCCGGAGTGCCCCAATTGCTCTCCGGACGGCGGCCCCTACTTCCTTACCCACAGAACCGAAATAGGATGGGAAGGTGATGAATTTTCCGGGAGTGTTTATGAAACCAAGGTCCTTACTCTGGCCAATGTCAAACGGGATACGCTGCTTTCCATCCGGGCTCCGGATACCCGCCCGGTGGCCTTTTCTCCGGTTTGTCCCAATTGCGCTTATGGTAAGGGGGATGCCTTCCTCACGGTTTCTTCATGGGAGCGGGCTACCTTATACAACCTGCAAGGGGACACCTTACTGCACCTTGAATTCCCGGGCTTGCAGGACGCGGGCTTTACGCCGGAAGGGCAATACATTTACCTGCGCAATGAAGCCGGAAAGCTTTCCCTGGTGGATCGCCAGGGCCAAGCGGCATTAAACCTGGAACTGCCAGGGCTTTCGGCCGTTCATTTTGCTCCGGCCTGCCCGGATTGCCCGTCCTGGAACGGCCCGGCCCTCCTCACTGGCCAGGAAGATGGTTCCATCCGCCTGTTCAACCTGAGGAGCGAAGAACAGCAGGTTTTTCAGGAACCTGGCTGGAAGAGCCTGGGATTTGCTCCGGCCTGTACCTCCTGCCCTTACGGCAATGGTAAGTTCATCCTCATTGCCGGACAGGAGGATACGATCAGGATAATAGATCTTCAGGGAAACGAAAAGGTGGCCTTTGCTACACCGCACAGTAGCGCCGACTTCTCTTTCGATGGGCAACGCCTCCTTACCCATACCCCTGGCGACTATTCCGGAACCGCCAAAGTTTGGAACATGGAGGGGGCCTTGCTGCAGGAAATAACCTACAAACAACCTCCGGGGCTATATGCCGGATTTAAACCAGGCGGACATCTGTTCCTGAGCACCATTTTGTACGAGGACAATTCCTTCCGGAATATCTATTGGGATATGGAAAGCCAACATCAGCTAGAGCCCGTTTATTCTGAGAAGGAGTTCTTCCTTTCCTTCTCTGCCGATGGCCAGATGTCCCTGTCCTTGGCCATAGATGGTAAAGGCGTTTACCTGCTGCGTAACCTGAAGGGCGAATTAATACAGGAGCTGGATGCTGATAAATGGAAAAACCTCCGTTTTTCTGATGATGGGCAAAGCTTATACACCATCAGTAGCAATGATACCGATTCATCCGATGAGAGCGGCAGCAAGGTGTCTGCTACGGTTTGGGGGCTTTCCGGGCACGAACAAAAGATCGACTTCAGAAACGTATGGCAAAATGGGGAAAGCTATCAACGGCTCTCCTCCAAGGGCAATTTCCTGCTGTTGGGCGATGGGGAGGACCGGGGTTCTATTGCCTTCCTGTATAAAAAAGGCGTGGGCGACATTACCCCGCCTGACAGTTTCTATTTTTACACGGACGGCCATGTCGCCGCCTTTGCTCCCGATGAACGATCCATCCTTTTCGGCCTTGGTGATGGATCTGCTCAATGGCGAGGCCTGGACGGTAGTTTGATCCGGGAACTGAAAGGAGGGCACACGGGCTCCTTGAACTCCACCGCTATTTCCAAAGACAACCGTTTTGCACTGACCGCAAGTAACGACGGGGCCCGGCTGTGGGAGCTGGAAAGCGGCGAGGAACTGGCTACTATCCTCACGGATGGCGATAAGAATTGGGTATGCATTACGCCCAACGGCCTGTTCGATGCCAGCCCGGGAGCAATGGAACGGATGTATTTTTCCTTCGGCAGAGAGGTGATCGAACTGGAACAGCTCAAGGAGCGCTACTACGAACCCAATCTGCTGGATAAGCTACTCGGCTTTTCCGACGACCCCATCCGCTCCGTGGAAGGCTTCGATACCGTCGCCCTCTACCCTATCGTTACCCTTCACCTGGACACCCAGGCGCATCTCCTGAAGATCGGACTCACACCCCGCAATGGAGGTATTGGCCAAACCAGCGTCTTCATCAACGGCAAGGAGGTCATTCCGGATGCCAACCGGCCGGAGGGATATCAACGCATTCGAGATACTTCTATGACGATCGAACTCGCAACCTTCAGCCGTTTCTTTCTTCAGGACAGCCTCAACAACATCTCCGTGCGAGCTTACAACGAAGCCGGCTGGCTGAAAAGCCCGGAGCACACGGTATCCTATCGCCCTCGCTTCGCCCGCGCCAAAGGAGGAGGGAACGATTCCGCCCCGTCTTTTAATTTCCAACCCATCAGCGACCCTGCCCTCTACGCCGTCATCATCGGCACCGCCAACTACGCCGGCACGAAACTGGATCTTAAATTTCCGGGTAAGGACGCCGCAGCCATGGCACAGGCTATTCAGCAGGCCGGCAGCCAGCTCTTTGGGGTAGATAGCGTGGTGGTCCGGTTGTTCACTACCGATACCACAGCGCTGAGTATGCATCCGTCCAAGGCCAATATCAGAGCTGCTTTCGAAGATTTCAAAAAAGCGGCAAAGGCCGAAGACATCCTCGTGGTGTACCTCTCCGGCCATGGCGTCACCTACGGCGATGCCGACCGGGCACAGTTCTATTACCTCACCCAGGAGATCGCTTCCGAAGACCTCAGTGACGACGGCATACGAAAAAACCGCACCATCTCCACCACCGAGCTGACCAAATGGATCAACGACATCCCTGCCCAGAAGCAGGTCATGATCATCGATGCCTGTAACTCCGGCAAAGTGGTAGAAACCCTGGACACCGGCACCAAAAACCTGAATTCTACCCAGATCCGCGCCCTCGACCGCATGAAGGACCGCACCGGCATGTTTGTCCTTGCCGGCTCTGCAGCCGACAAGGTGAGCTACGAGGCCAGCCAGTACGGGCAGGGGTTGCTCACTTATAGTATTCTGGAGGGAATGAGTGGGATGAAGCTGCGGGCAGGTAAGTATCTCGATGTCGTCCAACTCTTCGAATATGCCCGCGACCGGGTGCCGGAATTGGCTAAAGACATTGGCGGGGTCCAAACGCCCACCATGCTGACGCCACGCAGCGGCAGTATCGATATTGGCATTGTCAATGAGCAGGTCAAGATCCCGTTAGCGCCCCGGAAACCCGTCTTTGTGCGCAATATATTCCTTGATGAGGACCTGCTGTCCGACCACCTGGGGCTCACCGCCCAGTTGGAGGGCCAATTCCAGGATATCTCCACCAAAGGGGCCGCAGCCGAGCTGATCTATGTCGATATCCCACAATTTCCCAATGCCTATACCGTTCGGGGGCTGTACCAGGTTAGAGACGAGGTTGTAAACTTACGCGGGCGCCTCTACCGGGGTGAATTTCCGGTGGGTGAGCCGTTTCAGATTTCCGGAAAAAAGCGTACGCTGCCGGAACTAGTGGACGCAATCATGATGGAGGCATTAAGCAGGCTGAATAGCCAAAGAGAGAAGAAATAGTTGACCGGGAACTTCGTACCTTTGGCTACATTCAAAATCCATCCCTACGTGCAAAATAAGATTTTCAGGCTACTCTGGGTGAACTGCCTTTTATTGCCGGGAATCCTTTCGCCCGCACAGATCCCCCGACTCACCATCCCCGTCGGCCATTCTGACGACATCACTACCGTCGCCTTCTCCCCGGATGGACAGTACGTGCTAACGGCAAGCCTCGACCGCACGGCCAAACTGTGGAACCGCCAGGGACAGGAACTGGTGACGTTCAGCAAGCATGCCGGCTACATTTTCGATGCAGCTTTTTCTCCCGACGGGCAGTACGTTGTGACGGCAAGCGACGATGCCACCGCTATACTCTGGACCCGGGAAGGGCAACCGCTGCAAACTTGCCAGAACCACCTTGGCTGGGTACGGTGTGTTGCCTTCTCTCCCGATGGGCAGCATTTCGTCACAGGGGGCACCGATGGCATGGCCTTTATGTGGGACCTCAGGGGGCGGCTCATCCAGGCTTTGCCCGCCTATTCGGCACCCTATCACGGCCTCGCCTATTCCCACGATGGACAGTATATCCTCTCGGCGGTTGGCCCGTTGCTGGTATTGCTGGACAACAAGGGGCAACTGGTGAAGCAGGTTACGCAGGATAGCCAGTCTATCCGGGCCGTCGCCTTTTCTCCGGACGGCCAGTTGATCGCCGCCGGAACCGAAGGGGGGCGGCTGATGCTGTGGAGCCGGCCAGGGGATAAGTTGTGGGACGTTCCCGCTCATAGCAAGATGATAGCATCCGTGGATTTCTCTCCGGAGGGCGGCCAAATATTGAGCAGCAGCCTGGATGGCACCATTAATGTTTGGAGCCAGGACGGCCAGCTGATCCATACCATTTCCCAGGAGCCCTCCTTCAACGAGGCAGTATTTTCCCCGGACGGCACGGCCCTGCTGAGCGGCGGACCCGACACGGCCGCTCACCTCTGGACGCTGGAGGGAGAACGCCTCCAATCCTTCCAAGGGTACGCCCATTCGGTATTATCCGTAGCTTTCTCTCCCGATGGAAAAGCATTCGTGACCGGCAACGACGATGGGGCCGCCCGCCTCTGGCTGCCCGCTTTGGGGCAGATGAAGGTGATGGCCGGCAATAACGGCCCGGTGTCCGGGCTCGGCTACTCTTCCAACGGGCAGTATTTGTTGACCACCGGCGAAGGCGGGCAAGCCGTGTTGCGCCAGCGGAATGGAGAAGCGATCCTGTCCATTGAAACGCCGGATGCCTCACTCGGAGCCGCAGCCCTTTCACCCGATGGGCAAACGATACTCACCGGGGATGAAGAGGGCAACATCATCCTTTGGGATCAGGAAGGACAAGCCCGGAAAAGGATAGAGGGGGACGGCAATTACATCACCTGCCTGGAATATGCTCCGGACGGACAGGCTTTCCTCTCCACCAACAGCGATAACCAGCCCCGTTTGTGGTCCGCCGATGGCGATCCCCTGGCCGTTTTCCCCGGACATGAATTGGACATCTTCTCTGCCGCCTTTTCTTCCGATGGGAATCTGGTGGCCACCGGCGACTGGGGCAACCTGCTCAAAGTCTGGAACCGGCAAGGGGAAGAGCTTCTGGAATCCTCCGTTTTCAAGGACGCCGTCAACGATATCGCTTTTACCCCTGATGGCTTTTACCTGCTTGCCGCCAGTGAAGACCGGAATACCTACCTCATCGACCGCAGGCAGGGGCTGATCAACCGGGGCTTCTTCGGCCATACCAGTGGCGTCACCTCCCTATCCCTGTCCCCACAAGGCCGTTTCCTGTTGACCGGCAGCCGGGACAAGACCGCCCGCATCTGGGACTTCTACACCGGGGTAGAACTTGCTACCCTGATCTCTTTGGGGGAAGAAGATTGGGTCGTCACCACTTCTTCCGGCCTGTTCGACGCTTCTCCGGAGGCTTTAAAACAGCTGTATTACGTGCTCGGATTGGAGGTGATCGACCTGGAACAGCTGAAAGAGCGCTATTACGAACCCGGCCTGCTACCCCGCCTGCTCGGCCTTCAGGAAGGGTTGATCCGGGATGTAGATGCTTTGGGGGCCATAGAGCTGTATCCCAAGGTAAAAGTTCGTATCGAGGGGGACCAGCTTTTTGTTGAACTCGAAGAACGCAAGGGCGGCCTGGGCAAGGTGAGCCTTTTCATCAACCAGAAGGAAGTCCTGGAAGACGGTAACCCCAACCGGCTGGCCAGCCTGAAAGTCGATCTTGCCGGTTTTGAAAAATACCTGTTGAAAGGCAAGGCCAATGAAATCACCATTCGGGCCTACAACGCCGAAGGGTGGTTGAAAAGCCAGCCCTATACGCTCTCCTATCGGCCGGTGAACAGCAAAGGCAAGGAAAAAGGGGAAGAAGCCGGATTCGTCCCCTCCTTCCAGCCGGAAAGGGATCCGCACTTATTTGTGCTTTCCATTGGCACTGCCGATTACAACGGGGAACGGCTGGACCTGAAATATCCGGATAAGGACGCCGCCGATATGTACGAGGCATTGTCCTCCGCCGGCGCGGCATTATTCTCTTCCGAAAACATCCATGCCTTCTTGCTGAGTACGGACACCAGGGCGGCCCAGGCGGTTTCTACCAGGGAAAATATTAGAACACAATTTTTGAACATTGCCCGGGAGGCCCGTCCGGAAGACGTATTCATCCTCTATCTTTCCGGCCACGGCCTGACGTACGGCAGCAGCGAGAAGGCCCAATTCTACTATCTTACCAAGGATATTGCCAGCGAAGACCTCAGCGACCCGACGATCCGCACGAACTATGCCATTTCCACCGAGGAGTTTACCCAATGGCTGACCGATATTCCAGCGCAAAAGCAGGTCATGATACTCGATGCCTGCAATTCCGGAAAGGTTGTCGAGAGCCTCTTGTCGGCCAGCCGAAGCCTCAACTCTTCACAGATCCGGGCGCTCGACCGCATGCAGGGGCGCACCGGCGTGTTTGTGCTCTCCGGCAGCGCAGCCGACAAGGTGAGTTACGAGGCCAGCCGCTACGGCCAGGGGCTGCTTACCTTCAGCCTGCTGCAGGGTATGAGCGGGCTGGCCCTGCGTGAAGGCCAGTATATCGACATTATGAGCCTCTTTCAATACTCCCGTGATAAGGTGCCCGAACTGGCGGAGGCCATCGGCGGTATTCAAACGCCCATGCTGGCGTTCCCGCTGGGAGGAGAAAGCTTTGACATCGGCCTGGTGAATAGCCAGGTGGAAATACCGGTGGCCCAGGTAAAACCCCTCTTCGTACGCAACACCTTACAGGAAATAAACGCTTTCGACGATGTGCTAAACCTCGGACGCCACCTCGAAAACTACCTGCAGGAGATCACCGCCAGGGGCGCAAACGCCAGCCTTATCTACGTGGATGTGCCGGAGTACAAAGGCGCCTATTCCATCAAGGGGCTTTACGAACTGAAGAAGGGGAAGGTTTCCCTCAGGGCCAAAGTGTTCCAGGGGCGGGAACCCCTGGGGGATATGGAGGTGAAAGGGACGGTGGAACAGTTGGACAAGCTGGTGGAGCAATTGCTGGAGCAGGCGTTGGAGATTATTAATTCATGAAAGAGGTGGTACTTTTATTGGAATAGTCGTAAATTGGCAATATGACAACTTCAGTTACAGTTCAGGCCCCTAAAAAACATTTCAAATCAATGAGCTCATAATCAGCCCGGCTTTACCTAAACCCTTAGCAGTTAATGAATTGCTGAGATAGGCATATTCGGAATACGGCACTAAACGGGCGTTAGGCCCTACTTTTCCGCGTTCCGATTTGCGATTTCCGCCTTCATCGCCGGACGGCCCAAAGTTCAGTTAATCCTTTAGCCCTTGCGAATGTACCAGCTCACATACCAATTCCACCACAACAAACTCGGTAAACGCCTGTACGAGTGCTGGATCTTCTATTTGTCGTAACATTCCCTCCCTTCTTTCCCCAAGAGTCTTGGCAAATCCGGGAAATCCGAATTCTCCGGGGTTCCCTGCTGTTTGAATTCAGGTTTTCCGGGCAAAAACTCATTTATGAAAGGATTGATATTCGACATCAAACGCTACGCCATCCACGACGGCCCGGGCATTCGCCTGACGGTTTTCTTCAAGGGCTGCCCCCTCTCCTGCTGGTGGTGCCACAACCCGGAGAGCCGCTCCCCGCGGCCGGAACGGTTGATCAAGACAGTACGTATAGGAGAGAAGGAATTCCAGCGGGAGGAAACCGTCGGGCGCCAGTATTCGGTATCGGAAGTGATGGAACTCGTGGAGCGGGAACGCATCTTCATGGAGCAGTCCGGCGGCGGCGTCACCTTTTCGGGCGGAGAACCGCTGATGCAAGCTCCCTTTTTGCTGGCCCTGCTCCAAGCCTGCCAGGAGCAGGGCATCCATACGGCAGTGGATACCTCGGGCATTGCCTCCCGGGCCGCTTTTCGCCGGATCATTCCATATACCGACCTCTTCCTGTTCGACCTCAAGCACCTCAATGACCAGAAACACCGCCTCTACACCGGAGCCTCCAACCGCCTCATCCTGGAGAACTTCCGGATGATCGCCGACAGTGGTGTGGACATCTGGGCCAGAGTACCCGTCATTCCCGGTTACAATGATGAGGAAGAACAGTTAGAACGGCTCCATCGCTTCCTCCGGGAGAACCGGCGGGACAACATCCGGCAGCTGAACCTCCTGCCCTATCACCCCATCGACGCCAAATACGGGCGATGCGGTATAGAGTGGAAGATGGGCCAACTGGAACCGCCCTCCCGGGAACGCATGGCCACCCTGCAACAATTCTTCGCAGATACCGGGATCAAAGCCCTCATCGGCGGGTAACGGCATCCCCTTCCACCAACAAGCAACAAGTAACAAACAAGCCAGCAACCATGGAATTAACCAAGCGCGTCCATCAACTCAGAACCCAAAGCCTGCAAGCGGTAGAGCACATCACTGCCGAGCGGGCAATACTGATCACCGAATTCTACCAGAGCCCCGCCAGCCGTAATTTGTCGCCCCCCGTGAAGCGAGCCCGGGCTTTCGAATACCTGCTCCGCCACAAGCACATCTGCATCAATGAGGGTGAACTCATCGTCGGTGAACGGGGGCCGGCGCCCAAGGCCACACCCACTTACCCCGAGATCAATCTGCACAGCCTGCAGGACCTGGAAGTGCTGGACAGCCGGGAAAAGGTGTCTTTCAAAGTAGAGGGATCCGTAAAGCAGGCCTATCAGCAGCAGATTATCCCCTTCTGGCAAGGCCGGGACAACCGCAGCCGCATCATGGCCGCCATGCCCCCGGAGTGGCACGCCGCCTACCGGGCCGGCATTTTCACCGAGTTCCAGGAACAGCGGGCGCCGGGGCACACGGTGCTGGGCCAAAAGCTCTTCCACACCGGCTTCCTGCAACTGAAGGAGGAGATCCGGCAAAGCATGGAACAACTCAAAGAGCATAGCGATCCGAATGCCCCCTCTAAACTGGAAGAGTTGAAGGCCATGGACATCTGCTGCGACGCCATTATCCACTATGCCGTACGCCATGCTGAAACCCTGGAACAACTGGCCAAGAAGGAAAAAAGCATCACCAGAAAGCGGGAACTACAGGCGATGTCCGCTATCTGCCGGCGGGTGCCCGCCCATGCGCCCCGAACCTTCCACGAGATGCTGCAGCACTATTGGTTCATCCACCTGGGGGTCATCACCGAGCTCAATCCGTGGGACTCTTTCAACCCCGGACGGCTCGACCAGCACCTCTTCCCGCTTTACCAGCACCAGATCGATGAAGGGAGCCTTACGGAAGAAAAGGCCTTTGAGCTGCTGTGTTGCTTCTGGGTGAAGTTCAACAACCACCCGGCGCCCCCCAAGATCGGGGTTACTGCTCAGGAGAGCAGCACTTACACGGACTTCTGCCTCATCAATCTCGGAGGGGTGAAGGATGATGGTTCTGATGGCGTCAATGCGGTATCTTATCTGCTGTTGGACGTCATCCGGGAAATGCGGCTGCTGCAGCCCAGTTCCATGGTACAGATCAGCCGGGAAAACCCGGACCGCTTCATCCATAAAGCGCTGGACATTATCCGCACCGGGTTTGGGCAACCTTCCTGTTTCAATACCGACGCCATCGTTCAGGAACTGGTGAGCCAGGGCAAGGATATTACCGACGCCCGTCGGGGAGGCGCCTCCGGCTGCGTGGAAGCCGGCGCCTTCGGCACGGAGGCTTACTGGCTGACCGGGTATTTCAACCTGCCGAAGATCCTGGAGCTCACCCTATACGACGGGAAGGACCCTCGCACGGGAGAGCAGGTAGGGTTGCCTGCTGAGCCGGCAGCCGCCTTCTCTACTTTCGATGCCCTGATGGAAGCCTTTACCCGGCAACTCCGTTACTTCGCCGATATCAAGATCCGGGGCAACAACCTCATTGAGCAGATCTTTGCCCAACAGTTGCCGGCGCCCTTCCTTTCTCTGCTCATCGAAGACTGTATCCGGAACGGGAAGGACTACAACGCCGGAGGCGCCCGCTACAATACCAGTTATATTCAAGGCGTAGGCATGGGTAGCATCACCGATATGCTGGCGGCCATCAGCTTCCACATTTATGAAAAGGGCACGTTTACCTGGGCGGAACTCCTGGCTGCCCTGGATGCCAACTTCGAAGGGTTTGAATCTCTGCAGTATGAATTGCTTTACTGCAGCCCCAAATATGGCAATGACGATGAAAAGGCAGACCGGCATGCCATCCGGGTGTTCGACCTGTTCCACGACGCCGTCGCCGGAAACCCCAACAGCAGGGGGGGCGTGCACCGCATCAACCTCCTTCCAACCACTTCTCATGTTTATTTCGGAAGCGTTACCGGCGCCACCCCCGATGGGCGAGGGGCTGGCAAGCCATTGTCCGAAGGCATTTCCCCGGTACAGGGCGCCGACCGGCAGGGGCCGACCGCCGTTGTCCTTTCGGCTGCTAAACTGGGCCACCTGCGCACCGGAGGAACACTGCTCAATCAGAAGTTCTCCCCTCTGTTCTTTGAGGAGGAAGGGAGCTACGAAAAGCTCACGGCCCTCATTCGGGCTTATTTCAGCCTGAATGGGCACCATATCCAGTTCAATGTGGTCGACGCCGATACCCTGAGGGACGCTCAAAAACATCCGGAGCTGCACCAGGGGCTCATCGTCCGGGTAGCGGGGTATAGTGATTATTTCAACGATATCGGGACAGCGCTACAGGAGGAGATCATTCAGCGGACGGAGCAGGGGGGGATGGGTTGATTCGTGATTCGTTGATTCGGGATTCGGGGATTCGGGATTCGTTGATTCGGGATTCGGGATTCGGGATTCGTTGATTCGGGATTCGTCTCTGCCCGCCGTAGCCTTCTTCGAGCGCCGTAGCCTTCTCCGAGCGCCGTAGCCTTGGCGAAGGTGATGGCGAAGGTGATGGCGAAGGTGATGGCGAAGACGGGGATTCTTGGATTCGTGGATTGGCAGCGACAGGGAAAAGACGCTGGGACTCTCGCGAAGGGCGAACAGCGCATTCCGAAAACTTCCCCGAAGGTAACCTTTTGCCTGTTGTGTAAATAAAGGCAATATAAACCTTAGGTCATGAAAACCTCATTCGCTGTTCTGATCATATTGCATCTTTTTTTCGCCGCTTTCGCCCAGGAAGTTTACTGGCAAGGAGGAACACCCGGCCGGGAGACCGACTGGATGGAGCCCCAGAACTGGGTAGGCGGGCAGGTGCCTGCGTGGAAAGACATTGTCATTGTTCCTTACCAGGAGCACCGATTCTATCCTGAAGTCGGCTGTGTTGCGCCGCTGATCCAATCCCTGAAGGTGAACAAAGGGGCCAGCCTGACGATCGCCCCGGGAGGGGTACTGTCCGTCGATGCTGCCGAAAGCGAAGAAGACGGCATCCTGCTGGAAGGTTTTATCTTCAACTTCGGCGCCCTGATCCTGACGGAAATGGAGTTAGAGTCGGTCGAAAACCAGCTTGCCCACCTGGACAATCAGGGGGTTTGCAGCCTGGTGACCGATATGGGCCACATCCCTCTGACTACCCACGACAATCAATAGCAATGCCTTCCTGACTAAAAGCAGAGCTAAGGCCCCTTTCGGAAAGAATGGAAGCTGGTAATAGGAAAAATGCAGAAAATATTTAATTTCAGGGACCCTTAAGCACTGGGCCTGGAATATCATTGCCCCAACGACTGGCCGATACGATAACAAAATGCAGACTCCAATCACTGTCTGTCGCCATTGAGGGGCAATACCGAGAAGCCCAAAAATCACACTATGAATAGTTATACCTTATTGGCTGCCAGCTTATTACTTTCTATTGCCGCCTTTAGTCAGCAACCCCAGCTCATTGTACCAGTTGGGCATACCAGTTACCTCAATTACTTCGCTCTTTCTCCGGACGGCAGGCACATCCTTACCGCCAGTTCGGATCAGACTACCCGCCTTTGGGACCGCGATGGGCATCTGATCGCTACCCTTAAGGAATCGGAAAGCAACGAGGTGCTGGCGGTCGACTTTTCTTCCGATGGCCAACACCTGCTTACCTGCGGCATGGGAGGAGTGAAAATATGGAACCTCTCCGGCGAACAGATCCTGGAGCTCTCCGGCAGCAGCAACAGCAACCATGCCGTCTTTTCCCCGGATGGAAAAAAGATCGCCGCCGGCAGCACCAACGGGGTGGTTACCATTTGGGACATTGCCGGCAAACGCCTGTGGCGGGAACGGGCGTTCAGCGCTACGGTTATGGAGTTGGCTTTCTCTCCCGATGGCAACCATCTGGCCGCGGTCCAACAGGATTTTGAAAAAGGGATCGCCAAAATATGGGACAACCAGAATCGAAAAACCGCTGATATTCAGGCCGACGAAAGTTTTACCAGCCTGGTTTTTTCTCCGGATAGCAAAACCCTGCTGACCGGTAGCATCAATGGGCGCATTGCCGTTTGGACTCCGGACGGGAAACCCGTCAAGGACTTCCTGCTGCACTACTACGAGATCAAGAGCCTGGCCGCCCATCCTCAACGGGGCTTCTTATCGGGAAGCAATGACGGTACAGCTGTGCTTTTCAATCTGGAGGAAGAAAAACTACAGGAGTTTCAGCACAATGCCGCCGTGCGCCTGGCCAGGTTTTCGAACAACGGTAATGAGATCCTGTCGTTCAGCGATGAATCGGAGGCCATCCTGTTCTGGGATATGCAGGGCAATGTTCGCCACCGGCTCAATGGATATGGAGCGGACATTTTGTCCATCGCGCCTCACCCTGCCGGCACACAGCTCCTGGTAGGCTCTTCTAATGGCGCCCGCATCTGGGACCTCACGGGAAGGGATATTCTGCACGGCATACCTCACCATACCCGGGTCGATGAGGTAGCCTACAGCCCGGACGGGCAACGAATGTATACCGCCGGATGGGACGGGAAGCTCAATGTCTTTTTCAGTAAAGACAGCCTGTTCCGGTCCAGCAACACCAAAGGGCTGGAGGCCGTCTCCCTGGCCGTCTCCCGGGACGGCAGATACGTACTCAGTACCAATGGCGACAGCCGTGCTATTCTGTGGGACAGCCTGGGTAACGAGATCCAGGAAATGGCCGGTAAAGACTATCGGACTTACGCCGCTGACTTCTTCCCCAGCGGGGATACCATCCTATCGGCCTCCGAACTGCTGGACGCCCGGTTGTGGAACACCCAAACCGGAGAACTCATCAAGGAACTACCGCACAATACCGGCGTAGAAGCCGCCCTTATCTCCCCCGATGGCCAGTATATGCTCACCCGGAGTAAGGACGACAAGCTCCGCCTGTGGGACAACAGAGGCGAACTACTGTGGGAAGACAACGGCTGGGAACTGTTCGAGGGAAGGGCCAGTTTCTCCCCCGACAGTAAAGTGATGGCCATTCCCAACGGGAAGAACATCATCCTGATGAGGCCCGACAAAACGGCCATCGACACCCTCACCGGCCATCGGGGAGTGGTCAATACCGCTGTTTTTTCCCCCGATGGGCGCCTGATCTACAGCGGCAGCAAGGATGGCATGCTCAAAATATGGGACTGGCAGCGCGGTGAGGAGATCGCCAGCCTCATCCAACTAGGCTCCAATGACTGGGCGGTGACTGCCCCCTCCGGCCTCTTCGACGCTTCGCCTGGCGCCATGCGCCTCATGCATTACACCGTCGGCAACGAGATCGTATCGCTAAGCCAGCTGGATGAACGGTACTACGCCCCCGGCCTGCTCGCTAACCTGATGGGCCTTACGGATACCCCCCTGCGGGATGTCAGTAAGTTCGACTCCGTAAAACTTTACCCGGAGGTAGCCCTGCGAATAGTACGGGACGAATTGCTGGTAAACCTCACCGAACGCAATGGCGGCATCGGCAAGATCAGTTTCCTGGTCAACAATAAGGAGGTATTTTTCACGGAGAACAAAGACAAGCAGGCCGAATTCCGGTTCGACCTGAAAGCATACGCCAAATACTACCAACCCGGGCCGGACAACTCCTTAGCCGTACAGGTTTATAATGAGGCCGGTTGGCTCAAGAGCGCGCCGGTGCGCATCAACTATTCCCCGGATCTCATCGGCAAGAAGGGCGGCAAAGAAGAGGAAGTGCCTACTTTCTCTTTCGAAACAGCCAAAGACCCCGAACTTTTTGCAGTATGCATAGGGACCTCCGACTACGAGGGCAAGAGCCTGGACCTTTTATACCCTGACAAGGACGCCCTCGCTATGAGCCAGGCGCTGCAGGCTTCCGGCAGGGCACTTTTTGGCGTCCAGGCCGTTCACACCTATTTGTTGAGTACAAGCCAGGATTCCAGGAAATGGCGCTCAAATAAGGAGAACGTTAAGGCTACCCTCGATGAGATCGCCGAAAAGGCCTTGTCGACCGACATTATCCTGGTGTACTTCTCCGGCCACGGAATAGCCTACTCCCCCCCTGGCGAAGAATCTCAGTTCTACTACCTCACCGGCGCTATCGGGAGTACAGACCTCAGTGACCCCGAGATCCGGAAGAACGGCGCCATTTCCACGGCCGAGCTCACCGATTGGATCAAGGAAATTGCCGCCCTTAAACAGATCCTGATCTTCGACGCCTGCAATTCGGGTAAGGTACTGGAAGACCTGGGCAGCGCTCAGAAGGACCTCAACGCCGACCAGATCCTGGCGCTGGAGCGTATGAAAGACCGAACCGGTATGTTCGTCCTCTCCGGCAGCGCCGCCGATAAATCCAGCTACGAGGCCAGCCGCTACGGCCAGGGGCTGCTCACCTTCAGCCTCTTGCAGGGAATGGAATACGTGGCGCGTACCAGCAACGGATACGTCGACGTCAGCCGCCTTTTCCAATATTCGCTGGACAAGGTGCCCGAATTGGCAGAAGGCATCGGGGGGATGCAAACCCCCCGAATGGCGCCACCGGAAGGCGGACAAAGCTTTTACATCGGTATTGTCAACGATACCGTTTCTATACCCATCGCTCAGGAAAAGCCCGTTTTTGTAAGGCCGGAGATAAGAGATACCGAATCCTTCTGGGATGACCCCCTGGGGCTGGAAGACGAGATGGCGGGATTCTTCCGCAATGAATCGGCCAAAGGCATTGGCTCCAACCTGGCCTACTTCGACCTGCCCAGATACCGGAACAGTTATAAGATCATTGCCCGATACGACGAACGGGGCGGTGGCATTATGCTTAGGGGCGCCGTCACCCGCCTGGGTAGTGACAAGCCGGAACTCATCGGAAAGGTCAGCTGGCAAGGCCCGAAATCCAAGATAAAAGAACTGGTGCCAGCTCTTATCAGCCAGGCTTATGAACTGTTGCAGCAGGCAGGGAAGTAATCAGGTGGAAACATCCTAATCATAAAAGAACTCCCCTTCCCTGTGTCGCTGGCCCCTGCTTGGAGTTTGTTATAAAAACAATGGATGGAGATACATGGAAACACATTGGAAAACGCCATTACATTTCCAGGTATTCCCATGTATTTCCCTATTTCTTCCCAGGTATCTCTACCGGGGTCACTTCGTATTTTCGTAGACGCCCCACTTTCTGACCTTCTGATCCGGCCCCAGGAAAAAGAGGATGTTCTTGTACTTCATGATCTCGCCGTTGGTGCTCAGCAGAGAAAGTACGGGGTCCCCATACAGGGTTTTCACCTTGTCCCGGGTATCCCCTAACTGGATGCCTTTTTGAGTTTTTCCGGTGAAGCCCTTTTCGGTCATATGGTACAGGTACAATATCCTTCTGCTGGATTCTAATTTCGATTCCAGAAGCATAACCTTGGAGTTGTCGGGGGCATCCTGCAGGACAAATTCGAAAAAGTTGATCTTGGGATTCAGGGTCAGGGCAATTTTCTGTTTGCCCTTGGGCCGGCGCGTAAAGTTGAGCAGGTCCACATCATCGATCTGCTCGGTTTGGTCGAAGGAAAAGCTCATGACTTCTTCCCTTTCAACCGATTCTCCCATCAGAACTTTCTTGTTGTATTCTCCCAGGGGGTTCCCCAGAGCGATGGCGTTGTCAAAATGGCGGGCGGCATCCTGGGATTTGCCTTCCTGATCAGCAATGATCCCCATTAGGACCTCTACGCTGCCGGCCATGTGTTTGTTAACCGCTCCGGCTTTATCCAGGGCTTCCTTTTCCGCATAGAAGCGCGCGCGGTCGTAATCCTTCAGAAGGGTCAGCACGCAGGCCTTATTGAGGTAGGCCGGAGCGTAACCGGCGTCCAGGCCGATGGCGTAATCGAAGTAGTTGGCTGCCTTGCGCAACAGCGCCTCCCGCTTCTCGGCGAACCCGCTGCCCCTGGAGCTTTTAAACTCCAGTTCGAGTTGCAGGGGCAGGTGGTATTTCATTTCGCTCTCATTGAAATACATGAGCGCTTCATAGGTGGCCATTACCCCCAGGTTGTTATAGAGCTCCCGGCTTTGGTAATCCTCCAGGATGTATTCGTACAAGGCTTGCGCCGCCTGGTATTCCTGTTCGGACTGAGCGGTGATGGCCATGAGGTTGGCGATGTCAAATATATCGGCCAATTCCCCAACTTTTGCAGCGGAACTGCGGGCCATGGCGCGGCGGTCGGACAGGCTCGGGTAACCCTCGGTAAACTCTTTCAGTTCATATTTTTGGTATAAGGCAGCCATGAACTCATCTCCTTTGTCGAAGACATCGTAACCCGCCGAATAGGCCAGGAAACCGCCCAGGTAATCGGCTTGTGTCTCGTTGATGATCTTGGTGCTCAGTTTGCCGAGGGTATCGCCGATCTCCAGGCCGGCAAAGGAACTGGAGAACTTGCTCGTCCAGCCATGTTTTTCGTAAAAATGGATCAGTTCGTGGGCCAGCAGGGTGGCCAGAACGTTGATGGAATCGGCTCCAAACTGCCTGCATACATCATAGGCCTTCTCTTCGAGAAGGATGCGGTTTTCCAGATACAGGATTTTGGCCCCGTTGGTTTCGGTACCTACCAGTTCGAAGGAAGGCGGATCGAAGCGGTTATCCCCCCTGGCCTTGACCAGGATATCGTAGACCTGCTGTGCCACTTCCTGCTTGTAGGCATTGGGCGAAACGGAAGGGTCGTCGTTACCCAATGGCTGAAATACCAGGGCATCGCCCTGAGCAGCCGCTATAAAGGTTGCGGCTAAAAAGAAAACCAGACAATAAGCTCGGATCGGAAATGCGTTCATCAGTTTAGGATTTTGGTGTAAATTAGCAAATGTAGAGGTAACCCCTTTCGATTTCATCAAATATACTTATCGAAAACGATTTCGTTTTCGACTCATTTTGTAGGCCTGCCTGGTTAGGGCGCAAATCAAACCGGCGGCAGGGCATTGCCCGAATAAAACTTAAAGAAAACAATTATGGCGCGGCTTTCCCATATATACACGAACGTCTTCAGTCCTTCTATTTATTCATCCGGCAAAAAGTTACCTCCTATGAGGTTTTCCTTTTTTCTGTTGCTGTTGGCCCTGTGCCTGCCTGCCCGGGCGCAGATCGGCGCTATGGCCGGTAAGGGATCCGCCCGTGCAGTAATCATCGGTATTTCGGATTATGAGGATGAGCGTATTCCCTCGTTGAAGTTTGCCCACCGTGATGCCATGGCCATGGCCGAATTCCTGCAGTCCGCCGCCGGAGGTAATATACCGTCAGACAACATCAGGATGTTGCTCAACGGACAGGCTACCCGTGGGGAAATCGCCATGGCCCTGTACTGGCTGGTGGAACAGAGCAAGGCCGGAGACCGCGCCATCATCTACTTTTCCGGCCACGGCGACCTGGAGAACAAGATCATGATGGACCAGGGGTATCTGCTGGCCTACGATGCCAAAGCCGTCAACTACATGGGCAGCGGCACTTACCCGGTCGAAATGCTGCAAAAGGTCATCCAAACCCTCAGCGTCAGGCTTGATGTAGAGGTCATCCTGATCACGGACGCCTGCCGGGCAGGCAAGCTGGCCGGCAGCGAAACGGGCGGTGTGGTGGCCACCAATGAAGGCCTGGCCCGGGCATTCAACAATGAGATCCGGATCCTTTCCTGTGAGCCCAACCAGTTTTCCCTGGAAGGAGAACAATGGGGCGGCGGCAGGGGACTGTTTTCCTATTTTCTCATCGATGGCCTCAAAGGGCTTGCCGATGAGCGGTCAAACAAGAACCTCAAGGTAGAGCTGCGGGAACTGGAGAGCTTTCTCAAAGATGAAGTATCCAAACGAGCGGACCAGTACCCTATGACGAGGGGCCCGGGAAGTAGCGAGCTCTTCCGCGTCGATGAGGATACGCTGCTGGCACTGCTGGAGCGCCAGAAAATAAAAGAGGAAAACATGGCTTTCGCCACGCCGCGAAGTACCTTACCCACCGCGGGCGATACTGTCATCCATCCGCTTTACCAACAATTCGAACGGGCCCTGGCCGAAGGGCACCTTCTCTATCCGGAGGCAGGTTCTGCCTATGCCCTGTTTCAACAGATGCAGCAGGTGGCCCCGCTTCAGCCCTTACTGAGCGCCCAGCGCCTCAACCTGGCCGCCGCCCTGCAGGACGACGCCCAGCAGGCCATCAATGCCTACCTGGAAGCCAGTCCGGAAGAGATGTCCCGCCGCTGGCAGTACGACCCCAGCTACCAGTATTACCCGGAATACCTGGACAAAGCGGCAGAACTGGTCGGCGCCGGCAATTTCCTGTACGATGACCTCAAGGCCCGGCAGGCCTATTTCGAAGGGCTCGCCTTGAGGCTGCGGGGAGAGCTGATGCCCAACAAGGATTCCATCCTCCAGCTGGCCATCCGCAAACAGGAACAATCGCTTAGTATTGACTCACTGGCCCCCCACGTATACAATGAGCTAGGATTAGCCTATCTGAGGCTGAAAAATTACCGGAAGGCCCTCGAATACTTTGAGCAAGCCCATGAGCTGTCGCCCGGCTGGGTCGTGCCGGTGGGAAATATCAGCACCGCCCAATTGGAAATGGCCAGGTATGATGAGGCGGCCACAACAGCTGAACAGGCGCTGGAACTAAGGGAAGATTACGTCCCTCCCCGATACAACCTGGCCAAGATCGCCTACAAACAAGGGGATTACCAGCGGACAGCGGAACTGGCCGAAGCATCGATTGCCTTTGACAGCAACTATACCTACGCCTACTTCATCCTGGGCCTTGCCCGGGAAGCCCAGAACCGGATGGACAAAGCCAAGGATGCTTACCTCAAAGCCTATCAGCTCAATCCCAAAGATGCTCTCACCAATAATAAGCTGGGGTATCTGGCACAGATAAACGGGCAGCCGGCAGAGGCGGCGTCATACTACCAGGCAGCCCTGCAATACCACCCCTATATGTCGGAACCGACTTACAACCTTGGCTTCATTTATCTGGCGGACCTGCCCAACTACGCGGAATCGGAAAAATACTTCAGGAAGTACGTCCAGCTGAAGCCGGGCGATATGGAGGGGTTCGTATTACTGGCCTGCGCGCTCTCCCTGCAGGGAGACCAGGACCAGGCACTCGAATGGCTGGAGCAGGCGCTGGAAGGCGGATTCAGCGCCTTCGACGACCTGCGGTCTACGCCATTCCTACAGGGCCTGCAGCCCGATCCTCGATTTGCAGCGTTGTTGAGCCGGTATGAAAATTGAGAATGGAATGGAACATGACTTGGCTAAAGGGCGGCAGGGATCGAGAGTGCAGCAGATGGGGTGAAAACGGAAGTACTTTTTGGGCTGCTTTAGCAGGCCGCCCTTTTGATTTATGATGTTTGATTTATGATGTTTGATTTTCGATGTAGGGCGGGCGAAAGGGCTGTTCCCAAAGAGCCACGTCAAAAATCGCACATTCCTCCGTATCAAAAGTGCCGCATCCTCTGGCTGATTTTTTCTAACCCGAACCGTTCATGGCTCTTTTTAACCTCTGATACGCATGACTTATGCGAATCAGAGGCTAAATGGCGGCTGATGGAGGCAGGGATCCGGCAAGCTCTTTTGATTTTTGATGTTTGATGTTTGATGTTTGATTTTCGATGTAGGGCGGGCGAAAGGGCTGTTCCCAAAGAGCCCCATCAAAAATCGCACATCGCACGTCAAAAATCGCACATTCCTCCGTATCAAAAGTGCCGCATCCTCCGGCTGATTTTTTCTAACCCGAACCGTTCATGGCTCTTTTTAACCTCTGATACGCATGACTTATGCGAATCAGAGGCTAAATGGCGGCTGATGGAGGCAGGGATCCGGCAAGCTCTTTTGATTTTTGATGTTTGATTTATGATGTTTGATTTTCGATGTAGGGCGGGCGAAAGGGCTGCTCCCTAAAGAGCCCCATCAAAAATCGCACATCGCACGTCAAAAATCGCACATTCCTCCGTATCAAAAGTGCCGCATCCTCCGGCTGATTTTTTCTAACCCGAACCGTTCATGGCTCTTTTTAACCTCTGATACGCATGACTTATGCGAATCAGAGGCTAAATGGCGGCTGATGGAGGCAGGGATCCGGCAAGCTCTTTTGATTTATGATGTTTGATTTATGATGTTTGATTTTCGATGTAGGGCGGGCGAAAGGGCTGCTCCCAAAGAGCCCCATCAAAATCGCACATCGCACGTCAAAAATCGCACATTCCTCCGTATCAAAAGTGCCGCATCCTCTGGCTGATTTTTTCTAACCCGAACCGTTCATGGCTCTTTTTAACCTCTGATACGCATGACTTATGCGAATCAGAGGTTAAATGGCGGCTGATGGAGGCAGGGATCCGGCAAGCTCTTTTGATTTATGATGTTTGATTTATGATGTTTGATTTTCGATGTAGGGCGGGCGAAAGGGCTGTTCCCAAAGAGCCCCATCAAAAATCGCACATCGCACGTCAAAATCGCACATTCCTCCGTATCAAAAGTGCCGCATCCTCCGGCTGATTTTTTCTAACCCGAACCGTTCATGGCTCTTTTTAACCTCTGATACGCATGACTTATGCGAATCAGAGGCTAAATGGCGGCTGATGGAGGCAGGGATCCGGCAAGCTCTTTGATTTTTTGATGTTTGATTTATGATGTTTGATTTTCGATGTAGGGCGGGCGAAAGGGCTGCTCCCAAAGAGCCCCATCAAAATCGCACATCGCACGTCAAAAATCGCACATTCCTCCGTATCAAAAGTGCCGCATCCTCTGGCTGATTTTTTCTAACCCGAACCGTTCATGGTTTTTTTTTTAACCTCTGATACGCATGACTTATGCGAATCAGAGGCTAAAGGGCGGCTGATGGAGGCAGGGATCCGGCAAGCTCTTTTGATTTTTGATGTTTGATTTATGATGTTTGATTTTCGATGTAGGGCGGGCGAAAGGGCTGTTCCAAAAGAGCCCCATCAAAATCGCACATCGCACGTCAAAAATCGCACATTCCTCCGTATCAAAAGTGCCGCATCCTCCGGCTGATTTTTTCTAACCCGAACCGTTCATGGCTCTTTTTAACCTCTGATATGCATGACTTATGCGAATCAGAGGCTAAATGGCGGCTGATGGAGGCAGGGATCCGGCAAGCTCTTTTGATTTTTGATGTTTGATTTATGATGTTTGATTTTCGATGTAGGGCGGGCGAAAGGGCTGCTCCCAAAGAGCCCCATCAAAAATCGCACATCGCACGTCAAAAATCGCACATTCCTCCGTATCAAAAGTGCCGCATCCTCTGGCTGATTTTTTCTAACCCGAACCGTTCATGGCTCTTTTTAACCTCTGATACGCATGACTTATGCGAATCAGAGGCTAAAGGGCGGCTGATGGAGGCAGGGATCCGGCAAGCTCTTTTGATTTTTGATGTTTGATTTATGATGTTTGATTTTCGATGTAGGGCGGGCGAAAGGGCTGTTCCCAAAAGCCCCATCAAAATCGCACATCGCACGTCAAAATCGCACATTCCTCCGTATCAAAAGTGCCGCATCCTCCGGCTGATTTTTTCTAACCCGAACCGTTCATGGCTTTTTAACCTCTGATACGCATGACTTATGCGAATCAGAGGTTAAATGGCGGCTGATGGAGGCAGGGATCCGGCAAGCTCTTTTGATTTTTGATGTTTGATGTTTGATGTTTGATTTTCGATGTAGGGCGGGCGAAAGGGCTGCTCCCAAAGAGCCCCATCAAAAATCGCACATCGCACGTCAAAAATCGCACATTCCTCCGTATCAAAAGTGCCGCATCCTCCGGCTGATTTTTTCTAACCCGAACCGTTCATGGCTCTTTTTAACCTCTGATATGCATGACTTATGCGAATCAGAGGCTAAATGGCGGCTGATGGAGGCAGGGATCCGGCAAGCTCTTTTGATTTATGATGTTTGATTTATGATGTTTGATTTTCGATGTAGGGCAAGCGAAAGGGCTGCTCCTAAAGAGCCCCATCAAAAATCGCACATTCCTCCGTATCAAAAGTATCGTATGAGCTGTCTGCCTCCCGGCCCTTTCAGGGCTCTTTGGCCCCTGATTCGCATGACTCCTGTTTCACTTCTAAATCATTGACAATTCAATCCAGCGGAAGGTTGTTAATCCTGAGCCCTCGCCTGTTTTCTGGTAAGGGCTTCGCGCATCTCCTGCGGAAGGTTGCCCGTATCGGACATGCCTGCAGCTTCGGCATAGGCTTTGTCCGCAGCATAATAAAATTCGGCATCTTCGAACGAAACAGCTTCCATCAGCTTTTTCATCAGGGGGTCAGCTTGCTGATAAACTTCCTCCTCCTGCAGTAACTTCATTACTTCCGCTTTTTCCGCATCCCGGGCAATCGAGAAAAAATACTTATTGGAGAAGGCAGCCCCACCGGTTTCGACGACCTTCCAGGCATATTTTTTGCCTTCTTTTAGTCCAAGTTCGCCCAGGTTCAGCATGTATTCCTTCTTTTTAACGGCGGCGGAGTGAACGACCTTGCCACTCTCGTCTTCCAAAGAAAAAGTATACTCTGGCAGATCCTTTTTACTTTGCCACCGGAAAGTGATAAGCTGGCCCGCCACGACCTTTCCGATCGGGGTACTGCTGATGATCTCAAATTTTTTGTTGCCCCATCCGCTGCTGATGGAGGTCGTATCGCTTCCTTTGGGCCCGCCGATGGCGGCCATCAACCTGCTGTTGAATGTACTTGAAAACCCCATGGGCGCATACCGAAGTTCGTCCTCAAACAGGCTGGCAACAGGATGCGTCCCTTTGCCTTTCAGTTCCTTGAAAGTGCCGTTGCAGTACAGCCTGGCGGTGGCTTTTCCACTAAGCTTGAGCACTCCTTCCGGGCCCAGCGATTTGGTAGCTTCTACTTTGGAATACCTGGCGCCTTGTTCCGGCGCATATTTCACCTTTTTATAGGTTTTCGTCAGTAAAATAGGAACGTCATCCTGGGCTTGCAAGCTGAGGGACAGCAACAGGCAACCGACAATAAATAAGATCTGCTTGCTCATAGTAAAATTGTTTTGGGTTAAGGGAAAACGGCTGCGCTATACAGCCAGCAGAATGCTTGCACACTCAAATTAGCAATTTCTTTAATAGCCACAAAGGGCTAGTCAATCTTCTTTATCCAATTGAAGGCGAAAGAGGCCCCATTGATCGGCCAGGCCCTGCTCATCGAACCGGAAAATAATGTATTCTTTCGGATAAATGAGATAAGTACCCTGCCGGCTCTGAACGCTCCGGGAAGGCGTAGTGTATTTTTCCTTCACCATATCCAGGCGATCTCCCAGGCGAATACCCATCCGGGTAGCCCCCTCGTAGCCCTCGCCGGTGAGGTGGAAAACGCCATATTGCTTTCCGCCATCCGCATAATGGACCAACACAGTGCTGTGTTCGAGATGCTGCAACCCTATAAATACGTTGCCCCCCATATCCACCTGCAGTTCCGGCTGCGGGTTCTCCAGATAGTCCTCCAACAACAGGCCATCGATGCGTTCCACCCCCCTGGCAAAAGTGAGTACGCCCTCCGGCGCCGGCATCGTCCCGTTGAGGATGGACAGGTTCAGTCCGGCAAGTACATGGCCGCTCTCCGCCAAAGGCTGGAGCATAGCACCGGCTTGTTCTTTATCGCCTTCGATGGCTTCAATGATGGCTTGCAGCACTTCCGCATCCTGGGCCTCTGCTGCCAGGCCTATCTTCGTGCCCTTCTTCCGGGCCTTGGCTGCCCAATAGCCGGCGTCTTCAGGGGATCCCTGTAGCAGGTACACACAAGCCTTGTTGATCCAGGCAGTGGGGTATTCCTTATCCAGAAGCTCCGCCCGGCCGAAAGCTTCCAGGGCGGCATCAAGCAGGGCGGCCCGTTTTTCGATATTCTCCCCGAAGCCTCGTTTGTCCGGCGAAAGGCGGGTGCTCATGTCTAATTCTATTGGCAGCACGTATGGCATTTCTTCCTTACTGAAATAGGGCAGGGCGGCCATCACGTGCAGCACGCCGAGGTTATTGTACAGCTCCCGGCTCTGGAAATCACTGAGAATATAATTGTAGTAATCGAAAGCCGGCTCATAAGCCTCCACCAATGTCAGGCAGTTGGCCAAATCGAAGGCCAGCTGTAGCTCCCGTAGCCGCCCCATCGCATTTTCGGCAAAGGCCACCCGGTCGGACAAAGAGGGGTAACCGGGGATCTCCTCCGGCAGGATGTAGCCTTCGTACACTTTGGGAAGCAATTGTGGAATGATACCATAAGTGTGAAAACCGGCCGATAGGGCCAGAAAGCCCCCCAGGTAATCAGATTGCGTTTCCATTTTAAGGCCTTCCTCCAGCTTGGCCAGTTGCTCCCCGGCCTGAGTGTTGGCATTGTTTCGGGAAAAGTGGCGGGTCCAGTTGTGCTTTTCGTAATAGTGGGTAAGCTCATGGGCAAGCAGCGCAGCAAGGGCATTCAGCGAATCTGCCCCAAAGGTGGCGCAAATATCGTAGGCTTTTTCTTCCAGGCCGACCTGCATCTTTTTCGGATTCATCCAGGCAACGTAAAGCTGTCCATTGTTCATGATCAGTTCGGGAGCAGGCATGCGGAAGTCGCCCCGGGCTTCCAGCAATTTTTGATATACCGATGTAGTTACAGCCAGTTTGTAAGCCGGCACTTCGGCGCCGGGCTGCTTGCCTTTCTGGTTAACAACGTAAGCAAAAATATCATCTTCCTGAACACAGGCGCCGGCGGCCAGAGGGTAAAGACAGGCAAGAATAAGCAGAATGCGCATAAATTTCTTTTTGTATGCTTTATTTGTCCGGCGTCCAAAGGGTTACCTTTCTCAACCCTCTCAAATACAGCCAGAGGAGTTTTTTCCGGAAAAAGAATGAAGTGGGAAAAAGATCCTGCTAATAAATTTTAAATTTAACGCCAAAACAATGGCAATTTAGATATTCTCCCAATTTCCATGAGGAAAGAATTTAGCCCAATTTAAACACAATCTTATGAAAACCTTGCTGGCTCTCGCCATTTTTCTCTTCATTGGATTATCATCAGATGTCCAGCGACTACCTCTGAGGCTCATCCGTCAACTTGATTAACTAAAATCGTTACAGATCCATGTATAAACACCTGAAAATTGCGATTCTAACCCTCCTGTCCCCGGCCTGCATAGCCGCCCAGGGATTGACGATACAGTACAACGTCCAAAACGATTCCATTACCTATTTACGTGACGGCCTGCCTGCGAAAAAGGTACGGGCCAGAAAGGGAGAAACCGTAACGCTCCTGGTAAAGGAATACAACAACTATCTATACGAGGTGGCCATCGAAGAAGACAATAAGGAGGCCCTGGTAGCCCCGGTGATGGGTGGCAATTTCAGCAGTTTCTTCGCTGCTCCGGGTGGCGGCGCCTCGCCCCTGTCTATGTTGTCCGGGCTGTTCAACGCTCCGGGAGGAGCGGCCACTTTCCCGTTCGACCAGTTTGGCGGCGGATTCAGCGATGGCGATGGATTCGTCACCTCCGATGCCTCCAAAACGGCCAACGCTTTGTTCAAACAATTCAGCCAGACGGCCCGCCTGATCAACAACACCGAGAAAGACCTTAAAGAAGTGGGGCGGGAGATGAGCCGGCTGGGCCAGGCCCAGCGGATCAGGGACATCGCTGCGGGAGAGATCGAAAAGCTGCGCTATAATCCCGCCATACCGCCAGCCCGGATCCGGAGCTTGTCGATGGAGTATCTGGAAACCATCCTCGGCAAGGAGTCGGATGTACAAAACCTGGAACAACTACTGGAGAAAACCGGCGCCCGGGAAGAGCTCAGCCAGAAGCTGGAAGAATACAATAAATATACGGACGAACTCGCCGGTTATTACGAGTTCGTAGCCCTGATCCGGGACTCCATCGGCGGTATTCCCATGTCTTCCTCCCAGTTCAAGGAATTCCAGAACGCCATAGCCTCCTTCCAGGGCACGGGAACTTCGCAGATCGAGCAGTACCGGGAAGCTGCCACCCAGGCCGCCGCGACCCTGGAACAGATGGAAAACTACAACCTGGAGCAACTCATCCAACTTCGCTACGTCCTGGAAGAGCTCAAGGCCAATACCTTTTCTCATACGTTCAGAACGCAGGCCAAAGGAGACCACCTGAAATTCAAACTACAACTGAACCCCATCGACTCAGCCAACACCCCCAGCCTGCGAAGCCGACAGCTTTCCGCAGTGGAGGTCCCCGTATATGGTGGCTTTAAGGTCAACGCCAGCATAGGCGTCAGCTTCGGCAGTTACTTTGATCAGCCGCAGGACTATTTTCTCAGAGACGACCTGATTGTATCAGAAGATAAAGACAAGTATCTGCCCATAATAACTTCTTTTCTGCATTTTTATCCCCAAAGCGCAGGCAACCTCTCTGTGGGCGGCACCTTTGGGCTGGGCATCTCCATCGGCGGTGATAGCGGAGCGCAATCCATCCACTTTATGCTCGGCCCGAGCCTCATCCTGGGGCAAGGACAACGCATCGCCCTCAGTGGCGGCTTAATGGGCGGAAAGATAGACCGCCTGGGACAAGGCTATCAAGTTGGCGACAGCCTCATCTCAGAGGCAGGAGCGCTGCCCTTACGTTCGGTATATGATGTAGGTTTTTTCGTGGGCCTGTCCTTTAACGTATTGTCGCAGTAGGGAGGGATGGGGGGGCAGGGACGCTCTCCCTCGTTTTTACTCCGGCAGAACATCTATCCGCAGATCCTCTTCGGCAATACACCCGAATGGATCGCTATAGGCGCCAATAAAACGGTTGCCCTGGCGAAACACCACGGCCCGGTGAAAGCCCTGCTGGAGAATGAGGGGTTTTGATTTTTGATTTGCGATTTTTTATGTCCTGTTCATGCACTTACTCCTTAACGAACCGCCGGGCACTCCCCTGCCCCGCATCCCGTACCAGCACCCAGTACATGCCGGGCATCCAATCCTCTACCGGGATCTCCAACCGGGATGCCCAGGCAGCAGCCTCCTGGCTGTAGACCTTTTGGCCAGCCACATTAAAAACCTCTACGGTTGCGGCAGACTGGGGTACTTCCAGCCATTCAACGGATACGAATTGGCGGGCCAGCGTGGGCCGGATCGTCCAGAGATCTTCTCCTTCAAACAGGATGGTTTGAATCTTACTGTATTCATGCGCCCCGTCGAAATCGTACTGATTCAGGCGGTAGTAGTTCAGGCCGTTCCCAGGGGTATCGTGCACAAAATTATAGTACTGCGCCTCCTGGGTAGTACCAAACCCGGAGACTTTGCCAATCACCGTAAAGTGGCGGCCGTCCGTGGAATGCTCCACAGCAAAATAATCGTTGTTGATTTCGGTGGCGGTAGACCAATGCAACTGCACGGCCTTACCGGCTTGCCGGGCAGTAAAGGAAGTGAATTCGACCGGGAGGAATTGGCCGAACTCCAACCCGCCATTGGAAAGGTCGGTTAGCGAAACATTATTGATTTGAAACGGGCCGCCCCCGAAAGTTCCCGTGACCGAGCCTGTGCCGGTGGAAATAGCGAGGAAGAACTGGTCGCCCTGAACAGGGGTATAGCTTCCGGTTAATTGCAATGTGGAGCCCGCCAGCTTTAAATCTCCAGAGCCCGTTATTTGTATTTGGTCGTACCCTGAGACGGCTGTTGGTCCGTTGACCTCCATAATTAGGGTTACACCGTTCAGGTTAACTGCATTGCTACCATTATCAAAAATCAAAGTACCAGCAGAATTACCCGGAGAAAGAGAAGAACCATCACCAAAGGAAAGGTATTTGGACTTTATTGTACCTGTACCGGCTAGAGTGCCATTATTGGTCAATGACCACCCGGACCCTCCTTCAATTATCTTCGAAGAAGCTCCAGATAAGGTAATTGTTCCCTCATTGGTGATGGAGGAACTGCTCCTAAAGTAGATTCCTTCGAAACCTCCCGATACTGTGATAGCCCCTGAGCTGTTGTTGGTAACAGAGCCTCCACTTCCCATAAGTATCCCTCTGTCGGATGGGTTGGTAATCAATACTGTCCCGTTATTAGTGAGGCTTCCATCGACTCGCATGGCACAGGTGCGGTCATGGGTTCCTCCATAATCGGGTATATAGAGCACGCCATTGACTCCAATGGAAGCGGAACCCAAATCATCAATAAATAAACCTATATCGAGGTTAGCGTCAAGGTCGTAGATATTGAGCGCGCCCTCCAGTACCAAAACGGCGTTTGATTCAATGGTAAAACCTTCATTTCCAACGTTACCCTTACGTGTGGTTAGTGTAGCACCGAAGGCTATGGTCAGCATGGCTCCATTTTTCAGGTGTACCGATTCAACAGTATAATTTGTGGGGATAGAAAGGATCACCACATGATTTCCATTAATGATCACGTCGGCATCATAGGGAGGAAGGTCAGGGACCCCATTTGGGCCATCATTTTCCCAATTTGCAGAGGTTGTCCATTGCCCATCCCCCCCAGCGCCAGTCCAGGTATAGGTATCGGAAGCCAGAAGGCCAGTAAAAAAGCCCTGGCTGAATAATATCGTCAACAGCAATAGATACTGTAGCAGTCGTCTTCTGTTCATGAGTAAAATATTATGGTCAATTCAAAAGTGCCTTACTTTTGTTTAAGGGTATTAATCCAACTGAATCTTTGCAGTGTATTTTGGGTAAGGCCTAGGGGGGGGACAAGGCAGGAATCTATTCTAATCCCAAAGAGATTGCATGCATGTGAGATCCTCTCGGATACCAAAATGGAACCTGGACAATGAGTTAGTACGCTATTTTCAGCAAAGGGTTTCCCCAAAATGCGAAAAATTGAGGGATCAGAAAAAAAAATCGGGCGAATACGGTATCATGGCCACTACTGGGCCACCACCTTACGATATCTGATCATTCCTTCATAAACTGCTGTACCTCCACCTTGCCGTTGCTCTGTACCATCAGCCAGTACATTCCCGGCGCCCAATCTGCTACCGGGATCTGCAGGACGGCCGACTGGGAAGGCGCCACCTGTCTGTAAACCATCTGCCCGGACAGGTTGAACGCTTCGACAACGGACCTGCGGTTGGGAACCTCCTGCCACTCTACATTTACCAAATCGCGTGCCAGGGTGGGATAGGCCGTCCAATGATTTTTTTCTCCGAAAAATAAGGCCTCTATATTGCTGTACTGGCGCCCGCCGTCGTAGTCGTGCTGGTCCAGGCGGTAATAGTTCATGCCCTTTGCCGGGGCATCGTGCACAAAACTATAGAAATGAAGCTCCTGAGAGGTGCCGGCCCCTCCTACCCTGCCGATCTCGGTGAAATACCGGCCATCGGTGGAATGCTCGATGGAGAAGTAGTTGTTATTGGTTTCGGTGGCGGTAGACCAGCGCAGCTGGACGGCTTTGCCCAGGGGTTGGGCGGTGAAGGCGGTGAGCTCGACGGGCAGGAAATTGCTGAAGCTGACGGCAAACCCTGTGCTTTGGGTCAACACAGCCCCATTTAGCGTATAGGAAGTAGTGGTAAAGTTTCCGGTGATTTGGCCTGTGGTCGAAGTCATGATTCCAAAGTCGCCCATAGGCGCAGGGTCAAAATCATAGGTACCTCCAAATTGGAGGGTTGAAGTGCTGGGGTCAAGGGTAATTTCTCCCTGTACGATGAGCTGATCGTAAGTGTTTTCACCGTTGATCTCTATGAGGAGGGTGACGCCGGTGAGGTCCAGGTCGTTGTCAAAGGTCAGGGTTCCAATAGAGGCGCCGGGGGCGATGATTGAGCCGGGGTAAGAAATGAAATCATCTGCTTCCACAGTGCCGTTCCCCCCGAAGGTGCCTTGATTATGAAAACCCCCACTGCCATCAAGCAGTTTCCCAGAAGCGCCGGAAACGATAACTGTACCATAATTGTCAAATTCCACCGAACTACTTAGGTCCAAACCCGTAGTCGCGCCGGATATAGTAAGAGTGCCATTATTGGTAATGCGACTGCTTCCTATTCCCCCCGTCGATAATATTCCATAACCATTCGAGTTGGTAATTGTAATGGATCCATCATTGGTCAAGACACCTTTTACTTTTATCGCACCTGTCTCAGCATTGGGGATATAGAGATTCCCTGTGCTGCCAACCATAACAACTGCGCCTGGGTCAATATTTAGGCCTACGTCAGGAGCAAAAACGGTTAGGTCAACAGGATCATTAATGTAAAGTGTCCCGTTGACTGTTAATGTACAACTTGCATCAAGGGAGATTCCATCATTCCCTGTATTTCCCTTTCTCGTATATAGAGATGCTCCGGCGACAATAGTCAGTTGGGCGCCACCTTTAAGAAATATTGATTCGATTGTTACAACGACGGAATTGGGAATCGTCACAATGACATTGCCATTGATTTCTACATCAGCATCTATTGGTGGAAGCTCATTCAAATGGGTCCTTCTGTTTTCCCAATTCGCAGCAACGTTCCAATTGCCGGAAGCGCCGCCGATCCAATCAAAAAAATCAGAACCCCAGGCGCTGGTAAAAAACAGAGGGTTAAACATAACAACACCCCAAAACAGTAAATGCAGTAGTCGTCTTTTCATGAGAAGCGTAATTGTAGCCTTAGGGACGTTGAGGGGGGGAATTCAATCGTCCAGTTAAGAGTAAAATTGTTCCAATCAGGCGGCCTTGCCTTCAGGGTGAACGACAGCATCAGAAGCCGCCGCACCCATCAAGATCCAGCCAATTAGTGTTGTCTATTACCCTTTACCGGGTTGAATTGTCTTTGTTTATTGCGGGAGCAAGTTTCAAAGGAAAACAATAAATGTCGGGTAAACTACATCCTCGGGGAACAAAAATAAGAAATCGGCCCGAATGAAAAAAATATTTATTATACTTCTTTTACATATATAACATCAAGTCTCTGTCTCTCAACCATTACCAGTCAAGCTATTGCCCTTTTTTCCGGAGGATATGACGATTTCCATACCCTATACCCTTATTCCGGAGCGAAGGTTGCCTGCCGGCATATTGAATTCCTACGAAAAGCATAGGATTTAGTTTCCAAAATCTCAAAAATAGCCCGGTTCTGGAAAAAAAAGAGCGTATCCAGCCAGGCGGGCCGCTCAAAGGCTACCCGGGATCCACCATCCTGAGCAAACCGAGCAGGGGTATTTCCTGCCAGCCGCGATGGCGCTCCAGTTCGAAACGCAGTTCGTAAAGCTGGCGATCCAAGAGGAAGGTATCCAGCAGGATATCCCAATCTTCTTTCGCCGGCGGCACCAGGCCCGCCGCCCTCGCCCGGGGCAGGTAGCCGTTGAGAAAAGCGGCCTTCATCCCCTCAAACCAGGCTGCCATCCAAGGCAACCAGGGGCTTTGCCCGATATTTCCGGGTTCCTCTTCCACTTCCAGAGCAGCCAGAGCGGCATAATGAAGGGAACTGATCAGGCTCGACAGGTCGCTCATCGGCGGTTTCTTCAACCTCAGCTCACTAAAGCTTTGAGTGCGCCCTCCTTCGAAATCATAGAGAATAAAATCCTTACCGGTGAAGAGGGCTTTCTCCAAATGCAGGCTCCCGTGGATCCGGACTTTCAGGGCATCCATTTTGTGGTGGTAGATGCGCTTCAGCCGGCCCTGAATGGCAGCCCGTTGTTCCAGGAGTTGTTCCGCTCCCGGCAGCTTGTCTTTATGCTTTTCCAATCGCTGGAATGCCAGTCGAACCTGAGACTGCCAGGCCGAATAAAGAGAGCGCTGGTAGTGCAGAGAAAAAGGCTCCGGCCGGAATCCGGGGTTGCTTTCATCGATCAGGCCAGTGTGCAGGTTTGCCACTGTTTCCCCAAGCAGATGGGCCCGGTGCAAAGGCATATCTCCGACAAACTCTTCCCACTCCTTACTCAGGAGTTGGCCGGTTACGGGCGCCTGCCCGGGGATGGCACATTGCTCCGGATGGGACTTCACCCGCTCCAGAAAACGGCGGGAAACGTCGAAGAAATACTGCCAGGCCGACCCCTGGTTGGGGATATAGGGTTGCAACATCGCCAGAATGAAGGGTGCGCCATTTTCCCTGCCGAACTGAAAATGACTGATATAACCCGGCACCGGCAAGCCCTTGCCTTCCGCCTGCCGGTTGATCTCCAGCTCTGGATTAAGGTTTTCTTCAATATGCCGGAATATTTTGAGAAAATAGCGGTCGCCGAAAGCCAGGTTGATATTGTTCCCGCTGGTCTCTACCAGGCGGGCGGGCGGTATGTCCTCAAACTGGCCCTCTCCCTGGTTGATGCTGCCTACGAAGCGGTAGTGCAAAGGCGCCCTTCCGTCTTCCGACAGCAGGTTGCGCAACAGGTAATTGCGAAAAGCGGAGCTGGCGTGTGCCTCGAAGAGGTAACCCTGCTGGGAAACACCGGACAAAAGCGCCAGGATCTGGCCGGCAGAAGGTGCATTGGATTGCTGCCGGGGGCCGCCCTTCCGCATGGCAACCGGTAAAAAGGCCAGCTCGGGGAACCCTTCTGTAAAGTACAGCTTCAGGATCAGGAGTAATGCCCGTCCACCTTCATAAATAACCGGCTGGGTATGCTTGATCTCCAGGTGGTCCAGCTTCCTTCCCTGAAAATTGTACCCCGGGCTTCGGGACAAAAAGCCAGGCAATACACTACGGGCCAATACCTCAGCGCCTTTACCGACGGCCAGTTGCATCCAATCCTCCGGCGCCCAGTTCAATTCGGGTATGCCATCCTCGTCCTTTCCCTGCTCAGTTTCCGGCTGCAGAACGAACCAGTAGTATCCGAAAGGGCCGAGGGTGAAGCGGTTGATCCCCCGTTCCAATGGGGGGAAACGAGCCTGCCCGAAGGCCTCCACCGGCGTATATCCTTCAAAATCCGGTAATTCCAGCCCGGCAGACTGGGAGTGCCGGCTGAGGTTGGCGACCACCAGAAGATGTTCCTCCTGGAAGGAACGGGTAAATGCGAGCACCTTGGCGTTTTCAGGTGAAAGAAAACGGATGTCACCTCTGCCAAAGGCCTTAAACCGCTTGCGAATGCTGATGATCCGCTTCATCCACCACAACAGCGAAGAAGGGTTGTTCTGCTGCACTTCCACATTGACGGTGGCGGGGTGGTATTCCGGGTCGTTGATCATGGGCAAAAAGAGCGAATGCGGATGAGCGTTGGAAAAACCGGCGTTGCGGTCGAGGTTCCACTGCATGGGGGTGCGTACGCCATCCCGGTCGCCCAAATGTACATTATCCCCCATTCCGATCTCATCCCCGTAGTAAAGCACCGGCGTACCCGGGAGCGAAAACAGCAGGCAGTTCATCAGCTCGATCTTCAGCCGGTTGTTGTCCAGCAAAGGAGCGAGGCGGTGGCGAATACCCAGGTTGATGCGGGAGAGCGCATCCTTGTTATAGGCCCTATACATATAATCGCGCTCTTCATCGGTCACCATTTCCAGAGTCAACTCATCGTGGTTGCGCAGGAAGATGCCCCACTGGCAGTTTTCCGGTATGGCGGGGGTCTGGTCGATGATGTCAATGATCGGGTGGCGGTCCTCCATCTTGATGGACATGAACATGCGGGGCATGATGGGGAAGTGATAGTTCATCTGGCATTCGTCGCCATCGCCAAAGTAGGCCGCCGAATCTTCCGGCCACATATTGGCTTCGGCGAGCAGAAGGATACCCTCCTTCTTGGCCTCCACATGAGCGCGCAGTGTTTTGAGAAAATCATGCGTTTCGGGCAGGTTTTCACAGTTGGTGCCATCCCGCTCGAAAAGGTAGGGAATGGCGTCCAGCCGAAAGCCATCGACCCCTTTGTCGATCCAGAAGTCGATGATCCGAAAGATCTCCTCCTGTACATCGGGCGAATCGTAGTTCAGGTCGGGCTGATGAGCGTAGAACCGGTGCCAGTAGTAAGCCCGGGCAACCGGGTCCCAGGTCCAGTTAGAAGCTTCGAAGTCCTGAAAAATAATGCGTACATCCTTGTACTTTTCCATCGTATCGCTCCACACGTAATAATTCCGCTCTTTACTGCCCGCAGGAGCCTCTCGGGCCCGCTGAAACCAGGGATGCTGGTCGGAAGTGTGGTTGATCACCAGTTCTGTGATCACTTTCAACCCTCGTTCATGCGCCATTTCAATGAAGGCTTCCAACTCTTCCATCGTACCGTAATCGGGGTTGATGTTGTAATAGTCGGAAATGTCGTATCCCCCATCGCGCTGAGGAGAAGGGTAAAAAGGAAGCAACCAGATGGCGGTCACTCCCAGGTCCTTGAGGTAATCCAGGCGTTCGATCAGGCCTTTAAAATCTCCGATACCATCGGCATTGCCGTCTGCAAAAGCTTTGATGTGCAATTCATAAATAATAGCGTCCTTATACCACAAGGGGCCTTGGGTGTCCGTAGGGTCTTTCATCATGTGTTTGAAGAATTAGGGAAAGGGCTGCGAAAAAAATAGTGAATCGTTTCTATAAATAAAAAGAAACCAGGAGGATTTGTTTACAAAACCGCCCTAACCCCCATTAAACACTATGACGATACCCCTCTTTGCCAGGGTTCCTAACCATTGATCAGGTAATAGGTAGCAACTCCTCCGAAATAGCCCAGCAGGGCCAGCCAGCTGATGCGCTTGAGGTACCAGATGAAATCAATCTTCAGGATGCCCATAATGGCCACCCCGGCCGCCGAACCGATAATGAGCACACTGCCTCCAGTGCCGGCGCAGTAAGCCAGCAATTCCCAGAAGTCGCTGTCCTGAGGATAAACGCTGAGGGGGTACATACCCATAGCGCCGGCAACGAGCGGTACGTTATCCACCACGCTGGAGAGCAACCCGATAAGGATGTTGACGATGTACAGGTTGCCGAAAACGTTGTCCAGAACAGTGGCCAGTTCTTCCAGATAACCGGCTGTTTCCAGGGCCGCTACGGCCAGCAGGATGCCGAGGAAAAATAATACACTGGGCACATCGATGCGACGCAACACCGCCACCACCGTGCGGTTGCTGTGGTGCATGCGGTTGGTGTTGAGCAGTTCGGTAACCACCCAGAGGACGCCGAGGCCCAGCAGAATGCCCATGAATGGCGGCAGGTGGGTGATGCTCTTGAAAACGGGAACAAAAAGCAGGGAACCTATGCCAAGCACCAGGATGAGGTTTTGTTCAAAGGGGGAAACCAGGTCTTCGTCGTCCGGCGCTCCTGTTACTGCCGGCCGCTCCAGGTGGCCCTTCAGCATAAAAGAGGAAGCTGCCAAAGGGATGAGCAGGCACACGATACTGGGCAGAAAAACTTCCTTGACGATATTCAGGGCAGTGACCTGGCCTCCGATCCACAACATGATGGTCGTCACATCGCCAATAGGAGACCAGGCGCCTCCAGCATTGGCAGCGATGACCACCATGCCGGCGAAGAACCAAAGGTCCTCCCTGTCTTTGATCAGCTTGCGCAACAGAGCCGCCATAACGATAGAAGTCGTGAGGTTATCTAAGGCAGCCGACAGGAAAAAGGTTAAGAAACTCAACCCCCAAAGCAGTTTTACCTTGTGGGTGGAATGTACTTTCTCGGTGATAGTGGCAAACCCTTCATGGGCATCGATCAGTTCAACGATAGTCATTGCCCCCATCAGGAAGAACAGGATGCTGGCAATGTCACTGAGGTGCTCCAGAAGAGCGTGTTCTGCAAAGTGCTCCGTGCCCGGGCTGTATCCAGGGATCTCCATGCCATAGCCCATGCCGATCACCAGGGCCGTCCAGCATACTACGCCAGTAAGAATGGCGGAAGCTGATTTATCAATCTTGATAGGGTGTTCCAGGGCAATGAGAAGATACCCCAGGAGGAAGAGTACGGGCATGAGCAGGTACATCAGGCGTCTACTTTTTGTTGTCGTGAAGAAAAAACGTCTCTTGAGGGACACAGAACCCCAATAAAGTCACCCCTATCTACCATTTTTATCAAAAAAAAACAGACACCGCATACGTACAGGGGGAGGGTGAAACGAATGACACATGCCAGCATTGCCCGGTGACCAATATCATTGAGAGAGTGGGAAAAGTAGATTAATATTTATATGCCGAAAACCGCCATCTGCTCTGCGGATAAAAAGGCGGCCGGGTATTATTAGTTGATCCAAAAGCTCGAATTATGAAAGCAATGAACGGATTTTCAGCTTTCGCAAAAGTAGGAGGAAGTATGTTGGCATTCCTGCTGCTGTTCGTATTGAGCACCTCCTTTCAAAGTGCCCTGCCTGCCGATGGCTTCATCGAAAAGGCTTTTTCACTCGACAATTTTGCCAAGGAAACAGTGGAGCTGGTTGTAGAACAGCCGGGCTCGATCGTAGCAACGGCAGAGTGGAATCCCAAAAAAGCAGAGCTGGGACTTATCCTTTTCGGCCCCGGGCAAATGAACTACTACCGGCGCAGCGATGGGAAAAGCCCTCTGCAACTTAACTTTGCCGTTACCGAAGTAGATACCGCTGAAGGCTCTTCCTGGCGCATAAAGCTGGTCAACCAATCGGGTGAAACCGTGGAAGGGATTCTTCGTATAAGCTACCCAACGGCGGGGAAGAACCAGGAGTCCGAAGTACTTCAATAGCCCTGTTCCTCTTTTCCAACACCCTGGTGGGATTACATCAGGGTTTTCCTGAATGTGGCCCTGCTCTGCAGGTTCATCGCCTGCTGCCCGCAAGCGCGTGGTAGAAAAGGGAGGAAAATATAGCCTGCCAAAAAATACCGCCGCAGGGCAGTACGTTTTTAAAAAACTCCCTTAGAAGGATGTTAACGCTCCGGATTCAATGAGCATTTAAAAGTTGAAATCAATAACTTTGGAGGCAAACGGGTTTTGCCATCTTGATAAAAGTCTATGCCTGGATGAAAAATTTTTTCCTCAATCGCCAGATCCGTCGAATCGAAAAAGAAGCCAATGACGACTTCCTTCAGATCTTGTCTTTCGGGGCCCGTTGCTATCCAACAAAAGAATTGTACCACCTGTTGCAGGAGCTCCATTTCCAGGCACAGCGCCACAACAACCACCGCCGGATACTATTCATGGTGGGCGGGACGGCCACCCTCTGGATCGCCCTTTGTTTCCTTTTCCAAAGTCTTAGGTTCGACCCGGGAGCCTATCTGTCTCTTGCCATGATTCCGGTTTCCATTCTCGCTTTTTCCGTAGGTACCGTCTATGTCAACCTGAAATTCAGCTCCGTCAGAAAAGCCCGGCAGATAGAAAAGATCATTGTTGAAGAGCTCGAACGGAGGAAAAAAGACGCTTCCATTTTTTAGGCGCCGCCATCCGTGCCTGCCGTCTTATTTTCCTGTTCTCCTGCCTTCATCCTGCGGTTTCAGGCAGGAGTGTTCAACTGTTTTCGTATCTTTTTGTTTTGAACACACGCAACACTGTTTCTCTTCATCGGGAAAAGGGCGTAAAACCAGATTTCAAACGCAACAGCCAATATGGATTCTCTTTCCTCAACGGTCAGCTATGAAGACCTCTACCTCACTCAATTCACTCTGGACCACGCCCGGGAAATGATCTTCTGGGAAAAAGCTGATGGCTCCCTTTCCTACGCAAACATTACCGCCGCTGAAAAGCTGGGCTATTCGCGGGAAGAGTTGCTTCGTCTCAATGCCCGGGACATTGTGCATACCTATTCCAAAGAGGAAAGCCGGGCTACCTGGGATATCCTGCGGGAGCAGGGAGAGGCCGAAATGGAAGCTACCCTTAAGGCTAAAGATGGCAGCCTGATTCCCATTTACTGTTCCATGAACCTCATTCGCTTCAAAGAACAAGAGATCAACTGTGTATTCGCAAGAGACTGGCGCAGAAAAAAGGAACAGGAAGAAAAACTGAACGAGGCCCTGGAGAAGGTCAGGGAACTGTCGGAAAAGCTGCGGGAAGAGAATACCCTGCTCAAGGAAGAAATCAATCTCCATTACAACTTCAACAACATCATCAGCCAGTCCAAAGCCTACAAGAGGATCCTCCGGCAGGCCGAGCAGGTGGCCGGGACGGATGCTACAGTGCTCGTTATTGGGGAGACGGGCACCGGAAAGGAACTCCTGGCCCGTGCCATCCACAAGCTCAGTAAAAGGGATGACAACCCCTTGATCAAGGTCAATTGCGCCGCTCTGCCGAAAGACCTTATCGAGAGTGAACTCTTCGGCCATGAAAAGGGCGCCTTCACCGGTGCTTACCAGCAAAAAAAAGGCCGTTTCGAACTGGCCCATCAGGGCACGATCTTCCTCGATGAGATCGGCGAACTGCCCTTGGGCCTCCAGTCCAAGCTGCTCCGCGTACTGCAGGAAGGAGAATTCGAACGGGTAGGCGGCAACAAAACCATTAAAGTAGATGCCCGCGTCATTGCCGCCACCAACCGCGACCTCCAGCAAATGGTTAATGAGGGGCTGTTCCGGCAGGACCTCTTCTACCGCCTCAATGTATTCCCCATCCACAATATCCCCCTGAGAGACCGTAGAGAGGATATCCCCCTGCTGGCCCACCACTTTGTGAAAAAACACAGCGATAAGGCTGGTAAAGCCATAGGCAACATCCCCAAAAGTGGCATCAATAAACTTATGGAGTACGATTTTCCAGGCAACATCCGCGAACTGGAAAACATCATAGAACGGGCCGTCATCCTCAGTACCGGTAGAACGCTCAACCTCGAGGACAGCCTGCCCGAGGGGCGCAAAAGCCCCAACGGGAACGACGGCTTCTTCAAATCTTTCGAAGAAATGCAGCGCGACTATATCATCTCTGCCCTGGAACGCACCAACTGGCGGGTGACCGGGCCCAGAGGAGCAGCGCGGCTGCTGAAGATCAACGGCCGGACCCTGGCCTCCAAAATGCGCCGCCTCGGCATCTACCGGGAAGACTTCGTAGATTAACCCTACGAAGTGGTTCACACCTAAAAAAGTGCTTTGCCAAGTTGATAAGGGGAGTTATATTCCACTTCTATCCACGTTCGCTACAATCAAAGCCATTAGAAAATGAGCAATATAAATATCAACCTGCAACGCATTGCCTATTTCCTGGTAATCCTAACCCTCAGTACCTACATTATTATTATCGGAAAAAGCCTTTTTGTTCCGGTCGCTTTTTCTGCGCTCTTCGCTTTCCTGCTTCTGCCGGCCTGTCGAATGATAGAGCGCTGGATCCCCAACCGGCCCACCGCGATCCTGCTCGCCATGCTGGCAGCCATGCTGCCGATCCTGGTAGCGATCGGCCTGTTCTCTTATCAATTGACTACGGTACTTCAGGATATGCCGTCTATTTCCGGGCAATTAAGAAATGGGGTCGGCCATATATTCAGGTTGGCACAAAGATACCTGGCATTGGATTCTACCAGCCTGGAGGAATGGCTGCGCACCAATCTGACTACCATTCTGGATACGCCCCTTCAGTTGCTTGGCAACAGCCTGACATCCTCTACCGCCCTGCTCGCTGGTGTTCTGCTCACCTTCCTTTTCACCTTTTTTGCGCTTCTGTACCGAACGGCCTTTAAGAATTTCGCACTCACCCAGGTTTCCAGGCAGGTGCGTGAAGAGGCTGCACATATCCTTGAACAGGTACAGCACGTTGCCCAGGAATATCTTTATGGATTATTATTGGTCATCGTCATCCTGGGTATTCTCAACAGCATCGGACTGTGGGCGATAGGGATCAACCACGCCATTTTCTGGGGTTTTCTGGGTGCTTTCCTGGCCATTATTCCCTATATCGGCACTACCCTGGGAGGCATCTTTCCGTTTATTTATGCCTTGGCTACTACGGCTACTTTCTGGCAACCGGCGGCCGTAGTTTTGTTGTATGCCAGCGTCCAGTCCCTGGAAGGCAATATCATCACCCCGAAAGTGGTGGGCAGCAGCGTGAGTATCAATCCTATGGCAGCTATTTTTTCCCTTTTTGCCGGCGGGCTGATCTGGGGAGTCTCCGGGCTGATCCTGGCCCTGCCTTTAGTGGCAATAATGAAAGTCTTTATGGACCATATCACTCCGCTGCAGCCTTTCAGCGAACTGCTGAGCAGCGGCCTGTCCAGGAGAAGCGATATTTTCCTGGAGAAGTATGACAAGGAGGAGTACCGCTTTATCAATTATTTCAGTGAGCGTCGACGGAGAAATATTTAAGAATTGGGCCTTTACTGCGCAAAACGATTATTGATGAGGTTTTTCAGTTTTTTCCGGGCCAGGAAAATCCGGCTTTTTACCGTGCCGATGGGAATGTCGAGTAAACCGGCAATCTCTTTGTATTCATAGCCCCGGTAGAACAACAGGAAAGGAACGCTGTATATCTCCCCGATCTCGCCGAATATCCTGTCATATTCCTGCATCCGGATATTGATCTCTCCCTGGTTGGGAATAGCGTTCTTATTCTCTACGGCAAACAAAAAGGTTTCGACCGGTTCGTTGACATTACGGCGCAGCTTCGCCTTCCGGTACTGGTTGATAAAAGTATTGCGCATGATGGTAGAAACCCAACTCTTAAAGTTCGTTCCCACCGTAAACTTATTCCGGTGTTTGTAGGCTCTCAGCGCCGTTTCCTGGATCAGGTCTCTTGCATCTTCCCGGTTTTTGGTCAATCGAAGGGCGAAGGAATACAAGATGTTCTCCAATGCATTGAACTCTTTACTAAATTCTAAGGTGGACATATAAATTTTAAGGTTTATTAATAAGGAATTGGATTTGTTCATTTTTTACACAATAACATATGCAAAAGCCATGCCAAAGCAGAAAAACGCCAAAAAACCGCAAAAAAGATCAATTAATTCACTTTTACTCATTTTATTTAATCAATTTGATCTTATTTAATTAAAAAAAGTGAAAATAATATTCATTATCCTTGGCTTGGGGGCAGTGAAAGTACCGGCCTGCTGCGCCCCGGTGAACATGCCCGGTTCAGCCCCTGTTCCAACAATAGATCAATAAAACTCTATTCTATTGTGAAGCGATGGTTAACAGAAGTCGAAGCCCACAGATTTGAGCTTGAAGTATTGAGTTGCCCCAAAATTGCGGTAGTTACTTTCCTCAAGAAAGGAGTTGCCAGCGGAGACCTGCTGCTCTCTATTTTTGAGCGTTTTGCCCAAGAGTCGCGATCTGATATCGCCTTTTTCAAGGTCGATGTAGACCACTGCCCGGAGGTAGCCTCTCATTACTGCATCAATAAGATACCGACCACCCTCATTTTCCTGAGGGGGAAAGTAGCCGCCCACTTTTTTGGTGTGATGAGCGCTCAAAAGGTAAGGAGAAAGATCGAGGCGCTGGCTTGAGGCACTCCCACCATTCGGCAGGCCCGTCCTGGTGCTCAGGTTTTTTGCCCGCTTCGGGCATTCTCCAGGACCTTTATTACGGCCTCATTGAGAGAGAGCATGTGCTCGATGAGATTCAGGAAGTTGTCTATATCGATACCGGGCGCTCCGTTTTGGGCGCCTTCCTGCTCTTGACGCTCTTTTTTAAACTGATAGAAGATCTTAAACCCCTCCAGCATTTTTCGGATACTTGCCGAACGCTCCACGAACTCCTCCAGGGCTTCTTCATCGATGCGGCCAGGCCATTGAATAGCCTTCTCCCCCTTGTCTTCTCCTCCGGACGGGGGCAGCTCGAAGGGTTGCTGAATTTTCCCGGAACTGCTGATATCGGTATGGATCAGCTCCGCCATGTCAACATTGAAGAGTTTGGCCATACTTAGCAATAAGCTGAGGCGGGGCTCTACGTTCTTACTCTCGTATGCTGCTATGTTGCTTCTCTTGATACCCAGGCGGCGAGCTAGTTCTTCCTGGCTCCATTGCCGTGATTTCCGGAGAAACTTCAGATTCTTTGACAAATAACTGATAAGGTCCATCTTATCGCCACTGTTTATTATTACACCGGATCGGATAACCTATTAATCGGATTTTCGCCCCAGGGAACCGCCTGGCAGGGGAACAGCCCGGAGGTTTTCGAGCCTGGGGAAGCCGTCGCTTTTTCTTTTACGCCACTTTTCTTCAAAGATTGTGAATGCACACAACAATTTTCCCCCGAATTTTCGTTTAAGATAGAAAAAGTTGGGCATTTGATTGACAACTGTACTACTTATTCGAACACGGCAGGCTTTCAGCTTGTTCATTATATAGAAACTCTGACGGAGAGCCTTACCGTAAACTGCCTGTATCATTTCACCAGCTAATTGTATTGACAATTCCACAATCATATTTAATTTAAAACCGAATCATTATGAAAGACAGAACCAGAGAAAGAATTGCCCTTGGATTAGGATTGTTTGCCGGAGCTGCTATCGGCCTTTTCCTCAACAGCGATAAAGGGCGCAAAATCCGTCACGATGCCGGCGAGAAGGTGAATGAAATGAGCGACAAAGCTCGCGAAGAATTCAACCACCTCAGCGAAGAGGCTCGCATGAAAGCTGAAAAGCTGTCCAAAGAGGTTACCGAAGCTGTCGGCCGCGGCCGCGAGTTCGTAACCACTACCGGAGAGACTTTCAAGGAAAAAGCCCAATGGCTGAAAGGAACGACGGAAGAAAAGCTCGACGTGGTCAACAAGGATTTCAGAGCAGGAGTAGACTATGCCCTGAAAAACATCAAGGAGAGAGCAAAGGAACTGAAAAAAGTCACAACCAAGAGTTAATCCCAATCCAAGTCCCGGTGGCACAGGGCAGGCCTCTGTAAATTGGTTCCTGCCCCGTGCCATGTTGCTTTTATTCATCATCTTACCCTACTCACATGAAACTACCAGAGGGCCTCATGGAGTCAACAGGCGAGGCATATGGTTATGCTAAAGCTTATGTTGAACAGCAGATCGAATACACCAAACTAGACCTTGCCGAACGCCTTTCCACCGCTATTTCTTCTTCCATCACCACTATTGTCGTACTGCAACTGATCTTTTTCGTTCTCGGATTTTTCTCCCTTGCTCTGGGCCTTTACCTGGGGTTGCGGTTTGGATCCTACGTTCAGGGCTTTCTTGTTGTCGGCGGTATTTATATGGCCGTTACCCTGGCTATCATTTTGTTCCGCCGGCCATTGATCACCAATCCGATAGTATCCAGGATCATCAAAATATTTTTCGAAGTCAAATGAAAGAGACAGAAATAAATGGCCTGGCAGATCTGCGCAGGCGAAAAGAAGAGCTGCGCCTGGAAATGAGGATCACCCGCATGGGGCTTCAGCAAAGCCTCCGGCAATCGGGGCAGGAAACCAAACGGGCATTCATCAACGGCATCCTGGTTCCACTGGGCATCGGAGGGCTGGCCTCCCTTGTCTTCAGCAAGCAGCCCGAAGAAGGGAATAAACCCGACTGGCTCCTCTTTGCGGAACAAGCCGTCAAAACAGTAGGGCAATTCTTCGAAGCTGATGGAAAGGCCGAAAATCCCGAAACGGAAAAAAATAAATAGATAGAAATTTAACGAATACTCCTCTTCACCAATGCCCTAAGTTGATTTAACCCCTACAGCTAGGAAAAAACTGCTGCGTGTTTTCTTCTTCAGCCCCACCCGTACTACCGCCTATCTCACCACCTCCGCCACCACAAAAATACTGCCGCCGACATAGATGAGGTCTTTTGGGCCCGCACAGCGCCGGGCCGCCCGAAGGGCATTGCGGACCGACGAATAGGCACGCCCCTTCAGGCCCATCGCACCGGCTTTTTTCTGTAACAGCTTCGCATCATGCCCCCGGGGAATATCCGGACGGGCAAAATAATAGCGGGCGGAGCGGGGAAGGTGGCGCAATAGCTTGGCAGGGTCTTTATCGCTCACCGTACCCAGAACGATGTGCAATGCCTGGTATTCGATGTTTTGGAGGGCGCCCATAGCCAGTTCCATACCCGCTTCATTGTGGGCGCTATCGCAGAGAACGGTTGGCTTTTCTCCCAAAACCTGCCAGCGCCCCAGAAGCCGGGTGTAGTTCCGGAGATGGTATAACCCCTCTCGTATTTGGGTTTCGGTAACCTGAAAGGGCGGGCGGAGCCACTCCAGGGACTGCAGGCTCGTTTGCAGGTTTTTGTACTGATAAGGCCCATGGGCATTGAGTTCCAACTCCTTGTATAACAATTGCCCTTCCCGGTAAATATCATAAGTGGTGTGGGTAAGGGAAACCCTTCGCTGGCTGGCCCGAAAATGCTGATCCGCAAAAGTGATGGGCGCTCCCATAGCTTCGGCTTTCTGCAAAAAGACGGGGCGCGTCTCCGCTTGCGTCTCCCCTACTACTACCGGAATACCTGATTTGATGATACCCGCCTTTTCGGCAGCGATAAGCGGCAGGGTGTCCCCCAAAAGGTCCATATGGTCAAAACTGATATTGGTGATGACGCTTAATTCGGGTAAGATGACGTTGGTGGAGTCCAGCCGGCCTCCCAACCCCACCTCAATAACTGCAATATCTACCTGCTGGCCGGCAAAGTGGTCGAAAGCCATTGCTACAGTGATCTCAAAAAAAGAAGGTTGGATGCCAGCACACAACGGCCGGCACCGCTCCACAAAATCAACGACCTGCCGGCGGCTTATGTACCGGCCATTGACCTTGATCCGCTCCCGGAAATCCCGGTAATGAGGAGAAGTGTAGAGCCCGACGCGCCAACCGGCAGCCTGCAATACTGCTGCCAGCATATGTGCGGTAGACCCTTTGCCATTGGTGCCTGCTATGTGAAGGCTGGGAAACCGCAACTCGGGATGCCCCAATGCTTCACAAAGGGCACGGATATTGGATAGGTCTTTCTTGAAGGCCGCCGGGCCAATGCGCTGGTACATTGGCAACTGGCTGTAAAGGAAATCCAGCGTCTCCTGATAAGATTGGTTTTGAGTTGACATGCTACTTTTCTTTTTCCTGCCGAAAGTGCGCCACAAAGCTAGGGGTTTTCGTGGATTCGTGAATTAGCAAAATCGGGGATCCGGAAGGACAGCGCCAGCTTATCAGTAGATCACGGCAACTATTTAGGCCAGCGGAAAAAAATGCCCGGCTTTGTCCCCTTTAGGATTGGAACCAACGAATGCCCTTACGGCCGGGGGACATCCGGAAGGAAAGGCGCTTCTGCCGTCCATTGAACCGCAGGTACGATAGTGGTGAGGGTATCCGGAGTTTTAGCTTTTACCTCCGGAACATCATTGGCGCTCATGAGCCAAACAGGGAGGAAAGATAACACAATCAGCAGGCACTGGCCAGCGGCCCCCCACTTCAATTTTTGCTTATCTGACTCGTTCTGGTACATGGGTTATTTTCTTTGGAGTTGCGTTTACCTTTACCTTTTAAACGCCGGAACAGGGGCCCGGCCACAGTAATCGGGCGCCATTCACACAAGTTTAACCCATCTGTTAAGATTATGAAAAGACATTAAAGCCAGTAAAACCGGCTGGGGAGGCGGCCTGGTACAAAATAAAAGAGGGGCGCCGGGCCCGGTTAAGGAAGGCGCCCCTCTTTTATTCTGATCAAAAACTCAATTCAGGCGGAAATTAAAGGTAATGGTTCCGCACTGTTTATCCACGTTGCCCGGGGCAAACTTCCAGCGTTTTGCGCTGTCGATCGCCAATTGTTTGAGGCGGCTCGAGGTGGCGGTGGAGCCGGATTGTGTAAATTCAGCACTGATCACATTGCCATTACTGTCGATACAGGCTCTTACAGCGACCTTGCCCTGGTCCTGGGAGTTGTCCTGAGGTTTATGCGACTGGACGACGCCGCGGCCGCCAAAGCCTTCCACCACACCGGAGCCGGTAGAGATCCCGGTAACGCGGTCGGCGTTGGGATCGCCATTGGGGTCGCCCTGATTACCGGGCTTGCCTGTATTGCCTTTGCCTTCACCGTCGCCAAAAAGCCCGCCGATGGAGTTTTTGAGGTCCTGCGCCTCCCGTTCTTTAGCATCGCGCTCAGCTTTTTCCCTGGCTTCCTGTTCGCGGCGCAGTTGTTCCTGGCGCTGTTGTTCACGGCGCTGTTGCTCCAACTGCTCCTGGCGTTCCTTTTCCTGGCGCTCTTTTTCTTTCCGGATGGCTACCTGGCTGGGGTCTTCGGTAGTGACCACCTGTTTTTAGGTTCAGGTTCCGGCTTGCTCACCTTGGGTTCACTGGGAGGAGGAGCAACTTCTTCCTGTGGCTGTACCGGCACTTCCTCGGCCGCGACGGGTTCCGCCGGGCCGGCATTTTCTGAGCCCTGCCCCTCGTCGGGAAGGCCCAGGTTGACCAGAATACCCGCCTGGCCAGGCGGTGGGTCAGGAAAAGTGAGCAACGGCAAAATGGCCAACAGGACCAAGGTGACATGAAAGGCCACACTGGCGATCATGCCTCGTTTCTTATTCTGTTCGTCATCACGCGTGACGGAGGAATCATATGCCATAGTGATGCTTTTTCTTGTTGTTTTTTAGACTCAGGACAATACATAAACGCAAAACCGTCGGTTTGCATTCCTTTATTCCCTTATTTATCAATTTCTTAACGATTCAGGCCGCTCATTTAAAGCAGGCGCCCCCTTATTCCATACCCTCGGTAGCCAGCACCCCGTTGATGCGGTAGCGCATAGCGATGTCCATAACGGCCACGACATATTCGGTTGGCGTACCGCGGTCGGGAGAGATGGTGATAGCGGGGTTGCGGGTCCGCCGCGCCAGGCGCTCCATCTCGGCCTCCAGCGATTCGAGGGAGGTCTTCCGGTTGTTCAGGTAATAGTTGCCCGACTGGCTGATGCGTACATCATCGATGCGCTCCGTGGACGGCGAACTCGACTTTGAACTGCTGGGCAACTTCAGGTTCAGCGCATTGGGCGAAACCAGGGAGGAGGTCAACATGAAAAAGATCAGCAGCAGGAAGATGATGTCCGTCAGAGAAGACATACTGAATTCAGCGCTAACCTTGCTTCTTTTCTTTAGTCCCATAGTTCATTCAGGTTTTGGGCTGGGTTGCGATGATGGCATTGACTTTCAGCCGGTTGGCCGCTTCCATCACTAGGACCACATTATCGAAAGGGGTACCAACTTCAGCCACAATGGTTATGGTGGCATTCTCGCGGTTATCAGAGGTCCGGACGGCCATGCGAAGGGCCTGCTCCAGAGTGCGCCGGCTGACTTCATTGTTATTGACCGTGAACTTCCCGTCCTTTTCAATGGTCACCACGATCGAAGTGGCAGCTACCGTCTTGGAGTCTGACTTCGGCAACTCGAATGGCTTAATGCGCACAAAGTTGGCAGTCAGCATAAAAAAGATCAGCAACAGGAAGATGATGTCTGTCAGAGAAGACATGCTGAACTCCGCATTGACTTTATTTCTCTTCTTCAATCCCATAGACATTGATTTAAGCGTTCAGCAGGGGCTATATGGTTGTATGGAAAATGGCTATTGCCCAGGTACTTTCCAATCGTTGAGCATTGAAACCATTCAGCAATATATCCCCCTGTTACGCTGTCGGTTCCTGAAGCAGGTCCATAAACTCCACTGTGGTCCGCTCCATTTTGAAGACGACCTTCTCTACATTGGCCACCAGGATGTTGTAGCCTACAAAGGCAAGGATACCGATAAACAGCCCGAACGCCGTCGTGAGCAGCGCCTGGTAGATACCGCCCGCCAGCACATCCGGAGTAACGTTCTGCTCCGTAGCCATGCGGTAGAAAGCCAGGATCATACCGGTTACCGTTCCGAAAAAGCCGATCATTGGCGCGGCGCCGGCGATACTGGCCAGGGTGGAAAGGTTTTTTTCCAGTTTGAAGATCTCCAGGTTACCCACGTTCTCAATGGCGGCGTCAATATCCCGCAGGGGTTTGCCGATGCGTTGTATGCCCTTTTCGACCATGCGAGCGACCGGGGAGTCGGTAGTCTGACAAAGGGCCTTGGCACCCTGGATGTTACCCGACTGGACGTTCATCCGGATGTTGTTCATGAAACTCTCATCAACGCGGCCTGCCCGCTTGATGGTGAGATAACGTTCTACGAAAATGTAGAGGGCGATTACGGATAGGACAAAAAGGACCAGAACGATCAGGATACCTATGGTTCCGCTTTTTGCGATGATGTCGAACAGGCTTTGGGTGCCAAATTCACGGTCCAGGCCTTCTGTCTCCTGAAACAACAATAAGGTTTGTTGCAACATGAATGTTTGGTTTTTAGTTTGTGTTCAAAATGCTGAAAAATCCAGCTATTGGAAAACAACGAATTTGGAAATTGCCAAATTATTAAATAGCTGACAAAAACTACGGACTTGCGTTATTAATTTCTAATCCTTTGGCAAATTCCGTGGAATAAAGCCGCCCGAAAGCCAAAAACTTCGCCGAAGTTCTTATTTTTGTCTCCTCAGCGAAAATTCGCTAATTGCCGTCAACGAATTCATTCCACCATTGTTCTTTTTAGGCAATAACCATAAAACCTTACAATTCAGATATTAATGAGCAGAAGAATCAAAAAAGTAGCGGTCCTGGGCTCCGGAGTTATGGGCTCGGGCATTGCCTGCCAGTTCGCCAATATCGGTATGGAAGTACTGATGCTGGATATCCTGAATCCTGGGCTGGACGATAGCAACCGGAATAAGCCCGCCGAACGCAACCGGATCGCCTACCAGGCCTTGCAGAATGCCATTAAAGGAAGGCCTGCCGCCTTGTACGACAAAAACTTTGCCTCCCGAATCAGCATAGGGAACTTCGAGGACGATTTCGAAAAGATCAAAGATTGCGACTGGGTGATCGAGGTGGTCGTCGAACGGCTCGACATCAAACAGCAGATCTTCGAAAAAGTAGACCGCTACCGGACTAAGGGCACGCTGGCTACGTCCAATACCTCTGGTATTCCCATCCACATGATGCTGGAAGGGCGCAGTGAAGACTTCCGCCAGCATTTCTGCGGCACCCACTTTTTCAACCCTCCCCGTTACATGCGCCTGCTGGAGGTCATCCCCAGCCCGGAAACCAAACCGGAAGTGGTCGATTTTCTAATGCACTTTGGCGACCGTTACCTCGGCAAACAAACGGTACTCTGTAAAGATACCCCTGCTTTCATCGCCAACCGCGTGGGCGTATACGCCATGTCGAAGATCTACCAGCTCACCACCGAGCTGGGCATGCGCATTGAAACGGTGGACCGCCTGACCGGGCCTGCCATCGGGCGCCCCAAGACCGGTACTTTCCGCCTGGGCGACCTGGTCGGCCACGATACTGCCGCCAACGTGATCCGCGGTATCCAACAGAACTGCCCCGATGACGAACAGGCCGGCACCTTCGAAATACCGCCTTATCTTCAGTTTCTGCTCGACAACAAATTCCTCGGCAATAAATCCGGCCAGGGATTTTACAAAAAATCCAATGAACGCGATGAAAAGGGCAAAAATGTGATCCTCGCCCTCAACCTGAAAACACTGGAATACGAACCTCAGGCACTACCCGAACTGCCCAGCTTGCAAGCAACTAAACAGATCGACAACCTGCCCAAGAGGATAAAGGCGCTTTTCGGAGCCGAAGACCGCGGCGGAAAGCTCATCCGCAAGTCTTTACTCGGCCTGTTCGCTTACGTCTCCAACCGCGTCCCCGAAATTTCGGATACCATCTACGCCATCGATGACGCCATGAAAGCCGGTTACGCCTGGGAATTGGGCCCCTTTGAATACTGGGACATCATAGGCCTCAAAAAAGGAATGGAAATGGCAGAGGAAAAAGGAGAATCCGTCGCCGGATGGGTCAAAGAAATGGTGGCCGCCGGACACGACAAGTTCTACAAGCGGGAGGGCGGCTTCAAAAAGTACTACGATATTACCACCAAAGGCTATAAGGTCGTGCCCGGATCTGATGAATACATCATCCTGGACAATTACCGCGACCGCAAACCGGTGCTGCAAAACAATGAGATGGCGCTCCACGATATTGGAGACGGAGTACTTTGCCTGGAATTCACCAGCCCCCATAACGCCATCGGCGATGGTATCCTGCGGGGCATCCACGAATCCATACAATTGGCGGAGGACGGAGAATGGAGAGGCATCGTCATCGGCAACAACGCCAACAACTTCTCAGTGGGCGCCAACCTGATGATGATCGCCATGATGGCCTATAACCAGGAATTCGACGAAATGAATATGGCGGTCAATCTCTTCCAGCAGACTTCGATGCGCATCCGCTATTCCTCCATTCCGGTCGTGGCCGCAACCCAGGGCTATGTCTTTGGCGGCGGCTGTGAATTCCTCATGCACAGCGACGCCGGGATGTGTGCAGCGGAATCCTATATTGGACTGGTGGAAGTAGGCGTCGGGATCATTCCCGGCGGGGGCGGCACTAAGGAACTCGCCCTACGCGCCTCCGACCGTTTCTTCGAAGGGGACGTGCAGATCCCCACCCTGATCGAACAGTTCAAGGCCATTGCCCTGGCCAATGTGGCCACTTCTGCCCACGAAGCTTTCCACTATGGTTATCTGCTACCCGGCAGGGATAGCGTGGTGCTGAACCGCGACCGCAATATCGCCGACGCCAAAGCCAAGGTGCTGGAATTGGCGGAAGGTTACACCCGTCCTCTTCCCCGGCAGGACATTACTGTTCTCGGGCGGCAGGGACTGGCAGCCCTATACACCGCCGCCAACGAGCTGCGGCTGGGCAATTACGCCTCTGAACACGATATCAAGATCGCTCACAAGATCGCCTGGGTGCTCTGTGGCGGCGACCTGACCGGCACCCAGCAGGTATCCGAACAGTATCTGCTCGACCTGGAACGGGAAGCCTTCCTCAGCCTGGCCGGAGAGGCCAAGACCCAGGAACGCATCCAGCACATGCTGAAAACCAATAAGCCTTTGCGCAATTAGCAGTAATCAAAAATAGAAAGAACAACCATGGAAGCATATATCGTCAAAGCCTATCGGTCAGCCGTAGGCAAAGCCAAAAAAGGAGGGTTCCGGAATTACCGTTCTGACGACCTGGCCGTAGACATCATCCGCCACCTTCTGGCCCAAACCCCGGAACTGGACCCCAAGCTTACCGATGACGTCATCGTCGGCTGCGCCAACCCGGAAGGAGAACAAGGCCTACAGATCGGCCGGCAGATCTCCATGCGGGCGCTGGGCAAAGAAGTCCCCGGAATGACCATCAACCGGTACTGCGCCTCAGGCCTCGAGGCCATCTCCATCGCCGCCGCCAAGATCAAGGCAGGAATGGGCCATATCTACATCGCCGGAGGCGCCGAAAACATGAGTATGATCCCCATGACCGGATATAAGCTGGCGCCCAGCTACAAGGTCGCCGCTTCTACTCCGAACTATCTGGCCAGCATGGGCCTGACTGCCGAGGCGGTAGCGAAAAAATACGGCATCTCCCGCCAAGCCGCCGATGAGTTTGCCTATCATTCTCACCAGAAGGCTGCCGCCGCCATCGCTGGCGGCAAGTTCAGAGACGAGATCGTTCCAGTGACGGTGGAAGAGGTATACGTCAAGGACAACAAACGCGTAAAGAGTGAACATACAGTAGATACTGATGAAGGGGTGCGGGCCGATACCAGCGTGGAAGTACTGGCCAAGCTGCGGCCGGCTTTCGCCCAGGGTGGTATTGTCACTGCCGGCAACTCCTCCCAGACTTCCGATGGCGCCGCATTTACCCTGGTCATGAGTGAAGAGATGGTGAAACAGCTGGGGGTACAGCCCATCGCCCGCCTGGCGTCCTGTTCCGTCGGAGGGGTCGACCCGCTCTATATGGGCATTGGGCCGTGCGTAGCCATTCCCAAGGCCCTGAAGCAGGCCGGGCTGAAACTGGCAGATGTCGACCTGATCGAGCTCAATGAAGCTTTCGCCGCTCAGGCCCTGGCCGTCATCCAGGAAGCCGGCCTCAATCCGGAAATCGTCAATGTCAATGGTGGGGCCATCGCGCTGGGCCATCCGCTCGGATGCACCGGCGCCAAGCTCTCTACCCAGCTCTTCAACGAGCTGCGCCGCCAGGGCAAAAAATACGGTATGGTGACTGCCTGCGTCGGCGGCGGGCAAGGGATCGCCGGCATCTACGAACTGCTGAACTAAAACAGGACGGGCCACTACCAAGTGGCCCGTTTTCAGCTATATCTGATTATACTCTAGCAAAATAATCCACCTCATTTCATCAACATCACATCCCCACTGTACACTTCGATACGCCCGTCTATAAATTCTATCTCCGCCGCATAGACAAAAACGCCAGGGTCCAGTTCCTGATCCCGGAACGTGCCGTCCCAACCCTGACTGTCGTTGTTGGGTTGGAAGTCGAGCTCTTCGTAAACCAGGCTGCCGCCGCGGCTGAAGACCCGCAACGACCTCACCCGTACCACCGACTTATCGGCATAGACCGTGAAAAAATCGTTCCTGCCATCCTCGTTGGGACTGAAGGCATTGGGTATGAAAACCCTGCGGTCCGTGCGTACATTGACCAATACAAAATCACTGGCCCGGCAAAGTGTGACCGTGTCAAATACTTCAACATAATATCCCGTAGAAATAAAGGGCGACACCCAGATGGACTGGCCCGCCTCTTTGTTACCTGTACTATCCGCAAACGACCAGGTATAGGCCACCGTTGTACTAGTAGGCTGAGCCGTTAGCAAAAGGGAATCCCCCAGCTGGAGGCTGCGGGTGTCGCCCAGTTCGACCAGGAGCTCCGGCGCGCCGGCAACAGTCTGAGCGAACTCCTCCTCACAACCGGCGGCATCCTGAACGACAACGGTATAGGTATCCGCGAACAAAGCGGGAAACTGGGTTGAAGAGCCAAATACTACCCCATCCAGCGAGTAACGGTATGGGGGAGTACCGCCGAAAGTCGTATCTATGGAAATGGCGCCGCCGTTTTCCCCGCTGACACAGGTGACATCCACAGCAGAGAGCTGCGCCTGCAGGCGATCCGGTTCTTCCAGGACAAAATTGGTGCTGTCCTGGCACCCCTTATCATTGGTAAGCAATACAGCATACGAACCTGCCTGCAAGCCGGAAGCGACTTCACCACCGGCCCCATTGGACCACTCAAAGGTAAAGGGCTGCCCCGGCCCCGCGGGAACGGCCCGCAATGCGCCGTCGGAATCGCCCTGGCAACTTACCGGTTGTTCCAACAAAATAGCAACCGAAACAGGCGCAGCGGGTTGGTTCACCGTCACTTCCGCCTCGTCCTGGCAACCGTCGGTATTGGTTACGGCCACGGTGTAGGCGCCGGCAGGCAAACCGGTTACGCTTTGGGTGTCGTCGCCGGTACTCCATTGGTAAGCAATGGGAGAACCGTTGGTTTCAACCGAGACAATGGCGTCCCTGCCTTCAAAACAGGAAACCGGCTGTACTTCAATGGCCGTAGCGATGAATTCTGCCGGTTCTTCGATGCTCAGGCTCACTTCTTCCATACAACCGTTCATATCGGTAACGGATACGGAATAGCTTCCGGCACAAAGGCCGGCGGCCATGGCTCCGGTAGCACCCTGACTCCAACTGAACTGATAACCCCCAACGCCCCCGCCGGCCACAACGCTGGCATCGCCGTCGCAAACGCCAAAACAGCTGGCATCTGCCGTGCTGCCCAACTGCAAGGTAAGCAACTCCGGCTCCAGGACATTAACGGTAAAGGTAGTATCGAAATACATGTCCATGACGGAAATGGTGTAAACGCCGGCAGGAAGGTCTGGCAGGATAACCTCCTCTCCTTCATCCGCTATGGTCCCGTTGCCGTTTATGGAGTCGTCGCTGTTCTGCCAGGTATAGTTATAAGGAGGTTGCCCGTTGATGGCAGAAAAGATGATCCGCCCGTTCTCATCCCCAAAGCAGGCGAGGGTATCGGGGATGAAGGAGGGAATGATATCGGTAATAAACATTACGGTAAAGCAGGTATCCACCGTACAACCAAAATCGTCACTGGCCGTCACGCAGCACTGCGCCCCACCAACGAGCATATTGTTCTGAGCGGTTGTCGTACCATCACACCATTCAAAGGAATAGTTGCCGCCTGAACCACCGGTAGCGCTCAGTACGCCGACACCATTGGCATTGCCTTCTCCGATAGCCGGTTGTGTCTGATCCACCTGGAGCACGATGGGAGGCAGTACGGTAAGGTTAGTATTGACGATGCTGTCGCAACCCCGGAAGACCTGTAGCGTATCGGAATAAAAACCGGGCTCGGTATAAACGGAGCTGCCCACGGTAAAACTATCCCCAAAACAGATCGTAGTATCCAGGTTGGTCACCGGAGTGATGTCTCCGGCGTCGGAGATGGAGAGCGTAAAAATGCCCCGGTTGGCATCGGCGTCGCCGTCGACCAGCAGGTAATAAGGTTCACCCGGAAAAAGGCAGGTGACTTCCATGGACTCGTCCAGGTCTTCAAATGTGTACTGGCTGGCGATGTGCTGGAAAAAGCCGGTGCAGCTGCCTGTCGCCGGCCGGTAAAGGCCCAGCTGGATGCCGATGGAATCCACTGCGCGAGCAGATACGGCATCGATGATAATATGGCCGGAGGAAGGTGCGATGAACTGAAACCAGACCGAGGACTGGACAACGAAGTTGGGGCTGAACGGGTCTCCTACGCTGGTGGCACAGAGGTTGCCTACCGGTTCTGGCAAGCTGACGGAACCACCATCGGGTACTGCTCCCAGCATGAGGGCATCGCAGCGTTCGTCCGGGGCATCTTGCACCCCTACATTGATCACCTGCAAGCCGAAGAGCCCTTCCTCTGAACCGGATACGGTGAAGGCCCCATCGATCAGAACGTAATAGGTCGTATTCGGCTGAGGGCAACGGAAATTCATAAATACATCATAGCTGTTATTGGGCGAGGACCAGCTGAGCAAATTAAAAGAACCATCACAGGCATTATTGTCCGTACCGTAAACCGCCATCTGGATATCCAGGGAATCACCGGCTATTTCCGGGTCACTCAGCGCCTGGATCAACATAAGGGAACCAATATCACTATCGGTAGTAAACTGGAACCATACGCCATTCTCGTTGTTGAAGCCGCCCTGGTTGATGGGATTGGGCTCGCCCGGGGCCAGTGTTCCACACAGGTTGGAATACAAGCCCTGAGTGAAATTGCCCAGTGTATCATTATTGGTAAGCAGGCCCAGGTCAATGGCAGAACAAGGCTCGCCGTTGGTACCGCCCAGGCCCTCCACTTCAATTGTAAAACTGAGTTCTCCGGTGGAAGTGCCGCCGGCCGGCAATGCCAGGGTGTAATCTATACTCTGGCCGGGAGCGGGCAAAGCGAAATTGCCACAGGTTTCCTCCAGGCAGGACCGGACAATGGCACACCCAATGGGCAGAATGGGATCGTTCTCAAAAGCCCGGAAGCAGACCTGCATCTGCGCAGGGGCATCTACTGCACAGGTATAACTGGCCGTGTACTGCTGATTGGGCAAAGCCGCAAAGCAGGCGCCGTTACTGGTTTGAGGATAGGTGATCCAGCCCTCATTTTCCACATTCACCTCCCAGAGCAGGTCCGGAGCCGAAAAAAGGTCATCACAATCGGAGGCAGTAACCGCCCCCTGGACAGTCAGCCGTACCTCTACCTGGCCCATTGAAAAAACAGACTGGCCGAGCAGGAACAATAAAAGAAAACGCTTCATGAATATCCTGTTTTTAGATAGCAGCAAAAATCTTCCTGCTGCCGAAGGCCAAAGGCAGTATTGCCTACCGGCCTGCTATGCCGGAGCAGGAACGTCCTTTTGAAAAGGATGAATATACAGAAGGGAGCGATGCTCTTGAATCAAAAGCCCGCTTATATAAGAGGGAGACAGTTGCTTGCACAATTCCATAAACGAGAAAGCAAGAATACACAAATTTAACATTATTATGATGAATAGCGACAGTGATAACAAAAAAAGGTGGCGCTTTCGGGAAGGGCCACCTTTAAGGGAGGCCCTTCCCGAAGGAAGGGCCTCGAAACTATGATTTGTTAATAGTTGCTATTTAACTGCTTTGATCACCGTTATGTCTCCGCGCAGGATCTCTCCTTCCCCGATATTGAGGCGCAGAACATAGTAATAGGTGCCGTCCGGCAGTTCATCGCCATTAGAGGACTGTCCCTGCCAATCGTTGTTGTAGGGTTTTGCCTCGAACACGATGTCCCCCCAACGGTTGAAGATGATCAGTTCGTTGTCCGGATAGTCTTCCGGGTTCAGCAGGAGCTGGTCAAAGATCAGAGCGTCATTGAGTCCATCGCCATTCGGGGTAATGCCGTTGGGCACATCGAATTTGCCGGTGGTATCGCGCTCGATCGCTACTTCGACCATTGCCTGGGAGCAGAGTTCCGGGCAAAGAGCGTTGCAGATCTCATAGGTGAACTCATCCGATGCCGGAGTCAGCAGCGAGATGGACAGGGTATAATTGAGGGAGCCGTTTCCTTCATCGGTGACGCGGCCGAGGGAGGGATCCGTTATTACACTTACCGTCCAATCGCTTACACCAAGGAGTTGGTCGTTGGCCGTTACATCCAGCGTAGCGCTGTTCTCCCCTCTTTCGAGCACCAGTTCATCGATAACAGCGTCCGGAGCCTTCTCGGGAATGACCACCAGGGTATCAGAACTGTAGTTGGCACATCCATCCTGGGACAGCGACCAGATCAGAATGTTTTCTCCTTCCTGAAGGCCGCTAACCGTAGTGGAGGGGCTTCCCTCCTCCGCGATAATGGCGCCGCTGAGCGATGTCCAGCGGCCGGTAGTATTGGCAGGCAGTGCGCCGGCGTTGCCACTGATCGGAGCGTCATCGCCGCAGGCGGCAGCGTCCTGGCTGGCGGCAGCGGCAACCAGGCTCGGGTCAAGGGCCAGTTCTACCGCAGCAGAAGTATCCGAACACATGGTTTGCATATTGAACACGATCAGCTGATAGGTACCGGCTGCGGTTACCGTGGCCATCGTTTCATTACCGGGGTTGGGTGTTACCGCACCTCCGGAGAGGGATACCCACTGGTAGTCGTAGATCGCACCCTGGCTGGAGGCAGAGCCGTCCAACATCACCGTCTCGCCACAACCTACAACCGTGTTGCTGGCAGTAGCCTCGGCCACCGGTGCATTCGGGTCCAGTTCGACGACGACTTCCTGAGTAGCCTCGCAGCCATTGTCAGCGCTGACGAGGGTCACCAGATAGGTCCCGGCATCATTGACATCTACAACCAGAGAACCGGCAGCCGGTGAGGCCGTTCCCGAACCACTGGCCGTCGACCAGCTGATGGTTTCGAAATCACTCGGGCTACCGCTCTGAGAGGCATCCAGGGAGACCGTTTGTCCGGGGCAACCCAACAGCGGCGGCTCTGCCAGAGCAATACTTGGCGCCAGGGTATCGGCGGCGATGGAGATCGTCGCAGTGGTATCACAACCGTTGGCCGAGCTGACCAGTTGCAGCTGGTAGGTACCGGGGCCATTGACACTTGCCGTCAACGTATTCTCAATCGGCGTCACCACTCCCCCACTTACGGAAGACCAGTTGATCTCAGAGAAGTTGCCCGGAAGGCCGGAATCGGAAGCGATCACCAGGAGCGATTCATCCCGGCATTGGAAGGTGGTGTCCGTAGTATCGAAAATGAGGGCCGGCGGAGCTGTGTCTTCGGCAACATCAATGGTTTCGGAAGCGGTACAGCTCGTATTGGTATTGGTCACTATCAGTTGGTAAGTACCCGGAAAGGTAGCATTGGCCTGCAGGGTGGTGCTGACTTCCATACCATTCGGATCCAGCCACTGGTATTGAATGGAATCACCGACGGCGGAGCCTTCACCGCTCAACATCACCATATCCTGGATACAGTTGATTTCTCCTGTAGACTCAATGGCTATGGCCGGCAGGTCGCGCAGGTCCGTTACGACCAACTCGTTGGTGCCTACACAGCCAGAGGTGGTATCTGTGGCCATCAGCGTGAACGTGCCCCCCGTATATACCTGAACGGTAAAGGGGTCAGCGGTTGTGAGAATGTCTCCACCCCATGTAAAAACGAGGTTATTGACATCAATAACCGTATCATTGGCGATCCTGAAGCTGACAGCCACCGTATCCAGGGTGCAGTCCAGGTCGAGCAGGCCGGCATTGGTCGGCGCTTCGAAAACGATCTGTGCAGGCTCGCCATCGGCACTGACGGCAACAGCATCATTATCCACACAACCGTTAGCTGTATTCAATACCGTAAGGACATATACTCCGGGCAAGGTTACCGGAAGCATCACATCTGTACCAATGGTATCGCTATCCTCGTTGGTCCAGAAATAAACGATATTCCCTCCGGGCGGTGTTGACCCGCTGCCATCGAGCATCCCTTCTGTACTGATACAAGCCAGGGTTAGCGGATCACCTGCATTGGCCACCGGCTCATCCCTGTCCTCGAAGACATAAGCAGTATCTCTGGTGACACACTGCGAGTTTACATTGGTCACCACAAATTCGAAGATACCGGGGGTGCTAACCGGAAGGAAATTCCGCGTCGGATCCCCGGTAATGGTTCCTTCAATGGCATTCCACTGATAGGTGACCGTAATGATGGTGTCATTCGGGGTGGAGAGGGACGCATCGAGCGTATCCAGGTCATTGACGCAGGTGATCATTACCGTTTCGTTCGAAATATCGGCGACGGGGTAATCCTGGAAAGATTCTATGACCCGCGCCAGGGTGGCGGAGCAGCCCGTAGAATTGTCCGTTACTTCCAACTCGTAGGTGCCGGCAGCATCAAATACGGTGACCGTATCGTTAGCGCCGCTCACAATATTGCCGCCGTCCACTGCGGTCCATTGAACGGTAAAGGTACCGTCGGGCAGGTTGACGAAAGTGCGCACCTCCGTGGTTTCATTCAGGCAGGTCAGGTCTTCGGGGAAACCGGCGGAAAAATCAGGCCCCAGCGTATCCCGGACAACCCTGATCGTATCGGCGGCCGAACAACCGGAAATAGTATCCAGAACGGAGAAGATATAGGTTCCCTCCAGGGCGGTCTCGGCAGTGAGCCCGGTACCTACCTGCAGGTTAAGGTCAACATAACGCCACTCGTACCGGAAGGCGCCATTCTGTGCGGAACCGGAGGCGTCCAGTATTACACTTTCCTGAACACAGGTCAGGGTATCGGGCATACTGATGGCAACGGCAGGCGGGTCGGTATTGGTGCCGACCTCTATGGAAGCTGCAGAAACACAGCCGGTTTGGTCGCTGGTAACGATCAGTTCGATCGTGCCCGGCGAGGTAATTTCAGGAAAAAGGGTCACTTCGGTGCCTGGTTCGATGGCAGCTCCATTGGAAGCCATCCATTCAAAGGTAAAGGCATCCGGGGTAATATTGGTGACGATCCCCTCCAGGGTTACATTCTGGCCATTGCAGGTGAAGTCGGGGGTAGGGTCTCCCACGATATTTACAACCGCGACGGCCGAGTCGATGACCACAACGGTATTGTCCGAATTGAAACAGCCGTTCAATTCATTCAACACCTGGAAAGTAAAGGTGCCGACCTGGTTGGTCATATAGACCGAATCGGTAGTCAGGGTATCTCCGTTGGAATCTACCCAGGCGTAGCTGAGGTTATCGGTATTGTCACCGGCGAAACCGGTCAGCGTGGCCATTTCATTACACCCCAGGAAGGTAGTATCCGTTCCGGGGCTGGCAACCGCCGGTGGAGCGATCGTATCGCGAACCACCTCAACGGAGTCCCTGGAGACACAGCCGGTAGTGGCAATTTCCACCTCCAGGAAGTAAAAGCCGGTGTCTTGCCCAATAGCAGTGATAGCCGCATTGGAAGGGCCGGCAATAATATTGTTGTTCGGGCCTCTCCAGGTATACTGAATGGTATCGCCCCGGGTGGAACCGGAAGCATCGAGCGTCACCTCATCCCGCACGCAGGTGAGGCTGGGCGAATCTCCGGCCTCAGCAGTTGGGAAGACCGGCGGAGTCAGCAAAACCTCATCGGTAACGGAGCAGCCTGTGTTGATGTCTTTTACTTCAATGACGAACTTACCCGGCCCCCGGCCCAGGAGGACACGGTCGTTGGGGTTGCTGCAAACCTGGCCGCCCTGGCTGGCTGTCCAGGTGTACATGATATTGGGTCCCTGGCTGGCCTGCGGGCTGACAAAGGTACAGGGCGGGTCGCAGCTGGAAACCTTATCCGGGCCGGCATTGACGAAGAGGTCGGCGCCGAGAGCGTTAATATAGAGTGTATCCGTTATTTTCAGAGGAGGGGCCGACTGGTCGAGAATGGTTACGACCACGAAGCCTTCTGAAAGGAAGCGCGCCGAATCCAGGAATTGCGGCGGCTGCGTTTCCCAGCTATAGATATACGGGCCTCTGCCGCCTTCCACCACCACCCGGGCGGAGCCGTCGCCGGAACCCGGGCAGGTTTCCGGGTTGATAATAGTCTCGACGATAAAGAGGCGGTCATTGATGCAAACCTCACCGGGGATGTCCAGCAGGCTGCCGTCGCCATTTAAGGTGGTAACGGTTGCCTGAGGCGTTTCGCTGACGGTCACAGCGAAGCAGCTGTCGGGTGGGCCGAGCAGTTCAAAGCACATTTCAAAGATCAATGTACTGTCGACCAGAGACAAACCGGCGGGGGCGTTGAAGTCAAAATCTACGTTACCGACCGGCTGGCCACTCTGTCCTATGTTGAGGCCGGGGATAGCGCCCATGTCGTTGACGGCCGTGAGGGCAAGGGCGCCGGGATTCCAGTTGATGGTAAAGTTGCCACTGGTAATGTCTACAAACTCGGAGACCTTTACCGGGACGCAAAGCGTGTCCTGAATGTCCCCAGTCACATTACCGATATCCAAATAGAAGCCTTCGGGGCTGAGAATACAATAGCGGCTGTCGGAATCGATCAGCCCGACATTCTCTCCATTGGAACCGGTGGTGATCACTTCGGCCTCAAGAGGAACGTCCACGACATCCAACAGATCGCAGAAACCGGGCGTAGTACCACTGTCCGGAACCCGGAAACACAAGGTGAAGATCTGTTCCCCCGGTGAGAGGGTCACCGGAGAAGGCGCAGTCCAGGTGAAAGTGATCTGCCCCCCTGAAACGCCAAAGAAGTTGAAGTTGGCGGCGGTGGCCCCGGGCAATGTCAGGTTCTGGAGGCCGCCGGCCAGGATATACTCTATTTCCGTAGGCTCGAAAGCCAGGGAGAATTGCATAGACTCTACCTCGGTGAAGTCATAAACGAAGAAATCGAAGCAAAGGGTATCACCCGGACGGCCCTGCAGGTCATCGGTTATTTCCATGAATACACCTGCCGGCTGGTTGACCGAAATTTCACAGTTGGTCGGGTTGATGCCAATATTAGGGCCGTTATTGATCTGTGCGACATCGTCTTCGTTGTTGATGAAGGTAAAGGGGCTGTTGCCGCCCAGGCCTATCACATCAAAACACACTTCGAAGAGTACGTCACCGTTGTTGCGGTTGCTCGGGTTGCCGTCCCACGCCATACCCAGGATACCGTTGCCGCTGTTCGCCGTATTGAAGGTGATACCTCCGGGCAGGCCCTGGTTCTGAGTACCGGTGAAGGAAAGGATATTGGGGTTCCATTCGATGAGGAAGCTCAGGTCGGTAACATTCTGGAAGTTGCTCCCGGCCAGTACGGGTATACAGATCTGGTCGTTGACCTCGACTGCCGGCCCGCAGTTAGCGGAAAGTTGGAGGCCCGTTGGATTACAGGGGCCGACTGCCACTTCGCCGGCGAACTGCCCGACTGCGATGTCGTTGAATCCGCTCTGGAAATCATTGGAAGCCTCCGGACGGAAGGAAGGTTGACCCGGCTGCTGAGCGCCGATCCCTACCGGGAAGATCATATTACAGGAGCCGGGGCGCAGGCGCAGGCACAACTGGAAGATGACGGTAGAATCCGGCAATGAGAGCCCGTTGTTCGGCACCGGAGCGTTCCAGGATACGGTAACGCTGCCGGGCAATACCCCGGCAGCCTGCCCGGGAACACCGAAACTACTCAATGCCAGGTTGGGCAGGTTTTGAGAGATGACGATATTTTCGAACGCCGCTTTGTTGGGATCCCAGACAATCGGGAACTGGAAGCTGGTCAGAGCATCCATGCCGAATACGCGAAAATCTATACAGACCAGGTCGCCTTCGTTGCCTTGTTCATCGGAAATGTCTATAATGAATGGGCGCACACAGGAAGAGACCAGGGCTGTATCTATATCTGAATCCTCAATACCAATATTGGTACAACCGGCGCCCTTACGTTTGATATCGGGGGTAAGGGGGCTGGCCGTAGCGGGGATGATGATATCGGTAGCCGCCCCGTAGTTCCCCAGAGCAGTAAAACACACCTGGAAAATGACCATGTCGTCGGCGACGGTTACCCCCATTGCAGTAGGGTTATTACAGTCGACGTTATCCATGGACTCCCATACCACCAGGAGGCGCCCGTTGCTCACCTGGGTGAAGTTGCCGGGCCCCATATTGGGCAGGTTATAAGACTGGGTATTATTGAACTGCAGTACGGTAGAATCCCACTGGATAAAGAAGCGGGTGGAAAGGATGTCGGTAAAGTTGGCCACAATGACATCCACACAAACCTCTTCACCCGTACAGGGCGGATCGCCCGCCGGTGGGACGATGTTGATCGTAGGCTGGGCAAAAGCTGCCGTAGTCAAAGCCAGCCCAATGGCCAGCGTTGCTAATATCTTCTTCATTGAAATTATGAATTTGGGAGGTATGACCTTATTTTTCATGGGACTAAGCCAGTTTTCAGGATCGTCTTATCCCTGTAAATGAATGAATGATTGATTGATTGAGTAGCTGCTCGCCTTCGCCAAGACTTCGCTGGATGAAAAAGGCCGAGCCATCATTTAGCGGAACAGTGAATACGCCAGGTTGATCTCGTGGATCGTCCCGGCGGTAGGGCCGAAAGAGCTAAAAGAATAGCCAAAGCCATACCCCACTCTGAAGGTATTGTCGAAGCCGGCGGTATCACCGAACACGATTCCCGTTTCGAGGTGCACCGTACCTGACGTAGACCCGCCGGCGCCGATCCAGAAATTGACCGGCAGATAGTAACGGAGGTTGAGGTCTGCATTTACGGGAGCGCCCTGCGTATATTTCACCCATAAGGAGGGCTCGAGGAAGCTGTCGTTGTCGAAAAATTTATAGAAGCCCAGCATACCGTAGAAGTGCTGTACGCGCTGGGTTACGTATTCCCCCTCATCATTTTGGATGGTAAGGTCCAGGCCAATGACCTGAGGTACGGAAAGGCCTGCATAAAAATAATCATCGTTGCGGCCGACCAGATGATAGTAGTACAGGCCGACACCGACATCGGGGAAGAATTGAGACTGGTCTGTTGACCCGACCAGGTCCCCCTGGTCACGGAGGCGGATCTCCGAAGCGTTGATCCGGAAATTGACGGCGCCGGCACTGAGCCCGACGACAAAGCCACCCTCCTCCGGGTCGGAAGTTACAATACCCGCGATGCGGCCGTAAAGCCCGGTAAAGCCGGTGGGGCCGGTCTGGTCGTTCATCAGGTAGCCCCCTGCCATGAGGCTTACACCCGAGCCGTCAGCATAGAGGTAAGAGCCACGCACCGTCTGAGTGCTGGGGGCATTGTCCAGTCCAACCCACTGAGCGCGGTAGCTGGCGCCAAAGGTGATATTCTGCCCAAAAGCGAGCCAGTCGCTTTCTACAGCCGCAGGGTTGATGAGGCCTACATTATCACGATATTGAGTAAAAAGGGAAAGTTGTTGCGCTTGCAGACAAATAGCCGTCAATAGCAAAAACGGGAGCAAGTAGAATCGAGTCATGGGACGAGTTTTTGAGATGGGCAAAGTTAGTAAAATTTAATTTCCTGGAAATATTATCCCTGATTTTTATAGGAATTAAACTTATTATAAAATTTTAAATTTGTTCACGGGTACCCGAACATCAAAAACCCGCCGCTATTGAAGCAGCTTCAAACATTTGGTTGTAAAGTGGGTACCTCTCAAAGCGTATTTGCCAGCCCGGAAATGGACAGCTGTCTGTAAAACGGGCTGCTGGGGCATGGTTTCTCAAAGCGAATCCAAATTTAGGACTTTGGATTTAGATTAGGGTATTTTATCTATGATAAATTTTGAAATCCCAGGTTATCAGAAAATTACAATTCGGGTGCGGCAGGTATGCATTAAAAATTAAAAAGATCTGTAAGTGTTTTTCAACCATTCGATTACCATTCGAACACCGTCCATCAAAACGCGATGGCAAGGGGGTTCGGGCCAAATGTTAAATTTTCAGGCGATTCCTCAGAGAGAAGAGCTTGCCTGGACCACTTCGTGGCCGCCCTCCCGGCTTAAAGCATACATGAATCCTTTGTGGATGGCATGCGCCCCTATTATGCCCTCCCGGTTGACGGCCAGAAACGCCACCTGGAAGTCCTGATACCCCTTCTGTTTACTGGTTATTCGCCGGATGGCTTCCTCACAGGCTGCCTGCGGGCTCCTTCCCTGGCGCATGAGTTCAACGACGAGAAAAGAGCCTGCCGTTTTGACTACGGCCTCCCCCAATCCGGTAGCCACCGCAGCGCCTACTTCGTTATCGACAAACAGGCCGGCGCCGACAATGGGAGAATCCCCTACCCTGCCGTGCAATTTGAATGCTGCTCCACTGGTCGTACAGGCGCCGGAGAGCTTTCCATCTTTGTCAATAGCCAACATGCCGATGGTATCGTGGTTTTCAATATTGATGACCGGCTGATAATGAGACTCCTGCTTCCATTCCTCCCAGCTTTTGGCAGCTTTGTCCGTCAGGAGGTTTTCCCGATGAAAACCGTTTTCCAATGCGAACTGGAGGGCGCCTTCCCCTGCCAGCATCACGTGAGGCGTTTTTTCCATTACCAGGCGCGCCACTGAAATGGGATGTTTGATATCCTGAAGGAAACAAACGGACCCACAATTGCCTTCCTGGTCCATGATACAGGCGTCGAGGGTCACCTTCCCGTCGCGGTCGGGCCGTCCTCCGTATCCCACTGACATATCGTCAGGGTCGGCCTCAGCTACCCGGACACCCTGTTCTACCGCATCGAGAGCACTTCCCCCCTTTTTGATCACTTTCCAGGCTTTTTTATTGGCGGGCAGGTTGTTCCAGGTTGAAATCACAGTGGGCAGTGCGGTTACACTTTGCCCATTTGTTGCGCCCTTAGCTGCCTGCCCGATGGACAAACCAAGCCCTCCCAACACTGCCTGAGTAATGAATTTTCTTCTATTAGTCATTGGATTCGATTGAGCTTTTAGGATTTGAGGGTCCAAAGTAGGAAAAAAAATTGCAATCATTTTAGTCAAAAAAGCCAGAGGTATCCTGTTTCCCTTCTTTTTCCGGTGTTTCCGGAGGGCATTCCGGCTTGAATTGGGGCTGGTAAAAACGCAGGAGGGCGAAGGCTGGCTGGGTATACCCGTCGACCTTTTCCAATAAGGCGGCATCAGTATCTAACATACACCATTCGGGTTCGTCGATCAATTCCCCGTCGGCATCCGAATCCAGCACGGGGCACCCGCAACGCCCCTTAGGCCCGGGAAGTTTTGGGCAATCATCCTCCCGGTCCGCAATACCGTCTTCGTCCAGATCGGGGCACCCCATAGTGGGTATTGAGCCGGGAATAAGAGGGCATTCGTCTTCGCGGTCAGCCACACCATCGTCGTCGGTATCGGGACATCCGTTGAGCAGGCGCGGGCCGGCATCATCGGGGCATATGTCTTCCAGGTCTTCGACCCCGTCCCTATCCTGGTCGGGGCATCCCCGGGCAGAAAGCTGGCCCTCCATCTGAGGGCAGGCATCCTCCTTATCGGCAATGCCATCGCGATCGGTATCTTTGGGCAGAAAGCGGAAAGAAAGGGTAGCGCCAACAAAAGCCGACCAGTCGTTGGCCTCTGCGTTTCCTGCCTGGCTGATGCCATCCAGATAATCCGTAAAAGCGGTAGTAGCGGAAACTTCCAGCCCCAGGACTACTCCGGGGCCGAGGTCGAGCTTCAACCCAACTCCAAAAGGGACAGCAAAGCGGGTTTGAGGAAAGGGCTCCTGCTGATCCTGCCGGATCAGGGGCAGAGAATTGTCGGATCGCGTTTGCGAAAAATCAGCGCTGGCTTCCAGGTAGAACAGTCCGGCGCCAGTAAACAGGTAGGGAGAGATCAGCCCTTGAAAGTAGGCCGTATCCGGAAAGCGCCGGCGGCCGAGCGGTTCCCATTCCAGCAGCAGGTTGGCCTGCCCGGCCCGGCTTTGGAATCGGAAATTGCGGGCCCGGAAAGCTTCACCGCCCATATGGCGGTCATTGCCGGAAAATTCAGCGTAGGTTAGGTTGAGCCTCAATGCCCATTCCTCGTCGATGTGGCGACGCAACAGCAGGCCGTAGGCGCTTCCCATTTCATCTCTGACCGGATGCCATTTCGGAGTAAGCTCCCCCAGATAACCGGCGCTGCCAACTACAAAGCCAGCCTCCCACTTTGATTGTGCCAGAAGTGCAAGCGGCCCCATTAGCAAACCTATACAAATTGCGTGTAGCCTCATCAAGCAGTAGTTTACATGATCGCTCGAAAGTATGTTAGCTCTTTTCAATACCTGCAGGCCCGGGCCCGCTCCCTGTAGGGCGCCTTTCCTTTACCTCTACTTTCAATGACGGCAGGAGGGCACGTTAACAGGGTACTCTGTTCTTCCTTAGCGCATGGATTGAGTTAGGGGGGGTAGGCGGACTATTGCTTAAGGATGATGCATAACTGGGGAAAACACCAACCATTATGAATTTATAACGATTTCTAAAATTGCATCTAAGATAAGGCGATAATATCTATACACAAAAAAAGCATATAAAAAATGCTTCAAAATGAACGGATAAAAAGATGGCGAGCCGCCGGAGCAGCTCGCCACTAGGTTCAGCAAGTTAATATTAAGAGAGAGAAAAGCCGTTTTTCGTTGACTGAGTTGACTCAGTTGATTGAGTGGAGGCCCAACCAATCAACCCCTTGTCCGCCGTAGCCTCGGCGGAGGTGGAAATCAACCATCAAGAGCCACACATCAGGCAATCCGGGTCGTCGAGGTTACACACCTGTCCCTCACTGGCCTCCAGGTCAACTTGAGATTCCTGCAGGGCCTCAGCCGAAGCGGCGGCCACCTTCTGTTGCGCGGACTGCTTCACTGTAAACTTGATCGGATCGGTTGCCGCTTTGCTGCGCAGGTAGTACATGCCGGTCTTCAGCCCTTTCTGCCAGGCATAGAAATGCATGGAAGAGAGTTTACCGAAATTGGGATCCTGCAGGAAGAGGTTCATACTCTGGCTCTGGCAGATGAAAGCTCCGCGGTCGGCAGCCATGTCGATGATGGCCTTTTGGCTGATCTCCCAGACGGTCTTATAGAGCTCCTTGAGCCCGTCCGGAACCTCGTCGATCTCCTGTACGGAGCCGTTGGCAGCCATCAGGCGGTGTTTCATATCATCGTTCCACAAGCCCAGCCCGATCAGGTCGTGCAACAGGTGCTTATTCACCACAATGAACTCGCCGGACAGGGTTCGGCGGGTGTAGATATTGGAGGTATAGGGTTCGAAGCATTCGTTGTTGCCCAGGATCTGAGAAGTGGACGCTGTAGGCATGGGAGCCAGCAGCAGGCTGTTGCGCAGGCCGTGCTTTTGGATGCGCTTTTTCAGGCCTGCCCAGTCCCATCGGTTACTGGGTTGTACCCCCCACATGTCATACTGTAGTTCTCCCTTGCTCGCCGGCGAGCCGGGGAAGCTTTCGTAGTGGCCATCGCGCTCCGCCAGGACACACGACTCGGTGAGTGCCGCGTAGTAGATGGTCTCGAAGATCTCGCAGTTGAGCTGCCGTGCCTCCGGGCTGTCAAAGGAAAACGCATCATAATGAAAGCGTCGGCCAGCCCCTGCACGCCGATACCGATGGGCCGGTGGCGCATGTTGGAATTGCGGGCCTGCGGTATCGGATAGTAGTTGATGTCAATTACCTTATTGAGGTTGCGGGTGACCACGCGGCTGATGTCAAACAGCTTCTGGAAGTCGAACTCCCTGGTTTGTTCATCCACAAACTTGGGCAGGGCAATGGAAGCCAGGTTGCATACCGCTACCTCATCGGGAGAAGTGTACTCCATAATCTCAGTACAGAGGTTGCTCGAACGGATCGTGCCCAGGTTTTTCTGGTTGGACTTCCGGTTGGCCGCATCCTTGTATAATATATATGGTGTACCGGTCTCGATCTGCGATTCCAGGATAGCGAACCACAGCTCCTGGGCGCGGACGGTTTTACGGGCCCGGCCCTCCTGCTCGTATTGATGGTAGAGTGCTTCAAACTCGCCTCCGTAGCAGTCGAACAGGCCCGGCGCTTCGTTCGGGCAGAACAAAGACCACTCGCCATCTTCCCGGACCCGCTCCATGAACAGGTCAGGGATCCACATGGCATAGAACAGGTCGCGGGCGCGCAGCTCTTCTTTGCCGTGGTTTTTCTTCAGTTCGAGAAATTCGAATACGTCGGCGTGCCAGGGCTCGAGGTAGACGGCAAAGGCGCCTTTCCGCTTACCGCCCCCCTGGTCGACGTAGCGGGCCGTATCGTTGTACACCTTCAGCATGGGAATGATTCCGTTGGAGGTGCCCCCGGTGCCCTTGATGTAACTGCCCGTTGCCCGGATATTGTGAATGCTCAGCCCAATGCCGCCGGCCGATTGCGAGATCTGAGCGCAGCGGGAGAGCGTCTCGAAAATACCGGAAATGGAATCGTCAGTCATGCTGAGAAGAAAGCAGCTCGAAAGTTGCGGCTTCGGTGTCCCCGCGTTAAACAGCGTCGGCGTAGCGTGAATGAACCACTTTTCCGAGATCAGGTTGTAGGTTTCGATGGCCGCTTCGATGTCCTCTCCGTGGATGCCCACGGCAGTGCGCATGATCATGTGCTGAGGGCGTTCCACCACCTGTCCGTCCATGCGCAGCAGGTAGGAGCGCTCCAGCGTTTTAAACCCGAAGTAATCGAAGCTGTAATCGCGGTCGTAGATGATGGCCGAATCCAGTTCATCCCGGTACTTCCAGATGATGTCAAAGGATTCATCACCGATAAGCCCGGCAGGCTCACCGGTTTTGGGGTCGATGTAGTGATAGAGGTCCTTCATAGTACGGGCGAAGGACTTCTTGGTGTTCTTGTGGAGGTTGGACACGGCAATGCGGGCAGCCAGGATGGCGTATTCCGGATGCTCAGTGGCCATGGTAGCGGCTGTTTCCGCAGCCAGGTTGTCGAGCTCGGTGGTAGTGACGCCGTCGTACAGGCCCTGAATTACCTTTTTTGCGATCTCGATGTAGTCGATGTACCTCGTGTCGAGGTCGTAGCAGAGTTTTTTGATGCGGGCGGTAATTTTGTCAAAGCTGACGTCTTCACGCTTACCGCTTCTTTTGATGACTTCCATGGTGTTGTCGGTATTGTGGTTTTTTTGGTATTGTGGTGTTATCGGTATTGTGGTATTGTGGTATTGTGGTGTTTTGGTATTGTGTCCGTAGAACCGCAAAACCAGAACGCCGTAATACCTTTCTAAAAGTCCTCATCCAGTGAAAAGACCTGCTTATCGTGTCCAGACATGACCCCGGACTTCTGGTAGTCGCCCACGCGCTTTTCGAAGAAGTTGGTTTTGCCCTGCAGGGAGATCATATCCATCCAGGGGAAGGGGTTTTCCACGTTGTAAATTTTGGGTTGGCTCAAAGCGGCCAGCAGGCGGTCGGCGACAAACTCGATGTACTGGCACATTAGCGTGGCGTTCATTCCGATCAGGTTGACCGGCAGGGCGTCGGAAACGAACTCCTTCTCGATATTCACTGCGTCGGTGATGATATCCCGGATGACCTTTTCAGACAATTTATTGGATACGTGGTTGTTGTACAACAGGCAGGCGAAGTCGCAGTGCATACCTTCATCGCGGGAGATCAACTCATTGGAGAAGGACAGGCCCGGCATCAGGCCGCGCTTTTTCAACCAGAAGATCGAGCAGAAAGAACCGGAAAAGAAAATGCCTTCCACAGCCGCAAAGGCGACAAGGCGCTCTTGAAAGCTGCCGTTCTCGATCCAGCGCAGGGCCCAATCCGCCTTTTTCTTCACGCAATCCAGGGTTTCGATGGCATTGAAAAGGTAGTCTTTCTCTTTGGCGTCTTTTATATAGGTATCGATCAACAGGCTGTAGGTCTCGGAATGGATGTTCTCCATCATGATCTGGAAACCATAGAAGAACTTGGCTTCTGTGTATTGCACCTCACTAACGAAGTTCTCTGCCAGGTTTTCGTTGACAATCCCATCACTAGCAGCAAAGAAAGCCAGCACGTGCTTGATGAAGTGGCGCTCGTCGTCGTTGAGTTTGTTGCTCCAGTCTGCCAGGTCGGAAGACAAGTCAATCTCCTCGGCAGTCCAGAAACTGGCTTCTGATTTTTTATAAAAAGCCCATATATCGTCGTGTTTGATGGGGAAAAGTACAAAACGGTGGGGGTTTTCCTGAAGAATCGGCTCTACTTGCTGAGTCATGTTAATTAAGCGTTTTTAATTTTTTAAAAGATAATAGAATGAAGAAAGGAAGCGCCGCTTTTCCGGCTTTCAGCACAACAATATACCCTCGCGGACGGGCAGTAACCCACCCGGAGTGCTGTGAGAAAAGTTGGCTGTAAACCTGCTGTTTTTCTGAATACTTTCGGGAGTTTTCTGCCTTTGCGCTCCTGGCTCAGCCGGCAACGGAGGCGGCTGAAGTTTAAACACGATAAAATAGCGCAGACAGGTATGGCTGTCGTCCCTAGTATGTGTTGCTTGTGTGCACTAAATTAAAAAGATCAGCTATTCATAGCCCCTAAAGTTATCAACACTATGTTGATAAAAAACACAAACACTTGATTATCAATACAAACTTAATGTTAGTTATTTTTTCCACAATGTGGAAAACTCAATTGTGGAAAACCGGGGCACTGTCACCTAATAAGTTATAAAGTATCGAAGGGCATGGGAGCGTATTAGAGCTTCAGGGGAGCGGTGGAACGAGCGGTGGGGCTCAGAACAGGCGTTTGCGTTGAAAGTACCAGGCGACGAGCAGGCTCATGCCGACCGAGAGGGCCACGATAATGTATATGGCGTATCCTTTGCCCTCCAGGGGAAGGGGAACGTTCATGCCATAAAAGCTGGCGACGAGGGTAGGAACCATCAGGATGATGGTGATGAGGGTGAGCCGGCGAATGGTGATATTGAGGTTGTTGGAAATAATCGACCCGTAGGCGTCCATGGTGCCGTTGAGGATGTTGGTATATACGTTGGCCATTTCCAGGGCCTGGCTGTTGTCGATAATAATATCCTCAAAAAGGTCGGACTTATCCTCATCATCCCGGATGTGCAGGAAGTCGGTCCGCTTCATTTTCATCTTGAGCAGTTCGTTGGCGCTCAGTGTATTGACGAAGTAGACCAAACTTTTTTCAATACTCAGGAGTTGCTTCAGCTCCTTATTCCGGCTGGAGTCATAGAGTTCCTGTTCGATGAGGTTCCGCTTGAGGTTGAGCTTTTTCAGGCAGGTGAGGAAGCGGTATACATTCTGCTCCATGATCTGCAGCACAAAGGAAGAGTCATCGGCGGGGGTGAAATTCTTCACCTTGTCATCCAGAAAGAGTTGCAGAACGGGGTTTTCGTAGGAGGTGATGGTAATGACATGCTCAATGGTGATGATGATACCAATTGGCACGGTGATGTAAATGGCGTCGTTCTCCTCCTCGGCCTCGTTCAGGATGGGGGTATTGACGACGATGAGGCGCACGTCATCCTCCCGTTCATAGCGGGAACGCTCGTCGATGTCGAGCGAGTCGGTAAGGAAGTCAAGCGGTACATCGAACTGCATGGCGACTTCCTCGAGCTCCTCGTGGCTGAAAGGGGGCGAGATGTTGACCCAACAGCTTACCTCCGGCTCTTCCAGCTCTTTCAGCTTACCCTCCTCTTTTGCATAATACCGGATCATCGTCTGACAGTATAAAAAGTGTGAAATAGTCCGGCACAAACATACGATTAATAAGCTGGCTTCGCAAATGGAGAAAGCGGGTAGGATGCCTAAACCAATCTGCTTCGAAAGTGACAGGACAAGAGCTTTACACTGGGGTTCTGGTTGGATTGTTAAATGGCTAAAATGTTATATTGTTTTTCTCAAGCCCCCCATATTGTAAAGTGACTCAGGTAATACGAAAGTTCTGAGGGAGTGGTCATCAAGGCAAGGAGGGTTACTCTAGTTCTCTCCCTCCAGTCCTTCTACCCGCGTCAATTTTCCAACCACCTTCGCTGGATTATCCATAGGGCCATCCAGGGCAGATTTATCACCAAAATAATAGTACTTAATGGTTTTCTTGTAGTCGAGATACCGCAACTCCACGCTGGTGTCATCTTTAAAATAAATCTCGTATTCAATTTCCCGATCGAACATCCCGGTCCAGTCCACCGTAAGCTTTCCATTTTCACAGCGGCAGGCCCCTTTGTCCTTGACCTCATTGTAAGCGTTCAGGTAAAAGGCGGAGTCGGGCCTGATATCCATAAAGTTCGCAGCGGCGATACCGGCAAACCGGCCTTCGGTTTCGAAGCCCTTATGCTCAATCGACTGATACGCCAGGATGCCCAGGATCTTTTCACAGCTCTCCTCCGAACTGTAAAAGGAGGGCGGGCCTGCTTCTCCATCGTTTCGCCAGATATTTTGAGAAGGTTTTGGGCTGATGCTGCAACTCCATACCAACAATAATAAAAAGAGAACGAAGATATGATCATTGTTTTTCATGGTTTACTATTTTTATACAAGGGTAAATTAGGTTATGTCTTTGTCCATGTTCATTAAGTGTAATTGCCCACTAGCGGACAGAGGTACTAATGACATCTCTGCTCCACCAGCGGCCACTACCGGCATTTCGCCGGGCTGTACAACTCCCAATGGGACTAGGCACCTGGCATTTCTTCACTGTAGAAATAGCGAGGCTGCCGTTTTTACCCCTTGGGATCAGTTTTCGGCCTTAATAGGGTTGATCCTTTTTTCTATGCCGGTTTAATTTCTTTCCTTCTTGATGACAGTTTTACCTTCCCCAAAATCTATGCGCTTCAATACATTTGTTCCGTCAGAAATAGTTCCAATAAGTCTTCCATTGCTTATTTGAACTCGATAAAAAAAATAGAGTGCTGCTTTACAGTCTGTTAACACATTAGTTGGTTCAGTATAAATACCAGTATGGATTTTATACCATTGATTAATATTTAAAGAATTACTAAAGAAATTGGCATTGCCATAAATATTTTCATTTCCTCCGGGTTCAAACCAACTATATACCTCCTCTACCATTGGAGAGTAAACATTATTTGGTGTTACGCCAGTTCCTGCCTCAATCAATCTCCAATGGGAAACTAATTTTTGTATCGATGGGTCAATTAATTTAACATATTCCAAATAAGCCTGAAATAATGAGGCAAAATATGGATTGCTATTAAAATCCAACTTATAGGGAGAGGTTATTGGCCCTGATGGGATATGATCAAACAAGTCTTTCATTAATTCTTGATTCATTGGTGGACAACAAATCGGCAAATCATAACTCGAACAGTCAAATTCGATTTCATCTAACATAATTCCATATCTATCATTCAATCTTTGAACCTGAAATGAAATAGCATTAATATTGATGCCGTTCCAGGAAAGCCAGCCTTCTGAATTATCTGAATCAGCATGAATTTCATTCCCAACAACTGTTAATGAGTTGTCAGCAGATGGCATGAAAGGTAAAAGGTTGATTATTTTTTCACCATGATCGGTGCTTCCAACAATTGGATTACTATTTAAATCTCTTGGAGTTCTGTCGATGTCGGAAATATGTAACCTAACATTCGATACAGGTTTTGAAAAGCTTATAGTTATTGTGTAATCATTAATACTGTTCTTTACAGACATTGTGGCAGAGGTTAATGGAAAAGAGGGGCTGGTATTAACTTGATGTGGTATGGATGTGCTTAGTGTTACCGACAATCCATTACATTCTTGAACAGTTCGTGAACTTTCCAATGAACCAGAATTCACCCAATCAAACTTGAAATTAGCTTGACCATTGATATTTATGCTAATTAGGGCAAGGAATAAAAAACAAAATGTTGATTTCATGATAATTGATTTAAGATTGTGTTATTTGGTTGTCATACGGGATAGTTCAATCAAAGTTGACATATATACATTGTTCACACTTATTAAGTTTAGCAAAACAGCCGCCATCGCTATAACCCTGGCTACGCTCCGCCTCGCTTTAGCGCTCACTCTTTTATTTACTTCAGTTTTCTATAATTTTAAATACCTTATTAAATTTTGGAAAACAGCAATACATGGGTTTGATTGAAACTCTATAAAGAACAAATCACTTTTATCGGAAGTATGAAAATTCCCACTTAATATTTCATTTGCATTCGATACGTTATAATTAAATCCACCCAAATTGCCAGTCCCATCATTTGTCCAATCCATGTTCCAATCCGCTCCCGACCAATTATAGCATTGTATCCATTTGGTATTAGAAAAGCACAACAATTCATCATTCCCATCTTTATCAAAATCCCCTGAGGTATATTTATCATTTTCATTAAAAAGCCACCATTTTATTTTTCCATTTCCATTATTGCTCCAATCTTGAATCCATTCATTATTTTCAAATGAATATAGTTGCGACCATTTCGTAGTGAAGGAAACAATTAACAACTCATCCTTACCGTCTCCATCGAAATCGCCAACTATAAAATCATCACCTTGATTAAAAAGCCACCATTTTATTTTTCCATTTCCATTATTGCTCCAATCTTGAATCCATTCATTATTTTCAAATGAATATAGTTGCGACCATTTCGTAATGAGAGAGACAGCAAGTAATTCATCTTTCCCATCTCCATCAAAATCGCCTGCTATAAATTTGTCACCCTGATTAAAATACCACCATTTAATTTCCCCATTTCCATTATTATGCCATACCAGATTCCATCCATTGTCATCAATTAAATATAATTGCGACCACTTTGTATTAAGTGAAATTGCTAATAGATTTTCATGCCCATCTCCATTATAATCTCCTATTTCAAAAATATCCCCATCGTTTAATCGCCAACTTTCAACTTCCCCGCTTCCACCATTAGTCCATTTTGAATCCCATTTCAATCCATCAAAATCATAAATCTCAACATATTTATTATCGCTATAACAAATAAGGAGTTCGTCTTTCCCGTCTGATTGATAGAAATCTCCCTTTAGGATAACATCCCCTTCTTTTATATGCCCTTTGGCTATTTTACCAGATTCATGGTCATTCCATGTCACTATAAACTCATTTTTGTTGTATTCATAAACTTTCACAAAATCTACTATGAATTCGGTTGGAAATTGTGTTGTATTGTCAGGTAAATCGTTTGGCCAAATAGCAACATTTAATATAATTCTAACAGGATCGATTATTCCAGGATTGTTTGTTTTCCTTATTTCTTGATTATCAAAATACCAGTATATATTTGTTGGTGTCCATTTTAATCCATAAGTATGAAAACTTGTGGAATAATCTGCGATACTTATGTGTTCCGGGAAAGAAACTCCATGAAAATTAGGTGCCCCATATTCTAAGTGCAGGTTTGTTATTTGATCCGTTGTGTTGTTTCCATTCATCTCGAATATATCAATTTCTGCAGCATTACTCCCGTTGGAGACACCTTCTCCAATAAAAGTCCAGAATGCTGGCCATAACCCTTTTCCTTTGGGGTTTTTTATTCTCGCTTCTATGAAGCCGTATTGAGTATTAAAAGTGCTTTTTGTTTCAACCCACCCTGAAGTATAGTCATAATTTAATTTACTACACCCCCAAGGGCTTGTTCCACCGCAAGTATAACTTTCATTGCATGTCTTTAACACAAGGTGATTGTTCCCTCCAATATCCCGGATAAAAACATTTTTTGCCCTGTTTGTATAAACTTGTGGCTCTCCATAATGATCAAATTCATGAGCTACTTTCCAATGATTTAAATTATCGAATTCTTCAATTAAGATCGGTGTCCAATCGCCTGGCTGGTGGAAAGGAGTTTGTGAAAAACTCAATAATTGAATTGCTAAAATCAAGATGATAGTTGTTGAAGTTTTCATTTTTCAATTTTTGTTTGCCTATAACGGAAATTCCCCGACATCCATCGGGACAGGGAGCGCCAAAACTCCCTCCAATACAAATTTCTTCATCCTCCCACGCACTATGCCGTACCAAAGTAAGCTGGCTCTGGAACTCCTCCTTTTTCAACCAGGACCTCCACCAGAAGGCTTATGGCCGTATTGCGAAAAATCCTGAAGGAATAAATTTCGCAGATCCATTTCTTCGTTCATATTCCAAAGTTCTGTACTTCTTTTCCTCATTACCGAAGAATTAAAAATTTGGACACATCGGTGAAAAATTCGGCTGCGCTGAAAATATATTCGGTTTTGTCAAAGGAAAGGAGGCCTACCATTTATCCTTCAATTGCCTCTTTGAGTTTCCTGTAAAAGACATCAAAATCCGGAATAATAAACTGGCCCTCCCGGCCATTCCGGGCCGTTATTTTCAGGCCCTTGCGGGCAATATCGTAAAGGAGGAAGCTTTCCAGTTTTACAATGTCTGCTAAGTCTATTTCCAGGCCTAAGTGGCTGCTATGAAAGCCGTCAGCTTCAAATGCCAGCGTAGTTGGTCCCAGTACTAACCGGCCCGAGAGCCGGGTTTTTCCGTTCCAGAGGAAGGCTTCGACTTCCAGAGGGGGATTGTCTTTTTTCATAGGCATAATACTACTTTGTTACTTTAGAAACAATCATAATGTAATGTCCCGGATTTTCCTCCCCCTCGCTGCGCTCGACCCCTCCAGAGGGGTATAATTGCAGGCTGTACGCTTTGGCAACCCGGATGAATGAAGGATGATATATTATAAAATAGTTTAAACTAACAAAGTAGTAATAAGTAGGTGGACAATATTAGTTATACTTATGCTGCTCCGAATTCGAGACGCTAAGGGCATTTTACTGAGGTTCGGGACAGGTTGCTAGATGGCTATATTGTTAAATTGTTTTTGCCCGGCCACTTACAGCTTATTCTCTATGAGTTCCTGCAACACAAATACCTGCTGACGATTATTCCAAAAGTACAGGCTTCCTTCCTGCTTCGCAGGGCGTTTTAATATTTGGTTGGTTCGGAGAAAAATTCGGCGGGGGTGAGGAAATATGTGGGGGTCTCTGGGGTCTCTGGGGTTTCTGGGGTTATTGGGGTTATTGGGGTTTCTGGGGTTATTGGGGTTTCTGGGGTTCCTGGGGTTTCGGGTTTTTTACCCGGCTGAGGCACGAAGACGGGCTTGGTTTTTTGCCATCTGGAAACCGCGGGTGAGATCCCGCCAACCATTTTCTTGCCTGAAAAAAGAATAAGCCCTATCTTTTGAGAAATTTAAAAAATAAGGATACGGACATTTTCCCTGCACCTTGCCCCCCCCGGCTGTAGGCGAGTGGACAAATTTAGGTCGAGTATAACTTTTTTTCCTGACTACCAGATCGGAGAATAGCCCCTTTCCTTCGGACGAGGGCTTACCCGCCGGGAGAAGTTTTCCCCAACCCCCTCCAAAGGAGGGGGAGTATTTCTTCGATCCAGTAGTGAGAAGAGTATCAAATTTAAGCGGCAATGGAAAATTGCCGCTTAAAGATACCTTCAAGCGCTAATTTTTCACAGGCTGCCGTAGCTTTATGCATAGGCTGCCATTAGCGCTTGAATTATCCTACTTAAAATAAAAAAGCCTGGCCCATAAAACACAAAAATGAAACACCTAAACCATTTCCTCTTCCCTCTGCTCGCCCTGTCTCTCCAGGCCCAAAACCCCCACCCGGCCTGGCGCAACTACACCACCGACAACGGCCTGCCCAGCACGGAAGTACACTGCATCCTTCAGGACAGCGAAGGCTACATGTGGTTCGGCACCGACAACGGAGTGAGCCGGTTTGACGGCTACACCTTCCAGAACTTCGGCGCCCGGGAAGGGTTGAAGGACAACGTTGTCTTCGAACTGCTGGAAGGCCCGCAGGGCCTCATCTGGATGAATACCATGAGCGGACGCCTGTATTATTTCCAGCAGGACAGCATCTATGCTTACGCTCATAATGATACCATTCAGCTATACCGGGACCGCTTCAATATTGCCCAGCAATTCTACGTCGATCAGGAAGAAACGGTATATACCTGCCTGGTCGAGCTCGGTATTTTGAAAATAACCAGGGACGGAGAACACGAGCTTTTCCAAAGCCGTTTTTTTGAGGGAAAGATCGTGATGGAGCCGGAAGGTTTTTCCTTGGCCACCAATTCGTCATTTCATGCTCTGGATCCGGAAAAAAGAGATTCCTTAATCCGTTTAATGACCTATTGCAAAACCTCCGGCCCCGTACAGTTTCTCAGGGGCAATGAATGGATCCAAACGGAGGAGGTCAATTTTTCAAATTGGGGCCTTCAAAGCTCAAAATTGTTTAGTTTAGGGAAAAACCGGTATTTGCTGTATGAATTTGGAATCATTTATCTCATTGATCAATATGAGATTGTCTGGCAAAGACAATTTAATTTTCCCTTGATTTCCATCTGCGTGGAAAAGGAGGGCGCTTTTTTGGCTACACTGAACAATGGAGGAGGCATACGAAGATATGCTTCCGTGGAAGCTTTACAGAATGGCCAATATGAGCAATACCTGGAAGGGCACTCCATTGCCAAAGCCTATCGGGATAAAGCAGGGGGCTATTGGATGGCCTCACTAACTGACGGCGTTTTCTATACCCCGAATTTTAAACTGCTGATCTACGATGAAAAAACCGGCCTTGCGAGTCCTTTCGTTACCGCTATCGCACCCAAGGGGCCCGAGGAGCTATATATAGGATTGTATGGCTCCGAGGTGTATTGGAAACATCCACAGCAACCAAGACTGGAATCTTTGCCACTACGATCCGTTTTTTCCCAAAAAGATCCTGTTTATGATCTTTACTTCGACCAGGAGGAAAAAGTATTATGGGTGGGGAAGAATCCACTACAGTATTTTGAAGGTAAAAAAAATACCAGCCCCACTTATTTACACCCTACAAGAAAAGGCCTTGTAGGGACAGGCGCTAAAAAGTTTAGTCCGGTAATGGAAAAGGACATCATGTGGATCTCGAATTACAGGGGGATCTCCCTGATGGACCTAAAGTCAAAACAGATCTTACTAGGGTCAGCAGATGCTTATAAAACGAACCTTTTCCGAGGCCGGGCCTTCGTTGTGCTCGAAGATCTCTCGGGACAGGTTTGGTTGGGTATGGATAACGGCCTGTTCAACTGGAACGACGGCGATCCCATGCGGGTAACGGTTGAACATCCCGCCTTTCAGGTGCGGATAGAGGATATGGCCCAGATGCCGGACAGTACTCTGGTGATCGGCACCAAAGGGCAGGGGGTGGCTTTGTGGAAAGGGGATCAAATCCGCCAGTTTAACCGGGAGGACGGCCTTACCGCCGATATGATCGAAAACATCCACATCGACAAGGCCGGGCAGATCTGGGTGGGCACCCTGAATGGGCTGAACAAAATCCGCCGGGAGGAAGACGGCGAGTGGGCCATCGAACAAATGACTACGGCCCACGGCCTGCCTTCCGATGGGATCAATATGGTGAAGACGTGGGGAAACCGGGTTTGGGTGGCCACCGGCCGGGGGCTGGCTCAATTCGAAGATGTCAACGCCGTGGATACTTTTTCCCAGGCCCCGATCATCCGGCAGCTCTTGGTGAACAGGGAAGAAACAGATCAGCATTTATCGGCTTTCAACCACCGGCAGAACGATATCCGCCTGCATTTCCTGACGATCGACTACCGGCAAAACGCCCGCATCCCTTACCGCTACCGCCTGTATCCCGCCCAGGAAGACTGGGTGCCCACCCAAAATACAAACGTCAACTTCTCCGCTTTACAGGCGGGCGCCTATACCTTCGAGGTGCAAAGCCAGAACGCCGACGGCTTTTGGAGTGATTCCACAGCCTATAGTTTTGTAATCCGCCCGCCCTTCTGGCAAACCTGGTGGTTTTTATCGTTGGCAGCGGTGATCATTGGCCTGGCGGTGTACCGCCTTTACCTGTTCCGCACCAGCCAGATCCGCCGCGAAGCCGAAACGGCCAAACAGCTGTCGGAACTGGAGCGCTCGGCCCTGCGCGCCCAGATGAACCCGCACTTCATCTTCAACTGCCTCACCTCCATCTCTAATTTCATCAACAAAGGAGACAAAGTTGCCGCCAATCACTACCTGGGCACTTTCGCCAAACTGGTCCGGGCCACCCTGAACCACTCCCGGGCGGGAACGGTCACCCTGGAAGACGAGCTGCAGCTACTGGAAAATTACCTGAAAATGGAGCAGCTCCGCTTTGAGGGTCAATTTGACTACCACATAGAGCTGGGCGAGGGCGTGGAACCTTTCGAGATCGAGATCCCACCCATGATGGTGCAGCCCTTTGTGGAGAATGCCATTATTCACGGCCTGTCCAAAAAGGAAGAAAAGGGGGAGGTGGAACTGTTGTTCCAACTGGAGCATGAACACCTGCAGGTTAGCATCACGGATAACGGCGTGGGCATCGAGCAGTCGCGCCGGCTGGAAAAGCACAACCAGCCCCTGCACAAATCGGTAGGGATGACCATTACGAAAAAACGGCTGGAGCTCCTGTCCGGACAGGGGCAACACGGCAGGGTGGAAACGGAAGAGCTGAAGGGTGAGCACGGAAGGGTTTTGGGGACGCGGGTGGTGGTTTGGATACCGGTGGTGGAGGGGTAGAGGGGTGTTGAGGTGTTTAGGTGTTTAGGTGTTTAGGTGTTTAGGGGCTTGAGGGGGTCTCCTGGGTTAAGAAGTTTAGGGTTGCGGATGCATTATGGAAGGAAAAATCGGCGTTTTCTCCAAAGGCATAGGGGATTGTTCAATTAAGTGTGCCCGCGTTAAGCTAATCCGCTGGTTTCCAGGGCAACGAGGAACTCAGAAACCAGGAATCATGAACAGTCCCAGGCATGGCGCCGGACTATATCGCCCGGCGCCAGGATGGGGTTGTAGAAAAGGCTGCTCCTGCCCTGATATCCCGGCCGTCAATCCATCAGCACAAATTGCTTCACCTTTCGGCCTTCCGTTGTTTCCACCGAGAGGAGGTAAACGCCATTGGGCAGTTGCCGTTCAGCCAGGTTTAGCCTCAATAATGGGCTGTTGAGTTCTTGTTTTGGGATAGACAAGATCCGCCGGCCAAATTGATCGTGGATAACGATCGAGACGGGTTGCCCCAGGTAGAAGCTGAGGTCTAAAGTGATGTCTCCGCTGGACGGATTAGGATATAATAGAAAATCGTCGGTTGGCGATGCTTCCACCCCTGCATTTATGGCTCTTCCGGAGGGAGCACTCCAACTTTCGCTGCAGGCAACCTGCCCGCATTCGCCGATGTAATCGCCATGAGCAAGGTGGGAGGCCACCGCATTCGGACTGACGCAAATGGTGTACCGGTTGTCCGGGTTTCCGGGAGGAACGTGGCACAGGGAAACCTTGCCCCCATTTTGCCCGCAGGCCCATAGGGCTAGTTCATCCAGGTCGATGCAATCGGGTGTGCCGTCGTTGTCCGAATCGGTATTGTCATCGCAGCCGGGCCATTGGTCGCACAGGTCGCCTATGCCGTCGCAGTCGGCGTCAGCCTGGTTGGGGTTAGATGTAGAAGGGCAGTTGTCGAAACAGTCGGCTATGCCGTCATTGTCCAGGTCTGAGTTTTCACCAATCGTTCCGTCGAGGTCATCAAGAGCAATAAAATCACCACTCGAAGGTACTCCGGTACTCCCAGGGACAGCCGCTACGATCGATACACTTGAAAAGGGCGAAGTAGTTGCAGCAATAGTAACCTTCAAGACAGTAAGAGAAAGGTCTGAAGTAAAACCAGCGGTATTCCCATCACCGGGGATCGAAAGAGCTGATACCGGCCCCCCTTGAGCAGATAAGTCAGTTAGTTGAGACAGGATGGGGTTCCCACCGATGGGCCGAGCTGGATCCAGATCCTCAATGCAAAAGTTAACACCGACAGGAGTTCCCGAAGCATCAAAAGCTCTCACTATCGTTCCTCTAGGGTCGTTTTGGGCATCCATTGCTTCGATGATTTCACCTAGCGAAGAAGTGTTCAGATCTAGCCCGGTAAGGCTTGCCATAACCTGTGGCGTGATGTATTGTGGATCAATCAGGGCAAAAGAGAATGTTACCATTGGTTCACTAAAAGAAATAGTTAGGGGGAGCGACTTTCCAAAGTTAGGTTTACTCGAAAGTGTATTTGTCGGTGTAGGAAAAGCACTTGGTATTGAGCCAAGTGATACAGTTGCGGCATCACCAGAGGATGAAGTAGTCGAAAAAGTCAAGGTTTCTAAGCTTCCGTCCCCATCAATGTCGAAGTCTAAAGAGCTAATTGGAATAAAGCCTGATAACGGTTCAAAGTCAATCGGCACTACTCCATCGGAATCCACATCCAGGGGATCTGTATACTGGCCAAATGCGGTGGTACTGGCCAAGCCAAGAAAAGACAAAATAATTAACAGGTATGCACAGCATAGAGAGAAAGGGGGAAAGATCTGAAATAATGAACGTCTTTGTGTTCTCATGGTTATTTTTTTAATATTTGCTATTCGGTTATTATCGGTTCACCACCATCTTCTTAGTATCCATGACTTGCCCATCGATCACCAGGCTGTAGGAATACATCCCGGAGCTCAGGTTGGAAGCATATACCTCCAGCACGCCCTCACCGGCTTGCAACCTCACTTTTTTCATGATCTTTCCGGTTTGGCCGAAGATGTAGATATGAGCATCTTTCACATCAGCTGGTACGACATACCCAATGTTGGTCCGCTCCTTAAACGGGTTGGGAACGTTCTGATCCAGGATGATGCTTTGGCTGCCGTTCAAATTTACCCGGGTCCGGTTTTCGATTTTCTCCGGCTGCTCGTAATTAGCAAGGAACTCCTGCATCATGCCTCTGAGCTCGTCCATTTCCCTACGGATCTGGTTGTTTTCGTTTTCGAGCTGGCTGATCTGTTGTTGTTGTTCTTTGATGCCTTCGATCAGGACGGGGATGAGGCCATCGTAATTCACTGCTTTGTAGCCGTCTTCGTAGGTCTTGACCAGTTCGGGGTAGGCCTCTTCCAGGTTTTGGGCAATTAAACCGAGTTGAGATCCAGAGGGGAAGCCCCGTTTTTCGAATGCTTCTGTCCGGAACCGGTAAGACACGCCATCTAGCCGCTTGATCTTGTCGAGGGCGCCATCGAGCGGGCGGATGTCCTCCTTAAAACGCTTGTCCGAAGTAATGAAGATCCCTCCGTCGGCGAAGACATTGCCGGTGACGTGGAGTTTTTCGGAGGGCGTAGTGGTGCCTATACCCACCTTTCCTCCATCCTCTACATAGATGGACTCCACACCGGCACCGGTTTTAACAGAGAAAACATCGTCGATAGGAGAAATACCGACCACATCGAAAGCGGTAACTGCATTTTGGGTATTTATACCTACTTTGCCTACATCGCGGATCGTTAGTATCTTTTGACTATTAGTACCCAAAGACAGGTTTCTGATCCCCGAGTTCTGATGGATGAAGGTACCCTCATCGTCCATCTGAAAAATGGTTTCGTATCCACTCGTTGAGGCACCACGAAATACAAATCCCAATTTGGAAGGATGGTACTGGCCATTGATCCTGAAAAATTCATTATTGCCGGGATTGGCCTTTTGGCCAACCCCCAGGATACCTCTTACCAAAGTATTTCCATCTATGTCGAGTTTTGTCTGAGGGTCGGGAGTGCTTACACCAATATTGACATCACCGTCTATGTACACACTTCCACTGTTTTTTACATCCACAAGGGGTGTGCCGCTACCATTTTCCAGGGAGAAGTTCGTGGTGAAGCCGGAATCGTTTGTTCCTTTTACCTGTAAATGTGCTGTAGGGGTCGTGATGCCAATGCCAACATTACCATTGGAGAGGATTGACATTCGTTGTTGCCCTCCTACTTCGAAGTCAAGTTGGTAGTCTCCAGTAGAAGTGTTGGCCACTTCGTTTCTCAACCGGCTCAACGCTCTATTACTGCTTCCATTGTAGTAAGAAGATTCCAGCTCAATATTGGCAATGTCTTTTTGTCCGGGAAGACTACTTTGAGCTTCCTCAGTGGTGACCCGGAACGTTTTTCCCTCATTCTGTACCGCTCTCATTTCAGCCACAGGTAGTGAATTAAACCCGATGGCAAATGCAATCTTATCACTCCCCAGGCTGGTTAAGAAATAGGAATTGTCAGAGCTGCGATACCCCAGGGCGCCCTTGGAATTGCCCGTGCCTCCTTCGGTGTAAATGAACCCCTTTTTGTGAAAAATGGAATTCTTAAAAACGCTTGAAAAGCCAACGGTTAGAATGGCATCTCCGAAGGTTGGGATGTTGCTGGTGCCTATCCCCACATAACCTTCTTTATTGACGAAAATAGAATTGCTTTGCAGGCCATCGACTTTCAAGAGGTTGGAAGAGTTGTCCGTCACCAAATGCAGGGATGCAGCAGGGGCATTTAACCCGATACCTACTTTCCCATTCGTATAGATGTTGTCGTTAATATTATTTGACAGACTGGTGGCGCCGGCTTTAAACCAATCGGCATCCTTTTCATTATTCGGGTCATTGTCTGCATCATCCACATTGTCCACCCCATCCTGGAAATCAACTGGTATTCCGGGCAGATCCGACCAGCTCTGCAATTCGTTGGTTGGGTCTGCATCTGCATCCTGGGCGACGAAGAGGGCTCCGTCGGCGCCCAGGGCCAATTGGTTATTGGCATCAGAAGAGACGTTAACGGACAATTCATTGCCTGGATTGCCATCGCCGGCCAGGGTGTTGTCCGTCAGTACGCCGGAGAAGCAGCAATCGTTCCCGTTGCCACCACAAGAAACGACCATACAGGGCCCAAGATAGTCGCCATCGGCTATGTGCGTGGGCACTGCATTGGGGCTGACACACAAGGTGTTAGCATTATCAGGATTACCTTGCGGAACATGGCAAACAACTACCTTTGTTTCATTATTTCCACATTTCCATTCTGGCTTCAAAGCGTCAAATCCATCCCAGTCTGCGCAATCCGGAATACCATCGTTGTCGGTATCTACAGAATCATCTCCTCCCGGGCATTGGTCGAGGGCGTCTGGCACGCCGTCACAATCCGAATCATTGGTTTCCGCCTCCTGATCTTTATTTTTTTTCTCGTGATTTTTTGCCCGGTTGGCAAGGCTTTCAATGCCCCCGAGATTGTCTGAGGTGTTAGCATAGAAATTTGTAATGGGGCCAGTAAGGAGCATTGTCATAAATAATGCAGACAAAGCTGCCTTTAGGCTTTTACGGGTAAATGTGCTCATGGTAAAGGGTTTTCAGATTAGATGATTTCGGCCAATAGCCTGGCCGGCTTAAATTTTGATGTAACAAAAGCATAATGGGGGGACAAATTCGGGGGGACGGCCTCGCGGCCAAGGCTACATTGCCGGAGTAAATCGGTGTTCGGATTGGATCGAATAGAGAGGTTTGAAGTTTCCAAACGGCCTGATCGGGTTATACAGTATAATGATCTAAACACTGAAGGCCATTCATCATGCCTCAATACATCCTCAAAACTGGCCTTTTTATTCCATTTTTGCCGGGATCTTTAAAATTCGGTGGGTTTGATGAAAAATTCGGTGGGAATGGAAAAATAAGCGGATGATGGCCGCAGATCGAATTAAGGTGACCTTACTGGCAAAAAAGAATTAATGAATGTATTGCCTGAAGCCAGTTTTTCAAGTACCGGAGGCTTTTCCCATCAGTGCCGTAATAAACTGGTCTTTTTTCCGGCGGGAGATAGGGATCTTGCTGCCATCTTCCAACAGTGCGTAGCCGCCGCCCTCTTTCAGGATCTTGCTGACGTAGTTCAGGTTGACAATATAGGATTGATGTGGGCGAAAAAAGGAACGCTCCGGTAGCAGTTCCTCAAAAGTTTTGATGGTTTTGGCAACAGTGATCTTTTCTCCGGAGGTAATATAAAAGGTAGTGTAGTTCATGTCAGCTTGAAGGCACTGAATGTCGGCCACCTTCACAAAGTGCATGCCTTCGCTGGAGTGGAGCACTATTTTTTCAAATTTCTTCTTTTTAGCGGAATCGATCAGGTTAAAGAGTTGCTGGGTGATGGCCGGGTGGTCCTGATCCTGGGAAGCGGCGATTTTCCCGGCAGCCTTTACCAGATCAGTGGCGGATACCGGTTTCAGCAAATAATCAACGGCATTGTATCGGAAGGCCTTGATAGCAAATTCATCAAAAGCGGTTTGAAAGATGACCTGGAAAGTATGCTGGGCAAACTTGTCCAGCAGGCCGAAGCCAGTGCCGTCCCGCATCGAAATGTCAAGAAAAATGGCCTGAGGCTGCATTTCCCGGATAAGTTGGAAGCCGGATTCGATGCCGTCGGCCTCGCCGATGACCTGTAAATGCGGGCAATGTTCTTCGATCAGGTTCCTGAGGTGTTCTCTGGCGTTTGCTTCATCGTCAATGATGATGACTTTTGGCATGGGTTCAGGTTTTGGCATTGAGGTAACGAAGGGGAAAGATAATGAGTAGTGCCGAGTAAAACAAAAATTCCTCTTCACCCTCTCTGCCTCAGCTGCTGTACAAAATACTCATACAATGGCAAGCTGGCCACTCCTGCATGGCCCCATCGCGGCGGATACCCCTCCCGAATCCGGTAATAATCAGAAACGATATCAGCCTGCTGCTCCAGGTTGAACTCCAATAAGGAACGCCCAGCCTGCCGGGCAGCTTCCAGCCCCTCAGCGCCTCCGTAATCGTAACCCTCCGCACTGCGCTGGGCCACCAGCGCCCTGGGGATGTATACGATGCCCACTTTCTGATACTGCCAAACGTGCACCAGCTCGTGGATCAGCAGGCTGTTGTTCATTTTGCCCCAGGAGTTGATGATGTAAAAGCTAACGTAGCAAAAGCCGAACTGTCGGGGCCCTCCAAAGGCATATTCATCCACCCGAACCCGGCCGTAGTTAATGGATTTCCCAAAAATGGAGCGGGCCAGCTTTTTTTCCCAGGGGTGTAAAGGGCGGCTGTTGAACTTCGTAAAATCAAGAATAGACTCATACACTTCCCCCACAGCCAGGCAATCGAGCAGCAACAAAAACATTTCCAGCCACCAGTAGGCAGCCTCTCTTCCCATAACCCACATGGGCATCTCTGCACCTTGAGCCGAACGCGCGTTCCGCCATCCCGTACTCACGTGGCTCGCCACCCGTTTCAGGCGTACCGGCAGGAACCGCAGGGCATCAACCAGGCGCAACACTATGGCCATTAGCTTCAACAGCAGCAGTTGAAGCACATATCGCCCGCTGATATCTACATGAAATGCCTTGCCCGAGATCTTCATGGCCAGTGCTTTACACTTGTCTGGAATAAATTCTTCGATTGGGATTATGCGCCCTTGCCTGGAGAAAAAAGGAGTACTTTGGAAATATACAGAATATTACCATAACCCCCGGCAAAAAAATTTCCGTTCCTTTTTAGGCATTCTAACCAAGAATAATTAATTTTATAATACCGCACTACTTATCTACTCCCCCCACCGCCCTTTTTACACCCTGATCTGTTAATCGCTCTTGCGAAAGGGCCTATCCATTCATTTTTAAAAAAGTACTATGAGAAACAAACAACACCAGGCCATGGGATTGTTGGCGCCAGCCTATTTGTCCCGTTTTTTTCTAATCCTAACCCTACTCTATTTCTTCCCTGCTGCCAGTTTCGAACAGGCCAACCTGTCTTGTGACGGAAATACCGTAGAGGTTGATTACAACGGTACCTACCAGGATTTCAGGGTACCGCTCAGCATGGAGGGAGCGCAAATCGAATTTACTGCAAAGGGAGGCGATGGGGGGTTTGCTCGCATCAAAAACACCATTCCCATTCTGGGGAACGTGCAGATATGCTCATCAGAAGGCGGGCAGGGAGCCAGCGCTAGTGCTGCGTTTGTCGTGGGCCAGGGTATGGATGAAATACCGCCGGGAGCCCTCATCCGTTTCATTGTAGGGGGTAAGGGAGAGGATGGTGACGCCAGGATCATGACCGGGAACTTCTTTCAGTATGGCGGCGGCGGTGGAGGAACGGCTATACTGATGCAACGCCCTTCCAGCCAGGAATGGGAACTGCTAATGGCCGCCGGCGGTGGCGGTGGCGCCTACCAGGGTATGGCCTTCACTTTCTGCGTGGATAATGAAAACGGACAAGGCGGCCAGGCGGCCACTACAGGCGGCAACGGCAACGGCGACATTGCCCCTGGCCGTGGCGGCGCCGACGGACAAGGCGGCAATGCCGGCGGATTGCTCGGCGTTGAGATCGGCGGTGGCGGCGGCGGCGCCGATACCGATGGGGACGGCATCACCTGTCTGACGATTCAGATCCCGCCCACCGTTACAGAGGTGGGGGAAGGCATAAACGGTGGAACAACCGGAGGTTTTGGCGGGCAAGACGAAGGCTGCACCGGTTTTGACTTTCGTGCGGGTGGTTATGGCTTCGGTGGCGGCGGCGCCGGATTTGGGTCCGGCGGCGGCGGCGGCGGCTACTCCGGCGGGGGTGGCGGTGGGACGACCGGCCGCGGCGGCGGTGGCGGCAGCTTCGTCCACCCAATGGCCATCAACCCATCGATCTCGGCCGGGGGCTCAATAGCTCTGCCAGAGGATGGGATAGCCAGTTTCCGTTGCATCCTGCTCAACGCGGCGCCGGAAGCGCTTTGCATCAGCACTCCTGTCACCATTGCCCTGGATGAATCCGGAACGGCCAGCCTCGACCCCGCCCAACTGGATGGCGGTAGTTTCGACCCCGATGGCGATGAATTTTCGCTCAGCCTAAGCCAGGGCTCTTTTGATTGCTCGCAGGCAGGAAGCCATTTGGTGTCCCTGATCGTGGAGGATGCCGCTGGCGCCGTCAGTTCCTGTAACACTATGGTAACTATCCTGGATGATTCCCCTCCCAAAATTAGTTGCCCGGAGAATATCAGCATTTCGTGCAATGCTCCCACCGCCCCCTCCCTCACGGGAATGGCCACAGCTACCGACAACTGCGACCCGGCGCCTGCCATCGATTTTTCCGATGCCATAGCGGACAGTGGCTGCGATCTTGAATGTACCCTGGAACGGACTTTTACTGCTACCGATGCCGGGGGGAATAGTTCTTCCTGCCGCCAGATTATCATTACTACTGCGGCTGAGGTATTCGAAGAGGCATTATCCATGGACCTGAATGGGGATGGGAATAATGACCCGATCCTCCTGGGATATTCCCGACACACCCTGAGTATCACGGAAGAGGGTGCAGGATGCATACTCAACTGGCTGCCCGGTGTAGGCGGCAACCCGGCTTCCTTACCAAGGGCGCAGCGCGTAGTGGACGGCGAAGATTGCCAAAGCGGCATCCAGCTTTCTCCGGAAGGAAAAATAAACAATCCTCTGCTGGCGGAAGCCTTGCTGCTTACGATCCATGTCCGCCTCGACCCCCAACTGGGCAACACCCGCCTTTCCGGACTGGACTGTGGATTCCATCCGGTCCTCAATCAGTTTCTCGGTAACAATCCGTCGGTCAATAACCTCCTGAGGCTGGCGAACCTGGCCCTGGGCAACATCGTTGGCCCGGTACCGTTCGGAGCCCTTACCGACGCCATGCATTGTATCAATGAAACTGCGGAGCTCTGCGGGCAGGCCCCGGAACGGCCATCATCGACAGCTCCTTTTGCTGCCTTAGCAGAGAAGGGCGCAGCAGAGCAGGTAAAACAAGGGCTGAATATCTATCCCAATCCTGCAAACCAGACCGTTCATTTCGGGCTGGACGCCTACTCCGGGAAGGCCGCCGTACTGCGTATCTTCAGCCTGCAGGGACAGCTGGTTGAAGAACGCCGGCTGGCAGAAGTACCGGCAGGGCCACTGGAGTTGCAGTTGGATCAATACCTTAACGGCTTGTACATTGCAACGCTCTATATCGATGGGTACGGGTTGCAAACCGGCTCGTTTAGGGTAGAGCGGTAACGGCCGCAGAAAGGATTACTGCTTTTTGGCAGGCTGCAGAATAGTGAAGAAAACGAAACCATTTTAAGGTTTTGTTCGAACCGCTGTTCTGCAGCCGCCCTTTCGGCTGCTTATTTAAAGCGAATGGCCTTTACCGGGCTGATACTGGTTACCAGATAGGAGGGTATGATGAGGAAGAAAAGCGTGACGGCCAGAGTGCCCAGGTTGAGCAGCAGGATAGGCCAGAAATTGAGGTCGATCGGAGCGGTGCTGAGGTAATAATTCTCCTCCGACAGCGTAATGAACTCAAAGCGTTCCTGCAACAGGCACAGGCCGATGCCGATGAGGTTGCCCCACAGGAGCCCCACCACGATGATATAGGCTGCATAGTAGAGGAAGATCTTGCGGATACCCCAGTTGGTGGTGCCCAGCGCTTTGAGAATACCGATCATATTGGTGCGCTCCAGGATGAGGATCATCAAAGCGGTGATCATATTGATGATGGCCACGATGATCATCAGGGAAAGGATCACCACTTCGTTGATGTCCTGGAGGTCGAGCCAATCGAAGATCTCGGGCAGCTTCTCCCGTATGGTCTCCGCGTACAGTTCGGGAGGTAGTTCTTCAAAATAGATATACTCCGTGATCGGCACCAGGTCGTCGATGTCGTCGATAAACACTTCGAAGCCGCTTACCTGATCCTCCTCCCACCCCAGCAGGCGCTGGATCTGCCGGATATCTACCAGGGCAAACTTGCGGTCGTATTCCTCCAGGCCGGTGCGGTAAACGCCACTGACCGTAAAGCGCCGCTTTAACTGTTCGCCCTGCTCCACAAAGTGTACGATAAAGGTGTCGCCGGTGTCTACCTGCAGCCGTGCCGCCGTTTGATCCGAAATGAGGATCTCATCCGACATGGCAGAGTCGGGCAGGGCGATCGGGCGGCCCCGCTTGATGTACTGCTCCATAAATGACCAGTCGAAGTCCTCCCCTATTCCTTTCAGAATGATGCCTTCGATCTCCTTGTCTTTTTTCTTGCCGGCTTCGATAATGCCGGGTTTGATGGCAAAAACCTGGATATGATGGATGCCGCCCCGGGTTTCTTTACGACGCGTAACCGGGCGCCCCAGCCATTCCTCCTCCTGCATGTATTCCAGGCGGCGGATACTGTCCAGGGCAGGGTAAAAAGGCTGCTCCTTGCTGATGGGATAGGCCTCCAGCAGAGACCGGTTGATGTCCGTATCGGTAATGTGGATGTGTCCCCAGAAGCCGAAGATCTTGGTGCTGATCTCTTTCTTGAACCCGGCGATCAGCGCATTGGAACAGATCATGACCGCCACACTGAGCGCTACGGCCACCACTGCTATCCGCAGGATGAGCCGGGAAAAGGATTGCTGCCCGGAAGCGGCGACCCGCCGTGCTATGAAGCGTTCGAAATTCATATGGGGGGTAAAGATAAGAAATGTGTAAAGGTGTGAAAGTGTAAAAGTGTGAAAGTACCTTTACCACGCCAAATCACTCACTCGTTCCAGTCTCAGCTTTGTGCCCATTTCCTCTCGTATCATCAATGCATAGGTATTGTTAAAGCCCAAAGGGAGCAGCCAGTCGATACCATACTGTTCCTTAAACTGCTTTTTGACATAACCGTACACCGCATCGGCATCGGTGATGATCTCCCGGGCAACGCTATCAGGGGTATTCAACAATACCTGCAGGCCGGTACCTGTATATTCCGGGTAAAGGTCTACTTCTCCGGCCACCAGGGCGTCAAAGCAGATCTTGGTGCCGCCCAGCCCCGGGCGCGCGTCGGTATCCAGGTCGGTATAACCGTTGATGAGCTGGCTGAATAGTTCCACCAGTATATACTGCTCGGAAAAGATCTTGGACCCGATGATCAGGGTTTCGCCGCCCTGGGTACGGTCGGGCCGCCACAATCCATGTGCGATGAGGAAGTCTCTGGCCACCGCATCCGGGCTTTCATGTTCAAAATCTACCCGGTAATTGAGCAGGGCCATAGTGGAATCGCCGATCCTGCCGGCCAGCAGGTTCAGGGCTTCCACCACTTCCGGGTGCTCCTCCATCAGGCCCCTGCGCAGGATGGGGGTACAGTAATAAGGAGGAAAGGCGTGGCGGTCATCCTCCAGGATGGCCAGTTCGTAAGCTTTGACCCTGCCGTCGGTGGAGTATCCGCTGATGACATCCACTTCTCCTTCCTTCAAGGCCGAATACATCAAGGCGTTGTTGAGTACGGTGGTATTGAACTGCAGCCCGTAGGTTTCCACCAGGTTGCGGTAACCGTCTTTTCTGCCCATAAACTCGGGGGGAAAACCCGCCTTCCATCCGGGGGCGTAGGCCTGTGGCCAGAAATAAGCAGAGGACAATAGCGCTACCGCGGCCAGGAGCACCGGGCCTTTCCTGCGGAAGTTGCCCACTTTACCCCGTTGCAACAGCGCCAGTAGCTGGTCGAACAAGACCGCCAGTGCCGCCGCCGGCAAAGCCCCGGCCAGGATCATGGCCGTATTGTTGAGGGCGATACCGCCAAAGATGAACTCACCCAGCCCGCCGGCGCCAATGTAGGCTGCCAGCGTCGCCACGCCCACATTGATCACCGTAGCAGTCCGCAGGCCGGCGAAGATCACCGGCAGGGCCAGGGGCAGCTCCACCTGCCGCAGCAGCTGCCCCTGAGACAGGCCAATGCCCAGGGCCGCTTCCTTCACGGAGGCATCCACTTCCTGTATGCCGGTATAGGTATTGCGCAGAATGGGCAACAGGGCGTATAAGAACAGGGCTACAATCGCGGGTTTCACCCCGATGCCCAGTATGGGGATCAGGAAACCCAGCAGGGCAATACTGGGCACCGTTTGCAGGATGCCCGCCAGCCCCAGAAAACTGCCTGCCAACCGCTGCCGCCGGGTGATCAGAATGCCCAGCGGCATGGCTACCAGAGCAGCCAGCAAGAGGGAAATAAACGTAAGCCCAATGTGTTCCAGCACCTGTTCCAACAGCTTTGCCTGGTTGTCGGCCATGAATTCTACCAGTAGTTTTAGTTGCTCCATGGCGCCAGCGTTTGACGGAAGAGGTGAAACAATTCATCCAGTTGAAAATATCGCCGGCTTCCTGATAGCTGCGTACCACCCCAGGTGTGCCGCCCTTCCTTTGCCAGGTGGTGAATGGCATAGAGTAATGGCGTGTGAGGCGCAAGCTCCAGTATGGGAGCCCCGACGGGTTCCTCCTGTCTCAACCTTGGAAAAAGGCTGGCCAGAGTGATGGACTGTAACTCTAGCTGGCCCGCCTTTTCCGCCAGGAACTCCCGTACGAAACCATTGGCGGGCTCCAGCAGCAGGGCTTCCGGCGGGCCGAGCTGCTGCATCCGCCCGCCCTTCAGCAACCCGATGAGGGAGGCCATCTCAAAAGCCTCCTCGATGTCATGGGTCACCATAATGATCGTCTTGTTCTTTAGGGCTTCCACCTCGCGGAAATCACGACGTGCCTGCTGGCGGGTAAGAGGGTCGAGGGCGCCGAAGGGCTCGTCCATCAGAATGATGGGCGGGTCGGCAGCCAGAGCGCGGGCGATGCCTACCCGTTGCTGCTGCCCTCCGCTAAGCTGGTGAGGGTACTTTTCAAGGAACTGGCCGGGCGGCAGGCCCAGCTGTTCCAGCAACTCCCCTACCCGCTGGCGTATCCTCGCGGGCGCCCAGCGCAACAGGCGGGGGACTACCCCGACGTTCTGTGCTACCGTATAATGCGGAAAAAGGCCAATATCCTGAATGACGTAACCCATACGGCGGCGCATATCCTCCAGGGGCTGTTCGGCTACATCTTTGCCGTTGACCCATACGCTGCCTGCCGTCGGCCGGATGAGGCGGTTGGCCATCTTCAGGGTGGTTGTCTTGCCGCATCCGCTGGGGCCGATCAGGGCCAGGGTTTGTCCCGGTTCCAGGCGGAAAGACACGTCGTCTACTGCAGTGAAATCTCCATAGCGTTTGGAGAGGTGCCGGGCTTCGATCATAATGGTATTGATGTATGGCTATACGGTTATATTGTTCCGGGCAATACTTACTCCCTCAAACCAACTGCAAGTTAACAATATAGCCATACAACAATACGATGCTATAACCATCGGCATTACTACTCCCGGATAAAACCCGGGCTTTCAAGACGCCGAAGGTTCAGCTCCCCCTTTACCGCTTCACTACCTTTCTGGTATAAAGGTGCCCTTCGATGTCGAGCACCAGGTTATAGGCGCCGGCGGGAAGGAGGCGGAGGCTCACCTTCAGGTTCTGCTCGCCCACCTGGCGCCCTTCGGAGGCCATGGACAACACCTGCCGTCCGTCCATATCGTACAGGCCGGTGCGCACCATGGTGGGCGTTTCCAGGCGGAAGAGGACGTTGAGGAAGTTATCTACCGGGTTGGGGTAGGTAACCAGGCGGATATCGGCAGCCAGGGGCTCTTCGGCAGAGCTGACTACATTGCCCATAACGAGGATGTCGTCGATGGAGATCAGGTTATCATCATCCGAATCATGGACAAAGGCGATGTAAATTGTTTCCCCGCTGTAAGTAGCAAGATCAGCACTATGAGGTTCAAGGACTCCTATATAAAGATTGTCATCAGGCTCGTCCAGAATGTAGTAATCCGTCAGGGTATACCCATCGGCATGCAGGTATCCGTTTTCAGGCGCAAACAAAAAGCTATCCACCTGAAGCGCATTGAGTGCCGGGTCTGAAGCTCCTGCTGGTAGCGGCGGGATCATTTGTTTTGCCCGGAATAAGGTGTCGGTAAAGGATTCCGGGAAGTTCATATCCGTTGAAACAAGTACAGAATAGCCATCCGTGTATCGAGGCCCTTGATAAGGGGCAGATTTCCAGTGCAAAGTGGCCTGGTTGTCAAGGATCTCAATTGGCGGAGTGATCACCCAATTCCGGTTGCCATCGAGGAAACCCTGTAACCAGGAAGAACTGGCCAGGACGATAGCAGTATCCGTTGGTGCGATGGAATCCTGCAATCCCTGGGCAAAATCTAGTGAAGTATACCAACTTTGCGGCCGGTCGTTTGCGTCCTGCAGGTAGTCTGCATCGTAATTTACCCAAGTGGTATCGTTCCCTTGAGGGAAAATGGCCAATGCTTCCGCATCATCGCCGATAATATCATCCTGAAAATCTTCAAAGAGCAAGGTATCCATCTGGGCAGTGAGGGCAAAAGGCAGGAAAGCCAATGCCAGCAGTAGAAAGTTGTAAAGTTTACGGTTCATACTAAGTCCGTTTTTGTTGAACAAATGAGTTTATACTACTTTATTTTTTCAATGCAAGGCCTGGATGCCTCCTGATGACGGCAACAACAGGATAAGCCGGATTTACGGGAATCGGTAAAGTTGATGGCAGGGCGTAATAGAAATGGATTTTATTGTTGGGCGCTTAAATATAGGAATTTTCTGTTTTTCAGGGTAAACGGAATCACATTTCCTGGTGAGCGCTGCCTTTGAACACCTCCCGCAGGCTGCGCAGGGCCAAGGCGTTAGGCACCAAGCTCATAAGGTGGTTGCGCAAGTATCCCAACGCGGAACTGTCCAGCTGCGCCATCCGTCCCAGGCGGCGGCTTTGGCGGACGATGCTGTCCGCCTGCTTTTTGCGCAGGTTTTGGTACTCGGAAAAAGCCTGGGGGTAGGGCAAAGCCGACAAGAACCCGGCCAAAGAATAGGCGTCCTCTATGGCCTGACAGGCGCCCTGCCCCATGTTAGGGGTAGTAGCGTGGGCTGCGTCCCCCAACAGGACAGTTCTGCCGGAAAACCAACGGGGCAATGGCTCCAGGTCGCTGATTGCACTGTAGATGATCTGATCGGCCGGCGTGTGTTCTATTAGTTCCAGCACCGGGTGGGAAAAAGGCCGGAAGGCCTCCAACAGTCCCTCCCGGGTAAGGCCGGCCCAGTCCTGGCCTGGCTTTTCATTGGCCACGGCAAACCAGTAGATGGTATTTTCGGCAATGGGTACAATGCCAAAGCGCTTGCCGGGAGCCCATGCTTCTGTACCTCGGTGGCGCCACGGCCCGGTGTCCGGCCGGCACACGCCCCGCCAACATACCTGCCCGGAACTGCGCTGCCGACAAGCGGGAAAGAGCTGCCGCCGAACGGTAGAATGAATACCATCGGCAGCGATCAGTATATTCGCCACCGCTTGGGCCCCGTCTTCAAAATGAAGAGCCACGCCCTCTTTCTTTTCCTCCACTTGCCGGAGGCTTTTGCCCACCTGAACCACTTCGGCCGGCAGCGCTTCCAACAGCAGTTGCTGCAATGCCCCCCGGTGGATGCCCAGGTTGGGGACGCCAAACTCCTCGATGAGCGGGCGCAGCACCGTCCGGTTGATGGGATGCAGGCGCCTATCGGTGATCCAGAGCTCTTCGATCCGGTGGCCGAGCTGAATAGCTCTTTCCAGTAAGCCCAGCTTTTTTAAAACCCGCATAGCGTTGATGGCCAGCGTAATGCCGGCCCCGATCGGCCGCAATTCCGGGGCCGCCTCGTAAACGATGGGGCCGAACCCCTGCTGGTGCAACGCTATGGCAGTAGTAAGGCCGCCGATCCCGCCCCCTGTGATGGCAATTGAAGTGTCCTTTTTCATGGGTGATCTTTTTGGAACAAAGGTACCCGTTTTATCAATTTAGAACAAATGTTCTAAAAAAATAATAATGGCGGACTGAGGGCCTTCGGCCATTATGTTATCTTTATGGCATGCTTCGGCCCATTGCATTGATACTGGAGATCCGGCTTCGGCAAGCCTGGAGGTCGGTAAAAAGTGTAGGCGCCCTATGGTTGTTGGGGATGCCTTTGGTAGTAGTGTTCTACCTGAGTATGTTGTCTTCCCTGGGCAAGCAATCGGCAGGAATAGTTGCCGGAGCCATACTGCTTCCGGTGTTTGCGATCCACTTCAATCGCCAGGACCTGTTCTTTCTGGAAAAACAGGGCTTCCCGTTCAGGATGATCCTCTTTGTGGAGTATGCCCTGCTTTCGTTGTTGCTGGTTGTGCCAGTGGCGATACTTTTCGGGCATTACGAAGCCATAGGCATTACAATGGGATCTGCTCTGGCTCTCTCTTTTCTGCCACAATGGAAAGGGAGAATTGGCTACAACAGGCAGCCATGGAAGTTGGGTTTCATTCCTGTCCTGGCTTTCGAATGGCGCGCAGGGTTAAGGCGCTACGGGTGGTGGTGGTTCTTTTTTTACCTGCCGGGGCTGGTGTTTGGCGCGTATACCGGCGCCCCTTTATTGTCCGTTATTTTGATCACTATCCTGCTGCCCGGCGTATTTGAAGACTGTGAGCCGAAAGAGCTGATGGCGCCCTTCTTTTCCCGGCCCAACGGCTTGTGGCGCAAGCTGGGCCTGCACGCGGCCCTTTTGCTGGCGGCTTTTCTTCCTCTGATGGTAGTATTTTTCATCTTCTCATCCGAAGTATGGTATCTCATGCTTTTGGCCTTGCTGGCCGCCCAGCTATTCCTGGCTTATTCCATTTTGTATAAATATGCCCATTACTGGCCGGGCAGGCGAAAAGTCCACAACAGCCTGACAGCGGGGCTGTTCGCTCTCGGGCTGATCATTCCGTTTATTGCTCCGGCCTGTTTGGTGTATCTTGCCTTACTTTTCCGGAAAGCGAAGAGTAGGATTTTTTAATCTTTAACCATTTAGCCGCGCCAGCCCTACAGGCGGAGGCTTACAACAAGATCTTATGCTGGACATCCAGGACATCAGCGTTTCTTACGGAGATCACCAGGTATTGCAGGGAGCATCCCTGAAAGTAGGCCCCGGAAGCATACATGGGGTACTCGGTATGAACGGAGCGGGCAAGACGACCTTCTTCGAAGCCATCTTCGGCAGGGTACCCCGGCGATCCGGCGCTTGTACACTGGAGGGCAGGCCTCTGAATCAGGCCGACATGGCCTACCTGGAGACGGAAAGCTTCTTCTACCCCATGCTCACCGGAAGAGAGCACCTGCGCCTGTGTGCCGTTTCCAACCCCGACTTTGACATCAATGGGTGGAACATGCTTTTCCATCTTCCTCTTGACCAACTGGCCGACACCTACTCCTCAGGCATGAAACAAAAGCTGGCCCTGATGGGTGCGCTGGCAACCGGCCGCAAAGTACTCATTCTGGACGAACCCTTTAACGGCATTGACCTGGAAAGCAGTGAGGTGCTCTATCAGGTGTTGAGCCACCTGCGCAGGCAGGGGCAGTACATCCTGCTCTCTTCCCACATTATGGAGACCCTCACCAACACCTGCGACGCCATTAGCCATCTGCTGAACGGGCAGTTCATCCGCACCTATTCCAGGGAAGAATATCCGGAGATGCAGGCTCGGATAAGAGGAGGGGTACAGGACAAGATCGGAGATCTTTTGAAGGGGTTATGAGCGCTACTGTCCAAGATGAACCGATGGTATGAATTACACCCTGAAGGAACCCAACCGTTTCTGCCTTTAAAGTATGTCGGGAACGGGCCATGCGCCAAAACTATTCTGATCAGCGCAACTTTTTCCCTTCCTTCCGTTTTTTATTAAGAGCAAATCAAAAAAATAATGCTGTTTTTGAAAAAACGTCCTATTCGAATTTCGGTAATTGTTTGAATAATAGGCTGTTGGTGGTTCCGGCTTACTAAGGTGAGCCGCTCCGCTCGTGTCCGACGACTTCGCATTTCAAAATTGGTATAAGCCCTGTGATATGGAAGAGAACCAGTTCATCGATAAACTTTATTCCTCCCATCAGAATGCCCAGCGCATTCCCTCGCCTTCAGCCGTATGCAACTGGCTGGATGGCCTTCTGATGGTGCTATTTCCCGAACTGGCCAACCTCCGGTACAACAGCCGCCGGGAACTGGAACAGCATTACCGCCAATTGAAGTTCGAATTGTTCACGCTGCTGGAAACCATGGAGGACCTGCTGCCCGCACCGGCCGAAGAACTGGAAAATTCTTTTCTCGATCAGCTGCCTGTCGTCCACCAGTTGCTGCACACCGATGCGGAGGCGCTGTTGCGCGGCGACCCTGCGGCAGTGAGCAAAACGGAGGTCATCCGCACCTATCCGGGGTTTAAAGCCACTGCTGTATACCGGCTGGCGCATGAATTCCACCGCCTGGGAGTGCCGCTCATCCCCCGAATCCTAACCGAGCATGTACACAGCATCACCGGTATTGATATCCATCCCGGCGCCAGGATCGGCGAAAGCTTCTGCATGGACCACGGCACCGGCATCGTCATCGGCGAGACCGTAGAGATCGGCAACGACGTAAAGCTCTATCAAGGCGTCACGCTGGGCGCACTCAGCGTGGCCAAGGAAATGGCCAAGACCAAAAGGCACCCCACCATCGAAGATCGCGTGGTGATCTACGCCGGCGCCACCATCCTCGGCGGCGATACCGTCATCGGCCACGATAGCGTAATCGGCGGCAGTGTGTGGCTCACCAAAAGCGTGCCGCCCCACTCCCGCATCTATTACGACGGGTATGTGCGGCAGAAGGTGGAGGTTTAGGGTTGGGATGTTGGGATGTTGGGATGTTGGGAGGTTGGGAGGTTTCCTGTTCCTTGATCGATCCCTGACAAAAGTCAACCCTCTTACTGAGTAACCTCATTGGCCGTTGTGATGAAATGTAATAATTTTTAAGGGGAAATTGTCTGCCCGCCCGAAAAACTGGCCGCCTCCATGTGATCATCAAAAATCCAAAGTAATATGCTACAAATCGCACCATTTGAAAGGCATGTGGCGGAATACGACGAATGGTTTGAAAGATACCCGTTCGTGTACGAGTCCGAATTAGCGGCCCTGCGCCAGCAAATGTTGTCCCTCCCCGAGAACCTGCTGGGCCTGGAAGTAGGCGTAGGCACCGGGCGTTACGCGGCACCACTTGGCATCAAAGAAGGCATTGAGCCCTCCGAAGAGATGGCCAAACGGGCTGTTCGGAGGGGTGTCGAGGTCGTCAATGGTAAAGCGGAGCAGTTGCCCTACCGGGATATTCACTTCGATTTTGTGCTGATGGTCACCATTTGCCACTTCGATAAGGCCCCGGAAGCCTTCATGGAGGCCTACCGTGTGCTGAAGCCGGGAGGCACCCTGATCGTTGGTTTTCTTGATAAGGACGGAGCCATCGCACGGTCCTACGAAGCCCGGAGGCATCAGAGCACCTTCTACCGCCATGCCACTTTCTATAGTGTGAAACGCGTACAGGAGATGATGAAAAAAGCTGGCTTCAAAGACTTTGACTTCAACCAAACTCTTTTCGGAGAACTGGAAAATATCGATACCCTACAGGACCCCGTGCCGGGCCATGGGGAAGGTTCCTTTGTGGTGGTAAAAGCGGTCAAAAAGTAAAGTGAGGTTGCAGTAGTTTTGCCGGAGGAATAGTTATATTAACAGCCATGTACACTATAGAACACCTTTCGCACACTGCCGACATCCGGCTCCATCTCAAGGCCGACAGCAGGGAGGAACTCTTCCAGGCAGGCTTCGAAGCGATGAACCAGATCATCAAACCCGACGCCTGCCGGAAACCCTGCCCCTGTATCATCAATCAAATGGTTACGGTAAGCTCAATGGATGATACAACCTTGCTGATCGATTTCCTGTCCGATGTGCTGACCCTGGCCCATGAACACAAAGCTGTTTTCTGCGAGCTCACCATACTGGAACTGAACCCCACCCACCTGCAGGCCCATATCGCCGGCCGCCCGGCCAATGGTTTTGAAGAAGATATCAAGGCGGTGACCTACCACGAGGCCAATGTCCAACAGAATAATCAGGGACAATGGGAAACACCGCTCATTTTTGATATTTAAAAAAATCCTACCGGAAAAAACGCCCGGCTTGGAACGGATTGCCCCGGGCGAGGGTTAAAGAACCGTAAACAGAGGAAAGATCGTTACAAATATAATCATTACTTTTATAATCATTATGAAAATAACGATTATAAAAGTAACGGTTTTCTACGGCTTATCCGAACTTTAAAAGAAACCAGAAGCATTTATGTCCATTAAAAAAAACCAGCTCACCAAACTGCAGGACTATCTCTGGGAGCTCCCTAAAGAAACCCGCCCGGATATGCGGGTACCCGCCCGCGTGTATGCGTTGGAAGAGTTGCTGGACGCCATCCTCAACGACCGTTCGCTCGAGCAACTGGCCAATGTGGCTACCCTGCCGGGCATCGTCAAGGCGTCTATGGTGATGCCGGATGTGCACGAAGGCTACGGATTCCCCATCGGCGGAGTGGCTGCTACGCGCTATCCGGACGGCGTGATCTCTCCGGGCGGCATCGGCTATGATATCAACTGTGGCGTTCGGTTACTTATCTCGGACCTTTCCTACAACGAGGTCAAACACCGGCTGGAGGAACTGTCTAAAGAGATGTACCGCCAGGTGCCTTCGGGCATGGGTAAAGGCGGCTTCGTAAAGTTATCGGCCAAGGAAATGGATCAGGTACTGCGCAATGGCGCCGCCTGGGCAGTCGAGCACGGGCACGGCGCCCCGGCCGACCTGGAATATACCGAAAGCCACGGCTGCCTGCCGGATGCCGACCCGGGAAAGGTTTCGGATCCGGCTAAAAAACGGGGACGCGACCAGCTCGGCACCATCGGTTCTGGCAACCATTTTGTCGAGGTGGGGCGCGTTGGCCAGGTTTTCGACGAAGAGGCTGCCGCCGCCTACGGGCTGAAACTCCACCAGATTACCATCCTCATCCATACGGGGTCGCGCGGGCTGGGCCATCAGGTGGCCACCGACTACCTGCGCATCATGATGGGCGCCATGCCCAAGTACGGGATCAGCCTGCCCGACCGGGAACTGGCCTGCGTGCCGCTCAGCTCTCCCGAAGGCCAGGACTACTTCAAGGCCATGTGTGCTGCCGCCAATTTCGCCTGGTGCAACCGCCAGGTGATCACGGCGGAATGCCGCAAGGCATGGAGCAACGTATTCGGCAAGGCCGGGGGCGAGCTGAAACTGATGTACGATGTTGCCCACAACATCGCCAAGATCGAAGACCATGTGATAGACGGGGAAAAAATGAAAGTCATCGTTCACCGCAAGGGCGCCACCCGGGCTTTCGGGCCCCATTACGGAGAGCTGCCCGAAGCCTACCGCCCCTTCGGCCAACCGGTGCTGATCCCCGGCAGCATGGGCACTGCTTCCTATGTGCTGTCCGGAACGGATGAGAGTATGGTTTCTTCCTTTGGCTCCACCTGTCACGGAGCCGGACGGCGGCTGTCGCGGCGCGGCGCCAAGAAACAGGTCGATGCGCCCAAACTGATCCGCGAACTGAAGGAAAAAGGCATCTATATTCAGGCCGGTTCCCACCGCGGAGTGGCCGAGGAAGCGCCCATCGCCTACAAAGACGTGGACCTCGTGGTGGAAACTGTGCACCAGGCGGGGATCGCAAAGAAGGTGGTGAAGTTGCGCCCGTTGGGCGTGGTGAAGGGGTAGAGCCTCCCCCAGGACAATAGTACACTGATCTATTAGGATCGATTAGGATGCTTCTAGATCATTCTACCTGCAAATGGCCGAGCAGAAAGGCGGGATACCCCATCGATACGCCGCCCCTGAACTCCAGCTCCGGCTGAGGCCAACCACTCTCCACACCCCATTTCCTAAAAGCGGGAAAGACGGCCTCCGCCCCCATTTTCAGGTTTCTTTCCAACTGGCCATTATCGCTGAAGGACTCTAAACCAAAGGTGTAAAAAGCTTTTCCCCGGACGCCGATCCTCGTGAGTTCCACCTGGCAACCTTCCGGCGCCCAATTGCCCAGAGGCAGCCGGAGGGCGGGGCCTCCCTCCTGAAAATGGTAGGTATACCCCAGCCGTTCTTTGGCTACGGCGATCCACTCCGGCCGGCCTTCCCGGATGAGGTGTTGGGAAAGGGCATCCGCTTGGTCTAACCGGAAACTCCATTTGATCCAGTGCTCGGCCATGCCTTTGGCATCGATATCAGGGAAATCCCACTCTCCCAGACGCGCTGTCCGATGCTTTACCTCAACGTTGCCCTCCCGCAGCTTAATGCCCATATTATCCCCATTGGCGATCAGGAGATAATGGTCTACCCTTTGGGCGCCCGCCGGGCCATCGAACCGCATACCGAGGGAATCGAACCAGGCCAGAAGGCCTTCGGGAGGCCCTGCAAAAAACCAACGGATTTCACAGCTGGGATACATAGGTTTAATCTTTTTCTGGCGAACTTTCTGCTGTTACCAGGCATTTTCTAAATATCTACTAAAAAAGGTAAAAAGCAAAAAAACCTTATGAGCACCGTTCTCCAACTCGTCGGAAATACACCTCTCGTTGAGATCGAAACCATTATTAAAAAGCCCGGCGTACGCGTCTTTGGCAAACTCGAAGGACAGAACCCCGGCGGCAGCGTCAAGGACCGGGCCGCCTATGGGATGATAAAGGGGGCGCTCGACCGGGGCGAGCTCCAGCCCGGCATGCGCCTCATCGAGGCCACCAGCGGCAATACGGGCATCGCACTGGCCATGATCGCCCGCAAATTCGGGGTGGAGATCACCCTGCTCCTCCCGGGAGATTCCACCGCTGAGCGGGCACAGGCCATGCGTGCCTACGGCGCGGAAGTCATTCTCACCCCTCCCGAAAAAGGAGGCATCGAGTACTCCCGCCAGTTGGCCGACGAGATGGTGGCCGGCGGCGGCTACCTGATGCTCAACCAATTTGCCAACCCCGACAACTGGGGTATACACTACCGTACCACCGGCCCGGAGGTCTGGCGCGATACCGAGGGGAAAGTGACCCACTTCGTCTCCTCTATGGGCACTACCGGCACCATTATGGGCACCTCCCGCTTCCTCAAGGAGCAAAACCCCGGCGTGCAGATCGTCGGCGTACAGCCTACCGACGGCTCCCGCATTCCGGGCATCCGGCGTTGGTCACCCGAATTCCTTCCGAAGATATTTGAACCGGAACGAGTGGACCGCATCATCGACGTCTCCCAGGACGAGGCCACCACCATGATGCGCCGGCTGGCACAGGAGGAAGCCGTCTTCGCCGGCATGAGCAGCGGCGGGGCCTGCGCCGCTGCGGCCAAACTGGCGGAAGAATTGGAGGAAGGAGTGGTCGTATTTATTGTTTGCGACCGGGGGGACCGGTATCTTTCGAGTGGGATTTTTGAGTGAGATAACCGATTTATCGGCGGCAACAACCCTTGCCGGAAGGAACACGGCTGCTCTTACTCCTAACGGGCCACTTTAAAGTGGCCCGTTAGGAGTTACAACTGCGGGCGGATCATCTTTTCCGGCTGTAGCGCCTCGTCCAGCTCCGCATCTGTCATCAGCCCCTTTTCCAGCACCAGGCCGTACAGGCTCTTTCCCGTCTTCAGCGCTTCCTTCGAAAGGGCCGAACAGGTTTCGTAACCCAAAATCGGATTGAGGAGCGTAACGATGCTGATGCTGTTGCGCACCGCCTGCCTGCATACTTCCGCATTGGCGGTGATGCCGTCGATGCATTTTTCTCTCAGGGTGCGCATCCCGTTCTTCAGCATGGAAATCGACTCGAACAAGCTGGCCGCCATGATGGGCTCGAAGGCGTTGAGCTCCAACTGGCCGGCCTCGACCGCCAGGGTGACGGCCAGGTCGTTGCCGATCACCTTGAAAGCGATCTGGTTGACCACCTCAGGGATGACCGGATTGACTTTGCCGGGCATAATGGAGGAACCAGGCTGCATGGGCGGCAGGTTGATCTCGTTGAAGCCGGCACGCGGGCCGGAGGACAGCAGCCTCAGGTCGTTGCTGATCTTGGACAGCTTGACGGCCAGGCGCTTGACCGCGGAGGAGAACATGATGAAAGCGCCGGTATCCTGCGTGGCTTCGATCAGGTCCTTGGCCTTGACAATCTTGTATCCGGTAATATTCCGGAGGTGAGCGACGACCGACCTGACGTAGAGGGGGGAGGTGTTGATGCCGGTGCCGATAGCCGTGCCCCCCATGTTCACCTCCAGGAAAAGGCGGGCGTTGTGTTCCAGCCGCTGCACTTCCTCCTCCAGGGTCACAGCAAAGGCATCGAAGGACTGGCCCAGGCTGATGGGCACGGCGTCCTGTAACTGGGTGCGCCCGATCTTGATGATAGGGGCGAACTGTTTACCCTTCTTCCGGAAGCTTTTGATCAGGGCCTTCAGTTCCTTTTCCAGGCTGTTCTTACTTTTGATCAGAGCGATCTTCAGCGCAGTGGGATAGGCGTCGTTGGTCGATTGCGAGAGGTTGACATGGTCGTTGGGGTGGCAGTACGGGTATTCTCCTTTTTGACGCCCCATCAATTCCAGCGCCCGGTTGGCGATCACCTCGTTGGCATTCATATTCGTGGAGGTGCCGGCGCCGCCCTGCACCATATCTACCTGGAACTGATCGTGCCAGCGCCCGGCCATGATCTCCCGGCAGGCCCCCTCGATGGCATCCTTGATGGGTGTAGGCAGGAAGCCCAGCTCGTGGTTGGCCAGAGCAGCGGCGAGTTTTACCTCCGCCAGCGCCTCGATGAGTTCGGGGAAGAAGTAAAGCCTGACACCGCTGATCTGGAAGTTTTCCAGGGCGCGCTGGGTCTGAATGCCGTAATAGGCTTCGGCAGGGATCTGCATCTCGCCGAGCAGGTCGTGCTCCAGGCGGGTATTTGGGTTGGGCATGGCGGTTTTGGTTTGGTTAGAATTAAGGGGCTAAGATAGTTACCTGGAGTAAAATAAGTTTACATTCACCTACCGCACCAGTACAATATCCCCCATCGTACTCCGCTTCTCCATCTGTCCATTGGCCTCGACGGTATAAGACAGCGCCCAGGCGTAAACGCCGGCAGGAAGGGTTTTACCTTTCGACCGGCCGTCCCAGCCCTCCCTGGGGTTATTCGAAGCAAAGAGCTGGTTGCCCCAGCGGTCGAAAACCAGGAACTCGTAGTCCATCATTTCGCAGGCGGGCTGGGGAAGGAAAAGGTCGTTGCGGCCGTCGTCGTTGGGAGAGAAGGCATTGGGGATATAGACATTGCAAAACTCGCATTCGAACAGCGTCACCGAATCCACCACCGTTTCACAATCGCTGTAGACCTCCACCACGTACAGGCCAGGGCGGGAAGCCTCGTACCGGGGCTGATTATTGCCATCCTGCCAGCGGTAGGAGGCAAAGTCGTGAGCATTGACATCGAAAACCACCCGGCCGGAGCAAAGGTAACGCGCCTCGCCCAGGTCGATGTCTCCAATACGGGGGATATAGGTGGCCTGAATAGCATCTTCAGCCTCTCCGCAAGCATTGAGGACGGTTACGGAATAGGCGCCGCTGGCTGTCACCATTATCGTGGAAGACGAGCTGCCATCCTGCCATAGATAGGAAGCGCCATTTTGAGTTACATCCAGGGCCAGTGTTTCTCCCTCGCAAAGGGCAACATCGTCGCCCAGGCTGGCAACAGGCAGCTCGATAAAGTTGACCACCGTACTGGCCGTCAGGGTTTGACAGTCGTTCGTGACGGTCACGGCGTAGGCGCCGCCTTCCTTCACCAGGAAATTCGGGTTGGTGGATCCGTCCTGCCATAAATAGGCCGCGGACGGATTGGAAACGTCCAGCGTCACTTCATCTCCTTCACAGGCATTGTATTCCTGGTCCAGGCTTACCGAAAGGGGCGCAGTATAGGTGATGGTTAATTCACCCGTATCCTCGCCGCAAGCGTTGGTAACGGTCACCGCGTAACTTCCCGCGGAAGCCACGGTGTAGGTAGGGCTGGTGCTGCCGTCCTGCCACAGATAGGCAGCCTCTTCGGCGGTGGCGTCCAGCACGAGCTGCGTTCCATTGCATAAGGCAGTGTCCGCACCCAACGCCACAACCGGGGCCCCGCTGAGCAGGCTGATCTCCACCGCATCGGAAGCCTGCCCGCAGGCGTTGGTGACGGTCACCGCATAAGTACCGGAACTCGTTGCGGCCAAGGTGGGCGATGTAGAGCCATTCTGCCACAGGTAAGTAGCCTGCGGGCTGGTGGCGTCGAGTTGCACCGACTGCCCGTTGCAGATGCCCTGGTCCGCACCCAGGTCGACGGAAGGCAAGCCGGGAGAATTCAGCAGGAAAGGATGGCTGCTGGACGCCAAGGGGTTGCCGCACACGTCGGTAACCGGACTGGGTGCTTCGGAGATCACTTCCAGCGTATACATACCCGAATCCACCAATGCCGGTGAAACGGACAAGGTAAAAGCGTCGTGGTACTCTCCACCGGCATCGCAGATGGTGGAGGCCAGGGCAATGGAATAACTTTCTCCTCCCGGGCCGGTGAGGGTGAAATTGGCCTCCGAGATGGTGCTGCAGTCGACGTTCTCGCTGAAGGTAAAGGTGATGGAATTATCGTTGCAGGAAGAGGGCAGGTTGAGTTCATCCAGCTCGGGCGCTTCGAAGTCGAAGATATTGACGTCGGAAATACCGAAGTCGATGGAATACCCGGAAGTGGAGGCTGACCAGTTGGAAACCATCAGCACATAGGTGTTGCCTGCTGTGACGGGGATCAGGTCGTTGAAAGGAGAAAAGCCATCGCTAAAGCCGGGAGGGTTGGAAAAACAGCCCGCACCCTGAATGTCGTAGGAAGAGGCGCCGGTAGCGCCGGTGGGGCCGCTACAGGCATTGGGGTTGAAAGCGGTGCCTCCGGCAGCATTGCAGCTGACCAGGAGGCTGGAGTTGTTGTAGATGTCGTCGCAGTCTGCATTGGTGATGTTGAACAGCGCCCAGTCGTAATCGTCGAGGGAATTATTGGGAGTGAGCACGAAACCAAAATCGCCCGACTCGTGAACGGTAAAAGTATACCAGATGGAATAATCCTCGCCGTCGAGGCAGCTGATGAAGGAGTTGACCTCATTGGGATAATTGCCGCCCCCGGGCAGCACCTGGTTTTCGGTGTACACCGGCTGGCAGATGGGAATTGCCCCCAGGCAGTCCTGAACGGTGGGCGCCTGGGCAGGCAGTAGTGAGGCTGTGAATAGCATGAACGCAATGCAAAACAAAGCTTTAATGGGTCGCATAGTGGCTGTGGATTGGGATGTATGAGAATGAATCTGTTTATACTGTGTTGCAATAGGTTTTGTGCATTTGTGCGTTGGGCCCCTTTAGGGGATTAAGGGGCGGGGCAGGCTAATGCACAAAACCTATTGCCGTTGAGTATAGTTGATAACGGAGGAGATAAAGCAGAAATGAATATCCCAGGTACTCAGAGGCTGTTTCGTTTAAGGGCAGTAAATTTTCAGAAGGATGGGCAAGATATGAATTTTTTGTAATTATTTGCTGAAGAGCAAGCATAAAAACAACCTAAGGTGAGGCCTTCCACATCAGCCCCGCATTGGATAATATCGTTGCCTCCCGCTCTAAAACATCTTACGGCCAGTTGAAGCCCATATCGCAAACGAAGCAGCCCGCGCCAAATGGCGCAGGCCTGCTCCAAAAATGCGTTATGCTGAAGTAGTTGTTGAACATTATGCCCGCAAAACCTCCATGTTCCGGAACCCCCAGGGTTTCGAGGTAGTATCCGAGCACATGTTCGAAATCGGTAGTGGCCCCCATTGCTTCGATGTAATAATCCTGCGGATGGCCATTTTCGAACCCTTCGTAATAAGGCAAGGCCTGAACCGGTTCGCTCGCCAGGGCAGCGGCAAGTGGAGGCCCTTCCCATCGGTACAAGGCGCCTCTATCGGAACGCCCCACTGCCCAGCCGCTCCCGGCGGCGGTAAACTGTATATTTCGGAGTGATTCAGAACTGAACTCTTGCCAGCTGTTGCCGTCATCCTTAGAAATGTAGTAGTACAGTTCCCCCAGGTATCCGCGGGTTCCCATATACACGCCTCCGGAGCCAGGCACATAACTGACGGTTTCCAGGTCTTTCGGTACCCGGATCGGCGTCCAGGACAAGCCTCCATCCTGGGTCCTGAATCCACTGGGGCCTGCCGGGTGGAAGGGCGCCCCGTCGGCCCCGCTTGCCGCCAGCAGCAGGCCGTGCAGGGAATCCCGGAAGGCTACAGCGTTGGTAGGCCGCAGGTTGGCCACCGGGGTTGTGTGGATGCTCCAGCTCAACCCGCGGCCTTCCGATACCAGCAGGCGCCCGAAGGAAGTCGGGATATAGATCCGGTTTCCAACCACCGCAAAATTGGAGCCCACATTAAAGATCATTTGAACTTCATTCAACTCGACGGGAAATTCTTCCACCCGGGCCCAATGCGTTCCACCATCCTTGGTCAGGAAAAAATAGAGCCGTTCTCCTCCGTCGGCGTTGGCCTTTCCAAAAGCGAAACCATCCCATTCATCGAAAAAATGCAGCCCAAACACCTCCGTAAATCCATAGGTATCGAAGCTTTGCTCAACCCAGCTTTGCCCGCCGGCTTCCGTTTTGACCACCTTCGCCGGCAGGATATTGACCTGCCACCTGGCCACCCAGGCCACCTCCCGGGAAAGGGCAAACACGGAGTGGCTTACAAAATTGGAGTCCGGAAAAGAGGGGTGGAACTGCTCGAAACTCTGCCCTCCGTCGATGGTGCGGAAGATGCGGGATGAATTACCCAAATGAATGTATGAAAAAACAAAAAGCGAAAATGAAATGAGCATATGGACAAACAAACAGGGAGTTAGGATAAGGCCTACTATCGGAGGTTAACCCCATTCCGCCATTCCCGGCCCACTCCTCAGCGGGGTGCGATTTCCAGTTGGGCCCCTATGTCATAAGGGCCCTTGGAAAATTCCCATGAAAAATGGTTTCGTAGCTACATGGGGGTATGGTTAGACTGTCCAGTTGGAAAAGAATCCGGTTATTTCCCGCCCCGGCTGTTCCATGCCTTATGCGTCAAAATTACTTATATTTGATAAGAGAAATTACACCACTGCCGGCTTGCCTGCAGTCCAAAAAACCCAAACAATGAAACGCTGTTACCCCACTCTTATCATTTTTTCCTTTGTTTTTCTGTTGCCTTCACTGCCCCATGCCCAGTCCATGGCCCTCTCCCGGCAATACATCTCCGAAAATATGGGAAACCAGAGCGCCAATGCGTTCCTGGAGGACCGCTTTGGCTTTATCTGGATCGGAGGGAACACCTTGTACCGGTATGACGGCTATTCCATCCTGCCATACCACCCGCTGAAAGGCGATTCTACTCCAACTTCAATGGGAAGGGTTCACGCTTTGCTCGAAGACGCCGGCGGCCGGATATGGATCGGCGCTTCCAATGGCCTGTTTCACTACGAAAGGGCAACCGACAAGCTTTTCCACCACCCCATCCCTGCTTTGGATAACCAGCGGAACAAGAGCGATATTTTCTCGCTCCATCAGGATAAGGCCGGCCGGATCTGGATCGGAGGCAAAGAGCAGTTGTTGGTAATGGAGGCCCCGGAAGCAGATGAATTCCGGGTGGTAGAAGGCATTGCCATAGAAGCCAGGTGGCAGGAAAAGGTGGGCGTTACCGCGATCGTGGAAAATCAAAGCGGCGGGATCTTTGCCGCCACCACCAGCGGGCTTTGGGAAGTAGGCCCAGGCCTTTCCTCAAAACAGCATTTGCCGAAGGCCTACCCGAGCGTACAGGCTTCCTTTCGAATTCTGGATGCCGCACAGGGAATGGGAGACAGCCTTTGGCTGGCCACTACGGAAGGCCTCTGGGTATTCCGGGCCGGGAACAAGGTTTTTTCAAAAATAGAGCTGCCGGCAAAGGCGGGCAAGATCATTCATAGATTGCTCATTGGCAAAAAGAATGAGGTTTGGCTGGGCAGTAAGGACCGGGGCCTGCTGAAGCCGGAAAAGGGCGGCTATGTACCTGTCCCCTTGAGGCCCGACAAACCATCCAGTATATTTTTCGACTACATCCGAGCGCTGAGGTTTGATCGTTTCGGCAATTTATGGGTGGGAACGATGGCCGGGATACACCGGCTGAATTTCGAGCTGCAAAAATTCCCATTCTATCAGATCGACCCCGGCCTGCACAGCTATATGAACTATACCCATCGCGTCCTGGAGGATTCTCTCGGTGGGCTCTGGTTTCGGTTGATCCAGCTGGGTTTGGGGTACTGCTCCGGATTAGGAGCGGAATTAGAGGTGTTGCTTCAACCGGAAAGCCACGCGGAAATTGAAGAGGTCAAAAATTTCTGCCTGGATGCCGACGGCAACGTTTGGGTCATCACGCTCACCAATGGGTTGTATAAATTTGAGCGGGGGCGAAAGAATTACGAGCACATCCCCCTTGGAGAGATCATGAAGCAAGCCAATGCCCTTTCCATCCTGGCCGACCAGAAGGACGATCGTTACCTCTGGTTTTCTTCCCGGCTGGGGCTTTGCCGGGTGGACCGGTTCAGCTACCAATTGGAATGGTTTGACCCTAAAGAGGCCTTGCCGTGGCTGGACGATCATTTTGTGGGCGGCATTGCCCAATCCGAAAACGGGCACATCTGGTGCGCTGTCCGGTCTGAACGCGGTGTGCATACCATTCCCTTTGACAGGAGAAACAAAAAGTTCATCGCCGAACCGAATAATCCGGTGCATTCGAGTTCGGCCACGAACAGAAGGAATTATCATCTTATGCCGGTTCCTGACAATAAGCTCTGGGTAGGAACCGATAACGGCGTGATGGTCATTGATGCGGACGATGGCAGTTTCAAGCGGCTGCTCCCTGAAGAAGGGTTTCCTTTGAAGAATGTACTGAGTATCAGGCCCGACAAGGAAGGAAACATCTGGTTTACCGGCGACAGCAACCGGATCTGCCGGTTTGACGGACGGCAATACGATTGTTACACCGCTCCTGATCATATCGGGCATTTCAATTACAACAGCGCCACCCTGGGCAAGGATGGACGGATCACCTTCGGAGGCGCCAACGGCATTTACTCCTTTTACCCCGATGAGATCGTATTTGAGCAAGACACCACAAAACCGGAGGTTTACCTCACCAATTTCAAAGTGTTCAACCGGAAACGCCACCTGAACAAAGGCTATGAATTGGTTGAGGATATAACGCTTCCCTACAAAGAAAATGTTTTCACCTTCGAATTTGCCGGGCTGCATTTCACCCGGCCCGAACGCATCAAATACCGATATCGATTGGAGGGATTTGACGAGGACTGGACAGAGGCCGACAGCAAAGAGCGCACTGCCACCTATACCAACCTTTCCCCTGGCGCTTACACTTTCGCCGCCCAGGCCTCCACTGCCGACGGAGCCTGGCCGGCCGGGGAACGCGGCCTTCGCATTGAGCTTACCGTACTTCCCCCCTGGTACCGCAGCTGGTGGGCCTATGGATTGTATTTACTGGCCATTAGCGGGCTCCTCCTGGGCGCCCGGAGCTACGAAATCCGGCGGCAGCTCGCAAAGGCGGAAGCCCGCCAGTACAAAGAGCTCGACGATTTCAAATCGCGCTTTTACACCAATATCACCCATGAATTCCGCACGCCCCTCACCATCATACTGGGGATGGCCAAAAAGATGAAAACGGATCCGCAGAAATGGCTGGACGAGGGCATCCACATGATCCAGCGCAACGGACAGAGCCTGTTGCGCCTGGTCAACCAGATGCTCGACCTGTCCAAACTGGAATCGGGTAAACTCAAACTGAACCCCGTGCAGGGAGATGTGATCCCCTACCTGCGCTACATCTTCGAGTCCTTCTATTCTTATGCGGAAGCGGAGGATATCCGGCTTCATTTCCGTTCCGAACCGGAGACGCTGGTTATGGACTACGACCCGGATCAACTGATGAATATCGTTTCGAATTTGCTGTCGAATGCCGTGAAGTTTACGGGGAAGGGAGGGGAGGTAAAGTTCGAAGTGGGAAGTCGGAAATCGGAAAGGCCGCCCACATCCCACTTCCTTCACCTTTCCATCCAGGACACCGGCATCGGTATACCCGAAGAGGAGCTACCGTTTATCTTTGACCGGTTTTATAGCCCCACTCCATCCCCCAAAAGGAGGGAAGTGCCGGCAGAAGGCCCGTTCGAAGCAAGCACCTGCGGGGACTCCTCCCCGTTGGGGGGAGGTACGGAGAGGGCCTTCCCCTCCCTTCTTGGGGGAGATCGGGGGGGGCTGGATCTGGCTGCCGCCGGCATTGGCCTGGCATTGGTTAAGGAGCTGGTTAAACTCATGGCTGGAAAGATCGAGGTAAAAAGTACCGTGGGCGAAGGCTCTGAATTTATCGTCTGCCTGCCCATCCGCCGGGAAGCTCCGCCGATAAAAAGTAGGGAATGGAGCATCGCCACCCCTCCGTTCTCCCTCTCGCCGGAGGACTTTCAGCCAAAGGCCCCGCCTGAAACAGGATCCGATGGCAATAGGCCCACCGCCCTGATCGTGGAGGACAACGCGGATGTCATCCGCTACCTGATCTTCTGCCTGGAAGGAGAATATCAACTGGAAGTAGCCCAAAATGGCCGGGAAGGCATCGATAAAGCACTCGATCTGGTGCCCGAAATTATCGTCAGCGATGTGATGATGCCCGGGATCGATGGGTATGAATTGTGCGACACCCTCAAACGAGACATCAGAACCAGCCATATCCCCATTGTGTTGCTGACTGCAAAGGCCGATAAAGACTCCAGGATCTCCGGCCTGCGCAAAGGGGCGGACGCCTACCTTGCGAAACCATTCCACGAAGAGGAACTGCTGGCGCGCCTGTCCAACTTGCTGGAACTGCGCCGCAACTTGCAGAAAAAATACCGCTCGGCGGATTTTCTCATGGATGACCGGGAAAAAGCACCCGAAGGCCCCGGCCATTCTTTGGAGGAAGACTTTCTACGCGATTTCTACCACAAGGTAGAAGAGCATCTCACCGATTATGACCTGGATGTCTCCAAACTGTGCAGGCTCATGGCAATGAGCCGGACCCAGTTATACCGCAAGTTGATTGCCCTGACTGGTATGTCGGCCAACAAATTCATACGGGCCGTCCGCCTGAAAAAGGCCAGGGAGCTGCTTCGCAGCACAAACCTGACCATTATGGAGGTAGCCTACGACAGTGGTTTCAACAACGCCAATTACTTCAGCCGTGTATTTTCGGAAGAATTCGGAATGAGCCCGACGGAGTATCGGGAAAGATTAAATTGAGCTACCAAACAAAAACAGGGAACCGGTCAGAACAGGCTCAAAACAGGGAAAGCCTATCGCCCTATTCCACTCACTTGTGTAACAACTGCAGGTACGGCCGGGAGCATCAGGATTATGATTCAGTTGAGCAATATACTGCGGTACTCAATAAAAATACGCAGAAATTGCCCCCCATTCTTTTCCACTTTTAGGCCTTGCCCGAACGGGCCATTTTTCACACCAGGAGCTGCCGAATAGAAAAGGCAGCTACCTGCCGGCAGCTGCCCTCTATAATGATTCTATCGGAAAATTTATGCGAACGACTAGGAATGTAATTTTAAAACTCCCTTCCCCTTAACATACCGTGCCAGTACATCTGCGGCAAGCCGTATGCTTTCAGGGCGTACATACTGTAACGCTCCTGGGCCTGGTCAAAGGGGAAGGATTCAGCCGGTTGGCTGTCGTAATCGAATTCTGCCAGGATAAGGCTGCCGTACCCGGTCACCAACGGGCAGGAAGTGTAGCCGTTATAGGCTTCTTCCAGGGGCTGCCCGTGCATGGCGGCCATCAGGTTCTTCACCAGGATGGGCGCCTGCTTGCGGATTGCTGCCCCCGTTTTGGAAGTGGGCAGGCTGCTGGCATCTCCACAAGAGAAGATATTCGGATATTTAGTATGTTGCATGGTTTCTTTATCCACGCTTACCCAGCCGGCCTCATTGGCCAGAGGGCTCTTTTTGATGAAATCGGGAGCGCTCTGTGGTGGGGTAACGTGAAGCATCTCGTATTCCATTTCCGTCTTCTCGCCGGTTTGGCGGTCTTCGAAAATGGCGATCTTCTCCTTTACTTTGATCTCCACCAGTTCCTGGAAGAACTTGGTGACGATGCCGTAGCGTTCAACCACCTTTTCCAAAGCAGCCTTGTATTTGGCCACCCCAAAAATGACGGTGCCGGCACTGGCAAACACCACTTCCACTTTATTCTTCAGGCCATGTTTCTGAACATAGTCGGCGGTCAGATACATGATCTTCTGAGGGGCTCCTCCGCATTTGATCGGAGTAGAGGGCGCAGTGAAGATGGCCTTGCCTTTTTTGATGCTCTTGAGGGCATCCCAGGTGGAATTGACCGTATCGTAGGAATAGTTGCTGCACACTCCGGAGCCGGCCTTGGCCAGGCCTTCCTCCAATCCCGGGATCTTGTTCCAGTCGATCTGTATACCCGGGGCTACGATGAGATAATCATAGGTGTGCTGTTCGCCACCACGCAGGGTGACGGCGTTCTGTTCCGGCTGGAAAGACTCAACGTAGTCCTTGATCCAGGTGACGCCAGGGGGGATAAAGTCCGCCTCGTTGCGCTCGGAGATCTCCCGCGGGAAGACGCCGGCTCCGACCAGCGTCCAAATGGGTTGATAGTAATGCTTCTCGCTAGGTTCAATAATGGTGACCTCCGGAGCGTTGGGCTTGTTGCGCAGCATGGCGGCAACAGTGATGCCTGCCGTACCGCCTCCGACGATCAGAACTTCATGATGTGCCATTGTCTATTGTTTTTTGTTGTTTTGCAAATCTTTTTCCACTACTTCATTGCAGAGCCTTCCGAAATTGCGGCCAAAGGAAAGCAGGAAGCCAATGGCCTTCTGGATTTCCGGGTCGCGCACGGCGCCCAGCAGCTTGAAAACGCCAGCCCTTTTAGGCGGGTCCATGCGGCATTGGGTCAGCGCGCCGCTGACAACCGATAGGACATCCAGCGTTTTCGGGTTAAACAGGTCACTGTGGAGCAGGGCGTCAAATTCTTCGGAATCCACCAGGTCAGCAGTCCTCTTGGCTACCGTCAGCCCCTTTTTGGACAGGGTGGCCAGGTCGATGCCGTTGTTTGCCGTTTGCCGGAAACCATCATCCATGACGTCCACCGCCATGGCCAGGATGCCCGGGGCCTGTTGGGCCAGTTTCAGCAAGCTGTTCAGTTGTTCCACCATTTCGGGAGCCGTCAGCTTTTCAGCCAGTTGCAGTGCAGCGCTCAGGCGCTGTTCGATGTCAATTCCGTGTGCGGCGGCCTGGCGGTAACCATCATCCGCTGCATCCATCATCATACTTGCGATACCCGGCGCCTGATCGGCCAACTTCAGTAAACCGTCAATGCGGGCCACCATTTCCGGAGCCGTCAGCTTTTCGGCAAGGTGAAGCGCATTGGACAGGCGCTCATTGATATCTATACCCTGCTGAGAGGCCTGGAGGTAACCGTCATCCACCGTATCTACGGCCATGCTTACCAGCCCGGGGCCTTGTTCCAGAAGGGTATTTAACCGCTCGACGCCTTTCTCCAGCGTATCGATGCGCTGCAGAAGATGGTCGAGGGCCCGGAGGGTTTTTTCACTGGACAGCCGCTCCTGTAGCTGTTGGCCAGCCTTGGTCTCCGTCCAGTCAGGATTGCCATTTACCTTCATTAGTCTTCTGTTTGTTTAATGAGAAATTCAGAATGTAAGAGAAAGCGCCTTTTTTCAACGCAGGAGAGTTCAAAAAGGGAGGCTTTCCGATAGAAACTTTTTAATTACATTCAAAAGTATGAATTTATATTCATGTATTGAAATATAGCGCGGCTTTTCATTCCTTTTTGGTGACTATTTACCCCACCGGCCGAAAATGCCGGGTGGAGATTGTCCTAAACAGTTAGGATTTACTGTTTTTTAAATTCGTACCCTCCCTTCACTGCGCCCCACACCTGTTCCCCCGCACTGTTGAAGCCCTGGTCCCAACTGACGATCATCCCATCCCGGATGGAAACACGAGAGGTAGCGTAACTGGCGCCGCGCAGCGTACTCTCACAGCCATTGCCCTGGGTGCTGCCTGTGAAGGAACCATCGGGTTGCCGTTCCAGGACGACGGCACAGCCCGCCCTGAGTTCCAGGGCGTCCGGAGCGAGGGCGTCAAAACGGGAAGGATCTTTCCAGGCGCCAATGAAGGCCTCGGGCTCGGGCAGGGTATACACTATGCTTTTGAAGGAGCCGGGGGCCGTCTGCTCCAGTTGATAAACCCTTTGCCGGTAGGGCCGTTCCTGCATGGCAGAAACTGCTTGCTCGACGTAGAGCCAGTGCCCTTTATCCGTCCAGATAGGATACATGTGAAGGGTAATGTCGAAAAAGGCCGAATCGCGGGCAGCTTGTTCCGCGCTGTTGAAAGTGCCAACCATCATGGCCTGCAGGCTTTCGATTCCCGGGCCGGCCTTAGCCATTTTTTTTGTGGAGTTGCAGCTGCTGCCCGTGAGCAGTACCAGAAGGAGGAGCGTAAGGTTTTTCATCAGAGTACAGTAAAATTAGGGTTGGCCGGTTGAAGGGCCATCGCCAGACAGCCCTTTATTATTCTTTCGAAACATCTTCCGGAAGCGCAGGCGCTGCCGGTAAGGGAATACATCGAAGATCTCGCCCCCGCGCAGCCGTTCCTGCACACCACGCCAGAAGGTAACGTCGTACAGGTCGCCGTGCAGTTTGTAAAAAATATCCCGGATATCTTTCCGCCCAATTAGGAAACGGGGGAATTCTTCGGGGAACACGTCATTGGGCCCAACGGAATACCAGGGTTCGGAGGAAAGCTCGTCGTAGTAATCGCGGGGTTCCGGAATGCGGCGGAAGTTGTAATCCGTCAGGAAACCGATCTCGTCGTAGTCGTAAAAAACGACCCGCTTGAGGCGGGTAACGCCGAAGTTCTTCAGCAGCATATCTCCCGGAAAAATATTCACCGCCGCCAATTGCTTGATGGCCTTGCCGTATTCGTTTATCACCTCCTCCGCCTCTTCCGGAGTTGCGCTTTCCAGGTAAAGGTTAAGCGGTATCATTTTCTTCTCGATGTACAGGTGTTTGATCTCCACGATATCGTCGTACAACCTCACTTTGGAAGCTGCTTCCTTGAGCAGTTCGTCCAGCAATTCCTGAGAAACGCGTTCCCGGGGGATGGTGAAATTTTCGAACATGTGGCTATCTGCCATACGCCCAACCCGGTCGTGGAAGAAGACGACCTCGTATTTTTCCTTCACCTCCTGCTCGGTCACTTTTTTGGGCGCCGCAAAGCTATCCTTGATGACCTTGAAGACCATGTTGTAGGAATGGAGGGTAAAGACAGACATCACCATCCCCTTAATGCCGGGGGCAATGACAAACTGGTCGTACGAGCGGTCCAGGTGGCGAAGAAAATCGCGGTACAGTACGGTCTTGCCATGTTTTTCAAACCCGATAGAGTTGTACAGCTCGCCCATGTTCTTGGTGGGAAGGATCGACAGGAGGAAGTCTACCATTTCACTGACGATGTCCACATCCACCAGAAAATAGGACCGGTTGTAACTGAAGATAGAACTCACCTCGTTGTACTCCACCAGGAGCGCGTCTACATAAATACCGTTTTCCTCGTGTAACAAGGGCATAATGAAGGGGAAGATGCGGTCTTCCAGGTGCAGGCGCCCGACGATGTAGGCCCCCTTATTGCGGAAGAAGATAGACTTGAGCATCTCCAGCCGGGCGTTGCGCGGCAGAGCATCCCGCCCCTCGAGGATCTTCTTGTTAAGGACAGTGGTGATGTATCCAATGTCGCGCTCCATGTCTTCCCACTTTGCGTCGAAAGAGTAAAAGGAGAACAACTGCCGGACGACGTGCTCGATGGGCCGTACCAGGAAAAACGTCTGATAAATGGGCACGGTAGAGCGGAACTCCCGGTAGGTGCCGGTAGCGTGCACGAACATGAGGTCCTCATCGACACTCAGTCCCTTGTGGCTATGGCGAAACACGGAATTGTAAAAGGTCTCTGCAATATTTCGGGTATTGAAATTGATCACCTCATCGAGGTAGTTCTCTTTGATGCGCTTCCAGGTAACCCGGTCATTGGCGCGTTCACCCAGAAATTCCAATACTTTCTCCGTCGTACGCCCCACCTGGTTGCGGTAAAGGGTGAGGCGTTCGCGGGAGTCCGCCTGGCTGCCATGCCAATCGCGGTTCTCAAAACGGATCTGCGCCCGTTTGGTGATCCGCTTATACTGGTGGTAATATTTCAGGTAAGCCCCCAGGATAAGATGGGCGGCATCGTATGGCAATAGTTTCTCGAACATATCGGCTAAATAAGGAATTGTCACCGTGAAGGTGCGCTTTCAGTTTAATGCTCGTGTTCGTGCTCTCCTTCTTCGGAATGTTCTTCTTCAGAGGAAACTTCACCGCCGCTCTGCATGTCGGATGAACCTTCCTGAGCTTCTGACATTTCTGACATGGCCAAAAACCAGGCCGAAAGGCGTTCCCGCTGGGCGTCGCTCAGGCGGGCCTCCGGATGCATAGGCAGGTAAGACTTCAGCGGCATCTCGCCTTTTTCCACCTCCTCGCCGCATTCCTCGGCTTTATGGGCTTTTTTCTCCGCATCGTAGGTTCCCCAGATTGAAAAATTGAGGTGTTCCCGGCCCTCTTCTATGTGGCGCCCGATCCACCAGGAAACCGGCTCGATATTGGTATACCAGGGGTAGGCCGTCTCGTGGGAGTGGCAATCGTAGCAGGCATTTTTCAGGATTTGGGCGACATCGGCGGGTGGCGCTGCCAGGGTTATAAAGTCTTCATTGGCATTCACCGGCGGGTTGGTTTTATCAATCCCGAAAAATTGAATGGCCACCAGAACGGCCAGAAGGGCCAACCCTACCCATTTTAAGATCTTTGACATTGTCTTTGGATTTACAGATGGTTATGTAATATTGTAAATACAGCTCAACCGTATTAGGCCAACTGAAGGCCATACCGCTGTCAACGCCGGCCGCTAAGAAACTCCAGCTCCAGCCTTAGCAGGTTATAGCGTTTCAGGCCTTGCAGGTACTGCAGGCGGGTATCCAGGGCCTGTTGCAGGTTGCGCAGGTAATCCTGGTATTCTACCGCTCCCTGAGCGTAAGCTTTGCGAGAGTCATCGATCTGCTCCTGGGCCAGAGGCAACATTTCCTTGCGAATGTAATCCAGGGCTGCCTGTTCTTTTTCCAGTGTACGGATGAGACGCCGGCGTTCATTGTCGAGCTGACTGCGGGCAACTTCAATTCCGGTTTCGGATATCTCAGTTTGTACTTTTGCCCCTTCGATCCGGGAACGTATTGCGCCCACCCCGAGAGGAATGTTCAGCCCCAGCTGATAACCGAAGAAGGGAGAGTCGCCGTCGACCATTTGCAACAAGCCGGCAGTGCGGATCTGAGGAAGTAGCTTGTCTTGCTCCGCCTCTACCCTGGCCCTGGCCAGATTGGCCTCCTGCTGCTGGAAAAGCAAAAACGGATGCCCGGTATTGACAAACCAGTTGAAATAACCAGCCGGCTCGGGAAGAGCACGCGCCGCCACATCATAAGAGGTATCGGAATACATCCAGTTGTTGAAAATCGTAAGGGCGATCTTGTAGTCCTCGTTGATGCGGATCTGTTCCAGAGTAGCCTCCTTTTGCATGCCCTCAGCGGAAAGTACGGGGATCTTCCCGGTTTCGCCCAGGTCAAACCGCAAATTGGCCAATTCCAGCAGGTCGTTGAACAATCCTACCTTTTGCCGGGCCAGGTCCTGCATACCGCGAACGTAAAGCACCTCATAATAGGCCAGGGCAACCTGCTGGCGCAGCTCCATTTGGTCGAGTTCGAGGCGGGCATTGCCCAAAAGAGCTTGCTGCCGGATAACCTCTTCTTTTCCGGCTCTGGTGCCGGGCCAGTTCAGGTCCTGCCGTATTCCCAGGGAATGGATACCCTGGGTGCTTTGGGGATCAACCTCATCTCCTGAAATAAAAATAGCCGTATACGGGCGGGATGCTGCCGAGCGGATCAGCGCATTTTGCTGTTCGATAAACTGCCGGTCTTGTTTTAGCAAGGGATAATTGCGGCTGGCCACTTCAAAGGCCTGATCCAGCGTGATAGCAATAGCCTGGGGCCAGAGTGTCACCGGCAGTGCCATCAAAACCGTGAGGATTATCCAGTCAACAAGGGGGCTCACCGGCCTCCACTCCAATCGCATTTTGGTTTTTTGCATACCTTTTGCTTTTCCTGTATGAGTGCTTCTTCAGAAAAAAAGCCTCAAAGGCTGAATATAAAGAGGATTATGGAAGCAATGGCCAACTGGGAAGGAATTTTTCAGCAGAAGCCATATTCCGGATATTGGAATATGTCCGCTACAAAACGCAATTTGCTGTATTCTTCACCAAAAATAAAGTTTACTTTTATCCCTGATCGAAGTGGTGCCGGTGTTTTCGGCCCCACTTCATCGTCTTTTAAGGGGGCTGTAATACCTTCGGACTGGTTATGGAAAAACAATTGAGAAGCATACTCACCGGATGCCTGCTGGCCGTCTGGAGTGTTATCCTTTCAGGGCTGACTCCTTTAGCGGCACAACCTCTAGACAGCCTGCAAGTGTCGGCCCAAGGCCGCCATCAAGGCCTGGCCGCCCTCTTTGCCCAATGGGAAAGGCAGCATGCCGTCCGCTTTTTCTATACCCCCGGAAGCCTGCCGACAGCCCCCATCGAACCTACCTTTGAAGCCAAACCACTCCCCGACGCACTCGATGGCCTATTGTCGGGCACCGGCCTGGGGTATTTTTTTTACCGGGACTACGCAGTGGCCGTTGCACCGCACAATATTCTGGAAAGCACTTTTTCGGCGGAATACTACCGTGCCCTCGCTCAAGCCTCCGCTTCGGGGCAAACAGAAAGCAACGAGCGACAAGCGGAGGTACTGGAAATCGGAGATATCCTTGAACTCCGCCCCGATGGCAGGGCCATCATTCAGGGGATCATCACCGACGAGGAGAATGGGGAGCCCATTACCGGCGCCACCATCCTTTGGGGTGAACAGGGCACGGATAGCGATGTAAATGGGCGTTTCGAGTTGAATTTACCGACCGGACAGCACGAATTACAAGTACAGTATGTAGGGTACGCCCCTCTGCAACGCACCGTGAAAGTCTATGGAAACGGTGAGCTCCGGCTGGCCCTGCGCTCTGCCGCTACCAACCTGGCGGAGGTGCTGGTAAAAGCAGAATCTACCGATGCCAATGTAAGCAACGCCCGGATTGGTGTCACCCGCCTGGAAGTTAAGAGTATTGAGCGCCTGCCCACCTTGCTTGGTGAAGCGGACGTGGTACGCAGCCTTTTGCTCAGCGCCGGCGTAACAACCATCGGGGAGGGTTCCGCCGGCTTCAATGTGCGCGGAGGCGAAATAGACCAGAACCTTATGCTACAGGACGAGGCTATCATCTTCAACGCTACCCATGCCCTGGGCTTCTTCAGCACCTTCAATACCGACCTCACCTCCAACGTAGAGCTCTATAAAAGCATCATCCCGGCCCGGTACGGTGGCCGCCTGGCCTCGGTGCTCGATGTGGAAATGCGCGAAGGCAACTTCGAAAAATGGAAGTTCAAGGCCGGCATCAGCCCGGTATCGGGCCGGCTGAGTGTGGAAGGCCCCGCCATCAAAGGGAAAAGTTCCATTATCGCCGGGGTGAGGGCTTCCTATTCCGACTGGGTGCTGGGCCTGGCCAACCGGCCGGAACTCAAACGGAGTTCAGCCTCTTTCTATGACGCCAACCTCCGCTATACGCACCGGTTGGACAATAAAAACACCCTTTCTCTTGCCGGCTATCTGGCAGGCGATGAATTCGAATACAACAAAAGCTTTGGGTTCAACTACAACACCCGCAGCGGCCAGCTGATCTTCAAGCGCATCCACAACGATAACTTCTTCTCCCGCCTTTCAGCGGCAGCCAGCCGGTACAACAGTACCCAAAGCAACCTGGAAGGGGCCGACGGCGGCCAGGTGGACAATGGCATTGCCTATTACAAATTAAAGGAAGTGCTCACCTATACCTTTGGCCGTTCGCTGCAACTGGACGGCGGTATAGAGGGCATTTTCTACCGCGTCGACCCCGGTGAACAACGCCCGCTGGGTGCAACCTCAGTGGTGCTGTCCAAGGTACTGGCGTCGCAACAAGCAATGGAGGGGGCTGTCTTTGCCGGCGCGGAATGGGCCCCTTCGCCCCGGCTGGCCATCATCGGGGGCTTGCGCTTCAACCATTACCGCTTCCTGGGGCCCGGCTCCGTGGCCACCTACAATGGGCCGCCCTCCCCGGAGAACCGCCAGGATACAGTAACATACGGGAAAGGCAAAACCATTGTGGCCTATACTTACCTGGAACCCCGCTTTTCCGCGCGGTACCGGGTGGGAACCACGGCGTCCTTCAAAGCCGGATACAGCCGAACCAGCCAGTTCATCAACCAGATATTCAATACCGATACGCCGACGCCGACCAGCCAGTATCAGCTCAGTACTGAATACATCCGCCCCTTCCGTTCACACAACTTTGCCGGAGGATATTTCAGGAACACCCAGGACAACAAATGGGAAGGCTCGGCAGAGCTCTTCTACCGCGTTATCGACCAGCTCTGGGACTACCGCGACTTCGCCCGCCTGCTCGTCAATGAGAACCTGGAAACCGAGATCCTAAATGGAAGGGGTAGAGCCTACGGGATGGAACTGAGCCTGAAAACTACACGAGACCTGATCAACGGGCAACTGAGCTACACCTGGTCGCGCACCGAACGACAGATAGAAGGCATCAACCGGGGGAGCTGGTACCCCAGCAACTTCGACAAACCACACAATCTCAACCTGGTGGTGAACTACCAACCCAGCCAGCGCCATACCGTTACGTTCAACTTCACCTACAGCACGGGGCGGCCCACCACGGCGCCGCTTTCCACCCATCGACTCAGTAATGCGATCATCGTTCCGCTCTACTCCCTGCGCAATCAACTGCGCATTCCGGATTATCACCGCCTCGACATATCCTACACGGTCGGCCGCGGCTACAATAAAAACAAAACGCTGAAAACCAGCTGGAATTTCTCTGTTTACAACGTGTATGCCCGAAAAAATGCTTTTTCTGTTTTTTTTACGCCCGGCCCTGGCCTGGAGACCGTGGCCAACCGACTGGCGATCCTGGGTTCTGCTTTCCCGGCTATCACGATCAATATCACGACGCTATGAAAACAAAACTAACGCTGTTGTGCAGTGCGCTGCTATTTCTGGGGCTGAGCTCATGTGTTGATGAGATCACCCTGGGCGCCGGTGAGCGCCCGACATCCGGTATGCTGGTGCAGGGACGCCTTATACAGGGTACCCCATCCTATGTCGAGGCCACAGTGTACGAGCTCTTCCTCTACGACAATAACCTACCACGGGCGGTCGGCAACTCGGAAGTGCTGCTTCACGATGAGGAAGGGCGCAGCGTACCTCTCATTCCCAATTATGACGGCACTTATTTTCAGCATATCGAAAGCAATGATCCGAATTTCCCGATAGTGGCCGGCCAGCGTTATCAACTGACGGTTACCTTACCCAATGGACAGGGATACGCCTCTGCCTGGGAAACCCTGTTGCCCGTCAGCCCGCTGGATAGCGTCAGCCTGCAGGTCTATGAAAAGGACGTGGCCACCTTTGAAGGAGAATTGGAAACCCAGCGGTTTGCAGGCTTCAGGGCATCCACCTCTCTGAAGCAGCCCGGCAGCGACGGCCCAGCCCGCTACCGTTGGGAAACAGATCAGGCCTACCGGCTTACCGAAGACCCTATTCATCCCGCCTATGTCGATCTTTCCCCAAAAACCTGTTATGTGCAATTGACGGGAAACATTGATAAGATCGTAGTGCTGAATGGAGCTGAGCTTTCGGAGCGTTACCTCGAAGGCTACCAGATTTGGGAGACTCCGGCCGACTACCGTTTTTTCGAAGGGTTTTACCTGATCGCGTATCAACAGTCGCTGACGGACAATGCCTTCCGCTACTTCGACGAGCTGGCCCAGTTGCTCGCTCGTCGGGGCACCCTCTTCGACCTTCCTGCCGGCGCCATCCGGACCAACATATCCCCTACTACCGATCCGGATGCTTTAACCTACGGCTATTTCTATGCCACCCAGCAGGATACCTTCCGGCTGTACGTACCGCCCGGCCAGGTGCCCGGAGTCAGCCGTCGCTGCCCCTATCCCCCCCCTCTGCCAGGTGAGGAATTGCCGCCGCCTAACGAATGTGACGATTGCCTGCTGCAGGCGGGCAGCCAGCTCGAACGGCCGGAATGGTGGATAGAGTGACAAAGAACGATGGAGTAAGCAAAAAAAGATCCCATAATGCGGCATACTTTATTATACACCCTGCTTATGGCCAGCCTGCTGGCCGTTCCTGCCCGGTGGGCGAAGGCCCAGGAGGAAACCAGGGAGGCCTTGCTACACATCAACAAGCCTTTCTACGTAACCGGGGAAGTGATCTGGTACCAGTTGTACCTGCCTGCCACCCTGAAGGGCCAGCTTTTCACCCTCAAGGCCACCCTTCTGGATGAGCAAGGCCAAGCAGCCGATGTCAGTTTTATCAGCAGTAAGGGGTTACCATTCTGCCAAGGGTATTACTTCATTCCCTACAACCTGCCTTCCGGGATGTACCGTTTGTGGTTTACTGCTACAACAGAAGGCGGGGCGTTGCATACTCTGGCGATGGGGGCTGTCCCGATCTACAATGACCTGCAACCATTGCCCAAGGATATCCCGGCCTCAGAAGTGGCCGCAACCCCAACCCAACCTGCCGGTGTGCTGGCCGTCCGGATCGAGATGGAGTCCGCGCTACCACTCCGCCCCCGCCAGCCGCTTCGGTTAAGAGTATGGGTACAGGGACAATCTGGAGAACCGGTCGATGCCTGGGGTTCCCTGTCCATCCGCGATGAGCAACTTTGTGGAAAGAAGGTGATGGCAGGAGCTACCCTTTTTTCCGGCCTCCCGATAGCGGCCGCCCAGAGATATCGCTCCGGTATTAACTGGCCAGGGTCGGTTGTTGATGAAGAGGGAGCCCCTCTTAAAACGCCGTTATTGGGTGTTATTGGAGTTGATGACGGGCGCCTGCTGTTCACCAAAGCGGATAAAGAAGGTAAGTTCCTGCTGACTTTACCGGAATACAGCGGACAGCAACGCTGGCAGTTCATCGACCACGCTGCTCCCGGCCTGAAGGTTCAGTGGGAACACCCTACCCCGCCAGCCCCGGCGCCGCCTCTGGCCTATACACAGGGAATACTGGATTATCTTTCCTACAGCCGCCAGCGGAAAAAGATCTACCAGCTGTATGCCGCACAGGAGACTCCGCTGGCATCAACTGATGCGGATCAAATGAACGCTTTGCCCGGTTGGGAACCTACCTTCAGTTACATTGTACCCAACTACGAACGCTTTCCCGATATGGCCACCTTTTTCCAGGAAGTAGTGCCGATGGTACGTTTTCCGGAACGGCGCAACGGCTTTGCCGTCACACTTTACAACCCGGCATCCCAGGATTATTTCAGTGCACCGCCCCTGTTCATCATCGACGGCAAAGCAACCAGGGATGCTTCTTTTGTGGCAGCATTGAATCCGGCATATGTAGAACAGGTGGACTTACTAACGTCCCCTTCCCAGCTGCGGGCTTACTATCCGGCTATCGGCGCCGGCGGCGTGATCCGGATCCGCACCAACCTGCCCAGCCTAATCCTTCCGGAGGATCAAGAGGATGATATCTTCAGTCTGCCGGGTATGCAACCTGTTGCTGGATTTCCGGCTCAGGATAAGGATCTAAACCTGCCTGCTCTCCGGCCAGCCGTCCTTTGGCTTCCTGCCCTGCAGGTACAGAGCGAAGATGGCGCTACTGTTTCTCTCCTCCATTCTGATGACTACGGGGAGTTCTGCATAGAAGTAGTGGTGCAAAGCGAGGACGGCCGGCGGGGGAGCGGCAGGTATTGTTATTCTGTAGAACGCTAATCCATAGATTGCCGGCCTTTGCCTTTACCCTGACAGCCCTGGCCCTGCTTTCCTCCTTTGTTTTGGCAGCAGCCCTGGCCTTGCTTGCCCTGCTTGTTCTGGCAGCAACCCTGGCCCTTATTGCCCTGGCAGCCTTGTCCGCCGCCCTCAACCGCAACGATGGCATCAAAATCGGCCTGAGAGAGCAACACCGGCTGGTAGGCCACTCCCTGAGCCGTGAGGTTTTTGTTAAACGCCCGCAGGTGGTTTCCGGAGGCTTCGGCCAGGTACTGATAGGTGCTGCGCAATTCTTCATTCCCGGTTGTTTCCAGGGCCTGTTTCAGGTCCCGGATATCGGATTCCTCCACCCGGGCTCCGGCGCGGAGGGCCGCTTCCAGGGATTGATTCCCGGTGGTGATCAGGCCGTCGTAAAGTTGTTGCAAGTCCTTATTTTTAAATTTGCCGGCCTTTCCAGAGGTGAGGCTTTCGGGTAAGGTTACACTTTGGGCGGCCGCCAGTTCGGCCAGCCGGGACAGATGGCGCTGTTCGGCTTCGACAATGTGGTTAAATACCTTTGCCCCCCATTTGGTTTCCATAGCCTGATAAAAATCGTGGGCCATCTTTTCTTCCTCAGCCAGGAAGATCAGTGTTTTTTGTTCGTCCTGCGACAGGCTGGTTTGTGCCTGAAGCGCCTGGAATGCCGGCCAGGCAAGAGCCAGCAATGCAATCATGAGTTTTTTCATAAAACTGTGTTTTTATGAATCAATACTTTTTTTCTGCAGTGCTGAAAATACACCCTTACCCTTTTCTTTTTCGTAATACAAGTCACTCCGAGGGATGACTTTTGTCAATCGTCGTGCAGCCTTTATCGCTTGACAGTCGCAACGTTCTCTAAACCTGATACACGGATATTCTCCCCTCTTCTTCCCCCTCTCCTCAAACCAGCCGCTTCACCCTCGTATCCGCCGACAACACCAGATCCTCATCCAGGTCCAGCAGGTTCAATCCCGGGGTTTTACCCACTTCTATACTGCCCAGGCCCGCATCAAAGCCCAGTGCCTCGGCGCCGTTAAGGGTCGCCCAACGCAGCAGGACCTCGAAGGGCACATAAGACTGATAACGGCTGATGGTTTTCATCTCTTCCAGTACTGACAATTGCCAGTTGGACGTCAGGCTGTCGGTGCCGATGGTCATACGGGCGCCCGCGTCGAGAAAATGCTGATAATAGGGCAGGCGGTTCTCGATGTAGAGGTTGGCATTGGCGCAGGTGGCCCAGTAGACTTTATCGCTCCAGGCATGGGCCGCCCGAATATCTTCCGGGCCGGTCATGGTATTGTGGACAAAAAGGGTACGGCAGTTGGGGTTCATCCGCTCCAGGGCGTAGTGAATGGAAGTTTTGCCCGTAGGCTCAAAATGGTGGAGCGGAAAGCCGAAGGACTCATAGAATTCCACAAATCCGCCGGACTTGTAGAGGAAGAAATTGTCTTCGTGTTCCGTTTCCTGGTTGTGGATACTGATGGTGATACCTTCCTCCGGATTGGCCTCGTTGATCAGGTCGAACAGGCGGGGAGAGACCGTATACGGAGCGTGCGGCACACAGCTTTTGCGGTTGCCGTCATTGTCGCTTTGGCCGTCGTAGACTTCCTTATAACTGTTGAAGGTTTTTTGAGCACCTTCATTTTGTAAAAAATCGAACATCTCGACAAACGTATAGTATCGTATCGGGCTCTTGTCTTTCTGTTTTTTGGTATCCAACTTGTTCGAGATATCGCCAACGGCCACTATCCCGTTTTCGTACATTTCCTGGTCGGCCCGCTCAATAGCATCCAGGATCTCTTCCATGGGAATATCCCTGAATTTGACCACTTTTTGCAGAAAGGGCAACAGGCCTGTGCCCGTATCGACGCGGCTTTTCATGTGAGAAAGCTCCAGATGGCAATGGGTATTGACAAAACCGGGCACGATGACGCCTTTGTATACTTCCAACTCATCCGGGCCATAATCCGGCCTTTTGCCTAAAGCCAGGATCCGCCCTTCTTCATCGATTACAACCACGCCCTCCTTAATGGGTTCCGAAGCGACGGGCAAGAGCATATCGGCAGTTATCTTTCGCATGGGCCAATTTTTTTTGAGGCTTGAAATTAAAAAAAATCGAGGAAAACAGGCAGGCTACTCCCCTGCCCCCTAGTATTCCTGCACCAACAACCCGTTCTTCATGCGAGGTTCCACCCAGGTAGACTTAGGCGGCATTACCTTCCCGGCATCGGCCACCTTCATCAGTTCTTTCAGGTGAACGGGATAGAGGCAGAAAGCCACCGCTTCTTCCCCTCTGGTAGCGGCCTGCTGGATCCCCTCCAGCCCCCTTGGCCCTTCAATATAGAGGATGCGCTGGTCCGTTCGTACATCTTCAACACCGAGGATATTGCCCAGCACTTTCTCATCCAGTAACATAGCGTCCAGGACAAATTGCTCCCCGAGGTATTCCTGGAGGACGGGCTTCTTCCATTGCAGGCTGTACCATTCCCGGTTCACCAGCATGGTGATCTCATGTTTGCGAACGGGCTTTCGGGGGGCATCCAGAAAACCGATATCGAAATACTGAGCAATATGGGCCATAAATGCCGAATCGGAAAGGCCGTTCAACCCATAGACGACCCGGTTAAAATCCAGGATGTCAATATCAGAAGAAGGGAACAGCGCGCAAAGCAGCAGGTGGTAATCTCCATGATGTATACCTTCCTGCGACTTTTTATACATGAGAGAAGTAGTGGACGTGCGGTGGTGTCCGTCGGCGATGTACGAGCAGGGTACATACAGTTCAAAAAGATTCTGCAACTCCCGGACAGACTGGCCGTCACGTACTTCCCAGATCAGGTGGCATTCGTTGGCTTCTTCTGATTGTATTTCCAGGAACGGAGCCCGCAATGCGATGTACGATTCCATCCAGTTGCTGATAGCCTCTACTCTGTTGTAGGCCAGGAGAACCGGTTTCACGGCTGCCCGCCGGCGGAGCATCAGCTGCATTTGCTGCTGTTCCTTAGCGGCCAGGGTATGCTCGTGCTGTTTGATGTTCCCATCGAGGTAATCCCGGATATCCGCACAGGCGATCAGTCCGGTATATTGCCGGTTAGGCCCTTTGATGCGGTAGATAAAAAGAGCTTCCTGTGCGGTTTTGGTGTAAAACCCGCTGTCGAAGTACTCCACATATTCATCCCGGGCCGAATTGAAGAAGGAATCCGCAGAGGTAATGAAATCCAGGTTGGGGTATACCGCCTGAAAAGGTTTGATGTGCATAGGCTTATCTGCTTGGTCCGGGAAGGAAATTAGCAAAAAAAAGAAAGCGTAGTAGCATTACGCTACTACACTCCTCTAAAAAACTAAACCCCAGTTATATTCTTGCAGATAAAATCTGTCGTGACGGTAATGGAGAAGCGCTTGAAGTGAAGCTATCCATTCTCCAAAATACGGCAATAAAACGCGGCCCATTTTGATATTATTGCCAGGAGAGAAAAAAAATTAAGGCTTCGATCGAAAAAAAGCTACAGTCACTCATTCAAATACCCCATTGACAAAAAAGGCCGATTCCCAATCAAAAAAAGGTAACACATTTGTATTAGCACTGATCAATGAAAAACACCAGGACCATGAAGATCTTATCCTTATCCATTGAATTGTCCTCCCTCGCACTGGAAGCCAGCCAACAATCCCTTGTTCCGGACGAATTGCTGCGGCTGGCCCAGCAACGCCTGAACGAAAAGGAAAGCCAACTGGGCCGCTTCCTCAACTGCAAGTGTACCGAAACCCGCCAACTCAGCCAGGATTTGGGCCTAGCCTCCTACGAACTTTGTTACGAAAAGAAATCCCTGCACTTCCAGTTTGCCTATTTCCAACCCCGGGGAGCGTGGGAATTGCAAGGGTTCCGCTGGGCGGCCTGAAAGTTGCTATTGCCATCTTCACAGATGCTAACCGCCAGCATCACTACTCAGAATTCCGGGAGTCATTTTGGGGAACAGAGACTTATTATCGTTACAGAACATTCACTGTGATAGATCATACTTCTGAGTCGTTGCGCCGTTCCGCCAACCTTTTTGGCCTTACCCTGGAAGTGGCACGCCAGGAATTATCCCTTACCATGAAGGGGGACAGCCAACGCCTCCAAACTAAAATTGGACTAGTACGGCATTTATTGCGGTTCAAAGTTGATAGAAAGAAGATTCGGAAATTACTTAACTTCATCAAGTTCTATATCCCCTTTGAAGAAGATGATTATTTCCATAAATTTGAAGAAAATGTTCAACAATTAACAAAATCCAGACAAGCGATGGGTATTGAAGAAGCTATCTTACAGGAATTCAAAAGACAGGGGCTGAAGGAAGGGCGTGAAGAAGGGCGTGAAGAAGGGCGTGAAGAAGGGCCTTCGTAATGTAGTCTCCCGCGCTTAGAAAAAAGGAATAGCGATAGTGGATATCGCCGAGTTGACCGCCCTACCCCTCGAAAAAGTAGAAGCTATTATTCAGAAGTTAATGAGTAAGGAAGAGGAGGAATAGGAACATATCCCTATTGACCCTTTTCTAAGGTATTTTGAACATGCGCTTTTCTAACATCTTTATCTTGGGAAAACATTTACACAACCAAAAGGCCTTTACAATAAATGCCTAATTTTCAAACATTTAAGTGAGCATTAGCCAATTATCCTGCCTGTTGTGCCGGGAAAAGCAAAAGGCCAAAGCGGGCTCCTGTCTTTTTCATTACTGACTCATCATTCTTCCTAACCTGCCTTTGGAAACCATTTCTTCGGTCATTGTGTTGTCTTTGCCGTATATTCGCAGCCTTTATAGTGCATTGGTGAATGGGTGCATTCGTTTGTCCCGGCTACCAACCAGAGTGGCACTAGAACACAAATGCACGCATACACCTGTACACAATATCTCACGACCAATGAGCAAAAGATACCTCATTACCTCCGCCCTGCCTTACGCCAATGGCGCCCTGCACCTCGGACACCTGGCCGGCGCCTACTTGCCGGCAGATATCTATGTGCGCTACCTGCGCCTGTTAGGTAAGGATGTCGTCTGGGTGTGCGGCTCCGACGAGCACGGCGCAGCCATCACCATCCGCGCCAAGAAAGAAGGCATCTCTCCTCAGGAGATTATTGATAAGTACCATGAACTGAACAAGGACACCTTTGCCCGGCTGGGCATTTCCTTCGATTATTACCACCGTACCAGCGCCCCGCTACACCACGAAACCTCCCAGGATTTCTTCCTGAAACTCTATGAAAAGGGAGGAGAGTTCGAAGAGCGGGAGATCGAGCAATACTACGATGAAGCATTCGACCAGTTCCTCGCCGACCGCTACATCGTGGGCACCTGCCCCAAATGCGGACACGAGGAAGCCTATGGCGACCAATGCGAAAACTGCGGCTCAGACCTCTCCCCGCTTGAACTGATCAACCCCCGTTCCACGCTTAGCGGTAAGGCGCCGCAACTGAAAAAGACCAAACACTGGTACTTCAAACTCGATAAGCATGAAGAATGGCTGCGCCGGTGGATCGACACCGGAGAACTGGACGGCGAACAGCACCATGACCCCAAGGCATGGAAACGCCATGTGGTAGGGCAATGCCTTTCCTGGCTGGATGGCGGGTTGCAGCCCCGGGCCATCACCCGCGACCTGGATTGGGGCATTCCGGTACCCCTGGCCGAAGCTAAAGGCAAAGTGCTCTATGTCTGGTTCGACGCCCCCATCGGCTACATCTCTTCCACCCGGCAATGGGCTAAGGAGAACGGAAAAGACTGGGAACTGTACTGGAAAGACAAGGATACCACTCTCATCCACTTCATTGGAAAAGACAATATCGTCTTCCACTGCATCGTCTTCCCCGCAATGCTGAAGGCCTACGGAGCGTTCAACCTACCGAAAAACGTACCCGCCAACCAGTTCCTCAACTTCGAAGGGCAGAAATTTTCCAAGTCCAGGGGCTGGGGCATTGAACAGCATGAATACCTCGAGGAATTCCGCGATTTCCCCAATAAAGAAGATGCGCTGCGCTACGCCCTGATCCGCAATATGCCGGAAAATAAGGACGCGGATTTCAAGTGGGATGAGTTTACCGATTTCCACGACAAGGAACTGGCCGACAACCTGGGTAATTTCGTCAACCGCGTCATCGTACTCACCAATAAATATTACGACGGCTTAGTGCCCGCCACTTCCCAGGATATAGGCCCCGCCCTGGCGCCCGCCCGGGAGATCGTCCAAAAGATCACCAGCGAGCTGGATGGCTTCAGTTTCCGTGCAGCAGTGCTGGCACTGATGGAGCTTTCCTCCTGGGGCAATACTTACCTGCAGGAGGCCTCCCCCTGGAAGATATACAAAGATGACCCGGATAGCCAGGCCGTGAAAGACTGCATGTTCACCAGCCTGCAGATAGTGGCCCTGTTGAGCTTGCTGGCCGAGCCCTTCATTCCCTTTACCGCACCGAAGATCCGGAGGCTCCTGAACCTCCCTCCGTTACAGAACGGAGACCTGCAGGCCGCGCTGGATAAGCTGGATGCCGGAGAGCCCGTCTTGCCGGCCGGCCACAAAGTGGGCGAGCCGGAGTTGCTGTTTGCCAAGATCGTAGACCGCAAGGACGACAGCCGCCTGCTGATCGTCAACCGACAGAAGGAACGGCTCCAAAAAGTACTGGAGGAGGAAAAAGGGCCCGCAAGAGAAGCCATCAAGCCCATCATTCAGTATGAGGACTTCTCCAAGCTCGATTTTCGAACAGGCACCATCACGGCGGCCGAAGCCGTTCCCAAGGCCGATAAACTGCTCAAACTCACGGTCGACCTGGGCAGCGAACAACGCACGGTGGTCTCCGGTATCGCCGAGTTCTTCAAACCCGAAGAACTACCTGGCCAACCTGTCGTCCTGGTTGCCAACCTGGCGCCCCGCAAGTTACGCGGCATCGAGTCGCAGGGAATGATCCTGATGGCGGAGAACGACAAAGGCGAACTTGCCTTCGTCAATTCTAAAAAGGGTTGGGGGAATGGCTGGGTAGTGAGGTAGAACGAACTACTTCCGTTTAACGAAAAGGAAGGGAGTGATCTTCCAAGGTGGCCCTTTTCCAATTTTCAGTCTTCAGTTCGTGTCGTTTCAAAACCTCGGATTTTCTTCGCCCGGGCGGGCATTGAACCGCGGCCTTGCAGCCGTCACCCCCGTGTAGTTCCTGTGGGAGCTGATGATCTTCCGGAAATGCGAACCAGCGCTTCAGGCATAGAATATCGCCCGGCCGGGACGTCATTTAGCATATATTAAAAACAGTGTATGAAAGTATTACTCATCGAAGACGAAAAAAATATAGCCTCCTTCATCGAACGTAGCCTTTCTACCGCTGGCTATCAGGTGAGCACGGCCTATGATGGAGAAACGGGATTGGATATGATGGCCGGTAATGAATTTGACGCAATCATTCTTGACATCATCCTACCCAGAAAGAACGGATGGGAGGTTTGCCAGCAGATCCGCCAAAACTACCGGAAAGACACCCCCATCCTGATGCTGAGTGCCCTTAACCATACCAATCATGTGGTAAAAGGACTGGAAGCCGGAGCGGACGACTACATGGCCAAACCCTTCAAGCTGAATGAGCTGATGGCGCGGCTGAACGCTTTGGTCCGGCGTTATCGCCGCCAATTGCCAACTGCCAACCTGTTGCAGTACGGCGGGCTGGAAGTCAACCTCGATTCCAAGGAGGCCTTCCGGGAAGGGCGCCCGATCAAGCTGACGGTTCGGGAGTTCAAATTGCTGGAGTTCTTCATGCACAACCCCGGCAAGGCATTGTCCAGGTTCGAACTCCTGGAAAAAGTATGGGGGCTGGATTTCGATACGGGCACCAACGTGGTGGATGTTTATGTGAATTACCTCCGCAACAAGGTCGACAAAGGATACCCCAATAAACTCCTTCATACTGTTTACGGTATGGGATACATACTAAAGGAAGGCCATGACGTTACGGAATAGAATTGCCAGCACCTTCGCCCTGTTCAGCTTTACCTTGCTGGCCATCATTTTTTTATTGCTCTATTTCCTGACCCGCCGTTATACCCACAACGAGTTCTTTATCCGGCTGGAAGAAAGGGCCCAGGTTGCCGCTCAGGCTTTTCTGGAAAAAGACGAACTCAATCAGCCGATATTCGAGGAGGTGCGCCGGCGCCACCTGCGCACCCTGCCGCAGGAGGAGGAATTCTTCTATGCCCTCGACCAGGGAAAGGACTCACCCTCACCCCTGCCTGAATTCCTGAATATCAATGTCCTCAACCAGGTGCGGCAGGGCGAAGAAGTGCGCTACCACTACGGTAAAATTTCCGTGGTTGGCATTCGCTACGAAGACAACCAGGGCGTATTTGCCGCAATTGTCGCAGCCCAGGACCTCTACGGGCAGCGCAAGCTGAGTAACCTCATGAAGCTGATGGCCGTTCTCCTTGGCGTTGCCCTGCTGGTGGTTTTCCTTCTCGGGCGCTGGTACGCCTGGCACATCCTTCTTCCGATCGGGCAGATGATCATAAAAATGAAAAGCATCAACTCCAGCAACCTGCATCTGCGCCTGGAGGAAGAGCCCGGCCGGCAGGACGAACTCAAACAGCTGGCCACTACTTTTAACCGCATGCTGGATCGCATAGAAGCCGCCATTGAAACCCAAAACCTATTCATTGGCAATGCTTCCCACCAGATCAAGAACCCACTTACCGCTATCATCGGCGAAGTAGAAACGGCAATGCTCAAAGAACGTTCAGCCACTGAATACTACCACTCTCTGAAAGTTATTGGAGAGGAGGCTGACCGCCTTGACGCTCTGGCCCGGCAGCTCATCCGCATGAGCTATCCCGATACCAGCGAAGGCAGGATAGCCGAGTGGCGCTTCGATGAACTTATCCTGGACCTGGTGGAAGAGTTTAAAGAATCTTATCCTCGCGCCAGCATAAGCATTGAGTTTTCAGGCCTTCCATCCGATCCCGAAAAAATGCTCTACCGGGGGTATTACAACCTCATACGGATTGCCGTCAGTAACCTCCTGGAAAATGCGATCAAATTTTCCGAAAATTCTCCCATCAAAATAAAACTGAACTTTACCGACGCCGAAATGGTGCTCCGGGTAACCGACCACGGCATCGGCATTCCCGAGAATGCTCAGCCCCACATTTTCACGCCTTTCTTCCGGGCCGACAATGCCCGCAGCTTTCCCGGTTACGGTATCGGCCTGGCACTGGTGGAAAAGGTGGCAAAGATGCACGATGGGAAGGTACAATTGTCTTCAACACCGGAAAACGGCACCTCTTTCACACTCAGCCTACCCCTCTAATAGCTTTCTAATTCATCTCTAATCCCGTTCTAACACCCGAATGCGGCCGACGCTTTAACTTTGACATGGAATTAAAGGAAAGAAAAAATTACATAGTCCCAAAAACCCAATATGGTGCAGCCTCATGCACAGTTCAGCCTTGCGCTGGGCTAAAGGATTATTAGATCTTTGTTTCTAGAATTAGGCTTTCTGAACCAGTCCTGCGAAATGGAAGTGCTATCCCAACACTGCATTTCGGGGTACTGGTTTCTTTTTTTTCAGCCCGCCCCATCCTGCTGCCCGGAAGCAAGAAAAGCCATCGCCCCTTCACTCCTGCCCTACCAGGCCTTCCTTCCCATCGATTTTTCCAACATTGCCAAATTGTCTTTCCCGAAAATCCAGGCAATTTATGCTTTTCGGTATGCGTTCTTGAAAAGACATCATTTGGCAAAATGCAGGATCTGCCCAGAAAAAATATCAATCAGGGGAACCATATCCCCGATAAAATGGTAGATTACAGTACTTTCCCAACAAAAGACGGCAGATAGAACAGAAAATCCAGGCGCCTTAAATGAAGTTTATCAAAGGCAGGCCTTTTGTATTTTTTGACCACGACTAAATGAGAAAACTATGGTAGCTGCAAACACCCAAAAGCTAACTGCTGTATTTATCTATTCCCGCAAGGATGAATATTTCAAAGAGCGTTTTGGTGATTACCTGAAGTTATTGCAGGCTGATGACTACCTCCTGGGGCTGTCTTTCCAGGATATCGAAAGCCTGAGCCCTTACCGGTTCCGGGAGAAGGTGGACAACAGCGATATCTTCGTCTTTGCCAGCAGCCCTCACCTCTTCGCCCACCGGAATATGAAGCACCCGGTGTTTCGGCGCCTTGCCAGCTACCACCAGACCGGCCGCCTTTGGGCAGCTGCCCTCATTTGCCGCCCATGGAAACTGGAAGACACCCTGCTCAGAAGTATTGCCCGCCTCCCCGACAACGGCCAGCCAATGGACGCACCTTCCTGGAAAACGGAGGACGAGCCCTATCTGCTGGCCTACAATATCCTGCGCCGGCTTTGTGAAGAAAGGATGGAGAAGAATGCATTGCTGGAACAATCCTGGAAACTGGCGCAGCGAAGCCACGATGTAGAAGGTTACCATACTTTCCTGAAGAGCTATCCCCATTCCAGGTACTCTGAGGAAGCCCGCAACCTGGCAGATAACCTGTCGGAGGCGCAACTATGGGCAGAAGCCAAAGAAGGAAAGAACCTGCAGCACTATTTTCGCTACCTGCTCTCCCCTTCCCAGCAAAAAGAACGGCTGGAGGAGGCCGCCCTGAAGATCGCCGAGATCGAAGAGGATGAGGAACGCTTCTGGTTGGATACCAAAACCCAAAAAGGGGTGGAGTTCTTTTTCCGGTACAAGGCCATGTTCCCCAATGGCAAACACCGGGAAGAAGCGGAAAAGCAAATCCGCAAATTCCTGAAAAAGCCCATACCGCTGGCCGCCGGCCATGTGAAGGCATCAGAGCACCACTACCTGATGCACCTTGCGTACAAGCGCCTTCCGGAGGAGGAATACTTCTCTCTCTCTTCTTACCTGCTTTATTATACACGACTGCGCGGATATCTGGAAAAGATCGCTACCGAAGTGAGTTGGAGGCGCTACCAGTACCCCCTTGTCCTGGTGCCGGTATTTCTCGCAATGGCCCTGGCCTTCTGGCAAAGTACTCCCATAGCTTCTTTCCATTTTTCCGTCTCCGGGTCGCTCAAGACTTTGTTCATCATCCTGGCATTCGGGGTTGCCCTGTTCCACATCTTCCGGAGCTTGGGGCATTTGTACACCGATTGGCAGGGGGTACAGGAGGCTCTGCGGGCCATAAAGCAATCGGGCACCTTCCTCAAGGTGGGTTACCTTTCCAATGACCCTAAAGCGGTTTGGGAAACATTGATCCGCCTGCGCCGCCTGGAAGAACAACTGCAGGCGATCGAGCAAAAGAACTTTCTGGATTATCTGTTCCATAAACGCCAGGCCCGGCCCGAGTGGGTGGAAAGGGAAGCAGCTGATTAGGGCGAAATACCCAGATAACCTGCCGATGACATTACTTATTCCCTCTGTGATCCAGATCACTGCCTGGCATCCTGGATCATCTTAGTTTTACTTCCGAACATACCTCCCGGGGACGAACGTTAGAACAGTGACAAATGTCAACATGGAGGGTGACAAATGTCAACAGACAAAAAAACGATATCCGTTTATTTTGTCATCAAAATCAATAAATCCGTTTCATCAAAAATTACTTCTACATGAAATGCAGAAGCAGATGCCCTTGACCGCCTGAAAGATCATGGGTTTTTTTATTGAAAAGCATGAAAAAAGGTTCATATTTTGTTTATTTATCACAAGAGCATTTCCTAACCTGTAAAATTTTTTCCAACCATGAAAGTAGAACAAATATATACCGGTTGCCTGGCAGAAGCCGCCTATTACATTGAAAGCAACGGTGAAGCCGCGATCATTGACCCGTTACGCGAAACCGCCCCCTATCTTGAGCGGGCCAAAGCCGACGGCGCCAGGATCAAATACGTACTGGAGACCCACTTTCATGCCGACTTCGTCTCCGGCCACCTCGACCTGGCCAAAAAGACAGGCGCAACGATCGTTTTCGGGCCTACCGCCCAGCCCAATTTCAAGGCCCATGTCGCCAAGGACGGCGAAGAGCTGAAGTTGGGTAAGATCCGGATCAAAGTGCTGCACACGCCAGGCCATACCATGGAGTCCTCCACCTATCTGCTGTTGGATGAGAACGGCAAAGAGTACGCTATCTTTACTGGTGACACGCTCTTTATGGGCGATGTTGGCCGCCCCGACCTGGCCGTAAAGACAGACCTGAGCCGGGAGGACCTTGCCGGCCATCTTTATGACAGCCTGCGCAATAAGATCATGCCGCTGCCCGACAAGGTGATCGTATACCCTGGACACGGCGCCGGCTCTGCCTGCGGTAAGAAGATGAGCAAGGAAACCTGGGGATACCTGGGCGACCAAAAGAAAACCAACTACGCGCTGCAGCCCATGAGCCGCGAGGAGTTCGTCAAGGAAGTGACTGAAGGCCTGGTAGAACCGCCGCAGTACTTCCCGAAGAATGCCGTAATGAACAAGATGGGCTACGACAGCCTCGACGAGGTTTTCGACCGGGGCCTCCACCCACTCAGCGTTCGCGCCTTCAAAGCCGCCTGGGCAGAAGAGGAAGCACTGGTCATTGACACCCGCCTCCAGGATGTATTTGCCAAGGGCTTTATCCCGGGCTCCATCTTTATCGGCATTGATGACAACTTCGCTATGTGGGTAGGTGCTCTGATTAACGACCTGCAACAGCCTATCCTCTTCGTGGTCGAACCTGGCCGGGAAAAAGAAGTGATCACCCGCCTTTCCCGCGTTGGGTACGATAACCCGATCGGGTATTTGGAGGGCAGCTTCGAAGCCTGGAAAAATGCAGGGGAAGAAGTCGATACGATCGATGAAGTGACGCCGGAACAACTGGCCAAGCTCTACAAGGATAAAAGCATCAACATCCTGGACGTTCGCAAGGAAAGCGAATACAATGCCCAGCATGTGGTCGGCGCTCAGAACTTCCCGCTGGACTTCATCAACAAGAATATGAGCGAAGTGAACCGCGATACGAAGTACTATGTACATTGCGCCGGCGGATACCGTTCCATGATCGCTGCTTCCATTCTGAAGTCACGCGGCTTTGATAAACTGGTCAACATTCAGGGCGGATTCAAAGCACTGGAAGAACTCAAGCAACTTCCGCTGACCGAATACCACGAACAGATCACAGAACTGTAGAATATTTGTTCGATTTTCATTGTATACTTTAAAAAGGGTTTGCCTGAGTTTCGGGCAAACCCTTTCTTTTTCAGGATGAAAGAAATTCAAATTGTCCACTTCTCAGAAATCCATCCCGCCCTTTCTCTGAAAAGGTAGCCTCAACCTCAGGTTGTCGGCGCCGGAAGCGGGCCCTTTGTTACTGATAATTATCAAGTCTGCAATTGACGAATCTCATTTCTGCCCAGGGATAGCTTTCGCACTTTTAGGATGTACTTCAATACAGGAGCCGGAAAAAGGGCGGCGCCCTGTTTTGCATTGTTTACAGAAAGGGGATACACCCCAAAAAAATCGCACCATATGGTAAAAGTGAATGCTGTTCCAATACGTGAAGTGATGAGCCGGGATCTTATCGTTGTCCAGAAAGATGACAAGCTACGCCGCATCAATGAGATTTTCCAGGCTTACAATATTCATCATCTCCCGGTTGTGGATGAGCTGGGTAATTTATGTGGCATCATCAGCAAGGCCGACCAAAGCCGGGCGGACCACCTGATCGGACTGTACAACCAGTCCCTCTACGATGAGGTCACAGCCATCGATGTGATGACCAAACAGGTGGCCACCATCGGCCCGGAAGAAACACTCGACAAGGCTGCCGGGGTGTTTATGTCCAACATATTCCATGCCCTGCCCGTCGTTGACCGCGGAACACTCGTAGGTATCATCACTACCCACGACCTGCTGCGCTTCAGTTTTAGTGACGAGCTGCTGCTGGAGGACTAATCCGATTGTTCAATAACCAAAAACAAAATTACCCATGGTATTATCAGATGAAAGCCTACAGGTGGTACACTTCGAACACCGCCTGTGGGTTAATGAACTCAATTTTTTTGCTGACGAGCTTAAGATCTATGAACATCAGCTCGAAGAACTGGTCATAAAAGCCAATAAGAAAGGAGCAATGCAGGAGCTGGAGCAATTCCAGAATCAGTTCATTCGCCAAAAAGAAGTACTGGATACCCTGCAACACGACATTCACATCCATGAACAGAAGCTGAGTGAAGCCGTTCAGGAAAACAAAGAATTGCCCTTAGACCCTGAATACCACATTTTTTTAGGGGAACAGATGGACTCTTTCCGCTCTATTTATGCAGATCTGAAAAAAAGGTTCTATCTCTTCCTGAATAAATGGAAATAGGATCGGGATTTGGCGGAGAGCTGTTTTCCCGGGAATGACTCCTATTACCAAATTTACTCCATGGCCTGTGATTCAGGTGAGGTATTCAAAGGCCTCACCAAGTAGAGGAGTGCCCGAAAGGGCCATATAGCCCTCCTGTGTCCCAAGAGCCTTATTAACTATGGCGGAGCGCCCCTTTACATCCATACCGGATGAAAGGGGCGTTGTGCTGCTAAAGGGCTCCTCCTTAAATCGACTGCTGATCCTGATGCACAATCCAACTCCCCTCCTCCTCTTGTCTGTGATTCCCGTCACTGACCACCTCTATCCACCGGCTTACCTTTGTATTGTCAACTGAAAAAAATTACTTGTAACTAAATTCAAACCATGAAAGTCGAACAAATTTATACAGGCTGCCTGGCCGAGGCAGCATACTACATCGAAAGCGAAGGAGAAGCCGTGATCATCGACCCGCTGCGGGAAACCAAGCCCTACCTGGAGAAGCTCGAGAAAGAAGGTGCAAAGCTGAAGTATATTTTCGAGACACACTTCCATGCCGATTTCGTTTCCGGCCACCTCGACCTGGCCGACAAAACCGGCGCAACCATCGTCTATGGGCCCCAGGCTGAAACTACCTTCCAAAAGCTCATGGCCAAGGACGGCCAAGAGCTGAAAGTAGGTAAGGTGACGTTCAAGGTACTGCATACTCCCGGCCATACACCGGAGAGCACCACCTATCTGCTGCGCGATGAAGAGGGTAAGGATTACGCTATCTTCACCGGCGACACGCTGTTCATCGGCGATGTTGGCCGCCCGGACCTGGCCCAGAAATCGGGTGAGGTTACCAAGGAAGACCTGGCCGGATGGCTCTACGACAGCCTCCGCACCAAGATCATGCCGCTGTCCGATGAGGTCATCGTTTACCCGGGCCACGGCGCAGGCTCTGCATGTGGAAAGAACATGAGTGATGAAACCTGGGATAGCCTGGGCCACCAAAAGGAAACCAACTATGCCCTGCGTGCCAACATGACCCGGGACGAGTTCATCGCCGAAGTTACCGCCGGGCTGTTACCTCCGCCCCAGTACTTCGCAAAAAATGCAAAACTGAACAAGACCGGCTACGGCAGCATCGATGAGGTGCTGGAAAAAGGCGCTGTACCCCTGGACGTGGAAGCATTCGAAGCCGTAGTCGAGCAGCAGGAAGCCCTCATATTGGATACCCGCCATGAAGATATCTTCAAGGAGGGTTTCATTCCGGGTTCCATCTTCATCGGTGTCGATGGCGACTTTGCTCCCTGGGTAGGCGCCCTGATCACCGACCTGCAGCAGCCCATCGTATTTCTCACGGAAGAGGGCCGCGAAGAGGAAGTGGTCACCCGCCTGGCCCGCGTCGGGTACGACAACACCCTGGGCTACCTAAAGGGAGGTGTCAAGGCCTGGAAGGCCGCCGGCAAAGAGCTGGATACGATCGAGTCGGTTACCGCTGCGGAATTTGCCCAGCGGAAGGAACAGGGCCTCGTAGACAACGTTCTCGATGTGCGCAAGCCTACGGAGTATATCACACAGCACGTAGCGGGCGCTCAGAATTTCCCGCTCAACTACATCAATAAGAACATGAACCGCCTGCAGCGCAGCAATACTTACTACCTGCATTGCCTGGGAGGGTTCCGTTCCATGATCACGGCCTCCATACTCAAGTCCAGGGGCTTCAACAACGTGATCGATATCCAGGGCGGCTGGCGCACGATCGAAGAGTCCTCGACGCCGCTGTCCGAATATGCCTGCCCGACCACCATCCCACAGGAGGTGATCGATAAGGCGATCGAAGCAGTCGCTTAATTTCTAAAAAAAACTGGCGCTCCGGGTATTTCCAGGCGGCGCCAGTTTTTTTTTGTGCCGGCCTCTGTGGTTCCGGCCCTTCCAATCGAACGATACCTGCCCCGGGTGGATCGTTTTTCTCCTTTTCACTGTATTAAATTTTCAGCCCATGAAATGGAAAACGACTTCTCTGCTGGGGCTTTTCTCCCTCCTCTTCCTTTTTACCTGCCAAAATAGGCCAGCTTCCGGTGAAAACGCCTCCGCAGGGCAGGGCGCCGCACTTACCCCCGAAGAACAGGAGGCTTTCCTCGCCAAAGGCGCCGACATTACTTCCGCTACTTTCAGCGCGTTGAGCGGCAGGCTCCGAAGTGCCCTCCAACAGGAAGGCGTTGCCGGAGCAGTACAATACTGCAACCTCGTAGCCTATCCGCTGGTGGATAGCCTTTCGCAGGCGCACAACGCTACCATTCGCCGGGCCAGCCTCAAGGTGCGCAATCCCAAAGATAAACCTACCTCTGCAGAGCTTGCCGTTCTCGAAGAATACCACGCCCATGTGAAAGCCGGAGAGCCCCTCCTACCCATGGTAAAAGCAATTGATGGCTCAAGGGCCGCTTATTATGCTCCGATCCTTATCCAGGAGGCCTGCCTGCAATGCCATGGAAAATTGGGCGAAACGCTAAAGGAGGAGGACTATGCTGTGATTGAGAAACTATACCCTGAAGATGAGGCGGTGGGCTATCAGGCCGGGGACTTACGGGGAATGTGGAGTGTGACGTTTCAGAGATAAGGAAATGTTCCCTGCGGGCCATTATGCCGGCTTTGGCAGCGAAATGCGAGCCTGCAGCCCCGAACCGTTGCCCGGCATCCCGATGCAACCAAACTGGCTGCATCGGGATTTCGGCCACAGGCAAAATTTCAACCGGCATCCTGCTACCCTGATCACCCTACTTTGGCGCCAGATTAGGGTTCAGGAGGTCGTAGAACTGATCCAGCTTGGGCAGGATGATGATCCGCGTGCGGCGGTTGGTGGCGCGGCCATCCGCAGTACTGTTGCTCGCCAGAGTATTGTACTCACCCCGGCCGGCAGCGATGAGGCGGTTGGGGTCCACCCCGTGGTCCTTCTGCAAGGAACGTACCACAGAAGTAGCCCGCTTGACACTCAGGTCCCAGTTGTCATCGATGCAGGAATTCTTGATGGGAACATTGTCCGTATACCCTTCGACCATAACTTCCAAGTCAGGGCGGGACTGTATGATCTGGGCGATCTTCCCCAGTACTTCATTAGCTCTTGTCGTGAGTTTATAACTTCCGCTCTGATAGAGCATTTTGTCAGAGAGATTGACAAAAACAACGGTTTTGTCTACCTTGACTTCGACGTCCTTGTCTTCGATGCCCTGGCTGAGTACGCCTTTCAGGTTAACCGCCAAAGCCAGGTTAATGGAATCGGCCCGGGTCTTGGCGGCCTGGAGCAACTGGATGTATTTGTCTTTCTTTTCCAGCTGAGACAAGGTTTCTTTGATGTTGTCACTGGCGGATTGTGAAAGGGTCGTCAGGCCTTCCACCTGGGTGAGTTGTTTGTCACGCTGAGCTTTGACGTCAGCAAGTTGAGCCCTAAGGTCCGTCATTTGTTCTTCACGCAGTTGAAGGGAACTCTGGAGGTTCCGTATCTCCCCGTTGAGGCGGGCTTTATCCTGCTCGCAGGCGGAGAGGCGGTTCATGTACTCATTCAGGCTTTCGCCGCACTTGCCCAGGTCCTTATTGGCGGCGTCCAGTTCGGTTTGCAGGGCTACGAATTGTTTTTTGCTGACACAGGAAAAAGCAGATAGGCTTACCAAAAGGAAAATAAATACTTTTACTACTGAATTCATAAATGTTCGTTTTTGAAATTGTTATGAAAGCATTGTCGGGAGGTAAAACCCTGGCCCATTCTTACAAAATGTTTGGATTTTCAATTAAGTTAACAAAATTATATAATACCCTAAAGAAATGCCTGTTCAAAAGGCATTTTAATCATTTTCTCATTTTTGCCGGACGATGGACTTAAGTAGCAGCACATTATGAACCAACTAAGAAATGAAAAGAGCCCTTACCTGCAGCAACACGCCGGAAATCCGGTAGACTGGCACCCATGGGGAGAAGCAGCGCTGGAACGCGCCCGAAGGGAAGACCGGCCTATTCTCCTCAGCATTGGTTACAGCACTTGCCATTGGTGCCATGTAATGGCCAGAGAGAGCTTTGAAGACGAGGAGGTGGCGGCTTACATGAATGATCATTTCATCAATATTAAGGTAGACCGGGAAGAACGCCCCGACCTGGATGCCCTGTACATGTCGGCCTGCGAAGCCATCACCGGCAGAGGGGGGTGGCCGCTCCATGTTTTCCTCACCCCTCAGGGAAAACCGTATTATGCAGGCACCTATTTCCCGCCGGAGCCCGGCCAGCGCCTGCAATCCTGGATGCAGGCCCTCCAGTTTGCCGCCTACAATTTCTACCAGAACCGGCGCGCTGTCGAGCAGGAAGCCGAAAAGATCCTGGGCCGGATGGAGCGCCGTGAACGGCTTACCCCTCATACTGAGGCAGAAGGCCTGTTCAGCGCTGCTGCCGCCAGCCAGGCCTTCGAAGGGCTGCAAGGCCAATTCGACACCGAATATGGCGGCTTCGGGAAGGGCGCCAAATTCCCCAATACCATGGCCCTGGAGTTCCTGATGCACTATGCCTGGCATACCTCCAGCCTTCCGGCCTTCCGCCACCTCTTGCACAGCCTGGACGCCATGCTCATGGGGGGGCTGCGCGGGCACCTGGAAGGCGGATTCGCACGTTATACGGTGGACCGCCAATGGCGCGTACCCCATTTCGAAAAGATGCTCTACGACAATGCCCTGGTCGCCCGCCTGCTGGCCGACATCTACAAGTGGACAAAAAAGACCAAATACCGGGTTGCGCTACTGGAGGCCCTTTCCTTCCTGGAAAATTTCCTGCAGCGCCCGGAGGGCGGTTTCTATTCCGCCCTCGACGCCGAATCGGAAGGCCGGGAAGGCGGCTACTACACCTGGGCATACGATGAAGTGGTAGAAGTGCTGGGTAGCGACGCCGGTTGGTTCTGCGCGTACTATGACATTACGAAAGAAGGCAACTGGGAAGGCAGAAATATTCCCTATGCCCTGAAGCCGGTCGGGCAATTTGCCCGCGAGAAAGGCATCAGTGCAGCGGATATGGAAGGCTTCCTGAAAAGATGCTGGCAAAAACTGAAAGTGAAACAGGCCCGGAGGCCCCGTCCGCGGCATGATGATAAGGTGATACTGCCCTGGAATGCCCTCGCGGTGAGCACCTATGCCCGGGCTTTCGGAGCTACCGGCAACCAGCGGTTGTTAAATGTTGCCGAAGAAACCATGAGGTTCCTGCTGAAGCACCTCCGACGGGAAGACGGATCCCTCGTCCATATCTACAGACAGGACGATATTCCCGCCTTTCTCGATGGTTATGCTTACCTCATCGAAGCGCTTCTGGAGCTTCAGTCCGTAAGCCAACAACCCGGCTGGCTCGATATTGCAGTGGAACTTGTAGAGAAGGCTAGGGAACTTTTCTGGGAGGAAAGCGCCGGGTTGTTCTATTTTTCTGCCATAGGCACGGCTGAAGCCCCTGTGCGGCAGCTGGCAATCAGGGAGGAAGATATGCCCTCACCCAATGCTGTCATGGCCGCCAACCTGCAGCAACTGGGGCTGCTGCTGGACAGGCGGGAATGGCAGGAACAGAGCCGCCGCATGCTGCTGGCAGCCGGCAAAAGGCTGCTGGAGGCCCCTCTCCCGCACGCACGCTGGGGCACTGCCCTCCTTGGAGAAACCTATGGTTGGCTGGAAATTGCAATAGCAGGCCCCAGCGCCCGGGAAAAAGCACGCCAGGCCAATGGTGAGTTCTTCAGCTTTCATGTACTCATGGCCACAGAAAGCCCCAATGATGACTATCCTTTGCTTGCCTACCGCTGGCCGGCGGCCGGTGAAACGCTGATTTACGTTTGTAAGGACTATGCCTGCCACCGGCCGGTAAAGGAAGTAGAGGAGATCTATCTGGTTGATTAACTTTAATTTCCGGCTGGTCAACCCCACTTTATTTACACTTCCATACAACAATTCGGCAGCTCGATCCTTACCATGTTAAACGAAAATCCCAAGCATGCGCATCATCCTCTTCACCGGTAAAGGCGGCGTAGGTAAAACTACCCTTTCTGCGGCAACGGCCCTGCACGCCGCTCGCCAAGGCCTAAAAACGCTGGTGATCTCCACCGACCCCGCTCACAGCCTTTCCGACGCGTTGGACCAGGAACTCGGCCCGGAGCCGCAGGAAATCGCCCCCAACCTATTTGCCCAGGAATTCGACGTGTACTACTCTATGAAAAAGCACTGGGAGAGCATTCGTCAACTGATGCTGTCCGTCTTCAAATTCCAGGGTATTAAGAATGTGGTGGCGGAAGAACTTTCGGCCCTGCCGGGAATGGAAGAGGCCTCTGCCTTTCTATGGCTGGAGGAGTACTACCGAAAAAAGGAATATGACCTGGTTATCATCGACAGCGCCCCTACTGGGGAGACCCTCAGCCTGCTGTCCCTCCCACAAGTTACCCAATCCTGGGTGCTGAAGGCATTCCCGGGGCAGCGCTTTGCCATGAAGGGTTTCGGCGCAATGGTGCGCACTATGACCGGAATTCCACTCGACAAAGGGATGGACGAACTGGAGGCCCTGTTTGACAAACTGGAACGCATCCAACAGGTAATGCAGGACCCCGGATTGTGCTCCATCCGCATTGTCGTCAACCCGGAGCGCATGGTGGTCAAAGAGGCCAAACGCGCCTATTCTTACCTGCAGCTCTACGGTTATAATGTGGATGCCGTGATCGTCAACCGGATCTTTCCGGAAGAGGCAGGCAAGGGCGTTTTCGAGCGTTACCTGTCTTCTCAGGAGGGCTACCGGCAGGAGATACGGGAGTCCTTTGAACCGCTGCCCATTTTCGAGGTGATGCATCAGGGGCAGGAAGTCTTTGGAATGGAGCTCCTGGAAAAGATCGGCCAGTCCATTTACGGAGATACCGACCCGGCAGCTATCCTTTATCAAGACAACCCCTTCGAGATCCGGGAAGAAAAAGAGGGATATCTGGCCCGCATCAAATTGCCCTTTGTCACAGAAGGGGCCGTGAGCCTGAAAAAGTTCGGTGACGAACTTGTCATCAGCCTGGGCAATCAACGGCGGTCCATCTTCCTGCCCCGCTTTGCCAACTATCTGCAACTGGGAAGTTATGAACTGAAGGACACCTGGCTGGAGATCCATCTGGTGCGCTAATGGATCATCAAGATTGACTTTGGCTTCAAATTATTCTAACTTGCAGCCCGATGTCACGTTCGAAGAAAAATATTGACCTCGAGACAGGCCCGGTCAAATCGATGGCCCTGCTCTTTACCGCACTGCTCTTTCTGGCTATGGGCAAAGCCTTCACGCCTGAGCATAGTGCTTCCTCCGAACAGACAACGGTTGCCCATCAGGTTCACCTTCAGGCCTGTAAGGCAACAGAGGCGGCCACCAGCCTACATTACAGCCCCGATACGCCGCTGTTAATCTCCAGCTCGGGCCATGTCGGGAATAATCCGTCTTTTCTCAACAACTTCCCTCCCCTACTCCTTCGCCCCGGCCAGGTAGGACAAGCCTTTGTATTCACGCCAGCCGTGAAGCGTTGCATCTTGTTTTCCTGCCTGAGAATGGAAGGCCCGCCAGCCAGGATACTATAGTCCATTCTTTTTACACAGAGGCACAGGTTTTTAATGCTGCTCCCTGTAAGGGCAGGGCGTAAGCCAACAACAACTCCGGCGTCTTGCATTCGGCATTGCTGGCAGTGCGCCTCTGCAAGTTCCTTTATCTATCTCAAATTATTCAAAATCAACTTACAATGAAAAAGTTCATATATATTGCTGTGGCCGTCATTTTGGCTACCAGCCTGGTACCCGGCATCAATTATTCAGCCCCCGCCGGATTTATGGAAATTATTCTTGAAAGCCCGGGAGCCAGCCCGGAGCAGACGATAGATGCGGAAGCCGTCCTGTCCAAGCGCCTGAAGGCCTTTGGCGTAACAGCATTCGAAACCGAGGTTCGCCCCGAACAGCGGCAAATAAGCATCCGTTTCCAGGATCCCCTGCCGGCTGAAACGATCCTGCCCCTGCTGTCCAGTACGGGCAAGCTGGAATTCTGTGAAGTGTTCACCCAGCCGGAAATCCTACGGATACTGAATGCTCCGGGCCAGGAAGAAGCCTGGAAGCAATGGTTCGCCCTGGATACGGAGGCTGCCGAAATGCAACCTGTTCTAGGTAGCATCACTCCGGAGGAAATACCCGGGTTTAGCGAATTTGTCATCAGCCAGCTGGCTGCCAAGGCCTTGCCGGATAACCTGCGCTTCGCCCTGGGCCATGCTTCCGGTACAGAGGGACGAAGGGAGGCCTATGCCCTGCGGTACAGTGAGGGAATGGAACCCTTATTGACGGGGGCTGCAGTTGAATCCAGCGTGGCTCATTATGATGAACAGGCTGGAATGGCCAGCATCGGCATCCGCTTCAATGAAGAAGGCAGTGCCCAGTGGGCAAAGGCTACCCGGGACAATATACACCGGCCTATCGCCATCGTATTTGACGGACTGGTCTACTTTGCCCCCAGAGTGATGGCGGAGATGACCTCCGGGCAGGCGCAGATCACCGGCGATTTCTCGAAAGAGGAAACCCGGCTGATCGCCGCTCTGATCCAGGGGGGAGAACTGCCGGCGCCCTTCCAGGTGAAAACGGTGAAACAATAACTGGCGTTTCGCCTCTGAGGCAGGTTCATAAAGCATAAATCCATCCCGAATTTTGGCTTCGGCCAAAGTTCGGGATAAACCTTTTGGCCCGCCCTGCATTTCCTTTCTAAATTTCTACTCATGACAAAAGGAAAACACTTTATAGGGGCCGGCATGGCCTTACTTGTTGTGGGCATCATCGCCACCACTATGAGCCAGATGATCATTGAAGAACTGCTCGGCATGGAACGGGCCTTCGGTGAAGAACCACTGAGTATCAAGGTAACGCGGGGGGGCTTGTTGGCCCTCGCCCTGAGTTTGGGGCTGCTGATCTATGGGCGGTGGAGGAACAGGCAGGAGAAAAAAGCTTAGCCATTATCCACCCGCACTACCGATTCCTCAACGGATGCATTTCCACTGTAATCCCAGGCATGAACCCGTATGGAATACAGGCCGTCAGGGTATTGCCTTTCTCCTAGTTCATCTACAGCAGCTGTGTCCCAACTGAATTTTGCATCGCCAACTTCCCCTGGTTCAAAATTTCCAGAACCATTCGAATTGGTGATAATATAATAGGAAACGAAACGATTCCAATCTGCAACTTCAAAGTCTGGGTTCATTTCCCGGTGGAATTTGAAAACGGTAGCCACCTTATCTGCCAGGTTATCCCGGTTGAGGTGCATCCGGCTAAAGTCAAAGGCAATATGCCTCTCCAGAAACGCGCCCTCTTTATAGACCTCATACTCGATCCGGCTAACGCAGAGCCGGTCTCCATAGGAGTTCATCTTGGAATGTGCATGCAGGCCCGGGTCTCTTATACCCACAACGATATCCACCTCTCCTCTGACCGTAGTAGTATCCGCTCGGGTGAACCGTTCGGAATAATTATTGCGGAAGAAATGGAACGGAGTCTCAATAACAGGTGGGCTGTGATCGGTGTAGATAAAATAGGGGTCGGGCGATATGGTAAACCAATCGGTAAAACGACTCCAGGCTCCACCTTCCCGAAGGTAAGCTCTCGTCAGATGAAGATGTTCCAGCCCCTGAAAACTAACTGCTCCCAGGCAGGCTCCTTTTTCCAGGACATCGCCTACCTCCAGGCCTTCATCCGGGCTGATATGCGTATAGATCCAGGCCCAGCCGGGCTGATCCAGATCCTCCAGGACAACTGACCAGTAATAAGGGCCGTTGCCGGTTATCGACTTCACAGATCCAGGTACAATGGCATAGATTGATGTTCCATTGCTGAGTACAATGTCCAACCCATCGTGAAAATAGCAGTCCTCTGGTGCATCTCCACACTGGTACTGCCCAAAATTATTAATGATCCAGAGTTCATCCTGCAGCTGCTGATAACCAGTTTCATCCAGGCCCGGCGCATGGTGAGGCCAGGGCAACTTCCCCTGAGGAAAAACAACCTGATAGGGGCCAGGCATCCGGCAATCTGGTTCTCCCATTCCTTCTGACGCTTTATTATCCTCTTTGGAGCATCCTGAAAGGAGAAAAACAAGGGAAAGGAGGGATAAGCACAAATAACGCATAACCGAACAGGGTATTGGCAAGCCGGTAATTTGTCCATTTTACCGGTAAATTCCAAATCAGGCTGCGGACAAGGGGGCGTCAGAATGTCAGTTCCTGGGCACGCTTGATTTATTTTCCGAAACCAAAACCCAAAACAAGTAAGAAATCGGGCTTCTAAAAAATAGCATTCGCGCCCAGCCCCAGCCAATTGCCACGATGAATGGCCCCGACATCGCTCTGGCTGAAGTACTGGTTGCCGGTAAAGCCGGGAGCTGCCTCTCCGGCGTCGCCCTCCCGCCAGGTGTAGTGAAGCATCAACTTGAGGTGTTTCTTATTCAGGTACCAGTTGATACCGGCATCGTAGGTGCGTTCCGTGCCGGAGGAAGCCCCGATGGCCTTGGCATCGGCCTGGCCGGTAAGATCCTTTGCGCCATTGAACTGCATGACCATGAAAGCCGGTTCAAGAAAGGCCTTCTTGCCCGCAATAATATTGTATCCCAGTCGAAGGTGGCCTGTATTGGAATTATAGGTAAAGCTGCGCTCCACCTCATCGGCCGGGAGGCGGCTTCCCTCACGCCACATGAAATTCCACTCCCCGTCTATATTGAGGGGGCCCCAGTTGAAGAGGAAGTCCGTACTGGCGGCATAACTACGGGTGAAGGCCTCCGTCTGCCCCTGCCAGGAACCTCCGGCGCCGATGGCCAGCCCTTTACGCTGGCCGTAGTAGTTGATGTCGTAGCCGATCTTGTACTTCTCCATTTCCGGATCACCGAGATAAACGACTGCCCGGCCGACAACCAGGGGTGCGAAGTCGTTACCCACCGAATTGCCATTATTGGCGAGTGTCAGCGGGTTGAAGATACCCAGATTGTAGTTGAAACCGAGCTGGCCGTTATCCGCCAGCAAAAGACCTCCCAGATTGAGCCCCAGTGCCCGCCCGGGGCCGGTGCCCACCAGGTGCCGGCGAATGTAACCTTGTGACATGGCTTTTTCCATCGAATTGACGGACCATCCTGAAGTGATGCTCTCGCGGCTGAGTTGCGGGCGGAAATACCCTCCTACCAGATTGAAAGCCTCACTGCCTTTCTTTAAACGCCACTGGAAATAGGCGTCCCAGATACCGAACTCCGGCAAAGAGCCATTGTTGCCCCCACCTACCTGCCCGGACAACACATCGCGCCCGATCAGGTCATAGGCGCCCACGACGTTGAACTGCAGCCCTTCGTAGGGTTCTGCCTTGAACCCCAGGCGAACACGCCGAAGCTGAACATTAAAGCGGCTGTCAACCCCCTCATACCGGTTTCGTTCCGGATGGTACACTTCCTGCCCTGTCGAATAGCTGCTCCACAGCTGTATCATCATGTAGGGCTCTATTTTGAAGCCCTCCTTTTTTTTGAGCCAGCCTTGAAAATCGCCTTGCCCGAAGGCCAATGTGAAAGGAACAAACGCAAGGAGAACAATCGTGAAGTATTTCATTGAATTTAGCTTATCGCAGTGGAGTGGCCGGGCAAAAGCAGGGCCTGGATTTAAACCGGGCTGATCACCTTTCCCTGTCAAACCAGTAAAATGGTACATCCAGATAAAAAGGGGGCAATCTCTACAAGAGATTGCCCGTATTTACCCAATAAATCACCCAACTATTAGATCTTAAATTCGTTATTCGTTGTCTGTTCGCCGGTTTGGCAATCAACCCCATGTTTTTCTAGTGAGGCAGCTTATCCATGACCAGCCCGTAGGTGTAGGTCCCCAGGATGGCGCCCAGCAGTACCAGTATCATAATGACATAGCCATTGCCCAGCAGGACGTACATAGGCCCGGGGCAGCACCCTACCAGCGCCCAGCCCAGCCCAAAGATGGAGCCGGCAAGGAGGTGGCGCTTGAGGCTGAGTTTCATTGGATTGTAAGTCACCAATGTTCCCGCCAGAGTTTTTATCTTGAATTTTTTCATCGCCCACATGGCGGCGGCGCCCAAAATGACTGCCGTACCGATGATGCCATACATGTGAAAGCTCTCAAAACGGAACATCTCGTGAATGCGGAACCAGGAAATGGCTTCCGACTTGGTCATTACAATTCCGAAAAAAATGCCGACGATAAAGAAAGATGTATTTTTCATTGTTCGATTTTCAATTTTAGATTTTTATTCCCAGCTTCAGGCCTTCTGTACAATGTTCAACAGGCCCTTTTCCGACTTCCCATTTCCGCCTTACATCCCCATCAGCATAGGGAACAGCAGGTGTGTCATCAGCAACCCGCCGATGAAAAAGCCGATCACGGTGATCAGGGAAGGCAGCTGCAGGTGTGCCAGTCCGGAGATGGCGTGCCCGGAAGTGCAACCATCGCCGTAGCGGGCGCCAAATCCGACCAGGAATCCACCGGCCAGAGCCAGGACGATACCCTTTAGGCTGGTGAAATTGAAGATTTCCGTTGGGACGAATCCTCTATTCAAAGCGTCGGACTCCGGATAAGCAATACCAAGCGTACCGAGGTACTCTATAGTCGATGAAGAGATCGCTACCGGTTCCGGGCTCTGCAAAAATTGGGCGGTGATGAAACCACCCAGGATACCTCCCAGAGCAAAAGCCAGGCGCCAGTATTCATCCTTCATATTCATATTGAAAAAGGGGATGCGTTTGCCCGCGCCGGCCATAGTGCAGATCCCTTTAAATGTCGTCGACACTCCGAAACTGCGGCCCATCCAGGTCAGCAAGGCCAGCGTCAGCGCAATCGCAGCGCCGGAGACAGCCCAGTGCCAGGGTTGGCTAACGAAGTCCCAGAATGAAGAGGTATTGACCATCAATTCCATATTTTTATTCGATTTTCAATTGTTCCTAAAATGAGGTGGAGCCACCGGATGGCTTCCCGCAAAACTATTGGTTAAGCGACTTGCTCTTCTGCAAACTGGTTGATCACTTGAGCCAGTTGATGAGCCGACTGCATGCCCGATTGGCGCCATTTCACCTCTCCGTTTTTGAAGAGGATAAAGGTTGGTACACCATGGATCTGCAACTGATTGGCCAGAGCCTGGTTCTGGTCTACGTCGACCTTTACGATAGACGCCTTGCTGCCGATCGTTCCTGCCACTTCTTTCAGGATGGGCGCCATTGCACGGCAAGGCCCACACCATTCAGCTGAGAAGTCTACTAAGACCGGCTTGTCGCCATTGATCAATTCCTTGAAGGATACTTTCTTTTTCATTGTATGCTCTTTAATTGCAGTTTTCTGTTTTCGTTGCGCACATTCCCGTTCTGTTCAGGCATTTTGTGCAATTGACAGTGCAAAGATGCAACGGGGAAAGTGGATGATCAGTGATGCTTGTCACAATGGAATTTCAGGGATGGATTTACTCGAAGGGACCCAAAATACATAAAAACCCCATAGAAATAATAGGCTATTAATAGAGAAAATGTTTTGCTCTATTTTCCCGGTGATGATTGTCACAGCCGATCCGCCAGTTATTACAGAACTTTGGGGTGTACTAATAACCAAACTCGAGACCAACATGTCCAAGACCGTTTCTACTCCTCAACCACCCGTTAAGGATAAAAAACTATTGCCTGCCTCTTTATTGTATATCGTCGAAAAGCTGGAAGAAAGAAAAGAATGGAAGCCGTCGGAGGTCCGCCGCATCGTAATGGATGCCGGTGTGCGCCAGGAAGACCTGGAGTCTTGGGCCGATTACAGCCATCCGGCTACCGATAGCTACGGACGGCGGCTGATCTATCAGGAAGGCAATTTCGAGATGATGGCCATGTCGTGGGTACCCGGTGATTTTTCCGCTATTCACGACCACGGCCACGCCCAGTGGGGAGCGGTACAGGTGTTCGGCCCGGCGGAGCACGCCACTTTCCGCATCGATGATGGGCGGATCTATACCTTGTCGAGAGCGCAGTTCAAGCCCGGCGACGTGGTTGGGGTCAGCCATACCCTGGTCCACCAGATGGGTAACCCCACCGATGAATATTTTATGACCCTCCACGTATACGGCCGCCCGGAAGACATCGATAACATCACCGGGGATGCCCGCGTATACGACCTGGAACACGAACTTATTCAACGGGTCGATGGCGGTGTTTTCTATGCGCTGCCGGACAAGGAGGTAAAATGGACAGACCCGGGCCCGCGTCCGGATTTCCCCACGCGCCTGCGCCATATGGTAGAACTGGCCCGGCGCCTCCGTCGCATGGCGGAGGTGGACGTGCCCGGCAGCAAGGAAAGGCTGAAAGGGGTACTGGCCGACTTGTATTCGGATAAACACCGCGCCCAGCTGTTGCGCTGCCTGGACACCAACGTCGATGAGGACGGCCACGAGGCGAACTCCGTGTACTGGCGCAACCTCAACCACGAACTCCAGGAAGCAGCAAAGCTACAGCGTGAACTACAAGATGCCCAGCGCCCGGAAGATAACTTCCACCACTACGCCGAATTGTACGATGCCCTGATCTGCCAGCCTTGCCTGGACAGCTTTATGCGCGGCTATCTCCAATTTTTCAGAGACAAATACCGCATCGAATTTTCCAGAAATTCCTTGTTATCGGTGGGTTGCGGGACCGGCCTGGTTGAACGTACGCTGATCGACGAGTTCGGAGTTCCCTACGAGCAGTTGTTCGGCATTGACATCTCTCCGGCCATGGTATCGGAGGCCAGCCGCAGGATAAGAGCTGAAGTAGGCGATGTGCTCGCCTTCGAGGCCGAAGGAAAAACATGGGATGTCGCCTTCAGCGGCCTCAATGTCTTCCACTATCTCGACTTCACCCGCCTGGAGGAAGCCATTCATCGCACCGCCGACAGGGTAAGCCCCGGGGGATATTTTATTGGGGATTTCATCACGCCCGACCATATCCGCTGGTACCCCAACCTCATGTACTCCGCCGACAAACAGGTGATCTCCCTGCGCACGCCCCGCCTGGTGGAAGATAACGGCAGGGCCTTCCAGGAAAGCGAGATCATCAACATCAACTTCGGCGACGGGGAAATGGAGTTGAATTACGCCGGCAAGCACCTGCGGTTCCTTCCTCCCCTTCACCGCATTCGCACTTACTTCGAACGCGCCTTCGGCGGACAGGTAGACCTCTACGACGCCCATAGCCTGGATTTGATCCCGGAATGGGCGGATACCTGCCCGAGTACGCGGTACGTGGTGGTGGCGAGGAAAAGGGGTTGATTAAGTGGGTTGGGTTGCTTTTCGATGAGCTCGTGGTATAAAGGATCAATGGAGTGGCATGGGCCCATGCAATCAACTCCATCGACCACCATGACCCTCAAGATCCAGCAGCCGCTGCTTGCGCCACAGGCCTCCGCCGTAACCGGTCAGGCTGCCATCTGCTCCGATCACCCGATGACAGGGAATGAGGATGGCGATGCGGTTGTCTCCATTGGCACGGGCCACCGCTCGGACAGCAGCGGGGTTGCCGATAGCTTCTGCCTGTTGCCGGTAGGACCGTGTTTCGCCGTAAGGGATGGCTTGCAACGCGGCCCAAACCTGGCGCTGGAAATCCGTACCGGGAAGAACGAGCGGTAAGGTAAAGGCCTTTAAATTTCCGGAAAAGTAAGCTTGCAGCTGATCGTAAAGCCCGGTGAAGTGGGGGTTATTCCCGGGTAGTACTTCCGCATTGAGAGACCTCCTCAAGCGCTTCAACTGGGTTTCCAGCATTCGTCGGTCCGTAAATTCCAGAAGGCAGATACCTTCCAGTGTGGCCCCGGCCAGCATAGGCCCAAGGGGCGTCTCCATGCGGGTTATGGTGATGAGCGCCTTATCCTGGCTCTCGCTGGGCGGGAATCCGGTTGTATTCTTAAACGCTTCCCCGAACCCGCTGAGGGAATCGTAGCCATTTTGGAAAGCCGCATCCGTCACCCGCTCCCCGTATTTGATCTGCCCGAAGGCCTGGTTGAGGCGCAACATGCGCTGGTACGCCTGGAAGGTCATGCTGTAGTTTTTCAGGAACCAGCGGCGGACACGGCTGGGGGTTACCCCACGGCTCCGCAACTCCGAATCCCTGATCCTCGCCTCCGGATTTTCCCGGAGCTCCTTCAGCAGCCCCTGCAACCATTCCGGAACCCGCCCTTCCATTTGAAGGGGGTGGCATACTTTACAGGGCCGGTAACCATGGTCCATAGCCTCCTTGACGGAAGCAAAATATTCAACATTTTCGGCTTTGGGCTTACGGGCAGTACAGGTAGGGCGGCAGAATATACCCGTTGTCTTGATGGCGGCAAAGAAAACGCCTTCGAAATGGCTGTCCTTCCGGATCAAGGCCTCGTACATTTCTTCTCTTTTGGGCAAGTGGTGAGTTTGCATGGTATATTGATTGTTCTTTATACCACAAAGATAGGCGGCTTGAACAGAGGCTACAACCGGGAAATGAACAGGGAATTTTTATTATGCGAAGTGCGAGGTGAAAGGTGCAGATTGACGCCCCCTCCCAGAACATCGAACATCAAACATCGCAAATCAAACATCGCAAATCAAACATCGCAAATCAAACATCGCAAATCAAAAATCGCAAATCCTAATCACCGGCTCCCCACTCCTACCGGCCCGAAGGCCTCCTCCCAGGCGCAAAGGCCGCCTTCCATGTTGTAAACCTGCAGGAAACCTCCATTCTGCATGAGCATGCAAACGCGCATTGACCGGCGCTCGGTGCGGCAGTAAACAAAATAGGTGCTTTCCCGATCCAGTTGTTCCAGGCGGTCCCAGAGGTCGGGGGTGAGGTAACTGATATTGATGGCGCCGGGAAGGTGTGCCTGCTGAAATTCCTCAGGCGTGCGCACATCTAGCAGGATGGGGCCATTCTTTTGATGCAGAGCCCGGGCGAATTCCTCCGGCCGGAGATTGTTCAGCTTTTGCCTGAGCATTTGCCAACGCCGGGGTTTGCAAGATTTGTTATTCATACTACCTAGAGTTGAAGATTTTGTAGCACTGGGGTAAAGATAGGGAGTAATGCTATAGCGTAATGTGACCTTTATCACTCCGAACTGCGTATTCCTCTTCTCCTATTTGCGCGTGACGGCGTACAGTATTCTCGTTGGCTTTTTGAACACCTGATTGGCCAACCGGTCCACCAGGCGCCAAAGGCGGAAGGGTAAGTACTTCAGGAAAACGTGCATTCTTAACCGGATCAGGGCCTTGTTCCCAAAAGTGTAAATGCGGCGCCCTCCCACCCATTCCATAGGAGTTAGCGCCTCCATCTTTTTCATGGTGAAAGAGTGGATATGAGCGCTCAGGGGCGTCGGCCGGTTACAGTGTATGCAAAGAGAATACTGTATCTTTTCATTGTAGGGTGTGGTAATGATAAGGCTTCCGCCCGGGCGCAATACCCGCAACAAACTCCCGATGAAAGCCCCGGGGTCAGGTACATGCTCGATGATCTCAGAAGCGATGATGCAGTCAAAGGCACCGTCCCGGAAGGGCAGGTTATAGGCATCGGCCACCACACCGTAGTGGTTATCATAGGGGTAACGCTCCAACGCCCGCTGAGGGTTTACGGTTGAAATATCCATTGAGCAAACACTAATACCCGTCGGACAAAGGCGCTGCGCCACCCAGGCCTTCCCGCAGCCAACGTCCAGAACAGCAGAGGCCTCCGGCGGCACCTCTGAAAGGATCGTCTCGTGCAGGCGGCGCATCTCGTGGATAGAGGCTCCGTTCTCCATTTCCTCGAAATAGTCGAACAGCTCGGCATCGGCCTGATAGTGGTCCACATAGAAAAAGCGGGAGCCAAAACGTTCGTGTTGTTCGGCCTGGCTGGAGGTTTCGCGGGCATTCTGCGGCAGCAGGATGGGAACGCTGCGCTCCACTTCGTATGCCGGGCCGTCGCCGGTAGCCTGTAGCTTGCCGTTTTCCCACTTCAGAGGCTGCCTGCTATCCGGGCTGATGAGAATATCAATGGGTATATTAGCCATGAATTATTGCTTCTTTCCAAAGCGCAAAATAGTAAAATAATGAGTTGGATCGAAGTGAGCTGTTCATTGGCTTTTTAAGCTCAAAAGCTGTATTATTCTAAAAACCCCTCTCCAATTGCCCTTCCTATGCTATCTTCGTCCTCATGAAAAAGCACATCATCATTATAGGCGGGGGCGCTGCCGGTTTCTTCGGCGCCATCCGCTGTGCAGAGCTATCCCCGGAGGCGGAAGTCACCATTCTGGAAGCCGGCAAAGAGGTGCTCAGCAAGGTTAGAATATCGGGCGGCGGGCGTTGCAACGTCACCCATGCCTGCTTCGTACCCAAAGACCTGTCCAAGAACTACCCACGAGGAGAACGGGAACTCATCGGCCCCTTCAACCGCTTCTGTACCGGCGATACCATCGAATGGTTCGAAAAGCGGGGGGTACCCACCAAGATCGAAGAGGACGGGCGCATGTTCCCTACTACCGATAAATCACAGGCCATCGTCGATTGTCTGCAGGAATCTGCCCGCCAGGCGGGGGTCAAAGTATTGATCCAACAACGTGTACACCAGTTGGATCCTCCAACAGGCAGCCGCGGCCACTGGCTGATTCACACCAAAGGCCAGGCCTACCCCGCCACCGCCGTCCTGGTAGCCACCGGCAGCAGCCCTGCCATGTGGAAGGTGTTGGCCAGCCTGGGGCACCAAATCGTCGACCCCGTACCCTCCCTGTTCACCTTCAACATCAAAGACCCGCGCATTGAGGGGCTGCCGGGCCTATCCGTTCCGAAAGCGGAAGTCAAAGTACAGGGCAGCAAGCTAAGTGCCACCGGGCCTCTGCTGATCACCCACTGGGGCATGAGCGGGCCTGCCATCCTGCGGCTCTCCGCCTGGGGCGCACGCGAGTTGGCCGCCCTGAATTACCAGTTTACCATCCGCGTCAACTGGGTGAACCGCCACGTAGAACAGGTCAGGGAAGAGCTGGAAAACCTGCGCCAAAGGGAATCCCGGAAGCAGCCGCACGCCAACGCCCAGTTCGGCCTGCCGGCCCGCCTGTGGCGCAGCCTCCTGGCCTATGCCGGCGTACCCGAACAAAGCCGTTGGGCGGAACTCAGCAAAAAAGCGATGAACAAACTCACCGAAGAGCTGGCCCAGGGCAGCTACCCGGTTAATGGCAAGAGCACGTTCAAGGAGGAGTTTGTCACTGCCGGCGGGGTGGACCTCAGGGAGGTGGACTTCAAAACCTTCCAGAGCAAACTTTTCCCCGGCCTGTTCTTTGCCGGCGAAGTACTCAATATCGACGCGATCACCGGTGGGTTTAATTTTCAGGCAGCCTGGACGGGCGGATGGCTCGCAGGAGGAGCAATGGTGGATGGATGAACTACTGATTGAAACCATTTGAAAATTAGATATCTTTATCAGGCAAAACCACCACTTTCATCTAATCGAAAACCGATAACATGCGCCAGCCACAATTATCCGCACTTTTTATTCTCGCCTGTTTTTTCCTGATGCCCTTCTCCGCTCCGGGGCAGCTATTGGGGTTCAGCCAGGAAAGTGCCACCGCTCAGAAAAAACTGGAAGCACAATTTGACGCCCAGCTGAATGCAAAGAACCTGGACGAATGGATGAAGCACATGGCCGCCCACCCCCATCACGTAGGGTCACCCTGGGGAAAACAGAATGCGGAATTCATGGCCGCCCGCTTCCGCGAATGGGGTTTTGATACGAAGATCGAGACGTTCCAGGTGTTATTCCCTACCCCCAAGCTGCGGTTGCTGGAGTTGCTGGAACCCACCTCCTACCGCGCCGGACTGGAAGAACCACCGGTGGCCGGCGATGCCCACAGTGCTCAAACGGATGAAATGCTGCCCCCTTACAATTGCTTCTCCATCGACGGAGATGTCACTGCGGAACTGGTGTTCGTCAACTTCGGCGTTCCTGCCGATTACGAGGAACTGGAAAAACTGGGCGTAGATGTGAAAGGAAAAATCGTCATCGCCCGTTACTATGGTTCCTGGCGGGGCATCAAGCCCAAGGTGGCGGCAGAAAAGGGCGCCATCGGCTGTATCATCTATTCCGACCCCAGAGAAGACGGCTATTTTCAGGGGGATGTGTATCCCGAAGGCGCATTCAAGAATGAGTATGGCGTACAGCGGGGCTCGGTACTCGATATGCCCCTCTACCCCGGTGACCCGCTCACGCCGGGTTACGGAGCGGTTGAAGGGGCCGAGCGGCTCTCCCGCGAGGACGCTCCAACCCTTACCAAAATACCGGTTCTGCCGATCTCTTATAAAGATGCCCAACCTTTGCTGGCCGCCCTGAGCGGACAAGTGGCGCCGCCGTCCTGGCGGGGCGCCCTGCCGTTCACCTACCACGTAGGCCCCGGCCCGGCAAAGGTGCACCTGAAGCTTGAATTCAACTGGGAACTAAAGCCCGCCTACAACGTAATTGCCAAAATGGAAGGCAGTGCTTACCCGGACCAATGGATCATCCGCGGCAACCACCACGATGCCTGGGTGCATGGCGCCAACGACCCCATCAGCGGCATGGTGGCCGTTATGGAGGAGGCCCGGGCCGTGGGCGAACTGGCCAAAAGCGGCTGGCGCCCCAAACGCACCCTCGTATACTGTGCCTGGGACGCAGAGGAGCCGGCCCTGCTTGGCTCCACAGAGTGGGTAGAACACCATGCCCGGGAACTGCGCCAAAAAGCCGTGGTTTACATCAACACCGACTCAAACAGCCGAGGCTTCCTGGACGCCGGGGGTTCCCATACCCTCGAGCAGTTCTTCAACGAAGTGGCCCGGGACGTCAAAGACCCCCAAACGGGCATGTCCGTATACGAGCGCTGGCGGGCCAGGGAATTGGTAGAAGGAAGGCCAGAACCCAAAGATTTCAGCCTGGACGCGCTGGGGTCCGGCTCCGACTACACGCCCTTTATCCAGCACCTGGGCATTGCTTCCTTCAGCCTGGGGTTTGGCGGCGAGGGCCGGGGCGGCGAGTACCATACTGCCCACGACACCTATGAGCATTACACCCGCTTCAAAGACCCCGGATTTCAGTACGGCATCACCCTGGCGCAGGTTGCCGGCCGGTTGAGCCTGCGGTTGGCCGAGGCCGACGTCCTGCCCTTCGAGTTCGGGCAATTCACCGAAACCGTTTCCACCTATGCAGAAGAGGTCATGAAAATGGCAGGCCAATTGAGGGAGCAAACGGAGAAGGAGAACCGGCTCATCCGGGAAGGGTTGTACGCTGCCGCTGCCGACCCCACCAAAACTTTCGTCGTGCCGGCACCGAAACCGGAGGTTCCCTACTTCAATTTTGCCCCGCTGCAAAACGCATTGTCCAGCCTGAAGAAAAGTGCCGGCGCCTTTGAGGAGGTACGGAAGAAAGCCAGCCTCAATACCGAGCAGCAAACGGCGCTCAACCAGTTGTTGCAGACGATTGAACAACAACTAACCAGAAACCAGGGCCTGCCTCGCCGCCCCTGGTACCGGCACCACATCTACGCCCCGGGCTTTTACACCGGTTACGGCGTCAAAACGCTGCCCGGCGTCCGGGAAGCTATCGAAGAGCGCAAATTCACAGAGGCACAGGAACAGATAGGCATCCTGAGCGGGGTGCTCTCCGGATTTGCCCAACAGATTGATAAAGGTACGGCTATCCTGCAGCAGGCCCGGGCTGTTGATTCGGCAAACGGGCCGGAGTGAAACGATTGACGAATGGTTGAGGCCATGAACAGCCCAACAACCAATGAGCAATTACAGGCTTCCTCCTCCAATCGCAGGCGCCCCGGGATCAGGAAGGTTGCAGTATGCGCGGGCTACGGTTGCGATCCACCCAATAAGCCCAGATAACAAACAGCCATTGCAGGTGCCCTGCCCAGGCGATGGAGGCGACATCCGGGGGTGGAGGCCCGAACAGGTTGGCGACATAGATCAGCCCCAAGAAGGCAACCAATCCCCAAAGCGCCAGGCGCCCTACGCGGTTTTTGGCTGTGGTGCTCCGCAGGTACAACCATACACCGGCAATAAATAACAGCCCCTCCACGATGAGCGTGGCAGGCAGGGAATTCCAAAGCCCTATCCCCAGGCGGGTTGCCCCTCCCGGAATGAGGGGCAGGTCCGGCCGGTGAACCAGGAGGTCGAGCAACCAGTGGCTGACAACGCAAAGCCCCAGCACAATGGCGCCGGCCTTATGACGACGGGCCAGCCAGTACACACCTGCGAACAACAGCCCCCAAACAATAGCCATGAGCAAGCTGTGGGTGATGGGATAATGCTCAAAGTCCAGAGGGGTAACCCGGGTGATGCCCGGCACGATCTTTACCCGTTCCAACCCCAGCAGGAGCAAGGTAGGCCAGAGCAGGTCGACGAACTGGGCAGCCAGGAACAGCGTACCCAGAGAGATGCGGGGCGCGGCGGATTTGGCCCCGAAACCAACGGCAAAGTGTCCTATGAACATTAGGTGTGGGTGTTAGTCTGTAGCAAAGCTAGAATACAAATCACGATTTTCCAAGCAGCAAAGTAATCTCTCGTAAATGATCCAGCAGATCCTGCCGCCCCTTGATGTGTGCCAGCTGTTCAAAGGGAATAGGACTGCCGATATCGATGCGGATCTCCTGCCCTATTTTATTGTGGATCTCATGGATCAGAAAGCTCAGGCGCAGGCTCTGGTGCACCTGGCTGGCCAGCTGAAAAAGCCGGCTGTTCTGCCCGTGAAAGAACATGGGCACCACTGTCGCCCGGCTAAACTGGATGAGTTTCGCAGGGAAGCGTTTCCATTCCAGGTCGACGGCAGGAAGCCAGAAGCGACGGGGGGAGGTAGCCACACCGCCAGAGGGGAAGATGGCCAGCGCTTCGCCGCTCATCAACCGTTCCATCGCCTTGGCGCGCGTTTCCAGGTTGATCCGGGCAGCTGCCTTGGTTTCCCGAAAGTCGATGGGCAGAAGGTATTCGCCCAGTGCCTGCTCCCTCGTCAACACTTCATTGACCAGTACGGTAAAGCGGGGACGCACCTGCGCCGCCAGATAACCCATGATCAGGCCGTCGAGCAACCCAAACGGATGGTTGGCGACAAAGACCAGCGGGCCCTCCGCAGGCGCCTTGTCCAGTTGCGCCTTATCATAGAGCAGCCTGACTTCCAGTTTGTCCAGCAAGCCCTTCCACAATGCAGAGGAGGGCAGGTTCCGGGCCTTCACTTCATCGTACATACGCATCAGCCTCGGGCGCCCGGTAGCGACTTCCACCGCATTGATCAGCAGGCGTTTGAGTAGAGGATCATCGGGTGAGGAGTAGGTGAGGTTCATTTGTGGTATGTAAAAGTGTAATCGTGTAAATACCTGGACATTCTTGCAGAAACCCGTGGAAATACGTAGAAATACATAGAAATGCCCACCATGGTTGCGGCGACAATGCATTGCTCTGTTTCAATGTATTGTCTTTGTATTTCTGTCAAGGTATGGGATTGGACAATAACAATCTAACAATACAGCCATTCAACAATTTGAGCAGAACCCCGGGAAAACGCTGATTGCGCTCTGCGGTCGAAGCAGAATAGGTTAGGCTATAATTGTCTAAGCACATAAGCAGGTGAACACCTTTCCCCCTGCCTACCCCCACTGCCCCCGAAACAATTTCCATATCTCATCCTGCTCGTCCGGATCAGCGGTGATCGTCACCGGCTCTTTCTTCACCGGATGTTCGAACGAGAGGGAACGGCAATGCAGGTGGATAGACCCGTCCGGATTAGGAATGGCAAATCCGTATTTGACATCACCGCGGATGGGGCAGCCCAGGCGGGCCAATTGCACCCGTATCTGGTGGGGGCGCCCCGTTGCGGGTTTCACTTCGATGAGGTTGTGAGATCCGATGGCGGCCAGCAGGCTGTAATCCAGTTCTGACTTTTTGGCGTCTCCTTTGGGCTTGTTGTACGCGTGGGCGAAATTCTTATTCTTGTCTTTTTCGATATAGTGCACCAGGTGGCCGCTTAGCGGTTCGGGCCGTGTAGCGCTGATGGCCCAGTACACCTTTTGGACCTCACGGTCCTTAAAGAGCTTGTTCATCCGCGTCAGCGCTTTGCTGGTGCGGGCAAATATCGTGACGCCGCTCACCGGGCGGTCCAGCCGGTGGATAGTGCCGAGGAATACGTCCCCCGGTTTATTGTAGCGGTCTTTGATATAGTCTTTGACGTACTCGCTCAGCGGGCGGTCGCCGGTCTCATCGCCCTGCACCAGGACGCCTGCCGGCTTGTTGACGGCAATGAGGTGGTTGTCTTCGAATAGTACTTGTAATCCTTGCATATTGTATTTTGAATTGCAAAGGTAAGATTACCTCAGAATATTATGCCGTAGTTGCTCCTACAATGAAAGATCAACTCACCCGAAACATATTCTTCAGATACTGCTGCACCCTTTCCACCGCCGCGAAGCAGGTCTCCAGGGTTTTCCGCTCGATCCGGGTAAGCTGCTTGGGGAAGATATAGCGCCCGGAATCGCCGTTCCGAAAGCCGTTGATGGCCCGATAGCGCAACAGGATCTCATAGGCGAGGGAAGCCTCACGGAACAGCTTTTTATCCGGCAGGATGGCTTCCAGCCGTTCATACCGCTGTATTGTATTGGACACTCCCCGAATACCATTGGCGTATGCCAGCACCCTTGCGGCGTGGTCGAGGGGGCGCATGGCGCGGGCCTTGAGGTCGAAAGCGCCCTTTTTGCCTTCTTTGTCTTCGAGGATGAACTTTCCGAAGAACCCCGTAGGGGAAGGATGCCGCAAAGCGCTTTCGGCGAAAAAATTCAGGAAGCTGCTGCGCTCGCTGATGGCCTGCAGGATGTGGCCTGTCAGGGCGTCCGTCAGCCGGCCGTCGCCGTAGCCGGGGCGAAAGTCAAAAAAGATAGACACTCCGGTCAGCCCTTCCGAATTAGGGAAAGCGATCCAATCGGTGAACTGCTGCTTCCATTCGCTTATCGGCTTTACCCACTTGGGGTTGCTGGCCATGATATCTCCCGGGCAACGGGCAAAGCCGCATTGCAGCAGAATGTCCACTACACTGGCGCCCAGCCGCCGAAAGTATTCGGCAGCCTGTTCTTCCTGTCCTTCCGGTGGGTCTTCGTAGACGAGGGCATTGTCCTGGTCGGTGCGGCGGAGCTGTTCGCCCCTTCCTTCGCTGCCGAGGGAAAGCCAGCAGAAGGCAAGAGCAGGCTTTTTCAACCCTTCTCTTTGCACTCGGCCGAAACTGAAATCGAACGCTTTTTGCAGCAAGGTGTCGTTGATCTCGGTTGTCACTGCGGCGATAAAAGGAATGGATACCTCCTGCCTGAGGTAGTTGTAGATCAACTCATCGGCCCGGTTGCGGATGCGGGCCAGCGTCTTCACATCCCGTGCTTCCTGCAACTGGCGGACCAGCACCGCCGGGTTGTTGCCGTGCATGAGGAGTATGTCGCGTTGGGAGATGATACCCAGCACAGGAGACCGGGGCGTGCCGTCTTCGGTTATAACCAGGTGGTCGATCTTGTATTTGCTCATGGCGATGATCAGCTGGGCGGCAGTCCCCCCTTTTCGAATGGTAACCACCGGGCTGCTCATGATCTCGCTGACCGGTGAAGCCCAATTCACATTGCGTTCCGAGCCCCGCCGGACAAAATCTGACTCCGTAGCGATGCCAAGGGGGCAACCTTGCTCATCCACGATAATGAAAGACCCGAACAGCCGCTCTTTCATCTGGCGGGCCACTTCCCGCAAAGTGGTTTCCCCCGGCCCTTTCAGAAGGTCTTCCACCGGGTTGGGGACGAGTACATCTTCAGTGCGCATAAACAGCACCGGGTCGCGGCTCAGAAAATGGGTTTCCTTCGATTTTGCCATCTCCTCCGGTACATGGACGACGGGCAACCCTGCGGCAAAACCCCTCGCAAAAAACAAGGCCACCCGGGGAAACCGCTCCATGTAGTCGAGGAAAATGGGCTCCGGAATTTTGATGAGGATACTGTTTTTGGTGGCGCGGGCAGACCCCAGGTAGGGCTTGTGGGTCAGAATGGCTCGAATACCCAGCAGGCCTCCTTTTTTGAGGACATCGATGACCTGGGTACTGTCCTCAAACGCTTTCAGGATCTCGAAACGCCCTTTTCGAAGGACGTAAACAAAGGGCCGGGCTGCTTCATTTTCTTCGAAGAGGAACGCCCCTTCCGTTATTTCCTCCAGAGTGGACTGTCCCGCCAGCTCTTCCAGGTCAACCCGGGGCAAATAAGTGAATGGAGGGTAATCCTGCAGAAAATGAATGATCGCTTCAGTTGTCATTTACGGGTTATTGGGAAAACAGGACAAAGGTAGGGATTATTGGTTGATTTGTGGATTGGCCTCCACCCGCTCTTCCGCGTGTCGCCGACTTCGTCTTCAGAAGGCGGCCCAATCGGCCGTTGGCCGAAACTTCTGTGTAGGATGTTTCATTGCTTAGGGCCTGGGGCCCCATTCCATCCTGCAAATAATATCCGCGACCCCGTCCCCACCCCGATAATGGTCCGCATAGCATCCTCCGGGCGGACATCCACGTAATAGACTTTATCCTCCGGTACGTGGAAAATGAAGCCGTTGGTCGGGTTGGGGCCGGTAGGTACGAAAATGGTGAGAAAACCATGCCCCAATTCATCGTCGGTGACGAAGCCGGTCATCAGGGCTCCACTGTTATAGGGGTCGCAGAGCACCACCTGTGAGAAAGGGGCCTTCTTGCCTCCGAAGAACTGCCGCACCGTATCCCTCAGAACGGCGTAAAAGGGCAGTTGCATCAGCCAGCGCTCCTCGAAACGGTTGATGGCCTTGTTGCCGTATTGCGTCCTTACCACCAGGCCGATGGTAAAAAAGAGGGCGACCACAATACCAAAGGAAAGCAGGTTGATAAGCCAAAGGGAAACATTTTCCGAAAAGGGAAATAAAAGGACCAATGGCGACAAAATACCGGCCGTAAAATTCACGATAAACCGCAGCAGGGCGACGAAAATCGTGATGGGCAGCACTACCGCCATGCCGCCAATGACCGAGGTGAGAAAAAAGCGCCGCAGCCGGCGAAGGAAAACACTCCATCTTTTGGGGACCATACTGGTTTTTTCCGGCAAAATTACGTCTTCCCGGCAAAATAAACACGCTTATCCTTCTCCATACTGATGCTCATAATACTGCTGGTAGGCCCCGGAAGTTACCCGTTCCAGCCATTCCGTATTTTCGAGGTACCATTCGGCGGTGCGCCGCAGGCCTTCGGCGGCCCGGATAGAGGGTTCCCATCCCAGTTCGCGCCTGATCTTGGAGGCATCGATGGCATAACGGCGGTCATGCCCCGGGCGATCCTTCACGAAGGAGATCAGGCTCCGGGAAACCCCGGCCTGGCGGCCCAGCAGGCCGTCCATTATGTCGCAGAGTTGGTGCACGAGGTCGATGTTCTTCCATTCGTTGTTGCCGCCGATGTTATAGGTTTCCCCTACCCTTCCTTTATGGTAGATCAGGTCAATGGCGGCGGCATGGTCTTCCACCCAGAGCCAGTCGCGGGTATACAGCCCGTCTCCGTAGACCGGCAGCGGCTTGTTGTGGCGTATATTGTTGATCATCAGGGGGATCAGCTTCTCGGGGAACTGATAAGGGCCGTAGTTGTTGGAGCAGTTGGAAAGGGCCACGGGCAGGCCGTAGGTGTGGTAGTAGGCGCGCACCAGATGGTCGGAGCTGGCTTTGGAGGCGGAATAGGGCGAACGGGGATCATAGGCGGTTTCTTCCGTAAAGAAACCTGTATCCCCCAGGCTGCCGTAGACCTCATCGGTAGAGATGTGGTAAAAGCGTTTGCCTGTCGTATCCTTCCAGTGGTAACGGGCGGCATTCAGCAGGACGACTGTACCCACGATGTTCGTTTCTATGAAGCTCATCGGGTTGGAAATGGAGCGGTCGACATGAGACTCCGCCGCCAGGTGGATCACCCCATCAAATTGAAACGCCGCGAAGAGCTGCTGCATCTGCGCCTCATTGGTGATGTCTCCTTTGACGAAGGTATAGTTGGGGCGGCCCTCAATGTCCTTGAGGTTTTCCAGGTTGCCGGCATAGGTCAGCTTGTCCAGGTTGACGATGTGGTAATCCGGATGGCTGTTTACCATCAGCCGCACCAGATGGGAGCCGATGAAGCCGGCGCCTCCGGTGATGAGTATTGTCTGTTGAAATGCCATATTTATCCTTTCTTTACGGCGGCAAAGCTAAGCAATTCTGACTACCCGCCAAATTGTTTACATTTGCAGAAATTCACAAAGCTATGCGAAACGTACTGCTCTTCCTTTTGCTGTGTGGCCTCCCGTCGTTGCTATGGGGACAGAAGTACAGCGAATACGCCCTGAACAGGGGCAACGCCCTGCTGTTCAAGCTCAGTTATTCCGGCCACAGGCCGGGCGGCGACCTGGCCGACCGTTTCGGCAACAACTTCAGCTTCGGTTCCGGAGTAGACCTGATCACCGCCAAAGGCAATTGGATCATTGGCGCAGATGTCGCCTACCTCTTCGGTGGAGAGGTCAAGGAAGATGTGATCGCCACGTTGCGCACTCCCGAAGGTTTCATCATCGGTAATGACCGCGGCTACGCCGACATCCAGCTACGGGAGCGGGGGTTATACGCCGGCGGCCATATCGGCAAGCTGATCGGCATCGGAAAAGCCAACCCGCGTTCCGGCCTCCGGGTTACGGTAGGCGCCGGGTTGCTGCAGCACAAGGTCCGCATCCAGGATGACCCGCTCAGTGGCGTCCCCCAGCTGGACGATACCTATAAAAAGGGCTACGACCGGCTGACCAACGGGCTGGCCTTTACAGAATTTATCGGTTACCAGATCCTGAGTACCGACCGGCGCGTGAATTTCTTCGCAGGCCTCGAATTTACGCAAGGATTCACCATGAACCGCCGGGACTTTAATTTCGACACCCGCTCCAAGGACGAAACCGAGCGCACAGACCTCCTGTTCGGCATCCGCGTTGGTTGGGTTATTCCCCTTTATTTTGGACAGGAGGCGGGCAAGGTATTTTATTAGGCGCGAAATGTGTATAGGAGAAACAGTGCATCGGTGCATTTGCAGCCCCCCTCTGCAAACACGAATGCACCAACACACGAATGCACGAATACACGAATACACGAATGCACCAATACACCAATGCACTTCTTCTACACCCTTATCCTACAGTTCTACGGCCTATTGCTTCGGCTGGCGGCATTCTTTAATCCCAAGGCCGCACAATGGGTAGCCGGCCGCCGAAGGTGGCGTTCCCGGCACCAAGCCTTGCTGGAAGGCACGCCACGGGGCCCGGTTCCCCTCCTTTGGGTACACTGCGCCTCTCTCGGCGAATTTGAGCAGGGGCGCCCGGTGATCGAACAGCTTAAAGCAGTCCATCCGGAGTGGAAGATATTGCTCACCTTTTTCTCCCCATCCGGGTATGAGGTCCGGAAAAATTACCAGGAAGCCGACTACATTACCTATCTGCCGCTGGATACGCCGGCCAATGCCCGCGATTTCGTGGCCCTTTGGGAGCCAACGGCCGCTGTGTTCGTCAAATACGAATTCTGGTACCACCATCTGAATGCACTGCGAGAGGCAGGCGTGCCCATCGTACTGGTCTCTGCCCTTTTTCGCCCCGGCCAGCTCTTTTTCCGTTGGTTTGGCGGCCCGTTTCAGCAGGTACCGGGGTGGTTCCATCACATTTTTGTTCAAAATGAAAACTCTGCAAAACTGCTTGCCGCCTACGGTTTCGACAACTTTTCCGTTGCCGGAGACACCCGGGTTGACCGCGTCCGGCAGATCGCCGAAACAGCCCCTTCTTTTCCTCTGGTGGAAAATTTTGCCGGCACTTCGCCCGTACTGGTGATCGGCAGCTCCTGGCCCGAAGACGAAGCGCTGCTGCTGCCCTTCCTCAACGAACAACTGCCGGTGGGATGGAAGGCCATCATCGCTCCTCATCAGGTCGACGAAGGGCACATCCGGCAGATCCTGAAAAAGCTAAAACTCCCTTTCCGGCGTTATTCGGAAGGAGAAAAAGAAACAGGCGCCAGGGTGTTGGTGATCGATAACGTGGGCATGCTCTCCGCTTTGTATCAATACGGACGGATCGCCTATATCGGCGGCGCTTTTGGTTCTGGCCTGCACAACACGCTCGAACCTATCGCCTTCGGGCTTCCCGTGATCTTTGGGCCCGGGTTCCGGAAATTCGAGGAAGCCCGCTACCTCGTCCAGTCCGGCGGAGGGTTCAGCATCAGCGGGCCGGAGGAACTACAGGATGCATTTTCCTCCCTGCTCGGAGAAGAGGCCTATCGGCGGGCTTCGGAAAAGGCCCGCGATTATGTCTTGCGCAACAGTGGCGCCAGCCGGAAAGCGGCGGCGTATATCCGGGAACTAATCTGAAAGGATATTCCGGGAATCATACTAATGCTGAACAATTGGAAAAACTTTGCTGTGCACTTTTTCTAACTTTGCCATGAAGAGCGTGTTGGGGATTGATCCTTCGGGCTGAAATCGCCAAAAATAAATTCCCAACACGCTCTAACAATTGCCGGCAGGCGCCCTTTTAATCATTACTTTGAAGAAAATGACTCCAGCTTTCGAAACTTTCCAACACCAAAATATTCTGATCGTCGGCGATGTCATGATCGACCGGTACCTGACCGGAAAAGTCAACCGCATTTCACCGGAAGCGCCGGTTCCGGTCGTTCATCTTCAGGCACGGGACAATCGGCTGGGGGGCGCCGGCAACGTAGCGCTGAACCTGAAAGCCCTGGGGGCCACCCCCTATTTGTGTTCTGTAATCGGAAAAGATGAGAACGGCAGGCAACTGGCTGACATGCTGCCCGAACTCCACCTCTCGGGCAGAGGTATCGTACAGTCGGAAGAGCGCAAAACGACCGTCAAAACCCGAATCATTGCCGCCAGCCAACACCTCCTCAGGGTCGATGATGAAGATACGCACTGCCTGACGGAACGGGAAGCCGGGCTGTTGGCCGACAGCATTCGGGAGATCCTCGACAGCCGAAATATTCATGCCATTCTGTTTCAGGACTACAACAAAGGCGTGCTGTCCCATAAAGTGATCCACGAAATCATGCTGGAAGCTATCAAAAGGGATATTCCCACTGCCGTTGACCCCAAGTTCGATAACTTCTGGGATTACAACCAGGTCACCCTCTTCAAACCCAACCTGAAAGAGATACAGGCGCAGCTGCCTTTCCGGGTGGAGCCGGAACTTTCGTCCCTACGCAGGGCCGCCGAACAGATTCATAGCAAGCTGGGCAACCAGTATGCTCTCATCACCCTTTCCGACAAAGGCATCTTCTTCGACGGCAATGGCGACAGCGAGGTCCTGCCTACTCACCCCCGCAGCATTGCCGATGTTTGCGGCGCCGGCGATACGGTCTTTGCCATCGCCGGGCTCGGCCTGTCATTAGGAATGGACATTCGGGACATTGCCCTCCTGGCCAACCTCGCCGGCGGGCAGGTTTGCGAAAAAGTTGGCGTAGTGCCGGTCGACAAGGCTCAGTTGGAGCAGGAATACCGCGCCTACGTGAAGAATGGCACCCTGGCGCTGTAAAAACCTGTTCATGTTTCGCAAAGGAGTAGCAAATCTTCCACTACCGGCGCCCGGCACATCCAGCGCCGAACAGGAACCCTTTTAGTAAGCCAAAAGACCAGCTCACTAAGTAGAACTTTACAATTAGCCTGCTTTTTATCTATCTTCGGCATTACCCTCATATCATCATATCTTGTGCAACCAAAACCTTCCGTAAAAGAAGGGGCCCGGGAAACCTTTAATCAGAAAGAACACCACTAATTCTTTTGCCAATGAATCATATCTCTACCCTACTGTGCCTTTCCTTTTTTTTACTGACGAACGCTCCCCGGCCCTTCAGCCAGGTATTCCTGGAGGTGGATTTTGCCGGCGGCATGTTGCCCGTTGGCTGGTCGTCGAATGACATCTCCGGCAACGAGGTCACCTGGCAGGGCTGCCCGGCGCCGGGCAGCTGCGGGCTGAGCAACCTGCCGCCCACGCTTACTGCGCTCACCCATTTTAAGTCCACTACTGCAGACAACGGCTTTGTTGCGGTTAATTCAGATGCCGCCGGGCACCTCCCCAATGACGGCCATATCAGCCGGCTGTCTACTTCAGCACTCGATTGCAGCGACAAAAGCAGGGTATTCCTGCAATTCCAGACTGCCATCGGCACCGCCACCAGGAACGCCGCCAACAATGCTGTCCTGAGGGTGATGTCTGATGCGGGTACACAAACCTACCGGCCCTTTTCCATGCTCGAGAAGAACGACATCACTCAAATCGCGCCCATTCCCGTGCTGGCTAAAGGCAAGGCCTATTTTGTAACCCTGGACATCACCTCGGTTGCCGCCAATCAACCGGAAGTCTACCTGGAGTGGGAATGGAAGGGCAATTTTGAGTTCGCCTGGCTCATCGATGACATCCTGCTGAGTACGGAAAATCCTGCCCGGCCCGAAAATGCTGTTTTTTACGAAAGCTTTGACAATGGCAACAATGGATGGACTTCCAACCCGGTATTTCCCCCTGACTCCTTGTGGCAATGGCGCCCTGCGGGCGATGTCGGACAGGGGTTCGGCCTGTTCTTTGCCAAACGAGACGCCTTTATTCATTCTCCTTCCGCATCCGATGGCGCCATAGCTTTTGACGCGGATTTCTACAATACAGGGGGCGATGCACCCGGCCAGGCGCCTCCGAATGCCTTTGTCTGCGAACTGATCTCACCGCCAATCGACCTCTCGGAAGTAGAGGAACCCCTCGCTCTGCAGTTCTACCAACTCGGATGGCTGGGCAACCTCGCCAATGGCGCGCCACAAACCCAGGAAGGCGCCCGTTTTATCACCTCCTTCGCCTACAGCAATGACGGCGGCAACAGCTGGAGCGACCCCATCAACACCAACCCCTACCAGACACCGGTGACGGGTTTCAACCTGGAATATCAGCCCCCATTCAGCTATCCGGCTTACTTCCCTCTACCCAAGGAGATGTCCGGTAGCAGCAACTTTCGCATCAAATTCACCTGGGCAGGCGACTTTTACTTCTGGGTATTGGACGATATTGCCATAGTAAAAAGGCCAAGTCGCGATATGCGGGCCAACCGCAACTTCTTCTCCCTCACGCCCAACGCCATCACTCCGGTGAGCCAGTTGCAGGACGAAACGCTGCTCTGTGATGTCGTCAACATCGGAAGCGAAACTGCCGAAAATGTAAGGCTGGAAGCTGTGGTCCGCAAAAAGAACAGCAATACCGTGGTGTATACAGATACGCTCCACTACGGAAATATCCTCGTCGACTCCCTGGTGGAAAATGTCTTTTTCAACCGCAAACTCGAGGCGCTGTCGCTCCAGGAACCCGGCGAATACGAAGCCTTCTACGCCGTAGGCCACAGCCAACCTGACGCCAGGCCTCAGGACGATACCGTGCGGTGGCGCTTCATCGTTTCCGACTTTACCTTTGCCAAGGAGTTGGGGCCCACCCGGGATATCGCACCGGCCGAAAGCCCCTCATACAGCTACGGCAATGTGTTCTACATTCCAAATGGGCAAGGGTTCTATGCTTGCGCAGCCAGCTTCGGCATTGGCAACCCCGCCCGGATTCAGGGGGAAGACGTCTCGATCATTCTCTACGAATGGAATGGGGAATTCGATGAAAACGGGGAGATCTCTATTGAAGACCTGGAGTTCCTGAGCGGTAATACCCATATCATTAATGAGACGGATGGGCTAGGCCTGATCCACCTTCCGATCTCCAGTACCGGTGGGGGGCAGCCGCTGAAGGACGACACCTACTACGTGCTGGCCTTGCGTTATGATTCCTTCTTCCGGCGTTGCTATTTGCAGGCTTCAGATACCCTCGACTACCAAGCCACCTGGTTCGTCAATGATTCTCTTAATCACCCACAAATTGCCAGCATCCTGGATGTCGGCAATACCGGATCCTTTAGTACTATCGGTTTTGGATACAATATCGTACCGGTCATCCGCCTGCACCTGGGAACTGATAACCAGTGCCTTGTCTCCACCACTGAGCCCGCTCGCCGCGATGTTGAGCCCCTCCTGCTTTCGCCCAATCCGACTAGCGGTTGGGTGCGGCTGGAACTCAACCGCCAACAGGCTTACACCCAGGCCGAGATAACCATCACCAGCCTTTCGGGCCAGATCGTCAAGAAGGAATACCTGGGCAACCTGGGGCAGGTAGCCCCACTGATCGATGTCAGCGCATTGCCGCCGGGGATATATACCGTAAGGTTTACCGGCCGGGAATACGCCGGCGTTGGCAGGTTAGTGGTGCAAAGGTAAGGTTCCCTATTTTATCTGTTATTTCTATCCGTAGCTGGAAAAATGATTTTCTTCGGCAGATCCAGCGTAAAGCGACCGCTGGCGGGGATTGGATAGGCAGAGACTTCTAATATGTAGGTTAGGAAACCGTTGTTGGGGTTGTGTAACGGTCCAATTCGATTGAAACCGGACTTTTTACATAACCCCAACTTATTTTATATCCGGCGCTACCCCAACTGGGCCAGCGCCTCCTCCAAACTCCTGATCTTTGACTCTCCGTCGGCCAATTTCTGGCGCTCCTTTTCCACCACCGGTGCGGGGGCGTTATTGACAAAGCGCTCGTTGCCCAGTTTTTTCATGACCGACTGCACAAAGCCCTGGTAGTATTCCAGTTCCTTTTGCAGGCGTTCCCGCTCCTCTTCAGAATCGATCTCCTGCTTGAGTTCCAGGAAGAATTTATCCGTACCCGACAAAAAGGATACACTATTGTCGATCTCCTCTTTAGTGAATTCCAGGCAATCCAGGTTGGCCATTTTGATGATCATCTCCTTGAGGCCCTTCAGCTCCAGAAGATGACGGGCGCCTTCCGTATCCTGAACGAACAACTTCAGCAGCTCCTTCATCTTGATGCCTTTGTTGTTGCGGACCTCGCGGACGTTGGTGACCACCTCCTTGGCTTCCTCCACCCGGTTGATCAGGCCCTGGTCATAGGCCCGGGGCTTTGGATACCGGCTGATGACACAATCCTCGCCTGGCGCCCTGTCTTTAAGGTGATGCCAGATCTCCTCGGTGACGAAAGGCATGAACGGGTGCAGGACGGTCATAAGCCGTTCGAAGAGGTTGATGGCTTCGTCGTACGTCTCCCGGTCGATCGGTTCGCCGTACTCCGGCTTGATCATCTCCAGGTACCAGCTGCAAAAGTCATCCCAGATGAGCTTATATAAGGTCATAGCGGCCTCAGAAAGGCGAAACTCCGTGAAGTTCGCATCGATCTTTTCGATAGTCTGGCTGAGCTTCTCCTCCATCCACTCCGAGGCCAGGCGGTTGACGGCGCCAGCCTTGGCTTCCTTTACCTCCCAGCCTTTGACCAGGCGCAGGGCATTCCACATTTTATTGCAGAAGTTGCGCCCCTGTTCGCACAGGCGGCTTTCATTCAGGATCTCTTTGGTTTCCTTGTCAAAAGGAGCATCAAAAATGATGTCGTTCCCGGCGGCGGCGCTGGAAAGCAACCCGAAGCGGACGCCATCGGCGCCGTAGTTGGCGATCAGTTCCAGTGCATCCGGGGAGTTGCCCAGCGACTTGCTCATTTTCCGGCGGTTCGAATCGCGCACCATACCGGTGAAGTATACATGGTGGAAGGGTTGTGCCCCTTTCTCCCTGACGAATTCTTCCCCCAGCAGGTCGGGCGCCCATTCGTAGCCCATCATGATCATTCGGGCCACCCAGAAGAAAATGATGTCCCAGGCGGTGACCAGCACATTAGTGGGGTAGTAATAACGCAGTTCCTCCTGGTTCTCAAAACCGTCAAAGACAGAAATGGGCCAGAGTTGAGAAGAGAACCAGGTGTCCAGCACGTCTTCGTCCTGATGCAGGTCCTCTATCTTCAGGCCTGGCATGCCCAGTTCCCTGCGAGCCTGCTCCAAAGCCTCATCGGCAGTTTCGCCTACGAATATCTTGTCTTTGTAGTACCAGGCAGGGATGCGTTGCCCCCACCACAGCTGCCGGGAGATGCACCAGTCGCGGATGTTCTCCTCGTTGAGCCAGCTGTTGAACATATTCCAGAAGTGCTCGGGGTGGAATTTCACTTCGCCCTTTTTCACGGCGTCCAGAGCCGTTTTGGCGAAGCCTTTCATATCGACGAACCACTGCAGGGTCAGGCGAGGCTCCACAATGGCATCCGTGCGTTCAGACCGGCCGACCTTGTTCCGGTAGTCTTCAATTTTGACGATATGCCCGGCAGCTTCCAGGTCTTTGACGATGAGTTTACGGGCCTGAAAACGGCCTTCTCCGACGTACAGCTGAGCGGCTTCGCTCATGGTGCCATCTTCGTTGAGCACGTCAATTACTTCCAGTTCGTGGCGCTGCCCGATCTCGTAGTCGTTCGGGTCGTGGGCAGGGGTGATCTTCAGGGCGCCGGTTCCGAACTCCCGCTCCACATAGGTATCCTGAATGATGGGAATGGAACGATTGATCAGGGGAACCAGGGCCCGCTTACCGCGGAGGTGCTCATAACGCTCATCATCGGGATGGATGGCGATGGCGGTATCCCCCAGGATGGTCTCCGGGCGCACGGTGGCAATGGTGATCCAATCCTCCTCCGTACCTTCGATTTTATAGCGGACGTAGTATAGGCGGGAGTTCTCCTCCTTGTAGAGCACCTCTTCATTGGAGAGCACCGTTTTGGCCTCGGGATCCCAGTTGGTCATGCGCAGGCCGCGATAGACTTTGCCGTTGCGGTAAAGCCGGACAAAGGTCTTGATCACCGCCTCCGACAGTTTGGGCTCCATCGTAAAACGCGTGCGCTGCCAGTCGCAGGAAGCGCCCAGCTTTTTGAGCTGTTCCAGGATGATCCCCCCGTACTTGTCTTTCCATTCAAAGGCATACTTCAGGAATTCGTCGCGGCTGATGTCCGACTTTTTGATGCCGCGGGCGCGGAGCATTTTGACCACTTTGGCCTCCGTAGCGATGGAAGCGTGGTCGGTGCCCGGCACCCAGCAGGCGTTCTTACCCTCCAGCCGTGCTTTGCGAATAAGGATGTCCTGAATGGTATTGTTCAGCATATGCCCCATATGCAGCACGCCGGTCACGTTGGGTGGCGGAATGACGATGGTAAAAGGTTCCCGCTCATCGGGTTCCGAATGGAAGTAGTTTTTTTCCATCCAGTAATCGTACCATTTCTTTTCTGTTTCCTGGGGGCTGTAACGCGTGGAGAGTTCCATAACTGCTGCTTTATTTAATCTGCTTGCCTTGCCAGCTTTATTTTACGGTGGCTGTTCTAAAATGCTGCAAAGATAGATTATTATTCTTTTCTGCTACCTGAAAAACATACAATCCAGGAGATAATTCGTCAGTTAAAATACTACGGCGCCCCGGCCCGAACGGCCCATATGCTCCAGCCGGCTTTTCATTTAACTGATATGCCCGCAGGATCGGTTCAAAATTGAAGGCCAGGATCATTCAGCCCAAACTTCGCCGTACTTCAACTGCAAGACCTCCTTTTCTCCCTCCTCATTGATGGCAACGACATAGAAATTGCTGTAATCCCGCTCATCAATACGTTCCAGTACGCCCCGGGTAACGATCCGGTTGACCAGGTTGGGCGTGGTGTCGGAATGGCCGACCACCAGGACAGACTGGCCCTGGTGCTTACGGCGCAACTGGAAGGAAAAAGAGGTCAACCGGTCGGGTGCATACGGGGCGACTTCCAGGCCTTTCTCCTGGGCAACCGGCAGGGCAGTCTCCAGGGTGCGCTTGTATTTAGTGGCGTAAACGGCATCCAGGGGCAAGTCTTTAAAGATATTGGCCAGAAGGTGGGCCCTACCTACCCCTTTGGACGTCAGCGTAGGGTCGGAGCCATATCCCTTTTCAGCGTGGCGTACCAGAAAGACTCTGGTGACGTTCTCCTGTCCGGCAAAGGGCAGGCCGACAGTTTTGCCATTTTTGAACTGGATATATTCCGATGTAATGGATTGGACGGATGAGGGCTGGACCCTCCCCAATTGCGGAGGATTACAGGTTGCCAGGCCCCCAAGAAAAAGCAGGAGGATGCTCAGCCGGGTAAAATGGAGCATTACTGTACATTTTTAAGATTTTCCGGAGCTTGAAACTCCGGAGAATCCTGGGTAACAGAAACCGGCTATTTCACGGCTTCCTTTTCGAAAATAGAGGTTTCCACCTGGTTGCGCAGGAGGTCTTCCATCGTTTCCCTCTTGCGGATCAGATAGGGCTTGCCTTGGTAGATGAGCACCTCCGCCGGGCGGAAGCGCGAGTTGTAATTGGACGCCATAGAGAAGCAGTAAGCGCCGGCATTGTGGATACAGAGGATGTCTCCTTCATGTATCTCGGCGATCCGGCGGTTGATGCCGAAGGTATCCGTCTCACAGATATACCCTACAACCGTATAAAACCGAGCCTTGCCCTCCGGCTTGGAAACATTGGTGATCCGGTGATAGGCGTTGTAGAACATAGGGCGGATCAGGTGGTTCAGCCCGGAATCGATACCGGCAAAGACAGTGGAAGTCGTTTGTTTTACAACATTGACCTGCACCAGGAAAGAGCCGGATTCACTGACGAGGAACTTCCCCGGTTCGAACATCAGGGTAATGTCCTGCCCGTATTCCCGGCAGAACTCATTAAAGCGCTCGGAGATCTTCTCCCCCAACTCCTCGATATTCGTTTCGATATCTCCCTCCTTATAAGGCACCTTAAAGCCGCTGCCGAAATCGATGTACTCGAGGTTGGGGAACTCCCTGGCGATCTTCAGCAGGATCTCGGCCCCGAAGAGGAATACATCCGGGTCCAGAATATCCGACCCGGTATGCATGTGTACGCCTTCGACTTTGATGCCTGTGGCTTCGATAATGCGGTGTACCAGCGGCATTTGATGGATGGAGATGCCAAATTTGGAATCAATGTGGCCCACCGAGGTCTTATGGTTGCCTCCGGCCATAATGTGCGGATTAATGCGAATGCAGACTGGCACGTCGATATGCGCCTGGCCAAACTGCTCCAGAATGGAGATGTTGTCGATGTTGATCTTCACGCCAAAGTCCACCGCCTCCTGGATTTCCTCAAGGCTTACACAGTTGGGAGTATAAATGATCTCCTGAGGAGCGAAGCCGGCGTGAATGCCCAATTCTACCTCCTGGACCGAAACGGTATCCAGCCCTGCGCCCAGTTCTTTGAAAAACTTCAGGATATTGATATTGGACAACGCCTTACACGCGTAGTTGATCTTCAGGTTCTTCACCTTAAACGCATCGGTGATCCGTTTGTACTGCCGCTCGATGACCGCACTGTCGTAAACATAAAGCGGGCAGCCGTACTGCTCTACCAATTCCAGGGGGTCGACGCCCCCGCTCAGTAAATAGCGGTTGTTTTCCAATACCATTTTGAAAAAATTGAAAATGAACAAAGTTAAAGCCTGCAAATATAAAGCTTTTCAAAAGTGGATGCCAGTTTTTTTAGCCGTTTCCACCTGCCGGTTTTCCGCCAGGCTCCTCTTTGGCTAACCCGGCAGTGTCTATCGGAGAGGCTGAACAGCACCTTCGCATTACTCCTGGCACAACGATCCAGGTAACCATTTTATCCTTCATCAAATATAACCTTCAGAAAAACACCTAGGGCCATACACCAAATCCACAAAAAATTGCATCTTGTATGTATACATTGAACGTGATCCACCGGAAACAAGGCCCCGTGACAGAACAACAGCTCATTCAAGCCTGCAGAGAAGAAGACCGACGCGCACAGAAAATACTGTACGACCGTTATACTCCCGTTATGTTCGGCGTCTGTAAGCGCTATCTGAAAACGCGAGAAGATGCAGAGGATGTACTCGTCGAGGCCTTCTTTAAAGTGCTGACCAACCTTCACCAGTTTAAAGGAGAAGGCAGTTTTGAAGGCTGGATCCGGCGCATTGTCGTCAACGAAGCGCTCATGTACCTGCGGCGGCGGCACAATTTCAATATGACCGTCGAGATCAGCAATTATGACGCTCCCGCACCGGCAAAGGCCGTCGGCCGGCTGGCCGAACAAGACATTATGGGCATGCTGGACCAGTTGCCGACCGGCTACCGGACCATTTTTAACCTGTATGTCCTGGAAGGGTACAAACACCGCGAGATCGCAGACATGCTGGGCATCAGCATCAATACTTCCAAGTCGCAGCTCATCCTCGCCCGAAAGCGCCTGCAGGAACTGCTGGAGCAAGCCGGGTATTCGGATATAGAGGGAGCGGCGGGGTGACTGGAAGGCGGAAGGCGGAAGGCGGAAGGATAGCCCTTTGATAAGCTGAGGGTAAAATTATTGAATTGCTGAATTGTTAGATTGTTGAATGGTTGGCAAGAGCCCGGCTTCGACAACTAAAACAACCAAAACCATGACACGCAAAAGAGATGTATTCGATTTTTTCAGAGATAACCAGCACCGGCTGAACGAGGCGCCGCCAGCCCGCTCCTGGCGCAGGCTGGAGCAGCGGCTCGATATGCGCCGCCACGGCGGCCATTCATCCCGTTTCCGGGTACTGGGCATGGTTGCCGGTATTTTGATACTGGTCACCCTGGTAGGGTTGGTTTCTCTGAGCCTGGGAAGGCAACAGAGCCTGTTAATGGCTGCCAATCGGCAAGCAATCCCTAGTGCACTGGAGGACCTTTCCGTTACCGATGCCGACAGTGAAGGGATGAATACCGTAATGGTAGTCCAGCGCGCTCAGGAGCACAGGCAGAGCCCCATTTCGGAAGGGGTACCCGGACAGAAGCTCGTCTTCACCGGCAAAAGCAAAGCTCCGGGAAAAACCAACGGTACGCTGGAAGCATTTGCATGGATGGCCGGCCGGTGGCAGTCCCGCGAACATGGTGAAACTGCCTTTGAAGAGTGGAGCCGTACCAGTGCTTTCGAACTGAAGGGGATGGCCGGCCTCGAAGGAAAAGAACAGGAGCACATGCGCCTTTACCAGCAGGACAATAAAGTCTATTTCAGTACGGATTTCGGAGGAAAAACCGTAGTTCGGTATACCCTTGTAGCTATCAACGGCACTGAGGCGCTTTTTGAAAACCTGGATGCCGGCTTCCCTCAGCAAGTACTTTTCCAACGCCAGGGCAAGAGCCGGATGGCCGCCATCTACCAAAATGCAGAATCCCACCTTCCGGATACCGAGCGCATCCGGAACCTGCAGGAGCGCCATACCTTCCGGCCGATGCAGGCGGTGCGGCAACTGAACAGAGTGACCCTGCAGTAACCTGTCGATTTGGTGTTGATTGCCCCACTACAACCAACACCAAATCGACAAACAACTCACTCGCCCCTCACTCCTTCTCCTTATTGGTGAACATTCCTGCCCTTCCATTCCTTAATATTCCAGTTGAGCAATTTTAAAGATCGCTTTTATTATTTTTTGACACAAAATTTCCTATTCGTTGCCCCCCGGCCCCCTACCGGCCTCGATTTTCACCTGAAAATCTCCTAACTTTGAAGTTTTGTGTATGGCCGTGCCTATATTGGCAACTGTTCAAGAGTAGAAGGAAACAAAATGAACTTTTTGCTCCAAAAGCTGGAATCACACATAGACGAAGACGCGCTGATCGAAGGAGGTAACCTGCTGGAAGCAGGAGCGGTAGACAACCTCTTCGAACTGGAAAAGCACCTGTGGCTGGCAAGTGTTGAGGGATACGAAGTAGAACTCAAGATCAGCCCTTCCAAGGTATTGGGCGGCACCTGTGAATGTGAACGGTTCATTGAGGAGGGGATGTGCGAGCACCTCGCCGCCGTCATGATGTCCCTGCGCCGCAAACAACAGGCCCAAAAGCAAAAAAAGGAAAAGGCTAAAAAAGAGCCCTTGGGCCCCCGAAAGCTGACTACCGGCATCGTCCTGGACAATGTGAGCCTGGAGGAACTTTCCGAATTCGTCCGCGACTACGCCAAAGCCAACCGCAATTTCGCCATAGCCCTCAAAGCCCGCTTTGCATCTACGGTTTCCGACATCGACAGCAAGGAAAAATACATGCAGTTGCTCGACAGCACGATCAAAGCGGTGCGCAAACCGGACAGAAGCATATCCGTTCGGGGCAGCCAGCGCCTGATCAAAGTACTCGACGAGCTGCACCAGCAGGCAGGCCATGCTTTCCTGGAACGACACTTCCTGGAACTGGCCTTTATTTGCCAGAGTATTATAGAAAAGGTAACGCCCATACTGAAAAAAGCAAAGGGCCAGCAGCGAGAACTGCAACAGGACATCATCCGCGCTTTCGATAACCTGCACCGCATGCTGGAAAAAGGGCCGGCTCCCACCCTGCTTCAAAGCCTCTGGAATTACTGTCTGCAGGAATACAACAAGCTGTCCTACCGCACCAACGGCATCGACCTCCATTTCTTCAAGTTGATGGTTCATCTCGCACAGGACCATGGCCAGCAGGAAACGTTGCTGGAAGCGCTTCGGCTTTACATAGATAAGTATCAGGAGGAAGGCCGGCCCCTTGCTCCCCTGCTGCTTATCCAACTCAGTGCCCTGGAGAAAGCCGGAAGGATAGACGAAGCCCGGCACCTTATGGAAAGCAACATCATGCAGCCTGATGTGTTGCTGTACGCCATCCAGCAGGCCATCGCCAAAGGACAGATGCCCCGGGTCAAGGCCCTGGCCATTACCGGCCTTCGGTTCGGCCTGCCTCAGGATGTTAAGGCGCGACTGGAAGAAATGTTGCTCCAACTGGCCGAAAAGGATGAAGAAGGGGAAGAGATCAACCGATATGCCCTACGCCGGTTCCTCGACACTCAGAATTTCGCCTACTTCACCAAGGCCCGCGCCGCGGCCGGCGCCGAATGGCCGCAACAGGTGGAGGAAACTCTTGTCTATTTTCAGCAGCTCCCCTATGCGCCCAGCCGCCGCAATACCATCGCCCGAATTCTCGCCGAAGAAGGGCTGCACGACAGGCTTATGGATTATGCAGAGCAGGTACAGTCGCTCGACCTGCTGCAGGAGTTCGCCCCCTATCTCATCAAAGAATACCGCGAACGGCTGCTGGAACTGTATCGGAAGCTGCTTACCGATTTCCTGCGAAACCATCTGGGACGCAAGACTTCCCAGCGCATCCGGGAGGCCCTGCAACGCCTCCACGAGATCGGCGCCGGGGACCTCGCCGTCCTGTTGGTGGAAGAGTTCAGAAACCAGTACCCGGAGCGGCACTCGCTGATGGAGGAGCTGGCGCTGTTCTGAGTAGATCACCTAACCTGCTTTGGATGTGGAGCGCAGAAGGCTTCTTCCCCGTGATTCCGGGCAAATTGTTAGATGGCTGTATTGTTATATTGTTTTCGCCAGTGTACGCTCCCATTTGTATGCAACGCTCCCCCTCCCGGCTTTATGTCCACCCAGCATACCCGAGCAATATGGCAATATGGCAATATAACCATTCAAAAATACCCCGTATGTCTCCATTAAACAGGATCAGTGACTATCTTTATCCCTTATGAAAACCGAACTATGGGCCATAGGGAAGACCAACGAACGCTACCTCGAGGAGGGCATGGAGCTTTACCGCAAGCGCCTGGGCCATTATCTGAAGTTCGGAATGGAGATCATACCCGATATCAAAAAAGCGGGGAAGCTGAATCCGGAGCAGCTCAAGGGCAGAGAGGGAGAGGCCGTACTGCAACGCCTCAAACCGGGAGACTTCCTGGTGCTGCTCGATGAAAGCGGCAAACAGTTCACCTCCGAAAGCTTTGCCGAATTCCTCAGCCACAAGCTGCAGCTGAGCTACAAGCGCATCATTTTCCTTATCGGTGGCGCCTATGGCTTCTCGCCGGAACTTTACACCCGTGCCGACAGCAAACTTTCGTTGTCCCGAATGACGTTTTCTCATCAGATGGTGCGCCTGTTCTTTCTGGAGCAGCTCTACCGCGCGATGACCATACTCAACAATGAACCTTATCACAACGCCTGAATTATGACTATTAGCCTGACCTTTATTCTGATCGGATTGACCTTGCTGGTATCCTACCAGGCCTTTAACAACCCGGACATGAAATACAAGCTGGCCTTCCATCCCTCATCCGTTTCCGAATTCGGGGAGTGGTACCGCTTTCTGACCAGTGGCTTTGTCCACAACGACTGGTCGCACCTCATCCTGAATATGTATGTGTTCTATCTCTTCGGATCAGCGCTGGAGCCCGTCTTCACCCAGGTCATTTTCGACCCGCTGATCGGGCGCCTGGTATTTCTGTTCTTTTATATCAGCGCCATCATCGTCGCCGATGTTCCCACTTTTTTCAAACACCGGAACAATGCCGGCTACTCTTCGGTAGGTGCTTCCGGCGCTACCTCCGCCCTGATGATGGCCTATATCCTCTTCGCTCCCTGGGGATGGTTCCTCTTTCCTCCTTTGCCGGGCATCATCTTTGCCGTCGGGTATCTCTGGTACTCTTCCTATATGGCCAACCGCGGCGGCGACCTGATCGCCCACGATGCCCACCTCTGGGGGGCAGTCTACGGGGTGGCCTTCATGCTGGCCGTTGCCGGCCTGTTCAAACCGGAGTTGCTCGACTTCTTCCTTACTCGTTTGTTGGATGGGCCGGAGATGCCCAGGTTCTGACGGCCGAAGGAACGAAAGCAAAATTCTTGAAAGCTTGCCGCCCGACTTTGGCCATGAGCGATTGTTCAATGGTTTTATTGTTATATTGTTGGGCGGAGGCGGCACATCCAAAATGGATATCAGCAAAATAACCATACAGCAATACAACAATACCCCAGGCCATGTTCTTCCTGCTCTCCAAACTCCTCCAGTTCCTCATCAAGCCCATTGTATGGGTGCTGATCCTATTGGCCTATGCCTGGCTGGGGCGCCGCCCGCAGTGGAAGCGGCGGACATTGCTCACCGCCATCGGCCTGTTGTTCGTCCTTTCCAACCAAGCCTTCTTCAACCTCGTCATCCGCGCCTGGGAGCCCGACCTGCTCACCGCCGATCAGATCCATGAACCCTACGACATTGCCATCCTGCTGGGGGGCTTTTCCAACCCCAACATAGAGCCCGGCGCCGACCGCCACAACCTCAACGACCGCGCCAACCGCTTCGTCAACGCCCTGGAGTTGTACCGCACCGGTAAGGTGCGCAAACTGCTCATTACCGGCGGCAACGGCAGCTTGATGCAGGAAGGCCCCCTGGAAGCCCCCGAAGCCCGGAAGTTCCTCCTCCGGCTGGGCATTCCCGAACCAGACATCCTGATCGAATCCGAAAGCCGCAACACCCACGAGAACGCTCTTTTCACCAAACGGCTCCTGGAGGAACACCACCCCGGCGCCCGCTGCCTGCTGCTCACCTCCGCCTGGCACATGCGCCGCGCCCACGCTTGCTTCGAAAAGGCGGGCCTGGCAACTACGCCCTTCCCCGTAGATTACCTTAGCGAGCGCTGGCAACTCTCACCGGATAAGTTACTGGTGCCCAATGGGCGCATTCTGGGCCTATGGGAATTGGTGATCAAGGAATGGGTGGGGTATGTGGCGTATGGGGTGAGAGGATATTTATAGCGGCTGGTTGGCTGCCGTTAGCGCCCAATTTACCGCCTATGCGCCCTACTCCACCACAAACCGCCACCGCGCCTGCTGCCCGGCGACAATCAGTTCAGCCCAATATACCCCCGATAGCCAGTGACCTACATCCCAACTCAGCGTTTCAGCGCCGAAAGCAACACCCCATTCCTCCATCAGTTGGCCCGTGGAGTGGAAGATACGCACCTTCCCATGGCCTGCCGGAAACCTTATCCCTGAAAGCTGCACCCTTTCTTTCGCAGGATTGGGAGAAAGGCGGATGTCCTGCGCCCAGAGCGGGTTGTTCAGCCCCGTGAGGAGGGTGATGTTATAACGGACGATACTGTCACAGCCCAATGAACTCTCCAACCTCAGGGTGATCATAGTGTCCCGGATGATGGGAATGCCCTGCCACTCCCCAGGCGCGTCCAGGGTGACGATCACCTCGGCGGTGTCTTCCACGGTAAGCACATTAATATGGTGCCAGACGATGCTGTCCTGTTCCGGTGTGGCAAACAACTGCCGGAGGACCGTGTCCTGCTCCACTGTCTGGCCCAGATAGATGCCACCAGGGCAGAGGGTGGTGTAAACGGCCTCCGCCACTCGCGGTTTTTCGACGAGGTGTTCCGTCCGGTTGGTGATGATGGGGGGATTGAAATCGAAATAGATGGCCGCTTCGTTCTCTATGCGGGTGAAGGGCAGGACACCGTCCACCGGCCGGATGGAATAGGAGAAGAAGCCATGGCTACCGGGCTCATTGCTGGTGCTGTCCGGCAGGTTGATGTCCGGGAAAGTTACGGCCAGGGTCCGGTCCGGCAGGATGATCCATTCATGGGCATGAGAGGCCGGGCCCGCCCGGAAGCTCGCCAGCGACAGCTGCGGAGAAAGCTGATCCCGGATGGTGACGGTACGCGCCATATCCGTACCCACATTCTGAAAGTGGATCGTATATTGAATGGGCTGATCGGCTCTAATAAGGCGCTCCTCGCCGAACCCCTCCGGAACCGCCACCTTGATATTGGGATCATACGGGCCGATGACCGGCCCACAACGCTCCACCGCAAATCCGTCGCCGTTGCTGCCGGGGAAAGCATTCAGCAGCCCGGTATCCAGAGGCGACAGGCAGCCGGAAGCCAGCAGGCGGATAGGCTCGGGGTTGGGGTGGCCGGCCGGCTGCCCGGCCTCAAACAGGATGGCTTCCATGCCGGCCGGGGCGCGGATGGTGTCCGCCGCTCCGGGGCCCAGCTGGATGCTGCCCGATTCCAGGAGCACGATGTCGTCGTTGACGATGTTGAGCTGGTAGGTTTCCGGGGCAGCCATCGGGCCGTTGCCCGCATTTTCTACCCGGAACGCCAACGAATCTCCCGCGCAGAAGGAAGAAGCGCGCAGGCTGGCGCCGTCCCAACCCGCCTGCATGGGGCTACAGAGGGTATCCGGGGTAATGCGGGCATTATAACACAGCACCTCGCCCAGCACCAGGTTCTGGCAATCGGGTTCCATCTCCACGACAATCTGCCCCTCCTCTCCTGTCCCTACCGCCGCGAACTCAAATACGAGGCTGGTATCGGTTGCGCTTGCCCAGGGCGGGGTGGCCTGCAGAGGCGTCATGCGTTCATCAAATAGGAGGGTCACAGTAACCGGCGCAGCAGAGACGGTTCCTGTATTGCGGTAAGCCATGCTCACCATGGACGGGAAGCACTGCCGGATGGGGCTGATACTCAGGTCCAGCTCCATCAGCGGGCAAGACGTATTGGCTGATCCGGCAAAGTGAACGGTATGCGGCCCATCGCCGGAAAGGATCGTATCGGCCGGGCAGATATCCCAGTAATCGCTCGGGGGAACGGCGGAGAGCACGTGCTGCGGGGCATCGGGCAGATAGAACCCGTAGTGGCCGTCCGTTGCAGGGGTGGTGAATTGTTCCGAAATCCCGCTGTTGAGCACCAGCCTGGCGCCGGGCAGAGCAGGATACAGGGAATCGAAAGTACAGTTAGCGGTGGTGTCCCACAACACCAGGCCATCTACAGCGCTGCCTTGCAGAAAATCCAGGCCATAGGCAATAATGCTTTGGGCCCCGGTGATCAGTTCCTCCCGGCCATCGCCGTTGAGGTCCCCCCGCTCGGGCAGAAGGTACAGGCTGCCGGGCAGGGACTCGGAAAAAGGCGCCGGAAGGTAGGGCTGCGTGAGATAGCCGCTGTTTCCAATATTGAGCGCAAAGCCCTGCCCGGTAACCAGGCCGGGGATAGGGCCCCCGTTGAGGAAGGCCTCCTCCTGCTGGTAATAGGCGCGGGCCTCCCCCAGCAACAACGGCGCGGAGAAGCTTTGGCTCAGCGTATCGAAGCTGGCCATCGCCATGAAGTATCCTATACTGTTGTCGTAATAAAAATGGCCCCGCACATCCAGCCGCCCATCCTGGTTGTAATCACCGGCGAACAGGCTGATGGCATCGTCCATTCCGGGAATGGCCGCCCAGTCTTCAAAGGCCCCGTTGCCGTCGCGGTGCAGGGCGTAATACGTAGGGCCGGAAGTGCGCAGCAGCAGGTCGCCCGCTCCATCCTGGTTCAGGTCGGCAACCAGCAATTCCCTGATGTAGGGCAGTTCCACCGGCAACGGGATGGAAACAGGCGCCACGGCAAATCCTCCGCCGGCGCCCAGCTCATTCCAGGCCAGGGCAAGTTCCCCGTCGCTGGTAGCCGCCACGATGTCCTGATCGGCATCTCTGTCCAGGCGGCCGGTGGCGAAGTGGCCGGCAACCTGCAGTTCAAGCCCCGGAAAGTTAATAACAGTGCCTGCACCGCTTAAGGTGTCTCCCAGCCAGGCAAAGAGCTGGAAAGGCATCCACCCGTCATCGGGCAGGGTGCCCACGCCGTCCGGCAGGCCGTCGTCATTCAAAGCGGTGAACTGGAAATGGCCTAAACTGCCGGGGGCCCTCCATATATGCCGGGGCGCTGAGAAAGCATTCCCACCCGACAGGTTCTCGATCCACCGCAGGCCGCTTTCCGCCGCCAGCAGGATATCGGGCAGGCCGTCGCCGTTCCAGTCCCGGGCGGTGAAGTCTCTGATGTAACTGAAGGCATCTGTCAGCGGGGAGGGCAAGGTGAAGTTTCCGGCATTATCCAAAGCAAACCGGCAGAATACCTGCGAATTGTCGCGGGTTAGGTCCAGGCCGGCGCCGTCCAGGCGGGAGGATAGCAGGTCGGGGCGGCCGTCGCCGTTCAGGTCGCCGGTGGTGAGCCGGAAACCGGAATAGATGGAATCGACCGGGTGTGAGGTGAGGTTAAAAGTACCGTTGTTCTCCAGCCATTCACAGGCGTACAGATCGCCGTTTCCGGGAGAAACCGTGCGTTTCAAAGCCAGGATATCCTGATCGCCATCCCCATCGACATCCGCCAGCGTATGGGACGCGTAATCCGGCCATTCTGCCTGCAGAGAAAACTGGGATGTGCCGCCGGCATTTCGCACCAGCATCATGCCCTGCTGCGCGGACGGTTGCAGGGGTCTTTTGCTCAACGCCAGGTCGGGGAAACCGTCCTGGTCGAAGTCCGCCACGGAAGTTTCCATAAGGTAGTAGGGGTAATCTGTATAAAATTCCAGAAAAACGCTGTTCTGCCGGGAGAAGCTGCGGGCATCCTGTTGGAGTACCTCCAGCAAAAGGGCTTTCTGGCCGTCCGGATCAGGCTGGCCGGTGGAGATCAACAACACATCCAGGTCGCCGTCGAGGTCGTAATCGCAAAGCTCCAGCCCCCGGAATTCACTGAAATCCAGGAAGTCAAAAAAGCCGGCCGTTTCATAAGAGAACGGCTGTCCCGCCCCCGGATTCCAGTTGACATACAGACGGCGATTGTTAAAATTGAAGTACGCCACGTCCTGCCAGCCATTGCCATCCAGGTCGCCCACCCTGAAGCCATCGTAATCGCGCACCCAATTACCGGATGGCGCCTGCGGGCCGATGAGGCTGAAATGGCCCTGGCCGTCATTCTCCCAGTAGGGGAATTCCTGAAGGGCGCGGCGGCCATCCACGATATCCAGGTCTCCGTCGTTATCCATATCCCCCAGTTCGAAGTGGTAAAAAGAACTCGGGTTTTGCCCCCAGGCCGAATCTCCGAACACCCGCGGCCATGCCAGCCCCCCCTGCCCGTCGGTGTTTTCAAAAAAGGCAAGGTGGCCGTCCCAGCCAAGGCGGGAACCAATGAGGTCTTCATCGCCGTCGCCATCCAGGTCAGCAGCCTTCACCTCCTGCAATTCCTGAACATCCAGGATGACTTGTACCGAATCGCGCTCCAGTTGTCCCCGGAGCGGCAGCATCAACAGTATCCCGATAAAGGTGGCCACAACCGGTTTCAATGCAGCTGAAACCCACCCGTTTTTATCCGTATGCTTCATGGTAATCGTTTTCATGCTGCTAAAATGAAGCTATTCTCTACCATGCACAAGAACATTTTTCTATATTTATACAACCCGAAAAAAAATTAGAATTTGATAATCAATTACTTAGCCTAAAATTTCTAATACTTGAAGACCCCCATTGCCTTTCAGCTGCTCCGGATATTTTCGCCCACCGAACTGAACCAGCTGGAAACTTTTATCTGCAGCCCTGCCTTCAACCGCCGGCCGGAGATGGCCCGCCTGCTGGCCTGGTGGCGGGAGAACCGGCATGAGCAATTAGACCCCAAAAGGGCTTTCCAGCGAATAATGCCGGAGAAGCCTTACCTCAGCCGGGATTGGTACCTGTTGCTTAGCCGTTTTTCCAAGTTGGCCGAAACCTTCCTGGTATGGCAGGAACTGCAAAACGACGAATTGGAACAGTACCCCCTGCTGCTGCGCAACCTGCGCCGCCGCCGCAAGGCCCGCCTTTTCCGGCGCAGCATGGCGCAGGCCCGGGCCTTGCTCGACAAACAGGGGAAGCACACCGCCCATCTACTTTACCGGGCTTACGACCTGGAACAGGAGTACTATGACTACATCGCCAGCCACAACCGGCAGGCGCCCACTAACCTGCAGGCGATGAGTGACCGCCTGGATGAATTCTTCATCGCCGAAAAGCTCAAGCAGGCCTGCCTGGAGCACAGCCGCCGCATCGCCAGCCAGGAAGCTTACGATATCCATTTCCTGGAAGCGATTGAGCAACAGCTACAACTGCGTCCGGCCCTCCTTAGCGTACCCGCGATAGAGGTGTACCACGCCTGCTACCGGGCGGTCGTACGCGGAGGAGACAAAGCGGCCTTTCAGCGCCTGCGGCGGGCAATGGTGGCCCATCAGCAGGGCTTTCCCCCGCAGGAGATCCGGGACCTTTACCTGCTGGCGATCAACTACTGCATCCGTTCGCTCAACCGGGGGGAAGAGGATTTTGCCGGAGAAGCACTACAACTGTACGAGCAAAGCCTGGAAGAAGGCCACCTTCTCGAAGACGGCCACATACCGGAGAGCACCTTTGGCAATATCGCCTCCCTGGGGCTCAAGCTCAACCGGTTTGAATGGGTGGAACACTTCATTCAGGATCATGCCCGCTTCCTGCGGCCCGAGTTCCAGGAGGCCCTTCCCTCCTACACCGCCGCCAAGCTGGCCTACGAACGGGGGCAACTGGACAAGGCGCTGCAACTGCTGGCCACCGTGGAAGCCCGGCAGCCCTTCCTCTACTTCGGCGCCAAAACCCTGCAACTGAAGGTGTTCTATGAACTCGGCGAATGGGATGCGCTGGACAGCCTTCTGGAAAGCCTGCGCGTCTATCTGCAACGCCATACCGGCCTGGGCTACCACCGCGAGCATTATCAGCTGTTGCTCCAGTTTGCCCGCCGCCTCCTGCAGCTGGCGCCAACGGACAAGCAAGGCAGAGCGGCTTTAAAAGAAGAGGTCGAAACGGCAAAGGCGTTCCGGGAGCGGAAGTGGTTCCTGCGGCAACTAAACTAAAAACCCGGTTGAACGCCAGGTTAAGAAAAGGTATCTTTTTTTTTCCGGTGCGCGGCCCGAACCGCAATATACGGATAACCAAACCACCCAAATAATGCCAGACAAAAAAGCCGCCGCCTGCCCCTGGGGCGCTGCTTTTCCTAAATTAAACAAGCACGGAAAAAGAAATAGTCTTCCAAAAACCCCGTAGCTTTCCCCAAAAAAATAACCTATGTCAAAGTTCACCTCTTTCCTCGCCGACGAAGCCCTCAACCTGGCCGCCGGCTACCTGGCGGGCCTGGCCGCCTCCTCCCTGGTCTCCAAATTCTTCGTCAAAAAAGGGCTGGTCAACCTCTGGGGATTAGCCGCCAAACGGGAAGCCCTCTCCCGCGACCAGTACGAATGGCTGATGGCCATCACCGCCTACACCATCGGCCTGGCGGTAATGATCTCGGTGAACTATGGGATGCGGAGATTGAGGGGGCAGGAAGTGGAATTGGAATGACATCACTCCATCATTCCATCCCGGTACGCCCCAGTTGAAACCCACCAAAAGAATAGGTAACTTTGCCCCATCCGGGCCAAAGCCCGCCTCCTGAAACCAAAACCTGAATTCTACAACCTTAACCATGCAAGACAAGACCTCCCGAGCCCAGAAGATCATCCAGTCCAATGCCCTCTTTGCCGCAGCGGGGGGCGCCATCCCGGTACCGGTACTGGACGTTGGAGCCGTCACGCTCGTACAGCTCGACATGCTTAAAGCCCTGTGTAAGTTGCACGAAGTGAACTATTCGGAACTCCAGGGCAAAGCCATCATCACTGCCCTGAGCGGAAGCCTGATGGCACGCCTGTCAGCCAGCGCATTCAAGCTCATTCCGGGTATCGGCACCTTGCTGGGGGGCATCTCCATGGCGGCCTTCTCGGCGGCCAATACCTACAGCATCGGCCAGGTGTTCGACCATCTGCTCTCCAGATATGGATCGCTGGACAACTTCGACATCGAGGAGATGAGGAAGGTCTTCCAGGAGGAGTTTGAAAAGGGGAAGGCGTTTTTCGAAAAGAACAGGCCGAAGTAACCCCCTCCCTCGATCCCCCCAAAAGGGGAGGAAAGCCCCCTCCGCCTTCGGCACCTCTCCCAAAGGGGGAGGAAAGCCCCCTCCGCCTTCGGCACCTCCCCCAAAGGGGGAGGATGTAAAGCTGCTATTTTGGGTTCCCGGATCAGTCATTCGGAATTTCACTGAGTACTTTACCTGTCATTATTTAGTTTTGCATTTTACCGTACCACCTACTCCTAAAAGCAGCTTTGCTTTTCCCCTCCTTTCCCCGCCCGCCGAAGCGTAGCGAAGTAGAGGGAGGGGGTTAGGGGGAGGCTAATATCCACCAATGCGCCAACACCTCACTACCTTCATTCTTATATGCTTAAATACAACCCTGCTCGCTCAGCTCAACCCCGCCAGCATCACCATTGCACGTGATGAATGGGGCGTGCCCCACATCTTCGCTCCGACAGACGCGGAAGTGGCCTACGGCTTCGCCTGGGCTACGGCAGAGGACGATTTCGAGACCCTGCAAAAGCAGGTCCTGCCGGTAAAGGGCCTGATGGGGCAGGTATACGGCAAAGAGGGCGCCCGGCTGGACGTCGCCGTCCACCTGCTGGATGCCAGGACGATCGTGGAGGAACGCTATGAGCAAGACCTTTCACCTGATTTTCGAAAAGTACTGGAAGCCTACGCGGCCGGGGTCAACGCCTACGCCAGTGCGCACCCCAAAGAGGTGCTGCACCGAAAACTGTTCCCCGTCACCGGGCCGGACATCATTCAGAGCTATGTGCTGGGCATGGCGCTGATGTCGGGCGTAGGGCGGGAACTGGGCAATATCCTGGGCGGGAAGTACAAGCCCGAACCGCAGGAGCGGGGGTCCAACGCCTTTGCCATAGCCCCTGCGAAAACGGCCGACGGCAAAACCTACCTGGTCAACAACTCGCACCAGCCGCTGGAAGGGCTCAATTCCTGGTATGAGGCCCACCTGTGCAGCGAGGAGGGCTGGAACACCCTGGGCGGCACCTTTCCGGGCGGCGTGACCATCTTCCTCGGCACCAATCCGAACCTGGCCTGGGCGCATACCCTCAACTACCCCGACTTCGCCGATGTGTATGCTCTGGAGATGCACCCCTCCGAAAAGGAGCTGTACCGCTTCGACGGGAAGTGGGAGCCACTCCACCCCTACCCCACCAAAGCGCGGGTGAAGATCCTGGGGTTCCTTCCCCTGGGGGTGAAACAGCAATTCTATAAAAGCAAATACGGCGTCACCTTCAAAACGCCCAATGGTTACTTCGCCCTGCGCTTCCCCGCCAACCACGACATCCGCGCCGCGGAGCAGTGGTACCGGATGAACAAGGCAACCAACCTCAAAGAATTTCAGGAAGCCTTGCGCCTGCAGGGTATCACCTGCACCAATATTGTCTACGCCGACAAGGAAGGGCACATTTTTTACATCAGCAACGGCCTTTTCCCGAAGCGCAACCCGCAGTACGACTGGCAGGGCCTCCTGCCTGGCGACACCTCCGCCACCCTTTGGACGGACGACTACTACCCCCTCGACAGCCTGCCCCAGGTGCTGGACCCTGTCTCGGGTTATGTTTACAACTGCAACCACACGCCCTTCCTCTCGTCCGGCAAGGCGGATAACCCCGACCCGGGGTTCGTTCCCGGGAGCATGGGATTCCAGGGAATGGACGGCCTGACCAACCGCGGCGTCCGCCTGGGCCACCTGCTGGAGCAGTCCGGGCAGCTGAGTTATGAAGACCTCAAAAGGATCAAATACGACCAGGCCTACCACGAGCCGATGCGGTCCGCACCTAAACTGGAGGCCATCTTCCACCTGGAGCCGGAAAAGTACCCCGAGCTGGCGGAAAGCATCCGGCTACTACGGGATTGGGACCGCATCGCCGACAAGGACAGCGAAGCCGCCTCGATCATGCTTCTGGCTTTCTACCACCTTCAGTCAATCCTGGAAAATCCAGGGAGTTTTAAATCCGGCGACGAACTGGACGAAGCCAAACTAGTAGCTGCGATCGCCCATGCCCAAAACCACCTGCAAAAGCATTTCGGCAGCGCCAAAGTCCCCCTGGGCAGCCTCCAGCGGCACACCCGGGGCGGCGTAGACCTGCCCTACGGCGGCGGGCCCGACGTGCTGGCCGCTGTGCGCAGCCGCCCCTTCCGGGATGGCCGCCTGCGCGCCTACACCGGTGATTCCTACATCCAGCTGGTACGCTTCTCCGCCGATGGGCCGGAGATCGAAAGCGTCAACGCCTACGGCGCCTCCGCCAAGCCCGGCAGCCCCCATTACACCAGCCAGATGGAGCTGTTCGTCAACCAACAGCTCAAACCGATGACGCTGGATAAAGAGCAAGTATTGAAGAATGCGGTGAGGCTGTATAGTCCTCAATAAAGGCCAAGCCTTCATCGTTACTTTTGTAATCGTTATAAAAATAATAATTACAAAAGTAACGGCCTCCTCAGTTATCCAAACGCTAAACCCCACAGGAGTAATCCCGAATTGAAAAATTCGGGATTACTCCTGTTAATCAAAAACTTCTTTCACCAGTTGCCCTAATACCAGCAGACTGTTTTCGATCTCCTCCGAATACGGCGCCCCGTAACTCAGGCGAATGTAATTGGAAAAACGCCCGTCGGAGCTGAACATCTGCCCGGGAGCGATGCTGATGTTATGTCGGATCGCCTGGCGGTACAGAACGTAAGCATTCACCTCCTGCGGAAGTTCCAGCCAGAGGGTATAGCCACCCTGCGGCCGGGTGATGCGGACATTTTCCGGAAAGAAGCCGCTGATGGCCTGGCTGTAACGCAGGCACTGGGTATGCAAGGCTTTGCGCAGCCGCCGCATGTGCAGGCCGAAGCGCCCGGCGTCCAGGAAACGGGCAATGGCAGCGTGGGTAGGTGTGGCGGAAGTGACGGTATGGGCCAGCTTTTCTTTAAGCACCTGCTCGTGGAAGCGCCCGGGAATGCACCAGCCGACGCGGTAGCCTGGCGCCAGCATCTTGGAAAAGGAAGAACAGTATAGCACCAGCCCTTTCTCGTCGAAATGCTTGCAGGCCAGGGGGCGGTTCTTCCCGAAGTAGAGCTCGCCGTAGATGTCGTCCTCGATGAGAGGGATATCTCGGCGAGCCAGCATACGTACCAGGCGTTCCTTACCTTCATCCGGTATGCAGGCGCCGGTGGGGTTGTTGAAATTGGACACAAAAAGACAGGCCGCAACGGACACCCGTTTCAGGGCGTCTTCCAGATAATCCAGGTCAATGCCGGTTTCTGGATGCACGGGTACTTCCAGCGCTTTCAGCCCATGGCTGTGCAATACCATGGATACACCGAAATATCCAGGTGCTTCGATCGCCACCGTATCTCCGGGACGAGTGAGAGCATGCAAGCAAAGCGATAGCGCCTCCATACAGCCCTGAGTGGTGATGACCTCATCCGGCGCCGGGCTCCCCCCCCAGTTAAAGGCCAGCCGGGCAAGTTGTTGCCGCAACCGGGAATTGCCCTGGATATCATCGTAGGAAATGCAGCTGTTGCCATCTTCCCGCAAGGCTTCAACCATAGATTTATTGAGCTTGGCCTCGGGCAGATGCTCCAGAGCCGGCGCCGCTACCGACAGGCGTATGATGCCTTCTGCTGTGAGATTGCGATAGACCTCCCGGATCATCTCGTCTACGCGAATATCCTTCGGCGGCAGGAATTGGCGATCCGCTGCCGGAACCCGGGGCAGTTCCTGGGGTGTGAACCGCACATAATAACCCGATTTGGGCCGTGCTTCCACCAACCCCTTCATCTCCAGTTCGCCGTATGCCTTGAACGCCGTGCTCATACTAATGCCCTGCTCTTCGCTCAGTGTACGTACCGAAGGCAACTTATCACCCGTTCGAAGCACCCCGTTCTCGATCATCTCTTCCAGGCGCTCCGCCACCTGGCTGTACAGGAATCCATCATGTCCATCCATGGAGATCTGTTATGCTTAAAAAACAAAAATCTGCATCTGTTTTACATTTTCAAAAGTAAATACATTTGTGACGAAAATCAAATTAACATGAATACCACAACCACCATTCCCGTTCATCGCACCACTGAGTCCCGCCTTACCGGGCTGGACATCAACAACCTGCCCTTCGGCAAAGTACCGGCCGACCACCTCTTCATCGCCCGTTATTCCGGAGGTGAATGGCGCGAGGCTCGCATCGAGCCTTTCCACAAGCTCACGCTGAGCCCCTTCTCCCTCTGTTTCCACTATGGACAAACGGTATTCGAAGGCATGAAGGCTTTTCGAATGGAGAACGGCAGTATCTCCATCTTTCGCCTGCAGAAGCACCATGAGCGGTTCAACCGTTCGCTGGAGCGTATGGGGATGCCGGACATTCCTTACGAACTTTTTCGGGAAGGCATGCGGCAGCTCATCGAACTGGATAGCCAGTGGGTACCCTCCGGCAAAGACACCTCGCTGTACATTCGCCCCTTTGTGATCGCTACAGAGGAGAAGCTGGGAGTGAAGATATCCGACGAGTACCTGTTCCTGATCGTATGCACGCCAGTCGGGGCCTACTACGCCCGCCCGCTGCGGGTAAAAGTGGAAACAGAATTTATCCGGGCAGCGGATGGAGGTACGGGGTTCGCCAAATGCGGCGGCAACTACGGAGGGGCCTTCCTGCCCACCCAGCGCGCCGTAGCTGACGGTTTCGACCAGGTATTATGGACTGATGCACAGAACCGGGAGTTCATCGAAGAATCCGGGACCATGAACATCATGTTCCTGATCGACAATATTCTTATCACACCAGCACTGAGCGCTACTATCCTGGACGGCGTCACCCGGGACTCCATACTACAACTGGCCCGGGCACGCGGCATTAAAATACAGGAGCGTAAGGTCAGCATCCGGGAGTTGGAATCTGCGCTGCAGAGTGGAACCAGGGCCGAGGCCTTCGGCGCCGGCACGGCAGCAGTGGTAGCGCCCATTGAATCCATTACGATTGGAGCAGAAACGTATGGCTGTTATGTAGAAGAAGACGCTGTAATGTTCTCGTTCAAAAGAGAACTGCAGGCCCTGCGAACTGGAAAGGCGGACGACACCTGGGGATGGAACGAGGTGATTCCCGTCTAACCATCAGGGATACCTCACCACCCCGTACACCTCCTCGTTGTAGGGGATCTCATACCGCACTTCCGCCTCCGGGAACTGTTCCGGCAGTGCGATGTAGTAGGCTCCTGATTCCCGCTCATAATTGCGGCGCAGCGTCTTGCCGCGGATCTGATTGAGGTAGAAAATGGCGGAGAAGGAAATGCGGGCATCCTGGTAGAGATATAATGGTGTATCCCCGACGATGCCATCCACAGCTTGGGCGATCTCGATATCCTCCTGGGCGTCGCTCTCGTGGGCACGCTGGGGCAGAACGGTAAAGTCGAACAGCAGGCGGCCTACGGCGGTGGCCAGGATCAGAAGGAGCAGTGTCCATTGAGGCTGGCGGAGGTAGAGGTAGAACACTGTGGCGGAAGCGAGGAACCCCCCAATAGCCAGCGGCCAGCGGTAAGGCAGAAAATCCAACCCGGGGATGAATGGGATGGCCAGGCTACCCAAAACCATGGCTCCCATAAGGATCCCACTCAGTACTCGGAAAGCCCGGAAGCGCCAGGCCTTCACCTCCTCCCGGTGCTGATAAGCATACAGGCCTATCATAAGCAGGAACGGATACAGCATATAGATGTAACGCTGCCGGGCTCCCGGAGACACCCAGTAAGGCAGAACATTGGCCAGGAACATCAGGGCAGCAAATGTCAGCAGTTTATTGCGCAGCAGAAGGCTTCGAAGATCTCTCCGGATGGCAAAGAGCAGCAGCAGGCCGCCCGGAAGCAGGTCTTTTACGGTATCCAATGGAAACATAAACAGGTGCTCTACAAGCTTCATCAGGCCATTTTCCGCCACCGTACGCTCGCTCGACTCTGCGACCATCATCTGCAGGTAGTTGCCGATGGCGTTGTATTGATGATAAGCCAGCAGGTAGCCGCCCACCAAAAGGCCGTAGGCCAGAATGCCCGACAGGTGTGCCAAAGAGATCAGGCGCTTCAGCGATCCTTCATACCACAACCAGGCCAGTACCGACAAGCCCAGGAAAAGAACCGAGGGCAGCCCTTTGGTCAGCGTGCCCACTGCTGCCAAAGTATAGGTAATGAGGAACATCATCCCGTATCGCCCCTGCTGCTGAAAGTGAAAAAGGGCGGCAAAGCCCGCAAAGGTGATGAAGGTGTAAAACAAGTCGATCTCTCCCAGTAAGGAAAAGTAGAAATACAGCCCACCGCTAATGGGAAACAACAAGGCCGACAACCAGCCAAACTCCGGGTTGACATACCGGCGCCCCAGCCAGAAGAGCAAAACCGACGTAAAAAGAATGGACAAAACTGTCGGCAGGCGCAGCGCCCAGGCGGAATAACCTCCCATCACCTTTGCACTGGCCCACACCACCCAGTTGAACACCGGGGGCTTCTTATAGTAAAACTCGCCAAACTGCGTAGGCACAATAAAATTCCCGTTCTCTTCCATCTCCATAGCGATGGTGGCACGGCGCGGCTCCTCCAGGTAGACGGGCTGTACACCCAGGTTGAGGAAGAGGCTCAGCAGCACCAGGAGAGAGGCCAGAGACAACAGGCGTGTGTAGGTGTATTGGTGTATTGGCGTATTGGCGTATTGGTGCATAAGGGCATTCGTAAGGACGGTTCGGGGCCAAGATAGTGAGATCCTTCAAAAGCCGGGCAGGGCGGCATAAAAAATCCTTTTGTCCATAAATTGCCGTTTAATGAAGCCACATCGTTAACTTTGGCCTTTTCCTTTTGTTAGAGGACAAAACGAGAGGGTTATGGATACTAAGAAACAAACCGACATTGCATTACTACTGCTGCGGCTTGCCTTCGGAGGCGCCATGATCTACGGCCACGGCTGGGGCAAACTGATGCGCCTGTTCTCCGACGAGCCTATCAAATTCTTTAATTTTATGGGCCTGGGGCCGGAGATCTCGCTTGGCCTGGCCACATTTGCCGAAGTGGGTTGCGCCCTGTTGCTCATGCTGGGGCTGTTCACCCGCTGGGCAACTATCCCTTTGATCATCACCATGCTGGTGGCCGTCTTCCTGCGGCACTCAGGCGACCCGTTCGGCCAGATGGAAAAGGCCATCCTTTACCTGATCACGTACATTTGCTTGCTGATCACCGGGGCTGGCTGGTATTCGCTGGATGCTCAGGTGAGGAACAGGGGGTGATTTATGATGTTTGATTTATGATTTTCGATTTATGATTTTCGATGTGTGATGTGCGATGTGGGTGGGCTCGGGAGGGCTTTCGGGCATTGGCCGGCCCCAATACATCCTATATCGAAAATCAAAAATCGCGCATCCTTGTCCTTCGCCATCCCTCTAATTCAATATTTATATAACATGATAAGGCCTTTCTTATTATTTCTCGCACTTTTCCTCGTAGGTTGTTCCTCCGGCGACCAACCGCCTTCGGCCAACTACCTCAGGCTGGAAGGGCAGACCATGGGCACCACCTACCACGTCACCTACAGCGATGGGCAGCAGCGCAATTTCAAGCAAGGTATTGATTCATTACTCGAGATCCTCAACCTGGAGGTGTCTACTTATATCGAATCCTCCACCATTTCGAATTTTAATCGGGCGGACAGCCTCTTCAGCCTGGCATACAACCCCACTACCCGGGAAAACGGCAGTTGGCACAACCTCCATTTCCTCGCGAATTACTTAAAGGCCCGGGAGGTTTATGAGGCATCGGAAGGGTACTTCGACCCCACCATCATGCCACTGGTCAATTACTGGGGTTTTGGATATACCCCCAAAAAGGTGGTGGAAGCGGTGGATAGTATTGTGATTGATTCGCTGATGAAGTTCGTTGGTTTCGACAAAGTCCGCCTGGTAGCCAGGGGACAAGACAGCCTGCTCCTCAAAGCGGCCCCTGGGGTGCAACTCGACTTCAGCGCCCTGGCCAAAGGATATGGCGTCGACGCTGTCGCCCAACTACTGGCCGGCGAAGGCATTCAGCATTACATGGTGGAGATCGGCGGAGAGGTGGTTGCCCGCGGGCAGAGCCCTCGTGGCGGTGACTGGAAGATCGGCATCAATGTGCCCCGGGAGAACGCCGGCATGCAGGACATACAAACCGCAGTGCCCCTTCACGACCGGGCGCTGGCCACCTCCGGCAACTACCGCAATTTCTACGAGGTGAACGGCAACAAATACAGCCACACCATCAGCCCTTTCACCGGCTTCCCCGAACGGAATATTCTGCTGAGCGCCTCCGTTTTTGCTCCGGATTGCATGACGGCCGACGCCTACGCCACTGCCTTTATGGCGATGGGGCTGGAGAAGGCCTTCGCCCTGGCCAGCCGCCTTCCCGATATGGAAGGTTACTTCCTTTACAACCAGGAAGACGGGACGCTGGGCGTGCGTTATACCGAAGGGCTGGCCCCATTATTTGAAAAAGAGGGGGATAAACAATAATTTTACCCGGCAAGTTTGCCAACACCAATAAAGCAACACCTTAATGGATTTCAAGCTCGACCGTGACCTGATCTTCCTCGACTTAGAAGCTACCGGCCTGAATGTCATCCGCGACCGGATCATTCAGATCGCTATGGTCAAGTACTTCAAAGACGGCAGGGAGGCCGAGGAATTGTCCATGCTTATCAACCCCGGTATTCCCATCTCCGAAGAGGCCATGCAGGTACACGGCATCACCCCAAAAGATGTGGCCAATAAACCCACCTTCCAGCAGGTAGCGGACAAGATCCACGAATTCATCGGCAACGCCGACCTTGCCGGTTACAACTCCAACCGCTTCGACATCCCCATGCTGATGGAGGAGTTCGCCCGGGTCGGCATGGAACTCGACATCTCCCGGCGGCGCACCATCGATGTGCAGCGCATCTTCTACAAGATGGAACCCCGCACCCTCAAGGCCGCCCTGAAGTTCTATTGCGACGAAGATATGGAGGACGCCCACGACGCCCTGGCCGACGTAAAAGCCACCGTAGCCGTCTTCCAGGGGCAACTGGAGCGGTACCGGGGCATCGATTACATCGACGAAGATGGCAATGCCTCTACTTCGCCTATCATCAAAGATGTACAGGCCCTGCACGATTTTACCAACGACATGCGTTTTGTTGATGCGACCCAGAAGATGAGGTACGACACCAACGGCGAGATCGTTTTCAATTTCGGGAAATACAACGGACAACCGGTTGCCGCTACCCTTTCCCGCGACAAACAGTATTACAACTGGATCCTCAATAAGGAATTCTCCTCACAGGTCAAGCAGGTCGTCAAAAAGCTGGTCAAGGAATATGAGCGAAACAATCAGAAGTAGTCTTTTTTTGGTACTCCTGGCCTTTTTGCCCGCTTGTTACGAGCCGGTGGAAGGCTGCCTGGACGTGGAAGCGGTCAACTACAGCCTGGAAGCGGATAAGAACAACAGCGAAGAATGCGTCTACCCCAAGGTGCGCCTGTCTGTTCAGCACCGCTACAGCAAAAACGACACCCTCTACCGCTTCGCTCTGGTGGATTCCATATATTATGATGCCCTGGGCAACCCTTTCCGCCTCAATAGTGTTCGTTTTTATATATCCAATTTCCACCTTGTCTATACCGATGGGCAGGAAAAAGAAATGGATGAAACCATTGACATAAAAATACCGCAACCGGACGGCTCCGATCTGGAACGCACTATTGAAGATAATTTTTCGCTGGCCAGCCCGCGGGTCACCCAAAATTATACGATCGGGACCTTGAAAGAATCCGGAACCCTGCAGGAGATCCGGTTTGCAGTTGGCGTCGAAGGACTGGCCAACATTGCCGATCCGGGCTCTTTTCCCAACGGGCACCCGTTGAGCCTGTTGGACAGCAGCCTGTACTTTAATCAGGATTCGGGCTACGTTTTCCAGTACATTGAACTGTTCCGCGACACTACTGCGGCAGACACCATCCCGGAGGTGCTGCGCATCGGCACCCCCGAATATCTGCGGGAAGTACGTTTGCCGGTAGATTTCAAAAAAGACAGCGGTTTCCACCTCCTGTTGACCCTTCAGGTGGATTACAGCTTCTGGTTCAGGGACATCAATGCCCGGCAGGACAGCCCGGAGCAACTGACGGATAAAATTGTCGCAAATATGGCACAATCCTTTTCCCTGGTTGCAGCAGTGCTGCAGAGCCAGTAAGTTAGCACCCATTGAAAGCACACCTTGTTGGCCCTTACATTTTTCCTAATCTAAATGAAATCATCCATGAAGTATTTGCTCTTCATTGTTCCGTTGACCTTCGTGCTGCTGTTCAGTGCCTGTAATAATGACGACGAGGCGGGAGCCGGCAAGGCCGACCTGGAGCTCTCGTTCGAACCCATTACCACAAAACCGGAGATTGGCCAGGTAGTTACCTTTCAGATCAAGGCCCTCAACCGGGGCCCGCTGGCTGCCGATGGCGTGATCGTAGAAAATACCGTGCCGGCCGGATATTCCCAGGCCGATAACATCAGCGACGGTGGCGTCCTGGTTGGCGGCTCTACCGTGATCCGCTGGAACAACATTAGCCTTCAACCCAACGAAACGGCTACACTTTCCTTCACCGCCATTGCCGGAGAGCCGGTTGATCCGACCCTGTTCACCCATCGCGCCCAGGTGATCGCCAGCAACCTCTTCGACCCGGATTCCACGCCGAACAACCTGGAAGGCAACCCCAAGGAAGATGATGAAGCAGACATAACCCTCTTACCCCGGGCAGGTAGGGTGAGCCTGAACTTCAAAGCCTTTTACGGCCCGGATCCACTGGTGATGTTCGATCGAACGTATGCTTACGAAGACAACATCGCCCTAAAGCTGCAACTGTTCCAGTTTTACCTCTCTAAAGTCCGGTTGCTTACTGCGGACAGCGGGGTCCCGTTATTTGACGTAGCCCTCATTTCCTTCGGAGATGTGTACACCGATGAAGCGGCCGGCCAGGGAAAAAGTACGCCGTCCTTTATTTTGCCTCCCGGCACCTACACCGGTATTGAACTGGGGTTTGGCCTGTCTTCCGACCTCAATGCCACCATCCCTCCCGATTATCCGCTGGGGCACCCCTTGTCCGAAAATTACTGGGAGGCGGCCAGCAGCTATATTTTCTTCAAGTTCGAAGGCAATGCCGACCTGGAGCCCAATGGGGAATTTTCGGATAAGCTGACCTTCCACGTCGGTGGCAATGACAATTACCGGCTGCTGTCCTTCGACAAACCCATTACCGTGGAAGATGAAAAGGAACTGACGCTGCAGTTCAACATCGACCTGCAAAAGATCCTCGTCGACCAGAATACCGGAGAATACCTGGATTTCCGCCAGGTGATGCAGAGCCACAGCAATTCGTCTCCCTCGGCGACATTTATGGCCAATCACGTGCCGGAAGCAATTGAATTGGAATGATATGGCCTCTTACACATATTTTGATGAGGTGCAGGCGCCATTCTGAGGCGGTGCCTTTCCACCCCACGCGACACGGCGAGAGGCGGCGCTCCAGGAAAGAAGGCGGCGCCGTTTATTCCAAGGTGGCCTTTCCCGGCCCTCCTTTGCCTTTGTTGCTCTGGTGTATAGCAGGCCTCCTTGGCTGTTCCGGCGGCGAAGCTGGCCCCCCTCCGGCTGGCCAGCCTTATATTATGGCCCTGCCCGCACAATTTTCCCAACCCCAGCTTCCGGAAGACAACCCGATGACCGTTGCCGGAGTAGAACTGGGCCGGCGCCTGTTTTACGACCCTATTCTGTCGGCGGACAGCAGCCGGGCCTGTGCCTCCTGCCACCTGCCCGAACGGGCTTTTACCGATGGAAAGGCCATCGCGGTAGGCATCAATGAACGGCCCGGCCGGCGCAACGCCCAGTCGCTGGCCAACGCCGCCTATCAGCATAAGGGCCTCTTTTGGGACGGGCGCTCCGCCACCCTGGAAGAACAGGCCCTGATCCCGGTGGAAGACCCCAATGAGATGGGCCACGATTGGGCCGCCGTGGAGCAGTCTCTGCGACGGCACCCCTCCTACCCCACCTGGTTCGCCGCTGCCTTCGGCATCAGCGACACGGCGCAAATCACCCGGCAACTGGCGGCAAAAGCGCTGGCACAGTTCGAGCGGACGCTCATCAGCGCCAACTCGAAATACGACCGGGTATTGAGAGGAGAAGACACCTTTTCCGAACTGGAAGAAAGGGGGCGCCATATCTTCTTCGACACCTCCGAGGAGCTCCCCGAGGGCGAATGCGGCCACTGTCATACCCCGCCCCTGTTTACCGACCAGTCCTACATGAACAACGGGCTAACGCCGGCGCCGGCCCTTAGTGACTTTCCGGACAAAGGCAGAGGTGAGGCCACAGGGCACTATTACGACAACGGGCGCTTCCGGGTGCCCAGCCTGCGCAATGTCTCCCTGACAGCTCCTTATATGCACGATGGGCGCTTCGCCACCCTCGACGAGGTCATCGGCCATTACAACCAGGGCGGGCACCCCAGCGAGAATGTAGACCCCAAGATCCGAAAATTACATTTGTCTGACACAGATAAGCAGGCTCTGCGGGCCTTTCTCGAAACCCTTACCGATAGTACATTTGTTAACAATCCGGGATTCAGCAATCCATTTTGACCGGATAATAAACGCATAACCATGAAGATGAAAATATGCTCCACAGCCCTCCTGGTAATCCTGCTCGGCTTTTCCGCCTGCCAGGAGGACGACCCCATCGTAGGGTGCGACCCTTGTATAGACGAAGACATCATCAATGCGGCCTATGCTCCGCAGCCCTATGAGCTGGAGGTTCCGGAGTGGTTCCCCCGGCCCGTCATCCCGGAGGACAACCCTATGACCGTCGAAGGCATTGCCCTGGGCCGGCATCTCTTCTTTGACCCGATCCTCTCGAGCGACAGCACCCAATCGTGCGCCACCTGCCACGATCCGCAGCTGAGCTTTACTGATGGCAATAAGGTGAGCCGAGGCGTACTGGGCATTGACGGCCGGCGTTCCTCCATGGCGATCGTCAATATGGCCTTCAATACCAAGGGCTTTTTCTGGGACGGCCGAGCCGCCACCCTGGAAGCCCAGGCCCTGCTGCCGGTGGAAGACCATACGGAGCTCAATGAGAACTGGGAAAATGTGGTGGAAAAACTGAAGCGCCATAAGGAATACCCTGCGATGTTCCGCCAGGCCTTCGGTATTGAGAAGAAGAGTGAAATGACCAAGGAACTGGCAGTAAAGGCCATTGCACAGTTTGAGCGAACACTGCTCAGCTACCGCTCGCGCTTCGACCAGGTCGTCTGGGAGCAACAAGGCTGGCCTACTGATGCCGAGCAACGTGGGCGCGACCTGTTCTTTGTGGAATTTGCCAATAACAGCCTCGACCACCCCGGTTGTTCTCATTGCCATGGCAGTGCGCTGTTTACAGAAAACAACTATTTTAATAACGGCCTGGACTCCGTAGCAACGCTCAGCGACTTTGCCGACTACGGCCTGGGCGAAGTCACCAACAACCTCTATGACAATGGCAAGTTCCGGGCGCCTACCCTGCGCAATATTGCGCTCACCGCTCCGTACATGCACGATGGCCGGTTTAACACCCTGGGGGAAGTGCTCGACCATTATGCCACCGGGGGGCACGGGGTTGCCAATGAGGATGCCAACATCCAGCCTTTTACCCTGACCGAACAACAAAAACAGGACCTCATCGCCTTCCTGAATATGCTGACCGATACCACCTTTGTTAATAATCCGGCTTTCCGGAACCCTTTCTGAGCGTTTCCCGGATGGGTTTTCTTCTTTAACAGGAGGGCACGACGCTACAAAAAAGCTCCCGCAGGATTGTCCTGCGGGAGCTTTTTTCTATTGTCAAGGCCTATTTCAAAAAAAATTTGCCTTTTTTTCTGCCCTTTTTACGGCTTTTAAGCTGTATTTTTTTCACAAACACCCCACCAAAAACCCTTTTAAATATGGATAGTCAAATAAAATCGATAAATTATTTTTTCACAAATAGGGTTTTTTGTCCTTGTTTTCCCTTGGTATTATTAAGATGTTTGTAATGTCAAACGAAGATAAAGCCGGTTAACGAACTGGCGCACAAAATTGGGATAATTTACATGGGATTTAAGTTTGTCAAATAGCAAGTCAGATTTTATTGGGATAATCAATCTGACTTGCTATAAGACAAATTCCGAAGCCACCCAAATTGACAACGAATAGATCTTCCTCACTTTGAGGCATAAGATATAAAGATATAATTTTTCTCTCTTTTTTTACTAGCTTTCTCAGCTAGTTTTTTCGTACATGTTCATGGGATTATAATTACGATAAGTCGTATTACCGAATCAGGTGATGCGACTTATTTTTTTGTCCTGCTCCCATCTCCCCTCCTCTTTCTTTTCTGCTCCAAAAGCGGCCTTCCGCCTGGCGCTTGCCTCCGCATATAAGTGGTAGAAAAGATGGAGATCATACCCGAGAGGAACTTGGCGGCGCCTTCGACAAACGCTGCCGGGTAAGCAGCACAGGGCCACCCGGAAAACCCGGCAGGTTGCTCGTTATAGTAAATAATCCTAAAAAAGCCCTAATTTTACCCCACACCAAAATCCAGGGTGTTGCCTATGGTCCTGTTCAAAAAACGTACGGATAACCGCAGCGACGAAGAACTGCTTGCCGCCTACAAACGCCGGCCCTCTGAGTCCGTCCTCGGGTTGTTGTTCCGTCGGCATTCCCACAAACTTTATGGACTCAGCCTCAGCTACCTCAAAAACCCGCAGGACGCCGAGGATGCTGTAATGGATTGCTTTGCGGACCTCCCGCCCAAATTGCTGAAGTACGACATCGAAGACTTCGAATCCTGGTTGTATCTGGTGGTGCGCAACTACTGCATCAAGTTGCTCAAGGAAAAAACCCGCCAGCGCACCGAGGAAATGAACGATATTTTTGAGGATACCCTTGTGGAATCTGCTCCCGATGAAACTCTTCATACTATAGAAGAAGCAGAACGGCGTTTCGAAGTGCTCAGCGATGCTATTGACCAATTGAACGGCCACCAGCAAAAATGCATCATCCTGTTCTACCTTGAAAACCGGTCTTATCAGGAAATCGCAGAACTGACCTCCTTTACACTCAACGAAGTAAAAAGCCACATCCAGAATGGACGACGCAATCTCAAGAATTTTATACTCAGGCTAATATGAAAAAAAGCATACCCCCATACAAAAGATCGCTGTCCCGTACGGAAATGATCGAACGGCACCACCGCCGGGAATATGAGGACACGAAAAACGAACTCGACGAGTTCTCCCGCCGAGCCCTGTCTGGCCTGCGATACCACCCCGAAGAAGAATCGCTCGAAGCTACTCTCCGCCGTATCGAGCGCAGGGTTGCCGGCTCCACCGGACGCTCCTTCCCCCTCCGGCAGATCCTCAGCATTGCCGCTGCGGCTGCGCTGCTTCTGGCAGCCGGCTATTTTCTTTTTTCGCAGCCACCTGCTCATGAGGCGCTTTTTGCTCAGCAATTCGACTACCTGCCCAGTGCCGTGAATATCGAAGGCGGCGACAGAAACCTGCCTTCCGAGCCGACATCCTACGAGGAGGTGGCCGGATACCGCGCCAGAGCCATACTGGCCTACGAAGCCGGAAACTATCAACAGGCCCGGGAACTGATGGAAAAACACCTGGCAGCATACAGCCGGGATACGGAGATCCGTTTGTACCTGGGTATCGTCTTGCTCGGAGAAAAAAATACGGAACCGGCGATCCGGAATCTGGAGACGGCCCTCCAGGAACTGCCTCAACCGGCCTACGAACGCCCTGCCAAGTGGTACCTCGGCTTGGCCTACCTCCAAAGCGGCCAGGCCGAACAGGCCCGGGAACTGTTCTCCTCTTTATTGGACGGTAAAGACCGCTACGCTAAAGATTCCCGCGACGTATTAAAACAATTGTAAGGCCCAGCACCAGCAAACCCGCCAGAGCAAAAAACAGCCAGCGAACCGGCTCCGGGCGCTTCTCCAGGAAAAGAGGCCCGCGGTCTCCCACATAAATGAATCCGCTCCAGTAATAGGGATGAGCGAAAAGCTCGTCGTATTCCAGGCTATACAATTTAGCCTGGCGCAAGGCTTCACATTTATCCATCCCCTCCGCCATATTGTCGTAGTATTGTTTGATGAGCACCGGCGTCGTCCTGTCTTTCAACGGCCATAGCGACATCACCAATCCGGAACAACCGGCATAGGCAAAAGCGTGAGCCAGGCTGGCGCTTCCCTCTCCAACCTTTAGCTCGCCAATACCCGTATTACAGGCGCTGAGTACTGCCAGCTCGGCATCGAGTTGCATGCTGTACAACTCGAATACATGCAGGCGGCCGTCCTGCCCGGCTCCGGCATTCATCAGCAAGTGCGTAGCGGAAGGAAGACGCTGGTCGATCCGGGTATGGGTGGCAATGTGATAAACGCCATACCGGCGGCAATATTTCCGGAAATTGGCTTCCGAGGCTTCTTCCCCGCGCAGGAAAAGGCCCCGGTAACTGGATTCCAGGCTGTCCAGCTCCGAGCGGGCGCCGGGCAGGTCGGCAAAAATGGAGCTGTCCGTTCCCGCCAATGCCCCTCCGAAGGAAGGCGCCAGGGCAAGTACTTCCCTCCGGGGCGGGATGAGGGCCTGATAGTGTTGGGATTGTAAAGCAGTGTTTGCGGAGAAAAAATACCGGATGGAATATTGCTTCAGGAGGTAAGGATGACGGGCATGGGGAGCACCGCCGGAAGATACCGGAGCGCTCAGCAACAATTCAAACGGCAGATACCCCAGCACATTATCCGCTACGATGGCCAGTTTTTCACCCTCGAAATAGGGCTCCAATGGTTGAAAAAGCGCCTGGTAAAGCTCATAGCTCAACTCGTAAAAAACAGGGGCCCGGCCCACTGCCGCCTGGTAAAGGGCCAGCACTTTATCTGCCAGAAAATGGGCCGGCAACCGAAAGAATTGCCGCTGCTCCGCCGAAAGCAGAAAAACAAAAACCGAATCGGCATCCCAGAAGTATTCCAGCAGGGTTTCTCCTTCGGCCAGCAATTCTTCCTGAAGAGGGCGCACCGCTGACAGCTGAAAGCCATGCTTCATCTGATAATACCGGGGATAGGTTTCCTGAATACAGTTCATCAGGCTATCCTGCTGCTGCCGCTTTTCAAAGGCCAGCCTTTCCCAGGCGGCCACCAGGCTGTCACTTTCGTAATCGCGGTTGAGGTTGGCAAGGTTGGAATAGAAGTTTATTTCTTCCAGGAGCCGCCGTTCCGCTTCCACTACCGAATCCGGAACGCCGGAAAAGGAGCGGGCGTACAGGCCATTGAGATTTTCCAGGACCGACAGGGCCTTGTTCTTTTCCGAGAAGGCCAGTGCCTGGTCGAAATAGAGGGTGTCGCCCGTTTGTTGGTAAAGATGGTAAAGCGTACGCAAGGCTCCGGCATACAGCTCGTTGGCATTGGCTGCTATCTGGTCGCGCGACAGCCGGCTCTGATAGTTCTTTCGCAACCATAACACCAGGGAGTCCCCTTGTTCGAAAGTGGACAGGGACGCTTTCAGTAAGCCGGTATCCTTCCGGGCCAGGCCGCTCGTCCGCAGGATGTCGCCCTTGAGTTTGAGCAATCCCCTTGCCTGGGCGACACTCTCCAGGCTTTCCCAGGGCGGATTGATCAGCGGGTTGTCCTCCTCGAATCCGGGAGCTGCCCACTTCAGGCCTTCCTGGGCGGCCTGCAAGGCTTCCTCGTACCGGCCCATTGCCAGCAAGGTTTCTCCCAGCAGCATAAATGAACTGCTGTTGATCCCCCTCCAGTTGCCCCGTACAGCCAGGGCCTGCCGGATGGCCTGGCCGGCAGCTTCCGGCAGGCCATCCAGCAACAATAACTTTCCCTTGTAGTTGTAAGCGATCTGCAAAAGGTCGCCGCTCGCCCCTTTGCCCGCCAGCAGCAGCCCTTCAACAGCCTCCTCCAGGTAGTACCTGGCCGAATCCAGCCGGCCGCTTTCTGAATGAGCACGGGAGATATTGAGCAAGGTGGAAAAAACATTATCATCGGAAGGAAGATATAACGACCGCCGTAGGGCCAGGGCCAGGCGCAAGTTTTCCAAAGCTGAAGGGTATTCTCCAATGTCGATATACTGGGTGCCCAGGTTGTTCAATCCACGGGCTTTCTCTTCCACGCTGGAAGTTGCTGCCAGTGCCTGTTTCTGGTATTGTATGGCCTTTTCAAAATCTTCCTGCTCCGCAAAACTGTGGGAGAGGTTCAGCAGGGCGGAGGCAATACCCTCCTTGTAGTTGGCCGCTCGCGCCAGGAGGAGAGAGGTATCGGTATAAGCGATGCATTCCCGCCAACGCCCCCGCCGCCCGTATGCAGCGCCTACGCTGAGATAGGCATCGGCAGCACGCTCGCTGTTCTTGCCATGGTAGTGCAACGCAGCATCAAGGGATCTTTGATAGTACCACATCTGGGCATCAAAATCACTTTGCATGGAGTAAAAAACCCCGAGGTTCTGCAGAATGGTACAGTAAAACGGAAGGGTATCGGGGTCCAGGCAGGACTCTGCCAGCAAGCGGCTGTACTGAGCCTCATCCAGCGCCTGATGAATGCCCTGGGTGAAGTAGGACGTCTCGCTGAGCCACAAATAAATGTAGGATTGTTCTCTGTAATCTCCCTGTCCGGTAAAATAGGGCAATGCCTCCAGGTACAACTCCCGGGCGGCCGCATAATCTTCTGACCGGATGCACGAGTCTGCCTGCTCCAGAGCCAGATGAGCCCGGGACGAGGAAATTGGCCCAGCTTGCCCACAAAGAAGGACGGGGGCTGTCCACAGAAGATACAGCAGGCCACATAGCCTCATAGGTTATAATCAATGGTGTATTCGGAAAAGTAGCGAATTCGGGGCTAAGTAGAAAGCTCCGGCCGGACATAAAATGGATATTCTTTACTGCTTTTGAAAAAAAGGCGACAAACAATTTTTGGAAAACCTCGTTCTTCTTTCCGAAATAGGTTTTAGTTAAAAATGTTTTTGAAATGCATGCCGTCCCACAGCGCGCATGCATTTCTTTTTTCTAGCTACTTTAAAGTGCCCTTTATGCCTTTTTTTATAAAATTGCCTGGACAATAAATCCGGCCCAATGCTCTTCGCCCTCCTCCTTTCCATTTCCTTCTTAGTCCTGTTTTACGGGCTTCTTTGGAAGGCCATACCCAAAGGCAACCTGCTTCACGAATTACTGCACCTGCCTCCATTGTGGTTTCACCTCGTTTTCAGCCCTGGAAGAGATTTCCGGGAAGAGCGTATCCCTTACGGCCGGCATCGCCGGCAGTATGTGCTCTGGTGTACGCCTCCCGAAAATATACCGGTGAAGCCGGTTATCCTGTTTTATTTCCACGGCGGAGGCTGGCAGTTTGGCGCCCCGGAGCAATTCCGCTCGCATGCACAGCAGTTTACCCAGATGGGCTTCGTCGTGGTGATGCCTTCCTACCGGCGGGCGCCTCGCTACAATTACCTCCACATGCGGGAAGACCTCACCAGCATTCTTCTGAAAACACGGGAAATATTGGCCAAAAGGGGCATGGGAGAAAAAAAGGCCCTTATCGGAGGGATGTCGGCGGGAGGCAATATGGCAGCCCTGTCGGCACTCAACCACGAGGCGCTGGAACAGGCGGGGCTAAGCCCAGGCTGGTTCCGGGGGCTCTTTCTTCTGGGAGCGCCCTTACAATTGGAAAAAATGGCGAACACCGTGCCCCTGCGCAACTTTGCCGGCCCACGAAATCAACCCATGTTCCAGCAGGCCAATCCCTATTGGTATGTGAACAAGCCCCTGAATATTCCAACGCTGATCATCCACGGCACTAAAGATGGAATGGTGGCGTTTGAAAGCGCCAGGGAATTTGCCATCCGCATGAAAGCCTTCAATACCGCCGAGTCCCGTTTTGTACCGCTTCCGGAAGGCTCCCACCTGGATGCCGCCAGCTGGCCCTTCCGGCAGGGCCTGGCCCGAAATGCTTTTTTGGAATGGCTGAAAGATCATTCCTAGCGGCCGGAGAAGATTGCTTATCTTGTAGGCCATCCTGTTCATTCAAATTGCCACCGGCCTATGAAACCATACATCCGCCAATGCCTTCGCGTAAAGCTTCGGCTTCCAGCGAAAGCTACGGTGGGCTAAGACAAATCCCGAATCAACAAATCCCGAATCAACGAACCATGCCAAATCTCGACCAACCCTTTCACGACGTTCAAGCCCTGGCCAAACGAGTCATTGAGGGCAACAACTTCGATGTCGACCTGGAGATCTTCACCCAGTTCGCCGGTGACCTAAAGCTTTGGGTCCTGGACCATTTCGACGGTTATCGCATCCGCCAACTGGCCCACGGCATTCCGAAGATCGAATACAACCGCAAACGAGGAGGACTGTGGAGCGCCCTGGGGGCCAGCGGTATGCGCATGTACAAACAGCACCAGGAAAGAGAACAGGTGAAGGAACAGGTACAGGAGATCGCACGGGCGTTCCGCGCCATCCATCGGCTGATCGAAGAGGAGGACGAGATCGTTTAGAATGTGTTCAAATTTCATATTCTGCATGTCCACCCGATTCCCATCTTTCCTGTCGGGCGCCCCTATCCGAACATAGGCGGAAGCTGCGGGTTTTTATTAATAGAAGCACTGTAATAGCCTAGCCGCGAACTACAGTTTTTCGTTGCTTTCATCTTCACTTAACCGGCATCTATGGCACAACAAAACAGCAATGAACCTTCCGATAATGGAAGAAAACCCTTTGGGCCCGGAAGTGAGGACCCACGGGGAGGCCTCACCTCCAACTCCTGGATCATCTGGATACTGGTTGCGCTTCTGATGGTGCAGATGTTCTTTTACTTCAACAGCAGCCCGGCCAAACAGATCTCCTGGACGGAATTCAAACAGGAAATGCTGGCCACCCGGGATGTGGAGCGGATCGTGGTCGTCAATAAGGAAACGGCAGAGGTCTACATCAAAAAGGAAAAGCTGGGCCAGGGCCGGTACAGTGACATCGAGGCCGGAAATACCGGCCCTCATTATTCGTTCAATATCGGCTCCATAGAGACATTTGAGAAAAGCCTGGAAGAAGCACAGCAGGGCGTTCCACCGGAGGAGCGCATCGACGTAAATTATACGACCCGCACCAACTGGTGGGGCAGTATCCTTTCCTGGGTCCTTCCCTTTGCCATCATTATTGGCATCTGGGTGTTCATTCTGCGCCGCATGCGCCCCGGCGGGGGCGGTGTCGGCGGAGGGAACAACATCTTCGACATGGGTAAATCCAAGGCCAAGCTCTTTGAAAAAGGGCAGAGCGACGTCACCTTCGACGACGTTGCCGGCCTGGAAGAAGTCAAGGTCGAAGTCAAAGAGATCGTCGACTTTCTGAAAAACCCCTCCCGTTATACCCGCCTGGGCGCCAAGATCCCCAAGGGCGTGCTGCTGGTCGGCCCTCCGGGTACCGGAAAAACCCTCCTGGCCCGGGCAGTGGCTGGCGAAGCGGGGGTCCCCTTCTACTCTATTTCTGGTTCTGAATTTGTGGAGATGTTCGTAGGAGTCGGCGCCTCGCGGGTCCGCGACCTGTTTAAAAAGGCCAAGCAGAACTCGCCGAGCATCATATTCATCGACGAGATCGACGCCGTGGGCCGGTCGCGGGGCAAGGCGGTCTCTTTACAATCCAATGACGAACGGGAGAATACCCTCAACCAGATCCTTACGGAAATGGACGGCTTCGGCACCAACACGGGAGTCATCGTGCTGGCAGCCACCAACCGGGGCGACGTCCTCGATCGTGCCCTGCTGCGCCCCGGCCGCTTCGACCGGCAGATCTACCTGGAGCTGCCCACCCGCAAAGAACGGCTGGCCATCTTCAAGGTCCACACCAAGCCCCTGAAACTGGGTGAAGACATCGACCTCGATACGCTCTCCAGCCAAACCCCGGGCTTCTCCGGGGCAGATATAGCCAATGTCTGTAACGAAGCCGCCCTCATTGCCGCCCGCCGGAATAAGGACGCCGTAGGGATGGCCGATTTCTACGACGCTACCGACCGGGTCATCGGCGGCCTGGAAAAGAAAAGCAAGATCATTTCCGAAAAGGAGAAACAGGTGATCGCCTACCACGAGGCCGGCCACGCCACCGCCAGCTGGTACCTCGAACACGCCGATACCCTTCTGAAGGTCTCCATTGTGCCCCGCGGCCGCTCCCTGGGCGCCGCCTGGTACCTGCCCCAGGAAAACGTGATCTACAATAAGGACCAACTGACCGACCGCCTGTGCGCCGCTCTGGGCGGGCGCGCCGCCGAAGAGGTCGTCTTCGGTAAAGTGTCCTCCGGCGCCCTCGACGACCTGGAGAAGGTCACCAAACAAGCCTTCACCATGGTCGCCTTCTACGGCCTGAACGAAAAGCTGGGCAACATCAGCTACTACGACAGCAACGGCCAGTACGAGCAGTCCTTCCATAAACCCTACAGCGAGGCCACCGCCCAGTTGATCGACCAGGAGGTGCACGAACTGGTGGAAAAGGCGTACGAACGGACGAAAAAAGTCCTCCGCGAACACCGGGAAGAGCTGGAAAAACTGGCCAAGCTGCTGTTGAAAAAGGAGGTCGTCTTTAAGGAGGATCTGGTGGAGGTCTTCGGCAAGCGGCCGTATGGGGTGGAAGAGGAAGAAAGTGAGGTGATGGAAAAGGGAGATGAGGAGTGAGGATGGCTTAACTCAGCAGAACTGAAGTTATTCCTTGAAGCGTTCCGTTCCGAGGGTATTCTCTTGACTCAACCTTAACCTCAAAAATCAAATCAAAAACCCTTCGCCAGAAGGCTGGCGAAGGGCGTTATACAGCTCTGTCTTTTGGGGAAAGCAGGAAAATAGTTCGAACCAGCTATTTAGCAATGGCCATCCGCTCCGTCAGCACCGTATCTTCAAATCTCAGAACGACAGTATAGACCCCGCTGCTCAGGCGGCTCCCATCGAAGGGCCATTGATGGTGGCCTGCGGGCAAATTTTCGCTTTTATGGTGCACCTGTCTGCCGTAGGGATCGAAAACCTGGAGGGTAGCCTCGCCTTCCTGGGGTAGGACGAAAGCAAAAGTGGTGGTGGTTTGGAAAGGGTTGGGGTAAACAGAAATGGATGAGGTAAATTCACTCCCCTTCTCATAGGCAACATCTTCCATTTTTTGAGCTTCTTTCGGATCATCCGGGCCGGGCCGCAAGTGAGGTGCGCAAGATTCCTCCAGCCTGCCTAAAAAATCGGCTCCTGCCGGCGCAGTAAAGCCAGGATAAAAAATGATCTCGTCCCCTGTCTGCCATATCAGCAGTTGATCTGCAGGCACTGCTGACGTACATCCATTCTCCGATGCCGAAATGAATACAGTAGTGAAAATACTTTGTGATTCCGAGCCACATACACGATAGTAATTTTCCCATACATTATCACAGGGATAGATGCTGTTGATTGCAAGAATGTCTCCTAAGCTGAGGCCGTCCCGCTGGCCGATCGTGGTTCCGGGCTTGGCAGGCGGTGAATTCACCTCAATGGTAGGCTGTCCGTTACTGCTGAATGCAAGTGGGCCATAGTGCATAATAGAATTGTAATTGTAATCTTCGTGATCGAAACCATTGACTCCTGCATCCAGATAAGTTTGGAAATTGAATTCTCTTCCATCCTGGATATTCTCCCAGAGAATGGTGACAAATTCATCCCGGTCTGACCTTGACTGTTCGTGGAAAAGGCCGGCGGCATGGCAGATCTCATGGACGATCGATCCGAAGCCACACCCTGGCGCAATATTGATATCCTGGCGCCCACCGATCCTTCCTACATAAGAATTGCATACATTGGCCGCACGAAACCGTACATAATCGGCATGAAGGCTGGGATTCCGTTCCGTCAAATGCAGGGTAGTATTCTCATTCACATGGCCAATGGCCTGAATAATGAGGTTTCTCTGCGGATGATCAGCCTCTATTTCATAAGGCATTAATCCTTCATCCCAACGATAGCTAGAGCCGGAAATCACAGCGGCGCGGTCTTCAATGCCAAATAACCCACTCTCCGTCCCTAAAATAATGTCGCCGTCCAGGATCACCAAACCATCCGCCACCTCGACATTCAATTCCACGGGAGTATCCGAGCCTGGAAACTGGTACTTTAGCGAGCGGATGTCGGCCTGCCCGAACAGAAGAACCCCCGTAAGCATGAAAGACAGCGTGTACAAGAGCCGCTGCCAGTAACAGGACGGCCCGGCCGATTGTATATTAAGTTTATACATGATCTTTTCTTTTTCAGGTTAAAAAATGGCGGCTCAACCAGGGCCTTTCCGCGGCCGGGAAGAACCGAAGGAAAGGGCCTTTACTGCTTCTTCAGTTCCTGCAGTTCTTCTCTCAGTTGCTCATTCTCCTTCTTCAGCTCGATCAGGTGCAGGGTCAGTTCCTCCATCTTCTCCAGCATCAGACGCTGCATCTCACCGACCTCAATGCCGCCTTCCTTTTCGACTTCGTCGGCGCTTGGAATGCCGGGCAGGTGGCCGTTTTCCTTAATGGATCGCTCCACCTCTTCCAGAGGCATCAGCTCATAATCTTCGGCAAAGACGTAGTCGGGCCAGTTCTGGGAAAGCTTGACGCGCAGCTCTTCGCAGATGACCTTGCCGTCCACGGCGAGTTTGTAGCCGGAGATAACCTCATTGGTGCCAATAGCGACCATTCCGCCATTTACAATTCTCAGCGCCTCATTATCATTGCTGTAAAAGCTAATACTTTCATCATTGGCATCAAACTGAATAAACTCGTTTGAATCACCGTTCATCACTCTGGCAATTCCGTTTGAGCCCCTAACCCTGATATTTCCCGCAACATCTAACTTTTGTGCAGGGGCAATGGTGCCGACACCAACATTACCTGAGGGCTGAACCACCATAGCGATATTGTCAACCATTCCGTCGAAGTCCCGGTCGGTACGGATAGCGAAGGCATCCTTGGCGTCATTGGCCTCGATATCGATCACCAGGTGGCCTAACCGTCTTCCCGTGATCCGGGCTGCATGGGTAGTGCCGCCAGGGTTGAGAGCGGAAACATCCACATCTGGTTGCAGCAGCATAAAAGCATCATTCGGATGGCTGTTACCGGTCAGGCGAATACCTTCTTGCCCCTTGACCTCCAGTGGATTACTTGGATTATAGGTGCCGATCCCAATCCTATCGTAAGTATACAAAATAGAGGGGCCATTGTAATACCACTGAGCAAAGCTCCACTGGGCGGTCAAAGAAAGCAGGAGTACAAAAAACAATTTCATCTGTTTCATTTTGGTGAATTTTGATGGTGATAGAATAGTATTGTGTTAATGATTTGGCGTCCGGGATATACAGGATGTATGTGTGCCTGTTTCCCTGTTATTCCGTTGGTTGGAAAATGTCACCTGGTTTTGAGTATTTTTTTGACAAAAAAACCCTTCACCAGAAGATTGGCGAAGGGCATCGGAGATTCATAACTAAATGTAAGGCTCCTAAGTACTGTGTAATTTAACGTGAGTTCAGGGAAAATCTCCGAATTCACGTTAAATGGTGAAATAATAAGGAGTGCCCGGTTTGGTTGACCAGGCACTCCCAGCCTTTGGCTTTAGTACCGTATTTCCCAAAGCTGATTAGCACCACCGTGGAAGGACCATTGCAAGACATTCGCCTGATCTTCTTTGCTGGCTCGCCGTACATCCATGACTTTCCGGCTATGCCGATTGAGTAGTACGAAACTTCCAGACCGCGGGACCAGAAACCAGGTTTGGTTCGGGCCATAGTGCGATCGGTACTGCTGGATATTAGCCCCATTATTTGTGTCGCCGCCAGCTACATCAAGGGCCTGTCCACTGTTCTCGTTCAGGATAGCGAAACGAGGGTAAAAGCCAGGATTAAGAGGATAGGCTGATCCGACACCCAGGTATTTTAATTTCCAGCGTTGATTAGCCCTTCCATGGATAGTATACTGTTGCAAATTGGCTCCGGACGCCCGCGAGCCACCTGCGATATCCAGTGCTTTACCACTATTGACAGAAATGATCATTGGCAAGTGTTCCTTGCTGACAGAAGCACGCATAGAATACGTAGATCCTCCTTCGCCGTTGGCATTGATAACCGCCTGGTTACCGTTTGCAGCGATATTGGTGTAGCGCGCATCTTTCCAATGCGCTTTAAGAGTACCATTGTCGTTTTCGATCCAGACCACAAAAGCAGCGATAGTCTGGTCGCTGTCCGCACCAATGGAGTCAACGAGTTGGGCAGCAGAAACAGCAAGGTCGCCGACTGCTTCCAAGACATTATCAATACGGCCGATTAAAAGATTGCCTATACCAGAAGCAACTGCAGACAACATATTGCCAATAGAAGGAAGTTGGCCATTATCCTGCTCCCGGACCAAGATGGTAAGGGCGGCCTGTTCCCCTGGCCCAATGTAGCCGTTCCAAAGCAGTTGATTATTGATACTATCTCCCTTATGCAATGGGAAATAGTCCGGATCACGGCTTTTTGAAGGAATACGCGGGATTTGAATTCGGCCTTGGGAAGACGCTCCTACTACCATACAGTACACCTCGTCCCGATTGTTAACACCCTGATCGCTGGTGCTTAAGGCATTAAGGTAATCAAATTTTAGATCCACAAACATAACAACTTGGTTTTCGTTAAACAATAGCTGCAAATGAGCAGCAATTCAGCATATGCTTAAAATGAAGTATGAATTACCTCCCCATCGCTATTTCTGAGGATAACATCACTTCCATTCCGGATTATTGCTGTAATTGATTAATTGTCTGCACGTTAAGCTCCTGGTTGTTCACATAAACGCCAGTAGTATATTGCGCTTCTGCGGCATTAGCCATAAGCATCAATCCGGCAAACAGGCAAACCATTTTGATCCAATTTTTCATGGCATAAAGTTTTATAATGATTAAAATGTATTTGCACCCTCCTGTACCCCAACTTTGGAAAATTTTTGATGAATTTCCCGGCTTGGACAAAAGGAACATGGTTGCGTCAAAAACTGGGCGGTAAAGGAAGTCGGCAGCGTTGCAAAGTCAAGAGACAACCCCAAGTTGTCACTTGACGGCTGCCCCTCACTTTGCTGGAAGCTTGTCCTGATAAAAGCTTAAGCTAGATAATAGGGCTAAAATCACCATAATGGCGTTAATAGTATTTTCCATCCTAATAAGATGTTCGAATTAAGAACTTTATAAGTTTGTCTTCACTCTATTATTCCCATCATCGAAATTTCTCACCCGGTTTTTCGAAAAAATTAATAGAAATATTTTTACTGTTTTTTCACCTGAAACCGGCCGACTTCCACAACTGGGCCCGGATTAATTAATTTTAAACTACTGGTCCAGATGGACAAGAAATAAGTTCCAGAGTAGGAATCGTATTGAGTGAAGAGGTCGTATGATTGCATTTTGGGCCCCATAAAGATAATTGCAGAGCCATCGGATTCACTTATGCTAATATCAATGGTTCCTTGATCGAGGTAAATTTTACCGGAGTAGTTAGCACCAGAATGCCTTGATCTCTTAATCTCCAGATCAGAATAATCACGATAATTATAGCTTTTGTCATACCATGACCCTGAGTACTCTATACGGGCAGGATTGCCATATAAATAACCCTGGCCAATATACCTGGTAGTTGATTCTTGCGCAGTTACAGCATTTATACTCCCCATCAAAAAGAGGGCAATAATGACTAAAAAGCAGCTTGGCTTTCGCATAACTTAGTGTTTTTGATTTAAGCATTTATACTTCTCTATACCCGGCTTCGCAGCACATCACCCACTTTTGAGATTTTTTTTCAGAAAAACATATCTTTATCATAAAAAGGATGGACATTCCCTCCATTAAACACCTGATTGCTCAAGGAGAATTAAAAGAAGCATTTACTGTAGGCGAAGCAAATCCGCAGCTCTTTGGAAAGACTTACCTGGATGAGTTGCTGTTGCTCAAAAGTCAATTCCAAAGGTTGGAAAAAGAACAGCGGCTAAACCTCAGGGATGGCACAGTGGAACTCAACCGGGTGATACACGGCTACCTGGAGTTGTTATCTGAAGCACAAGCAGAGAAAACGGGAAAGCCCATCCCGAATGCATCAGCCATTCTGGCTATCAATGAAGCAAAATTGCTTTACCAGTTCAACCAGCCTTTTTTCCAGCATTTCCGGGGAGTGGCCCGACAGATTGAAGAGGTGTTTAAAAGGGAAGCCCTGCCCCCTGATTTTCCCCAAACCATAAGAGACAGCTTAAGCCAGCTCACTAAGCTAAAGGAACAAATGGCCCGTATTGCCACCATTTCCAAAAGCCACAGCGCTAATTATTCCAGCCCGGAGCTGATTGCATCGGCCGAACAGCACATAGCCCATATACAGGAATCAATGAGAATTCCGGAGATACCATCCCAGTATCAACAGCTAAACGCTTTGGAAAAAGCCTTTAAGCAAAGCGGCCACCGGCGGCAACTTCCTATTTATCTTATCGTAATTTCTCTGCTCCTGATGGCTACTGCCATTATCATCACCATTGTATGGATGGCCCGGCATTAATATTGGTACAGCAACCATTCTCCACCTCCGGAGTTGTAACTTTTGCCACGTAGGTTATAGCCCCAGGTTCCGGATAGTTTTTTCCCTTCATTGCTGAGGTTAAGCACGCCACTACCGTAGGCGCCACCCCACTGCCAGTTAAAGTAAAGCGCATTGCCTTTTCTCCAGCCGTTGGTGATCAGCCCGTCTCCGAGGCCAAAATTGAACTGCCCGGTTACTATCCCTCCACGCGACTGTAAGTGTACCACTACCGGTAACGGAGGTTCCTTTCTGCCGTGTATGTCGTACTTAATAAAACTGCCTTGATAATAACCGATGAACGAACCCTCTGAGGTTTTAGGCATTGCTTGTAACCCACCATTTTTCCGAGGTTTCAGGGTAGAAGGATCGCGATCGCGGGCGGCAATCAATGTACTTTGCTGGAGTTCTTTGTCGGAGAGCAATGCAGCCAACGACTTGAACCCTTTTGCCAGGCTATGCACCTTCGCTTTTTCAACACTGGAAACATTTCGGGTATCCAGATCCCGGGCGTAACTGCTCGCGTTGGTCATCAGATAATCCCCAATTTTCATCAGGCGATTAGCATTGAGCGGGTGGGTGGAGGCGGATTCTTCTCTATCCCAATCCCAATGGGAATAAAGCTGAAAATACAGCAAGGCGCCCATGGGCAAGACAGGAATTTCCTTCATTATGGACAAGGCAAAGCGGTCTGCATTCGCTTCATTATAGCGGGACTCCGTTTTGGAAACTCCAAGGTTTCCGGGATGCTGGTAATAAATGTGCCCCAACTCGTGGCATAAGATAAATACCTGCCCTGACAGGAACAGAGCGAGCGCCAGGTCCCTGGTTGCCGGGTCGCGCTTTGCACCGGCAGGAATGCCGAGAGCGTCCAGTGGCCTGGGGTATCGCCCCCCGGAAAATTCATTTGGTTTCTTGTAACGGATCATCGCAACGTAATCCGTTACGGTTTCGATACTGTAGTTATTATTCGACAGCCACGCAAAAGCCAGGCACAGATCATCCAGAAACTTCAGTGACTGTATCGATATGGTAATAGAACGGCTGCCGGCGTAAGCATAATAACAAAAGGGATCTGTATACGAGTCATTTCCACGCAAAGGAAAATTAAGCTGTACATTAGAAAGTTTACGTTGCTGCTCCGTCGTAAGGTAGCGGGGAAGTTTGTTTTTCATAAACTTCTCCAGGGTAGCCGAATATTCTCCCTTCAGGCTTTGCAGGGTACTGTAATCGTACATATTCCCTATGGATTGGGCATTCACTAACCGGGGAAGTATCAGGCAAAAACAGCACAAATATGTTATTTGGGTGATCGCTTTCATGGTATTAGTTTTTCTGATTGAAAAAATGGACAGCATCTACATTGACCTGCTGAGGAGGTGGCAGGTGTTCTCCGTCAAAGACCCAATTCTTAAAGGCTACCGGGTCGCCCCAAAGCGATTCATTCCAGACCGCCAGCATGAGGTTGAGTTTTACCCTCGACAGAGATAAGGTGACACCTCTGTGCCGTCTTTCCGGCAGATCCGCTTTCAGGTCATCCGGCAAAGTATTCAGTACCATAAAATAGTCGGCAAAAGGTTCTGGCTCCAACAGGCTCGCTTCTTGCTTACTGGCTGGAGAAACATTACCAAAACCAGAGTAAGCCATTTCATTATTGATATTCTGAAGAGTAGGGGCTTTAAAAAAAGAGAAAAGAATGATCAAGGCGCCAAACATCATGAACACCGCCCCAATTCCAATTTTGATGATGTGGAAGGAAAGGTACTGCCGAAAGCGAAAATTATCACTGACACCGTCGATATCAGGTAGATTAATAAAAAGCCGGTAGGCCATGTAGATAGCGCCACCTCCGAGAAAAGTGGCTGCGATACGCTCCAGGCTACGGGTAAGGATCAGCATTTCAAAAGCTTCCATAATGAACGGGTTTTATGGTGTATACCCGTTTACCGGAAACATCACCCAGGTTTTAGGTAGAAGTTGGGTAGGAAGAAGTTGGGGTGCAACTTGAAGTTGCGCCCCAACTTGACGCCAAAAGAAGTGCAAAAGCAAAACGAGCGCCACATATTTTTTGTTACCTTTAGAAGATCAAAGAAAAAGCCAATGGTAGACTACAAGAAACACATTACCATAGAGCCCGGAAAGCGAAACGGCCAACCCTGTATTCGAAGAATGCGAATTACAGTGGGCGATGTTCTGAGCTACCTCGCTTCCGGAATGACCATCGAAGAAATTCTGGACGATTTCCCGAAGCTGACCCGGGAAGATGTGCTGGCTTGCCTGGCCTATGCCGCTGAAACGCAAAAGAAGACAGCAATCATTAAACCCGCTGCCTGAGTTTCCAATCTATATGTTCCTTATTGACAACAATCTATCTTACAAGCTGGCGCCTTCGCTGAGGAGTCTGTTCCCCGGCATCCTCCATGTTGCGGAAGTTTCCCTTGACGAAGAAGATGACCTCCCGATCTGGAAATACGCCGCCCACCATAACCTCCACATTTTGACCAAGGATGCTGATTTTAACGACATTCAAAACCTAAATGGATATCCGCCAAAAATCGTGTGGATAAGAAGCGGTAATGTTTCCACAGAGTACATCGAAAATCTATTGAGATCTCAGGCGCAGGCAATCATCGATTTTTTGAACGATCCAGATATGGGTATTTTAGAGATACAGTAGAAACTGTTCTTCCTGATATCTACTATCACTCGATCAGAACAAAAGCGGTGCCCCACCGCTGAAGTTTTAGTTATTCGACTAAAACGAAAGCAGCCCAATAATAATGCGCCTTATACCGCTTCCGCATCTCCCCCTGCGCCGCCCGAAACGCCTCACTCAACTCCATCCCCTCCTCCAGCCAGTACCGGTAGAACAGTACCATCATCTCCTGCGTCTGCGCATCCGGTACATTCCACAGGCTCATGATGAGCTTGTCCGCCCCGGCGATCTTGAAGGCCCGCTGCAGGCCGTAAACGCCCTCATTGCCCTCAATGTCCCCCAGCCCGGTCTCGCAGGCCGAGAGGACGACGAGCTCCGTGTTCCGCAGGTCCACCTGACTGACTTCGTAGGCGGTGAGAATACCGTCCTCCAGGCCTTCGGGCACGGGCTTGCCCCGCCAGGCCTGGTTGCCGCCCGCCATCACCAGCCCGGAGCGGATCATGGGGTGGTCGGAGATCTTGAAAGCCCCTCCTAGCCCCCCCGAGGGGGGGGGATTCCGGCGCTCGGCTGGATCGGGGTAGAAATAGCCGTGGGTGGCTATATGGAGGATGCGGGGGGAAGGGTCGTCCTGCCCCAGCCGCTTGAAAGATTCCTCGGTAGCGGAATGACCTTTGAGCGCTTTGGCTTCTCCCTTATGCTTTTCAATAATGGCGGAAATCTCCTCCGCCTCTTTTTCCGTACCCGGAAGTTCCTCCCAAGAAAGGCCCCGCTCCGGTACGGAGCGTTCCAGGTAATTAAAAGATAGATCCCCGCCGGTGGAAGCGATGAGCGGCTCCCCCTGATTGGCACGGGCGATGGCAGTGCTGTCCATATCGTACTTGATGCCGCCGTAGAGGGTGGCGGTCAACGGCGGACGGTGGGAATCGGCGGACGGCAGCGAACGGCGAATAGCGAATGGCGAACTGCCGGCACCATCGGGGTTTTCTCTCCCCTCGGGGGCTACCAACTGCCGCGTACTCCCCACCAACACCACCTCATGGCGGTCCGCCCAACTCTTCCTCCTGTTCACCATTACCGCCCCCAGGTTGATGCGGTGCAGCAGGCCGGAAGGAGAGGCATAAACCGTTTCGGCATCCGCCAGCAGCTCTTCCATGGGCTGCCAGATGAGCTGGCGGAGGCTGGGAGAAGCGTCCTTTTTCTTCTGGTAGCCATATAGCTCATTGAGGTAAGCTTTTTTGTCCCTGGGGTTATCCCGCAGCAGGGCTTGCAGCTCTTTTTCTTCGAAGAGGGGGATGAAGTGGGGGGCTTCGTCGCCGGGGCGGAGGACGAGAGCGGCGTACATGACGCTGTCTGTCGGTTCTGGCGTATAATAATTGTAATGCACAAACTCGACGGCGGCCTCGCCGGGCTGCAGGGCATCCCGCACTTCCTGCCACTCTACCTGCCGAATGGCCTCCCCGTAGCCGGCGACGGTGCGGACGAGTTCTTTTTCGAGGGCGTTGGCTTTTTCCTCGAGTTCTTCGACGTTTTGGCGCTCGGCGATGGGCTTGGCGTATTCGGCGGCGAGGCGGCGGTGGTAGGCTTTGAGGCGGTAATAAATTTCTGTCAAGGTACTATCTCTATAGATTTGATGTCTTATTTGACTGAACGATTTTTTAATGAAACCTTTGTAAAAAAGGGAGTTATTGTAAGAAAATTTTAAAATCGAAGGTTCTTTTTTATCATATTGTTGTATCAACGAAAGCATTTTGTCTTTACATTTTAATAAGCGAATATTGTTTAGATATTTGCTCAATTCAACTTCTGTTAAATGGTGCTGTGCGCTTAAAACTAAATTAATATTTATATGAGTAAGCTCTTCAAAGAGTAATTCGGTTTTTATCAGATCACCTTTTTTCCAATACAAATTGACCATATTAAATAGTGTAGCAGCATAATCAGGATGATCCTTGCCAAATAAGCTCACCCGAATATTCTTAGCCTTGTTATAAAGCTGTTCAGCATCTTGGTAATTTCCTATGGTTTTATAAAATGAAGCAAGGTTATTAAGGCTTCTGGCAAACTCAGAATGTTCTTCACCAAATAATCTTTCTCGGATATTCTTCACTTCGATATAAAGAGATTCTATCGTTTGGCCTTTTCCCATTACCCGATACAGCTCAGCAATATTTTCTAAACTAGTAGCATAATAAGGATGATCTTTGCCAAAATGTTTTTCCCGAATTTCCTTCGCATCAATATAGAAGGACTCTGCTTTTTCATAATCACCCAAGAGAAAATATAATATTCCAAGATTATCAAGTATGGTATCATATAGATAACGTTCGCTGGTATCATTTATACCTTTTTCCGATAAAGCTTTCGCCTCAATATAGAAGGATTCAGCTTTTTCATAATTCCCCAGGTTAAGATATAATACTCCTAGACTATTCAAAATCTCTAGATAAAAAGAACTATGCTTACCTAATTTTTTTTCTATTATACTTTTCGCTTGAATAAAAGATTCTTCCGCTTTTTGATTTTCCCCCATTGACCAAAATAATATTCCTAAATTAAATACACTTGATCCATATTGATAACTCTCACTCCCAAAATGTTTTCCCCGAATTTCCTTCGCTTCAATATAAAAGGATTCGGCTTTTTCATAATTCCCCATCCTCCAGTATAAAATCCCTGAGTTTTCTAGAATAGCCGAATACACCGGATGATTTTTATTTAAATTGGCTTTTACACTTGTCCTAATTTCATTAAAAAGTGATTCAGCTTCCTCATAATCACCTCTATTCGTAAAAATCATTCCAAGGTTATTGAGGCTCCAAAAATAGTCTGGATGTGTTTTCCCCAATACCTGTTCTCGCAAAACTTTAGATTTTAAATACCATTCTTCTGCTTCAAAAAAAGAATTCTGGAAATCAAGTACACGTCCTCGATTAAAACATACGCTTGCATAAGCAGCCGATTCCTTTCCAAAAACTTTAAGTACAGTTTTTTCTGCTTCATCAGTTAATTGATCGGCCTCCTCAAATAACCCCTTTTCTGTATTCTCTCGCGACAAATTCAACAAACTATCCACTTCCGCCCGCACTGCCGCCGTATCCACCTGCCCCAAACCAACAAAAGGAAGCAAAACAAAAAGAAGAATCGTGTTTTTCATGAATCAAAGGATTTCAGAAGTTTTAGGAAAAAAGATTCGAGCCTGGCCCAGGAGGTAATCCAATGAGAAAACAGCAAGGCCCCCGGCAAATCATTCTTGTTTTTGAAAAGAAAAGCGAATGGAAAATAACCATCCAGCCATCTAACTATTGTCGGCTGACTTAGAGTTTTAAACAACATTTGACATTAAGTTCTGCACAGTTACCATTTTAGTTCTTTGACATTATGAAAGATCAAGATTCCAGATTGTGGCACTGGAGAAGTTGGTGGGAAAGCCTTTTATCAGGTTTCCCTGCGCATCATAAACCTGCCAGGCATTGTCAAGTGGGCATAGTTTAATACTGAGCCTCTGATGCTTAAATGCCCGGCCCACATTGAAGCGCGTCCCATAATGACTGAATTGCCCATTGCTACTGGCTTTCCTTTCCCAGCTTCCTGTGGAAAGGAAATCTAGTGCTCGTTGGATGTCGAAATCTGCTGGGTTCCAGTTTCTGCCGGTGAATGCTAAAGCCGGAAAAGCTTCGATCCTTTTTTGGTTATCCATGCGGCGAATAGGAAAATGATAATTATGAAAATCGGCTTCTTCCCATAAACGGATTTGCAAATCAAAGGTATCCTTACATTTGCTAAATTCTGTCCAATTGCCCAATACCCCTTGGCTACGCTCGACCTTTGCATTGTCTTGCGGGGTTTTGGGCCGGTTCCAGATAACTTGTATGCCCAGTGAAATTAGCCACAAAGCTAAAGGGGGTATATTCTCTAACTGTGGGTCGCCGAAAGGCCGGCCATTATCCACCTTTATCCATTTGGGTACTCCCCAGTCCTTGAACACAGTGATGAGCGCCTGCTGAACCTGGCGCACAGGGACTTCACTAATTTTCTTATAGGGGGAAAACCGGCGGGGCGATGGCCGTACCCGAGCATTCATCGGTAATATTTAGCCAGCATTGTTTATTGCCATCAGCCGTTTTCATTTCTTCTTTAGCATCGATCTGCCAACCTTCATGAAGCTGTCTAGCCCATTGGCGGGGCGCTTTTGGCAACCTGGTAGAGGGAACTGTTTGCTCGTTCCACTGAAACCACCGATACAAAGTACGAATATGGGGCAAGCCCAAACCTGGCCGCATACGAGATATTTCTGCATGGATTTTCTCTGCTCCCCAGCCCGGATGCCAGCTTTTCATACAGCGTACAGCTCGGTAAACAAAATCATTACCGTCCAGGCGCTTTTTTCCGCAATTGGAATATAGAGGCTTCAAGCCTTGCTCTCCCTCAGCCTGATATCGCTTGATTAGAGTATGAACCGCCCGGCGGCTCACCTTAAAGTTCCGCGAAATCGCGCTAATCGGAGTCTCTTCTTCATATTGGCGAAGAATCTGCAGGCGTACAGCCATAAGGATTGGACCTGGCATACTGTCTTGATTTTTCAAAATGTCAAAGAACAAAAGTAACAACTGTGTAAAACTCAATGTCAAAAACTGTTTAAAACTCTAAGTCAGCCGACACTATCCAACAATCTAGCCATCCAGCATTTTACCCGGCTCCCAGAGACGGGCCAGCAATCACCCCCAGAAAACCACATCCTGTAGCCTTGTTTCCAAAGCACAAAGACCATGGGCAAGCCGCCCATGCACCCTTCACTCCACCTCCAGCACATACCCATACCGCGCCGCCTTTCCAAGCGTCTCCCAGTCCATTTCAAAAAAGCCCTGGTCGCCCCAATCTGGGCCGTAGCTGTTCATCAGGGTGAAAGTCTCCGCGTATTCGTTATAGCCGGCCACCACCATGGCGTGCAGTTCTTCGGCCGGCCAGGAACCTCTGACCTCGGGTATATTGTTTCGGAAATTATAGGGGATTTTACAGGCGACTACGACCGGCCGATAGCTCCCTACCTCGTCCAGGATATTTTTGATCTTTTCATCCATACCAGCCGACAGGCTGAACACTTTCCGGTATCCCTTTATCCGGTTGGCCCTGGCGCGGGCGTGGTGGTGGTTTTCCGGAATTGGGGCGCAATCCTGGGAGTAGGGCAGCAGGGCAGCAGGGCAGTCGCCCTTTTGTTGCAGCAGTTCCAGGCAGTCCGGGAAAGTGGCGCCCCGGTAGCAATCGCCAACCTGGTTGTAGATATACGCCACTGAGAACCGCATCTTTTCAATTTTTCGGGTATCGGTTTGTTCCTTCGCTAAAGCCTGTTGAATGGTCATCGCGTTGGCCAGCGACCAGGCGGCGCAGGACGGCAGGCCACCCTGGTCGCCCGGACGGGGGCAGTATGGGCGCAAGTCAACAGCAGTTGGTATCCTTCCCCGGTCCGGGGCTTTTTCCACCAGAGGTGTTTTTTCATAAGCTTCATCGTCGAGGATCACGCCCTGGCCCATGACCCGGAAAGTAAAAAAAAGCAGCAATGTCAATAAGAGGAAAAATCGCATTGGTATGGGTTTTAAGATGTTCGTTTAAGGTATTCCTTTATTCCTCCCACCCCGTGGCTTCCTTCAACAGCTGCCTCCCGGACGCACCTTTGTCTAACTCATATATCTTTCCGTCCAGGCCCAGGAAAACAGCATTGTCCTTTTCCAGCCATCGCAAAGAGGCGTCCTTAAAAGTTTCCGGGTTTTCCGCAAATACGATCAGCGTATCGCCGGTAAACACATAAGAAAGCCCCGGTTCCGGCCACTGCCGCATTAAAACGTCTCGTTTTTTACCGGTAGGCTCAAAAGTATTGGCTTCCGGAGAAAAAACGAGAACCTCCGCTTCTCTTGGAATGGTCGCTCCTGTCGAGCCCACCAGTTCCTCCTCTTCAGGAGTGGAAGTGGATTCTTGGGCAATGGGTATTTTCGGATGAGATGTTTGCTCCGGCAGAGTTGCGTCTTCGCCCCCCCATTTCTGCCAGCCTTTATAGCCAGCAAAGGCAATGAAGATCAAAATAATGACGGCAAAGGCCGTGCGGCGAAGCGAGGTTCCGGAGCGATCATTTTTTTTTAGCCGCTCCAGGGCAGTCTTTTCCTCATCGCTCAGTCCCGCCTGATCCAACTCCTGCATCCAGTTCTTTTTGGGCCCGTCGATAGCCTGTTTGATGCCCCTGCGGGCTGCCCGGAAGAGCTTATTGTGGAGGACGTATTGCTCGTCCGACCGGATAAGGCGCTCCACCTCTTTGGCTTCCGCCTCGCTCAGTTCTTCCGAGTAGTACCCTCGAATTTTATCCAGAATGTTATTGTCAATGTTCATTTCATCGGGCCTCTATTGGTGAAAAAAATCGGAACAGGCAGCAATTCTGCCAGGATGAAAACAGCGCTGCATCATAAGTAGCCGAGCAAATTTTTTATAATAATTCAAGCGCTAATGGGCAATTAGCGATTGAAGCCCATCTTTAAACCTGTCCGGCTACTTAAATATTATTCAAGAGTTCATCAAGCGGTTCACGACAGCGTAGTTCAGCCGTTCCATACACCTTCTCTTTTGTTCAGTAACGGAGTGGGCATTTGCATAGCCCAGTTGCTCCGCCAGTTCAGTCATACTTTTTCGTTCGAAATAGAACAGTTCCAGTATTGTCCGGCAACGCTCTTCGAGGCCTTCCATGCCCTCCTTCATCAATTCCATCAGCTGCCCCTGATGATCACTTCCCAGGTACTCCCCGATGCCTCTCAGCAGGCTATCCACACATTTAGACAGCCGTTGGTTCACCTCCTGCGTCTTCTTACCCTGCTGCCCGGCAATGACCCTGGCAGAAAGCTCCTCCTTAAAGAAAAGGACAAGCACTACCTGGCAATCTTCCCCCAGGGCTTGAAATTTGTCTATCACCAGTGCTGAGAAAAAGTCCATAGCCAGTACTGCTTCTCCCAGTCCCTGTTCCTGTTCCTCTTCTTCCCCCCCACCCCGGCCGCGCCAGCGCAGTTCTTTTCGCCACAGGTTTTTTACGACGCTCATCAGGTAGGCGCACAATTGCCCGCCGTAGGAACGAAGGCTAATCGTGTTGAAGGCAAATTTTTCGGCTTTAATGGCTTCCAGCAGGATGATGACGGCATCCTGGAAAAGGTCCCGGGCGTCATCTGGTAAGCCGCCACGATTGCGCAGGTAGCGTTCGATCCTGGGGTAGCACTCCTGGCTCAGGTACCGGTACAGCAGTGCCTCCGCACGGGGCTCGCCGGTGCGGGCCTTCTCTACTACTTCTTTAAGAGTAGCCTGTGCTTCGTTCTCTTTCATGTATTCCTTTTGGAAGTGATTATCACTCAAATTTATCCAAAAAAAATTAAAAATCCTTTTCCCGGCTGTTTGTAGAGGGATTCCTATTCCTCTATTGGAACTTAAGCGGTAAAGGAAATTTACCGCTTAAGAAGGCAAAATACTTCAGGCAGCCTCAAAAACCAGCCGATTTCTTCCCCTCCTCCCTCCTACCGCTTACCTTTGCGACAAACATCAGGCTTTGGAAAAACACACCCTCTTCGAGCTCCACGAGCACATCCGCCGGGTGCTGGCCCTCAACCTGCCGGCGCCCGTATGGGTAAGCTGTGAGATCGCCCAGGCCAACGAGGCGCGCGGCCACTGCTTCCTCAGCCTGGTGCAGAAGGACGGCGCCAGCGACCAGGTCATCGCCCAGGCAGAAGGGGTCATCTGGCAGTCCAGCCTGCGCAAACTGCGCCGCAAACTGGGCCGTACCCTCGACGGCCTGCTGCAGGACGGCATCGAGGCGCTGCTCCTGGTGCAAGTGGATTTTCACGAACGGTACGGCTTCAAACTCGTCGTGGAAGACATCGACCCGGCCTACACGCTGGGCCAGCTGGAATTGCGCCGCCGGCAGATCCTGGAGCGCCTGGAAAACGAACAGCTCATCGGCAGGAACCGGCGCCACGCCCTGCCCATCGCCCTGCAACGCATCGCCATCATCAGTTCCGAAACAGCGGCCGGCCTGCAGGATTTTCTGCAACAGCTTCAGGAAAATGCCTATGGCTACCGGTTCGACTGCCAACTGTTCGCCGCCGCCATGCAGGGCGGCCAAACGGAAGAGGAGGTGATCCAGCAACTGAGAAAGATCGAACGCCGGCGCGCCCACTTCGACTGCGCCGCCATCATCCGCGGCGGCGGCGCCAAGCTGGACCTGGCCGCCTTCGACAATTACGAACTGTGCAAGGCCATAGCCGAGTCCACCCTGCCCGTACTCACCGGTATCGGCCACGATGTGGATGAGGTGCTGCTCGACAAAGTAGCCCACACCGCCCTGAAAACCCCAACCGCCGTCGCTGATTTTATCGTACACCGAAATATGGAATTCGAAGGCCGCCTCCAGCAACTGGGGCAACAGCTGCGCCTCCTGGCCAACCACAAAACCCGCGAGGCCGCCCTGTGGCTGGAACGCCAGGAACAGGCCATTCAACACTTTCCCCGGCAATTGCTCAACCGGCAACGGGAAACGATCAACCGAATGGCCGCAGAACTTCCCCGCCTTGCCCGGCAGCGCCTGCGCCTGGAAAAAAATCGCCTGGAACAGTTTGAACAGCTCAATCAATTGCTCAGCCCGGAAGCAACGCTGAAACGGGGCTTCAGCATCACACTGAAGGAGGGGAAGGCGGTGCGTTCGGTACAGGAACTCAAAGATGGGGAGCGGATCACTACACGGCTGGAGGATGGAGAGGTGGATTCTGTGGTGGGAGATCCGTAATTTTTGATTTTTGATTTTCGATTTGCGGGCTGGAAAAGCCCTGGAACAGTTGGGAACATCGAAGATCAAACGTCACAAATCAAAAACCCTAAAAAATTCAAACAACTTCATAAGGAAATAACAAACTCAATATGAAACTATCCTACGAAGAAGCCCTGCAGGAACTACAGCAGATCGTCGCCCAACTGCAGGAGGATGCCGTCAGCGTAGATGAACTGTCGGAAAAGGTGAAGCGGGCAGCCGAACTGATCGCCTACTGCCGGGAGAAACTGCGAACGACTGAGGAGAGCCTGGAGGGGTTGTTTGAGTAAGAGCATTGAAATGTGGCGCTGTTCGGAATTCGGTGTTCGCCACACCAAATACTGAAAACCAAGGGATATTTTCAGGCTACGGCTGCCGATCTAACGTTGGACAAAAGCCGGAAGTCGGAAGTCGGAAGTGGCTCCGGGCATTCCACAACTTCTCGGCTATCAATAGTGTCCAACCTTAGACGGGTAGCCTAGGCTACGCTAAGCAGGAGGATCCCCCTTACCGTCCACAGCACCGTCCGGATCCAATTGGTATTCACCAGTCGGCGGTGGGCCCGGGCGGTGAAAGCCTTGGTCAACTGGCCATGCAGCGGCACCTGAATGAAAAAGGTGGACGCCCAGAGCAAGAGGATACCCAAAAGATTGGCCTGAAACAGGGCCGACGAAGGGGTAAAATACAGGAGAAGCGCTCCAGTACCCAGTTCTGCCAGCATCGGCAGCGCCGTCACCCAGGAAGTCCGACGGGTATGGGCGTTTTCGTAAGCAACAAAATCAGCCAACCCCACCTTTCCCATCAACGGATAATGCACCACCTGCACGAACCAGATAAGGCCGGCCATGTATAGGGTCAGGAAAAGATGGGCCTTGAAGAGTAAAGACATATTCGAAGTGGGAAGTGGGAAGTGGGAAAGCGGAAGTATTTCCTTTTCCGACTTCCGCTTTCCCACTTCCGGTTTCGTCCTACCGCAGCAGCGTTACATCTCCCCGGAAAGGAGATTTGGAATGTGCCTTGCCATCCGGCAGCGCAACGGAGATCATATAGAAATACACCTCCGAAGGCTGGGGATTGTCGTTGAAAGTACCATCCCAGCCGCGGCCCGGATCCTCATTGTCATAAACGAGCTGGCCCCAGCGGTTGAATACTTTAAATTCGGTGATCTCCAGGTTGGCAGGGTTACCCTGGGCAACGATATTGAAGAAGTCGTTATAAGTATCTCCGTTAGGGGTAAAGGCTTTGGGTACATCCACTAACGGTTCTACCACCGTAAGTGTCGTATTGACGGTATACGTGCAACCGTTGGGGGTAGTGACAGCCACGGCGTACACCAGGTCACCCGGGATCAGTAGGGTTTGGCTGATGGATTCCAGCCCCTGTCCCGAATTGACCAGCGAATCGTCCCTGGTCCAGCTGAAATTCAAGGGGCCGGCCAGATCTGTGGCGTAATTGGCCGTAAGCGTTACCTCATCGCCTATGAAGTAAGCCCCCAAAGAATCCAGTGGATCAACAGTTATTCCATCGAGGGTGACTTCGCCTTCCACATCCAGGGTGATCGATTCTTCCAGTGTCTGGCAGCCGGCCCCATCCTGATAGGCCAGCGTATACACTGTCAGACCCAACGGGGAAACAGTGATCGGGTTACCGCTGAAGGTGGTGCCATCGCTTCCCTCCCAGGTAAAGGTATCGCCGGAGGATCCGCCAACCGCTACTGCCGTCAGGGTAGCCTCTTCTCCAAAACACAAGAAATCGTCCGAGGCGTCGATGGAGAGTGCCACCTGGCCGACCACTTCGATGGTGATCTCCGCTTCGATCGCCGGGCAGACGCCATTCTCAGCCACCAGGGTATAGGTGGTAGTTTGTGTAGGGGTGACCACCGGTTCCGGGTTATTGAAATCCGTAAAATTGGGATCGGTCGACGTCCACTCGTAAATGGTGTTGGGATCGGAGCCAGTACTCAACTGTACCGAATCTCCCAGGCAGATCACCCGGCCGCTGATCGGGTTGGCGACCGGCGCCGGCAATACCTCAACGCTCACCGTTTCGGTCCGGGAACCACAGCCGATGCTGCTGATATAGGTGATCGTGTACTCCGTATTGGAAAGGGGCGCATCCGTCACTTGTTGGCCAGAGCCCACTTCATCTCCATTCTCATCGGTCCAGATGTAGGAGTCACCCGGCTGGCTGTTTTCCACCTGGGCCGTGAGCGTAACCGTTTCTCCCTGGCAGATCACAGGGGCTGAAATTCCGGCAGTCAATACCGGAGGAGGAACGACCTGGATGGTGATCTCCACCGAAACGGGGTCGCAGGCGCCATTGTCGGCAGTGAGGAAATAGGTTGTATTTACATCCGGCGTAACCACCAATTGCGGATCAACCACCGTACCGAAGTTTGGATCGGTAGCGGTCCAGGTGTAGGTGGCATTTTCATCGAAGGCCAGGTTGAGCTGCAGGCTCTCGCCCAGGCAGATCACCGTTTGGGTATTCAACAAAATGGCCGGCGGCCCCAGTACTTCGACGGTGGTGCTGGCTGTAGCCGGGCAGTCTTCGTTCTTGGCTTCCAGCGTATAAGTCGTCGTCATCCCCGGCGAGGCCACCGGGTTGAGGCAATCGGTACAGCTGAGAGATTCCCCACCGGCAATCCATTCAAATTCCGTCGTATTCTCATCTACGGTAGCCGTAAGTTGCACCTGATCTCCGACGCAAATGAGGGCACTATTGGGATCGATGCTCACTTCCGGAGTAGGATTGACATTGAGCGTAGCAAAGCTCGTATCTACGCACACTCCGCTGGTGGCCACCCTTTGGTAGATGATCTGTTCGTCAGCCTGGGCCCGGATCACCATATTGTAAAGCGTATCCGGCGTTTCCTGCCCATCGACGGGACTCCACAGGAACTCGATCTCGGGAAAGTCGCCCGGCTCGTAAATGGGAGAAGAGAGCACTACCAGCGCCCCTTCGCAGACCGTGGTATCCGCTGGCATGATATCCATATTATAAGGCAGGGAATCGACCAGGATGACCACGGAATCGATCTTGAAACAACCGCTGCCAAGCGTGATCTCGGCATAATAAGTCGCCACCGATTGGGGGCTCACGGTCAAACTGGATGTCAGGAGCGTATCAAAACCCGGCGCCGTTGAAGTCCACAGCGGAATACTGTCTGCCGGAGTGATGCTGGTATTGAGCACCACCTCGTCGCCCCGGCAGATGCGCATCGTATCCGGCATGGGCATCAGGCCGGCATCCAGGATCTCAATGGCGATCGGCGTAATGGTGACGTCAAAGGATTCCACCACCGTACAGGCGCCGCGAACGGCAGTCAACGTATAGGTGCCATCACTTTCCGGAAATGCTATGGAGTTAGGATCGGAAGGGTCATCGATCGTAGGAGGCCCTGCCCAGGTATAAGTTACACCTGGCTCGATCGGAGTATTGCCCAGCACCACGGGCTCTTCCTGACACACAGCGGTATCTCCGGTGATGTTCAGCTGTGGCGGAAGAAAGACCTCTACCTGTACGCTGTCAATGGAGGCCACCGGGCAGGTGGGCCCTGTTGCCGAAAGGTAGTAGGTGGTGGTTTCCGTCGGAGCGACCTGAGGGTTGGATGTGTCGGCGCTGAAGCCCGGAGGGTTGGACGACCAGCTGTAGCTGACCGATGGCACCGGCGCGCCTCCGATATTGGCAGATTCCCCGATACAGATCTGCTGATCGTCGCTAATGTTATAATCCGGAGCCTCTCCGTTGAGGACAGTCAGTATCATCTGGTCGCCCAGTGTACAGCCGATCCCCGACAAGGTAACCGATATTTCGTAAGTCCCCGGGTCATTGGCGATGACGAAGGGAGCAGGACAGTCCGTACAGCTCAGCGTTACGCCGGCAGGGGCCGTCCATTGGTATTGCGCAAAGAGAAAATCGCTGCCGGCAACGATCTGAATGTCCTCATTCCGGCAGACCGTAACATCCGGCCCGGCGTCCACCTCATAAACCTGGACGGTGATCTCAACCGTATCGACATAACACACGGCCTGAATGATAGCCTGATAGACGCTCGTTTCCGCCGGCGTAGCCACCGGGTTGGGGCAATCGGTACAAGAGAGCGATTCCGTATCGCCCAGCCAGGTGATGTCGTCCACCGGAGTGTCGAGCAGGAGCTGAACGGATTCTCCGGCGCAGATGGCCGTATCCATTTGCACCAGCGAGGAGGTAATGGCGCCTAACACCGGCGGATCGGAGGGGGACCAGTCCACAGAGATGGCGCCGCTGGCAATGTCATCGCCCCAGTCGTTGATCAGGACGATATAGACTTCTCCTTCCTGCGCCATGATGACGGAGGCGAAATCGTCGCCGTTGGCGCCAGGCACCGGCTGACAATCATAAGGGTCGGTGACCGGGTCGCCATCGAGGTTGAACTGTGCCAGCCCCGTGGGGTCTGCGCCGCCGGCCCAGGAAGACCGGACAGGCTGGTTGCTTTCAATGAAATCTTTCACGCCCAGGGGATCTTCGCACACCTCCTCGCGGGTAAAGGGCCCCCAGACGTTGAAGTCGATATCCGATTCTTCGCCGGGGTTCGCGGCCTGTACAATGAAGCCGAAGGGGCCATTGGCCTGAGCCTCGATGGAGAACCAGTAATAGTTGGGCTGGGCAGCGCCGGTGTTGACCCAGCAACCGGAGTTGACGCCCGGGGTGAAAGTTATATCTTCAAAGCCCTGGTTAAAGACAAAAGTGGAGGGCAGGCCGTCGGGGTTGATGCACCCGTTGAGCGGGTTGCAGAGGGAGGCCAGCAGCGAGGGGTTGAGGCTACAGTCCGCCTCGGTAATGGAAAGCCCGAAGCCGGTACAGCCCTGGGCATTGCCCACCAGGATGTAGTAGGTGCCTGGATCCTGAAAGTCAACGGCATTGGCCATACCATTGGCGCTTTGAGCGAGGCACTGGGTGCCCGGGGCGCCCGGAGGGCCGTTGAGCACGGCGATTCCCGTGCCGGGCGTAGCGCCGGTGACCATCAGGTCTGCACAGTAGTCGCCTGTAGATTCGTAGGCGAAGACGACTTCCGGCCCATTGAGGAATGGCGCCTGGTTGCAGGGCGTCTGTGCCAGGTTGGAAGCGTCATTGCAGGTAGAAAAGCCCCCCTGGTTAAAGGGTAGCCCGCTGATGGGTATAGGGTTGTCGAAAGAAGAACCGTCGCACGCCAGAGGGCTGCACGACCAGGTGAGCTCAAAACCCGATTGATTGACGAAAGCCGAAGTGAGGAATTGCACGGTAACGGCCTGTGAGCCCGACTGTATGACGAATGGTTGCCCGTTGCTAAAGCCGGTTACGCTGGCGATCAACGGGGCGCTGGTATTGTTTCCTGCGTAAAAATTGATCCGGTCGGGGCCGTTCTCCAGTTGAAAGTCGACCATGGAGATCTCGATGCACTGGTGGAACTCACTCGGCTGGATCACGAAAGTGAGGTTTTGATTGGTGGTGTAATCACCATCCGGCCCGCCGTTGTCGTAAAGGGTGCCGAAGCAGGATGTGGTGCTCGGTTCATCGCCAATATTGATGGCCGGCACGTACTCTTCGACGCAAAGGGTAAAATCTCCCGAATTGGGAGAGGCGGTGGCCGAATAATCGTTGACGAGCAGGTAATAGGTGGTGTTTGGCGTCAGCCCCAGCACGTCGAGCTGCAGTTGGTTGTCTCCCGCAGCGGCTGAAAAGCAGAAGCCCAGAAAGGCCAGCCCTCCGGTGCAATCTCCCCGGTAGATGGCCACCTGGGGGTTGGTGATGGGGCCATTCGCTCCGGCATCCGTCCCCTGAAGGATGATGGAAACATCTATGAGCGTATCGTTGGTGCTAAAAGAGAAGTAGACATCGCGGTTCACATTCCCCCCGTTGAAACAGTTGGGAATATTGCCCACGCCAAGGCCACTGGATGTAGCATTCACATTGGTATAAACCTGGCCCGAACAGTCCGCGGGTAACACACCGAGGTCAATAGCGCCCGCGCAGTTATCGTTAGGCGGTGCTTGCCCAAGGAGGGTGAGGGCCAGAAACAGAAAGAACAGGGAAAGTAACGATATTCTCATTTTTTGCCTTTTAGTGTTTTTTGTTTTTGAGCTTGGTCGAAGGCGGCTATTGATTCCGAATTCCAAACATGGGGATTTCTTATTAAGAAACCGACCAAAATTAATCAAATTTTGGAATTTCCTTTCCTATTACGAAAGCTCTGGGCAGGGAGGTGACAAAGTGATGGATTTGTTATTGATGGATTTGCGATCCGGGATCCGTGGATTCGGGATTTGTATAAGTACCTGGACACAAATAGCTAAATACGTGGAAATGCTGTAGAAACGTACGCCAGGCTTGGGTTCGGACTGCATTTCCCCTTTTCTGTGATTCCTTATGCCTCTCAGCCCAGGTACTTATTCGCGGATCCCTGGATCTTACGAATCCCGAGTAACGAATCACGAATCCTGAAGGAACTCCGCCACCCGTTGCACCAGGTCCGGGTTTTTCATCAGGCGGTAATGGCCGTAGCCTTTGGAGGCGAGCAGCCGGGCATTGTCCCAGGCTTCGAAGGTGGCCCGGGCTTCTGAGAAAGGGACAACAGCGTCCTGGGTATCGTGGACGATGAGGGCCTGTCCTATCCGGAAGCGGCCGGAAGCGGTGCTGACATCGGCGTGGCGCACCGGAAATTTCACTTTTTTTTCCAGGAATCGGAAGAATTGCCGGGCGGCCGGCGCCGGCAGGTTAAGGGTATCGATGGCGTCGTAGAGGACCTTGTCCATACGGCTGGGCGCTCCGATGAGCACCAGCTTGTCCACCTGCAGGCTGTCGTCGAGGTTGGAGAGGGCGAAAACAGTGGAGGCGCCCCCGAAGGAGTGGGTGATTACCCCGTAAGCACCGCCGATCTGGTTGAGTACTGCCCGGACGGCGCCGCCGAAGTGTAACAGGTTGGTGCGTTTACCGCCGGAGTTGCCGTGGGCGGGCCCGTCGAAGGCGACTACCCGGAAGCCCCGCTCCAGCAGCGCCGGAACAAAGGACCGCAAGGCAGTGCCTCTGGACTCCCAGCCATGAACGAGCAGGATAGTGCGCGTTCCGGCGCCCCACTCGTAGCCTTTCAGGATCTGCCTTCCGTAAAGGAACTCGAACAGGCGGGCGCTTTCCAGAATCGGGTCCGATGTCCGGTGGCGGGCGCGGTGGCGGGGTGTGGAGAAGAGGCGGTAGGCCATACGGCCAGCCGCTTTGGGAAAGAGGTAGCCAAGGGTTCCGAACAGCAGGCGGATCACCTTCAGGATGGCCGGGTAAGCCGGTGGTGGATCCGGGGTGCCGTCCCATTCTGACTGGAGGTATTCTATTTGCTTTACTGCATCCATATTTTCTACCTGATTTGCGCCGGGCGCAGGCCTTCGATCATGTCCAGCAATTGCCGGGCCATAACATCAAAATAAGACACATCCTTGTAGAGCTGCGCCAGCATGATGCCGCCTTCCAGCGTACCGATGAACTGGGTGGCAAATGTCCTGCTTTCGGCATCCGGCCGCACCTCTCCCCTTTCCTTTCCTTTCTCGAGGGTATAAATGAGGCGTTTCTGCCACTCATCCAGAGCGGAGATCACCCGGCTGCGCAGCGCGGGGTTGCTGTCGTCGGCATCGATGGCCGTGTTCTGTATAGGGCACCCCCCTGTGATCGGCGGATTTAGTATTCGCTCCTTGTAAAAATACACTACCGCTTTGAGTTTGTCGAGGGTATGGTCGATCACACGGGTGCGCTCCCGGACTTCGGCGGACACCCGCTCTACAGCGTGCTCAAAGGCAGCCAGGGCGATATCCTCCTTGCTGTTGAAATTACCGTACACCCCTCCCTTAGACAGTCCGGTCGCTTTGACGATGTCATCCATAGAGGTGCCGGCAAAGCCTTTCAGATTAAAGATAATTGCGGCTTTTTCGACGATGTATTGCCTGGTTTGTTCTGCTTTAGGCATAGACAATTGTATATTAAAAATCAAAAATAAACCGATCGGTCTGTTTTTGCAAATTTTCAAAACTAAAAATGCCATGCGGATGTTCTTTCCCCGTAACCTAGTTTGTTACCTTTACGACGCGATGAATTTGAACCAAGTATTCTTACACACCGGCACCAACCTCGGCAACCGGCAAGCCAACCTCAGGCTGGCCAATGAGTGGATCGAAAAGGAGATCGGCCCTATAGTGCAGGCTTCTGAGGTGTACCGGACCAAAGCGTGGGGCATTACGGACCAACCGGATTTCCTGAACCAGGCCCTCCTGGCCCGCACCCGGTTGTCTCCCTTTGAATTGCTGGAAAAGATCCAGGCTATCGAACGCCGCATGGGGCGCGTCCGGGAGGTCAAATGGGGAGAAAGGATCATCGACATCGACATCCTGTTCTACAATGACGCCATCATTGAAACGGAAACCTTGACCATACCTCACCCCTACCTGCACTACCGCAATTTCGTACTGCTACCCCTGATGGATATTGCCCCTGGCCTGGTGCACCCCGGCTTTGGCAAAACCATCACCGAGTTGTACGCCAATTCGGAAGATACGCTGCTGGTAGAGGTGGTGAAGTAAGGTATATTTGGTGTATTGGCAAAGGCATAAGGATTGCACGGGCATATACACCAATGCACCAACGAACGCATACATATAACAAAGAGCGAAAGACCTTTATGGAGACCTCTCTCCCATACAATTTCATCGTCGTGGAGGGCAATATAGGCGCCGGGAAGACGACCCTGTGCCGTTTGCTTTCGGAGGACTTCGACTACCGGCTCATCCTCGAGGAGTTTGCCGACAACCCGTTCCTTCCCCACTTCTACAAGAACCCGGAGCGGTACGCTTTTCCGGTAGAACTCTTCTTTATGACCGAGCGACACAAGCAACTACAAGCGGAGCTGTCGCAACGCAACCTTTTCCAGCAGTCCATCATTGCTGATTATATTTTTGTCAAGACCCTGCTCTTTGCGCGCAATAACCTCATGGAGGAGGAATACCGGCTTTTCCAGCGCCTGTTCAACATCCTCAACGCCACCTTTCCCAAGCCAGACCTGCTGGTCTACTTACACCGCTCCGTTGACAACCTGATGGAGAACATCCGCAAGCGCGGCCGAAGTTATGAGCAGGAGATCGCCCCGGAATACCTGCAACAGATCCAAACCGCCTACTTTGATTTTTTCAAGGCCAGCGACCATATTCCCATCCTCATCATCGACATCGAGCAGGTCGATTTCCTGCAACACCGGGAGTACTATGAGAAGATCCTGGATGTGTTGCGCAAACCGTACCATCCGGGAGTGCACCGGGTGAGGGTTTTTTAATGGTGTATTCGTGTATTCGTGTATTCGTGTATTCGTGCATTCGTGCATTCGTGTATTCGTGTATTCGTGTATTCGTGTATTCGTGCATTCGTGTATTCGTATATTCGTGCATTCGTGTATTCGTGCATTCGTATATTCGTGCATTGGTGTATAGGCACAGCGTTTGCCCAGACATATACACAAAAGCACTAATGCACTAATGCACATAAACACATAGTATCATGCGATTCGACGAAGCCGCCGCCACCTGGGATGAAAGCCCGGCCCGACAGGAGCGCTCCCGCTTGCTGGCTCAGGAGCTCATTCCCATTATTCAAACCAACAACCTGAAAACGGGGCTCGACTTTGGCGCCGCCACCGGCCTGCTCAGCGTTTACCTGATGGATCACCTGGAGGACATCACCCTGGTGGACGTTTCAGAAGGAATGGTACGGGAGGCCGGGCGAAAGATCAAACAACTCGAGGCAAAAAACATAGAAGCCCACCACCAGGACCTCCTCGCCGAACCGTTGAGCAGAAAATACGATATCCTCTATACCCTGATGACCCTGCATCACATCAGGGATACGGAAAGGGCGCTCAGCGTTTTTTACAACCACCTTCGCCCTGGCGGCTACTGCTGCATCGCCGACCTCGACCAGGAAGACGGCAGCTTCCATGCCGAATTCCCGGACTTCGACGGACACAACGGCTTCGACCAGCGGGCGCTGAAGGTGCTCATGGAGAAAGTTGGTTTTACGGCAGTGCATTCTCATATCTTTTTCTCGATAGAGCAGAATGGACGGCAGTATCCGCTGTTTTTAATGGTGGGCAAGCGGCTTCATTAGGGGCTCTCGTATCTTACCGGCTGCTAAAATCGGGAAAATATTAACGTACTTTTCTATCTTTAGCCCTCCCCATATTCACTCCAGCAAATCAGCTGATCGATGAAACACATCTTCCTCGCTTGCGCTCATGCGCCAGATCAGACACCTTTACCCGGCCTCGTCCGAGAGCTGCGAGCTATAGAAAGGGCCCTGGCGCCCCTGCACCAACGTCGCCTTTACCAACTGGAATCCAACCGGGCTGCCAATACCGACGACATTTTTCACCAGTTCACCAACACCGCCGATATCGAGGTCTTCCACTACGCCGGCCATGCCGGAGGAGAGCTTCTTTACCTGGAAGAGGCCGGCCATATCAAGGGCATCGCCGAGCTGTTCGGCCTCAACCGGCAGGAGGGCAGCGGGCAGAACACCCTCCGCCTGGTATTCCTCAACGGATGTGCCACCCTCGGCCAGGTGGCCAGCCTGCACGAGGCGGGAGTAGCGGCCGTCATCGCGACCAGCGCCAAGATCAATGACGAGGCGGCCCGGGTGCTGGCCGAGCAATTCTACACCACCTGGGCTTCCGAAGGGCGCACGCTGGATGATGCTTTTAAAGCTGCTATTGCAAAAGTGCACACCATCCCGGAAGCGGCCAACCGAGATGTGGTTTTCGAAATGATGAGCCTGGAAGAAGGGGGTTATGAGGAAGCCATCCCCTGGGGCCTGTACCTGAACCCTACACTGCCCGATGACGGTATTAAGCTATGGGCCCTCAACCAAGCGCCCCGCCTGCCGGAGATGGTGCTGGAAGGCATCAGGCCCAACCCTACTCAGAGCCTGCGCGAACTGGTCTTCCTATTCAAAAAGAACACCCCGGAACTCCGCACCAGCCGGCAGGACCCTCTCATGGCGCTGATCGAGCGCCTGCCCTGGATCGTGGGCACCCATCTGCGGCGCCTCTTTGCTGTTGAGCCGGGGCGCACCATGGCCGAACCGAGCCTGGAACGGCTCCGAGAGCTCATCGTGTCCTATACTGAACTCACCCGCTTTTTGAGTTACCTCAGCTTGTCCATGTTATGGGATGCTGCAAGCGAGGGCTTTGAGGTGGAGCCCCTTCCGTTCAGCCTCATCCCTGTAAAAGAGGACCTGGCCTCCACCGATTTCGTTTTCCGCACCCGGACTTACTTTGAGCGGCTGGAGCAAATCGGCAAAACCAGCCCGCTAAACCTGGAGCCCCATTTCAGAAATTTCCTCCAGGAAGTAGATAAGGAAAACGGCCTGCGTCCCGGTTACCTGCTGATGGAAGAATGGAAACAGGCAATGGCGGAAGGGCAAGAACGCTTCCACGCCCTGGTGCAGTCGCGCGCCGCCGATAAACCGGATGCCGAAAAGGGGCTGGTGCTGGAAGCAGAAGCCATCTATGCCGGCTTCCTGAAGGCCTGCCTCTTCCTTACGGAATACAAGCTGCACACAGTGCGGTCCATTGTAGTGGACAAGATCCGCAACCTGGCCTCCGATCAACCCTATTCCCACCACCTCATCTCGCTGCACGCCGCTTTCGAGACACCCAAAACAGCAACTACCGTGCGCGAAACCGCCACCGATAACTATTGCCTGTTGCTCACGCCCCGGCGCGAGGCCAACGACCCTGCCCTCCTGAACGACGTTATCAATCTCAGCCCTTTCTACCTGGACCGCAGTTCCTTCATCGGCAACAATATCAACAGCTATCCGGCCGTCTTTACCCTGGACTACCAGCGGGGGGAGGGCTTCTATAAGGAATACGTGTTCCACTATATCGACCGGGACGTCAATCACGATTATGCCTTTGCCCAAAACAATGAGTTGGCCATCACCGTTGATGGCGCCCAGTTGCCGGATCACATTGAGGCCGGGCCCGAGAGCCTGGACCGGTTTGAGAAGATCCACCAGCAACTGGAACAATTGGAGATGGACATTCCGCAAAACAACTAGAACCCGCCATGCCCACAACCATACCGCCCATAAGCCCTTTCCGGCTCCTTCGTCCTTACCGGAAGGAAGATATACGCTATTATTTTGGGCGAGAAAAGGAAACGCGACAACTGTACGACGCCCTCATGCGTTCCAAATTCCTGATGGTATACGGCGCCTCGGGCACCGGTAAGACCAGCCTGATCCAATGCGGCCTGCAGAGTATGTACTCTCCCCGCGACTGGATGCCCATTCTGGTTCGGCGAAGTACCGACTTCCTCGCGCCCATCCACGATCAACTCTACAGCCGCTACCTGGAACGCTTTGAAGAACACCGCCGGCAACAAGCGGAGTGGTATCCCGATGAGCCCGCTCCGGAGCCCGAAACCTTTGACAACCTGCGCGATCTGATCAAGGCCCTGTTCCACCTCTCCTACGTGCCCATCTACCTCATCCTCGACCAGTTCGAGGAGATCTTCACCCTGGGCAGCCAAAAAGAACAGGACGAGTTCTTTACCGCCTTGCAGGAACTGCGGCTATTTTCCGAAGACCTTTTTTGCAAGATCATCATCGTAACCCGGGAGGAATATATTGCCCATTTTTACCGCTACGAACAGCAATTGCCCTTTCTCTTTGAACACCGCTTCCGCGTCGAGAAGATGCGGCCGGAACAGTTGCTGCAGGTGATCAACGGCACGCTCACCACGGACTACCCGGAACATCCCGAATTCAAGGTGGAGCCCGGCGCCGATGAACGGATCCGAAGCAACCTGACCGACGAACGGGGCGATGTAGACCTCACCACGCTGCAGGTCTACCTGGACCGCCTCTACCAGGAAGACCGGGATCGGGCGAAAAAAAGAGGCCACATCCTCATCGATAAGCCCCTGGTGGAGAACAACCAACTGGCCGATGTGATGGCCGATTTTCTGAGCCGGCAGGTAGCGCGCGTTTCAGGAAAGGTATTCCGGGAGTATCCCGAGCTAAGAGATAAGGGCGCCAACCTACCCTTGCAGATCCTGTTCCAGATGGTAACGGCACAGGGCACCAAGCAGAACCGCAGCGCCGAAGAGATCTACCGGGAGATGCAGCTCGGCAAGGCCGCCCCTACCCTACCCTTTATCCAGGCCTGCCTGGACGAATTCGCCGGCCCGGAAAGCCGCATCCTCAACCGCCTGCGCTTCGCCAAAACGGAAGCCGAGCGTTATGAGATCATGCACGACCGCCTGGCAGAACGCATCTTCTCTCAGTTCAACGCTGAAGAAGTACGGCGGCGGGAAGCGGTGACCACTATCCGGAATAAACTCAAGCGGTTCAAAGAAGCACTGCCCAAGGATAAAAAGCAGGAATTCTTAAGTATTGGCGAGATAGAATTGGTAGATCAATCATTGAATACAGAACGGCTGGAAACAGGCCTCAAAAGTTTTTTTGAGGAGAGTAGAAATCACCACCGGGCCAAACGGCGGCGGGAACGCCTGATCACTATAGGTGCAGTGGCCGCCGCAGTCATATTTTTGGGGATCGCCATTGTGGCTTACGACGCCAACCAGCGGGCCAATAGAAACCTCGACCAATTCCTTAGCACTCAGGCGGAAAAGGTGGAAGCCGAAGCAGGCGATATCCTTAGCCGGGCAAGCGGCCTGAGATCCAACTTCCAATACCCCGCCCAGGGAGACTCACTGGTTCATGATGCGTACCGGCTTCTGCTGGAATACAGAGAAAACCCTAAGCTGGATAGCAACATTATCGCTCTGGAACAACAGCATGAATTCCTAAACAAGAAGTGAAATGAGATCTATTGCTTCTATACTTTTTCTGTTCCTTTTGGCCGCCGGCAGCCTTTCTGCTCAGGAATTCTGCCGGGATATCCTGAAGGAAGCCCAATCTGCCTATGAATCCGACAGCCTGGACCTGGCTCTGGCCAGGCTAAAAGCCGTAGAAACCTGTGACTACAAGAACCATCTGATTGGAGAGCGCCAGGAGGTACAGGATAGTATTTTCGCCCGCATCATCAGACAACAGATAACTGCTGAGAAGAATGAGCAAAAGGCGATTCAAGCATTAATAGTTGCGGAAAAGGCCCGCAGAGAAGCCGAAGAGGCCAGGGACTCTGCAAATGCAGCAAAAGCATTGGCACTGAAAAGTAAGGCAGAAGCCATTGCACAGCAAAAAATTGCCGATTCCGCCCGTATCGCTGCAGAACGGGCAACCCGCGAAGCCCTGGTCAATGACCTGGCCTTCAAAGCCCAGAATGCATCCGGCCGTTCCACTTCATTTCGCCTGCTCGAAATGGCCTTCCGGATCGACTCCACTGACAGCCAGATCCAGAAACTGATCGATGAGAACTACCATTCTAATGAAGGGTTCTACGCTTTCCGGTTCACCGGACACCGTGCCCCGGTTAGGTATTCCGCTTTTTCGGAGGATGGCGAAAAATTGATCTCGGCCTCTCCTCAGAAAATCCTGATCTGGGATATACCCGGGCAAAAACTCCTCCACCAGATAACGGCCCAGGAGTTGGGCAATGAGACTATTGCCACCTTTGCTCCTGCTACTCAACTTTTTGCCGGTACGAGAGGTAATCAGGCAACGATCTGGAACCTGGCAACGCTGGAAAAGGAGTACAGCCTACCCAACCATTCGGACAAAATTACGGCCCTGGCTTTTTCTGCCGATGGAAAAAAACTGGCCTATGGCGGCGCTGACGGCGCCATAAAAATATGGGATATAAGGAACAAGGAAGAGGCCCTTGGGCTCGCCGGCCATTCTTCCAATGTCATTTCCCTGGCCTTTTCCCCGGATGGCAGCCAACTGGTTTCCGGCTCTCTGGAGGACATGATCATCTGGAACCTCAAAGAGGGTTCGAAAGCCGGGACATTGTCCGGCCATACCCAGTTCATCAATGCATTGGCCTTCTCCCCGGACGGCGCCCGAATTGCCTCCGCCTCTGCCGATAATAGTATCAAGATCTGGGACGCCAAGAGCCAAAAATTGCTGCTGACCCTACTGGGGCATACCGATGAGGTATCCGATATCCGCTATTCTCCCGATGGGGCCAGGCTCATCTCAGCTTCCAATGATAAAACCGCAAAGCTATGGGATGCCGCTTACGGAAAGGAATTATTTACCTTGCGGGGCCACCGGGGGGAGTTGGGAGCCGCCGTTTTTTCACCAGATGGCTCCAAAGCCGCCACCTGTTCCTGGGACCAGGAAATAATAGTATGGAACCTAACCGCTCAACCGGATGAATTCGCCATTGCCTGGTTCCCCAAAAAGATCAAGGCCATTTCCCTTTCTGCCGGCCATATCAAAGTGCTGGGCGCCACCGCAAAAACAATTACCGTTTGGGATATGGATAACAGGAGCACATGGCGCCATTTTCAGGTGGAAGAGCGCTCCAGGCCCGGCAGACTCCTGAATACCAGCTCCAATGTCCATGCATCGGCCATTTCACCTGACGGGAAAAAGGCCGCTACCGCTTCTAATCTCATCCGGATCTGGGACTTAACTGCTCAGAAAGAATTATTTGCCCTTACCGGGCACCGTAGAGCAATAAACTCCGTTTCTTTTTTTGCCGGAGGCGCCAGGCTTGTTTCCGCTTCTGATGACGGCACCGTGAAGCTATGGGATGTCGCCACCCAGCGGGAACTGGCGTCCTTTTCAGGCCCGTCGGGGCATGTAGCCCGATTCGCCAGGATGAGCCAGGACGGCTCCAGAATGATAGCGCTTTTCGAGGTCGATGAAAATTCAGCAAACGCCGGTAATTTTTCAGTAAGCGGACCTGGCGCTTTTCCCCTTTCCGGGCAGGTTTCCGTTTGGGAGGTTCAGGACAATAAGCTTATTTTCAACTCTAAAGAACTGGAATTGGGCAATGTCACGCTGACCAGTGCCGCCCTTTCACCGGATGGCTCCAAAATAGCGATTGGCCTTTTCAATGAAGGAGTTAACACCCGTGCCATAAAAATATGGGATATCTCCAGGGCGAAACCTCGCCTGGCCTTCCACAATCCGAATTATCATGGTGGTTTTGATTACGATAAGATAACAACGATCGCTTTCTCTCCGGATGGCAAAAATATGGTGAGCGGAGGAAGCGGGGGCGACATCCTGATGTCGGAAGTAAGGGATGACGAAGGCCACTTTTCGTTCAAATCGCCGGGAGGGCCGGGGGCCAAAGAGCTGTTCTTTTCTACCGATGGGAAAAAGGCCGTTGCCTGGTTCGAAGATGGCCTCATCCGAGTCTGGGACATCAAAGAGGTGCTTAACAACCGTAGCAAAGGAACTCCGTTCCGCCTGCCTCCGCACCGGTCAAAGGTGGTAGTGGCCGCCCTATCGCCAAATGGAGCTTTCTTAGCCTCGGCCTCCAAAAGTAAGGAACTCAGGCTGTGGAATACCGCGAACGGTTCGTTGGACACCATCTTTGACCGGCTTTCAAAGGAGGTGGAGCACATCGCCTTTTCCTCCGATAACAAGAATATGGCAGTGCTTGTCAATGGAGAGGCCAAAGTATGGCGCCTGGACAACAAGAAGGAGGTATTCACCGCATCCGGAAGTAATTTCGTAGGCTTTTCCCCCGATGGGACTCAATTGATCTCCGCCGCTGAAGCAACGGAGCTGAAGGCCTGGAATTTGAATTCTCCCGGTGATCCCCGCATCTTTTCCGGACATCGGGGGCCCATCAACTTCGCCGCCTATTCTCCGGACGGCGCCTGGATTGCTTCCGCTTCCAGGGATAGTACCGTCCGGCTCTGGCCCCAGGCTAATGGCCAGCTCCACCCCACGGCGCTGGAATTCCCCAATGAGGTTGAGCAGGTTGCCTTTTCTCCCGACGGCAAAACACTGGCCGTACTTGCCGGGGATAGCATCCGGGCCTGGACTATGGACAGCCTGAGGGAGCTGTTTTCCGTACCCGGAACCCGCTTTGTCCGTTTCTCGCCAGATGGTACAAAGATTGTCTCCGGTTTTGAAGGTAGCGAGAACTCCAAAATTATTGTCCGCGATGCACAGAACGGCTTACCATCCTGGTCGACGATTGAGGATCCGGTTAATGCCTTTTTTTATCCGCAAGGAGGGCCCGGCCAGCTCTTCGTGATCACTGCCGATAGTGCAAAAACCTATTTTCTGAATACCAAAAGCCTGATCGCTGCCGCAGAGAGAAAATACCAGATCAATGAACTGCTTCCCCAACAGATCGAGGCTTATAAACTGGAAAATGGCTTCTTGTATGCCGGGATTCTGGACGCTCAGGGAATGCCCACCCCTCTGATAGAACAAGGCAAACGCATTAAGATGGAACGGTACAGAGATTATTTTGCAGAGCAGTCCAGCGCAGCAAATGAAGATGCCGGAAAAGAGAGGTACCGGAAAATAAGCACCGCAATTGATGAAGCGCTGAAACGGCTCAACCCTGGCCGCAGATAATAGTCTCCAGGTGAAGCACACCTACGACGCACAACGGGAAGGCTTCATTGGAAATGGTAAAAGCCTCTTCAATTGGGCTTAGCTTTCTGATAAGGACATGACTATGCTCCATATGCAGGTAAATGCACAAAACACCGGGGTCTCGCAAATGGCAAAAATGACAAACCTCATTGTCCGCTCCACCTAAAGGCTGCAAATTGGGGGGCGAATTTAAATCCAGAACCCATGGCTTCCCTTTCCTGGCGTTTCTTCTTCACCACTCTGGCCGTCGACCTGCCTCTGGAAGAGATCGTCGACGAAGTGCGCGACTTTGACGAGCGCTTTGGCATTATCCTGCGCAAACACCTGGCACTGCTGGGCTGGTGGTGTTTCATCAACCTGGCTATCGGCATTCCCGGCATGTTCCTGTTCAAAGGCTGGTTGTGGTACTTCATGCTGATGAACATGACGTGGGGCATCATCAACTTCGCCATCGTGCTCTGGATCTTCGACCACATTTTCCTCCGGCGCTTCGTGGAGGGTAATGTCTTCCAGCGCTTCGAAGTGCAGCGCCACGTCGAGCAGATGCTGCTTTTAAACATCGGCCTGGATACCGCCTACATCTTCGCCGGACTGTGGCTGAAAGCACTGGCGGCTATCCCCGAAATGCCCCATCCCGAGCTGTGGCTGGGCTTCGGCTGGGCCGTCCTCCTGCAAGGCGCCTTCCTGTTCGTGCACGACAATATCTTCCACTACCTGCACCGGGCCAACTTCCGCAAGTGCAAGCCCTTCCTGGAGGATGTGATGGAAACGCAGATGGAGCTGAGAAGGCAGGGGGTGTGAAGATGGGTTCATTGTTGAATGGTTTCATTGTTAGGAGCACTACCAAAAGCCGGGAACAAATCCTCCATTGTTTTGGTGCAAGCCAAAACAACCTTTACCTTGCCCTGGTTTGTTAATTAGGTTAATGAGGTTAATTGTGCGGCCCGCCGGCAGCCAGGCAGGCAGAGGACGACGCCATCAACCCAATTAACTCGTCAACCGAATCAACCAGGCATCCAATGAAGATCAACATCCCAGAATCCAGCAAAAAACGCATCGTCATCGTCGGGGGCGGCTTTGGCGGCCTGAAACTCGCCTTGAAGCTGGCCTCCCGCAAGGAGTACCAGGTAGTGTTGCTGGACAAGAACAACTACCATCAGTTTCAGCCCCTTTTTTACCAGGTGGCCATGGCCGGGCTGGAGCCCAGTTCCATCGTCTTCCCTCTGCGAAAGGCCTTTCAGAAAAACAAGGATGTCTACATCCGGGTCACCGAAGTGCTTGCGGTACATACGGACAAGAATCAACTGGAGACTTCTCTGGGCATTTGCAACTACGACTATCTGGTGTTGGCCATCGGCGCCGAAACGAATTTCTTCGGAAATGAAAAGATCGCCCGGCTCGCCATTCCGATGAAATCGGTCTCAGAAGCCTTATTCCTGCGCAACCGAATACTCTCTGATTTTGAGAAGGCCCTCTCCACCACAGATTACGAGGAGCGGCAGAAGTTAATGGACATTGTGGTAGTGGGCGGCGGGCCCACCGGTGTTGAAGTCTCCGGTGCGCTGGCGGAGATGAAACGCTATGTTTTTCCTAAAGACTATCCGGAACTGAATACCGACGAGATAGACATCTATCTGTTGCAAGGCGCCGATCAGCTGCTGTTGGGCATGTCTGAAGAATCATCCAGAAAATCGCTGGAATTCCTCACCCAGCTTGGCGTCAAGGTCCGGCTCAACACTTTGGTTACGGATTTCGACGGGGAATACGTGCACATGAACAACGGAGAAACCATCCACACCAGCAAGGTGATCTGGGCCGCAGGCATCACCGGAAACAAGCTCCGAGGCGTACCTGAAGGCGCCCTCACGCGGGGCAACCGCATTCGCGTGAACCGCTTCAACCAGGTGGAAGGGCTGGAAAACGTGTTCGCCGTAGGCGATATCGCATATATGGAAGAAGAAAACTACCCTCAAGGGCATCCTCAGGTGGCACAGGTGGCGATGCAACAAGCCACTCAACTGGCAAACAACTTCAGGAACCTGCACCGCGGCCAAGGCTTACTTCCCTTCTCTTATAGGGACCTGGGCTCCATGGCCACCATCGGCCGCAACCGCGCCGTAGCCGATCTGCCGGGCTTCAAATTCCAGGGTGCTTTCGCCTGGCTGATCTGGTTGTTGGTTCACCTCTTCCAGATCCTTGGTGTTAAAAATAAAGTTTTTATCTTTCTGAACTGGGTCTGGAATTACGTGACCTACGACCAGTCGCTGCGCCTCATCATCCGGCCCCGTGTACCGAAGAGCGGGGAGGTAGAAGTGGAGCCATAGGAGGCAAGCCGTTCGCAGCCCGGGGTTTGCAAGCCCCGAATAACCAAATACCGAAAAATAACACACTTATTCGACCGTCATGAACAAACTACTGATCCTTCTTGCTTTACTACTCACTACTCCCCTATTCAGCCAACAGCGGGTAAAGGCGCGGCCTGCCGATGTCGGATCCGCGGATGCCATTATTGGCGCGCTCTACGATGTCATCAGCGGGCCTGCGGGCCAGGAACGCGACTGGGACCGCCTTCGTAGCCTCTTCACCCGGGAGGCCCGCCTCATGACCGTCTACCGCAACCAGGACGGCCTGACCGCCATGCTGACCATGACCGTGGAGGACTACATCAAACGCGTGGAACGGCCCTTCCAGGAAAAAGGCTTCTTTGAGCGGGAGATCGGCCGAAAAACCGACCGCTTTGGTTTTATCACTCAAATCTTTTCCACCTATGAATCCCGCAATCAGAAGGATGAGGAAGTGGTGTCGCGCGGCATCAACAGTATTCAGCTGGCTGAGCACAGCGGCCGGTTCTGGATCGCCAATATCCTCTGGAACAGCGAGACGGACGAATTCCCCATCCCCGCCGAGTACCTGGCGCTGGCCAATCAACGAACCATTAACCATGAGGAAGAAACCATTATGGTAGGTAAGATCAACCGCATCGGGTTGCAGCAGGAGCCGTTCGGCCTCTGGTTCAATACCGGCTACGAAAATTACGAAGTGGATAAGTCCAGCCTTCAGGGTGTGAAAGAAGCGTTGGAGGGAGTGGAGATCCTCGCTTTCATGGGCACCTGGTGCTCTGATAGCCAGCGGGAAGTCCCTAATTTCTTCAAGATCCTGGATCAAGCAGGTTATGACCTCAGCAAGCTGCAACTTGTCGCCCTGAGCAACCACCCCGACCAGTACAAACAGAGCCCGCAACACGAAGAAAAAGGCTGGAACATCGAATATGTGCCAACCTTCATTTTCCTGAAGAACGGCAAAGAACTGGGCCGGATCATCGAATCTCCGGATGATAGCCTGGAGAAGGATATGCGGAAGATACTGATGGGGAAGTAGCCGGCTAAGGTTATATTGTTATATTGTTGTTCTCGCCTAAGGGCTGATAGGCACCGGCAAGGCATCAATATAACAATATAACCCTATGGACAATCAGATAGCCCTCTTGAAAAGATATCTGGTCATAAAGATCCCGGTATTGTTGCCGCCGGCCTCGCCGACCGTACCGGAGCCATAGACGCCGGAAGTCACATCCTGTAATTCCCATCCCTCCTGGTACATCACGCTTATTTTGTTGGTGATGGCCTGGTCATTTTCCCGGACGTTGGAAAAGTTGATACCCGTCAGGCTGAAGAAGTTTTCCAGTTTGATCTCTTCCATTTGTCCGTTGGGCCCGATGGTGATCATGCGGGAACGCCCCAGCCCTGCCGGCACCACCGACTCGATGACAGTCACCTGGGTGAATTCGTACTGGGTATTGGGCTTGAGGTTGGCCGTGCTGGCGGTGAGAACGACGAGAGCGGCGCCGGCCAGCAGGCCGAGCAGAAATTGATATGGCTTCATGATGTTGTGGTTAAAAAGTGATTTAAATCTGTTATAGGATGCAAATATGGGCAGAGAGGCCTCACTTTGGCAAGGAAAAAAAAGTTGGCTTTCGGCCAAAGTAGGAGAAACAGGGGACAGGGGCCCCGGGGCGGCCCATCAAGGAGTGTTCGGAATTCGCTGTTCGCTATTCGCAAGCCCCTGAAAATCAACGGCGTTTTTAGAAGACACCGAAAATTGAACCATCCCGCCCATCAAGATCAAACTATTTTTGTTCCCGAAGGCAGATCCGTAGATTTGCATCACTAATACACTACAAAACGGATCAGCCTTTCAACCCCTGAACTAAGGTATCAATCCATCCAACCCAACGAACTCCCAGCTCAGCGTCTTCTCTCGTACTTCATATTCCAGGATCAGCACCTCATCCGGCCCGAAATCCTTCACATAATCAGGAGCGTACTCCCGGTTTACGGAATTATTGATTCCCGATCCGAGCAGCCAGATGCCCTCCGGTGTGCGGAACTCAAAAGCCTTGGCCTGCATGCCCACATCGCCACCGATGAGCACAACCTGTACACCCCGCCTTTGCACCTCCACCAGCCAGGGGTACAGGTTGGCCGTCACCTCCGAATCCGGGCTACAGGTGCCGTAGATAGGATCGGCGTTGACATTGAAGGCTCGCAAGGTATCCCCCTTTTCGGTAACCTTCAGGCCGTTGAACAGCCCGAGATGGTGCAAAATGATCAGGTGGGAGGCCTCCCGGATGGTATCGGCTACCGTTCGGATCATCTCCCATTGAGCAGCTTTTTGTTCGCAATCGGACTGTGGAGGGGTTGATGGGAAGGGCCAGAAAAGATTGGTGTTCAGCACCATCAGACAATAGCCAGACTGAAAAAGGGTATAAAAGGAAGGGCGCTGAAGATAGCTCAGGATGGCCTTGGGGTTACCGTAGTCGTAATCGTGGTTGCCCAGTGTCCAATGCACTTTACCGAGGTCAAATAAGCTATCCAGGTAAGGCAGGGTTTCCGGGTATTCTGCGGAGCGGGAGCATACGTCGCCGCCCAGCCATACCTGGGTATAGGGGCTGTAATCCAGCCGTTCCAGGCGAGGGTCCACCCGGTTGGGGTAGTTCCAGTCGTAGGGATGGCCGAGGAAGAGATAACGTTCCGGAGCAGGAGAGCCCCCGGCCCGGCCGGCACATCCCCATTGGGCCGCCAACAGGCCCAGGGCAGGAAGAAGGAAAAGGAACCGGAAGAAAGTAAATTTTTGAATTCCCAAGTTGACAATGTGGCGCATTGTCTGATATTTTGTTAACAATAACAATATAATTACTTAGACAAAAGATAATCTCAAAACATACCGCTGACAAAATGATGACAAAAGTCACCCCTTTTGTCTGATTAAAGTCATCCATTTAAGCCTGCCGCCCCTACTATCTTGCACCCCATATTGATTTTTCAAGGTAATTGTAAGAATTGACACAAGGTATGAAAATCATTTTCCTTCTCATCATCGTGAGCCTGATCGTCGCACTGGGTTTCTTAGGAGCCTTTTTGTGGGCGGTTCGCAACGGGCAATACGACGACGATTACAGCCCCGCTGTCCGCATCCTATTTGACGATGATGGCCGGGGATCTCACCATTCCGGTAGCCCTTCGCAGGATACCACCATTCAACAAACAGAAAACAACCATAACACATCAAAATCTTGACCTAATGGCACAAGTTGAGAAATTTAGTTACGACAATGCCATCGTCCGGAAGTTTGCCTACGCCTCTATAATATTTGGCGTGGTGGGCATCCTGGTAGGGCTGATCGCCGCCCTGCAGCTGGTGTTCCCTTCATTGAACCTCGGAATACCCGAGACAACTTTCGGCCGGATTCGCCCGCTGCATACCAATGCGGCCATTTTTGCTTTTGTGGGTAACGGCATTTTTATGGGGGTCTATTACTCCCTGCAGCGCCTTCTGAAAACACGTATGTTCAGTAAAGCGCTGAGTGAATTCCATTTCTGGGGCTGGCAGGCCATTATCCTCGCCGCTGCGATCACGTTGCCGCTGGGTATTACCAGTGCTAAGGAGTACGCGGAGCTGGAATGGCCTATAGACCTGGGTATTGCCCTGGTGTGGATCGCCTTTGGCATCAACATGTTCGGCACCATCCTGAAGCGGCGCGAGCAGCACCTCTACGTAGCGATCTGGTTCTACATCGCCACCTGGGTGACGGTCACCGTACTGCACGTGGGCAACAACCTCGAACTGCCGGTAAGCCTCTGGAAGAGCTACCCTTTGTTCGCTGGTGTACAGGATGCCCTGCTCCAGTGGTGGTATGGCCATAATGCCGTGGCCTTCTTCCTGACCACTCCTTATCTCGGCCTGATGTACTACTTCCTGCCGAAAGCCGCCAACCGGCCGGTCTACTCCTACAAGCTGTCCATCATCCACTTTTGGGCGCTCATTTTCATTTACATCTGGGCAGGCCCGCACCACCTGCTGTACACTTCATTGCCCGACTGGGCACAGTCGCTGGGTACGGTCTTCTCCATAATGCTGATTGCTCCTTCCTGGGGCGGTATGCTCAACGGCCTCCTGACCCTGAGGGGCGCCTGGGACCGGGTTCGACAGGACCCTGTGCTCAAATTCATGGTGGTTGCCGTCACCGCCTATGGTATGGCGACCTTTGAAGGGCCGATGCTCTCCGTGAAATCGGTTAACGCCATCAGCCACTATACTGACTGGACCATCGGGCACGTGCACATCGGCACTTTGGGCTGGAACGGATTCCTGACCTTCGGTATCCTATACTGGATGCTGCCCCGGTTGTTCAATACCAAACTGTACTCCCAGAAGCTGGCCAACGCCCACTTCTGGATCGGAACCATGGGTATCCTGTTCTATGCTATCCCACTCTACTGGGCCGGTTGGACACAGAGCCTGATGTGGAAGCAGTTCACCCCGGACGGCTTCCTGCAGTACGGCAACTTCCTGGAAACGGTTACCCAGATCATCCCGATGTACGGCCTGCGTGCCCTGGGTGGAACACTGTACGTTGCCGGTTACTTCGTGATGCTGTATAACCTTATTAAGACCGTTCAGTCCGGATCCTTCATCGGTGATGAAGCTGCCGAAGCGCCGCCCGCCTCTACCTGGGCTGTACATACCGGTAAAGAACACTGGCACCGCTGGATCGAGCGCCGCCCCGTACAGATGCTGATCGCCGCTACCATCGCCATCCTGATCGGCGGCATCGTGGAGATCTTCCCCATGGTCATGATCGATGACCAGGTGCCCAAGATCGAATCCGTAACACCCTATACGCCGCTGGAACTGGAAGGCCGCGATATCTACATCCGCGAGGGCTGCCTGGGCTGCCACTCCCAGATGGTGCGCCCCTTCCGCTCCGAGACCGAGCGCTATGGCGAATACTCCAAGTCGGGTGAGTTCATCTACGACCGGCCGTTCCTCTGGGGTTCCAAGCGCACCGGGCCCGACCTGCACCGCGTAGGCGGCAAATACCCGGACAGCTGGCACTATAACCACATGCTGGACCCGCAGACCACATCGCCTGGCTCTATCATGCCGCCTTACCCCTGGCTGCTGAGAGATGAGCTGAGCACCAAGAGCACAGCCGCCAAGATCCGGACGCTGCAAACGCTGGGTACGCCTTATCCGGACGGATACGACCAGATTGCCGTCGATGACCTGCAGAAGCAGGCCAAGATCGTGGCCAACAGCTTGCGCAAGGATGGAATCGATGACGAGAAACTCGAAGAGAAAGAGATCATCGCTCTGATCGCCTACCTGCAACGGTTGGGTACGGATATCAAACCTAAGCCGCAGGCGGGGAATTAACCGTGGTTTGCTATTCGGTGTTCGGTATTCGGCGCCTGTGGGCGGCCAACGAAAGGCGAGTAGCGAACCGCAAACCATCAAAAGTAACAAGCCATGTTTAAATACATTCTCGAAAGCGCCGGAAACATTAACTGGATGGCCATATCCGCACTGCTCACCTTCATGGTGATCTTCATGGTCAGCCTGGTGCTGGTGTTCAAGCACAATTCGGACTACATCGATAGAATGGCAAGCATGCCATTGGATGACTCCAATCCTGTTAACTTTGAAAATGACAATCATGAAAAATAAAACCCTTAAGTTGATACCGGCAGCTTTGCCCTTGCTGTTGTTCTCCGTCAATACCTGGGGCCAGGCAGCAGGAGAAGCCGCCTCTTCTCCTTACTTCTACGACTCCATGCTGTCTTACGGGATGCTGGCGCTTGCCGCTGTCGTTTTCATTGCGGCACTCGCTGCCCTCTACAACCTGCTCAACATCATGGTGAAGGTGCAACAGATCCGCATCTATCAGGAACAGGGGATTGAAGCGTATGTCGAAGAGATGAAAAAACCACAACAGTCCTTCTTCCAGCGCCTCTACAAGCGCATGACCAATGTGGTGCCGGTAGAGAAAGAAGAAGATATCCTCTTTGACCACGAGTACGACGGCATCCGCGAACTGGACAACGTTCTTCCGCCCTGGTGGGTGGCTATGTTCTACATCACTATTGCCTTCGGGGTAGTCTATTACACCTACTACCATTTCACCGGAGCCGGCCCAAGCTCTACCGAAGAGTACAAGATGGAAATGGAACGGGCCGAAAAGGCTGTACAGGCCTACCTGTCCACACAGTCCAACCAGGTAGATGAGACCAACGTCGAATTGCTTACCGACGAGGCTTCCATTGCCGCCGGCAAGGCCATCTACGAAGGCAAAGGGACCTGCTTCACCTGCCACGGAATGTTCGGCGAAGGCGGTATCGGCCCCAACATGACCGACCAGTACTGGATACACGGCGGAGGCATCAAAGACCTGTTCAAGACCATTAAATACGGCGTACCGGAAAAAGGGATGATCTCCTGGAAAGACCAGCTGAAACCCGCTGAAATGCACCAGGTAGCCAGCTACATCCTGACGCTTCAGGGAACAAACCCGCCCAATCCGAAAGAGCCTCAGGGCGACCTCTACCAGCAGGTCGACAACGCTGCCCCTGCCGATTCTTCCTCCACGGAGGTGAAGGGCCAGGACGGGGGGACTATTGGAATGAGTGAATGAGTGAGGGAGTGAAGGAATGAAGGAATGGATTGTCGGCGAAGCCCCTATTCCTTCCATCATTCCTTCCATCCTTCAATAAATAGTATTTACCCAATAAACGCCCATACTCGAACCCTTAAAAAATAGCATTTTACCATGAGTGCAAACGAGCCAATCAGAGATACAGAAACCTATCGGGATAAGATAGCTACTGTAGACGAGGCGGGCAAGCGGGTATGGATCTATCCGAAAAAGCCACAAGGGCCTTACACTAACGCGCGTACCTTTTTAAGCTGGGGGTTACTGGTGTTCCTGTTCGGGATGCCGTTCCTGAAGGTTAACGGAGAGCCTTTGTTGCTCTTTAATGTTCTGGAACGCAAGTTCATCCTGTTCGGTATTACCTTTATGCCTCAGGATTTTCACCTGTTCGTGCTGGCCATGCTTACCTTTATCGTATTCATTGTTCTGTTTACGGTAATTTGGGGCCGCCTGTTCTGCGGGTGGGTCTGCCCGCAGACCATCTTCATGGAAATGGTTTTCCGGAAGATCGAGTACGCCATCGAAGGGGACGCCAATGCGCAGCGCAAGCTCAACGCAGCTCCCTGGACGACGGACAAGATCATCAAGAAAGTATCCAAACAGGCCATCTTCTTTGCCATAGCCGTACTGGTCGCCAACACCTTCCTGGCCTATATCATCGGCATCGACCAGGTGATCAGGATCGCTACCGAACCCTTGTCCCTGCACTGGCCGGGCTTCCTGGCCATGCTCCTCTTTTCCGGAGCATTTTACTTTGTCTTCTCTTACCTGCGCGAACAGGTGTGCGTAGCCATCTGCCCTTACGGCCGCCTGCAGGGCGTCATGCTGGACCGCAACTCCATCGTGGTCGCCTATGACTTCGTTCGGGGAGAACCGCGGGGGAAACTCAAAAAAGAGCGGAAATCCAAACCAGGCGCCAGCCCGCTGGCCAGTATAAAGGGCGAGGTAGAAACGGCTACCGTTGAGGCGCCGGCAGGATACGCGGCAAAAAAAGCCTCCAATGGCAACCCGGCGGAAGAAATGAAGGCCGAATTGGGCGATTGTATCGACTGCAAACTCTGCGTACAGGTTTGCCCTACCGGCATCGATATCCGCAACGGTACCCAACTGGAATGCGTCAACTGTACCGCTTGTATCGACGCCTGTGACGAGGTGATGGTGAAGGTCAACCGCCCTAAAGGCCTCATTCGGTACGATAGCTACAACGGCATCGTGGAAGGGCGCAAAAAGCTCTTCACCCCCCGCGTGATCGCCTATACGGTAGTGCTGGCCATTCTGATCGTGGTCAACATTGTTCTGCTGGCTGCCCGCACGGATGTGGAAACCTTACTGCTGCGCACCCCCGGCGTCCTGCCCCAGAAAGTCGACGAGACGCACGTCAGCAACCTGTACAACTACCAGGTGATCAACAAGACCAATGAAGAGTTCAAAGTGGAATTCCGCCTGGCGGAAAGTACTAAAGGCAGGATACAGCTGGTAGGAGAAACACCTACCGCCCATGCCGGCAAAGTGGCGGAAGGCGCACTGTTCATCATCCTGGACAATGACGCGCTGGAAGGCCACAAAACGGAAGTGGAGCTGGAGGTTTATTCCAATGGCGTGCTGATCGATAAGGCAAGCACGAACTTCCTGAGGCCGGCGGGGATGTAGTGAGGATTATTGTTAAATGGTTATATGGTTGAATTGTTATATGGTTCTATTGCTGGCGTGCCTATGGCTATCCAAGCCTGGCGCTTAGAGCTTTCGCCTGCGAAAACCTGATGGGCTGGGGCGAAGCGGCCACGAACCACCGCTGTAGTTTTTTACCTGCAGGGATTCCGGCAGGTAAAAAGCTGCGGCAAAAAACTTTAATAATCATGAAATTCAATTGGGGAACCGGAATAGCTGTTTTTTATTCTGTTTTCGTACTGGTATTGGTGTTTGCGGTTTATCGTTCCACTCAGTACGACCACAGCCTGGTGTCGGAACATTACTATGCTGACGACCTGGCTTACCAGCAACATTACAACAAGCTGATCAATGCGCAGCAGTTGGACGAAGACCTGAAGATCTGGAACAAGATACAGAAATCGGAAGTGGAGCTTCACTTCCCGGCTGAATTCGCAGAAGTCGCCGGAGAGGTCTACTTCTTCTGCCCTTCCGACAAGAAAAGTGATTTCCGCCTGCCTGTACAGGTAGACGCCGGCCATGTGCAGCGGGTCCCTACGCAGGGGCTACGCCCGGGCCGCTGGAAAGTGAAGGTCAACTGGAAAGCGGACGGCAAGGAATTCTACAAGGAGGAAAGTATAACCATCTGACCTATGGCCCTCTGGACAGCATTTTCGATCGGATTATTGGGTAGCCTGCACTGCATTGGCATGTGCGGGCCGATTGCGCTATCTCTGCCCTACCAGGGTAGCCACCGCTGGCATGCCGCCGGAAATGTGCTGCTCTACAACATTGGGAGGGTAGTAACCTACGCCTTGCTTGGCCTGCTCATCGGGTTGGTGGGGCGCGGCTTTTTCCTGGCGGGCTTTCAATCTTATGTATCCATAGGCCTGGGCGTGTTATTACTTGTAATCGCCCTGTTCTCCATCAATGTGGAAAGCCGTTTGCTGCGCATTCCGTTCATGCAACAGTTGAACAGCTGGGTAAAAAAACAACTCGGCAAGCTGCTCCGGCAACAGGGCTCCGGCAAGTTATTCCTGATCGGGATACTCAATGGCCTGCTGCCCTGCGGATTGGTATATATGGCCGTCGTCGGCGCCCTCGCAGTCGGCAGCATTTTTGAAAGCGCCCTTTACATGGCCCTCTTCGGCGCCGGCACCATACCCCTGATGCTGGCCACCGCCCTGGCCGGCCAGTTCATCCAACTGAAGTGGAGGGCGCGTTTGCGCCGGCTGGTGCCTGCATTCCTGGTAGCCTTCGCCGTGCTGTTCATCCTCCGGGGACTGAATTTCGACGTCCCCACAGGCCTGCAATTCTGGAACGATATGCAGAATGCTCCGATGTGCAATTAGCTGCTGGGGTTGATGGAGCCAGTGAAATCAACCATAAAGAACTTGTGTCAATTACCTTGAATTTGCTCCCCGGTAGCCTTACGGCGCCGGGGAGTTCTGTTTTCTGAAAGCACCACCCGCCAGCGCGAGTATGGTTTGGTCGCGAAGTTCAGTAAAACGTCCCTAATTGTAGTTTTTTGGGCGTTGATTTTTTGGACGGCTTTTTTGGCCTCTTTTGGTAGGCTAAATGATTCTTTTGGGTGGAGTGGGCATAGCCCATTTAAAGGGCCGTTTTATTAGACATTCCATATTAAGTGAGCTGGCAACTTTGAAGTTGCCAGCTCACGGGGCGCACGTCAAATGACAACCTGGAGTTGTCTTTTGACTTAAAAAAATATCCGCCAATTTATTTTTCTTATTTTTAGGAAAATAAACCCTTCATTTGGATGCCTAAAACTCCACCCATCGCCCTGGTCCTGTTCTCCAACGACCTGGACAGCTTCCTTCCCAGCGTAGAACGGGAGCGCAAAACCATCGAAGAGGCCCTGGAGGCCTACAACGACACCAACCGCCTGAAAGTCATTGCCCGCTCTTCGGTCAGCATCGACGAGATCTTTCGCTTATTCAACCGCTACCAGGGGCGCATCTCCATCTTTCACTTTGCCGGGCACGCCGGCGGAAAAGGGCTGCAACTCAATAAAGATTTTTCCGGCAACGAAACCGGCCATGCCGGAGGGCTGGCCGAGCTGTTCCGCCGCGAAGTGGAGGACGGCATCCTGCAACTGGTTTTCCTCAACGGCTGCTCGACCCTGCCTCAACTGGAAGGGCTCAAGGCCGCCGGGGCGCCTTCGGTGATCGCTACCCGCTGCCCGATCGAGGACGACACGGCGCTGAACCTGGCCAAACAGTTCTACCGGGCATTGGCCGGCGCCGACCAGGCGCAGCCTTTCGATAAGCCCGCCACCATCGGACAGGCTTTCGACCGGGCGATGGCCTACCTCAAGACGGCCGGTAATGTGAAAGTGGAAAAGAAGAACCGCGATGTTGTCTTTGAATTCCCGGAGGACGGCAATTTCGATTGGAATGAAACGCCCTGGACGCTGTATTCCCAAAACGAGGATTGGACGCTGTCTGACGAAGTGGCCGAGGAAAACAAGCCCTTCAATGAGGTGCTGACGCGACAACTCATCGAAGCCCTTCCGGCCTACAGCAACCCGGCCCAGAAATTCCTGGAAAAGGCCGGCGCCATCCCGGACTGGGAATCGGTGGTGCGGGTGAGCGATAAGGCCAAGGATATCCTGGCCTACAGCTTTGTGGGCGTGCTGGGCATCCACCTGCGCAAATTATTCGCCATCGGCAAGGAGCCCAACTCGGAGGATAAACAAAGGCGCTACCTGGAAAACGCCATCCTCACCGCCCATCGGGCCCTCAAGCTGCTCAGCTTTGCCCTGCTGTCGCAGCTTTGGGACCGGCAAAAGGAAAAAGCCATCGAGCTGAGTGACGCCCGGCGCCAATCCCTGCGGGCCTTTTTCGAGGATGAATTCGGCCTGGATATTACCGGCAACCTCCAACTGCTGACGGCCCTGATGAACATCTTCCAAGAGCACAAGATCGATTGGCCGATGCCCGAGCTCGAAGGCCTGCTGCCGCAAATGGAGCCGGATGGTGACTTTGCCGGTTCCTGTACCCGCCTCAAAGAACTGGGCAAAGCCCTGGATAAAGGGCAGTTTACCCTGGCGGATTGCTTTGCGGCCGAGCGGCAGCTGGCCTTCCTGATGGAAAAGCTGGCCTTCCTGGCCGCTTACCGCATGGTATCCATCAAGAACATCACCTACAATGAAATGCGCAATGCCCCGCCGCGCTACCTGCACAGCTATACCGTGCTGGGCATCGACAGCAAAAGCAATGTGAACACCGAGCGGGTCAATTACGTGGATGCCCCCATCAGCACCCAGGCCATCCTGCTGTTCAAGGGGCGCTACCAGCAGAGCATCAACCTGTTCCCTTTCCTGATCGACGTCAATGCCCTGTCCGGCGAGGTGGGCGCAAAAGTGTGTTTCTACAGCCACCAGGACATTGCCGACGGCAGCCTCAATTACCAGTTCATGGAAGACAACAGCTACGAGAACATCACCTACCGGAAAACCTGGACGGAAGGCGAGGATATGAACCAGCTGATGCTGGATGCCGACAAACGCCGCGCCTACAACCTGGACTCGGTTTTCCTGCAGTTTCAGGAAGCGAAAAAGGCGCTGTTGGCAACTACGGAGGAAGAGGACTTCGATTTTATAGATGACGAAACGGATGATTTTGATTTTTGACCAGTGAAAGTTAGGGCGCAACTTGAAGTTGCACCCAACTTGCTGCCAAACACCTGAAATGACGAAACGCTACCCCTTCAAATTCCTCGACGCTTACAACAAAGCGGACACCGACATCTTCTTCGGGCGCGACGAAGAAGTAGAGGCCCTCTACCAGATGGCCTTCCAGAGCGACATCCTCCTGGTGTACGGCGCTTCCGGCACCGGCAAGACCAGCCTGATCAATTGCGGGCTGGCCAGCCGCTTCCAGGCGCACGACTGGCTGGCCCTCAATATCCGGCGGGGCAGCGACATCAACCTTTCCCTGCAACAGAAACTGGATGAAGCCACGGCCGGCGCAAAGGGCGCCGATAGCGATCTGGACCTGTCCTGGCTGGATGAAGAGGAAGAAGCAACCACCGGCTCGCCGCTGAGCCGGCAGATCCAGGATATTTACCGCCGTTACTTCCGCCCTGTCTACCTGATCTTCGACCAGTTTGAAGAACTTTACGTGCTGGGCAGCAAGGCCGAGCAGGCCCGGTTTATTCAGAGTGTGCAGGAGATCCAGTCTGTTGGACAGCCGGTCAAGATGATCTTCGTGATCCGGGAGGAGTACCTCGGGCACCTGTTCGAATTCGAGCGGGCTGTGCCCCAGTTGCTGCGCAAGAAGCTGCGCGTGGAGCCCATGAACCTGGACAAGGTGGGCCAGGTCATCCGGGGGGCGGCGGCGCTCGAGGGTTCCAATATCAACCTGGCGGCCGGGCAGGAGGACGTTATCGTGGAGGGCATCTTTCAGAAGATCAGGGGCGATGCCCACACTCTGGCGATTCAACTGCCCTACTTGCAGGTGTTCCTGGATAAGCTGTACCTGCACGTGACAGGGGACGAAGCCCGGCAGGCCGACGCCCTGTTTACGCCCCAGGCCCTGGCGGAGATCGGCGATATCGGCGACGTCCTACGTGACTTCCTGGAGGAGCAGGCCGTGCGCATCCAGAAGGCCCTGGCCGGGCAATATCCCGGACTGCCGGAGGATGCCGTCTGGCAGATCCTCTCCCCCCTGGCCACCCTGGAAGGCACCAAGGAGCCCATGCTGGAAGAAAGCCTGCTGCAGCGGCTGGCGCACCTCCCGGCAGCCGCCGTCCGGGCCGGCCTGCAGGCCCTGGACCAGAGCCGCATCCTGCGCTACGACGAAAATGAGGGCCGCTACGAAGTAGCCCACGACAGCCTGGCCGCCCGAATCGCCGAGCACCGCAACGACGATGAGATCGCGATGCTGGAGATCCGGCGGCTGATCAGCAGCCAGATGGCGCTGAAGGCGGAGGCGCGGGCTTTGTTTACGGAAAGACAATTGAACCTGATCGAGCCGTATGTGGATAAATTGGGCCTGGAGCCGGAAGCCTTGCAACTGATCAAGGACAGCCGCAAAGAGGTGGCGGCGACGGCGCGGAGAAAGGCTTTTATGGTCAGTGCACTGACAGTAATAGCCCTGGGGGCCATAGCGGCGTCAGTGGTGGCCATCTTTTTTTCTTTCCAGGCTAAGGCCCAAACCAGGCTTGCTGAAGAAAAACGCATTGAAGCGGACTCATCAGCGGCTGAAGCGACGAGGGCGTTCCTGGTCGCGCAAATAGCCCAGGGAGCCGCCCAGGATTCGGCCAAGGTTGCCCTGGAGGAACGGCAGAAAGCCGAGGAAAACGCCCAACAAGCCAGCACAGCGCGCGATGAGGCCCAGGCTGCATTGGATAAACTTGAAGAAGCTAATACCAAGGTTGCCCGCAACCTATTAGAAAATGCTGAAAAAGATATCGGAGAACTTAGATACGAAGCGGCCCTGGAAAAGATCAAAGCCGCCGCGGCACTCAACGTATTAAAAGAAGAGGCCGCAAAAGCCTATCTCAAGCTTGTCCACACTTTAATGCGGAAACGCGAATACGAAGCGGCTGTGGAAAAGATCAAAGCCGCTCCTGCTTTTAACGTTTCAAAAGAAGAGGCCGCAAAAGCCTATCTCGAGCTTGTCCACACCTTAATCCTGGAACGCGAATACGAAGCGGCTGTCGAAAAAATCAAAGCCGCTCCTGCCTTTAACGTTCCAAAAAGTGATGTCGCCAAAGCCTATCTCGAACTTATCCACACCTTAATTCGGAGACTCGAATACGAAGCGGCTGTGGAAAAGATCAAAGCCGCCACTGCCTTTAACGTTTCAAAAGAAGAGGCCGCAAAAGCCTATCTCGAGTTGGCCTTCTGGTTTGGAGAAACCGGCCAGCCAGAACGGGCAGTGGACTTACTCAATTCTGCCGCGCAGTTGGTGAACAGCAGGGCCGTGGCGGCACGTCTCCAGAGCCTGCCCCGGGACACTGCCGCTGCCCGCCAAAAGCTAAGGGATGCTATCCAGCTTTTTGACAAAAACACTTTCAACACCCTCTGGGCGCGCTACTACCCGGTAATGGTGGTGGTGGAAGGGGGGACTTTTCAGATGGGAAGTGCCAGTGGCTACGACGAAAAACTACATCCTGCTACCGTCAGCAATTTCCAAATCGCAAAATATGAAACCACCTGGTGGCAGTATGGCCTGTTCTGCCAGGCTACTGGTAAGGACTATAAAAGCCCCTACGGGGGTATGGATGGAGATAACCCCGTGGTTAATGTAGTTTGGTATGATGCAGTGGCATATGCCTCCTGGCTGAGCCGTCATATGGGATACAAGAAGGCCACAAGCAGGGATGCCGACGGTTGGGAGAATGTGATAGATCTAAAGGCTAATGGCTACCGCCTCCCCACGGAAGCTGAATGGGAATACGCCGCTCGCCAGCGAGGCCAGAAAGTGCGTTTTGGCAACGGGAAGGATATTGCCGACCCGGAAGAGATCAATTTTGATGGCAGCGCCCAAGACAAGAAACCCTATTCCAAAGAAGGGGTATATCGACGAAGGACGACGGAGGTAGGCAGCTTCGTCCCCAATAGCCTCGGGCTATATGACATGAGCGGAAACGTCTGGGAATGGTGCTGGGATTGGTTTGGTGAGTACCCTGACAACCCACCAGTTGACTATACCGGCCCTTTGGATGGCTTCGGCCGTGTGAAGCGTGGCGGGGCATTTGACAGCAGCCCGGACAAACTTATTTGCTCTCATCGCAGTGGCGGAAACATATTCCGCCGCTACAGCTACGTTGGTTTTCGCCTAGCCAGGTCTATGGAATAGTCAGCGTATTGCTATAGATCATTCCACAGGCGCCAGGGGCAGTTAACTTTTAGCCTTTTTACCTTTTTTACCTTTTCAATTCCGAGTCAGAAAAGAAAAAACAATGGGGAGAGCGCCACAGAAGGCGCTTTCCCCATCCTATATATCGGCAGGCGATAGCCCGATATATACTATATGCGAATCTGGGGCTAAAAAGCCCTGAAAGGGCGGGATATTCCAGCCGGGGGCAACGCCCCCGGTTAGGATAATATTGGTGGCCGAGCCCTGCCTCCGTCGGCCATAGCCTTTAGCGGCGAGCCGAAGGGGCGAAACAAGCAGGGTGCCGCCCTTACAGGGCTCAGGGCCAACTGCCTTTTTCTTCCCGGGGCGTTGCCCCAGGCAATTATATATCACCCCTCGGCCCTACGCCATAGGCTTCGGCCGACGGCGTACGGGGTTTGGCAAGCATTTAGCCGTTTGACTGTTCAATTTGTTATACACACCCCAGAGCAACCACCCGCAGGGCCTCTGAAAATTTTACTACATTTGAGCCCGAACCAATGACCTACAAAATGCCCAGGGCCAAGATAAAGTGGAACTCCGATAAGCTGCTCAGCCTCTCCGCCATCAGCATCAGCTTTATCACGCTGATCATCTTCATCTATCAGACCAATATTATGAGCAGGCAGAATTACATTTCCATCATGCCTTATCTGGACCTTTCCACCACCAATGATGTTTCGGATTATCACTTCGAATTGAACTTAAAGAACCACGGGGTGGGCCCGGCGATCATAGAGTCGGTGAGGCTGATCTATAAGGGAAAAAATTATAACCTGGCCGACTACGACAACCATCTGTTTACCTTTCTACGGTCGATCGCTCCTGGATTGGACAGCGTAAAGTTCCTATCTTCTTCCAGCCTGGACAGGGGGATGGCTATTCCCGCCAATTCCGTATACAATGTGTTCGGCGTAAGAAATTCAGAGGAGGATTACCGGTTGATAACCGAAAATCTCCAAAAATTACTGGATGAAGGGCTGGATTATGAGATCATCTACAAATCCATCCAGGACGAACGCTGGCAGTTACACAACGATTCCGAGGGGCCGGAGAAGCTGCATTAGCTTCTTGTCACTCACTGTGCAGCACCAGCAGCGGCAGTTCACAGTGGAAGACCTCATTGAGCGTTACGCTCGTTTTGAAGAGCCGTTCAAAGAAACCGATGTAGCCATGTTTGCGGCGCACGAGGCAGAGCATATCTGCGCCTTTGGACTTTACAAATGCCTTCAGGCTTTCATGGAGGTTCTCTTTCTCTTCTTCCAGATGGAATGTATGGTGCAGGCCATTCAGCCAGCTAACCGTTTCCATCAGCCGGGCCTTATCCAGATCTTCTGCGCCCTTTGCACTGTGATAGATAAATAGCTTGGCATCGAACTGGCTTGCCAGGGCCTTCAGGGGTTCCACGATCTCTTCGCCCGACAGTTCCAGATTGGCTACGCCAAAAGCGATCGTCTTGATCGGCCGGGGCGTGAAATTATCCGGAACAGCAAGAATCGGCACATTGGTGTGCCGCATAACGCCTCCTGTAATACTGCCGAGAAAGACTTCCTTCAGTCCGCTGGCACCCTTGGTGCCCATGACGATGAGGCCGTATTTTTCTGCCTCAGCAGTTTCGGCAATGACATGTACAGCGCTGCCTTTGACGATCTTTATTTCCACCGGCAGGTTCACGGCAGCTTTATCCAGGAATGCTGCCATATCCTTCTCCGCCTCTTCCCGAAGGACGTCATCCAGGGAAATGAGCATGTCCGAACGTTGAGGGACCTGAAAGGTATGCAGTAGCGTGAGCTGGCTTTTAAAGGCACAGGCCAATTCCTTGGCCAACAGAAATGCGTTCATGGCATTTTCTGAGAAGTCGGTGGGAACCAGGATCTTTTTCATAGGCATAGAGTTTGAAAGTGGATACTACGGCATGGCCAAAGACAGGTATTCAATTTGCTCACTCTAAACCGGCTTGGAGCCCGTCTTGAAAAACCGGTTATTTTTCAGCCCCCCTCCCGGTTCTTCCGGCTTCTTGGATCAAAAGAAGGTGCACAGCCATAATTTAGCACATATATTCCCAAAAAACGATGACTAGTATCACCTCTTCGTACTACTAATGTCATCAGTAACCGGAGGAAAAAAAGTTATTTTTAGTGTCTTGAGTTAATATTGGGTATTTTGGTTTAGTGGTATTCTGGTATTGTGGCTGAAGGGCCTTTACTGGCCCAACCATAAGGCCGAAAAACCGTAAAACCACAGTAAATGTTTTCTTTTACCAGCTAATTCACGCTATGGAACAAAAACTCCAGGATCTGCTGGATAAGATCTATACCGAAGGGGTAGCCAAGGGACAGGAAGTAGCCTCCACCATTGTCAGGGATGCCGAACGAAAGGCCGAACGCATACTGGAAGAGGCGCTGAAAGAAGCCCGCGAGATCCGCGAGCAGGCGCAGGAGGAAGCCGAAGAGCTCCGGCGCAACGTTGCCTCCGAACTCCGGCTATCCGCTCAGCAATCCATTCACGTTCTTCAACAGCAGATCAGCCACCTCATCATTACCGAGGCCGTCAGCGAACCCGTGCAAAAGGCCTTCTCCGACCAGGAGTTCATCAAAAAGGCCATCGAAACGCTCATCCAAAAATGGCAACCCGGGCAGGATGCACGGGAGGGCTTGTCCCTGCTGCTCCCTGAAGAGGATAAAAAAACGCTCGGACAATACTTCACGGAAAAAACCCGGGCAGCCCTCAACGGGCCCCTGCTGGTCAATTTTGACAACCGGCTCAGTAACGGCTTCCGCATCGGCCCTGCCGACGGACGTTACGTCATCTCCTTTACGGATAAAGATTTCGAAACTTTCTTTACCGACTACCTGCGCCCCAAAACCAAAGCGCTACTCTATGGCGATAACTAATGTCATTCTTTGACGACAAAAAAGTACCGCATGTCTTCTCCAATGCCTGAGATAGCAGCCTATTCCACCGGAAACCAAAAGAACAGCACCCGCTTTTTGGTGTCAGGCCTGAAAAAGCGGAATTATTACTATCTGGTTTCCGGGCTGCCCGATATGGCCATGGAGCAAAGTAAAGTGCCCCTCTCCCTGCCAGAGCTGATGGAGGAACTCCGGCTATCGCTTCTTCCGGAAGACCTTCAGCTCGCCCGGCTGATATTCCTGCCGGCAGACAACCGCAACCTGTTAAACCTTATTCAAAAGGAAGACAAACCCTGGGAACCCCACGGCCAATTTTCGCGGGAAAGGATGGAAGAAGGGCTGAAAGAACCGGGCCAGCTTCCGGACTACATGTCCCGATTCCATCAGGCCTACAAAAACGAGGAGCCGTTCTGGCCGGCAATGAGCTGGGAGAACCAACTGGCACGCCTTGGTTTGGAGTACCTCCTGGAGCAAACCGACGGCTTCCTGCATCAGTGGTTCCTCTTCGAGAACTACCTCAAAAACACCCTGGCAGCCTGGAACATCCGGGAATACCGCCTGAAGACAGACGGACAGCTGATCGGCGAAAATGACGTGACGGCCGCCCTGCGGAAATCCCACGCCCGCGATTTCGGGCTCGCCGCCGAACTGCCCTTCCTCGACAAGCTCCTACACGCCCTGGAACAAGACAAGCTGATGGACCGCGAAAAGGCCATCGACCGGATCAAATGGAACTACATTGACGAATTAAATACTTTCCATTACTTCTCCGTGGAGGCCGTACTGGGTTATTTGATCAAATGGCTCATCCTCCACCGATGGACCCGAATGGATGCCGAAAGAGGCCGGCAAGTGATCGGCCACCTGGTCGGAACCCTGGAAAATAGTTTTGAGTTTCCAAAAACGTTTGCCCTGACATGAAAGATACTGCCCAACACACCAAAGGAAAAGTAAGCGGGATCATCGCCAACCTGGTCATTGTCCAGGTGGACGGGCCGGTAGCCCAGAATGAGATCTGCTTCATCCGGCACTCCGACACGCCCCTGATGGCCGAAGTCATCAAAGTGCTTGGAGACAAGGCCTATGTCCAGGTATTTGAAAGCACCCGCGGCCTGCAGCCAGGAATGGAGGTCGACTTCGCCGGGCACATGCTCGAAGCTACCCTGGGGCCAGGCATCCTCTCTAAAAACTACGACGGGCTGATGCACGACCTCAACACCATGACCGGGGTGTTCCTGAAAAGAGGGGAATATACCGCCGCTTTCGATACCGAAAAAAAATGGGGCTTCACGCCCCTGGCCCAGGCAGGCGAAAAAGTAACAGCCGGCAGCTGGCTGGGCGAGGTCCGGGAAAACAGCATTCCCCACAAGATCATGGTGCCCTTCAAACTGGAAGGACAGTATACCCTACAATCCCTCGCCGGGCCGGGCGAATACCCGGTAACGGAAACCATCGCAATACTTACCGATAGCCGCGGACAGGAGATCCCCGTGAGCATGATGCAGCAGTGGCCGGTGAAAAGAGCCGTAAAGGCCTACCAGGGCAAACCCCGCCCCTTCAAACTGCTGGAGACCGGAGTGCGCACCATCGATACCCTCAACCCCATCGTGGAAGGGGGCACCGGCTTTATTCCCGGCCCCTTTGGCAGTGGCAAGACCGTAATGCAGCAGGCCATCTCCAAACAGGCCGAGGCCGATATCGTGGTCGTGGCCGCCTGTGGTGAAAGGGCCAACGAGGTGGTCGACCTGTTCACCGAGTTCCCGGAACTGGACGACCCCTGGACCGGCCGTAAGCTCATGGAACGCACCACCATCATCGCCAATACCTCCAACATGCCGGTGGCCGCCCGCGAAGCCTCGGTTTATACTGCAATGGCCATCGCCGAGTACTACCGCTCCATGGGACTCAAGGTACTGCTGCTGGCCGACTCCACCTCCCGCTGGGCGCAGGCCCTCCGGGAAATGTCGAACCGAATGGAAGAACTGCCCGGCCCCGACGCCTTCCCCATGGACCTGCCGGCCATCATCTCCAACTTCTACTCCCGGGCCGGTATCGTTTACCTGAACAACGGGCAGACCGGTTCCATCACCTTCATCGGTACGGTGTCTCCTGCCGGCGGCAACCTCAAAGAGCCGGTCACCGAATCGACCAAAAAGGTAGCCCGCTGTTTCTATGCCCTTTCCCAACAGCGGGCCGACAGCAAGCGCTACCCCGCCATCGACCCCATCGAGAGCTATTCCAAGTACCTGGAATATCCCGAACTCCAGAAAACCCTAAACGAAAAGATCGCCCCCAACTGGATTAACCTGGTGGAGCAGCTGAAAAACATTCTTTTGCGCGGCAAGGAAGCCGCCGAACAGATCAATATCCTGGGAGATGACGGCGTATCCATCGACACCCACCTGGTGTTTTGGAAGGCGGAGGCCGTAGATGAGATCATCCTGCAGCAGGACGCCTTCGACCCTGTCGATGCGCGAACGCCCATCCGGCGCCAGAAATACATGGCCGACAAGATCCTGGAAGTGACAGGCACGAACCTGTCCTTTGATAGCTACGAGGAGGTCAACCCCTATTTCAAGCGGGTGATCGCCACCCTCAAACAGATGAACTATTCGGAATTCGAGTCCGAAGGGTTCCGGCAGTACGAAGAAGAACTGCGCCAGATCCTCGAAGAAAGAAAAACCGGTTGAGATGGAAACACGAGCCTTTCAGCGCATTTATACAAAAATTGAAGAGATCACAAAGGCCACCTGTACGATACGGGCGTCCGGCGTTGGTTATGAAGAGCTGGCCATGGTGGCGGGCAGAGCCGCCCAGGTCGTAAAGATCATCGACGACAGGGTGACGCTACAGGTCTTTGCCGGTACCGAAGGGATTGCGACCAACGCAGAGGTCGTATTTATGGGCAAAGCGCCCAGCCTGAAGGTGGGAGAAGCCCTTGCCGGCCGTTTTTTCAACGCCTATGGCGAACCGATCGACGGGGGCCCGAAAGCCGAAGGGGAGGAACGGGAGATCGGCGGCCCTTCCGTCAACCCGGTGCGCAGAGAACAACCTTCCGAACTAATCACAACCGGTATTGCCGGCATCGACCTGAACAATACCCTGGTCACCGGCCAGAAGATCCCCTTCTTTGCCGACCCCGACCAGCCCTTCAACCAGGTGATGGCCATGGTGGCCATGCGCGCCAAGGCCGACAAGATCATCCTGGGCGGCATCGGCCTGACCAACGACGATTACCTCTATTTCAAAAATGTTTTTGAAAACGCCGGCGCCCTGCACCGCATCGTCTCCTTTGTGAACACGACCGAAGACCCGCCGGTGGAACGCCTGCTTGTGCCCGATATGGCACTAACGGCAGCCGAGTATTTCGCCGTGGAAAAGAATGAAAAAGTGCTGGTGCTGCTCACCGATATGACCCTTTACGCGGACGCGCTGAGCATCGTCTCCAACCGGATGGACCAGATCCCATCCAAAGACAGTATGCCTGGGTCCCTGTACAGTGACCTCGCCAAATTGTACGAAAAGGCCGTTCAATTTGAGTCCGGCGGGTCGATCACCATCATTGCCGTGACGACCTTATCGGGGGGAGACATCACCCACGCCATACCCGACAATACCGGATACATCACCGAGGGGCAACTCTTCCTGCGGCGCGATACCGAGATCGGAAAGGTTATCGTCGACCCCTTCCGCAGCCTGTCGCGCCTCAAGCAACTGGTGATCGGCAAAAAAACGCGGGCAGACCACCCACAGGTGATGAACGCCGCAGTGCGCCTCTATGCCGATGCCGCCAACGCCCGCACCAAGCTGGAAAACGGCTTCGACCTGACCGACTACGACGAACGGGCGCTGGAGTTTGCCCGCGCTTATTCGGAAAGGCTCCTGGCCATCGACGTGAATATCGATACCGAAAAAATGCTCGAGATCGGGTGGGAATTGTTCGCCCGCTATTTCTCCCAGGCCGAGGTGGGCATGAAACAGGAACTGATGGACAAATATTGGAAAGCGGACTGACGGTGGGCCGAGGGTAGTAAGGGTATTATGAATAGGAAGTTGGGAAGTTGGGACGTGGGGAAGTTGGGAAGTTGGGAAGTTGGGACGTGGGGAAGTTGGGACGTGGGGAAGTTGGGACGAATCAACGATCAAATCTACGAATAACGAATAACGAATAACGAATAACGAGCCAGATGGCCATCAGATTTCAATACAACAAAACCTCCCTTCAGGAAATGAACAAGCAGCTTCGGATCCGGGAGAATGCTTTGCCCATCCTGAAAAACAAGGAAGCGGCCCTGCGTATCGAGGTCAAAAAGGCCCGGCGGGAAGCGGAGGATATGGAGCGCCTGCTTGCCGAAAAGATGGCACAACAGGCCGATATGGCCCGTCTATGGGAAGAATTCGACCCCGGCCTGCTGGGAGCCGGCCGGGTAGAGATCATGGCCAGGAAAGTGGCAGGAGTGAGCGTGCCGGTACCGGGTGAGATAGATTTTGAGCAGTATCCATTCAGCCTCTACAACCGGCCGGCCTGGTTTGCCGCCGGCATTGGACTGGTGAAAGAGCTCGCCGCTATTGCCGCCCGTAAGAAGATATCCTATCGGAAAATGGAGATCCTCGACCATGCACGGCGGAGAGCCACCCAGAAGGTAAACCTCTACGAGAAGGTGCAGATACCTGGCTATGAGGACGCTATTCGAAAGATCAAGCGGTTTCTGGAGGATGAGGAGAACCTCGCCAAGTCGGCTCAGAAGATCGTCAAAAAACGTCAACAGGATAAAAAACAGACGCTATGATCGTGCCCATGAAGAAATATATTTTTCTGGTGCATCATTCAGACTACATCGGTTTTCTGGATGAGTTGCGGGGCCTGGGCGTGCTACACGTTAAATATCAGGAAACGGAGCCATCTGAAGAACTGCTGCGCAGGATACGGTTGCAGAAAGACATCCGGGACACACTGGCGGCCCTGCGCCACCGCATTGTTCCCAAAACCGAAGGGGAGCCCTTGTCGGAAAGCGGCGGCATTGCCATCACCCGTACTTTCCAGGAGCTCACCGACCAGCAGGAAAGCCTGCAACAGGAACTGAACGCCCTGCAGAAGGAAGCCCTCTTCCTGAAACCATGGGGTGATTTTTCCCCCGCTTCGCTTCGCCTTCTGGAACAAGGCGGGCTGAAGGTTCGGCTCTTCATCTGCCCGGCCCGAAAATTTGACCCGGAATGGGAACAGAAGTACCCCCTGGAGATCATCAATACGATCCCTCCCAATATCTACTTCATCACGGTTACGCCAACGGAGGAACCCCTCTCGATCGATGCCGAGGAGATCCCCGCCCCGGAGGTAAGCCTCCGTAGCCTGGTGTCCAGAAGCGAGGCCTTGCAGCTCAAGATCGACGCCATCGATAAGAAACTCGATAACTTCACGCTGATGGCCCAGCCGGCACTGGAAGAAGCATTAGCGAAAGTAGAAGAGGGCATACAACTGGTAACGGTGGTGGAAAACACCCGCAAGGCGGTGGAAGATGCCGTCATGATGCTGGAAGGCTTTGCCCCGGTGAACAGGGAAGAGGATATTGTCCGGTTTTGCGAGCAACGCCGGGCCCTCTTCCTCTCGGCGAAGCCCACCCCGGAGGACAAGCCGCCCGTCCTGTTGAAGAATTCGGCCTTTTCCCGCCTGTTCGAGCCCATTGGCGAGTTGTTTTCCCTGCCGGCCTACCAGGAAGTGGACCTGACCCCCTATTTCGCGCCCTTCTTCATGTTGTTCTTTGGCTTCTGCCTGGGGGACGCCGGCTACGGGATGGTGGTCCTGCTGGGGGCCTCCCTTTATAAGCTGCGTGCCAGAGAGAAGTTCAAACCGGTGCTCTCCCTGGCCCAGTTCCTGGGCATTGGCACCATCATCTTTGGGGTTCTGACCGGCACCGTTTTCGGCATTAACCTGCTCGAGGAGCAATTCACCTGGCTCGGCGGCATCCGAAATTTCATGATCGACAGCAACCAGGCTTTTCAGCTGGCGCTGATCCTGGGTATGGTGCAGATCCTTTTCGGCCTTTTCCTTCAGGCCTATAACAAGGCCCGGCAGTATGGCTTCCTTTACTCCATTGCCACCTACGGGTGGATCATCCTGCTGCTGAGTATCCTCGACCTGGCGGTACTGAAACGGACAGGAGCGGTATCTACCTACACCGCCTGGCTGGGGGTGGGCCTGATCCTGTTGTTCAATGACCCCAAAGCGGGCTTTTTCGGCCGGCTGGGCAAAGGCATCTGGGAGCTGTACGGCATTACTGGGTTTTTCGGCGACCTCCTGAGCTACATCCGTTTATTCGCCCTGGGTATTTCCAGTGCCATCCTGGGTTTCGTGGTCAATGACATCTCTCTGCAGATTAAGGAGGGCATTCCCTATCTGGGGCCGGTGCTCTTCGTGGTGTTCCTGATCGTGGGGCATGGCGCCAACCTGTTGATCTCCTCCCTGGGGTCCTTTGTCCACCCTCTGCGCCTCACTTTCGTAGAGTTTTACAAAAGCGCCGGTTTTTCGGGAGGCGGAAAACCCTATCGTCCGTTTTCGAAGGAAAAAGCAAAATGACAAAATAAAGCATTGATAAACATAGAATCAGCAAATATGGAAGTAGGAATCGTTCTCGCATATATCGGATTAGGCCTCATGGTAGGCCTGGCAGGCGTCGGCAGTGCCATCGGAGTATCTATCGGAGGCAATGCCACCATCGGCGCGCTGAAAAAAAATGAAGAAGCATTCGGCAGTTACATGCTGCTGAGCGCCTTGCCCGGCACTCAGGGGTTGTACGGCTTTGCCGGCTTTTTCATAATCAACAGTTCGGGTGTGCTCTCGGCGGGCACCACCTTGCTGCAGGGCATGGCCATACTTGCCGCCGGTTTCGCACTGGGGCTGGTCTGTCTGATCTCCGCCATCCGGCAGGGACAGATCTGCGCCAACGGCATTGCCAGTATCGGTTCGGGTATCGATGTGTTTGGCAAGACTATGGTGCTGGCCGTTTTTCCGGAATTGTATGCGATCGTGGCGTTCGCGGCGACGTTTATTATCAATGCCGGGCTGTAAAAGCAGGTAAACTACGGCCGGCTGTTTTTTAAGAGCATGTTTGGAGGCCGGGTTTGCAAGCGAAAAGAGTCAATTTTTTGATGAAACGAGGCGTCTTTTTGAAGAGCGTACCCTTTGGTACGGTCAAGAAAAGCAACGAAGTATCATCAAAAAAGTGGCCTTTGCAGCTCAAAGATTGGCCTCCAAACATGCTCTAAAGGCCGAACCGCCAAGAGGTGCGTCAGTCGCCGGTCAATACCAACAATGGCGCCGGGCTGTTGTAAACTTGTTTGAGGGTAGCGCTGCCTTTAAAAAGGCTTTCAAAAAAGCCCCGTTTCCTCCTCACCATGCACAGCAGGCTGGCATTCGCCTCTTTTACAAAGGCATTGATGCGCTCGTGAACATCTGAATCGCCAGACTCTTCATGGAAGTTCACCTGCAGGCCTTCGAGATAGGTATACACCTTTTCATCTATGCCCTTTTCTACTCCATCCACCCGGAGGTGGAAAATGTTGATATTCGCTTCGTAGCTGGCGGCCAGTTGCTGCAATGGAGTGAATACCTCCCGGGAAGGAAGCGGTTGGTTATCGATTGCAAGCACAATATTATTTAGGGGCCGGTATTCGTATTTCGAAGGGATAGCCAGGACCGGCACAGCGGCGTTCTTCATTACACCTCCCGTTGTACTCCCTATGAACACCTCCAGCGCCCCTGTAGCCCCTTGGGTGCCCATAACGATGAGGCTGCACGCTTCTTTTTTCGCGCAATAGGCTGCATTGTCCACCGCATGCCCCACCATTACCTCTCCCCGGATCGAGGCATCATTTTTCAACATCTTCCTGAATTGAAGGATTGCCTTCCACATTTTCTCTTCCGCCTCCTTCCTGACCGTTTTCCCCATATTTTTCATAACATCAGCTCGTCGGCTGCTGATGAGAAAGGAGTGAAGCAGGAGTATCTCGCTTCCGGATCTGTTTGCGATCTCGATAGCGAACTTAATGGCGTTTTCAGCGTTTGCGGAAAAGTCAGTCGGAACCAGAATTTTTTGCATAGAGAAAGCTGTTAGGGATTAAGAACGTGTTTAAATTTAGTTTTTCTGCTAATATGAGTCTAAAGAAGATAAAATAACATTTTTTTTAATAGCTATAATACTTCCGAATCTCCTCTTCGATCTTGCTGTCCCATATCCGCCGGAGCACTTCCCGGGCCAGCTTCCGGTATTTCTCTGCCATCTCCGGTTTTTCCAGCTTATCATACACTTTGGCGATCCCATGGATAGCCGGCACATGCATATCGTTGATCTTCAGGCAGGTTTCAAATTCATTGATGGATTCTTTGTAGAACCCGTCCTTCATGAGCTGGACGGCGATGTTGTAATGGCTTTCGATATCCCGGATCCTGTTTTCGATCTGAAGCTGAATGACGTCCTGGGTTTTGGTGGTGATAAAGGTACAGGGCACGTCGCGGATCACATTTTCCGTCACACTGCCGATCATCACCCTGCTCAGGCCGCTGCGCCCAGTGGTGCCCATGATCAACAGGTCGATATTCGACTCTTTGATCTCGGCGAGAATTTCGGCCTCCGGCTTACCCCTCCGCACCTCTTTCCTCCAGTTGACGTCCTTGAGGTTGAACTCTTTCAGGAACTCATTGAACTGGGCAATATGCTTGAAAGCGATGCGGGTGTTCTCCTCCTCCCAGTCGTACATAAAACTAAAGGCACTGGCCGTAATGGGTTTGTAAACGCTCAGGATGATCAGCTCCGCCCCGAAACGGCGGGCAAATATGATGGCATCCTTCAGCGCCCGCCTGGACGGGTCGGAAAAGTCGACGGGGCATAATATGGTTTTTATGGAAAGCCCGTCTTCCGGTTTTACCACGAAAACGGGTTGTTCGGACAATTTGATGATCTTTTCCGCCGAGGTGCCCAGCCGTAATTTCTGGCCGTGGTCCCTTTCCCCGGCGCCGATAAGTACGAGGTTGGCCTCCAGGCGATGGGCGGCGGCTACGATCTTTTCACAGTGATCGCCCCAATCGAGCAGAGGCTCCGCAGTGCTTATGCCTTCCTTATTGATCCGCGTATTGATATCGGCAAGGTGTTTTTTTGCCGTTTCTTCCAGCAGCTTTTTGGCTTTCTCATTGCCGATATTCTGCGGCAATACGTGCAGGAGCGTTATGGTGGAATGGAACGCCCGGGCAACGGTTATCGCATTTTCGACCACATTGTGGGTGGATGGGAACAGGTCGGTAGCCAGGAGGATCTTTTCAAGTAGTCTCATATTACTGGTTTTCTTTTTGCTTTCCGGTAGCTCAAAGGCCTTCCTTTTAAAGAAAACCCATTATCCTGGATTTGAGATGTACAGAAACCGTATTTTCTTTTCGGAAATTCAGCGGCCACACCATATTCCGGCCCCGGTGAATACCATCGCTCAAGGACTGATAGGCGCCGTTGGCCGAAAAAATTAAGCGGCCCATCGACTTTTTGCGATAATTGTCGGCTGTTTTTGTCCCATTTTTAATTAAGAAATCACCCTAAGAAGACATGCGACACACACTTACCCTTGTACTCCTTTACGCCTGCCTGAGCGTCCAGGCGCAATCCGCCGGCATTCGTGGACAGATCCGGGATGCCGATGGCCAGCCGGCTGCTTTCGCCAACATTATCCTTTACCATACCGCTGACAGCAGCTTGTACAAAGCAGACGCCAGTGACGAAGCCGGGCTGTTTGCCCTCCGTGGTATTGCCACCGGAAGCTACTTCCTCAAGGCTACCTACGTGGGGGCTCCAGACTTATGGATAACGGACATTCAGCTGGCCGGCAGCCAACAACTCGACCTCGGCCGGTTGGCCTTCTCTTCAGCTACCATCGGACTGAAGGAGGCCACTGTCACCGCTTCCCGGGTCATGGTGGAAGTCAAACCCGACCGTACGGTATTCAACGTGGATGGCACCATCAACAGCGTGGGGTCAGATGCCATAAGCCTGCTGCGGAAAGCGCCGGGAGTGACGGTTGACAACAACGACAACATCAATGTCCTGGGCCGGTCGGGCGTACTGCTTTACATCGACGGGAAACGCCTGCCGCTTACCGGACAGGACCTGAGCAATTACCTGCAGAACCTTCCCGCCGAACAGATCGACCGCATTGAGATCATCACCAACCCCGGCGCCCGTTACGAAGCGGAAGGCAATGCCGGTATTATCGACATTCGGCTCAAAAAGGACAAAAACCTGGGCGCGAACGGCACCGCCAGTGTAACCTACAGCCAGGGGCGATATGCCCGTGCCAACGCCAACGCCAGTGGCAACTACCGCTCCCGCGCCTTCAATGCTTTCGCTACCGCGGGAGTAGCCGATGGTAAGAACTACCACGATATGGACTTCCTGAACTTCCAGAATGGACTCCAGCTGGACGAGATCAACAATAGCCGCTACCAATGGCAAAACTACAACTATCGGGCCGGAGCCGACTTTTTCCTGGCAGATCAACATACCCTGGGTATTATGGCCAGCGGTATGGAGATGAGCGGAGACCGCTGGTCGATCAACCGGATCGCCATCGCCAGCCAGCTCACCCCGGCACAGGCCGATAGCATACTGGTAGCTTTCAATTCAGCGGATGACGGCAGAAGGAACAACACCATCAACCTCAACTACCGGTTTGACAATAAGAACGGACGGAGCCTGAATGTGGACCTCGATTACGGCAGGTACGAAAACGACAGCCGCCGCCTACAGCCCAACCGCTACTACGATGCCTCCGAATCCGAAGTGCTTACCGAGGTCATCAATAGCTTTGATACGCCTACCGACATCGATATTTATACTTTCAATGTTGATTATGAGGACGAATTGTGGGGCGGCAAGCTGAGCGCAGGCTCGAAGTTGAGCCGGGTGGTTTCCGATAATACCTTTCTGTTTTTCGATGTCCTGAATGGCAACCCGGAGCTGAACGGCCGGAGGTCCAACCTCTTCCGGTACGAGGAAAATGTCTATGCCGGATACTTCAATTACGCTCGCCCGCTGGGAGAAAAGTGGAACTTTTCTGCCGGCCTGCGCGCCGAACAAACCGACGCTAAAGGTGACCTCCAGGCCTTCCTGGCAGAGCTGCAGGAACCGCCGGTAAAGCTCAATTACATCAACTGGTTCCCCTCCGCCGGCCTCACCTGGCAGGTATCCTCCCAAAATACCCTGTCCTTCAACTACGGCCGCCGCATCAACCGGCCAGACTACAACGTCCTCAACCCCTTCAACAATCAGGTTAGCCAGCTTTCCTACGAAAGAGGCAATCCCTTCTTACGCCCCGAGATCGTCAACAACCTGGAACTGGGCTATACCCTGGCCTATCGCTACAACTTCAAACTGGCCTACAGCCGCACCACCGGCCAGATCACCCGGCTGATCGCTCCGGACGAAGAAGACCCCCGGGCAGGCTTTATTACCTGGGCCAACCTGGCGGAGCAAAACATCTTCAGCTTTAATGCCAGCGCGCCCGTGCAATTGACAAAGGGGTGGAATGCCTACTTCAACATCAGTGCCTCCTACCTGGATAACCAGGCCGATTTTGGGGAAGGCGCTATTGTCGACCTTCAAGCTTTCACGTACAACATCTATCAGCAACACACCTTCAACTTGCCTGCCAGCTTCAAAGGGGAGATCTCCGGGTACTATTCCGGCCCGGGTGTCTGGGGAGGGGTGTTTGAGTATGAATCTCTGTGGAGCCTTAGCCTGGGGCTGCAACGTAAGTTCCTCCAGGACCGCCTGAATGCCCGCCTGAGTGTAGATGACGTTTTCTATGAATCCGGATGGGACGGGCAGTCTACTTTCGACGGCCTGACCGCCATCGGCAGTGGCCGGTGGGACAGCCGGCGCGCCAGCCTGAGCCTCAGCTACCGCTTCGGCAATGAAAACGTGCAATCGAGAAAGCGAAAAACCGGCCTGGAGGAAGAGGCCGGACGCGTTGGGGGAGAATAACTGCCAGGGGGCCAGAAATCTGAATGACACCCGATTGTCCTGGCACTACCCTTTCAGGCTTAATTTAACACTATTCTGCGATCCAAATTCTGGGCTATGTTGTTAATATTTCGTAGTTTCGCAACGGGCTGTTCGAAAATTAAGTTTTGAAATCATCACGTAAACCAAAAAAAGTTCTTTATGGTGTTAAAACCGGGAGGTACACACTTTTAGTTATTCGCCTTCGTTTTTAATCGGAAGGAAAAACAGATAGGAATAGAAAACACCTTTATTTGCAATCAAACGCCCAATCAGGTAAACTAAAAGCAGTTTACTAAAATTCCTAACCAAATCCGAAAGGAATGACGCAAAGATCCATGAAACGCCGGCTCATCAGAGCCCGGATAGCCTTGAATCAAACTATTCAAAAGATCCTAGATGTTAACCGGAACCGCAAGCGACTATCATTCAGCAACGACCCTATCCAAAGAGAAAAAGTACTGGACGAAGAACTCCGGGTACTGAATAAAGTGGCCCATCAACAGGCCATGCTGGTAGAGCACTATGAAAGCGAGCTCTCCGGCCCCGATTCCAGGCCTCAGATCCTAGGCCGTTAGCATTTTGTCCTGAACTCGGTTCACTACACCGGGAATGAACGGACGCAGTTCCTCCAGCAGGTCCCGAAGCTGATGTTGCTTTACCTCTACCCTATCCAGTTGCCCGATGGATTCCTGGATCAGGGTGCTGATCTCCTCCTTTTGGATGAGCATCTCCTTATATTGTGCCACCGCATTGTACCATAGGATGGTGGGGAGGTAATTGGCGTTTTTCTGATACTGCTTCTCGCGGTCCAGCAATTGGTATTTTCGTACCAATTTCAGCAGCTTGGCATATTTCTCCTGCTGCAGGATCGCTTCCAGGTAGGACGAGAAAAAGATATGCCAGCGGTATTCGAAAATTTCCTTTTTGTAGGCCTGCAGGAAGGACTCCGCATAGTTTTCCGAATTTTTAAACTGCTGGTTATAGTTGAGGCACTTCAGGTAGAAGGCCACAAAACCGATGCGGTTGTGGAAACTCGGTGTATTCTTCATCTCCGGATAAGCCGAGCGCATGAGATGCAGCGCATCCTGGTACTTCTTCTGCCGCAGCAGTACTGCACTGAGGTTGTTCACGTAGTGGATGTAATCGCTATTCTTCTCCCGTATGGATAGGTATCCGTAGTATTCGGCCTTGTCGTATTCCTGGAATTTGGTGTGCAGCATCACCCGGTTGCCATAGTAATTGAGCAGAATGCGCCGGGAGTAATATTGCCCGTTCTTGAAGAGCTGGTCGATGTAGTTGTACTTCTCCCGCAATTTCTCGAATTGGCGGTAGTTGAAATACACAAAAGTAAGGCGCACCAGAGCCAGGTAGCGGTTCAATCCATCGAGTTCTTCGTTGTAGAATACCTCGGTCAGCCAGTTCTCCCAGTGAATGGATTGAGCGGAGTTCTCGGAATACTGGTTGACAATATCCAGGGTGGCCTCGTGGATGCGTTCGCTGACCGCCTTACACTCATCGTATTTCTGGCGGTAGCCTTTCAGAAAGTCATCCGCTACCTTGTGGTGGGCATACCGCATGCGGATCAAAAGGAAGTGGCGATATATCTCCACCAGCTCGTAAAACTTGGTGAAGTAAAAGTCCAGTTTGTCATACTCCCGTATGGCTTTCAGCAATTGCTTCTCTTCCTGAGGCTCAATGGAATCGGTCATCACCTGCCGCTCCAGGCGGCTCATCCAGTCAAAACGCACATCGACATCGATGGCTTCCAGCCGTTCGGTGATCCAATTCTTGAGGTTGGAGTACTTGCGCTTGTCGATCGACACATCGTAAGCTGTAAATTGCCGGATGTTGGTGCAGTTGTAATCGATCAATTTCAGTACCCCGAGCTTGATGTCATCTTCAAATTGCTGAGTGGACAGCAAGTAGGCTGTCTCATGGGGCAATAGCGTATTGGCAAATTCTGTAAATTTTTGCAGTTTCATCCTCATTGTGACGCGGCTTTGGTTTGTGCCGGTTTCATTAAAACGCTTTAACCATGCCTCAAGTTACACTTTTTTTTGCAATTATTTATGTATATAGATAGTTGTATATCAATTTGCGTTGCCTTTACGGAGAAAGGGGATAAGGGCGCAAAAAAAGCCTTTGCCGGTGAAGGCAAAGGCATAGTCGTGTGATTATATTCTTGGAATACGGAGAAAGGAACGGCTCCCGGCTCAAACGGAACGAAGGACAAAGCATCCCGTGATTGTTCAGTCTGAAATCCGGGGTTGGGGCTCTTAAAGGATAAGCCCTCCGTCCACACTCAGGGTTATACCGTTGACGAAAGCCGCTTCCTCGGAAGCCAGATACAGGTAGGCGCTGGCGATCTCTTCGGGCTTGCCCATCCGGCCCACCGGCGTTTTATCTTCGATCATCTGTATCACCTTTTCCGGAATGGTGGTGACCATTTCGGTAGCGATGAATCCAGGTGCGACGGCGTTGGCGGTAATCCCCTTACGGGCGAACTCCCTGGCCCAAACTTTCGTCATGCCGATGACACCGGCCTTGGTGGCCACATAGTTGGCCTGTCCGAAGTTGCCGTACAACCCCACTACCGAAGCGGCACTGATGATGCGCCCGTAATTGCGTTCTACCATGAAGGGAGAAACGGCTTTGGTGCAATTCCACACGCCGGTCAGGTTGACGTCAATCACCTGCTGCCATTGTTCGGGGCTCATTTTTTTCATTGTAGCGTCCCGGGTAATGCCCGCATTATTGATGAGGATATCGATCTTGCCAAAATCCTCGATCACCTCCCGGGCTGCCGCCTCTGTGCTGTCCAGGCTGGTCGTATTGACCTCGTAGAACTTACTGTAAAGCTCTTCGGCGCCTTCCTTGCCATTTTGTTCCCCCGATTCGAAAACGGGAACTTCCATCGCTTTTTCCGCCAATTTAGCCGCCATTTTATTGAGCTCGGAAGCAACCGCCAGGCCCTTTTCTTGGTTAATATCCCAGATGACGACACGAGCGCCTTCTTCGATGAAGCGTGTAGCTGTTGCTTTACCTATACCACTGGCGCCACCGGTAATAATGGCGACCCTGTCTTTCAGTCTATACATATTTATTTGTATTTAGGATTCTGTCGGCTTGTCGGTACAATCGGCTTTAGGAACATTTAAAAAATAAATCCGACGTCAGTGAGTCAGGGGTGGCCTGGAGCCTGTGCGGGCGAAGGCCGCCCCTGACTCACTGGCCCCAAATGTCGAATTTATTTTTTATCACTACTTAGTGATAATGCCAGCCAATAGTGGGAGTTCAATCAGGAGGCATTCAAATGTATGTAATCAACTTAAAAGAAGTAGCAATTGTTGAAAGGCTAAGGCCACTGACTTAAAGGCGACTCAACCACAACAAACAGGACAAAAAATTGATAACCAGGAAATTAAATTCCATAATTGCGGGGGTTGACAAAAGGAAAAGGTTGATTAGTAAAAGAATTATTTTTAAAATACAGGCTGTTTACTAGATTGTTTTATGGTTGCCGGGGTTCTTAAAATGCCCGACATTCGCCAGAACAACCGACAACGAACACCAACAGCAGCAAAAACCACTCAACATGAGAAAAGTGTATATCGTATCCGCTGTCCGCACGCCGATTGGCAGTTTCGGCGGCGTGCTCGCCAGTGTGCCCGCTCCCAAACTCGGAGCAGCGGCCATCAAGGGCGCTCTGGAAAAGGCCGGTGTCCGGCCCGATCAGGTACAGGAGGTTTTCATGGGCAACGTCTATTCGGCCAACCTGGGCCAGGCGCCGGCCCGGCAAGCCGCGCTTTATGCCGGTATTCCCAATACCGTACCCTGTACTACCGTCAATAAAGTGTGCTCTTCCGGCGCCAAGGCAATTATGTTCGCCGCTCAGGCCATCATGCTCGGCCACCAGGACATTATCGTCGCCGGCGGCATGGAAAACATGAGCTCCGTGCCCTATTACGTTCCCAAGGCCCGATACGGCTATGGCTACGGCCATGGCGAACTGGTTGACGGCATGGTCAAGGACGGCCTGACTGACGCCTACAACCAGGCTGTTATGGGCGTCTGTGCCGACAATACAGCCCGGGAATACAACATCTCCCGTGAAGAACAGGACGAATTTGCCATCACCTCCTACAAGCGGTCGGCAGCCAGCACCGAAAACGGAGCCTTTAAAGAAGAGATCGTACCGGTAGAAGTGCCTCAACGAAAGGGCGACCCCATCATCGTCTCCGAAGATGAGGAGTATAAGCGGGTAAACTTCGAAAAGATACCTGGCCTGCGGCCGGTATTCACCAAAGACGGCACAGTTACAGCTGCCAATGCCTCCACGATCAACGACGGCGCCGCCGCCCTGGTGCTGGCCAGTGAGGAAAAGGTCAAAGAACTCGGCCTCAAGCCGGTGGCTCGCATCCTCAGCTTTGCCGATGCAGCCCAGGAGCCCGAGTGGTTCACCACTGCCCCTACTAAAGCCGCACCGATCGCACTACAACGCGCCGGGCTGACAAAGGAAGACATCGACTACTACGAGGTCAACGAAGCCTTCGCCGTAGTCACCCTCGCTTTCAACAAATTAATGGAACTCGACCCCGATAGGGTCAATGTCCTCGGAGGCGCTGTTTCCCTGGGCCACCCTCTCGGCGCCAGCGGAGCCCGCATCATTACCACCCTGAATAATGTGCTGCATCAGAAAAACGCCAAACGCGGACTGGCAGCCATCTGCAACGGAGGTGGCGGGGCTTCTTCTATTATTATTGAACGGGTTTGAGGAAGTGGGAAGTCGGAAGTCGGAAGGGAGTTCCGCCTTCCAATTTCCATCTTCCGGCTTCCAAAAAAAAGTCAACCCCCTCATTTTAAAACTTAAAACCCTGTATTTCAATAAATTAATAAACACAACTAACGAACAACATCGAAAAAGTCAGCGTTAAACATATAGAACCCCCTATTGATCAGGGAAGCCGCCCGCGGTACCTTTGTACCATCAATAGAAATTATTTCAATCTTCTTAAAATTTTCAACTATGGCTGGCACAAAGAATTATTTCGACCAGATCCTCGAAAACCAGAACAAGCTGTATTCTTCCTTTCTCAACTACGCCAACACAGTAGTTGAAACAGCAATGCCCGACAAGAACGCCGCAGAGGACGCCGGCAAGCTGCTGAACGAGTACTACACTCGCTATGCAGAACTGACTGAAAAAATGGTTGACAAAACCAACCTCGAAAAATACCAAAAGGACTTTTGGGGCGCCTTCACCGCTGATTACACCAAGAGTGTTGAGCTGTCAATGGACCTTTACAAGAAAACGGTTGACTACTTCAAGAACGTTTGGCCTACCAATGCTCTCGAAACCCAGCAGGAGCGCGCCAAGAGATTGGCAGAACTGTACCAGGAAACAATGAAAACGGTCTACGACACCAGCACTGCCAACGCCAAGGTCGTACAGGAATACATGAACTAAGCTGAAGCCCTGCTAAAGGGCAAGTAAGGGGTTACTGGTTGTTTGTTATTGGTTACTTATCTCCGACTGAAGAACCTTTCCCGACTGAATCACCATTCCGTAACAAATGACCGATAACCAGTTATCCCTTATCCTCACCTACGATCCAAATCACTTTTTCAATTCAAATCAACAAGGCCATGAGTAACCAATTTGATACCATCATAGAAGGGCAAAAAAAGGCCATGGAGTTCTGGTCCAGCCTCTCTGAACAGATGACCAAAGCTTTTACCCCCCAAACCCAGGCCAACGGAAAGGCCAAGGATGATGCCCAGGACCTCTTTACCGAGTGGTTCAAAAAACAGCAGGAATTCTTCGAACAGGCCGTAAAGGCGGGACAGGATCCGCAGAAAGCCCTCGAACAAGCGCCGGAAAAAATGCGCGCATGGATGGAACTGCAAACGGAATACGCCCAGAAGTGGGCGAAGTTCTACCAGGATAACGCCGAAAAAATGGGACTGAAACTCCCGGAATACAAAGGAGCCTTCAATCCCGCCGGTTTCTTCGAAGAAGGCATGAAGAACTGGAAAGAGTGGATGAATAAAGGCAACAAGTGGATGAGCGAACAGGTCTACGACAAAATGCCCTACAGCATGCGCCCGCACTTTACCAACTTCGTAGAATCCTACGATTACCTGCAGCGCTACTGGGAACCGCTACAGCGCCTCATCCAGAACGGTATGTACACCAAGGAGATGATCGACAAGTACTTCTCCCCGGACGCCTACCAGAAAGTGGTCAACCAGATGATGGGCTTCCGCCCGGTGGGCAACACCAGCGAGCTGATCGAAAACGTCAATCAATGGTTCGAAACCTACCTCTCCTATACCAATAAAGAGGCGGGCGACTGGTCTTCCGTTAGCGATACCTGGAAAGAAAAAATGCGCGAGTACATGAGCAAAGGCAACCTGCCTTTCTTCGAAATGGCTACGGACTTCAATAACCGCATGCGCGACCAGCTGGCGCCTTTCTACAACATCATGGCACAAGGCCGCCAGACCGAATCGGCCAAGCTGATGCGCGACATCCAGTTCGCCTACATCTCCTTCGTCCTCAAGTCGGCCGAACTCCAGACCAAGGTCTATGAGGCCGGCCAATTCGCCATGCCGGATACCATCCGCGACTTCTTCAAGAAGTACAAGGACAGCAAAGATATGCCGGACTTCCAGGCCTTCTTCCAGCACTACGTCAATACCCTGGAAGACACCCTTCTGGAAGTACTGCACTCCGAAGAATATTCCAAATTACAGAGCGAAGTGGCTTCCACCGGTACTACCATCAAGTCCATGACCGACAAGATCATGGAACTGACCTATGCCGACCTTCCCTTCCTGACCAAGTCGGATGGGGACGACATCGCCAAGGAGTCCAACGCCCTGCGCCAGAAGATGCGCAAACTCGAACAGAAAGTCGCCGAACTGGAAAAGGCACTGCTGCTGGCCGGCAAGCCTATGGTCGCCAAAACAGCAGAGGTTACCGAAACAAAAGGTAAAGGCGCCTCAAAAAAAAAAGTTAATTGACAGAATAGGCCTGGCTTCAAAAACCCAGGCCGACGACCTGAAGCAGATCAAAGGCATTGGCCCAAAACTGGAAAACATGTTGAACGAGCTGGGCGTCTATACGTACCAGCAAGTCAGCAAAATGACAACCCGCGAATACGATATGATCGATGAATTGCTGGGTGTTTTCCAGGGCCGCGCCAAGCGCGACGAATGGGCCAAACAAGCCAAAACACTGCTTTAGTGAGAACCTTCGGTTACCGGTTTTCGGCTACCTGTGTCCTGTATCTGGCACAAGGGCGCCGAAAAGCCGGTAACGGAATCCTCCCTTAACCACCCGACATCCCACAGCTCAACCGATGTTGAGCTTTTCTTTAGTCACCGGTACTTGACACTTTTAAAACCTAATCAGAGGCGGGAAGCCGCCTCTGGTTTTTCCTGATCAAAACCAGAGTATTAACTGAGCCCCCGTGGCAAAAAACTAGAGCGATGAGTAACACAAACGCCAAGTTGAGCGACCAAATTCTAGAAAATGTAAACACCGTTTCCGATGCTCTCCGCAACATCTCCGGAGTAAAGGACGTCGATATTGCAACTGCACCCCGCAAAACCGTTTGGGAAGACGGCAAAGTGAAACTTTACCACTTTGAGCGCGAAGGCAAAGCAGAAGCCAAAACGCCGGCCCTGGTCTCCTACGCCCTCGTCAACCGCTGGGAAATGATGGACCTGCAGCCCGACCGCAGCCTTATCCGCAAACTGGTCAGCGAAGGCATCGACGTCTACCTGATCGACTGGGGCTACCCAACCAAGATTGATCGCTACAAGACCATGGAAGACTACATTCTCGGCAATATGAACGATTGTGTGGATTTCATCTGCGAAGAACATGGGATCAGCAAGGTCAACTTGCTCGGCGTCTGCCAGGGCGGCACCTTCAGCCTGATCTATTCCTCTCTTTTCCCGGAAAAGATCAAGAACCTGGTCACCCTGGTCACCCCCGTAGATTTTGACAACAAGGAAGGCCTGCTCTTCAAGTGGGCCAAAGATATGGATGTCGACGCCATCGTCGACGGCTTCGGCGGTATTGTTCCCGGCGATTTCCTCAACACCGGCTTCGACCTGCTCAAGCCCATGAACAAAACGCGCAAATACATGGCGCTGCCGGAAACGATGGCAGACCAGGGCCGCCTCATGAACTTCCTCCGCATGGAGCACTGGGTTGCCGACAGCCCGGCCCAGGCCGGCGAAACTTACCGCCGCTTCATCAAGGATATGTACCAGCACAATAAGCTGATCCAGGGGAAATTCGAATTGGGCGGCCGCAAAGTCGAACTGAAGAATATTAAAATGCCCATCCTGACCATCTATGCCAAGGAAGACCATATCGTTCCTCCGGAAACGACCACCCCGATCAACGACCTGGTCAGCTCCAAGGATAAAGAACTGATGGAATTCCCCGGTGGCCATATCGGCGTGTTCGTCGGCAGCCGCTCCCAAAAACTGCTGACCCCGGCCATTGCTACCTGGCTGAAAGAGCGGGATAATTAAGAGCTGAAAGGTGCTGTAGAAGTACCTGAAATAAGAAATTTGTTCGTCTGGTAATACCTGGTTTTAATTTGGTTAGGGCTGAGCTGGCTGTGGGTTTTCCGCAGCCAGTTTTTTTATTCCCGCCGAAGTTGTACAACCGGATATTCCAGGTTCTGTTAAATCTCAGTCTTTACCCTCCACCACCACCAGCCGGCAGGCAGCCATATAGGCCTCCGAAGCAATGTAACAGGTATACACGCCTGCCGCCAGCGAAAGGCCATCCAGCGTCACAAGAGGCCCGCGCCGATGGCCCTTCCAGGCCACTTTCCCGCTGCTATCACAGATGGTGATGGCATACTCGCCTGGATCGCGAAGTGCTATCTTTAACGGCTCTCCCCGGAGAAGCGGATTAGGGTAGGCCACAGATGCCTGAGGCAATAGCGGTTGCTGTGTTCCCACCAGCTCCCCCTGCCGGAGAAGGAGCTGGCCAGCACCCGGAAGGCTGTTATCCGGCCCAAAGCCCAGAATGCCTTCCGTTTCTCCGGGCAAGGCTGTCACTGCCTGGGAAAGGGCAGGGCTCCACGTATCGCCATCAGCATTCTCGGGCCGGTGGTGAAGGCTGAAAATATCGGGCTGCTCCGCTGCCGCCGCCGGGATGGGCACGCCCCCCAGAGAAAGCCCCTGCAGCGGGCCCCAATTGGTGTTCAGGCCGTAACTGTTGATGATCCAATAGCCGCCAGGAGGCAATACATCCTGGCCGGGGGCCGCATCCGGCGGCACGTTCAGGCGGCTCACCACCACAGGGCCGTTGGGAACGACGGCGCCCCCTCCCATAGAAAGGCTCAGCCCCGTTCCGTCAAAAGTAAAGGCGCCCTGTTGATCCAACAGCTGCATCACGCTGACACCGCTGCCCACCGGTACGGTAGAAAGGGTACGCCCGGCGTTGCCCGCCAACACGGCATGAGCTCCCTCCAGCTTGTTGAGCGCCAGGCCTTCCGGTTCGTTGAACTGGAAATAGGCCAGCAGTTCCGGTTCCTGCTCCGGCCGGCTGGTAAGATGGCGAAGCAAACGAATCTCAGAAGTTTCCAGCGCGCGCCCGTAGATGCGTACCTCATCGATCAGCCCTTTGAAATTGCGGCTATCCCAGTCGCGGTAGCGCCCCAGTAAAGAGGCCACCCCCCGGAAGTCTACCGCCTGTACAGGAAATTGGTGGGTAGCGCTCCGGCCGTTGAGGTAGAGCGTGATGCCATCCGGGCGCACCACCATAGCTACATACGACCATTCATCCACAGGCACCGTCAGGCCGCTGCTCCACCACCAGGCTCCGCCCGGCCAGTGGTAACCCAGCTCCATGCCGGGGCGGAAATTAAAACCCGCCGCGGGGCCGCCGCTGGACATGACGATGCCGGTATAATCCGGTTGTACGCCCTCGGGGCGCACCCAGGCCGTAATGGTGAGCTCATTGCCGTTGATGGGCAGCCCCTCGATGGAAGCATAGTCGCCCGTATTCTGTAGATGGAGCGCCAGCCCGGGGATCGTATCCACCTGGCAGGCTTGTACCGAAATGCCGCCCTGAAGGGCCCGGGTACTGCTCTGCCCTATCTCATTGGTAATGGCCAGGGTTACGGAATAATGGCCTTCGGTTCCAAACACCACTTTCGGGTTGCGCACATTGTGGGCGCTCACGTAGTCGGGTTCGGGCGAAAAACTCCATTGCCAGCTGGCGCCCTGGTGGCTGAGGATGGAATAATCGTCGAAGTAAAAGGTGTCGCGCAGGCAGCCGGAGGACAGTTTATCCACCGTCGGTTGGGCAAGCGGAAGGGAAGATACCGCAAAGGGAACCTCCCAGGCGCCGTGGCTGTAGGTACCCATCCGCAATTTACCTTCCCGGTAGTAGGGCCGGAAGATGTTCGACTGGGTTCGCAGGGGCAGCCCTTCGTTGTAGAATTGCCAGCCGCCCGTGCTGTTGTCGCGGTAGAAAACGGCCTTGTCCGTTCCCAGGTAGACACTCCCGTCTGTACCTCCCTGGTAGAAGATCGCCTGGGCGCGGTGGCCGTCCAGCAAAGCAGTGGTTTGGTTCTCCCAGCTGCCCCCCCCATCCAGGGTGCGGAATACCTTGGCGCCATCGTTGTTCTGGTGGGCAAAAGCTACCCACAGTTCGTTCTCGTTCTCCGGGTTAAGGGCCAGGACGCCCGCGCGCTGGGAGCCGATACCCGAGGGGAATGGCCGCTGCTGCCAGCTCTGCCCGCCGTCGTCCGTGTGGTGGAGCGTCGCCCCGTAGAAGGAAGTGCGCTGGTATACGTACATCACCCGAGGGTTACTGCGGGATATTTCAAAGTGCAGCAGGGGGCGGTCGGGATCGGCGCCGAACGCCTTTACCAGAGTAAACGACTGCCCCCCGTTCTCCGATTTCCACAACCGGTGGCCCTGGCCGATATAGATGTGGTTATAACAGTGGGGAGCAAACTCCAATTCGCTGGAGTGAGCCGCAAAATAGGACTCTGAAGGGTAATACTGCAATTGAGGCAGCCCCAGGACCGCGCCCGACAATTCCTCGGGGATGACCTGGGAGCTGATATCCGAGAAGTAGGCCACGCCCCTTCCTCCTGGGTTGAGGTAGCCCGTTGGCGCTTCCCCCCCGCCCAGCCGAAGGGACTGTCCCGCACCGAATGAGGGGCGAATAGCCGTATTGCCATTATGATAGCGCCCCCCCACTACCAGATTCTCGTTCCAGGCGCTGCTGAAGCCCCAGAATTCGGAAGCCGTAATGCCCCTTTTTCGCGATTCGACGGTAGCGAACTCGTCATTGGTGAAATCTACTCCACCGTCCGTGGCCAGCCAGATGCCATCGGGGCCGATGGCCAGCTCCTGCATATCGGGGTGTATCCAGGTATTGCCCTGGTAGCCGCCGATGACGTTGAAGGCCGCTCCACCGTTCACGGATTTGTACAGGCTAACCCCTCCGATGTAAACGGTATTGGCATCGAAAGGCGAAATGCCCAGCACATAATCGTAGAAACCCTGGTAAGGGCCACCGCCGCCTTCGTTTTTCATTACATTTTTATGGTTCGCCGGCCCGCCGCTGTATTCGTAGGGCCCACCGACGTGCGGGCCGAGCAGCGACCAGTTCTCCCCGGCATCCGTACTGCGCCACAGGCCCAGGTAGCCATCGTCCCCCGGCTTGGAGTTGCCGAGCAACCCGGCCAGGACAAGCTCGGGGTTCAGAGCAGAAACGGCGATCTTGGCGCCGCCATCGGACAGCCCGTTGTAGGAAGGGTCCGAAGGCAGGTACCAACCTTCACTTTTCACCTCCCAGCTAAGCCCCCCGTCGATAGATTTCAGGAATTCACAGCGTTTCCCGGTGGTATTTCCCCGTACGAGATACACCGTAGCCGGATCTCCTGGTTTGAATTCGATATCATAAACCGGTTGGCCAGACAACTGCTGCCAGTTGAGGCCGCCATCATTAGTATACCAAAGACCCTGCTGGCCACCTGCGATAACGCGCCCCTCCTCCGCCGGGCTGATGGCGATGGCATTGATGCCCAATCCGCTTAGCCCCAGATCGGCTGCATCCAGGACGGCCTCCCAGTTTGCCCCGCCGTCGGTAGTGCGGTACACCCGGTTGCCATCGCCAGCGTACACCACCGCTGCATTTTGGGGGCTAATGCGTACGATGCGCACATTGCTCATCATGGTATTGGAAGAAGCGTGAATCCAGTGCTGCCCGCTATCGGTGCTCTTGTACACTCCCCCGCTTTCGGTGCCGCAATACAGCACATGGGGGTCCGTATCCGACTGGTCGATCGTATATACATTGACCTGCCAGGACACTTCAAATTGCCCCTGCCCCTGATTGAGCGTTTCGAAAGGGCCGATGGGCTCCCAGGGCCCCGGCTGACGCTGCTCCGGGTGTTGCTCCAAAAGGCGGAGATAGCGCTGTTCGTCCGCCCGCTGCTCCGCAGGAGTAGGCCATTGGACATAGCCTTCAGCATCAAGGAAAGGCTCTACCGGCCTTCTCCAGTGCCGGTAATTCTGGGTATGGGCTGTCTTTTCGAAAGCGTGGGTGCGGTAATAAGCCTGATAGGCACTGTCTACCCTCCGCAGGTTGGGATTTTCCGCATACATGAGCTGCGCCCAGACAGGCATGTCCTCTGTAACCGGCGGTTTGGTTTTGAACCATTGCTGATGTTGGGCAATAGAAAGGCCTGAGGTGCAAAGGGAAAAGAGCAGGAAAAGATAGGGCTTCATTTTTTTAACAAAGATAAACCCCGATACCTTTAGCCCAAATTTAGAACCGAAACTTATTCAACACTGTAGAACACCCCATGGCGCCGGATCAACCCACCGCTTCCCGCAACCCCGTAAACCGCTCCCCGGCTTGCTTGTTGCGTACCGCGATGCTCAGCGCCTGCTTGCTACCGGCCACGACCACCAGTTTTTTACCGCGGGTGATGCCGGTATACAACAGGTTGCGGAACAACATCATATAGTGCGTAGTATGCAGGGGCATCACGATACAGGGGCATTCACTACCCTGGTATTTATGGATGGAAACGGAATAGGCCAGCACCAGTTGGTCGAGGTCGGCGAAGTCATAGGGAATGGAGCGGCCGTCCACCTCGACTATGACTTCCTGCTCGATACGGTCGATCCGTTTGATGTAACCCACATCACCATTGAAAACCTCCTTATCGTAGTTGTTCTGCACCTGCATGACCTTGTCTTTGGTATGGAAGGCCCGGCCCATCTTGACCAGGGGTTCGGTGCTGGGGTTGAGGGTGCGCTGCAGGAGGTGGTTGAGGTTGCGGTTGCCGATGACGCCGCGGTTCATCGGGCTGAGCACCTGGATGTCTCGCAGGGGGTCGAAGCCATAGGCTCCGGGCAGGCGCTGTTGCACCAGGCCGGTGATGGTTTGGGCGAGACGCTCAGGATCATTCTCTTCCACGAAAAAGAAATCACTGTTTTTGTCGACGCGAATATCCGGAAACTGGCCGGCATTGATGCGGTGGGCGTTGGTGATGATCTTCGACCGGGCGGCCTGCCGGAAGATGTCCGTCAGGCGGGTGACCGGCAGGCGCCCGCTCTGGATGAGGTCTTCCAGCACACTACCGGCGCCCACACTGGGCAACTGGTCCACATCTCCTACCAACAGGAGGCGTGCGTGCCCGGGGACGGCCTTGAGCAGGCTGTACATCAGGACGGTATCTACCATGCTGGCCTCATCGATGATCAGCAGGTTGCAGTCCAATGGATTCTCCCGGCCGCGGCGGAAGCCGCCGATGGCAAAGTCATACTCCAGCAGACTGTGAATGGTGGAGGCCGGCCGGCCGGTGATCTCCGCCATCCGCTTGCCGGCACGGCCGGTGGGCGCCGCCAGCAGGATACGCCCGCCCTGAGGGGCGGCGATGCTCAGAATGGCCCGAATGATCGTGCTCTTGCCGGTGCCGGGCCCACCGGTGATGATGTGTATTTTCTCCTTCAGGCTGGCCGCTACAGCCTGTCGCTGGTTGGGCGCCAGCCGGATATCCATCTCGGCTTCGGCGGCCTGCAGGCCCAGCTCCGGCTGAGGATAAAGGACAGCAGGGGGGCTCTCCAGCAGGCGGGCCAGTTCGCGGGCAATACCCTGCTCGCTGACATAAAAAGGTTTGAGCCAGATGAAAGGCCGCATTTCGCCCTGGTATTCCAAGGGTTGTATAACGATGCGTTCCTCCTCTTCGATGAATTCCAGGCGGGCCTCGATGCGCTCCGGGCCGACTTCCAGGAGCTGGCGGGCGCGTTCCAGAAATTCCGTTCTGGGGTAACAGGTATGGCCTTCGTCGGCGAGTTTGGACAACACGTACTCCACGCCGGCGTCAATGCGGATATCTGCCTGACTGTCGATACCGAGTTTACGAGCTGTCTGGTCAGCTGTTTTGAAACCAATGCCCCACACATCGCGCGCCAGTTGGTAGGGGTTCTCCTCGATGATGCGGCGGCTGTCCTCGCCGTAGGTTTTAAATACCTTCTGGGCGTAAGTAGGGCTGATGCCATACCCCTGGAGAAAGAGCATGAGCTCGCGGATGGATTTCTGTTCTTCCCAGCAGGACTTAATGCTTTCCAGGCGCTTGGGGCCGATGCCGTCGACAGACAGCAAAGCATCGGGCTGGCCGTCGATGATGTCCAGGGTTTTCTCGCGGTGGTATTCCACGATGCGTTCCGCGAAGGCCGGCCCAATGCCCTTAATGAGGCCGGACCCCAGGTATTTCTTGATGCCCTGGATCGATTGCGGCGCCTCCACATCGTAACTTTCCACCTGAAACTGCAGGCCGTAGTTGGGGTCTTCCCGCCAGCGGCCCCGGCAGGCGATGCTCTCCCCCGCCTGAACGCTGGGCATAGTGCCGACAATGGCCGTCAGCTCCCGCTTGCCGCGTTCCTTCAGGCGTGCCACCGTGAAGCCGTTCTCCGGGCTCTGAAAGGTGATGCGTTCAATATAGCCGTGGATCTCCTCCATTGCTTCCAAAGGTACGGGTTTTGGCGGTTTTGGCCGCCTACTTCCGAGGAAAGCTTCGGGCTAGCGGGCACAGTCCGGGCATACGCCTCGAACCGTCATTTCCACTTCAGAAAGCCGATACCCTGCCGGCAGGCTGGGAGCGGTGAGGTGAACGGCATCCAGGCAAACGGTCCGGCCACAAACCGTACAATGAAAATGGGGGTGAAAATCGCGGTGCTTGCCTTCTTCGCAGGCGTCCTGGCACAGGGCGTAACGGGAGGCTCCTGCTCCATCTTCCACCTGATGCAGGACACCCTTCTCTACGAAAACCTTCAACGTGCGGTAAATGGTGATGCGGTCGGCGCGAGGCATAGCGGCTTCCAGTTCTGCCAGGCTCTGGGCGCTGCGCTGCTGCAGGAAATGCTCGAGCACCAGCATGCGCATGGGCGTGGGGCGGATGGTGTGGCGCTCGAGGGCGTGGAGGATGCGGTGGTTCATGGTAAGATGGATCATTTGGCTCAAGGTAAGTAAAATTGAGAGCTCTCCGGCCCAGAGATTTCCGACGAATTAAAGCTCGTAAAAACTACCCCCTCCTGGCACGGAATCCATGGCCAGTCGTTCCTACCTGTATACCCGGGAGGACGAAGTTAGCAGCATTGTACCTATTGTCGCGATATTTTGCCGTTTCGGCCTTTATCACTAATTTGCAAAACCGGTCAACAGACAGATTGAGATCTCCAATTTTTGATCAATTGTTACCTGAAAATATTTTTCCAAACCCTCCTTCCACGGACTAAATAAAACCCAATGAAAAGCCTGGCGAATTTAAAACACTTGATACCTGAGATTAAAGGCCATATTGCCAAGGCGGAATTTGAGCAGTCCTTTAAGAAAATAAATAAGATTTTGGATGCCTTGCTTAAAGAAAGCCTACATGTTTTTCTAGACGAAGGAATACAGCTTCAGAGGGAATCCGATCACCTCTACTTTCAATATGAACACCATATTAAGAACAAAGAAAGATTGCCTGATGAAGGTTATGAATATCATGTACAGCACAAAAAAATCTCATCGGGCCTATTGTATTTTGTAAATGAAATAAAGAAAAAAATAGACGGCCTTGATAGTATCCGTAAACGAGAGGCCGCCGCAGAAAAAAAAGACTCCCTTGATGGAGTACTAGAAAACTTTGGTTCTGACGGGGCTCCAATTGTAAAAGCTCAAATACCAGGAGTAATCGAGGAACTAAATAACCAGGATGTCAAACCAAAGATCAATGCCAGCGATCTTTTCGGATTTGGCGACTCGGAACAGGACCTCATTCGATTCATGACGAGCTACAGTGTGCTGAAATCTACGGATGATCTTAAAAGGATACTCAGCTGGCGCCTGCAAAAAAGCAAAGGCACCCCCCCGCTATGCAGTGAGTTGGAGGTACAGGCAACTCCTTTATATCAGGCCATCTTTGACCAAGATACCGTGCCGCCTGGAAAAGACAATAAAGGCCTGAATATCGTATTGTTCCGGCGAGGCCGGATGGGAAAGAAATTGACCAATTTACTTCGGACGATCCCTGGGGTCAAAATCCAGGTAATTGTCAGCGCTACGGATGACGGTGAGAGTTGGTTCGATATATCCAGAGCATTTGGAGCCTATGGTATCCCAGGCGCTGCGAAAACCCTGCTCGATCTATCCACCAACAAACCGGTGAAAGACTTTCTGGAAACGCGCTTCGAATACCCACAAGAACAAAACGACGAAAAGGCCATTTCTAATATTAAGTCTCTTCTTCAATTTGACCTGGAAAGTCCCGGGAGCGACGCAAAGGTCCATAAGATGGAGGATAGCATGAAAAAAGTATGCTACCCCATCTACAACCAGGCTATGCGCTTGAGAGAAACCGACCGACAAAAACTTGCATCGTTCTTTAAAGCCTTTGTAAAGGCCTTTGAAGAAAAAGTAAAAGTATATTCAGAGCTTTCGTTCAGAAATTTGTCGTTGAGGAATATCGCTTTACTGGGTGCGGCGCTTGAATTTAAAATGGAAGAGGAGAATAAAGAGGGCAGCGGCTATTGGCAAAAAGCAATAGACGAATTGGCAAAGATCTTAGAGATAAGGCAGGGTTCCAGGGTCATCTTACCCACCCAAAAACGCCAGCGCTTGATTGGAGTTGAAGAAAGTAAAACCGGGGTAGTTTATTTTTCTGAAGTGCCGCTAAATTATTACGCCGGAAAAGGCCAATTATCTGGGCTTTGGTTAGTGCCGGATGAATACAGTGAAAACCAACCCGACAAAGCTCCGAAAGATAAAATGTCGGAAATTATGGAAAACCTCGCCAAAGAGGGAGTCGCCCTGTATCCTATCCGGGAAGATGATGAGCAATTCAGGGAAATGGTTAAATATCTGGAAGTAATAAAACCAAATAAATTAGACCGAATCAAAGATCAGGTAAAAGCAACTACCAGGAAAATCGATATCGGCCCCGACTTTGAAAAGTTAATTGAGTTGCTGGATGATAGTTATTCGGAGAAGAAGAAAAAAGAAGATGAGAAATTAACCCAAGAAGCAAAAGATGCAATAAAAGCAGCGGATATCATTATTTATACCTGTAAAAAACTAGAAACGAATATCGGAGGGGCGCTGATCACCCCAGGAATGGCAGCCGCCATAGAAAATGCGCCTTCTGCGCTGAAAATAGTCCTCTCAACAGAGGAGGAATTTGAAGGAACCGCATTCTATTCCAAATCATTCAATGAAAATATTGAAGACCTTTACAGATATGTTTCAAACAACATGAGATATAAAACCAGATACAAAACGAAAAAAATCAATTGGGGAAATGCAGGTAATTTTTTTGATTATGTCATACTGGGGCATTCAGGAATGGGAAAGCTCAAAGATATAAAGAGACAAATAGACATATTTGAAAATGAAACAGATGGGGAGATAACCGGCGTATCTTTACATACGCCGAAAAACTGGGATTACAATATTTTTCCCGACAGTGTTATCCGCAATGCTATCTTGTCATTGTATAAACTGCAAAAACTGAACTTTAAAATAGGAAATGGTGGCGCCCTCCTTCCCTGGAATTACGCAAAAACAAGATGGGATATGGCCCCGATCGGCATGTTCAGAAAAGCTGAACAAGTAGAGTCATTAATAAACAAGTTGAGGAAAACGCTTTCAGATCTATCATTTGAGAAGCAAGGCGCTCTGGTTTTTGATGTGGATATGACGGGTGCGGCTCCATTTTGATGTAATGCTTATCTTTATGGAAATCAAACCAAGGCCCGATGAAGAGCGAAATCAAGCAAGAACAAGATGGAAGTTATACGCTGAGTGTTAACCTGAAGCTGGAAGGCAGCATGCTGGAGATGGAAGAACACATCCAGGAAATGGTCAACGAGCTGGGCCTGAAAGCGACTCTTGAAGCTCTTCGTAAATTTGATGCTGATGGGAGGCCCATCCAGCTCAAAGGCAAAACTTTGACGAGCAAGGGGGGGCAAAAAAAAAGTTCCAAACGCCCTACGGCCAAGGAGAAATAGAACGCCAGGTGTATCAGCCGAGCCAAGGGGGACAAGTTTATGTTCCGTTGGAAAAAGGTGGCCGGATTATCGGTAAAGCTACGCCACGGTTTGCTAAAATGCTGAGTTGGAAATATGCGAATATGGCCGGCGGACAAACCCGAGAAGACTTGCTCCAGCACCACGGAGTTAAAGTGAGCAAGAAGCTGATACAGGCTGTAAATGAGCGAGTTGGAGATGTCCTTGCGGAGAAAGAACAAAAGTGGAGTTATGAAATTCCGGGCTTGGGCAGTGAAGTAGCAGCCATTGGCCTGAGCCGGGATGGGACGACAAGCCCCATTAAAGGGGAAGGCTATAAAGAAACGATGACGGGCACCATTAGTTTGTATAACCAGAAAGGAAAGCGCCTCCATACGATCTATACAGGTTGCTCGCCGGAGCATGGAAAAGCCACCTTTGATTATGTCTTCGGCCAGGAAATTGAACGTATCCAGTCCCGGTATCCGGATGCCACTTATGTGGGCATTGCCGATGGCGAGAAAGGCAATTGGGCCTTTTTGAGCGGCTATACAGATGTCCAAATCATAGACTTTTGGCATGCCACGGAGTACCTGGCAGGCTACGCCAGATGTGTTTATGAGGATCAACCAGAACGCGAAGAATGGTTAGAGGATAGCTGTAGTGTCCTTAAAAACGAAAGAGGCGGTGCGGCTAAATTACTGAAGGAAATGAAAGAATATGCCTCGTCCCATTTTATAGCTGATAAAGAGCATCCAGTTATACGGGCTGTAACCTACTTTACCAACCACAAATCGAAAATGAATTACTGGAAATATCAAAAAGATAATTTTCCGATAGGTTCGGGAGTGGTGGAAGCGGCATGTAAAACCCTTGTAAAACAACGGTTCTGTAGGTCAGGCAGTAGGTGGATAAGAGATACCCTCGATAATATTTTGTTAGCGCGCAGCCTTATTTTGACGAAAGAGCGGTGGCCGCAATTCTGGAACAAAGTTGATAGGTATGGTTTTTAGGCTACATCAAAATGGAGCCGCACCCGATATGACTATCCTGCCCAAAGGAGCGAAAAAGCTGACCGACTATGGAAACCTGGCCTATCTATTTATGAGACTATTAAGGGAAGGGTGGAAAGTTGCCATTATTTCCGGAAACTCTGCCAGGGTCCAGTTAGAAAAAATATACTACCCGATCTTATCTGAAATGGGAGGAGAAAATCCCGCCTTGAAAAATCTGGTGTTTTACGTGAACGGAGGTAGTACCAAAATTACTTTTACTGAAAAAGGGGAGGTAGTTTATGATGAGAAATACAACCAGAAACCGGAACATCGTTTGGATAAGGAAATATTCGTCAAAACCATTAAAAAAGTTTTGAAAAACCCCAGCGAAAAGAATTTTGGGCTTACAGAAGAGGAAACGCAAAAGTTTATTGACGAAATCCAGGAAAAATACCCGAAGAAAAATTATCCTGGGCTGGAATTAACTTTCCCATGGAGAGAAGGTGCCGATTGGGAACCCATGGAAATATTACCAGGTGAAATAGAAAGCCTGAAAAGCAAAGGATCCGAAATCAAAAAAATTGCCTGCCCGTGGATAGAGATCAGAAATGAAAAGGAGGACGAAAAAGTAGGTAAAGTGGCCGCAATCGCCATCAAACCCACACCCAAGTTCGAGATCCCCATCGAGGGAAAAAAAGTAAAAGAAGTGGATATCCGGCCGAAAATCCAAAGAGGAATTCAAAATGAAATAGAAAAAATTCAAGAAGAAGAGAAAATCGATTTTCACTTTTTTATAGGTTCGGGGGGAGAAACTACTACCGATATTTCTGTGGGCAAAGTGGCGGCCATTAATGACCTGATAAAGGACAAGAAGAAAATAAAACGAGAATATGTTTTCTATTTCGGAGATGAATTTTATGAATACAAAGTTGAAGTCGGCGGAGGAGAGCAAGTAACAATAACAGGTAATGACCTGGAGATCGCCAGGAAAGTAGATGGAATAACCTGTGTAGCGGTTAACTACAACAAAAGAGCGGACAACTTCGAGGGAGCGGACACACCAATCATCCGCCTGGGCAGGTCGCCTCAGGCAATATTGGAATTCCTGGAAGCTGTCTTGGCTTTAAAGGACGAATCGTTGCCGGCTTGACAAGTTTTCCGGGCCACATCCCGGCAAAACTTGTCAAGCCGATAAACTTTACTCCCGCACCATCATCATACTATCATCCCTCGCCTCCAGCATAGAGCTGCCCATCAGGTATTCGTCTACCCGGCGGGCGGCCTCCCGGCCTTCGGCGATGGCCCAGACGACCAGCGACTGGCCTCTCCGCATGTCGCCGGCAGCGAAGATTTTTTCTATGCTTGTCTGGTAGTTGTCGTCGCGCACGTTGCCACGGTCGTCCACCTCGACGCCGAGCTTCTGGAGCATACCCTCAAACTGCGGGTGCAGGAAGCCGATAGCCAGCAGCGCCAGCTGGCAGGGGATCTCACGCTCTGTGCCTTCCACTTCTTTGAAAGCATAACGGCCCGTTTTGGCATCCTTAGCCCATTCTATGTCGACCAGTTTGACGGCCTTGAGCTGGCCGTTCTTGTCGCCGATGAATTCCTTGGTCAGGATGGCCCAATGGCGGTCGCAGCCTTCGTCGTGGCTGGAGGAAGTACGCAGGATCATGGGCCAGTTGGGCCAGCTGTACGGATCGCGGTCCACGGGCGGCTTGGTGAGCAATTCGATCTGGGTGACCGACTTGGCCTTATGGCGGTTGGAAGTGCCTACGCAGTCGGCCCCGGTGTCCCCGCCACCGATGACGAGCACGTGCTTTCCGGTAGCCAGGAGCGCTTCCTCTTCCGGGATGGGCTCGCCGGCCACCCGGCGATTGTTCTGCTCCAGAAATTTCATGGCAAAGTGGACGCCATCCAGTTCACGCCCGGGTATATTGAGGTCACGGGGGATAGTGGAGCCGCCACAGAGCAGGAGTGCGTCAAAATCTTCAAGCAGTTGTTTCGGGTCCACGTTTTCCCCCACATTGGCGTTCGTGCGGAAACGCACCCCTTCTGCCTCCATGACGGCCACGCGCCGTTCGACCACCCATTTTTCCAGTTTAAAATCGGGAATTCCGTAACGCAGCAGGCCGCCGATGCGGTCGTTGCGCTCGAAGACCGTCACCAGGTGGCCCGCTTTGTTGAGCTGGGCCGCTGCGGCCAGCCCCGCCGGCCCGGAACCGACGACCGCCACTTTCTTTCCGGTCCGCATGGTCGGGGGCTGCGGCCGTACGAAACCTTTCTCGTAGGCCATCTCCGCGATCGACTTCTCGATGTGCTCAATGGCCACCGGCGGTTGATTGATGCCCAATACACAGGCGGCTTCGCAGGGCGCCGGGCAGATTCGGCCGGTAAATTCCGGAAAGTTGTTGGTACTGCTCAGGATCTCGTAGGCCAGGCGCCAGTCCTCCTCGTATACTGCGTCGTTGAATTCGGGGATGATATTGCCCAGAGGACAGCCGTTGTGGCAAAAGGGAACACCACAGTCCATGCACCGGGCAGCCTGCTGTACCGTTTTTTTAGCGCCGAATTCCTCGTAGATCTCCTTATAGTCTTTAATGCGCTCCTTCGGCTTGCGCGCCTTAGGAAGCTCTCGGGTGTATTTTAAGAATCCTTTTGGGTCTGCCATGGTTTATTTTGTGTATTCGTGTATTCGTGTATTCGTGTTCGCCCGTCCGGAGCCTTGGCGAAGGTGATAGCGAAGGAAGCCGGCTTCCGGCCTCGCAGTTTTCTAGGCTGTCTTCGCTGCCCGTTCCGCTTCTTCCGCCAGCAGTACCGCCTGGGCTTTTCGTTTAGCAAGCACGGCCTTGTAATCGCTGGGCATCACCTTGGTGAAGTAGCCCTTCTGGTTATCCCAATCCTGCAGGATGTCGGCGGCAACCTGGCTGGAGGTATAGCGGAAGTGGTTGCGGAGGAGGTTGCGCAGGCGCTTGAAATCCTCTTCCTCCATAGGGTCCAGGTCGACCATTCCCCGGTTAGCCTGGCGCTCAAACTCCCCCTTGGGGTTGAAGATGTAGGCCATACCGCCGCTCATACCGGCAGCGAAGTTCTTGCCGGTTTCTCCCAGTACCACGACGATGCCGCCGGTCATGTACTCGCAGCCGTGGTCGCCGATGCCTTCTACAACCGCTTTCACACCCGAATTCCGGACGGCGAAGCGCTCGCCGGCCATGCCCCGGATATAGGCCTCCCCGGAGGTTGCGCCGTAAAAGGCCACGTTGCCGATGATGATGTTCTCGCTGGGTGTAAATTTAGCATCCCGGTCGGGCACCACAATCAGGCGGGCGCCGGACAGGCCTTTACCGAAGTAGTCGTTGGCCTCTCCTTCCAGGGTAAATTCCAGCCCCGGGGCACTGAACGCGCCGAAGCTCTGGCCCGCCGAGCCGCGGAACCGGTAGCGGATGGTGCCGTCTGGGAGGCCTTCGCCTTTGTAGCGTTTGGAAATTTCATTGGACAGCATAGCGCCCACTGCCCGGTCGGTATTCCGGATGTTGAAGGTACTGCTGATGGGCGCCTTCTCCTCCAGCGCCAGGCGGGCGTGGCTAATGAGCTTGCGGTCGAGGACATTGCTGATGCCGTGGTCCTGTTCTACCTGCTTGTACTGGCCGATCGACTCATCGGCAGGTTCCTTGTACAGGATGGGGCGCAGGTCCAGTTCCTTGTATTTCCAGTGCTGAAGTTTCTGTTTCACTTTAAGCATTTCCACCTTACCTACCATTTCATTGACCGTCCGGAAGCCGAGCTCGGCCATGATCTCCCGGAGGTCTTCGGCCAAAAAGCGGAAGAAGTTGATCACGTGCTCGGGGTCTCCTGTGAAGCGCTTGCGCAGCTCGGGATCCTGGGTGGCAATGCCCACCGGGCAGGTATTGAGGTGGCATTTGCGCATCATGATACAACCTTCTACTACCAGGGCGGCAGTAGCCACCCCCCATTCTTCAGCGCCCAGCAGGGTGGCGATGGCCAGGTCGCGTCCGGTGCGGATCTGCCCGTCCGTCTGTAGTACTACCCGGTCGCGCAGCTTGTTCTTGACCAGCGTCTGGTGCGACTCGGCCAGGCCCAGTTCCCAGGGCAGCCCGGCGTGGCGGATGGAGGTCAGAGGCGAAGCGCCGGTGCCGCCGTCGTGGCCGGAGATAAGGATAGCGTCCGCATGCGCTTTAGCCACACCGGAAGCGATGATACCTACGCCGGCTTTGGAAACCAGTTTGACGTTGATGCGCGCTGCCGGGTTGGCGTTCTTGAGGTCGAAGATCAGCTGGGCCAGGTCTTCGATGGAATAGATATCGTGATGAGGAGGCGGAGAGATCAAGCCCACGCCGGGAGTGGAGTGCCGCACCTTGCCGATCCAATCGTCCACCTTGTGGCCGGGCAGCTGGCCGCCTTCGCCAGGCTTGGCGCCCTGGGCCATCTTGATCTGCAATTCGTCGGCATTCGCCAGGTAGTAACTGGTCACCCCAAAGCGTCCGGAAGCTACCTGTTTGATGGCGGAACGCTCCCAGTCACCGTTGGGCTTTCGTTCGAAGCGGGCCTCGTCTTCGCCCCCCTCGCCGCTGTTGCTCTTGGCGCCGATGCGGTTCATGGCAATAGCCAGGGTGGAATGCGCCTCGTGGGAAATAGAGCCAAAGGACATGGCGCCAGTAGCGAAACGCCTCATGATGCTCTCAGCCGGTTCTACTTCCCGGATGTCGATCTTCTCCCCTTTGCGGAAGGTCAGCAGGCCACGCAAGGTCAGGGCCTGCTCCGTCTGCTCATTGATCAGCTTGGTGTATTTCTTGAAGGCTTTGTAGTCATTCAGGCGGGTGGAATACTGCAACAGGTGGATAGCCTGCGGATTGAAGAGGTGGGCCTCTCCCCTGCGCTTCCACTGGTAAACGCCTCCCACATCCAGCTGGCCGTTGGTAATGGCCTTCTCCGGGAAGGCCAGGCGGTGGCGCGCCAGCACTTCGCGGGCGATCCCGTCAAAACCGATGCCCTGTATGCGGGATATACTCCCCTTGAAGCACTTGTCGACCACTTCTTCGTTCAGGCCCAATACCTCAAAGATCTGGGCGCCCTGATAAGACTGGAGGGTAGAAATGCCGATCTTCGACATGATCTTCAGCAGGCCCTTGCCCACCGCCTTGTTGTAGATCTCGAAAAGCTTTTCCAGTTTGGCATTCTTATCAAAAATACTGCGCTTCTTGAGATCTGCGATGGTAGCGTAGGCCATATACGGATTGACGGCGCTGGCGCCATAACCGATCAAGGTTGCGAAGTGGTGTGTTTCCCGGACATCACCCGATTCAACCACGATGGAGGTCAGGCTGCGCAGCCCTTTGCGAATGAGGTGATGGTGTACTGCTCCTACGGACAACAGGGAAGGGATCGGGGCACGGTAGGGGTCGGCATTGCGGTCGGACAGGACCAGGATGTTGACCCCATTGCGGGCCAGGTCTTCCGCTACGGCGCAGACGTGGTCAATAGCGGCCTGCAGGCGCCCCTGCTGCCCGTCGGCCTTGAATACCGTATCAATGACTCCCGCCTTGAAATTGGGATGCACCATCTGTTTGACCTTACTCAGCTCTGCATTCGACAGCACCGGGCTGGGCAGGTGGATAAATTGCGCCCGCTCGGGCCGCACTTCCAGGATATTGCCGGCGCCCCCCAGCATGGCGTACAACGACATTACTGAGCGTTCCCGGATGGGGTCGATCGGAGGGTTGGTCACCTGGGCGAAGAGCTGCTTGAAGTAATTGGCCAGGTGCTGCGACTGGTGAGAGAGCACTGCCAGCGGGATATCGGCCCCCATTGACCCGATCGGGTCCTGCCCGTCTTTGATCATAGGGGCGATGACCACTCTGAGGTCTTCCTTGGAAAAGCCATGCAGTTGATGGTTGCGGAAGAGGGTTTGCTCATCCAGTTCCACAACCGGTGGCTGGTGCACCGGCAGGCTGTCGAGGGTGATGCGGTGTTCGTCCAGCCATTCGCGGTAAGGCAGCCGCTGACAGATCTTCGATTTCAGCTCTTCATCTCCGATGACGCGGTGTTCATCCAGGTCGGCGATGAGGATGCGCCCCGGTTGCAGGCGGCCCTTGAGCACGACCCTGGACTGGTCTACAGGCAGCGCGCCTGCTTCTGAAGCGACAATCAGCACGTTATCTTCTGTAAGGCAGTAGCGGGAGGGCCGCAGGCCGTTGCGGTCGAGGGTGGCGCCCACCAGAATACCATCGGTAAAACAGATGGAAGCCGGCCCGTCCCAGGGCTCCATGATGGTCTTGTGGTATTCGTAGAATCCCTTTTTATAGTCTTCCATTTGTTCATCGTGCTGCCAGGCCTCCGGGATCATCATCATCAGGGCGTGAGGCAGGGAGAACCCACTGAGCACGAGAAATTCCAGGACGTTGTCGAAGTTACCGGAATCCGACAGGCGGTCGCCACAGATCGGCTTGAGCTTTTCCAGTTCGTCATCCGAGAAGAGGGTGGATTTCAGGAGCATCTCCTTGGAGGTCCACCAGTTGAGGTTGCCCATCACCGTGTTGATCTCGCCGTTGTGGGCGATGTACCGGAACGGCTGCGCCAGTTTCCACTTGGGCACGGTATTGGTGGAAAACCGGCTATGGACCAGAGCGATGGCCGATTTGCAGAGCTCGTCGTGCAGGTCGGGAAAGTAAGGCCGCAGCTGGTAAGTGGTCAGCTGGCCCTTGTAAACAACCGTTTTATAGGAAAAGGAAGTGATGTAGAAGTGGTCCTTCGATTGCGGATAGGTTTTATGGATGTTGTGGGTGGCAAATTTCCGGAGCACGTACAGGCGACGCTCCAGCGCTTTGGGGTCCAGTTTTTCCACAGGTTTAACGAAGACCTGCTCCATGCGCGGTTCTACGGCTACGGCCGATTCGCCCAGTTCCTCATTATCGGTAGGCATCTTGCGGTAGCCCAGCAGCTCGAAGCCCAGTTCATCGATGTAATCATCGAAGAGCACGCGGCACTGCCGGCGCAGGTTGCGGTCGTCGGGAAAAAAAACGACGCCGACGCCATACTCGCCGAAGGCCGGAAGGTCAAATCCTTTCTCCTTACATTTCTTGACGAAGAACTCGTGCGGCGTCTGAATCAGTATACCTGCGCCGTCGCCCGTATTGGGTTCGCAACCGCAAGCTCCCCGGTGCTCCATATTGGTGAGCATGAGCAGGGCGTCCTCCACTAACTGGTGCGTCTTGACTCCGTCGAGGTTGGCGATCAGGCCAGTCCCACAGGAATCCTTTTCCAATTGAGGCACGTACAATCCGCGTTGGTTGTCTTGGTCCATATTCTGATGCTTGTAATTTTTTGTGATCGGGCCTGGGGTATTAAGGGCGTATTCACCTAAACACTATAGATGAACCGGTGCAAAAAGATGCCTGGCGGCAGAATCATTGGTTTGGAATGGTAAGGGCTAGCTGTAAGGCTAAAAAGTCGGATTTTCCGAATAGCTCGTGAACATAGGTTCACTTATGCCGAGCATCGAAAGTAGGGAAATTAGTTTGCATTTAAAACGAACTATTATTGCAAAAGTTCTAACAACTCCGAAACCCAGTTGGCGTTTTGGCAACGATTGAAGTTTTTTTTAGGAATAGTTCATTTTATGATCTCTATACGTTTTTTGGTAAAAGCGCGGATTTAGAGAATATTATTCTTAGCTGATCGCATAAGCTGAATAAAGTTCTTCCTGAAGGGCCAAGGGCTGGAAGGCCGGCCTGGAAAATTGTCCAATGGCAAAGGCCTTAAACACCGGCTGCCGGGCTTAGGCCTGGCTCGGGATGGTTGAAAAATTCCTTACATTTACTCCATGGCAACCCATTACAAAATCCTCATCATCGGCGGTGGAATTTTCGGTGTCACCGCCGCAGTGGAGCTCAACCGGCGCGGCCACGAAGTGCACCTCTTCGACCAGGGTGCGCTCCCCTTCCCCAGGGCATCCTCGACCGATATCACCAAAATGGTCCGGGCCGATTATGGAGCGGATGAATTTTATACCGACCTGATGCTCGATGCGTTCCGGGGCTGGGATGAATGGAATCGGGAATGGCCCCGCCCCTTTTATCACCAAACCGGCTTTCTGCTGCTGGCCCACAGGCCCCTGGAAGACGGTAGCCTGGAATTGGAAAGCTTGAAAGTACTGCGCCGCAAAGGCATGGAAGTGGAACGGATGGGCCCGGCAAAATTACGGCAGCGCTTTCCTCAATGGAACGCCGAACGGTACGCCGACGGCTACTACAACCCGCGCGGCGGCTGGGCGGAAAGTGGCAATGTGGTGGCGCGGCTGGTTGAGATCGCCAGAAAAGAAGGCGTGAAACTACACGAAGGAAAAATACTTAAACAATTCCTGGAGAATGGCAATGCGGTAAAAGGCATCTTCACCACCGACGGAGAGGTCCACAACGGCGACTATGTCATCCTGGCCAGCGGCGCCTGGACACCCGCTTTTCTTCCCGAACTGCAGGATCGCATGCGGGCCAGCGGGCATCCCGTGTACATGTTCCAACCCAGAGACCCCTCTCCTTTCCGCGGGGAAGTATTTCCCGGCTGGTCTTCCGATATTTCCAAAACCGGCTGGTACGGCTTCCCTGCACAGGCAGATGGGATCGTGAAGGTGGCCAACCACGGCAAGGGGCTCACCGTAGACCCCACGGACGAGTACGACGTGCCGGAAGCATTCTACCCCAAATTGCAGGAGTTCCTCACCGATCACCTGCCCGGCCTGATTGACGCTCCCATTACCGGCACCCGCGTTTGTTTCTATTGCGACACCTGGGACGGCGATTTTTATATCTGCCAACACCCGGATCGGCCTGGCCTGGTAGTCGCCGCCGGAGGGAGCGGCCACGGGTTTAAGTTCGCCCCGGTACTGGGCGGCATCATCGCCGATGTGACAGAGGGGAAAGAGAACCCCTATGCCCATCGCTTCCGGTGCAGGGAGAAGGGGGTAGAGCGGGTAGAGGCGGCCAGGAGCCGGAAGAAGATTTAGGGAAAGCGGAAGTCGGAAGTCGGAAATGGGAAAGCCTGTAGCTCTCCATTTCCGACTTCCCACTTCCGACTTCCGACTTCAAAGGAACTCCACTTCACGGATCTCCTTCCGGCCATAATAGTCTTTGGCCTTAGGCGAGTAGTACTCTACACTTTCCACTTTCACCTGCACCTTGGCGCCGATCACCTTGGCGGGTTCGCTGATGAAACGCTCGGAGCCTTTAAAGTAGCGCAACCACAGCAGCTTGTGCATACGGCCCTGCTCATCGGCCAGGGTAACCGTAGCGAATTCATCCCCCTCGATGCCCTTAATGGTACCGGTGAGCACCTGCAGGGCGGCAGGAGCGGACTGCACCTGAGTCTGCACATCGGCCACTTTCATTAGAACTGTCGGGCATTTGAAGGCCATCTTCATGCCGATCTGCTCGCCCAGCTTGTTCATCGCGGCCTGATCAGAGGGGTTGAGATCACCGTACGCTTTCTGGAATTCCTCGGGGTATTTGCCTACGGCCTCCATAATACAAAAGCCAAGTTGGATCTGCAGTTGTTCCTGGCTCATATTATCGACATCCTGCCGGGAGATGCATTCGCAGGAGGCGTCCGCCAGCTTATCCATCAGGTCCTGTGCGGCAAGGGGCAGGCTGGCGAAGGTGGCCAGCAGGATAATAGAAAAAATAGCTTTCATTTTCATTGGATCGTTTTGGATGCAAGATAAGGGATAATTGGGTTTAGGTGTTGAGGTGTTGAGGTGTTTCCGTATAAGTACGTGGACAAGACAGCGAATTCCACGGGGTTCACCAGGCTTTATTTCCACATTTCAAAACAGGCCTATCCTGGCAAGTTCCTATTGAACGAAGGCGTAACTGCTGTCAGCCAGCACGTCACCGCGTATTTTTATGTATTTCTCTATTTCAGTCCAGGGACTTACTGAGCGGTAATATACCTTACTTCTTCACCTGCTTCATATTCTTTTCCCTATCCAGGATAACGGCCATCGTATTATCCCGCAGGGTCTGCAGCGTATGGTCGCGGATCATGATGAAGACGGCACGGATGCCGCAGGTAGCTTCGTCCTGGCATTCATCGCAAGGGCCGTAGTAATTGAGGGAGACGCAGGGCAGTAGGGCGATGGGGCCGTCAAAAAGACGCATAATGGTGATCAGGTTGATGTCTTCAGGTTCAGCTAACAGAAAGTAGCCCCCGTGGCGGCCGCGCTTGCTTCGCAGGATTCCTGCATTTTTGAGATCCAGCAAGATCGCTTCGAGGAATTTGTGGGGAATATTTTCATGCTCGGATATTTCCGAGGCGAGGACCGGGCGGCCTTCGTCCCTGTGCCGGGCAATGTACAACAGAGCGTTTATGGCGTATTTTGACTTTTTAGAGAGCATATGGATCAGTTATTGCCGGAAAGATAGGCATGTTTCAGGGCTTTGGGGGTGATGAATGTCACATAATGAGGGGATGAAGGAATGAAGGAATGATTATCCGGGCCAACCTTCATTCCTTCATCCCATCAGTCACTTCTTCTTCTCCAGGAATCCTTCCATAGCATACAGCACGCCTCGGATCGGTATGCGCAGCCATTCCGGGCGGGCATTCATTTCGTAACCTACCTCGTAGATGGCTTTTTCGAGGATATAGGTGCGCAATAGCAGCTTCATGGCCTGGCCGTCTTCCGGAATGAAGCTTTGTCCTTTGGCGGTATCGAGGTAAGCGGAGAGGAAATACTGGCTGACATAGTGGAACCACTGGTTGGCCCAGGTTTCGAGCATCGGCATATCCTCCGGCCGGTAATTCTGATTGAGGACCAACTGGCCGTAAGCAGCGTAGTGGAAAGACCGGATCATACCGGCCACGTCTTTGAAGGGGGTGCGTTTCAGGCGGCGTTCGCTGATGGAAAGCATAGGCTCCCCTTCGAAGTCGATGATGAAGAAGTCGCGTCCGTTGTAGAGCACCTGGCCCAGGTGGTAGTCGCCGTGTACCCGTATCTTGGTGGCCTCGATCTTGAGGGCATAGATTTCGGCGAAGCAATCCAGGATATCATCTTTGATATCGAGGATCGACTGGGCCTCTGCAGCGATATGGGGCGGCAGCGATTTCAGGCGCCGCTTCAGTCCCTTGAGCGTTTCGTTGGCCAGGCGGCGATGCTGGGAATAGACGGAACGCTGGTAGTTCTGGGTAAAGCGCTCCGGCGTAAAGTCGGGGTCGGTATTGTTCGAGGCCAGGGCGATATGCATCTCTGCCGTGCGCTGCCCCAGCAGCAGGGCCCGCTCGGCGGTCATGCTGCCAATGAGCTTCTGGAGCCTTTCCGGCGTATTCTTGAACGTCAGGGGCCACTTTTTGGCCAGAGCGGGCGCCGGCTTATCCCTTTCCACCTTGGCAAGTACTTTTTCGTAATACCGGTTGAGGGCCTCCAGCATCATCGTCCAGGCCTCTCCCTGGTTGGGGATCTTGTTCTGCAGCAGCCCAAGGATGGTATAGGCTTTTTCCGAAGTGTTCTCAAACTGTATGCCGCCGCCGTATCGGGGCGAATTCTCAAAAGCCGTCTTTTCCGAAAGGAAACGCACCAGTTCCAGGTCGGGATTGATGTCAATATCGAGCTTGCGGTAGATCTTGAAAAAGAACTGGCTGTTGTAAATCACCGAAGTATTGCTCTGCTCGGCGCGCAGCACTTCCGAGACGATATCCTCCTTTTCCACATTGAGCTCATCCAGGATCTTCCCCGACTCGAACACCAGTTGCCCGCCGATGACATTGACCCGGGCGTTGGATTTGATCGACCAGAACAGTTCGTTGCGGAACCCCTCCTCGTAAATGGCGTCGATGATGATGCCTTCCCGGGAAGGGGTCTTGATGTAGGAAATGACGCTCTGGTTCTCATTTTTCAGGAAGCGAACCATCTGCTCCGCATTGGTGACAATGCCCACCGGGAGGAAGTACGTCTCGGGCAGGCCATCGGTATACCGGACGACAACATTGAGAAAATAGGCCGACGAGCCGGCGGCCATAATGCTGGGATAATGGCTGATGTTGAGCGAAACGATCTTTTTGGACTTTCCGCCAAACCACCGGCAGGAGCGCAGGTAAGCGGGCAGTATCTTTTTCTCGAAGCGGCGCTTGGTGGTGTAATTGTCGAAGAACTCCGGCCACTCTACATCGGCTTCCAGGTCAGCAATGGCACGCTCCTTGGGGATGTCATCCAGGTCTTCTGACTTTTCCATCAGGAACCAGTGATATCCGTAGGGCCCAAGGGTAAAATGGTAAGGCTCCTCCCCCACCTCAAAGAACTTGTTCTGGCTAAAGATCTCGATCGGGCGGATTCCTTTGAAGCGCTTCAGGTCCAGTTCCAGCGCCTGTGAATATTTAGAGAGGTTGGCCAGTACCAGGATGCTTTCCCCTTCGTAGGAGCGGATAAACGAGAGGATTTTACTGTTGAAAGAGTCCAGGAATTCGATCTTGCCATGGCTGAAGGCCTTGAGCCGTTTGCGGATTGCAATGGTATTTTTCATCCACCAAAGGAGGGAGGTGGAATTGCGGTTCTGCAGTTCTACGTTCACCGCCTCATAGCGGTAGAGAGGATCCTGAATGACCGGAAGGAAGAGCTTTTGAGGGTTGGCGGCAGAGAATCCGGCGTTGCGGTCGGCGTTCCACTGCATAGGCGTGCGTATACCGTTGCGGTCGCCCAGGTAGATGTTGTCGCCCATGCCGATCTCGTCGCCATAGTAGATGCCCGGGGTGCCGGGCAGGCTGAAGAGCAGGCTGTAGAGCAGTTCGATCCGACGGCGGTCGTTATTGAGCAGCGGCGCCAGGCGGCGGCGAATGCCTTCGTTGAGCTTGGCGCCATGATCCTGGGCAAAGACCTTGTAGAGGTAATCGCGCTCTTCCTCCGTGACCATCGACAGCATGAGGTCGTCGTGGTTGCGCAGGAAAAGGGCCCACTGGCAATTTTCGGGGATGGAAGGCGTCTGTTCCAGGATATCGATGACCGGGTATCGGTCTTCCGTCTGCAGGGCCATGAACATGCGGGGCATGAGGGGAAAGTGGTAGTTCATGTGGCATTCATCGCCTTCGCCGTAGTATTGAGCGGCCTCCTCCGGCCAGAGGTTGGTCTCAGCGACCAGTATCTTGCCCGGGTGTTTGCGGTCGACGTACTGGCGCAGGGATTTCAGGTATTCGTGAACTTCCGGCAGGTTTTCGCAGTTGGTGCCTTCCTTGCGGAAAAGGAACATAGAAGAAGTAAGCCGGACGCCGTCCACGCCCAGGTTGAACCAGAAATCGATCACCTTGCGGATCTCCTCCTGCACTTTGGGGTTGTTGTAATTGAGGTCGGCCTGATGGCTGTAGAACCGGTGCCAGTAATAGGCTTTGGCCACATTATCCCATTCCCAGTTGGAAGTCTCGTAGTCGCTGAAGATGATCTCGGCCTCTTCGTACTTTTCCTGCGTATCGCTCCAGACGTAGAAATCCCGCTCCGGGGTGCCCGGCTTGGCCTTACGGGCACGCTGAAACCACTCGTGTTCGGTGGACGTGTGGTTCATGATCAGGTCGATGATGACATGCAGGCCTCTTTTGTGGGCTTCGTCGAGCAACTGCTCGAAGTCCTCCAAGGTACCATAATCCGGATGGATGCTGGTAAAGTCGGAAACGTCGTACCCATCGTCTTTGAGAGGAGATTCGTAAAAAGGAAGGAGGGAAATAGTGGTGATCCCCAGGTCCTCCAGATAATCCAGTTTCCGGATCAACCCGGGAATATCGCCGATGCCGCTGCCGTTACTATCATAAAAGGAACGGATATGCAGGGCGTAGATGATGCTGTCTTTGTACCAGTATGGATTGGGCTGTTCGGCCATATTCGTTTTGTTTTAGCAATTGTGGGACTGCTAAAAAACGAAAATATTATCTGACGGCAAAAACTTCCTTTGATTATAAAACCGAAGCCCGGAGAACCTGATTCCTCCAAACTCAGGCGCCGGGGCATCCGGTGATCGATGCGCTCCAGCGCCTGTATCTGTTTCCTGCGTTGATTTTCCAGCTTTGCAGGCTGTGCCCCTGCCTCTTTATCACCTAAGCAGTGATTAAAAAACAAGTTCACTGTTTGGAGATTTTGAATTGTGGCTCGTCTTCAGCCCTGACGAGCTTCCAGCCTTCACCCCATCTCAAAATCCTTGAACTTTTTTTTAAGGGTTACTTAGATGATAAGGGAACACAGCCCGCAAGAGTATTAAAACACCTTTCAATTGCATAGATCTATCCGGCAATCATCTGTTAGCTCTTAAGGATGGCCATTGCCACCGTTACCGCCGTTGCCGCCGTTGCCGCCAGAACCGCCAGAACGCTCGAGTATCCTGATGTCGATATAGGTCAGGTTCAGGTCTCCTCTGATTACTGGCGTTCCGCCACCATCGGTAGATTCGCCGGCAACAGCAACTACCTCTTCTACCGGTGCTTCGATAATGGCTTTGTCAAGTAAAGTATTGAGCCCTGGCCCGCCACAGTATCCGTCAAAGCTGAAAGTGATCCGGTAATCTCCTTCACCTTCGTTCAGCTTTCTGACGTTCCAGGTGTAGCCGTAAATGACCTTGCCTTTCACGTTAATTTCAGCAGAATAGTAGCCGGGGCCGTCGCCTCCCTGCCATGCCGCCAGGTTAAACAACGGGGCGTCATTGATCAGGTCGGTCGTTTCATCCGGCGATTCTGTCCAGCCGGTAGAGGGAAGCCATACCAGATTATCCAGTCGAGGATCGCCCCTGTCCACCATTAACTTCTGGATCGTCAGGCGGGCACAGGGGGAATAAACGGTTGCCATCTGGCCGGGGCCGTTCACCGGGCCTCCCTGTCCGTAAGCGAGGCCGTGGATCTCATCGACGCCCAGCCCGAAAAGATACCGCATTTCATATTCCAGCATGGGGGTGGCCAGTATCTTTTTCAATACCACTTCGGTCCGCACCTGTGAGCGGGTATACCAGTCGACGGACTCCAGGTTGTCACCCCAGTCGATCAGGTCGACGTATACACCGCCAGGATCACCATTGATCGATCCAGCCTGCCATATGTTGTTCATGTCCTTCTGGACGTAAGCCTTTACCCATCCGCCTCCCGGAGGATTTCCATTTTCGCAAATACTGGGGTTCAGAGAGTTAGGCCTGCAAGCTTCAGCTGGGGTTGTCCCCCAACTGTACCACCATTCGCCATTAACTACCGGAGTCATGCCAGGGGTACCGGGTAATGTTTTCGCAACCCCTTCCGCCCAGATAACCGGATAGGAAAGGTTATTACTCGCTGCATCCTTTTTCCGGGCTTCCATCTGAGGTTCATCAACCTGTAGGTCCTCCATAAATGCGTCTTTTTCACATCTCGCTAGAAACAAGAATAAACCAAAAAGAAGCACCAATCTTAATACTGTTTTCATGATTTTCCGCTTTAAGGGTTATTAAAATGGCTCCCCCCCCCGGTCCGCTTGGCACAAAGCCATGATGAGGCGGTGAATAACCACACACCAATTACTCCGAGTGGGAAGGAGCCTGTTGACAATACTTTTTACAGGTATCAGAAATTGAAAGGTGGATAGAGTTTTAGGAGGAAATGTGATCGAGCGCAGGATAGAAAGCCTTCCTGGGCCTGCGCCTCTGGCCAGATGGTGGCTTTTAGCAACAGGAAGCTAAGTTCTTAAATTTTTAATCCCTGGGCATTTGTTTGAAAGTGTTTTATATCCGTAGGTATGGATCTTTCTGCTTTTACCCTTCGGCCAGGCCGGCCCATACCTTGGTTATAAACCACTACATAATCCCATTTTCAAAGGGGGGTTAAGGTCGGTTAGCCTCTGAGGCATAGAGGATTTCGGGATTTTATTTTACGATTAATCCAGGCCATAAGTAAATGACTAAAATCATCCGCGAGATTGATTTTAGTCATTTACTTATGGTCTCTATGACCATTGAACATTACCAATCGTCAATACGAACAGTGACCGATATCACCTCTTTTACCCAGAGGGTTCATATTGTTTTTTGATCTTGTTTGAGGGGGATCTGAATTGAAACTCCAGATTCTCCATGGTGCGAAAAGGCAAACACTGGAAAAAGACTGATTGTAACGTTTTGCGTAGCTGCCCTGAAGACGTGAACCCGGACTCCCAAATACGCTGACCAGTTATGCGTCAGTGTATTTGGGCCGGAGACGATACACCAGTCAACTTGAGGGGACGCAGGTTTATCGTCTTCGACGCCAAAAAATTTTGGCGATCCCCGTCGGCGTTGGCTTTTCGTCTCTGATCCGAGACATACTTCATCGCAGCTACGCAATCCGTTATATTCAGGGAAAAGAAAATCCAGGCTTCGCCTAATCCACACTCAGTACACTTCGTTCCCTCCAAACCATTGCCAAACCAAATGCGGAGAGGAGGTGCCAAACGCCCCACCAGGCGGCGATCATGGCCATACCCCCCAGGCCGTGGAAAAAGTTAAAAATGAGAATGAGGCCCAAGCCGGAATTCTGTATGCCGGTTTCAATGGAAATGGCGCGTGCATCCTGCCTGCTCAGCCCATTGCCCTTTGCCCACAAATATCCGGTAAGCAGGGCCAGCGAGTTGTGCACCAGCACGATCAGGAAAACAATGTGCAGGTAGTTGACGATGTTTTCAAAGTTTCCATATACGGCAAATACCACAAAGCCCAGAAATATTGCCATGGACAAGACCCGAACCGGCCGTTTCAACTTGCCTGTAACCTCAGGAAACCGGTAGTGTAAAAACATACCGATAAACAACGGTACCAGGATCAATTGTACGATGGTGCCGGCCATATCCGCCGGGTCGACGTAAATGTTTTCCCGCAGGCTCTCCGCACCCGGCACGAACGGAGCCAGATAGGTGAAATACAGGGGTGTGACCATGATAGCGGCAAGGGTCGAGACGGAAGTCATCAATACGGAAAGGGCCGCATTGGCATTGGCCAGGTGAACGGCAAAGTTGGAGACATTCCCTCCAGGGCAGGCAGCAATGAGGATCATGCCCAGGGCAATGCTGGGAGCCGGGCGAAAGAGGAAAACCAGCCCCAGGGTCAGTATCGGCAACAGGATCAGCTGGGAACTCAGGCCCACCAGCGGCGCCCTTGGCGAACGGATAAGGGCCCGGAAGTTTTCGAACCTCAGGTCCAGCGCAACACCGAACATGATGAAAGCCAGACAAAGATTGAGGATGAATAACTGCTCCGGGTTGAAGTTGATCTGTATACTATCAATAGTCTGTTGCATTCAATTGCGTCTGACTGACGGATATTTCCGGTAAATATAGGTGATTTAGCGCTTTATCCGGCAATCCCAAAAAAAACCTTGGAGATGGGAAAGGCCGATCTCGACAGGGCCTTGGGCTTCTATTTCCTGCGGCAGTACAAAACAGCCATCACCCTCAAAAAAGAAAGAACGCTACCTCTGGAATAAGGGAAAAAAGACAAGTATCCTGCCGAAAGAGCAAGAACAGTGAAAAATCAATGACATTTTAATAGGAGTCTTCGGACGATTTTCAATAAAATAATCACGCCATCGATATCTTTGGCTGCAAAACTGCCAAAACTCGTGTCCATGGGCCGCACTTTTCCATTTTCCTGCGCTCTCTTTACGGCCATTCTCCTACTGGGCCGTTCTCCGGCAGAGGGACAATCCCCGCCCCCGCCCCTGCGCGTCCTGTTCCTGGGCAACAGTTACACCTATTCCAACGACATGCCAGCCATCCTGAAGGCCCTGGCGGCATCCGGCGGCGACCAACTGGATTACGAGATGGAAGTCCCCGATGGAGCAAGCCTGGAAGAACACTACAGGCGCGGGTCGGTAGCCATTGCCCTAAAGGATGGAACGTGGGACTATGTCGTCCTGCAGGAACAGAGCCTCCGGCCAGCTATGCCCATCAGACAGGCCGAACAACAATTTTTTCGCTATGGGGAACTGCTGGGCCAGCAGGCCAGCGCCCTTCATCCCGGAGCCAGGACGGTGCTGTTCGTCACCTGGGGCCGCTGGCACCATACCGGTTCTTTGTGTGAATGGGTACCGGAGGCCTGTGATTATTGGGGGTCCGACAGCCTGATCACCCTGCGCTACCGCATGCTGGCCGAACGCATGGATGCAATATTGGCCCCGGTTGGGCCTGCCTGGCGATACCTTCAACAACATCACCCGGAGATAGAACTCTTCAACCCCGATGCCATCCACCCGAGCATGGAGGGCTCCTACCTGGCGGCCTGCTGTTTTTATGCCGTTCTCTTCAAAAAAGACCCGGTGTTATTGTCCTACAATTACGTGTTGGCGCCGGAAGTGGCAGCCCTGCTGCGGAAGGTGGCCTCGATCGTCGCTTTCCGCCGATAAAGGCCTCGGCAAGGGAGACAATTCGTTACTTTTGTAATCGTTATTTCCATAATGATTATAAAAATAATGATTACAAAAGTAACCGTTATGAAAATAATGATTATTTTTGTAATGAATGTTGAACTAAAATCCGCTAACCATGCCTTCTTCGCAATACCTGTTCCACCTCGTCACCCAGGTACACCGCACCCGCAAGGCTGCCATAGCTCAACAGGCCGAGCTGTTAAAAAAGCACGAGCTCAGCCCTTTGGACTGGGCCATTCTCCTCAGCCTGCATGGTAATCCGGGCCAGTCACAGGCCGCAGTGGCCCGCTCCATCGGGAGAGCCCCTTCCAATGTACGCCACCCTATTGAAACCCTCTACAGAAGAGGATTGATACAACGGGAGCCCGACGCTGACGACCGCCGGGCTAACCTTACCTTTTTAAGCCCCAAAGGCGACAAGCTGGCCAACGCCCTTCGCCCTACCTTTGAAAATGTGGACCATACCCTGCTGAAGGGCCTGTCCGCCAAAGACCAGGAGGATCTCGAACGGCTGCTGCAGGCCATTATCGAAAACGGCAACAAACTATAAGCTTCCTCATTCTCTTTAGCCCCATGCCTAGTCTTCCTCCAACCGGCAAGCCCCTCCGCGTCCTGTTCATTGGCAACAGCTATACCCATACCCACCAGATGCCGGCTATTGTCCAGCAGATGGCCGAATCGACAGGAAGCCGTTTTACCTTTGACATGCGGGCTCCCGGAGGCTGGTCGCTCGAACAGCACTTCAAGGACGCCGAAACCCGCGCTGCGATCCGGAAAGGGACATGGGACTGCATCGTGCTCCAGGACCAAAGCCAAAGGGCAGCCATGCCCATCCTTAGGGTACGGCGACAATTTTTCCGCTACGTCCGCCGGTTCAACTGCTTTATTTGGTGGCACCTCAGCCCCAAACCCGAGATCATACTGTACATGACCTGGGGACGACGGGACGGCGACGCCGACAACCGTACTTACTACCCCCCGGTGGGTACCTTCGAGGGCATGACCGCTCTGCTGAAAGAACGCTATGAACGAATGGCGGGAAAGATCAACGCCCGGGTAACGCCGGTGGGTGAAGCGTGGGCGTACGCCCGGAAACATTACCCGGACATCGAACTCTACCAGGAGGACGGCCACCACCCCAGCGCTGCCGGTTCTTATCTGGCCGCCTGCTGCTTCTATGCCGCCTTCTTCGGCAAAGACCCGGCGCTCCTTGACTATGACTTCACCCTGGCGCCGGAAGTGGCGGCCCAACTGCGGGAAGTGGCCTCCAAGACAGCATGGGAGGCTAAATAGAACAGGATCTAACCTCAGCCTGCCCCGAAGTTTTTATAGCGAAATCACGGAACCATGCTACAGGAGAAATTGCGGGCCCTTATATTTCCCTCACTTTTACTACTTTCGTAGAAACAATAAATATATGAGGCCAATACTCACTTGTATCGGTGTACTGTTCTTTCTCTCTGTCATAGCTCAGGACGGGCCTGTTCACCAATTGAAGCAACAGGCAAAGGAATCGGCAGCTGCGCTAAAGGGGATGGACGGACAGAACAATGAGCTGCGCACGCAGGTCGACCGCGATTACGCCTATCTGGAAGAACTTTATCTCCACTACCACACTCATCCCGAACTTTCCTTTTACGAAGTGGAAACCGCAAAACGCATGGCGGAAGAGCTTCGCAAGATCGGTTTTGACGTTACCGAAAAAGTGGGCGGCAATGGGGTCGTTGGCGTCCTTAAAAATGGCGAAGGGCCCACGGTGCTGGTCCGGGCGGATATGGACGCTTTGCCTATTGTCGAGGAGACCGGCAAACCCTATGCCAGCAACGTCACTACCGTCGACGAAGCCGGCAATACCGTCGGAGTGATGCACGCCTGCGGCCACGATGCCCATATGACGGTATGGACGGGCGCCGCCCGCCGCCTGGCGCAGATGAAAGACAAGTGGAAAGGCACCCTGGTGTTCATCGGCCAACCCGCCGAGGAGCGGTCCGGAGGGGCAAACGCCATGCTGGAAGACGGCCTGTACAAACGCTTCCCGGTTCCCGATTATGCCATTGCCCTGCACGCCAGCCCCTCCGTCATGGCAGGTAAGGTGGGCTATTGCTCCGGCTACAGCCTCGCCAATGTCGACATGATGGACATCACGGTCTACGGGCAGGGGGGCCACGGCGCCTATCCACAAGATACCAAGGATCCCGTGTTGCTGGCCGCCCGCATGATCGTAGCCCTGCAAACCATCGTCAGCCGGGAGATCTCCCCTCTCGACCCTGCCGTAGTCACGGTGGGTTCCATCCACGGCGGTACCAAGGGCAACATCATCCCCAACGAGGTAAAATTGGAGCTGACCATGCGTTCCTACTCCGACGAAGTCCGCATGGCCCTCATAGATAAGATCAAGCGGATCTGCAACGGCGTAGCGATGTCTGCCGGACTGTCTGAAAGCCAGTATCCGCACTACGAACTTCGGAAAGAGTACACGCCTTCGGTCTACAACGACCCCCAACTTACCGAACGCATCCGTCAGGTATTCGTCCAAACACTGGGAGGGGAGAACGTAGAACAAGCCCTTCCCGGCATGGCCGGAGAGGACTTCGCCCGCTACGGCCGCACCGAGGAGAAAGTCCCCATTTTTTTGTTCTGGCTGGGCACTGTAGATCCGGACCTCCACGCTGCCGCTCAGCGCGGTGAGGCCATTCTGCCGCCTTTGCACAACTCAAAATTCGCCCCCCTGCCCGAGCCAACCATAAAAACGGGCGTGATGGCGATGACGGCGGCGGCATTGGAGTTGCTGGGAAAGTGAATCGAAGATTGGTGGATTGGTGAGGCGGAGGCCGGAAAGGCCGGGCGTTGCCCATGGCCAAAACATAATGGAAATGGGTTGAAAAACTTTGAAATACCGTAACATAAATGCATTCTAATGCCCCCTGACTACCCCAGCATTCTCAACGAGATCGCCGAAGCAGCGAAATCCGAGTTCGGCAAAGGCAAGGTAGCCAACTACATCCCTGCCCTGGCACAGGTACCGGCGGAGAAGTTCGGCATTGCTCTGGAGACCATACGGGGAGAGCAATTCGGATGGGGCGATTCGGAGGAGCGCTTCTCCATTCAGAGCATTTCCAAGGTATTTACACTGGCGCTGGCCTTCCGGCTGGAAGGAGAAAACCTTTGGAAGCGGGTCGGGCTGGAACCTTCGGGCAACCCCTTCAATTCCCTGGTACAGCTGGAGTATGAACAGGGGATCCCGAGAAATCCATTCATCAATGCCGGAGCCCTGGTAGTCACGGATGTGTTGCTGGAACACTACGCCGACCCCAAGGCGGCCATCCTGGAATTCATTCATACCCTCACCGGCCAGAACGACATAGCGTACGACCTGGAAGTGGCCCGTTCCGAACGGGAAACCGGTTACACCAACGCCGCCCTGGTCAACTTCATGAAGAGCCACGGCAATATCCGCCATTCGGTAGCGGCCGTGCTGGACGTCTATTTCCACCAATGTTCCATCGCTATGTCCTGTCGGGAACTGGCCCGGGCTTTCCTGCTTTTTGCCAACCACGGCGCCATCCCCGCCACCGGAGAGCGCATTCTGACGAAGAGCCAGGCCAAACGCCTCAACGCCATCATGCTGACCTGCGGCTTCTACGACGAGGCCGGCGAGTTCGCCTTTGCCGTAGGGCTGCCTGGCAAGAGTGGCGTGGGAGGGGGAATTGTTGCCATCATCCCCGGGGAGCTAGCCATCGCCGTATGGAGCCCGGAGCTGAACGAACATGGAAATTCGGTGTTGGGTATAAAAGCACTGGAAATGTTTACGACCTTAACGGGGATGTCGATTTTTTAAAAGAATAGTGGAGGACGACTGCACACTGATATACGGATACACCAAAACACGGATACACAATAAAACCATGGCAAAAACCTACAATTGGGGCATCATTGGCCCCGGAAAGATCGCCCACAAATTTGCGCAGGACCTCGACAAGCTGCCCAATGCCCGGCTGCACGCCGTGGCCTCCCGTTCCGAAGAGCGGGCGCGGGCATTCGCCCTGCAATACGGCGCACCCTACGCCTACGGAAGCTATGAGGCCATAACCGCCTGTCCGGATCTGGACGTAGTGTACATCGCCACACCGCATCCCGGGCACCACGAAAATACTATCCACTGCCTGCAGGCCGGCATACCGGTGCTCTGTGAAAAGCCTTTTGCCATGAACAGCCGGCAGGTTCAGGAAATGGTGGACGCCGCCCGGGCCAGCGGTACCTTCCTCATGGAGGCCATCTGGACGCGCTTTGCCCCTTCCACCACCAAAGCCCTCGAACTCATCGGCCACGGCATGATCGGAGACGTGCTCTCGGTGAAGGCCGACTTCGGTTTTCGCCCGCCTTTCAACCCGAAGAGCCGCCTGTTCGACCTGGAACTCGGGGGTGGTTCTTTGTTAGACATCGGCATCTACCCTGTTTTCCTCGCGTTACTGGTACTGGGTAAGCCCGCCGAGATCCATGCCGCCGCGCACCTCGGCTCCACCGGAGTAGATGAGGAACTGGGTATGCTCTTTAAATATCCGGAGGGACAGATGGCCCACCTGCATTCCACCCTGCGGGCTTTCACCAAAACGGAAGCCTTCATCTACGGGGAGCGCGGCGCCATCCACCTGCATACCCGCTGGCACGAGCCTACCACGCTGAGCCTCATCCTGGAAGACCGCCGGCCGCAGGACTATCGCTTCGACTACCACACCAACGGCTACTCCTATGAAGCCGAAGAAGTGATGCACTGCCTGGAACACGGCCTGAAAGAAAGCCCCCTCTTGCCGCTGAGCTTTAGCCAGGGCCTGATGGAGGTGCTGGATAAAGTGCGGGAAAAAATCGGCCTAAAATATCCTGATGATGTTTAGGTAATACAAACCATCCCATATCAATCATGACCAACCTGCCACCTGCCCAACCTGACCAGTTCATTCCTCTGCGTACCTTCATGTCCCGAATGCCGCAATCCGAAAACTTCCCCTACGCCACAGTGCTGAGCTTCGCCCCCCTGCTGGACTACCTGAAGAGCAGTGCCCAAGACGCCAACCCGGTGCTGAAGAGCATATACAAAAAGCTCCACGGCCAGATAGCTGCCCTCCAGGCTAAATTGGATACCGGGCAGCTTTCGGAAACCCTGGAAGGTGAAAGCGCAATAGAGACGCTTTTGTCCCTGTTCTTTCCACTGAATCAACACGAGGACGGAAAAGCCTTTGCCGGCAGGCCATTCGAACCCACCTTCTTGTTCCGAACGCGGGCTATGAAAGCGGTGTATGAGAATGAGAATATGGAGTTCTACTTTGCAGGAATGGGCAACAAACTATCCAAACCGGGAACCATACTCAAGGCAGGAGGCATGATCCTGGAAAAGTGCTATGGCCGGCCCATCAGCACCATCTTTTCGGACGTCATCCGGCTCAGGGACAGCAGTACCCGCCTGGAATATTATTACCGCTTCAATATGGTCACGGATTTCGTACAGATAAAAGCGCTGCGGCCATTGCCCGAACTAAGCAGCCAACAGATCGACGAACTCCTCGGCAACCTCTATGATCAGGATCTCTGGCTGCGCTACTTCCCACCGGAAGATTTCCAATTCGAAGGCATAATACTGGGTTATATGACGGACGTTACCGAAAGCGAGGTCTGGAGCAAGCTTCAGGAAGGCCTCATCGGTGAGTCTCACCGGGATGCCAGGGAAATGCTGGAATTCCTGGGGGCCCAGTTGCGCAGTTATCTGGGCGAACCGAAGCTGCGGGTAGGCGCCATGCCGCTGTGGTGGCATGCTTCCAAAGAAGAAGTCTTAAACGCCAGCTTACTCCATCCGGTTATCGGCCGGCTGGAAGGCCTGCCCACTGAGGCCAAGGGATCACCCTACTACAAAGCCCTTCGCCAGGGCAGCCCGCTGATCATCGAAAACCTCGAAAGAGAAACTTCCGACGGAGTGTGCGCCCTGCTCCTCGAACAAGGCATAAAAAGCCTTGCCCTGATCACCCAAAAGAACGAGGATGGAGAACCCATTGGAATGCTGGAACTGGCCATGCCGGAGGCGCATGGCCTCAACGCCCTCACCCTGCTCCAGCTCCGGGATGTGTTCACCCTGATCTCCCTGAGCTTCAACCGGGTGATGCGCGAACTGCAGGACGCCGTGCAACTGGCCATTCAAAACCGCTATACCTCTATACACCAAAGCGTTTTGTGGAAATTTCGGCAAGCCGCCCAGCAGTTGTTATTCAGGGGCGAGGATACCGATGAAAACATCGTCTTCTCCAATGTCTACCCCCTGTATGGCCAGGCCGATATCGTAGGGTCTTCCTCTCTGCGCAGCGAAGCTATCCGCGCCGACCTGCATAAAAACCTCACCATGCTGGAAAAGGTACTTGAGCTTTGTATGGAAGAAAGTGGCTTCCACCTCCTGGACCATTATATGCTCAAGGTGCAAAAACTCCGGGCCCGCATTGAAGAAGAATTCTACTCCAGCGACGAAAATGAAGTGACCGACCTGCTCCTCTATGAGGCCCACCCCTTCCTGCGCTACCTGGCCGAACAGCATGAGCCCTTACAGGAAACCGTCCTGGAGCCCTACTTCCAGGCCATGGACCCCCAGCTTGGCATCCTTTATCAAAAGCGGAAGTCTTACGAAAAAAGCGTCGAAAAGCTCAATGCCCTGCTGGGCCGGTTTATGGATCAGGAGCAGGAGAAAATGCAAAAACTGCTGCCCCACTACTTCGAGATCTACAAGACCGACGGCGTGGAGTACAACATCTACCTGGGCCAGTCCATCCTCGAACATGGAAAATTCCTCGATTACCATCTCAAGGATTTCCGCCTCTGGCAACTGGTGAGCTTGTGCGAGGCAACCAGGCTGATCGAACGGGAAGCCCGGCGCTTTCCCACGCCCCTCTCCACCGCCCAGCTCATCTTCGTATACAACAGCCCCATCAGCATCCGTTTCCGCATGGATGACAAACGCTTCGATGTAGACGGCGCCTACAACGTGCGCTACGAGATCATCAAAAAGCGCATCGACAAGGCCACCATCAAGGGCACGGACGAGCGCCTCACCCAGAAAGGTAAGATCGCCATCGTGTATCTCCACGAGAAGGACCACCGGGAATACCTGGACTACATCGGCTACCTCATAGATAAGGGCTATGTCAGCCCCGAGGTAGAAGAGCTGGAACTCAACCGCCTGCAAGGAGCGGATGGGCTGAAGGCGCTGAGGGTGACGGTGGCATAGAAAGTGGGAAGTCAACCCGGCCAAGCGTAGCGAGGACGGATCTACCGCAACTTCAGCCAAAATCTCGCCAGGATTGCCGCATTCCACTATGGCGGCCACTCCGGGGCCAGTTCCTCAACCAGGCCGATATATCTGCTGAATTCAGGAGCAACTTCTGGAATTCCGCTCAAAACTATTTATTTTCGAGGAGCAAAGCAAGCAAGAATTCCCGGCCTATGAAGCAGTTCTACCTCCTTCTCCTCACTTTTTTGCTAGCCGCCGCCGGCCTGTGCACCGATGCGGATATTGGACGGCCTGGAAAAAGCCCTTCAGAAGCCTCGGTGAAGTACGAAACCGGAAACTGGAAGTCGGACACAAGCGAAGCGACGGACGGAACAAAACGGGCGTTTGGCGCTTATTCCGGCCCCTGTTCCGACTTCCGCCTTCGTACTTCCAACTTTACCCTGGGTTCGTCCAACGCCCAAACGGATACCGGACCCGCCCGCGGCTACATCGTCACCAAAAACGGCAAGCAACTGACCGGATATATCGGAGACATCTACCACTCCGACCTCAGGAGCGTCGTCGTATTCATCAACGACTTCGGCTCGGTTTACAGTATCGAGGCCGAGCGCATCCGGGGGTTCGTATTTTCGAATGAAAAAGGATATACGGCCTATGAAAGCAAGAACTGCCGCCACCGTTGGTACTATCTGCGCATCCTGGAAAAAGGAGCCGCCCTCAACCTGTACCAGTCGCCAGAGGAAGAATACTCCATCCGCTTCGAGAACGGCGTGCTGCAGGCCAACACCCGGAGCATCACCGAGTTCTGGGTGGAGGCAGAAGGCAGGAAATACCCCATCCGCATCGACCGGCTGAATTTCCGGCGCAAAATGAGGCGCTTGTTCCAAAAAATGGATGCCCCGAAATTCCGGGAAAAGATCGGCCAGGAAAATTACCGGTTCAAGAACCTGCCCGAGATCATCCGTGAATACAATCAGGACAGGTCTTTAAACAAGCGGGAAATATGAGCCCGATCCGCCACGGCTGGAACCTCTCCCCCACCGAGGCCGTCGCTCTGCAACGGCAACTCCGGGAGGAGATCCGGCTGACGCCCTATGAAGGGCCGATCCGCTTCATCGGCGGGGCCGACCTGTCCTATAATAAAGGCTCGGACGAATTCTACGCCGGCATCGTGGTGCTGGACTATGAAAGCATGAAGCCCGTTGCCCACAGCACCGTCATCCGCCGCTCGCCCTTTCCCTACATCCCGGGGCTGTTATCCTTCCGCGAGATCCCCTCCCTGATGGAAGCCTGGGAACGGCTGCCCATTAAGCCTGAAGTGATGGTGTTCGACGGCCACGGCATCGCCCACCCCCGCCGTATGGGCATCGCCGCCCATTTTGGACTGTTGTCCGACACGCCAAGTATCGGCTGCGCCAAGAAACGGCTCACCGGAAAATATGAAGCGCCACCGCTGAAACGGGGCGCCTACTCCCCTATCCTGGATGGCGACGAGGTACTGGGATTTGCCCTGTGCGCCAAAGATGGGGTCAAACCCGTCTTCGTCTCTCCCGGCCACCGCATCGGCCTGGAGCAAAGCCGGGAGATCATGCTGCACTGTGCACGCGGCTACAAGATACCGGAGCCGACCCGGCAGGCGCACCTGCTGGTCAATGCGTTGAGGAGAGGGGAAGTAGAAGCAGGAGCATGGGAGTCCATTCAAAAATAGGCCTGCGGCCGAAGTATTTCGGGCCGCAGGCCTAAGAAACTAAAGGATTCTCAATCCTGGCCTAAGGGCTTACTGATTTACCCTGGTTTCTGCAAAAATGCCCGGGTCAGTGGGTGCATTCGGGTTTGCGCTCAATTCGGCCTGGGAAACGATGAACCGCTGCGGATACTTCGTTGCCGTACTGGAATTGAAAGGAGGTAAAACCGCCACATCGCTTTCTTTACTGCTCAAACGGCGTAAATCATCAAAGGGCATCAACTGGGTAAAGCCGCTCACATATCTTTCTTCTATAATTTCGCGTAACAGCGCCCTTTCAGTAGCGATATTATCCGGGTTCTCCATTCCTCCGGCAGCAAAGTCATCCAGGATATAAGCTTCATAAAGAGACTCATCGGCAGGGTCCAATTGCTCAAAAGCATCCCCTGATGCCAGATAGGCACGCAGATCGTTCAAATGGGCTAAACCATCATTCACCTTATTGGTGCGCACCGCTGCCTCCGCCAGGATCAAAAGGTTCTCTTCATACCCGACCAGGGCCATAGGGCGGTCAGGAGCCGCGATGCCTTTATTATTGGTGGCCGAATTGCCGTCGAAGCGGTAGTAGGCTAAGCGGGCCGCTTCGTTGGTTTTCGCATTATTGCGGCCGGAAGACATCAATTGATCGAGGTGGGAGTCCGTAAATGCCCAGTAGCCGCCCCGCTCATTGATCATCTTGTAGTTGAGGTTTAAACTGCCGTTGCCAATATTAGGCGGAGTGAAAACCAGGGCTTCATCAGCAGAGGCAATTCCTTGCAGCGCTTCCTGATAGGCCTTGTCATATTCCCGGGTATAGATATACATGCGCGCCTTAAGGGTATGCGCTACTTTTATCCATTTTTCGGTATCTCCTTCAAAGTACAGATCTTCCGCGAGGGCAGAATTGGTAGCGCCGGACAAATCCGAAATAGCATCGGACAGCAGGGCCTGCAATTGCGCAAATACCTCGAGCTGTGAATCGAATACCGGATCTAAAATGTCATCGTTAGAGATCTCGCTGTAGGGAATATCTCCAAATAAACTGGCCACCGTACCGATGGTATTGGCCTCAATGACTTTTACAATGCCGGCATATTGGTCCGCTCTTGGACTACTGGCAGTCTGTTCTCTCAATACTCTGCACTGCTTAACGACGCCCTGGTAAGCATTTTGCCAGAAACTGGACGTTTCTTCAGCAGACAGGTTGTATTCGTATATACTCTTGTACAATAATACCACGCCGATCGTTTGGCCACTCCACATGCCGCCAATTCGGTTCAGGTGGCCCCCTTGTACAGAAGTATTCGCCAGCTCAATGCCCTTTAATAGCAGGACGCCGGCGTCGAAATTGTCAGAGGAAATTTCGTTTGGATTATCGTTGATCCCTTCTACCAGTTTCTCGCAACTGGCCGCGGAGAGGAAGACGATGATTAAAAAGGTATATTTTAGGATACTCATTGTATAATGCATTTAGTATTAAACAAAAAACTAGTGCGAACAAACCCAATGAACTGACCCTCCATAATGGATCAATTCCCAGTGCTTATCCGGCTAGAAATCAAGCTTGATGGAGGCCAGCCAGGACCGGGTACTGGGGTTCGTGAAATATTCGATCCCAAATCCGTTATCTACACCCGATTGGTTGACTTCGGGGTCAATCCCCAGAATATCCGTCCAAATGGAAAGGTTTCTTCCAATGAAGGACAGTTCAATGGATTGGAGCCCGGTAGCGGACCTCAGTTTTTCACCTTTGAAAGTATACCCTACGGATACCTCCCTCAGGCGCGTCCAACTTCCGTCATTGATTGAAAATTCATTGATAGCGGAACCGCCCAATCCACCACCCAAAGTGGTATACCAGGTTTCATCCAGCAGCACATCTCCGCCGCCGTAATTTCCGATATTGCCCCGGACCGTAGTTCCGGCTGTGAATACCTCTCCCGCTGAATTGACCAGGTCCTGAGTAAGGGTAACTTCATTCCCTACCGTCTCATAAGTACCAAAGCTGGTCAGTACAAAACGGGTTCTTTCCGCAAAATCTCCGCCCTGATAAGTTTCAAACAAGACATTGAAATTGAAATTCTTGTAATAACCACGTAAGCCTAAGCCGCCGCGCCAGTCCGGATTAGGATCACCGATAACCCCTTGTTCAGGATCGAGGGTGGGAAACCCGTTGTCATCTAAAACCAGGGAGCCGTCGGCATTGCGGGAGGCCCGGGATCCAAACAGGATGCCCAACGGCTGGCCGACGATGGCATTCGACGTAATCGACTGATCGGTAAGCGGAACGCGGTCTACACCCGCCAGGTCCAATACTTTGTTTCTATTGTTATTGAAATTGCCGTACAGATCCAGTCCGTATTTTCTGTTATCCAGCAGTTTGAATCCAAAATCCACTTCCAGCCCCTTGTTTTCCATACTACCCGCATTGGCGTATTTCGAGAGATAGCCCGAACTCGGTGACAGGCTTACCGCCAATAGAATGTCGTTGATCTCATTCTGGTAATAGGTAATGCCCAGGTTCACTCTGTCTTTCCAAAAGCGAAGGTCGGCGCCCACCTCCCATTCTGTTTTTATCTCCGGTTGCAGGCCCGGGTTCCCCTGGTCGTCATTTAACCGGAACCCTCCGCCAAATTCATTGATATCCAGGGCATCATCGTAGGTACTGTAGGTAAAGGTCTCATAGGTGGTACCAAACCTATATGCGGTAGGTTGTACCCCCACCTGCCCCCAGGACATGCGCAACTTTCCAAAGCTCAGGAATTGGCCTTTCAATCCGGGAAGTTGGGTAAACTGCCACGCCAGGTCGGCCGATGGATAGAAATAGGTGCCACTGATCGTTGAAGCAGCTTCTTGTGTACCCGAAATGTTGGCAAATAATTGATCGAACAGGTCGAACGAAAGGATGGAGTACAAGCGGTTGGAACGAATGTGGTTGGTGTTGTTGGAAACCTCGAAAGGGGATACCCCATTGTTAAAGGTTTGCAAATCACTGTTGACCAAAAAACTCCGCGTTGCGGCATATAAGTTCTTGCGCAGGCGATCGTTGATGTTGAAACCTAAAGTAGCATTAAACCCGACCTTACCCGGCACCAGGTCCGGAAAATCGACCCGGGCAATAGCATCCGTATTTATTTCGGTATAGGTATAGTCTTCATTGTCCAATCTTCCATTGTTGAAGCTGGCGGAACCGATGGGTGCAAAGTAAACCCTTTTATCCGCGTAAGAATCCACTCCTCCCCGCAGGTCCAGTTGCAACCACGGCATCAGGTGGATATTAAAATTGGAGGAAACATTGAAGCGGTTGACCGCCGTTGTGGCTTCCTGTTCATTGGTCGTCCACAATGGATTATTGTAGGTGGGGTTGATGTTGTTCCCCAGGTATCTGCGGTAACTCCTTTGCCTGTCCGGAAAAGCCACCCCACTTGCATTAAAGTAAGTGCCCCTGTAGCTGCTGTTATCAAAATCCGGGGGGGTCCTCAAAAGCCCCAGGTACAAGCCGGCGGTATTCGAATTTTGTTGAATTCTATTGCCATCGGTATAAATGTAATTGGCCTTGGTGGTCAGGGTCAGGCGATCGTTGAAAAAAGTCTGGTTGTTGAATCGAACGGTCGCACGCTTGTAGTTACTGTTCTTAACGATACCCTCCTGGTTGAGATAGCCAAGGCTAAAGAAGTTGGTGGTTTTTGCACCGCCACCAGTGATCGTCAGGTTATTATCAACAAAGTAGCCCGTCTGAAAGACCTGATCAAAATTCTCTTCCGTAAAAATTTCTTTCGAATTTTTCTGGGTGATCGGATAAATCAGATCTCCATTGTCGGCTAAAAAATATTGTCCGGAGGTATTTACTTCATCGGCTCCTCCGGGCCGGCCTGCTATTTTATCGCCCCAGGAATTGGCGGAGGTAGGACTGTAAGTACCGCCAGAGCCTTGTCCAAAAGCAGTTTGCAGAGGATGCCGGCGGTTAATTTCATCCATCGAATAAGTAGAGGAGAAGGACACCTTCATCTTTTGATTCAGTTTGCCCTGCTTGGTGGTAATGACCAATACCCCGTTTGCGGCCCGGGAACCCCATAAGGCGGCGGCAGAGGCGCCTTTCAGTACCTGAACGGATTCAACATCTTCAGGATTGAGGTCATTCAGGCGGGATTGCTGCGAGACCCCACCGCTGCGGGAACTACCGTTGCCGTACAAATTGTCATTGGACAGCGGTATGCCATCTACGATCACCAGGGGTTGAGCTGAACCTCCAATGGTGTTTGCACCTCTGATCTGGATCGTAGTCCCAGCGCCCGGGTCTCCATTTGACCGGGCGATCCTGACTCCGGAGGCCTTACCCGCCAAACCATTCAGGAGGCCAGCTTCCCCCGAGCTTCTGATCGCCGATCCTCCCACCGACGAAGCCGTAGATCCGGAACGGTCTTTTTTGCCCTTGAAACCCAAGGCGCTGACCACCACTTCTTCCAGGACTTCCACGTCTTCCCGGAGCGTAATATTGATGACCGTGCGCCCGGCAACAGTTTCTTCCATAGATCCATAACCGGTATAGCTAAAAATGAGCACAGCCTCAGGCCCGGCAACCTCGATGGAATAATTGCCGTCCAGGTCGGTAATCGCACCCTTGGTAGTACCTTTCTCCAGGATACTTACACCAATAAGAGGGTCCCCCTCTTCTGTAGTGACGGCGCCAGACACCGTCGTTTGGGCTATCATGGAAAAACTCCAGGATAGAAACCCGAATAAGAGTAAAAAGCTTTTCAGTTTCATACACAGTGATTTAGTGCGTGTAAATAATGAGTGCGGCCGGCAAACACGCCCGTAGCGGCCTACCAAGCCAGCGGTCGACAAACAAAAGAGTGAGGAACAAAAACTTTATACTCTGTTTTTTGGAAAAAAATGGTGGGTTCAAATAAAATTTTGCACTTGAGGCTTCTGACGAAATGGCCTGGCCGGCTTCTCAGGCGCTGAGGCGGCTACCCCTCTACTCAAAGGCCCAAAGGCCTACATCCAGCAAATGCCCGCCCTGCCGCTGGATGGCAGCCTCCAGATTGGCGGCATTGGACGTGCGTTCGCTTACCGGGTACAGGTACCGGCGCGGTATGGCCCGGCTTGGATTGAAACTCGGGTTGGCAAAGGGAGGAGGGTTCAAGGCCGGAAAGCCGGTACGGCGCAGGTCCACCCAGGCTTCGACAGGAGCCTGTGCAAAGAGGGCGATGTATTTCTGCGTGATCAGCCGCTGGAGTTGCTCCTCCGGGCCAGGAACGCCTCTGAAATGGATATGTGTATCGATGAAGTCGTTGTACTCCTCTGGTTCAATCTCTAATTGTAAAAAATTAGCCTCCACAGCCTCCCGGAAGTTGCGCTCCGCCGTCTCGGGCTGCCCAAGCAACAGCCATGCCTCGGCTTCGATAAATTTCAGTTCTGTCAGGGAAATGAAGGGGATCGGGGCATCAAACTGCCCCCAGTACAACTGCAGGCTATCCGGGGAGAAAATCATGGCGATTCCATTTCCCCTGGCCATGTAACGAGACAACCTGGGATCATTGGCACCTTCCATCAGTTCCAGAAGAAAATCGCCCAGGGCCAATTGCCCTGACCGCTCGAAACCATACAAGGGCAACGGGTTGGCCTCGTTCAGGCTGCTGCCGAAAGGGAAGTCCGGCTGCCCTTCCATCGTTTGAAATGCGCCCTTTTGAATGGCGTCCAGCGCCTTTTGGGCGGCGTCCGGGTCCCGCTTCGATAAATGCAAATGATACCGGGCCTGCAGGGCGCGGGCAGTTGCCGCCCACTTGGCCGCATCTCCCCGAAAGACAAGGTCATCCTCTTGCGGCCCTTCCCCGGAAGGCGGCCCCTCCAGGGCAGTGATCGCTTCTTCGAGCAGTTCCTGGATACTGAGGTATACCTCTTCCTGCCGGTCGAAGGCTGGCTGGAGCTCCGCCAGCCCCCGAAACGCCTGGCTGTAGGGTACATCCCCCCAGCAGGAGGTGGCCAGGCCCAGGTTGAAGGCCATGAGTATCCGCGCAATTCCTCCGTAATAGGGCTCTCCTTCGCGTTCGGCTTGTTCCATGATATCCCGGCAATCCTTCATCGCTCCGGCGTAAAGTCCATTGCGCCAGAATTCATCGAGGGTTCGTTCGTCGATCAGGTATTGAGAGTAGCCTTCCGGCTGGGCGTCTATGCCTTTGAAATGCTGCACCACGGTACCGGTCACCCGGCCTCCGATAGAAGCGATATTGCGAGCTGATTGCGCCAGCGCCACCGGAAGCAGTTCCTTAAGTTCCGCGCCGAGCTGGCGGGTAGGGTCCTGGTTGATGTCCCCAAAATCACAAGAGATAGGAACCAACAGGAAAAATAAGGCGAAAAACAGGATACGGATAGCCATTTCGATGATTTTTTGCCCGGCAGGCCAGTTTCAAAAAGAAGCGTTCAATTGCAGGGCCCACCCCCGGGTACTCGGCAAATTGAAATAATCCCATCCCATAATATTGGAATCCCCCCGTAGGTTGGTCTCCGGGTCAATCCCGGAATAAGAAGTGGCCAGCCATACATTATGGCCAATGACGGAGACCGTGATATCCGGCCGGCTGGAGCGGAACAGGCGTGGTGAAAACTGATAAGATAGCCGAAGTTCCCGCAACCTCACCCAAGAGCCATCCTCCACGTGCTCTTCGGCCAGGCCGATAAAGCCATAGCGGCGCCAGTAGATCCCGTTCATGCCATTAACAGGGTTGGCCAGGTCAACCGCCCTGGTATTCGGCTCCCCGGTTTCGGTCACCCCTTCGAACACATAACCACGCACTTCCCGGAGGCGGCCGCTTTCCTCGGAAACCCCAATATAACTCATCACTCCACGGGTACCGTTCCAGATGTCTCCACCCTTGCGTACATCCAGCAGCGCACTGAGGGTAAACCCCTTCCAGGACCACCGGCTGCGGATGCCGAGCAGCCAGTCGGGAGTGGGGTCCCCCAGGATCTGTTGGGCGGAGCTCACCATAGGAAAACCATCGCTGCCGATGATCTTTCTGCCCTCCTTATCCCGTTTGAAGGCCGTGCCTACCAACACGCCATAGGGCTGCCCTTCGATGATCATCGAGGAAAGGTTGGTAAAGGAGGCCAGCACGATCTCCGGCATGCCCTCCGGCAGTTGGGTGGCTACGGACCGAAAACTGGAAAAGTTGGCGGAAACATCCCACAGGAAGCCGCCTTTTCGCACCACCGTCCCCTCGGCCATCAGTTCGATGCCCCGGTTATCGATAGCGCCCGCATTCAGCGGCATCTGGATGTAGCCTGAAGTTGCCGACAACTGGGCATTCACAATCTGTCCGGTACTGATCGTCCGGTATCCGGTGAGGGCCACCTCCAGGCGGCCGCGGAAGAACTTCAGGTCCGTGCCCACCTCATAGGCCGTAGACGTTTCCGGTTCTAAAAAGGGATTCCCTGAAATTCCGGAACGTTCAAGCGCACTGACCCCAAAAGCAGGAAATTCCACCCCGGGCAGCAGGTCGTCTCCACCAGCAACGGCAAAATTGTAGTAGGTATCCGTCATATAGGCGCCCGCATCATTGCCCGCCCTGGTGAACGACAGGCGCAGCTTGCCGTACGACAGCGCCGGGCCATCTGTCCACCCCAATAGTTCCGTAAATTCAAATCCGACGTGAACGCCAGGATAGAAAAAGGCATTGTTCCTCCGGGGCAAGGTGGAAGACCAATCGTTGCGCCCCGTAAAATTGAGATACAGCATACTTTTGTAACGGAGCATCACATCGGCAAAGGCGCCGTACATTTTCTTCCGGAACAGGTTTTCCTGCGTCGACGTATACAGGGCGTTGGAGATATGGTAAATGCCCTGTTTTTTGAGCTCATCGCCCAGGGTCTCCCGAGTAGAAAGGCTGGAACCAAAGAAATTATAACCCAGGGTAGATTTCAGGCGCCAGCTGGCGCCAATTTCGTTCTCCGCTGTGACCAAAAGGTCGGAATTGATGTTACCGGATTGAATATCCTGCAGCTCGATCCGGCCATTCGGATGGGAGCCGGAGTTGATGTCAAAGATATTCTGCCGGTTATCGGCGTACAGGTCGGCCCCGATCTTGTGGCTGATGTGCAGCCAGGGCGTCAGCTCATAATCAAGGCTGACATTCTGGATCAGCCGGTTGACGCTATCGTCAAACGGATTGCGGCTGACCGACCAGAAAGGGTTGTCATACAGGCCGTTTCCCCGGTATGCCCGCTGTTGCCCGTTGTCGAAAAGGTAAGCTTCAGGATAGTCGGCAGCAGCCATTCCCTTCCTCCCGTTTCCGATATCAAAAGAGATAGGGTTGCGGAACAGGCCGAGCGGAATACCGGAAACCAGAGACCCCCGTTTCATCCGATGCCCTTTCGAATGGGCCAGGTTGACGGACATGCCGATCTCCAGCCGGTCAATAGGCCGGACGTGGAAAGCGCCTTTAAGGGTGTACCGCTCAAAGGCGGAATGGGGCACAATGCCCGTTTCGCGCAATTGCCCGAAAGAAAAGTAATAGTCGAACAACTTCATCCCTCCCGAAATGGCGAAGTGGTTATCCATTTTGCCTCCTTTTACGAAAAAAGTCTCGTAAGCATCATAGATGTTGGCGGGCGCGCCGTTTCCCTGGCCTTTGGGCACCAGCCTCCCATTCGTATCATAGGGATAATCAGGGTCACCATCGTACTCGAGCGTGCTGGCCGGCGGGCCGTAGCTGGAACTAACACTCGATTCCGGCCCCATATAGGACGCTTGTCCATTCACATACTTCCCCTGGGTGTAGATCATCTGCCGGGGAGGCAGCCTGTTCACCTCGCTGAATCCGAAGGAAGACGAAAAGCTGATCCGGGGCAGGCCTATCTGGCCTTTTTTCGAGGACATCACAATGGCGCCATTGGCGGCACGAATGCCATAAAGGGCGGCGGCAGCGGGCCCCTTTAGTACAGTGGCCCGCTCGATGTCGTAATGGTTGAGGTCGATCAGGCGGTTGGAAAGGTCCACCCCTTGCGTACTGTTGCCGGTTGTGGTGTTGTCTACAGGCACCCCATCCAGAATAAAGAGGGGTTTGTTGGAGCCGTGAATGGAGTGCATGCCTCTGATGTATATACTGGCGGCAGCCCCCGGCGAGCCCGAAGCAGAATTGACCCAAAGGCCGGCTGAGCTGCTGCTCAGGGCACTGGCCAGGTTCGTCTGGTTCGAATAGTGGATATCCTCCATGGAGAGATTGTCAACCGCATACCCCAATACCCTTTTGTTGGCTTCGATACCCACTGCCGTAACGACTACCTCGTGGAGGGCCGCCGAAGTGGTTTTTAGTTGTACATCCTGGCGATGCTGCCCGTTTATCTCCACCTCCTGGTCTTCAAATCCCAGATAGGAAAAGACGAGCGTTTGCCGCCCGCCTGGTAGCCTGAGGTGAAAAAGGCCATTCTCTCCGATAATGGCGCCCAGCCCTTCTCCTTTCAGGTATACGGCGCCTCCCTCCAGGGGTTGGCCATCTTCAGCACTGGTCACCCGCCCGAAAATGTTATGGAAAGCAGGAGCACTGATCTTTTTTTTCTGGTAAGGTTCGCCCGGTTTCTCATTGAAGTGCGCCGGCCCGCTCTTTCGCCAGTTTCTCCCTTTTTTAATGATGTAATTGCATTTGCCTACTTTCCGGAATTTGAGGCCCGCCGGTGGGAGCACGGCGTTCAGAATGGCCTTTACCTCCAGCTTCCTGTCAGGTAGGTTGGGCACGTATACGCCGGCAATGGTTTCCGGCTCGTATAGAAAGGTAACCTGCTTTTCGAGTTTGAGTTCTTTCAACAGGCCGGAGAGGGAGACTTGGCGGGCGGGGCCGTCAGGGATCGATTGGCACCGGGCATCCGGAATAACCAGAAGGGCCACGGTGAGAAAAATTGCAGTTGATAACAGTAGCCTTATGATCTTCACTGATGCCATTTTTAATGCAGCCATACTAAGCTACATTATTGGTAATCAAGTGCTTATTTCGAAGGCAAAGGAAACCTCCAGCCCTAAGATAGGAAAAATGGCGAAGGCGAGGAAATTCGGTGAAACAATCAGCCGCATATTGTCGCTTTATCCGTTTTCGGAGGAAGAAACGAACAAAACGCCGTTTTTGATTTCCAGATCCAGGTCCAGCAAAATGGATAAGGCATCCAGGAGGACCTCCCGGCTTTCGATAGAAATATCGCCGGAAGCCATTCTTTGCAGAAGGGCGGGGTCCGCAACTTCATAGTCCAGCCCATAAGTTTCCCGAATGCGTTCCAGCACTTCTTTCAGGGGCGTACCCTCTCCAAAAGCCCACTTTTGGCCGGCCCAACTGCACCAGTATGCCGTTTGCCGGGTATCGGACTGAAAGGCCCGGCCCTGTTCATCCAGCCATGCCGTCTGGCCGGGTTCCAGGAGCAGTTCCGCCCCCGATGCCTCTGCCTGTAGCTTAACCACCCCTTCGGCCAGGCTCACGATCGGCCGCTTCCGCTTGGCATTTACATTGAATACTGTTCCCAACACTGTTATTTTCAGCCCTTCCGTGTGGACTACGAATACCTCATTTGCCGGTTGCGGGGTGACCTCAAAAAAGCCTTCTCCTTTCAGGCGGACCTGCCGGCCGGCGCCCCCATCCCAGTCCGCCAGAAAACGGACGCTGGAGTTTGCATTCAAGGCCAGACGGGAGCCATCGGGCAGTTCAACGGTTTTCGTCTCTCCATAAGCCGTATGGAATTCCAATGACTCCGGTTGAAGGATATAGTGCGTAAGGCCCAAGCCGGCCAGCAGGAAAACCGCTGCGGCAGCGGCCATCTGCAGCCAGCGCCTCCGGCGAAGGCGGTTATCTTTTTGGGTGTTAATGGTGGCCGCCAGGCGGTTCCAGTTTCTAAAGACATCTTCTCCAGCTACTTCTTTATCATGAAATGGAATGCCTCTGGCCATCAAACGGGCCTCTTCCACCAGGCTTTGGTGTTCAGGATGGATCTCGATCCAGGTATCCCATTTGCCGGCGGCTGTTTCGTCAGTTCCGTTCGCCCAACTGACAAATGATTCGTCCGACAGCAATTCCTCTATGGTAATATCCTTTTTCATATGCTTACCGATAAGAGACCGGCTATTAGCTTTTCATACTCTGTTTTTTCGAAAATCATTATTTTTCATGCCTAAAGTGCTGTAAAACTTCTGCCTGCCTCAACCTGACAATGGCCTTGTGTACGTGATTGAGCACCGATTGATAATTGATGGAGAGCAGGGCTGCGATCTCCTCATAATCGAGGTTATTGAAGTATTTGAGAAAGATAATTTCCCTTTGCCTTGGCGACAGTTCCTGTAAAGCTTGGTCCAGCCGCTCCCTGATTTTGGCCGATTCCTCTTTCAACCTGATCTCTTCAGGTTGTATGGCCATAACGATCTGGCTTTCCACAATATCCAGGCTTTGGATCCCCCCTTCTTTTTTCAGCAATTTCAGGCATTGGTTCCGCACAGCCTGCAGAAGGTAGAACCGCACAGAAGAAACCCCTCCTAATTGTTGCCGATGTTGCCAGATATAGGCAAAAGTGTCATGGAGGGCATCTTCGGCCAGTTCCGTGCGGGCAGTCAGTTTGGCCGCATAATGAAACAAGCCTGGATAGAGCATCCGGTACAGGGAGCCAAAAGCCTGAAGGTCGCCTTTTACAATGGCGTCCCACATCAAATCTTCGGGTGATGGTTTTGCTCCGGCCACAAAATACAAACGTTATTGCGAATGGAGCAAAGGTACAAATAATGGCAACGATGTAACTATCAGCATCTCCGAAATCAGCGACAGAAAATGCTCTGTTTTGCCCCATCCCCTAGCATTTTCTGCCTTTGCTCCCTTTGCTCCGTCGCCGGAGCGGCTTTGGCGCATAGGAGACAGGGATTGGGGCAAACAAAGGCAGAAAATGCGTTTTTAATTGATGCTGATAGTTACATGGCGCCTTTGAGGCCGTCTCCATCTGAACCGGCGGATGTTGTTGGACGGCGAAAAGGCCGCCTACCCGGCCATAGCTACTTGTTTGCGTTCCGCGATCCATTCGGCCATAGCTGCCGGCGACATGATGTCTGGGTTCCCCAGGTCCTTATCTTCCGCGCGTTCCAGCTCTTCAGGCAGGTAGTTGATCAAGGCGTCGAGGTCTTTGGATGAGCTAATGTGTTCATCCAACACGCGGGCCATCTCTTCATTATAGGGAATGCCCCTTTGGCGCACAGCAGTGACCAGCCCTTTCAGCAAGGTCTCCCAGGTAGTCATGGGCCCTTGAACGATGGAGGCGGATTCTGCAAAGGAATCGATGAATGCAAAAGGCACTTTGGCGAAGGGTTCGTCCATGGCCAGCGTACAGGCGATCCAGTCGGAGTCGAAAGAGAAGTCGTAGACGGACGGCCGCTCCAGGATCTTTTCCAGCACATCTTTATGATACAGTTTGAACGCGGCCTGGGAGTCCAGTATCCCGCGGGAGAAAATGCTGTGGCCTACCATCCGCTGCATATGCCGCAAGGCTTTGATGCCGATACCCCAGCGGCTTTCCTGTTTGACCAGTACGGAGTGCTTGTGCTTCCGGTTGCCCAGCACCACCTTGAAGCCCTCTTCCAGGTGTTTTTGCAGCAAAAGGCCTGCCTGGCCCAGGTGGACGGAATTATCAGCATCGGTATAGATGATGGCCTCCGCCCCATCTTCCAGCGCTTTCTGACAGCCCAGAATGATAGCCCCGCCCTTTCTGGAGTCATTAGCGGATACCAGGCCTTTTAAGGGCCCCGCCCCCACCGGAAGCGCTTCTTCCAGGAAAAGAACGGAAGCCCGGCTTCCCAAAGGAGACCCGTGGATGCGTTCGCGGGCGATCCGTCCACTACCGTAAGGGCAGCCGTCATCGACGGCGTACAAGCGCCAATCTATCTCAGACCCTTTAAAGAGCCATTCCAGTTGGCTGAGTTTTACATTCAGCAGGTCTTCGCCATTTGGGTTTTCGGCAGACTTGGGCAGCAGACGGTTTTGTTCTCCCCACATGGCAAAGACAATGCCGATCTTCAGAGGCTGGGCATTGGTTTCGACAAAACGGCGGGAGGCCAGCACTTTGTAGGCTAGTTTGAATTCCAGAGGGGCAGCGCTTCCCAGCGCCAACTCCTCCACTTCTGCCGTTGAAAAGGGCTCCAAGCTGCCAACGAGCTGCATCAGGCTTTCCTGGTCTCTTGCTTCGGTGAGGTCAAAGGAGTTTTTACTGTTCGTACATAGTTGCTTTAAGGTGGTGTTCATCTTTGAAGTTGGTGTTTTAATTATAGTCGCTATTTATTTACCGGCCAGGCCATTTCACCTAGAGTTCAGGAGGGTATTGCGGCACACCCGCACGGCGGAGGGGACAGCACTTTATTACGAACCTCCGGTAAAAAAGTTACCCCTGACATCGCAAATCAAAAATCGCACATCGCACATCGCAAATCAAAAATCGCACATCGCACATCGCAAATCAAAAATCGCACATCGCACATCAAAACGGCCCTCGTTCCCTCTCGACCTCATTTCGGTAGACGGAATCTCTCCACTGGCTGGTAAGGGTAACGATCAGCAGCACGGCCATTTGAATACAAAGGCCGATGCCCGTACCCAAAAGGAAATCACCGGAAACCCGAAAGCCGCCGGCCAGTGCGAAACAAAGGCCCATGACAAAAAGGGCCTGTTCGAGGAAACGGCGACGCATCGCTACCTGTTCCCGATCTTCCAGGCGGGGGATCTCCTGAGCAGCGAAACTCGGCGGGGCGATCTCCACTATGGGGTGAAGCGCCTTCTTCAGCCGGCGGGCCTGCCACAACCTTCGGACGCCAGCCCGCAATTGTACCAGGCTCAGCAGGCACACCACCATCAGCATAGCCTGTAGCAGTTTGCCAGGCCAGTAGTGATAAGCTAAGCCCGCGGCTGACGCCGACAGCACGGCCCAACCTGCCAAAAACAGGCCGGTACAACGCTCCCCCCACAAATATGCGTGAAATCGCCGTTCCATAGTATTGATTAAAAAGACCCAAAGGAGCTTGTCCAGGCTTCCATACCGGCTAAGTTCGCAATTCGGCGGGGCATGCCCAAATATTGGATCGAAGAAAGAGGGGAAAAAATGGAGCCCAAAACTTACCCGAGCAACATCTTTTTGCGTATATTTAGGTGTTGTACCATCAAAAAACAGATATCATTCAGAGATAAAGGCTTACTCCGTTTTTTCAGCTATGAAAAACAAATGCATAGAATGTGGTGAAGAATTTATTGGCAGAGCAGACAAGCGCTTCTGTTCGGCTCATTGCCGCAGCAGCTACAACAACCGCTTAAACCGGGATGCCACCAACTTCATCCGCAACATCAACAACATCCTTCGCAAAAACCGCCGGATCCTGGCCAGGCTCAACCCTAATGGCAAAGCCAAAGTGCACCGCGATAAATTACTGGAAAGCGGTTTCAAGTTCAGTTACTTCACCAACGAATATGTCACCAAGTCTGGTAATATCTACCGATTTTGCTACGACCAGGGTTATCTGGAGATCGATAAGGATTATTACACGCTGGTCGTAAGGCAGGAATATGTGGAGTGAGGCCCCAGGGATAACCCAGGAACCCAGAAACTTTAAACACCCTCAAACCTTCCCCTAATACCCTTCCAAACCTTCTGTAAACGGAATGCGCTTTGTCTCCAGCAAGGATCCCTGGCGGTCGAGCAGCTCAATGACCACCTCTTCGAAGGTTTCGGATTCGATGCGGTAGAGGAAGCCGCCAGGATGGAGGACCTTTGCCAGGAAGGTAACGTCCGCGTTGCTCCGGGAACGCTCCAGGTAGTTGAAAACGGCGCGGGGAAGCTGGCTGGTGTAGAGGCGCACCCGGGTTTCCAGCCATTCGCCGTTCTCGGCAAAAAAGGCTTTTTTCAGGCCCCCGTCTTCGTTGAAGGTCGCCACGATGGCTTCCTTGCGTACTTCCCAGTAGACATCGGGCTCGGAAACACCAGGATGCATCTGGGAGAACGCCGCTTTTACACTTTCAGGGATCTGATCGTTTGCCTGTACCGAAGAAGTGCCTGCCAGAAGGAGTAACATCAATACCAATAGTCTCATAGGGTGCTCTGTTTTTTGATCTACCGCCAATAATTACAATTCACAAGGGATTTGGTTGCCGATTTGGGAAGATTTTATCAAAAAAAGGCCGGCCGTTCCGGCTACAACAGGTTTTCTTTTAAAACTCTTCTCATTTTTTTGGCAAAAACCTTAGGCGGTTCGTTATAGACCAGTGCTCCCAGTTTTCGGGACTCCTCCAACAGTTTTAGCATATAATGCGATGCCGATGCCGAGAGGATACGGCGGGCTTCCTCGGGTAAGCGCTCCTGGTAGTCCTCCATCTTCTCCATGAGCAAGGCCAGGTCATGATAATCCCCCAGGAAATCGGCTAGTATTTTGGCTTCCTTCTTGTAGGCCCGGAATACCCGGGGCCAGGCCTGCCGCAACATTCTGTAATGATACCACAGGTATTTCACGCGTTTTCGCCAATCGTGCATTTCCTCTACCGATGGGTCGCCCAATGACCGCTTATAGCCCTTGTACCCCCGCTCGTATACCCGGTGTATGCTGGCGATGGTGTTTTTAAGGCATTGGTCTCGTACGGGCAGTTCGATAAAGCGGCCGCGCTCCCGGTGGAGCAGTTCAATCGTCTCCTCAACCTGATTTTCTCCCTCCTCCTCTGTTGCCCGGATCGTTTCGCGCTCCTCATCGAGTAAGGCCAGGAGCACTTCGAAGGCCTCGGCGCTAATCCTTTCGCCGTACTGTACCCGTAAAAACCCAACGGCCTCTATCCTGGAGGTGATGTCTCGCAGACTGGCCAGTTTGCGCCCCAGGGTTCGGTAAAACACATTGCCGTCCTTATAAACACTGTAGCCTACCTCATCCCGGATGAGGCGGTAATAGGCGCGCAGTTTTTTGAAATGCTTCCTGGCTTTGTGGATACCATTGTGCAGATCATCATCGTTAGCCAACGCATCTATGGCCATGTTGTTCTGTTCCATTCCGATGCGCTTAATACCTTCTGAGAAGGGTTCATTTTTCTCGAGATAATACGCCATAGAGGGTATGGGGTTTGCTCCTCCAAAGAAACGGCATTAATGTCGATTTGCCTAGGCTGGCATGTTAAAATGTAAAACGAGGGCCGGTCAGGGGACGGCCAGCGCGTACTGCAGGCCGAAGGTGAAGAGCAGGTCGCGCTTTTTCACCCCCTCCGGCACAAAAGGTTCATAAGAGTAGAGCAGGCTGGCCAGTCCATTGAGCCCCTTTTTCAGATTGGCCCTGAGCTGGGCATCGAAATACCAGCGGTAGTTCTCTGCCTGCCGAAACGCTTGCTGCCACCAGTATTCATATTGAAGCCACAGGTTTTCACCGAGCCGGTGCTGTGCCCACAGCCGCCCGGTCAGGCGGTAGAGGCCCAGATGGTTGCCCTCCAGCCCGGCAGGAGGGACGGCAAAAGCAACGGCATCGTATTGAGTGGATTCATAAGTACCGGTGAGGGAGAGCTTAACCAAATGCCCGGCCGATTGCCAGGCCCGCCAGCTCACACCAGGGCCGGCCTGATACCGAAAGCCGATCCGGCGACGCAGGTTGGTTTCGAGCCATCCCATCAGATAAGGGTACCAACGCTGCCGGGGGCGGTAATAGAGGAAATTGGTAGACAGCCAGTCGTTTTCCGTTTTGAAACCGGAAAAGGTGCCACGCAGATATTGCTGCCGGGAGGAAAACCCCCACTGTTCCTGCAGATGTTTGACGGCCAATCCGTTGCGCCATAACAACCGGTCGACATTGCCCAGATTGAGATAAAGAGAAGAGCTCAGCTGCAACTGCCAGCGGGCAGTGTCCGATTCGAGAAGTTGGGCGTGGGAAGAATAAACTCCTGACAGCAGGAGCCCAGTCAGATAAAGGAGTTTTTTGAATGGTGACATTTCTGGATGTATATGGATACGATAGGGCCCCCGGGACGGTGCTTTTTTGAGAAAAGCTGGAGTGAAAAGCCGGTTAGAGTTTGTTCAAATTCCGATGCTATGGATATGGAACAAGCTCGTAACTATTGAGGCCAGCCCGAGACTGCATTTTCGGCCGGTGAGTTAAATAGTTACACAAACGCTGAATAAAATGGGCGGAGCATTACCACAGATACCCATCCACCGGCGTCATTTTTTCCGGTAGCGTGGTTTCTCCCAACTGCTCCCGGAGGTCGCGCTCGATGGTATTGCACAAGGCGGTGAGCGGCACGTCCGTCACCCGGTTCTCGAAGGGGTCCTCATTGGCGGCCCCCGTTTTTTCCATAATGGTAAACACTGCGGCAATAACTACCGAGAGCGGAATAACCAGCCAGGCCACCGGGCTGAACTGCCCCCCTTGAAGGAACAGGCTGAGCAGGCCGAAAGGCAGAAGGGTGGCGAAGACCCAGACGAAAAGCCGGGTAAAAAAATCGTACTGCCGGGGAAGAGGCGTATTCTTGATGCGCTCGCAGGCGCCCTGGTGGTTGGCAAATTGCGCCAGGCACCCCTCCAGCTGAAAGCTATCGAACCCCTGCAGGGTGCCGCTGGCCATTGCGTCGTAGATACGTCGCCCCTGGGTTTGCAACAGGTAATTGGGTTTATTCTGGCGGGCGAGTAGATTCCGGTATTCCTCTTCCGGAAGAAAAGGCTTCAACTCTTCCCAGCGCTCCTCTTTACGCAGGTGAAAACGCAGCGCGTGCACGAAAGCGATGTGGCGATGTACCATCTCCCGCTGGAAAGCCGGGGCCGCTTCCGGGTCGAACTGAGGGGTATGCCGGTGGCTGTCCACAAAGGTGATGATCAGCCGGGCGAAAATGCGGCTCCAGTTGATGAGGGCACCCCAGAGCTGCCGCGCTTCCCACCAGCGCCCGTAAGCGGAGTTGTTGCGAAAAGCGACAAAGATGGCGAGGGCCGAGCCCAGCACCCCGATGGGGGTAAAGTTGACGGCCAGGCGCGCGCCCCAGGGCAGAAAGGCCGCCGCCGCCCAAACCAGAACGGAAACAGCCAGTGCGTATACCACTTCTCGCCAGATGTACTCCCAGACCCGCAACGGATGAAAATTGCGTTTGACGATCATAATCGGATCTTTTTGCCTGTTGACAATACCGCCAGGCAGGTAGCGCCAGGCTTAGGGCAAATATCCGCTGTACCATCCGGGATCGCAAGAATATACTTTTTAGTAAGCTACTTACCTTTGGGTAAGAGGTATGCCATTGTCCGCAATCTCATTTTTGCTTTTTCGTATTCATTAATGAGCGTTTATTCGGGCCTCTCCCCGCCTGCCAAAGCCTTGTTCGGCGGGCAGGCAGGTAAGCTTGGACAAAAACTGGCGAACAATATAACCATATGGCAATATAGCCGGAACCCAGTGTGCATAGCCGTTTTGGCTCCGCTTCCCCAACTGGGATGAGTGAAACTACAATTGTCCAGGTGCTTACTGCCTCGTTTACAATAAAACTTGCTCGTTATCACCTCATCCCCGAAATTTGAACAAACTATAAATTACAGCCCAACGCTCACAACGCATGAGTACCTTCATCCGCATCGCATTAACAGGGGCGTTACTCTTCAAGGCCCTTTCCGCCCCGGCCCAGCAATACCCGGATCTTGGCAGGCATGCCCGTCAGGCGCCGGACAGCCTGCGCTACGACCTCTCCCAACTGGTGGATTACCTGTCCGCGCCTGCCCGGACGGAACAGGAGAAAGCCTTCAGCCTGTATACCTGGCTCACCCACACCATCACCTATGACGAGGAAGCCAGCCGGCAGGGCCGCCGCATCAACCAGAGTTTTGAAGATATTCTCCGCCGGAGCAAGGGGATATGTTTCGATTACGCTTTGCTGTACGCTGAGCTTTGCCGGCGCGCCGGCCTGCGGTGTGTTCCGATCTCCGGCTACTCCCGGCAGGGGCTCGAGGCCATGGAACTGCCCCCTACCCCCGACCACGCCTGGAACGCCATTTTCCTGGATGGGGAGTGGCAGCTGGCAGACCCTACCTGGGGGGCTTTTCCCGGGCAGGATGCCTTCAGCCTACGTTACGGCGTTGGATACTTCCTGACACCACCCCAATTATTTATCCTCAACCACTTGCCGGCCCTTCCTATGTGGCAGTTGCTGCCCTGCCCGGTTACGGCAGAGCAATTCTCCCGCCCGGCAGAATCTCTTTCTGCCCTTATTGAAAGGGCTAGCCCTTGCTACCATTACTCCGATACCATTCAGGCCTTTCTCCAACTAACTGAAGAAGAACAACGACGGGAGGAAGCTGAGCACACCTACCGCTTTCATTCCACCGAAGAAAATCAAAAGGCCTGGGCCCAGGCCATCATCGATTATGCCGTACACCTGTCGGAGCAGGGCGCCATGTTTCAGGAGGCAGATTCACTGGAGGCATTCCTCGAGTTGCAGCAAGAAGCCATTCGCCTTACCCGCAAAGCCGGCGAGCTCACTCCCCTCCTACCCTGGCAAATTGAGTTTTTTACCGGTTTGCTCATCAACCAGGCCGTTGCGCTCAACCAGCAGTCTGACAAAGTGGAAACACCCCAAAGAGAACTGGCCTTGCTGAAGGATGCACAGCAATACCTGGAGAGCGCCCGAAAGGCGCTACTTTCCCTGCCCGAAGACAATTACTACCGGCAATATGCCGAACAGCAGTGTCAGGCTTATCAGGAGGTGATACAGTACAATATAGAAAGGTTGGAATAGGGGGAGGAGCGGCCAGGTGTCATGCGAATCAGAGGCTAAATGGCGGCCGACAGCGGCAGGCATCCGGCAAGCCCTTCTGATCTTTGATGTTTGATTTTCGATGTAGGGCGGGCGAAAGGGCTGCTCCAAAGAGCCCCATCAAAAATCGCACATCGCACGTCAAAAATCGCAAATTCCTCCGTATCAAAAGTGCCGCATCATCGGCCTGGTGTTTTCACCCCCGAACCGTTCAGGGCTCTTTTTAACCTCTGATACGCATGACTCCTGTTTCATCTAGGCAGGAAGGATCTCTCCCTTTCCGAATTTTTTCAATACGCTAATGTGAGAGCCGATGGCGCCGATGAAGGTTTCATTCTCGATGTAGGGCAGGCCGTACTCCTCCGCCGTTTCCTTGACGATCGGAGCAATATGCCGGTAGTGAATGTGGCAGACCCGGGGAAAAAGGTGATGCTCGATCTGAAAATTGAGCCCGCCGAACAGGAAGTTCGCCACTGGGTTTTTGCGGGCGAAATTCGCGGTAGTGTACATTTGGTGGGCCGCCCATGAATTGGCGATCTTGCCCTCCGCATCGGGAGAGGGGAAGGAAGTCCCTTCCACCGTATGCGCCAGTTGAAAAACCAGGGCGAGGGTCAGCCCTTCCACAAAATGCAGGGCGAGGAAGCCCACCAAAATATAGTACCAGGGCAGTTCGATCAGGGTAAAGGGCAGAACCAGGAACAAGAAATAATATACCGCTTTGTAAAAGAACAGGCGGAACATTTCCTTGCGCGGATGCTGGGTATTGTCGTAACTGCCGATGTGGCTCTTGAAGAACTTCTTATAATCCTTAAGGAACACCCAGGACAAGGAGGCCAGGGGGTAGAACAAGAATACGTAAATGTATTGGAAGCGGTGTATGGGCCAGAGTTCCTGGTTGGGATTCAGGCGGATGATGGGGATCTGGTCGATATCTTCATCATGATCCGGAATATTGGTATAGGTATGATGGACGACATTATGCGTGATCATCCACATATAGTCATTGGCGCCGACGATATTGAACCAAAGCCCCATGGCCTTATTCACTATCGGGTTGGAGGAGTAGGCGCCGTGAATGGCGTCATGAGCAATATTCAGCCCGATCAGAGCCGTGAAAAAACCATTGACAACCGCAAGGAGCAGAAGTACACCCGGGCTGAACAGGTTGCTGAGCAGCAAAATGTAACTGCTGACAAACACAATGAGAATAAAGGCTGTTTTGGCGATCATAGCGCCATTGGCATGCTTGCCGATTTGCTTGCTTTTGAAATAGGCGTCGACCCGTCTTCTCAATTCCGGGTAGAACTCGGCAAGTTCTTTTTTGTCAAAAGTGATCTTTGGCTGGTTTTCCCGATTGTAAGTGATAGTTGATCCTTCAATACTCGTTTTCATGTTAAATTATACTACTTGTACCACCATTCCCTCGATCCGGCGAAAGGATGGCAGAGTTTGATAAAAAAATTCAGAAAAAATTCAAGGCGGTGAGAGAAGTCGAAGCTTGGAAAACTTAAGCCCTTGCTGCAACTGAACCCTTTGGCCAATAATGAGCTATCCCGTTCACCACAGGCAAACCACAGGTAAAACAAGGCTTTTAGTGTTGGTAATGCGACTTCTTTAGATGTTTATTGAGGCTGTTCCTTTTCAAAAAAGAGATGGGCGTTTCCTTGCAGTCTCCAGACACACCTGGAAAACGCTGCGGGAAAAGATAAATTTCAATGAACACACATTTTGGGGATTTTTAATTGATACCTGGTTTATGGAGTTAACAAATATAGAGAAATAATTGCCTAACTGTTATGCCTGGCCCTCTTTTTTTCCCCTGCTGCTCTTTTTCAGCGCTCTCTTTTCATTGACCAATATCCAATTTCCACCGACATCCAGATAGCCGCCTTCAGGGAAGGTTGGGAGGAAGTGGCGCTCGAGGAAAAGCTGAGTTTTCCGCCGATCCCTGGGATTATCGGCCAGCCGGTTGTAAAGAAGGAGCCCGCCGGGAGCGAGGGCATTCTTCAGCGCATCCAGAAATTCGGGGCTTTCAAAAGGCCGCGGAACTACATCGTCCAGAAAGATATCCATGCAGACCAGACTGAACTGCTCCTCGTTCTGCAACATAAAAGCGTAGGCATCGGCACATATAGTACTTATAGGGGAAGTAAGGCCATCCAACCCGTAGCGTTCCGCCAGGTAGATGACTGCTTCGTCCAATTCCACGGCCGTATAATGGTATTTTTTATGGAATTTTTTTTCCAGGATGAAGGGAATACTTCCCAGCCCGAGGCCCAGGACCAAGACCTCTTTGCCCGGCAACCGGTCGAGGCTGGCCTGTTCAAAAGCCCAAAGAAAGTTGGTGTACAGGTCCTCGAAAGAATACACAGCGTTGGCGGTGCACAGCTGGTAGCGGCCATTTTTCAGGCTAACGTACAGATGGGGATTGGTTTCGCTGGGCGCGCTTTCAATGTGCCATTCAAACAAATAACTCAGCAACCGTTTCCACAGAGGTTGTTTCAAGACTGGAGTTTTTAAAGGTCAGGATTTCTCCCAGCGGCGGAATTTGGCAGTATCTTCAAAGACCCGGAGCAGGATGAGGCGTTCCTGAACGTCAAAATCCACGCCCCGGCGGGCCATAACGCGCTCGGCGGCCTCGAAAGCCTTGTCCGTACGGTAAGTCTGGAAGCCCTGTTTCCCGCCCCAAGAGAAGGAAGGGACGAAGTTGCGGGGAAATCCCTCTCCAAACACATTAGAGGAGACGCCCACCACCGTGCCGGTATTGAACATGGTGTTGATGCCCGTTTTGGAGTGGTCGCCCATGATCAGGCCGCAAAACTGCTGGCCGGTATCGACGAAGCTTTGGTTAGGATAACTCCACAACTTTATCTTTTCGTAGTTATTCTTCAGGTTGGAAGTGTTGGCGTCGGCGCCGATGTTACACCACTCTCCGATCACGGAATTGCCGAGATAGCCTTCATGGGCCTTATTGGAATAACCCAGGATCACGCAGTTGTTGAGCTCACCGCTCACTTTTGACCAGGGGCCGACCGTAGTGCCTCCGTACACCCGGGTCCCCATTTTGACTATCCCGTGATCGCATACGGCCAGGCCTCCGCGAATATGGCTGCCTTCCATGATCTCCGCTCCCTTACCCACATAGATAGGCCCGTTGGCTGTATTAAGGGTGGCGCACTCCACCTGGGCGCCTTCTTCGAGGAATATCTTTTCAACAGGGCCCAACACCCGGTTGGTATCGCTTATCGGTTGAGATTGCCGGCCTTTGGTCAGCAGTGCGAAGTCTTCTTCGATGGCCTGTGCATTGTGAATGAAAATATCCCAAAGGTTATCGATCTTGAGGTAATCGGTCCCTTCCAGGTCATAACCGCGCAACTCTCCGATATCGTCATCCCGGATCAGGTTCTCGATCTGCTCTTCGTCCAATTTGGCAACGATGAGTTCTTCGCCCCGGAGGAAAGCCTCGTTGAAATCCATCTGCTGAATGAGCCGCACCAACTGCGGAGAAGGAAGCACCGAACCGTTGATGATGTAGTTGACCCTGCCGTGGTCGATGGGGTATTTTTCGGAGAGGTAATCCTGAGTAATGTAAGAAGCTTTGGCTTTGAGCCAGCGTTCCCATTTCTCTCTGATGGTGAGAATACCCATTCTTAGCTCGCAGGTGGGGCGGATAAAGGTCAGGGGCAACAGCCGGTCCCTGGTCTCATTGTCAAATAAAATGATTCTAACCATATCAACTGATTATTTGGGCGCATTACTGCTAACGGGAGCAATACCGCGCTCTCCCCGAACGCGGGCTCCGTGCTGTGGCTTCCAAATATAAACGGATAGAGGGGTCCTATACAAGAATTGACGCCACTTTATTTTCCCGATCCGTACAAATAAAAAAGCCCCGATCTGATGAAAGGGGCCTTTTTTCTTTTCCCGGTGTATAAACTAGGATTCGGATTCTTCGTTCTTCTTGGCAAAGCGGGAACTGGCGAATTTCTTATTGAACTTATCAATACGCCCCGCCGTATCCACAAACTTCATCTTACCTGTGAAGAAAGGGTGAGAATAGCTGGAGATCTCCAGCTTAACCAGTGGGTATTCCTTACCATCTTCCCAGGTAATCGTGTCTTTCGTAGGCGCACAGGAGCGCGTCAGGAAAGCATCGCCTGAAGAGAAATCCTTGAATACAACCAGCCTATAATCGCCCGGATGAATGTCTTTTTTCATGACTCTCTGCTTTACTTCTTCTAAACAAGGGTGCAAATATACAGTTTTACTTTTATTATGAAAAGCAGTGGTTGGGTTTTGTGGAAAAATAGTTCGTTATTCGTCTTCGCCCGCGTGTCGCCGGCTTCGTCTGCTAAAGGCCGAAGCTTTGGCAAAAGGGGAAATTCCCGGACTCGTTTTCACACATCATCAAATGGTTTGGAATAACGGACGACCCCCTTAACGCCCTTTAATGCCCCCTGCTGGAGTTCGATGGCCATAAAAGCGGCATCCGGTACAGGAAAAGGGCAACGAATGTTCCACCGGCTGGCGGGCCGGAATCCGAAGCGCGGATAGAACCACTCGTGGCCCAGCACAATAACAGCAGTGTAACCCAGTTGCTGGGCACGCCGCAGGCCTTCTTCCACCAGTTGGCTGCCAATGCCCCGCCCCTGGCAGGAAGGCAGCACTGCCATGGGCGCCAGAGCAATAATAGGATGCACCGCCTGCTTATCCCTGATCTCCGCCGGAGAGAATAAGATATGCCCGACAATCTTATCACCGGCTTCGGCAACCAGGGACAGGCCAGTGATAAAATCCGGCATTGCCCGAAGCGCTTCCACCAGCTGCCCTTCTTTACCTTGTTCAAAAGCGGCATCGTTTACCTCACGGATGGCCGCATAATCCCGGGCCTCCTCCGCCCTTATTTTTACTTTCATGGAACAATATTAGGACTTGTTTTCTTTCGAAAATATTATTTTCCCGAAAAAATTCAAGCATGGAAGTAAACCCCGGCATTAAACGCACGGCGGCCATGATCGTACTGCGCCACAGCGAAGAGTTCCTGCTCCTCAAACGGAACAAGGAACCCAATGCAGGCTGCTATGTGCCCATCGGCGGCAAGCTGGAACCCTACGAACGCCCCATTGATACGGCAATACGGGAGGCCTACGAAGAAGCCGGGCTCCGCATCGGCAAAGAGCAGCTGAAGTACGCCGGCGTCCTCTCGGAAAGCTCACCGACTAATTACAACTGGCTCTGCTTCATCTACATCGTCGATATCGGCCGCATACCGCCGCCCCCCTGTAATGAAGGCACACTCGAATGGATCGCCTTTCAGGATATTCCTCAAGTCCCTACTCCACCTACCGACTGGCAGATCTACCAATACCTGATGCGCCAACAAACCTTCGCCCTGGATGCGGTGTACAACGAGGCGATGAAAATGACGGAAATGAGGGAGGAGATTAGCGGAGAGGTGTGGAGGTTTTGACGTTTTGACGTTGGGAGGTTTTGACGTTGGGAGGTTGGGAGGTTTGGAGGTTTTGACGTTTTGACGTTGGGAGGTTTGGAGGTTGGGAGGTTGGGAGGTTTTGACGTTTTGACGTTGGGAGGTTTGGGGTATGGAGACACTGTTCAAGAAGTTGTGTTTTTGTTTCTAATTTCAGGCGACACAGAGTTGCGCAGGCCTGCCCGCCGTACTTAGGCACTTCTGTGTCTTCTAAGGCTACCAGTTTAGCGTTGGACAAAGTCGGAACGCGGACACGAGCGAAGCGACTGACGGAGTAAGTCGGAAATCGGAATGGCGTAGGAGGATCCGCAACCCTTTGGCTTCCAATAGTGTCCAGCCTTATACGGGTAGCCTCTCCTAAATAATTGCCATTGATTTTCAGGGACTTGCGGACAGCGGACATCGAATTCCGAACACGCCCCTCTGTGTTCCAAAACTTGCGGACAGACGCACATTTCTGAACACTCTCGAACGAGGGAACATCCCCACGTCCAAACGTCCAAACATCCAAACATCCCCACGTCCAAACATCCCCCCTAAAACCTCGTATCCAGATAATACGGCAACATCTTGCGCCAGGTGGGCCAGTCGTGCGGGATATCCTGGCCCCAGACATCGAGTTCGTGCGGAATGCCCTTGGCGTTCAAAACGGCGGAGAAGCGTCGGGAGGCATCGGGATGTTCCCATTCACCGGAGCCGGTAACAATGTGAATATGGCCGCTCTTTTTGATCAGCGGCAAGTAGTGGCCATCATTGAGGTTGGGCAGGTACTGCATGGGCGAGTTGAAATACACGTCCTCATCGTGATAGCCTTTGGTGTAGGAGCTCAGGTCATAATCGCCGCTCATGGCAATGACGCCGTTGATGAGGTCCGGACGGCGGAAGAAAAGGTTGGCAGCGTGCAGTGCACCGAAGGAAGCGCCACTGGTGATGATGGGCGTTTCCGGGCTGGTCATATTCTTAATGAAAGGAATAACCTCGTTGTAAATGTACTCGTTGAACTGCTGGTGGCGCATGGCCTTGTGACGGGGGTGCATGTACTGGTTGAGCCAGCTTTCCGAATTGATGCTGTTAACGGAAAACACTTTCACCTTTCCTTCATTGATCTGCCGGCTGATGGCGTCGATGAGGTGGAAGCGCTCATATTCCAGATAGTCGGCCGCTGCCGTGGGCAATAGCAGCAGGGCAAATCCGTAATGGCCGTACACGGCAATTTCCATGTTCTTGTTCAGGGCAGGGCTATGCCAGGAGTGGATCTCTCGCTTCATGGTACTTGAATGATTAAAAAAACCGCGTGAAGATAGGCTGTTTTTCGAAAATGAACATTGATGAAGCCAGAATATTAAAAGGCAATTATAATTCGGGATAGAATTGGGCGAAACCCGGCAGATCACTTACTTTTGATGGTTAAAAGACGGTACTCCAAGATGGGCAATACTTACCTCAATACCATTATCAACCGGCTGGAAAAAGCCAGCCAGGAAGCACAACAGGATTTTGGCAGCCTCTCCTCACAACAGCTCAACTGGAAACCCAACGAGAAACAATGGAGCATCGGCCAATGCCTGGAGCACCTCATCGTATCTAACCGTACCTACTTCCCGGAGCTCAAAGCCCTGGGCAGTGAAGCCTACCAGCCCTCCTTCTGGGAACGGCTCCCCTTACTTCCTACCTTTTGGGGCAAAATGTTGCTCGGGTCCATCACACCCGTGCCCAAACAAAAAATGGCCGCCCCAAAAGTGTTTCGCCCGGTGCAAAGCCAGGCTCCGGCTGACATTGTCCAGCAGTTTGCCGCCCACAACAGAGAGCTCATCAAACACCTCCGGAACACCAGAGGGTTCAACCACCACCATACCATCATTACTTCACCGGCTGCCCGGTTTGTGGTTTACAGCCTGCACGACGCCGTCAACATCCTGGCCAACCACGAAGAACGGCACCTGTATCAGGCCAGGCGAGTAATGGAAATGGACGGGTTCCCCGAATCTTGACTTTCCTGCTGATCCGGCCAAAAATGCCGTTTATCCATCGAACTGCTCCTTTTACACCATTCTGTCGCTGCACAGGCATCCAGTTCGCGGTGTTATTGTCTTTTATTTAACCTCGCCTTGTTACCGAGCCGTCGTCTGCCAGGCCCGAACGGTCATTCCGGCTCACAGCTGTCCTAAAAAGCAGTTCCAACATTTCCTCCTGCGGATAAATGGGAGGATCATACTATTCTTTGCACCATTTGTACTAATGGGAAAGCTCAAAAACCAGCAATTTGAATAGATCGCAATCCGATTTTTTTGACCAAATAACCCTTTAACTTATGAAAACAAAAACCCATCAACCCAAAGCCCACCGGCAGGGCCCGGCACCCCTGCAACTGGCTATCGCTACCCTTTTATCTCTTTGGCTTTCCAATGCTTTTGCTCAACCAGAGTCGTTCGCCCCGCCCATTCTCAACCCCTATGGCATTGTAGAGCACTCCGGCCCGGAACAGGTATCTTCGGTGCTCCTGTCCGATATTGACCTGGACGGCAAGGTGGAGGCCTTTGTCGAGATCCATCACCATACAGGGGAGGAAGGACAAGGCCTTTTATACTATGATAATATCGGAGACAACCATATTCCATTCTTTGCCCTGCAGGGGCAATACCCCTTCGGGATAATCAACCGGCCCGGATTGTGGCCGCGGCAGTTCGTAGATATCGATGGAGACAACCGTCCGGACCTCTTCTTCTGGGCCTGGGCCAAAAGCGCCAGGGTACGCATGCAGCGAAATGTCGGCAGCCCGCATCACCCTGAGTTCGACGAGGCGGGCATCGTAGAGAACCCCTATGGCATCGTACTGCCCAAAACACCCCTGATGAGCGACCACATCCTGGACGCCGTTACCCCAACGTTCGTTGATATCGACAGTGATGGCGACTACGACCTGTTCTACGGCGGGGCATTTTTTAATGGACAACCGGACGAAGGCTACTATTTTGCCCGCAACAACGATCCTTCCGGCAACGGCACCCAACCCCAGTTCGGGCTGCCGGAAAGAAACCCCTTCAACTTATCTTTGCCCGCTCCGGGTTACCACCAGGTAGCTTTCGTCGACCAGGATTGTGATGGGGACTACGACCTTTATACTTTTATTGATGGAATAGGCTTGTATTATCACCAGAATACGGGGACCCCCACCGAGCCTGAATTTACAGCGGAAAGTTCGTTCGCCTGGGCTTTGGAGGCCTACGACCAAAAATTCATGCCTACTGCCGGTGGTTTCCTGGATATCCTTGGAGATTCTGACCTGGACCTGATCTGCGGCAGCAACACGGGGGTTCACTTTTTCCAGAACCATTCCGAGCAGCAGGGGGCTTCCTGCCTCATTTCAGGTACAGAGTTACAGGAGGCGGCACCGGCGTTTCGGGCCTATCCCAACCCGGCGGGCAATACGCTTTTTTTTGAGCTGGAACCTCAGCGAAGCCCAAGCCAGGTCGAAGTTGAAGCCATCAGCCTCACCGGCCAATGGTTATTGCACGAAAGCTTTACCGGAAACACAGGGCAGGTGAACCTCGAACACCTGCCGCCTGGTATGTTTATCTTAAGGGTACGCCTGGGCCAACAGTGGATGTCCACCAGGCTTGTGAAGAAATGAATGGCCACAGGGTTGAAACAGGCTGGTTTATCGTCCGCGGCCAGTGGCCACCGGAGCCAAATTGCGCCCGGAAAAGGAAGTGCTTTCAATAAAGTCCTTTTCCTCGAGATTGTCGAAGAAGCGCTCCAGATAGCGGGCCACTTCTTTGCGGGATCTTTTATCCAGAAGGGAGAATTCTTCCACATAACGGATCAGTTCATCCCTTTTGGATTGAAAGTAGCGGACGGCCGCCTCCAGCTCGGCGCGATCAGGATTGGCGCCCATGTATACCCGCTGGCCCACAAATTTCTGGCCGACATCTCCGTTGGGGACGGCATATTCTGCGCTGACCAACCCGGAGAAGTCAAAATCGTAGGGGGTGATCCAATATTTACCACCATCGGCCGGTTTCATGATCTTTAGGTTACGCCCGGCCTCCAACGACCAGTCGGTGTTGCCGATCATGTACTGAAACAAAGCATGGATGCTGTATACTTCCGGATTGATGCTGGAAGCACTCAACCCATAACAGGCATCACATTCCTCACTGTTCTGGCGGGCGGCCAGCTCATCGGTATCTTCCAGCAGGATGCCGTACCGGGTGAACCGGGAATCGCTGTCGGTATCGATGTAAGTGATTTCCACCAATTGGGTTCTGTAGTTCAGCGGCGTCAGCTTGCTATAGAGCTCATAGGCCAGGTATTCGCGAAGTACGGCATCCTCCCCTTCACTGCCTTCCTGACAGTGGGTGACAAGCTTCAGGTCGTCAAAGGGAAGCAACCCGCGGGCTTCCAGTTCTTTCTTTGAGAAATCGACCTTAATCGGAGGAAAATCACAGACACGACGGCGAAAACGGCCGCGGACATTGACATCAACATTCCACTCCTGAGGCTGCCCCTGGTTGTCTGTAAAACGGAAGGTTGCCGCTTGTTTGTCTTCTGTTTTTATATGGCCCTGCAAAGTAGAAAGGCTGAGCGCCAGCTCCACCTTCAAAACGCCGTCGCGCTTCAGCTCGTTGAAGATCGTAGAACTATTGGCCCGGCTCAGGCCCGGCGCCAGACAAATTGCAGAAATAAGGATCGAAAAAAAGGTTTTCATGATATTTTCACTTTCATTGTCGGGTAATTAGAGGGTTTCAGGCAACTAAAGGTTACACAAAAGTGAAGGTTTCATCAGCAGAAGTCCACTTTATTTGATCAATGTGGGTATTCCCTTTATCAAAGTGAGGTTTCCATTGAGCAAAGCTGAAAATTGTTTTATTTTTTGCCGAACTAAACAAGGGCGCCTACGCAAAATCCGCCTCTCCGGAACCGGAGCAGGCGGATTTAAAAGAAAAGGTTGAAGCGGCAGGGGCTAACACCAGCATAAAGCAGGCGCCCTGAGTTGATCCTTTGTATTGCTATCGTATTAAAGATACTTCCCCTTCGTAGAGCCGGACGGAGCCATCGATGAATTCCACTTCCGCCAGCCAGGCAAAAACTGCCGGGTTCAGCCGTTGTCCCTTCCGCGTTCCATCCCAGCCTGGCGGTGGGGCAACGCCCTGCCCTTCCGCTTCGTAGACCTTGTTGCCCCATCGGTCGAAGACCTGGAAGGCAACAATGCGGGCAACGCCCGGGCCGGGATAGACGGTGAATACATCGTTGCGGCCATCTTCATTAGGGGAAAACGCATTGGGTGCATACAACCTGCGGCTGTCTTCCACGCGGATCTCCACCTGAAGGCGATCCTCACAACCATTGGCATCCTGCACGGCCACCAGATAAGTGGTTGACTGGGCAGGGCGGGCCACCGGAGCCGGGCAATCCGAACAGCTCAGTCCGCCGGCAGGCTGCCAGTCAAAAAGCACCAGGCTGTCTCCAAGGCTTACTACCCGGAGTTGAGTACTGTCGCCCAAAGCAATATCCTGGCCGCCAACTATCCGGGCAGACAACGGAGGGGGGCTGGTAAGCTGGACTGTCCGGGCCCACTCGCAACCGGTTCCATCCTGTATGGCCAACTGGTAAGTTCCGGCAGGCAAGCCGTTGTAAACGGTACTGTCCCGGAACGCCCCCCCGTCTATACTGTATAGGAAGGGCGGCGTACCGCCATCGATATGCACGAAACTTATAGAGCCGGAAGCCTCGCCGGCACAAAGCGGGTCCAATAATTCGACCTCGGGGGTGTAGCCCTCATCTGCAACCAGCACACTGTCTACCGCCGTGCATCCCTGCTGATCCGTAACCGTCACTGCATACCATCCGGGGCTGCTCACCACCAGTTCCGGAAGGGATGTTCCGGTCGACCAGGCATACCCGGCAAAGGAACCTGCACTTAGCGTGATTGTAAAATCACCGCACAGAGGGCGCGCTCCCTGAATCTCAAAACCGGGGATGCTTTCCACGTTGATCGTATAATTGACAATACTGTCGCAACCATTTGAAGTTTGTCCTGCAAAACGGAGGATGGTATCGGCAAGAACCTGCACCCCGGCGAAGAACTCGCCCCGGCATAAGTCCACACTTACCTGCTGATCGTATACCGGCAGGACGGACAACTCCAGGATCACGGTGCTGTCACATCCGTTACTACCCGGAAGGGTACGCTCATAGACACCAGCCTGGTTGAGTTGCCGGGCGCCAAAGGGGTAGCTTTCGCCCTCGCAGATGGCTGCTGTCAGGGAACCAATGGACAGGGGCAGAACCTCCAGTTCGAGCGTCACCAGGCTATCACATCCGTAAATGGTGGACAAGGTTTGCTCATAAGAACCGGTTGCCGTCAACTCCTGCCCGCCAAAGGTGTAACTTTCTCCCTGACAGATAGACTGGAAGAACTGGCTCGATCCGCGGGGGCGGACGGTAAGCAATAGAGTGGTGATGCTGTCGCAACCATTGCTGCTATTGTCTATGGCTTCATAGATACCCGCCAGAAAAAGAGATTGCCCGTCAAAGGAAAAGGATTCTCCTTCGCAGATCTCGGCCTGTACCGTGTCCCTCAGCAGAGGAAGAACCGCCAGAGACAGGCTCACCGTACTGTCACATCCGAACTGGGACTGATACTGTGCCTGATAATTCCCTGGAGCGGACAGTTGCTGCCCATCGAAGGAGTACTGCTCCCCTTCGCAGATGGCAACAGCCCTATTGGTGTTTACGACGGGATGCACCAACAGGTCCAGGATAATGGTGCTGTCGCAGCCATTGCTCCCGGAAACGGTGCGTTCGTAGAAGCCCGTTGCAGCCAACTCCTGCCCCCCAAAGGAGTAGCGCTCCCCTTCAAAGATCTGTCCGGCAATGGTATCCCGTTCCAAGGCCAATACTTCCAGCGTTAAACGGATGGTACTGTCACATCCATTAGCGGCAGAAAGTACCTCAGTATATACCCCGGGGGCAGAGAGCAGGTTGCCCTGGAATTCATAGGTATCCCCTTCGCACACCGAAGCTGAAAAGAATGCCAGAGCAGTATCCAATACGGTAAGCTCCAGCGTAACAATACTGTCACATCCGTTGGCGGCGGTAAAGTAAGCCTCATAAACGCCCGTTTGGCTATAGGATGATCCGCCTATTGAATAGGACGCTCCATTGCAGATCACATCTGAGATATTGCTGGTGAGCGCCTGCAGGAAATCAATGCTATTAACCGAAGACGTCAACCGGCAGAAAGCGCTGTCCAGGTTTTCTGGGCTACCTGCCAGCAGGTAGCGGTACTGGTCATCTGCTACGGGGCCGGGCAAGGCCAAAGTAGGGGCGGTTGCCCCTGGTACATCCGTCCAGGTAAGGCCATTGTCGGTGCTGCGCTGCCACTGTATGGCCGGCGAGGGAAAGAGGTTGCTGTCGAATAAGGCCTCCAAAATTGCCGTTTCATTGAAACAGAGGGGGGCCCGGTAGTGTTCTGAAAGGCCAAATTGGTGGCGCCGGGAGGCAGTTCCGGGCCAAATACTCCGGAGCCGGAGCCAAAGTCGCCTTCCGGGAAGATGTTTTCACCGTATTGCCCCCCGCACAGGCCCCCGTTGAGGGAAACCGGCAATTCAAAACAGGAATTGATGTCCAGGAATTGCGGCTGAAAAATAGTGGAAGGCAATGGACAGTTCTCATTGTCCAGTTCCGCCAGTGTTCCTGCAACGAGGGCACGCACCCAGGCTCCCGGCAACAGGACGGGAATGGTGTGGGAGGTGGCCGTACCGGGGCTACCGGAATCCTGCCAGGTGGCGCCGCCGTCGGTGGAAGATTGCCACTGAATATAGGGAGGGCTGAAGCCCGGGCCGATGTCGATCCCGAAAGAAGCCGCGTCCCCCGGGCAGGCCGGCCCACCGGAAGTACTGAACACTTCGGCCGACGGCCCGCAGCGTTGGAGGGAGAGGTTGTCGATGGCAAAATCGTTTCCGGCCAGGCCGGGGTTGCTGTTGAACAATTCGAACAGGACATTACCGCCCGCCGGAGCGGCAAGGTAGATGTCCTGTTCAAAAGTATGCCACTGGCCATCCTGGGGCAGAGCGCCGAAATTGGCCTGCAACTCGCTGTTGACATATAACTGCAGGATGGGCTGCGGCGCCAGGGCGGAATCGGGATGCTGCAGGTTGATCGCGTCAAAGGCAACCCGGTAATAGGCATCGCCGCAGAGGTGGATAGAGCGCACCCAGAAAACGGTAGCGTTCTGGGTGGAATTGACTACCATCATGTATCCTTCCGGGTCCGGGCTGTTATCAGTGGTGCTTAGCCAGCCTTCACCGGATGCAGCAGCCCAGGGCGCGGTATTGTTGGTAATGCTGTAAGCATCGCCCGGCAGCGGTGGCGCGGGCGTATAAGTGTACCAGAAAGGCGCCAGGTAGGGCGTGTCGGTGGCCACCAGTTCAATGCCTGCGCCGAAATCGCCATCCGGAAAGAGGCCGGGCCCCAGATTGGAGCAATCCTGGCTCCGCAGTACCAATACAGAAAAAATGAACAGGCAAAGCAAGAGGTAGGGTTTCGGGTAGGCCATAGGTATCCAATCCGTTTTTGGTTGACGAGAGGTGCAATTTACGAGTATTTTGGCAATCGGGCGGCCTACCCGTTTCCCGTCCAGCCAATTTTCTGGAGGCAGGTGTTGGGCGAGAGTAATATCGGCTCCAGCCATTTCTGTCCAGCGATAACTTCAGGAGCGAATCAAATGAGGATCCGGTAATTCCGAAACCTACGCGGGCACCAGGGCACGATAAAGGCCTCACAACAAAGAGCCTCTTCGGTTAACTGAAGAGGCTCTTCTAAAATCTTTAATTGTTGTTCTAGTGTTCCGGGTTATCGGCCCAGGGCCTGAAAGGGATTTAGGTGTTTTCCCGGGAATTATTACTGATGCAATTTACGCCAAAACCCTTTCCGGTTTATGGACATATCTTTCAAATATCTGGACATATATTGCATTTTGGGCTGAAAGTGGTATTTTCATTGCACTAATTCGAACGGGAAACGCAATGACAGCCTTAAAACCTTTCCTCAGTTATTTTTACAAGTGGGAGAAGACGACACCCCACGAGGTATACTTACGGCAACCCTTCGGCGACACCTGGGAAGAGTATACCTGGGGTGAGGTGGGGCAAATGGCCCGCCGCCTGGCCACCGGCCTGCGTTCCCTGGGGCTTCCTGATGGCGCCCACATCGGCATCGTCTCCAAGAACTGCCGGGAGTGGATCATCGCCGACCTGGCCATCATGATGGGGGGCTATGTTTCGGTGCCCTTCTTCCCTACCCTCCGCTCCGGCCAGATCCGGGAAGTGCTGGAACTGGGTGATGTGCAGGCGCTGTTCGCCGGCAAGCTCGAAGATTGGGAGGAAATGAAACAGGGGGTACCGGAAGGGATGCCCATCATCGCATTTCCTCAATACGAGGGCAATTCCCGGGTAACGGAAGGAGAACAATGGGAAGACTTCCTAAACCGTTTCGAGCCACTGGCCGAAAGCCCTGAACCCCGCCTGGACGATCTTTTTACCATTATTTTCACCTCCGGCACTACGGGCACGCCAAAGGGGGTAATGCTCACTTATGGGAAGCCGGCAGAGCTGGTCAGGATGGAAAAGGAGGAGGACCTTCTGAAGCTGCGCGACGGTGAAAACAGCCTGATCTCCTACCTGCCGCTCAACCACATCGCCGAACGAGCCCTTACCGAAGTACTGAGCATCGTATACCGTTGCCAGGTTTCCTTTGTTGAAAACCTGGACACCTTTGCGGAGAACCTGCAAGCCATACAGCCTACCCTCTTCTTTGCCGTTCCCCGCATCTGGACCAAATTCCAGCTGGGTATCCTGGAGCGCATGCCCCAGTCGCGGCTCAACCTGCTACTCCGCCTGCCCTTCCTGTCTGGCCTGGTGAAACGGAAGATCCACCACGCCCTGGGGCTGAACCGCGCCCGCATATTGATCACTGCCGCCGCCCCCATGCCCGACAGCATGAAGGACTGGTACCGGCGCCTGGGTATGAACATACAAGAGATCTACGGCCTGACCGAGACCTGCGGCGGCTTCACCATGACCCGCGCCGGCGAAGACACCACCGGCACTGTTGGCCGCGCCCTTAAGGGGTCTGAAATGAAGATCGACCCGGAAACCGGCGAGGTGCTGTCCCGCGGCCCCTGGTTTATGGACGGGTATTACAAAAATCCGGAAAAGACGGCCGAGGTGTTCCGCGACGGCTGGTTCCACACCGGCGACAGCGGCCGGATCGACGAGCGGGGTTTCCTGCGGCTGACCGGACGGGTATCGGAGGCGTTCAAAACGGCCAAAGGAAAATTCGTCGTGCCGGCGCCTATTGAATGGAAATTTGCCGACAACTCAGATATCGAACAGATCTGTGTAACCGGGCTGGGACTGGCACAGCCTATCGCGCTGGTGGTACTCTCCGAACTGGGGCGCGCCAAGGAACGGGCGGCCATCGAGCAGAGCCTCCGGGAAACGCTGGAAGCCGTCAACCAAAAACTGGCCAACTACGAAAAGGTGGCGACCCTGGTCATCACCCGCGAGCTGTGGAGCGTAGAGAATGGCCTGCTGACGCCTACCCTGAAGGTGAAACGCAATGAGCTGTCCAACCGCTACGGGCTGCACTTTGAGCGCTGGCTGACGGCAGTGGAGACAGTGGTGTGGGAGTAGATACAATAACTCTTAGGAAAGGCCTAATTTTGTGATGAAACAGGGGCTATGATAAAACAGCGTTGCCGGCCTGGTTAGGGTTTCTAGGGTTTCTGGGGTTTCTGGTTGGTGGCCCGCCATGAGCTGTTCCGGCCAGGCAACCAGAAACGGCCTACGTTGGGCGGTGTACGGCCAGAAACCAGAAACCAGGAACGATGGACTGCCGGGAAAGATGAACCAGAAAAAAATCTGTTATCCAATATTTTCTCATCCCCCTGTTACATTACACCCTAATTTGTTATTCCTATCTATTGATTAGAACTAGCCCTTAAACCTCTACCACCCCGCATTCAACCCATCGGCCAGCCCCTGGCGATACTTCTCCTCATCGAACTCATACAGCCATGGCGATTTATGAGCGCCCCCGGTGCGGCGCTCCCCGGTACGGATGAGGATGCCATACCCCATCATTTTGCGCTGGAAATTGCGGCGGTCAAGGGTTTTGCCGAGTATCGTCTCGTATAGGGCCTGCAGCTCCGGCATGGTAAATCGTGGAGGAAGCAGGTTCAATCCGATCGGCTGGTAGTTGAGTTGCCTTTTGAGCGTCTCGTGAGCCTTTTCCAAAATTCTGCCGTGGTCGAGCCAAAGGTTCGGAAGGTTACTTAAAGAGCACCATTCGCAGGATTCTGAAAAGTAATCGGGCGTTGGCGCTTCCACCCGGGAATATTCTACCAGAGCGTAATAACCTACGGTGACAAACCGTTGATCCAGCCAATCGTAAAGCTCCTTGTCAACAATCCCCTTTTCCAGGAGGATATCGGCATAGGCTTCTTCATTCCTGTCTACATTACCAAAGAGGTGAAACTGCTGCAAAAAAATATTTTTCAGCCCTGTCCTTTCCCGAAGGATCCGCACCGCAGCCTTGTCCACATCCTCCTCTTTTTCCACAAAACCGCCCGGTAGCGCCCACCTCTCCAGATCCTTTAACTTCAACAGCAAGATTTTCAACTCGTTATGATGGAAACCCAGGATGACGCAATCCACTGATAGTCCGGGTTGAAACTTGTCTACATTCAATACCGACATGGCCTTTTCTTGTTTTTTCCCCTCAAAGATGCTAAAACTTGGACAATTGCAATTATTGAATTACCTTTATTGCGTCAATTAGACACAATAAAGAATTTATCATGAAACTACCAACCGTCATTACATTGATCTTATGTCTGGCCTTTGCCCTCAGCCTGCCGGGCCAAAAAGCTTATCGCGACCTTAATAAAAATGGCAGGAAAGACATTTATGAAGACCCGCAGGCTCCCATCGGCCAAAGGGTGGAAGACCTTCTGCCCCGCCTTTCTCTCGAACAGAAGGCCGGGCTTGTTGTAGGTATGGGGATGAACATACCCGGCCTGAGTAAAAGCGAAAGGCCGGAAAAGGTGCCAGGTGAGGCAGGCAGCACCTATGACTTTCCCGAATTGGGCATTCCGGGTATTGTACTGGCCGACGGCCCTGCAGGCCTGCGCATCGAGCCGGTAAGGGACAGCACCAGCGCCAAAACCTACTACTGCACTGCCTTCCCGATCGCCACCCTGCTGGCTTCTTCCTGGGACAAGACACTGGTCGAAGAAGTTGGCGCAGCCATGGGGAAGGAAGTAAAAGAATACGGCGCAGACATCCTGCTGGCGCCGGGCATGAACATCCATCGCAACCCACTGGGGGGCCGGAATTTCGAGTATTACGCCGAAGACCCGGTGCTGAGCGGCCATATGGCGGCCGCTATGGTAAACGGACTGGAATCTAATGGTGTGGGCGCTTCGATAAAGCACTTTGTCGCCAACAATCAGGAGACGAACCGGACCACAATCAACACCATCGTCAGCGAACGGGCGCTCCGGGAGATCTACCTGCGCGGCTTCGAGATTGCTGTAAAGGAAGCTCAACCCTGGACGGTCATGAGTTCCTATAACGAACTGAACGGCACCTACACTTCGCAGAGCAGAGAACTACTCACCACCGTCCTCCGCGACGAATGGGGGTTCCGGGGGCTGGTAATGACCGACTGGTTTGCCGGCGACGACCCGGTAGCCCAAATGCGCGCCGGCAACGACCTGATCATGCCGGGTAATCCCGGACAGAGAAAGGCCATAATGCAGGCACTGGAGAACGGAGAACTCGACGCAAGCATAATGGATGAGAATGTTAGGCATATTCTTTCCATCGTCTTACAAACGCCTGCATTTAACAACTATGATTACTCCGATGAGCCGCCGCTGAAGGCCCACGCTGCGGTTGCCCGCCGGGCAGCGGCTGAAGGCATAGTCCTCCTGAAAAACAACGACGCGCTTCCCCTGGGCCCGGCAGCAAAAAAGGTCGCCGCCTTCGGTAACGGCTCCTACGCATTCATCGCCGGAGGAACCGGCAGCGGCGATGTGAACGAAGCCTATACCGTCTCCCTGGTGGAGGGGCTGGAAAAAGCCGCCCGCCCGGTGGATGCCCAATTGAAGGCCATTTATGAGGCATTTATCCAATCGGAAAAAGCCAAACAACCAGAAAAGCTCTTTTTTTTCCAGTTGCTGCCTCCCCTGCCGGAAATGCCGCTCAATAAGGAGATAGCAGAGGCTAAAGCCCAAGAAACCGACATTGCCCTCATCACCATAGGCCGCAATTCGGGCGAGTTTCAGGACCGGAATGAAGAGGGGGATTTCTACCTCACCGAAGCGGAGAAAAACATGATCCGAACCGTATCCGAAGCTTACCATGCCAAAGGTAAAAAGGTGGCCGTAATCCTCAACATTGGCAACGTGATCGAAACGGCAAGCTGGCAGGATCAGGTAGACGCCATCGTATTAGCCTGGCAAGGCGGGCAGGAGGCAGGCCATGCCGCGGCCGATGTCTTACTGGGTAAAGTAAACCCGTCGGGCAAATTACCCACCACTTTCCCTATAAGCTATACCGACGTACCCAGCGCCCAGAACTTCCCCGGGATAGAACTGCCGGGGGCCGGGGGCCCGCGCATGGGTGGGATCTTCTATGGCAAACCCTCAGAAGTAGTTTATGAAGAAGGCATCTATGTAGGCTACCGCTACTTCGAGACCTTTGATGTAGAAACGGCCTATCCCTTCGGCTATGGCCTGTCTTACACCTCCTTCTCATACGACGAACTGGAGTTCGACCCGGAATCCCGCACCGCTTCCATCAATATCACCAATACCGGCAAAACTGCTGGAAAAGAGGCCGTGCAACTCTACCTCACCGCTCCCCGCAAAACGATTGACAAACCGGCGCTGGAACTGAAGGGATTCGCCAAAACCAAACTGCTGCAGCCCGGGGAACGGCAAACGCTTCAGATCACCTTCGGAGAAAAAGAACTGGCCTCCTTTGACCCGATCCGCAGCGCCTGGATCGCCGAGGCAGGCACCTACGTTGTGAAAGTAGGAGCTTCAAGCAAGGACATCCGGGCGGAGGCCTCCTTCGCACTGGATGAAGAAATGGTGGTGGAAAAGGTGCACAAGGTGCTGCTCCCCGAAAAAGAGATCGATGAGATGACATCGACTGTTAAAAAGTAGTACCTTCACGCCATGAAAACAGAATATCTATGGGTTTGGGCCTTACTGTTCATTTCCTTGCCAGGAACGGCCCAACCCTCGCCTACTCTTCATACCTCCAAGGTAGCCAAAGACATTGTATGGGCTTCCCCCGGCGGCTTCGATCTTACGATGGACATCTACACGCCCGATACCGGTAAAAAAAAGTACCCGGTGCTGGTAATCTTCCACGGCGGCGGCTGGCTGATCAACAACAAATCGATCATGGATCAGATGGCGCAGTACGTGGCGGAGCATGGGGAGTACGTGGTGTGTAATGTCAACTACCGTTTGCTGGTGGACAATGGCAATACTGTAACGATGGACCAGATCGTCGAAGACGTGTTCGGGGCAGTACTCTGGATCAAAGAGAACATCAAAAAATACAAGGGCAATAAAGGCCAGGTGGCCGTTACGGGCGATAGCGCCGGCGGCCACCTGGCCTCCATGGTAACGGTCATGGGGCGGCGGTTAAGTTCAACTGGCTTTGCAGAAGAGCCCCTGGGCTTTAACCCCACCTACCTTCCCCGGGGTAGAACTGCTGAAAAGGTTGCCAGAAAAGATGGCCTGGAGGTGCAGGCTGCTATCATCAGCTACGGCGCTTTCGACCTTTATCAGGCCTGCCTGGGCGATTTCGAAACGCCCTCCAATTTCTTTTGGCAGATGGGCGGCGCCCAAGCCCGGCGCATCTTCGGCGAGCCGTTCAATGCTGAGGAAAACCCCGAGCGCTACAAGGCCGTTTCTCCCATCTATCACATTCCCAAGGCCAACCAGCGGAAACTACCGCCCCAATTGCTCACAGTAGGGTCGAAGGATAATCTCACTACCCCGGAGTCGGTAAAAATGTACAGAGACAAACTAAAAGAAGCGGGGCAGCCCGTGGAATACTGGGAATACGAAGGACGGCCGCATGCCTTCCTCGACTCTGGCGCCAACCCCTTTCTGGGCACCAGCTTTGAGCAGGACGCGCCGGAAGCTATCGACAGGATGATTGCCTTTCTGGATTCGGTTTTTTATTAGCCGGTGATCCGCTTTAAAACATATGGCCGACCAATGATGACCAATAATACCAGGGCTACAATAGTGAGTAGCGGAAGCGGATTGGTTTGCAATTGTTCATAGGACGACAGCAGCATGGCCAGCAAACACCCCAAAGCCCCTAATAGACAGAATATCCTGTATTTTACTTTCTGGCGATACCCCAGAAAGTTGACAATCCCAAAAGTGATCAGGAAGATCAGGCTGGCCGCATCTACCAGCATCCCCAGCGAACCGATGGCCGACAGTATCGCCGCCAGGGCGGCAATGATGAGGATGGCATAGTAAGGTATGTTTGCGTCGTTCTCGATAGCAAAAATATGTGGCAGGTCTTTCTTTTCAGCCACGTTTTCCATCAGGCGGGCAGTAGAGAACAGGGTGGCATTGATGGCCGACCCCGTAGAAAAAGCGGCAGCAACAGTGACCAGGGCCAGCCCGGTAGTGCCGAGTGCCCGCTGGCCAGCGATAGACAGGGCTATTTCCTCTTTTTCAATCAGGGTTTCCGCCCCCACCAGCATGGAGGCGCCCACCGTCACCAGAATGTAAATGACGATCACGGAAACAACCGCCGTGATGGTCGCCCGGGGCAGGATCTTTTTGGGGTTGCGGATGTCTTCATAATCGTAGGACAACAACTGGAATCCTTCGTAGGCCATGAAGATGGTGGCCGCTCCGACGATGGCCGCGGTAAAGGGCCGGCCTTCGATGCCTGCTGTCAACTCCTGTGGGTTCCATTGAAAGAGCCCGAAGATGGACAGCCCCAGTAGCACGAACAGCTTTCCCCAGACCGTAATGATCTCCAGGCGTGAGGAATCACCCACTCCCCGCATATTCACCAGGGCCAGAACAGCAATGATGCCAAATCCGAGAACTCTGGGCAGCCAGCTCCCGAATTCGAACACATGAGCTACGTAATGCCCAAAGGTGAAGGCATATACCGAAATGGTCAGCACATAGCCCAGGATCAGCACCCAGGACAAACTTCCGGCGAACCCCTCATGGTTGATCTCGCTCAGAAATACAAAGGCCCCGCCGCTCTTCTCGTATTTGAGGGACAACTGGCTGTAACTGTGGGCAGAGGCCAAAGCAATGAGGCCGGCAATAAGAAAACTCGCCCAGGCCCATTGGCCGGCTGTATGGATCACCACCCCCAGTACGGAAAATATACCCCCTCCCACCATCCCCCCCACTGCCATGGACCAGGTGGCGTTGAAGCCCATTTTTTTGGTTTGTTGGCTCATCTGGATCCTGTTTTCTGGTTTTAAGCTCTTTTGAATGAGAACGCAGAGGGCCGGGTACTTGTGCGCGGAATCGTCCATTAGCTTTTTTCAATACCCTTATCCTCCGGCTTCCGCTTCCTTTCCAACTGCCGATAACCTCAGGGCTCCTATTCACCCACATCCCTGTCTTTCAGCACATATTCCTGCCCGGAGAAAAATGCAGTATAGCGGCCCTGCCCTGCCTCAGTAGTCCTTCACCCCATAGTAACTGCCCGGTGTGCCTTTCCGGTTCCTTTCTCCGATGAGATGGACGATCATCAGCCAGATGATGTCGATTACTGCCTGAACACGGCTGGACTGGCCGGGGTTTCCCAACGAAAGATCCTCCAGCGTTTGCACATCACCCGATGTCCCCAGCATGGCAGCAAGGTGCCCTCCGGCAGAACTGCCCCATGCTGCAATTTTATCCGGATCCAGGTGGTACTCGGCAGCATGCGCCCTTAGCCATCTCACCGCTGCCTTACAATCATGGATATGGACCGGCCAGAGGGCCTCTCCGCTCAGGCGATAGTTAATGGAGACAATGGCATATCCGGGCCCCAGGAATCCCAGCCTTTTCTACTACCGTCTCACCACCGGCAGCCGCACCTGCGACGGATATTTCTCGGAATGATGGACCTTATTCCGCGCTACCATCCCCTGCGCTTCATCGTAATTATTCCCTCCCGTATTGAGGTTGCGTTCGAAGCGCGGGAAGTTGCTGCTCGAAACCTCGATGCGGATGCGGTGCCCGGGCGCGAAGTAGTTGCTGGTGGACAGGGGTGTCAGCTCCAGTTTGTACACCTGGCCTTCTTCCAGGAACACCTCCTTGTCGTACCCCTCACGGTAGCGGGCGCGCTGTATGGTCTCATCCAGGTTGTAGGCCCGGCCGTCGGGGTAGACGTCGATCAATTTGACGGTGAAGTCGGTATCCTTGGCGTCGGAGGAGATATAGAGGGTGGTTTCGATGAAGCCGCTAACCTCCACCCCTTCCTTCAAGGGTTCAGTGGTATATACGAGTACATCCTGGCGGGCTTCATTCTCCCGCTGGTCGAAGGCGCCGCCCTCGATGGCGTTGCCGGTGCAACAGACATTACCCCCCAGAGAGGGCACCGGGTTGGCAGGGTCATAAGTGAAGACGTCGGGATGGCCTTCTTTTCCGGGCTTTGGGGTGGCCAGTTTGCCATCGCCGTACATACTATTCGCCTTCCCTCCGCTGGACAGATAATACGTCATCATCTCCGCCCCTTCCGGGGGCCAGGTATCGGATGTCTGCCATTGGTTCGAGCCCATGGTGTAGTAGTGCACGCGGGGTGTTTTCTCCAGGAAACCGTTGTTTTCCCCCTTCAGCCAGTGATCGAACCAGCCGTAGACCAGCCCGTCATAGTCGAGGCGGGCATCCCCGACGCTGCGCTCGCCTACGATGGTGTTCTCGGTGGCTCGGGTATACCGGCAGTGCAGCACCGGAGCGATTACCAGGTACTGGTTGTTGGCTATCTCAGGGTCTTTGGCATTTTTGCGCACGTGGTTGAACAGGGCCAGGTTGGGGCTGATCGACACATCGTACCAGGAGGCGAACCAGAAGCTGGGCACGCCGAAGGGCATATCGTCGTGGTAGAGGCCGCCCTCGTACCAAGCCGGGTCATTGGGCTTGCGCCGGATCATATTTTCGTAGATACCGGCCGGGCCGTCCACATTTTTGATAATGTCCTGCACGGGCAGGTGCCTGAAGGCCCTGGACCAGTCGACCTCCGGCTGCTCCGGCGCCAGGTCAAAGAAGCGGGATATGCGGATCAGTTCCTCCTGGGTAGCGTCTTTGGGGAAGGTAGGGCGAATGCGGTCATTCTGCACCCCGTACAGCCAGGAAGTGAAGAGCATCTGCTGAGCCCCGCCCCGGTACCAGTTGCCCTGCTCATAGTAGTCCCCTACCCTGCCTACGCCGGCTCCGAAGCCCTGCGGCACCATAGCTGCATGGGCGGGATGATCGAGCGCCGCTACTGCCATCTGCCACTCGGCGGTGGAAGAACAGCCCAGCGTTCCGACCCTGCCATTGCACCAGGGCTGTTGAGCCATCCAACTGAAGGCGTCATAGCCGTCGGTAGTGGGCACGCCCAGAATATCCCACTCCCCTTCCGAGAAGTAGCGCCCCCGCTCGTTCTGCACCACATAGGCGTAACCGCGGCTGACGGCCTCGTAAGCGCGCTCGTAAGTGCGGGTACGCGGTTCGCCGTCACCCCAGGAATTGAAGTTATAGGGCGTTTTGGAAAAGATGACGGGCACGGGCTTGTCCGTCTTCGGCCGGTAGATGTCGGTGGCCAGGCGAACGCCGTCGCGCATGGGCATCATCACCTTCTGGTCGATGATGGCAATGGATTCCAGCTTTTGGAGGATATTGTTCTCCTGGGCGGACAGGCGGAAAGCCAAGATGAACAGGCTAAACAACATAAGGGGGCGGAGGCTGTTTTTCATGGTGGCAAATTTGTTGGAGGCAAAATATAAGCAATTACCCAATCCGTCCAAAAATAGTAAATCTTCGGGCCAATTGCTATCCTGTCTAAGCCTAAAGCCAGAAAGCCGCTTGAAGGGGAATTTTTATCCGCCGCTTCTCCCTGCCTGTGGCCGTATACGGACTAGGGTTTCGGGTTCCTGCCCGGCCGCACTACCCTACCACCCCCGCCACCTTCTCCAGCGCCTCCCGGATCAATTCCTCCCGGTACGGCGCATACCCGAGCACCAGCCCTGGCGCCTGCCGGAACTGCTGGGTATAGCCGGAGATGGGCGAGGCGATGACGCCCCTTTGCCGCAGCGATTCCGCCACCTGCCGGTCATCCTGCCCCTGCTCCAGCCAGCCCACAGCGTGCAGGCCCGTGTCGGAAGGGTTCACGCGCAGGGCGGTTCCCAAAAGCTTTTCACTCCAATACACCAGCGCCTGTTGCCGTTCCTGGTACAGCACCCGCATGCGGCGCAGGTGGCGCTCCAACTGCCCTTCCTCCAGGAAGGCGGCCAGGGTGGCTTGTTCGAGGATACTGTTGCCCCGGTCAGAAAAGCCTTTGGCCCGCTGAAAGGCGTCGGCCAGGGCGGGCGGCGCCACCATATACCCCAGGCGCATGGCGGGGAAGAGCACTTTGCTGAAAGTGCCCATATACACCACCCGGTTATGGCGGTCGATACCCTGCAGGGCGGCGATGGGTTTTCCGTTGTAGCGGTACTCACTGTCGTAATCATCTTCCAATATCCATGCCTGGTTGCGGGCGGCCCAGTCCAGCAGTTCCATGCGGCGGCCAAGGGCCATCACTACGCCAAGGGGGTACTGGTGGGAAGGGGTCACGTAGGCGAGCTTCGCATCCGGGGCGGCGGCCTGCCCGGCACGGACCGAGAGCCCCTCGGCATCCAGCGGCACGGGTATGGGACGGATGCCCGTCAAGTGCATGGCCTCCCGGGCGCCGTTGTAGCCGGGGTCTTCGATCCAGGCGCGGGCGCCGGGGTCGAGCAACAGCTGGCAAGCCAGGCCCAGCGCTTGTTGAATGCCGTTGACGATGATGACCTGTTCCGGCTCGCAACGCACGCCCCTGGATAACCGCAGGTACTGCACGATGGCGCGCCGCAGGGGCAGGTACCCGGCGGGGTCGCTGTAACCAAAGTCTTCGAAACCCAGTGACCTGCTCTGCCGGCTCATCAGGCGGAACCACTGCTGGAAGGGGAAATCCCAGAGGGCAGGGACACCCGGGCGAAAGGGCCGGAGGTTTTGGCCGTTCACCCTCCGGCTGGTGGGTAACTGGCTGATCACCGCCCCCCTTTGGGAAAGGGATGGCGCCGGCTGAACGGCTGGAACCATTGCTTCCTGCATCCCGGGACGGCTCAACTGATCCGGCAGCTGTTCGCTGACAAAGGTGCCGGCGCCGGTATGGCCGGTAAGGTAGCCTTCCGCCGCCAGGGCCTCGTAGGCCTGCATGACCGTCGTGCGCGATACCGATAACTGCCGGGCGAGCGTGCGGCTCGGCGGAAGCTGTTCGCCGGCCTTCAACTGCCCGTTGAGAATGGCCCGGCGGATGTGCTCGTAAAGCTGCAGGTACCTGGGCTGTTGGTTGTCGGCCCATTCGAGGGTGGTGAAGGTGAGAGGCGTAGGCATGGGAAGACGGTTTTGATTTGCGATTTGCGATTTTTGATTTTTGATGTGCGATGTGCGATGTGCGATTTTACGCGGCTCTCAGCTGCCGAGGCTTCTGCCAGGGAAACCGGTTTCCCACCTCTCCCTTGTCTTCGTACATCAGAAGGCAATGTACCACCAAAAGGCAATATTGGCCTTATCGATTCACCTAAAATAATGCGATTTGAGGAGCCAATCCAGGCCCCTGTTTGGGAAACCGGCCTCTGGCCTGGCGATGTCCATCAACTTTTTTTAAAGTAGGAAGAATTATTTACGGGGGAATGCTAATTTCATTCACCGGAACCGGACACGAGCGAAGCAACTGACAAAGTAAACCAGAACAACCCACAAGATCGGACCATGAAAAAAGGACTACGCTTCTCAACCCGCTTTCAACCCATAGCTGTTCATTCCTGGACCTTTATCCTGGCATTCACCCTGGCCGCCGGGTTGCTTGCCCCTGTCTACGGGCAGGAAGCGGTGAGCAAGGTCGTAGTAGAACACAACGTCATGATCCCTGCCGGCGACAGCGTGCTGCTGGCCACCGATATCTACCGCCCGGCCCTCGACGGGCAGCCGCTGGGCAGCCCCCTGCCGCTGCTGCTGCAGCGCACCCCCTATGGAAAATCGTCGGAGCGGTTCATTCCTCAGGCTACTTACTTCGCCAGCCAGGGTTACGTCGTAGCCCTGCAGGACCTGCGCGGGCGCTATGCTTCCGGCGGCACTTTTACCAAATACAACCCATTGGAAGCGCCGGACGGGGCCCACACCGTGGAGTGGCTGGCAAAACTACCCTACGTCGACGGGCGGGTCGCCATGTGGGGCACTTCCTACGGGGCGCACACCCAGGCGGACGCTTCGAAACTCCGGCCAAAGGGCCTTTCGGCGATGGTCATCAACATGGGCGGCATGGCCAACGCCTGGGGCCACGCCGTGCGCCAGGGCGGCGCCTTCGAACTGGGAAGGGAACTCACCTGGGCCTTCCGGCAGATCCCGATAGAGATCGACGACCCCGTTGTCAAGGCCCATTTCGAACGCGAGCAGGTCGACGACTGGTACCAGGCCTGGCCCTTCCGCCGGGGGCTCAACCCGCTTTCCATCGCCCCGAATTTCGAAAGTTACCTCCTGGAGGAATTCACCCACGGCGATTACGATGATTACTGGAAGGAAATTGGCATCAACTGGGAGGAATACTACGATCAGACGGCCGACGTGCCCATGGTTCACATCGGGGGCTGGTACGACATCTTTCTGCGCGGCACCATCGACAATTACCTGGAGCTCTCCAAAAGGCAAACCGCCCCTAAATGGCTGGTCATCGGCCCCTGGACGCACAGCGGCAACGAGCGCACCTACGCCGGTGACGTGGACTTCGGACCTACAGCGGCCATCCCCGATTTTCACTCCGGCTATCAAATACGCTGGTTCGACTACCTGCTCAAAGGGAAAAGATCCGACGGCATCCCCGAAAAACCGGTGCAGCTCTTTGTGATGGGAACCGGAGAAGGCAGCAAAAATGAGGCCGGCCGGCTCAACCACGGCGGATACTGGTTGGAAACGGACAGCTGGCCCCTGCCCGATGCCGTGCCTACGACGTTCTACTTCCACGCCGACGGATCCCTGAGCACACAACTTCCGGACAGGGAGATGCCCTCCACCACCTTTACCTTCGACCCCAACCACCCGGTGCCCACCCTGGGTGGCAATGTCTCCGCCCGCGTTAAGGACGGCGCCTTCGACCAGCGTGAACGGCCCGACTTCACCGGCAGCAACCCGCCCTACCTGCCCCTGCGGGCGCGCAGCGACGTGGTGGTATTCCAAACAGAACCGCTGGAGGAGGATATGCAGATTATCGGCCCGGTCACCGTACGGCTTTTCGTCTCCTCCACTGCCGAGGACACCGATTTCACCGTCAAGCTTCTGGATGTTTACCCCCCCAGTGCGGACTTCCCCGCCGGCTTCGACATGAACCTGACCGACGCCATCATGCGGATGAGCTACCGCAACAGCCGCCACGAGCGGGGCCTCATCAATCCGGGCGAGGTATACGAACTCACCATCGAGCCTTTCCCCACTGCCAATGTCTTTAAAAAAGGCCACCGCATCCGGATTGACATTTCCAGCAGCAATTTCCCCCGCTGGGACGTCAACCCCAATACCGGCGAACCATTCGGAAGCAGCCGCCGCACCGTGACTGCCGACAATACGGTATTTCATTCGGCGGAAAGGCCCTCGCAGGTGATCCTGCCGGTGGCGCCGATAAGGGGAAACGGCAAAGATTTTTGATGTTTGATTGGCGATGAACTGGGATCGCCAAAATTTTTTGGCGTCGAAGACGATAAACCCGTGACTGGGGAACGTCTTCGACCCAAATACACTGACGCATAACTGGTCAGCGTATACTGACAACGCAGGCGTTCGTCAGTATAAATTTGGGGATCCGGGTTCACGTCAAGTTTGATTGGCGATGTTTGATTGGCGATGTGGCCAGGCCTTGTGCAACCGGCAAAGGACGGGCGATAAATCAAAAATCGCACCTCGCAAATCGAACATCATACATCAAATTGGCCTTATTGAATTGCCCAAATTGGCTCTTTACAACATGCCAATCTTCTCCTTATTTTGCAGAAAAACTATTACCAGACATGCCAAGGCCGTATTTACAGCAACCACCCAATGAACTCCGTCGCAAGGACCGCGGGGTAGAAGACGAAGCCTGGATCAAGGCCTTCCTGGGCCGGGCGCCCTTTGGAGCTTTTGCCTTCAGCCAGGAGGGGCAGCCCTTCATCAACAGCAATATTTTTGTGTACGACGAGGGCCGCCACGCCATCTATTTCCACACCGCCCGGGAAGGGCGTACGCGCAGCATTCTGGAGCAGAACCCCCGGGCCTGCTTCAGCATCAGCGAGATGGGGCGGTTGCTGCCTGCAGAGGATGCCCTGGAGATGAGTGTGGAGTACCGGGGAGTGGCCGCCTTTGGAAAGGTACAGGTGGTGGAGGGTGAGGAGGAAGGGTATAGGGCACTCCAGATGCTGCTCGACAAATATTTTCCGCACCTCCGTCCCGGAGAGGACTACCGGCCTACTACCCCGGAAGAGTGGAAGCGGACGGCCGTTTTCCGGTTTGACATCGAGCTGTGGAGCGGGAAAGAGAAAAAAGCGGATCCGGATTTTCCGGGAGCTTTTCTTTATCAGGATATTGCCGGATAATTGCCTGGCCGATAGTGGATAATCATAAATAATGTAGATCAATAAGACGGAAAAGGCCCTGATGGTGAAAGGCCGGGTGAAATGCTTTCCGGAAACCACCCGACGAATTCAATGTTCCCGACACTTTAGTGCGCCGGGCACGAAGTTGTTGATCAATAATTTGAGGCTGTTTTTTGGCCAGGCAAGGCGCAACGACCGCCCATAGCCGAAGCTACGGAAGGAAGGAGCAACGCAGCATGGGCGAAAAAGAGCCCAAAGAATTGTTTAAGAATTTCGTGCCCGGCGCACTAGATTGGAAAAGTGTTTCGCTTCGGCCTTCACCACCAACCAAAGTCAACTGTCCGCAGGACTACCTCGCTATGACGAACCCCGTTCTTCCACTTGCTTCACCGCTCCAGGCCTCCGCTATATACCAACCGGCGGGAAGGCCTTCCAGGCTGGCCTCCACCATACGGGTAGAATAATCGGGCCGGATCAGGCGCACCGGCACTCCGGCAGCTGTTGCCACCACTACTTTTTCAATAGGCACAGCGCACTCCAGCCGCAGGAATTCCCGGGCCGGGTTGGGGTATAGGCGCAGTTCCAGTCTGTAACTGTTTTCTTTAACCCGGTTGATACAACTCACATTAACGACATAAATACCCGTCTCGCAGGTAACCTGGGTGGCGTGGGCGCAATCCACGATGATAGTGTCCGCCCCACTGAACCCGGGAGGCGGAGTGTATTTCAATGTGTCGAGGCCCAGGGTGCTATTGTTCAGGATCAAGGCCTGGCCGTTGGCCGGCGCCTGGATGATCTCCGGCCTTACCCAGAAGGGATACCCCAGCCCCGGCACCAAAAGGGTACTGTCGCAGGAAATGTCGTGTGTTTCCGTAAAGGCGGAAATGGGTGGGCAGCCGATGACGTTGATGATGTAAATGCCCGTATCGCAGGTGACCTGGGTGGCACGAGCGCAGGCCACCACAAAAGTGTCAACGCCCAGGTATCCGTAGTCGGACTTGTAAACCAGAGAGTCCGGGAAGGGCTCACTGGTGAAGAGATACAGATCGCCGTGCTCCGGAGGGCGGACGATGTAGGCGGGGTTCCAGTTAGGATAACCCACCGGCCCCAGTTCGAGTATGGAGCCACAGTAAATATAGTGCGTTTCGGTAAAGGCGCCGGCATGCAGGCTTTCGCCCAGGATGGCTGTCAGCAGGAGGGTCCATATCAGCTTAGTCATAGCAGTTTGTTTTAGATTCATCCTACGCTGACAGGACGTTGGGAAAGAGCGGAATGTTGGGGGGATTTCGTTATTGGGGTATTGGCGGAGTCGTGTGTTGGTGCATCCGGGTATTCGAACCTTTATTCGAGCACCATACGAATGCACCAAAGTACTTTAACACGATAGGCTATCTACTATCTCGGATTGTACTGGAACACCTGGTCCAGCTTTTCTGCGTTATTTGTCGTTACGTCCAGGTCTTGCAGCAATCCATCCTTGAGGCTGTATACCCATCCGTGGATGTAGGGAAATTCTCCGTTTTCCCATTCCTCCTGGATGAAGGACACTTTCGACAGGTTATTGACCTGTTCCTTGATATTCAGCTCGACGTATCGGTCCAGCCGTTGGCCTTCATCTTCGATGGAGTCCAATTCTTCCTGATGGAGGCGATACACGTCTTTGATATGCCTCAGCCAGTTGTTCAGGAAGCCGTAATTATTGTTGCTCATGGCCGCTTTCACGCCTCCGCAGCCGTAGTGGCCGCAGACGATGATGTGTTTGACCTTCAACTCTTTCACAGCGTAGTAAACGACGCTCAACAGGTTGACATCAGTATGGATGACCATGTTGGCGATGTTCCGCTGAACGAAAATAGACCCGGGAAGGGCGTTGGTGATCTCCGTAGCAGGGACCCTGCTGTCCGAGCATCCTATCCAGAGGAATTTAGGAGATTGGCTGGAAGACAGCTTTTCGAAGAAATCAGGGGCGATTTTCAGGATATTCCTTTCCCAGTCCCTGTTTCCTTTCAGAAGTTCTTTGTGCGTTTCAGGCATAAGTTGTGCGGTTTTGATCATATTCAGAACAACGGCACTGAAAGAATGTTCGTAAGCTTATGCACCTTGGGATTTCAGGCTCAGTATTTCCCTGGATTTAAAGATCGCTTCCTGAATATTCGCCAGAATATTCGACTTGTCCACCAACTCATGGAACCCGGATTTTTCCAACTCTCCCTGTACTCCCTCTCCGACACCGGACAGCAATACCCCCACTTGTTGTGCCTGTAGATGCCGCACCAGCTGTTTAAGGTGGTAGGCGCCGGTAGCGTCAATAAAGGGCACATTCCTCATTCTCAGGATAAGGATCTTCGGTTTCTGGTGCAGGTTCAGCAGGGTGTCCTGAAATTTTTGCGAGGCGCCGAAAAACAGGGGCCCGTGGATCTCGTACAATAATACACCTTTAGGCACGGTCAGGGCTTCCTCTTCGAAGGACTCCTCTCCGTTTTCATTTTGAGGGCCCAGTATATCCACCGAATTGCGGATGATCAGGGAGTCGCTCATCCGTTTCATAAAAAAGAAACTGGAAAGCACCACTCCTATTTCGATGGCGATGACCAGGTCGAAGATGACTGTAAGCAGGAAGGTGGTAAGGAGAATGAGCACATCTGCACGGTTGCTCCTCAACATGGAAAAGAAAAGGTGCCATTCACCCATATGCCAGGCCACAACTACCAATATTCCGGCAAGAGTGGCCAGCGGGATGAGCTTTGCAAGAGGGGCAAACAACATCATGATCAGCAAGAGGACCAGTGCGTGGGTGATGCCGGCAATGGGCGTACGCCCTCCGTTCTTGATGTTGGTGGCCGTGCGGGCGATGGCGCCGGTAGCAGGAATGCCTCCGAAAACGGCCGAAAAAATATTGGCCGTGCCCTGAGCGACCAATTCCATATTGGAGCGATGGCGCCCTCCGATCATTCCATCTGCTACCACGGCCGAAAGCAAGGATTCTATAGCACCCAGCAACGCAATGGCGAAAGCGGGCTGAATGAGGGCCTTAACTGTTTCAAAATCAACCTGGGGGATACTGGGCAAGGGGATCCGGTTCGGGATATTGCCAAATTTGGTCTCGATCGTCTCTACCGGTATTTGAAAAGCGATGACGATGATCGTGCTGAGCACGATCGCGACAATCGAGCCCGGTATTTTTGTGGTAACACGGTGGAACTGCAGGCTGAATACTACTGTTGCCAGCGCTATGCCGAATGCGTACCAGTTGACCTGGGTGAAATGCTGAAAATAAACCGTCCATTTCCCAATAAAATCAGCCGGCAGGGTATCAATGCCCAGCCCGAAAAAGTCTTTCACCTGAGAGGAAAAGATGATCAGGGCAATGCCACTGGTGAAACCGACGATGAGCGGATAGGGTATAAACTTCAACAGGTCGCCCAGGCGGGCCAGCCCAAAGGCGATGATCAGGAAACCTGCCATAAAGGTAGCAATGGTCAGCCCGCCAACGCCATGCTCCTGAACGATGGCGTAAACAATGACGATGAACGCCCCGGTAGGCCCTCCGATCTGCACCCGGCTCCCGCCCAGGGCCGAAATGATAAGCCCTGCGATAACCGCTGTAATGAGCCCCTTATCCGGCGAAACACCTGAGGCGATCGCAAAGGCAATGGCAAGGGGAAGGGCAACGATGCCTACGATCACCCCCGACATAATATCCCGCATTGCCTGAGTCCGGGATATTCCCCCGGATAAAAGGGAAAAAAGCTTTGGTGTAAACTGCTTGTTTTTCATCCGGCAAAGTTGCTACCCGCCGGCGGGATTGGCAGTGATCTTACTCACCAAACCCGCCTCCGGTTGAAAATAAACTGCAATTTATTAGGTTGCCCGGCCTTTGGCTATTATTTTTTCGCCCGGAGCAGAAATAGTTAAGGAGGACAGTCTTTTAGTGAAACAGTGTCACACATCAACATCATGAAAACAGGCATCATAGGTTCCGGATCCATGGGGACGGGCATTGCACAGGTAGCCGCTACGGCGGGGCACGAGGTAGTCCTTTACGACAACAATTCAGCCGCCCTGGGGCGGGCCCGGAAAAGCCTGCAGAAAGTACTGGCGCGGCTGGTGGAAAAGGGAAAGCTGGAGCAGAAGGAGTCAGCGGCCATTCTCGGCCGAATTTCCTTTGTAGATTCCATGTATGCCTATCAGGATACCAGGTTGATCATCGAGGCCATCGTGGAAAACCTGGAAATTAAAAAGGCGGTCTTTGAGCAGGTAGAGGACATCGTCCCGAACGACTGTATCATGGCGACGAATACGAGTTCGCTTTCCGTTGCCTCCATCGCGGCCGCCTGCAAGGATCCCTCCCGCGTGATCGGCATCCACTTTTTCAACCCCGCCCCCCTGATGCAACTGGTGGAGATCATCCCGGCAGTGCAAACCAGCGCGGCAACGCTCGAACGATCCATCGGCCTGATCCGGAGTTGTGGAAAAACTACAGTGGTGGCCAAAGACACGCCCGGCTTCATCGTCAACCGCGTAGCCCGCCCCTTCTACGGAGAAGCCCTGCGCATTCTGGAGGAAGGCCTGGCAGACGCCCCCACCGTCGACTGGGCCATGACGGAGCTGGGCGGTTTCCGCATGGGGCCTTTCGCCCTGATGGACTACATCGGCCACGACGTCAACTATACCGTCACCGAAACGGTCTTTCAATCCTTCTACTACGACCCGCGCTACAAGCCCTCCTTCACCCAGAAGCGCCTGATGGAAGCCGGCTGGCTGGGCCGCAAAACCGGCCGCGGTTTCTACGACTATCGCGAAGGCGCTCAAAACCCGGAGCCCACCAAAGACAAAAAGCTGGGCAAGCAGATCCTCTGGCGCATCCTCGTCATGCTGATCAACGAAGCGGCCGATGCGCTTTATCTCAATATCGCTTCCCGCGACGACATCGAGCTGGCGATGACAAAAGGGGTCAATTACCCGAAGGGCCTGCTGCAATGGGCGGATGAGAAAGGGATCAACCATTGTGTTGCTACGCTCGGCCGGCTGCATGCGGAATACCTGGAGGGCCGGTATCGGTGCAGCCCGCTGCTGCGGAGGATGGCGCGGGAGGGGCGGCGGTTTTTCCAGTGAACATTGTCCTCGCCCGGACAATCCCCATATTCGCGCCACCTGCAACCCCAACCACCACCTGCCTTAACCTCCATACCTCCAACTGCCCTGCTCACCCTCTTGTTGTAGCGACGGCTTTGGCAAAATCACTGTATATTGAGGGCATTCAAAGCACCCGGTGAATGAATAAGGCCCCTATGAGTAGAAAAAAAGACCCGGACATTCAAGCCTATTACAAAGCTACCCGCTGGGATTACCGCTGGGTGTGGGGGGTACGCAGTACCTATGCCCTACACTACGGTGTCTATGACGAAACGGCCACCCACCATCAGGCCGCAGTGGCCAACAAGAACCGCGTGATGGCCGATATGGTGGGCATTACCTCAGAAGACCGGGTACTGGACGCGGGTTGCGGTGTAGGCGGTTCGGGCATCTGGCTGGCAACAGATCGTTCGTGCGAGGTGGTGGGCATTACCCCGGTAGAAGGGCAGGTCAGGGACGCCCGCCGCAATGCGGCCAGGGCGAAGGTAGGCGATAAGGCCAGCTTTCTGGTTGCCGATTATTGCCGAACCCCTTTTGAAGACCACTCTTTTGACGTAGTCTGGGCGCTGGAGAGCATCTGCCATGCCCCGGAAAAGGCCGATTTTTACCGGGAGGCTTTCCGCCTGCTGCGGCCGGGCGGGCGCCTGGCCGTTGCCGATTACTTTCGCCTTAGCCGGCCACTGCCCAATGATGGAGAACAGCTTATCCGGCAATGGCTCCGCCCCTGGGCCATTCCCGATATTGACTCCGAGGCGGAACACCTCGGCCACGCCCGGAGCGCAGGATTTGTCGATCTGGAATTTCGCGACATCACCAGCCAGTCTATGCAGTCTGTTATCAACCTTTGGGAACATGGCACCCGGTGGCTGTGGGCTGCAAAATTGTTCCATAAATTGGGAATCGTCTCATCGATCCAGGTGGGCAACGTCGAAGCGGTCATTTATCAATGTGAGGCCATGAATCAGGGGCTTTGGAAGATGGGCCTGTTGTCCGCTCATGTTCCGGTTGGTTCTCCACCAAAGTGATTATCTAACTCAAGCTTTGGAAAACCTTCCGGCCTTTATTTGCCTCGCCCTGAAGAGAGTGAAGGCAAACATGGGCCATACGCATCAGGGGCTAAGGAGCCCTGAAAGGGCCGGGAGTGCACAATATCAGGCAGATTCTACGATACTTTTGGTACGGAGAAATGTGCGATTTTTGACGTGCGATGTGCGATTTTTGATGGGGCTCTTTGGGAGCAGCCCTTCCGCTCGCCTACATCATAAAGGGCCGGGAGTGCACAATATCAGGCAGATTCTACGATACTTTTGGTACGGAGAAATGTGCGATTTTTGACGTGCGATGTGCGATTTTTGATGGGGCTCTTTGGGAGCAGCCCTTCCGCTCGCCTACATCATAAAGGGCCGGGAGTGCACAATATCAGGCAGATTCTACGATACTTTTGGTACGGAGAAATGTGCGATTTTTGACGTGCGATGTGCGATTTTTGATGGGGCTCTTTGGGAGCAGCCCTTCCGCTCGCCTACATCATAAAGGGCCGGGAGTGCACAATATCAGGCAGATTCTACGATACTTTTGGTACGGAGAAATGTGCGATTTTTGACGTGCGATGTGCGATTTTTGATGGGGCTCTTTGGGAGCAGCCCTTCCGCTCGCCTACATCATAAAGGGCCGGGAGTGCACAATATCAGGCAGATTCTACGATACTTTTGGTACGGAGAAATGTGCGATTTTTGACGTGCGATGTGCGATTTTTGATGGGGCTCTTTGGGAGCAGCCCTTCCGCTCGCCTACATCATAAAGGGCCGGGAGTGCACAATATCAGGCAGATTCTACGATACTTTTGGTACGGAGAAATGTGCGATTTTTGACGTGCGATGTGCGATTTTTGATGGGGCTCTTTGGGAGCAGCCCTTCCGCTCGCCTACATCATAAAGGGCCGGGAGTGCACAATATCAGGCAGATTCTACGATACTTTTGGTACGGAGAAATGTGCGATTTTTGACGTGCGATGTGCGATTTTTGATGGGGCTCTTTGGGAGCAGCCCTTCCGCTCGCCTACATCATAAAGGGCCGGGAGTGCACAATATCAGGCAGATTCTACGATACTTTTGGTACGGAGAAATGTGCGATTTTTGACGTGCGATGTGCGATTTTTGATGGGGCTCTTTGGGAGCAGCCCTTCCGCTCGCCTACATCATAAAGGGCCGGGAGTGCACAATATCAGGCAGATTCTACGATACTTTTGGTACGGAGAAATGTGCGATTTTTGACGTGCGATGTGCGATTTTTGATGGGGCTCTTTGGGAGCAGCCCTTCCGCTCGCCTACATCATAAATCAAACATCATAAATCAAACATCATAAATCAAAAGGGCGGCTTACTATAGCAACCCCAAAAGTGCTACCGTTTTCACCTCAAATGCTGTACCGCCGACCCCTGCCTCCATCGGCTGCCATTTAGCCCCTGATGACTCATGTTGGCCGGTGGCATTGGCCTTCGACTCTGCTCCCAAGCAACCGGGATTGTCGGATTACGCCCCCTCTACCTCCGCCATCAGATGATAATACGCCGCACAAGCCCCCTCCGACGACACCATCGGCGCCCCCAGCGGGTTCAGCGGGGTGCATTTTTTACCGAAGTGCGGGCAGTCCAGCGGCTTCTTGTGGCCCCTGAGGATCTCGCCGGCGATGCACTCCTGGCTGTCGGGAATAACCCGGGGCGCCAGGCCGAACTTTACGTTCGCATCGTAAGCGGCGAAGGCCTTGCGCATTTTCAGGCCGCTGCCAGGCATGACGCCGATGCCGCGCCACTCCTGGTGAGTAGGCTCGAAGACCTCGGCGATGACGGCGCGGGCGGAAGGGTTGCCTTCATAAGGCACGACCCGGCTGTATTGGTTCTCCAGGCGGGCCTCGCCTCGCTCCAACTGTACGATGAGCATAAGGATCCCCTGCAACAAGTCTACGGGTTCGAAACCCGTAACGACGATCGGTATGTGGTATTCCTGGACGATGGGCGCATAGTCTTCCAACCCCATGACCGAGCATACGTTGCCGGCGCCCAGAAAGCCGTCGATGTGGCTTTCCTCGTCTTCAAGGATGGCGCGCATAGCGGGCGGCACCAGTACGTGAGACGTGAGCAGGGAGTAATTTGTCAGGCCGTATTGGCGAGCGTGTAAAACGGAAAGCGCGTTGGCTGGAGCAGTGGTCTCGAAACCGACGGCGAAGAAGACGACCTCCTTATGCGGATTATCCCTTGCCAGCTGAACGGCTTCCATCGGCGAATAGAAAAAACGCACTTCGGCCCCTTCCGCCTTAGCCTGAAGGAGGCTCTTTTCGGTGCCCGGCACGCGCAACATATCGCCGAACGAGCAAAGGATGACATCCTCTTTAAAAGCAAGTTGCAGCGCCTGGTCGATCACGCCGAGGGGAGTCACGCAGACCGGGCATCCCGGGCCGTGCACCATGCGGATCTTTTCAGGGAGGATCTGGATCAGCCCGTTCTTGACCAGGCTGTGGGTTTGCCCGCCACAGAATTCCATCAAAACCCAGGGCCTGGTAGTTACTTTTTCGATCTCCTGAAGGTACTTTTCCACCAGTTCCGGATCACGGTATTCTTTTAGGTACTTCATGTTGTTTCTTGTCTCATAAGGGGCAAAGGCGGGATATATGGCTATATTGTTAAGACCGAAAATCGTCCGCCGTTACCCCCCTATTCCCTCCTCCGGCAACAAGTCCTCCAGCCCTCCGTACGCTTGCAGGTGGGCAAAGGTCTTTAAGGCTTCCTCCTCATTAACCAGATTGATGGCCACTCCGGCGTGAACGAGAACATAGTCCCCTTCCTTTGCCTGAGGGATCATATCAAGATACGCCTCTTTGACAATACTTCCAAACACGACCTTGGCCCGGCGGATGAGGCCCTCGGTTTGTTCAATGGATCTGATCTTACCTGGTATGGCTAGGCACATAGGACGAATGATTAAATCAAAATCGCAAAATGTAAAAGGGTACCGGCAGTTTTACATTTTGCGGTTTTGCGGTTCTGCATTTTGAATTTTTCAAACTCTTGTTTTCCCGATCTCTTTTTCCGACCTGTTCTTGAACAACTCTACATTACACACCAGGCAGGCGTCGAAGGACCGGGCGACCAAGCCTACTTCGATGGGGTCTGACAAGTCTTTGATTTCGGTGTCTTTCAGGGCATTGGCCATTGGGGGGATTTTTCCGGCAGCCTCTCCGGACTGCAGGTTCAGCATGGTTGGAGGCAGTATGGCGTAATCGATAATCTTTCCGCCTTCCAGTTCGACAAAGTGGGCCAGGGCTCCCCGGGGGGCCTCCGTAAAACCGATTCCCCAGCCATCCTGCTCTTGGGGTTCCACCTGGCACGGGGCGCCGACTTCCAATTGAGACAACCACATCCTCATGCTATTCGCCAGTTGGCAGGCTTCGTGCATGCGGGCCCATACGCGGGTGAAAACGGAAGCTCCTTTTTCAGGATAAAGGGTCGCGAAAAGGCCGGAATGTTTGCCGTTCTGCTGCGCTGCCTGTTTTCCCTGTATCAGCATACGCGCAATGGGGCCTACTTCCACCGCCTCGCCACGATAGCCCACCTGATGGGCATCCTTGTTCGCTCTGAGGCTTTCCACCAACCATGCGTGATCAAATGGACAGAGGCTCTTTCCATCGAAATAAGCTCCTGGCTGCTGCACGAATCTCAAATGATTCTCTGGTGTAACTACAAAAGTGCCATTTTTGTTGTAGAACGCACCATAAGAAAGCAATTGAGGTTCTACTTTCCCCAGGCTATCCAGTTCGTATTCCAAAGCAACCCGGACGAAAAGGCCAAAATCGCTGTTGTAATGCTCTTCCTTTTCATCCAGCCAGGCCATCAGATCGCCCCAGTCGCGGATATCCAGGTAGCGCTCCAGAGAGCAACCCAGCCAGGCCGGCTCCAGCCATTCCCGGCAATATTGGTCGAGCAGAGAAAATGCCCGTGTAAGTTCTTTCGGCTGGACAGAGGTGGATACTCCCCCGGGAATGATATAGTTGGAATGAGGCCACTGGCCGGCAAACAAAGCATAAAGGGCCATAGGAAAAGTGCCCGCCAGGATACCCGGCCGGAAAGAGGCGCCCTTAAAAGCAGTGAAACGGCGGCTGGCCTCTGCAAAAAGGGGCTTATCGGAAAAGGAGGGGTGAGCCAGGCCCGGGCCAAAGGTAGTATAAAACCAACGGTTGGTGTTTTGAAGGATCTCGGCCGCCTGGGCTACCGAACGCAGTACCATGCCATTGGGCGGCAACTCCGCCTGCCAGGCGTGCTCCAGGGCCATGGCCGCCGCCAACTGGTGCGATCCTCCGCAAAATCCGAAAATGCGGGAAGGAATGACCAAAGCGGCGCGGGCAGGCTGCCCGTCGAGAATGCCTTTATCTCCCTGATAGATAGGGGAACGAAAGGTTGCCCGGGTAACGACGCCATTGCGGTTGACGTATACCCTCGCCAATAGGTCTCTTTCAGCCTGGACCGTGCCCGAGACTGTCGTTTTTTCCATCGCTAACACGTCTTTTGTTCGTTTCGTCAGTTTCTAACCTGCCGGATTTTCCGTAGAGCAAGTGGTTTAGTTAACCGGCAGGGAACACCACCATCATCCGCTTACAACTGGAGTATCCGAAGCCTTTTTCAATTGCCCGAATTCTTTCCATCCCATGTCTGTGAAGTAGGGCTGCAATACCGACCAGCAACAGGAGCGATAGGCCTGGAAATCATCTCCCGGTTCGCCCTCGAGGAACTGCATGGCGTGCCAGCTGTCCATCATATGCCGCAGGTGGCGCGCCAGGCGCTGGGGGTTCTCCGAATTGGCTTTCCAGTCGACCACTCCGCGTGCGCGGTTAAGCTGTAAGAGCAATTCCAGCTGCATACGTTGCCACCGGACGTGCTCCTGGTGCATCTTCTTCAGCTCCTCAGAGGTACGGATCAGCTCCAGGGTATCGAAATAGAAAAATATATATTTTTTTTGCAGCTTATAAGTAGCCGCCAGGAAATAGTCGAAATTCTCAAACAACGGGGCCAGATTGATCTCTGCCAACAGCTGCCGCTGTTCTACCAGCAATTCGCCGTAGATCCCCTCCAGGATCTCCGTTTTATGGGGGTAGTGATAGGCCATATTGCCCACACTCATGTCGGCCTGTTCGGCGATCTGCGCCAGGCGGATATTCACATAGCCCTCCTCGTTGAATAGCTGGAGGGCGGCATCCAGTATTCTCTGCTTGGTATTCCGGCTCATCTTTTACCTGGATTAAGCGCGTTTTTAAAATGCTGGTTAGGGAGGTGGATGTAAGTCGGAAGTCGGAAGCCGGAACCCGGAAATCAAAGATCAAAGGCCCCCTGAATCCCGTTTCCCTGGCTAATGAGCTTCTTGCTCTTTCAGCGCATATTTTTCAGGCTCTTTCTCAAAGGTAGCCTTACACCCGTCACAGCAAAAATAGTAATTCATCCCCTCAAATTCAAGAACATGCTTGGCGGTGGCCTTTTCCACCGGCACATTGCAGACCGGATTGATGAAGATCTTGTCGTTCTCTTCCGTTTCGGTAGGGGTGGTACTGGTAGCCTGTGGCATTTCTTCACTACGCATAAATGCGACCACCTCCGCCAGAATACTTATGGCCACTTCTTCCGGCAACTTGGCGTTAATATCCAGCCCGGCCGGCGTTTTCACCCGCTTCAACTGCTCAAACGTCAGGCCGCGCTGGCGCAGGGCCCGGAAGACGGCATTTCCCTTCGCCCGGCTGGCTACGAAAGATACATACGGCAAACCAGATTCCAGGGCCTGCTGCAGGGCATCTTCATCGTTCTCACCCTGAGTACAAACTACGATAAAGGTATTGGGGGTCAGCAGTTCCGGGCCGACGATTGACGTGTCCATCACCTGCTCTGCATCCGGAAAAGCATACTGATCTACTCCCCGGGCCACTACGGAAACCGGATAGTCCATCGCCCGCCCGAGGCGGGACAGGGCCATTGCCACGTGCGATTTGCCCAGAATGAGCAAATGAGGGCGTGGCAGTACAGGTTCGATGTACACCTCTACCATGCCGCCGCTGTGGCAGGTCATATTATAATCCACCACTCCGGGCCGGGATTCACCGGGGCCCTCCGGGCTGATGCGAACCACCCGCGGTTTGCCGTCCTTGAGGGCCGCCGCGGCTTCTTTAAGGACAATGCCCCGCGTGCAGCCTCCCCCGATCCAGCCGGTTACCGTTCCATCCTTTTCGATAACGGCCTTGTCGCCGGGCTTACCCGAAGAGGGAAGCTGCCGGTTGACCACAAGGGCGAGGGCAAAAGGTTCTTTTTTCAACGTAAGGCTGCGAGCCTTTTCCAGAAATTGATTGAACATAACTTTAATATGACTCTTTGACAAAGTTTGCTTTCGTCAAAGAAGGACCAGATAATTTTCCAATTCCAGCAGGCTGTTCAGGTTGTGTGCCGAGTTGAAGACGTCGATCTCCGGCAGTGCGGCGCTCATCCCCTTGGCAATGGGTTCATACCCTTGCATACCTTTCAGGGGGTTGAGCCAGATCAGCCGGCGGGTGCGTTGTTTGACCTTGGCCAGCTCGCCGGCCAGCAGTTCCGGTTCACCGGTATCCAGCCCGTCGCTCAGGACGATCACAGTAGAGCTCCCCGACAATACCTGCTTGGCGTACTGTTCATTGAATTGTTGAAAGCACCAGCCGATCTTGGTCCCGCTCGACCAGTTGTGGGCACGGGCGGTGAGCAGCGCCAGCGTGTGCCCCAGGTCTTTGGAGTCCAGGTAATCGGTAATGCGCACCAGGTTCGTACTGAACAGAAAGGCTTCCACCTGCTCAAAATGAGCGCGCAGAGACCAGATGAAGCGCAACAGGAAAAAGCTGTACTTATCCATCGAGCCGCTCACATCCAGCAGGATGACAATCCGCTGCCGGCGGGGGATCCGCTTTTTGCGGCGCAGGTCGAGGGGGTCGCCCCCGTACCCGATGCTGGCCCGGATGGTCTGCCGCAGGTCGATCCGCCCCTGGTTCGCGGAAGCTTTAAGCTTGCGTTTCATGCGCAGGCTCATTTGTTTCCACAACTGCAGGGCCAACTCCTCCAGCAGCGCACTGTCCATCTCCTCAATCTTCGAAAAATCGGTTTGGCGCAGGCGCTCTATTTTATTGGCGCCCGATACGTTCTTGCCTTCTTCTTTTTTTTCTTCTTCCTTGTTTTCCCCCTGCCCCATCCACACCAGAGACCCCGGCGATTTGCGCTGGATGTTCGACTGGTTCTTGTACGTCATCTTACTTTTGATGGCTCCTTTTCGCTTGCCCCAAAAACCACCGAAGAGCTGCTCGAAACGCTCACTCTCCTCCCGGTTGGTGCAAAAGATGGCTTTCAACGCATATTTGAAGGTATCCTGTTCGTCCAGCGTCCCGTAAGAGGCCGCCATCAGGGCATCCTTTGTCTCTTGTATTCCCACTATCCAGCCCTCCTTCCGCGCCAGGTGCGCAAAGCCGATGACGGCCTCCGTGAGGCTGCTGTAGGAAGATGCATGTGGACGTTCTGACATTTTCAACTCATCAAATCATCAACTAATCAACCAGTATCCCTTCGACCCCCTCCGCCTTCACCCGCTCGATATCCTTTGCCGACTTCAGCAGGCAGCCCAGGCTCCGGGCGATGGCCTCTTCGCTCAGGTCCTTATACCCCAGTGCCTGCAGGCCCCGCGCCCAATCCAGGGTTTCGGCAATACCAGGCGTCTTTTCCAGCTTTTTCTGCCGGATGGCCTGCACCATGCCGACCACCCTCGCCAGCAACTGTTCCTCGATATCCGGCAGGTGCTTCTGTACGATGCGCTTCTCCTTCTCCTCGTCTGGGAAGTTCACCCAATGATAAAGGCAGCGGCGCTTGAGCGCATCGCTCAGTTCCCGGGTGCGGTTGCTCGTCAGAATAACCAACGGGCGGTGGGTGGCCCGGAGCGTGCCCATTTCCGGGATGCTGATCTGAAAGGCAGACAACAGTTCCAGCAGGAAGGCTTCGAACTCCTCGTCTGCCCGGTCGATCTCGTCGATCAACAGGACGGGCGCCCGCTCCGGATGGGTAATGGACTGCAGGAGCGGACGCTTCAGCAGGAATTCCTCGCCGAAAATGTGCGCTTCCTTTTCCGCCTCCGTCTTTTCGCTCGATTCCTGAATCTTAATAGAAAGTAGTTGTTTCTGGTAGTTCCACTCGTACACGGCGGAATTGACATCCAGCCCTTCGTAACACTGCAGGCGGATGACGTCGGTGTTCAGATAAGAGGCCAGTACATTGGCCACCTCCGTCTTGCCCACTCCAGGGTGGCCCTCCAGCAGGAGCGGCTTGCCCAGGCGCAGCATCAGGAAAAGAATAGTGGCCAACTCTTCATCAGCTACATAACCCAGCCGGCCGAAGCCTTGGGTGATCGTTTCCGTGTCTTTGGTCAGTTCTTTCACAAATAACGCTTTTGATTTGCGATTTGCGACTTTTGATTTTTGATGGACGATGTGGCCTCAGGGGAATCCGGGCGACACCACTGCTCCGGCGAGGAGAATCGCAAATCGCGAATCGAAAATCAAAAATCGCGAATCAATTGATCAGGCATCCTTCTTTCCAAAGATCCCCTTCACCACCGTGCCCACCATAGAGCCGGCCTTCAGGGAATTGTCCACCTCTTCCCCGGCCAGCTTGGCTTTGAAATTGGCCACGAACTGGTCGAATACAGAGTCGGAGACGTCGTTGATCAGGCGCGAACCGAACTGCGCCAGCATACCGGTGATCGTCACTTCCATCGTGCAGGTCACATCGGTCTGGCCGTCTTTTCCCGCCAGTACGCCATTCATCAGCATATCGGCGCTGCCCTTGCCTTTGGAGTCCAGGCCCTTTCCGAGCAACTGCATTTTGTAGTTTTCCTTATCCCTTTCCTGAAAGGTGATCTGCCCGTTGTAGGAGGCCTTCACAGGGCCAAACTTCAGGGTGACCTCCCCCTTGTAGTTGTCCTCATCGATGGTATCGGTGAGGCTGGCGCCCGGCACGCAGGTTACGATCTTTGCGGGGTCGCTGAGGTATTCCCATACTTTGTCGATGGGTTCATCTACCTGGAAATTCTTTTCTATTGTAGTCTTCATAATTATTTTTTTTTTGAGCAGCCTCGATTCACGCCAGGCCATGTTTAGGCACCTATCCAGGCAAAGCCGGGACCAAGGCCTTCAAACCTGCCCTGAACCGAGGCTGCAAATTATTTATTTACGCACCAATGCACTAAAACACTGATCCACTAATTCACCCCCTTATCTCTCAAGGCCTTCCACACCTTATACGGCGTGATCGGAATGTCGAGGTGGGTAATGCCATAGGGCGACAGGGCGTCCACGATGGCGTTGGCGATGGCCGGCGGAGCGCCTACGGTCGGCGACTCCCCTACCCCTTTGGCGCCGATCGGGTGGTGAGGCGAAGGCGTAACGGTATGGCCGGTCTCCCAACTTGGCGATTCCACTGCGGTGGGCACCAGATAATCCATAAAGGTGCCATTGAGGATGTTGCCGTCCTCATCGTAAATGAGCTCTTCGTACATAGCCGGAGCGATACCCTGGGTAAGCCCGCCGTGTACCTGCCCCTGCACGATCATCGGGTTGATGATGTTGCCGCAGTCGTCGATGGCGACAAACCGGCGCACCTTGATCTCCCCGGTGTCCTTATCGATATCCACCACGCAGATGTAAGCTCCGGAGGGGAAGGTCAGGTTGGGAGGATCGTAGTAGTGGGTGGCTTCGAAGCCGGCCTCCATTCCCTGAGGATGGTTGGTATAAGCGGCAAAGACGATCTCCTGGATGGTCTTGGCCTTCTCGGGCGCGCCCTTGACGAAGAACTTGCCCGGCTCCCACTCCAGGTCGTCTTCGCTCACTTCCAGCAGGTAGGCGGCGATCTTGCGGGCCTTGTCTCTCAACTTGCGGGCAGCAACGGCGGCAGCGGCGCCGGCGGTCGGCGTACTGCGGCTGGCGTAAGTTCCCAGTCCATAGGGAGCGGTATCGGTATCTCCTTCTTCCACCTGGATGTGCTCGGCGGGAATGCCCAGCTCTTCGGCGATGATCTGTGCGTAGGTCGTTTCGTGGCCCTGCCCCTGCGATTTGGTGCCAAAGCGGGCGATGGCCTTGCCTGTTGGGTGCACGCGGATCTCGGCACTGTCGAACATCTTGATGCCGAGGATGTCGAAGTCCTTGGACGGGCCGGCGCCTACGATCTCCGTGAAGGTGGAAATGCCGATGCCCATCAGTTCGCCCCGCTTGCGCTTCTCCGCCTGCTCTTTACGCAGTGCTTCGTAGCCCACGGCGTCCATGGCCTTTTTCAGTCCGGCATGGTAATCTCCGCTGTCGTATTCCCATCCGGTGGGCGACTTCCAGGGGAAATCCTCCTTCTTGATGAAGTTTTCCATGCGCAGCTCCGCCGGGTCCTTACCGATCTCGAACGCGAAGCGGTCCGTAATGCGCTCGATGGCGTGTACGGCTTCCGTCACGCGGAAAGAGCAACGATAGGCCACGCCTCCGGGCGGTTTGTTGGTGTAAACGGCGTCTGCTTCCATGAAGGTGGTTTGGTAGTCGTAAGACCCGGTTCCAATGGAAAACATACCCGTCGGGAACTTGGAAGGGTTGGCCGCAGCGTCCGTATAGCCATGGTCGGCCAGGATCTTGAAGCGGGTGCCCAGGATCTTCCCATCCTTTGTTCCCGCCATTTCAGCGGTGATGTGGTAATCGCGGGCAAAGGAGTCCGCCTGCAGGTTTTCGCTGCGGTCTTCTACCCACTTCACCGGCTTTCCTACCAGGAAGGAAACGGCAATCGCGATAACGTATCCAGGATATACCGGCACCTTGCCTCCGAAGCCGCCACCGATATCCGGAGAGATCACCCGGACCTTCTCTTCGGTCAGGCCTACATGCCCGGCAACCAAAGCGATCACGGTACGGATAGCGTGCGGCGCCTGGGTGGTCATGTACATCGTGAGGTGGTTGTTCACCTTGTCGTAGTCGGCCACGCATCCGCAGGTCTCGATGGAAGCCACATGGATGCGGGGGATATGCATCTGTTCTTTAACCACCACCTCGGCTTCGTTGAACAGTTTTTCGGTGGCCTCGCGGTCGCCTACTTCCCAGTGCCAGATGTGGTTGTCCTTTTTGCCCTCTTTATCGGTCCGCAGTACCGGTGCATCCGGATCCAGGGACTTATAGGGGTCTATCACCGGCTTCATGGGCTCGTATTCCACCATAACGGCCTCTTTGCCGTCGCGGGCAGCATAGCGGTCGGTAGCAATAACGGCGGCGACCTCCTGAGCCTGGTACATGACCGTATCGGTGGGCAGCACCATCTGGGTGTCCGACATCAGGGTCGGCATCCAGTGCAGGTTGTACTTTTCCAGGTCCCTGCCGGTTACCACAGCGATCACGCCGGGTATTTTCAGGGCCGCTTCCGTGTTGATGTTTTTTATTTTGGCATAGGCATAGGGGCTGCGCACGATGTCCATGTGGAGCATACCCGGCAGCTGTATGTCATCCACATAGTGCCCCTTGCCCTGGATGAACCGGACGTCCTCCTTTCTTTTGAGGGAGTGCCCCATTCCTCCTATCTCTTTGGATGTTTTACACTTAATCATTTGTATCAGGATTGAAGATGATTGCAATTAGGTTTGTTTGCGGTTCGTGGTTCGCGGTTCGGAGTTCGCGGTTCGCGGTTCGCGAATACCGAACACCGCTGGCCCTACACAAACTCAGGTTCCGTAGAAGGCGTTTCTCTGCCCTGCATTTTGGCGGAAGCGTACTGAATGGCCTTCACGATGTTGTTGTAGCCCGTACAGCGGCACAGGTTGCCGGAAATGCCCCAACGGATCTCTTCCTCTGTGGGGTTGGGATTGTGCTCCAGCAGTTCCTTGGCGCGCATCAGCATGCCTGGCGTACAGAAGCCGCAGTGCAAGCCGTGATTTTCTTTAAAGCCCTCCTGAAGGGGATGCAGGCCTTCGGCGGTAGCCATGCCTTCTACTGTAGAAACTTCCTTACCGTCGGCCTGAATGGCGAGCACCGTACAGGATTTGACGGATTTGCCGTTCAGCAGGATGGTACAGGCTCCGCAGCTGGTCGTGTCACAACCGATATGGGTGCCGGTGAGGCGCAGTCTTTCCCGGATGATGTGCACCAGCAACTCCCGGGGCTCTACCTCCAGGCTGTGCTTCTCACCGTTGACAGATATGGTAATTTGTTTTTTCATGTCTGATTGGATTTTTTTAGCTGGTTACTATGCCTTTGGCTCTTTCAATAGCTTTGTTGATCATGCGTTTGGTAAGGACTTTGACCACGGCGCGTTTGTAGTCTTCATCGCCGCGCAGGTCAGAAGAAGGGTTACAGTCTTCGGAAGCGTACTGCCCCGCCAGGCCTATCCTTTCTTCATCGAGTTTGTGGCCGGCCAGTACCTCTTCGGAACGAGCGGCCCGCATGGGTGTCGGGTTGACATTGGTCAGGCCGATACCGGCGTAGGTGCACACGCCGTCCTTATCCAGGGTAAGTTGCACGGCGACACCGGCAGTAGCGTAGTCGCCCACCTTGCGTTCCAGCTTGTGGTAAGCGCTGCCGGTACCGGGCCCCGGAACCGGAATGCGGATCTCAGTGAGGATCTCATTGGGTTGAACGGCAGTCATGTAAAACCCATAGAAAAATTCGTCGATCGGCACGACGCGCTGGCCCTCGGCGCTGCTGATGACAACTTCCGCCCGCATGGCCATCATGACGGCGGGGTGGTCGTTGGCCGCATCACCATGGGCGATGTTTCCGCCGATCGTCCCCATATTGCGGACTTGTGGGTCGGCGATCAGCTTGGTCGCGTCCAGAAAAATAGGATACTTGGTATGGACAATTTTGGAGGTTTCCAACTCGGCCTCCCGGGTGAGCGCCCCGATCTTCAGGTAACCATCCTCTTCCTTGATGTAAGAAAGCCCCGGAATATTATTGATGTCGATCAAAAATTCCGGTGAGGCAAACCTCAGTTTCATCATTGGTATCAGGCTATGGCCACCTGCAAGGATCTTGGCTTCATCGCCATGTTGCTCCAGTAAGGAGAACGCCTCCTCGAGGGTCCCCGGAGCTGCATAATCAAATGGTGCAGGTATCATGGTTTTGGATTTAGAAATGAATTATGTCTCGAAATTAGAAAATAAATTCTAATTTTTGAGATTTTTTTGAATAATTCCGTTTTCTGGGGGGTAAATTTCGTTCGGCGGGTGTGCGGCGAATATAATTTCACGTACTGCAGTAGAAGGAACAGGAAGTAGGGCTCGCCGCCCGTTTGCAGATGATCGAGAGGGAAACAGCAAGGGGCGCAAATGGTTTAAATTTTATTCAAATTTCATCCTTCGGGCTACCCTGGGGCAAAAGTTACGGCATCCACTCTTGCCAGATGGGAAGACAGGCAGGTCCAACTGTCGCCGTAATCTTCAGAGAGATAGAGGTTGCCGGTGGTAGTGCCGAAGGCCAGAATATTGTCCTGCTTGGCCAGAGAATGGCGGAAGACGATATCGAAGCAGTGTTCCTGGGGCAGGCCGTTGCGCAGGGCTTGCCAGGAGCGGCCGCCGTCTTCGGTGCGGCAGACGCAGAGCGCCAGGCCGGGGGCCACCCGCATCTCATCACTGACGGCAGGGATCACCCAGGCTTTATCCGGGTCTTCGTGGTCGATGGCGAGGGCAAACCCATAATCGGGCAGGCCGTCCTTATCGGTAACATTATCCCAACTTTGTCCGCCGTTGGTGGTGCGGAAGATCCCGCAGTGGTTCTGCTGCCAGATCACGTCCGGGTTGGCATTGCAGGCCAGCAGGAGGTGAGGGTCGTGGCCCACTTCAACCTGGGGGTTGGGCAGGTAGGCGGCGATAAGGCCGTTGTTGCGGGGCGCCCAGCTTTGGCCGCCGTCCGTAGTTTCAAATACACCGGCGCAGCTCACCGCGATGTACACGTGATCTTCATCCCGGGGATCGACGACGATCGAATGGATGAAGGGAAAGTCGCGCCCTGCTCCAAACCACTGGTTCTCGTCAAGGCGGCTGGGATGGTTCCAAAGGCTCTCCACCAGCTCGAATTGCTGCCCATTGTCTGCGCTGTAGAATAAACCGCCCGGTTCAGTGCCCAGCCACAGGCCGCCGGGGCGGTTGGGCCCGGCCTGCTGCATGCACCAAACTTTTTTCAGAACAGCTGGTTTGCCTGCCCGGTATTCAGCACCCGCCGGGTATTTGGGCATGGGCACCGTCTTCCAGCTCCGGCCTTCATCTTCCGAATAGTGCAGTTTCTGCCCCCAGTGGCGGTGGGCAAGGCCTACCCACCAGGTGTTGTTGCGCGGGTCTGCAAAAACCATGGAAACCGGCATGCCGACGAAATGCGCCTTTTCAATTTTCCAGGCATCAGAAGAGCGATGATAGGCGATCAGGCCTTTGGAAGTGCCGATGAGGAGTTTCATTGCTGTATTGCTGAGGTGTTATATTGCTGTATTGCTGGATGGACAGATTGTTTTCCTGAGGCAGGCTTCCCGTCGGATGCCCTGTGGGGCGACCCTATAGCAATATTACCATTTAACCATCCGACAATGCCCTACCTTGCCGTTATCCTCCCGACAAAGCCTGGAAGACATATACTTCATCCTTATCCCTGACCCTGTCCTGCAGGGTTTCTTTATCCTCGATGAGCTCGCCGCTGAGGAAGATGTTGACGTGCTGGCGCAGCCGGCCCTGTTCATCCAGCACATAGTCTTTAATGCCCGGGTATAGGGATTCGACCTCTTCCAGCACTTCGGCAACGGTACCTCCGGCCACCTCTTGTTCTTTGAGCGAGGGGAAAAAACGCCGGAGAGCGGTGGTGAACCTGACGGTTGGCATAGGTGAAATGGTTATATGGTTATTAGTACATGGACGAAAGCTCTGTCATTCCCTCATTCCCTCACTCTTCCCACCCATTTCTCCCGGATCACTGCATACACCGGCTTCACCCACTGCCGAAAGAAGAAAAGGAAACTGCCGTTCACCCACACGCCCAGCAGCAGGAAGAAGGCGCCCCAGTAGTATTCCTTCAGTTCCCCTGTCCACAATTCACTGGAAATGATGAAATAACTCCCTATTAAAACAAGCCCGGCCGCCCCCAGGGTTCGCCCCCCTTTGTAATTCCAGGCCAGCAGAGCCAGGGTAATGGCCGCCAGCCCTATGGAAATGAAGGACGCCCAACTGGGGGCATGCTGGTAGATTTTGGCCCCGCTGCACAAAGTTATGGCACTTGAGAATGTTAATATACAGAAGGGGCACTTGGGCAACAACACAATGAGCAGCCCGCTGAGTACGGAAAGGGATTTACCTTTCCGCTTCGGCTTTTTCCCCTTTGGGCAAGGGCAGGCATTGGGTGAATGGGACATGCTATATGAATTGAGTGATTGAGTGATTACAAGGCTATATCTTTCACGATCCTTATACAGGCATATATTTAGTGGGTTCTTTGTATTTTTACCCAAAACAAACCTTTCGCTAAGTTAGAATATTTTTTCTAAAAAATTGTTCAAAATGAAAGAACTGCTTCCCTATCTTCAGGAATGGGCCGACAAGGGCCACGCATTCGCCATAGCCACCGTTATTCAGACCTGGGGTTCCTCGCCCCGCCCGGTGGGGTCTACTATGCTGGTTTCAAAAGAAATGGAAATGGCCGGTTCGGTAAGTGGCGGCTGTGTGGAGGGCGCCGTCATCCGGGAAGCGATTCCGCTGATCGAGGCCGGGGCAGCCAAACGCCTGGCCTTCGGGGTGGCAGATGAAGATGCCTGGGCGGTCGGCCTCAGCTGCGGCGGCAAGATACAAGTGTTCACCGAACGGTTCCTGGCCTTCGACGAACGCCCGGAAGAACAGGCTGCCTGGGCCCTGCTACGAGAAAAGCTGGAGAACAATCAGCCTTGTATCCTCGTTTCCCGCCTGGAAGATGGCCAGGGATGGCACAGTGTGGTATTGCCCGATGGCACCGCCGCCGGCCAACCCATCGGCAAAGACTTGAAAGCCGAAGCTCTGCGCGCCTACCGCGAACGCAAAAGCCAGAGCGTGGAGCAGCAAGGCCAGGGCTACTTTCTCCAGGTATTCCCCAGCCGCAGCCAAATGCTCATCATCGGCGCCGCCCACATCACCGCCGACCTGATACAACTGGGGCACCTCTACGATTTCGAGACCATCGTGATCGACCCCCGGGGCGTATTCGCGCACAAATCCCAGTTCCCGCAACCTCCGGACCAACTGATCGACAAATACCCGGCGGAAGTGCTCAACAATTTCCCCCTCGACGCTTACTCCTACGCCGTCGTGCTGTCCCATGACCCCAAGATCGACGACAACGCCCTGCACATCCTCCTGCCTTCAGAGATCGCCTACATCGGCGCCCTGGGAAGCAGGAAAACACATGAAAAGAGGGTAAACCGGTTGAAGGCCGCCGGCTTCTCCGACGAGGCCATCGCCCGCATCCACGCCCCCATCGGGCTGGACATCAACGCGCAGACGCCCAAGGAGATCGCACTGGCGATCATGGGGGAGATCATCGGGGTGAAGAATGCGTATTTGTGAGGGCAGAGGAGTACCTGGACTGAAATAGAGGAATATGTAGAAATGCGTGGAAATGCTTTGAAGCCCTTGCCCAGCTTGAGCGGACAATGTATTTCAACATTTCTATGTGTGGCTAAGTATTTCTGTTCAGGTACTTATACTCACAAATTTGGAATGCTTATATTTACAAATCACACTAAGGAAAGGATTATAATGAGCATTACAACTAAATTAGATAAGGAACAAATACTCGAGTTCTTGAATAATCATAAATCCGAGCTTAAACGGTACAAAGTTCGGACAATAGGACTATTTGGATCTTATTCCAGAGGCGAAGAAAGCTCCACGAGCGATATTGACCTGCTGGTAGATTATGAGATCGGCGAAAAGACGTTCGACAATTTCATAGGTTTAATTGATTATCTGGAAAAATCTCTGGGAAAGGAAGTGGAATTAGTAACCAGAGAATCGGTTAGCAAATATTTCTTGCCCTATATTGAAAAGGAGATAGAATATGTCGAAGTCTTCAATTGAATTTTTGCGGCATATTTTAGAGGAAACCGACTTCATTATTCGCAATTCCGAAGGGCTGACACAGAGATCCCTTGAAGAAGATGAAGTTTTGAAAAGAGCAATAGTAAGGAGCCTGGAGATTATTGGGGAAGCCGCAAAAAAAGTTGACGAAGAACTCCGGAGCCAATATTCTTCAGTCGATTGGAATGGAATGGCCCGAATGAGAAATAAACTGATCCATCACTATTTTGGAATTGATTACGAGATCGTAATGGACGTAGTGCAGAATAAGATTCCGGATTTACATCATCAACTCAAAAAGATTATTGAAAAAAGTAAGGCCTGAAAAACTGGGCCTAGACCATACCCCCAACCTATCATTAAACCATCGAAAGCCCAACATGAAGCTCCGGCCCATACCCGTCAAATGCGCCCTGATCGAAAACAAGGCTGGCGTCTGAGGGCCCTTCTACCCCATAAAATTATGGCTTTTCGGCCCCAGGAGTAGGATTGTGTATGCAAAAATCGAATACCTATGTTTATGATCCTTACCTTGCCATCTATATGAAATTCGAAGATTACAATTTTAATCCGAAAGTAAAGAAGGCATTGGCCCAGATGGGGTTTAAACGCCCCACCGACATTCAGTACAAATCCATTCCGAATGTACTCAATGGGGAGGACCTGCTGGCGGTAGCCCAGACCGGCACCGGAAAAACCGGCGCATTCGCCATTCCGATCATAGACCTGATCTACCGAAAAAAAGCCAACCAGCGGCGGCCAACCGGTGTGATTGGCCTGGTGCTGGTTCCTACCCACGAGCTCGCCGAGCAGATCTGTGAAGCCTTCGATGCCATTGCCCGGTTTACCCCGGTAAAAACCGTAGCGCTGATCGGCGGGGTAGAACAGGACCCGCAAATCGAAAAGCTCAATGAGGGGGTAGATATCGTCATTGCTACGCCGGGAAGGATGTTCGACCTGATCAGCCAGGGGCACTTGCAAACCCATCATATAGAGATACTCGTCCTGGATGAGGCCGACCACATGCTCGACCTGGGGTTCATTCAGGACATCAGAGACCTGATGCGCAAGCTTCCCAAAAGGAGGCAAACGCTTTTTTTCTCCGCGACCATTAATGATAAGATCAAAAAGATCGCCTACTCCCTGGTCAAACAGAATGCCATTCGCATTCAACTGTCACCAAAGGACCCGGTGGCCAAGAACATTGACCATGCGGTCTTGTTTGTAGATATGGATCACAAGCGGTTCTTTCTGGAAAGAGTGGCCCGGGAAAACCCGGATACGAAGGTATTGGTGTTTGTCCGGACGAAAGTCAGGGCAGAAAGGGTCGTCAAGGCCATGGAAAGAGTGGGTATACCGGCCCTGGCCCTTCATGGCGATAAAGGCCAGAAAGAAAGGTCGGAGGTGCTCGATCAATTCAAATCGGGAAATACGAACATGCTGGTCGCAACGGATGTGGCCGCCCGGGGCATTGACATTCCGGATGTAGAGATCGTGATCAATTACGACCTGCCCGAAGAACCGGAAAACTATGTGCACCGCGTCGGCAGAACGGGAAGAGCGAAAAAAAAGGGAAATGCCTATTCCTTTTGCGCGGAGGAAGAACGAGCAACGCTTTCCGAAATACAGGGTTTTCTGGACAAAGAAATTAAAGTGCTGGAGGTTGATGAATTTGAATATTCAGATACGTTGAATATAGAGCGGGACCGGAAAAATGATTACCGGGCATTGATGGAAGAGATCGAGGCGTTTGAGAACCGGAAGAAGAAAAGGAAAAAGAAATAGTCGAACTTGCTTTTTTTATAATCCTTACAAAAAACTAAAACCATGAAAATTCAAACGATCCTATTACTGGGTTTACTGCTCGCTGTCTCGAGCCAGGCTTTTACTCAGGAGATGAGTAAGGAAGAAGCAAAATACTGGAAAACGCTGGCCAAGAAGCACAAAAAGGATCCTCAATTACTGAAGGTCCTGGTAGAAGAACGGGATCAGTTTCAGGCCCGGGTACAGGAAGCGGAGAACCAGTTGAACCGAATGCAAAGTGGACAAGATCAGGCAAGCAACAGAGCGGCTCAGTTAGAAAGGGAGGTTAACCGGCTGAATAACGAGATGGCGAACGCCCAGGAAAGCATTCGGCGCCTCTCCCTGGAAAATGAACAACTCCGGGGCGCCACGCCGGATACGCCTACTGCCCCTTCCGGCGTTATCTTCCGGGTTCAGGCCGGTGCTTTCAGCGAGAGCGCCATACCGCCGCAGATCCAGAATTTGCCGGATGCGACGATTGAACAGGATGGCAATACCCAGAAAGTCCTGGTCGGCAATTACCGGACTATTGATGAGGCAAGGGCCAGAGCCAATCAATTGAAGCGGGCGGGGATTGAAGGCGCCTTTGTCGTTGCCTACAAAAACGGCAGGCGGATCACGATAGAAGAAGCCCTGCGCAATTAATTCAAAGGTCAACGAAGCAGGAGGGATAAACAATTGGCATGCTGATGGACATGTACCGGGCCTTGGAAAAGTAGTTGTCTGGTAACTATTCAGCTATTCGCCGTTCGCTAAACGCTGCATCAAAACCCGGATTTAGAACAAAGAACGGGTTCCTTGAGTTTGGATTCCTGCAATAAGGGGCATAGTGCTGCGAAGAGCGAACCGCTAAAAGCGAAATGCTGAATAGTTACGTTGTCTGAACAATTGGTTTATCCTTTCTGCAATGTACTATATACCAAGTCTTTCTGCCCTAAAATCCCCTTGTCCACCCTTTGTCCACCCCCATAAATTGCGGGCTTCCCCTCATAAACATAGGTTTGTGTAAACAAAAAAATTGAATACCTATGTTTACAAGACCAGCACTGTACCTTACCCTAATTGCTTTTGTATTGTTGTCCTTTTCCTGCAATAAGGAAGAAAACGAAGGGCCTTCCACCGAAGATACGACCACCTTCAACGAAGCGGTCAACAGCCTGAACCCATTTGTGCAGCCGGAAGAGATCCCGGACCCCGTTGAACTGGGGACAAGCGATGCCGCCAGAGACGAGGGCAATCCCGCCCTGGAGTGTTACACCACTACTTATAAGGTGGCGCCCGGCTTCGATGAAATGCTCGCGCTGGACCCCACTACCGATGTGATCTTTCCGGGGGCCATCCTGTTGGGGGAATCCATCCCTACCGGAGAGTATATCCCTATAGTGGCCGGCCGGACGCCGATCACCCTCTCCATTTCCCTGCAAAACCTCAACGGCAGCCCCGTTGTGGAGATCGAAGACCCGAAACTATCCACGGTCAGAATTGGCATCAAATCCATCCTCGACCAGGAAGTAACCTCGGCTACGCCGGCAAAGCTGAACTTTGAGATCTCGCAAGTCTATTCGGAAGAACACCTGAAAGTGGCCCTCGGCGCCAACTACCGCTCGGCGGGCAACAGCGTTTCCGCCGCCTTTAACTTCAGCCAGTCGACCTCTAGCAACAAGTTCCTCATCAAGTACCTCCAAACTTACTACACCATTGACATGGATCCTCCGGCGGACCCCAGCGACCTGTTCAGGTCGCTGCCCGAGGTAAGCTCCTTCGGCTCGGCCAGCCCGGTCTATGTGGCCTCTATGGCCTACGGCAGGATGGTGTTGTACACCGTTGAAACGAGCCGGAGCTTCACCGATGTGAGCGCCGCCTTCAATGCCGCTTTTGCCTCCGGCGGCGGGTCGATCGATACCGAATATCAACAAACGATCGATGCGTGCAACATCAAAGCCGTCGTCATTGGCGGCTCGGCGGCCTCCGCAGCACAGATCGTCAACGGCCCGGGAGAGGTGTATACCTATATTGCTGAAGGCGGCAACTACTCCAAAGAATCGCCCGGGGCGCCCTTGTCTTACAAACTGCGTTACCTCAAAGAGGGCACTCCGGTGGCCAGCGTAGTCCTGACTTCCGAGTACACAGTACGCACCTGCGACCTTGCCTACCCGCAATTCCGGATCAAGATCACTTCCCTGAAGTGCAACGACTGCCCCGAAGTTGGCGATCCTGAGATCTACGGGCGCATTACCGGCCGGGCCTATGTGAATGGCAGTGCGACCGGGCCCAAGGCAGAATGGAGCCGCTCCAGAGACAATGCCTGGGAGATCCACGAGGGCCAGGAATATGGCCTGAACATCTCCAAAGATGTGGAGCTGTACCGCCCGGATTACGGCACCGATTACATCCAGGTGGATGGGTGGCTCAAGGAAAGAGATGCCGGCGATGACGATGACCTCGGAGCCGACCTGCACACCATCAACCTGAAAGACTTAAAGCTGAATGTGCCCTATCCCGGCATACTCACCTTCAGCGGGAATGTGGATGTGAAGTATACGTTGGAAAGGGTGCGGTAAGCCTCCCCCAACCCCATTGCCATCAGCTTTAGAAATCACAATACCCGTACCCTTAAACAGACATCAAGAATCTAATTTGCGATATTCGATCTTCGATTTGCGATGTTTGATTTGGCAGGAACATCGCAAATCGAAGATCAAAAATCAAACATCAAAAATCTCGTGTGGCAGGTTAAGATTGTGGCAGGCAATCTGACCTTCACTATGAGTTATTAAAGTGATTTCTATATGTCAAACCTAAACCTGACGGCTATACCCCCGCCCCCGTCTTTGTACCACTTCGGCAGTGAAAGGAAGGGACTTTCGCTTGCCAAGGCTGCTAGTTACTCCGCATCAGATTTGGAAGTCGGAAGCAGGAAGGAATGTGCCATTTCCGACTTCCCACTTAATCCCCCTCCAGGCCTACCAGAAATTGCTCCATCTCTTCCCAACTCAGCGTCGCACACTTCATTCGCCCCGGAAAGGCCCGGGCAGCGGTGAAGGCCGCCAGTTCTTCATCGGCAGTTTCCGGCTGCTCTTGCTCAGCCTGGAGCATGGCCAGGAATGCCCGGCAAAGTGCCAGGGCTTCCTCTACGGGCTGCCCCTCCATCTTTTTGACCAACACGGAAGCCGACGCCTTTGAAATGGCGCAGCCATACCCGTAGAAACTCATATCCGCAACCACACCATCCCGAACCTCAAAGAACAGTTGGAATTTATCCCCACAGAGAGGGTTATAGGCTTCCAGGACATAGGCGGCCGTTTCGTTCTTTTCGAAATGCACCGGCTCCTTGTGGTGCTTCAGGATGACGGACTGGTAGAGTTGCTTGAGGCGGTCGTTCATGATGTTGGGATGTTGTGATGTTGGGATGTTGTGATGTTGGGATGTTGGGACGTTATGACGTTGGGATGTTGGGGTTTTACACTGAGAAAAAATGCTGTATGTTCTTGAGGCTGCGGGCCAGCTGTTCCACCTCCCACATTTCATTATAGATAGAAAAGGAGGCGCGGGTAGTGCCCGCAATCTCAAAAAAGTCCATAATGGGCTGGGTGCAGTGATGGCCGGCCCGGACGGCGACCTGGTCTTCGGCCAGGAAGGTAGCCACGTCGTGGGGATGGACATTTTCCATCACAAAGGAAACAATGGCCGTAGCCTGCGCGGCATTGCCGATCACGCGCAGGCCCTCTATCCTTTGGAGTTCCTCCCGGGCAGCCTGCCCCAGCTGTTTCAAGTGCTGCCGGATCTCGGTTTTGTCCAGCGTCTGCAGGAAATCCACCGCCGCGCCCAACCCGATGACCCCGGCAATAGGCATAGTACCTGCCTCAAAGCGCTGGGGAGCCTCCGCAAAAATGGTCTCCTCAAAAGCGACATCGCGGATCATATCTCCCCCGAACTGATAGGGAGGCATGGCCGCAAGATGCGCTTCCTTTCCGTACAGAATGCCCACTCCGGTCGGGCCGAACATCTTGTGGCCGGAAAATACGAAGAAGTCCACGTCCAGCGCCTGCACGTCGATCGGGAAATGAGCGATGCTCTGGGCGCCGTCTACCAGTACTGGTATACTCTGCTGATGAGCCAGGGAGATCATCTCTTCGATGGGGTTGATGGTGCCCAGCGTATTGGAGACGTGCACCAGGGCCACCATTCGGGTGCGAGGGGAAAGCATATTCCTATAGGCCTCCCTGTCGAGTATACCGTCCTGGCTCATCGGGATCACCCGAAGTTTCGCCCCGGTACGTTTACAGGCCATCTGCCAGGGGATGAGGTTGGCGTGGTGTTCCATGAAGGAGATCACCACCTCATCGCCCGCCTGCAGGCGCGGCTCCAGGAAAGACTGCGCCACGAGGTTGATGCCGGCGGTGGTTCCGGTAGTGTAAACGATCGTTCCCGGCTTGGGGGCGCCGATCAGGCCGGCCACCTTCTGCCGGACCGCCTCGTACTGCTGCGTGGCCTGGACAGCCAGCCCATAAACGCCGCGGTGGATATTGGCGTTGCCCTTCTCGTAGAAGTTGGTGATGGTGTCGATGACGGCTTTCGGTTTTTGCGTCGTAGCGGCATTGTCCAGGTAGGCCAGCTGCGGATAGTGGGCGAAGATGGGGAACTGCTGCCTGATTTTTGCTGGGTCGAGCATGGTTTAGTTGTATCCTTTCAAAAAATGTATCCTACACTAGACTATTGGGGACCTGTTAACCGTCTGCCGTTGGCCGTTCGCCGAATATAGTCTATTCTTCAGGACAGTTTTAAAAGAGAAATGGTTGTAAATTTATTGGCAATTCCCGGTTTATAAGCAGGCAGGTCATTTTTTTAGCGTCATCTGTTTCAGCACCTCCCAAAACCGGGGGTCTTCCCTGCCCAGCACCCATACCGAGATGCCTCTGAGGTTGTATTTTTTCAGCAGGCCGAGTTTCAGCTTCAAAGACTCGGCATCCTCGATGAACAGGTACTCGAACACCCCGCCGTTGTCCCAGAAAGCATAGTGGCAGCCGGCTTTTTCGTGCCATTGCGGGGTAGCGCCGTATTTCCCCAGCAGGTGTTGCACCCAGTCGTAGCCGACCTGCCGTCCGTTAGAGAAGCCGCCCCGCTCCTCGGTATAATCCGCATACCAGTGGACTGAGTAGGAAGGAATGCCCATCGATATTTTCTCCGGAGCGATCCCTTCTGAAAGCAGGTACTGTATCACCTGTTCCACCCATTCGATGCCGGCGACCGGCCCTGGGGGCGTACGGCGGGTATGCTGGTCGTAAGTCATTATAGAAATAAAATCGCCGATCTCCGACAGTTCTTTCAAGGCGTAGCCCGCCCGCCAGTTCTCATACAGGAAACGCTGGTACATGCCGGGGCCGCCTACATTCTCCAGGGCGTGGACCACTGCGGCCGAAAGTTGAAGCCCTTCCTGGTGGAGGGCTTCCGCCGTCTCCCGGAAATACAAGGTAAAGCTGTCGCGGTCGGAAATGTGAAGTCCTTCCAGGTCGAACTGCCAGCCGGCCAGGCCGTAGCGACGGGCGTATTCGAGCATCATCTCGATGGAACGCCGGCGAGACGCGGGGTTGGAAACGATGTCGTGCAGCAGTTGCTGGTCGAAGCCTTTATTGACGATCAGCGGCACTACCTTTACACCATTGGCTTGGGCGATCTCCAGCACCCGGGGATCCACCGAGCCGGTGAGTACGCCTTCTTTACTGACCAGGAAGGTTTGCGGACAGACGATGGAGATCTGGGCGGCATTTTTCTGAAAGCTCTCCAGCGACTCCGGCGTGTCGACCATGTAGAAGAGGTTTTCCGGCCGGGCCTGGGAATGGGCGGCCAGAGCAGGGAACAGGCACACCGCAAAAAGTAGGTAAGGAAGTTTCATTTTTAATATTTCAGGTTTCGATCAGAGTTCGTTCAAATTTCGATGAAGAGTCAAAAGCGAGCAAGCTTTTAATCCTGTTTATCCACTTTTGTAGTCGATCCATCTCCCTTTTTCCAGGAGAAAAAGAAAAGTTTGAGGACGGTTCCCTTCATTTTCATGCCCCCTATAATGGCAAGCGAAAGACAACCCGCGTACCGGTGGCCTGATTGGCCTGGTCATACAGGTCGATGACCTCAACTGTAGCTACTCCATTCCGGGAATGGTTAATCATTTCCAGGCGATCCTGGGTGATCTTCAGCCCCATGGACCGATGGCCCCTTTTGGAATTTATTTTCAGTTTTGCGGTAGCCTCCCGGCCAATACCATCGTCCTCAATTGTACAGATGAGTTGCTCTCCGGCCCTTTCTATTTTGATCAGCACGGTTCCTTTTTCCCCCTTATGCTGTATCCCGTGCCAGATCGCATTTTCCACAAAGGGCTGCATCAACATAGGTGGGATCTCCAGTTCCCCTGGATTAATAGAGGGGTCCACCTCAATGATATGGTCAAACTTAACCTTGAAACGAAGGCTTTCCAGTTCCATGTACAATTGTAGGGCCTCCAGTTCGTCGGCAAGAGGAACTAATTTGGACCGGCTGTTCTGAAGGATCAGGCGTACCAACCGGGAAAACCGGTCCAGGTATTCGATCGCTTCCTGTGATTTGTTATTGATAATATAATGCTGGATGGAATTTAGAGAATTAAACAAAAAATGGGGGTTCATCTGGGATCGCAGGGCCTGCATTTCCACTTCATCGAGCTTACGTTGAAAAGCGGCCTTGACCCGTTCCTTCCTTTTAGCTTCCTCCAAACGCCATCTGTAGGCCCGGTATCCTAAAAACAGGAGTAATGCCAGAAGGGCCCCTTTAAACCAGCCCGTTTCCCACCACCTGGGAACCAGAAATACGTTCAGAACGGTTTCCTCGCTCCATTCTCCCCCGAATTGCCGCACCTTGAGCCGAAAGGTATAATCTCCGGGTGAAAGATTGGAATAGGAGGCACTCCGGAGGCCCGCAGTTTCATTCCATTGATTGCTGTACCCTTCCAGCTGATAGGCAAATTGCTTGGGGCTGGAATAGCTCATCGCAGAAAATTCAAAAAACAGGTTATCCCGGCCGGAGTGGATCTCTATCTCATTAAGGGAAATGCGATTTCCCGACCGATAAACGGCCTTCCCGTCCACATTAACCTGAGTAATATAGGGCCGGGGAATAGCCCTCCTGGATAGGATCTTTTCCTGGCTAAGAATGCCTATACCGCCCTGTTCCATTGCAAACGCGATCCGGTTATCAGAAAGCGGAACAAAAAGGGCCGAACGGGGGATGCCCCAATCCCAGGTAACGTTTTGAATGCTTCTCTTTTCCGTATCAAAAACAGTTAACCCCTTTTTGGACAAGATCAATAGCTCTGCATCCTTTCCAAACTCCATTTGCAGGATCTGGTTGCTTAACAGCCCCTCATCTGCCGAGAATCTTTCTATAATGCCTGCCTCTAAATTCCGTGCATCCGTCCTGCCAAATCCTTCGTCCATACTGGCAATCCATACCGTTCCGTTAGCGGATTCCGCAAAATTCTGGATATAACGAAAAGTCCTGTGGGGATACTGGTGATGAGAAAACACCTGAAATTTTCCCGTATCAGGGTCGTAAATGGCATAGCTCCGAGCCAGGCGGACCCAGATATGCCCCTCGCGATCCATATGTAAATCCGTGATCCAGGTATACAGTGACGAAGAAGAGGGGGAGTTCAATTCATCGATAAAATGTTGCTTTTCGCCCGTAGCCAGGTTTACCCTGAACAATCCTATCCGTTGCGTAGCCAGCCAAAGGAAGCCTTGCGAATCGATAAGGCCCTTGGTAAAATACGGTAGCTCATTTCCGGTGTCCAGCTCCAAAATTTGTAAGCGGTGGGTCCTTGTATCCAGCGTATATAAATGGGTTTTGTCCAGCAACAACCAATGATGGCTATCCATTTTCAGGATATCATTCCAAAGGATCTCCTCCCAATCTATGTCGTCTGTAATAAAGGAAAAACTTTGCCACCGCTGTGTCGCAAGGTCGAAAATATGATATTGATCCGGCTGGGAGGTAAGCAGGACGAGCTGGCCTTCTTCCCATTTTTTGAATACATGCGGCTGGCGAAATATCACTTTCTCGGTCACAAAGTTTTCCGTGATCTGCTTAAGAGGATCATAAAGAACGGTTGTTTGGGAGGAACGTATCCAAAAGCGGCCGCCACTGTCCACCAAACGAATTCCCCTGTATTGATTCAATTCGGGAATATCTGCCCATGCCTTTTCTATTTGCCCGCTTTCCATATCATAACTGACCAGGCCCTTACTGAACGAGATCCACATTTTACCTTCCGTAGTCCTGTAAATATTGGTCACGTATTCAAAATCGCTGTTTTTTTCCACATCGGGCCGGATCAGCTCAATGGTCCCCGGCCCAATGTTAAATACGTAGGCTGATCCCCAGGTACCAACCAGCAATTGATCCTCAAATGGATAGATAAAATTGACGGATTTCATCAGATAATCGTCTTCGGAGGGCTTTTCCATAAAAGGCCACCGAAAGGAACCGGAGCGTTTATCGAAACCAACCAAGCCCAGCGGGGTCCCTAACCACAGGAGGTTCTTATTCTGATTATCCTCAATGATGAATTTAAAGGAATTGACCCTGCTCTCATTAAGATTCGGGTGGACGATTTGTAAAGAGTCGATCTTGGGGATCTCAAAATAGAAATTCTGAAAATCATCCGTTTCGTCCCGAAAAAGGCTTAGTCCATGATTGTAACATCCCACCCAGATCCTTCCATCACTGTCCTTAAATACATAAGCCACCACATTGTCAGCGAGGCTATTGGGGTTGGAAAAATCGAATTGGTAGGTAATTGTTTTTTCGGTGACGGGGTCCAGCCGGCAAAGCCCTAAAGATGTACCCAGCCATAATTCCCGCCGTTCATGATCGATCAGAATATTCAGGACTTCGTTGTGAGGCAAGCCCCCTGGGCCTCCGGATTGGGTATAGTGTTTTAGGGTAGTACCATCATACCGGTAAAGGCCGTCATTTCTGGCTAACCAGATAAAACCGTTCCAGTCCTCCTTAATATCATTTAGCTTCTCTTCTTCGATCCCCATCAGGCCGAGTATGTTCGTCACATGCCCGGTGGGAGGTTCCGGTTGTGCGGTTAAAAACAGCCAGCTGATCATAGTCAGTACGATGACTATGCTTATTCTCATAATTCCCTTTTAAATGCATATCCCCTTCCTGGGAATCAGGAAAAGATATTGCTTTTGCATCGAATAGAACAAGATGTATTATGACTAAGTAAATTTGCAAAAATTTGGGAGGAAATAAAAGCCATCCCCTGAATGGCGAAATAACCGGCCTTGTCAGCCACCGCTGTAATAGTAAACAAAAGCCTGGCTGAACAAGAGGGTAACGTTCAGCCAGGCTACGGCAATGCCAATTGCGCTTCAAGCTTCACGGATATATTACTACCTCGAGGAAAAAGAGTAGTAGGGCAAAAAGCATGGTTCCAATTAGAAGGAATACCAATGTTCGTTTACTTACCAAGTAAACGCCTAAGAACATCATACACAGGTAGACAACCTTTAAAGAAAAACCGGTGTAAGCCCACGAATTCTTCGAAATGAAATAATCGAGAAATACGACGAGGAGCGCCGATATTATTAATACCCTGCCTATTGCAAGATTTTTCTTTGACAGTTTTTGCTCTTCTTTTCCTGGTTGAAAAAAGCCCATAATTTCTGACATATTCAACGATTTAACAAGGATTGAAGGTTTTGCAAAAATTACAGTTTGTATCCCTCAATCTTCTACACTCTGAGCTGGAATAGCCCCAGTAAACTGTGCCAGCGACCACTCCAATGGAGAATCCCAAAGCGGTACCAAATGATGTACCCGGCCCCGGAGCAATGATTGTACCGAGACTGGATCCCGTCAGTATACTTCCTGAAAAAAGGCTGTACCCTCCGCTTGATGCTCCACTTTTGCAACGATTGTATTCAGAACAGACGCCACTCATACAAGAAAACTGCTCAGCGCAATTCGGGGACTGGGGACAACACTCCGCCCCTCTCATAGCGACGCGCATCACCTCTACATCTTTAAAAATGTGTTTTCCAAGCTCCTCCATTACAGCAACGGTATGGTGTTTCTCTTTTTCCGGTATCTCGGCTAAAATGCGGTTCGTCAACATTTCGATTTTTTTTACCAACTGTCGGAATGCCTCGCCCTCAAGGCCCAGGGTGTTTTTCATCAAAGTGAAATCCGCCTCGGTAAAAGCCCGCTCGGGTTCCCAGGCGGAAATGAGGTGGTTGGCGTCAGTTCTTGCCGCTTCGGCCAGAGCCCAGTAGTGATTTTCGGTGGACAGAACAATCTCATGGGCTGCTAATACGAGTTCCTTGTAGTCGTTGCCTGCCAGTACCGAGCGCATGTAATCTTCCACAGAAAATTCGGTGCTGTCATGTTGGGTACAGGCGCCGGGGGCCAGTAGTGCAAAAAGCAGGAGAACACGGAGAATTGGGTTTGTGGTTTTGGATTTCATAATAGAGCGTTTAAGGGTAAAAAAATAAATAGAATTATTCTTTTTGATTTTTACCTCTTGCGCACTAAGATGTGTAAAACCAATAAAAACGAATTGAATTTATTTATTTTTACGATAAAAACCAAGTAAAAGACAAATAAATGGAAAATTTCAATGAAATTAAATCCCGATTGAAGTGGTTAAGGCATTCATTGGGCATGACGCAGGAAGAGTTCGCTGAAAAAATGGACATCAGCCAGTCGACTTATTCGCATATTGAAAAGGGCGGGAAATCGAATCTCACCTTGGGCCAGACATTACTGCTTTTCGAGCGGTTGGATGTTAGCCCAAATTGGTTGTTGTTGGGGCGGGGGAATAAGTTTCTCAAGGAAGAGCCGGCGCCCCGTGTTTATGTTACAGAGGAGGAGCAGGCGCCTTATCAAGCCCAAGGGAGCCAGGAAAGTAAAAAAGGGAGCCTAAAGGAGGAGGTTCTGCATATTAAGGCATTCCTGAGGTTAAAATTTCCAGACTTTGATTAGGGAAAGCTCATCGGGCGATGCCGGGAGGCGAAACGAAGAAGCCCCTGCACGCGGAGCGTACAGGGGCATGATGTTGTATTGAGCTGGCAGCGACTTACTCTCCCACCCTTGGGGGCAGTACCATCAGCGCTGAGCGGCTTAACTTCTCTGTTCGGAATGGGAAGAGGTGGGCCCGCTCGCTATAGCCACCAGCAGTTCTTAGCCCCCCTCTTATCCCCCGAAGGGGGGAAGGATGGCGGGCTTTTGCTTTTAAAGACAAGTGTAGGGAGAGAATAAGGACAGCAAAGTGCGCTTGAAGGGTGTGCTTCTACCTTTCCAGAAGCTCTCGGGCAATTAGTACTACTCGGCTCCATGCATCACTGCACTTCCACCTGTAGCCTATCGACGTGGTCATCTCCCACGGCCCTCAATGGAGTACTCATCTCGGAGCCGGCTTCGCACTTAGATGCTTTCAGTGCTTATCCGTTCCGCACATAGCTACCCAGCGGTGCACCTGGCGGCACAACTGGTACACTAGAGGTGCGTCCAACACGGTCCTCTCGTACTAGTGTCAGCCCTCCTCAATACTCCTACGCCCGCAACAGATAGGGACCGAACTGTCTTGCGACGTTCTGAACCCAGCTCGCGTGCCACTTTAATGGGCGAACAGCCCAACCCTTGGGACCTTCTCCAGCCCCAGGATGTGACGAGCCGACATCGAGGTGCCAAACCTCCCCGTCGATGTGAGCTCTTGGGGGAGATCAGCCTGTTATCCCCGGAGTACCTTTTATCCTTTGAGCGATGGCCCTTCCATGCGGAACCACCGGATCACTTGAACCTGCTTTCGCACCTGTTCGAGGCGTCCCTCTCTCAGTCAAGCACCCTTATACTCATATGCTCTTTGCATGATTACCAACCATGCTGAGGGTACCTTTGTAAGCCTCCGTTACTCTTTAGGAGGCGACCACCCCAGTCAAACTACCCACCACGCACTGTCCCCCTCGCGGGGTTAGAACCTAAGTATAGGAAGGGTGGTATTTCAAGGGCGGCTCCACCCACACTAGCGTGCAAGCTTCTCTGCCTCCCACCTATCCTACACATCCTATACCCAAGCACAATACGAAGCTGTAGTAAAGGTTCACGGGGTCTTTCCGTCCCGTTGCGGGTAACCGGCATCTTCACCGATACTTCAATTTCACCGAGCTCGTGGCTGAGACAGTGCCCAGATCGTTACACCATTCGTGCAGGTCGGAACTTACCCGACAAGGAATTTCGCTACCTTAGGACCGTTATAGTTACGGCCGCCGTTTACTGGGGCTTCAGTCAAGTGCTTTGGATTGCTCCTAACACCCTTCCTTAACCTTCCAGCACCGGGCAGGTGTCAGACCCTATACTTCGCCTTTCAGCTTAGCAGAGTCCTGTGTTTTTGCTAAACAGTCGCCTGGGCCTCTTCACTGCGGCCCCGACGTCGCCGTCGGGGCGCCCCTTCTCCCGAAGTTACGGGGCTATTTTGCCTAGTTCCTTAGCCACGGTTCACTCGAGCGCCTGAGGATGCTCTCCTCGACTACCTGTGTCGGTTTACGGTACGGGCTGCATACTTCGGCTTTTCTTGGAAGCTGCTTTCCGCTACTATCAGCTCGCCTTTGCAGGCTCGCTGTACTATCCCCCGAAGGGTTTAACGCACTATTCCGTCAGTGCGCGGGCAGTCCACAGCTCCGTCCCCTTTTTAACGTATGCAGGTACGGGAATATTAACCCGTTTTCCATTAGCTTCGCCTTTCGGCTACGCCTTAGGCCCCGACTAACCCTGATCTGATTAACATCGATCGAGGAACCCTTAGTCTTACGGCGAACGGGTATCTCACCCGTTTTATCGTTACTCATGCCTACATTTTCTTTTCCAGTTAGTCCAGCATGCCTCACAGCACACCTTCTACCCTACTGGAATGCTCCCCTACCCCCCGACACTTAGTGTCGGGGCCATAGCTTCGGCGATATGCTTGATGCCCGATCATTTTCCGCGCAGGAACGCTCGACTAGTGAGCTGTTACGCACTCTTTAAATGAATGGCTGCTTCCAAGCCAACATCCTAGCTGTCATAGCATCCCCACCTCGTTTCTTCAACTTAGCATATACTTAGGGGCCTTAGCTGATGGTCTGGGTTCTTCCCCTCTCGGCCACGGACCTTCGCACCCGTAGCCTCACTGCCAGTGCAGTGTCATGGCATTCGGAGTTCATCAAGGGTTGGTAGGCGGTGAAGCCCCCTAGCCTTATTGGTAGCTCTACCTCCATGACACTCTCCCTGGCGCTGCACCTAAATGCATTTCGGGGAGTACGAGCTATCTCCGAGTTTGATTGGCCTTTCACCCCTACCCACAGGTCATCCAAAAACTTTTCAACGTTTACTGGTTCGGCCCTCCATTGGGAGACTATCCCAACTTCAGCCTGCCCATGGGTAGATCACTCGGTTTCGCGTCTACCCCTACTAGCTGCATCGCCCTGTTCAGACTCGCTTTCGCTTCGCCTTCGTGCCTGAAGCACTTAAACTCGCTAGTAAGGTGTAACTCGTAGGCTCATTATGCAAAAGGCACGCCGTCATCCCGATCACTCAGGACTCCGACCGCTTGTAAGCACACGGTTTCAGGTTCTTTTCACTCCCTTTCTTAGGGTTCTTTTCACCTTTCCCTCACGGTACTGGTTCACTATCGGTCTCTCAGGAGTATTTAGCCTTGGAGGATGGTCCCCCCATGTTCAGACAGGATTTCACGTGTCCCGCCCTACTCGTTTCACTCCTATAACAGTTTTGTGTACAAGGCTTTCACTCTCTTTGGCCTGCCTTTCCAGGGCAGTTCCACTACTGTTATAAAAGCTTTAGGGCTAGTCCCTGTTCGCTCGCCACTACTAAGGGAATCTCATTGATTTCTTTTCCTCCGGGTACTTAGATGTTTCAGTTCCCCGGGTTCGCGATTGCTCGCTATGGCTTCACCATAGCAGGTTTTCCCATTCGGACATCTACGGATCATAGGTCGTTTGCACCTCCCCGTAGCTTTTCGCAGCTTACCACGTCCTTCGTCGCCTCTGAGAGCCTAGGCATCCACCGTGTGCCCTTTTCACGCTTCTTTCGCCGGTAAAGGCTTTTCCTTTCAGCGCTCTTTGCTCGATTTACACCATGATTAACATCATG
>JACJXW010000004.1:0-2217500 GCA_020636405.1 Lewinellaceae bacterium | reverse complement strand
AGCGGATGCAAAGGTAGAAAAACTTTCCAGTCTCTGCAAACTTTATCAGGATTTTTTTTCGCCGAACGTTTCCGGCTGTAGCTTTTTTCCTGAAGCGGCTGCAAATGTAAGCGGGTAAAAACAACTGTGCAACCTTTTTGAAAAAAAACTTTGAAATATTTTCCGCAATTTCGCAACGCGAATTTCAAAAGCAGCATCAACCGGCATTCTGATTATGTTTATACTCCTTATATCTATAGTGATAGGCCTGTTTGTGGCTATGTTGTTCCTGAATCTGTATTTTCGGATGAAGGTACTGCGCACCTACCGGAAGCTCGTACAGAACCGGGTCGAGTTCGGAGCAGCGCATCTGTTCAACCGCGAGAAGATGGAATCCGAGATCCTGCCGCGGTACCCACACATGCGGGAAGAGATCGAGACTTTTGTCAACCACATGCGGTATTCCATCCGCATGGCGACGGTACTCATTGCCCTTATCACCCTGTTCGGGGCCATTTTGATGTATTTCCGGGAATAGCGCCCCGCAGTTGGGGAAAAACTTTTACTTTTGCCCCCGGCCAAAAGGCCAGAAATCAAAACCGGACGGCTTATGCTCAAGATAGGGCTTCTGGGTGCAGGGCACTTGGGAAAGATCCACCTTAAATGTATACAACTCGCCGCAGAGGATTATGAACTCGTCGGCTTTTACGACCCCGATGAGGCAGCAGCCCGGCTGGCGGAAGAACAGCACGGCGCCCGCCGGTGGGAATCGCTCGATGCCCTGCTGGATGCGGTAGACGTTGTGGATATCGTCACGCCCACCACTACTCACTTTGAAGTAGCGACCCGGGCCATCCGCAAAGGCAAACATATATTTATAGAGAAACCTCTGGCCCATACCCTCAAGGAAGCCGAGAGCTTGCTTCAGCTGTGCCGGGAGTACGGGGTCAAAGCCCAGGTCGGGCACGTGGAACGGTTCAACCCTGCCCTGCTGGCCCTCGGAAAGATGCCCCTGGCGCCCATGTTCATCGAAGCCCACCGGCTGGCCGTCTTCAATCCGAGGGGCACCGACGTATCCGTCATCCTCGACCTGATGATCCACGACCTCGACATTGTTCTCAGCCTCGTGCGGTCGAAAGTGGCCTTCGTCAGCGCCAGCGGAGTGCCGGTGGTCAGTGACACGGCCGATATCTGCAACGCCCACATCGAATTCGAGAACGGCTGTGTGGCCAACCTCACCGCCAGCCGTATCTCCCTGAAACAGATGCGTAAGCTGCGCCTCTTTCAGCAAGATGCCTACATCAGCCTCGATTTCCTGGAAAAGGAGGCCCAGGTGGTCCGTCTCTTCGACAACGAAAGCGACAGCCCCTCGACCGATAACCTGCTGGAACTCGAAACGCCACGCGGTAAAAAGTTCATCCACCTCTCCATGCCCCAGATCGAGCCTATTAATGCTATTAAAATGGAACTGGAGGCTTTTGCCGACAGCATCAGAAATAATAAACGCCCGGTGGTGAGCATTGAAGATGGCTATGATGCCCTGAAGCTGGCCCATCAGATCATTGACGATATGGAGCGGAGAAAGCAGGCGCTGCCCCGCTCCCCGGATATGGGCCTGCGGCCACAATAGCCGGCTTCGCTGCTCGTTCTGTAGATTGAAATGTTAAAGCTATGAAAATCAAAATAACCAGGCCTATGAGAAAATGGACGGCTATCGGAACAGGACTATTGTTGCTGTGCCTCGTGGCTTCCTGCGACACGATCAACCCGGCGGAAGGCATTCCGGCTTATATCTATGTGCCGGATATCGAACTGCAAACCAATGCTTCAACCCAGGGCAGCAACTCGGAAAAGATCACGGATGTGTGGCTCAGCCTGGATGGGGGGTTCCTTGGTGCCTATACCTTGCCGGCATTGATCCCCATCCTCGAGGCCGGCAGCCGGGAAATCACCCTCCAGGCCGGAATCAAAGACAACGGCATCAACTCCACACCGGAGATTTATCCGTTTTATCAATCCTTTACCTACATGCCGACGCTGATTTCCGAGCAGGTGGATACCATAAGGCCGGTTATTCGCTATCAGGAAGGAGCGAAGTTTGCTTTCACAGAAAATTTCGAACGCAGCAGCCACCTGTTCCAGGAGGTACGCCGCGGCAATTCCAGCCAGGTCCAGCTGGTGTCCAATGGGGCCTTCGAGGGCAGCCAGTCCCTGAGGATACGCCTGGACACGGCCAGCTCCGTCATTGAATTAGCGACCAATGACCGCTTCGCAGAACTCACCAAGCAAAGCCCGCTGGTCTACCTGGAAGTCAATTACCGATCCGATGTTCCCGTGATATTCGGGGTTATCGGCCATGAGACCAACGGCCTGCCCTCCCAGGGAGTGTTGGCGTTGAACCCGGGCTTCACGCCCAGCGAGGAGTGGAACAAGATCTACTTTAACCTCTCCCGCCTGATCATCGACGTCAACCGGGAAGAATTCCAGATCGTCCTGCAGGCTTTTATACCTGCCGAAAACGGGCAATTGTCTCTGGAATCAGCCGACATTTGGCTGGATAACATCAAATTGGTGCATTTTTAGGGGTATTTCGTGATTCGTGATGCGAATACCCGAGAATCACACGGATCCACCACGATCACTACCCCGAAACCAGGCAACTAACTACACAACTACTATGCTACAGAACATGACCCGCCGGCGCCGCAGGCATACCTTGTTCTACAGGGTTGCAGACTTTATTACTGCGATGTTGTCCTGGGCTTGTTTTTTCCTGTACCGCAAAAACCTGGAAGGGGCGGCATTGGACGGGAGCATCCTCGCAGACGCCAACTTCTGGTACGGAATAGTCGTCATTCCCACCGGCTGGATTCTATTCTATTCCATTTTCGACCAGTACAACGACATCTACCGCCTATCGCGCCTGGCCACCCTTTCCCGAACGCTGTTCCTCAGTTTTCTGGGGGTATTGTTCCTCTTTTTCACCCTTATCCTGGATGACGTGGTCACCAATTATACCACGTATTACAATTCCTTTATCACCCTTTTCCTCCTCCACTTTACCCTGACGGCCACGGTGCGAATGGTGTTGCTCACCCGCGCCAGCCAACGGCTGAAAGCCGGGCACATCACTTACAATACCCTGCTCATCGGCAGCAACCAGAATGCCTTGGAGCTCTACCAGGAGATATCGGGAAGAAAGAAAGGGCTGGGGTACAAATTCATCGGCTTCGTCGATGTCAACGGACAGGAAAAAAGTGAACTGGCGGCCTACTTGCCCTCCCTGGGACAACTGGAAGAACTGGAACAGGTGATCCGGGATTACAATATCGAAGAAGCCATTATTGCGATCGAGACTTCAGAACACAACCGGCTGCGCGAGATCCTGAACGTCCTTTTCGACTTCGACCAGGTGCTGGTTAAGATCATACCGGATATGTACGACATCATGCTGGGGTCGGTCAAGATGAATCACGTCTTCGGAGCGGTGCTCATCGAAATAGAACAGGGGCTGATGCCCAAATGGCAACGCCTGGTCAAGCGTATGATCGATGTGGCGGTGTCCGTGCTCATGCTGGCCGTTCTCTCCCCCCTGTATATTTACATCGCACTGCGGGTGCGCCTGTCTTCTCCCGGCCCAGTCTTGTTCCGGCAACAGCGCATAGGCCTGAACGGCACTCCTTTTACCATCTACAAATTCCGGTCGATGCCCATTGATGCAGAGAAAGATGGCCCGCAGCTTTCCCACGATAATGACAACCGCTGCACGCCCTGGGGTAGCGTCATGCGCAAATGGCGGCTGGACGAACTGCCCCAGTTCTGGAACGTCCTCCTCGGCGACATGTCCCTGGTCGGGCCCCGGCCGGAACGGAAGTACTACATAGAACAGATCATGAAAATGGCCCCCCATTACAAACACCTGCTGAAGGTGCGCCCCGGTATTACCTCCTGGGGACAGGTCAAGTACGGTTACGCGTCGAACATCGACCAGATGTTGCAGCGCCTGAAGTTCGATATCCTCTACATCGAGAACATGTCCCTCGCCCTGGATTTCAAGATCCTGTTCTATACGATCCTGGTCTTGCTCCAGGGGAAGGGGAAGTGAAGGAAGGGTTATGGGAAGTTCTGTGCCTGTGGATTGGGCTACAGCCGCCCTACTGCCAACCAATGCACCAATAAGTATATAGACCGAACGACTGAATATCAAGGGCTTAACCCCGGTTTTCCGTTTCTCTATTTGTGCCCACGTACTTATACCAATCCACCACTACACCCAGCCACCAATCCCCCCACGCAACCTACGCCCCAAAAAATTCGTTTCTTTAAGGAGAAAAAAACAGTGGCCTGAAAATGACAGCAACAGAAACAGAGCAGCAATTCGAGCATGTTCCCGGCGACCCGCTCCAGGTGCAGATCTATACCCTCAACAACGGCATGAAGCTCTTCATGAGCGTCAACCCCAATGAACCGCGCATTTATACCAATATCGCAGTGCGGGCAGGCTCCAAGCAAGACCCCCCTGACACGACGGGCCTGGCCCACTACATGGAGCATATGCTTTTCAAAGGCACCAGCCGGATTGGCGCGTTAGACTGGGAGCGGGAATCCCTTTACCTGGAAAAGATATCCGCCCTGTTTGAGCGCCACCGCGAAACCCGTTCGACGGAAGAAAGGGCGCAAATCTACCAGGAGATCGACCGGCTGTCTTGTGAAGCGGCTGCCCTGGTGGCTCCTAATGAATACGACCGGCTGGCCAGCGCCATCGGCGCCCGTGACACCAATGCCTATACCTGGGTAGAACAAACCGTCTATGTCAATGACATTCCCTCCAATGAGCTGGAGCGCTGGATGAAGCTGGAGTCGGAGCGGTTCCGCATGCTGGCCCTGCGGCTCTTCCATACCGAACTGGAGACTGTTTACGAGGAATTCAATATCGGCCAGGACCAGGACGTACGCAAGGCCAACAACGTCATGCGGGAGGCCCTCTTCCCCCGGCACCCCTACGGCACCCAGACCACTATTGGCTCGGCCGAGCATTTGAAGAACCCTTCCCAGGCAAGGATACAGGAATTTTTCCGCACCTACTACGTGCCGAACAATATGGCCATCCTGCTTTCCGGCGACTTTGACCCGAAGGACGCCGTCCGGGCAGCTGAATTGTACTTTGGCTCCTATCGCCCTGCGGCCATTCCACCCTTCAGCTTCCAGGGCCAGCCTCCTATCGAGAAGCCCATCCGCAGGGAAGTCATTGGGCAGCAGGCCGCTTATGTGGATATCGGATGGCGCTTCGACGGCGCCCGTACAGACCACCCCCTGATGCTTTCCATCATCAAGGAATTATTTTACAACTATCAGGCGGGCCTGCTCGACCTCAACCTCAATCAGCAACAACGGGTGCTGAGCTCTCACGCCTGGATGTGGGCTTACGAAGATTATTCCGCCTTCGGGCTTTACGGCAAGCCCAGGGACGGACAAAGCCTGGAGGAAGTGGAGCGCCTGCTGCTGGGTGAACTCGAAAAACTCCGGCAGGGGGATTTCGAGGATTGGTTGCTGGAGGCGGTAATTAAGGACCTCCGCCTGACGGACATCAAGGGCAGCGAGTCCAACCACTCCCGGGTAGATATGATGGCCCAGGCATTCATCCTCGGCATTAGCTGGGAGCGCATGGCCGGGCGGTTCGCCTTCTGGGAAGCTTTGCGCAAAGAAGACCTCACGGCCTTCGCCCGGCAGTACCTCACGAACGACAACTGTGTAGTGGTTTACAAAAAACAGGGAGACGACCCCAATGTCATAAAGGTAGAAAAGCCGCCCATCAGCCCGATAGAACTGCAGCGGGATGCGCTTTCCGATTTTGCCCGGGACTTTCTGTCCCAGCCGCCGGCCCGCCTGCAACCGCAATTCGCCGAATTCGAAGAACTGGTTCATAAAAAAGAAATGCAGCCAGGCCTGTGGTTCGATTACGTCCACAATAAAGACAATGAACTGTTCCGGCTGGATTACGTCTTCGAAATGGGCAAGGCCCACAACCCCCTGCTGCCCATCGCATTGATCTATCTGCCCTACCTGGGCACCAGCCGCTACTCCGCCGCGGCTTTACAACGGGAGTTTTATCGCCTTGGCCTTTCGTTCGACATCAACGGCGGAACTGAATTTTCCTACCTCACCCTCAGTGGCCTGGATGAATCCCTGGAGGAAGGGCTGCGGCTGGTAGAACACCTGCTCGCAGAAGTACAAGAAAGCCGGCAGGCCCTGGATAATGTCGTCAAAGACATCCTCACCAAGAGGGCCAATGCCCGAAAGGACCGCCGGCACGTGCTACGCAGCGCCATGGGCAGCTACGCCCGCTACGGGGCCGATTCTCCCTTTACCTTCCGCCTGTCGGAACCGGCCCTTCGCAGCCTGGAGCCCGCCCAGCTGACAGCTTGTATCCAGGGCCTTGCCGGCTACGAACACCGCCTTTATTATTACGGCCCCCGGCAGAGGCAGGCCGTGGAGCAGATCCTCCGCCGCCACCACCGCGTACCGGAGCAGCTGTCGCCCCCGCCTCCGCCCCAGGAGTTCCTGCAGCTTCCCACCGGCAGGAACGAAGTGCTTTTCCTGGATTTCCCCATCGTCCAGGCCGACGTGATGATGGTTTCGCGCGGCACTCCTCAGTTCAACCTGGAAGAACACCTCATGCGGGAATATTACAATGAGTATTTTGGTTACGGCATGTCGTCCATCGTTTTTCAGGAGATCCGTGAAGCCAAGGCGCTGGCCTATTCTACCTATGCCTATTATGGCTCGCCCAACCAAAAGAACAAAGCGCACTACCTGGAAGCCTACGTCGGCACACAGCCCGACAAACTCCAGGACGCCATTCCCGCCCTTTCTTCCATTATTGAAGAGATGCCGCTGGTGCCCAGCAAGGCGGAGCAGGCACGACAATCCCTGCTGTTGCGCCTGGAAAGCGAACGCATTACGCCTTCCCGGGTGTATTGGGAGGCCCGGGCAGTAGAGCGCCTGGGATTTGGGCACGACCTGCGCCGTGACCTCTACCACCACCTGGAGAACAGTACCGTACAACATCTGAGCGGCTTCCAGGAACAATACGTTCAGGGGCGGGCCTTCAAATTTCTCGTGCTGGGCAGCCGAAAACATATCGATTGGGATTTCCTGGAAAGCATCGGCCCGATGCGGGAGTTGACGATGGATGAGGTGTTTGGGGCAAAAGGAGAATAAAAATTGTATTTTCCTTGTTACAATGTTTAAAAATTAGGATTGTTTTATATCTTTAGCACAGATATAAAAACATAGCATGTTATTCAGCTTCTATTGTTAAGGGCACGCCATTTTAATCGTGCCGCTTAACAGCAGCCTCACTTTTGAACTATCTGCTAGAATTGATCACTCGCACTGGAAAGAATAGCGGCAATAATTGAAGCTATTATGATGCACGCCAACAAACTGCACAGCATGTTGAATCATTTGGCGTGACAAGTATATCCAGGACTTGGCGTTGTCCCCCGAGGGAAATCATCATTTCCAGAGATTGCCCGGGCCAACAGATAGAGAGCATCCACATAATCACCAAAATACGGGCCATATACATTGCCGAACTTGTCAAAAGGGCCGTTCTACGCATTTGCAATGAGCATTAGGAGATAAACACTGGTAAGCAATCATAAAACTCATAGGTATGAAAAAAATTTACAGGGCATTATTCCTGTTATTAGCCACGAGTTCATTATCAGCTCAAACGGTTAACTCCAACAATGATGCTGGGGTACTCGATGATTTCGGGCGCATCAACCTCAACATTGTCGTGCCAGCGGATAGTTTGCTCATCGACCAGCAATTTTACCTCAATACTTCCTACTCGGTAGCGAATCTTCTGGAGCGGCGGCTGAAATCCGTAGTGGCCCGCTATGGATTTACAGGAGCCATCCGCAGCCCCAGGTTCATGATCTTTCCTTTGATCTCGGTTATAGGCAGAAATTATACCGCGACCGCACCGACTCAGATCATAGTGAAATTGGAAATGAGCCTTTATGTGGCGGACTACATCGACAAGAAAACCTACAATGTGGAAATTTTCCCATTGACGGGAGTGGGCCAATCCGAGGAAAGGGCCCTGCTCAATGCCTTCAACGAATTCCGCGACAGTAAAAAGGTCGAGCAATTTCTGGAGCAAGGCCGTAAAAACATTTTACAGTACTACAATGACCAGTGCGACTTCATCATGGAGGAAGCCGAAACGGCCTTGAAGATCAACAATCCGGAACTTGCTTTTCTGACGGTCATGCAAGTGCCGCAGGCCAGCAGCGCCTGTTTCAAGGAAGCCATGAAACGCATTCCCAGATACTATGCAGCATACGAAAAGCAAACCTGTGAGGAACACCTGCACAGGGCCAGGACGGCCTGGGCGGCAAAGAAAAAAAGCATAATCTTAGAACGAAAGGGAGAGCAACGAAGCGGAGACGGGGAAGAAATGAACCCTTTCGAGGAAGGGTTGAGCAAAGACAAGGACAAAATTAAACGGGATTCTTCGATTAGAGAAGAGCTCCTGCTCAAGAAGAGTGACAACGAGATATACGAGGCATTGGATTATCTAGAAGAGATTTTTCCTTATTCAGTATGTTATGAAGACGCGCAGAAACTGGTTGCCGAAATACAAGGATACGTAGACGAGGAAATACACTTCGAAACCCACGTCAAGTACCAGCAAGCCCAGGACCTCAACCGGTTATACCTGGAAAAATCCATTGAGGCGCTCAAGGCTTCCAACCAGGCGGACGACAGGTTCTTCCGCCGGGGTGAGCGGTCCCGGATGAATATCCTGAATATTGAATAACCTTTTTAATAACCTAAACATCCAGCACAATGATGAAACTAAATGAGGCATTGATCGGGATGTCCTTTCTGTTGGCCGTTACCAGCCTTTCGGCTCAAATTGATGCAGAGTACAACCGAAGTAGCGTCACCCCGCTCCTTTTAAAATTAGAAGGCGAAAACCAGGCGGCTAAGATGGAACCCTTCTTCGAGCCCGAGGTAGGCATTAAATACTACTACAACGACCTCGGCTTCGAAACCTTTACCGCCCCACTGCAACGGCCCCGCCCGAAAGAAACCGTTGAGAGTTTCAAAGAGCTGAAAGAATCTTTGACTTCCAGCTTCTCCAATAAAGAAGAAGAGGCTTTCGGTAAAGAAATCGCCCAAGCGCTGCAAAACCAAAACATTGGGGCTGACATCCTGATGATATGGGCCCAGCAGAACGAAGAGGGGCAGTTTGAGGCACTGATGGAGCGCTCGAATTTCAATATTACAGCCAGGGATTCCATAAAGGGGGTCGACCCCTACAAACTGGAAACGCTGAAGCCCTTGTTCTTCAATAATTACATCATTCTCATCGACGTGGCCGAAGCGGGCTCCATCCGAGAACTCGCGGATGAAAATACCCGGAACATCGAAGATGGCGTAGCCATGAGGTACTATGCTTACTTTTTTAAAGTCGGCATGACCGATGATATTTTCTACAATGTGGTCAAACCCAACTTCAGGTCTCCGAAAGCCCTGACCGCATATACTTACCCCATCCAATATGTTGGAATGAAAAACAAGACTTACGGTGTTCAAATCCGGCCAGATCCGGATCCGAACACCGGGAAGACCCTCTCCAATGAAGAGTTGATGAGCAAATTGATGGAGGAGGCATACAACGCTACATTTTTCAAATTTGAACGGACGATTGAAGAAGAGGCCGGAGTCAGGACTATGATAGTAAACAGCAAACCCATATTGGCTAACATTGGGAAGCGGGAAGGTGTGAAAATCGATCAGCGGTTTTTTGTGTCCGAAAACCGCCTTAACCGAAAGGGAGAATCTTTTGTTAAACGGGTCGCGGTGGTCAGGGCTACTCACCGCATTGGGAAAAACCAGAATTCACTCACCAATGCAGAGGGCGAGTTTTTCAGTACCGAATTTCGAAAAATTCACGGCGGCGCCATCAATGATGGCATGGTGCTGAGTCAGAAGATCGACTTTGGCATTTCTGTTTCAGCCGGCATATCGGCGAGGGACGGCAATGTTGTGCCGGCGATCCGGGCAGCTTATAATATTGCGCCCCTTTTACACGAGCTCTTTAAAGATGCCCCCTTGGAAGAAACCCGGGTTTTTGCAGAAATCATTCTGGACAAACGCAAATTTGAATTTTCGGAAGATCTGAGCGCTACCAGGTTCGGATTTGGCATCAGTAAAAACCTCCTGCTATCCACCTGGATAGATGCTGTTCCCTACATTGGTTATTACGCCCAGTCGATCGGAGAAAGCACTTCACAGAGTTACTTGAAATTCGGAGCCAGGTTTCCCATTACGATACTGCACAACGTATATCTCGTACCGGAAGCCGGCATCACACTGCAGGGCGACGGCGATGAATATTCCAATTTCCCGCTGGGCGCCACCGTGCGGGTTGATTTTTAATAAATCCATAAAATGATCGCGGCTATGTTTAAAACGATACCAACCATGTTAATTTTTAATGGGCTCCTGCTCCTGGCTTCTTGCGGTGGGCCCAGTCAGCTGGACCACAGCCGGGACGGAGAGGTCATCTATGACGAAGGGGCAGAGATCAAGTACGGCAAAGGAGAAGTGAAGTTTGTCACTATCGGGGTAGATCGGGACCAAGAGTCGGCAATTGTGAAAGCCAAGAGAAATGCCCTGGAAGCCGTACTCTTTAAAGGTATTCCGGGCAGTAACTTGTCTAAGCCCATCGTCTCCCAGCAGGAGCGGGAAGCCAGCCAGAGCTATTTTAATAAGTTTCTGGAACCGGGAGGGGGATACCTCGATTATATCATCTTCTCCAACTTTGCCCCGGCCCACTCCATCAAGTTGCGGGGAGGTTATCAGGTGGGGCTTGAAATTGGGATCAACTACAGTTCTTTACAAAATAAACTGGAAAATGATAAGGTTATTAAACTCGGCATTTAGTATTTTCTCGATCATCGCAGTTGTCAGTCTTTTCCATATCTCAAGGGTGAATGCTCAGCCTGAGGCCCAGCAACCTTCAATCATGATCATTCCTTCTGACAACCAGCTCAACCGCCTGGGGGCGCTGGAAGAAATTGACAACCAAGGGTTCACTGTTTATAACCGCGATTACCAGAAGGCGTTTATAGAAAGCAGTGACCTCAAACTGGTTATAGCGGCGCTGGAGGGCGTATTCGCAGAGCGCGGTTTTCCGCTGGTCAACCTGGAGCAAAACCTCAAAGGCATCCAAAACCAGATGGCACTGGACATTGCAGAAGGCCTGCGCCCCGACGCTTTGTCCGCCATGTTGAACGTAGCCCGCCCGGATATTATCATGGAGCTGACTTACGAGTTGCAAAGTGGCGGGATGACCAACGCACTTAGCTATACGCTTTCCGCCATCGATGCCTATACTTTCAAAACCGTATCGAGTGTTGCAGACCCCGGTGTGGAATCGTTGAAATCCAATATTGCTCAATTGCTTGCCGAACAGGTGGAACGAACCACCCAAAACCTGCAGGCGACCCTGAAGGAGCATTTTGCCGATATCCGCCAGAATGGGCGGGAGATCAAGATCCGCATTACCGCCCACGAAGAGGGAATCGTCCGCTTCAATGACTGGTCGGACTCCTGCGATGACGAATGGCTCTACATCTTCGGCGACTGGGTCAAAGGAAAGGCCAAAGAATGGCTGAACAGCGGAAAAACCAATGGAGCGTTTAAGCAAGGAATCAGCACTGCGACGGTTTATGAGGCTCAGTTTCGCATCCCCCTTTACGGTGAAGACGGATTCTCTATCGCAGCGTCTGATATTGCACGGGCATTCCGCGGGGAAATGCGCAAAAAATGCGGGCTAAACACGCGGGATGTCACCCAGGGCATTGGCGAAGCAAAAATAGTGGTTATGGATTAAACCCTTTGCGCACACAACGAAACCCGATCCGGCTGTTGGCCGTATTGGGGTCATAGGCCATTCGGCGGCTGGGCGCCAGGGCCTGAGGAAGCATGTCCCAGGAGCCGCCCCGGGCCACTTTCAGGGTGCCGCGCTTCGGCCCCAGGGGCACCGCTTCCGAATACTGGATTCTACTGTAGTAGTCTTCCAGGTACCAGTCATAACACCACTCCAAAACATTGCCAAATACATCTTTAAGCGGATTCGAATTGCCGGGATGGGCGCCTGCCTCGTGCGTTTTAAGCGCTGCATTGCCCGAATGCCAGGCTATTTTTTCAAGACTGTCAACCCCTGCCATGGCCTGTTGGGCGATGTATTCCCATTCTGCTTCCGTAGGCAACCGATAACCGTTGGCTGAACCATCGGCCTCTACGGAACGCCCCAGTATTTTATAGTAAGGAACAAAGCCATCCTGTTCGCTTTTCCAGTTGCAATAGTGTACCGCATCATACCAGGATACATTGATGACAGGGCGAAGGCCCCGGCCCCAGCCTTCGTCATCGGGCAAGGGCCTCCGGGTAGCCTGGCAAAAGGCGTCGTACGCTGCAAAGGACACTTCCGTTTTGTCGACAAAAAGAGCATCGACGCGTACCTCATGCACGGGCTTTTCATCGCGGGCACCTTCCTGGTTACCCATTGAGAAAATACCGCCGGGAAGATAAATAGCAGAAGCGTTGAAAGCCGTTTCCGCCTGATCATCTTCTACAGCGCCGCCAAACTGGCGCAGCCGCCGCCGGGCTTCCGCTGCATACCTTGCGTTTGGAACGTTATCCAGGTAGTACTGGTAAGCCTCTGGGTTATCCTTTTGAACAGCTATGCTCCATTCACTTTCGTCTCGCAATCCGCTGACCGCCCGGGCAGCTTCGGCATAAAACACCCCCTCGGGAAACTCTTCCTGATAATCATAATACCCCTCAATGGTATGCAGCCGCTTTGCTTCCTCCCAGGCATTCTTATCCTGTTCCCGTGCTATCCATTTTTCCTTATCGCCGGGCATGGCCGGGCGGCAGGAGTTCCTGTTTACAAAGATGAAATCGCCATCGGGCTCATGGCCCCGAAAATCGCCAAACTTAGGGCTGGGGGATGCCTCACTGAGCACCGCGTACAGTTCGTAATAACTGAGAATACCATCTGTATCCGGCCGGCGCAAAGCCACCAACCACTTTTCAGCAAACTGGGACTCGGTGGGCGTGCGTTCTACACCGCCGGATGTGAGATACAATCGGCTTTTGTCCTGAAGGGCTTTGGTGATGCGGGAGGAACAATCCTCCCCGGGCCTGGAGGCGTGAGCTTCGGGTTTACTGCGGTACTGCGTACCGAACGTACCTGAGTAGCAGGCATCCAGCGCAAGGACGATGTGTTTGCAGGGTATTCCCGTAACCAGTTCCTCCAGAAGGGGGTGAGCAACCCAGGTGTCATAGGTGCGGTCCTCCAACTTCCCGTCTTTAGGGATCAGAGCACCCGTACGGCCTTCTTCGAAGTGGCCGTGCATGGAAAAATAAAGCAGCAACTGCTCCTCGGGGCCAAATGGCCTCTCTCCATATTCCAGAAGCTTTTCAATGATCTGGCGGCGTGTGGGATTAAGAACAAATTCCGTTCGAAACCCATATTCTTCTTTCAGCTCCTTTTCGATCCTTTTCACTTCATCCGAGGTGGACGCCGGAAAGGACGGCCAGTTGTCAAAATCCGTGACTACGATAAACAAGGCGTGGTCCTTCCCTTCCCGCAGGGTGGTTTGAGCCCAGGTGGGCCGCAGGCAGCAAAAAAATATGGAGAGATACAATAAGGGTTTCATATTGCGTATTCTAATTTATCGGCATCCCGGCCGGCCATTTGGAAAATTGTTGTCAACAAAAATACAAAACAGGACGTACAAGCATTGTTATTTTGTATATTTATCGCTTTACATCAAGAACAACTATTCCCAACCGGCACTAATTGAAAAGAATATGATCCGGCCTTTATTGTTTTTGTTGCTCACGTTGCCTGCCGGCGTCTGGGCTCAGGCCTATTTAGGAGACGATATGCCTTTCTTCCAAAAAAAAGGAGGGCTTTTTCAGCATTGGCTGGAATCCAAACAAATGTCAAAGGCCCTAAAAGTAGACCAGGTAAGGCTTAAGAACAACGGTTATGAACTGGAACTCTGGCTGGCCATGGCTTCCGCTGACCCGGACGAAGGAGCGGCGCTGTGGAAAACCCTTCAAAGGAGCTTTCAGGCCAGTAACCCTCAGTCGTCGATCGAAACCGCTCTCTTCGACACCTTTGTACGGATGATGGAGATCCCGGCAACTCAGGGAAATGTCCAGATCTACTTACCCTCAGAAGACGGATCGGGCTACAGCCCTTGCTTCTACGTTTGGATATGGGAGGAAAACGGAGAAGTGCTGACGGAACAAAATGTAAATAGCTGCCGGGCACAACCACTGGAGATCGAGGTGGAACTCCCTGCAGTGAAACAGGCTCAACCGTCCAGTTCGGTTCGTTTCAATTTTGCTGAGGAAAGAAGGAAGGCCTTTTCCCGCATCATCAGCTACGTCGAAAAACGGTATCGGATTGACGCCGCAAAACGCTACAAAACGGAAGGTTGTCACGAAAGGATGCCGGTTATAGACACGCTGGTGGGAGAATATACCCTGAAAATTGAAGTGCAGGACCTTTGCCGCGAAGTGCTCACGCTGGAAAAGAAATCACTATGGTGCCGGTTTGTGGAGCAGTGGTGGGGTCCGTGCAATGATATTCGGAGGGAACGCCTGGAGTTTACTTTTATTTATCATCCAACCGAAGAAGGGTACATGCTCACGGGGAGCCTGACGGGCAAGTTCGGCTCGGGAGTATACAAGCCAAGAACCAGCGGGTATATGGATATGGAGCCCGACTTCGAGGAGGACTTCCTCAAGCCCTACGTACAACGGTTTAACAACGACCTGAAAAAATACCTGGAGGCCCACCCATGAAGTATCAGAAGTCAGAAATCCGCCAGCTCATTGAAAACGGCAAGCTGCAGGAGGCCTGCAATACCGCTGTCCAGTATGCCGAATACTGTGGCTTGACGGATATTGTAAATGCATTGACAGTAATCGGGAGCAACCTACAAGAACACCAGAATACCTGGAGCTTGGGGCTCATTTCCCACAGTGAATTCTCCGTCCAATACGCCCGGATCGCCCATGGGCTGGCCATGCATGTCAGCCAGTTGCCTGATGTTCCGCGAAAGGGCAGCAACCAACGGCAGCTGCTCCGGGAAACCACCTTTAAAAACCGGGTCTTTTTCGCTCTCTGCCTTACCAAGGCGGCGGCATTCCTCTGGCTTTGGCGCCACTACAGTTCCGGAGGGTTTAATGTTGAGCAATTTCAATCCACCACCATCCTGCTCTTGCCGGCTTTGGCCGCCTACATCACGGTCATCTTGAACGATTATCTTCGGCAGCATCAGGCGGGCCCCGATATGCCTCGTTACGTGGCCGGCCCTATTGTCACGTTCGCGTATTTCCTTTTTCCCCTATACGCCATATCCTTGCTGTACCTGATTGCATCCAAGGCCGGCGCCAGCATCTCTTTTGTTCAGATGAACTTCGGGATAGGTGTTGTAGAAAGCGTCCTGGGAGGCTATATTGGCAAGATCGTATCGGCCTTCTTTACCCCAAGGCCCTAGAAAAAATACTCCCACTCACCAAAACCTTGTCAATTCCCAAAAATATCCCTACCTTTGCAGCCGCTTAAAAAAGCTCTTTGATTATTAACCTTAAATATGTCTGATCCATATGAAGAATTACGAAGTAACCTTCATCGTAGACCCTGTGCTGTCGGGGGAAGAGATCAAAGCGACAGCTCAGACATATGTCGATCACCTCAAATCAGAGGGATGTAAGATCGTACATGTGGATGAGATGGGGTTGCGCCAGTTGGCCTACCCGATCAACAAACGGACCTCAGGGGTCTATTACTGCGTTGAATTTGAAGCACCCACCGGCGAGTTCATTGTCAAGATGGAACTGGCTCTGCGCCGCGACGAGCGCATCATGCGCTTCCTGACCGTCAACCTCGATAAGTACGGCGTGAAGTACAACGAGGACAAACGCGCCGGCCGCATCGGCAAAGTCAGCAAGAAAAAGAAACCGGACGACAGCAAAAAGGACGACCGCCGGGACAACCGCCGCGATGACAGAAGGGACAGAAGGCCTGCCCGGCCTGCTGCCAAGGCTCCGGCCCCGGCTCCGGCTGCACCCATCGCCGCTGTTGAAGAAGAGGAATAAGCCCCTCATTTTGTTGAACATTAAATCCACTAGAAAATGGCTTCAAGAGACGATATAAAGTTTCTCAGCAACCCTAAGATCGGGCAAAAGCGCAAGAAATATTGCCGCTTCCGCAAATTCGGTATCAAATATATCGATTATAAGGACCCGGATTTCCTGATGCAGTTCGTCAATGAGCAGGGCAAGATCCTGCCCCGCCGCATCACCGGCAACTCGCTGAAATACCAGCGCAAAGTGGCCACCGCTGTCAAGCGGGCACGCCACCTGGCCATGCTGCCTTATGTGACGGACCTGCTGAAGTAATTTTCCTTAACCAACCTTCTAAAACTTAGAAAGATGGATATTATTTTGCTCGATGATATAGAGAAGGTAGGCGACAAGCACGAGATCGTAAGCGTCAAGCCCGGCTACGCCCGCAACTACCTCATTCCCCAGGGCCTGGCTCTGGTGGCCAACGCCACCAACCGCGGCAAACTGGATGACATCAAACGCAAAGAAGCAGAAGAACTGGCCGCCCGCAAAGCGGAGTTCGAAGAAATAGCTCAGAAACTGGAAGGCAAAGTGCTCAAGATCGGCGCAAAAGCCGGTACCAGCGGCAAGATCTTCGGTAGCGTCACCAACGTCCAGATTTCGGCTGCCCTGAAAGAGCAGCTCGACATTGAGGTCGACCGCCGCAAGATCAAACTGCCTGAAGAGATCAAAGTACTGGGTGAATACAATATTCCGCTGGAACTTCACCCCGAAGTGCCGATTACGCTGCATTTCGAAGTGGTGGAAGATAAATAACCTGGTGAAGGCCTTGGTTGATGCCCGTGGGCCAGAAATCCGTGCCCTGGATACCATCAACTGATAATAATCTTCCCCAGACAATACAACCCCGGCCCTCAGGGGCCATCGTTCTCCCATTCTGCTGAATTGAACGATCTACATCCATACCGGTTGCTGCCTTAGGTTGCAACCGGTTGTTTTTTTTGCCCCTACCAATCAACCGATCCTCCCCCCTCTCCTACCGCATGTACTCCCAGGCTGTCTGATAACTCCCTTCCTTTTCGCAGTAGTTCAGAAAGGCCTCGTAGAAGCCGTCGTTGCCGATGGTAGCGCTATCGCCCACAACGACCAGCTTTTTCCGGGCCCGCGTCATCGCCACGTTCATGCGGCGGTAGTCTTTGAGGAAACCGATCTCTCCCTTTCCGTTGGAGCGGACCAGGGAGATGTAGACCACATCGCGCTCCTGCCCCTGGAAGCCGTCGATGGTATTGATGGACAAGGGCAGCCCGGCCAGCCCGGCATCCTCTTCAATAGCCTTTTGCATGTGCAACACCTGTTCCCGGTAGGGGGAAATAATGGCAATGGAAGGCAGCGGGGCATCGTTAAAGGCCGATTTGAGCAAGTACAGGTGCTCCCGCAGGATAAAGAACTCCTCCGGGTTATAGCGGCTCTGGTACTTTTCCTGCACCTTTTCTTCGAAGCCGCAGCCGGCAGTATCGATAAAGGACACCGGAGTGCTGTCCTCAATATCCAGCCGATGTTGGCGGACGCTGTCATCCGCCTTGAGGGCATTCTGGTAGAAACGGCTGTTGGAAAAATTCATGATCGCTTCATTCATGCGGTACTGCACGTTGAGCAGCTTCACCTCCGGCAGCCGCAACAACAACTTCTCGATCAAGGTTACATCTAACCCCCGCTTCTGCGCCTCACGGGACTGCACCGTGGGCGGCAGCTGGAAAGGGTCTCCCGCCAGGATGACACGCGAGGCGCGGGTAATGGGGATCCAGGCTCCCGGTTCCAGCGCCTGAGCAGCCTCGTCGATAACGACCGTGCGGAACTTCATGCGGTCCAGCAGTTCGTGAGCGGCGCCCACCAGGGTAGCGGTAATGACCTGGGAGCCAGCCAGGATCTGATCGATAAGGCGGTCCTCCAACTGGCGGGCCCAGGCGGAAAGTTCGTTGGCCTCCTGATGGAGCTGCCGCCGCTCGGCGCGCTCTTCGGATCCGAAACTGCGCTTGTAGCGCTGGGCCTTGCGCCGCGCTTCGGCAGCCTGTACCTTCACTTTCTTGATGTTCCTGGCCTCCGGATGCTGCGACAGCTTCATCTCCAGGGTGTGGCTGATGATGCTTTCATCCACCCGGGAAATATTGCCAATACGGGTGACTTCCAACCCCGCATCCGACAGGCGTTCGGTGAGCAGGTCGGCAGCGGTATTGCTGGGAGCAGTAACCAGGATGGTGTTCTCGGTTTGGGCCAGGAGGCGGACGGCATGCACCAGAGTGGTGGTCTTGCCGGTGCCTGGCGGGCCGTGCACTACGGCCACGTCCTGAGCAGCGAGGATATGGTTGACGGCTTCATTTTGGGAAGCGTTCAGTTCAGGGATCTCAACGGGGTTGTTCACCGGGGCGAAGCGCGGGGGTTGCTGTCCCATCAGGATGGCGCGCAGTTCGGACAGGCGCCCTTTTTTAGCTTCCTGTACTTTTTTCAGGGCCTTTTCCATTTCCTGGTAAGTGGTCTCGTCGAAAAGCAGGTCGACGCCGATGAGGCCCAGGCCCAGCCACTCGGGCAGGTCTTTGGAATTGAGGACGACCTTCATCCGGTTCTTGTCCACGAACTGGATGACACCACTGCGTTCGGCATGCTGCACTGCGGGCTGGCGGGTGTACAGGTTGACCACTTTTCCCGGGCGGAAGTGGTGAGGCTCGCCTTCCGATGCATTGCGTTCCACGATCACAAAAGCCCGCTCTCCGTAGGTATAACCACTCTTGGCTACCTGCAGGGGATACCAGGTGTATCCTTTTTCCTTACGCTCCTCCAGGGGTAGCCGCTGTACCGCCAGTTTGAATTGCTCCAGGTCTTCCTTCTTTTCGAGTTGCAGGAGCTCGGAGAGCTCCGCCAGTTCTTTCAGTGCTTCTGACATGTAATTGATGGTATTAACGTCTCCGAGCCAAATGAATTTGGCATTCCGGGGGGGCGTCTTTTGATCAGCGTCTCCGAGCCAAATGAATTTGGCATTCCGGGGGGGGCGTCATACTTCTAGAAAACCCCAAAGTGAAAGATCAGTTCAATCTTCACGCAATTATCCGTGCAGGCGGCTTTTCCGGTTACAACCATCTTTTCCTCTCATGTGTATATTTACTATGCTTCGAAGACCACCACTATCCAGCCCGGCGGAAGAGAAGACGGACCTGCGGGAGCAGTTTGCCGCCCTCCGGAACCTTCCGCGTTTTTTCCGCCTCATCTGGCGGGCCAATAAATACATGACGGCTGGCAATGTCTTGCTGCGCCTGCTCAAATCAGCCGTGCCCCTCATTGCGTTGTACATCGGGAAAGAGATCATCGATGAAGTGATCGGGCTGATCAACGGGGAGGTATCCAACACCAGCTACCTGTGGTTAATGGTTGGGCTGGAATTTGCCCTTGCCATTTTCTCCGACCTGCTCAACCGCGGCATCACCTTGCTGGACAGCCTGCTGGGCGACCTCTTCGCCAACAACACCTCGGTGGAACTCATCCAGCACGCTGCCCGGCTGGACCTCTACCAGTTCGAAGACGCTACCTTTTACGATAAACTGGAACGCGCCCGCCGTCAGACTACCGGCCGGACCATTCTCATGTCTAATGTGCTTTCCCAGGTTCAGGATATCATTACGGTGCTCTTCCTGGGCGCCGGCCTGGTGGCCTTCAATCCCTGGCTGATCCTCATCCTCATCGTTGCGGTCATTCCGTCCTTTCTCGGGGAGACCCACTTCAACCAACGCACCTATTCCCTGACCCGCAACTGGACTCCCGAGCGGCGCGAACTTGACTACTTGCGCTATATCGGCGCCAGCGACCAGACCGCCAAGGAGGTCAAGATCTTCAACCTGGCCGACTTCATCGCCAAGCGCTTCGCTTTTCTGTCGGACGAATATTACAAGGCCAACCGATCTATTGCCGTCCGTCGCGCCGCCTGGGGCAGTGTGCTCTCGGCGCTGGGCACGCTATCCTACTACGGCGCTTACGTGTTCATCATCTTCCAGGCCATCAGCGGGATCATCACCGTAGGTACCCTTACCTTCCTGGCCGGCTCCTTCGAGCGCATGCGAGGTATGCTGCAGGGCATCATGAGCCGCTTCTCCCGCATTGCGGAAGGCGCTCTTTACCTCCAGGACCTGTTCGACTTCTTCGAGATCAAACCCTCCATCATTTCCCGTGAAGACAGCCTGCCCTTCCCCGAAAAGGTCAGAGAAGGCTTCACCTTTGAGAAGGTCAGCTTCAAATACCCGAACAGCGAGCGCTGGGCGATCCGCAACCTGTCCTTCCACCTCGAGTCCGGAGAGAAGCTGGCCCTGGTCGGGGAAAACGGCGCCGGCAAGACCACCCTGGTCAAACTGCTGGCCCGCCTCTACGAACCTACTGAAGGGCGCATCCTCATCGATGGCGTAGACATCCGGGACTACAACCTGCAGAGCCTGCGCGACAGCATCGGCATTATTTTCCAGGATTACATCCGCTTCCAGATGAAGGCCGGAGAAAACATCGCCATTGGCAATATCGACGAAGTGGTTAACATGCCCCTGATCGAAAGCGCCGCCGGGAAGAGCCTGGCTGATACGGTGGTAGAGGAACTGCCCGAACGCTACGAGCAGGTACTCGGCAAACGCTTCGCCAAAGGGGTGGACCTCTCCGGTGGCCAGTGGCAGAAGATCGCCCTGGCGCGCGCCTACATGCGCGACGCCCAACTGCTCATCCTCGACGAGCCCACCGCCGCCCTTGACGCCCGCGCCGAACACGAGGTCTTCCTCCGCTTCTCCGACCTCATCCAGGGGAAAACGGCCGTGCTGATCTCCCACCGATTCTCCACCGTCCGGATGGCCGACCGCATCCTCTTCCTGGAAAACGGCCAGCTGCTGGAACTCGGCAGCCACGAAGAACTGTTGGCTATGGGCGGGAAATATGCAGAACTCTTCCATCTGCAAGCGAAGGGATACGTGGATTGAGTAGAAGGCGGCCACCTTCGCCATCACCTTCGCCAAGGCTACGGCGGCGGCGAGAAATGAGCAAGCCTCCGGAGGGCTTCCGTTTTTCTTATGATCTAAAACTAGTTTGTGGTATAGGGCAATAAATTCTATTTTTGCAGGCGATCGCAATCTTGGGTTGACCCTGGAGTTGCGGCCAGCAATATAACGTACCTGTTCAGGCATGACGGTATTTCGGTGTTGTGGTATTGCGGTTACCTCATGCAGGCCTATTGTTGAGCCTGACACGGCCTCCTGAAGGGCCTGGCCGCAAAACCGAAAAACCATAAACCCGGAATACCTAACGGTTACAATATAACCTTATAACTATCAATCCTTGGCACGCATTCTCGCCATCGACTACGGCACCAAACGCACCGGGCTGGCAGTGACCGACCCTCTGCAGATCATCGCCAATGGCCTGGACACGGTGGCCACTTCAGAACTGGAGGACTACCTTCAGCGTTACCTGGAGCAGGAGGAGGTGGAGGCCATCGTCGTGGGAGAGCCTTTTTATCCGGACGGCAATCCGGCACAGATCCACCATCTGGTCGTGGGTTTTGTGCGACGGTTGAAAAAACTTTTTCCCGATATTGAAGTTGTTACTCATGATGAGCGCTTCACTTCCGAAGAGGCCAAGCAAATTATCCTGCAAAGCGGCGCCAAAAAGAAAAAACGCCGGGATAAAGGGCTGGTCGACAAGGTTAGCGCTGTATTAATACTGCAAGATTATCTGGAAACCAAAAGAAGCTAAAGCAAGCGATGTTATTACCGATATACGCATATGGGCAGCCTGTTCTGAAGAAAAAGGCGGAAGACATCAACCCCGGCCATCCCGGGCTCCCGGAATTCATCGAAAACATGTGGGAAACGATGTACCACGCTGAAGGCGTTGGCCTGGCCGCTCCTCAGGTGGGCGAATCCCTCCGTCTCTTCGTGGTCGATACCATCCAGATCATGGAAGAAGGCAAGGAGGATGAAGGCATCAAAAAGGTTTTCATCAACGCCTACAAAATAGAGGAAGCCGGAGAGCCCTGGACCTACGAAGAAGGCTGTCTGAGCATTCCCGACGTGCGCGGCGATGTAGACCGCCCCCCTCAGCTCCGCCTGCGCTACCTCAATGAGAACTTCGAAGAGCAGGAAGAAGTCTTCACCGGCATCAACGCCCGCGTGATCCAGCACGAATACGACCACATCGACGGCATCCTCTTCACCGAGCACCTCAAGCCGATCAAAAGGAGGCTGGTGCGCCGCAAGCTGGAGGATATCAAGAAAGGCAAGGTGAAGGTGGATTATAGGATGAAGTTCCCGCTTCCCAGATAGAGATACGGGCTCATTGGGGTAACCTTTGTCAGCTTGCACAAATTCAATATCTTGTCGAGCACGCTCAAATGTTTATCCTCATGAGAAAAACCCTGTTGCCATTCCTTGTCCTGATCACGGCCACCTCCCCTTTCTTTGCTCAAAAACCCGAGCTTTTTATCCCCTGGTTGAAGCCGGATCCTGAGGCAACCATCCACACCGTTGTTTCTCCTAACGGCCAGCTTATCGCCCAGATGATGGGTACCCCCGCCCCCCGTTCCCTCACGGGATCCGGCCCTCTTGAAATATGGATCTGGCGCACCAACCCACTGCGCCCCATCAGAAGGGTGGCCGCTCCTGATGCTCTAATAAGCAGCCTGGCAGAAATTCCGGACATTTCCGGCCTATACTGGTTCTCCCCTGATAGCAAGGCATTATTCATCGAATGTGCCAGCGGGATATTAAAAGTACTGATCGATGAAGGCAGGGAGATCATTATCCGATCCAGATCAGGAGATATGTTTTCCCGCCTGGCAGAGAAGTTCCTTTCTAAAGATGGGAGGTTTTGCCTGAAGTATGGGAATCCCGGAGGCTGGATCATGAATTCTGTTATGCCTAACGAATTCAGGCTGGAGCTATTTGACCTGGAGCAGGAAAAATCCGTACTCGACCTGCTTGGATCGCCAGCGGGCGACATAGATGATGAGAAACTATATTTTGGCGACTGGTACTACATACCCCGGCAGTTGGGTTTATCCTCCGGAAATGATACTTTCTATTTCCATCCCTCGGCCGAACTCGACATGGAGCTTTCCCTCCAGGAATGGGGAGAGGGAGGGAATTACGAGTATCAGCCTGATAAGTTAGCCCTTAACGATCCGGATAATGGCCTGCCAGTACGCATTTTCGAAGGAGATGAAATTGCTCCCTTTTTATCCGAGCGGTTCGATCTCTGGCAGCGCATGGAAGCAACCACCGGCAATCCTTATGGGTTGGCCCTATCCGCTGAGGGCCTGAAGGAATCCGATCCTGACCTTACTTCCCCCATTTTGTTTTCCTTACCCTCCAAAACACAAGGCCAGGCTTCGGATAGTTACGAATGCTACTGCCAGGAAATTGGTACCATTGCCGAATTCGACCAGGGGAAAAAGCTACTGCTTTCCCTTCGCCCCTGTATCTCTGCTCCTGCTGATACCATTCTTAAAGTGCATAAGGTGCTGTTGTTCGACCTCCAGCAAAATTGGCTGAAAACGGTAATAGACAGTAGTTTCTTCACCGAGAGAGTAGAGTTGTTTGATCAGGATATATATTTTGAAAGAGGTTGGGAAAGCGGATTCGCAAAGGTAGGCCTGGAGCAAGTGCGCAAAACCTCAAAGCCCCTTTCCATAGCAGACCTGTCCAGCCCTGGAACAGAGATCAAAGATAATCCGCTATTTGCTCCCCGGTTTATTTCCTGGCCATCGACTACTAGAGTCGATGCCCCCGACGGCTCTTTCCAACTGGCCTTCATCAATAATTACAACAATAGTGTTGTCATCAAAGACAATAAGGCAAACAAAAGTACCAAAATACATAAAGGTATGGCTACGGTAGACCAGGCCAAGGCCTCTTCCGACAGCCGGTTTGTCTACCTCTGCACCGACGGCCGGATAGATATCTGGGATGCCCGAAGCCAAACCTTTATAGCCCAAATTATCTTCCTGGATGCAGAAAGCTGGGTAGCCATCACCCCCTCCGGCCTTTTTGATGCCTCGCCCCACGCCATGAATAAGCTCTACTACGCGGTGGGGCAGGAAACGATCGAACTGGAGCAGCTCAAAGAAAGGTACTACGAACCCGGGCTGTTGCCCAAATTGCTGGGGTTTTCGGATGACCCTATCCGGTCGGTGTCCCGCCTCGAAACCGTCCCCCTGTATCCTGAAGTGGAAGCAGAGATCCGGCAGGATTCCCTCTACATCCAGCTCAGGGCGCGTAGCGGTGGAATTGGGAAAGTAAGCCTTTTCATCAATGACAAGGAGATCCTGGAGGAGGCCAACCCCGAGCGGAGGCCGTCCGGGAGCAGAGACAGTTCCCTCCGGATTGGGCTGGAGGATTTTGGCCGTTACTTTTATGCTCATCCGGACAGCACGAACAGGATTACAATACGGGCCTACAACCAGGCCGGCTGGCTCAAGAGCAGCCCTTTCGAACTGACTTATACGCCCAATATCCGGCGAGCCAAAGGCGAAGGAGAGCCCTCGGGTTTCGCCCCTTCCTTTGATGCCGTAAATGACCCGGCACTGTACGCCATCATCATCGGCACCGCCGATTATTCCGGCAATCAGCTGGACCTTAAATACTCCGGGAAGGATGCAACCGCCATGGCACAGGCCGTTCAACAGTCCGGAGGGCAGCTTTTCGGGATGGATGCGGTCTTCGTCCAACTTCTTACTACCGACACGGCTGACATCGCCATGCACCCCACGAAGGCCAATATCCTGGATGCCTTCAAGGCCTTCGAAAAACAAACCAGGGCAGAGGACATCCTGCTCGTATACCTTTCCGGCCATGGCATTACCTACGGCGATGCCGACCGGGCCCAGTTTTATTACCTCACCCAGGAGATGGCCAACCAGGACCTCAGCGATGACGGCATTCGCCTTTCCCGCGCCGTTTCCAGCTCTGAACTGACCCGATGGATCAATCTTATTCCCGCCCAAAAACAGGTGCTCATTATTGATGCCTGCAACTCCGGCAAGTTGGTCGAATCCCTCTCCGCTGGCCAGAAGGCCCTGAGTTCCTCACAGGTTCGGGCTTTAGACCGCATGCAGGACCGCACCGGCATGTTCGTCATTGCCGGCAGCGCCTCCGATAAGGTCAGCTACGAGGCCAGTAAATACGGACAAGGGCTATTGACCTACAGCCTGCTCCAGGGTGTTGACGGGCTCGCCCTCCGGGAAGGGCAATACGTTGATGTCGCCCGCTTGTTCGAATTCGCGCAGAAACAAGTGCCCCTGCTTGCCGAGGACATCGGAGGTATCCAGCAACCCATGGCGGACGGCCCCATCAAGGGCAGTTTCGATATCGGGATCAATAACGAAGCGGTGAATATCCATCTGAGCTCACCCAAACCGGTATTCGTCCGCAATTACTTCCAGGATGAGTTGCTGTTCGACGATGTCCTGGAAATTGGAAAGTTGCTGGAAGAACACTTTCAGCAATTGTCTGCCAAAGGCATGGGCGCCCAGCTGATCTATGTCGATATCCCGGAATATACCAAAGCCTACTCCCTGAAAGGGCGTTATCAGCGCAAGGGCGATAAAGTGCGGGTATACGGCAAACTCTTCAAAGGGAAAGAAGCCAGGAAAGATTTCGATGTTTCCATCGGAAAGAATGCACTGCAGGAACTGCCTGAAGCCATCCTGAGACAGGTGGAAGGGGCTATTGAATGACGGGCGTAAGTACCTGGACACAAATAGCGAAACATATGGAAATGTGTAGAAATGCAGTGGAAATGCCCCGCCCTGCTTGAGGGCGCTGTTCGGAATTCACAGGTACTTGAAAATCAGTACCCGTTTTTGAAAAAAGCACAGTTAATGGAATAGTCTCTGCTTGAGCTCGGGACTACATTTTCCGATTTCCATACACGCCTAATCGCTTCAGGAACAGGCACTTATAGAGACAGGCTTTTACACTCTTACACTTTTACACTGCTTCACTTCCTCCCGAAGTCTGCCGGGATCTCTCCCCACCGCTCCGTATCCCATTTCAGGATGGGATTGTCCCAGGAATTGTTTTTCAGCCAGGTTTCAGCCCGGGCGATGAGTTCCCAGATCAGTTTGGTTTTGGCGTTGCGTACCAGTTGGGTATTGGCCTTTTTGCGCCTGACCCAGCTCATAGCCGTTTTGGAGTCCGTATAAATAGGTGTGTTGATGCCTTTTTGCTTGAAGAGGGCCAGGGCATGGACGATGGCCAGGAATTCCCCGATGTTATTGGTGCCGAGGCTGAATTTTTTGTGGAAAATCTGGGCTTTGGTTCGGGTATCAACCCCCTGGTACTCCATCACGCCCGGGTTGCCGGCGCAGGCGGCGTCCACGCTAATACTGTCCCACACGATCTCTTTACGGGCCTCTTCTGAGACGGCAGGTTTGGGTTTCGCCTTGCCGGGGCTGCCGGAGCTGATGTGTTCATCGAAGCTACCGCGAAAAGCGGCTACGGCCTCTTCTTTGGAAGAAAAGGATTTGTACTTGGCACCAGGGTAACCTTTGATCTGCAATTGGCAGTCCGTCCAGCTGTCATAAACTCCCGGGTTGTTGCCTTCCCAAACGACGTAGTATTTTTTCTTCTTAGCCATATTAATGATTACTGTTTCCCACTTCTCTCAGCCGCCGTAGCCTTCTTCGAGCGCCGCAGCCTTGGCGAAGGTGATGGCGAAGGAGGCCGGCATCCAAAATCCCTCCATTGGTGGAAAATAGGTAATCCCGGCCAGTATCAATGGCTCGGAGTAAAATTTTTCTCACTTTCTTTAATTTCAGATCAGAGGGAGCCATTTCATTTTCTGCCCTTTACCCACCAAAATCGTTTAAAATATAATCTATACCTTTGTGGAAAAGAAAAATCCGTAATGCGCTTGATCGATACGCATACCCACATTTATCTGGAAGAGTTCGACGAAGACCGCGAGGAAATGATACAGCGGGCGCTGGATAGCGGGGTAGAACAATTCTTTCTCCCCAACATAGACAGCTCCTCGATCACCCGGATGCTGGACCTCGAAGAAGCCTATCCCGGCCGCTGTTTCGCCATGATGGGGCTGCACCCCTGTTCGGTAAAGGAGAATTTTAAAGAAGAGCTGGCCATCGTTCGCGAATGGCTGGACGAGCGCCCGTTCTGTGCAGTCGGAGAGATCGGCATTGACCTATACTGGGACAAGACGTTCCTCGAACAGCAGAAAGAGGCTTTTCTCATTCAGGTAGATTGGGCAAAGGAACTGGGTGTGCCCATTGTCATCCACTCCCGCGAGGCTACGGATATCCTGATCGAGCTGGTAGAGCAGGCCAAAGACGAGCGCCTCACCGGCGTCTTTCATTGTTTTTCCGGAACCGAAGAACAGGCCCGCCGCATTATAGGCCTGGGGTTCTATCTTGGCATCGGCGGAGTAGTGACTTTCAAAAATGCCGGGCTGGACAAGGTAATGGAGAAGGCCGGGCTGGAGCATGTAGTACTGGAAACCGACTCCCCCTACCTGGCGCCGGTACCCAGGCGCGGAAAGCGTAATGAAAGCGCATACGTGCGGCTGGTGGCCGAAAAGCTGGCCGCTATTAAAGGGATTTCTTTCCGGGAAGTAGCCGAGGTGACCACAAAAAATGCGGAGCGGCTTTTTCCTTCAGCAGTTGTGGCAGACGGCGGCTCCATAGGGAATTAGAGGGTTGAGTAAAATAATATGTAGGCAACACAAAGCTTTACTGCGGTTCAAAATTTTGATATGTTCCATCTTTTTACAATTTTTGTGTTGTTCAGCATTGGCAAAAAGTTCTTAATAACTATATTTGCTCAGGGCGAGCGATTTTGACCTGCTTTCATACAGGCTCGCTGCAGGTTTAATAAGGATTGGAGAGGTGCTCGAGTGGCTTAAGAGGCACGCCTGGAAAGCGTGTATACCCCAAAAGGGTATCGAGGGTTCGAATCCCTCTCTCTCCGCTAAACCAACTTAGTGTACAACTAAACTTTCAAAAACAATCGTAAAACCGTATTGACTATGCGAAAATTAATAGCACTGCTGCTGGTATTCGGCTTGGCAGTATACTCCGGCAATTTCGTATATGCGCAGGATGCAGAAGGTGGTGACCAGGAAGGTACCGAACAAATGGACACCGACACTATGGCCGCTGAAGAAGAAGCAGCCCCGGCTGAACAGCCCGAGCCCGCTCCCGCTCCCGCAGCAGAGGAAGCTGCAGACGAGCCGCAAAGCGGCTACCAGGTTCTGAAGAAGTACTTCATCGATGGTGACTGGCGCTTCATGAGCTTCGTACTGGTCTGTTTGATCCTTGGCCTGGCATTCTGTATTGAGCGCATCATCACGCTTAACATCGCAACCACGAACACGGACAAGCTGTTGTCCCGGATCGATGAGAAGCTCAAGTCCGGCGATGTCTCGGGCGCCATGGAAGTCTGCAAGTCTACGCAGGGCCCAACCGCCAGCATCCTTTATGAAGGGCTGAAAAACGCTGATGAAGGCCCCGAAGCTGTAGAAAAAGCTATCGTTTCGTATGGCAGCGTTCAAATGGGCCTTTTGGAGAAAGGCCTGGTATGGATTTCTCTTTTCATTGCCATTGCCCCGATGCTCGGGTTCATGGGTACGGTAATTGGTATGATCCAGGCCTTCGACCGCATCGAAGCTGTTGGTGACCTTTCTCCTTCGGTTGTTGCCGGCGGTATCAAGGTGGCCCTTCTGACCACGGTATTCGGCCTCATCGTAGCCATCATCCTTCAGATCTTCTACAACTACATCGTCAGTAAGATCGACGGGATCGTCAACAAGATGGAAGACGCTTCTATCGCTCTGGTTGACATCATGGCTGCCAACAACATTTTTAAGAAATAAGAGAAACCTACTATCATGTATAAATTCTTAACCAAAAATGGCCAGGCGCTGGCCTTCGGGTTAGGTGTATTGATAACAATCATCTTTCTGGTGATGGTGCTCGCCGGCGTAGGTGAGTTCTCCGCTCTCCCGGAAGAAGAGCAGGACCAAACTACCATCTTCAACTTTGGCCTGAGCGGTGCGATCTTCCTCACTGTCGTCGCAGCCCTCGCTATGGTAGGCTTCGGGCTGATGCAGGTCGCCAGTGACTTCAAAGGGTCTATGAAGGGCATCCTCGGCTTTGGCTTCCTGCTGGTTGTCTTCTTTGTCACCTACTCTACAGCAAGCGGCGATGCTACGCCCTATATCCAGGGTGCCATCGATAAATTTGAAGAGACCGGCGCAGTATTTACGTCGAACAACCTCAAGTTTATCAGCGGTGGCATCTCTACATCCATTGCATTGGTGGCTATTGCTGCTGCAGCATTCATTTTTGCAGAGGTGCGTAACTTGTTCAAATAATTAAGGCATATGGCAAAAACGAGCGCTAGAGACCGGATGAGCAATGAGATCAATGCAGGCTCGATGGCCGACATTGCCTTCCTGCTGCTGATCTTCTTCCTTGTTACCACTACTATTGCGGAAGACAAGGGTATTACCGTGAAACTTCCACCCTGGTCCGAAGAGGAGCCTGACATTACAAGGCTGAAAACCCGTAACGTTTTCTCCGTTCTTGTGAATGCACAGGACCAACTCCTGGTAAGAGGACAGATCATGGATGTGGACCGCCTGCGCGAAGAAGCAAAGCTCTTCATCGCCAATCCATACAACCGCCCCGATATGGCTGAAAAGCCCACCAAGGCCATTATTTCTCTGAAGAATGACCGAGGTACCAGCTACAAAGCCTATCTGGAAGTATACAACGAACTAAAGGCTGCTTATAGCGAACTATGGGACGAACTGAGCCAAAGGAAATACGGCATTCCCTACAGCGAAGATATGCCTTTCGCTTATAAGCAAACCATACGTAACGAGATCCCGTTCGTACTATCGGAAGCTGAACCGACAGCCTTCGGTGAAGAATAACCGGCACAGTCGAAAAACTACCGTTTATTTCTTCAACGAACCCCGGGGTTGTGTAGTGTGATGAGATCTTTGGGCAGTTTGCCCAAACCAAATCCCCTCTCCATTACACAACCCCACTAAAATCGAATCATCATGTCTAAATTCACTAAAAAAAGAGGTAAGACTTCCCCTGCGATCTCCACTGCTTCGCTTCCGGATATTATCTTCATGCTCCTGTTCTTCTTTATGGTGGTAACGGTACTGAGGGATGCGGAACTGAAGGTAAAGGTGTCGACTCCTTACGCTACGGAACTGACCAAGCTGGAAGAGAAATCACTGGTGAATTATCTCTATATCGGCCGGCCGCTTCAAAAGTACCAGGCGCTGTATGGAACCAAGCCGCGTATGCAGTTGGGAGATAAATTTGCCAATATCCAGGATATTCCACTTTTCCTCGAAAGGCATAAGGTGAAAGTTCCGGAATCCCGTCACGGGCAGATCACCTCTTCCCTCCGCGTTGACGGAGAGGTGACGATGGGTATCGTTCAGGATGTAAAGACTCAGCTCCGGAAATCCGGCCAGCTGAAGGTCAATTACTCTGCAAAGAAAGACCCAAATAAGAGCAAGATTTAATCCTTGACCTGTATATATTCCCATTGGGGAAGAAAGGAAGTGACACTTTTTCAAAAAAGTGTCACTTTTTTTTTACCGCAACCGGTCCATTGACCGGACCAGCTTTTCATCCTTATTGATGAATCGGTGAGCCAGCAAGGTGAAGATCATGGCAGCTACGGGAAGGTAAATCCCAATTCCATCATTGACCGTATCTCCTGCGTCGCTGCTGTTCTGCATATAAAAGATCACGGCCAGAACCACACCGATGAGGTTGGCGATAAAGGAAAAAATGCTTATCCGCATCTGAAGCAGGCGCTTGCTGAAAAGAAAAATACTGATGATAGCCAGGACGCCGGCAAGGCCGAAGAGCCCCATCAGGGCAGGCTGGTCCTGAACGTTGTAAGCCGCATCGGCAAACAGCATGGAACCCTCAACCTCCGTGGGAGTGGTGGCGAAGGGAAATCCGAATAAAGCCAATGATGCCGCGCCGGCCAATAACAAAAAGATCGATTGAATGCGCTGTAGCATAATTCTGTTTTTGTTCGGTAATGAGCTGTAAATTTAGGAAATTTATGCTGAGAGCTCGTCCTTAGTCCGACTGGTTTTGTTCCCGGCCTTCCTGTTACAAATACGGCCGAAGGGCCTCGGCCCATAGTTCATAACCTTTGCGGTTCATGTGCAGTTGATCCTGCAGAAAAATATCACCCCGGGGTATCCCCTGCTCATCCAGCATGATAAACCAGGTATCGGCATAGGCAAGCTCCGGCCGGCGGTGGCATAGCTTTTCCAGCCGGCGGTTGAAGGTTTCGTACCGCTTGCGCTTATCCCAACGCGAAGGGCTCGGCTTGGCGGAGATCAATACCACCGGGACTCCGGGCAACTGCTGCCCCAGGAGGCGCAATAAACGACGGGTATCCCGCATGACTCTGCCAGGGCTTTTGCCGGAAGACAGGTCGTTGTCTCCCTCATAAATGAATATCTTTCTGGGCCGGACGGCAACCACCAGGTTCTCGGCATGGTGCAGCAGATCGCTCATATGAGAGCCACCAAAACCCATATTCAGAATAGGCATGTCCGGGAAATCCTCCGGCAACCACTGCCACATCCGAATGGTTGAGCTGCCTACAAAAAGGATAGGCGCCACAAGCCGCAGGCTATCGCGGGACTGGACCAGTTGCTGGATCTCAGCGTCAAAACGGGCGGGGTCCTGAGCTTGAACCGGAAGGGAAACACACAACGCCAAGAGTGCCAAGAGCAGGCAGAAGAAATTTCGTTTCATTGGGTAATCCTTTTAAACCAAATGTAATAAAAAGTTGGAGGCGCCGGGTTTCATTCCTTCAAAATAAAAGCACAACCTTTTGAATACGATACCAACAACTTATCAACTGAGCTACTGGGAACGGGAAAGCTTTTTCCGGGACATCGATATCGCCATCATCGGCAGCGGGATCGTCGGCCTGAGCGCCGCATTGAGGGCTCGCGAATTGGAGCCATCTGCACGGGTCGCCGTGCTTGAGCGGGGGCCATTGCCGCTTGGCGCCAGCACCCGCAACGCCGGGTTCGCCTGCTATGGAAGCGTCTCGGAACTACTCGACGATATCGATAAACAGGGCGAAGGCCCCGTCTGGGCCCTGGTTGAACGGCGCTGGCTGGGCTTGCAAAGACTCCGGCAACGCCTGGGTGACAACCGCATTCGCTATGAAGGGCTGGGCGGCTTCGAATTGTTCCGCCCCGAAGACGAAGAACTGGCCGGGCGCTGTACCGACGCCATCCTCCATTTCAACCGGCAGGTACGTCCCATCACCGGGCTATCGGAAACCTACCGGATGGCCAACGACAAGATCAAAACGTTTGGACTACAAGGGATCTCTCAGCTCATCTGGAACGCCGGCGAAGGGCAGATCCACACCGGTGAAATGGCAAAGGCACTGCTGGAAAAGGCCCAAAGCGCCGGTATTTCCATTTTCTACGGGCTGCCGGTAAAAGCCCTGGAGGAACAACCCACCGGAGTGGAAATACATACGGAATACGGATGGAGCATTCGCGCCGGCGCCGCCCTCGTCGCTACCAATGGCTTTGCCCGCCACCTCCTCCCTGAACTCTCGGTACACCCTGCCCGCAACCAGGTACTGATCACCGCTCCCCTACCCGGCCTTAGGCTCCAGGGTTGCTACCACTACGACCGGGGCTACTTCTATTTTCGGAATATCGATGGCCGCATCCTGCTAGGCGGTGGCCGCAACCTGGACGAAAAAGGAGAAACCACCGATGAATTCGGTACCACTCCGCTCATTCGCAATAGCCTGCTGCGGCTCCTGCGGGAAGTGATCTTGCCTGGCACGGAAGTACCGGTGGAGGGCTGGTGGAGCGGTATTCTGGGGCTGGGAGAACAGAAGGCGCCTATTGTCCGCCAGGTATCCCCGCATGTAGTGGCTGCTGTGCGCCTCGGAGGCATGGGAGTCGCCATAGGTACCCTGGTGGGCGAAGAGGGCGTGGAAATGCTTTGTGGGAGAGGTTAGGGGGTTGGGACGTTGGGGGGGTGGGATGTTGGGACGTTGGGGGGGTGGGACGTTAGGACGTTGGGGGGTTGGGACGTTAGGACGTTGGGGGGTTGGGACGTTAAAAAACGGTTAATCCACCTAACAAAAGCCGAATGGGGCCGTTTTATTGCCAGGAAAATGAGATGTTTGCACCTGAAATGAAACAACTACAAAGACATATCCTGTTATTTGGCGCCTTTTTGATGGCTGCTGTTGCCATCTCGGCACAGCCGGCCGGCCAGCGCCCCAGCCCCAGGCTTGCCCCAACCAGCCCAACGGTGCAGGACACCCTGAAAAAGAACAAGGTCGATGTTGATCATGCCGATGTGTTTGAATACATCCAGCGGAAGGACACGGTGTTCCAGAAGCTGAACGGCAATGTAGAGCTGCGGCAGGACAGCGTGTACATGTACTGCGATACGGCCGTCATCAAAAACAATACCCACGTCACCGCCAACGGCAAAGTGATCATCCAGCAAGGGGATTCCACCAGTGTTTTTGCCGATTCGGCCATGTACGACGGCATTTTACGCATTGCGGAACTGTACGGCGATGTGGTCCTGGTCAACGGCGAACAGAAGCTCTTCACCGACCGGCTCACCTATGACCTTACCCAAAAGCTGGCCACCTATTCCAATGGAGCTACGCTTACGCTCGATTCGACCCAGCTCACCAGCAAACGAGGTTACTATTATGTCCAGGAACGGCAGATCTACTTTAAGGACAGCGTCATTGTCGTAAATCCGGAATTCCACCTGCGTTCCGACACCCTGGGTTTCAATACCGAAACCGAAGTGGTCTCCTTCCTCGGCCCTACCCTGATCAGCAGCGACAGTACCCGGATCTACACCGAGGACGGCTACTACGATACGAAAAACAATCTGGCCGCCTTCACCCGGAACGCCCAGTTCCAGAAAGGGGAACAGGAGGCCACCGCCGACACCATACGGTACGATGGAGGGCGCAGCCTCTACAGCCTCGAAGGCAACGCCCGTTTCGAAGAAGGAGAAAGACGCGCCACTGCCGACTTTATTCGCTACGACGAAGCGAATGACAAGACCTTCCTTTCAGGCAACGCCCGCTATCAGGATGAGAAGCAGGACATTGTCGCCGATGAGATCACCTACGACGCCAAAAAGGAAACTTATTCCACCCGCGGCCGTTCAGTGATCAGTGACCCGCCCCAGATCCTCCTTGCGGACCAGGTGGATTACAATGAGGAAAAAGGCCTGGGTATAGCCCTGGGTAACGTGATCTGGCGGGATACTTCTGCCGAGCTGACCATCGTCTGCGAAGCAGCCGAATATGACCGTAAGACCGATTACCTCAAGGCCAGCGGAGGGCGTGACGGCCGGCCATTGCTCATCACCACCATCGAAGGCGACTCCCTGTTTATGGTATCCGATACCCTGCTCGCCATCCGGGAGGATTCCGTGGCCAGCGACAGCGCGCGCCAGTTGATTGCCTACTACGATGTGCGCATATACAAAAGTGACATGCAGGCCGTCTGCGACTCGCTTTCCTACAAATCCAGCGATTCCACTTTTTACTTCTTCCCGCTCCGGCAGAACCCCATCGTCTGGTCAGATACCTCCCAATTTACTGCGGACACGGTAATGATGTTGCTGGCGGATGACAAGATCGACAAGATCTTTATGCGCAACAACGGCTTCATCGTCAACTCACCTGATGAATTGTTCTTCAACCAGGTCAAAGGCAAGAACGTCACTGCCTTTTTTGAAGAGAATGAACTGCGCCGGATGGCGGTCGTGGGCAACGCTGAATCCGTATACTATGCCCGCGACGAAGGCGGCGGTTATGTGGGGGTAAACAAGACCGTATGCAGTGAGATGCTGCTCTATTTTGGCGATAACCAGGTAGATCAGATCAAATTCTTTACGGAACCCCGGGCAGAGATGAAACCTATGAAACAAGCCGACCACGAGGCCCTCCGGATGGCGGGTTTTTTCTGGGAAAAGATCCGCCGCCCGATGAGCCTAGCCGACCTGTTCGACCCCGGGAAAGCGCCTCCTTCGCCGGCTTCGGCAGGCCGGGGCCGCCCAGCTGAAGAGCAGGCTCCACCCGTTGAGGGAGCATCCGATCCGGCGGCTATCCCGGTGAGCACGGAACCAGCCGGGGAGACGGAAAAAGAATAGGTGGACGGACACTGAATAACATCCTGTTGAACACACCCTTAGCATACAAAACGCTTCAAATATGATTAGATACATCGGCCGTGTACTGATCCTTTTTTGCTTTTCTTCCGCTTCTGTGTCTCTTTCTGCACAGCCTGTTCAGGCCCTGCAGGCTGCCAATAAGGCGTATCAGGACAAAGCGTACGAAGAGGCGATCCGCAAATACGAGGAGATCCTGCTGGAGGGCTATCACTCCGAGGCTTTGTATTATAACCTCGGCAACGCCTACTACCGCAACGGCGAATACGGGCGGGCCATTCTCAACTATCAGCGCGCCCTACAGATAGACCCCAAGGACGAAAACACTTTACACAATCTCGCGCGGGTACAGGAACAGTTGCCGGGCCAGGTTGTGAAGATCCAGCAGTCGGGCGTGGTGGAAACCTGGCTTTCCATGCAAAACGCGCTCTCTACCCGCTCGTGGAGCATCCTGGGCCTGGTATTGGTATGGCTGGGTAGCGCCGGCATTGCTCTTCGCTTATTGAGCACATCACGGCGAAAAAGAAAGATAGACCTGGCAGGGGGAGTGCTACTGATCGCCCTCAGCCTGCTCCCATTCCTTTTGGCCTACGGGCGGGCCCAACAGGAATTCTTCAGTACCAGGGCGGTCGTTATGGCCCCGGAAACCTCCCTGCGTGCGGCTCCGGAAGAGGAAAGCAAAGAACTTCAGAAGTTGTATGAAGGCGCTACGGTAGAAATACTGGATGCAATAGAAGGCTGGAACAAAGTGCGCCTTGAGGACACCTCGGAGGGGTGGCTGCCGAAGGATGTGATGGAAAGGGTGTGAGGAGGTCCAGGAGGATGGGCCTATAGGACAAAAAAAAGCCCTATCGCTGATAGGGCCCGAAATATAAAGCTATGAAAACTAAAACTATTGCTTATAGTCTTTTATTTCTCGTCTTCGTCAACTTCCTTCCCGCCTTTGAGGCTGTCCTGTAAGGTTTCCAGTTCCTCCCACTTAGCATCGGCAGCCAGTTTGGCCTGCTTGGACCAGGTAGCCGGGTCGTGCATGCGGTAGCGCGGGCCTGCTTCGTCGAGGATGGCCTGAATTTTTTCCCCTGGCGCGTCTGCCAGTTCCTGCCAGGTATTGATACCGGCGTCGTTCAGCAGGCCTTCGATCTTCGGGCCGATGCCTTCGATCAGTTTGAGGTCATCCTGATTGACTTTCTTACCGGAAGGTAAGGTGATTTTTTCAGATTTGGAAGCTTTCGGCTTTTCTTCGGCCTTGGGCGCTTCTTTTTCAGCAGCCGGAGCTTCTTCCACGATTGGGACGGACTTAGCGGCGGTTACCGGCTTCTCGAGAACGATAGGTTCTTCTTTCTTCTTCGGCTTTGCCGGCGGCTCCGCTACGGCGCTGCCATTCCCATTGGGCTGTACGCTAACGAACGTCCGGTTGTGGCGGCGCTTCTTGAAAGAGATGACGCCGTCAATAGAGGCGTGCAGGGTAAAATCTTTCCCCATGTATACGTTCTCGCCTGCATGGAATTTGGTTCCCCGCTGGCGGACGATGATGTTGCCGGCGCGGGCTTCCTGGCCGCCGAACAATTTTACGCCGAGCCGTTTCGATTTACTGTCCCGGCCGTTGTCCGTACTACCTACACCTTTCTTATGTGCCATTGCTCAATAAATTTTATTGGATAAAAAAACCGCATAACCCAAGCCGGGATTAAACGGCAATGCTGTCGATCTTGATCTTGGTAAAGCGCTGGCGGTGGCCGTTTTTCTTGCGATAGCCCTTACGGCGCTTCTTTTTAAAGACGAGTACTTTATCGCCCTTTACATGCCCCAGAACGGTAGCATTCACTTTGGCGTTCAGCACCGGCGTGCCCAGGGATACGTTGCCGTCTTTGTCGATCAGGTGAACCTGGTCGAACGCAACGTTGTCCCCTTCCGTGGCTTCTAGCTGGTGGACGAAGAGCTCCTGCCCTTCCTCGACTTTAAACTGCTGACCAGCTATGGTTACGATTGCGAACATTGGTTGTTGTTTAGTAATTGTTAACGGATTTCAAATCGAGGTGCAAATATAGGGCAAGTTGGGGGAAAAACCAAGGGTTGAAGCGGAAAGTGATAGGGCCGCCGGGAGGAAAAACGAATTTGAAGGGCCGGGCTGAGTTTTGGGCTGTTCTGAAGCCAAGCCTGAAAAAGCCGGTTCGGAAAAGGGTTTACCCAAAACGAACCTCTTTCCTGCCCGCATGCTTTGGACGCCAGCGGTTTGTAGTCATCATTTTCGCAAACCCCGTACTTTCTCCACATCGAGAATTCACATGGCCCTGTAAACAGAATGTGTCGGGAAAACCCGGGGTGTCCTAGTATAATACAAGGCTTTACAGAAACCACTTATCAGCTATTTTCTTCCACTTACCCTTTCTACATTACCGATTAGAGCCTCTCTATTGTAATACCATCATTAAACCAGGATTTTTGGATTGAATCTAACACAAAATAAAAATTGAAAAAAATGAAAAAGTCTCAAGAAATCAAACGTCAAATTTTCAGTCGCTTATTTTTAATGACTCTTTGCTTTTCGATCAGTGTATCTTTATCAGCGCAAGGGGAAGATTATCATATAAGATTGAAAACTGCGAATGAACGACATGCAGGTTGTGATAATGATATTCGATTAGAAATAATCGGCGAGAATGGCTCAACTGGAAAATTTTGGGTAACCGATAGCCACAAAGTCCGCAATGGCACGGATGATTTTTCGATTACCGGTAAACCCGATGTTGGAAAAATCAGCGAAATTAAAGTTGAGATAAAAAAGGTGCTTGCCGATAATTGGAAATGCGAGTATATATACGTCACAAAAGGTGAAACAGCTCATAATGAGAATTCTGAGGACGGGTATTATGAGTTTATAATCAACCGATGGTTTGGTGGCGAAAGGCTTGGAGGCAGAATGAGTGAGGAAGTAAGCATTTACCCTACGTATAGCAATCACCCCAGGATATCAGTAAGCCCTGTTGGAGGCATAGAAATAAATAAACATTTTTATACCAAAGTTGATTATGGATACAATCCTGCCGATGTAGAGCAAGAGATGATGAAATCCACGGAAACCTGGAGTTTTGTAAATACCATCAGTATGTCCAAAACCAATGAAACGAGTACAAATGTAGCCTTAACTGTTTCATATGATTCTCCTGAAACAATATACGGCAGCTTTGGTGCAGAAGCAAGTGCCGGATGGGAAGAATCAATAAGTGAGACTAAAGAAGCATCTGAAGAATATTTTAGAAGTTCTACATTCAATTGGAGCTATAATTGCCCCGCTAATAGCTTCCTTTTTAGAAAACTCGTGTTTGAAATACCTTATGGTTATCAAGTATATAGTGATGGGACAAATGAAAGAATTGTTCGAAAACTGAACAGCATGATAATTCCCGCAGGAGTAGATCTGACCTTGCCGATTCCCTATACAGAGAAGGAAGGTGATAACGAAATCTTAATACCTGTAGAATGGTCGGTAATTGAAAACGAATGGCTTAGATATATGGATGACTTTAAAAGAGATCTCATTATTCAAAACCCAGACTTTAGAAAGCGTTGGATAGAAAAGGGTTGGGTAACAACGATTGGAGGCCCAAACAAATTCTATACCATACAGCAAAAGAACAATAACCGATTTTTGGATGCACACGAACAACACGACAACGATTTCTCTGCCGTCACCCGAACAAGCCAGAATAATGATTCTCAAAAATGGATCATTTTGCCCTTAGGAAACGATACGTACACAATACAACAAAAGAGCAATAACCGATTTTTGGATGCACATGAACAACAGCACAACGATTTCTCTGTCGTTACCCGAACAAGCCAGCAGAATGATTCCCAAAAATGGATCATTTTGCCCCTGGGCAACGATATGTACACGATACAACAAAAGAGCAATAACCGATTTTTAGATGCACACGAACAACAGGACAATGATTTCTCTGTCGTTACTCGAACAAGCCAGCAGAATGATTCCCAAAAATGGATCATAACGCTGCAGTAATTCCGTTTAACGGTTCTAATCTTAATCTGACGATAAAAGCCCCTTCAAACCATAGAACGACATGAGATGGCAAATGGAAGCCTGTCAGGAGACTTTTCTGACGGGCTTTCTGCTGTTTTAAACTAGAGTTTTCTGAAAAATGAAATCGTTCTGATAGTAAATCTCATGATCAGATACCCTGGTTTCTGCAATTTCGGCAGCATCCAGGCTTTCTTCGTGCACCAGTTCGATCTGTCCGGCACGGGGCAGAGGGAGGAATAAGTCCCGCAGCAGGGCGCTCTCTTTTTTCAGCTGGCTGAGGTAACCCTGTTCAGCAGCATTGGCAAAGGTGAAAAAACGACGGGCCTATCAGATTCTTGCGGCATAAGCCTGATGGTTTTGGTTGGGGGTAGTTGAACACCTGAGGTAATTTATTGAATGGAATAAATATAGGTATTTTGGGGAGGATTGCCTACAAAAATTGAGTGCAGGGCGGATATGAAGTACAAAAAAACGGTCGTATAAATGTGCTGCCAGGCGACTGCCAGCCCCAATTTTGCATGTCCATAAAAAGGCATGAGATTATTGCACCGAAATTTATGGGGGGTGGGCACAGTCCAAAAAAAAGGTTCCCTTTTTTGGAGTGCTGAGCTCAGTCCAAAAAACCAAAACACAACGTTTTTCTGCACTAAATCAGAAGCTTCACAGCCGGAGGTACTTCCAGATAACCTATTCTTCGTTCACCAATTTCAAGATTCCCTGATATAGCTCGGCATGTACCCTGAAACGCGTTTCCTTTATCAATTTTTCCATTTCCGGCTTTACCTTGGGCAATAGGCCCTTTTCTTTTGCTCTGATCAGGATGCCCAATGTTCCGGTTTTTTGGACTCCCAGATCGTCGGCGACATTTCTTCCCTTACGCTCATCAATGAGCAGCAATTCAGCTTTCGAGTCTACCGCCAGGGCGATTGCCTCTGCTTCACCTCGATCCAGCGTTTCTAACAATTTGTTGAACAATTCACCTTGTGGCGCTTCCTTCACTTCCACCCAATCGAGTTCTTCCAGGGAAAGCCTTTGCTCCGGAATATGAGACAACTCTGCAAAAACACTGGTGGGAATGATGATCTTCTGGAAAAGTTCTTTCAACAAATACAGCCTTTCTATCTGCAAAAGGTTAGTAACCGGTCCAGTATCGCTGATGACGATCATAGGTTGCGTAACGTTTCAAGATCGTCTTCCAGTTCTTCCATCGAGAAATGGATATAAACATCCCGTTTAGCCAGCTCTTTCTGGAAAGCAATTTGATCCAGCCCGGCCAGCCTTTTCGCCTGGCCCATGGACAGTTTTTCCTTATCGTAGAGATATACGGCAATTTCTATCTTCAATTCCTCCTGGGGAAGCTTGATGGCATCCAAGATCTTCTTGGGGATCACCAGATCTTCTCCCTCGATAGAATATGCTTGCATAAAGGCATATAAAGCCTTCAGCAAACCTTCATCTGCCTCTTCGATATGTTGATGCAGCGCTTCTTTTAATTGTGCTGTGCTCATCTTGAGGATGTTTGTTACAAAACGCTACTAATTTAAGGATTTTTCCGGCCGTTTGGTTTCCATTTTGGAGAAACTCTTTAATTCCGGTTGACTGATTCAACCATTCCGGGCAGTTATACCCAAACGGAGTCCTTTATGCCATACAAAAGCACTATTCATCTATCATCAGGCATGTTGGGTCTTTATCATGTGGGTCAAATGATGACTGTGGCAGCTGCCGTATTGAGGCTCGGGCGGATAGATATTCCAGGAATAGGTTCGAATAAATGGACTTCCATCAGAAGTGCACTAAATCTTGCAGATCACGTTTTTATGAACTTCGACAGGTAATAGCTGCTATTCCATCTGGCGGGTATTTTCCAAAAGTTTGGACAAATCGGCCATATGGGTACTTCTTCACGGGTAGCAATAAGTGCAACAACCTTCACGAAGTTGGATAAATGGCCCCTTGATCTTTGGAACCCAGTTCTGGCATTTCTCTTTCTAAATCCATCAAAAATATTAACGGAAATAGATATTTTTGAAAGGCGCTGGCCTTCCTTGAGATAATCAGCTATCTTAATCCAAGAATACTTCTACGTAAATATTCCGATGAAACCTAAAATCCAACTCCCTTTCCAGCATAGCCATGCCTTTATAATCGCTATTAATGACTACCAGCACGTCAGCCCATTGAGTACGGCCGTAAATGATGCAAACACACTAGCTAAGCAATTGGCCGAGCTGCATGACTACCGGGTACATGGGCCATTGCTCAATGCCACCAAAGCCGATCTGATTAGGCTTTTAGAAGAAGAGATGCCCAGGCTGGTGGGAGCTGATGATCGCGTTCTATTCTATTTCGCAGGCCACGGTATTGCATTAGATAGCGATGACAACCCCAAAGGGTACCTCGTGCCGGCAGATGCCAAACCTGGCGAAACGGAATCTCTCGTCTCGATGGATTTGCTTCACCAAGCTTTTACCAGCTTGCCGTGCCAACACGGCATTTTGCTCATGGACTGTTGCTTTGCCGGCTCTTTTAAATGGTCGACTGGCTTCCGGGATGTCGTTTTCGACCTGCCTGCCATCATTTATGAAGAGCGCTTTTATCAATACGCCCGCGACCCAGCCTGGCAGGTGATCACTTCTTCGGCTTCTGATCAAAAAGCCGTAGATATCCTGGCAAACCGTACGCTGGGAATGCGTAACGAAAGCGGTGCAGAGCATTCGCCTTTTGCGCTGGCGCTCCTGGATGGTTTAGCCGGAGAAGCGGATACGGTTCCTAAGGATAGAGAAGATGGCGTAATAACGGCGACGGAGTTGTATACTTACCTTCGTGATCGAGTGGAAGATGAAACCACTGAACAATCCGTGCGTCAAAGCCCCTCCATGTTCTCCCTCAGCCGTCATGAAAAAGGGCAATACATCTTTCTAAACCCCCGGCACCCACTAAACCTGCCGCCTATTCCGCGGCGCAATCCGTTTATGGGGCTGAAATCTTACAATGAGGATGACCAACTGCTGTTCTACGGACGGGACCGGGTTATTGCCGCTCTTGAAAAGCTCGGTGAAACGAGCCCGCTAATCGTCGTCAGCGGCGCCTCCGGCACGGGCAAGTCTTCCGTGGTCAAGGCGGGGTTGCTGCCCCTGTTGCGAAAAAAAGGCTGGCAGATCCTGCCAGTGGTGCGGCCTGGCAAGGAACCAATTAAGAGCCTGGATACTGCTATCCCGGACCTGGCCGATCAACTAAACGGCCCGACGCTCACTTTGTTGATCATTGACCAGTACGAAGAACTGATCACCCAATGCCTCAACCCCGACGAGCGTATTGCTTTTGAAGAGCAACTGGACAGCTGGATGGACGCCTATCCGCAGTTGCGCGTCGTGATCAGTGTTCGCTCCGATTTTGAACCCCAGTTCGAGGGGGCGACACTGGCCATGCGTTGGGACGCGGGCCGGTACGTGGTGCCGGCATTCAGCCAGGATGAACTGCGGGAGGTGATCATTAAGCCCACCATTCAGGAGGTGCTCTTTTTTGAGCCGGATGCTCTGGTGGACAAGTTGGTGGATGCCGTCAATCAGGCACCGGGGGCCCTGCCGCTCTTGTCGTTCACCCTGAGCGAGCTTTACCACGCCTATCTCAACAGCGGGCGCACCAACCGGGCTTTTACGCTGGAAGATTACGAAAAGCTGGGCGGAGTGATCGGCGCGTTGCGTACGCGCGCCAATGCCATTTACGATGAGCTGGATGAAGCCCACCAGGACAGCATGCGCAAGCTGATGATCCGTATGGTCTCCCTGGAGGGCGGCGAACTGGCCAGTCGCCGGGTGGGAAGTGATGATCTGACATTCACCCAGGCCGCCGAAACCCAGCGTATCCGCAGGGTAGCCCAGCAATTGGTAGAGGCCCGCCTGGTCTCCAGCGGCCGTGATATGCAGGGAAGAACCTACTACGAGCCGGCCCATGACGCGCTGGTGCGCGCCTGGGCGCGCCTGTGGGAGTGGATCAAAGCCACCGGCGAAGAGAACCTGAGCCTACGCAGTAAACTGAGTCTGGCCGTAAGTGATTACCGCCTGATCGAAGAAGAAGGGAAAGCCAAACAATACCTCTGGCATGAAGACCCCAGGCTTGACCTGCTCAACGCTCAGCTAAAAGCAAATGACCACAGCTTCAATATACATGAAGAGCAATTTATCCGTAAGAGCATTGCCCGGCGGGACCGCCTGCGCCGGCGCAACTGGATCATTGCGATTGCAGTGATCATTGGGCTGGTCGGACTGACGATCTACTCGCGGATTCAGGCCAATGCAGCCAACAAGCAGACCCAGATTGCCAAGCAGGAAACAGAGAGAGCCGAAAAAGCCGAAAAAGCCGCACTGGACAGTGCAGCCGTAGCCCAGGAGCAAAGAGAATTTGCCAATATCAAAGCCATGGAAGCCCGGGACAGTGCGGCAGTAGCCCGGCTGGAAAGGGAAAATGCACTAAACCAGAAAAAGGCCACAGAGAGACAAGCGGAGTTAGGGGAGGCACGCCGGCTTGCTTTTCTGTCCACTCAGGAAACCGGGAGGCTCAATTATGTCAATGCACTACGCCTGGCGTATCGAGCACATCAATTAGCCGGTTCCACTACCCTACCGTCAATACAAAAAGCATTTGCAGATATTCTGTACAATCGGGGCTACTTTGTGCTTTTGGATACCAGTTTTCAGTATTCATCAAAAATCTTAGGAGCGAAATTCTCTGAAAATCAGGAAGCTATTCTGCTTTGGGAAGAAGGGAACCGGTATGCCCAGCAGCCGTTGACAGTGGGCGCAAAAAGGGAGTCCCTCAAATCGCGGGTCACGAATATCTTTTCCTCAAACCAGTTTGTCGGAAAAAAAGAAGCGGATTCTGCTAACAACAGCCCGGGCGATACGATTTTTTTCCCCGGCGATAAGAGACAAAAATTAGTGTTTCTTAGCCGGACTAAGGCCGAGATAATATGGTGGGATACCTGGCAACCGACATACAGTGAACGCTGGTTTGCCGGTGGAACGTTCAAACCGAGATTCGGAGAGAGGTGGAGCGGTAAGAAAGAACTTCGGGATACGATCACCATCATGGATAACGTATACACCATCCAAACCAAAACCGACGGAGAAATTGAGCAAGACGGCAAACATCCTCCTGCCAGCTTTTCAAAAGATGGTCAATTTTTTCAGATCGCTGCCAAAGATAAGATCGAAATCTGGCCGATCTTTGGAGATAAGCTTGCGACAATCAATTATTCAAGCCCTGTACTATTCGCGGAACTTTCTCCTAAGGCTAAGCTAATCCTGACCCGGGGGGAAAAACCCTACAACCGGCTTCAATTGAGAAGTGTAAAAGGCCAGCTCATTTTTGAATTTCCTGAGCAGGTAAAATCCGGTTCTTTTTCTCCAGACGGGGATCGGATACTCACTTGCGACAGCACTAATCTCATTCAGGTTTGGAAGATCGTTGCTACTAACTTACTGGAAGCCATCGACAACCGACATTTGGAAAGAGGGTCTCAGATCAATTGGGCACAAATGGTGGAGGATCGCACGATCCTGGGTGTGGCTCGTATGCAGCGTGCTCCCGCTTTCCTCCTGATTGATCAATTTGGTAAGATCCTGGATGAAGTGGATGGCTCCGACATGTCAGAATTTCATTTGACTCCCAGCAAAGGATTCCTCAAAGCCAAAATCAGCGACTCGGCTTCCGACCGTTATTGGCTATACCATATTGCCACTGGCCGGGATTATAACGATATTCAATTCCCCAATAAGTATGATCCCTATAACGAGTTATTTCTTGCTACTTCACCTTCGGAAAACTTCATGATCGTTATCGATGAAGATGGATACGTTGCCTTTAAAGATCTAGCCGAAGAACAATACCTTAAGATTGACTTCAGTAATCAATCGGCCTTATCCGACCACTCAGCCAGGCTGGCTGCCTCTTTTTCTTTAGATGGAACCAGAGTTTTATTGAGTAAGGAAAACGAAAAAGTTTCCTTCCTATATGATCATAAAGGTAGTTACCTGGGTGCAAGCGATTTTGCAGGATATTCCCCGCAGTTTGCGCCGAACACCAATTTCATTATTGCCCCTGTAGGGCAAGATTCGGTAAAGCTGTGGAATAAAAATGGGCAGATACTGTCCGCCATTCCACACCGGGGCAAGTTGAATGAGATCCGGTTTTCTCCGAAAAGGGATCTTCTGTTTACGATCCACAATATGGATAGCGTAGGCCTGTGGCAAATCGATGGCCGGTTGCAGGGATACTTTATTCATGATTTCCGCTATCACAACGCAGTCCCCCTTTTCTCCCCAAACGGCGATTATTGTCTACCGGAACTTGGAGAGGGGTGGGTACAGATCAGAACGCTCAGTGGGCGCTTAGTCAAAAATACGAAAGAAATGTTTATGTGTTTTTGGCCCGAACACGACTATTTCCTCACGGCAGACGGCACAGTCTGGGGTTTTGACGGTAAAGAAAAAAAATCAATTAAGGCCGAATATGGTTATGGCCCGGAGTTTCTGCAGTTTTCCCCGGATAATCAGTATTTCCTTGCTATGAAAGCAACCAATGGTGCACAGTTAATGGATCTGGACGGCAATTTGCTCGCTGTTATACCCAATGCCGAGAAAGTGATTTTTGCACCAATAGGAAAGTATATCCTAGCCAGGGAAAACAATAAAGTCCAGCTGCTTGATGGCTTTGGAGGCTCATTAGCGGAAATTGAATATACCACTGCAACAGAAAATGGTTCGTCATTGGCCGACCTTGCATTTTCACCGGATGGAAAACTGATTTTACTAAAAGGAGAAGATCCCCACAGCCAACTGAAATTGCTGGCCACTCCCCTTTGGCTGGTAGAGTGGATTGAGAAAAACCCACTTCCAAAATTTACTGAAGAGGAAAAATTAGTGTTTGGAATAAGGTAGTTTGTGTATGAAAAATGATGTCCGGCCCCCGGATGAACGAGAGCGGAAATCTATGGCTTGGCAGTGTTGGCGGTGTAGCTGATGAATTTAAAGAAAATGGAAGTGCAGAGGCCAGGCAATTTGATGAGGTAACCTGTCGCGCGAAGAAAAGTTCTATCAATAATGAAACTGGAATAGGCCTTTCATCCGCTCCGGTAAATGCGAAGGCAGGTATATTCCCCTCACTGCTCTGTGCCGTAAAAGCAAAATTTCCTTCTGGACTTCATCCGAGCAATGTAACTGTTTGCCGTCCAAAATACCGGCCGTTTAAATGGGCGGCCAGCCGTCTGCCCGGCCCGATTTTGCATGTCCATTGAAAGGTATGGGATTGTTGTACCGAAATTGACGGGATTCAAGGCCTTCCAAATGAAGCGAAAGCTATTGCAAAAGCTATCCTGTAAATCCCTTCATCTCGCTATCTCATCAATCCAAAGTGACCTTAATCATTGACATTGAATCAAAAAACTGAGAATATACTACAAACTCAGTTATGAAAAAGTCGACTAAAGTATTGTACTGGTCGCCGCGCGTGTTGGCAATACTGGCGATATTGTTTGTGAGTTTATTTGCGTTGGATGCGTTTCACCCTGGAAAGCCATTGACTCAGCAGCTTGCTGATTTCTTAATTCATTTAATACCATCTTTCGTACTGCTGGCCGTACTGTTGTTAGCCTGGAAACGTGAATTGGCCGGTGGCATCATCTTCGCGTTGACCGGTTTGATAATGAGTCCTGTTGTTTTCATGCACAACTACCGGATGAATAACTCCATTGGGATGAGCCTGTTTGTCATCCTCATAATTACTATCCCTTTCCTGGTGGTTGGTGGCCTATTTATTTGGAGCCATTTCAGGAGAGAGGCTAGTTGATAGTTTACCTATCATAGTTGGAAGGCCAATGGTTTCTGCTACTCAACCGCATTCCACCCAATCAGCTCTTTAAATGGGCTGCCTTCTGCCTGTCGGGCACAATTTTGCAGGTTCATCGAAAGGTTGGTTAAATTGGACTTTTGTTTGGGGCAGCATCTACGCCAGTTTACCTGATTTCTATGGCCAACTTTCTTCACCAACAATGCCATAGCAATGCCAGGAATAAATATTCATCCTGCTATTTTCCGTTGCCGGATCTGGTTTTCGTCGATCACGGTGAACAGGCCGGTGAATTGAATCAGGCCTGCTTGAAAAATTTCATACAGATAATCAGCAGGATAACCAGGTGTAAACTCTTTCCATCGGAAATAGATTACCCCCTCAGGTTTATATCCATATTTGAAGACCAATTCTCCATAATCGCTATCAAAAGTAAGGATGATGCGGCCTTCCTCAATGGCTATTGTCATGACCTCCTCGTCAGTGATACTCGGTAGTTCAAGGCCTATATGTTTGATGTCATAGCCTTTTTCTTGGAGGGCCTTATAACTTTTCAAAGGGAAGTTTTCGTTGGCTAGTAACTTCATCAGGTTATGCTCTGGTCACTTTTGGGATATACAGCATTCCATCCTTCATGCATTCGTAGGTATAAGCGAACACAGCATATATAGCATCTTTAGTCAACCTTGGGTAATTCTCCAGGATTTCTTGCTCCGTCCATCCATTGGCCAGCCTTTCCAGAATAAATTCTACCGAAATCCTGGTACCCCTAATTACTGGTTTGCCGAGCAAGATCTTGTCATCCGAATGAATATGTTCTCTCCAGTTTATCATTGGCCAACTCTTTTCTTGGTGAAATGCTAAAATAATACTTTTAGTTCTCACTCACCTCTTTATCTCAACAATTCCCCAATTGGGTGGTTGATGTCCTTGACTAACGACAAGATAGGCTTTAGGAAAAAAAGCCTTGAGTAAAGAAGAGGGTGCTAAAACGTTCCATTTCCTGGGCTCCTATCAGAAGTACACTAAACCTGGCAGATCACGTTTTTCTGGACTTTAAAGGTAACAGCTGCTATTTTATCTGGCTGGCATTTTCCAAAAGTTTAGTCAAATTTGGACATATGGGCATTTCTTCAATGGTAGCAGAAGGTTCAAAAAACGGCCCAAAGCCAGGTAAATGGCAACTTGATTTTTGGAACCAGTTCCTGGTACTTTCCTACCCAAATTTGCTTTGAATCTTGATGAAAAAGAGTAGTTTTAGGAAACGGTGGATATTAATAAGATACATATTCCCACAATCCCACTGACATGTTATTTTACAGTAGATTTTCCGATTACTAATAGATCACCACTCCAACACACCATACTTCCACTATTTCTTCACCAATAAATTCAGTATGAAAAAACAACTTCTCTTTTTCCTCAGCCTGCTCTTTTGTAGCTGGGGATACAGCCAAACCATTTCCCCGGAAGTCATTGCTACTTCGGGCGAACATTTCATTAGCGCCAATGCCCAGCTCAGCTGGACCATCGGCGAATTGATGATCGAGACTTATTCAACAGGCTCGAACCAACTAACCCAGGGTTTTCACCAAACCAATCTGACGATCACGGCGGTAGAAGACTTGGCCGAAGATTTTCAGCTAAAGGTTTATCCCAACCCTACTAAAGATCTGGTAAATCTTGAATTCCTGGAATCGCCGTCAACGGCCAGTGTGATAATATCCGATGCTCATGGCCGCACTTTGATCCTTAAAGAAGCAATTCAGCCCCTTGGAACGGAGACTTTCAATCTGTCTTCCTACCCTGCAGGAGCCTATTTCCTGCAAGTGCGAAATGAAGAACAGCAAGTAATCAAAACCTTTCAAATCCTTAAACTCAAATAATCATGAAGTACACTTCACTTTTTATACTATCTGCACTCCTTCTCCCTGTTATCACTACCGCCCAGACGCCCCAATCGTTTAAGTACCAGACGGTGATCCGGGATGCTTCCGGGCAGATCCTGGCTGAACAGCAGGTCAGTCTGCGCATCAGCATTGTAGCGGGAGATGTGGCAGGAGAAGTTGAGTACACAGAAAGCCATTCGGTGACAAGCACTTCCCTGGGATTGGTCGCTTTGAATATTGGAGAAGGCACCGTAGAAACCGGCGACTGGACTACAATTGCCTGGGGCTCCGCTGAACATTTTGTCCGGATCGAATTAGACGCCGGCGGCGGCACTGATTATCAGTTGATGGGGACCTCCCAGCTCTTAAGCGTACCCTACGCCTTGCATGCCCAAACAGCTGAAAATGTGCCACGAACTGAGGGCCTGCTGCAAGTAGGCCTCCCCGATGGGAATATTCTTTATGTTCATCCTACGGATAATAGTACCTCAATTGTCTGGGGAGATTTGATAAATCTCCCCAGACTAGATAATATTACATCTTTAGACGCAGCCAATATGGATTTCAAGGGTGCAGCGAACACATTAGCGATTGTAAGTGCTTTAGGAGATTTTGATAACGGCGCCTATGCGGCTAAACTATGTGCAGACCTGGTCGCCTTCGGTTTTGACGACTGGTACTTGCCGGCAGCAGGGGAACTCAATATCATGTATCAACAGCTCGGGCCGACGGGCAGTGGGGATATTCCGAGTTGGATCTATTGGAGTTCTTCTGAGGACGTTGGCCTCAATGCCTGGACTCAGGACTTCGATAGTGGCTTTCAGGGCGTCGTCGCTAAGTTCGTCAGCTTACGTTGTCGTTGTGTCCGGAGATAATCTATTTATCCATTTAACTATTTTTTGTAGAACCGCGTAAGCGGTCAAAAATTTTCAAAAAATGGCTTTGTACGAAACCCTGCCGGTTTATAAAGATGTATATGCTTTAATACTGTTGATCTATGAGGTGACGAAGGAGTTTCTGCGTGAATACAAATATACCTTAGGGCAGGATATGAAGAGAGACGGTATGCAACTGGTGAGGAGTATCTACCGGGCTAATAAGTACCAGGAAAAGACGGTGCATCTGCATCAATTTCAGGATGATTTTGAGTTATTGAAACTCGAAATACGCCTTTGCCACGACTTACGGCTTATTAACACCAGGCGGTACAGTGAGTTGATCGTATTAACCGAAAACATAGGCAGACAAGTGACCGGATGGCGGCAGTATGCCGAAAAACAAGAAAGCCGGAACAGTTGATGGTACGCCCGCCTGCGCCAAGGCTCCGGCGGGTAAACTGTCAGCTGGCGTGCAGTTATTTTGATTTATCTGAAGTTTTAAAAACGTTCAGATCTGGTTCTACACCCAACCAATAATAAAACTGGATTAGGCATTTAGCCATCCACTCCGGAAAATACCATAGCGTATATGCTCCCTTTATGCCTCTATACCGCAAACAGAGAAAACTCCTGCTGATCTCCATTTGAGTATTGGTTCGCATTCCACCAAAACCGCCCCTAAACTGCACCATGCCCACCCCACCCAAACGAACCATTGACCCCGCCAAAAGAGTCCAAAATTCTCGTACAAAAAATCAACGCCCATAAAACCTCAACCAGGGGCGTTTTTTTGGACTTTTTCCCATTCCTCTACTCTCCGGGCAATATACCCCCAAATGTCTTTATCCCCAAAGAGTATTTCCCTATATTTGCCCCGTCCCGAATTGGATTTCACCCTAACTTTACACCGCTTTCTACAACCAAATCCAAAACCAATGCTACGTACAACCATCACCCTGTTACTGTTTCTTACAACAGCACTATCTGCACTCATCGCCCAGGATACCCCCTTGTGGATGCGTTACCCGGCCATCTCACCCGACGGCGCCACCATCGTTTTCAGCTACAAAGGCGACCTGTACCGGGTGCCCAGCGAGGGCGGGCTGGCCTATCCGCTGACCCTGCACGAGGCCTACGACCACAGCCCCGTCTGGTCACACGACGGCAAGTCCATCGCTTTCGCTTCCGACCGCTACGGCAATTTCGACGTGTTCGTCATGCCCGCGGAAGGCGGAACCGCCCGGCGACTGACCTTCCACTCCTCCGGTGATTACCCTTCCGACTTTACCGCCGATGACAAAGCCATCCTTTTCACCTCCTCCCGCCTCGATATCGCCTCCAATGCGCAGTTCCCCTCCGGCGTGCTACCCGAGCTCTATCTGGTGCCGGTAGAGGGTGGAATGCCCAAGCAGGCCCTGCCGGTACCCGCCCTGGACACCCGGGTGAGCGCCGATGGCAAACTGATGGTTTACCATGACCGCAAAGGCTACGAAGACGAGTTCAGGAAGCACCACACCTCCTCCGTCACCCGCGACGTGTGGTTGTACGATACGGAAGCCAACAGCTACCGTCAGCTGACCGGCTTTGAAGGGGAAGACCGCAACCCCGTCTTCGTTCCCGGCCAAAATGCCATTTACTATCTCAGCGAAGAAGCCGGTGATTTCAATATCTTCCGCATGTCACTGGAAGAGGGTAGCCGGAAAAAGCAACTGACCTCCTTCGAAAAACACCCCGTGCGCTACCTGACCGTAAGCAACAACGGCACCCTTTGTTTCCATTTCGATGGAGAGATCTATACCATGAAGGAGGGGCAATCTCCTCAGAAGGTGAACATTAAGATCGCTACCGGCGACCGCTACAACGACAGCCAGGCCGTGAAGGTCAACAGCGACATCTCCGAGATGGCCCTCTCTCCCAACGGCAAGGAGATGGCCTTCATTCACCGGGGCGAGGTCTTCGTCGCTTCGGTAGCGGAAGGCACTACCCGGCGCATTACTACCACCCCCGAACAGGAACGCTCGGTGAGCTTCAGCCCCGATGGGCGCTCGGTGCTCTACGCCGGCGAACGGGACGGCAGCTGGAACGTCTACCAGGCCTCTATCCACCGCAAGGAGGAACCCTATTTCTTTAATGCCACCCTGATCGACGAAACGCCCGTAGTGAACAGCCCGGCAGAGGAATTTCAGCCTGCTTATTCTCCGGACGGCAAAGAAGTGGCCTACCTCGAAGAACGCACCACCCTCAAGGTAATCAACCTGGAAAGCAAAGCCTCCCGCACTATCCTTAGCGGCGACAAGAACTACTCCTATTCCGATGGAGACCAGTACTACGAGTGGTCCCCGGACAGCAAGTGGCTGCTGGTCGAATTTCTGCAACCGAAGCAATGGACCAGCCAGGCCGGCCTGGTGAGCGCCGAGGGCGGTAAAGAGCCCGTAAACCTCACCCAAAGCGGCTATGGCGGCTACCGGCCCAAGTGGATGATGGACGGCCAGATGATGCTGTGGTTCTCTAACCGCGACGGCATGCAGAACCACTCCGGCCGCGGCAGCGAAGTGGATGCTTACGCCATGTTCTTTACCCAGGAGGCCTACGATAAGTTCACCATGGACGAGGAAGAGTACAAGCTGATGAAGGAAAAAGAAAAAGAGGATAAAGGTGAAGAAAAGGAAAAGGACGAAGATAAGAAGAAGGAAAAAGAAGAGGTAAAACCAGTAAAGGTAGAACTCGATGGCATCGAAGACCGCAAGGAACGCCTGACCATCCACTCCTCTCAAATGGCCGACGCCTATGTAACCAAAGATGGGGAAACCTTGTTCTACCTCACCAAATTTGAAAAGGGGTACGACCTCTGGAAAACGGACCTCCGCAGCAAGGACACCAAAATCCTGGCCAAGCTGGGCAGCAAGTCGCCCAGCGCCTTCATCGTCGATAAGGAAGAGAAAAATATTTTCGTACTGGCCGACGGCCAGATCAAGAAGATAGCGATCGAATCCGCCGAGGCCAAACCCATTGGCATCAGCGGCGAAATGGTACTGCAGGAACCTTCTGAACGGGAGTATCTCTTCGAGCACGTCTGGCGGCAGGTCGACAAGAAGTTTTACAAGGTGAGCCTGCACGATGTGGAATGGGCCGAATACAAGCAGGCCTACGCCCGCTTCCTGCCCCATATCAATAACGATCACGATTTTGCCGACCTGCTCAGCGAAATGCTGGGCGAACTCAACGCTTCTCATACCGGCGCCCGCTACCGCCCCCAAAATGAAACGGGCGACCAGACCGCAGCCTTGGGCCTGTTCTACGATTACGACTATACCGGCGAAGGGTTAAAAATCACCGAGGTGATGGACAAGGGCCCGGTTGTCAAGGAAGATTCCAAAATAAAGGCCGGCGTCATCATCGAAAAGATCGATGGACAGGCCATTACGGCCCAAACCAACCCCTATGCTTTGCTCAACCGCAAGGCGGACAAAAACACCCTCCTCTCCCTCTTCGACCCCCAGAGCGGGAAACGCTGGGAAGAGGTGGTGAAACCCATCTCCCTGGGAGAAGAGAACGAACTGCGTTACCAGCGCTGGGTGGAGAATTGCCGGAAAACGGTGGAAGAACTCTCCGGCGGCCGCCTCGGCTATGTGCACGTACGGGGTATGAACGACGACAGCTACCGCACCGTCTACGAGGAAGTGCTGGGCCGCCACGCCAATAAGGAAGCCCTGATCGTGGACACCCGCTTCAACGGCGGCGGCTGGTTGCACGACAACCTGGCCACCTTCCTCAGCGGCCAGAAATACGTGACGATGATGCCGCGCGGGCAGGACCTGGGCAGCGAGCCCATGTCCAAGTGGTACAAGCCTTCCGTGGTGCTCATGAGCGAAAGCAATTACTCCGACGCCCACATGTTCCCCTATGCCTACAAGGCCCTGGAAATCGGTAAACTGATCGGAATGCCTGTACCGGGAACGGCTACCGCCGTATGGTGGGAACGCCTGCATACCGGCGACCTCATCTTCGGCATCCCGCAGGTCGGCGTGGTCACCAATGACGGTGAATACCTGGAGAACAACCAGTTGGAGCCCGATATCAAGGTGCCCAATGAACCGGGGGTTGTCAGCCAGGGGAAAGACCAGCAACTGGAAGCAGCGGTACAGGAGCTACTGAAGCAACTGGAACAAGCGCGGCCTTAGGCGGAAGTCGGAAAGCTTCTGAGTGCCAGCGGGCCCTAAAGGCGGAAGCGGCCGAAGGGAGTCCCGCACCGACGAAGGAGGCCGGGATCGGAAGTAGCCAGTCGGCCCGGTAAAAAAGAAGGCGAGAGCCCGGAGGTTCCTCCTCGGTAAGGCTCTCGCCTTCTTTTTTAAATAAAACTACGGCTGCGAGGCATTCCTGGAGTAGGCCAGGTAGATGTTCTCCCCTCCGGCGCCGTGGTTGAAGTCCTGAACGTTACCGTAGGAGAAGTTCATCACGAATTCAAAGCCTGTAGGAGCCGGCGTATCCTTCCCTTTGATGATCTGGAGTTGCCGGATGGGATTATCACTGATCACTTTTTTGTAGCACAGGTAGATCTCCGGGTCGCCGACGCCGGTGCCCTCGTTCAGGTTGGTTTTGATCCTGAACCAGCCGGTGGGCGCCGTGGGATTCATGCCACTGACCGTTGCCAATTCGTTGATGCTGGGTTCGAGGTCGAGCCCTTCCTTATACATCAGGTAGACGTAGTCGCCGCCGGCATTTTCGTTCAGGTTTTCCGGAATGACCTTAAACCCGGCCTCCTGGTAGTAGTAGGGATTCTCTTCTGTTCCGGATTTAACCAGGATCTCGACAATACTGGCCTTGGCGTCGGTGACGATACCCGGCAATTCATGATTGGCAGCGTAAGCCTGGAAGGCCTCTAATACCTCCGTACGGCGTGCGCTGGTTTCACACAGTTCCCAGATCGGCATCAGGCTGGGGTTGGAAAGCCAGCTCAACGCCAGGTCATCGTCGACAGAGTTCAGCCAGGACTCGTAGTTACCCGCACTGAAAAGGTTCTGCCCGAATTCCGGGCTGCCGCCCCGGGCCTTTACTCCAATGAAGGAGTGCTCCCGCAGCCTGGTAACCATTTCCTGATACTGGGGTTCGGCGTTAAGGTCGATCAAGCCCAGGTTGGCTTTTAAGGAGATCTCGGCCGCCTGGGCCAGGTTCAGCTGGACAGCCGTCTCTTTCCTGGTTGCCACATAGTAATCGGCCCGGGCGCCGATATTCGCGGCCGTCAGCAGGTGTGTGCCGTATTTACTGAACAGTTCTCCGGGAGAAAGATTTACCAGCGCATTTTTGGCCTTTTCGGTTAGCATTGTTCGCAGCAAGGCGGCATCATAAGGTAACGATACTACCCCACCGGTTCACCGTATTGCTCACTGGACAAAAGCATAGTCTGTGGTCCGGTAGTGAATGGCCTGGAAATTGGCGGTAACGTCACCACTGAAATAGGGATAATTCCCGTCAAAGCCAATGGCAGCCTGGCGGCTGTTCTGGAATTCCTCGATCGTCTGCCCGGTAAAGGACAAAAAGGTTGATCCGTTGAGATATTGCACATTGGCCTCTTCGGGGACCTTGTACTCTTTCTCTCCAACAACCTCTTTTCGGTACTGGTCGAAAGTGATCATGGGTTCTTTTAGTTCGTCCGCTGAAGCGAATTCGCCGAAGGCATCATAGCCCCGGCCCAGGTAGTCAATGCCCGGAAGGCCTGCCAGGTTAACAGGTTCAGGCTCGTTTTTGTCCTTTTCGCAGGAAGAGAAGGCTACTAATACAGCCAATCCCATAACCCACAGAAAAGAACCGATTACGTTGGTTAGTGGGTTTGTCATTGTCTTAGGTTTTATCTCGAAAAAGTCTTTCAAAAAATGAGATGCCAGGTATGACAATGAATACCTTTTAAGGGCAATATTTCAATGAAATCCCTCAGGAAGGATGGTGATTTTTGTCCTTGCGTTTCCCATCTTCAGAACTTAAATTAATAGTTTGTGCCTTTTCCAGCCAAGCCCCATTAACCGGCCTACCTCAAGGCATTTGCTGTAAAGATATTGTTGGGGCCCCTATGGCCCGACAGAACCGGGAAATTTGCCAAATAGGTGTATTTTTACGGCGATAAAACACCGCGCATGTTAAAAAAGATAACGGGCAAGCTGGGAGGCTTCCGGGCTTCCTTCCGGCGCATCTGCCGGGCCAATGGCATTCAGCTCAGCTACGGCCTGCAAAAAGACGGGCTGGGCGTGCTGCAAGAGGTCTTCGCCGCCCGGAACTATGCCGACTACTTTCCTTTCTACGAAGATTCCGTCATCGTGGATGTCGGCGCTCACTATGGCTACTTTTCCATATTCGCCTCCCTCAATGCCGGGCCGGAAGCTACCATCATTTCGGTAGAGCCTTCCCAACACAACTACCACATCCTCCGGCGCAATATTCGCGACAGCAAAGTGGAAAACGTCTACCCCATCCGGGCCGCCATCTCCGACCAGTCGGGAGAGGCCGAGCTCTACCTGGGCCGGCATGAGAACCACTCTCTTTTCCGCGAGGGCGACGGCCCGGTGGAAACGGAAAAGGTACGCAGCATTACCCTCGATACCCTGCTCCAGGAACAGGATATCGAAGAGGTCGATTTTCTGAAGCTCGACTGCGAAGGGGCCGAATATCCCATCCTCCTGGAAGCAGGGCATTCCCTACTGGACCGCATTACCACCATTTCCATAGAGTTTCACGACCTGAAACGGGAGGAATATACGGGACTGGCGCTGGCGCGCCACCTGAGAGAACATGGCTTTGAGATCGCCAAATTCACCCACGGCCCTACGATCCGGGATAAGAATTATGGGTTTCTGATCGCGACAAAGGCGCTGCAATAATTATCTGCCCGGTATCGTATCGGGCAGGTGAAAGCGCACATCCTTGGTGAAGAATACCCGCCCGTTCTGGTCGATGAGCGTATACCGGTCGTTATGGGTCAGGCCATTGAAGCTATGGTGCTGAACGTAAACCGGTTTGGCCGCATTTTCCAGCCACTCCTGGGTTTTTTGCTCATTTCGGGGTACGGCGCAGGACGAAAGCGCGATTGCAAGCAGAACGGCGGAAAGTATTCCTGGCTTCTTCATTTTCTTGGTTTTTGATTTCCCATGGATCGTTGTGCCTTGCAGTACTTCACCTTATTTCTCCGACAATCCGCCGCACATTTGGTTCACGATTTTTGGCATGTTCTTTTCGGCCGTAGTTTCCTACTTTTGCAGTGGAAACAATTCAACTTCATTGAGCCTCGCTTCCTTCTATAAAAATATGGCCCTGCTCCTCCTAAGCTGGGCAGCCGCCGCCGTCCTGGCCGGGCCGGAGGGTGATTTCCCCCTCAACGACGACTGGCAGTACGCCTACCTTACCAGGCAGCTCCTGGAAACGGGAGCGCTGGAAATGCAGGGTTATTTTGCCCCAATATCATCCTGCAGGTATACTGGGGCTACCTGTTCTGCTGGCTGGTACCGGCGGGTTCAACTTCCTCTGGCTCCGCCTTTCTACCCTGGCGCTGTACTGCTGTGGGCGGGTGGGCGCTGTACGCCATAGCGCGGCGGCTGGAAATATCTCCACTGTTCTCCCTGCTGGGCGCCGCCGTCCTGCTCTTCAATCCGCTGTATTTCAATCTTTCCTTTTCCTTTATGACCGATGTGCCTTTTCTGGTACCGTCGTCCTCCTGGCGCTTCTCGCCTTCCAGTTCTATATAGAAAAGGAAAGGCGTGCCTGGTTGGTAGCCGCCTGCCTGCTTAGTGTCGGGTACTATCTCATCCGACAGCCGGGTATCGTCTTGCTGGTACTTTTTGGGCTGTGGCGCCTCTGGGACCGCCGGGGGAGGATTCCAGTGTAACTTTCGCACTGCTGCTCACCGCCGCTGCGGTGGCCGTTTACCTGGGGTATGAGCAACTGGCCAAGCCCTGGCTGGGCATCAGTGGCAATTTCGTACCGGTTTCCAGCCTGTACCTGGAGTCCGTCCTGGCCGCTCCCCTACCCTTCGCTGCCGAACTGTTTCGAAAATCCATTAAAACCTGGATCTACCTGGGCTTTTTCGGGCTGCCGCTCCTGCCCTTCCTGGGGGAACGTATCCGGCAGTCCGGACTGGGACAATGGCAAATAAATGCCCTGCTGCTGGTGGCCAACCTGGGGCTGCTGGCCTTGCTGCACCAGATCGGCAAGATCTTCCCATTTGGAGGTAACATTATGTACAACTTCGGCCTGGGGCCGGAACTGCTGGCGGATGTCTACACCCTGGGCTTGTCCAATACGCCCCGCCTGCCGGAATGGCTGATGTACGCACTCAACCTGATCAGTCAACTGTCGGCCACAGCCTTGCTATGGGTGGCGCTGTCCGGCTGGAAACGGCTCTCCCCCCGGCAGCATCGATTTTTTCGCTTCCTGCTGCTGGCCAATCTGCTCTACCTGCCCGCCATGTCGATCACCAGCTTTTTCGACCGCTATATCCTGCTGGCCATCGCCAGCAGCGTACTGTTGCTGCTCCCTCATATTCGAACGCCCCGGCGCCTGCTATCGGCTCTTCTGCCCCTTCTGCTCCTGGCCCTGTTCAGCCTGCTGGCCACCCACGACTACCTGGCCTGGAACCGGTCGCGCCACGAGGCTTTTCAATGGCTGCAGGAACAAGGCGTCACCATCCAACAGGTAGATGCCGGCTTCGAATACAACGGATTCTACAATTACCATGAAGATCGCATCCTGGAGGAAGGCCGATCCCACTGGTGGGTAACGGATGACGAGTGGATGATCGCCTTCGGGCCGGTTCCGGGTTATGAAAAAGTGAAGGGGTTCGGGTTCCGGCGCTGGTTGTGGGGAGGGAGGAAAGATGAAATTTGTGTACTTAGAACGAACAACCAGCGTTCAAACGCATCAGAGGCTAAATGACAGCCGACGGAGGCAGGGATCGGGGTGCGAAATGTAGAAAGAAGGCTGCAGCATTTCTGTCAAAACTCCGTCTCCTGGCTTCTCGCCTGGATGCCGTGCTCGATGCGCCATTCCTTGCGCTGCAGAAGATAGGGTTTTTGGCTGAAATCGTATTCGCACTCACGGGTACATCGCAACATGCGCTTAACAGCTGTGCTGGGTTCCAGCAACAGGTCGAGGACCGGCAGTACTTCGTACAGCTCGGCGGGAATATCCGGCAGAATGAAGTCGACCTCTCCGGCCTGCCCGACGGCGCCTAAGATCCGCCAGTGAGAATCGGGGATACCTCTGCCCGCCTGGTAAGTGTAATCCACTTCATAGAACTGGCCCACCTCTTCTTCCGTGACCTTGAAGCGGAAGGCCTTACTTTCATTCTCGGTAAAGAGCGGATCAAAAAAGAAATCTTCCAGCTGGTGGGGCAGCGTTTCGTAACGGCCATAATAAGAATAGCCGTCCGCGCCGGGATGATCCAGATCCAGTTCGAAATGAGTGATCTCCGCCTCCTGGGGAATGTATGCGGTAAGGTATTGTCGCTTGAACAGCTTTAACATGCGTTCGCTGTTGTACACCCAGAAGTACTGTCCGGTGCCCCCGTCAAAGGCCTGTATAGCGCCTTCCCAGTCGCCATCTTTGGGCAGGCTGATCTTGTGTTCGGTAAGGCCGGAGCTGAGGTCGGCCAGGCTCAATTCATAAATACTTTGCTCTCCGACGGAAGTATAAAAATGGCGAAAGTTTTCCTCCCCGTTGACCTTAAAGAGTACCAGCATACCATTGTAGGGCGGAGCGGAAAAAGCGACAAACAAACGGCCGCCGATGATGCGGTAAACGGGCTGCATGGCCACCGGCCCGGTGACGATGACTTCCTCTACCGCACTTACCCCGTCGACAAAAAACTCTATCTGCCGGTACACCCGCGCCCCGTCCTCTTCTTCATTAACCTTATCGATATAGGCGCCGCTGGATAGATTCCGGTAGGTCACATTATTAAAAGCGAAGAAGCCATTGTCTTCCACTGCCTGGACGACCGTCAGGGAAAGTTGCTCGCCGATACGCTGGTTGACCGTAATGGACAGGTCTTCCTGGCGTTCCTCACCCAAAACCTGGTAATACCGCAGCACCCCGTACTGGTTGCTCACCAGGATGGTGATGAGCCCGGGTCATTGATAAGCCGGGAAGAAAGGGTCATTTGAATGGGTTGCCCTGCCAATGCCAGAGGCAGGAATCCGAAAAAAATGATCAGGGAGCGAAACATAGTCGTTTTTCTGTTTTCTTCCGTCTTCCCCACTGCCTTTCCGACATGGGGAGCCGGTTATTGGTTACTGGTTACTGGCTTCAATATACAACAAAGAAGCGACTTCACCTGATGAAGGATCTCGCTTCAATACCTGCCCACCAGGAACTTCCGGCTGATGGCCTTTCCTTCATCGGTTCGCAGGACGGTACCCCAGTGCATACCGGCGGGATACCGCCGGAATGGGGATCCGGGAATGTTGGTCCAGCCGTAAACGAGAGGAAAACCTCTGCCTGCCGGAGTTATCCCAGATGACGAACGATACCTCCTGAGGATATTCCACCTGTACGTCCAGCATAGCCGTTTCACCCGAGCGGGCGGGGTTGGGATACACGTCAACCCCGTACCAGGTTTGGCGGGGTTGTTCCACGCTTACCGTATTCGTCAGCAGCTCGAGGGCGCGGAAGGCATTAAGCTTACCGGCGCCGTAGTAGATGTCCCAGCCTGGAAGGTCCTCCGCCGGATCTCCGATTCGGTCATCTACCGTAGCCCGAAGTATGTTCCGTACTGTTTCCACATCGATGCCGGGCTCCAGCCCTTTCATAAGAGTAGTACACCTGTCACCAGAGGCGCCGCCTGGGAGGTGCCGCCCCAGATGCTGTTGTAATTGAGATCCGAAGACTCGTCCATAGTATAGATGTAGTTGCCGGGCGCCACCAGGTCGATATGCGCCCCGTAATTGCTCCCGGAGGATTCATCCCAGAAGAAGGGCGCCGCCCGCCGGTCGTCGGTTCCGGTAGCGCCTACGGCAATGGTATTGGCATAAGCGGCCGGGTAGAAAGGGATACCCTGGTTGGTGTTCATCATACAGGCCACGACGACGACATTATTGGCGTGGGCGTAATCTATTGCCTGTTTCATCGCCGAGGAATACGCGGTTCCTCCTACCGACATATTGATCACGCTGGCGCCATGGTCGACCGCATAATAAATGCCCTCCACCCACCAGGAATAGAACCCGTTGTTGTTCTCATCGAGGATCTTACAGATCATCGCCTGGCTGCGCCAGTCTACGCCGGCATACCCTATTGCGTTGTTGCCGTTGGCAGCTACAATACCGGAAACGTTGGAACCGTGTCCATGGTCATCGGCAGGCACATTATCGTCGTTGGCAAAATCCCAGGCCAGCACATCGTCCACATATCCATTCTGGTCGTCATCTTGTCCATTGCCGGGCACTTCGGCAGAATTTCGCGTTGAAAGCCTGCCCGCCAGTTCCGGATGGCTCAGGCGGGCGCCACTATCCAGTATAGCCACTATGATATCGGGGTTGCCCTGGGCGAGTTCCCAGGTACTCTTCCATTTTAATGTCCGCTCCGGCAATGCTCTCCACATCGAAAGTGCCGTCATTCTTAAGGCTCCATTGCCGGGAGAAAAAGGAATCGTTGGGCGTCAGGCCTTCCACTCCGCCGCCTTTACCGATGTAATTGGGCTCGGCGAACTCCACCATACCGGTACCAGGTATAAATTTATCGTATGTACTACGTCTATATCCTGTTCGAAACGCAGCAACAGGAGGCGCCGGGTATCGGGGCGATGACGCCGGGGCACCCCCTGGCGTACTCCGTACCACCTGCCGGACAGCCGCCACCCCAGTTCTTTATTCAGCGCATCGATAGCCGGAATACCGACCGCTGAACTAGCCTCGGAAAAGTCGATACCATGCCCAGGTTTCAGTTGGAGAATGAATTCCCGCGGATGATAGCGTTCAGGCTGAGCGAAGGCAGGTTGCAAGAGCAAACCCAAAAAGAACAGAAGCAAGGTATAATTCTTTTGCATCGTAAATGAATTGAGGTTAGATCTCCCAGAGTCTTCGTGCCCGAAGCGAGGGCTGGACGATGGTTAGCAACAAAACTACAACAAACCGCTCTTTTTCCTCCTTACCACTCCTCCACTAATAACCCGTACCAGTACTCGTCGAACCAGTCGCCGTCCGCCTCATCGTAGTAGCTCTTGCGGAGGTGTCCTTCGCGGATAAAACCCAATTTTTCCAGTACGCGCGAAGAAGCAGGATTGCGTACATCAACCAGAGCGGCTATTTTACGGACATTCCTATTCGAGAAAAGTTCGCCGATCAGGGCACGAATCGCTTCGGTAGCATATCCCTGCCCCTGGTACCGGCGGTTGATGGTATAGCCGATCTCGGCGATACGAGGCTCGCCCGCCCGCAACTTCAGCGCACAATCACCGATCAGTTTGCCGTCGCTCTTTCGTTCTACAGCGATCTGCTGATAGCTACCTGGCTTGCCCAGGGCCGTGTTCGCCTGGCTTTGGATGAAACGGGCTGCTTCTTCCCGGTTCATCGGGCTCATTGACTGATAACGCAATACCAGAGGGTCGGACCGGTAATCGAGGAAATCTTCCAGGTCGCCGGAATGCAGCCAGCGGAGCAGCAGGCGGGGGCTTTCGATCTTCATAGAGGATCTTTTCTTTAAACGAGATCTTCATCCTCCCAGTTGGGGCGGGTTTGTTTAGGCATCTCTTTTTCCCTTTCCAGATCTTTCAGGTCCAACCCTTCCTCCTGGGGAGCAGGCGCCTCCAGCCTCCCCTGTCGCATCCGGCGCAGGCGGGCCATCTCTTTGGCCAGTTCTTCCTCCTCCCACTTTTCGGAAAGGGCACGGGAGCCGGGCAATCCAAAAATGAAAAAATAGTGGATCAAAAGGCCGATACTCCAGGGTAACATAGGATAGAAGAACCAAAGTTCCTTATCTCCGTTGAAAAAGGAGGCCAGGTTTAATGCCAGGAAAAAGAACCCAACGGCAATAAAGGAGCTGAGATGCCCGTAAAAACCCTTCTTCTTCTTGACCCGCGCTTTGGCTTGTTTAAGGATATCTTTTTCGTCCATTTTCTCGTTCGTTGAAAAACAACGCCCCCAAGTTATTAAAAAGCGTATAGATTTTCCAGATTTCAGCGGGAAGTCGCCCAATCCGGGAAAACGCTCAGTTCGATGATGCCAAAGACGGCGACGCCAAGATAATAAGTGGCCAAAGTAACAATGAACACACCGATGAAGTTGAGCGCCAGGCCGGCGCGGGCCAATGCAAAGCCCCCGCCAAAGAGCAGAATGATGCCCCGGGGGATTCCTTCGGCGGCTTCCCAGTCCATCAGGCCCCCCTCCTCCTGGCGGGAAGGAATGAGAAACAGCAATAAAGAATCAGGAGGCAAAAGAGATCTCAGGCGCTTCCGGAAAATAGATGTTGAAGATCCGTGCGAAGGAGAGGTCGGGCGGGGTGCCCACCAGCGTGGCTATGCCTCCTAAAGAACACCCGTAAGCTATACCCAACAGCATACTGCCGGTAAGCTTATGAGCGCCTTCCTTCCCATTTAGCGCCTCCAGCTTTTGAATAATGGACAGTAGAATAGGCGCCATCAGCATGGCTGTTGCCATATTGGAGATCCACATCGATAAAAAGTACCGAAGCAAACATGAAGCCCAACAAAATCTTTCCGGGCTCAAACCGATCACGCGCAGGATGTTGAGGGCGATGCGCTGGTGCAGGTTCCATTTCTGAATTACCAAAGCTACCAGAAAGCCGCCCAGGAACAGGAAGATCACATGGTTGAAATAAGTAATGGACACCGCTTTGCCGTCCATAATTCCCAAGGTGGGAAACAGGACTATCGGAAGCAGGTTCCGGTTTAACTGGCAGGAAGGTTCTCAAACTGGGGGCTACATCCTGCGGACGTAATACTCCAGGTATTTGCACTCCCGTATGGCGCGCTGGTAGTAATCAGTATCCTTATAGTCACTGCGCAACCGTTCGAAGTATTTTCTGTATCCCTGTTTCTTGATGTCCTGATGGAATTGTGCGTAGCCATCCGGGTCCCATTCGTCTATGGTGTATTTGCCCCACCAGTAGTCATCATCCGGCCGGTTTTCCGTTCTGTTTTTGAAGAAGAGGTTCTGCTCCGCTTTAGCGGCCATGAAACAGTACCGGGCGGCGGATTCCCGGTCCGGAGCGTACTGCAGGGCTTTCTGATAGTAATCCAGCGCCTGCGCATTATCCCAATATCCGGAAAAATAGGCCCCGCTGCGGAAGTAGTTCATCATATAGAAGGCCGGGCCGAAATAAGACATGTTGTAGTAGGCATTGCCCAGCAGGTAGTAATCGGTGGCGCTGCTGGTATTCCGGGCGATATCCCGGATCTCGATCAATTTACGGATGAAAGTATTTCGGGTGTAGGCAGTGCTGGTGCGGGGCGTGCAGCCCCAAACGCAATCCCGGATACTCATGTTGAAGGGGTTGTGTTCCAGTGGGAAGTCATATCCCTTCGGCAGAGCCTCGAAAATGGCCAGGGCTTCCTCCAGGCGGGAGGGGTCGCGCATGAGCAGGGTGCCTTTGATATCGAGGACAGCGGCCTCCAGTTTTTCCATCTGAGCACGCGGGTTTTCGCGGAACAGCTCCCAATCCTCCCTGTTGCCGACGTAGTGTTTCAGGGCCAGCACTTCAAGGGTGGTATGGGTAAGGTATGCGGAAAAAATCCAGCAGCGAATCGACCCGGCTCATCCGGGGGTCAATCTTAAATTCGCTGAGCAGGGAACGGCTAGGAAATCAGTACCATGAGGGCATCGCCTCGCTGCCGTGCTTTGTATACCAGCAGGTCGAGGATGAACTCCTCATTGTTGCGGTCCGAGTAAAATGAGGCTTGCCCATCGTCGAAAATTTCGACGATCTCCTGGGCAATATGTCCTTCCTCTTCAGCTGAAAAGGTGTCTCGCTCTAAGATGAAGAGGCCAGTTCAAGCTCCCGTTTCACCTTTGCGTACTGGTACTTTCATATCCTGGTTTTCCGCCAGAGTGGTACGCGCGCTGTCAGACAGTACCAGCAGGAACTCCAGATAGGCTTTAGCAGCGCCCCAGAAATGGTCGCCGCGGTAGTTGTAATAAAGCGTGGAAGCCAGTTGCAGCAACCGCCCGGTATAATCGGCCTGTTCCTGGTTTTTGAGCAGGGTGCCGTTACCCGCCAGGTTTTGGAACAGCAGATCGAGGGGCTCGTCACTGAAATAGGACAGGTTAAGGCTCTCCAGTTTATTGATCTCGCGGGCGAAGAGCAGTTTCAGCCATTCGTGATTTTACCAGGCTGAAGATCTGTTCGGCGTCGTGCATACCGAGAACGCCATCTTTACTTCCGCGCAGAAAATGCATCAGCGCCTTTTCCTCCGGGCTTTGGCAGAGGCTGTAAGTATCGTCCCAAACTTCCTGCGAGGAAATGTTAAAGCTGTAATAGGCGCTATGCCGGCGGCTGCGGCAATCTCTGAATACGGTGAGAAAGTTGTAGAAGCCCTGTGCCTCGTCGCCTCGTTGCAGCTGCAATCCCGCCAGGTGGTCAAGCGCCCAGTAGTAGTAGTAAGGCCTGCCGGCTTTTTGTTCTTGAAGTGGGTATTGAACGCCTCGATGGCCTTCTCCGGCTGGCCATTGTGCCGGTAACTCTTGACCAGCTGAAAGGCATAGCGTTCCTGGAGGAAGGGATACCGCTCTTTCTTTAGTGCCGTTTCCAGGCGGGCGATCAGCGCTGCTCCATCCTCCTGGCTCAGCGTATCGGGCTCGTAATACCAGCTCTGCGCCGCCTTGTTCGCCAGCTTCTCGATCTCCAGGCCATCAGGAGGTATTCCTGGTGGCTTTCACCTGCCCGGGCGGAAGAGCTGACCCTGGAAGAGTACGGACCGGATCAGGGCATCCCGTTCAATGCTGCCGTAGTTTTCCGTGTAACTGCCGGTAAGCACGCGATCCAGGGCTTCCTTATCAACATCGTTGCGGAAAAAATCCAGCCATGCCTGCGTATTGTCCCCGCTGTAATCCGGGCTGCTCCACAGGTTACTGAAGGTACTGCTGGTATAAAAAACCGGGCTGTATTCCTGCCCGAACAGCCATTCCGGGACAAAGAGATTGAAAAAATGATAGGATTCGTCGATCGGCCCGCAGGCCAGCGCCTGCCGCGGTAGTGCCAGGCTACTAAAAATACCCAGCAAGGTGGTACAGAAAACCGGGCGGATAATTCTGAATAAGCGCTTCGTCGAGATGAAAAAAGAGGATGCGTCCACTTTTACTTTTTATTTTTCGGAGCCTTGCCGCAGCATCTTCGAGGCTTTGCCTGTCCGGATATTCAAAACGCACAAGGTCTCCGTCGTTGAGATAATGCCCTTCAAAATAAAAGTTTTCCTTAACCTGATATACCACCTGGCCTATTTTCTCCAGGCGGGGCTCCGTATCCAGTACCTTCTGGTCGGACAAGTTGATGATAGACTCCAACTCACCGAGGCGATAGGCCAGGGCCCAGGAAAACAGAGGCAGCGCCACATCCAGCGGCAAGGGATACTCCTTTTCCACCAGATATGCAAAGCCCTTTGGATTGTTCAGCAGGCTATTGCTTTCCTGAACGTCCTCAATGTCGCCCATATTGTAATACATCAGCGTTCCCTTGTCTACCGGCGGCACCCCCGTTTCTTCCGGAGCCCGGAACTGATGCAGCCGAATGGTAGCAGAGACCAATGCCCCGCTGGCCAGCTGGCCAATGCGCCGAAGGAAAACAAAATATGCCTCCCTGGTCGATGGGCTCCAATCGCAATCAAACTGGTATTCCCTTGGCTCCAGGCCATAGCGGGCATTGATCTGTTGTATAAAATCCCATACCTGCTTTGCCAGTATTTCGGGATCCTGCTTGCCCTGAAAGGCCCGGTTGGTGATGAAAACACAGGGTACGACCTCATAGCCTTCCGGGGCTCCTTCCGCAAAGCGCACCGGCGCTTTGGGCGCCACGCGGCCGCCCTCGGCATCCACATCCATAAATTTGACATACAAGCGCTTCACTGCAAGGGTATCGAGGACGTGTTTCTCGGTTTCCGAAAGTCCAAACGCAGACTTCCAGTAATAAAAGCCGATCTCCGGCTCCGGCCGGGAGCAAGAGAAGAAGGTGAGAAGGATTAGGGCTTCAATAAAAAGCGTTTTCATTCTGGCTCTGTCGTTCATAGGTTACTGGCGGACCATACACACCTGTCCAGGTGTAAAAATAACCAGGTATCCGGTAAACGGGCCAAAAAACGGGGAATTTGTTGAGGGGGGGTTGGGAGGTTGGGAGGTTTGGGCGTTGGGAGGTTTGGGCGTGGGGAGGTTTGGACGTTTGGAGGTTGGGGCGTTTGGAGGTTGGGGCGTTCCTCCCGGCTGAGGTTATTGCCTGTCCGGAAGGAACGCCGACTATGCGAAAGATTATCGTATGAACCGGATGGAGAAAGGGTATTCGTAATATTCTCCGTTGTTGGCTTTGACTGCGGCGACGATCGACAGCACCAAGGCGAGAAGCACCACGGCGATCAGCAGGAAAATGCCGATGATCAGGAGGATCAGTATACCGCTGGCGATAATTGCCAGGGTGATGGTGATCTGGAAATTGAGCGCTTCCTTGCCGTGGTAATCGACATAAGAGGAACGGTCTTTGAAGACCAGCCAGATGACCAGTGGCGCCAGGATATTGCCAAAGGGGATAGCCAGCCCGGCAAGAAACCCAAGGTGGGCAAAGGTGGACCACATCAATTCGTCCTTGTCGGGGATCAATCCGTCTCTGGTTTCATAGGAATCAAGAGGTTCTTGCATGATGGTCGGTTATTGTTGCGAAAAAATGGTTGTCGTTGATGCATTTTCAACGGTATCGGCCATCAAGATGTTCCACCAGCCCGGAAGGATCAATAATTTCGGACGAAAGCCGGAGGGGCTTCGGCCGGGTAAAAAAAATCCCCAACTCACTTTTGCGAGCCAAAGCTGATCACCACAGCCAGCAACAGCCCGCCCAGGATCAGGCCCAGGATGGCCAGAGCGATGCTTCCCCTTCTGAACCGCCCTTTTTGGCTGCCTATCCGGATGAGCCCGGCCAGGCCCAGCAGGCCTGCCAGGAGGATCAGGCCGGCTCCGATACCCCCAATCTCGCTAAAAAGCAGCAACAACCCCAGTAGGGCCAGCACCGCGCTGGCGACGGAAAACCCTTCCATTCGCCGCCCTTCTCCTGCGGGTGGGCTGTTCCGCTTTAGCTTTTTCTCTGCTTTGCGCAGGGCAAGGCGTTCCAGCCAGATCTTCTTTACTGATTGTTGATCGGTCCGGGAGGAGTTTCCCAGATGAACCGAAACGGAAGTTTGAGCGGATTTAACATAAGCGAATGCCGCAGCCGGAGCTAAAAACGCCAGCCCAAGAAGAAGATAAAAGGCAAGTATTTTAGCCATAACAATATATTTTCTCCCCAAAGAATAGGCCTGGCCTCAACGACAATGCCCTTGACGTTGGCCAGGCATGGTTATGGCCGGATTGGATGTTCAGGTAAGCGGAAAGGACTACAGATCTGACATCATAATATTTACTCGAAACTTAAGCAAAAGGTAGGAAAAGCACACTACCACAAGAGGAAAATTGAAATTGGACACCGGAATATTTTGCCTGAGGAAAAAATCGCCCTTCCTGCACGCCACACCTGAAAATAAATCAGGGGCAAATCCAGAAAATTTCATTTGGGAGACTCGAATATTATCCAGCTTCTTGGGAGATTATACAGGTTAATCCCCAAAATAGTACCATTCTTTTTTTTTGGATTGTACAATTCGGACATTTTAGTTATCCTCATTCTTCCAGGCAACCTTATCCAGGATCAAAAACTGCTTTTTAATGAATTGATGGGGAGACATGCCAGTGAACTCCTGAAATTCGTGGATAAAGTGAGCCTGGTCGTAGTATCCGTTATCCAAAGCCAGTTGGGTAAGGTTCTCGAATCTACCGGACAGAATAGCCCAATAGGCCGAGAAAAAACGGTAAATACGCAGGAAGTCGCGCGGTGGCATCCCCAGATGGTCGTTGAACAGGCGGCGCAACTGCCGGGAGCCTACACCGCTCTTTGCCAGCAAATGCCGGGGGCGAGCTATTCCCCTATTCTTGTTGATCTCTGCCAACGCGTGGAGAATGGCAGGATTACTCTCTTTTTTATTTTTGATTTTCTGAAGGAAATAGGTATCCAGCACTAAAGCCTGTTGTGCAGGAGCCTTCTTTTCTTGTAGGTGCTCCTGCAAAGACTGGAACTCCACACGCCCTTCAGTATCCGATAGAGGTACCGTCTGATCCGAAAACTCGTATAAGGGCCAGCCGAAGAACTCAAAAAAGGCGGCCGGCCGAAAGATCACGGCCAACATTTGAACGCCTCCCCGGAAATGCACGGTGAAGCGCTTCGTGCTCGGCGGTAGCACATAGCCTGGGGGTAATTTTTCCTTTTCGACCTCTCCGTGTGAAATCATAATGGGCTGGCCTCCTCCGAACTGAAAGCAAAGCCCGGAAACCGGCATAGGCAAGTTGTCTTCTTCAATCCAATCTTCCAGAACAGTTGGGTTTCCTATCCAATGATACTCCTCTATGTACGGCCGCAAGGGCCGGGCCGGTAAAATGCTTATTTGCTGGATCATGGGTGGAAGCATACAGTTTAAACTAATATACAAGGTCGGGTTGGGGAGAGAAGAAAGCAATGATATTTGGCACTGATGGGAAGGGAGCGCTAGCGCTTTCACTTATAATGCTCCACATCCACCCCCTCCAGCCCCATCAGTTCAATCCCGAAATTGCGCAGCGCCTCTACGATGGGGATCGCCATTTTGCCCTTCTCCGTAATGCTGTATTCGGTTTTAGGCGGAACGACCGGATAGACCTCCCGGTGCACGAAGCCGTCCTGCTCCAGTTCCCGCAGTTGGGTGGTGAGCATCTTGTCGGAAATGTGCTTGATGGACCGCTTCAGTTCGCTGTAGCGGTACACCTTGTCCTTCAGGCGCCAGAGGATGGGCATCTTCCAGGTGCCGCCCACACGGTCCATAGCGAACTCTACCGGATTGTAATATACTTTCCCGTTGTAAATGAAATCAGGCATTTTGTATCAATTTGATTATCAGCATGCTTTCCAGAAAGTTAGTACCATACTTGTTGGTCAGTATATAGACAAAGGTAGGTATAGCGCTTATTTTTGTCCAGGTTTTCAGCCATAAAAATTTCAATACCACAAATCACAAAAAATGAGCGCGATAAAAGAAGTTCAAAGCTATGTACACCCGCATGGAGCCCCCTTCAAAGGCAAGATCTTAATGGTAGCCAGCAGCCCTGCCGTTTCCAAACAAACCGGCTGGCCGATCGGCTTCTGGGCCGCCGAGCTGACCCACCCTTTGCGGGTCTTCCAGGAGGCGGGTTATGAGGTGGAATTGGTATCCACTGAAGGCGGCAAATTGGAGATGGACGGTTATTCGAACCCCACCGACCCCAGCGGGTATTCGGCCCACGACGTCATTTCGCTGGGTTATATGCAACAGGGCTGGTTCAACCAGATGCTGGAAAACACCCGGAAGCTGACAGACGTCAACCCGGACGACTACGACGCCATCTTCCTGGTCGGCGGACAGGGCCCCATGTACACCTACCGTGGCAACAAGGAACTGGAAAAACTCTTTGCCGCTTTCTACGAGGCCGGCAAGCCCAGCGCAGCGGTCTGCCATTCCACTACCCTGCTGCTGGAAGCCAAAGGCTCCGACGGAGAGCTGCTCGTGAAAGGCAAGGCCTGGACCGGCTTTGCCGACGCCGAAGAAGAATATGCAGACCAGGCCGTTGGCATGAAAATACAACCCTACCGCATCGAAGAGGAAGCGAAGAAGATCGCCGGCACTACCTTTAAGGTTGCAGCTCCCTTCTCCTCCTACGCTATCCAGGACGGCAACCTGATCACCGGCCAGCAGCAGAACTCCGGCGCAGCAGCAGCGGAACTGGTGGTGGAGCAGTTGGGCAAGTAAGGGCAATGCCAATTACATAGAACCGGCTCTTGTCATTTCACCTGGCCATCGTGAAAGGCCGCCCGTTTCCAGGCGCCCTGCTCGAACACCCACAGCTGGGTCACCTGGTATTCGTGCTCGAATGGGCCGTTTTCATCGAGCCCGTTGATGCGCGCCCGGGCGCTCACAGCTGCAGATGAGCCGTAGAGCCGCGTCTTGAGGCCAAGGAGCGCATAATGGTCGATGACCAGGCTGCCGCCTTCGATGGCCTTGCGCCGGGAAGCCACATACTGGAGCCATTTGTCCTTGTCCAGCGGCGGGTTGGCGCCATTGGTGTGCAGGTATCCCTCGGTGAGCATCTGGCCCAGCGCCGCCACGTCTGCCCGAGCATAAGCCCGGTCGAAATCATCAAGGGCCTGGTGCAACCCTTCCAGGCCGGGGGCGCCCCCCTCCTCCCCTGCCGGCGCCGGACGCGCACAGCTGCCAGCCAGCAGGAAACAAACGATCGGCAACAAGGTAGTGAAATGGAATGCCGTTTTCATGCTATGTATTTTTCCGGACATTTAAAACAAAAAATATCAAACATTTAATTTCAAACAATATACACACTGTTTATCTTGCAGCTGTTCAATTTACTACATTTAACCCTTTAAATCACTATTCATGACCACACAGGAAATCGCCAACCGACTGGTTGAACTCTGCCGCCAGGGCCAAAACATGAAAGCCATCGAAGAACTTTACGCACCGGACGTCCAAAGTGTCGAAGCTGCCGGCGAGCCGCGTGAAGTCAAGGGGCTGGAAGCCGTCAAAGGTAAAAGCGAGTATTTCGCGAACACCATGGAAGTACACGATATGAAAGTGTCCGATCCGCTTGTAGGCGGCGCCCACTTTGCCGTTACCATGTACATGGACGCCACCGACAAACCCACCGGAAAGCGGGAAGAAATGACCGAAGTCTGCGTCTACGAAGTCAAAGGCGGGAAGATCGTCCGCGAACAGTTTTTCTATCCGGTTGGGTAGACGATAACTCGGTTTTACGGTATTGGGTTTTGTGGTTTTATGGTTTCGGGATTCTCCTGGCGCCTTAGAACCATGAAACCACCGTTTCCCAAAATACCTTGGCCTTTTCCAACATTTCTCGTAAATTGGGCTCTGACAAAGCCGGTAAGCCCGGCTGACCACAACTTTAAACAAACCGACCCATAATGTCAGAGCAAGACCAAGGGCCCACTCCTCAAGGACAGGGCACTCCCATCCGGGATTCCGAAAAAGGTTCCCCGGGCGAATTTGTCCGGAATAATTTAGCCTGGCTGATCCCGATCGGCCTGTTGCTGCTCTTCTTCATCATCCCCCCTACCCGCCACTGGCTGGCCAACACGGTCAGATGCTCCCTGGTGAGCAGTAAGGAAGGCGACGCCCGCCTGGAGGCCTGTCGGCAATACCTTTCGAAGGGTAGCTTTGTCAATGCTTCCTGCTACGGAACCTGTACCGAGGTGGTCGACTACGAAAACGCCCGGCAAACGCGCACTTATGAACTGCTGAGGGCCTACGTCGACAAGTATGAAGACAATGCACGTTCTGCCCATTACCAAGAGATCTTCCGGCTGCTGGATTCCGTGGTTTGTGCAAACCTTGCCCGGCAGTCCGAAAATAAAGCAGCCGATTGCCAGGCCTATAAAGATGAGTTCGGCCAGGCAGGCAGTTGCTACGAGGAATGTCATGCCTTCCTCGACACCTATGACTGCGAGATGGCGCGCCAGGCCGTCGACCGCCAGGAAGCCTACCTGCGCTATATCGATAAATACGGCCCCGAGGGCAAGTGTTATGAAGAATTCCAACAGGCTTTGGAAAAAGGCATACCCGCCACTATGGACAAGGAAGGCAGCCGTAAGAAAGTTGAGGCCAAGCCTTCCGGCGGGGGAACAGCGACAACGGCCCCGGCCAAGAAAAAGGCCAAGCCTGCCTCCAGCCGTACCTGCCAGTCTTTCACCGTAGGCAGCCAGAAATTCAACGCCATCCAACTGGGCCCGCTCTGGTGGACCACCGAGAACATGAACAAAGGCGGCTTCGTCAACTGGGTGACGGCCAGAACGACTTGCCCCACCGGTTGGCGCCTGCCCTGCACCCAGGAAGTAGAACACCTCATCCGCGAGTACTACAGCAACCCCGACAAGGCCTACACCTACCTCACCAGCGACGACGCCCGCAACTGTGAGTTCAACCTGGAATTCACCGGCTTCCAGTGGGCCCCCGGCATGGCCGTTGCCGATCAAGGGCTAACCGCCGGCTTCTGGTGCTTCAACGAGGATGTGCAGTACGGCCCCCGGGCTGGATCCTTCCTTTTCAAAAAGAGCACCCGCTCCATCGAAACCATTCTCACTACGGATAAAACCATGGGGCTCAACTGCCGCTGTGTGAAGGAAAGTAAAGATTACAAGAAAAGCAGCCTGCGCTTTATGCCGTGTGTGGGCATGCCATAATGTTTTTCCCGTTGCTTTTTCATTGGGCTGGCCTAACGCCCAATGAAAAAGTAACAGGGAAATGCTCAATACGCAATATCCGTCCAGATAATTGCAAGATTTATCCAAAGCATTCCCCCCCTTGTTTCCTACCTTAGTACTCTGTAAATTAAGTAAATTCTCGTTTATGAACGGTGGATTTTCGTTCTAACCGAGGAACGCCCGGAGCCTGATAGCCTTAGCTATCACGGCGAGGACGAGACGACGGGTAGGGCGGAAAGATACGTTCATAAGCAGAAGATATTTATTTTACAGAGTACTTAGTCAGGAGTTTTTACTGTCCAACCAGTCGATCCTGAAAACCGGGATTGGAACCGGCCTTTTTCAGAGGCACCTTAAATTCAATACTCTAAGCCCCCGGGTTACCTTTGTGAGATGGCCTGGAAAAACACCACTTGCCATGCAAAACCCCAGCAATCACTTTCCAACAGGAGTAGTGGCATTCAACACACTGATTCCTCGGCAAAAGCTTTAAGGCCTACTCTCCCGGGAAGATGTTTTCCTGAAGGATCTAAGGATCTGTATGCTCCACAGCCTTATCCGGAAAGATTTTTGCGTCGAGTATCTGGCCGGGAAGATGCACCTGAGCGTTTCTCAGCTCAACCGAAGGCTCAACGCGCTCCTCGGGCTACCCGCCGGACAACTCATTCGAAATCTTCGACTCCGTTACTTTGGTAAGCGCAGTGAAACCAAAGACTCCCACGACCGCTACGCCAACCAGGAGGTAGCCTACCTGCTGCAGCGCATCGAGAGCTTCGACGGCATCGCCATCCTGGCCTCCAACCTCAAGGAAAACCTGGACAAGGCCTTCTCCCGCCGCTTCGAATCCATCATTTTTTTTCCCTTACCCAGTGTGGAAGAACGCCTGCGCATCTGGCAAAACGGCTTTTCCCCAAAAGCTAAACTGGCGCCGGATGTGGGCCTCCCAGCCATCGCCCGCCGCTTCGAACTCAGCGGCGGCGCCATCATGAACGCCATCCGCTACGCCTCTCTAAATGCCCTGGAGAAAAAGACTAAGGTGATCACCCTGAGCAGCATTGAGGAGGGGGTGCGAAGGGAACTGGAGAAGGAGGGGAAATTGGTTTAGCAAAGGCCCAACAGAAGCAGTTAATGGGCTCCTAGTGGATTTTCTTTTGAGTACAGAGGCTGCCTTAAAACAAATTGTTGACAAAAATCATTGTTGCAATCCTTTATCTGGTTTAACTTATAGTGCTTGATCCGTTTATTGGAAACAAATAATTTGCCCCATGGTAGCCTCAACCGTCCACAATAAAGAGATCGCCGGCGTACTGGAGCACATCGCCGAGCTGCTGGAAGTCCAAAAGGCCAACCCCCACCGCATCCGCGCCTACCGCAACGGGGCCAGGCAGATCCTGGAAAGCAAAAAGGAAATTGCCGGGATCGCCGAAAGCGGTGGACTGGAAGCGCTGCAGGCTCTGCCCGGCATCGGTGATAGCCTGTCGCGCCTCATCATGGAGTATGTCTTTACCGGCCGCTGCCGGATGTTGGAAACCCTTCAGGGCGCCGTTGCGCCGGAGGACCTCTTCGACGAGATCCCCGGTATTGGCCCAGAGCTGGCCGAGCGCATCGTCCGGGAACTGGATATCAAAACCCTGGAAGAACTCGAACAGGCCGCCCACGATGGCCGCCTGGAGCAAGTGGAAGGCTTCGGGCCGGGGCGCGTGGAAGCCGTTAGGATGAGCCTGGCCGGCCTGCTGAGCGGCTACGCCTTCCGCAGGGCCCAGGTAGCGATAGCCCCACCGAAAAAGCCGATGGAAAAGCCTGCCGTGGGACTGCTGCTCGCCATAGATAAAACGTACCGGCAAAAAGCCGGGGCCGGCGCTTTGAAAACCATTGCCCCCCGGCGGTTCAATCCGGAGAACAAAACCTGGCTGCCCATCCTGCACACCGAGCAGGACGGCTGGGAATTTACGGTGCTGTTCTCCAATACCGCCCGCGCGCACGAGCTGAAACGCATCACCGACTGGGTGGTCATCTACTACGGCCGCAACGGCGATGAAGGGCAGGCCACCGTGGTTACCCAACAGGGCGGGCCGCTGGATGGGCTGCGGGTGGTGCGGGGCAGAGAGAAGGAATGTAGAGCGCTTTACTTTAACTAGTACCAGAGGCCGTTTGAGCTCTTTGTCATTCTCCAGGGACTTTGACAAGATGAAGCCCTGATCTTTACTGGAAGCCCTCAACTTCCTATTGAGGAATATCATTGCCCTCCCCGGGGCAAAAAACTAAATTAAGATTTGGAACAAAAATAAAAGGCTCAGGGGCATGGCGTATCCTGTCAAAACGAACATCATCCCACTGCTTCGGCACCTCGTTGAAGCCATAAGGCCTTTCGCCCGGGCAAATTTTGTTGAGCTGACTGATGAAACCAAAGCCGAGGAAGTAGAATGCTCTTTCTACCCCGAAGAAATCATCAAAAGCTTAGGCCAGATCCTGTGCCGGGTGATCACTTTCACACCCTCAGGCTTTGATGCCCGCCTGTCGGCCGAGATGCCGGAGGATAGCAGTGAAAAACGGTTGCTGATCAGTATTACCAACACCGGCGTAAACCTGGGCGCCCTAAAAGAGATCACCGACGGCCTGCAGCTGCCGGTAGCCGTACGGAGCCCTGACGGTAAAAGCACCCGGTTTGAAGTCACCCTCCCCTTAGATCAAGGCGATGCTGCTCCTGAGCATACCCTGACGGCCCAACAAAGAGCAGAAGGAAGCGATGTGCCGGTGTTTTTTCGAAAACTCCGCCGGTCCATGCAAGCTTACACCACCAGTATGAAAAGCCTGGAGGAAGCTGTGGCCCGGGAGCAAAACCAGCGAGAACAAGTATTCCTGAAAAAAGTGAACGCCATTATTCTTGCCAATCTAAGCCGGGAGGATTTCGATGTGAGGGCCCTGGCCCGCAGCCTTGCCCTGAGCCGCACCCAATTGTACCGGAGGCTCCAGCCGCTGATCCACCTGCCTCCCTCCAGCTACATCCGCTTCATCCGCCTGCAAAGAGCAAAAGAGTACCTGGAAAAAGGAGAAATGGATGTAGGAGCAGTTTGCTTTAAGGTTGGTTTTGTAGACAAAAGCCATTTCACCCGGGCATTCCACAAGCAATTCGGGTTCAATCCATCTTATCTTCGAAAATCTTACCCTGGTAAAAAAAACCATCATGAATAAAGAAAAGAAAAACCGGGCGTTCATCCTCGAATACTACAATGCTCTGGCAGGAAAAAGAAAAACGGAAGAACTCATCCGTAAATTCGTTTCCGACGAGAAGCTGATCGAGCACATCAAATTCTTTGAACGAACATTTCCCCATTACAATGCTGTGGCTGAAGAGATCTTTACCGCAGATGACAGGGTCTTCGTACGGGCCAGCATGTCCGGCAGGCACGAAGGAAGCCTGGATGATATGCCTCCTACTTTTAAGCATTTCAAAATGCCATTCGCCATTTGTTACCGGATCAAAGACGACAAAATTGTCGACCACTGGATGATCGCCGACCAGATGGAATTGCTGGAACAACTGGGCCTGGCCTCATCCATGAAACCGGAATTTGAAAAGGTGGCAAAAGAGAACGATTAGGAGCCTTCTGCAACCTGCAGGCAAATTTTCAGGACAAATAGCCTACCTCCTACCCTTTTCCCAACGGTATCTTATAAGAAAAAATAAATACCGTGGACAAAGCAGGGAAAAATAAAAAGTTTATTCTCGACTTCATCCAGGCGCTGAACCATGCGGAGAATAAACTCCAGATCCTTTCTCAATATACTACCGACCCAAAGTTAACTGAGCGCATTACCTTCCTCGAGAGCGGCTTTCCTCATTACCAGATCAAGGTCGATGAAGTAACCGCAGAAGACAACCGCGTCATCGTACGCGCCCGCTTTGTCGGCAAACAAAAAGGCCCCATGAATGGAATGCCCCCTACCGGCAAATCGGTGGAGATCCCGTATGCCATTGGTTACCATATCGGGCACGGTAAGATTATCGCTCATTGGATGATCACAGACTGGCTGGAGCTATCGGCGTGAGACAACGCCGGGCCGCAAGCCAATTCATCTTTTATAAACCAAAAGGCCTCAACATGAAAAAAGCATTATTTTACCCATCCAACTCAAGGCGGCGAGCCGTGTCGGCATTACTTGCCCCCCTTCTGCCGGTATTGCTGGCAGCCCTTCTTGCCATTCCCGCAAGAGGACAAGGTTTTTTCGCCGATCCCGTCCTGAATCCATTCGGAACCAGCTTCACGCCAAGCGGGGCAATGCTGATCCCTGTCCTTGCCGATATGGACGGCGATGGAGACCAGGACCTGTTCGCCCACAACAGAATTTTCCAGTCCCCATGCTGGCAGAGCCTGTCCTTCGAATACTTCGAGAATCAGGGATCTGACGAATGCCCCGAATTTATCAAGCAATCCGGCCAGACCTTTGGCCTGCCGGGCGACCTTGTCGCCTCCCAGTTCGTCGACATCGATAATGACGGCGACCTCGATGCCTTCGCCTTCAACCACTGCGCCGCAAGCACGATCTCCTACTATGAAAATACCGGCACCCGGACCGAGCCGGCCTTCAGCAGCACCCCTACCCTTGCTGTTTATCACCCCATGTGGAACGTCGCCTTTGCCTCTATGGTATTCGGCGACCTGGATGGGGACGGCGACTATGACGCCCTGCTCAACGGGCTGCGGCCGTCCGTCTTCAAGTACCTGGAAAATATGGGCGATGCGGAAAGCTTTTGGTTCCCCGGCCCCGTGAACGACCCCTTCGGCCTGCAAGTCCCGCCGCCCAATGGATCGGAATGGTCAGTTATGGCCGACTGGGACTGTGACGGCGACCTCGATATTTTGAACTCCCACCTTCTACTGTCTACTGGCCACGAAGGATGGGCACTCTATTACCACGAAAATGTAGGCAGCACTACAGCGCCCAGCTTTTTGCCGCCGATACCCACCGGTGATACGGTAATGGTAACCGCCCTTGCCGACCTGGATGGCGACGGCGACCTGGACCTGTTGTCCGACGAATACTATTATGAAAACAAGGCCCAGAACTCCGGTTGTGTAAGCCAGCCGGTTGCCGTTTTCGACTTTGCGCAACAGGAAGAATTGGCGGTGCAGTTTTCCAATACCTCTACTGCTCAGGCTACCGATTGCCGGCCAGTAAGCTGGTTCTGGGATTTTGGGGACGGGGCTACCAGTGCGGAAGAAAACCCCATGCACATCTATCCGCAGGAAGCCTCCTTCCAGGCCTGCCTGACAGTGGAAGATGTCGCCGGCTCGCACACCTACTGTACGGAAGTTGAAGCGGTTATCTCTTCCGATCAGAGCCAGGGGCTCAACAACCAATTCCGGATCTATCCCAACCCTGCATTTGATGTTCTTACCCTGGAATGGGAAGGTAGAGAGGGATTTCACGAAGGGCGCGCCCTGATTTTCGATGCTTACGGTAAAAAATTGCAGGAAAAGGGGTTCCGGTTCCTGGATAAGGGATCAAGCCTTAGTGTTGATATCACAGGCCTCCCCGCCGGCCATTACGTCATAAAGGTCCATGACGGAAGCCGGTTCGCAGCACAAGAGTTCGTAAAGACGGATTGACAATCTGTTTCCTGCTCCTGGAACAAGATTAGGACAGTTAATTGGGACATATCCTGTATGCTCCGAGAACCAATATGAAAACACCGTTCAAAAATCAAAAAACCAAACCATGAAAAAACTATTATTGCTTCCGATCCTGGCCTTACTCTTCGCCGCTGTGGTCAGCTGCGAGAAGGACCAGGCCATCCCCGCCAACGCGGCCGATGAAATGATTACTACCCGGGCCAACGCCACGGTGCCATTTAAGGCAACGTACATCACCTCCCCCGACGTTAAAGGAGTGAGTACAACGGGTACGCTTACAATTGTGATCCCCTCAGAAGGCAACGCTACTCATATGGGCAAGAGCACCTGGTACTCCGACTCCTATGTGTATGATACATTCCTGGATGAAGACGGCCCCTGGGATCAAGACGGCACCTCGATCTTCACGGCAGCCGACGGGTCGACACTTGTCGGCGCCTTTGAAGGTACTACCGGCCCAACAGCAACCAGCCCCTTTGCCGGCACCGGCAGGTACTGGATCGACTACGGGACGAAGAGGTTTGAAGGCGCCTCCGGCGAGGGCGACTATACCTACGAGGTGTTTTATGTAGACCCGGTGACCGGCGCCATGACTGCCCGGCTCGAGTTTACGGGCACGCTGGTGAATCCTTGAACAGGTTTAGGTAGGTGAGCCCGGATTTCCGCATTTCGGTATTCGGAGGTTCGGTATTCGGAGGTTCGGTGTTCGGTTGCCTCAAGGGCGAACACCGAACACCGAACAGCGGTTACTTCTTCTTTTCCGGCCTAACCACTTCCTCCTTCTGCTCCGGCTCCCCGTTTTTCGGTTCTCCGTTCTTTGCTTCCCCGTTCCTGGCCAGGTATTCCGGCAGGTTGAGGCCCGATTGGTTCATGAACTCGCTCAGAGCGGGGATCGACTTGAACATATTGCTCAGGAAGCCGGCTGTGCCCTGCCCGTCGCCACCGTCGAAGACCGTCACCTTATCGAATTTGATGTTCTTGATGGCATCCGCCTGGGTCTTGGCCAGTTCCGGGATCTTGTCCACCAACAACAGGCCGATGGCGGCCTGAGCATTGCCGTCGGCGGCGTCGACCAGTTTCTGGAAGCCAGCGGCCTGAGCGTCCAGCACTTTGCGGATACCTTCGGCCTCTGCCTGGTAACGGGCCAGTATTGCAGCCGCTTCCCCTTCCGCTACTTTCCGGTTGCGCTCGGCCTCCGCTTCGGCGGCAATGACCGTCTTTTCTTTTTCGATCTGGGACTGGACGACCTCGTTGGCGCGGCGGGCGGCCAGTTCCCGTTCCTTGCGGGCCTCTTCTGCTTCCCGCTGGGCCAGGTAGGCAGCCTTCTGGGCTTCGGCCTCGGCTGTTTTTTCGGTCACCTCAGCATTCTTGTTGGCCTCAGCCACCTTTTGCCGCCGGGCCGTATCCGACAGGGCGATCTCGATGTCGGCCAGGTTTTTGCCTTTGATCGCATCGGCCTGGGCATTCTTTTCGCCGATCTCGGCAGCGGAGTCGGCGGCGGCCACCTGGGTGCGCCGTTCCTTATCCGCTTCGGCCTGGCCGATGGCGCCGGTGCGCTCTTCCTTGGCCACCTTCACCTTGGCGTCGTTGATGGCCTTGGCGGCAGCCTCCTGCCCCAGGGCTTTGATGTACCCGGACTCGTCGTGGATGTCGGTTACGTTGACGTTAATGAGGGACAGGCCGATCTTGTGTAATTCATCCCCCACGTGTTCGTAAACGGAGGTGACGAACTTATCGCGGTCGGAATTCAATTCTTCGATGTCCATATTGGCGATCACCAGGCGCATCTGGCCCATGATGATGTCGTGGGCAAGGGAGCGGATGGAGTCTTTGTGCATGCCCAGCAGACGCTCGGCGGCGGCTTTCATCAGGCTGGGCTCATTGCCGATCGCCACCGTGAACTGCGCCGGGACGGACACGCGGATGTTCTGTTTGGACAGCGCATCCTGAAGGTTTACATCGATCGACATGGGCTGCAGGTCGAGGTACTGGTAATCCTGGATCACCGGCCAGACGAATGCCGCGCCCCCGTGGATACAGTTGGCGCTGCCCTGCCCGGTCTTTCCGTAGATCACCAGGATCTTATCGGACGGGCAACGGCGGTAGCGGGAGATGAAGAACCACAACAATAACAGAAAAACGGCCACCACGAAAAGGATAGGCAGGACAATGGACATACCACTTCCCATGATGCCGTCATCGAACTGAGCCAGCAATGGGGTGGAGAAGAACAGGATGGCTCCGGAGAGGAGGAGCCTGAGTTTAGGTGAAATGAATTTGCGAAGTATCATTTTATGGTTTTTTTATTGAATGCGTAGATTGAAGGGTGGATTGTTATAGGGATAGTTCAATTTTCTGTGTCTTTTTAGGCTAGCGGCCTAGCGCTGGACGAGTTCGCGGTTCGGTATTCGCTGTTCGCAACAGCGGCAAGCAGCTTGGGCTCCCCTGTTTCTAATAGTGTCCAACCTTAGACGGGCAGCCTCTTCTAAATAAGTGCCGTTGATTTTCAGGAACTTGCGAATAGCGAACAGCGAATTCCGAACACTCCCTGCCGTTCCCATCTGATCACCTCCCCTGAATACCAACAATATAGCAATATAATCACTCATCCCCATTCACTCCTCCAGCGGAGACACGACCACATAATTTTCCTTTGCCTCCACCACCATCACCTTTTCGTGAGTAGCCAGCGTCCGGCCATTATCCGATTTGGCGGCCATCTCCCGGTTGACATCATCGATCATCACTGTGATCCTTCCTTTGCCCTCAGGGGGGATAGGCACATATACACTGCCCACTTTCCCTTCGGCCTGCCACAGGTACCAGGTTCCTTCTTCCTGGTTCCGGAGCAGCCACCGGAAGAACCAGGTGAGCAGCAGAACGGCCGCCACTCCGGCCACCAGGGCTGCCAGAATGACCAACGTCCAGGACCAGGATGTATTCATGAAAATGGCACGGGCGGTGAAGGCGCCGACTGAAATAAAAGTAAGCAGCGTTTTGAGCAGGCCGAGGCCGCCGTCGCTGGTATCCCCGTCGGCATGGGCATCCATATCGCCGCCGGCGTCGACATCTACGTCGCCGCCAATATCCATACTTCCGAAGATAGAGATGAGCAGCAGGAGGATCAGAAGCCCGCCGGCGATCGTCCCTGCCCAGAATAAGAGGTTGAGTATTTCTTGCATAATCAGGGGCTGTTAACCTACTATCAAGGTCGGGTTTTTAATTGGTTTTTCCAAAATTGTTTGTACCAGCCCAAGCCTCTGGCCGCTGAAGGATAAGGCTGGCTCGACAGATAAAAAAACGTCTATGCCCGGGGGAAATCGAAAAATAGCGATCCATATGCAATACTCGTCCAGAAATATACAATATAGATCCAGAGAACATCTGAATTTATTCCCTATCTTACCCATTGTTTATACTACCACATATCCGAAATATTCTACTCGTTACCCGTTCCATAAAGCCAATTACTGCTAGCTTGTGGATTGCAATAGATAGGCTTCTTAAATTGAGCCTATGAATATTGTATTCGCCCTGTAAACCCAATATTATAATGCCCTGTTTTCTTCTCCTATCCATTTTCTGTTTTCGGGAGCGCCTGTGTTTCTGGCTGTTGGCTTGCTTTCTGCTATCAGGGTGCAAACCAGAGCCATCCTTCCAACCGGCTGAAAGCCCGTCTCTGCCGCTTCAGGCGCTGGAACGATTCAGCAGGGCTGATTCCATCATAAGGGAAATGAACACGTTTCCTAATTCGCGAAAAAAGGTGGACAGCCTGCTTCACCTGGCCGATCAAATCAAAGATTACGATACAGATGCTGCCCTGAAATACGCCAATGAAGCCTATAAAATAGCCATCCTGAAAAACCTGGACCTGCGCAAAGGCATCAGCTTGTATTACATGGCGTTGCTGAAAAAGCGCAAGCGGAAGTTTGGAGAAGGCATTGCCGATGCTTTAGCTGACGCGGAGATGAGCCAGAAGATCTTTTCGCGGCTGGATGAAAAGTTCTGGCTGGCCAAGGCGTACAACCTGATCGGAATTATTCATTACCGGGAAGGGAAAACCACTCTTGCCCAGGATTACCAGCTCCAGGCTATGGAGGCCGCCCGGATGGTCAATTTGAGCGAAAAGGACTCGCTTTCTTTCATTGGGGAGATCTTACACGACCTGGGTAACACCTATGAGGCGATAGATACCGCTCAGGCACTGAGCCATTACCAGGAGAGCCTGAAGTACTACCGGCAGGCCGGTAACCTGTCTTCCATGGCCAGGGTACAAAATAATATCGGTGATATCCTTACCAGCCTCAAACGATTTGACGAAGCCAATCAGTACTACCGGAAGAGTTTGGATTATTCCAGGAAAAACCAGGACAACGATAATGTTGCCGAAGTATGCAGCAAACTGGGGTTGCTCTATTTACAACGATACAATGACGAAGGAAAAGAATCCTATTTTTTCGCAGCACTCGAAGCGTTGAACAATGGGCTATCCTACCAGAAAGAAAACTTTTACATACCGTTCGAACGCATTGGCCTAACTTTCCATACCCGTGCATATCTGACCGGAGACCCCGTGTTCGTGGATTCTGCTCTCTATTACTATAATAGGGCGATGGTTGAAGCGGGGAAGGAAGGGGCCATTCCTGTGATGCAGAACATGGTGGAGATGATTACCCAGTTGTGTAATTCCCAGGCCGAATCAGCAAGAGGGGGCAAAACCTACTGTGACCAACTGTTCGAAACCTCTCCGGAGGCATTTCTGAACTATAATTACCGGTCGATAGTGGATACGCTCACCATTACTTTGCAGGAGACGAATCAACGGCTCGTGACTTTTGAGCGGGAGGAAGTTGAAATCCTGGCCTGGCGCAAACGGCGCAACTTATTGTTCATCGGCGGTATCATTTTATTGATCTCAACCCTGGCTTTCCTCGTGCTCCTGCAAAGGCAGCAACAAAAAAGGTTGAAAGCCCAAATGAATGCCCTGCGCGCCCAGATCAACCCTCATTTTTTCTCCAACAGCCTGAATGCCATCGAAAACCTGGTCAATCAGAATCAGCCGGAAGCCGCCTCCAGATACCTGATCCATTTCTCCCGCCTGTCCCGCCGTATCCTGAACGGGTCCAGAGAAGCCACCACCAGCCTTGCCGACGAGCTGCAGACGCTGAAACACTTCCTGGCCCTGGAACAACTGCGTTTTCGGGACAAATTGCAATTTGATATCCAGGTGTCTCCCGGCCTGGACACAGACTTGATACAGGTTCCAGCTATGATCCTGCAGCCCTACGCCGAGAACGCTATCTTACACGGGATCAAGCCCAAGCCGGGCCCCGGCCTTTTGCAGGTCCGAGTGGAAAGAACCGGAAAGCATTTGATCTGTGTGGTTGAAGACGACGGAATAGGCAGAGAAAAAGCCCGGCAAATCAAAACCGGCTCCGTTATGAATCACAAATCTGTTGGCATGGCGATCACCGAAGAACGGTTGAAGGTAGTCGGAAAGGCCAAAGGCGCTAAAGTAGAGATCATCGACCTGCACGATACTGCGGACAAAGCGCTGGGCACCCGGGTTATCCTTCGGCTTCCATTTAAACTAGGCCAGGCGGATCGAGCCAAGACGCAAAACCCTAAATACACCTTTTTTCAATCCAATAAAAACAGAGATCATGGCCAATAATCAATTTGAAAACGGATACGCTTTGCTCGTAGGGGTCAGCGATCAGGAAGACCTCGCCATACCACAGCTGCCAGATGTGGAAAATGACATCAATGCCGTGCGGGACGTGTTGATCAATCCCAAATATTGCGCTTATAATCCGGAAAATGTATTCGTTTTGACGGGAAAGGAAGCTACAAAGGAGGGCATAAAAAAAGGCCTGGACTGGCTGGACAGCAAGGTCAAAAACGATACCAGCGAGGATGCCACAGCCCTGTTTTACTTTTCCGGCCACGGGTTTCAAGAGAATGGAGAGAGCGAACACCTGCTAATTCCTTTTGATGCTAAATTGGACCCTGCCGAACTGGCAGATTCGTCGATAACAGATGGTTATCTAAAGAAAAAGATCAACGGCATCAACCCAAAACGGTTTATGTTCATCCTGGATTGCTGCCAGGCCGGCGCAACGCAGGCCAAAGCCATCAACCTGGATACGGTGAAGGTGCGGGCTGCCAATCCCTCCGTTTTTGTGCCCGACCCCGATAAAACGGTACTCGATGAATCGGCCAGGGAAGAATTGGGGAAAAACATTCCTCCTCCGGGCAGTGCAACAACGAAAAAGTCTGATTCCAAGCCGATTCCCGGGATAGAAGGACGGTATGTCATCATTGGTGATGGCCGGGCTACACTGGCGTCTTCTCAGGGGGAAGAAAAATCCTGGATACTGGATGAGCCAGAAATGAGCATTTTCACCTATCACCTCATCGAAGCCCTCACCGGGCATGCGCCTCATACTGCCGATGCCACCGAGGTCAGCATCCTTAGCGTTATGGACTATGTTTCCGCCGCCGTTCCCAAAAGTGCAAGCCGGCTAAAGGGCGAATCCCAGCACCCCACCTTCCGCATGAATGGCGATAACTTTCCCGTGGCCAAACTACTGGGCGGCAAAGGGATCAAGGACGGTGCGCCCCTGCCCGTGCCTGGAAAGTTAGAAGCAGTGCCGCAGTCGGTTGTGAATACCTTTAAGACGAATAATGCCACCATATCCGCCGCTTTCGGCATCATCAATCAGGATATTACGAACTCAGAAATACACATAAGCCAGAGTGGAAACCAGGCCAACACAGATAACAGTACCCATGCGGGCAGAGATGCCAACACTGCCCGGGAAGGGAGTTCCCTGGAGGTTGATAACAGCACCCATACCACCGGCCCTGGCCTGGCCTGCCTTTTCAATGATATACTGGCGGATATCAAAAAGAGGGCCGAAGCGGATCCTAGCCTCGATGCTGACCTATTGATATTCCGCACCGAAAATGCCCAAAAAGAGCTGGAAAAGAACCCGGAAAAGGAAACCAACGCCCGGAAATGGCTGGATGCCCTCAAAGAGAATGCGCCGGACATTCTGGGCAAAGTGGCTGACATTGTCGCCAACCCGGGGGAAGGCGTTGCCATCGGCATCCGAACCATTGCTAACCTGATCAAAAAAGTGAATACTTAAGTTCCCCACAAACTTATGAATTCGAATAACAAAGCTTTTGTCGACGGCGAAGGCAACATCATCATCCAGGATGTTGCGAATTCCACCATCAATATCGGGCGGGGCTCCGACCCGGAGGCACTGGCCAGGCTGGAGGCACTCCAGGCACAGGGCCTCCAGTTTGAGGAAGGCATTACCGACATCCAGGGCCTGGTCGAGCAGTCGATCGAGTTGTTGCTGACCCGCTTGCCGAAACGCATCACCTCCCGGGAGATCCCCGCCCTGTTGAGGCGGGGGTCCAGGAATTTCCACCAGCGGGTGACCGGTGAGGCCGGCCGGTTCCGGGACCTGGAGATCTCCCAGCACATTCTGGCGGAGGTGGAAGTCGAGTATAAGGATATAGATGCGGAAGAAGAGAATACCACGGAAGTAGCTGGCCTCACCCCACCCTTTCTGGCCCACCTCTGGGCGCGGGAAAAAGTCCATGCCTTCCTGCTCGGAAACGAGGGGATGGGCAAAACGGTATCCATGCTGTGGCTGTGGGGCCAGTACCTCAATATGCCCGATAGCGACTCCATCCCCATATACGTTTCCCTGAATGAATACAACCGGTCGACCCGCGACGAGCAGGAAAAGTTCCTCACCCATTACATCGGCCGGTATTACCTGGGAGAGCGGTCCCTGGAGAACGAACAGGAAACCGCCCTGTGGGATTGGCTGGAAAATGCTCACCCTAAGGAGGCGGGGCCGAAGCTGCTGCTGCTGCTGGATGGGTTGAACGAAGTCACCTCTGACATTACGCCTTTGCTGATCGACCTCAAGGAAGATTGGGGCAAGCAGGTAAAGGGCGCGCAGATGCTGGTGAGTTCCCGCTATCCGAGCAGCCACAATTTTGCCACCGGTTTTCACACCCTCCAATTGCAGCCTTTGACGGACTACTGCATCCAATATTTCCTGGAAGAAGCGGGTAAGGCCGGCTTAGCGTTCCCCACCGGCAATCCACGCCTCGACCAGTTGTTGAGGAACCCGATGATGCTCTCCCTTTTTGTGGAAGTACAGAAAGGCCGGGCAGCAGCACCTTTCGGAGAACCGGCGGCGGAGATCACCCGCCCCGGGGAGCTGCTCCGCAGCTTCGTGGACTACAAGATGGCCAAGTTTGAGGAAAGCAATCAGGCCAGGCCGGATTTTCGCGCCCGTTTTCATTTTCTCCTTCAGTACCTGGTGCCCTACATCGCTTATGAGATGGAGTGCAAGGGCCTGCTGGAAATCAACGAAAAGCTTCTCGAAGAAGTAATAAGCAACGCTTTCGTGCGCTTTTGCCAGCCCGATTTCCTCAAGGAGTTCAAAACCCACCGGCAGCACATCAAAGCGTACCGCAGATACCTCCAGGCGCTTCAGTTGGGAAAGTTGTCCTTAACCGAGGAGATCGAGCGCTTCGAGAAGATCACCGACGACTTTAACCAGGAGCTGTTTCCCCTCGCCTGGGAAAACGGCACGCTGCGCTTTCTGCACCAGAGTTTCCAGGAGTTCTTCGTCGCCCGGCACCTGCTCAACGAGATCAACCTCTCGATGGAAAAAAACGAGCCGCCCCACATCCTGAAAGGCCGGATATTACCCGCACCAATCCGAAAAATGCTGGGGGAAGTCATCGGAGAACACGACAATACTCCCCGGCAGGTACCTGCGGGCAAAACCTGGGCCGCACATCATAAAAAAACGGTGCTGGAGGAAGCGCTTCACCAATGCCGGGGCAACTTCGACCCCGGGGATATCGGATGGATCGTATGGAACATCCTGTCCGTTTGGAAAGACGTGCGGGGCACCCTCGCCGGAGCCAACCTGTCGAACCTCCTGCTGGAAGGCTTCGACTTCAACGGCATTGAATGCATCGGCAATACCCGCGATGGCGAGGCCGTACACAGCGAATGGGCCCACTGCCGTTTTTCTCCCAAGCAGTGGTTCCCGCAGGGGCACGGCGCCGATATCACCCGCGTCCGGATCAGCCCCGATGGCCAATTCCTCGCTACCGCTTCACAGGACAATACGGTCAAGTTGTGGCTGCTGGCCACCAACCAGTACCTGCGCACCTTCCACAACGTCCACGGCCACACCAGGCGCGTTAATGATATCGCCTTCAGCCCCGACAGCCGGCGGATCATCTCCGCATCGGCCGACGGCAAACTGATCGAGTGGTCGGTGGAAACAGGCCAGTGCCTGCAGGTGTTCAGAGGGCACGAAGGGCCCGTCACCTCGGTGGCCTACCACCCGGACGGCAAACGGGTATTATCCACTTCTGAGGACGAATCGACCAGAGAATGGTCCGTCGAATCGGGGAAAATGATCCGCAGTTATCACTCCTCCGGGAGAATAACCGGTATGGAAAAAGTAGACGCGAAGGAGGCAGAAAATAAAAAGGCCAACCAGGAACCCTTTCAGGTGGTAGCCTACTTCAAGGGAGGGCGATCCGTCCTGGCCAGTTCAGCGAACGGCAATTTGAAAGAATGGTCCACCGAGAATGGCACTCTTCTGGGCGAGTTTAAAGAACGGGGGGTCACCACATTGGCCTTCAGCCCTTGTGGGAAAAAGATCCTTACCGGTTCCCAAAATGGCAACCTGAAGGAATGGTCGATCGACACCCGGGAGCTCCTGCATGATTTTCGGCCAGCAAAAGAGAAGGATAAGCCCATCCTCGAAGTGGCGTACAGCCCAACCGGAAAAGACATCCTTGCGGCCGGCTTCGACGACGATGTGCACGAATGGTCCGTCAAAGGGCAGGAAGAGGATCTCGAGTGCTTCGAAACCCAGGTCTTCCGCGGCCATGCCCGCCAGGTCACCACGGTCGTTTTCCACCCGAACGGCAAGGAATTCTTCTCGGGCTCGCGGGACGCCACCGTCAAACGATGGGCCACCACCGGGGGACAACCCGTTCATACCTTCAAACCGGAGGCCAGCCCGGTCAACGATGTGGCGGTCCTCCCGGATGGCTCCGGGTTCATTCTCGGCTCGGAAGACAATTCCCTGCAACGATGGGTGGAGGACAACGGGCAACCCCGCCTGGAAAAGATCTTCAAGGGCGAAGCGCCGGTTTACACCCTGGCCTCCTATCAGGGCCCGGACGGACTGCTCCTGGTCTCTGGCGGGGAATGGGGCGTCATCCAGGTCTGGAATATGGATGGCATATGCATCCGGAGCTTCACCGGGCACCCGGTAACCGTCAGTTCACTCGACATTAAGCAAGAGACCGGACAAGTGGTGTCGGCCGATGTGAAAGGTAACCTCTTGCTCTGGCCGCTACTGGACGAGGAGCAGGAGCCCATCCGGTATCCGAAACTTGGCGAAGCGATCACCCATGTTGCCTTCAGCCCGATTCCGGGCGACCACCGCTTTGCCGTCAGCCACCGCCAGGGAATGATCAACCTGTGGCAGGCCGGAGATACCCCTCCTGACGCCCCGCTCCGCACCTTCAACCACGATGACCGGGTATACACCATCGCCTTCGACGGCCGGTATATCCTCTCGGGTGGTACCAAAGGCGGTAACCTGAAAGAATGGGATACCGAAAGGGAGGAAGACACTCCGCTGTGGACGCACACCCTGGCCGGCCAGCCCATGGTCCTGTTCGTCGGTTACAGCCCGGATAAACAAAGGGCCCTCTGCTGCACCCGAAAAAGTAAGGAGATCCGGCAATGGCAGATCAGGGAAGCTCCGGCAAGAGCACTCGACGCCGCCGGATCGGAGCAAGTATTCAAAGGCCACCGCAAAAGCATCATCGCCGCCCGGTACAGGATGGGCCGGCAAGTGCTCTATTCCGCCTCCCAGGATTCGACGACCCGCCAGTGGAACCTGGACACCGGAGACTGCAACTGGACATTGGAAAATATACCGGGACTGTGGGTCCGGGGACTGGATTTTACCCAGGCCCGATGGACCGAACCGTTAACCGACCGGGAGTGGGAGTTGTTGAAATTATACGGGGCCAGACTGTAAATAAGAAAGCACAACCGCAAGGCCTCCATTTTTTAACCCATAAAACTCAAAACCATGGAAAGCAAACAATTTTATTTCCGGAAAGATGGCAAACTGGCCATTAGGATTGCGGGACAGGAAGAGGCCATCGTCAACATCGATAGCATGGAAGGCCAATCCAAAGTGGCGCGCCTGATGGAGATCATGGGCCAGCAAGGCCAGATGCAGGCGTTTTGCCGGCACTTGTCGGAGGCCCGTAAGAAAAATCCGGAAGCCTGGGAAGGCGATGGATTGGAAGTGGAAGCCTTCGTCTCCCTGGCAGAGCGTTCCTTGTCCCTAGGGCCGGCCAAAATGCGCTTTGACGAACGCAAGGAGACGGCTTCGATAAGCGCCTACAAAGACAAGTTGGACGACGGCCGGCCGGAGGAGAGGGTTAAAAAAATGTCCGGCGCCTACAAAGACGATCTGGAAAAAGGCAGCGCTTCGGAGGACCAGCTTGAAGAAATGTCGGGCGCTTTCAAAGACGACTTTAAAGAAGGCGGCGGGAAGATAGGCACTACTGAAATGTCCGGCGGCTATAAAGATGATTTCAAGGATGACTTTGACGACGACGAGGAGGATGACGTCCGCTAATTTCCTGATATACACTTAAACCCATTGAAACACCCATCTATGTCCAACAAGATCTCGCTGCACATCGGCATCAACGAAGTAGACCCGGGCCATTACCTGTCCAGTAAAGATAAAGGCTGGAAAGGAGAGCTCGACGGCTGCGAATCCGACGCTCTGGCGATGAAAGCCATGGCCACCGCACATGGCTTTCAGGCCAGTGCCCTGCTCACCCGGCAAGCAACGCGGAAGGCCGTACAAGCAGCCATCCGGGAAGCCGCGCGCACCCTTCCGCCCGGCGGCCACTTCCTGCTCACCTATTCCGGGCACGGCAGCCAGGTGCGGGACGTCAGCGGCGATGAGCTGGAAGATGCGGACCTGGTGCTGGCCAGCCCATCAAAGAGTCAAAAGCAAGAATTGGGCGCTAAAGGGTTTTCCTTCGGTGAGGAGCCCGCCTCCACCGAAGCCGTCTCCGACAACCGGGACGAAACCTGGTGCCTGTACGATAAACAGCTGTTGGACGATGAATTGTGGGCGCTCTGGGCTGAATTCCAGGAAGGCGTCAACATCCTGATCTTTTCCGACAGCTGCCACAGTGGCACCGTCAGCAAAGGCCTGGAGGAAACCCTGACTGCCGGGCAGGAGGGCATGCAACCCCGGATTGTGCCGCGCGCCACCCTGGGTTTTACCTATCGCACCCACAAAGACTTTTACGACGGCCTTCAGCTTCGCCCGGATGAGCCCCGCCCCGTAGTGAAGGCCAGGGTCCGGTTGTTTTCCGGCTGCCTGGACCAGCAATCGTCCTTCGAGGATACCGAAAGCGACCCGCCCCAGGGCTATTTTACCCGGAGCGTACTGAAGGCCCTGGAAGAAGGCGCCTTTGCCAACTACGACGAATTCTTTGAGCGGATCAAAGCCAACCTGGACCCCGGCGCGGCCTTGCTACAGACGCCGCACCATACCGTATTCGGCGGGAAGGATGGGAAGGGAGATGGGCGTTTACCTTTTTTTGGCTTTTAGATACGCTTAAGGATACCATCCTATCAAAATTCAAAAGCATGTCAGATAAATGCTTGGAGACGGCAAAATAGTTTAATGAAGAATAAGTTCATATTATTCACCAAACCCTAGGCGTTATGTCCCTCTTTTCCTATTCCGTCCTTTCCATCGACGGCGGCGGCATTCGCGGGATCATTCCCTGCACGGTGCTGGCCGAGATCGAAAAGCGCACCGGCAAGCCCGTTGCCGAATTGTTCGACCTGATCGCCGGCACTTCCACCGGCGGCATCCTGGCGGGCGGCCTGGCCATGGCCGATGAAAACGGGAAGCCCCGAAAATCCGCCGAAGGCCTGCTGGGCCTTTACCTGGGGAAGAACGGGAAAAAGATCTTTCGAAAGACCTTTCCCGGCTTGCTCAATTATCTGCGGCTGCCCTTTACCAGCCTCTTCCCTGCCGGGGGTATGGAGCAGCTTTTAAAGCAAGAGTTCGGCGATGCGCGCCTCAAAGACTCCCTGACCAACCTGCTGATCACCTCCTACAATACCCAGGAAAAACTGCCTTTTTATTTCCGTTCGTCACTGGCCAGGAAACACCCGGAAGAGGATTTCGAGATGCGGGAGATCGTACGGGCGACTTCCGCCGCTCCGACCTATTTCCCTCCCAAGCAATTGAAGTATACCGGCAAGCTGCGCGGACAGCGCATGAAGGACCTGGCCCTGATCGACGGCGGCGTGTTCGCCAACAACCCTTCCGTGCTGGCCTATGTGGAGGCCATGCAAATGTGGAAGGAGAGCCCCGAATACAAAAACCAGTTCAAGGCCAAGGTGGAGGAACTGGCTGCTGACAGAGACATGGCGGCCAACCCCAACCCCGATAATTTCGCCCCGCCCATCCTGCTGGTCTCCATCGGCACCGGCCAGACCCGGAAGACGTACGCTTACTCCCGAATAAGAAGATGGGGGCTGCGCTGGCTCATGCCCCTGATCGACATCTTCATGCAGGGCGTTTCCGAGTCCGTCCATTACCAGATGAAATACCTGCTGCCGGACTATATCGACTCCAAAGGGAACCCTCATCCCCGGTATTACCGGCTCAATATCGAGATTGACGCGGACTATTCGGATATGTCCGATGCTTCTGAAAAGAACACCAAACAGCTGGAACAGTACGGAAAAGACATTATCGCGAAGTACGATAAAGAGATCGACAACATCTGCCGGCTGCTGGGCTTCATAGTCATGGAACGGGAGGAGAGAATGGCAGAGGGGTAATCAGGTTCGGCTCCGCCCGCCGTAGCTTTATGCGAAGGCGGGGGATTCGGATAACGAGTAAAGTAATCATTAAAAACACCAAACTCATGGCAAAAGGAATTTCTCTGCACATCGGTATCAACCGGGTAGATCCGGGCCACTACTGGGCCAATGAAGTCGAAACCTGGGATGGCCCGCTGGAAGGCTGCGAGGACGATGCCCGCTCGATGCAGGAACTGGCCAAAACCCAGAGCTTTACCACCCACATCCTGCTCACTGAAGAGGCCACCCGGGAAAAGGTAAAAGAACAGATCGCCGATGCGGCAACCCAACTGGATGCCGGCGACTATTTCTTCCTGACTTATTCCGGCCACGGCAGCCAGGTGGCGGACATCTCCGGCGACGAAGCGGAGGACGGCGACCTGCCTGGTAAAAAAAGCGACCGCCGCGACGAAACCTGGTGCCTGTACGACGCCCAACTGCTCGACGACGAGCTGTTCGAGTTGTGGGGGGGATTCAAGAAGGGGGTGCGCATCCTCATCTTTTCGGACAGCTGCCACAGCGGCACCGTGGCCAAAAACATCTTTGGCGACCCACCCCCACCGCCCAAAGGCGTGGGCCTGCGGGTAGTGCCAAGGGCGACTCTTGCAGCCACCTACAAGGTGCACAAGAATTTTTACGACGGGCTGCAATCGCCCGCCGGAGAACGCCCGAAGATTGCCGCCAGCGTCCTGCTGATCTCCGGTTGCCAGGATGATGAATTATCCCAGGAGGACCAGTTGTCCGTCCCGCCCCATGGATACTTCACCCTGGGCGTGCTGGACGCCTGGAAGTCCGGCGGGTTCAACAACTACCAGGAGTTTTACGAGATTGTCCGGGCGAGTACGCCCGGGGGCCAGAACCCCAACCTGTATACTTTCGGCGGGGACGATCCGGATTTTCTGAAGAGCAAACCTTTGGTTATCGGCGGATAGCGGAGAACCCTGTTAAGGACGCTCTTTTTTCTTTCTAACCTACATTATCATGCTTAGGAAAATATCAAGAATAATACTGTCTATACTGTTCATACTGCTGATCATTGCACTATCTCCTCTACTGATCCTGTTACTGATCCTGGGGTTGATCATACCGGGGCTCAATATCGGCTCCTGGCTGATAATGCTCGCCATGGCCGTTTTGGGGATCGGCGCCGGCAGCAGCGGCGCCTTCAAGGATGAAATAGAGGATGGAGAATAGCCTCGATCAGAAACGTCAATACGATTTTGACCACCTGCTTACTTGCCCTTCCCCAAGCCCCTTTTTCTGGCTGGGGCGGAGGGCTTCTTCCTGGCTGGGGCAGAGGGTTTCTTTCCCTTCTCGACAGGCCGGTTGGCAGGAACGATGGGATCCGCTGCAATGGGGCCCTGCACGACAGGGACGGGCGCCGGTTCTTCAACAGCCGGTTCCTCCACCGGTTGGGGGGCCGGGGCCCGGAACGACTCCACTTCCTGAAGGAAGGCCTGCCAGTCGTTCTCATCCTTGCCATTGATGACCAGTTGCGGGCAGTCCTTTCCGGTGATGTCGAGGTGGCGGTGCACCTGGTGGATGCCCAGGCCGTACTGCTCCATCAACCGCATGGTGAGCTCGGCGCCTTTCTGGCGCGTCTTTACAAGATCATTGTCGGCATTGACGCACAACTCTATACCGATCAGATAATTGTTGGGCGAATCTCTGGAGGCTTCCATGATCTCCAGGGCAAGAGGCGTGTACTGTGGCCTTTTGGCGCCCACGTGAAAGGCCACTTCGTCGTCGGGGACACAACGGATGATGTTTTCGGCGTCCACCAGATAGTGAGCCGAGGCCCGTCTTCCATCGTTGAAACTATTGAAATATTCCCAGTGCTTAACGGCGCCGGCGCCGGGGTTTTTGTTGGCCGTCCAGTGCAGAACGATGCCTTTCAGGGTTTTCAGCTTTCTGTTGGGCCGACGGGGGCTGTTTATCAGGTTTTCAGCTACTGCTAACATGATTTAAAGTTTAAAGGTGAAAAATAAGAGGGCCGCTGCTCAGCAGCTCCATTGCCTTCTATTTCACCGGCTCGGGCTTGCGCCCAAGCCGGTGTCTTTTAGCCGCGATGCGGCTGAATTTTAAACCAACAAAGTAGAATTAAGCCGCCACAGCAATATCCGGGCCGGCATTCTCGTCTGTCTCACCGGCTTCCTTCCCCAGGTACGCTTCGGTGAAGTACTTGCTCAAAAAGCGGTCCGTGTTGCCGAACAGGATACCGTCGAGGATCTCTTCCGCCGTCTGGCCGAACATCAGTTTCGCTACCTCTTCTTGCGGCAGTGCTCTTGCCACGCCGTTTTCAGAAAAGAAGACCTCTTTGCCGCTCTCCAGATAGCTGATCAGATCGCTTTTCAGGTGCTGAAAGCTGGTAACTTCGGGGAAGGTATTGAAGGGGTCGACCAGTCCGTCGTAGTCACTGCCCAGAGCGATCATCTTCCAGCCGTTGGCGCCGCGCCGGCCTTCCTTCACCACTTTAACGATGTGGAAAATATTCGACCAGACGAGCTTCAGGTACATGTCCTTCAGTTCCCGTTCCAGGTGGGCGCGGCGAGGGCTTGCGAGCTGCGCCCTTTTGATCTTTTTCTTCAATTTGCCGGCGATTTTGCAGAAGCCTTCGCCCGGCATCCGGCCTTCGTGCAGCACTACGCCGATGATGCCGTCGGAGTCGTACATTTCGAGGATGTCCTCGTTGGTCAGGTTGATCTGCCAGCGGCTGAAGAAATGGCCCTTGTCGAGGTCCTTGGTTTCGGCCTTGCCTTTGGCCTGGTCGAGCGTCAGCCAGCCGCTGATCGCTGCGTGGCTATGGATGATGGGAATGCGGTCCTCTTCTTCCTCTCTTTTCTTGCGAATGACGGCGTAGAATTCCTGGCGGGCGGCCACGCTCATGTGTTTGGTATCGATGAGGATGCGGCGGCCGGTTTTCCGGTCGAGGAAAAGCTCCAGCACCTCTTTGCCCAGGCTGGAAAAGCCCTGGTTCAGGCCCGGCTCCTGGTTGAACAGGTGGCGCATGCCCGGCTTGTGGAGCCCCAGGAGCAAGTCCGATTTGTCGGAAAAGCTGCGGGCATGGCCGGCCAGCAGGTTGTTGAAGTGGTGGCAGAAGGTAACGAAGAAGGGCGCGTGCCGGCCGTCGTCTTCCGTTTTGACCTCGGTTATATTCTGCCGGAAAGACTTTGTCAGGGCCTGCCGCTCCTCGGGCTGCAGCCCATCGAAGTTTTTCTTAAAGGTAGAATTGTGCAGGTAGTGGCCGAAGGAATGGGCCCCTTCCACGGTCAACAATCCGCAGATCGTCTTGCCGTCTTTCAGGGATTTGCGGAATTCCTCGTATTCGGAGGCCACCTCAAAGCGGAATTCCGGAAACTTCTTCGAGCGGGCCGCTGTTTGCCGGATCAGGTAATCCCGCTCCTGGCGGAACTGATTGTAGTAGTTGACGCCCTCGTCGCGGCCATTGTTTACATTGGACAGAATGGCTTCCACCTTTTCAATGGGAAATCCGGCGACGGCGGCGCCCAGGCAAGCGTGTTGCTTTCCACTCAGCAACAAATCGAAAAGCATTTTAAACGGCTTGCGCGGCTCGAGGGCAAACATCTGCCGCTCGACCGGATAGATCGCCAGGAAAGGGGCCAGCAGGTTGGACTCCACGCAGGCATCGAGGTTGGCCTGGGAGGATTTGGCCATCTCCTTTATGGCTCCGCGGAGCACAAAGTTCAGCTTTTTCAGTTCTTTCTCCTGTGCCGGGTAATAGTCCCAGATGGTATGCTCTTTAAAATCGGGATGTCCTTCGGATGCATAACCTTTTAAGCCGCAATGGACGTGGAGGTCGCTGATCAGATTACTCATGGTAAGGGGTTTAATGGTGTTTAATTTGAATCTGCCTCAAAGGTGCCTTCTTTCACAGGCATTTGAAACAGAAGCCCGGCAATACCCACATCCAGCCGGGCAACGGACAGGTTTTGCCGGATAAGTGGCAGGATGGGAATTTGGACAATAATTACCGGCGTAGCATGCCATTGAATGGATTCCTATTTTTGCCTTATCTTCGAAACTAAAAACAAAACCGGAAAACGCACCAATGAAGAACCATTTTTTTTTCCTCATAGCTGCTGTGCTGACACTCCTGGCCGGCTGCACTCCCAGTAATACCCAACCAGAAGTGAATCAAGAAACAACAGAACGCAAGGCCGTTGTCTACCAGGTATTCACCCGCCTGTTCGGCAACACCAAGTCCACCAACAAGCCCTGGGGCACCATCGAAGAAAACGGCGTGGGTAAGTTCAACGACTTTACCGACAAGGCGCTGGACTCCATCCGCGCCCTGGGCGTTACCCATATCTGGTACACGGGCGTGCCCCACCACGCCGTGATCCGCGACTACACCTCCTTCGGTATCTCCAACGACGACCCGGACGTGGTCAAAGGCTGCGCCGGCTCGCCCTACGCCGTGAAGGATTATTACAATGTAAACCCCGACCTGGCGGAGGACCCCGCCCGTCGCCTGGAGGAATTCCAGGCCCTCATCGAACGCACCCACCGCCACGGGATGAAGGTGATCATCGATATCGTGCCCAACCACGTGGCGCGCCGCTACGAGGGCAAAAACAACCCGGAGAGCGTGGAGGACTTCGGAGCCAGCGACGATGTGACGGTGGAATACCGGCGCGATAACAACTTCTACTACATACCCGGCGAAAAATTCCGGGTACCGGAGCCGCTGAACGGCTACCAGCCCCTCGGCGGCGCTCCCCATCCCCTGGCCGACGGCCAGTTTGACGAGAACCCCGCCAAATGGACCGGCAACGGCTCCCGCAAGGCACAGCCCGATTTCAACGACTGGTACGAGACGGTGAAGGTCAACTACGGCGTCCGTCCGGACGGAACGAAAGACTTTCCGGAACTGCCCGAAGGTTTCGGACAGAAAGACTACACCGCCCACTACGCCTACTGGCAGGATAAGGACGTGCCCGACTCCTGGAAAAAATTCCGGGACATCGCCCTCTACTGGACGGAAATGGGCGTCGACGGCTTCCGCTTCGATATGGCGGAGATGGTGCCGGTGGAGTTCTGGAGCTTTATGAACTCCTCCATAAAAACCAAAAATCCCGACGCCTTTCTGCTGGCGGAGGTCTACAACCCGGCCCTCTACCGCGACTACATCCACCTCGGCAAGATGGATTACCTCTACGACAAGGTAGAGCTCTACGATACCCTCAAGCACATCATGCAGGGCCACGGCCTTACCGACAACCTGCCACCCATACAAAAAGGCCTGGCCGACATCGAACACCACATGCTGCACTTCCTGGAAAACCACGACGAGCAGCGCATCGCCAGCCCCGATTTCGCCGGACGGGCGGAAAAGGGCAAGCCGGCCATGGTAGTCTCAGCCACCATCAGCACCTCCCCCACCATGGCCTACTTCGGGCAGGAAGTGGGCGAGCCGGGCGCCGAGGATCCGGGATTTGGCAGCCCCACCCGCACCTCCATCTTCGACTACATCGGCGTACCCCACCACCAGCGCTGGATGAACGGAGGGGCCTTCGACGGCGGCCAGTCCACCCCCGAAGAAAAGGCCCTGCGCGATTTCTACCGCCGCCTGCTCAACTTCACCATCACCAGCCCCGCCCTGATGGGGGAATACCGGGAGATCCATACCTACAACCGGGCACACACAGAAGGATACAACCACCGGGTGTTCTCCTTTGTGCGCTGGTCGGCCGCGGAAAAGCTGATCATCCTGGCCAATTTTGATGACGCGGAGGCCTATGCGTTTAATCTGGAGCTGCCGGAGGAGATCATTGTGGAATGGGGCCTGGCCAACGGGCAATATGAGCTGATGGAGCAGCTGTACGGAGAAAATAACGGGCAGTTGAAGGTGGCCGGCGGCACGGGCAAGGTGGCCGTAAAGCTGGCACCGCTGGAGTCAGTGATCTGGTCGGTGAAGTAAGCGTGGAAGGATTACTGCGTAATGCTCAGCAATAAAAAGTCAAACTGGTGCCGCCCGCCATCCGGCAGGAAATCGTCACCCAGTACATAGCTGTAGCGCAGGCCGAAATCCACCTCCAGCAGGCGTAGGAACCGAACGTCAAAGGTCAGCTCCAATCCGGTTGAATGCTGTATCCAGGTATTGCTAAAGGGCGAATCCGCCGTCAGCCAGGCATGGTCGTAGAACACGCTGGCCTTGACGCGTTTCAGAAAGGCCAGCCCGCCAACGGCCCGGTCGGGGTAAAAAAGAGGGAAGTGATAGTCAAACCCCAGTTTGAACACCTCGTCTCCAAATACGGTGCTGTATCCCCGGGGATAAACAAATAAATTGGAAAACCGGTAGTTGTCGAGGACATCCTGCCGCTGGTACAAGCCATTGAGCACCAAACTATGGTTGCGGCCTACCCCCGGTAAAAACAGGCCGGCTCTGCCCAGAAAAACATCGCTCTGGTAAGTTTTATTGCCAAAAGTACTCCGGTAATTCAGGTCGACGCTAAGCCCCAGCCTGGGGTTGAGGTGCTGGAGGGCCGTCCGGCGAAAACTGCGCAGGGCCAGCCGCAGTGCCACCGCATTGAGCGCAGTATTTTGCAAAGGTTCCCGGAACAGGAAGGACAGCTCGTCCAGCCGGCCGGGCCCAATGATCACGGTATCCCGGGAATTGTCCGGGTTATCGAAATTGCCGCCTACGTCCAGGTTGATGCGCTGGTAATCAGCCCGCAGGGTAAGGCTATTGAAAAAATTGCCTTTAGTCAAATTCAGCGGAAGGGCCAAACCGCCGGACACCCGGTTTTCCCGCCACTCCTCCACGTAGGCATTGGAGTAAATGGTGGTGTCGTTCCCGGCAGAAAAATTGTAGATCACCGCCGAGCGGTTCCCGGAAAGGAAACTGGTATTGATAATGGGATAGAGCTCCGCATAAGTGGCGCCGGCGGCGACTGTCCACGTTCGTTCATTGATATTGTAATAAGAACCGGCCTCCATGGAAAGGGTGCCGAATTTGTTGTCGGAAAGAAAGCGGGCGCCATAGACGGGATGGTCGATATAGGGTAACCAACTGTGGAAGTTGACGATCCCGCTCCATTTATTGAACTTTTCAACCGGGAAGGTTTCCTTACCCACTTTATCTACGATACTTCCGCCTTCCTGCTCTTCCAGCGTTTCCGCATACCGGAAACGGGGAGGGCGGCCCGCATCGTATGGCCGCCAAAGAGCCTGATCCAGATCCACTTCCACGACGTTATAGCCCCTGGGATGAAATTCACTGTACGCCAGTTTCCGGCCATCCGGAGAAAGGGCCGGCTGGAAAGCCCCCAGGGGAGAATCGGTCAATTGAAAGATCGCCTTATCTTCCAGGCGCAGCGCAAAAATATTATTGATGCCCGTGAAAGCCCCGGAGAAATAAAGGTATTCCCCTTTCTGAAAAGGGTGGCTGGCCTGTTGATGAGCGGGTTCTGTCAGCCACTCCACGGCTCCCGTCTCCCAATGGATCATTTGCAGGGCACTGGTTTCCCCTTTCTGGGCGGCCACAATGATGTGTTGGCCATCCTCCGTCCAGCAGGGGAAAGCGTAAAAGTAATTGTCGGGATTGGGCAATTTGCGAAGGAGTTCTCCGGTTTCCGCATTCAGTATCACCAGGCTGTATTGCATTTGCTCATCGGCCTCAGCCGCTACGATCCATCGCGCCTGTGAAGAGAGGGCAGGAGAAAAATATTTGGTACGGGAAGTCAGCTTTTTCTTCTGCCGGGCAGGTATATTGTAACTGCGCACGATGGAGAAGTTCTTATTTCGCCAGCGGGGGTCATAACTGATCTCCGCCCAGCACAGCAGGCCATCGGCCAACGATAAGGTGGTATTCAGGGGGTCGAAAATAATCCCCGGTTCAGTGAGCTTTTTTTCCTGCCCTTCAGGCCCAATCTCGATGAGAACCGGCACCTGGTCATAACCACTTTTGACCACAACAAGGGCCTCCGCATCCAGGTACTGCGGGTTGGTGTAGTGGGTCACATTCTTTTTGGGCCGGGTATTGGCCTGCTTAACGGCAGGAACCGCCTTTTTTTCTGCATCCCCGCCCCATTCCTGTTCCAGTGCATCCATTGTTTGCCGGTACAACGCCCTGGGGTTTAACCCCGTCCTCTTCTCCAGGCTTTTACTGAAAGGGTAAAAGAGCCCCCGGTAACTGCTGGCATCGGCAACGACCCCTGCCCAAATGTCCTTCCCGAAGGACTCCCGGGCATGGGCCGTCAGGTAATAGCCAAGCTTATACCAGTCAGGTACAAAATCCTTCAGGGAACCGGCGGCGGCTTTTTCATAGGAATAGCGAAGATCATGGAGGGCCAGAGAACGGTATTCCATATCAAAGGCCGGCAGGCGCCCTCTTCCCGAAGCGGTAAGGGCGGTCTCCATCACCGTGGCGTCTCCTTCGAGGTACCACCGCGGTAGCGCCAGGCCAAACATACCTCCCCAGCCCCAGGAGCCGGATATTGTTTTCACCAGCCGGGTCACGCCATTTTTTGAATTCCCCAGTTGCTGGACGTGCCGGTACTCATGAATGGCCAATCCATCCACCCAATCGGCCGTGATATTAAACTGGGGCGGGGTCATGTAAAATTCCGACCGAAAAGGGCCAACGGTGACGAACCCGTTGGGAATGATGGTTTGGTTCTGAAGCAGGATGGTCACTTTTTGCCGGGTTTCTCCGACGGACTCGGCGTGGTTATCCCAAAGATAGTGCACTATATTGGCCACCCGCTGCCCTGCCGCCTCAAGTCCCTGCGGAAAAATGACCTGTACCCGATCGGTATGGATCTGATTCCATTTCAGCGCAAGCGGGTTGGCCCCGATGGTGTTGGCCGGGATCTGGGCGGAAAGCACAGAAGCCAGCCCCAGGGCAAAGCAGGCAAAAGCATACCTATACCTGCCTGGATGGAATGGCTCACGGCTCGAAGAACCGGCTAGATAAAAGAGGCCGAAAAGCTGTTTCATGAAATCCTGCTTTAAACGGGTACCGAAATTTTCAACACGAATGCACGTCCCACAAATCATGGGACACTGTAGCTACGGCAATTTCGAAAAAAACGACCATTCCAGTGCTGTTTTACGCCTTCGTATTTTCTCCATCAACCGCTTCGTTCGGGCCCGGCTTCCGGCTTGGAAGCAAGGATGTCGCAGGAAGTCATAAAGCTAAAAACACGGAAGCACTCTCTTTGAAAAACCACCACCTATGTTCCAGTTGGATCCGGGCCCATCGGAGCAGGGCTGACCGCCGTCCAGCCACCGTCTACTACCAGGCTCTGGCCTGTGATCTGCCGGGCCTGACCGGACAATAAGAAGAGGGCGGCATGAGCGATATCGGCAGGGGTTGAGGCAGCGCCGGTCGGGGTCAGGCGGCTCCAGGTGGCCTGGTAGTCAGGCTCCGTTCGCAGGGTCCGCTCGGTAAGGGTAGCGCCGGGGGCGACGGCGTTGACGGTAATGCCGTGGGGCGCCAGTTCTACCCCCAGGCTTTTGGCCAGCATTTCCAAAGCGGCCTTGGTCATGCCATAGGCAGCCAGGTTGGGATGTGCCTGGTGTCCGGTGACGGAAGATATAAAGAGGATGCGGCCACCGGTTCCTTGTTGCACCATCTGCCGGGCGGAGGCCTGGGCAAGGAAGAACGAGCCCTGGAGGTTGACAGCGACCAGCCGCTGAAAGTGCTCCGGTTTGTATTCGAGAAAACGGCCGTAGGTGGTGATCCCGGCGTTGGCAATGGCCAGGTCCAGCCGCCCAAACTCCCGAACAGCAGTTTCCACCATCTTATGGATGACTTCAAGGTTGCTGGCATCTCCAGGCACAGCCTGGCACGCTCCCCCCTCCGCACGGATCTTTCCCGCCGCTTCGGCCGCTAAACTTCCATCCATATCATTCAGAATGACGGAGGCGCCAGACAGGGAAAGCTGCCGGGCAATCTCAAATCCGATGCCGGCGCCGGCGCCGCTGACTATAGCTGTTTTTTCATTAAAGGAGAAAGTTGTCATCGGATAGGTTTATTCCACAAAGGTAATCACATACCGGAAACCTACTGTAGAATGTGTTTTTCGGGAGAAAGGGCTAAACAGCATCCGAATCAGTGGCCATTCGAGTACACCTACCCTTCTCGGGCTACCCGCACCACCTCTTTCACGCCCTCCTCGTAAGGCGTGATCCGGAAGTCGAACCGCCGCTCGAATTTACTGCTGTCGAAGAAATAATCCCGGTCGTATTGGTAGGCCATTTCCGCCAGTTCCCGCATCAGGGGTACGAACAAGCCCGCCAGAGAAAGCAGCCAGGTGGGCAGGGCCTGATAGCCAGGTTTGACATCCATCACCCGGGCGAAGAGATCGATCCAGGCTCTGCCCGTCAGTTGCTCATGGCTGGTCGGCAAGTGCCAGGGCTGGTTGTAGGCGTCGGGGGTGTTGCCCAGGATAGCAGTGGCCTTGCCGGCATCGGGGGTATACGTAAAGGAATGGTGCTTATCGAGGCGGGCAAACCATTGCCCCTTTTTACCCTGCATCATGTTTTTCAGCACCGTTTCCTGCAGGACGCTGCTCTGAACACCCGGCCCGTAGAAGTCGGCGGCACGGGCGATAAGGGCGGTCAGGCTACCGGCCTCTACCCCATCCATGATCATATGGACGAGTTGCTCTCTCACCCTTCCCTTCTTACTCACCGGACGGAAGGGGGTGGACTCTGTCATCCTGCCCAGATAGTCCGGGTCGTACATATAGATGTTGTCGAAAAAGACGAGCTTGGAACCGTGGGCTTTACAGGCTTCGATGACGTTGCGCAGGAGTGCGGGCCAGTGCCGGCGCCAGGCTTTGATGTCGTAAGGCAGGCCGACGATAAGGTAAACGATCTCCGAGCCCTCCACTGCTTTATTGACCTGCTCCGGGGCCGTCAGGTCGGCGGTAAAAATATGGTCGGTTTCATTGACTTTCTCCGGATGCCGGCTGACCAGGCGTATATCATCAGTATATTCCTTCAGCGCTTTGGCAAGCGGCGCTCCAATGGCGCCCCCGGCGCCGAGAATAGTTTGCATGAGGTCAAAATTTCAGTTCGTTAATACTTTGAATATCCTTTTTGAACCGTTCGGTAAGGTCGTGCACAAAACCCTCGATCACCCCTTTTTCGGCTCGGTCGATGCCTGCACTGGCCCGGGCGACTTCTTCCAGCATCTCGATGAGGAACTGGTATTCCGGGTCGGGGCCATTCTCGCGGCAGCGCTGGATAACTTTCAGATAGAGGTCTTCGGGGTCATTCCTCCGGGTGCGCTCGTAGTCGAACGACCACTTGATCTGCCGGGCTTTGGGATGGCCCTTCAGGATCTTCTCTAAGGATTCTACCTCCTCTGGCTGTATGAGCCCGTCGGCCCGGGCAACCAGGTAGAGCAATTCGCCGAAGGCATCGTAAATTCTTTCTTTTGGCGTCATTGTGGCTCGGGTTTTTGAGACTGCATTTGGTGCTACAGGTCAAGATAAGAATTATTGGGGAATGAGGGAAGGCCGAATGCAGATGGCCCGGAATGGCCCCTTGAAGGATAAAGGAGCCGAACGCCTATTGGGCCTCGTAGCGCAAACTCCTTCATAAAGTTTTTAAAAATTGTTTCTAAGCAAAATATTTTTTTAATTTTAGCCGTCTTTTCCAAACCTACTATGAGCGACGCAGGGCCTACCGCTGGCCCACCTCCGGCTTAAACCCTTTAAAAACAAAGGCCCAAGCATTTTGCCAAGCAGGCACTGGACGGGCCAACCGTGGCGCATCCTACAGCAGATGTTCAAATAGTTTCTACACACCAAAACCCGAAAGAGCGCAAATAAAACCATAATTCTTAACTCACTCAATTTTGCCTTTATGAAATTATGTAAACGCTTCGCACTTTGCCTGCTGATCCTGGCCGGGCTGAATACCAGTAGTTTCGCCCAGGTACGCAATTGCGGCACCATGGAATACCTCCAGCAGCAGTTGCAGGACAACCCGGAAATGGAACTGCGCCAGCAATTCATCGAACGGCATACCGAACGGGTTCAGCAACAGGCCCAACGCGCCGTTACTGGTACCATTACCATCCCGGTAGTGGTACATATTGTCTATAAGAACGGTGCGGAGAACATTAGCGATGCCCAGGTACAATCGCAGATCGATGTGCTGAATGAAGACTTCCGCCGGCTCAATGCCGATGCCGCCAATACGCCTTCGGTATTCCTGGGGGTAGCCGCTGATGCCGAGATCGAATTCTGCCTGGCCACCGTAGACCCTAGTGGCAACCCGACCTCGGGCATCACCCGGACGGCATCAACCCGCACCTCTTCTTTCGGCACCAACGACGCCGTCAAGTTCGCCTCTTCCGGCGGTAAAGACGCCTGGCCCGCCAGCGACTACCTCAACTTTTGGGTTTGCGATATCGGCGGCGGCATCCTAGGCTACGCCCAATTTCCCGGCGGCAGCGCCGCTACCGACGGCGTAGTCAATGACTACCGCTACACCGGCCGCGGCGGCACCGCCCAGTCGCCCTTCAACCTGGGGCGTACCGCCACCCACGAGGTCGGCCACTGGCTCAACCTGCGCCACATCTGGGGCGATGGCAATTGCAACGCCGATGACTTCGTCGGCGATACCCCAACCGCCGGCGGCCCCAATTACACCGGATCGCCCTGCTCCTTCCCCGGCCCCAACAGCTGTAACGACGGCGGCGGCGACCTGCCTGATATGTTCCAGAACTACATGGATTATTCCGATGACGGTTGCATGAACCTCTATACCCAGGGCCAAAAAACGCGCATGCGCGCCTTGTTCGAGCCCGGTGGCTTCCGCGCCAGCCTGCTGGCTTCCAACGGCTGCGGCCAGGGTACACCCCCAACCTGCGATGATGGCATTCAGAACGGTGACGAAACCGGTGTAGACTGCGGCGGCTCCACCTGCGCAGCCTGCCCCTGCAATGGCAACGCCCTCACCTTAACCCTCACCCTGGACAACTACCCGGCGGAAACGACCTGGCAGTTCACCAACTCCGGTGGTTCCGTCGTTGCTTCCGGCGGGCCCTACGCCAGCAACCAGCAGGGCGCAACCGTAGTGGAAAATATCAATCTTACGGGCGGCGATTACACCTTTACCATCTTCGACTCCTACGGAGACGGCATTTGCTGCGCCTATGGTAGCGGCTCCTATTCCCTGAGCGATGGCGCCAATACCATCGCCTCCGGCGGCGCTTTCGGTTCTAGCGAAAGCACCGCCTTCTGCACCAGCGGCGGCGGCCCCACCTGCACCGACGGCATCCAGAACGGCAATGAAACCGGCGTCGACTGCGGAGGGCCCGACTGCGCCCCGTGTATCACCTGTACGGACGGCATCCAGAACGGCAATGAAACCGGCGTCGACTGCGGAGGGCCCGACTGCGCCCCGTGTATCACCTGTACGGACGGCATCCAGAACGGCAACGAAACCGGCGTCGACTGCGGAGGGCCCGATTGCCCGGCCTGCCCCACCTGTACGGACGGCATCCAGAACGGCAATGAAACCGGCGTCGACTGCGGAGGGCCCGACTGCGCCCCGTGTATCACCTGTACGGACGGCATCCAGAATGGCGATGAAACCGGCGTCGACTGCGGCGGATCCTGCCCGCCCTGCGGCGGCGGGTGCGAGGAGAATGGAGCAACCCTGACTATCGTATTGGACAACTACCCTGAGGAGACACGCTGGGAAGTCCGGGATGCCGGCAACACCGTAGTCGCCGCCGGCGGCACCTACGGATCTCAGCCTGATGGCTCGACAGTGGTGGAAAACCTCTGCCTGACGGATGGCTGTTACGACTTTATCATCTACGACGCCTACGGCGACGGCATTTGCTGCGCTTATGGCAATGGCTCCTATTCCCTTACGGATGATTCCAGCGGCAGCGCCCTGGCTTCCGGCGGCTCCTTCGGCGCTTCCGAAACCACCAATTTCTGTGTGGGCGGCGCCACCGGCCCTTCTTGTAGCGATGGCATCCAGAACGGTGATGAAACCGGTGTCGATTGCGGTGGTTCCTGTCCACCCTGTGGCGGCGGCTGCACGTACGGTACCATAGATTTCAACAACTTTGAAGGCGGTTGGGGCATCTGGAATGACGGTGGCTCCGATTGTGCCAGAGTGAGCGGTTCCATTTACGCCAGCAGCGGCAGCTACAGCATTCGCCTAAGAGACAACACTTCCTCTTCGGTGATGACCACTGATAACCTCAACCTGGCTTCCTACTCCGAGGTAACCATCAATTTCTCCTACTACCCGGTAAGCATGGAAACCAATGAAGATTTCTGGCTGCAGGCGTCCACTAACGGAGGGGCCTCCTACTCCACCCTTGTCTCTTGGGCCAGCGGAACGGATTTCAACAACAACCAAAGGTATAATGAGTCGATCGTGATCACGGGAACCTTTACCTCCACTACCCGCTTCCGTTTCCGTTGCGATGCTTCCGGCAACTCCGACTATGTCTACATCGACGATGTGGAGATCCTCGGTTGTACGAACGGCGCCCGCCAGGCCGGCGCTGATATAGTCGTTACCGATAAAGAAGAGGAAAATACCCGCCAACAGGATCAGGTTTCCCCTGAATCGCCTGCCTCCTACCTGAAATTGTTCCCGAACCCGGTTCGCGAGGAACTCAACCTGGTCTTCCACCACCAGCAGACTGGGCAGGTACAGCTGATCGTAACCAACCTGGCCGGACAGCAGGTTTACCGCCAGTCCTTTACCGCCGAAGCAGGCAGGCAGGAAGCTGCGGTTGATGTCAGCCAGATGGCGCCTGGTGTGTACGCCATCCACCTGCTGGCCGATGGACAGGCTCTGACCAAAAAGTTTGTGGTGACACGATAATGTAAAAACAGGGGAGCGTCCTTATCCGGCGCTCCTGCCCCAAAAACAGGTTATTATATAGAGCCCCGGGTCTTCCAACCCGGGGCTTTTTTATTTCACAATTATCTGATTGCCAAACAATTGAATGACGTTTATATTACCTATTAAAAAAACTGCCATACTTTAGTCTAAAAAAAATTTGCTAAGCAAAATTATTTCCTATTTTTAGGCGCTTTAACCATACATTTAAACACAATGGACAATACTGCCAATAGCTTCACCTGACGCCCAATCGCCTGTCTATTAATTATTTACATAATAATTTATTATCTTATTTTTTAACCTCAAATAAGGACGGAAGAAATAGGTAATACCTGACAATGGAATCGCCGCAATTCGGAGGCGACACAAGGCAAAATCCTTCTATTACTCCCAACTTCTGATGCCTGCCCGGTAGTTTGTACCTGGGCCAGGCCTGGTGTTTTTTTGCCCCATGGAACCGGTAAAGGATTAATTCATCTATTAATTTAAACCACTCAATTCTGCCTGATGAAAGTAACCAGAACATTCGCTTTATGTATGGTGTTCCTGCTTAGCCTGAGCCTTCCAAGTTTTGCTCAGGTTCGCAATTGCGGAACCATGGAGTACCTGGAGCAGCAGATCCAGAACAACCCCGAGCGGGCGCTGCGCCTCCAGTCCATTGAACGGCACACGGAGCATGTACAGCAAAACGCACAGCGCGCCGTTACCGGGACGATCGTCATCCCCACCGTTGTCCACATTGTCTACCGGAACAGTTCGCAGAACATTTCCAACGCGCAGGTACAATCGCAGATCGATGTGCTGAACGAGGACTTCCGGCGGCTAAATGCCGATGCCGCCAACACGCCTTCCGTATTTCAGGGTGTTGCAGCTGATGCGGAGATCCAGTTTTGCCTGGCCACAGTAGACCCCAGCGGCAACCCCACCAACGGCATCACGCGTACGGCTTCCACCCGTACTTCCTCCTTCGGCACCAACGACGCCGTCAAGTTCGCCTCTTCCGGCGGCAAGGATGCCTGGCCTGCCGGCAACTACCTCAACCTCTGGGTTTGTGAGATCGGCGGCAGCATCCTGGGGTACGCCCAGTTTCCCGGCGGCAGCGCCGCTACCGATGGCGTAGTGATCGACTACCGCTACTTCGGCCGTGGCGGCACCGCTCTTTCCCCTTTCGACCTCGGCCGTACTGCCACTCACGAGGTAGGCCACTGGCTCAACCTTCGCCACATCTGGGGTGACGGCAACTGCAATGCCGACGACTTCGTCAGTGACACCCCGACGGCCGGAGCGCCAAACTACACCGGCGCTCCTTGTACTTTCCCCGGCCCCAACAGCTGTAACCAGGGCACCGGCGACCTGCCGGACATGTTCCAAAACTATATGGATTATTCCGACGACGGGTGCATGAACCTCTACACCCAGGGCCAGAAAACCCGAATGCGCGCCCTGTTCGAACCGGGCGGCTTCCGCTCCAGCCTGCTGGCCTCCAATGGCTGCGGCCAGGGCACCCCACCCACCTGTAGCGATGGTATCCAGAACGGAGACGAAACGGGTGTGGACTGCGGCGGTTCCAACTGCCCCGCCTGCCCCTGCTTCGGCTCGGCCCTTACCCTGAGCATCACCCTTGACAACTACCCCACTGAAACGAGCTGGCGCTTCACCAACTCCAGCGGCAGCACCGTTGCCTCCGGCGGCCCATACAGCAGCGGCCAGCGCAATACTACGGTAGTGGAGAACATCAACCTCTCCGCCGGCAACTATACGTTCACCATTCTGGATTCCTACGGCGACGGCATCTGCTGCGCCTACGGCAACGGGTCCTACACCCTGAGCGACGGAGCCGGCACTATTGCCTCCGGCGGCGCATTCGGTTCCAGCGAAAGTAAGGCCTTCTGTACCGGCGGCAGTACTCCCACCTGTACCGACGGCATCCAGAACGGCAATGAAACCGGAGTGGACTGCGGTGGTTCCTGCCCAGCCTGCCCGACTTGCAACGACGGCATCCAGAACGGCAATGAAACCGGAGTAGACTGCGGTGGTTCCTGCCCGGCCTGCCCGACGCCTTGCAACACGCCCACCGGCCTGTCGGCTGCGCCCACCAGCATAGACGCCAGCCTGACCTGGAGCGCCGCCAACGGAGCCATCGACTACAACGTTCGTGCCCGCCAGCTGGGAACTTCTACCTGGACCCAGGGTTCCAACCTCACTTCTCCGGTAAGCTATACCGGCCTGACCGCCTGCACCGATTACGAATTCCAGGTACAGTCCAACTGCAGCGGCGGCACAACCAGCGCCTGGAGCGCCTCCTATGTCTTTTCCACCACCGGCTGCGGCGGCGGCTGTTCGTACACCAACCTCAATAGTGAGACTTTCGAGAGCGGATGGGGCATCTGGATCGACGGCGGCACCGACTGTGCGCGCGTCAGCAGCACCACCTATGCCAACAGCGGCGCCTACAGCATCCGCCTGAGGGATAATACGTCCACCTCCGTCATGTCGACCGGCAACCTCAACCTGGCCGGCTACGACGAGCTGACCGTTGACTTCTCCTATGTTCCGGTGAGTATGGACAATTCGAGCGAAGACTTCTGGCTCCAGATCTCCACCAATGGCGGAAGCACCTACACCACCATCGAAGAGTGGAACCTCAACGATGAATTCGTCAACAACGTGCGGTACTTCGACGCCGTGGTCATCCCCGGGCCTTTCACCTCCAATACGCGCCTGCGTTTCCGCTGCGATGCCTCTGCCGACAACGACAACGTTTACATCGACGACGTGACGATCAGCGGTTGCGCCAACGGCCTGCGGGTAGGTGAACCGACGCTGGTTGCCGCATCGGAAACAGCGCCTGCCGAAAATGAGGGCCAACGCGAACAAGCTACTCCCGATAAGCTGGGCTATATGAAAGTCTTCCCCAACCCGGCCACCGACGAGCTCTCCATCGTCTTTAACCTGCAGGAGGCCGGCGCCGTTCAACTGATGGTGGTCAGCACCACAGGACAGGCGGCCTACCGCCAGGCTTTCCAGGCTGATGCCGGCCGACAGGAGTCCATTATGGATGTAAGCCAATGGACGCCGGGCGTGTACATCGTTCAACTCATTACCGATGGGCGCACCCTTACGCAAAAGGTCGTCGTGACGGGACAGAGATGAGGGAATGAGTGAATTTCACCCGGCTTAGCGGGCTGAAATATTTCGCGAGGCTCACCTGAAGTATTAGCTTTAGGTGAGCCTCGTGCATTTAAAAAATTCGGTATGATTCCTGTTTTATTCGAGGCTCCAATGCCAGGACATCTGAGGCCGGGAGTATACCTTCCGCACCTCAGGGGCGAAAGGTAGGCCCTAAAGAAAAACTTAGTGGCGTACTGATATCCGCTTACTCCACCAGGCGGTTATATAGTTTCAGGATCTCCCGCAACCGTTCATGAGGCAGAGCATGAATGATATTGCCGTTGATCCCCGCCATGGCCTCTGCCGCCACCATGGCATTGATAATGGACTCCTCAGTAGCTTCGACGGTGGCTTGGAAGATAGGGTTGAGCAAAGCGTCCAGCTCGTCCAAATTGCTGTTCCATTGGATGGTGTCGGCAGTGGAAAAAGCGAGAAAAATATCGCCGGACCCCATGGAGCTGTAGGAGCCGGTTCGGGCGATACCCAAAGAAACGCGTTTGGCGGCCAGTTGCAGCTGCCAGGGCAGCAGTGGAGCGTCGGTAGCCACGATGACGATGATGGAGCCGTCACTACGCACCGGTTCTTTCAGCTCGGGCATCTGTCCGGCCAATTCCCGGCCTACCGGCACACCGGCAATGGTAAGGCTGGGACGGCGGCCGAAGTTGGCCTGCACCAATACCCCGATGGTGTATTCCTCCGTACCAACACGGACACGCCGGGAGGAAGTACCCGTGCCGCCTTTAAATTCATAACACACCATACCTGTCCCTCCTCCTACGTTACCTTCCTCGATCCTGCCGGAATGGGCATTATCCAGGGCAGCGAATACGTGTTCCGGCTTAATATGCAGGCCATTGATATCGTTTAACATGCCATCCCAAGTCTCGGCGGCAACAGGCAGCCCGAAGGAGAAATCGAATAGCCCACCTGTAGAATAGTGGTCAAACAACCACTTGCCGATAGCGTCCCGTACAACCCCTACACTATTGGTATTCGTGATGCCAATCGGGCCGTAAAGCAGCGGGTAATCCTGGAGGTAGAGCCCGGCGGTCATCTCTCCCATTCCGTTGAGAGAAAAAACGGCAGCAGGAAAACTGCGCATGTAGCTGAAATCGCCGGAAGGCAGCACTACCGTCACACCGGTACGCACCGGGCCTTTGCCCACTTCGAGCCGTCCTTCTCCCTCGATCAGGGTGGCATACCCCACCTTCACCCCAGGCACGTCGGTAATGGCGTTGTGGGGGCCGGGAGTTCCGTCGAAGGGTATACCCATATCACGTGCACGGGCCTGGATAGGGCCTTGTTGTGCAGACAGTTGGCTGCCCATCAACAGGAGCAGCAAAAAAATAAGAGTTCTCATGGCAATGGTTCGATTTTAAGGTAACCCTACAGAATGGCCACCCTGTATTACAATCTATTTCAATGTCCTCCTTCCTCCAGCCCCTATCTCTCAGGCGGAGTGCTACACCAGGCGCAGCACCTCGTCGGCACACCCCCAGGAAACCGTAAAACCGGCGCCCCCGTGGCCATAGTTGTGAATAACGTTGCGGCCGTCCTCTCTTTCACACCGGATAGCGGGGCGTTTGGGGCGCAACCCTGCCAGGGCCTGCAACACCAGGGGTTGTCCCAGCCTTTGTTCCATCTGCCGGCAGCGCTCGAGGATGGTTCGAGTGTCCTTTTCGGCCGGCGCCCGGTTGTAATCGTGGTCGTAATCCGTGCCCCCCAACACGATGCAGTCGCTTCTTTCGATAATGTACCCCAACCGGCCTTTTTCCATGGAGTCGACCATCGATTGTACTGGGGCTTCCTTTTTCACTTTAACCACCTGCCCACGAATGGGATACACCGATTCATCCCCGAATAATTCCCGGGAACCCAAGCCGGTGCAATTGACCACCGTGTGCCCCTTTTCCAGCAAAGGCTCCACCGCTTTCACTTCCTGGATCTTTATCGTTCCGCCCTGTTGGCGAAAGCGTTCCAGCAGGTAGGGCAGATAGATCTGCGTTTCCGCCAGCGGCACCCTTGCCAGGTACCCCATTTCGTAACCAGGAGGCAGTTGCTCCGGATGAGCTTTGCGGACGGCCCCGGCGGGCAGGCCATCTTTCCAGCTGTTGTCCAGCCCCGGGCGGGTAAGGACCAGAAAGTCCATCAACCGTACGCCGGTATCGGGAAGAGCGGCCAGTTTGACGAATTCATGAAAAGATTCTGCGCTCCAGCGATTGGCCTTTTCTACCGGCTCCGCCTCGTAAGGGAACCAAATGGCAGCCGCCACGGCAGAGGTGGACCGCTCCGGCGGCTCTTTGGAGAGGATGTGCACCGGATGGCCGGCTTCAATGAGGCGCACAGCGGCAGACAGGCCGGAAACGCCGGCGCCTAGGACGGTAATGGGTTGCAGCAGGCTCATTGCTTATACAAATTTGGGCCCGTTTCCAGGCTGATCTCCTTTTTCCCTTCCGGGCACCGGTAGAGGACTTTCGCCACCAGTTCGCCCTCATCGTTCTCTCCCAGTCGGACGGCCATCTGGCAGCCGTTGTTTTCACCGGTGTATTCCGTTGAAAAATAGGAGGAGCCGCTTTTCTCTTCCTCATCCACCTCCGAGGCCATCAGGAAGGAAGGGGCCAGAAACACTGTATCTTCACTGTATCCATACCCGGCAGCGTATTGTTCCGCATTCAAACGATAGCGGATCGAAGTGAGGTTTAGGCGCTCCAGTTGAAGCTCCAGGCAACGCTTTTCCCGGCACCCCGAAAAGGTAACAGGGGTATTCAACGGCAGGATGGTGCTGGGAAAGTAAGTGGTATCCGGCAGGCCGTCGACCAGGGCCCAGTCGTCCTGAAGGGTAATTCCCGGATACAGGCTGGTGGCCCGCAGTTCTTCCAGAAAAGCAGAGTGGTACTGAGATGGGTCGGACACCGAAACACGGGGTGGCCTTCCGGTTCTTCCTTTTTCAAGAAAATCCGCAATACGGGGATTTACCAGGCCCGGCCTTTCGAGATGGGGCAGATGGCCGGCATCCTCAACAGGCAGAAATTCCACCTGTAACCGGGCCCGGATGGAATCGCTGAACCGGAACGGCACCGTCTGATCCTCTTTTCCCCAGATCAGAAAGATGTCCTTATCCAGTTCATTTAGCCGGGTGTAATTTGCGGGTATATCCGCTCCATAATCATAGAGCGTGGAAAGCAGTGCCCTCCGAAAGCCTTTGTACTGCATCTGCACCTTGTACTTTTCGGCCCAGTCGGGGAATTCACCGGGATATTTGAAATCCCCCAGTTGTCCTTCGGCCATGGATTCGCTGCGCAGTGCGGCGCCCAGGTGGGCCATCCAGCGGGGAATACCCATAGCCGGCAATTGATAAGCCGGGCCTATGAGCACCAGCCGGCTCACCAGTTCGGGATGATGAAGGGTGAAATCGGCAGCGATGGGCCCGCCGAAGGAGAGCGCCGCCAGGTGAACAGGCGTTTTGAGTTGCAGCCCTTCGATCAACCCCAGCAATTGCCGGCGAAAAAGCGCGGCATCGTAAACAACGTCCGGCCGGCTGGAATACCCCCGCCCATAAGTGTCGTACCGCAATACCCGGAAGCCATCCTCCACCAGCTGCTGGTAGGTAGCCTCCCAGATGTACAAAGGCACGCTGAACCCATGGATCAGCACGGCCACCGGCCCGTCCTCCGGCCCGCCCAGCTGGTAATGGGACAGGCCGTCGGCCAGTTCGATGAACTGCCCGGGCGCCTGGCGGCGGGCGGCCTCGTCCAACTCGTGGGTTTCCATGTTACTGCGTTGGTACAGTACGAACAACACCGCTGCTGCCAGGAAGAGCAGGATGCCCATCGTGATCCCTATGATTTTCAGGGCTTTCATTTTTTTAGCAAGATACGAAAGCAAGGGCATTTTTAACACTGCAGTAGCGCCAGGCCAGGTGGGCCACCTTCAGAAGCGGTAGCCCAAACCGAAATTAAGTGTAACGGTACGGGTATTTTTTTCTCCATCTCTGAATAGCCCTCCTAGAAACAGGTCCTGTTCACTGATCCCGGCAGGCTCATCATCCGGAACAAATTCATCCTGTAAATGAGCACCCAACGTAAGAAAGATTGTCTCTCGGATGGCGTATCGAAGATTAGCCTGAAAATACAACGTATACCCCAAGCCATGGAAACGCCGAAGAGGCGGTGGGGAGTCGTTAACAAAGGACAGTTGGTGCGTTGATGGAGGCATTATCCCCGGAAAAGGCGTAGATAAATCGGGCGGGCGCTTGAAATCGATATTGACCAGCACCCGATCTTCGAACTGTTCCGTATAGTAATTCAGGGAAGCCCCTAAGTGACAAATAAGAGCAAAAGATTCCAGCTCTCCGGAAAATAATTCGGCAAATAACGGAAGAGACAAAGTATTCCTTTCCACATCGCGCCTGAGGTTGAAAACACGGGAACCATTTGGAAGGGACAAGGTGGAAAAAAAAGCTGTTCGATGGAACGCAGCCCCACCTCCTAAGAGAATACCTGCATACTCCCAATCGGCCAGCCATCTCCGGTAATGGAGGCGCCCTCCCCATATGTTGGTTATTTCACCGGATATTTCCAACACCTGATAACGAGAGGTGATGTCATAGAAGATCCCCCCATCTGGATAATTGAAGTGAAAGAACTGAGTAGAAAGCTCTAATTCATTTTTCTTTTTGCCCGGTTTCAACTTGTCCGCCAGTTCTTTTACTTCTGGGGAGAGGTAAGCCTGGTTAAAGTTGTACAAGGGGCTGGAATCGTAGATGGATTGCAAGTGAATTTGTGAGGCTTCTTTTCTCCCGGTTCGAATATAGATCTCTGCTAATGACAGGCGCATGTTTATTGCGGTTTGCCTCAAACTATGATTAAGACTGTGTTTAAACCGCTGCCAGGCCCTTAGGCTGCGCCGGAAATCCGCATAGCATTCCATGGCCAGGCAATTTTCAAGTTTATCCACCAATCCATTGATCCTGCCCCACACCAAAGCGGAGTCCGCCCCTATTGCTAATGCCTGATGGTATTTCTCAAATGCGTTAAGAGCATAGGAGTACCCAAGGCTGGCCAGGCTATCGCCGTTCTCTATCAGGCCATCGGATCGCTCTTGTTCCAATTTCCGGAACCTAATAGCCTCAGCCGCCGCATAAGCCGGACGGAGGTTGAGGCGCAGCCCCGGGTTTTCGTCACCGAGTAGGATGGCCTTTTCATAGAGTTGCAGCGCGGCATCAAAAGCTCCAGCAGCCCGGAGGCTATCCGCATGAGCAATGGAAGCATTGACGCTATCAGTGAGGGCGAGCTCATATTTGGCGTTTTCCAGTTCTCTGCGGTTCTCTTCAAGCTGGTTGGCGATCAGGCGCACTCTGGCTTCCGTCTCAATGATCCAACGGTCGATGATGGTGTCACTGGCGGGTTTGTCTTCACAAACCTTGGCTGCTTTAAATTTTTTAATGGCCATATCCAGGTTGTACTCCGAAAAGGCTTGTTGCCCTTCGGCAAGGAACCGTTCATAGCAGGAGGATTGGGCATAGGCGGATGGACAACTCCACCCCATCAGAAGTAGCAGGATGGTCCAGATTAAGTGAGGTTTCATTCAATATTGCTGTGTTGTGCGAAAATAGTACTGAGCCAGAAAAATATCCACCCAAATATCGAATAAAAAAATATTCTTACAGGAAAAAGCCCTCATCTGCCGTGTTTCCTGCCTTCATCTTTCCACCACCAACGTTCGGGCCATCTTATCGTGCCAGCCCTGCCGCTTGTTGTCGAACAGGATCCAGAAGAAGCCGAGGGAGAAGGGCACGTAAGACAGCACCTTGCCCAGGTTGCGGACGAGGGATTGCTTCTGTCCCAGCGGCTGCCCGAATTCATCCACGACCTTTATGCCCATCCATTGTTTCCCGAAGGTGCCCTGCCAGGGCGCTCCGTCCATCACCACAGAGTAGAATAACCAGGCCAGGAAGGAAACAGAGCGTATCCAGTTGCGCTGTTCGATGAACCACCGGCGCATCTCGATGTCGCTTCTATCGGACAGGTAGCCATCCAGGGCCTCATCGAAACCGAAGAAGGCATAAAATACCCAGGCAATAAGCAAGGTGATGGGCAGGATGTCGATAACGAACGCAAAGAAGCGCCTGCCGCGGCCGGCAGGTATCAGGGCGGCATTCTCACCAGGCAGGTGGTCAAGGATGTCTCTTGGCATACTATATCAATAATGCACGTAAGCGGAATGTGTTCCTAAATTAAAAAGATTTTCGGTTTCACCCTTACCCTTGCCGGATCATGCTCAACAGCCAGTCGCGTTCCAGAATATCGGTGGCGGGAGGCAGGTTATCGGCCAGCGCCCGGCGTTTTTCCTTTTCGAAAGGTGCGAGCCGGGCGAGTTTACGGGTGAAATCGATAAAGTTGCGGGCCTGTTCCTTGAGCCGGGGTTTAGCCAGTTCCTGGCGGTAAATGTAGATGCGGTAGGCCTCCAGAAAAGACAGGAGGAGTTCCTGCTGGCCCGTTTCGAAATAGACCTTGGCCAGCAGATTTTTGGCGGCGATGGCCAGCAGAAGGTCCTGCAGGGTGATCTGGATGAGGATGGATTGGGCTTCTTCGTACTGTTTCTCGTAGTAGAGGTAGTGCGCCCGGTTGTAGCTGTAGATGTTTTCCCGGTAGCTTTCCGGCAGCAGGTTCTTATAGCTTTCCAAAAACCGGGAGGCCCATTCCAGCCGGCCGGTGACCAGCCCTACCGTCACCAGGTTGGTATAACGCCAGGGCGCCAGGGCGCCCTGCTCCAGCAACAGCCCTTTATCGATCAGGGCCATGTTGATGTCCAGAAAGTGGCCGTAGTAGGCCTTGTCCCGGTATTGGTTGATGCGGCGGGTGCAATAGTTGAGAAGGTAGGCGTACAGGTTTTTCCGTTCTTCCGGCGGCAAGATGTGTTCTTTTTGCTGAAGAAGGAGGTACAATTTTCGATAATGTTCCTGGTCTTCCGGCTCCTGCAACATCAGCAGCGCATAGAGGTACATATCCACCCGCGGGGCGTCCGGAAAAGGATTTTCCTGCAACCACCTGAGTACCGGTTCTCCCAGCCGAAGGTGGTAATGAATGTCGAGCATCTGTGCGGAATTGACCATTTCCAGGCTGTACCGGAGCTTCTCCGCCAGGTAGGCGCGGTCGAGGGCATCGGCGGCCTGCTGCAGTTCTTCCCGGTGTCGGCGCTCATACTGCTGTGCATGCCGGTTGTCCATTTCGGCCAGGCGATACTGCGCCTGCAGGAAAGCAGCGTCCTGAAAGGGAAAATGCCTCAGCAACTTTTCCGCTCTTTTCCGGGCAGAATTGTAGTGCTTATCCAGCCCCAGACGGTTGTAGGTTTCCATCAGCGCCCATTGTTCTTCCAGTGGGTTTTCGCGAAGGAACTCCAGCGCGAGGAATTGTTCCAGCAATTGCATCAATTCGCTCATCCGGTAGTACAGGGCCTGTTCATCCAGTGCTCCTCCCCGCATAACAGCGGCTTTCTCCAACCCGGGCCCGTCGAAGCCCGGAGCAAAAGCATTCAGGAAGTCAAAAAACAGGTTATTTTCCGTATTTTTATTGAAGTAGGGCGATTGCAGGAAAGCTCCGAACCGGCTCAGCTGCCGGGTGGAAAGTTTTCGCAATACCATTATCAATTTGCTCTGGTGCATGGGCCTGTTTTCACCTTAACCCAATATTACAAAAATGAAGCGCTTTTTGCTACTTTACTTTCTCCTATCCGCCGCAGCGGCAGCGCCGTCCCAGGTGATGTTTCCGGGTGACCTCAACAACGACGGCAGCGCCAACCATTTCGACCTGCTCCCTTTGGGCGTCGCCTACAACCGCTTCGGCCCACCCCGCCAACCGGCATCCCTGGAGTGGATCCCTCAGGAAAATATCCCCTGGCCGGATGTGCTGCCCGTGAGCGGCGTCAACCTGGGTTTTGTGGACGCCGACGGCAACGGGCTCATCGATACCTTCGACCTCGAGGCCATCGCCCTGAATTACGACAGCCTGCAAGACCTTGCCTTCCCGGAGCCCCGCCCCTATATCCTGTCCGATACCTTTTTTGTAGAAAACCCACCGGAACTCCGCCTGCGGTTCGAGCCCAATGTCGCCGCCCCCGGGGATACCGTCCGGCTGATCGTCGAGTACATCGTTCCCGACCCCGGCGCCTTTCCGCCTACCGCCCTGCCACTCGGCATTGCCTTCAGCATCGGAGGCCTGGACACCCTGCCGATCGCTCCTTCCGTCCGGATATTTCCGGATACCCTTCCAGGCGACCTTATGTATGTAGCAGCGACGGAAAGCCAGGCTCAGTTCTGGCGCTCCGTTGAGCCCGGGCGCATAGAATTTGCAGCGGCTGGCCGAGGGATGGGCGCCCTTGCCAATTCCCGAAAACTGGCCGAAATGCTCATCGTCATGGAAGATATGATCCTGCCCTTTGCTGCGCCGGTAAACCCCGACAGTATCCTGCTCATCAATACCCTCGAACAGGTGATCGCGCTGAAAGCCATGGGAGATACGCTTACAGTCAGCAGCCGTGCACTTCCGGCCCCGACTGCCTTCGCGTCGGCCTTCCCCAACCCCGCCCGCCATTTCCTGCAGGTGCAAACGGAACGACCGCTCCATTTCCAGCTCACACTGTTCACCCCGGCAGGGCAGGCCGTAAGGCGGCAAAAAACCGTGCTGGCCCGGGAAGCGTTCCTCGACACCGGCGGCCTGCCCCCGGGAATGTACTTCCTGGAGATCCGGACCGCAGAAGGAGTCCAGGTAGAAAAGGTGATCCTGCAATAGACAGGGTTCTACACTTCGATCTTAAAATGCGGGTTGTAGATGACTCCGAACACATTAGGCTGGTTCGATGTCGCCCACCTTGTAGGCCACAGTCCGTAGGCCGAGAAATACTGATTTCATGTTTTTCAATTTTTTTTCTGAGCCGATTTTTTAAAAAAAACTCCAGTAATTAAGTAGGAAATTTCCCGGTATAATTCCAGAATAGAAAACAAGAAACATCTTAAAAATCTAATTATCAGATGTTTAATCTGAAAACACAGCACCGTAAATATTCAGTAAATCACCGAATTGTACTTCACCAGGCTCTCCCGATTGTAGACATTTGTATTGTCAACGATAGGAAACGACAGTTGACGCTTTCTTCGGAAGCAGAAGAAAGACAAAATAAGGAATCCCACGAATGCTATTATAATCCCATGAAAGATTTCGGGGGTATCAAAGGATATCCTCATTTTTGGTATGTAGATAGCCTCTCAAAGCTCTTTTGGAAACCGGCCCACTGTGGCCGGTTTTTTTTTGCCCACCTTTATTGTGCAACGAATCTCCTATCTTTGCGTCCCATAAATACAAAGCATCACCAAATTTCGTTATAGACAAACCAATGGTAAGGCAGCGTGTCCTTTCTATAAGGAAACCATGATTTTTGCAGCAAAAGAAGCAGTATATCTACTATGAAAAAATTACTAACCCTTCTGTTGGCAGCCATTAGCACCATGCTGGCTGCTCAGGAGGACCCTATGGAAGTTTATCGCGGCAATGCGATCAAATACAGCGCTATCGTATTCAATTTTCACGTCGATGAGTCGAACAACAAATGGGTGGGCACCGCCGACGGGCTGTTTCAGGTCCATGACCCCACGCTGGCTTCCCGGGTGGACCTGGCCGAAGGAGAGGAATCTCTGTTGCGCCTGCCCGGCGGAAATGCGGATATCCGGTGGAAAACAGAGAGCCTGACTGCCATCACCGGCGATATTTTCGACCGCGAAAACTTCATCACTTCCGGCCATTATGACCCGTCCAAAAAAGAACTGTGGATAGGAACCAGCCAGTTTGGACTGTACCAGTTCAAGGTTGAGCCGGAGTTGAAACTGATCGAACAATACACGATCTACAACTCCAAACTCAAGTCCGACTATATTAACGCCATTTATATCGACGCCGCCGGCCGGCAATGGATAGGCACCCAGGACGGCGTCCTGTTCGGAGAAAAAGGCCGCTGGCAACTTCTGCAGCGGGATTACAACATCAAGGCCATCACCGGAAAGGGGCTGGAAATATGGTTGATGACCGAAGAGGAAGTCGGGCCGCTCGACGCCCGGCAGCGCTGGGAGCCCATCGAGATCCCCCGATTTAAAACCGAAGGGCGCCTGCGCGACATTACCTTCGATGACAAGGGCAACCTGTGGATCGCCTCAGAGGCCGTCACCCGCTACAATCCGGAAACCAAAGAATTTACCATTTTTGGCCCTGCCCAGGAATACACCAGCCAATTTGCCAGCTGCCTGGCCGCCGACCGGGATAATGCCATATGGGTAGGCACCCAGGATAAAGGGCTGTACATCATCGATAAGGCCTCTGCCATAAGGGTAACACCCCTGGTGGACAAAGAGGTTAGCTGTAACGGCAACGGTAAGGATGCCGCGTTGAAGATCGAAGTTTATGGCGGGCAGCAGCCTTATACCTACAAATGGAGCGGCGGGCTGGAAGGCCCCAACCCTCAAAATCTCGCACCCGGAGAATACCTGCTAACCGTCACCGACGCTAAAGGAAAATCGAAAGCCACTAAAGCCATCATTGAAGACCGCCGAGTGGAAGCCGTGGCTACCCTGGTCAAAAAGGAAAGTGCCCCCGGCGCTGCCGACGGTAACGCCACCGTGAAGGTAAAAGGGGGAACGCCCTCTTATTCCTACCGCTGGGATAACGGGGAAACCGGCCCTACTGCCTCTAAACTTTCCGCCGGGCAACATGCGGTGACGGTTACGGACAAGAACGGCTGCCAGTCTGTTTCCAGCCTCAATATCACTCAGGAGCTGGCAGAACTCGCCGCCAACCTCGTCCTGGCCGGCGAAGTAAAATGTAATGGCGGCGCCGGCGCCACCCTCGAGGTGGAAGCCACCGGCGGCCAGGAACCTTACAATTTTAAATGGAACCAACCCGGCCTGGGCGGGGCCCGGGCCAAAAACCTGGCCGCAGGCGATTACAGCGTAACGGTTTCCGACGCTGCCGGCAATACTACCATTGCCCTGCTCACCGTCCCTCAACCTGACGCCCTCACTGCTACAGCCTCCGTCACTGCCCCCGCCAGTACGGGCAAAACGGACGGGCAGGCCAGAGTTGCTGCCCAGGGCGGTACTCCCGGTTACCAATATGTGTGGGACACCGGTGAGAAAGGAGAAAATGCAAGCGGACTGGCCGCAGGAACCCACACCGTCACCATCACCGACGCCAAGGGGTGCGCCGCCACCGCCACCGTCCAAATCTCCGAGAATATCCTGCCCCTGTCCATTGCCATACAGCAGACCGCTGAGATCAACTGCTTCGGTGAAAAACAGGCCGCCCTCCAGGTGCAGCCATCCGGAGGCAAAGCGCCCTTCCAGTTCCAGTGGAGCCAGGAAGGCCTCACCGGGCAGGCCCCCGCCGGCCTCGCCGCCGGCAACTATACCGTCACCGTCACCGACGCTGCCGGGAATTCTGCCTCCGCCCAGGCTGCCATACCTCAGCCCGACGCCCTTAAAGCTTCCGCAACGGCCACCGCACCCGCCAGCACCGGAAATGCCGACGGGCAGGCAACCGCCAGCGCCACCGGCGGAAACCCGGATTTCTCCTTCCGCTGGGACAACGGCGAAACCGCCGCGCAGGCAGCCCAGCTCGCTCCGGGAACCCACACCGTCACCATCACCGACGCCAAGGGGTGCGCCGCCACCGCCACCGTCGAAATCTCCGAGAATATCCTGCCCCTGGCCATTGCCATACAGCAGACCGCTGAGATCAACTGCTTCGGTGAAAAACAGGCCGCCCTCCAGGTGCAGCCCTCCGGAGGCAAAAAGTACCTTCCAGTTCCAGTGGAGCCAGGAAGGTATTCACCGGGTATACCCGCCACCTCGCCGCGCCGGCAACTATACCGTCACCGTCACCGATGCTGCCGGGAATTCCGCCTCCGCCCAGGCTGCCATACCTCAGCCCGACGCCCTTAAAGCTTCCGCAACGGCCACCGCACCCGCCAGCACCGGAAATGCCGACGGGCAGGCAACCGCCAGCGCCACCGGCGGAAACCCGGATTTCTCCTTCCGCTGGGACAACGGCGAAACCGCCGCGCAGGCAGCACAACTCGCTCCGGGAACCCACTCCGTCACCATCACCGACGCCAAGGGGTGCGCCGCCACCGCCACCGTCGAAATTTCCGAGAATATCCTGCCCCTGGCCATTGCCATACAGCAGACCGCTGAGATCAACTGCTTCGGTGAAAAACAGGCCGCCCTCCAGGTGCAGCCCTCCGGAGGCAAAGCGCCCTTCCAGTTCCAGTGGAGCCAGGAAGGCCTCACCGGGCAGGCCCCCGCCGGCCTCGCCGCCGGTAATTATTCCGTTACCGTCACCGATGGGATGGGAACGGAGCAGGCCGCCTCTATTTCTATACCTCAACCCGACGCACTTACGGCATCCGCTGAGGTAAGTGCCCCCGCCAGCACCAACAATTCTGACGGACAAGCTGTGGTTAAGGTATCCGGCGGCACCGCTCCTTATGCTTACCAGTGGGCCAACGGAGAGACGGCCGCAGCAGCGAAAGCGCTGGCTCCCGGCGCCCATACCGTTACCGTTACCGATTCCCGGGGTTGCGCAGGCACCGCCAGCGTCGAAATTGCGGAGAATATACTTCCCTTGTCGGTTGTCCTGCGAGAGGTAGCTGCAGTCAATTGCTACGGCGATCAGAATGCGGCGCTGCAGGTAGAGGTAAAGGGCGGCAAAGGGCCTTTCCGGTACCAGTGGAGTGCCCCCCGCATCAGTGGAGAAAGCGGAGCTGGTTTGCCGGCCGGCGAGTACGCCGTAACGGTAGAAGATGTTACCGGCGCCACCCAATCCGCTAAGGCCAACATCTCCCAACCGGAAGCCCTGTCTGTAAGCATCGCGGAGAGAGAGCCGGCCTTCAGCGATACCAGCAACGACGGAAAGGCCACTGCTGGTGCTCAGGGAGGCAGTGGCAGCTATACCTACAAATGGGATAATGGCGAAACCGGCCCTACGACTGAAAACCTGGGGTTGGGCCAGCATAGCGTGACCGTTACGGACAGCAAGGGTTGTACGGCGTCTACCACATTCGAGATCACGGAGCGCATTATGAAGGAGCTCGCCTCCGGCGCCGTACGCAGCGGACAGACGATACAGATGCAGAAGCTGCAATTCGAAGCGGACAGTACCAACATTACAGACGACAACCGGCCCATCCTGGACGAGATCTACGTATTCCTGAAGGACAATCCATCCATCGTGGTGGAGATCGGCGGGCATACCAATAACCTGCCGCCGCCGGAATATTGCGACCAGTTATCCACGGCCCGCGCCCGGTCTGTAGCGGAGTACCTGGTACAGAAGGGCATCGACCCCGACCGGGTATTCTACAAAGGCTACGGCAAACGCCAGCCCCTCTTTTCCAACGGTACGGAGGATGGGCGCAGGCGCAACCAGAGGGTGGAGATCAAGATCCTTCGGCTGTAGCCCATTTAAATTTGGAAAGATTTTCCAAATAGGCCGGATAAAAGTTTGTCTTAAGGTTCAATTGACGTAATTTCGACGTAATACAAAAAACATTAGAGTCAATTGTATCTTTTAGGCTATGACATAGGAAGTTCTACGATCAAGGCGGCGCTCCTTGATGCAGAAAGCCACAAGGCCGTTGGGCTGATCCAGTACCCGGAGCAGGAGATGGACATGATATCCCGGCAGAGAGGTTGGGCGGAGCAGCAGCCGGAAGTGTGGTGGCAGAACTTCTGCGTGGCCACGCAGCGGCTCCTGGAACAAACGGGCGCCCGGCCTGAAGAGATCAGAGGTATTGGCATTGGTTACCAGATGCACGGTATGGTCCTGGTTGACAAAGAGCAGCAAGTGTTAAGGCCCTCCATCATTTGGTGCGACAGCCGGGCCGTAGCCATCGGGCAGCAGGCCTTCAGGGACATTGGGGAGGATTACTGCCTGGAAGAAATGCTCAATTCTCCCGGTAATTTCACCGCTTCGAAACTGAAATGGGTGATGGACAACGAGCCGGGCGTATTTGAAAAAACCGATAAATGCCTGCTTCCCGGAGACTTCATTGCCATGAGGCTCACCGGCGAAGCAGCCACCACCATTCCGGGCCTGACCGAAGGCATCCTCTGGAATTTCAAAGAAAAAAAAATCAATGATGACCTACTTCGGTATTACGGCCTGTCAAAGGACGTGATCCCTAACGTTGTATCTACATTTTCCATCCAGGGGGAGGTGACAAAAAGGGCAGCGGAGCGAACAGGGTTGGCCCCGGGTACGCCAGTCACTTACCGGGCAGGTGACCAGCCCAACAACGCCCTGGCACTCAATGTGCTTAACCCCGGAGAGGCCGCGGCGACGAGCGGCACTTCCGGCGTGGTATACGGCATTGTCAACCAACCCATTTATGATAAAAAATCCAGGGTCAACTCCTTTGCCCATATCAACTACGAAGAAAATTTCGACCGCATCGGTGTCCTGCTTTGCCTCAACGGGGCCGGGATAGAATACAGCTGGATCAAACGCCAGGTAGCCCGCAGTGACCACAACTACAACGACATGGAGCGCATGGCCTCCACAGTGCCCGTCGGTTCGGATGGGTTATGCCTGCTGCCTTTCGGTAATGGTGCCGAACGCATGCTGGACAACCGCAACCTTAACGCCCATATCTTCAACCTGGATTTCAACCGCCATACCCGCGCCCACCTCTATCGGGCATCGCTTGAAGGCGTGGCCTTCTCCTTTGTTTTTGGTATGGAAATCCTGAAAGAACTGGGACTGAACGTGGATGTCATCCGGGTAGGAAACGACAACATGTTCCAGTCGAAAATATTTTCCACGACCATCGCTACTTTGCTTGACAGCCGGATCGAAATGGTGGATACCACCGGCGCTATTGGGGCCGCCCGGGCATCGGGGGTTGCCGCGGGTGTATATGCGTCTCTGGACGAGGCCCTGAAAGACGTGCAACCCACTACGATCTTTGAACCCCAGCTCAATTTCGGGCTTTCTCAGCAGGCCTACAGCTATTGGCAATCCCGCCTGCAACTGGCGTTGGAAGAACCCTCGCCGACTCAGCGAAGGACCGGCCAGGCGAACCTCGAAAAAACGGAGGAGCTGAAAAAAGAGGTCCGCCAGTCCACCCGCGAATTGGCTGCCACCAAGCTGCAATTGAACGCCGCCAACGATTTTTTACGGGAGATCGGGTTCTCTCTGCAAAATGTCAGCAATATGCAGAGTACGGCCTCGCTTTTGAAAATTGTACAAAAAATATCCGCACGGCTTGAGGAAACCACAGGATGGGACAGTTTTGAAGAGAACTTTGACATCCTGCACAATGACTTCTTTAAGAGGCTCAACAATGCCTACCCCGGCCTTTCCCGACAGGAATTGAGGATGTGTGCCTATCTGAAAATGAAACTCAGCACCAAGGAAATTGCCAGGCAGATGAACCTTTCGGTTCGGGGCGCCGAGACCTGCCGGTATCGTTTGCGGAAAAAGCTGAACGTCAAGCCGGGCGAGAATTTCGGAGCATTTCTGAAGAACCTGAGCCTTTGACGTACTCCTGACGTATAATTTTTTTCGGGTGACGAAGTATTGTAGTGCCTTGTTTTTTCAATTTCTTCCTCTGTTTGCCTTTCTTTGTTCTGTATTTGTATTTCAACTCAAAATTTTATTAAAAAAAGAACTTATTATTCGAAATTCGTTCTATAATTGTCAGAAACTAGTATGAAACTTAACGCCTTTTTACTCGCAGGTGTCCATAGCGTTGGCGCCTCCAAATTTTCTAAGCCTTTTTAATGCTACCTACCTTCACGCACTTTATCCTTTTCGCAAATTTCACGAAAGTGCTACTCAAAACAAACAGAGGGGCAAGCGCTCAAGACACTGAATGAGAAGAAAAGAGTCTACTGTCCTTAATAAATGGAACGGTTTATACTAAAAATGCCCGGGAAAAAAGGAGAATTGGTTGGAACGATCCTGGCGCCTTGAAAAGACAGAGTAGTACGCCTAAATCATCAAATAGCTTAAGTTTCATACATTAAATGCTTGCTCCGGCCTCTCTCAGAGAGGCGCAGGAGCAAATTTTTTCAGCCTGGCAGCGCCTTAGAGGAGTAAGCCGGGTTTTTCGGTACAGCCGAGTTTGGATAATAAATGTTCTCTGGCCATTTATTCACAGTATAACTAAATCAAGGTTTTATGGAATGCTTAAACTGTAATGCTTCAAAAAAGGCACCTCCCTAGGGAACACCGTTTAAGAGAAGTGCCAAAAAATTCGCTAAAACTTAATTTTCAACGTATGAAACAGAAAATTTTATCTAATGTTCAAAGGCTATTCGGCCTACTCCGGCCGGGGGGGGTACTGCTGCTACTGCTGTTTGGAGTTGCGGTGGGCGCCGGCGCTCAGTCAATGACCGTGTCCGGCACCGTATCCGACGAAGGGGGTGAACCCTTGATCGGCGCCAGCATTTTAGTACAGGGGACCACCACCGGCACCATAACCGATTACGAGGGCAAATATTCCCTGGAGGTAAAAAAAGGGGCGACCCTGGTTATATCCTACACCGGCTATTCTACACAGTCTGTAGAAGTGGGTAGTGAAACCACCATAAACATCACTATGGCGACCGATGCGGAGATCCTCTCCGAAGTGGTTGTAACAGGGTATCAGACCCAGCGGAAAAGAGACATATCGGGAGCTGTTTCCGTAGTAGAAACGGATGACCTGGAAACGATCGTTGCCAGTTCCTTCGCCCAGAAGCTGGCCGGCCGAGCACCGGGCGTCACCGTTTCTTCATCTGGAGCCCCCGGAGACGTGACCAACGTCCGTATTCGAGGGATCTCCTCTTTCGGGAACAACGACCCCCTCTACATCATTGACGGTATTCCTGTCCAGGACCAGGGCAACCTGAACCTCAATCCTAATGATATTGAGACTATGCAGGTACTGAAAGATGCCTCCACAGCCTCCATCTATGGATCAAGGGCCTCTAACGGCGTAATCGTCATCACTACCAAACAAGGAAAAGCAGGCAAGACCAAACTGTCCTACAACGGATCTGTTTCGGCCGTTAACCCGGTTAAAGGATGGAACGACATCCTGATCACAGATGCCAGCGAATACCTCGACATGACCAAGCAGTTCTTCGAAAATGGCGGAGCGGCCCTGCCTTCCTACGTTCAGAACGGACAGCTGACCCAGTACATTTTCCCGGCATCCAACAGCGTGGATGAGTCCACTTATGACCGGTACAGCAACCCGATCATGAAAACCAGCAGCGGGACGGACTGGTGGGATGAAATTACCCGCACCGGGATAACTCAGGACCACAACCTGACCATTTCCGGCGGTAATGACGTGGCCACCTTTGCCATCGGCGCAGGCTACCTGGACCAGCAGGGGGTACTGGTGTACAACGATTTCCAAAGGGCTAACCTCCGGGCGAACAGCAGCTTCAAGATCGGCAAGCGGTTCAGGGTCGGAGAAAACCTCAACATCGCCAGAAGATCGGTTGTCAACAACCCGGCTCAATCCGAACAGGGAACGATCTCTCAGGTCTATAAGATCGCTCCGATCATTCCGGTTTACGACATCGGAACCTCCACCAACAGCGACGGAGAACGCGATTCCTTCGGCGGGTCCAAAACAGCCAACACCGGTAACTCCGACAACCCGTTCGCCGAGCTGTTCAGGCAGCAGAACAACTGGAACAGAACCCTGAATATCCTGGGTAATGTTTATGCTGAACTTGAAATTATTGATGGGTTGAAATTTAAGTCCACCTACAACGTGGATATGAATAATTTCAACAACAGGAGCTTCTCGTTCAGAACGCCTGAAAACCAGGAGAACCAGGGCGCTCAGAACTTCAGCGAAAACTGGAACAACGGGTTCGTCTGGACCTGGACCAATACGCTGAATTATTCCAAGTCTCTAAGTGAGAGGCATAAGATCGGCTTGCTGGCGGGTTACGAGTCCATCAAAGGCACTTTCCGGAACATCAGCGGAGGGTTGAACAACTACTTCACCACGGATATCAACATCTGGTACCTGAACCCGGCATTCGGCAACCCGGACACCCGTTCGGTAAGCTCCGGCGGTAGCGAGAACGCCTTGGTTTCCACCTTCGGAAAAGTAGACTACTCCTTCGACGATACCTACTTCATCAGCGCCACTATCAGAAGGGACGGTTCTTCGAAATTCTCCGATGGCTTCAAGTACGGTACCTTCCCCGCCGTTTCCTTCGCCTGGAGGCTATCCAATGTCCTCTTCCAGGACAATGCCACCGTTTCTGACCTGAAACTGCGCGCCAGCTGGGGTAAGACCGGGAACCAGAACATTCAGGACTACAACTTCGCAGACCGCTTCGGCGGTTCTATCGGTAGCGCCTTCTACGACATCAACGGCACCAACAGCTCGCCGGCTACCGGATACACCCAGACCAGTATTGGTACCCTGTCGCTCGGCAGTGACACCAAATGGGAGGAAGCCGAGACCATCAACTTCGGCATCGACGCTTCGCTCTTCGATGACCGCCTGACCTTTGTCCTGGACGTGTACACCCGGGAAACGAATGACTTGTTGTACAATGCACCGCTGCCCGGAACCGCCGGGATCGCGATCGCGCCATTCCGCAACGTCGCTTCCATGAAGAACAATGGTTTTGACCTTGGCCTGACCTACCGGAACCGGATTTCGGACGACCTGAGCTGGAATGTAGGCCTGAACGTCAGCAGATATGTCAATGAAGTGACCAAGATCGATGGGGAATCCGAGTTTTTCTATCCCAATGGCCAGCAGGGCCGTATCGACAACCGTTTGCCGGAAGAGATCAACATCAACCAGATCGGGTATCCTATTTCTTCGTTCAGAGGGTACACTGTAGACGGGAAGTTCTTGTCTCAATCGGACCTGGACGCGCTGGACCAGACCGGAAAAACTTTGGGCGGCCTGCGGTTTAAGGACCTCAACGGCGACGGCCAGATCAATGACGATGACATCAGCATCATCGGCAGCCCGCACCCAGATTTCACCCTGGGCTTGAATCTCGGACTTTCTTTCAGGAACTTCGATTTCACCGCCTTCCTGAATGGCTCCTTCGGGAACGAGATCTTCAACTATACCAAGTTGTTCACTCATTTCCGCCAGTTCTTCGCCAATGTTGACAGAGAGTACTATCTGAACAACGGCCAGGGCGACCTGCCGGCATTGAATGTGAACGACACCGGTAGCCGTTCTTCCAGTACTTATTATGTCGAAGACGGTACTTACGTAAGGTTAGGGCTCCTGCAGGTCGCTTATAACTTCCCTGCTTCCGTCGGCTCCAGCATTGGGCTGAGCGGACTGAAAGTTTACATTCAGGGCCAAAACCTCTTTACCATTACCAATTACAGCGGTTTGGATCCGGCTTTGTCGAATGCCAATATCGGCGATTTCAGCAGCAGCGTTCAGGGCAATTACCTGAATGACCTTTGGACCGGTTTTGACATCGGCCAGTATCCCAGCAATAAGCTGCTGACTTTCGGCTTATCCGCTGACTTTTAATCCAATTGATCTTTAAATCAGAATGTTGAGCCATGAAAAATAAATTTTTAATAGCCGTTACTTTGTTGTTTGCTTTGGCGATAATCGTGGCTTGCAGCGACGAATTCCTCGACACGCCCACCCAGGGCGCCATTTCGAGCGATGTGCTGAGCAGCAGTGAACAAGGTGTCGATGCAAGCCTTATTGCCGTATACAACATGCTGAACGGGTTTACCAACACGATCGGCAACACCTGGGGGGCGGCGCCTTCCAATTACATCTTCGAATCGGCGGCGGATGATGTCCACAAAGGATCCGAGCCTTCCGACAACCCGGACGGGTACTATGAAGTGTCTCTCTACCAGTGGTCCACCAACCTGGGCGTATTTCGCCACAAGTGGGGCGCCGTGTACGAAGGCATCAAGCGGGCCAACAACGCCATCAATATCGCCAACGCCTACAGGGCCAACGGAGGAAGCGAAGACTTCGTCAACCGCGTCGTCGGTGAAGCGACCTTCCTCAGAGCATGGTACCATTTTGACGCTTACCGGATCTTCGTGAACGTCCCCTATTACCTGGAGACGGACACCGACTTCCGCAAGCCCAATGACCAGCCGGTACTGCCGTTGATCATCGCCGACCTGGAAAAGGCCATCACGCTGCTTCCCGCCGATAAATCGGCTGTCGGGCGCGTAGACAGAACGGTGGCCCAGGCCCTTTTGGGTAAAGTGAAATTGTTCAACAAGGATTACACCGGAGCCAAGGCGGAATTTGAGAAGGTCGTCGGCTCCGGAAAATACGAGCTGGCGCCTTGTTACAACGATAACTTCACCATCGCTACTCAGAACAATTCCGAGTCCCTGTTCGCTTTCCAGGCATCGGTGAATGACGGCGACGGCAACAGCACCAACTCCAACTTCCTGGAGCGCCTGGCAGCGCCACACGTCGGCACAGGAAGGCCGTCCGTTACCGGATGCTGCGGGTTCAACAACCCAACCCAGGACTTTGTGAATAACTTCCGGGTAGATGCCAACGGACTTCCCGTTGCGGACTGGAACGCTGAAAAAGTTGTCGTTGGAACGGCGCAAACTGTCGACCCCCGCCTGGACTGGACCGTGGGCAGGACAGACGTTCCGTATCTCGATTGGGGCCCCCACGACATAACCTGGATCCGTGGACTGGGATGGGCTGGCGTTTACAGCCCGAAGAAAAACATGAAACTGGCGTCCGACCCGGAAGGCCCGGGATGGACCACCGGCCAGTTGCACGCCAAAAACGTGGAATTCCTTCGCTACGCCGACGTATTGCTGATGTTGGCTGAAGCAGAAGTAGAATCCAACGGTGACCTGGAAGAAGCCAGAAGGCTGGTGAACATGGTCAGAGAACGGGCAGGAAACTGTGCGCAAGGCCCCGATGGCGGCCCACTGGCCGTGCCCATCGACGACCCCGCTATCACCTGGGCTACCTATAAGGTCGGCCTGTACCCCGGCCCCTGGACCGACCAGGAAGCGGCAAGAACCGCCGTCAGGAGGGAAAGAAGGCTGGAACTGGGCACGGAAGGCCACCGCCTGCCCGACCTGAGACGCTGGGGCGTGCTCGAATCCGTTGTTACTGCTTATATGGCGTACGAAAAAACCGTCGTCAACAACGTCAATGGCACCGACGTGCGGATCGGCGCACTGGATGCCGCCGGGCCGGTTCTGCCCAGGCATTACGCATTCCCGATCCCTTCAACGGAAATAGAACTATCTAATGGCGCTCTGATACAAAACGACGGGTTCTAAACCCAGCGCCATTTATTGCCATTGTATTGAAATAAACTGCAAAAGGGCGGCATCATTCGTGATGCCGCCTCTTTTCAGCCCCGCTGCGTTAAAATGTTTTTTTTGTTTCTCCATGTCCGTATTAACCGTTACTTTATTGCTCTTAACCGGCTTTCTCCCTACAGGATAGGCCAGAACGGAAGAAATGCAGGCTCCTGCATCATACCCGGGAGCCCATATCCCAGGTTCTGGCAGCCTGGGTAAAATGAGCCTTTATCCCTTTTACCAAACTTTGGAGAGCGCCCTCATCGCAACCTAAAGCCCTGGTTAAACAACATCCTGCAACACTAAATCCTCTTCAGCCGTGAGATTGTGCCGTGTTCTTATTTTATCCGCTTTCTTCTCTTCCATCCTGGGTTGCCAGCCATCAGCTCCAGAACCAGGTGAAACCACCGGTTTCACCCTGATCAACGGAAAATATTCCGGGATAACCTTCAGCAATGAAGTCCAGGATCAAAAGGACTTCAACATCCTCACTTTCCGCAATTACTACAACGGAGGGGGCGTAGCCATTGGAGACCTCAACAACGACGGGCTTAACGATATCTTCTTCACGGCTAATATGCAGCCCAACCGCCTTTACCTCAATAAAGGGGGCTTCAAATTCGAAGACATCAGCGAATCTGCCGGGATCAGCGGAACAGGGTACTGGAGCACCGGAGTAACTTTCGCCGATGTCAATGCCGATGGGTGGCTCGATATTTATGTGTGCAACTCCGGCGATATTTCTGGCGGGAACAGAGCGAACGAACTGTATATCAATAATGGAAGCCTCCCCCCAGCCCCCTCCAAAGGAGGGGGAGAAGGCTCACAGCCGGCAGCTTCCTTTGAGCCTTCTCCCTCCCCCTTGGGGAGGGCTGGGGAGGGGCTTTTCACCGAAAGCGCCGCCCTCTACGGGCTGAATGACGAGGGCTACTCCACCCACGCTTCCTTTTTCGATTACGACCTCGACGGCGACCTCGACTGCTTCGTGCTCAACAACAGTTATACCGATCCCAAACGCATCGCCGCCAATGCCGCCGGAGGACGCAACAACTACGGCGCCGCCGGAGGAGACCGCCTTTACGAAAATATTGGAGGCCGCTTCGTTGATGTGACGGAAAAGGCCGGCCTGTATTCCGGAGATATCGACTTCGGGCTCGGCGTATCCGTAGGCGACCTCAACAATGACCTGTACCCGGATATTTACGTCTCCAATGACTTCTGGGAACGCGATTACCTGTACCTCAACAACCAGGACGGGACCTTCAGAGAAGTGCTGCCCGACAACATGAACTACGTCTCGGCCAACAGTATGGGGGCCGATATTGCCGACATCAACAATGACGGCTACCAGGACATCTTCAGCACCGATATGCTGCCCGCCAGCAATTACCGGATGAAGTCGGCATTGATGATCGAAGAATACCACCTCGAGGACCTGAAGTGGCGAAACAGTTATTTCTTCCAGTATATTCAGAACTGCCTCCACATCAACAAGGGAGATGGCACCTTCCGGGAAATGGCCTTTTTTGCCGATGTGGCCGCCACCGACTGGAGCTGGGGGTCGCTCATTTTCGATATGGACAACGACGGCAGGAAAGATATCTTTGTCAGCAACGGGATCTACCACGACATCACGGACCTGGATTTCGTCAATTTCCTGGCGGATGAAGACCAGCTGAAAAAAGTCGTCAAGGAGTCCGGCAGAATAGACTTCCGGGATTTTGTAGAATATCTGCCGCACAACAAGCAGAAAAATTTCGCTTTCATCAACCAGGGCGGCCTGCACTTCAAAAACGAAGCGGAATCCCTCCATCTCGGCCAGGAGAGCTTCAGCAACGGGTCGGCCTACGGAGACCTGGACAACGACGGGGACTACGACCTGGTCGTCAACAACGTCAATATGGAGGCCTTTGTCTACCGGAACAACGCCGCCGGACAAGAAGGCAACGGCTTCCTGAAATTCCAGTTAAAGGGAAGCAAGGACAACCCTTTTGGCATCGGGGCGCTGATCCGGGTCTTTTATCAGGACGAAATGCAGGTGAACCAGGCCATGCTCTCCAGAGGCTTCCAAAGCTCGGTCGGCCCGGAGATCATCTTCGGGATCGGCCAATGGCCTCAGGCGGATTCCGTCCAGGCCATCTGGCCCGATGGAAAATATCAGGTGCTCAAAGGGCTGGCGGCCAACAGTACAGTCAAGCTGGACTACGCCAATGCCTCGGGAAAGTTCTCCTTCCCCTCCCCTGCCGCCGGCCAGGCCTTTTCCGAGAACAGCGCTTCGGTGTTCGCTGCTGTTCCGGCTCATGTAGAAAACAAATACCTCGACTTCGACCACGAACGGCTGATGCCCCATATGCTATCCCGGGAGGGGCCCCGGCTGCTCCACGGAGATGTCGATGGCGACAAACAGGAAGACCTCGTCCTGCTGGGTGCTGCCGGGCAGGCTACGCAGCTCTTCCTCGCCCGCAACGGCCGGTTTGTAAAAACCGATCAGCCCTACTTTGAACTGGATAAGGAGGGGGAAGATGTCTGCGGAGCCCTTTTTGATGCCGATGAGGATGGCGACCTCGACCTGATGCTGGGAGTCGGCGGAAACGAATACCTGCGCGGGTTTGATTACTTCACCGCCCGCCTGTACGCCAACGACGGAGACGGCAACTTCATCAAGGACCTGGTCAACGTCCCGCCGGCAATAGGCCAGATCGGCTGTATAGAACCCAGCGACTTCGACAACGATGGAGATATGGACTTGTTCATAGGCGGCAGGGCCATCCCCGGCGCCTATGGGTTGACGCCCCGTAGTTACCTGTTCCGAAAGGAAGGAAAAAATGTATGGACGGACATCACAACCGAAGAGACCGGGCCGGTGGGCATGGTCACCGACGCTATATGGACAGACGTCAATGACGATGGATGGCCCGACCTGATCGTCGTGGGAGAATGGATGCCGGTGACGATGTTCGTCAATTTCAAAGGCACCATCAAGCGCGATGTAACGGTACCCAATAGCCGGGGATGGTGGAACCGCATTGAAGCCGCGGACCTGGACCAGGATGGCGATACCGACTACGTGCTCGGCAACTGGGGACACAATATGAAGTTCCAGGCATCCCCTCAAAAACCGCTGAGCATCTATGTCGGCGACTACGACAACAACGGAAAATACGAAGGCATCATTGAATGGTATTTCGGGACCGATGAAAAGCCTTACCCCTTTGCCAGCAAGATGGACCTTACCGCGCAACTGCCGGTATTGAAGAAGACGGCCCTCAAGTACAGCGAGTACGCCCAGAAGCAGGTCACGGATATGTTCTCTCCCTCGGCCCTGGCCCAATCCGAGCAAAAGCAGGTAACCACCTTCAGCACCAGTATTCTGTGGCGGGAAGGCAAGGAATTTGTCATAAAACCCATGCCGGATGAAGCCCAGGTATCGCCGGCCTTTGGGATCGAAACAGCCGACCTGGACGGAGACGGGGTTGTCGATATCTTCCTGGGCGGCAATTTCTACGGCCTGAAACCGGAAGTCGGCCGCCACGACGGATTCAGCGGCGGTTACTTTAAGGGTGATGGAAAAGGGGGGTTCAAATACATATCCGATGTGGAGTGCGGGCTTAAAGTCAACGGAGAAGTAAGAGACGCCTGGTTCTGGAATGGCCAGTTGCTGCTAGCCCGGAATAATGCCTCTGTCCTTTCCTATAAAATGAAGTAAAACCTCTTGCACCATGCATTCAAGAACAACTACCCTTGCGCTTCTTCTTTTGGCCTTGTACTCCTGCCAAAGTGGCCAGGAAGAGAACACCCTCTTCAGGAGAGTCGCCCCGGAACACAGCGGCGTCCAATTCAACAACCTGATCCCCGACAACGATTCCTTCAACATTCTTTCCTACGAATACATCTACAACGGCGGCGGAGTGGCCATCGCCGATTTTGACAACGACGGGCTGGCCGACCTCTTCTTTTCGGGCAATATCGTGGACAATAAGTTGTACCGGAACAAGGGCGATTTTCAGTTTGAGGACATCACCGGGCCGGCAAAGGTCGCCGCCCCGGGATCCTGGTGCTCCGGTGTAGCGGTGGTGGACATCAACCAGGACGGGTACAAAGACCTCTATGTATGCTCCAATACCCTTAAGGAAGGAGCGAAAAGGCAGAACCTCCTGTTCGTCAATCAATTCCCGGAAACGGGGAAACTGGAATTCGAAGAGCTGGCCGCTTCTTACGGAATAGCCGACACCAGTTACTCCACCAATAGCGCCTTTTTCGATTATGACAACGATGGAGACCTCGACCTGTTCATCATCAACAACAACATGCAGGAATCCCGGAACCCGACGGTATATACCCACCAAAAGGACCTGCTGGTCGCCGATCGCGTAGATAAGCTGTATCGGAACGACTGGCCCGAAGGACAGGAACACCCTGTGTATACCGATGTTTCCCGCGAGGCAGGCATCACTATCGACGGATACAGCCTGGGGATCAACATCTGCGACCTGAACCAGGATGGCTGGAAGGACGTTTACGTCACCAACGATTTCCTTTCCAATGACCTGTTGTACATCAACAACCAGGACGGAACTTTCACCAATAAGGCCAAAGAATATCTGAAACATACCGGTTATTCCGCCATGGGCAATGACGTTGTGGACATCAACAACGACGGATTGCCCGACATCGTCGCCCTCGATATGCTGCCGGAAAGCAATTACCGGAAGAAAACCATGCTGGGCCCGACCAACTACACCACCTACCTCTATACCGAACGCTACGGGCTCATGCAGCAATACATCCGAAATGTGCTGCAGGTCAACCAGGGCAAGCGGCCCCATACCGGGGAACCGGTGTTCAGCGACCTGGCCATGCTGGCCGGCATCGAGGCCACCGACTGGAGCTGGGCGCCGGTCGTGGCGGATTTCGACCGCGACGGCTTCCGCGACCTCGTTATCACCAACGGATTTCCCAAAGACATTACCGACCGGGATTTCATGGATTATCAGGCCAACTACTTTGCCTATGTCGAACAACATAAAATGCTGGCCAAGATCCCTGAAGTGAAACTCGATAACTACGCTTACCGCAATAAAGGAGGGGTGGAATTCGAAGATGTCACCCAGCAATGGGGCCTGAATACGCCCTCCTTCTCCAACGGGGCGGCTTACGGCGACCTCGACAACGACGGTGACCTCGACCTGGTGGTCAACAACATCAACGACCAGGCTTTCCTCTATAAAAACACGGCTACCTCCGGTAATTATCTCTGCATTGAACTGACGGGGAAGCCCAACAACCGGGAGGCCCTGGGCGCCACCATCGCCTACGAGGGCACTCATGTGAAAGGGTTCTACGAACACACCATCTACCGGGGCTATTTGTCTTCGATGGACAGCAGGATCTTTCTCGGGCTGGGCCCGGATTCGGTGGCCAACCTCACCATCACCTGGCCCGACGGCATGGTTACCTCCCTGGAAGGACAGAAAGCCAATCAAACACTCAAGGTCGATTATCAGCTTGCCGATAAGGCCGTGGCCGATAGGCGCACGCCGCCCGGCAGCCCCTTATTTAGCCCGGCCCCCATCGTACCTGCCGAAAAAATGGAGGACCCCGATTATATCGACTACAACTTCGAACCCCTGCTTCTGCATAAATTCTCTCAGTTTGGCCCGGGCGTCGCCGTAGGCGATGCCAACGGCGATGGACTGGACGACTACTATGTCGCCGGATCCAGCCCACACAAAGGCAAGCTTTTCCTGCAAACCTCTGAGGGCAACTTCCGGTTATCACCAGCGGAGCTTCCCACCAACCCCGAACAGGAAGAACTCGGCGCTGTATTCTTTGATGTGGACCAGGACGGCGACCAGGACCTGTACATCACCAGTGGCAGCAATCAGTTTCACAAAACGAACCCCTTGTATAAAGATATTCTACTGGTTAATGAGAATGGGAGCTTCCGGAATGTTTCCGATCAGCTGAACCTGCCCCTGGCCAGTAGCAGTTGCGTCCGGGCTGCCGATGTGGACCGGGACGGGGACATCGACCTGTTCGTGGGCGGGCGCGTCCTACCCGACGAATACCCGCTGCCGGTAAGTTCCTTCCTGCTTATCAATGAATCGACACCCGGATCGATCCGCCTGGAGGTAGCCAATGAGAAACTGGCCCCGGAGTTGAACGAGCTGGGATTGGTGTGCGACGCACTCTGGACCGATTACAATTCCGACGGCTGGGCCGACCTGGTCATCGCCGGCGAGTGGATGCCGGTTACCATTTTTAAAAATGAAAAAGGCCAGCTGAAAAAGCTGTCCGGCGATACCGGCCTGGAAGCCTTTACCGGATGGTGGAACAGCATTGCCTCCGCCGATTTTGACCAGGACGGCGACCTGGACTACGTCGTTTCGAATTTCGGCAAAAACGCATCCGTCCGGGCCAGCCAGGAACTGCCGGTTGAGATTTATGCCAAAGACTTCGACGATAACGGCGGCCTGGATGCCATACCGTTCGTACCTTTCAAAAACCAGGAGGGTAAGCTGCAAAAGTACAGTTTTCACGGCCGGGCCGACCTGGCCAAAGAGATGAACAAGATCAAAAAGATGTTCCCGTCCCACCAGCAGATCGGAATCGCGCCCATGGACAGCATCCTGTCGGAATCGGATCGCGAAGGCGCCTATGTCCTCAAGGCCACTACCTTCGAAAGCAGTTATATTGAAAATCTGGGGAACGGCCAGTTCAAAGTGCGCCCTTTACCACTCGAAGCCCAGGTTGCCCCTGTTTTCGGCATCCTGGCGGAAGATTTTGACGATGACGGTTACACCGACATCCTGTTGGCGGGCAATGATTTTGGCATACAGCCTACCCTGGGCCGCATGGACGCCCTGAACGGCCTTTTCCTGAAAGGAGACGGCGCCGGCCACTTCACCCCCCTGAGTATGGCGGAAAGCGGCTTTTACGTTCCAGGTAACGCCAAAGCTATAGCCAGCCTTTTTGTCGGCAGGCAGAGGGCCGTGATCGTATCCCAAAACAACGATGTGCTGCTGGGCTTCCGGTACGGAGAGGAAGCACAGGTTTTCGTTCCGGAAAGCGATGATTGCAGGATGGCCTTCATCGGGGAAGATGATGAAAAGATCGGCGCCCGGGAATTGTTCTACGGCAATGGTTTTCTGAGCCAGTCATCGAGGAAAACGGCGGTGCCCACAGGCACGAAAAAGGTTACCATCACCAAGTACAACGGGAAAGAGCGGACGGTTATCCTGACTGGCCCGGCCCATCTGCAATAGTGCTAACTGAAAAAAACAACGAACTAAAAATAGCATAATGAAAGACCTATTCACTAAACTGCTGTTGCCGGTATTGTTCTTTGTCGCCGGCACCGCCCTATTTGCACAGGAAATGAAATACCCTTTTCAGGACCCCGGCCTCAGCATTGAAGAACGGGCCGAGGACCTCATCTCCCGCCTCACGCTGGAAGAAAAAGTAGGCCAGCTGATGTACGGTGCGCCTGCCATCGAACGCCTCGGCATACCGGCCTACAACTGGTGGAACGAATGCCTGCACGGCGTGGCCCGCAACGGGCGGGCCACGATCTTCCCGCAGGCCATCGGCATGGCAGCCACTTTCGACACCGACCTGATGCAACGGGTCGGCGAGGCCATCTCCGACGAAGCCCGGGCCAAGTACAACGTCTCGGTGGCCAACGGTTTCCGCAGGCAGTACCAGGGGCTGACCTTCTGGACGCCCAACGTCAACCTCTTCCGCGACCCCCGATGGGGACGAGGGCAGGAGACCTACGGTGAAGACCCTTACCTTACCTCGCGCATCGGCGTTGCCTTTGTAAAAGGGCTACAGGGCGATCATCCGAAATACCTCAAGTCGGCCGCCATGGCCAAACACTACGCCGTACACAGCGGCCCGGAAGGCCTGCGGCACGAGTTCGACGCCAAGGTCAGCATGAAGGACCTCTGGGAAACCTACCTGCCGGCTTTTGAGGCGCTGGTCACCGAAGCCCGGGTGGAAGGCGTGATGGGCGCCTATAACCGCACCAATGGAGACCCCTGCTGCGCCCATCCCTATCTGATGCAGGAGGTATTGCGGGAGAAATGGGGATTCAAAGGCTACTTTACCTCCGATTGCTGGGCGCTGGTTGATTTTTACAGCGGCCATAAGATCGTGAAAACAGCCCCGGAGGCTGCCGCCCTTGCCCTCAATTTTGGCTGCAACCTCAACTGCGGAAGTACTTACCCTGAATTGCTAAAATCCATTGAACAGGGCCTGACTACCGAAGACATGGTCGACCAGAACCTGAAGGAACTGCTGCCCACCCGCTTCCGGCTCGGACTGTTCGACCCGCCGGGAACCGTACCGTTCGACCAGATCGGCCCGGAGGTGATCGCCTGCGAAGAGCACCTGAAGTTGAGCCGCGAAGCCGCTGCAAAGTCCATCGTATTGCTTAAAAACAATGGCGTGCTTCCTCTCAAGAAGGACATCGGCAGCCTATTCGTCACCGGCCCGACGGCCGCCCACGCCCAGGCGCTGCTGGCCAACTACTACGGCCTGAGCGATGACCTGAGGACGATCCTGGAAGGTATCATGGGCAAAACCAGCCCGCAAACCTCGGTGCACTACAGCCAGGGCGCCCTGCTCGACGAACCCAATCGCAACCCCATCGATTGGTTCTCCGGGGAAGCGGCAGTAGCGGATGTAGCCATTGCCTGTGTTGGCATTTCCCAGCTCATCGAAGGGGAAGAAGGAGAATCCATCGCCAGCCGCCATAAGGGCGACCGGGAAGACATCGGGTTACCCCCCAATCAAGTGGAATTCCTGAAAAAAATAAGGGCCAATGCCAAAAAACTCGTCGTCGTGATAACCGGCGGCAGCGCCATCGCCTGCCCGGAAGTGTACGAGATGGCCGATGCCCTGCTGTTCGCCTGGTACCCCGGGGAGCAGGGCGGCAATGCGGTAGGCGACATCCTTTTCGGCGATGCCGTCCCCTCCGGCCGATTGCCGGTCACTTTTCCCATGTCGGTGGAAGACCTGCCCCCATACGAAGACTATGCCATGGCCAACCGCACTTACCGCTATATGGAGAAGGAGCCATTGTTCCCCTTCGGCTTCGGCCTGAGCTATACCCGATTTGAGTACAGCGCTCTGAAGGTGAGCCCCGTTCAACCCGACGGCTCCGTATCCGTAGAAGTCACCTTGGCCAATACCGGCAACTACCGGGGGGAAGAAGTCGTTCAGCTCTACCTTACCGACGTGGCGGCCTCGGTAGCTATGCCGAAATACGCCCTGAAGGGTTTCCAGCGGGTAGCCCTCTGGCCTGGCGCTTCCCGGAGGGTAAGCTTTACTCTCACGCCGGACATGATTAAGATCGTGAATGAAAAAGGAGAGCGGGTGCTTGAAAAGGGGGATTTTAAAGTGTACGTCGGGGGGGCTACTCCTTCTTCGCGCAGCATGGCTCTGGGAGCGGCGCAATACGCAGAAGGAAAATTCACAGTGAAGTAGCCGAGAAAGCCGAAAGGGCAGTTCTTTAAGCTGATGCGGAATAGCATCAGGATCTATGCAAGCTCCTGAGCTTTAACCGTTTTGAAGAATGCCCTTCGGAGGCGTTGTTGAAGCCGGAAGTTGGAACTGGGTTCGGGGTATGTGCCGAAAGGGCCGTCAAAAATCAAAATCCCCCCTCTACGTCTGTATCACTCCCGGATTAAACCGTTCCACTTCCGCATTATTCGCCGCCTCGATGCCTATAGAGATCACCTGCCGGGTATCCAGCGGGTCGATGATGGCATCTACCCAGAGGCGGGCGGCAGCATAGTAGGGAGAGGTCTGGTCGTCGTAGCGCCCTTTGATCTCCTCGAGCAGTTCTTCTTTTTCTTTTTCGGTCAGCTCTTTGCCTTGCGCTTTCATGGTGGAAGCCTGGATCTGCAGCAGCACCTTGGCGGCCTGGTCGCCCCCCATGACGGCGATCTTGGCGGTCGGCCAGGCGACGATCAGGCGGGGGTCGTAGGCCTTGCCGCACATGGCGTAGTTGCCGGCGCCGTAGGAGTTGCCCATCACAATGCTGAATTTGGGCACGGTGGAATTGGCCACCGCGTTGACCATCTTGGCGCCGTCCTTGATGATGCCGCCGTGCTCGGAACGGGTGCCCACCATAAAGCCGGTCACGTCGTGCAAAAAGACCAGCGGGATCTTCTTCTGGTTGCAGTTCATGATGAATCGGGTGGCCTTGTCGGCGGAGTCGGAGTAGATCACGCCGCCGAACTGCATTTCCCCTTTGGCGGTCTTCACCACCTCCCGGTTATTGGCCACAATGCCGACGGCCCAACCGTCGATACGGGCGTAGGCGCAGAGGATGGTCTTGCCGTAACCACTTTTGTAGAAGGTAAGCTCCGAATCATCCACCAGGCGCTTCAGTATATCTACCGTTTTGTAGGGTTTGTTGCCCTCGAAGGGGAAAAGGCCATAAATGTCGTTAGGGTCCTCTTTAGGCAGAGCCGGTTCGGCCCGGTCGAACCCTGCCTTGGGGAAATGCCCCATCTTGTCCATCAGGCCCCGGATGGTGTCCAGACAGGTTTGGTCGTCCGGCATCTTGTAGTCGGTCACGCCGGAGATCTCGCTCTGGGTAGTAGCGCCGCCCAGGGTTTCCTGGTCCACGGTTTCTCCGATTGCTGCTTTGACCAGGTATGGCCCGGCCAGGAAGATGGACCCGGTGCCCTCCACGATCAGGGCTTCGTCGGACATGATGGGCAGGTAGGCGCCCCCTGCCACGCAACTGCCCATGATGGCGGCGATCTGCGGGATACCCATACTGGACATGCGGGCGTTGTTGCGGAAGATACGCCCGAAGTGGTCCTTGTCGGGAAAGATCTCGTCCTGCATGGGCAGGAACACCCCGGCGCTGTCTACCAGGTAAATGATGGGCAGGCGGTTTTCCATGGCGATCTCCTGCGCCCGCAGGTTCTTCTTCCCGGTGATCGGGAACCACGCCCCGGCCTTGACCGTCGCATCATTGGCCACAACTACACACTGCCGCCCGCTGACGTAACCGATCACGACGACCACTCCGGCGGCGGGGCAACCGCCGTAATCCTTATACATCTCAAAACCGGCAAAAGCGCCGACTTCCAGCACTGGACGCCCCTTATCGAGCAGGTATTCTATGCGCTCCCGGGCGGTCATTTTGCCTTGCTTGTGCTGCTTCTCGATGCGGCGTTCGCCTCCCCCTTTGTAGATCTTCTCCAGGCGGTGGTTCATGCGGGAGAGGAGCAGCTTCATCTGGTCGTCGTTCTTGCTTTTTTCGATGTCGATCTTGGCCATATTTGGTTAGCTTATTGTTGTGGGCCCCAAAAATACGAAAAGGGAGGTAGAAAATGGAAGTGTAGTGCCCTTCAATGCTCACCGGGCGCCCCTTCTGAAAAATAAAAGGTACGCCTTGGAGAAAAAAAAAAAACTCCTACATTGTGATAAATGCCAAATAAAGGAGAACGAGCGCTCTGTTATTTTCTTTTCCAAACAACTAAGAACAATTGCTAAGCCAGGATCTGCTTCTGTTGCTGGCGCGGAAGTAGAGTGATAATTTATTGGTTAATTTCGTAACTATTTATCCGGCCGAAATCGCCTGGCTTTGCCTCAGTCCTAAAGGATGGCCAGGCGTTTTCAACCTTTGCTCCCTTCAGGGATGGGGCAAACAAAGGCTGAAAATGCTGTATCGAAGCAAACCTAAACAGTTACGATTTTTCCTAAAAAGAATCGCATTTTTTGATGGGTTCACCTGCTCTTTATTTTTAAAGAATAAAATTCAAGATCCTTGAAACCTTTTATTTCTACCCTTTATTTCCTCTTCAGCATATTAATCTCTCTGGGCATCCTGTTTCTCCTTTTCGCCCTGGTTCAGTATTATCCCTGGCAGCCGACAGAAAAGGCTAACTTATTTGAAGTAGTACTGGGTTGGATGACGGGAGGATACGTTTTTCCGGCGTCTGTTCTTGCCTCTATTATTGTGGTGATACATTATGCCATCACCAAATTGCAAAAAAAAACCTTTTCATTCCGGTTTTCTTTGGGCTTGGCTTCTCTCAACATTATCCTGTATCTTGTATGGATGTTCTTTACTTATTGGAATGTTATACCACAAATTCCATGGGGGTTTTATTGAAGATAAGATGAAAATTCAATAAAGGTGAAACCTTTTTTTTCCATTTTTTATTTCCTCTTCAGCGTATTGATCGTTTTAGGCACTCTGTTCCTCCTTTTCGGCCTGTTTCAGTATTATCCCTGGTTGCCGACAGAAAAGGACAGCGTGCTGGAAGAAGTGCTAGGCTATCTTACTGGAGGATATATTTTTCCGGCTTCTGTTTATGCTTCTTTGTTCATACTTGGGCATTATGCCATCAGCAAACTGTTCAAAAAGCCTTTTCGGTTTAGGGTTCCCCTGGGTTTGGCTCTGACAGAAATAGCACTCTCCATCATAATACGGATATTGTTATACTGGGAAGTTATTCCCCCCATACCTTGGGGGTTTTATTAAGGGTAAGCGGGGAATGGGGGCGCCTTCGTTTACACATTTCCACTTTTACACAAGAATGTATCAATCCACCGGAAAAGCATAATAATACTCCCCCGGATAATTTTCATAAATGCCCTCCAGCATCACCTTGCCGGTAGCCTGTTCGAAAACATCGACGAGGGCATCCAGGGATTCCACGGGTTTATTGTCGATCTTGGTGATGATGAAGCCGGGGTCCATATTGGTGCGTTCGATGCGGCTGCCGCGGTAGATGCTGATCACTTTGACGCCATTGGCCTTGAGGCGGCGGCGTTCTTCGCGGGTCAGTTCGCGCAGTTCGAAGCCCAGGTTGGTGAGTACGTCCACGTTCTTTTCGGTGACCAGGGCGGTGCTGTTGCTCTTATTTTTCAGGAGGACGTTGGCCGTCTGTTTTTTACCGCTGCGAATGTAATCCACCGTCACGCTGTTGCCGGGGCGGTAGCGGCCGAGCTGTTCCTGCATTTCGGGCAGCGTTTTGGTGACCACCCCGTTGATGCCGACGATCACGTCCCCTTTGCGGAGCCCTGCATCATCGGCGCCGCTACCCGGCGTCACGCGAGTGACGAAAACGCCTTCCACGGCCTTGAGCCCCAGCTCCCGCGCCCGCTCATTGGTGATCTCGTCGATGAAAACGCCGAGGATGCCGCGCTGCACCATGCCGAAGTCCTTGAGGTCGCGGATCACCTTCCGCGCCAGGTTGGCGGGCACGGCGAAGGAGTAGCCTTCATAGCGCCCCGACCGGGTGATGATGGCCGTATTGATCCCGATCAGTTCTCCGTTGGTGTTCACCAGGGCGCCCCCGCTGTTGCCGGGGTTGACGGCGGCGTCGGTCTGGATGAAGGACTCGATACGGTCCTGCCCTTCCAGAATGTCGATGCTGCGGCCTTTGGCACTGACGATGCCCGCCGTGACGGTCGACTCCAGGTTGAAAGGATTACCTACCGCGATGACCCACTCGCCGACGCGAAGAGAATCGGAATTGCCGAATTCCAGATAGGGCAGCCCCTTTGCCTTGATCTTGATCAGGGCCAGGTCGGTGGAGGGGTCGGTGCCGATCAACTCCGCCTCGAAATCGCGTTTATCGTTGAGGGTGACGGCGATCTCATCACTATCTTCGATGACATGGTTATTGGTCACAATAAATCCATCCGGAGAAATGACGACGCCTGAACCCGAAGCAGACCCCAGGGAGTTGCTGCCCCAGAAGTCAAACCCGCCGCCGCCCTGAACGGTCTTGATGTTCACTACCGCCGGCGTCACCGCCTCGGCTGCCGCAATAAAATCCGTAGGGGAGGACGAAAGGAAAACGCGCTGTTTGCTCACATCCATTTGGTCAAAATTGGTATACCGCGCCGGGACGGTCTCCCGAATGATGACTTCTCTCGGCTGCTCAAAAAATCTATAGGCCATGACAGCGAACAGGGCACTCAGGAGCGAGCTGATGGCAACGATAGCGTACTGCTTCATTTTTAGTCGTCTGTACAGTTGTTATTCAATGATTCAATTGGCGGGAATACCGAACAACAGTGCCCCGGCAACCCCTGGATTAAACGTCTTTTCAATAGACTTTATTCCAAAATAGTTTTGAGCCATACAAAACTATTTGGAATAAAGTCTGATAACGAAATTTCAAGTTAATAATTTTTTACGGTCCAGGCTAGGGATTGGATGCATTCTACCCAAACATAATTTCACTGCATTGTTGCCCAGCGCACCACATCAAACATCAAACGGCCCTTTCGCGTAAGATGAAAGTGAATTCGATCTAAACGGCATAGATTGTCTTGAAAATCTGCTGATTATAACGGATTGAGTAGCTGCAATGATGTATACCCCGGATCAGAGACGAAAAACCAACGCTAACTGGGATCGCCAAAATTTTTTGGCGTCGAAGACGATAAACCCGTGACTGGGGAACGTCTCCGACCCAAATAAATTTGGGGATCCGGGTTCACGCCTTCCCGGCAGCTACGCAAAACGTTACAATCAGAAAATCTGAAAAATTGACCCTGTTTTCGAAATTTCCACAACCTATTATGATTTCAAAAATGTATCGAAAGAGGTTAGTTGGAATTAAATTTCGAAATGGGCTATGTTGTAAAAATTTTCATGATTAAAAATGTCTTTCAACTTACTACGCTGTTACGCGAAAAGACCGTCAAACATCAAACATCAAACATCGAAAATCGAAAATCGAAAATCAAAAATCAATCTCCCCTCCCCTACTCTCCTTTCCCGATCCTATACCGCAGGCCCATGTAAACGTTCCGTCCGAATACCGGACCCCATACCAGGGAACTGTCAAAATAAGGCCCGAAGGGGTCCTCACTGGCAATGATCGGATCGGACTGCATAAAGTTGAACAAGTTCTCGGCGCCAAGGTAAATTTCGAATACCTCCTTCCAGCCTTTGCTCACCTGGGCATTGGCCAGCAAGAAGTCCGGCGAATAGCTCGGGCGCTGGTATTTAGGTGGATTAGCGGCTGTAGAAGGGATGCGCTTGGCGCCCTGCCAGTTCAGCGTGAAGTCAAATTTCCAGTTGCTGGCGGTATGGTAAGCGGTATTGATGAAAGCGCGGTGGCGGGAAATCAGCGGCTTTTGCAGTTCTCCATCGGAATATCCCACCAGAACGTCATTGAAGCGATAGGCCAGGCGAACATCAAAGCGGGGCAATGCCTCCAGGTCTACCTGTGCCTGCAGGCTGGTGGAGCGGGAATTTCCCGGCAGGTTGTAAAAATGCAACGCCCGGGGGTCCTGGTCGTAGTCGGCCACGATCTGGTTCTCAAAATCGGTGTAATAAGCGTCGAGGCTGAGCTCTCCGTCACGGCCGGCCAGCCGGAATCCCTGGGTAAAGTTCAGGCCGTAGTTCCAGGCCACTTCGGCATCCAGGCCATAGGGTTTGTCGTTGTCCCCGGAATGGATGACGATGTCGCGGGAGGAGGCCAGGGCGCCGATATTTTCGGCGATGATGCTGGCGGTCCGCTGCCCTCGTCCGGCAGAAGCGCGAAAAACGGCCGTTTCACTGACCGCATACCGCAGGTGCAGGCGGGGGGTAAAGAAGGCGCCGAACAGGTTGTGGTAGTCGCCTCGAATCCCGGCAACGGCGGTAAATTCGTCGACGGGCTGCCAGGTATATTCAAAAAACACCCCCGGGGCCCATTCGTCGCGGATGAATTCCAGTGCCGCCAGGTTCTCGGTATAGCGGTCCCACTGGAAACTGGCCCCTGTTTTGAACTTATGGCGGGTATCGATGATGAGCCCCTGGTAGATGAGGTTGGCATAAGCCGAACCCTGCTCGGCATTGTAGTCGCGCAGGCCGAAGTAGGCGTCCTGGCCGTGGTAGAGGCCCGACAACTGAAAGCCCAGGCTGGCCCCGGGCCTTTCCGCGAACACCTTGCCCATCTTGAACCACCCTTCCATACGGCGGGTGGTGATGCGGGCGCCCCAGTGGTGGTCATGGCCGTTGTGGGCCTCCGGGTCGAAGCCGTGCTGCCCGCTGATGTCGTCGATGTAGGCGCCCTTGATGCCGAACTGCGCTTCCAGCCCATTGCTGCCGTTGTATTTCCAACGGTTCACTGCGATGTACTGTTCGCTCTGCGGCATATCCATGAACCCGTCGTCATTGCGGTCTACTTCATTGGCCATTTTCTGGTTCTTGGCGTGCAGGAGCAACCCGGTGGCCCAATGCTCGTTGAGCGGCTGGCTGAGGTTGGCGTTGCCTTCCAGGCGCCCCATCTGGTTGGCGTAGAGGTTGAGGTAGAGCCGGTCGCTGCGGCCGGGCTTGCGCAATTCTACATTGATCTGCCCGGTAATGCTCTCAAAGCCGTTTACCACGGAGCCCATCCCTTTGTTGACCTGAATGCCTTCCACCCAGGGCCCTGCGGTGTAGGTCAGGCCGTAGATGGCCGACAAGCCGCGGATGTCGGGCATGTTTTCCCGGGTCATCTGCACATAGGGGCCGGCAAGGCCCAGCATTTCGATCTGCCGGGCGCCGGTCACCGCATCCGTCATCGATACGTCGACCGACGGAGTGGTCTCAAAGCTTTCCGACAGGTTGCAACAGGCGGCCTTCATCAGCTCCTTTTCTCCGATCTTTTGTATCCGGATGGGGTCGATGAAGGAGGTTTCGGTCGTACGGCGGCGGTAGGTAACCTCCACGGTATTGAGCAGCGTGCCGGTACGCAAAACGACCTCCAGGTCAAAGTTCTCCTTTACCTGTATGGTATCGGAGCCGAAGCCGACATAGCTGATCACGATCTTTTCCGTTTGGGCGATCAGGGGAAGCTCGAAACGCCCCTGTTCATCCGTGAAGGTACCTTCACCGGCGCCCAGCCAGCTGATGTTGGCCCCGGGAAGCGGCGTGCCCCGCCCCTTGCCTTCCGCCTCGTATACGATGCCGCCCAGATAGGCGCGGACGGAATTGCCTTCCACCCGGTGGGCATTGCGGACCGCCTCGCTGCGGTACTTACAACAGGCATGAAGCGTTTCGTAGGCCTCATCTGGAGCTCTCATTTTCTCGGTATCGTGGCCGACATTGGCAATATTGCGGTGCAAGGCGGACTCGTCGAAGGGCTCCGGTGAGAGGACCACCAACAGCTCTTTTGAAGGAATATCCCAGTCTGCAAAGCGTATGCCCACGGTGCTGAGCGCTGCATTTTCGATGCGCTCCTTACACATTCCACAGACGCCATCGACGTGAAACCGGATGGTATCTCCAGCATGTGGAACAACTTTCTGGGCCGATAAATGGAAGAAAGGCAAAAGTGCCATGCTCAGGCACAGCAATGGTATTCTAATGTTCATAAACGATATTGTTTTTGGCTACCTGCCTGGCATTGCAAAGCTCCATGGAACCGGCAAGAAGCACTAACCTGCATTGCCATACTTTCCATCAGGCCCGTGGCGCAAACCGTGCAACGCCATGTAATTACGCCTTCTCTATCCTGCGATGGACGGATGGATAGCCATTATTTTTCAGAAACTTCAGGCAGCGCGCATCTTCACAGGTAGGGGCACCTGTTATCGTTTATTCATTATTGGGCGTACAGTTTCACCCACCAATTAGAACAAATAAGATGCCGGTTCTGCCTTCAGCAAACCTGAATATTTGCAAATCGAAATCGGAAAAAGGGATGGCGGTCACCCGATCTGTGGGGGGTGCCAGATAAGATAATGAAAATCGAAGCGATAGAACCAATAAGCAGGGCCGGGTGCTGCCATCTCGGGTGAAAAAGCAAACAGGCAGGGCGTTACCACCGAAGTGACTGCGGGCGAATGGCAGCAGGCACAATGGCAGGACGGGGGGCAATGATCGTCCGTTGCACCCTCCTCGCCGGCGTCCTGACAACAATGGGCACCTTCCTCAGCAGGCGAATGTTCCTGCACGGTAGCCATTCCTTCCTGCGTACCAACGGCCGGGCTTTCTCCGCAGGACATCTGGGAAAGGCTCAGCATAAGGAGGGATAATAGAACCGATAGGATCATTCGCATATGGCCGCAAAATTAAGGGTTTGCCAATCAAATTGCAAGGGGAAGGAGGAAATCCCCCATGCCGCTCTGAACAGGAATTTCTATCTTTGCTCTTCTTGGTACCCGCAGGGCCGGAAGTTTAATTCTAAGAGATATGAGCACTAAAGAAGAAAAGAAGGACCCCTTCGATGGGGAATACATCGGCAATATCTGGGGCTGGAAGTTCTCCTTGTTCGGAGCCGTCATGATCCTGTTCCTCCTGGCAGTTATTGTCTACCGGCATTATACGCTCGATGTGCCGGTCGGCTTTGATGACCCTCTGGAACAACCAAGCAGCGCACCGGACAGCACCGGCGTGGATTCCACCCAACTCGGGCAATAACAACGACAACTATGCAAAAACTGCCTTTCTACAAATATCAGGGCACTGGAAATGATTTCGTCATGGTCGACCAACGGGAATCCATTTACCTGCGGCGCACCGATACCAATACTATAGCCCGGCTATGCCACCGCCGCTTCGGGATCGGCGCGGATGGGCTTATCCTCTTGCAGCAGCACCCGGATTGCGATTTCGAGATGGTCTATTTCAATGCTGATGGCGGCGAGGGAAGCATGTGCGGCAACGGTGGCCGCTGTATCGTGGCTTTTGCCCGCCAGTTGGGTATCATCGAAGAAAATTGCCAGTTCATTGCCGTAGACGGCCCCCATGCGGCCCGCATCCGGCCCGACGGCTGGGTAGAACTGCAGATGAGTGATGTGGAGAATGTAGAGCAGGGGGCCGGATCCTGTTTTATGAATACCGGCTCCCCTCACTACGTCGAGTTTGTAGATGACCTAGGTCAAATAAATATTATTCAAAGAGGGCGCGAAGTCCGCTATTCCAAGCGCTTTAAGCAAGAGGGTACCAACGTCAATTTCGTGGAACCCTTCGAAGGGGGGATCAGCGTTGCCACCTACGAGCGAGGCGTTGAAGATGAAACGCTTTCCTGCGGCACCGGCGTCACCGCCTCAGCCATTGCACACTACCTGCGGAAACCGTCTATGGGGCTGGGGCCGCAGACTGTTCCCGTACGCGTCAAAGGCGGCCGCCTGGAAGTGCGCTTCACCCCTCAGCCCGGCCGCTTCACCAATATCTGGCTCTGCGGGCCGGCACTGTTGGTTTATGAGGGCGTCGTCACTTTGTAGGCGCCAGCTCATTCACTCATTCCCTATTACTCTCCCTGCCCCAACGAATATGCCCGCTGGCCATCGATCTGGTACAGGTTTTCGATCTTGATAAAATCGTAGCCTTCCTCGTTGAGGCGCTGTAGCAGGGCGGTGATCTCTCCGTACGTCACCGGGGCGGTAAAGGACATGCCTTTGGCCTGCTGGTTGACCCTGGAATCGCCAGAGACGAAGCGGCAGCGCCAGTGGTCTGTGCAGAACGTTTCCGGGAAGCCATTGGGATAGACTTTAACCCCCCGGTTGGTAATCATTTTCAGTTGCAGGGCGGTTCCGGCGATGCGCTCCAGTTCGCGCCCCAGTTCATTGGGGTCGCGTTGCCCCTCGGCCCAGTCGAGGAATACATCGACCCCCACCAGGGTTTTGGTAGCGGCGGGGCGAGGTTTCACTTTCACCTGAATAGGCTGGCTTTGTTCGCCCAACTGTACTGCCTTGAGTTTACGGGGCAGTTTACCCAGGCGTTCGATCACGGCCTGGGAGAATTCCCGGGTACCCGCGCGGTGCTTGGTAAAGGCTTCATTGTACAGGTCGGGGGTATGTATACCATCTTCCAGTGTACACAGCAAAGCGTTCTGGATGCGCTCGGCTACTGCCGGCTGTCCGATGTGGGTAAGCATCATGCAAGCGGCGTGCAGCAGCCCGGAGGGGTTGGCGACGTCCTTACCGGCAATGTCCGGCGCCGAACCATGGATTGCCTCAAACATAGCTACCGTATCGCCGACATTGGCGGAGCCGCCCAAGCCGACGGAACCGGCCACCTGGGCCGTGATATCGGATATGATGTCGCCATAGAGGTTGAGCGTCACTACAACGTCGAACTTCTCAGGCCTGCCGGCAAGCAAGGCAGCGCCGATATCGATGATGTAGTGGGTGGCTTCGATCTCGGGGTATTCGCGGGCAACTTCGTCGAACACTTGGTGGAACAGCCCGTCGGTATGTTTCATGATGTTGTCCTTGGTCATGCAAGTCACCTTGCGGCGGCCGTAGGCACGGGCATATTCGAAAGCGTAGCGGATTACGCGCTCGCATCCGGGGCGGGAGACCAGCTTGAGGCATTGCACCACCTCTGCCGTTTGCTGGTGTTCGATGCCGGCATAGAGGTCCTCTTCATTTTCCCGGATCACGACCAGGTCCATATCCGGAAAGTTGCTCTCCACAAAGGGCGTGTAAGCCCGGCAGGGGCGCACATTGGCATAAAGGCCCAGGGCTTTGCGAATGGTGACGTTAAGGCTCTTATAGCCTCCACCCTGGGGCGTAGTGATGGGGCCTTTGAGAAAGGCTTTGTTCCGGCGGATCACCTCCCAGGCCTCCGGGCTGATGCCGGAGGAATGCCCCTCCAGATAAACTTCCTCTCCGATCCTGGCTTCTTCAATTTCCAATTTAGCGCCGGCGGCGTCCAGAATAGAAAGCGTCGCTTCCATGATCTCCCTTCCGATGCCATCGCCATAGGCGACCGTTACCCGGGGAGGGACGGCAGTAGACAAGGGCTGAACGTCCGGTTGAAAAGATGTCTTTACTTGCATAGTGAAAAAGGTTTTGTTCGGCAGGCACTTTCCCGGATGAAGGAAAACAGCCGCCTTATTTAGATAGTTTTACTATCAACAAGCAATATTTATCCTGGTTCGAAAGTAAAGCCATATTTTTTTTAACGGCCTTAATCCTGGCTTTTTTTTGAAGAAGTTTGAATGGCACTAGTACGAAAGAAAATGAAAAATTCAAGTTGTGAAGCAATAACCAAGTGGCTTTTTCCGCCTATGCGCCGTCGCCGAAGCAGCTTTGCCACATGGGCGGCAGGGATGGGGCAAACGAAGGCCGGAATAGGCCGGGGCCAACTTAGGTTAAATAGGAAAGCTATTAGATCAACCTTTATCGCTCTTCGCCAAAAATGCATCCGAGGGCGAAGGCGGTCAACATGCGCACCACTTCCTCTAGGAAGCCGGGCTCATGGCGGATATCGGTCAGCCGAGGCAGATGCTGGGCAAAGTAGATGTTGTTGTTCGCTGTTTCCAGCAGCGTGCTGGCCAGGGAACGGGGATACGAAAAATGAGGGTTGGCCTCCAGAATGATGTCCGCGAGTTTGCTGCACAGCGCTTTGTACGACAGGAAAAAACCTTCCTTATTTTCCTCGTCCACATTTTTTTTGTGGTACGCCTTGGTGCCTTCCGTAACCATGATGCGGTGGAGGGCTTCCGTATCCACGTAATCCACCGAAGCGCTGCGTTGGGAAGTGTCCACGATCACGCGGATGGCAGACTTGAGTTTTTCCACCGGGCCATTGGCATTCATGGTATAAAACCCGACCCTGAATTTCATCCATTCCCAATACCAGTTTACCAGGTAAACGAACAACAAGTGCTTATTCTCGAAATAACGGTAAATGGAAGCCTCGGTGGAAGCGATCTTGTCTGCCAGCTTTTTGAAAGTAAAACTTTCGAACCCTATTTCATCGATGAGCAGGATGCTGTGCTGCACGATCCGCTGCCCCAGCTCCGTTTCTTCCGGGTTCTTCAGGTACAGGTTCTTATTGATATCGAGCTCGATCGTTACCTTTAACATGATATGGAGTTTTGGCAAGAGTTATCCTATTACAAAGATAGTACAAATCTGAAAGCATATCGGTTCTGCTTTTTGGTTGAAATCCCGCCAGAATTACTTTAGCTGCTTTAGGCAACAAGGCTTATGCCCCAAAGAATGCTGTTACTTCTGGAATAACAGAACCCTCCGGAGGGCCAAACATCAATATCAAATAAATAGCAACTCTATTAAAGTTATCTCGATAAAAAAGCGACTCATTTTTAGGCTTGTGTCGAGAGAAAAAATATTTTTTCACTAAAAACCTAAAAATCAATAATTTATAAAATTTTTACTAAAAAATTTCCTTTTTTTGAAAACCAAAATAGCGTACAAATGTATAATAGTAAAGCTATCAGCATTGAAAAAGACTCCATCACATTCATACGACGCTTTCACCAACAGGAAAGTGGACGGATCCGGAAGCCGCTCTTATGGTAGAGCACAGTCGGGAACCGGCACAGGCCAGCCCGATCCGCTGACAGGGATTGTGAAGGAAATATTTTGGTTCGCGCTGCTCCTTGCCGGCATCGCCCTCATTGCAACCGGTATCGTTTGCTGGTTCGATGGTGCACAACCAGCCAGCAAGTTCCTGGTGGCAACCGGCGTGTGGATTGAATTGCACCTGTTCAGCGCATTACAAGAAGAACAAATAAATTAAGGCAATAAGTTGTGCTTTCAGTATGCAGTAGTATAACGCTGCCCCCAATGGGGGGCAGCTTTTTTTTTGCCTGTACCCGTCTTTTGTTCTTTCGTATAGCTCCGGACGCAACTGGTATAAGCTTCTTGAAGTAGTCTTTCTTTCCTCCTAATTTGGCCTTTGTTCTAAGATACTCTAAAATCACCCGATATTGAAATGATCATCAGGTTATTCACCTTCCTGGCCATTGCCGGCATAGCCCTGCCCTTGCGCGCCCTTGTGCCGCCTGATGCCATCCGGGGAGAACTGGCGGTCAGCCGCCTGGCGTTTCCCAGAAGTACAAGGCTTGGGCCCCATACCATCCGTGTTCCTTTCGAGCTGGCGGGCCGCCTCATTGTAGTGGAAGCAGCGGCAGAAGGCCTATTGGGCAATTTCATTATCGATACCGGGTCAAGTAAACTCATCCTGAATGCCATTCACTATAAAGGGGGTATTTCCCCGAGCCAGCTGGCTTCAGTAGGTACTACCGGAGAGGTTGAAGAAGTAAATGTACGGCCCGCCCGCAGCCTCTCCTGGAGTAGCCTCTCCTTTGAAAAAATACAGGCTCACCTCATCGACCTGAGCCATATTGAAGGGAAAAAGAACATCCGGGTCCTGGGGCTGATCGGGTACGAAGTCCTGAAGGATTATGAGCTGCTGATCGACTTTCAGCTGCAGCAGATCACCCTTACCCGGCTGGATGACAGCGGAGAACGCCTCGACAGCCTTGCCATCCTGGAAGAGCCGGAAGACAGCCTGGATTTTCACCTCAAGGGGCACGTGATCACTCTCCAGGGCTGGGTGGATAAAACCCCCGTTCAGTTCGGGCTCGATTCGGGTGCGGAACTCAACCTGTTGCACAGCCGGGTGAAACGCAAAGTGCTCAACCACTTCCAGATCTCCAGAAGGGTGAACCTCAACGGAATGGGGGGCGGGGAAGTGGAAGTACTGGCCGGAAAGCTCTACCGCTTTCGCTTCAATGACCGGATACGCTGCTCCGGCATGCGAACCCTCCTGTCCAACCTGGATGACATCAACGCCTCCTTTGGGACAAATCTTCAGGGGTTGATCGGATATGAATTCCTCTGTTTACGGAGAACAATCATAAACTATAAAAAGGAAAAATTGTATTTTTTGAAGTGGTACAGGCCATGAATGGCATACCGGTACTTGTGTACTTGTGTGTATGGGTATATCAGCAGAATGGCGAATGGTGGGCTGCAGACGGATCTAATAGCCCGCCTATGGAACAAATTAAACCATGAGGCGCCCCCCATCAACTCACAGCCCATGCAAATCCTGAATCAACATATAATGAAAATATTCCAGACCTTAATCTTACTGATCGCCACAACGGCCCTATCCTGGGCACAGCCGGAGGAGGAACCCTACCGGGGTTACTACTTCGATGGGGATGAGGTCGTTTTCGAATTCGACCTGCGTTATTTCGAGGAGGCGACCGTTGACGGCACCGGGAAGCGGGTGGATTTCGACGACCTGAACATCTACCAGGTGGCCGTCGCCGGCGATTTTAACCACTGGTCCCGCAAGAAATGGAAAATGAAGAAGATCGGCCCTCAACGCTACCAACTGCGCAAGAAGATAGCGGATTTCGATGATGCTTTCAGGTGGGAATACAAGTTCGTCATCAATGGTGAATATTGGGCCGAACCTTCAAAGGCACTCCCCAACAAGTCGAAGGTAGTCCATGATAATATAGTATGGGAGGAAGCCTACAACCTGTCCCTCTTCACCGCCCGTCAAAGCCCGGACGGCAATGTGCGTTTTTTTCTGGCAGGCTTCGAATCGGCGAAAAAGGTGGTCCTTTCCGGCTCTTTCAATGGCTGGGATGAGCATGCCTTTGCGATGGAAAAAGTAGAAGGAGGATGGGCTACCCGCCTGCAACTGGATGCCGGCCGATATGAGTACAAGTTTATCGCTGATGGTGAATGGATGGAAGACCCCGCCAATCCGCTGAGAAGAAAGAACCAGTACGAGACCTATAATTCCATTCTGGAGGTTGCCAAGCCCGTTACCTTCCGCCTGGAGCATTATGATAATACGCAGGATGCCTTTCTCGCCGGCTCCTTCAACGACTGGCGAACGGACGACATCCGCATGCAGCGGGAAGGGAACGCCTGGGTAGCAACCGTGAGCCTAAAGGGCGGCAAACACTGGTACAAATTTATCGTTGACGGCAAATGGATCACCGACCCTGCCAACCCTTTCCGGGAACACGACGGCATGGGGCACATCAATTCCGTGATAGTAGTCCGGTAAGGAAGCGGCGGGACGCGGGGCGCCCTTTATCAGATCCGCTTACCAAAAAGATAAAAACAGCATAGCTTCTCCCGGCGGTAAGCGGTGCGGATTACATGGGATTATCCTATCTTTGCCTCCCAAATCCAAAGCCTATGTCCGACAACAAAGTCATATTTTCTATGGAGGGTGTATCCAAAACGTTCCCTCCCAGTAAGAAAGTGCTCAACAACATCTGGCTGAGCTTCTTCTACGGCGCCAAGATCGGCGTACTTGGCCTAAACGGCTCCGGAAAGTCCACCCTCCTGAAGATCATCGCCGGCAAGGACCCCAACTACGACGGCAAGATCACCTTCGACGGAAGCTACCGCATCGGCCTGCTGGAACAGGAACCGGAACTGGACGAGAATAAAACCGTCCGCCAGGTCGTGGAGGAAGGCGTTCAGCCCATCGTCGATATGCTCAACGAATACGAGGCCATCAACCTCAAACTGGCGGAGCCTATGGACGACGACGAAATGATGAAGGTGCTCGAACGGCAGGGAGAGCTCATGGAAAAGCTCGACCACCACAACGCCTGGGAGCTCGACAACCGACTCAATACCGCCATGGACGCCCTGCGCTGCCCACCCGAAGACGCTTCCGTTAAGGTGCTCTCCGGGGGAGAGCGCCGCCGCGTGGCCCTGGCGCGCCTGCTGCTGAGCAACCCCGATATCCTGCTGCTGGATGAGCCCACCAACCACCTCGACGCCGAGTCCGTCGATTGGCTGGAACAGTACCTGCAGAACTTTCCCGGCACGGTCATCGCCGTGACCCACGACCGTTACTTCCTCGACAACGTCGCCGGCTGGATCCTCGAACTCGACCGGGGCGAAGGGATACCCTGGAAAGGCAACTACTCCTCCTGGCTGGAACAAAAGGCCAAACGCCTGGAGCAGGAGGAAAAGGCGGAAAGCAAACGCCGCAAAACCCTGGAGCGGGAACTGGAATGGATCCGCATGGCGCCCAAAGCGCGGCAGGCCAAAGGTAAAGCCCGCTTGAACGCTTACGAAAAGCTGGCCGATGAAGCGGTGAAAGAAAAAGAGGCCAAACTGGAGATCTACATCCCGCCCGGCCCGCGCCTGGGAGATGTAGTGATCGATGTCGATAACCTCAGTAAAGGTTTCGGCAACCGCCTGCTGTTCGAGAACCTCAGCTTCAGCATCCCTAAAAATGCAATCGTAGGCATTATCGGCCCCAACGGGGTGGGTAAGAGTACCCTCTTCCGCATCATCATGGGCCAGGAACAGCCCGACAATGGGCAGGTAACCATCGGCGACACGGTACAGCTGTCCTACGTCGACCAATCCCACAAAGACCTTCTGGATAAGGAAAAGACCGTTTACCAGGCGCTTTCGCAGGGCAATGAGACCCTGCAGGTGGGCAAAGCGTCGGTCAACGCCCGCGCCTATCTGAGCCGTTTCAACTTCACCGGCCCCGACCAGCAAAAGAAGCTGGGCGTGCTATCCGGCGGCGAACGCAACCGCCTGCACCTGTCCATGGCCCTCAAGGAGGGCGGCAACGTCCTGCTGCTCGACGAGCCCACCAACGACATCGACGTCAATACCCTGCGCGCCCTGGAAGATGCACTGGACAACTTCGCGGGCTGCTGCCTGGTGATCAGCCACGACCGCTGGTTCATCGACCGTTTGGCCACCCATATCCTCTCCTTTGAAGACGAAGCGGAAGTCGTGTTCTTCGAAGGCAATTATTCGCAGTACGAGGAGATGAAAAAAGAGAAGTACGGAGAGGTGCAACCGCACCGGCCCCGGTTCAAGAATGTGATCAACCGTTAGATCGACTGCCAGATCCGCGAGCTGAAACTGAATATGGAGGTAAGGTTGAGTTCTCCTTTCTCTACCTGTTCTCTGGCATACCGGATAAAGTGGTCCAGGTCCAGGTTGTCCAGGGTACCTCCTTGTTCGAAGTGCAAGCCGTACACCTTACCTACTGCGCCGGTAAAGAAGCCCATCACGGCGGCGTTGGTCAGGCCTTCGGACCAACTGCCGAACCGTTCGTTGGGGTTGAGCAGGCTGCTGGCTCCGGAAGAGAACAAGCGGGCGATGGTACTGAAGGAAAGGGCGCTGAGCACCGTCCGTACTTCCTGGGCCTCGAAGGGCACCTCGTGCAATTCCGCCAGCTTTCGCACCATGCGGTATTGAATGCCTGTCACAGCGGCAATGTCCAGGCCGGAAGAAAGAAAAAGGCCGGAGGCGGAAGACAGTAACACGTGGTTCTTGATGATGTCGTCGGCTTTTTCAGAAATGGAGAGAGGGCCGGCGAGGGCCACGGGGGTACCGTTCTGTTGTTTCATTTCATTCGGGATTTAATGGATGGCTTAGGGGCGTATTATTAAAACCCGGTGCGGGCGAGACATGTTTTACCTGGCCCGGTATTTGTAAGTGAACGGAAAAGAAAATAGCTTTTCAGTGGCCCCTGCCAAAGGATGGCCCTCAAAAATAAGTTATTGAGTAGACTTCCGGCGGGCATCCGGCGGACTATCCCTTTTGCAGCGCTTTTCTAACCACACCGGCCACCAATAACCCGATGCCTACCGCCGCAGCGATCACGATCACCATGGAGTACCCTTCCGCCATTTCCGAAGTGCGCCGCGCTATAATGCCAATCAGTGCCCAAACCACTACCAACGGGTAGAACACATCTGATTGCCGCAAGGTGAACCAGAGCCCTATGCCGATAGCCACAGCGATCATCACTACGGTCCAGGCAGGCTCGGGGATGCCCCATCCGCCCCATCCCACATCCACCAGCACAGCCGTAGTATTGGCGATGGTGGCCACCGTGATCCAGCCCAGATAAATGCTGAAGGGTAGTTCCACCCACCACCGGGCGCCCTTCACCTCCAACCGAGGGCTGCTGTACACCTGTTGATAGATGAGGATCAGGCTGCCCAACAGGGCCAGCATGATGAGCAAAGAAAGGCCGGGCAGCAGGTAATGCCAGGCCAATATCCAGGACGCATTGAACAAGCAGGAGAGGAAAAACCAGGGGCCGATGCGCTGTGGCACAGCCGCTTCCCGGGATGGCCGGGTAAATTGGTAAATGACAAAACCCAGCAACAGCAGGTAAATGATACCCCAGATGCTGAAGGTAAAACCGGCAGGAACGAAGAGGTTGGGATACCGGCCCGACAGTTCTCCGGTATTGTAACCGTTGATGGGCAGGGTATTGGCGAGGGTGTTGAGGGTAATGACCAGTATAAAACCAAGGACGTTAAGGATCTGAAGGGTTCTTTGTGACATACAGCTTGGATATGAATTTTCGTGAAGTTACAATTGAAAGCTCAAATATTTCCAAGCAACACACCAAATTTCCCCGTAAATTGCGCCCTCAACCGCAGCTGCCCGGAACTTTCCTCAAAAGTTACCGGGCAGCTGTACTAGTTTTAGGGAGAATGAAACTACAACTATCACAAGGGAGCCTCATTATCGCTTCCTTTGCCGCCATTTACTTCATCTGGGGCAGCACATATCTGTTCAATTACTTTGCCATTCAGGATATTCCGCCCTTCCTGATGGCGGGAAGCCGCTTTCTGGTGGCGGGCGCCATCCTGTACACCATCACCTGGTTGCAGGGAGCCCCTGCCCCTAGCCCCCGACAGTGGGGATCGGCTGCCCGCATGGGCTTTCTGTTTCTGACTCTAGGTACGGGCGGAACGGTCTGGGCAGAACAATGGGTCGATACCGGCATCGCCGCCCTCATCATCGCCTTCCAGCCACTGATGGTGGTGTTTATGCTCTGGCTGCTGTTCGCCAAACGGCCCAGCGCTATGGTGCTGGCGGGCGTAGCGCTGGGTGTGGTGGGAATGGTACTTCTGGTCGGCCAGCAGCGTTTCGTCACCGACCGGGATACCCTGATCGGCATGCTGGTCATCATCGGCAGCATGACCAGCTGGTGCTACGGTTCCGTCACCCTGAGCAAGGCAGGCCTGCCATCCAACCGCCTTCAAAGCTCTGCCATGCAGATGCTGATGGGCGGTATTATCCTTCTGGTGCTGGCCTTCACCATGGGCGACGCACAACGCTTCGACCCGGGCATAGTGACCTGGAAGGCAGGTTTATCCTGGCTCTTCCTGGTTGTTTTCGGTTCCCTGGTGGCGTTCTCCGCCTTCACCTACCTGCTGCAACACGTCAGCCCGGATAAGGTAGCTACCTCCAACTACGTCAACCCGGTAGTGGCCCTGTTCCTCGGCTGGGCCTTCAACAACGAAGTGATCACCCAGCAGTCGATACTGGCGGCCCTGCTGATGCTGGCCGGCGTGTTCTTCATCAACTCGCGCCTGCAGGTGAAAGGGAAACCGCCGGGGAAGAGGAGGTTGCGACGGAGAACAGCCGTTGGAGCGGTGAGCTGACCCCGGATTGTATTCCTGGTTGTTTTCTATTCAACAGGATCCGGGGCCACAGTTCCGAAAGCACCAGCTTTGCCCTCAATTCATCAACTCCTGATGGAACTGTTGCCGGACCACCTCCCGAAGGCGCTGGCGGGCGCGCATCAGGCGGGTCTTGACGTTGGAAGACGTCATGCCGGTAGCCTGGCAGATCTCTTCGACCGACAACCCCTGGAGGTAGAACAGGGTGAGTACAGTAGCGTCCTTACCGGAAAGCTGGCCGAGCGCCTGCTCCAGCCACTGGCTGGTTTCCCGGCGCTCGATGCGATCCAGGGCCTCCGGGATGCCTGCCAGGTGATAAGCTTCGGGAATGGCATCTACGCTGACTTGTTCGTAGCGCCTGCTTTTGCTCTTATACCGGTTTATGGCTGTGGAAATGGCAATGCGACAAAGCCAGGAGCTCAGCTTACACTCCCTCCGGAAACCAGGTAGCGCGCGGTACATGCGAACGAAAGTATCCTGGAGTGCTTCCTGGATGTCCTCTTCTTCTTTGAGATACCGGGTGATCACAGCTCGCAGCATCCTTTCATGGCGTTCGACGATGAGGCTGTAAGCCAGCTGGCTGCCGTCCAGCGCCATATCGATAAGCATTTCGTCAGAAAGAACATTGGCGGGTTTTGAAGTGCTGGGTTTTACACTTGTGGTTGTCATGATGGGTGATTTATTATTAAATATTGATACCACAAATGTATTCCCTAAAATAACGCGAGTAAATTGAGTTTTTATGATCTGCGGTTTTGACTTTATAATTGTCAAAATCGGGGGGCACTGGGATCGGCATGAAATGAGGAACACGGGCCAGGGCGATTTTCACGGATGATGTTGCCTTTCCGGCCCTAATCCGCCCGCCTGGCCCGCGTTCCAAAAATTGCCAAAGAAATTGCTATCGGACAACGAGGCGGGAAGTTTGCACGGTTTCACCATTCGTTATCGAAACGAGATACAAGCCTGCAGGCAGCCCTTCCACCACAACCGGGTATTGGTTAAACCCTTTCTGCATGGCAATAGCTTCGGAGCGCAGCAACCTGCCCGTAGCGTCCCGCAGCTGCAAGCTGGCTTCCGGGAAATAGCTTTCCGCCTCCAGGCTCAGCCTGCACTGCCCTTCCGCCGGGTTGGGGGCCAGCACCATGATGCCGAGCGGCTGCCGCTCCGGTTCTTTTACAGTAGAAACCAGGCCTCTATCGTAACGGGTATCGTACTCGGGCCCGAAAGTAGAGTAGCTCGGTTCCTGCCCTTCAATTACAAATTTGGAAGTACCGTTGCTTACGCTATGGGAACACAATGGGCCGGGCGCTCCCCCCTGCATCCAGTTGTAGCCCTGGGTATAGATCGTATCTATGGAGTAAAAGCCCTCAGAGGGGAACAGAAAGCTGTCGATCTCCATCTGGGTAGTTTCGATCAGCACCACCTCGTTGAAAGTACCCTGGGGTAATTTCAGTGTGCCGTAGGCCCGGTAACGCACTTCCTGTTCAATATACTGGTGGTATTCCAGCTCAGGATAGACTAACGACAGGCGGGCAGTATCGCGGAAGGATCCGTCAAACGCCATGGGCCGCAGAATAGTGAGGGGGTCGGTAAAGGGCAGAGCTCCCAGTTCGGCCCCGGAGCCGATCCAATCCCAGCTTTCCGGAGTGACTTCGTAATAGGTGAAAAACTCAATGGTATCCGTGAAAATACCACTGATGTTGGCCTCGGGGAAAGCATCGCCAAAGGGCGTCAGTCCCGGTGACATATGCTCCAGCGTCGTCTGCGGAGCGCCCGGGATGGCCTCCAGCCCGGAAAAATCCCAGTTCTGATTGCCGCCGGCGGTGCCTACGGTTATACCGTCCGGATATACGCTCACCAGGGATTGCACATGCCCGATGCGGGGGAAAAACTGATGGTTCACAACAGGCTGAGCACAGAGGGTAAGGGCCGTCGCCATCAAAGGAAACAGTAAAACGATCTTTTTCATGCAGATTGTCTTTTTGGTGAATAATGTTCTGATCAGGTAGACAGGAGGAAGAAGGAGGGGGTGGCAGTTTTTACCGGGATTTATCAGATGAGGGGGAAATAAAAGTTGCTAGACTTATTTGACACCGTACTCACAACTTGGCGATCCGTTCCAGGAATTCCGCTTTTTTGCTACGGGAAACCGGCACAGTATGCCCGTTTTTCATGATGATCTCGCCGCCTTCCCCACGGATGTATTTTTTGATGTGGCTCAGGTTGATAAGGTAGGAATTGTGTACCCTCAGGAAGCCGGCGGGAATGAGCAATTCGCCCACGTCCTTAATCGGTTTGGACAATAGCATGCTCTCGCCATCCATGAAAAACAGGTTGGTATAGCTGCCTTCACTCTGACAGTAGATAATATCGGCCACTTCGACGAAATGGAGGCCTTCCAGGGTCGAGAGCGCTATAGTGCGGGGAGGTGCGTCACCAGCTGACCGGGTGCGCTCCATGAGCTCGAACTGGCTCCACTGCGGGGATTGGCGCTGTTGCTGCGCTTTATCCACCGCGGCTTTCAACTCTTCGGTATCGATGGGTTTGAGCAGGTAGTCGAGCGCGCTGATCTTTATGGCGCGCAGAGCGTACTGGTTATAGGCCGTAGTGAATACGACGTGAAAGTTGACAGGCCGTACTCGTTCCAGTAGGTCGAACCCATTGAGGCGGGGCATCTCAATGTCCAGGAAAAGAATGTCCGGTGGATTATCCTGAATAAACTCCACTGCCTTTTGGGGATCGTTGAATTCTGCAAGCACTTCAATTCCCGGACAATGCTTGGCCAGCAAAGCGGAAAGCAGCTCGGTGCAGTACAATTCATCGTCGACGAGTATGGCTTTCATAAAGTTGTTTTTAGGCCTTGCGGATCCCTGAGGCCTGGGTTTTTTATTCCAACGGCAAAAACAAGGTCACTCGTGTTCCTGCGGCATTGCCCTTTTCATCCTTCAGGTCTTCGATCATTACGGTGGCTCTGGCGTGGTAGACCTCGTTGATGATCTCGATGCGTTCGGCGGTCACCTTCATGCCATGCGATTTATGCAGGGTAGCAGATTTGCTCTTCAACACCTTTGCCATCTCGCGGCCGATCCCGTTGTCCTCCACCACAATGGACAGGCGCCCGTTCTGAGGAAAGGCCCTCACCTCCAGATGGCAGTCCTCGCTTTCCTTATGCATCAACCCGTGCCAAATGGCATTCTCCACATAAGGCTGCACCAGCATGGGCGGCACTTCGATACTACTGGTATCCAGTTCGGGAGCGATGTGGAGCGCATAGGAAAAGCGGCCGACAAAGCGCATGGATTCCAGTTCAATGTATAATCTAAGGGCTTCCAGTTCATCCCGCAGAGATACCTGGTCACTGCGCGAATTGTCGAGCACCAGGCGAATGAGGCGTGAGAATTTGGTCAGGTAGGACGAAGCCGCGTCCGGTTCGTTTCGCTGTATGAAACGGTTGATCGAATTGAGGCAGTTGAAAAGGAAATGAGGGTTCATTTGGGAGCGAAGGGCCGCCATTTCCACCTCTGCCAGTTTCTTATTGAATGCTGATTTCATTTGTTCTTCTCTTCGGATCTGTTGAATCCGCAGGCGGTATGCGGCATAGCCCATCCCCGCGCAGGAGGACAGTAAAAGGAGGATGAACCAGGGGGTCCGCCAAAACGGCGGAGCGATGACAATACTCAGCGTTTGTACGGCACTGCTCCACACACCATCCTTGTTCCTCACTTTTAGACAAAACCGATAGCTGCCCGGTGGCACTTTTGTATAATTGGCAATCCGGCGGTTTCCCGCTTCGACCCAACCTTCATCCAGCCCCTCCAGCATGTAGTAGTAACTATTTTCTTTCGGCAGGGTAAAATTCAGGGCGGCGTATTGTATGGAGAAGAAATTTTCTGAAGGCCTGAGGTGTAGTTCATCTCCGAAGTTGACGTTTCGCCCCTCCATCTGATATTCCACCCCACCTACCTTAAAGGAGGCCAGTGCAAGGATGGGCGGCCGTTCATCCACCGGCAGGCTATCGGGGTGGAAGCGTATGAACCCTCGCTTGGTCCCTGAAAAAAGTTCACCGTTCCGGCCAACCCAAAACCCGTCCAGGGTTGCATCCAACTTCAGGCCATGCCTTTCATCGTAGTTGTGGACGGAAAAGGTTTGGGGATCCATACAGCTAATGCCGCTGCCGGTGGCCAGCCATAGGCGCCCTTTTTTATCCTTACCCATGCCTTCCAGCAGGGTATTGGCCAGCCCATCTTCCCTGGTGAATAAGCGGGCAAAACCCTCTTTACTATAGCGAAAGAGCCCTTGCCGGCAGGCAATCCAAAGATTACCTGCCTCATCTGTTTCCAGGCCGGTGATATCAAGCAGCATCAGGGGATTATCCCCCACCTGTAGTTCACTGTAATGGGCCCACTCGCCGGACACCAGGTCAAGACGGAACAGCCCTTCGCTATTGGTCCCGATCCAGAGCGTATCGCCGCCCGGGCTCAAAGCCAGGCAGTAGGCGGTCCGTGGCAGAGGCATTCCTTCCGGTGGAGTTACATACTCCAGTTTTCCACTCTCCCGGCGGTAGCGCATCACCCCGGCCCTCCATTTGCTGATCCAAAGGCCACCTCTGGCATCCTCTTCGATATCAAAGGTCGCCCGGTTGGTTATCCCCTCCGGTAAGGGAGGCATCGCAATAGCCCTCACCTTTCGCTTCGGCAAGTCTACCTGAAACAAGCCGCCTTTGGCCAGGAGCCAGGTGAGTCCATAGCTATCACGAAAAATACGAGTAGGTGAATCCTGGAAAGAAGGCTGAAATTCGCGGGTTATATCTTTGGACTTCCCGGTTGCCGGGTCATAAACCAGGATCAGATTGGCATAAAAAGAGGTGATGTAATACAGGCCGTCGTCGGGGTTATCGTAAATTTCAAAGACCGAATTGTCGTAGTCGTAAACAGGATGCTCCTCCAGAAATACATGGCGGAAGCCCTGAAGGCGGGGGTCCAGCTTGCACAAACCGCCGGAGGTGCCTATCCACAGGATACCGTCCGGGTCCGTGTAAGCCACAGTTGGCCCGGCGGCGGGAAAGCTGTATGGATCATCCGGCAGATGCTGAACGGGAATGAACTGGCCCGTTTCCGGGTAAAGAATACCGGGCTGGCTCATCCAGACTCCACCTCCTTCGATGAGAGCAACTTCAGTTGTAGAATTAATGAAGCTACTGGGAACCAGATTCCAGTTTTTCCATTCACCGGACAACGGATCGAAAGAAAAAAGGCCTTGTCCGAAAATGGGCAGCCAGGCCAATCCTCGCTTTTCATCATAACAGACAGCCCCCGGGCCAAATTTCAAAGACAGGCCTTCCAGGCGATAGGAAGTAAATTGCCGGGTTTGCATGTTGAAGCTGAACAGGCCGAAAAGGCTGCCTGCCCAGGCTTCATCGGGGCTCTTATAAGTAAGCGAGGTAAGGCCATTGGCCACCGTATGGCGGTAGTTCTCCGGCCGCTCGGCAACGGGCACATCCGGGACATCCACCCACTCATAGGCGAAACTCCCGGGGGGGAACCACACGAACTGGGGCCCATCCCGGGTGATGGCTATATGGCCCTGGCTACTGACAAAAATAGTGCACCCTTTATTGAAGGACCATACCCCCTCATCTTTCGGGCGTGGGGGCACCCGCAGAAAAACGTCCCGCGCCGGATCATAGATATCAATGCCCCGATTGTGGGCGATCCAGAGGCGTCCGTCCGGAGCTTCTGCCAGCGCGGCAATAACTTCCCCATTCAGCCCACTGTTTTGGCCGGCCTCCGAAAGAAAAACTTTAAACTCGTATCCGTCAAAACGGTTCAGCCCATTGGCGGTACCCACCCAGAGAAAGCCCCGGCTGTCCCGCAGCAGGCAACGGACTTCATTGTGGGACAGGCCGTCGCGCGTCGTAAAGTTCTCAAAATGGAAATCCTTCTGCGCATTCGTGCACAAACACCAAAGAATACCGGAAAGCAAAAAAGCCAGACGGCGCATAGGTTTCTGAATTGGCTGTTTGTTTCTCTTCAGCCATCAAAGTTACGCAGGCTATCCCTCATTGCCGGAATAAATTTATAGTTGGTAAGATTGAGTTTATAATTGGAAAAACCGGCGTCATTCAAATCAGGTTCCCTATTCCCCTATATCCGGTACCGGCCCCAGCACCTCTTCGATGCTCAGGTATTTTACCGTCCCCAGCGCCTCCACTTCCTCAGCGATCACTTTGCGGTCGCCGACGACCACCAGGACCATATTGCCGGGCTCGACATACTTGCGGGCAGCTGCCTCTACCTGCTCCTCGGTTACGGCGAGCAGTTGTTCAATATGACGATTGAGGTAGTCCTGCGGCAGATCGTAAAAGATCACGTCCCCCAGGTTGGCGGCAATGGATTCTACATTCTGGAATTCAGCGGGAAAACCCAGCGCCTGGTAATTGCGCGCCTTTTCCACCTCTTCCGCTGTAACTTCGCGGATGCCGTTGAGCTCTTTCAGGAACTCCTGGATGGCCGGCCCGGTGACATCTGTCTGCACATCGGCATAGGCCATAAAATACCCCGGATAACGCGGTTGCCAGAAGAAAGACCGGGCGCCATAAGCATACCCGTGTTCTTCCCGAATATTCTGATTCAGGCGGGAGGTGAAGGAGGCGCCCAGCAACGTGTTCATCACGGAAAGAGGATATTCGTCCGGCGTCCGGCGGCTCACCCCGGGTTGGCCGAATCGCAGAACAGACTGAGCGGCTCCCGGCTTATCGATCAGGTAAATGACAAAACCATCCGGTTTTGACGGCGACTGGATCTCCCGGCTCTTGAGCTGCCCCCCCTTCCATCCGGAAAGGGCCTTCCCGAGCATGCTCCTCAATTTACTCTGATCTATATCGCCAACAACAACCAGAAATGAATTGGCAGGGGTGACGTATTCCCGATGAAAATCTTTGAGGTGCTGCACCGACAAGCCCTTCAGGCTCGCTTCGGTCCCGGAAGCACTCCTCCCGTATGGGTGTTCTTTCCCATAGATGAGTTGGGTGAACGCCTCCATGGCCACTGCCCCAGGTTCATCGTGCGCCTGAGCCAGGCCAACCAGCGCTTCGGTGCGCTTCCTTTCAAGCTCCTCCGCCTCGAAGCGCGGGCGCAGCAATACGTCGGCGAAAAGAGGAAGAGCCTCCTCCAGCTTGGATGTGGGGGTAAACAAGCGTACGCCCAATTCTTCCCGGTTGGCATAAGTCCTTAGAGAAATACCCAGAAAATCGGCCTCCTCGGAAAGTTCCAGGGCGGTGCGTTCTCCGGCGCCTTCGTCCATCATATCGGCCGTCATCTCCGCTAATCCCAACTGGCCGGACGGATCGTAGATACTCCCCGCGTTGCTGACCAGGACGAATTGCAGGAGGGGCAGGCCATGCTGTTCCACCAGATATACAGGTAGCCCGTTTTCCAGTTTGAAATGCTGAACTTCAGGCAACTTCAGAGGTTTGGGGGATGCGGGTTGGGGGTATTGGCTGCGGTCTGCCTTCTGGCCCATGACCGTGGTGGCCAACAACAACAGGCAGAGTAGTGGAGTAGGTATTTTCATGGCTTAATGTCTTTTTTTGAAACGGCTAATTCGGTTTGCCCTTCCGGCACGATACTCAACAGTACCCGCTTTTGCTGGCTGAGGTAACGCCGGGCCATCACCGAGAGGTCATCTGTCGACAAGGAGCGGTAGCGATTGAGGTCCTCGTTGGCGTAATCGGGGTTGCCGGTGTAATAGTAATATTGATTCAGGGCATCGGCCTTGGCCAAAAGGCTCTGATATGAACGCAACATGCTCACCTCGCGCTGGTTGACGCTGCGTTCCAATTCCCGCTCGGTGGGCGGCGCCACCTTCAGCCCCTCTATCTCGGCGTCGATGACGGACAGCAACTCCTCCAGGGTGTGCCCGGGCCGGGCCGTTGCCGTGAGCACGAACATGGACTCCAACGCACGGGACCCCTGAAAAGCAGAAACATCCTGGGCAATACCCAGTTCGTAAACCAGCTTTTTGTAGAGCCGGGAATTCTTTCCACCGGCCAGGATATCCGCGAGAATGTCCATCTCTGCATCTCCAGGTGCATAGAAAGAGGCCGTCGGGTACGCCAGGTAGAGGCGTGGTAACTGAACCTTATCCTCTAGCGTGAGGTACTCCGGCCCTTCCATGGAAAAGTTGGGGGACTGCGGCGGAAGCACTTCCTCCCCTGCCGGGATCTCGGCAAACCAGTACTTTACCCGCTCTAAAGTCTTTTCGGGGTCAATATCTCCTGCGATGACCAGAGAAGCATTCTTGGGACAATAGTACCGGTTGAAAAAATCTACCACGTCCTCATAGGAAGCTGCGGTCAGGTCCTCCATATATCCGATGGTAGGCCAATTGTAGGGGTGCCCCTTCGGGTAAAGGGTTTCCTGAAGCTTGATCCAGGACATTCCGTACGGGCGGTTCTCGTAAGATTGGCGCCGCTCGTTCTTCACCACGTCGCGCTGCCCGTCTACTTTTTCGGGAGACATGGCGTTTAGCAGGTAGCCCATGCGGTCGGATTCCAGAAACAGCGCAATGTCCAATGCGCTGGAAGGCAGGATCTCATAATAATTGGTGCGGTCGGTATTGGTGGACCCGTTGTTGTTTCCGCCGACGGATTCCAGCAGGTTGTCGAAGTCGCCCTCCGCTACATTGCCGGAACCCTCGAACATAAGGTGTTCAAAGAGGTGGGCGAAACCCGTGCGCCCCGGTTTTTCGTAACCCGAGCCCACATGGTACCATACATTGACAGCCACCATGGGCACGCTGTGGTCTTCGTGCAAAATGACCGTCAGCCCATTGGGCAACGTGTGGATCTGATAGGGCAGTTGCAAAGTAGCCTGTCCGAAAGCCAGAGGCCCCAGGAACAGTGCGGCCAGCCAGAGTATCATCCGATTTTCCATGATCCTTGGTTTTGTTATTCTATCTGGAAAGGTACTTAGTATTAAGGAGTAAATCGGGGAAAATATTGCAAAACATCCATTCCCATCCTTCCCGGACAGTGCGGCAAGAATACCTGAAAAACGAAAAAAAGTATAGAAAACTGCCACCCGCCTCCCCTACCCTCTGTCCAATGAGGAAAAATTCAACCTTTATCGCTCAGACATCGACCCGCTCTGATTTTTTTCTTGGAGTATGTTGGGGATTTGTTTTGGGTGATGAAATCGGTCAATTTTTTGCTTAAACAAGGCGCGGGTTCGGGATCATAGCGGCACTACGAAGCCCGGTTCCGAAACGCAGTGTAGGCGAAAAAGTGGCGATTTCAGCCCGAAGGATAAAGCCCCAACATACTCTTTAACCATGAAAACCTTCCCACGTATGAAGTACCTTATGTTCACGCTGGCGCTGGCCAGCCTGTTGTTCACTTCCGCCTGTAACAAAGACGACGAAAACAGCGCACCGGATAAGACCGGCCTGCTCACTGCCCACAGCTGGGTGCTGCAGGACCTCACCGTCAGCCCGGCCTACGACTGGTTCGGCGACGGCAACCCGATCACTGATATCTATGCGCTGTTCCCGGTTTGCGCCCTGGACGATCTCACCACCTTCCAACGCGATGGCAAAGTCCTCTTCAACGAAGGCCCCAAAAAGTGCTTCGCCGCAGACCCCGACACCCGCACCGGCGCCTGGGCCTGGCAGGAGAATGAAACCGTTATTGCCATAACGGATGAAGGCGAAACGGAAAAATGGAAGATCTCCAGGCTGGCCGCCACAGAGTTGGTGGCCAACTATATCATCACCGAAGAAAACGTAACCTATACTTTCACCTCCTCCTTCCGGAAAAAGTAAAATTTTGAATTCGGGGTTCGATTGTTGAGCCGGCAGCCGCCGTATCAGCCATTGAACCCCGGGTTCCTTAACTGACATTCCGGATTTATAAGGAAAAAAAATGCAACGATCATGAACCCATCACCCAGAGTATCCCTCATCACCACCCCTCATAAGGGTATCCGCAATTTCCTTGCTCAACTATCCTTTCAGGCGGGGTCTATTGATTATGCCGACCGGGAGGCCGTACGGGAATTGAAGCAAACTTTCGAGGAGATCGCCCTTCTGCTGGAAGAACATGCCGCCTCGGAAAACAACTTCATCCTTCCGCCCCTGGAGGCCCGCGTTCCCGGCAGCACGATCCACGATGAAGCCGACCACGAAGACCTCCACCAATTGCAGGATAAGCTGCTGGCCCAACTGAGCCATATCCTCGACGCTGACGTCACCGGCCAGGAAGCCCGGCGGTTGGGTTACGAATTTTACCAGGGCGTAAGCCGCCTCCATGCCGGCCACCTGGAACACATGCTGGAGGAAGAAACAGGAACGCAAGTACTGATGTGGCAGCATTTCACCGACGAAGAGATGATGCAGATCCACGGCCAGGTTATCCGCAGCATTGCGCCCCCCGTCATGCTCTCCTGGATGAAGTACATCCTGCCGGCACAGGCCCCCCATGAACGCCTGCAGTTGCTCAGCGGCCTGCAGGCCAATGCCCCGGAGCCTTTCTTCCAACAGGTAATGGAAGTGGCGAAGGAAAAACTGGGCACCAAGGCTTTCGGCCAACTGGAAAAAGAGCTGAAGGCGGTGGCGGCCGGATAGCTGGGGGGGGTCGGGATTCGGAATTCGGGATTCGGGATCCGACGTAGCTTTACGCGGTGGCGGGGATTCGTGGAATAATGACTAATTCCGGAGCCTTCCTCGTGTTGGGCACGGTTATATCCCCACCGGAAGCGACCAGACAAAAAGCTTGTTTAAAATTTAATCACTTACCATGAAATCACCAATGTTGTACCGACTGTTGCTCGGGCTTGCATTCAGGCAACGGATACTGTTCAGTTTATGAAGCCCGTTGCGGAAGGGTACATCCCGGCGCCCTATATCAACATCGGCGGCGTACCGCAGATGGGCGCTCACTGGATCGACCCTACCGAATCGCCTTTCAACGGAGAGGCTTTTACCTCCGTGCTCATTTACGGTTCCTATGATGGCGAAGTAACCTTTCTGGAACCTATGATCACCAAAGCATTCATCCAGCAGGAAAAGACGTTTCAACTGCCCATTCTGCAGCCCGATCGATTCCCCGAAACAGGTAAGTACTACCCCACTATTTACGGAGTAGAATATGATGCAGCACGAAAGCAATACCGGCTGTATGTCGGCGGCTTCCTGAGGAACTAATGGTATTTATTGATGACCCTGTAGAGTGCCGGCGCACTTGGTTGCGCCGACACCACCGTTGTCTTCTGGCTCGAGGACGAAACCCATACTCTGGACAGCCTCTACCGGGGCCGCCACCGGCGCTCAGGAATACCAGCCTGTATTGCTGGAGATCGATGCGCTCAAGCTTCCCCGCCTCAACCTGGGGTACGCTTCCGAGTACGACGGGCTGATCCGCGTGATGCGCATCCGAAAAATGGCCCTGCCCGATCCGGAGGATGCCTGTTTTGTAACTATCCGCATTTCGCTTTTAGCGATTCGCTATTCGCAGCACTATGCCCCAAATTGCAGGAATCCAAGCTCAAGAAACCAGTTCTTTGCCCTAAATCCGGGTTTTGAGGCAGCGTTTAGCGAACGGCGAATTGCGAACGGCGAATAATTGAATAGTTATCCTGTTTTTTAAAAATGACCTGGGGATAACCAGAAGTTTTAACAGGGTACCGATCGAACAATAGGCCCTGGCCATTGGGTTTTATTAATAGGGGAATGTGGCAAACTTGCATTCTCCAACATTCTTAAACCATAAAGCAGGATCATGAGCAAGCAAAGAAGAATATTCGGATTGGGGCTGTTGACGGGCGCCGCTATCGGATTTTGGCTGAACTCCGAAAAAGGCAAAGCCTTCCGGGCCGATGTATCAAAGGTGGCCGGCGAATACAGTGAGGAGCTCTCCGCCATAGCCAAGGAAAATGCCCGGAAACTGTCCAGCAACCTTTCCACCGCAATGGAGGATGGGCAAAACTGGTTAAGCAGCACCAAGGGTAAGGTAAAAACCTCCATCCACGAACTGGCCGACACTGCTGAACATACGGTAGACGAGGTTGCCGAAAAGCTGGAAACCGGACTGGAAAAGGCTCGCCAAAGAGTACAAGGCAACACGGTGAAGCTGACGAATGGCAAGGAAAACAAAGTATAAGCAGGAAGCTTCCTATAGAGGAGTCTGCGGGCATCGGAATAAACCTGCACTGAAGGGCCCTGGCGCCACAGACAGTGCGTAGGGCAATCGAATAATAATCTTATCTTCTTCTCAGGCCCCAAATGCAAAGGGCGCATCCGGAATTCCGGATGCGCCCTTACGTCTTATTTTCCCACCAAAAGGGGGGCGATACTTATTCTTCTTCTTCGCTTGCTGCAACAGCAGTTGCGGCAGTAGCGGCAGTAGCTGCGGTTGCGGCGCCTTGTCCGCCACCTTTGCCACCGCGACGACGGCGCTTGCGGCCACCGGTGCCCTGTCCCTTGCCGGCAGTGTATATTTCGTTGAAGTCAACCAATTCGATCATTGCCATCTCAGAGGCATCTCCGCGGCGGAATCCGGTCTTGATCACGCGCACATAACCGCCCGGGCGGCCTACAACTTTGGGGCCAACGACTTCAAATAACTCCTTTACGGCGTCCTTGTTCTGCAGATAGCTGAACACTACGCGACGAGAGTGAGTCGTATTGTCTTTGGCTTTGGTAACCAATGGTTCGATGTACGTACGCAGCGCTTTGGCTTTAGCAAGAGTGGTGTTGATGCGCTTGTGTTCGATCAGCGCGGAGGCCAGGTTACGCATCAGCGCTTTGCGGTGCGCCGACTTACGGCCGAGGTGGTTGAGCTTCTTTCCGTGTCTCATTTTTAATTGGATCTGCTTCGCAACACCGGCTCACTGGCGCGCCACAGGGCGCTGAACCGCAGGCAGGTTCGGGCTCAGTGAATGGTTATTGCAGGGTTAACAATGGTGGCCTGCTGAAACGAAAAATTTACCCGCCCGGAAGATCTGTCAGGACGGGTAAATTTTTCGTAAAAGACTATTCTTCGTCCAGTTTGTACTTGGACAGGTCCATACCGAAGGTCAGCCCCTTGTCCTGGAGCAGTTCTTCGATCTCGACCAGAGATTTCTTACCGAAGTTGCGGAACTTCAGCAGTTCGTGTGTATCGTATTTGACCAGTTCTGCCAGCGTGTTGATCTTGGCTGCCTTGAGGCAGTTGTAGGCGCGAACAGAAAGGTCGAGGTCTTCGAGCGAAGTTTTCAGCAGCTTGCGCATGTGGAGAATGTGCTCATCCACGATGTTGTCTTCGCGGCTGGTCTCGTCGTCAAACTTGATGTTCTCGTCTGTGATCAGCATCAGATGCTGGATCAGGATGCGGGAAGCTTCTTTGATGGCATCTTCCGGGTGGATGGTGCCGTCGGTTTTGACGTCGATGGTCAGTTTCTCATAGTCCGTACGCTGGCCTACGCGGGTATTTTCCACGCGGTAGGCAACGTTTTTGATCGGGGTGTAGATGGCGTCGACCGGGATCACGCCGATGGGTGCGTCCTTGGGCAGGTTTTCGTCTGCCGGAACGTAACCGCGGCCTTTGGTAATGGTCAACTCCATTTCCAGGTTAACGAAAGGCTCCATTTGACAGATCAGCAGGTCGGGGTTCATGATCTTGAACACATTGGTGTGCTCTTCGATGTCCCCGGCGCGGAATTCCTCCTTGCCGCTGATGGTCAGGTAGACCTTTTCGCTGCTAATGTCCTCCTCGGTCAGCAGTTGCTTCAGGCGCACCTGCTTCAGGTTGAGGATGATCTCTACGACATCCTCCACCACCCCGCGGATAGTAGCAAATTCGTGTTCAACACCGGCAATACGCACGGCAGAAATAGCGAAGCCTTCCAGAGAGGAAAGCAGTACTCTGCGGAGGGAATTGCCGACGGTTTGGCCGAAACCTGGTTCGAGTGGTTTGAATTCAAAAAGCCCTTCGAAGTCATTGGCTTTTTGCATTACGATCTTATCAGGCTTCTGGAAATTTAAAATGCTCATATATTGAACTGTGTCTTTGAAAGGAATTAAGCCGATGAAATCGGATAAATAGAAGCCGCTTTTTTAGACGACTAAGGGTGGCCTGCTCCCGATTCGAAAGCCAACCACCGCTGGTTGATGTTGCTGCCGGCCAGAACGCCCTTTATTCACTGGTTATTCCGGCCCTTATTAAATGGCTTTTGACAGCCCGGTAACCCGGACTGTCAAAAGGTAGTTTTTACTTGGAGTACAATTCCACGATCAGCTGTTCGTTGATCTTCTCCGGTATCTGTTCGCGTTCCGGGTAGCTCAGGAAAACGCCCTGCATCTTGTCCGGGTTGAATTCCAGCCAGGCGAACTTGCGTACGTCGGATTTGCCACCCACACAGTCTTTAATGACTTGCAGCCCCTGGGACTTTCCGCGGACGGAGATGATATCTCCCGGGCGCAGCTCGTAAGAAGGCACGTTGGTCAGAACACCGTTGACAATGATATGGCGGTGGGTTACCAGTTGGCGGGCCGCTCTGCGGGTCGGCGCCAGGCCGAGGCGGAAAACCGTATTATCGAGGCGTGCTTCCAGGAACTGAAGCAATACTTCACCGGTTACGCCGGTTTTGCTGTTGGCTTTTTCGAACAGGTTGCGGAACTGACGCTCCAGTACGCCGTAGGTGTACTTGGCTTTCTGCTTTTCCATCAGCTGAAGTGCATAGTCTGACTTCTGCTTCTTCCGGCGCGTATTGCCGTGTTGTCCTGGAGGATACTTCTTGCGTTCGAACGACTTATCGTAACCGTGGATCGGCTCGCCGAATGCTCTTGCTTTTTTTGTCTTTGGACCTGTATATCTCGCCATTGGAGTGAACTATTTTCTATTAATTAAACCCTTCTACGCTTGGGAGGACGGCAGCCGTTGTGCGGAACGGGCGTAACGTCCTTGATGCGCGTCACTTTAATACCTGCTACGTCGATGGCACGAATAGCTGCTTCGCGGCCGGAGCCTGGGCCTTTGACGAAAACCTCAGCGGTGCGCAGGCCTGCCTCGTAAGCTATGCGGGATGCTTCGGCAGCGGCAATCTGGGCGGCGTAAGGCGTATTCTTCTTAGAACCGCGGAAACCGGCCTTACCTGCCGATGACCAGGAGATAACCTGGCCTTTCTTGTTGGTCAGTGATATAATGATGTTGTTGAAGGTGGCCTTGATGTAAGCCATACCTTCGGCATCCACTCGTATATTCCTCTTTTTGACTTTCTTTTGCTTGGATGATGATCTTCCCTTTGCCATTGCTCAAAGATTGATTTATAAGTTTGTCGCCACAGCGGATGACGCGCCGGCGGCGGCCATCGTGTACAGCGCAAATGATTACTTCGTTGCCTTTTTCTTGTTTGCTACCGTCTTACGCTTACCTTTACGGGTACGGGCGTTGGTACGGGTACGCTGCCCCCGGACCGGCAGGCCCTTACGGTGGCGAAGGCCCCGGTAACAACCGATGTCCATTAGGCGCTTGATGTTCATCTGAACCTCAGAACGGAGTTCCCCTTCCACCTTGTACTCATTGGTGATGATGCTGGTGATCTCCCGGACGTTTTCATCCGACCAGTCCTGGACTTTGATGTCCTCTTCAATTCCCGCTTTGGACAGGATCTTGCTGGCAGTTGAAGGGCCTATTCCGAAGATATAGGTCAGGCTTACAACACCGCGCTTATTTCTAGGCAAGTCAACACCTACTATACGAGCCATCTTAAACTAGTTATTAATTTTCTTTAATTAGCAGTGTACGGGAGCAAAAACTAACCCTGACGCTGCTTGAACTTAGGGTTTTTCTTATTGATGATGTAGATCTTTCCCTTTCTCCTCACGATCTTGCAATCAGTGGAACGTTTCTTTACGGAAGCTCTAACTTTCATGATTGTCGTTTTTCCAGGTAATATTAAAATCAGGTTGATGTTACTTGTAGCGGTATATGATCCGCCCCCTGGATAAATCATAAGGGGACATTTCGACCGCGACCTTGTCTCCCGGTAAGATCCGGATGTAGTTCATGCGCATTTTGCCCGAAATGGTAGCCACAATCTGGTGGTCATTTTCCAGCCGCACGCGGAACATAGCGTTGGACAGAGCCTCTTCGATTACACCATCCTGTTTTATCAAGTTCTTTTTAGACATAGCTTAAATTTCGGTGTGCAAAGATAAGGGTTTTTAGCGTATTTTCATCCTTATTTTGCGAAAAATCATACAATAACTCCTAACTCGCCTCAGCAGTTCAACTACAGGAAGAGGTTTCAGGCCGTTTCAGTCTTCAGTTCCACCGGTTGTACATTGGCATTCTGGCGGATGGCCTGCTCAATGAGGGTATGGTCGGAAAGGGTTTCTGTAAGATCTTTTCGAATTGCCACCGTATGTTCGTAGTGAGCAGAAGGTTTGCGGTCTTTGGCATAGACGGTCCACCCGTCCGCTTCGGTACGCACCTCTTTGCGGCCGAGGTTAACCATTGGTTCGATCGCGATGACCAATCCTTCCTTAAGAACGGGCCCACGGCCGCGTTTACCATAATTGGGCACCTCAGGCGCTTCGTGCAACTCGCGGCCAATACCGTGCCCCACCAGTTCCCGCACCACTCCGTATTTGTGTTCCCGTTCTACGTATTGCTGAACGGCGAATCCGATATCTCCCAGCCGGTTGCCGGCCACGGCCGCATCTATGGCTTTGTACAGAGAAGTGTTGGTCACCCGGCACAATTCCATTACAGCCTCGTCTACCTCACCAAGAGGAAAAGTATAGGCGGAATCACCGTGGAAGCCATTGAGGTAAGCACCACAATCCACCGACACCAGGTCGCCATCCTGAAAGACCTGATCCCGGGAGGGAATACCATGTACCACATGTTCATTGACAGACACACAAAGGGTGGCGGGAAAACCGTTGTACCCTTTAAAAGAAGGCGCCGCCCCGTGGTCGCGGATCAGTTCTTCCGCTGCCTTGTCGATTTCAGCCCCACTGATGCCCGGGCGAATGATGCTCGCTACGTGCGCCAGTGCCTTACATACCAGCAGGCAACTCTCCCTGATCAATTCGATTTCTTCGTCTGTCTTGTAAAAAACCATTCCCGACATTTATAAACCTTTCTTTAAACTCCCGGAGGCCGGTAAAAGTTTAGTGGCCATGCTTTTAGCACCGTACCGCCCCGTGGCTATGCCCCGAGGCGGTACGGTTACCTTTTGATCGATATTTCGAACGGGCGCGTTCCTGAACGGACGGGCTCGTAAACGGACCTACATATTGGCGCCGATGCCTTGTACCCGGCTGCGCCCCTGTATCCGTCCTGACTTAACCAGGCCGTCATAACGGCGCATCAGCAGGTGGCTCTCGATCTGCTGCAGCGTATCCAGAACTACCGCCACGAGGATGAGCAGGGAAGTTCCCCCGAAGAACATGGCAAAAGCGATGTTTACGCCGAATGCTGCGGCAAAAGCAGGCAGGATAGAGATCATGCCCAGGAAGATAGAGCCGGGCAATGTAATCCGGGTGGTAACAGCATCGATAAAATCTGCCGTCGGTTTACCAGGCTTAATACCGGGAATGAAGGCGTTCTGGCGCTTCAGGTATTCGGCATATTGCTGCGGGTTAACCAGCAGGGCAGTGTACACGTAAGTGAACAGCACCACCAGGATGAAATAGATGATATTGTAAGGCGCTGAAGTAAAATCGTTGAGCGCCCGAAGGATCGGGTTGGCAGCCACATCACCGCCTCCGCTGGCTACGAACTGTGCGATCGTCGCCGGCAGGAACATCAGTGCCTGAGCAAAGATGATCGGCATTACGCCAGAGGCGTTGACCTTGAGAGGGATATAGTCGCGTGCTCCGGCGGCAGGCATCGCATTGGCGCCGCGCCCTACCATCCGCTTGGCGAACTGGATGGGAATGCGCCGTACGCCCTGTACGATAAGCACTGTAGCCATTACCACTACGAAGAGTACCGCCATTTCCAGTACGAATACCAGCAGGCCGTTGTTTTCCAGTTGAGACTGGAATTCAAAGACGATAGACTGCGGCAACTTGGCAATAATACCTACTGTGATCAGCAAAGATACGCCGTTGCCGATGCCGCGGTCGGTGATGCGTTCACCGAGCCACATGGCAAATACGGTACCTGTTGCCAGGATGATGATATTAGAGATCCAGAACACACCCATTGGGATGGTCGGGTCGATGGCGCCCAAGCTGTTGATATAGGTCAGGTAACCGCCACCCTGCACCAGGGTAATGGCCACCGTGAGCATACGGGTGATCTGGTTCAGTTTTTTACGGCCGGACTCTCCTTCCTTCTGCTGCAGGCGCTGGAAGTAAGGTACCGCGAACCCCAACAATTGAATGATGATGGAGGCCGTGATATAGGGCATGATGCCCAGAGCAAAGACGGCGGCGTTATTGAAGGCGCCACCGGTGAATACATTGATCAGCCCCAACAGGTCATTGGGCGCGTTGTTATTCTGAGTAGCGCTTTCCAGCACAGAGGGGATGACACCCGGAAGGACCACATAGGAACCAAAGCGGAAAACCAGCAGCATACCCATGGTAAAGAGAATGCGGTCTCTGAGTTCCTTGATCTTCCAAATGTTCTTTAGAGTGGTAATTAGCTTTTTCATCTACAAAGTATTTACTGCATTTCAACCTCTCCAAGGCCAAGTAGAACCAGGCCTTTTTCCGGCGCTGTGCTTTCTACTCTCCTCATTAATGAATGGGGAGGGCCTCCCCTGTTCGTTCCGGATGAGCTGGGATTATTCCGCAACCGTTACGGTTCCACCCAATGCTTCGATGGCGTCCTTGGCGCTGGCCGAGAAAGCGTGAGCCTGTACAGTGAGCTTCGCCTTCAGTTCGCCTCCACCCAGTATCTTTACTTTGTCGTTTTTACGTACAATGCCGCTTTCGATCAGCGCCTCCAGGCCTACAGTGTCCAGGTTGTATTTTTCCGAGATCATCTGAAGCCGTTCCAGGTTGATCGGTGTGTAAGCCACCCGGGTCGGGTTTTTAAAGCCGATCTTCGGCAGGCGCATTTGCAGCGGCATCTGGCCGCCTTCAAAGTTGCGCTTTTCCTTAAAACCCGAACGAGATTTCGCCCCTTTGTGGCCGCGAGTAGCCGTGCGTCCATGGCCGGAGCCAATGCCCCTGGCGATGCGCTTGCGCTTCTTTACCGCCCCTTTCGCAGGCTTTAAGCTATGTAATTTCATGACTCGCAATTAATTTTTCTGCCCAAATAATCTTTGCAAAGATATCCGGCAATACCGGCTTTGCAAACTTTTAAATCAAAGAATTTCAGGAGGCTTTCGCTGCTGGGATCAGGCCCGAAAAAGCGAAAGCCAGCGTGGGAGCTGGCCTAGCTGGCCTGTTCAACGACTACCAGATGGTTGACTTTTGCCACCATGCCCATAATCTGAGGAGTTGCTTCGTGCACCACACTCTGATTCATTTTGCGCAGCCCCAGAGCCTTCATTGTATCCTTTTGCCGCTTGGGGCGGTCAATGATGCTCTTTACTTGAGTGATCTTTATCTTATTCGACTTAGCCATCACGCTTCAGGTTTAGGGGAGGAACAGTTGGCCTGCTCCAATTACCCATTAAACAATTTTTCCATAGAGATATTGCGCTGGCGCGAAACTTCCATGGGGTTTCTCAGTTTAGCCAAAGCGTCGATGGTAGCTTTCACCACGTTGTGCGGGTTGGAAGAGCCCATCGACTTGGCCAGTACGTTGTGTACTCCGGCGATTTCCAGCACAGCGCGCATGGCGCCGCCTGCGATTACACCGGTACCATCGGCAGCAGGCTTGATCAGCACCCGGCCGGCGCCGTACTTACCCTTCTGCTCGTGGGGGATGGTCCCTTTATACAACGGTACTTTGATGAGGTTCTTCTTGGCATCATCCACTGCTTTGGAGATCGACTCTGAAACGTCGCGCGCCTTACCCAGGCCATGGCCTACCGTGCCATTGCCGTCACCGACCACAACAATTGCAGCGAAGCTGAATGTTCGCCCCCCCTTAGTCACCTTGGCAACGCGGTTGAGGTTAACCAACTTCTCCTTCAGATCCGTTTCAGCGGGCTTAACCCTGTTAGAGCTCTTTTTAGCCATTATTATCTGCTTGTAATGTTTTAAAATTTGAGGCCTCCTTCGCGAGCCCCGTCTGCCAAGGCTTTCACCCTACCGTGATAAAGGTAGCCGCTCCGGTCAAATACCACATTCTCAATATTGTGCTCCCGGGCGCGCTCAGCGATCAGCTGGCCCACCTTTTTAGCCCGTTCTATCGGCGTGCCATCGCGGGCGATAACACTCTCGCGGGAAGAAGCCGAGAAAAGGGTATGCCCTTTCACATCGTCGATGACCTGGCAGTAAATATCCCGGTTACTGCGGTATATGCTCATGCGCGGACGCTCTGCCGTGCCCTGGATTTTCTTGCGGATCCGCCAGTGGATCCGTTGCCTTCTCTTTTCTTTTGTGAATGACATTGCTTATTTATTTATGCCTTAGTGTAGGGGACGAGAGCCCAAACCCAAGGCCCAGTTGATTTTCGATGTTTGATTTTCGTTGTTTGATTTTCGTTGTAGGTGTTGCCGTCTACAGATCCTATGCTCTATTTTCCGGGGCACATCGAATGCTCAAATCAAACGTCAAAAAGCGCAAATCACACGATCCGTTACTTGCCGGCAGCCTTACCCGCTTTGCGGCGTACCTGCTCATCCGAGTAGCGAATACCCTTTCCTTTGTAGGGTTCCGGTTTGCGGAAGGAGCGGATCTTGGCGGCAATCTGTCCCAGCAGTTGCTTATCGATCGATTCCAGGCGCACTACCGGGTTCTTACCCTTTTCGGAGCGGGTCTCTACTTTGACCTCATCCGGAAGAGCGAACATGATCGGGTGAGAATAGCCAACGGTAAGCTCCAGCAACTGGCCGGTATTGGAGGCACGATAACCTACCCCTACCAATTCCAGCTCTTTAACAAAGCCATTCGTTACCCCTTCCACCATATTATTGACCAGGGAGCGATACAGGCCGTGCATGGAGCGGTGGCGCTTCTGTTCGGTCGGGCGCTCGAGGGTGAGCACGCCGTCCTCGATCTTTACCGTAAGGTCGGGGTCAATCTGCTGTTGGAGTTCTCCTTTCGGCCCCTTCACTGTAACTAAATTACCCTGGCTGACATCTATCGCCACCCCTTTGGGCAATTCGATCGGAGCTTTTCCTATCCTTGACATTTTTTGCTGTGTTTTGGAGCTTACGAAAACAATTAGTAAACATAGCAGAGCAGCTCTCCGCCAACATTGGCCTCGCGAGCCTGCTTATCCGTCATCAGCCCGTGAGAAGTGGAAACGATGCACGTTCCCAGCCCGTTGATGATGCGGGGGATCTCATTGGCCTTGGCATATTTGCGCAAGCCCGGCTTACTGATGCGGCCCAGCTCCCGGATGATAGGGCGCTTGGTCTGGGGATCGTACTTCAGTGCGATCTTGATCATCCCCTGCTTGCCCTCATCATCGGCGAACTTATACTTCAGGATGTACCCCTGGTTGTAGAGGATCTCCGTGATGTGCTTCTTAAGCGAGGAAGCCGGAATGTCGACGACACGATGCCCTGCTTGCTGCGCATTGCGGATTCTGGTCAGATAATCTGCTATTGGATCTGTAACTGCCATTTTAATCGAATATTAGAAGCGCCTGGAGCCCTCCAAACGCATAATGATATACACTATAATTTACCTACCAGCTCGCTTTGGTCACACCGGGAATCTTCCCTTCGAGAGCCATCTCGCGGAATTTGACCCGGCACAGCCCGAACTGGCGCATATAACCCTTGGGGCGGCCCGTCAGTTTGCAACGGTTGTGCAGCCGGATGGAGTTGGAGTTGCGCGGCAGCTTGTCGAGCTCTTCCCACTGGCCATCTTCCTTCAGCTTTTTGCGAAGGGCTGCATATTTAGCCACCATTTTTTCTCTCTTCCGCTCGCGAGCAATGATTGATTTCTTAGCCATTTTCTAAAAATTGCTGGATTTACATTTTAATTTCTCTGGTTCCTGAACGGCAGCCCCATCATTTTCAGCAGGGCAAGCGCCTCAGCATCCGTCTTGGCTGTAGTCACGAAAGTCACGTCCATTCCGGTGATCTTATTGACCTTGTCCAGGTCAACCTCCGGGAAGATGATCTGTTCGGTGATACCCATGGAATAGTTCCCCCGTCCGTCGAAACTCTTATCGTTGATCCCCCTGAAGTCACGTACACGTGGCAGGGCCACGGTGATCAGGCGGTCGAGGAATTCGTACATACGGACATCGCGCAGCGTCACGCGCACACCGATGGTCATACCTTCGCGAAGTTTGAAGTTGGAGACCGACTTGCGGGCCTTGGTAGGCACAGCGCGCTGGCCGGCGATAGTGCTCACTTCCTCGAGGGCATTATCCACCATCTTCTTATCCTGAGTAGCCTCGCCTACACCCTGGTTGATGCAGATCTTGACAAGCCTTGGAACCTCCATGATAGAACCGTATTGAAACTGTTCCATCAGAGCGGGCACCACCTCTTCGCGGTATTTCTTCTTAAGTCTTGGAAAATAGCTCATTACTTAATGATTTCGCCGGATTTTTTAGAATAACGTACCAATTTACCGTCGACAACTTTACGGCCGACGCGGGTTGGTTCGCCGGTCTTGGGGTCTACCAGCATCAGGTTGGAGATGTGGATCGGCATGGGCATCTCATTGATACCGCCCGGGTTGTCCTGGGTCGGCTTGGAATGCTTTTTAGCCATATTGACGTCCTCGACGACAGCCCGGTTTTTATCAGGGATGACTTCGAGCACCTCACGGGGGCGGTCCAGGTCTTTATAGGCACCAGCGATGACCACAACTCTGTCTCCTTTCTTGATCTTCAGCTTCGGAGCGAACCTTTTCTGGTTATTAGCTTTATTTGCCATTTTATATCGGAGTTAATCGCTTCGCAAATGAACAATGAAATTAAAGTACTTCCGGCGCCAGAGATACAATACGCATATAGTCTCTCTCCCGCAATTCACGAGCTACCGGGCCGAAGATACGCGTGCCCCGGGGTTCATCATTGGCAGTGAGCAGTACCACGGCGTTGTCATCGAAACGGATGTAGGAGCCGTCGCGGCGGCGCACCTCTTTTTTGGTACGCACGACCACTGCTTTAGAGACGCTACCTTTCTTAATGCCACCCGGTGAAGCTTCTTTCACACTGACCACGATCTTGTCGCCGATGGAGGCATAGCGGCGCTTTGAACCTCCCAAAACGCGGATGCAGAGCACTTCTTTGGCGCCACTATTGTCCGCAACCTTTAGCCTGGTCTCTTGCTGGATCATCGTTCTAAGGTTTAAAGATTTTTTGTTTTCTGCCGGGCCTGCCTGTACGGAACCGCTGAGTTTCGGCAACTCGTCGGGCTCTCCGGCAGCCTACCGGCGAATAAATTTACTTGGCGCGCTCAACGATCTCAACGAGCCGCCAACGCTTGGTTTTACTCAGCGGACGAGATTCCATAATGCGCACTACATCGCCGATGTTGCAGTCATTGTTCTCGTCATGAGCAATGAACTTCTTGGATTTCTTTACGAACTTGCCGTAGATCGGGTGGCGAAGCCTACGCTCAACGGAAACGGCGATGGTCTTATCCATCTTGTTACTGGTCACCACGCCGGTACGCTGCTTTCTGAGATTTCTGTTTTCCATTTTCAAAAGTGTGGTTTGGAACCTTCACGAATTTTAGATTACTTACGCCGCCTTCTCGCCCTGATCTTAGAGCGGTTCGCCACCTGTTCTTGAGACAATGAAGCGATCTCCCGGCGGCGGATCTCTGTCCGCAGACGAGCGATATCCCGGCGCACTTCGCGCAGCACCAGCGGGTTATCCAGGCCCTTGATCGCGTGGTCGAACTTCAACTTCTGGTATTGGGCCTCAGTGTCTCTCAATTCACTCTGCAGGTCTGCATCGCTGAACTCCTGAAGCTCCAAGAATTTTTTCGTTGCCATGGTATATAAAAGTTATTTGGCTTTCAAAATGTTATTCAGAGTAATCATGGCGGACGACGAACTTCGTCAATACCGGCAGCTTCTGTGCAGCCAGCCGCAGGGCTTCCTGAGCGATTTCTTTACTCACGCCGTCGACTTCGAACATGATACGGCCCGGCTTGACCAGAGCTACCCAGTGATCCAGGGCTCCTTTACCTTTACCCATCCGCACTTCCTGAGGCTTGGCAGTGATCGGCTTGTCCGGGAAGATGCGGATCCAGGTCTTGCCTTCACGCTTCATGTAACGGGTCATTGCAACACGCGCTGCTTCGATCTGGCGGTTGGTGATCCGGCCTCCGTCGATGGTTTTCAAGCCGAAAGAACCGAAAGCGATCGAGCTGCCTTTGTAGGCCAAGCCTTTGTTGCTTCCCTTCTGCTGCTTACGGTATTTTGTTCTTTTAGGCTGTAGCATTTTTGTATATATTTATGCTTCTAAAGGTCAATAAAAAAGCCATACAGGATGGCTTTTGAAAAAGCCAGGCAAAGGTACGGCATTTTTCTTAGATAATCCTAACGGCGGCGCTGATTTCTTCCACCTCCGCGACGGCCGCCACGACGGTCGCCACCACGCTCACCGCGCTCGCCACGCTCACCGCCACGGTCGCTCCCGCCCTTGCGGTCCTGAACGCCTACATGGGGAGAAAGGTCACGCTTACCCAGCACTTCACCTTTGCAGATCCACACCTTTACACCGATCTTGCCATATACGGTCTGGGCCTCCTTGAGGGAGTAGTCGATATCGGCACGGAAGGTATGCAGCGGAGTGCGGCCTTCCTTGTACTCTTCCGTACGGGCCATATCGGAACCGTTGAGACGGCCGGCGATACGCACCTTGATGCCTTCGGCACCGGCGCGCATGGTAGACTGGATGGCCATCTTGATAGCGCGGCGATAGTTGATACGCGCTTCCAACTGCTTGGCCACGGATTCGGCCACGATGTTGGCGTCCAGTTCCGGCTTGCGGATCTCGATGATGTTGATCTGTACGTCCTTACCGGTCAGCTTCTTGAGCTCTTCGCGGATGCGGTCCACTTCAGAGCCCCCTTTGCCGATAATGATCCCCGGCCGGGAAGTATGGATGGTTACTGTAATTCTCTTTAGGGTACGCTCGATGATAATGCGGGCAATGCCTCCTTTGGCAATACGGGCATTCAGGTAGGTGCGGATCTTTTCGTCTTCCACCACCTTTTCGGCGAAGTCTTTGCCACCGAACCAGTTGGACTCCCAGCCCCGAATGATACCTAAGCGATTCCCTATTGGATTTGTCTTCTGACCCATATCAATGGTATTACAAATTAAGGTTTATGCTATTCTTCAACTGCTGTCTCGTCTTCCACCTCTTCCACTTCCACGGCATCATCCAGTCTGCCGTCAGCCGCCAGGGCCACCCGGTTCTCCACGACGATCGTCACGTGGTTGGTGCGCTTGCGGATGCGGTGTGCCCGCCCGTGAGGGGCCGGCCGGAAACGCTTCAGCATAGTGCCTTCATCTACGAAGGCCGTTTTGATCACCAGGTCATAGTCGTCGGCATTCTCTGTGCCACCCAGCTTGTGTTCCCAGTTCGCAATAGCAGAGAGGACCAGCTTCTCGAGCCATACGGCGGCCTCCCTCTTTGTGAAGCGCAGAATGTCCAGGGCGTCCAAAACGTTCTTGCCGCGGATATTATCGACAACCAGGCGCATTTTGCGCGCTGACATGGGGACGTTTCTGAGTTTAGCTACTGCTTCCATTATTATTAGTTTTCAGTTGTTGGTTGTCGGTTGTCAGTTATTGATTGCTGATTATTGGTAGAAGGTCAACAATCAACAAACAACAATCAACGAACAACAGATAACGGATAACGAATTAATTATTTCTTACGGTTACCGGAGTGGCCGCGGAAGTTGCGCGTGGGCGCAAACTCGCCGAGTTTGTGGCCTACCATGTTCTCGGTAACGAATACCGGTACGAAGGTTTTGCCATTGTGTACGGCTATGGTTTCTCCTACCATGTCAGGAATGATCATGGAGGCCCGGGACCAGGTCTTAATTACCGTTTTCTTCTTTGACTCCTTTGCTTTTTCCACTTTATCCATAAGCTTGTGGAAAACGTAGGGGCCTTTTTTGATTGATCTTGCCATGTCTTTTATGGTACTTTTTGAGGGAGAGGATTAACGCCTCTTACCCGACTTTCTTCTGGAAATGATCAACTTATTGGAATGCTTCTTCGGCTTGCGCGTCTTGGCGCCTTTCGCCATCTGGCCGTTGCGCGAACGCGGGTGTCCTCCGGAAGCTTTACCTTCACCACCGCCCATCGGGTGGTCAACCGGGTTCATTGCCACACCACGGGTACGCGGGCGGCGGCCCAGCCAACGCTTTCTGCCGGCCTTACCCAGCACCTGCAGGCCGTGGTCGGGGTTGGAAGTGGTGCCGATCGTCGCTTTGCATGTGCCCAGGATACGGCGCACCTCGCCGGAAGGCATCTTAACGGATACATAACGGCCTTCGCGGCCCATCAGGGTGATGTACGTACCGGCACTGCGTGCCAGCGCGGCGCCCCGTCCGGGGTACAATTCCACAGCGTGAAGCGTGGACCCCAGAGGGATATCCTTCAGGAAAAGCGCATTGCCAACATTGGGCGCAGCCCCTTCCCCGGAAAGGATCTCGTCGCCTACCTTCAGCTTATCCGGGGCGATGATGTAGCGCTTCTCCCCGTCCTGGTACTCAACCAGGGCGATGTAAGCGGTACGGTTCGGGTCGTACTCGATCGTCTGTACGGTTGCCGGCATTCCGTCCTTATCGCGCTTGAAGTCGATGATACGGTAGCGGCGCTTGTGGCCTCCGCCGCGCTGGCGTACGGTACGGTGTCCTTCGTTGTTACGGCCACCCGACTTCTTCAGCGGGGCCAAAAGGCTCTTTTCCGGCTTGTCGGTGGTTACCTCCGCGAAAGTGTTCCCGATGCGGAAACGCGTACCGGGAGTAACCGGGTTATGTTTTTTAACTGGCATGGTATCTGTTTTTGCCGCTCCAGAGATACGTGCGGGAGAAGGTGCTTTTTGGTTGGATGCTTATGGCTACCGCCTCTTCGAGCCGGTGCTGGCGGTTACTGGTGGCCAATAACCTTTCCAAGCCTCAGATAGTGTTCCTCAGTAATTGGGATAACAGATAACCAACGACTGAGAACCCTAAAAACCTTCCCTGGCTTTGCCCCTGGAAACTATGATTAAATATCTCCAAAGAAATCAATCTCCTCGCCTTCGGCGAGCGTTACTACTGCTTTCTTGAAAGCAGGCTTTCTTCCGTGGATGACCCCCGAACGAGTCGAGCGGTTCTTCTCCTTAGCCGGCATGATCATGGTGTTTACGGATTCCACCGTCACCTGATACATGGACTCTACGGCCTTGCGGATCTCGATCTTGTTGACATCTTTACTGACGACGAAGCTGTACTTGTTGCCCTTCTCCGACAGCATTTCTGCCTTTTCCGTGATCAACGGCTTGATGAGGATCGTCTTTGCCATCTTTGCAGTTTTGACTTTCCTGGCTGCGGCTTACCGCAACCTGAGTTTAATTAGCAAATGTTTCCTTGATCTTCTCAACAGCACCTTCGGAGAGTACCAGCGTGTGGCTGTTCATTACGGCGTAGGTGCTCAGGTCACTGGCACGAACTACACTGCATTTCTTCAGGTTGCGGCTGGAGAGGTACACTTCTTTCTCGAAATCGGAAGTAACCAGAACGGACTTCTTGCCCGTCAGCTGCAGGTTGTTGAGAATGTTTGCGAATTCCTTCGTCTTGGGTGATTCAAAAGAGAAGTCTTCCACGATGAGGATTTCGCCGGAAGCCGCTTTTGCGGACAGAACGGACTTACGGGCCAGGCGGCGAACCTTCTTGTTCAGCTTGATGCTGTAGTTGCGCGGGCGTGGGCCGAACATCCGGCCTCCACCGCGGAACACGGGGTTCTTGATGTCGCCGAAACGCGCCGTACCGGTGCCCTTCTGACGCTTGAGCTTACGGGTAGACCCGGAAACTTCGCTGCGTTCCTTTGCTTTGTGCGTACCTTGCCGTTGGTTGGCGAGGTATTGCTTGACAGCCAGGTAAACAGCATGGTCGTTCGGTTCGATACCAAAGATGCCTTCCGGCAGGTCGATTTCCCTTCCGGTCTTCTGGCCTTGAATATTTAGAACTTCGAGTTTCATGGCTTTTTACTTTTCAAGAATTACAAAAGACCCATTGTGGCCGGGGATGGCGCCTTTGACGAGTATCAGGTTCTTTTCCGGGAAGATCCTGAGGACTTCCAGGTTTTTCACCTTTACCCGGTTGCCGCCGGTGCGGCCGGCCATGCGCATGCCCTTGAACACCTTGGAAGGGAAGGAAGATGCACCAATAGAACCCGGAGCCCGCTGGCGGTTGTGCTGTCCGTGAGTAGCGTCGTTTACACCACTGAAACCGTGGCGTTTCACTACCCCCTGGAAGCCTTTACCTTTGGTTGTGCCGACGGCGCTTACGCGGTCGCCTTCAGCGAAAACCTCTTCAACTTTGATGAGGTCGCCGAGTGCTTTCTCTACGATCTGGAAGTCGCGGAACTCGACAACTTCACGTTTAGGACCTGTCTTTGCTTTGTCGAAATGCCCTTGGAGAGCTTGGGATGTGTTTTTGACCTTAGCATCGCCGAATCCGAGCTGCAGCGCATTGTATCCGTCGGAGTCTTCCGTCTTCACCTGTGTAACCACACAGGGGCCGGCTTCTACCACAGTACATGCGACATTGCGCCCGCGGGCGTCATACATGCTGGTCATTCCAATCTTTTTACCGATAATACCGTTCATCAGCATTAAGTTTTATATAGGCATTAGATCCCAGACTTGGGCACCCCTGAGCAGTTGCCAGGCTGCTTCCTCTTACCCGTAAGGGCAACAGAAAGGGGCAGCAAAGACCAGACACCTAGTATCTGACGTCTAATGCCGTATGTAATGAATGGTTCTACGTCAATTTAACCTGAATGTCAACTCCACTCGGCAGTTCCAGTTTGGACAGGGCATCTACTGTCTTCTGGGTGGGAGTGTAAATTTCGATGAGGCGTTTGTGGGTACGCAACTGGAACTGCTCCCGAGATTTCTTGTTGACGTGCGGTGAACGGAGCACGGTAAAGATCTTCTTCTCGGTGGGCAGCGGAATCGGTCCAGTAACTACAGCGCCACTGTTCCTCACCGTCTTAACGATCTTCTCCGTAGACTTGTCTACGAGGTTGTGATCGTAAGACCGGAGCTTGATTCTGATTTTCTGATTCATGCCGTTTATTAAATAATGGTTGGTCTTCAGTTGGGGGTTATCCGTTGCCGAAAGCGACAACGAACAACCGTCAACCGTCAACTAAATTTTTATACTTTTACTTCGCCTTTGGCCTTCTCAATGATCTCCTTGGAGATGTTCGTCGGAGCTTCTGCATAACGGGCGAACTCCATCGTTGAGCTGGCGCGGCCGGAAGTGATGGTCCGAAGAGCGGTTACGTAACCGAACATTTCGGACAGGGGCACGTCGGCCTGAATGGCGACTGCGCCGCCGGCGCGGGGCTCCTGGCCTTTCGGCAGGCCACGGCGGCGGTTGAGGTCGCCGATAACCGAACCGGTGAATTCTTCCGGTGTAACCACCTCGAGCTTCATGATGGGCTCCAGGATCACCGGCTTGCACTTGGGCGCGGCCGAACGGAAGCCTTCCTTGGCGCACAGTTCAAAGGCGATCGGCTTGGAGTCTACTGCGTGCATGGAGCCGTCGTATATGCGCACTTTCATGCTGTCGATGTTGTAGCCGGCCAGAACGCCGTTTTCCATCATAGCGTTGAAACCGTCGCGGATCGGCTTCTGGTAGTTCTTGTCGATCGAACCGCCGACGATGTCCCATACAAACTGCAGCTTCACCTTGCCATCCTTGAAATCTTCGCTGTCGAGGAATTCCTGGTCTGCCGGGCCGATCTCGAATTCCATATCGGCGAACAAACCGGAACCACCCGTCTGCTTCTTGAGGCGCTCGCGGTGAGACTGTGAGATGGTCAGCGCTTCTTTGTAGTTGACCTGCGGAGCACCCTGGTTGACTTCCACCTTGAATTCGCGGCGGAGGCGGTCAACGATGATCTCCAGGTGCAATTCGCCCATTCCGCTGATGACCGTCTGGTTGGTCTCATCGTCGTAGCGAACGCGGAAAGTGGGGTCTTCCTCCGCCAGTTTAGCCAGGGCCATGCCCAGCTTATCCAGGTCTTTCTGAGATTTCGGCTCGACGGCGAGGCCGATCACCGGATCCGGGAAGGTCATGCTTTCCAGAACGATCGGAGCGTTTTCGGCGCAGATGGTATCTCCGGTGCGGAGGTCTTTGAAACCTACAGCGGCGGCGATGTCCCCTGCTTCGACGCGGTCGATCGGGTTTTGCTTATTGGAGTGCATCTGATACAAGCGGGAGATACGCTCCTTCTTGTCAGAACGCGTATTGAGTACATAGGAACCGGCATCGAGAGAGCCGGAATAGACGCGGAAGAAGGCCAGGCGCCCCACGTAGGGGTCCGTTGCGATCTTGAACGCCAGCGCGGAGAACGGCTCGTTGACATCCGGGCGGCGCTTCTCTTCCTTGTCGTTCTTAGGGTTGATACCGGTGATAGCCTCAACGTCAACGGGGGAAGGCATGAAGGCGCATACCGCGTCGAGAACAGCCTGAACGCCTTTGTTCTTAAAGGCGGAGCCGCACATCATCGGCACGATGCTCATGTCAATCACCGCAGCGCGAATGGCGGCGCGGATCTCTTCAGCGGAAATGGAATCCGGGTCTTCGAAATATTTTTCGAGCAGGGATTCGTCGTATTCGGCAACTTCTTCGAGCAGCTTTTCGCGGTAGGTGGCAACCGTGTCCACCAGGTCTTCCGGAATTGGCACCACTTCGTAGGTCATGCCCATGTCGTGCTCATTCCAGATGCGGGCTTCATTGGTGATCAGGTCGACCACGCCTTTGAAGGTCTCTTCCGCTCCGATGGGCACCTGCAGGGGTACTGCATTTGCGCCCAGCTTCTCCTTCACATCGTTGACGACGTTGAAGAAATCGGCGCCCGAACGGTCCATCTTGTTGACGAATCCGATCCGGGGAACTTTATAACGGTTGGCCTGGCGCCAAACCGTTTCTGACTGGGGTTCTACACCGGAAACGGCGCAGAACAGTGCGACAACGCCATCGAGTACGCGCAGGGAACGCTCTACTTCTACCGTGAAGTCTACGTGGCCCGGAGTGTCGATGATGTTGATGGTATATTGTTGGTCTTTCCAGTTCCAGTTGGTCTTGGTCGCAGCAGAGGTGATGGTAATACCGCGCTCCTGCTCCTGCTCCATCCAGTCCATGGTGGCGGCACCATCGTGTACCTCACCGATCTTGTGGCTGATACCAGTGTAGAAAAGGACACGTTCAGTAGTCGTAGTCTTTCCGGCATCGATGTGAGCCGCGATACCAATATTCCGAGTTAATTTTAGATCTTTTTGTGCCATGACTACGCCGTCAGGATTTTAATTGATTAAATGGTTATAAGTACAACTAGCAGGTGATCAGACGCGGAAGTGAGCAAAGGCGCGGTTGGATTCTGCCATCTTGTGGGTATCTTCCTTACGCTTTACTGCGCCACCTTCGCCTTTGGCGGCAGCTATGACCTCTGCAGCCAGTTTTTCAGCCATCCCTTTACCGCTGCGTTGGCGGGAGAACTTGATCAGCCATTTCATCCCGATGGAGACCTTGCGCTTGGCACGGATCTCGGTGGGGATCTGGAAAGTGGCGCCACCAATACGGCGGCTGCGGACTTCCACCTGTGGCATGGCGTTATTCAGCGCTTTCTTCCACATTGCGTGCTCGTCCTGCTTGGTACGCTCCTTAATAATATCCATGGCATCATAGAATATGGCAAGGGCAATAGTCTTCTTACCTTGCCACATCAAGTGATTGACAAACTGGGTGACCATGGCATCTCCGTACCTGGGGTCCGGCTGAATAACTCTAAGTTTTGGCTTTCTTTTTCTCATTACTCTTTATCCGAATTAGAGGTTTCGCAATTGGATTGAAACATAATCAGTAGGGTTCAACAGGCCAGCTGTTGAAAGCTACTAGCTCTTCGGGCGCTTGGCGCCATAACGGGAGCGAGACTGCAGGCGTCCTTCTACGCCGGCGGTGTCCAATGCGCCACGAACGATGGTGTACCGCACACCCGGCAGGTCCTTAACACGGCCGCCGCGGACTAACACGATGGAGTGTTCCTGCAGGTTGTGCCCTTCACCCGGAATGTAACAGATGACTTCCAGGCCATTGGTCAGGCGCACCTTCGCAACCTTACGCAGAGCGGAGTTCGGCTTCTTCGGCGTGGTGGTGTAAACACGGGTGCATACACCACGCTTCTGCGGACATCCATCCAGAGCGCGAGACTTGCTCTTCGTTACCACTTTTTTCCTGCCCTTGCGTACAAGTTGATTAATAGTAGGCATCTTTTTTATCGTAATTTAGTCTGTATAACAATGCTTTAGTAACAACATAGAAATACCTTGCTCAAAAAGCGATTGCAAAGGTATAGCTTTTTTCCCTAAATACAAAAGCCCATTTTAAAATAATTGTGGCCGGAGCTGCTTCCCGTTTGAGGGCAGTGTCAACTGCCGAATACTCCGGCCGGCATTCCGTCAAATTTTCTATGCCCGCGGTTGGCCTTTGCCAAATTTTGCCTTTCCGGCCGGTAGCCTTTGAAAAATTTCCGGGCCGCGCTTTTTTGCCGGCCGGGCCGCCGTTGTTGGGTTGAATTGCCCACGATAGCAGCCAAATCGCCGGCGTGAAACCCACAGCCTGCCGCTGTTTTCCGGCAGCGCCCCCTTGGAACACGGGAGAGGGGAAAAAGTTGTGCCTCAACCCGGTGGAATTTGCCAGGCGGTTATTTCACCGGCCCAACCTGCCGGACGCCGGCACAGCCGGCGGGCCCGGCAACACAGGCCTTAGTAAAACCGACAGGTTGAATAACCCTCATACAATACAGTGATGGCACTTGGCGGCCATTGTGTCAAAGGGCGAGGTAGGCCCACATCCCAATTCAGAGCGCGAAAAAAAATCACCCCCCCCGGCCCAGCCCCGAAAGCTGCGTACCCACGCACCAGATGAAGCCGGCGCGTCCGAAACCGCCGCTCCGGGCAGCCACAGGGATCGCCGGCTCCGCTCCGACTCCGCCTTGCTTATCCCTGCAGCAGCCCTCCGCGGAACGCCCGGTGAAATTCTCATTTATTTCACCGAACCGTTTTATGGCTCACGGGAGGCCGGAATGGCCTTCCCTAAAACTGGAAGGGCAACACCAACCGAAAACCGAAGGAGTCGTCGCGGATCACCGGCGTGATGTTGCCGCGGGCCGTACAACGGCAGTACCGCGGATCGTCGTACCACGAGCCGCCGCGCAAAACACGGGACATGCCGGATGAAGGCCCCTGAGGATCTTTAGCGCCTTTACTCTGCTGATAGTAATTTTCATCATACCAGTCCCCACACCACTCCAACACATTGCCGCTCATATCGTACAGGCCCAACTCATTCGCCCGCTTCTGGCCGACGGAGTGCGTCTTACCTCCGGAGTTTTGGCCAAACCATCCTACCTCGTCCAATTCATTACCCCCTGCAAACAAATACCCCTTACTCCTCACCCCCCCCCGGGCGGCGTACTCCCACTCCGCTTCGGTGGGCAAGCGGTACTTTTTGCCCGTTCTTTGGCTCAGCCAGGCGCAGTATTCGTAGGCGCCATACCAACTGACGTTTACCACCGGATGCTTTTCGTATCCTTTGGCGGGACGCCAGCGGCCGCCTTCTTCCTGCACGCCCCATTCATGAGATCCAATCATAATTTTCCCCTTGAAAGCGCCTTCCTTTACGCTGTCACTGCCGTAAGCGTTAAGGAAGGCGGCATACTGTTCGTTCGTCACCTCGTGCTTGCTCATATAGAAGGTGCTCACCGTCACCTGGTGGGCGGGCTTTTCATCGGAATAACAATGCTGATCCCTCCCCTCCTGGCAGCCCATGGTAAAAGCACTGCCCTCGATTTTTACCATTTCCGGTATGGGGAGATCTTTGTCTCCCGGGTTTGGTGAAGCCGGTTCAGGCGGCTCCGGACAGCCCTTATTGGCGGCCGGGCCGGGCTGATCCAGGCAGGCGTCCCGGTCATCGCACAGGCCGTCGCCGTCGCTGTCGCGGGAGGCCCGGACGGCGGGGTCGTTGTCGTTGCAGTCGATGGCGGCACAGAGGCCGTCGCCGTCGGCGTCGCCGCCCTGGGTAGCACAGGGAGTGGATTGTTCCCACACTTTTGCAGTAGATGGTTCCACTAAAGTGCTTTGGATAGGGGGATTGGGCGCCTCTTCGTTTTCCATTACTCCATGGCGCTTTGCGGGTGGCGCCGGCTGCTCTTCGGGGTTGTCCCGGGAGAAAGGAGCCTCGGCCGTTTCCCCATGAGAGGCAGGCGGCTGGAAGTTATTCAGCGCCTGCCGGGCTTGTTGGGCGAGGGCCGGGTTGTTGGTGTGGGCGATGAAGCTTTCGAGGGCGTCGGCGGTGGGGGCTGCTTCGGCATGGGCCAGCAGCCGTTCCTCCAACGAGTGCCCGGTAATGCGGGCCAGCATGGAATTGGCCTCTTCCACCGGCCCCTGCCACAGGCTGCTGTCGCCGAGGTAAGCCAAAGCCTCTTCGCGCTTGTCACTTTCCGGATAGAGGGACAGGTACTGGTCTACCGCCTGTAGGGAAGGTGATCCCTGCAGTGCCTGCCAGAGGCGGGGCTCCATCTCCCGGATCCGGGCCTGAGCCGCCGCCGCTTTAATCCCTGCCGGAAACTCGTGCAGGTAGCGCAGATAAGCGATGGGCGCCCGGGTGAGCTCGGCCACTTCCCAGGCAGCCTGCTGTTGGTATTTGCCGCCCTCGTACTGGGCGAGGTATTCTTCGTAGGCCTCGGCGTCCTGCCCCACTTTGGCCCGGCGGTAGGCGGCGGTTTCCACATGGCGGCTCTCCGGGTACTGTTCGATGTACTGCTCGTAGGCGGCCTTGCTGTTGCGCAGGTAGCGCATGTATGCCCAGGCCGCCTCCTGGGGCGCCAGGGCGTAGGTGGCGGTGCTGGCCAGCATCAACAGCGCCAGGGCGCCGGCCACGGCCTGCAGGCCTTTGGGCAGGCGGAAGCCCGATTCCCGGGCCTCGATGCCGCGGCCCAGGAGGAGGTTTTCTTCCAGCGTTTTGAAGGTTTGCCCGGCGGCGGGCGCCTCCACCGGCTCGCTGACGATGACGACGCTTTCTTCCAGGGTCTTTTCGCGGGGTAGGGTCCGGCCGTCCTCCATCACCACCATGATCACAACTTTCAGTTCCAGCAGGTGGCGGCCGGGCACAAGAGGCTTGACGTAAAAGCGCCACTCGGTATGGTCGTCTTCGTCGACCACCTGCTCAGGCGGGCTGGTGGTGCGGATCTCAAATGCCGGAGAGGGAGATGGATCCACCAGGTCCACCTTCATGTAATCGGACACGCGCAGGTTCTCCCGGACCTGGGTGTGCTCATCCAGCCGGAAGCCATCCAGCAGCATCTCCCTGTCGAAAGCGATGCGCACCAGGCAGCGGTGATCCTCCCCTACCTGCATGGTATGCGGGATCTGGTAGAGGACGTGGCCGCGCCGCACCTTCTCTCCCTGGCGGAAGCGGCTGCGCCGGAGCTGCGGGCTGAAGTCGTCGGCTTCCAGTCCATCAATAAGGGCCAGCAGCCGGTCGCGCAGGCGGTTGGACTGCAGCCCGGCCTGCTCAAACGACAGCAGGCCCCTGATCATCTGGGTTTCCAGTTCCCTGTACTCGGCTTCCAGCTGCAGCACAGCGTTGTACTTGGGAGAATCGGCGGGCAGATTATCCCGCAGGCCGTGCATAGCGGAAGCCATCCCCCCTTCCAGGAGGAGTTCCTTGAGCTGCCCTTTCAGAGTGGGAAGGTGCTTCATTGTGGTGTTTTGACTTATAGCATGTTTGGAGCCAAAGGCAAGGACTGCCAATGCGATATACGGTAAGGCTTGTTCCGAAGTTTCCGGCTTTTTTTATTTTTAGACGTAAAACAGGCTTGTTTTCTTCTCCGGCCCCTGATAATAGCGGGTAAAGCTACGGCGGCCGGATAAAGTTGTCAGCTGATAGGAGGCAGAGCTACGGCGCCGTTGATTCATTTTCCATTCGGTTACTCCCCGAATACACGAATACACCCGCCTTCGCCGAGGCTTCGGCGGGCAGGGCGAATACACGAATCCCCGCCTTCGCCAAGGCTTCGGTCGGGCGGAGACGAATACACGAATACACGAATACACGAAATTACTCATCTTTTCGTACTTTCAATCTCAAAACCACCAAATCCTCCATCCATGCAAGTCCCCTCCATCGGATACCAGGACCACTACGAAGTACGCACCTACGAGATCGACAGCCGCAAGCGCATGACCATTCCGGCCCTGGTGCGCCTGATGCAGGAAGCGGCCATGCAAAACGTCATCAAGCTCAAATTGTCGGTATGGGACCTGTCGCCGGAGCACATCTCCTGGGTGCTCATGCGCAAGCAGTTGCAGGTGTACCGCCTGCCGAACCTCGGAGAGCGCATACAGGTAATGACCTACCCGGCCGGTTTCGAACGCCTGTTCACCTACCGGGACTACAAGGTGCTCAGCGAGGACGAGGAACTGCTGGCCGCGTCCTCCTCCACCTGGCTGCTGATGGATACCCGGAGCCGCAGCATGGCACCCATTCCGGAGCACATCCTCGCACTCCAGGAGAAAATTCCACCTCCGGAAGCCTGCCTGCCCCGGCCGGCCAGCCGCCTGCCTCGCTTCGGGGAAGCTCATTCCAGCAAAAACTTCGAGGTCAACTGGCACGACCTCGACTTCAACCTGCACCTCAACAACACCTTATATATACAGTGGCTGCTGGAACCCCTCCCGGGGCCCGCCCTGGAAAAGGGCCAGCTCCAAAAGCTGGACATCAACTATCGCGCGGAATGCCAGTGGGGGGACCAGGTGTGTGCCGAAGTGCACCCCCTGGAAGCCGAAGGGCAATACCTGCACCGGCTCGTTCGGCAGGAGGACGGGAAGGAACTGGCCGTGGCGAGGACGGAGTGGGACGGGTAGGATGTTTAGGTAACTAGGACCCCAGAAACCACCTCAACACCTCAACACCTCAACACCTCAACACCTCAACACCTCAACACCTCAACACATCCCCCCCTACCCATTCACCATCTTCACCATCTCATCGACCTGCTCCAGGGAGAAGGCGCCACGGGAGGCTGCCACCAACTTGGCCAGGGGAAGGTCCATGACGTGCGCTTCCATCATCTTCAAGGCGTCTGCATCGGTGGGTTTGCCCCCCTGGTATTGCCACACCTTTTCCATCATCGCTTTCATCTTTTCAGCGGAGCGAGGATGTTGCAACCAGGCTTTGATCGGCGTGTAGCGGGTGAAAGGAACGAAAAGTTCTTCGCCGGACTGCAGTTCAAAAGCCTGCTCCAGGCGGATGTCACGGCTGGATGCGCCTACCATAATATAATAGATGCCGCTTTCGGCCACCCAGGCGCCGGCGGCGGGGTGGTAATAGGCAAAATCCCGCTGGTTCAGGTGGAAGATTATCTCCTTCTGGCCGCCGGGCTCCAACGACACCTTGGCAAAGGCCCGCAGTTCTTTTTCCGGCCGTTGCAGCTGGCAGGCCTCTTGTCTTACATAGAGCTGTACGATTTCCTGGCCCGCTCTCTTCCCGGTGTTGTGAACAGAGACTCTCACGGTGATATGGAGCTCCTCGCCCAGAGCAGACTCGCTCAGTTTCATACCGGAATATTCAAAATTGGTATAGGACAAACCGTGCCCGAAGGGAAACAAGGGCTCGATGGCCTTGGTATCGTAATACCGGTATCCGATAAAGATGCCTTCTCCGTAGTGGACCTTGCCATTGGCGCCGGGCCAGTTGAGAAAGGCAGGATCATGCTCCAGCCGCTGAGGGAAGGTTTCCGATAATTTCCCGGAAGGATTTACCTTTCCGGACAACACATCGGCCACAGCGCCTCCCCCACCCTGTCCGGCCAGCCAACCTTCAAGGATAGCCTTCACATTCCGATGCCAGGGCAGGCTTACGGCCGAGCCGTTGGTGAGCACAACCACCGTATTGGGTTGTACGCGGGCCACTGCTTCCACCAATGCATTATGCGCCGGAGGCAGGCTGATGTGGCGGCGGTCAAAGCTTTCCGATTCGTACTTGGAAGGCAGTCCGACAAATACGACGGCCACCTCCGATTCCCGTGCCACCCGGCAGGCTTCCTCGATGAGTTGCGAATCTGGCCGGTCCGGGTCCTGATACCCCGGAGCATAAGTGAGGTTATTGTAATAATGCTGCAAGGCATCCCAGGCATTATCAACCTGAGTGGGAACTACTTGCGAACTACCGGCGCCCTGGAAACGGGGTTCTTTGGCAAAATGGCCGATCACTGCGACAGACCCCTCTTCCGACAGGGGAAGAATGTCTTCTTCATTTTTGAGCAGAACCATACACTCAGCCGCTGCCTTTCGGGCCAGCTGGTGGTGCCGGGCAGAATCGACCGACAAGCCGGCCTTCCGGGAGGCATCGGCCAGCAGGATAACCGCCAGCAGGTCTCCGACGACCTCATCCAGGCGGCTCTCAGAAAGCTCGCCACTGCGCACAGCTGCCACGATCTTCTGGTCATTGTAACCGCCGCTGGAGGGCATCTCCAGATGGAGCCCCGCGCGAATGCCCTCCACCCGGTCATTGACGGCACCCCAATCGGAGACGACAAAACCACCATACCCCCATTCTTCTTTTAATATATGGTGTAGCAAATAGGGGTGTTCGGAAGCATAGATGCCATTTACCTTGTTGTAGGCGCACATTACCGTCCACGGGCGCCCTTTTTCCAGGGCGGTCTCGAAGGCGGGCAGGTAAATTTCCCGCAGCGTGCGCTCATCCACTTCAGCGCTGATGAACATGCGCTCAAATTCCTGGTTGTTGACGGCAAAGTGTTTCAGACAGGCGCCCACTCCCTCGCTCTGTACCCCACGGATATAGGCAGCGGCCATTTCGCCCGCCAGGGCCGGATCTTCGGCAAAATACTCAAAATTGCGCCCGCCGAGCGGCGAACGCTTCATATTGACCCCAGGCGCCAAAAGGACTTGTACGCCCTGAACCTGGCATTCGCGGCCGATGGCCTGTCCCACTTCAAAGGCCAGCTGGATATCCCAGGAAGCGCCTAAAGCGGAAGCCGTCGGAAAACAAGTGGCGGGAAGGCTGCTGCCCAGCCCTCCTTCCTGCCCGCTGGCAGCCTTGCGCAGGCCGGTAGGCCCATCAGACAGCCAAATGGATGGGATACCCAGGCGTTCAATGGGCTTGGTGGCCCACATATCCTGCCCGGAACACAGAGCGGCCTTTTCCTCCAGCGTCATCTGCTGTACAAGGTTACGGGCTTTGGAACGGTATGCTTTTATCATATCAATTGGTTTGGAATAACCGACAACATAATCATAAATTGGCTTTTCGACAAATCGTATATTTGGAATACTGCTGAAGAAAAAATTAAACCATGGATCTTACCACAACAAAAGCCCCCGTCCTATCCGGAATACTAATGCTTGCCCTCCTCATGCTGGCTAGTGCCTGCACCGAAAAAGGCACCCCGGCCCTCCAACAGCAAACGGAGCGACAGGCCACCGCCTACTTCCAAACTTTCAGCCAGCGCACCGACTGGGAGAAACTGCTTTCCTTTTACCGGGATGACGTACAGTTTACCGATACTAATATGCGTTACAGGGCCAAAAGTATCGGCGGCTTTAAGGCGTTCTACAACTGGCCCGATCCCGGCTTTGAAAAAATGTCGCCCGATCAGGCGCACCTGGAGTTGGAATCTCTGGTTGCCAACGACAGCATTGCCGTCGGGCGGGGCCATTTCAACCCTTTCTACTGGCACGGCAAACTTCAGGAATGGGATGACGCCTCCTTCACCATCTGGCTCTACTTTGATCAGCAAGGCAAGATCTATAAACAGTACGACTTCATAACTTACCCGGTGGAACTACTGACGGGAGAAAGCTGGGAGTAAACCGGCTATTGGCCGGCCAGCCTCATTTTCACCCTGCCGTTTGGCATAGGCTCAATGGGGAAAATGGCTTTCTCCCTCGGGATCAGTACCGGTTCTACTTCAGCAAAATCGCCGGCAGAGCGGGGATATGCGACAGCCCGAACGGGGGTATCCCCTTCGACGAACACCATGAGCGTAACATCATCCCGTTCATTTATACCGAAATGCCCCAGGCTGCTTAGCTTCACTCCCAGCGAATCCTCCACTGTGCTGAGGGCGGTATAGGGCGCGAGGATCAACAGGTGATCCCACGGAAAGTCGCCTACTTCCGAGAGGGTAACCAGGCCGATATTGCCGGAAACTGCCGCATGAACCTCAGCGGCAATTAGGCCTTCCAACTCGTCGTCACTGTTCAGGTGGTGGCCAAACTGGCTGCAACCGAACAGGGCCAGAGCTATAGCAGCACACTGCAGAAAAGCTTTCATAGCAAGACAGATTTTCTTCGGTTTAGAAACTCTTATTCTAATGCGCCTGCAAAAATAATGTTTTATTGGGAGCCGGAAATTCACCCGTAAGGTACGAAGGCGGGCGAAAAAGGAAAGCGTATCTTTGTGTACGTCTCCTTCGCTCTTCCGCTTTTCTTCGTCAGAGGCTTCGCTCATGTCCGCTTTCCGGCTGACGCTATTCCACCAGTTCACAATCTTCTTCGTCAAGCTCCGTCTCAATGGTAAAATGAGAGAAGGAATATCCCTTGAGAATATCCTTGATCCGCCGCTTGGCCTCCAGTATCTGGCCAAAGGTTGAAATGTCTTTCAGCACTACATGGGCTGTAAAGACGTGGTGCTCTCCTTCCAGCGACCAGAGATGAGTGTGGTGCAACGACCCCACGTTCGGCACTGCCAGTAGTTCCTGTTCGATATCCCGGACCACAATCCCTTCGGGCACTCCCTGAAGAAAGAGATGTAGCGTCTCTTTCAGGCGGCGCACTACGTTATACAATATATATAAGGTGATGGCCAGAGAAAGGGCCGGGTCGAGGTAATGGACATCCGTGAACAGGAGCACTACCGCCACAATCAGTACCGCCACCCAGCCGAGTACGTCCTCCAGGAGATGCCAGGAAGCTACCCGTTCGTTCATCGTTTTGCCGCTGCTCAGCTTCCAGGCAGCGTAGCCATTGACTGCAACGCCGAATAGAGCGAAGAGCAACATCCCCTGGGCATTGGAATGCTGGGGTTGCAGTATCCTTCCCACCGCCTCATAGATGATGTACACCGAGCCCGCAATAAGGACCAGGCTGTTAACCAGTGCCCCCAGCAACGAAAAGCGGCGATAGCCGAAGGTGTATTGTGCTGTGGGTTTTTGTTTGGACTTCCGGTCCAGGTACCACGCAAAGCCCAGGGAGAAGCTGTCGCCCAGGTCGTGCAGGGCATCGGAAAGAATAGCCACGCTGTTGGTCAGCAAGCCGCCAATGGCTTCCAGGATCGTAAAAGCCAGGTTGAGAAAAAAGGCGATGGCCAGGTTTCGCCCGGAACGGCCGTGGTGGTGGTGGCTGTGATCGTGCGGCATAGGAATCTCTTTGATTTCAGTTTCGTCAGGCATCAAAGGTAAGTATTAGGGCAATGCAACACAATTGCAACAATGATCCACCATTTTGAAACAATAGTCGGCGCAGGCCGCGCCGGACGCCTGCATCTTTGTATTGTCGAATGGATCGAATCACCAAAAATAAACAGACATGAAAACCGCATCTGTTGAAAGTGCTGGCATCTACTCCAAAATCACAAAAGGGTTCTCCTTCATCCTGACTTCGGCCGCTCAACGCCTGGCAGAATCCGCATCCTGGTGGGATGAGGTTTATTTCGCCCCGGAAGGAGAGGAGCAGGAAAAGCAGGAAGGGAATGAAGAGTTTTCCTGGGAAAACGTCCCTCCTATCTACTTCATCCCTTACTTCTACCTGTAAGTATTTTCAGACGGGCCCTCTTTCAAACAAGGTATAAATGTAAGGGCGGGAAGCTCCTGAAGGCATAATATATTGATAGGAGAACGCCCGGGCCAACCGGAATTCGGGGCCCAATTCTCTGGCTAACAGGGCCTCATCGTACCTGCGAACAGGCAATCCACTGCATTTTTCGGCCCCCTCGAGATGAAACGCGGCAATAATGGCCCATCCTCCGGGCAATACCAAATGGCGCAGAAGGTCAAAATAGGGCCTTCTTTCTTCCTCTTTCACAAAAAAATGCATTACTGCCCGGTCATGCCACAGGCTCACCGGTGCGATGCCCCTCAGAGAAGAGGGAGCAGTGAGGTCATCGGTGATCCACTCCATCTTCTGGCTGGCCTCAGGCCCGAGCCGGCGTCGCAGCGCCTGCAAGGCCTGCCCGCTGATGTCCGTCGCAATCTGATTGCCGAAACCTTCTTCCAGCAATTTATCGATGAGCGTGGTAGCACCGGCGCCGACGTGAAGTATGCGTGCGTCTTTGGCTACCCCACATTCCCGGATCAACTGAAGCGATGGCTCAGGGGATTCCTCGTACCACCCCAGGCTATTCGTTTCACTTCGCTGGTAGATATCGTCCCAATGGCGTTGTATTTCAAAAGTCCTGTCTGTTTTTTCCATTGTTCTCTAATAATCAAATACATGAACATATGTTTTGACATTTGAGTTGAAAAAGAGTTATTTTAGGCAAGCAAAGGATATGGCCACCAATAGAGAAACGGGAAACCGGGTTTAAGCCCTTGATATTCAGTCCTTCGCTCATTCACTAATTCAGTTCATATGCCAATAGTCGTTCCTGAATTTAAACCCGATGCAAATGGTACAATTAGGCCTTCGCCAGAACTGGCGGCAGTTCACGCTGCTGGTTGTCATCAATGCTTTTGTGGGCGGCATGGTGGGGCTGGAGCGGACCATATTGCCGGAGATCGCTGAGGCCGATTTCGGGCTTGCAGCCAGGACGGCCATTCTCTCCTTTATCGTCGTTTTTGGCATAACGAAGGCTATAACCAACTACTACACCGGAGCATGGGCCGATAAAGTAGGCCGCAAAAACCTGCTCACGCTGGGTTGGCTGATCGGCCTGCCGGTGCCGCTACTGATCATCTATGCTCCGGCATGGAGCTGGGTCATTTTCGCCAACATCCTGCTCGGCATTAATCAGGGGTTATGCTGGTCGAGCACAGTGGTGATGAAGATCGACCTGGTGGGAGAGAAAAACCGGGGGCTGGCCATGGGCCTGAACGAATCGGCCGGCTACCTGGCCGTGGGTGCGGTGGCCTTCCTCACCGGCTGGATGGCTGCGAATTACGGCACCCGCCCCTACCCTTTCTATCTGGGCATCGGCTTTGCCCTGCTCGGGCTGCTTACCAGCTGGTTCCTTGTGAAAGATACAGAACACCATGTTGCCCTGGAGACCGCTCAGAGCCAGGCGCCTCCGCTCCGGCATGTATTTTGGGACACCACCTGGAGGAATAAAAATCTGGGGTCCGTCACCCAGGCCGGGCTGGTCAACAATCTCAACGACGGCATGGTTTGGGGCGTATTGCCCTTGCTATTGGCCACGAAGGATTTCGGCCTGGAGGAAATCGGTAAGATCGTTGCGCTCTACCCTATTGTCTGGGGGCTGGGGCAATTACTGGCCGGCAAACTGGCCGACCACCTCAACAAAAAGAAAATGCTGTTCTGGGGCATGTTGTTGCAAGGCCTGGCCCTACTGCTTATGATTTTCGCTTTCACTTTTTCCCAATTCGCCGCCCTCTCCGCCCTTCTCGGCATAGGCACCGCCATTGTCTACCCCACCTTCCTGGCCGCTATTGCCGACTATTCGCCTCCGCAGCAGCGGGCGGAGAGCATAGGCGCGTTCCGCCTGTGGCGGGACCTGGGCTATGCCATCGGCGCCCTGCTGGCAGGCATGGTGGCCGATGCACTGGGTATCGGCTGGGCAATCGGTGTGATCGGAGGGCTAACGATCATTTCGGCCATGGTTATTCTGGTAAGGATGGAAGGAGAATAGGCCTCGAAATGTAAAGCGGCTTCGCAGCCTGCCATCAAAAAATCAACAGCATCCTTTGCCCTTCTGCTGCACCGGCGGGCAAACCACCGAACCATAGGAGCAAAATACACAGCAGTCTCCTTTCCTGGGCCGGAGGATAGCACCACAATGCTCACATTCGTAAAAATACTGACAAGCGTCTTCCGGCATCCGCTCTTCCTTCTGCCGCCCACAGTGAGGACAAGTGATGGTGCTCTGAAGCAGTATGGTATTTTTCATTGTTCTGCTTTTTATCCGCATCAAGATAATGGTTTCCAGGATTATTTTCATTTAATGTCTATACAACCATTGTTTAAACATCAATTTTTTCTTATTATTGCAGTATGCAATTTTACCGCTGCCCTATCGGCGGTTATTTTCATCATGTAAAAACAGGAACTAGCCATGGACCGCAAGGACTTTCTGAAGAAGGCAGCTCTGGGAACTGCTGCCACCCTGGCCGGGAGCTCCCTCCTGAAGGCCAACAGCCAGACGAAAAAGAGCACCTACGACAAACTCATGGAGCAGGTGGGGTTCAATCATTTACCCAACAAAGAGATCAAAGGTATGAAATCGGTATTGCACAAAGCCAGTACTCGCGGCCATGCGGACCACGGCTGGCTGAACACGCACCATTCCTTCAGCTTTGCCAACTATTACAACCCGGAGCGGATGAACTTCGGCGTTCTAAGAGTGCTGAACGATGATATTGTAGCCCCGGGCAGAGGTTTCGGCACCCACCCCCACGACAATATGGAGATCATCTCCATTCCTCTGGAGGGCGACCTCGAGCACAAGGATAGCATGGGAAACACCGCTGTCATCAAACAGGGTGACGTGCAGGTGATGAGCGCCGGAACGGGCATCTTTCACAGCGAGTACAACAAGAACAAGGATCAGAATGTGAAATTCCTGCAGATCTGGCTCTTTCCCAACAAACGGAACGTCACTCCCCGCTACGATCAGATCACCCTGAAAACTCAAAACCTGAAGAATCAACTCTATCAGATCCTCTCCCCTAATCCCGATGATACGGGGGTGTGGATCCACCAAAATGCCTGGTTCCATATGGGTAATCTCGATAAGGGTTGCGAATTGGTTTACAGCATTAAGGCCCGGGGTAATGGCCTGTACGCCTTTGTCATCAAAGGAGATGTTACCATTGCCGGGCAAAGCCTCAATGCGCGGGATGGTTTCGGTATCTGGGATACGGCCGAGGTGTCCGTCCGGGCCGACAGCGACGTCCAGGTATTGCTGATGGATGTGCCGATGAGCATGGGTTGATGGGTTGATTGGGGCCATCATCAGCTTGAGGAAGCGTTTCCATCAGCTCTATTTCCGGCTGATACGCCTCTTTCCATCATGGCCGAAAAGGCCTGAAAAGCGGCTGGCCGGAGCCTCGGCTCCGGCCAGCGTAAAAATGCGTTGGTATGAAAAAAATTACCTTTTGATCAATTTCCCAGTATAGGACTTCTCTTTCATTACCGCCTGCACCCAGTATATTCCCCCGGGCAGGCCCTCCACGTTCAACAATTCTCCTTCCGCGAGTTGCTGCTCCCCTACCCAATTCCCCGCGCTATCGAACAGCGACACGAAAAACGGCGACGAAACGGATACCGGTAACTGCACCTTCAGCACACGGACGGCCGGGTTGGGGAAAAGCTGCAGAGGCATCGCCCGGGCAGCGTGTTCCCATGCGCCCACAAGCTGGCATTCATTACCAGAGTGGTAGATGCTCTCGAAAGCTCCACTGTCGATGCACCCGCCAAGCATCCGGTCGTTGCCATCCAGGTCATGAGAGGGCATACCTTCAAATATCAGGCCGGCATCGATGGCGGGGCTGTTCTCTATCAGCCGGTGGCCGGCATCAAGAAGCGGGTTGGTGGCCGGGTGGTCGGTAGCATGCAACAGCCCCTTCATGCTGTTGTCTCCGATCAGGTTGCCCCCCAGAGAAGTAATGGACGCAGTATTATCCTCCGAGAGACTTTCGAACTCCGTAAACCCGGGGTTATAAAGGATGGTGTTTTGCAGTTCAAAACCGGATTCGGAGCCGGCCAAAAGGCTGCCAGACTGGTTGTGCGCAATGGTGGAGTTGGACAAACGGATCTTACCGGTATATTTGCCGGCGATGACGGCATTGTCACTGACATTATTCACGAAAAGGTTGTTCTCAAAAGTGATGTCAGCTTCCTGGGTAGAAGGGAAAAACAAAGGATAAGCCATGACCGCCCCTCCCAGAGTGCTTTGGTTTCCTTTAAAGATGCACTCCCGAATGCGCGCCTGAAAACCGGGCTCGCTGACCGCCAGCCATAAGGCTCCTCCCTGTCCATCTGCCCGGTTGTTCTCAAACCGGCAACGCTCCACCTCGCAGGTGGCCGGTGATTCGGAATAAAGGGTAAGCCCCCCACTCCTGCCTGTGGCGCGATTGGAGCGGAAAGAGCAATCGGACACCCGGAAATGGAATGGCCCGATGCCCGGAGAGCTGCCAAGGTCCAATCCTGCGCTGTGCTTGGCGGCGTTGTTCTGAAAGGTACAATCGCTGACGGCCACATTCCCGGAGGCGCCACTCCCGCCGGTAGCCCAGATTGCCGCCGTCGCATAGTAATCGGTGGTATTCTCGGAAAAATTGGAATGGCTAACCTGTACATCAACATCCGGGCCGGCAAGCCGGAGAAACATGGCGCTGCCATCTCCGTATATCTCATTGCTGTTTTGGTGGAAAAGGCAGTTTTCCAGCACCAACCGGCTGTTGCTCCCATCCGGACGAGCTTCGAAATCAAACCCACCGCCCCAGGTGCCCGCCTGGTTGCCCAGAAACCGGCAGCCGGAAAACAGGAAGCTATGGCCGTCCCCGGAATTGTAGATAAAGACGCCCCCACCCTGGTCGGTCAGGGCCTCATTACTTTCAAAAGTACACGATTGGAATTCCAGGACTTTGCCGAAGGCCGATACGGTACGAACGAAGAGGGCGCCGCCAAAATCAAAGGCAAAATTTTCTGTGAAGGAGCAGTCCTGAATAAGGCCGTAGGAGTCGATGCTGTAAAGAGCGCCGCCGTTCTTCTGGTGAGGGCCGGCTCCGGCAGTGTTGCGGGTAAAAGTGCATTGTTTGACGGACAATTTAGAATTGGTACTGTACAATGCCCCTCCGTCATTTGCGCGATTGTTGAAGAACCGGCAATCTTCCAGAGCTACGCCTTTATCGCCCGCAGCGTCAAGGTATAGGGCGCCCCCGCTCTCCCGGGCCAGATTAAATTCAAAAACGCACTTCCGGATGGTTGGGTTACCCAAGCAAAAAATGGCGCCTCCTTTCTGGGGCGAGGCGGGCCCGTAAGCGTGCCCGCCCCTGATGACAAAGCCTTCAAGCAGGGCATCCTGAGTTACGCCCGCCGCTATCGTCACCACATTCATTACATTATCCGAGCGGTTGGTTTCAAAATCACCCGGAATGTCATCACCGTTCAGGTCACCGGAAAGGACGACCACATTGGCATCGGGGTTTCGGGCTTCGGGGTCGGTTTCGTGGCCCGCAAAGCCGGCCAGCAATTTGAGGTTCTTGCCAATGTAAAAGGTAGCCGCTGGAGTATAGGTGCCAGCCGCCACCCAGATCTCTACACCTTCCGGAGCGGCGGCAAGTGCATCCTTGAGGGACGTGAAGGCATTCTGCCAACTGTGTCCACTCTCTATCCCGGTAGCATTGCCGTTAACATACAGGGGTTGGGCTTTTAGAGAAATACTTAGTAATACGCAAACGGGTAACAGGTGTTTGGATTTCATTTGGGTCTTTTTAGGTTATACAGAGGTTTTTTCACGATACCGCCTTACCCCTTTCTTCAATATCTCCGCTCCCGCATTTACAAAGGCTGGGCAGCATTTCAAAGGGGTACATTGTTCAAGCAATAAGATACAGTTTGAAAGAGCTATATGCCTAGTACAAATATTCCAAGTTTTAGGACAAATCGTTCAAATAGTGTGGATTAGTGGATTTTTACCCTGCTGATTCCCCGCTGCTACCGGGCACTTTCTGGAATGTGTATGTGGGCATTAGTGCATCAGGGTAAGTATATGGACCGAATTAGTGAATTAGCGAATGACTGAATATCACGGGCTTAACCCCTGCTTTCCGTTGCTCTAATTGTATCCATATACTTACACCTTGCGCTTAAAACTGTCCGGAAGTATGCTTCTGATTGGCATCAAACCCACCGCCTCACCTGCCGGCAATATTGCCTATAGGCCGCTCCATGTTGCTCCCGCAGATGTGCCTCCTCCAGCCGTACCTGTATTTGTATCGATACGTAGGATAGCCCGGCCAGCAGTAGCGTGAAGGCGCTGGGTGCCGCCATAAAAAAGCCGAGAATGGATACCAGTATCCCTAAAAAGATCGGATTACGGGAAAACGCGAAAATGCCGTGTGTGGCCAGCGCCGTCTTTTCCTGCTCATCGATACCGATCCGCCAGGAATCCCCCATCTGAAGCTGGGCAAGGAAAATGAAAGGCAGAGCCAGCAGCATCAGCGCCCAGCCAGCTAATTGGATCATGGGAATTTGCAGGTACGGGATGGGAATCAGATAGGTATACCAACTGCAGCCGAAGGCAAAAACCGCTGCCGCCAGAACAACCATTAGGGTAATGAAGGTGAATAACTTTCCGTTCCAGTCGTGAGCGTCGTCCTTATTCCGGAAGGTAATCGGATTGGTGCCCGTCCGACGCCAGAGCAGGTAGGAGCGGGCCCCAAAGAGCAGGAAGTGAAAAATCAGGATGTAGACGAATAGCCAAACAGGAGGAATTGCCATGATGTTTTTTCCGGCAAAGGTCGGAGGGCAGGCAATGCAATGCAATTGCATTTTCTCCTGTCACTGGTACTGCTCATTCAGCCCCTTTCCTGGCAGGATCATGGGCATAATCTTTTCCAGTCGCGATGTTTTTTTGCTTCGGCCAGCGGATGAGCTGCGCTGAAAGAGAAACCCTGGTGAAGAATACCAGGATCCGATTATTCAATAGTTTACCGAGGAGAGAACGGAACGATGTCAGGAGGCCGGCCGCGGGGATGGCTCCAGGGTGAGGGCAGTTGAAATTTTTTGATGGCCTTTCGGCAGTCTGCCTTTGCGGCCATCAAAAAATTTCAACAAAATTCAATACATGTGTTGGCCTCCGTTGATGGCATAGTTGGCGCCGGTGATGAAGCCGGCGTCTTTGGATGCCAGGAAGGACACCAGGTGGGCGATCTCGTAGGTACCACCCAGGCGGCCTACCGGTATGCCCTGGATGATCTTGGCCCGGATCTCTTCCGGCACGGCCATAACCATATCCGTGGCGATGTACCCCGGAGAGATGGTATTGACCGTAACGCCCTTGCTGGCCACCTCGATGGCCAGTGTTTTGGTGAAACCGTGCATGCCTGCCTTAGCCGCCGAATAGTTGGCCTGGCCGAACTGAGCGCGCTGTCCGTTGACCGAACTGATATTGATGATGCGCCCGAACTCCTGGTCGATCATCGGGTTAATCACGTGGCGGGTGCAGTTGAAAGCGCTGTAGAGGTTGGTCTTCATTACAGCGTCCCATTGTTCAAAGGTCATTCTTTTGAAAACACCATCCCGGGTGATGCCTGCATTATTGACCAGAATATCCACTGTTCCAATATCGTTCTGGATCTTTTCGATCATCTTGCCTACCGATTCGAAATCGGAGACGTCGGCATGGTACATAGGTACGTCATAGCCTTGTTCTTTCATCTCTTCGTTCCATTTCTCTGCTTTCGATTTGGTGTGGTAATTCGCAACACAGAGATAGCCGTCATCGACCATATGCTTAACCATGGCCGTTCCTAGCCCACCCGTGGCGCCGGTAACAAGAGCTACGTATTTTCTTCCGTCCTTCTTCATGATAGTTGGATTTTTTGTTCGTTTGGCGATTATGTGAGTTCAATGCAAATATATAGATGTTTAGATGTTTTCGCATGGAAAATCAGAAGAATTTAGCTGAACATCTCAAAATAGTCCAGGGCAAGCCCAAGAGTCGGTTCTATAGCGATTTCCCATGTAAACTACTATTTAACAGCCCCGTACAGGCCAAAATAAAAAATTATTTTTGAAAAAAGGGTAAAAAAGGGCCTAGAGTCGGCCCTCCAAATTATCGTACTAATTCTGCGTGTCCTTAGAGAATGGCTGCAATTCTGTTAATTTCATGAACCCCAAATCACCCATTCCCAGCAAAAGATACGGATTATGGCATCTCAGGAACTCGTATGGGCGACCACAGCCTTGCTTCTGCTCTATGGCGCGATCATTCTCTTCTTTGTCATTCGTGGCGCCATGCGCACCACTTCTATTTCGGATTACGCCGTGGGTAGCATTCAGTTTTCGCCGGTCGTGGTGGGGCTGTCCCTGGCGGCGTCCATCACCAGTGCGGCGACCTTCATCATCAACCCCGGCTTTATTGCCTTGTACGGGCTGAGCGGAGTCCTCGCCTTTGCCATAACCATGCCACTGGCGATCTTCGTTTCGCTGGCGATCCTGACCAAGAGTTTCCGTACCCATGGAGCTTCGGTCAAAGCCCTGACCATGGCGCAGTGGATCGGAAAGCGCTACCACAGTCCCGGATATGCCCTGCTTTTCGGGTTTCTGTCTTTGTTACTGATCACCTTCATCGTGCTGATCTGCGTGGGAATGACCAAGGTGCTGTCCAAAGCCCTCAACGTGGAGGAACTTTACGTACTGATCGGGCTGGTCACCTTCGTATTTGGGTATATGATGTTCGGAGGCGCCAACTCCATGGTGTATACGAATACCATCCAGGCCATCCTGATGCTCATTGTTGCCGTCATTCTGCTGACTTCAGGCTACGAACACTTCAGCCAGGGTGTTCATGGTTTTCTGGACAAGCTGGCCGCCATCGACCCATTGCTGATAGAATGGGTAAACCCCAGCAGCTTTCTTTTTCGCGACTATTTTGAGATCGTCTTCTGCAACCTGGTGGTAGGCATAGCTATTGTCTGCCAGCCCCATATTATCACCAAATCTCTTTTGTTGAAGAGCGAATCGGATGTGAACCGCTACCTGATCACCGGTATCCTGGTAGAGGCGGTGTTCTTTGCCGTAGTGTTCACCGGCCTGTACGCCCGCCTGCGGTTCCCCGACCTCACCGTTGACGGGCAGCCTCTGAATATGGACGGGATCATCCCCGCATATGTAGTCAAGGAATTTCCGGTGGCGGTAGGCCTTATTGTGATCATGGGTTTATTGTCAGCAGGGCTCTCAACGCTGGAAGGGCTCATTCAGTCGGTTTCCACCACCATCACCTCCGACATCATCGAACCGCTGGCCGGGCAGCGGCTGGGCGGGGCCGGCAGCCAGCGCAACCGCAAGCTAGTAACCATCAATAAAGTGGTTATCGTCCTACTGGGCATTGTTTCCATTTTGTTTTCCCACAACCAGCTGGTCAACCCCAGCCTCAGCGTAGGCATCTTTGCCCAGAATGGGGTATATGCCTATTTTTCGGCGGCTTTCGTCCCGGTGCTTTTTGGCATTTACCTGAAGGATTCTCCCAAAGCGGCCCCGGTAGCCGCTACCCTCACCGCGGTGCTGGTACATTTCGGCATTTACTACGGCCGCATTGGCGGTTACATGCAGGCTGAGGTTCGCAACCCGGCGGTTGCCGCTACCTTCGCCATCCTCATATCCCTGGCAGTCGGCCTGCTGGTGTATTTCCTTTTGCGCTCCCGGCAAAAACCAGCAGGAGAACCCCGCAAAGAAGGTAAAAGATCCGTAGATTCGCCAGGGTCCGCACCTACCCCTCCGGAACAGGGAGCGGGAACTAACGACCAGGCAGAAATGCAAACTTTCATAACCACAGCCTTCCCTCACCAGTCCGTCCGCCTGTCCGATGGCCTCAATATGGGATACATCGACCAGGGGCGGGGGCGGCAAACGCTGCTCCTGGTTCACGGCCTGGCCAGCGACTACAAGGCCTGGTACAAAGTGATCTGGCAACTCCGACAAAAATACCGATGTATCGCGCTGGACTTGCCGGGGTACGGAACCTCCAGCCCCGTCAGCCACCCGGTCAGCATTCAGTTCTTCGCTGCCCGCGTCAACGAATTCGTTGAAAAATTGCAGTTGAAAAATGTTACGCTGGTAGGCCACTCCATGGGCGGGCAGGTCTCCGTAACAGCGGCCCTCCAGCGGCCGGATAACTACCAGAAACTCGCGCTGGTGGCCCCGGCCGGTTTCGAGTCCTTCAACCAGGCCGCCAAACAATGGATCCGGGCCATCTACAAACCGGCACTCCTGAAAATAGCCCCGGACGAACAGATAAAAAACAACATAAAAGCTAATTTTCACCGCTTTCCCGAAGACGCCCAGTTCCTTATCGACGAGCGGCTGGCCCTGCGCCACTCCCCGGAATTCGATTACTATTGCCAGCTCATTCCTCAATGCGTGATCAGCATGCTGGACGAACCGGTATTTCACCGCCTGCCGGAATTGCGGCTCCCCACCCTGGTCCTCTACGGGGAAAAAGACCAACTCATTCCCAACCGCATGATCAACCCCACCCTCTCCACCCAAAGCGTTGCCCAAAACGGAGCTGCACAAATCAACGACAGCCGTCTGGTGCTCATCCCCCAATGTGGCCATTTTGCCCAGTGGGAGTGCGCGGAGGAGGTGGCGGAACATTTGAATGTGTTCGTTGGCTGATAGCGGCCCGGAGCACAGCCCCCCTTCTCCCGAAAGGCTCCTTACTAACCCGAAAGTGCGCCGCCGCCAGCCTTTCTTTCCAGCGGAAGTGCTTCCCGTTTTGCTGTTCTCCCGTCAAGGGTGAAAATCATCCCTGGTTCGAAAACGCCAGATCCGCGGTATGAACAATTTCTCCTGACGTAAACTTATTATCTTCAAGGATGGGAACAGAAGATCATCCCTCCAAATAGCAATGGATAGCCGCCCTATCATTAAAAAAACGTCAATCCTTTTTTCTAGCATCATATTTTTGCCCGACATCTTTTGAATGCAGCGCAGAGCCAAAAAACAACCTACATGGCAAAAAACAACCTCTTTAGAAAGTTAAGAACAGCCGGATCTCTGGTTGTTGTCTTCTTGTTGATCTATACCACCAATCGCCTGGACAAACACCACTTTGATAACGTCCAACACATCATGAACTCCGTTTACGAAGACAGGATCGTGGCACAACACTACATTTACCAGCTCAACAACCTGTACCATCAAAAATATGAGGAGATCCTGGGTTCGTTTAAAGTAGGAGGACTGAAGGACATTAACCGCCAGATCGCTGAGTACATCGAGCTATTTTCGGCAACATCACTAACCACTAAGGAAGCCCAGGTCTTTCAGTCACTGCTGGAAAAGGACGAGGAGCTGCAGGCCCTGGAAGCACATTTGGCCGCTATGCCCGATAATGGCCGCAGAGCGGACGGTATCAGCCAGTTCAAAAGAAAGCTAGAAATGGTATTCAAAAACCTGGAGGACCTTTCTGAAATTCAATTGAATGAAGGAGGCCGCCTGAGAAAAGAGGCTCAGGACTCCCTGGACAGAACCTCATTTCTCTCTAAGCTGGAACTGGCCGTGCTTATTTTTATAGGGATCATTGTTCAGGTCATCATATTCTATAGCCCAAAGAGAGATTGATCATTGCAGACACCTACGTTTTCGGGTGGCCATATTCGGAAGGCAGAGTACCCCAAGGGAGACTGCCCCGTTATTCACAAATGCTCGTAGCCCATAAACACAAACTCTTCAACCATCAACTTTTTCAATACTTTCCTCAATGCAATAAGGAGTGGAAACGCATCGGCCCATTCGGCCACCACGCCGGCAACCTGCTCGCCGGCGAGCCCCGGGATAGCTATACCTCCGAGGGCAGGGAACTGGCCTGGAAGGAAGCCAACGGCAACACCCCTATCATCAGAGACGGGTTCAGGCAGGAAGGTAGAATCGGTTATATCCATTTCAGAAATGTGGTGGGCAAAGTACCCCGGTACCGGGAGGCCTTTGTGGATGAAGGCGACATCGATATGATCGAGGTTCTGAACATTTTAAAGAGGAACAATTTCGATGGGGTGTTGATACCCGGCCATACTCCTCAGATGGCCTGCGATGCACCGTGGTATGCGGGCATGGCCTATGCCATGGGGTATATGAAGGCGGCCCTGTCGCTTTTGGGTCCTTGACCCAGGTATAGCATACGTTTCCAAATTTCTCCCTTACCGCTCCACCGAATCCTTCTTCACCTTTCTCGTTTCCTGGTAGAGGACCGTCCCTTTCCGGATGCGCTCCTGGCGGTCTTCTTCCTGGCGGGCAGCAATTTCCGCCAGTTGCCCTTTCACATCGATTGGCCGGCTATTGAGGCTGCGGTGAAAGGAACGAATGATGAACTGCGCCATGTAGTCCGGATGATGGATACCCAGGGATTTGAGGGAATGCGACAGGCGGGAGCCTTCGTAAAAGCCCCAGTTGAGGGTGATCCAGCGGCCGAGGCTGAAGTGAAGTTTTCGGATGGCCTCTTCCTCATCGGCGCTTTTGAAGCGGGCCCTGGACTCGCGGTCGACGAGTTGATTGAGCTGAACGAGTGCATCGGAAAGGTCCCGGGGGATATAAACGCCATCAATGTATTCCAACCGGATGCGGCGTTGATAGCCTTCGTCAAATTCGCTTTCCGTTTCCGGAGGTTTTTGTGCCTGAGTATGCAGCGCCGATAACAGCAGCACTGCCAGTAATGATAACCACATTTTGCCCTTCATGGCCTGTCGTTTTATTTTTATGATGCCTTTTGCGTCCCTTTTTTTACTATCCAATAAACAGGATAAACCGGCGCCTTATTTTCGATTCCACGTGGTTTTGCAAAAAAATCCCCGCCACGAGTGGCGGGGCCAAATTAATGTGCTATGAAAAAGTTAATACAACTTCCTTAGTATGAGCTACCAGCGGATCACTGCACCGGCCCAGGTGAAGCCGCTGCCGAATGCCGCCAGGCAAACGATGTCGCCATCTTTGACCGCGCCGGCCTCGTATGCCTCGCACAGTGCGATGGGCACCGAAGCGGCCGTCGTATTGCCGAACTTCTGGATATTGTTCCACACCTGGTCGTCTCTCAGCCCCATTCTTCTTTGTACGAACTGGCTGATGCGCAAGTTGGCCTGGTGCGGGATCAACATATCGATGTCTTCCTTTTTCAGGCCTGCCTTCTCCAGGGTTTCGAGGATAACCTCGGGGAATTTCTGGACCGCCATTTTAAAGACGAACTGCCCCTCCATGTACGGGAAGATCTGCCCGTTTTCGATCATGTGCTCATTGATGAACATCTCTCCGTATTCAGCATCCGAATAGCCGAAATCCTGCGCCTCATCCATGTGGGCGGCGTGATAGCCGCCGTGAGCGCCGGGGTTGATGAAGGCCAGTTTTTCCGCATAGGTGCCGTCCGAATGGAGGCTGGTGGCCAGTACGCCCTTATCCTCTTGGGTGGGCTGTAGAACCATGGCTCCGGCTCCGTCGCCAAAGATCACGGTCACGTTGCGGCCCCGGGTGCTGAAATCCAGCCCCATGGAATGCATTTCCGAACCGACCAGGAGAATATTCTTATACATCCCGGTACGGATGAACTGGTCGGCAACCGACAACCCGTACACGAACCCGGAACACTGGTTGCGGATATCCAGCGCGCCGGCCGCCGTGTTGGTAATGCCCAGTTCGCGCTGTAGTAACACGCCGCAGCCCGGGAAGTAATAGTCAGGGCTCAGCGTAGCAAAGATAATGAAGTCGATTTCGTCTTTGCTGATGCCTGCTCTTTTGATGGCCACCTCGGAAGCCCGGGCGGCCATGGAGGTGGTCGTCTCTTTGTGTTTCTTACCATAGCGCCGCTCCACGATGCCGGTGCGTTCCTGTATCCACTCATCCGTGGTATCCATCACCTTGGCCAGGTCGTGATTGGTCACTACCTTTTCCGGCACATAATATCCAATACCAGCAATTTTTGTACGCAACATAAGGTATTCTTTTGTCCGTGAAAATCGAAATTTTATTGTAAACCGCAAAAGCAAATGGCTGCCAATCTCGGAGTGGTGCAAAAATAATAGAAATATCAGGTTTGTAGCCCTTTCAATAATTTTGGTATCTTTCAGCTTCCCCGGTTCTGGAGTGAAGAACGATGGATTTTCAGCGTCACTGCTGTACAACAGGGTGAAAAAAGGAAGGAAAAAAAGAATACTATCTGCCATGATCTACCTTGGTATTATTGAAGATGAACCCATGGTTCGGGAAAATCTGGAGATCTACTTTGGGGCGCAACCGGAAATTGAACCCATTTTGTCCAGAGATTCCGTAGAGGCTTTTATTGAAGGATTACAGCCAAACATTCCGCTGGATACGATCCTTTTGGACATCGGGCTGCCCGGCATGTCGGGTTTGGAAGGGATACGCCTCTTGAAGGGAATACGCCCGGAGATCGACATCATCATGCTTACCGCCTATGATGACTCGGACCGGATATTCAAAGCCTTGTGTGCCGGTGCCGACTCCTACATGCTCAAGCGATCGGGCCTGCCGGTGATCAAGGAAGCCATTTTGACGGTCAACCGGGGCGGGTCGTATATGTCGCCCAGCATCGCCCGAAAGGTGATCAACCATTTTGCCCCCAAGCAGGACAAAGGCGACAATCAGGTGCTGACCGACCGGCAACAACAGATCGTGAACGGCCTGGTCGACGGCCTGAGCTATAAAATGATCGCCGACCAGTACATGATCTCCGTAGAAACCGTCCGCGACCACATCAAGAAGATCTACCGGAAGCTTCAGGTGAACAGTAAGGCAGAGGTCATTCGCAAGAAACTCGATGGCGAAATTTAGCCGTAAAGCTGATTTACTCTCTGATTTTTAATAACTTGCCCCTCAGGTAGCATTATTTTTTTTCGATATTTAAGTGGCATCTGGACCCATGGGGTATTTTAAAGCGCTTCAAAGTGTTAGGAGGGGAATGGTATGGCTGTATTTCTGTAGCCTGCCTTTGTTATTCTTCGCCCTGTCACCCCCCCTGGTGGCACAGTTGGGCTATTCCAATGACCTCCCGGTGGAGTACTATTCGGTCAACGACGGCCTGTCCGACCGGATGGTTACCGATATCGTGCAAAGCAAGCGGGGGCTCATATGGCTGAGTACCCCCAACGGGCTGAACCGCTTCGACGGTTACGAGTTCATCGTCTTCAACAACCATCCCGATAACCGGCATCAACTTTCCGATTCCAACATCCGCAAGCTCGACCTGGACAAAGATGGGCGGCTGGTCATCACCTACCGCACAACGTACGGCCTGTTTGATATCCTCGACCCCGAAACGCTGGAACTGACCACGGTCAAGCTCCTGCCTGAATATGGGATCGAAGGTTTCCCACGGCTGGTCATGGTCAACCCCCAAGGTGAAATACTGGTGCTTTCCATTAGTGAAACAGCAACCAGCGTTTACCAATATATTGGTGACAACCAATTTCAGCCGGTCATCAGCATAAAGGAGAAGCACCAGCAACCCAGCGTTGCCGTCCATCTCATTCAACTTCCCAACGGAGACTTTTTGCTCAATGACAGTGAGATGGGCCTGCGCCATATTTCCGGCTCCGGCAAGTTGGTCAAGCGGTTTGGCATCGAAGACTTCCTCTGCAAGGATTTCCTGGGCAACTATCCAGGGTCTGCCCATTTTTTGCACCTCGACCGGCAAGGCAGGGTTTGGTTTTCCCTTCAGGGGCAACCCGGTGCTTTTCTCTACGATTTGAACAGCCTGCTGTTTAAATCTTTTCCGGGATTGGACGAGACGAGTTACTTCAGCGCCATCTGGGAGGATGAAAAGGGGAATATCCTGCTCAGCACCCCTGCCCGGCACAACGATGACTTCCCCCTGCAGGGTCTGGCCTGTGTTCGCGCCGACGGACAGGTTTTCAACTTCGACTACCTGCTTGGCGCCAGCCGCTATATTGTCAGCCTTTTCAGCCGCGATTTTTTCCGGACCATCTTCCTGGGTATTGACACCGGACTGAAGATCGTGCAGAACCGACAGGCCAAAATCGACGCCTATCTTGCCGAAGACCTCAGCCAGGACCGGCGCGGCCCGGTGATGCGCGGCATCACCGGCGACGGGGAACGCTTCATCTACTTCCTTCGGGAGGTCAACCACCTGTACGAGCTCGACCAGCTGACCGGCTTCCTGGACACGCTTCCACTGCTCGACCCGGAAACCGGCGAAGAAATCGACATTGCCTGTACGGGCAGCCTCCATCTCGACGGGCAGGGCAACCTGTGGTTCTTTGCCTGCCAGAGCTCCACCGCCCAGGGTGGGCGCCTGCACCGATACAATATCGAATCCTGTAACCTGAAGACCTACGAATACTCCTATCCGTTCAATGCAATGGCCATTGACCGCTACGGGGTCATTTGGTTGTGCACCCAGCCGACCAACTCGAAGGGACGGCTCCTCCAGTTCGACCCCCAGGTAGAGACTTTCCTGCCGTATGAAGATAAGGAGGGGAAAAACCCCCTGGCCAGCGCCACCCCCAACTTCATCATGGAGGCCAGTGACGGCAACCTCTGGATCGGTACTGAAAACGGGCTGTACCAGATCGACCGCGAAAAAGGCTACACCAAAACCTACCGGGCCAGCAAAGGCAAAAAAGAAGGCCTGGCCAGCGATATCGTATACGTCCTCCACGAAGACGAACAGGGCCGGATCTGGATCGGCACGACCAATGGTTTGAACATCCTCGAACCCAAAACCGGAAAATTTCAACACTATAGCCGAAAGAACGGCCTGGCCAGCAATACTGTTTGCGGCATCGTTCCCGCCGGAGACGGCACCTACTGGATCAGCACCTTCAACGGCCTTTCCTTCTTCGACCCTCAACGGGAAAGCTTCCGCAACTTTTATTCGGTGGATGGGTTGACCCACGACGAGTTCAACCGCTTTTCCTACTATCGCGACCAAAACGGACGGTATTATTTCGGCGGCGTCAACGGCATTAACGCCTTTTTCAGCGAAGACCTCCTGGTGAACGAATCCACTCCCCCGGTAGTGCTGACCAAGATCACCCGGTACAATGCCAGGCAGGACAGCACCATCGTACAGGACAGCTACCTCTCCGAAATGGAGGAACTCGTTATTAACCCAAGTGACAGCTATTTTACGATCCATTTCATGTTGCCCACGTTCACCAGCCCGCGCCGCAACCAGTTTAAAACATGGCTCGAAGGCTATGACAAACAGTGGGTTTACCAGGGCAGCAGCCCCATCCTTCGCCTGAACAAACTCCCTCCCGGGCCGTATACGCTGCACATCCAGGGTGCAGATGCCAACGGCAACTGGAGCACCGAAGAGCTGGCCATCCCCATTCGCATGAGGCCTGCCTTCACCCAAACCGTATGGTTCATTCTCCTCTGCCTTTTGGCCGGTTTTGCCATTGTATACGTCGTTTTCCAAAACCGCCTGGAACAACGCCTGCAGGTAGAACGCCTGCGCACCAAACTGTCCAGCGACCTCCACGATGAGCTCAGCGGGCTGCTCTCCGGGATCGCTATGCAAACCGATGTGCTCCAAATGCAGATCCAGGATGAAAAAAGCAAGGAACGCCTTCGACAGATCGGCGAGGTGAGCCGTAAGGCCATGTCCAAAATGAGCGACGTGATCTGGTCGATCGACTCCCGAAAGGATAAAGTGGAAGACCTGCTCCACCGTATGCGGGAACATGCGGATGAAATGCTGATCCCACTGAATATTGTCTACCAAATGCACATCAGCAAACTCGACCGGCAGAAGAAAATACCGGTCACCCTGCGGCAAAACCTCTACTTTATATTCAAGGAGGCGATCAACAATATCGCCAAGCACTCTTCCGCCAATAAGGTAAACATCACGCTCAAAAACGACGGGCCGGACTTTACCATGATCATCCGGGATAACGGGGGGCTAACCCTCCAACGGGAAAAGGCCAACGGGAAAAAGAGCGGACAGGGCCTGGCGAACCTCGCCATGAGAGCCCAACGCATCAAAGCAGACCTCGATATCGAAAAGGGAGAAGGGGGATATACGATCCGGCTGAAACGCAAGCGGTTTGCCTGATCCGGGATTCGTTATTCGGGATTCGGGCCCGAATCCCCAAACGGATGCCGCTGTACCCAATTCTCTTCCTTGGGTTCCAGCCAGCGAACGAGCGCGGGCAGGACACGATTAAGGGTAGGATTCAGGTGGCGCAGGCAGCAGTACATTTTTACCGGTTCGGCGCCGACAGAGCTTTTGATCTCCATAGCTGTGCGGGAGAAGACAATCCTTTCCACCTGCCCTTCGTCCATGCCGATCCGGATCATATCATAGAGCATATTGAGGTAGAGCTGATATTCATGGTTCACCTCAGGCCGGAACCCGATGAAATGAGCTTCCAGTTCAGGGCCGTTATTCAGGGTGGAGCAGAAGCCCACTAGTTGCTCCTGCAGGTAATAGCCAAAGACCCTGAACTCGCCGGGCATAGCCCGCTTGAGGGACAGGAAATAATCTTTGGGGAGGGCCAGCATGTTGAAATCCGCCCGTCCGGCAATTTCATTGTACAAGCTGTAGATCTCCTCCTGATGATGGGACAGGGCCTCCTCATCCATTTCCTTTACCAGCAGCCCTTTTCCTTTTTTGAATGCTCGGCGGGCTCTTACGCGGTACTTGGACACCATGGCCTCGAGGTAATCCTCAAAAGAATTCCATTCGGGCCGTACCGGCAGGATCATATTGGGCTGGAAGGGAAAAGCGGAATAGCCTTGCGCTTCCAGAGAGCGGAGAAAGGGCGGCTGCCCTTTTTCCAGGTCTTTGATCAGAATACCCCCGGCATACCAGCCTTCTTCTCTGAGCGAGCCGGCCAGCAATTGCAGGCCTTCATCGAGCAGGCCCATGGCCAGGCCGGAGTTTGTTTGGGCCGGATCGAAAACGAAGGCGTGCTGCCCGGTAAATTGCGTCGCACCGCAAATGATCAGTTTGTAATTGATCCGGCTGGCAACCGCTCGTTTGATAGCGTGCCATAGCCTGTCCACGAGGTTGCCTTCCGGCATTTGCTGCAAAGACTGTATCTGCTGGAGCGCACGAAATTCCATCAGTTGGCAGGCAGCCAGTCCTATAGCCTGTTTATTTTTATAGAACATCAGATAGGCATATCCCATGCCCTCTGCCGGGGCCTGTTCCTGAGCGCGCAGGTATGCTCGGCCCATCATCTGCTGGCCCTCGGGCAGCAATTCGTCCCACACATCAGGCAGGCTGTCCGCCATGTGGAAGACAGCCAGCTCAAAGCCACTCACCGATAAGGGTTGATGGTACGCTGCCGACGACGATGCATTGGGAGGTATGCTCCCGTCTCCGGAAAAAGAAGGAGAAAAGATCGACTGGATGGATTGGTAGAGGGAGCATCTCTCTGAATAATCCGCTGAGGGTAATTTCATAGTGGTGAACCTGGTTTTTTTCCGATATTAACGGCCAGGAGGCAGCGCCATCCAAACCCGGACGGCTATGGCCGACAACATACAAAGCATTGAACAGGGCCGGAGGGATAAAGGTTGAAACCTGCTCCATTATTTCATCATCTCGGGATAATGGCGTTGTTCGAATTGGCGCCGGACGATCTCGTAACGAACGCACTGCCTGCCATAGGCTCTGATATGGCCGCAGAAGGACATGCCCAGCTTCTCCATTACCCTTGTGGACGCCCGATTTTCCTCCATAGACACGGCGATGACCTTCTCCAGCCTCAATTCCCGGAAAGCATAGTCCAGGATTTCCAGGCTGCCTTCGGTAGCAAAGCCCCTACCCCATTGTTCTTCGAGAAACCGATAGCCCAATTCCGCCTCCTGCTTCCGTTCTCCCTGCTTTAGCGCCATCCATCCAATGAAAGCGCCCGATTTGCGTTCTTCCGCCACCCAATAGCCCAGGCGGCAGCGGGCGGTACGGCGGCGGCGGCTAAGGTCCGCCCTGGCATCCTGCAGGGATTGCAGCTTTCCGGAGGTGATGTATTGCATGACATGGGGATTGGCCCCTAACCGGTGAATGTAGTTCAGGTCACTGTTCCTCGGAACCCGAAGGACCATTCGGTTAGTTTCCAGCACCGGAGGCATCGGAATCGGTATTTACCGCCCACTTTTCTATTTCCTTCATGGCATTGTGGCCATCTTTCCAGCCCTTAAACTCAGCTGTGCCCAGGCCATCGTAATACAAAAACCAATTTTCAATGATGTGCTTGGCCCCGTCATAAGTAATGCTGAAGTCCTGAAAATCATCGGCCTTCATCACCCGCAGTTTCGGGTCGGCTGGCACGGCAATGATCTTGGTATCTTCTTCCCCTTCATCGAGCAACATCAGCATAGCTATGGGTTTGACGACGAGTACCGTACCCGTAGGCAAAGACTCGCCGATAACCAAGACATCCAGTGCATCGCCGTCGCCCCCTATGGCAGGGTCCATATAGGTAGAAGGTATGAATCCGTAATTTCCGGGATAAGGTAAAAAGTCAATGATGCGGTCTTTTCCATTGCGCTGGTCAACCACAAACTCCTTCTTCTCTTTATCAAACTCGATCTTGTGATTGGTGCCCGCCGGGATTTCAACCACTACATTGATCCCTTGTTCAACATAGGTTGGCAGGTTCTCATAATCCTTTATCGTTGGAGCGGCTGCATCCTGGCAGCCCGTAGCCAGCAGAAGGGCCAGAACCGGAATGAGGAAGAAAATTGGCTTCTTATTCATGTTTGATTAAATTTCGGAGCAAATATAGGCCGGGCAACAGCGGATACCAAGCCTGATCATTGTTTTTTATACTGTTACGGAAGATGCGGCCAAAGGATACAAGGTTTCTTTATAAAGGCTTGGCCGAGCCATTTCTCCGGTTCATCTTTTTGTTTTGGAACACAAACGAGGATGGCCTACCTTTCCGCCGGCTAACTCGTAAAGGGCCGACTTTTTATCATAAAATACCATATCAAACAATGAAAAACCTCATCATCACCTGTGCTGTATTGCTGTCCTTGTTGTTTTCCTCTTGTATTACCGACTACGACGGCAGCTTTTTTGGACAAGGCATCAAGGGGGAAGGCCCGATAACCAGCAAAACGCTGAACCATGACGGGTTCACGGCAGTTGCCATTTCTACCTCAGGAGAGCTCCACCTTAGCCAGGGCGATACTTACTCCGTTAAGGTGGAGAGCCACCAGAACATCATCGACAACCTGGAAACCGAGGTCAGCGGCGGAACGCTCAAGATCGGGTTCGACAAGCCGGCCAGCAGCATTGAGAGCCTGAAGTTTTTCGTCACCTTGCCCTCTCTCTCCGGCGTCAGCCTCGCCGGATCGGCGGACGTAACAGGAGACAGCCCCTTTACCGGGTTGGAAAATGTAGACCTCGAAATCGCCGGTTCGGGTAACGTCCGGCTCAATCTGGAAGCCAAAGCCGTTGACATCAGCATCGCCGGCTCCGGAGATATAGAACTGGAGGGCACTGCCGATGGCATTGAGGCCAACATCATGGGTTCAGGAAGCGTAAAAGCAGGCTCCCTGAGCGTAAGAACAGCAGAGGTCAATATTGCCGGTTCCGGAGATTGTACCATCGATGCCACAGAACAACTGGAGGTAAACATCGCCGGCTCCGGGAATGTATACTATCTCCAATCTCCGGAGGTGGAACGCAGCATTGCCGGATCAGGCTCGGTGGAAAGGAAGTAAAGCCATATATTTGCAGCCTTCAAACCAGAAATATGAGCAAGATCAATTGGTTTGCCGCTGTATGGGCTGCATTCATCTTCATGGGCTGCCAGGGCGATCCCTCCGGGAAACCGGGAAACCAGGCCAAGGAACAGAAACCCCTCAGTAATGTCCTTCCCGGCACCTGGGAATCCGTCTCCATTCGGGTAGAGGTCAACACGGCTGAAAATACGGACAGCAGTTACCTCTTCGAGGTTAGAGAGGAAGAATGGGGCGAGCGCCTGGGTACCCGCCCTATCCGGTTCTATTTCCAGCCGGACAACAAGTACCGGCAGGAGTTCATCGCTCTGGACGGCCAACCCCTGAGTACCGCCAAAGGAATATGGAACACGTTCGGCGACACCCTGATGCTGATCGAACCCAACGCCACCTATCAGTACATCGTATCCACTGGCAAAGGCATGGCCGAATTCCGGACGACAATGGACTGGGACGGCGACGGCGAGGAGGACGACCACTACCGCTCCGTCCAGCGGAGGATCAGCCTGACAACGGAATAACGAAACGGGAAAACGGGGGTGGGCGCATGGAAAAAACAGAAGTGACTCTTGTTACCACAGTTGTCTATCTAAAACCGTAGCTTTGGGCAAAGCCCATTGGAAAATGAAACGCTTCCCGATTCCGGCTGCAAAGTTATCCACTTGTAAGTATCCGGACAGAAACAAGAAAATACATGGAAATACATGGAAATGCCTTGGAGCCTGCCGCCGAGCTTGGGTGGACAATGTATTTTCTTTTTTCAATGTATGTCTAAGTATTCCAGTCCAGGTACTTATCCTGATGAGCTTTACGGCCCCTGCAACTGCCCAGTTCCTCTCCCCGGAGCGCGGCAGCCCTCTGATCCGCAATTTCTTCCCTGAAGAGTATCATTCCGATATCACCTGCACCAGCCTGCTGCAGAGCCAGAGCGGGTTGGTTTATGTAGGCAATGAGCGAGGGGTGCTGGAATACGACGGTGCGGAATGGCGGCTCATACAGGTGCCGGTTGGCCAGGACGTGCGGGCACTGGCCCAGGCCGATGATGGCACCCTCTACGCCGGAGGGCTGAAGAATATCGGCTACCTGGAGGCAGACGAGAGGGGGCAGCTCCAGTTTCACTCCCTGGCCCATGAACTGCCGGAAGAGCAACGGGATTTCGGCTTTTTCCGGGAAGGGGTCGCTGTGGGAGATACCGTATACCTGCGCGGAGAGCAGCTACTGGTACAACTCACCGGGCGCCGCGTGCTGAAAACCTGGCGGGTCAACGGATGGCGGGGCCTTTTCCACGTCAACGGCAAGCTGTATGTCGACCAGCTGGACCGGGGCCTGTGCGTGCTGGAGGACGGGCGCCTCCGCCTGGTCCCCGGTGGGGAGCGCTTCGCCCAGACCCACGTTTATGTCATGCTGCCACTGGGCAGGGAGATCCTTTTGGGTACCATGGATCAGGGGCTGGCCCTTTACAGCCCCTGGCTGGAAGGGCCCGAAGCTTTCCGTCCATTCCCAACCGGACTGAACGACTACTTCCTCGAGCACCAATGCTACAACGGACTGGTGCTGCCTGACGGGAACCTGGCCCTCGGCACCTTCACCGGAGGGCTCGTGATCATGGATACGCTGGGGCGGCAGCAAGGGCTATTCCACCATTTCCCCGGCTATACCGTCCGCGTTATTGAAGGCTTGATGGCCGACCGGCAGGGCGCCCTTTGGTTCACTTCAGAAAATGGTATTTCCCGTTTGGAGTCCCACCTTCCGATTACCTTCTGGGGTAAGGAAAAAGGGTTGAGCAGCCGCCTGACAGATATCACCCGCTTTGGCGGACACCTCTTCATTACCAGCTACAATGGATTGTTGCTGTTCGATCCGGAGGGATATCCCGAGGCCCCGTTCCGGGAATTCGGCCAGTTGGGAAAGATCATCAATCCGTTGGCCTTACTGGCCACGCCTTCCATCGACGGCCTCGAACGCTTGATCGTCGGCGGAAGCTCCGGCCTGGCGGAAATCGTTCAGGGGCCCGGCCGCCGATGGCGAACCCGCCTGATCGATACCCAGCAAAACTCGGAATTCCTCTATTATTTTCCTGCTTATCCCCGCCGTTTGTATGTGCTCAACCGGGTCAACAATGAGATCCGCACGCTTTCCCTGGACCAGGGGCAGTGGGTGCAAGACGGCAGGCTGTCAATTGATGGGCCTTCCTTCCTGAGCGCAGGCCAGGCGGGCCGGATCTGGGCCGGCACCTATCACCGGGGAGTCGCCCGGCTTTCCGTGGGGCAGGATGGAAAGTTCAATGCAGAACCGCCTGTTTTCTACGGCCCCGGCCAAGGATTACCGTCACCCCACCACACTGCTCCACTTCCCCTTTCCGATGGGCTGTATTTCCTTTCCGACGGCATCATTAGCCGATATAATCCTGAAAAAGACAGGTTTGAACAGGCCGAAGTGCTCAATAACTGGATGAATACCCGGGGCGCCAATTTCCTCGAACCCGACAATAAAGGCAACCTTCTGATCTCCCGGTTCACGAATAACCGTTATCAGCCTCTGGGCATCGCCTTTCTCGAAAACCCGGGCCGCCCCTTCCTGCAGGCCTACCAGTTGGATACCACCTTCCACAGCCGCCTACCTCAGGCCATCACCAGCGTTTATGCGGATGGCGATACCATTCTCTGGGTGGGGACCAACCAGGGGCTCTTTCGCTACAACCGCCGGCATCCGGATAATGCTGCATACCCATTTACCACTTTCATCCGCAGGGTGATGGTAGCCGGACAGGATTCGTTGCTCTTTGGAGGCGCGGCGGCGGCCAGAAGCGGGCAGGGGCAATCCTTCCGGCTCTCAAAACCACTGAGTTACCGCCTCAACAACCTGTCCTTCAGTTTTGCCGCCCAGGGTTATGATGATGCTCAAAAAAACCAGTACCGGTATTTCCTGGAAGGATTTGACCGAAAATGGAGCGCCTGGACGCGCATTAACCAAAAAGAATACACCAATATTCCAGAAGGAGAATACACTTTCCGGGTAGTGGCACGCGACATCTACGGCAATGTGAGCCCGGAAGCCCAGTTCCAGTTCTCTATTTCATCCCCCTGGTGGCGCACCCCTTTAACCTATCTTGCATTATCCTTGCTCCTGATGACGGCCATCTGGTTATGGGTTCGCCAACGCACGCTCCAGGACCGCAAGAAGTTGGCCCAGCAACACGCCCAACTCGAGAAGGAAAGGCAGCTGAACGAACGCCTCCGGCAGGTAGACCGCCTGAAGGACCAGTTCCTGGCCAATACTTCCCACGAGCTGCGCACCCCCTTGCATGGCATCATCGGCCTTGCCGAATCCCTTGAGGGGCGGGAAGATGACCCCGATAAAGTGGAAGACATTCAGATGATCATCTCTTCCGGCAAGCGCCTGAGCAGCCTTGTCAACGATATCCTGGATTTTTCAAAACTGAAGAATCACGAAATAGAGCTCCAGCCCCGCCCGGTGGACATGCACGCCTTGGCCGATGTGGTCCTGCGCATCCACACTCCTCTGGCGAAGGGAAAAGACCTGAGGCTGGAGAATAAGGTTCCGCTTCGGGGCAGCGTCGTACGGGGCGATGAGAACCGCCTGATGCAGGTCATGCACAACCTGATCGGCAACGGCATCAAGTTCACCGAGTCGGGCCATATTCGGGTGGAAGCGCGCCGCCGGGACGGCCTGCTGGAAGTTTCGGTTGAAGACACCGGCGTGGGCATACCGGCAGCGAAAAAAGAAGCCATCTTTCAGGAGTTTGAACAAGCGGACGGTTCCGAGCAACGACTATTTACCGGCACCGGCCTGGGGTTGAGCGTCAGCAAACGCCTGATCGAGATGCACGGCGGCCAGATGTGGGTCGAAAGCGAGGAAGGCCATGGGGCCAGGTTCCACTTCACGGTGCCGCTCAGCCGCGAAAAGCAGGCGCCGGATATGGCGCCGCCCGAGCCGGCGTCGCGCCCGGAAGACGCTCCCCGGGGCGCCGAAAAAGCCCGCCCACTTAGGACTCACCCCTTGGTGCTCAACGCTAATAACAGTGAAAAGATCCGCATACTGATCGTCGATGACGAGCCCATCAACCAGCGCGTATTGGCCAACCACCTGCGCGGAGAGCAGTTTCAGATCATCTCGGCGATGAATGGCAAAGAGGCCCTGCAGGCCATCTCATCATCAGAGGTGCCCTTCGACCTCATCCTGCTGGATGTGATGATGCCCCGAATGTCGGGTTACGAGGTCTGCCAGAAGATCCGCGAACACTACCTGCCCAGCGAGCTGCCCGTCATTATGGTTACCGCCAAGAACCAGGTCAGCGACCTGGTGGAAGGGCTGGCGGTTGGCGCCAACGACTATCTGGCCAAACCTTTCACCAAAGAAGAATTCCTGGCGCGGGTCAAGACACACCTTTACCTGCATCGCATCAATGCAGCTACCGGAAAGTTCGTACCCTACGAATTTCTGGAGGCCCTGGGACGGGATGCCATCACCGAAGTACGCCTGGGCGACCAGGCCCTGCGCGAGGTGACTGTCTTTTTCTCCGACATCAGAGGCTACACGGCCTTGTCGGAAACCATGAGCCCGACAGACAATTTCCGCTTTGTCAATGCGCTCAACGGGCGCCTCGGCCCCTTCATTCGCAGCAACAAGGGCTTCATCAACCAGTACCTCGGCGACGCCATCATGGCGATCTTCCCCCACGAACCCATGGACGCCCTAAGGGCCGCCATTGAAATGCAAGAAGCCCTGCAGGATTACAACCGCTACCGCCAGCGAAAAAAGCGGCGCCCCATCCGCCTGGGCATGGGCATTCACACCGGCCCGCTCATCATGGGTATCATCGGCGACCACAAGCGTATGGACGCCGCTACGATCGCCGATACCGTCAACACGGCCTCCCGGGTGGAGAGCCTCACCAAATACTACCGCGCCAATATCCTGCTCACCGATGAAAGCCTGCAACGCATTCCCCAAACAGAGGATTGCCGACTGCGCTACCTCGGAAAGGTGCAGGTGATCGGCAAGCAAAAGGCCCTCGGGCTGTACGAGTGCTTCAATGGCGACGAACCCTGGCAACAGGAACAGAAGCAAGAGAGCCTGGCCGAGTTCCAGGAGGCCGTAAACGCTTATTTCAGAAAGGATTTCTGGGAAGCCGGCCACGCTTTTGAAGGCCTGCTACACCGCTATCCCGAGGACGGCGCCGTACAGTTCTTCCTGAATGAGGCCCGCCGCCTGGCCCACGATGGCGCACCGGAAGGATGGACGGGTGTGGTGGAGATGCGGAGTAAGTAGGGAGGGAGGTTTGGACGTTTGGACGTTTGGATGTTTGGACGTTTGGATGTTTGGGGGTTTGGACGTTTGGACGAATCCCGAATACACGAATCCCGAATACACGAATACACAAATCCCGAATACACGAATCCCGAATCCCGAATACACGAATACACGGCCACATGAAGATGATTTTGATTTGCGACGTGCGATTTTCGATGCTATCACAAGGAAAGAATCTACATCTTTTTTATAGCTCCATCAGATACCTGCCTCCCACTAGGATCAGGAATAACCCCAGTACCGACAAGCTCAGTCCGGCCATTCGGGTCAGGTATTCCAGTTGGGCGGTGCGTTCGGTGTTGTAGTCCCGGAGCGTGAGCAGGTCCTTCCCTTTGCTGCGGGCCGCGTATACATCCACTGCCCGGAGCGGCACCAACACTTGTCCCTTGCGGGTAATGGCATGATCAAAATCCTGCTTATCGGCCAGCAACCGAATATGATCACCGGGGTGGAGGTGCCCGGCCAGTCCCTTCACCCGGGCGGCATGCAGGGCGCTCCCTTTAAGCTGGAATTCTACATCGGGATGTTCCCGCGTGATCAGGGCCACCCTGGTGGCCTGCGTATCCCCTTCAATTACCTTCAGTTCCACCTGAGGTTTTTCCGCCAGAACCAGTTGTACTGCCTGCAGGCCCCTGGCCTGGAGGGGCGGCTTCCGAAGTTGGTACTGCAGGAACAAGAAGGCCGCCAGGCCTCCGCCGAAGATCAGTCCGGCCCCAATCAGCAGGCGCTTTTTTTCTTCCTTTTTCAGAGCAATAGCCAGGCTCGGGGTGGGTTCCAATCCTTCCACCAGGGCCTCTCTGAGCGCAGTGTAGTTGCGGTAGTAGATACCGTGGATCGTTACGCGGGCCCCGCTGCGCAATTCGAGCACCAGGCGTTTTCCCTGTCGGTAGCGGTACCTTTCCGCCGCGCCAACGATGTCTGAGCGCAGGAACTGCCGCTGTTTGAACAGGCTGCGCAGGGTTACCGTCTCTTCTTCTACCGCAACGGCGGGGTAGCCGGCGAGTGCCGCCACCAAAAGCATCAAAGGGAACAGAAAGAACAGCGGCAAGAGCCAGGCCAGGTAGCGTTCGCCAACGCCCTCCCTTAACAGCAGAAAGGTTAGAAAGCACGAGACGGCCAGAATGGCCAGTGGCGCAAGAACACCAAGTACAATATAAGTAATGGAGATCCTGGACCTGAGGGGTTTGAGGGTATGGGGGATGGTTTTCATTGGTTGATCAGGGTTGATGCGGCAATTTGGAGCGAAGATGAAGCCCATGGAAATTTTTCCGGCCATTGGGGGTATTTGATCGAGGGAAGGGTATGGAGAGAAGGGTTTTGAACGACAGTCGCTGCTATAGCCCGAGAAGGAAATGGATTTTCATATCGCGATCCTTTGATGGTGGAAGAATATCCCAACTTTGCTGTAATTCCGGATGTCCTGCCTATAAACGGCCCGTAGTTTCAGACTGCAGGATGGAAAGGCAGCAAGGAGCGGATTCCATAAGTTTAGGGCTCAAGGCACATATAAAAAATGGCAGGCTGCTTACACAACCTGCCATTGAGCCGCCCAGCGGACTCGAACCGCCGACCCACGCATTACGAATGCGTTGCTCTACCAACTGAGCTAGGGCGGCAAAAACATTTGCCCGCCTTAGCTTCTTGAGCTTCGGCGGGCGGGGTCGGGGTGAGAGGATTCGAACCTCCGGCCTCGTCGTCCCGAACGACGCGCGCTAACCGGGCTGCGCTACACCCCGAAAGTTATTTAGCTTCTTCTCTTTCAATCCAGGCAAGAACCCGCTTTCGGTTCTTCCATTTTTTGAGCTTTCTCTCTAAGCTTTGGGCTTCTGTTTTACCTAAGCCTTTTTTTGCAAAGAGCAACTTCCACGGACCTTTGTTTCTCGTGCTCTTGGTTTGATTGGAGTTATGTTCTTCTAATCTTCGCTCCAAGTTGTTGGTGTAGCCTATGTACAGCCGGCTTTTGCTCTGTGACTCCAATATGTATACGACATATTCCATCACCATCATGCTTTCGAACCTCCGGCCTTCCCGACACCCAGTGTCGGGACGCGCTAACCGGGCTGCGCTACACCCCGAAAGTTATTTAGCTTCTTCTCTTTCAATCCAGGCAAGAACCCGCTTTCGGTTCTTCCATTTTTTGAGCTTTCTCTCTAAGCTTTGGGCTTCTGTTTTACCTAAGCCTTTTTTTGCAAAGAGCAACTTCCACGGACCTTTGTTTCTCGTGCTCTTGGTTTGATTGGAGTTATGTTCTTCTAATCTTCGCTCCAAGTTGTTGGTGTAGCCTATGTACAGCCGGCTGTTGCTCTGTGACTCTAATATGTATACGACATATTCCATCACCATCATGCTTTCGAACCTCCGGCCTTCCCGACACCCAGTGTCGGGACGCGCTAACCGGGCTGCGCTACACCCCGAAAGTTATTTAGCTTCTTCTCTTTCAATCCAGGCAAGAACCCGCTTTCGGTTCTTCCATTTTTTGAGCTTTCTCTCTAAGCTTTGGGCTTCTGTTTTACCTAAGCCTTTTTTTGCAAAGAGCAACTTCCACGGACCTTTGTTTCTCGTGCTCTTGGTTTGATTGGAGTTATGTTCTTCTAATCTTCGCTCCAAGTTGTTGGTGTAGCCTATGTACAGCCGGCTGTTGCTCTGTGACTCTAATATGTATACGACATATTCCATCACCATCATGCTTTCGAACCTCCGGCCTTCCCGACACCCAGTGTCGGGACGCGCTAACCGCGTTGGGCTACAACTCGAAAGAACAAAAAATTGCCTTCTTTTAAAGCGAATGCAAAGTTAGTTAAACCCATTAGGAAAATCAAAATCTCGGGTGTAGATTTTTTGGTAAAAACCACATTGATACTTCGTTAGTTCCATCGGGTTATCCTTTCCCCATAATGCCGTAGAACTGAAGGCCGCCAAAACTTTCAACACCCGCCTGCTGTCAGGCCTATCGTGGTGGCAAAAAACAACCGGCCTACCCTCAGCCCAATCCTACCTGATCTACCTGGGAGGCCAGCGTTTTTCAATGGAAAATGGCGCCCTTATACCCTGGAAAGAAGCATTCTTCAGTTCCGAGATCTTGGGAAACCGAAAATAACCAACCTATAATGTCGCTATCGTGCGCGAGCGCACTCCGCCTGTCGAGGAGCCGGTGATCCTCTGCCTGCCGGTGACGATCGGCGAAGTGGCGCCCCGGCCGTGTACCCTCGGCGCCAATTTATTTCATCCGTCGATGCGCTCGTGTCCAATCGGGGCGCAAGCAATATAAAAGGCTTACCGGGCTTAAAACCTTTAGGGTTGTGTAAAGAATAAGTTATAAATCCTGACTTGCTCTTTCGCCCGTACTCTTCGTTCTTGGAAAGGTCGCGTACCTTAGGGTATGCTCCCTTTCCAACGCCTCGATTACGAACAAAATAGCGGCGTCATTTCTTTACAAGTTATTCTTTACACAACCCTTAGATAAACTGCCCAATTGAGGAGTTCTTTCGATGAATCCGGTTATTTTTATGCCGGAAACCAACAACTAATCTCTTTTCCATGCCCACACCCGCCCACACCATTCAGGACGTCATCACAGCCCTCGACCAAATCATCCGCACCTGCGAGGAGGAAGGCTCCCGGCAGGCCTATTTCGCAGTGCTGTACAAAGCCATGACTGAAGCCGTAAGGGACGCCATCCTTGCAGGACATTTCGAGGACGGCCCCCGCATGGAAAAACTGGATGTCCTGTTCGCCCAGCGATATCTGGATGCCTGGCAGCATTACCGTCAGGGCTTACCCGTAACCAACAGCTGGAAGGCCGCTTTCGAGGCCGCTGCCGGACACAACCTCATCGTTCTCCAGCACCTGATCCTGGGGATCAATGCCCACATCAACCTCGACCTGGGAATCGCCGCGGCGCTCACGGCCCCCGGTGATGAGATCACCGCCCTCCAGAAGGACTTTGAAAAGATCAACGACATCATCGCCGCCCTGGCCGATACCATGCAGGCAAAACTGGAGCGCATCTGCTGGCCGATGCGGCTCATCCGACGGGTGATGAAAAGCCGGGAAAAGGCCGTCCTGGACTTCAGCATCGGCAAAGCTCGGGAAGGCGCATGGGCCAACGCCTCGGCGCTGGCACAGATCGAGGGGGCCGCCGCCCTGGCCTATATTGAGGCCATGGATAAAGCCGTTTCCGTCATCGCCCACAGAGTCGCCCGGCCCCGCACCCGGATCTCCACCTTGCTGCTCCCCTTCATCCAGTGGTGGGAACCCCGGGAAACAGAGCGGATCATTGAGTTGTTGAAGCAGCCGGCCTAGTACCGTGTTGTTTTTTAGAGATCCTGTTCACTCTACGCTGTTCAGGCCCTCCCATTGCGTCAAAACCTTTACGCCATGAAACCCTTATCCCCTACCCTGCTCGCCTGGCTGCTGCCGGCCTCCTACTCCATCCAGCTCCTGCTAGTAGTGGTTACAATCAATATATAAACTGATAAATATCCACCCGTTTTTGTCCCGTCCTAACCTGTAAAAGTTTATTTTTGGGCCGAACACAACTGCAAATTTTCATGATCAAAAGTATTGAGTCTCTACCGGCAGAAAAACAAAAGATCCTGTACGACGCCATACCCTACGTAACCCTGCTGGTAGCAGGAGCAGACGGCATCATCGAAGATGCTGAACTGGAGAAGGGAGAAAAGATCGCCCACGTCCGTACTTTCCACTTCCACCAGGAGTGGCAGGAGTACTACAAGAAGGTAGATGAGCACCTGCATGAGCGCCTCATAGAACTGATCCGGATTCTGCCCCGGCAGGCCGAGCAACGCCAGGAAGTGATCAGTCAGGAACTGAGTAAGCTCAATAGCATCCTGCCTTTGCTGGAACCCAAACACGCCAAACACTTCTACGACGGCCTAGTCAGCTTCGCCCGTCATGTGGCCAAGGCCTCCGGTGGCGTTGTCGGCTGGATGAGCATCGGGCCCAAAGAAGCCAAAGTGGCAGACCTGCCCATGATCAATCCGGTGGCGTAAACCCTTTACGGACATATTATGCTGCCGATAGCGGAAGCAGGACGGATAAGTAAGGGCGTACTCCTTTGGTTCACCGGTTTTTTGTACTTTGGCTTTCCTAGACGGCTTTGCCGGCCGAAATCCTATTCTTTACCAAATACCAACACCATGAGATTACCTTACCTTCTTGCTTGCTGCAGCCTGTTCCTACTGCTGAGCATTCAACCCGCTCACGCAGTGGTGCACATTAAGCCCGAAACTAAAGTGGAAAAAGGTGTTGAGGAAACAACTGCCCTCAACAAAAAAGAATTGAAACAGAAAAAACGCCAACAGCGGAAACAGTTCAAGAAACAGCTGAAGGCCAAACTGAAGCAGCTCCGCCAGGAAAGTGATACGGACCTGCTGCTGCTGGTCATCATCGCTATACTGCTGCCCCCTCTGGCGATGGCCATTTACGACGGTATTACCACCCGTTTCTGGCTTTCGCTCTTGTTGACTTTACTATTCTACGTTCCAGGACTGGTCTATACCCTGATTGTCATTCTGGGAGAGAATTGACCCTTCCTTCCTGCGCGAAGGATGGCTTTAAAGCCATCCTTCGCCTGTAGGTCACCAATTGGAAGGGCAGACTATACAGTCACGCATATCGCCAATATGGACCTGCACAGAAAATTCCGCCGCCCCGGCCAGCCGGGAGGCATTAGCCAGTGGCGAAACATTCACATCATAAGACAGGCCGAGGCTCCAGTCGCCAAAATCGACCCGCATATAAGGGGTGACTGAATCGAAAGTAAAACTCGCGTCGCCGGCACGACGGCCTATCCGCCCGTACATACCCAGGAAGAAGGCATTGCTCTTTCGGCTATCGGTCAGCTGCCAGAGGGCGCCGGCGGACAACATCCGCTGTTTGCTGTTCTTGAAAAGAGCCTGTTGGCGGTAAAAGAACTGAAGGGCCAGCTCTTTGTTGTTGGGCCTCCCGTCGGTTGAAACCCCAAACTGCCCCTGCATCGACCATCCCATACCTACCCGGTTCCCGTTCTGAGCGTCTTCCAGAAAAGAATACAAGGGCTGATTGATGTGAAGCAGGCTCGCGCCTATCTGCCAGGCCGCCTCCGTGTCGTACAACAGCAGTCCGGCCGAAAGGCCAAAAACAGTACGCTGCAACTGGTCAAACGACTCAAAATTATTCCGGTTCGGATCATATCCTATGCCGTCAAACTGTTCTTCAAAGGCCAACTGGCTGTCGTCGATCCGGTAGTTCCAGGCGCCACCGCGTATGCCGCCTGCCAGGAAGAATCCCCGGGCAACCTGCTGGTGATAGGCCAGGCTCAGCATGCCCTGCCCGTCCGTATAACGGGAATCTCCCGCTCTGCTACCCTGGACACTGACGCCAAAGGCAAAAAAACTGAGGCCTAAACAGTTGCGCCAATCGAAAGCGGCCAGTGCCGAATGGTAAGACTGGCCCGCCAGCACACTCGACCATTGATTGCGATACTGCAGGGCCAGGCGCGCCGGCTCCCGGCTCAGGCCCACAAATGCCGGGTTGTTATACGCCGAAGTGCGGGTGAACTGTGAAAAGTGCGCATCCTGGGCTATTGCCGGCTGCCCGGTAAACAGACAGGCGATCAACAGAAAAACAGAAAGAAGAGAAGTAGAGTGTTGCATGGTCTATGATTTGTTTACCGGATCAGGGTTACATTACCTTTCGCCACCCGGAGGAAACTGTCAGTGAATAATAACTCTGCATAGTAAGTGTACACGCCCTGCTCGGCCTTTTGTCCTTTGAAGTTGCCGTCCCATCCACAATTTTGCAGTTCCGAAGCCGGACAGTCCAGCGCTTCGAACATCAGCTCGCCCCAGCGGTCAAATACGCGAAAAACGGGCACTTTCACCAGGCCGACGTTGGTGCTCAGAATGCGGAACACGTCGTTGTGGCCACTGCCGTCCGGTGTAAAAGCATTGGGTATGAAAATACCGCGCTCCCGGTCAATGGCCACCCGGACCAGGGCTGTGTCTCTCTTTACACATCCTTTATCGTTAGTCACCTCTACGACATAAGTAGTAGTGCTGAAAGGCGTAGCCACCGGGTCTGTGATGGAAGTATCGGACAAGCTCATTGCCGGAGACCAGCGGATCTGAGTACCCGCCTGGTTGATGTTTACCAACAGGTCTACCGACTGCCCCAGCTCGATGGCGAAAGAATCCTGAAATAAGAGAGCGATGAGTTCCTGCACCTGAGGCACCACTATTTCCCGGGTGGTATAGCAACCCTGAGGGGATTCCAGTTCGAGCGTATAACTGCCGGCGGCCAGCCGCTCATGCCGGGTGCCCGCCTGGTTATAGTCCCTACCGTTGAGGACGACAAAATCCTGCGGTTCCGCCTCCACAAGCAACGTATGGCCTTCGGCCTGCGTGCAGGTTTCGATCAACTCGAAATTGCCTTCCGGCGGGCTGTAGAGGGTAAATTGCTGTGTTGTCGTGTCCCGGCAGATCCCCTCATTGCTGACAATCAACCGGGCCTCATAATCACCCGCAGTTTCGTAGATATGAGAAAATTCGGAGGCCGTACCCGTACTGCCGTCTCCAAGCTCCCAGCTCAGCCCCGTAGCCCCGGTAGAGTTGTCGGAAAAAAGGACTGTGGCTGGTGTACAGATATCTTCCAGGCTGACTTCAAAATCTGCTTCCGGACGGGGGCGCACATATACCGGTTGTTTCAGGGAATCCCGGCAGCCAAGGGAAGATACCGCGATCAGAGAGGCATCGAACACCCCGGAGGACTGGAAAGTATGAATGGCCTCGCAGGCATCCGAACCATTGCCGTCACCGAACAACCAAAGGCAGGAGGTGTTACCGATACTCAGACTGCGGAAATTTACCGGCGCGCCCTGGCATACCGAATCGACTTCCGCAATGGCCACCACCGGCAGCGGGGCGACTTCCAAAGCGATTCCATTCCAGGTATTCCGGCAGCCTTGTGCGCTGGTTACCGTAACGGTTGGGAAATAGGTGCCCGGCGTATCGTAAATGTGCTGTGCTACAGATGATAACGTACTGTCTCCATCCCCAAAATAGAGCACCTGTCCGTCGCCGTTGGTCACGACGTCAAACCGCAGCGGATTCTCGGCACAAACGGTAGGCGAAAAGTTCAGTGCAACGTCAGGAAGTGGCAGGACTGCGATCTGCACCGCCATACTGTCGGCTCCACAGCCCTCAGCGTACAGAGAAACGTTGTATACGCCTGGAGCTGCAAAACTGTGTTGCACCACAGTACCTGTATACACATTCCCATCGGAAATGGTCCAACGTACCGGCGCTCCCGGTGTGGAGAAACTTTCCAACCTTACCGTATCGTTCACGCAAAGTTCCCGTGTCGAAGTGTTGATCAGAGCACTGACATCGGAGGGGTTGACGGTGACCAACTGCTCCAGGGAGTCACTGCCGCAACCGTTCTGGGCGATCAGCAGTACGGACAGGGTATCGGCTGTGACATCAGAAAAGGGGACCACCGGCGGCGGGTCGGGTATGCTGTAAATGCGCTCCAGTGTCCGGCTGTTCATGAACCAGAAATACTGGTCCGGGTTTCCGGTGCTGATGTTGTTGAGATATAAAGTGTCCCCGCTGCACAATTCGTTGAAAGTGATGCCGAAGTTGGCTTGCGGCTGAGGGAAAACCAGGATCTGGGTGGTATCCACGGCATCTCCGCAGCCATTGGCGACCGACAGCGTGACCGTATAGGATGTGTCCCCAAAGATCCCTTGAGGAAAAGTAAATAACCCCGGTTCGTCGACGAAGGAAGTGTCCAGCCCTCCAAAATTCCAGATGAAAGACAGATTGTCACCGACACTCTGGTTGTCAAAGCTCACCGCCAGGGGGGCACACCCCTCTACTACATCCGTATTAAACGCCACCAGTTCAGGCGCCTGGGACACATAGATATCCTGGTCCAGTTGGGCGCTGCAGACTACACTGCCGTCCAGAGGATTGAGGCTTTCAGCAGTGAGCATTACCGTAAAGGTGTTCGACTGGCCAAAAGCATGCTGGGGGCTGACTTCATTGGAAAGGGGGCTGCCGTCGCCAAAGTCCCAGCTAAAAACATCTGCATTGGCCGTTTCATTGGTAAAGCTTACCGGCGCTCCTTCGCAGGCCAGAGAATCAAAGGTAAATGCCGGTTCGGGCAAAGGAAGGACGGTAAAGGTGATCTCGGCAGAATTACAGGCGTCCGGCAGCGCATCGACGGTATAGGTATAAATATATTCGCCGGGGCCGGGCAGCAACTGTACATCTACCTGGCCGTTGCTCGCCGGGCTCGGGCCAGTCCAGTCGCCGTTCATAGGGCTGGCGGTGGGCAGCGGCACGACGTTATCATCGGCACAGGCGTAGACATCCTGCCCGAGGGTGACGCTGTTGGCGGCGTCCAGAACCGTAAGTTCCACCGTATCCCTGCTTTCACAGGGTGTGTTCGGGTCGATGGTATAAATGTAGAAATAAGTACCCGGGCTCAATTGGGAGATCAGGACCTCACCGGTGTTGGCATTAGCCTGCGGCCCTGCCCATTGTCCGTTCCCGGGAGTTGCCGACAACATCAGGGGGGCGCTGCCCGAGCAGGCCGTTACTTCAGGCTCTGCAGCCTGTGCCTGTATATAATCCCGAAGCTCAAGGGTAAACGTCTGGCTCGTCACACAACCAAAAGCGCTGGTATTTGTCAGGGTAATATCGGCGGACATGGCGCCAAAGAGAGAATCGGAATTGAACTGGCCGCTGGGATTCAGCACCCCATCCCCACTCCAGGTTAAGGTACCGCCGGGAGTCGCCTGGAAATTGACTACATCCGACAGCGAAATATTATCGCTTACCGCACAGGTGGACGGCATACCGTTCAGGGTAATATCGGGCAGGGCCTCGACCCTTACATTTTTGGTTTTCCGAATGACGCACCCTATTGCGTCTCCGAATACATAACTCAAATTGTACGTTCCCGGGCCAGCCAGTTGAGGGTCGAAAACACCCTGTGAAGGATCAACGATCCCCGTCCCTGACCATGCCCCGCCTATCGGCGAAAAGCTAAAAGTAACCTGGCCTGCATCCACGCAGAAAGTATCCCGGGCTGTCCCGATATCCACATCTGCCGCCTCTTCCACTTCAATCGTAAGTTGGCCGGTTGATTCGCAACCCGCAGCCCCGGCGACGTAGGTAAGCACATTCGTACCGATATTGGCCGCTGCCGGGTCGAACAGGCCGTTGGAGCCCACCCCCGGCCCCGACCAAACGCCCAGGGGCGGGCTGGCCGGTATTGGAAACGGATCCGTGGAGTTGCACACCAGGCCGATACTGTCAAAGGCCACCTCCTCGAGGGCGAGCACCTGCACGGTATCCCGGATCGAAAAAGCTCCACAAGGCCCGGAAACGTTCAGCGTGTAGGGGTATACCCCGTCATCGGTATAGATTACAGTGGGAAAAGAATCGGTAGTAAGCGCAATATTAGAACCGGGGAAGGCCCATTCCAGGCTGCTGATAGACCCTTCGTAAGTGATATCAGGAGTGAAAACCAGGGTGTCGCACCCTGGGGGGGGCGCCGGGCCCAACAATAGGCTCGGTGGTTCAAAAACCTCAAAGTTCAGCCTCGCGGTATCGATGCCACATGTATTTTCGGCAATGAGCAAGGCCTGATAATGGCCTCCTTCCGGGAAAAATCCCGTCTCGGTAGAATCGAGGAACACCACTCCCTGACTAGGGAAAAACTGCCACTCGTAAAAATCTTCATCGATGGAATTATTCATGAACTGGATCAGGGCAGGGATGCAGGCCGAATCATTGGATATCTGAGAGGTAGCCGCCGCTATCGGTACGTCTCGGATCTCAATGGTCTCCTGCGTGAAATCGGTACCGCACTGGTTGGTCACCCTCAGCCCGATATCGTAGAAGCCCCTTTGGTTATAAATAACGGAAGGGTTCTCGTCCGTACTGGTGCCATTGCCTTCAAAGGTCCATTCGTAGGTGACTGTTTCTCCGTTATCACAGGAAGCATTCATAAAATTAGCCACCTCACCGACGCAAAGAGCCTCCGGTTCATCGAATATGGCCACCGGATTCACCCGGATGCGGACGAAGACGATCAGGCAGTTGCGGCTCACGCCTGACGGGCATCTGTTGACAACCGTCATGGTAATGGGAATGGTCACTGAACTGGCGCTGACCAGGCAGGTGTCCTCCGCAAAATCGTAAGTATGGGTAAAGCTAGGCGTGCCAGGCGCCCGGTCGACCTGGCCGTCGCCCCAATCGATAATGGTCGTATCTACCAGGTTGGGGTCGGAGTTATTGATGAATTCCACCTCCTCCCCTTCACAGAAGAAGGTCGGGCTGTTTGGCCCAAAGCCCCCCTGTGGCTGAAGGTCTCCGCACTGGTCGGCAATATCACACTGGCCGGATAACGCACCGGCAGACCACAACAGGAAGGCTATTCCTAGGGCAAATCGGATCTTGGGCATAAGTCAGATAGCGTTTGTCTTAAAAAACAATGCCCCTTACTCAGGTAAGCGGTTCAACCTGAGGGGGCACTCAAACAGGAAAACAATTTAGGCTTAGGCGGCGAAGGCCTACAATAGTCCAGCCTAAAGATAGGAATAATTTGTATTTATCCAAGGAGGGGAATTCATGGTTTCACGGTTGCCATGTTTTATCGCTACACTGGTTCATGGCTTTGTAGGGTACAAAACCATGAACCAGTGTATCCATGAACCAGGGAGGCCCTTTTCAACCTACGCCAGCGCCTTGTTCTTCGCGCGCTTGCGTTCGTGGTCTTTTAACAGGGTCTTGCGCAGGCGGAGGGAACCTGGCGTAACTTCCACATATTCATCCTCTTGTATGTATTCCAGAGCCTCCTCCAGCGTAAAGCGCCGGGGCGGAACGATCTTGAGTTTATCGTCGGACCCTGAAGCCCGCATGTTGGTCAGTTTTTTGGTTTTGGTGAGGTTGACCACCAGGTCGCCCGGGCGGCTGTTCTCACCGACGACCTGCCCTTCATAGACATCCTCGCCGGGAGCTACGAAGAATTTGCCGCGGTCCTGCAGGTTGTTGATGCTGTAGGGTATGGCCATGCCGGTTTCCATAGCGATCAGGGAGCCGTTGATCCGGCCGGGAATTTCACCTTTGTGCGGCTGAAATTCCAGGAAGCGGTGCGACATGATGGCCTCACCTGCCGTAGCGGTCAGCATCTGGCTGCGCAGGCCGATGATGCCCCGGGAGGGGATCTCAAAGCGCAGTTGCACGCGCTCGCCTTTGGGGTCCATAGACAGCATGACGCCCTTGCGGCGGGTGACCATATCAATGGCGGTACCCGAAATGTCGCTGGGCAGGTCGATGGTCAGTTCTTCCACCGGTTCGTGGACGATATCGTCGATGCGCTTGGTAATTACTTGCGGCTGGCCGATCTGCAGTTCGTAGCCTTCCCGGCGCATGGTCTCGACCAGTACAGAAAGGTGCAGTACACCACGGCCATACACGCGGAAGGTATCAGCCGAGCCGGTCTCTTCCACCCGCAGGGCCAGGTTGCGCTCCAGTTCCTTCTCCAGGCGCTCCTTGATGTGGCGGGAGGTAACGAATTTGCCTTCTTTACCGAAGAAGGGCGAGTCGTTGATGGTGAACACCATGCTCATCGTCGGTTCATCGATGGCGATGGTTGGCAGAGCCTCCGGTGCTTCCAGGTCGGCAATGGTATCGCCGATCTCAAAACCTTCCACCCCGAAGATAGCGCAGATCTCACCGGCCTGCACCTCCTCGGCTTCTACCCGATTGAAGCCTTCAAAAACAAAGAGGCTGCGGATGCGGCTTTTCTGAATGGAGCCGTCCTTTTTTACCAAAGATACCTGCTGCCCGTTGCGCAGCTTACCCCGATGCAGGCGGCCGATGGCAATGCGGCCGATGTAGGAAGAATAGTCCAGAGAAGTTATCAGAAGTTGAGGTGTGCCCTCTTCCACCTTAGGAGAAGGAATGTGCTCCAGGATGGCGTCCAGCAATACCGTAATATCTGTAGTGGGCTCCCGCCAGTCGGCACTCATCCAACCCTGCTTGGCGGAACCGAAGATGGTAGGGAAGTCCAGCTGGTCTTCCGTGGCATCGAGGTTGTACATCAGGTCAAAGACGGCCTCCTGGGTCTCCTCCGGGGTGCAGTTCTCCTTGTCCACCTTGTTGACCACCACAATGGGTTTGAGGCCCAGTTCGATGGCCTTCTGGGTCACGAAGCGGGTCTGTGGCATAGGCCCTTCGAAGGCATCCACCAGAAGCAGTACGCCGTCTGCCATATTGAGCACCCGTTCTACCTCGCCGCCGAAATCGCTGTGGCCCGGCGTGTCGATGATGTTGATCTTGGTACCCTTATAGCGGATGGAAACGTTCTTGGCCAGAATGGTGATGCCCCGCTCCCGCTCCAGGTCGTTGCTGTCCATGATGAGGTCCCCGGGCCGCTCGTGGTCTGCGAATAGCTTCCCGGCGTGGATCATCTTGTCTACCAGGGTAGTCTTACCGTGGTCGACGTGGGCGATGATGGCAATATTTTTTAAGTCCATATTATTGTTCTCTTTTTGAAGGCTCTCTAGGCCCCGATGGCCCGGAAGATCTATATTCTATCCGCCTTGCAAACACTTCTGTCTAGGTATAGTTTCAAAACGGCGCGCAAAGATAGGGGAAATTTGGATGGGGAGTTAGATTAAGGGTAAATATTATCGGTTTGCCGAAATCGGCCATAAAATCAAAGATATACACACCGGCTGCCATCTTCGGGTATTTATTAAAGAACCGCGGCTCCCATCTCGCGAAGGGAGCCGCAGTAATTTTGGATAAGGCAATGGGAGAATTGGGTGTAATAACCTTAATGTAATTGAAAACCCTGGACGGCCTGGCTCTGAGTTATGGGGTTGGATACCAGGTCTACATCTACCGTACAATGTTCGAATCGTATGGCGTAGGTCTCTTTGATGAGCACCGGGTTGAGGCGCTCGTTGCCGGTCACCGTCAACCCCAGGAAGGCGCCCACCTCTTTGAAGCCGAGCATGAGGTCTTTGATCGCGTTGGGGATGTTGTTCGGGCTGGAATTCATCAAACCAACGGCCAGTGCTAATTTGATCTTCCGGATGTTCATTTTGGATATGTTTTAATGGGTATCAAACTATTACCCTTTAAACTGAAAGGCCGGGCGGGATGTTGCGCTTCAGGTATTAACGGATTGTTAAAAATTGAGGAAGTGTCGGCTAGGAGCTCCTTTTGAGGGCGCCACACAAAAAAGAGGTCTGGCCGCAAGCGGCGCAAACCTCTCTGTATGGCGTGAATAGAATAATGAAGATCATTCCATATCTTCCTCAATCCACATTATCGTGGAGGAAGGAGTTGCCCATTGTGCGGATCTCTGGCTCGTCGTCATCGGAGATGGTCCACTTGGAACGGGCCTGTTCGGAGGAATCGGGCACATCATCCAGCCCGACGCCGCGGCGCATATAAGCCGGCTCGTTCTCCAGCTCGATCACCGCCTTGGGGTTGCTGAGCTTGACGCGGTGGCTGCGCAGCTTCTCCCGGCGAATGCGCTCCTCTTCCATCCGCTTCCGCCGATCTTCTTCCTGCTGCTCCTTATCCTCATCCTTGAGGTAGGGCTCCTGGTAAGAGTAGCGGTTGCGATACTTGTCGGCCGTTGCGCGGATATCGTCAAACTCAAAGGTCTGCGCCTGCGTCTCTTCCTCCTCGAAACCTATGTCAGAAAGGCCTTTTTTTTTCTTTTCCGCCAACTCATCATCCAGAGAGACGACGATGCGGCTATTGTCAGGCTGCTTTTCCCGAGGAGGTTTCCGATGTTCGAAACCGGTGGCGATGACCGTAACACTGATCTTATCGCCCAGCGACTCGTCGTAGCAATTACCCCAGATGAGGTCGGTGCCGTAGCCGGCCTCCTCCTGGACAAATTCAGTGATCTCGAAGATCTCGTCCATAGTGACCTCCTTGGTGCCCGAGGTGATGTTCAGCAGGATGTGCTGAGCCCCCTGAATGTCGTTGTCCTCCAGGAGCGGAGAATGCAAGGCGTCGTCTACAGCCCGTTTGGCGCGGTCTTCACCGGCAGCAGCAGCCGTACCCATAATGGCTACGCCGCTATCGCGCATAACGGTATTGACGTCCTCGAAGTCCACGTTCACATACCCTGGCACGGTGATGATCTCAGCGATGCCTTTTGCCGCTGTGGTAAGGATATTGTCGGCATGGGCAAAAGCTTCCGAGATGGAAAGGTTGCCGTGGATCTGCCGCAGTTTATCATTGGAGACCACGATCAGGGTGTCGACATGCTTTTTCAGCTCTTCGAGGCCCTCCCCTCCCTGTGTGATACGCCGCCGTCCTTCAAAGGTGAAAGGCAGGGTGACGATACCCACGGTGAGGATATCCATTTCTTTTGCAGTCTTGGCGATAATCGGAGCGGCGCCGGTGCCTGTACCGCCGCCCATACCTGCCGTGATGAATAACATCCGGCAGTTGTTCTCCAAATAGCGGCGCACTTCCTCGATAGACTCTTCGCAGGCCATTTTCCCAATGTTGGGCTTGGAGCCGGCGCCCCGCCCTTCGGTAAGATTGGGGCCGAGCTGCATCCTCGTTGGCACTTTGCTCAGTTCCATCGCCTGAGAATCGGTATTGCAGATGGCGAAATCCACCCCTACGATTCCCTGCTTGAACATATGGGTTACGGCGTTACTGCCGCCACCACCTACACCCAGCACCTTTATGATCGGGCTTTCATCCTTTGGCAAATCAAATACCATAACTGCTAGTTTTTAATGTTTTGCCGGGCTTTTGAGGTTATCGTGCTCTTTGAGCAGCCCAACAGGATCAATTATTTGTTAAGTATCAGCTTTCTGTTGTTTTAAAACTCACTATCCGGTTCCGCTTCGAACCACTCTTTGGTCTTGCGGAACAATTGCTCGTACCACCTTCCGGAAGCATCCTCCTCGTACTCCTCTTCTTCTTCAGTTACCGGTTCCGGGATGGAGACGCGGCCGGCTTCCAGGTCGTCTAACCCTTTCATGAGCAGGCCTACACCAGTGGCGTAGATCGGGCTGCTCAGCTGTTCGTGGTAGCCATGGGCGAGGTGTTCCACGGGCACGCCGACACGCGTGCTCATACCGGTATGAAATTCGGCCAGCTTATCGATATGGTTAAGCAGGGCTCCACCGCCGGTCAGTACAATACCGGCGATCAACTTGCGTTCGAATCCGGAGCGGCGGATCTCCCAGAGTACATAATCCAGGATCTCCTCTACCCGGGCCTGAATGATGCGGGCCAGGTTCTTCTCTGAGACTTCCTTGTGGTCGCGCCCTCTCAGGCCGGGGATGCTGATAATGCGGTTGTCATACACCTCGTCGGCAAGAGCCGAACCGAATTTGATCTTCAGCTTTTCCGCCTGCTGCCCCATTACGGTGCACCCTTCCTTGATATCCTTGGTGATGACGTTGCCCCCGAATGGGATCACTGCCGTATGCCGGATAATGCCATCCTTGAAGATGGTAATATCGGTAGTGCCGCCCCCCATATCCACCAGGGCCACTCCGGCCTCCTTCTCTTCGTCACTCAGCACCGCCGCTGCTGAAGCGATGGGCTCCAGGGTCATATTGGAAACTTTGAGCCCGGTGCGTTCTACACAGCGGTAGATATTGTTGGAGGCTGAGATCTGGCCGGTGATGATGTGGAAGTTGGCTTCCAGCCGTATCCCCGACATACCGATGGGGTCGGTGATGCCTTGCTCGTTGTCTACGGTATATTCCTGAGGGATGACATGAAGGATCTTATCGCCCGGCGGCAGCACCAGCTTGTACATATCGCTGATCAGGCGGTCGATATCCCGCTGGCTGATCTCCGTATGGTCATTATCCCGGGTCAGGATACCGCGGTGCTGCAGGCTCTTGATATGCTGCCCGGCAATGCCGACGTGCACCACACGGAAGTCGGTGCCGGCTGAGCGCTGGGCCGAGGCCACCGCTTCGGAAATGGCCTTTACCGTCTTTTCGATATTGGAAACTACGCCTCTCAGGACGCCTTCGGAATTTACCCGGCCAAAGCCCAATACCTCGAGCTTACCGTGGCGATCGCGACGCCCCGCTATGGCGCAGATCTTGGTCGTTCCAATATCCAGTGCAATGGCCAGGCCCGATTTATTGTTATTAGTGTCCATCATGCGTAATTAATTTTGGTTCTTTAGTTTTTGTAGTTTTCGCACGGTTATGAATTAGCTGGTATATCTGTTAAATACCGATAATGCTTATCGTTTCTTGCAGACCACCTGCCCATCGTATTGCAGGCTGATCTCCGAGTATTTGTTCCACCCCTCATAGGGCAAGGCTTCCCGGTAGAAGGCCTTCAAACGGTTCAGTTTCTTGTCCGCCGACTCGAATTTGCCGAAAATGATCTTTTGTTTGCCCACTTTGGGCACCAGGGTCAGCTCTCCGCGGTTGCTCACATGTATCTGTTCGATCAGGGCGTTCAGGAATTCATCCTCCCGGATCTTATTCGCCAGCAGGAAGGCATCCTTCAGGGTATTGCGCTTTCGGTCCAGGAATTTCGGCTCATGAGGGGGCAAGTTGCCCGTCGCTACGATCACCTTGGCAGCAAAGTGCGGGGACAAGGGCATCTTAATGCCTTTATCGTCCAGGTAATAGTTCAGGCCGTTGTTATCCATGACCCGCAGTACGGGTTGCCGTTGTACGACGCCGACCTTCATCCGGTTATTGGCGCCGATATACACATCGGCATCGAGGATGAACGGCTCGGACTCCAGGGCCTTTTCCAGGCGCTGAACATCGATGGACCCTATGGCCAGCCCTTCGAGGCGATAGCCAAAACTGCGTTCGATAGCCAGGCGCACATCCGGGCCGTTGATCAGCAATTCACCGTTGGGCAGGGGCTCCACTTCGATCATCAATTCGGAAACGGTGCTCGCCTCTTTGCGTTCTACTGCAGAGATCACCATAGCGGCGCCCGCGATCACCAGGACGCCCCAGCCGATCCGCTTCAGGGTTCGCAGTGTTTCCGTACTGATATGTAGGCTCCTGATCATGAATGCCTGTTTTTTTCGAAATATGCTTTTATCGGTTCTCTGAACGTATCAATATCGCCGGCGCCCAGGGTCAGCAGCACCTCCGGATGAGCAATTTCTATCTCCTCCAGCAAGGCCGCCTTGCTTACCAGGCGTTTGTTCCCGTTTTTCATTTTGCCCAGCAGCCATTGAGAATCAACTCCTTCGATGGGTAGTTCCCGCGCGGGATAGATCTCCATCAGCAGGATCTCATCCAACTGGTCGAGGGCTGCGGCAAAACCATCGGCAAAATCACGGGTGCGCGAGAAAAGATGCGGCTGAAAAATGCCGGTGATCTTTTTCCCCGGAAATAACTCCCGTGCTGCGCCGATGGCAGCTTCCAGTTCGGACGGATGGTGGGCGTAATCATCGACATAGGCCCTGCCTTCCGAACGGTAAAGTATTTCAAAGCGGCGGCGAATCCCGCGGAAGCTGCGCAGGCCTTCGCGAATAGCCTGCTCCCCTACCCCCAGCTGCAGTGCTACCGTCAGGGCAGCGGTTGCATTCTCCACATTGTGCCGGCCCGCCATAGCCAGTTGCAGGCCGTCGATGCGGTGAGAAGGGCTCTGGTAGTCGAAAGTGAAATACCCGTCTTCTACCCGCACGTTCCCGGAGCGGTATGTTCCTCCGCCGATGCCGTAGCTCTCTACAAAAGGCCAGTCGCCCAACTGTTCCTGCCACTGGTAGTGAATGTACAAGCGCCCCCCTTTTTCCACTTTGGCGGCGAAGGCCCGGAAGCCCGTCTCCAGGAGCGTTTCCCGATCGCCGTAAATGTCCAGGTGGTCGGCATCCATCGAGAGGATGATCGCTATGTTCGGGCTGAGGTGGAGGAACGAGCGGTCGAACTCGTCGGCTTCCACAACTACCCAGTCCGATTGCCCTTCGACGAAATTGGAGCCGAAGTTGGTAACAATGCCTCCCAGGAAGGCCGTACAATCAATACCGCCGCAACGCAACAAATGTGTCAAGATCGAGGAAGTGGTCGTTTTCCCGTGGGTGCCGGCTACGGCCACGGTTTTCATCCCGCGGCTGATGATGCCCAGCACCTCCGCCCTTTTTTTTACGGGCACGCCCTGTCCCCTCAGGAAAACGAGTTCCTTATGGGTGGCGGGCACTGCCGGGGTGTAAACTACCAGGCTTATCCCTTCGGGCACCAGGCCCAGGTCCTCGGTATAATGTATCTGCATCCCTTCTTCCACCAACTTTTTGGTGAGCAGGGTTTCTGTTTTGTCGTATCCATGTACTTCGACGCCTCTTCCGTTGAAGTAGCGCGCCAGTGCGCTCATGCCGATCCCCCCGATCCCGATGAAGTACACCTTTTTGATATCCTTCAGGTTCATCGTCTTTTCGCATTAGTTTGGGCCAGGCTCAGCACCTCGCCGGCAATACGGGCGGCGGCATCGGGCATGGCCAGCTTCCGGATATTTTCGCTCAGCTGCGTCCTTGCATTTTTGTCGTTCAGCAGTTCCAGTGCTTTGACAATGGCCAGTTCCCTGGCTTCGTCATCGCGCACGACCCAGGCGGCGCCGGCATCCACCAAAGCCATGGCATTCATCGTCTGGTGGTCCTCCGCCACGTTTGGTGAAGGAATGAAAATGGCCGGTTTGCCGGCGAAGTAAAGCTCCGAGATGGCCAGTGCGCCCGAGCGGCAGATGATCACATCGGCCATGGCGTAAGCCAGGTCCATCCGGTCGATGAAAGGCTGCGCCTTTACGTTGGGCAGGTGGGCGGTTTCACATTGGCCAAACTGCTCTTCGTAGAGCTGCCCGTATTGCCAGAGCATCTGTACCTCCGGCCTTTCTTTCAGGGCGGCCACGTTGGAGGCCATGGCCTGGTTGATCGACCGGGCGCCAAGGCTTCCTCCGAAGACGAGCAATATCGGCCGCTCCGGGTCCAGCCCGAAATACCGGGCGCCCTCCTCGCGGCTCACCAGGCTTTCCTGCAGCGCTTTGCGCACCGGATTTCCCGCCAGGATGATCTTTTCCTCGGGGAAAAATCGTTCCATGCCCGGATAAGCAACGCACACTTTGTCCACCTTTTTCGCCAGCAGGCGGTTGGTCACTCCGGCATAGGAGTTCTGCTCCTGAATAAGGGAGGGAATGCCACGCCGGGTGGCCACTTCCAGCAGGGGCCCGCTGGCGAAGCCGCCGACGCCGACCACCACGTCCGGCCTGAACCGGCTGATGATGCTCCAGGACTTCAGCAGGCTGCTCAGCAGCTTGAGGGGAAACAGCAGATTCCGCAATGTCAACTGGCGGTGAAAACCGCTGATCCACAGCCCTTCGATGGGGTATCCCGCTTTCGGGACCTTCTCCATCTCCATCTTGCCTCGAGCCCCAACAAAGAGGATCTCGGCATCGGGCTGCTTTTCTTTTATCGCATCAGCGATGGCAATAGCGGGGAAAATATGGCCGCCGGTACCACCGCCGGAGATTATTATTTTTGGTTTTGGGTTCAATGTTCCATATTTAACTCACCGACTCGATATACTTGCTCACACTCAAAATGATCCCGAACGAAATACAGGTAAACAGGATCGACGTACCGCCCATACTGATCATCGGCAGGGTAACCCCCGTGACCGGCACCAGGTGAACGGACACGGCTATATTGACAAACGCCTGCAGGACAAGGCTGATACTCAGCCCGATGGCCAGCATGGCGCCAAAGGCTTTGGGGCTTTTGGTCACCAGGCGGGTAGCCCGGAAGAACAGCAGTACGTATAGCAGAATGATCAGAATGCCAATAAAGATCCCATACTCCTCCACTACGATGGCATAGATGAAATCCGAATAGGGCGAAGGCAGGTAATTCCGCTGAATACTGTTGCCTGGCCCCAGGCCCAGCCATTCCCCATTCGCCATAGCGATCTTGGCCTGCTGTACCTGATAACCGCCATCCGGTTGCTCTATGAAGTCGCGAACCCGGTTGACCCAGGTCTCGGACCGCACCACATCCGGAAAAAACTCTCCGAGCAGCACCAGCATCGCAAAGACGACGATGCCCAGCAGAAGCAGGAGAATAATGTATTGCATCGCTACCCTTCCCACGAACATCATAGCCACACAGGTAAAAAACAACAGTATGGCCGAGGAAAGGTCCGCCGGAGCGATCAACCCGCAGATGAGGAGCACCGGCAGTATGATCGGCAGGAAAGCACTGTTGAAGTCTTTGATGTACTCCTGCTTGCTCGAAATGGCCCTGGCCACAAACAAAATGAGGGACAGCTTGGCAAAGTCCGACGTCTGGAAAGTAATCCCGACAAAAGGCACTTCGATCCAGCGCCGGGCATCGTTGATATCCGTCCCAAAAGCGATGGTGTACAACAGCAACGGCACCGCCAGCGCCAGCAGATACGGCGCCGCTTTAGAGTACTTCAGATAATGCATCATGTGGGCCATGTAAGCCAGGAACAACCCACCCACCACGATCATGAAGTGTTTCACCAGCAGGGTCTCCGTATTGCCGCTCATCTCCCGATAAGCCAGTGTCCCGGTAGAACTGTATACCAACAGGATAGAGAAAATAGCCAGCACGGCCATGATGGCCCAGATGGTGCGGTCACCCCTCAATTCTGCATATATTCTCGTTCCTAGCGACATAAAAAGTGTTTTCTCTTCCTGTTATTCTGAGTTTTGGGTAATGGGCCGGCATTTACCGGCTCCCGCTGCCCTTTCCCCCAAATCCGGGGGTATTATTCTGTTTTTTTTCTCAATTGGACCGCTGTTTTAAACTGCTCCCCGCGGTCTTCATAATTTTTGAAAAGGTCGAAACTGGCGCATGCCGGCGATAACAATACCGCATCTCCCGTCCGGGCCAGCCGGGCGGCCTGTGCCACTGCCGCTTCGGCACTGTTTGCCTCAACGGCCGGCAGGCCGGCAAAGGTTTCCAGCAATTTCCGGTTATCAACACCCAGGCATACCAGGGCGCGCACCTTGCTTTTCACCAGTTCCATCAGCGGGCCATAGTCGTTGCCTTTATCCTGGCCGCCGGCGATCCACACCACCGGTTTTTCCATGGCTTCCAGGGCATAGTAGACGGCATCCACATTTGTGGCTTTGCTGTCGTTGATGTACTCCACTCCGTCGATGATGGCTACCCGTTCCATTCGGTGGGCCACATTGACAAAGGTGTTCAACCCCTGCTGCAGAGCTTCATCACCGGCCCCCCACAGTTTGGCAGCGCTCAGGGCGAACAGGGCATTCATATAATTATGCCGGCCCCGGAGGCTGCTTTCCCGCATATCAAAGGTGCTGTCTCCGACGTGCAGCAGATGTCCTTCGATCATCCTGCTGCTGATGGGCAGCAACCGGGGCCTGAGCCGATTGGACTGCAGGTGTGCTCCGATGTGTTCATCCTCCGCATTATAAAGGAATACATCTTCCGGCTGCTGATTCATCGCGATCCGGAACTTCGAGCGGATGTAATTCTCCATCCGGTACTCATAGCGGTCGAGATGGTCCGGCGTAATGTTGAGCAACAAGGCAATATCAGGGCGAAAGCCCCGGATGCCGTCCAGCTGAAAACTGCTGAGCTCCAGTACGTAGTAGGGGTATTGGTGCTCCTCGCTGAGGCTTCGGGCAAAGCTCTTGCCCACGTTTCCCGCCATCCCGGCATCAAGCCCCGCTGTTGTCAGCAGGTGGTGGGCCAGGCGGGTGGTGGTCGTTTTGCCGTTGCTGCCGGTTATTCCGATCAGCTTTGCCGTAGTGTAACGGCCCGCAAATTCAATTTCTGAGATCACCGGTATGCCTTTGCTTACCAGTTCTTTTATGATCGGCACGTGGTCCGGAATGCCAGGGCTTTTTACCACTTCACCGGCCTGTACAATGCGTTCCCAGCTGTGCTGCTGTTCTTCGTACAGTATGCCGTGGCTTTCCAGCTCGTGCTTGTACACTTCGTTGATCGCCCCACGGTCGGAGACGAAGACATCATGCCCATGTTTTTTAGCCAGTAAGGCCGCTCCTATGCCGCTCTCGCCGGCGCCGAGGAATGTGAGCTTCATTTGTATTGGTGTATTAGTGTATTGGTGTATTGGTGTTGCAGTGAGATGGAAAAGAACCCACTGATACACTAAAGCCCCTATACACTTTAATTACCTGATCTTCAGGGTTATGATCGTAAATACCGCCAGTAGGATGCCGATGATCCAGAAGCGGATAACAATCTTTACCTCGGGCATTCCTTTTTTCTGGTAGTGGTGATGCAGGGGGGACATCAGGAAAATGCGGCGCCCTTCGCCGTACTTTCGCTTGGTATACTTGAAATAGGCCACCTGAAGGACTACCGACAGGTTTTCTACCAGGAAGATGCCGCACAGGATAGGAATCAGCAGCTCTTTGCGCAGCAGGATACTCATGGCTGCGATGATCCCTCCCAAGGTAAGGCTGCCGGTATCTCCCATAAATACCTGCGCGGGATTGGCGTTGTACCAGAGGAAGCCCAGGCACGCCCCCACAAAACAGGCGGAGAAGATCAGCAGTTCCCCGGTACCTGGCAGGTGGAGGATATTGAGGTAGTTGGCGGCGATCGCATTACCGGAAACGTAGGCAAAGATACCCAACGTTGCCCCGATGATGCCGGAGACGCCGGTTGCCAGTCCGTCGAGCCCATCGGTCAGGTTGGCGGCATTCGATACGGCCGTCACCACGAAGATGACCAGGGGAACGAAAAGTAGCCATACCCACCGGGAATCCTTTTGTTTTTCGAAGGGAAGGAGCCAGGCGTAGTCCAGCCGGTTTCCCTTTAGAAAAGGAACGTTGGTCAGGTTGGCCTTGTAATCGCCTTTTTCTTCGGCCGGAGCAAAAGGATTAGCGGCATTCTCCACCAGGATGGTATCGCCGATGAGTTCGGTGTATCCCAGTTCGTCGGCCTCTTCCACATCCATGCGCACGACGATCTTATCACTGAAGATCATGGTCAGAGCGATCAGCAGGCCCAGCCCTACTTGTCCCAATACTTTAAAGTGTCCGCGCAGGCCTTCCTTGTTTTTGAGGAAGACCTTGATGTAATCATCGATAAAACCGATGGTTGCCATCCAGATGGTGCTGATGACGAGCAGGACGATGTACACGTTGTCCAGCCGGGCGAGCAGCAGGCAAGGGATGATGATCGCCATAATGATGATCACGCCGCCCATGGTGGGGGTCCCTTCCTTTTGCTTTTCACCGGCCAGGCCAAGGTCTCTGACGGTTTCTCCCACCTGCAGGCGTTGGAGGAAGCCGATGATCCGCCCTCCGAAGACCATAGAGATCGTCAGGGAGAGGATGGCCGCAATTCCCGCCCGGAAGGTGATGTAGTGGAAAAGCCCGGACCCCTTAATATCCCCAAATTGTCTGGTCAACCAATCTACAAGTTCAATTAGCATGTTCGTCTGTATTGAGGTGAGGCCCCAAAAATAGGAATTCCCTGCTGGAAAGCGTTGTGTAGGCCTGAAGGATCGGCAAAGAAAACGAAAATCATTCCGCCAGTGCTTCCGCCAGTACCGCTTTGTCATCAAAAGGATGCCTCACGCCGTTAACCTCCTGGTATTTTTCGTGTCCTTTACCCGCTACCAGGATGATGTCATCCGCCTCTGCCAGCCGGCAGGCGGTGCGAATAGCATCGCGCCGGCCGGTTATTACCAGTACTTTCCGGGAAGCATAAGGCGGCACTCCGGCCTGCATATCTGCGATGATGGCATTGGGGTCCTCGCTTCTCGGGTTATCCGAGGTGAGCACCACCTGGTCACTGTAATCGCAGGCTACTTTAGCCATTTTAGGCCGCTTGGCCTTGTCCCGGTCTCCGCCACACCCCACCACGGTTATGACCCGGCTGTTTCCAGCCCGAAGCTGGTGGATCGTGCTGAGCACTTTTTCCAGTGCATCGGGCGTATGGGCGTAGTCGACGATGCCGGTCCGCTTACCGTTGGCCCCGGCCACATAATCGAAGCGCCCTTCCGCCGCGCCCAGCTGGCTGAGTGCGGTCAGCGTTTCCACTTCATCCTGATCCAGCAAGACGGCGGCGCCGTAGGCTGCCAGCAGGTTGTAAGCGTTGAACTCCCCGATGAGGCGGCTGAATACCTCCCTGCCATCCACTTCCAGATGCAGGCCGCTGATGCTGTTGTCCAGTATCTTAGCCTTAAAACTGGCCATGGAACGCAGGCTGTAGGTGTACTTCCTTGCCCTGGTATTCTGAACCATTACCCCGCCGCGCTTGTCATCGGCATTGACGAGGGCGAAGGCTGTTTTGGGCAAAATGTCAAAGAACATTTTTTTGGCATCGATATATGCCTTAAACGTTTTATGATAATCTAAATGATCATGGCTGATATTGGTAAAAATGGCGCCGGCGAAATGGAGCCCGGCAATACGCCGCTGATGCGCGGCATGAGAGCTGACCTCCATAAAGGCGTAATCGCAGCCGGCATCTGCCATCTCCCGCAGAAGGCCATTGACCGCTATCGCATCCGGCGTCGTGTGTGTCGCTTCCAGGGGCTCCTGCCCGATGAGGTTGCGTACGGTCGACAGCAGGCCCGCTTTGTAGCCCAGCGCCGTAAAGAGGCTGTGCAACAAGGTCACGGTCGTCGTCTTCCCATTCGTGCCGGTAACTCCTACCAATTTCAATGCTTTCGACGGCTCCCCGAAAAAGAGGTTCGCCATCTGGCCGAGTGCCGTTGCACTATCGGCTACCTTGATGTACGTTACTTCCGGGCGGCGCTGCTCCGGCAGTTCTTCCGCCACTACAGTGGCTGCGCCCTGCCCGATGGCCTTTTCGATAAACTGGTGCCCGTCGGCCTGTGTGCCTCTAACCGCAACAAAAACGCTACCGGGACGTACTTTTCTCGAATCAAAATCGAGCTGCTCCACAGTTCGGGAGGCGGAGCCCTCCATTGCCATTATTTCAAGCGGTTTTATAAGTTCTTTCAATTCCATATTTATCCTGCCATGCTAGGTTGGTTGATTGGTAGTTAGTTCATTCCCTTCGTTTAGTATCCTCCCCGAGGATGGTTTGCGCTCAATCAACCTAATCAACCCGTTAACCCAATCAACCAAATAGTATTTCACAGCGGGGGGGAACTGCTGGGGGAGCTACCAATTATTCCCTCCGGGGCTTCTATCCCAAAGCGCTACCGCAAGATAAGGCGGATGGACTGCCCTCTTATCCGGGTGCCCGGCAACAGTGATTGCTGCGCCACCTTTCCAAACCCTTCAATTTCAACGGACAGCCCCCGGTTTTCTAAAGTGTAAAGAGCATCTCTTAACCCGAGGCCGACCACGTTGGGTACCCGGTCATCCGGCATTGTGCGTTGTTCCAGGATCAAACTATCCGATTGTGCCCGGGTTACTACCATAGGCGTTTCCGGGTCGCCGTAAAAGGGAATATCCAGATACCGAAAAACGGTTTTCATGTCTTCTTTATCTCCTATGCTATAGGCCGGGAGGTCATTGCCAACCAGTACCGGCCTGGGGCCCAGGTTGACCGGCGCATGCAATTCTACTTTCGCCGAATAGATATTATCGGCGATCTCCCGAAATACAGGGCCGGCAACATCTCCCCCGTAAAATCCTCCGCGGCGCGGCTTGTTAATGACCACAATGCAGGAATACTTTGGCTTTTCCACGGGAAAATAACCGACGAAAGACGCCTGATACCCCCCGATACTCGTACCCCTGCTTCCCCGGCGGTAATTGATCTGCGCCGTGCCGGTCTTACCGGCAAAGGTGTAACGGTTCGACTGTAATTTGTGGGCGGTGCCTCGTTCCTCTTCCACTACCGACACCAACAGTTCCTGTATTTTGGCGATGGTCGGGCGGGTAGCGATGCGCCGGTCAATAACGGTTGGCCGAAAGCGCTGCACGGTTTCTCCAAAGCGCCGGATCTCAGACACCAGATAGGGTTTCATCATCTCACCGCCCTTGGCAATTGCGTTGTAAAACGTCAGGAGTTGCAGCGGCGTGATCTTCATTTCATATCCGATAGACATCCAGGGTAACGTCGTGCCGCTCCAGTAGTCCTTATCGCTGTAGGCTTCCTTTATATAAGGATTGGCCTCGCCATCGATCTCGATCCCGGTAGGAAGGTTCAGGTTGAACTGCTTGAGGCGCTTGATGAATCGCGCGGCGCCTTCATTGCCGTTCGCCTTGTTTTTTTCCCCATAGTGGTCTTGCACCATTGTGGCGATACCTACGTTGGAGGAAATGAAAAAGGCTTCCCTCATGCGGATGGTATCCATTTTGGCACTGTACGGAGAAGCATCCACCATCTCATCTTCGTAGAATTGGGCCCGTCCGTTGTAAATGCGGATAGAATCATCGAGGTCGACAAAGCCATCCTCCAGCAGGGCCATCACGGAGGCCGACTTGAAGGTAGAACCAGGTTCAATGGCAGCGCCCACCGCATAGTTGTAGGTCTCCCACCAGCCTTCATCGGTCCTTCCCAGGTTGGCAATAGCTTTGATGGCGCCGGTTTCCACCTCCATCACCACGGCAGCTCCCCATTCGGCATCGTGCGCGTTCATCGCACGGACCAGGGCTTCCTCGGTAATGTCCTGTATATCGATATCCAGGGTGGTAACGACGTCACTACCCGTTTCCGGCTCGATGACGGTAAGGTCGTCAACCGGCATCCAGAGGTCCTCCCGGGGGTCTACCCGAATCATCAGCTGCTTGCCGGGCATGCCGCCAAGCAGGGTATCGTACTGCCCTTCCAGTCCAACCGGTTTGGCCTTGTCGCGAACGTAACCGATCGTCCTTTGGGCCAGAAGGCCGAAGGGGCGCTTGCGTTCGCTTCGCTTCTCGGCAATGAAACCGCCCCTAAAGCGGCCAAGTCGAAACAAAGGGAATTCTTCAATGAACTTTTTCTCCGCGTAGGAGGCCTTGCGCTTCAGAATGACGTGCCGGTCGGCAGCCTTGCGCAGGCTTTGCAGGAACTCCCTGGCCCCGCCCGCGGTGTAGTCTTTCAAGACGTATGTCGCCAGGCATTGGGCCAGCGTATCCAGGTTCTTCTGGTATTCTTCTTCCGAAGCCGAGTGGGGGTCAAAGTACAGGTCGAAGTAGGGAATAGATGTAGCCAACAGGCTTCCATCCTCGGCTGTGATGTTCCCCCGGTCGGCCTCTACCTGCCGATACTCCAGGTAATTGTCTCTTCCCTGTGCCCGCCACCGCTCTCCTTCTACCACAGAGATCTCAACCGTTCTGTATATTAATGCGATGGACACCGGTACTACGATACCGAAGAGCAGGATATAAATCCGGTACAGCACTTCGTTTTTAATGTCCATCTGGTCCGTTGATTCGTTTATTCACCTTCGCCCGACATAGCTTTATGCGAAGGCGGGTATTTGTTATTCGTTATTCGTTATTCGGTATTCGTTATTCGGTTCCGCCCGGCCGCTCTATGCTCTACTTCCCACTTCCGACTTCCCATCACTTCACCACCACTCTTTTTGGTGCTTCGGACTGGGGCCGCAGCCCTGATTCTTTCACCCGTTTAGCCACTTCCGAACGCATGGCGTTGTACATATTCTCCGACTGCAGGGACATATAGTACCAGCGCAGTTCCTTGAGGTCCTTCTGCAACACCTGAATCTCGCGCACGTTGCGTTCTGCAAGGTGGGCGTTGGCTATGTAAACTGTTGTGAGGAAACTCAGAAAGAGGACAAAGGCAAGGTTATCCAGGACGAGCCGGGACGTCCAGAATCCAACATCGAACATCGTCTTGAGATCCATTCTCTTTGCCATATTCACGCCTCTTTTCTACCTTAATTTTTCAGCCCTTTGCTTCCTTTGAATTGTATAGCAAGGGTGGTTTGGTTGCCTGGTTCCAAAAATCGAAAAATCACCAGATCAAACCTTCTCCCCAACTCTCAGCTTTGCGCTTCGTGCCCGGGGATTTTCCCGCACCTCCTCTTCGGAGGGGATCAGGGCTTTTTTATAGATGACTTTGAACGGACGCTGGATGTTGCCATAGAAGTCTTTTTCCAACCGTCCTTCAAAGTTACCAGCTTTAAAGAAATTTTTCACCATTCGGTCTTCTATCGAATGATAGGTAATGACCACCAGCCTGCCGCCGGGCCTGAGCAATTCGAGCGCCTGTCCCAGGAAATCCTGCAGGGCGCCCATTTCGTCGTTCACTTCGATACGCAATGCCTGAAAGGCCTGCGAAAGGTAGCGGGCGCGGTGCCCTCGGATAACGGGTTCCACTGCGGCCAAAAAGGCTCCAATGGTCTCGATAGGGCGGAATTCCCGTTCCTCGGCAATGCGCTGGGCCAACGTTTTGGCGTTGCGCACCTCTCCATAGCGGCTGAATACTTCCTGCAGCGCATCCGGCTCGTAAGAATTGACGATGGACGCGGCCGTTTTTTCCTGCTGCCGGTTCATTCGCATATCCAGCGCAGCGTCGAAGCGGTAGGAAAAACCGCGTTCGGCCACATCCAGCTGATGGGAGGAAACCCCCAGGTCTGCCAGAATACCGTCTAACTCCGTTATACGGTGCAGGCGCAGGAAGCGTTTCAGAAACCGGAAGTTGTGATGCACGAAGGTAAAGCGGCCATCCTCCGGCACATTGGCCAGAGCATCTTCGTCCTGGTCAAACCCCAGCAGGCGCCCATTCTCTCCCAGCCTTTCCAGGATGAGGCGCGAATGCCCCCCCCCGCCGAAGGTAGCATCTACGTAAGTACCTTCTGCCCGGATCGCCAGGGCCTCGATGCTCTCGCTGGCCAGCACGGGTAAGTGGTATGCCATCACAATTCGGGTTTGCCGTTCACCTTGCCCAATACATCTTCCGCCAGGTCAGAGAAATCTGCCGGCTCTTCATCCAGCAAATGCTCATACTGATCGGCTGCCCATATTTCAATTCTGTCGCTGTAAGCCGACAGGATAACGTCTTTGTCAATTCCCGCGTACTCGAGCAGGCGCTTGGATACCAGGATGCGGTCCGCGCTGTCCATGGCCACTTTTTGCGCACCGCGGTAAAAATAGCGTACGAAGTCGCGGTTCTTTTTATTGTACAGGTTCAGTTGGTTGATCTCATTGGTGATACGGTCCCAAACCGGCTCCGGGTACAGCATGAGGCATTGCTCGAACCCCCGGTTAATGACGAAATTATGAGCAGCCCCCTCCCCTAGCTGGCCAATAAGCCCGCTGGGCATCCTCATGCGCCCCTTGGCGTCGATCTTACACTCATATTCGCCTAATAGCTGTTTGATTTCCACTTTTTCACCTTATACTGTTTTCAAATGTATTACTTTTTGACACATTTTACCACTTTTTACCACTTTTTTAGGTGAAAAAGTTTCCTTACAATACCCCTAACATTCAAATTACATGTATTGTAATCAAATTATTTACAATAAACAATAGATTTTGCGTACATTTTTCGGGTGAGATTCCCACTTCCTTCCAAAAAGTGGTTCGTTTTTCCCACTTACAACCGGATGAGGGCGATTACCCGGCAGCGCGTTACAAATTCCGACGCTCCTTTCGCGAAAAGCGATATTCAGGTTCAGCATGAATGCGGCAATTCCTGTCCCGGCCCAAAGGGCCAAAATATATTAAGCACGGGGCAACGCCCCGTGCTCGATTGCCCAGCAACAGCCTGAGGCCTGAAAGGCCAAAATAAATCCTGCCGGGACGATAGGGTTCTTGAAGCCATGCTGGCCTGCCTGGGATAAAGGCTATCGGGTTTATGTTGCCCTTTCAGGGCGCAAAGCGGCATGGTGCCTTTTCGCATCGGGCGTTGCCCGATGCTAAGTTATGCCAGCCCTTCGGGCTGGACAGGCTCACGTGCCGCCTCAGGCTCAGGAGGCTAACAAAGGTATCAGGCCGCGAATTCGTTTTACCGTTACGCGAAAGGGCCGTCCGGATTCCACCTTCCCCGCCTCACAAATTCAGCCAGTAGGTCGCCTTAGCTACCAGGGAGCGGTTTCGGACGCCGAAGGGTTCGGCGTAGTAGTTGTCGGTATACACCAGGAAAAAGTCGGAAACGGGCGCAAAGCGCCACTGCAGGCGGGTATTGATGTTGATGTTTTCCAGTTGGTCGTTGTATTGCAGGAAAACGGTGAGGAAGAGGCTGCGGCTAAAGGTCAGGTCGATGCGGGGCCCGATGAGGAAAATGGAAGTGCGGTTGATGGGCAGGTCGAGGTAATTGTAATTGACGTTGAGTTGGATGGCGCCATAGGGCTGGTAGCGATAGGTGAGAGAGCCTTCCATCCCGTAGCGGTAACCGTTGAAGAACTCGCCCACCTGCGGGTTAACGGAAAAAGAAAATTTGGGGCGCCGGTCCGACTCATATTCGAATTCCACGCTGCTGTAGTGGTATCCCTGCAGGCCGGGCAGGGTATCGGAATCGGTGCGGGTGGGGTCGAAACCTTCCAGCAGGAAGGTATACTCGTTGCGCAGCCTGGCCCTGAGTTCGGCGGTATTGCGGAAATTGCCTTCCCAGGACAGCTCATAGCGGTGGTCGGTGCGGCCGTACCCGGGCGTCCAGAGCACCTCCGATTCAACGGACAGCTGGTGCTGGTTCATCGGGCCGCCTGCCGGGTAGAAGAAGAGCGTCGCCTGGGGGTTGATGCTGAAGTACCCTTGCCGGCGGATAAAGCCTGCATCGGCATGGTAATTGGCCCCAACCTGCTGGTGTTGCCACATCAGGCCAAATTTTCGCACGCGATACTCCAGGCGGGCGCCGTGGGCAAATTGCCGGTCCAGTTGCTCTGGCGTAAATGCCCGGTGATAAAAGGCCTTGCCATTCCACCGGTTATCGGAAGAGGCCAGGTTGTAGTCCAGCCCGGCGATACGGTTGAAAGAGGCGTACAACTCTGAGCTATCCTGTTTGCCGAAAGCCTGCTTATTGACGAAAATGGCTCCCAGGTTAGAACGGCTGAAGAGCTTGCGCTGCACAGCAGCGATGCTGTAATTGAAAGCAGGAAGGCCGTTCTCCCGGTCCGGCGAGGCCTGCATGCTGAGCAGGCCGATGCGCCAGTTGTTGTCCAGCTTGCCACTCAGTCGGGCGCCGCCATAGATGGGGTTCTGCACATTCAGGCCGGTGGCGGTATCCTGAGCGACGCCGATGCGGCGGGAGAAAAAAGGGTTGATGTCCGCAAAACCGAAATTGCCGAAGAGGTCGGCATTTTCCAGGAAGAACTGTCGTCTTTCCGGGAAGCGAACCTCAAAACGATCCAGGTTGATCACCTGCTGGTCGACCTCCACCTGCGAGAAATCGGGGTTGATCGTCAGGTCCAGGTTTAAGCCCGAAGTGACCGCCACCTTGGCGTCCCCTCCGGCGTTGAACTGGTAATCCGCCTGCCCGTCGCCTTCCTCGAAATCCTGGCTGAAACCGCCGGTCAGGTAAGGAATGACCGACAGGTTGCCGCTGGAGCTGGACAAGGGCTCCTCCCAGTACATCTTGCCCATAAAAGCCAGGTTGGTGATACTCTGGTTCTGAGGGATGCGCGTCCAGGTAGAACGGGTGTTGGATTGCATGTCGAAGCGATAGCTGTTGAAGTTCCACTCCCGGGTGCCTTGCTGAAAACGGATGGCGCTGAAGGGAATGGCCAGCTCGCACGACCAGTACCCCTCCTGCATGCTGGAAGCGCCCCGCCACTTGTTGTCCCAGGATTCGTCGAAATCCTGCCCGCTGACCTGCCCGCCGTTGGCGATGAGTGCCTCCCGGGTAACCCCATAAGGATTCATGCCAAATACAAAGGCATTGGTGCGGTCGTTGAAAGTATCAAAAATGAAGGTAATATTGTCGTTGCCACCGGCGCGGAAGTCCCGGCGCAGGGAGGGAATGATGTAATCCTGGCCTACCGAATGGCAGATGGCGCCCACATAGAGGAATGCGTCATCGTAAGCCATATAGATCTCCGTTTGCACCGGCGCCTGAGCCGTATCGGACGGAAAGTACTCCCAGAAATCGCGGGCGGGCTGGCCGGAAAACCAGCCGGGCTCGTCCAACATCCCATCGATGACGATAGGGGTTTTCACCCGCCGAAGGTAAAGTGCTGTTTCTTCGACGCTGTCCTGCCCAAAAGCTACTGTCGAAAGGGTAGCCAACAAGGCCAAGGGGAGTAGGGTGCGAGGCATTCTTTCCTGACTTTTTGTTCAATTAAGAAAACGGAACAGTGCAAGGGAGAAATGGCTATGATGTTCGATTTTCGATTTTCGATTTTTGATTTTTGATTTTTGATGTACGCTGACCAGCCCGATGAGGCTTCGAATATCGTACATAACCCCGGGCCGCCGTTAAAACCGTACACCGTACGCAGCCCTGGGGCCTCTGTCCAACACCCGAAAAATACGCCTCTAAACCAGGTGCACTCCGTCCTCTTCGATCCGGATCAGGCGCTGTTTGTACAGCGCCCCGATGGCCTTTTTGAACGCCTTTTTGCTCATGTGCAGGCGCGCGGTGATCTCCTCCGGATCGCTCTTGTCGTGTAAATCGAGAAAGCCCTCATGCTTCCTCAGCAGCTGAAGGATATTCTCGGCATTGGGTTCCACCTGGGCGTAACCGGGCTTTTGCAGCGTAAGGTCAATTTTCTTATCCGGGCGGATGGTTTTGATGTAACCTTTGCACCGGTCGCCGGGTTGAACGGGGCGGTACAAGTCGCTTTTATAGAGCAGGCCCCGGTAGCGATGGTTGATGATGGCGGTAAAACCAAGGTCGGCCGGCGTGCCGATGAGCAAGTCTACCTCCTGCCCTTCCTCCAGTTCTATATTTTCAGTTTCCAGGAATTTATTCAGTTTGCTGGAAGCGATGAGGCGGTCCGTTTGCTCGTCGAGCAGCAGGTAGACCAGGTAGCCTTTTCCACGTTCCATCTTTTTGGACTGCTCGGCAAAGGGCGCCAGGAGGTCCTTATCGAGCCCCCAATCGAGGAAGGCGCCGAAAACCACCACTTCCTTTACCTGGAGATAGGCAAACTCCCCCAGAATGGCTTTGGGCCGCTGGGTAGTGGCTACCGGCCAATCTTCGGAATCGGTATAAACGAACACCTCGATATCATCTCCGGGAGCCAGATTTTCGGGCACGAATTTTTTAGGCAGCAGCACATCGTCGCCTTCGGCATCCTGGAGGACCATTCCGTGCGCAATCCTGCGGGCGGCCTTCAGCGTATTGTATTTCCCAATTTCGATCATACTGCAAAGCTAGGATATTGTTGATAAAATTGCGGAACCGGAAGCCGGAACAGTTAAATCAGTGGACAAAATTAATTTCCCAATTCACTTAACCACGGAATCCCTTCACGCTAAAACAGGGCTACATCCTGCCTCCATCCGCCTCATATACCCGCATTCATTTTTTTAACAATAGTGCCAAAAGAAGCTGTTTGAATGGTCAGACTTTTTATCTTTGGTGAAGTAATCTCCAAAAACACATTTCCCAACATCTATTTACAGTTAGATATTTTTTCGGTTGAACTCGTTTAGTGACATCCTCGTAGTTCATTTCAATTAAGAAGCAAGGTTAAACAAGACAAATCGGCAGCTCCCAACCTTAGCTTTATTTTTCCACAGGTTAATGTTTCCAGGAAAATTCTTTTTTTGATTTATTTGACGACGACGGCCTATACAAAGATAACGTTAAACCCTCCGCCTACATTAATAGCCGGAAGAGGTTCAAGACACAACCTAATTCTTTAAACAAATCGTGATCTAATGAAAAGATTATTTTTACTCCTCCCTTTGTGCCTTTCCATGTATTGGGGAACGGCGCAGAATTTTTCAATGGATTTTGATGGCACGGATGATGTGGTGAATGCAGGAATGCTAAACCTTACTGGAACTCAGCTCACTATTGAGGCCTGGGTGAAAGTAGACCAGTTTCAGGCCGTATTTCCATTTATTTCCTCGATTGGGGGAATAGAAGAACCCATTGGTGCATCTACAGATGCTGCTTTACTGCGTTTTGGAGATGATATCCTGCCAAATAATGAGCCTCAATTTATCCTGCAATTCGGTGCCGGAACACAAAAACTGAATGCAGGCGCTCAAGTGCCGGCCAATACCTGGACCCATATTGCAGCCACTTACGATGGCAGTCAAATGCGGATATATATCAATGGCGTTTTGAGCAATTCAGTGGCCCGGACAGGAAGCTTTACTGCTAATGGCACCTTCATGTTGGCTTCCACCTATACCGGCCGTTTCCTGAATGGCAAACTCGATGAATTCCGGATCTGGACGGTAGCCCGGACGGCAGCCCAGATCTCCAGTGGAATGAATACGGAGTTGACGGGTAATGAAACAGGACTGGTGGCCTATTATAAATTCGACGATGACGGCGCCGCTTGTGATGTAGTCGATTGTTCTCCGAACGAAAACCATGCTGTTCGTATGGGCATGGGGGGAGCGAACAGCTTGCCGCAATATAATACGGATGTCCCAACCATAACGAATGTCGCTTGTGGGGTGACTCTGCAAAATTGTGTTTCGCCTCCAGGCCTGCCCAATGACGACTGCATCAATGCCATTGCCCTAAGCCTGAACACCCCGGTGACAGGCAATACCTCTACCGCAACCGACAGCAACCCTCCTACTTGCGGTGGTGGAGGCGATGGGAACAGTGGAGGCGTTTGGTATACGGTGCAGGGCTCAGGTTCCCTTACGGCATCTCTTTGCGGTTCCAGCTTTGATACCCAGATCGCCATCTACTCAGGTAGCTGTGCAAGCCTGGTTTGTGTAGCAGGCAACGATGACAACTTTAGCGCCTGTGGCCCGGGCAACAACTCTCAAGTTTCCTGGACGGCCACCGGTGGGATTACCTACTACATTTATGTCGATGGATTCGGCACCAATTCAGGAGCCTTTAATCTGGTCGTTTCCGGGCCTCCGCCCAATGACGACTGTGCCAATGCCATTCCAGTTGCCCTAAATACCTCGGTCAACGGCAGTACTAGCACAGCATCCGACAGTGACCCCGGCACCTGTGGTGACGGCGGCGATGGCAGCAGTGGTGGCGTTTGGTATACCGTAGCAGGAACCGGTAACGACATTACGGCTTCTCTTTGTGGCTCCAGCTTCGATACTCAGATCGCCGTTTATTCCGGTTCCTGTGGTAGCCTGGTTTGCATAGGTGGTAATGACGATTTTTGTGGCACCCAATCACAGATTACCTGGGCATCCACCGCTGGTGTTACTTACTACATTTATGTCGATGGATTCAGCACCGCTTCAGGGGCCTTCACCCTTGCGGTAAGCGGCGTCGGGCCACCTCCCCCAAACGGCCCCTGTGATGCTGACAACTGGGCGCCCATCATCGTATATCCTGCCCAGGATATTATCGTGAACCTTGACCCCTGCAATGCGGGGGCAGCCCTGGTGTTCTTCGAAGTCACCGTAACCGATGACTGTGATGGAGAACATACCCCCGGCTCCAGCGTGGTCCCCGGTGCTCAATACACCGTAAGTGTTTCTGCCGGCTCTACGCCTACCACGGTAACCTCTCTGGGCGGTGACCGTTTTATGGGAAGCTTCGAGCCAGGCGGTACATACAAAATAACCATATCTGCCGAAGATGCCTCCGGCAATGCCCGCCAGGAAGACTTTGAAATCACGGTCCTGCAGGACGCTCCTCCTCCGACCAACCTGCTTTGCAACACCAACGTCAACGCTACGCTGAACGGCGACTGCCAGCGCTTCATCACTCCGGACATGGTGCTGGAAGGCAGCTTTGGCTGTGCCAATGAGTCGGACTTCCGCGTGAACATCGTCAACGACGACGACCCGACCAACGGCAACATCCTCGACGGCTGCGGCCAGTTCATCTACGAGGTGACCTACGTTGGCGCCGGCATAACCGGCCCTTCTCAGGGCGGCGCTCAGCAAACCGTAACGTTCAACGGCTTCGGCAGCGGCCCGTTCGCTTCCGGCAACTGGACGGTGGAAGAGGTTATTGGCTCCGGCGGCGCCGGCGCAGTTGCAGAAGTGACTTTCACCAATACGACGCTGACACTGGCTACGCTGACCACGGACTACGTCCTGGCTTCTATCGTCATTCCAATGGACGGCAACCTGAGCTTCGACTGGAGCTACAACGGCGCCGATCCGAACTTCGACTTCTTCCTCATCGACCTCAATGGGGGTAATATCCTGAACCAGACCAACGCCGCTTCCGGTTCTTTCGGCCAGGATGTTGAAGCTGGCTGGGCACTGGTATTTACCGTGAATGACGATGACCTGCTGCCGGTCGGCGCTGCTACGCCCAGCACGGCGACGATCACCAACTTCACCTTCTCCACCGTTGGCGACGCCGACCCGAACGCACCGAGCTTCCCGTTCTTCAACTTTGAAGACTGCTGGGGCTACATCACCGGCGAAGACAAGGCAGCACCTGACCTGGACTGCCCGTCGAACACTTCTACCGGCGCAACAGTCTTTGACTGCTACACCACCACCGGTACGCTGGAAGCGGGCGACCTTCAAATGGACCCGACGAACTTCTCTTGCTTCCTCGATGGAGGCGGCACGACGTCGAGCATCGATGCAGGCCAGCACTACTACGACCTGATCCCGTTCCAGGTAGACCGCACGGACTACTATACTATCCTGGTATCTGACGACTTTGGCTCTACGATTGACGAGAGCGCCATTGCGATCTTCGCCGGCGGCTACTCTCCGTCGAACCCCTGCGAGAACATCATCGCGTTCACGGATGAGCCGATCGACGACGTTGTTCCGCCGCTGGCCAACGACGAGCCGTTCCTTCGCCTGAGCCTTCCGCTGATCGCCGGGCAGACGTACTACCTGTGGATTACGTCTGACGACGATATTGCCGGCCCTGCCGGTTCTGGCGATTACACGGTAGATATCTGCCCCGACGGCGACGGCCGGGTAGGCCTGTTCCAGTCCTCTACGGTACTGAACCCGCTGACGTGGGAGCCGATGGTGATCACCAACAACCAGCTGTGGCCGCGCCGCGACGTAGCCGCTACGCTGGACCTGTACTGCGGTGACTTTGACCTGATCTTCAACAACCCTGCCAGCCTGGCCATCACGGGCGCTGCTACTGCAACGGACAACTGTGATGACAACGTGAGCATCAGCTTTGTTGACACCTATACTTCCGCCGGCGACTGTGCGCCGATCATCATCACGCGTACATTCACGGCTGTTGACGACAAAGGCAACACGAGCACGTGCACGCAAACGATCACGCTGAACCGCCCGGACGACCTGGACGTAGAGTTCCCTGCACGTACGGTTCCGATCGAGTGCGACGAGCAGTTCGCTACGCTGCCCAACGGCAACCCGCACCCGAGCGTATCGGGCTACCCGTTCATCGTAACGGTAAGCGGTATTTTTGACCTTGCCGACGACTACTGCAACATCGGCGCGAGCTTTGTAGACCGCGCCCCGGTTAACGTCTGTGCCGGCGCGTTCAAGTTCGTGCGCGACTGGACGGTGATCGACTGGTGCGACGGTGACAACATCGCCGTTGACGCACAGGTGATCAAAGTAGGGGACTACACTGCCCCGGCAGTTACCTGCCCTGCCCAGACGGTATACTCGACCAGCCCGTTCTCCTGCACCGGCAGCTTCTCTGTGCCGCTGCCGACGGTAACGGACAACTGCTCTGAGTACGAAGTACACACGGAGATCGTAACAGAAGTAGAAGTAGAAGTAACGAACCAGTACGGCATCGTTACCGGCACGCGCACGGATACGGTAGTTGTCCGCGTAATTGCGTGGAACGCCCCGACGCGCCTGGTAAGCGGCATCCCTGCCGGCAACCACTACTTCCGCTATACAGTAGAGGACGACTGCGGCAATACGACGGTTAAATACTGCCCGTTCACGGTAGCGGACCTGATCGAGCCGACGGCTTCTTGTGACGACAACCTGCATGTATCCATCGGCGGTGGCGATGCCAGCTACGTAGGGCCTCTGGCCAACGTACGCACGCGGATCTACGCTACGGACATCAATGAAGGTTCGAACGACAACTGTGCCATCGACCGGATCGAAGTGCGCCGTAACAAGTTCAACATCCTGACTTACGACTGCGGCAGCGGCTTCTCCAACTGGGGCCCGTATGTAGACTTCTTCTGCTGTGACGTAGGCGAAACGATCACGATCGAGATGCGCGTCATCGACAAGGCCGGCAACATCAACACCTGCTGGCTGGACATCGTACCGGAAGAGAAGGCCCGCCCGTACTGCTACGCGCCGGCTCCGAGAAGCGTTGCCTGCGATGCACTGCCCTACAGCTTTGACCCGCTGGATACACTTCAGCTGCAGCAGCTGTTTGGCGATGCTACCTCTGAGGACAACTGCGGTTCTTACGAGCGCGAACTGCCGCCGGTACCGGACCTGGAGTGTGGCTCCGGCACGGTTATCCGCCGCTTCCGCGCCATCGACGTGAACGGCAACGAGAGCGTGAACTTCTGCCAGCAGGTGATCACGATCACGGAGGTACACAACTTTGAGATCAAGTTCCCGGCGGATGCTGAGGCCGTATGCGGCGTAGCAGACCCGGATAGCGTAATTTACGAAGAGATCGGCTGCGACCTGTTGGCCGTGAACCATACCGACGAGTTCTTCTCCGCCTCCGGAGACGAGTGCTACAAGATCTTCCGCAAGTGGAAGGTGATCAACTGGTGCCAGTATGACGGGCAGGATGACCAGCCGCTGGTTATCGGCCGCGATGAGGACTGCGACGGCGCCCCTGGCGACGAAGCAGTATGGGTACTGCACCGCCCGGGCGGGTTTAACTACATCGACCGCGATGACGACGAGACCGAGCCGAACAACGTACCGCTGGCCTTCCAGAACATCTGCAACGGCATCGATGACTTCTGGCGCAAGGTGGACTACGATGGCGGTTACTACCAGTACACTCAGATCATCAAGGTATACGACGACATCGACCCGGAGATCAGCTCCACGCCTGAGGACTTCTGCTCTTACGACAACGTAACGTGCACCGGCCTGGTGAACCTGGACTTCCAGATCGACGAGAACTGTACTCCGGACGACCTGACGATCAAGGTATTCCTGGATGCCGGCGCTGACGGCACGATCGACTTCAACCTTCAGGACCTGACGGATGGAGCGTTTGACGACTTCACGCTGACGGGCACCTATCCGGACTATACGCTGAGCGGGCGCTTCCCGATCGGCTGCCACGCCTTCGAAGTACACGTAGAAGATGGCTGCGGCAACGTGAACAGCGAGCTGCTGGACTTCTGTGTGGTAGACTGCAAGGCGCCGTCGCCGGTATGCATCAACGGCCTGGCTATCGAGCTGATGCCGGTAGACCTGAATGGGGACGATGTACCGGATGAAGGCCGCATGGCGATCTGGGCGAGCGACTTTGTAGTATCGCCGATGGGCGACTGCACGGGCCCTGTGAAGTACTCGATCAACCGCGCGGGCGATGCGCCGAACGTAGACTCTACGGGCATCGTACTGACGTGCGCCGACACGGGCACGCTGGTGGTTGAGATCTGGGCATACGACGGAGCTGGCAACAGCGACTTCTGCGAGACCTACATCCTGGTACAGGACAACATGAACCTGTGCGGCCCTGGCCCGCTGACGGTAGGGGCTTCGGGTGCGATCAACACCGAGGAAGACATGGCAGTGCAGAATGTAGAGGTGAGCCTGTCCGGACAGACAAGCATGACGATGGCCACGGCAGCGGATGGCGAATACGAGTTTGCCGGCCTGCAGGAAGGCTATGACTATACGGTTACGCCGCAGTTGAACTCGAACTACCTCAACGGGGTATCGACGTTCGACCTGGTACTGATCAGCAAGCACATCCTGGGCGTGCAGCCGCTGGGCAGCCCGTACAAGATGATCGCCGCCGACGTGAACAACAGCAAGTCGATCACGACGCTTGACCTGATCCAGCTGCGCAAGCTGATCCTGTCGATCGACACGGAGTTCGGCAACAACACGAGCTGGCGCTTTGTGGAAGCTGCCTACCAGTTCCCGAATGCATCGAACCCATGGTTTGAGGAGTTCCCCGAAGTGGTGAACATCAACAACCTTCCGGGCACGGGCATCAACGGAGCGGACTTTGTGGCTGTGAAGATTGGCGATGTGAACGGCGATGCGGAGGCCAACGCCCTGATGGGTGTTAGTGGCCGTACGTTTGCCGGCACGTTTGCCCTGAATGTAGAAGAAGCTGAGGTGAAGGCCGGCGGTGAGTACACTGTAGCGTTCACGGCAGCGGACGTTGCTTCCATCGAAGGCTACCAGGCCACGCTGGTGTTCGACAACAGCGCCCTGGAACTGGTAGACATTATCAGTGGAGTAGCTACCGAAGAGAACTTCGGCCTGGCGTACGCCAGCGAAGGGCTCATCACCACGAGCTGGAACGGCAAGGCAGCGGACAACAGCGTGATGTTCAGCCTGGTATTCCGCGCTAAGGCGGATGCACAGCTGAGCGAATTGCTGAGCGCCAGCTCCCGGGTCACGAAGGCGGAAGCCTACCGCACCAATGGAGACTACCAGGGCGTAGCGGTAACGTTCTCGGGCAAGGCTGCCACGGCAGCGAGCTTCGAGCTGTACCAGAACACGCCGAACCCGTTCAAGGGTGAGACGCTGGTGGGCTTCAACCTGCCGGTTGACGACACGGTAACGCTGACGGTAAGCGACGTAACGGGCAGAGTACTGAAGCTGGTCCGCGTGGACGGCGTTAAGGGTTACAACAACGTAGTGTTGAACGCTAACGACCTGCCGGCGGCCGGAGTACTGTACTACACCGTTGAGACGTCTGAATACACTGCTACCAAGAAGATGATTATCATCGAATAATCAGCTTCCGATAGGATAGAACAAGAGAAGAGCCAGGTGGCCGCAAGGGCTGCCTGGCTCTTTCTTATTTTTGAAAGGAGTTATCGTACAATGTATAAACCAGCATTTTTCATACTTGTCACAAAAGCTGTACCTGTCTGTTTTGCCGAGGAATTAATTTTGTTATCTTTGTTAGATTGATATTAGAAAAAGACCCATACCTTTGTAACCCCTAATCTATTGCTTACATCTCCCAATTGATCAAAAATTCAGAGGAATGCCTCTGATGACGCTGTCATTTATCCTTGAAATCGCGGATAAGATTCGTTTTCCTTTTTTTAAAATAATACGACGACAACCTAAATACGACTCAACCTGGTGATGGCATTTTGAGCCCGCCAGGAGAATAGCAACTGGACCTGGATTCTTTAAACAAAACAATTCTTCAAACAAATCGTGATCTTATGGAAAAAACGAATTTTACATTTGTTCTCCCTCCCCTTGTGGGCAGGGCGATAACAAAATTTGCCCGATGTTGGGCAATTCTGTTGGCGATAGGATTTTTTAGCTCCTATCAGCTTGGCGCGACTACCTGCCCTAATGCTACCGTGATCAGCTCTCTGCCTTACAGCGGAGCCCCGGTTTGTGGAGGCAACGACATTACTTCCACTAATGCCGCCGTTTGCAGCCCGGTTACTTCCAGTTATTATGGCGGGAATGAAGCTCTGTTTACCTTCACTCCGGCTTCCAACATGTTCATCAATGTGGCATACTCCGGACAGACCTGGACGCAGATCTCGGTATACAATGGCTGCCCCACCAGTGGTGGTACCTGTGTGACCGGTATTTCCAGCAGCGCTAGTTCCAAGAACGTCTCCGCAGCAGTGTCCGCCGGAAACACGTACTTCATTCTGATCGATACCTGGCCTACTCCGAACAGCCCCTGCCCAGGCACGGTTACCGTTACGGAATTCATTCCGCCTGTGGGAGACAACTGCAGCAATGCACAGGACCTGGCCACACTGACCAGCCCGTATAGCGCTACTACTGTAGGCTATAGTAACGATATTGCGGGTGTCAGCTGCCTCAATGCTTCCGCAGATCGCATTTTCTACATCGATGTACCGGCAGGCGCCACCATTGAAATGAGCACGCCTACGGATAACTACGATTCCCGCCACCGTGTGGCCTGGGGCGGCGCTTGTCCGGGAGTCAATGAGATTGTTTGTCTCGATGACCCGGATAATGAAATTGCTACCTGGATAAACGACACGGGCACAGAACAACGCGTCTACAGGGTGCAGGAAGCCTTCTCTTCCGGTTCCGGGACCTTTGACCTGGCCTGGCAATTGACGCTTCCTCCGTCCAGCCCTTGTGACGCCGATGCCTGGGCTCCTATCATCGTCTATCCTTCTCAGGATATCGTGACCAACCTGGATCCCTGTAGCCAGGGCCCGGCTATGATCTTCTTTGAGGTATCCGTAACGGATAACTGTGAAGGGGACCACGTTCCCGGCCCCGCTTTAATTCCTGGTTCTACATTTACGGTAGAAGCATCCGATGGCACTACTGCCGTTCCCATTGTCAATGTCAGTGGCAACCGGTTCATGGGGGCTTTTGCGCCTGGTACGTACCGGGTCCTGATCTCCGCGGAAGACCTCTTTGGCAATGCCCGCCAGGAAGACTTTGAAATCACGGTCCTGCAGGACGCTCCTCCTCCGACCAACCTGCTTTGCAACACCAACGTCAACGCTACGCTGAACGGCGACTGCCAGCGCTTCATCACTCCGGACATGGTGCTGGAAGGCAGCTTTGGCTGTGCCAATGAGTCGGACTTCCGCGTGAACATCGTCAACGACGACGACCCGACCAACGGCAACATCCTCGACGGCTGCGGCCAGTTCATCTACGAGGTGACCTACGTTGGCGCCGGCATAACCGGCCCTTCTCAGGGCGGCGCTCAGCAAACCGTAACGTTCAACGGCTTCGGCAGCGGCCCGTTCGCTTCCGGCAACTGGACGGTGGAAGAGGTTATTGGCTCCGGCGGCGCCGGCGCAGTTGCAGAAGTGACTTTCACCAATACGACGCTGACACTGGCTACGCTGACCACGGACTACGTCCTGGCTTCTATCGTCATTCCAATGGACGGCAACCTGAGCTTCGACTGGAGCTACAACGGCGCCGACCCGAACTTCGACTTCTTCCTCATCGACCTCAATGGGGGTAATATCCTGAACCAGACCAACGCCGCTTCCGGTTCTTTCGGCCAGGATGTTGAAGCTGGCTGGGCACTGGTATTTACCGTGAATGACGATGACCTGCTGCCGGTCGGCGCTGCTACGCCCAGCACGGCGACGATCACCAACTTCACCTTCTCCACCGTTGGCGACGCCGACCCGAACGCACCGAGCTTCCCGTTCTTCAACTTTGAAGACTGCTGGGGCTACATCACCGGCGAAGACAAGGCAGCACCTGACCTGGACTGCCCGTCGAACACTTCTACCGGCGCAACGGTCTTTGACTGCTACACCACCACGGGTACGCTGGAAGCGGGCGACCTTCAAATGGACCCGACGAACTTCTCTTGCTTCCTCGATGGAGGCGGCACGACGTCGAGCATCGATGCAGGCCAGCACTACTACGACCTGATCCCGTTCCAGGTAGACCGCACGGACTACTATACTATCCTGGTATCTGACGACTTTGGCTCTACGATTGACGAGAGCGCCATTGCGATCTTCGCCGGCGGCTACTCTCCGTCGAACCCCTGCGAGAACATCATCGCGTTCACGGATGAGCCGATCGACGACGTTGTTCCGCCGCTGGCCAACGACGAGCCGTTCCTTCGCCTGAGCCTTCCGCTGATCGCCGGGCAGACGTACTACCTGTGGATTACGTCTGACGACGATATTGCCGGCCCTGCCGGTTCTGGCGATTACACGGTAGATATCTGCCCCGACGGCGACGGCCGGGTAGGCCTGTTCCAGTCCTCTACGGTACTGAACCCGCTGACGTGGGAGCCGATGGTGATCACCAACAACCAGCTGTGGCCGCGCCGCGACGTAGCCGCTACGCTGGACCTGTACTGCGGTGACTTTGACCTGATCTTCAACAACCCTGCCAGCCTGGCCATCACGGGCGCTGCTACTGCAACGGACAACTGTGATGACAACGTGAGCATCAGCTTTGTTGACACCTATACTTCCGCCGGCGACTGTGCGCCGATCATCATCACGCGTACATTCACGGCTGTTGACGACAAAGGCAACACGAGCACGTGCACGCAAACGATCACGCTGAACCGCCCGGACGACCTGGACGTAGAGTTCCCTGCACGTACGGTTCCGATCGAGTGCGACGAGCAGTTCGCTACGCTGCCCAACGGCAACCCGCACCCGAGCGTAACGGGCTACCCGTTCATCGTAACGGTAAGCGGTATTTTTGACCTTGCCGACGACTACTGCAACATCGGCGCGAGCTTTGTAGACCGCGCCCCGGTTAACGTCTGTGCCGGCGCGTTCAAGTTCGTGCGCGACTGGACGGTGATCGACTGGTGCGACGGTGACAACATCGCCGTTGACGCACAGGTGATCAAAGTAGGGGACTACACTGCCCCGGCAGTTACCTGCCCTGCCCAGACGGTATACTCGACCAGCCCGTTCTCCTGCACCGGCAGCTTCTCTGTGCCGCTGCCGACGGTAACGGACAACTGCTCTGAGTACGAAGTACACACGGAGATCGTAACAGAAGTAGAAGTAGAAGTAACGAACCAGTACGGCATCGTTACCGGCACGCGCACGGATACGGTAGTTGTCCGCGTAATTGCGTGGAACGCCCCGACGCGCCTGGTAAGCGGCATCCCTGCCGGCAACCACTACTTCCGCTATACAGTAGAGGACGACTGCGGCAATACGACGGTTAAATACTGCCCGTTCACGGTAGCGGACCTGATCGAGCCGACGGCTTCTTGTGACGACAACCTGCATGTATCCATCGGCGGTGGCGATGCCAGCTACGTAGGGCCTCTGGCCAACGTACGCACGCGCCTTTACGCTACGGACATCAATGAAGGTTCGAACGACAACTGTGCCATCGACCGGATCGAAGTGCGCCGTAACAAGTTCAATATCCTGACTTACAACTGCGGCAGCGGCTTCTCCAACTGGGGCCCGTATGTAGACTTCTTCTGCTGTGACGTAGGCGAAACGATCACGATCGAGATGCGCGTCATCGACAAGGCCGGCAACATCAACACCTGCTGGCTGGACATCGTACCGGAAGAGAAGGCCCGCCCGTACTGCTACGCGCCGGCTCCGAGAAGCGTTGCCTGCGATGCACTGCCCTACAGCTTTGACCCGCTGGATACGCTTCAGCTGCAGCAGCTGTTCGGCGATGCTACCTCTGAGGACAACTGCGGTTCTTACGAGCGCGAACTGCCGCCGGTACCGGACCTGGAGTGTGGCTCCGGCACGGTTATCCGCCGCTTCCGCGCCATCGACGTGAACGGCAACGAGAGCGTGAACTTCTGCCAGCAGGTGATCACGATCACGGAGGTACACAACTTTGAGATCAAGTTCCCGGCGGATGCTGAGGCCGTATGCGGCGTAGCAGACCCGGATAGCGTAATTTACGAAGAGATCGGCTGCGACCTGTTGGCCGTGAACCATACCGACGAGTTCTTCTCCGCCTCCGGAGACGAGTGCTACAAGATCTTCCGCAAGTGGAAGGTGATCAACTGGTGCCAGTATGACGGGCAGGATGACCAGCCGCTGGTTATCGGCCGCGATGAGGACTGCGACGGCGCCCCTGGCGACGAAGCAGTATGGGTACTGCACCGCCCGGGCGGGTTTAACTACATCGACCGCGATGACGACGAGACCGAGCCGAACAACGTACCGCTGGCCTTCCAGAACATCTGCAACGGCATCGATGACTTCTGGCGCAAGGTGGACTACGATGGCGGTTACTACCAGTACACTCAGATCATCAAGGTATACGACGACATCGACCCGGAGATCAGCTCCACGCCTGAGGACTTCTGCTCTTACGACAACGTAACGTGCACCGGCCTGGTGAACCTGGACTTCCAGATCGACGAGAACTGTACTCCGGACGACCTGACGATCAAGGTATTCCTGGATGCCGGCGCTGACGGCACGATCGACTTCAACCTTCAGGACCTGACGGATGGAGCGTTTGACGACTTCACGCTGACGGGCACCTATCCGGACTATACGCTGAGCGGGCGCTTCCCGATCGGCTGCCACGCCTTCGAAGTACACGTAGAAGATGGCTGCGGCAACGTGAACAGCGAGCTGCTGGACTTCTGTGTGGTAGACTGCAAGGCGCCGTCGCCGGTATGCATCAACGGCCTGGCTATCGAGCTGATGCCGGTAGACCTGAATGGGGACGATGTACCGGATGAAGGCCGCATGGCGATCTGGGCGAGCGACTTTGTAGTATCGCCGATGGGCGACTGCACGGGCCCTGTGAAGTACTCGATCAACCGCGCGGGCGATGCGCCGAACGTAGACTCTACGGGCATCGTACTGACGTGCGCCGACACGGGCACGCTGGTGGTTGAGATCTGGGCATACGACGGAGCTGGCAACAGCGACTTCTGCGAGACCTACATCCTGGTACAGGACAACATGAACCTGTGCGGCCCTGGCCCGCTGACGGTAGGGGCTTCGGGTGCGATCAACACCGAGGAAGACATGGCAGTGCAGAATGTAGAGGTGAGCCTGTCCGGACAGACAAGCATGACGATGGCCACGGCAGCGGATGGCGAATACGAGTTTGCCGGCCTGCAGGAAGGCTATGACTATACGGTTACGCCGCAGTTGAACTCGAACTACCTCAACGGGGTATCGACGTTCGACCTGGTACTGATCAGCAAGCACATCCTGGGCGTGCAGCCGCTGGGCAGCCCGTACAAGATGATCGCCGCCGACGTGAACAACAGCAAGTCGATCACGACGCTTGACCTGATCCAGCTGCGCAAGCTGATCCTGTCGATCGACACGGAGTTCGGCAACAACACGAGCTGGCGCTTTGTGGAAGCTGCCTACCAGTTCCCGAATGCATCGAACCCATGGTTTGAGGAGTTCCCCGAAGTGGTGAACATCAACAACCTTCCGGGCACGGGCATCAACGGAGCGGACTTTGTGGCTGTGAAGATTGGCGATGTGAACGGCGATGCGGAGGCCAACGCCCTGATGGGCGTTAGTGGCCGTACGTTTGCCGGCACGTTTGCCCTGAATGTAGAAGAAGCTGAGGTGAAGGCCGGCGGTGAGTACACTGTAGCGTTCACGGCAGCGGACGTTGCTTCCATCGAAGGCTACCAGGCCACGCTGGTGTTCGACAACAGCGCCCTGGAACTGGTAGACATTATCAGTGGAGTAGCTACCGAAGAGAACTTCGGCCTGGCGTACGCCAGCGAAGGGCTCATCACCACGAGCTGGAACGGCAAGGCAGCGGACAACAGCGTGATGTTCAGCCTGGTATTCCGCGCTAAGGCGGATGCACAGCTGAGCGAATTGCTGAGCGCCAGCTCCCGGGTCACGAAGGCGGAAGCCTACCGCACCAATGGAGACTACCAGGGCGTAGCGGTAACGTTCTCGGGCAAGGCTGCCACGGCAGCGAGCTTCGAGCTGTACCAGAACACGCCGAACCCGTTCAAGGGTGAGACGCTGGTGGGCTTCAACCTGCCGGTTGACGACACGGTAACGCTGACGGTAAGCGACGTAACGGGCAGAGTACTGAAGCTGGTCCGCGTGGACGGCGTTAAGGGTTACAACAACGTAGTGTTGAACGCTAACGACCTGCCGGCGGCCGGAGTACTGTACTACACCGTTGAGACGTCTGAATACACTGCTACCAAGAAGATGATTATCATCGAATAATCAGCTTCCGATAGGATAGAACAAGAGAAGAGCCAGGTGGCCGCAAGGGCTGCCTGGCTCTTTCTTATTTCATTCAGCGGTTCTACCAACATTTCGCACCTACAGGACGATTTTGCCCCTGACCGGCATAATTCACATTTTCGTATATTTGTCGGGCAACTAACCGCCGGAGTAAAGCTTAGCAAGTCCTACAGGATAAACGCGGGAAAACTTGTGAAGCCAAACCCCGGGTTTACCGAAAAAATACGATCCATGACACTCCACCCTCGTGCCGGCAAAACCGCTACCCCTGAACAACTGGTCAATATTCCACGCCTCATCACCACCTACTTTACCGGGCAACCCGACCCATCTGCCCCGGAACAGCGGGTTGCTTTCGGCACTTCCGGCCACCGGGGTTCCTCCCTGAAGCTGGCCTTCAACGAGCACCACATCCTGGCGACAACACAGGCCATCTGCCTATACCGGCAAAAGGAAGGCATCAACGGCCCTGTATTTATGGGCATCGACTCCCACGCCTTATCCGAGCCTGCGCAAGCCACCGCTCTCGAAGTACTGGCCGCTAACGGTGTGGCAACCATGATCGCCGCCGGAGACGAGTATACGCCGACCCCGGCGGTCAGTCAGGCCATTCTCGCTTACAACCGCGGCCGCTCATCAGGGCTGGCCGACGGCATCGTCATCACCCCCTCCCACAACCCGCCGGAGGACGGTGGTTTCAAGTACAATATGACGAACGGCGGGCCAGCCGAGAGCAATGTCACCGCCTGGATAGAGGCCAAGGCAAACGAAATGCTGGCCGGCGGGCTGAAAGAAGTAAAACGCATGCCCCTCCAACGGGCGCTAAAGGCCCCGACAACTCACCGCTACGACTACCTGGGCGCCTATGTCCAGGGCCTCGGCCAGGTGATCGACATGGAGGCTATCCGCTCTTCGGGCCTGGAGATGGGCGTCGACCCGCTGGGGGGCGCCGGTGTTCACTACTGGGGGCATATTGCCGAACACTACCGGCTCAACCTCACCGTTGTCGATACGGAAGTGGACCCTACCTTCCGGTTCATGTCACTAGACTGGGACGGAAAGATCCGCATGGACCCCTCCTCTCCATACGCTATGCAACGCCTCATCCAGTTGAAGGATGATTATCCGGTCGCATTTGCCTGTGATACCGACCACGACCGCCACGGCATCGTCACCCGCAGCGTGGGCCTGATGCCTCCCAACCATTACCTGGCAGTGGCCATCGACTACCTGTTCCGCCACCGCCCGCAGTGGAAAGCGGATACCGGTATCGGCAAGACGCTCGTCAGCAGCCAGATGATCGACCGGGTGGCCGCCCGGCTCGGCCGCAAGCTTGTGGAAGTGCCGGTTGGCTTCAAATGGTTCGTCGACGGCCTGTTCGACGGCTCGCTGGGTTTCGGAGGGGAAGAAAGCGCCGGCGCCTCTTTCCTCACCCGCGACGGGCGGGCCTGGTCGACCGACAAAGACGGCATCATCGCCGCCCTGCTCGCCGGCGAGATCACGGCACGAACCGGCAAAGACCCGGGGGAGATCTACCAGGGCTTTACCCGCGAGTTCGGCGAGCCGGCCTACGGGCGAATTGACGCTCCGGCAACGCCCGCCCAGAAGGAGAAGCTCAAAAAGCTGTCGGCAGCTCAGGTCACATCTTCCGAGCTGGCCGGTGAAAAGATCGAGGCCATCCTCACCGAGGCGCCCGGAAACGGCGCCTCCATTGGCGGCCTCAAAGCCGTTACCGCCAACGGATGGTTCGCCGCCCGGCCCTCGGGAACGGAAGACATCTACAAGATCTACGCCGAAAGCTTCAAAGGAGAGGAACACCTGCGCCGGCTGCAGAAGGAAGCCCAGGAACTGGTGAATAAGGTGATTGCATAATAGCCTACAACCCATCGGCAAGCTGCTGCATAATATCCTTCCAGAAGTTGATGGAGTATTCCTTTTTGTGTTCGCCGAAGCGCAGGATCAACAGTTGCTTCTCGGGCGCCACGTAGATGATCTGCCCCATCAGGCCGGAAGCCATATAGGCCCGGCAGGGAGAAGAACAGAGGGTAAACCCGCAATGGTAAGCGCCGGTGGGTACAGGGCCGGGAGCCATAAGCGTATCCATCCAGAAAGGCGGCAGGGCCTGGCGGCCATTCCAGTTGCCCTGATTTAGCCAGAGGCGGCCAATTCTGGCAAAATCCAGCGCCCGGGCCTGCAAGCAACAGAAGGCTTTTTCTACCCCCTCCTCACCTTTTCGGTCGAGTGACCAGAAAGCTTCTCCCTCCATCCCGAGAGGCTGCCAGATCTTTTCCTCTAAATACTCTGACAATCTTCTTCCCGTAGCCTTTTCGAGGATATGCGCCAATAACTGAGTATTGGCACTGTGATAATCAAAATGAGTGCCGGGAGGGTGTTTCAGGCTGCGATTGGCCATCCGTTTCCGAAGGCGGTGCCCATAATAGAATTGCACCTGGTCGGAATTCAGGTTGATCAAAGACTTGGAGAAGCGAATTCCAGAGGTATGCCGCAACAGGTCATGGAGGGTAACCTCCCTGAATCCACGCTCTTCAAATTCGGGAAGGAAATCGGTGACAGGCTGCTGCAGGTTTTTCAAATATCCGTCCTGAATGGCCATACCCACCAGGGTCGCCATGATCGCTTTGGCTAAAGAAAAAGTAGTGACCGGCTTGGAATCATGATGGCCATTGGGATAGTTTTCGTAGAGAATGGTATCGTTCCGAATGATGAGGAAAGCCTCCGTGCCATACTGGCGGACAAACTCATCGAGGGTAACCAGGTTTTGGACAAAGTGCAGGGAAAGGTGCAGTTGCTGCCCCAGCTGATTCTCGGAAGCGGGATAGTTAAAATTGAAAGTTTCCGCCGCCGGCTCGATCCGCCGGCTGGGAGAATGCTTATAGTCGTCGGTATCCGGCGTTAACCGCCATAGGGCCGTCAGCACGCCACAAGAGGAACAACACAGCAGATTCAGCACTGCCGCCAGCAACAGGGTCTGGGTATTTACCAGGTTCATCTGAAACGAGATAAGATGAGATTAGACAGAAATTTGGAAAAACAATAGTGGGGTGTATTACTCCACTGGCGAGGCTGCCTGGGCCAGCTCCAAAGTTTTATACCTCAGCCAAAGCAGGGAAAGGCCGCACCACAGCAACACAGCGATCCCTGCCCCTCCGAACCAGGAGCCCATTCCGTGCCGTTGAAGCACCCATAGCAAAATAGCCCCCATTAGCAGCAAGCGGGCGGATTCCAGCCCTTTGGCCCATTTTTTTGACTGCAGCAGCCCACCCCAGGCGATGATCATCACAAAGATCGCGGCGCTCATCAGCAGCCGCTCCGGCCAGCTGAAAGGGAAACCCTGGTTGATGGTAAAGAACATAAATGTCAGTCCGCCTATGATCTGTACGTTAAGGTAAGGGCCAGAACCAGGAATGGGTTGGCTCTGGAACTTCACCTGCTCCTCCAGGGTATAGCCGATCCGGGGAATATGCCCATCCCCTACCCCACGAGGCCGCCAGCCTAATGGCATGAACCAGATCCGGATCTTATCCCACCAGTACGGGGCCGCCACGGCATCGTCCCACAGTTGCTTCCAGAACTGGAAGTTGATGGCAATAGGATTCCATGTACGCGGTGGATGGGTGACACCATAACAGACCGGCTCGCGCTCTTCCTCGAAGGTGCCGAACCATTTGTCCCAGATGATAAGGAACTCCGAAAAGTTCTTATCCAGGTATTGGGTGTTCACCCCGTGGTGCACCCGGTGGTGAGATGGTGTAACGAACCATTTCTCAAACCACCCCAACTTGTGGATCAGCCGGGTATGGTGCCAATAGGCCAGGAACAGGTGGACAGCAGCTATACTGTAGACCATCTCCGGAGAAAAGCCGAACAGGACCAGTATCCAATCGAAAAACAGGAACTGGAACAGGCGTTGGGTAAAACTGGCGCGGATGCCCACCGAGAGGTTCAACTCTTCCGAAGAATGGTGAGGCATATGCGCTGCCCAGAAGATATTGATGCTGTGCCCGGTCCGGTGAAACCAGTAGAAAATAAAGTCTTGCAGGATCAACAATAAAAAGAGGTTGTACCACGTAGGCGCTACCTGCCAGGGGGCAAACTGGTACAACCAGCCATAGAAGTGATACACGAACAGCGCCACGGCCAGGTTGACGCATTGGTTGCCGATACCAGTGGCCAGGTTGGCCACTGTGTCCTGAAAGTTGTAGTAGCCGTTGCCCCGGCGCAGGCAGACCGCCAGCTCGGCAATGAGAAGGATAAGGACCAGGGGGGTAATAAATGCGTAGACGTTCATAAAAGCAGGATTTAAGTGATTGAAAGACATTCCAATGTGCCACTTCCCTTTTCAATTATGTCCTCCGCAAAGAAAAAGTAACTGAAGTTGAATTTTTTTTATCCATACACACCTAACAGCCTCTAAACTTGGGCACCTCAACAGAAGATGACGTGCGCTACCTGCCTTTTATGACAAGTGCTGCCGTCGTCAGCAGGAGTTGCCGGGTGTACGTAAAGATAATCAATCGCGCTGTCCGCCCCTATCAGGCAGCGCGATTGATTATCTTTACAGAAAAAAACATGGAAGGCACCAAACGGTCAAACATCAAACCCGGCATGCTGGTCCGCATCGTCATGAAAGAGGACCAGCGTACCGGGGCGCTCACGGAAGGTTATGTCGACAGGATACTCACCAAATCGCCCAGCCACCCGCACGGCATCAAGGTGCGCCTGGAAACGGGAGAAGTGGGGCGGGTGAAGGAGATCCTGGAGGAGGAGGATTGATGGGGTTATGGTAAGTAGCTGGACCTAATTTATTGTAACTCATACTGCTTCGGAAATACGGCGTCAACAGCTTTGTTCTTGGGGCTATGGTTATATTGTTGGATTGTTATATGGTTATGCTAAATGTGTCCAACTACTTAATGGAGTGATACCGTTACAAAAATAATGATTACTTTTATAATCATTACAAAAGTAACGATCATTTGCGAATGAAAATAGTCTGTCGGCAAATTGCTGAATGGTTGGCGGCGGCTCTTCCAACCATCAAAAAATCCAGCCATCTAACCGCCAAGCCATCCGACAGGTATCCCATCACTCCCTTGCTGAGGCTCGTTTTCCTTCCAGCACCGGCATTTTAAACACCACCTCCACCCTTCGGTTGCAGCGCCGGCCCTCCTCCGTATCATTGGAGCAAATGGGGCGAGACTCGCCATAGCCATATACAAATATTTTATCCGGCCCGAAACCGCATTTCTCAACCAGGAACTGCTTGACCGACCGGGCGCGCTGGAGGGACAATTCCTGATTGCCGGATTCCAGCCCGGAGCCATCGGTATGGCCCTCCAGGTGAAGTTCGGCGCCCATGCGGGTAGCGATCCTGGCCAGGCGGGTAAGTTCGGGGTAAGCCTTGTTGGGATTGTCAAACTGCGCTGTCCCGTTGAAGAACGTGCTGTGCACGAGCCGGTAATTCCGCCGGATATAGTCAAAGGAGGTGAGCACGAAGGTATCGCGAATGATCTCCCCCTTAGCGACGTTGGCCAGAAAGTGGGTGGTGTCCCGCTCGGAATAGTAGCCGGGGATCTCTGGGAAAAGACGGACCACTTCCGTACTGTCGGGAACGGTGTAAGTGTAGGTGCCCTTAGAAGAAATGGGCTGAGAATGGACATCCAGTTGATAATCCGGGGTAAACTCCATGAACCCGCCTCCGATGGCCTTCCCGTTTTCATCGACAACGAGGCCAGCCAGGCGCATCGCATTTTCGGGGAACACCTCAGCGCCCAGTTTCAACCGCCAGATGTCCATATCATCCGAACACTCCCTGGTACGATGGAAGTACGCCATTCCGGTATACTCGGAAAAGTAGGTCAGCCCGTGGTCTTCGTAAACGGTATTCAGTTGCAGGCCGAGGTTCAACGGTTCCGCCATCGTCTCCCAGTCTCGCGGTTTTGTCAGCTTGACGCTGTACATGTCCTTGCCGCCCAATCCGTCGAGGCGGTCGGAGGTAAAGAACAACAACCGGCCGCCGAGCGCCATACCCGGGTTTCCTTCGCTGGACCTGGGCAGGTTGACCACTTCACTCAAAGGGATAGCGTTTCCATATTTGCCGTCACTTCCCAGGCGGGCTGCGGCAAGGTCCTTTTTCGGCTCGGCCAGCGCACTGGTAGGCGTAACATAATATTCCATAAGCAGCAGGGAATCGTCAGGAGAGATCCAGGCGTTGCCGGCAAACCGGCCGGGTACAGACATTGCGACGGGTTCAAACCAGGGGCGGTTGGCATCCGGCCGGTGCGCATACTTTAATTCTCCTTGCGACCTTAAAAGCAGTAGCCGTCCATTGGAGCTGATGGAAAGCGGAACGACATCATCAGAAACCGATAGCTCCGCTACCGGAGCCGGCTTCGTCCAGGCTTGCCCTTTCCGTTTCGAAGTCATCACCTTGGCCGTACCGTCTTCCCGGTTTTGCCGGACGAAGAACACTTCATCGGTTTCTCCCCAGGAGACGAGGGCGTACTCATCGTGGCTGTCCGTATTCCAGGCGGCGGCCGGTTCGGGCAACACCATCTTCTCGCCAGCCCTGCTCAACTGGGAAGCAAAACCGTCAAACCACTCCTGCTTCCGCTCCTGGAAATACAGGGCAGGTGTACACACTGCCGTATCCGGGAACAAGGGGCGGAAGGCCTCCAAGGCTTCCCGGGCCAGGGCAAGGCGCCCATTGCCAGCAAAATGATCCGCAGCCTTCACTGCCAGTTCGAACACCAGCTCGTGGTATTGGTATTTATTGGCCAGGTAAACGATTTTGGCGATCAGTTCTGTCGAATCGAACCGCTGCTCACAAGCCACCAACTGATGCTGGATCTTGAACATCAGCTCTATATCTTCGACCTGCTTGCGCTCTGCAGGGTTGAGGCCATCGGCGTCTTCCGCGAAATTGTACAGGCACAGGATCTGCAAACAAATGTACCTATCCAGGCCGGTATGCGGGTTGTTGCGATGGAAGGCCAGCAATGGGCGCAACTGGCCGAGGCAGAGCGTGTCCTGCGCATTGTCGAACCAGCAATCCTGGGCCATGTTGTTATCCGGGTGTTCCGCCTTGAAGCGATCCATTTCGCAGTAGGAATGGTACTCCTGGAAGAGCCTCCAGATATTCTGCCGGATCTGCCAGAATTTGGAATAATTGGCGGGCAGTACGGCATCCGCGTACCGCTCCGAAATGGTGGTGGCGTCTGTGTAGTTGAGGCTCCGGCCGGCCTCCGCACCCAGCGCCAGGCACGGCCGGCCTCTCTCGGTGCGGATCTGCTCTTCGGTAGGCAATACCGCAGGAACGCCTTTCCACTTCTTATCCGCCTCAGTGGCGTATACTTCCTGGTTGAGGTTGATGTTCTTGTTGACGACAATGGCGCGCACGGTGTCGACCGCTCCTTCGGGCCAGCAGGCCGGATCGGCCTCCAATGCCACCAGTTCCGGGACAGTACCATAAATAGACATCTGCTCGACGATGCGCTTTTGCAGGTTTTCCCTGGCTTTCACGATATCCGGCCGCGATGCGTCGTACCTGGATAGCTTAACGATCTGGCGCACCGGCAACTGGCCCACCTCCTCCTCCAGCTGACAAAAGGTTTTATTGATCTCCAACCAGGCGAGGGTGTTGGGGTTCTGGTTGATCTTGATCCTTTCCAGGTAGAACCGGGCGCCCGGCCCGTATATCCGATGGTTTTGCGACCTTTGAAAAAGGGGCTCCGCCTTTTTTACCTCGCCTTGTTTGATGAGGCCGACAGCTTTGGGAAAACTGCTGCAGGAAGCCAGGGAAAGGGTGAGAAAAATGAAGAAAAAGGTGTTTTGGAGGAATTTAAAGGTGTTTGTGTTTTTCATTTTGTACCATTCGTTGATTTGGGTAGATGAGGGCTAATAGGGTGTCAAATAAATTTCCTTGACGCACTATTAACCAGGCAACAATGTGCTAATGTAATAATTTTTATTTCATATGTGAGAAAAATTGTTGGGAAGTTGGGAAGTTGGGAAGTTGGGATGTTGGGACGTTTGGAAGTTGGGATGTTGGGATGTTGGGATGTTGGGACGTTTGGGACGTTGGAGGGCGAGGGCCAGGCCGTTACGTTTATAATCATTACAATTATGATCATTACTTTTATAATGATTATAAATATAACGATTATGAAAGTAACGATTCTCAGTGCGGGCCTTTAACCCTCACCCCAAAAGCCTTTGCCATTAATCCAGCATCCCAATATCGGGGGAGGCAGCTATCCGATAGGCAGCATTTCCGGCCATTTCATTTCAATCGCTTTTAGCGGCCATCCGAAATGTAAACATCGAAGATATGGAAAGCAGGTATTACTTCGAGAAATGCGGTTAGATTGCCTATTTCAATAAAGGCCAGCCGCGGCTGCAGGCATCATCAGTCCTTCGTTCCCTATCTTCAAACCACTAACCCTTTATACAACTCCTCCCGCTGTTTTTTCACCTCTTCGGAAGCCAGGAACTCCTCGAAGCTCATCAGGCGGTCGATGATGCCGTTGGGGGTGATCTCAATGATGCGGTTGGCCGCCGTCTGCATCAGCTGGTGGTCGTGGGAGGTAAAGATGAGGTTGCCCTTGAAGTCGCGCAGGGCATTGTTGAGGGCGGTGATAGACTCCAGGTCGAGGTGGTTGGTCGGTTCGTCCAGCAGCAGGAAGTTGGGCTGGTGGAGCATGGCCCGGGAGAGCATGCAGCGCACCTTCTCCCCTCCCGACAGGACGGAGGCCTTTTTATATACCTCTTCCCCGGAGAACAGCATGCGGCCGAGGAAGCCGCGCAGGAACTGCTCGTCCTTATCTTCTGAGTACTGGCGCAGCCAGTTGATAAGGTCGAGGTCGTTGGCCCCGGCGAAGTATTCCTCGTTTTCATTGGGCAGGTAACCCACTTTTATCGTCTTGCCGAATTCAAAATCGCCGGTATGGGCCTGCGCTCTGCCGGCCAGCACCTCAAAGAAGGCGGTCATGGCAGACGCTTCCTGGCTGACCAGGCCGATCTTTTCTCCCTGGTTGATGGTGAAGGACACCTGTCCGAAGAGCGGGTTGCCGTCGGTGGCGGTACGGCCCAGGTTTGTCACTTTCAGGATCTGCCCGCCCGGCTCGCGCTCCATCTGGAAGCTGATGTAAGGGTACTTGCGGCTGGAAGGCTGTATCTCTTCCAGGCTGAGCTTTTCCAACGCTTTCTTGCGAGAAGTGGCCTGGCGCGATTTGGACGCGTTGGCGCTGAATCGCTGGATGAATTCCATCATTTCTTTGCGCTTCTGCTCCACTTTCTTGTTCTTGTTGGCCATCTGCTGGGCCATCAGCTGGCTCGATTCGTACCAGAAGGTGTAGTTACCGGTGAAAATGCGCATGCGCTGGAAGTCGATGTCCACCATGTGGGTGCAGGCCATGTCCAGGAAGTAGCGGTCGTGGGAGACGACGATGACCGTATTCTTGAAATCGGCCAGGAAGTCGGCCAGCCAGGAGACGGTTTCGGCGTCCAGGTCGTTAGTGGGCTCGTCGAGCAGCAGGAGGTCGGGGTTGTTGAACAGGGCCTGCGCCAGGAGGACCTTCACCTTGTCGGGGCCGCTCAGCTCCTTCATTTGTTTGTAATGCAGCTCTTCCTTTACGCCCATATTGCTGAGCAGTTCGGCGGCGTCGCTCTCGGCCGTCCAGCCCCCCATTTCGCCGTACTTATTCTCCAGCTCGGCGGCGCGCATGCCGTCGGCCTCGGTGGCGTCGGGGTCCATGTAGATGGCGTTCTTCTCCAGCATGATATCGTAGAGCTCGCGGTGGCCCATCATGACGGTATTCAACACTTCCTCGTTTTCAAATTCAAAGTGGTTCTGCTTGAGCACCGCCATGCGGTTGCCGGGCTCGAGGCTCACGCTACCCCTCATGGCCGGGATCTCCCCGGAGAGGATCTTCAGGAAGGTGGTCTTGCCGGCCCCGTTGGCGCCGATAACGCCGTAGCAGTTGCCGCGGGTGAATTTGAGGTCTACCTCGTCGAAGAGAATGCGCTTGCCGTACTGAAGGCCCAGGCCCTGAACTGTCAACATAGAATGCGTTTTTTTTCGGCTATCAGCCTGGCACTGGACAAAGTCGGAAAGCGGAAGTCGGAATGGCTTAAGGCCATCCGCAACCTTTTGGCTATCAATGGTGTCCCGCCTCAGACAGGCAGCCGTCTTTCAAATAAGCGCGCAAAGGTAAGGGGATTTGGGGAGGAATGCCGGGAAATTGTGGATTTTACGGAAACTTAACATTTGAAGTGCGCCACAACCGGCCTTCACCGAGAAGGGATACCTCGAAGAGGTGGATGTCGGACAGGTGATGAGCTGAAGGTTTTGGAGCTGCTCCCGGCCTGCTGATTGCAGCTGTGCCGATGATGCGTACGATCAAGATGATCGCCGCATGAATGAGCGGCACAAAATTTAATTGACACTGTATTTAGAACCCTCCAGTGTAAATACCCACCAACCCAAAGTAGAGCATCATCACAAAGAAGGACGCCTTGCCCAGCAAAGCGAACAGGATCAGAAAAAACACCTGGCCGATGGCCCTTCTCCATTTTTGTTGTCTTAAAGCCCTCACCAGGCTAACCATCACCCATACAAAGGCCAGAAGGGAACAAACGAATAGGGTGGCTGCAGCGCCCCGGGCTATCCCCTGAGAGAAAAGGCGCTCCTCGATAGCATTGTACACCAGCAAGAGCAACAATATTAGCGACACCGGATAAAGAAGTATGAACACAATGGGCCTCATGGTATGAAGGTTTAAATATGCCCTCTTTTATGGAAATTATGAAATGTCTGGGGAAACAACTTTTTCAACTGCTCTCTGGTGCAATGCAAAAGATCGTCTTTCATGCCGGTAAGATGGATGTCTTCTTTTAAACGCTCATACTTTTCTTTTGGAATATAGTCCCTCAAATGAAGCAGCCCGGAAGCCGTAAAGGAGCTTTGCATACTTCCGTATTTATCCGGGTCACGCCTGAATAAGCGGAACACCCTTTCGTTTCTGATCACATGGTAGAACAACAGGTCCAGGATGGCATCTTCCGTTATTTCTTCCTCCCGGTGCAACAGAATGGCAAAGATCAGGTAGTTATTTCCCTCAGCTACCTCTTTGATATTGGAGAGGGCCTGATCCCAGAATGCTTCATCGAGTGCTGCCGGCTCGTTATTATCAATACCGAATTCGGGGGTGATCAGGCTCCAGCATTTGTCCCAGTATTGCTCACTCATTTTCAAAAACTTCTCATTGTAACGTTTTGCGTAGCTATCGAGACGTGCACCTCGGTGCGCCAAATTTATTTGGCGTCGAAGAAGTAGATCCCACTTCAGGCGCTGCTGCACACGTCTTCGAACCCAAATAAATTTGGGTATCCTAATGGCGCCTCCGAAAAGCGTCGAAGGCAGCTACGCAATCCGTTATTATCGGAAAATTTTAGTTTTTCTGAACCTTATTTTTCTTCAATTTCCACCAGGCTACCACCAGCGGCGAGGCCTTCCGGCAAAACCAGGCCCGATCTCCGCCGGAATGGCAGATCGTCCATACCATGCCTTACTCAGCCTCACCCTGGTTTCCCCGCCCCTACGGCCGCACCCCCTTCCCTACCAGCCGCCAGCCTTCGCCTTCCACCTGGTAGAAGAGCAGGCCGCTAACCGGCACGGCGGGCTCCGCCACATTCGTCCGGGTAGGATAGGTGCGCAGCAGGCGGCCGGCGGCATCGTACACCGATACCCGCACCGGGCGGCTTTCGGCGGCGCGCACGACAAATTCGCTGCCCAGAAATTCGAACCGTACATCATCCGGAGCGGCTACAGAGCTGCTGGCCGACAGGCCGGCAATGCCGGTTTCAATGGAATAGAGCTCCCGCCCTACCGCTCCGTCCACCGCGCTGGCGAAATAGAGGCGGCCGTTCTGAACGCCCACCGGCTGTACGCTCTTGTAGGTGCCGGTATTGTCCGGGTAGGCATAGATGCTGTGGGCGGAGGAGGTTTCCGTATCTACGTAATAGATCTCGGCATCGAAGCCGTTCTGGGTGCCGGCGGCGAAAAAGACGTACTTATCAAAAGCGATCATATTGGACAGGAAGGGCTGGCTGGACGTCGTCAACAGGCCGGTGGTGGAGGCTCCGGTACCCCCGGTAATAGCGACGAACTCACTGAAGCTGCCCGGAGAATCGGCGTGGAACACCGTTTTACCGACCGCCACAGCGTGTTCTATCGGAGCAGAACCCGAAAGGCCGGGGTCCACCCCGGCTACCAGGGCGGCCGCCTCCAGCGGGTCAGCAGTAAGGGCGTAGAAGGTGTTGGTGTTGTCGATGAAACCGATGCGCCGCTGGTTGTCGAGGTTGAGGAAGCGGTCAATCTTGCCAATGGGCATTTCGACGATGGTGTCCTGTGCCGCATTGTAGGCAAAGGTAGCGTTCAGCTCGGGCTGGCTTAAGCTGCCCTGACGGGCGAATACCAGCCCCCCGGCCACCTCCCCCAGGCCGTAGGCGCGGGCAGTGAAGGAAGTCTCCAGATCCTGCCCCAGCTTTACCAGAACGCCATTGAAGGCGTACAACTCCAGCGTAGTGGTGTTGGCCTTGCGCAGGAAGGCGATGCCGTCACCGTATAGGGCGTAGTTGGCCGAGCCTTTCCCATATATTTCCTCGAAATTCACATCACTCAACACCTCTTCCACATCCGAGCCGTCAGGGCTTCGGTACAGCGTGCCGCCGTAGGTGAAGAACAACCCGTAGGCCTCCGTAGCCGTTAACCCCTCCGCCCGCGCACCGGGGGCGCCGTTGAGGGCGATGGCCAGGACGGTGCCCTCCTCGGTGCCGTCGGTAGACCAGATGGAGCTGCCGTTCTGGCCGTCATCGGCCACGAAGTAGAGGCGGCCGTTGAAGGTGATAAAATCTCTGGGCGCCGAATCTGCGGTGCCGGGGTTGATGTCCTTGAGCAGGCGCATTTCTCCGTCTTCCAGCACGGCCGGTTCCTCACCAGCATCGGCACTAATAGCCGGAAAGATCATCCGATCGCCCAGGTAGTGGGCCTGAAAGTTAAATTCGTTCATACCGTCGGCGCCGCCGGGGTTGAAGTCGGAGACCAGAACAGGCTGAGCATTGAGCAAAAAAACAAGGGGTAATAGAAAAACGGTTAGTGCATGTTTCTTCATGGCGCAGTCTTTTTTAGTGGTCAGAAAAAAACAGAGAAGCGCCATTCCCCAGTTTCTGGTGGTACAACCGCCGAAAGCAGGCACAAGGGCCATCGGCAATCCGGTAAGAAAACATTTTGAGAAAGCACGCTTCGTTGCGGATAAATATAAGAATTTTCCGCATTACCGCCGCCTCCCTGCTTCCACATGCTCCAGCTGATAGGCCGCGCTGGCCAGGGCCAGGTAGGTGAAGGCCTGCTTGTCTTCGTTCCAGTAATCGTAATAGAGGTCTTTGCAAATAGGCCCCGGCATTCAGATCGGCCTTCTGATCGGCCGGAATGACCAGGTGATCCATATTTGCGAACTGAAATTTCTCAAAGGCGCCGTCAGCCTTACCAAAGCCGATGCGGAAAACCTACGAAACAAAGTGTCCATCTTTATTGACGTAACCAACACCGGTAAGCAGGTTTTCCTCACTTTGATCACCAGCTTTGGGATCCCCCCCAACAAACACAGCATAGGCCTCGTCGAAAACGCCTTCACAATGGACATCCTGTTTGGATGCGCCTAAAAATCCATCCGCTGCTTCGCAATATTGATGCGCACGCCACCACCGAAGTACTGCGTAGAATCATCCAGCTTGTCGTCCTCGCTGTCCTTTTTTCGGTAGAAATAGTGAAGGTCGATCCAGACGTTGTGAGCCAGCATGTAGCTCACATCCAGCCCCAGCAGGTTGGTGGTGGCGTTGACGCCCTGCCCGATCACGTTATCGTACTCCTGCTCGCGGCTGTCGTGCGATTTGAGCAGATTGCCGCCCCAGTTCTGGCGGGTATTGGCATCTTCGCCGAACTCGGCGCGGATGAAGCGCCCTTCGAGCCACACTTTTTTAAACGGCTGATAGCGAGCGATGAACAGGGCCTCCCGGAAGTTGGCGCCCAGGGGGTGGGCCAGTGGTTGATTGTAGTGGGTATAGCTGGAAGAACTGTCGCGGTGCGTATAGGTGTAAGGGCGCGCCTGGTTGAACTCGGCCTGCAGGTCGAGGTGGTCCAGGCCGAAGGCGTTGATGTACTTCATTCCCAATTGCAGGCCGTATTTATTGCCCCACCAGCCGCGCCGCTCGATGAACAGTTCGCTGAACTTGAATTCGTCGAGCATCAGCTGGCCGTAGAGCTGGAAGTGGTTCAGGAAATTCCACTTGGCGTCCAGGCCGATGAGCACGTTGTCGGGGCTGCCCAGGCCGTGTTCGACAGCGCGGTAGAGGATGACGGGGTTGAGATACTGGAATTCGAACCCGCCGTCCTGCCGGTCGAAGACGACCCCTTCGAAGATGCCGAAGCTCAGGTTGGGAAGGGCCTGGAAACTGAGGTAGTGGGCCGCCATGTACTTGCGGGGCAGCACCTCGTTGGCGCCCAGGCCGGCGTTCGACTGGGCGGCGAGCTCCAGAAAGAGGTTCTGGTAATGCAGCTTCCACACCCGCCAGTTGGCCTTCAGGTAGAGGTAGTTATTGGAAAAGTCGGACAACAGCATCGAGCGGTAGCCGTTGCCGATGAAGTTGCGCCCGTAGCCGAACTGCAGGCCGACGTGGCGCGTAAGGTTGAACGCCAGGTAGCCTTGCCCGTTGAGGTAATCATAACCGTTGGTGATGTCGAAGATCTGGCTGCGGTAGCCTTTGAAAAGCCCCGCCCCCGGCAGGGCCCGGTCCTGTCGGATACGCTGGTTGACGTAGTTCGGGAAGCGGGCCTGTGTCTCTGTGATGTTGAAGTAGAGGTAGATGCGGTCGTCAATGCCCGAACGAAGCTCTACGCCCCTAAGATTGGTAAAGATCAGCTCGCTGTCGTCCTGCTCTTTGGCCAGCTTGAAGTCCAGTAACGGGTTGGCCCGGATGTGGAAGAACTTATCGTTCACCTCTACCATATTGGCGGGGGTAGGATACAGAAAACCCAGGTAGGGCTTTTCGCGGATCGTGTAGCGCGGGTTCTCCATACTGGCCTCCACCTGAGTGATGAACGTATCTGAAAAAATACGCTCCCGCGGGCCGGCGATGCGGGTCGGAAAGCGGGAAGTGACGAGCCACTCGTTGTTGTCCCGGAAGATGTAATACAGGTCGCGCCGATCCCGGATCGTCAGGGGCAAGAGGGCCGTATCGATGCCCAGGGCGTAAGCGGCCACGTCGCTGCGCAGGAAGTATTTCAGCGAGGAATGGTGCGGCGTGAGGCGTCCCGTTTTGATCTCCAGGCGGTCCAGGATGTGGTAGGCGGGGTTGCCCAGCGGCAGCCCGCTGCCCTGCCCGAATACCAGCGCGGGGAGGTACAGGGCCATCATACTGGAAAACAGGAAAAGGCGAATAGTATCCATGTTGTAAGCCATAACAGTCATTTTGATACGCACCAGAAGAATCTGGCGCTTCCGGGCCGAACGCGGGCAAAAATACAACTCAAAACTGATAATGGGCCATGAGGGCCATATAGTAATTGCGCAGGAAGGAAATGCGTTCCTCTGCGTTCCCCAGGAATATGCTGCCGGGGGGGCGTTCTTCTTTAGGAGCAGGGTTGTCGTAAAACTGTGTCATAGCGAAGCCGAAGCGGAATTTAAACTTCAGGTGGCGGGACGCTTGCAGGCCATAGCTGCCCAGCAGCGTGAGCTCATTCTTATTGAAATCCGTTTCCAGCTCGCGGAAAATGAAGCCGTCGGCCGGCAATGACGGCTCTGTCACCTGAGAGCGAATGATACGGCCAAAGGAAAAACCCAGTTCGAAGAAGGAAGAGGGTTCTTCCGGCTTCTTCCTGTACCGGAAAAGGATGGGCACCTCCATATAGCGCAGGTCAATGCGGCGGTCCTTCTCTCCCAGCGCATTGTTTTTATCACTTTCTGTTCTGCTGCCCCTGCCGGCGTAGAGGAATTCAACCGCCAGCTCGGCATGATCGCTTAGTACAGCTGCACCGGACACCCCGAACTGCAGATTGGCCTTGTCGAAACCGCTGTAACGGTCGCCGTCCACCTGCGAGAGGTTACCCCCCAGGATCAGTCCCGCCTTGAACCGCTGCTGGTGGCGCCGGCGATGGCGTTGCGCCTCCAGGGGCTGAGGCATCAGGAAAAGGAACAGAAGGGCTACCCAAAGCGCCTGGAACAATTTCTTCATAGCCGGTTTATTGTAGTGAAGAGTCAAGACGTTGAACAAAGTACGCTTTTGCGGAAGAATGCCCTGCCGGCCTTCTGATTTTTGATGTTTGATTGGTGACGTTTGATTTTCGATGTAGGGCGGGTGGAAGGGCTGCTACCAGAGCGCCCCATAAAAAATCGCACATCGCACATCGCACATCACACCTCCCTCAGCCTTCCTTCAGTATCCTTTCCAGGTTCGCCGGCGAGTAGTTGATGGATTTGAGGGTCTTATTGTCGGATTTGCGGTAGACGAGCCAGTGTCCGTCGGCTTCGAGCATATAGCTTTCGAAGCCTTTTTCCTCCTGGTAGTATTTTATGGTAGCTTCGGCTTCTTCGCGTGTAGAACAGGCTTTGCTCATATTGGAGCGTTGCACTTCATCGAAGAGGGCTTTGAACTTTTCGCCAAGGCCAAATTCGAGCACAGCGCCGGAGAGTACATACTGAAGGTCACACAACGCATCGGCCACTTCGACGATATCGCGGTCTTCAATGGCCTTTTGCAGTTCTTTGAGTTCTTCGGCCAGCAAGGCCACACGCAGGCGGCAGCGCTGCTCAGAAGGGATACCAGGCTGGGGCACGACCGGGTGCTTGAAAGTCCGGTGAAATGCGGCAACCTGGTTGAGGGCATCCAGTTTTTCCATAGTACTGTCTTTTTTGGAGGAACAAAGGTAGATATAGTCTTTAGAAATAGCTGCCTTACGTTGAGCATTTCTCAGAATTTCCAACTACTTTTGCAGCGCTCCGGTACGGGCTACCCTTACGGTGCGTTGAAGTTCATTAATTCTGGCCAGATATTAAAACATAGGCAAATTGGCAGTTACCAACCGATACTTTGATCTCATTGACCAGACCTTCTATTTCCCTCAGGAAGGCTTCGACATTGAAGATGGGTACCTGGTTTTTAACGGTGTACCCCTTATCTACCTGATCCGCAAATACGGAACTCCTCTGAAACTTACTTATCTGCCCAAGATAGGCTCACAGATCAAAAAGGCCCGGAACATGTTTACCCGGGCCATGAAATCTATGGGGTACAAGGGCAAATACTTCTATTGCTACTGCACCAAAAGCTGTCACTTCAGCTACGTGCTCAACGAAGTACTGCGGCACAACGTCCATCTGGAAACCTCTTCAGCCTTTGATATCGACCTCATTCGCCGCCTTCACAAGAAAGGCAAGCTGGATGAAGAGACCATCATCGTCTGCAACGGGTTTAAAACACCCGACTATCTGGAGAAGATCGTCGCCCTTATCAACGACGGTTTTGAAAATGTTGTGCCTGTCCTTGACAATATGGGAGAGATCGACTATTATGAAAAGTACGTCAAGGGCAAGTGCAAGGTCGGTATCCGGGTAGCCACCGAGGAAGAACCCAACTTCGAATTCTATACCTCGCGCCTTGGTATCCGCAATGCTGATGTGGTGCCGTTCTTCAAAGAGCGGATCAAGGACAATCCCAAGTTTCAGCTCAAGATGCTCCACTTTTTTGTGGATACCGGCATTAAGGATTCCCTCTATTACTGGGGAGAACTGAAAAAGGCCATTAAAGTGTACTCCGAGCTCAAACGCCAGAGCGAAGACCTCAAGGCCATTAATATTGGTGGCGGTATGCCCATTCGCAACTCACTGGGTTTCGAGTTCGATTACAAGTATATGGTCAAGGAGATCGTCAGCCTCATCATGCAGTCTTGTGAGGAGGAGGAGATCCCCGAGCCGGATATCTTTACCGAGTTCGGCAAGTACACTGTTGGAGAAAGCGGCGCCACCATCTTTTCGGTGCTGGGGCAAAAGCTGCAAAATGACGCTGAGTTGTGGTATATGATCGACAACTCCCTGATGACGACCCTGCCGGATACCTGGGGCATCGGTGAACGCTTCATCCTCCTGCCGATCAATAAATGGTACAATGAGTACAGACGGGCCAATATCGGTGGGCTGAGCTGTGACAACTCCGATTACTATAATTCAGAGGTTCACGAAAGCCAGGTTTACCTTCCGGCTTACAATTCCACTGACCCTGAACCGCTTTATCTCGGATTTTTCCACACCGGAGCCTATCAGGACGCTATCAGCGGCTACGGGGGGATCAAGCATTGCCTCATCCCATCGCCCAAGCACGTGATCATCTACAAAAATGCTCAGGGCAATATTGTTGATAAACTCTATCAACCGGCACAATCGGCGGAGGAAATGATGAAAATCCTGGGATATTAGCCGTGAAGGAAGATTCGGTGTTCGAAGTTCAGTGTTCAGGGCCCATTACCTTGAACCTTTGAACCTCGAACGTTTGGAATGTCAGCTGGCAGAAGCGACAACAGAGAGAATTTCGCGCAACTCCTCAATACTGGGCATGTGGCCGTTCTCAAAAACGACCTGCCCTTCTAACAAAATAGCCGGAATAGAGCTAACTTTATACCGCAGGATATCGTCTACCTCGGTTACCTGCTCCACTTCGGCAGGTAGGCCAACGCTCTCTAACGCCGACCGCAGGTTGCTGCTCAGTTTCCGATGCTGGCTGTTGCCCAGCCCTAGTACTTGGATCCTGATCATGGTAATTTGGTTTATACGTTGACGCAAAGTGCACCATTTTGAGGCAACAAATAAATGATATTTATCAAAGAAGGCTCTGAGTTTTATCAGCCAAGGGTTATTTTACAGCACAATTTTATGAAACCGTCTGCCGAGATGATCGATTTGCTGGAAAAAGGGTTTGATTTCGAACATTTTCTCAACACCCACATCAATGGAGTCCTGGCTATCCAGGAAGATGGCAGCCTGCTGTCTGCCGACCATAACGTAGCAAGCTTGCTAGGATACAACCCGGCCCAACTACCAGGTATGTCCATCCAAAGTATACTGCCCGGCCTGGAACTGCCTGCCCCCGGCCAGGGAGAGCCCCTTCAGGGACAGGCCGTTGCCCTCCGCAAAGACAAGAAAGAGATCTCGGTATCTTATACCATCCGGCAAGGGAAAGAAGAAGAAGGCAGGCTCATTCATTACTTGCTGCTCCACCGGGAATCTTCCATCGCCCAAAGCCTGGAACTGTACACACACATGTTTGAATGGATGCCCGTTGGCATCCTGGTCTACAACCTGGCCCAAAATAAACCGGTTGCCTGTAACCGTGAGTTGCTGCGCCTTTTCGGAGCAAAAACCGAAGAGGAGTTCATCCTTAACGGACCTTTCTCCGCGTCTCCTCAAACACCTCAAACCTTTGAAAAACTGGAACAACAATTATCCAGGTTTTCCCGGGAAAAACGCAGTGAATTCAACATCGAGGTAACCCGGGCAGGAGCCCCCCCACTCTCCCTCCAGGTAACCACCGCACTGATCCCCGCCCTCAATGAGTCCCTCATCCTGCTGCTTTTCCAGGACGTAACCCAAAAAAGGAAAACTACCCTGGAACTGGAACAAAGCCAGAAAACCCTGGAAGCAGTCATCAATACCGCTGTCGACGGCATCATCATCATTGACGAGCGGGGTATAATACAGATGGCCAATCAGGCTGCGTCGGGATTGTTCGGGTATGAAAAGGAAGAGATGCAGGGGCAAAATGTGAGCATTCTCATGCCTGCTCCTCATCAAAAACAGCACGACGGCTACCTCTCCAATTACCTGCATACCGGAATGGGTAAGATCATCGGCGTCGGAAGAGAAGTAGAAGGGCTCCGCAAAGATGGAGGCCGCTTCCCCTTTAAACTGGGCGTCAGCCGGGTAGAACTCGAGGGCAAGATACTTTTTGCCGGGGTGATCCACGACCTTACCGAACAGAAACGCGCCGAGGCCCGCATACTGCACCTGAACAAAGAACTGGAACAGAAGGTCGAAGAACGCACCGAAAAGCTGACCGAAGTGGTCAACAAGCTGCTGCAGTCCAACATCAAACTGGAAAGAGAGATCAAAGAACGCAAAGCTGCCGAGGCCGCCCTGCGCCAAAACCAGGAAGAACTGCGGCGGTCCCTGGAAAAGGAAAAAGAGCTCAGCGAACTGAAGTCCCGATTCGTATCTATGGCCTCTCATGAGTTCCGTACTCCCCTGACCACCATCGCATCCTCCGCCGAACTGCTCGGGCTGTACACTCAAAGTGAGCAGCAGGAAAAACGAGACAAACACCTGCGCCGCATCCAGTCCGCCGTGACCAACCTGACCGGTATTCTGGGGGACTTCCTCTCCCTCAGTAAACTGGAAGAGGGCAAGATACAGGTCAACCCGGTGCGGTTTACCCTTAGCGGCCTCGTGGAAGAAGTCGTCGAAGAGATGCACAGCCTGCTCAAACCCGGCCAAAAGATCCTTACCGATTGCGCCAGCGGCCAGGCTGAAGTAGTCCTCGATAAAAAGATCCTCAAGAACATTTTTATCAACCTCCTGTCTAATGCCATCAAGTACTCCGCAGAAAACAGTACGGTGTACTTCCAACTGGCACAGGATGGCCGGCGCATCGATGCCGTCATCCGGGACGAAGGCATCGGTATTCCCAGGGAAGACCAGAAACACCTGTTCACCCGCTTCTTCCGGGCGGCCAACTCGGTCAATATACAAGGCACTGGCCTTGGGCTGAATATCGTCAAACGTTACACCGACCTGCTGGGAGGAACGATCCGGTTCGAAAGCGAAGAAGGAAAAGGGACGACGTTCTTTGTAGAACTCACCTGGCAGGATCAATAAAAAAAGCCCCAACAGAGGATGTTGGGGCCTCTCACTAACGCGCTCTCTCTGATAGAGTGAAGAAAATTATTGGTAGTGCTCAAAAGTAATATAAATTGTTGCAACCTTCCAAATTTTTTCAGGGCTAAGTGCAAAAAAAGTGACATTATGAGACCCAACAATCGCCTTACGGACAATAATATTGTAACGGTGACTTTATTTAAAGACTGGCGTCAGAACACCTGACAACCAGTGGCCAAATTACCATTCCATTTACCGCAAGGCCTTTGGAAAGTTTATAAATCGTCACAAATTCTTGGAAAAAATCAGCAATTTGTGACAATTCTTCGCCGTATAATTTTTATCCCGCGGCGATGTTTACTTTTAAATATAGCGATTCGTTCATTAAATAACAAACAATGGGACTTTTTTCATTTCTAAAGAATGCCGGCGCCAAACTCTTCTCCAAAGAAGAGGCCGCCGCACCGAAAACCACTGAAACTACAAGCAAAGCGGCCGGAGACGCTCTCGCCCGCCAGAAAGCCGCTCTGCTGAAAAGCGCCGTGGAAGGCCTGGGGTTGAACGTAAAAGGCCTACAGGTCGAGTTGCAGGAAGATACGGTCATCGTACACGGTGAAGTTGCCTCACAGGCAGAACGCGAGAAGGTCATCCTGGCACTTGGCAATGTCACAGGAATTGCGGCAGTAGACGACCGCCTGGCCGTCTCCGCCCCGGAACCGGAGCCGGAAGCCCAGTTCTACGAAGTAAAAAAGGGGGACTCGCTATCCAAAATAGCCAAGCAATTTTATGGTAATGCCATGAAATACCCGGTGATCTTCGAGGCCAACAAGCCCATGCTCAAAGACCCCGACCTCATCTACCCAGGGCAGGTACTGCGCATTCCGCCGCTGGGGGATTAATGGGTTGATTGGGTTGAATAGGTGGATTGGGTGAAGCAACCCTAATCAACCTATTCAACCCAACCCTTCGTTTCCTTCCGAATCCGGAATTTGCATTCAATTGGAATGCACGGCCGCCCCCTTCTCCTAAGAGGAAGTCAGGTAAAAGGTATTGACTACATTCCTCGGCTCTCCCCGCAGATAAGCCTGCACATTTTCGACCGTAATATCCAGTAAGCGCTGGCGGGCTTCCCGGGTAGCCCATGCCATATGAGGGGTGATGATGCAATTGGGGGCATCGAAAAGCGTGTTGCCGCCGCGGGGCGGTTCCTCAGTGAGGACGTCGAGGGCGGCGCCGGCCAAACGGGCACTTTGCAGGGCCAGCTTCAGGGCCGCTTCATCGATGAGCCCGCCTCTACCGGTATTGATCAAATAGGCCGTTGGTTTCATGCTCCCCAGCAGTCTGTCGTTAACTATGCCGGCATTTTCTTCGGTAAGGGGAGCGTGTAAAGACAGAACATCACTCTTTTCAAATAATTCCTCCAGGGGCACGAAAGACACACCGGGGCGGGCGTCGCGTTCCGGATGCCGGTGGGTTGCAAGCACTTCCATGCCAAAAGCCAGCGCGATATCGGCCACCCGCTGCCCGATCCGGCCGAACCCGTAAATGCCCATTACCTTGCCCGCCAGTTCCGGAATGGACCCCAGCGTATAGCAGAAATCGCGGTTGCGGCTCCATTGGCCTTCCTGCACGCTTTGATGGTGAAGCTGTACCTTGTTCGTCAACTCCAGCAACAGAGCAAAAACATGCTGGGCAACCGAGTCGGTGCCGTACCCCACCGCGTTGCATACGGGAATATTAAGCGCCCCGGCCCTTTCCACATCTATGTTATTGTAACCGGAAGCTGTCACACAGATGCACTTCAGGGCCGGCATGCGGGCCAGCTGCCCTTCATCGACCACCGCCTTGTTGGCCAGAATGATATCCGCGTCATGCGCCCGCACGGGAATCTCTTCGGGAGTAGAATGATCATAAATGCTGGTTCGCCCCAGTGCGCGCAGCTTGGCCCAGCTCAGGTCGCCGGGGTTAAGGGTATAACCGTCCAGTACTACGATCTTTGGCCGGACGGGAGTCTTGCTTGTCGCCATATCCTTGTATTTTTTCTTCAGCTTACCTGGTTTAAAGCAGGCCCTAAGACGGCCTCCAATCCTACCTTAAGTGACCCGGCTCACTTTGGAGGGGAAATTTTTTTCCTATTTTCGTATCCGGTAAGCCGGAATGGGTGAAAGTAACCATATCGGGAAATAAGAAAAAATAATAAGTCAACAACATGGTCAAAATAGCAGGGCCTACCGCCAATCCGGCCCGGAGAAAAACAAGCTGGCTGCAACGCCAGCGCTGGCATACCGTACGCCTGTTGCAGCTGGCCTTCGGCATTTTCTGTCTCAGCGACTTTCTTTTTTTCTCGCAGGAATGGGCGGTCTTTGCCCTGGGCGCCATTCTGCTGGTGCAGGGCGTGCTGGACTGGCAAATGTGCCCGGGTGGACGGTGCCGGGTGTGAGGGAGTAGGCAACTGAGGACGTCTAAACGTTCAGACGTTGTAAGGTGGGGACGTGGGGAGGTTGTAAGCGAACGTCCTAACGTCCAAACATCCAGACGTTGTAAGGTGGGGACGTGGGGAGGTTGTAAGCGAACGTCCAAACGTCCAAACGTCCAAACGTCCAAACGTCCAACACCCTCCACCACAAACACTTTCAAACAAAACACATGAAGATAGGCATTCACAAATTATACAGTCAGGGCCCGGCGGAGGCCGACCGGAAGCTTTGGGGGCGTACCGCCCATCCCATCACAAGGCGGGGTTTTCTGCAAAAAAGCGCCCTCGCGGCCATGAGTTTCGCCCTTGGCGGCGAGATGGTATTCGCTGAACATTTTCCGGAAGGGATGATCCCTGCGGCACTGGCCTATTCCAATACCCCCTTTCAGCTACCCGGCAAACATCCGGAACTGATCGTGCTCAACGACCGGCCCGTCAACGCGGAAACGCCGGCGCACCTGCTAGATCCCAAGCTGACACCGGCCAGCCTTTTTTTCGTTCGCAACAACGGCATCCCTCCCGAAATGGAAAAGATCAATGCCGATACCTGGACGCTCACCATTGAGGGAGAGTCGGCGCGCCAGAAACAAACCTTTACGTTACCAGAGTTGAAGCGGCGTTTTGAGAACGTCACCTTACAAATGGCCCTGGAATGCGGCGGCAACGGCCGCAAAGAATTCAACCCGCCGGCAAAAGGCAATCAATGGTCTGTCGGTGCAGTAGGCTGTGCAGCCTGGACCGGCGTGCGGCTACGCGACGTATTGCAGGCCGTCGGGCTGAAGAGCGACGCCGTTTACATCGGTTATTATGGAAAAGATACGCACCCCAGCGGCGACCCTTCCAAGGACCCCATCTCACGGGGAGTACCTATGGCCAAGGCCATGGAAGCGGAGACGCTGTTGGCCTGGGACCTCAACGGAGCGCCACTGCCCTGGCTCAACGGCTATCCGTTGAGGCTGGTTGTAGGCGGCTGGCCTGCCAGCTGTTCCGGCAAATGGCTGGAGCGCATCGTCATCCGCAATAAAGTGCACGACGGCGAGAAGATGGGCGGGCAGTCCTATCGGGTCCCCTGCTCCCCGGTAGCGCCCGGCGCCAAGGCAGCCGACGAAGATATGTGTATCATTGAATCCATGCCGGTCAAATCGCTTATCACCTACCCCAAAACCGGCGCCATGATCCGCGAAGGACAACGACTTCCGCTCCGCGGGCATGCCTGGGCAGGAGACCTCGAAGTGAAGGCGGTACACTATTCCATCGATTTTGGAAGGAGCTGGCAGCTCTGCCGCCTGGAGCGCCCCGCCAACCGTTTCGCCTGGCAGCACTGGCAGGCGGAAGCCACTTTTCCCCGAAAAGGCTACTACGAAGTTTGGGTGCGCGCTACCGACGCCAACGGAAACATGCAACCCATGCTGGTTCCGGGCTGGAACCCCAAGGGCTATCTCAACAACGCCTGCCACCGCATCGCTATTAAGGTAGGAACGGTTTAAACTGCTTTAAGGAATATGGAAAAACCCAATTACACCCAGGACTATGACAAGTTGCTGCGCAGCCTCTACCGGGCCGTCATTTTTCTGTCTTCCTTCCTGGTGGCCCTAGCCCTGGGGGTAATGTACTACGGCCTGGCAGGCGCCTCCTCTGCTGCCAGGCCATCTACGCCCGTTGTCGCTACATCGCAGCCGCAGCGCCCAGCCGGGCCTGTCGAAAGCTCCGACGAACGCGTGGAGGATGGCATCCATCTGGCTACCGGACTGCGGGCCGCCGAAGGTTTCGAGGTCGTGCGCGCCAATTGCACCGGCTGCCATAGTGGCAAGCTCATCGCCCAGAACCGGGCCACCCGGGACGGCTGGCAGGAAATGATCCGGTGGATGCAACGCACCCAGGGCCTTTGGCAACTGGGCGAAAACGAGGCCGCTATTCTCAACTACCTGGCAGCCAACTATGCTCCTGAGGAGATCGGCCGCCGCGCCAACCTGGATGTGGAGGCCATTGAATGGTATATTCTCGAGGAATAAGCGTTCACTACTGGTTATGAATGACTGCCGACAAATACCACCCCCCATCCTGCTGCCACTTTTCAAAAACCAGGATCAGGCTCCTGCCGGACCGGTGGTACTCCGCAAAAAGGCAATCCGGAAAGCGCCGGGCCAGCTGATCCGCCGACAGGCCGTACCTGCCCGCAAATGACAGCTCATTATAACGAGCTTCCCTTTCTTTGGTGTAATCAACATCAAAGATGTACCGGCCGTAATACTTCTGAAAATCCATACTTATCAGGGAAGCTTCGGACAAGCCCCAGTGGTAGGCAGTAGTGCTGGATGCGGCCTTTTCCACCACGTTGGCAGCGAACTGATGCCCTTCAGCACTCAATCCCTCCGGCAGGAAATGGACACCCTTCTCAGGATGGAAATACTTGGCGCCCAGGCGGCTGAAAGACTTGTTCTTCAGATAGGTAAGGGCATACCCCGCACGTGCGGAGATGAGTTTCTCCGCCGATTTGGGTGAAAGCAGGCTGGCGGAAGGAGCCGGCTGTCCTGGCGGCGGCGCCACATCTGCAGGAGAGGCAGGAAGGATTTCGGTTTCACCGTCCGACGGCCGGGAGCGCTCCACTTCCGAAACCGCTGGAGCAGGGCCGGCATCGCCGGGAAGGGCAGGTTCTGTGCCGGCGCCTGCCCCTCTGAGCAGGAGGGCCAGGCCGAGCGCCAGATTGAGGAGCAGCCCGGCAGCAATGCCAACCAGCCATATCCCGTGTAACCCGGAAAGGCCATTGAGGTATTCCCTCAGGCCGTCCAGGGTAGAGAGGGTTTTGATCTGATTCTCATTGACCATGAATACCTGAGCGTAGGCCGCTCCATCCTGTTGCCTGTTGGCAGATCCCGGTTCCCGGCTATCAACCGGGCCAGAGCCAGGCTCTGCACCGATGCGCGCTTCTTGCCGCCCCACTTCAAGATAGCCCTTCAAAAAGCCGGTGCGTTCCTGTACCGACCGCTTTAAATCGAGGGTAGAGCCATGTAATTCCTGCAGCGACGCTTCCATTTGTTTCCAATGAGCCATCGCCTCTTTCTGCAACTGGCAAAGCTCTTCGGTAGAATGGCCCGGCCCGTTATTCTCCCCTGCCTCGTTCATCCAGGCTTCCATTTTTTCCCGAAATGCTCCGGCATCGCCGCTGGCGCCCTGTATCGACTGGCATGCGGCTTCTATTTCTTTCAGTTCCGTGTTGATCTGCCCCAGAAGGGTGGATAAGTTTTTCTCATGCATGTTCGCCCAAATGTTAGTGTTCTTAAAATACCTCGGGCCGCTAAAGCCGGGTAACTGCCCCCTGATTGCATTAAAGTACCTGGTAGGTTAACGCTGAATGGAGTGCCTCTTTGGGAAATGCCCTAGGTAGTTGGCAGCTTACCAATCCATTTTTACGGAAGAACTCCCGTTTTGTTGCCTGCCGGACAGGTTGTTCAAAAACGGGGGAAATTGGCGCCGGAGGCAGGTTGCCGGGCTTCGATTTTCTATCCGGGCCAGATTTATGCCTGATTGGAAGCCTCTGAAACTACCGCAAAGACTCACTAGCCGACACCACCACCGCTACTACCAGCCACAACACCGCGGCATATACTGCATACAAAGCGATATCGTATGTGGGAGACAACGCCGGCCCCATTGTGGCCAATGCGCCGGTTGAACTGGCATGCATCACCTGAGCCAGCAAAACGCTCCGTGTATTGGCATAAACCCAAACGATCAGTACGCGCATAGCGGTCATAGCGGTAACCATCCAGATGAGGAAGTGGGGTAGCCAGTATATGCCATAAGTCGTTGAAGACCCCAGGTAGTCGGCCACCACATGCCACACGGAATGGAGCAGCCCCAGGATGATGGCGGCAGCCAGGATGCCAAACTTATCCCTTAGGCGGGGAAAGGCGAAGCCCGTCCAGCCGATCTCTTCAAAAAAGCCCGCCAGCAGGCCGATCACAATGCCTGCCGGAATAAAACGGGGAGTAAATTCCGGCCCAACCAGCCCGCTCATCACCAGGAGTACCGTAATGAAGAGGGAAGGGGGAAGGAGGATAGCCATAATCCACCAGCGTGGACTTACCTGCCAACGGCGCATCCGCCGCAAGAGCCTCGGGATGCCACTCCACGGGTCGTTAACCCTGGCCATGATCAACCCCGCTAAACTAGGCCCTGCCAGCATCGCCAGGAACAAAAGCAACGTATCTGTAAACTCCAGGGGTTCACCCCTGAAAAACTTCACTCCCACTGCCGCGAGGCACCCTCCCCATGCGATGCCGTAGGCCAGAACAAAATAAGAAGCCAGAGGGCGCCGCCGGAAGATCAACTGTCTGCTCATAAGCTTTCCTGCATTTGAGGGGAAGTATTTCTGCTTCTCCGTTCCTTGTCCTCTCATTTAACGCAGGAAAGGGCCGGGCGGTTACATGAAATATTTTGAACTTTGGAGGGAGTGGGGGTAAAGATCCCGCCCAAACCGTATCTTCAAAGAAGTTATCGATTCATCAAAATCCATTTCAATGAAAAGAATAATGGTATTCGCCCTCTTCATCGCACTGGCAAGTTGTACCGAAAAGGAAGCCCCAGCTGGCGGGGCTGACAATCAGAAACCCGCTCTGAAAGAGGGCGCCAACCTGTTGGCAGAGATCAACGGCCAGGATTTGAACGGCTTCCGGTGGATGAACGCACCGGAGCGCCTCCAGGCTTCCGGCAGCTCGATACAGGCCACCGTAGGTGAAGGGACGGATTTTTTCAACAGCCCGGAAGACAACACTATTGCCGCCACCGCCTCGCTCCTGTACCGGGAAGCGGCGGGAGACTTCGTTGCCACTGCCCTGGTACAACCCGACTTTTCTTCTGTCTGGAATGCTGCCGCCCTGATGGCCCACATCGATAGCCTCAACTGGATCAAATTCGCTTTTGAAAATTCGGATGCGACAGGGCCCGGCATCGTGTCGGTCGTCACCCGGGGCGTATCCGATGACGCCAACGGGCCCATCCTGGAGGGCAGAGCGTCCATCTGGTTGCGGATCATCCGGAAAGGCAACCTATACGCCCTGCACTGGTCGGAAAACGGACGGGATTTTAAAATGGCCCGCCTTTCGGTGCTTCCCGAATCCGACACGGTGAAGATCGGGATGGAAGCTCAGTCGCCGGTAGGCAAAACGGCAACGCACACGTTCCTGTATTTCTCGCTGGAGGAACGGACGGTGGAGGATATGCGGAAGGGAGAATGAGGCTCAATCCTGGCCTCTTTTCCCTCAGAAAACCCATAATTGTAGTTGAAATCCGACAACAAATCTCCCCTCCCCGCAACCTTTTTCAGCTTTCACGTATAATATTCACATATATATTCGTTATACATTTTGTAAAAGCCGTTGCTGGTAGTGAGCATCCGTAATTATTGGATTTTTCCGGTTATCACCCCTACCCTCCCTTCTTCCCCCCACGTTGACGGGCAACCAGCGGGCAGCAACTACCAGCACACACCCCCCCCTTCCCTGGAAAAGCCAAACGAGAAACGACACAATTCCAAAAACTAAAAACTTCAAAATGAGAGGTAAACACGCATTCCCCATCCTCCTTTTCCTGGTATCCACTGCGGCCTACGGCCAGCAGCTCACGCTCGAAGGCCAGGTTTCCATACACAACAGCCAGTACCGTACCGGCAGGATCGAATTCGTTGAAGGCGCTATCGTCAGCGCGCCATCCACCACCACTCAGGTTTCCGGAAAGAAGGGCATTTTCCAGCTCGAATTCGCCGGCGTAGATGCCGGCAACCCTGTAACGGCCAGCGTGGAGAAAGCGGGGCTGGAAGTAGTCAATACCGGCGCCTTGCAGGGAGTGGCCATCGGCAGCGAAGCACCCTTGCGCGTTTTCATGGCAGAAAAGGGGTGGCTGGAACAGGAACAAAAAGAACTGCTACGAAGCAGCATCGAAGCGCTTACTACCCGCCAAGGGGCGCTGGCCGCCAGCCTGCGCCGGGGTGGAGAAGAGAGCCGGGCTACTGTCATGGAACTCGAACGGTGGTTCGCCCGGAAAATAGCCACCCGGTTCGAAGCGGAGGAAATACTCAATGAGCAGCAGGAAGAGTTGGCACGGCGCCTGCCGGAAAGCATTGAAAGGCTCGCCCGGATCAATCTCGATTATGCTTCCGCCCACTATCAAAAAGCTTTCGAATACTTTAAACAAGGCAAAATGGTGAACGCCGTCGCTGTTCTGAATGGCGCCGAGCTGGAAAAAGAAGCCGAAGCTGCCCTGGCCAGCTTCCTGGATTGGGAAAGGAAGGGAAAGGCCAAACAAGCCGCCGAAGCCAGAGAGGGCGTCTACCAGGCCGTAGAAAGTTGCCAGCTTCAGGCGCTTGCCCACCTGTTGCTCTTTCGGTATCAGGATGCGCTGAATGTCCACCAGAAAGCAACTACTTTGCTGCAAAGGGCTGGAGGAGAGGAAGACATGGCCCTGGCAGAGGCTTATTCTGCAATCGCGTTGAGCCACCTGCTGCTGACAGATATGAACAGGGCCCTCCATTACCAGCAGCAAAGCGTAAAAATAAAAGAGCGCCGGCTTGAACCCGACAGCCCGGAGCTGGCTTCCGCTTATCACTTTTTAGCCGAGATCTACCTTGGCAATGAGGATTACCCGATGGCGCTGGAGGCTCAGGAAAAAGCAATTTCGATCCGGGAACGGGCCCTGCCAACCGGCCATCCGGGTATTGCCGCAGCTTATGCGGGCCTGGCCGATATCTACACCGCCTGGGGGGAGTACCCCCTGGCCCTGAATGCCCGCCAGCAGGCGCTTCGCATCCAGGAGCAGGCATTGGCGCCCAACCATCCCGATATCGCAAGGTCTTACCATGCCCTGGCGGAAGCCCATAGGAACGAAGGCGCCCACCTGAAAGCATTGGAGGCCGAACTGAAGGCGATCTTCATCCTGGAACAGGCCCTGCCGCACAACCATCCGGATATCGCCAAATCCTATAACAGCCTCGCCCTGGCCTACCTCAAACTGGGGGACTACGAGAAAGCCCTGGCGATTCAGCAAAAGATCATCGCGCTCCAGGAGCAAAACCTGCCGGCAGGCCATCCAGACATTGCCGCTTCTTACCACAGCATGGTTTCTACATTCTACTTCCTCCAGGACCTGGACAGGGCATTGGAGTACGAACAGCAGGCTTATGCCATGCTGAAAGAACAATTCCCGCCCTACCATCCCCGGATAAAAGAAGTGGAATCCTCCTTCGCCTTTTTGTACACCACCAGAGGAGACCGCCGGGAAGCTGCCGGCAAATTTCAGGAAGCGATCCAGGATTTTAAGAATGCCCTGGAATATCAACCGGACATCCCGGAATTGAGGAAGCGCATCAGACAGATGGAATCGGGCCAAAGCCCCCGGCAAACGGATAACCAGGAGGCCTTCGCTCTGAACCAGAGAGGAAAGGCAGGAAGCGTGCCCGCTCCTCAGCGGGCAAACCGGATAGAACAACCGAAAGCGGCTGTTCCCCACTCCGATTATGGCTTCTTCCAGGTCACGAAAGCGACCAGCCTTCGCGAACGCCCCACTTCCTCCTCTTCCGTGTTGCGCCGGCTGGCAGAGGGTGACCGCCTGCAGGTGATCGAAAAGACGGAGTATTACTGGTGGAAGGTGAGGGATAATGGGCGGACAGGATATGTGAAGGCGCAGTTGCTGGAGGAAGTGAAGTAGACAAGGCCGTTTTTGTCTCTAAAACACTAACTTTAACAAAAAAACATGCCACACCTTACCGCCAATGGCATACAACTCTACTACGAAGACACCGGGCAGGGCGTCGAAACCATCGTTTTCTCCCACGGCCTGCTTTGGAGCGGCCGCATGTTCGCCGAGCAGGTTCGCCACCTGAAGGGCCGCTACCGCGTGATCACCTACGACCACCGCGGGCAGGGCCGCAGCGAGGTTCCCCCTTCCGGTTACGATATGGATACCCTTACCACGGACGCCCTCGCCCTGATGGATGCCCTGGGCATTGAGCGCTGCCACTTCGCCGGCCTGAGCATGGGTGGCTTCGTCGCCCTGCGCCTGGCCACCCGCCACCCGGAGCGGATCCAATCGCTGATCCTGATGGAAACCACTGCCCAGCCCGAACCGGCCGAGAATGTGCCCCGCTACCGCATGCTCCAAAATATCGTACGCCTGCTCGGGACGTGGTCCGTGAAGAAACCGGTCATGCAGATCATGTTCAGCCAGGCCTTCCTCCAGGATACCACCCGCACAGCCCAGCGCCAACACTGGGAAAGGGAACTCACCTCCAACAAACGTACCATCACCCGGGCAGTACAGGGTGTTATCAGCCGCGAAGGCGTGCCGCCCGAAGCCCTGGCCACCATCCAGTGCCCCGCCCTCATCATCGTTGGCGAACAGGACGTCGCCACCGTGCCCGCCAAATCGGAATACCTGCACCGACATATCCCGGGCTCCCGCCTCGTGCGCATACCCAACGCCGGCCATACGTCCAGCGTGGAAGAGCCGGAAGCGGTAAATGCAGCGATCGACAGTTTCTTGCAATACTAATAGGGGCCTGACCTGAGATGCATAGAAATGCATTGAAAGGAGGAAATGTTTTCCAAGCCTAACCCGGATTATTCATCCGCCCGAAGGGCCGATATTTCTACCACATCTCTACACATTTCCATGTGTTTCCATATGTGTATCCAGGGACTTGGACGAATACACCGCAACACGATACATCTCCTCTACATCCCCTCCAGCAAGATCTTCCCGATCTCCGGATCCTCCAGTATAGGCAATAAGCTGGCGCTGTTGGGTTTATCCGGGTCCGCGAGGTCCTGCACCATAGCCAGGCGGATATCGTTGGGCAGGAAATCCATTTTGATGAATGCGATGACGTTGGACAATTGATCTTCGTTGAGGGAGCGCTCACTGAGGGACAGGTAGTTGGCCAGGCGGGTACAGATGGTGGCCAGTATGTCTACCCGAAGCGCTTTTTTCTGCACCATGGCGTGCAGAGGCTGTTCGATCTCGCCCACAAAATCCCGGGCGTTGCAAATGTCGGCAGGGCTGATCAGTGCACGCAGTTCCTGGTGGACGAAAGCGATGAAAGTAGTGGCGGTATTCTGGTCGAGGCAGGAATCTGCCAGCGTCCGCACCAGGCCCAGATTAGCGCCCAGGTTGTCGATCTCGGCAATGGTTTCGAAGAACTGCACCAGGGTACGGGGGGTAGTGCGCAGGCCGGTGACCACCTCCGGATAGGTGAGCACGAAATCGATACCCCTGGAGTCGATGCCGTTCTGCTCGGCCCATTTGGCCCATTCCTTTGGGTCGAATTCCAGGGTAATGTGCATCATGCGGGTGATCATGGCATCATCCATGGGCGTCACAGAGTAGTCGCCTCCGTCGGGATTGGCGGTGAGTATGATCTGCCACTTGGGTGGTAATTTCCAGCTGACCAGTTCAAAGTTCTGCAGCAGTTGCATGATGCCGCGCAGGATGCGGTCGTCGGCCCGGTTGACATCGTCGATGAGCAGGATACCAGGGCCTTCCTGCTGGGGCACCCACTCCGGGGAACGAAAAACGGTGCGTCCCTGCTCGATAGCCGGCATCCCCACCAGGTCGCCCATTTCCTCGAACTGTGCCGGAGCGATGTAGCGGAATTCGTAGCCCATATCCTGGGCCAGGGCCTGTACGATCTCCGTCTTGCCGATGCCGTGCTTCCCCCAGATGCAGATGGGCGTCTTGCGTTGCCCGCGTGCCTCGGCCCGCATGTTAGCCTGCAGGACGTGGCGTACAAATGTGGCCACCTCCCCGGCCTTGGCACGGGTGCCGTAATAAATGTAATCGTATTGGGCTTGTTTGGCCATTTATCGTTTGCTCTTTGAAGGCAAGTTAGGGATTTCCGGGGAAACCATCCCTATCTGCCACCAGAGCATCAATCCTGCTGCGGTTCTACCTCTTCTTCGCTATATCCTGAAAGCAGTTTGTGCGGTACATCATTTTCTGCCTCGGAGATGGCAGCCATTAAGTCGTCTATGTTAGCGACTTTACCTTCCTGAAATTCCTGGCGCAGCCGTTCGAGCCGTTTAATAGCCCGCTCCAGTTTGGTTTTTACCTCACCTTTCAGTCCCATGCCCTCGTTTGCGAGAGCGTTGATGCCGGCCTGCAAGTGGCGGGAGACCGCTTCTTTATCTCCCTTTTCGAAAGCTTCTATAGCCTCCCCAAAGGCTTGTACCGACCGGTTGGCGTCAGTGACCGCCTTATCTTCAAATACGGTAGTATTTTCCTTGGTACGCAGTAGTGCCTGTTCCGAAGGATCCGGGGCCCGGTCGCAGGATACCATCCCCAGAATGGCTATGAAGGCAGCAAAAATGATCTTTTTCATGATCTTTTTATTTTGAAAGTCATATCAGAGGCTCACCTCTGGCCGGCCCGGGCTGTGTCGGCCCTGATGCCTGCCAGAGGTGAACATTCGAAAGGTTTATCCTTCATCTCTTTCCATTTTCTTCATTTCCCGTCCGGCCTTTTCCCTGCCATGTACTTTGCCGTGTTTAACTTCGTTGCCATGGCCGTCAAAGACCACTTTTTCCTGTTCTCCTCCTTTCATCAAAGCAACATGGTAGTAGGTCTTCTGCTTTCCGTCTTTATAGAAAGTAGTGACCATGTGGTCTTTGCCTACACTCCAGCCCGGGTAATGCAGGCCAATGGTGCGGGACACATTAAGAGGAAGCGGCACATCCTTGGCCAATTCCTGGGCGGAGATCAGGTTGCCATTGGAATCGTAGGTAGCTTCGCCGTCAAAATTCTTCCCTTTGATCGTCAGGTAGTACACGTCATACTTACCGTTCATGGGCTTGTCCTTTTCGATCACCCATCCTTCTTCGAGAATGGTCACAGGCAAGGCCTTGTACTCCATGATGGTGGCGTCGGGAAAGTCCTTTTCCACTGAAGTCAGGACTACACCCGGCATTTTTTCTTTGGTAAGTTTGGCCACAAAGATCTGATCCTGAGCGGAAATTGCCCCGTATGCCAACAGCAACAGGGCTGCAAGAACGATGTGCTTTTTCATAGCAAAGGAATTTAATTGGATTAAAAGTTCATGGATTTGCGATCTGGTGTAAAGACTGGCGCCCAAGGCGGAGTCACAGGGCCCGATGAAAAAAAATCACCAGAGGGAGACCTCCAATATCTCCCTTAAATTTTGCAGATAAAGCAAATGCCCGGCTTCCTTCACCTTATGAACGGTGGCCTTTGAAAATCGGCCAGCCAGTTTTTCCGCCATAGCTGCGCTAAACAGCGGATCCTGTTCCCCCCTCCATAAATGGACCGGGATCCGGATGTCCTCCAGGCAACCGAAGAGCCGGCGCCCCAGTGCGCGGGCATCACAGAAAGGGCCGTAGCCGCCCCTCCCCCAGGCGTCATCAGAGGCCTGGCGAAAAAGGGACAGCATAGCCGGTGAATGCAGCAGGCGGTGGTCGGCGGGGCAGCTATCGGCAATGGCGCCGGCCAGGGCCGCCGCCGGATTCCGGTTGTGCCTACGGGCCGAAAAGCGAAAGAGCAGTTTGGCCGGAAGGGGAAACAAGCGGCTGCCCAAAGCCATCCACTGCAAGCTGCTGGCCGGCCACCACCGATGCTTGCCGTCGCCGATCGGCAATGCCGTACCGGCCAGGAACAGGAAATCTACCATCTCCGGAAAGGCAGCGGCGAACGCCATAGCAAAAGGCCCGCCGGCCGACCACCCGAAAGCAGCGCACCGCTGATGGCCCAGATGGTTCACGAGGGCAGCGGCATCCGCCGCCACCTGTTCCAGCGTATAGCCGGGCAGAGGGCCGGAGCCCCCCACCCCCGGACGGTCAAAACTGACGACAGACCACTGCTTCTGCCGCAACCACCCCTCATCAACAGCTATGCTGTGACGCGACCCGCCCAGCCCGTGAAAAAAGGCAACCGGAAAGTGCGCCACATCACCGTAGAGGTTGTAGGCGATACACCTGCCACCTCCTGTCTGGAAGGAAGAGCTTATCATACGCCACATTAAGTAGTGATTAAAAAATGACTTCTTTGGTTGCGCAATTTTTTAAGGGTTCTCTGGTTGAAAATGGCCCCAGCAGGAATCGAACGCTACACCCCTGGGTAAAGTGCCCAGTACCCTACCGTTACGCCATGGAGCCGGAACAGTGGTTTTATGCCTTAAAGACCAGCAAGACAGGAGGGGTCACTTTGCCGCCGGCAAAAAAAATTAGGGCCGTGGCTGTTCTGCTGCCATATCCTTCCTCTTTTTTTGTAATTTCGATGAACGTCACCAACTGGTAACTATTCAGCATTTCGCTTTTAGCGGTTCGCTATTCGCAGCACTATGCCCCTAATTGCAGGAATCCAAGCTCAAGAAACCAGTTCTTTGCCCTAAATCCGGGTTTTGAGGCAGCGTTTAGCGAACGGCGAATAGCTGAATAGTTACACCAACTGATAAATCAAGAATGCGCGTCAGGAAATGTGTAATCGTGGATGACAACCCCATGGCCCGGGCCGCCCTGCGCAACCTGGCCCGGCAGGTTCCGGGCCTGGAACTGATGCAGGAATGCGCCAGTGCCGCCGAAGTGTTCCAGCTCCTTCAAAACGAACCGGCCGACCTGCTCCTGCTCGACGTGGAAATGCCTGAAATGAGCGGGCTGGAATTGCTGAGAAGCCTCAGCCACCCACCAGAGGCCATCCTGATCACTTCCAAACCGGATTATGCAGTAGAAGCTTTCGGCCTGAAAGTGCTCGATTACATCGTCAAACCCGTCACCCTGGCACGGCTAATCCAGGCCATAGGAAGAATGGATGAAAAGGCAACCACTGCCGGGCCTTTGCCGGAAAAAGATTACCTGTTCGCCCGCGTCGACAATACCCTCACCCGCATCGACTTCGACGATATCCTGTTCGTAGAAGCTATGGGCGACTATGTACGGATCGCCACACCGGGGAGGAAATATATGGTCCTGTTGACCATGAAAGCCCTGGAGAAAAAGCTTCCTGCTGGCCGGTTCTTCCGCTGCCACCGTTCCTTCCTCGTCGCCCAGGATAAGATCGACAGCATTGCTGATAACATGATCGTCATCCGTAATGAAGTGATCCCGCTAAGCGAGAAAGTCAAAAAGGAATTGCTCAGCCGGATCAACCTCATCTGACTGAAAGTATAGACCCATCATGAAAGAGGCCTTCAAAGCGCTGCTCACAGCTCCCCGGAAATGGAACCTCGAAATACAGGTCCTCTTCTTCATGGCCATTGGCCTGGCGCTGATCTTCCTCTATCAGTCCCACTACCGGAGAACCCTCGAAAATAAAGAACGGGCGCGACAGGTAGCAGAAGAATACCTGAAGCTTTCAGAAGCCATCCAAACCGTTGGCGATGAGGCGGCGGGGCTCAGCCTTTCCCTGTCAAAACTAAGCACAGCTTCCGATTCAACGGCCCTGCCGAAAATCGAGGGCCGCATTCTGCAACTGCAGGAGAGCGCCGGCAGGCTGAGCAGCATGCTTCCGCCGGATGACGCCAACCGGGATAGCCTGAAACTTTTCATACAAAGCCTCATAGAACAGGCGGACCTGGAAATTGCCTATTGGCAAGGCGTCCGCCCTTCTGAAAAACCAGTAGCCGGCTCGAGCGAAAAGCTCAACCGGATCCGCAGCAGTATACTGGATAAAAGAGCCGCCGATATTCATCAACTCCATCGGGAGGGTAAGGCTCACGACCAGCAGGATCAATGGTTCAACTTCCTGATCACTTTCATTTTTTCCGTCGTGATCCTCCTAACTGTTTTTGTGGTATTCAGGGGCATCAAACGGGTCAGGCAGGCCGAAAACTCCATGAACCTGGCGTTGGAAAAAGCGGAGAGCGCCGCCTTCACCAAGGAGCAGTTCCTGGCCAATATGAGCCATGAGATCCGCACACCGCTCAATGCCATCCTGGGTTATTCCAGTATGTTGGCGGGTAGCCGGCTGGACAGCTCCCAACAGGAATTTGCCAATGGTATTGAAACGGCAGGGCAGGCCCTTCTGGCAATTGTCAATGACATTCTGGACCTGTCCAAACTGGAAGCGGGCATGGTGCGCTTCGAAGCCATTCCCATCCAATTGGAATCTTTGATGCACTCCATCGGCCAGATGTTCCAGCACCAGGCCAACGGAAAGGGCCTTTGGTTGAATATCCATCCCCTCCAGGATGTGCCCGCTGTGGTAGTTGGCGACCCCACCCGCCTGACCCAGATGCTGGCCAACCTGATCAGCAATGGCATTAAGTTCACCAACCAGGGCGGGGTTGACGTCTGGGTGAAAAATATCCGGGAAGAAGAGCAGCTCGCCTGGCTCAGTTTTAAAATACAGGACACCGGCATCGGCATTCCGGCAGGTAAGCTGGAGCTCATTTTCGAACGTTTTGAACAGGCTTCCACCGACACGTCCCGAAAGTTCGGCGGCGCCGGCCTGGGGTTGTCTATTGTCCGCAAACTGGCGGAATTGCAGGGCGGCCACATCTACGTCCGCAGCCGGGAAAACCAGGGTGCAACCTTCTATCTGGAACTGCCCTACCGGATACCAGGAGAAGCAGAATTGCCACTTTCCCAGGCGGTAGGCAAGGCCCGGGCGCCATTTGAACCGGGCCGTTTGGAAGGGCTAACCTTCCTGGTGGCCGAAGACAATCCCATGAACCAACACATTACCAGCCTCATGCTGAACCGGTGGAAGGTAGCGCATGTCATCGTCAGCAATGGACAGGAAGCCATCTCCCGCATACAGACACAATCATTCAACCTGATCCTTATGGACCTACAGATGCCCACCATGGATGGGTATAGGGCTGCCCAAGAGATCCGCCGCCTGGGGTTCAGCGTACCGATCATCGCCCTAACCGCCCACGCCATGCCTGGCGAACGGGAAAAATGCCTGGCTGCCGGCATGAACGATTACCTCAGCAAACCAGTGGGCGAACAGGAACTCTACCAGGCCATCCTCCCGCATGTATTCCCGCCCCAACCGCCAGCCGGCCATACTTTGGAAGAGGAGATCACCATCGATTACGACTACCTGATGGAAATAGCCGGCGGCAGCAAGCCCGCTCTGGCAGAGCTGGCCCGCATTTTCCTTACCCAAGCCCCCCAGGAAGTGGAAGAAATGGAGGCCGCCCTGCGGGAAAAGCAGTTCACCCGCCTGGCATCCATCGCCCACAGTATGAAGGGCACGGCCTCCTACATGGGTATGGAATATCCCCTTGGCCAGCAACTAAAACAACTGGAACTGGCAGCCCGAGCCGATGCGCCGGGCCAGGAAGAATTATCCATTCTCCTCAAAAAGATAAGCCGGATGACGGAAAAAGCGCTGCAAAAAGTACGGGAAGAAGTGCTTCCGTTGAGTGAAGGCCAGGAGTGATGCGAACGCGGTGTTCAGCATAAATAGCCACAGCCCTTCTTTCAATACCAGAGATACACGGGCAAAATGATCCGCTCTTCACTGCCTGTTCCATCGGGGTATGTCCGTCTTTCAACGAGACATTTTCCGCTTTCAACGATCTATCTCCCGCGGGGTAGCCGGAGAGGGTATATTTATCTAGCCAATGGTATTCATCCACAAAATGCAGACAAATGGCTACTCCTAACCTTTCTCAAATGACGGAAGCACAACTGGCCGGCGCCTACCAGCAGACCCACAACGGCCAGTATCTCGGTGAGTTGTACACGCGGTACTACGAGAATGTTTTTGCGTACTGCATCCGGTTTACCCACGACCGGGAAGGGGCACTGGACATCGCCCAGGAAACCTTCCTGCGAGCTGCCGAACGGATCGGCCAGCTAAGGAATACACACCAGTTTGCCGGATGGCTTTTCCGGATCGTCCGCAACGGGTGCATCGATTTCCTGAACACCAAAAACCGGACCATTGCGCAGGCCGAAACCACGAATAGCCTGGCCGAGTGGGATAGCGACCCGTTCTCTCTCCATCCGTCCCAGGAGAAGGAACAACTGCTGAATGCCCTGCAAATCGCCTTGTCTGAAATGGACGAAAACGGCCGGGGCCTGCTAAAAGAAAAATACCTCGAAGGCCTGCCTATCGCCGAATTACAGGCCCGGTACGGCCTTTCCGAAAGCGCGGTAAAAATGAGGCTGGCCCGCGCCAGAAAACGGGTGCTGGCCAGAGTGGAGCGCATTGCCGCCACCAGAATGCAGCAAGTGGCTTGAATAAAGAAGAAAAGTCTCTTTAGTCCAGGGCCAGGGTACTTTACCAGCGGACAGAGCAATAAAGTTTGTATTTTCACCCCTAAAAATGGCTGATCCCGTCCCCAGGTCACTAGAAGAAGTACACGCCAGTGTAGAGACCCGAAAAAAGGGGTTCTTCCGCAAGCTCTTTGCCTTCATGGGGCCGGCCTATCTGATCAGCGTGGGGTACATGGACCCCGGCAACTGGGCGACCGATATTGCGGGAGGCAGCCGCTACGGTTATGCATTGATCTGGGTGCTGCTCATGTCCAACCTTATGGCATTGCTACTGCAGAGCCTCAGTTCCAGGTTGGGCGTTGTCAGCGGGCGCGACCTGGCACAGGCCTCAAAAGAGACCTACAGCCGCCCCACCAATCTCGTGTTGTATCTGCTGGCGGAGATCGCCATTGCGGCTACCGACTTAGCCGAAGTGCTCGGCATGGCCATCGGCCTGCAATTGCTCTTCGGGCTACCTCTGCTGTACGGCGTGTTGCTCACCTTTCTCGATACCATCGTCCTGCTTTTCCTTATCCACCGCGGTATGCGCATCATGGAGGCCTTCATTCTGTCGCTCATCGGCATCATCGGCCTGGCCTTTATGGTGGAGATGTTCTTTGCCCAGCCGGAGCTCGGCCTGCTGGCCCAGGGTTTTATCCCCAGTATCCCCGATGATTCGGCCCTGTACATTGCCATCGGCATCATCGGGGCTACCGTCATGCCGCACAATCTTTACCTGCATTCCTCCCTGGTGCAGTCCCGCAAATTTGAGAACAGCCTGGCGGAGACAAAAGGAGCGCTTCGATTCAATTTTATCGATTCGGCCATAGCCCTCAATGTGGCCTTCCTGGTCAATGCCTCCATCCTGATACTGGCCGCCGCCACCTTTTACAAGGCAGGCATGCACGAGGTGTCGGAAATCCAGGATGCCCACCGCTTCCTGGAGCCGCTGTTGGGGTCTAAACTGGCGCCCGTTTTCTTTGCTGTTGCGCTGATCGCCGCCGGGCAAAGTTCTACGCTCACCGGAACGCTGGCCGGACAGGTCGTGATGGAAGGATATCTCGACCTGCGCATCCAGCCCTGGATCCGCCGCATCATCACCCGGGCGCTGGCCATCATCCCAGCCGTATTGGCTATTGTGATCCTGGGAGAGGAAGTGACCGGAGAATTGCTCATCCTCAGCCAGGTCGTCCTCAGCATGCAACTCGGATTTGCCATCATTCCGCTCATCCATTTCGTCAGCGACCGGCGGCGGATGGGGAAACTCGCGATCGGCCCGGTGGTAAAGGCCCTTTCCTGGCTGGTGGCCCTGATCATTGTAACCCTGAATGTCAAGCTGGTTACCGATGAGCTCCATTCCTGGATCGCCGCTTCGGAATCGCCGCTCCTCCTGTGGCTGACGATCGTCCCCCTCGCACTGGGAGCCGGAGGGCTGCTGCTGTACATAACCTTGACGCCTTTTGTGCGTTCCATACTACAGGAACCCCGCGCCCAGCTTCATGCCCGCCCCGGCGCGCTGTCGGCCTTTGAAAAAAAACAGTTCCAGAGGATTGCCGTGGCCATTGATTTCAGCGACATAGACGAACGCACCCTGCGCTATGCCCTCTCCATGGGTACGCCCGAGACGGCCTACCTGCTCATTCACGTCGTGGAATCCGCCGGGGCCATTCTTTTAGGCGATGAGATCAGGGACAAAGAGACCGGAGATGACGCGGAGCGCCTCCTTTACTACGCCCGGGAACTGTCCGGCCGGGGTTTTAAAGCAGATACCCACCTTGGCTTCGGCAATCCAAAAGATAGCATCCCCCGGGCGGTCAACGAGTTCGGGGCCGACCTGCTCGTCCTGGGCGCCCATGGCCACCGGTTTTTTAAAGATCTCATTTTTGGAACGACGGTCGACTCGGTGCGGCACAGCGTGAACATACCCGTCTTTATCGTTAGGGAAGATGCCCAATAAGACAGAAAAAAGCAAAGTCCCGGCCGGCCAGACCAACCTATGAGCGCCCCGTATAGTTATCATTAATAATGAACTTTATCGACGACATACCGCAGGATCTGGTAAACTTCCTACTCACCACCTTGTTCGCGCTGCTCATCGGCCTGGAACAGCGCCGTCATCATGAGCAGGAAAAGCTGAGGTACCTTTTTGGTACCGACCGCACCTTTGCGCTCATCGGAGTGGTGGGGTTCGTGCTGTATATTTTTGATAAAGAACACCTGTTGTTCTTCGGGATCGGCGGCCTGGTGCTGGCCGTCTTTTTGGGTATCGCCTACGCCGGCAAGAGCTGGAAAGAAGGAAGGTTCGGTATGACTTCAATGCTGATCGCCCTGATCACCTACTGCCTGCCCCCCCTGATCTATACCCAGCCCCCCTGGCTCGTATTGCTCATCCTGATCACCGTACTGGTTTTAACCGAGATCAAGGAGGGATTGATCGCTTTCTCCGAAAAATTTGACAAGAACGAGTTCACTACCCTGGCCAAATTTATAGCTATTGCCGGGGTCATTCTGCCGTTGACCCCTCAGGAACAGGTCATTCCCGGACTGGACCTTACGCCCTATAAATTCTGGTTGGCCGTCGTAGCGGTATCGGCCATTTCCTACGCCAGTTACTTATTGAAAAAATTCGTATTCCCGGAGGCTGGCCTGTTCCTGACCGGAGTGCTGGGAGGGCTGTACAGCAGTACCGCTACTACCTTTTCACTTGCCGGAAAAACCAAATCCGCCGCTTATCCGCCAGGGCTGACGGCGGCAGCCATTCTGATCGCTACAGCCATGATGTACCTGCGCATCCTGGCGCTGGCCTTCCTGTTCAATACTTCATTGGGCAAAAAACTATTCCTGCCCCTCCTTGTCCTGTCTCTCGTTACGGCAGCCGTTGCCATTTTTTATTATTTCCAGAACCGGGACAGAGAAGCCCGGCAGGGAGAACCCACGACGGAAAGCCAGCCCAACCCACTCGAATTCCGGACGGCCTTGCTGTTCGCCTTTCTATTTGTATTTTTTGCCGCTTTGACCCACTACGTTCTGAGGTTTTATGGCAGCAGCGGACTGAGCTTGTTATCCTTTGTCGTAGGGGTAACGGATATCGACCCCTTTCTGCTCAATCTTTTTCAGGGCAAACAGGCCTTTGCCGAACACCTGGTGGTTATGGCAACCATACAGGCCACCATCAGCAACAATTTCTTAAAGGCGGTTTATGGCGTTACCCTGGGCGCTCCGGCCATGCGGCGTTATCTGTGGGTGGGTTTCGGTGGAGTGATCGTGATAAGTTTTGGGATTTTATTGCTGGCCTGATTTTTCTGTCTCCTTTCACAACTATGTTTCAGGTAAACCTTGTTTTTATTATAGTCGCACGTCGCTCAGCCTTTACCAAATGCCTGCAACCATGGCCAACTCCAGCACAAAAATGGCCGAAAAAACATCCTCTGAGGCAACCAACAGCGGCAGGGCCTTGTCGGTACGCGGCAGCGTAGTCGATATTTGGTTCGAGGATCGCCTCCCTTCCATTTACACCATCCTGAAGGCGGGAGAAGAAGGCCAGATCGCCATTGAAGTGCAGTCGCAACTCAGTCGCAACTGCGTCCGGGGAATTGCACTGACACCCAGCCAGGGCCTGGCGCGGGGTATGCCCGTAACCGATACCGGCGCTCCCCTGAAAGTACCTGTAGGCCAAGGCATTCTCTCGCGCATGTTCAATGTTTTCGGACAGCCCATCGACCACCAGCCGCCGCCTGAGAATGTGGAATGGCGTTCTGTTCACCAACCGCCGCCACCGTTGGGCCGAAGGTCCACCAAATCGGAAATATTCGAGACCGGCATCAAGCTCATCGACGTGTTGGTGCCGCTGGAGCGGGGCGGCAAGGCCGGCCTTTTCGGCGGAGCCGGCGTCGGCAAGACCGTCCTCCTTACCGAAATGATCCATAACATGGTGGGCCACCATCAGGGGGTGAGTATTTTCTGCGGGATCGGCGAACGCTGCCGCGAAGGAGAAGAGCTGTACAGCGGCATGAAGGCGGCAGGCGTACTACCGAATATGGCCATGATATTCGGGCAGATGAACGAACCGCCGGGCAGCCGTTTCCGCGTCGGCCATACGGCCCTCACTATGGCCGAATATTTCCGGGACGACGAGCAACGCGATGTACTGTTGCTGATCGACAATATTTTCCGCTTCATCCAGGCCGGCATGGAGGTATCCGGGCTGATGGGGCAAATGCCATCGCGCCTGGGGTATCAGCCCACCATGGGTACAGAGCTGGCGCAGCTCGAGGAGCGCATTTCCAATACCGATACCGGAGCGATCACCTCCATCCAGGCCGTCTATGTGCCTGCCGACGACCTCACCGACCCGGCGGCGGTGCATACCTTCTCGCACCTTTCGGCATCCATCGTATTATCCCGCAAACGGGCGAGCGAAGGGCTGTTTCCAGCCATTGACCCGCTGCAGTCCAATTCCAAAATGGCGGGCCCGGGCATTGTCGGCGAGCGCCATTACACCCTTGCTCAAGAAATCCGGCGGACGCTGGCGCAATATGAAGAGCTGAAAGACATCATTGCCATGCTGGGCCTCGAGCAACTCTCCCTGGAAGACCGCAGAATAGTGGAACGAGCCCGGCAACTGGAGCGCTTCCTCACCCAGCCTTTCTTCACCACGGAGCAATTCAGTGGGATCAAGGGAAAACTCGTTGGCCTGGAAGAAGCGCTCGACGGCTGTGAACGCATCCTGCAGGATGAATTCAAAGATTATCCGGAACAAGCTTTTTATATGATAGGAGGTATTGAAGAGGTAAAAAATAAATCATGAACCCTGAGCTGATGCATCTCAAAATACTGCTGCCCTTCACCGTCTTTGCCGAAATAGAGGACGTGAAACGCCTGGTGGTCGAAACCGGACAGGGGTCATTCGGTTTACTCCCCAACCGGCTCGATTGCACCGCTGCCCTGGTTCCCGGAATTCTCTGTTATGAAACAGCAACAGCGGGGGAAACCTTCCTGGCGATCGACGAAGGCGTGTTGGTCAAAGCGGGAAAGGAGGCCTTCGTTTCGGTGCGCCATGCCATCGGCGGAGCGGAACTGGGCCAGCTTCGGAAGGAAGTGGAAGAGGAGTACCTCCGGAGGAGTGAGCAGGAAAAAGCACTGCGTACTACTTTGGCCAAGCTGGAGAGCGACTTTATCCGCCGGCTCGTTAAGTTTCACAAGGAAGAATGATAAATGGCATTGCATTTACGTCAACAATGCGGACAAATTGAACAGATGGAAAGTAAAGCCCCCAAAGACACATCGAAACTTGGCCGGGAAGTCGGTGCTCAGGAAGGGCGAAAGCTAAAATCCCGGCGCACCGGAAAACGAAGCATCTGGTTCGGAATTGGCATGTTCGGGCTGGTAGGCTGGTCTATAGCTGTTCCTACTGTCCTGGGCGCAGTACTGGGTATATGGCTGGACGGGCACTTCCCCCAGCGCTTTTCCTGGACGCTGACCCTACTGATCACCGGCCTGGCCCTCGGCTGCTTCAATGCCTGGTTTTGGGTAGAAAAAGAAAGCCGGGAAATTCAGAATGAACTGGAAGAAAATGACGAATGAGATCCTGACATGGATACTGGCACTGCTGGCCGGCGGCGCCCTCGGCGCGGCCTTCTTCGGCGGCCTTTGGTGGACCGTCCGGAAAGGGTTGTCTTCCAATAGGCCGGCTCTGTTGTTTATCGGGAGTTTGCTGCTGAGAAGCAGCATCGTCCTCGCCGGATTCTACTTCGTTGCAGCCGCCGACTGGAAAAAATTGCTGGCCTGCCTGCTTGGCTTTATCCTCATGCGGGCCGTCGTTACGCGGCTGGCCCGGCGGGCCGAAAAAGGCAGCGCCAATCCCGAAGCGGTAGAAGCTTCGGTTCAGAAAGATTGAAATGGAGGGGAATTATTTAGGTATGGATAAAAAATGGTTATGAGCTTAAGCACCGATGATATTATTTTCTGGGAATACGGCTTTTTTAAGCTCAACGCTACCATTGTCATTACCTGGGGGCTGATGCTGGTGATGGTGGTAGGGGCAAGGCTCATTACCCGCAGGCTATCCAGTGATGTGCACATTTCACGCTGGCAGAACATGCTGGAGGCCATCGTTTCCGGCATCCTTGAACAAATCAAAGAGATCGGAGTACGCAACCCGGAGAAATACATCAGTTACATCGGCACCCTTTTCCTGTTTATTGCCTTTGCGGCATTGTGCACCATTATACCGGGTTACGAGCCGCCAACCGGCTCTCTGTCAACCACAGCAGCCCTGGCCATCAGTGTTTTTGTGGCTGTACCTCTTTTCGGAATCGAAGAAAAAGGGTTCTGGGGTTACCTGAAATCGTATCTGGAACCTACATTCATCATGCTACCCTTCAATATCATCAGTGAAATTACCCGGACACTTGCTTTGGCCATCCGCTTATTCGGGAATATGATGAGCGGCGCTATGATCCTCAGCATACTGCTGGTGATCTCGCCTCTGGTCTTTCCGATACTCATGATCTTACTGGGTTTGTTGGTCGGGATGGTGCAAGCCTACATTTTCGGTATTCTGGCAACGGTTTTCATCGCCGCAGCCACCCAGGCAGCCCGGCATTGAGCCCTGGAAGTTCATTGAAATTTGCGATAGTCGATTTTTGGTTTGCGGGGTATGATGTGTCCTTTAATGGCCTCACTAGCGTGGCCGCCCGCCGCAAAACATCAAAATCGAAGATCAAAATAAACGTCAAAAAACAAAATAATGGATAAAGTAACGCTTGTCGCCATAGCTTCGATCATCACGGCCGGCCTGACCACTGGCCTGGGGTGCGTCGGCCCTGCATTGGCCGAAGGGCGGGCCATTGCCACTGCCATGAGTTCGCTGGCCCAGCAACCTGACGCCTCTTCGACCATCTCCCGGACCCTGTTTGTGGGGCTTGCCATGATCGAGTCCATTGCCATTTACTGTTTTGTGATATCGATGATCCTGATCTTCGCGAACCCATTTTGGAATCAAATTATCGGACAGTAAAGAATTGAAAAATGTTAATCGATTGGTTCACCGTTATCGCTCAGCTCCTCAATTTCCTCATTCTGGTATGGTTGCTGAAACGCTTCCTCTACCAGCCTGTCCTGAAAGCCATGGACGAGCGGGAAAAGCGGATCACTGCCCGGTTAAGAGATGCCGAAACCCAAAAGGCCGAAGCGGAAAAGGAAAAGGGCCATTATCACCAACTGAACAGCAACCTTCAGGAACAACAGGAAAGCCTGCTCGAGCATGCGAAGGCCGACGCCGACGCAGAGCGCCAACGCCTCCTGGAAGCGGCGCGGGAAGACCACCGCCTGCTGCGCAGCCGCCTGCACCAAACGCTGGAAAGTGAAAAGGCCAACCTGAGCCAGGGCATCATCCGCCGATTCCAGAAAGAAGTCTTCGAAATCGCCCGGAAGGTGCTGGCTGACCTTGCCGACACCAGCCTGGAAAAACAGATGGCCACTGTATTTGTCCGGCGCCTGGAGGAGTTGAACGATGCAGACCGGGAACAACTCTCGGCAGCGCTTCGGTCTTCTAACCACGGGGTGGCCATTCGCAGCACTTTTCCCCTGTCGCCCGATCAACAACAGGCCATCGAAGCGGCTGTAAAAAAAATGCTTCCACCCGAGAGGACAGTACTATTTGAAACCACCATCGCCTCCGCTTCCGGCGAACAAGCCGACGGCATTCAACTGGCCACCGACGGCTACAAAATGGCCTGGTCTGTGGCCGATTACCTGAGTGGGCTGGAAAAGCGAGTTGCCGGCATACTGGAAGAGGAACTGGAAGGGGAACCAAAAATGAACGACCATGGCGCCTGACAGCTTAAACAACCTGTTCGGCGAGGCACTGGAAACCATGCGCCGAACGAGAGAAAATTTCCAGCCGCAGCTGGCCCTTCGGGAAGTGGGCGTGATCAAGACCGTGTTCAACGGTATTGCCAGCGTTTCGGGCTTACCCAACGCCGGTTACGAGGAACTGCTGAAATTTCCCGGAGAGCTATATGGCATCGCCTTTAACCTCGATGAAGCGGAGATCGGCGTTGTCCTGCTGGGCGACCACTGGCACCTGCAGGCCGGCGACGAGGTGGAGCGCACGGGGCGGGTTATGGATGTGCCCGTAGGGGAAGAGCTGATCGGGAGGGTCATCGACCCCCTCGGCCGCCCACTGGACGGCAAGGGCCGGATCGCCTTCCGGCGGCGCCTGCCCATTGAACGCAGCGCCCCGGCGATCATGGACCGCGCGCCGGTCAACGTTCCCCTGCAATCGGGGGTGAAGGTCGTCGACGCCCTCATACCGGTTGGAAGAGGGCAGCGGGAGTTGATCCTGGGCGACCGGCAGACCGGGAAGACATCCATCGCCATCGACACTATTGTCAATCAGCGCGGCCAGAATGTACTGTGCATTTATTGCGCCATCGGACAGCGGGCTGCCGCGGTAGCCAAAGTCATGGCCCAACTCGAGGAAAAAGGAGCAATGGCATACACCATTGCCGTCGTATCAGAAGGCAACGACCCGCCCGGACACAACTACATCGCCCCCTATGCCGCCACGAGCATCGGCGAATACTTCATGGAGGCCGGCCGCGATGTGCTCATCATTTACGACGACCTCACCCAGCACGCCCGCTCTTACCGGGAGATCGCCCTGTTGCTTCGGCGCCCCCCCGGCAGAGAGGCCTTCCCGGGTGACATCTTCTACATCCACTCCCGCCTGCTCGAGCGCGCTACCCATCTGAGCAAGGAAAAAGGCGGCGGCTCGCTCACCGCCCTGCCCATCGTGGAGACAGAGGCTCAGAATATAGCGGCCTATATCCCCACTAACCTGATCTCTATTACCGACGGGCAGATATACCTCTCTCCTACCCTCTTCGAGCTGGGCGTACTGCCCGCCATCGATGTGGGCAAATCGGTTTCCCGCGTAGGGGACAAAGCCCAGTTACCGGTTTATCGCACCGCTACCGGCAACCTCAAGCTGGACTATGCCCAGTTTGAAGAGCTCGAATCCTTCGCCCGTTTCGGCGCCCGGCTCGACGAACGCAGCCGGCAGGTTCTCGAACACGGCAGGCGCATCCGGGCGGTACTGAAACAACCCGAACTGGAACCGGTGCCCGTGCCCGAGCAGATCTGCGTGCTGCTCGCCCTGACCAAAGGATTGTTCGACCCCGTGCCGCTGGAAAAAATGAAAGTGGCGGAACAAGAGGTGCGGAGTGTTGCAAGGGAACTGCCCCCCGAGGCCATCCAGGAGTTGTATTCTCCGAAAGGATGGGGGGAAAACACCCTGCAATCGGTTCTCCAGCAATGCCAGAAAGCTATCGATACGATTAAAAAAGAACCCCATGAATGAAACACTGGAAAGCTTGCGGCACAAGATCGAAGGAGCACATAAGCTCGAATCGGTGGTACGCACCATGAAGGCGCTTTCAGCGGCCAGCATCAGCCAGTACGAACGGGCCGTGCAGTCTCTGGAGAATTATTACCACACCGTGCAGTTGGGGTTGCTGGTGTGCTTTCGGCAGGAAAAAGAGCTTCCCTTCCTGATGAGAAAACAGCAGGAAAAACCGGCGGCTATCGGAGCCATCGTTTTCGGCGCCGGGCAGGGGCTCGTTGGGCCGTTCAACGACGTGATCTCCAATTATACAACCGCCACCCTTCGCACGCTTCCCGGTAGAAAGATCATCTGGGCAGTGGGAGAAGCCATTCAATCCCGCCTGGAAGATGCAGGACTGCCCCTGGCTCAGTTCTTTGCCGTTCCCAACTCCGCCCAGGCCATCACCCCGCTGGTCGGTGAGCTCCTCCGTGGAATAGAACAACACCTGGAACAAAATCCGGCAACGCAGTTCTACCTTTTCCACAACCGGCCGGGGGAAGGAGCAGCTTATGAGCCGGTGGCCCGGTGTTTTATACCGCTGGACGATATCTGGCGGCAGGAACTCACCGCTCTCCAGTGGCCTTCCAGGAATATCCCCCAGGCCATGGGTAAAGTTGACCCCACCCTGACTGCTCTCATCCGGGAGTACCTCTTCGTCTCCCTATTCAAGGCATGCGCCGAATCGCTGGCCAGTGAGAACGCCAGCCGCCTGGCCGCTATGCAAAGAGCAGAAAAGAACATTCAGGAATTGTCCCACGATCTGAACCTGGCTTTCCACCGCCTGCGCCAGGAGTCCATCGATGAGGAACTGTTCGACCTGATCTCCGGAGCAGAAGCGGTGGGGAGATAATGCTTGATGTTGGAGATTGCTTGCCTGGGCCGGTAGCCAGGCCGATTCCCTTCAATCATCCGCCCCAAGAGGCCAATTGGTAACTTAGCAGGCAAAAATATTGAAAACGAGGGTGGCCGATTTCGTCTCGCCTATCTTTAAGAGGTGAATCAATGAGAAAATGGCCACATACATAGCTTATTGATCGAAAATCTTTATTCATAAGCATATTCAACCACTATGCCCTTTTACAAAGAACTTGACGCTAACACGCCCGCAGGGCGGCGAACCATTGAGCGGCTATTGCTGCTGAGGCAGCAACTCGATGCGGAAGTGCCGCCCAAGACTGCTGAAGAAACGATTCTCCTGGCCACCTGGAACATCCGGGAGTTCGACTCACCTGCATACGGCGACCGCGTCCCGGAATCCTTTTTCTACATTGCCGAGATCATCGCCCGCTTTGACCTGGTGGCCATTCAGGAAGTGCGGCAGGACCTGCGGGCCCTCAACCGCCTGATGGAAATTCTGGGAGGGCGCTGGGACTGCATCTTCTCCGACGTGACCGAGGGGACACAAGGCAACGGCGAACGGATGGCCTTCCTCTTCGACAAACGCAGGGTGCAGCTCGGTGGCCTGTCGGGCCAATTGGTCCTGCCCCCGCTGGAAACCCGGGGTAAGGACGGCAAAACGGTGTACCAACCGATAACCCAGGTCGTAAGGACGCCAATGATGGTGGGGTTCCGCACCGGCTGGACCGACTTCATACTCACCACTGTGCACATCATTTATGGGGAGGGCAAGGCCAACTCGCCGGAGCGCATTGAAGAGATCCGGCAGGTAGCACAGGCTCTGAAACGCCGAAGCGAAGACCCTTTCGAATGGTCGAGAAACCTCATCTTGCTGGGCGATTTCAACATTTTCGACACCTCCGACCTGACCTTACAAATGATCACCCAGGCGGGCTTCAGCATACCGCCCGAACTACAGCGCCTGCCGTCCAACGTGCAGCAAAACAAATTCTACGACCAGATCGCCTTCCGGGTGCGGCCCAACCGCTTCGGCACTACCGGCAAGGCCGGCGTTTTCAATTTCTACAAAACCGTCTTCACCCCTCAGGATGAAGAGCTGTACGCTTCGGAAATGGGAAAAGGCTATAAGCAGACGGCAGAGGGCAAGCCCCGCAAGAACCCCAGTCAGTATTACCTCACCTACTGGCGCACCTTCCAGATGAGCGACCACCTGCCCATGTGGGTGGAACTGAAGGTGGACTATTCGGATGAGTACCTGCAGCGTAAGCTGGAGCCGGCGCCGTAAGGCGGAGGATTTTGAAGGCATTAAAAAAAGAAAATGAAAATGAACAGGAATAAAGGCCAACAGCTGATGGTTTACCTCTTCATCGCCCTATCGGTGGCCACCGCTGTTTTGGCGTACACCATTGAGAGTTGGCGCTGGGGAGGGCTTGCCTTTACAGTGGGCTTTTTTCTGATCGCCATTATCACACTCCTGAGCCTGAGAACAAAAGAGGGAGATGAAGAGTGATTCATTTTGGATACAGGCAGGCTTTGCCGGCTGCCTGCTCGCCGGGCTGGGCCAATTCGCTACCGACTACTGGTTTGCGCAGCACTACCCCGGCTATCGGTGGATGGCCGAATCCGTCAGCTACCTGGGGCAGGTGGGCAGCCCGGTAAAACAGGAGGTAGCGGTTTGGGGGGTGGTATTCGCCGTCTTGATCCTCCTGTTTGGTTTAGGCTTTTTCAAGGCTTTTTCCCGGGAAGGAGCGTGGGCCCGGCTGGCAACCGGGATGATCGTCCTTTACGGCCTGGGAGAAGGCTTAGGGGCTGGGATTTTCCCGGTGGGCCCGGTAAGGGGAGGGGACGCGCATTCGACTTTCCTGCACGATTTGTTCAGCATGGCAGGAGACGCCGGGTTGATGTTGCTGCCTTTGGCCTTGATGCAAGTATTTTCCCGGAAAAGCCATCCGGCATTTTTCCGGTTGTCCTGGTTAACCTTAGTCAGCGGCACTTTACTGGCCAGCCTTTTTATGCTGACCAAGATGTATCCACAGGAGAGTGGCATTTTGTACTACCGGGGTGTTTGGCAGCGGGCCTACATCCTGATCTATCACCTGTACCTGATCGTGGTGTCATTGCTTATGCTACGCCGGCGGGAAGGCCAAAAACCTATCCATGACTAGAGCGCTCCTCTTTCTGAGAACCAACCAAAAGGTGCTGCTTCAGGTAGCGCTCAGCCTGTTCTTTGTCGGGCTGGGGATCTACTTTCTACGCCATGAGCGGGCCGAGGTACATCAGGTAGGCGCAGTCCTGGTGCAGGCCAATGTCTTGTGGGTTTTAACGGGGGTGGCTTTGCTTGCGCTGTTCGTCATGGTGCAGGGGCTGATGTATGTATACAGCTTCCGGGCCATCGGGCAGGGCATCGGACTGAGCGCCGCATCGGCGCTTTACTTGAAGCGCAACCTCATCAGCATGTTCTTGCCCGCCGGTATGTTGACCAATATGTTCTTCTTCAATGAAGAACTGGAGCGGGAGGAAGGCATAGCGCCCACCCAAACTTACTTTGCTTCCTCAATATTCAGTATATGCTCTATCCTGTCCTCCATTATTATAGGTTTGCCTGCGCTGCTTTGGCTGCTGCTCCAAAGCAAGTTGTCCGGTGACCTGGCAGTTGGCCTCCTGGCTGTCCTCGCCACGCTCGGGTTACTGGGGCTGGGGGTAAGAAGCCTGTTAAAAAAAGGCTGGTTATACGGCTTTCTGGAGCGGAAAGCGCCCGCTTTTACTGAAGTTATCGGCCAGTTGCAAAGCCAGTCCTTCCATGCGCGCGATTTCTGGATCGTAGTCGCCTTGTCTTGCGTCATTGAAATGATCGGCATAACCCATCTTTACATTTCCATGGAAGCGCTGGGGGGCGAGGCTACCCTGAAGGCCGCTGTGATCGGATACGCCATTGTGTTGCTGTTGCTCATGAGTTCTCCGTTTTTGCGGGGCGTCGGCGCCATCGAAGTAGCCCTGGCCTATGCCTTAACGTTGTTTGGCTTTTCGACAGTGGCGGCCATTTCCGTGGCGATGCTGTTCCGCTTTTTCGAGTTTTGGTCGTTGCTGGTATTGGGGGTGGTGATATTGGCCGCGCAGCGGGGCGCTTTATTGCTACGGGTGTTCCCGGCCCTGCTGTTGTTTGCTCTTGGCCTGGTCAACATCCTGAGCGCCATCACGCCGGCTGCGCCGGAGCGCTTGAAGATACTCAAGGAGTTCCTGCCGATGGCCGCCATCCATGCCTCCACCTACTTCGTACTTTTCTCAGGGGTACTGATACTGGGCCTGGGAGCTTACCTGCTGCGGGGTTTGCGCAACGCCTGGCTGATGGGGGTAGCTTTGAGCGGTTTGTCCCTCATTTTCCATCTTACCAAAGGCATCGACTACGAAGAGGCTGTCATTGCCCTGGTAGTAATGGCAAGCCTGATCTATCAGCGGAAACAGTATTTCATCAAGGCCGACCTGCAACTGGCAAAGCGCAGCCTTTTCCCAGGGCTGGTGGCGGTGAGCGGCGTGTTGCTGTTCGGTACGATCGGCTTCTTTTTCATGGACGAAAAACATTTCAACACGAACTTTACGGCCGGACAATCTTTTCACAAGGCCCTTACCACTTTCTTTATGTTCAATAAGGGCCTGGCGCCGGCGACTCCTTTCGGTTGGGAATTTCTCTACGCCATGAACTTTCTCGGGGGGGCGGCTCTGGCGTATGTTGTTTTCCTGTTGCTGCGGCCGCTCATTCACTATCCGCAACCGGAACAGGAGGCCCGCCTTCGGGCACAGGGCCTTGTTGAAAAATACGGCCGTTCATCGCTCGACTACTTCAAGTCCTATTCCGATAAGCTCTTCTGGTTCAGTGCGGACAACGAAGGTTTCGTCGCTTTCAAAACCAGCCGCAGCTACGCCATTGCCCTGGAAACGCCCGTTTGCCGGGACGAGGCGGCGATGGCGGCCTTGATCCCCGCTTTCGAACAATGGGGCCGGCAGAACGGCCTGCGCCCCGCCTGGTACCGCATTCCACAGGGCTTCGCGCCCACTTTTGAAAAGCTGGGCAAAAAACTTCTGCAGATCGGCGAGAACGCCGTTGTCAACCTCGACACCTTCAACCTGCAGGGCAAGGATAAGAAGGACCTCAGAAATGTAATGAACCGGCTGGCAAAAGAAGGCTATGCCTTCCACACCTACGATCCGCCCCAGCGGGACGGCTTTCTGCAGCAGCTCAAAGCTGTCAGCGATGACTGGCTGCGGGAAACCGGCCGCAGCGAGCTAGCCTTCTCCCAGGGTTTTTTTGATGAAAAGGAGCTGAAAAACCAGCCCATTTTCACCATCGAAAACCAGGAGGGCAAGGTGGCCGGCTTCGTCAATATTATTCCCGACTACGTGCCCGGCGAGGCCAATTTCGACCTGATGCGCAAGACGGAAGATGCGCCCAATGGCGCCATGGATTTCCTGTTCATCAATATGTTCCTCCATCTGAGAGGCCAAGGCTTCCACCACTGCGACCTCGGCATGGTGCCGATGAGTGGTATCGATGATCCCGAGAACATTCAGGAGCGGGCCATCAAACTGGCGTATGAGCGCATCCGACAGTTTTCCCATTACAAAAGCCTGCGCTTCTTCAAAGAGAAATTTGAACCGGAATGGACGGCCATGTACCTTGCCTACTCGGCACCCTTCGACCTGGTGTACCTGCCGGGGGCGTTGGAAGAGGTGATGGGGGTGATGGAATGATTAAACCAGATCAAAATGAGTATAGACTCGAAAAAATTCAGAGTGCCGCCGAAGCAGGCCATTTCCCTGAAGGACTTTGATCCCGGGGCAAGGGATGGCATTAAAAACAAAAAGGCGGCAAAGGTACACCTTGCAGAAGACATAGAACTGATGTCCAACCTTCAATACCGCCTGTACGCGGAAAACCGACAGGCCCTGCTCATCATTTTCCAGGCCATGGACGCGGCCGGTAAGGACGGCGCCATCCGGCACGTGCTTTCCGGCATCAACCCGCAGGGGTGTGACGTGACCAGCTTCAAGCACCCCTCTGCCCAGGAGCTGGACCACAACTACCTCTGGCGGCATTACGCCAAACTGCCCGACCGGGGCAGGATCGGCATTTTCAACCGCTCGCATTACGAGAACGTATTGATCACCAAGGTCCACCCCGAGTTTTTGCTGGCGGAAAACCTACCTGGTATCCATTCCGTGAAAGTCGTAACTGAAAAATTCTGGAAGGCCCGCTACCGGCAGATCAATAATTTCGAGCGCACTATTGCGGAAAACGGCACCACCATCATCAAGTTTTTCCTCCACCTGTCGAAAAAAGAACAAAAGAAGCGCTTTCTGGAACGCATAGAGCAGCCCGAAAAGAACTGGAAGTTCTCCGCCGCCGATATTGAAGAGCGTTCTTACTGGGACGATTACCAACGGGCCTATGAAACGGCCATCAGCAAGACTTCCACCGTCTTCGCCCCCTGGTACATCATCCCCGCCGACCACAAGTGGTTTAGCCGGGTGGCCATCGGCAGGATCATCGTTGAAACGCTGGAGAAGATGAACATCCAGATGCCGGTGGTGACCGAAAAGGAGAAACTATTGCTGCAGCAGGCGAAGAAAGAATTGGAGAAGGAATAAGATCTTGTTCGTACCGCCTATTCAAATGATAACTATGCACCAGGAAAAGCACTTCCAATCCTCCGAACTGATCCGGGATATGATCATTGGCGTAGCAGACGGGCTGACCGTACCCTTTGCCCTGGCTGCGGGCCTGAGCGGCGCCGCCGTTGCCAGCAGCCTCATTACTACCGCCGGCCTGGCGGAAATTGCCGCCGGCAGCATCGCCATGGGGCTGGGAGGTTACCTTGCCGGTGTGACGGACGGACAGCATTACCAATCTGAGCTACAGCGGGAACATGATGAGATCAGGGAATTCCCCGAAAAGGAAAAGGAAGAGGTAGCAGAAATATTGACAGCCTTCGGGCTTAGCCCCAGTTCCAGCCAAATTGTGGTGAAGGAGCTGTCTCAGGATAAAGACAAATGGGTTAACTTCATGATGCGCTTCGAGCTGGGGCTGGAGGAACCCGACAAAAGCCAGGCCGGCCGCAGCGCCCTTACCATCGGCCTTTCTTATATTGTGGGCGGCCTGATCCCTTTAGCTCCCTATTTTTTCACCCAAAGCTCCGAACGGGGACTAATGATCTCCTTCTCCCTGACGGTATTGGCCCTGTTCCTGTTCGGCGCGCTCAAAAGCAAGGCCATGCAGCAGCCAGTTCTGTCCGGCGCCCTGAAAGTGGTGATGATCGGCATCCTGGCGGCAGTGGCGGCATTCGGTATTGCAAGATGGGTAGCCTGAATTATACTTGTACAATAATATCTCCAGTAATAGGCTTATATGAAAACCACACAATTTCAACGCGAATACCTGGATAAGATCCTATCTACCGAAAACGAGCACCTGCTCAAGCTCCACCAACTGGTGGCCGACGCCATGCAGGAGCAGGAGCTCATTGCGCAGAACCTCCTGAACCCGCCCCAGGAAATGATCAGCCCCAGCCAGCGAATAGCCGATAAGGTGGCCACTTTCGGCGGTAGCTGGACGTTCATCATTTCCTTCGGCCTGGTGCTGGTTGCCTGGATCGCCGTCAACATCATCCTGGCCACCCGGGCATTCGACCCGTTCCCGTTTATCCTGCTCAACCTGGTGCTGTCCTGCCTGGCCGCCATTCAGGCGCCGGTCATCATGATGTCGCAAAACCGGCAGGAGGAAAAGGACCGCCAGCGGGCGGAGAACGACTATATGGTCAACCTCAAAGCCGAGATCGAGGTCCGCAACCTGCACCAGAAGATGAACCTGCTCATGGAGGAACAGTTCAAAACGCTGCTGGAGATCCAACGCTACCAGACGGAATTACTGGAAGAGTTGGTTAGCCGGAAAAAATAAGCCACCCATAGAAAACACCAGATACCTTAACACTAAAATGTATTAAAAACTCAAAATATGCGAAACACGATATATGCAATCCTCCTTCTTGCTCTGGCGGGTTCATGCGGCCAAAATGAAAGTTCCGCCCCCATCGGCAAAGAACTGGCAGCTAAAACCGATGAACTGGCCAAATTGAAAAACGAGCAAGCTGGCCTGGCAAAAAAAATAGCCGCCCTGGAAGCAGAGATCATAAAGCTGGACCCCTCCAGGGCCGTGCAGCCCAAACTGGTTTCTGTTGCCGAGATCGCACCGGAGGGTTTTGAAGCCTACATCAATCTGCAGGGTAGGATTAGTTCCGAAAACATCTCCTACGTAGCGCCAAGAAACGGCGTGGGGGGGTATGTAAAAGAACTGCTCATTTCAGAAGGGCAATATGTAAAACGAGGACAACTGATCCTGAAATTGGATGACCAGGTCTTACGGCAGTCTATCGCATCTTCCCGGACACAGCTCGCCTTCGCACAGGATCTTTACAACAGAACAAAGTCCCTCTGGGATCAAAAGATCGGTTCGGAAGTGCAGCTGCTGAATGCCAAAAACAACGTGGATGGCCTGAAAAACCAGATAGCCATTCAGGAGGAGCAATTGAGCACTTATCTCGTTTATGCGGACCAAAGCGGCATTGCAGAAATCGTAAATATCAAACCAGGTGAACTGTTCACCGGCATGGGCGCCACCGGCCCGCAAATACAGATCGTCAACAATAACGACCTCTCCGTCGAAGTCGACATCCCCGAAAATTATGCGGCGGACACCAAAGTGGGCAACGAAGTCCTGGTGGAGGTCCCTGCCGTCAATAAAACTTTCAAAACCACCATCAGCCGGATCAGCGAATCGGTCAACGCCGCTTCCGTTGGCTTCACGGCCATATGCAAGATCCCTTCGTCTGCCGGCCTCAAACCCAATATGTCGGCGTCGGTCAAAATCCTGAGGCATTCTAATGCCCGGGCCATAGTCATACCGGTGAACATCGTCCAGTCTGATGAAAAGGGAAAGTACGTCTACCTGATGGACGAAGAGGGCAGCCAGAAGACGGCTAAAAAAGTGAGCGTAACGCTGGGCGAACTCTATGGCGGCCAGATAGAAATACTCAGCGGACTGCAAGCGGGAGACAAATTGGTCACAAAGGGCTATCAGGACCTCTACGATGGCCAGGTGGTAAACAACTTATAAACAGCACGTACAAAACCAACACCAATGCCAGGGATAAAAAAACTACCCGAAGTATTTAAAGAGTTCAGGCCTACCAGTTGGGCGGTGGATAATAAAACGGCGATGTACATCATCACCATTATCATCACGGTGTACGGGTTCTTCACCTTCACCACGCTGCCCAAAGAACAATTTCCCGACATCGTTGTCCCCACCATTTCTGTGACGACCATCTACGTTGGCAACTCCCCTCAGGACATCGAAAACCTGGTGACCCGGCCGATTGAAAAACAGATCAAGGGCATTTCAGGGGTGAAGATCAACAAGGTGAACTCCATCTCGATGACGGACTACAGCAGCATCATTGTAGAGTTCGATACCGATATCACCCCGGAACTGGCCAAGCAAAAAGTAAAAGATGCGGTGGATAAGGCCAAGCCCGACCTGCCGGCCAATCTCACCAGCCAGCCCGACGTGGTGGAATTTTCCTTCAGCGATATGCCGATCATGTTTGTCAACATCAGCGGCGATTACGACGGGTTGAAGCTTAAGCGTTTTGCGGACAAACTCAAGGACCAGTTTGAAGCGTTGCCCGAGGTGAACAAGGCCGAGATCGTGGGGGCGCCGGAAAGGGAAATACAGATCAATGTGGATCCGCTCGCCATGGAAAAAGCGAAGGTCAGTTTTATGGACATTTCCAATGCTATTGCCAATGAGAACATGGACATCAGCGGGGGGCAACTGGAAATAGGCAATATGGACCGGGCCCTGCGGATAAAAGGCCAGTTAGCGAGCAGCCTGCAGTTGTCCAGCCTGGTGGTAAAAACGCCAACCGGCGGAAATGTACGTTTGCAGGACATAGCAGAAATAAGGGATACGCTCAAGCGGAAGGAAAGCTTCGCCCGGCTGAACGGCAAAAATGTCATCACGCTCAATATTATTAAACGGTCGGGCGAAAACCTCATCAACTGTGCCGACAAGGTCAAAAGCATTGTAGAAGAGATGAAGGGCTCTGAACTGCCCAAAGACCTGGCCGTTGTCGTCACCGGCGACCAGAGCCGGCAGGCCGCCACTTCGTTCAACGAATTGGTAAACACCATCATCATCGGTTTTCTGCTGGTGTTGTTGGTGCTGATGTTCTTCATGGGCGTTACGAATGCCTTCTTCGTTGCGCTGAGCGTTCCGTTGAGTGTGTTCGTGGCCTTTATTTTTCTACCCACGGCAGACATTATCGTCGGAGGTAATATCACACTGAACTTCATTGTGCTGTTTGCATTACTCTTCGGCCTGGGCATTATCGTAGATGACGCTATCGTCGTCATCGAAAACACCCACCGCATCTTCGACAACGGCAGAGTGCCCATTTTGACAGCGGCTAAAATGGCCGCCGGTGAAGTTTTCCTTCCTGTACTGGCGGGCACGGCCACGGTAGTCGCTCCATTCGTTCCACTGCTGTTCTGGAAGGGTGTCATCGGCAAGTTCATGATCTACCTTCCGACCATATTGATCTTCACATTGCTGGCCTCTTTGATCGTCGCCTTCATCATCAATCCGGTTTTTGCGGTGAGTTTCATGAAGCCGGATGAAAAAGCGCCTCCGGGCAAACTCCAAATTTTAAAGAAATGGTGGCTTTGGGCCTTGTTCATCACCGGTTTTCTGGCCAGAATGGCAGGGGTCAAAGCCCTGGGCAGCTTTCTGATCATCTTTGCCATTCTTCTTCTCCTCAACCGCCTGGTGATCAAAGATGTCATTTATGCCTTTCAAAGCCTGGTATTACCCAAATTGATGAACGGGTACGAACGGTTGTTGAATTGGCTGTTGCGGGGAAGTCGGCCGGCCTGGGCATTCTTCTCGGTGTTTATTCTCTTTTTTGTTTCCCTCTTCGCTTTGATCTTAAGAAAACCGGATTTCCCCTTTTTCCCGAGTGGGCAGCCGAATTACATTTACGTTTACCTGAAAATGCCGATCGGCACGAAAGCAGAGGAAACGGACCGGGTGTTGAGACAGCTGGAAGCCAGAACGTATCAGGCCCTGGCCAGTCTGAATCCGGGCCAGCCGGGTTCCATCGTTGAGAGCATCATTTCCAATGTGGCGGTAAATGCGAATAACCCGATGGACAACAACCGGAGTGTACAATCCAATCTTGGCAGGATACAGGTTTCCTTCGTTGAATTTGCAGAACGTCCGTACCAGCCTACCCTACCCTACCTCGACAGCATACGGGCGATAGTAAAGGGAATACCCGGCACCCAGGTCACGGTAGAACAGGAAGCCAAGGGGCCTCCGACCGAACCGCCCGTCAACATCGAAATAGCCGGCGATGACTTCGATGCGATCGCGAAGGTGGCAAAAGACCTTTACAACTATCTGGACACCAGCAAAGTCGACGGCATTGAGAACCTCGCCATTGATGTCGACCTCAACAACCCCGAAGTGGCTATTACTGTAGATAAGGAAAGAGCGGCCATCGAAGGCATCAGCACTGCCCAGGTGGGAGACGCTATTCGCACCGCCCTGTTTGGAAAGGAAGCCAGCAAACTCAAGGACGGCGAGGACGAGTACGATATCATGATAAGGTACAAGGAAGAAGACCGGAACAACCTGCAAAGCCTCCTGAATATGCGGATCACCTTCCGGGATTTCAACACCGGGCAGATCCGGCAAGTGCCCATCAGTTCGGTGGCGAAGTTTGATTTTACCAGTACTGCCGGTATGGTCAAAAGGAAAAATATAAAAAGGACCATACAGCTGCAGTCCGCTGTTACCGACCTTACCGCAGTGCCCAAGATCAACCAGGAACTGGCGCGAAAAATAAGCCAGTTCAGGTCTTCTTACCCGATCCCGGAAGGCGTCACCATCGTTCAAACCGGCGAGAGCGAACAGCAGCAGGAAACCAACGCCTTCCTCGGCAAAGCCTTATTGATCGCCACCGGGCTCATCTTCCTGATCCTGGTCTTGCAGTTCAACTCTTTGAGTAAGCCGTTCATCATCATCACTGAAATTTTCTTTTCCGTGATCGGCGTCTTCTTCGGTTATGCGCTCACCGGTATGACGATGCCCACCGTCATGGTCCTGGTCGGCATCATTGGCCTGGCCGGTATCGTCATCAAAAATGGCATCCTGCTGATCGAATTTACCGATGAACTCCGGAAGCGTGGGTATAAGATTAGAGAGGCCGCCATCGAAGCCGGAAAGGTGCGCATCATTCCCGTGCTGCTGACCGCCGTGTCCACGGTGTTGGGCCTGGTGCCGCTGGCCATCGGTTTCAACATCAACTTTGAAACCCTGCTTTCCGATTTCGACCCGCAGATCTGGATCGGCGGAGACAGCGTCGTTTTCTGGGGCCCCCTGGCATGGACGATCATCTTCGGCCTGATCTTTTCCTTCTTCCTCACCTTGCTGATGATCCCGAGCATGTACATTATGGCGGAGCGGCTCAAGCGCCCCATGGAAAAGTTCTACGGCACCAAGTTTATCGCTTTGCTGGGTTTCCTGGGGCCTTTGTTCTTCCTTTTTGTCGGATTCATGTATCTGGTGCGTTGGGTTACGGGCAGGAAGGTGTGGAACGGGACTTATCCCGAGAAAATAGTATAAATCCGGTGACCCCGTTAGCAGTTCCGGTCTTTTCAGGAAAAAGTAAAAGCCATGCTACGTTTTCACCTGTCCAGGCCGCGATCTCGTAAACCGGAATCCTTCCGGTCTCATGCCGATCAATATGCTATACGTTACGGATTGGCCACCGCTGTGATCATCGTCATTTATAACCTGATCATAGAAGTTACCGGAGATGGCGGTTTCGAATGGGCGCACATGGCCATTTTCGGGATCTTGTTCGTCATGATAGGCTTCGGCATGCACAAGTCCCGTAAATGGATCCGCACAGAACACGCTATGGACGACCGCATCCTCTTCGGGCTGGTCATGTCCATTGCTACTGCTGTAGGGATAATTGCAATGAACGGACTGCTCGTCCTTATTGATTATCACCTGATCGTCAGCGAGACCTTTGTGTCAATCAAAGATGGGTTGAAATTCGCGGTCAACTCCATGGCCTTATTCTGGGGTTGCCTGATCTTCGGGTTTCTAAGCGCTTTCATTTTTTCGGAGATTTACACCAAAAGGTAAATGCCGGGCCGGCAAAGAGAGCAGGAAATCGCCCATTCGCCCTGCTCTCCTTCTCTTTCCTGACTGAATGTTCCTTCCATAGCTTTGCCGGGATCGAAACAACCAGATAAGGCACTCCGCCCGGTCAATCCTTCCGGATACTGGCCCAAATCACCAACGCCAGCCCTACCATAGCCGAAACGGTGCGCAGAATATGGTACGACCACCATTGGTCCCGGAGTGCTGTCCATTCGGCAGGAATAGATTCCGCCCGCCAATTGATGACGACGGCATTGATCGGCTGGTTGCCAAATCTGGTAACCAGGCCACTGATGGCCAGGAAACCGGCGGCGGCCAGCAAGGTTAGGAAAACATCCTTCAATTGCCTTTGTAAAAAAGCGGAAAGCAAGGTTAGTAAAATGGTGATGGCCCCCAGAACAGGCATCAATACATTCAGCGAACGAATGGCATTTTGTTGTTGCTCCAAATACGCAGTAGCCGACAACGACATAGGATTGTAGCCGATCCAGATGCCGAAAATAGTGCCGGCGACCAAAGCAGCCATAAAGATGTTCAGGAAACGAACGATAGACATTGTCATGTTCTAACAATTAAAAGATTAGCCATATTGGCATTACTGTACCTGAAAGAGGGGATAACTTGAAAAGTGCTCAGAATGTACTTCCCGGGAAAGGGAAACGAAGTGAAATGTAGCCTTTTATTTTTATCTTTTCAGAAAACATTTTAGCAGCAGGCAGCAGGTACTTACCCCTGTAGCATCTTCACCTTCCGCCCCGGCAGTTCATCCCATATCCCGCTATGTTCCTGCAGGCCGTTAGGGGTGATCAGCCACATCACCGGATAGCGGCTTTCCACCCGGGGTACGGCGGCGTAGCCGTCCGTGAAATAGACGATGCCGTCCGGGTGGTAATGCTGGTTGGCAAATTCGAGGGGAGCGTTGAAGTCGGTACCGCCGCGCCCCATCACGAATTCGGGCGCATGGCCGCGGTAGGGGTACTGCCTTTTGATAGCCGTGTCGCATTCTACCACCAATACCTCGGCGCCATGCCGCCAGATCTGGTAGATCTCACTGAAGAAGCGCTGTACTTCGGGGTCGCTGACGCTTCCGGAAGTGTCCACGGCTACCAGCAGGCGCTGCTTGCGGCGGATCTTGATGCCCGGCGTAGTGCCGTAGCGTTTGGACGGCCGGCGAATGGTATTCTTGAGGTAGGTGCGGTTGCTGCTGCTGGCAAACAGGCGCAGGGCACGCCGCCAATCCAGCGAAGGTTTATGGCGTTCCTCCAGCGTTTTCAGGTAGGATTTCAGCTCGCCGGGCAGGTCGCCGATACCCCGCTCCCCCACCCTTTCCGAGGCCGTATGTATGATGCTGTCGATCCGCTGTTCCAGGTTGCTGCGCTCGGCAGCCGAAAGATTGGCCATTTGGCGGTGCCATTCGTCGTGGCGCTTCAGCCATTGATCCTCACCACTAAGCAGTTCTTTCAACCTTTGGGCGGATGATCCGCCGGGCATTCCCCGCCCCTTTCCCAACAGTTCCTCCAGTTGGCTGAGCCCTGAACCACCGCTTCCGGCGCCCTCTCCGGCCTGTCCACCCCGATCTGCCTTGCGGTGCTCCTCCAGCAGGCGCTTGTAGTAGTAGCCCACATCCTGGCCCGGCTCCATTTTAAAGTCCCTGAACTGCTCCAGCAAGACGGCCCCTTCGGGCAACTGCCGGCGGTCTACATACTGGTTGACCACGATGTCTGCCGCGATATTGAAGATCTGCTTGTGGGCAAACTTGTCCACCATCAGAATATGGCGCAGGGCGATGTGCAGGATCTCATGCTTGATGACCCCGTAACGGTGGTGCTTTTCCTTCAGCTCATTATCCCAGAATTCCGGGTTGATGGACAGCTGCACTGCGTCCGGGCCGGCAAGCCGCACCCCCAGGGTCGGCACCTCTTGGTTGACCTCCTTGATCAGGCCCGTCAGGAAATGCCCGAAGAAGGGCTCCTGCAACAGCAGTTCGATGGTGGTGGAGGTGACTTCCTGAAGAATACGGCCGTGGGACATGGGTGGTTGTAGTTTTTGGACTTTGTAAGATAGGCCTTTTTGTCAGTTTACTCAACGTTAATTTCATCAATCCCCTCCTTACTTTTCCACCAATTCCAACCCCACCGCCTCCTCTACCTCCACATTCATCGTCGGCGTCCCGCTGAAGTTCTCCACCTTACCGGTAAAGCATACTTTTTTATTAAGCAGGTATTCGTCCGGGTTATAGCTGAAGTTGGGCAGGTCTTCTTTACGGACAAAAACGGAGAAGATCTGGTTGGGGAACTGCTTGTCGAGGTTCAGCCAGGCGTTGCCGCTGCGGCTGCGGCGAGTGCCGACCACGGTTCCGCAGACGGTAATTTCCTCCCCTTTGCCCATGTACAGTTTGGCCTGGACGGTATTGAAGTGGTTGGGGGGCAGGGAGGGCGCGTACAGGGGCTCCACATCCCCGCCCGCCAGTTCAGGTATCCAGGCGGACTTCTCCAGGCGGCTTTCCAGGGCGGCCTCTTCGGGTTCGGGCAGGAGGTTGAAAAAGTCAAGGCCGGTGCGCTGTTCCACCTCGTCGATGGACACGGCAAAGGTTTCCAGGGGGGCATTGATCTGCCGGTGAGGAATAATGAAGCCGATGCCCGTCCCCTTTTCCCGGTCGAGCACCACCTTGTAGAAATACTCCGGGATGCTCACCTTATTCACGCCCCGCTCGATCACCGGCAGCCCTTCGCGCAGAATGGGCCCGGTAACGACGAACAGCTGGCTTCCGGGGTTGCGGAATACATAACCCCGGATCAGCGATTCCAGCTCCGCCCAGCCTTCCCGGTTGAATACATCAATTTGAGGCGACATATTGGAATAGAAATACGATTCGGAAAGGGCGCGTTCCGACCACCGGAAATCAGCGGAGGGCGCCAGGTGGCCGCGGTCGTACCCGAAGCCGTCGTAATCGTAGGTACTGTCTGGCTTCAGGTATTTCAGGAAGTAGTCGGCCTCCACAGCGCTGCCGGTGGCGACCAGGGGGTCGGGCCGGAAATCATTGGTGCGGCCCACCGAGCCGGTGATGATATCGGGCAGGATGATGTGGGCCACCCACCGCGCCTGCTCGTGCTCCTCGGCGTACTCGAGCGCCATTGCCGAGTGGAGGATGTAGTCCTCTGAGGGCAGCCCTATGGCCTTCAGGTCTCTTTGGATGCGCTGGAGCTTTAGTTCTTCGAGTTGGCCTCCGAGCTGTTGCCGCTGCCGGGCCAGTTCCGCCAGTTGCTGGTTGAGGGCGTCGATATCGGCGTCCAGTTGTTGGGCTGAAGCAGCCAGAACAATAGACAGGAGAAGAGCGGTGAGGATCGTTTTCATCATCATTGTGGTGTTCCTGGTAAGTGAAACCCAAAGTAAACAACTCCGGATTAAAATTGAAAGAATTGATTTCACTCTTATGAGAATCCTGATGAACCCATTAAAAAACAAAGAGCCCCGGCCTTACGGCCGGAGGCTCCTGTTAAAGAGGAATCAAAAATTCTGATTGTAACGGATTGAGTAGCTGTTCTTCGAAGTCGTTCGGAGACGTTGTTAGGATATCCAAATTTATACTGACGAACGCCCGCGTTGTCAGTATATGCTGACCATCTGTGCGTCAGTATATTTGGGTTCGGAGATGTGTGGCGCCACCGTATATCGATTATAGTACGCCTGAAGGGAGATTTACGTCTTCGACGCCAAATAAATTTGGCGCACCGAGGCGCATGGCCTAATAGCTACGCAAAACGTTATAATGAGCAAAAATTCAATTCATTGGGGAATGCAGCTCCACCCATCGGCCATCCTTACGGACAACCATGCCCTCCGTATATGGAAGGACAATATCATACAGCGGCTTACGGATGTCTTCCGGCACCACATCGAGCGGCGAGCGTTCCTTATCGAAGCGGAGGCGCATCACCTCGGGGTGGGGCTTGGCCTTCGGCGCCTGTATGATGCCGGCCTGATCGAGCAGGTAGAAGAGCTGGGAAGCATCGGCGCCCATTTGTTTGGTATACTGGTTGGACGCCAGTGCCTTCAAGGCAAGGCTGATCTGTTCCCCGGTATAGCCACACCGGCGGGGGTCCCCGCCCATGACGCTCAGCATGCCCACGATGCGGCGGCACTTCTCGCAACGGCCGCAGGGCCGCATCCGCCCTTCTTCTTCATGAGCGGCGTGGCAGGAGAGCTGGTTTGCCTGCAGTTCCGGATAGCGCTGGGCCAGTATCTTCTGGATCATAAATTCCGAGACCGGCCGCAGTATGGAAAACTGTTGTATGCCCCAACCCTTGGCGGTGAAATAACGCGTGAAGGCGCTGTCGAAATAGTGGCTCTGGTCGTAAAGGCCATCGTAATGTGGGATGCCCTCGTGGTGCAGGCGGCGCGAAGTGTCGTACTCGTTGCCGATGATGAGACGGCCGATACCGCGCTTTTTCATCAGCGGCAGCACTCCTACCAGAAATACCGCCACCGTCCACAAGCGAATGGGATAATCATCGGCACGGACAGAGGCAAAATCCTGGCGGATGAACGGCAGGTAGCGCAGCATCCAGGCGAAGAGGCGGTCGGAGTTCATCCACACCTTGCTGGTATTCGGCTCGGTAGCTTTCTGGTAGCGGTAGCCATTGACGGCAGTGAACCAGTGGCGCCCGCTCTCATTTCCAAAAATGGGGTGCACCTCCTTACCCAGCTCTTTGAGCAGGGCGTAGCCCAGCAGGCTGTCCTTTCCTCCGCTCGACAGTACACAGTAGAAATCCGGGGAAGTCGTCCAGGAAACCTCCCGGGCTTCAGCAGCTTTGGGATTGCTGTTGATGAATACCAGTTCGGCATTGGTATAGCGCTGCCGCGGCGCCGCCGACAGCCGGGCCGCTTCTCCCCTCAGGAAGGGGTTGGGTTGCAGCAGCTTCTTGACGTATATTTCTCTGGAAGTATTTTCCAGCATAGCATGGAGGAATCGCCGGTCGGCTGCAGTGAACGGGCCGTCAAGCACAATGCGCTTGCAAAATAACCCATAGTTGAGGGCCAACTGGGCCGCCATGACGCTGGCGAGGTTCCGGCCTTCGGGCGAGTCCGGCTCAAATACCGGTTCCCCGTACGAATAGATCAGTTCTTTGGTTTGGACTTGGCCATTGGCCCGTACCGTATAGGGCGCCAGCAGGCGGCTCTTTTCCAGGCGAACCGGGCCCACCCGCAGTTCTTCGATGGCCATAAGCCGGGAATAGGCGTCCTGAGGAAGGCTCTTTCCCCGGCCGCTAACGAAAGGTTCTTGCAGGTTCATCCGCAGTTTTTTTAAGGTAGGGGATCAATACTTCCATCAGTTCATCGGTTCCGTCCAGCAGTACATCGAAAGCGGGAAGTCCATTGTGCTCTTCAATGTGGCGAGCGGCCTCCCCCACCTCCTTTGCGGACATCTGCTCATGGTTGATGGTGATGGCCACCACCGGCTTGCCGGACAACAGCTCTACCGCTTCGATCTGAGTGGATAGAGGGTGAATCGGATAACCGGGAAACCCATCGTATTCCATCCGCTTAGGGGCATGCTGCAGCAGGACGATATCGGGGCGGCAGGCGGCAAGGATCTCATGCCCGCCGGGGTAAGCGGGGTTCATCAGGCTGCCCTGCCCTTCTACGACGATCACGTCGGGTTGCTGTTCCGCCCAGGCCTGGTAGGTGGCGTTTTCCAGTTCCCCGGCGACAAAGTCATTGATCAGGGAATCCAGCACGATGCTGTATTTGGCGCCCTGCATCCAGGCAGTCTGGCCGGTGCCGACCAGTTCCGCCTTGTATCCCGCTTTCTGAAAAGCATGGACGATAAGCCAGGCCGTAGTGCGCTTACCCACGGCACTATCGGTGCCCAGCACCGCGATCTTCAGAGCCTCCACCTTTTCTATATTGCCGGTGAAGCTGTGCAGCTGGCTGCGCGGTGGCGTCTTCCGGATGTCGCGGATGCGTATCCCGTTAGCCTGGGCCAAAGCACTTACTTCCGGGTCTTCGGAGAGGAAATCGTGCAGGCCGGAATCGACGTGCAGGCCGGCGCGAATGGCAGCCTTGACGTCTTCCCGGGCAGGGGTGGGCAGGCGTCCGCCGTCGGGAGCAAGGCCCATCACGAAATATTCGGCGGGAGTGCCCTGGGCACGGGCCGCGGCTATGGCATCCTCCAGGCGGGCAAAAACGGGAATGCCCTTTTCTTTGCCGTCGAGCACCCTGCCGGCATCCTGTCCGGCGTGGCGGCTGTCGATTACCGACAAGACGCGGTAACGTTCGGTGAAACGCACCAGGCCGTGCGCGGTTTTCCCTTCGGGTGTATTAAAAGCACCTTCGCAATAGACGATGGCATTGCCGTCCAGGACTTTTTTTGAAGTCATGCGTATCTCTTTGTTTTTAATCTTGAGATAAGATTTTCCAGATTTCGGAAATCTGTGAAATCTATTTTCTACTGGTTAAAATGACCACGAAGCGATCGTTCTGCAACAATTCAGCAGTGGGTGGCTGGGCCAGGGCTGCCAGGCCGGCAGTGGCGGCGGGCAGTACGTTGAGGCCTTCTTTTTCTCTGAGGGCCTTGGCCAGGCGCAGCATGTTGCGGTCCGACACATCGCGGGCCCATCCATTGGTCTCGTAGAGGGCGCGCAGGCCGTGGTCGCCGTCAAATGAATGCCAGTTGATCAGAGGCTCGTTGACCTCCGTTTCCTTGATGCTGCCCGGCTCCAGGTCGATGCAATGTTCTTTTCCCTGAAGGAAGGAGGTAATGATTGGATTTTTGTGTGCCGAAGAACCGGCTACCATAATCGGCATTCGGGAGGTTTTGCCCCGGCGGTAGAGGCTGAGAAAGCCTTTGTACACTCCGGCCAGAACGGTTCCATTGGAAACGGGTATCGCCACAGCTTTGGGGGCGTCCCGCAATTCGTCGTAGATCTCGTAGGCGATCTCACCGTAGGCTTTAAGTTGCAGCATGGTGTTATCTCCCCCGGGGTTGGCGTCGTAGTACTCGATGCGTTCGGCGTGGATCTGCGAAGCAGCGACCGCATCTTCATAATCGCCTTTGACGGTGAAGATGTTGGCTCCAAGCTGCCTCATCTCTTCGCTCCTGCGGGTATGATAGGCTTCGGGAATGTAAATGACACAGTCCAGCCCCGCATATTTTGCAGCCAGGGCGCAGGCCACCCCGTAATTGCCGCAGGTCGCCAGGCAGATGCCGTCGAAACCGCGCCGTAGGGCATCCGCACACTGGGCGAAGGCGATACGATCCTTTTGAGTACCGGTGGGGTTACTGCCCTCCAGCTTGAGGTAGACCTGCCGGAAGCCCAGTTCCCTTTCCATATTGCGCCCCCTCATCAGGGGAGTGTCGCCCACCTCGCTGTCGGTGATGAATTCGAAGGCTTCGAGGCGGTCATCCAGGCTTTGATCTTTATCCAGCAGGCGCTGATACTGCTGCTCCAACTCGGCCTGCAGATTGTACCGTTCGTGCAGGGGAACAGGTTGGGAGGATTCTTGCATCGCTACTTGTTTTTTTATTTGGCTTATTGACGACTTAAATAAAAACGGCCACTCTCAGAGAGTGGAAATTTTGCATTTCCATTTTAAAAAATAATTGCCTTGTCTGTCAATGACAATTGTCAGAACCTGTCCTCTGGCAAAAAAAAGGTATTGGGTGGCAACTCCCCCCAATACCTATGCACTAGTTAACAAACGAAAGTATAAATTGACGATTAATCAGGCTAGTCATTTCCGTCAAAGGATTCTACCTGCTCGTCCAGGATCATCCCTTTGTTGTCTACCGTAAGGGTAATGTAGTCATAGCCCTTCTCGAAACCCAGATAGTAAAGGAGCCCTTCCGGCCGGTCCGACTGTACAATGGAGGTAAAGTAGTCCAGGTTAGGGTATTTTCCTTTCACCGACGCGGCAACGGCTTTGGGCAGGTCTGCCTCGTCAATGATGGTGGAAGTTTCCATCCAGTTGCCCGCTTTGTCAAAATGGGCGTCACAATAATAATCGCCGTTCAGGAAGCTGGCGATGAAGGAGTCGTCCAACTCTTCCCAGGCCACGTCATCCGCTTTGGGGTATTTTTGGGCAAAGGCCGCAGCGATGGTGGAGGGAACGTCCGATTCCTGGCCCAGGACAGGCGCCACAACAGCTGCTGCAAGCAAGAGGGCAACACTCATCAGTGCTTTTATCATACACTTTGGTTTTGAAGTTTATGAGGCGAAATTGAAGAGGGGATTCTGAATTTCTTTTGAAGAAAGGGGAAAGGGAAGGGAAAAGATTTTTGGAGCAGGTGAGGACGAACCAAGAGGAGCCGTGCGAATCAGCGGCTTTCCCTATCCCATCCTGTAACGCTCGATCAACTCAAAAAGGCGGCGGCGGTAGCTGCTGCCCACCGGCAGCCGCCGGCCGTTCACCAAAACGGAGTTGCCCTCAACTTGTTCAACATGCACTAGATTGATGATGAAGGACTTATGGATGCGCACGAACTGCTCCGGCGGCAACGCTCCCTCTAATTCCTTCAGGTTTTGCAGGGAGATGGACTTCTTAGCCGTTCCGATATAGCGCACGTAATTGCGCAAGCCCTCGATATAACAGATTTCACTCAGGTGCAGGCGATGGAATTTGTTTTTGGCGTCTCCTTTTACAAAAAGATAATCAGGGGCAGGCGGTGGTGAAGCCTGTTCCTCCTGCTGTTGCTGCCATACGCCGTTGACGGCTTTCAGAAAACGTTCGAAGGAATAGGGTTTTAACAGATAATCGGCAACCTGATATTCGTAGCTCTCCAAAGCATATTCGGAATAAGCGGTCGTCAGAATAACCGGGCAGGTTTTTCCGGCAATCTGCAGCAGTTGTATACCGGTCAACTCGTCCATCTGAATGTCAAGGAAGATCAGGCCTGCCTTGCCTTGCTGCAGCCACGACAGCGCTTCCCATGGAGATGTAGTAGAATGGGACAGTTCCAGAAAGGGCGTTTTTTCAATGTATAGGCTCAGCAGTTCCAAGGCATGGGGTTCATCGTCAACGGCCAGGCATTGCAGCGGGCGATTCATAATTTCAGCTTTAAGTCAACTGTAAAGGCATCTTGATTATGCTCAATAGACAAATTATAGCGTTCAGGGTAACACAAGGCCAGGCGGCGTTTCACGTTTTCCAACCCAATACCTGAACCTGGGCCTTTCTGCTTCCGGATAATGTGGTTGGAGCCCCGGAAAGACAATATCCCTGTTCCTACTTCCAGCTCAAACCGGACGGGCCGTTCCGGATCAGAGGTAAGGCCGTGTTTGAAAGCATTTTCGAAAAATGGGATCAACAGCAATGGCTCCATCTTTTGGGATAGCTCCCGGCCAATTACCGTGAGCGTTGCAAAGAACCGTCCATTGAAGCGCTTTTCAAAAATGGCCATATAATTGCGCAACAGCTGTACCTCTTCTTCGATCGGCACTTTTTCCTTACCGGCGCTATCCAGAGTGTACCGCAGCATATCCGAGAGTTGTAAAATGGTGCTCCCCAGAGGAGGGCTCACCTGGATTGCTTCCTTATAAAGGTAGCTCAGTGTATTGAACAGAAAGTGGGGGTTGAGTTGGCTGCGCAGGAAAGCCAGTTCGGACGACGTTTTCCCGTGTTCCAGTTCCCTGCGAATACGCTCTGCCTCTCGGCGCTGTTCCAGCAGATAAATGATGATGCTGGCCGCCGTGATGGGCAATGCCCGCCAAAACAGGTTATCCTGCAAATAAGAGAACACGGTAGGGTTCTTGTAATTGCCAAAACCGAGCAGGGCAGGATATAAGGCCTCTTCAATGCCATATCGCAACGCAGGGAACAGTAAGATACCTAAAGGCACCAGAATGATAAGGAAAGGCCAACGGCCGGCCCGCAAAAAATGAGGCCAGATCAAACTGTAAAACATATAGAATACTACGATCCGCACACTGCCCAGAGAAATGAAATAGGCAATGTCTCTTTCATTCCAGCCTCCGCGGATAAAATCTTCCAACTCCTGGTAAAGGAGATAGGCCATCCAGGCCGATACATGCCACAAGGTGCGTTTGCTCCAATTCATGGACAAAAGGTACGAATTCAGGTGTCAACGATACCTTATAATTACACCAAGCCCCTCTTTTTTTACACCACATCCGTCAATTGTTGTACGTATAGCTTTTCGAGGGTACATCCCTTATTTGGGGGCGTTCCTACCATTTTTTTCGCATCCCGGCGCCAGGCGTGCATCTTCGGGCTATCATAAAAAACAAGTACAACCATGAAGAACATCTTCCTTCTCGCCACCCTCTTGCTCAGTGCTCCTCTTCGCGCACAAAACATGGACTTTATCGATCCGGACTCCATATTAATCGGCAACCGCCCCATTCCCCAGGTCCTCCTGGTGGGAACCTGGCATTTCAACTATCCGGGGCTCGACGCCCACGTGGCCGCCGAGGAAAACAAGATGAACATCTTTTCCGATCAGCGGCAAAAGGAACTAGAAGAACTGCTGGACTACCTCGCCCGGTTCCAACCTACCAAGATCGCGGTGGAGGGCGGGCGCAACAGCGGGTATCTCATTCGCCGTTACGAAGGATGGAAAGCCGGTACCCGCCCTTTGGGCGCCTCGGAGATCGACCAGGTCGCCATCCGGCTGATGAGCCGGTTCGGACTGGATACCCTGTATGGCGTTGACGCTTATCCGCTCCTCCTGGAGTGGCGGGATAACCGGGACAGCGCAGCTGCACCCCACTACCTCGACACGCTGGTGTCGGGGCATTATTTCGGCGGCCAGGATGAGATTTCCGAAAAGTATGCCAGGTTATACCACTACGAGGACAGGCTTACCGTAGAGCACAGCTTGCTGGACAACTTTCGGTACATCAATTCGGAAAAGGTACTGAACCGGGGTTTCGGCGCCTATCTGGCCGGGCACTTCAAATCGGAAGGCATGCAGGGCCCCGATGCCCTTTCCATGTTTTGGTTCAACCGCAACCTGCGCATTTTCCGGAACATCCAGAATATCACCGAGGGCCCGGAAGACCGCATTCTCGTACTCTTCGGGGCAGGGCATATTCCAATACTGAGGTATCTGTTTGAATGCACCCCGGAGTATGAATTGGTGGAGTTTGGAAGTTTGGAGCCGTGAAAGGGCCAATCTATCGTCAATCCTCAAATTCTTCCAGGTACTCCAGGGCTTTTTTATACACATTCTTACCCGTATACCCCAGCTTTTCATCCAGCACGGTGTAGGGCGCCGAATAGCCAAAGTGGCTCATGCCGATGGCTTTGCCCAACGGCCCAACGAGCCCCTGCAGGGTGGAAGGCAGGCCAGCGGTCAGGCCCAGGGTAGGCACATCGGGCGGGAGGACATCCCACTGGTAATCCAGCGGCTGGTTGCGGAAGAGTCCTTCGGAAGGAGCCGATACGATGCGCACTTTGAGCTTTTTCTTCTCGCGCAGCAGCTCGGACCCTTCGACCAGGGTAGCTACTTCGGAGCCGTTGGCCACCAGGATGATGTCCGGCTGGCCGCCTTTGGCCTCCTGCACGATGTAGGCGCCTTTGCGGGCCTCCTGTGCGTCCTGAAAGCGCGTGGAGCCCTTGCGGGCAGGCAGGCTGGGGATGTTCTGCCGAGAGAGGATCAGGCCGCTGGGGCCGTTTCGGTTCTCCAGGGCCATCTGCCAGCAAACGGTTGTCTCGTCCGCATCGGCAGGGCGCAGGGCCAGGAAGCTGTTGCGGCCGGAGTGCGTTTGCAGTTGCTCCAACAGGCGGATCTGAGCTTCCTGCTCCACAGGCTGGTGCGTGGGGCCGTCTTCACCAACCCGAAAGGCGTCGTGCGTCCAGATGAAAATGACGGGTTGCTCCATCAGTGCGGCCAGGCGAATGGCGGGTTTCATGAAGTCGGAAAAAACAAAGAAGGTGGCACAGGCGGGAATTACGCCGCCGTGCAGCGCCATGCCGGTAGCCAGAGCTGCCATGGTCAGCTCGGAAACGCCAGCCTGAAGAAAGGCGCCGCTGAAGTCGTTGCGGGCGAATGGTTTGGTCTTTTTGAGAAAAGCGTCCGTTTTATCGCTGTTGGACAGGTCGGCGGAGGCGACGATCATGTTCTCCAACTTACCGGACAGATAGGACAATACGTTGCCCGAGGCGTTCCGGGTTGGGATACCAGCCTTTTGCTCAATGCTGCTGAAGTCGAGCTCCGGAAGTTTGCCGGAAAGGAAGCCCTCCAGTTTGGACGCCAGGCCCGGATTGGCCTTTTGCCATTCGCTGAAGTGGCTTCGACGCTGGCTGGCTGCCGCGTGTTTATCTTTCCTTACCTTGGCGTAGTACTCGGCGACTTCCGGGAACACCAGGAAGGGATTGTCGGGGTCTCCACCCAGATTGCGGATCGTTTTTTCGAAGGAAGCCCCGGCTTTGCTCAATGGCTGGCCGTGGGTCTCTACCTCACGCTCGAAGGACCGGCCGTCTTCCGTGACCGCTCCCTTGCCCATGATGGTCTTGCCGATGATGAGGGAGGGCCTGCCGGTTTCTGCCACCGCCGCCCGCAGGGCCCGGCGGATCGCGTCCGGGTTGTTGCCCTCAATGGTTTGTACATGCCAGCCCCAGGCCTCGTATTTCCGGGCCGTATCTTCATCCATGACCACCGAAACTTCCGAAGACAATTGGATGTCATTGGCATCATAAAACATGATGACATTACCCAGGCCCAGAAAGCCGGCAATACGCCCCGCGCCCTGGGATACTTCTTCCTGAATACCGCCGTCAGAGATATAGATGTAGGTTTTATGTTCCGTAACTTCCCCGAAACGGACCGACAGGAAGCGCTCGGCAATGGCGCTCCCGATGCCAAAAGTGTGCCCCTGGCCGAGCGGGCCGGAGGTATTCTCCACGCCCCTGTCGACATCCAGCTCCGGATGGCCCGGAGTAGCGCTGCCCCACTGCCGGAAATTCATCAGGTCTTCCGTACTGTAATGGCCGAGAAGGTGCTGAATGGAATACAACATAGCGGACATGTGGCCGGGATCCAGGAAAAAGCGGTCGCGGAAAGGCCATTGGGGCTCTTCGGGGTCGAATTCCATGAATTCGCTGAAGAGTATGTGAACGTAATCGGCGCCGCCCATAGCGCCTCCGGGATGGCCGGAGTTGGCGCGTTCAACCATAGCTGCTGAAAGTGCGCGAATATTGTCAGCGGCCTTTTGGGCAATGGTGGTCTCTGTGGAAGCCATTGGTCAGATTTTTCTATTTCCTTTTGAGAAACGGTTATTGGCCGGCCCGGGTTCTGTGCCCCGGCCCTGCCGTTCAATTCCTCTACAAAAAAAAGGTTTTTATCGAAGGCTATCTAAAAAATGGGCCCTGCAAATACCCATCCGGAATAAAAAAACTACGTTTCTATTACGTCAAATGCCTCTCAGCCCCTTCTACAGGGGCCCGGATCCATAAAAAAAACGGCCCAGTTGTTGTTTTTAAAACAAATTGTATTTAATATTGTCTTTAGAAACAAAAAATTCAACCATGGCGCACACATTTGTTTTTGAGGAATTTCAGACCGTACCGGTAGTCAGCCTCAGTGATATGACGCCTTACATGCAAGTGGAGGAAGGCAACCCGCTCAACTTTCCCATTCCGGGGGAAGAGTTTAACTTCATGCGGCTGGACCTTAGCCGGGCGCTGATCCGCCATCCGGGTAATACCTTTTTCGTTCACCTCACAGACGACAGCCTCGCCGAAGCCGGCTATTCGCCTGGAGATATTGCCATTGTTGACCGGCAGGTTAGCCCCCGGCACAGAGACGTCATTATTGCTTATCTTGAAGGGGAATTCACCATCCGCCGGCTGAAGATCGTTGATGATATGCCCGCTGTGGAGTCCGATGAAGGTATAGAAGAAATTGAACCGGACACAGACTTTACTATTTGGGGGGTTGTGAAGGATGTGATTCGGGTTTGAACCCTTGAAACTTAAAACTCATCACCATGGATAAAAACGTAGTCGGCTGGTTTGAAGTCCCAACCACTGATATGGAAAGGGCGATAAAATTCTACGAAGCCGTATTCGGCTATCAACTGGAGCGCCACCACCTGGGGCCTCTTGATATGGCGTGGTTCCCTTCCCGGGAAGACGGGATCGGCTCTCCCGGCACTTTGGTCTATCACAAAGAGGCCTATACTCCCTCCATGGACGGGATACTGATCTACTTCACTGCTCCTTCGGGCGACCTGAGCAACGAGCTTGCCAGAGTAGAGCCTAACGGCGGCAAGATCCTCGTTCCCAGGACCCAGATCTCGGAAGATTATGGCTACATGGCCGTCATACGGGATACGGAAGGTAACCGGATCGCTCTGCATTCGAGAAAATGAAGGAGGGCCGGAGCAGTGGCAGGTAATCACCCCTCCGTTTCTTTCCTGCTCCTATTCCCCCATGCCCGCCGCACGATGAACGGACACATGAGTTATGCGAATCAGAGGCTAAAGGGCGGCTGATGGAGGCAGGGATCCGGCAAGCTCTTTTGATTTATGATGTTTGATTTATGATGTTTGATTTTCGATGTAGGGCGGGCGAAAGGGCTGCTCCTAAAGAGCCCCATCAAAAATCGCACATCGCACGTCAAAAATCGCACATTCCTCCGTATCAAAAGTGCCGCATCCTCCGGCTGATTTTTTCTAACCCGAACCGTTCATGGCTCTTTTTAACCTCTGATACGCATGACTTATGCGAATCAGAGGCTAAAGGGCGGCTGATGGAGGCAGGGATCCGGCAAGCTCTTTTGATTTATGATGTTTGATTTATGATGTTTGATTTTCGATGTAGGGCGGGCGAAAGGGCTGCTCCCAAAGAGCCCCATCAAAAATCGCACATCGCACGTCAAAAATCGCACATTCCTCCGTATCAAAAGTGCCGCATCCTCCGGCTGATTTTTTCTAACCCGAACCGTTCATGGCTCTTTTTAACCTCTGATACGCATGACTTATGCGAATCAGAGGCTAAAGGGCGGCTGATGGAGGCAGGGATCCGGCAAGCTCTTTTGATTTATGATGTTTGATTTATGATGTTTGATTTTCGATGTAGGGCGGGCGAAAGGGCTGCTCCTAAAGAGCCCCATCAAAAATCGCACATCGCACGTCAAAAATCGCACATTCCTCCGTATCAAAAGTGCCGCATCCTCCGGCTGATTTTTTCTAACCCGAACCGTTCATGGCTCTTTTTAACCTCTGATACGCATGACTTATGCGAATCAGAGGCTAAATGGCGGCTGATGGAGGCAGGGATCCGGCAAGCTCTTTTGATTTTTGATGTTTGATTTATGATGTTTGATTTTCGATGTAGGGCGGGCGAAAGGGCTGTTCCCAAAGGGCCCCATCAAAAATCGCACATCGCACGTCAAAAATCGCACATTCCTCCGTATCAAAAGTATCGTATAAGCTGTCTGCCTTCCGGCCCTTTCAGGGCTCTTTGGCCCCTGATTCACATGAGTCATCCCGAATTTTCGAAATACACGAATTGAAAAATTCGGGATGACTCATGTTTTTGCCCTATGTCTTCAAGAACCTGCACGGATTTTTGATTTACCCATTTGCGGTGGTGAGCCGCTGGAAGGGAGCGATTCGTTCTCCTCAGGCTGAGCGCCTTCCTCCTTTTCTGCCTTCTTCTCCTGCCATGTTTTTCCCCGAACGGATGCCAGCACGCCAACCCCCAGAGACAGCGCGATGACCGCCAACGACAGCCATTCCGGTATTTCAACGTGGTGGACCAGCAGCATTTTCACCCCTACATAGGCCAGGATGAACACCAGGGCATGTTGTAAGTATCTGAACTTATCAATAATCGAGGCCAGTACAAAATACAGGGACCGCAGGCCCAGAATGGCAAAGATATTGGAGGTAAATACCAGAAAAGGATCGGTAGTAATAGCAAAAATGGCGGGAATACTGTCAAAAGCGAACATGATATCAGTGGTCTCCACTACGAGAAGCGCAATGAAGAGGGGCGTAGCCGCCAGAATATGGCGCCTGCGCACGAAAAAGTGCTCCCCTTCGAAATTCTTGATCACCGGAAAAAAACGCTTCACCCAATTGATTACCGGATTCTTGTTGGGATGAACACCCTCGTGGGTGGTCCACATCTTATAGGCCGAATACAGCAGGAATACACCGAAAACATAAGTGAGCCAGCCAAATCTCTTGATGAGCACCACACCCAGGCCGATCATTACTCCACGAAAAAAGAGGGCTCCGAGGATGCCCCAGAAAAGAACGCGGTGCTGGTATTGACGGGGCACCTTAAAATAGGCAAAGATCATAGCAATGACAAAGATGTTGTCCATGCTCAGAGACTGCTCCACCAGGTATCCGGTAAGGTATTTTAAAACAGCAGCCTGGCCACTCAACTTATCGGCGTTCGGCACCCAATTATTCTGATAGGCAAAAAAGACAAAAATGCTGAAAATTAAAGACAAAGTAACCCAGAGGCCTGTCCACCCCATTGCTTCCCGGGCGGTTATGGAATGCGGTGTTTTATTGAAAACTCCCAGGTCGAGAGCAAGCAAGATGAAAACTAAAATTAAAAATCCAATCCAGATTACCATTCTACTCTTTTTTCTACTATGCCTTTAGACGGAAGGAACGGCCGGAAGACACCCTTTCAAGACCATTACTCGGCCAACAGCCTGGTTTCCCGGAGCAGGGGGCATTAGCAATCGTGCTACCGGACGGACTACCTTTTCAGATACGTTGGAATAGCCCTTTTTGTTTTCATCCTGATACACGGAAGTGTCATAATTGGGGGTACCAGACAAAGATGGGAAGATTTGACGGTATTTCTAGCCGATCTACCTGTTAATAAACGCCTGAACGGGCATGTCTGTTCTCTCCTGGCCGTCAATACTGCCGGTAGGCATAAACGCTGGCCCCATATCCGGTAACGATCATTTGTCCCCCCTCAGGCTGAGGGGCCATGGTAAAAGGTACATCGGCAGCCAGGGGGAAACCCGGCACGGGCGCCCCTTCCGCATCCAGAAGCGTTGCCTTTCTGTCCTGCCGGTGAAGGATGCCGATGGCTTCCTTGCCTGAAAAGGAAAGCAGGAAAGCCGTGTCTACAGGCAGGTCGAGGGTTTCGGAAAAGTGCGTCACCAACTTCAGTCCATCGTAATAACGCACGACCAGTTCTTCTCCCCGGTAGGCAACGTAGTCTTTGCGCTCATCACCCGTCAGGTTGACAAACAGGAAACGCGTCCCCTCCCCCAGTTCCGGCATCAGTTTGATGCGGAAATAATCTCCCTGAAGGCTAACGATATGCCCCAACCCCCGGTCATCCCCCAGAGCTATGCGTTCGATCTCGCCCTCGGCCTGAAAGAAAGGCGGCGACCGGAAGCTGGCGCCGGTCTTTACCGGATCAAAACGATAACTTCCATCCCTTCCAAAAACATGAAGTGTGCCCGCCTCACTCAGGGCAATGATGTAGTCCTTATTGTCCTTCTGAAAGTGCACCATCGGCTGTCGCACCAGGCTATCCAGTTTCTCCTGGGGGCTCCAGCCCTCCATAGGGAGCCCTCTGTAATCATAGCCGTAGATCATCCCGTTCTCACAAGCGACGAAAAAATGATAGCGTTGCTGGCCCTCAAAATCTACCGCCATCAAAGGGCTGCTCGCCGGCGCCGGCAGGGCCACCGGGAAGTTGGTGGCCGGCTCTCCCCTGGCGTTCAGCACATGTATTTTCTCCGCTGTGGAGAAGGCCATCCTCTGGCGCCCCTGCCGCGATGAGGGCAGGTAGGCGATGCCTCCTATCACCGGCTCTTCCAAAGGACGCTTCCACAGGCGCTCTCCCTTGACCGAGATCAGGTAGAGGGCGTGGGCCTGATCCTGAACGAGAAACCCTTGCTGGCCGCCGTCGAGGGGAAAGTGCTGTACCGCGGAGACGGCAGTAGTATCCAGGTTGACAATCCAGGCCATGCCAGAGGCAGGTTTGGCCGTACCACTGTCTTTGGGCAATATCCTCCCTGAAATGCTGCCGTCCGGCTCCAGCATCACCATCATGGCTTCGAAGGAGCTAAGAAGCCCTGCTATGGATTCTTTCTGCTGTTCGAAATAAGCAGGCAGGCGCAAGCGCAGCAGGTTGGTATTGGAAAAGGCCCAAACGGTTTGGCGCCCTGGGTGCAGGCTGGCCCACAACCTCAGGAACGACTCGTCCTGCACCAGCGTCTTACCTGCCAGAAGGCTGCTGGCCATTTGTTCCAAAACTACCTTTGAAGTAGAAAAGGCGACGTAATCCCCCAGTACCGTAAAGAAAGGGTTGGCCATTTCGAAACCCAGAGGGCGCAGCAGAGTGTCTGCTCTGAGCCGGACGATCTGGAAAGACTTGTAGTTATAGGATTCCAGTGCGCCGAGTTCTTTAACCAGCCCGTCAAGACGGCTTTGGGCATCAACATCGGGGCGTATAGAGAGGAGCAAAAACTGGTTTTCAGCCTCACTACCGGGCAGTGCCATGGAAGCGAAGGCCAGCTCAGTGCCGGCCAGAGACGCCAGATAGCCGCCAATGCCCGGGCCGGCATGGGGAATGCTGTCCAGCGATTTACGGAAACACCAGGCCAGGTTATCGGGCAGGTAATTGAGCAAGGCCCCATCCGATACTTGTACCTGGCCGTTATGCCGCGAGGCGGGGCGCCGGCCATCAACCGTTCCGTGGATATCAAGAGTGTCCCCTTTTTTTTCAAAAGACAGGTTCAGCCCTTCACAATAGGGTTCGAACCGCCTCAGGGCGTCCCGTAATGGAGGAGCCCAAATACCAGAGCCCAGCTCTGAAAGATTGTCGACCCGCAGATAAAGATGCCGGGAACCACTAAACCGAGGTACTGACCAATCGGAAAGGCCCTCTTTGAGCTGGGACAGGCTGGCCTCCACCTGCAAAGGCAACCGCCCCAGTAAAAGAAGATTGCGATACCGGGCCAGGGCCAGCATGCCCCCCTCCGGCAAAGAAAGATGCCATATCGGCTCTCCACGGAAAAGGGTCGTTTCACTCTGATAGACAGATAAGGCTTTTTCCAGTGGGAAAGAGGGCGCCTCCACTGCCAGAGAAAGGGCCAACTCGCCGGCCCCAAGGTTCTGAACCATCCATTCTGCATCTACGGGTATAGGGCCGCCCGCTTGCCGGAAAAAAGACTGAAAGGTAGAATAGTCCTGCTGTAATTCGGGGAATGCATTAAAAAATGCTACGGTTTCTAAAGAATCCCTGACGGAATCCTTAGATTTGACAGGAATGTTAAAAACTGCTGCGGTTGTTCCTGGCACCGCGTCAGCGGCCCGGTAGGGGTAACACCACAATCGATAAGTGGCAATTCCCACCAAAACCAAAAGTAAGACCAGGCTGATTGCCCCCCACTGGCGCATTGTTGAAGTTTGCAGCATTTTTATCGGATTGCAGTATAAGCCATAACGAAAACGAATGGGCAGTAAATATAAAAACATCTACTAATGAGAAAAACCTTTCTTCGCCTGGGAAGTTTGATGGCCCTTTTCGCCGTTGCCCTGGGCGCCTTCGGCTCTCATGGCCTGCGTGGCGTTATCTCTACTTCCGAGCTCGAAACTTTCGAGATCGGCGTCCGCTACCAGTTCTACCACGCACTCGCCACGCTGGCAGTAGGCATCCTGCTTTATTTTCGCAAGACGCCAATGCTGCGCCGGGCCGGTTGGCTTTTCATCGGCGGAGTAGCCCTTTTTTCCGGCTCCTTGTATCTTTTATCGGTCAGTGATATCTTTAATATCCCTACTTCCTTTCTGGGGCCGGTGACCCCTATCGGCGGCATAATGCTGATGCTGGGCTGGGGCGCAATGATCTGGTCTACCTTCGAAGAAAGAGAACACGCCTACCGGCGAAGCCCTCAGGAGAAACCGGAAGAGACACCAAAAGCAGAGCCGAAGCCGGAGCACAAGTGAAATTGCACGGACGCTACCCTCTGCTTCCGTTTTCCGCTTGAGTAAAGACTGATTTTCTTTTGCAGAATCAAAGTTTGGATTAATTTAGCGCCATCAAGAATTTTATCTCAAAAAACAAAATTCGACCAACATGAAAAACATCCTCCTCGTGGCGGCTATTGCCGTAACGCTCTCCAGCTGCGCAGTAGTAGCATCCCCTGTTCTGGGCACCATTTACACTGATGTAAAAGCCCCATTAATTGCTACCTCAAACCCGGTGGCGAGTAAAGTCGGCACAGCTGAGGCCACTTCCATCCTCGGGATCGTCGCTACTGGTGACGCCAGCATTGAAGCTGCTGCTAAAAAAGCAGGCATTACCCGCATCTCTCATGTAGACTATGAGGCCAGCAGCGTCCTGGGTATCTTCGCCAAATTTACAGTTTATGTATATGGCGAATAAGCCTCGCTGATTTCAGCTGACACCATTAGCCTCATGAGCGGACGCTCCTGAGGCTAATTCTTTTTTACCCGGCCCCGACACGTTCATCAAAAAAAAAAATGCTCCTAAGACTGCTTTTAGCAACCACCCTCATTGGCGCCCTGAGTGTTGCCGCCACCGCACAGGCTTCCTCCAAATACCTCAAAACCATGGGACAGGAGGGCTATACCCTTTACTTTATCAAGCCCCTGGCTTTCAAAGCTGGGAAAGCACGCCTGGTACCGGACTTTACATTTCAATACCGGGAAACCCCACCGGAAGAAGTAGATCTGAAGTTCTCCTTTTTCTCCAAAAAACCCACCCGGAAAATGGACGTCTTGTCCTTTTATTCCGGAGAAGAGGCGCTCGGACAGTCTTCCATCCCCAATTTGATGTTTCTCGAACAGGCCAAAGGCCGCTGGCACACTCGCTTCAATGCCAGTATCCCCTACTCCACCTTGATGAAGATGTTGCAGGCAGGCGAAACCCTGGTGATCCGATTGCACATCGGAGAGGAGGAGTTGTCTTTCCCTGCCGGCAAAAAATGGGATAAGGCTTCGGCGGTCCTGCGGGAAATACTGGGAGCGGAAATCAGGTAAAAAGGAATAATTAAAGTGCAAAACTATGGATTTCGACCTCAACCCCCAGAGGCGCCGGGAATTGTGGGAAGCGCTTCTGGCACAACTGGAGCATTATTATGCCCATACTTCCGAGCTGCCGGCCAGCCCGCCACTGCACCGCGAAAAGATCATTGCGCTGGTGGAGCAATTCAAGCTCGATAAGGGGATTCCGCCGCAGCAGGCCATCAACCACGTTCTGGAGGGGATGACCCGGTACGCCGTGCATACGCCACACCCCATGTACTATGGCCTATTCAATCCCCGCTCCACCTTTCCGGGCATACTGGCCGATACCATTACCGCGACCTTCAATCCGCAAATGGCAGCCTGGAGCCACAACCCATTCGCCTCTGAAGTGGAAAATTTCCTGGTTCGCGAGCTAGGGACAAAGTTCGGCTTCCCGAAAGAAAAGGTGGACGGAGTATTCGCCAGCGGCGGAGCGGAGGCCAATCTGACTGCAGTTTTGTGCGCCCTCAACCACCATTTCCCCGATTATGCCAACCGGGGCCTCGCCGGGATCAGCCAAAAACCGGTGATGTACTGTTCGGCGGAGAGCCACCACTCTATCGTAAGAGCGGGCAGGATAAGCGGGCTGGGCCTGGATGCTGTTCGCTCTATACCGGTTGACGGCCAGCAGCGGATGCAGGCGGAGGCCCTGGCCCGCCAAATAGCAAAAGACCTGACAGGAGGTTACCATCCCTTTCTGGCCATCGCCACGGCCGGCGCTACCGGTACGGGCGCCATTGACCCCATTCCGGAGATCGCAAACATCGCCGGGCACCACGGCATGTGGCTCCACGTAGATGCCGCTTACGGCGGAGCCCTCATCCTGGATGAAGATCAAAAACTACTGCTACGGGGGATCGAACGCGCCCACTCCATCACCTTCGACGCCCATAAGTGGCTGTCCGTACCGATGGGGGCCGGCATCTTCCTCACCCGCGAGCCCGAGATCCTCAGCCGCAGTTTCCGCATTACCGCAGATTATATGCCCAAAGAAGCGCAGGATATGCCCGTGACCGACCCTTTCACCCATTCCATACAGTGGTCACGGAGGTTCATCGGACTAAAGCTGTACTTGTCGGTGCTTTTCTTCGGGTGGGATGGATACGCGCAGATGATCCGCCACCAATGCCGGATGGGCAGCCTGCTAAAGGAGGAATTGCGGGAGAGCGGATGGAAAATATACAATGATACGGAGCTGCCCATTGCCTGCTTTATGGACCCGGATCACGAACAGACACCCGGTTTTGCCAGGGCCGTTACCGACAAGGTAATAGGGTCAGGAAAAGCGTGGATATCAGTATATCCGGCAGCCGGCGTAGAATGCCTGAGGGCTTGTATTACAAACTATGCCAGTGGAGAAAAGGAAATTCGGGAGCTGGCTGCCTTGATCAATGCGGCCCGGACGGAAATACGGGCTGAATTGACCTGAGCTGTAGCCGTTAGGCCAACTCTTCATCCTCTTCCTTTCTCCGGTTCTTCCACCAAATAAAGCCGAGCGCCCCAACGACCAGATACGGGGTGGCCAGCATGAACAGGATACCGTTGTTCAGCCCGCGGCCAGCAGTACCGCCATTCTTCAAGTTACTCTCCGCAGACATGCGGCACATGGGGCACTGGGCCTGTGCCGGAGTGCTCGTTCCTACGCTCAGCGCTAACGCCAGCGCCAGGATGCTCAGATATTTCGCGATCCGGATTTTCATATTTTGTATTTCACTGTTTTGCACGAATAACAGCAGTCGTTCGATTTTTTAAAATAAAAGACGCGGTGGAGGTTTGAATGGACGGGAATGCCCCTGGTGTCCGGCAGAAAAACAAAAGTTCAGCCCCGCAACGCCCCGCTATGGATAATAAGGCATCAGCATGTAATAAGCTACAGGGCCGGTAATGGCCACGTACAACCAGATGGGAAACACCCACCTCGCCATTTTACGGTGCCGCTCGTACTGGCCTGTATAAGCGCGTATAAAGGTAAAGAGAATAAAGGGGAAGATCAATGCAGCCAGCACAATATGCGTCAGCAACAGTACCAGGTACCAGGTACGTGAACTTCCCACTGCCGCCAGTTCTTCCGGGCTCAGGACACCATCGTGGTCAAGGTCGCCATAGAGGGTTTCCGGAGTAGTGAAATGATACGCCACATAAGACAACAGGAAAAGCACAGACAAACCAATAGCCAGATAAATTGCCCGCCGGTGCGCTTTAATGTTCTTCTGCTTGATGAAATAAAAGGCCGCCAGCAACACTACTGCGGTCAGTGCATTGACGGTAGCGTGAAAAGGAGGTAAAAAGCTGAAATCCCAGTTTTCGGGAAGAGGGATCTTTACCCGCCGCATCAGCCCTACCAGCAGGAGGACGGCTCCGGTGAGTATCCAGGCGGCCGTATTCAGCCGTTTTGTCAATTGAAGGTTCTGCTCCATGATGCTCTACTTTTCTACTTCGCGTTCAAAAAGAAGGTCTTTGTCTTTTTTGGGTGGGATATTCAGGGTGATGTGCTTGACTAGGCGCTTGAGGTCCTCTTCTTTCTGCATATCATAGAACCCCCGCACCATGAGGCTGTCGGCAAAAAAAAGCAGGCTGTTTTCTGATAGGCTCATGCCCTTCTCTTCAAATGGAAGCCCACAGGCTTTTGCCAGGCGTTCCATTTCCTGCGGAGTCCCCTGCAGGAAGAAATTCTGCTGCTCATCGCCCAACCCGTTGCCAGTGACGAATTGCTGTAGTTTATCTCCGGCAGCCCGGGAGGTATCGGCAACAAGGGCAAGGAAAAAGATGTCGTCCCGTTCGTCAAACTGTTCGTGCAGTTTTGCCAGTTTGCCGGCATACAGCGCCTCGTACGGGCCGGAAAGGAAGTGGCCTACCACCAGGCCTTCAGCGAATTGGCTGGCGCTGACGATGCTATCGTTGTAGTTGGGTAAAGTGAAATCCGGCATCCGGCCGTAATCCTGCAGCTCCTGCATCGCCTGCAGGCGATAGTCCAGCCCGGTCCGCAGGTAATACCAGGAACCGAGGGGGAAAAAGACCAGGAGGAGGAACAAACCGGCCAGCTGGATGAGCCCCATTTGCCCAATTATTTTGGTTTTTGCCATGCTCTAATGCGTTGTTATATTTTACCATTGAAACATCCTCAGCGGGGGATTGTTGTCGGGCAATTGTCAGATATTCCATACCGGGATACCCCCAGGACACATAGGGAAAAGCCTGTTCACCTACTCGGCCGTCTTCGTTCCAATTGTTGGGGCAAAGCCCCACCCAGGCGGGACACCCGGAAAAAAGAACAGGAGCCTCCCTGACACTCCGGGGCGGCTCCTGTTCTTTGGCCAAAAGGCAGATAACCTAGGGATCAGATCCCCTCCTCTTCCAACCTCAGGATGTAGGTATCCTTCAGCAGCATACTTTCCTGTTTGCTTGCCCCTTCATCTACTTCCTCGACGTTCTTTTCCTTGATCAGTTCCCTCCTGTTCTTCCAGGAATTGCCCTCCTGGAAAAAGGCGATAATGGCCCAGATCAGCAGCAGGGTAGGCAGCAGAACGCTCATCGCCAGGCCCTTCACTTCATAACGCATGTGCATGAACTCATAAATGATGAAGTAGGCCTTGTACAGTGACAGGGCGATCAGGAGCATTCCGATGAGGTAGTGCAGCCAGGTAATGCCTTTAAGAGCCGGAATGACGTGCCCTTTGCCCAGCAGGGAAAAGAATACTTCGATCAGGGTTACAACGGCAAGAAGGACCAGGCCTTTATAGACAACTTTTTTAGCTTCTTCGTAGCTTAAATGTCCCATTTTACAGAGCTTGTTTTTCTTGGTTAAAGATTAGAGGAGGTAGAATACCAGGAATACGAATACCCAGACCAGGTCTACGAAGTGCCAGTAAAGGCCCATCTTTTCTACCATTTCGTGGCCGTTTTGCCTTCTCATGTACAGCCCGCTGGCCGCGTTGATCATGATGATGAAAAGGAAAACAACTCCCGAAAATACGTGAAAGCCGTGGAAACCGGTGATGAAAAAGAACAGTGCTCCAAAGGCCTTCGGCCCGAACTGTTCCATCTTGACCATACCTGCATCCGGGCCTTCCGTTACAATAAACTTGCGGTGAACAAAGCCGCGGTCGTCCACAAAATAACCAGGATGGTCGCCCTGGCTGTAGTCTTGTTCGGCATGTTCACCTTCACCATGCGCTTCACCGCCATGGCCGGCATGGGCTTTGTGGATGAGGAAGCTCTCCCCTGCCTTGAAAGCCTCTTCCGACTCCTTCCCATCCGCAGTGAGGTAAACGCCGCCCTCCGTATGGGAACCAAACGGGTTGGTGGTGACCGACATGTGCTCGGAGCCGATGAGGTTGGTCCATTCCCAGGCCTGGCAGCTAAGGAAGCCCGCCCCACCCAGAATGGTCATCAGCATCCAGAAAACCACACCGTTCTTGTTTTCCTTGTGGCCTTCCTGTACCGCGCGCACCATCGTTACCGAGCTCACGATCAGCAGGAAGGACATGATGGTAACGAAGATCAGCGGCGCATGGTGAACACCAAAGGGCGCCGTAGAGAATACAAAGTCAGGCACCGGCCAGGTAGGGCTGCTAAAGCGCAAGGCACCGTAAGCAATGAGGAAACCGGCAAAAGTAAAGGCATCCGAAAGGAGGAAGTACCACATCATCAGTTTGCCGTAGCTCGCCCTGAAAGCTGGTTTGCCACCGGACCAGTCAGTCTGGCCTTGCACTTCATGTTGTTCCAAAACGGTATCAGACGTCGCCATCAGTTATCTTTTGTTTGGTTATTATACGTTTATGAAAAAGTGAAAAACAGTAATAGATATACCCACAGGAAATCGACGAAATGCCAATAGATGAGCGTCAGCTCAAACCGCAATTTCCGAGCGGGGGTTATACGGTGCGGCAGCACAAATGCATGCAGAATAGCCAGCAAAAGGGCGGCAATACCCCCCAGAATGTGTGCTGCGTGCACTCCCGAGATCACATATACGAAGGACCCCGAAGGATTGGTGGTCAATTCTACCCCAATAGCCGTCAGCGCCTGCCAGCCCTGGTACTGCAGTACCAGAAAAGCCAACCCCAGTGCTAATGCCCCTACCAGCAACAACCGGTAAACCCGGGTATTGCCCCGCTTGAAAGCGAGGTAGGAGGAGTGCAGGGCCAGGCTACTCATCAGGATCACACCGGTGTTCAGGTAGAACAGGTCGGGGAGCCTGAACTCCAGCCAGTTGCCCGCCGACTGTCTGACGATATAGGCGCTGGTGAACGCCGCAAACATCATCATAATGCTGGCGCAGGCCACCAGAAGTGCGAACTTCTTAGGGTGTATCTTGCTTCTTCTGTAATCCGTCGTCGCCACTGTCGCGTTCATATCTTATCTTATGATTAAATTTTATCCGCTAATAAAACCACCAGTGAAACGGGTATATAGGCGAAGGAGAAGAACATCAGCTGAAGCGCTGATTTCCGGGTGCCCGCCCTGTAGAAATTCCAGGCAAACAGGGCATAACCCAAACCCATCGCCACCACCACTATGGCCGAGGCCCAGCCGCTCACTTCCAGCATATAGGGAATGAGGCTAACCGGCACCAGAAAAATGGCATACAGGAAAGCCTGCAGGCCGATCCGGCGGTCCCTTTCTCCCTGGCGGTTGGTAGGCATCAGTTTATACCCTGCATTCGCATAGTCCTCAAAACCCAGCCAGCCAATAGACCAGAAATGAGGAAACTGCCAGAGGAACTGCAGCGCAAACAAGCTGAGCCCGAGGAAAGTGATCTCTCCCTGCGCCGCCACACATCCAATGAGGGTCGGCAATGCCCCCGGAACCGCTCCAATGGCGACCGCCGAAGGGCTAAGCCGCTTAACCGGTGTATACAGGAAGGCATAGATCACCAGCGCCAGGGTGCCGAAAAAAGCAGCCCAGGGGTTGAACAGCGCCAGCAGGGTGATCCCGAAAAGGCTCATAAACCCAGCCGCTATGACTGCCTCTGAGATGCTCATACGGCCTGCGGCCAACGGGCGGCCCGCCGTGCGCTTCATCAGCTTGTCAAAGTCTTTCTCCAGAACCTGGTTCAGCGCGTTGGCTGCACCGGTCACCAGAAAACCTCCGGAAGCCAGTATGCCAATGGCCAGCCAGTTCACCGGGCCCGAAAGGGCGATCAGGAAGGCCATCACGGAAGAGAAAACCACCGTGAGCGTCAATCTGAACTTGACCAGCATTTTGTAATCCTGAACCTTCTGTAAGGCCAGGGCCCACACTTTTTGCTCAACTGCTTTCGTCGTCTGCACTGTCCCTTTTATCTGTTGTTGGTAGTATGGTGGTATTAATGTCCGTCTTTTTCGTCCTTACCTAAAGGCTGTATCTGGGGAATGAATTCTTTTCCATCTTTCCCGTAGTCGTAGGCCCAGCGCTGAACCGTCGGAAGTTTACCATCCCAGTTGCCGTGGCCGGGGTTGATCGGGGTGGTCCACTCCAGAGTGGTGGCGCCCCATGGGTTGCGGGTCGTCATCTTCTTACCTTTCCAGATGCTGTAGAAGAAGTTGATCACAAACAAAAGCTGGAAACCGAAGGTAACGATAGCCGCGATAGTGATGAACTGGTTCATGGCATCGAACTGGCCGAAGGCGGCAAAGCTGTCGAAGCGATAGTAGCGACGCGGAACGCCCGCCATGCCCAGATAGTGCATCGGCCAGAATACCGCGTAAGCGCCAATGATCGTCCCCCAGAAGTGTATCTTACCCAGCGTTTCGTTCATGAAGCGGCCAAACATCTTCGGATACCAGTTGTAAATTCCGGCGAACATGCCGAAGAAAGCCGCAACACCCATCACGATGTGGAAGTGAGCCACCACAAAGTAGGTGTCGTGCAGCTGTATATCGATGGCGGAGTTACCCAGGAAAATACCGGTCAAACCTCCGGAAATGAACATGGAAACAAAACCGATACCAAACAAGCTGGCAGCGGTGAACCGAATATTACCGCCATAAAGCGTGGCGATCCAGTTGAATACTTTTACCGCAGAAGGCACCGCAATGATCAGCGTGAAGATCACAAAGAAGTTGGAGATGAACGGGTTCACACCCGACATGAACATGTGGTGCGCCCACACGATGAAGGACAGGAAGCCGATGGCAAGGATGGAATAAACCATCGCCTTGTAACCGAAGATCGGCTTGCGGGAGTGTACTGAAAGGACTTCCGAAACCAGGCCCATTGCAGGCAGGATGATGATGTACACCTCAGGGTGGCCCAGGAACCAGAACAGGTGCTGGTACAGTACCGGGCTACCGCCCACGTGGTCCAACGCCTGCCCGCCGATGAAGATCTCACTGAGGAAGAAGCTCGTTCCCAGCCCCCGGTCGAACATTACCAGAAGGAAGGCAGAGACCAGTACCGGGAATGACAGCAGGCCGAGGATGGCGGTCACGAAAAATGCCCAGATTGTCAGCGGCATGCGCCACATGCTCATTCCCTTCGTCCGCAAGTTGAGAACGGTCGTGATGTAGTTGATACCGCCGAGCAGTACAGAAACTACAAAGAATACAAGGCTCAGAAGCCAGAGCGTCATACCTGCTCCCGACCCGCTCGAAGCCTGCGGCAACGCGCTGAGCGGCGGGTAGGCCGTCCAGCCTCCGGAGAATGGGCCGGTATTCAGGAACAGCGACAGGAACATGATCATCCCGGACAGGAAAAAGAACCAGTAGGAAAGCATGTTCAGGAAAGGCGAAGCCATATCCCGGGCGCCTAACTGCAGAGGGATGAGCAGGTTGGAAAAAGTCCCGCTAAGGCCGGCCGTTAGCACGAAAAATACCAGAATGGTACCGTGCATGGTCACCAGCGCATAGTAGAATTCCGGCGCCAGCGAGCCGATACCGGCATCGTTCACCGTGATCCACTTGCCCAACAATGGCTTAATCCATGCCATGTTCTCTTCCGGAAAACCCAATTGCAGGCGGAAGATCAGCGACATGGCAGCTCCGATGATGGCCCAGAACATCCCCGTGATCAGGAATTGCTTGGCGATCATCTTGTGATCCTGGCTGAAAATATAAGTCGTTATAAAGTTCGACTGATACTTATCGCCATGATGGTGTTCGTGAAAATGGTCGTCGTATCCATACTCCTCAATTAAGAGGTCTTCATCGTGTACTACCGGTTTGGTTTCTACGTTAGCCATCTGCTGAAAAATTTATGTATTATCCTAAAGGAATATCGGTTTCAAAAATTATGGATCGAGAATGAATGATGGAATCAGAAGCTTTGCCCAATCATCCCTTCTTTCACTCCCTACTGTGCCGTGATCCGGAACTCGGTACGGCGGTTCTGCTCCCGGCCTTCTTCGGTATCGTTGCCGGCTACCGGGCGGGAAGAGCCATAACCCACCGCTGTCAGGCGGCCTTCGGCTATGCCTTTATCTACCAGATAGCTTTTCACTTTCTGCGCCCGTTGCCCGGAGAGTTGCTGGTTCGATTCCGGGTCACCGGTATTGTCCGTATGTCCGCTGATCTCAATAGCCATATTGGGGTATTTGTTCAACGCATCGGCCAAATTATCCAGCTGATAAACCGAAAGCTTGGACAGGTTCGCAGAACCAGTCTCAAAGTTGACATGGTTGAGCAGCAAGGTCTTGGCGGCAGCTTCCTCAGCGGAAAGCGCTTTCTCCAGGTTGTCATTGAACTCCTGGCGCCGCGCCTTGATCTCCGATTCGAAAAGTATGTCTTTGTTGGGGTCATCTTCGGTGCCCCGGATCGTGCTCAGGTAATAAGACTGCTGTTTGTTAAGCCAGTCCTGGTACTCCCCTTCCGAAACGATCTTTACCACCCGGCGCATAGCATAGTGTCCTGAGCCACATAGCTCCGCACAAGCCAGTTCAAAATCGAAGGACTCGTACTTCTTGGGGCTCTCCGGATCCGTGGGATCTACAGGCTCATGCCACTCCGGGTACTTGGGCTGTCCATTGAGGTCCAGAGCGCCCAGTTTCTGGCGATATTCCTCGGTCGTCGTTTTGGGAGTGAAGACAAAGTAGGTCGGCATCCCCGGTACGGCGTCCATCTTGACGCGGAAGTGAGGCAGGTAAAAGTTGTGCAATACATCGCGCGCTGTGATCCGTACGCGTACTTTCTTACCTACCGGCAGGTATATTTCACTGGGGTGGAAGTCATCCACGTTTTTCTCGTCTTCCCATACCTGGCCCAGCGGATTGGTGGCGGAGATCATTTTGTAATCTCTGGCGCCCAGCTTGCCGTCAGGGCCGGGATAACGCAGGTGCCAGGCGAACTGGTAACCGGTGCCCTCGATCTCAATAAACTCTTCATTGGGATCGACATCGGCCATCACTTCGTTCCAGGCGTCCAGGCCACCGACGACCAGGAAGGTCATCACTACGGCCGGAATGACCGTCCAGATAACCTCCAGGCGGTTATCGTGCGGCATATACAGCGCTTTTTTGCCCTGCTCGCCCCTGTATTTCCAGGCAAAGTAGAACAGTAGGATCTGCGTGATGATGAATACAATGCCCGTAAAGAAGAGCGTGATGTTGAAAATGCTGTCCAGGCTGCTGCCGTGCTCCGAGGCCGATTCATTGGGGCCGTACCACAGCATGCTGTTTTTATAATAGAGGGCGGAAACCACAGTAGCGGCCAGGAAAAGCACCATGAAAAGCAATGAATAATTGGCATGGCGCCCGTTGGTTTGGTCCTGTACTTCCTCTTCCCCACGGATCTTGCTCGCCAGTTCGGTAACTTTACCGATCTGCACGACAATGATCGCAATTAGAATCAGACAGATTGTTGCCAGTAAAGCAGTCATTATTTCTGTTCTAGTTTAATGTTAATTGAACGTTGAGCCTTGCGCTCGTAAAAATACAGCCATATAACAAAGTAGTCGGTAACTGTGCTTACAGATCAAACTTGTTTAGAATAAGTCTAAATAAGTTTGGCCTTTTTCGGTATCAATGTCCCTCCTCGCCATGGATCTCCACGTGGTGGTGGAGGCTTTCGGCCAGGTAAGGATCGTTCTTCGGCAAAAGAGACGCCTTCGTCAGGCGGTCGAATACGACATATGCGAACAATGCCAGGAAGCCCAGCATAGTTCCCAGTTCAAGCAATCCGGGGATGGTAAAGCCCATAGCGAAGGGCAGGCTTTCTCCGACCATTTCGGCATGGCCGGCAGCTTCGGCTACTTCATGGCCATGTTCACCGGCATGGTGAGCCAGAGCTTCCATAGCTGTCAGGCGCGCACCCGGCTTGATCATCTGGAAAAAGTCCCACCAGTGCCCAAAGAACACGACGATAGAGGTAAATACCAGCGTTCCGTACTTGCGCTTGGTGTCGTTCCGCATGAGGATGAAGAACGGCATCACAAAGTTTAGGATCAGGTTTCCATAGAACAACACCGGATAATTATGGATGCGGTGGTGGAAGTAAACCGTTTCTTCTCCGACGTTGCCGTACCAGATCAGCATGTACTGAGAGAACCAGAGATAGGTCCAGAAAATGCTGAAGGCGAACATATATTTTCCAATGTCGTGCAGGTGCTCGATAGAAACCTGCTCCAGATAACCTCTGCTCTTGAGGAAAATGGCCATCAGAATGGTCAGTGCCATTGCCGATACAAACCAGCTTGCGCCAGTATACCAGGCGTACAAGGTGCTGTACCAGTGTGCATCGATGGACATGACCCACTGCCAGATCACTGCCGCGCTGGAGAAGCCGGCTATCGGCAGGAAAGCGGCAGACCAGATGCGCAGGGTGTGATGATGTTTGTATTCGGTGGTGCCGTTCAAGTCTTCGTCCAGCGAAAGCTGGCGGATCTTAAGTGCGAAGAAGATCCAGATGCCCATAATAACGATGGTGCCCACAGCGTACCATCCGGCATTGAGGAAAGAAGACTTACCCTGCAGGACAGAGTCATTGGCAACTGCCTCAGCATCGGTCCAGTGGTACAGGTGGTGGAAATGCCCCACCACGCCGGCGATGACCACCAGCATCAGCACCAGGCCAGGTATCAGGAACATGGAATAAGCTTCCCAGATGCGCTTAACAACGGTATGCCACCCTGCCCAGGCCGTAGTAAAGGCCGCCAGAATGAAAAGGGAGATGAAAGCGATACCGGTGAAAAACACCGTATTGTGCAGATAATTGGTCCAAAAACGCGTATTCAGCTCGTCATCCACCGCAAAGGTGAGTCCGAGGCATACCAGGCCCAGAACCATGAACCCGATAAGGATCGTTTTTAATCTGCTGTCGAAGATGAATTGGTTCATTTTATGCCTTTGTTTGAAGGTTTTTTCGATTCAGTTTCCGTACTCCGCAATTGCCGGCCCTTACTTTTTACCATGGCTTTCGCCGCTGCCGTGGGGCTCTTCTTCCGGAGCCGTTGGTTCGCTTTCAGCCGGAGCAGCCTCCGGTTGTTCTGCTTCAGCATCGGAGATGCTTTCCGCCAATGGAGCTACCTGGCTGCCCGGAACGCCAAAAGCGGGGTTCAGGGTGTTGGCCTGTTCGCTGTATTCCAGTTTCTTTTCCTTGGCCTGCAGAGAACGAATATAGTGGATTACCTGCCAGCGCTCCTCGTAGGAGATCTTGTCCTTATAGGACCCCATGACGTTCCTTCCGTACATGATGCTGTGGTAATAACGGCCGTTGGAGGAAGTCACAAAATCATCCAGCAGGAAGTTAGCGGGCGCTGCCGGGTATTTGACGTTGGGGTTCTCATCGCTTACCAGATAGCCTACCCCGTCTCCTTTTTCCCCATGGCAAATGCTGCAGAAGATCGTATACAGTTCTTTTCCACGTTCCAAACCCTTGGCAGTGATCGGGAAAGGGTTGGCAATGATCTCCGCGGTAGCCCGGGCGCGTTCCGCCTCTGAATCACTGTAGTAATAGGGCACATGCCCATTGACCGGTACGGCGATGTTGTTGACGGCGCCGGCGCCGCGCAACTGGCCGATCACATCACTGGATTGCTCTCCTTTGTCAGCGGCGAAGTATACACCGGCGTACCCTCTGGGCACGGTGCCCTGTACCGGCAGGCCCGGGTAAGCCAGGTCTTTGAGCCGGATGGTGCTGGCGCTGTCCCAGGTATTGTAATGGTAGTAATTGAATGCATTGGCCTCCTGAGCTACAGAGTGTCCCATGTCAGGCATGTATTCGCTACCCGGGAAGTTCTGATCAGCCGGAGAGCAGGAGTAGATCACAATGGCGGCGATGATCGCTATAAATATATGTTTCAAATTTTTCATCACTTTGAGTTGAAAGTGGGTTAAATCGTCTTCATGTTCACCTCTGAAGCTCCGGAGGCTGTAAAAAAGCCCTTGATCTTGTCTTTGTCGGCTTCTTCCGCATTGGTCACATCAAAAGCAATACAGAACTTGTCATCTGTGATGCGGTCATCCAGCGTGGGGCTCACCAGGCCGGGGGCCATTCCGCAGATGGTATAAAAAGTGACCACCATACCTACAGAGGCCATGAGTACCGTCACCTCGAAGGTGATCGGGATGAATGCCGGCACCGACCAATAGGGCTTACCACCGAATATGATCGGCCAATCGCGGGTAAATACCCAGGTCATGAACAAAAAGGCGGTCAGCGTGCCGATCGCGCCGTAAATAAAACCGGCAATGTGCAGGCGGCTCTCGGCCAGGCCCAGCTTGGGGTCCAGGCCGTGCACGGGGAAGGGCGTAAATACGTCCATGATGTCCAGATGACTGGCATTGGCCTGGTCTACGGCCTTGAGGAGGTCCTGCTCATCATCGTACAATCCGTACAGCACATCTTTATTTTCTTGGCTCATTTTATAGCGAATTGAAGATTCTCAAAATTTTTTCTCCCGCGAACTGCCCCGGGCTGCTCAGTGGGTAGTTTCTACTTCCTTAGCTGCCTCGGCGTAATGCTTGGCGTTGGGTTCCACATACTGGTCGCCGGCAGCCTTCAGAATGCTCTTCACCTCAGCCACGGCCACCACCGGCGCCGTACGGGCAAAGATCAGATAAAGGGTGAAGAACAGGCCCAGGGTACCGATGAACAAACCTACCTCTACCCAGGTCGGCGTGTAATAGCTCCAGCTGGAGGGCAGATAGTCGCGCGCCAACGTCGTTGCAATGATCACAAAGCGCTCGAACCACATGCCGATGTTCACAAAGATCGACATCACAAAGGTGACGAAGACGTTGCGGCGCAACTTCTTCCACCAGAAGATCTGGGGAGAAAGCACATTACAGGACATCATACCCACATAAGACCACCAGTAGGGGCCCATCACCCGGTTGTAGAAAGCGAACTGCTCATAGATGTATCCGGAATACCAGGCAATGAACAGCTCCGTGAGGTAGGCGACACCTACGATCGTACCGGTCACCAGGATCACCTTGTTCATACTCTCGATGTGGCCGAGGGTAATGTACTGCTCCAGTTTGAGGACCTTCCTGGTCATCACCATCAAGGTCTGTACCATGGCGAAACCCGAGAAGATGGCTCCTGCAACGAAGTAGGGCGGGAAAATGGTGGTGTGCCATCCCGGTATCACGGAAGTGGCGAAGTCAAAGGATACGATGGTGTGAACGGAAAGTACCAGCGGCGTAGCCAGGCCGGCGAGTACCAGCGAAAGGCTTTCAAATCGCTGCCAGTGCTTGGCCGAGCCTGTCCATCCGAAGGACAGGAAGTTGTATATCTTCTTGCGGATCCCCTTGGCGCGGTCGCGGATGGTGGCAAAGTCAGGCACCAGGCCGGTGTACCAGAACAGCAGGGAAACGGTAAAGTACGTAGAGATGGCGAACACGTCCCACAGCAGCGGTGAGTTAAAATTCACCCACAGCGGGCCCCGGGTGTTCGGGTAGGGGAAGATGAAAAAGCCCAGCCAAAGGCGCCCCATATGGATGAGGGGGAACTGGCCGGCACAGATCACCGCGAAGATGGTCATGGCCTCCGCCGCGCGGTTTACCCCGGTGCGCCATTTCTGGCGGAACAGCAGGAGGATGGCGGAGATCAGGGTCCCGGCGTGGCCAATCCCTACCCACCAGACGAAGTTGGTAATGTCCCAACCCCAGCCGATGGTGCGGTTGAGGTTCCAGCTACCGATACCCACCCAAATCGTCCAGGCTACGCAGAAAACGTAGAAGGCCAGGCCCGCTACGGCTACGATAAAGGCCAGGACCCAGGCCGTACTGGGGGTGCGCTCGGTAGGCGAACAAATATCTTCGGTGATCTGATGGTAGGTTTTTCCTCCCTGGATCAACGGTTCGCGTATCGGAGATACTACTGCACTCATTATAGTTGAATCGTTATAAGTTTATTAATTGGATGTTCAGCCATTTGGGCCACTCCTTATATCATTTATGCGTCCAGTGCTTCGCTGCGGTTATTCACCTTTGCCTGATAGTTTACGGAAGAACGCGTATTGGTTTCTTCCAGGACCAGGTAATTCAGCGGATTTTCCAGTTTTTTGGCAACAATGCCTTCCTTGTTATTGCCGTCGCCGAAGACGATGGCGCCGGTCGGGCAAGCCGTCTGGCAGGCCGTCTTGACGTCGTTGTCCTGCAACCTGCGGCCTTCGCGCTTGGCGGTGAGCTTGCCCTCCTGAATGCGCTGCACGCAGAAGCTGCACTTTTCGATCACCCCGCGGGAACGGACCGTCACGTCCGGGTTCAGCACCATGCGGGTGAGGTTGTCGGCGCCGAATGGCACGCTCTCTCCGTTCACATCCACTTCGTTGGCGCCGAAAAGGTCGGCGGTAGTATAGTCAAGCCAGTTGAAACGGCGCACCTTGTAGGGGCAGTTGTTGGCACAGTAACGCGTACCGATACAGCGGTTGTAGGTCATCTGGTTGAGGCCCTCGGAGCTGTGGTTGGTGGCGGCTACCGGGCAGACGTTCTCACAAGGAGCGTTGTCGCAGTGCTGGCACATCATCGGCTGGTAGACCACATTGGGGCTCTCAAAGTCCCCGTAGAAATAGCGGTCAATGCGCAGCCAGGTCATCTCATGGTGGCGGGAGACTTCCCGCTTGCCGACTACCGGAACGTTGTTCTCGGCTACGCAGGCTACCTGGCAGGCGCCGCAGCCGATACAGGCGCTGAGGTCGACGTGCATCTGCCAGTGGTGTCCCTGGCTGTAGAAGCGCTCGTTGTACTCATCGTACGGATAAAGCGTATTGGCGTTGAGATTGGCAGCCTCGGCGCGGTGCTCCTCGATGTGATGCGTCAGTTCGGAAAGCTCATCGAGGTGGCCCTGGAAGATGATGGAACGCTTGGTGATCCCTCCCTGATAGCCGGAGCCGATGGACATGGACGTCTTCTCGTCGACGTTGATTACTTCACCGCTTTCCGGGTCTGCCGCTTTCAGCCCCATGGCATGGTGGTACTGTACGCAGGGGAATTCATCGTCTACTCCGACGCGCTCGGAAACATTCTCCACAGTAGCGTAGTACTGCACGTTACCGTTGTCATCAAGCGTCAGCCAGGGATAGACATTGGAGCCCACCTTATTGCCCAGTGCGCGGCCCATCAGGCCCGTATGTTCGCGGCCGTAACCGATGGCCAGGGATAAGGTGCCGGGCATCTGCCCGAATTGGCGGACCACCGTGCAGGTGCTTTCCACTCCACCGACAGTGACGTTGACCATATCGGCCTTGCCTTTGATCTCATCGGGGTTAAGGTCCATAAAGGCCTTGTAGCTGTTGCCCCCTTCCCAGGAAACGGGAATGCCCAGGTAATTGCCCCAGGAACAACGGTTGACCGGGTCGGGCATTTCCATCAACCAGGGGTTATTGGCGTAAACGCCGCTGCCCATGTTGACCGACTCAAAGAAGGATATCTCCAGCGTTTCCGCATTGCCGTTGGGCTGGCGCACGCGCTTGGCGGCTTCATTCACATCGGCGGAAAATGCTTGCTGGATAGTAGACTGCGGCAATTCGAAAACGCCATCGTGCAGTGTACTATCCCAGAAAGACTGGAAGGTGGCGAAGCTGCTCTGCTGCGGGAAGAATTTTTCTTCCCAATGCTTGCGCAGGTATTCATAGTAGAAATGGCCGGTTTCAGCCACTGTCTTTTTCCAGACCGGGCTCTCCTGGGCTGGCGCTTCGGCGGCGGTGCTGTCGGTTGCGGCGGCCGTATCTGCGGCAGCCATTACCTCCACACCGGCCCAGCGCAGCAGGCTCTCTTCTGCCTGGCGGGTTCCCGGCCGGCCCACATTGGCGAAGATCGGCGCAATAGCAGGCTGGATGAGGCTGTAATGGCCCCGCTTCGGCTCGGCATCCCCCCAGCTCTCCAGATAGTGGTGCGTGGGCGTGGCGTAGTCGCACAGAAGAGTCGTTTCATTGGGCACGCCGGCGAAGGAGATCTTCAGGCCCACTTTGGCGCAGCCCTCGCGGAACTGAGCGGCATTGGGCAGGTCGTAGGCCGGGTTGGCGCCATCCATTACGAGGAGCACATCCACCCTGCCTGCGTTCATATCTTTAATAAGGTTCTGAATATTCTTGTCTATACCCTGGCGCTGGTGCGACGCATGGGTAAAGTCGATGGTGCTTCCGTAGCTGCCGAGCATATCGTTGACGGCATTGATGAGCACCTGCTCTCCCAGGTTGTTGGAACCGGAGACGACCAGGGCTTCCCCGCGGTGGCTCCACAGTTCATCGGCGACCTTCTGGATCTTGGCGGCTTTTTCGCCTTCCAGTTGAGGGCCGCGAACAGTAGAACGGCCCGCCTTACCGGCCAGCGCGTTGTGCAGCGCAATGATGGCAGCCCCTTGCTCCGAAGGCCGAACCATGATGCGGTTGTCGGCATTGGAGCCCGTCAGGCTCACATGGCTCTCTACCTGTATGTGGCGAGACATCTTCGGGTTCTTCACATCGTCGAGCTTCCGGCCTTTGGCGTACTGGGACGCGAATTCTATCGGAGAGATCCAGGTGCCCAGGAAGTCGGCGTCGAAGCTGACGATCACCTTGGCCCGATCGAAGTGATAGGAAGGGATGACGGCCTGGCCGAAGCTTTGCTCATTGGCTTCCAGAATAGCTGAGCTGGAAACCGGATCATACATGACGACGTCCGTATTCTGGAATTTGGACCGGAAGTCCTCGAATACCTTCTTCGTCGTCGGGCTCAGAATGGTATTGGCCACGATGCGGACGCGGGAGTTGGCATTGAACTTATCGCCGATCTCCTGGTCGATCTCTGCCCAGGAGGGCCCTTTTTTATTGCGGTCGGCCGGCAGGTCGATTTTGCCGTCCGCTATGCGGTAAGGGCCGTCGAGGCGGCTGGTATCGTAGAGGCTCAGTACGCTGGCCTGGGCCCGGGCGCTGGTTCCGCCTCCGGTCACTTTGGAAAGGCTGTTGCCTTCGACCTTAATGGGGCGCCCTTCGCGGGTCTTGACCAGTACGGCGCAATAGTCGCCGCCCTGAACAAAGCTGGATGCATAATACGTAGCGACACCGGGCACGATCTCGTCTGGTTTCACCACGTAAGGAATGGCGCGTTTTACGGGAATTTCGCAGCCGGCTGCCAGTGTGGCGGCGCCGATGCCGAAACCGAGGTACTTCAGGAAGTCACGGCGGCTACTGGTGCCGTGCTCTATGATCTCTTCATTACCGATGAATTCCTGCTGAGTGGCTTCCTTGTATTCGGGGGTGCTGGCCAGTTGGTCTACCCCGATCCAAACACCATTATTCTTATTCTTCATTTTTGCTTTTTTCAGATTCAAATGGGCGGATTGGCATGAAATTAATAGTGGCACTTCTGGCATTCGAGCCCGCCGATCTCTTCGACGGTCACCTTGTCGCGTTCTCCACGAGCGATCTCCTCGTGGTACGTCTCATAGGTTTTGTAATACTCGTTGCCGGCGAACTGTACTTCCGTCTGGCGGTGGCAGTTGATGCACCAGCCCATGGAGAGCGGAGAGTACTGCTGTACCACTGCCATTTCCTCGACCGGCCCATGGCAGGTCTGGCATGCTACTTTGCCCACTGAGACGTGCTGGGCGTGGTTGAAGTAAGCGTGGTCGGGCAGGTTATGGATGCGGACCCATTCGATCGGGCCCTGGATCTTTTCCTTGGTCTCGTTGGTCAGTGAACTGACGATGCCATCCCACTGATCTTCGATCAGCCTTTCTCCTTCGGCGTCGATGCCGCCTTTTTCTTTAACGTAGGTATCGCCGATCCACTTCTTGAAGATCTTCTCGATGTCCGCCTGGCTCATCCCATCGTAGTTCTCGATGTAAGAATCCGTGTTGGGGTTCCATCCGATGGAAGCGTAGATCTTGCTGAGTTCAGCTGTCCCGTACGTGGACCCCACTTTGATAGCGGCATGGCAGTTCATACAGGTATTGGCTGCCGGGATCACGGAGTGCTTGGAGCGGCGGGCGCCGTCGTGGCAGTACTGGCAATCGATCTTCTGCAGGCCGGCGTGGGTGGCGTGCGAGAATTTGATCGGCTGCTCGGGAGCGTAGCCTTGCTGGCGGCCCAGCATGATAGCGTTATTTACAGTAGTATAACCACCGAGCACCACCAGGGCGAAAATGACAAAAGCGATCAGCCCTTTACTGGTCAGGATCTCGACCAGGGTTTTCCGATGGGCCGGCGCATTGCCTTCGCGCACCTGAACCATATAGTTGAGGTTGGCGACGATGCGGGCGAGGACCACTGCCAGGATGGCCAGGATGACCGCAAGAGCGATGAACAAAGGCGTGTTGTTCGGCTTTTCCACCACAACGGCCGGCCCTTGAGCAACAGCCTGGCCTACCTTGTCCTTACCGGTGTAAACGTAGTCTACATAGGCGATGATGTTCTCGATCTCCTGGTCGGTGAGGTTGAAGTTGTTCATCACTGTGGGCTTCCACTCGTTCCAGAGCTCAACGGCGCGGGGGTGCCCGGCGTTAACCATGGCCTGGGAATTGCGGATCCAGCTGTAGAGGTCTTCACGGGGATAATCCGCCCAGCGTTCTTCCAGGCCGCCAAGGGCCGGGCCGGTCAGGTTATCCTTCATGTTCTTGTTGTGGCAGGTCGCACAGTAGTTTCGGAAAAGCGTCTTTCCTTCATCGATATTAGCCTCTCCTGCAGGCGCAGAGGCTTCGGCAGCAGCCCCCTCCTGGCCATCCTGAGCGGTGGCAGGGAAGGAGAACAGCGCCACGACGAGAAGTAGTAAAAATCGGCTAATCAACTGCTTATATGTCATCTCGTGGTGCTATTTAATATATAATTTCGTCAATACTTGAGTGTCATTTTTTTGTCAGCGCAAAGATAACTTTCGCGTTAATTTTTTAACAATAAAAGTCAAAATCCCGCGATTATTTAGATTGAATCTAAATAAATGATTGCTTTTCACTGCATCTATCCGGCCTCAATAATATCCCTTGGCCTCGCTCTGTCCATGAAATATTTCCTATAACAACTCCTGAACAGATATAAATTTCACTATATATGCCATCTCATCCAATAAAAACTAAACTGCGACCTGTGCCCGGATCGGCGGGTACGGATCGTAGTTTTGCAACTCAAAATCCTCGTATCTGAAATCGAAAAGGTTTTTCACTTTCGGGTTGATCTTCATTTCGGGCAGGGGGCGGGGCTCACGGCTCAACTGCAGGTTGGCCTGCTCCAGGTGGTTCAGATAAAGGTGCACATCGCCAAAAGTGTGCACGAAATCGCCGGGTTTCAGCCCACAGGCCTGGGCCACCATCATGTTCAGCAGCGCATAGGAGGCGATGTTGAAAGGGACGCCCAAAAAAACATCGGCAGAGCGCTGATACAACTGGCAGGACAGCCGCCCCTCGGCGACGTAGAACTGGAACAGGGTGTGACAGGGCGGCAGGCCCGACTTCGCCATTACCGGAATTTCCTTCGGGTTCCAGGCGGAGACGATGTGCCGGCGGGAATCCGGATTCCTCTTAATGGCGTCGACTACGTCTGCGATCTGATCAACGCCTTCGAAATCGCGCCACTGCCGGCCATAGACCGGGCCGAGTTCCCCCCACTGACGAGAGAATGCCTCCTCTTCTTTGATGCGTTCGACAAAAACTTTCATCTGCTCCTTCCACTCGGCGCTGTACTTCGGGTACCGGCCCTCCTGGCCGGTCTCCCGCAACCAGTTCTGGTAGGGCCATTCATTCCAGATATTTACACCATTCTGTACAAGGTAGCGTATATTCGTGTCGCCCTGCAGGAACCAAAGGAGTTCGTGGATGACCGATTTGAGGTAAACTTTCTTGGTGGTGAGCAACGGAAAGCCTTCCTGCAGGTTCATGCGCATCTGGTAGCCGAACACACTAATAGTGCCCGTACCGGTACGGTCATCTTTCCGGACACCATTGTCCTTAATGTGCTGTAAAAGGTCCAAATACTGACGCATAGAATGTAACTCGGCTGAGAGCCTGCTCAGATTTCATATCTTTCCGTCCAATCCAGGCTGGATCTGGCTGAAAACGAAATCTGAACGCTCCTTAATCTTGTGAATTCCGGCTGGGAGTCGGGGTGAAAGGCTGGCGACTAGACAATTTTGATACGCAAAATTAGTAATGTCTGGGAACCCGCCTAATTTTGGGGCGTTAAATTAGGGAATTTCTCGTAAAAATCTCACTTCAATGAAAAGAAAAATGCACCTTAACGCCTTGATTATCACATTCTTAATTCTAGCCTGCTCTTCTGCCTACGCCCAAACCGCCCAGTGGAAGCTCAAAAAAGAAGCCGATGGGTTGAAAGTGTACCTGCGCGACGCGGGGGACTCCAACATAAAAGAAGTCAAGATCGAAACCATTTTTGATGCCTCTCTCTCCTCCATCGTCACGGTCCTGAAAGACGTACCTGCCTATCCCGCATGGATCTATAAATGCAGTAAAGCGGAGCGCCTGGAACCGGGGACCAACACCTCCAGCGTCTACTACTGCGAGATCGACTTCCCCTGGCCGCTGAGCGACCGGGATTTCATAGCTAAAAGCCAACTCCGGCAGGATCCCCAGACCCGTCATGTTTTTATCGATGTCAAAAGCGCCCCTGCCTACCGGGCGGAGAAAGAAGGCCTCGTCCGCATCCAAACGCTGAATATCCATTACGAATTCATCCCGCTCTCAGAAAACAGGGTCCAGATGAATTACCGCCTGCACTCCGATCCGGGCGGAGCGCTGCCCGCCTGGCTGGTCAATCTCGCCGTGGACAACGGCCCGGTCAAGACCATTAAGGGCATGCGGGAAATGCTGAAAAAGGAGCAGTATAAAGAGGCGAAGCTGGCATTTTTAATAGATTAGCAGGTACCTGAAGAGCAATGCGGAAGTAGAAAATATTCAACGTTCCGTGTCCAATGTTGGCTGTCCGGAGAATTTCGCCGAAAACTCAAATCCCAAAAATGTGTTGAAGCATACAACCCGCTTACGACGGGGGACTTAAATTTGTACCGACAACCGATAACCTTCTATGCTGAAAACAGGCTGCCACCTCCTTTTCCTGCTTGTTTTGTTTTCCCCGCGCGCCATCGTTGGGCAGTCCCCTTTCATTTGTGAAGGACAGGCCTTCGTCATACAGGAAGGTACCGGCGAGCTGGTGAGTTTCAATTCCCAGCCCGGCAACCTCAGTATCATTAGCCCGGCGCTGGGAGTAGAGATCGAAGCCCTCGGTTTCAGAAGTACGGACCGGCTGCTGTACGGAATCGGAAAGAACAGCCGCCGCCTGTACCGTATCGACGCCAACGGCACGGTGGAAGACCTCGGCCCTTTATCGCTGGATAACAGCCAGGCCGTCATCGGGGGAGCCATCAGCCCGGACGGGCGGTACTTCGCCGCGATCGGTTTCGGCGCTGGCCTGCATTCCCTGGCGAAGATCGACCTCGAAAGCCCGGGCTTCCCCATAGCGTCCGTTTCCCTTCCCGCTTCCCGGATGATCATCGACATCGCCTTCAACCCGCTGGATAGCAAGCTGTTTGGGTATGATGAGCTCAGCCGGAGTATCGTAACCATTAATTTCGACAATGGAAGCACCATGGCATTCAGCCCTATCGAGGCCGGTAACGAGATCCAGGGGCTGTACTTCAATGCTTTCGGCGAACTGCTGGCATACGGCAGCTCCATATTCGGTGTCGCCAATGCCCTATTCGAGATCAACAAGAGCAATGGGAAGGAGACGCGCCTGGCCACCGGGCCACCCTACCCGGCCACCGATGCCGCCGCCTGCCCCTACGGAGTGGCCGTGCGCAGCGTGGTGGAACCAACGGCCACTTTCCCCTGCAGTGAAGTCCGATACACTTTTACCGTTGGCAATGGCTCCGGGCAGGTGCAAACCGGTGTAAGTTTCGAACACGAACTGCCGGCGGGTTTCCAGTTGGGCAACATCGCCCGCAACCCCTTTGGCGGCACCCTCAGCACCGGCGGCCCTCCCACCCGGATCCGGATCGAGAATATGTCTATCCCCCGGCGGGTAGATAGCCTGGCCCTCCTGGTAGAGGTAGGCGACGTGCTGGGCGGCGATTACCCGACTCAAGCTATCCTGCAGGGCCTGCCCGGGAGCATGGGGGGCAACACCTCCTCCGACAACCCCTCTACTCCGGTTCCGAACGACAGCATCAATCTGCTGGTCAACCGCTTTGAAGAAGACAGCCTGTATTTCAGTAACTTCCTCTGCCTGGGGTCCAGCCTGACCCTCGACGCCAGCGCCTATGGCAGCAATGTGCTCTGGAGTACCGGTTCGGCCAATACCGAGCTTTCCGTAACCCAGCAAGGGGTTTATTCCCTGCAGGCATTCAGTGGCTGCCAGGCGCTTTCCGTCACCTACGAGGTGACTGCCGCCTCTTGTCCATATACCGTGGAGGTAGGGCAGAAAATAATACCTGCTGAGGCCTACCCCTGCCAGGAAGTCACCTTCCGCTATATTGTCGGCAACGATTCGGGGTTGCCCCGTAACGGGATCGGCCTTTCCGATACCCTGCCGGACGGCTTCACTATCGTCCGGCTGGAGCGCAACCCTTTCGGAGGAGTTCTGGACACCGGCCTGCCCCCCGGGGTGCTCAGCGTCAGCAATATGTCCTTGCCCGTAGGCGTAGATTCCCTCGACGTCGTCGTATCGATCGGTAACGTAGCGCCCGGCACGTACCGCTATCGCGCTACCCTTACAGGCCTTCCGCAGGCCCTCGGCCCTATCCGGCTGTCTTTCAATGCCGATACCATTTCGATGGACAGCACCGCCCTACACGTTTTCGGGGTGGATTCCGATACCACTTACGTAGAACAGGCCTTGTGCCCGAACGAACCGCTGGCACTGGACGGCAGCCCCTACGGCATCTCCTATCTGTGGGAGGACGGCTCTAACGAGGCGCGCCTGCCGGTCACCCAAACCGGCCGATACCGACTGGCAGTTTTCAATGGCTGTGAGCCCTCCATCGTCTATTTCGATGTAACGGCCGGCCCGCTGATCGATGCTGAATACCCCCGGGATACCATTGAGATCCATCTGGGCGAAGAGATCCTGCTCTCCCCTACCCTGTCCAACCTGGGCAACACGCTATTTATGGAATGGGACGACCCCCTCGGGCAGTCGCTATCCTGCACGGACTGCCTGGCGCCCATCGCCAAACCGCTGAAACCAACCCGTTACACCTTCCGCGCCTCCAATGAGCTGTGCGCCGATACACTGTACTTCACTTTCCTGGTCGACGACACACGCCGCATCTACGCTCCCAATGCTTTCTCTCCCAACCGGGACGGCAGAAACGACTATTTTTACCTGCAGAGCCCCGACTTTGGCATCATCCGCTCCTTGTCCGTATACGACCGTTGGGGAGGCCTGGTCTTCCGGTCTTCCGAATCGGCATTAAACGAGCCGCAAAGCGGGTGGGACGGAATGTATAGGGGCCAGCCTGCACCGGGAGGCGCCTATCTGTGGAGAGCGGAGATCGAATTCATTGGAGAGATCGTCGAGGGATTTTCCGGAGAGGTATCGGTCGTGAGATAAGCAGGATCATGAACAAAAACACTATTCCTTAAAGTAATTTCCCTGCTCATTCGTCCTCCTGAAAGAATTAATGAACCTTTGGACAATAGCGTATTTCCGGGGACAAGTCAAAGTCACCACTATTGGCCAAAGAAAACAACTGCTAGTGGCCGATCGCAATCAAACGCTGGGGCAAATCATACGAGGCTATGGCCAAAAGCTGTACGGTTTCATCCGTGGCCGCACAGCCAGTGACGCCGACGCGGAGGATATTCTGCAGGAAGTCTGGTTCCAACTCAGCCGGCTGGTCGACGTGGAAGCCATCGAGAATATCAACGCCTGGCTTTTCCGGGTGGCCCGCAACAAAGTGACCGACCGATACCGGAAACGGAAGGAGGAATCGCTGGACGGCCTGGCTTACGAGGATGAAAACGGAGAAACTTCCTTCCAGGAGATCCTGCTGGCCGATTTCAATACTCCGGAGACGGAGCACCTGCGCCAGTTTTTCTGGGAAGAACTATTCGCCGCCCTGGAGGAACTGCCGGCGGAACAACGCGATGTTTTCATCCGGAATGAGCTGGACGGCGAAACGCTACAGGACATATCCGATAAAACGGGGGTCAACATTAAAACCCTGATATCCCGGAAGCGCTACGCCGTACAGCACCTGCGCCAGCGGCTGGCGGACTTGTATGAAGAATTGCTGAATTACTAAAATATTGGTTTCATGCATAGCCATTCAAAAAATCTCCAATCCGGTTTCGGCTGGGGCCGAAGGATTATCATCTTCCTGTTCTTTGTAGCGGCATTCCTTCTTCTGGGAGCGATCGTCATGTTGTTGTGGAACGCCATCCTGCCTGAGGTGACATCGGCGCGCGCCCTTTCCTACTGGCAGGCGCTGGGCCTGCTGGTGCTCAGCCGCATCCTGTTCGGAAGTTTCCGCTTCGGGCGCCCAGGGGGAGCGCCCGCGTATTGGAAAAATCGGCGCGAATGGCGCGAAAAATGGATGAACATGAGCGAGGAGGAACGGGCCCGGTTCCGGGAATCCTGGCGGAAGCGTTGTGGCAGACAGAGTGAGGGCGAATGAATTCTTTTCGATTCGAGCGGAGAATTGCTCCCTGAGGGGAAGTGAACCGGGTTTGCCGGCGAGGAGCAGGTTCACCGCCCGGAAATATTTCGGACACATGCCTATTTCAACCGGCCTTTTGCCCACCTGTTTCATGAAGGCGGCCTATAATAGCAAATCCGTGCATTTCGAAAATCAGGGGCTCCTCCAGACTCCCGGCGGGGAACTGCCTGAGTAAAGAAGGGCTCGAATTTTTAAAAAAAAGTGCGGATTACTTAAAGTATTTCTCCAGCACGATCGTCTTCCTGAATGTAAGTTGATTGGGTTGATCGGGAAAGAAGATGGAATAACACCCCGGCAGCTCCATCATCAGAATCATCTGAATAACCAAAACCACCAAACCATGCGACCCTTTGCATTTGTCCTGTCCATAGCGGCAGGGGCTGTATTCTTTTTCCTGTTGGCCAAGGTATTGTTCTTTGGCATGTTCTTCATCATCCCGCTGGCCCTGATGGCGGCCATTGTGCTCGGTATCCGCCGGCGGTTAGCCTACGGACATTACTACAACTCCTACCAACGCTTCGGCCACCGTGCTGCCGGATGGGATGAGCCGCTGGGCTACCGCCGCTACAGCCGGGCCGAGCCGCTGGATGACTACCGGACGATCATCGTAGAGTAACCATTTTTAAGTGTGTCGAAAACTTCATTGATTATGTGTAAAAGAAGATCTCATTCCCGAGGCCGCCACCACTGGCACGGCCACCATCATCCCTATGGCCGGCACTTCAGCGCCGCATTGGCCTCTTTTCCCGTCAACGTACGCGAGCTGGACGACCGTTACGAACTGTACCTGTTCGCACCCGAATTGAGCAGGGAGGACTTTCAGCTTGAACTTGTCGGCCGTACCCTCACCATATCGATCGCTGCTTCCAAAGAAGAAGAAGTGGAACTGGGGCACTGGCTCCGCCGGGAGTACCGCCCCCGCGGACAGGAGCGTAGTTTCAGCCTCAACGAGAAGATCGACCTGGATAATATCAAGGCGGCATATGCCGAAGGCGTCCTGAGGGCCACCTTACCCAAGTACCCGGATCAGGTGACGCAAAGAAGAGGGGTGGATGTAGCTTAGAATTAACGGGTTTTCATGATATGTGAAGAGGCGGCCCGGGATTGGGCTGCCTTTTCTTTTCTTGCAAAGTACAAAAACCTCGTCCGAGCGCAGGCGGGGAAAGCTAGAACACAGTGCAGGATAAAATTTACCTCGCTACTTGGTAGCGGGGAGCCCATTGATTGAATTTTGAATAAACGCTAACCGGCCAAATCCTTATCTTCAGGGCAAAAAGACCACTATGAAAAAAAACAAGGCCGCTTTATCCGCTTTTTTCCTCTTGTGTTCTCTTGCCGCCTTGAGCCAGGCACAGACGGAAAAGGCTGCTGCCGGAAAACAGCTCTACCGAACCTACTGCCAGTCGTGCCATGGTGAAACTGCAAAAGGAAATGGCCCGGTGGCGCAATACCTGGTATTACCCCCTGCCGACCTTACGAAGATAGCCAGCAGGAGAAACGGCTTTTTCCCGGAAAAGGAGATCTACCGGATCATAGATGGGCGAAAAACAGTACGGGTGCATGGCACCAGCGATATGCCGGTTTGGGGATATACCTTCCGAAATTTGGATTCACCTGAAGGCATTAAGGAAAACATAGCAGAACTGGCGGCCTATCTCAAATCTATCCAGGAAACGGATTAAAGGGCCGTTGGGCGCCGTCATACCCCATTTGCTGAGGCTTTTGATCAACTACCCACCATCTGAGGGAAGCTCAAACAACAGATAAGTCAGCAGCTCTTTGTTTTCCTTTTTGAAGCGGGCCAACCGAAGGCAGAGTTCAACCAGTTCGCCGGCCGAAAGGTTGTCCATGGCTTGTTTGAGTTCTCGTATGGTGGCTGCTTTCATAACATATTCGAATTGATTAGAGCAATGGCCGGCACCAAATTACAGGAGGCTTGTGGCAAAGGAAAGCAACCCCGAAATTATTCTTTACTTTTATAAACATTACGTTATAGTCGTTACTTTATAATGATTATAAAAGTAATGATTACAAACATAACGATTACTTTTGTTATCATTATTTTTGCAACGATCTATTCAGGGAAACTTTTGGCAACATTTTAAAACTAATCAGAACCTATGAAATACATTCACCTTTCATTTGCCCTCCTTTGGCTTCCATTGCTGTCGACGGGGCAGGATATCGTTACCGGGACCCTCACCCACGACGGGGTGGAAAGGAGCTACCGTTTGTTCATCCCTCCCGCTAACACGACTGGCGGGGCGGCGCTTCCCCTGGTCTTCAACCTGCACGGCTTCGGTTCCAATGCCAACCAGCAGGAATTTTACTCCGGGATGAATATGGTAGCCGATACCGCCGGCTTTTTTGTTTGCTATCCCAATGGCCGGAGCAACGCCTGGAACGTTGGCTGGGAATTCGGCAGCACTGCCGATGATGTCGGCTTCATCAGCGCGCTCATCGACGAATTATCGGCCAACTACGACATTGATCCTCAGCGCATATATTCCTGCGGCATGTCCAACGGCGGTTTCATGAGCTACCGGCTGGCCTGCGAACTCAACCACAGGATAGCCGCCATCGCATCGGTAACGGGCAGCATGGTCCCCAGCTATTTTGGAAGCTGTAACCCCGGCAGAGCAGTGCCGGTCATGGAAATCCACGGCACCGCTGATGATGTAGTGCCGTACGAAGGTGAACCCGGGATCAGCCTTCACATCGATACTGTTGTCCAGTACTGGGCCACCAACAATACCTGCAACCCCAACCCGGCCAGCCAGGCCCTGCCAGATGTAGACACAGGCGATGGCTCCACCGTAACCCGGTTCGATTACAACGACTGCGAAAACGGGCACCAGGTTTCCTTACTGCGGGTCACAGGCGGGGGGCACACCTGGCCCGGCACCATCTTCAACCTTGGCGCCACCAACCAGGATATCAACGCCAGCGTTGAGATCTGGCGTTTCTTTAGCCGGTTTACCTTGAGCGAAATATCTTCCCTGGATGAGGTGGCGGCATCCGAACCGCTCCTGAGGCTCTACCCCAATCCCGCTACGGGCTTCCTTCAGTTGGAACCCCGCTACACACCTGTACTGACAACGGTTTATAATGCCGTCGGCCAGGCTATCCAACAGGAGCAAATTTCCGGCGCCACCACGCTGGACCTTTCCACCTGGCATCCGGGGATCTACTTTGTAGAGGCAGTCGCAGCGGATGGACGGCAGGTGTTCAGGGTGGTAAAGAGATAAGCTGCCCATGTATTTACCCTTTTACACGGCCAAAACATGCTCACCACATATCAACGCATCCAACAAATAAACTCCTTTTCTCTGCCCGCTGATTGGCTCCGCATCCGCACCATTGACCTGCACACCGGAGGCGAGCCCCTACGGGTAATCCTAGACGGGTTCCCCGCTCTGCAGGGCAGAAATGTGCTGGAATACCGCCGATACGTACGCGCGAATCACGACCAATTGCGGCGCGCCCTCATGCACGAGCCTCGTGGCCATGCCGACATGTACGGTTGCCTGCTTCTGCCTCCCAACGATGAAAAGGCGGACTTCGGTATTCTGTTTATGCACAATGAAGGCTACAGTACTATGTGTGGGCACGCCACCATTGCCATCGCCATCCTCGCCGTACAAATGGGCTGGGTGGTACGGCAGGAGCCGGAAACACCGGTAGTAATTGACGCACCCTGTGGGCGGCTGAGGGCCTTTGTAAAAATAGAAAACGGGAAGATACAGGGGGCCTACTTCCACGGTGTCCCGTCCTTTGTTGTGGGCCTGGGCCTGCAGGCAGATGTTCCAGGGCTGGGCCCCGTCCGATACGACCTCGCCTATGGCGGCGCTTTCTATGCCTATGTGGACGCCAGGCAGATCGGGCTGGAACTTGTCCCTGCCAACTACAGCCGCATTATACAGGCCGGCATGCAGGTCAAACGGGCGGTAATGGCCTCCCCTCAGCCCGTCGAACACCCCTTTGAAGAGGACCTCAGCTTCCTGTATGGGACGATATTCATCGGCGGCCCGGTTAGTGCGGGCATCGGCAGCCGCAATGTATGCGTCTTCGCCGAAGGGGAAGTCGATCGCAGCCCCACCGGCTCGGGTGTCTCCGGGCGGCTGCCCATCCATTACGCCCGGGGAGAGATCGCCATCGGGGAAACAATGACCGTGGAGAGCATAACCGGCAGCGTATTCAAGAGTTCTATTGTTCGGGAAATAGATTACGGGCCTTTCCGGGCAATTATCCCCTGTGTTGAGGGCACGGCTTTCATTACCGGCCAGCATGAATTCCTCATCGATCCGGAAGATCCGTTCCGCAACGGGTTTTTCTTGCGGTAATCCTGACATTTTTCTTACCAACTTTAGAAGGGTATCTTTGTTGGGAGGTTAAGAGGTTGGGAGGTTAAGAGGTTGGGAGGTTGGGAGGTTGGGAGGTTGGGACGTTGGGAGGGATAACGTATGTTCAGAAAGGGGTGTCTGCCGAGATTTTTGAAATACAGAGGCCACGGAGAAAGGGGTGGTGTAAAAAGGCCCATATGGGACTGTTCGCAATTCGCTGTTTGCTGTTCGCAAATCCCTGAAAATCAAAGGGCATTTTTAGACACAGAAAATTGAACTATCCCGCCCATATCGAAAAATAACTCCAATACACAGCCCCCGTTTTGAACAGCGAACATCCAAACATCCAAACGTCCAAACGTCCAAACATCCAAACGTCCAAACATTCACACATTCACACATTCACACAATACTATGGCCTACCACAGCATGATGGCGGCCGTTCGAGACCTGGAGCTGAACGGCAAACTGGCAAGAATAAAAATGGAAGTGGACCCCAACCTGGAGATGGCGGAGATCCACCGGCGGGTCTACGAAGCACAAGGGCCTGCCCTTTTCTTCGAGCGGGTCAAGGGAAGCCCCTTCCCTGCACTTTCCAACCTATATGGCACCGTTGAACGGACGGAATTTCTCTTTCGCCACACCATGAAGAGGGTGCAGAAGGTGATCGAGCTCAAAGCCGACCCGGCCAACTTTTTTAAAAGGCCCTTTCGTTATACCTCGGCGCCCTTCACCGCTCTTTCGGCCCTGCCCGTGCGCAAGCGGTTCGGCGCGCCCATATTGCACGGCAGAACAACGGTAGGCCAGTTGCCACAAGTTAAGTCCTGGCCAATGGATGGCGGCGCTTTCGTTACCCTGCCGCAAGTGCTGACCCTGCCGCCTGGCAGCCGCAACATCATGCAATCCAACCTGGGTATGTACCGCATACAGCTGTCCGGCAATGAATATGTACAAGACCGGGAGGTGGGCATGCACTACCAGATCCACCGGGGCATTGGCGTGCATCATACCTTGTACAATGAAAGCGACGAGCCTTTCCGGGCTTCTATCTTCGTGGGTGGGCCGCCTTCCCATGCCTTTGCGGCCATCATGCCCATGCCGGAGGGCCTTTCCGAGCTGACTTTCGCCGGCATGCTGGGCGGGCGCCGCTTTCGCTACCTGTGGCACCAGGGCCATCTGTTATCCGCCGATGCCGATTTCGTGATCACGGGTATCATCCGCAAAGGGGAAAAAAAACCTGAAGGGCCCTTCGGCGACCACCTGGGCTACTACAGCCTGCAGCACGACTTTCCTGTCATGGAAGTGGAAAATGTCTACCACCGCCGGGACGCCGTCTGGCACTTCACCGTAGTGGGCCGCCCACCGCAGGAAGACTCCAGCTTCGGCTATCTCATTCATGAGTTGGTCAAACTGCTGACCCCACAGGAATTCCCGGGCATCGTAGAGATCAACGCGGTCGATGCCGCCGGCGTACATCCCCTCCTGCTGGCCATCGGCAGCGAACGATACATGCCCTTTCGGGAGCGGAAGCCGGAGGAGATCCTCACTCAGGCCAATCGCATCCTCGGATCGGGACAGACCTCCCTGGCCAAGTTCCTTTTTATCGCTGCGCAGGGAGACAGTCCTGGGCTGAACACCCATGATATTGCGGGCTTCTTCCGTCATGTACTGGAACGGGTGGACTGGGAACGGGACCTCCATTTCCAGACCAAAACCACCATCGATACGCTCGATTATTCCGGCTCCGGCTGGAATGCCGGCTCGAAGGTGGTCGTGGCCTGCTGCGGAGACAAAAAACGGGACCTGACCGCAGAACTGCCGGATGGGTTCAGCCTGCCGGAAGGCTTTCACAACCCGCACTTCGCACAGCCGGGGATACTGGCCATTGAAGGGCCTGCCTTTATCGATGAGAGTTCCTACAAAGACGCTGAGCTGCTCGCCAAAGACCTGGAGCGCTTCCAAATGAAGAGCATCCCCCTGATCGTCCTTTGTGACGACAGCCGCTTTCTGAGCGCAACGCTCAATAATTTTCTCTGGACAACCTTTACCCGCGCCAACCCTTCTCATGACATACACGGGGTAAAGGCTTTCATCGAACATAAACACTGGGGCTGCCACGGGTCTGTCATCATCGACGCACGCATCAAACCCCATCATGCCCCGCCTTTGATCGAGGATAAAAAGGTAAAGGAAAAAGTGGACAGGATGTTCGCCAAGGGAGGAGCGTTGGAAGGGCTAGGATAGGCTGTTTTTTCTGATCTCAAAGATCTGGAATTACGCTATTCATACCAGTTCATCCTCGCTCCAGTTCTGGCGTTTGGGCCGTTCCAGTTCCCGCAGTTCAAGTTCATCTTCTTCAGGCCGCCCGGGCCCGAGGCTCCGCATTTCGCGTTCCATTTCGCGGGCTTCCCAGTCCTCGTCGGTAGGCCCGGCGCCTGGAAACCCGAAAACCTGGAAGTACTTCACCAACAGGTCGATTCCCAGCCCCATCAGGGCCCAGGGGAACCACAAGGTGCCGGAAAAGGTGAAGAGATTGACCACCATCAGGAATATGGCCAGGATCATATAAAAGACTAACCGGCGGTAAAAGCCTTTCTTTCCGCGGAAGCGGCGGCGGCCAGCATGGTATTTGTAATTGAACATGGACAGGCAATTTTGAAAACTTTAGCCCGGGCAGAATACAGCCTGGACAAAAGCTGTTTGTCGATGGTTCGGCAATCTATATGGATCAAGGCTGAGGAGCAAGTTTATCCGACGAAAAGAAGGCCTGTCTCGCCAGGCTTCCCGTCCAGGCGCCCAACCCGCCAAAAAGGCCGCCGAAAAAAGCGGTCAGCGCTACCATGGCATTCGCCCCCAGGCCACCGAACAACCCTCCCATTCGGGCCGCCAGAATACCTTCATTCAGTACGTTGAGATAAGCAGCATATCCTCCCCATAACAGAGCGGCCCCCAGGAAGCCCGCCAGAAAGGCCTGCCAGGGCTGAAGGCGAAAACCCAAAGCCAACAGGAAGGCGGCAAGGGGCAGTGCCCACCAGGGTAGAAAGTTTTGCAGGATACCTCCAATGAGGATCAGTAATAGAATGTAAATAGTGATTTTCATGGATTGCTGGATTTATTCACTCCTGATCATCGATTCCCTGATTCAAAGACCGCCATATAGCGCACGGGGTGGCTGCGGTCGCCCGGCCCTTTCATCAGAAAGAGGGGGTTATACCGGCCTTCCGTCCACTGCTCTATCATACTTTGATAATAGGGGCTGCCGGGGTTTCCCGACTGGCCGCCCGGATAAACCCCAAAAGCCTGCACCGGTTCGCCCAGTGCCACCACCATTCGCCAGGACGGCCCGTGGTCTTCTTTGATGGCGTTGGGGGCGTCCCCGAAACCACCCACATCGATCGGGCCACTCGAAAAGGCTCCGATCCGCGCCAGATGGCCGATCTGAGTATTTTTGTAGGTGCTCCAATCCTGAGGCGACTCCTCTTCCATTACTTTTTCCAGGGCAAGCCGCACAACATCGGCGGCAGTTTCCCTGATGGTGGTTCCCTGCATATCGAAGATCGCATGGCCTGGTTGGCCGCCCATCAGGCTCAGGAGGAGCCAGGGTTCGGGAATGATGACTTCCACGGAATCCTCGAGGGTATACAGCTCGTCGAAAGCGGAGCGCCGCGCCTCTTTGAGCCAACGGTCAAAGAGCACGGGAGCCTTTGCATCCTTTTCGAACCGAAAATCCCATTGACGCAGCGCCTGTACATCAGGGTGGTTGCCCAGAGGTGAGTTCGCAGAGTCCAGCAAAGCAAGCAGTATGGGCACTCCTTCCTCCGCCAGAATGCTGTAATTGTCCAGTTGCAGGGCCATCATATCCTCCACTGTGATGCTATCCATCTCTTCGAGCCGGCGGTTGATATACCGCCCGCGATAATTGTCAAACCTTCCATTGTAATAGTAGGGATAACCGGGCCCGGTAGAGTTTTGGTTGGCGGAAGAAACGAAGCCCCGTTCCGGATTGCGGACCTGGGGGATCTGATCGCGGGGAATAAACCCATACCAACCATTTTCCGGATCACTGCCGTCCTGAACGAAACGCCCCTGCTCTGACCGCTTCAGCGGCAGGTTGCCATTCACGGTAATGGCGATATCGCCGGATTTCCCGGCAAAAGCGAAATTCTGTGCCGGGCTTTCATAGGACCGCAGGGCAGCGGCATAATCTTCATAACCCTGCCCTTTCATCAGCCGCAGGAAAGTACCGATCTCATAAAATGGTTTGGGAGCAGGAACATCGAGGGCGAGCCAATGCATGGCCATATCCTGGTGCAGGCTGTCATCTTCATAGACCACCGGGCCCCAAACGGTGTACTTGACGGTATCCAGCACCGGCTTTTCTCTGCCGCGAACTTTGATCACTTCCACCAGGCGGCCCACCGTTTCGGTTTGTCCTCCGTAGTAGTAGGTGTTTTTCTCCTCATCTGCCCATTTTACCTTGTACCAGTCCAACACATCGTGTCCTACATTGGTCACGCCCCACGCTATATTTTCGTTAAAGCCGATGATGATACCCGGGATCCCGGGAAGGGAAACACCATAGGCGTTGATACCGGGGACGGACAATTGCACCTCGTACCAGATGGCCGGCAACCGCAGGCCGAGGTGTGGGTCATTACAAAGAATGGGATACCCCGATGCCGTTTTGCTCCCGGCTACCGCCCAGTTGTTACTGCCAATACCATCCGGCGGCTGGGGTAGTTGTTTATGGCGGATCAGTTCGCTCATCATTTCGGGCTCCGGGGCTGCTGTTTGGTGTTCCAGCGGCATTTTTTCGAAGTTCCAGGCCACCGATTCGGGAATGACCGGCGATTGTTTAGGATTGTATTCGGGGAACAGCTCTTCGAAAAGCTCCGCTCCCAGCAGTTCATAGGTATTGGAGGCAGGAATGTCGTCATTTCTGGAGCACAGGCTTTCGGCCATGTATTTGAAGAAAATAGCGCATTTCAGGGGTTCCCAGGGCTCGGGAGCATAACCCATCAGTTTGAATTCCAGCGGATAATCGGCAGGACGAAGGCTGGCGGTAAAAGCATTTACGCCATCCGAATAAGCCTGCAGTAAGGCCAGTTCTTCGGAAGAACGGCTCCAGCCCTTCAGGGCATTCTCGGCTGCGACCAACATCCCTTTCCTGCGTTGGCGGCGGTCGTATTCCAACGCCCGCTCCCCGATCAGTTCAGAAATGCGCCCCACGGCCGCCCGAGAGATAAAATCCATCTGCCACAGGCGGTCTCTGGCGGTAATATACCCCTGGATAAAAGCAGCATCACTTAGGTTTTCCGCAAAAATATGAGGCACCATGCGTTCGTCAAAAACGACCCGTACCGGCGCTTCCAGGGCAGAAAAGGACGGCGTCCAGGCCCCGTCTGTGGCTACTGGCTCTGCATTTTGCCAGAAGCCGGTAAAAGGGCTGAACAAAGGGCCAAGAGCAGGCAGCTGAGACCCGAACGGCTGGTGCGTATTAACGATCACTGCTAGTGCAGCAGCCAGCGCAAGAGCAGCTAAAAACTTTGCGATCCGCATATTGTTACGAATGTGGTTTTCGGCAGGGGGCAATCCTCCGCAATCGGTTAAAAGTATTAAAAGTATGAAAAATAATATTCTCTTCCATCAGCGGGTAAAAGTGAACTCATATTCCGAGGAAAGCGCTTCATTGAAGGCATACCCCTCCCAATCGAAGCCCTTGAGCATCTCCGGGACTTCAATGCGGTTGCGTATAACATAACTCGCCATAGCGCCCCGTGCTTTTTTGGCAAAGAGTGCAATGACCTTGTATGCTCCATTACGTTTTTCTTTGAAATGAATATGGAACAACCGCCCTTTGAGGATTGCAGGTTTGACGGCGGAAAAGTATTCCCGGGACGCCAGGTTCACCACAGATTTGCCTCCGGTAGATTCCAGGTCCTGATTGATCAGGTGAGTGATCTCATCGCCCCAGAAATCGTACAGCCCTTTGGTGGTTCCGGCCCGCAGGCGGGTACCCATTTCCAGCCGGTAAGGCTGCATCAGGTCAAGGGGCCTCAACAATCCGTACAGCCCGGAAAGGATTCGAAGATGTGACTGAGCAAATTCAAGGTCTTCCTTGCCGAGGGATTCCGCATCCAACCCCTGGTAAACATCCCCTTTAAAAGCGAGCAGGGCCTGTTTGGCATTGTCCAGGCCGAAGGGCAGTTCGAAATCCTGATACCGCTCTGCATTGACCACTGCAAGGCTGTCACTGATTTTCATCAATTTTTTCAATTCTTCTTCGGTCTTTTCCCGGAGAACATTAACCAGGAATTCGCTCTTTCCCAGCATTCGCGGTTGAGAGTGAATAGCCCACTCCGGCTCTGAGAAATCCAATGTTTTAGAAGGAGAAAGCAACAGGATCATGAAAAGTATATTTATTATGTCACAAATTTTAGAAACTGCACATCAAACAGCAATAATTTATCCTTTTTTCCTGATTGTGACCATCTCAAACCAATTATTTGCCCGGTAAACTTGTCACACAAATCTGCCAAAAAACCATGTTTTTCAAGCACTCTAGCAGGAATATACACGTAAATTATGTCACAAAAAAAATTTGAAGAATCAGTTGTCTTTTATTAGAAAACACACTATGTTTGTATAGAATCTTAAAAAGTAGTTTTTGTGTTTATTTGTTTGGGTTAGAGGCCCTTGCTTCTTGTGAGCAAGGGTTTTTTATTTCCTGCCTGTCACATCGTCAATATCAACTTAGACAAAACCAGGGCCGGAAGGTTGAAGGAAAAACCCAAAAATACCGAGGCCCTGGAAAACCGTACGGTGATTTCCAGGGCCTCGAAGCAGCACCTGATCTGTTACAACACAGGGAAGAAATAATATTTCCCCTGGAAGTACACAGGAGCTTAGTTATTGTTGAACATGTTGCCTTCGTTGGCGGGCAGCCCTTCTGGTTCCGGCTGCTTAGCGACAACCTCGCCCTGAATGGTCAGCGTGGCCTTATCGTCGCCGGCGTTGGTCGTCAGGGTTACGCGCTTGGTGAACTTACCGAGGCGGTTAGTGTCATAACGCACCTTGATCTCGCCGGATTCACCCGGAGCGATAGGTTCTTTCGGGTAGGTCGGAACGGTACAGCCGCAGCTTCCTTTGGCATTGGTAATGATCAGGGGTTCGTTACCGGTGTTCGTGAACTTGAAGACGCGGTAGGGGTCAGCTCCCTGCTCGATGACGCCATAGTCAACCGTTTCTGTTTCGAAGGCCATTACAGGGCCGTCCTTTTTTTCGGCAGCCTGGGCAGCAGCGGCCACATCATCCTGGCTATATCCGACGGCAGCTACGAGGAGCAGCATCGCCAAAGCTGAAAGTACTTTCTTCATCACGATTTTTTTTTTGATTTTAATAAGTAGGTACAAAAATACTGCACTCCGGGGCAAAAAAAAAGTTTTGTATTTGCGAAATGGTTAATAAGATGTTAAACCAAACCCTATTCGGTTTTTTCCCTTTGTTGACGACGATCTTTCCATCTGGCCACTCTTCTGTCAAATTAATGCCGGGCCATTGGGCACACTCCTGTTCCAATCGTCTCACAATGAACATTTAAGCACTCAGAATTGTAATTCTTATACTCTCGTTTATACAGAATTTTTCGTATATTCGCAGTGACATTAAAAAGGCTATTGAAATTTTATTTCGCAAAAGAGCGAAAACCCTACCAGATTAACCAGATTTAACCAGAAGAGCCTATGTTTGACCACCTGACCTTGAATGAGCCGGTTAATGCAGATAGCGAGCTCTCCCGGGCTTCTATTGTACGCGATTTTGAAATTTGCTGCATCAGCCGCGAAGCCAGTTTGCTCGCCCGTAAAGAGGTATTGACCGGTAAAGCCAAATTCGGAATTATCGGCGACGGCAAGGAAGTCCCACAGGTTGCCATGGCCAGAGCTTTTAAAAAAGGGGATTGGCGCAGCGGCTACTATCGCGACCAGACATTCCTTTTCGCCCTGGGCCTAGCCTCCGTTGAGGATTTCTTCGCTCAGCTCTATGCCGACCCTGAGAATGACCCCTTCTCCGGCGGCCGCCAGATGAACAGCCACTTTGCAACCCCAACCATCGGCCCAAACGGCGAATGGGCCGACCACATGGCTGCCCACAATATCAGTTCCGACATTTCCAGCACTGCCGGCCAAATGGCACGGGCGCTGGGCCTTGCACTGGCTTCCAAAAAATACCGGGAAAGTAAAGTGTTGGCCGGCGAATCAAAGTTCTCCAATCAGGGCAACGAAGTGTGCTTCTGTACCATCGGCGACGCTTCCACCTCTGAAGGGATCTTCTGGGAAACAATGAACGCTGCCGCCGTACTTCAGGTACCCCTGGCCATATCCGTATGGGACGACGGGTTCGGCATCTCCGTACCCATTGAATACCAGACTGCCAAAAGCAGCATTTCCGAGGCGCTGGCTGGTTTCCAGGTGGATGGGGAAGGACAGTCCGGCATCGAGATCTATACCGCCAAGGCATGGGACTACCCTACCCTGGTTAAATTATACGCCGAAGCGATCGAAAAAGTACGCACTTCTCATACTCCTGCCTTATTGCACATCCAGGAGGTGACTCAGCCTCAGGGACATTCCACCTCCGGTTCTCACGAACGCTACAAGTCCAAAGAACGCCTGAAATGGGAACAGGAAAAAGACTGCATCCTGCTCATGGGCCAGTGGATGATCAAAGAAGGTATAGCGACCCGGGAAGAACTGGATACCATCAGCAGGGAGGCCAAGGTTTATGTCAAGCAATGCCGCGACCGGGCATGGAAGGCATTCAACGCCCCGGTCAAGGAAAAGCTCAAATCTTTGCAGGACCTTTACTCCCGCATCTCGTCTGATAACGGAGCAACAGACGCCATCCGCAAGGAGCTGAAGTCCCTTGCTTCTCCACTCATCAGCGAGCTGGCGCAAAACGCCCGCCGCATGTATTATCAACTCATGGGCTCCGGCCATCCGGCCGAACAGGAACTGGCTGCCTGGATCAAAAACGTTTACCAAACCTCCGGCCAGCGCTACCACACGCACCTGTACAGCAACTCTCCACGCTCCGCACTGAAAGTGCCGGCCATACCTGCCCGGTTCCCGGATACTCCCAACCTCAAGAACGGTTATGAGATCCTCAATAACTTTTTTGATTTTGCGCTGGAGCGATACCCTGAACTCTTTGCCTTCGGCGAAGATGTAGGCAAGATCGGCGACGTCAATCAGGGTTTTGCCGGCATGCAGAAAAAGTACGGCGAAGAACGGGTCTTCGATACGGGCATCCGGGAAGCCACCATTATGGGACAGGCCATTGGAATGGCGATGCGCGGCCTGCGCCCCATCGCTGAGATCCAATACCTCGACTACCTCATCTACGGCCTCCAACCCCTGATGGACGACCTGGCCACTCTGCGCTACCGCAGCAACGGCCAGCAGCAGGCTCCAGCCATTATCCGCACCAGAGGGCACCGCCTGGAAGGCATCTGGCATGCCGGCTCCCCCATGGGCATGGCCATCAACGCGCTGCGGGGCATGTACGTGTGCGTCCCCCGCAATATGACGCAGGCAGCTGGCATGTACAACACCCTCCTGCAGTCCGACGATCCGGCGCTCGTGGTCGAATGCCTCAACGGCTACCGCCTCAAAGAACCCATGCCTGACAACATCGGGGAATACACCGTGCCTCTGGGTGTGCCGGAAGTGCTGCAGGAAGGCTCCGACATCACACTGGTGACCTATGGCTCCTGCGTGCGCATCGCCCAGGCCGGCATCGAACTGCTGAAGAGGCAGGGCGTCTCCGTAGAACTGATCGACGTACAGACCTTGTTGCCCTTCGACCTGGAGGGCCGTATTGTGGAATCTCTGAAGAAAACCAACCGGGTGCTCTTTATGGATGAGGACGTGCCGGGCGGCGCCAGCGCCTTCATGATGAATGAAGTGCTGGAAAAGCAGGACGGCTACCGCTACCTCGACTCCGCCCCCGCCACGCTCACCGCCCACGAACACCGGCCGCCTTACGGCTCGGATGGCGATTACTTCAGTAAACCCAATCCGGAGGATGTGTTCGAAGCAGTGTACAAGATCATGCGGGAAACCAATCCTGAAAGGTTTCCCGGAACGTTCGTATAAAATGGCGGCAAATGAAAAAACTTGTAGGCCCCTTTCTTACCCTGCCAATTGCTTCATTGGCCTAAAGCACTTATATTTAGTGGTTCCCTACCAAACTAAAACCACTGAATGATGAGCATACCAACGCTTTCCCATCCCGAAGCCAGAAACTACATCGCCGGCGAATACCAGAATAACGGTTCCCGTTCCATGCCGGTCATTAGCCCGCTGGACGGCAGCACCATCTCTTCGGTAACCTTATCCGACAGAGAAGCGCTCGACAAGGCCGTAGCCGCCGCCCACCGGGCTCTTGGTGAGTGGTCGGCCCTCACCATCAAAGAAAGAGTTCAGGTTTTCTTCCGCTTTCGGGCCCTTCTGGAAATTCACAAGAGCGAACTGGCAGAGCTAGTACGCACCGAAAATGGCAAAACACTGGAAGAAGCGGAAGCGGAAGTGCTCAAGGGTATTGAGCTATCGGAATTTGCCTGCTCCCTGCCCCAGATCATCAGCGATGAAGTACAGGAGGTGAGCAAAGGAGTGGAGTGCCGGACCTCCCACATTCCTATGGGTGTAGTGGCTTCGATCACCCCCTTCAATTTTCCCTTCATGGTGCCGCTGTGGACGATCCCCAACGCCCTGTGCCTGGGAAACTGTATGATCCTGAAGCCTTCGGAAATGGTGCCGCTCAGTGCCCAAAAGATCGCCGGGCTACTGAAGGAGGCCGGCCTGCCGGACGGCGTTTTCAACATCGTGAACGGAGATAAGGACATCGTGGAAGCCATCTGCGACCATCCTGGAATACAGGCCGTTACTTTTGTCGGCTCCACCCGGGTGGCAAAGATCGTATACCAGCGGGCTACCTCCAACCTAAAGCGCGCCCTGTGCCTGGGCGGCGCCAAGAACCACCTCATCGTACTGCCGGACGCCAACGTGGAAATGTCGGCTGCCAATATCGCCGCCTCCATGTCGGGCTGCGCCGGACAACGCTGCATGGCAGCTTCCGCCATGGTTGCTGTAGGCAAAACGGGCCACATCATACAGAAGATCTGCGAGGAGGCCCGCAAGATCGTACCCGGAAAGAACCTGGGCTCGGTCATCAGCCGGGAAGCCAAAGAACGCATTGAACGCTACATTACCGAAGCCGAAGCCGCCGGCGCCAAAGTCTTGGTGGATGGCCGCAACGCCACCGTGCCGGGCAAGGAAGGCGGTTTTTATGTAGGCCCCACGGTCATCGACTACGTAAAGCCGGAAATGAACATCGCCAAAGAAGAGGTCTTCGGGCCGGTGCTGGCCATCCTGCGCACCGATAATATCGACGAAGCCATCCGCATTGAGAACAGCTCCAATTACGGCAACGCCTCCTCCGTATTTACCGAGAACGGCGGCATGGCGCAGTATGTGGCCGATAGGGTCAGCGCCGGTATGGTAGGCGTCAACATCGGCGTACCGGTACCCCGGGAACCTTTCCCCTTCGGCGGTTGGAATGAATCGCGCTTCGGCGTGGGCGACATCACCGGCAAAAGCTCCATTCCTTTCTGGACCCAGCTGAAGAAGACCACAACCAAGTGGAATCCGGAAGCCTGGACGGACTGGACGACGTAGTTCGTTGATTCGTGGACTCGGGACTCGGGATTCGGGATTCGGGATTCGTGGATTCGGGATTCGGGACTTGGGACTTGGGACTTGGGATTCGGAGATTGTCCACGCCCGGGCCAATCATTCACTCATTCATTCACTCATTCATTCATCCACCCATGGAAACCGGAAAAATAACGACCACCAAAAAAGCGGAGATCCTCGACAAGCAGAAGAAATATCTGTTTCCCAACCACCTCTTGTACTACACCGAGCCGCTTCCTCTGGAACGGGGGGAAGGCCTGTACGTATGGGATGTAGAGGGCCGGAAATACCTGGATTTCTTCGGAGGCATCCTGACCACCAGCGTCGGGCACAACCGGCCGGAGGTAACACAGGCTGTACAGGAGCAGGCCGGAAAGCTCATCCACTCCTCCACCCTATACCCCAACGAGGCCCATGTCAACCTGGCGGAAAAGATGGCCCACCTGGCCCCGGGCAGGATACAGTTGTCTTATTTTACCACTTCGGGTACAGATGCCGATGAGACCGCCGTGATGCTGGCACGGACACATACCGGCAACCAGGAGATCATCGCACTGCGGCATGGCTACAGCGGCCGGTCCGCCATGGGTATGAGCCTCACCGGCCACTCCCCCTGGCGGATCGGAGGAACGCATATTCTCGGAATCAAACACGCCATTAACCCCTATTGCTATCGCTGTCCGCTCAAACTTCAGTATCCTTCCTGCGGGATGGCCTGCGCCCACGACGTGGAAGACGTCATCCGAACGACCACTTCCGGCAGGATCGCCGCCTTCCTGGCCGAGCCCATTCAGGGGGTAGGCGGCTTCATAACGCCTCCGCCTGAATACTTTAAGATCGTCGCGGAGATCATCCGGCACTTTGGCGGACTGTTCATTAGCGACGAGGTACAAACGGGCTTTGGGCGCACCGGCGGAAAATGGTTCGGCATCGAACATTGGGAGGTTGAACCTGACATCATGACCATGGCCAAGGGCATCGCCAACGGTTTCCCACTAGGTAACACGATGACAAGGCCGGATATAGCCGCCAGCACCACCGGCGCCGGACTGACCATCAGCACCTTTGGCGGCAACCCGGTGGCCTGTGCAGCCTCTCTGGCTACCATGGAGGTGTTGGAAAAGGAGGCTGGCCCGCAGCATGTCGCCCGGGTGGGTAAAGTACTACGGACAGGGCTGGAACGCCTGATGGAAAAACATGCCTTTATCGGGGATGTCAGAGGAATGGGGCTGATGCAGGGCCTGGAATTCGTCAGGGATAGAAAAAGTAAGGAACCGGCCCCAAAGGCCACCAGCCACTTCATGGAGCTCTGCAGAAATGAAGGCCTGCTCATCGGTAAGGGCGGCCTCTACGGCAACGTCATCCGCATCGCTCCCCCCATGACCGCTTCCATTGAAGATGTGGAAGAAGCGCTGGAGTTGATGGGGCGGGCTCTTACGCAGGTTGGTGTTGATTGAGTTATTGCTTGATTGGGTTGATTAGGATTACCATCTGCTTGCTGCTCCGAGGCGCCCCCATTACCTAATCAACCTGATAAACGAACCAACTAACCCACTATGAAAGAAGAGATCGTCGAGCTCACCGAAGATGTGAGCTCCTCCCCTTTATACAGTGAGGACTTCGCTCCTGTACCAAAGGCGGAACGCACCTGGAACCGCTGGAACATAGCAGCCATCTGGGTAGGCATGGCGGTATGCATCCCCACCTACATGCTGGCCAGCAGCCTGATCGACCAGGGTATGAACTGGTGGCAGGCGCTGCTGACCATACTGCTGGGCAACATCATCGTGCTCATCCCTATGATCCTCAACGCCCATGTGGGCACCAAGTACGGCATTCCCCTGCCTGTATTCCTGCGCCTCAATTTCGGGGTAGACGGGGCCGTACTGGCGGCTTTGCTCCGGGGGCTGGTCGCCTGCGGCTGGTTCGGCATTCAAACCTGGATCGGGGGGGCGGCCATTTATCAGTTGCTGCTCATCGTCTGGCCAGGCTTGGCCGGCAGCCTCTACCTGGGCGACTTCATCGGCCTCAACCTGGGGCAGCTGTTCTGTTTCCTTTTATTCTGGCTGATGAACATGTGGATCATTTACCGGGGCATCGAATCCATAAAGGAACTGGAAAACTGGGCGGCGCCCTTTCTGCTGCTGATCGGCATCAGCCTGTTGCTCTGGGCGTGGTTCAGAGTGGGGTCTATGGGTGAGATACTGGACGCTTCCTACCTGTTGGCCAAAGATGCAGATGTCCAGTTCTGGAAGATCTTCTGGCCCGGCCTTACCGCCATGGTCGGCTTCTGGGCCACGCTTAGCCTGAACATCCCCGATTTCACCCGCTACGCCAAAACGCAGAAAGACCAGATCTGGGGGCAGGCCATCGGCCTTCCCGGCACCATGGTGTTGTTTTCATTCATTGGAATTGCGGTGACAAGTGCAACGGTGATCATTTTCGGAGAACCGATCTGGGACCCGGTGGTACTACTGGGAAAGTTCGAATCCCCTCTCGTGGTGGCACTATCCATGATCGGGCTGACGATCGCTACCTTGTCCACCAATATTGCGGCCAATGTGGTGGCGCCTGCCAACAGCATTGCCAACATCATGCCCAGCAAGATCAGTTTTAGAATGGGCGGATACATCACGGGGATCATCGGCATCCTGATCTTCCCCTGGAAGTTGCTGGCCGACCCCCACGGGTACATCTTCGTCTGGCTGATCGCCTACTCGGCCTTGCTGGGCGCCCTGGCCGGGGTGATGATCTGCGATTACTACATCATCCGCAAGACAGAACTCGACCTGGTGCAGCTGTTCAAGCTGGGCGGCATTTACAAGGGGTGGAACCAAAGGGCGTGGATCGCTTTCGGGGCCAGCCTTCTTCCGGTACTGCCCGGTTTTCTGGCCACTGTGTATGTGATCCCGGCAGATAGTATAGGCGGGTTCTGGATGGATCTGTATTCCTACGCCTGGTTTGTGACCTTTTTCTTATCCTTTGGGCTTTACTGGGTATTGATGCAGTTGAAAAAATAGCCTGGGCCCATTTAATACACGATCCAGGGTACAGGCACAGGCAACGGAGAAATCTGGGATGCTCATTAGCAGTTTTATAAATTTTCAACTAAATTTAGACGAACTCAGCTCAGCAACACTTAATACCAAGAGATCAAATCTATGTCCATTCTCATCAAAAACGCACGGATCATCACCGCTTCGGACGATTACCAGGCCGACATTTACATTGAAGGAGAACACATCCAGGCCATAGGTAAGGGCCTTAATGTCCCTGCCGACCAAACCATCGACGCTTCGGATAAGATCGTCTTCCCCGGGGGCATTGACCCGCACGTGCACCTGGATATGCCCTTCATGGGCACCTTTTCCAGCGACAGTTACGCGACCGGCACCCTGGCTGCCCTGCACGGCGGTACAACCATGGTTATTGATTTTGTATTACAAACGCAGGGCAAACCGCTCTACCACGCCCTGGAGGCCTGGCAAGGCCGTTCCACCGGCAACTGCTACGGCGACTATTCCTTCCACATGGCAGTCACCGATTTCAATGAAAACACCCGCCAGGAAGTAGGGCAGCTGATCGAAAAAGAGGGCATCACCTCCTTTAAGACCTTTATGGCCTACAAGGGCGCATTGATGATCGACGACGGCCAGATGGTAAGGCTGATGCAGGAGGTGAAAGAGCGAGGCGGTATGGTGACCGTACACGCTACCAACGGCGACATGATCGATAGCCTGATCGCCAAACACCGGGCAGAGGGCAAGCTTTCGCCCCTGTACCATTACCTTTCCCAGCCGGAGGTCACCGAAGCGGAAGCTTCCGGGCGTTTTGTAGATATGGCCGACTATACCGGCGTGCCTGCCTACATCGTGCACCTTACCTGTGAGGGCGCGCTCAACCAGGTACGGGAAGCCACCTATCGCAACCAAAAAGTATTTGTCGAAACCTGTATCCAATATTTGCTGTTGGATGCTTCCCTCTACGAAAAGAACCCCGAAGGCGCCAAATGGGTGATGAGCCCGCCCCTGCGCCAGAAAAAAGACCAGGAAGCCCTGTGGGCCGGCCTGAACCAGGGCCTGGTCCAGATCGTGGCCACCGACCACTGTCCTTTCCATTGGGAACAGAAGATGATGGGCAAAGATGATTTTTCCAAGATCCCCAACGGGCACCCCGCTATCGAGCATCGTATGGAACTGCTCTGGTCGGAAGGGGTGGAGAAAGGAAGAATAAGCCCCAATAAATATGTGGAAGTAACCTCCACCAACCCCGCCAAGATCTTCGGCATGTACCCGAAAAAAGGCTGCATCGCCATAGGCTCCGATGCCGACCTGGTGATCTTCGACCCGGAAAAGCAGCACGAACTTTCGGCAAAAAACCACCACATGAACGTAGACTATTCCGCCTACGAGGGCTGGAAGGTAAAGGGAAAATGCGAAACGGTGATCCTGAGGGGCGAAGTGGCGATCGATAAGGGGGAGGTGAAGATAAAGAAAGGATACGGGCAGTTTGTGAGGAGGGGGAAGGCGTCGAAGGTGGTTTAGGGGGCTGGTATTCGTGTATTCGTGTATCCGGGTGTGTTGTAGGGGCTCATTCATTCACTCATTCATTCATTTTTACCCGCCGCAGCCTTCTATGACCGACGAAGCCTAAAAGCGAAGTCGATGGCGAAGGCGGGCAATCACTCATTCAATTTCCATGCCGAGAAAAATCAAATCAGGACTGATCCAGATGAGCCTCGCCAAGACCGAGGGCCAAGGGACGATCGAGGAGATCAAAGAAGCCATGGTGCAGAAGCACATTCCGTTTATCGAAGAGGCCGGCAAAAAGGGGGTGCAGATCCTCTGCCTGCAGGAGATCTTCAACACGCCCTACTTCTGCCCGGGGCAGGACGCCAACTGGTACGCCTCGGCGGAGTCCATACCTGGCCCTACGGTAGAACGCATGGCCGAGTACGCCAAAAAGTACCAGATGGTCATGATCGTGCCCATCTTCGAGAAGGAACAACCGGGCGTGCTCTACAATACCGCCGCCGTGATCGATGCGGACGGAACCTATCTGGGAAAATACCGTAAAAATCATATCCCCCATACCTCGGGCTTCTGGGAGAAATTCTTTTTCAAACCCGGCAACCTGGGGTATCCGGTCTTCGAGACCCGCTACGCCAAGGTGGGCGTCTACATCTGTTACGACCGCCACTTCCCGGACGGGGCGCGCATCCTGGGCCTCAACGGGGCGGAGATCGTCTACAACCCCTCCGCCACGGTGGCCGGCCTGTCGCAATACCTGTGGAAGCTCGAGCAGCCGGCCCATGCCGCCGCCAACGGGTACTTCATGGGCTGCATCAACCGGGTAGGTACGGAAGCGCCCTGGAATATCGGCCGCTTCTACGGCTCGTCTTACTTCGTAGACCCGCGCGGGCAGATATTCGCCCAGGCCTCCGAAGACCAGGACGAACTGTTGGTCGCCGAATTTGACCTCGACATGATCGAAGAGGTGCGCGCTACCTGGCAGTTCTTCCGCGACCGCCGGCCGGAGACTTACGGGCGGCTGACGGAGCTGTGATCTATGATGTTTGATTTTTGATTTGCGATTTGCGATTTGCGTTAGCTCAAGGGGCAAAATTGCACATCGAACGTCGAACCTCATAAATCGAGCTTCCTTTCACCACTTATTTATTCGCTCCTTTAATCCTTATTCATGGCTGAATACACAGCACCTACGACCGAAAAAGACCTGGAAAACCGCTTTGGGCAGATCAAGCCGTACATGAACCCGACCATGGCGTACTACGAGAGCTCGCGCTGCCTGTTCTGTTACGACGCGCCCTGTGTTAAGGCCTGCCCCACCAGCATAGATATCCCTCTGTTCATCCGGCAGATCCATACCGGCAATCTGGACGGCGCCGCGCGCACCATTTACGATTCCAATTATTTCGGCAACATCTGCGGGAAGGTATGCCCAACGGAAGTGCTTTGCGAGGGCGCCTGCGTCTACAACCTTCAGGAGGTCAAGCCCATTGAGATCGGCAGGCTGCAGAGCTTCGCCACCTCCCGGGCCATCGAACGGAACAGGAAATTGTACGAGCCCGCCCCGCCCAATGGACATAAGGTTGCCGTCATCGGGGCCGGGCCGGCCAGCATTTCCTGCGCTTGCGAGTTGCGGATGCGGGGTTACGAAGTAGACATTTTTGAGGCCCGAAACCATCCTTCCGGGCTTGCCCTGTACGGGTGCGCTCCCTATAAAGTCACCAATAATGATGTGCTGGGGGAGATCAATTATCTGCAGGAGCAATTCCAGTTTAAAATACATTACAACCACCCCATTGAGAGCAAGGAGCAAATTGCTGCGCTGGAGCGCGATTACGGGGCCATCCTCCTGGGCGTCGGGCTGGGGCATACCCAGCCGTTGAACATAGAAGGCGAAAAGTTGGACAACTGCATCGGCGCCACCGAATTTATCGAACAGGTGAAACTGGTGCCTTTATCCGTGGAAGTCGGCCGGCGGGTCATCGTCATCGGCGGCGGCAACACCGCGATGGACGCGGCATCCGAATCGGCTCGCCTGGGAGCGGAGGCCGTTACTCTAGCCTACCGGCGGTCCAAAGAAGAGATGAAGGCCTATGCCTTTGAATACGACCTGGCCCGGTCGGCAGGGGTAATGGGGTTGTTCAATGCCGCCCCGCTGGCCATCCTGGGGACGGAAAAAGTACAGGGGGTACGGTTCATCAAAACCCACTCCGAAGGCGGAAAAGTGATGCCCCTCCCGGGCAGTGAATTTGAAGTGGCCTGTGACATGGTGATCCTGGCGACCGGCCAATCCAAAAGATCCGATTTTCTGGGCCTGATCGACAGCCTGGAAAAAGACGCGCGGGGCTGTATCAAAGTGCACCCCGGGTCATTCCAGACTTCCCACCCGAAGTACTTCGCTGCCGGAGATGCGGTCAACGGTGGCGCCGAAGTAGTGAATGCCGCAGCAGAAGGGAAGATGGCGGCCAGGGGGATCGATAGTTTTATATCCAATTCAAAGTAAAAATAGAAGCCGTACACTGCCCCGAGAAAAAACCTGAAAATTAACTTCAAAACCAACGCTACAGGCTAAAAACCTGGCGTAAAAAAACAGACCATGCCAAACCTAACCGCTAACCTCGCCGGCATCCGTTCCCCCAATCCTTTCTGGCTGGCCTCCGCGCCGCCGGCCAATTCGGGTTATCAGATCATGAAAGCCTTTGACGCCGGCTGGGGCGGAGCCGTTTGGAAGACCCTGGGTATCCCCATCATCAATACGTCCAGCCGATACGGGGCCATCAATTACCGGAGCAACCGCATGGTGGGCTTCAACAACATTGAGCTGATCACTGACCGGCCGCTGGCCGACAACCTTCGGGAGATCGAAGAGGTCAAGAAGTACTTTCCGGATCATGCCGTAGTGGCCTCGCTCATGGTAGAATCCCGCCAGGAATGGCATCAGATCGTCAAAGATGTAGAAAATGCCGGCGTGGATGGCGTGGAGCTGAACTTCGGCTGCCCTCACGGCATGTGCGAGCGGGGCATGGGTTCGGCCGTCGGACAGGAACCGTCAGTGCTCCAGGTTATCACCCAGTGGGTGAAAGAGGTGGCTACCGTCCCGGTCATCGTCAAGCTGACCCCCAACATTACGGACGTCACCGAGCCGGCCCTGGCGGCCGCCCGGGGAGGCGCCGACGCCATATCCCTGATCAATACCATTCAGAGCCTCATGGGCGTCGACCTCGACCGGTTCGTCCCCTATCCTGTTGTGGACGGGAAGAGCACCAACGGCGGATACTGCGGCCCGGCCGTCAAACCCATCGCCCTGAATATGGTAAAGAACTGTGCCCAGCACAGCGGGGTGAATATTCCGATCTCCGGCATCGGCGGTATTGAAAACTGGCGGGATGCGGTGGAACACATGCTGCTCGGGGCCAGTAACGTACAGGTTTGCACTGCAGTTATGCACTATGGTTTCGGCATCGTTCGGGAAATGCTCACCGGCCTGGAAGGATACATGAAAGATAAAGGCTTTGCGCAGTTGAGCGATTTTATCGGCAAGGCCCTGCCCAATGTCACGACCTGGGAAAACCTGAACCTGAAATACAAGGTTATTGCCGCAATTGATGCCGGCAAGTGCATTGGCTGCCAGCTCTGCTATACCGCCTGCGAAGACGGCGCCCATCAGGCTATCGCCCTGCCGAAGAACGGACAAGAGAGCCGCGTACCTGCCATTATCGAGGAGAACTGCGTAGGCTGCAACCTCTGCTCACTGGTCTGCCCGGTAGAAAATTGCATCACTATGGAGAGAAAAGACAACGGCTCCGGGCCGGAAAGCTGGAAAGACTATATGGCCTCCGGCAAGGCTCCTACAGCGTTCAACGACGAACGGGCAGGCGGGCACGGGCATTGGATACCGGAACCGAAGGCGGGGCTGGGGAAGGGATAGGGGGAATGTGGGAAGTTGGGAAGTTGGGAAACAAGGGCCAGACATCTCCAATCGGCCAATGAAGGATGGTTACCCCAATACCCTCAGGAGTACCGAAACTGGTTTATCCAACACACCAACGAAAATCGGTACTCCGCGCTCTCCCAAGTTAGGGCCATCGACAAATAGCTGTTGAAAAAATCAACCTCCAAATTCAATAATCTGGAAAATTACTATCTTAGCCTCCGATTAGATACTCCAATTGTTGAGTAAAACTTCCACAAACTGGCTCCATTAGCGATTCTTATTCTTATCAGGCAAAAAATTACGGAATCAAATTCCCCAGAAAGCCGCGCAAATCCATCTTTGCGCGTTAATCCCATTAGTATAAGACCAAGCACAATAGGTTAGTATTACCATTAGTTAACCAAAACTCACTAGAGCATGAAGTATTTTACTAAATCATGCCTGCTGTTAGCGGTGTTATTTGTTTCCGCAACAGCTATGGCGCAGTACACTGTCAGTGGTATCGTGCAAAGCGAAGGTGGCGAACCCTTGATCGGGGTGTCCATCATTGTAAAAGGCACTACCAGTGGAACGGTGACTGATTTTACCGGCAACTTCACCATTAATGTGAATGGTTCTCCGGCCACTCTTTTGTTCTCGTATACGGGCTACAAATCCCAGGAGGTGGAAGTCACTTCTTCCAATACCAATGTCAATGTCACTTTAGAAGAAGACATTGCCAACCTTGAGGAGATCGTCGTCACCGGCCTTGCTTCCGGCATCAAGCGTTCCAACCTGGCCAATGCCGTTTCGACGGTTTCCGGAAAGGAACTGACCGAAGTGACCACCCAGCAAACCATTGACGGAGCGCTTTACGGTAAGCTTACGGGTGTGAACATCGTACAGAGCAACGGCGCTCCGGGCGGCGGTATTGCCATGCGCCTGCGCGGGGTTTCCTCCCTCAACGGCAACAACCAGCCGCTGTTCATCATCGATGGCGTTTACATCTCCAACGCAGAGATCCCCAGCGGCCAGCGCTTCGCTTCCGGTGCCAACTCGGGCACGGAGGAAGGCGCTTCCAACCGCCTGGCCGACCTTAACCCGGAAGACATCGAAAGCATTGAGGTGCTGAAAGGTGCTTCTGCTGCCGCCATCTACGGTACCCGCGCCAACGCCGGTGTTGTGATCATCACCACCAAGCAGGGTGCTGCCGGTAAGGCCAAGGTTAGCTTCGAACAAGACCTCGGATTCAACACCATCCAGAACTACGTGGGCCGCCGCCAGTATACGGCTGCTGAAGTAGAAGAGGCTTTCGGCGCCGACGAACGCGCCAAGTTCGAAGCCGCTCAGGCCGCCGGAAAGATCTACGATTACGAAAAAGAGATCTATGGCAATACCGGTTTCATTACCGACTCCCGCTTGTCTATCTCGGGTGGTAACGACAAGACTACGTTCTACTTCAATACCAGCTACCGCGACGAGGAAGGCATCATCGAGAATACCGGATTCGACCGCCTCTCTATGCGCCTCAACGTCGAGCAAAAATTATCCGACAAGATCAAGGTCGGCGTCAATACCAACTACATCAACTCCTTCGCCAGCCGGAGCTTTACCGGTAACGAAAACGAAGGTGGTTTGAGCTACGGCTATACCCTGGCCTTTACCCGCGACTGGGTGGACCTCTTCCCGAATGAGCAGGGTGTGTACCCGTTCAACCCGAACTACGCGGGTAACCCCATTTTCGTACGCGACCAGGCCAAGAACGAAGAGCGCAACAACCGCTTCATCACCGGCGCCAACCTGGAGTACAACGTTTACCAGTCGGACAACGTGGTGTTCAAGCTCGTCGGTAACGCCGGACTGGACTTCCTCCAGAACGAAACCTCCGTTTACGTTCCGGAAACCCACCAGGCTCAGGTCGGAACCAACAACGGTTTCATCGGCGAAGGCCGCAACAAACTGCTGAACTACAACTACCAGGCTTTCGGTATCCTGGACTATTTCTCCGCCGGCAACCTGAACCTCAACACACAGGTGGGGGTCACGTACCTCAACTTCGACCGGAACTTCATCCTGAACCGGGCCACTCAGCTGATTCCCGGCCAGACCAACCTGTCGCAAGGAGGCGCCCAAAATATAGACCAGACCATCGAAACGGAAGAAGAATTCGGAATGGTGCTCCAGGAGCAGGCCAACTGGGATGACAAAGTCATCGCCACCGTGGGTGTCCGCTTGGACAAGTCGAGCCTCAATGGCGACCCGAATAAGTTCTTTGCCTTCCCCCGTGCTTCTCTGGCTTTGAACATTGCCAATTTTGACTTCTGGAACTCTGCTGCCGTCAATCAGTTCAAGCTGCGTGCGGCATACGGCCAGACAGGTAGCAGCGCCACTTTCGGTTCGTTGTTCTCCTCCCTGGCAAGCACCAATATCGGTGGACAGGTAGGGGTTGCCAGCGGTGGTAACCTCGGACGGACGGACCTCGAGCCGGAGACCTCTAAGGAGATCGAATTCGGCACCGACCTCGGTTTTCTGGACAACAAGCTGAACCTGGGCATAACTTATTACATACGCGATGTAGAAAATCTGCTCTACCTTTTCAACCTGCCCTCGTCTACTGGCTTCACCAACCAGATCCGCAACGACTTCGACCTGCAGAACCGCGGACTGGAAGTGTCTCTGGGCATCAACCCGGTCTCTTCCCAGAACCTCAACTGGAACTCTACGGTTAACTTCTGGTTCAACCGCTCTGAGGTTACCCGCCTGGGTGTGCCGCCTTTTGTTCCTGCTGGTGTCGCCTTCGGATTGGGGCTTGGCTCTTTCTATGTTGAGCAAGGGCAACCCATTACGCAACTTAAAGGGAATGGCCCGGAAGGGCCCATTACCACCGGAGATGTAGAACCGGACTTCCAACTGGGATGGTTCAACGAGTTCAAGATCGGCAAGAACATCGACTTCAACTTCCTTACCCACTGGAAGCAGGGTGGCGACGTGCTGAACCTCTCCCGCTTGCTGACCGACATCGGTGGCGTTACGCCTAAGGAATATGAAAACCTGGAAGGCTTCATCGAAGATGCCTCCTACTTCCGTATTCGCGAAGTAGGCTTGTACTATACCGTTCCGAAGTTCAGCAATACCCTGCAGCGCCTGCGCCTGGGCGTTTCCGGTAGGAACATCCTGACGCTGACCGATTACAGCAGCTACGACCCGGAAACTTCAACCAAAGGCGGAACCGGCCTGTCAACCGGTATTGAAGTAACGCCGTTCCCGAGCTCACGCCAGTTCTATTTCCACATTGGCCTGCAGTTCTAAGCAAAACCATTAACTGAACAAAAAAGGATCAACTCCTATGAAAAATATAACTTTATTTATCCTATTGGGCCTGGCCGTCGCCTTTACTGCCTGCACGATCGAAGACCAGGTGGACCCAAACGGCCCGAGCATAACCAGCGTCACCAAGGACGCAACTACCGGTGAACTTGACCTGCTGGTTTATGGAGCCGAGTCTCGCTTGCGTTTTAACCGGGATGTTTTTATCACCTCCACCGGCACCATTGCCCGCGAGCTTTACCTCTTCGACGCTGACCCGCGTAATACCGAAGACCTGCTCGGAAAGGAAGGGGCGCAACTCGATAACAATACCTTTTACCTCACTGCGTCCTACAACCGTGCTTTCCAGGTAATCCGGAATTGCGAACTGCTGTTACAGGGCGCGGAAAACACCAGTGCTGTTACCGAAGCGCAGAAAAATGGCTACGAGGGCTTTGCCGGCACCATAAAAGCGCTGATGCTGATGAACGAGTTGATGCGCCTGAACGACAACGGCATCCGTGTTGACCTGGCCGACACCGACAACCTCGGGCCATTCGTCAGCAAAAGCGCTGCCTTTGACGAGATCTTCCGCCTCCTGGATGAGGCTTACAACCGACTGCAAAACGCAGAGTTCACCTTCCAGCTTTCCGCCGGCTACGCCGGGTTCGACGACCCCGCCGGGTTTGCCCTGTTCAACCGCGCTATCGGCGCTCGCGCCGCTATCTGGTCGGAACGCTACGACCGCGCCCAGGGCTACCTCGATGCTTCCTTTTACGACCTCGATGGCGACCTGATGGAAGGCCCGAAAATGGTCTTCAGCACCGCTTCCGGCGATATCCTGAACCCGGTGTTCCGTCCGCTGGGCCAAAGCGGTGACCAGATCATCGTGCACGACTTCATCATCAACGGCCTGCGGGCGGGCGATACGCGCAGCAGCAAGTTCAACCTGCGTGAAAACCCCACCAGCCAGGACGGCCTCAACGGGACGCACGAGTCGGCGGTTTACGCGTCGGCTTCATCCCCGGTTAGCATCATCCGCAACGAGGAGCTTATCCTGATCGCTGCCGAAGCCAATATACAGACCAGTAAGCTGAACGATGCAGTGACTGCCCTCAACGTCATCCGCAATGCCTATGGGCTCGGCGACTACACCGGAGCAGTTACCGAAGAGGCGCTCACCGAGGAGTTGCTTTACAATCGCGCCTACTCCCTCTTCTCGGAAGGGCACCGCATGTTCGACCTGCGCCGCTACGGCCTGCTGAATGCGCAATACCTGCCGATCGACCGCCCGGGCGACCAGGTGTTCACGCAGTTCCCGATACCGCTGAACGAGAACCAGTAACCACAGCGTTCTACAGCCGGCCTAAAGCCTGGCGATAGAAACTCGACTCATCCCGAATTTTGGCATTGCCAAAGTTCGGGATGTTTTTTGTGAAGCCCCCAACAACGGCTTGCGGATGTATCCACCCCGAAGCCGTTAAGAAAGCCACCGTTAGTGGGAAACTTTTCCAGGAATTCCTATCTTTGTCCGTCCGGGGAGGCAACACCCGGGCGCTCCACTTGCCCACACACCCTTATCAACTCAAGCATAGGAATAATCAGCAGCTTATCGCTATAAGCACTAAACCATCCAATCCATGAAGAAGGAACTGATCGCCTTTGTGGGGTTGATCGTTTTGACGACGGCCAGCCTACGCGCTCAAAATTGCAACGAGACGCTCAATGCCGGCGCGGATGCCACCATCTGCCAGCCCGGAGAAACCGTACCCCTCAACGCCACCTTCAGCGGCGCCACTCCCCTTTCGGTAAGTTGGGCGCCGGCAGCAGGCGTTGCCAACCCCTCCGGGCTGCAAACGACAGCGGCGGCCAACGCCACCACCACTTATACCCTCACCGTCCGGTCGGTAGCTTTCCAGAACCTGATCTTCAACGGCAACTTCAGTGCCGGGGACAATGGTTTTGACAGCGACTATATATATGGCACCGGCGGCTCGGTCGGCCTGCTCACGCAGGAGGGCCAGTACGCCATTGCCACCAACCCCCGCAATACCCACAACCAGTTCGTCAACTGCGCCGACCATACAGGGGGCAACGGCAACATGATGGTGGTCAACGGCTCCGGTATGCCCGACAGCGTCTGGTGCCAGACGGTCACCGTCCAACCCAATACGGAGTACGCTTTCAGCGCCTGGGTGACCTCGGTGGTCTCTCAGAACCCTGCCGACCTCCAGTTTTTCATCAACGGGTTTCCCCTGGGGCCCCAGTATGACGCAGTTCCAACGACCTGCAACTGGCAACAATTTGCTCAATATTGGCCCTCGGGAAGCGCCACCTCAGCACGCATCTGCATTGTCAACGTCAATGAAAACCCGGCGGGCAACGACTTCGCCCTCGATGATATCTCTTTCAGCCCGGTCTGTGAATACCAGGACTCCGTTACCGTAACGCTCAGCTCGCCGCCGCCAGCACCGGTTGTGAGTTGCAGCAGCACCACGGCCTCGATACAGCTCACCTGGCCGTCCGTTCCTGAAGCCAGCGGTTATGAAGTCAGTGTGCTCAATGGCCCGGCCGGCGCCTTTGTCAATGACACTACCTATCTGCTGAACGGGCTGGACCCGGATATGCCGGTGGATTTCGAGGTCACTGCCCTGAGTAGCGGGCCCTGTGGGAATAGCACGACAAGCCTGAGTTGCAGCACCGCCCCCTGTCCGGAGCTTACCGTCACGCTCGATGGCTCCGATCATGTATGCCTGGGAGATATAGCCGTTTTCACCCTCAACATCAACACTACCAGCACAGGCCCTTTTTCCATGATCGTTAACGGAGGCCAGTTTCCCTTTATCCTGAACGAAGTGGAACCCGGCGCTACTGAACTTTCCTTCAATCCAACCCAGTCCTTTACGGTCACATTGAATTCCTTTGTCGACAGTAGCGCGCCCAATTGTATCTATTCTGACCTGCCGGCGCCGCTGTTCGTAGAAGTGAACCAACCGGCCAATGCCGGCGAGGGTGGACAGGCGGAAGCCTGTGCAGGTACGGAAACCCTCTTTCAACTCCGGGATGTTCTAACCGGTGAAGATAACGGAGGGACATGGTCCGACATATCCGCCGTATCCAGCGGCAGCGCCTTCGATCCGGCGGCGGCAACGGTAAACCCCGCTCAGCTCGTGCCCGGAAACTACACCTACCAGTACTCGGTACCCGGCCCTATGGGTTGTCCGGCAAGTACCAGTGAGGTAGAGATAACCGTTCTTCCCGCTCCGGTTGCCGATGCGGGACAACCGCAGGCCCTCAACTGCAGCGCTACTTCTGTCACCCTGGGAAGCGGAGCTACCAGCAACGGCCCGGAGTTCCAGTACTCCTGGGAAGTAATTGAAGGTGCAGCACTCACCAACCCGTCAAGCAGTATGCCTGAAGCGCAGGCCCCCGGCATCTACGCCCTGTCGGTGGCCAACCTGCAGACCGGATGCCGCGCCAGCGACACCACCACCGTTGAAGAACAGATCACCTTCCCTGAACCTCAACTCTCCGCTATTACAGGCGACTGTTTTATTCAGGGGCAGGCGGTGATCAGTGTGGATGCCGTCGAGAATGGAGTGGAGCCCTATCTTTTCAGCCTGGACGGCGAGAACTACTCGGCTTCGCCCCAGTTTTTCAATCTTTCAGAGGGCAACTACACCGTATATGTCATCGACGGGAACCAATGTGACGGCAGTGCAGACATTACCATCGAAGCCAGCAATACCCTTGCCGTTGAGCTCGTCGCCAATTCCGGAGAAAGCACTCCGCGCATTAACTTTGGCGACAGCCTGCTTCTCCGAACCATCATCAGTGCCGACTCTGCCGGTATCGACTCTATATCCTGGTTCCCCCGGCCGGACAACTGCAATGGCTGCGCACAGGCTTTTGTCAATCCGGAAATGACGACCACCTATACCGTCACGGTTACGGATATCAAAGGATGCAGGTCCTCGGCAAACCTCACGGTCTTTGTGGAGCAAAAGTATCGTTATTACATCCCCAACGCTTTTTCGCCAAACGAGGACGGCCGCAATGACGTGTTCTTTGTCAATACCGGCCCCGAGTTCCAACGCGTTGCCGCCCTGCATATCCTGGATCGCTGGGGGAATATGGTCTATAGCAAAGAGGATTTCCCCCCCAACGACCCCTCTTTTGGCTGGGATGGCATTTTCAACGGCAACCTGGTACCTGCGGGCATTTACGCTTTCGTTGCCGAATTGGAACTAATCACCGGCCAGGTCATCGTCGAAAACGGTGCGCTGACGGTGGTGTATTAACCTTCCGGTACCAGCATCTCTTTTGATTTGCGATTTTTGATTTGTGGCAGGTGAATCAAAAATCGCAAATCAAACGGTCTTTTCGCGTAACAAAAGGGCTAGTTCCAGGGCGGCTTTTTTGGGCACTGCCCGGAGCTCCTGCCCGGCAGCTACCACCGCGCAATGGACAGCTCCCAAGCGGCCACAAGCGCCCTTTTTCCCTAAAGGAAAGCGTTGGGCATAAGACAAGGACAACAGGGCCGTTTCCCGCTGTTGAAGGCAAGGAACGTGCCTTGGCGGTTTCCTGCCAGGAGTGGACAACCTGCAAAAGCTATGGCAACCGGTATTCCAGGCGAAGGGTCGTGGCCCCGCTTAAATCCGGAAACCGGCACAGCACCTGAAAAAGGGCAATCCCGGACATCAAGGGCAGGCGCCAATACCTCGCTACCCGCTAATACCAGGCGTAAAAGCGCCGTCTGTGGAGCTTCCCGCGTTTTTTGGCCCTTTTTTGCGCGACAAAAAAGGGCAAACGGCTTTCTTGGAGCGAAGCAGAACAGGAATGTGCAGTGTACAAAGGGGAAGTTCCCGGCCCAAAGGGGCTGCCCTCCTGGCATCAGCGAAACGAGTGCCCCGGAACTCGTCCTCGCCTTACGCGAAAGGACCGTCAAACATCAAACATCGAATATTAAGCCCCCCCCCTCCCCAATAATTAAAGCGATAAAATCAGCATCATTTTTCTATCTTTAACCTCATTATCCCCAAGAAACTCCCAGCATCCTAATCCCCGATAAAGCTAAAGCCTGCCAAGTTTTGCAACCAGCAGGTTTTTCGTCAATTTCTCAACCACCAGTTATGAACACCATTTGCTGGCTGCTGCTGTTATTTTCTTCAACCGCCTGGCAAGCGCTCCGTACTCCCGGAATAGAGGAAAACTCTACTCTGAACTGCGACATCACGGTCAACGCAGGGCCAGACCGGACCATATGTAACCCCGGCCAGCCGGTGAATCTCAGTGCCAACGTTTCGGGCAACCTGTTGAGCGTTCAGTGGTCGCCGGCCTCGGGCCTTTCCAACCCTAACATACTCAACCCGGTGGCAACGGTGAGCTCCACTACCACGTATACCGTTACGGTCAATGCCGCTTCTCCTCAGAACCTGATGTCCAACTGGGACTTCAGCCAGGGTTTCACCGGTTTTTCCAGCAATTACATCCCCGGCAACGGCGGCCCTTGGGGCCTGTTGTCCAACGAAGGCACCTACGCCGTATCTACCAACCCTGCCCTTACCCATACCAATTTCGCCAGTTTCGGAGACATATCGGGCGACGGTAACATGCTGGTGATCAACGGAGCCGGGGTGGCCAATCAGACTGTTCTCTGTCAAACGGTCTCCGTAACCCCCAATACCAACTACGCCTTCAGCACCTTTGTCGCTTCTGCCATTTCCAACTCCCCGGCCCGCCTGCAATTTTCGGTCAACGGCCAGCTGATCGGCAGTATTTTCAACGCCGCGCCAACCCCCGGCCAGTGGAACCAGTTTTACGCCACCTGGAATTCCGGTGGCAGCAATACCGCCACCATCTGCATCGTCAACCAGAACACCGCGCTGAGCGGTAATGATTTTTGCCTGGACGGCCTGTTTTTCAGTGAGCTTTGCCAGGCCATCGACGATGTAACCATTACTGTGGTACAGCTCAATGCCGACTTCACCCCGCCCAGCGGGCTGTGCGTCAGTTCCCCTCCGGTCAATCTCAATGGCTTCCTGTCGCCTGCCGCTACTCCGGGCGGCAACTGGATGATCAACGGGGTAGCCACCAGTATCTTCGATCCGGCGCAGTGGGGCGTTGGCGTACATAACCTGACCTATACGGTTTCTCAACCGCCCTGCACCGAGTCTGTTACCCTGCCTATCATCGTTGACCCATTGCCGGAGGCCTTCTGGGCGGCCCCTTTCGGGATCTGTGAAGCAGAACCACCACTGGATATGAACAACTGGCTGGCTCCAAATAGCCTGCCGGGAGGTACCTGGACGATCAACGGGCTGGCCAGCAACGGCCAGTTCAACCCGGGTATTCTAGGGCCGGGACTGCATCTGGTATCCTATACGACAGGCATCCCGCCCTGCCTCAATGACCATCTGGAATTCGTGGAGGTCAGTGCATTGCCTTCCGCCGACTTCACCGCACCCCAGGAGATCTGTGAACAGTCGGCGCTTATCCCCCTGTCTTCCTGGCTCGACCCCGGCTCCGGTATGGGCGGCACCTGGACGGTCAACGGCATTCCCACCACCCTACTGGACCCGGCCAGCCTGGGCCCCGGCGTTTATGATATCCTTTATCGGGTGGGCATCCCGCCCTGTCAGGGGATCGACCAGGGCACGGTCATCATTTCAGCCGGAGAAGCCCCCGCGCCGGCCTGTGCTCAGGTGACCAATAGCAGCATTACCGTAGAATGGCCGCCGGTGGCAGGGGCAACAGGCTATACGGTCCAGATCCTCAGCAACCATAGCGGAGGCAGCGTTTCCGGTACTTCTTTTTCGCTCACCGGCCTGCCCCCCGGTGAGGACGTGAGCCTGTCCATCATCCCCCTGGGCGGCTCCGGCTGTTTGTCCCCCAGTGCTCCCATCACCTGCACCACCCTGGAATGCATACCTCCTGCTGTAACGATCGAAGATGCGGCGCCCCGCTGTTCAGATGCGCCGGCGTTTAACCTCATCGCAACAGTAGCCGATTCGTTCCCCGACGGCATCTGGAGCGGCCCCGGGATTGTAGATACGGTAAACGGTGTTTTCGACCCGGCAGTAGCAGGCGTCGGTATCCATACCGTTCGGTTCGTTACCGACCCCAATGGCTGTCCGGGGCAGGATGTGGCCAGCCTGACGGTATTACCGGTGCCCGTTGCGGCATTCACTTTGCCGGACAGCATCTGCATTTCGGATACGGCCGTCATAGAATTCACCGGAATGGCAGATACCAGCGCAACTTTCACCTGGAATTTCAGCGGTGGAACCAGCGCCGGAGCGCCTAATGATACGCTGCAATACGTCAGTTGGAATAGCGCCGGCAGAAAGATCGTCAGCCTGCAGATCGAACAGGAAGGCTGTTTATCAGAACTGTTTGTCGATACCATCGAGGTGCAGGCGTTGCTGCAGCCTCCCGTCGTCAATTGCCGCAGCACCGAAACTTCAGTAGAATTTTTCTGGGACAGCGGCCCTCTGGTAGATTCCTTTATCGTCACTGTTCTTGGGCCGCAGGGAGGAAGTATGCCTTCCGATACCAGCTTTCTGGTAGAAGGCCTCACTCCCGGGGATACCGTCCAAATCAGCATAGCTGCGCTCAGTGCCAATGCGTGCCCCGATACGGTAACTCTGGCCACTTGTATCGCCGAAGCCTGCCCGGATATCACTCTGGACATTACCCCCGTCCCTGCCATCTGCCTGGATAGCAATACCAATGATATTATCCTGAGTGCTGTCATCGTCGGAGGCCCTGCCGATGGCATTTTTTCCTGGCAGGGCCCGGGGGTCATTGAGGCCCAATCAGGGCTATTTCGTCCGGCGGTGGCCGGAATAGGCGCCCATACCATCAACCTGACTTATATCCTGGGCAGTTGTAGTTTTAATGCAAGCACCGTCATCACTGTTCGCCCCACGCCGGTTGCAGCTTTTACCGCCGTCAGCCCTATATGCCGGACGGATGCCTCCGAAGTAGCCTTTACCGGTTCTGCCGGCAGTGGAGCCAATTTCAATTGGGATCTAAACGGGGGCGTGGGAAGCCCGGCGAACCTGTTCGACGTACAATGGCCCGCGCCCGGCCTCTACACCATTCAGCTACAGGTGGAAGAGCAGGGTTGCCTTTCGGAAACAGCAATGCAAACCGTGCAGGTAGACGACACGCTGGCCCCTCCGGTGATCTTCTGTGAGGCCACCTACACCACCGTGACATTCAGTTGGAGCCGGACCCCCAATGCTTTCGCTTACCTCGCCAACGTTACGGACGGCCCTCCAGGTACGGTACTTTCCGATACCAGCCTGCTGGTTGCCGGGCTGGAACCCGGGCAAGAGGTGAGCATTGAGCTACTGGCGTCAAGCGCCAATGCCTGTCCGTCGGTTGCCGTCAGCGCCACCTGCGCCGCCCTGCCCTGCCCTGCGGTCAGCCTGTCCATTCAACCTCCCGCCGATCAGTGTTTCGACGGAACGCCGTTCGACATCAGCCTGCAGGCGAACATCCTAAACGATACCGGAAACGGAACGCTCCGCTGGAATGGCGCCGGCATTACCAACCCGGCCAACGGCCAATGGGCCATTGACGCCGGCCAGATCGGCCAGCCGAACATTATCGTCGCTACCTGGACGGAGGATGTCTGTACGGTTTCCGATACCGCTATCCTGAACGTCTATGCTACCCCAACTGCCGATTTCTCCGCCACCCCGGTGGTCTGTACGGAAGAAGAAGCCACCGTCACCTATACCGGTACGGCAACCCCCGGCGCTACCTACAACTGGGATTTCGGCAACGCGGCAGTGGTGAGCGGCAACGGCTCCGGCCCCTATCAGTTACAGTGGCCGGCCGCCGGCAATTACAGCGTCGGCCTGCAGGTAGAAGAGAACGGCTGTTCCTCTGAAACGGTAAACCGGAACATAGCGGTAGATGCCCCCCTCAACCCTCCGGCCGTGCAGTGTGAGGCCACCTACACCTCGGTACTTTTCAGTTGGGAGGATATTCCCAACGCCACCTCCTTCCAGGTAGTGGTTACGGAGGGCCCCACGGGCACCATGCTCAGCCCCACCAGCTATCTGATCGAAGGCCTGCAGCCCGGGCAACAAGTAAGCATACAGCTCACTGCATTAAGCGGAAACGCCTGCCCATCGGTAAGCACTGCCGCTACCTGCGCCGCCCTGCCCTGCCCTGCTGTCAGCCTGTCCATTCAACCTCCGGCCGATCAGTGTTTCGATGGTACGCCGTTTGACATAGGCCTGCAGGTGGACATTCTGAACGACACCGGAAACGGAACCCTCCAGTGGGCCGGAACCGGGATCAATAACCCGGCCGTCGGCCAGTGGTCCGTACTCGCGGGCCAGGCAGGCCAGCCCAATCCGGTCATTGCCACCTGGACGGAAGACGTCTGTTCCGTTTCCGATACTGCTTTTGTCCGCGTTTTTGCCAACCCAACTGCCGACTTCACAGCTACGCCGGTGATCTGTGTGCAAAACCAGGCTACGGTGGCCTATACCGGTACGGCCACGCCGGCTGCCGTTTACACCTGGAATTTCGATGGCGCCGGGATAGTCAGCGGCAGCGGCCCCGGGCCTTACCAGTTGCAGTGGCCGGCCGCCGGCAGTTATTCGCTCAGCCTGCAGGTGGAGGAGAATGGGTGTACTTCCATCCTTTCCACCCGCACGGTTGTGGTGGAACCTTCCGTTCAGACGCCGCAAATTGAATGCGAACCGGGTTACGGCACGGTTCTTTTCACCTGGAATACGGTGGCCAACGCCTCCGGATATCAGGCCGCTGGCTCAGGCAGTATGCAGAGTGACACCTCCTATCTGGTGGAAGGGCTGCAACCCGGCCAGGAAGCCAGCATTACGGTGACGGCGCTGAGCGCCAACGCCTGCCCGTCAGTGAGCACCTCGTCCACCTGCGCCGCCCTGCTCTGCCCCGACGCTACGGTAAACATGGCCATAACGCCCTTCATTTGCGCCGGTGAAGAAGCTCAACTCGATATCACCTTCCTGGGGAACGGGGGCCCATACGACATGACCCTGCTCATCAATGGGCAGCCGATGAACCTCAGCGGAGTTGAAGGAGGCTATGCCATGGCGCTACCGCTCACCGAAAGCACCCTTTTCACGCTGGAGAACATCGTCGATACCGGCCATCCCAACTGCAGCCTGCCCAGCCCTCCTTCGGTGACGGCCGTAGTCCGGCAGCCGGTTACTGCCGGCGTGGCAACGGGCCCCATCGAACTTTGCAGCCGCACCGACGCCAGCATTTCGCTTTCCAGCTTGCTGGAAGGAGCACAGCCTGGCGGATCCTGGAGTTTAACCAGTGGGCCGTTCCTGGAGCCCGGCGCTTTCAACGCGGCGACGGCGACCTTCCTGCCTGTCCGGCAGGCGCCGGGAACCTACCTGTTCAGTTACAACATACAAGCCCAATCACCCTGTCCCAACGATAGCGCCACCGTAAGCATTACCATCAACGAACGGCCGGTTGCCGATGCCGGGCAGGACCTCACCCTGAGCTGCACCTTCAACGTCGGGTCTTTAGGGGGCCCCGGCACCAGCCAGGGGCCGGCCCTGCAGTATCGTTGGTCTTCTGAGGATGATGTGGATATTATGGAACCTGCGCAGCCTTTCATCGACGCCGGCCAGCCGGGAACCTACCAGCTCACGGTGCTCAATACCGAAAATGGCTGTAGTGATACCGATATCGCGATAGTCGATTCCGAGATCGCCTTCCTCGTACCTCACGCATCGGTAAGCCCCATCAGCTGTTTCCAGGCCAATGATGGCGTCATCGTCATCGATTCGGTCAACGGCGGGACCACCCCATACCGTTACAGCCTCAACGGCGGGCCGTTCGGCGGGTCGCCGGCATTTGTCCCCCTGGGGCCCGGTACTTACGATATTGTGGTGGAAGATGCTACCGGCTGCCGGGCGGAGCTCCAGTTCCGGCTTGAAGAGCCCGGAGAGATGCAGGTCGTCCTGCTCGCCAATTTTGAATCCGAAGACAACAGCATACAGATCGGAGACAGCATACTGTTGCAGGCGCTGGTCAACATCCCGGCCGAAGCGGTGGACAAGGTATACTGGCAACCGGACAGCCTGGGTTGCGACACCTGCCTGACGGCCACCTTCGCCCCGCAGCTCAGCACCGCCTTCTCCGTACGGGTAATCGACAACAACGGCTGTTCGGCGGCGGATGTAGCGCGCGTCATTGTGCGCAAGGATTACAACGTCTTCATTCCCAATGTCTTTTCCCCCAATGGCGACGGCGCCAATGATGTATTCATGATATTCGCCGGTAAGGAAGCGAAACAGGTAAAAGCTTTTCAGGTATTTAACCGTTGGGGAGAGCCCGTTATGGAATGGTATGACTTCCCGCCCAATGATCCCCGCTTCGGCTGGGATGGCAATTTCCGCGGGCAGCTGATGAACGGCGCCGTTTTTGCCTATTTCGCCGAGATTGAAATGGTGGACGGGCAGGTTGTGGTCTTCAAGGGAGATGTAACCTTAATGCGATGACGCAAGAGGTCATTAATTGCTGAAATTCATACCGTCTGTACGGCAAATTCCAAGCTTATCCCGGCGGAAATAATCGGTATACGCGTAAACACATTATATTTGGAGTCAGCAATTGCTGCCTGGCCTTGCCCATACCAGGCGCAATAGTCCCAGAAATGAACCAAACCCTTACTAATGAGAGAATTGCTCGTACGCTCGAAGACTCTGCTTCTATTCATTTTGTTTTTTCTACCGCTCTCCAGCTTTGCCCAGAGTGTTGTAGTAAATAACCCCTCCCAGTGTACCATAGGATTGAACATTCCGGACGCCGGTTGCGACCCTAACATCAATGTAGTGCCCGACCCGGAACAGGTGGTGGTCAATGTCAACAACGCTCCGGGCATCCGGCTGGGCGTTGACGTTTTCCTGCGAGAGGTGCAGTTCATCATCCGGCATCCCTGGGCCAACGACCTGGACATTACCCTCACCTCCCCTGGGGGCATTACCGTGCCGCTCACGCTCGATAATGGGGGTGGCGAGGATAATTACGGAGACCCTAATGTGCCGGACTGTGGCGCGCCGGTACGGCTCACCATGGAGAGTTGCATACCGATCAGCCAGGGCGTACCTCCATTTACATCCGAACCGTTTCGCCCCCAGGGCAGCTTTTTCACCTTCAACGATGGCGCCACGAACCCCAATGGCCTCTGGAAGCTCAATATCTGTGATGACGCTCAGGTGCATACCGGACGCCTGGATTACATCAACCTTATCTTTGCGCCTATCTCCTGCCTGCCGGTAGAGACGGCCAGTGTTATCGGGCAGGACAGCAATGCCGTCACCATCAACTGGTCGCCTTTCAACAGTTGCGGGGTTTCCATTATCGAATACGGGCCGGTGGGTTTCACCCCCGGTACCGGGGCAACTGCCGGACAGGGAACGGTTTTGACGGTGAATGGTTGCCCCCCGTTCACCCTGGACAACCTGCTTCCGGAAACCCAATACGAACTTTACATCCGGAAGAGCTGTGATAACGGCTCTTTTTCCATGAATTCCTGCCCTACCCTCTTCGAAACAGGGTGCATACCGGCCGGGCGGAGCCTGCACACCAATTTTGACGATCTTTCCACCTGTGGTTTTTTCTGCGATACCGAGTGTGATATCACCGGCATCTGGAGCAACAGCCGCAACGACGGATTTGACTGGCTGGTGGACGCCGGAGGCACTCCCTCCGTAGGCACCGGCCCTTCCGATGACGTCAGTGGCGGCGGCAATTACATTTACCTGGAAACTTCCGGAGAGATCTGCCAGCCCGACAAAACGGCCTACCTGGTTTCGAATTGCCTGCAATTGGACAAGCAAGGCAGTGACACCTGCCATATGTCTTTCTCCTACAACATGTTTGGCGTAGGTATCGGCACCTTGAAACTCGAGGTGTCTCCCAACGGCGGGTTTTCCTGGAATACCATCTGGCAAAAGAGCGGCAACCAGGGCACGGCCTGGCACAAGGCCTACATCAGCCTGAGTGCTTACGAGGACGGACAAGTGCTGCAATTCCGCTTCGCAGGTACCGAAACCGGAAGTTCCCGGGGCGACATTGCGCTGGATGAGATCAGCTTTTACGGTTCCGTTGACCTCGGGCCGCCTGCCTTCACTTACTATGTGGATAACGACGGCGACGGTTTTGGAACTACCAACCAAACCATTACGAGTTGCTCGGGCTCTACCCCGCCCGGATATGCCAGCCAGGCCGGGGACTGCAACGACAACAACCCCAACATCAACCCCGGCCGGCCGGAAGTGCCTTGTAACAACGCAGATGAAAACTGTAACGGCAACGACGACGATGCCATCCTACCGCCCCCCGCCACGATCAACGACACGATCTGTTCCGGCCAGGATGCTTTTTTGCGTGCTATCCCCGGGTTTGACAAGTTCATACTCTGGTACGACAGCCCGGACTCCGACGAGCCCATTGGGGCAGGTGAGCTCTTCAGCCCCATTATTCCCCTGGAGAACACCAGCCCGGTACCCATCACCGTCACTTATTACGCGGAAGAGACCGATGGCTTTTGTACTTCCGGGCAAAGGGCGGAGGTGCTGGCCGTGGTCAACCCCGTACCGGATGTAAGCACGACGGATATGCCGGCCATTTGCCCGGGAGAGGCATTCGACCTGGCCAGCCTCAACATAACCGACGCCAACTTCACGGGAAGCGCCATCACTTTCCACTCCGCGCTGCCGGCGACAAATGGCAACCTGCTGCCATCGACCATTGTCAATCCTGTTCAAAACACCCTCTATTATTTCAAGGCCACATCCAGCGGCGGGTGCACGGATGTGGGCAATGTGGCCGTACAGGTGCGCCCGGGGCCCAGCCTGGCCTTTTCCCCCTCCGATTCGTTTTCCCTCTGCAGAGAAAACAGTACGCTGCTTGGCGTACAGGCCAGCGGAGGGCAGGCGCCCTATTCCTTTTTGTGGAATAACGGTTCCACCAGCAACAGCATCACCATTGAGGCTAGTTTCTCCGCTGGAGTGATCGATCATTATACCGTAAAAGTAACCGATTCCAGAGGCTGTTTCAGTATAGACAGCGCCCAGGTGAACACCACGGCAAGCATCGACTCCCTGCGCCGCTTTGTCACCGATGTCAGCACCTGTGCCGGTTCCGACGGCAGCATTACCCTCATCCCCCTGGATGGCACCAGCCCCTTTTCCTACCAGTGGGAGGGCAGCAACGGCATCAGCGGGGATACCGCCAACATAGCGGATACCCTACGTATCTTCAACCTTTCTCAGGGCTCCTACCGGATAACGGTCACCGATGATTCCGAAGAAGCCTGCCGGCTTATCCTGCGGTCGGTCATCGTCAATGGGCCGGGGGCCGTGGTCGAGGATATTGTGGTAGAGGATGTCAGCTGCGCCGGGGCGTCCAACGGGGAAGCCTGCCTCGAAGTATTCGGCGGCGCCCCTCAATACTTATGGAGCAGCGGACACACCCAAAGTTGCGCCACCAGCCTGCCCGGCGGTGTCTATTCGGTGACGGTATCGGAGGGAATCTGTGAAAGTGTGATCGAAGACATCACCATTCGGGAACCGGATAGCCTCAAGGCAGTGGCCAGCCTGCAACATCCGGCCTGTTTCGGACTGAACAACGGGGCCATCCTACTCGACGTATTCGGCGGCACCCCGCCCTATACCTACCGATGGAGCAATGGCGGCAACACCAAAAATATTTTCAACCTGGGCAATGGCAGTTACACCGTGACTATCACCGACTCCAAAAATTGTACGTTCATCCGCCCCTATATCCTGGCAGCGCCGGCCCCGCTAAGCATCGTTTTGGATACGCTGGCGGGCCCATCCTGCCACGGACTGGCAGATGGCCTCCTCAAGGCAGCCGGCCAGGGCGGAACGCCGCCCTACCATTATGCCTGGAGCAACGGAAGCAATTCCCCTCTTGTGGTCAACCTGGCTCGGGGAACCTACCTGCTGACCCTCACTGATTTCAACGGCTGCCAGGCGGTCCAATCCTATTTTCTAAGCCAGCCAACGCCCCTGAGCCTGTCTGTTGTGGAGGTAACCCAACCGGAATGTGTGGGCGATAAAAACGGCGAGATCATCGTGGCAGCTGCCGGCGGCACAGCCCCGTACCAGTACAGTTGGAGCGAGGGAGACAGTGCCGACAGCATACTTATGAACCTGCCGGTGGGCACCTACTACGCCTATGCCACGGACGCCAACAATTGTCCGCCGGATACCCTGGAGGTAGTGCTGTCCGCCATTTCCGTTCTAGACCTGGATATTTTGACAACCTCTCCCGATTGCATCGGGCAAACCAGTGGGAGCATCAGCCTGCAGCCCAACGGTATTCCTCCTTTTTCCTATACCTGGTGCCGGGGAGACACCACTCCGGTGATCAACGGGCTGGATACCGGCTTCTACTGCGTTCGGATTGAAGACGGTGAGGGCTGCCTGTACGATACGTCCATCGTATTGACGGCCCCGCAGGTATTCCAGATCAACACCATCGTAGTGCAACCGACCTGCTTCGCCACCAATGACGGGCTGATCGACATCAATCTGCTGCAATCGGGCCGCCCGCCTTTCGCTTTCAACTGGAATGACGGCGCCACCGGCGCCACCCGCCTGGACCTGCCCGACCGGGAGTACGTCGTGAGCATTAGTGACGCAGAGGGATGCCTTTATATTCCTCCACCCATTACCATTCAAAGCCCGCCGCGGCTGGAACTAGGGCTGGAAGGCGTCGGGGAGATCAGCTGCTTTGGAGATACCACCGGCTTTATCGAGGTGACCGTCCGGGGAGGCAGCCCGCCCTATTCCTACAACTGGGTAGGCCAGAATTACACCGGGGATGACCTCTTCAACATACCTGCCGGCAGTTACCGGCTTTTGGTTCAGGATGCCAACTCCTGTCCGATCGACACGACCTTCTCGCTTGGCCAGCCACCGCCGCTGAGCGCTTCGATCGATATCCTTGCCGATGACATCTGCGAAGGAGGGGCTGTGCAAAAACTGGCCGCCGCCGTTAGCGGAGGGGCAGCTCCCTACACCTATCAGTGGAGCAATGGCTCTTCCGACACCTCCCTGACGGAGCCCACTCCTGCCGATTATATCCTGAGCGTTACCGATGCCAGCGGTTGCACGGCCGAATCGCCCTCCGTCAAAGTGGACGATAATGTGGAACCCTTCCGGCTGGAGCAATTCTCCGCCAAAAACATAAGCTGCTACGGGGCGGCAGACGGCTGCCTCACTGCCGTGGCCTCCGGCGGTTATTCCAATTACCGCTTCCACTTCAGCAATGGCGTCATCCAACAGAATGTGGGCGACAGCGTCACCATATGCGGCCTTTCGCCGGGCAATTACCGGGTAACGGTGACCGACCAGTTTACCGGTTGTACAGCAGCCTCCACCCTGCTGCCGATTAGTCAGCCCGCACCGCTCTTCTTCCGGCGCGACAGCATCGAGGAGGTCAATTGTTTTTCCAGCAACGACGGGGGGATCTATACCACAACTACCGGGGGCGCCGCACCTTATTTCTATACCTGGTTCGATGAGCGGGACACGCTCGTCGGCACCAGCGCCGACCTGCTGGACGTGCCCGCCGGCAAATATATCGGCTATGTAACCGACGCCAACGGATGCACCGCCTCCGTTATGGGAACCGTGCCGTCGGTAAACGCCCTCATCCGCGATACGCTGGTGAACATCCAGCATGTACGGTGCAAGGGAGAAGAGGACGGTGCCATCAGCCTGAGCGTGCTCGGCGGCTCTCCGCCTTTTCTATACGAATGGAATAATGGTTGGACTACTGAAGACATTGACCACCTGGGGCCGGGCATTTACAGCCTGACCGTCACCGACCGGGACACCTGCCAGGCCATCTTCGGCAACTTTGTGGTGGAAGAGCCGGCTACCCTGCTGGAACTGAATGTCGAAGCCGATTCGGTTTCCTGCTTCGGCGCCACCGACGGTACCGCTACAGCCAGCATCAGCGGCGGTGATCCCCCCTACACTTTTGAGTGGTTTTACGAAGGGGAACTGATCCCCACTCCGGACACCAATTTCCTGGATGGCCTGGAGGCCGGCCTGTATACCGCCATTCTCCGGGACTCCAATGGGTGCACCCGGGAATACGAATTCCAGCTTCCCGCGCCGGAAGGCATCAACATTTCCATCAACCTTACACCACCTGCAGGGCAACAGGACGGCACGGCCACGGCTGCCGTCAGTGGCGGCGCGCCAGGATACAGCTTCGCCTGGAGTACTGGTGAAACCACGTCTACCATTGACGTAATGGTGGGTTCCTACAGCCTTACTGTTACGGACCAGGAGGGATGTCAGGCGACTGCCAGTATTAATGTCTCTTCAGCCTACGAAACAGCATTGATCCGCAGGGCAAGCCTCTATCCCAACCCTACTTCCGGATCCTTGTGGCTGGAAATACAGCTGGCTGAGCCGGCGCCGCTGGAATTGTATGTTCAGGATGCGCTGGGGCGGGTATGGATGGAAAGAACATTGGGTGCAATACCCGAACAACGGGTGCAAATTGAGGCGGAAAGGCTGCCGGCCGGCGCATACTGGCTGGTGTTGCGGACGGGAGGGCGGCTGGTGTACAGTGATCGCTTTGTGGTAGCATGGTAGGACATTCAGCTCTTCCAGATCTCGAAAACCGGGAAGAGCTGAATATCAACTACTCAATAATAAGTAGGGCGGCCGGTTACTCAATGATCTTAAACGTAGTCCGCCGGTTCGCCTGGTGTTCATCCTCGGTGCAGCGGGCGCAGATGCAATCTACCTCGGGTTGGCTCTCACCGTAGCCACGGGCCACGAGCCGCGCCGGATCGATACCGCTGGCGATCAGGTAGTCCACTGCCGATTGGGCGCGCTTCTGGGACAGGTCCTCGTTATAACGAGTGGCGCCCCGGCAGTCCGTATGGGAGCCCAATTGGATGCGGATATCGGGATTGAGCTTCAGGTTGCGCGACAGCTCATCGAGCGTAGGCTTGGCATCGTCGCGGATGTCCCATTTGTCAAAATCGTAATAGATATTTTCCAGGGTAATCTCCTTGTCCAGGAAGATCTTGTCCAGAACGATCTCGATCTCGAAGGTCTGGACCGGGTTGTTGGGGTCGCGGCCAATACCTACGGTGGAGAAAGAAGCGTCGTTGTTGAGGTAATTCTCCCGCGAGGCCAGGAAGCTGTAATCGGTATTTTCCTCCAGTTCCAGGCGGAACATACCGTCCTCACCGACGGTGACGGTTTCCGATTCTTTGTTGAAGCGGATGTTTACCTGCGAGCCGGGCAGCGGCTTGCGTCCCAGCACTTTACTGTTGGGGTCGGTAGGGTTATTGTATATTTTTTCAAGGACGAAGCCCTCCAGGATGAGTTTGTATTCTATCTCTTTGGGCACTTCCACAACAGGCGGTTCGGGAGGAATAACCTTGGAAAAGCGATAGATATCATCACCGCCAATACCGTCTTCCCGGGTAGAAGTGAAGTAGCCCATCTGCAACACCCCTTCAGGGCGTGGGGTTTGGTGATCGACCACATAACCGAAATCATCGCCCCCGGAATTGATGGGCGCCTTCAGGTTATAGGCCGGCGCCCAGGAGCCGTTAGCCAGCTTGTAAGTACGGAAGATATCCAACCCTCCCATTCCGGTATGGCTGTCTGAAGCAAAATAAAGGGTATCGTTGTCAATGAAGGGGAACTTCTCATCGCCGGGGGTATTGATCGACCGGCTAAGCAATTGAGGCGGCCCCCAATTGCCATCCCTTTCCCGTTCGGAAAAGTAGATATCGTATCCTCCCCAGCCATCGGGATGGTCACTGGAGAAGTACAGGGTGCTTCCATCGGAGGAAAGGCTGGGATGCACGTAATTGACCCCCTCCTCAATAAAGGGCAGCGCCCGGGGGGCGGACCAGCTGTTGCCGGCGCCCTCACTGGACATCAGCTTGCAGTAGGCGTCCTCGTATTTACCATTGCTGAAGCAGCGGGTGAAGTAGAGCTCAGAGTAATCCTTATTGAAAGCAATAGTGCCCTCATTGTTCTCCGTATTGAGGGCGTTGTCGAAACCTCTGACGCTATTCGACTTCAGGTCGACCAGGAAAAGGTCGGAGTAGGCATTACCCGTCCAGTTGTACGTATCGTCGCCTGTGCTGGCAGTCCGGTCGGAGGTGATCACCAACTGGTTTTCCTTGTAGATAACTGGTGCGTAATCGGCATCGCCGGTATTGAAACTCAAGACTTCCACTTCGAATTCGGGGGGCAGTTTCTTCCACCCCAGGGCAATCTGGCAGGCGCTGATCTCGCGGCGATACTCATAGGGGCTGCCGATCTCGATACCCAGGTCTTTAAATGCCTGCATGGCTTCCTCATAGCGCTCGGCTCGCTTGAGGCCATAAGCATACTGCTTAAGGGCCTCTACGCCGTACTGGTTATCGTACGCGATACGGTACCAGCGAATGGACTGATCGCTCTTATTGAGGTGCCGGTAAGACTCTCCCAGCAGGAAGGCGATCTTGCCCTGCTCTACGCGGCTCTTGGCCTTGTCGTACTCCTTCTGGAGCAGGTCTACGGCGACGGCATATTGCTTGACATCAACGGCGGTGCGGCCGTCGCGCACTTTCATGGTGTAGGTGCAAGCGGTGATCAGGCCAATGAGGAAAGCGAGTAGTGTTAGGTTCCGAGTCATAGTGTAGTTTTTTAGAAGCCTCCCCTAACCCCTCCAAAGGAGGGGAATTGACCGCTGAAGAGCAGCTTGAAGGTGAGCCTGACAATTTGAAAACACTCTTAGATAAACGCCAGGGGAGAAAATAATGTTGTCGGTAGCAGGCGGTGGATGTGCAGGGATGTAAGCTAAATGGCAGGTTCGGCGTTCATCTCCGCCCGTCCGAAGCTTTAGCGAAGGCGGGTGTTCGGGATTCACCCCACCACCGCCTCCGCCTCGATCTCCACCAGCAATTCGGGGTCGATCAGCCGGCTCACCTCCACCATAGTCGCAGCGGGGCGGATATCCTTAAAAACCTCCCCGTGAGCCCGCCCGATGGCCGGCCAGTCATCGATGCTGGTAACAAAGATCCGGGTACGCACGACATCCCCGAAGGAGGCGCCGGCGGCCTGCAAGGCCTTGCCGATCTTTTCCAGGATGAATTTCGCCTGGGCATAGGCATCTTCTTTCCCTACAATGGCTCCTTGCTCGTCAACGGCCGTTGTACCGGAGACGAAGACCTGTCCGCCCACTTTGACTGCTCTGGAGTAGCCGACCGTGGCTTCCCAGGGGGCTCCGGAGGAGATGAGTTGTCTTCGCATAAGATATTTTTTGTCTTTTAAGCAGGTTTATCCACCCGGTAAATGAACCGCGCATAAAAATCCGCGGGCCACTGCGCATAGCGGTTGGCCTCCCGGAAGCGGTAATCCCAGAGGGCCAGGTTGCCTTCGGCCTCGAAATCCGGGCGCATATCGAGCAGCACATCCCGTTTTAGGCGCCAGTGTTTTCTGCCCGATTCGGAGATATCCTGAAATTCAAAGGGCTGTTCCAGTTCGCGCAGCACCTTTGCCAGGCCGGTATGGGTTCCTTCCAGAAACGGCCGTTCTCCTTCTGCGTTGATCCACTGGGAAAAAAAGCAGGCAAAAATACCACCGGGACGGAGGTTGGACAGGCAATCCCTTACGGTTGCGCTGAGATCAGCAGCGTAATACAAGGTATCAACCGACACAATAAAGTCGAACGGCTCGGAGAAAGACAGGGCATTCATATTTGACACCCGAAAAGCCAAATGCGGATTGCGGATCTGTTCTGCCCGGCGGATGGCTTCCGGAGAGATGTCCACGCCCAGGAATCGCGCCCCGCTCCGGCGCTGCAGGTAGTCCGTGATCAGGCCATTGCCGCACCCCAGGTCTAGCCCATAGGCGCCGGAAGGCAGATCCAGGAAGGCCAGCAATTGCCGAAGCTCCCCGGTATCCGACAAGCCGTGCTGGTTGAGGTTCTTTCCATAGACGCGTTCACAGAACAGGGCATGAGCCTCGCTCTTTTCCGAAAGGGAAAAAAAATTGTCGTATTCGTAGCGATAGAACGTCTCAGAAGCATCGAGCTCGGCAAATTGGGAGGCTCCGGCCTCAGTGAATTCGATGGCGCCGCCCTCCTCCCGGATCAGTTGCTTGTGCTTCAGGCCCGGGAAGGCAGAGGCCAGATCCAGCAACTGGTTTCCAAACCAGGCCCGGCCGAACTGCAAGATGCTTTCCCCGGTCGCCGGGCGTTCCCGTTCCAGGCCGAGATAAAGGGCGTAATGGCGCCGGAACCAGCCCAGGAGGAGGAGGTATTGTTTTTCTTCAGGCGTGAGGTAATTGTCCATAGTACTAAAGATAAAGAGCTTTCCCCATCAGTGTGAGGAAAGCTCTCTTTAATCTTAGATCCGTAAAGTTATCCTGATTCCAGGAGGGGCCAATAACCCGCACCGGAACCTCAACCTTAGCGGACTATCGGGTAGAAGCGGCTTTGGAGAAGCCTTTCTTCTCTTTTTTCGAAACGCGGGCCTCCAGGTCGCCGGTAAGGTCGGCCATGATGGGGGTAGCTACGAAGATGGAAGAGTAGGTACCGACCATGATGCCCACCAGGATGGCGAAGGAAAAGCCCTTGATGCTGGCGCCGCCGAAAGCGAAGAGGACCGCCACCACAAAAAGGGTGGTCAATGAGGTGATCAGCGTCCGGCTCATCGTACTGTTGATGGCCATGTTGATCACTTCCTCCTTCGGGCGCTTGGTATAGTTGTTCAGGTATTCCCGGATACGGTCGAATACGATCACGGTGTCGTTGATCGAATAACCGATCACGGTCAGGATGGCGGCGATGAAGGCCTGGTCGATCTCCAGAGTAAATGGCAGAATGCCATGGAACAGGGAGAAGACGCCCAGAGTGATCAGGGTGTCATGGAACAGAGCCGCTACGGCGCCAAGGCTGTATTGCCACTTGCTGAAGCGAATGAAAATGTAGAGGAAGATCAGCAAGAGGGCGAAGATCGCCGCGTAGTATGCGCTGGTCTGTATGTCGTCCGCGATGGTAGGGCCGACCTTGCTGGAGCTGGTCACGTGGGTCCCTTCGCCATCGGGAGCTTTGAACTGTTCGAAATCGATATTGCCGCCGGCAATGCCGTTCACCCCTTCATACAGCTGAGCCATCACCTTATCGGAAGCTTCCTCGCTATCATCGTCGATGAGGTAGTCGGTTACTACATTGTAAGTATTCTCCGTATCTACGGCCTTAACGATGGGCGTATTGCCATCAAAGGCCACAGCCAGGGCCTGGCGTAGTTCGGGCGCATCCACTGCCTGGCCGGCATCGAAGGTGATGTTGTAGGAATAACCACCTTTAAAGTCAACCCCCAGCTCGAAGCCACGGGTAAAGAAGGAGATCAATCCTGCCAGGATGAGCGTACCGGAAATCATATAGGCGATGCTGCGCTTGCCCAGCCAGTCGACGTTCAGGTTAGCCAGAACGTTTTCCGACATACTGGTAGAGAAGGTCATATTACGGCCCTTGCTGGTCCACCAGTCTACGAGCAGGCGGCCGACCAGTACTGCGGTGAAGAGCGACGACAGAACGCCGATGATCAACACCACTGCGAAACCCTTGATGGGGCCAAGGCCGAAGTAAGCCAGAACGAAGGCCGTCAGCAGGGTCGTTACGTTGGCGTCGATGATGGCCGAATAGGAATTCTTGAAACCATCGCTGATCGACATGAGCAGGGACTTGCCGTCGCGGAGTTCCTCGCGGATACGCTCATAAATGATCACGTTGGCATCGACGGCCATACCAATGGTCAATACGATACCGGCGATACCCGGCAGGGTCAGAACGGTACCATAGGAGGCCAGCGCCCCGAAGATGAAGAAGATGTTCAGGATCAGGGAGATGATGGACACGATACCGCCACCTGCGTAATAAAAGATCATAAAGCCGAGAACGATCATGAAGCCGATCACCAGAGCGACCGTACTCTTCCGGATGTTTTCCGCTCCCAGCGACGGCCCTACCAGGGATTCCTGGATGATCTGGGTTTCCGCCGGCAGTTTACCGATCTGCAGGATATTGGCGAGGTCTTTGCCCTCCTGGATGGAGAAGCTACCTGTGATCTGGGAATCCCCCGTCAGGATGGGGTTGATCACCCGGGGGGCGGAGACCACTTCGTCATCGAGCACGATGGCGATCTCCCGGTTGTTATCCTGGGCGGCTTCCGTCGTGAGCTGGCCCCAGATCTTGGCGCCGGTATTGTCCATTTTCAGCGAAACCGCCACTTCGTTGGTCTGCGGGTCCGGGTTGGCGCTGGCGTCCACTACGTGATCGCCGGTGAGGGCGGGCTTGCCGTCGCGGCTATATTTGATGCCGTACAGTTCGTAGTCTTCTGTCAGTTGGCCTGTCTCAAAGTTCTTCGCCGGGTCTTTCGACCAGCGGAAGAGGAGGTCCCTCGGGAAGAGCGACTTGATATCTTCACGGTTGAGCAGGCTATCGATATATCGGCGCTGGTTGCGTTTGGCGGTTGCCAGCACGGCCAGGCCCTGAGAGCCGGTGGTGTTGAGGGTGAGCACATCGAAGAGCGGCCCCTGGTCTACCACCGATTCGTTGTAGACGGTATCAATGCCGGTGATCTGGGAATTGTCCACATTACCCAGGGAATCAGTGGCATAAGTCGTATCGATGCGCAGGATCTCCCGCTTCAATTCACCACTGCCCATGGTTTTGGCCAGGCGTTCGTTGGCCGCGATGAAGCCCTGCTGTACGCCGGGGTCGGTCACGCGGAAGACGTTCCAGAATTCCAGCTTGGCAGCAGCCTGCAGGAAGTTGCGGGCGCGCTCGGGGTTGTCGATGCCGGGCAGTTCCACGACGATGAGGTCGCGGCTGGCGTCCAGCGATACATTGGGCTGGGTAACCCCCAGTTTATCGATACGCTCTTTGAGCAGTTTGAAAGTCAGGTCGACGGTCTCATCCGCTTTCGAACGGATGATGCGCACCACTTCCCCATCGGTGGTCTCGTAGTTGATCTGATCCCGCAGCGCTTCGTTGCGGGTAAAGATGGGTGCGAGCCGTTTGTCGCCGGACACTTCGCGCCAGGCGTCATAGAAGAGGGTTACAAAATCATCCTGTGCATTCTTTTGCGCTTGAGATGCTCGGTCTAACGCGTCTAAAAAAGTGGGATCTTTGCTATCATTGGCCAGTGCTCGTATGAAATCGCGCAGGTCTACCTGCAGTACTACGCTCATCCCTCCTTTGAGGTCGAGGCCTAGTGCCAGTTGTTGCGATTTTAGTTCCTGATACGTGTAGGATTTCAGCATAGGAATCCTAAACACTTCCTCCGAAGACATGGAGTCCAAATACTCCGCGCGCTTCATTTTGAAGGCGGTCTTCTGAAGGCCTTCCTCGGTACCTTGGGTGGCCTGACGGGCATACTCATCGGCAGCATTCTCAACCTTCTGGGTAGGAAGGATGAAAAAATACTGCACCAGCGTCACGAGCGTCATGACCACAAGGAAGAACTTCACTACTCCTTTTCCTTGCATAACTCGTACAAACTTTTTTAGAAATGTTAAAAAATGAGCATCTGTAGCTTACTCCGGGGATCGTAATGCCTTGAAAAACACCACTTTCTGCGATCCCTTTAGAGAAAAACTCCGCAAATATACGCCTTTTACGGGGCTTTGGAAATCCTTTGTCGAAAAAATGGGGAGGCGGAGGTATATCCATGTTATTATGGGTACCCGTGAAGTACAGTTGAACCGAACGTCGGCATTGCATCAAGTGTTCTATAAATGGATCGTAAAAAAAGATGATGAGCGAAGACAAGATATTTCTGCAAAAAGCGGCCAACTTCGGCCGTACTGCAGTACTGATGGTGGGCATGCTGGTGCTGATGGCTGCCCTGGGATACACCCTGTTTGGCGCCACGGGGCTGATCTGGTCCGGAATATTGGGGTTGATCGGCCTGGCCGGTTCTACGCAGCTGCCCTCTCAGCTGATCATGCGCCTGCAGGGCGCCCGCCCATTGAGCGGCTATGAGGCGCCCAGCCTGGTAGACGCCCTCCGGCAACTCTCCGCCCGGGCCGGCCTGAGCCATACGCCCCGGTTGTATTACATCCCCAGCGGTGTGCTCAACGCCTTTGCCACCGGTAACAAGAATGACCCGGCGATCGCCATCACCCACGGGCTGCTGAGCCGCCTAAGCCTGCGGGAACTCACCGGCGTGTTGGCGCACGAGCTCAGCCACATCCGCAATAAGGACCTGCAGCTCAAGTCGACCGTCAATATCATTTTACGGCTTACGCGGTTCTTCTCGCTGATGGGCCAGTTTTTGCTTTTCTTCTACCTGCCCATGCTATTCGTTGGCCAGCCCCCCTTCTCCTGGGTAGCCATCCTGCTGCTGCTGCTCGCCCCGATGCTGATGGCCATTATGGCCAACGCCCTCTCCCGCACCCGCGAACTGGAGGCCGACCTGGAGGCCGCCCGCCTGACCGGCGACCCGGAAGCCCTGGCCCTGGCCCTCCAAAAACTGGACTATTACAATGAGGGCGGCTTCTTTCGTTTCCTCCGCCCCAAAACCGGGGCCAATGCCCCCAATTGGCTCCGTACGCACCCGTCTACCGAAGAACGGGTTGAACGCCTCCGCAGCCTGGGAGCCCATCACGGCCCATACCGGCGGCTGACGGATGATGGAGCACCAAAGGCGCCCTGGGCCGGTTATTGGAATACCAGGGATGAGCTTCTCTCCCCGACAGGCCACCGAAGAAGTTTCTGGCCCTAAGCACTTGCTTGGACAATTGTAGTTTCGCTCCCCCCAGTTGGGGAAGCGGAGCCAAAACGGTTATGCACACTGGGTTCCGGCTATATTGCCATAGGGCTATATTGTTCGCCTGCTATTGTCCAGGCACTTACTGCGAAAAATAACTTCCTCTTTCCCGGCCAGAGATTTTCCTTCCTCCTTTATACGTCCTCATTCAAAAAAGCGTAACTTTCGTTCCCAAAACCACCTTGGGTTAGTCACAAATTATTAATCCCGAAACATCTGGCGCCGGCGCTTGCCGGTTTGCCGTAAAACGAACATGTACAATGAGGAAATCTCTACTTTTACTGCTCTCCTTCCTTCCTACTATAGCATTTTCCCAGATCACCTTTTCCGATTCAACGAGCCAGCTGGAAATCAGGACCCTGCGCAGCGGAGCGCCAATGGGCGTAGTGGATATGAACAACGATGGGTTGGACGACATCGTTTGCCTGGATAACCGTCATCTGCTCTACATTCATTATCAAATGGCGGATACTGCCGCCTTTCATTCCGAATTCATCGCGGACCTGGTTGGGGCCAAATGGAGCCTCTGCGTGGCCGACGCTGACGGTAACGGATATAACGACATCTTCACCGGCGGCGCTTACAACAACTTGTACCTGCTCAAGGCCGACAATACGGGCAGCAGTTACAGCACTACCCTCATCAGCACGCCGTCCATTTTCCTGCAAGGGTCCAATTTTGTCGACATTGACGGCGACCATGACCTCGATATTTTCGCCTGCCACGACGACGGCCTCAGCGTTCCCTTCGCCAATGATGGGGCCGGGGCCTTCACCGCCGATTTCAGCCTCATCAACGCCGTCTCCACCGTACCGTCCGACAATTCGGGCAACTATGGGTCGGTATGGACGGACTATGACAATGACGGCGACCTGGACCTGTACATCTCCAAATGCAGGCTGGGCGTAGATGACCCCACCGACGGGCGGCGCCTCAATCTGTTGTTCCGCAACGACGGCAACAACAATTATTCGGACGTGGCCGCTCAGTCCAACCTGCAGCCATTCGGCCAATCCTGGGCTTCTGATTTTGCAGACATCGACAACGACGGCGACCTGGATTGTTTCGTCATCAACCACGACATCAACAATACCCTGCACCGCAACAATGGCAATGGCACCTTTACCGACATCACCCTGGCCAGCAACATCGGCACTGCATTCAATGGAGTCGGCGCCGGGATACAGGTGAAATTTGCCGATTTCAATAACGACGGATTTGTCGACCTGCTTTTCACCTCCCTCGGCAACGAGCACGCCCTGCTGATCAACAATGGCAACAGCACCTTCTCCAGGGTAACCAACCCCTTTCCCGGAGCGCCTACCCGCATTCACAGCGCGGCAGTGGGCGACCTCAACAACGATGGATTCCTCGATGTTTACGCCGGTTTCGGACAAAGCTACAATCAGGTGAGCAATGAGAACGACCGACTGTTCATCAACAACGGCAACGGCAACCACTTTTTCAAGGCGCGCCTCAAAGGCACTCTTTCCAACCCCAACGGCATCGGCGCCCGGGTGGAACTTTACGGAAGCTGGGGCAAACAGATCCGCGAGATCCGCAGTGGGGAAAGCTACGGCATTATGAACTCCTATACGGCACACTTCGGGATCGGCGGCGCCACCAGCATAGACAGCCTGGCCATCCGCTGGCCGTCCGGCAATATTGACCTGTTCCCCAACCCGCCCATCGACACCACTATCTTTTTCGAAGAAGGAACGTTTTGTGTGCCCAATGCCAACTTTCAGCATTCCAGCCCTGGGCTGACCGTCATTTTTCAGGGAAGCGGTGATGCCGGGATCACAGACTGGCAGTGGGACTTTGGTGACGGGCAGTCCGGAAACGGCCAACAAGTCACGCATTCCTTTGCCGACGAAGCAGTGTATACCGTGTGCCTGACAACCAACGGCAGCTGTGGCCAGGCCCAGGTTTGCCGGGATGTGTCGGTGTTCTGCCTGACCCCGCTCTCTGATTTTGCCTTCGCCACCGACGGCCTCGACGTTTCGTTCGAAGACCAGTCGCTGGGCAACCCCAATGAGTGGTACTGGACTTTCGGAGACGGCCGTTCTTCCACGGAACAAAACCCCAATCACGACTTTTCCACCCCGGGCCTCTATTTCGTTTGTATGACTGCCAGCAACGAATGCGGGAATTCCACTAACTGCGAATTCGTACAGGCAAGTTGCGCCAACGTCACAACCGCATTCGATTTTGATGCTGACGGCCTGTCGGTGCAGTTCATCGATTTTTCTTCCGCAGGCACCAACGAATGGCTCTGGAACTTTGGCGACGGCACCACTTCTACGATGGAAAACCCGCTTCACGATTTTCCCATGACGGGCACCTACGAAGTATGCCTCAGCATTCGGGGCATCTGTGGGCAGGGGCAATACTGCCGGACGCTGGAGGTTTCCTGCCCGGCGCCGGAAGCGCGGTTCACCACTTCTGCCGACGAACTGAACATTACCTTTCTGGATACCTCTGCCAATACACCTACCGTATGGTCATGGGATTTTGGAGACGACAGCACCTCCATTCAACAGAACCCTACCCATACATACGCCGTCCCGGGCACCTACACCGTCTGCCTCCTGGCCAGCAGCCCCTGTGGACAGGATAGTATATGCCAGGAAATCGTGGCTACCTGCAATCCTCCGCAAGCAGGCTTCCGATACAGCCAGGACGAGCTGGCCGCCACCTTTACCGATACCTCCTCCAACCAGCCTGCCAGTTGGTTGTGGGTCGTAGCGGGCCAGGACAGTATCGAGGGGCCTGTTCTCGAGTACGTTTTTGACAGCGCCGGCACTTACGAAGTTTGCCTGCAGGTTAGTAGTATTTGTGGAATGACGGAAACCTGTCAGGCGGTTGAGGCCCGGTGCATCGGGCTGCAACCAGGCTTCGCCTATCAGGCGGATGGCCTGAGCCTGTCCTTTACCGATACTTCCACAGCTACCGCCACCTCCTGGGCCTGGGATTTTGGCGATGGCAGCACTTCCGGCCAACAGAACCCGGTACACGAATACGCCCTGCCGGGAGATTATGAGGTATGCCTGGAAATCGTTAACGTTTGCGGCGATACGGCCGCCATCTGCAGTCCACTGAGCCTCACCTGTGCCGCTCCGGAAGCAGGCTTCACTTACCAGTCCAACATGTTATCCCTGTTCCTGACCGACACCAGTAGCGGCAACCCCAACCAATGGCTGTGGTCATTCGGGGATGGCAACTCCTCCGCCCAGGAAAACCCCCAGCACGTGTACAGCGGCCCGGGCACCTATGAGATATGCCTTACGGCCTCCAGCCCTTGTGGCAGCACGCAGATCTGCAATATGGCCGTCATCGAATGTGCCGAGCCCGTCGCCGGATTTATGGTGCAACGGGATGGCCTTACCGTCAGTCTCGTCGATACGACCACTAACAGCCCAACGCAGTGGGTGTGGTCTTTTGATGACGGCGCCACCAGCAACAGCCAAAACCCCCAACATAGTTTTGCTGCTCCCGGCACCTACGTCATCTGCCTACTGGCCAGCAGCGTCTGCGGCAGTGATCAGGCCTGCCGGCAGGTGACGGTGAACTGCGACCCGCCTCAGGCGGAATTCAGTTTTCAAGCCGATGAGCTCAGCTTATTCTTCACCGACCAATCGGCCAACACGCCCGGCGCCTGGATCTGGGATTTTGGCGATGGCAATACTTCCTCCCAACCCAATCCGCAGCATACCTTTGCCCTGCCCGGTAATTATCAGGTGTGCCTGCAGGCCAGCAGCATCTGCGGCAGCACGGAAATCTGCCAGACGATAGCGGTAAGCTGTGCCGCCCCGCAACCGGCCTTTACCTTCCAGGCCGATGAACTCAGCCTGTCCTTTACCGGCCAATCCGCCAATTTAACCGAATCGTGGCTATGGACGTTTGGCGACGGCGCCTCTTCTATGCTTTCCAGCCCACAACACACCTATGCCCTACCGGGCAGCTATCAGGTATGCCTGCAGGCCAGCAGCATTTGCGGACAGAATACGGCCTGCCAGACGATCGAGGTTGCCTGCGGCCCTCCTCAATCGGCCTTCACCTATACACCTGACGGCCTTACTGTTTCCTTTGCAGACAACTCCCTTCCCGCCGCCGGACAATGGTTGTGGTCCTTTGGTGATGGGAATACTTCCACTCAGCCCAATCCGGAGCACTCCTATAGCAACCCGGGCACCTACACCGCCTGCCTGGCGGTGAGCACCATTTGCGGAACCACTCAGTCGTGCCAGTCCTTCACGCTGAGTTGCCTGCCGCCCGTGGCCGGTTTTTCCCAGACTCAAAATCAGCTGGCAGTCAGCTTTACGGATCAATCGTCCAACATGCCCACCCAATGGTTGTGGGACTTTGGCGATGGCAATACTGCTACAGTAGCCAACCCGCAGCATACCTACAACCTGCCCGGCACCTATCAGGTATGCCTGCAGGCGAGCAGCGTCTGCGGTACGACCCAGGTTTGCAGAAACATTACCGTGACCTGCTTTGCACCCCAGGCCAACTTCACCTTTACCAGTGATGAACTGACGCTCACCTTCAGCGACATTTCCACCAACAACCCCATCAGTTGGTTGTGGGCCTTTGGCGACGGGGCCAGTTCAACCGAGCCCGGCCCCACCCACACCTATGAATTCCCCGGCAACTATCTGGTATGCCTCTCGGTGAGCAGCCCCTGCGGCAATACGCAGCGTTGCGAACTGGTAGCCGCCAGTTGTACGCCCCCTCAGGCCGGTTTTTCCTATACTGCTGAAGAACTGATATTCTCTTTCCAGGACACCTCTACTGCCGGTGCGGTTGCCTGGCTGTGGAACTTCGGAGACGGCAGCAGTTCGACTCAGGCCAACCCGCAGCACAGTTACAGCATTCCGGGAGTTTACGAGGTATGCCTGACCGTGAGCAACAGTTGTGGCAGTACCCAGAGTTGTACCGACATCCAGGCCAATTGTGGGCAGCCGGAAGCAGCCTTTAGCTACAATATGGTGGGACTTACCGCCACCTTCGCTGACAATTCCACCAATGAACCTGAAGAATGGTTATGGGATTTCGGAGATGGCAACACCGCTACACAACCCGGCCCCACCCATACCTTTGAGGCGCCGGGCATTTATCTGGTGTGCCTGATCGCCGGCAACAGCTGTGGGCGCGACACGATATGCCAGGAAGTGGAGATCATGACGACCAGTTTGGGCGGGCCTGCCGCGGAAGAGCTGATATTGAGCCTCTATCCCAACCCCGCCTCTGCGCTGGCCCACCTGCAGGTGGAAGCGCCAACTCGGGGCAATTACCAATGGGAACTCTTCAATAGCCTCGGGCAACGGGTAAACTCCGGCAGTGGACAAGCCGGGCAGCTGTATACGCTGGACACATCTCCGTACAGCGCTGGAGTATACTGGGTGCAGGTACGGATGGGAAAGTACAGGGGAATTGTGAAGCTGGTTCGGGAATAAGAGTTTAGGGAAGATTGCCTCTGAAATACAACTGTCCGAAGTAGAGCTATTGTCATTGATCAATATCATTGTATCAGGAAGGTAATCTGAGTAACTTACTGGAGATTCGCATGTACCGGCGACAACGCGGCGCCAGCTTCACATCAGCCAGATTTGTGCCGACGCGAAGCTGATATTATCCTGTCCTCATTCCAGAACGAACAAAACGCTCCTATTATGGCTACCAAAATCCGCCGGGTGGATTACTTCTACGCCACCGTCAAGGACCAACCAGGGGAAGCATACCTCTTTCTTCAACAACTGGCCGACCTGGGCATCAACCTGCTTGCCTTTACAGCCGTACCGGTTGGCCCATCCAGCACGCAGCTTTCCATCTTCCCGGAAGACGGCAGGAACCTGATCGACCTGGCGCGTCAATCCGGCCTCAAGATCGAAGGGCCGCATCATGCCATCCTGGTGCAGGGCAACGACGAGGTCGGCGCCCTGGCGGAGGTCCATAAAAAGATCTACCGGGCGGGGGTCAATGTGTATGCTTCCACCGGCGTAGCAACAGACGATGACACATACGGCTACCTGCTTTACATCCGCCCGGAAGCCTTTGAGCGGGCGGCAAAGGCTTTAGGGCTTTAGAAATTGAGCCGGCTTCCGGGGAGGAACGGCGCCTCCTTTCCGGATACCAGGTAAAAGGGTAAGCCGTTACCTTCCTTCACCCCACTTTTTCCAGCGCCTGTACCAGCCAGTTCTTGTTGGCCACTGCTGTGCCGGAATCCACCTCCTGTTTCAGGGACTCCAGGCGCGCCGCGAGGATTTCCCGATGCAGCCCGGAAGCTTCCATGCGCAGCTCGTAGATCCGGCGGGCCAGTTTGAGAAAACTGGCGTTGGCCTTTTTTCGGTAATCGGAGATCTGCCGGTTGCGGCGCAGGTACTTTCGGAATGCTTCCAGGAGGGCAAAAAAGGGCTCCGGCTCATCCAGCTCGTAGTAACTTTTCAGTTGGATGATCTTAGCCCCCAGGTGATAGGAAGTATCGGTAAACTCGACATCCTGCAGCTGGAGCAGAGCGTTCTTGTAATCTGCCCGGGCGTAATACAGAGCGGCACGGTTGTAAGCTACGGCATTGGAGCGCCCCTCCTCCGGCAGGTAGGGCTGGTAGTGGTTAATGAACCGCTCTGTCCAATCGAAAGCACCCGTGCGAATACCGGTAGTGACGATGTTCTTGAACGACCACTCGGAGAGCAGCCCGTGAACGAAAAGCAGCCCCTGTTCCAGCATAAGCTCATAGAGTTGAAATACCTCCGCGTAGAAAGTACCCTGCCCGGAGTTGATCTGACGGATGCAATAGTTGAGCGCATAATGGTAAAGGGTACGCAGTTCATCTATGGTGACCACTTCCGGCCGTTCCAGCAACAACGCCTTAAGCCCAAAATAATGCCCTTCTTCGAGTGGGCGCTCCAGCATCAGCAAGGCGCGGTAATAAAGCGCCAGGGCCGGTTCGCCCTGTAATGCGGCACTGCCTTCATAAATGCTTCGAACCTGCCCGAGGAATTGACACTCATATCCGGCGTTGATCACGGCATTGCGGCTCGCCATATCGCAGGCCAGGCGTAGCTTGTTGCACCAGTAGAAGCGGTCCAGAGCATTGCTCTCCTTTTGCAGGTGGCTGGTAAACTGGCGTTGCCGGCGGTTGAGCTCAAACTGGTCCAGTTGTTGCTCCAGCAGGGCTTCTTCCAGGAAATGTTCATAACTGCGCCCGGGCAATTGCGCCAGCAATTGGCGGGCGCGGCGGGCATTGCGCTGTACGTGTTTCTCGGCATCCCGCTCCAGCAGTTCGCCGACGAGCAGGCGCCGTTCGAGCATGGGCCTTTGTTCGTACTGCAGGTAGGCCAGAAAACCGTATAGCAGCTGTAGTAAATCGCTGGTGAAATTGTCGAGGCGGGTATTGTTGTATGCCTCCTCCGGGAAAAGGGCAGCCCAGGTGGCTTCCCGGCTCATCTGCGCACTTTCGAAATCGGGGGCAAAGTGGTTTATCCATTCGTACAGCGCAGCCACCTTTTCGTGCCGGTTAAAAAAAGGAGACCGGACGTAGTGGCCGAAGCGGGTGCGCTCACGGGTACTCAGCGTACGAAGGAGTTGGAGGAGGCTGGTGGAGTGCATTGGTGTGTTGGTGTGTTGGTGTATAAGTGCATTGGTGCATTGGGGAATGGGACAAAAGTGTTTTTTTGCCGGCTGGGCCTAGTAGTTACTAATAATAAAATCTAGAATTTAATCTCTAAAACTCACTAAAAATAGACATTTAAGCCGATTATCTATATAAAAAATAATTAGAAATTCTAAAAATTGTACTTTCCCGCCTGCCGATCTGCCCTTACTTTTGTAAACAGCAATTGATCCCATGAACATACGCTAAACTCCAATCCTATGAAATGTGCACTTACGGTAATCGGATTTCTGTTCTCCTTTTCGGCTGCCTGGGCCTCAGGCGGCCCTCTTCCCGGCCTTTACGCGCGCTCTTCTTTGGACACCGTCGCACTGGACACGACGGTCTGCGAGGGCAGCATCCTTCAGTTGCAGTTGCCCATACCCGGTGCTACAGGCATTCAGTGGCAACCGGAAGGTTTCCTGAGCTGCACCGACTGCCCCAACCCAACTACGGAACCGATCTTTGGCGACCAGTTCTTTACCGTCACCGGAATGGACGCGCAGGGTGCTCCTTTCAGTTATGAGTACAACATCTATCTACGCATTTACCTGGACTTCGGCTTGCTGCTCTTCTCCAACAGCCCCGTTTGCGAAGGCGATACGCTGGTTTTCGAACCCAACGTCCTGGGGGCCCAGTCTTACACCTGGGCCGATCCCAACCAGGAGGTATTCTCGACGGCCCCCTACCCTATTATCCCGAATGTCACTCCGGCGGATGCCGGCACCTATTCCCTCGACCTGATCGATGACCTGGGCTGCCAGGCCGGCGCTTCCTTCGACGTACAGGTCCACTCCTCCTTCACAGTAGACATCAGCACCACCGACGCCAGTTGCAACGGCCTGTGCAACGGGGCCATCAGCCTGGATATCAGCGGGGGAACGCCCCCCTATCTGATAACCTGGGACGAAGGGCTCAACTGGAGCGCCGCCAACCTGTTTACCGGACTCTGTCCGGGCGCCTATACCATTTGGGTCATGGATGAGTATTGTACGCAAAAACTCGAGGCTACCATCATGGAGGCCGAGCCACTGAGCGCTGAATTATTTGTTAGCCCGCCCAATTGCCCCGGCGATGATGTCATTATCGAAATTTTTAATTTCGCCGGAGGGTCCGGCAGTGGCACGCAGTATTTCTTCTCTATCGACGGGGGGCTCACCTTCCAAACGACTTTCGATGTGCCATGGCCGATCCCGTCTGCAACCACCACCATAGTCGTTGCGGACGATGCGGGTTGTCAGGTTACCTATCCCATCAATATAGCCTTGCCAGAGCCGCTACGGGCGGATTACAGCATCACCAATGCCTCCTGCATCAGCCAGGACAACGGCAGCATTATCGTCCATTCCGTAAGCGGGGGGACACCTCCCTACACGTTATTTTTTGATAGTGATGCGATCACTACTCAGGAGGTACGCCCGGGCATTCCGCCTGGTGTATACCGCCTGGAACTCACAGATGCCAATGCCTGCAGCGTCGAATACGAAATCGTCATTTCCACCTCCCCCATCGACGCCATCGCCAACGATACCGTTCTCTGCGCCGGCGGGCAGGTACAACTCCAGGCCGTGGCCCCCGGAGCCGTGAACATCCAGTGGGCGCCTGCCGCCGGCCTTTCGGCGCCAGGGCAACTCACCACCCTAGCCTCCCCCACTGAGAGCACCACCTATGTACTCACCGTAGAAGACGACGAAGGCTGCGTGGGAACGGACAGCGTCCAGGTCGGCGTGTTACCTGGGTTATGCCGGGAGGAATGGTACGACACGCTGGTGATCGGCGAATCCGGCCGGTGGTGCAGTATAGCCAGCCAATTCGGTTCTCCTATTCCCTATGGCATCACTGATATAGGATGCGGGTTGGGATATGCCAGCATCAGTCCTGACCTGTCGGGGCTTTGTGTAGAATACACTGCCCTTCAGCCGGGCCAGGATACCGTGTGTGTCACCATCTGTGAATTGCTGGACACTGTTGACTGCTGGGAGGCCTGGCTCTATCTCACCATTACCGAGAACCAGGTGTGGCCCGGCGATGCCGATTCCAGCGGCATAGTAGACCAATACGACCTGCTGAACATCGGGCTGGCCTACGGCGCTACCGGCCCTCAGCGCCTTAATGCCAGCCTCGAATGGCAGGGGCAGCCAGCTTCACCATGGCAGGAGGCCACTCCCGCTACCGGTACCAACTATCGCCACATCGACACCGATGGCGACGGGCTGATCTCCACCTCCGACACCCTGGCCATCAGCCTGAATTGGGGGCTGACATGGGAAGACGGCAACGAACGCCCTGCTCCCGGCCTGCAGGTGCCCGACGCCCAACTCAGCATTCCCTTCTACCTGCAACCCGATACCCTCATCGAGGGAGCTGCCATGCAGCTGCCCCTGATCCTGGGCACCGAACAGGCGCCTGCCGCCGGCGTTTACGGGCTGGCATTCAGCCTCTACTTCGACGAGGAGGTGGTGAAAGACAGCAGCGCCACCCTGGTATTGTCAAGCTCCTGGCTGGGCGACCCCAACCAGAATCTGATCTATATGCAGCGGCTGGAAGATGCCTCCGGCAGGATCGACATAGGCATTACCCGTATAGATGGCAACGAGGCCGAAGGTTACGGAGCCATCGGCGAGCTGTTCATTACCATCGAGGATGACATACTGGCCATGGGCAGGGTGCTGGGCAGGGAAGCCTGGTTTGAGATCCGCGATGTACGCCTCATCAATTATGGAGAAGCCCCCTTCTCCGTAGACACACCGCCGACGGCCTCTCCGGTCATCACCAGCTTGCAGGGCCCCACCCTCCACTCCCGCCTGAGCCTCTACCCCAACCCGGCGAGCGGGCGGTTCTTCCTGCACCACCCGGGGGTTGCAGTGGATCGGGTGCAGTTGATGAATGCCTTCGGGCAACTGGTGCGGAGTTGGGAAAAACCGGAAGAAAACAAAGTTTTTTCCCTGCACGGGCTGGCGCCGGGGCCCTACATGGTGAAAGTCCAGGCAGGAGCCGAGGTGAGAAGCGGGTGGCTGGTAGTGAAGTAATTGGGAACGGCAATAGGCACTATTCTAAGCCTTTTGGGCACCGGAGGCAGTTAGGAGAATTTGTAACTTGCGCCTAAATTGCCCTTTTATGCGCATTATGATCTTTCTCCTTATTGGGCTCTTAGCCCTGTGTAATGGCCACCTGTACGCAGAAGGCATACTGAAAGACGGCCGTTGGAATAGCTCCGTTCCCGAAATGTACTCTTGGGGCTTCGCATTTCGTGCTTCCAATATCCCACTTCAGCCTGACACCCTTACCCCGCCCAACGGCAGGATCATCTACAGCCCGGATTGCAGCACCGGCGGGCTGGGAGAATTATTCGGCTTCATCGTTCCAACCAATCCGGCCGCTACCTTTTTGTGGACGGGCCCCGATGGCTTCTCTACCCAACAGGCCCGCTTCGCGCCCGCTGATACCGGGTTGTACATCCTCACCGTTTTCCTGGATAATTGCCCTTCCATCCCGGATACCATACACGTCCAATATTTTGAGCCTCCGATGGTCGAGGGGAGCGCCCCTTCCGATTTTTACTGTCCCAGCGGAGGCTCCATTCTGCTCTCTGCAGCTGCCAACAGTGAAACACTCTTCTGGCGCCGGCTTCTGCCCAATGGCAATTTCACCTACCTCGGCGATGGCCCCAGCCTGCCGGTACCTGCCAACCTCCTCGGCCTGCCCACCGAGCGCATCCTGGTGACCGCCAACGGCGACTACGGATGCGAGGGGATAGACACCATCCAGCTCACCAGGCTGGGCAGCATTAACGCGGGCAGTACCCTCCTATCCTGCCCCAGCGATACCGCCACCCTCAGCGCCGCCGGCGAGGGCGCCTTCCTCTGGAATACGGGCGACACCACCAGCACCATACGAGTGGCCGTCGACAGCGCCCGCACCTTCACCGTTCGGGTTGTCGACGGAACGGGATGCATCGCACAGGACAGCCTGAGCATATTCATCGACCAGGGAGCATATGTCGCTCTTTCCGCCGGCCAGGCTGCGTTGTGCCTGGGAGACAGCACTTTACTGCGGGCCGCCGGCGGGGACAGCTACCTGTGGGAGAACGGCAGTAGCGCCGACAGCCTCCTGGTAGCGCCTCTGGAAACAGATACTTTTTCCGTTATCATTACCACAGCACAGGGTTGTGTGGTGGAAAAAGCCATCAATGTGCACGTAGCTCCTCCCCCGATAGCCAGCCTGAGCATTTCCTCCAATGTTATCTGCCAGGGCGATAGTGTGCGCATCACCCTGGCCGGCCCCGATACCCTTTACTACAATGAGCAAGAAATGCCTGAAAACGATACCCTCTATACATTCCTGCTCGACAATCAAGGCTGCACCGTGGCCTTCACCGATACCTTGACGGTTTACCCCCGGCCGGCCTTTTCCATCGAAGGCCCCGGCCGTATCTGTAACGGAGAGCAAGCTCAGCTAATCGCCTCCACAGGGCAGGCCGGTTTGCAGTTCCGTTGGAATACAGGATGGCAGGACAGTGTGATCACGGTAGCCCCCCTACCCCCTTCCTCTACCTATAGCGTTACCGCCACTGACCCGGGTACCGGTTGCCAGTCCTCTGATTCTCTCGTTGTGGAAGCTACCCCACTGCCGCCGGCGCCGATCGTCAGGTGCAGCACTACCTACGAGGAAGTTTTTTTTGGATGGAATTACGACCGGGCGCTGGACTACAGCATGCACATTATCAGTGGCCCAGGCGGTACTTTACTCAACGATAGCACACTCCGGGTTCCGCACCTCAACCCCGGGCAGGCGGTCACCCTCGAGCTGGTAGCTACCGACATGCTCGGCTGTTCATCCACTATCCTGCAAGAATGTACAGCCACAGCCTGCCAGCTTTCCCTGTCCCTGAACGCCCCTTCGGACATCTGCCTGTTTCCCGGTACAGATTCCGTACACCTCTCTGCCACCGTCACCGGCAGTTTCCTGGCCGGGCAAGGTAGCTGGGCGGGGCCCGGTATCCTGGATCCCGAAGGACTGTTCAGCCCCCTGGCCGCCGGAGTAGGCCATCATACCCTTACCTTCGCCTACCGGGAAGGGCCCTGCTCTATCGAGGACAGCGCAAGCCTGGCAATTTATCAACCGCTCCTGGAATCGATGGTGGAATGCGAGGCCAGCTCTAATCGGATCACCTTCAGCTGGCCACAGTTGACGCAGGACAGCCTTTACGAGGTACAAGTGCTTACGGGACAAGACGGCCATTTCACGTCCCCCACCTCTTTTGTGGTGGACGGCCTTATTTCCGAGGAAGAAGTAGCTCTGGCTATCAGTGCCTTGGGAGGGGGAGGCTGCGGCAGAATCGAAGTGAGCAAAACCTGTCGGGCAGCCTATTGTGAAAGGCCGGCAAGGGGCATCAGTCAGGCGATCTGTGCCGGCGACACTACCCAGCTTTCCGCTGCTCCCCTGACGGCGGCGTCCTTCAGCTGGGAGCCCTCGTTTGGCCTCAGCTGTACGGACTGCCCCTTCCCAATGGCGTCGCCGGACACCACTACCACCTATACCCGTACCGCTACCGATACTTCCGGCTGTATTTATACCAGTACGCTTACCCTCGGGGTTGAAGAATGGCCGGAGGAACTCATTCCCAACGTACTCTATGTCTGTCCCGGCGCCCCTTTCTTCTTCTGCCTACCCGACAGCCGATACGAGTGGACAAGAGTTAACGGAGAAAGGCTCCCCGGCCACTGCTTGTCATTTCCCTCCCCCTCCCCGGATATCCAGGGGCTCTACTACTTCTCGGCCCAGCGGACTGAGCAATGCCGGATAAACGGCAAAGTCCTGGTGGTATATCAAGCCGCAGGTGGCTGCGGAGCATCCAGCCGGAGGGGAAATGAGATCGTAACCACCGGCCTAAAAGCTTACCCCAACCCTGCGGGCAGTATTTTCTCCCTGCAGGGACTGGAGTTGGAACCGGAAGAGGTACAACTACTGAATGCGATGGGACAACCGGTGCGTCGCTGGTTAAAGCCCGGGGCAGGAGCGTTATTTTCTTTGCAGGGCATAGCTCCGGGCATGTATCTCGTACGCGTACAAACCGCAACCGGGACAGAGGCGCTATGGCTGCTGGTGCAATGAAGTTATTTTTTTTTATCCGCCAGGTGAATCTGTAGTGCCCGGTTTTTCAGTAATAGACAAATTAATATTATCTTTATCCTCCCATCGGCGCTGGAGCGCTCCCCCACGCCCGTCGATGGAGAAGGTAAAAACCCAAATTATAATCCTAAAAACTTGCGTGATGAGAAAAGCCATCCTGCTACTGCTGTCCTGCAGTATTATGATCCAATTGATCGCCCAACCCTCCAACGACAATTGTTCTGCCGCCCAAAATCTCGAATTGAAAACACCCCTCCCCTGTCCGGAGATCGATACCTTATCCGATAATTTCCAGTACGACAACATCGGAGCGACACCTTCCATGCCTTTTCCTGCCCTGAGCGGCTGCAGCGGATATGCCCCGGAGAGCGCTGCTGACGTTTGGTTCCAGTTCAGCCCAATGGGTAACCACATCACTATCAGCCTGGACGGGGAACTGGAGAGCCCTTTCGTTGCCCTTTTTGAAAACGGACAGGAAGGTTGCAGCGGAATTTACCCTGTCGCCTGTGCCTCCGGCACCGGAAGCCTGGAGCTTTCCACTGTTGTCGACCCCAACAGCAATTATTACCTCCTGGTTAGCGGAGGTGACGAAGAAGACCAGGGCTCTTTTAACCTTTCCATTGCCACAACCAACGACTGCGGCCCCTGTACCCTCGGCCGGCAGGGTTTCTTTACGGTAAGCCCCGCTCCGGAAAACGGCACCTACAGCAGCGGACAGACGGTACAGATGTGCTATGTAGTGAGCCGGTGGGATGCAAGTACCAGCGGAGAGTACCTGCATGGCCTCGAGCTCGATCTCGGCCCCGGCTGGGACGCGGGCACTCTCGTGTCCAGCCCACCGCCTTCCTGCTCCAGCGAAGGCGCCTGGGCCTACTACCAGGAATGGACAAGCGCCGCCACCGGCCAGTCCTATGGCCCCGGCTTCGCCTTTGACGGCCAAACCCTGGACGGCAACCCCGGCAACAACCGGGGCCTGTCCGGTAGCAATTGCGCCGATATCGGCATTACGGCCCCACTGATCTCCTTTTGCTGGTCCATTACTGCTGCAGATTGCATACCGGGAGACAATACTCAGGAGCATGGCCTTAATGTATCCGTGCGCATGCTGGGGGATGGCGTCTCCGGGTCCGGAATGACAGCACTCTGCGATGACGGGCGCCCGGATAATTTCTTCGCTACCCTTTACTGCCCGGACCCCCTTGCCCCGGACATCGATATCGTCGATGCCAGCTGTGGCGATGATTGCGACGGCGCCCTGATCATCACCGGCGGCGGCGAAGGCCCCTGGGATTATGCCGTAGTAGATGCCCAGGGCAATAATTATTACTCCAGTACCAGCAGCATTGGGGCCGATACGGTGCCCGAGCTATGCCCGGGCGATTACACTATTTACGTCTATAGTGTATCCACCGGTGAGTCCCGCATCGTAACCGTTACAGTGGGGACTACCGGCGTGCCACAAGCCAGCGCCACGTATCACCTCCCCTGTATTGAAGGGGAACCTATTGAGTTGTACGGCCAGGCGTCCCCTTCCGCGGGAGCGGTATACAGTTGGACGGGCCCCAACGGATTCAGTTCCACCAAGCGAGACCCGCTGGCCCTTTATTCCGGAACCTATACGCTGGCCGTTTCGGTCAACGGCTGCCCTTCCGCTCCCTTTGTGCTGGAAGTGCCGCCCATCGGGCAAACCGTTGTGGAGATAACCGAAGATACCCTGATCGGCTGCCCGGGCGAACCGGTTACCATTACAGCCGGCGGTAACGCCACATCCTTTACCTGGTACGCCAGCAACAGCAATATTCCCGTCGGCGCCGGCCCTTCCATAACGGTAAGCCCGGAGGACGGCGCCATCTACCGCGTAACGGCCTTTAACGACAACGGATGCTCCGGGTTCGACGAGGTAGTCATCCGTATTCCTTTCGGCCCGGTGATCCAGGCAGATACCAGCGGTACGCTATGCCCGGGAACTTCTGTAACCCTCACCGCCAGCGAGGGCGAACAATTCCTGTGGAGCACCGGCGATACTACTGCTTCGATCACCGTCACCCCGGAACAGTCCTCCATTTATTACCTCGACGTCAAAGGCCCGAATGGTTGCATCGTTCAGCTGAGCGCCGCCGTATCGATCGCCAGTTCTGTCGGGATTTTCATCAGCCCCGATGCTGCCCTCTGCGAGGGGGAATCGGTTAACCTGTTTGCCAATGGCGGCGAGATCAGCTGGAGCACCGGCGATTCTGTTTCTGCCATTAGCGTGAGCCCGCTGCAAACCACTACTTATTCGGCCACCATTACCAACAGCCTGGGCTGTGTTTTTGTAAAAGAAACCACGGTAACGGTCAGTCCGGCGCCGAATATCGAGCTGGTTCCTGCTGATACATCCTACATTTGCCAGGGTGACAGCCTGCAGCTTCAGGCCTTCGAAGCCGACAGCCTGATCTGGGGATCGGTGGTAGCGCCGGCCCAATCGAGGGATTACATTCTGCCCGGGGCTGCTTATTACGGATGTCGGGAGATCGGCCGCTTCACCGTTGTCGTAAATCCTCTGCCCACCCTCTCCATCGACGGGCAGCAACTCCTTTGCAGCAGCGACAGCCTTCTGCTCGTGGCCAACAGCAATGGAACCCTCCTCTGGAGCACCGGCGAGGACAATGATAGTATTTATGTGCTGCCGGCAGGCACTCAAACTTATTCGGTGACCGCTACCAATACCAGTGGCTGCAGCCGTACCGACTCCGTGGAAGTCACCCAGGCCAGCCCGCCGGACGCGCCGCAGGTAAACTGCACCAGCAGCCTGGGCAAGGTCGTCTTTTCCTGGGTAGTAGAACCTGGACTCACCTACGGGTTGTCTCACCTGCAGGGCCCCGCCGGCACCCCCATCGGCAATAACCAATACGCCATCACGGGATTATTTCCGGGGCAAACGGTGAGCATTGAGCTGGAGGCCACCAATGCAGATGGATGTACCGCCGTCACTCCCGCCAGCTGTTCCGCTTCTGACTGCAGCGTGATCAGCCTTTTACTGGCTGCGCCCGGCCGGGTATGTTCCATTTCCGGGCCGGTACCTCTTGCTGCCTTCGTTACCGGCGGCAGCGGCAGCGGGATCGGCGGATGGTCCGGCACAGGGGTCAATGACGCCACCGATACCTTCCACCCCGATATTGCAGGCGGAGGAACCCATGATCTGATCTATACCTATACCGATGCCGGTTGCACCGTTCGAGATACTATACAGATCTTTGTGGAACAAACGCTGGAAGCCACCATGATCGAGTGCGAAGCTTCGCCCACCGACGTTGTATTTTTCTGGCCGGCATTTCCACAGGATCTGGGTTATGAGGTAGTGGTGTCCAGCGGCCAGAGCGGCCAATTCATCAACACGACTACCTACAAGGTAGACGGCCTGGGCATCGGAGAACAGGTAACGATAGAGGTTACTGTCCTGAGCGACGGCACCTGTGGCGAGACCACGGTATCAGCCAGTTGCACCACAACCGGGTGCCCATCGCTGGAAGCTATTCCCGATACGATGATCTGTGCAGGCGAGAAGGCATTGCTTATGGTTGACCCCGAAGGCTGGGATACTTTCCAGTGGACTCCTGCCGCCGGATTGAGTTGTACGGACTGTCCGGAAACATATGCTTCGCCTTCAGCTACTACCACCTACACCTTAGTTGCGAGTACTGCTGATGGTTGTACGGATACCCTGCAGACGACGGTATACGTCGGGCAGATCCCGGATGCTTACATATCCGACGACCCTATTGTATTCTGTGAAGGCCAGCCGCTGGAAATATGCCTGCCCGATGTCGGTATTATGTACTGGGTAGGCCCTGATGCATTTGTCAGCATCGGCCAGTGCCTGAGTTTCGATAATCCTACACAGGACATTGCCGGGCCTTATTTCGTGCTGCTGCGTACGGAAGCCTGTCGCTTCACCAAACGGTTTGAACTGGTGCCGGCGCCGCCGATCGAGGTGCTCGATATCAGCAGTTTTCAGGCTACCTGCCCGGACGAGCCCTTCACCCTCTATGTAGAGTCGCCCGATGCCGTCAGTTACGCGTGGAGCCCGTCTCAATACCTGGATTGCCCCACCTGCCCGATCACCGAAGGCCGCGTTCCGCAAACGGCGTCCTTTACGGTCGAAATGACGGATGCCTACGGATGTACGGCAACCGAATCGGCGGTTGTTTTTGTAGATGATTGTCAGCCGCGCCCGGCCCAGCCTCCGGTAAGCCCGGTGGGCACGGAAACACTGCGCTTTTACCCCAACCCGGCCAGCCACAGCGTGCAACTGGAGCTGCCCGGCGATGGCCCCAAAGCCATCCAGCTGTGGTCCGGTTCCGGAAAGCTTCTCCGGGAGTACCAAACTTCGGAACAGGCCTTTACGCTGCCGCTGCACTCGGTACCTGGCGGAGCATACCTGTTGCGGATGGTATCGGGGCAGGAGGCCCGGACGGGATGGCTGGTGGTGGAGGAATAAAGGCATGATGGCTTGAAGGGCCAAGCGAAGGGCAGCTCTGCAAATGCGGGTTGCCCTTCGTTCATTTTCAAAAAAAAAACTGCCCCGGGCAGCGAAAACCCCACCAGTGGCGTCTAAAAAAGAAAACGCACTATGTTGCACGGGAGGCTCCCGGCAATGAATGAACAACGCTCCACCTAAAAATTAGGGCCCAAACAAGAACATTCCCGCTACTATTCAGGTGCCCCCCATTGCATCTATCCCTCCCCCCGGCATTGGTGCGCTTATAAAATTTTGGAGCATGAGACGACCTTGGTTCACGCTGTTGCTCAACGTGTCCTTTTTTGCTATTGCATTGGGGCAACCGAGCAACGACAACTGCGAGAATGCAATTTTCATTCCTCTGGGGCCTACCGCTGGCTGCACTGCTGCTGCTGGTGCCGCTGCTACCCTGAGCGGAGACAACTTCGACGCCACCCCCAGCACTCCCGTTTTTCAATTCGCTGACGGCCTGGGCGCCGGGCCCGCCTTCAATGGCCCTTCCGCCGATGTCTGGTACGAGCTGGCCCCTGCCGGCAACCGCCTGTCCATCAGCATGGAAGGCGGAGTAGAATTTCCGGTACTGGCCCTTTTTCAAGCCGAGGATTGTACCTCTGCCCTTCCCATTGCCTGGTCGGCGGATACCACCGGAAGCGGAGCGGTAATTCTGGAAGCCCGTACGGAACCCGGCCAAACCTATTTACTGCTCGTTGGCGGCGGCACCCTTTCCGACCAGGGGGCATTCGGCCTATCCATCACCACTTTTGAAGACTGCTCCACCTGTGCCCGCCGGCGCGGCGTACTGGCGGCAGACCCGCCTCCCGTTAACGGCCATTACCAGGCCGGGCAGCGCGTACAGTTCTGTTATCAGATCACTTTCTGGGACCCCGGGCTGTCTCTGGAGTGGCTGCATGGAGTGGAGATCCAGTTCGGCCCCGGCTGGGACCGCAGCACACTGGAAACGATAGCGCCCGATGCCTGTACGGCGCCTGACGGGCGATGGGACTGGTACGACTCCTGGCAGGGATGTAATACGGGGGACTCCTTTGGGCCGGGCTTTGCCTTTGATGCCGCCTATGGCTTGCTCTGCCCCGGCGCCGGCAGGCTTGACGGTGACCCGGGCAACAACTTCGGCGACGGCCCCTGCAGCTCCATTACTGCTGCCGCGCTGCCGCTGGAATTTTGCTGGACTATACAGGTCAGTGAAGACTTTTCCACCATTGAAGAGGCGAACCTCAACATGGAAGTAAGCCTGCTTGGCGATGGCTATTCCGGCTCCTGGATGCCCTTCAGTTGTGATGGCGAGCCAGCGACAGCCTTCTTCGCCACTGCTATGCCCGAAGCCAGCCTGCTACCGAATATTGATATTGTAAAGGCGCCCTGTTCGACCGACTGCGACGGTATAGCGGCCATCAGCGGCGGAGCGAGCGGCGTGTGGCAGTATAAGATCACCGATGAAGGCGGAGGGCTCATTTACGATGGCCTGGCCCAGCCAGTCCCCGATACCCTGTACAGCCTTTGCCCCGGCACGTATCATTTTGAAGTATCGAACCTCAGCGGAACCATACGGCAGGCTACCCTGATCGAAATAGAAGCAGGTTTGTCGCCGGAAGCACAGGCCGGATTTATCCCGGGCTGCCTGCCCGGCGAGCCCATTCAACTGGTGGCCGGCATCAACATCAGCGGCGCCAACATCACCTATCGCTGGACGGGCCCCAATGGCTTCACTTCCGGCATGGCCAGCCCCAGCGTAGATGATCCCGGAGCTTACTTCCTGGATGTGGAAGTTGACGGATGTCATGCTCCCCTGGCCACCATACAGGCAGAGAACGGCGTACCGGAGATCCGTTGCGAAGCCTTTCCGGACCGTATTGTATTCAGTTGGGCCACCACACCGGGAGATACGGCCTATGCCGTAGACGTACTCAGCGGACAGGCTGGCGGCTGGCTTTCTGCCAACGCCTTTGAAGTAAGCGGGCTGGCGCCGGGTGAAGAGGCATCTATAGAACTCACCAAGCACGGCACCGGGCTTTGCCCCACGTCCATCGGTGAAGCCACCTGCCGGGCCCTTACCTGCCCATTGCCCATGGTAACGCCCGACACCACCATTTGCCGGGGACAATCCGTGCGGCTGTGGGCCAACGTCCCGCCCAACACCACTGCTGTATGGAGCCCGGCCGACGGGCTGAGCTGCACCAACTGCATCGCACCTCTGGCCAGCCCTGCAACCAATACGACTTATCAGGTGAACATAACCTATCCGGACGGCTGTACCGCCACCCGGGAGGTTGCCGTCTATGTCAGCAGCCTGCCGGAAAGCATCCTGCCCAATACTTCCATCCCCTATTGCCTGGGAGCATCCTGGGAGCTCTGCCTGCCGGAAGGCAACGAATACCTTTGGTTCAGCCCGGTGGGTTCCATCAGTACCGGCAACTGCCTTACTTTTCCTCTTACCACTGAACTGCTTACAGGCCGGCATACCGTCCGCGTGACCCTGCCCAGCGGCTGTGAGTTCTACGACTATTTCTACCTGTACCCCAAGAACTGCGTAGGAGGAAGCGACATTCAGATCGGCCTGACGCCATCTGCCCGGCCTGTCGACAACGGAAACGGGCAAACGGCCAGGGCCTATCCCAACCCGGCACAGCACCTGCTCCATGTCGAAATGGCCAGCCCCGGCTTTAAAACCCTGTGTTTTTTCCGGGCGGACGGCCAGCGGGTTGGGGAATGGGCCACCGAAGAGCACTTCCTGGAGATCCCAACCGGGCAATTCCCTCCGGGCGCCTACTGGCTGGAAGTGCGATCCGCACTGGGACGAGAGCGATTGAAGGTGGTGGTCATGCGGTAGGCAGGGTGTTGGGGTATTGTGGCATTATGGTATTATGGTATTGTGGTGTTGTGGGGGAAATCGGTTTGGTCAAAGTAGGGGTAGGGGTTGTTTGAACCAAATTTCATATTTTCCATTTTCATTACGGCCAAAATGACCGATACCTATGCAGGAAAGCCAAAACCGAGCATTGCTGCACTATGAGACGCATGTACTCAGCCCGCAGGCGGAGTGGGTGGTATTCATCCATGGCGCCGGGGGCAGCCTCGCCACCTGGAGCCATCAGGTAGAAGCCTTTCGCCCTTATTTCAACCTGTTGCTGCTCGACCTGCGCGACCACGGGAATTCCAAGGACCTGGAACCGGCGTTCGACCGATACGATTTCGATATTGTCACCGGGGATATCATCCGGGTGATCGACCATGCCGGGATAAAAAAAGCACATTTCCTGTCCCTGTCGCTGGGCAGCGTCATCCTGCAGAAACTGGATGAAGAACGCCCCGGCCTGATCGATAAGATGGTAATGGCGGGCGGTATTTTTCGGGCTACCCCAGCCATTCACTTGTTTGTGCACACCGCCAAATTGCTCAGTTACTTGCTGCCCTACCGGGTAATGTACGACCTCTTTTCCTGGATCGTGCTGCCGCGGAAGAACCACCAGCAGGCCCGTCGCCTGTTCCGCCAGCAGTCGCAAAAGCTCACCCCCAGCGAGTACCGCAAGTGGATCGGCCTGTACAAGGACCTCTTCCGCCTGCTGCGCCGCTTCTACGGCCGGGAGCTGAGAAAGCTGAGCCTGGTCATCATGGGCGAGCAAGACCACGTCTTCAACGGAGCGGCGCGCCGCTTTGTGGCCCGGCATCAAAAGGCAAGGATTGCCCTCATTGAAAAGTGCGGCCATGTGGTGAATATCGAGCAGCACGAGCGGTTCAACCAGACGGTGCTGGCGTTTTTGAGGGGGGATTCGTTGATTCGTTGATTCGGGATTCGGGGATTCGGGGATTCGGGGATTCGCCGCCAACGCGATTCTCCGGAAACCTGACTTTTTACAAAAAAAGTTTCTTCAATTTTCCATTTCCCGGCTTATTTTTTGGGCAAAAAAATGAAAAAACCCTCTCTGACGCCACTGTTGGCACTTCTGCTCGCGTTTTGTTCCAACACTATTCCTGTTACGGCTCAATGGGCCTCCTTTTCGGCCGGCAACACCAATGGGTTTATCGTTGAATTTGCGGAACATGAAGGTTCCCTTTATGCCACCGGCTTATTCTCGCGCATCGGCGGGGTGCAGGCCAACTATATTGCCCGCTGGAACGGCGCCGCCTGGGAACCGGTTGGCGGTGGATTGCCCGATGAAGGACACAGCATGCTGTCCTTCGGCGGCGCCCTGCACGTGGCCAAATACGAGTGGGCTGCCGACTCCAATTACCTCTTCCGCTGGAATAGCAGTATTTCCACCTGGAGCCGCCTGGGCAATGGTTTCTATCTGACCACCGGCGTGCCCGGCTTCACCAGCCAGACCCCCTCCCTCTACGCCCTGGCGGAATACGATGGCCAGCTCCTTGTCGCCGGTGAGTTCGACCGCATTGGCGCGGACACCATCAGCGGCATTGCCGCCTGGAACGGCGTAAAGTGGGAGCCACTGGGTAAGGGATTCAGCGGCTACATCGAAGGAGGTCCACCGATTATGTACCCGCACTCCATGGCCGTACAGGACGGCTGGCTGTACGTGGCCGGCAATTTCAAAACGGCGGGAGAAGTGGAGGCCAACGGCATCGCCCGCTGGAACGGCAGCGTTTGGGAGGCCGTTGGTACAGGTTTCAACGGCGCCGTGTACGGGATCACTTTCCACAACGGCGAACTGTATGCCGGCGGGGCATTCACGCGGTCCGGTGAGAACGAACTGGGCTACGTCGCCAAATGGGACGGCGCCGAATGGGTAAACCCGGGCGTCAGCGTCGACTACGCCACCATCCCTCCCTACCCTTTTGTACATACCCTGCGCAGCATCAACGGGCAGCTGTACGTGCTCGGCGGCTTTGACCAGTGTACCGGCGCCAATGGCATGGATATTCCCTGCGGCGGCATCCTCGCCTTCGACGGAGAAACCTGGGACGGGCTCGACGGCGGGCTGTCCGGCGAAGCAGAGGCCATCATTCCCTACGAAGGCGGCATCCTGGTGGGCGGCTTCTTCAACCGCGCCGGCGGAGTAACCGTCAATAATATGGCGCTGTGGGGCGTGGTTTCTTCTGCAGAGGAAGACATTGCCGGCAGCCCGAGCGTAGAGGTATTTCCCAACCCGGTGCGGGAGGCCTTTTTCCTGCAATTGCCGGAAGGCGTATTCGAGTGCGCATATATTTTATACGACGCCATGGGGCGGCCGGTGCGGCGGGGGCGGTATTCCGGGCGGGAGGCGATATCGGCGGATGGACTGGCGCCGGGGCTGTATGGGCTTGAGGTGAGGACAGGTACAGGTGTCGCAATGAAAAAGGTGATGGTGGGTAAGGCCGAATGAGGGGACGCAAGGGAAAATCCGTCTCTGACATTAATACATTGATGCAATTGCTTACCTTGTCCGGAGTAAATCCTAAGACAAGATGAAGGGCCGGGCCTTGTACTGTTTTCTGCAATGCTGTATCGTGATTGGCTTACTGGCCAGGCAGGAGGGGGCGATGGCGCAAGCCGTAGGGCCTACCGGCGTTCCCATACCGGCCCGGGGAAAATGGATCCACCCGGATTCGGTGGCGAAACCCAAAACCGTCCCGGCGGGAATACCCAATGTAATACCTGCCCACCCCAATATACACATTGCCGGTCCGCCCCAGGTGGCCCCCATACCCAAAAACCTCACCGTTATCACCCCGGGCAAAGGGGGTGTCCCCCCGCCCGATACGATCAAAATAGAGGGCAAAGTAGTGCCTGCCCTTCAGCCTCCTGCCATACCCGCTCTGCAGCCAAAAAAGAATGAAGGGCCCGTTTACGATATTCAATTCCTGGATGTGGACCAGGGCCTGAGTTCCAATAATATTACCTCCATGATCGAGGACAAGCGGGGCCAGCTGTGGTTCGGGACCGTTGGGGATGGCGTGAACCGGTATGATGGACAGCACTTTTTCCATTACACCACAAATGAAGGCTTAATCGATAACCACGTCTTCTCCATACTGGAAGACAGCCGCGGCCATTTGTGGTTTGGGAATTGTGGCGGAGGGGTTAGCCGGTACGATGGCCAAAACTTTACGCAATTCAACCTGGAAGGCGATCCGTCTAATTGCATCAGTCAACTATTTGAAGATAGCCGGGGCAATATTTGGCTGGGAAGTTTGTCGGATGGCGTCACCCGCTACGATGGAATCCACTTTATCCAATACACGGAAAGACAAGGCCTGAGTAACAACAACATCCAGTCTATTGAAGAGGACCGGCAGGGCAATTTATGGTTCGGTACTGCCACAGGATTGAACCGGTTCGATGGCGTGAGCTTTACCCGATACACAACAAATGAGGGTCTGGTTGGTGATGTCATTTTGTCTATTGAGGGGGACCGCCAGGGCCGTATCTGGTTAGGCACTGCAAGGGGAGTTAGCCAGTACGATGGGCAGAGCTTTACGAATTACACGATAATGGAGGGCCTAAATGCCTCCTATATCCGATACATAAAGGAAGACCGTCAAGGCAATTTGTGGTTTAGCACCCTTGGCGGCGGAGTGAGTTGCTTTGATGGAAAGGCCTTCATCTCTTTCACAAAAAATGAAGGCTTAAATAGTAATAGTTTCAATTTTGTATTGGAAGACAGCCGGGGCGGCCTTTGGATGGGGGGTGCAAATGGGGTATGCCGCCTGGATACTAGAAGTTTTGTGAATTTTACCGAAAAAGAAGGCTTAGCATACTCTTCTGTTTCTTCCATCATTGAAGACCGCCAGGGCAACCTGTGGTTTGGAACGTCCAACGGCGCCCTTCTATACGACGGCTCTCAATTTTTTAATTTCACCTCAAAAGAGGGCCTGGGGCTGAGGAGCGTAGAGGCTATCCTGGAGGATAACCAGGGCAGCATCTGGTTTGGCGGCAGCGGCGGGGCGACCCGGTATGACGGAAAGAACTTCACTCACTATTCCGAAAAGGAAGGCTTAAGCGACTATAACGTCCTGTGTATGCTGGAGGATAGACAGGGTGATATATGGTTGGGGACGGAGCGGGGCGACCTAAGCCGTTTTGACGGAAAGAGCTTTACCCATTTCACCGAAAAAGAAGGTTTGAGCTTCAACAAGGTTTTTTGTATGATAGAAAGCCGGCAGGGAGGCCTGTGGTTCGGAACCTACGGCGGCGGGATCAGCTACTATGATGGCAACAATTTCACCCATTATTCCGAAAAAGAAGGCCTGAAGGGTAATGCCATTATATCTCTGTTCGAAGATAGCCGGGAGAGGCTCTGGGTCGGGGCAGGAGCCGGAGTCCAAATTTATGGCCCCGGCGGCGGCCTGGGTAGTTTTACCGATTACACTACCAAAGACGGCTTAAGCCACAATTCTCTCAGATCTATCCTGGAAGATGGCCAGCACAGGATATGGCTTGGAACCAGAAGAGGTATCAGTGTAATGGTTCCGCAGCCGGAAGCGCCCTTATCCGGCGAACCCGGCCCATATAAATGCTTCACTTTTGGTAAAGAAGATGGGTTAAATACCAGGGAAAACAGGATCGCCGATGGTTTTTTAGATAGCCGGAACCGCATCTGGTGGGGAACCAGCAATGGGATTACCATGCTGGACCTCAACCAATTTGAGCTACCTTCCCAGCCTCCCCGCATCTTGCTGGACCATATTGAGATGGAGCAGGCGTTCATTGATTTTCGGCGGTTGAGCGATACGGCCTACCACCATACGTTCTCTTTTGGAGAGGCCCTCGTACAGGCGTTCGACAGCATCGTTCCTTTCTTCAATTACCCGGCCCATATGAGGCTGCCTCATTACATCAACGACCTCGCCTTTCATTTTACAGGTATCGATTGGGCGGCGCCACACAAGCTACAGTACAGCTATCAACTAGAAGGCCTGGACGAAGGATGGAGCCCCCCCACCAAAGAAAGCAAGATCGAATTCCGCAACCTGCCCTTTGGCACGTTCACTTTCAAAGTCCGGGCCATCGGCCAAGCCCAGGCCTGGAGCAAACCTTTTGAGTACCCTTTCACCATCCGTCCGCCCTGGTATCGCACCTGGTGGGCCTACGCCCTGTGGGCGGCCCTGCTGTCCGGCAGCCTGTACGCTTTCTATCGCTTCCAGCTGGCCCGCCGCCTGGCCCAGGCCGAAGCCCGCCAACTCCGGGAGTTAGACGCCGTCAAAAACCGCCTGTACACCAACATCACCCATGAATTCCGCACCCCGCTCACCATCATCAAAGGCATCGCCGGCCAGTTACAACCAAAGGTTGAATACAAGGTAAGGGAGGAGCTGAAACGCATCCAGCACAACGGACAGCATCTACTCAACCTGGTCAACCAGATGCTCGACCTGGCCAAACTGGAAAGCGGCGGCCTGTCCGTGAATAAGGTTCAGGGCGATTTGATGCCGTTTCTGAAATACCAGCTCGAGTCTTTCCACTCCCTGGCCGACGTCAAAAACATCACCCTTCAATTTCATTCAACCGAAGATAATATCCTGATGGACTTCGACCCCGGAAAGCTGCAACAGATCGTGAGCAACCTGCTGTCCAACGCCATTAAGTTTACCGGTCATGGCGGGCAGGTGGCGTTGTCAGTTGGTCGCTGTCAATTGCCTGTTGCCTGGCCCAAAAATCAACAAACAACTAAAAAAAAGGCAGGCCCCTATCTTTCCATTTCCGTTTCCGATACTGGCGCCGGCATTTCTGAGGAGAAACTACCTCACATTTTTGACCGTTTCTACCAGATAGATGATTCGGCAACCCGCTCCGGAGAAGGTACGGGCATCGGCCTCACCCTGGCCAAAGAACTGGTGAAACTTTTGGGTGGGAGAATTGAAGTGGAAAGCGAATTGGGGAAAGGAGCTACATTCAATGTTTTCTTGCCGATTGCAAATGAAGCAGATGCTATGGATGCTCCCTCAACTGGCGCCTTTGCCGATACTATTGATCCTGTCGCAGAGCAAACAATAGCATCCACAGCATCTACAGCATCCACAGCCCCCATTGCCACCCTCCTCATCATCGAAGACAACGTCGACGTCACCCACTACCTCTCCACCCTCCTTCGGCCCAATTATCGGCTCCTCACCGCTCCCAACGGGAAAGCAGGCCTGGACGTAGCGTTGCAGGAAATACCCGATATCATCCTTTGTGATGTGATGATGCCGGAGATGGACGGTTACGAAGTATGCCGAAGGCTGAAAGGCGGCCTGCCAACCAGCCACATCCCCATCATCCTGCTTACCGCCAGGGCCGACTTCGACTCCCGCATAGAAGGGCTCGAGCAGGGGGCGGATGCCTACCTGGCCAAGCCTTTTGAAGAAAAAGAATTGAAGGTCCACCTGAAAAGGTTGCTGGAAAACCGGGAGCGGCTCCGAAACTACTACACCTCCAACGGTTTCATCGCCCGTATTGCGCAGCCGCCCGCCGGAGAAGGACGCCCCTCCCCTGCCGACCAGGAATTTTTCGAGAAACTCCTGGCCGCCGTTGAGGACAACCTCAGCGACCCGGACTTCAGCGCGGAGCAGCTGGCCGATGCGCTCTTCGTCAGCTACGCCACCTGCCTGCGCAAGGTGAAGGCGCTCACCAATTGCGCGGTCAAGGAGTACATCCGGCAGATCCGCATCCACCGGGCGGCTCAGCTGCTGCTGGAGGAGCCGGGGCGCAACATCGGCGCCATCGCGGGAGATACGGGTTTTAATTCGAATACCCACTTCACCCGGGAGTTCCGCAAAGTGATGGGGTGTACGCCGACGGAGTACCGGAAGGGATAGGACACGGATGGCACGGCAAGGGGTATGGAACGCGGATGAACACGAATTGGGCAGATGACGCGGATCTGGGGGCTTTGGGGCCCTTATTCCTGCATATCCGCGTCACCCGCGCCATCCGCGTTCTCTATCTCTCTACTGCTTGACAAACCTCCCGGTATACACCACTCCATCCACTGCCACTTTCATCAGGTACATGCCCTGAGGCAGCCGCTCTACATCCAGCAGTTCGCCGTTGCGGATCAATCGCCGGTCCACCAATTTACCCTGAGCGTCCATCACCTGGGCTTGGAATGCCTGTGGGGCGGCTATCGGCAATTCAACCTTCAGGAAGGCGCCTGCGGGGTTGGGCGCCAGGCCGATAGGGGTTGCCGCCAGGGCTTCCCGGGCGGCAACCATAAAGGGGCTTTCATAAGCGCCGATGTCTACTGCATTGCCTCTCACGCGGTCGTTGCCGGCCAGGTCCAGGTCAGGCATATCCTCATAGGCTACCCCGGCATCTATCGCAGGGCTGCCCTGCATCAGGTTGTATTCTGCATCCAGCATCGGGTCAGTGGAAGGCTGATCGGTGTTGTTGAGCCATTCGTCCAGGCTGCTGTCGCCAATGAGGTTGCCGCCATTGGAGGTGACGGAAGCGTCATCAAAAAGATCGGTAAATTCAGGGCCGTTGGGGTTATACAGGATGGTGTTTTGAAGCGTAAGGCCACTCATACCGGCCAGATCGACACCCCCGCCGTCATTACCGGCAACGGTAGTGTTGAGCAGCTCTAAGTTGGGGAACAACTCCATAGAGATGGCGGCATTGCTGCTGCTGTTGTTGGCGATGAGGCTGTTTTCGATCAGGCAGGAAGCGCCTTCCGGAAACGGAGCGCCAGAAAGATCCAGGTAGGCCTCAATGGCGCCTCCATCCGGGCTTTGGTTGTTGGTAAGGGTGGTGTGTTTGATGGTAACATGGTGGCTTCCGGTGTGGGGGTTGATCAAAATACCGCCTCCTCTTTGGTTGGCGCTATTCCCGTCGATGGTGCAGTTTTCTAACAGGAAATCGGCAGTAGACTCTACGCTACTCCAAAGCCGCAACGCTCCACCTTCCGATGCTTCGTTAGATTGGAAAATGCTATTGGTTATCGTAGATTCAATTACCGCACCGTTGCCTTCGGATCCGGCATCCAAATTTAAAGCGCCGGCAATGTCTGACCTGTTTTGTTCAAAATGGCAACTGTCAAACAGCATTATGGCGCTACTACCCGGAGCACCACATCGAACATACATCGCCCCGGCCAACATATCGCTTGTGTTTTCCATAAACACTACATTTCTAAATTCAAGGCTGGCATTACTGCCCCCTGAAGCAATGTTCATACCTCCTGCATAGCCGGAAGAGGTATTTTGGAGGAACATGCAATTTTCAAACAGGATCGAATTATTCAGCCGGCCTGGCCAGTTGGACATACTTACCCCACCTCCACTCTGGCCCCATCCGGCCTGGAGTGGAGTTGCCAGGTTTTCCGTGAACTGGCAATCCGATATCGTAAAAGAGTTGTTATTGGACCTCGCCTCCATGAATACACCGCCCCCAAAGCTGGAGACATTGCCTTCGAAGTAGGAACCTTTCAATGCTATGGACTGATTACCCGCCGTAGCGTCATATCTCATCCCGCCACCGTGCTGGGGCGTAGAATTGAAAAGGAAAGTACAATCTTCAACGGTGCAACTGGAGTTTTGCATGTTCAGCCCGCCTCCCCGCAGCGCTGCATTGTTCGAAAAAGTACACCCCCGGATGGCCAGGAGTTGTGAGGAATTAGATTCCACATTCAACCCGCCCCCCAGATTACCGCATTGGTTGTGTTCAAAGCGGTTATTTTCGATAACCAGCCCGTTCGTGTTTATGAAGTAAGCGCCGCCGCCCTGCCAGGCTGCATAGTTCTGCTCAAAGCGGCAGTTTTTTACCGTTGGGTGGCCCTGGGTGTATAGGCCGCCGCCGCTTTGCGCTGGGCTCTCATTTTCCCCAGCTCCATTCGCGTGCCCCCCGCTGATGATAAAGCCGTCGATCACCGCCTCGTCCGTAATATTCCCACTTACCGTCACTACCGTCCATACATTATCACTCCGGTTCATGGTGAGGTTATCCTCCACATCATCCCCATTCAGGTCGCCGGAAAGGATGGTGGAAAAATCCGCGGGATCGCCTCTCTCTTCCAGGCTGCTTTCCGTCCCGGCAAAGCCGCCGTACAGCCTCAGGTTCTTATCCAGGACGAAACTGGCCTCCCGGCTGCCACCCGGCCCATCGGGCGAATAGGTGCCTTCCGCCACCCAGATCTCACCGCCCTCTTCGGCGGCGGACAGGGCGTCCTGCAGGTTGGTATAGGCATTTTCCCAGTTGGAGCCGTCATTGGCGCCGGTGGCTTCGTCGTTGACGTAGATGACCTGGGCTTGGATTGTTGTGCTGTTCCATACGATTGAAAAAAGAAGGAGAAGTAAATGTCCAAATTTCATGGCCAATAGATTTTAGGTTATAAAATGGCCGCTCCGGGCGGCGGGGGCACAGCTGTGCCCGGCCGCCGGAGGGCGAATTGCCTTGATCTTATACGTATAGGATTATTCTGAAGTGTGGATCGAAATAACCGGCCGTCCACAATGGTCGACTCGAATGTAGAGGAATTGCGGGCTCGGGTTTAGTACAAATTTTTCAAAGTGTAGTATGGATATTGCAAAAAGCCTACAGGCCGGACCCAAGCCCCTCCAGCCCCTCCCCAGCCCTCCCCGAAGGGGAGGGAGTTGGCTGCCCCATGGCTTCATAAGGGGGCAACGGGCTTACATGCCGCAACAGAGAGAATACCTGAACACTGATGGTTTGCCCGCGAAAGCCTTAAAGGAAGATCCCGGCCACCGCTCTACCTTCACCGAAAACCATACCCCCCGAAAGCCCAGTCCCCCTCCTTTGGAGGGGTTAGGGGAGGCTACTCCCCCTCCCTCGGAGGGGGCTGGGGGGAGGCTTTCTCCCTCCCCTTCGGGGAGGGCCGGGGGGGGGCTCTACCGCATCAACACAAAATCCCCCTTCACCACCTCCGTAAACCCATCCACATACTCAACCTCGGCGTAGAAGACGAACACGGCGGGGTCCAGCGGTTCGCCGTTGAAGGCGCCATCCCAACCCAGGTTCTCGATATTGGGCTGGAAGGGCGCCCGTTCGAACAGCAGGTTGCCCCAGCGGTCGAAGACCTGGAAAGTCCGGATCGCCGCCACGTCGGGGCCGGCGAAGAGGGTGAAGAAGTCATTGCGGCCGTCTTCGTTGGGGCTGAACACATTAGGCGCATACAACCCCCGCTCTTTATTGATGAAAATGATGATCTGATCACGGGCCACGCAGCCGGCGCTGTCGGTAGCGGTCAGGAAATAGGCCGTCGTTTCCATGGGCCTGACGTAGGGGCTGAAGGACGCCGAATCGAGCAGGCCCGTCAGCGGCGCCCAGGTAAAGGACGCCACCTCGAAGCTGGCCTGCGGCCGCAGCTGCAGGCTGTCGCCCAGCTTAAGCGTTTGGTCTTCGCCCAACTCCAGGGAAAGCCCTTCAAAGGCGGCTATCTGTACTTGCGCTTGGGTGAGGCAATCATTGGCGTCCTGGAAAAAAATGGTATACGCCCCGGCGCTCAGGCCGGGAATGGCGGCCGGCAGGCTACCCAGCGGGTTGAAGAACTGGCCGTCGAGGGAGTACTCGTAAGGGCCCGAACCGCCGTCCAGGCTTTCGATCAGGATGCTTCCGCTGAGTTCGCTGAAGCAGTCTATGTCTATGGCGTCAGCCTTGGCTATGATGGGCGCCGGGGCGGTGACCGTCGCACTGCCCTCCGCCGAACAACCCGCCGGGCTGGTGACCGTAACGCTGTAAGTGCCCGCGCCTACATTGTTCAGGGTAGGCGTCGCCTGTCCGGTATTCCACTGGTAGGACAATCCGGGATCGGCAGCCGAAACGCCAACCACTGCATCCGCACTGCCGTTGCAGCTGACGCCAAACCCGCCATAGTCAGTCAACACTTCCACCGCTATATCACTACCCTGCACCACGGTGACTGTCGCCCCCGCCCCGATCTCCACCGGGCAAAGGCTGCCCACCGCGGTCAGCAGGCTGATCTGGTAAACTGTCGACACTGCAGGGCTTACGCTAAACGTCACGTCTCCACTGATACCGGTGTAGGACTCGACTACGTTCGCCCCATCGGAAATGTTGACGTTGTAGGAAGTAGCGCCTTGTAAGCGAACGGTCAGCTCCAAAGCCTCGCCCGGGCAGATGGGCCGCCCGCCTTCGATGAAACCGGTAGCGCCCTCGCTAAAGGTGAGGCTCACCTGGATGATGCTATCGCAACCATTGGCCGCTCCACCCGGTATTACCTCAATGCCGGTGGGATTGGATTCACTGTAGGTGTTTCCGTTGACCATCAACACCTCACCGGAACACAGCTGTCGTTCAAGGACAGTAGTTGAGGTCGGCAGCAAAAGGGTCTCCGTGATCACCAGGCTGTCACAACCCGCCACATTTTGCAGGAATAGGGTATCCACGCCTACCGCCGCCGGATCGCAGCTGCTCATCGTCAGGAACGTCTCGTCGCCGGGGATGAAAAACGTCTCGGTAATCACCAAACTGTCGCAGCCTGCTGTATTTTGCAAAAACACCGTGTCCACCCCAGCCTGAGTGGGATCGCAACTGCCCGCCATCAGGAAGGTCTCGTCACTGGGCAGCAACACCGTCTCGGTGATCACCAGGCTGTCGCAGCCCGCCGCGTTTTGCAACAACACCGTGTCAATGCCTACCGCCGATGGGTCGCAACTGCCTGCCATCAGGAAAGTCTCGTCACTGGGCAGCAGCACCGTCTCGGTAATCACCAGGCTGTCGCAGCCCGAGGTGTTTTGCAGCATTACTGTGTCCACGCCCACCGCCGACGGGTCGCAACTGCCAACCGTCAGGAAGGTCTCATCGCCCGGCAGCAATATGGTCTCGGTGATCACCAGGCTGTCGCAGCCCGCCGCGTTTTGCAACAACACCGTGTCAATGCCCACCGCCGACGGGTCGCAACTGCCCGCCATCAGGAAAGTCTCGTCACTGGGCAGCAGCACCGTCTCGGTGATCACCAGGCTGTCGCAGCCCGCCGTGTTTTGCAGCATTACCGTATCCACGCCCACCTGTGCCGGGTCGCAACTACCCACTGTCAGGAAGGTCTCGTCGATGGGCAGCAGCACCGTCTCGGTGATCACCAGGCTGTCACAGCCCGCCGCATTTTGGAACAACACCGTGTCAATGCCCACCGCCGACGGGTCGCAACTGCTCGCCATCAGGAAGGTCTCGTCGCCCGGCAGCAGCACCGTCTCGGTGATCACCAGGCTGTCGCAGCCCGATGCGTTTTGGAACAACACCGTGTCAATACCTACCGCCGACGGGTCGCAACTGCTCGCCATCAGGAAGGTCTCGTCACTGGGCAGCAACACCGTCTCGGTGATCACCAGGCTGTCGCAGCCCGATGCGTTTTGGAACAACACCGTGTCAATGCCCACCGCCGACGGGTCGCAACTGCTCGCCATCAGGAAGGTCTCGTCACTGGGCAGCAGCACCGTCTCGGTGATCACCAGGCTGTCGCAACCCGAGGTGTTTTGTAAGAATACCGTGTCAATACCCACCAGAGCCGGGTCGCAACTGCTCGCCATCAGGAAAGTCTCGTCGCTGGGCAGCAATATTGTCTCGGTGATCACCAGGCTGTCGCAACCCGCCGTGTTTTGTAAGAATACCGTGTCAATGCCTACCGCCGACGGGTCACAACTGCTCGCCATCAGGAAGGTCTCGTCACTGGGCAGCAATATGGTCTCGGTGATCACCAGGCTGTCGCAACCCGAGGTGTTTTGTAAGAATACCGTGTCAATACCCACCAGGGCCGGGTCGCAGGTAGAAGCGGACAGCAGGGTAGTATCAGCGGCGTTGGCGTCAAAAAACGTTTCGGTGATCACCAGGCTGTCGCAACCGGCGACATTTTGCAAGAAAAGGGTATCCAGCCCAGCCTGGGCGGGGTCGCAACTGGTATCCGTGAGGAAGATCGTATCCGACGGTACGAAAAGGGTTTCGGTAATGACTATACTGTCGCAGCCGTTCATGCTTTGCAGGGAAAGCGTATCCCGGCCCGCCTGTGCGGGGTCACAAGACTGGGCTCCCACCAGGGTAGTGTCGGCTGGGAAGAAACCGATGGTGACGGCCACGATGGAATCGCAGCCATTGGTTGCCGCCCCGCCCAGCACTTCCATACCCGACAGGTTAGCCTCGTTGTAAACCGTGCCATTATAAATGAGGCTATCGCCCGGGCAGAGGACAACGTTGAATGCCCCGGCAGGAGTAGGCTGTACTTGTATCACCTCCAGCCGGTTGAGGGTATCGGTACAATTGGCGTCGGAAAGCAGGCCGAACCGAACCTCCAAAGGCCCGTCGGAGCGTCCGTAATCCACCGGGCAGACCTCCAGGGCCGTATCGGTTACCATACTTTCGAATAGCAGCACCTGTTGGTTGATACCGGTATCCACGGCGTATTCCAGGACAAAGGGCGGCGTGCCCTGGAATTGCAGGCCGAAGAGGAAGCATTCATTTTCGCAGATGGTGTCAGCGGTGGCAATAGTAACCTGAGGCGCCGGGTTGGCGGTTCCCAGAGTGAGGGTACTGCTGGCCTGGCAGCCGTTGCTGTCGTCGACCGTTACGCTATACAGGCCCGCCGACAGCCCGGTACGGGTGGTTAGCGTATCTCCATCGTTCCAGTCGATGGTAAAGGGCGCCGTTCCGCCGGTGATCACCAGATCCACTGCCCCGTCCATTGCTCCCGGGCAGCTTTCCGGTTGCTGGTTATTGAAGCTGAGTTGCAGGTCGCAGCCGGGCCCGTTCACGGTAAAGGTACAGGTATTCGTACAGCCGTTGGCGTCCTGTACCGTAACCGTATACGTACCTTCCTCCAGGTCCGGGATCAGGATAGTGCCCGGGGTGGGAGCAGTACCGCTACCATTCACCGGCCCCACCCAGCTGATACTAAAAGGCGCCGTTCCGCCACTGAAGCTGACGCTGGCTTCCCCTTCCGTACCGCCGGGTGTGAGCACGGGGTTGGTCACCGAGCAGTTCATCGTCAGCGGGGCCGGCTGCACGAGGTTGATGCTTGCTGTTCCTTCGCAGCTGTTGCCGTCGGAAACCGTAACGGAGTAAGTACCCGGCCCCAGAGCGGATGGGTTCTGAATACCGTCGAGGGCGTTGATGTTCCAGTCGAAGTCATATGCGGGCTGGCCGCCGGTGACGACAAGGCTCAGGCTGCCGTTGGCATCGCCGTTGCAAAGGATGGGGGTAGCCACCGTCAGAACGGGATTGGGGGCGTCGAATACCGTTAGGGTTACCGGGGCTGAATTCTGGCAACTGCCGTTGGAAACGATGGCGAATACGGTGAAGTCATCACTCACAAAGGCTGAAGGGTTGGGAATGAGCGGAGTGCCGGCCGGGCTGAACGACCAGCTGACGGACACCGGAGCTCCGCCACTCACATTGCCATTGGCATCCGTCAGGTTGAAGGTTGCCGTTCCGTTGCCGGTTTCGCATTCGAACAGAGAAAAAGGATTAGCTGCCGGAAGAGGCAGGACGATGAGCTGTACCGCTACCGGGGAGGAAGTACAGGTTCCGTTCGATACTGTGGCGTACACCTGCTGGCCGTCGCCGCCCTGAAAGTTGCCGGGGTTGTTGATCGGCGCGGTGGCGCCGGGGTCCAGGAACCAGTTTACGGTGCCGGCGCCCTGGCTCACCTGAGGGTTAAGGCTGGTAAGGTTGAACGTGGCCAGCCCGTTGCCGGTGTCGCAGGCCGTGAGGGGCCCGGCAGGGTTGGCGGTGATGTTGCCCACCGTTACATTCAGGGTATTGGGGATTGCACATTGGCCGGCAGCAGGCGTGAAGGTGATCGTAAAAGTACCTGTGCCGGTAGCTGCGGGGTTAAAGGAGTTATTGTTGACGCCAGGGCCCGACCAGGAGCCGTTGAAGCCGCCCTGGTTGGTAGAAAGGGCTACCGGAGGCGCCGTCTGACAGAAGGGCCCGATGGGGTTCAGGGTGGGCGTCGCGGGCGTCGATACGGTAACGTTCAGGGTATTGGGGCGGGCACATTGCCCGGCGGCAGGCGTGAAGGTGAGCGGGAAAGTACCTGCTGTATTGGGGTTGAAGGTGTTATTGTTCACGCCAGGGCCGGACCAGGAGCCGGTAAACCCGCCCTGGCTGGTAGGAAGGTTCACTGCCGGATTGCCCTGGCAGAAGGGCCCCTGGGGGGTCAGGGCCGGCGTGGCCGACTGGGCCAGCACCACGTTGACGGGTATGGTGGCCGACTCGCAGGTTCCGTTGAATACGGCAGCGTAGATCGTCTGGTTGGGACCGCCGAGGATGAGGGCCTGGATGTCGGCCGGGTCGGTGGGGTCGATGCTGTTATTGCCGGCCATATCGAGGTACCAGTTCACCTGCTGGCCCGTACCGTTGTTGATGGTATTGACGATGGCGGCCAGGTTGTCGGTATAGGAAAAAGGTATGGGTGTGTAACAGATAGACAGCGGTTGGGCGGGTGCAGTGGCCGTGGGGCCGCTTACCATTACATTGATGCTGTTGGGGTTTGCACACTGGCCTGCGCCAGGTGTAAAGGTAAGCAGGAAGGTTCCGTTCCCGGTGGTAGCCGGAGTGAAGGTGTTGCCGCCCGTCACGCCGGTACCGGCCCAGCTGCCCGTGATGCCATCCTGCACCAGGGGCAGGTTGGCCGGGGGATCCGTACTGCAGAAGGGGCCCTGGGGAGTAAGCATAGGCGTGGTAGTGGCGGTAACCTGGGCCGTAAGGGTAGCGGGAACTGCGCACAGCCCGGGAGATGGTGTAAAGGTAAGGGTATGAACGCCCGGCCCGGCTGTCGACGGGTTGAAGGCGTTACCGCTTACTCCCGTACCCGACCAGTTGCCGCTGATACCGTTCTGGCTAATAGTGGGCAGGGCGACGGAGGTAGCCGTCTGGCATAGGGCGGCAAGGGGAGCGAATGTAGGCGTAGCGGCGGCGTTCACCGTAATGCTGAGCATAGCGGTAGTAGCGCAGGAACCGGGCGCCGGTGTGAAAGTAAGGGTATGGGCCCCCGGCCCGGCCGTCGACGGGTTGAAGGTGTTACCGCTTACTCCCGTACCCGACCAGTTGCCGCTGATGCCGTTCTGGCTGGTGGTGGGCAGGGCAATGGGGGCTGCCGATTGGCAGACGGCAGCGAGGGGGGTGAAGGTGGGGGTGGTGAAAGGGGTGACGGTAACGGAGGTGGTGGCAGAGCCGGCGCATTCGCCCGGCGCGGCGGTGAATGTCAAAACCCAGGTACCTGCCCCGGCCGCTGCCGGGTTAAAAGTGGTGCCGGACACCCCCGGGCCGGACCAGGTGCCGGACACCCCACCGGGGTTCGACGGGAGGGCTACCGGGCTACCCGATTGGCAGTAGGGGCCGAGATTGGGAAGTGTTGGCGAATCGTCGATGCAGGTGATGGTGATGTTGGAGAAGGTTACCGATTCATCGGCTGCCCAGGTTTGGGTGTATACTTCGATGGAGGCGTTGCCGGAAAGTCCGTTGGTGCATTGGGTGAAGGATATCGTGCCGCTTTGTTCCGCATTGGTCGTGCCGGCGTCGCCTATTAAGTCGCCCCCGACCTCCACTCCGTCCACCAGAAAGCGGACCCAGAGGAAGTCCCAGCAGTTATAACAGGAACTGCCCGGCAGTGCAATAATATTAGGATCACAGTTACAAGGGACTCCACTAAAACAGTATGGCTGGCCGGTGGCAGGATTTACTTCATTACAATATTCCATATTTCCGGATCCTTCCCACGGCAGCGAAAAGCTGTATTGGAGAGAAAAAGTAATGGAAGTACAGTTGGAAATATCTACAGGGCCGTAAGAATCGAAAGTACGGGAGTCCGTATTGTTATAAGTTCTCCCAGGGTTAGAGAAGATCACCTGGCCGATGGCTGAATTGCCCAGGAAAAAAAGCAGGAAGCCCAAAGGCAGGAATTGTTTTTGAACACGTGTGTACCAAATCTGCAAACAGGAGGAAAACTTGATCACATTCATAGTTATGCTTGTATGTATTTACGGAACGGAGACAATGCAGCAGAAAAGATTGTTTATTGTTCGTTCAAGGGGTGTATGGGCAGGCACAAAAATACACCATTTCTACAGATGAGGAAAAAGGGAGGTGTTAATTTCGGGAATCGGGGAATCGGGATTCGGGATTCGTTGTAAACTGCCTGGTTTCCCGCTGCCCCGGGCAGCCTAATCCGGCAGCGTTTATCGGAGACGTGGCCACTTCTTCGACAAACGGGGGGAGGACTGGCGCTGAACCGACCGTTTGGCTTTGTGGCATCCCATCAGAGAACTTCACGATCTCTATTTTTAAAGAAATCTTCAGCGGCGGGCTCGATATTTTAATTGAAAAAACTTATCTTTGCATCCGCTTTAGAAAAACGGAACCCTTGTCCTTCAAAAGTGAAGGCAGGCAAGGGTTTGGCAAAAAGAGCAGCAATGGATCCCTTAATTACTTATTCAATCCCGGTGAAGGGGTTGCACAATGGAATCCATCAATTTGAGTTTCAGATTGACCGCTTCTTTTTTGAAAATTTTGAAAATTCTCCGATTGCCGAGAGTGACATCCAGGTGATGCTGGAGTTCGACAAAAGCACCGACATGTATGTGCTGCAGTTCGACCTGGAGGGCACGGTACGCACCCAATGCGACCGTTGCGCGGCCGATATCGACCTGCCGATCTCCGACAGCCAGCGCCTGCTGGTCAAGTTCAGCATGGAAGAGGAGCCCGAAGAGGCCGACGTCATCTTCATCAGCCCGGAGGCGCAGCGGCTCAACGTAGCCAAGTACATCTACGAGTACATCTGCCTTGCTGTGCCGCTGTTTAAAGTCTACGACTGCGAAAATGACGACCCGCGCCCCTGCAACGAGGAAGCCCTTCGCTACCTGGACAACGGCGGCCATACCGGAGAAGAAGCCGAAGAAGAGGAAAAAGAAGAAACGAACCCGATCTGGGACGAATTGAAGAAATTGAGCAACAATAATTGATTCCGAGGCGAAGACGCCATTGAGCGCCGCCTCAGAAAAACTTAATAAAACTTTTAGAACGATGGCACATCCTAAGAGTAGAATATCGAAGCAGAGAAAGCGCAAGCGCCGTACGCACAAGAAGGCCGCCATTCCCAATGTGGCTACCTGCGCCAATACCGGGGAGAAGCACCTGTTGCACCGCGCCTACCGCGACCTGGATGGCAATATGTACTACCGCGGCAAAATGCTTATCAAAGTCGAAGAAGAACTTTAGCCACAGGCTCCGGCCTGACGCAAGCATACACTAAGCTCCCATCCGATTAGCGCGATGTGGGGCTTTTTGTGTTGAATCACCTATACACATCCAAAAAGCATGAAAAAAATAGTCAAAACGCACAAGGCGCCGGCGCCGGTAGGGCCCTACAACCAGGCCATTATCCACAACGATACCCTCTATGCCTCCGGGCAGATCGCCATCAACCCGGCCACCGGAGACCTGGTGACCGACAACATCGAGGCCGAAACCCGCCAGGTGATGGAGAACATCCGCGCCATCCTGGAAGAGGCCGGCCTGTCCTTTGCCGACGTGGTCAAGTGCAGCATCTTCGTCTCCGACATCAACAACTACGGGCGCATCAACGAGGTATACGCCTCTTACTTCGATGAGGCCACCGCGCCCGCCCGCGAACTGGTGGAAGTGGCCAACCTGCCCAAACTGGTGAACGTGGAGATCTCGGTGATCGCAGCGTTCGATTAAGCCCACTCTGCCCTAAGGCCCTCCCCCGAAGGAGGAGAGGGCGCCCCTGCTTTTCTCTCCTGACCGGTAAATACCGATAGGCAGCCGGGGCTTTCCGCCAACAAACGAATCTATGAAATCCAATATCCCACTCGTCCTTTTCCTGCTGGTGCTATCGGCTGGTTGCCGGCAGGACGCCGGCAGAGCCACTGCCGAAGAAGCACCCAAAACGGTAGAGGAGTATACCCAGGCCATCATCCGGGAAGTGCAGAAAGTGATCCTTTCCACCAACCAGCAGCTGCAGGATGGCGCCCCGGAACAGCTGAGCCTGCCCGCCGAAACAGGGCAACCGGCCCGCACCCTCCAACTGTGGGCGGAAGCGGGCAACCCCGTTAAGCTCACCTCCACCGTGGGCAACGGCCGTGAAAATTCCTCGTTCTACTTTGCCAACGGAGAGCTCTTTTTCGCCAGTCATGCCGACGCCAACTTCATCTTCATCGGCCCGGAGCTGAAGTACTGGCTGGATGGCGAGTGGAAGCCGGTGCAACGGACGGAAGCGGAACGCAGGCAAATGCAAAAGGAACTTCTGGAGCAGGCGGAGAGTTATTTGGGAAGGTTCTCAAAATAAAAGCCGCAGTCCAGCGTATCCCTATTGCCGGAACACCGGTTCCGGACATTGTTCAGATCAAAAACCAAATTGCTATGAAAAAATTAAATCATTCCGGTTTTCTGTGCGCCCTGTTCGCACTGGCATTCCACGGCCCGCTGTTCGGACAGGAAGGCTTCGACGGGGTTAATTCCGAAGGGGAACTGGTAGAGCGGGTCACACAGCGGGTGCAGGAGATCGTCAGCTCTCTGGAAGAGCGCCTGGCCAACCAGGAACCCATTATCGACACCCTCGCGCTGGAAGATGGGCAGAATGAGGCCCGCATCCTGAAATTGTGGATGGAGAATGAAAAGGCCGTGAAACTTACCGTCACGGAACCCGACGACAACGGCGATATGGTGCGGCAATCTACCTTCTATTTTGGAGGGCCCGACCTCTTTTTCGTCGCTCAGCCTTTTTCCCGCTTTATCTTCATCAAAGGCCGGCTGGAATACTGGCTGGACGAAGACATGAACGCCATTCCTGCTACTGTAGAATTGCTCGACGAACGGGAAGGGCTGCTCTACGATGAAGCCAACCGGTATCTGGGCTGGTTCTTTGGGGAAAAATAACTGAAAGGCGGAAGGCGGAAGGCGGAAGGCGGAAGTGGCGCCATCAGGGCAGCTCCCAGCCGGACTTCCCACTTCCCACTTCCGACTTGGCAATAATTTTTATCTTCGCGGGAACTTTAAAACTGTATAAAGACAACTTTTAGATGGAACAGAAGAAAAGGGTCCTCTCCGGGATACAACCGACGGGGGACATGCATTTCGGCAACTATTTCGGTGCGGTAAAGAACTGGGTGGATCTACAGGAAAAATACGAATGCGTGTACACTGTGGTGGATTACCACGCCATGACCATGCCGTACAATCCTAAGAAGCTGCGTGAAAATACGTGGGATCTTATTTTCAACCTGCTTTCTACCGGTGTCCGGGCAGAGAACCTGTGCATTCAGTCGCTGGTGCCGGAGCACGCCGAGCTGTGCTGGATCCTCAACTGTTTCACCTCCTACGGCCTGCTCACCCGCATGACCCAGTTCAAGGACAAGAGCTCGCAGAGCGCCGAAGACAGCGGCGACGGCTTCATCTCTGCCGGCCTGTTCGATTATCCGGTGCTGCAGGCTGCCGACATCCTCATCTACCGGGCCGATTACGTGCCTATCGGCAAGGACCAGGAACAGCACCTGGAACTGACCCGCAACATCGCTCAACGGTTCAACAACCAGGTGGGCAAAGAGTACTTCGTACTGCCCGAGCCTCTGTTCACCAAGGTGCTCAAGGTGCGCTCCACCGCCGACCCCGAACGAAAGATGAGCAAAAGCCTGGGAGAAAAGCACTACATCAACGTCTTCGGGGAAGAGGCGCGCATCCGCAAGCAGGTGCGATCCGCCGTGACCGATACCGGCGATACCCCGGAAGGTGAAATGAGCCCCGGCGTTGAAAACCTGTTCCTCCTGCTCGATGCCGCCGGCAAACAGGAGATCCACGAACAGCTGATGGACACCTACCGCGCCGGACAGCTGAAATACGTTGAACTCAAAGACGCCGTGGCCGATGCCCTCGTGGAGATCAGCACCGTTTTCCGCCAACGCAAAGCGGACCTGGCCGCCAATAAGAAGGACGTGAAGAATCAGATCAAAGCCTCTTCGGAGAAAATCCGGAAGCGGGCGCAGGAGACGGTTAGGGAAGTGAAGGAGTTGACTGGTTTGCAGAATATTAGGTTTTGAAAGTAATATGGTAATATGAAAATCATCTGCATCGGCCGCAATTACGCAGAGCACGCCAAAGAATTGAACAACCCCGTCCCCTCCCGGCCGGTGGTCTTCATGAAGCCGCCCTCGGCGCTGCTGGTCAACAACAAGCCATTGTATTATCCGGAGTTTACCAGCGACCTGCATTACGAGCTGGAGGTCGTCCTCAAGGTGGCAAAGAACGGCCGCCATGTGCAGCCGGAATTTGCCAGCGCCTACTATAAAGAAGTATCGCTGGGCATTGATTTTACCGCGCGCGACCTGCAGCAGGAATGCAAAGAAAAGGGGCAGCCCTGGGAGATCGCCAAGGGGTTTGACGGCTCGGCCGTATTGGGAAAATTCATCGCCCTGGACAAAGTCAACCGTTCCGCCATTGAATTTGAGCTGAAGAAAAACGGAGCGGTAGTGCAACACGGCAATACCAAAGACATGATCTTCTCCTTTGAAGACATCATCGTTTACGTTTCCCAATTCTTCAAACTGCAGATGGGAGACCTCATTTTCACAGGCACCCCGGCGGGCGTCGGGCCGGTACAGGTGGGCGACAAGCTGGAGGGGTTCATCCACACCAAAACCGAGATCCGACAACTGTTGAGTTGCGAGGTGAAATAGTTCCAAAACAATTCCTATTTTTGCACCGTTTTTGCCGGGCACTGGATGGCCGGCCCTCATGCATTCAATAACAACAACTGACAAATCCAATGCCATACCTCTTCACTTCTGAATCTGTTTCTGAAGGACATCCCGATAAAGTAGCCGATCAGATCAGCGATGCTCTGGTAGACCATTTCCTGGCCTTTGATCCTTCCTCCAAAGTCGCCTGTGAAACGCTGGTGACCACCGGCCAGGTGGTATTGGCCGGCGAGGTCAAGTCGAGCGTATACCTGGATGTGCAGCAGATCGCCCGCAGCGTGATCCGGCACATCGGTTATACGAAGTCAGAATACATGTTCGAAGCCAATTCCTGCGGCATCCTGTCTGCCATCCATGAGCAATCTCCGGATATCAATCAGGGGGTGGAGCGCGCCAAACCGGAAGAACAGGGCGCCGGCGACCAGGGCATGATGTTCGGTTACGCCACCAGTGAGACCGACAACTATATGCCCCTCGCCCTCGATATCGCCCATAAGATCCTCCAGGAATTGGCCGCCATTCGCAAGGCAGGTAAAGAGATGCTTTATCTTCGCCCCGACTCCAAGTCGCAGGTGACGATTGAATATTCCGATGACAATATTCCCCAGCGGATCGACAGCATCGTCGTTTCCACTCAGCATGACGATTTCGCTTCTGATGAGGAAATGCAGGATACCATCCGCCGGGACGTGATCAACATCGTCATCCCGCGCGTACAGCAGCAACTTCGCGCCGAATGGAGGAAGCTCTTCAACGACGACATCACCTACCACATCAACCCCACGGGCAAGTTCGTCATCGGCGGCCCCCACGGGGATACGGGCCTGACCGGGCGCAAGATCATCGTCGACACTTACGGCGGCAAGGGCGCCCACGGTGGCGGCGCTTTCTCCGGTAAAGACCCCTCCAAGGTAGACCGCTCCGCCGCCTACGCCACGCGCCACATTGCCAAGAACCTGGTCGCCGCCGGCGTTTGCGATGAAGTGCTCGTGCAGGTCTCCTACGCCATCGGCGTAGCCGCGCCGACCAATATCTACGTCAATACCTACGGCACCGCCAAAGTTAGCCTGTCTGATGGACAGATCGCCGACAAGGTCCAAAAGCTCTTTGACCTGCGCCCCTACGCAATCGAGCAACGCCTCAAATTGCGCATGCCCATCTACTCCGATGCGGCAGCTTACGGACATATGGGCCGCACCCCTGTAAAAAAATCAGTGCGCTTTGTCGATGGCTCCGGGAACGTGAAAGACATGGAGGTGGAAACCTTCACCTGGGAAAAACTGGACTACGTAGATAAGGTGAAGGAAGCTTTCGGATTGTAAGAGTGTGTTCAAATTTCAATGATGAGTCGAAAACGAGAAAATTTTGTTTCAGACAAGGCAAATTTTGCAGTCGGATGCGGGCAATCCAACGAAAAATTTAACGCCGTTTGAAACAAAATTTGCCGTTTGCAGGCCATTGATTGAATTTTGAACACACTCTAAATCCGCTTCCCCTGAAACAGCGATGCTGCGGATGCTTTTTCCGGCCTTGATGCCCAAAAAGCATCCTCAGCATCTACAGCCCTCTCTACCTCACTACCGATATTCCTTTAACCACCACCCCCCGGTCGGTAAATATCTTCAGAAAATACAAGCCTTGGGCGTATCCCCGCAGGTCTATGGACGCTGTTGCCCCCATCCACTCCCCTACCCTGCTACCATCCGTTTGGTACAGTTCCATGCGTTGGACTTCCACTCCGTTGGTTTCGAGGAAGGCCAGCCCGCGCGTAGGGTTCGGGAACAAGTTGAGCAATTCAGGAGCGGCCCGATTGTCTGTTCCACTGATGAATCTGCCGATGGGCGCCGCCGTTTCCGGCGTTCGCACCCATACCGGGCGCTCGTCGCGGTCGAGCAGGCGCACATTTTCAATGCGAAAATGTACGTTGTGGCTCTGAGGCGCATCGCGAATAAGCAGCTGCAATTGAGCGATAGGGCCGAATCCGAAGGCATCCGTCCGATTCGTCCGGGTAATGGCAACATCTATGGCATCTCCGGCCTCGTGATTGCGGGAAAGGGTAAGCAGCCCATTGCCCAGCCAGGAATCGTTCAATCCGATGGCAGCGCTACCAGGCGCCGCCGCCGCCGTATCGTAACGGATGGTAAAGGCTATCCCGTAGACGTTCCGGGCGGGAAACAGGGCTTCTCCCAGAATGATGTCGAAAGTGGCGTGTTGCCCTTCTTCCACCGGTTGGGCATCGACGTAAAATGGGGTATGCAGGGCCAGGTTGGGCAAGTGCCCGAAGAGTGGCGCCTCCGGAACAAAAGACGGATTGGCAGCCCCCCAGTGCTGCGTGATACTAACCGTATCGGCCGCATCAATACGGCCGTTGCCGTCGGCATCGATGTGTTTGAAGTTGACGCCCGAGCGGGGAAGCTCCTGCCACCACTGCTCCGCAATATGCCCCTGCCAGGCGGTTCCGCCCACAGGGCGCGGCGGGCCGGTGGCATTATAGGCCAGCCCGATGTTAAGGAGGTCGAAATGGCCGGCGGTAGCGTTGGCATCCGTATCTCCGGGCCATACATCCGGAACCAGTACGCTCAGCCCACCATGCTGTACTGCGTAGGCCAGTACGCCCGTATAGGCGCTGGCCTGTATGGGAACTGTCCCGGATATAAACCGCAGGGCACTGAAGCCCGGCGCCGCCGCAGTTTCAAAACAAACCGAAAATAACGGCGTGCCCGCCGGAACGGACAGCCCCCTTGGAGCGTTGGTGCTCCAGCTGAAATTCAGTTGCCCGCCATCCGTTCCCGCCAGGCCGAAGGAGCTCTCATCGAGGCCCGGCAGTTCCCCCGCCTGTATGGAGTGAAAGCGGAGGGTATCGGGGTCCCACTGCAGGGAGAACTGAGCGGCGATCATTTCTGAGAAATTATCCGCCTTCACTTCTATACAGGCAAATGAATGGGTTGCGGCGATCTGCTCCTGGGCTTTCAGCACCAAAGGAGCTGCATTGCTGTAGTACCGGATGTCGACCCGCCCGTTATCCGTTGCCAGGGGCAGGGCCGCTCCGTTGTCCAGAAACAGCTCCACCTCCCCTCCCAGCCATTCATCCCCCCAGCGGACGAATTCCGCAGCCCCCGGAAGGGCATCCACGGAAAAATGGAGCCGGAAGAGCAGGAACCCTTCCTCGGCCGCTACCGGCAGAGCGTCCGGGTTGCTCCAATTCAGGTTCAACAACCTGAAATTCTGGGCGCCGGCAGTATAAGTTTCCAGCTCAAAGTTATCCGTAGACAATCCCGGTAGTTGCATTGCGGTGATGGAATCCAGGCGCAACTGCGGGCTTGCCCAGTAAAGAGGCAGCCGCAGCGAATCCAGGCCGAAAACAGGCCCCAGGCGAACGTCCAGCGTGGCGGCCTCCCCATTGTAAACCAGGGCATCCGAGATGCGGAGGGAGGCCTGCTCCTGCTCCAGGCAGAATACCTGTATCCACTGCTCTGCAAAAGCCTGGCCGGAAGCATCGCGAACCTGGACGGAAAAAAAGCCATTGCTTGCTACAGCGATCCGGGAAGGCCCATCGTGCTCTTCCACTGTGCCATTGCTCCATTCAAAGGTATAGGGCGCCTCGCCACCTGCTACCACTGCCTCTATCACGGTAAAAGCCGTATCGGCATAAGAACGGCAGGTGCCGGAGAGTTGAAGTTCCAGTTGCGGCCCCGTGCAGTTGGCTCTCAGCGTATCCACAATATAAGTACAGCCGGCCGCATCGGTGACCGATACCGTATAGACTCCGTCCGCCAGCCCGTCAACCTTGCTGGAGAGGGAGGAAACCTCCGTATGGCCGGTGCTCCACGCAAAGGTATAGGGAGGCTGCCCGCCATCCCAGACGGTATAGAGCAGTTCAGCCCCATCCGGGCGGCAGCTCACCGCCGGCACCGCCAGCAGGGATCCCGATACCAGCTGGAAGCCGGCAGACGAGGCACATCCGTCGCCGTTGGAAACCGTCAGTTGGTATTGGCCGGCAGCCAGGCCGGATAATACAGGGCCCTGCTCTCCGGTGCTCCACAGGAAGGACAGGTTCTCGCCCGGCGCCTGAACTTCGATCGAGCCGTTGTTCCCCCCACATTCGGGCTGGGTTACTGCGGTGGTGAAATAGGGCCCTTCGAGCTCCGGCACCTGGATGGAACGGGCGAAGCAGCCCTGCTCATGGGTAATGGTCACCGTGTACGTTCCGGCGGCCAGGCTGTCGATGTCCTCGGTAGTGGCGCCATTCGACCACAGGAAAGAATAACTGCCGTTCAGCTGCAGGCGAACCGCTCCGATGGCGGCATTACAGGCAGCCGCATCCACCTCTATACCCACGGGGCGGGGGCGGCCATCGTACACTTCAAACTGTGCTGTTTCCGAACAGCCGGTGACCACATCGGTAACCGTGACGGTGTAATGCCCTGCGACCAGGCCGGCCAGTTCCGGAGTATCGGCTCCATGGCTCCAGCTGTAAGCGTACTGCCCCGAGCCGTTGTCCACCTGGAGCGCGATCCTTCCGTCGGACGCCCCCACGCAGGAGGTGCTCCACACCTGGGCGTCCGCCAGTTGAAGGTACCGTTCCGGTACAACCGAGAAGAAACCGCTGGCCTGCCGGCCCGCTGCATCTGTCACTGTAAGGGTATATTCTCCGGGGATCGGCTCTGAAAGATTGGCCGTGGTGGCTACCAGAGCGCCCTCCCGCATCCATTGATACGAATAGGGTTGCTGTCCGCCTTCCACAACGATCTCCACCGTATTGTCTCCCAGGCAGTTGTTTGCCTGGGCGCAGGCCTGTATCACCTCCGGCCCGGCTACGGGTTGTTGTGAAACGTACACCCCGCCGTTGATCAGGCTGTAGGCGTCCACAGCGTTGGCATTGGCGTCCGCCAGTTCGAGGTCGCCGTTGCGTTTGGCAAAGGAAAGCCGGCCAAAATCTCCGGCCTGCCCGGCCACTTCAAAACAGAGGGAGAAAAGCGGGGCGCCTTCCGGCAGGCTTATCCCTGCGATTGAAGGGTCGTACCAGGACAGGACGGTAAAACCGCTGCCTACGGCCTCCGGCAGCAGGTTGAAATTGTATTCGTACAGGTAGGGCAGTTGAATATTTTCCACCCCCCGGAAAGCCAGCACACTGGTGTCCCATCGCAATTCAAAGAGGACACCCAGCAGGCCGTCGTAGGCGCCGGCGGAAACCTCCAGGCAAACCTCCTCGCCTGGCGCTGCCGTTTCCGTAGAAACGTAAAGCGACAGGCAAGGGGATTGCTGAGCCCGAAGGGTGGCGAATAAGATCAGAAAGACTAAAGTGGCGATCGGTTTTTGCATGTTCAAGGGCCTTTTGAAGTTGGTGGGGGTAGAACCGGGGGGATGGTATCAGGGTAAGTCTATCTACAAACACTACAGCGCAAACTTGATTGAGACAGTAATTACGTGCCGCATTATAAAAAGTTACATATTTACTACTGCTTTAACAGCACGTTGAGGTGGGATCTTCCAAGGTGAGGTGACAAGGTTTTCCCAAGGTTGCCTTGCGGAGGGCGCCAAATAATACCACGCAAAGACGCAGAGTGCCACAGTATTTTGTGGATACTGCGTGCTCTGCGCCTCGGCGTGATACTTAATTCAGAGGCATCCAGCCAGGAGTTCCTTTCGGGACAGCCTCAGAGAAATTAAAAAAAGCTACCAACTTAAGTCTCCTATTTTGAGGGCGAAGAAATTGAAGCCGGAAACGTCTCCCTCCAACAACACGGAAGGGCTATCGCCGGTAACGCCCATCCAGGGGTTTTCCGGGTTCTGAAATTGGGTCGTAGTGCGCACAAAGCGCCAGTCTACCGGAAATTCGCCGGCCATGCCCAGGATCAGCTGGCGGATCAGGACCAGGTCGAAAGTGGTCAGGGAATTCGACAGGTTGGCGTCTGCTGCCAATACTTTCAGGGGCGAATCCAGGAGTTGCAAGCCCAGGATGTGCCGGGCGCCCAGCACCATATCCAAAGTGGAGACATCCAGGAGGGGCTGGCCCTGTAGTTCCGGGACGACAGTATACTCCTGCCCGGCAGGCAGGTTGGCAAACTGGTAAGATCCGCCGCCGCCAACCCCTGTGGCCCCAACCAGTTGCCCCTGAGCATCCAGCAGTTTTACGGTGATGCCAACGAGCGCCGTACCATCGGGCCTCAGAATGGTTCCGGAAAGGGAAGCCTGCTGGCCCGTAGCGGCCCAAGTAGCCAGGAATACGATGAGAAAGAGGATGATCTTTTTCATGAGTGGTTATTTTTTAAGCTTCCAGTTAACGAATAACAACGATCCGCCGAAGGCTCAGGCCCTCTTCCGTCCAAATGCGCAAAAGGTAAGGGCCCGCGGGTAATTCAGCGACCGACAGTTCATTGGTGTTCTGCCCGACGGCCAGTGTACGGCCCTCCATACTTACCACTTCGAGCCGCTGCACGGGAAGTTCCGGGCTGTAGACGAAGAGTTGGCCGCTGGCCGGCACCGGGAACACCTTCATTTGATTTTTGGTTGCGGCATCTTCCACAGAACTGGACACATCCCCTATGGCGACCACAGAAGGCTGGCTGATGGCCTCTATCCATTCTTCTGCGCTGTTGATCAGGCGTACATTCTCGATGTTCAGGATCATTTCATAATTGGCGCCCCGCAGGAAGATCACATCCTGAATGGTAATGTGAAGCTGGGCGATAGGGCCCTGTCCGGAGACATTCTGCCCGTCGATGCGGGTAAGGGCGACATCGATCCGCCCGTGGGCGTACCGGTCGCGGCTCAGCGTGAGGATTCCGGGCGGCTCCTGTCCGATCCAGGAGTTATCGAAAGTCATAAAAGCACTGCCGGGCTCCACGGCGGCGGTATCGTAAACGATGGTGAAAGCCAGGCCGTAGACCTCCTCCGCCGGCGTGGAAGCTTCACCAAAGATGACGTCAAATACAGCAGGTTCACCCAGAACCACGGTATCCGGCCTGATGTAGAGCACGGTATTGATCTGCCGGTTGGCCTCGGGGGCGTTATCTGCCCCTCTTTCGCCCTGGGGCGCCAGGCCCCAGTTGCGGGCGATGGCAAGCGTGTCGGAAGCATCGATCAGGCCGTTGCCGTCGGTATCGATGTGTTTGTAGTTTACGCCAGAGAGCGGAGTAGTTTGCTGCCAGTCCGGCGCCGGCTGCTGTACCCATTCGGTGCTGGCGTTGGGGCGGGGCGGCCCGCCAGCACCGTATGCCAGGCCGATGTTGAGCAGGTCGAAATGGTTGACGTTTTCATCTGTATCCGTATCGCCCGGCCACACCTGCGGGCCAAGGGTGGTCACTGTACCGTTGGTGACGCTTACGGGCAGGATGGCATTGCCGTCGGTCACCTCGATCGGAACAGGCACGGAGGATATGGCGACAGTGCTGATACCAGGCGCTGAAGAGGCTCTGAAACAGAGGGTAAAGAGGCGCTCCCCGTCGGCCAGGCTGGCCGGGCTGAGGGAGGACGGCAGCCAGGAGAAAGCCAGGAAACCGCTGCCCGTATTGTTTAAATTGAAATGGGTTGATGGAGACAGCCCCGGCAAGGCGCCGATAATCAGGGAGTCGAATTGCAGGTAGGCCGTATCCCAGCGTACGGAAAACTGTACGCTCACGATATCCGTGAAATTGGCGGCCGTAATATCCAGGCACACCTGGCTATCCGGATCTACAGAAGCACTCTCCATGACCAGCTGCACCGCATCATCCGGGGAATCTGGTTCTACCAGGACGGCGCCGTCCCGCCAGTCGAAAGGAATTGGCTGGCCGTTGCTGTCGTAAGCTTCAGGTGTCTGTAAGTTCGTATGGAAGCGGAGGGGTACGCTCTGCCCAACGGGCGCCAGCACCCGGAAGCACAATTGGAATAAGGGCGTTTCCGCTCCTATGTCCAACGGTGTACCGTTGCTGTTCCAGTCCAGCCGGAACAGGCCGGTAGCGGTATCGGACAAGATGAAGCCTGAAGAGGCCAGGCCGGGATGTACCATATCCAGCGCCAGGTGCGCAGGGTCCCAGCCGATGGCCATCTGAAGGGCGTCCAGATCCTGCATTTGGGCGGCGGTAACGTCCACACAAACTGTCGCGCCCGGAAGGGCTGAGGCCTCTTCTATGACAATCTTGCCGGTTGCCGGCCCGCAATCGGTAATGGCAACTGTTTCTACATAAGTGTTGCCCACGGCATCGGTAATGGTAACCCTGTAGGTACCCGCCACCGAAACGGTAACGGACGAACTCATGGTATCGGACGTCACCTCGCCGGTGCTCCAGGTGAAGGTATAGGGAGGTTGCGGCCCGGTCCAAACCACTGTGGTAATATCGATGCTGACGGAGTCTTCAGCCGGAAAGAAGGTACACTCATAAGAGGACCCTACGGTAAAGTCCTGCGCTACAGGCACGCAATCGACAACGGCAGGCTGAGGCATATATACCAGGCCGTTCGCATCGGTGATGGTGACGGTGTAGGCGCCATTGGACAGGCCTTCATTCACACTGAACAGTGAATCGATATCCACTTCCCCGTTGCTCCACTCGAAGGTGTAGGGAGGGGAGCCGCCGCTCCAGACCACCAGGCTCAAATCGGCCCGGGCGGAGTCATTGCCAAAGAAGTGGCATTCGTAACTGTAAGCGGTCAGGAACTGGGCGGACTGGCCGCAATCTATCCAGAGGGTATCCATCGTCTGTTCGCAGCCCGCCGCATCGGTAATGGTGACGGCGTAGCTGCCTATGCCCGGGACTCCGCTGAGGGTACTCAACTGCGGGTGGGTATCCACCTGGCCGGTACTCCAACTGAAGGTGTAGGGGGCGGCGCCGCCGGAGGTGACGGTACAGGTTACGTTGGCGGTGTAGTTGCCGGCGCTTCCGGAGCACTCGTGGCTGTATGAAGCTTCGATGGCAGGCCCCTGCAGGACGAAGGTACCGCTGGCTACCAGGCCCTGAGCATCAGTTGCCTGCAGGCTGTACTGCCCGGGGCCAGCAGCAGTGAGGTTCTGGCTGGTGGAGGCCGTGATACCGTCCTTTTGCCAGTCGAAGGTGTAAAGGGGCTGGCCTCCTGCAATAGAAATATTGGCCGAGCCGCCGCCCTGGCAACCCGGAGCCACAATGCAGGCTCCTGTGATGGCGGGCGCCGAACCGCTGCCGGTGTAAGCCCCGCCATTGATCAGAGCGTAATTGGTGATCAATTCCGCATTGGCCGTAATGAACTCAACAGGGGTTGGCGTCCCGTCGAAGTAAACGGGCTGCATGCCCGCCGGGGCAGAAAGCGCTTCAAAGCAAATGGAATACACCACCTGCCCTGCGGAGACGTCCACTCCGCTTAGGGTGGCATCGAACCAGGCGACGGAGAGGCGCCCATCCTCGACCGCACCCGGCTCGGTGTTGAAGGAAGACGCGCCCAGGCCGGGCAGGTTGAAGTTCTCGAGGTAACTGAATCGCAGGGCCGCAGTATCCCACTTCATGGTGTATTGCAGGCCCAGTAAATTGTCGGCCCCTTCCGCCTTTACATCCAGGCAAATGGTTTCACCCGGTGTTGCCGTTTCGGTGGAGATGTACATGGAAAAACAAGACTGGGCGCCGAGCGGTAAACCCAGGAGGAGCACAAATAAAGCAAGGAAAAGCTGTTTCATATAAGCTGCAATTTTCGATCTGTTGATGGAACTATAATTCGGACTGTACAAAAGTAGGCCTAGGGCTGCCCTGAAAAAAGTACACTTTTTGATAGTTATAGATTTTTATTTTCAATTCCTTTTATCTTATTCTTTTATTTACTGACTCTATCCTTCTTTTTTATAGATTTTTTCAGCAAATAATTTTCGATTTAAGCAAAATTGTAACTATTTAGGCCAGCGGCATAAAATGCCCGGCTTTGCGCCGCCCATAAAAACAAAGGCAGGAAATACCGTCCGGGGCAGTCCTAAACAGTTACAAAAATTTATTCATTCATCCGGAAAAACCGGCACCTATGGACAATTATAAGCTCATCGATGCGCTTCGGCAACTCAACACCAGGGAACGGACCCGGTTTCGGGAACTGGTCCACTCTCCGTTCTTCAACAAAAACCGCAAGATACAGCGCCTCACAGGCTACCTCCTGGAGTACGCGCCAGATTTCCAGGATCTGGCGCTGAACAAGGAGCAGGCCTTCGCGGCTGTCTTCGGCGCCGTTTTCCCGTTCGATGAGTTACGGTTGAACAATGTAATCTCCGACACCCTGCAGCTGCTCTACGAATACCTCACCCAGTGCGCCCTGGAGCAGGAGCAGCCGCTGAAACGGGCCTACCTCATGAAGGCCATCCTGCAGCGGCGCATGGACCGGCACATCCCACACAGCGTCCGCCGCTATCAGCAACTGCTGGATCAAACGGAAGGCCGCAGCCATCAATACTACTTCCACCGGCAACTATTGGCAGGCCAGATGGACCGCTATGCCCTGCTGCAGGAGGAAAGAGGATACAGCGAACACCTTCAGGAGATGAGCAACACGCTCGACCTCTACTATTTCTGCAATAAACTGCGCACCGCCTGCGATATGGCCAGCCGCAATAAGGCCATCAATGCCGGATACCAATGCCACTTCATCGATACCCTGCTGCAAGCCTTTGAGCAAGCCCCCGGCTGGCTCCGGCAGGAACCCGCACTGCAGGCTTATCACCAAACATTGCTGATGTTACAGGGCGAGGACACCCAAAACTACCAGGAGGTGCGCCGGCTGCTGTACCACAACCCCCACGTCTTCCCCCGGGAAGAGTTGAACGACTTGTACGATTACGCGCAGAACTTCTGCGTCAAAAAGATCAACTCGGGCCAAACCCAATACTACGAACAGATCCTGGACCTCTACAAGGAAATGCTGGAACGCGAACTACTGCTCCGCAACGGTTATATGACCCAGTGGACCTACATCAACATCGTAACCACCGGCATCCGCCTGCAGGATTTCGAATGGACCGAACAGTTCATCCACGACTACAGGGAGCGCCTTGCCCCGGAAGTCCGCGACAACGTATACACCTACAACCTCGCCGCGCTGGAATTCGAAAGGAAAAACTATCAACAGGCCCTGCAATCCCTGCAGGATGTAGAATTTTCCGATGCCTTTTACCACATGTCCGCCAAGATCATCCAACTCAAGAGCTACTACGAGTTGGAGGAGACCGAACCGTTCTTTTCTTTGCTGGAAGCCTCCCGCAAATACATCCGCCGCAACCGCCAGTTGTCCGATTACCAGAAGCAATCCAACGCAGGCTTTTTGAAGATCGCCGGCAAGCTGAACAACCTGCGGCTGCAACGGGGCCTTTCCGGCAACCGATACCTCCGGCAACAACTCCGGCAGCTGGAAAACGAGCTGATACAGGCCCGGGCTATCGCCAATAAGGGCTGGCTGCGGCAGAAGATGAGGGAGTTGGAAGAGTAATACGTTGGGACGTTGGGACGTTGGGACGTGGGGAGGTTGGGGCGTTGGGAGGTTGGGACGTGGGGAGGTTGGGGCGTGGGGACATCTAACGTCCCAACGTCCTAACATCCTAACCTCCAAACCTCCAAACCGCCGAACGTCAAAAGAAAAAGAGACCGAGAACAGAAATGCATCCAGGCCGGGAGCACTGTCCCAAAAAACCTGTATCTTTGTGCCCTTTACCAAGATAGATTCATGAGTAACAACATAGTAGCGATCGTGGGGCGGCCCAATGTGGGAAAATCAACCTTCTACAACCGCCTGATCGGAGAGCGGCAGGCCATCATTGACGACACCAGCGGGGTGACGCGCGACCGGCAGTACGGCACCAGTTTCTGGAACGGCAAGACCTTCACCGTAGTGGATACGGGTGGTTTTGTAAAGAATTCGGAGGATGTATTCGAGGCGGCCATCCGTTCACAGGTAGAAATTGCTGTGCAGGAAGCACGGGTGATCATCTTCATGGTGGATGTGACTACGGGAATCACCGACCTGGACGAAGAGGTGGCCGACCTGCTGCGGCGCTCTGACAAGCCCGTATTTCTTGCCGTCAATAAGGTCGACAACAACCAGCGCATGATGGACGCCAACGAGTTCTGGAGCCTGGGTTTTGAAGAGACCTACTTCCTCTCCTCCCTGACCGGTAGCGGCTCGGGTGAATTGCTGGACGCTGTAGTGGAGCACATTGAAGAAGACAATGAGGAAGTGAGCGACATTCCCAAGTTTGCCATCGTGGGGCAGCCCAACGTGGGCAAGTCCTCCCTGACCAATGCCCTGCTGGGGGAAGAACGCAACATCGTTACCGAAATAGCCGGCACCACCCGCGACAGCATCCATACCAAATATTCCAAGTTCGGCAAGGAATTCCTGCTGATCGATACGGCGGGTATTCGCAAGAAAGCCCGCGTGCACGAAGACCTGGAATTCTACTCGGTCATGCGCGCCATCAAGGCCATTGAGGAGGCCGACGTTTGTATCCTTATGATCGATGCCCAGGTCGGCGTCGAAGCTCAGGATATGAGCATCTTCCGCCTGGCGCAGCGCCGCAACAAGGGGATCGTCCTGCTCATCAACAAGTGGGACTTGTTAGAGAAGGAAACCAACACCGCCCGCGATTACGAAGCCGAGGTCAAACGCCGCATCGCTCCGTTTACGGATGTGCCGGTGGTGTTTATTTCCACCATTGAAAAGCAACGGATTTTCAAGGCTATTGAGGTCGCCCTCGAAGTCTACGACAACCGGCAGCGCAAGATCAAAACCTCGGAGCTCAATGAAGTCATGCTGGAGGCTATCGAGCGCTACCCGCCCCCTGCCCACCGGGGCCGTTTCGTCAAGATCAAATACGTCACGCAACTGCCAACCTACTATCCGGCGTTCGCCTTTTTCTGCAACAACCCCAAGCATGTAAAGGAAAACTACCGGAATTATCTGGAAAACCAGCTGCGGAAGAACTTCAACTTCACAGGAGTGCCGATCTCGGTGTTCTTCAGAAAAAAGTAGAACTGCTCGCTCCATGCCATTTATTGATACACCCATTGATGGCCTTAAGGTATTCCTCCCCAATGTGTGGGAAGACACCCGCGGCTACTTCTTTGAATCTTTCAATCAGAATCTTTTTGAACAAGGCGGCATCATCGCCGAATTCGTGCAGGACAACCAGGCGCGCTCGTCCTACGGCGTCCTGCGCGGGTTGCACTACCAGGTAGAGCCCTACGCGCAGGCCAAGCTGGTGCGCGTGCTACAGGGCGAAGTGCTGGATGTGGCCGTCGATATTCGAGAAGGTTCTCCTACCTACGGCCAATCCTACAGCCTGGTGCTCAGTGCTGAGAACAAACGCCAGCTGTACGTCCCCCGGGGTTTTGCCCACGGATACGTAGTGCTCAGCGAAACGGCGGAATTCTTCTACAAGTGCGACAACTACTACTCGAAAGAGCACGAAGGCGGCATCCGGTTTGACGACCCGACGCTGGACATCGACTGGGGGATCAGCCAGGAGGATCTGATCTTGTCGGAAAAGGACCAGGGATTGCCGGCGTTCGGGGAACATCGGAAGGAGTAAACCGGAGTGTAAATGGTTAAGCAGCCGGGTTCAATAATATGGAAACGATAGAGGTGCTGGAGGTGCTGGCGGGCGTTTGACCGGGCTTTGCAAAGGAATGCAGAAACTACCGAATTTGGATTTACGGGATTGTGTAAAAAGGCATGGACTTGTACCAGCATAAGCTGTTTTTCATAGAAATGAATGGGAGGTAAAATTACGGCCTGCTCAGTTGCAAAGGCTGGCAAATCAAAAAAGATTGGAATATTTTTAGGAAAAAATTATCTTCAAGAAAAAATCAGGTGAAACATAAATACCAGCGATATAGATAGAAGAACCCTTAAGTCGGTGGCCTTTGAAATACTTTTTGAAAATCCAAAGTATTTCAAAGACATCATTCGAGAAATCCTTGTTGAAAACCAAATCACAATAAACGAGGAGCAAGCTGATCGCAGGAAGAAGCAGGAGAAGATGATCAATGAAGATTTCGACCAACAGGATGAGGTTTTCGAGTCTCTTGCCTAACTGGAAATGAATTACCTGGAAAAGGAAGATATCCTGTTGATCAATTCCATGACGATAGAACGGCATGGAGGAAATTTTGAGCCCCCTTCCAAATTGTTGCATGGCGATTCCCTTGAATACAAGATTGAAGCAGTAAAGGCAGAGATGTTTGGGGAAGCATAAAAGGCAAAAATCATAAAACCAAAGAATATGTACATCCTCCTCGCAGTCGCCGTCATCCTGGGCCTCTGGGCCGTCATGACCTACAACAAAGGGGTCAGCCTTCGCAATCAGGCCGAAGAGTCCTGGAGCGGCATCTCCGTGCAACTCAAGCGCCGCTACGACCTCATTCCCAACATCGTCAACACCGTCAAGGGCTACGCCCAGCACGAGCAGGAGACCCTGGAGAAAGTCATCAACCTGCGCAATCAGGCACAGGCGGTGCCCAACAGCGACCACGCCGCTCAGGCGCAGGCCGAGCAGGCCCTCGGCGCCGGCATTCGCGGCATCTTCGCCCTGGCCGAGAACTACCCCGAGCTGAAGGCCAATGAGAACTTCCGCGAACTGCAGCGCTCCCTGGCCGACATCGAAGACAACATCCAGAACGCCCGGCGCTACTACAACGCTGTAGTACGAGACAACAACAACTATGTCGAATCTTTTCCCTCCATGGTCATCGCCCAGATGGGAGGTTTTACCACCTATCCCTTTTTCGAGATCGAGGGCCAGGAACGGGAGAACGTCAAGGTGGAATTTTGACTCAACCGGACGGGTTTCACTTTGGTGCCAGTATGGCTAAGCCCGCAGTGTTTATCGGAGATTAGGAGCCTGCAGGGTTCAGCCAGGTGGAACTGCCCCGGAAACCCGGCAGGCTGTGGCTAAAAATAATAAGGATCATAAAACCTGATGTTTAAACATATCCTATTCCTTTTCCTCCTGCTCCTCGGCCAGGCCCCCGCCCTGGCCGAGTACTTCGTTATCGACCGGTTCGATATCGAGGTCCGCATTGACCAAAGCGGTTTCTTTGAAGTGACGGAGACGATCGACGTCACCTTCTCCGAGCCCCGCCATGGCATATACCGGGTTATTCCCTACCGCTACCGGATCGGCGGCAAGAAGTACAAGATCGGCATTTCCGAAATCCAGGTGGAAGGCCGCAAATTCAAGCGCGAATACGAGAACGGCAACCTGCGCATCCGCATCGGCGACCCCGACGCGTACGTGGAGGCCCAGCAACGCTACATCCTCCGCTACAAGGTGAAGCGGGCCTGGCTCTTCGAGGAAAACCATACCGAATTTTACTGGAACCTCACCGGCAACGACTGGGAAGTACCGATCGAGTACGTCACCTTCAGGATACAACTTCCCGAGGGCGTGAACCTGGGGCGGAGCGACTACCGGTTGTTCACCGGTTACGCCGGGGAGCAGGGCGATGACGCCGAGGCCGACTGGGAGAACGGCCTGCTCTCCGGGCACTCCACCCAGCCTTACGCTCCGGGAGAGGGCGTGACGGTGGCCATCCGCCTGCCGCCTACCCTGATCGAACGGCCTTCCGAAGTTGAATCCTTCCTGCAGAACTACGGGCTGGCCGGGATTCCGGCGGCATTGCTGGGCTTGCTGGGCTGGTTGTTCTTCCGCTTCGGCCGCGACGAGCCCTTTGTCAAGATGGTGCAGTATTACCCACCCGAAGGGCTGCCCCCTGCCGAGGCCGGCGTTTTCATCGATGACAAGGCAGACCGGCAGGATGTCGTCGCCCTCCTCCCCTATTGGGGCGGGCTGGGCTACCTGACGATACGGGAAGTCAAAGAAGAGAAGCTGTTCGGCCTGTTCTCATCGCCCGACTTTGAATTCCAAAAGAAGGAAGCCCTCCCCGACGGCCTGCCCGATTACGAGTACACCGTTTTCAACCGGCTGTTCCGCGACGGAGATACGGTGCGGTTAAGCGACTTGAAGAACGAGTTCTACAAAACGATGAGCTCCGCCCAAAATGAGATCGAGCGGGCGGTGCGGCAACGCCAGCTGCATACCCCGCATTCCAGGATGATATGGGGCATGATGCCGGCGGCTGCCATTATCTCCGCCATTCTGGCCCTGGGCTTCATATGGTTGGATCAACCGGCCGCCGCCGGCGGTATGTTCCTGGCGGCCCTGGCCACCTTTATCGTCCACCGTCCCATGCTGAAGAAGAACAAGCAGGGGATGGAAGTGTATCAGCAATTGTATGGCTTCCGGATGTTCGTCGACAAAGCGGACCGCGGCCGCATCGAGCGGCTGCTGGCCGACGACCCTGCCTATTTTGAAAAGACCCTGCCCTTTGCCATCGCCTTCGGCATGGCTAAAGGGTGGGCGGCCCATTTCGAAGGCCTCTTTACGGAGCCCCCGCGCTGGTACATCGGTTCCCACCATCACGGCAACTCCTTTCAGTCGTTCGCCAGTTCCTTCGAATCGGGGATGCAACAGGTGGAAAGTGCCTTCAGCAGTTCGCCGGGTGGTTCGGGGAGCGGGGGCAGCTCGGGTGGTGGGTTTGGCGGCGGCGGCGGCGGGAGTTGGTAATTCTCCCTGCCCAGTTGCCATTCCCCTTCAATCTCCCTACCTTGAGCACGCTTAAATCCAAGGATTTGATTCATGACATTTATTAGACTATACACCCCATCCGACCGCGGGGCTTGCCTGGACATCTTCGGCAGCAACCTGCCGAAGTACTTCGCTCCGGAAGAGCTGCCGCTGTTCACCAGTTGGCTGGACAAGCCGGGCCTGACGGATTATTTTGTGCTGGAAGTGGAGGGCACGGTGATCGGTTGCGGGGGTTTTTATACGCTGCCGGATCTAAGGCTGGCCAACCTGGCCTGGGGCATGATCCATGCGGATCACCACGGGCGGGGCCACGGGCAGCAATTGACCGAATATCGGCTGCGCCTGATGCAGGAGCGCTATCCGGGCTATGCCCTCAGGCTGAGCACTTCGCAGCATACTTTTGGCTTTTACGAAAAACAGGGATACGCCGTAAAGGAAGTCGTTAAGAACGGCTTTGGGGAGGGATTGGACAAATACATTATGGAAAAGTAGCAATGGGAGTACTGGTACTTTTTATGATCGCCATACTGGCAGCCGGCATTTTCCCGCTGTCCTTATATCTGGTGCGCACCATACGTGGAGAGAGGCCCCGTGAAGGACATACGCTGGATGAAGAGTTTACCCGCCCTCTAAGTAAGGATGGGGCTTTCGAATGGTGGGAAGCGCAACGAGGCCCTTTTAACCGGTCGCTGCTGCTGGCCGGTATCATGGCGGTTCTCTTGTACTACGGAATCATCGAATCAGGATTGGGCAAGTACCGCTTTGCCGCCTTTGAATTCAGCTGGTGGGCCCTGTTTTTCCAGATCGTACTCTACCTCATCTACATGGGCATAGCCAACCTGTTGTACAATGCCGGTATGATCGTGGAAAGCATGCGCAAACCGCTGATGGCGATGGATTACCGGCGGCGGGCTTACCAGCTGATCTTCTGGTCGGGCATGGCGGCGCCGTTTTTATTCCTGCTGGGGCTGGCTTTTTTTTAGATGGTTATATTGCTGGCTTGATGGGGGCTGTCGGGATGGTTGGATGGTTATATTGCTGGCTTGATGGGGGCTGTCGGGATGGTTGGATGGTTATATTGCTGGCTTAATGGGGGCTATCGGGATGGTTGGATGGTGAACGGTAGAAACGGAGTGCCCTTATAAATGTACGAATGCACACATACACACCTACACTAAAACACATCGTTGTCACCGGGGCCAACGGGCAGCTGGGGCGCGAGTTTCGCGAGCTGGAGCAGGCCTATCCAGGCTTCCGTTTCACCTTTACCGGCCGGGAAGAACTGGACGTAACACAGGAGCTTGCCATCCGCGAATTCTTTGCCGTCCATGCTTTCGACTACTGCATCAACTGCGCCGCCTATACCGCCGTTGACAAGGCGGAGAGCGAACCCGATGCCGCCCACAAGGGCAACGTCGATGCCCCGCGCTGGCTGGCCGAGGCCTGTGCCCGGCAGGGTATCCCTCTGGTACACTACTCCACCGACTATGTTTACCACAACCAGCAGAACACGCCCTTCAAAGAGGGGGATTCCACCACGCCTCAAAGCGTCTACGCCCGTACCAAGCTGGCCGGCGAGCAGGCGGCCCTGGCGGCCAATCCTCAAACGCTCATCGTGCGCACTTCCTGGGTCTACTCCTCCTTCGGCCACAACTTCGTGAAGACCATGCTGCGCCTGGGCAAAGAACGGGACGAGCTGAAAGTCGTCTTCGACCAGGTGGGCACCCCCACCTACGCCCGCGGCCTGGCCCGCGCCACCCTGGAGATGATCCGTGAGGTGGAACAGGGCGAAGTGCCCCGTGACAGGCTAAAGGGCATCTACCATTTCAGCGACGAGGGCGTCTGCAGCTGGTACGACTTTGCACTGGCCATCTTCGAGCTGGCGGGTATCGAATGCAGGGTATTGCCCATTGAGACGAAGGACTTTCCGACTGCCGCCCTGCGGCCGCCCTACAGCGTACTGAACAAGGGGAAGATCAAGGAGGTATTCGGGTTGGAGATCGGGCACTGGCGGGAGGAGTTGAGGCGGATGATCGCCAGGATGCACGGCCAGGTTTAATACTGGGAAGGTTCCCAAGCCTGTTCCATTACCCTGCCCAATTGAATTTGCAATAGGAAATCCTTAACTTTGGTTCACCATCAAACAAGAAGTGGTTCAACGAAGTTTTCATCAAAACAGCAAACCCATGAAATCACTTACGATACACAACATGGATGCCGACCTGGCCAGGGCTATAGAAGAACTTGCCAAATCCACCGGGTTGAGTCAAAACAAAGTAGTAAAAAAACTCCTTCGCAGGGCGCTGAACTTATCTGAGCAGGAAGTGCCCAAACGGGATGTATCGGCCTTTTTCGGAGATTGGACAAAGGAAGAAGCCGAAGATTTCGACAAAGCCGTAAAGTCCTTTGAAGACATTGATGAGGAAATGTGGCGATGAGAAAGATCATATTTGGATCGCTGCTTCGGCTGTCGAAACGGGCAGCGTAATTATCACCTACGACAAACATTTCCTGAACATTACCCAGGCAAGAGTATGGGATGAACTTCAGAACGGAAAATAGGCCCGAAAAGGCAGAACGCCGCCCTCCAACTGAAGAAACGGCGCCGCCAAAGAGAACGTTAGCAATTTTGACAAAATTACCAGTGTTATTTGGTTTTACTATTGAGCGTTATACAGAGCGATAAGATAATGGAAACCAGCCATTTTTCGCATGCGCCTTCCGGTGAACTGCGAAAACGGGACAATGAACCCCGGTTTAAGTAGCATGAAAAAAAGAGGGGGCATATTGGCCTTCCCTCTGCAAGGCCAGCTACTATTGTTGGGTATGACCTGAAAATAATTTGGAAAAAAGTCCAATAAACCACTCACTCCCCCCGCACCACCATTATCTCCTCGATCACCCCCGCCCGGTTCATCTGAAAAACCAGCGTGTCGTTCTGCAGCTTGGTGATCTTCACTTTTTTCTCCGCCTTCCCATCTTCCTGGGTGTGTAGATTCTCACCGGAGATCCAATATTTGCCCTTCTCGGAGGAAGTGCCGGCAGTTGCCTCGTACCGGCCATCTTCCTTAAAGGAAAAGGCCACTGGCGTATCAATTATTTTTTCATTCGTCACATCTTTCCATTCCACCCCTTTCCAGCTACCCACCAATTGATCTTCATTGTATTTACCCGCACATCCAAGTATAAAAACCAGTACTACGACTATTGATTTCTTCATTGATCTTTTTTTTGCAATTGTTGCTTAGGGGCCGGAGAAAAATAATTTCCTCATTTCAGGCGAGCTATTTTTTCGTCGGCTCGTCGCCAAAGGCTATGGCCGACGGAGACAGGCAAGGCGCGGGGAGGGCGCATAGTGGCGCTACGCAACCGATCCCGTAACGCGGCCTGGCGGAAAAAGAGCCGTATCAAATGGGGAAGTTATTCTTCTCCGGGCCCTTAAAATAGGAGTTTATTCTCGCTTTTCCAGTAAATGCCACAAAAACGGCCATATATATACAACTCCTGCTCCCGTGCAACCTTCCCCCGTACATCGTATCTTTATTTCAAAACCCGATTATGAAAAAACTAACTCTACTCCTCTTCCTTTCCACATTTATTTCCAGCACCTATGCCCAAACCCAGCTATCGGCCGAAAGCTGGCGGGAAGACCTCCGCTTCTTACAGCAAACCGTCCATCAGGATTACCCCTTTCTGTTTAAAAAGGTCACTGCCGAACAATTCGACACAGAGGTGGACAAGCTCTATGAGTCCATCCCCGGCCTGAAGGAACACGAGATCTACACCGGGCTGGCGCGGATCGTTGCCTCCTTCCAGTATGGACATACCGTCCTCAGTTTCCGGGGTAGCCCGATAACATACCACAAGTTGCCGGCCAATCTGTACCATTTCAGCGATGGCATATACATAGAAGGCGTTCACAAGGATTACGAACAGGCCCTGGGCGCCCGGGTGCTTAAAGTGGAAGGCGTCCCGGTAGAGGAAGCCCTGGCTGCCATCCGCCCGGTAGTGCCGGCGGAGAACGGCCAGTTCTTTAAAGCTTACGGACTCACCTACCTGTGTATTCCCGAAGTGCTGCACGCCCAGGGCATAAGCCAGGAATTGAAAAACGAGGTGCGGCTCACCCTGGAAAAGGGCGGCAGGGTTTTCGATCAAACCTTCACCGCAGTGGAAGCTAAAGGCCATGATTCTCCGGCAGAATACGGGTTCACCCAACCAGAGGGCGAATGGCTGGCTTCCCGCGATCAAAGCGCCACGCCTTTCTACCTGAAAAACCTGGACAAGATCTACTACTACGAATACCTTCCGGAGCACAAAACCGTTTACGTCCGCCACAGCCAGATACAGGACGATCCTGGCGAGGCCATTCCGGCCTTTTACGAGCGGGTGTTCGATTTCATTGAAAAGAACGACGTAGAGCGCCTGGTGCTGGACGTCCGCCTCAACGGCGGCGGCAACAACTACAAGAACAAACCGATCGTGACGGGTATCATCCGCACCGAGAAGATCAACCAACCCGGGAAGTTCTTCGTGATCATCGGGCGGCGCACCTTCTCCGCCTGCCAGAACCTGGTCAATGAACTGGACAACTATACCAACGCTATCTTTGTCGGTGAACCCACCGCCGAGAACATCAACTTCTATGGCGACAACAACCGGGTGGAACTTCCCAACAGCAAGCTGGCTGTCTACTTGTCCTTCGCCTGGTGGCAGGACAAGCCCCAGTGGGAGAACGGCCCCTGGCTGGCGCCCCACCTGGCCGTGGACATGAGCTTCGAAGACTACCGTTCCAACCGGGATCCGGTGCTCGAAGCAGCCCTCAATTTCTCCAGTGACAACTTCATCCTGGACCCCATGGCCTATCTGACCGAACTGTATATGGCCGGCAGACTGGACGAACTGGAGTCCGAGGCTGAAAGAATGATCAAAGACCCCGCCTATCGCTTCTTCGATTTTGAAGAGGAGCTCAACAACACCGGCTACCGATTACTGAACAGCAATCAGCTGGAGCCGGCCCTCTTCGTTTTCCAGTTCATCACCAAACTTTTTCCCGAATCGGCCAACGCCTGGGACAGCCTTGCGGAAGCCAACTGGAAGGCCGGAAATACAGAAAGGGCCATCGAATACTATACCAAAGCCATCGAGATGGACCCCGACGGCAGCATAGGGGAGAATGCACGGGCGATGCTGAAGAAAGTAAAAGAAGGCAAGTAGGGCCTGAGTGGAGTTGTGGAGGATGAACGGGGACAGCTTAAGAAAACCCGGCCGGTGCCGGCATCCTTGCTGGAACGGCATCCTACCTTACCGCTTCCCTCCCGAATTCCTTAACTTTGTGAAAAACCGGCCATGTCTGATGTAGCCTTTCTGCTCACTATCCTTCTCCTGGCCTTCCTGGTATGGCTGGGTTGGTACTGGTTCATCCGGCGCCGTCGGGTACGGCCGCTGGCCGTGGCACAGCGGGCCCTGCTGGCGGAGAAGGTCGATTTCTACCGGCGCCTGCCAGAGGCGGACAAGAAGAGGTTCGAAGAAAGTATTGCCCTATTCCTGAGCGAGGTGGCCATCACCGGCGTAGAAACGGAAGTGACGGAAGCCGACCGCCTGCTGGTGGCCGCCAGCGCCGTGATACCGCTCTTTGGGTTTCCCGGCTGGCGGTACCGCAACCTCAACGAGGTGCTGCTTTACCCGGATACCTTTGATGAAGACTATCAGGTACAGGCTGCCCAGCGCAACATCATAGGCATGGTAGGGAGCGGGGCGATGAACCGCATGATGATCCTCTCCCAGCCGGCCCTGCGCGCGAGCTTTGCCCATCCGGAGCGGCGGCACAACGTCGGCATCCACGAATTCATCCACCTGCTGGACAAGGCAGACGGCTCCACCGACGGCATTCCGGAGGTGCTCATTCCCCAGGAATATGTCGTGCCCTGGCTCAGAATGATGCATCATGAGATCCAGGAGATCAAAGCATACGACTCGGACATCAACCCCTACGGCGCCACCAACGAGGCGGAGTTCCTCAGTGTGGCCGCCGAGTATTTCTTCTCCCAACCGGAGCAATTTGAGCGTAAACACCCAAAGTTGTACACCTTATTGAGCAGGATATTCCGGCAGGAACCTTAAGCCTCCGCCCGCTATTTCTTTTAGGTACTGAAACAATGCGAATTGGAATATTCCTTCTAATTTTGGGCAAAGATCCTTTGGGATTTTGGAGATCTCAGTGTTGAGATACCCTAGCACATTACACGTTCATGCAACGCATTCCATCCCTCTTCATCGCCCCCAGCCCTCTGGGCGGGCGGGGCGTTTTTACGGCGGCGCCTATTCCTGAAGGCACCCTGATCGAGGTATGCCCGGTTATCGTGATGCCAGGGTCCGAGCGGGAGTTCATCGACCAGACGGCCCTGTACGATTACTACTTCATCTGGGGAGAAGACGACGAACTGTGCGCCATCGCCCTCGGATTCGGTTCCCTGTACAACCATTCCTTCGAGCCAAACGCAGAATACCGGGCGGACTTTGAAGGGCCCACCCTCGATTTTTACGCCCTGCGGAAAATTGAAGCCGGAGAAGAGGTGACCGTCAACTACAATGGAGACCCCGACAACGAGGATGAGGTGTGGTTCCAGGCCAGAAGGTTGGGAGAACAGTAGTCGATGATTCTGAACTGCCGGGACAGCGAGGTTAACTCCATATTATCCTTTCCAATTTTTATCCTTGAATCCTTCTTTTTATCCTAAACAAATTTTATTTTTATGAAATAGCCTTTGATAATAAAACATATTGAATAGCTCCCATATCAAAGACAACAAGCACATCACCTACTCCTCTTACAGAATATTATTCAAAACTGAGATTAATCCCATCCAACAACATTCACAAATAGGCACAATAATGTCCAAGGCTTAACCGGCCCCCCGGATCGGTATGTCCCCCTCATACGCCATGATCGGTGGGGGTAGTTTATTGCCTTCCTGAACCATTACGCGCTTCCGGAAGACGGGGTTGGTATGTCCTGTTTTCCCCAATAATACTTTTTTTAAACCCAGTTAAACCTTCTTATTATGAGCCTTCAGACTATTAACCGATTATTCCTTTTCCTCACTTTATTGTTCACGGCTACCGGGCCAGCCAATGCCCAGGCCGCACCCAGCGGTTGTGATGATGGAGACCCCTGCACGGTGGATGTGGAGGACATCTGCGGCAACTGCTTCCACATCAAGGTCGATTGCGCTGACCTGGTTTGCGACGATGGCAACCCCTGCACTGTAGACGTAGTGGATATAAACGGCAACTGCCTGCACTTTCCTAAAAATTGCGACGACGGCAACCCCGCCACCCATGATTATTGCGACAATTGGGGGATCTGCCGGCACGAACCTATCGACTGCGACGACAACGACCCCAATACCATGGATTACGTAGGCCCTGACGGCCAGTGCCACCACGTACGGCAGGCCTGTTGTGACGACAACAACCCCTGTACAGAAGACGTCTATAACCCGCAAACGGGGGAATGCGTACACCTGCCCCGCTGTGACGACGGAGACCCCTGCACCGTGGACTACTGCGACCCGCAGACCGGGCAGTGCATCCACAAGCCCAGGAACTGCGACGACGGAGACCCCTGCACCATTGACTACTGTGACCCACAGACCGGGCAGTGTGTCCACCAGCCTAAAAACTGCGACGACGGAGACCCCTGCACCATTGACTTGTGCAACCCATATACCGGCGCCTGTATCCACAAGCCCGACCCCAACTGTAACCCCTGCCAGGGCGTCAATTGCAACGATGGCGACCCGTGCACCATCGACTACTGTGACCCACAGACCGGGCAATGCATCCACAAGCCCAGGAATTGCGACGACGGAGACCCCTGCACCATCGATTCCTGTAACCCCTACACTGGGGCCTGCATACATAAGCCTGACCCCAACTGCACGCCCTGCCAAGGCGTCAACTGTGATGACGGCAACCCCTGCACCATCGATTACTGCAACCCCTATACCGGCGCCTGTATCCACAAGCCCAGAAATTGTGACGACGGCAATCCCTGCACCATCGATTCGTGTAACCCCTACACCGGGGCCTGCATGCACAAGCCCGACCCCAACTGCAATCCTTGTTACGGGGTAAACTGCGATGACGGAGACCCCTGCACCATCGACACTTGCGACCCGTATACCGGCGCCTGTGTCCACACCCCATCGCCCAATTGCCAGCTGGCCTGTAGCTTTACTATGGGCTTCTGGGGCAATCCCGGTGGGTCCTTCAACGGACAAACCACCACTCAGATCCTTCAGGGCATACTCACAAACGGCCCCTTGGTAGTCGGAGTTGTCGGGTACCGCTCCATCAGTATCAGCCAGGCCAATCTGTCCTGTATCTTTGAACTTCTGCCGGGAGGAGGGAACGCTGCCGCCCTGCCGGCCAATATGGGTGACATCATGGTGCAGTCGCCCAGTTGCGATATTTCCCCCATCCCATCCTACAGCGATGGAAGGATACAGAACATCCTGCTGGCCCAGGCCATGACCCTGGCCCTCAACGTGCGGTACGACCCCAACCTGGCCAACCTGCCGCTGAGCCAGGCTTGTTTCAGCTTCCCCTGGTCGGTACTCAACAGCCTCCCGGCCAACCCAACCGTGCTCGACCTGCTCAACCATGCCAACCGGGTACTGGCGGGCCTGGCCAATACTACCCCCACGACCATCAACAGCGCGGTAGCCACCATCAATGAGTACTTCGATGAATGCTCTTCCATCTGTGTTGCGGCCAACTCCCCCGGATCAGGCGACGGGCCATCCATACTACCAGATGTGGAGGCAGCTTCCGCTTTTGCCGAACGCGGCTTCCTGTTGTATCCCAACCCTGCCAGCGGGGAAGTGATGGCCGACCTCAAGCAGTACCAGGGCATGCCCGCTACGCTGCATATCTACAGCATGTTAGGAGGGCTCGTCCATGAACAGGAGGTTGCCGAACTGCCGGTAGGCCCTGTACGCATCAGTCTTCCCGGCCTGAGCAGCGGCATTTATTTCATGAAGGTGCGCATCGCCGGAGAGCAGGAATTGGGTAAGGAATTTGTGATCAGCAGAAAGTAGGCCCAAACAAGGGCAAGGCAATGATTAAGAGCCAAAATGGAAGATTTGTGCTAATCTTTGCAAGATTTGTACAGGTTGCCCCGGTGGACTCTTTTTAATTTGCGGTGCACTTATATTATAATGGGGAATCTACATGGCGCTCTACCTTCACATGCAAGATGGAGCGCCATTTTTTTGTTGATCCCATTTATTTATGCTCCATGGCGCTTTACATTTCGACTTTGCTTTTTTCCTCTCTTTTGAATTCCCTATTTTGGTGGCAAAACGAAAGCCATCCACATGAAAAGATTTGAAGCCCTCGACGCATTCCGCGGAATGACCATTTTCCTCATGATCATCGTCAATACACCTGGAGACTGGTCAGCCACCATTTCCCCATTGCTGCACGCCAACTGGCATGGGTTTACCCCCACCGACCTGGTTTTCCCTTCTTTCCTCTTTGCTGTGGGTAACGCCCTGGTATTTGCCAACCGAAAGTGGGAGGACAAACCCTTCAGTGCCTATTTCGCTAAGATCCTGCGCCGGACCATTATCCTTTTCCTGCTGGGGTATCTGATGTACTGGGTACCCTTCTTTAAATGGTCGGACGGGGGAAGCCTGCTCCCCATTCCTTTCTCGGAGACGCGCATTCCCGGGGTTCTGCAGCGTATTGCCCTTTGTTATTTTATTGCATCGATCATGATCCATTTCCTGTCGGAGCGGGCGCTGTGGGCCTGGTCGGCCGCCTTTCTTTTGGTTTATTGGGCCCTTCTCTCCATCTTTGGCGACTACAGCCTGGAAGGTAACGCCGTCCTGAAACTGGACCGATTCCTGCTCGGAGAAGGCCACCTCTACATGGGCGAGGGAATTCCGTTCGACCCGGAAGGATTACTGAGCACGTTGCCCTCGGTGGTAAACGTTATCGCCGGTTATCTATTCGGAGCCTACCTGGTGCGGGGGGAGATCGATTATGAGAAGATCGCCAAAACGATGCTGGCCGGGCTGGCGCTCCTGTTTGCCGCTTATGTGTGGAATTTCGGTTTCCCCATTAACAAGAAGCTATGGACCAGTTCGTATGTACTGCTCACCGTCGGGCTCGACCTGCTGGCCATGGCAGTGATCCTGTACACCACCAACCTTGCGGCCCGCAGGGTGAATTACACCTTCTTCCTGGTCATGGGCATGAATGCGCTGTTCCTCTATCTCCTCTCCGAATATCTGGCTATTTTCATGCACTTTATACGGGTGGATGGGGGCATGTCCCTGTTCCGGTATACTTATCTTTCTTTGTTTGAATGGATGGGGCCCTACATCGGCTCTTTGGCCTTTGCTCTGGCCTTCACGATGGTGTGCTGGGCAGCGGGATGGTGGTTGTGGAAAAAGAAGATATACATCAAGGTATAAACGCATTCAATACATAAAACAAAGGGGAGTTTTTCGAAATACACGAATTAGGCTCATTTTGAGGCCAGATTCGCGCAATATTCGGGAGGACTCCTATTCAAATTCCCTAACCATGCCAGACGCAACCAACAAGTACACGACCATTCACTATCAGGGCTACCTCGAGCTGGAAAAGATACTCAACGCCCAGCATCCCCGCTCGGCGGAACTGGAGGAGAAACCGGCCCACGACGAGATGCTGTTCATCATTGTCCACCAGGTTTACGAGCTTTGGTTCAAGCAGATCATCCACGAGCTGGCTTCCGTCACCGAAATGTTCGAAAAACAGTGGGTGGATGAGCGCAACATCGGCACGGCCGTAGCTCGCCTGGAACGGGTCGTCGAGATCCAGAAACTGCTCATCCAACAGATCCGGATCATGGAGTCTATGACGCCATTGGACTTCCTCGACTTCCGCAATTACTTATTTCCGGCCTCCGGTTTTCAAAGTTTTCAGTTCCGCAAGGTAGAAGTGATGCTGGGCCTGGAGCCGGGTCAGCGGCTGACGTACAACGAAGCTTCTTACATGGTGGTATTCACCGATGACCAGCGCCGGGAACTGGAAAAAATGGAGGCGGGGGGCACCCTGTTCGACGTAGTGGAAGCCTGGTTGGAGCGAACCCCCTTTTTGGAATTCCGGGGTTTCAATTTCCTGGAATACTACCGTTCGGCCGTGCAGAACATGCTGAAGCGGGAACGGGCCGCCATCCAAAACACCGAGTACCTCACCCCGGAAAAAAAGCAAATGCGCCTGCAAATGCTGGGCAGTACGGATACCTACTTCCAGTCGGTACTCGATCCGGAGGCCCACCGCCAGATGCGCCGGGAAGGGAAGCTGCGCCTTTCCTACAAAGCATCCATCGCCGCCCTGCTGATCAATCTTTACCGGGACGAACCCATCCTCCAGATGCCTTTCAACCTGCTCATGCGCCTGATGGATATCGATGAGATGCTGACCTCCTGGCGCTACCGCCACGCACAGATGGTGCTCCGCATGCTGGGCCGGAAGGTGGGCACCGGCGGTTCCAGCGGTTATGACTACCTGCACGCTACAGCCGTGAAACACCATATCTTCAAGGACCTGCACAACATTTCCACCCTGTTGATCCCACGCTCGGAACTACCGGAATTGCCGAAAGAGCTGAAGGAGGAGCTGGGGTTTCACTATTCGCAAAAAAGTTGACCTGGAGATGCCATAGTTGAAAATGACTTTCCTCATTTACATTGCTGCTCTTTCCTCTTATATTGAATGGGACTTTATCCTTCCTGTTGCGGTAATTTAAATGAGGCGCTATGGCATTCGAAGAGGACTACATCCCCCGTTACATCGCATTGCACCGGTCGGGCGAACTAGAGCGGCGAGCCGAACGGGCCGTTGCCGGGCTGGAACGTTGCCGGGCCTGCCCATGGGAATGCGGTATCAACCGGCTTAAAGGAGAAACCAAAGTATGCCGCCTCGGGCGGTACGCCAGGGTATCCAGTTACTTCCCTCATCAGGGCGAAGAAGACTGCCTGCGGGGGTGGTTCGGCAGTGGCGCCATTTTCTTTGCCTCCTGCAACCTGCACTGTGTTTTCTGCCAGAACTACGACATCAGCCAGCAACCTGCGGGCGTGGAGGCCGGGCCGGAGCGCCTGGCGGAAATAATGCTGGAACTGCAAGCCCGGGGCTGCCACAACATCAACTGGGTGACGCCCGAGCACATCGTCCCTCAATTGCTGGAAGCCCTGCCCTACGCCATCGAAGGGGGGCTTCACCTGCCCATCGTTTACAACACCAGCGCCTTTGACGCATTGGAAAGCCTGCAACTGCTGGACGGGATCGTTGACATTTATATGCCCGACTTCAAGTACTGGAGTGAGAAAAAGGCCAAACGCTACCTGAAATCTGCCCAATACCCGGCAACCGCCCGGGCAGCCATCCGGGAGATGCACCGCCAGGTAGGCAACCTGGTTATTGACAAGCAGGGCTTAGCCCGCCGCGGCCTGTTGGTGCGGCACCTGGTGATGCCTTCCGCACTGGATGAAACCGCCCGCATCATGCGTTTCCTCGCCCGGCGCATCTCCGTAGACACCTATGTCAACCTCATGGGGCAGTATTTCCCTGCCGGCAAGGTAAACACCGAAAAGTACGCTGAGATCAACCGCCGCCTCAACGAGCAAGAACTGGCGGCAGCCTACACGCTGGCCACCCAGGCAGGCCTGCACCGCTTCGACCAGCGGGCGCCACGGCGACAGATGATGCCCTTTTAAAACAACGATCATGAAAAGGAAGATCTACCACATGGCAATAGCTGCGGGACTGCTCCTTACGGCCTCTCCCCTTCTGTTCTCCCAGGATGCCTACCAGAAAAAAAGGGAAGAAATGGTACAATACCAGATAGCCGGCCGGGGCATTACGGATAAGGCCACCCTGAACGCCATGCGCACTGTGCCCCGCCACCTGTTTGTTCCCGAGAATCTGCGCAGCCGGGCCTACGACGATGGCCCGCTGCCCATTGGCTACGGGCAGACGATCTCACAACCCTATATCGTCGGTTACATGACCGAAGCTATCCGGCCCAAACCTGATTTCCGGGTCCTCGAGATCGGCACCGGCTCAGGATATCAGGCGGCAGTGCTGGCGAAGATCGTCGATAAAGCCTATACGATAGAGATCGTCGAGGAACTGGCGGGCCAGGCCACAAAGCGCCTGCAAAAACTAGGCTATGACAACGTACAGGTTCGCTTTGGCGATGGTTACCACGGTTGGAAAGAACATGCGCCCTACGATGCCATCGTCGTCACCGCCGCCGCCGAGTTTATCCCGCCGCCGCTGGTCGAACAATTGAAGCCCGGAGGGATAATGATCATCCCCATTGGCTCCCCTTTTATGGTACAAACCCTTATGCTGGTGGAAAAGAAAGGTGGACAAATTAAAACGAAGTCCCTCTTCCCGGTGCGCTTTGTGCCGTTTACCCGGGAGTGAGCCTGGGCAGTGGAACGGTTTATTGCCGCAAGCGGCGCCATAAAGTCGGAAGTCGGAATGCAGAAGTCGGAATTTTTCCAGTTGAATGCTGCCAGGATATATATCCACGAACAAACGAATTCACGGCCACATGCCTCCTCTAAGATATGCCCTCGCTATTGGATTGCTTTCTGCTGCGGTGCTCGCCTTCGAGCTGGGGCTCATGCAGATTTTTTCCATCACGCAATGGTATCATTTCGCCTACATGGCCATTTCAGTAGCCATGCTGGGTTTTGGAGCGGCGGGAACATTTCTGGCCCTTTTCGAAGAACGGCTGCTGCGAGCCTTTGAGCGAGCCTTTCCCCTGTTGTTATTCCTCTGTGGGGCGACTATGGCCGGAGTGTGCGGCCTTGCCCAGCATCCGGCGATACGGTTCGACACTTACCTGCTGTTCAACGATTTTCGCCAGGCCTACCGGCTTTTGGCAACCTATCTCCTCTTTTTTATTCCCTTCTTTTTGGCAGCCCTGGCTATTGGCCTTGCCTTTGTCCGCTTTTCCCGGCAGATCGGCGGGCTCTATTTTGCCGACCTGCTGGGCTCCGGGGCCGGAGGGCTGATCGGGCTGGGGTTGCTGGGGTTGTTCATGCCTGGTGAACTGCCCGGCCTGGCCGCCCTGTTACCTCTTCTGGGCGGCTTTATTGCTTTTCAGGGTACGTGGACTGCTCGCTGGAGGATAACCGCTGCGCTGTCCTGTGCGCTGGTGGTTCTGGCCATTTTCCGCCCCCCCCGCCTTCAACCTTCCGAATTTAAAGGAATCAGTAAAACGCTGTTGTTGCCCGAATCGAAGATTGAACTGGAAAGGAGCAGCCCATACGGGCTTATTCAGGCCGTCTCCTCACCGGCACTGAGGTATGGCCCTGCCCTTAGCCTCAACTACGATGGCCCCTTACCCGTCCGGAAGGCCCTATTCAGCAATGGAGAATGGGTTGGAGCAATTGTGCCGGCGCCGGCGCCCGGCCAGGTCCACATCCTCGACTTTACGGCCGGCGCCCTGCCCTTCCGCCTACAGCATCCCGGGAAGGTGCTCGCTCTTCACGCCGGCACCGGCGAACAGGTAGCTCACGCCCTGGCCCATCAACCGCTGAAAGTCCACATGGTGGAAGCCAACCCCGTGATCTTTTCCCTAATGAGGAAGGAACTGGCGGCCGAAACGGACAGCCTGATCTTCCATCCGGCTGTCGAAGCCCACCAGTTGGATGCCCGCACGTTCCTGATGGCCGATACCAATACCTACAACCTGATCCTTCTGCCCATGGTCAGCACTTTCGGAGGAACGGCCGGCCTGAACGCCCTACAGGAACAATACCTGATGACGAGGGAAGCCTTTCAGGACATTTGGGCCCGGCTGGATCCGGAAGGCATGGCCACCATCAGCAGCTGGCTGGACTATCCCCTGCGCAACCCGCTCAAGGCCCTGGCGACGTTGGTGGAAGTGCTCGACGCAGAAGGCATCGGCGAACCGCAACAGCACCTTATTGCTATCCGGAGTTGGGGCACCATCACCTTCGTGCTCAAGAAAGCCCCTTTCACCGCCCGGGAGGTGGCCGACACCCGGGCCTTTTGTGAGCAGATGTCTTTCGACCCTCTCCTCTTACCCGGGCTGCAATCCGGAGAACGGCAGCAATACAACCAGTTGCAGGACACCTTCCTGTTTGGCTACACCGATGCCCTCCTTTCGCCGGAGCGTGAAAAATTTTACCGGCGCTACGCCCTGAACGTACGGCCCGCCACCGACGAGCGGCCCTATTTCTCTCAGTTCCTCCGCTGGAAAAGCCTGCCGGCGCTGGCCCGTCAATGGGGCAGACAGAACCTGCCTTTCCTGGAGATCGGGTACCTCATCGTGCTGCTCACCTTCTTGCAGATCTTCGTCATCGCAGCAGTGCTGATCCTCCTGCCCTTGTTCCGGGTTGGCGCCCGAAGACAGGTAAGCGGATGGGCACTGGCCTATTTCGGGAGCATCGGCCTGGGGTTCATGTTCGTGGAGATCATTCTCATTCAGCAGCTCACCCTGTTCCTGGGCAGGCCTATTTTCGCTACGGCTTTGGCGCTCAGCGGGTTACTGATCGCTTCCGGCGCGGGTAGTTGGTATTCTTCCCGCTGGGGCGCCGTTTCCCGAAAAGCGGTACTCCTTCCGCTGGCCATTGCGCTGTTGCTTGCTGTATATACCTTTCTGGTACTTCCTGCCCTGCACGGTGCAGTGGGCCTAGGAACAACCGCTAAACTGGCGCTTTTGCTATTGCTCATTGCCCCGTTGGGCTTTCTGATGGGCATGCCTTTTCCGCTTGGAATCCGGTACTTGTCGGAAAAAAACAAAGGGGGCATTCCTTGGGCGTGGGGGGTCAACGGATATTTCTCGGTGATCAGTACTGCCCTGGCCACTATCATCGCCGTTGAGCTGGGGTTTTCCTGGGTAATGATACTGGCCGGCGCCGCCTATACGGCCGCCGGAGCCGCCAGCCTCCTGATCAGCAAGCCGTAGGCCGAGCCCGGTATCCATCGAAAACAGGCGGCTGGTGCAGTACTTCAAAGTGATGCCAGTTTTCCGCCCTATAATTTTCTCCTCAAAACTGTAACATTATTTTGCTTTTTTAGTAAACCCTATTGCGACTTTAAAAAAAGACAGCATTGCCATTTCTCCATAACGAGATAAACCGGTAACGAATGGAGTTTTCAATGAAATAATAAGCACGCACCTGGTTATCCGTCACATTCCAACCACACTACCCCCCCTTCCTGGAATTGTGGCCACGTTTGAGAGGAAATATCATTCACAAGAGATTTTGCTTCTATCTACCCTACTTCAGGTTAAACACCCGTTCTTCCGGGTCAAAGCCCTGGCCTGGCAGCTCGATGCCGGTTCCGGGCTAAGGTAAGTTGGGTATTTACCGAAAAAAAGCGACTTGACAAAGGCGAAGCCTTATATCCAAACAGATCTTTCTCCTTATTAGCGATGATGGAACCCCATCGCAACAAACCTCAGTTCGAAACGTACAAGCAAAGCAGAACTCCACCGGAGAAACTCTGACGGTAGCGGCTTCGCCCGGGAGTGTATGAAGCGGGGAGATGCAAGAGCCAGCAAACAACATTCTATTGTCAATAAACTACACAAACATGCGAGTCAACAGAACCAGATTATTTATGGGCATTTTCACCCTCATTGTTGGGGGGGCCATGCAATCCTGCGTAGGGTATAAAGATCTGGTCACCTTCAATGCTACCGATGACGGCCCAGAAACCCTGATTTCAGACAGCACTATTCAGGTGACCCCCACCCCTGGATTCCAGGAGTATCAGATCAAGCCTTATGATCAGTTGATGATCAAGATCAACGCCTTCGATGGAAGTACGGAAGAATTCCTCAACCGGGAATTCGGGGTAGCCACCGGCACCCCTAACGTCAGGAGTTTACCCGAAGACATTTACTTTCGGAGCATAGCTGTAAGCGATTCAGGGACGATCGTCCTGCCGTTACTGGGGGAAATAAAGGTAGAAGGGATGACAACGCTGCAATTGAAGGCCAAACTGGACGAAAGTTACAAGCCGTACCTGCGCTTCGTATCGACCAACGTCAAGCTGGCCAACATGCGCGTTACCGTTTTGGGTGAAGTATCGTCCCCCGGAGTATTTTATCTCTATCAGGACCGCAACACCATTCTGGATGCCATTGGGCTGGCCGGAGACTTCACGGAGTTCGGTAACCGAAAGAAAGTCAGAATGATAAGGCAGACCGAGCTGGGCGCCAAAACCGTCTTTCTCAACCTTAGCCGGCCGGAATTTGCGACAACAGAATTCTTTTATGTGCAACCTCACGACCTGATTTACGTAGAACCCCTCAAAGCCAAATCGTTTGATGTGAGTTCTGAATCGGTGGGGCTTGTATTCTCCGCCATTTCGGTGACGGCTCTGCTGATCAACATTTTTATTAAAAAATAACTAAACATTTCGCCCCTATACTATACTATTTTACCTGATCGACAGGGCGCCGTTTAGAATAATGTGACCAAATAATATGGAAAGCCCAAAATTAACCGGCAGTAACATTTATGCTGACCTGAACATTGCAGGCCTAGCGAAAAAAATATGGGAGAAAAAGTTCCTCTTTGCAGCCAGTGTGATCCTTTGTGTGGGCATCGCCTTTATATATGGCAAGATCGCACCGCCCATGTACGCTGTGAAGACGACCCTGCTCATCGATTCCTCCGGCAACAGCCGTAAACTGGGGGACAGCAAATATGTCGAGGGCGGCGTAGGGCTTATCGACATGGAGAAGAACCTTTCCAATGAGATGGGCATTCTCACCTCCTACAGCCTCATGGAAAAGACCGTACAGGACCTCGACTTCCAGGTGTCCTACTACATAGGCAAGTGGTATAAGGAAAGAGAAGCTTACGGCTACTTCCCTTTTGAAGTCGAATTGGTGGACAGCAGCGCCCAAATGTTCGGCGCCCGTTTTTATGTAGAAATACTTTCCGACCAGCGCTTCCGCCTCAACGTAAATGCCAAGGAGTTCGATGTTTCAAACCCTGCCAACGGCACGACGCGGACGGTAGAGCGGAAATTTGAATTCTCGGAAGTATTTTTCTTCGGCAAGCCGGTCCAGCATGATTACTTCCATTTTATCATCAAAAAGCCGGACTATAAGGTCGTCCTGGAAGATTTTGCCGACCAGGAACTGTCTTTCCAGATCCATAGTATATCCGGCCTGGCCAAAGCTTATGCCAGCAAACTCGAAGTATCGCAGGTAGACGTTAACGCCAGTATCCTGAAGCTGACTTCCCAGGGCCAGGTTCCTAAAAAGGAGATCGATTTCCTCAACAAGCTCACCGAACATTACATCCAGAGCAAGCTGGACGAACGGGACGAGATCGCCCTGAGCAAGGAATCTTTCATCCGGGAACAGCTGGCCAGCGTCACCGATTCCCTGGCCAAGGCAGAACTGAGGCTGGAGGCTTTCCGCAGCCGGGCACAGGCCGTAGACCTCACCCAAACGGCTACCAATGCCCTCAATCAGGTACAGAACCTGCAATCCTCAAAAGCACAGATCGAACTCAAGGCGAAGTACTACAATTCACTGCTTCAGTACCTGAGCGACACCAACAGCATCGACAAGATCATCGCCCCTTCCGTGGCCGGGATCGAAGACCCGCTGCTCAACGAAAACCTCCTGGAACTGAAGCGCTTGTACTCCGAGCGGTCGCGCCTGAAATATTTCAAGGGAGATAAGAGCTACGACCTGGAGATCCTGGACCAGCAGATCCGGACCACCACGAGATCCCTCCGGGAGAACCTCAAGAATACGATCAATTCCTCTATGCTGGCCCTGGGCAACCTCGACAACCAGATCCTTACTTATGAGGGGACGATCAGCCAGTTGCCCAGCAGCGAAAAGCAGTTGCTCAACTACCAGCGCAAGAGCAACCTCTATGAAAACCTGTTCAATTACCTGAGCCAGGAACTGGCTAAAACCGGTATTGCACGGGCGGAAGACATTCCGGACACCAAGGTGCTGGACGCTCCCCGGATGATAGGCAACGGCCCGGTAGAACCGCAGAAAGGACTGCTCATGGCCCTGGGTTTTATGATCGGGCTCATCCTTCCGCTGGGGCTGGTCATCGTCCAGCATTCCATCGATGAGAAGATCCAGGATGTCAGCCAGCTGGAATCCTACACCAAGATCCCGGTGGCCGCCAGCATCGCCCATGACTACAGCGATGTGAAGCCCACCCTGTCCAACGACGTACAGTTGGAATGGCAGGTGCAGGAGTCCTTCCGCGACCTTTGCGCCAAGATACAGTTCCTCATTACCGACCCGGCCAAGAACGTGATCGGACTGACGTCAACCGTGCCCAATGAAGGAAAGACCTTCTGCGCACTCAACCTGGGAATCCACTTCGCCCGGGGCGGCAAAAAGACCCTCGTGATCGATTCCGATTTCCGGGTACCCAGCCAGCTTAAAGAGGACGGCGCCCTGAAGAAAAAGGGGTTCTCCGATTACCTGAAAGGAAACAATGTGGAGGTCAGCGAAATCATCCACGTTAGCGACCATACCCCCAACTTGCATTACATCCCAACGCGGATCGAGGAGAACTTCAACCCACAGGAACTGCTGACCAGCCCACGGCTGGAGCCTCTTCTCGAGGACCTGAAGGGATCTTATGACTATATCATCATCGACTCTCCGGCAGTAGGTTTGGTTTCGGATTTCCTTCTGGTTTCCAGGTTCCTCGACATACAGCTGTTCGTCCTTCGCAGGAAGGTCTCCAAACTGTCTTTCCTCCAGGGGCTGGAAAAGCTGATCAAAAAGGGAAAGATGAAAAACACCTTCCTCATTTTCAACGACGCCATCGGCAAGTCCTTCAAGTATGGCTACGGCGATTACAGTTATGGATATGGATACGGTTATGGCTACGGAGATGCGAAGGGCAAGGGTAAAAAGAGAAGCAAGAGCAAAGCACAGGATAACGGCTCCAAGAACGGAGTCCATAACGGCCAGGCCGACAAGGCCAAGAAAGGAATTCAGTAAGATAGAAATAAAGCTTTGAGTTGCTCCTCAGAGGGCGCCGGAAGGGGGATTCCCTGCCGGCGCCTTCTGAGGGCCAACCTGAAAAAACAACTACCCCCCTAAAGTGAATGGTATTCGCCCTCTTTGATTCCCCCCTCCTTGAGGCAACCCGCTACTTCACTTTCTTCCAGGAGCTTTTAGGCAAAATGGCGCCCTTCGCCAATATCTACAGATAGGTGACATTACAAAAGACAGGATCTCCAATACGCCACAGAGTATTTAGCTCTTTGCCGGAGAATACTCTTTCGTACCACCTTCCAAACCCAATTTGGACTTTTGACAGCTTAATAAGAATCTTTTAATCATTACAACAAATCAACATTTATCATGAAAAAGACCGCAATTGTCTGTGGAGCCGGCGGCTTCATAGGAGGCCATCTGGTCAACCGCCTTCAAGCTGAAGGGTACTGGGTACGAGGGGTTGACTTGAAAGAAAATGAATATGGCAACGACAAAGCTGATGATTTTGTGATCGGAGACCTGCGCGACCCCCGGGTATGCGAGTCTCTTTTTGACCGCAAGATCAATGAGGTCTACCAGTTAGCAGCTGATATGGGCGGCGCCGGTTATATTTTTACAGGTGACCACGATGCCGTAGTGATGCATAACTCGGCCCTCTGCAACCTGAATATGCTGGAAGCCAGCCGGATCAACGGAGTCGACAAGATCTTCTACTCCTCTTCTGCCTGCATGTACCCCGAGTACAACCAGCTGGACCCCGACAACCCCAAGTGTTCGGAAGACTCTGCCTACCCTGCCGCTCCTGACAGCGAGTACGGATGGGAAAAGCTCTTCAGCGAGCGCCTCTACCTGTCCTATATGAGGAATTATGGCATGGAGGTACGCGTAGCGCGTTTCCACAACATCTTTGGCCCTCTGGGAACCTGGGACGGCGGCCGCGAGAAAGCCCCGGCCGCGCTGTGCCGCAAGATCGCCATGGCTGAAGATGGCGGTGAGATCGAGATCTGGGGCGATGGCCTGCAGACCCGCTCTTTCCTTTATATCGACGAGTGCCTGGAGGGAGTCCGCCGGCTGATGCAATCCGACTGGCCCGGCCCGGTAAATATCGGTTCCGAAGAGATGGTATCCATCAATGGTTTCGTAGATATGATTTCCAAAGTAGCTGGAAAAACGATAAACAAAAAGCACATTGAAGGGCCTACCGGCGTACGCGGAAGAAACTCTGACAATGCTTTGATCTACGAAAAACTGGGCTGGAAGCCTACCCAACCTTTGGAAGAGGGTATCCGCCAAACCTACGAGTGGATCGCTGAACAGATCCGGATCAGGGAGAGCGTCGAAGCCTGATGCAAGAGCTGTCCTGCCTGGATATTCTAAGTTGACAGTTGACGGTTTTAATATTATACGTTGGTACACTGAGGGCTTTTCTATCGCAGAGCCCTCAGTCCAACCCACAACAGAAACCCTGCCAACTCTTCCTGCAAGGATAGCTCTCCCCCCCTATACCGGGTTCAGCAGATTCCCCTTATTTGATTTTCAGAAGCAGAAGCAGAAAAGAAGGTGAGTGAGTAGCGCGAGTCAAACTTTTGCAGGAACACAAATACACCGTAAATCGACCCAACTATTTTTTTTAGAAACACGTATCCCCCTAAACCCAATTTCAGCCAGAAGCACCCAAGACAAACACTAGAAACACGATCAATACCCAAAATATTCGCATCCCATGAAAAATCAAGAGAAAGGCGGGAAGTTCCACGTCGTATACCTGGGAGAGTCCGGATTCCCGATCGGGCTGGCCGCTATCCAGAAGACCATCCTGCTGGGTAAGGCCCTCCGCACTACCGGGGCCCGGATGACCGTAATCAACCGCAAGGGAAAATTCAAGCCGGACCAACCTGTAAAGGTAGACGTGGAGGGTGACTACGAAGGCATACATTACGTCTATACCTCCGGTTCGGTATATAAGCCCAAAGGGTTCTTCAACCGTAACATCCTGAAGCTGAAAGGCATCATCGGTGAGTACCAGTACCTGCGCCGCCTGGCCAAAAACGGCGACCTGGACGCCGGCATCATATCGTGCCGCGACTTCATACAGGTGCTCCTGTACCGGTTGTACTCGTTCATGCTCGGTTTTCCCATCGCATTGTTGTACGTGGAGTTTGCCTCCGCGATGCAACACCGGCAAGCCCTGCTCACCCGGATCAATGACTACCTTTTCGATAACCTGATGGTGAAGCGGATGGATGCTGCGCTCCCCATCAGCGAACTCCTGGCCGACAACTTCCGAAAAGTAGCTCCCGGAAAACCCATTTTCAAGATACCGGTAATCTGCGACTTCAAACCTTTCGAACAGCCCCGCCGGGAAGGCCAAGAGCCCTATTTCCTGTACTGCGGAGCACTCGACTACAAGGAAGTCGTCGATTTTATACTCGATTCCTTCGACAATATGCCCGGCCAGTCGGATACAAAATTGCACCTGCTCGTCAGCGGAGGCAAGAAAAGCCAGTATGAACAACTGGACGCCGACATCCGCAAGATGAAAAAGGCAGACAAGGTAAGGGTGTTCTCCAACGTGCCCTATTCCGAGCTGATCGACCTGTACGTCAACGCAATCGGCCTGCTGATACCCCTGCGCCCTACTTTGCAGGACGCCGCCCGCTTCCCCCACAAGATCGGTGAATACACGGCGGCGGCTAACCCCATCATCACGACCAGAGTAGGAGAAGTGCCCCATTACTTCGAAGACGGCAAAACCGCTCTGATCTCCGATAATTACGATGTGGCAGAATACGCAGCCAAGATGAAATTCGTCGTCGATCACCCCGGGGAAGCCGCCCGGATCGGCGAGCAAGGTAGAGAACTGGGCCTACGTGAGTTCAACTACATCAACTACGGGCCCAGGCTGAAGTCCTTCCTCGGAGGGCTCAACGGGAATGGAAATGGAAAACACGTATAAAACGCTGAAAATGCCCAATCTAATCCGCCTTTGACAACTGAGAATAGATATGAACCGCCGAAGAAAATACAGGGAAAGTAAAGCCTACGAAGTCGACCTGCTGGTTTTGGCCGGCAGGATATGGGAAAGCAAGTTTCACTTCGTCGCGAGCCTGGCCATATGTCTTGCTCTGGCCTACCTGTACACCCAGGTGGCCACCCCGATATACCAGGCCAGCGCTTCTCTTTTCTTCGACCTGAAAGGAAAGAACCGGGAACTTAGCGAGAATTTTAACCTGGTGGGCGAGGAGATCCCTGTGATGCAGAAGAAAAAGAACCTGTACAATGAAATGGGCACACTGCGGTCCTTCAAATTGCTGAAGGCGACCCTCGAAGACCTCAATTTCGATGTCTCCTACCACTCCGTGAGCTGGTACGGTGAAAATGAACACTACGGTGGATTTCCCTTCCAGGTAGAACTGGCAGACACCCTGCCCCAGATGTTTGAAGTACCTTTCCATGTGGAGATCCTCTCTGATAACCAATACCGGCTGACGGTGAAGGCCCGGAGCTTCACCATGTCTAATCCGGCTACCCAAACCACCCATGTGGTCAACCGCAAGTTCAGTTACTCCAAAGTCTTCTCTTTTGGAGCGCCGGTGGTATCTGATTACTTCCACTTTACGATCAATAAACCAGCCGAGGAAAAATCCCTGGAGCCTTTTGAAGGGAAAGACCTGGTATTCCGCGTGCACAGCACCGAAAGCCTGGCCGAGCACTATCAGGAGAAACTGGAGGTAGAAGAAGTGATCGGCGCCAGCATCCTGCGCCTGAAGACCAAAGGAGAAGCAATAGGTAAGGAGATCGCTTTTCTTCGGAAATTGTCGGACAAATACATAGAGGTCAAGTTCCAGGAGCGGGAAGAGCTGGCTCAACGCCGGGAAGACTTCATTCGCGATCAATTATCCAATATATCCGATTCGCTGGCGCAGGCGGAGCTGCGGGTGGAGAGTTTCAAAAAGAATGGCAAGAATATCAATCTCGCTCAAAAAGCCATCAACATCCTCAACAAGATCATAACCCTGGAATCCTCCCGGGCACAGTTCGAATGGCAGATCAAATACTACACCTCAATGCTGAACTACCTCTCTGACAGCAGTAAGGTGGATAAAGTGATCGCCCCCTCCGCCATGGGTATCGAGGATGCCGTGCTCAACCAAAGCCTCGGAGAACTGCAAAAGCTCTATGCCGAAAAAAAACGCCTGAGTTTCTTCAAGGGCAGAGAGAGCCACGAACTCAAAATGCTGGATGCTCAGATCCTCAATAGTACCCAGTCGGTACAGGCAACACTGAAGAGCCTCATTGAAAACTCGAAAATCGCCCTTGAATCGGCCAACGGCCAGATCGCCAAGCTGGAAGAATCTATGGCGGATGTGCCCCGCCGCCAGAATCAACTGGCTTACTTCGAACGCAAAAGCACGCTCTTCCAGAACTTGTACAACTACCTCAGCCAGGAACTGGCCAAGACGGAGATCAGCAAGGCGGAAGACATCGCCGATATCAAAGTATTGAATGAGCCCTCTATGACCGGCAGCAAGCCGGTATCCCCTCAAAACAGGCTCATCCTGCTCATTGGCGCCATCATAGGACTGGCATTGCCACTGGCCTGGATCATGCTCCACCAGTCCGTCGACGAAACGGTAAGGGATATCCAGTCCCTGGAAAGTGCCACCGATATACCTGTGGCCGCCAGCATTGCCCACCTGGACGCCCAGAAGCAGTCGATCTGGCAGGTCAGAGAATCCTTCCGGGAATTGTGCACCAAAGTGCTGTTCACCGAAAAAAACCCGGATATGAAGGTCATCGGTTTCAGCTCTACCATTCCTAATGAAGGTAAGACCTTCTGTGCTGTCCACCTGGCGCGTACCCTGGCCGATAGCGGCAAAAGGGTGCTGCTGGCCGACGCCGACTTCAGGGTGCCCAGCCAGATCAAGGATATTGTAGAAATCACCGGGTACGGGTTTTCGGATTACCTGCTGGACGGACAGCTTTCAGTGGAAGGCGCGATCTATGCAGACCAGGACCTGCACAACCTCCATTATCTGCCTACCCGGATCGAGGACCGCAACCCCCAGGCCATTCTGTCCAGTTCCCGGCTGGCGCCGCTGATGGAAAGGCTACGCAGTGAATATGATTACATCATCATCGACAGCCCGGCATTGGGCCTGGTATCTGACTACCTGCTGGTGTCCCGCTTCGTCGATTTCCACCTTTTCGTCCTGAGGAGGAACCATTCCCAGCTTTCCTTCCTCGACGGCCTGGAAAAGTTGATGAAAAAAGGAAACATAGACAACGTACATCTCGTATTAAATGACGTGCCGAGTAAAGCATTTTATTATGGAGAATCCTACCATATGGAGGAGACATCCAATAATTTGATCAGTCTCAAAATCTAATGTCTAAGCGATCATGATGGAGCAGGAGTTGTTAAAAATGGATAGTTTGGACGTTGCCTTGATTGACGCTTATTTCATCGGGGCATTCTTCATCGCGCTTTACTTTGTGTACAAGAGCCAGGTGGAGCACAAATTTGAATTGCTGGTCATCTCGTATTTTCTGCTGACCGGAGAGTACAATGACCTGCTCACGTTCTCCATCCCGGGCCTTAGTTTCTTTGAAATACAGCCGGAACGGTTCCTGCTGCTGGCCTTTGGTTTCTTCACTATACGGAGTATGGCCTCTCCTGGCCTGGTCAAGCAGACCAAGATCAGGAGGTCGCCCTGGGTACAGCCGCTGTTCGTTGTCGCCCTGTTTTTGGCGATCGGGTCCGTGATCATTTCCCTGTTCATACACGTTGACCAACTGGGAATGTCCGAAGCCATAGTGAAGTCTTTGAAACCGCTGAATATGCTGATCCTGGTCTACTCCTTCTACATGCTTTCCAATGAGAAGATGATTGCGACCATCGGAAAGATCATCATCGTAACGGCGGTGGTAACCAGCGTCATCTGCCTGATCCAGACTGGAGTGGATTCGATGTTCATGCGGGTGGGCGAACAACGCAAGGCTTTCGGAGATGTTCTCCGGGCTACCGGGATCTTCAATACCGAGCGGATCAACGCCTATTTTCTGATCATAGCGATGGCCTGGACATTGATCACCCTTCAAAATATACGGCTGAAATACCTCCTGACCGCTTTATTTGCCGCCGGGGTGATCTGTACCTTCCACCGGATGAGCTGGCTGGTCATGAGCCTGGTATTGTTCATCTATTTTGTGAAGATACAGAAGGTAGGGGCCGACCGGCTGGTGTTCGCCGGATTGATAGGACTGACGCTGGCCCTGTCCGTTTACACCTTTTTCTTCCAGGACATCATGCAATCTACCCTGGTCCAGGAACGGCTGACCGACCATGTCGACGGCCGGAAAGGATACTACACTATGGTGGTGGACAATATCGGGAATCAGCCCGTTTTCGGATACGGCGGAAAGAACAACGAGGTCTATTACCAGGCCATGCTGCAGGTGACCGGGCAGATCAACCGGGCGACCGGAGAGGACGGCGGCATCCACAGCGGTTATTTTTCCACCCTGTTCTATTATGGGGTGCCGGCCCTGATATTCTATATACTGTTCGTGGTACTGGCCATCCTATACTTTTACCGGCTGACCACGTATAATATATTCTTCGCTATCCCCTTTCTGATAGCGGTGATCTATGCCGTTGGCAACATGACCAACACCTTATTGTATTCCGGTATCGGCGTTTTTTACGCCATGCACCTGGGCCTGGGCCTGGGCGCCCGATACCAGCGAGGCTTTATCTACGGCGAAATAAAAGATTTTAAAATATCCTTCAGGAATACACTTCCGGACATAGGATAGACACCGTCAGCACAAACGGCTTTTACATTACTACCCCCCTCCGATTCCCTCTAAGAGGCTAAACCAAGATGGTATCGAACAAGGTGCAGCAGGCGCAGCTGCCCGTAGCACCGGTTTCATATACAGTGTAGCGACTGCACTGCAGCAATTCATTTTCAATCGTAAAAACAGTCAATGATTAGTTCTTAAACTCTAGGTACTATGAATCAGAACCAAACCTTCGAACAATTTTTAGCTAACCAGGTCCCGGAGATCTCCCCCTGGAATTTCCTCATCAACCTGTTGCTTACTGCCCTTTTAGCTTATTTGCTGGGGCGCGTTTACACCCGCTTCGGAACGTCTCTTTCCAATAAGAAGATGTTCGCCGCCAATTTCGAGCTCATCGCTGTTACGACCATGATCATCATTACGATCGTGAAGTCCTCCCTGGCGCTGTCTCTCGGTTTGGTGGGTGCGTTATCTATCGTCCGTTTCCGCGCTGCCATCAAGGAGCCGCAGGAACTGGCCTACATCTTCCTCACCATTGCACTGGGCCTGGGCTTCGGCGCCGACCAGCGGGCAGTCACCATCATTGGTTTCTTCTTCGTAGTGGCCGTCATCTGGGGCAAGTATTACCTCAAACCCTCCGATGGGCAGCGGAGCCTCAATTTCACGATCATGGCGGAAAATACCCTGGGTATTTCTCTGGACAGCATCGTCGAGACCATCATGCCGCACTGCAAGGAGCTGGAGATGAAGCGCCTCGATGAGAATAAGAATTACCTGGAAGCCGCCTTCGTAGCGGAGTTCAATAATTTCAATGACCTGAATAAAGCCCGCGCGGCCCTGCACGGCCTGGGCGACTCTATTCAGATCAGCTTTTTGGATCAAAACGGAATAATTTAATATCATGAAAATTAAGCAACGGAACATCGGTTCGAACAGATCCAGGGAGATCCTCGATATGCTAAAGGACAGGAAGTCCCTGAGGGTTTGGATCTTGCGTTTAGCAGGCGTCGGGGCCGTAGTGGCCCTGTTCTTCGCAGCACTAGGATACGGCGCCTACCTCAAAAAAACAGGGGATACGGGTTATTACAAGCATGCCTTGCTGCAAATTGCCGACCTGGACTTTTCCTTTATTAAGAAATATGCAACCGGGCAGCTGGCCGACCTGGACAAGGTGGATATTGACATCAAGTTCAAACACATGCTCCGGATGCAGTACCTTCGCGAACAAGCCCTGAAGAATGGGATGATCACCGAAGCACAGAAGGGCGAGGAGTTTCCGGCGAAGCTGACTTACAACGGCGTAACCCACGATGTGAAGATCGCCCTGACCGGTATGATGACCATCCACCTGGAAAACGAAGATAAGTTTTCCTTTGAGGTCAAGGTCAAAGGAGGCGACACCATCAACGGAATGAAGCGCTTTGGTATGCTGCTTCCCGACACCAGGGGGTACATCACCGACTGGCTGGGTATGGAACTCATGAAGGACCGCGGCCTGATGGGCCTGCGGGTAGACTTTGTCAACGTCTCCATCAATGGTAAGTCCAAAGGCATCTTCTACATGGAAGAACGCTTCGACAAATACCTGGTCGAGAACAACAGCCTGCGGGAAGGCATCATTTTCAAACTGCAGGAGGAGGTCGACGCCTACCAGGAAAACAAACTGATGGAGAGCCCGGGCACCCGCGACCAGTTGCTGCTCATCAAGCGGATGTGGCAGGATGTGCTGGCCGGCAACCTGGAACTCGGCAAATTCTTCGACCTCAAGAAGATGGCCCAGGCCTTCGCCATCACCGACCTGCTCAACAACCGGCACGCACTGTACCGGTTCAACCTGCGCTTCTACTTTAACCCCGTCACCGGCCTGGCAGAGCCCATCGTCCGCGAATGGGGCGCCCTGCACAAGAATGACCCCGACCAGTGGTCGCTCATCCTGGAGCAACCCCAGGTGCCCGGTACGCAACGCTATAAGCTGGAGCGAGACAAAGTGCTGAAGATGGTCTTCGACGACCTGGAGTTCAAGCGCTACTACCTCCAGGAGGCCCAGGTGATCAGCCAGCCTCAGTTCCTGGACCAGTTCCTCGCCAAAAATGGAGAGAAACTGCACAAACTGGTCAGTAAGGTCTATGTAGACTGGCCGTTCTACGACCTGCCTACTTACTTCCTTTACGAAAACCAGAAGTACTTCCAGTCTGCCCTGGCTCCCGATAAGGACCACATCATGGCCTATTTCGACCACCAGAAAGACTACGAGCTCGGCGTTCACATCCGCAATATGCAGGACCTGCCCGTGGAGATCAAGCATCTGGTATGGCGGGATACTTTCTTCTTCTACCCTACCAAGCCGATCATCCTCGATGCCGGCCACACGGTATCCAAAGATAAGATCCAGGTATTCAACTTTGAAATACCGCCTACCGTAACCTGGTCGGACACCCTGCTGGATGAACTGAAGATCTCCTACAACCTGCTCGGGCTGGAGAATACCGGCAAGTCCGTCCTGGTCTTCCCCTGGCTCTATGAAGAGCGCCAGGCCCATGCCTGGAACCCCATCGTCAGGGACGCCAACCACACAACCTTCTCTTTTGTAGAGGAGGTGCCGGAAACCAATGTCATCAGTATCCCTAAAGGCAACTGGACCCTGGACCGGGACCTGGTCATCCCCGCCGGCCGGCGCTTCGAAGTGGAAGCCGGCGTCAAGATCGACATGGTCAACCACGCCAAGATCATCTGCTACTCGCCGGTTTACTTCATGGGAACGGAACAGGACTCCATCCTGGTACGCTCTTCGGACAAAACGGCTGAAGGCATCATCATTATCCGCGGAGGAGAGCGCTCGTCTGTGGAATATACCACCTTCCTGAACCTCAACCGGCCAACTGAAAAGGGCTGGGGGCTGTCCGGCGCAGTAGTCTTCTATGAGACACCGGTGGACTTCACCGGCGCGGCCTTCATTGGCAACCAGGACGGCGACGACTTCCTGAACGTCATCCGGTCTGATTTCACCATGGAGAAAAGTATGTTTAAGGACATCAATGCCGATGCCTTCGACTGCGACTTCTGCACCGGCTCAGTGGCCAACTCCAACTTCTTCAACGTCGGCAACGACGGCATAGACGTCTCGGGAAGCGAGATCAGCGTCAGCCACGTCTATATGAACGGCATCGGCGACAAGGGGCTCAGCTCCGGGGAAGGCAGCTCCATGACGGCAAGGTTCATCGAGATCGACAATGCCGAGATCGCGCTGACCAGCAAGGACCGTTCGAAACTCATCGTTTCCGATTCCAAAGTGGTCAACAGCCGGGTAGGCCTGACCACCTTCATGAAGAAACCGGAATACGGCCCCGGCTTCGCTCAGCTCGACCGGGTGGTGATCGAAGGAGCGGAACGCCCCTACCTGATCGAAGCCAACTCGGGCTTCACCCTGGATGGAGCAGCTTTCCCGCCCAACTTTGAAGATGTGAAGGGCATCCTGTACGGAGCGGAATTCGGAAAGGCCAGCGTCCGGTAAATAGGACGGAAGGCCGATGTGCGCGGAAGAAGAAGAGGGAAATGTTCGATTTTCGATGTTTGATTTATGATTTTCGATCACCTGTCAAGGATCATGGGCTCCTGGAGTGCAGCTCCCTGAGGGTACGATCATACATCGAAAATCAGACGTCGAAAATCGAACATCGCCCCTAATCCGTTGCTGAGCAGATCAATTTGTTATACCATCAAGGGATTACTTGATCATGAAAATTAAAAATAAAAATAAGACGTCCCGTTTTCCGGAGCTTGCCCGAAACTTCCTGAGGAAGCGGCGCAAGCTGGTGGCCAGGGTCATGGCCCTGGGAGGGGTGCTGATTGCCATAACCCTTCTCTTTTCGGTGTTCCGGTACGGTATCTACCTGAAGGAGGCGGGCCACACTACCTATTTCAATAATACCCTGCAAAAGCTCGTCAAGCTTGACTTTTCCTTTGTAAGCAACTATACCAAAGGGAGCCTTGCCGAGTTGGACGAAGTCGCCTTTGATATCAAGTTCAAGCACCTGCTGCGCCTGCAGTACCTGCGCGAACAATCGATGAAAGCAGGCCTGATCCTTCCGGAATACAAGAATGAAGAGTTTCCGGCAAAGCTGACGCACAACGGCAAGACCATAAACGTGAAGATCGCCCTGACCGGGCTGGTAGCCAAATCGCACCTTCGAAACCCTGCTAAATGGTCTTTCGAGGTCAAAGTGAAAGGAGACGACACCTTCATGGGCATGAAAAGTTTTGCCATGCTGCTGCCCTCCACCCGGGGGTATCTGACCGACTGGCTGGGTTTTGAACTGATGAAGGAACGGGGGCTCATGGGCCTGCGCGTGGATTTTGTCAACGTGTCCATCAACGGCAAATCCAGCGGTATTTACTATCTGGAGGAGCGTTTTGAAAAATACCTGATCGAGAACAACAGCCTGCGGGAGGGCATCGTCTTCAAAATTGAAGGCGGCCTGGAGCCCTACAAGGAAAGCAAGCTCCTGGCCTCTCCGGGAACGCGCGACCAGGTGCTGATGATCAAGCGGTTGTACCAACAGATCATGGCTGGAGATTTGCCCCCAAACAAGCTTTTTGACCTTAAGAAGATGGCCCAGGTGTTCGTCGTCTGTGACTTGATGAACAACAAACACCCTTTAGCCGCACAAAACCTGCGATACTACTTCAACCCCGTAACCGGACTGGCCGAACCCATCGCCAGAGAATGGGAGGAACTGCACGATCCCAATAAGGAGGCCATTGCGCTGTTCCTAGAAAAACCGCGGCCGGCCACCCGCCATTTCCGGTTCGAGCGCCTGCCGTTCATCCGGATGATCTACGACAACCTGGAGTTCAAGCAATACTACATACAGGCCGCAGCAGAAGTGAGCCAGGTGCAGTTCCTCGACCAGTTGCTCAAGCGCAACGAGGACAAACTGGACGCTCTGATGAAAAAAGTGTACCGGGCCTGGCCCTACTACGATGACCCCACTCAATACCTGTACGAAAACCAGCGGTACATACGCTCGGTCCTCTTCCCGCAGGCCGAACAACTCACCGCTTATTTCAAAGAAAAGAACGGCAACCGCCTCAGTATTTACCTGCGGAACGAGCAATATATGCCCTTACAGGCCGACTATCTGACCTGGCGCGATTCGATCCGTTTTTACCCGGTTGAGCCGGTGGCGCTCGATTCCAAGGTCAAAGTGCCCAAAGGGGAAACCCTGGCCTTTACCTTCCAAATACCCGAAGGCCTGGACTGGAATGACGACATGGCGGGTGAACTGTCCGTTCATTACAACCTGCTGGGCCTGGAGCCGGGCGTCAAATCCACCCCGGTATTGCCGTGGGCCGGCGACGCTTCTTTCGCCCGGGGCAGCCTGGATACGGAGCAGAAAGCCAATTACAGCTCATTCGATTTCATCACTGAGGATGCCGCGCGCAACGCCGTCATCATACCAGCGGGGGATTGGAGCATCGCCCGGGACCTGGTGATACCTGCGGGCAAGCAGTTGGAGATCAGCGCCGGCGCCCGGATCGACCTGATCAACAATGCCCGGATTATCAGCTATTCTCCGGTCATTTGCGAAGGAAGTGAAGAACAACCTATCCTGGTCCATTCTTCCGACGAGACCGGAAGAGGGCTATTGGTAAGCGAGGTTTCCGAACACTCCTTCTTCTCGCATACAACATTTGACGGCCTATCCTCACCGGGAAATACCCCCGGACAACTTTCCGGCGCACTGGCCTTTTACCGGTCGCCGGCCACGGCCAACACCTGTATTTTCACCAACAGCAAACAGGCAGGCAGCTTCCTGAGTGCCTTCAGTACCGAGATCGCTATTGAACAATCGCTGTTCAGCAACATCGCCGGCAACGCCATCGAAGGGGACTTTTGCACCGGGGCGGTCAGCAACTCTTCCTTTGCCAACATCGGAGGAGACGGAATCGCTCTCAGGGGTACAGACCTCATCCTCAATCACCTCTATATGAATGAAGTGAGTGGAACCGGTGTCAGCGCCCGTGAAGAGAGCGAGCTGGAAGGCAGATGGCTGGAGATATTTCATGCTACCGTCGGTATTGCCTGTTCGGACGGGTCCGGCATCACCTTAGCCGATACCCGGTTCCGGAACATTGAAGTGGGTATTGCCGCTTTCCAGGAAGAGAAAGCCTTTGGCCCTGCGTTGGTTAACGCCCAGCGGCTTGACGTCAAAGAGGTCAGCACCCCGTTCCTTTCCGAACTGAACTCCAGCATTACCCTCAATGGAAATACACTTCCCGCCAACGGCGAAAAGGTGAAGGAAATGCTCTACGGAGCAGCGGCCGCCGGCAACAAACAAAACGAAGAACTATAAACCCATAAAGTTCGACCAGGCCAACACCACATTCTTACGGGAATGTTTATGTGCCTGTAAGTATATGGACTGAATTAGTGAATTACCGAAGGACTGAATATCAAGGACTTGCCTCAGGTTTTCCGTTTCACTATCTGTGCCCACGTACTTAAATAGGCCGGAAATCGACACATCACGCGATGAATTACCAATGAGCACCATGAACTACAAAGCAGTTTGGAATAAATACGTTGCTAAAGGGCACGAAAGAACGATAAAAGCGAAAAAGAACGTACTACTTGCACTTTTTCTCAAAGGGATCGGTATAGTGATCGGTTTTGCCTATTTCCCGATCTCTCTGGCCTACCTGAGCCCGGACAAGTTTGGGATCTTCCTTACCCTCACTTCTATCATCGACTGGTTTGCTCAATTGGATGTAGGCATTGGCAACGGCCTGCGCAACAAATTCGGAGAAGCAGTTGCCGACGGGGAAGATGAACTGGCGCAGGGCTATGTCAGTACGGCCTACTTCATTGTGGGTAGTGTTTTTTCTGGTTTTACCCTTATTTTCTTTGTGGCGAGTTGGTTCCTGCCCTGGGCACAGTGGTTGCAGGCCGACCCTGCCCTCAATCAGGAGATTGCAATCCTGGCAATGCTCATGTTCGGCGCCTTCGCCATACGTTTTGTCTCTTCGCTGGTGTTCCAGTTGTTCTATGCCTTTCAGCAGTCCGGCAAAGTAGAGATCTATTCCACGATTTCCAAGGTACTGTTTCTCGTTTTCATCCTGATCATCGCCTACACTACTGAAGAATCGCTGATCCTGTTCGGTGCGGCAAAGACATTCACCTTTGCTTTCATACCGATGTTTGTCGGCTTTTATTATTTTTCCGGCCGTTTTAAAAAATACCGGCCGAAGCTCCGCCTGGCCAGGATGGCCCATGTGCGGTCGCTGTTCACGCTGGGATTCCAGTTCTTCCTCATCCGCATGTCGATGATCGTCATTCATCAGACGAACAACTTCCTGATCGCCGGATTTGTCAACCTGGAAGGCGTAACCCATTTTCAGGCGGCCTACAAGTATCTTTCCATCTTCCTGATCCTTTTCGTCATTCTGACCAACCAGCTGTGGGGCGCCAATATTGAGGCCTACAAAAAAGGCGATATGGAATGGATGAAAAGAACGATGCGCGGTGTGGTAAAGATCTGGCTGTTCACTATCCTGGTGGCAGTCCTGATGGTCGCCTTTTCGCCCGTATTCTACCACTTGTGGCTACAGGACAAGATACAGATCCCGTTCATGCTGAGTGTAGCGGTGGCCCTTTCGGTGTCCATCACCAACTGGGTCAACATGTTCAACATCGTGATCAATGGCACCGGTAAGATCTGGCTTCAGATGGTCACCTGGGTATCGGCAGCCATACTCAACATTCCAGTGTCCATTTTCATGGCCACTTACCTGAACCTGGGAACAATAGGCATCGTAATGGGTACCGTCTTGTGCCTGCTGCCCCTGGCCGTCATTTCGCCTATACAGGTGAACAAATTGCTGAAAAAGACCGACCGGGGGATCTGGGCGAAATAGAAGAGGGGGGAGGCGATTTTTGATGTGCGATTTTTGATGTGCGATTTTTGATGTGCGATTTTTGATGTGCGATTTTTGATGTGCGATGTGCGAAGCCCCTCCTTCGCCAAGGCTCCAGGAGGGCGGAAACGAATTCCCGAATCCCGAATCCACGAATCACGAATCACGAATCCACGAATCCCGAATCCCGAGTAACGAATCACGAATCCACGAATCCCGAGTAATAAGATCCCGCTATTGAAACCTGCCGGATCAGATTGCGTAAAAAAAGGAAAAAAGGGCTGAACCAGTACAGGCACATACCGCTGTAAAAATCATTAAAGTAGTGCTAATGAATATGGAACGGCCGAAGATCAGCCTGATCATCCTGACCTACAACCGCGCCCATTTGGTAGAAAATGCGATCGAAAGCGTTCTGGCGCAAACCTTTCGGGATTTCGAGCTGATCATTGTCAACAACGGCAGCGAAGACCACACTGCCGAAGTGCTTAAAAAATACGAGGGCCACGAGCAGGTGCGCCTTTTCCACCTCAGGGAGAACCGCAGGTTCAAAGGCGGGATCAATTTCGCTTTCGGCCAAATGCGGGGAGAGTGGTTCAGCTCGATCGGCGATGACGACGAGTTGGTGCCGGAGGCATTCGAAACCATGATGCGGGCCCCGGCGGAAGTAGACCCTACGATTGACGCAGTCACCTGCAATGCCATCGATACGGCTACCGGCCAGCTTTCGGGCTATGGCCTGAGCCACGACCAGTATCTACCCATCGATGTGATCGTTGGCAAAACGAGTGGCAACTTCTGGGGCCTGACCAAAACTGAGCTTCTGGGCGATAAGCGGATGAATGAAAAACTACCCGGCCATGAGAATGCCTTCTGGTACCAGATCGATGCCATCGCCAACCGCTACTACATCCATAAACCGTTGAAGGTTTGGTATACCGACCACGGCCTGACCGAAACGGCAACCAACCGCAAGCCCGACCTACATATCCGGGCCCGGGTATACCACGAACTGCTCAACGAACCCTTTTATCTGGAAACGCTGAAACGATACAACCGAAAAAAATACATCGGCAAATGCCTGCGTGGCATCCTTTTCCTGCAGATCGCCAGAGATAGGGCCGGTGTCAGACAATACCGAAAACTGTTGTTGGAAGCCCGTCCCGATCTTAAAGCGCGGGCTTTTTCAGAGCTCATCCTGGCATTGGGCCCCCGGATCACAGGCCGGCTCTACCAGGCTGTTTTCAAAACAAAAATTGCATGACCATGCCTCAAAAGCACATAAAGCCTGTAAAAGTCCTTTTCCTCATCGACAGCCTTCCCCGAGGGGGCAAGGAGCGCCGGATGATCGAGCTGCTGAAAGGATTGCTGAACACCGGCGGTTACGAACCCGCCGTGGCCATCCTGTCGGGCAAGGTCGAATACGAAGAAGTTTTTGGCCTGGGCATACCGGTGCATACCATCATCCGGAAGTCCAAAAAGGACCCCCGGCTTTTCCTGCGCCTGTACCATCTCTGTAAGGAAGTGAGGCCGGACATCATTCACAGCTGGGGCTCCATGTCGAGCGTTTACGTCATACCGGCGGCCAAAGCCCTGGGCATCAGGCTCATCAACGCCAGTGTAGCCGACGCGCCGCTGAACCTGGGGCTTTCCAATAAGAAATACCTTTGGGCCAAATTGTCCTTCCCTTTTTCCGACCTGATCGTTGGCAATTCGGAAGCCGGACTGCGGGCCTACCGGGCGCCGGGCGCCAGGAGCCGGTGCGTGTACAACGGTTTTGACTTCAGGCGTATTCCGGACACTACCGCTTCCGAAGAAGTGCACGCCCGCCTGCGGATCGAACCCGGGCAGGTGGTTGGCATGGTAGGCGCCTTTCACGACCGCAAAGACTACGCCACCTACATCCGCGCCGCTATCCAGTTGCTGGAGCAGGGCCGGCAGGTGACCTTTCTGGCCATCGGCGACGGGCCCCGCTGGGAAGAATGTGCCGCCATGGTGCCACCGCAGTTCAAGAGCCGCATTCTGATGCCCGGCCTTATGCGGGACGTAGAAACAATCATACAGATCTTCGACGTCGGTGTACTGGCTACCAACTCGCTCGTCCATGGTGAAGGAATTTCCAACTCCATCCTCGAATATATGGCCCTGGGTAAACCCGTAGTGGCTACCGATGGCGGCGGCACTCCCGAGATCGTGGAAAACGGGCGCACCGGCTTTTTAGCCAAGCCGCTAGACACAGGCGACCTGGCCGGCAAGATCGCCCGGTTACTCGACGATCCGGAGAAAGCCCGGCAAATGGGGGAAGAAGGAAGGCGCAGAATTGAAACCGAATTCGTCATTTCCCGTATGACAGAACGGTACATCAATATTTACCAGGAATTGGTCGCATAAACGGCCTCTGGAAAAGCCCCCCCCACCATTATTCAATACTATAATTCTCTTACTATGAACACGAACGGAATATTTAAAAAAATGGGGATGATACCGGTGATGGTACTGATCTTGGTGGCCGCCCCCTACCTCATCATGTTTTTACCCAGAGAGCCCTTTTTCGCCCTGACCCGGGAAGATGGCCTTCTGGAAAACATAAGTGCCGTATATTATCTGGTGGCCACCGTCGGATGCTTCTGGCTTTTCGCCAGCGCGAAAAATTTCCGGGACCCTGCCGACCAGTCGACCTACTTCAACCTGCCCCGCCGCTACATTTTCCTCGGGCTGGGGCTACTCTTCTTTATATCTCTGGGCGAGGAGATCAGTTGGGGGCAACGCCTGATCGGATTCGACACCCCTGAAACCATTGCGGCCCGCAACGTACAGGGAGAATTCAATTTTCACAACCTCGAAATGTTCAACCCCCGGACAATGGATGAACAGCCCAAGGAAGGACTGGCCGCTCTTTTCACCGCCCGGCGGGTATTTATTGCACTGTTTGGTTTCTACCTGCTCATTCTTCCCTTGTTCCACATCTTCAGCGGAGCAGTACGAAAGCTGACAAAGTGGTTCTACGTTCCGGTGCCTCCCCTTTGGATGGGTGTCGCTTATGCAGGCAATATCATCCTCTTCATGGCCCTGAATCGGATGCTCGACGACAACCAGATGATCAAAAACGGCATCAGCGAAGTAGAAGAACTCAACATCTCCTTCTTGCTTATGTTAATACCGTTCCTGTTTTTACGCCTCCCCGACTGGTGGCGCAAACCAGCCCAGGAAACGGCCTGACCGTGGTTGGAGATCCGTTATTCGTGGATCCGGGAAACGAATCCACGAATCCACGAATAACGAATCCACGAATCCACGAATAACGAATACACGAATCCACGACTAACGACTAACGAATCCACGACTAACGGACCAATAACTCGCAAAAACGATTAGCAAATAACACCATGAGCAATCGAAGCGCACAACTCGATAAACTGGCCTGGTACGCCAACCGGCTCAAGACCATGAGCCTGCCGGAGATCAACTACCGCCTCAATACGGCGGCGCGCAAGAAATATGAGAAGTGGCAAAAAGTGGGGTATTTCCCTCAGGTCAGCCTGTCGGCCTACCCCTCCCCTATTCTGTTCTTACCGGAGCTAAAGGGACCGTTCGAGGCCAAAGAACATTCCATCTTCGGAAGGCCCCTGCGCATCGACAAGGAGATCGACTGGCACCACGACCCCGTCAGCGGCGGGCGCTTCCCGCTCGACTATTCTTTTTCCATCGATACCCGCACCGAAAAACACGGTATCGTCAAGGGCACGTGGGAAGTCAACCGGCTGCAGTTTCTTACCAATATCTGCCTGCAGTACCGTTACTCTGGTGAAAAGCAATACCTGCAAAGATTCATCGATATCATAAAAAGCTGGAAGGAAAGCAACCCGTATCTGAAAGGGGTCAACTGGTACAGCAATATTGAGATCAACCTGCGCATCATTACCTGGTTCCTCTGCTGGGAGATCCTGGAGGCGAGCCAGCTGTGCAACGAAGACCCGGATTTTAAACAGTTTGTCGACAGCCAGTGGCTGCCGCTCATTTATCTGCACGGCCAACATGCCGACAAGCACCCTTCCAAGTTCTCGTCTTCCAATAACCACCTGATCGCCGAGGCCAGCGGCCTGTTCATCGCCGGCGCCTACTGGGATTTTCCCAGTTCGAAAAAATGGGCGCGCAAGGCGCAGAGGATACTGGAAAGGGAGATACAGCTCCAGCATTCGCCCAACGGCATCAACCGGGAAGAGGCATCGGAATACATCCAGTTCATCACCGATTTCTTCCTCATCGCCTACGTTGTGGGCGAACGCCGCGGTTATCCCTTTTCGGACGCTTACCGCGAAATGCTGAAAAAGATATTTCACTATATCTATAACCTGATGGGCATATCTGGCCGGGTACCGTACTATGGCGACGATGACGATGGGCATACTTTCCTGCTCAAGCAGGAAGGGGACGGCAGTAATTTCCAGGCCCTGCTTGCCGCCGGCGCCGTCCTGTTCAAAGACCCGGTACTGAAATCAAAAGCCGGAACCTTCGGCCTGAAAAACCAGATCCTGTTCGGGCCCGAAGCAACCGCCGCCTTTGAGCAGCTTCCCCTACAGGAGGCCCGTTCGGAGACCCGGTTATACCCCGAAGAAGGGCACTTCCTGATCAAAAAAGGCAAAGGAGGCAAAGAGCTCTACCTGCATGTAGATACGGCGCCGCTGGGCTACCTCTCCATCGCTGCTCACGGCCATGCCGACGCCCTTTCCTTCTTCCTGGAGGTCGACGGCCTGCCCTACATCGCCGATGTGGGCACCTATACCTACCATTCCGAGCCCGAATGGAGATCCTACTTCAAGGGAACCCTGGCGCACAACACCATAAGGGTGGATGAAAAGGACCAGGCGTCCAATGCCGGGCCCTGCCTTTGGGTCGACCACTACCAACCTGACCTGGCCTTTTTTGCTGAAGAAGCCGGAAAAGTCGTTGTACGAGGCAGCCACGACGGCTACGCGCTGCTGGGCGTCACCCACACCCGAACGTATGCGTTCGACATGGAAAGCGAGGCCATCGTCATTACTGACAATATCGAGAGCGACGGCCAGCACGTTTACGAGATCCCTTTCCACCTGCATCCTCAGATACAGGCAGAGCAGGGGCACGGCAATGAATTTGCACTTTCCCATCCCCGGGGACGAACGATGCGGCTGAAGCTGGACGAGAGCCTGCAGCCCCGGTTGATCCGGGGGGGCGAGGAACCGATCCTGGGCTGGTATTCGCCGTCCTTCCTGCAAAAAGAACCGACGACGACGATATACAGCCGCCTGGAAAAGGCCGGAAGTTTTCAGTTAACCACCATCATCGAACCCAAAAACTGACCCAAACATGAAAAAAGTACTCATAGATATTTACCATCTACCCCAATTTAATTTTTTCAAGAACGCCATCCTGAATTTCAAACCGGAGGAAGTGGATGTCTTCTGCGTCAATCGGGGCAAGCTCTTTCCGGTGGTCAAGCACGAGCTGCCGGGGTATCGCGTGACCTGCCTGGGTGATTACAAGCACAACAAGGGCATGTGGTCTATGGTCTTTAAGATCATCATTCCGCGCATCTACCAGTTGTTCCGGCTGATCGGCCGCAAGCGGTACAAGTTTATCCTCACGGCCAATTACCAGGCCAACTTCATCGGCAGGCTCAAGGGCATCCCCAACATCGCTTTCAACGACGACCCCCGGCGGTTTGTCTTCCCCTTCCTGAAATTCTCTGCCGACGAGGTTTACCTGCCGCCCTTCGGGCCGAAATATCAGGGCGTAAAAATATTCAACGCACTGAAGGAGTGGGCGTACCTGTCGCCCGCCTACTTCACCCCTGACGAAACCGCACTGGCCCCTTACGGGCTGATACCCAATAAATACATTTTCATCCGGGAAGTATCGACCAAAACATCCAACTACCTGTCTCAGCAGGAAGACATCGTCCTGTCCATCTCGCGGGAGTTCCCCGCAGCCTGGAAGGTGGTGCTCTCTCTGGAAAACAAGGAAAATGCCGGGCGCTACCCTGCCGATTGGCTGATCCTCGAAGAGCCGGTTACGGATATTCACTCCCTGATGTACTACAGTAGCATCGTGATCTCCTCGGGCGACAGCATGGCCCGCGAGGGCGCCATGCTGGGGGTTCCCAGCATATACGCCGGCAACCGCGACATGCCCGCCAACGAGATCCTGATCCGCAAGGACATGCTGTTGAAACTGGAACCGGAAGAGGTGGTGCCCACCGTCAGAAAGATCATGGACGGGGCCCTCTCTTTCCAGGAGAAGGAAGCTTTCCGCCAACAGCTTTATGAGGAATGGGACGACGTTACGGGCCTGATCCTGACAAAAGTAGAACAATCAACAAATCAAGACTAAAGTATAGTACCATGAACATTTCAATTTTCGGTTTGGGCTATGTAGGCTGCGTCAGCGTAGGCTGCCTTTCCAACAACGGGCACCGCGTGATCGGTGTAGACGTCATGCCTTCCAAGGTCGAACTGATCAACCAGGGCAAACCCACGATCATCGAGAAAGATATTGACCGGCTCATTGCAGAGAACTGGAAGGAAGGCAGGGCTTCGGCCACCACCGACTACCGGGAAGCTGTACTAGGCACCGATGTGTCCATCATCTGCGTAGGCACTCCTTCCTCGCCGGAAGGGCACCTCAACCTGACGGCCATCTACGAAACCGCCCGCCAGATCGGGGAAGTGATCCGGGAAAAGGACAGCCTGCACATTGTGGCCATCCGCTCAACGGTTCTCCCCGGCACGAACTATAAAGTGGGGCAGATCCTGGAAGAGGCTTCCGGCAAGAATCGCAACGAGGGCTTTGCAGTGGTTTCCAACCCCGAGTTCCTGCGGGAAGGCACGGCAGTGAAGGATTATTACAACCCGCCGGTAACGGTGATCGGCACCGACAACCCCAAGGCCGGCAGGATCATGAAGGAAGTCTACCGCGGGATTGACGCTCCTGTTGAGGAAACCCAGATCGAAGTGGCGGAGCTCATCAAGTATGTCAATAACTCCTTCCACGCCCTAAAGGTATCCTTCGCCAACGAGGTGGGCAACATCTGCAAAAAGCTGGGCATCGACTCCCATCAGCTGATGAACCTCTTCTGCATGGACCACCAGCTCAACCTGTCCTCCTACTACCTCAAACCAGGCTTCGCCTTCGGCGGCTCCTGCCTTCCCAAGGACCTGAAAGCCCTGCGCACACTGGCCCACGATTTCTACCTCAAAAGCCCGGTACTGAACTCCGTGCTCGATTCCAACGAAAACCAGAAGGAAATGGCCTACAATATGGTCATGGAAAAAGGGGTGAAAAGAGTAGGCATCCTGGGGCTGAGCTTCAAAAAAGGAACGGACGACCTGCGGTACAGCCCTGTCGTTGACCTGGCCGAAAAACTGCTGGGCAAGGGCTACACCCTGTCGATCTACGATAAGAACGTCAATATTTCCAAGCTGACCGGTACAAATAAACAGTACATCGACCAGCACATCCCGCACCTGTCCGAGCTGATCTCCGACCAACTGGATAAAGTGGTCGAGAACTCAGACCTCGTCGTCATTTCTCACAAAGAGCCGGAATTCGATTGCATCAATACCCGGTACCCCGATAAAACTTTCATCGACCTGGTAAAGATCAAGGACGGCGTGAGCAATGGCAACTACGAGGGTATTTGCTGGTAAGGATTGATGGTTCAGGGAGGTTTGGAGGTTTGGACGTTTGGACGTTGGGACGTTTGGACGTTGGGACGTTGGGACGTTTGGACGAACTTCAGCCCTCAGCAACCCAGAAACCCAGAAACTTCAAAGCTCTAACCAAGTAACACCGCCCCCCGAAAAAAACAAAGATCTCATGAAAAGAAAAGTACTGATTCATGCCCCCAACCTCTCCACACCCGGAGGGAAGCAAACTTATTACGCAGCGGTCAAGGATCATTTCCGGGATGAGGTGTCCTTCTTTTTCTACGGGGCCCAGGGGAAGAAAGAATCCAAAACAACTATGCTGGCCCGGATGATCAATGATTACCGGTTGTTTTACCGGCAGTTGAAGAAGGGGGACTTCGATGTCGTCCTGCTCAACCCCTCGCTCAACCCTAAATCCTTTCTCCGCGACAGCCTCTTCGCCCTGATCTGCATCTGGATCGGAGTGAAGTTCGTCGTATTCTGGCACGGCTGGCAGTGGGAATTCGAGCAAAAGGTAGTCAGCAAGATCCTGCCTTTCTTCCGGGCCACGTTCGGCAAGGCAGATGCTATGATCCTGCTGGCAAGAGAGTTTGAGAACAAGATCCGGGAATACGGCTATAAAAACCCGATATACCTGGAAACCACCGTAGTGGATAATTTCATCTTCAACTACGACAGCAGCGCCGCCAAAGCCAGCCCCACGCGCAGCCCGGAAGCAGAAACGGTGTTGCTCTTCCTCGCCCGGGTGGAGAAGGTGAAAGGCGTTTACGAATCCATCAACAGTTTCCACCGCCTGCAGGGCAAATACCCCAATGCGGTATTGAACATCGCCGGCACCGGCGGCGAATTGGAAGCCGCAAAGAAATACGTCGCCGACAAAGGCATCCGCAATGTATATTTTCTGGGTTGGATCACCGGTGAGCAGAAGGCGCAGGCCCTTTATGATGCCGACGTATATTTACTGGCTTCCTACCATGGAGAAGGCATGCCTTGCTCCCTCCTGGAGGCCATGGCCACCGGCCAGTCGGTGATAACGACCGATGTGGGGGGCATAAAGGACTTTTTCGAGCCCGAGAAGATGGGGCTCTTCGTCCGGCCCGGCGACACCGACGACCTGGAACGGCAGATGGACAGGATATTGTCCGACCCCGGCTTCCTGAAGAAAACCCGCGCCTTCAATGCAGCCTACGCCCGGGAACGCTTCACACCGGAGCTCGTTTCCGGCAGGCTGGAGAATATTTTTAAGAATACCGTATCCGGTAATGGCAACGGAATTGCAACATCGGCAGCCCAGCACTCGTATATCAAATAAGTAGGTGAACGTTCACAGTTGAAACCGCCGGAACCAGCGAGGCTTCGGCCGGCTTTTACCTGAATTACAGGAAAAGGCAGAGGGATTGTATTGCCCCTCTGCCTTTCGCCGTATTTACTTTTGGCGTCAACCCGGCCGGCAGAAGGCATCAAAAATGTCAGAAATTCTTATTAAAAACCTATTAGAAAGCCGGGGTTTTTGGTGTTTTTGTTAAATTTGTTATGTTAAAATGGCTATATTTGCGTGACTTTACCCTGGCCAAGCCCCTTTTCATTCGGGCAATCCCTATTGTAATATTACCCTTTCGCAGAGCGACAAACACTAATCAACGTAAAAAAATATCCTGAAATTGAAAACCTTAAACAAAGGTATTCCCTTTGATTATTGTGTTTTCTAACTGTATTTTCGTATATATTTGACCAATAAGACGAAAGACGATTAAGAAACAAAGACGACGACGACTTTAATTTCAAAAAGGCGACCTAATGAGAAAATACATCTACGCAACGATTAGCGTTTGCATACTCCTTTCTGTTGGAGTTACTTCTTACGCGCAAACAGTAGTCAGAGGGCCATACCTGCAAATCGGCACCCCCAATAGCATGACCATCAAGTGGCGAACCAATAGCGCCACTTCTACAAAAGTATGGTATGGCAACAGCCCCGGCAACCTCCCCTTCACCCAAACGATAAACGGAACCCGCACCGACCACGAAGTGACCATTTCCGGGCTTGCCCCCAATTCGACCTACTTCTATACCGTGGGCAACAGCTCAACCCAATTGGTTCAACCTTCCAGTAACCACTACTTCCGCACCTCTCCCAATCCCGGCTCTACTCAAACCATCCGGACGTGGGTACTGGGGGACTGCGGCACCGGGGACACCAACCAACGCGCTGTCCGCGACGCCTTCTACAACTTCAACGGCTCTCAGCACATCGACATGATCCTGATGTTGGGAGACAACGCCTACGAGGACGGCACCGACTCGGAATTCCAGGCCGCCCTCTTCGAGAATATGTACGAAGACCAGATCATCCACACCGTCATGTGGCCGGCCATCGGCAACCACGAAACCGTAACCGCCGACAGCCCCTCAGAGTCGGGCCCCTATTACGACATCTTCACCCTGCCCAGAAATGGAGAGGCCGGCGGCGTACCCTCCGGCACGGAAGCTTATTACTCTTTCGATTACGGCAATATTCACTGTATCGTCCTGGATTCGGACGACACCCCCAAAGACCCGGGCGACCCTATGCTGGTTTGGCTGGAAAATGACCTCCAGAATACCAACCAGGACTGGATCGTTGCCTACTGGCACCATCCGCCCTACTCCAAAGGCGGCGACTCCGATACCAACGCCAAAGAAATAGACATGCGGGAGAACATCGGCCCGATCCTCGAAAACTACGGCGTTGACCTGGTCCTCGCCGGGCATTCGCACAACTGGCAGCGTTCTTACCTGATCCATGGGCACTATGGCCTGTCCAACTCCTGGAACCCCAATACCATGGGCATTGACCTCGGCAACGGGCGCCTCGATGGCGACGGAGCCTACATGAAAAACGCCAATGGGGAAGGAACCGTCTACATCGTTACCGGTTCTGCCGGAAAAAGAGGCGGCACCATCACCGACCCGCATCCGATCATGTATGAATCCATCTCTGATTACGGCTCCATGTACATGGAGGTTACCGGAGGCCAGATGGACATCAAATTCATCCGGTCCAATGGGGTGATCCACGATTACCTTACGATCATGAAGCAGGTGGCCACCGGCGTCCCCCCTAGCGTATCCATAACGGCGCCCGCTCACGGAACCAACTATACTTCGCCTCAACCGGTGACCCTTACTGCCGATGCATCCGACAGTGACGGCACAGTCACTCAGGTTGAGTTTTTCGTCAACGGCAATTCCGTCGGCGTGGATAACCAGGCGCCTTATGCCGTCAGCTATACCCCCTCCGGTGAGGGCACATTTGAAGTTACCGCCCGGGCCACCGACAATGACGACAATACCACCCAATCCGCCGCCATCCAGTTCACCGTAGGCCCGGTTACTATTTGTGTCCGTATCGAAACGGGCGACGACGACGGGGAAGAACGGTCCTCCGGCAACGTCAACCTGACCAGCAGCGACCTCGAACTGGTGGAAGACGGCGGGCTCGGCAACCAAACCGTGGGCCTGCGCTTCAACGGCCTCAACATCCCGCAGGGCGCCAATATCGCCAGCGCCTACATCCAGTTCACAGCCGATGAAAATTCCAATGTCAACCCCTGTACCATGACCATCTACGGGGTCGATAGCGATAACGTTCCCAATATCCCGTCCGGAAATTTCGGCATCAGCAATCAGCCCCGCACCGCCAATTCGGTAAGCTGGACGCCCTCCGACTGGCTCGCCATCGGCGACTCCGGCCCGGCCCAGCAAACGCCCAGCCTGACCTCAATTATCCAGGAGATCGTCGACCGGCCCAACTTCTCTTCCAGTAGCTCTATCGCTTTAATCATCGAGGGCGTGGGGCGGCGCACCGCCGAATCTTATGAGGGCTCCGCGATCAATGCGCCCGAGCTCTGCATAGAATACTCCATGGGCGCCATTTCCTTCGATTGCCCCAACATACCGGCCAATATCGGCACGCCCTGTGACGATGGTGACAACACCACCCTCAACGATATGATCGACGCCAACTGCAATTGTACCGGCACACCCACCGCCTGTACCGGTGTCGGCGATATGGATGGCGACGGCGTTTGCGCCGATGTAGACTGCGACGACCTGGACGCCTCCATCACCCACAGGACAGGTGATGCCTGTGACGACGGCAACCTGGCGACCATGAATGACGCCTATGACGCCAACTGCAATTGCGTGGGCGTCTTCAATACCTGCCCTGGTATCGGCGATAACGACGGAGACGGCATTTGCGCCGATATCGACTGTGACGATAACGATCCCAATGCGACTTCCGTAGCCGGCGACCCTTGTGACGACGGAGACCCTACCACCATCAATGACGTCTACGGCTCCAATTGCAACTGCGCCGGCACCCCCACTGCCTGCACCGGCATCGGTGACGCCGACGGAGACGGCATCTGCGCCGATGTAGATTGCGACGACAATGACCCCAACAATACCAACTACCCCGGCGTAGCCTGTGACGACGGCAACCCCAATACGGTCGGGGAGACCATCCAGAATGACTGCAGCTGCGGCGGTGGTATTTCCGGCGCCGACTACACCTGTGTGCAGGTCAATACCAGCAGCGATGACGCGGAGCAGCGCACCTTCGGCGTAGACCTGAGCAGCGGCGACCTGGAATTGGTCAACGACCCCAACCTGGGCGACCAGGTCGTAGGCATGCGCTTTACAGGCCTCAACATCCCGCAGGGCGCCACCATTCTCAGCGCTTACCTCCAGTTTACAGCCGATGAAAACCGCAATACGGACCCCTGTAACCTGACAATATTCGGGGAGGACACAGATAATGCTTCAACGTTCTCCACCTTAAGCAATACCGACATCTCCAGCCGCCCCCGTACAGGGGCATCCGTGGACTGGTCGCCGCCAATGTGGTCCTTCGTCGGAGAATCCGATGTGGCTCAACGGACCCCCGACATTTCCACCATCATTCAGGAGATCGTCAACCGCAATCAATATACTTCCAGTAGTGCCCTCGTACTCATGATCGAAGGTACTGGATCCCGCACCGCCGAAGCTTTCGAGGGCGGCGCAACGGTAGCGCCTCAACTCTGTGTATCTTTCACCACGGTACAGTATGACTGCCCGAACCTCCAGGCTAATATCGGCGACGCCTGCGACGATGGCGATAATACGACCATCAATGATATGATCGGCGCCAACTGCAACTGTGCCGGCACCCCCACCGCTTGCACCGGCATCGGCGATGCCGACGGCGACGGCGTCTGCAGCGACCTGGATTGTGACGACAACAACGCCGCTATCACCTCCGTCGATGCCGATGGAGACGGCGTCTGCAGCGATGTAGATTGCGACGATAATGATGCTGCCATCACCTATCAGCCCGGCGATACCTGCGACGACGGTGATAATACGACCTTCAATGATATGATCGACGCCAATTGCAACTGTTCCGGCACGCCTACCGCCTGTACCGGTGTCGGCGATGCCGACGGCGACGGCGTCTGCAGCGACCTGGATTGTGACGACAACAACGCCTCCATCACTACCATTGACGCCGATAACGATGGGGTCTGCAGCGACGTAGATTGCGACGACAATGACCCCAACGTGACCTCAACCAATATCGGCGATGCCGACTGTGACGGCGTACCCACCGGCATCGATTGTGATGACAACGACCCCAACGTCACTTCCACCAATATCAATGATGCCGACTGTGATGGCGTACCCACCGGTATCGACTGCGATGACAATGACGCTTCCATCACCAGTACCAATGTCAATGATGCTGACTGCGATGGCGTGCCCTCCAGTGTGGATTGCGACGACAACGATCCGACCATCACCACCACCAATGCCGGCGACGGCGACTGCGACGGCGTGCCCACCGCCCAGGACTGTGACGACACCGATGCTTCCATTGGCAGCAACGCCAATGATATGGACTGCGATGGGGTGCCTTCCAACCTGGATTGTGACGACAACGATCCCAATATCACCAGCACCAACGTCGGCGATGCCGACTGCGACGGCGTGCCCTCCAACCTGGATTGTGACGACAACGATCCCAATATCACCAGCACCAACGTCGGTGATGCCGACTGCGATGGCGTGCCCACCGCCCAGGATTGCGATGATAACGACCCCAGCGTTGGCAGCAACGCCAATGACATGGACTGCGACGGCGTGCCCACGGCTGAAGATTGTAACGACAACGACCCCAACGTAGGCAGCAGCGCCGACGATATGGACTGCGACGGCGTGCCTGCCAGCATCGACTGTGATGACAATAACGCCTCCATCACCAGCACCAATGTCAATGATGCTGACTGCGATGGCGTGCCCACCAGTATCGACTGTGATGACAATGACGCCTCCATCACCAGCACCAATGTCAATGACGCCGACTGCGATGGCGTACCCACCGGGGTAGATTGCGACGACAATGACCCAACTATCGGCGGTAATGCCAACGATATGGACTGTGACGGAGTCCCCGCTGGAATCGACTGTGACGACAACGACCCGAACGTCATCAGCTCCAATGTCAATGATGCCGACTGCGACGGCGTGCCCACCAGTGTGGATTGCGATGACAACGACCCCAACATCGCTTACCAGCCAGGGGATGCCTGCAATGACGGCAACCCCGCCACCTTCGGTGAAACCATCCAATCTGACTGTAGTTGTGGCGGAGGAACTTCCACCCCCACTACCACCTGTTCGACGATCAACAGCAGCTCAGATGATATCGAGGAAAGAACGAGCACCGGCCGGATGGACCTCACCAGCAGTGACCTGGAACTGGGTACCGATGCGGTCAGCCAGTGGGTAGGATTGCGATTCAACAACCTCAATATCCCCCAGGGTGCACAGATCACCAGTGCCTACATCCAGTTTGAAACGGATGAAACCCGCAACTTCGACCCCTTCAGCGTTACGATCTATGGGCAAGCCGCTGATAATGCAGCCACCTTTACATCTACGGACTACGATGCCAGCAGCAGGCCCCGCACCAGCAATTCGGTAAGCTGGGCGCCGCCCATATGGCCAACGGTCGGCCAGGCCGGGCCTAACCAGCAAACGCCGGACCTTTCCGCTATTATTCAGGAGATCGTCAGCCGGAATGGATATACGGAGAATAGTTCTCTGGCGTTTATCCTGGAAGGTACGGGCCGCCGGGTGGCAGAATCCTTTGACGGCCCGTCCGGAGGGCCGACACTGTGCGTGGATTACTTCCACACGCCGCCGCCCTATGACTGCCCCAGCCTGTCGGCTTACATTGGCGACGCCTGTGATGACGGCGACAATACCACCATCAACGATATGGTGGACGGCGACTGCAACTGCGTAGGTACGCCTACCGCCTGTACCGGCATCGGCGACACGGACGGAGATGGTGTCTGCGACGATGTAGACTGCGACATCAACAACCCCAACATCTCGACCCAGCCGGGCGATGCCTGTGACGATGGAGACCCCGCTACGATCAATGATGTGGTCGATGCCAATTGCAATTGCGCAGGCACCCTCAATTCCTGCCCCGGCGTCGGTGATATGGACGGAGACGGCATCTGTGCCGATGTGGATTGTAATGATAATGACCCCAATATTACCGCCCAGGTCGGCGACGCCTGTGACGACGGCAACCCAGCCACCCACGGCGAGACCATTCAGGCAGACTGTAGCTGCGGCGGCGGTTCTGTGGATCCCGAATCGGTTTGCTCTACTATTAACTTCAGCACCGACGACGCAGAACAGGAAACCGCTTCCGGCAGAATGGACCTCAACAGCAGCGACCTGGAATTGTGCACCGACGGCATCAGCCAGTGGGTAGGCCTGAGGTTCAATAACCTCAACATTCCGCAAGGCGCAAGTATCGTCAGCGCTTACATCCAGTTTGAAGCGGATGAAACCGGCAACGATGATCCGTGTAACCTTACGATCTATGGGGTCGCAGCCGACAATGCCGCAACCTTCAGCGCTACGGATTTTGATATCAGCAGCCGCCCACGGACGGCCAACTCGGTAGCCTGGGCGCCACCTCATTGGCTCTCCATCAGCGACGCCGGGCCCGCACAAAAGACGCCGGGACTGGAGGCGATCCTTCAGGAGATCGTCAACCGGGCAGGATATACTTCCGCCAGCTCTATTGCCTTCGTAATTGAAGGCACAGGCCGGAGAGTGGCCGAATCCTTCGACGGCCCTGCCGGAGGCCCGACGCTGTGCATCGAGTACTTCGCTACGCCACCCGATTATGACTGCCCGAGCCTGTCGGCCTTTATCGGTGATGCATGTGATGATGGCGACAACACCACCATCAATGATACCATAGACAGTGACTGCAACTGTTCCGGTACACCGACGGCCTGCACCGGCATCGGTGATGCTGACGGCGATGGCGTTTGCTCTAATGTGGATTGTGACGACAACAACCCCAACATCGCTACCCAGCCTGGCGATGCTTGTGATGACGGCGACCCGGCAACGGTGAATGATGTCATAGACGCCAACTGCGGCTGCGCCGGTACGCTCAATTCCTGCCCCGGCGTTGGTGACCAGGACGGAGACGGCATCTGCTCGGATGTGGATTGCAATGATAACGACCCGAACATCACCACTCAACAGGGCGATGCCTGCGACGACGGCAACCCCAACACAGTGGGCGAAACCATACAGGCGGACTGCACTTGTGGAGGTGGCAATTCAACGCCTACTCAAACCTGCTCAATGATCAGCGCCAGCAGTGATGACGCCGAAGAGCAGGGCGGCCCGGCCGACCTGAGCAGCAGTGACCTGGAACTGATGACGGACCCCAACCTGGGTATCCAACAGGTAGGATTGCGGTTCAACGGCCTCAGCATTCCGCAGGGTGCTATTATCACCAGCGCCTATATCCAATTCACCGCAGACGAATCCGTGAACGACGACCCCTGTAATATCTCCATCTATGGCGAAGCAGCCGACAATGCCCCAACTTTTGCGAGCATCACGAATAATATTGGTGGGCGCCCCCGGACTACAGCTGTTGTAAACTGGACACCGGGAATGTGGCAGGCAGTAGGAGACTCAGGGCCTGAACAGAAGACCCCCGACCTTTCGGCCATTGTCCAGGAGATCGTCAATCGCGGTGGTTATACGGCCAATAGTTCGATCGTCTTCCTCCTGAACGGTACCGGGCGAAGAACAGCTGAATCCTTCGAAGGTTCCGTCAACGGAGCTGCCGAGCTTTGTGTAGAATACCTCTATGCACCACCTGCGGCCAACAGCTCGTCGGGTTCCACTACGGCCATTACAGACAGGGAAGGTACAGGAGTAGAACAACGCACTGTTGTGCCCTCTGTTGAAACGAATAAAGATGCCGTCTTCAGCCCCATCAGCGTACATCCCAACCCCGCTTCCAGCAAACTGAACGTTACATTCAGCAGCACAGTGGATGGGCCCGTAACTCTACAGGCCAGAGACTTGAATGGCCGGGTAGTATTACAGGATGTACGGGAGCTGAAACGAGGAAATAACATCATTGTACTAGAGGAATTGTCCCTACCCAGTGGTATTTACTTCCTGCAGTTATCTACGAACGACGCGACTCAATCCGCCAAATTTGTAATAGCTCAGGATTAAAACAAAAGTGCCGGGTTCATAAAGGGCCCGGCACTTTTTTATAAAGAGTTTGTTCACTTTGTTCGGCCATCCGCCTGTAGCAGGCTGGCCTGAATTTTGAACAGGCTCCAAACAGACGGCCTAATGAATAGAAACTGCTGCTTACTGTTAAGCATGGGCATTTTTATGCTGTGCTTCAGAATGGATATTTATGCCCAGTCCATTATCAGAGGACCCTACCTGCAGTCCGGAACCTCCAACAGCATGATCGTTAAATGGAGGACGAACACCCCTACTTCCAGCCGGATATGGTACGGCGCCAGCCCCGGCAATCTGGCTTTCACCAAGACGGTCAATGGTGACCGTACGGACCACGAAGTCAAGATCGATGGGCTGTCTGCCAACAGTACTTTTTACTATGCTGTCGGCAACACTTCAGGCCAGCTCATGACGCCTACCGACCAGCATTATTTCCGGACTTCCCCGGCAACTGGTACTTCCCAAACCATCCGAACATGGGTACTGGGCGATGCCGGAAAAGCTACCGATAACCAAAGGAACGTCCGTGACGCGTTTTACAACTTCAACGGAGCGCAGCACATCGATATGATCCTCCTGCTGGGCGACAACGCCTATGAGTCGGGCACCGATGCCGAATACCAGGTGGCGATGTTCGAGAATATGTACGAAAACAGGCTCATCAATTCAGTGGTCTGGCCGTCATTTGGCAACCACGATGGCGAATCCTCTTTCAGCGCTACCCAGACGGGCCCCTACTACGAAATATTCACAGTACCTACCAACGGGGAGGCCGGAGGAACACCCTCCGGAACAGAAGCCTATTACTCTTTCGATTACGGCAACATGCACATCATTGTGCTCGATTCGGACGATTCGGACCGAGACCCCGGCAGCCCTCAGTTGACCTGGCTGGAGGCCGACCTTGCTGCTACTACCCAGGAGTGGAAGGTCGCCATTTTTCACCATCCGCCCTATACCAAGGCAGATTCTGATACCAACGATAAAGAGACAGATATCCGGCAGTTCGTCCTGCCCATCCTCGAAGCCTATAATGTCGACCTGGTGCTTGCCGGGCATTCCCACGACTGGCAGCGCTCCTATATGATCCATGGCCACTATGGCCTTTCTAACAGTTGGGACCCTGCCACCATGGGTATTGACCTCGGTGACGGCAGGATAAATGGAGACGGGCCCTACATGAAAAGCGCCACCGGGCAGGGAACGGTATACATCGTTTCCGGGTCCGCCGGCTCCCGTGGGCCTTTAGACGGCCTCCATCCGGTCATGTACCGGTCGCTGAGTGAACTGGGGTCTATGTATATGGAGGTCACCGGCAATCAGATGGATATCTCATTCATCAGAGACGACGGAGTAATCGATGATTACTTATCCATCGTCAAACCGGCGACAGTGGGCACGCTTCCAACTGTTTCCATTACTTCACCGGCCAATAATACCAATTACTCTACGCCTCAATCCATTACCATCACGGCAGATGCGAATGACAGTGAAGGGCCGGTAAGCCAGGTAGAATTCCTCGTAGATGGCATTTCCATCGGCGTTGATGATCAGGCCCCCTGGTCAACCAATTTCACGATCCCTGGTAATGGCGCCTACACCTTGCTGGCCTTAGTGACGGATAGCGACAACAATACCGTTCCGTCGGATCCAGTTCAGATCACCGTTGGGCCCGTAACGGCCTGTTCCAGAGTAATTGCCGGCAGCGATGATGGCGAAGAGCGGACTTCCGGCAGCGTCAACCTGACGAGCAGCGACCTGGAACTGGCCGTGGACGGCACCAACACCCAAATTATAGGCATGCGCTTCACCGGCCTCAATATCCCTCAGGGCGCTACCATCAGTGAAGCCTATATTCGATTCACGGTCGATGAAAATACCAACGACAACCCCTGCAACCTTACGATAACCGGCGTTGCAGCTGATGACGCTGCCACGTTTACGACAAATAACAACAATATCACTGGCCGTCCCAGAACCGCCGCCACACAAAGTTGGTCGCCTGCCGACTGGCTTGCCAACGGAGACAGCGGCCCGGCACAGCAAACCCCCAATATCGCGTCTATCATCCAGGAGATCGTCGGAAGGCCCAATTATTCCGCCAGCAGCGCCATTGCCCTTATCATTGAAGGAGAGGGCAGGCGTACTGCAGAATCGTTCGAAGGGGGGGCAGACAAGGCCCCCGAGCTTTGTGTCTCCTACTCTACCAGCCCCATCGTTTTCGATTGCCCCACCCTATCGGCCAATATCGGCGACGCCTGTGACGATGGAGACAATACGACCCTCAACGACATCATCGACGCCAACTGTAACTGCAACGGTACGCCCACCGCCTGCACCGGCATCGGCGATGCCGACGGCGACGGCGTTTGCAGCAGCCTGGACTGTGACGACAACAATGCCGCCATCACCTCCGTAGATGCCGACGGCGACGGCGTCTGCAGTGATGTAGATTGCGACGACAATGACGCTTCCATTACTACCATTGATGCCGATGGGGATGGGATCTGCAGCGACGTGGATTGCGATGACAACGACCCCAGCGTCACCTCCACCAACGTGGGCGATAACGACTGCGACGGCGTACCCTCCAGCATCGACTGCGATGATACAGACCCCAACGTCACCTCCACCAACGTGGATGACGCCGACTGCGACGGCGTGCCCTCCAGTGTCGACTGCGACGATACGGACCCTTCCATCACCACCACCAATGCCGGTGACGGCGATTGCGACGGCGTGCCCACCGCCCAGGATTGTGATGACACCGATGCTTCCATAGGCAGTAATGCCAACGACATGGACTGCGACGGCGTGCCTTCCAGCATCGACTGCGACGATACAGACCCCAATGTCACCTCCACCAACGTAGGCGATAACGACTGCGACGGCGTGCCCTCAAACCTGGACTGCGATGATAACGACCCCAACGTCATTTCCACCAATACCGGCGATAACGATTGTGATGGCGTGCCCACCGCCCAGGACTGCGACGACAACGACCCATCCGTGGGCAGCAATGCCAATGACATGGATTGCGACGGCGTGCCCACCGCTGAAGATTGTGACGACAACGACGCCAGTGTCGGCAGCACCGCCAATGACATGGACTGCGACGGCGTGCCCGCCGGCATCGACTGTGACGATAACGACCCCAACGTCGTTTCCACCAATACCATCGATGCCGACTGCGATGGCGTGCCCACCGGCATCGACTGCGACGATAATGACGCCTCCGTCACCAGTACCAATATCAACGATGCCGACTGTGACGGCGTGCCCACTGCTACGGACTGCGACGACAATGACCCCGCCGTGGGCAGCAATGCCAACGATATGGACTGCGACGGCGTGCCCGCCGGCATCGACTGCGACGATAATGACGCCTCCATAACCAGTACCAATACCAACGATGCCGACTGTGACGGCGTGCCTTCCAGCGTGGACTGCGACGACAGCGACCCGGCTATCGCTTACCAGCCCGGCGACGCCTGTGAAGACGGCAACCCCGCCACTTTCGGCGAAACCATCCAGCCCGATTGCACCTGTGGCGGCGGTACGACAGTGCCTACCTCCACCTGTTCCACCATAAACGCCAGCAGCGATGATGCCGAAGAGCGGATAAGCAATGGCAGGATGGACCTAAACAGCAGCGACCTGGAACTGGGTACCGATGCACAGAGCCAGTGGGTAGGCCTGAGATTCAACAACCTGGACATCCCTCAGGGAGCCCACATTACCAGCGCCTTCATCCAATTTGAAACGGATGAAACCCGCAATGACGACCCTTGTAACCTAACCATATATGGAATAGCCTCCGATAATGCTGCCACCTTCACCGGCCTGGATTTCGATATCAGCTCCCGGCCCCGCACCAGCAGCACGGTAAGCTGGGCGCCGGCCCAGTGGCTGGCCGTAGGCGACGCCGGGCCGGCTCAACAAACGCCGGACCTGGCAGCCATCATCCAGGAAATCGTCGACCGCAGCAGTTATTCTTCCGCCAGTTCCATCGCCTTCCTTTTGGAGGGGAGCGGCAGCCGGGTAGGCGAATCCTTCGATGGCACCTCCGGAGGGCCGACGCTGTGTGTCGACTACTTCCATACCCCGCCAGCCTACGATTGCCCTACCCTGGCGGCATACATCGGCGATACCTGCGATGACGGCGACAATACCACCATCAACGATACCGTCGACGGCGACTGCAATTGCGCCGGCACGCCTACTGCCTGCACCGGCATCGGGGACGCCGACGGCGACGGCATCTGCACCGGTGTGGACTGCGACGACAACGACCCCAACAACACTTCGCAGCCCGGAGACGCCTGCGATGATGGCAACCCCGCGACTGTCGATGATGCCATCGATGCCAACTGCGGCTGCGCCGGCACCCTCAACACCTGCCCCGGAATCGGGGATATGGACGGCGACGGCATCTGCGCCGATGTGGATTGCGACGATAACGACCCTTCCATCACCTCCCAGGTGGGCGACGCCTGCAATGATGGAAACCCCAATACCCATGGCGAAACCATTCAGGCCGACTGCAGTTGCGGCGGCGGTTCGGCCGACCCCTCTTCTGTTTGTTCCACCATCAGCAGCAGTGCGGATGATGCCGAGGAATCCACTCTTGATGGCGGTGTAGACATCAACAGCTCCGACCTGGAATTGTGCACCGACGGCATCAGCCAGTGGGTGGGACTGAGGTTCAACAACCTCAATATCCCTCAGGGCGCCAACATCGTCAGCGCCCACATCCAGTTCATGGTGGATGAAAGCAACAACGACGACCCCTGTATCCTCACCATCTACGGACAGGCTGCCGATAATGCCAATACCTTCACTACCGGTGATTTTGACATCAGCAGCCGCCCGCGGACGCTCAACTCCGTATCCTGGTCGCCCGCCCAGTGGCTCACAGTGGGCGATGCCGGCCCGGCACAGCAGACGGTGGACCTATCGGCTATCCTGCAGGAGGTCGTCAACCGCAACGGGTATACCTCCGCCAGTTCCGTCGCCTTCATCATCCAAGGTTCGGGGCGCCGCGTTGCCGAGTCATTTGACAGCCCATCCATGGCGCCGCAACTTTGTGTGGAATTCTTCGCCACTCCGCCCGATTACGACTGCCCGTCCCTGGAGGCTTTCATCGGCGATGCCTGTGATGATGGCGACAACACCACCATCAACGACGCGGTAGACGGAGACTGCAATTGCTCAGGAACAGCGACTGCCTGTACCGGAATCGGCGATGCCGACGGCGATGGCGTCTGTGACGATGTAGATTGCGATAGCAACGACCCCAATGTCACCACCCAGCCCGGCGATGCCTGCGACGACGGCGACCCGGCAACGGTGAATGATGTGATCGTCGCCAATTGCGGCTGCGCCGGTACGCTCAATGCCTGTCCTGGAATAGGCGACAACGACGGCGACGGCATCTGTACAGACGTGGATTGCAACGACAATGACCCCAGCATCACCTCCCAGATGGGCGCCCCTTGTGAAGATGGCGACCCCAATACCATTGGAGAAACCATTCAGGCCGATTGCAGCTGTGCCGGTGGCACGACGGTTCCTACCCAAACCTGCTCAATTATCAGCAACGGCAACGACGATGCGGAAGAACGGCTGAGCGGCTCGGTCAACCTGACCAGCAACGACCTGGAATTAACCACTGACCCCCGCACTGGCGTCCAGGTGGTAGGGCTGAGGTTCAACGGGCTCAACATCCCACAAGGCGCAACCATCACCAGCGCCTATGTACAGTTCACCGTCGATGAAGCAGCCAATGACAACCCCTGCAACCTGGCCATATACGCTCAGGATTCCGATAATGCCGAGCCCTTTACTTCCTCCAGCTTCAATGTCAGCAGCCGCCCCAAAACCAGCGCAGCTGTAAACTGGGCGCCGCAGGATTGGCTAACTGTTGGAGAAGCTGGCCCGGCGCAACAGACCCCGGGCCTGTCAGCTCTGATACAGGAGGTCGTCAACCGCAGCGGGTACACCCCCGCCAGTTCCATCGCCCTCATCATAGAAGGCACCGGCCGAAGGACTGCCGAATCGGCCAACGGCCCGCCCGATGGTGTGCCCGAGCTTTGTGTGGAATACCTGGCCCCGGCAAATAACGCCAGCCGCCCGGCTTCTGTAACCCATGTCGGAACAAGGAGTGCGGACGGAGTGTCTACCCGCTCTGGTGGATCATTGGAAGGCCCAGCCGGCATCGGCCCCATTCGGGTGCACCCCAACCCGGCAACCAACCGGCTGAATGTATCTTTCAACAGCACGGTAAGTGGGACTGTCTATCTTCAGTCCAGAGACCTGAACGGACGGATGGTCCTGCAGGAAAAAAGAGCGATGGAACCAGGGAAAAACACTATTGTCCTGGACGACTTATCCCTACCGGAAGGGGTCTATTTCCTGCAAGTATTAGCCGGAAATGAGGTACAGTCTGCTAAATTCTTGATTATTAAGGATTAAAATAATAATTTAGTGCCGGGTTCCTCATTGAACCCGGCACTTCCCCTCTCAACATTGGTACATATTCCCAATTACTGTACGTCGTTATAAAAATCTACTAACTAGGTCGTCTTAACAGATTATCCGAATCTGAAGGGGTAGGTATTGCCCTTTACCGGAACCGGATTACATGCACTCCTGCTTGCCAGGAAGCACCACCGTTTATTCAATTACCAAAAGGACCGGGTTATTTTCACCCTTTTCTCAAGAAAACGTCTCATGAAAAAGCACATTTACCTGCTTGCCGTACTGATCCTGCTACTGAACACCATCGCTGATGCCCAGTCGATCATCAGAGGCCCTTACTTGCAACTCGGAACTTCCAGCAGTATGGTGATCAGGTGGCGGACTGACATCTCCACATCCAGCAAAGTGTGGTACGGTTCCAGCCCTGCCAATCTTGCATTCACCCAAACGGTAAACGGCAGCTTTACGGATCATGAAGTAACTGTCAGCGGACTGCCCGCCAATAGCACTTTTTATTATGCGGTAGGAAATACATCCGGCCAGTTCATGACGCCCGACAATAATCATTATTTCAAGACTTCACCTGCTACCGGCACTTCTGTGCCTACTAGTATCTGGGTGCTTGGCGATGCAGGAAAAGACAACGATGCCCAGCGATCCGTGCGCGATGCCTTCTACGCCTACAATGGAGGGCCTCATGCCGATCTGATCCTCGCACTCGGGGATAATGCCTACGCCGACGGTACCGATGAGGAATATCAGTATGCCTGGTTCGAGAATATGTTCGAGTCCAGCCTTACCAATTCAGTGGTGTGGCCCTGCCCCGGCAACCATGATATCGTCAGCGCCAACAGCCAGAATGAAACCGGGCCTTATTACGATATTTTCACACTACCCCGAAACGCTGAGGCAGGAGGGGCGCCTTCCGGCACCGAAGCCTACTACTCCTTCAATTACGGCAATATTCACTTCGTATCTCTGAACTCTGAGGATATTGACCACAGCCTGAATTCTCCTATGTTGGCCTGGCTGCAACAAGACCTGGCAGCAAACACCCAACCGTGGGTGGTTGCCATCCTCCACAGAGTCATTTACCACAGTCAAACCCTCGACGATTTTCGGCATAATTTTGTCCCCGTTCTGGAAGCCGGCGGCGCCGACCTGGTCCTGTACGGCCATCAGCACAGCTACCGGCGTTCCTATCTGATTAACGGGCATTACGGCGACGGAAATGGCAGTTTCGACCCCAATACCATGGCCCTGGATACAGGAGACGGCCGGCCGGATGGAGACGGCGCTTACCAGAAACCCAGCGGATTGACCCCCAATGCCGGAACCATCTATATGGTTACCGGATCAGCCGGAACGGTTTCTCCTTTGCCCTCTCCCGTTTCCTTTATGCCTTTTGAAGCAGGAGAACCGGAAGGCCTGGGCTCCGTACACATCGCTGTTTCCGGTGGAGTGATGGATGTAACCTTCATCAATTATCAAATGCAGATCCTCGATTACTTTACAATCAACAAACAAGTAATTGCTGGAACACCGCCGTCCGTATCCGTTACTGCTCCGGAGCACGGCGCCAACTTTACCTCCCCCCAGGTTGTCACCATCACGGCCGACGCGTCCGATAGTGACGGTTCTGTGGCCCAGGTAGAGTTCTTCATCAACAACAACTCTATTGGGGTGGACAACACAGCGCCTTATTCCATCAACTATACAATTCCCGGCAACGGCATTTATAATATTGTAGCCTCCGCCACCGACAATAACGGCAATACTACCCCATCGGACATCGTCCAATTTACGGTGGGCCCCGTCATCACCTGTTCGAGAGTCGGTAACAGCAGCGACGACGGGGAAGAGCGAAATACTGGTAGTGTCAACCTGACGAGCAGTGACCTCGAACTGGCCGTGGACGGCAGCAAAATCCAAACCATAGGCATGCGTTTCACCGGGCTCAATATTCCTCAGGGCGCTACCATCACCAGTGCTTACCTCCAATTTACAGCTGACGAGAATACCAACGACAATCCTTGCAACCTAACCATCTTTGGAGAAAATAGTGCGGATGCAGCCACGTTTACTGGTGATGACTTCAGTATCAGCAGCCGGCCTCGGGTCAATGCTTCCGTCAGTTGGGCCCCTGCCGATTGGCTTGCTATAGGCGATGCCGGACAGGCACAACAAACTCCGGATATTGCTTCCATCATTCAGGAGATCGTCAGCAACCCTAACTTTTCCGCCAGCAGCGCCATTGCCCTTTTTATAGATGGGACAGGCAGGCGCACCGCCGAATCTTTTGAGGGCGCCTCTTCCGGCGCCCCTGAGCTTTGTGTCTCCTACTCTACCAACCCCATCGTTTTCGATTGCCCCACCCTATCGGCCAATATCGGCGACGCCTGTGACGATGGAGACAATACGACCCTCAACGACATCATCGACGCCAACTGTAACTGCAACGGTACGCCCACCGCCTGCACCGGCATCGGCGATGCCGACGGCGACGGCGTTTGCAGCAGCCTGGACTGTGACGACAACAATGCCGCCATCACCTCCGTAGATGCCGACGGCGACGGCGTCTGCAGTGATGTAGATTGCGACGACAATGACGCTTCCATTACTACCATTGATGCCGATGGGGATGGGATCTGCAGCGACGTGGATTGCGATGACAACGACCCCAGCGTCACCTCCACCAACGTGGGCGATAACGACTGCGACGGCGTACCCTCCAGCATCGACTGCGATGATACAGACCCCAACGTCACCTCCACCAACGTGGATGACGCCGACTGCGACGGCGTGCCCTCCAGTGTCGACTGCGACGATACGGACCCTTCCATCACCACCACCAATGCCGGTGACGGCGATTGCGACGGCGTGCCCACCGCCCAGGATTGTGATGACACCGATGCTTCCATAGGCAGTAATGCCAACGACATGGACTGCGACGGCGTGCCTTCCAGCATCGACTGCGACGATACAGACCCCAATGTCACCTCCACCAACGTAGGCGATAACGACTGCGACGGCGTGCCCTCAAACCTGGACTGCGATGATAACGACCCCAACGTCATTTCCACCAATACCGGCGATAACGATTGTGATGGCGTGCCCACCGCCCAGGACTGCGACGACAACGACCCATCCGTGGGCAGCAATGCCAATGACATGGATTGCGACGGCGTGCCCACCGCTGAAGATTGTGACGACAACGACGCCAGTGTCGGCAGCACCGCCAATGACATGGACTGCGACGGCGTGCCCGCCGGCATCGACTGTGACGATAACGACCCCAACGTCGTTTCCACCAATACCATCGATGCCGACTGCGATGGCGTGCCCACCGGCATCGACTGCGACGATAATGACGCCTCCGTCACCAGTACCAATATCAACGATGCCGACTGTGACGGCGTGCCCACTGCTACGGACTGCGACGACAATGACCCCGCCGTGGGCAGCAATGCCAACGATATGGACTGCGACGGCGTGCCCGCCGGCATCGACTGCGACGATAATGACGCCTCCATAACCAGTACCAATACCAACGATGCCGACTGTGACGGCGTGCCTTCCAGCGTGGACTGCGACGACAGCGACCCGGCTATCGCTTACCAGCCCGGCGACGCCTGTGAAGACGGCAACCCCGCCACTTTCGGCGAAACCATCCAGCCCGATTGCACCTGTGGCGGCGGTACGACAGTGCCTACCTCCACCTGTTCCACCATAAACGCCAGCAGCGATGATGCCGAAGAGCGGATAAGCAATGGCAGGATGGACCTAAACAGCAGCGACCTGGAACTGGGTACCGATGCACAGAGCCAGTGGGTAGGCCTGAGATTCAACAACCTGGACATCCCTCAGGGAGCCCACATTACCAGCGCCTTCATCCAATTTGAAACGGATGAAACCCGCAATGACGACCCTTGTAACCTAACCATATATGGAATAGCCTCCGATAATGCTGCCACCTTCACCGGCCTGGATTTCGATATCAGCTCCCGGCCCCGCACCAGCAGCACGGTAAGCTGGGCGCCGGCCCAGTGGCTGGCCGTAGGCGACGCCGGGCCGGCTCAACAAACGCCGGACCTGGCAGCCATCATCCAGGAAATCGTCGACCGCAGCAGTTATTCTTCCGCCAGTTCCATCGCCTTCCTTTTGGAGGGGAGCGGCAGCCGGGTAGGCGAATCCTTCGATGGCACCTCCGGAGGGCCGACGCTGTGTGTCGACTACTTCCATACCCCGCCAGCCTACGATTGCCCTACCCTGGCGGCATACATCGGCGATACCTGCGATGACGGCGACAATACCACCATCAACGATACCGTCGACGGCGACTGCAATTGCGCCGGCACGCCTACTGCCTGCACCGGCATCGGGGACGCCGACGGCGACGGCATCTGCACCGGTGTGGACTGCGACGACAACGACCCCAACAACACTTCGCAGCCCGGAGACGCCTGCGATGATGGCAACCCCGCGACTGTCGATGATGCCATCGATGCCAACTGCGGCTGCGCCGGCACCCTCAACACCTGCCCCGGAATCGGGGATATGGACGGCGACGGCATCTGCGCCGATGTGGATTGCGACGATAACGACCCTTCCATCACCTCCCAGGTGGGCGACGCCTGCAATGATGGAAACCCCAATACCCATGGCGAAACCATTCAGGCCGACTGCAGTTGCGGCGGCGGTTCGGCCGACCCCTCTTCTGTTTGTTCCACCATCAGCAGCAGTGCGGATGATGCCGAGGAATCCACTCTTGATGGCGGTGTAGACATCAACAGCTCCGACCTGGAATTGTGCACCGACGGCATCAGCCAGTGGGTGGGACTGAGGTTCAACAACCTCAATATCCCTCAGGGCGCCAACATCGTCAGCGCCCACATCCAGTTCATGGTGGATGAAAGCAACAACGACGACCCCTGTATCCTCACCATCTACGGACAGGCTGCCGATAATGCCAATACCTTCACTACCGGTGATTTTGACATCAGCAGCCGCCCGCGGACGCTCAACTCCGTATCCTGGTCGCCCGCCCAGTGGCTCACAGTGGGCGATGCCGGCCCGGCACAGCAGACGGTGGACCTATCGGCTATCCTGCAGGAGGTCGTCAACCGCAACGGGTATACCTCCGCCAGTTCCGTCGCCTTCATCATCCAAGGTTCGGGGCGCCGCGTTGCCGAGTCATTTGACAGCCCATCCATGGCGCCGCAACTTTGTGTGGAATTCTTCGCCACTCCGCCCGATTACGACTGCCCGTCCCTGGAGGCTTTCATCGGCGATGCCTGTGATGATGGCGACAACACCACCATCAACGACGCGGTAGACGGAGACTGCAATTGCTCAGGAACAGCGACTGCCTGTACCGGAATCGGCGATGCCGACGGCGATGGCGTCTGTGACGATGTAGATTGCGATAGCAACGACCCCAATGTCACCACCCAGCCCGGCGATGCCTGCGACGACGGCGACCCGGCAACGGTGAATGATGTGATCGTCGCCAATTGCGGCTGCGCCGGTACGCTCAATGCCTGTCCTGGAATAGGCGACAACGACGGCGACGGCATCTGTACAGACGTGGATTGCAACGACAATGACCCCAGCATCACCTCCCAGATGGGCGCCCCTTGTGAAGATGGCGACCCCAATACCATTGGAGAAACCATTCAGGCCGATTGCAGCTGTGGGGGTGGCGCTGCCGTGCCTACACAAGCCTGCGCTATTATCAGCAACGGCAGCGATGATACTGAAGAAAGCCCCAGCGGCTCGGTCAACCTGACCAGCAACGACCTGGAATTAACCACTGACCCCCGCACTGGCGTCCAGGTGGTAGGGCTGAGGTTCAACGGCCTCAACATCCCACAGGGCGCTGTCATCACCAGCGCCTATGTGCAGTTCACCGTCGATGAAGCAGCCAATGACAACCCCTGCAACCTGGCCATATACGCTCAGGATTCCGATAATGCCGAGCCCTTTACTTCCTCCAGCTTCAATGTCAGCAGCCGCCCCAAAACAAATGCCGTGGCCAACTGGACGCCACCGGACTGGCTGACCGTTGGCGATGCCGGCCCGGATCAGCAAACCCCGGACTTGTCAGCTCTGATACAGGAGGTCGTCAACCGCAGCGGCTATACTCCGGCAAGCTCCATCGTCCTCATCATAGAAGGCACTGGCCGAAGGACCGCCGAATCGGCCAACGGCCCGCCCAACGGCGTGCCCGAGCTTTGTGTGGAATATTTCAACCCGGCTATGGCCAACAACGTGGCCCAGGCCTCAACCACAAGCACTCTTGAAGGTGCAGGCAGGAGCCAAGGTATAGTTTCTTCTCCTACGGAACAGGCAGGTACAGATATCATCGGCGCCATCACCATCTACCCCAACCCGGCAAGGGATCGGATTCTGATCCGTTTCACCAGTGTTATCGATGGCCAGGTTCAACTCGTGGCGCGGGACATGAATGGGCGAATGGTAGCCAGAAACCTGGCAGAGATCAGCCGGGGAGAAAATGTGTTAGCGCTGGAGGGCTTATCTTTGCCCGATGGCATTTATATCCTTCAGCTATTGACAGCCAAAACTTTGCAGTCTGAAAAATTTATCATACGACAAGAATAGTATCATGCTGCCAGGTTTCCTATCTTTAGGGAGCCTGGCAGCAATCCTATCGCTTTAAAAAAATCAATCTATCTGAGGCAACACTTTTCGGATATCTGATCGTACTTAAAAAGAGAAGAAGTCCAAAAGAGCTACCAATACCAAAGAACAACAGGGCGCCCCCCCCTTGTTGTATCCCTACCAAATCCCCCCCGTTTTAGAAAGACAAAGAGAAACTATTCAGCATCATCGAAAAAATCGGCAGAAAACGCCCTGTTTTGCCCCATCCCTAAAGGGCTACGAGTTGTACACAAATCTGCCTCTGGAATATTTCAGCCTAAAGGGCTGAAACACAACAGCCCAGGGCAACCGCCCTGGGGATTAATCGAAGATTTTAGGTGAGCCCTGAAGGGGCGGTACAGATTATGTCGCCCTTTCAGGGCTCTGATAGGATCAAATCGATCATTTTACCCAGGGCGGTTGCCCTGGGCTCTTAGTTGTGAAAGCCCTTCAGGCTTTCCAAAAAGATGTGTACAACTCATAGCCCTAAAGGGAGCCAGCGCGTTTTCTGCCTTTGCACCCTTTAGGGTCGGGGCAAACAAAGGCAGAAAATGCGATTTCTAGGTTATGCTGAATAGTTACGACAAAGATTGAATACGATCATCAGGGTTTCCGTTGCCGCCAGTACTGAGCGGCAATGCTCCCTCCGATGTAAACCATGGATTGAAAATGAATAGCGACTTTACAAAAAAAATTGCTGCCAGAAATACCTCTAGGCTGAAGGGCAGCTTGCTGGTTTCTTTCCTCCTATGCTGCAGGATGGCCCTCCTATCCTGTGGGCTTCTCCTACTCTTTAATTCCGAAATAAAAGCGACGACATATTACGTCGACGCCCAGAGTGGCAGCGACAGTTACAACGGAAGGAGTGCTGCTTTCCAGGGCGGAAGTATTGGCCCGTGGGCCACGATTGCCAAAGTGAACAGTATCTTCTTTGCTCCTGGCGACAGTGTCCTGTTCAAAAGAGGTGCAGTGTGGACGGACGGGCCGCTGGAACCCCGCATCGGTGGCGCCCCGGGAGGCACCATTACCATTCAGGAAACCATTTTGGGGCAACCCGTTAGTTTTGACCTAGTCGACCTCAATAATAACAACTGTATTTATTTTGGAGCTTATGGCAGCGGCTCCGCAAAACCTATGATCGACTGCCAGGGAGGGAGGGGCATTGCCCTGTTACACGATTACATCATAGTAGACGGCTTCCACCTCGACAACGGTGGGAATAACATGTTTTGGTTTGGCAAGGAAACCGGCAATTACTGGAATGTTGTATTAAACACAGATGTTACGCACTGTTTCGGTAATGCAGTAAGTTCTGATTTCGGGGGCGGCAATCTATGGATCAGTGGCCTGTATGTATACGATTATGCCATCAACGGGATACTGATGAACGGTTCGCTGAACAACAAGCTCAAGGGAGTCCTCATTGAGGATTGCTGGGTGGAGAACCCGGTAGTGCTCGACCTGGAAGACGGCATTACCTGCCATCGGGATGCGCTGGGAAATGACCTGGACGGGGATGTGATCATTCGCAACAATACCATAATCAATTCCGGAGAAGACGGCATTGACATCACTTCGGGCTCCAACATCCTGCTGGACGGCAATGACATCAGCCATTCACTGTCTGCCGGCATTTTTGTGGTCAAGAGCTGGGTAAGCACCGTAGAGATCAGAGGAAATTTTTTATACTCCAACTCCATTGGACAGGGAGTTGGCGACCTCACCATAAAGGTCCCCAATGTATGGGCCTACAATAATGTGATCGCCGGGACCGGACACCATTGCCTGCAACTGGCCAATACCGATAATACCCGGATATGGCACAACGTGATCGCTCCAGGGGTACGCACCGGCAACCTGATCTGGCTGCAGGACAGCATCGGCCAATTGGAGTTTAAGAATAACATTTTCGATTTTTCCGAAACGGACCAGGACATCAGCGGCCTCATACCACCAAACATCGTTTTTGACTACAACTGCTATTTCGGCACATCCACAGCTGCCCAAATTTATGGCAATTATTCCTTTCAGGAGTACCGGAATGCCAATCCGCTCTTTGAGCCCAATGGGTTCTGGGCGGACCCTCAGTTCGTCAACCCCTCCAAAACGGCCCCGGACCACTTCCGGCTGGCCAGTTCCAGCCCTTGCCTCAACAGTGGGGCGCCTGTCTCGGCAGCTATTGATTTCTGGGGCACTCCCCGTCCACAAGGAGCCGGCTATGACCTGGGCATCCACGAACAAGGCACTATTGATTGCAACCCCGACCCCAATATTATTTCCTACCCGGGCAGCCCCTGTGACGATGGGGATCCGACTACCGCCAATGATGTCTACGACACGAATTGTATGTGCGCCGGTACGCCTACCGCCTGCTTCGGCATTGGCGACGCCGATGGAGATGGTGTATGTACCGATGTAGACTGTGACGATAATGACCCCAATATCGCTTATCAACCGGGCGATGCTTGTGACGATGGCGACCCCACCACTTCCGGGGAAGTAATACAGGCCAACTGCAGTTGCAGCGGCGGCACACCTGGCCCGGCAATTACCTGCTCCAGGGTGAACAGCAGCAACGATGACGCTGAAGAAAAATATACCGGCACGGTGGATTTGGGCAGCACCGACCTGGAACTCGCCTACGACCCCAACCGCGGCCGGCAGGTGATCGGCATGAGGTTCAATGGGCTGAACATTCCTCAGGGAGCTACCATCCTTAGTGCTCACCTTCAGTTCACCGTCGATGACATCCAGAACATCAACCCCTCCCGATTGAGAATATTTGGCGAAAACAGCATTGCCCCGCTCCCATTTACTGCTACGGACTATAATCTCAGCAACCGGCCGCGAACCGCTAATTTTGTGCCCTGGGCTCCGCCGGAATGGCCAACCGTCGCCAGTTTTGGGCCGGACCAGCGCACCCCCGATATCTATGCCATCATCCAGGAATTGGTCAACCGTGCAGGTTATGACCCCGCCAATGCGATTGTCATCATCATCGATGGTATCGGCAGCCGCACAGCGGAATCCTATGATGGTTTTCCCGCCCAGGCGCCTCAGTTGTGCGTAGAGTACACCCTGGTGCCTACCGTTTATGACTGTCCTGTTTTATCCGCCAATATCGGTTATCCTTGTGACGATGGCGACCCCTCCACCATCAATGATGCCATCGATGCCAATTGTAACTGTATTGGGACTCCAACCCCTTGCACCGGCATCGGAGACGCAGACGGCGACGGCATCTGCGCCGATGTCGATTGTGATGATAATGATTTTTTCACCGCTCATGCTCCCGGCGACACCTGCGACGATGGCGACCCCACAACCGTCAATGACCTCATCGACGCCAATTGTAATTGCACCGGAACGCCTACTGCCTGCACCGGTATCGGCGATAATGACGGCGACGGCGTATGCGCCGATATGGACTGTAATGACAACGACCCCAACATCACCACGCAACCCGGACAGGCCTGCAACGACGGCGACAATACGACCATCAATGACCTACTCGACACCAACTGTAATTGTGTCGGAACCCCTACTGCCTGCACCGGTATCGGCGATGCCGATGGTGACGGCGTTTGCGCCGATGTAGATTGCGATGACAACGACCCCAACATCACCACGCAGCCCGGACAAGCCTGCAACGACGGCGACAATACGACCATCAATGACCTACTCGACGACAACTGTAATTGTGTCGGAACCCCTACTGCCTGCACCGGTATCGGCGATGCCGATGGCGACGGCGTTTGCGCAGATGTAGATTGCGATGATAATGACCCAAACATCACCACGCAGCCCGGACAAGCCTGTGACGATGGCAATCCACGCACTTATTGGGAAACGATCCAACTGGATTGCAGTTGTGGAGGCGGAATTCTTCCCACCCCTACCTGCTCCCAGGTCAGTACAGGAAATGACGACGCGGAAGAAAGCAGCTCCGGAAGCGTGGACTTGTCCAGCAGCGACCTTGAGCTGATCAGCGACGCCGGAGATCAAACAGTAGGCATGAGGTTTAACGCCCTTGGTATTCCACAAGGGGCTATCATTACCAGTGCTACCATTCAATTTACCGTTGACGAAACCCGGAACCTTGACCCCTGTAACCTGGTGATACGGGGGCAGGCCAGTGATAATGCCCTTGCTTTCTCCTCTTCTTCCGGTGACGTTTCAAGCCGGCCGGTAACCTCCGCCTCGATAGCCTGGGCTCCCCCGGCATGGACTACGATAGGCGCCGCCGGCGACGCACAAAGAACCCCGGACATCTCCGCCATCATTCAGGAGATCGTGAACCGCAACGGTTATACTTCCGGCAGTTCCATCGCTATTATCATCAATGGCACCGGCCGGCGAATAGCGGAATCCTATAATGGCTCTCCCGGCCAGGCGCCTCAGCTTTGTGTCGAATACCTCATTCCGCCTGCTTTCGATTGCCCGGCCCTTTCCGCAAATACCGGCGATGCCTGCAACGACGGCGACCCGACTACCATCAATGACCTCATCGACGCCAACTGCAACTGTGCCGGAACGCCTACCGCCTGTACCGGTATCGGCGACAACGACGGTGACGGCGTCTGCGCCGATGTAGATTGCAACGACAACGACCCCAACATCACTACACAGCCCGGACAGGCCTGCAACGACGGCGACCCGACTACCATCAATGACCTCATCGACGCCAACTGCAACTGTGCCGGAACCCCTACTGCCTGTGGCGGTATCGGCGACAACGACGATGGCGACGGCATCTGCGCTGATGTGGACTGTAATGACAACGACCCCAACATCACTACACAGCCCGGGCAGGCCTGCAACGACGGCGACCCCACTACCATCAATGACCTCATCGACGCCAACTGCAACTGTACCGGAACCCCTACTGCCTGTGGCGGTATCGGCGACAACGACGGCGACGGTGTATGCGCTGATGTAGACTGCAACGACAACGACCCCAACATCACTACACAACCCGGGCAGGTATGCAACGACGGCGACCCCACTACCATCAATGACCTCATCGACGCCGACTGCAATTGTACCGGAACCCCTACTGCCTGCACTGGGTTCGGTGACAACGACGGCGATGGTGTATGCGCCAACGTAGACTGCAACGACAACGACCCCAACATCACTACACAACCCGGGCATACCTGCAACGACGGCGACCCCACTACCATCAATGATATCATCGACGCCGACTGCAATTGTACCGGAACCCCTACTGCCTGCACTGGGTTCGGCGACAACGACGGCGATGGTGTATGCGCCAACGTAGACTGCAACGACAACGACCCCAACATCACCACACAACCCGGACAGGTATGCAACGACGGCGACCCCACTACCATCAATGACCTCATCGACACCAACTGCAACTGTGCCGGAACCCCTACTGCCTGCACTGGGTTCGGCGACAACGACGGCGATGGTGTATGCGCCAACGTAGACTGCAACGACAACGACCCCAACATCACCACACAACCCGGACAGGTACTGCAACGACGGCGACCCCACTACCATCAATGACCTCATCGACGTCAACTGCAACTGTACCGGAACCCCTACCGCCTGCACCGGGTTCGGCGACAACGATGGCGACGGCGTATGCGCAGATGTGGACTGCAACGACAACGACCCCAACGTCACCACACAACCAGGGCAAGCCTGCAACGACGGCGACCCCACTACCATCAATGACCTCATCGACGCCAACTGCAACTGTGCCGGAACCCCTACTGCCTGCACCGGTATCGGCGACAACGATGGCGACGGCGTATGCGCAGATGTGGACTGCAACGACAACGACCCCAACGTCACCACACAACCCGGGCAAGCCTGCAACGATGGTGACCCCACTACCATCAATGACCTCATCGACGCCAATTGCAACTGTAACGGCACTCCAGCACTTCCTACCTCTACCTGCTCCCAGGTCAGTACAGGAAATGACGACGCGGAAGAAAGCAGCTCCGGAAGCGTGGACTTGTCCAGCAGCGACCTCGAGCTGATCAGCGACGCCGGAGATCAAACAGTAGGCATGAGGTTTAACGCCCTTGGTATTCCACAAGGGGCTATCATTACCAGTGCTACCATTCAATTTACCGTTGACGAAACCCGGAACCTTGACCCCTGTAACCTGGTGATACGGGGGCAGGCCAGTGATAATGCCCTTGCTTTCTCCTCTTCTTCCGGTGACGTTTCAAGCTTACCGGTAACCTCCGCCTCGATAGCCTGGGCTCCCCGGCATGGACTACGATAGCGCCGCCGGCGACGCACAAAGAACCCCGGACATCTCCGCCATCATTCAGGAGATCGTGAACCGCAACGGTTATACTTCCGGCAGTTCCATCGCTATTATCATCAATGGCACCGGTACCGGCGAATAGCGGAATCCTATAATGGCTCTCTACCAGGCGCCTCAGCTTTGTGTCGAATACCTCATTCCGCCTGCTTTCGATTGCCCGGTACTTTCCGCAAATACCGGCGATGCCTGCAACGACGGCGACCCGACTACCATCAATGACCTCATCGACGCCAACTGCAACTGTGCCGGAACGCCTACCGCCTGTACCGGTATCGGCGACAACGACGGTGACGGCGTCTGCGCCGATGTAGATTGCAACGACAACGACCCCAACATCACTACACAGCCCGGACAGGTATGCAACGACGGCGACCCGACTACCATCAATGACCTCATCGACGCCAACTGCAACTGTGCCGGAACCCCCACCGCTTGTACCGGAAGCGGCGACAACGACGGTGACGGCGTCTGCGCCGATGTAGACTGCAACGACAACGACCCCAACATCACTACACAGCCCGGACATACCTGCAACGACGGTGACCCGACTACCATCAATGACCTCATCGACGCCAACTGCAACTGTGCCGGAACGCCTACCGCCTGTACCGGTATCGGCGACAACGACGGCGACGGCGTCTGCGCCGATGTAGACTGCAACGACAACGACCCCAACATCACTACACAGCCCGGACATACCTGCAACGACGGCGACCCCACTACCATCAATGATGTCATCGACGCCAACTGCAACTGTGCCGGAACCCCCACCGCCTGTACCGGAAGCGGCGACAACGACGGTGACGGCGTCTGCGCCGATGTAGATTGCAACGACAACGACCCCAACATCACTACACAGCCCGGACAGGCCTGCAACGACGGCGACCCGACTACCATCAATGACCTCATCGACGCCAACTGCAACTGTGCCGGAACGCCTACCGCCTGTACCGGTATCGGCGACAACGACGGTGACGGCGTCTGCGCCGATGTAGATTGCAACGACAACGACCCCAACATCACTACACAGCCCGGACAGGCCTGCAACGACGGCGACCCGACTACCATCAATGACCTCATCGACGCCAACTGCAACTGTGCCGGAACCCCCACCGCCTGTGCCGGAAGCGGCGACAACGACGGTGACGGCGTCTGCGCCGATGTAGACTGCAACGACAACGACCCCAACATCACTACACAGCCCGGACAGGCCTGCAACGACGGCGACCCGACTACCATCAATGATGTCATCGACGCCAACTGCAATTGTGCAGGGACACCTACTCTTCCTACTACTACCTGTTCCCGGGTCAGCACGGGAAATGACGACGCGGAAGAAAGCACCTCCGGAAGCGTAGACTTGTCCAGCAGCGACCTCGAACTGATCAACGACTCCGGAGATCAAACGGTAGGCATGCGGTTCAATGGGCTCAATATCCCGCAGGGGGCCACCATAACCGGCGCCTACATTCAATTTACGGTCGATGAAACAGTCAACAACGATCCCTGCAGCCTCAACATATATGGACAGGCTAGCGATAATGCGCCTACTTTCTCTTCCAGCAACGGCGACATCACCAATCGCGAGCGGACCAGTGCGGCCGTAAACTGGCAGCCCCCCAACTGGACTTCCGTTGGACAGTCCGGAGCGGCTCAACAGACACCGGATATTTCAAGCATCATTCAGGAGATCGTGAACCGCAGCCAGTACTCGGCCAGCAGTTCCATCGTTATTATTATCGATGGCACAGGCAAGCGGACTGCCGAATCCTTTAATGGTTCTTCCAACCAGGCTCCGGAGTTGTGCGTTGATTATACCACGGGACAGCCTTCTTTCGACTGCCCGGCCCTTTCCGCCAACATAGGCGATGCCTGCAACGATGGTGACCCCACCACCATCAACGATACCCTCGACGCCAACTGCAACTGTGCCGGAACCCCCACCGCCTGCACTGGAGTGGGCGACAACGACGGCGACGGCGTCTGCGCCGATGTGGACTGCAACGACAACGATCCCAATATCACTACACAACCCGGACAAGCCTGCAACGATGGCGACCCGACAACCATCAATGACCTCATCAACGCCAACTGCAACTGTGCCGGAATCCCCACCGCCTGCACTGGAGTGGGCGACAACGACGGCGACGGCGTCTGCGCCGATGTAGACTGCAACGACAACGACCCCAACGTCACCACGCAACCCGGCCAGGCCTGCAACGACGGCGACCCCACCACCATCAACGATATCATTGACGCCGACTGTAATTGTACCGGTACTCCTACTCCCTGTACCGGCTACGGCGACAATGACGGCGATGGCGTCTGCTCCAACTTGGACTGTAACGACAACGACCCCAACATCACCGCGCAACCCGGAGATGTCTGTGACGATGGGGATCCCTCTACCAGCGGAGACATTATTCAGCCGGACTGTACCTGTAGTGGAAGCCCGGCAGTGGTTACCCATACCTGCGCGAGAATAAATGCAGGCAATAACGATGCGGAGGAAGACAACAGCGGCGCTGTGGACCTGTCTAGCAGTGATCTCGAGTTGATCGAAGATCCCAGCCAAGGCCCTCAGTCCGTAGGTTTGAGGTTCACCGGGCTCAATATTCCACAGGGAGCTACCATTACCAGTGCTACCATTCAATTTACGGTCGACGAAACCCGGGACCTAAACCCCTGTAATCTCACGATCTACGGGGAGGCCAGTGACAATGCCGCCGCTTTTTCCACCGGCAACTCCAATGTCTCCGGCCGGCCGAGGACCTCCGCCTCTGCAACATGGGCGCCACAAGCCTGGACGGGGATCGGGAATTCCGGCGCCGCTCAGCAGACACCGGATATTGCCCCCATCCTTCAGGAAATCGTCAACCGCAGCAACTATTCTTCCTCCAGCCCCATTGTCATTCTTATCGAGGGGACAGGCAGGAGGACGGCGGAATCCTATGAAGGTTCGCCCAATCAAGCGCCGGAGATCTGTGTGGACTACCTCTACTCCTCAGCAGTAAACCGTCCGGCGGGCTCACCGGGAGGGAATCTGGAAGGCTTAGGCGCAGAAACGCACGATGCTCTTCCATTCGCCGAGCCAGGCCAAGACGGTTTGCTAGGGCCCATCCGCGTTTACCCCAATCCGACAAGTGAGCGGCTGGCGGCCACTTTCTCCAGCAGAGAGGCAGGCCAAGTGCAGGTCCAGGCACAGGATCTGAACGGGCGCATCGTCACGAGGGCCCGTTGGGAAGTGCAGAAAGGGGAGAACACCTTCACCCTGGAGGGCCTGGATCTGCCCGACGGCCTCTATTTCCTTCACCTCCGGTCGGAAAGCTCGACAACGACGGTTAAATTCATTATTCAGAACCCATAATATACCGGGCAGGAGCCAAACCTAGCTCCTGCCCGGTATCTCCCTCCCCTATCACATTCTAATCCCTTCCTAATTTCCTGGGCCGTGGCCTCATCGCGACAGGGGCGTCCATTACTTAATCCTGCAGACGTATCTGACTGAGGGATTTTTGTTTTTCAACAAATTATAATCACCGAAAGACGGCCCTATGAAACGAAACGCTTACGCAGTTACCATTCTCTTCGTGTTATTATTAGTGACCGGATCATCGGCCCAAACCATCATACGGGGGCCCTATCTCCAGTCCGGCACTCCTTCCGGCATGACGATAAAATGGCGGACTGACGTCCCGACCTCCACCCGGTTGTGGTACGGGTCGAGCCCGTCCAGCCTCCCCTACACCAATACCGTCAACGGAACCAGGACTGACCATCAGGTAACCATTAGTGGGCTGCCCGCCAATACCACTTTCTTTTACGCCGTTGGGAATTCATCCGGCCAATTGACCCTGCCTAGCAGCAATCATTACTTCCGGACTTCCCCCAACCCGGGCGCTACCCAAACCGTCAGGGCCTGGGTGTTGGGAGACTGCGGCACCAGCAACCAGAACCAAAGAGCCGTAAGAGATGCCTTTTACAATTACATTGGCGCTTCGCGTATTGACCTCATGCTCCTGCTGGGAGATAATGCCTACGAATCAGGCACCGATGAGGAGTTCCAGACCGCCCTTTTCGAAAATATGTATGAAGCCAAGCTCATCAATACGGTCTTGTGGCCGGCCATCGGCAACCACGAGACCATAACGGCCGATAGCCCTACTCAATCGGGCCCCTATTATGACATTTTCACCCTGCCCACTAACGGGGAGGCCGGTGGAACTCCCTCAGGAACAGAAGCCTACTATTCCTATGATTACGGCAATATACACTTTGTAGTCCTGGATTCGGACGATACGGACCGCTCTCCGGGCTCCCCGATGCTCACCTGGCTGGCCAACGACCTGGCCAATACCACCATGCACTGGAAAGTGGCCTATTTTCACCACCCACCTTATTCCACTAATGGCTCGGACCTGTCGACACAGCAAACCCAGGTCCGGCAAAACTTCCTGCCGGTGCTGGAGGCCCACGGCGTAGACCTCGTCCTGGTCGGGCATGTGCACAACTACCAGCGTTCCTTCCTCATCAACGGTCACTATGGCCTTTCTTCTACCTGGGATCCCGCTACCATGGGATTGAACCTGGGCGACGGCCGGCTGAACGGGAACGGAGCATATACCAAGACCGCCGGCACGGGCCCTTCTTCCAAAGGAACGGTGTACATCGTCACCGGTTCCGCCGGTAAAAAAGGGAATATTGATGTCACCCATCCGGTGATGTTCTCTTCTATCCCAGAATTGGGCTCCATGCTCATTGAAGTTACCGGCAATCAGATGGACCTGAAGTTCATCCGCGAGAATGGCAACGTACAGGATTACTTTACGATCATCAAGCAAGGGTTGGTGGGCTCCCCTCCTACTGTTTCTGTTACGGCTCCGGCCAATGGAACGAATTATACCTCCCCGCAAACCATCACCATCAACGCCAATGCTTCGGATAGCGATGGTTCCATCAGCCGGGTGGAATTTTTTGTCAACAACGTTCCAATCGGTTACGATAACCAGGCGCCTTATTCCATCAACTACTTTATTCCCGAAGAGAATGAGTACAACATTTATGCCGTCGCCAGAGACAATGCCAACAACACCACGCAATCTGCCGTCGTTCGGGTTACCCTCGGCCCGGTGAGCACCTGTTCGAGGGTGAGTACCGGCAGCGACGATGCCGAGGAGCGCCCTTCCGGCAGTGTCAGCCTTACCAGCGGCGACCTTGAGCTGGTCAATGACCCCGGCCTGGGCAATCAGGTGGTTGGCCTGCGCTTCAACGGGCTGAATATTCCTCCCGGCGTACTTATCCGGGAGGCTCGCCTGCAGTTCACCACCGATGAGGCCCTGAATGAGAACCCCTGCGCGCTTACCATTTACGGGCAGGATGCCGATAATGCGGCAACTTTTACCAGCGCCAAATGGAACGTCAGCAGCCGGCCGCGGACCAGCGCCACTGCATCCTGGCAACCTGCTGACTGGCTGACTGTCGGCGGAGCGGGCCTTGCCCAACGGACCATTGACCTGTCCAGCATCATCCAGGAGATCATCGACCGGCCTGGTTATACCATCAACAGTTCCATTGCCCTCATTATCGAAGGTATTGGACGACGGACAGCAGAGTCCTTTGAAGGCGCCGCCCTAAAGGCTCCCGAGCTTTGTATTCAATATTCTTTTTCCTTCCCCGATTGCCCTGCCCTGGGCGCCGATATCGGCGACCCCTGCAATGATGGAGACAACACGACTACCAATGATATGATCGACGCCGACTGCAACTGTACCGGTATCCCCACCGCCTGCAACGGCATCGGTGATGACGACGGCGACGGGATTTGTGCCGATGTGGACTGCGACGACGACGACCCCGGCATCACCCGGTATATCGGCGCGCCCTGTGACGACAACAACCCGGCTACCATCAACGATGTCATCGACGCCAACTGCAACTGTGCCGGAACCTTCAACGATTGCCTGGCCTCCGGCGATGCCGATGGAGACGGCGTCTGCGCCAATGAAGATTGTGACGACAACGACCCGAACATTACTTCGGTGGCCGGCGACCCCTGTGACGATGGCGACAACACCACTTTCGACGACATCTACGACGCCAACTGCAATTGCGCCGGTTTGCCTACGGCATGCACCGGAATTGGCGATGCCGATGGAGACGGGATCTGCGCCGATGTGGATTGTGATGACAATAACCCCAACAATACCAATCATCCCGGAGTCGCCTGCAATGATGGCAATCCCAATACCATTGGGGAAACCATACAATCCGATTGCAGCTGTGGCGGCGGGGCGCCTGTTCCCGTGAGCAGTTGCGCAACTGTAGCAGCCAGCAGCGACGATGCAGAAGAACGGCGCTCGTCCGGAGCGGTCAGCTTAAACAGCAGTGACCTGGAGCTGGCAACGGATAATTTCAGCCAATCGGTAGGAATGCGGTTCAACGGGTTCAATATTCCCCAGGGCGCTTTCATTACCAATGCCTATATACAATTCACGGTTGACGAAACCCTCAACAGCGACCCCTGCGACCTGTCTATTACCGGCCATGCCAGCGATAATGCACCTACATTTACAGGAACCGGGTTCAATGTCAGCAGCCGCCCGCGGACGGCCAGCTCAGTGAACTGGTCTCCTCCGCAGTGGCTGGTGGTTGGGCAGGCAGGCCCGGCACAGCGCACGCCCGACATTGCATCGGTCATACAGGAAATCGTCAACCGAAGCGGTTACACTTCCGGTAGTTCCATCGCCCTTATTATCGAAGGAACCGGGCGGAGAACGGCGGAGGCTGCCGACGCCCCTGCCGGAGCGCCCCGATTGTGTGTAGAATACCTCGCCACTCCCCCCGCTTACGACTGCCCGGCGCTGTCGGCCAATATCGGAACGCCCTGCAACGATGGCGACAACACCACCGTCAATGACGTAGTGACGGCCAACTGCAACTGCGCCGGTACGCCGACCGCCTGTACCGGCATTGGCGACGCCGATGGCGACGGCGTCTGCGCTAACGTCGATTGTAACGACAACAACCCGGGCATTACCCATCAACCCGGCACGGCCTGTGACGATGGCAATCCGGCGACGGTCAATGATGCCTACGACGCCAACTGTAACTGCACGGGCACCCTCAACTCCTGCCCAGGCATTGGAGATATGGACGGCGATGGCATCTGTGCCGATGTGGACTGCAACGACAACAACCCCAGTATTACCACCAAGCCGGGAGACCCCTGCAACGACGGCAACCCCAACACGGTTGGGGAAACCATACAGGCGGACTGCACCTGCGGTGGCGGCAACTCTACGCCTGCGCTCAGCTGTTCCAGGGTGAACACCAGCAGCGACGATGCGGAACAACAAGGCGGCCCTACCGACCTCAGCAGCAGTGACCTGGAACTGACCACCGACCCCAACCTGGGGAACCAAACCATCGGGATGCGGTTCAACGGACTCAACCTCCCTCAAGGGGCCGTCATTACCAACGCCTACATTCAATTCACTGTCGATGAGAACGTGAACGACAACCCCTGCACCATCCAAATTTTCGGACAGGCGGCCGATAACCCTGCAACCTTTGCTGCCACCAGCGCCAACATCACCAGCCGGCCCCGGACTACTGCCAACGTCACCTGGTCGCCGCCATCCTGGCTAGTTGTCGGGCAGGCCGAAGCTGCACAGCGAACGCCGAATATTGCTCCGGTCATCCAGGAGATCGTCAACCGGAGCGGTTTTACCACCGCCAGCCCGATCGTGATCATCATGGACGGTACAGGCCGGCGGACGGCCGAAGCTTATGACGGCGCTCCCACTCAGGCCCCGCAACTTTGCGTGGAATACCTGGCCCCTGCTCAACTCAGGCAGGGCAATACCCCCAACGGCGTTGCCGTTGAATCCGATGCAGCAGAAGGGCCTGGAACCAGCATTGGGCCACTCAGCGTTCACCCCAACCCCACAAGCGGGCAGCTACTGGTCCAATTCAACAGCTTGTCGGAGGGTACTGCCCGGCTCCAGGTGCGAAGCCTGAGCGGCCAGATCGTACTCCTGGACAAGTATGAAGTACGGCTGGGAGAAAATACTGTCATCTGGAATGATTTACCGTTTCCAGACGGCATTTATTTCCTGCAGCTCTTTATGGATGGCGCCACGATGCCGGCAAAGTTTGTGATCCAAAGCCATTGATAATCAAGGGTAAAACAGGAGCAACACGAATCAGGAGCTAAATGGCGGCCGACGGAGGCGGGGGCCGGGGGTGCAGAATGTGGGGTAAAAACGGCAGCACTTCTGATTTTGGATGTTTGATTTGTGACGTTCGATTTTCGATGTAGGGCGGGCGAAAGGGCTGCTCCCAAAGAGCCCAATCAAAAATCGCACATCGCAAATCAAACATCAAAAATCACACCTTTCTCCGTATCAAAAGTGCCGCATAATCTGTCTGATGTTTTGCCCCTCAGGGGCAGCCCCTGGATTCAAGCTCTGAAGAGCTGTATTTCTAACAATTTGATTACATGCCAACTACTCCGTCTCTGCTGTCTAATCCACTGAAAAAAACGCTCCCAAAGGCAACAAATGGCCGAATTCCCAGTATAACGGTACATCCCCCCGTTTACTCAAAAGAAGGGTGCAATGCGCAACATAAGAAGAATCGAAGCAATACTTCGCCGGGGAGTCCTATCTAGAATACCCCGGAGGCATGGGGTATTGTCCATGATCCTGTTCTGCTGGATCCCGTTTTACAGCAATTGGGTACAAGGCAACCTTCACCCCCGCATCGAACGGGAGTCGTTACCCTCCTTTCCATCGCCGGAGGCGTCCATACCCCTGGTGATCAGGGGCCCTTATCTTCAGATGGGCGCACCTAACCGCATGACGGTCCGGTGGCGAACGGATGTATACACGGACAGCAAGGTATGGTACGGGACCGACCTGGCTAACCTCAACCTGCTCGCCTCCGTAGACGGCACCCGAACGGAACATGAAGTTACCATCTTTGAGCTTAACCCCAATACGCGTTACTACTATGCCATTGGCCACAGCGGCGGCGTCCTGGCCGGGGAAACCCCGGAGCACTTTTTCAAGACCTCGCCGGTGCCCGGCACCATTCAACCCGTGAAAGCCTGGGTCCTTGGTGATTGTGGAACCCAGGATGACAATGCCCGGGCTGTTCGGGACGGCTACTACAACTACGCCGGCAATACTGCCCCCGACCTTATACTTCTACTGGGCGACAACGCCTATGATGATGGTAAAGATACAGAGTACCAGGACGCTCTTTTTGAGAACATGTACGAGGATCAGCTCATTCACTCCGTACTGTGGTCGGCCCCCGGAAACCATGAATTTGGCGCCTCTGACTCCGACTCTCAAACCGGCCCTTACTACGATATCTTCACCTTTCCGCGCAATGCAGAGTCCGGCGGCTTACCGTCGGGAACGGAGGCCTATTATTCTTTTGATTATGCCAACATCCATTTCGTTTCCCTCGATTCTCACGACTCCGGCAGAGAACCGGGTTCTCCTATGCTCATCTGGTTGGAAAATGACCTCAGTGCTACTTTACAGGAGTGGATCGTGGTATTGTTCCACCACCCTCCCTACTCAAAAGGGAATCACGATTCGGATGATGAAATGCAATTGACGGAGATCCGGGAATATGTATTGCCCATACTTGAAAATTACGGAGTAGACCTCGTACTCTCCGGCCACAGCCACTCTTACGAGCGTTCCTATTTCCTGCACGGGCACTACGGTATTTCTTCCACCCTACAGCCGTCCATGATCATGGATAACGGCAACGGGCGCATTGGAAGCGATGGTGCATACAACAAAGATGAGATCGGCCCCAATGCCGAAAAAGGGGCCGTATATGTTGTTGCCGGTTCTTCCGGCAAGATCTCCAGCGCACCCTTGAACCACCCGGTGATGTATTACAATGCACTGACGCTGGGTTCCCTTTCTCTGGAGGTCACCGATAAACAACTCGATCTGAAATTCCTCAATACCGATGGCAGTACAGTCGATTATTTTACCATAAAAAAGTTTACGCCACTGGGGAATCCGCCGTTTGTAACCATCACCTCCCCTCCCAATGGCAGCCATTACAGTGCCCCTCAAACCATAACCATCGAAGCCGAGGCTTTTGACACCGACGGAACGGTCGAATTCGTCACATTCTACGTTGACGGCGACTCCATCGGAATTGACTCTATGGCCCCTTACTCCGTTGACTGGGCGATTCCGGCAGAAGGCAGCTATTACCTCAAAGCCAGGGCCACGGACAATAACGGCAACCCCTTCAATTCCTCCGTTTTTGAGATCATGGTTGGCAACCTTCAAGCCTGCAACCGGATCAGCAACAACGATGACGATGCCGAGGAGCGCAGTGCCGGCCAGGTAGACCTGAGAAGCACCGACCTCGAATTGGTCGATGAAGTCAACTCCGATCACCAAACCGTTGGCCTGCGGTTCAGGAACCTCGGCATCCCCGAAGGTTCTGTGATCACCGATGCCTACATCCAGTTTACAGCCGACGAAACCCGCAATGACGACCCCTGCACGCTGACTATCTCCGGAGAGGCCAGTGATGATGCGGCGCCTTTCTCCTCCAATGCAAATGATATCAGTACGCGCCCGCGTACAAGCGCGACAGCAACCTGGCAGCCTCCTCTTTGGACAGCCATAGGAGATGCTGGGCCTGCCCAGCAAACATCCGACTTATCCGGGATAATCCAGGAGATCATCGACCGGCCCGGATACACGCCCAACAGCGCAGCTGTTTTTATCCTGGAAGGTACGGGAGCCCGGACGGCAGAGGCCCGGGATGGATCCACCGCTAATGCTCCGGAATTATGTATTGAGTATTTTCCGGCGCCTCCAGTTTATGATTGCCCGCTCTATTCCGCAAATATTGGAGCCCCTTGCTACGATGGCGACCTCACGACCGTCAATGACACCATCGACGTCAATTGCAATTGCGTAGGTACCCCGACCGCCTGTACCGGTATCGGCGATGCCGATGCCGACGGATTCTGTGCCAATGAAGATTGTAATGATAACGACGCCTCTATCACCATACCCGGCAACCCATGCGATGACGGAGACAATACCACCATTGACGACATCCTGGATCCCGATTGCCACTGCATCGGCACCCCGACCGCCTGCACCGGTATCGGCGACGACGACAGCGATGGTATTTGTGCCGATGTGGATTGCAATGACAATGACCCCAATATCACTTTGCCCGGAATGCCTTGTAACGATGGAGATAATACGACCATCAATGATATACTCAACGCTGATTGTCAATGTGTGGGCACTCCGACCGCCTGCACCGGTATCGGTGACAACGACGGCGACGGCGTATGTGCTGATGTAGATTGTAATGACAATGACCCCGGCAATACCAGCCAGGCAGGCGATGCCTGCGACGACAATGACAATACAACCATCAACGACACCTTCGACGCCAACTGCAATTGCACCGGCACCCCGACCGCCTGCACCGGCATCGGCGACAACGATGGGGACGGCATCTGCGCCGATGTGGACTGCGACGACAATAACCCCAATATTACCTACCAACCTGGCGATCTTTGCGATGACGGAGATGCCAATACCATCGGTGACCGCATTGGGCAAGACTGCATTTGCCGCGGTGTTCCCATCCAGAACTCTACCTGTACCAAAATTATTGCCGGCAGTGATGATGCAGAGGAAAGCACCTCCGGTTCCGTTAATGTAGCCAGCAGTGACCTGGAACTGGTCAACGACCCCGATAAACAGACCGTAGGGCTTAGATTTAGAGGACTGAACATCCCCCAGGGATCAAATATACTCAGCGCCCATATCCAGTTCATGGCAGACGAGGTCAACAATGAAAACCCCTGTAACCTTTCCATCTTCGGGCAGGCTAGTGGCAACGCCCCGACGTTTAATAACAGCAGCTATGATATTAGCGGGCGTCCCAGGACCAATACTATAGTAAATTGGAACCCTCCCGTTTGGAACACGGTCGGCGCTGCCGGCCCGGATCAACTCACCCCGGATATCTCCTCCGTAATTAAGGAGATCACCAACCGTAGTGATTACACATCAGCAAGTTCCATCGTCATCATAATCGAAGGGGTCGGCAGAAGAGTGGCGGAATCTTTCAATGGCAACTCTTCCCATGCCCCGGAATTGTGCGTAACTTACGAGATCCTGATCCCGGATTGCCCCGCCCTGCTTGCCAACATCAATGACCCCTGTGATGATGGTGACAACACTACCATCAATGACGTCATCGACGCCAACTGCAATTGTGTGGGTGCCCCCACCGCCTGCACCGGCATCGGCGACAACGACGGCGACGGTATCTGCACCGATGTAGACTGCGACGACAACGACCCCAATAATACCGCCCAGGCAGGCGACACCTGCAACGACGGTGACCCGACAACCATCAACGACACCATCGACGCCAACTGCAATTGTGTGGGTGCCCCCACCGCCTGCACCGGCATCGGCGACAACGACGGCGACGGCGTCTGTGCCGATGTAGACTGCGACGACAACGACCCCAATAATACCGCCCAGGTAGGCGACGCCTGCAACGACGGCGACAACACCACCTTCAATGACGTCATCGACGCCAACTGTAACTGTACCGGTACACCCACCGCCTGCACCGGTTTCGGCGACAATGACGGCGACGGCATCTGCACCGATGTGGACTGCGACGACAACGACCCCAATAATACCACCCAGGTAGGCGACGCCTGCAACGACGGCGACAACACTACCATCAATGACATCATCGACGCCGACTGCAACTGCACCGGCACCCCCACCGCCTGTACCGGTTTCGGCGATAACGACGGCGACGGTATCTGCACCAACGTGGACTGTGACGACAACGACCCCAATAATACCACCCAGATAGGCGACGCCTGCAACGACGGCGACAACACCACCATCAATGACCTCATCGACGCCAATTGCAACTGCACCGGTACACCCACCGCCTGCACCGGCATCGGCGACAACGACGGCGACGGCATCTGTGCCGATGTAGACTGCGACGACAACGACCCTAATAATACCGCCCAGGTAGGCGACGCCTGCAACGACGGCGACAATACCACCTTCAATGATGTACTCGACGCCGACTGTAACTGTATCGGCATCCCTACACCCTGCACCGGCATCGGCGATAATGACAACGACGGCATCTGTGCCGATGTAGACTGCGACGACAATGACCCCAATAATACCACCCAGGTAGGCGACGCCTGCGACGACGGCGACAATACTACCCTTAATGACGTCATCGACACCAACTGCAACTGTACCGGTACACCCACCGCCTGCACCGGCATTGGCGACAACGACGGCGATGGCGTCTGTGCTGATGTAGATTGCGACGACAATGACCCCAATAATACCTCCCAACCTGGCGATGCCTGCGACGATGGGAATCCCAACACTTTTGGGGAGTACCTTCAATTGGATTGTACCTGCGGTGGGGGTGCGAGCCCCGTTGCCACCTGCGCTGCAGTCAGTACCGGTAATGATGATGCGGAAGAGCTGAGCTCCGGCGCTATGGATATCAATAGCAGTGACATTGAATTGACGGAAGACCCCAGTCAGGGTCAACAAACAGTAGGATTGCGGTTCAGTGGGCTCAACATCCCACAGGGAGCAACCATAACCAGCGCTTACATACAGTTTACCGTAGATGAAACCCGCAATATCGACCCCTGCGATCTTTTGATCTATGGACATGCCAGTGATGATGCCCCCGCCTTTACCAGCGACAATTTCAATATCACCAACCGGGAACACACCGACAATACCATAACCTGGCAACCTGAGGCATGGACTTCCGTGGGTGCTGCCGGGAATGCCCAGCAGACACCGGGTATTTCTGCTATCATTCAGGAGGTTGTTGACCGGAGCGGGTACTCTGCATCCAGCTCTATTGTCATCATCATTGCTGGTACCGGCCGCCGAACGGCAGAATCGTTTGAAGGAGCTCCCAACGGTGCTCCGGAGTTGTGTGTTGAATATTTCATCCCACTGCCCGACTGTCCGATCCTGCAGGCTAATGTCGGTGACCCCTGTGACGATGGCGACAATACTACCCTCAACGATTCGATCGACGCCGACTGCAACTGTACAGGAACGCCGACCACCTGCACCGGTATCGGGGACAATGACGGCGACGGCATCTGCGCCGATTTAGACTGCGATGACAACGACCCCAATAATACCACTCAGGTAGGCGACGCCTGCAACGACGGCGACAACACTACGCTCAACGACGTGCTCGACGCCAATTGCATCTGCACCGGCACCCCTACCGCTTGTACCGGTATCGGGGACAACGATGGCGATGGCATCTGTGCCGATGTGGACTGCGACGACAACGACCCTAACGTCACTACTCAGCCAGGCGACGCCTGCAACGACGGTGACAATACCACCCTCAACGACATGCTCGACGCCAACTGCAACTGCACCGGTACACCCTCTGCCTGTACCGGAATCGGCGACAACGACGGCGACGGCATCTGTGCCGATGTAGACTGCGACGACAATGACCCCAATAATACGGCCCAGGTAGGCGACGCCTGCAACGATGGCGACAATACTACCCTCAACGACATGCTCGACGCCAACTGCAACTGCACCGGCACCGCCACCGCCTGCACCGGCATCGGCGATAACGACGGCGATGGCGTCTGTGCCGATGTAGACTGCGACGACAACGACCCCAACGTCACCACGCAACCCGGCGACGCCTGCAACGATGGAGACAATACCACCCTCAACGACATGCTCGACGCCAACTGCAACTGCACGGGTACACCCACTGCCTGTACAGGTATCGGCGACAACGATGGCGACGGCATCTGCGCCGATGTGGACTGCGACGACAATGACCCCAATAATACGGCCCAGGTAGGCGACGCCTGTGACGACGGTGACAATACCACCCTCAACGACAAGCTTGATGCCAACTGCAACTGCACCGGTACACCCTCTGCCTGTACCGGAATCGGCGACAACGACGGCGACGGCATCTGCGCCGATGTGGATTGCGACGATAACGACCCCAACGTCACCACACAGCCGGGTGATGCCTGTAACGATGGCGACAATACTACCCTCAACGATGTAATCGATGCCAATTGTAACTGTACAGGTACACCCACCAACTGCACCGGCATCGGCGACAACGACGGCGATGGCATCTGCGCCGATGTCGACTGCGACGACAACGATCCCAACGTTACTACCCAGCCAGGCAATGCCTGTGATGACGGCGATAACACTACCCTAAACGACGTGCTCGACGCCAACTGCAACTGCATCGGTACCCCCACCGACTGTACCGGCATCGGCGATAACGACGGCGACGGCATCTGCGCCGATGTGGACTGCGACGACAACGACCCCAACATTACTACCCAGCCAGGCAATGCCTGCGATGACGGCGATAACACTACCGTAAACGATGTGCTCGATGCCGACTGTAACTGCACCGGAACGCCCACCGCCTGCACTGGCATCGGCGATAACGACGGCGACGGCATCTGCGCCGATGTGGACTGCGACGACAACGACCCCAATAATACCGCCCAGGTGGGCGACGCTTGCGATGACGGCGACAACACTACCCTCAACGATGTGCTCGATGCCAACTGTAACTGCACCGGAACCTCCACCGCCTGTACCGGCATCGGTGACAACGATGGGGACGGTATCTGCGCCGATGTGGATTGCGACGACAACGACCCCAACAATACCGCCCAGGTAGGCGACGCCTGCGATGACGGCGACAACACTACCCTAAACGATGTGCTCGATGCCGACTGTAACTGCACCGGAACGCCCACTGCCTGCACTGGCATCGGCGACAACGATGGCGATGGTATCTGCGCTGATGTAGATTGTGACGACAACGATCCCAATATCACCACTCAGCCTGGAAATGCTTGTGATGATGGGGACCCCAATACTTTTGGAGAACAGATTCTATCGGATTGCTCCTGTGGTGGTGGAAGTGCGGCTGCAATGGCCTGTGTCCGAATCGCCAGCAGCACTGATGACGCTGAAGAATTGGCATCCGGCTCGATGGACATCACCAGCAGTGATCTAGAGATGGTTGAAGATCCTTCACAAGGAATTCAGGTTGTCGGTTTAAGGTTCAATGGGCTTAATATCCCGCAAGGAGCGTCCATCACTGCAGCTTATATTCAGTTCACAGTAGATGAAACAAGGAATGGAAATCCCTGCGACCTCAACATCTACGGCCAGGCCAGTGACGATGCGGCTACATTCTCCAACGGCAATTCTGATATCACCAGCCGGCCACGCACCAACAGTTTCGTAAACTGGCTTCCGGACGATTGGGCGAGCATTGGCAGTGCAGGCCCGGCACAGCGTACACCGGACCTTTCCTCCGTCATCCAGGAGATCGTCAACCGCAGCCAATACACGGCAAACAGCTCGATTGCCATTATTATTGACGGCACCGGAAGGCGAACGGCAGAATCGTTTGATACGGCTCCCGGGGATGCACCGGAACTGTGTGTGGAATACGTTATTACCCCGCCAACTTATGATTGCCCCTCCCTGCAAGCCAATATCGGCGATGCTTGTGACGATGGCGACAATACGACCCTAAATGATGTGATCGACAGCGACTGCAACTGTACCGGTGTCCCCTCCACCTGTACCGGTATCGGTGACGCCGATGGTGATGGCATTTGTGCGGATGTGGATTGCGACGATAATGACCCGGACATCACTCATCAACCCGGCGATACCTGTGACGATGGCGACCCTAATACCATCAATGAGTCCATTCAGCAGGATTGTAGCTGTGGAGGAGGTATCCCTATTACTTCCATCTGCTCCAGGATCAATGCAGGCAGTGACGACGCTGAAGAAGCCACTTCCGGAAGCACAGACCTGTCCAGCAGCGATATCGAACTGATCGATGACCCCGGCCAGGGTAGCCAAACGATCGGGCTACGATTTACAGGCCTTAATATTCCTCAAGGGGCCATCATCTCCCAGGCGCACATACAGTTTACTGCCGATGAAACGCGGAACGTGAATCCCTGCAATCTGAACATTTATGGACAAGCCAGCGATAATGCAGTGACCTTTAATTCCGGTGATCACAATATCAGCAGCCGTCCAAAGACAGGCGCTGTCGTGTCCTGGACACCGGAGGACTGGACATCCGTGGGGGATGCAGGGCCAGCCCAGCAAACACCAGATATCTCATCCGTATTGCAGGAGATTGTAAACCGCAACGGCTATAGTCCCGGTAATGCCATTGCTGTCATCATTGATGGTGTAGGCGCCCGTACGGCAGAATCTTTTGACGGAGCGCCCACCCTGGCTGCAGAGTTATGCGTCCAGTTTTATACACCGCCGGCTTTTGACTGCCCTAATCTCAATGCTAATATTGGCGATATGTGCAATGACGGCGACAACACCACGCTCAACGACACCATCGACGCCAACTGCAACTGCGCCGGTACACCCACCGCCTGCACCGGCATCGGCGACAACGACGGCGACGGTATCTGTGCCGATGTGGATTGCGACGACAACGACCCCAGCCTCACCACCCAGCCCGGCAATGCCTGTGACGATGGCGACAATACCACCCTCAACGACAGCATCGACGCCAACTGCAACTGCACCGGCGCCCCCACTGCCTGCACCGGCATCGGCGACAACGACGGCGACGGCATCTGTGCCGATGTGGACTGCAACGACAACGACCCCAGCGTCACCACCCAGCCCGGCGATGCCTGTGACGATGGCGACAATACCACCCTCAACGACAGCATCGACGCCAACTGCAACTGCGCCGGCACACCCACTGCCTGCACCGGCATCGGCGACAACGACGGCGACGGCATCTGTGCTGATGTGGACTGCAACGACAACGACCCCAGCGTCACCACCCAGCCCGGCAATGCCTGTGACGACGGAGACAACACCACCCTCAACGACGTCATCGACGCCAACTGCAACTGCACCGGCACACCCACTGCCTGCACCGGTATCGGCGACAACGACGGCGACGGCATCTGTGCCGATGTGGACTGCAACGACAACGACCCCAGCCTCACCACCCAGCCCGGCGATGCCTGTGACGACAGAGACAACACTACCCTCAACGACGTCATCGACGCCAACTGCAACTGCGCCGGCGCCCCCACTGCCTGCACCGGCATCGGCGACAACGACGGCGACGGCATCTGTGCCGATGTGGACTGCAACGACAACGACCCCAGCCTCACCACCCAGCCTGGCGATGCCTGCAATGACGGTGACCCGACAACCATCAACGACACCATCGACGCCAACTGCGATTGCGCCGGCACACCCACTGCCTGCACCGGCATCGGCGACAACGACGGCGACGGCATCTGTGCTGATGTGGACTGCAACGACAACGACCCCAGCCTCACCACCCAGCCTGGCGATGCCTGCAATGACGGTGACCCGACAACCATCAACGACGTCATCGACGCCAACTGCAACTGCACCGGTACACCCACCGCCTGCACCGGTATCGGCGACAACGACGGCGACGGCATCTGTGCCGATGTGGACTGCAACGACAACGACCCCAGCCTCACCACCCAGCCCGGCGATGCCTGTGACGACAGAGACAACACTACCCTCAACGACGTCATCGACGCCAACTGCAACTGTGCCGGCGCCCCCACTGCCTGCACCGGCATCGGCGACAACGACGGCGACGGCATCTGTGCCGATGTGGACTGCAACGACAACGACCCCAGCGTCACCACCCAGCCTGGCGATGCCTGCAATGACGGTGACCCGACAACCATCAACGACACCATCGACGCCAACTGCGATTGCGCCGGCACACCCACTGCCTGCACCGGCATCGGCGACAACGACGGCGACGGCATCTGTGCTGATGTGGACTGCAACGACAACGACCCCAGCCTCACCACCCAGCCTGGCGATGCCTGCAATGACGGTGACCCGACAACCATCAACGACGTCATCGACGCCAACTGCAACTGCACCGGTACACCCACCGCCTGCACCGGTATCGGCGACAACGACGGCGACGGCATCTGTGCCGATGTGGACTGCAACGACAACGACCCCAGCCTCACTTCTGAGGCGGGCGACACCTGCGACGATGGCGATCCCAATACCATAGGGGAAACCATTCAGGCGGATTGCAGTTGTGGGGGAGGAATTTCTCTTGTTACGGCCTGCTCGCGAGTATCTAACGGGAACGATGATGCCGAAGAACAACTTTTCGGGACAATGGACGTGACCAGCAGCGACCTGGAGTTGATCAATGACGTCAATGCCGGATTCCAAATCGTAGGTTTGAGGTTCAGTGGCCTTGGTATCCCGAGAGGAGCAACCATTCTGGATGCCCGCATACACTTTACGACTGATGAAACCCGCAATGAGAATCCATGTTTCCTGACGATCTATGGACAGAATAGTGATGATGCTGAAGCATTCAGCTCTTCCTTGAATGATATTTCCAACCGGCCCCGTGCCAACGCGATAGCCACCTGGGCCCCACAGGACTGGACGGTTGTGGGGAGTGCCGGCCCTGCTCAACGGACACCGGACATTTCCGCTATCCTTCAGGAGATCATCGACAGGCCCGGATACGATCAAAATAGTTCCATAGCCATCATTATTGAGGGAGGAGGGCGAAGAACGGCTGAAGCGTTCGAGGGTTCCCCGGCGGATGCCCCCGAACTATGTGTTCAATATTTTCCAGTTACGGCAGCTTCCAACCTGGCCTCGCCGGCCGGGCCTAGTGGAGACGAGCCAGAAAGCCTTTTGGTTCCTGCCAATACCCTTTCTGGCGGAACGCTGCCCGAAGCCATGGAAATCTTAAGCCCATTGTCCATCCACCCCAACCCGGCTGATGACCAGTTAACCCTATCCTTTACTTCGGCGGTTGATGGCTACAGCCAGATACAGGCCAGAAGCCTGAACGGCAGGGTTGTTCTGAAAACCAGCCAAAGAATACAGAAAGGAGTAAACACCCTGCGCCTGGACGGGCTTTCATTACCCGATGGGATGTATTTCCTCCAACTTTCCATTGGCGCCAGTGTCCGGGCCGCAAAATTTGTGATCATGAAGAACTAACCAGGGTTCTGGCCCTCTTCCTCTTCAAATGGGGCAATGTCCCCTTACCCAAAGAGCCATCCCGGTTTATTCCGGGATGGCCCTTTTAATATGTATTTGTTTAGGTTGGCTTCGAGACGGCGATCTCAGCCGGATAGGTAAATAGTTACTATTTAATTATAATTATGCCCATAACGAACTTAAGTCCTTGAAAAATTGGGAGATACAGCTCTTCAGTGGCGGCACAAACTCGATCCGGGGTATCTAAAAAAGTAAAAAAATTTACTATTGAAAAAAAATATATTTATTTTTATTACCGACTCTTCCAACACAAGCCTCTTGTATTACTCCTTATCATAATCTCTTCCCGTGGCCAGGCCCCTATTTATCCAGGGCCTGCCGGGGTCATAAAACTACACATAAGCTATTGGCATAGTTATTGCTTCTATCCGTTGTAGGGATTCAGAAGGCACTATGCCTTTTGAAAGATTGAATTATCACATTTAGATTTTTTTAACTGATAAACTCCGGGCTACAAAATGAATATGCACAAAAATTACTACAAAGGATTGCCCCCAAAAAAACAGCGACTTTTGCCCCTTTACCCAAACATGCGCTGTCGGTTTCCGGGAGCTTTTCTAACATTGGCCTTTATGTTCCTGGCCTATACAACAGCACTATCTACCACCTATTATGTAGATGCGCAGAACGGGAATGACAACAACAACGGCTTAGCCTCCGTCTTCCAGGGAGGAAGTTCCGGGCCATGGAAGACCATCGGCAAGGTGAACGGGACCACGTTCGCCCCAGGAGACAGCATTTTGTTCAAAAGGGGTGCTGTATGGACAGATGGCCCGCTGGAGCCCCGCAACGGGGGCGCCCCGGGTGGCATTATCACCATTCAGGAAACCATCCTCGGCCAGCCTATTTCCTTTGACCTGGTAGACCCCAACAACCACAATTGTGTTTATTTCGGAGCCTACGGAACCAGCACAGCTAAACCTAAAATTGACTGTCAGGGAGAAAAAGGCATCGTGATCGGGCACAATTACATCATAGTAGAAGGCCTGCACATTGACAACGGCGGCAATAACATGTTGTGGATCAACCGCGACGGCGGTATAAACTGGGTCAACGTAAAGGATGTTGACGTGACCAACTGCTCCTCCAACGCCGTACGATTCAACGGGGGTGGAGGAAACATCTGGTTGAAAGGCCTGTACGTTTATGATTACGGGACCAACGGCATCCTGATGAGCGGATCGGAAAACAACCTGCTGAAACATGTACTGGTAGAGGAATGCTGGGTCGAAAATCCGGTAATCCAGGATCTGGAAGATGCCATTACCTGCCACCGGTTAAATAATACCTATGACCTGGAAGGGTATATTATCATTCGCAAGAACACCATCCGGCGTTCCGGTGAAGACGGTATCGACGTCACCTCCGGAACCCATATCCTCCTGGATGGCAACGACATCCGCTACTCCTTTTCCGCCGGGATCTTGCTCAGCAAGGACTGGGTCAACACCATCGAGGTACGGAACAACTTTCTCTTTTCCAACTCTTACGACCAGGGCAATGGCGACCTTTCTATACGGGTCCCCAATGTTTGGGCGTACAACAACGTCATTGCCGGCAATGGGCACAACTGCCTGTCGTTCTCCGATACCGACAATACCAAATTCTGGAACAACGTCATCGCTCCGATGAACCGCACGGGGAATCTGGTTCGCTTCACGGAAAATGTCGGTAACGTAGAACTGAAAAATAATATTTTCGATTTTTCTCTGGTCGATCAGGAGATCCACATTGAAACTCCAGGCCCCAATATTGTTTTCGATAACAATTGCTATTTCGGAACTTCGGCAGGGCAGTCCATTTATGACAACCTTTCTTTCCAGGAATACCGAAACGTCAACCCCCTGTTCGAGCCCAACGGATTCTGGGGCGACCCACAATTTATCAACCCCGGAAGAACATCTCCGGATTTTTTCCGCTTGGCTTCCACCAGCCCTTGTATCGACCGTGGTGTGAGTGTGCCTGTACTTTTGGATTTCTGGGGAACGCCCCGCCCCCAGGGTGCGCAGATCGATATCGGTATTTATGAGCAAAGCGCTTTAGATTGCAATCCCGACCCCAATATCACTACTTTTCCCGGTGACCCCTGCGACGACGGGGACCCTACCACCATCAATGATATGATCGACGCCAACTGCAATTGTGCCGGTACACCTACTGCCTGTACCGGTTTCGGCGATGCCGACGGCGACGGCGTTTGTACCAACGTCGACTGTGACGACAACGACCCCAATATCGCCTATCAGCCCGGAGATCCTTGTAACGATGGAAATCCCAATACGGTCGGCGAGACCATTCAGACCGACTGCAGCTGTGGCGGGGGCACTCCTGCTCCTCAAACCACGCTTACCTGTTCCCGTGTCAATGCCAGCGCAGACGATGCGGAAGAGCATTCCTCCGGTTACGTCAGCCTTACCAGTAGCGACCTGGAATTGGCGAACGACCCGGGCAGGGGTAACCAGCAGATCGGCATGCTGTTCCGGGGGCTCAATATCCCTCAGGGTGCCACCATCATCAACGCATACATACAGTTTACTTCCGAGGATGACGCGAATGACAATCCATGCAACCTGTCCTTTTCCGGACAGGCTAGCGACAACCCATCGGAATTCAATGCTTCGTACCAGAATGTAAGCACCCGGCCACGCACCAACGCCACCGTCAACTGGGCGCCTGAAGAGTGGTTGAGCACTGGCGCCGCCGGCGGCGCCCAAATGTCGCCCAACCTCTCTGCCATCTTGCAGGAGATCGTCAACCGGGGAGGGTATGCTCCGGCCAATCCGATCGTAATTTTAGTCGAAGGCACCGGACGCCGGGTAGCAGAGTCCTTCGATGGCTCTTCCTCTAAAGCGCCGGAACTCTGTGTCGAATACACGACCTCAACCATGTCCTTCGACTGCCCCACCCTTTTTGCCAATATCGGTGACCTTTGCAACGATGGCAACGCCAATACCATTAACGATATGATCGATGCCAACTGCAATTGTGTCGGCACCTTAGTAGCCTGCCCGGGAGTAGGGGACAACGACGGCGACGGCATCTGCGCCGATGTGGATTGTGATGACAACAACCCCAATATCACGACTGTCGATATGGACGGCGATGGCCTCTGCGCCGATGTGGATTGCGATGACAACAACCCCAACATCACTACCCAACCCGGACAAGCTTGTAATGACGGCGATAATACGACCATCAATGATGTGATTGACGCCAACTGCAACTGTGTCGGCACCCCTACCACCTGCACCGGTATCGGCGATGCCGACGGCGATGGCGTCTGCGCCGATGTGGACTGTGATGACAACAACCCCAACATCACTACCCAACCCGGACAAGCTTGTAATGATGGCGATAATACGACCATCAATGATGTGATTGACGCCAACTGCAACTGTGTCGGCACCCCTACCGCCTGTACCGGCATCGGCGATGCTGACGGCGATGGTGTCTGCGCTGATGTGGACTGTGATGACAACAACCCCAACATCACCACCCAGCCCGGACAAGCCTGTAACGATAACGACCCGACAACCATTAACGATGTAATTGATGCCAATTGCAACTGTGCGGGTACGCCTACGGATTGTACTGGCATTGGCGATAGCGACGGCGATGGGGTCTGTGACGATGTCGATTGCGATATCAACAACCCCAACATCACGACTCAGCCCGGACAAGCCTGCAACGATAACGACCCGACAACCGTCAATGACCAGATCGATGCCAACTGCAACTGTGTCGGAACCCCCACCGCCTGCACCGGCATCGGCGATGCCGACGGCGACGGAGTATGCGCCGATGTGGACTGTGATGACAACAACCCCAATATCACTACCCAGCCCGGACAAGCCTGCAACGATAACGACCCGACAACCGTCAATGACCAGATCGATGCCAACTGCAACTGTGTCGGAACCCCCACCGCCTGCACCGGCATCGGCGATGCCGACGGCGACGGAGTATGCGCCGATGTGGACTGTGATGACAACAACCCCAATATCACTACCCAGCCCGGACAAGCCTGCAACGATAACGACCCGACAACCGTCAATGACCAGATCGATGCCAACTGCAACTGTGTCGGAACCCCCACCGCCTGCACCGGCATCGGCGATGCCGACGGCGACGGAGTATGCGCCGATGTGGACTGTGATGACAACAACCCCAATATCACTACCCAACCCGGACAAGCCTGCAACGATAACGACCCGACAACCGTCAATGACCAGATCGATGCCAACTGCAACTGTGTCGGAACCCCCACCGCCTGCACCGGCATCGGCGATGCCGACGGCGACGGAGTATGCGCCGATGTGGACTGTGATGACAACAACCCCAACATCACGACTCAGCCCGGACAAGCCTGCAGCGACGGTAACCCTAATACCATCAACGATTTTATTGATGAAAACTGCAACTGTGTCGGTGGTACGCTGATCCCTTGTCCTGGTGTCGGTGATAATGACGGCGATGGCCTTTGTGCCGACCTGGACTGCGACGACAACGACCCCAACGTTACAACCCAACCTGGCGACCCCTGCAATGACGGCAACCCTAATACCATTGGGGAAACCATCCAGGCAGACTGCAGCTGCGGTGGTGGCGTCACGGGAATGGCGCCGAAGCTGACCTGCTCCCAGATCAACAGCGTCCGGGATGATGCAGAAGAAAGCCCTCTGGGACAGATCCGCCTTGCCAGCAATGACCTGGAATTGGTCAACGATTCTTACGCCGGCAATCAGGTGGTTGGTTTGCGGTTCAATGGCCTCAATATCCCGCGGGATGCCTATATCATCAGCGCCAAGTTACAGTTCACCGCAGAGAGTATCAGTAATGAAAACCCGGCCGACCTCATCATCAGAGGAGAAGCCAGCAACGATGGCGCCACTTTCAGGGGCAACAGCTTCCATCTCAGCAGCCGCCCCCGCACCAATGCCAGCGTGAATTGGCTGCCTTCGGAGTGGACCTCCAGCGGAGCCTCCGGATTTGCCCAGCAATCTCCGGACATTTCGCCGATCATCCAGGAAATCGTTAACCGGGGCGGTTTTACCTCCAACAGTTCGGTTGTGCTATTCATTGAAGGCACAGGCCGGCGGTCGGCGGAATCCTTTGAAGGGTTTGCCTCCCGGGCGCCGAAGCTTTGCGTGGAATACCTCAACGCTCCTCCCGGTTTCGACTGCCCGGTACTTCAAGGCAATGTTGGTACGCCCTGTGATGACGGCAACCCCGGTACGCACAACGACGTCATCGATGCCAATTGTAACTGCACCGGGACACCCACAACCTGCCAGGGAATTGGCGATGTGGATGGTGATGGTGTCTGTGCCGATACCGACTGCAACGACAATGACCCGAACATCACCCACCAACCCGGTGATGTCTGTGATGACGGTGACCCCAACACCATAGGGGAAACCATTCAGGCCGATTGCAGCTGCGGTGGTGGTGTTGCTGCTCCTTCCCTGAGTTGCGCAAAGGTCAACAGTTCTTCGGACGATGCGGAGGAAGGCCCGGCTGGCCAGGTGAACCTCAGCAGCGAAGATCTGGAAATGGCGGCCAGCAACAGCTTTGGAAGCCAGGTAGCCGGCATGCGTTTTAATGGACTCAATATCCCGCAGGGATCGAGGATACTAAAAGCAAGTATTCAGTTTACGGTTGAAGACACCCAGAATGGCAACCTTTGCACGCTGAGGGTTTACGGCGAAGACAGCGACAACGCCAGCACCTTTACCAATGCGGCTCAAAACATCAGCAGTCGGCCGGTCACCGAAGCATTGGTGGAATGGATGCCCTCCTCCTGGTTAACTCTGGGAGAATCCGGGCAAGCACAAGAGTCCCCTGACCTGTCGCCCATTCTACAGGAGATCGTCAACCGGAGTGGATATACCTCAGCCAGTTCGATCGCAATCCTGATCGATGGTTTCGGGCGGCGTTCCGCTCAATCTTTCGACGGCTCTTCCTCCCAGGCGCCGGAGCTGTGCGTTGAGTATATTGCCCCGGCTACAAATGCCCGCCCCGGTTCGCCCGGCCTTCCGGCCGGAGGGATACAGCAAGATGAAAGCGGACTCCAACTGCCTGCTAGTTCCGGGCAGGAACTGAGCTCCCTTTCCATCTATCCCAATCCGGCCAGCGGCTGGTTGGCGCTTTCTTTCAACAGTACGATAGAATGCCCGGCCCGGGTACAGGCCATCGACATGAGCGGTAAAGTAGTGTTGCTGAAAGAAGGGCCAATAAGCCAGGGAGAAAACGAGATCAGGCTCGAGCACTTGTCCCTGCCCGATGGGATCTACGTTCTGCAGGTAATTGCCGGAGGAACCGTACAATCCGAAAAGTTCGTCATTATGAAGGAGTAAAGTGAGCATCCCCGGTAACAGAAAGGCGACACCTGTTACCGGGGAATCTTCACCGCCCCTATCCCTTATCCTCCACGATCAGGCAAAGCAGCCCGGCCAGGATCATCCCTACGCCACCTACCACTAATGCGTAGATGGCCTCTCCGCCAAAGAATTTACCCACGATAAAGCCCAGAATAGTAGCCGCCACGATCTGGGGGATGACAATGAAGAAGTTGAAGACGCCCATGTAGTAGCCCATTTTGTTGGAGGGCAGAGCACCAGCCAACATAGCGTAAGGCATGGACAGGATGCTGGCCCAGGCAAACCCAACCCCGACCATGGACAGGAGCAGCAGCTTGGGGTCATTGAAAAAATAGACGGAGATGAGCCCCAGCCCCCCCAACACCAGGCAGATCAGGTGGGTGATACGGCGACTCGTATATCTGGCCAGCACGGGCAAGGTGAAAGCCACCAGAGCGGCAACGCCATTGTAAACCGCAAAACAGAAACCCACCCAGTCCGCACCTTCATTGTATAATGCCGAAGTAGGGTCAGTAGTCCCGTAAAGGTGTTTGGTGACACCGGCAGTCGTGTAGATCCACATGGAAAAAAGGGCAAACCAGGAAAAGAACTGAACAACTGCGAGTTGCTGCATCGTCCTGGGCATCTGCAGCAGGTCGCTCATGATAGCGACAAAGCCATTCTGGTAATTTCCTTTCTGCTTCATTGCGCCAGAGACGATCCATAGTACGCCAACGAAAAGGATGGCAAATGCCAGAACGTACAGTTCCTTGTTGAGGCCGGCCTTGAACAGGCCGAAAATGACAGCAGCCCCAACCAGCGCGGTAATGCTCCCGATGCTGGCCAGGCGTTTTCCACTTCTTTGGTATTCTTCCCGACTCAATTCCTCTACCTCTACGTGATCCGCCACACTTTCCTCAAACTGGTGTAATTCTTCCGGCGGATATTCTTTGGAGCGGAGCACCGTCCAGAGCACGGTCAGGAAAAACACGATAGCGCCCAGATAAAAGGACCATTTCACGGAATCGGAAATCTCCCCTTCCGGCGCCACGTTACTGATACCCAGCCAGTTGGTCATCATCCAGGGTAAAGCAGAGGCCACCACCGCACCGGTACCGATGAAAAAACTTTGCATGGCAAAGCCCATGGTGCGTTGCTCGGAGGGAAGATTGTCCCCCACAAAGGCCCGAAAGGGTTCCATGCTGATGTTGATAGACGCATCCATGATCCAGAGCATGCCGGCGGCCACCCAAAGCGTGGGAGAATTGGGCATCATGCACAGGGCAATGGAGGCCAGGACCGCGCCGACCAGAAAAAAAGGCCGGCGGCGCCCCAGCCGGGGATGCCAGGTGCGGTCGCTGAAATAACCGACGATAGGCTGTACAATGAGGCCGGTCAGGGGAGCCGCGATCCAGAGTATCGGGATCTGCTCCACATCGGCGCCCAGAGTCTCAAAAATGCGGCTGGTATTGGCATTCTGCAGGCCAAAGCCAAACTGTATCCCCAGGAAGCCGAAACTCATGTTCCAGATCTCCCAGAAGGTGAGCGTGGGCTTTTTCTTTAATGCTGGTGTTTCGTTTGCCATTTCCTTTGGTGTTGATTTTCAGAACAAGATATTGAAATTGAGCAACTTTCAGCCTCACAGTTTGGAGGAAACGCAAATACTATCCCACGAATCAAAATCGCAAATCAAAGATCAAAAATCCGCCCCTCCCCTACATCCCTTCGTACAAATCCCGCTTTTCACAGCGATAATAATCCGACCAGGGGTTGATGTTGATTTCAAAGAGGATATTATCTGCCTCATCCAGTTCTACCACCTTAGGTGTTTTAGCAGTGCCGTTCATAAAGCCGATGACCCGGTGGTTGTTCTCCGAGAGGTACTGTACCGAACCGGTGGCCTCATTGAAGATGGCTTTGTCGTAGTTGAATTCCCACACTTTTTCGACGGTTCGGCCCTCCGGATCAATTTTGTATTCAACGGCACGGCTGTAGGAGGCTTCCTCCACATCGGGGTTATCATAGAAATTGCGGAAGTTTCCATTGTCGAAGAGCATGATATTGCCGTTGGGTGTTTTGGTGGGATGGTGCAAAAAATAGGGCAGGAAGTCTTCGGTTCCGGTGTCAATGGACGCCCCCTGGGCATTAACGGGATGCAGGACAAACGGTAATAATTCTCCTCCCCACCCGGCCGGATGTGCCAGCAGCCACCGGATGTCGCCCTCCTCATAACCGATCTTGGCCACCAGGCTTTGGTGACGGCCTGAGAAGACGATGCTGTGGTCCTGTTCATCGTAGAAGATGGCGTTCAGGTGCAGCCAGTCGTCGTTGGTGCTGCCATCAGCCCTTGGCCGCTGATTGTCCAGGATGAGGTTGAGGTCCCAGGTTTTCACGATCTCCCCCGTCACTCTGTCCATTTCAATGATGGCATCCTCCTCCAGTTCCCCATCCCACCGGTTGTTGGTAAAGGGCGCGGAATTGGTGCCCACCAGAAAGTTGCCGTTAGGCATCTCGTGGATCTCGTGGTGCATCAGGTTGGGGACATCGTATCGCTGTATCTCTTCCCCCAGCATGGATACTTCAAAGAAGTTGGCCGAATGGTAAGACACTGACCCCGCCTGCCCGGACACCACCATATTTCCATTCCTGAGCCTGTTGTGGGCCTGTTTGGCATCGCCGGTATAGGCCCACCGCAATTGTCCGCGCTGGTCGAACCCCCTTTTGATATCGGTCACGAAAAAGATACCGTCGTCATCGGGCGGCAGTTCATTCTGGATGAGGTTGACGGTAAAGCGCCCCGGCACGTCACCGGCGGTGAGGCGGATCGTCCGGCGAGCCCGTACTTTGCCCTCTTCGCTCAGGAAGGACAACTCCACCGTATTCTGAAAATTTGGATACAACCCCAGGACTGGGATCTGGTGGACATTGGCAAACGTTTCGTAAACGTGGCCGAGGGATATACCCTGTTCTCCTTTCCCCAGCACTTTCACCCCAAATCGCCCCCGTACCGGCATCGTGGCTGCTACCAAAGCCGAGAGCGGCGCCGTACCGAAAGGGTTTACTTTAATCGAATCCAGGAAAATGGTGTCGTCCAGGATATAAGCGGGCAGTTGGCTGCCTGTTTCAAAGGCCAGCGTGGCCGTCCATCCGCTGCTGTCTACCCGGACCCCTCCTATGAGCTCTTTCTTGACATTTAGCTCCCGGCCGTCCTCAAAGGAAAAGCGGCAGTAATCGACGCCCTCTACATTGAGCGAATCTACGCCGAGGAGGAGGATGTCTTTGGCGTAGGCATTTTGAAAGAAGGCTTCGACCTGGGAGCGGGTGCGCAGTTCATTGGGGAGGAGGAACTCGGGCTCCTCCTTCTGGCAGGCGGAGAGAAGGAGGAGGGCAAGGCTGAGGTTGAGTAAACGGCAATTTTTCATGGATCGGGGTTGTGGGTTTAGAGGGGTAAGATAGGGAAATGTGGGGAGAGACAAAGACCTGTACGGTAAAGGAGGCTGAGAAAGGAATGAAACGAAAGATTCGGAAAAATTTCGGATTTGAGCGAAAAATGTTGGGAGGATTCGGAAAGGCTGACACAAGTCAAATACATAAAAACCTATAAATCAATACTTTAAAAAAACAATGCCGGTTGGCACAAAAATGGCACCATTGAAATTGAAATTAATTACTGAACCATAAAAACCTGCATACCATGAGAAATTATCCAAGCGAGCTCCTCTTCACGACGCGCTTTCAGGCCTACCGGCTGATGTCAACAGCAACTGTTTTCTTTCCTGTCCAATCTGGAAGACAGGTCAGGAAGGCGCCCCGGCGGCGGCGGTTGTGGTGGCACCCCGGATCATCGGCAGAAGAAGAGGAAGGAGTCCGACGAAGGGGGATACAGATCTGCTATCCGATAGCGGTTTGTATTCCCCCTTCCACAAAAGCGCAAAATTAAAAGGCACCTGGAGGCTCAGCCGGAGATGATTTTCGAACCTTCCGGCCGTCCAGGCGCAGCAGATCCAAAAACTATGAAAAAACTACGATCATGGAAATTTTCAGTCCCAATACCATCGGTTATACATTATTAGGTTACCTGATAGGAACCCTAATTACAGCGAGTACTATTGTTATTGTACTCAAATGTGTCTTCCCCAGAGGAACAGGCGCGGCAAATAACCATTACCGAAACGGGAACAACGGCCGATACGGGAATGGAGGACGGCAATACCGAAGACGCAATTCCCTGCTGCCCGCCGCCTTCCTTTTCCTGCTCGCCTTCTTTTTCTTCGCCCTTGTTACATCCGAATGGAATATGGAGAAGGAAGGTGACAGCCCGGCTGATTGGTACACGCAAGGAGAGCCGGAAGAAGTCCAACAATTTCAAGAGAAAGAATCCGCTAGTGAGCCGGAGCAACCCGGTTCCTCCACTACCGGCCGACAAGAAGAAACGTATTACGGTTCCAGTTTGGGCGCGATACCCGTAAGCAATTGGAGAAGGAAGGCAGAGCACACTTTGAAAGAAGAGGCCCCTGCTTCTGCCCAGTACTTCATACAGAAACCTGCATCCCCCAACCGGGAAATCGCCAGAGAAGAAGCAATCGACTGGGCGTACATGCTGGACAGGACGGTGAGCCTGGCCTTTGACCCGGGTTCTTCCTCTTCCCCGTACAAGGTCCTGTTTGGGCCGTATAACAGCAGGGAGCAGGCAGAAGCGGATAAGCAGCGCCTGCAAACCGAAGGGTACGTCCTGGACGTCAGTCAAAAGAACTGGGAGATCCGCCCGGTTCAATTCAATTGATCCATAAGTTCACACTGCTGTCTTTTGTCAGGAGGGCCCGGATGGGCTCTCTTTTTAAACTACTCTTTTCCTGAGCGTAAGCGGAGAATGGCGAAAAGAGCTAAAAACGGAAAGGAACCGGAGTGAGACGGAAAAATTCCGATTTTTTTCGAAAAAAAATCGGAATTTGCTTATAAGTGAAATCACCCTTCACAAATAAACTATTGTTTATCAGTTTATTATGCCCTAAAATGAAAAATGGCACGATTCTTTTATCTAAATTTAAAGTGTGTAGCTTTATTTTAAATATAAATTTTACACATAAAAATAAAAGCCATGAAAAGCCAGATAACCCAATCTACATTTTTCCGGAAAGGTTGCATAGGCCATCGGCTTCTGCGCTATAGCCAGGACAAAGGAAAGATTGTCAATATATGGTTTCGGGAAGAGGGAACCGTCCGGCAAATATTACAGGAAATGGGAAACTTATACCATCCGAAGATCAAGATTTTCCATAACCCATCTATTTTCAGAAAATATTGTCGCTTGGTAGGGCAGAAACAAGGAGAAGCTTTCCTATTTCATTTTCCCTACACGGAATCTTCTCTTAAGAGCCTGATGAGCTTGAAGCCCTATTTGCAGGGCAACAGTACTTATTTGCTCGGGGCTTCTTTCCTGGCTATGGACTTTTCCAACAAGATTTTATCGGTGGAAGAGGATGGCCTGATTGTCCAGGAAAATGAAACGGAAGGGGTGTTCTGAACGAAAAGATTAAAAATAAACTTCTGGCAAAGGCCAGAAGATGTTGGCTGGCACTTGCGGCAACAATGTCGTTTTTGTAAATTGGAGGGAATTCCCAAAACTATTCCCGGCCATGATAGACAGCAGGCGCTACTTCAAAATGACAGATGTTCAGAAAGCCATCCAGCAAGAATTTGAAATATTCCAGCAATATTCTCTGGTCAACGGGGTGGAATCCAGAAAGTTCTACCAACTGCTCTACAGGCGCTTACACGGGAAACCTACCCTACGGGCGTTCTTTGCTGTGGTTATCTATGACTATCTCAAGGCCTACGGACACAAGGCGAAGGGGGTTCCGGACTCATTTTTCTACCGGCAGTTTCCCTTCATCCTGGAAGTTATCATTTCTATTCAGTATTACCACAATCAAATACTGGATCGAAAATATGGCGTGGATAACCATCTGAGTATCGGCAACAACCTGAATGCTGCCAATCTGCTGCGGGATCAACTGGCAGACTACATTGAAGGAAGTGTACAGGACAAAACAGTCAAAGGAGTGGTATCCCGGCATGTCCGGAAGATCTTTCAGTACGTAGACATTGGCCAGTACATGGAACGGAGGTGCAACCGGTATAACAACTGGTCAGGATATCTAGACCTTCACCACTCCTTCTCCGAAACGGTTGAAGCTTTTATTGATCAGCACTGTATTGATCTTGCGCTGGATGCAATTGAAAAAAAGACCGGCCTTTCCAATGGCCAAAATTTATTTTTCAGAAGATATTTTGAACGGATCTATCTGACCAATGCGGCTATGTATAAAGTTACAAGCCTCATTTTACTGGAATTACTGAATGCTCGTAATCCCGGTGTGGTCCATTTCTCCAGCTTATTCGGGATCACCAAACAGGTCATCAATGATATTGCCGACCTGATCCCCTCCCGGAAAAATCCAGGAACGGACAGCAAAAGGCCCAAGGACGCCTTTGCCGACCTGCGCAACTTTAACATTACGCTTCCACTGGGGTTTCACCTGTTGGCCCACCCCAACGGGTACATTGGAAAATACCTGGCAAATAAGGAGAAAATGAATTGGAATGAACAGTTGGAAGAAAGGGCCTTCCAAGAGTGCCTGGAAAGTCATTCCGTTTATCAGGCCATACGGACCGGAAAAAAATTGAAGAGTCAGGCTATAAATTACCTGGATAAAAACAATCCGGAATATGAACTCCTTCTGGATATGGCGGGAGTTGCGGACTGGAATAAGTACTATTACGTCTTCATGGAAGATCATAAAGAATACTATTCTGCCTACAAAAGAACAGGTTAGCCCTGGAATATACTAAAACCACGAAAATTAAAAACCATGCCAAGCACGAATGCTTCACTGGAAGAAAGAACAAAACAAGAGAAACAGCAGATAAGCTCAAACCAGAGGGAAATCTTTCCCTTCCCTGAGATCAGCAATTTCTATAATTTGCTCCAGGACAGGCTACATATGGTAATGGAGCAATTTTTCCTGAATGAACCATTTACCATCTTCATCACCGCATTACCCAGAGAAAAAGATATCATGGGAAAGCTTTTCCCTGAAAAAATGAAAATGGGAAAATTGACGATCGACCGTTTTGACCAGGTTCCACTTATTTCGGCAGGCCTGGAAAGTCAAAGGATCTTATTAGAAGATGGCAAGAGAAATGCCTCCCTGGATAACCACTGGGCTCTCCTTGAAAAAACCGGAATTACCAGCGAATCTCCCAATACCGTAAGTTCGCAGCTTTACGCCGAAATGAAACGGGGAAAACTCAAACTGGAAGACCTATACTACAAAAGCATGGGTACTATGGAAAGCTATTTTGCAGAGTTGAATCCCCCTGAAAGAGAAACCTCAAAATTGGCGCCGTCAACTCGGCGGGAAGCCGAATTCCATATTATAAACCACCACCTTGATGTTTCCAATTATTGGTACTTATCTGTCCCGCTGATCCAGTTTGCCGAATTCGACGGGGTAGCACACATCGTACACAGCAGCGCTGACCATGAACAGTTTATCAAGAAAAACAAGAAGGGGGAGGAGTCTCTCAATAAAAGAAACGTAGGCAATGTTCTCAAAGCTTTCAGCCGCGAATATGAAGGCCTTATCATTAATTGGGACCTGGTTGGCGAGAATAAGGAGAAGAAAACGGCCCTCGATGAAGCACTAGAAAGTGCAGGCCTTTATCTGGGAGAGGAAGGGATAATAAACCCTATCCTAAATGACCTGGATTACAAAAGATACTATAAAAGGCATAAAGTCACTTATTTTGAAGAACGGTTTAAGTACAACGACGCCATCCCCGGCCAGCTCTACCAACAAAGCCTCAAAAACGCCATCATCACCATCCTGATCGATTCCTTTGCCCATAACGTAAGCGCGCACAGCCTCACCGCCCTGAACTGGTGGTTCAAAAAGCGGGCCAAGAAACAGAAGAGGTTATCACTTAAAGATGTGGGGGAAATTTATGAAATTTTGCAGCAGGATATTCCCTGGGAAAGCCGGAGGAACCAAAAACTAAGGGCATTACTCGACCCCATCCTGAATCCTCACCCCTCCAACGAACCTGGCCTGGATGAAAATGATATCGTCAACTATAAGGGGCCGATGGCCAAGGAGCTGCAGCCCCTGTTCAAGTTCCTCCTGGAAAAGGGCGCTTTCTGGAGCGGCGTGACCCGCGACTATGGTTTCGGCGGTGAGGTCAACGGCCTGTTCGATGTTTTGTGGGCGGACTTTGTCAACAACCCCCTTTACCTGGGGACCATCGCCAAGACTGAAGAGATCTCCCGGATCAACATTCGGGTTGTTTTTTATGAACCGGAAGAAGAACTGCTGCCAAACGGTATCCGCAGAAAGCGCAAATACGCCGGAGGGGATTTCGCCCGGATCAATATCAAAGAGGCCCACCCCCCTGATGAGGTGCAGGACAAATCCATCGAGGATTCTTATGTTGTAGTGGATGGCAAACGGCTGCTCTACCGGGACAACCGGGAACTCGAAGAGCGTTCCGATTTTGTGCAACCGGGCCCGGAATACGAAGAGATCAAAGCAGAATTACAGAAATGTAAGGTCTTCTTCCCTGGTGGTGTGGTCGGCCGGCATGCCTTTTATACCATGCTGGAAAACGAGATCCGCAACGTCAAGCATTATACCGGCGGGACGCTTCGGCATATCCAGAAGAATGGGCTTACGCTATGTATCAGCGTTCAGGAAAAGCACGTCGAACCCGGAAAATCCGGAGAAAGAGAGTTGTACAAGATCGGGATCTGGTTGAAGCTGGACACCAAACTTACCAGTGACGTCAGTAAAGAGGAGAGCCCTCACCTCATCCGGCGGAAATATGCCGACCTGATCGGGGACATCATGGACCATACCGAGAGCCATGCTCCGCGTTTGGGCGGTAACTTTCAGGATAAGATCTGCGCCGCCATGTTGTTCAACAACACTTTCGCCAGTGTACAACGAGGGGATGATAATGAACACCGCACCCATGCCGATAAGGATAGCAAACGCGATGAAAAATACTTCCCCTGGATCATTCCCGCCACCTCCATCGGTGACACTCCACACGACGATTTCGAGCTCACCCGGGAAAATGAAGCGGACTTCGATGCTGGCTACCCCCACGAGAACAAACAGGGGCGATTTAAAAAGTACTTTCACTGCTGGAAAGGCGCCAATGTAAAGGAATACCCCGGCGGATCACACCTAACTCCGGAAGAAAAGAAAGAAATATGGGACTGGGACAACATTGCCCGGTTCCGTTTTACCACGATTACGGAAAAAGATTCCAAAAAACGGGAACAGTACATTACGGAGGCCAAAAACAATGATGTTATTCGGATCATTGAAGAGGACATCCAGCAAGCCTGGCTGAATGATACCAATGGAATAGGAACTACACTGGCCTATAACTACTGGCTGCCCCGATGGTTGAAAACCGGCCGGTTAGCGATCGAGATAAAAGAGATGCCTAAAGGGGAAAACGCTTTCCAGCCCAAAGGGTATTTCGTCTTCAACGGCTCTGATACCGGTAGGAAAAAGCCGGGTGATAATGCGCTTGAACAGATATTCGCCTACCTTCCTGCCGGATCTCCCCCCGGTTTCCCGGTATCGTCCACTTTGAAAATCGCGCATAAGGGCACCACCAACGAAAAGGACGTTATCCGTTACCGCTCGCATGGTATATACAAACAGTACTTTTCGGAAGTGATGTCCTCTCCGGTGGCGTCCAAAGACGAAATGACGGCCAGGGCAGCCTTGATCGCAGAATTGATGGAAGCCTTCGCTACCCGCATTGCCATTTTTGACAACCGGGTCCGCCACAGGATAAAGGAGGCCGACCGGGATGAGTTCTTCCGGAAAAAACTCCACCTCCTGGTAGACTCCGAACATGCTCCGGAAAAGGATGAACCAACCGGCGCCAGGAAGGGGCCCTGGGAAAATGCCAAACCATTCCTAAAAGACTGCCATTTCCTGGTTATGCACCTCACTTATATCGAAAGCATCCTGCGGGCCAAATACGGAAGTGCCACACCCAAAGATGATTCGCAGATCGGGTTCTTCATAGAAAAGGAATTGAAAGAACTGCTGGCTGATGAAACGGGGAAGCTCCGGGAAAATTTTGTTTTCGTAGTAACCACCGGGCGGGGCCGCAATAAATGGTGGGAACAACTAAAAGAAACAAAAAATGAGGATTACCAAAGCTACCGCCAGTTCACCACCTTTCGCCCGGTGGAATCCATCATCGCGGTAGTGGAAAACGCCATCAACAAGGAAGATGATATCGAACTAAAATATTATCTTACCAAACTGCTGTTTGGTTCGTAAATCATTTGGACTAGAAACCCTATTAACATGAACAAGAGGACACCTGAAAGAGCCCTTTTTATCGTCTGGCGGTGGAAGGAAGCGGATGCTCTGTGGCATACTGCTGAAGATCAGAGCCACTTGCATTGTATCTCGGAAAATTGGCTCTTTGAAGAAGAGACCCTCGAGATCATTGCCGGCCACCTTCGAGCCTATACCACGCTTCCACAATGCTTGATCTTCCTGCACCGAAAAAGACATCCGCGTTCTTACATCAGCACCCTATTCCGCTTCCTGCAGGAAAAGCTGAACCTGAAAGAAACCGGAAAGCTGACATGCCGGCTTTTTGGTTATGGCAGTGATTTCCTCTACCTCACCAAGAACCCCAAAGGATTACTGGGCGACGGGGAACTCGGCGGCTGGGTGGAGTACCAGGATGGACAAAAAAAGGAAATCAAAGTCATTGAAGATGCTCAGAAGAAAACCATACGACAGGGCCACTTCGACTCCGTCTGGAATTATTACCAGCATGAATTCAAAATGAAGGTGTACCGGCTGGAGCGCGACCTTTCCGTCCACTTCGCGCCCTTTACTGAGCCGGGCTACAGCCAAAACGACGTCTCCCTCTATGCGCACCTGGAAAAGGACACGCCGCTTTCCCTTCGCCTCTTGAGCTTCGTCGGCGAAAAGATCGAAGAAGAGGAAGCCAGCCAATACCAGGAAGAGTTGTTCGATGATTGCGCCGAGAACCTCAAGGCGGCTTATGGGCAAAAGGCTTCAGAAGTGTATAGCCAATTGAGAAAATCCATCGATGAAGTCCTCCTGGGCAACAGCCTGGAAAAAATTCCGCCGCACATCGCCATACCCCAGGTCCGCCGGCAGTTTATGCAGCTTCGCGACTTAATGCCGGAAAGGATCACCTACTGATGGAACTACTGGCCCTGGCAAGCGACGCGCGGTTCCTGAATGTTCACCGGAACTACTTCGAACGGCAAAACGTCCGCTTTGTAACCTACACCGGTAAGGGCCAATTGGAAGAATTTCCCGGCCTGATGATCTTCATCCCGATAGAATGCCAGGGGCAACTCGTTTCTCCGGTAGACATCTGGCGGCAGTTCCTGGCCCGGGAACATCCGGAGAAACGCCTGGCCATTGCCGGCGTGGAAGCCATCGAGCACCACAATTACCTGGACCTGCTGGCGCTTCCCCGGAATTTTTTCGATTTTTTTGATAATTTGAAAGCAGTAGATGCCGAAGACTGGATAAAGCTGGACACAGAAGCGCTGGATATGGAGGAAAAAATGCGGCGCTTTTACGAGGGCCATGGTAAGGAAAGCGTCACCTATACGCTGAGTAAGATCAGCTTAAAAATAGAGATCCTCTCTACACGATTAAAGGAAACAGGCTACCAGCAGGCCTGGGAGGAGCTCTTCGAACCCCTGGAAGGGGAAACAGTGGCCTATACAGAGGAGAAATGGAAGGAACTGCATCGGCGCTGGGGGCATTACGTTTCCTTTTTTCAATATCTGCCGTTCCGGGAAGAAATGCTCGAAGTGGGCAGGCTGATAGCATACGTTTCGCCCTTCTTTGAGCACAATTGCCGGGAAGAGGTGCTCTTTACCCAGCTGGAAAGCAGAAAAAATATTGACCGTATTTTTGAGATCCTGGATACAATCAAACAAGAGTATGCCCCGTAAAAATTACAAGGTACTGGTAGTAGACGATGAGGCGGAATTCCACCGGAATATCCGGGTGGGGCTGGGTGGCCATTATGAATTTGAGGGCGCCCTCGATAAAAACCAGATGCTGGACAAATTAAAGGCTAGCCATTTCGACCTGCTCCTGCTCGATCTCAAGCTGGACCATACAGGTGTACCAGGAGGGCTCGACCTGCTCGCCGAAACCCATACAAGATTCCCATACCTTCCTATTGTAGTAGTGACTTCAGAGGGAGAGGTGGAAACCGTAATGCAAGCTATGGAACTGGGGGCTTCTTATTATCTCCAAAAGGGCAAATCCAAATTCGAACTTTGGGATAAAAATATTCAGAGCGTCCTGGAAAAAGCCGAGCTGAAAAAGGAAAACAACGCCCTCAAAAGCCAGGTCAGGCAATTTCGGGAAAAGGAACAGGCCCAATACCCTTTCATCGGCGAATCCCCGAAAATCATGGAGGTCAAACAAACCCTGAAGATCGTCGCCCAACGGCCGAATGTGACGGTGCTGCTCACCGGCGAGACCGGTGTCGGCAAGGAAGTCGCCGCCCGCTACCTCCACCGCATGGGCGCCCGTCAGGACAAACCCTTCGTAGGGGTCAACCTCTCGGCCATCCAGAAAACCCTGCTGGAAAGTACCCTGTTCGGAGCGCACAAGGGCGGCTACACCGGAGCCACGCACGACATTAAAGGGTATTTCGAACAAGCCAACGGCGGCATTCTGATGCTCGACGAGATCGGCGACATCGACGCCAACATACAGATCAAACTGCTGCGGTTTCTCGAAACCCGGCTCATCCGGCCCATAGGTTCGGATAAAGATATCGAACTGGACATCCAGATCGTTGCCGCTACCCACCGCGACCTGCCGAAAGCAGTCGCCGAGGGCGCCTTCCGGGAAGACCTCTACCAGCGATTGAAAGTAATGGTAGTGGATATCCCCCCTCTGCGCAATCGAAAAGACGACATCCCGCTCATTGTCGAACATCAATTGAACCGGGAAGGCTTCAGCCAAAACCTGATCACACCGGAAGCTTTCGAGAAACTGATGCAGTACGAGTGGAAAGGCAATGTGCGCGAACTCATCAATACGGTAAACCACATGATCCTGCGCCGGGAGATCCTGCAGTCTTCCTATATCAGGCCGGAATGCCTGCCTATGGAGATCCTGCAATTCGATCCTAACGCCTCGACGTCCTTACTTTCCAAAGTGCAAGAAAATACTTCGGCGCCGCTGCATCACAACGCCTCACTGGAACCCGGTAACCCGCTCTCCCACGAAGAGGCCAAAGCATTGATCGACCTGCAGGCGATCGAACGGGCATTGGCTGTGAAGAACGGCAAAAAGCAGGATGTGGCGCAAATGACGGGCTACGGCACCTCCGACAACCTCCGCTATAAGATCAAAACCCTTTACCAGCAGTTCCCCCACCTGTTCACGGATTTCGGACACATCCGGTCCAGCTATTCGCGCATCGTAAAATAGTGATGAGATGAGGCAAGATCCAATGGTGCTTTCTGTATTCCTGCTCGATGGAGAATGCAGGATCGCTCCTCTGAAGATAGAGGAAGAAACCATCTCCGATCCGGAATGGAGGTATTTTCGATCTGTCATCGAAGATATCCGGGTTATGGGGGAAAGCCACAAGCTGGCCTTCAAAGAGCATGATTCTATCCCGCAGGAAACGAAAAAAATAATCCTCCTGCTCGCCGACCCTCAGCTGAACCTGTCTAACCCGGCTACCTTGCAAAGCCTTGCCGGACACTATCTTCTCCGATGGGTCAGTACCAACCACCCCAGATTACCGGCTGCCTCTGCAGAAAAACCGGCGCTCTTCTACGCTCCCATAATTACCATCGGCTATGAAGACATCATGTCGACCTATTCCTTGCCCCGAGCCCTGGAGGAAACAGACCCGGAAAAAAGGCGGATGAGGGATTATGATATGGACTCCCGCTACAAATTCCTCGATTCCAGCATCTGGCACCGTTATGTGCCTACCTATTCCGGAGACGATTACGTTTTCAGGGAAAGGTTCAAGGCCGTCCTTCAGGAGGTCATCCAGCACCATGAGGACGAGCTGTACCGCACCAATGCGGCCAGGGCCATGCTGGAGTTCCAACTGCGCATGATGCGGGAATCCTATATCTATCCCGTTGGGGAGCGCAATCACTCCAGGATGGTGACTCCCTTCAAGTTCCACTCGGAAACCCAGATGAGAGAAAAGGCAGAACAGCTGATGAAGGATTACTTCAAGGCCAATGACCTGAATAAAAAGCTGCAGTGGCGTTTCCTGCTCATTGATGATTATGCCAGCGTAGGGATATCCGCCGACAACAAAGACAACATCAAATTGTCAAAAAAAGGGCTGATCAGGAATTTGCTCAAAGGTTTGGATGAAATAAAGATCGACCATCCCAAAGAACCAAAAAGCAATGGTGGCGCTTCGTCCACAAGTGACCTTATCAGTAAGTGTCTGGATTTACTGGAAGGGCCAAAGCGGTATGATGTTTTGCTTTTGGACTATCTTCTGGCAGGAGTCTCCGGCAAGGCTGAGGAAAGAGAATATGGCTTTGAACTTCTGCAGTTGCTTCAAATGGACAGCCGCAGCGAAGCCCCCAAATACAAGCGTGGCCCGTTCATGCGCCACTGGATATTCCCCATTTCTTCTTTTCCTTTTGCGTTGTATGACAAACTGCGCCAGTTGGGTATTGACAACTATTTTCATCTTTGGCATCTGTCCGGAGGAGGCGACCCCATAACTACCCCACAACTGTTCAGGTACTATTTATTATCTTTTCTTCAACAGCAGACCGAGGAGGTCTTTCTAAGAGATAAAACCCTGTCCCGGTACTTGAGTATCTACTCTGAAGAAGACAGCCTCAGCACCTGGGCCGAGATCATCGAAACGCGACTGGGCAATATCAAGTCCAGAATCCTGGTGGTCGATGGAACAGGATCAGAGTCGAAATTCTCGGAATCCATATCCAGAGTGATGGATGATGGTTACAAGGACTTTATCAGTAAATTAAAAGACCTGATGAATTTACTCCCTAAAGCGGAAGATCACAACCAGGAATACGAAAAATTTAAAAAGGAATGGGAATCACTAAAAAGTAAATATGCAGGTTCCAGGAAAAACCCGATCATAGGAGTTGATTTTCCGGAAACGCTTTCCCTCATTCAAGAGAAACTGAATGCCACCATTTTCCTCCCCCGCAAAAAGGCAGTGGCCAAGATAAAAGCGTTTAAAAGAGGTCGGCTCAATCTTTCCGGCCTTCGTCTACTGGAACTTCCCCTGGATCTGATCCCGATAGAAAAACGCATGCTTATTACTCATCTTGACCTAAAAAACAACCGCATTAATGAGCTTCCACAATCCATAAACACGCTGAAAGCTCTTTCAAAATTAAACCTGGAAGGCAACCGCCTCAACAGTTTGCCGCCTGAGTTGGCCGAATTAAAAAATATCGAAGACCTCAATATTAATTCAAATGAATTTAAAACGCCAGGATTGCCCTTGATCGCCAAATCAAGAGATGATGCCGCCGCCTTACTGGGGATAGTACTTAAAAAGGCCATGGAAAATTCTACCCTCGCCTATCTGAGGAAGCTTATAAAAGAAGGGAAAATGGATGCGGCCTTTAAAGAGGTAAGAGAAAAACTAACTTTCGACCCGGCCCTAAATAATGATTTGGACATCCTTGAAGCCCAGCTCACCGATATAGAGAAGGAAAATAATCGTGGAAGAATAGATCGGAATACCTATAAAGTGGAAAAGGCCAAAATCCAATATGCACTCCTGGGGTTTCTTTCTGACCTGGCAAAGTAATTCAAATTTTTTCCTTCATTTCTGACAAAAAGCCCCTCACCCGCTCCAGCCGCCCGATCCACTCCCCCTTTTCCTTCTCCCACTCGTGCAGGCGCTGGATCTCCCGCCTTGCCCCCTCAATGGTGAATCCCCGCTCCTTGACCAGCTCGTAGATCAGGTTGAGCTGTTCGATGTTATGGACCGTAAAACGCCGGTCTCCCTTGCTGTTCTTGTGGGGCTTGAGGAAATCGAACTCGTTCTCCCAAAAGCGGACCAGCGACTTGGAGACCTCGAACATCTTGGCCACCTCGCCAATGCTGTAGTAACGCTTGAGTCCCTCTTTGTCTTCGTCGAATATTGGTAACTGCTTCATGGTGAAGGGCAGGTTTAGAGCGGGAAATTCGTGTGTTCGTGTATTCGTGTATTCGTGTATTCGTGTATTCGTGCATTCGTGCATTGGTGTGTTCGTGTAAGTACATGGACACAAATTGTGAAACACATGGAAATGTATTGAAATGCAGTGGAAATGGTTACCCTGCTTGAGCTTGGGACTACATTTCCCCATTTCTATGCATGTCTATTCATTTCAGTCCAAGTACTTATTCCAAGGTAAGCCTTTCCCGCCGAAGGGGCAAGGGGCAGGGTAAATGATTACAAAAATAATGATTACAAAAATAATCATTACAAAAATGACGATTATAAAAGTAATGATTATTTTTATAATGATTATGAAAATAACGACCTGAATTCTCCCGAAAAACGCAAAATGCACACCACTCCGTAGATATCCGCCTTCCGATTTCCGATTTCCGCCTTCCGCCTTCCAACTTCGCCCTTCCCTACCCCAGCTTCTTCCGCAACAGTCCGCTCACCACCTTGGGGTCGGCTTTGCCCTTCGAGGATTTCATCACCTCTCCCATGAAGAAGCCCATTAGGCCTTTCTTGCCGCTGCGGTAGCGCTCTACCTCGCCGGGGTTACTGGACAGCACCTCGTCGACGAGCTGTTCCAACAATCCTTCGTCTGACGTCTGGATGAGGTTGAGGGACTGAGCGATCTCCAGCGGTGGGCGTTGGGGTTGCTCGGCCAAAACGGGAAAAATATGCTGGTAGGCAGCAGCACTGGCCACCTTGCCCTCATCGATCAGCTGAATGAAAGCGGCCAGCTGAGGATGGCTAACGGGAAATTCCTCTATTCCAATTCCCGCATCATTACAGAAGGGGGCTACCTTGTTGATGATCAGGTTGGAAGCAGCCTTGAAGTTATCCGTATGCTCGCAGAGGGACATAAAGAAAAGGGCTGTTGGCTGTTCCTGGGTAAGCAGGTTGGCGTCATACTCCGGCAGGCCGTACTGCTCCTGGAAGCGGTGGTAAAGCTCCCAAGGCAAAGCAGGCAGCGACTGCTTTATCTTTTCTACATATTCCGGGCGAAGCACCACCGGAGGCAGGTCGGGCTCGGGAAAATAGCGGTAGTCATGCGCATCTTCCTTATCGCGCAGGGGCGCGGTTACGCCAGTCGACGGATCGAAATTCAGGGTCTGTTGTTCTACCTTCCCGCCGGACTCAAGAAGATCGATCTGCCGTTTCACCTCATAATCAATGGCCCTACGGGCATAACGCATGGAATTGAGGTTCTTGATCTCGCAGCGCTCACCAAGTTTGTCGCTGCCCTTCAGCCGGACCGATACATTGCAGTCGCAACGCATGGATCCCTGTTCCATATTGCCGTCGGAAATACCCAGGTAACGCAACAACTGCCGCATGGCCGACATATAGGCGTCCACTTCTTCGGCAGAACGCAGGTCGGGTTCGGAGACGATCTCCAGCAGAGGCACCCCTGCCCGGTTGAGGTCGATCTGAGAATAGGGCTCCTCGGAGTCATGGATCGACTTGCCGGCGTCCTCTTCCATGTGAATATGATGGATGCGAATGAGCCGCTCTTCCTCCCCTACCCTGACCGTCATTGAGCCGCCAACGCAGATGGGCGCCCGGTCTTGTGTGATCTGATACCCTTTCGGCAGGTCGGCGTAAAAATAGTTCTTTCGGTCAAAAGCATTGTACAGGCTGATCTCGCTGCCCAACGCCAAACCAAGTCGCACCGCATATTCTACCTGCTTTTTATTGAGGCGGGGTAAGGTGCCGGGATGGCCCAAAGAAATAGGGCTGACGTAAGTGTTCGGTTCTCCCCCAAAACTGGCGTCATCTCCACAAAAAGCCTTGCTCTGCGTCGACAACTGAGCATGGATCTCCAATCCAATGACTGTCTCGTATCTATCGTATGGCATTGCTGATGGTTAAAATAGCAGAACACTGGTTATTACAGTGAGCAGCAAAAATAAGGTAAAAATGAGGGTATAGGAAAAATTGACGATGCCATACTTTATGAAAGTCTTAAACCAGGGTTGCTGATAAAAACGACGCATGGCGATAAAAAGATAAATGAGTATCCATAGAAAGGCCATGCCAATGAGAAAACCTCCATCAAAGAATCCGGAATACTGGCCCAGGTTCGTCTCGCCCAGAAGCAACGCGGCCGACACGATGAAAAATGAAAAAGCGTGATAATGAAATGAGAAAACCAGATGCTCTACATAATACTTTTTCCGCCGGATGTAGAGCAATTTCAGCAGCAGGGCCAGGGCCGGCATCATCAGTACAACCATCCATATAAGTTTGCCCAGGATGAAGCGGGTAAAGTTGCCCCCTTCCCTGGCAAATTTGGCAGCCTGGCGCAACTGAAGGCGGCTGAAAAAACTATTGCTTCCGTAGGCAGAGGCCAAACTGTCCAGCGGCATTTCTATGGCATCCCGGGTGGATATCTGCACCTGCTCCAAAGTGAACATCAAAGAGTCGGCTTCATAGATGAAATAACCGAGGTTCATACTGTCCGTCCGGCTATCGCCCAGAATGCGTTCCAGCGAATCCAGCGCTTCGCTGAGTATGGGAACACCGGGATAGGCCGCTTCGACTTGTATCCTGGCCGAGTCCAGTTGATCTCTGAAACCCGCCAGATGGGCTCTTTTCAATTGCCGCTCGTTGCTTTCCATGATCTGTTGTTCAATAACATCAAACCCCACATATCCCAAAACGGCAAAATGCGCGACGGCCATTACAAAAAAGAGCCTCAGGGGCGGCACGTAACGCTTGTGGTATCCCTTAAAGTATTGCAGAGTGAGCCTGCCCGGTATGAATAGAGCGCCAATGGTACGGAAGATTTTGGAATCCACATTGAGCACGGATTCCAGGAAGTCCCGCACCAAGTCCCAAACCGGTACTTTACCATCGCTATACTTCTGTCCACAATTGGAACAGAACTCCCCGTATTGGGGTAACGGATAATGGCAATTGTGACAGTATCGAGTTGGCTTTGCGGCGTTTTCGGTCATAATATAGGATGCACGGGCACTTTCAAAATCGTCAAAACAGAAAATTAGGAAAATTACGGCGAATCACTTAACAATTTTCGATGAAGTGCTGCACCAGGGCGCTGACGGCTTCCGGTTATTCCATCACTACGGCAGAAAGCTGCCGGGGCCCCTCCCGCTACACCTTGCAGGCGATCCCGGCACCATCGGCCAGCTCGAGAAATTACATTATTCTTTAGTTGTCAGCTTCCCTTCCTTAGTGATCAGCAGTTCCGTCTCCGGAAAATCGGCCCGGGTCAGCTCGATCAGGGTGTTTATGGCACGCTTCTGGCCATCGATCCTGGGCCCGTGGGCTTTCTGCTGGTAAATCGGCGTTACCTGCCCCTCCAGGAAGGCGCCATCCTTTCCGACGGTCACCGATACGATCGGGGCAAAACCCGCCGGGCCACTGAGGCTGAAACGCCCGTAGGTGCAGAAGTTGCCCAGGCTGTAACAGATCAGACGTCCTTTGTAAAGCTCCATAGCGCGGGTAACGTGAGGGCCGTGCCCGAAGACGATATCCGCTCCAGCATCTACCACCGCATGAGAGAACTCGTGTACGTTCCCCCGGTTCTCTCCATAGTAGGTTTCCGAACGCCGGGGCACATTCTGATGGCTGGCGCCCTCAGCGCCCCCGTGGAAGGAAACGATCACTATGTCGCACGCTTCTTCCAGCTTACTTACGATCTGCCGGGCCTTTGCCAGGTTGTGTATGCTACAGGTGCCCGAGTTGGGCGCAAAAGCACACATGCCGTATTTCACCCCATCGCGCTCTATAATGGCATACTCATCGGTGCCGGCAAGCCCGGCAAAGGCAATACCGGCTTCCTTGAGAACGGCTTTCGTCCGATCGCGTCCCGTAGCCCCAAAATCGCCGGAGTGGTTGTTGGCGATACTCAAAAAGTCGAAACCTGCTTCGACAAAATGCTGGACATAGCTCTCCGGAGAACGGAAGACATAGCAGGCGCTGGGATTGTTGCAACGCTTAGCCGTCCCGCCCTTATCCAGGATAGCGCCCTCCAGGTTGCCGAAGGTAATATCGGCGGAAGTTAAGATATCCCGCACATCGGACAGCAAATCGCGCCCCCCGTTGGGCGGCAGGTAGGAAGTGGAAGGATAGTTGGTGCCCAGCATCATGTCGCCTACTCCGATGATGGTGAAGCGTTCGGGGTCCGGCGCCACTTCGATCGGCGCTGCAGTATCTTGTGGACTGATCACAGTATCTGCCATAATGCGCGCAACGGCCAGCTTGGCCTGGGCATTGTCACTCACATTGGACGCCTCTCCGCAACTTAGAAAAGAAACAGAAAGCGCAATAATGCAAAAAAGACTTCCGAAACGGAAGCCTTTTTTGGAAGGTTCTTTTTTCAGCATAAGGCTGTATTGGTCTTGGTTGAATTAGTCGAACGATTGGTTAGACATTTCCGCGGCGCGGACCAGTTCTTCGTATTCTTTGGGTGTAAGCCCGTCCATGCAATAGTGGATGGGGTTGACTTTGTTGCCCTTATACATCACCTCGTAGTGGCAGTGGGGCGCTGTAGAGGTGCCTGTGCTGCCCACCTCACCGATCTGCTGGCCACGCATCACTTCCTGGCCGGCCCTCACAGTTATGGTTTTCATATGGGCATAAGAGGTTTTGTATCCGAACCCATGGTCGATGACCACCTGGTTACCGTAGCCGCTAACCCTCTCGGCCTTGATCACCTTGCCGGAGCCGGTCGCCTGAATTGGCGTCCCCCGGGGAGCAGTAAAGTCAATGCCGTAGTGCATTTTCGGTACTTTATAGATTGGATGGATGCGCATGCCAAAGCCGGAGAGCAATTTCACGCTGCGCGGAAGCTTGCTGGAATTCACCGGTTTGATGGATGGAATAGCCGCCAGCATATCCTCTTTCTGCTTCGCCATATTGATAATGGTGTCCAGCGAGCGGGATTGCAGGTCCATCTGACGCTTGAGCTTATCAACATTCTGGCTTACCGAAACGAGGAGGTCTCCGGTGCTATACTGCCGGAGTGAAGCGTACTGGTCGTGCCCGCCAACGCCACCTTCCCAGACGCCCTCGTCGATGGGGTCCATGCCGAAGACCATCCGGTGGGCATAGGCGTCACGTTCCTGTATTTTAGCCAGGACTTCACGGAGCTGCTCCAGTTCGGTGTTTACTTCAGCAAAATGGGACTCCATGAACTTGACTTCATTCCTAAGTAGCTTTTCCTGCGGTGAAGGTATCCACCGATGTGCAAGAAGCGTGAATATGAAGGCAGTGAATATCGCTGCACAGACAAAACCCAGAACTTTGGTAATTTTTTGGCTGATGGATTGCTCCACCTTTTCATACCGAAGCGTGTGGGTATTATAAATAAACTTCTCTTTTCCCATGAGTATCAAATCTTTACCTAAACTAAATGATCCAGCAGAGTGCTTTTCGAACAACCTTTAATGTTGGAGAAACCTGATAGTTGCTGAACCTTTAGCTTTTCTCCCTCTCTCTTTTTTTACTCTTTCCCATTATGTGTATGCGTCAAAAATAAACCGTGGAGGGAGAAACACAAAATTTTAAGTGGTTTTTTAGATAAATGCCTAAATGATTTGCGAATTTCTCCTAAAAGGTTAACCAAAATAATGTCAATAAATAGCCTGAAGGGATAAAATGTAAGCTTTTTGCCAGGATTGGGTGTAGTTCTTTTTCAACTGGGGAACACAAAGATGGAGAATGGATTCCACTTTGCTGTAAATTTTAAGACTTTTTAACGCTTTTTAACTATTTATCGTGATTTTGTGTATATGTGTATTTGCGTATACGTAGAATCGGCGCTAAGGTTTCCCTCGTGTTTTGGTGTATTGGTGTAAGTAAGTGCTTGGACAATTGCAGTTTCACTCATCCCAATTGGGAAAGCGGAGCCAAAATGCCTCTGCATATTGGGGTCCGGCTATATTGCCATAGGGTTATATTGCTCGCCTGTTTTGGCCCACGCACTTAATTATGAGTTCATACCAACTCCGATTCCCGGTTTGCAAATCACGAATCACCGAATCACGAGTCACGAGTCACGAGTCACGAATCACGAATCAACGAGTCACGAATCACGAATCAACGAATCACGAATCACGAATCACGAATCACAAATCAACACCCCACCTCCCCTATCTATTCCTAAAAATCCTGGCATATATGAACTACTACCCCTATCTTCGCTGTTCCAAAAAAATCAGCTCGTTTAAGCAATACCATTATGACTTCAACAGAGATACGGCAGGCGTTCCTCGACTTTTTCGCCTCCAAGCAACATAAGATCGTGCCCAGCGCCCCGATTGTCAGTAAGGACGACCCAACGCTGATGTTCACCAATGCCGGCATGAACCAGTTCAAGGACTATTTTCTCGGCAACCAGACGCCGGAAGTACGCCGAATCGCCGATACCCAGAAGTGCATGCGCGTCTCCGGTAAACACAACGACCTGGAAGATGTAGGGCGTGACGGCACGCACCACACCATGTTCGAAATGCTGGGGAACTGGTCTTTTGGCGATTATTTCAAAAAGGAGGCCATCGACTGGTCCTGGGAGCTTCTCACCGAAGTATATGGCATTGAAAAGGGCCGTTTGTACGCCACCGTTTTTGAAGGGGATGCCAGCGAAGGACTCGAACCTGACGAAGAAGCGCGTGCCCTTTGGGGCCAGTATCTGCCTGGCAATCACATCATCAATGGCAACAAGAAGGATAACTTCTGGGAAATGGGCGATACCGGTCCCTGCGGCCCTTGTTCTGAGATACATATCGACCTGCGCAGCGAAGAAGAACGCAAAAAAGTACCGGGAGAGGCCCTGGTCAATCAAGACCATCCGGAAGTGATCGAGATCTGGAACAACGTTTTCATTCAGTTCAACCGAAAAGCCGATGGGCAACTGGAAGGGCTGCCGGAAAAACACGTGGATACCGGAATGGGCTTCGAGCGCCTCTGTATGGCGCTTCAGGGAAAGACCGCGACCTACGACACGGACGTGTTCACTCCCATCATCCGCTTTATCGAACAGAAGACCGGTAAGCCATACGGCGGAAGTTATGCTCCGGAAGCCAAATCGGACACCGCCATGCGGGTCGTGGCCGACCATATTCGAGCCGTAGCCCTCACCATTGCCGACGGCCAGCTGCCCGGCAATAACGGCGCCGGATATGTCGTTCGGCGCATCCTGCGCCGGGCCGTCCGGTACTATTTCTCTTTCCTCGATATTAAGGAACCCTTCCTGCATACCCTCGTACCGCTGTTGGCCGACTACTTCCGTGGTGTATTCCCCGAACTGAAGGCCCAGCAGGCACAGGTCGCCAAAGTGATCGAAGGGGAAGAGAACACCTTCCTCCATACCCTCGAAAAAGGCCTGCGCCGCTTCGATACCCTCGACGTAGATTCCGGGCAGATCGACGGACAGGACGCCTTCGAACTCTACGATACCTTCGGCTTCCCCATCGACCTGACCCGCCTCATCGCCGCCGAACGCGGCCTGACGATCGACGAGGCCGGCTTCCAGCAGGCCCTCAAAAAGCAAAAAGAACGCTCCCGGGCCGACGCTCATAAGCTGGTCGGCGACTGGCGGGTAGTGCGCGACGGCGAGGAGGTAGAATTCGTCGGTTACGATGAGCTGGCCGTGGATAAAGCACATGTGCTCAAATACCGCACCGTAGAAGCCAAAGACAAGCAACAGTTCCAGATCGTGCTGAACCGGACCCCTTTCTACGCCGAAAGCGGAGGCCAGGCCGGTGACTCCGGGCTGCTTTGGTTCGGCCCTGAAAAAATACCGGTGCTCGACACCCAGAAAGAGAATGAACTGATCATCCATGTCGTCAAAAACCTGCCGGAGGACATTGAAGGGCCCGTTCGCGCCGAAGTGAATACCACCCGGCGCCAGGCCACGGCCAGCAACCACTCGGCCACTCACCTCATGCATGCCGCCCTGCACCGCGTTCTGGGCACGCATGCCCTGCAGAAAGGACAGGACGTTGACGACAAGCGCCTGCGTTTCGACTTCTCCCATTTCCAGAAGGTGACCGACGAAGAGGTGCGGCAGATCGAGGCCATGGTCAACGAAAAGATACGGGAGAACATCCCTCTCGAAGAGGAACGGGAAATGCCCATCGACCAGGCCAAAGCCTCCGGCGCTATGATGCTGTTCGGTGAAAAATACGGCGAACAGGTGCGCGTGATCACCTTCGGCCGAGACTTCTCGCGCGAACTCTGCGGCGGTACCCACGTGGGTGCCACCGGCGAGATCGGGCTGTTCAAGATCGTCTCGGAAGGAGCGGTAGCGGCCGGTATCCGCCGCATCGAGGCCATCACCGCCAGCCGGGCCGAGTCCTTCCTGATGGAAGAACTGGAAGAGCTCAACGAGATCCGCCTGCTGCTGAAAAACCCGAAAAATGCAGCGAAAAACGTGGCTGCCCTGCAGGAGGAGAATAAACAGCTCAAAAAGGAAGTCGAAAAATTGCTGTCCGCCCAGGCCGGCGCCATGAAGGGCGAGTTGCTGCGAAAGGTCGAGCCCATCAACGGCCTCAACTTCCTGGGCGCCAGGCTGCCGCTGGAAGACAGCAACGCGATCAAAACGCTGGCCTACCAGCTGGAAGAGCAGATCGATAACGCCGTCATCGTTTTCGGCGCCGAAGTCAACGGCAAGCCTCAACTGCTCATTGCCATCAGCCGGGAGCTGACGGAGAGCAAAGGGCTGCATGCCGGCAATATGATCCGGGAATTGGCCAGGGAGATCCAGGGCGGAGGCGGCGGGCAGCCTTTCTTCGCCACCGCCGGAGGGAAAGATTCCGGGGGGCTGGAAAGGGCAATTGCCAAAGCCAGGGAAATGGTGAGCTAAAGGTTGTGTCAACCCGCTAAAGAAAATTCTCTCTTCCTCGCCAGGCCTAAAATACACCCGGAATAATGAAAAAGGTGTATCTTGACACCTATGCGAGAATTGAAGATTTCACAGTCTATTACGCTTCGTGATAGCAAATCGATAGAATCATACTTGTCCGAGATCAGCAAATTGGACATGATTTCCGTCGAAGAAGAAATAGAATTGGCCGGAAGGATAAGGAATGGTGACCAAGTGGCCCTGGAAAAGTTGGTAAAGGCCAATCTAAGGTTTGTGGTCTCCGTTGCCAAGCAATATCAAAACAATCACCTTCCGTTGATAGACCTCATCAGCGAAGGCAATATCGGGCTGGTGAAAGCCGCCCAGAGATACGATGAAACACGGGGTTTCAAGTTCATCTCCTATGCCGTTTGGTGGATCAGGCAATCGATCATGCAAGCCATGTCCGAACAGGGAAGGCTCATCCGCCTGCCCCTGAATAAAGTGGGTGCGCTGGCCAAGATCAACCAGACTTTTTCCCATCTGGAACAGAAATATGAAAGAGAGCCAACCAATGAAGAACTGGCCGAAGACATGGAATTGACCCTCGATTCAATTACCGAAACGCTGAAATACGCGCCCGGCCATGTCTCCGTTGACGCTCCCTTCGAAGGCGGGGATAATACCTCTTCCTATCTCGATGTTTTAGAAAACCAGGATACTTTAGAGACCGATAAAGAGGTAGCTTATACGGATTCGCTAAGGCTCGATATCGAAAAAGTATTGTCGCTTTTATCCGGAAGGGAGCAGGAAATCATCAGGATGTATTTCGGCCTGGGCGAAGAAGAACCCATGACGCTTAATGAAATAGGGACGAGCATGAGCCTTACCCAGGAGAGAATCCGGCAAATTAAAGACAAAGCTATTCGCAGGCTTCGGTCTTCTTCCCACAAAGTGCTGCTGAATGCTTACCTGGGATAACCGCCCGGGCAGGAAGCTGCGTTTTCGGGCAGCCGGTCACTCCAACCCCGCCATTAACGTCACCCCATTCCCTGTGAAGCCCAACTGCCACTCCACCCGGGCCGAGGAATCCATATAACGCTTGATGTCTTCATTGTACAATTGAACTGCCCGCCGCTGGTGCCCGCTTGAGATGAGGGTCAGGAGCAAGCCTGCGCCGATTCCGGCACTGCCCATCAGCATCAGGTCGTCTCCGGCGGCATTGTCGTCCTGGCGGATCAGAAAACCTCCGAGAAAGATCATGCCTCCCAGGGTATAACTTACCGCTGCCATCTGGCCGCTGACCACTGCCACCCGAATCTGGTCATGAGCCAGCGGATGATCGCTCATAAACCACTGCATCACCGTAATATTGAGCTGTTTTCCATCCAGCAGATAGGCGTTACCGAAGAGTATGGGGCGGGTAATAATGGTATCCTTCGCCATTTCGTGATAAGGGCTCTGAGAGCAGGCGCCAACCAGTAACCAGATAAACAAGGCATTTGCGAGCAGTAGTTTTCTAAGCATATTTTGACCATTTGGTTAAGGCCCTTATTTCAGGGAAAGCCTTTATAGTATACCACAAGCAGGAACAAATGGTTGGCTCTTCCCTTTAATTAAACCTTGGGAGCGCGTCTTTCTTTAACGTTCAATATTGTTGGCCTGTATGCATTAACATTCATTTGTGGCCCGAAAAAGTGAGCGCCGGGCAAAGCTTGGGCCGGATGTTCTATTAATGCTGTGCATGGAATAGGATAACGGCAGGCAAACGCAACGCTGGGAGGTAGCATCAGCCGGGATTCTGCGGGAATCCCGGCTGACATTAAATTAAGGTGCAAAACCGGCGCCCTGTTTTCCGGATACCGGCCTACAGCCTATCACTTGACGGCTGCCGGAGCCTGCCCGCTCGCCTTTTCCACCGCATATCTGCTGATAATGGACCCAAAGAAGATACTGTTGGCGAATATCCGGTTGGTTCCGTACCAAAAGGCGCGAAAGTTGGGGTTGTCCATCAGACAGATCGTCCGTCCCTGTCCAACGCCACTGACCACGGCCGCCGCCGAATTGCGGATCAGTTGCAGGTTCTTATCTTTGATATAACCGCTCACCAGCGGGGTATCCGTGTAAACAGCCGGCGTAGCATAGGCATTAAGGGTAGGTTCAAAGGACAAACTGTTGCTGCGGAACAAAGGCATGAGCGGCCGGTGGCACCCATAGAACAACGGATGGCTGAGGTCGACCCGGGCCAGTACGATGGCGCCGCCAACGCTCTCCGAACCACGGTCATCCTCGAGGCGCTCATACGGCCTTCGCTGAACAGTATCGCCCTCTTTCTTAGGCTCTTCCCGCACCTTAAGGCTGGCCAGGCCCTGTTTCTGAGCAGCTTTTGCAGCCTCCTCTAAAGTGATCAGCGTGCCGCCTTGTGCCGCCCATTCTCTTAATTTATCCCAGCCTTCTTTGCTAACGCCATTATAGCTGCCGTCGGGCATGATGATCACCGTATATTTGTCCAGGTTACTGCCGGACAGGCCATTCACCTCCATTTTGCTCACCTTCATACCAAAACGCTGGTCCAGCAGGTGCCAGACTTCTCCGGCGCCATAGCTCGATACGCCATCGCCGATCAGGATCAGTATTTTGGGTGGTTTCAGCGCCTCAAAATCATTGCTGCCCAGGTCGATCCCCGTAGGCGTAAACCCTGTAGATACCGCCTGGATCGACACCAACGTTTCATTCACCGTCTGGGCCACCAGCTGATACACCTGAGCTGCCGATTTGGATTGGTTCTGAGCGGGGATAAGTACCGTGCCCTTGCGATATTCCCGTCCTTCCAGTTTGAAATCCCGCGTAGCTACTTTTGCCCTCAGCCCGCTGGACAGGAGCTTGTTCAGTGCGCGCGGAGCATAATAGTCCTCCCATTCCAGCAGATAGGCATACTGGCTCATAGGCGGAGGACTGGACTTCCGCTCCGGCGCCAGGCCCTGGACCGCAGGGCCGAGTAGGCTTTTGCTATAAGCCTTGACACCCACTTCCGCATAGTCGAGGTTGAAGGCCAGGTGTAAAGCCCAGCTGGAAACATCGTAAAAAATGCTATCCTTGAATGTAGTAGTAGTATCAAAGATGCCACGGATAAGCCGGTACTGGGTTTGTTCCATCGGCACGATAAAGGCCGACTCCGGAAGGAAGGACTGCCCATCGAGTTCCAGTGGTTTGCTTAGTTGGTAGACCTCCACCTGCTGTCGGCGCAGCAATTCTACCAGAGCGTGAAGCCGGGCAGGGTCATTGGCGACCCCAAATACGAGGGCCTTTCGGGCGTCTTTGGCGGCTTCCTCCATCGCCTGGCGGTAAAAACGGCGCTGATAATCCAATAGTTCAGTGCGCAGGCCTACCGCTGCATTTTGGGTAGACAAGGCAGTTGTCACCTGATTGCGGATGGTGAATGCGAAGCTCAACGGCCCGTTGACAGTGGCCTGCAGGTGCCCCCGGGAACTGGCCTGCTCAAAAAGAATGCCGATACCTCCGTTGGCATCGGGGAAAGTCGAACCCTTGCCGTAGTAGAAATCATCGTACCCTTCCTGGCTGTAGTACAAAGAACCGATCGCATCGAGCGCAGCGGCGTGGTAGGTACCGATCTTGCCGGTCAATTCCTGGTTCTCCCAGGGCGTGATCGGGTTGGTGCGCTCCGGAACACCAGGCATGAAAAAGAAGGTAGCGTTGGTGCCCATCTCATGATGGTCGGTAAGAATATTGGGCTTCCACTCGTGGAACAACCGGATGCGGCCCTGGCTCTCCGGGTGTTGCCCCGGCATCCAGTCGCGGTTGAGGTCAAACCAGTAGTGGTTGGTCCTGCCCCTGGGCCAGGCCTCGTTGTATTCACGGTCCTGCGGGTCGTCGGTCAGATTTTGGTTCTTGTGCATGTTGGCCCAGGTAGAAAACCGGTTAAAGCCATCGGGATTAAAGCAGGGGTCGAGAAGTATCACCGTCTCCTCCAGGATGCGCTGCACCTCCGCGCTCTTTCCGGCGGCGAGGTAATAGGCCACTAATGGAGCGGCATTGCCTCCGCTGGGCTCATTGCCGTGAATACTGAACCCTTGATACAGTACAGTAGGCATGGAGGATATATCCGCTTTGGCGGACTGGCCGGGGTTGGAAAGAGACAGGTGTTCGCGGCGAATCTGCTCGAGGCGGCCGTGGTTGGCCTCGGAAGTGATGGTGAGGTAAACCAGAGGGCGGTTCTCGTAGGTGCGGGCATATTCCGTAAGGGTTACCCGGGGAGAAGCTGCCGCCAGTGCCCGCATATAGAACAGCTGTTGGTCGTGGCTGAGGTGCCACTCTCCGATCTGATACCCCAGGAAAGATTCCGGAGTGGGAATCGCCGGGTCGTACTCGATATCGGGAAGGTAATACGTTAAAGGTTGCCTTTGGGCATTGAGACTGAAAGCTGCCAGTAGCAAGGCCAAATGGAGCAGTTTTTTCATGTTTGTTGCTGTTGGTATTCGATCTAAATGCTTGCTAAAATAAGTTTTTTATCAAAGAAACCTCCGGAAGGCCTCAAAAACTACAAATGGCGGGGAAGGGCTATCGGGCGGGTAGCCCGGCGAGTACGGCGCCCATCCCGCTATGGGAAAGCCCGCCGTCCGCCCAATGGCGCCTTTGGCCATTTCCGAACACGAATTCTCACCATAAGTTTACATTCCAAACAAGCGGATGGTAAGGAAAAAGACTATTTTTGCAGCTTCGCCGGCGAAAGGACCATTGCCGGTTATCCTTTACTGAAAAAGACAAGAGCAATGAAAAAACACAACTTCAGCCCCGGGCCGGCTATTCTGCCGGCCAGTGTAATGGAACAAGCCGCCCAGGCCGTTCTGGATTTCAAAGGCACGGGGCTTTCCATACTGGAGATCTCCCACCGCAGCCCGGAATTCACCGCAGTGCTCGAGGAAGCGGAGGCCCTGGTAAGGGAAATTGCCGGCCTGAGCGATGAACACGCCGTACTTTTCCTGCAGGGAGGAGCCAGCTCACAGTTCTTCATGACGGCAATGAACCTGCTGGATGACAACGAGATGGCCGCCTATGCCGATACCGGCAGCTGGTCGTCCAAGGCCATCAAAGAGGCTCGGAACTTCGGTAAGGTAGAGGTCGTCGCTTCTTCCAAGGAACAGAATTACACCTTCATCCCCAAAGGGTATGAAGTGCCGGCCAACGCCAAGTATTTCCACCTGACCAGCAACAATACCATTTTCGGCACCCAATACCACAGCTGGCCGGAAACTAAAGTACCTTTCGTAGCGGACATGTCTTCCGATATCTTCAGCCGCCCCATAGATATTGATCGTTTCGGCCTTATCTACGCCGGCGCTCAAAAGAACATCGGCCCGGCGGGCCTCACGCTGGTGATCGTCCGACAGGATATGCTGGGAAAGGTTAGCCGCACCATTCCAACCATGCTGGATTACCGCACCCATGCCAGCAAGAAATCTACTTTCAATACGCCGCCGGTCTTTCCCATCTACGTGGCAATGCTGACATTTCAATGGATCAAGGCCAACGGAGGCCTGGCCGCTATGGCATCCAGGAATGCAGCCAAAGCCCAACTCCTCTACGAGGAGGTTGACGCCAACCCGTTGTTCCGGGGAACGGTAACCCATCCGGAAGACCGCTCGCATATGAACGCCACGTTTGTCATGACGTCGGGTAAGGAGGAGTTACAGGGTACCTTCCTGGAAATGTGCAAAGCTGCGGGGTGTGTCGGTGTGAAAGGCCACCGTTCGGTAGGCGGCTTCCGGGCTTCCATCTACAACGCTATGGACATTGAAAGCGTACAGGTACTGGTGGATGTGATGAAGGCCTTTGCGGAGCGGAATGGGTAAATTACAATCCGGCTTTGGTACGCTCTCCTCAAGAGACACTTGAACCTGGCGCCGGCCAGAAAAATAAAAGGGCAGGAATTCTCAAGGTTCCTGCCCTTTTTCGTAATACTGTCTCGGATGGAATTAACAATTCATCATTTTATAACCAAATGCGTCTAGCTCTATTTTATTAGCAAGACGGCGCTTGGAGACAAAAGGGTTGGGTCTCGGAGAAAAGTTTTGACTTTTTCCAGTTTTAGGTTAATATTGCTCCTCATGCGAAGGAAGAAAAAAACAGGTTCGCTGGAAAAAGGCACCCTGGAAATAAATGGGCAGCAGGTTCCGGTCAAGATCTACCGGGAGCTTCGCTACAATGTGCGCGCCAGTATCGGCAAAAAAGCGGCCATACTGCGCCTGCCACTGGGGATGAGCGAGGCTGAGCAACGCGGACGGATCGACTGGTTTCAGCAGTGGCTGTCCAAAACCCTGAAACGCAACCAGAACGTAGCGGCCCACTTCGAAACCAAAACCTACGCAGACGGCGACACCCTTATAGTCGGCAGCCGCAGTTACCAGCTGCGCATGCATTACGAGGACCGGCAAACCCACAGTGGCAAACTGAGCAAAGGCCGGGCCATTAACCTGAAGCTGAGCCGCCACGATCAGGGAGAAAGCCTCCAACGCAACATCCAGCACCTGCTCAGCCGCATCGTAGCCCAGGATTTCCTGCCGGAGATCACCCGCCGCGTCCACGACCTCAATGACAAATACTTTCAGCGGCCTATACAGAGCGTCCGCCTCAAATACAATTTCACCAATTGGGGCAGTTGCTCAGCCAAGCGCAATATCAACCTGTCTACCCGCCTGCTTTTCGCTCCGGACGAAGTCATCGACTACGTCATTATCCACGAACTGGCCCATCTCGTTGAATTGAACCACAGCCCCCGGTTCTGGAAACTGGTGGCTAATGCCATGCCCGATTATGAAGAAAAGGAACGCTGGCTGAAGGAACACGGGGGCAAGCTGGGGTTTTAGCGCCCCCCCCTGTTTTAGAAAAGAATAGCATCATCATTTTGGCGGACTGGAATCGGGCGCCTACTATCCGAAGGTTTATAACCGGGGAGAATGAATCCGGCTCAGGGTGTTGCGTAAGTTTTAGAGGATGGCCCGGCTCAGCATATCCCTTCCATTGCCTTCGAAGCCCTCTTTTTCGTACAACCGGCGCCCGGCACGGTTGTGGCGCTCCACCTGCAGGTGCAGGAAGTTGATGCCGAGGGCTTCGGCCCGGCCAATAGCATGTCGCAACAACATTTTCCCCAGCCCCCGTCCGCGGAAGGCTTCTTCCAGGAACAGCTCGTCTACCCAGCCGTCTTTGCCGTTGTACTCCAGGCTGAATCCGGTGGTGACCACCAGGTACCCCATCGGTTGCCCCTGATCCTCCAATAGCCAGATCTCCCCGAAAAGAGGCTCGGCCAGCAGCTGGCGAATAGCCCGCTCTTTCTTTTCCTTATCGAAAGGGTAATTGTCAATGGCGTAGAAACGTTGCATCATGCCGAGAAGGGAGGGGGTGTCGGCGACAACGGCAGAGCGAAGCAATGGGGCAGGCATGGGTGAATAAGGATTAGCACATACGGAAAGTACAGCTATCAGCCGTTTAAAATATGGTTACAAAAAGCACCAGGAATTACGGGCCACCTGGAGGAAGGCCGGCCAAAATACCACAATGGCCCGGCCGAATAGATGTTCGGCCGGGCCATCCGGCAGCCGGCAAGTAAAGGCAATTGCCGGAGCTGTGGGCGGAGGATTATCCTTTTTCAGGAGCAGGCGAAAGCTTTCGCACAACCCCGAACCAATGGGCGAAGCACCTTAAGCCCCGCCCTGGGGATAATCCTTTGCCCAAAGGATCAATACGTCCAGAGGTCGTGTTCGAAGTTGAAGATCTCCTGCTTGATCTTGTCGGCTTCCATGAGCAGGTCGACGCCGGAGAGGTAGTCTTCCAGACGGCGGTCAAACACGTTGGATTCCTTGTAGATGTAGCTGGAGAAGTAACGCATTTCGAAGAGGTCCTCGAAGGTCATCGGGCTGCTGTCGTTGCCCACGTTGAAGACCCGTTCGCGGGCCAGCACCTGGCGGGCTTCCGGGTAGTACACCCAGAACATGGGGCGCTCGTATTTGAAGTTACCGTTATCGTCATATTCTTCGATCAGCGGCGCAATACCCAGGATGCGTACTTGCAGGGTGGAGGTTTCTTCATCGAAGAACCAGATCTCCTTAAGGCGGAAACGTTTCACGTCCTGCGGGTTCACCTCGTTGCGCACGATCTGATAAGTTTCTTCATAAGTTTCAGGGTCTACGGTAGCGATGGTATCCGTGCTGGCTCCCATAGAAGCCACTTCATCGGGCGTCAGCGGGATGGAGAATTTGTCATCTTCGGTGCTGTAGACGGTGATCTCACCGGATTCGGCAGCATCCATCAGGATGGTAAAGAACGGGCGTTCCGGATAAGCGAAAGGCAGGTTCATTTTCTCACGTACGTCAACGATGCGCCAGATGCGCTTTTCCCAGAAGATGTCGGCCTCGCGGATGTGGTCATAGGGCAGTACGCGCCTTTCGACGATGAGCCGTTTTTCAACGATATCGTCGAGCGGCCGGTCGGCGTTCATGTCTCCGGATTCTGTCATGATGATGTTCTCCGGAGTCTGAGCTGCCGCCGGGCCGGCGAAGAAAAACATCAACAAACCTAAACCTAGCAGTTTCAGAGCGATCTTCATGGCTGATTTTTTAAAATCTTTAAATGGTTAAAATGAAAAAGTGCACGGCCGAACTTGATCTCGAACAAAAAATCAAACGGAGCGCGAAAATTACTGCTTTTCCCAGGGAAAGGGAAAATATAGCAGTTTATTAACACCACGTTACCTTTATTTCGCACTGCCAGGAGTTGCCGAAAAGCTGCCGGTAAATCGGCAGCACTGGTACTTATTGGGGAGAGTTCATTCTTGGGAATAGCTTCCGGCTGAAAAATTCAGATTACTCCATCCAATCGGCCTTACCAGTTGTCAAAAACGGCTTACTGTTAAACGGATATGCCCGGCAAACTATTATAGCTGCCCGGCAAAAAAACAAGTTACAGCCCGCTGTTCCCCGGCCATTGCCGTCGTCCCAGCGGGCTGTAATTTATGGATGTTCAGATTACTGAATCTTAAATACCATTGAGTTGATGGGGCGGCCCACATTATCGCCGGGGCAGCGCGCTTTCACGTCATCGAAGTAGTAGATATCACCCGGCTTGGCCCGGTTGACCAGGCGGCGGGCAGCGTCGTTGTAGCGGGCGCCGCCGTTGACCACCTCGACGGGGTCCTGGCGGGAAGCGACATAGACCAGCTTAAAGCCCTGGATCGTGCAGGTCGCATCGAAGTCAAAGTTATCGAGGAAGGCGCCTACGCCACCCTGAGCTTTGAATTCGCCGTTACCCATGGCGCCACCCTGAGACTTGCTCAGTCGGGCTACGGGGTCGGGGATACGCTTCACGCGGAAGACTTTGCTGTCGCGCATACCGCCGCCGCTCACGTTCACCCGGCACTCGCCCGGTGTGCTAACGGTGACGATGTAGTTGGAGCCGGATCCGCGGATCGATCCACCGCCGCCACTGATGCTGACGTTCAGGTCGTTGGAGGAAATACCGGCAGCAGAAACGGCAACCGGGTTATCCACCCCAATGTAGAATACGTTCATCTTTTCGGCAGAAACCGTAACGGAACGCTCTCCTACTTCGTATTCGAACTCCCTTTCGTAGGGCTTCACCTCGCCGGTCAGTGGGTTTTCCACTTCGATCCGGACCTTGTATTTCTTGGTGCCGATGGAAGAGGTCGAAGCCTCATAGGTCGCCTTTCCATTTTCAACCGGGAGGTTCGAACCATTGACAAAGATCTTGGTATTGTCACCGGCAGAAGTACTAAAGGCACTCAGGAATACATCGGCGGTATACTTCTCGCCCCGGATCACATAGCCTTTGCTGGCGGAAACCACCGGTTCGAAAGCGTCGAACTTGATGTCTTCACCGGCGACCTTGCCCAGCAGGTGGTTCAGGACAGTAGTGGAGGATGCCTTGGCGTCATTCTGGAATTTGGTCAGCAGGGGGAAAACGGCTGCGACCGGCATCTGCTTGAAGTTGTATTCCGTCCAGTTGTTTTTGTCCGAACGCTTAACAGCCTCGTCGTCGATATTCAGCGGCATGGCAGCAGCAACAGATTGGTCGCCGCCCACCAGCTTAATGAGTTCCTCGCGGGTATCCCGGATCTTCTGCTCGAGTTCGAAGCCTTTACCAGGCTGGTTTTCCAACCCTACCAGCAGGCGGGTGGTCACATCCTTATCTTTGATGCGCTTGGGCTTCTCCGGATCTTTTTCGGAGGGCCCGCCGGCGGCGTCGAAGAGTTCTTTTTTCAGGTCCTCAACGTAGGATACGAACTCATCTGCTGTTTTCTTAACTTGTTTCGCGTCAGCCAGGTATTTATCATTCTGCGCATTCTTATACGCCTCCGCCTGCTTTTGAATGTTGCTCAGCAGGGTTTGGTTCGTATTTTCAACGATATCATTACTTTGAGAAATACCTTTATTTAGAGTAAAGAACGCATTCATGACCTCGGCAGAGATGTTCAGTGCCAGCAGTGCTGTCAGCACGAGGTACATGAGGTTGATCATAAGCTGCCGCGGTTCCTTAGGTATTGACATAGCTTATAGCTTTTTTAAATTTCAATAATAGGTTCACTCACGGCAAAACTTACTGCTTCACACTTGCCATCGCAGAAATAACATTCCCGTATACAGAATTCAGCTGGCTGTAGGTATTGTTCAGCGTACCGATGTTCTGGTTGAGGTTGGCCAGCTGATCTTTGTAGACCTTGGTGTCTTCCAGGGAATCGCTCAGGTCGGCCATGGCTTCGTTCAACTTGGCGTAGAAGTTGTTCATCGCTTTGATCTGGTCGCTGGTACCGGAGAAATCCACTTCCTGAAGGGCCTTCAGAGAAGAGAGGCTCTTAGACATCGTCTGCAGTTCGGTCAGCATACCGCCCAGCTGTTGTTCTACCACTTCGCCGTTAAGGGGAGTAGCGGCGGCGGGCAGGTTCGGGGCGCCCATATCGCCGGCGGTAAGCGGAGCGATGTTAGAACCGTAGTCACTGAGGCCCGGATAGAGCTTGTCCCAGTAGTAATCCGGCTCGGGGCCGATGAGGCCAAGGAAGAGGAAGATAAAAGCCTCCACGGAAAGGCCGATGATCAGCATCGTAGAAGCGCCTTCCCAGCTTTCCAGCTTGAACAGGGCGCCCAGAAGAACTACGGATGCACCGACGCCAATAATCAGGTTTTTAATGTACTTGAACCCTTTTGACTTTAAGAAACTCATCTTTTGTACTCTTTTAAATTAGGTTTTTAAAATCTTAATTCTCTCTAAGGTGGGTTATTCAAAAACCCACCTCCATAATGCCCCGCCTAGAAAAGGTTACACCCCTTTTTAAATATTTTCACTTTTTTTTCTCCGCTCTGCCTTTTCGCACACCAAAAGCAGTACACTCTTGATTTTCAAGGCCGTATATTCCATCAGAAAAGTGCGGGAGAGGAGTAGGCCCAACCAGTAGCGCCTTCGGGCTTCCTGAGGGAAGCCTGGGCAGGGGCGCAGGCAGAATACATGGGCTTGGGCTGTTGGAGTGAAAGTTGCCGGGAATAACCAGGACGGGTATTTTCTATTGTCAAAATAGTTGTTGGAATATGGATGCCGGGGTTTATCCCGGCATCCATATTCCCTGCTGTTATTGTCCTTTAGAAGTCGTTCAGAGAACGGCCGAGGAAGGTCAGCACACAACGGAAGCCGATGTAAGACTTAGTCGTATCCTGGTACTCCCAATGGCGCGTACCAGTTTGCATATAGTGCATTACGTCCTTCCAGGAACCCCCGCGGATAACTTTGCGCTTGTAAGCTTCCGGATCGTCGTCCTTGGCATCATAGCGGATATCCGGGTTGAGGTCGTGGAGGAAGGAATAGGCGTTTTCGTTATAGGAGCTTACGGTCCATTCGGCGACGTTGCCGGACATGTTGTACAACCCGAAGTCGTTCGGGAAGTAGGCGTCTGCTTTGACCGTATACAAACCACCGTCTTCAGGATAATTGCCCCGGCCGGGCTTGAAGTTGGCCAGGAGGCAACCCTTGGCGTTGCGCACGTAGTATCCGCCCCAGGGATAAGGCGCAAGGTCGTGACCGCCCCGGGAAGCATATTCCCATTCGTGCTCCGTTGGCAGGCGGAAGTCTTCGGTGTTGATTCCGTCGCCCCGGGTCTGGGCGTAAGTGTCCCACAATTTAGTCCGCCAGTAACAGAATGCATTGGCCATATGCCAATCAATACCTACTGCCGGATAATCGTCGAAAGCCGGGTGCCAGAAATAGTTTCGGGTCATCGGCTCGTTGTAGGAGTAGGAAAAGTCGCGGATCCAAACCAGGGTATCCGGGTATACGTTGACCTTGCGGCGTTGAATGAACGTATTGCGCGGAGAGCGTCCGTGGTCGTGGGCAGCTTTCTGCCAGTCGTACCATTCGTACTCAAAAACCAGCTTGCTGGCATCGAGCTCTTTTCTGCCGGCGAAGCGGTCGTCACCCTGGTAATAGAGGTCTTCCAGGGTTTCGTCTTCCCAGTCGATCTCGTATTCCCAATCGATGAGTTCGTCACCGTCCTCGGTTTCAGTATAGTGATCGAGGTAAGTATGAGCCAGCGAATCCCGTACCCAGTATACAAACTGGCGGTATTCGTTATTGGTTATCTCCGTATCATCCATAAAAAATCCCTGAATAGAGATGGCCTTTTGGCGTTGCACAAAGGTGTTGCTCACATCCTGGTCGGATGGGCCAATGTGCAACGTACCCGAGGGTACATAAACCATTCCATAGGGATTGATGCCTTTCCAGGCGGGACGATCGAGGACTCCGACCAACTGGCCGTTTTCGCGCCTGCCACAAGATGCCAGGACTAGCACTAGCAAGACTAGTGAGATCTTGAATAAACTTTTCATGTTTACACCCGAGTTTTCCTTCAGAGATATATTAATACGGTCTTTAAAGCGATCGTAAATATAGGCTGTTTGCCCATTTTATCAAAAATAAATATTTCATTTTTGCAGGCTGCCCGATAAAAGCACAGTTAAACGGGAGCCAATGCCAAACAGGCTTTTGCCACCCTACCTTCCCGCGGGGGAGGCAGTTTCGGCCTTACTTTAAGGTTTCTCTTGCTACGGCGGCCTGAAAACAGGCAAAACCGGCATTTATTAAGTAGAAGGGCGGAAATAATGGGCCAGAGGCCACATACAAACCGTTCGGAGGCAGGAGCGGACAGCAGTGTTGCTCTCGCCAGAGTTTAGTTTTGCATCGCGCGCTCCGAATAAGGGCGCAATATACAGATAATTTTAAAATACACTGGCAACCCGGCCTTAATTATATCTATAATGTCCGAGGATTGTAGATAACTTTCGGCGGCCGGCCAGTACCCAGGCGCTTATTGAGGTTGTAATTGATCATGACCTCGTGTGAGCCGTTGCTCACCTGATTCAGCGCCGACAGTGTCAGATCATAGGCGTAGGCCAGCGTGACATTTTCACTCAGCTTGAAACCTGCGATCAAGGCAATAGCATCTATATTGTCGCTATTGTATCCTCTAAACGATGCCCCTCCGAAAATATTGTCGTTGTATTGCAAAATTGCGGCGATGTCGGTTTGAGTTTGTACCAGGTCGGAACGCAGCAAAAGCGAAGGGTGCAGAGAGAGGCTCTCCCCAAGGTCAAAATGGCCGGCGGCATTCAAGAAAAAAGTGCGTTTGAGCACGAGGCTGATGGCATCCAGGTCAACGGCGGGCTCCGACAGGTTGCGGGCGGCAAAGCCTGCCTCAAAACGTTCGGAATAATAATAAACGCCAGCCCCGAAAGTGGGAGCAGTGGCATTGATCTCCGAGATGGGCAGCAGATCGTCATTGTGAATGATAACGGAGGCATCGATATTATAATCACCTTCCGGGGTCCTCAGCCTTGCCCCATCCAGCGTGCGCTGAGCAAGGCCGGCGCTCAGGCCAATTGCCAGCAGGCTACGGCGCCCCACCGGCAATTGATAGTTGTAGGAAACCGTCCCGGTAGTCCTCCGCTCCGCGCCCAGCTCGTCATTCTCCAGGTTGATGCCTATACCGCTGCTCAAAATGTACAGAGGCATATGTACATTGACATTCTGAGTGACAGGGTTGCCCTCAAGGCCTGCCCACTGCGCACGGTAGACGCCAGTGGCGCTCAGAGAGTTGTCCAGCCCGGCATACGCGGGATTCCAGTTGAGCTTGTTCATCATGAAAAGGCTGTACTGGGCGGGCTGCTGGCCGTATGCCAGCGAAAGCGCGAACGCGAGGATAAGAAGAGTAAAAAGCTGCTTCATATGGTTTGATTAGTAGCCCCCTCCGCCTTTGGCACCTCCCCCCAAGGGGGAGGAATTTCTTCGATTTGGGGGAGCGGAGCGAAATTTATTCCTAAAGTATTCCCGTCCGATCAATCACTACTGACTTGTTCTTTTTCGTCCCCATGGGTTTTCCAGAGACTTCGTTTTAAGGAAATTGGATCCCCAGTGGCCAGTTCCTATGCATTCCTATGTATTTCAACATTTCGACAAAGCTCTTTTCCACCCTTACCCTTTCTTTGCTCGCCGAAGCCTTTGGCGAAGGGGGATACATTCTTACACTTTTATCCCCATCTGTTCCAACGCCTCCTCTACGGTTTTAACGGGCCGCTGGCAGGCATATTCTCTGCACACATAGATATTTGTGTCGCCTCCCGCACCTTTTCCGGCAAGCAAAGGAAACGCCTCATCGGGGGTAGCCGCCGCCATAAGCACCATATTGGGCACAAAGGTGGCGTTGAGCGCCTCGGCCCTGGCTCCGGCATCCTGGCCGATGATGGCTACCTCATACATCGGGAATGCCCGGTAGAGCAAAGCCCGAGCCCAGCGTGCGAAGGAAGAGGGATAGCGTTCTACCGAACTTTTCACACTGCGCAGCATATCTACCGACAGAGTGGTAAAATCGCTGCGCCCCAGCAAAATACCCAGGCGATGCAGATTGTGTACCATCGTGGAATTGCCCGAGGGCATTGCCGAATCGTAAAGGTCTTTGCGGCGCAGGATAATATCCTGCTGCTGCGCTCCTGTAAAATAGAATAATTTGCTGTCCCGGTCAAGGAAGTGCTCGATAAGGTAGTCCGCATATTGGCCCGCCCGGTGCAACAAGGCCGTATCCTGGTTGATGCCGAACAGTTCCAGCAAGGCTTCGATCAGCAAAGCATAATCTTCGAGGAATGCATCGTATTGCACATGGCCTTCTTTATAAGTATGATACAGGGAAGGCCCCTCTCCTACCCTGAACTGCTCGATCAGAAAATGGATATTCCGCTCCGCCACAGCCAGATAGGCGGAGTCGGACAGTGCGGCATAAGCTTTGCAGTAAGCCGTTGCCATCAATGCATTCCAGCTGAGCAGCACCTTGTCGTCCAGGCCGGGGCGGACGCGTTTGGCCCTTTCGGCAAAGAGGCGCCGGCGGGCATCCGCCAGAGTAGCAAAGGCTTCAGCTTCGCTCAGCCCTTGCGCTTCGGCGAAGGCGTGAAGTTGTTGCTCCCGGCTCAGGATACTGACGCCTTCCCAGTTGCCGCCCTCGGTGACACCGTAGTAAGCATCGAACAGCGGAGCGGCGTCGCCCAGTATTTCTTCCGTTTCCTGCTTCGTCCAGACGTAGAATTTGCCCTCCACACCTTCCGAATCGGCATCCAGGGCGGAATAAAAGCCGCCTTCCGGGCTCGTCATCTCCCGCTCGATGAAGGCCAGCGTCTCTTCAATGGCCTCTTTATATATAGGTTTCGGCCTTAGCCGGTAAACATCCGCCATCAGGCCCACGAGCAGGGCGTTGTCGTACAACATTTTCTCGAAGTGGGGCACCAGCCAGTCGCGCGTGGTAGAGTATCGTGCAAATCCGCCCCCCAACTGGTCATAAATGCCGCCCAGGATCATCTTTTCCAGGGAGAATTCCACATGGGCCAGGGCCTCTGGGTTCCCGGTGAGGGAATGGTAATCCAACAGGTAGCGCAACGACATGGCGCCCGGAAACTTGGGCGCCCCGCCGAAGCCGCCGTCCCGGGTGTCGAATTGTTGCTTCAGCGCATTGAATATGTTGACGGTTACCTGGGCCGTAAACAACGCTTCTGCGGGTACCTGCAGGGCATCGTTCTTCAGGAAAACACTGTCCGACTTTCTGATCGCCTCGGTAAGCTGATTGGCCTGATCCTCCACCTCTACCCGCCGGGTTTGGAAGGCCTCGGAGATGTATTGAAGCAGTTGTGGCCAGGACGGCCGGTTGTGCGCCGGCCGCGGCGGATAGTAAGTGCCGGCAAAGAAGGGCCGCCCGTCGGGAGTGAGGAAGCAGTTCAGGGGCCAGCCGCCGTTGCCGCTGATGGCCTGGCAGGCCTCCATGTAGATCTGATCGACATCGGGGCGCTCCTCCCGGTCTACCTTGATGTTGATGAAGTGCTCGTTCATGAAAGCCGCCACCTGCCCGTCCTCAAAGCTCTCCCGCTCCATCACATGGCACCAGTGGCAGGTGCTGTAGCCGATGCTCACCAGGATGGGTTTGTCTTCCGCCTTGGCGCGCTCGAAAGCTTCCGGCTTCCAGGCGTACCAGTCGACGGGGTTGTGCGCGTGCTGCTGAAGGTAAGGGCTGGTCTCATGTTGGAGGCGGTTCATGCGTTACGAATTACGAGTTACGAGTTACGAATCACGAGTTACGAATCACGAATCACGAATCACGAGTTACGAATCACGAATCACGAGTTACGAATCACGAATCACGAATTACTACCAACAATAACCCGTTGGAGAACTATACTGTTCAAAATTCTTCGCTACTGATTTATTTACTGGTTCGTTACGACGTTTCGTCGTATACGGTTCAAAGTGCAGGGCTCTCTCTGGCTGCCGAAGCCTTCCCGCTTTCGTTACAAACTTCAGCGGGCGGAGGGCGAAGGCATGCAGCCCTGTTTTAATAGGAAAGCCAGCGAAGGGCTAAGGGCAGGAGCCCTCCTTCAAAAACCGCATACGAGCTTCATCTCGTAGCGAACAAGCGAGAGGGGGCCAAGATAAGAACGATGGATCCGCAAATGATCAGCGCCCAATGGAATCTATTGTCCGCCAGAAAAGGGATCTCCCGATTTTGGAATAAACTCGCCATTAACCGCCAAAATAACCAGAAGCCAGGAAAAACGGGTTTAAGGGTTGTGTAAAGAATAACTTATAAGCCTATATTTATCCTTGTTCTCCAATCTGCAGGCCACTGCATATACCAACTTTAGACCAGAAAGAAACGCCATGAGTAAAGCAAAAGTCGTTGAATGGGAATTCCTGATCCCCTTCATTGCCATCACCAGCCTTTTTTTCCTGTGGGGCGTAGCCAATGATATGACCAACCCCCTGGTATCCGCCTTTAAAAAGGTAATGCCTGAACTGTCCAATACCCAGGCAGCCTTTGTGCAACTGGCGTTTTACGGGGGGTACGGCACCATGGCGCTTCCGGCGGCCCTTTTCATTTACCGGTATTCCTACAAGAAGGGGGTACTCATGGGATTGGCGCTCTATGCTATAGGGGCCCTGCTTTTTTACCCGGCGGCCCAATTCGAGAATTACAATTACTTTCTGGCTTCCCTGTACATTCTCACCTTCGGGCTGGCCTTTCTGGAGACGACGGCCAACCCCTTCATTCTCTTTCTGGGCAATCCGGAAACCGCCACCCGCCGGCTCAACCTGGCCCAGGCCTTCAATCCCATGGGTTCCCTGTGCGGCATGCTGATGGCGCAGCTGTATATTGTCGGGTTGCTGCAATCCGATAATTACACCTCCTCGGAATACGCGATGTTGTCGGTGGCGGAAAAAGCCGCAATTCGTACCCATGATCTCGGGCTGATCAGCGTACCCTACATGGCCCTGGGAGGGGTGATCATCCTGGTACTGGCGGCCATTGCCCTGATCCGTATGCCGGTACAGCAGCACGATATTTCCATTACGGTAAAAGAGTCGTTCCGCATGCTTTTCCGGAATAAGAGGTATTACGAGGGCGTCATTGCCCAGGCCTTTTACGTCGGAGCCCAGATCTCCTGCTGGACCTTCATCTACCACTATGTGGACCACCTCAACACTTTCCGTCCGGCGGACGCCCAACTCACGGCCACCTGGTACAACATGGCGGCCATGATCACCTTCCTCTCCAGCCGGTGGATCAGCACCTTCCTGATGAAGTACATCGAGCCGGCAAAACTGATGTTCTATTTTGCCCTCGGGGGTATCGCGTTGGCCATCGGGGCGATCAGTATCGTCGGAATGGGCGGGCTGTACTGCCTGATCGGCATCTCCGCGATGATGTCCCTGATGTTCCCGACCATTTACGGGATCGCCCTCAAAGACATGGGCGAAGAAGCGAAGATCGGTTCGGCCGGCCTGGTGATGGCCATCGTGGGGGGAGCCTTGCTGCCGCCTTTTCAGGGCCGGATCCTGGATATGGGGGGCGACGGATTGGCCGACCTGGCGCTGTTGGGCTATATTCCCGAGGTCAACTTTTCCTTCGTTTTGCCGCTGGCCAGTTTTGTGGTGGTGGCGGCTTATGCGTACCGGTCGTTCAAATCCTAGGTAATGCCTCCCGGATTGTCCCGATCCAGGGCGAACAGCTGTCGCACTCCAAAGCCAGCAGAAAATAAGGTGTGCCGTCGGCGTCGGTAAGCAGCTGTAGAAAGGACATTTTCAAAATTTGTTCCGCTATTTTCAAGTTTACCTATTTCAAAAGGATTGAAACCAAGTATGAACATTATTCGTATTTTTGCTTGTGGCAAAATGAAGCCTTAAATCCTGCCACTAGACCGAGCATTGCTTATTGGTAATGGGGCACTTATGTACAAATTCTACGAACAACCTGATCGCAAAGCGCTTTTCCGGTTTAACAAACTAAATGGCCGGAGGTGGCTATCGTTATTTATTGCCCTGGCCATAATGGGAGGCTTTTCGTGTCGGCCCAGCGGTAAAAACATCCCCGATCCCGCTTTCCATCCCCATCTCCTTCAGCCGGGGCCCTACACCCCGACACAAGGCAAAAAAATAGACAGCGATCAGGTAAAAAAGCCGGAATATGTCTCCTTCCCGGGGGAATACCTTCCCGGAAGCCCACCCCGGCTCACCCCCTTCAGATCCCCTTATCATCGCGCCAGCCAACCCAGATATTTACCGGGTAACGGCAAGGCCGTAGACATGGCGTCGGTTGCGCCCCCACCATACATTCCCGCCGAAGGTAAACGCGTGCCTTCCTCCTGGCCGGAATGGCGCCCGGCGCAGCCGGACTATAGCAGGGATACGCGCTTTCATTTCACTTACCTGGATTCCGAACACGGCATGAGCGCCAATATGATCACTTGCCTGATAGAGGCCCGGGATGGTAAGATCTGGGCCGGCACCTGGGGCGGTGGCATCAGCGTGTGGGATGGCGCCGGCTTCATGCATTTCACGGAAACCACTGGCCTCAGCCATAGCATGGTAGGATGCCTGATGCAGGCCCGGGACGGCAGGATCTGGATCGGCACCTGGGGCGGTGGCATCAGCATCTGGGATGGCGCCGGTTTTACCCATTTTACGGAAAAGGAAGGCCTTGCCGGCAACGACGTCCGCAGCATTGTGCAGGCCCGGGATGGGAGGATCTGGATCGCCACCTGGGATGGGGGCGTCAGTGTGTGGGACGGCGCCGGGTTCACCCATTATCGCGAAGAAAATGGACTATCTGGTAATAACATCACTACTTTGCTGGAAAGCCGGGATGGTAAGATCTGGATCGGCACCTGGGATGGAGGCATCAGTGTATGGGATGGTATTGGTTTTACTCATTACGAATTCGATGGGTTCAAAAGTGGCTTGAGCGGCAATACCATCACCTGCCTGCTGGAAAGCCGCGACGGCAGGATCTGGATCGGCACCTGGGGTGGTAGCGTCAGTGTTTGGGACGGCAACGGTTTTACGCATTACGGCCAGGCAGAGGGCCTGAGTTTTGATATCATCAGAACGATGGTAGAAGGCCGGGATGGGAAGATTTGGATCGGTACAGGCGGAAACGGAGTCAGCGTGTGGGACGGGAAAGATTTTTTTCATTATACCGAAGCGGAAGGCTTGAATAATAACGTAATATCCAGTTCTTTAGTAGACAGTGGAGGGAAAGTATGGCTGGGCACCTGGGGCGGCGGCATCAATGTCTGGAGCGCGGAAGGGTTTACCCATTTTTCCAAACGGGAAGGATTGGGGAGTAACGACATTCGCTCTACTATGGAAGATCATCAAGGCAGGATCTGGATCGGTACTAATGGCGCCGGGGTCAGCATTTTGGAGGACAATACTGTTTCTCAACTGTTAATACCGGGGGAATCGAGTAGTAATGTAACTACTGCTTTGCTGGAAAGACGGGATGGCAGGGTTTGGATCGGTACCTGGGGAGAAGGTATCCACGTATGGGATGGCTCAGGCTTTATGCAGTATAAAAAAGAAAAAGGCCTGAGTTCCAATACGATCGCTTGCCTGATGGAAAGCCGCGACGGAAAGGTATGGGCCGGCACCTGGGGCGGCGGCATCAATGTATGGGACGGCGCCGGCTTTACGCATTACAACACATCAAACGGCCTGGCCGACAATATCATCACCACCTTGCTGGAAGCCCGGGATGGAAAGGTTTGGATCGGAATGGCAAAGGGGGTGAGCGTATGGGATGGGCGTACGTTCACTAATTTCACAAAAAACGAGGGGTTACAAGGCGGATTTGTCTGGAGCCTACTGGAAGATGAGCAAGGCCATATCTGGATCGGTACCAACGACGACGGGATCAATGTGTGGGATGGGGCGGGTTTTATCCATTATTCGACAGGCGAAGGGCTGAGAGACAATAACATTTCCAGCCTTTGCCAGGATAAGAAGGGCAACATCTGGGTGGGTACCCATAAAGGCCTGCATCAATTATCTCCACAGGATGAGGATGGAAACAGAGAGCTACAAACATTCCTCAATACGGATGGCCTGGGAGGGATCTCCATAGGTAAAATACTAATTGATCAAAAGGAGCGCCTTTGGCTGTACACCTCCCGGGGGGTGAACAGGATTGATATCAATAGCCTGAAGCCCGATACTTCCCGGCCCGTATTGGCCATGCGTGAGCTCCAGGCCTTTTTCGACTTTAATGACTGGCGGAAATTGGAGAACGCTACCCACAACGGCGAGGATATCCGTTCGGAAGAGCAGCAGTTCTCGCTGAAAGGAGTAAGCTTCGATTCCGTACAAAGGTTTACGAACTTACCGATAAACCCCGTTTTTCCGTACAACATCAACCAGCTTACCCTGAGCTGGCAGGCCATTCAGTGGTCGGCCCCGCATCAGTTGCAATACACTTACTTCCTGGAAGGGCAGGACCTGTTCTGGTCGCCTCTGATAAAAGAAAACGAGGCCACGTTCCGGGACCTTCGCCCGGGCCACTATACCTTCAAGGTCCGGGCAGTAGGCGGTAACAACCAGTGGAGCGATACGGCCGCCTACTCCTTTACCATCCGGCCGCCCTGGTGGTGGACGAACCTGGCAAAAATTATTTACCTGATGTTGGGCGTTGGCGCTATAATGGGTATTTATCGTTACCAGCTCCAGAAAAAACTGGCCGAACAGGAAGCCCGGCAACTGAAAGAACTGGATGAAGTAAAATCCCGCTTTTTTACCAACATCTCCCACGAATTTCGCACCCCACTCACCGTGATCGCCGGTATGGCCACTCAGGTCAAAACGAACCCTGAGCAATGGCTGGACAAAGGGATGGAGCTCATCCAGCGCAACAGCAACCAATTGCTTTCCCTGATCAACCAGATCCTCGACCTGCGGAAGCTCGAATCCGGGGCATTAAAAGTCAACCTGGTGCAGGGAAATATCATCGCCTACCTGCGTTACATCGCCGACTCTTTCGTCCCCATGGCGCATTCAAAGGGGATCAGAATTCATTTTCTCTCCACGCTTCCGGAACTGGAGATCGATTATGACCCCGATAAAATGCTGCAGATCCTGTCCAATTTGTTATCTAACGCCGTCAAATACACGCCTGGGCCGGGGGATATCTACCTACAGGTGAATCGCAGCGATGATCAACTCCATATCCAGGTAAGAGATACCGGCCAGGGCATCCCGCCGGAGGCGCTGCCGCATATTTTTGACCAGTTTTATCAGGTCCCAGCCCCCCCCAGCCCCCCCAAAGGGAAAGCCCCCCTCAATCCCCCCGAAGGGAAAGCCCCCCTCAATCCCCCCGAAGGGGGGAGGTTGCCAAATGAGGGCTCCACGAAGCCTTCTCCTCCCCCCTCGGGGGAGGCTGGGAGGGGGCTTTCCCTTCGGGGGGATCGAGGGGGGCTAACGGGGGCAGGCTCCGGCGTAGGCCTGGCCCTGGTCAAAGAACTCGTCAAATTACTGAATGGAACCATCCAAGTGGCCAGTACCCCGGGCGCCGGCACCACCTTCACGCTAAGCTTCCCGATCACCCGGCAGGCAAAAGAACGGGGTGTCCTTGTAGAACCGGCACTTCCGGGAGACGTCCGGCTGAAGCCACCCACTGTTCCCGAAGGGCCGCCAGCAAAACCTCCGGCAGATTTCAAGCGTACCCAGGCCATACCCCACCCCGCTGAGGAGGCCGAAAAACCTACTCTGCTCATCGTAGAGGACAATCCGGACGTCCGCCTCTATCTATCTGCCTTTCTGGAAAAGTACTACCAACTGCTGATGGCGGAAAACGGCCAGGAAGGGATCGATACGGCCATCGAACAGGTACCCGATCTCATCGTGAGCGATGTGATGATGCCGGCGAAGGATGGCTTCGAACTCTGCGATATCCTGAAGAACGATGAGCGCACCAGCCACATCCCCATCATACTGCTAACGGCCAAAGCGGATTTCGAGTCCAGGATAACTGGCCTGCGGAAAGGGGCTGACGCATACCTGCCCAAGCCCTTCGAGCAGGAAGAACTGCTGGTCCGCCTGGAGCAGCTACTGATCCTGAGGAAAAAACTACAGGAAAGATACCGCAGCCTGGCGGCTGCCAGCCAGGCCGCCACTTCTGAAGCCCCCGAAATGGAAGATGGTTTTATTAAAAAACTGCGCGAAGAGGTATTGTCCCACATTGCAGAGGAGGATTTTGGCGTGGTTCATCTTCAACGGGCTTTAGGAATCAGCCGCACCCAACTGCACAACAAGATCAAGGCGCTTACCGGCCAGTCGACTACCGAATTTGTCCGCACGATCCGCTTGAACAAGGCTCGGGAACTCCTCCAAACCACCGATCTGAATGTCTCCGAAGTCGGTTATGAAGTGGGCATCAACAATCCCGCCTATTTTTCCCGCATCTATGCTGAGGCCTTCGGCGAGGCGCCCGGGCAGACGCGGAAGTGAAGGGAACTAGTGCCTCGGAAACCAAAATCTACAGAAAAAATATCGCACTATTCTAATCGAGCACCTGCAGGGCAGCCTCCACAATCCTGATCATGTCTTTCTTCGACGGGTTGATCTTGGCGACTACCCCAATGCCATTGTTCAGGGCGAACAACATGGCGGCGACGGACTTCAGGTCCTTGTCCGGATTTATTTCCCCCTGCGCTACGCCCCGTTCCAGGTATTTGAGAAAAAGCGCCTCGAACGTTTTCCGGTTGCGGTCGAGGATGGGCAGCCATTTTGCTTCGTTGGGAAGGAGTTCGGTGGTGGTGTTCACGACGAAACAGCCTTTCTTTTCGGGGTCTTTCACGGTGGCTTCAAGGCTTGCCGTAAAAAGTTTCCTGAACCCTCCTTTTACAGAAGGTTCACTGGCGAGGAGCGCCTCGGCAGCCTGCGTGTTCATCTGACGGTATTGCTCGAAGGCCTTTTCGAAGAGTGCATCCTTGCCACCGTAGGTGTCGTAAAGGCTCGCCCGGTTGATACCGAGGTGGTCCACCAGTTCCTGCATGGAAGTGTCGTGGAAACCTTTTTTCCAGAAAAGCTCCATGGCCTTTTTCAGCACTTCCTGTTCGTCGAATTGCTTGGTACGTGGCATAACTAAAAATTTTGGTATCAGGAATTTGAAATTGGGGATTTGGCCGTTCCCAATTTTAAATTCTCGATACCAAAATTAGGCTATTTCTGAACAATCATTCCAAAATTGCCCAAAAAAATCAGTTCGCCAGCAGCGGGTTGACGTTGACGCCACCGTCGATGTTGTACTCAGCGCCGGTGATGAACCACGCATCGTCGGAAGCGAGGAAGGCCACCAACTTGGCGATGGTTTCCGGTGTGCCGAATGATTTCAGGGGCACCCGCTGCTGCATGGCACTGGCAAAACCGTTGATGGCCTCTTCCGGCAGGCCGGACTTGCTGAAGATCTCCGTGGCGACGGGGCCCGGATTCACGGCGTTCACCCTGATCTTGCGGGGCGCCAGTTCGGTAGCGGCGGTGCGGGTAAAGGAATTCAGCGCCGCCTTGCTGGCTGCGTAAATCGCCGTATTCGCCATGCCTGTGTAGGCGTTCACCGAGGAAAGGTTGATGACCGAAGCGCCGTCGTTGAGGATAGGCAGGAACTTCTGGAGGGTAAAAACCGCGCCCTTGAAATTAATGTCCATCTGGCTGTCGAAGTGCTCCTCCGAAATGTGCTCGACCGGAGCGGGCACAAAAATACCGGCATTGACGAACAGGACGTCCACTTTGCCAAATTGGTTTTTCACTTGGGAAACGAGCTGGTCCAGGTCCTCCAGACTGCCCTGGTCGGCGACGATGCCAGTAGCCCCCAGTTCAGCGGCTGCGGCTGCGACCTTTTCAGCGTTGCGCCCGGTAATGACGACCGTTGCGCCGTTGGCAATAAAATCCTCAGCAGCAGCGTAACCGATACCGCTGTTACCACCCGTGACAACGGCTACTTTACCATTCAATTTGCTCATTTTGAGATCTTATTTTGGTTCAAAAATATTGGAACGATTGTTCCGAATACAAATATAAAGGAACTGGAATGATTATTCCAAATAAATTTTCTTTTTTCTGGAACGCTCGTTCTGAAAAAATAAAATCCGAACCCGCAGCGGCGTGATTTCGTGCAGGGTTTCTGCCCCCACTGCCCAAAGGGGTAAGGAAAAGACCCGTATCCAGGCAGTGCTCCCTGCCGGCAGCCCTGGTGCTGCAACTTCCCCCCTTCGGGGGGACCGAGGGGGGCTGAACACACAAACCACTGTAATCCAATCCATTAACCACTACCCATCCCCCTCCCTGTGAACAATAGGTAAAGCTTTTTCCCGCCTCCTGAACGATAGGTAAAGCTTTCCGAACAATAGGTAAAGCCTCCTTGCCCCGTTTGCTACACCTTTGTCCTGCGTTCAAAATTGTTCACCCATAAAAAACGTACCGATGTCTGCTCAAATGATCAATACGCTGAACCAGGTGATGGAACTGGGCATTAAAAAAAGCCTGATCCACCGATTTACCCAGGATGAAGTATTAAACGGGCGCACTGTGACGATCGACGGCCGGGAAATGATCAATTTCGGCTCCTGCAGCTATCTGGGCCTGGAACAACATCCGGCCCTGATCGAAGGCGTCATTGACGCCACCCACCGCTATGGCACCCAGTTTTCTTCTTCGCGCACTTATGCCTCCCTGGGGCTTTACCAGGAACTCGAGCAGCGTCTGGAACAAATGTTTGCCCGGCCAGTCCTCGTCACGGCCAGCACGACATTGGGGCATTTGGCAACCATACCGGTCATCGTAGATGAAAAAGATGCCGTGGTGCTTGACATGCAGGTGCACAATAGCGTACAGATGGCGGTACAGCAGCTAAAAGCACAAGGCGTTTCCATCACCATGATCCGCCACAATGACATGGACGCATTGGAAAACAAGATCCTGCAATTGCGGAACAAACACCGCAAGGTCTGGTACTTCGCCGATGGCGTGTACTCCATGTACGGCGACTTTGCCCCGATGCAGCGCCTCAAAGAACTGATGGATCAATATACCCCTTTCCACCTCTACATCGATGATGCCCATGGTATGAGTTGGACAGGGGAAAACGGTATAGGGGTGGTATGCAGTCAGCTTTTCTATCACGAAAAAATGGTGCTGGCCGGATCGCTGAACAAATCCTTTGCCTCGGCCGGCGGATTCATCGCCTTTCCCAATGCCGAGATGGCCTATAACGTAAAAAATTGCGGTGGGACCCTGATCTTCTGCGGCCCCATTCAGCCGCCTATGCTGGGAGCTGCCTGCGCTTCTACCCGATTGCATTGCTCGGAAGAGATCCTCCCCATTCAGCAAAAAGTGGCCCGGCTGATCGACTTTACCAACCGGCGGATTGAGGAGCTGGGACTTCCTCAATTCGAAGAAACGCAAAGCCCCTTGTTCTTTATCCCATCCGGCTTGCCAAAACTCACCACGGAGATCATTGCCCGGATGCACAAAGATGGTTTTTACCTGAATACCGCCTCTTTCCCCGCCACCCCCATGAAACGGGGCGGGGTTCGGTTTATGGTAAACGGCAACCTTGAAAAAGAGGATGTCGCCCAAATGCTGGATGCCCTGGCCTACCACTACCCCCGCGTTCTGGCCGATGCAGGCAGTAGTCCCGAAAAGGTGGCAAAGGCATTTTCCATCCCCGAATTTCAGGTCAAAAATCACGCTTCTTCCAGCGTCCAACTGGTTCCCAGGAAAGAAAACCTGGCAGCGGAACTTTTCCGCGACATCCACCAGGCCGATGTCCGCGAATGGGACGAATTGATGGCCGGGCGGGGCAATTTTACACACGCCACCCTCCAAATGCTGCAGTACACTTTTTCGGAAGGGGAAGCTCCGGAGAACAATTGGGATTTTTACTATTACAAAGTCAATGACAAAGCAGGGAATACGGTTCTGAATACCTTCTACTCCACAGTGCTCCTGAAAGATGATATGTTCGCTTCTGCCTCCATCTCGCGGCAGGTAGAGGAAATGCGGAAAAATGATCCCTATCATCTCACGTCCAAAAGCGTAATCCTGGGTTGCCCGATCACTAAAGGGAGCCATCTGTACCTTGACCGCGCCCATCCCGAATGGAAAAAGGCCCTGAGCATGTTGATCCACCAGATGCAGCATACCGTAGAAGAAGTGGGGGCCACCCAGTTGATCTTGCGCGAATTTCGCAAAGGCGCCGACGATGAACTGAAAGACTTCCTGCTTGAACAAGGATTAATCGAATCCGACATTCCCGATGAATGCCTCATCACCGACCTGAGCTGGAAAGGCCAGGATGAATACCTCCAGCGACTGGGAGGCAAGTATCGCTACAACGTGCGCAAAGAGATCCTGCCCTTCACCGAACAATTCAGAGTAGTAAACGAAAAACCGGCCACTGCAAAGGAAGTAAAGGAGTGCTATGAACTGTACAGCAATGTGTTTGAACAAGCCTACGAGATGAATGTCCACAAGCTGCCCTACCGTTTCTTTGAAAATATTTGCGCACACCCCGATTACGACATCATTCGCCTTTATCTCAAGGAGGGTGCAGAAGGCCGCAAGCCTGTGGCAGTACTCTTCAGCCATAAGCGCGGAGAGAATTACCATGCCCTGATCGTTGGCCTGGATTACGATTACGTCCATTCGCACAATACCTATAAGCAAATCCTCTACCGCTCGGTATGGCGCGCCTGGGAATTGGGTTGCACCCACCTCGATCTCGCTTTTACAGCTGAACTGGAAAAGAAAAAGATCGGTGCACGCCCCTACCCCAACTGCATCTATGTGCAATCGGCCGACCACTTCAATCAGGCGGTGCTCACCACTTTGGCCCAGGCAGAACCAAAACTGAAAAAGCTTGCCTAGCCTGCGCCAAATTGCTTTCCGAACAATAACTAAAGCCTCTTTACGGCCTGTGAGCCCACCTTTACCCTGACCAATAGAAATTATTTAACTTATTTAAACTCAAATTTATCATGAACAACCTATTCACCATTCGTTTTTCTTCCTGTATCCTGGCTGCCTTTCTGTTCTTTGCCGGGATGACGGCCCTGAACGCCCAAACCTTTACCAACGGGAAGGTCGAAGATTCCGACGGTTGCAACTGGCCCTGGAACGTGCTGGCCTACAACAGCAACAATGAAATTTTCGGCTTTTATGAGAAAAACAGCACCTATAAACTCGTAAAATGGACTGGCAGCAGTTGGGCCAGCCAGGGCTCCTTTACGGCTGCCGCGGTAGGAAGCGCCGTGGGGCGCGGGTCCGGCTGGAATGCCTCCGATGATGTGGACATGGCCATCGATGGGAATAACAACATCCACGTGGTCTTCAGGATGGGCGCAACGGGCGCCTGCTGCAACCAGCGCAGAGGCGTCTTCTATGCCAAAAGCACCAACAACGGCAGTTCCTGGAACTTTACCGAAATTGAAACCTTCGCCGACCCCAACGGATGGAAAAACACGGATGACCCCGCCATAGCCATCGGCCCGAACAACAACCCCCACGTCGTATTTAACTTTACAGACTCCAATAACCCCAGGCAATACGCCGTGCGCTACACGGCATTTAACGGCTCTTCCTGGAGCACCGTTGAAAATGCCTGGTCTCAAACCGGGGTTTCCAATGAGGTCAGCTATGCCACTATCGACATTGACAGCAACAACAAACCTCACGTTGCTTTCCAGCGGGAAACCAACGGGACCGGTTGCGACGGCGGATTGTGGTACACCAATAAAACCGGCGCCAGTTGGTCGGGGCCCACTGTAATCCAGGCCGGGGCCGGCGATTGCAGCAACCGCATTACTGCCGGTGAATACCCCAACCTGCAGGTCGGCGCCAACAATAAGGTGTACATCGTATCGTACAACTACCAGAGCAAGATCTTCCTATCCACCAACGCCAGTGGCTCCTGGGTGAATACGCAGGTTAACGGGAACCTAACCGGCACCGTGAGAGCGCACGCGTTCAACATCAATGCGAACGGCGACTTTTTCATAAGCTACAATGCCAACGGCGATTACAAATATGCCTACAAAGGCGCCAGCGATAATTCCTGGTCCATAGGTACCCTGCACGCCAAAGGGGGCTTTTCTACCCTGGCCAGCACCGCTCGTTCTGCTATTCTAACCGATAACGGAAGGGCCATGGGATTCTGTGACGCCGTCAGCGGCAGCTGCAGCAGTACCCCTCGCCAATTACGCTATGCCTCCGGCAACCTCGCCCCCTGCACCGATACGGACAACGATGGCATCTGCGATGACACCGATACCGACGACGACAACGACGGCATCAGCGATACCGCCGAGGCCGCCTGCGGCTCCAACCCCCTGAACAGCGCCTCCACCTGCGAAATTTGCGATGGACTGGACAACGACCTCGACAGCAGCACCGACGAAGGGTTTGCCGACACCGACAGCGACGGCATAGCCGACTGTGTGGACCTGGACGATGACAACGACGGCATCAGCGATGCCGCCGAGGCCGCCTGCGGGTCCAACTCCCTGAACAGCAACTCCACCTGCGAAATTTGCGATGGACTGGACAACGACCTCGACAGCAGCACCGACGAAGGCTTCACCGACACCGACCAGGATGGTATCGCTGACTGTGTGGATACCGATGATGACAACGACGGCGTGGCCGACGCCAATGACAGTGAACCCTTAAATCGCTATGCCTGCCGCGACGCTGACAACGACGGATGCGACGACTGTTCCAGCGGAACGGATGCCCCCAACAACGACGGCACCGACACCGACGGCGACGGCCTCTGCGATACCGGTGACCCGGACGACGACAACGACGGCGTTGCCGACACCAATGACAATGAACCCTTGAACCGGTACGCCTGCCGCGACGCTGACAACGACGGTTGCGACGACTGCTCCAGCGGTACGGATGCACCAGGCAACGACGGCACCGACACCGATGGCGACGGCATCTGCGATACCGGTGACCCGGACGACGACAACGACGGCGTTGCCGACGCCAATGACAATGAACCATTGAACCGATTCGCCTGCCGCGATGCTGACAACGACGGATGCGACGACTGCTCCAGCGGTACGGATGCACCAGGCAACGACGGCACCGATACCGATAGTGACGGCATCTGCGATACCGGTGACCGGGACGATGACAACGACGGCCAAACGGATGCCGATGAAATAACCTGCGGCTCCGATCCGCTGGATGCCGGCAGCCTCTCCCTGGATACGGACAGCGACAACAGCCCCGACTGCGTTGACGCAGACGATGACAACGACACGGTTGCCGATGGCGACGACAACTGTCCCCTCGTGGCCAACGCCAGCCAGGCCGATGCTGACACGGACGGCGCCGGCGATGCCTGTGACCCGGTTTTCAACATGGACGTCATCACCACCAACACCACAACCTATGTCGAAACCCTTAACCTTACCGGCGGCCAGAGCAATTCCCTCACGGGCAAACTGCAGGACGCCCTGGACAAGTACTGCAACGGGAAAACCAATGCGGCGCTCAACAAGCTGAATGCATTTATTGCCCAGGTGGCGAGCCTGAAAGATGAAGGCGTGCTTGGCGCCCAGGAAGCAGCTGCCCTCACTACCGCGGCCGAGAACATGATCGCCGCCATCAACGGTGGAACGGCCGAGTGCCCGCCTGCCCGTCAAAACTTGGCTGGTAACCTGAACCAGGGCAATTACCAGAAGGCTGATCTTCTGCAGATGAGCCTGTTCCCCAACCCCACCAGTGGTGAAGTCAATATTCGTTTGAATATACCCGGCCAGGAATCGGCTGCACTCACTGTTTTCGACAACCTGGGCAGGGTGGTGCTGGCGAAACCCATAGCAGCAGGCACGGAAACTTTCCAGCTCGATCTGTCAGAGCATTCCTTCACCCCCGGTATTTATTTCGTCAGGGTGGTTACAGGGGATGAAATGCTGACGAAGCAATTGGCCGTTTCGCGATAATATCCTGCCAAAGCAGGAAAGTCTTTCACACCATACCCCCTTGTGAAGATGAACTTCCAAAGCACCTATCCGCAACACCCAAAGGGGAATAACATTAAAGGGGAATCATCCACCCTGGGCGCCGCCGCAAGGCGGGCCCAGGGTTCCCTTCTGGCAGCCATCTACGGCCCACTCGCCCGGCAGTGGCTGGAAAAACACCTTGAACCTATGGAAAAGGGGCAGGCCCTGCACCTGGGCTGTGGCAGCGGTGAAGATACCTTCCTGATCGCTTCCCTGCTTGGCGGAAAGGCCACCCTATATGGCATCGACGAGGATGCCGCAATGATCGAGGCCGCCTTGCAGAAAAAAGCCCATCGCAGCCCGAAGCGCGTGCACTTTGCCCAGGCCTGCCTTGCGGACTGGAACGCGACCCGGCCCTATGATTTCATTTACACCCGGATACAGTCCTCCGCCCTGCCGGCCCCGGAGGAATGGCTGGCGGACATTTCCCGGAACTTAACTCCCGGAGGGCTGCTGTTCGCGGAAATCATAAAGCCCTCCGGCTTCCGGGCCTACCCCTACAACCACGCTTTCGCCCGCACGATGGAACTGATCAGCCGGCTGGAAGCTGCTCAGCCCTGCGAAGCAGAAGAATTGCCCGGCTGGCTGGAAAAAGCCGGCTTTACGGCCATAGAGGCTACTTACGCCTCCCCGGCCTTCATCCCTGCGGACTGCAACCACATCGCCTCCCTGTCCCTGGAATGCCACCAGGCGGAGATCCTGAGCTGCGGATACTCGAACCGGGAAGAGCTCAACGCCCTGCTGCAGGAACTGAAAGCCTATGAACAACAGGGAGATACCCTGATCAGCCGGCCGGGAGTGCTGCAAGTGCAGGCGAGAAAAGCCAGCTGATACCACTTCCCCTCTTCGGGGGATCGAGGGGGGCTAAACATATGCAAACACCCGAATTAACACACAAGACACTGTAATTCAAAGAACTAGCAACCTGCCAGCGGCGCTGAATTTCCAGTTGGGATCACAACTAATAGCTTTGAAGTAGCCGACAACGGCGGCAAAAGTGCCACCTGCTCATTTACAGTTGTCGTCGACGATGTGGAAGATCCGGCCATTTGCTGCCCGGCGCCGGAGCTCAGCGTCTTCCCCAACCCATTCACCACGCAGGCTACCATACGCACAATTCTGCCGGATGGCGGCCCGGCCTTACTGAAAATATTCAACCTCAACGGACAACGGGTGGCAGCCTTACTTTCCGGGGAAATGGACGCCGGGCAGCATGAGTACAGCTGGGATGGGACGGACAGCCGGGGGCGGCAGCTGAGCGCGGGCGTCTATATGGTGCGCCTGCGTACGGAGAAGGGGCTTACAACCAGGAGGGTGATCCTGGCGCGGTAGGCGGCCGGACAGGATTACACCCCGGGAGGCGCAGGGCGTACGTTCGCCAGAAGGCTGCGGCAGCCGGAGAAATGCGCCGCCTGGGGCGCCACGCCAGGGCGCGGTTTTTTTGGCTGCCATAGCTTTTTGCTAACGCATGCCCACCGCGCCCTGGCTAATAGTTATTTCAATTTATGATCGCTTTAACCTGCGGCCCATCCCTGTTCCCCAACCCTGCCATCGGAGAGGCACTTCCTTTTTTCGCGGCGCTAATGATGCCGCTCTTGCCTGCTTTGAAAACCGCCACCTGCTCATCTTCAAAACTCTCGCGTTCCATCACATGGCACCAGTGAAAGGTACTGTAGCCGAAATTTTATATGCTCTGAATGATCTTTTTACCCTCTGAAAGCCGGCGTCCAATTTTTTTTTATAATTAAAATCATCGTTTTTTCATTAATTTAATTATTTTTAACCGATGTGGATAATTTCAAAATTTATTTTTGACAATCATCCTTCTTTACAACAAAAAGAAACCCAAAACCAGGGAAGTACATTTTTCAGCAGCAATTTCCTGCCGGCCCCTGCCCAGCAAATTTCTCGAACGAAGAATAATACTGTCCCCAAAGTGAGAAGAACACCTTTGCCTTGTTTTGTTGACCCTGCTCCTTTTTTGCCGCAGTAAGGCTGCTCTTGTCCGTGATCAAGCCGTTGGCCTTCTGTAAAAGCTTTCCCAGCTCAACCTGGCATTTTCATTCTTCTTCTATCAATGTTGTTTGATTCGGCCTATACCGAAGTAGGTGTGCCTTAGCGTACATGGAAATCTTGTTTTGAAAATACACTTCGACATAAAATGCTGCAATGGAAAAAATAATTGGAAGAGGAGTATTGCTCCTTTCATCTGGCGGACAAGATCTCAAGTTTGGGTATCAGCTGAGTTCAGCAGGGATTCTCTTCTCTGCTTTAGGAGGGGGCGCCGCCCTGCAAACATTAAGCCAGGCATTTCCAGGTTCCCCTGCTTCGGTGCAAGGAACGGGCCACGTCATCCTGAATGCCCTCCCCGCTTCACCCAATGATGCCTTTTACGATGTAACTTTCCGGGCATCAGATATCGGAGCCACCTCGGAGTCCTTTTCGCTCCAGGTAAAGGAAAGTGGGCCATTTGCCCATGGGCCCCGATCTCATTTTTCCAACCTGGACCTTACTTTTGAGTATAGCCAAACCGGAGGGCTCTCTATTGTATCCGGTGGAAAGGTTCACCTTCACCTCCATGACGGGGTATTTGACGGCGAAAAAGAGATTGAACTGGCCCCCGAATGGGATAAAGACAGGGAAACGCTGGTTTTTAAGGCTAATGCTGCCAATATTCAAATGGATGCCATAGGGAAGCTGAGCAAGATCGAAGTGGAGGTGGGTTCGTCTTATGACCGATGGGCACACCTTCAGGGTTTATACACTTTTGACGGAGGGCTGCCTGGCAGTGCAGGCACAGAAACTGCCGCCCATGACATTTCCGGGAAGGAAGCACCCAGCCTTTATTTCACAGGGGTTAAGGATGCAAATATCCCATCGAACTACGGAGCGTCCTGGACGGCAAGAGGCATCGCTTTTGGCGGCGGCCTTTTGGCCAGCCAGCAAAGCGCACCTAATCCGGTTATCGATTCCATTCTGGAAACCGGAGATTTTTCAGTAGAGCTTTGGATGCATCCTGCCCATCCTGCCCTATCGGTGGAAGATAACTGGCTTTTTGCCTTTCAGGGCAAAAGAGAAGGGCAAGAGGGCAAGAATCCCTATAATTTTTTCTTCGGGCAGGGCCCGTGGCAAAGTGAGAACAGTGGCCCCGGCACCCATCTGAATGCCAAATTCAATTTTCCCGAAACCGGCGTTCCCGACCTGAACGGCCGCCGTTGGGAGTCCCCGTTATCCAGCCCGGCCCATTCCCTGAGCGATGAGCTGATGCATGTGGTATACTCCTGTAGCAGAGAAGGCCTGCAGCGCATTTTCATCAATGGAGTGGAAGTGGCCCAAAGGTCCGACCCGGGGTATGACAACAGGTGGGAAGGGGGGCTCCGAATTGCCGTTGGCGCCAACTTACCCGGCGGCCCCGGCAATATCAACCCGAGCAAACCCTGGAAAGGGGAAGTGCATCAACTGGCGATCTTCAACCGCGCCCTGACAGCCGAGGACGTCAACCTGCATTACCGCCCGGCCATCCGGATCACCGGAGATTTCAGTTTGGATAATATGATAGCGCCCCTAAAGGATGAGGCCTTTCCTTTCCACTTACAGATTGGCGAGGAAGCCGCTGCCCTCACTGCCAGTCAGGCGGTAAACCTCAATATCAAACCCCAGCTGGGGTTCCGGCAGGTGTATCTGGAATGCAACAAATCACAGGATAGCCCATCCTGGGCTTTCTCGGGCAGGTTCACAACGCGCTTCTGGGAAGATCTTTTCGGCCTGGACGCACATATCAGCCAACCGGGCAACTTGCTGGAGCTAACCAGCCCTGCTGAGCAATCCCATCCGATACATATTCCAGAGCTGGGCATTGCAAAGTATAAGGATATTTTACTGCGAATCGGGGTAGGGCAAGCCTGGGAACTGTCATTTGGAGAGCATCAGGAATATGGGTTGATCTCCATGGTTGTGGAAAATGCCATAGCCGATTATGGCTATTTCAGAATGGGAGGGGCTCACCTGGTGCTGGCCGACCCCATCCAGTTGGACGGGAAATGGTTGAATGAAGACATGGCGTTTGTTTCCCAGATGGTGGGGGCAAGCCCTGTATTGAAGGACAGCACTACCTTTTCCATTCCTTTCACGATTGAACTCCCCCCCCAAACCGACCCCGAAACCGGCGATGCCTGGGGAGACCCCATCCTCTTGGCCGATGTGCCCATGACGATCTCCATAGATGTAGCGTTGCACAAGGAGGGTTTCCTGGGAGTAGTCAATGCCTCTTTCAATTACAAAAACCAGGTGCTGAACCTTCCTGAACGCCGAATTTATGAGGCGCCCTCGTCAAAAATGGCCTTACTCGGAGCTCTCCTGGAAGAGCTGAAAGCCCAGGCGAACACGCTGTTCGCCCAGTTCCGAAAGCATTCGGAGGATTATTACCTGGACATGAATACCAATAATCTGCTATCTTATATTGATAATGATACCCCTTATATCCACCTCCATTCTTCTTCGGCGGTGGAAACTACCATCGTTTCTACTCTTCCGCGTATCTTTACGGCCGATCCTCCCTCGGATTACCTCTCACCGGCCCCCAATCCGGTTTTCACGCTCAGTCAGGATGCTGCCGCCTGCACCCTCACCATAGACCTGAACGGCGCCAGCCCAGCCAGCATCCGTTCGGCCTTCGACGGCCTGATGGCTCAGGTAGAGGGGCAACATGGCCTCAGCCCGGGCGGCCTGCGGCTCCTTCAAAGCCGGATTGCAGAGCGCCTGCCACTGGCATACGATGACCTCCTGTACTATCATTACGGATGGGATGTCGGGAAGAATTACATCGACCTGCATCCCGGGATGCGCCTGCGCGTGGACTTTCAGAACTACCAGTTCGTTCACGTCACCGAACAGAAGGCCAAAAGTGGGTTTGTCGGCGGGGGGAGCATCCTTATTCCCATCCACACCTATACGCACGACGACGACGACGGATCCCAGTATCTGGGTTTCGGGCCTTTCTTATCCCGCCTCCGGACCGATAGCCGGGGGGATATTTCCACGGACGGGGTCGGCGGCCTCATCGACCTGGCCAAAGCGGGCAGCCGAAAACCATTTTTCCGCTTGTTCTTCCCCAACGAGGCCATTCCCGCCACTGCCCCGGAACGCTCCGCGACGATTGTCGGTGCGAGCCGTTGGCAGGACCTGCCGACAGAGATCCCTGTCCCGGCGGACAATTCCGGCAATTCGGCCAGTTTCTTTTTCCGGGACAAGGCCACGGCCATTCCGGAAATACAGGTCTTTATTGGCAATAGGGGCGTATACGTTCCGGTGGGCACCACATTGCGGCAACTTGTTGAAGAACATGCCAATGTCCCCATGCCATCCGGATCACAGCAACCCAACCTCGCGGCCTTCCTCGGCAGGGGCCGCCCCCGGCGGCTGATCCATACGGGGCAGGACAGTACACCCGCCTATCGCTTCCTGAACCTGGGTGCGGCAAGCGCAAAAAACAACAGGGATATTTTTGACCTTCCTCTGGTCAAAGGGGACCGGTTTTATTTTTAAAAATCATTAAAATGTCCAATTCAACCGCTCCATATTCAGCGAGTTCCCTTTTCCCGATCCAGGAAAACGAGGCGGGCGCCGGTTTGGAAAACGGGTACTCCCTGGCCTGGTTTTCACCGGATGCCTTCATCAGCTTAGGGGATAGCCAGGAAAGCTGGCGGCAGAACAAGCCCGGGCTGTTCCTGTTTCTGAGGGCTGAGTTAGGGGTACTGGATCAGGCCTCCCTGGGGGCGAAGCTGAAGGAACTCCTGAAGGAGCCCCTCTACCACAAGGTGCGTTTCCTTTGGGTAGAAAACCCAGCCGCCCCACTGATCTCCTGGCGAAGCCATTCCATTGCTGTGGATGCGCAGGACGAGAAGAACTTAGTAAGCCATCGGGCATTCCTAAACGTTCGGAATTACGCCTTTTCAATCGCCCGAGGGGTTGATATTAACCTGAAAGAGAATGCTTTTGCGCTGGAAGCGGACAGCGATTCCTCCTCCTCCGGGTTTATGTGGAGCGCAGGATACGGGGAACACCGCTTCTTCGGCATTGAGGGCGTGAGCATTCCGATGACAGGAGCCTCCGCCGGATGCCTGAAGTTCACTTTCCGCATTTCAAAAGAGGGGGCCTCCGATGAAGTCTTCGGCTACCCTGCCCTCGCGCGACTGGACATAGGCTTGCGCATTTTCTTCCGCGATCCGGAATTCCCGGTATCGGGAGACGATTTTTACCTGGCGTCCCACCGCTATCCTTTTTTGCAGGAAAGCTATGATGAGGACAGGGCCTATGCCTTCTATCCTGACCACATCGAATGGCAGGTGTGCCTGGACGTTCTCTATCCCCTCAGCCGGCAACGAAGCTACTTTGAATTTACCGTCCCGGAAGCACTAAACCAGGCCGGTGGTTTGCCCTCCGGATTCCGCACCAACCGGGGGTATACAGTCCACCTTCTGCCCCAGGTAGGCCAAAGCGAAGGCAACAGCCGGCTGGTTTTCACTTCCCGCCCGGCTACCCTGAGAGAAGAGGATCTGGAGGACGCGTCCTTATACCTGGCCCCATCGGGAAAATATGAACTCAAAGTCCCCAATTATACCTCCGGCGACCTGGTTCCGGAGGCCAACGTCATTTGCGGCATCTCGGGCCTGGAGTATGTGAAGGTGTTGGATAAGGTACCCTCTTACCTCCGGCTGGAGCCGGATCAGGCAGCCTTTGCTCCTGCCTTTGTCTCCGCTTATGCCTTGCTGCGCGACCTGAAAGGCATCATCGAATCCAGGAAAAACGTCAACAGCCCTTTCCTCCCGGAGGATACTATTGACCTGGATATGCCTATCGAAGAAACCTACAGTAATGGACTGGGGATCAACGACCAGGCCCGGGAGGAGATCCTGAATAGCGTCAAACTGGCCTATTTTCCGCCCGGTTATCAATTCAGCGAGGCCGCCCGTTCCAAATTCATGGCGCTGGAAATCGTGGAGGAGATGGTGAATTGGCTGCAGGAAACCCTGCAAGCAGGCGCAAGAACAGGAGGCGGCCAGGAAGCACTCGTAAGTAATCCAGTATCCGGCGCCAACCTGCCGGCCGGGTTTCGTTTCCCCACCACTTCCTGGGCTTATTTTCACGAGGGAGACAGTGCGGTCTATTATTCCCAACCCGACCAGGCGGTACTGTACAAGGCGGAATCTTCCAGCTCCGAATTCCTGGATTTTATGGAAGTGCCCGCCATTGGGCTCCCGGGCAGCCTCACTGATGGACAAAAGGCGTCGCTAAAGGGAAATACTCCCGAGGCTTTCCTCTCCTTTCCTGTGCTGCCCTACGGCAACGTCGATCCGGGCAGCCTGACCGATATGCTCCAACTGGAGAACCTCCTGATCAACAACTTCCGGTTTGGCCGCATACGGGCGATCAGCGAGGCCACGGCGTACGTCGCTCCCCTCAAGAATGCGGGGAGAAGCTTCACCGGAACCACTCCCCAGGGCCTTATTGCCCACTACTCTCCCGACCCCAACTTTACAGATGCCCTGCAGATCAAAACCTTGCAATTGGCCATGAACAGGAATGGGAGCAGGATACAAATGGCCAATATTCCCCACGATTCTTCCTTCAAGGCGGTGCTTCAATCCAACCAGCTGTTCATGGTGATCACCGACCCGGACGCCCTCAAGGCCTACTTCTCTTCTGATGCACTGAAGAGCCTACCCGGAACCACCAATCAAGTAGACATCGAAAGCTGGTTGTTTGAACTGGGAACCGATCACTGGGACAAGAACGGCACCATCCTGGTGTTCAAGTTTCACGATAAACCGCTGATGGAACTGGCGGCGAAGCCTGCCCTCTGGTCTCTTCCCAACGATTTTAACCGAAATAAGGAAATGGCGAGCTCCGGGCTGCAGGAGTTGATCCAAACCGCCCTGGAGAACGGCGCCAGCAAAGACCCCAAACAAAGAAAAAAATACGCGGCCATAATGCCCGCCATCACGCAGGCCAACTGGACCGGCATCCTGGCCTTCAATGTGGCCGTTCCCCTGGGCAACCTGCCGGACTCCCTCAAAGCCCTGGCTGGCGGTATGGACCCCAATTTGTTTTACGCCCAGTACCTGGGCATCGAAGTCACGCCCGTCGAATCTACCGGGGACAAACTGGCTCCCAAGCCCTCTTCGTATTTTGCCCTGATCGATTACCAGAACAACGTCACGCCGGAAGCCGACATTTCGGGTTACAATTTCCATGTTCCCTATCTCACGGTTATCTTCCAGAATTCCCTGATCACCGATTTTGCGGCGGAGGTGCAGTTGTTTATGGAGTATCTTTTCCATGAGGAGGCCTATCTTCTGGGCAGCACGGACGGCCGGAATATGATCAGCCTCAAGGGCGTGGCGGAAAGGCACAATGGCAAGACCACCTATTCCTTTGGCTTCAGCGGCGCCAACCGCTTTGAATTGTCCGGAAAAACCTTGCGGGAAGTAGAGATTGTCAAGGCCCAGTTTGCGACCGACCCCTTTAAGGATCCGCGGCCGGAGCCACTGCCGATCACCGGGCGCTTCTTCCTGTGGGGGCGTATCCGGTTTGTCCATCATGAAGCATTCGATGTGCTCTCCTTCGGCGCCGAGCCGAAACCGGCCGATCCACCCAAACCGGATTACCTGAGCATGAGCAACCTGCAGGTCACCATGTCCTTCAAATTGAATACCGTGAGTAGCGAGGTTACCGAAAAGAAATTCGAATTCAAGCCGCAGCAAATGGCCTTCGACCTCAACCGGAGCGGTTGGCGCAAGCAGAGCCTGTATGAAAAGTTCCCACTGAAGTTCAAGGCGTTCAAATCCGTCATCGACGATCCCAACGCCCTGAGCAGTAGCGGATATATGCCGGTCAATTCGCCGCTGAAAACGGTAGAACTGGATGACATCTGGTATGGTATCGAGTACGACCTGAACCTGGGGGGCGCCGGCGCGCTGTCCGGCAGCACCGGGCTGGTAGCCGGTATCCTGGTGGCCTGGGTACCCGAAGAAGAAGGCCTCTACCTGGGCCTGAAGCTCCCGGGGGCTACCGGTGGAAAAAAAGAGGTCACCATTCAGGGTTTACTAAAGATCGTCTTTAAGAGCATCCGCTTTGAGTCCTACAAAGATCCGGCGCCGGGAGTGCCCGACAATACGGGCTATCTGCTGAAGCTGAAAAACATCACCATCAAATTCATGGTGGCGTCCTTCCCGCCGAGCGGCAAAACGGAGATCATCCTGTTCGGCGACCCCCGCCCGTCCGAGGAAGTGCCGTTGCGCAAGGACAAATTGCTGGGCTGGTATGCATCGTATGTGAATAAATAAACCGGTTCTGCTGAATCGAATCTAAACAAGTGGAATCATGAGTACGCAAAAAGGAATAGGGTTACAATTGGACATGCCGGGCCGGGAATTCTCGTTTTCCAGCGGTTCTACCAATGTAGCGAACTCTATAGTAGCCCGGTTTTCCAATGAAGCGGGAGAGGAGATCGACCTGGTCACCGGCCTGCTCAACCTGGTGGCCGGTGAGGAGGATCAATTGGATGGAGATGACCTGCAAGGCTTGACGACCATATACCTTCACGAACTGCAATTGCGGACCGACTGGTTTCTCGACAACACCAAACAATATGGATTCATTGGGCGCGTCAGCTGGCGGCCGGACATCAAATTCTGGTCCGACGACCCGGAGCCGCTGAACATAGAAGCCAGCCTCGACCTCCGGAAGCTGAGCGGCGAGCCGATTACCGGCGATATCCGCGGCATGATCCAGGCGCCCATCGAGGGGCTGGAGTTCCTCTCCTTCGGGGCATGCCTGCGCCTGGAAAAACGCCTGGTGAACAACCAGGAAGTCAAAGATGCCAAAGGCAAACCGATCGTTGACAAAAAGATCTTCTTCCAGATCCAGATCGGGAAAGTCATTTTTGAGGCGGCTTTCAACAAAGCTGACAAGGACCTGCTGGAGCTCGAATTCGGGGTTGGTGTTGAAAGGGGCGAGCAATTGACCCTGGGCGAGGTGATCACCTTTTTCGCCTCCCTCGTCGACCCCTCTATCGATGAATACGAGTTCGACCCACCCTGGGATTTTATCTCCCGCTTTGACCTCGGCAGCCTGTTGAACCTGATAAAGCTGAAGTTCACCTTCAACAAGAGAACCAAAGCAAAAACCTTTGCCTTTACCTATACGACCAAAAGGGGAGACATACCTACGGAACTCGCTTTTCTCAAATCTGCAAGCATTACGCTCGAGTTTACCACTTCGCCCCAGCAGAAGCGGAAAGTCTCCTTGTCTTTTGCCGGCGAAGGGGTTGGGTTTGACAAGGGAAAACCCCTGAACTGGGACCTGGTGGATGGCAAGCCGGCATTGATGCCTGGAAAACAAGGGCCGCTCTTCGAACTGCGCTACCTCGGCCTGGGCCAGCATGTCGCCTTCACTCAGGCGGCCCAGGTCAATTCCGTGAAAGACGTGATGGACGCCCTGCGCGGCACCCTGGAGGCCAACCATGCCAAGTTGAAGGCCGACCGTGGCCTCAGCCTGGGCAGCCCCCAGAAGTCCTTCCTCGGCGCCGGCAGCCCTATTGCCTTCAGCGCCGAAAGCGAATGGCTGATCGGCCTGGACGTGTCCCTGATGCGGATGCTGAACCTCAGCCTCATCTTCAACGACCCGAATGTCTACGGCCTGCGGATCGAACTATACGGCGCGGCGGCCAAGAATTTTAAGGGGTTTGTTTTTGAGATCCTTTACACCAAAATCTCCGATACCGTCGGTAAATACCACGGCGAACTGGTCCTGCCCGACCTGTACCGGCGAATGGAATTCGGCGCCGTCACCGTTATCCTGCCGGGCATCATCGTGGATGTATATACCAATGGCGATTTCGGCGTAGACCTCGGTTTTCCCCGCAACTTCAATTTTGAGCGTTCCTTCGCCATGGAACTCTTCCCCTTCGTAGGGGCCGGCGGCTTTTATTTCCGAAAGCTTTCGGCGGCTACTTCCACGAGCACGCCCAGGCTGGCAGCCTCCGACAAAGGCGTATTCAACCCAGTGTACGAATTTGGACTGGGCCTGCGCCTGGGATTGGGCAAATCCTTTAACAAGGGGCCCCTGAGGGCAGAGATCAGTATTACCCTGCGGTGCATCATCGAAGGAGTGATCTCCTGGTACCGGCCGGCAGACGGCGGCCAGGAAACCCTCTATTACAAGCTGAAGGGAGGGCTGCAAATTGTAGGCAGGCTGTACGGTGCGGTGGATTTTGTGATCATTTCCATCGAAATAGAGGTCATCGCCAAGGCAACCATCGTATTCGTGCTGGAAGTCTATCAGGATATTCAGATCCTGCTTTCGGCTGAAGTCTCGGTCTCGGCCACTGTTAAAGTGGCGTTTATCAAAATAAAAAAGAAATTCGAGATGACCGTGGAACAGGAATTCACCATCGCCTCCCCGAACGGGTACGATACCCCGTGGATCGTCGGCTGACAAAATGAAAAGCAACAATGAGTAATTTCGATTTCAACATAACGCCGCTTACCGGGCTGCCGGGCTCCGGGAAAAAGAATCTGGATATTTATTTTCAGCCGGCACTGGCATTGGCCTATGAAAAAGATGCGAATGGCAACTTTGTCTCCTCCGTCAAAGGAATAGCCATGCTCTTCCTGGAAAATGACCCGCCGGATCCGCAACCAGAAGCAGAAACTGATGCCGATATCCAGAAACAGGATTTCCGGGAAATGGTGAAGATCCTGGCGCGCTGGGCATGGGCCGCCTATTGGAAAAAGAACGGAGGAACAGCGCCTTCCAATCCCACCCTGGCAAACCTGGAAGATGTCTTTGAAGCCTTTGCCAGCGAACCCCTCAAATATTCGGAACTGGAAACCTTTTTGTCCGCCCACTTCAACTTCCGGATCCAGGAATATGTCGGTAGCGCCGCCAACGAACTCGAGGCCACTGTCTTTCCCATTTTCCCGCATCTTCACCTGAAAACAGGGAATACGGAAAAGGGCAGTTTTTCGCCGGCCGGCAAAAAGCTCAATACTTCTAAAATTAATAAACTCAAGGGCCTTACTCACCAATTCAAATCCCGCTTCGATGCCGGCGCTCAGAATTCCGCCAGTACCATTGAAGCCGATTATATTCCGGAATTCCTGTTCACCGGTTATTTTCGAATGCTGATCCGAAGTGCGTTGCAGGAAGCCATCCATTTTCTAAAAAACAATCCCGGCCAGAATCTCTCCTTAACCACACTGCTCCATACGATAGACAACGGCCGCTACCAGGACATCGCGGGTATGGCCTCCACCTTTCTGCTCAACGGGTTCCGGGTGCCGGCAGAAATATTCGGGCAGGCGCAGGGGCTGTATGAAGCTACGGGGCAGCAATTTACCTTCGAGGAAGCAAAAGTGGATGCAACACCCTTGTTCAAGAAAGATAGCGAGGACAAATTTGTCCCGGCCCTCGGTGCGAAGGATAAATTCATCCATTACCCCATCACCATCAAAAACCCGAACGGCCTTACCTACCTCAAAACCAAAAGTGGGGGCTCATTTACAGACTTCACCTATAGAATTGATCAGCAACCGGAGGCCGGCTATGCGCTTTATACGGCCTCTTTAACTACTGACGACCCTCCTAAAACCGTCCATGAGGAAATCACCTTCAGAACGCACACTTACCAACTTTCCAAACTCGCCCAGGAGCTGAAGGCCGTGGCGTCAGGTGATTTCCCGCCAAGCCAGCCCGAAGCCATAAAATTCTATACGGAGCAAAACATGAATTTTGCTCTGCGGCAAGCCATCGATTGGGACAACAACCTGCTGCTGGCCCTCCCCAGCAGCCTCAATGCCCATCTGCTCAGTAAAGCTCCCGGTGTCGATGTGCACATCTGGCCGGATGGCGACCACAAGATAGAAGCCCCTATCCCTCATAACAATTTCAGATGGGTGAGCATGATCAAGTTTACGGTGAAGCGGATACCCGATGCCGAAGGCAAAGGTTTCCTGCCCCACACCTACGAGATTGTGGAAGGCAGCGACGAAGGACTGAACCGGCTGGAGGATATTTTCAATTTCCTGAAGAAGGATGAAGACCTGAAAGAACAGGGCGAAACTGACCCCGTCGAGCTTCACCTGGCCTTTGCCCCCTCCGGCGATGCTGCCGGCCTTCGAAGCCTAAAGGCGGCGGCGGATGACATTAAGATCTTCAGGTCTAACCTCTCCACCAATACGGCGGCAGTTGTTCAATCTGCATTCTCCGCCACCCTGAAGGAAGACCCCAATGACACCCAACTTTCGGATACCGAATTCCTCCGGTTGATCTGGGAGGGTTGTACCGTTGCCTCCGGCGGTTACTTCCTGCATGTTCAGCACAACGACCCGGAAGTGAATAGGTCCTGGTTCGGGGAAGAGACAACTGAGGCACTTCACCTGATCATCGAATTTACCAAGGATGATGACCCCATCCATCCATTCAATAATGCCGTTTTACTGAAGCCTGCTCAATATCAACGCGCCAACCCGGAAACCAATACTCCGGAAACCCATGATATTGATATGGAAACCGACCTGGTGCTGGCCCGCAGTTCGGCCATGGCGCCGGTTCTGGTGATCCCTCCCGGCCATATGGGATTCCGGCTGGTACGGGATATCCCAGAGGAGGACCTCAGCAGCGCCAAGGATGAAGCGGCCAACCTTTACCATATGCTGGGCTTCGGCCTGGCAGCCGATACGAACTTCAAAGCGGCAGAGTCGAACATCCCCATCGGCCCGACCATACTGAAAGGGCCACCCGATAAATGGCTTTATGAACGACTCGTTCCGGCCTACACCCTGTGGGATCCGGTGGCGCCGGACGCCCGGAAGATCCCGGCCAACAGAACCAGCTTGCCACCGAAAGATGAGGACCCCTATCTGGGCATTAATCAACAGGCCACCCTGCCGGTGGATTGCTGGTGGCAGGACATCTACGGCAACCAACTTAATGTCACCAACTCTGATGGGCGTTTTCCCGTCCGGTATACCGACCCGTTGATTGGGCTCAACCAGTGGCCGTCGGTGCATGAAAATTTCCGGTTCCAGGAGGTAGATGACGACACCATTGCCCTGAACCTGGAATTTTCCTTTGACCTCAGCTCCTATCCCGACCCGGATGCGCCTGAAAATACAACCGACAAACAAAATAAACGGCTGCAGGCGGACCTGCTCACCTATCGGAAAATTTACTACCAGCTCATCCAGGAGGACATCAGCCTATCGGTAACCCCGGCAGTAGATACGGCCTGGAGCATCAGCACGGCCGACGGCCTGGACAATGAAACCCTGATCGGTTTCGTAGCGGGCATTTACGAGTATCTCAGCGCTTTGGCCAAGAAGCCGGCGGTTGCGCAAATGCCGCCTCGGCCGGTTTATACCGAAACCTTTTTGCGACAAAAGAGCGCCATCACTTTGCCCGAAAAATTCATATTCGAAGTACTGCCCACCTTCACCATACGCCGGTCCCTGGCAATGGTGCATCACAGCCTTAAGAAGGAAGACGGAAGAGGAAACGTTATAGAGGCTATCCAGGAAAAGCACGAAGAAGTGCTCTTCAACACGGCCTACCTGACCCCGAAAATAGATACCCTTTCTCCAACGGATACCACCCGGGATTTTGCCTTCGCTTTCGAACAGGCCTTCCCCGACCTGCGCCTGGCAACGGGCGAAGACCGCCTCAAAAAGAAAACAGCCACTGAGGCCGGGCGCCCCTTCTTTGCCGTTCAATTGGGAACTACAAAAGGCATCAGCTACGACATCTCAGAGCAAAATCCAGCCTACTTTGCCCTGCCCCCTCTCTCCAACACTTTATTTGCGGGAGAGGTGCCGGTAGACAATTACCTGGCCTGGAATACCGATGCCCCAATCGATTACAGCCCTGTTACGGAAGAAAAACTATTCGAAGCGATCGACCTCAATGTCCTGGCGCGGGAGTTCCTGGTAGCGGTTGAGCAATTCCTGGAACCGGAAAGCCTGGTGGCCGCCATGAAGGTGAATGAGGCCATGACGGGAGCGATCCTAACCATTAAATCCGGCCTGGCGGCCACGATCAGCAATTCCCTCGACGTCATCCTGCTCGAAGACCAGGGGACGGGAAACCTGGCCGAGGCTAAAAATGCCCTAAAACGGGAATTGCTGGTACACCTGGTGAAAGGGTACGACATCGAAACGGCAGTGCAGTTTCAGGTGGAGATAACGGTAGGGAACGACAAACTGACTAAGGACTGGAGTACCGGGAAGCAGCCGCGCATCAGGGGCGCTGCGGTGGTGAAAAACGTCTGGCTCGGCGAGGATCCCGAGCATCTGGCCCTTGTCAACCCAAACGGCCGGGACTTTACCCTCTCCGCCGGTAGCATCGGCCTGCAGAAAAGCACCGGCCCTTCCACCTTCACCTACCTATTTGACACCAAAACCCCGGAAAAATTCGCATCGATCCATCTGGAACTGGAATTCCGGGTAACTGAGATCGAACATGAGATCGAGAACGTCCCTGGGATTTCAGGGTTCCAGGCCTCCAACTGGCTGAGCCTGGTGTTACCGGAAAACCTGAATACCTACCGGATCACGGACGAAATGATATCGGAAGCCAGGAGGGCGCTAAAAAAGCAGACGGACGATCTTTCCCTTTTTGAGCAGGCCCTGAAAAAATTAAAGGCCAGCGGAAAAAAGAGTGAGGAATATACCGCCCAGGCTGAACTCGACGCAGATATCAAGGCCGATCTTACTGCTGCCGAATACGCCTTCTTTAAGGCTCAGTTGCTTCCATTTGCCATGCCCGGCTACGGGATCACCCGGAAGAGGATGGAACAACTGGTTTCAGAATCGGAGGAGGAAATTCAAATTCTAACGGAATTCCAGGACGCGCTGGAAAAATTGAGGACATCCGGGCTTCCCGGCAAGGAATTCCCCACCCAGTCCGAGTTGGAAACGGGCCTGATCACCGCGTTGGGAGCAGATACCCACAAAAGCCAGATCCTGCAGTACACCCATGCATTCTACCGGGCCGCCGGAAGCTTCATGGTGCGATTAGAAGGCTTGATCGAGGGCGGCAAACCGGAACTAAGGCCGGTTCAGTCCGCATTGAACACGAGCAAGATCAAAGACCTGGAATTCTTATCCCTGAACGGATGGGAAACCGGGCTCCGTAAGGAACTGGGAGAAGCCGTTTTTTCCGGCGCCAGGGATACACTGCTCGGGATCACCGAACCGATTTACCGCATCCAAACGGCTGTGGTGGAGCGGCTGGAACAGGACACCACCATTGCCCTCTCCAACCGGCAGCTTTTTCAATCCGTACTACTGGAACTCCAGTCCGGCCCACTGTTTGGATCTGTATTCCCCTCCCGGCAGGCATTCGAAGCGGCTGTGAAAAAGGAACTGGGGACACTGAGCTACAACAAGTACAAGGCGCTCCTACTGCCCCTGACCCAGCCCCTTTTCCAGATCACGGAAGGCCGGCTGGGCCTCATGGAAGCAAGCGTTACAGGGGAGGGCCAGGAAGACTTTCTTCAACTGATTAAGGCCCTTAGATCAAGCACCCTGAAGGGGCGAAAATTTTTCGATCAGGAGGAATTTGAAAAAGCCATCCGCCTGGAGATCGGGCAGGAACAGTACGACAAGCACCACACTGCATTAATCGCCCATTTCAACCCTTACCGGATCACGGATGGCCTGCTGGATGGCCTGCAAAACGCACAGTCCGTTCCAGGCCCGGACTGGTATGAGATCGTCCTGCAAAATTTAAGGGCCGGCAAATGGAGAAACCATGATTTTGTATTGCTGGCTGACTTCGAGAATGTCCTGATCCAAAGCCTGGGCAATGCCCTGTTCGGGCGGTTCCGGGAGCAGTTACAAGCTTTTGGCCAGCCCTTTTTCCGGATGGACGGCGCCATGATACAAGACATAGAGGCAGAACTGGCATTCAGGAAGGAAAAACACGGCCGTGCCCAGGCGGCGTTAACCCATATAGAAACGGGCAGCGGTTCTCCCAAAGGCCAACTTTTCTTCTCTCTGGAGGCCCTCGACGCAGCGTTTGAACAATTCCTGGGGGAAGCGCCGTATCAGAAGTTCAAAGATAGCCTGATGGGGCTAAAGGCTGAGGTTTTCCGGATTTCCAGAGCCAGGCTCGAAGGCCTGTCTCAACAACACCTTGCGGAGCTGAACGCCCTTCTGCAGTTGCAGCGGGCCCTGCAATCACTGTCTGGCCTCCCTGTTTCGGCCCGTGATTTTCTTACCCGGGAAGAACTGAAAGATGCCATCCGGAGCGGCCTTTCCCCGGCGGAATTCGAACTGCTCGGCGACGAATTGCCATCCCTGGTGACAGCGGTTTCCCGGGATATTACCGACCAACAACGATTGCAATTCGGAAACCCGATTTTCCGCGAATCTGATCCCTCCCAACCCGTATTCCGCATCACCGACGCCATGGTGGACGGGCTGCTCACCCGGGCTGCCGGGGAGCGCGCCGCCCTCGGCGAATTGGACGGACTGCTGGCCGCACTGGAAACGGGCTCGCTCAAAACTCAGGAATTTCTGACCCAGGAAGCATTTGAAACGGCCATAAAAGCTCATCCGGGAACCGGAGGCTATGAAACGTTCCGGGAACAGGTGATCCATTTTGCTTCCCCGCCCTACCGGCTCGAAGGGGCCATGCTCACCGGCCTCCGGGAGCAGTATCAAAAAGAGGACTCCGCGCATGAGGCTTTTGTGGAGGACATGGCGGACCTGAAGGCCCGCCCGGCGGCAGCGCGCGAATATGCCACCTGGGAGGAACTGGAAAGGGGCTTCCGGCATGCCCTTAAGCGCGATGCTTATGATTTTGACGCCAAAGAGCGGCGCTTTCAAATGTTTATGGAGCAAAACCTGGCCTTTGCCAGCTCCGTTTTTCAGCTGGGGGATACCAGTGCCCGAATTGCTGAACTTGAGGGCCAGATAGCCGCCTTGGAACCCATGGGCGAAGCCCTGGAACAGCTTCGTTCCGAAGCGTTCAGAGAGAAGGAATTCTCGTCCTCCGCCGACCTTGAAGCCGCGGCCGGCCTGGATGGCCTCGACCCCGGCCTGAAGGATCAACTCAAGGCCCTCAGCGATCCGGTGCTTCGCTTTACCATTCCAAAACCTTCGGCTGATGCCCGGGATGAATTTTCCGAGATCAAGCGGATACTGATCGCCGCCGGAATGGATGGGCGCAATTTTGCTTCCCGGCAGGAATTGGAAGACGAGATCAGGAAGGCCCTGGGCCAGCCGGACTATCTGTTGTTCCGAAACCTGCTGCCCCAGCTGATCAACCCCAATTACATGGGTAAGAGCCCGGTGCCCATCCCGCTGCGGGACTACCCGGCGCCGCCTTCCCTGATCTTCCAGGCCGCCGATGTGGACGAAAGCAGCCGCACCGACCTGGAAGATATCCGCCAGTGGGAGTATTCCATCATTTATGAACATGAGGACATCGCGCAGGACAGCATCGACTGCATGGTCCAGCTCAATGTCCTGCCTCCGGCGATCACCCTCTCTTCCGATACCATCAGCGAAGGGGCGGACACCAGCTCTGATGTCCTTATCGGCACCCTTACCATTAAAGAACCGGATGGCAATAACTTAGCGGTGCAAGCGGCCAACCTCTCCCTGTCCGGCGCCGACGCAGGTTCATTCCAGATCGTCGATAATGCCTTAGGCAGGCTGGAACTCCAGTTCAAAAAGGATGAACCGCTCGATTACGAAACCCAAAATACCTTTTCGATCACCATTACGGCCACGCACCCCACCGATGCCCGGCGGAGTTACCGGCAGGACTTCACCATCAACGTGCTCGACGTCGATGAGGCCCTCCCCGAGCAGCCCCGCAACCTGTACCAGGCGCTGGTCAATTTCAATGAAACCTACCCTGAACTGGCCAAACACCTGGCTTTGCTCAAGGACAATGATAAGCAGGCGAAAAATGCACTGCTGGCCTTTAAAACCCTGTCCGGAGAAGTGGCCAACGCCTGGAAGGCCTGGATACCTCAGGTGATCCAGCACCAGCCCGGCGCCAGCGGCCTGCATTATGTGATCAGCGAAGAACCCTTTGGAGAAAGGAAAGTTAACGACAAATCCCTGAAACTAAAGCAGGGCTTTATCCTCCCGCAGGGCCCCATCGTGCGGTCCAAACTCGGCGCGGACGACCCCGAGCCGCTGCTGGCCCTGCCCAAATTCCAGCAAGAAGGAGAACCCGTTTGGGACGAAACGCCGATGAAAACCTATACCTTCCTCGAAGACCCGCTCGACCAGACCTTCTTCGGCGACTCGCTCATTCCCGACCGCAAGTTCACCATCGAAAACCTGGACGTGATCGAACACCAGAACGCCTGGGCGGCCATCTGGCTGAGCCGCAATAAGATCCTGCTGGCCGGCCATACTACCAATCCGAAGTTCATTTTCCAGACGCCGGCGGTGCGTTTCACTAACGCCGTAAGCCCCTTTATCACCAACGACGAACCCTGGGACCTGGCCACCCTGCACTCTCCGAATGACCAGGCGGAAGACAAAACCCTGCTGGAGCACATGCAACTCCTGGTGCAATTGATCGCGCCGGACATAGCCGGCAAGGGGATCGATGTTCAGTACGAGGCCCGGCTCAGTTGCCGTTATGCTTTTGCCCTGGCTATGGGCAAGGGCCTCAACGTCGACCTCAAGCCTACCCTGCCCCTGCTGATGGGCCTGCGGCTCAACCCTACGGAAACCTTGGACTCAGGGGAAAAACTACTGGCGGCTTACCCCAAAATGCTGGCCGATGAGATCGAGCTATGGCTCCGCCTTAACGAACCTTCGAGGCAAAACGCCTCCCTGATCTTCAGCGTCAGCCTCTTCTCCAAGCTGGACCCGGCCAGCCTGACCAGCCTGCCGATGCTGCGGATCAAACAGATGGAACTAAAACTGGAAAACATTTCCGACAAAAATCAATGATATGAGCAATACAGGAACAACGGCCAGTGCGGGTTTTGAGATGAAGGAGGTTTCCGGTTTCCTAAAAGAGATCCAGGGATACGGCGGCGAGATACTGGAAACGGCCGGAGAGATCGAAAGGCTGCTCGAAGACGGCTTTTCCTGGGTATTGAATGAGGAGCGTTTGAAGGATATGAAGGCCTCTATGAAGCTGATGTTGGAAGAATTGGCCGCCCAACCGGATTTTATTGACCTGGAAGGGCTGAAGCCTATCGTTGAAGGCATGAAGACACAAGTTGAGGAAGCCCTCGGAGGGATATCTATGCCATCCTTCGACCTCGATTTAGGGGATATGCTCCAGGAAATGAAAAAAATGCTGCCGGATGTAGTGCCTGGCATCGACCTGTCTGAAATAAAGCCCAAGGTAGAATCGATCGTGGACAAGCTGACCGATTCCGGTGTCAGTTACCGGGTCCTGAAAGACAATCCGGCACTAGCCGTCAACCGGGGCAAACCAGACCCTACTCAAACCGGCAAACCGGCGCTAAAAGACCGGGGGAAAAGCAGCCCTCCGGCGAGAGCCCCGGAAAGCCCCTTCGACCAGGCGCTGAAAAACTTTTTCTCAAAACCAGAGCTTACCGCTTTGCTGGACCCTCTGCCCGGCAGGATCGAGCAGGCCATTGCCGACTCGGGCATCATGCTGGAGGTAGAGGAGCAAGTACAGGCACTTCAGCGCACACTGACCGATACGAGTTCTCTAAGCCTCGACCTCATCATTACCGAAATCGCCAAAATTGCCAATGTACTCAGCACTAAAGCCATTGATCTTATTAAAGGCATTATAGACATTATTGTAGATTCGATCAGAGATATTTACGAACAGGTCAAAAAGCTCGGGGATGAACTCTCTGGACCGGTCAGGGACATCCTGAAAATGCTCAACCTCGGAGAGGCCCCTGAAATCGGCACATTCACCTTGCCGGCGATACTGCTGGCTATTCCGGCTACCGTCTTCTCAAAAATCACCAAAACCGACCTTCCCGATTTCTCCGGAATTCTGCAAATGGCCATTGATGTCGAAACACAGGCAAAAGCTTATGGCGGCGTTCAATTTACTGATGGCGCAGTCTCCTTCTTTTTTGGCATTGTGGATTTTAATCTGGATGACGACAACAAGTACAAGTTTCCCGTAAGCCTGGCAGGAGGAACATGCGCATTGATACTCGCCGGATTAGCGCAAATATTCAGCGTCCCTGCCCTTAGAAATGTGGATGAGAATAAAAGGAAAGGAGCCACTTATGATTTGCCCACCTTCATTTGGGATTATCAATTATTGATGCTGCTTTGGTCCACTCTTATGCTAATCGGAAATATTCTTGCTGAAAAGGGCTCGGAGAAGTGGAAAAAGGTAAATTTTGTGGATCCTATGGGCACCCTACTAGCTGAAGTCATTCATTTAGGGCTTTTTATCGTTCAATTTGTAAAAGAACAAAAGGAAGATGAGCAATTAGCCAGCACCGACCTACGCTTGGGCGTAGCCTCGCTCATCGATCCGCTGCCGGGCCTCATCCGTTCTTCCGTTAAACTTTTTACGTTAGCAACAGAGCCATTTAGTAAGCCGAAAGCCCAGATCGATACGATCAACTCCGCTGTCGATGCTATAGGAAGAGAAACAGCTGTTAATGTTGCAGGATCTGTTGGAGACAAAATGAATTTACAAAGGAGTCGGCTCCTCGCAGCCGGGGACATCAGGCGTGCTTTTGAAGCAGCGCAGGGCTTACTCGCCCCCAACGGGCCCATAAAAGCAGGATTTAACGGTACGCTCCCAAAACTCACTCAAAGTGGAGCACAAACGCTGGAAGCAGCGCTGAACGAGGTCAAGACCCGGCTCGGCGTCCCATCTACTATCGAAGCTGATTTTAATACGGCAGCGGGAGAGCTGCCCGCCATGGAGCAAAAGATAGCTACCTGCCTGGCTGAGTTTGAAAAGGTAAACCCGGCCATTCCCAAGGTACGAAACGCCTTGCCATTGCTTTCGGACCCATCGTTGAGCCAATCGATGAGAGACAAACTATTATCATTTGTCAATCATTTTGATGCGGCAAAACATAGCATATTGATTGTGAAGGTTAGTTTAGAACAGCTAAAAAAGGAAGGGGGGGCGCTGCATCAGGCCCGGGATATTCTGCTGCCAGGCCCGGGGCCACACCTTCCCAATACTATCGGAGCGGTGCTTGCTGGCTTGGATACCTTCCATAACCAATTAAAAGCGGGCCTACAAACCTTCGGCCCATTATTGGACACCCAACTGGCTACCGCAAACCGGGCAGCCACAGACGCACTTCAATCGGTGGGAGGCGCCTTTGATACTTTGAAGGAAGCTTTAAGGCTCCAAAACCGATCGAATGGATCAATTGGAAAAAGCCTGGCCGATATCGAGGGCAGCCTGGTTGCTTTTAAAAGGGGCTTGGAGGTAATGGCCAATGACCAGGCTTCAAATGCCATCGAAACCAGGCTTCCAAATGTAATAGTCCTAAAAGATGGATTTTTGCAGGAATTAAACCAACCGGCGCCGCTCTTTCAGGCGCTGATCAACTCCAACCTGAATGGGCTGGAAAATGTTGCCCGTACGGTAGCGGAAACGCTTTCTAATGAAGGAGATACCGATTTTGCGCGCACCTACCAAAAACTGCTTAAATTATTGGATCCGGAACGATCCGCCCGCAGGCATGGCGAAACTAAGGGCATTGGACACATCAGGGAAGCGTTTATCAAAGCAATTGCAGATGCTAATACACAACTGGAGGACTTCCAGGCTGGTTTGGAAAATGACATCGCCACCGAAATGCGCAAGGCCGGGCGACAGTTAAACAAAGCAGAATCTTCCTTAAAGGGTATTTTGGAATTAATTCCCAACCCCATACGTGATGAACATAAATCCCTGAAGAAGGAAGTGGATCAAATAATTGCCCTGACGAAAGCGGTTAAGGCCTCAGCAAATGTAGAGGACGAAAAAAAGAATGCTAAACAAAGGGCTGAAGCGATTAAAACCGAGATCAATAAACCCGAATTCGGGCAAAGGCTTTCCGCTGCCGGCCCGATGGGGTCCATCCTGAGCAATGCAGCCAACACCCTAGCTTTCGATCAGAACAAGAATACCCTCCAGGAGCCCCTTCAGCTAATCGAAGGTAACAGAGGTATGCTCCCGGCATTACAGGAAATTGTAGATTCGTTGACGATCAACAGAGGCAGGACTCAAAATACGATTGAACGAAAAATAGCATCCATTAACAAAGGGGTGCAGAATCTCCAAAAAGCAGCCACAAAAAAGGCAAGAAAAAAGAAGAAGGAATCCTCTAAAGGATGGGCTGCTTTGTCCTTGGGATCAACCCTTTTATTAAAAAGCGCCTATGCCGGCCTGAACTGGCACAAGGCCAATCATCCGTCGCCTGAAATTGAGAAAATTGTTTTGGATCCGAGTGACCCCCCTAAATTGACAGCCACGCTGAAACAAATTGAAGGCGAATCAAAAGATCTGAAAAACATTAAGTGGGAAGGAAAAGATGGCGACAATTGGAAACTGCTCGACGGAACCTGGATAAAGAAAAACACCAATGTTGATAAGAGTGCCATCACCCTTAAAAGCCTGTCCGAATTGACCCCAACCATCCGGGCGAAATTGTATTACAAGCATGGGTACGTCTCTAAGGAGCTCCATATAGGCAGTATTCCACCCAATGCGATAGCGCTCTCTTCCAATGCGATTCGGGAAGATGAGGATACTACCTCGCCTGTTCCTATCGGCGCGCTCACTGTTACCGGTTTAGAAGGTACAGCCTATAAGGCGGCGGATCTGTCCCTGTCTGGCGAGGACGCTGATGAATTTCAAATTGTCGATATAAACAATACGCCTACCCTCCAGCTTAAGGCAGGAACCACCCTCAACTACGAAGGAAAAAAGGCCTACCAAATCATCATCACGGCCATTGATCCGAAAGAAATTCCCCTGAGCACGGCCGACGACGCAGAAAAAAAACACCTGAGCTATAATAAAGACTTTACCATTACTATTATTAACGTCAATGAAGCTCCTCGGGATATCGTTTTAAACCTCACGGCCGAAAACGCCCTTTTTGCCGACTCGGAGACCATCCAACTCACGGAGGCCGGAAATGTCGAAGATCAAATTCTTGGAACCTTGAGTGCAACCGACCCGGATGGCCAACTGCTTGAATTCACAGTCATAGAGGAGGAGGATTTTTATATCCAAAACAATGAATTGCGTTTGGTGATCCCTTTAACTAAGGATATGGAGTTTACCCTATTTGCCACTGAAACTAAGCCCGCAGAAAACACTTCCGATTCGGAACTACTTTCCGTTAGTAAAAAGTTTCAGATTAAGATACCTCCAGTAGCTTGAGTAGCAAAAGTAAAAAAAACGCCTTTCCCCCGGTGTACATTGGCCACCTCGACACCGGCCTAAACCCGCAGCATCCAGCCCTCCGGAGCAAGGTCGCCCGCCTGATTGCCATCGGCCCCGATGGGATTGCTCTGCCCAACTGGCCGGCCCAGCCCTTTGCCTCCCATGGCACCCACACCGCCGGCATCATCTGCGGGGATCCGGCACAGGGCGTTCCCGGCGTTGCACCAGATGCACAACTTTGCGTAGTCGCCATCTCCACTCGGGGCAAAAGCCTCCTCCAACTCCTCGCCGGCATGGACGCCCTGCTGGCCTTCGACATCCGCATAGCCTGCATGGCCATTGGCGTCCGCAAGCAAACGCCGGTATTTGCCCCTTTCCTGCAGGCCTTCCGGCAAAAAGGCATCCTGCCCATCCTGCCCATCGGCAATAGCGGGGCCGGTACCGGACACTCGCCAGGCTGTTATCCGGGCGCCCTGGCCGTCGGCGCGGTGGACGCGCAGGGAAATGTCGCCCAATTCTCCGGCAGCTACGGGCAGGGCGACGCCCTGAAACCGGAGCTCCTGGCCCCCGGCGTCGATATCCTCTCCGCAACGCCGCACGGCTATACCAAACGCCGCAGCGGCACCTCCATGGCCTGCGCCCACATTGCCGGCTTGGCGGCCCGGCTGCTCCAGGCCCGCCCGGAAGCCACCGCCGCCGAGATCAGGCAGGCCCTGATCTCCACCGCCGCCCCCCTCTCCCCTAACCGGCAGCAACGTAGCCGCTATGGGATCGTGCAACTCGAAGCCGCCCTGGAGGCGATCCTGCAACCCGCGCCCTCCCTCCCGGAACCCGCCGAAGAGCCTCTCCCCGCTTTCCTGCAAACCCGGTATCTCGATCAGCGCTTTATAAAAAAATACGAGCGCGCCGGAGAAAAGCAGGAACTGGAAGCCCTCATCCTACCGGAAACCGGAGGGCCGGGAAAGGGCCAACCTCCTATACCGGAGGGCAGCCGCCGGCTGATCGCCGCGGCCGCGCAAAAAAGCGGGCAGCCCCCTGCCTATACCCGGTATTTCCAGCACGCCGACGTTGCCCATGTGCGGGCCGGGCGGCTGTTCTTCGCAGCCCTGCTGGAGCATCCGGGCCTGTTTGCCTGCAGCGCGGTGGATGTGAGTATTTTTGAGATGTAGAGTCCTCAGTGCACCGGGAACGAAGTAAATAGGGTTTGGGCGCCTCATTCTTTCCTCTTGCTTTCCAGGTACTCATAATGGCTGTTGTCTGCCGGTGTCCGGAGCACCAAAGAAGGTGGTAATGCTCCCAGGGATTCCTGTTCGCGGTACATGCTTTCGTACAACTGCCGGGCCACCTCCGGGTATGCCGACAACAGGTTCTTCGTTTCCCCGGGGTTCTCCCTGAGGTTGATCAGCAGGGTATCGTGGGGGGCGACGGCCTTTTTCCAGGATGCGCCTTCAAACCCCTCATAGGGAAGTTTCAACTTCCAGTCACCCTGCCGGTAAGCTTCCAGTTTGGCGCCGTCAAAGAACAGGTAGCTGTCGCCCTCCCGTTTTCCGGTGCCGAGCAGCACCTGAGCGATATCGCGCCCATCAAAAACGGTATGGGCATCCAGGGGGATACCCGCCAGGTTGGAAAAGGTAGGAAACCAATCCATCTGAGAGGCCATATCGGTGGCAACCGTACCGGCGGGAGTTTTTCCTTTCCACATCGCTACTGTCGGTACCCGCATGCCGCCGTCAAAAGTAAACTGTTTCCCCTCCCGCAAGGGCCCGGCGGAGCCACCATGATCTTCCATCACCAGCCAAGGGCCATTGTCGCTGGAAAAGACGACGAGGGTGTTCTCCAGCAGGCCCAGGGCTTCCAGCTTGTCCAGCACCTGCCCGACGCTCCAGTCCAGTTCCTGGATGACGTCACCGTACAGGCCCCGCTGCGAGGTGCCTCGGAAAGCCTCCGACGCATAGATGGGCACATGGGGCATATTGTGGGCCAGGTACAGGAAGAATGGCCTGGCCTGGTTTTGCTCAATAAAATGTAGCGCCTCCCGGGTATAGGTTCGGGTGGTGTAGCGCTGATCGACCCGGAAAGAATCCACCTGGTTGCCGCGCAGATATACCACGCTTGCCATATCGTTGCTGTAGGGAATGCCGTAGTAATAATCGAACCCTCTCTGCAAGGGCAGGAACTTATGCCGGTGGCCCAGGTGCCATTTGCCTACCACCCCGGTAGCGTAGCCTTTCTTTTTCAGCTGCTGAGCAATGGTCACTTCCTCTACCGGCATTCCAGTAAAGCTTTCCGGAAAGAACACCCCGTTGATGCCCATCCGCTGGGGCATCCTGCCGGTGAGCAGGCCCGCGCGGGAAGGGCTGCATACCGAAGATGCCGAGTAAAAATCGGTAAATTTCACACCTTCCGCTGCCATGCGGTCGATGTTGGGGGTGTAAATATCGGTAGCCCCAAAACAGCCCAGGTCGCCATAGCCGAGGTCATCGGCGAAGATGAAGACAAAATTGGGAAGGGTGTCGGCAGGTAAAGTACCCGGCGGCTCTGGAAGGTGGCCGCCTGCCAGGGCAAAAAGGAGGAAGAGCGTGGTGAACCTAAGCATGCTTACTATTTGAGGGGTGGACGTAATAGAAAATGGAACGCGGATTAGCGCCGATCAGGGATAGAACACGGACGCCGTCGCCCATAGCTTTGGCGTCGGACGATGACGCGGATTGTGCGGATCGCGCGGATAAGTGCCTTGCCTGAGCTGTCCGCGAAAACCCGCGTTATCTGCGGCGTCCGCGTTCCAATCCAAAATTCGGGATGACTCCTATTGTTTGGAACCTTCCGGAGCTTCACAATCCAGCCACAGCTGATCATCCCGGATTTCCCCCCCCATACCGGGACTGCCGGGTGGGCTACCTTGCCCTCCGCCCAGGTTAAGATAGCAGATTACGGGCGAATTCCCACTACTTTCGGGCCGAAGGGTTTATTGAACCCGAGGTTGACGCCCAGCACCTCGGTGGACAGGAAGTGGGTGGGTGCCGCTCCAGGCATGGCTGGTGGCACCCTGCCCTCCATCAATATCACAATTTTCCCGGACGGCGGGCGTGGCGAAATGCAATACCATAGGCCCCAGTGCTTTTTCATGAAATACTTTCCGGGCTGCTAACCAGTTCAGGCGCCTTCCCCGAACATCAGCAGTACGAACTCCACGGGCTCTTCGGTTTGGTTGAAGAACTCATGCTTCATGCCGGGGGGAACGAAGATGGCATCATCAGCAACTGGGCGTACCACTGGCGGGCAACGGGGAAATGTGGAATCCACTTTACAATCCGTATAGCAGGTACAGTGAATTATCAGCACGAAAAATCACTTCCCCTCAAAGGACAACGCCAGCCGAAACCCCATATCTGTAAAACGGCCGCTCGGCGGGTCGTAGTGGCGATAAGTACACCGGCAGCGCTGGGCTTCGAGGTACCAGGAACCGCCGCGCAGAACGCGGAAAGTACCCTTCGCCGGCCCCTGTGGGTTTTCCACAACGCCTTGCCTTTTACACTCCTCATAGTAGTTGCCGCTGTACAAGTCCTGGCACCATTCCAGCACGTTGCCGCTCATGCCGTATATGCCGAGCTCGTTGGGCTTTTTCCGGCCAACTGTTTTTTCTTTGCCGTCACTGTTCCTCACGTACCAGCCCACTTCATCCAGATCATTGCTGCCGGCGTAGATGTAGCCGTGCCCCTGCTGCCCGCCACGGGCGGCATACTCCCATTCCGCTTCCGTAGGCAGCCGGTAAGTTTTGCCGGTGATCTCATTGAGCTTTTGAATAAAGGACTGGGCGTCTTCCCAGGACACCATTTCCATCGGATGCTCCCTGTTCTCTGCTGAGACGGGAGCATCCTTGTCCATGACGGCCGCCCAGAGGGCCTGCACGACGGGATATTGGCCAATGTACAAACGGTCCAATTTCACTTCGTGGACGGGCTGCTCATCGTAATAGGCATCGTCGTCGGCGCCGCCCATCTGAAACACCCCTCCTTCCACATAGATCATGTCGAAGGCATAACCGTTGGGTAATTTTTCGGTGAGGGCGCGGGATAAGGTTTCTTTCTGGCTTTTCACTTGTTTGCTGTTTTGGCTTCCGGTCGAAAAATAAAGAAACTTCTCGTTAATGGCTTCATTTACTTCTTCACTCTCCCGTCATTTCCCAGTGCCCCAGCGAAATCGGAATATTGCCCATAGCATTCAGCCGGTCGAAGAAATCTTTGATGTGGAACGGTTCTCCACGGGCTTCCTTAATCCGGGCAAAATCCGCCAGGGCGTCCTCCACCAGGTATTTGCCGGTGATGTAGCTGGTACCGTACCCGGGCTGGCGCAGGTAAAGGTGCTGCTCAAAGAGGAGCAGTTCCTTTTCCGTCTTCATCCACCCGCGCGGTGTGTATTCCGAATGGATGCCGCCCGCCTCCTCCATCGTCATCACATTGGCGTGGGCGTAGAGGGAACCCAACCCCCGGGCGGCGCGCTGAGCGATCAGGATGTAGACGATCTCGCGCACCCGCGGGTCGTCATCGTACAGGCCCGCCTGCAGGAACATTTCCTCCACGGCGGTGGCCAGCCCTTCGTTGCGGGAGTCGAAGATATTGTAAAGCAACGGCCCGCGGCGGATGGGGCTGGCGTGCGGCTCGTTGTCCATCCGCGCCAGTTCGAACCAGTGGTAGAAATGGGAATAGAGCGGCCGGGGATCGTAATGGGCGGTGATCCAGAAGAAATGGCGCGTCTCCTCGGGGACGTACTCCCCCAGGTGCTCCCGCAGGGCCGGCTCGAAATAATCCTTGACGGTTACCATTTCATCCTGCTCCAGAAAATTCATCAGGCTCCGGGCCGACCGCTCCGCCAGCTCGGCGTAGGCTTCCGGCGAGTTGGCGGCGATGAGCTCCGGCAGGTTGCGGTTGCGGTGCTCCTCCAGTTTCAGGGCGGACCAGGCGCGGGCCAGTTCCCGCTTCAGAAGCATCACCTCGTCGTCCCAGGTTAAAGGTACCAGGTGTACGTTCTGCTGGTACCAGGTATAGTTGTCCTTCCCAATGCCGGAGGGGCCCGTCTTGGTTTGGGCTTCCGCTTCCAGCCAGAGGGCCAGATCGCCGGTAGAGGTGATGGCGGCCTCGATCGCCGACACCAGGGCGGCGTCCTCTCTGACGCCTGGACGACCGAGAATATCCTTTAAGTCACTGCTCTGCCCCCGGATATCGCGGATGCCGGCAACCCAGAGGTCCCGGGCATTGCCGGTGAGGTTGAGCCTGGCCTGGGCGTTCAGCGGGGGGATCACCTTCAGGTCCTTCAGCAGCCTGTCCCTTTCGGGTGGGCTGAGGGGGAAAGCATACGTCCAGATCTCCGTGGTGCGGTGGTGGGTGGGCCCTTCGTGGGCGGGCACATCGGAGCGTTCCGTCCAGACGGATTTGTAGAAGGCCGGATCGCGCGCCCAGGGTTGGAGTACCCGCTGGTTGAAATCGTAGCCGTTCATCTCCGCCCAGGCGAGGCGCCAGTCCACCTGCTGCGCTATCGGCCAACCGGTGGTGTCGATGGCCAACAAGCGGGCACGCATTTTTTTGAACTCCGGCCAGCGTTTTTCGAAAGTCTCGGCGGTGTAATCAGGGGCGCCGGCGCGGAGGGGCGGGGCTTCGAAAGCCCGCCATTCGTGGAACAGCGTTACCAGATCCTGGTAGGTGCCTGCTGGAGGGGGTGTTTGCCCGACCGCGGGCGGGGTGCTGAGGATAAACCACAAGAGGAGAAACCAATAGGTAGTATTACTCATTAATGTGATGTTTTTTGCTAATGTCAACGCAAAGGCGCCATCCATTATTTTCGATAAACCTGCCTGGCAGTATTGGCAAACAGGCGCTGCCGGGTTAACCAAGACATTGCACTGGAATGGGTTTGAAGGTTGAAAAAATATTTCAGGCCTTGATCATGGAAACCAGCCTTTACCCCCTGGAGCATACCAAAAGCCCATCACTCTAATCCATACTCCTTCTTTTTCGCTTCTGTCAGCGGGGCCAGGCCCATGCTGTTTACCCAAGTCTCATAATAGCTGGGAGCCAGCCACAATTTCGCTGTATGATCTTCTGAACCGGTCAAGATGCGGCGCCCGTCCGGGGAGAAAATGGCAGATCTAACGCTAGCAGTATGCCCCTGGAGATCGGCCAGGATATTGCCCTGAAGATCCCACAATTTGGCCGTATGATCATCAGAACCGGTCAAGATGCGGCGCCCGTCCGGGGAGAAAACGGCGGAGGTAACCCAGTCAGTATGCCCTTGGAGATTGACCAGGAGATTCCCCTGGAGATCCCACAATTTAGTAGTTATATCGTTAGAAACGGTCAAAATGCGGCGCCCGTCCGGGGAGAAAACCGCGGTATACCCCTGGAGATTGACCAGGAGATTCCCCTGGAGATCCCACAATTTAGCAGTTTTATCTCTGGAAGCGGTCAAAATACGACGCCCATCCGGGGAGAAAACGGCGGAGGTAACATCATAGAAAGCGCCGGCAGTATGCCCTCGGAGATCGGCCAGGAGATTGCCCTGGAGATCCCACAATTTGGCCGTATCATCTCCGGAACCGGTCAAAATACGACGCCCATCCGGGGAGAAAACGACAGAGGTAACGCGTTCAGTATGCCCCTGAAGATTGGCCAGGAGCTTACCCTGGAGGTCCCACAACTTGGCCGTATCATCTAATGAACCGGTCAAAATGCGGCGCCCATCCGGGGAGAAAACGACAGAGATAACGCGTTCAGTATGCCCCTGAAGATTGGCCAGGAGCCTACCCTGGAGATCCCACAACTTGGCCGTATGATCTAATGAAACGGTCAAAATACGTTGTCCATCCGGGGAGAAAACGGCGGAGGTAACGCCGGCAGAATGCCCCAGGAAATCGGCCAGAAGCTTACCCTGGAGATCCCACAACTTGACCGTATCATCTAATGAAACGGTCAAAATACGTTGTCCATCCGGGGAGAAAACGGCGGAGGTAACGCCGGCAGAATGCCCCCGTAGATCAGTCGGGAGATCACCCTGGAGATCCCACAACTTGGCCGTATGATCTTTGGAAGCGGTCAAAATGCGGCGCCCATCCGGGGAGAAAACGGCGGTTCTAACGATATCAGTATGCCCCCGGAGATCGGCTAGGAGCTTGCCCTGGAGATCCCACAATATGGCCGTATCATCTAATGAACTGGTCAAAATGCGTTGTCCATCCGGGGAGAAAACAGCGTAAGTAACGCCGGCAGAATGCCCATTGAAATCGGCCAGGAGCGTACCCTGGAGATCCCACAATTTGGCGGTTTTATCGTAAGAAGCGGTCAAAATGCGGCGCCCATCCGGGGAGAAAACGGCGGAGGTAACGCCGGCAGAATGCCCATTGAAATCGGCCAGGAGCATACCCTGGAGATCCCACAACTTGGCCGTATGATCTTTGGAAGCGGTCAAAATGCGGCGCCCATCCGGGGAGAAAACAGCGGATCTAACGATATCAGTATGCCCCCGGAGATCGGACAGAAGATTACCATGGAGATCCCACAATTTGGCCGTAGTATCTCTGGAAACGGTCAAGATGCGGCGCCCATCCGGGGAGAAAACGGCGGAGGTAACGCCGGCAGAATGCCCATTGAAATCGGTCAGGAGCGTACCCTGGAGATCCCACAACTTGGCGGTCCGATCGAATGAACTGGTTACGATGCGTTGTCCATCTGGGGAGAAACTGGCGGATAATACGGAGTTAGTATGGCCATTGAGTTCGGCCCTGAGTTTGCCATGGAGGTCCCATACTTTGGCGGTTTTCGAAGAACCGGTTACGATGCGCTGTCCATCGGGAGAGAAGCTGGCGGATTGCACGGAGATATTATCCTCATTGAGATCGGCCAGGATGTTGCCCCGGAGATCCCACAATTTGGCCGTACGATCTTCAGAATGAGTTAGGATATGTTGTCCATCGGGGGAGAAGCTCGCGGAGTAAACGTCGGAAGTATGACCCTGGAGCTCACCGGTAATAACTGGGAGACTATTGTCAATCGCCTCTTTAAAAATACTGCTGAAGGCCTGGTATGTTTCCAGGGGTTGGGGATCCGCCCGCTGGTAAGCAGCCAGGGCTACGTGCAGTGCATCCGTATACAGGTGCTCACCGGCCAATTGTTTGGCAATAAACGCCAGCCGCCGTGCCTCGGCGATGTCCGCCTGGCGTTGGGCAATGGATCGTTGGCGGAGGGCATTATTTCGGGCATCAATGGCCTTTCCCTTTTCGGCCTGGGCCAGGCTATCCGAGCGTTGGGCCATTTCGGCCTGGCGGGTGGCCTCTTCTTTGGCTTGGATCGCACTGACCTTCTCGATCTGGGACAGGCTGTCGGCGCGTACTGCCTGTGCTCGTTTTTGCTCAGCTTCTGCTAAGGCATTATTGGCAATCCTGGTTTGCGTGTTCGCCCGTAGGGCAAAAAAGATCGCTACCACGGCTGCCGTTGCCAATATGCTGCCGATGATCAGATTTCGCCGTCTTGCCCTTCGCCCCCTGGCTTTTACCCACCGCCGGCTTTCTTCGATCAGTTGTAAGGCTTCCGGTTCCAGGACCAGTTTACCCAAGTACGGATCGATCAGGTTTAGCTGCTTTTCGGTAAACAGCGCCCGGGCCTCGGCCTTTAACGCCATCTGGCTGGTAATGAGGCGCTGGATCTCCAGCATGGCGATCTCATCGTCGTTGCGATGCTCGGCGATGCGGGCGGCCAGGCTGTCGTGGGCAACCTCGTAGCGGCCTTCATTTTCGTCATAGCGTAGGATGCGGCCCTGTTCCAGCAAGCGCAGGCCTTCACTGACGACAGCGGCATGCAGGCTGGGTAGCCTCTTGATCAGGTTGGTTTCCATTATGGGTTCCTTGGTACCTTCCAGGGTCGCCAGGGGGGAGAGGATCTGCCAGACGGTATCTTCGGGTAAATTCGGATGCCGGCCCCTCAATGATTTTTGGATCCGTATGGCCTGTTCTTCCAGAAAGTCGCGCAAGACATCGCCGATGTCTCCGATCTCAGACAGGGCCTGGCGGGTAAACAACGCGTCGGCCTGCCGCCCTTCATCGCCGGTGACGTGCAGGTACAACTTATCCAGGAATACCTGGAGATAGGGCAATTGAATGGCCAGGGTCTGCTCGTCGCCCTTGATCTTCTGGAAAATTCCTTCCACGATTTGAACTTCCTGCCCGGCCTCCAACCGAATATTGGAGCGACTGAGCGCGGCAGCTCCCCACACCACCTGGCCTACCTTGTCCAGGTTCATCGGTTCTACTCGCAATTTCTTGCGCAATAACTGGGGCACAGCCCGCTCGAACTCAAACAGATGGCCCAGGTATTCCTCCCGGATCACAAAGATCATTTTGACGGGCTGCTCCACAGACTGGATCTCCTGTACATTACGAATAAATTGGGCCTGCTCGGCCTTACTGCCCAGGATGTACAGTTCTTCGAACTGGTCGAAGATCAGATAGATGGGCCGGAAGTACCGGCGATAAATCTCCTGTAATTGCCGGCCAAGGGCAGAGCCAGCGACATCCGCTTCGCCTTCATCCAACCAGGACAGATCCAGGTCCGGTGCTCCCGCCGTAACGCCGGCAGTAGCTTCCTCCAGTTTTTGCTGTAAGGAAGCGTTGAGGCCATTGCCCCGCCGGATGTTTAGCGCCAGCCAGTCGTGGGCCTGGAAGCGGCTGGCCAGCCCGCAATTGATCAGGCTGGTCTTGCCGGTGCCAGAAGCGCCGTATACCAAAAGAATATCGCTTTGGAAGGTCATTTGGTAAAGGGCCTCTATCTCCTCGTCGCGGCCGAAGAAGATGTCGGTGTCTGTTGGGTTGTAGGCGTCGAGGAATTTGAAGGGGTAGCGCTTGGTCATATTGCTGGGTATCTGGGTTCTGGCTTAAAAATAATCACCCCAAATTTTTCAATTCGAGATAGGAAACAAGTATATGAACAGAATCAATTTAAGCGTAAGATCCTGCATTTCAGGCCAAAAATCAAAAAACAGGCTACTATTCTAAAGTTGGACAGCCCTGTACACCGTACATGCCCAAGGGATGCCATTGGCCCGTACATCGTACACGCCCCTGGAACAATCTGTCCAATCTCAGACGGGTGGCCCAAAAACAGGCCGACATTCTAACGTCGATCCCACAGCGATTTGAATGTCCCCACTCGGCCGGCTCAATCAGCTTGTGCTGAGGAAGGAACCAGCCTGGCCCCAAGATCCGGATCGGCCATATCCTTATCTAACGGGAACATCGGCCTTTTTATCCGCTTGTAATCGAGCCGCTCCAGGTCCTGATCCACCCCGCCGGGAGTCAGGGCCATGATCCAGTCGGCCCGCATATCGTACAGTTCCGGCACCAGATAGCCGATCTTGACGACGACGATATCTGTTTCCCGTGGATTCAATCCCAGGCGGGTGAAATCGGCCTCATGGTGATAGGGTTTGCGCTTTTTGGTGACGATGACGTGCACGCTGCCCACCTTGACCACCACCTCCGTTTCGGCATGTTCATCACCGTGTTCGATGGCTTCTACCTTACCGGTAAGCTTTATCGGAGGGGCATAACGATCGTCAACCGCGGCGCCGGCAAAGGCTTCCACGATTCCGGCAACGCCCACCTCGACGGCCTTTTCCACCAGTTCCGGCCCGGGCAGGGAGGCATAGATCAGGGAAGGGCCGCTCTCGGTTTGGAATTCGGGGCGGGCCAGGATTTCCCTCAATGTCCAGGTCACATCTCCGGCACCTCCGGCGGTGGGGTTATCGCCCATGTCGCTGATCATGAACGGGCGCTTGTCGCTGGCGATGGCTTTGTCGAGGCATTCCTTGAGCGGAGCGGTAGGCGCCACAAACACGAATTCGGAGCGCACGTCCCAGAAGCTTTGGGCGAGTTCCTCAGCTGCCGTCGTTACTTTCTCCTTATCGTCTCCCGTCACCATCACCACGGCGTGGTTGCGCGGCTCGTCGGCCCAGGCGTAGCCCACCCAGATGGCGGCGTCGATGACGCCCTCCTGTCGGGCCGCCGGGGCGACTTTAGCGTACAGGCTTTTCCCCGGTTCTATCCGGGTGCTCGTTTTTTCTCCCGGCAACAGGATGGGCACCGGTATCCAGGCCTTGTAAACCGGTTTGCCCTTTCCGCTTTCGATCCTGTCCAGCAGGTTGTCCACGGCACGCTTCTTCGATTCCATAGCGTCTTCGTGGGGCGCCAGCCGGAAGCAGGTGATCAGGTCGGTATTTTGGGCCAGTCTCGGGGAAACGTTGCCGTGCAGGTCCATGCAGGTGGAGATGACGGGCTCCTTCCCGATGACTTCCCGGATGCGGAGGATGAAGTCCCCTTCCGGGTCGTCCAGCCCGACAACACTCATTGCGCCGTGGATATCGAAGAAGAGGCCATCATAGGGGCCATTCTCGCGGAGCATATTCAGTGTTTTTGTCACCAGCGATTCATAGGCCTCCCGGGTGACGATGCCTCCGGGCAGGGCATGGCCTTTCACCGTCGGTATCCATTCCGCCCGCTTGCGGGCCAGGGAGTCCGGAGCAAAGAAGGGGTAGAGCGAGAATACGTCCTCCCCCGTTTTGGCGTGAAAGGCTTCCTCGTGGGTGAGGGCCGGCGAGAAAGTGCTGGACTCAATGGCCAGGCCGGCAATGGCGATGCGGGGGAGGCCTTTCGCCTGCTTTTCGGCCGGCTGGCCGCAGCCCGTTGCCAGGAGCAGGAGTGCTAAGCTGAAAAGTATTGTTCTCATATTTGCGCTTTTGATGTGAAGCCGTTTCGGTAACGGATCGGTTGGCCTGGGAGTTGATTGGAAGAACCAAAAGTACGTACAAAAAATGGGATGGCCCAAAGGTGCCCTGAAACAACTTGAGGAAAATGGGATATGTGGCCGGCCAGGTGCAGGCGGTAGAGGATTGGTTCGTTGTCTGTGAACTTTGCTGCGCCGCAATTGGCAGCACGAGCTTGCACGCATACTGATGCCAGCGGTAAGCCTCAGCAGATAGCGTCCGTTTATCGGCGCCGCTTATAGAACTTTGTATTCAAAGATTCAAGGACGAGTTCCCATAGATCTTCGTATGGGATGACCTCGATCCCGTGGGTTTGATTGGCCACTTCCAGGGGTACGGCAGTGAGCTGCTCGTAGTATTTTTCAGATTTACGCAACACGGCAGCCTTGTGAAAATTGCACAAGGGGATCTGCAACAACATTTTGACAAAGCAGTTGCTCCGTTTCAAGGCCTTGTCTTTCACGAGATAGCGCATGCGGTATTTGTTGACGGCGTCGATCCGGTCTATGGCTTCATTATAGCGTTTTTTGACAATGAGGAAGAGGATCTGAATGATGAGAATGGCCACGTTCATCCCCTGTTTATCCCGCGAGAACACAGGAACGTCGTTGAGAAAACGCCCCAGCCGGAACTTCCTCATCCGGCTTTTGTCTTTAAGGGCGGTAGCCTTTCCGGCTTCCAGCAGGAAGTGGATGTAGGCTCCATTGATGCGCCATTGTTCCTTGTCGACATCCCGCAAATGGGAGAAGCGGGGATGGCTGATGGCTTCCTGGTATACTTCACAGGCGCGCTGATACTGCCGGGTGTGAAGTGCCAGAATAAGCAACATCTCCATATTGACAAACCAATTGACGGAGCCGGCGGGAATGAGCCCGGCTGCTTTGTCGGCCGTACGCCGCCCTTCTTCAAATTGCTTGAGTTGTATGTGGGCAAGGATCTGCTGGTGCAGGAAAGTATAAATCGGAGTTTTTACCTCATACGCTTTTTCCTCGAAAGCCCGGATGGCTCTCTCGCAACTCTCCACGGTATTGTTGTAGTCGTTGACCGAACGATAGGCAATGATGCGGATCAGGTTACCCAGGAACAGCAGGCGGTAGGTTTTAAATTCTACCATGGCATTCTCCAGCCCATTGTAATATTCCAGTGCCTGGCGGCTCACCTCTGTTTTTACCGACCGCTCTTTGATGTAGTTGGCAATGAGCAAAATGTAATATTCTTCAGCCAGTGACTCAAACTGCCAAGCTTCCCGGTAACGCTTATGCAGCGCATTGTACTGCTGCATCTTCTTTACTTCACCTGTCCGGGTACCGTAGTGAAAGCGCAAAACCTGGGTAGCCTGCACGATAATTTCGGTCAGGTCGAAATGCAGGGCTTGCTTTAGGACGCTTTCTGCCAACCTGATCGCCAGCTTGCGAGCCCCCATACGCAGCAGCACCCTTACCGCCGCCCAGTCTTTCTGACAAGTATAGTAGGCCTTTTCCTGTTCGTTCAGAGAAGGATCCGCAAGATTGATGAAGAGCAGGCTGTTGAGCAACCGCCTCTTCAGCCCGGATTTCAGGTTTCGGTAGCTGGAAGGCTGAGACCTCGTACCATAAAGATAAATCAGAGCTTCTTCATCTGTTTTGACCTTGCCAGCGCAGAGGGCATCGTACAAGCCCATCAGCTTGCCGTTGCTGTCGGAAGCCTTTCCCAGCACTTCGATGTGGCGAATCTTGTTTTTCGTAACGATGCGAACCAGTTCAAGGAGCGTTTTCATCCAACCAAAGTTTTCGTTTTACTAATCCACCTGCAATACAACTAATTGCAATTCAGTGTTTTAAATAATTTTTTCACGAAAACATTTCTCAATAACCCGGTGAAAAAGCACGGATAACTGTCCTGGCATTAGCAAAAAAAATGCAATAGTTTTGAGTCATCCTTTCAATCAAAACGATTACCGAAAACTAAACACCTATTGCTATGAAGCCCTTTGCCACACATCAAGCACTCCGGAAAGAGGGATCCCTCCATCCACAAAGTCATTTCCACATAATTCCTTCGGATTCAGGCAGAAAGAATACCATTATCCAGGAGGATCTAGACCTGTAGGAGGCAGGATCGGGTTGTTGGCTGGTGCTTGTCGGTTTTATGGTATGCACCCAAGCCATCAGCCTTCAACCCTTGCCTGCGTTCACAGCATTTTACACCAGTAATGAAAAATGGTTGGTTTTTTAATCAATCACACGGACATAAAAAACTAGATAACAGAGAGTTATCTTTTTTAAGAGCTGATTTTTGAAAAAATTATACCTCGCGCAGATGAGACGAACTGTCCTTTAAATGAAGTATAAATATCAATAATTTTACCAAGGAATCAAAAAATGACAAGGAAAATAAGCGCTTTCAGCCCTGAAAAGCCCAGGACAGGCCCCGGCCAATTACTGGTAGACGTGGAATTCGGCGTGCCCAGCCGGCAATGTGTCAATTATGGTATCTGCCGGATCGAGTTGGCCGGAGCCCCACCCCGCCGCAAAAACGGCAAATGTAAACAGTGCAGCGGCTGGGCATTGGCCTCAGCGCCAGAAAACAGCTTGTTGGAACTGGCTTTTCTACCTGACAGTATCAGCCCACAAACACGACAACAACACTTTGGCAGGGGGTACTTCCTGATCGAAGAAGCCTATGCCCTACCGGTGTCCCTCTGCAGCAAACTGGGAATACCTGCGGCAACCATCGGCTGCGGCCAATACAGGATCGTGGAAAACGGCCGGCTGTTGATTGTCCGATTTTCTAACCTCGTAACCTTATAAGTTATGGTAAAGAACATTCTTTTCGTATTGCTTGGCCTTTTCTTCTTTTTGTTCCTGATGGGTAACATCTTTATAAAGCAGATGGCTGAGGACCCTGGTTTTGCAGAGATGAAACCGCCTCCGAAAATCCTGGACGAACCAGCGCCCAGCCCGTTTGAAGGACTGCAGGCCATTCGGCTGTCAGATGGAGATACTGTCATGTTGAACACCGGCAACAGCCTGGCCTTCGTCAGTTTCTGGGCCACCTGGTGCCGCCCGTGCCTTAGTGAAATGCCCACCATTGAAAAGCTTTATCAGGCGCAAAAAGACAAGATGGCGTTCTTCGTCATCTCTACGGAAGATGCTGAAAGCCGGATCCGGGTATTTATGGAACGAAAGGGCTACACCTTCCCGGCCTACCGGCTGGTGAATACTCCCGTAACCGATAGCCTGACCCACTCCCTGCCGCTTTCCTTTTTGTCTCATAATGCCGGATTGCACATCTACCATAGAGGTGCAGCCAACTGGAACAGCCGGGTGGTCCATCAACTGGTGGAGAAACTGGCCGAGGGCACTTAAGTCCGGCCACAGCCCTGTTGCCCCGAACACTTTAAAACTTTTAAACCTATCACTAAAGCTATGAAAACCCCCATCTTTCCTTTCGAATTTGTCAAGGAAAGTGTAGAGGGCCTTTGTGCCCGCCAGAGCGTGCGCAGCCAGGTGATCTACTCTACGGTATTATTCTGCCTGGCCGCAACGCTCCTTTCTTTGCCCCTGATCGAAGTAGACATCAGCAAGCAGAGCCGCGCCATCATCCGCGCCAGGCAGAAGAACAACATCCTGGTGGCTCCGGTTTACGCCCAGGTAAAGGCCTCCTTACTCAGAGAAGGGCTGCCGGCCGGCCGGGGAGATACGCTGCTGGTGCTGAGCACCGATAAGCTCGACGAACAGCTCACCGGCCTCCGGGAACAGCAATCTCTCAACGCCTCCTACATCCGAGACCTGCAGCGCCTGTCCGCAATGGAGACGGATAGCCTGAAAGGGTTGGAAACCTCCCTGTATTACCAGGAATACATACAATACCACCAGAAGGTAGCTGAACAACAGCTGCAGGTGGATTTCACCCAGCGGGCGCTGCAGCGCAGCGGCCAATTGTTCAGCGCCGGCGCTATCGCCAGGGTGGAATTCGAACAGGCCGAATTCGATGCCAACCTGGCGCAGCGGGTGTTACATTCTATCCGGGAACAATATCGCCGGAACTGGCAACTCGAACTGGAGCGCTACAAAAAGGAAAACCTGGAGTTGCAGGCGGCCGCCCAAAAGATGGAACGGGAAAAAGGGGATTACTTCATCATAGCGCCCATCAGCGGTACCATCACCCAGTGCGACGGCCTGCTGGCCGGCAACTTCGTTTCCCCCGGCCAGCCTCTGGCTACGATCTCTGCCGATGACACCCTGATCGTGGAATGTTTTATCTCCCCGGCCAACATAGGGCTCATCCGTGAAGGCATGGCGGTACAGTTCCAGGTCGACGCCTATAATTACAACCAATGGGGCCTGGCCAGCGGTACGGTAGTGCAGGTTTCGGAGGACATCGTCCACGATCAGGAGCAGCCGGTATTTACCGTCAAATGCTCCCTGCGGGAATCCCATCTGCAGTTGAAGAACGGCTACCGGGGGAAGCTCAAAAAGGGTATGACGTTGACGGCCCGTTTCTCCATCACCAGGCGAAGCCTTTACCAATTGCTGTATGACAAGGCCGACAAATGGCTGAACCCGAAATTGGGGTAAGTGAACTTCCGGCCGCCCATTCCTTACTCTGCAACCGGAAACTTGCAGTAAAATCCAAAGCTATGAAAACCAATATCAAACAACACGATATTACCGACTGCGGCGCCGCCTGCCTGTCGTCCATATCCGCTTATTACAACCTGAAACTGCCCATCTCCCGCATCCGGCAACTGGCCAGTACGGACCAGAAGGGCACCAACGTCCTGGGCATTCTGGAAGCGGCCGAAAAGCTGGGCTTCTCCGCCAAAGGCGTCCGGGGCGATATCAGCTGCCTGCCCCAGATCCCTTTGCCGGCTATCGCCCATGTGATCGCCGATGGGGGCCTCCACCACTTTGTGGTGATCTTCAAGGTGAGCAAAAAAAGCGTCGTCATCATGGACCCTGCCATTGGGCGGCGCGTCAAATTATCGAAAGAAGCATTCCGGGATATGTGGACGGGGATACTGGTGCTGCTGACGCCCAACGAGGGCTTCCGCCCGGGCAACCACCGGGTGCCGGCCTGGAAGCGCTTCTGGGAACTCGCCCGGCCGCACAAGGCCGTCCTCGTACAGGCGCTGTTCGGAGCGGTGGTGTATACCCTGCTGGGCCTGTCGACCTCGATCTACATCCAGAAGATCACCGACTTTGTATTGGTGGAAGGCAACATCAACCTGCTGAACCTGCTGAGCGTGGGCATGCTTATTCTGCTGGGGATACAGGTCTTCATCGGCCTGCTGAAGAACGTCTTCACCATACGCACCGGGCAGAAGATCGATGCCCTGTTGCTTGTAGAATATTACAAACACCTGCTCCGGCTCCCTCAACGCTTCTTTGATACCATGCGGGTAGGCGAGATCATCTCCCGGGTCAATGACGCGATCAAGATCCGCACCTTCGTCAACGATGTGGTGATCAACCTCCTGGTCAATGTGATGGTCTTGTTCTTTTCGTTCGGGCTGATGTTCACTTACTACTGGAAACTGGGGCTGATCCTCTTTGCGATCGTCCCCCTCTATGGCCTCATTTACGGGATTGCCAATGGCCTGAACAAAAAGCGGGAACGGCAACTGATGCAGCGGGCGGCCGAGTTGGAAAGCCAGCTGGTGGAATCCCTGAACGCCATCAAAACGATCAAGCTGTTCGGGCTGGAAACCTTTGCCCGGGCCAAAACGGAATCCCGGATCATCAACCTGCTCAATTGCAGCTACCGCTCGGGGTTGAATACCGTATTCTCCGTCCACAGCACCGAATTTGTCAGCAAGCTGTTCGTCATCATCCTGTTGTGGGTAGGCTCGTACTTCGTCATTCACAAGATGATCACCCCGGGAGAACTGCTTTCCTTCTATGCATTGGTCAGCTATTTTACCGGCCCTTCCCAGTCGATCATCCACTTCAACAAGGCCATTCAGAACGCCCTCATCGCTGCAGACCGCCTGTTTGAAGTGTTCGATATCGAGCTGCAGGAACAAGGCAGGCAAATGGAATTGCGCCCCGAAATGATCGGAGACATCCGATTCGAGAACGTCCACTTCCGCTACGGGTCCCGGAAGAGTGTCTTTGAAGGCCTCAACCTGCTCATTCCCCGGGGAAAAATAACAGGCGTCGTTGGGGAAAGCGGCTCCGGAAAATCTACCCTGGCTGCACTGATCCAAAAGATATACCCGCTTCAGGAGGGCAGCATCCGCATTGGCCAGTTTGACATCAAATACATCTCCGACGACAGCCTCCGGCGGTGGGCCAGCGTAGTGCCCCAAAAACTGGACCTCTTTGCCGGAAACGTGGTCGAAAATATAGCCGTTGGAGAGGTGCATCCCGATATGCAGCGCGTGATGGAAACCTGCCAGTTGCTAGGGTTGGAAGCCCTGATCAAGAGCCTGCCGGCGGAGTTCAATACCTACCTGGGGGAGAACGGCGCCAACCTCTCGGGCGGACAACGGCAACGCCTGGCACTGGCCCGCGCCCTCTATCGCGACCCGGAGATCCTCATCCTGGATGAAGCGACCTCATCGCTGGATTCTATCTCCGAAGAGTTTGTCCAGCGGGCCATTCAAACCCTGAAGCAACGTGGAAAGACCATCATTATCATTGCCCACCGCCTCAGTACGGTGATGAATGCCGACCAGATCGTAGTACTGGAGAACGGCGCCATCCGGGAGCAAGGGGGCCACCAGGAACTGCTTCAGCGCCGGGGCCATTATTACCGGCTTTGGGAAAAACAATTCCCCCTGCCGGTCAGGGTTCACATGAACGGGGCACTGGCCTGATTTTCAATCAGAACATCTGTAAAACCTTATCTCATGTCTTTGCTGGAAAAACTAGACCGCGTACAACGCATCCACCGGATGATACAATATAAGCGAACAGGTAACCCCGGGCAGTTCGCACAGAAACTTGGGGTCTCGCAGAGTAAGCTCTACCAGACGCTCAAAGAACTGAAACAACTGGGCGCTCCCATCGCCTACTGCAAGTACCGGCAGTCTTACCTCTACCTCCATCCCGTCCGTTTTCACTTTGGCTTCGAAGAGAATACACTTAGTGAACAGGAAGCAAGCAGGGCAAGAGGAGGGAGTTATGGGGCGATGGTTCCATGGTTCAGCGGTTGTATCCTTTCCTGGTGGAGCGGAAAAAACGAAACGGCGGGACTGTGACCCCCTGAAAAACTGGTTTCTCTCTACGCACTTCTTTTGCTTTGTGCTTTATTGAGCCTCGCCCCCGGGCGGAGGCTCTTTTTTTTAAATTACTTCGCCTCAGCCCAACAAACTAAAGGTTGCCATTAAAAAAACGCCACTTTAACACAACTCCAGCCATAGTAGAGTGGCAGCCCGTACCTTTGAATTGTAGATTAAAAAAAAGGCTATTCACTTTATTTTTTAACCATAACTTTTTTAACCATGAAAAATGCAGAACAACTGAATTACCGCGAGCTGAACCATGCCGAAACGTCTGATGCCTATGGTGGCTGGGTAGATCCCTTTACATTTCTGATCGCTGTCGCCGACACCCTGATCGACATGATAGAGGACCCCAACTGCGGCTGTGGCGGCGGAACCGTTTACCATCCCTGACCCGTCTTTTCCAAAACTTATTAATTCATCCAAAAATTTTTAGCTATGAAAAAGTTAGAACTACAAGAAATGCAACAAACCAATGGCGGCAATGTCATCAGCAGGATCCTCTGCGCTCTCTACGGCGGCGGCCCCTGTGGCGTATACGTAGACGACGACGGCGACGGCCAGTACAACGAGGTCTGGTTCCCGTAAGCGTGCCCGGCCAGCAAACACCTGATCCATAGATCACAAGGCCGCTCCCAGGAGCGGCCTTCTTTTTTGCTCCCTACCTGAACTTTAACACAACTCCAGCCATAGTAGAGTGGCGGCTTGTATCTTGTGAATGATTAATAAAGGCGGCAAAAGCCTCCATTTTCAAACCAAAATCCTAATTATCATGATCCATGCAACCACCACACCATGCCCGGTTCTGTCTGCCGAAGAAATGCTCCAGGCTAATGGAGGAGCACTCTTCCCTGCTATTATCAGCACCACCATTGGCGACATCGTCAATTCCATTAACAGCATTGACATTGAAGCGGATGGCGGCTGCCAGCATCCTTGATCCATTGATTCTGAATCTAAAAATTTCGAACTATGAAAAAGTTGAACCTACAGGAAATGTTAGCCACCGAAGGCGGATTGAAGGCCTACCCTTCCCGAAGCCTGCACTGGCCTGCTGATGATTATGAGATCGGGCCGGTACGCTTTAACCAGGCGCTCACAGGCCTGTCCCGGCCCTGACCGGCCCCCAGTTGATGAATCCTTATTTGTCTAACACTTTAAACCTTGAGCTATGGAAACGTTGACAACTATTGAAAAACAGGCCATCAATGGAGGTATTGGATCCATATTAGGATATTTAGACCATATGTTTGTTTTTCCTCCCGATGGCCCAGTCTACGCTGACGGCACCGGAAGCGGTTATGCCGGCGAGATCTGGTTCCCGTAAGGGTACACCGCATCCGTGCCTTTTCCCCCGTAGCCATTCCTTTTTGGGAATGGCTTTTTTTTGGTGTCAAGGCATACACACAAATCAAACAAACAACTAATAATCAAACCTTTATCAAAAAAAATTATCACAAAACTATTGTTAAATAGTGATGAAAACAGGTGCTCAACTGTCCTTTTAATAATCAGCTGTTCGGCTTAACTTTGAGCAAAACACCTAATATGAAAAAATACGCCATCATCGGCCTGAAAGTGCTCAGTTTTTTGGCATTGACCGGCCTAATTCAGATTCTGGGTAATATTGCGATCCTGAATCCATTGGTAAACGTCCCTGAAATTGGAGACCATTATGGCTGGATCAGAATTACGGAGACTGAATTTTTTGCACTCAGCCTTATCTTTCAAATACTCGGCGCCTTGGTGTTGCTCCAAGCCTACCGGGCCAATACGCCCGATCCGACCCCTTTCTTTTCGGGTTCGGTAAAGGAAAAGGCCTATCACACCCTTTGGGGGGCAGCCGGGGGCGCCATGCTCATCCTGGCCATTGCGCTTGCCCTGTATTCAGCAGGCTTGGTGGGATTTAGCCTTTCTCCCTTCAGTGTCCGGGAAATAATGGCAACGCTGTTTTTAATGGTTTTTGTTGCCCTGGGAGAGGAAATAATATTCCGGGGATTTGTCCTTCAGGAGTTTTTGGAAAATCTGAATAGGGAAGCTGCTGTTGTGTTTTCGGCTTTGGTTTTTGCTTTGATTCACGCCGGTACATCCAATTTCAGCTGGCTACCTTTTTTCAATATTTTCCTCGCCGGCCTGCTGCTGGGCCTGGCTTACATTCGTTTCAACGGCATTTGGGTACCGGTAGGCCTGCACTTTGGCTGGAACTTTGTACAGGGGCCTATCCTCGGCTTTCAAGTCAGCGGGAATGAATTCCCCACCTGGTTGGTACCGGAATTCAGTACTAAGCCCGCCTACCTCACCGGCATCGACTACGGACTGGAAGGCACCCTGGCCGCCGTTTTGGTACATCTCGTTGCCATTGGCTGGTTATATTCCGAGGTAAAAAAGCAAGCCTCCGACAGCACACTTGTGGAAACAGCGGAAGGGTAAAGCCTGTAAATGAGATAACTCTAGCGTACCGGTAGTGCGCAGCCCAAAATTATTGAATCCACAAAACACCTAAAACCCATCGCTATGAAAACCCTTTTCCAACGCCTCTACAGGCACGCTAACGGCAGTCAAAACCCCACTGTCAACCTGCGCACGCACCTGGGCACCATCAAGGTGGAACTCTATACGGCCCAGGCGCCTATCACCTGCGCCAATTTCCTGCGCTATGTCCGGGAAGGGCGCTACGCCGGCGCATACTTCTACCGCACCGTCACCATGAACAACCAGGCGGGCGCCACCACCAACATCGAGATCATTCAGGGAGGGTTAGGCTTCGGGGAGCACCCCCTCCGGCTCCCTCCGATCGAACACGAAGGTACCGCCCGCACCGGCCTGCGGCACCTGAACGGTTCCATATCGATGACCCGAAACGAAGAGGGCGCCACCTCCGAATTCTTCATCTGTATCGGTGATCATCCTCAATTGGATGAAGGGGGGATACGCCACGGAGACGGCAGGGGGTTTGCCACCTTTGGGAGGGTCATAAAGGGTATGCCTGTCGTGCAGATGATCCACCGCATGCCGAATAAGCACCAAATGCTGTTCGGGCCGGTGCAGATGGAGATCGTGGAATAGGCTTTCCCGGGCGATCAGGTAATTACCTGCCAGGCAGCCGCTTGTAGCTTCGTGCAGATCCCGTCCTGGTAAAGGTCAGTAGACAAGGGTCTGAATGGCGTGCGGCGGGATATATTCTTCTACCGCCATAGTACCTATATATAACTTGTAGGTGATCGGTTCATCGCTCTGATTCATAATGACAGTGGCCATCTCACCCGCTTCATTTAGGAAGGACGTGCTCAGCAAATGGCTTATGCTGCAAGCTGTACTCACTCTTTTTGCGTTAGGCCGAATGAATTTCGAGAAATGCCCGATATAATAATAGGAAGGCGTATAGATCAATTCGCCGGCCTTGGTATCTGCATGAATGGGGGCAAAACAAAAATTACCTACATGGTTGGGGCCTCCGGTTTCGTCCAGGAGAATATTCCAATCCGTCCAGCCAACCGTACCGCTATTGAAATCATTGATCATGGAGCGGCCGTATCGCTCAGCATTCGGCCAGAATTGATACCGTTCGGCACTGAACTTTTCCACGCAACCTTCGGTAAACAACAGGTTTTTAGAAGGATAGGACGCCTGTATATTGCGGAGGTTATCAAACATAGGCTCGCCACCGGCCCAGGTTTCATACCAGTGGAACCCGATCCCCCAGGCGTACCTGGAAGCTTCCGGGTCATCGAAGATGGTATTGGCCCGGTGGGCCATCAGGTCCCGGTTGTGATCCCAGACCACTATATTTTTTTCTCCAAGCCCCTGCTGCTCCATCGTCGGGCCTAAGTGGTTTTTCAAAAAATCTCTTTCCTCCTCGGCTGTGTAGATACAAGATTCCCACCGTTGAACGGCCATCGGTTCGTTCTGAATGGTAATTCCCCAGATCGGCATCCCTTCACTTTCATAAGCTTTGATAAACTTCGTATAATACAAAGCCCAGGCCTGATAATATTCCGGCAATAATTTTCCTCCTTTGAGCATGTTCTGGTTGTCCTTCATAAAAGCCGGAGGGCTCCAGGGGCTGGCGTATAAGGGAAGTTCCCCGCCAGCAGTTTCGATCGCTTTTTTGATCAGCGGGATCCGGTATTGTTTATCGTGCTCGATGCTGAACGTGCCCAGGGCCTTATCCTCATCCGTGACATAGGTATAACTTCCACGGCTGAAATCACAGCTATGGATGGTCGTCCGGGCCAGAGAATAACCAATACCCTCCTCTTTGCCATAGTAGGCCTTCAGCAATTCCTCCTGCTTGTCTTCCGGAAGTTGAGCAAAGACTTCTGCCGATGCATCCGTGATCGCCCCGCCTATTCCCCATAATGACTGGAATGTCTTATTGGGATTGACGAATACGGAAACTTCTGTTTCCAGCGGCTGCTCCGCCGGCCTGAAGGCCGTATTCCCGGTGAGGGTTAACCTGAGATCAGCACTGTCGGCAGTTGTATACACCAGTACCTCTCTGCCTTCTGTTGAAAATTGTTGTTCCAGCGGTTGGTTCTTCTCCTGGGCGGAACACCCGGCGACGAAAAGGGCCAGGGCCAGGATTTCAAAGCTATTTTTCATGTTTATTGTTATCCAGCGAATATAGCGCTCTCTGCCATTAATTTCCTCACTTTGGGGAAATACTCAGGAAACCGTTCTCCCGGGCATTTCTCCAGGCGGCCCCTTTGGGTTCAAAAAACCACCATCCGCATGTAATCCAACATCGCCCGGTTGACGTCCACATTCATGTTCACATCCCAGTCCTCAAAAGAAAGCCGCAGGGTGTTCTTCCCTTTTTTAAGCTGCACCGCATAGGCATTGGAATAGCCCCAGTCCGACCATTCGTCCGTTCCCCTTTGCGGGAATACCAGAGAACCGATGCGCTGGCCGTTGGCGAACAGGTCCCGAATGGCGCATTTGTTGTCCGTATTCCAGGGGCCGCTGCCGTTGGAGTAGCGGAAGTCGATGAGGTAATCCCCCGTTACATCCACATCCAGAATGATCTCTATGGAACGGTTCTTTACGTTGGAGATCTCTACAAAGCCGCTACCGGAGTAGTTGGTATAGGGCAGGCTGGAAGCGCCGGTGAACTTTTCGATCTCCACGATACGAACCACCCCTTCCGGCATAGTCCTCAGTGGCTCACTGGTGAAAGACTCCCAGTCTTTGTCGTCCACCGCGCTGACTTTATACTCCGCCACTTCACCAGCAGAGATCTCCAACTGTGTTGCCGTCGTTTTTTCCAGTAAGGCTCCATTCTTATAAATGAGGTAGGCTGTTGCTCCACTTATGGGCTCCCACTTCAGCGCCGAGCCATCCTGCTTCAGCTGAGGGTTGGGTAGGGAGAAGTGGTTGTCCACCAGGTTGATGGCGCCGCTATTGAAGGGCTGGTTGTTCATTGCGATATGGATCGCGTGTTCACCGCTGATGTCGGCGGGGAGGAAGGCATCCGGCAGCGGCTCGCCGTCCAGCATTATGGATTCGGCCCGGTTGCCGAATCCTTCTACGGTAATGTTGAGGATAGCGTCCCGATACCGGAAGTTGGACAAGCTTTTCGTCCCCGGATAGGTACTGGGAATAACCGGGCTGAAGCGGACGCCTTCCGGTTCAAAGGCCATGCCCATGAACACCCGGTGCACCATCGCCAGGTTGCCGGCCATGCTCCAAAGCATGCGGTGGGAATTGATCTCTGTGCCCAGGAAATCGCCGGTGCCCGCCACGAAGTTCTCATAATTGGTCAGGAACAGTCCGCCCGCCCGGTAGATGGCCGCCAGGCCGTGGTTGAGCACTTGCTCGTTGCCGGCTTTGGCCGCCGCCAGGTTCCAGTAAGATTGTACGAAAGGCCAAATGCCGTCGTTGTGATAGGGCGGTATGCCGGGTATCTGCGGATAGATGCAGGTAACGCCAAAATCGGTTACCGGCGACTTTGAAATGATGGACTGTACCTTATCCTCATCCGCAACACCGAACAGAATGGACAGGGCCTCGCCCAGGGCTTCGAAGCGGGTAGAAAGGTTCAGATATTGCCGTCCGTAAAGGAACTGGCCGTAGTAGCCTTTATCGGCCATCCACAAATGCTCGTTGATGCCTTTTTTGATCTCTTCTGCTCTTTGGGTATACACCTCGTGCGGCTCGCCCAGGATCTGGGCCATCTCCGCCAGGATACGATGCGCCTGGTAATGTACAACATTGGTGCCCAGGTTCTCGGAGACGTAGATGTCCATGTTCGACATCCATTTGGGGTAGGTCTGTTCCCGCCAATCCAGGAAGGAGGATTCCCCGCGGTACATGCTGGTTTGGGGAGACTTCAGCACCTTGAAGTCATCTTCCAGCGTATTTTTAATGATGGTGTAGGCCTTGCGCAGCCAGGCCATATCGCCGGTGGTTTTGTAGATCTCCCAGGCGGCCAGGGCCCAGGTAGTGCGGTCAGAAGATACCGGCCAGGCGCCGCCGGATCCGGTGTCTTGAATGATACGATCGCGCTTCACCTTTTTCATCAGGCTGATCTTGGCCACTTCCGGTTCATGGTAAGCGAAGGCCAGGAAGATGCTGTAGCTGATGTCGCGCGTCCAGACGCCGCCCCATTTGGCGCCGGTGCGCAGGGTACTGTCGGACTCGATGTTGAGGAGGGCCTCCTCCAGAGAGAGGTTGAACAGGGCGTCGACGATGGGCTGATCGGATCTATACTGAGGACGGGTAGAAAGATCGGCCGTAAGCTTCCACTCTTTGTCCTGGTAGTCTTCCTCGTTGTAGGGGTTGAGTTGGAGCGTGATGTTGTAGATCTTATCGCCGTCCGGATCCTCCAGTTTGAGCCCCTGGTTTTCCAGGTTGACGAAATCCCAGGTAAGCGGCTCGGAACCACCGGCGATGTAGAAGCCTTTGAAGTCGGCTTTGGCCACCCGGCTGCCATCGTATGCTTCGTAATAGCCTTTCTCTTCAAATTGATCCAGTACAGGCGACATATCTACCCGGAAGGTGTATTCATAATTGACCGGCAGAAAGGTACCCGGAGCTTCCGGCACAGCTTCCGGCATCTCGCCGAAGCGGATAACCGGGGACTCGTGCTCTTCGCCGATGACCAGCCAGTGGTCCTTACCCGCCGGCAGTTCGTTGTCCTTTTCATTGATGCTGAACTTGAAGGTGACCAGCCGGGAATAGGACTCACTGGCCGGGCTTTTGTAGTTGGAGGTGAGATGGGTGGGCGTCAGTGCCACGGCCTGGTTGTCGCCCTGTACGACTTTGTCCGGGTAAAGGGTAAAAGCGCCGGACTGATAGATGGGTTCTTGTTTTTCGGGTTGGCAGGCTAAAAGGAGCGCAAGGAAGAGGGCCATACAATATTTCATGCGGGAAGTTGGCTTTGGTTAACAAAATATTCGTAATAAATGTACTGAAAAAGTGCCAATGCGGCAGCTGCCTTTTTTTTCCGATCGAAGATCCGTAAAATTGTTCCTTTGGGAAAGCCATTAAATTGCCAAATCCTACATCCATGCCCATGTCGCTTTACTACCAATCGCCCCTCGCCCGCGTTCACGACCAAAGCTATGGACAGCACGCACGGCTGGCCGCTCAGGAACTGTTGAGCCTTTTGCAAAAACGCAGCTTCCATCGGGGCCTGGTCGTTGGCCTGGGCTGTGGCAGCGGCATCCTGGAAGAACTGGTGAGCCGGGACGGCTACGAAGTAGCGGGCGTCGACTATTCCGAGCCGCTGATCGCCATCGCCCGGCAACGCTGTCCGCAGGGGCAGTTCACCGTCGGCTCCGTGATGGATTTCGATATCCCGCCCTGCCTGGCCGTCACCGCCATCGGAGAGGTGCTCAATTACCAGTTCGATGAACGGCACCGGCTGGAAAACCTGCTGCCCTTATTCCAGCGGATATACCAGAGCCTGCAACCGGGCGGTTTATTGCTGTTCGATGTCATTGAACCCGGCATCACGGATGGCGTGCCCCCAGTCCGCCTGCTGGAAAATGAGGAGTGGGATATGATGCTGAACTTCAGTGAAAACCCGGAGGCCGCCACCCTGCAGCGGGAGATCACCCTTTTTGTGAGAGAGGGGGAACTGTACCGTAAATCAAAGGAAGTTCACCGGCTAAACCTGTACGCAAGAGCGGAAGTGCAGCAGCTGCTGGAAGCGGCTGGCTTTGCCGTTGCCCTGACGGATCGTTTTGGCGGGCAGGCCTTGCGCAACCACAACATTGGATTTATTGCAGAGAAGCTATAGCTACCGCAACAGATGCACCACCCCCGTGTACTCCAGTTCCACTTCATCCAGGAACCGCACCCGGAAAACATAAGTATAAGCGCCCGCCGGCGCCAGCTCCCCCTTAAAAGTACCATCCCAACCCTGGCCCGGGTCGTTGGGCGGAAAATTACCGGCATCAAAAACCAGGGCGCCCCAACGGTTAAAGACCTTCATGCTCACCACTTCCTGCACATTGGGCTCGCCGGCAAAGAGGGTGAAACAGTCATTGCGCCCATCCTCGTTGGGAGAGAAGGCGTTGGGAAAATAAACTGCCCGAACATCCTTCACCTCGACCCGGATGGAATCTGTCGCTGAACAGCCGTTGGCGGTTGTGCCGGAAAAGGTAAAGGTTGTTGTACGAAGCGGCTGCAGCAAGGGCTTCAGGCAGTCGTCATCGCAAATCACCAGTTCTGAAGGCGACCATTCGAAGCTGGCCAGCGGATAGTTGGTGGTGACGGGCAGTGTCAGGCCGTCGCCCAGGCCGATGGACCGATCCGGGCCCAGGCCAAGGGACAGGGGAACCGGGTCATCCAGGACGACATCGTATTCCACGCTGCAGCCCAAGCGGTCATACACAAAAAGGAAGTAGGAACCCGCCGCCAGGTTGTTAAAGGATGCCTCCTCGGCCGTCACCTCCTCCCCATCCAGGCTGATCGTTACCGGGGGATAGAAATTCCGGACATTCGACACTTCGATGACACCATCCTGATAGCCGGCACAACTGGGGTCATTCACCGACATCTCGGCGGCCTGGCCTCCGTCGGGAACGACGGTGAGTTCGAGGGTGACGATGCTGTCGCAACCAATTGAAGAGACCAGGGTATCAATATAGACCCCTTCTTCCATAAGCGGCCTGGCGCCGAACAGGTACGTCCCTCCCTCACAGATCGTATCCAATACGGAATGGAACTTGGGCTGAACGTACACCACCTTCACGTTGGAGATGATCCGGCACTTGGAGTTGGCCAGGTTGGCCGGCGAGTTGGCCAGCAGGTAGCGGTAGTAATAATACCCTCCGGACAGCTGAGTGTGCTGGATAGTAACGCCGGTAGCCCCGGGGATGTCCTGCCAGGTAGCGCCCTCGTCGAAGCTCTGCTGCCACTGCAGGGCAGGGTCCGTAAACTGGTCGCCCTGGATGGTGGCGTTGAGCGGTATGGGGCTGCCGTCTTCGCATATGTTGGCCACCTCCACCGGCAGGATGAGGGCGGCAGGGCCGCACGCCCGGAAGGAGATATTGTCGAGCGCCAGGTCATTGCCGATCCCGCCGGGGGCGTTGTTGCGCAGGGTCAGTTTGACGGAGGTCTCCCCTGGTTCGGTCGTAAAGGTAAAACCGTAAGTATTCCACTGTTCATTCTGGGGAATATCGCCGGAGCTGTAACGCACCTCGTCGTTGATCAGGAAAGATACATTGGGTTTGATGTAATTCAGTGTTTCGGTAAAGACCAGGTTTAAGATATCAGCCGAAAACTCATAAAGGGTATTATCGCAAAGCCCGTCTACCGTCTGCTCGTAAAAGATACCGGCGGAATAACTGGCATTGACCACCATCATATAGCCATTGGGGTCACCGCTGTTGTCTTTTGCGGGCATCCAGCCTGGAAAAAGAACTGGCCAAACGCTCATATCGTTCGTTAACGTGTACAGCCCGTCATTAGGAGGAGGTGACAAGGTATAATTATATCCGGGAGCAATGCCTGGATCAACAGTGACTAGGTTACTGGTTCCCGAACCAAAATCGCCGGCTTCGAATATATTTTCACCCAGATTGCCCGTGCACACCTCCTGTGCGGCAAGGGTAACCACACCCCACAAACACAAAGATGTAAAAGAAAGCTCTAAAAAAGGCCTTAGCGTAATTGCCTTGAATACCATGAGAAAATGTATTTCGTATCAGAACCAGGATTAGCAGATCAAATTTATCCTGGCACTTACTCGGCTTCCTACCATGTCTCCATTTAGATAGCTACCGCAGCAAATGCACCACCCCCGTGTACTCCAGTTCCACTTCATCCAGGAACCGCACCCGGAAAACATAAGTATAAGCGCCCGCCGGCGCCAGCTCCCCCTTAAAAGTACCATCCCAACCCTGGCCCGGGCCGTTGGGCGGAAAGTTGCCCGACTCAAACACCAGGGCGCCCCAGCGGTTAAAGACCTTCATGCTCACCACTTCCTGCACATTGGGCTCGCCGGCAAAGAGGGTGAAACGGTCATTGCGCCCATCCTCGTTGGGAGAGAAGGCGTTGGGAAAATAAACTGCCCGAACATCCTTTACCTCGACCCGGATGGAGTCCGTTGCCGTACAACCGTTGGCGGTCGTGCCGGAAAAGGTGAAAGTTGTTGTACGAAGCGGCTGCAGCAAGGGCTTCAGGCAGTCGTCGTCGCAAATCACCAATTCTGAAGGCGACCATTCGACGCTGGCCAGCGGATAGTTGGTGGTGACGGGCAGTGTCAGGCCGTCGCCCAGGCCGATGGACCGATCCGGGCCCAGGCCAAGGGACAGGGGAACCGGGTCATCCAGGACGACATCGTATTCCACGCTGCAGCCCAAGCGGTCATACACAAAAAGGAAGTAGGAACCCGCCGCCAGGTTGTTAAAGGATGCCTCCTCGGCCGTCACCTCCTCCCCATCCAGGCTGATCGTTACCGGGGGATAGAAATTCCGGACATTCGACACTTCGATGACACCATCCTGATAGCCGGCACAACTGGGGTCATTCACCGACATCTCGGCGGCCAGGCCTCCGTCGGGAACGACGGTGAGTTCGAGGGTGACGATGCTGTCGCAACCAATTGAAGAGACCAGGGTATCAATATAGACCCCTTCTTCCATAAGCGGCCTGGCGCCGAACAGGTACGTCCCTCCCTCACAGATCGTATCCAATACGGAATGGAACTTGGGCTGGACGTACACCACCTTCACGTTGGAGATGATCCGGCACTTGGAGTTGGCCAGGTTGGCCGGCGAGTTGGCCAGCAGGTAGCGGTAGTAATAATACCCTCCGGACAGCTGAGTGTGCTGGATAGTAACGCCGGTAGCCCCGGGGATGTCCTGCCAGGTAGCGCCCTCGTCGAAGCTCTGCTGCCACTGCAGGGCAGGGTCCGTAAACTGGTCGCCCTGGATGGTGGCGTTGAGCGGTATAGGGCTGCCGTCTTCGCATATGTTGGCCACCTCCACCGGCAGGATGAGGGCGGCAGGGCCGCACGCCCGGAAGGAAATATTGTCGAGCGCCAGGTCATTGCCGATCCCACCGGGGGCGTTGTTGCGCAGGGTCAGTTTGACGGAGGTCTCCCCTGGTTCAGTCGTAAAGGTAAAACCGTAAGTATTCCACTGTTCGTTCTGGGGAATATCGCCGGAGCTGTAACGCACCTCGTCGTTGATCAGGAAAGATACATTGGGTTTGATGTGATTCGACACAGAATTCCTGATCAGGTTGATCACATCGGCGGTAAACTCGTAAAGCGTATTTTCGCACAGGCCGTCCACAGTCTGCTCGTAAAAGATACCGGCTGAAAAACTGGCGTTGACAACCATCATATACCCCTGCGGGTCGCTGCTATTGTCCCGGATGGGCAGCCAGGTGGAGAACAGGCCACCCCAGGCTCCGGTGTTGTTGGTCACCGTATAAAAGCCGTCTGAGGGAGGGGGGGACAAAGTGTATGTGTAACCAGGGGCAATTCCCGGGTTGGACAAGACCAGGTTGGTAGGCCCTGAACCAAAGTCGCCGGCGGTGAAAATATTTTCGCCCAGATTACCCGTACATATTTGCTGTGCGGGGAGGTGAGCGGCCCAATATAGGGCAAAGATTACCAGAAGGGAGCGAAGGGGAGCGATAAGGTGGATTTCCATAAGTCCTCGAAATTCAGATTGTTCAGGGCTGGTAAAGCTAACAAAATCTTATATACACGGCTAAATAATTGACAGCTTATGCAGCCTTCCCGCACCTTTTAACTTCTTTATCCAGCGAACATTATTTCTAAAGGCATTCACACTTAATACGGTGGCCAAAGCTGGCCCTTTTTTCTTCTACTGTCTTATCTTTGCCCAAAAAAATGATCGTAGTTACCGGAGCTGCAGGTTTCATCGGAAGTTGCATGGTTAAAAAGCTCAACGAGGAAGGGCATACCGACATCGTCGTTGTGGACGAGTTCGGCCACGAGGAAAAGAACCGCAACCTGGAAGGAAAGATCTATTCGGAAAAAGTACACCGCAACGATTTTCCCGGCTGGCTCTGGGAGAAATACTACTTCACCGACGCCATCTTCCACATGGGCGCCCGAACGGATACTACCGAAAAGGATTGGGACATCTTCCAGGAACTCAATCTCGATTACAGCAAGGCCCTCTGGGAACTTTGCGCACAGCACAATATCCCACTCATCTACGCCTCCAGCGCCGCCACCTACGGCCTGGGCGAGCACGGCTACAACGACCGGCACGATATCGTGGGCCAACTCCATCCCCTCAATCCTTACGGAGATTCCAAGAACCTCTTCGACCAGTGGGCGCTGCAACAGAAAGCCCTGCCTCCACATTGGTACGGACTGAAGTTTTTCAATGTCTACGGCCCTAATGAGTACCACAAGGGCAGGATGGCATCCGTCATCTTTCACACCGTACGACAGATCAAAGCCACCGGCGGCATGAAGCTCTTCCGGTCCCACCGCCCTGATTTTCAGGACGGCCAGCAGAGCCGTGACTTCGTCTACATCAAAGATGTGGTGCAGGTGATGTTCTGGCTGTATCAACACCGGCCCGCCAACGGCCTGTACAACCTCGGTACGGGTAAGGCGCGCTCCTTCTACGACCTTGCCGCCAATACCTTCCGCGCTATGGGCCTGGAGCCGAACATCAGCTTCATCGACACGCCGGAAGATATCCGCGATACCTACCAGTACTTTACAGAGGCAGACATGAGTAAGCTCCGGCTAGCGGGGTATGATAAACCATTTTATACGCTGGAAGAGGGTATTGAGGATTATGTGGGGAATTATCTTGGGAAGGAGCGATACTATTGACAGTATATTCAAAAACCTCCCTCAATACTAATTTCCGGTTTTGCACTCAGCCGGTTCAAATCGGCGTAGTAGATCAGGTACCACTCTTCTCCCAATCGGGCGAAGCGGCGTTGCATACCCAGATCACCCTCCTTATGCGTGATCTTTTCGATGATGAGCCCTTCGCTGATCGGGATCAGGTCCTGTTCAAAGCTGCTGCTTTGAAGATTAAAGCCGCGTTGCATACGCCAATCCTCTTTCTGCCAGCGGAAGGCGCCGGAGGCAATAGTGATGCTGTCGGCCTCCCGGGGCAGGCCTTCCAATGGAAAAATGATGTGCTCCATCTGATAGGCGCTGTCCTGATGAAAGCGCTCGTAGAAGTCGGCAAAATCCTGAAACTCGGCCGGTAGCGCCGCTTCCGGCCCGCGATCGGACTGGTTCCGGCAGGAGAAAGCGACAAGGGCCAGGAACCCTGAGAGTATGATCGAGTTGTACTTCATTTTATGTGGTTTTCTACCCATAACGCACAAAGGGGAAAATGGTACAGGGAGGGAGGGGTAGGGTGATGTTTGATTTTTGACGGTCTTTTCGCGTAACAGTGTAGTAAGGTTGAAAGACATTTTTAATCATGAAATTTTTTACAACATAGCCCATTTCGAAATTTAATTCCGACTAACCTCTTTCGATACATTTTGAAATCATAATAGGTTGTGGAAATTTCGAAAACAGGGCCAATTTTTCAGATTTTCTGATTGTAACGTTTTGCGTAGCTGTCGGGAAGACGTGAACCCGGATCGGGGTCGCGAAAAAAGGTCAAATATTAGACATGATTAACAGGATTTACAAGATGTAGTGGCTGGCGCCACATCGGTGTATATATCCTGAAAATCTTGTTAATCCTGTCTACACCTACTTCTTGCACAACCCCTCGGAGACGCTTCACCCGTCAACTTGAGAGGACGCAAGTTTTTCGTCTTCGACGCCAAAAAATTTTGGCGATCCCAGTTAGCGTTGTCTTCGTCTTCGACGCCAAAAAATTTTGGTTCACCCTGTGGAATTTATTTATCGTCTTTGACGCCAAAAAATTTTGGCGATCCCAGTTAGCGTTAGGGCAGGCCCAGTTAGCGTTGGCTTTTCGTCTCTGATCCGGGACAAACGTCATCGCAGCTAGGCAATCCGTTATATTCAGGGATTTTTGATTTAATCGGGATTGGGGGTTGGCGATGGGCCATTCATCAAGGCGGATACCGTTGCTGCCAGTCCGGCCTCCGAGGGTTCTTCCGCTACGTGAACTTCCTTTACCCCCATGTGCCGGAGCGCGGCAGCGGTAGTGCTGCCGATAGCCACTACCGCCTGGCCTTCCTTCAGGGCATATTTTCCGAAGAAAGCCTCCACATTCAGGGGGCTGGTAAAGACAAGCACCCGGCAGAAAGGAATATCGAAGGACTGTCGGGGCTGGTTGTCGTATACCACCAGGCTGACGGCCTGTATCTTGCCCTCCAGCAAATGCTGAATCGATTGCCGGGACTGCCGGGCCTGAGGGAAGAGCACCCGCTGCCCTGAGGCCTCCGCGGCAAAGGCCAGCGCCACTCCTTCCGGCTCTCCGGTACCGATGAAGTCGGGAGTAATCCCCCTGGCCGACAAGGCCGCGGCAGTGCCCCGCCCCAAAGCTGCCCACCTCATCTGAGCAGGCGCCGCGCCGCCCAGGCCATCAAAAAAGAACCGCACAGCTTTTTTGCTGTAAAAGAAGATCCAATCACAGGCTGGAACTGCTCCGAAAGGGGCCGGGGTGAAGCCAATAAGGGACTGCCCCAGCACCTCCGCACCCTTCGCCTCGAGGCGGGCCCGAAAAACACTGTCGTCCTTTATCTCCCGGCTGATGAATATCTTAAAACTCACGAAGTTGCAATTTGACTGAATTAGGGAATTAGCGAAGCCGGCCGGCCGGCCGGCCGCTGGCACAGCAGGCGGGCCTGGCAGTAATGGCAGGGCGAGACTGATTAGGGTGCGATTTCCACCTGTCCCCCTTTTGAGGATCAGCCCCAACGGGGCTAAATATTAAAGCCCAGAGCATCGCACTATAGGGCTAACTCCCTACCCTACCCTCAACGCCTCTACCACCCGTTCGGCCAGCAGATGACTGGTACTTTGAGAAAGGCGCACCTTTCTCACCGGTGCGTTCCAGGTGTCGGCAATGGCGGCCCACACGTGGAAGTTACCCTCGGGGTCCTGTTCGCAATAGACGCCCAGAGGCATCTGACAGCCCCCATCGAGGAGGTTGAGCACCCGCCGTTCGATATTGGTTACCGCAGACACTTCTGCCTGGTGGAGGTGTTTGAGGATGCGCCGCGTAGCCTTATCATCGGTGCAGGCCTGCCAGGCCAGGACACCCTGAGCAGGAGCGGGAACGAACTCTTTAGGGCTGAATTTGACAATATGAAACTCAGACAGGTCCAACTGGAGGCGGCTGACGCCGGCGGCGGCCAGCAGGATGGCGTCAAACTGCCCTTCGCTCAGCTTGCGCAGGCGGGTGGGCACATTACCCCGGATATCCCGGATCTCTATGTCGGGCCGGAAAGAGAGCATCTGAGCTTTACGGCGGGCGGAAGAAGTGCCGACGACGGCTCCCTGGCGCAATTGAAAAAGAGGCCCTTCTGCCATGGTTTCCCGGCGAACCAGCAGCCAGTCGGCCGGGTTTTCGCGGTAGGAAACGGCGGAAATGGAAAGGCCCTCCGGCGAGCGCGTAGGCATATCCTTCATAGAATGGACGGCCAGGTCGATGTCTCCCCGCAAAAGCGCATCTTCGATCTCCTTCGTGAAGAAACCCTTGCCCTCCATCTTATCGAAGCTCAGGTGCTGGATCTGATCTCCTTGGGTTTTAATGATGACCAATTCTGATTCAAAGCCGGCGGCCTTGAGTTGTTGTTGGGTGTACTCGGCCTGCCACATGGCCAGCTTGCTGCCGCGGGTGCCGATTCGTATTGTCGTGCTCAAAATACTGATTTTTGCCCCAAATATAGGAGATAAGAACCACATTAAGAACCTGAGCTGCCATGTGTTGCCGCCGTAAAATCAAAAACGATAATCCCAACAGTATCAAACTTTTTTCTACCTTTGCGCCATGCAACTATCAGCCAGAGAATTAGCGCATTTCCTTGACGGGACAGTAGAAGGAGACCCGGACATTAAGGTTAGCCGCCCCAGTAAGATAGAAGAAGGGGGGACAGGCACCATCTCTTTTCTCGGCAATCCTAAATACGAAGAATACGCTTATACGACTACTGCGTCCATATTGCTTGTCAGCCGGAGTTTCGAAGCGCGGCAGCCGGTATCCGCCACTCTGATTCGGGTAGACGATGTGTACGGCGCAATAGCCAAGCTGCTGGAAAAGTTCGGCAGCAATAACCACGAACCCCCCGTAATTTCCCAGCAGGCATTCATTCACGATAGTGCTACAGTAAGCGACAACGTCTCTATCGGCCCTTTCACGGTCGTAGATGCCGGTGCGCAGATCGGACAGGGCTGCCGGATTAAGGCTCAGGTCTTTATTGGAAAAGGGGTAAAGCTAGGGAACAATGTGACGCTCTACCCCGGCGTCCGGGTATTGGACAACTGCGAAGTAGGTAATAATTGCATCATCCACGCCAACGTGGTCATCGGAAGCGACGGCTTCGGGTTTGCACCGCAACCGGATGGTACCTACCGCAAAATTGCTCACGTAGGGCGGGTAGTCATTGAGGACGATGTAGAGATCGGAGCCAATACGGCCATCGACCGGGCCACCATGGGTGCAACGTACATTCGCAAGGGGGCTAAGCTGGACAATCTCATTCAGGTGGGCCATAATGTAGAGATCGGGGAAAACACCGTCATCGCCGCCCAGGCTGGTATTGCCGGCAGCACCAGGATCGGCAAGTCCTGCCGTATTGGTGGCCAAGTCGGTTTTGTCGGGCATATCGAAGTAGCCGATGGAACCCAGATACAGGCCCAAAGTGGGGTGGCCTCCGCTATAGAAAAACCTAACCAGGCCTTATTCGGCTCCCCTGCCATAGACTACAAGAACTATATACGTTCCTACGCCGTCTTCAAAAAGCTTCCCGAGCTTTACCGGAGGATATCAGGCCTGGAGCGCCAGATCAACCAACAGCAAGATGCACCTGACCAGGGCCAGAGCATTTAAAAACTGTATCTTTGCAAAAATTTTCAGCCGACGACTTTTATGATGAAACAACATACCATTAAAAAGCCAACCACGGTAAGAGGGGTCGGGCTGCACACCGGCAAAGAGGTCGTGTTCACCTTCAACCCCGCCCCCGTCGACCATGGCTATAAGTTTAAGCGATTAGACCTGGAGGGCCACCCGGTACTGAATGCTGACGTCAACAGGGTCGTTTCCACCCAGCGTGGGACAACCATCAAATCGGGTTCCGCCGAAGTATATACCGTCGAACACGTCCTGTCGGCCCTCTCCGGGCTGGGCATCGACAACGTCCTCATGGAACTGGACGGGCCGGAAGTCCCCATTCTTGATGGCAGCGCTATGCCCTTCGTCCAGGCACTCAACAAAGCAGGGGTAGAAGAACAGGATGCCGAACGGGAATATTTTATAGTGCAAGAGCCGATACACTACAAAGACGAAAAAACAGGGGCGGAACTGTTAGCGCTACCCCACGACGGCTTCGAGGTGATCGCCATGATCGATTTCAACTCCAACGTGCTGGGACAGCAGTATTCCCACCTCAATGGTACGACCGACTACGCCATTGAGATCGCCCCCTGCCGCACTTTCGTCTTCCTGCACGAGCTGGAATTCCTTTTCGAACAAAACCTCATCAAAGGGGGCGACCTCGACAACGCCATCGTCATAGTGGACCGCAAGGTCAATCAGGACGAGCTGGACCGCATCGCCGAAAAGCTGGGCAAGCCCAGTGTAACCGTCGACCAGGAGGTCGGTATTCTCAATACCATTAAGCTCCACTACAAAAATGAGCCGGCACGGCACAAACTACTCGACGTCCTCGGTGATATTGCCCTGCTCGGCCACCGCATTAAGGGCAAGATCGTAGCCACCAAACCCGGGCACCGGGCCAATGTGGAGTTCACCAGGATACTCAAGAAACGCTACCAGGAACAAAAAAAATTGCGGGGCAAACCCCACTACGACCCGGACAAGGAACCCCTATTCGACGTGGTGCAGATCGCCCGGTGGTTGCCACACCGCTATCCTTTCCTCCTGGTCGATAAGATCATTGAACTTACCGACAATTATGTTGTTGGGGTCAAGAACGTCAGCTTTAACGAAGAATTTTTTCAGGGGCATTTTCCCAACAATCCGGTCATGCCCGGTGTCTTACAGATCGAAGCCATGGCCCAGACCGGTGGCATGCTCGTGCTTTCCACTGTGGAAGACCCCGGTAACTGGGATACCTACTTCCTGAAAATCGAGAACGCCAAGTTTAAACATAAAGTCGTTCCCGGCGATACGGTCGTTTTCAAACTGGAGCTGATGGCTCCCATCCGCCGAGGCATCTGCCAAATGTTAGGTACTGCTTATGTGGGTAACAAGATCGTATCCGAAGCCGAGTTAACTGCTCAAATCGTTAAGCGCTCATAACAATGAATTATTACAATAGCAACTTAAACAGTGTCATCCATCCTGATGCCAAGATCGGCAAAAATGTCACGATCGGGCCCTTCTGCTATATCGATAAGGATGTAGAGATTGGAGATGACACCTGGCTGGGGCCAAATGTTACTATCTTTGAGGGAGCGCGTATCGGTAAGGGATGCCGTATCTTCCCCGGAGCAGTGATCGCAGGTATCCCGCAAGACCTCAAATTCAAGGGAGAACCCAGTACCGTCGAAATAGGAGACCGCACTACCGTAAGGGAGTACGTCACTGTAAACCGGGGTACGGCCTACGCTGATAAAACCACAGTGGGCAGTGACTGCCTGCTGATGGCCTACGTCCATGTCGCTCACGATTGCAGGATCGGCAACCACGTCATCCTGGCCAACAACGTCAACCTGGCCGGCCACGTGGAGATCGAAGACTGGGCCATACTCGAAGGCCTGGTCGCGGTCCAGCAATTCATCAAGATCGGTAAACACAGCTTCATCGCTGGCGGCTCCCTGGTCCGCAAGCACGTGCCTCCTTATGTGAAAGCTGCCCGGGAACCCTTATCCTATGCCGGAGTGAACAGCATCGGCCTGCGCCGGCGCAATTTCTCCTCCGAACAGATCAATGTCATTCAGGAAATCTACCGCATTCTCTTCGTCAAAGGATACAATACGTCACACGCCCTGGAGATCATCGAGGATTCACTGGAACCTACCCCGGAGCGGGAAAATATCATTTCCTTCATCCGCAGTGCCGACCCCGGCATTATGAAAGGCTTCCAGCAGATCAACGGCAGCAGCGTAGATGAGGATTGAACTGGATCAAACCGGCAAAAGGTACCGCATGGAGTGGATCCTTCGCGGTATCAGCCTCCAGTTTGAGGAAGGAGAACAATACGCCATTACCGGCCCCAACGGCTCCGGCAAGTCCACCCTGCTCAAGATCCTGTCCGGCCACCTGACCCCCTCGAAAGGGAAGGTCCGCTTCTTCCACGAAAATCAAACGCTGGATCAAACGGTGGTCTACCGCTTTCTCTCCTACGCCGCCCCGTATATCGAACTCATCGAAGAACTCACCCTCTGGGAGGCGCTCCAGTTCCACATCCGGTTCAAACCTCTGCGCGATAATATGTCGGCCAGCGATGTTCTGAGCCTGCTCGGGTTCAAAAATGCCCGGGACAAGGCCATACGCGACTTCTCCTCCGGAATGAAGCAACGCCTGAAACTGGCCCTGGCCCTTTGCTCTGACACCCCTTTGTTGCTGCTCGACGAACCGACGACCAACCTGGACAAAGAGGGCGTCGCCTGGTACCGCCAACTGATCGATACCTACAGCTCGGGGCGCCTGCTTATCGTCGCTTCCAATGTCGAGGTAGACTTCGACTTCTGCCGCCACACCGTGGACATCCTGGCCTACAAATGACGCCCTCCTTTACGCTAAGTACGCTGTACTAAGCCCATCTTTGTAATAAATGGGGCCAAGGAATTACAGGAACAGGCCATTGGTTCTTACCCAATTTAATTTTTCCGCATAAAAATGGCAGATAAAGTAACCCTTGAGCCGCCCCGTCCCGTATAAGGGTGCATAAGCCCCAACTACAACCAGCCTGTATCGAAAAAACAAATCAAATCCATGTTGTGCTATTCCTATCAAAGTAAAGGGCCGGCTACTGCTCCCGTGAAACCTGCCCTGCTGAGAAAAAATCTCTTTTTCTTCTTCACCCGGCCGGCAAGTGCCCTCCTGGTTCTGGCCCTGCTCCTCCTGTCTTGTGACAAAGCAGAGGGAGGCACCTTCTACGTCGATTCTGAAAATGGCAGCGATAGCTACGACGGGCGTGCCGCCACCTACGAAGGCGGCAATAGCGGCCCCTGGAAAACCATCAGCAAGGTCAACCGACAGGATTTCCTGCCGGGCGACAGCATCCTCTTCAAAAGAGGGGGGACCTGGACAGACGGGCCGCTGGAACCCCGCAACGGAGGCAATCCCGGCGGGGTCATTACCATCACGGATAGCATTAGAGGCCAACCAATAAGCTTCCAGCTGGTGGACCCCCAAAACCATAACTGCATTTACTTCGGCGCTTATGGCGACAGCCCGCAAAAACCAAGGATAAACTGCCGGGGAGGCAAAGGCATCGTCTTACTGCACAATTACATCATCGTTGAAGGCCTGCATATCGACAACGGGGGGAACAACATGCTTTGGTTGGGCAGGGAGAACGGCAATTCCTGGATCATTATCGATAGTGTCGATGTCACCCACTGTTCGGCCAACGCAGTACGCTCCAGTTACGGAGGTGGGAACATCTGGCTGAAGGATCTCTATGTCTACGATTACAATGTCAACGGCATCCTGCTGAATGGCTCGCCCAACAACAAGCTGCGGTCTGTATTGGTGGAAGGTTGCTGGGTGGAAAACCCGGAGGTCCTTGAACTGGAAGACGCCATCACCTGCCACCGCGATTCAGAAGAGAATGACCTGGCAGGTAATATCATTATTCGAAACAATACCACCCTCCGTGCCGGAGAAGATGGCATCGACATCACCTCCGGCTCCAATATCCTGGTGGAAGGCAATGTTCTGAAATACTCCCAGGCAGGCGGCATCTACGTCAATTTCGACTGGGTCAATGATGTAGAAGTAAGGGGTAATTTCCTGTATTCCAACTCCATCAGCCAAGGTTATGGCGACCTGACCATACGGGCTCCTCGCGTTCGTGCCGTCAACAATATCATAGCCGGCGCCGGACACCACTCCGTCCTGATCGGCAACACCAGCCAAACGGAGTTCTGGAACAATGTGCTTGCCCCCAGAAACCGCACCGGCAACCTCATCTGGCTGCGGGAAGGCATCAGCAACCTGGATGTAAAAAACAACATCTTTGACCTATCCGAATCCGATCAGGACATTAGTGGGGATATTACCGCCAATATCGTGTTTGACCACAATTGTTATTATGGCCGTTCCCCCGAACAGGAAATCTACGACGGTTTGTCCTTCCAGGCATTGAGAAATGAAAGGCCTGAATTTGAACCCAATGGTATGTGGGCTGACCCCAAATTTGCCCATCCTGAGAAAAGCGAACCTGAACATTTCAAGATCTCCCGCTTCAGTTCCTGCATCAATGCAGGGGCTAACCTGCCGGTTGCCTTGGACCACTGGAAAACAGCCCGGCCCCAGAATGGAAAACCGGACCTGGGCGCACACGAAGTGATTATCTCAAGGCCTCAAAACAACGGTTCCATCTCCGGAAGAGCCTGGCATGACCAAAACGGCAACTGTGCCCGTGACGCCAATGAGCCCGGAATCCCCAAGCTCATCATCAACCTCTACGGCCCGGATGGCAAGTTTTACGAAATGGCCTATTCCTCCTCGGATGGGAACTTCCGGTTCGACGGCCTGCCTCCGGGGCCCTACCGCCTGGCAGCCGCTCCTTCCAATTTCAATCCCGGCAACCCCCTCGAGTACATGGCTCCCGGCTGCAGCAACACCAAGGCGGTTTCTGGGCGCAACCTGTCCCTGGAAGCGGATGCCTCCGCGAGTAATGCCGATCTCGGCTTCCGCCCCACCGACGGCCCGGCCGTAGAAATGGCCGAATTTCAATTGGAAGAAGGACAAGACAAGGTTGAGCTACGGTGGTCCACCTCACGGGAGAAGGATATCGATTACTTTGAAATTGAACGGTCTGACAACGGCAGGGAATTTTTCATCAAGGGACAAGTAAAGTCGAAGGAGGCTCCGGAGGGACAGAACCGGAGCTATCGCTTCATCGACGAGGAACCGCCGGGCCGGCTCACTTACTACCGCCTGAAGCAGGTGTCCAGAAATGGCAGCTTTTCCTACAGTGATTGGAAGCTGGCCAACGGGGGGGATAAACCCAAGGGCATCATTCAATTATCGCCCAACCCGGTTACCGCTATTCTCACCCTTTCCCTAAAGGAAGGCGCTACCGCCGATAAACTGTGGATGATCAACCAAAAGGGTAAAGAGGTTTTCGAAAAACGCATTCGGGATGCCAAGGACCTGTCCCTCAACCTGAGCGCACTGCCCAGCGGAGCGTACTACCTGATCGTCCGCTCCGATAAGGAAAGTAATATCCTGACGGCCTACCCGGTAGTGAAGCAGTAATGAATGGGAATTTGGGATGTACCCTGGAGGCTATCGCCCCCAAACCTCGATTTTTTTGAGGGTAGATGGTTGTCCGTTTCACTATTTGTGTCCACGTACTTACTGCTTTGCAATTTAAGAGTGTGTTCAAATTTCCATGATTGAGCGAAAGTGAGCAAATTTTGTGCTGAACGAGGCAAAAAACATAGGCATACCTGGAAGGTACGCCGAGGCTTTTTAACGAAGTGCAGTATAAAATTTGCCACTTGCAGCCGATTGATGGAATTTTGAACACACTCTAAATAAATTGAAACTGCCCGCGCCGCCTCCCAGCCTCCTGAAGGAGTAGCAGCCACCCGCAATACAACCATCATTGGGATTCGCGGGAGGGGGTCCTCCCTTTAGGGAGTCAGAGGGTTGCGAGGGGGTATAAAAGAAGTTAAATTACACAGTACTTACCCTTTGGGTATAAACCTATTTTAGGACGACACATGCGAATCAGGAGCTAAAGAGCCCTGAAAGGGCCGGGAGTGCAAAATATCAGACAGATTATACGATACTTTTGGTACGGAGAAATGTGCGATTTTTGACGTGCGATGTGCGATTTTTGATGGGGCTCCTTGGGAGCAGCCCTTCCGCTCGCCCTACATCGAAAACCGAACATCACAAATCAAACATCATAAATCAGAAAGGCGGCCTGCTGAAGCAGTAAAAAAAGGGTTGCCGTTTTCACCTCACATGCTGCACCCTCGATCCCTGCCTCCATCGGCTGCTATTTAGCCCCTGATTCGCATGACACATCCAAACGTCCAAACGCCCCAACGTCCCCTACCCCACCCTTCCAGCCTCCGGCTTCTGCGGATGGCCATCCAGGTAGAGATTGGTAACCTCCTCCGGCAGCTGTTCCAAAGCAGAAACCTGCCGATAATCTCCCATCGTGGTGCCGGTACATTCCGAATCCACATTTCTGGCCCCTTTCAGGCTTTGTATATCGCCCCGGTGCACCGTTCTGAAATCGATGCTGAACCTGGTCTTGCCCGTATGGTTGGGGACGGAGGAATGCAGGTGCGCGGCGGAGAATACCAGCAAGCCGCCGGGTGGGGTTACGACCCTGACCTGAGGGTCGAGCTCCAGCGGTTCCTCCGGTTTTGGTTGTTGGCGGGTGTCTTTTTTGATGTGCCGGGCCGCTTCCTTCCTGCTGGTAGCTGACCACTGCTGGTAGTTGTAATCACGGGAGCTGTTGCGCACTGCACGGTTGAAATAATGCGGATGGAAGGCCATCACATTTCCGGATTCCACCTCATAAATGGGCAGCCACCAGTTGATCTGGCACATAGGCGCCGAATACCAGGTATCGCGGTGCGGATGGAAGGCATAGGCGATCCCGGAAGTGAGGTACCCGTCGCTGGTCGATGAGCGCATGCGCGGAACGTCGAAATAGGTCTGTTCCGGATCACAGCCGCGCTCTGTCAGGATGGCCTTTAGGAATTCCTTGGAACGGGGATGGTGGATAAATGCCGGCTTTAGCCGGGCGAGTACTGCGGCATACGCCTCCACGGGCATATGGTACTGGGCAGTGAGGGGGTCCAGTCCGGCAAAGGCCTCTTCGATGAGCTGGCGGGCGAACCCGATAAAAGCAAGAGTAGCAGCAGTCGGAGTATAAACGAAGAGCTGTCCCTCGTAGAGGGCTTCCCTGCGCTGATCATCAGGCGCGGGCGAGTCGTAGTATATGGTGTTCATAACAGAGCAATATATTTTTCACTTTAAATGGGCGCCAGTAGCCCGGCGCCGGCAAGCGCACGGCTTGCCTGTTGTACCAGGGCGAAGGGGCAGCCGGCCCGCTCCGCAATATCCAGCAAGCTGTGTTCCCCGTCCGACAGGTTGAGCACCCAAAGTAAAGCCATTTGCATAGCTTTTCCGTCACTGTGCCCACCTATAGCATCGTATAAGCCACGCTTGCCCAATTGGGGTTCGCACTTGGGATTCAGGTTCCGAAAGCTGAAATTTCCCTCCAATACCTCCACTACCTTCCGGTAAACTTCAAATGAGGTTTCCAGGTGCTGGGGCCGGACGAAATCCAGGTTATCCGCCGAGGTATGGTATTCGGGAAAAGAACCGAAGGAGGACCGGGTAAGATTGCCGACGGGAAGATTGAAGCCGGGGGAGCAGAACTGCCGTTCATCGTAACCATAGGGTATAAAATCCATCACCCGATAGGGGTGGCCACTGTGCCGGAGAACATGCTCCACAGCGCGGTCGATAACGGCGTTGCCCCGGCGGCTTCGCTTATAGGTAAAGCCCCCCGGATCGCCCAGCAGAGAAGCTACCAGTCCGTGGCTGATGTTGCGGGTTTTCTCCTCATTGAGGGCCAGCCAGGTAATGGAACCAATAGTGCCGGGGATAAATAAGAACCGATAGGAAAAACGCCTGTCTGTTTGCTGCAATTCCCGAGCCAGGAAGGTAAGCAGGCTGACTCCCGAAAGGTTGTCATTGGCAAGCGAAGGGTGGCAGATATGGGCAGAGAACAAAACCTCTTCCTCTGTCGCACCGGGCAGAAAATATTCTCCAAAAGTGAGGTGCCCGTCTTCCAGGCTGGAATCGATATAGACTTCGTACTCTCCCTCGGGAAGGGCCTCGTATTGCCGATGCGGCAGGCAGAACCCCCAGTTTTCCTGGTAATAGGAAGTACGGTAAGGTATCAGTTCCGGCTGTTCAGGCAGGGTGAACAGGTGGGCCTTCAGTTCTGAGAGCCCGATACGCCGGTGTATCGGCACGCTGTAGTTGAGCACGTGAAGATTGTGCTGCCGGAAGTCGATGATCTTGTCACCCGCCGGGCCTCGAACCCAGGCTTCCCTGATGTTCCACTCCCTGGGCACGGCCCAGTCGAAAACGGCAGTGCCCGAAGGGACCTCATGGATATCCAGCGGGATGTAAGCTTTAAGTACTTGTAAGCTCTGGCGAACACCTTCTCCTGTTATGCTTCTGCATATGGGAAAGAGGCGTTCCGCCAGGGCATACATTTTATTTCCAACAGGTTCACTGCCGTCCATTTGTTCTTTTCGGTTTGGAGTAAACGGATGCGCCTGGCCCATGCTGAAAGCCATACGGCAATATAGCCATAAAACCCTAAAGCCTTAGCGCTCCATTACCTAATCCGGAAAAGCGGAGGAGGGCAGGATGCCACCATCTACCATTCGTGCTGATTCCAGGTATCCAGTTTTTTCACGCCAATGGCATACTTGGAATTCTTGCTGAGCCGGAAGGGGAAGTGGTCGGTGAGCCAGCTGGCATCCGCATCGTCTACGGTGTCGTACTTGAGTTCCATAACCACTTTTCCTGGTTCCGACTCCTGCCGGATAAAAAAGCCCGGCAGCTTTGGGACATTGACGTAACTCAGCTGGTCGTCGAGGGTGACGCGGAACCTTTTATCCGCCGAAAGGAAGTACTTGCGGCGATACCGGTTGTGCAGGGTCGGGATCAAATACTTGATCGCTTCCTGATATTCCGGGCTGAGGTTCGACTCTTCCAGCCAGGTGCGGATGTCATCGATGGAAAACCCACGCTTCAGGGCAATGGGCTTGAGCGGCGCGTACTTTTTGGTACCCGCCAGGCCCCGCTTGATCTTTATTTCCAGCACCGGCTTTTTGAGTTGGCCGTATTGTTCGCCGTACCACCGTATTCTGAACTTCTCCCGGTTGGTCGACCCTGCCACATTATCCCGGTAGTTGCGAAACTCCCGGGTATCGAAATAAATGTTGTTGATGTGCCGGGGAGGGAATGGAGAAGTAAACAGAGCAGGATGAGACTTTACTACCGCTTCAACCTGAGCAATGTCAAATCCTTCAATGACGAACTTGCGCTCCTTTCTGAAATCAGAAGCCTTCGTTTCCTGCTTATTAGGAGCTTTAGCTGCTTTCGGCTCGGCCGCTCCGTTGGTCATAGCTTCTGCAATCTCGGTTGCTGCTTTTTCCTTGTTCTGTACCATAATGATGTTTCTTTGACTAATCGATAGTTCATTGACATTGTCTCCTGGCGGGGGGGCGAACTCTCTGTAATGATTACAAGAAGGTGTGTTTTCTCAACCAGGTAGGAATTCAGGGTCAGATGATCCCGTTCTGATCCAGGAAGCTGATCTGAATAGAGTCGTCAAGGCCATGAAGGGCCGCGCGAGCCTTATTCAGGTCTCCGAAGTTGTTGAACTCCGCAACAAAGGCAGCTTCCATGTAATTCTTGTTCTCATCGAGGCGCTTCATCTCCAGCTCCTTGCAGTGCGGCATAATGGTCTCGATTATGCGGTCCAGAGAAAGGCCAGCATTCTCGGCCATAATGGTAAAGTTGAGGCTCCGCTGTCCATCAGAAGGCTTGATGTAGTACTTGCCCCAGATGACGGCCACTACGAAGAAGAAACCAATGATGGTCACAACCCGCTGGTCGGCGCCAAAGCCCAGGCCCAGTGCAATAGTGAGGAAGATGTACGCCAGTTCCTGCGGCTCCTTGATGGCAGCGCGGAAACGGACGATAGACAAAGCACCCACCAAACCGAGAGACAGTGCCAGAGAGGACTTCACGATCGTAATGATGATCATAGTCGTAATGGCAATGAGTTCGAAGTTGGCGGCGAACATCTTCTTATTGGAAAGAGACGTTCCAAAACGGGAATAGATCCGTCCTAGCAGGTGAGCCAGCAAGGCGGTAAGCACCAGGTTGATCAGGAAATTCCAGGGAGAGATCTCCGGAACCTGGTTAGCAAGAAACTGTTCAAAGGTCTGATTTTGATCCATAGCATTTAGGATTTAAAAAAATTGGTAGCATCCTACCGTTTATTGGGTTTATAATAATATCCGATAATTAGTCATTTGTTATTTTGGCAATAGAAGGCCTGCTGAAAAGCCGGGGCATTTCAGGAATTTTCACATTCCTCTCGTGCAAATAATGATCAGAGCACCATCTTTCTCAGATGGAAGGCTTCCGCATAACGGGTAGGGCTCGCAGATTCCATACCCCTGATACGGAGGAGCGCCAGGAATGTTTCTCTGTCAAACCAATGTTTTTCTTTTTGGCTGGTAAAATGGTTCAACAACAGCTCCACCTTGCGGTTGGCCTGTTCTTCCGTCAGGTGGAAGAAGCAATTGGGAGTACCCAGATCCCCATCGTACTTTGGTATCTCGTACTCCAGGATCAGGTGGCTCCGGAAAGTATTCCAGGCCAGTCCCGACAACAACCGGTGGTCCTGGTGCCGGTCCTCGCGGTAATGCGTAAACACCAGGTTGGGGTTGAACGATGATTTGATAGACTCAAAATGCTCTTTGATCTCTGCGGCAAAGGAGGGCAGGAAGGCATCCCGGTAATCCAGTATCCGGATTTCCGGTTGCGCCACTCCTTCCAGAAAAGCCTCGGCGCTGCCTAGTGCTTCCGGTTTCCTTTCGGCATTGGAAGCAAAAACCACCCATTTCAGATGGCGAACCGGGTACTCGGCGATCAGCTTCAGCAGCGTGCCGCCACAGCCGATCTCTATATCATCGCAATGGGCGCCCAGGCATAAAATATCCAGGCCCTCACCGCCGGCCGTTTTGAACTGTAAGGGGGTCATAAAAAGGTTTGCTTAATGGTTCGGTAACAGTATTCCACACTTCCCATGGGGTATCCCCCGCTGCCTGCATGTCATCCAGCAGCATCTTGTCCTTAAAGGTATCCATGGCCTGCCAGAACCCCTTGTGCCGATAAGTGGCCAATCGCTGATCCCGGATCAATCGCTGGAAAGGCTCCACTACCAGTTCCTCTCCGTAATTTATATAATCGAAGATCTCCTGCCGGAAAATGAAGTATCCCGTATTGATCCAAAGGTTCGATTGCGCGATGGGTGCAATATCTGTCACCTCTCCGTTTTCCTGCATGCGCACGATGTGGAAACTGGATGTCGGCTGGTAGGTCATAAAGCTGCCTACCTTATTCGGCTGGGCCAAAAAGTGCCCGATCATGTCCGGCAGTTGCAGGTCGGACAGGCCATCGGCATAATTGGCCAGAAATACTTCCTCCCCTTTCAGATGCTCCCGCACCCGCATCAGGCGCATTCCGATGTTGGAGTGCATACCGGTGTCGACAAAAGTGATCCGCCAGTCCTCAATATCTGAGCTCAACAGCTCGATGGCCTTGCCTCCGCGGGAATACACAAAATCATTGGAGATCGTTTCGTCGTAATTGACAAAGTAGTCCTTGATCTTATCCGCTTTATACCCCAGCGCCAGAATGAAATCCTTGTGCCCGAAATGAGCGTAGTATTTCATGATGTTCCACAGGATCGGGCGGTACCCGATGTGCACCATCGGCTTGGGAATGGCCTCCGAATAATCTCTGATCCGGGTGCCCTGGCCGCCGCAGAATAGTACGACTTTCATGAGCTTGGATTTGCAGTATGAACAACTTCTATCTGTTCCGGATGCTCCAGGATCTGCACCCGCGGGATGGGCACCACCAACCTGCCGCCCCATTCTCCGATATAGGCCAGCTGACGGCCGATCTCTTTCTGTAGATTCCAGGGCAGGATGAGCACAAAGTCGGGCCGGGCGGCGCTGATCGCATCCGGATGGTAGATGGGAATGCGCGTCCCTGGCAGGAAATTGCCCTGCTTGTGCGGGTTCCGGTCGACGGTAAAGTCCAGAAAATCTGTCCGGATGCCGCAATAGTTGAGCAGCGTATTGCCCTTTCCTGGAGCCCCGTATCCCACTACGGTTTTCCCCTGGCGCTTTACGCCGATCAGGAAATCCAGCAGTTCGCGCTTGGCCGCCTTGACCTGTTCTTCAAACCCGGCATAATAGTCCAGGCGCTCCATGCCCAGGAAGCGCTCCCGCTCCAGCAGAGCGCTTACGCTGCCCTTCACCGGCTTCCCTTCATCTTCGGTATGGCGGCCGTATATGCGCAGAGAGCCACCGTGGGTAGGCAACTCCTCCACATCGAACAAAGTCAGGCCGTGGTGCGCAAAGATGCGGTGGACGGCCACAAATGATAAATAGGAGTAATGTTCGTGATAAATAGTGTCAAACTGGTTTCCTTCGATCAGCCGTTGCAGGTGCGGGAACTCCATGGTGATGACGCCCCCCTCGTCAAGCAGGGCCTTCATGCCCGCCACAAAATCATTGATGTCGGGAACGTGGGCCAGGACGTTGTTCCCCAAAAGCAGGCTGGCCTTCCCGTAGCGGGCGGCAATCCGGTGGGCCGACGCTCTGCCGAAAAATTGCTCTTCCGTGCGTACGCCCTTTTCCCGGGCAGCCCGGGCCACATTGCCTGCCGGCTCTACCCCCAATACCGGAATATGCTTTTCCACAAAGTATTGCAGCAGGTAACCGTCATTGCTGGCGATCTCTACGACGAGGTTTTCCGGCCCCAGGCCAAAACGTTCCACCATCAGGCTGGTGTACCGTTGGGCGTGCCGCAGCCAGCTGTCGGAATAAGAAGAAAAGTAGGCGTAGTCTTCGGCAAAGATCTCTTCGGGGCTGGCAAACTCTTCCAACTGCATCAGCCAGCATTGATCACACAGATATACATGAAGCGGAAAGAACGGTTCGGGTTTATTTACATCCTCAGGCCTTACGTGCTTCTGGCACAGGGGCGACATACCGAGGTCAACTACACTGTGCTGCAGTGGAGCCGAGCAAAAACGGCACCGGCCTCCGGAATGGGTGGCTGACGGTTGGGGGCGAAGATTTCCAGACATGGAAAAATCTATTTTAGAGATCAAGACAATAGCACTCCTGAAAAATGGCTTTCCAAATACGGGTATCCCTGGTCTTTCAACGAGATCTCCTGTACCGGCAATGGCCACTCAATCCCCAGAAGCGGGTCATCATATCGTATTCCCCCCTCCGAATCGGGGGCATAATAGGCAGTATGGTGGTAAATGAGTTCTGTGCCGGACTCCAATGCTTGAAAGCCATGAGCAAAACCTTCCGGAACATAGATCATTTTCATATTCTGCTCCGTCAGTTGTACGGAAATATGGCCTAAAAAGGTTCGGGAACCTCGCCGAATATCTACGATCACGTCATAAGCCGCTCCCCGAATACAGCGGATCAGCTTGATCTCCGCATGAGGGGGGCGCTGATAGTGCAACCCCCGCAGGGTTCCTTTTTGACGGGTGAGTGAATGGTTGAACTGGACGAACTCCTTGTGATGCCCGATCTCTTCAAACTCCCGCCGGCAGAAGGTCCGGGCAAAAAGCCCCCGTTGATCACTGAAGGGCTCCGGCTCGATAATGTACGCCCCTGCCAGCCTGGTTTCCCGGAAGATCATAGGCGAAGGCTTAACGAATGGTCCATCGCCTCGCTGGCCAACATTTCCTGAATAACATTGAGGCGGATCAGGCCGGAGCGGTGATAATTGGCGTCGTTGAACTGAATGGCCTGCAGCCCCCCGATCAGGCCCCGGACGGTATCCTCCAGGCCGTACACCGGCTGATGGCCCGGCGCCAGGCTTCGAAAACGGCTGAAATCCACCCGATATGACCGCTTGTCCGGCTGGGCATCCTTATTGATGGCCACCTCTACCTGCGGAAGGAGCTTTTGAGTGGCCAGGGCCAGGTCTCTGACCTGATAGTTCCAGCCGTCACTACCCGTATTGACGGTGAGGAATGTACCTCCCGTTTTCGAATCCCGCTCGCAGGCCCAGCGAATGGCACGGGCCATATCCTGCACGTGGATCAATGGGCGCCAGGGCGTACCGTCGCTGAGAATGGTGATCTTGCCGGCAGTAAGGGCGCCAGCCACAAAATCGTTCAGCACCAGGTCCAGCCGCAGGCGTTCACTCATCCCGCAAGCCGTGGCGAACCGCAGGCAGGTGACCTGAAAGCCTTCACCGGCAAGGGCTTCCAGCGCTTCTTCGGAATATACTTTCGACCGGGCGTAGGCAGTCAGCGGATCCAAGGGAGAGGACTCGATGCGGGGCGCATCTTCAGCGCTGCCGTATACGCTGCAGCTCGAAGCGAAGATAAATTTGCGCACCCCCTGCTGACGGGCCATCCTGGCAATGTTCAAATTGGCGCGGTAGTTGATGTCCATCGTGGCCTCTTCGAACCTGTTGCCGATAGGGTCATTGGAAATGGCCGCCAGGCTCACCACTGCGTCCACTCCTTCCAGAATGCGTTCGGGAAACTGCCGCACATCTCCGTAGTATTGCTGGTTAAGAAAAACATCCGGGCTGAAGGAAGAACTGGTGACGTACTTCGCAAAATAACCTATATCATAACCGACCAGCTCCGCCCCGGGGTGGTATTCCCGAAACTCCCGTACCAAACCGGGCCCGACGTATCCCAAATTTCCTGTGATGAGTACTTTCATGCTATTTCGTATTGTGAATCGTTCTTTGCTTCAACCCGGCCTGCCTGTCCAGATTCCAACCTGGAAGGGCCAGGTGAAATTGCCATACATTACAGGCATTCGTAAATCGGCAACTGAAGGCTGTAAAGGGGAAGTATTTGAGACGGCAAGATCTGTATTTTTTGTTAAGTGCATGTAAATTCATCGGGAAAACCTCCATGAACAAGAATGTACTTCTCTATCTCCCTTACCTCAAAGAACGGATGGCCCTTATACCCGAATGGCCTTTTAACAGGCCAGGCGTTTTTTCCTACCCCATTAAAAGGCCATCAGGCTTTCATTTAAAACTTATACTGTAGTCAAAAGTAGAATATACTCGATACGCGTGATTTTAATGATTTAGAAAGCATTCTTACGGGTCTTCTTGCTGAAGACAGTAAGGAAGACGATCTTGATGTCCAGCCAGAAGCTCCAGTTCTCGATGTACCACAGATCGTGCTTGATGCGCTGCCGCTTCTGTTCGTTGGTAACGGTCGGGCCACGCCATCCGTTAACCTGAGCCCAACCGGTAACCCCGGGCTTTACATAGTGGCGCACCATATAGTCGTTGACGACCTTGCGGAAGTCCTGCTCCAGGAATACGCGGTGCGGACGGGGGCCGACGACGCTCATGTCGCCCTTGAGAACATTGATGAACTGGGGCAGCTCGTCCAGGTCGTACTTGCGCAGATACTTACCAACGCGGGTAATGCGCGGGTCGTTCTTCACCGTAGACTTGGTGCCATTCACCGGATCATCGCATACCGACATGGTGCGGAACTTGTAGCACTTGAAAGACCCGCCGGCTTCGCCTTTGCGGACCGGCTTGTAGAAGATCGGCCCTTTATTGTCCAGGTAGATCAGAGCGGCAATGACCAGGAATATCGGCGTCAGGAAAAGGAGGGCGGCCAGTGCAAACCCAAAGTCAAAGATCTTCTTCAACAGGAAGCAATGAAGCTTGTCCAGCGGAGTTTGGCGTACCCGGATAACAGGCAGGCCTTCCATGTAGTTGGGGCGGGCCGTGTCGGCCAGGTAGCTGGGGCGGGCTCCTTCTTCCAGGAAGCTGGGCGCTCCGGGAAGCAGGTTGACGCGGATCCCATAATAATCAGCTACTTCGATGGCATTTTTCACCTCCTCCTCTCGGAGCGATGATACCGTCACGAAAATCTCATCGATATCGTTGTTACCCAGGATGCTGGTCAGCTCATCAACCTTACCCAGTACCTTCTTTCCGCTGGTTTCCTTTTCCTGTGACTCCCCATTGTCCAGGAATCCTACTATATCATACCCCCGACGACGGATCTTATTGGATAATCCCGAGAATTCGCTCCACTCGTTGCCTTTTCCGACGACCAGCGCGCGGGCCAGGGAAACATTGCGCCGCTTACGCCCATAGTATTCGAACAGGAACAGATTGACAAACAGGAACAGAAAGATCGGGAAGAGAAAGTTCGTCTTCTGAATGTATTCAATATGGAATACCAGCCCCAGCGTGTAGGTGATGCCTACAAAGAAGAAGGTGTTCAGGACGACGTACCTCATTCTCCGCCTGAACTCAAAGTTCAGGTAGAGGTCCAGGTCACCATTCAGGAAAATGATCAGTCCCCAGCTGAGGTTGAAGATCAGCGCCAACCACAGGAAATCCCCGATGAAGGGCTCATTTGGTTGGGCACTTATTACGCCAGGAAGCCTGAAAAACAGTACAGCCAGCAGGCTGAAATTGAGCAATAGAAACTCTAACGCTACGTGATTAATGGCCAAATGCCTATTCTTGGGGATCATAGTGTGAAAATTTTAAGTGTTTGTATCCAGAAAAAGTGTTTCGTTCTCATACAGTGCTATTCTTTCGAAAGCTTGGCCTCAAAAAGAGGCCGTTGTTACCCGGCTATTGTTACCAGCAATTGTTCGCCCGTATCTCCTCAGCAGTTGATCGCCAGCCTAAAAGGCCGACACTGGATCGATCGGCAAACTGCCACGAACCGCATGGGTCTAAACCAGGAAAAAAGTTTTAAAAAGTCGCTCTTCTGATAGCCTCTGTCACTCTCTGGAACATTGTCAGACAGTTTGCGATCGGAACTTCCGAAAGCCTGCCTAACACTCTTGTTGTGCATTTACCCGATACGCGCCAACTGGGCCTGGCAGCCTATGCCAGCCTCCGGTCTTGGCTTTGCCGGGGGAAAGAAAAAGATCGAAAAAACGGAGAATTGTCGCTTTTGCATTTCTCCAGCGGGGGGTGTCTGTAAAATATGAGGGGTAGAATAAAAGAGGGGGGATGTCTCTGTCTTGTACGGGCGAAAGATTAAAAGGTTGCACTTTTTTTCGCCGCAATAAAAAATTTAATCTATTGCATTTGTGGCCCGCAACATGGGCCCTTAAGGTACTAAACCTGTGCTCGCTTAACTCCGTACGGGGGGGAGATCAAAGAGTTGGCGCGTCCATAACGCTCCTTCGTCACCTGGGGTAAACCGAAAGAGAACTAACGGACAACAGATCTATACCAGATCAGTCATTAGGGAAATAAAACTTTGGTATGCCTTTGCAAGGGTAGATAAGCCTTGCCTCAAAAAAAGATAACCTGCTTGCTGCAGTATAATATGAGATGCTACTAAATAGGGGTGTATCGAGGAATCGAGCGTAAATTTACAAAAACTTAATATAAGTTGCTATACTTAGTTTACTTTTTTTCCACATTTGATCGCTTCTTCCTTCCGGCAATAGTGTTTGCGCGTTTACAACACCTTTGAATACATCAACATAAACAACTGAAAAATAACCCAATAAGAAATAAGCTAACTTTCATATGATGAAAAAATTAAAAATAAAATATATATAATTTTTTTCGAATAATTTTTTTGAGCAGTTCCTAAAGGGCCGTGTATGGGTTACATAAAGTTAACGACTTGTGTTTTTTGTTTCCGGTAAAAGCTATAGAGTGCAACTGTTTTTTTCAAATACGTTGCTCCTCCCAAAGGGGGTATATCAGGTATATGAGGATGGCTTGAAAAATTTAAGGGGGTGTCCCCATGGAGTTAAACCCTTTTGCATATGGATCTCAGTTATACCTCTGTGCTCTTTGCTGCGGATGAAAGTATCAGGTTACTGAGTATTCATAAAAATGAACACAAGTCCATTCAGGCTTCTCCTTCTAATAAGGATCATTCGTATAAAGAAAGAGACAAATTGCGGAAGGAAGCATTTAACCGGTTCTTCTTCAGGCGAATACTCCCATGAAATGAAGAAGCCCTGCCGCGACTTGTCACGGCAGGGCTATACATCAAAATCTTGGTGGAGACGGCGAGCAAAATGTTAGGAATAAGGCCTATTCCCGCCGCTATTGGGTGAATACTCACTCAATAAGCAGCCCCAGGTTTCCCTGGGTATCGGACTATATCATCATCTCCTGGAGAGATGTCGGGCGCTGTGGGCTCACCTTGGTGTCCCTAGTCTCTGCACCTTCCAAAGTCTTCCCTTTGGCTTGGCTCAGAGTTACCCTATTCCAATCCTGATGGCTATCAGGATAAGAACTTAGGCTTCTCTGAATTCACCCGATTTTACACCATACGTCACCGTATGGGCGACCCTCTGAGTCGAACTCGCGTCCAGCGAAAGCACTCATAAGCTTTCTACATGCTTAGTTCCCAGTTGAATTTTCGAGGACGAGGTAGGATTGGAAACCCTCCCGGCTCATCCCTTATCCCCTGAATTTCGCACCATAGTCGGGGCGGGCCATGATGCTAGCCTGAGTGGTTGGTTGATATGCGGCGCGTTGTGTATCAGGCGTCAAACGCACGGCACAAAGGCATTCTAAGACCTGGTCTTAGGCTGCCATGGCATACTGAGTATTGCCATTTGAAAAGGTTAATAGCCAGTTGTTAACGGAGGTGAGCTACCATACTCCGGCATGCTTACTTACCAGTTGACTTCCCTGTCGATTCCATTACGTCCCCTTTCCACCCGCCATGACTCACCGCCCTCCGAAGCTTTATGCGAAGGAGAGTTGGCGAAAGCGGGCTTGTCCGCCAGAACTCTCTTCGATCGGCGAAGTGTTGTAAAGGCGGATATTTTTCAGGAAAGCTAAACAAGCTTCAGCTTTCAAAGAACTAAACAACTATGTAACAGCCAAAGGTACGCCAATAGTTCAAACCTTTATAAAAAAAATGGCCATTCTTTACAAGGCGGCAAGGCCCGCCCGGAATGGTAAGCACATTGTTTGACACCAGGCCCTTTCCTTTTTCTAACGGGTAGGAAGCACACTATTTCTCAAAGAATCATTTACCTTTGCAGTGCCCTGCCAAAAACCTGATTCGTACTATTTCAAACCACAGATATGCAAGCAAAGATCACGGCAATTGGCACTTACGCTCCGGAGAAAGTAATTGACAACCACTATTTTGAAACCTTCCTCGACACTTCAGACGAATGGATAAGGTCTCGTACCGGCATCGTTGAACGCAGGTTCTCGGCTGAAAACGAATATACCAGCGACCTATCGATCGGCGCCGTAAAGGATCTGGCCCTTCGCTACAATAAGGACATATCCGATGTGGATTTCATCCTTGTGGCAACCGTTACCCACGACCAGATCATGCCCAGCATGGCCTGCCAGCTTCAACACCGGCTGAACATACCCAACGCCGCCGCCCTGGACATTTCCGCCGCCTGCGCCGGCTTCGGGTATGGCATCACACTGGCCAGAAGCCTGATCCATTCCGGCATGTACCGCAAGGTGCTGGTCATTGGCGCCGAAACGCTTACCAAAGTGACCGATTTCACCGACCGGACCAGTTGTATCCTATTTGGCGATGGCGCCGGCGCGCTCCTCATTGAGGCTGCCGAAAAGGGCAACGTCGGCGAATGTATCGCCGGTGCCGAAGGCAGTGGAGGCCAGGACCTCTATCTGTCTACCCTCTCCACTCAGGTCAACGGTACCCCGATACAGGCCAACAACAAGATCGTGCAGAACGGCAGGGCCGTCTTCCGCTGGGCCGTCACCCGTATGGCAGAGGCCTTCGAGGCCATCGTCGAAAAGAACGGGCTGACGAAAGAAGACATCGACTGGTTCATTCCTCATAGCGCCAATATGCGCATCATCGAGGCCATCTGCCAGCGGGTAGGGTTCCCCGTTGAAAAGTCCCTGGAAAGCCTCAGCAAATACGGCAACACTTCCTCCGCCTCCATCCCCCTTGCTTTGAATGAAGGCATCCGTGCCGGAAAAGTTAAAAAGGGCGACAAGCTGTTGCTGCTCGGCTTCGGCGGCGGGCTTACCTATGCGGGTACGGTAGTGGAATGGGGGCTTTAGGAAGTGGGAAGGCGGAAGTGGGAAGGGAATGGGCCGCCAAGAAGCACGCCCGGAGGTGCCCCCCCCTGCTCTTCCGACTTCCGACTTGGATATAATTGCTAACCAAAAATAAGCCAACAATGGTAAAGAACATTTTCTTTTTAGTGAGCATGCTTTTCCTCATAGCATCCTGCGGCAGCCCTTCGGGGCAGGAGGCCGATACGGACACCGCCGGAACCGAGGAAGCTCAGGATACCTTCAACTACTACCCCGAGCGCTTTGCCGACAAGAAGATCCTGCGATACAAGGTGTCGAGCTTCGATCAGCTGACACTGCAACAGAAGAAGCTGGTATACTATCTGGTACAGGCCGGCCTCAGCGGCCGCGATATCATCTACGACCAAAACTACCGCCACAACCTGGCAATACGCCGGGCTCTTGACCAGATCGTTGCCGATTATTCCGGTGACCGCTCTTCAGAGGAATGGCAGGAAGTGCTGCTTTATGCCAAGCAGGTGTGGTTCGCCAACGGCATACACCACCATTACTCTAATGACAAGTTCACCCCCGGCTTCTCCAGAGAATATTTCGAAGGGCTCCTGAGCGCTGTAGGCGCCAGCCTCGAACCGGAAGCCCTGCGCGCCATCTTCGACCCCGCCTTCGATGCCCGCAAGATCGACCAGAGCGGCAGCGACCTCCTGGCCAACTCGGCGGTCAACTTCTACGGCCCGGACATCACCCAGGCGGAAGCCGAAGCCTTCTACACCAAAATGAAGGCAGGCCTGAAAGACGGCCGGGTATCCATGGGGCTGAATTCCAAGATCATACGCAACCAGAAGGGCCAACTGGAAGAGGCCGTCTGGAAAGTGGGCGGACTGTATAGCGATGCTATTGAACAGATCGCCTTCTGGCTGGAAAAGGCCGCCGAAGTGGCCGAGAACGAAGCCCAGGCCAGCGCCTTGAAACTGCTGGTGGATTACTACCGCACCGGAGACCTCATTACCTGGGACCAGTACAACGTCGCCTGGGTACAGGCTACCGAAGGGGACATCGACTACATCAACTCCTTCATCGAAGTGTACAACGACCCTCTGGGATACAAAGGATCCTATGAGAGTATTGTACAGATCAAAGACTTTGATGCCTCCGCACGTATGGCGGTCGTTTCCGAAAACGCCCAATGGTTTGAGGACAACGCCCCCATCATGGAAGCCCATAAGAAAAAGAGCGTCACGGGAATCACCTACAAAGTCGTCTCCGTAGCCGGAGAGTCCGGCGACGCCTCCCCCGCCACCCCCATCGGCGTCAACCTGCCCAACGCCAACTGGATACGGGCAGAGTACGGCTCCAAATCGGTCAGCCTGGGCAACATCATCCACGCTTACGACCAGGCCGACGGCCCCGGGCTGCTCCAGGAATTCAGCCACGACGAAGAGGAAGTAGCCCGCGCTCAGCAATACGGCGCACTGGCAGGCAAAATGCACACCGCCCTGCACGAAGTGATCGGCCATGCTTCCGGCCAGCTCGAAGAGGGCGTCGCCACACCCAAAGAAACACTGGTCAATTACGCCTCTCCGCTGGAAGAAGCCCGCGCCGACCTGGTAGCCCTCTACTACATCATGGACCCCAAACTGGTCGAACTCGGCCTGCTTCCTTCTCAGGATGTGGGTAAAGCGGAATACGATTCCTATCTTAAAAACGGCTATATGCTCCAGCTTCGCCGCATCGAACCGGGCAAGACCATCGAGCAGGCCCACATGCGCAACCGCTCCATGGTGTCGCACTGGATCATCGAAAAAGGCCAGGAAAACGGCGCTATCGAAGTCCTGCAACGCGACGGCAAGACCTTCATCGATATCAAAGATTACGAAAAAGTGCGCGCCCTCTTCGGGCAACTGCTGAAAGAAGTGCAGCGCATTAAGTCGCAGGGCGATTTCGAAGCCGGCCAAAAACTGATCGAAACCTATGGCGTCCAGGTGGATGCGGATATCCACGCCGAAGTCCTGAAACGGGCCGAAGCGCTCGATATCCCGCCCTACGGGGGCTTCATCAACCCCAGGTTGGTCGCCGTCATGGACGAAAGCGGAGAGATCACCGACGTGAAAGTCGAATATCCGGCTGACTTTACCCAGCAAATGCTGGAGTATGGAAAGCAGTTCTCATTCTTGAAGTAAACCCTAACCTCCTCTCCGTATACTTGCTTCAGGGCAGTCGTTAAAGTTAATAAACCGGCCAGGTTTCCATATAAGCCGCCGGTTTATTAACTTTAACTACAGAACGAAACGAAAAACAAAACTTTCAACCATGCCCAGAAGTGTGTTGCTCCCCTTCCTTTTGGGATTGGCATTAGGGTTGGCATCCTGTCAGGGCCAGCCAGGAACGCCAGCATCCATACCTCTTCAGCCCGGACTGGTGATCACTTCCAGTACAACCATAACCCCCGGCGCCTACAGGCTTGCCGGCCCCGACAGCCTCCACCAGCCCCTGGTCGTGATCGAAGGCGAGGACATCACCGTCGATTTCAATGGAGCGGAGATGAACGGCGCCACCGGGGATCAACGCCCCAACCAGTACTCCGGCCTGGCAGTGCTGGTGCGCAACAGCCGGAACGTCACTATCCGCAACCTGAAAGCCCGCGGCTATAAGATAGCCCTGATGGCGGAAAATACGGACAGCCTCCTCCTGGAACACTGCGACCTCAGCTATAACTACCGCCAGCGGCTGCAAAGCATCCGCGAACGCGAAGACCTCGCCGACTGGCTCAGCTACCATGACAATGAGGCCGACGAATGGCTGCGCTATGGCGCCGCCGTTTACCTCAAAGGCTGCAACCACGCTACCGTCCGCTACCTGTCCGTCACCGGAGGGCAAAACGGGCTGATGCTCACCCAGTGTAACAACGGCCTGTTTTACAACAATACCATCCACTTCAACTCCGGCATCGGCATCGGCCTGTATCGTTCCAGCAACAATAAGGTCATGCATAACCGCCTGGACTGGAATGTGCGCGGCTACAGCCATGGTTTCTACAGCCGGGGGCAGGATTCAGCGGGTATCCTCTGCTATGAACAGAGCAGCAATAATACCTTCGCTTACAATTCCGCCACCCATTCCGGCGACGGCTTCTTTCTCTGGGCCGGGCAATCCAGTATGGATAGTGGTGAAGGCGGGTGCAACGACAACATCATCTTCGGCAACGATTTCTCCCATGCTCCCACCAACGGTATTGAGGTGACCTTCAGCCGCAACATTCTGGCCAACAACCAACTGGAAGACTGCACCTATGGCGTCTGGGGAGGCTATAGCTTTGAGACCCTTATCACGGGAAATACCATCTGCGAATGCCGGCACGGCGTCGCCATCGAGCACGGGCAGGACAACGCCATCGTCCGCAATTATTTTGCCGGCGACAGCATCGGCGTTCAACTGTGGGAACGCGATCAGCAGCCGGAAGACTGGGGGTACGCCCAGGCAAAGGACGTTTCCAGCCGCGACTATGAGATCCAGCACAATTACTTTGTAGACGTCAAAGTCCCGCTAAAGATCTCCGGAACCGACAAGGTTGCCATCAACGACGACAATCAGTTCTACAATTTTGAAAGGCTGCTGCTGGCCGAAAAACCCAACCGGCAATTTTACTTCGTCAAGAACGACGTTTGCCAACCGGACAAGTGGGGGGACGCCACTGCCTATAAAAAACTAAACAGGATCAGCGAGCCACCGCTACCGGAAGAACTCGAACAATGGCCGGGCCTGGCCCGGGACCTGGCGCCGGTGGGCGCCTTTGAGCCTCAGCCTCTACCCGATGGCATGAACGCCATGCTGCCGGATGGGCACGTGCGGGGCCGCAAGTTTATTCTGGTCAACGAATGGGGGCCTTACGATTTCCTCCGCCCGTCTATATGGCTGCGCGATATAAGGGACAGCCTCTACACCTTCCTCCTGCTCGGCCCCCAGGGCAACTGGCGCCTCAACGGAGGGCAGGGTTTTACCGGGGTGAACCCTAAAACGGGAACCTTCCCGGCCACCATTACAGCCGTACGGGACTCAACAGGGGAAGAACTGAAACTCGGCCTTGAATTCATCGGCGAAGAAGTTACCGGACAGTTCGGTGAGCAATACAAGCGAGGAGCCACTGTACCCTTTGGCTTCTACCGGTTCGAAAAGAAACTCGACTGGAAAGTGCGCTTTTACGAGTACAACGAAAGCACCCATCCGCTCAGCAACTACGAAGCTTTCCGGCAACTCAAGGAACAAAAACCCGACGCGGAAGAACAGGTGCAGGAACTGGCCTACGCCTGGTGGAAAAAACCAGCCCCGGGGGTCAATGCCGACCGGTTTGCTACTTTTGCTTCCACCTCCTTCGAGATCACGCCCGGGAGATATAAGGTGTCCATCACCAGCGACGACGGACTGCGTTTCTTCGTAGACGGCCAACTGGTCATTGGCCATTGGGACGTACACGAACCCGAGACCGACGAGGCCGTCCTGGAATTGTCCGGGCGCCATACCTTCGAGATCGAGCACTTCGAGGCGGGAGGGTTTGCTACGTTGTCGTTTCACATGCAGCGGTTGCAATAGGACTAGTGCGTTGTTCGCTTATTCCTTCCTGTGGTAAAGAAAGCAGGTACTTTACTAACCGCCAAAAACTTCCTGCTGAACAGGTAGCAAATTCAGATCAGTTCATTTGCTTCCATCCACTCGTCGTTAAAAACCGTACTCAGGTAATTTTTACCCGAATCGGGCAAGAGCAGAACGACTACCGCGTCTTCGCCCAACCCTTTTGCGGCTTTCAACGCGCCGGCGATCACCGCGCCGGCAGAAGAGCCTACCATCCAGGCTTCTTTGCGGGCCGCTTCCCGCGCCATTGCATAAGCCTCTTTATCAGAAACCGTGATGACTTCGTCAACCAGGCTGAGGTCGATCGTATCCGGCAGAAAATCCTGGCCGATGCCTTCGATCTTGTAGCCTTGCGCTTTGCCTTCCGTACCATCGTAGAAGTGGCGGTAGAGGGAGCCCTGAGCATCCACGCCGATGATCCGGATGTCCGGGTTTTGTTCTTTCAGATACCGGGCTACCCCTGTAATGGTGCCTCCCGTACCCATGCCGGCTATGAAGTGGGTGATCTGCCCGGCGGTGTCCCGCCAGATCTCGGGCCCGGTGGTGAGGTAATGCGCCAGCGGGTTATTGGGGTTGGCATACTGGTTCGGGCTGAAAGCATTGGGCGTCTCTTCCACGAGGCGTTCGGCTACTTTGTAGTAACTCCGGGGGTCTTCGGGCGCCACGCCGCAGGGGCAGACGACAATCTCCGCGCCATAGGCATTAAGGATGTTGCGCTTTTCCTGGCAGACTTTGGCATTCATAGTGAAAATAACCTTATAGCCTTTTACCACCGCCGCCTGCGCCAGGCCGATGCCGGTATTGCCGGAAGTCGGCTCGATGATGGTGCCGCCGGGTTGGAGCAGGCCCAATCGTTCTGCCGCTTCGATCATGGCGATGCCGATCCGGTCTTTACTGCTGCCGCCGGGGTTGAGGAATTCCATCTTCCCCAATATCAGGGGAAGTAAGCCTTCATTGAGGCGATTCATTTTTATCAAAGGCGTGTTGCCAATCGTACGCAGAATATTATTGTGATATTTTATGCCTGCGTAATTTGCTGCTTTCGGGGCATTACGAGCGAGAGCAATTGTTTCCGTCATGATGAAAATTTGAAATTAGATCATTAATGATGAGTAGTACAATAGAAGTCATGCCTTTTTATCCATGTGGCTTTCGTAAGCCGGAATACCATGGCTGTCCTTAAATCGTCTTTCTGTACACCGATTTCATCAAAGCCCAGGCTCTGTGTACATTTTTGTGAAGCGTAGTTATCTATGTGGCGGAGCCCGATTATGGTTTCAGCAAAGTTATTTTCAAAAACGGCGTTAATTAAAGTTATGGTAGCTTCTTTGCCGATGCCATTTTTCCAGTAAGCAGGTTTAATAGCAATCGCTATCTCTATTGTTCCTTGTTTGCAATATTTGCTGATGATTAAACCGATAGTTCCTACTAACTCGCCCGTTTCTTTTAAGATGATCCCCAATTGGCCAAAATTATTTTTTTCATAGCGTTCGATTTGGGTATCAATCCACGCTTTTGCCATTTCGTACCGCGTCCTGTTCAGGTCAATTCCCAAATATTTCAGGTTTGGGTTGTTCTCATAAAAATCCATCCAGCTAACTATATCGTCATAGGTTAACTTTCTAAAAAAGAATCGTGGTGAACTAAGGCCATGGTAATATTTAGTCAAGTACATGAGAAATCTTTTTTTGTTTTGAAACGGCGCTGTTGACGATGCTGCTTCTGACGACTATGTCGCTATTCATCGTGAAAAGATTGCGTTTCCGGATGACATCGGGGGCTTCTGCCTCATATTGCAAAAGCGCCTGGCAGACAACTGTGTAGATAAGCCCTTCAAAAACCTGCATCGGCGTATAACCCGGGAAACAGGTTAAGCATTGCTTCACCATCACCGCTTCCGGATAACAGAGGGCCGGCAATCCATTGACATCGAAAAAGCGTAGGGCCCCGGTAGCGTCCAGCCGCCCATCTATGCGGGTGATGCCCCGAATGCTGAGCGCAGCAGCGATAGCAGGGATATGGGCCCTGAGCTGGCCCAGGATGGCTTCGTCGGTGATGCAGGGTTGCATTTTATCTTTATCATCCCAGGGGCGCAGCCTTTCCTTCCGGCTGAGGATATTGGCTTTGCCGGCTACGCTTTTGACGATGTAGGCAGTGGGCAACAACATCACCTCTTCGCCCAGTTGCAGAAAGCCGCAGGTGATATCATCGCTGGGCAAAAACGCTTCGATGATGACGTTGCTCTGTGGAAAGTCTTTTAAGATCTGAATTGCATATTCTTTGGCCTGCCACAGATTCCGGGCCATGCAGACGCCGACGCTGCCCGATTCAGCAGTGGGCTTCAATACCACCGGAAAAGAATAAATGTTCTGCGAGATCAGGCTGTAAATGTCGCCTATATTCTCCCTGGTGATGACGGTAAATTGGGGGATGGGCAGGCCGTTGTTTCGCAGCAGGGCCTGGCAGGCGTCTTTTTCCAGAACTGTCCGAAGGGTTTCGGCATTAGAGCCAAGATAGGGCAGCTGCCGCGCTTCGATGAAATCGTTCAGCCAGGCAACCTTACCGCCGCCGGCATCGACATAATAGGCATTGGGCCACAGCAGGGTATCGGATGAAACTTCATCCAATACTTTTTCCAGTTGAGGAATGCTTTCCACTTCAGTGGTTTCTACAGTTATACCTGCTTTGCGCAAAATATTGACGACGATTTGCAATTCTTTCTGGCTGGTGAGCCAGCCGTTGTGCCAGTGGCCCCGGCTGTTGAGGAATAGTATTTTCATTTTCTTGATATTCTTGCCTTCCGTCGGGGAAGGACTGGTTAGTTATTATTAGAGTTGATACGTTGGGGCTATCATGGGTTAAAATGGCTCTTTTCTTCCCACACTGTGCCTTTTTCCTCGGCAGGCTTAGGACCTAAGTAAGGCGGGCAGGTCGGTTCATATGCCCCTCAATACCGAAAATTTTCGGGACGTGTGATTAAAAACAGCTCATTTTCCCAATGCATCAACTCGATTGAAGTTGTTTAAGAATAGCTTGTCTTCAGCGAGCCGATAAAGTTGTCGGCTACATTTGTCCGGCAAGTTCTTTCCCGAGCGGCGCAGCAACGAGCGTGTCCTCTTGGGTGGGCTCCAGCAAACGAAACTCCCGCCCGCTGACGGTTATACGCTTTCCTTCACTGGCGCGAAGCTCCAGTTGCCGATAAGAGGCCTCAAATTTTTGAGTATGGAGTTGTTCCCGATACTCATCGGGTAGCCGCTTTAACGCCTGTGCAACGATGGAACCGATCAATTCAGGGTATGTAACGCCCGCATTGGCCGCTGCCCAGGGAAGTACGGACTGAAGGTTTTCCAATCCTGGCATAGAATTGGTTTCCAGGTAGCAAGGAACAAAAGAACCTTTCCTGGAGCGGAAATCGGAGCGGCTGTAATCTTGCAGGCCCAGTTCAATATGAGCTGTCGCTGCTTGAGTCGCTAGAGACTCCAAAAGGGCATGCTCTGTTATCAATGTGGCATGGGGTATGGTCAGGTCCTGTTGCTTTAGTTCTTCTCCTCTGACCAGTGGCTGCCCGGGCATCTGGCTTAGGTCCCAGGCGACAGCAGGAAGGATTACATTGCCGACCAGGCCGATGGAGTATTCCACACCGTCCAAAAAGGATTCTATCAGCAATTTGCCTTTAAAACGCTTTCGCAAGCGCCGGTAAGCTTGTTCCAATTCCGCCATAGAATATACGACATTGTCTTGATGGACGCCGAGGCTGTGCCCCTCTGTTGCCGGTTTGATGATGACGGGAAAGGAAATGTCTTCGGTTTGCATCATTTCGGCATCGTCCAGGTACCACCAGTCTGGCTGCGCTACCCGATTGCCGAGCACTTGCCGCGCCAGCGCTTTGTTGAGGGCCAGAATGTGCCCTTCAACAGTAGCGCCCGTGCACGCCAGAGGCATAGGGGCAAGTTCCAATTGCACTTGTTGCACAGCCATGGGCAAGGCTACCTGGTACAGGTCTTCAGCCATATTGAAGATAAGGTCAACGGAAGGAGCCAGAGTAGACAATTGCTCTACAAGAGCACCATTGGCCTCTATTTTAAAGACTTCGGCATCGTGCTGGCGGAGCACATCGGCAATTTCGTTGAACACTTCATTACTGGTAGTATACTGTTCTTCAATGGAAGAAGCACCTGGAGCACCTGAGCTGTTGACTGCGATCCCAATGCGAACCGCTCCGGATTGATTTGTGAACATGGTATTTGTTTTTTAGAATTGGGTGAATTAAGAAATGCAGCTGTCTGCACTTGCTTTCATGCGGTTGGGCGCAAACAGGCTTTTGAGTGGATGGCTGTTTCCTTTCAGGACGTTCCTCACCGCATCGGCAATGTAAGGCGATTGGGTAAAGCCCCCGGTATTGTTGCCTCCGGTAATAATGAGCCGGCCGCCACCGGTGGCGGGAATCGCCTCAAAGATGCCCAGTCCGGTGGGCGTCCAGGAACGAACGCAGTATTTTTTGGCCTGGTCAATATAGGATGCAGCCGCTTCGAAAGCTTTGGGAAAGTAGGTCTGAGCGGTGTGTTTAACGCTTTCGAAGATGCCCTCCAGTTCGGAGTTGGAAATCTTGTTTTTAACAGCATTGCCGGTATAGCCGTATCCTGAGCCCAGTACCAGTACGGGCTTGCCGTCCCGTTGTATCAGAGTGACGTTGGTGTCTTCGCCAACCCGCCCCAGTTTGTGGATCTTCATGGAGTGTTTCAATTCCGGATACAGGTTGGGAATGGTGAGCCAAACGCCCAGTACGCCGTGCAACTGATTGTTGGTTCGGGTATTGCAGAGGCTCGTCCCGGCATAGGCGCCGAGCGATAAAAGGTAGTTGTCGTATTCTTCCAATTCGCCGTTTATTATTATCCCGGATACTTTGCCCGATGCTGCCCTTTGAATACCGGAAAACTCGGTATCCCACCTGAACGTTGCGCCTTCGGCTATCAGGTGCCGGATGATCTTCTTGCAAAAGTCCTGCACCTTGAGGGTGAACCCTTTGACCATCATACAGCCTCCCAGCATATCTTTTTCGTCAGCGTTCACAAAAAGAGGGTACTTTTCCAGGACTTCGGCTGTACTAAGTATCCGGTCTAAAGAACCCAACCTGTTGTGCAATTTTTGGGCAGCCCGGAAATCCGACGATTCGGAATAAATCCTTAAAATGCCTTCGGCCAGGTCTACCCCTTCAAACAACTCGGGAGCTTCGTTCATCCACTTTCGCCAAAGCTGGCCGCTTTGAATGTTTACGTTGTAAATGTCTTCACTGTATTGAACTGCGTCGGCCGGAGTAACCGAGTGGAAGTCCTCGATCCATTCCCGTTCGTTTTCATTTAATGTTGCCTTGGGGCGTATGAGCCATCCGTTGTCGTTAATAACATTGTTGAAGGCTTCATCCATTTTGGAATACAGCTGGCTGCCCTTTTCATTGTAATTGTCTGCTTCAGTATAGGTATACATGCGCACATTTTCTCCTCCGAAGGTGCAGCCCTGTTCTTTCCAATGCGGGCGATTAAAAGGATTGGGGGCTTTGTCCACCAATACCAACTGGTGGCCCTGTCTGGCCAGAAAATAAGCGGATACCAGGTTGACGACTCCCAGACCGACGACTACTGTTTTTTTCATTGAGGCTTGTTTTTATTGTTGTGAATTGGATTTTTATGGCCAGTTGTTTTTAAGTGTATTATTGGCCACCAGCTCCAAAATGTCGGCCGGCGTGTGAAAAGCCGTACAATTATTTTCGAGCACGGGCACTTCTTTTTGAAATTCCTTCTGCAGCAGCTGCTCCAGGAATACCAGGTACCCAGGAGCTTGAATCGCTCGTCCCGTTCCTCCAAAGGGCGATCCCAGTCGAGGCCGCCAGAGCCGATGCCGAAGTGCTCCGTGAAAATGGAGCGGATGAGGGCCGCTTTTTTATCCTGTGATGGAGGCATGGCGAAGAATGGTTAAAAAGGATTGGCAGATGATTTGACATCTCGTCTCAGCCTTGATCTTTTTGAAAATTTCAGGATGCCGGGCCGGTGAAACCGGGCGGAAGCATTTGGCCTCCCGGTTTGCCCCGTTTTTTACCTGGAAAACGGAACCAGTGTCGGTTGTAAGTACATACTCTGTTTGTCCATCGACAATGCAAAGGTGCAGAAGCAATCGCCAGGAGTTTTTCCCTCCGGTTGCAATGATTTGACATCTCGTCTCAGCCTTATTTTTTTTCGGAAATTTTCAGGATGCCAGGCCTGAAAAACAGGGAGGAGGCAATTTATCTTTTGGCAACCCCTCTAACGCTGGACAACGGTTGCAGGGTGTGTAGGATGGACGGGCACAGCAGCGGCGCAGGCGGTGTACGGTGGACGAAGCCGCCTGGCTGTCCAACCTATCTTTTTTGAAGTGGCCTGATTTAGAGCTCTAAAACAAAAAAGAAAACTTGACACGAGAGGCCAAACTTAGGGTATGAATTATCAAAACCCATTTACACCCTGCCACAACTTTGCAGCACTAAGAGTGTGTTCAAAATTCAATCAATGGCCTGCAAACGGCAAATTTTGTTTCATACGGCGTTAAATTTTTCGTCGGATTGCCCGCATCCGACTGCAAAATTTGCCTTGCCTGAAACAAAATTTCCTCGTTTTCGACTCACCATTGAAATTTGAACACACTCTAACATTTTTTATGATTATTCAATTCCCTGCATTTCGGATTTCAGAAGGCGCTTTCCCATAAGCTTTTTTGAAAGCCCGCGAAAAAGCACTGACAGAGGAAAAGCCCGTTTGGTAGGCAATTTCAGAAATATTGAATTTACCATCCCGGATCAACTCCAGCGCCGTGCTCAGGCGGGTAGCGCGCACCAATTCGCTTATGGATTGATCGGTGAGGGCTTTCAGCTTGCGGTGCAGGCTGGAGCGGCTCAACCCGAAATGCCGGCCGATGTGATCGCCATCGAGGTTGGGCTCGTCGAGGTACTCCAGGATATAGGTACGGAGGCTGGAAATAAACTCGTCTTCTTGTTGGTAGGTTTCATCCTTGGCGGCCGGAAAACCATTCTGGTACCGCCGCTGCAGCAGTCGGCGGATCTCAATGAGCTTTTCGATGCGCAGGGCCAGCTCCTGCGGGCTGAAAGGCTTGGTAAGGTAGGCGTCGGCGCCCCGCCGCAACCCTTCCAGCCGGCTTTCCAGGGAGGCTCGGGCCGTCAGCAGTATCAACGGTATATGCGAAGTGCCGATATGGCCCCGGATCGCTTTCACCACTTCAAACCCATTCTTTTTCGGCATCATCACATCCGAGATGATCAGGTCGGGGATCAGAGCCTGGGCTTTTTCGATCCCCTCTCTGCCATCGGCGGCTTCCGTGATGCTGTATTGGGAAGAATCAATGCAGTAGCGAATGTACTCCCGCATTTCGGCATTGTCTTCGATTAGGAGCAGTTCCAGCTTTACCCCTTCCCGGGAGACGGAAGCCGGAGTAGCGGGAACAGGCCCTTCTTCTTCAGCTAACGGAAGAGCGATTGATTCCGGCGCAGGTTCAGCAACCAACGGCAGTGCCTGCACACCTTCCAGAACGGGCAGATAAACCTCAAAGGTAGTGCCCTTACTTACCTCGCTCGACACCCGGATCTCGCCGCCCTGCAGTTCCACCAGTTCTTTGACCAGGGCCAGTCCAATGCCCGTGCCACCCTGGGCACGGGTCGAGGAGTTGTCCGCCTGATAGAACCGGTCGAAAATTTGCAAAAGTTGTTCTTCTTCCAGGCCAATGCCGGAGTCTTTCACATCCAATCTAATATAATCCTGCTGGCCTCTCTGGATCTTCATCAGGCTGGCCTGGATGGCCTGCCCGGCAGGGGTGAATTTGATGGCATTGGATAACAGATTGTAAAGGATCTTATCCCACTTCTCTTTATCAAAATGTGTGTCCCAATGATCTAAAGGGGTAACGAAATTCAACTGTTGTTCCTTTTTTTTGGCCAAAGCCTGAAAACGACTGACTATTTCCCTGGTGTAGGCAATGATATCTCCCCGGGCCGCTTCGGTTTTCATGCGCCCGCCTTCGATCTTTGAGAGGTCGAGCATTTGGTTGATAAGGGTAAGCAGGTGGCGCGCGTTTTTCAAAATACCGGCTATTCTCTTTCTGAAGATCGAAGGAAGGGCCGGCTCGGCAACCACCTGCTCCAGCGGGCCGATGATGAGGGTCAGGGGGGTGCGGAATTCATGGGTGATGTTGGAAAAAAAGCGGGTTTTGGCCTTGTCCAGGACCTTTAGCTCTTCGGCCTGCTGTTGGATAGTCAGCGTCCGCTTCCGAACTTCCGCTTCCAGCCGTTCTTTCCCTTTTTTCAACTGCCTTATTCGCCACTCTACGGAGCCTGTAACGGCGCCTGCTATCAGCACAGCAACAGCGGTAATGAACCACCATTGCAGGTAAAACGGCTTTGCGACATGGATGGCCAATGATAATTCCTGCTCCGACCAGCCGTGGCTGCTGTTCTGCCCCTGTATCCTCAATGTATATCTCCCATAAGGCAAATTCGTAATGCGGATATAATTCTCATCGATGTAATTCCAGTTATCGCTGTAGCCTTCGATCTGGTAGGCATACCGGTGCTTATCTGTATCCTCATAATCCAGTAAAGTAAAATGAAGTTCAAAGAATTTATCACCGGGACGTATGGTAATAGTGCCTGACTCCTGGATCTGTTGAGTTCTATCCGTCATTTTATCAGCCTGCTCTTCGAGTATGTAACAGCCGGTAAATGCCAGCGGAGTGGAATTGAGGCCTTCCTTCGCAAACACTCTGGGATGAAAGGCGATCAGCCCTCCCAATCCGCCAAAGTAAAGCGTGCCATCCTTAGCCTGATAATGAGAGGTGTGATTAAATTCGTTATGCGGAAGGCCGTCATCGGTGGTGAATACTCTTACCCGAAAAGACGCTTTATCCATTTGCATCAAACCTTTATCGCTCGGTATCCAGAGTTTGCCGAAATCGTCTTCGTAAATGGCGTAAGTGTAGTTATTGGATAAGCCCTCATCAGCCGTAAATTGCCTGAATTCCGATTTCTGTTCCCGGCCAGCAGCAGGCCGCCAGCGTATTATGCCTCCGCCTTGGGTAGCCAGCCAGAAGATGCCGTCCCGATTGCCATCGGAATCTTCATGAATATGCCGGATGCGGTCAAAGGGCAAATCGCCCGAAGCGGTGTTAAAATGACGGACGACACCCTCTTTTTCTGTCATCAGGAAGACGCCACTGCTGGTGGCTAACCAAATACCGAAGGCGTTTTGGTGCATAAAGTTAACCTCGCTGGTCTTTAACGCCTCAAAACCGTTGTATTTTTCAAATGGGGCCAATTTTTTGTCTGTCAGGTCCAAATAAACCAGGCCTTGGTTCTGCCCGGCTAAAAAGCGGCCAGGGGTGTTAACAGGCAATAAAGTATTAACCAGGTGATGGTTGGGATCCAATACCGGATACCTGAATACTTCATTGGTTCTCAGATTTATTTCAAACCCCAGGGTTTTCAAGGTGTAATCTCCTGCCCAAAGGATACTGTCTGCGTAGGCCAACGCATAAGTGCCTTGCTTTTCCGTTGGCATTCTAAGGCGCTGCTTGTGTTTATCCCACAGGAACAGGTTCGTATTCAGGAAGTATATATTTCCCCACTCATCCTCCGTGATGCCTCTGCAATCTGAAGCTATGTCTTCCTTGTGGTGAATCAACTGAAAAGGGTTGGCGGCAGCGCTGGCTTTTACAACGCCGTTTGACGTGCTCAGCCATAAGCGGGCGCCATCCTCGAAAACATCCAGAAAATCAGTATTCGAACCTTTGCCCAACAGCGTATGATAATTGAATAACCACTCTCCCTGCCGGTTGAATAACTGGAGTTGGTCGTCAGCGATTATGAACCAATATCCATTTTGATTAAAGTGCAAATAGGGAGTTTTCCGCGGTTTTAATTCTACCGGGCTTCCGTTGCGCGTAAGCGGGAGAGAGGCTATTTCCCCATCTTCTGCTTTGCGCCAGATGTTTATTGATCCTTCTCTTTCCAAATCCATAGTAGATATCCAGAGGCTATTGCCTGTACTGGCCCATATGCCACAAATGGGGGCGGGCAATACGACTTCTTCTACTACTTTTCCCGAAGCATCGACGCCGATGGCCCGGTTCTTCCAGGCCAGCCAGATGTTATTCTCCTGATCAACAGTGAGGTATTCGAAAAGAACGCCTTCCTGTTGAAAGATTTTCTTAAAACCGCCGTCGTAGAGAAAAAGCCCGCCTTTGCGGGTACACATCCATAAGCGGTTACGGGGGTCGGTGATCTTTGGCAGATAAATTTCTGCCGCTTTAAAAGGGGCGTTACCGGCAAACCAGTCGTCAAAGGAGACAGCCTGCTCCGTTTCGGGATTGAACAGGCTGACGGAATGTACTTCGCCAAAGGCTAAACCAAAGATTCTCAAATCCTCATAGAACAACCATAAATTACCTTCTCCATCTTCGCAGATGTGCCGGATGCCTTCATTATTGAATAAGGCATTTTCCTCTTTGGTATACAACTCAAAAGTATAGCCATCGTAGCGGTTAAGCCCATAGCGGGTGCCTATCCACATAAAGCTGCGGCTGTCTTTGTAGATGGCGGTAGCCATCAGGTTGGCCAGGCCGTCTTCAGGGGTCAGCAGATGAGCATCGAAGAGGTGGCCCTGGGAGAAAAGAGGTAGGTGTGAAGCTCCGAAAAAGAGGAAGGCAAAGGCCCAAAAGCTGAATAGCCGGCCTCTTCCTTTTAGGACATAGTCAACAGGATACTTTTGTGTGGGAGAGCCGGGAGTTAGCATTGTACCTGATATGGTTAAGGCAACTCTTATACGCGCCTGATCCTCAAATTTAAAAAAAATCCATAAATCATTCCTCACCTCGGAAGGCCAAAAGAAAATCACTTATATTACAGGTAGCTTTCAATACAATGGAAAGAAAACGATACCTCCGCAAAGAATTAATGGCCCTGTTGTCAGAAAAGGGATGGCAGAAAGGATGGCATATCCTCCACATCGAAGTTACGGGACGCCCGGGCCATCCAATGCAGCCTGTGTTGATCCTGCAGCATCGCCCTCACGCACCAATGGGCATTCTGGTTTCCGATGGTGATGGCCAGCACCTGAAGGCTGCTGCTCTTTATGCCGGGCAACTCAACCTGCCCTTTCTTTTTGCTGCCCGGGCCACTGGCTTCCGGCAATTCCAGGTGCGGGAAGGGGGGCTTAGCTGCCGGACGGACTGGCTGGATTGGAACGCTTTCCCCACCCCTGAGGAACTGTGGCGTCAATCTGAAGCGTGGGCTTTTCATGACTATCCGAAGACAACTCCGCAGGGTGGAGAACCTGCCTGCCCGCTCAACATGGGGTTATCCCCAATCCAGGACACCTGATGCCTCCACGGACATCGGTTAAGCAGGTGGACACAATTGTATTGACGTTTCTGATCTAGGGTTTTTTTCGTTAATCAAGGCGATCCCGCTGACTAGCGGGACGACTTTAGCCATAGCTGAAGGAGGCGGTTCTCCAACGCAGAGTACCGAAAAAAGAGCCCATCAGAAATGTTAAGTTCAATTTGTCCACCTGCTTACTGAATTTTGAACCAACTCCTATTTTTTCACCACCGCAAACAACCCCGGAAAACGCTCCTGATGAAAATGCAGGTAATAAACCCCGGCGGGCAACCCATAGAGTGAAACTACTCCTTTAGTCACCTCGCCGTATGTTACCAGGCGGCCATGCCGAACGGCCCGCCCGCCTTCATCCAGGATGCTCAGGGGCAGAAAAGCCACGTCGGAAGCCCCCCGGACTTCAATGCGGACATACCCCTCAGTAGGGTTGGGGAACAGCTTCACCCGCCTCCCGAAGAAAGCGGCCTCCTCCGTATTCAGGGCGAAGCCCACTGTTATGGCCAGGCTGGTTTCACAGCCCGTACCTTCATCCCTTATGACAACCAAATAATCTCCTTCTTCCAGTTCATCGAAAACATTCTCTTCCTGAAAATCTGTGCCGTTGATACTGTAGGCATAAGGCCCAACGCCTCCCGAAACCTGAACAACCACCTGTCCATCCTCAGTGCCCGGCCCGGAAACGCTGATGACTTCAGCCGAGGCCATCAGGCTGCAGGAACCCACCTCCAGCAAAGTATCAGCCTGGCACTGGTTGGCGTCGCGAACAGCAACAGCGTATTCGCCGGCGGCCAGCCCGCTGAAAACGGGGGAAGGCTGGAAGGTTGCGCCGCCGTCAATGCTGTATTCAAAGGGAGGGATGCCGTTGTTCAGGCTCAGCAGGGCCTGCCCATCGCCGGCGCCCGGAGCGGTTTCATTGCTCACCGTAGCCGACAGCTGAAGCGCGCACTGGAAGGGTACGCAGAAATCGAGCGTTATTTCATTCCCAAAGTTGATCTCGTTGAGCAGGGCCAGTATCCTGCCGGATCCGTCGGTGGCCTGAAAACTTCCTGGGGAGGAGCCCGCCAGGCCATCGCCGAAAGTATCGAATAAAGTAACGGTATAACAGGCGGCAGGCAGGCATAACCCTTCCTCGGTTATCGCCTCCGCCTGGGAAAATGGCCCGCCGGTATAGAGCAGGTTACCAGCCTCGTCTCTCAGTTCCCAGGTGGTTTCTTCGGGGTATTCGTCAGTCAGCAACTGCAACAGCACCGTTTCGTATTCGGGAAATGCCATAAAGTCCTTTTGCCGGTTGTTGTTGTCCGGGCCCTCGTCGGGCAAGCCGTTGGGCAGGCCGGCGGTAACGCTAACCGTATTGACGCCGCCATTCAATGGCCCAAGCAGGATCGGGACGCCCGCTACCTCTCCCGGCGCCAGGAAGCCCGTCCAGTTGGCCTGAATTGCCGGGCCGTCGTTGAACTGGTAGGAAACCGCAGCGCTGAACAGCGTGTCCGCGCCTGCATTGGCGAGACGCACGAGCGCCTGGTAAAAAGTATCGCATACCGGGTTTTCCAGGCCGGTGATACCGGTTACAGCGACATCTCTGCGCGGCAGTTTATAGATCGTAGCCCGAAGCGTATCATTGAAGCGGGCGGAGTCGCCTTCCAGGCTGGTAAAGAGGATGAAATCATGAGGCCCGATGGCTTCCAGGTTGGCGGAGGAAGAAAAGGTGTGCTCGTACTCTTCCCCGGGAGCCAGGCTTTCGGTGATGATATCCGTGGTTAGCGGGGCGCCATCTACGCTGTAACTCACCGACAAGCCCGAAACGGCCTTCAGCCCATAATTGCGGATTGCTACCCTTACGGGCTCCATATCGGTGAGGAAAGCTGAATCCTTGGGCCGAAGCAGCGCTTTGGGGCCGGCGTCCGTAGAATCCCGCCGCAAGTGGGCCTTCAGGACCTTCGTGCCCCAGTTTCCATTGGCCTGCATGTATTCGCCGGTAAACCAGAAGTCTTTGCCGTTGGCCGGGTCGATCGACATGGAGGCGTAGTCTCCCCAGCGGTTACTGCCCTGAGAACTCAGCCCTTCGCCAAATTCGTATTCCTCCACTGTCATAGCGCCCGGCGGGTCATCGGCGCGACGCCCGGTAAAGCGTAGGGAAGGCTGTTTTCCCGGCCCTGTCACCGAGTAGGCCATCAGGATGTTCCCGCTGTAGTCCATCCCAATGCCGCCGACAAAACGGTGGAGGCCGTCATCGGGAGCGTAGGTGCCTTCCTGGTAAAGGTTCCAGGATCCGCCCTCTTCCTTGCGCAACTCCATCCAGCGCAGGCCGGCCCGGTTGCTGCCGTCGGCATCCACCGCAAAGTGCAGGAGTATGGATTCGTGGCCTCCAAAGTTGAGGTAGGGCGCCCGGTTCAGGATGACATCCTGCAGGGCATCGAGCAACACGCCGTTGGGCTGGGGCAGGCAGCTGAACAGAGAACCGGGGCAAAGCTCCGAGTCAAACGGAGTGCTCACGATATCAGTGGGGCCAGACAGGAAGGAGTTGCCTTCATCCAGCCAGTCGATGTACACCTCCCAGAGTTCCACCTTATCCTGCCCGCCTTCCCAGGCATCGTCGTAGAGGCGCAGCACGTAGGCCGGGCTGCCTGCCGGAGGCGGGTTGACGCCGTCAAAATCGACGGGGGTCAGTACCTGAAAGGTGGTGGCCCCGACAAACTTGGGAAGGGCCAGCCGCTGGACGCGCACCTCGTCCGAACCGGCAAGCATGGCATCCCGTTCCAGTACATATACCGGTATCTGGCCTCCGGACTCGTTGGTGGTCACCACGTAAGCATTGTGCCAGATCCCGTATTTGGGGTAATCCGGGAACTCCGGAGTCTGAAATCGGTAGGCCAGCCAACTGCCCAGGGGGTCGCTCGTTTCCGAGACGGCGATCAGCAGGAGGTTATTGCCGGAAAAAAGAGAAGTCCGCTCGGTGAGCAGCCAGCGCTCGGCCGCCTCGTCCCATAAGATGATGGGATCGCCGTTGCCGGTTGCGCTGAACTCCGCCCAAAAGGCGTTGAGGTTGGGCATTTCCAGCAGGATGGCGCCCTCCTTATCGTAAATCCGCAGGTAAGCGCCCTGCGTCGAATTGGCCATCTGTACATAATGATTGGGGCTGGCGTCTCCAACCGGGTCGGGAGGAAGGGCGTTGGCAAGGAGGCGGCTGATGCCCTCCAGCACGGTATCCGGCTCCACACCTGACAGGGGATTGCGTTGGAGCGCCGTTCGAACCAGGGGATCCCCGCCGCGGGGCAGGGCCACATCGGCAAAAGGAGTGGGCATGGGCTGGTTGAAGGTGAAGTTCGGGATTTCTTTGGGGAACAATTGCCGGAGTTTTTCCCGGTTTCTGCCCTGTAAAAGTACCGGTATTTCCGCCAGGGGGCGGCTGCGGCCCAGGAACTCCGCCCGGGAAGTTTCAGCAGTGTAGGTATTTTGAGCTTCTGTTACAGACAACAACAATATGGATACGAGCAGGGGAAAAAGTCTTTTCATGATGCAAAATGTTCTCTTGACAGGGTTGATGATTTTTCAGAAAGGCCCCGTTAAAATGCTTGTCAAGCCTGGGAAAATATCCGAGGCGAAGATAAACAAAGGAAGCCACATTCGATTTCTGAAAGTTCGGCCTTTGAACGGTAAGCCTGACAAAGGGAGTCCGTAACCTCCTACCCCTCCGGGTACGTTCAGCCGGAATCAAACCCAAAACCCGGCAGGTTAGTCCGTTCCATCTTCCATATAAAGCGCTACCTTTGCAGCAAAAAACCAGCTGATGTCTAAACTACCCAAAGCCGTCTTGGAAACCCATTTCCAATTTCCCGGACAAACGAATTTCTATCGCGGAAAAGTGCGCGATGTATATACGATCGCCGACAAACTGGTGATGGTCGCATCCGACCGGATCTCCGCCTTCGACCACATTCTGCCCCGTCCCATCCCCTACAAGGGGCAGGTACTCAACCAGATCGCCGCCCACTTCCTGAACGCCACCCGCGACATCGCCCCCAACTGGCTGATCGCCACCCCCGGCCCCAATGTAGCGGTGGGCCATGCCTGCGAACCGTTTAAGGTGGAAATGGTCATCCGCGGCTACCTGGCAGGCCATGCCTGGCGCGAATACAAAGCAGGGAGGCGAATGCTCTGTGGTGTGCCCCTTCCGGAAGGTATGAAAGAAAACGGCCCCTTCCCGGAACCCATCATCACTCCCGCTACCAAGGCGGAGGAAGGACACGATGAAGACATCAGCCGCGAAGAGATCATCGCTCGGGGCATCGTCGGAGAGGAGGACTACCTACTCCTGGAAAAATATACCCGCGCCCTTTTCCAACGCGGTACCGAGATGGCTGCAGAACGGGGCCTCATCCTGGTAGACACCAAGTACGAGTTCGGCAAGAAGGATGGCCGGATCTACGTCATCGATGAGATCCATACGCCGGACAGCTCCCGCTACTTCTATAAGGAAGGATATCAGGAGCGTCAGGTGCGCGGAGAACATCAGAAGCAGCTCAGCAAGGAGTTCGTTCGGGAATGGCTGATGGATCACGGCTTCCAGGGGTTGGAGGGCCAACTTATGCCTATCATGCCGGACGCTTTCGTCGAACAGATCTCCGAACGGTACATCGAGCTGTATGAGCGCATCACGGGAAAAAGCTTTGAGCGGGAAGAAAGCCAAGGAGATGTTGAAGACCGGATCTTCAATAATGTAATGAAATACCTGGAGGAAAGCCTGTGAGCAGTTATCCCTCCGATTTGCTGATGTTTCGCATCCACCGCCAATGCGTGATAAAAAGGGTGAGGCAGAAATGATTATAATCATATTGAATGATATTTTACGTAGTAAGGCCAATTACCCCAAATCCCAATATTTTTCTACCTTGTCCCCATGTCACGTTCCCGTCAGTTAGCCGCCATCATGTTCACCGATATCCAGGGATATACGGCCCTCATGCAGCAGAATGAGCAGAAAGCCACCCAGGCCCGGGCTAAACACCGGCGTATATTCAATGCGGCCACGGAAAAGTACAAGGGCAGGGTCCTTCAATATTATGGCGATGGTACGTTGAGCATTTTTGACAGCGCCATTGATGCGGTGCTGTGTGGGATCGAAATGCAGTTGGGTTTCCAGGAAGAGCCGGCCATCCCCGTTCGGATAGGCATTCACACCGGCGACATTTTTTTCAGCGATGAGGAGATCGTCGGCGACAGCGTCAATGTGGCTTCCCGAATCGAGTCTCTGGCAGTTGCGGGCAGTATTTTCATTTCTGACAAGGTTTACGACGAGGTCAAGAACCAGGAGTCCATCCAGGCTACCCGGCTAAAGGCCTTCCATTTGAAGAACATTGAAAAACCCATTGTGGTCTATGCCATTTCCAACGAAGGGCTGGCCGTTCCCAACCCAGAAGACATCAAGGGGAAAACGGAGCCCGGGCCGGCCTCTGGGACGGATGCGCCAAAGATAGGGCTCACGGAGCCCCGAAAGAGCGGTATACCCTTTCTGGCCACTAAGTTGTTTATTCCTCCGCTTCGCCCCAATTCCGTCCGGCGCCCCCGGCTGATCAAGCGGCTCAACAGTGCCTTGCATGGCAAGCTGGCGCTCATTTCCGCACCGGCGGGCTTCGGCAAGACCACGCTGGCCAGCGAATGGGTGGCCGACTGCGGCCTGCCGGTGGCCTGGCTGTCCCTGGATGAAGGAGATAAAAACCTCCCCCGCTTTCTGTCCTACCTTACCGCCGCATTACAGGCCATCGCCAAAAATATCGGAGAAGGGGTATTGGAGATGCTACAATCTCCTCAACCACCACCGGCAGAAACGGCCCTGACTGCATTACTCAATGAGATCGCCACTATCCCGGATCATTTCATCCTCGTCCTGGATGACTACCACCTGATCGATTCCCAGGCCGTTGACCAGGCCCTCACCTTTCTCCTCGGCCACCTGCCGCCCCAGATGCATCTGGCCATCACTACCCGCGAAGATCCGCAGCTCCCCCTCGCCCGGTTACGGGTTCGAGGGCAACTGACGGAATTGCGCGCCGCAGACCTGCGTTTCACCCCTTCCGAAGCCGCTGGTTTCCTCAATGAAGCCATGGGGTTGAACCTCTCATCAGAAAGCGTGGCCGCACTGGAATCCCGCACCGAAGGCTGGATCGCGGGCCTGCAAATGGCCGCACTCTCCCTGCAGGGAAGGACAGACGCCGCCGGGTTCATCGCGGCGTTCACCGGCAGCCACCGATTCGTGCTCGATTATCTGGCAGAGGAGGTTTTACAGCAACAGCCAGAGCACGTACGAAGCTTTTTGTTACAAACCTCCATCCTGTCCCGCTTGAGCGGGCCGTTGTGCGATGCCGTCACCGGGCAACAGGACGGAAGGGAGATGCTGGAAAGCCTGGAACGGGACAACCTGTTCGTCATTCCTCTGGATGACCAACGCCGGTGGTACCGCTATCACCACCTCTTTGCCGATGTGCTCCGGGCGCGCTCGATGGAGGAATTAACCGAAAAGATCCCTGTCCTGCACCGACGGGCAAGCGAATGGTATGAACGCCAGGGTTCACCGGCCGATGCCATCCACCATGCCCTTGCCGCGAAGGACTTTGAACGGGCAGCGGGCCTGATCGAATTGGCCTGGCCGGCAATGGATGAAAGTTTCCAGTCCGCCACCTGGCTGAGTTGGGCCGAGGCGCTGCCCGCGGAAATGGTGGATACCCGGCCGGTACTGCTCCTCGATTTCGCCTGGGCATTCCTGAATGACGGCATATTGGAAGCCGGCGAAGCACGGCTAGAGGAAGTTGAACGGCTGTTAGAAAGCACCGCCGGGCGAGACATTCCGGGCAAGGTTACCTATGTAGACGAAGAGCAATTTCGTTTTTTGCCGGCATCGATCGCCACTGCCCGCGCCTATCATGCGCAAGCGCTCGGCGATATGCCGGGAACGGTAAAATACGCCCGCCGGGCGCTCGCCCTGATCCCGCAGGAAGAAGACCCCCGCCGCGGGCCGCCCGCGGCGATCCTAGGGCTCGCCTACTGGGCAAATGGAGAACTGGAGGAGGCCTACCGGGCCCTTACGGATGCCATGGATAATTTCAGAAAAGCCGGCCTTATTCAATTTGCCATCAGCGGCACCTACGGACTAGCAGATATCTCCATCACACGAGGCCGCCTCCGGGAAGCAGTAAAGGGCTACGAGCGTTCCTTGCGGTTAGTGGAAGAACATGGCGAGCCGCTACTACGGGGCACGGCGGATCTGTACCTGGGCCGTGGAGACCTCTACCGGGAACAAGGCAGCCTGGAAAAGGCTCTCCAGTACCTAAGCAAAAGCGAAGAACTGGGAGAGCAGGTAGCCCTTCCGGACTGGCCATGCCGCCTGCGCCTCATTAAGGCCCGGATAAAGGAAGCCCAGGGCAACCTGGAGGATGCGCTCCGCCTGATCGATGAAGGGGAACGTTTGTATTTCCGGAGCCCGGTCCCAAATGTACGCCCCATCCCGGCGTTGAGAGCGCGTATATGGGCCAGGCAGGGCCGGTTGGGTGAAGCGCTGGCCTGGGCACGAGAGTACGGCCTGTCTGTTAAGGACGAGCTCAGTTTTATGCGCGAATTCGAGCACATCACTCTGGCCAGGATACTCATTGCAGATCCTGAAGCCAACCACATTACAGAAGCTACAGGGCTGCTGGAACGCCTGCTGCAAGCAGCTGAAGAAGGCGGCAGGATCAACAGTATGATCGAGATCCTGGCCTTGCAAGCATTGGCCTATCAGGCACGGGGTGATCTTTCCCTCGCGCTGCCTCCCCTGAAACGCGCCCTGGCCCTGGCAGAACCCGAAGGCTACGTCCGGATCTTTGCAGACGAAGGGCAGCCGATGGCCCGGCTATTGTCTGAAGCAGTTGCTCGGGGAGTGGCGCCGGGTTATGCAGAAAAATTGCTGACAGCGTGTAGCCAGAAGAGCGAAGTGATAACCCGCCTGCCTCCGTCCTCACTTCCCCCCTCTCCCCAGCCGCTGGTAGAGCCCCTGAGCCAACGTGAACTGGAGATCCTGCAACTTATCGCCCAGGGGCTCTCGAACCGGGAGATCAGTGAGCGCCTCTTCCTGGCACTGAGTACGGTCAAAGGGCATAACCAGAATATTTTCGGCAAACTGGGGGCACAACGGCGCACCGAAGCGATCGCCCGGGCGCGGGAGTTGGGGTTGATTGGTTGATGGAGGGTGGGGTTCTGGGGTTCCGCCTTCCGACGGTCCTTTCGCGTAACAAAAGGGCTAGTTCCAGGGTGGCTTTTTGGGGCACTGCCCGGCAGCTACCACCAGGCAATGGACAGCTCCCAAGCGGCCACAAGCGCCCTTTTTCCCTAAAGGAAAGCCTTTGGCAGAAGACAAGGATAACAGGGCCGTTTCCTACTGTTGAGGGCAAGGAACGTGCCTTGGCGGTTTCCTGCCAGGAGCCGACAACCTGCAAAACCATGGCGACCGGCACTTCAGGCGAAGGGCAGTGGTTCCGCTTAAATCCGGAAACCGGCACAGCACCTGAAAAAGGGCAATCCCGGACATCAAGGGCAGGCGCCAATACCTCGCTACCCGGTAATACCAGGCGTAAAAGCGCCGCCTGTAGAGCTTCCAGCGTTTTTTCGAATTTCTATTGATATCCAAATAATTTTTAAAAAGCATGACAAAAAACGTCTATGCATAACTGATCAAACCCGCCTCTTTTTTGCGCGAAAAAAAAGTGCAAACGGCTTTCTTGGAGCGAAGCAGAACAGGAATGTGCAATGTAGAAAGGGGAAGTTCCCGGCCCAAAGGAACTGCCCTCCTGGCATTAGCGAAACGAGTACCCCGGAACTCGCCCTCGCCTTACGTGAAAGGGCCGCCCGACTTCCGACTTCCCCAAAACAGTACTTTAGTAGGTTTACACCAATACCTTTTGGCCGGTAACTTTGTCGGTGTAAAAAGTACAGAGCCATGTTCAACGAACGCAACCCGGAAACAGATACAGGCCAGTCCATGGTATATCAAATCAGGCTTCGGGGCCACCTGAGCCTTCAGTGGGAAGATTGGTTTTACGGATTTACCATTACACTGGAAGACAACGGCGATACGCTCCTGACCGGCCCGGTGCCGGATCAATCCGCCTTGTACGGCCTGCTGCGGAAAGTTCGCGACCTGGGTTTGCCTTTGCTCTCGCTCCATTGTATAGAAATCACTCATAAATAAGAGGAATACTCATGAAAGCAATCACCTTTCAAACTTACGGATCACCCGACGTTATTCAACTCCAGGAGGTAGAAAAACCTACCCCCAAAGACAATGAAGTGCTGATAAAAGTGTATGCTACAACGGTAACATCCGGAGACATAAGAGTGCGCAGTTCTACTTTCCCCAGGGGGTTCTGGCTTATCGGCCGGCTCATGTTGGGGCTCACTAAACCGAGAGACCCGAGGCTGGGCAATGAGTTTGCCGGAGAAATTGAAGCTGTAGGCAAGAATGTCACCCGATTCAGGGAGGGAGACCAGGTTTTTGGCGGGACAGGGCTGGAACTCGGCTCGAATGCCGAATATATCTGCCTGCCGGAAGATGGAGCGATTGCGCTGAAACCGGACAATCTGGGCTTTGAAGAAGCTGCCGCTTTCCCCTTCGGAGGATTGACCTCCCTGGTTTTCCTCAGAGATAAAGGAGGCATTCACAGCGGGCAAAAAGTCCTCATCTATGGCGCTTCCGGAAGCCTGGGCGTTTATGCCGTACAACTTGCCCGGCACTTTGGGGCTGAAGTCACGGGAGTATGCAGCACAGCGAATGTAGAAATGGCCAGAGCCCTGGGGGCTCATAAGGTTATCGATTACACGCAGGAGGACTTTACCCAAAACGGCGAAGTCTATGACATCATTTTTGATACGGTAGGTAAAACTTCGTACGCACAAGGTAAAAATTCCCTGAAGCCAGACGGCATCTTCCTCGCCGCTGCCGCCGGAATACCGGAATATTCCCGAATGCTATGGTCATCGATCGCCGGCGGCAAAAAGGCAATAGGAGGGGTTGCCATCCAGCGAATGGAAGATATGGTTTTCCTTAAAAAGCTTATCGAAACGGGGCAGCTCAAACCAGTTATCGACCGGCGCTACCCGCTCGAACAGATCGCCGAGGCCCACCGGTATGTCGAGGCCGGGCACAAAAAGGGCAATGTGGTGCTCACCGTAGGCCACAATGAGAATTAAGCTACAGATTAGTACTGCCAATGCGGATCAGGGGCGATCGTGCCCATCGCCATAACGGTAGATCGTATCGGCCGCATCCCGTAATGCCCACCCTGTGAAATGCCGGAGCTGGTATTTCACGGGGCGGGGCCTTCTTATATCCCCTGGCGGACCTCTTCCCCCTTTACATATCCTTCCAGGTACTGGAAGTATCGGCCCAATTTCCCGTTTTCCGCCACTGTCGCCCGTTCGATCATAGGGCTATGCTCTTTGAGCAGTTCGGGCAGTATGTAAGTAATGAACTGCCTGCCGAATGCTTTGGAAGCGTCGCGCGGCAGCTCATTGGGCAGGTTGTCGATGGCCATCACGTCGATGGCATGGTGCTGATAAGGGAGCGTTTCGGCTTCCGTTTCCGGGTCGTAACCGTAAATGGGATCAGCAATCGTCGAAGGGCGAAGGGTGGAAGGGATAGAGGATACAGGAGCGATATCGCAAGTGACATCGGCGATCACCTGTATATTGAAATCGTCGCGGCGCATTTCTTCTTTGGTGAAAAATGCCGGCGCCTTTTTATCCCAGTAAATGCCATTGATCATTACATCGGCTACCCGGTAGAAAGGCTCGAAGATGCTCTTGTAGTTTTCCGGGTGCTGATAGAAATCGTTCTTGTTAAAGGCCTTTCCGTCTTTCCGGGCGGCATAATGCCGGGGGTCGAGTTGAGTATATACGGCTTCGGTGAATACTTCTTCGAGGAATTCCTGAGGGCTGACCTTGCGGATACCCATATCGTGAAGAACGGCATCTGCTCCCCTTCCCACCCTACCGGTTCCGGTCAGGACGACCTTTATGGGCGGCAGGCTCAGCTGCTGGTAGATCATTTTGGCATCGGCGTAGTCCAGGCAATCTTTCATGCGTTTGAGGGAGAACTTACCGGTGCGCCGCCCAAAGGCCAGTATGCCATTGTGGGCGCCCACCATGCCGGCAAACCTGCCAAAGGCGATCAGGCGTTTGCCCTGCTCGTCAGTCAATACTTCATAATCTACCAGTTTGATGTTCTTTTCCAGTATGGCGCGCAACAGATTGCGGTTGTAAGCTTGCTCTTTGATGGTGTGCGAGAAAAAGAAGTAGGCTTTCCCGGGAATGAGTTGGCCTATCGGCACTTCCTTAACCCCCAGAAGCACATCGCAGTCCAACAGGTTCTCCGAGAGCTCAATACCGCTGTGGGTGTACAATTCATCCGGATAACAACGCCCCGGGAAGGGCTCTACTACAATATCTACCGGATAGTCTTTGAGGATCTCTGCACATTGTTCGGGGATAAGCGGAACGCGGGAATCGGGAGGGATCTTACCTTCGCGGATGATACCGATCTTCATGGGCTTTTCTTTTATTTGGTTAGGCCGTCAGGCCTCACAAAAATAGACAAGATTGGGAGTATTCAAAGGGGTAAGGGGAGAAAAGTGTTTCTGTGTAGGAGGGTATCAGGGTATGATTGGGGACGTGGGGACGTCCATACCTGCTTACGAAATGATCCAGAACAGCACTTTCCAGATCGCCCAAACGGACAGGCCGATGAGGGCGAAAAACACCAGCAGGATGAAAATCACCACCGGCCAGGCACTCCCCTGGTGTTTGCCTTCCGTATAATGCTCCTTCAGCAGGCGGAGGTTACGCAGGTTAGCCCGGTAACGCAGGTCGAACAGGTCGCCAAGCAGAGGGATGGTACCCAGGACGCCGTCGATCCATACATTGCCCACCATCTTCACCAGTGCCATGCCGCTGGCGCCCTTGCGTGCCATGACCATCACCAGTAGGCCGGAGATGGCAAAGCCCACCACATCGCCGATATAGGGAATAAGGCCGGCCAGAAAGTCGACGCCGAACCGGATGTTGGTGCCGGGAATGCGGTAGCGGTTGTCGAGGATGCTGGCAGCGGTGTCGATCCAGGCAAGTTCCTGGTAGCGGGGGTGCTGAGTGGGTTCGTTAAGCTCCATTTTCGTTTGCAGTATAAGGCTGTTGATGACTGAAGGGGATCTACGTTCCAACGGAGTTATGCAAAAAGCTCCTGGAGAGGATAGCACACTGACTGATTAAGATCCATTAAGATCATTCCTCCCGGATATCAGACATTAATGATTCGCTACCCCATTCAAATAGTGCACCGCATTCATCATCACACCATTGTCCCAGTTGATCTCCCTCAGGCCGATGCGGTAATGGTCGACCTGAAATTCTTCCGAATCCTGTCCGATCTGAAAAAAGCAGGAGGGGGTAATATGAACGACGATGTTCTTTTTGCGAATGACCTTTTCCACATGATAATGGCCGGTAAAGATATTGACATTATAGGGATGGGACAGGAAAATAGACTGCACTTCGCCCCGGTTGCGCAGCGCGTGGCGGCTATCCATAAAAGGAACGCCGGCTTCCAGCGGCGGATGATGCATGAAGACCAACGCCTCTTGTTTCAGGCCCTGTAGTTGTTCGCGCAACCACTCCTGTTGCCGCTCGGAAACGACGCCGGTGGTAGTGTCCAGAAAAAGGACCGGCCTTCCCTTGAATTCCTTCGCGAAGTAAAGCTCCCCTCCCTTGAGCAGGTGGGGGCGGCCAAAAGCCTCTGCCATCATGACGGGGTCATCGTGGTTGCCGGAAATGATATCGTAAGGGATGGACAAGCGCTCCATCTGCTCGTAGATCCATTCGTAGATGCGGGGGTCGCCATCCCGGTAGCAGAGATCACCGGATAGGACCAGGTAATGCGGTTGCTTTTGCCGAACGGCATCCAGAACTTTCAGGAAGTTAGCTCTCACGTCTACGCCGTAGGTATCTTCTCCTTCCCGGCCGACGTGCAGGTCTGTTATCTGAACAATTCTCATAGTAATATAAGGTCGTCGTTGGTATGTGATAGCTAGTATAGTAATGAATTTTGAAGGGTTGCTCAGCGGAGCTACTCCTTCAAAACTCATTACGAGCCGGCCGGGAATGCCATCGCCGGGTTGCAGCTCCTAACAAGTTCTTAAAGATAAGCAACGACCGGGAGAGTGAAAAAATTTCACTGCGATTTATGAAATCCGCTGGTACGGGGAACCCGGCAACAATCAAGCCATCAAACAATCAAGCCATTAAACAATCAGGCCATCAAACAATCAAGCCATCAAACAATCAAGCCATCAAACAATCAAGCCATCAAACAATCAGGCCATCAAACAATCAGCCATCAAACAATCAAGCCATCAAACAATCAAGTAATCAAACAATCAAATCAAACAATCAAGCCATCAAACAATCAAGCCATCAAACAATCAATCAAACAATCAAACAATCAGGCCATCAAACAATCAAGCCATCAAAGCCATCAAACAATCATCAAACCATCAAACAATCAGGTAATCAAACAATCAAACAATCAAACAATCAATCAAACAAATCAAACAATCAAGCCATCAAACAACCATCAAAACCATCAAACAATCAAGCCATCAAATCATCAAACAATCAAGCCATCAAACAACAATCCATCAAACAATCAATCAAACAATCAGCCATCAAACATCAAATCAATCAAGGTCAAACAATCAAACATCAAACAATCAAGCCATCAAATCAAACAATCAAGCCATCAAACAATCAAACAATCAAGCCATCAAACAATCAAGCCATCAAACAATCAAGCCATCAAACAATCAAGCCATCAAACAATCAAGCCATCAAACAATCAAGCCATCAAACAATCAGGCCATCAAACAATCAAGCCATCAAACAATCAAGCCATCAAACAATCACAATCAAGTACCATCAAACAATCAAGCCATCAAACAATCAGGCCATCAAACAATCAAGCCATCAAACAATCAGGCCATCAAACAATCAGGCCATTAAACCATTCAGGCCTCCAGCCATCATTACCCCTCTTCCGGTTTCTTCCCGGACGAACGCATATTCACCAGTTTCCGCAGCAGGTCAAACCAGAATGGCGCCCCCAACGATACGGCCAGAGCAGTGACGATCCATCCCAGTACTTTGGTTACGGCGTCGTACCAGGTCACCTCCGACCAAACCACGTTCTTCCAGCCCAGCCCCAACGGCGAGCGTACGCTCTCGATCTGGTTATCGACCAGGCCCTTCAGCTTATCGAGGGAGGCCTCGAATTCCGGGTCGGCAATGGCATTAACCGCCAGGGTGTCCTCGCTGTCCACAAAATCTTCCGCCAGGTTGACCACTTTCTGAAGGGTGTCGGGGTCGGACTCCAGGCGCTCGTAGATGGCCAGGGTGTCGGCATTGAAAATGACGGCGATGAGGAAGCCTACGCCAACGAGGATCTTTTGCGTGTACCGCTTGTACCAACCGGATGCGCGGTCCATCACGCTGTTGTACCACCCCTTTACTTTACCCTTGAACGCATCAACGTCATTGCCTGCTTCCCGGTAGAACTGTTTGAGCACATTCTTCAGGTCTTCATCCGCCAGACTATCGATCTTGGCTTCCAGCTTATCCGCCTTTTCTCCCTTGAGGATGATATCCATCAGGATGGACTGAAACGTCTCGTCATCGATGTAGGATGGAGAACGGCGACGGCTACCGTACTTGGCGCCCAGTTGCTTGTACAGCGAATTTTCCTTGAAGGCGGCCAGCATTTCTTCATCTTTATCGGTATAGGCCAGCATATTGCGCAGGGCCTTTTCCAGGTTCTTCCCACGCAGGGACATGAACGAGGCCAGCAATTCCATGACAGTAGAGGCCAGCAGGCTAAGCAAAAGCAGCACGAAAACGAGGCCAATGACAACTTGAAGCATTCCCATGGTGATAGTGGATGTTTAGTGATTTGCGATATTCGATTTGCGATTTTTGAGGTACGACATGTAAAATAGCGGAAAACTTTGTATCTGCAAAAGGCGGGCCCTCTTTGATTTTTGATGTTCGATTTTTGATTTTTGATGTTCCGCTTCCGCTTTCTCCCGTTCGCCGTAGCCTTCTCCGAGCACCGTAGTGTTGGCGAAGGTGTTGACGAAGGGGCCCCACTTCCGAATTCCCACTTCCGGCTTACCCATCACTTCAGCTCCTCTTCAAACAGCCGGAAGATCCGCTTGTACTCATCGGCCCAGCTGCTGGGCTCCACGAAACCATGCGCTTCGACCGGAAAGACAGCGAACTCCCAGTTGTCTTTACCCAGCTCGATGAGCCGCTGGGCCAGGCGCACTACGTCCTGGAACTGCACGTTGTCGTCCACCATGCCGTGCAGGATGAGCAGCCTGTCCTGCAGCCCTTCAGCGAAATAGATGGGCGAACTGCGGCGGTAGGCCAGGCTGTCTTCCACCGGCGTATTGAGGATGTCGGAGGTATAGCCGTGGTTGTAATGCGCCCAGTCGGTGACCGATCGCAGGGCGGCGCCCGCCTGGAAGGTGCCGGGCGAGGTAAACAAGGCCATCAGGGTGATGAAGCCGCCGTAGGATCCGCCGTAGATGCCGATGCGCTGCGGATCGACACCCAGTTCTTCAGCCAGGTATTTCGCGCCGTCCACCTGGTCGTCCAGGTCTTTGCCGCCCATGTGGCGGTAGATACCGGCGCGCCAGTTGCGGCCGTAGCCGGCGCTGCCCCGGTAGTCGATATCCAGCACGGTATAGCCATTGTCCACCAGCAGGTTGTGGAACATGTATTCCCGGTAATAGCTGCTCCACCAGCGGTGGACGTTCTGCAGGTAGCCGGCGCCATGTACGAAGATGACCGCCGGTCCGCCGGGCCTGGCGTTTTCCGGGCGATACAGGCGGGCAGGCACCTTTGCTCCGTCGCGGGCGGTGAAGTTGATGATCTGCGGTTCCCGCCAGGAGTAGGCATTGAAGTTTTCGGTAGTGCTTTCGGTCAGGCGCTCCATCTTTGCCCCGGCTTTGTTCTCCATCAGGTACAGTTCCCACGGCTGGTTGCTGTAGGAATAGCGAATGGCCAGGTGGCGCTCGTCCGGCGAGAGGCTCACCTCATGGTTGCCCGGGCGGTTGCTGATCTTTTCCAGCTTGCCGCCGGCAGCGGGCAGGCGGTAGAAGTGCTGCTCGTGCGGCCCTTCGGCACTGGCGGTGAGGTAGAAAAAGCGCTTGTCGCGGGAGAGCTGCACATCATGCACTTCCCAGGCGCCGCTGGTGAGCGCCCGCTTTTCGCCGGTGCGCACATTGACGGTGTACAGGTGGGAAAAGCCGGTGGCTTCCGACTGGTAGTAGAGCAGCTCTTCGCTCAGCCAACCGAGCGTGCCGGTGGAGAAATCCCAGCGGACGATGCCGGGGCCGCCGATCCAGGCTTCGTCGTGCTGCCAGTCGAGCTGGTTCAGGGCGCCCTGTTCGAGGTCCAGGGTGGCGATCCAGCGATCTTTATTGTCCTGGGAGCGCACCACCACCGCCGCCTGGCCGCCTTCGGAAAAAACAGGGCCCAGGATGATGGCGGGCTTAGGTTGGTCGTACTCCGGGTTGAAGGGAACAGTATCGGTATGGTATTCGTACAGGAAGGCGGGCTTGGCCTTGATGCCCTCCAGGTTTTTGACATCCACCATGTAGAAGGTATCGCGCTGCCGGTCGTAGATGCCCATCTCATGGGTGTCCTGGGGGCTGCCCACCTTGGGGCGGGCGCGCTGCTCATCGATGTAGCCGGATTCGGTGACGAAGGCGGGGACCATGGTATTCTGGGCATTCCTGTCATTCGTCAGCCGGAAGGTGGCGAAGCGCAGATCGGGGCTGGCCTGCAGGCTGGACAAGCGCTTATTGCCGTAGTAGGCCTCCAGGGGGCGTTTCGGTTTTAATGCTTCCCGCCGGGATGTTCTTTTCTCTTCTTCGGCCTTGCGTTCGCGCAGCACTTCGAAGAGCCCCCGCTGATCTTCCTTCAGCCACTGCTGGTATTCGGGCAGGGCCGGTTCTTCCTTTTTGCTGCCCTTGCGGAAGTCGGTCAGTTGTTCGGTGGCGCCGCTGGCCCGGTCCCAGGCGTAGAGGTTATCGTCGAAGGTGTAGACCACTTTGGATCCGTCGCCGGAGAAACGGGGGCTCCGCTCCTGCCCTACCGTATTGGTGATCTGTTTTACCTTGCCGGTTGCCGGTTCCAGCAGGAAGAGGTCGCCGTTCTTTTCGTAGGCCTTCAGTGTGCGATCGGCGTTGTAATCGCCGTCTTCGGGCAGGGCTTTCTGCTCTTCCAGGGTGAGGGGCAAGGGGGTTCTGTCACCGGTTATTGCCACCTTGTACGGGCTGCGCAGGCTATCCTGGCCCCGTTGCCAGCTGAAGTAGATGGTGCGGCCGTCCTCGCTCCAGTGGATGCCTTCGGGCAGGTGGCCGACGAAGGCCTCGCCCTGCATGATCTGTTCGATCGTGAGCGTTGAGCGGTTGTTGACCGGCTGAGCGATAAGGGAAAGGGAAAAAGCCAGTAGCAGAATGGTCAGGAAAGGCTTTTGCATGCGGTTTGGTTTGGTTGCGCGGGCAAAGATACGGTTGTATGGGTATTCGCCGCCCGGATCAGCAAATTTTTCCCGGCACTTTGGGGCATTTCGCGCCAATGGCCAACAGCTATACTGACCACACTGGTTTTGAAATGACCAAACCAGCCGTGCGTCAGTATAACAGCCAATTGCCGGTAGTTAGCTTTATTTTTCAAAGAGATCGTCCATGCCCAGCGCCCGGGCAACCAGCCCCAGGCTATGTGAGTTTTCTTTCAGGCCGAAAGTGCTGATGAGGATTAGGAATAATTGCTTGCGGGATAGGCGCTGATCATCAGCCGCTTTCCTCCATTCCTATCGGACCGCTTTTTGTTGGCAAGTTAAACAAAAAGTAGGAGCGATAATAGTCACACCTCCGAAGGGCTTTTCCCATACGCCTTCTTAAACGAGCGCGAAAAATGGCTGACCGAAGAAAAGCCGGCCTGGTAGGCGATTTCCGAGACATTCAGTTCCCCTTCCCGGATCAGTTCCAGGGCTTTCTGCAGGCGGATGGAACGAACAAAATCCGTGATAGGTTGCCCGGTGAGGGCTTTGAGCTTGCGGTGCAGGTGCACGCGGCTCATGCCGAAGTGCCGGCCGATATGATCGCCATTGAGGTTAGGCTCGTCGATATGTTCGAGGATGTATGCTCTAAGGTTGGTAATGAACTCATTTTCCTGCCGGTAGGCGTCGTCACTTGTGGAAGTAGCCCCATCCTGATACCGCTGCTGCAGCAAGCGGCGGATCTCGATGAGCTTTTCGATGCGCAGGGCCAGTTCCTGCGGGCTGAAGGGCTTGGTGAGGTAGGCGTCGGCGCCGCGTTGCAGGCCCTCGAGGCGGCTTTCCAGAGAGGCCCGGGCAGTCAGCAGGATGAGGGGGATGTGGGAGGTACTAAGGTTGCTCCGAATGGCCTGGGTAACGGCAAAGCCGTCCTTTTTCGGCATCATCAAGTCCGAGATGATCAGGTCGGGGACCAGGGCTGTAGCTTTTTGGATGCCCTCTTCTCCATCGGCGGCTTCGGTGATGTTGTACCGGGAAGGGTCAATGCAGTAACGAATGTATTCCCGCATTTCGGCATTGTCTTCAATGAGGAGCAATTCCAGTGGCTCTCGCCCACTCGAAGCGGCAGCTTGCGCAATGGGGGCAGGTTTTTCTTCCAGCGGGGCCGGAACAGGCAGGAAAACGGCGTCTGCACTGATGTCCAGCGGCTTGGCTTGATCGGATTGCAATACCGGCAGCAGCAACTCGAAAGAAGTGCCTTTACCGATTTCACTGGACACCCGGATCTGGCCGCCCTGAAGCTCCACCAGTTCTTTGACCAGGGCAAGGCCGATACCCGTGCCGCCGGCCCCCTCCCAGCCTCCCTCGTAGGGGGAGGAGTCCTGTCCCTCCCCCCCTTTGGGGGGGCTGGGGGGGGCTTGATAGAACCGGTCGAAGATATGCTCTACCTGCTCTTTGTCGATGCCGATCCCCGTGTCTTTCACATCCAGCCGGATGCATTCCGCGCTGTTTTGTTCTGCGCGCGCCAGGCTCACTTGAATGGCATTGCCGGGCCGGGTGAATTTCATAGCGTTGGAAAGGAGGTTGTATACGATCTTGTCCCACTTGTCTTTGTCGAACTGCGTTTCCCAGCGCTCCTGATGGGCGACGAAACTCAGCCGCAGGCCTTTTTTAACTACCAGGGGTTCGAACCGCTTGATCAGTTCCTGCGTATACGCGACGAGGTCGCCCCGCGCCGCTTCGGTTTGCATCCGCCCGCTTTCGATCTTGGACAGGTCGAGCATCTGGTTGATCAGGCCCAGGAGGTGGCGGGCATTTCTTAGCACGCCATTCAGGCGGCGGCGGAAGATGGTAGGCGGCGGTTGTTCAGCGATGACCTGCTCCAGCGGGCCGATGATGAGGGTCAGGGGGGTGCGGAACTCGTGGGTGATGTTGGAAAAGAAGCGGGTTTTGGCCTTGTCCAGGGCTTTCAGTTCTTCGGCCTGGGTGGCGATGACCTGTTTGTCGGCTTCGATCTGCCGGTTTTGTTCTTCCAACTGCCGGGTTCGCTTATGTACTTCCACTTCCAGGCGTTCTTTCCCACTTTCCAGCTCTCTGATCCGCCACTGCACGGCAGCCAGGGTGGCGCCCCCCGCCAAAAGGGCGACAGCAGCAATGAACCACCATTGCAGGTAAAAAGGCTTTGCGACACGGATCGCCAACGATAATTCCCGCTCCGACCAGCCATGGCTGCTGTTCTGCCCCTGTATCCTCAAAGTATAATTTCCATAAGGCAGGTTCGTGATGCGGATGGAATTCTCATCGATGTAATTCCAGTTATCGCTGTAGCCCTCTATCTGGTAGGCATAACGATGCTTATCGGTATCCTCATAATCCAGCAACGTAAAATGGAGCTCGAAGAATTTATCGCCGGGGCGGATGGTTATGGCGCCGCCCTGCTGAAGGAGTTGGGTTTTATCCGCCATTTTATCGGCGCCCTCTTCCAGGACATAATAGCCGGTAAAGGCCATAGGGGTTGAATTGGCGCCTCTGTCGGCAAACACCCTGGGATGAAAGGTGATCAGGCCGCCCAGCCCGCCAAAATACAGAGTGCCGTCCTTTGCCTGATAATGAGCTGAAAAATTAAACTCGTTGTGCGGCAGGCCGTCCTCCGTGGTGAATGTCCTCACGAGGAACGAAGCTTTATCCATCTGCATCAAGCCCTTGTCGCTCGGTATCCAAAGTTTACTGTAATCGTCTTCGTAAACGGCGTAGGTGAAATTATCGGCCAGGCCATCCTCCATGGTGAATTGTTTGTAGCTGCTCTTTGACGCGGCAGATAGTGCATTTCCTGATTGCTCACCTTCTTCAGAGAACTGAAGGCGCCATCGGATCACGCCCCCGCCCCTGGTAGCCAGCCAGAACACGCCCTCGTTATCTTCATAAATATGCCGGATGTAATTGAAGGGCAGATGGCCGTTGGATTTGTCGAAGTGCCGGATTACTCCCTTGCCCTCTTTCACCAAAAAGATGCCATTATTCGTCGCAAGCCAGTACCCCGAAGTATTCTTATGAATAAAATTTACCTCGCTTTGCTCCAGCAGGCTGTCTTTGCCATTATTGAGATCGTATCCTTCATACGGAAGGAGCTTTTTCTGCCTCAGGTCCAGGTAAGCCAGGCCCTTGTTGAGCCCTGCCAGATACCTGCCGGGCTCGCCGGTTTTCGCCAAAGCATGGACGAGGAACTTATCCCTGCGGAAAGGAACGTACTCGGTTCTTTTACCGGTTCTCAGGCCCACTTCGAATCCCATCGGGCTTTCCCCGTAAGTGCCCGCCCAAAGGGTGCTGTCATTATACAGCAAAGCAACAGCGGCGCCAAAGCTGTTGGGGAGCTCTCTGCACTCCTGAGTATGTACATCCCATTGGTAGGCATTATTATTCAGGAAGTAAATGTTTCCCTTCTCATCTTCGGTGATGCTCCGGCAATCCGAGAGCATGTTTTCTTTTCTGTGAATCAACTGAAAAGGGTTGGCCCTGGCGCTTGCTTTAAGAACTCCGGAAGAAGAGGTTAGCCACAACCTGCCGCCGTTTTCAAAAGAACCGGAGAAGTTGCTATCCAGGTTTTTCTCCAGCAGGGTATTGTAGTTGCACAACCATTTTCCCTGAGGATCAAACAGGTGAAGCTGGTTTTCAATACTTGCGAACCAATACCCTTTTTGGTTGCGGTACAAAAAGGGGTAAACTTTTTGCAGCTCGGCCGGTTGCCCTTTGCGCATAAGACGGAAAGGCATTACGGGGCTGTTTTTCGGCTTGTGCCAAAGGGATATCGGTTGGCCTTTCTCATACTTGGCCGCTCCCCAGATGCCTGGGCCTGGCCCTGCCCAGATCCCGACAACCTGATAGGGTAATTTCACCTGCTCGAGAACTTTCCCTGAGGGATCGATAGCGGCAAGGTTATTCTCCCAACCCAGCCAGACATTTCCTTTCTCGCCGGCCGTGATGCACCGGAAAAAGGCGCCGGCCTGCTGAAAGATCTTTTCAAACCGGCCATTGCTGAAAAGATAGAGCGCCCCATTTTTGGTATGGATCCATAGCCTGTTTTCGGGGTCAAGTATCTTCGGAAGATAAACCTCGTTGGCTTTGAAAGGGGCAATGCCTGAAAAGAGCGTGTCAAATGGAACAGCCTGCTCCGATTTCGGGTCAAAGATGTCTATGGACTCTATTACAAAAGGCTGGGAAATGAAATGACACCAGCCTCCGTAAAACAGCCAGAGCCTTCCATCTTCATCTTCAATGATGCGGGTAATATTCGCATTGGCGCGCAAGGCGTTTTTTTCCCGGGTAAACAACCTGAAGCTGTACCCGTCATACCGGTTCAGCCCGTAGGCGGTTCCCACCCAAATAAAGCCCCGCTTGTCTTTATATACTGAGTAAGTCATCAGGTTGGCCAGGCCGTCTTCGGTAGTCAGCAGGCGGGCCTCGAAGAGGTGGGCCTGGGAGAAAAGAGGTGGGAGCATGCCTCCGAAAAAGAACAGCCCAAGCAAGAGGAGGGCGAAGGTGTTGTGAAAGGCCGCCTTCAGAAGGCCTGGCAGGCGGACGGTGGACGGCGAACGGCCCGGCCCGGTCGAAGCAGTGAAGCCAAACTGGCGTTTTTGTACGGTAAACCTGGAAAATGGCATTATACTTACGTTATTGTGGGGCATCACATAAATATCTGCCTGGGTAGAATACGGCATGCGCCTTTTCCGGTTTATGCCGTTCCCTCAAATTTAAAAAAAATCCATAACTCAGTTATAATCCTGGCAAGCCGGCGTACACAAATTTTTCCTTACTTTTGGCAAAACTCCAGCGGAAGAAGATGCGGAAATATTTCAATATAGCCGGGCCGTGCAATCCCAACAAACATTATATGGCGTCCATTATCGAGCGCAATGTCGGAATTGCTGATATTTGACCCGGCGTCACAACTCCGAAGGGCTTTTCCCATACGCCTTCTTAAACGAGCGCGAAAAATGGCTGACCGAAGAAAAGCCGGCCTGGTAGGCGATTTCCGAGACATTCAGTTCCCCTTCCCGGATCAGTTCCAGGGCTTTCTGTAAGCGAATAGAGCGGACAAAGTCCGTAATGGGTTGCCCGGTGAGGGCTTTGAGCTTGCGGTGCAGGTGCACGCGGCTCATGCCGAAGTGCCGGCCGATATGATCGCCATTGAGGTTAGGCTCGTCGATATGTTCGAGGATGTATGCTCTAAGGTTGGTAATGAACTCATTTTCCTGCCGGTAGGCGTCGTCACTTGTGGAAGTAGCCCCATCCTGATACCGCTGCTGCAGCAAGCGGCGGATCTCGATGAGCTTTTCGATGCGCAGGGCCAGTTCCTGCGGGCTGAAGGGCTTGGTGAGGTAGGCGTCGGCGCCGCGTTGCAGGCCCTCGAGGCGGCTTTCCAGAGAGGCCCGGGCAGTCAGCAGGATGAGGGGGATGTGGGAGGTACTAAGGTTGCTCCGAATGGCCTGGGTAACGGCAAAGCCGTCCTTTTTCGGCATCATCAAGTCCGAGATGATCAGGTCGGGGACCAGGGCTGTAGCTTTTTGGATGCCCTCTTCTCCATCGGCGGCTTCGGTGATGTTGTACCGGGAAGGGTCAATGCAGTAACGAATGTATTCCCGCATTTCGGCATTGTCTTCAATGAGGAGCAATTCCAGTGGCTCTCGCCCACTCGAAGCGGCAGCTTGCGCAATGGGGGCAGGTTTTTCTTCCAGCGGGGCCGGAACAGGCAGGAAAACGGCGTCTGCACTGATGTCCAGCGGCTTGGCTTGATCGGATTGCAATACCGGCAGCAGCAACTCGAAAGAAGTGCCTTTACCGATTTCACTGGACACCCGGATCTGGCCGCCCTGAAGCTCCACCAGTTCTTTGACCAGGGCAAGGCCGATACCCGTGCCGCCGGCCCCCTCCCAGCCTCCCTCGTAGGGGGAGGAGTCCTGTCCCTCCCCCCCTTTGGGGGGGCTGGGGGGGCTTGATAGAACCGGTCGAAGATATGCTCTACCTGCTCTTTGTCAATGCCGATCCCCGTGTCTTTCACATCCAGCCGGATGCATTCCGCGCTGTTTTGTTCTGCGCGCGCCAGGCTCACTTGAATGGCATTGCCGGGCCGGGTGAATTTCATAGCGTTGGAAAGGAGGTTGTATACGATCTTGTCCCACTTGTCTTTGTCGAACTGCGTTTCCCAGCGCTCCTGATGGGCGACGAAACTCAGCCGCAGGCCTTTTTTAACTACCAGGGGTTCGAACCGCTTGATCAGTTCCTGCGTATACGCGACGAGGTCGCCCCGCGCCGCTTCGGTTTGCATCCGCCCGCTTTCGATCTTGGACAGGTCGAGCATCTGGTTGATCAGGCCCAGGAGGTGGCGGGCATTTCTTAGCACGCCGTTCAGGCGGCGGCGGAAGATGGTAGGCGGCGGTTGTTCAGCGATGACCTGCTCCAGCGGGCCGATGATGAGGGTCAGGGGGGTGCGGAACTCGTGGGTGATGTTGGAAAAGAAGCGGGTTTTGGCCTTGTCGAGTTCCTTCAGTTCCTCAGCCTGAGCAGCGATGGTCCGGGTGCGGTTGCGGACTTCGGCTTCCAGGCGCGCCCGGTCTTTCTTGAGTTTGAACACTCGCCATCTTACTATGGCGAAAGTCATTGCGATGATAAAGGCGAATAGAAAGGCAATAAACGGCCATTGCAGGTAAAAGGGTTTTCTTGCATATACCGGGATATTTAGGATGTCGTTGGACCATGCCCCCGACGCGCCCCTGCCTTTTATTTTGATCGCATACCGGCCGTAGGGCGGATTGATGATGGAAATTTTATTTTCGCCGGTATATACCCATTGATCCTGGTAGCCTTCAATTTGATAGGCATATTGGTTATCGGCCGAACTTTCATAATCCAACAAGCTGACTTCCAGCTCAAGGATCCGGTCGCCGGGATCTAAGCGGATATTTTTTGCTGCCCGGAAGCCTTCGGTTTTATCTACAAAATCTTCTGCATTTTCTGTTAATACGCGTACTTTAGAGAGGTAGAGTGGAATATTCTCCGTCTCTTCTCCGATGATATCTTTAGGGTGAAATTGCGTGATGCCGTTCAACCCGCCAAAATACAACGTACCGTCTTCTGCCTGGAAATGGGCAAAAGTGTTGAATTCCTCGTGCGCAATCCCGTTTTCAGGTAAATAGACCCGGGTATCATAGGCATTTTTATCGAAACGCATAAGCCCATAATTGCTGGGCAGCCAGAGGTTTTCATAGTCGTCTTCATAAACCGCATAAACCGTATTGTCGGATAAGCCGTTTTCGCGGGTGAACTGCCGGAAGCTATTCTTCTTCCTGTCCCAGCGGATCAACCCGCCGCCTTTGGACGCCAGCCAGAAAATGCCCTCGGCATCTTCGTAAAGGTGGTTGATGTTGTCGTTGGGCAAGCCGTCGGCCATGGAAAAATAATCCAGTATCTTTTCCGTCCGGCTATCCATCAGGAAAATCCCTTTACTGGAAGCGATCCATATTCCCTGTTCATTTTGATAAAAGTGGCGGACAAAGGTAGCCCTGGAAGAAACGGGAAGTTGAACAGGAACCAATTCCTTCTTTTTATCGTCCAGGTAGGCAAGCCCATCCGGAGTCCCTGCCCAAAGCTTGCCGGTGGCTGGATTTTGGAACAGCTTAAACAATCTTGTCTCCTGGGAACTAAAATCATGTTCCACCCATCTTTTCTGAGCAGGAATATATTCCATCATTATAAACCCATCCGTTCCTGCCCAGAGGTGGCCCTGCTTTCCTCTTACAAAGGAGGTGGCCGCCGGATAGAGCGGAATTGTAATTTGTGCCTCTTCAGCGGTCAGGTTTTCATAAGCATTTTGACGGTATCCGCCGATCCAAAGCCCATACTCGTCCCGGAAAATACCCCGGATGCTGTTCCCGGCCTGCAGGGCCTTGAAGGGGTTTTGTTTCCGGTTGACCCTGACAAGGCCGTTGTCGCTGGTTATCCAGAGTATGTTTTGGTGGCCTACAAAAGCTCCATTATAATACCTTTGGTTTTCTATCCTCCCCGAGGTCTTTGATACCGGGTAGTTCAACAACTGGTTTCCGGCCTGATCCTGAATGACGATAGCCCCGGGAGTGGCAAAGCAAGTGTAGTCATTGTGGACTTGAAATAAGGCGTTGATTTCTTCCGGCGGATAATTTTTCAGGTAAAAAGGGGCCAACTGCCGGTTTTGCAACACCCAATAATTCGAAAGATATTCCTGATAACGCGTTTCGACAATGATGTCCGGATGGTAGGCTGTGAATTGAAATAATCCGGGTGGTTCTATGTCAAAACTATCCAATAGTTGGCCGTTTTTGACCCTGGCCATCGTCCTGGCATGCAAAATCCAGTAACTGCTGTCCGGCAAGGCTTCGCAAATTACAAAGTTCCGGATCTCGCCGGACATGCGATACACTTCCTCAAAATCCTGGTTGTATTTATAGACGATTCCCTGGCGGGTGGAAATGAACAGGTCTGATCTATTGATTTTAGACTCGCTGATGTGAATAACGTCTTCGGAGGAAAACAACCCATGGGTAAACGTTTCAAAATCATAGACGGTATCCTTCAGGGTATTGATGATGCCACTCTGATTAGGGTTTTCAATTCCTGTCTTTTCGCAGTACCATAAGTTATTGTCTTTGTCGGCCGCCAAAAAGACGCTGTTGTTTTCTGAAATTTTTAAGAAAGGAGCATTGTAGGTTTTGAAGCGATAGCCGTCGTAACGGCTGATGGCGCCCGGCGTATTGACCCAGATGAAGCCGTTCTGGTCCTGAGTGACGGCGAAGGTTCTGCGGTGCGGCAGGCCGTCTTCTACGTTTATTTCCCGAACGTCAAAGAGGTAGGGCTGGGCAACCAGAGGTTGCCATAGAAGATTAAAGGCGATTAAAGATTTAGCGAGCAGGGAGAATTTCAACGGTACGTACTGTTCCGGTTTAATATATAGGTAAAAATAAGTTTTATTGCCCAAATACAAAATCCCCGGCTCTGGATATACAACCTAATATTATTTTGCATACTGCTGAATATTTTCTGGGCTGTGCATTCTTGCATTTGCGCATTCGCGTATAAGAGGCTGGGCCTCAAACACATGCACGCCCGCCTTCGTACCTCAGCCGGGTAAAAATGGACGAATGCACATATGCACAATGGCTCCAAAATGTCCAGTAGCGTGATTATTTTGCATTCAAACGCAGCCGCTCCACCTGCTTCCGCCCGATCTTCAGCTCCGCAAAGCCGGCATAGTGTTCCTTGCGGCCCTGATAGGCCAGGTAGGCCTGTTTGCGCCAATTGTCCGGGTCCGCGGAACGATAGGCCGGGCCGGCGGCTTTCCGGATGGCCAGCAGGGCGGCCAGTTGGGTATTGGCCAGATCCTGGAAGGTGTGGATGCCGGCCTGCTGAAGCAGGCCTTCGATGGCGGCGTCTATGCCGTCGATAGCCGTCAGGTCGTCGGCGGCGTTGGTGATGGCGTCGAGGGCTTCCTGCTTTTGCTTGAGCAGGGCTTCCCTTTCATCCAACTGCCCGAGCAGGGCCTGGTGTTTGGCTTTCCACTCGGCGAGCTCAGCAGACAGCTTTTCGTTGCTCATCTGCAGGCGGCCCTTTTCGCCTTCGAGTTCGCGGAGCCGGGCGGCGAGATCCCGGATCTGTTTTTTCAAGCTGAGGTACTCCCGTGGGCGCAGATGCCAGATGACGTAGCCGATCAGCAGGCCCAGCAGGCCGGCCACGAGCCACATGATGAGGATCTCGAGGGTGTGGGTGGCGCCGTTGGGGCTTTGGACGGTGTTTTGAAACATGGTGTTTTTTTCTTCTTAATTTATCGCACTTACGGACGTGCTTGTTTTTCAGTAAGAGCATCTATAGCATCCATAACATCCATAGCCCCGACATTCGCCGGGATGTCGCTTCGCTCCACATCCACAGCATCATTCCATCCTGATCTCCACCCTTCTATTCCGCTTCCGCCCGTCTTCGGTGCTGTTATCGGCTACCGGTTCTTCCTCGCCTTTCGATTCGGCGGCGGCCCTGGAAGGGGTAAGGCCTTTCGACAGTAGAATATCCTCGATGTATTTCGCGCGGGCCAGGCCCAATTTCAGGTTGGCCGCCGCCGGGCCGATGGAGTCGGTGTGCCCGGTGATGCGGATGGTTTCACCGGTTTGGTTGAGCCGCCGGGCCAGCTTTTCAAAATAGGCGGCCACTTCCGGCTCGATATCTTTTGACGCTTCCCGAAAGGGGAACTGGATGAGGATGCGGCCTTCCAGTTCGGTGATGGCCATATCGCCCAGGGCTGTCGGTTCAATGAAGGCAAAGGCTACCGCTTCGAAGGGTTCTTCCTGAGCATTCTCTGGCTCATCAGCCTTCCGGGAGGATGTGGCCAGCCGCTCTTCCGGCAGGGTTTCAGCGAACAGCTTTTTCACTTCTTTTGCCCGGCCTTCCCCCAGGTTGGAAGGCTCATCCGAGCCAGCCTCGCCTTCAAAGTACAGGCCTACGATCTCCAGGATCTGCCCTTCCGGCAGGGCTGCCCTGGCGATGGAATCCCGGTAGGCCTCGAAGGCCGGGCGGATAATGGGCCCGGCGTTCCCCCATTCGAACACCAGGGGCCGTACATCTTCCGGAGGCGGAGGCGGCTCGGGGCAGGCCTGTTTGATGCCGCACACGTACCACCGCCAGGAGACGAAGCCCCAGATGAGGAAAAGGGCGATGGAGAGGGTTAATTTAAGAGGCATAACAGGTATGGTGTTTGTATTTTTTTTGGTTGAGAATGCGGGGCAAAGCTAAGGGGAAGGAGGACGTTTCCTTTGCACAGGGGTAACCAATATTTGTACTGGTGTTACATGCTTCGTCCATCTACGATCAGCGTATTTTTCCCTACATTTGGGAAAACCAAAAGAAGATGCAAAAATATTTCAACATAGCCGGGCCGTGCCATCCTGACGAACATTACATGGTGCCCGTCCTTGAGCGCAATAAGAGCCTGTTGCCTTTAATCGAGCAGAAACAATACTTCGTCATTCACGCCGCCCGGCAATCGGGCAAAACGACACTGCTGCATGAATTGGTGGATCATTTCACTCAGGAAGGGAAATACTACGCCTTGTATTGCAGCCTGGAACAGGCGCAGGTTTTCACCGAAGCAAAGGAAGGCATTCTGCAAATTTTAAATACGCTTAGATTTGCAGTTAAATATTCTCAATTGCCCAACAAAGAAAAATTTGCCCGGCAGTTGGATGTCAACGATACGGCAAACTTGATAAAAACCGCTATTACGGATTACTGCCTGGCGCTCGACAAACCCCTGGTGATTTTTTTTGACGAAATTGACGCCCTGCAGGATAGTACGTTGATCTCCTTCCTCCGGCAACTCAGAAATGGATACATTACCCGCAGCCGCATCCCCTTCCCGCATAGCATTGCCCTGGTGGGCATGAGAAATATCCGGGATTATAAATCAAAAATCAGAGAAGACAGGCAGACGCTCGGCTCCCCAAGCCCGTTCAACATTATTACCAAAGCTTTGACTTTGCGTAATTTTTCCATTAAAGAAATCGAAGGCCTGTACCGCCAGCATACCCAAGCTACCGGACAGGTTTTTGAAAAAGCAGCAGTTGAGAGCGTCCATGATTACACCGACGGGCAGCCCTGGCTGGTTAACGCCATCGCCCGGGAGATCATTATGGAAATTCTGGAAAACGATTTTACAAAAAAAATCACCGCCGCCCACGTCGATCAGGCCGTCAAAAACATCCTGTTGCGGCGGGACACGCACATCGACAGCCTGCTGGAACGCCTAAAGGAGGAACGGGTGCGCAAAGTGATGGAGCCGGTGATTACGGGAGAAAAATACGCCATTAGTTTTACCGACGACGACACCCAATACTGCCTTGATCTGGGGCTGCTTAAAAATGAGGACAACGTGCTGAAACCCGCCAATAAAATGTATGCGGAAGTCATTATCAGAACGCTAAGCTACGACCTGCAGTACCACATGGAATCGCAGATCGAAAACCGATGGGTGAAAACCGACAGCAGCCTGGACATGAACGGCCTATTAAAAGCTTTTCAACAATTCTGGCGGGAAAACAGCGAGATCTGGCAGGAGAAATATCAGTATCAGGAAGCCGCTCCTCACCTGATCCTGCAGGCCTTTTTACAGCGGGTGGTCAATTCCGGAGGCGAGGTGTCGCGGGAATATGCCGCCAATAAGGGAAGAATGGATCTGTGTGTTCATTATGGCGAAAATAAATATCCTATAGAAATCAAACTGCACTATGGCAAAAAGACAATCCCCGAGGGTTTGGAACAACTGGCCGGCTATATGGATACAATAGGTGAAAGCACAGGATGGCTGGTCATCTTCGACCGAAGAAAAGGCGCTGCATGGAAGGAGAAGATTTACTGGAAGACGGAAGAGGAGGATGGGAAGACGATTCATGTTGTAGGGGTGTGAACTTTTATGCTTTTCATGGCGGGGCGGCTTTTTGTTGGCAAGTTAAACAAAAAGTTGGAACCGAACCCGGTTGCCAGCTCCCTTGTCCAACCTTAGACCGGTAGCCTCGTTGATGCCATCGCCGATGAAGCAAACCGTTTTACCCTGTTGTTGCAAATGGGCGACCAGGCCTGCTTTGTCTTCGGGCAGTACTTCGGCAAAGTAATGATCGATACCCAACTGCCCGGCAAGGTAACGGGTGGGCTGTTCGTGGCCTATCCGCGTTGTCGGCCAGCGCGGGTTTCGCCCTTTTCTTGCGGTTAAAGCGCTCCTCTTCCACGAAGGACAGGAGGTCCCATTCCTCTCCGTTCACCTGAATAAGAGCGACGGAGGATTCGTGATAGGCACAGTTGATACCCAGTATATACATAACGGAAGTGTTGTGTTCTTTATAACTCTTTCGACAAATTGTAGGAGACTCCCAACACCCAGAAGAACTGCAGGGGATTGTCGGCCAGTTCAGCCGCCCGGGATTCCTGTTTGTTGCTGCGCAGGGCGAAATCCAGCCCGACGCCAAAGCCTTTAATGGCCGTGCTGAAATTGTTGGACCATACCCAATTCGAAAGTTCGTTGAAGTCTTTGTAACTGGTGAATGCTGAGAAATTGGACTTCCAGGCGATCCCTTTAGCCAGCGCCTGTTCGTAATCGACGACCAGCTTGGCGCCCAGCGAACCTTCAAAATTGAAATCCCCCCGGGAGAAGACAAAGTTGTAATTCAGGGAGTGCAGCACGGCGCTGAAATTCGGCGTCGGCGTCCAGGCCAATCCCAGGCTGCCAATGTCCAGATAACCGGGATTGTTGAAGCGGCCGTTCAGCAGCGACGTCCGGTACTCGGTCATGGAAGAAAGCGCCAGCGTTCTGGAGAGCCGCCAGCCGAAGATCGAACGAGCGTTCAGGACGTCGGAGGTAGGCTTGAAGCTGTCATCATCATCGGGCACATCCTTGTCGTCGAATTTGAGCCAGCCCAGGTTGATGGATGCGGCATTTTTCCAGAAATACCGCTTTTGGTCCAGCCGGGCAAACAAATTAGCCGCTGCGGCAATGGTGGCGGAGCTGAGGTTGGCCGGCTGCCTGGACAGCCAGTCATTGTAGTTGGCAAAGTTGAATCCTAAAGTGGTGGCCAGGCCGCCGCGCCAGCGGGGATAAGGGGTGACTTTATCCTTTAGCTTGGCCACTTCCTTCTCCAGCGATTTGGCCTGGGCGGTAAGGGCCTTCAACTGGGCACTCACCGTGTCCAAAGTTTGGGATTTAGAGGCCAGCAATGCTTTTTGCTCCTCCAGGGTGGGGGGCAGTGTGTCCACTTGTGCTTTTACACACTTGGAACAGCAAATAATGAAAGTAAGAAAGAGTAGGCGTTTCATTTTGTTCAGGCTTTTGTGTTATCCTTGAAGTGGTTGATTGCGGAATAGCTTGGCCGGAGGAACGAGATCAACGGCTTTGGATCTCAATTTCCACCCCCCGCTTTCCTTCCGGCGGCGCCTTTTTTTCCAGAAAGGTGACGGAAATACGTTTGCGTGTTATGCCATTCTGTTCGAGGGCTTCCTGAATGGCCCGGGCCCTGTTGCGGCCAGCCTGCCGGTTGGCAGCTTTCCCGCCGGTTTGATCCGCATCGCCGAAAATGCGGGCTTTGGCGTTGGGATAGTTCAGCAGCAACAGGGCGATGTTTTCGATCTGTACCTGGGCTTCCTCCGCTATTCCGGCCTCGCCTTCGTCGAACTGCACGGCTTCGAGGGTAAACGTTTTGGGGAATTTCGAATCGGGATCGCTCATGTAGTCCGCCATGGAAGCTTCGGTAGTCCCGGGCGCGAAATCCAGGTCGGCGGCAGTGGGCCCTGCTGTTTCGACGGAGCTGGTATCCGATGCCGTTTCTTCGCCGGCGCCGGCGGCGATATCTTCCGTTGGGATTGGTTCTTGTTCGGCCTCTGTAGCTTCAGAGGCGGCGGTTTCTGTTGTTGTTTCCGCACCGACGCCGTCCGTATTTGCAGCGCTGAAATAGCCGCCCTTATAGAGCCAGGCTGAAGCTGCGCCTGCCACGATTAAAAAGAATACGAGCCACAACCACCGGAAACGGCGCTTCTTTTTTTCCTGCAGGGCGGCGGCGGCAAATTTCCGGTCTTTTTTGCCTTGCTCCAGTTGTTGCTGCAAGGAAGAAATGGTGCTTTTCAGTTCCTCGTTGGTTTGTTTCAGGGTGCTTACCGAAGCCATAGCCTGGTTGTGCGCCGCCTGAAACCCTACTTCCTGCTCCTTCAGCTCTTTGACGGAAGCCTTGCCTTCTTCGTACAATTGCTGGAAGTACTGCTGAGACTTCACGGGGTCAAAAGTCAGCAGGGTGCCACCCTGGCTGAAATGCTGGGTGAAAATTTTTCCCAGAGCATAGGTAGCGGCGCCGCCGCTTAGGGCTACAGCCCCGCCTCCCAGCAAGCTGCCCAAGCCAGGAATGAGTTTGACCGCTCCCACCGTGCCGATATTCCCCACTAATGAGCCAATAATGGATTGGGCCAGCTGCTTTTTGAACAGTATTCCGTAAAGTTTGGCCAGATCGCGGATCATCCACAACTGAATAGAGAGAATACAGGCCGCATCGAGGAGCGGAAAGGGAATAAACCCGAAGCCGGCAGCCAGCAGGGTTCGGAACCTGACGATCTTATTGGCCTTTTTCTTTTTCTCGGCCTGAACTTCCAGTAGTGACATGATCTATTGGTTTCAAAACGATTTTCATTTTTTCCGTCTGGGCTGGAACAACACAATGAAGATGGCCACCGCCAGGGGAGTCAAAAGGATCGAGACGATCAATACGCCGTAAAACCCCAGCCGGGTGTGTTTGCCGCCAAAGGCAACGAGCCAACACAAGAACAGGTAGATGAATATTAACACCAGGCGAAATTCCATATCTTAAGATGCATTTAGCAGGTACAGATGACAATAAGTGCCGGGCAGAAATTTACAGGCTGTTCATCTGCCGCCCGTCAGTTTGTCCTGCAGTGCTTTCAATGCTTTCCTATCGCCGGTGACCGCCAACCGGGCCTGTTGCGGCCAGCTGTCGGGTACTGCCAGGTTGAAGTTGCCTTCGGAATTGTCCAGTATTCCTTTGAGGATTTCGGGTTTGGCGCTTGCCAGGTGCATCAGGTCGGTAATGCCGGCCGCTTTAAGCGCCGCTTCCACCTTGGGGCCGATGCCTTCAACGATCTGCAGGTCACCCAGGTCAACCGTGGGTTGCCGTATGGCGCCCACCTCCTTCTGAAGAGCGATTATTTCAGCGTAAAGGGCTTTATTCTGTTCTAATAGCTCCCGGTAGCTGGGGGGCTCCTGTGGGCTTTCTTGCGGTTCCCGTTTTCCGGTTGCCTTCGTTTTTATTTCTGCCACTACCTGTTTGCCCTTCTCAAATTCCCGTTCGAAAAATTCCCGGGATTTCACGGGGTCAAAATCCAGCAGGGTGCCGCCCTGGCTGAAGTGCTGTGTAAACACCCCGCCCAGCGCATAAGTCGAAGCCGCGCCGATAGCGGCGGCAGAAGCTCCACCAAAAAAAGTGCCCAGGCCCGGGATGAATTTGAACAACCCCACTGCCGCTGCATCGCCCACCAGGGCAGTGATAAAAGACTTTACTCTTTGTTCCTTGAAATCTACCTCAAAGACCTTAGCGATATCCCTTATCATAAGGACTTGTATGCCCAGCAGTGCCGCCGCATCTACAATTGGGAAAGGAATTAAGCCGGCGCCGGCGGCATACAGGGTTCTGCGCCGGGTAATTTGTTGGGCTTCCTGTTGCCGTTCTTCGATGTTGTGTTGAGTAGTATCTGCCATTGTTTTTTGTTTAAAGGGCTGTTAGACGTTTTTCAGAGCGGCAATCTGTTCCTTAAGTTCCTCTATCGCTCCCATCAATTCCTTGTTGGCTTTGATCAACTCTTCTCGTTCTGCTTCCTCCTGCTGTTTCTTCTTACCGGAAAACAGGTTATCGAACATGCCTTTCTTTTCCTTTTTCACTTCTTCTTCCACTTCAGTTACATCGGATACGAACATCCGCCCGGCCTCAAATTCTTTCTCGAAGAACTCCCGGGATTTGACCGGGTCAAAGTCCAGCAGCGTGCCACCTTGGTCGAAGTGCTGCGTGAATACTTTGCCCAGGGCATAAGTGGCGGCGGCGGCCGTGGCGGAGGTGGTCAGGCCACCCAGTATGGTACCCAGGCCGGGAATAGCTTTCATCACCCCGGCGGCGCCGATGGAACCGATCAGAGAACCGATGATGGATTTCACCAGGTTCTCCTTGAACTCTACGTGGTAAGCATTGGCAATAGAACGGATCATATTCAATTGAATGCCCAGTAAGATGGCAGCGTCGATCGCCGGGAAGGGGATCAGGCCGGCGCCGGCGGCAAACAGGGTATTGCGGACCGTGATGCGGTCGGCTGCTCTTTTGAGTTCCTCCGTCGACTTCAGGACAGTTTCCGGTGTTTGATTTTCTTCTTTCATTTCAAATGAAAATTTTATTGGTGATATGGATGTATAAATGTTGTATTGCTACATGGTTATATTGTTGGCGTGGCTAGGGGCGGCCCGCCATCTGCTTGTCTGCTGCAGAATGTGCGATAATTGACGTGTAATTTTTGATATCCTGGCCCACCGTCCGCCGTCCACCGTCTGCCGGCTACTCCCCTTCCTTTGGAGGGGGGCGGGGGGAGACTTTAATTCCCCCCCAGAATCACCGGCAGCTCCCCGGTATCCGTGCCGATGATAACCACTTTGGCATTGGGTGAAGTAGCGAGGTTTTGCGTGGCCTCGATGCCCTTCCATTGAAGGATATCGATGCCCGAGGTATCGCGGAACAGCCTGATCCCCCTGGCCTCTATGAGTTTGCGTTCTTCCTCCTTCAATTCTTTTTCTATGATGAAATCATAGGCGAGCATTTCCTGCTCCTTGACCAATTTACTCGAAATGGCGCCTTCGACGACTTCATCCAAGACGATATTCCTCACAACGACATCAATAGTAGTGATAGGGTAGTGATCATCCACCTGGCCGCGTACCCGTGCCAGCATGTCGCGCTGGATATCCGTCCGGCTGGTCGTGTACAAAGCGTCGATCCGGTAGCGACTGATGACATCCCTGGTTGCTGCGGTGACATGCGGTACGATTATTTTTTCGGAATAGTCCTGGCCAATATTTTTATGGATCAACCCCAGGGAATCGATCTCCGGGCGGTAGCGGTAAGACAACTCCGCCTGTACCTGCAGCCCGTCCTCGGTCAGCGCGTTGATGGTATCCTGCCGGGTAATGATCCGGGTGTCATAGATGAACATTTGGTTCCACGGAAAAATAAGGGCCAGGCCTTCGTTCCAGTGTTTATCCGTCACCGTGCCTCCCTGGATGGGCTTGAACAATACCCCTTTATGCCCTGCGGGGATGTAGATGACGATGAACTTAAAAAACACACCGGCCAATAGCAACAGCAGCATGACCACGATCAGCACCTCCAATAGATAGGGCCGCCCGGGAATGCGTTCTTTCTCCTGTTGCAAAGTTTGGTTCATGCTTTTTTCTGATTCCATAAAGTTTAAACAAAACAATGAAGTACCGGCCACAAGGGTTTGCACCTGTGTTACAAATGTTTGACCAGATGTTACACTTTTGTCGTCATCCTAAATCCCGGCATTTTTATGGCAAAATAGCGTTCAATCCCCTGCCGGTTTATTCAATTTCAACAGGCTGTCAATCTCTGCTCTCGTCAATTCCCGCATCTTGCCATTGGCCATTTCCAGCAGGCGGTCGGGCACCGTCCAGTAGTACCGGTCGTGAGAGACGACGATCACAGTCTTGTTGCGCGCCCTCAGCTCCCGGATGATCTGGTAATAGTATTTGTCTCTGAACTCCGGGTCGAGGTCGGCGGCCACTTCATCGAAGATGTAAATGGGTTTGTCTTCGATAATGCAGGTGGTCAGGGCCAGCCTTTTCTTTTGCCCGGTGGACAGGCGCAAGTTGGTGAAGCCTCCGTTCCTATAGGTGGTTTTATCTGCCGGCAACTCCATATTTTTAAGCACCGCGTTAATATCGGCAGGATCGGTTTCTCTTATCCCGTATAACTTGTCAAATAAATGAAAGTCGGTGAAAATGGTAGTGAACAGATTTCGGTACTGCTGGTAGTTGGCCGGCGTAACGGTGGTGTCCGGCCGGCCGGCTTCATCCACATCAACCAGGATCTGGCCTGCTTTGGGCTGGTACAGGCCGGTCATCAGTTTGAGAAAGGTGGATTTGCCGGAGCCATTGCCGCCGGTGATGAAGATCAGTTCACCTTTTTTGATGGTGAGGTCGATTGGCCCTACCTCAAAGATGTAGTCTCGCCCCTTTACGGGAGGATAAGCGAAACTCAGGTTATGGAACCGGATATTGTCAGAAAAGGGAAGCTCCTCAAAGGCTTCCGGATGGTTCTGCGCTTCTATGGTCATTTCGTTTTGTCGCAGCACTTCTTCCAGTTCTGCTTCCAGCTCCAATATGTTTCGGGCTGAACTATTGGCGTTAGCTAGTTGCTGGTTGCCGTTCAAAACGATCTCAAAGGGGCCGCTGATGAACAGGATGGCGGCGGTTATTTTGATGATATTGGTGGCGTACTCTTCGTGAAACTGGGGGAAAACGAATATGACACTGCCCAGTAAAATGAAGAAAAAGGCCTGGGAAAAGATAGAGAGCCGGATATAAGCCTGGACCAAGCCCGTCTTATAATCTTTCATTTCTTCATTAACCAAGGCAAAATCCTGTAGCACGCTTTCATTCTTACTCCGGTTGATCTTGATCTCTTTAAAACCGTCCAGGATATGCCCCAGCTTCTCATAGAACCGGGTCTCATATTCGGAGAGTTTCAGCCACATGGTTCGAAAAACCTTCCGGCGGCTACTGTAAACCAGAAAGCAAACAGACAACATGATCGTGACCAGGACAAAGGCCTTGATGGAAATGGTGCTGATGTAAAGCGTCGTAAAAACGATCAAAATAACCGCCTGAATGGCCGTTATCACACTCGCGGTGAAGTTGGACACCTTAACGGTATCCTGGCCCAGCCGGGCGTAGAAGGGGGAAGTTCCCCTGGCTTCCAGCGTTGCCAGTTCGGCGTGCCGGATCTTGTCGGCCAACCTGTATCGGATCTTATTGAGAATGGCTTCAACGAGCACCGCCGAGCGCATCGCCACATATCGCTTCCCCAGGATATAGATCATCAGGCTGATGAGAAACAGTAGAGCAACCCGGTGGCTCACCTGGTCATTCGTCACGTATTCCGCGCCCGTATTGATGAAACTGATCAGCGCGGCGTTGGCCATACCAGTAATCAAAGTGAAAACGGCTAAAGGCACTACATTTTCTTTCAGGTCTTTTCTCAACAATTCAACCAATTCCATAGGATTGTTTTTTACTTCCCCATTTCCTTTTTCGCAAGGGGGGCGTTGAAACGAGAAAGCGGCGCTATCGGCCGGTCAATCCAACGCCCATGCTCAAATATCCTGAGGGTGGAGAGGCCTATATCATACAGCATCTCCATCACAGGCGGAAAACCCGCCGCGACATCTTGCGGCCGATGGGCATCCGAAGCCAGGTGCATGGGGATGCCCAATTCTTTGGCGAGCGAAATCACCCACCGGCTTGGGTAAGGCTCTTCAGCGCCGTGTTTGTAATATCCCTGGGTATTCACCTCCATGATTAGGCCTGCATTCGCTATGCCCTCCAGCGTTTTCCCTACTTCTTCTCTATACCAGGGCGCCTGCTCCGAAAAGTAGCGGCCTCCCGGGTTTATTTTTTTGACCAGGTCCAGGTGAGCTACTATATCCGGCGGGTGAAGTTGGACCATCTCCCGCACCAGGTTGTAGTATCGTTGAATACATGCTCTTATATCATTGCGAAAGATTTCTTCCAACCCCCTGGCAAAGCCTCGTTCCGACCCGGCGAAATACCAGGGGCGCCCTTTCGGATAATAATCCACAAAATGAACCGCCCCAATGGTGTAATCCAGCCCGGCATTCCGGATGTGTTCGCTATCGACGCTAACCACTCCCGGCACATAGTCCACCTCCAGGCTTTTATAGACCTGTACCCGGCCCGAATACACCTTTTTCAAACGTTCGATCTCCGCCAGGTAATCAGACAACTGTAGAGGAGACATGAACACATGCGGCCGGGAAGGGTCAAACAGGATGGGGGCGTGGTCGGAAAAGCCACAAGCTGCCAGTTTCTGGTTCATGGCTTCCAGCACATAAGCTTCCGGAACTTCCAGGCCGTCGCTGAAAGTGGTATGGGTGTGGTAGTTGGCTGGTTGCATGTTGTTTGTTGTCGGTTGTTTGTTGTCGGTTGGGCAGCCTGCGAAATCGCTCAGGAGGTTGTCAATGCCAGCCGAAAGCCAAGATAAGGATAGCCCCGCCAGGGCCGGTCGTGGTGACGGTAGGCCACCCGGCAACGCTCCGGGCCGTAATTCCAGCACCCGCCGCGAAAAATCCGGTAGGTTCCCGTTTCCGGCCCGCGGGGGTTGCTGGCTACGCCGCTTTCATGGCATGCTGCATAGTAGCTGTCGCCGAACCAATCCAGGCACCATTCATAGACATTGCCGCTCATGTCGAAGATTCCCAGCTCGTTGGGCTTTTTTAAGCCCACTACTTTGGTTTCTCCGCCGCTGTTTTCCTTGTACCATCCTACTTCCTCCATTTCATTGCCGCCGGCGTATTGATACCCCTGGCTCTTCCGGCCGCCCCGGGCGGCGTATTCCCACTCGGCTTCGCTGGGCAGGCGGTAGGTATGGCCCGTCAGCCGATTCAATTGATCTATAAAGGCCAGTGCATCTTCCCGGGATACGTTTTCCACCGGGCGTTCGCCGCCTTTGAAAGCGGAAGGGTTGTTATCCGGCCCCATTACCCATTCCCATAGGCCTTGAGTAACGGGATACTGGCCGATATGGAAGCTTTCGAGCACCACCTGGTGGGCCGGTTGTTCTCTATCGAGGGCTTCTTCGCTGTCATCGTCGCCCATCCGGAAGGCGCCCCCTTCCACAAGGATCATGTCGAAGGAAAGAGCATGAGGGAGGGGTTGGCGGTACAGAACGTCTTGCATCCGGGTGTTGTTTTTTGCTTGTTATTTGTAGTCAGGGGCGGCGTGGAGCCGAAAGCCCGTATTAAAATTGCGGTATCGGGGGTCGTAACTGGAGCGGTTGGCCACCCGGCAGTTGCGTGCCGAACGATACCAGCCGCCGCCGCGCAACACGCGTGAATCACCATGCTCAGGTCCTGCGGGGCCTTTTTTCAAGCCTTCCTTTGCCCGTTTTGAGTAGCACTGCTCATCATACCAATCCGCACACCATTCCCAGACGTGACCGCTCATGTCGTACAAACCTAGTTCGTTAGGTTGGAGCCTTCCGACAGGTTTCGTGCTGTAATCCTGCATCGGCCTACCCTCAAATTTTCCAAGAAACCAGCCGACATCCTCCAAGGCATCGCTGCCGGCGTATAGGAATGGAGCAAAAGCGGATCCTTCTTCATCTTTTTTTCCGGCCTTGTGGCCTCCTATAGCTGCGTATTCCCACTGCGCTTCAGTAGGCAGGTTGTAAGATCTGCCCGTTTTCCAGCTCAGCCACCGGCAGTACGCAACGGCATCCTGCCAGCTGATATGGATCACCGGATGGCGGGCAAAGGAATTGTCCATAGGCCGCCCGTAGGCGTCGTGCCGCCAGTTGCAGCCTATTTTGCAATAATAGTCCAGGGAATCGCCCCGCCAGAAAGCAGCTACGGACCAGCCCTCCTTCTCCACTTCGGTCACGTAACTGGTTTCGTAAATAAAGCGGGCGTATTCTTCCACGGTTACCGGGTATTTCCCTATTCGGAAATCCGGCAGATGAACCCGGTGCTGCGGCTTTTCATCCTCGTTGGGCGCTTCTTCGCCGCTGCCCATCCAGAAGCCCCCTCCCTTCACTTCCGCCATTTCCGGTTCCTTGAAAGGGGCAATGCCCAGGCTGAATGCCGGATTGCCATTTTGAGAGACGGCGATACCGGGAAAGGCATTGTGAAAATCCATTTTCGCCAGCTTGGCCGCCTCTTCGCGCGATAAGAGAATATGCTCCAGAGAGGCCGGCAAGGCACAATCGCCCAAAGCCAAGGCGGGATTGCCCGCCAGCGCCACAACCCTCAACTGCGTAAAACAGCTCAGATTCAGTGCGCCATTCAGCGCGTTATGGGCCAGGTCCAGGTGTTTGACCTTTTCCGGGGCAGGCAGGGCATCCAGGGCCGGCTGCAGCGGCAGGCCCGGCTTTTTTAAACGGACTTTCACGGTTTCCGCCTCTTCCAGGCGGCGGAGGTAGCCAACCCCGTCTTCCAGGTTTACGTGCGCTTGTTCGCTGAAATAGTCCGCCCAACCGTACGGCCCCGTCCTGGCTTCTTTTCGCGAATAATACGTTTTGGCGAAGAGTTCATAACTGTCCATCAGCACAGTGATCTGTTCTTCGAGTTGCCCGGGTTGAAACCGGGCTGTTGCAGAGCGGGCTGCTTTATTCATAGCGTTTTCTATTTATTGGCACCCTGCGGTTAATTTTTTAAGTTAGCAAAGTAGTACTAATAACACCTGCAAATTTAGGCCCCGGCCGCCACAGCGGTTTTCACCCTTGTTTCAGGAATTTGCCTATGTGTTACCATGCCGCTTTTTCTGCCGGGCTTGCCGGTAGACGATCATGGGATGTACGGCGTTGCCGATCCCGATGGAATAACCGAGCAAATTGGCTATGATGGCGGCGGTGATGCCGAAATGGAGGAACAGAATGCCGCCGACGGCAAAAGCGGCGGGCACGACGGAGGCCCTCATGTTAGTCTTCATGTATTGGTTGTACTGCTCTCCTAACGTAAACAGCAATGGCAACTGCTCCAGGTTCTCGCCCATCAGGACGATCTGGGCAGTATCCGTAGCAATAGTGGAGGCGCCCCGGATAGAAATGGAGACGTCTGCTTTCTTAAGGGCGGCCGCATCGTTGATGCCGTCGCCAATGAAGCAAACGGTGTTACTTTGTTCTTGCAAAAGGTTGATGAAACGGGCTTTTTCTTCGGGAAGCACTTCTGCAAAATAATGTTCGATACCCACCTGCCAGGCCAGGTGGCGGGTTGGCTGCTCATGGTCGCCGGAGAGGATATAGCAGGTTTTGTTCAGCGACTTCAGTTCTTCGACAATGGCTTTTGCTTCCGGGCGGATGGTTGGATGCAATTCTATCACCCCCGGAGTTCCCTGGTGACGGCAACGTAGATCAGGGAATATCCTTGATGATGTGCTTCCTCCGCCAATGCTCCTGCGGCCTCCGAAACAGCAATGCCCTCCATTCCCATAAACCTGGCGCTTCCGACGTGGATTTTTTCGCCCTTCAGGGTTACTTTTATGCCATATCCTATTTCATACTTCGCTTCATCGATGAGGGCAAATCAAGCCGGCGTTCCTTGGCTTCCTGTATGATACCAGGCGATGGGATGGGTCTGCCGATACTCGGCGGCGGCGGCACAGGTACCAGCAGCTCATTTTCTGAAATCCCGTTGAAGGCGTATATTCTTCCAACGTGAGGTTGCGTCAACGTAAGAATGCCTGTTTTGTCGAAAACAACGGCGTCTATTTTGTGCAGCAGTTCCAAAGAACGGTACCGTCCTTAACGAGGATTCCTTCCTGTGAAGCGATAGACAGGAAGTTGAGCGCCACCATGGGAGAGGTGAGTTCCAGGATAAAGCCGAAGCTGGTATTCACCAGGGCGGAGCCGGTTTTGATGCCCCTCAGGGGAATGCTTGCCGCACTAACCGTCAACAGAGAGGGCGCCGCTTCGTCCGCCGTTTTCCTACCCCTGTTTACCATCTCTATTTTCAGGCTGGCAGTTTGGTTCAAAAGGCTTTCGACCTGAGCGATCATCGTTTCGCTTCCCGCTTTTTCAACCTTTGCCTGGATGTTCCCTTCCAGCACCAGCGTAGAGGCGAAACAGGCATCCCCAATGCTTTTTTCCGCCGGCTGGGATTCTCCCGTGAGGGCTTGCTGTCCGATCAAGGCATATCCCTTCACGATATGGCCATCTACCGGGACCGTCTCCCCGGCGTGGATGCTCACGATGTCTCCCTTTGATAATTGATCGAGTGGAATTTCAATTTCCGTTTCTCCCCGAACCAACCATACCTGCTTCGGTTGCGCTTCAAATAAATTCGCCAGTTGCCGGGCCGAGCGGTTTTCCGATTTCAGCAACAGTTTCCGGGACGCATAATAAACCGCTTCCCCTATAGCCGACAACACTAAGTGGCCAGTTGCCAAAATGCCGGTCAACGCAATGGTTTCAACAACGAAGGCGTCTACTTTGCGCTCTTTGACCAACGTCTGATAAGTTGTTTTGTAAATTGGCAGGAAATCCATAAGATGCCGCCCAGTACCAGCAGGTTGAGCGGTGGCAGGATCAGGTACCGCCGCCGACAAGTACCGATCATGTACTCGTCGATGCCTGAAGGTTTTTCTCTACTTCTTTTTCCTCCGCTTTATCGGTTTGTTGAAGTTGTTGGCTTCGAATGTCGTCGTCATCAACAAAGGGAGCCAGTATCTCCTTTATCTGTTCCTTTAAGGTAAGATTTTCTGTTGCCTGCCCAAATGGCGGCGCCTTTAGCCTTTTGCTCAAAGCATCGGCCTTTTTTTGCTGGCTTTCCCGTACCTCGTCCGCAAAGGCATAAGCGCAGGCGGCGATGATTAGGCCTCCGATGATCATATTTTTCTATTTTGTGCAAACTATCCGAAAACCCGCCGCATCCCCCCGGTCGTCCGGCGCGCTGCGCCGGCGGTTGGCGATCCGGCCGGCGGCGGCGTCACGCCCCCATCCACCTCCGCGAAACATGCGGTTGGCGCCCTGCTCCGGGCCGGCGGGATCTTTCACCAGCCCGGCCTCTTTACACTGCCGGTAATAGTCCGGGGCGTGCCGGTCGAAGCACCATTCCCAGACGTTGCCGCTCATGTCGTACAGGCCCAGTTCGTTGGGCTGGAGCTGGCCCACCGGCCGCGTGCCGTACTGCTCAACGGGCTGCCCTTCAAACTGGCCGAAGAACCAGCTTACCTGCACGGGATCATCGCTGCCGGCGTAGGCGCAGGACCGTTGGAAATAGCCCTGATCATCTTTATCTGGCGCCTGATGCCCTCCGATCGCCGCGTATTCCCACTGTGCTTCAGTGGGAAGTCGGTAGGTTTTGCCGGTTTTCCCGCTCAGCCACTCGCAGTAGGCCATGGCGTCGTCCCAGGTCACATGAACCACCGGATGGCGGGCGTGGGCGTTAGTGAGCGGCCGCCCGTAGACGTCGTACCGCCAGTTGCATTCCGCCGGGCAGAAAAACTCCAGCTTGCCCTGCCGCCAGATACCCGCCACGGACCAGCCTTCCCGTTCGGCAGCGGTGACGTAACCGGTTTCCTCCACAAAGCGGGCAAATTCTTCCACTGTTATCAGATATTTCCCCATGGCGTAATCAGACAATTGAACAAGGTGGCGCGGCTTCTCAGCGTCCGTTGCCTCAGCTTCGCTTTCCTCGCTTCCCATCCAGAACGTGCCACCCCGGACCGCCGCCATCTCGGGCTCCCGGAAGGGCGCCTTGCCCAGGTTGAAGCCGGGCTTGCCGTTCTGCGACAATGAAATGCCGGGGTGTTTTTCCCGGAAGCCTTCCTTTTCCAGATTTGCCTGTTCTGCGCCCGATACGATAATATGGCGCAGGCCCGGCGGCAACACCAGCCTGTCGTAGTCCAGCGCGGGGTTGCCGGCAAGAGACAGTACTTCCAACTCCATGAACCGGCTAAGGTCCAGCCCGCCTTCCAGTTGATTGTGGGCCAGGCTGAGCCGGCTGATGTACTCCGGCCAGGGAACCGCCGACAAGACCGCCTGAGGATGGGGGGTAGCCAGCCTGATGCGCACTGTCCGGGTCGCCCGCAGGCGATCGGCAAATGCCAGATAGTCCGCCAGATCCACCTGTGAGCGCTCCCGCAGGTAATCTACCCAGCCGGCATCCTTTCTCCCGGCTTTGAATTGGGCGTAGTCTTCGCCGGATAGCGCGTAATTGTCCATGGTGAACCGAGCGACGGACGCGCTGAGGGCGCTGAATGTCCGGAATGAGGAAATAATATTCATAGGTTTTTGTTTTTTCTATAGGCTAACCCAACCTGCCGGGTTTGCGTGATGATCCCGTTTGGCTAAACCCGGCAGCGTTTGTCGAAGACGATTTTCGCCGACAACTTTGCAGTATATACCCTGCGACATTTCAGATAAACGCTGCCGGGTTTGGCCTGCCAGAACTCAATGGAAACCCGGCAGGTTAAAGCGCCTTATATTGATCCTGAATAGAAGACTCCCGGATCAAATCAATGATCTTCAAACTCGTCAAGGCATCCGACAGGCTTGTCCCGACGGTAGCCCGTTCCCCGGCAAAAAGGTGACCCCTGATAAAATCTTCCACTTCATTGCCATAGAGATTCTCTTTTTCGTAAGTAAAGTTTTGGGCGCCGTTCCCGTTTTTCAGTTCTACCCTTTCCATACTGGCCTCTCCTATGCCTCCGAAGGCCTCAATACTGCCTTCCGTACCGTAGATCAGCAGGTGGTTGCCCGGGTGATCCATGCTTTGGGAAGCGCTCAGGAAAACGGTTTTATCTTCGTACACGAGCATGGCGGATTCATCGTCATAGGTACTGTTAAACCTGATCTTTCGGGATTTTCCAAACAGTCCTTGGGGCGGCCCGAAAAGGTAGAGGATCAGGTCGATGATGTGGATGCCGTTGTCGCTGAACGTACCCGCTCCGGCCTTGTCAGAATCCAGTTTCCAGACGGCTTTCGGCACGCCGGTTTTCATGAAAAAGCCCCACTGGCACCATACGTTCAGCACCTGGCCGATTTCGCCGGATTCGATCCAGTTCTTAATATCTGCAATCGCCTTTTGATGCCGCAGGTGGTGGGCGACGCCAAAAGGGATCCCTCTATTTTCAGCAACCAGCCCGGCAATCCGGAGGCCCTCCTCATAATTGACGGCCAGCGGCTTTTCGCACAGTACGGCTTTCTCATATTGCAGGGCGGTTTTTACACTTTCGAAATGCATAAAAGGCGGGTTGCCGATAAAGGCCAGCTCGCAACCCATTGTTTGCAGCATCTCTTCCGGGCTCAGAAAATAATGAGGGATGCCATACTGCCCGGCGGCCGCTCGCAGTTTTTCCTCACTTCTGCCCTGTATCGCTGCTACTTCGCACAATGGGGAGTGCTGCAGGGCGGGAATGGTCCGTTTCAAAGCCGTGCCGGTTGCACCGATGACGGCTATCTTGATTTTGCTCATTTTCCGGAGGTTTACGAAAATATTTTGCCGGCAGTATTTCCAGTACCACAATCCCACACATGCAGGCATTGATTGCAACTGCAACCGGGATCACCCAGCTTTGCAGCGGCACGATCAGGATGGTGCTACCAGTTCTATGCCGATGAAACCACCAGGGCATATAATATGACCGCATTATCGGTACGGGCAGCCATGAAAGCGCCCAAAGGCGCGCCAAATATCACTACCGGGATAGCCGTCTTCCAGGCAGAGACGGTACCAACCTGACAATTCTCCGGTGAGGCTAATGATGCCGACTCAATGATGGAATTCAACGCCATGATGATCACCGTTGTCGGGGTCGCCTTTTTTTTTTCGGTGGACCCCAGAATGAGGGTTAGCAGGATAAAAGCGATGATATCGGTACCGCATCCAATATTGATACCAGGAACCCGCCGATCGGTACCGAACAAAAAAAGGAGGTACCTTCCCGCTTTTCATCGACCCAGTCTTTTCGCTCAACGCCTGAATGGTGTTGCAACAAAAGCGCGGCGCCCAACGCCGCCCCGGTGATGGAAAACAACCACTTCAAGTGAACGCCCGATATGATCCAGCCCATGCTGACGGAAAGAGCTTGCCCAACAGCGCCTCCGGCAACTGCCGGCAGGATAGCAAAGGCATAAAAGGGTGTTTTCCGATATACGATGACAAACGAGGCTGTCGACATTCCTACGGATTGGATCAGCAAAGAAAATTGCCTGGCCTCGTTTGGCTCAATGCCCAGTATTTTTGTAAAGACCGGAAAAGCCACCGCGCCTCCTCCCTCGGCTGAAAAACCGGCGACAAAACTGCCGAACGCCATAGTGAGGGGTACCTGCCACCAATCGATGAGGAGATGCCATCCGTTAGAAACAGCCATGGCAACCAACCAACCTGTCAATATAATTGCCACCAACTTCCAATACATCATGCCAAAAAAGGATTCGTCATCATGAAATTCCGAAAGGGCTAATTCACCCTGGGTATAACCCAATTCACGGGCAGCTCTTCCAGCATGCCGGGATGCCACGCATCCGTTTTAAGAATATCCCGGATGATGCCCGCCACCGCCGACACATAAGGGGCTGTGAATAACCGGGCATGTGTACCCGGCGCTGGGTGCAGGATGAAATCTCCCTCGGTATGAGGCTTCCAGTCCAGCGATATGTTGGGTTCTGCCACCGTCCTGACCACGATCTGATGAATGTTGGCCCGCGTCTTCTGCGTCCACTCCATGTTAGCAATCAGGTTTTTGTAGGCAACCACTCTTTTTTCGGCCTGTTTAATTATGGTGTTATTCTGGTATAGCGGGTTTTGCTCCTTCAGGTCATCCTGCAGCAGCAATACGTTGTGGGCCACAAACTCCCGGGTAGGCTGCAATGGGATCTCCCCTTCCGTCGGGTAAATGCTATGGCCAAAGACCAGATCGCTAACCCTTTCCCCCCGGCTTTCCATATAGCGGGCCACTTCAAAGGCCAGCGTGCCGCCGATGGAGTAGCCCATAAAAACATAGGGGCCTTCGGGTTGCAGTTTTTTGATCAGGCCGTAGTAAACCTCTTTCCAGTTCTCCACCGGGAGGAGGTCGAAGCAGAACAGCGACACATCGGGCATAGCCTCAGCGAGTTCCCGATACTTAACCCCCAGGCCGAAGAGGGGAGGCAGGACAAATACCAGCGGATCGGCATCCTGGTTGAACCAGATGCCCGGCTGTTCTATCTGCTGCTGCTCTTGTTGCCGGAGGGTATCTATTTTCCGGGCAGTTTCTGCTATGGCCGGGTATTCGAAAATGAGATAAAGCGGGTAATCCACCCCAAAATGCTCGCTGATGAGCCCCGCGAGTTGCACCGCATTGAGGCTGTTGCCGCCCAGCTGGAAAAAATCGTCGTAGATGCCAACGGGTTTCATTTCCAGCACTTCTTCACAAATGGCCGCCAGCGTTTGTTCCGTAGCATCCCGGGGAGGGGCATAGCCGGCTTTCTGCGCCAGGTTATCGGCAGTGGGCGCCGGCAGCGCCTTGCGGTCGATCTTGCCGATGATGTTAGTCGGCAGGGCTTCCATTTCCACGAAATAGGCCGGTATCATGTACTCAGGCAGGGTGTTCGACAGGAAAGCACGCAGTTCTTCAAAGCCGGGAAGGGAGTACCCTGGCTTTGGAACCAGGTAGGCGGCCAGTTGCTTACCGGCCTTCCCTTCATGAGCCGCCACGACGCAGGTCTTGACCGTTGCATGGGCCAGCAGGGCTTGCTCGATCTCTCCGGCCTCGATGCGGTAACCCCTGATCTTCAGTTGGTGGTCGAGGCGGCCGAGGAATTCAATATCGCCCTCGGGCGTCCATTTTGCCAGGTCGCCGGTGCGGTACAGCCTTTCCCCCTGATGGAACGGGTTGGGAATGAATTTTTCGGCCGTCAGCTCCGGATTGTTCAGATAGCCGCGGGCCAGGTTGGCGCCCCCCACATACAGCTCTCCGGCTATGCCAAAGGGCAGCAAGGCCTGGTTTTTATCCAGGATGTAAAGCGAGGTATTGGGAATGGGGCCGCCGACGGGAATAAAGGCAGGCGGCTGTTCATAGTGATCAGGCGCCTCATACATGGTAATGCAAACCGAGCACTCCGTCGGGCCGTAAATGTTGAAATACCGGATTCGCTTGTGATAATGCAGCACATCGTCCAGATGAGGGCTTTCCCCCCCGCTGATGATGACTCTGACATGCTCCAGGGCCGGTTTTTTCAATTGCGCCAGATAGGCCGGCGGGATGGATAGAACCGTGACTTGGTGTCGTTCCAGAAAGCTCAGAAAAAGCTCCGGCGTGTTCAGCGTCGCCTTATCCGCCATGATGAGGGCTGCTCCGGAAAGCAGCGTCATGAATATTTCGCCGATGGAAGCGTCAAAATTATAGCTGACGAACTGGCTGGCCCGGCCGTCGGGCCCCAGGCCGCACTTTTGGATGTGGCTGAGCGCCATATTCACCGCTCCCCGCTGCTCGATCATCACCCCCTTGGGCTGCCCCGTTGAGCCGGAGGTGTAGATGACGTAGGCCAGGCTTCGGCTGTCCGTAATAGTGGGGAGGTTGGCCGTATTGGTTTCCGGCGCCGTCTCCACCTGAAAAACGGGCAGCACAGCTTCCATCTTTTTGCCCTTGGAATAAGTGGCCGCATCCACCAGCAGGGCTTTTGCCCGGCTGTCTTTCAGCATGTATTCCGTGCGCTCCGCCGGGTTGTCCGGCGCAATGGGCAGGTAGGCCGCTCCGGCTTTCATGACACCCAGTATGGCGATGATCATCCACTCGCTACGCTCCAGCTGGAGGGCGATGATGTCATCGGCCTGAATATCGTAAGCCGCTCTCAGATAGCGGCCCAGGCGGTTGGCCTGCTCGTTGAGTTCCCGGTACGTCAGTTTTGTATCCGGGTCAAAAACCAGGGCAAGGGCGCCTGGCGCCTTTTCAGCCAGTGCTTCAAAGCGTTGAACGATGGTTTGGTCGAGGGGAAAATCAGCGGTTGTATGGTTAAACTGCTGAAGCAGCCGATCCTTCTCTGCCTGGGGAAGGATGTTCAGGCGGGCAACCGGTGCTTCGGGATCGGCCAAAGCACTTTGGGCCAGGGTTTCAAAGTGGCCGAGCAGGCACTGTATCCGTTCCGCTGCAAACAGATCGGTATTGTAAGTGAGTTTGAGGGACAAGCCCTTGGGCTTTTGGACAAAGTCAAACGTAAGGTCAAACGGGCTGACAGCCGTTTCCATGGGTTCGGCTGTCACGGAGAGGCCATCCAGCGGTTGTAGGGCATCCTCCTGCCTGTTCAGCCGAAACATCACATCAAAAACCGGCGAGCGGCTCTTGTCCTGCGGGAGATCCAGCTCCGACAGCAGGCGGGCGAAGGGGTAGGAGGCATGCTCCAGGGCAGACTGAACCGTGGTGCCAGCTTTTTGCAAAAACGATAAAAAACTATCTTCACCGACAATGCGTTGCCGCAGGGCCAGGGTGTTGACGTACAATCCGGCCTGGCCTTGCAACTCCAGACGGTTCCTGCCCGAAACCTGAGTTCCGATGATGATATCCTCCTGGCCGGTATACCGGTAAAGCAACACATGAACCAGAGCGGCCAGGGCCGTAAACAGATCGGCGCCCTGTTGGCGGGCCAACTGATCCAGCCGCTTGCTTAATGCCGGGCCGAAGGCCGCCTCCACAGTAGCGCCATGGTATGTTTTGACCGCCGGGCGCGGTTGGCCAGTGGGCAACTCCAGGAAGGGAAACCTGCCCTCCGCCGGCGCCAGCTGCTCCAGCCAGTAGGCCCGCGCCGCTTGCATGGACGCTGAATCCAGCAGTTCATTCTGCCAGGCGGCGTAGTCTTTGTACTGGATCGGCAAGGGCGGCAGGGTGGACAGCGGTTGCTCCGCGCCTTGCACACAGGCAGTATAGAGCGCGAACAAGTCTTTTACCAAAATGTGGAAGGAGAAGCCGTCGAAAACAATGTGATGCGCCGTAAACACCAGTAAGTGTTCGGCCGGCCCTGTAATGAGCAGCCGCACGCGCAACAGCGTATCCCTTTCCAGGTCAAAAACATAATCGGCCAGCGATTGCAGGTAGGCCCGGAGCTTTTCCTCGTTGGCCTCAATGACGTTGCGGACTTTTAGTTTAAAATGCCTTTCGGGATGGATGAACTGGCGGCCCTCCGCAACATTCGTCCGCAGGCTTTCGTGCCGTTGAAAAAGCAACTGCAGGCTTTTTTCAAGCGCTTCGATGTCCAGTTTGCCCTTTATATTAACCTTATAAGAAAGGTTGTTCACCAACGGCTGGCCTTCGATCTGGCCCAGTATCCAGAGCCGGCGCTGGGCACTGGAGAGCGCATAATTTTTTTGCTCGTTTATTGCGGAAATGGCGCTCGGCGTATCGGAAAGGGCCTTGATGCCGCCAGAAAGAACAGGCATAACCTTATTAGTTTTGTATAATTCGTGTTTCGTTCCCCAATGCAGTTATTCAGGATTACAAAGGAAGAATGTGGGGCGTCAAAAGCTTTTCATAGCTGTTACGAAAGTTTGACCGGGTGTTACATGGGGCAAAACTTTTCCGATTTATCCTGTTTTGAACACCCTACCCGCCGGGCCTGGCAGTCAGGTTGGTTTTGTCAATGATGGCGGTGATTCCACACATGATCGTTTTTGTTGGGCTGAGTTGCCTGAAGAAAAAAATCAAAATATTGCTGCATCAGCCGGGACGGATTAAAACGCTTGCTGTTTTCCCTTGCCTTAGCCCGCATATCGAGCAGCAAAGCTTCATTAGTATAGAGTTCCCGAATGGTGTTCGCCCATAATTCCGGGCTGCCGTAAGGAAGGATGTATCCGCCTTTCCCAGTGGTCGCCGGCAAATTACCCCGGTCGCTGGCCACCACGGGGATACCGTTGAGCTGTGCTTCGAGGACCACCCGGCCGAATGTTTCCAGCCATTTAGAAGGCACGACAAGTATCTTTGTCTTTGCGTATACAGGCCGGAGATCATGGGTGCCGGGCCTCAGTTGAACATTAGGAGCGGATTTCAAAAATGCCAGTGCCCGCTGCTCTTCCTCATTGTCATCGTAACCGCCGCCCCAGCCTTCAATAACTAAAAACGGGATTTTTGGCAGTAAGTGGACAATTTCGCAGAAAAGATACAGGCCTTTTTTTTCTCTTGGATTGAGGAAAGTGACGTACTCTGGTTCCCAATTTTGAACCCGGCACTGTTCAAAATCCACCCGGCTGTAAATGTAATCCGGAAGAAATCCATAATGCTCCCGGCAGGCTTCCGCCGCAACCGGCGAGACGGCCAGCGCCCTCGTGGAAGGGGAAAGCGCCGGAAAATTGTAGGCACCGACGCCGAATACCCGGTGAACCGATGGAACGCCGGCCGCATGGGCCATTTGTATCAGGCGCTCGCTGCCTTTCAGGTAAGTGACAAACAAATCTGGTTGTAGTGAGGCCAGGAGTTCTTCAATAACCGAATAGTAGTCCTCTATGGCCAGGCCAATGATGGAGAGCCGCTCTTTTTGCAGCAATACCCAGGGTTGCCGCAGGTGGATATCCAAAGGCGAGTGCGTGGTGCCTGCCGCATATTCCCTGTGGGTTAAACCCAAATCGTGACACAGCCCAATCACTTCCTCCTGGAGGCCGCCTTCCGGCAGGACCGATATTTGAACTACTTCCACCTCCCGCTCGATCAGCCCTTCGATGATGGCATAGATGTCTCGCTCGGCTCCGGAGTCATAAAAAAAGGGAAAACAAGGGCGTTCGCTACTAAAGAAGTACAACATGGCATTATGGTTTGAAAAGAGGTTGAGGTAAAGGTTGAGGTTGAGGTTGAGGTTGAGCAACCCTTAACCTAAATCTTAACCTCCGATATTCCCCCCTTCCTGATCCAGGGCACCGAGGTATCCTTCGGCATATCTACATTCAGGAAACTACATAGCCTTTCCCAGGAAAATGGGTGGCTTTCGCTTTCCCAATCGATAACAAGTAAATCCTCCGACCGCTGCTCGAAGTAGGCCGAAACCGTTCGGTTATGTGCTTCGAACTTATTGGTCAGCAAAGCTTCGTCCGCCATCGTAGCCTCGCTGACGGCAGGCGGGAATTGGTTGTACTGAATGTGCTCGTAAGGCGTCAGGGTTCGGGTTCCCTCGCTCAGCGACCAATGCCGGGAGATGCTGTCCCACCAGTTCTCGCTGCTGCGCTTCGTCAGGATGAATTTACTGCCGGGAAATAAGCGGTCCAACTCCGGATACAGGCCGGAGTAAGGTACGTCGGCAAAGGATTGATTGGCTTCGAGCACCGGCGCCAGCACCTTCAGCACTTCCTCTTTTGAAGCATCCGGCGCCAGTTGAGCAAGGAATTTGTAAGGCCAGTGCGTAGCCTTTATTCCGAGCTTCAGCAGGGCCTGGGTCAAACTGCGCGTGCCGGTCTTGTGGAAGCCGATACAGAAGATCTTTTGTTGTGACGACATATCCGAAAGTTTAATTTGCAACTATTTATCACACCGGCCCAAAATGCCTGATTTTGCCCCAACCCTAAAGGGTGATCAGGCATTTTCGGCCTTTGCTCCCTTTAGGGTTGGGGCAAACAAGGGTCGAAAATGCCGGGTGGAGATAGTCCGAGAATTACTTTAATTTTGTTCCTGATGCAGGTATCTCATCCAGCCTCTCCTCTCCAGCAGATCGCAGAAATCATCGTAATTAAGGATCTGCTCCTCCAGGCTTTTTACATTTATCCTTTTTAAGGCGGCTTTTACTTTTCTGTGCTCCAGAGAAAGAAAATCCAGGATAGCGTCAACGGTTTTCTGGTGGCCGTCCGCATTTTCAAGATTTTCCTCGTATACCACCTCGTGGTATTCTAAGCCGGCCAGGGCTTTCATTTCGGCCCGTTGATGTTCCAGCGCCTGCTCAACGGAAGCTTCGAACAACTTCAGGCCTACCTCGATCTTGATATCCTCCCTGGCATCATCCAGTTTGTCATACCGGCCCCGGTGGCCGACGATGAAATTGGAAAATATGTGCCTTACCGTATTTTTTCGTTTCAGATAGATGATCTTCCACCCATCATCAGAAAGTTTTTTCAGGAAAAGGCCCGGATCAATGGGCTTTTTTCCCCGCCTTATCCGGTCTCTGGTCAGGTGGTAAATTTTTAGGTGGAAAATGAAATTTTCCTTTGGCGAGGCATTGGCCAACCCCGAGAGGTATGGATATGGGTAGGAAACAAAGGGGTTCCGGTATCCGCCGAGCAGCTCTCCTCTACTCTGGAAGTGCCCGGTAGAACAGATCAGGTTTTCCAGTAGGGTGCTTCCGGTCCTGCCCTGGGCAAATATCAGGACACGGGTTTGTGAGGCCGGTTTTGGTTTCGCGAAGTAGAAATAATAGGCCTTTAATTCGAGCCAGAACAACGCTAACCTCCTTTTTAAGGACACCTTCTTTTTTTGCCTTTTTCTGCTTTGCAGTATTTCTTCTCTTTTTGATTCTTCCATCATGGTATTGTAATTGTGATCGAGTGCCGTCGAACTGACCGCCCGCCTGCTCTATTTTTTGCGCCTTGCGGCGCGGGCTTGTGTAAAAAGTTTATGGTACACTGATCCATTAGGATAAATTTAGATTTTTCAGGATCGTAATACTCAGGAAAAATGATCTTAATGAATCCTAACCAATCTTAATAAATCAGTGTACTATCCCTCAATTAGGCTTTTTAACAACCCCTACAAGAGCCGGCTCCAGTCAAACGCCACGCCGATGGAACCGGCTCTGTCTTGCGCCAGCCGGGCGTATACCTCCGGCGCTTCGCAGGGCGAATGGCGGGATGTGATCAGGTCATCTACCTTCATTTCGCCGCGGGCGATGTATTTGTAGAACAACTCGGTTTGGCGGACTTTGCCCCATTCTTCCGCCTCGTTCGGCGGCAATTTTTCGTTGTGCGCGCCCCGCACTTCTACTCCTCGCGTGATGATGTCCACGGCGAGCACCTGCTTACCGGGCTGGGGGCAATCGCCCACCAGCATCATGGTTCCGAAGTTGCGCGTCAGTTTGAGCGCAAGCGGGAAAACTGCAGGGTGGCCGGTGACCTCAAAGACGACGTCGGCCAGCCGCCCGTTTGTATATTCCTGCACAAAGGGGAGAGCATCTGCTGCGCCGCCAACAAAGGCCTGCGTAGCGCCGTGTGCCAGTGCGGCCCGCAGGCGGCTTTCGATCAGGTCGATGGCCAGCACCTCCTCGGCGCCCATCAAACGGCAGTACTGCACAATCAGCTGCCCGACCGGCCCCAGGCCGATCACCGCCACCTTGGCGCCCAGTTCCAGCCGGGCGCGCCGTACGGCCGTCTGGGCGATGGTGGCCAGCTTTGTCCAGACGGCCGATTCGTCGCTGACCTCATCCGGGATCTTCCGGGCAGGCGGGCGGGCAATGTGGTACTGCTGGTGGTGGGAGGTGGAAAAGATCCGATCGCCCACCTGAAAGCCTTCCACTGCCGGCCCTACTTCTTCCACTACACTAACGTTGCTGTAGCCGGGGTAAAAGGGATATTTGACCCAGCCGGCCCAGTGGCTGCCTTCCTCCAGCTCGCCCCGGTAGCAAATGCACTCGGTGCCGGTGCTGAGCATGCTGAGCGTCGTTTTGGCCAGCAGGCCGTCTTCCGGAAGAGGACCTACTGTTTCGGAAAGGAGTTCTATACGCTGTTTGCCGGTCAGTACGATATTGGTTGATGTCATGTTCTTATTTGTTATTTGCTGTACATGGCACTTTTTTGGCACAAAGTCTTTGTGAATCTTCGGGACTTGGTGTCTTTGTGGCTAAACTATGCCGCCGCTACCTGTCGGACAGGTGGGCGCCGCTGATTTAGCCCCAAACAACCGCCGCCTGGTCATCCCACGCTGCCCCGTGATACTCAGGAACGATGCGCGCATTATGCCTTTTCAGCTCCGCGATAGCGGCCATGTCGTCATCCGGCAACTCAAAATCGAAGACATCCAGGTTCTCCCGCAGCCGGGCAGGGTTGGCCGTTTTGGGAATAGCCAGGATGCCATCCAGCTGCAATAGCCATCGCAAGCTCACCTGGGCAGCGCTTTTGCCATACTTCTCGCCAATGGCTTTCAGGATGGGATTCCGCACCGCCTGGCCCTGCGCCAGCGGGCAGTAGGCCGTGAGCGCGAGCTTATGCTGCCTCATCCAACCGTATAGCGTGGATTGGTTGACCAGCGGGTGAAACTCCACCTGGTTGGTGACGATGGGCACGCCCAACTCCATCGTCCTCTTCAGCTGGGCGATGTTGAAATTGCTCACGCCGACGAAGCGGGTTTTGCCCTGTTCCAGTGCTTTCATCAGTTCTTCCAGATAGCTTTCCAGGGGCAGCTCGGCGTGCGGCCAGTGAATGAGCAGCAGGTCGACGTAATCCGTCTGCAGGCAGCGCAGGCTTTCCTCTACGGAGGGCAGGAAGTCCTGCTTGCCCAGGTTCCGGCGCTGCACCTTGGTGGTAAGGAATACTTCCTGCCGCGAGACGCCCGAATTCCGGATGCCCTCGCCAACTTCCTGCTCGTTGTTGTACCACTGGGCGGCGTCGATGTGGCGGTAACCCAGGTGCAACGCATGGCCGACGATGTCCGCCGTCGCCTCGTTGGGGATGTAGCAGGTGCCCAGGCCGAGGGCGGGGATGTTTGTATGGCCAACTTCTAAATACTTCATGTTGATTGGTTTTCTGCCGTCAGCTGACAACTTCGAGTTGTCAGCTGACCTTTCTTCGGACGGGCTACTTTGCCAGGAGAAGTGAGCAGACAACTGGAAGTTGTCAGCTCACTATACTACTCAAATGGATACTTCAGCCCGATCTGCATTCTGATCTCATCAATGATGCCCTTCCATTCGAGGCTGTGCCGGTGTGACCAGAGATCGCTCTGTATTTTACCGGCCCGGATGCACCGCACACACTCGTCGATCTCATGCGTAAAACCTTTGCCGTGTTTGGGCATTTTCACCGCTCTGGACTCACCGCCGTTCTCAACAATGGTGAAACTTTCCGTTTCATACCACCAGGGGTCGAGGAGGATGCTGCCTGCCGTGCCGTAGATTCGCCCCACCATATCCGAATTGGACACAAATCCGCCCATAATGTTGGCAATGCCGTTTTCGTACTTCAAGATGGCCGACACCTGCTTGTCGGCGCCGGTACGGTGAAATCTCGCTGCCGCCACGACCTCCTGAGGCTTGCCCAGGATCATGTAGGCCAATGCCACGGGATAGCTTGCCCGGGTCATCAGAGCGCCGCCGCCCAGTCCCATGTCCAGCCGCCAGTCGGCGTCCAGGTTGCTGCGGGGAGTGGTCAGGTCGGCAGTGATGTAGGTAATGTCTCCAATGGTTTTATTTTGGGCCAGCTCCAGGCATTCCCGGATGGCGGGAATGAAGCGCACCCAGAACGCTTCCATCAGAAATACCCCGTTTCGCCGGGAAGCAGCGATCAGTTCCTGGGCCTGAGCGCTGTTGACGGCCAGAGGCGTTTCGATCAGCGCGTGCTTGCCGGCGTTCATGGCCGCGATGCCCAGCTCGGCATGGGAATTGGGCGGCGTGGCGATGTAGACGATATCCACCTCTTCATCCTGGAATAATTCGGCGTAACTGCCGTAGCGGTTGGGAATATCGTATTGTTCAGCAAAGGCCTCAGCCTTCGCCGCGCTGCGGGAGGCGACGGCGCTCACCCGGCTGTGCTCCAGCAGTTGCAGGTCCTTGACGAAAGCATGGGTTACCTTGCCGGGGCCGATCAGCCCCCAGTTTATTTTTTTCATCGACTGTGTTTTTCCATTTATTATATGGGGGTGGACATAAAGGACCCTGGTAGCTTTTTTTCGCCACGAAGACACAAAAACACAAAGAACCACAAAAATTCTCCTGGTTTATTCGTGCAATTTTTGCGTCTTCGAGCCTTTGTGGCAAAGGAAACTGCCCGTTATGGCTATTATGCCCACCCTCATTTGTTAAATCCGCACGGTGCCGCTCACTGTCGCCTGCACCGGAACCTCGCCACCGGCGCTTTGCTCTTCGTACAGCTCTTCGCACCACCGCTGGCAGTAGCTCCCGTATCGGTGAGCCAGTTGCTCGATCTGGCTGCGGTATTTTTCTTTCAGATAGGCGCGCACTTCCGGTGGCATGGGAACAGCGGGCGAAACAGTGAACTTCTTTTCGAGCTGGCAGTACTTTTCGATCTGGCTGGTATCCCCTCCGATGAAGCCGACGACTTCCTCCATCAGCTGGACGGGCTGTTCGGCGATGGCGTCGTAGAAGCCCACCAGTATCTGATCTTTGGGGTACACCTGCTCATAATTGCGGAGGGTGCTCAGGTAATCGGAGCGAAGCTCCTGGGTATCGGAATCCAGGAAGCGGATGATGTCCTCTGCCTTAACCTGGCTGAAATCAAAATCCTTCTGGTGCCATCCCTTGTAAAATCGGTACTGGGACCAGGCCCTGTCTACGGGGTTCCTCAACAGGAATAGAATTTTAGCCTCCGGCGCCAGGCGGTGCATTTCGGCAATGTCCTTTGGCTTCAACAAAGCATAGCTGGGAGAGATCTCCCCTCTGAAAGGGGCCGAGGCGTCAAACAGGGAGAGATACCAGTCGTCGGTATAGTCGGAGAAAAACCATTTGGCGTACCATTGCGCTTTTCGGGGCTCGTCCCTTTTGGAGCGTATCTTTTCCAGGGCCCGCCTGGTCCAATCCTCGTCCATCAGGCGGTTGGCGAGCAGGGGCTCAGACAGAAAATTGGAAGAAGCATACTCCGGGCTACGGCTGAAATAGTGCAGTTCCTTTAGTACAGGAAAGGAAAAATCCGGCAGTTGTTTCAACTGGTAAAAGAGCCAGGTCGTGCCTGCTTTCTGGGCGCCTATCCCGATGAAATCTATCTTTACTGGTTGCATAATGAATGGGTGTATTTTTCATAAGGAGTGCCTCTGAAATGATCCAGCACCTCCTCCAGGTTTTCCACGACGTCTCCTACGTCAGAGATCACTTTCTTCAGCACGGGCGCATCTGGTATGTCCAGCTTTTCGCCGATGTGGCCCTCGATCTTCGACAGTGCTTCCGGCGAGAATCGCCCGTCCTCGAACAGCTCCTCATAGTAAAGGTTAAGGCAAGAGGCGCCGGACAACCACCGTTCAAACATGCGGGTGGAATCCAGCGACAACTGCATTCGCGCTTCGCAATCCCTGACGTCAATCCTTATTTTCTGCTTTCTCAGGGTTTCTTTTCGTTTGTAATGCCACTTTCTGGTCGCTTTGGAATAAATCCAGGAGACGTACTGCTCAAAGACGTTTCCCCGGATCAGATGTATGAATTTAACCTCCTGCTCCAGGAGCATCCTCAGCAAAAAAGGCGGATGGAATATTTCCTGAAAGAAAATATTCAGATGGTGCCAGGAGTGGTATTTGATGTCCACGATAAAATACTTCTTGGACGTATGCTCAGCCAGCCTGTCGAAAAAGAGATTAAAAAGTGTTTCCTGGTTCTCCGGGCCCGGCAACACCAAGGCCGGGTTTTCGGCAACCGCTTTTTCTTTGAAGTTGAAGAAATTGGTTTCTGCATAAAGGTTCCAATCGTCATAATATTCTTTCACTATATGGGCCGGCTTGGGCCCCAGAAACACTTCTCCGAAATTGTGCACAAGAGGCGAAGTCCCCATCGTGCGTTGCAAAACGGTGGTCCCGCTGCGCTGGTAGGCCAGCAGGATGACGGGCTGAGGTTTGCCGAATGCTTTGCTGCTCATTATCCTTCTATGGTTTTGGTTTCAGCGGCAGCCGGCTTTACCGCCCGGTTGTACACCCACTTCAAATACTTATTCATCGTTACCCGGTTGCCCCAGTTGGCGCCTTCATAATGATAGGCGCAAACAGCATGGCGGGAGAACAGCTCAAAGAATTCTGCGGCAGAAAAAGCTGCTTTCTTTAAAATCGATACCCAGGTCATAGGGCGATACCTGTAAATGCTTGATGTGATGGATGGGTACACCGTACAACTGCCTTAAAATGCCAGACACCAGGATGTCTTCGTGCATAAAATAGCGTTGGCATCGCTCCCAGGTATAGCCGCTTCCTATTTTGATCAATCCGGGCAGGGTGTTAATAACTCCGGCCAGATCCTCCTCGCTAATGGTGCGCAGCATTTTTCGGGCCATCGGGCCAAAAAAGACGATTCCGCCCTGAATGAACTCGAGTTCTTCCCGTCCTATCTTTGCACCCGCCCAAAAGGGCATCTTTCTACCGGCAAACCCCACCTTTCCGCGAAATTCCGTCAGAAAATCCAGGTTGTTGAAATACAGGTCGGCGTCGAATTTGACAAAATCTATATTCCATTCGCTCACGGCTTTATACAGGCGGACGGCCGTTTCTCTTTTGTTCTGCCTCCATTCGTCAAAGGCTGAAGCCGGAAAAAGATGGGCCTTCAACCCTTTTGGCACACAAGGCAGGACGACGAGTTCGAATTCATCCTGGCTCAAATCCTGGTCGATGTAGAAAAAGATATCGGAGAACCATCGCCAGCCGCCGAGTTCGGCAATTCTGAGCAATAGCTGCCTCGTGAGCAGTATGTCGGAGTTGCAGGTTTGTAATAACAGGCCGTATTTCATGGTTTGTTGTTTGTTGGAGGCATATTTTGAGGCAAGCTGCCGCAAGATGACACCTTTTTCCTGCAACGCAGGGCTATAGGGAAAAAGATGTCACCTTGCCGGCTTACATCACACCATCAGGCGTAAAACCCCAGGATTTCCTCAAGCCGGTTTCGTTCTTTCTCCCTGTCGAGGTATTCCCGGATAAATTCCCGGCAGGTATCTTCCTGCTTTGTGCCGGCTGGTTTGTCACAGGCGCGATGGCCTCTATTAACGAGGTGAACACCTTTGCGGTACGCTCTGGCAGATACCACCACACATTCGGCTTCGGTATATGCGCTAGACCCTACCGTTACCGTTCTTTCAAACTGGCTATCTGCCGGGGGAATGTAGGCCGTATAGGCCGCTTTCAGGTCCAGTATGGTACTGTTCGTTATGTCCGCCCCGAGGTGCCGGTAGGCCGTTGTGATCCTCAACAAGCCCTTCGTACATAATACCAGCAACCCTTCCTCTTCCGGAAATGGGATTGCCCTCGGTTTCCTCAGTTCATCGGAGGAGAATACCTCCATCCGGATGTTGTCCTTGCATTTATAGTTTTTATAGGGAAAAATGTAATGATCTTCGTTATTCTGGTCGACGAAACTGTCGCCCGACAAGCTTACTGCGGCGAGCAGGTAGTGCAGCGGGCGGGGCGAAGGGCTGAGCTCCCTGCCCTGGTCAAAAACCCGGAAGGTGTTGTTGGACCGGTTGCTGGCTTCTACAGCAAAAAGGCCCTTGCCAAGCGCATGCAACATGCCGGGCTTTACCTGGAGCAGAGAACCCGGCTTTGGGCATGTTTTATAGAAAAAGCCGAAGAGGGGCAATTCTGACCGGCTGAAAGCAATTTTCAGGCCTTCCTGCTTTATCCCCTGCAGGCTTTCTTTGAGGGCCTGGATAGAAAAAATGAAAAGAATACCCCATAAACCCGGCAGGCTGGTTTGTTCAATTTCTTCCCGAAGCCGGAGCACAAAGGGCAGGTGATGCCCGATTAATCGGGAAAAACGCTCTTCATATTTCCCGGACAATTCTTTCGTAGGGGCATTGACAAACGTATCCAGCTTCCCAAACGCGCTCTTTTTTATTTTTTCTATTAACCTTTCAATATCCTCGTTGCCGGGAGCCGTCGCTTTCTGAAACAGGCGCCGGTAAAATGCCCACTCCGGTTCTGATAAGAACGCCAGCTTTTCCAGCTTTTCTCTGTGAAAGCCAAGTATTAGGTTCGCTTCATTCTTTGGGGCGCCTGCCAGGTAATTCCGGTTGTCGGCTATATAGAATAACTCCTCCTTGCCAAAGTTGTCCTCCCGGCTGTTCAGTGCGCCGACGATGTCTTTCAAGCCATCCGCCGCCCAGTTTGCAGCGGCAAACTCCTCCTCGATACTGCTCAAATGCCGGTTGATCGCCTGGCAGGCTTTGTCGCCGGGATGCAGTTGTACGGAAAGCCAGGAGTTGCAATCCAGTATTTTGAACATGACGTCCAGGTCGTGGCCTTCCAGGAAAGTGGACAGCGGGACGCTGTTCAGAGCGTCGAACTTAATGCCCGATACGCCTTTGTGGTGCAGGCTGGCCTCCCAGGTTTCCGACACTTTCTCATCAATGGAAGGCAGTTCCTTGGCGCTCCGGATGCGGTAGCCACCCCAGGTATCGTGCTTCTCATCGGGTTCCAGCAGGTAGGGGATGTGCCGAGGCAGGGATGTTTTGAACACTGCATCCTCCTTGCGCTCACCCGCCCAGATCTTCTCCAGCACTTCTATTTTATCCTGATACAGGTCTTTCTCCTTTTTGATGGGCACAAAACGAGGCGTGACGCCCTGCTCATTGGCTTCTACTTCCACGCCCGCGCAGGGGATTTGCTCGGTGATCTGGTCAATATCCCTTTCGAATTGAAGGGTTTCCTGCAAGGTATTCTCTGCTGCGGAATCACCGCTGATCTCCGCTGCGGAACGGAGCGGAAGCTGGTAAGAGGAAAAGAAATGCAGCTTCTTGAGCTTTGCTTTTGACTGCCGCAATTTGTCGAGGCTGACCAGAAAAGAAGCCGTACTCATCAGCAGGTAAGCCGAGGCGCCGGGCTTTTCTATGAAAAGGTTGCCACAGCCAGCCGCTCCCTGCAGCCCAGGGCGGTAGTCTAACCCATTTTTTTTGTAATAAACCGGTTTGGACAGCCATTCTTTCTTGTCAGGCGCCTGGCTGTCCTTCACCCAATAACTTCCTACCCCTTTCTCCGGATCGTGCCGGGCCAGTTCGAACAGAAAAGCCGGAGCAGCGCGCCGGTCCATGTAACCGGCAAGCAGGCGGACTTTTTCATCGATGTTCCTGCCCAGGTTTTTATAGGTAGTATGGTAGATCAGGACCGGAGCAGCCGGTTTCCCGGAAATTGCTTCCGATGGTTCAAAGAAACGGTCGACATCCTCATTTTCGTCCATCAGGGCTTTGAGGAAGTCAAAATGGCCGGAGGGGTTGAACTGAAAGCCATCCTCCTCGTAATATTTAAGCTGCCCGTTTTCTTTTATGCAGCGCGGCACGGCCGTCTGGCGCAGGTAAATAATGTCTTCCGGCTGCAGGACGGTTTCAAATTCATTCCGGAACTCCCATAGCAAACGGGAGACTTCACGCCGGACGTTGGCTTCCGTCCAGGGAGAAACCAGCAGGATAAGTTTTTTCTGGAAAACCGGCTCCGGGGAGTTCTGGTCTTTGAAAAACTCAAATAGTTTGAACCCAAGCAGGCTGAGGTTCATACTGCCAATGGAAACCCTCGTAATGGGCGTGATCTGTCCGCTGGTAACGACGGAATAGCCGCCGCAGGAAATAGCCAGGAAAATTCGGGCATCACTGCCTGCTTTGGCTTCCTTGCCCCCATTGGCCCTTGACACCGAAACCTCCAGTTCGTGCCAACTCAATGCTGTTGCCGACCTCAGGTGAGGGACTTCCGGCAGCCTCTTCCAGTCTTCCACAACTGTTTTCAGGTCAAATTCATTATTTTCGAGTTGCCTGGGCATAATAGCCTCCGGAACCAGGCCTTTCTGAGCAAAACCCTTATGGTTATTGCTGTACTTTAGCTTTTTTGAAAAAAGGTTATAAGCATAATAGGAAGGATGAAGGTTGAATTTTGCCCCGCCCTCCGGCATTTCCCAATCCTTAAAATGGATCAAATCTGCCAACCGCCGGCCGATCACGCGCTGAAGCTCCCGCATGGCCGAGGGGTATCTCTGGATGATCCGGCCTAGTATCTGATCCTGGTAGGCATCTGACGGATAAGGCTCCTGGTGCGTAACGGTTAGGTAACTGTCGAATAAGCGGAATTTCGCCTGCAGGCAGGGCGACGGCGCCAGGCTGTAATTCAACCACCATTCTATCTGGGGAAAAAGCCGGTGATGGACGTTCTTCTTAAAAAGGCGAGGGACGATTTCAATATTTGCCTCTGGTTCGGCATGCCGGGGCGCCGGCTCGATCGCGTTAAGGAAAAACCGGCATTGGCAGGCCTGGCTTTCCTGGCCATTTCCGGCAATGAACCGATGCCAGGCACGGTTTTTTATCGAATCCCACCCCCATTCGGAAGTATAAATCTCCAGTTTTTTTCCCTGGCCGGAGTGGGCATAGGCATAGCAGTACTCCATCAGTCCGTCGATATATCGATCTTCCCAGGATAGTAAGATGATGGAGGAAGGAAGCGTCCGGCCCGGTGCGTTCAACGCCTGAAAAACGCCCCCCGGCGTATTGATGAGAAAGGAATGCCCGGCGAGAAAAAAAACGCTCGCCTCCAGTTCCGGGAGCGGATAAATATGAAATACCCGATCCGCCTGGCCGGCTGGCCAGCTGCTTTCTGCAGAGCGCTCTTCAGCCCGCCCGGCAGCCCCCCTCAGGCCGGATATTACCTCCCCCTCCAAACTGATCAGGGTCCGCCATTGGGAATGGCCGATCCAGGGGTTTGGGTATGCAGCATTTTCGGGCATATCGTTTAAATTTTTTTCATAAATCATTCCTTCACTCATCCACTCCCTCACTACTCCACCGTCACCGACTTCGCCAGATTCCGGGGCTGGTCGACATCGCAACCCCGCATGGTGGCGATGTGATAGGCCAGCAGTTGCAGGGGAACGATGGACAACAAGGGCGTGAACGGCTCGGCCGTTTCCGGGATCTCGACCGTGTAATCCGCCATTTTTCGTATCTCCTGATCACCTTTCCCGACTATCGCAATGACGATCCCCTTCCTCGCCTTCACTTCCTGGATGTTGCTGACAATTTTCTCATAAGCCGACAGGTTGGTCGCTACGACAACCACCGGCATGTGCTCATCGATCAGGGCGATCGGGCCGTGTTTCATTTCCGCAGCCGGATACCCCTCGGCGTGTATGTAGGAAACCTCCTTCAATTTCAGGGCGCCTTCGAGGGCGGCAGGGAAATTGTATCCCCGGCCCAGATAGATGGCGCTCGCCGCGTCCTTGATCTGGCCTGCGATATACCTGGCCTGATCGTCGCGCTTTAAAATTTCCGATACTTTTTCCGGTATTTGAGCCAGCTCATTGATCAATTCCCGGTAGTAGGCTTCGGAGATCGTCCCTTTTTCGCGCGCCATCTTCATGGCCATCAAGGCCAGCAGGACCACCTGCCCGGTGAAGGCTTTGGTGGAGGCCACTCCGATCTCCGGGCCAGCGTGAATGTACCCCACTCCGTCTGTGGCGCGGGCAATAGAGGATTCGACTGTATTGACAATCCCGAACGTCGGCGCCCCTTTTTCCTTCGCCAGCGGCAACACGGCCAGGGTGTCGGCGGTCTCTCCCGACTGAGAGATCGCTATGAGCAGGTCTTTTTCGGAAAGAACCGTGTCCCTGTAGCGATATTCAGAGGCATAGTCCACCTCTACGGGAACCTTCGCCAGGCTCTCGAACAAGTGTTTGCCGACCAGGCCGGCGTGCCAGGAGGTGGCGCAGCCTACAATGACAAAGCGCGAGGCATTGAAGAATTGCCGGCGCATGCTTTCCAGGCACTCCAGGCGGATCTCCGCGCCTTCTGCCTGCAGGCGCCCGCTGAGGCAGGCGGCGATGGTCTGAGGTTGCTCGAAGATTTCCTTGAGCATAAAGGAATCATAGCCTCCCTTTTCCAGCATTTCGATATCGATAGCCAGGTGCTGCACCTCCGGGGCCTGCACTTCGTTGGAAAACGACCTGACGGTATAGGCACCGTCTCGGTTTAGCGTAATGACTTCTTCATCTTTCAGATAAATAACCTTCCGGGTGTATTCGACAATGGGCGCGCCGTCGGAGGCCAGAAAGAATTCCTTATCGCCAATGCCCACAACCAGGGGGCTGGCTTTCCGGGCGGCCACCAGCCTGTCAGGCTCCTGCCGATCCATAACGACGATGGCGTAAGCGCCTCTGGCCCGGGAAAGGGCAAGCCGGACGGCTTCCTCCAGGCCAACGCCTCTCTCCTTCTGCACCTGCTCGATCAGGTTGGCCAATACCTCCGTATCGGTTTCCGACTTAAAGCGGTGCCCCGCTTCCAGAAGCTCTTCTTTTATGTCGGCGTAATTTTCGATGATGCCGTTGTGCACCAGCGTGATCCTTCCGCCGGTGGAACAGTGAGGGTGGGCGTTTGCGTCATTCGGTTGCCCGTGAGTGGCCCAGCGGGTGTGTCCGATGCCTATGTTGCCGTCCATCTGCATGCCGCGGACGAAGTGCTCCAGTCCTTTGACTTTGCCCTTCTTCTTGTATATGTGCAGATCGCCGTTGAGCAAGGCGATGCCGGCACTGTCATACCCCCTGTATTCCAGCCGTTTGAGGCCCTTCAGCAGAATCGGATAGGCTTGTCTTTCTCCAATGTAAGCGACTATTCCGCACATATTTTGTGGTGTTGATGATTGAATATTGTGTATTCGTGTATTCGTGCATTCGTGCATTCGTGCATTCGTGCATTCGTGTATTCGTGCATTCGTGCATTCGTGCATTCGTGTATTCGTGTATTCGTGTATTCGTGTATTCGTGTATTCGTGTATTGGTGAGGGAGCCTACGGGCTGGATGGCCGACCGCTTCCAGGGCCAACGCATACACGAATGCACAAATGCACGATCCGCCCCCCCCGGCATCTCACGTCAGCACCATTTCCTTCTGCCCGTTGTACGGCGCGCTGTCCACAACCAATGGTTCGTCTCCCGCCTGCCGGATGAGTTTTTCAATACCCTCCTGATCGATATCGATGGCGTCGCCCAGGAAGGGGCTTCTGAGCTTTTCCCGGGGTGGCGGCGTCCTGCCCAGGTCGTTACAGGCCACCAAAGCGCAGCCCAGAGCGGTGCCCATATCGCCGGTGTAAGGAGGTATGAATATGCCTTTATACAAGCCGCTTTCCGCCATCACCCGGTTTAGCCCTACGTTCAGAAAGCAGCCGCCGGCACAGCACAGGTATTCGTTATCGGTTTTGCCCTTTTCGGCCAGTTTCAAGGCGGCCTGTTCAAAGTCATGCTGGAACCTGGCGATGTCGTGTATCGATATCTTCTGGTGCGGGAATGCGTTCAGGGAGTTGCCGTCGCGCAGGTATTGCCGGCGGCTCAGGTTTTTATCGCCGTAGGACGCGATGGCCATCACCTTGCTTTCGTACATGCCGCTGTTGGTTTGATACACCTTCTGGGAAAAGTTGGTGTAAGAAAGCCCTAGCATGACATTAATATACTGTTCATGCAGCTGGATGTCATCCTGCTCACCGGTGAACCAAGCTCCGTAACCGCAATCCCCGCCCCCGTCGAGGACCATGATGTCCGATAGTTCATAAGGAGACGTCCAGAACGTGCTGGCGGCGTGCGAGTAGTGGTGGAGAACCCAGGCGGCCGGAATTTCAATGCCTTCCACCACTATTTTTCCGTAAGTGGTGTACTTCTTGTAGTCGTACTTCCGCAGGTATTCGCCGACGTAGGTATATTCTCGGTTCGCCGAAGACAGGTCACCCCCTTTTCGTTCCACGAAGAAGATGCGGGGAGAGGACATGTAAATGGCCTCGATCTGCCGCAGTTCCTCCACGGAAAAATCGTCGAGTATGGATAGCGTGTAGGAGGTTTCGTTAAAATGGTAACGCAGGCGCGACCGGCGCTCCTCCTCCCGGAGATAGACATGATCCCCATCGATCAGGCAATAGGCATAGTCGTGGTTGAAGTTGATCCCTAATATCATTGCACTTTATTTGAAATGAGATACTTGTCCAGCACCAGAAAGTCGAGATCCATTTTCTTGTAGATCTGGTAGGCTTCCATCGGCGTATTGGCGATCGGTTCCCCCTTCGCATTGAGGGAGGTATTGATCAATACGCCTATGCCGGTTATTTTTTTGTATTCCGTCAGCAATTCGTAGAGGAACGGGTAATTATCTTCCCGGATCACCTGCACGCGCGCCGTATCATCGGCATGCACCACCGCCGGGATGGCCGTCCTGGCCTGCGGCTTGCACTTTATGGCGTAGAGCATGTAGTCCAGAGAAATCTCACAGTCCACAGTTTCGAAAAAGCGATGGTAATCTTCTTCCAGGCAAAGCGGGGCCAGCGGCTGAAAGGCCCGGCGCATTTTCATGTAGCCGTTGATCCGCTCTTTCTGGCGGACGTTGCGGGCGTCGGAAAGGATAGACCGGTTGCCGAGGGCCCTGGGGCCGACTTCCGCCCGCCCGTGGGCGACGCCGCCGATGAATCCCTCGCTTAACAGCCGGGCGGCTTCGGCGGCCCGGTAGGGTTTTATGTTCTGCGTCATTTTTTGTCCATTCATATTACAGGGCACATTTGTGCGTTTATGATCAAAAAATCTTTATCCACGGCCAACGTAGGGCATTTTTGTCGGCATCACCATGACGGAGAGTACATTCGTATCTATCGGCAGCTCCGCCATGAGTAAAAAAGTATCGACAACCGCCTTCATGTCCATGGTGTCTTCCACCAAACGCGTGCCGTTGGCCTGCCTGGCGGCGTGTTGTGGGGCGCCGCCGGGCGGCTCGACGTTGCCAATGTCGATCTGCCCGCAGGCGATGTTGTACCGGCGGCCCTCCAGGGAGAGCGCCTTGGTGAACCCGGTGATGGCGTGCTTGGACACGGTAAAGGCGGCGCCGTCGGGCCGCGGAACATGGGCTGAGGGCGCTCCGTTGTTGATGATGCGGCCGCCCATGGGCGACTGGGCCTTCATCAGCTGAAAGGCGGCCTGAGAACAGAGGAACGTTCCCGTTATATTGGTGTGCATATTTTCCACCCAGGCCTCGTAGGGCACCTCCTCGAAGGGCATGCTGGGCAATGCCTGGCCGACATTATTAAACAGGAGGTCGAGCCGCCCAAACCGTCCTTTGATCTCTTCGAACAAAGCATTGACTGCCTGGCGGTCGCCTACGTCTGTTGGGACAGGTAAGGCAAAAACCGACCGGCTCCCCGCCAGCTTAGCCGTCTCCTCCAACGTAGCCAGGCGCCGCCCGGCCAGGACGACATACCAGCCCCTTTCCAGTAGGGCCAGCGAGCAGGCGCGCCCAATGCCGCTGCCGGCGCCAGTGATCAATGCTATTTTATTCTCTTCAACCATAAATCATTGTTAAGGTGCCTGCCCACATCTCTATGCATTTCTATGTATTTCCACGTATTTCCATGTATTTCTACCGTATCCCTGCCCCCCTCACAATGCCGTAAATCCCGCCTTTTCCGCCGCCCGCTTCAACGGTTCGAAATTCCGGCCTTCCCGGATAGCGTAGGAAGCATGATAAAACGGCGAATACAGGTAATCCATCCAGTAATCGATGAGGCTGCCGTCTCCCGAGGAGGCAGCCAGGTTGAAAATGCCCAGTTTGGTGTCGGTTCTTTTCACCCCGGGCTGGGGTTTGGAGCCCCGGTGCAGCAGCCTCATGTCCAGGATGAGGGTGTCGCCCATTTCGTGTTCCAGGTCGATACCGCATTTTTCGAAGGCGGAGAAGTCTTCATAGCGGGGGAAGCGGTTGCCCGTCAACTTGCGCAGCAAGCGGGAGCCCAGGGGTACATCAATGCCTTTAAGCAACTTTTTCTGGCGCACCAGCGGGTCTTTTTTCAGCTTGTGCGTACCGGGCACCACAAACATGCCGCCGCCCTGCTCGCTGCTGTCCTGCAGGTAAGTCCCGATGGCCACCCCCGTAAAGTCCGGCCGCTCGCCAATGGGGAAACCCTGGCTGGTCATCGTTGTAACGTCGGTGTGCAGGTCCCAGAAACTGTTGCGGATACAGGAAGCCGGGGGCATCAGGACATAATTTTCACCCAGAATGATCTTCAGGGCAGATACGATGCGCTCATTGGCGATAACGTCGATCAAATGGGGATAGAGCCCGGGATAGTTGAAGATGACATTGGCCTCGTCGAGGTTTTCCTCGGGGAATTTCCGGTTGAATTCATCGAGCAGGAACTCCCGGACCTCAAGGATGCGCTCCCGGCTCAGGGCACCCTTGACCAGGTAATAGCCCTTTTCCCGAAAATCAGCCCGGATAGCTTCGGGAGATTGGATTTTGATATCTTGTGTAATGTTCATTGTCTGTTATTTTTCAGTTGGGCTAATGCTGTTGGTACAAAATCCCAAAGCAGCCATTTCATTACTGGAAACCGCAAACAGTTATTGGTTACTAGTGCCGAAAGCACTAGCGCTTCGATTTCAAATTGCGTACCCCCTCGGGATGAAATTTCACGCAGCACTTGTCCCGGACTTGATCCGGGAGGCGCGGAAGCGCAAAGGACTGGGAAACAACGGTTTGAGCGCTCCGCGTCTTTGCGCCTCTGCGTGAGGGTCAACCCCAGCGCATCACGTACACCGGGTAAACACCTGATCCAGCAGTTCAATAGCCAGGTCGATCTCTTCATAGGAGATTTCCAGAGAAGGCGCCATAGTAAGCACATTCTTATAATATCCTCCGATGTCGAGCACCAGGCCATAGCGGCGGCCGTTGGCCTCCAGAGTGGCGCTGAGGGCCATCTCATTGACTTTGCTGGTCAGTTCCCGGTCGGGCGTATACCCATCGTGAGCGGAGCAGATCTCGATGCGCAGGGCCATGCCCAGGCCGTCCACATCGCCGATCACCTTGTGCTTGCGCTTCAACATTTTCAACCCTTCCAGGAAATAGGCGCCCTTCTCGCGGGTCATGGATTCATAATCGCCCTCTTCCAGCATGGTGATCGTCTCCAGTGCCACGGCCGTGCCGAGCGGATTGGAGGCGTAGGTAGAATGGGTGGAACCCGAGGGAAATACTTCGGGGTTGATGAGTTCCTCTCTCGCCCACAGGCCACAGAGCGGGTTCAGCCCGTTGGTGAGGGCCTTTCCGAACACGATGATGTCCGGTTTGACATTGAAGTTTTCGATCGACCAGAACTTGCCGGCCCGGTACAGGCCCATCTGAATCTCGTCGGACACCAGGAGGATCTTGCGGGCCTCCAGTATTTCCTTTAACTTTTCGAAGTACCCTTCAGGAGGAATCACGTAGCCGCCCGTACCCTGTATGGGTTCGACGTAAAAAGCAGCGTATTCGGCTTCCTCTGCTTTAGAATCCCACACGGCTTGGTACTCTGAATCGAACAGGCGGGCGAACTGATCGACGCAGTACAGGCCGCAATCCTCCCGCTTTTTGCCATAGGGGCAACGGTAGCAGTAGGGGTAGGGAATAAACTGCGCCCGGTCTCCGAAATGGCCGAACCGCCGGCGATACCGGTAGCTGGAGGTCATGGAGGACGCTCCGAGCGTGCGGCCGTGGTAGCCGCCTTCGAAGGCAAACATCAGGCTTTTGCCGTTGGATGCGTTGCGCACCACCTTGAGCGAGTCTTCGATGGCCTGCGCTCCCCCCACATTGAAGTGGCAGCGCCCTTTCATCCCGAAAGTCCGCTCAATATTTTTGGCGATGGCTGTGGCCAGCAGGACCTTTTCCTTGTGCAGGTACTCGCTGGCGATCTGCGGCAGGGTGTCTATTTGTCTTTTGAGGGCATTGTTCAGCCGCTCGTTCGCGTAGCCAAAATTGACGGCGGAATACCACATCTGCAGGTCCAGGAAGGCCTGGCCCCCGGCGTCGTACATGAAACTGCCCTCGCAGCGGGTAAATACCTTGGGCGGGTCGTTATAGTGGACCGTATCGCCGTGAGAGCAGTACTCCGCCTCCAGGGCGAGCAGTTCTTCATCGGATAGGTGGTCCGTCCGTGTGGTGTGGGCCAGATCAGGTTGCATGTGTTAACTTTTATTTTTTATCAAGAGCATTTCCACTTCAAGGCACTCCTGCCTCAGCGTATATCAGCGGTTTCAGGATCGAAGCGCTCCAGCAAGGGCAAAGCGTCGGTAAACCCTTCGATGGCATAGTGCGGTAGGCCTTTGCGGGCGCAGTGTTCAGCCAGCTTGCCTTTGGCAAATACCATGTTGGCCTGCTCGGCGGCACAGAAGTCCGACTTGCCATCGCCGATCAGCAGTACTTTCCTCCGGGCGGTAGGCTGCATGCGGCCTATCGTGGCGCACTTACAATGGCCGGAAGCAAAATCACAATTCCGGCCAGCGTAGGGAAAAGTGATCCTCCATTTTCGTTCTCCGGCCTGATGCAACTTATTGGCGAAAATGGGAAGGCCATGGATTTTGTGACGGTCCAGAATAGACCGGATCGAGTAATCCAGGCCGTCACTCACGATGGTTATGGGGAACCCCCTGTTTTGAGCTGCCATAAGGAAGGCGGCGAATCCCGGGTCAACGTCTATTTGGTTGAGGTGATCATCCAGCTCAGCAAGGGACATATCCAGGAGTTGGACCTGGCGGCTCAGGCATTTCTTAGAGCCGATGCGCCCCTGTGCCCATTCTTCCTCAATGGCCGTCCACTCCGGCTGCGCGAAGCGTTCCAGCAGGCTGTCAGTGACATCGAAAAAGGTGATGGTCCCGTCGAAGTCACAGAATATATCCCATACAGGCGCCAAATTACTGCTGTGTTTTAGTGAGTCTGACATCGTTTATTTTGTGCTCTACGGCAGCCGGTTTTGCCACATAGGCTTCCACCTCCACTTCTCCGGAAAGCCGCCCGTACAGTTCCCAGGCGATCATGCGGTGCAAGCCGTCTATGTGTACCAGGCCTTCCTTTCTTTCCAGGTCCCAGTAATCGTCTTTTTGAATCGCTCTGGTCGATAGGAAGAGGGGCGTGAAGGGCAGCCTGGCCATCCGCTGTATTTTCTGGTAACAAACGGGGTTTCCCCTGGCGAAGGCTTCGCCCATAGAGGCGATCCTGGCCACTGCCTGCCCGACGGTCAGTCCTGCTTTCGGCACCAGTTCCGTCTTTCCGCCACAGCTGATGTGCCAGGGCAGGATCACGTTCAGGATATCTTCCCGCCGCAGCCGGGCCTTTGTCCATTCGCCCATTTGGGCATTGGCGAGGTTCAGGGCCCGCTCCGCTTCCGAATTGGTGTTCTCGTCGTGGCCCAACTCGGTGGAATGCTCCCGGTAGAAGGCGCCCAGGACTTCCTCAAATTGTATTTTGGCAATAGATCGCATACCGTGTGCCGGAATTTATTCTTATCAAAGTATATCCGATGGGACCAGGCGCTCCAGCAGGCTGCCCTGATTGATATCGTCAAACTGGGCCATGGCCTCGAAGGGGCTGTAAAAATGGCGCTCGGCAAATAGCTCGGGCCACTGCCCCCGGTCGAGCCCCAGGCTCCGGGCGCGGGCCTGTAGCCCTCTCCAGTACGTTTTCACCTGCGGCCAGCGCACGCCGCCCTGGCAATAGGAGCAGTCGATGAAGTAGCGGTATTTCTCCTCGCCTTTGCTCCTTTTCGCCCGCCGCGCGTGCAGCAATGCGGAATGCATCATGACCACGGAACCAGGGGGAAGCTGTTCGATGACCTCCTCATTGGGCAGGGGCGAATCACCAAAGTGGGCAAACGCTTTTTTGTCCATGACAAAGCGGTGCGAACCGGGCAGCAGCACCAGGTCGCCCACGCTTCCTTCCAGCCCGTTGAGGTAGTAGAAGAGGTGCACCATAGCGTGCGAGCGGTTGGCCTGCGGATACTGCTCATAGTCGTGATGCCAGTTTTTACTTCCCGTACTGGCGCCATGCCGGTCGCTGTGCAAATGATGGAAAGCAAAGGCCGGCCCGATGAGTTGCTCCAGGATGGCCATGACCGGCGGGTGGCTGACCAGCCAGCCGTGCTGGCCCAGGTCCAGCTCGGTCACTTCCGGCGGATAGAGCGAGCGGCACTGGGCGATGGATTGCTGGCGCAGCCCCGTGTCCACCCACGTATCTACTTCTTCCATCAAAGTTTTTACCAAATCGCCCCCCAGGAAGGAAGGAAAAACCAGGTAACCCTTCGTATGGAAATCTTCGACCTGCTGCTCGGAAAGCACCGGCCCGGTAGCCTTCGATTGGGGGTAAGCACCGGTTTTTGTGTTTTCAAAAGTCATGTGCAATTTCTTTTATTAGTCATATTTCAGCTGGCCGGCCCTAGTGGCGCGGCAGAATTCCCTCAGGTTTTCTGCTGCGCCAACCCGAACTCCGGGCCTCATTGCCATTTTAGGGGCGACGCAACAAATAACCTACCCATCTGACTTGGCCTTTTTCCTTTATGCTTCGTTGCATTTTCCTTACGTAGCCCCACTATGCGCGTCAAATGCGCCTCGCCTAAAGAAAAAATGCCTTCGTCATTTTGGGTAGCTTATTTATTTCCTCGCCCCTTATGATCTTGCGAAATTGAGCTTCTCAGCCGTTTGGGCCTGCTCGATCTCCTGCCGGAAAAATATTTCGAGCGGTTTGGTATGCACCTCTCTCTTCCATTCGCTGGTGAAATCTTCTATAAGGTGATGTTCTGACCGCTGTTCGCCTTCTTCATATCCTCTGATGATGGGGTGTATCCCCGTACTCTCCTTTGCATTGGGGTGATCATCCTTGTGGATCCTTTCTACGGCAAATACGTCGGGGCTCCGGTCTATGATCTCCTGGCCAAACTCCAGGGTTACCGCATACCAGTTCGATGCCTCGCCCAGTTCGCTGTCCTTCATGTAATCGACCGGCAGGCCCTCGTAGTAGCGGACTTCACCATTTTCGTGATCCAATGCGAAATAGTCCCCCAGGAAACCGGTTTGCTGCCACAGGGACGACGACCTGTTCACCCGCTCGATAATTTTGTCGGTGATCGCCTTCGCCGTCAAGGGCAGCCGTTCAAAGGGCAGGGGCTGCTGATGGTATTTCCGGCCGAACATTTTGCACAGCGCGGCAATATTGTACCGGAACCCATGGATAAAGCCGGATTGCTTCTTTTTAAAGTCCCGCATGTGCATCAGAATCCCTGCGAAGTACATGTCCTTTACATTGGTGGACTCCCATTCGCTGGTCTGCTTCGGAAAGCGGCCCTTGATAGCCAGTTCCGGCTTGCAGGATTCGTCAAAAATGGAATCGTCAAATTGAAACCCGGTGGTAAAAATGATCCGGTCGTAATCGATCTGCTCTACTTCGTCATTGGCCAGGTTGTAGGCAATGGTTACCCGGTACACATCCTCTACTTTTTCGATCTTTGTGATGTGCCCGTTAATGAGGGCATTTTGTCCCTTCAATAGGTAGGTTTCCAGGAAGTTGTTGTTGATGGCCCTGAGATGGCCCACATGGTGGGTTTTCCAGGCCATTTTTACGGGCTCCGGGCTGGCCAGGTGAATGAGGGCCGTGGTGGGGATCAGCGTGTCCGCCAGTTCAAAGGCGGAGTTGCCTTTGCCCAGGATCAATACCCGCTGCCCGCAGAAGTCCATGGGATCTGCAGATACATTGGTGTAATTGTCTTCCACCAGCTCCGCCCCTTCAATATCGGGAATGTAAGGTTTAAACGTGCCAGTGGCAACGACCAGCCGCTTGCCGCAGTATCCATTCCCTTCCTTATCCTTCACCACAAAAACCCCCTCTTTTTTCACAATACTGGCCACTTCTGTATTAAAGGAAATATGGAGCTTGTAGTAGTTGGCAAAATCATTCAGGTAATCGACCAGGACGTCGGCATTGGGCAGATAATCCTTCGAGTAGTTCTTGAAGAGCAGGCCGTCATGGTCACACAGCAGCGAATTCCAATCCCACCGCAGGTTGATACTTTTGTCGTCGTACCCCGTGTAGATCTTATTGATGGAAATGAGCCTGCGGTGCCGTGGATAGCGTTCAAAGAAAGCGCCGGCTTTATCGTCTTTTTCGAGGATGATATAGCTACAGCCCATTTTCTGAAGGTAATAACCTAATTGCAACCCCGCCGGCCCTGCTCCAACAACAATGTAATCGTAATTAGCTGTCATTTTGACTGGTATTGTGTTTATTTAAGTAAATCAAACGAGGCTTAAAGAGCCGCAAGAAAGCCGGCTTCGATAGCGGCTTTTTGAAGTAGTGAGATGTCTCGCTCGTCCTTCAAGTAGTGAAAGGGATGGTCGTGATCGGAATGAAGGTATTCCATCCAATAGTCGATGTAATCCCCTTCGCCGGGCGCCGTAACCGTAGTGAAAATGCCCAGCTTGGTCCTGGTTTTCTTTACGCCCGCTTGGGGTTGAGAGCCGCGGTGCAGCAAGCGCATGTCCATGATCAGGGCGTCGCCCATCTTTGACGGGATGTCAATGCCGCCCTCTTCATAGGCGCTGAAATCTTCGTAGCGAGGAAAACGGTTGTTGGTCAGTTGGCGCAGAAGGCGGTGTGTGAACGGCACACCGATGCCCTTCAGCCGCAACTTCTGTTCCACCAGCGGATCCTCTTCCAGTTTGTGGGTGCCGGGCACCACGAACATACCGCCGCCCTGCTCGTCGTTGTCCTGCAGGTAAATGGCGACGGCCACCCCGGTAAAATCCGGCCTCTGGGCAACCAGGTAGCCCTGGCTGGTCATGGTCGTCACGTCGGTGTGCAGGTTCCAGAAGCTGTTGCGGATGCAAGAAGCCGGGGGCATCAGTACGATCTTATCGCCGAGTATGATCTTTAATGCTTCCACCATTCTGGGATGAGTGATCGTATCCAAAAGGTTGGGAAACTTGCGCAGATGGTCGAAGATAATATCGGCCTCGTCATAATTCTCGTTGGGAAATTCGCGCTCGAATTCCCCGAGCAGGAACTTCCGTATCTCCAGAGCTCTTTCCCGGCTGATCACGCCAGGAAAAAGGGCATAGCCTTTCTCCTGAAAATCAGCGCGGATCGCTTCCGGAGATTGGGTGAGGGTAATTGGAAAAGGATGCATTCAGGTTTTTGTTTTTATTTATTTATAGCTTTCTAAAAAGCGGCATCTGCAAAAGAAGCCAGGGCATTGAATTTTTATTTGCATGTTCGTTACAAATGTTTGCTCCGGTGTTACATGTAAAAAAAATACATTCACAACTCCCTCATGATCAAATCCACTACATCCTCCGCCGTATGAATGGCCGTGCTGCAATTCTCCAGCAGCGGTATCTTCTTGCCGAATTGCTGGTGGAGCAGTTGCTCCAGGAATACCAGATAGCCCAGCAGCTTAAAATCCTCATGTAGAACATCCAAGGGTTTGTCCCAACCGAACTGCTCGGGCGATATATGAAAATGCCGGAGCAGTATGGCTTGAACTGCAGTGGCGATCTCTGCCTGTGTCATGGCCTTAGGTTGTTAGGGTGAGGAATGCGTAACAAGCTGGTACAAACTTAAAGGGAGGGAGAGAAAAAGCTTTTCACCGGTGTTCCGGATGTTTGACTGGGTGTTACATTTCCGAAGGCGACTTCCCAAACGCCTGCTTGAACGACCGCGAGAAATGGCTCACGGAAGAGAAACCCGTCCGGTAAGCGATCTCTGAGACATTATACTTGCCTTCCCGGACCAACTCCAGCGCTATCTCCAAGCGTACGGCCTTGACGAACTCCGTGATCGACTGGCCGGTGAGCGCCTTGAGCTTGCGGTACAGGTGCACGCGGCTCATACCGAAGCGCCGGCCGATGTGGTCGCCGCTGAGATCGGCTTCGTCGATGTGTTCGAGGATGTAGGCGCGCAATTCGGTGATAAACTCGTCTTCCTGCCGGTAGGCTTCGCCGCTCGTTGGAGGCGGCCCATTCTGGTAACGCTGCTGTAGCAAACGGCGGATCTCGATGAGCTTTTCAATGCGCAGCGCCAACTCCTGGGGGCTGAACGGCTTGGTGAGGTAGGCGTCGGCGCCGCGCTGCAGGCCTTTCAGGCGGCTTTCCAGCGAGGCTTTGGCGGTCAAAAGAATGAGAGGAATGTGCGAGGTGTTAAGATTGCCACGGATGGCTTGGGTAACGGCAAAGCCATCCTTTTTGGGCATCATCACATCCGAAATGATCAGGTCGGGGATCAGCACCTGGGCTTTTTCGATGCCTTCCTCTCCATCGGCGGCCTCGGTTATGTTGTATCTATCCTCGCTAATGCAATAGCGAATATACTCTCGCATTTCCTCATTATCCTCTATGATGAGCAATTCCAGCTTTTCGCTTTTTTCCAATGCAGGAGCTATTGCGGTGGATTCATTCCCTGCTTCCACAATCTCCGAATCGAATATGGCCTCTGGCTCCGGGCTGTTGGCCAGCGGCGGGGCTGCTTCCGCCTTTAAAACAGGCAACAGGATCTGGAACGACGTTCCCTTGTCCGGTTCGCTCGACACTTTTATTTGGCCGCCCTGCAATTCTACCAGCTCTTTAACCAGGGCCAGGCCAATGCCCGTACCGCCCTGGGTACGGGTGGCGGAGTCGTCTATCTGGTAAAAGCGGTTGAAAATATGCCTCAGTTGATCCTTTCCAATGCCCATCCCGGTATCTCTGACGTCCAGGCGGATAAATTCCTGCTCGTCTTTACAGGACTTGCTCAAGGCCAGCTGTATGACGTTGCCCGGCGGCGTAAACTTAATGGCGTTGGATAGCAGATTATAAACGGTTTTATCCCATTTATCCTGGTCGAAATTCGTCTCCCAACGGTCCTGGCCGGCCACAAAATACAGCTTCAACTCCTTTTTCTCAACCAGGGGCTGAAAGCGCATCGCCAACTCTTGGGTATAAGCAATAATGTCTCCTCGAGTCGCTTCCACCTGCATCCGCTTGCTTTCAATTTTGGACAGGTCGAGCATCTGATTGACCAGTTCGAGGATATGCCGGGTATTTTTCAAAACTCCTTGAACCCTTCTGCGCAGGATGGTTGGCGGCGGCTGTTCGGAGAGTATTTGCTCCAGCGGCCCGATGATAAGGGTCAGAGGAGTACGAAATTCATGGGTGATGTTGGAAAAAAAACGAGTTTTGGCTTTGTCTAGTTCTTGCAGCGCTTCGGCTTGCGAGGTAATGATCCGTTTGTCTTTTTCTATTTGGCGGGTCCGTTTTTGCACTTCAGCTTCCAGTCGCTCCCGGTCTTCTTTGAGTTTGAGAATCCGCCACTGTACAGCGGCCAGCGTGGCGCCTATTATGCCGGTTATCACCACGGCGATGAACCACCACTGCAAATAGAAAGGCTTTAACACTTTTATCTTCAATGCCAGCACCCGATTTGACCATCCGTCGCTGGGATTCTTTCCTCTGACCCTCAGCGTATAATTTCCGTAGGGCAGCTTGGTGATGCGAAGAAAATTCTCATTGATGATTCTCCAGTTATCGCTGTAGCCTTCTATTTGATAGCTATAACGATGCCGTTTGGAGTCGTCGTAATCCAACAGCATGAAGTGTAGTTCCAGGAATTTATCGCTGGGCCGGATCGTAATAGCGTCTGTCTGTTGAAGCAGTTCGGTTTTGTCCGTCATGTTTTCGGCATCGCCTTCCAGTAAATAGCAGGCGATAAATTCAAGGGGCGTATTATTCTCCCTATCACCGGTAAATACCCTGGGGTGAAAAGCGATCAGGCCGCCCAGGCCGCCAAAGTAAAACGTACCGTCCTTAGCCTGGTAATGCGCCGTCGTATTGAATTCGTTATGAGGCAACCCATCCTTCACCAGAAGGATACCCAACCGGTAAGTGTACTTATCCATCCACATTAGCCCTTTGTCGCTCGGTATCCAAAGTTTGCCGTAATCATCCTCATAAACGGCATAGGTAAAGTTGTTGGACAAACCTTCGGCAGTGGTAAATTGCCGGCTCTCCGAGATCTGCTTCGCACCGGGAGCGGGGCGCCACCTGATAACACCGCCGCCTCGCGTAGCCAGCCAGAAAACGCCATACTGATCCCGATCTTCGTGCATGTGCTGAATATAATCGAATGGCAGATCGCCGGAAGCAGTAGTGAAATGCCGGATGGGGACTTCCTGTTCGTTCATCAGAAAGACGCCGTTGTTAGTCGCCAGCCATATTCCCGTATTGTTTTTGTAGATGTGATTGACTTGACTGGTTTGAAGCTGTGCAAAACGGCCGTAATCCTTGAACGGAATTACCTGTTTATTTTTCAGATCGATGTAGGCAAGTCCCTGGTTCAGGCCCGCGAGCCAATAGCCGGGCCGGCTCGTTTTTAGTATGGAGTAGGCCAGATGCGCCTTCGGGTCCGCCACTTCATACAATGTTTCCTTGTTATTTCTCAAATCTAATTCATACCCCAGGGAGGTAGTCGTATAATCGCCCGCCCACAATAGGCTGTCCTGATAAGCCAAGGCTAAAGCACCGTAACTATCGGACAGCTTTTCACAAGCCTGGGTTCGCGTACTCCAGCGATATAAGGCTTTATTGAGAAAGTAAATATTACCCGCCGGATCTTCAGTGATGCCCCGGCAATCCGAAGCGCCTAAGTTACTTTGGTGAATCAGGCGAAAGTTGTTTCTTGCGACACTGGTCTTGAGCAAACCGTTAGGGGTGGCCAACCACACATAAATATCGTCTTCAAAATAGTTGACAAAATTCGTTTTGTAATCATCTCCAATCAGCGTATTAAAATCGTACAACCAGCCCCCCTGCTCATCAAATACGTTTAGTTCCTCGCCCATTTGCACATACCAATATCCTTTTTGCGTGCGGTAGAAAAAAAAACTACCGGCCAACGCTACTTCAACCGGGCGCCCGTTCCGGGTAAGGAAAAAAGGGATCGGGTTCTCCTTGTCGGCCTTACTCCAGAAATTTAAATAGTCATTGCCCTGTAGAGTTGCTAACCATAACATCCCATCCGGCCCGGGATAAATACCACAAATCCGGCCGGGCAAATTTATTTCCTCCTTTATTGTTCTCAACGAGTCTATGCGGGCCAGGCTTTTCCACCACCCGATCCAGGTATCGCCGCTGCTGTCTCTGCTGATATACCTTACCAAGACGCCTTCCCTCTCAAATATCTTTTTGAATGCGCCGTCATACAAATAGACCTCGCCCTTATTGGTACTGATGCATGGAAGCGCTCCCGGGATAATGGATTTCGGCAAAATTACCTCGGCGGATTTGACTGGAGCTTTGCCTTCAAAGTACGCATCGAAGGGCGTCGCCCGCCCGGTACGGGGGTTAAAAATATCCAGGTTTTCAATTACCTCGCCGTCCGGAATATCGCCATAGGCAGTAGGAGAGTATTGATTCTTGTAAAAGAGCCATAAGTTCCCTTCGGCGTCTTCGCTGATCTTTAGAATATTCTCGCTGCTGTTTAGCGCGCCATTTTCCTTCGAATACAGCTTAAATGAATCCCCATCATACCGGTTCAGGCCATAGCGCGTCCCAATCCAGATAAATCCCCGGCTGTCTTTGAATACGGCCGTGGTATAAAGGTTAGCCAGGCCTTCTTCGACAGTAATGAGTTGGGCGTCAAAAAGATGCTTTTGTGCGAAAAGCGATGAAGAAAAGAGAAGAAGAGAAAAAAGCACGGCAAAAGCCCTCCGAATGAGAAAAACGAAAGCCCTCCTGCCACTCTGAATACCGGATAAGCACATTAGGATGCAAAATCCCCATAACAGAACGGGGAAAAAAAAACGGGCCTTGTGCTTCTTTGATAACTCATAGGGCATTGGGAAGTATGTTTCTTCAGACAACAAAAGTAAACTAATCAGGTAGTTTAAATACTGCCGACATTGGAAATATTTTGGCAACTATTTAAAATATTGGACTTTGGACGTTCTGAGATCTGCCCCTACATTTCCGAGGGCGCCCTCCCATAAGCCTTCTTAAACGACCGCGAAAAATGACTCACCGAAGAAAAACCAGCCTGATAGGCGGCCTGCGAACTGCGAACAACGGTTGGGGGCTACCCGTCGAACTTGGATTAAAATCTCCGTTTGAACAAGCTCGTAGTGGCGCCTTTGAGTCTTCGTGGCACGAAATATATGTGATAAAGAATTTAGTATAAAAACCCTAACTTTGCCCCCACCAAGCAGTGATTAAAAAAATCCTTCTTTGACAAATCTCGTGGGCCCGTTGAAAGCCGGAACAAAGGCGGCCTCCAGAAAGCTGCCCAAAGCCGTGTTTCCGGCTTTCAACTGGCTCAACACCACGAGATTTGTTAAAGAACCAAAAAATTGACCTATGTATCCAATGCTCAAACACGCTCACTCCGGCCTGCGGTGGGTAGTCCTGGCCCTCCTCCTGGTGGCCATCGTTAACGCCCTGTCCAAATGGCGCGGTGGCAAGCAGTATACCGACGGCGACCGGAAAATCACCCTCTTCACTATGATCAGCGCCCATGTGCAACTGATCCTGGGGCTGATCCTTTATTTCATCAGCCCGGCGGTACAGTTCAATTCGGCCACTATGTCCGACAAGGTTTTGCGCTTCTACAGCGTAGAACACCTCACCATCATGATCCTGGCCATTGCCGTGATCACCATCGGTTATAGCCAGGCCAAGAAAAAACTGGAAGCGGCCCAGAAGTTCCGCTCAACTTTCACCTACTACCTCATCGCGCTATTATTGATACTTGCGGGCATACCCTGGCCTTTCCGCTTCCCGGGCGCGGGGTGGTTTTAGGGCATGGCCGGGGGAGGTATAGGGTATTGTGTAAAGGTGTAAATGACCGGGTGGGATTCCCATATATTTAGCCTATCTCCAGGGGAAATACCCTAATTTGATGGTTACATAGCTCAATAGTTACATTGTTGGGCTCGCCTCCGGCAGCCTAACAATGGGCCTGTGTAGCCATGGAACCGTAAAATGGGCAATTTTCGGGCTTTTAACCTCGAAAACCAGAGTGGACACAAACTAAAACTGCACCCCTGGGCACCCTCATCTTTTACACATTTAAGTAGTTGGACACATTTAGCATAACCATATAACACTCCAACAATATAACCATTGCCCCAAGAACAAAGCTGTTGACGCCGTATTTCCGAAGCAGGATGAGTTACAATAAATATGTCCAGCTACTTACACATTTACACCGCAGAAACTTCCCCACGCTCCTACCCCACCAACTCCTTCTCCCTCACCTTCCCCTTCAACCCCATCTTCCCGATAAACTCGTCCAGCACCTGCCCGAGATTCGGCTCGCCGATCTCCTGAAGGTCGTAGAAAACGCGCGTATAGGGCTTGTTGATATTCAGCACGCGGCCCAGGTCAATGGGGGTGCCGATAATGACGGAATCACAATCGGCGCTGTTGATGGTCATCTCCAGGTCGTTGAGCTGCTCGTCGCTGTAGCCCATAGCCGGCAGGAGGGTGCCGATGAAGGGGTACTTGCGGAAGGTGTCCTTGATCTTGCCGGTCACGAACGGGCGCGGGTCGACCAGTTCGGTTGCACCAAACTTATGAGCCGCCAGGGTACCCGCGCCGATGCGCATACCGCCGTGTGTCAGCGTCGGCCCGTCTTCCACCACCAGCACCCGCTTGCCGCGAATGACGGAAGCGTCGGCCACCCGGATGGGCGAGGCGGCGTCGATGACGATGGCTTTCGGGTTGATCTTTTCAATGTTCTCCCGGACTTTCTGAATGTCTTCCGGCTTGGCACTATCGATCTTGTTGATGATCGCCACATCGGCCAGGCGGAGGTTGACCTCGCTGGGGTAGTAGTTCAGCTCATCGCCGGCGCGGTGGGGGTCCAGCAGGGTGAGGTACAGGTCGGTATCGTAGAAGCTGAAGTCGTTGTTGCCGCCGTCCCAGACGATGACGTCGCAGCCCTTGGGGTCCTGCTCGGCGGCGCGGAGGATGGCCTCGTAGTCGATGCCGGCGTAGATGACGTTGCCGCGCACGACGTGGGGCTCGTACTCTTCCATCTCCTCGATGGTGCAGTGGTGCTTCTTGAGGTCTTCCAGCTCGGCAAAACGCTGTACGCGCTGCTTCACCAGGTCGCCGTACGGCATGGGGTGGCGGATGGCCACAACCCTCAACCCGCGCTCCATGAGCAGCTCGATGACGCGGCGGGAGGTCTGGCTCTTGCCTACCCCCGTGCGGGTGGCACAGATGGAAATGACGGGCTTGGTGCTTTCGATCATGGTGTCGTTGGGCCCCAGCAGCAGGAAATTGGCGCCGGCGGCATTGACCAGCGCGCTCAGGCTCATGACGTACTGGTAATTCACATCGCTGTAGGAAAAGACGCATTCATCCACCTCCAGGTCCTTGATCAGCTGCGGCAGTTCCTCCTCTCCGTAAATGGGAATGCCTTTGGGGTATAGCTTGCCCGCCAACTCGGCGGGATAACGGCGGTTCTCGATATAGGGGATCTGGGTGGCGGTAAACGCCACCACCTCGTAAGCCTCATTGTCCCGGTAGAAGGTGTTGAAGTTGTGAAAATCCCGGCCGGCAGCGCCGAGAATGATGACTCTCTTCGGTGTCATAACTTTGGTTTTGGTTAGGTAAATCGTGGCGCGATCATCTTGACCGCAGGCCAACAACTCAGCGTAGCCTTCAAGCTACAAGGAACCTAAACCGGGGGCTATGACTTTGCTCAGTGGGGGGAGGGATTTTTGTCAGGGGGCCTTAGCTGGGCTATTCATCCACCGTAGGCCGGGTAAGGGCGTTTCATGATCTTTAATGGATTTATTCAGGTGTCGTCTTTTTTCTTCCACGTTAGTTATGGGTTTACAATTTGAACCCTTTTTTCAATGTTCCTTCTCCAAATCGAGTAGGAGAAGAGGGCGATAAATTTTGGGCAAACTTAGGCGCTAATTTCCCATTAGCGCCTAAGTTTCAAATCGCATAAAAAAACCGGCCGCCCAAGCGGGCCGGCCGGAATTAAACGTCTGAGTATGAGAGAAAATCAATGCAAAATCTAAGTCTTATCAATTGTTGGCAAACTTAGGCGCTAATTTCCCATTAGCGCCTAAGTTTCAAATCGCTAAGTTTCAAATCAAATCAGTTGTGAAACTGCTCCGTCTCCGTACTGCCTGCCATGGCCACTGTCGACGACTGCCCCTGCTGCACCGTATTCTGTACGAAGTCGAAGTACTGGGTACCGACAAAGGACTGGTGTTTGACGGCCTGGAAGCCGGCAGACTGGAGCGCGAATTCGCGCTCCTGAAGTTCACTGTAGCCTGCCATACCGCGTGCCTTATAAGCCTTGGATACTTCGAACATGGAGGTATTCAGCGCGTGGAAGCCGGCCAGGGTGATGAACTGGAAGCGGTAGCCCAGCTCGGCCAGGTCTTCGCGGAAGGTCAGCATTTCCTTTTCGCTCAGGTTGGCCGCCCAGTTGAAGGAGGGCGAGCAGTTGTAGGCCAGCAGCTTGCCCGGGAACCGGGCGTGGATGGCCTGGGCAAACTCGCGCGCCTGCCCCAGGTCGGGATGGGAAGTTTCCATCCACAACAGGTCGGCGTAGGGGGCATAGCTCAGTCCGCGGCTGATGCACTGCTCGATGCCGTTGCGCACGTAGTAGAAGCCCTCGGCGGTGCGCTCCTTACTGACTATAAAGGGGCGGTCGCGCTCGTCGATGTCGGAGGTCAGCAAGTTGGCGGCGTCGGCGTCGGTGCGGGCGATGAGCACGGTGGGCACGCCGGCCACGTCGGCGGCCAGGCGGGCGGCCACCAGTTTGTTGATGGCTTCCTGAGTGGGCACCAGGACCTTGCCGCCCAGGTGGCCGCACTTTTTGGCGGAAGAAAGCTGGTCTTCGAAGTGGACGCCGGCAGCGCCCGCCTCGATCATGCCCAGCATGAGCTCGTAGGCGTTGAGGTTGCCGCCGAAGCCGGCTTCCGCGTCGGCGATAATGGGTACCAACCAGTCTGTATTGCCCTCCCCGCTGACCGACTGGATCTGGTCGCGGCGGCGCAGGGCGTTGTTGATGCGGCGCACGACATTGGGAACCGAGTTGGCCGGATAGAGGGACTGGTCGGGGTACATGGCGCCGGCCAGGTTGTTGTCGGCCGCTACCTGCCATCCGCTAAGGTAGATGGAATCCAGCCCGGCGGTCACTTCCTGCACGGCCTGGTTGCCCGTGAGGGCGCCTAAACCGGAAACCACCGATTGCGTATGGAGCTTGTGCCAGAATTTCTTGGCGCCTTCGCGGGCGAGCGTATATTCGATCTGCAGGCTGCCCCGAAGTTTGGCCACTTCCTCGGCCGTATAGGGGCGCCGTATGCCTTCCCAACGAGGGTTCGTCAACCAATCGGTCAATAGTTGCTTTACTTTGATTTCTTGCTGCTGCATTTTTTGTTTGTTTTTATTATTAGCGAAAGAACTTTCAGGTTTTCCAGATTCTCAGCGGACCGGGAAATCGTATTCTAATCAATCAACTCATAAGCCGGCAGGGTCAGGAACTCGGTATACTCCTCCTCCCCGATCAGGCGGTCAAAAAGGTTGATGGCCTCCTCGAAGCGGCCGTTCTGGTAGGCCTCTTCCCCTACATATAATCTGATCTTTTCCAGTTCGGTAGGGAGCAGGCAGCGGTAGAGCGAATAATTGATCTCGCGGCCGTCCTCCAGTTTGGCATTGGAATGGATCCACTGCCAGATCTGGGTGCGGGAGATCTCGGCGGTGGCGGCGTCCTCCATCAGGTTGTAAATCGCGGCGGCGCCTACGCCGCGCAGCCAGCTCTCGAGGTAGAGGATACCGACGTTGATGTTCAACCGCAGGCCCTCCTCGGTGATGGCGCCTTCCGGCACGCGGAGCAGATCTTCGGCGGTAACGTGTACATCCTCCCGCTTGTTGGCGATCTGGTTCTTTTCAGGCATATACTGGTCGAACACCTCGGTGGCTAGCGGTACCAGCCCGGGGTGGGCTACCCAGGTGCCGTCGTGGCCGTCGCGGGCCTCGCGGATCTTATCGGCGCGCACCTTGTCGAGGGCCTTCCGGTTCGCTTCCTCGTCGCCCCGGATGGGGATCTGCGCCGCCATGCCGCCCATAGCGTGCACGCCGCGGCGGTGGCAGGCCTTGATCACCAGTTGGGAGTAGGCTTTCATAAAATGGACGCCCATGGTAACCTGAGCGCGGTCGGGCATTACAAAGCCGGGCAGCTTACGGAACTTCTTAATGAAGGAGAAGATATAATCCCACCGGCCACAATTGAGGCCGGAAGAGTGGCCGCGCAGTTCGTAAAGGATCTCATCCTGCTCGAAAGCAGCGAGAATGGTCTCGATCAGTACAGTTGCTTTGATGGTCTTCTGGGGTATGCCGATGTAATCCTGAGCGAAGACGAAGACGTCATTCCACAGGCGGGCTTCCAGGTGGCTTTCCAGCTTGGGCAGGTAGAAATAGGGGCCGGAGCCGTTGGCGATCAGGTTTTTGGCATTGTGGAAAAAGAACAGCCCGAAGTCCACCAGGCTGCCGCTCATTTGCGCGCCATCGGCAAGCAGGTGCTTTTCTTCGAGATGCCAGCCGCGGGGGCGGACCAGCAGGGTGGCTATTTTGTTGCTGAGTTTGTATTTCTTTCCGGATTCAGGCGCTTCGAAGCTGATGGTGCGATTGACGGCATCGATCAGGTTGATGTGCCCCTGCATATTGTTGTCCCAGCTGGGTGAATTGCTGTCCTCAAAATCTGCCATAAAACATTTGGCGCCGGAATTGAGGGCGTTTATGACCATTTTGCGGTCTACCGGCCCGGTGATCTCCACCCGGCGGTCGAGCAGGTCGGCCGGCAGAGGGGCCACCGTCCAGTCGCTTTCCCGGATGTGCTTCGTTTCCGGCAGAAAATCCGGCATTTTGCCCTGGTTGATCTCCTGTTGGCGCTCTTCCCGGCGAGCCAGTAGTTCCTTTCGGCGGGTATTAAAACGGCGGTGCAACTCCAACAGAAATTGTTGTGCCTCCTCTGTCAAAATTGCAGAATAAGGGTTGCGGAATTTCCCCTTGATCGTTATTCCATCAATTTCGGCGTACTTCTTAGCAATGATCGTCTCCATGATTAGTACCATTTTTCGTTACAGTCCGCAATATGAACATTTTTCTCTAAAAGCGGAAATTCCGCTAATTATTTTTTTTCCACAATTTTGTACCTTTACTTCCAATCAGGGGCTTCCGATCTAGCGTTGGACACTGTTGGAAGCAGGTGAGCTGAAGCAGCCTGCCGCGGTTGCGAACACCGAAATCCGAACCGCGAACTTGTCCGACCTTGGATGGGTAGCCAAATCGGGCACAGACAGCCCGGCGTCGAAGGCAGAAGATGGAAAGGACGATGGCCTTGTTCCTATAGGCCGCATTCCGATTTCCGAATACCAGGTATACCATGATCGAACAACAGAACATCATCAAGATGATCTTTGGCTTCAAGGCCAAATATTTGCGCCAGCAGCAAAACCTTTCGCTGGAAGAACTGGCAGAGCGCGCCGGCCTTTCCAAATCTTATCTGCATGACATCGAAAAGGGCAAGAAATACCCCAAAGTAGACAAGATCAATGCCATGGCCCAGGCCCTTGGGGTAGATTATGACTTCATGGTCTCCACCCGGGCGTCCAAAAAGTTGCAGCCCATCATAGACCTGCTCACCTCGGATTTCGTCAAGGAGTTTCCACTGGAGCTGTTTGGCATCAGCCCGGACAAGCTGTTCGAACTGTTCTCTAATACGCCGGACAAGGTCAATGCCTTCATCAGCACCTTGTTTAAGATCACCCGCAACTATCAGATGCAGCGGGAGCACCTCTACCTGGCGGCCTTACGGTCTTATCAGGACATGTACGACAACTACTTTGAGGAGCTGGAAACCGCTGTCCGACAGTTCAGGGAGGAATTTGGTGTGCGGGGTACCCTGCCTTACACCACGCCTTTCCTGGAACAGCTGCTCCGGGAGCAATTTGGAGTAAAAACGGACCGCCAGGCCATGCCCCGGGAAAAAGAGCTGAAACGGCAGCGTTCTTTCTATTCCGCCTCAAAGAAGACGCTCTTCCTGAACGAAGGCCTGAGCAGCGCCCAGGAGAACTTCCTGCTGGGCCGCGAGCTGGCCTTCCAATTCCTGAAGTTTGCAGAGCGCCCCTATTTCACCCGAATCGTCGAGGCCGATTCCTTCGAGCGCCTCCTCAACAACTTCAAAGCTTCTTACTTCTCGGTAGCCCTGCTGATGGACGAACAACTTATGGTCGAAGACATCCGTCATTTCGCCCGGCAAACCGATTGGCAGCCCGAGGGCTTCCTCAGCCTGCTGGAAAAGTTCGACGTTACCCCAGAAATGCTCCTGCAGCGGCTGACCAACCTCCTGCCCCGCCACTTCGGCATCAAAGACCTCTTTTTCCTGCGTATGGTAAGCGACGAAGGGCTACAGCACTTCCAGATGACCAAGGAACTCCACCTCTCCCAACTCCACAACCCCTATGCCAATGAACTCAACGAACACTACTGCCGCCGTTGGGTATCGGTCAACATCATCAAAAAAGTAAAATCCAACCAGCAGCTCCACAACAATACCGGCCCGACCGCCGATGCCCAGATCTCCCAATACTGGGAAACCCCCAACCGCTACCTGTGCATCTCGGTGGCCAAACCCGATTTTCAACACCCCGGACGCGGCACCAGCGTGACCATCGGCCTGCTCATCAATGACACCCTGCGCCAACTCTTCCGATTTCTCGATAGCCCGGATCTCAGTTCCCGGATCGTGAATACCACCTGCGAGCGTTGCAGTATCTCCAACTGCGAAGCACGGGCAGCGGCGCCCACTGTGCTGGAACAACAACGGAAACAGGAACGGATCATGATGGCAGGGAAGCGGCTGGGGGGGGCTCGTTGATGGGTTGATGGGTTGATGGGTGGCTCCGAACAGCGAACCGCCCCCTGGCATTCCATAAAAAAAACAAGAGATATGAAATACGGCTTCTTCCTTTTTTTTACCCTACTCCTTTACAGCTGCCAGCCCCGGCCGGCATCGGAAAGCGGCTTCGAGATGGGCTGGTACGGCGCCCTGCGCTCCATCATGCAAAAAGGCGACCTCAGCGGGCAGGTGGACGTGGAAAGCCTGGTGGCTAAGCCGCATGTCTATGCGCTGGGCGCAATGGAAGGATTGAAAGGTGAACTGCTGGTCTGGGACGGGCGGCCCATCATTGCACAGGTAAAGGACAGCAGCCTGCTCTTGTCTCCCAAAGCCGAAGGGAAGGCCGCCCTTGCCGTATACGCCAGTGTCCCGCACTGGAGTGAGGTGATCCCCATTCCCTACAATGTACGGACTTACGCGGCCTTGGAAAATTTCATTCAAACCGCCGCCCGAAAGGCCGAACTGGATGTGGAGCAGCCCTTCCCTTTCCTCATCGAGGCTACCGTCAACAAGCTGGACTATCACATCATCGATTGGCCGGAGGAGGATAAGGTGCATACCCACGAGAAACACCTGCAAGCCGGGATGCGCGGCGTACTCCGCGCAACGCCGGTGAAGATCCTGGGTTTTTATTCCGCGCACCACCATGGCGTCTTCACGCACCATAGCACCAATATGCACCTGCACTTCATGGGCGTGGATGCCCCGGTCGCCGGCCACGTAGACAGCCTGGTCATCGAGCGGGGAATGGGCGGGTTGTTTTTGCCGGGGGAGAAGTAGTTGATTGGGTGGATCGGTGGGCGGTGATCAGTTATTCAGAGACGTTAGGACGTTGGGACGTTAGGACGTTGGGACGTTAGGACGTTAGGACGAGGGGAGGTTGGGAGGTTAGGACGTGTAAACCTATTTCAGGACAAGACACTGTGAAACGGTGTGACAGGGAAGGCATTCGTGCATTCGTCCTAGGCCAGAAGAGATATCTTTATCCTCTCCATTATCGAAGGCCTTGCCAGACGGATACACGAATGCACTTCAACACGAATGCACCTTACATACTCTCGAAATGCAACTCTTCCAGGTGCTCCGTATTATCGTCCTGCAGGCGGATCCGGCTGGAATTCTGTTCCAGGATCACCCAGTCGTCGGTTAGGTCCGACAGGGGCTTCGATGCCGTTCCGGTATTGATCACCAGTTTTTGGCGGCCGTCGTCCTGAATTACCTTCCAGGTACCCGTGGTTGAGGTTCCATTGCGGGAGGCTTCCAACACCCCGTCATTCCGGAAAGTGAACCGATACCCTGCGAAGTCACTCGTCTCATCCTTGTCCTTGTCAAAGTAGTAACTCACCTGCCAGGCGCCGTCGTTGTTGACAACGACCGGGATATCGGAGGGTGAATTGTCATCACTGGCATTGGTACAGGCGCCGAAAGCTGCCAGCAGCAGCGCCACGATCATCATTTGAAATACTCTCATGGGTGAATTTTTTCAGCAAGGTATAAGGCAAAAACACCGGAATCAACTTTATAATGCTGAACGGGTAAAACGGCCGGGTGAACGGGAATAACGAGGGTGCAGAGGAGTACATGCTGTCCCTGGTTAATACATTCCAGTTGAGGCGGGCCCTACCGGTCAATCCAGGCGTACACAGTCCCCGCTTCCGTAGTGGCGATATACACGGCGTCTCCAACGCCCATAGGTAGTTTGCGAAATACGAAGGTATCGGCAGCAAAATTGGCGCGGACGGCTTCCGCATCCCACCAATCGGCGCCCTCCGGTTCGAACGGACGCAGGTTTTCCACCTCCGATTCCAGGGCCAGTTCCATACGGCTGATCAGGGTAAAATAATCATCCGGCAGCCGGGTAAGCCGAAACTTGACATGGCTGATGGTGTCCGCACTGCTGATCCGGAGATGGATGTCCCGGGCCGAAGGAGGCAAAATATCAACAAAAGCTTCCGGCGCCAGGCCTCTCTTGAAGAAGCTGCTTTGGCGCAGCTCTTTGGCATCCTTGAAATATCCTTCTTCTATTTCCGGGCCGGAACAAGCTACCACCGCCAGCAGTAGGAACAGTAGAAAGTAGGCGGGTTTAGTATTCATTCGTTTTTGCTGTTAGAGCGCTTTGGTAAATGGATCACTCCTCTCCTGCATCGTCGCCCGCGTCATTGATATGAATATGGCCGGAGACCAGGCGTGGGAACGGTACCGGAGATAGTGTTTGATCGGGTGTGATGAGTGGATGGCCATTAACCAAATCCACTAAATCTCTATCATCAGCCCAATACTGGGCAGCGGCGTACCGGTTGCGTCGCTGATCGTCTTGAGCAGATAGCGCTGCTGGTTGGCCGGCGCATCCGGATTGACGATGATGCCGCTGCCGATGGGCTTTCCACTCTCGTCCAGCGGCCGGTCGAGGATGAACTGTTCGTTGCCGACGGCATTGCCCGTGATATTCTCAATGTCCAGGAAGATATTCAGGCTCCACTTGTCGAAGAACCATTTTTTGTCGATGCGAATGTCGATGGCGTTACTGGCGTCGTTACGATTGGTATTCAGCAGGTTGTAATTGGGAATGCCTCTCCCGTTCACATCCCAGTTGAATACCAGGGAGGACGCATCGGAGAAGGGCGTGGAGGGCAGGCCCGACTGGTAGCGCCAGTTGAGGCCCACTTCCCAGTTATTACCGAACCGCTTGCCCGCTGTCAGGCTGAAAATATGACGGGCATCCCAGGATGAGGGCACAAACGCGCCATTCTTATCCTCGAATTCGCTCCATCCCAAAGTATAGGCGGCTATCCCGTAAAAGCCCTTGAACAGGCGCTGCTGAAAGAGGACTTCCAGTCCGTAACTCCGCCCGTTGGAACGGGGTACCGCCGGTTCATTGCCTACTACGCCGAAGTCGCCGCCCAGGTTGGCCAGCGTCAGGCTGTCGCGCAGCAGAAAGGGGTAATCGTTGTAATACTTGTAATACCCTTCAACCGTAAACCGGGAGTTGGCGGCGGTATTGAACTCCAGCCCCGCCACGAGGTGGTTGTTCCGGACATATTTGATCCCGTTCTGCTTGTTGACGAATACACCGTCCTCCTGATACCCCAGGATGGTGTAGGGTGGAAGCTGGTAGTAGATTCCCGTATTGAGGTTGAAAGATAGGCGCTCGGTTAGCGCGTAGGCCAGGGAGAATCGCGGGGACAACTGCTCCAATGGATTGTTCATCTCTTCGGAATAGCTGTTGGCGTCCATCCGGAAACCCAGAGAAAGTACGAGGCGTTCGTCCACCAGCTTGCGGCTGGCCTGAGCAAAGAAGGCGTACTTGTTCATATCGAATTCCGAGAAGTAATTGATCGTCTGCGGCCCGGCGGAGGTGAAGATGCGGTTGAACGTCCGGTTGTTGTATTTCACGTACTCGTAGCCGGCGCCGTAGTTGAACTTATAGTCGCCCATGCGCAAGGTATGTTCGATGCGCAGTTTGTTCTCCGCCTCCTGCGATTTATAACGGAGGATGAGGTTATCTTCCGAGCTGTCATCATTCTGGTAATACTTTTCCGCTTCATTGTTCAGCATATTGCGGCTGAGAACGAACAGCCAGAAGCCGTTCTCGCCGTAGCGCTTATAGGTGAGGCCATTGGTGTAATTCCATTGCGGGCTAACCGGCAACTGGTCGAGCAGGAATTGCTGTTCCTCATCCTCGTTGGCTTCCAGGTTGAGTTCGAACTGGTCGATGGCGCCCAACCCGATGAAGGTAAGCTCATTCTTTTTGTCGATGCGGTATTTGACCTTCGCCTGGAAATCGTTATAGGTCGGCAGGAAAGGCAAGCCCAGCGCTTTGAAGAGGAACTGCAGGTAGGAACGACGGGCGGAGAACAGGAAGGTGGCCTTCTCCCCGATCGGCCCTTCTGTGGTCAGGCCAATATCCGTGGCACTGAGCATGAAATTACCACCGATGCGGTCGTCGCGGCCGTCGCGCTGCCGGAAGTTGAACACGGAACTTAGTGCATTGCCCCGGTTGGCAGGAAAGGCGCCGCTGAAAAAGTCGACCTCCCGGATGAAATTCACGTTGATGAGGCCTACCGGCCCGCCGGAAGCGCCCTGGGTGGCAAAGTGGTTGATGTTGGGCACCTCCACATCGTCGAGGTAGAAACGGTTCTCATTGGGCGCCCCGCCGCGGATGATGAGGTCATTTCGGAAAGAAGCCGAAGTCGTCACCCCCGGAAGAGACTGCACCACCCGCGAAATGTCCCGGTTGGCCCCCGGGTTGCGCTGTATTTCCGCCACGCCAATGGTGCGCAGCGATACGGGGCTCTCTTCCGTCTTGCGGAACGGCGAGGCCTTCACCACTACCTCCTGCAGGTCCTGAACCACTTCCTCCATTTTAAAATTGACAATGGCCGGTTTGGAGTTGGTCACCTGTATCTCATAGGAGGCCTGCTCATTGTAACCGACATAAGTAGCACGGATGTCGTAAAGGCCCGGCGCCAGGCCGGTGACCTCGTAATTGCCGTCAATGTCCGTAGTCATGCCCTTGTCGGTGCCCAGCACCAGAATATTGGCAAAGGGAATGGGCTCGTTGTTTATGGCATCCGTTACCTTTCCCTTGATGATACCACTCTGAGCGTTAAGCCCGCTGCTCACCAGCAGCAACAGCACAAAAGACCTTATCAATCGATGCATAATCAAGTTTCTTGAATCGTTCGTGAAATTTTCAATATAGCGGTCAACAACAGTAAACTGTTTTAGTTGAGAATTCACCATAAACTATTTTTAAATAATTAATACACCAAAAACATAGTTTAATTATTTTTGTTTAGAGGCCAGAGAAAAAATTCAGGATCTTTTTATCAAGCTGCCGATGAAATACGCACTATTGCACGAACTGCTGGATCGATGTGAACAATATGAAAAAGAAGGTGGAGAGGCCAATATGGCAGATTTTGCCTTATGGCTCAACAGCAGATACGAACGCCCAAGGACAGGGATGCCGAATACTTCCTTGGATGATGAAATGGCCATTGGCCTGGGCAAGTTATACAAGCATGCCCGGCACTATGTCAAAACAGCCCTGGCAAACACCCCCCTGAAAGGTGGGGATGATTTTGCATTTTTGGCTACCTTGCAGGAAACAGGAGACCTCAGGAAATCGGAACTCATTCGATACAATTTTATTGAGTTCTCGCCAGGTATGGAAGTGATCCGCCGCCTGATCCGCAGGGGTTTGATCGAAGATTACGATGATCCGGAAGATGGCCGCTCCAAAAAAGTAAGAGTCACTGCCAAGGGCAGAGCAGCTTTCATGGAGAGCCTCTCAGAAATGGCCAAGGCCAGTAAGATCATCAGCGGCGGCCTGGCTGCCGAGGAAAAAGGCCAGTTCCTCCACCTGGCCCGCAAGTTGTTGCACTTCCATCAGCCGATCTGGGAGAACGACCAGGGAACTCAGTTGGATGAAATCATGGAGAAATATACTGAAGCATGAAAATCCTCATTGCTGCCGATTCCTTTAAAGACGCCCTCCCCGCCCTGGAAGTATGCCAGGCCATGGCCCGGGGCCTCCGGCGGGCGCTCCCTCAATCCGAGACCATTCTTTTCCCTATGGCAGACGGAGGCGAAGGCACGGCGGAGATCCTTACCTACCACAGCCGGGGCCAGTGGGTAGAAAAGGAAGTCAACGACCCGTTTTTCCGGCCCGTCACCGCCGGCTACGGGCTATCTGGCGATGGCCGGACAGCGTTCATCGAAATGGCGGCAGCATCGGGCCTGCCCCTGCTGAAGCCGGAGGAACGTTCCGCCCTGCGGACAACTACTTTCGGCACCGGCGAACTCCTTCTCGACGCCATCCAGCGCGGCGCCACCAAAATATTGCTGGGCATCGGCGGCAGTGCCACCAACGACGCCGGCATGGGGATGGCAGCCGCCCTTGGCTACCGTTTTTTCGACGAAAAAGGCGAACGACTGCCTGCTACTGGTGAAAACCTGGCGAAGGCCTCAACCATTGACAACAGCCATCTGCTGGCCGATCTGGAAGGTGTGGAGGTGGAAGTCTTATGCGATGTCGACAACCCGCTCTTTGGAGAGAAGGGGGCCGCCTACGTCTATGCCCCTCAGAAGGGCGCCGATGCAGATGATGTTGCCCTGCTCGACAAAGGCCTGCGGCATTTTGCCCTGCTCCTGGAGAACAAATTCGGGGAGGACTTTGCCGCTGTCCCCGGCGCCGGCGCCGCCGGCGGGCTCGGGGCGGGGGCGATGGCATTCCTGGGCGGCCGCCTTCGGCCTGGCATTGAAGCCGTAATGGATTTCACCCGCTTTGAGGATCAGCTGCAAGATGTTCAGCTCATCCTCACCGGTGAAGGCAAGGTCGACCGACAGACCCTCCATGGCAAGCTCATCTTCGGGATCACCCGGCGCGCCAGAGTTGCCGGCATTCCGGTAGTAGCCCTATGCGGAGCCATGCTCGCCAGCCCGGAAGAAATAGAGGCTATCGGGCTGAAGGCCGCCTTTTCAATACAGAACCGGCCCGTGAGCCTGGAGGAAGCGCTGAAAGAAACGGCCCAGGGGCTAGAGCGGACAGCCTTCCACGTAGGCCGCCTGATAAGCTGACTGTGCGCTTAGAAAGTCAGGCGCAACAAGGCCCCGTTCAGGCCTCCGTGCAGTTCGAGGCCTTTGTCTTTCAAACCTGGCCGCTTGTGCAGATGGGGAATGAAATAACCCAACAGTGCACCGGTAGCATAACCCACGATGACGTCAGAGGGATAATGGCGCCCGGCACGCACCCGGAGGTACCCCGTTATGGCGGGAATGACAACAGCTGTGGACCAGACCACCGGTTTCCAACCACTTTCCGGAAAGTAATCCGAAAACACTTTGGCAGCGAAGAAGGTATTGGCGGCCGTCATGGAGGTATGGCCGGAAAAGAAAGCGGTTTTGGCACTGACCGTCATTTTATACTGTACGTCTATCTCCCTATTGTATACAAATGGACGGGGCCGGCGAAAAGCGTATTTCGAGGCGAAGGTGAGCCCGCCGTTGAGCATCAGCGTCTCCCCCCACAGGAAAGCGATCTTTCCAAAATCGCGGCGAGTATCCTGATTGGCCAGGAATAACAGTGGAAAGACATGAGAGCCATTCAAAAAATAATCGCTGGCTTCCCGAGCATGCCGGGAGACATTGTCAATGGCCCCCCGGTCAAAACTATTGACCTGGGAGGGGTCGAGCCGCGCCAATTCATCGGGTGTGAACAGGGCGGTCTGGTCTTTCAACAGAACACCACCAACCAGAGATGCACCGCCAGCACCGATCACCAGCGCTTCTCTGCCAAAATTGAGATTATAGGGAGATTGAGCAGCCCCAGCGCCGGCAATCAGGGACAGGAGCAGCGCCGTGTTAAAAATAATAGTTATCGACCGTTTCATCGCTATGGGTTTAGTGCCTGAATCAAATATGCTTTCAGAACCTGTACAGCAGCCCTGCCCGAAGGTCCAGTATCCGGGGGTACAGTGGGCTGAGATTATTCCAGTTGGCCCGGTAACTCGCCCGCAACTGCCCGTTCCAACTTCGGGAGAGTTCGTATTCCACTCCAGCCTGAAAGATTACGAAGCCATTGTACCAGCTACTGCCAGGAATCCTGCTGTCGAAGTTCCATTCTTCTTCTGTCGCCGGATTTTTGAACTCGTAAATGACATCATGAGGCAACAGGGTTGCAGAGCCGTACCCCAGGCCGGCAAAAGGGCTCCATTTGCCGTCGGTTGCAAACAGGTACTGCATTCCGACAGAGCCCTGTAAAGTCGGTTGCGGCACTTCCGCCTTGGAAAAGATAAAATCGTCAGAAGGTGGTTCAATAAGGGGCACTCCAATGGATTCATCCATCTGCGCGGTCTCTAGAAGTATCCTGAAATAGGAAGCATCAGCCCACATGCGGATATGGGGAGAAAACTCTACGGCCAGTTGCAGCCCGGCCATACCTCCTGCCTGTCGGGAAAGGCTTTGGCTGAACGGGAAGGCGCCACCGCCGCTAAGGCCCAACTGCAGCCCTTTGGGGCGTAATGGATAGAGATACTGCAGAGCGGTTTTCCTTTTTCGGTACAATACGGGTTCCAAGGGCATCTCCGATAGCGGTACTTCATATCCCCAAATGAAGGCCGGCAAGCCGGAGGAAGGAAGTGGCGTCAAGAGGCTACGGAGGTAAGGCTTATTCTGAAGCCCATCCTCCTTCTCACCGGATCCGGCGCCAGGATGCTGTTCCGCTCCTTTGTCCTGCTGTTCTGCCAGAGGGGGATATTGCTGCGTATAGCCTGGCAGGTATAGCCCGGCGGACGGCGGGCCGAAATCGGCCAGAGAGCGTGGGGCCCTGGCAGAAAGCGCCCACCAACTGCTAAAGTTAGAAGTGTTTACCGGAACAGTCGAACCGACGGCCACCTTTTCCCGGATCACCTCAGTCCGGTAAATAGTATCGGAAACATAGATCACCCTGGAATGGAAAACAGTATCCCGGGTTACAGTCATCTCCTCCAGCTTTCGGGCCACCCTTTTCTGCTCGAGCAAAACGAAAGCATTGGCTCCCAGCAACAACAACAGGAAAGGAATGGCCCACCACCAGGCCAGGTGCCAAGGCCGTTTACCCTGTTGATCCAGCAGCCGTTCCATCCCCCGCCAGTCTTTTTCCTCAAAGGCAGGTTCGGGGCGGTTCTCCAGGTTTTCCCGAAATTGTTTGTAAAAATCGTCCATTTCAATTCGTTTTGGCCGATTTACCCCTACCCTTCTCCAGTAAAGCGCGCAGCTTTTCCTTTGCCCGCAGTAAATTAGAGCGGGAGGTACTCACGCTGATATTCAGCATCTCGGCGATCTCGTGGTGTTTATAGCTTTCCATAACGAACAGGATAAAAACCACGCGGTATGCCGGGGTCAGTTGTTGAAGAATGGGAAGAAGGTCCTCATCCGGAGAGATCTGTGGCATAGGAATTTCTTCCTCCGCTACATCCGCCGAGGCCATCAACTCCAGGTGAGGAGCGTGCTTGTGGTTCCTCCGGTGGTAGTCAATAGCTGAATGGATGAGAATGCGCCTCAGCCATCCCCGGAAAGGATAGTCCGGGTCGTACTGCTCGAGCTTGGTAAATACTTTGAGAAAGGCATCATTCAATATCTCCACTGCCTCTTCCCGATTTCTGGAATAATGCAGGCAAATGTTCAACGCATAGCCATAAAAATATTCGTAGAGCTTACGCTGGCTATTCCGGCTGCCACGCAGGCACCCTTGAAGAATAAGTGTAAGATTAATCTTCTCTTCAGGCATGGCGAATGCTTCTCTTGTCTGTACGCACAGAACGGAGGTGGAAGCTGCGTGAACAGAGAAAATTCTTTCACCACTGCAGCATGCGCTCCGTTGTGGTTCCTTTCTTCACCTCTACCTCGAAGCTTTCCTGGTTGGGCCCCTTTACCTGCTTTACCTCCACCAGGTATCTTCCGGTAGCCAGTTCAAAGGCCTTGGGGTTGTTGGCCTCGGAGGTATACGTCCGGCCCTGGGCAATGGCCGGGCCGCCTTCCAGCGGCTTGACATAGACCAGCGCATCCAGCAAACCCGAAGGATTGCTCGCTCCAACCTTCAGCGTTCCGCTTTCAAAATCATGGGTTACTTCCTCCCGCTCACTGGCCGATACCTCCAGCCCTCTGACCACTACTTTGTTCACCCCCTTTACCTCTATCGATCCGATCTCCAGGAAGTATTCTCCGGCCGTGAGCGTAAAAACCCTGGGGTTGCTCGTGGCAGAATTGTAGGAACGGCCGGAAGCTACCGGCGGGCCGCCTTCCGGGCGAAAAACGTTCAGCGTAGCGTCGCTCAACGCTCCGTTTCGGGTAACTTTCACCGCCAGCTCTCCTGTAGAAAAATCGGCTGTATGTTTGATGGTATCGCCTTCGGTTATATTGACCTCAAAGGACTCCTGGCCTTCTCCTTTCATTTTTATGGCATCGATCCTCACCTGGTAGGCCCCCTTCGGCAAGCGGATCAGGCGAGGGTTGGTTTCCGGGGTTTCGTAGGTACGGGCGCCGGCGGCCCACTGTCCCTGCTCATCCTCCAGGATGACGGCCAGGTCGGTCAGCTTGCCATTGGCCACACCTTTGACCCAAAAGAATCCGCCACTGGTATCCAGCGGTGTTTCTGATGCCTGCACCAGCGCTTCGCTTAGCGACCCGCTATCTTTCGCCTCAAAATACAGGCCGCCGCCCTCCTGTGCCAGGCACTCCAGCTGAGCGACGTTCTCTTCCTCCAGGCCCAGCCCAATGACATGCAGTACGAAGGGCAGGCCCTCCGCTTTGGCCAGGCGTACGGCCGCACAAGGGTCGGCGTTGCAAGTCTCCAGCCCATCGCTGACCAGTATCAGGGAAACGGGTTCTGGGGAAGAACGGATCATCCCAAAGGCTTCCTGGAGGGAAGCGGTAATCGGGGTTTTGCCGGTGGGGTTGATGGCGTCCAATTTGGATTTAACGGCCGCCTTGTCCAGGGCCCCGGAAGGAATAAGCACCTCGATATCGGCGCAATCGTCTTTGCGGCGGTGCCCGTAGGCGATAAGGCCCAGCTGTGCTTCCGGGGGCAGCGTTTCCAACAACTGCCCAATGGATTTCCGCGCCATGGCGATCCGAAATTCACCGCCGGCCTTAGCCCACATGGAGCCGGAGCCGTCGAGAACGATCAGAATATTCCTTGATCTGGCATTTTCCTGGGGGAAAACGGAAGAAATGCTAAAAAGAAAGACTAGTGCAAGGAGAGCTGTCTGTTTCATAATATTTTGGGTTCAGGTTTCTTCGTAAAGGTACGATTCCAGGCTTAATTCCACAAGTTATGGTAAAATGGCCAAGTTGAACTATATTTACCACCCTGCAAAACATTTTCCGGGCTTCGGGTGATGGCCTGGCCTTCAATTCAAAGTCTAAAAACCCTCAAAAGATGAAATACTTCTTCCGGACACTGATCATGATGCTCATTCTGACCACTACCGCCTGCCGGCAGGCGCCCGATCGCACTGTAGAATACCTGGAGACCAAGCAGAACCTCCCTCCGCAGGAGCGGTACGGGGAACTCTTCATCGCCGTCCAGATGAACCAGGTTTTCCCTGACGGGAAGACGTTTGTGGATTGTACGCCCAAGTACCCCACCGATGAGATCCTCGACAAGTACCAATCCGCAAAAGGCCTGGAAAGCTTCGACCTGAAGGCTTTCGTACTCGATAATTTCGAACTGCCCAGGCAGTATGCCTCCGGTTACCAGAGCGACACCAGCCGAAGCGCCGCCGAGCACATCAACGAACTCTGGCCGGTGCTCACGCGACAGCCCGACGATACGGCCGCCGTCCGCGGCACGCTTATCCCCCTGCCCAATCCCTACATCGTGCCCGGCGGCCGATTCGGGGAGATCTATTACTGGGACAGTTACTTCACCATGCTGGGCCTGCAGGCCGCCGGCAAGGTGGATATGATCGAGAATATGATCGACAACTTCGCCTACCTGATCGACACCATCGGCTTTATCCCCAACGGCAACCGCGATTACTTCCTGACGCGCTCCCAGCCGCCCTTCTTCGCCGCTATGGTGCAGTTGCTGGCCACCGAAAAAGGGAGCGAGGTGTATCAAAAGTACCTCCCTCAACTGGAAAAAGAGTACCGGTTCTGGATGAACGGCATAGAACAAGCCAGCGCCGAGAACCCTGCCGTCGGGCATGTCGTACGCCTCAAGGACGGCAGCATCCTCAACCGCTACTGGGACGAAGGGGATTACCCCCGCGCCGAGATGTACCGCGATGATGTGGAGACCGTAGAAAAGAGCGGGCGCGATGAAAAGACGGCCTACCGCCACATCCGTTCGGCCTGCGAATCCGGCTGGGATTTTTCCAGCCGCTGGCTGGCGGATAAGGAAAACCTGCATACCATCCACACCAATGACATTATTCCCGTTGACCTCAACTGCCTGCTCTACAACCTGGAGCAAACCCTGGCCGCCGCCTACGCCCAGGCCGGCGACCAGGAAAATACCAGCATCTTCCAACAGCGCGCCCTGCAGCGCCAGATATCCATTCTGCGCTACTGCTGGGACAGTACCGGATCCTTCTTTAAGGATTACGACTTTGTGGCCGACTCCATCATCGACGTACCTTCGCTGGCAGGCATGTTCCCCCTTTTCTTTAACATCGCTGTCCCCGAGCAAGCCAGGAAGGCAGCGGCCGTCCTCGAGCGTGACTTCCTCAAGGCGGGCGGCCTGCTGACCACCCTCAACCACACCGGCCAGCAATGGGACGCTCCCAATGGCTGGGCGCCCCTGCAATGGGCCAGTATCGTGGCGCTGCGCAATTACGGCTTCCAGGAACTGGCCAACGAGGCAAAAAAACGCTGGGTGAACCTCAACATCAAAGTTTATCGCAACACCGGTAAAATGGTCGAAAAGTATAACGTAGAAGACATGAGCCTGCTGGCCGGCGGTGGCGAGTACCCGGTACAGGATGGTTTCGGATGGACCAATGGGGTCCTTTTGCGGTTGCTGATGGAGGAGTAGGGGATTCGTGGATTCGTGGATTCGTGGATTCGTTTATGTTGTCGGCTTCCCACTTCCTTTGGTTCCGGCTACTGATTTTATTCTTATCTTACTCGCTGAGCTAATATACCGACATGTACCGACACTATACTGCTTCTTTTGGGAAATATGAAAAACATGGCCTGGCCGATGAGGCTGCCGGCAATCGCATCGAGATCGTACCGGGCTTTGGAAGCTGCGTGCTGAACATAGAACTGCAGGGGCAATCTGTGCTCGACGGCTACACCACGGCGGAAGAGATGAACATCAACCGCTGGGCCAAGAATGTCCTGCTTTTCCCTTTCCCCAACCGGCTCAGAGATGGCCGGTACGAATGGGAAGGCAACGAATTCCAGTTCCCTATCAACGACGGGCAGACGGGCAACGCGCTCCATGGGTTCGGCATGGACAAACCGATGGAAGTGGAATGGGCAAAACCCGGCGAACGAGAGGCCAGCATCCGGTGTGCCTATATCTACGACGGGCAACTCAGCGCCTACCCATTCCCTTTCACTTTTAAGGCAGACTTCCGGATCGCCAACCCGGGTAGCGTGGAGGTGATATTCAGAGTAGAGAACACCGGTGTTGCCCCCATTCCCTTCGGCATGGGATGGCACCCTTATTTTCAGCTTTCCGAGGCTGTAGACGATGTGGCACTGCAGTTGCCTCCCTGTGAAATGATAGGAGTCGACCAGGTGATGATCCCCACCGGCAAGCATTATGAATATACGACTTTCACTCAACTCCGGAGGATCGGGCCGGAAGTGCTGGACAACTGTTTTGCCCTTCGCCAACAGGAGGGGCAAGTCGACATTCTGCTCCGGGGGGAACGCGGCGAACTGCACTACTGGCAGGCAGTTGGAGACGGCCAATTCGGATACCTGCAATTATTCACCCCTCCCCATCGGCGGTCTCTGGCGCTCGAGCCTATGAGCTGCAATATTGACGCCTTCAATAATGGAGAAGGGTTGATGCGGCTGGAAGCAGGAGAAAAAGCGGAGGCTGGTTTTGGATTCACTTTTACCGCCAGGGAGTGAGTAGGGAAATAAAGCCCGGGGCTTTGCCGGACGCCTAACAGTGGCCCATCCAAAAAAAAGGCCGGAGCACAGGGCTCCGGCCAGCTATTCGGAAAATATATATTTATTTCTTACGCACCGAGATAGTTCTTAAGCAGTTTGCTCCGGTTGGCGGAACGAAGTTTGTTGATGGCCTTATCTTTGATCTGGCGAACCCGCTCGCGGGTGAGGCCGAACTTTTCGCCAATGTCCTCCAGAGACATGGGATGTTCTACGCCAATGCCGAAGTACAGTTTGATGACATCGCATTGGCGTTCGGTCAGGGTGCTCAGGGAGCGGTCGATCTCCTTTCGGAGGGACTCCTGATAGTCGAGGGCCGAATCGGTACCGGGAGTGCTGCTGTTTTCCAGCACATCGAGGAGGGAGTTGTCTTCCCCTTCCACAAAAGGAGCATCCATGGATACGTGACGGGCGGCAACGCCGAGGGTGGTCTCCACTTCTTCGGTGGGGATCTCCAGGGTTTCCGCCAGTTCATCGGCGGAGGGCTCGCGTTCGTATTCCTGTTCCAGCTCTGAAAAAGCCTTATTGATCTTATTGAGGGAACCGACCTTGTTCAATGGCAGACGGACGATACGGGATTGTTCGGCCAGCGCCTGAAGGATGGACTGGCGGATCCACCACACTGCATAGGAGATGAATTTGAAACCGCGGGTTTCGTCAAAACGCTGGGCGGCTTTGATCAGGCCCAGGTTGCCTTCGTTGATAAGGTCGCTAAGAGATAAACCTTGGTTCTGGTATTGTTTCGCTACGGAAACTACAAATCTCAGGTTTGCTTTGGTCAGCTTTTCCAGAGCAGCCTGATCACCTTGCTTTATTCGTTTGGCCAGCTCCACTTCTTCTTCCGGGGTGAGGAGGTCAACTTTTCCTATCTCCTGGAGATACTTCTCCAGGGATTGACTTTCTCGGTTCGTAATAGACTTAGTGATCTTAAGCTGTCTCATGTACGCAAATAATTTTGAAGTTTACAATGGTAAATAAAAGTGCAATGAAAGCGGGTAATAGGGAGGATATGACAGGGATATGGGAGTGGGATAATAGCTATTGAATGATGCTTCAGTATAATTGATGTGAAATGATTTTTGAAGTAATGCCACCCACTGTTGTGTTATACCCATTTAGGTTACGAATTACAGCCTACAAAAATAAGGGTTTAACCTATTCAAGTCAAGGGCTTCGAAATATTAAGTTAACATCGCTCGTTTTAACAAACTGGCATATAATTTGGTTCCCTGCGCCCTCATTTTTTCCTGCTTGCCTTTTTTTCTCCTCCTCACCACCAAAAATTCCGCATCCGGGCTTGTGCTCAAAAACCTGTTTTGTCCATTGTTAGATAATCCGATAAAGCGCTAACGCCAACTATTTTTCTGCTGGTTTCTCCCGTGGCAAACCAATAACCGGAATGCATGGAATTTCCCTTCAGAAATACTGTCTCCCGCTTAATTCAGCTATTCAGATGCATCTTGTCTATTTTTTTGGAAAAATCATTTTTTTATTTTTTATTGTGGGGCGGGTATTTTGGGTTATGCCCGCTCGCCCTATACAATTTCCCTGAGCATTCAGCAGTACCCAAAGGCACCTTAATCAATAACCAAGGTATGGAACGCGTAAAGTTTTCAATGGAATACATTTTCAGGGCTTCACCGAGTATCCTATATACATTCTTAACCACCCCGGCCTGCCTCGTCCGTTGGTTCTGTGACGAGGTCGACATCCAGGGCCAGGTTTTCACCTTCTTCTGGAGTGGCTCCGAGGAAGTGGCTGAAGTCATTGAAGATTTCGAAGACGAACGCATCCGTTTTCGCTGGCTGGAAGCCGAAAATGAAGCCGAATACCTGGAATTCGACATCTCCATTTCTCCCGTAACCGGAGAAACGGTACTCGTCGTTACCGATTACTGCGATGAAGATGAGCTCGACGACCAGAAACGACTATGGGACAGCCAGATCCAGGAGCTCAAAAAAGAGACCGGAGGGTAAGGCCCTCAAGCACCGCTGCTGTGTAATGCCGTATAAAGGATGAGGATAATGCCCGTTATTACCAGCAGGCCCGCCAGCAGATGGAAAAAGCCACCAAGAGGATTGCTGAAAGCGGCAATGCCGAGGATTATCCCTACTGCCAGAAAAATAATACCGAGGATAAAAGCGAGCGAAGCCCACAGGCTCCCTCCTTCATCCCCATCGCCGCGGGAAGCTTTGCGGTTGGCTTTCCTTTTTTCCCACTTTGCCTGTTTGCGCTCAATGCGCTGTTTCAGCTTTTCCCACTTTCGGCCAGCCCAGGCCGCCGTCTCGGGTGTCGCTGTGCGCTCCACAGAGGAAACCAATTGCTCCGATTTTTCTTCTTTTCCACCTTCTGCCTGCCCGGATACCCGCAAAGCCGCATGGGTAACGGTGGCACACAATAACAGGAAAATGGTGAGAGACAGGGTTTTCATGTGTTTTTCCATATTGTCTGGAGTTTTTTTGATCCTCAATTGAATTCCGGGGCCAGGAGAATCCTGCCGGGAAAGGCTATATGCGCGAAAATATCGCCGTTACTCCGCATTGAATATAAGGATATTTTCAATATCGGCAGACAAATCTACTCAACTTGTCCTAACCATAGTTTTCCACCAGGCTCCAGATCAGCAGGATAACCCCCGCCAGAGCAAACAGCCCCGCCATGAAACTGAATAGCCCCGCCAGGGAAATGATCGCCCCAATGATGGCCAGTCCAATAGCCACCAACAGCAGTAATAGGCCCAAGCGGAATTTGCCATCATTCCAAACGTCCTGAGACTGATCCTCAACGGCAAGGCCCCGTTTTTCCATTTTTCGTTCCAACCGTTTCAGGCGCTTTTCGTACTTTTCGCCATTCTGGCCCAGCCGGGCTTTCGCCTTTTCCATGCGCTCGCTATCCATTGATGCCGCCGCCTCCAGCGGGGCAGAGGGCGATACTCGCACTGCGGCCGCTTCAATGACGTTGGCCATGAAAATGGAGAAAATAAAAACCATCACCAATTGATATCTTTTCTTCATAAGCAGTATGATTTTCACATTCCACCGGCATGCCACCAAAATAATTCCTTTTTTTCCATAAATTGGTGACAAATCCGGTAAAACCATGGAAACAATCAGGCACAAAGTAGTCAAGTCCGCTTTTGCTGCCAGGCAGAAAAGCCGGCCAACACGTTACAAACATCGCAAATAACGGAGGATTATGAAAGTTTTTTTCGGAATGGCACTGGATGATGCCGCCTTTCCCCTCCCGGAAACCACTGCCGGAGGTGCTCATTACCTCGGCCCCCAGGGGATGCTCTACTTCCTGGAATCTCACCTGGGCCTGCTGGGCCATCCTTCGGATGATGAATACCTGCGCATTGAACAATACCGGCAAGCCATCCGGAAGCAAGTGCAAGCCTCTCCCGGCATATTCTACCAGGCTTCTTTTGAGGCCGACCAGTTTGCCACCGCCACCAACCTGCTGGAACGCCGCGATGAACTGCTACTCGCCGGTTGGGATTTCCGACAGGATGAAGGCCTGCCGGAACGCCTGCGCTGCCTGGCCGAACTGGAAGAAATGATCAGCCAGGGCAAAGGAGGCATCCGGCTGGCCGCCGGTTACGCCGGCCGCTTTACCGCTGTTCTGGAAACATTGCCCCACCGCCGGCTACCGCTCGATGTGGTATGGATAAATGAGCCCAGGGAACTGCTCCCCGTCCACTTTCAACGTCTTTTCGCCTTGCTTGAAACACAAGGCGTCACCATCCGTCAGTTGCCCACTCCGGTGGCGGAAGGCGAATCCGACCTGGCCCGCTTCCAGCAGGCCCTGAACGGCCAGGCGCCGGCCTCCGGCAAACAGGCCTTTCGGGCAGACGGCTCCCTGCTGTTGCTCCGGGGCAAGCGCGAATCAAGCCTGGCGGCTTACCTTGCCCAGTTGCTGCGCCTCAACCCCGGCTTTCGCCCAGCTTGTCTTATTCCAGGGCAGGACAGCACCTTCGGCCATGCCCTCATCCAGGAAGGGCTGCCCGGCCTGGGCCAGCTCTCCGCCTCACTGGCCCGGCCCACCCTGCAGGTCCTCAAACTGGTGACCGTCTTCCTGTGGGAACCCATCGACCCCTTCAAGATCATGGAGTTCGTCTCCTTGTCCGTCAAACCGCTGGAAGATGAACTGGCCTACCGCATTGCCGCACAAATGGCACAGACGCCCGGTATCGACAGCGACGGCTGGCGTGCCACCATCGCCCGCTATTTCGAGGAAATGCGGGCCCGGGCCGCACAGGATGCCTCCATCGACCTGAAAAAGATCGAATATCAGTATGTATTCTGGTTCCGCCGCCAACGCTATGACATTTCCCAGTCCGTACCCAAGGAAGACGTCATTGAGATTTTTGCCTACCTGGCCCAGTGGGCCTTTGAGTGTTTTGAAGAAGAAGGCAGCAAGAACAACTCTCTGCTGGTACTCAGCCAGCAGGCCAAGAGGATAAGGGAACTGCTGGAAGCCCTGCCGGAAGAACAGTTGTCCAACCTGGAACTGGAGCGCATCGTCCGCACCATCTACGAGCCGGCGCCGGTTCAGCTGAGCGGCAGGGAGTGTGGTTTCCTGCCCCACGTACAGCACCCCAATGCCATCATCGGAGAGGTGCCTCAGTTGCTGTGGTGGAGCTTTACGCAGAACGAGCCCGTCCACTTTTTTTCCCGGTGGTATCAGCCGGAGGCCGATTACCTTCAGGAAAGAGGCGTCGGGTTACAGGGGCCTGCACTGGAAAATGCACGGCTCATCTGGCAGCGGAAATGCCCCATTCTGCACTGCCAGGATCGGCTCGTGCTCGTCCTCCCGCAAATGGCCAACGGACAGGATGCCCACCCCCACCCTCTTTATGGCGACCTGCAAGCAGCATTCCGCAACCTGGAAGCCATCAGCCTGGATATCGACAAGGGCATACCCACTCCCCCTTTCACTGCCCTTTTTGATCTGCCACGGCACACGCACCTCGAGCACCGAAAGCTCGGCCAACCCCGCCCATTCCTCCGCATCCGCTCCGCTGCCAAACTGGGACGCCGGGAAGCAGAAACCTTCAGCAGCCTGGCCGATCTGTTCTACTATCCCTATCAGTGGGTCTTTAAGCACCAGATCCGCCTGCACAAATCTTCCATTCTCAGTATCGTCAAGGAACATACCCTGATGGGCAACCTGGCGCACCGTTACTTCGAAAAGTTGCTGCGGGAGGATATCCGGCAGTGGAATAAAGAGCAGGTCGATGCATTCATCGACAGGGAAACAGCCGGATTACTCCGGCGCGAAGGGGCTGTTATGCTCCTCTATGGCAAGGAACCCGAACGTATCAGCTTCGTACAACGCGTGAAATACGCTGCCTGGAGCCTGGTTAAGCACATCCGCGAAAACGGCTGGGAGGTACTGGAAACGGAAAAACCGCTGGAGGGCAGCTTCATGGGCACCGCGATCAACGGCCGGGCAGACCTCATCCTGAAACGGGGGACAGAACGGGCAGTCATAGACCTCAAGTGGCGGGGCGCACGCTACCGGGAACAGAGCATCCGCAATGAAGAAGACCTGCAGTTGGTACTCTATGCCCGCCTGCTGGGCGAAGGACACAGCTGGGCTCACACCGCATACTTCATCATGGAAAAGGGGCTGCTCCTGGCTCGAAATAACCACGCCTTCCAGGACATCAATGCGGTGGCGCCTCAGGAAGACTTCGTAGAGGCCAACCAAAGAATACTCGCCCGAATGGAGGCAACCTACCGCTGGCGCATGGAGCAGATCCGCAACGGAGAAGTGGAAATCCGATGCGAACAGACCCGCCTAAGCCTCGAAGATGCCTACCAGAACCTGCCCCTGATGGATATCCTGGAAATGAAAGATAACGATGCTCCTTTCGACGATTACCGGACCCTGATCAACCTAATTGAATAGAAAGTCGGAAAAGCCTTTGTTTTATCTGTATTTTTTTTTAATTTGTACGGTTGAAACCAAGCTTCACTCTCCCGGTGTAAGCAGAAACCTCAGGTGCTGAAAAATTCCCTCAACAGCTCTTTTATTATAGAAAAAATTATAATAATTTCGCTGTGGCGTTTGCGTCATGGCCGATTGCAACATTATTCCTTTGAAGCGAAGCAATACTCCTGGCCCCACTTTGAGAGACCTACTCACAACCTGCTATGCTCCCTTTCGCCGATTGCTTCGCGGGATGCAAGGTGCTATTATTCCCCCCTCATTGTTTTTTGCGACGACACGCTCGGCAAGATTGTACGGGTGTGCCTGAATCATAATTTATCAAACTGGTAAAACCACATTTTACTATGAAGCTCAGAGTTTTACTTCTGGCTTTTGGCCTCTCTTTTTTCCTTGGTCAAAATGCTCAAGCTCAATTCCCAGCCCGATGTATTGATGTACTGGTCACTGTTGAAGGAGGAGGAGATCAGGTTATCACCTGTGAAGGGGACGGCATTGCCGAAACCATCAACTTTTCTGCTACTTCTCTGGCAATGCCGGTCAGCTTCCTGATCACCGATGAGAATAATATCATCCTCAAGGTGAGTGTCCGGGGGATGCTCACCTTTGAAGGCCTCGGCGTGGGCAGCTTTCGCGTCTATGCATTCTCCTGGCTGGGACAAATAACCGCCCGCCGCGGGCAGAACGCCACTACGGCAGGGCTGGGTTCCTTCTGTGGCAATTTGAGTGATAATTTCATCACCGTTGTTAACTTCACGCCCGATGGCGGAGCCGTTGCCACCGATGAAGGCAATACCTCCGTAACCGTATGCGTCGGCGACGGAGTCCCTGACGTGGTCAACTTCACGACGACCGCATCTGCTCCGCAAAACTACGCCTATATCATCACTGATGAGAACAACGTCGTCATCACCGTTGCCGCCGGCAACAGCTTTGACTTCGACAGCGCTCCCGCCGGCATCTGCCGCGTATGGGGGATTGCTTATGCCGGAGCCCTGACGGCTATGCCCGGGGACATGGTAGGCGTCTCAACCATTTCCGACAATTGCTTCGGTTTGTCGGAAAACTACATTGAGGTCATCCGTTCGCAGCCCGATGGCGGCTCCGTAGCGCTCACCAATGGCGAAACTTCCGCGACAGTCTGTGTCGGAGACGGGCAAGACGATATCCTGTCCTTTACCAACCAAACAAGCTCTCCGGCAGCTTACACCTTCATCATAACGGATGACAACAACATCATCCTCGACATTCCGGATGGCAACTCCGCCAACTTCGAAGGAGCCGGAGCCGGCGTCTGCCGCATCTGGGGCCTGTCCTATACCGGCGCGCTCACTGCCGCACCCGGTGATGATGCCGCTGCCGTAGCGCTGAGTGACGACTGTTTTGAATTGTCTGCAAACTTCATCGAGGTCATCCGCCAGGAAGCCGACGGAGGTAATGTAGCCCTGGATAATGGGGCTACCGACGCCGTAGCCTGCGTTGGCGATGGGGTACCCGATGTTTTCAATTTCACCAATACTTCGGTTGGCGCTGACAATTATACTTATCTGATTACCGATGAGGACAATATCATCCTGGCCATCAACGATGCCGGCTCCGCGGACTTCGAGGGGGCTGACGTCGGCGTCTGCCGCGTATGGGGACTGGCTTACGGCGGCACCCTGCTGGCTGAAGAAGGCGATGACGCAGCCAGCGCTGTGCTCGCCGATGGCTGCTTCGGCCTGTCCGACAACTTCATTACCATCCGCCGGGAAAGCGTCGATGGCGGCACCGTGGCTATGCCCAACGGCAATACCATCCGCTATACCTGCCCGGGCGATGGCAACCCGGATGTCGTACAATTTGAAAATACCGGCTCGGGCACAGGCGCCTATGCCTACGTTGTGACCGACGAGAACAACGTCATCCTGGCATTCCCCGACGGCGACAGCTTCGATTTCGATGGCGCGCCCGCCGGCACCTGCCGCGTTTGGGGGCTGGCTTACACCGGCAACGTCACCGCAATGGTAGGCGATGATGCCGCCTCCGTAGCCCTCAGCGACGACTGCTTCAGCCTGTCCGATAACTTCATCACCGTTATTCGGGAAGTACCCGACGGCGGCACCGTAGCCTTTAGCGATGGCAGCAACCTGGCATTTACCTGCCCCGGCGACGGCAACCCGGATATCCTTTCTTTTGACAGCACAGGAACTGCCGGGCCGTCGTTTACCTATGTGATCACGGATGAACAGAATATCATCCTGGACGTGCCCGGTGGCGACAGTTTTGACTTCGACGGCGCACCCGCCGGCATCTGCCGCATCTGGGGACTGGCCTACACCGGTAGCTTAACGGCCATGGTGGGCGATACGGCTTCTACAGCCATACTAACCGACGACTGCTATGACTTGTCCGATAACTTCATCGCCGTCGTTCGGCAGCAGCCGGAAGCGGGACTGGTGCAAATGCCCAACGGGGAGACAATACGTTATACCTGCCCTGGCGACGGTACGCCTGATATCGTCCTTTTCGACAGCATCGGCGCCGGCATCACACCATTTATTTATGTGATCACCGATGAGAACAATATCATTCTGGCTTTGCCCGATGGCGACAGCTTTGACTTCGACGGTGCACCCGCCGGCACCTGCCGCGTTTGGGGGCTGGCTTACACCGGTAACATCACGGCTATGCCCGGTGATGACGCCGCAGCCGTGGCGCTGAGCGACGACTGCTTCGACCTCTCCGACAACTTCATCACTGTGGTCCGCGAAACGCCGAACGGCGGAACGGTGGCCATGCCCAATGGAGAGGATACCCGATACACCTGCCCCGGCGACGGCAACCCGGACGTCGTGATGTTCGAAAGCACGGGAACATCCAGCGGGCCCTACGCCTATGTGGTCACGGATGAAAACAATATCATCCTGGCATTCCCCGCCGGCGACAGCTTTGACTTTGACGGCGCGCCCGCCGGCACCTGCCGCGTCTGGGGGCTGGCCTATACCGGGAACATCACTGCCATGGTGGGAGATGACGCCGCGGCCGTTGCGCTGAGCGACGACTGCTTCGACCTGTCCGATAATTTTATTACCGTGATCCGCGAACAACCGGAGGGCGGTACCGTAGCTACTGAAGACGGTGAAAACCAGGTGGCCATTTGCCCTGGCGACGGCAACCCCGATATCATCCGCTTCGACAGCAGTGGCACTGCCGGCGAGTACCTTTACGTAATCACCGATGAGAATAACCTCATCCTGGACATAGCTGCCGGGGATATGGCGGACTTCGACCCTGCCGGTATCGGTATCTGCCGCGTTTGGGGACTGGCCTATACCGGGAACATCACTGCCATGGTGGGAGATGACGCCGCGGCCGTTGCTCTGTCCGATGATTGTTTCGACCTGTCCGACAACTTCATCACGGTCATCCGCGAGGTGCCGGAAGGCGGCACCGTGGCCATGCCTGACGGCAATACCATTCGCTACACCTGCCCCGGGGACGGTAACCCGGATATCGTGATGTTCGACAGCACCGGAACCGCCGGCCTGTATGCTTATATAATTACCGATGATGACAACAATATCATCGCTCTGCCGGGTAGCGACAGCTTTGATTTCGAAGGTGCCTCTCCGGGAGAGTACCGGATCTGGGGGGTTGCCTATTCCGGCAACCTGGTTGCCCAAATCGGCCAAAACGCTGCCACGGCCGTTCTTTCTACAGATTGCTGGAATCTGTCCGCCAACTATATTACCATTATACAGGAAGTGCCGGAAGGCGGCACGGTGGCGATGCCCAACGGCAACACCACCCGCTTTATCTGTCCGGGTGACGGAACGGCCGACATCGTACAATTCGATAGCATTGGCGCCACCACCCGGTATGTTTATGTGATCACCGATGAGGAGAACGATATTATCGCCCTCCCCTCCGGCGACAGTTATAACTTTGACAGTTCTCCCATCGGGGAATGCCGCGTCTACGGGCTCGCCTTCTCCGGCAACCTCCTTGCGGCTATTGGCGACAACGTCCTGACAATGCCTCTGGGAGACGAATGTTATGACTTGTCCGACAACTATATCTCCGTCATTAAGCAAACACCGGATGCTGGCGAGATCGGCACCCTGGCAGGGCCAATCAGCCTGGACATCTGTGTGGGAGACAGCACCCCGGATAGCGTCACTTTTGTTGTCGATGGAGCTTCTGATAACAACTACCTGTTCGTGGTTACGGATGAGGAAGATTTCATCATCGCAGCGCTGGACGATCCAACTTTCAACTTTGGCAATGCCCAGCCCGGGGTCTACCATATTTACGGCCTGGCGTTCACCGGCCAGCCCATCACCATTCCGGGAGATAATCTCTTCCTGGTGGACCTGTCTACGGACTGCTACGACCTGACCAACAACTTTGTAGAGATCGTGGCCACCGGGGTTGATGGCGCAACGGTATTCACCAACCTGGGGGTAGGCGTCAACCACATCAACCTTTGTGTGGGGGATGGCGTTGCCGACAACCTGGAGTTCTTTGGCACGACCAGTGCCCTGAGCGCCAGCTATACCTTTGCTATCACCAACGAGAATAACGTCGTCATCGGCTTCCTGCCGGCATCTAACAGCTTCAACTTTGAGCTTGCCGGAATGGGTATCGCCAAAGTCTGGGGGGTTTCCTACACCGGCAACCTGACGCTCAACGTCGGCCAGGTGATCACTGACGTGCCCTTGTCCGATGGTTGCTACGACCTTTCCGAAAACGTAGTGACGATTGTGCGCGACTTCCCTGAAGGCGGCAGCGTAGCCACTGACGATGGAGAGAATGATATCCTGGTATGCCTCGGGCCAGACGACGGACTGGTGAACTTCACCACTACCAGCACGGCAATCAATGCTTATGCCTACCTGCTGACGGATACGAACTTCATCATCCTGGATGTGTACGAGGATGCGGTAATCGACTTCTCGCAACTGCCGGAAGGCGACTATCTGGTGGTCGGCCTGTCTTATACCGGTATGCTGAATAACATCATCGGACTCGATGCAGTAGACGCCGAATTGTCGACCAGCTGCTTTGCGCTGTCCGACAACTTTGTCTACGTAACCCGTGGCCCCGCGGTCGACGGAGGGGAAGTGTCCACTGTCAGTGGCCGGGATACCATTTACCAGTGCCCGGGCGATGGCATATCCGACCTGGTGCAGATGCAAACCAACAGCACGGACCTGGTGTACCGGTACATCATCACGAATGCCAACAACAGGGTCATCGTCCCGGAAGTGATCAATCCGGTTATTGACTTTGAAGGCGCCGCGCCGGGCGTATACCACGTCTGGGGTGTCGCTGTGGCCGGGGAGATCACGATAGGGTTCAATGACAACCTGCTGTCCGTACCCGTCTCGGAAGACTGTTACCAACTATCGAGCAACTTCATTACCGTTGTCCGGGAAGTGCCGGAAGGCGGCTCGGTATTCACCAGTGATACAGCCGATGCAGTGGCAGTAGTGGTGGGCGATGGCGTTCCTGATGAGGTCAGCTTCATCAGCGTTGGTGCGTCGAACTCCAGCTTTGTGTACGTGATCACGGATGCAAATAATGTCATCCTCAGCTTGATCAACGGCGATACGTTCGATTTTGAAGGTGGCGATCCGGGCGTATGCCGGGTTTGGGGGCTGGCTTACACCGGCAACCTGATCGCCCAGCCTGGCGATGACGCTGCTTCTGTCCCGCTTTCCGATGACTGCTGGAGCCTTTCGGACAACTTCGTTACCGTTACCCGTACAGAGGGCCCGCAGCGGCCGGGGCTGGTTTCCGGCCAGCAGGGAGCGATCCTTGCCCTGGACGTAGCGCCCAACCCGGCTGTGGATTTTGCCGTAGTGCGCTTCACACTGGGACAGGATGCAGATGCTGTCAGCACCCTCCGCATCATGGATGGCAACGGCCGCATGGTGCAGGCGGAGCGGGTAGCTTCCGCTCCGGGCGAGAACCGCTACGAGCTGCAGATCGGCAACTGGTCCGGCGGCCTATATGTGGCCTATCTGATCAATGGAACGGAGATTAAGGCAAGTAAACTGATGGTTGCCCGGCCGTAACCAGGAAGTTTTGAGAGAATAGAACGCGGATGACGCGGGTATGGCGCAGATAATGCGGATAGGGCACTTTGTTGCCTTGCCCGCGAAATCTGCCGGGCCTGCGTCATCCGCGTTCCATTTTTACACCACCAACGGCATGGTTAAAAGTTATAGGTCAACCCGAAGCGGAAATCGAAGGGCAGGTCGAGCGTGTTGTCTTCCTGAAGAACATTGTAGAGCAGATAGATCTCGTAGCCCCACACCCCGTTTCCATCGCTGAAACCGCCGCCGACGAAAGCGTTGTTTCTCAGTTGTCGGTTGGCTACCCAATCTTTGGCGTTGAGGTCATAATTGATGGTTTGCACCTCATTGTCGAAACCATATTCCAGGTGAGCGAAAATCGAACGGGTGATCTTGTAGCGGGTGAAAGCGCCCAGGCCATAGTTGAACAGGTTGGCAGTCTGAACACCATCGATGGTGCCTGTTTCCGCCCGGTACAGCAGGTACAGCAAAGACAACCGGGGCCCTATGGAAAATTCGTCGGTAATCTTGTATCCAACCATAGGCGACACTCCCAGCTGGAAAATGCTGGAAAAGCTATTGCCCGAAAATCCAAGAGTAAAGCCACCACCGTACCACAGCCGGTGGGCGAAGCCTCCGCTTTCATCAAAGTATTTATCGGTTTCCGACTTCTTTTTTCCTCCCCGCTGCCCATAGGCATCCATCTGAAAGGTGAATAACAGTACAAACAACAGTAAGCTAAATTGAATGATCCTTTTCATGTGAAAATCGGCATTTTGATACAAAGATATACTTGTGTAACGGTTTTAGAGCCCAGCCCGGGCAAATTACACCACAATTCGACGGATAGCGGATAAAATTCGGCCCTTCTTTGCCAGGTGTAAGTATAAGTCCCTTTTGGAAAGGGTTCAGTTGCCTGCATCCGCATTTTTAACAAAAACTTAGCAACAACCGTTAGGTAGGCGACTATTTTCACATTCTGTTTCCACAAAAAGGAATTAACCGTTAATTTCGGGCACCGGTCCTAAAATCCTCACCCCATAAGCTTTGAGAACATTTCCGGCTAACTGTAACCGAAAACCGATCTCCCATTATTCCACTACTGCATTAGAGTTTATCCAAAACGCATAAACGCAAATTAGAGATGAAGCACGCCTACATCATCGCATTAGTCCTGTCTTTTGCCCCCTCTTTCTTGTCTGCCCAACCCGTCTTTCGGGGAAGCAGTACAGCACCTTCCGACCCGGAGGCCTTTACCCGGCAGTTCTCGGAGTACCACCTGTTCCAGATCGATGCACCGACTTTGAACCGCTATGTAAAAAGCACGCCGGGCAGCCTGCCGCTGGAATTGCAGCTCGGAGACACTTACCATTGGCAGCTTTCTTTGCAGGCGCAGGACATCAGGCCCGAGCACTATCGCCTGGTGGCCCTCACCCCCCGTGGCGAAGAAGTACAGCCCCATACAGCAAATAAAACCTTCCAGGGCAAAACCCTCGGAGCCCAGGGCGGAGAGGCCCGCCTCACCCTGGATGAGCATTTCATTTATGGTTTTGTCGAAACGGGCAATGAAACCTATTACATAGAACCCGCGTGGTATTATGACCCGGGGCTGGAGGAAGACATTTACCTGGCCTATCCTGCCAGCGCTGTGGCCAATGCCGGGGCCTTTACCTGTGGCTGGGACGGAGAGGTTACGCCCCAAACCCGGGAGCTGCCGGCTCCGCAGGCCGAACGTTTTGTACTGGCCTGTTTCCAGGCAGAAGTTGCCCTGGCCGCCGACTTTTCCATGGTCCAGCAATTTGGCTCGGTCAATGGGGTGGAAAACTTCATGTTGGGCGTACTGAACAACGTTCAATCCAACTATGATGATGAATTCAACCACCAGATCTTCTTTGTGGTAGCGGCCATGTATGTCTCTTCTTGCTCCACCTGCGACCCCTGGACCAGTTCCCGGAATTCCGGATTCCTGCTCGACAACTTCACCGACTGGGGCAACAACGGCGGTTTTGGCGTCAATTATGACCTGGCTTCGCTGTGGAGTAACCGCGACTTCCTGGGCGACGCCATCGGCGTTGCCTGGGTGGGCAGCACCTGTACTGATGCCCGGTTCAATGTGTTGCAGAATTTCAGCACCAACGGCGCCCTGCTTCGGGTATTGCAGGCCCATGAGTTCGGCCACAACTTTAATGCCGGGCACGATTCTCCCGGCAGCAACTTCATCATGGCGCCTTCCGTCAACAACAGTAATTCCTGGTCGAATGCTTCCCGCTCGGCGATCAACTCTTTCGTCAATGCGCTTATCAGTGTGCCCGGTTGCCTCACTACCTGCGGGACGGTCATTGACCCGCCTGTTGCCGCACTGGCGGCCAACCCTACCAGCGGCTGCAACCCACTGGTGGTCCATTTCAGCGACCTTTCCACCGGACAGGTCGATAATCTCAGCTGGCAATTCCCGGGAGGGACACCGGCCACCTCAAGCAATTCTTTCCCGACCGTCACCTACAACACTCCGGGGGTTTACGATGTCATCCTCACCGTCTCCAATATCGGCGGAGACAACACGGTCGTCATACCAGATCTCATAGTAGTCGAACCGCAGCCTATTGCCCAGTTCTCCGTTATGGTCGACGGGCTGACAGTATACTTTGACAATACCTCCAGCAACGCCCAGGATTTTCAGTGGAGTTTTGGAGACGGCTCCATCAGCAACCAATCTTCTCCTTCCCATACTTACCTGGTTGACGGCCTTTATCTGGCCACCCTCACGGCCAACAGCGCTTGCGGCCCGGTAACTGCGGAACAGTACATCGTCGTAGAAATGCCTATGCAGGCTGCTTTCGCCTCCAACACCCAACAAGGGTGCCCCGGAACCAGGGTCTCCTTTACCGACCAGACCAGCGGCCTCCCGGTTTCCTGGAACTGGACGTTTGAAGGGGGAAATCCCAGTACTTCTACTTCCCCCAATCCCATTGTCGATTACGAAACGCCCGGGCTCTATGCCGTCACTCTGGTTACAACCAATGCCCTGGGCACTACCAGCAATGCCGTGCAACAGGGGTATGTTGAGATATTCCCCGAGCCCGTAGCTTCCTATTCCATGCAGGCCAGCCCCGGTAACCTCACTGTTCAATTTACCAATACCTCCACCGGAGCGGATAGCTGGTACTGGGACTTTGGAGACGGAACGAACAGTAACCTGAAAAACCCTACCCATACTTACGCCGCCAATGGCACATATACGGCCACGCTGACCGCCTACGGCCCCTGTGGGGATGACGCCTTGAGCCAGAACATCAATATCTTCACACCACCCAGCGCTGCCTTTTCCGCCAGCGTGCTATCCGGCTGTGCTCCACTGATGGTTCAGTTCGATAATGGATCCAGCCCCAATGCTACCGATTTTCAATGGCAATTCCAGGGTGGGAACCCGGCGACTTCTACCCTGCCAGGCCCGGTGGTCACCTTCAATGCACCTGGCACTTATATGGTGACGCTGATTGCCGGCAATCCTGCAGGCAGCGACACCACTACCCAAAGCGTAGTGATCGAAGGCGGGCCACAAAGCAATTTTGCAATCGATTATACCCTTGGAGAGACCCTGGCGCATTTCGAAAACCAATCCGGCAACGCCGATACCATCCTTTGGGCCTTCCCCGGTGGAACCACCAGTACGGAAAACAGCCCCAGCTTCGACTTCGGAGCAGACGGCGTCTATTCCGTAACCCTCATTGCGGCCAACGCCTGCGGCAGGGATTCCCTCACTCAACAAATAGAGGTCATCACCCCTCCGGCGGCGGCCCTTGGGCTGGCCAACGACACCGGCTGCGCACCCTTCGCCGTTCAGCCGGATAACCTGTCCAGCAGTAATACCACCAGCTGGGAATGGGCAGCTCCGGGAGCCATGCCAGCTGCTTCATTCGATCCTAACCCCAGCTTCACCTACCCCGCGCCCGGCGCCTATACCATCATTCTGACAGCGGCAAACGCTGCAGGGATGAGCTCAGATACCCTCTCCGTAAACGTAGGGGACGTCCCGTTGTCTGCTTTCACGACAACCACCACGCTGGGGCAAACCATCCTCGGGCTGGCCAATAACAGCCAGAACGCCGTCAGCTACGATTGGGATTTCGGCGACGGCAATTCCAGTTCGGAAACCGAGCCGGCCCATACGTACGCCCAGGACGGAACCTATACCGTTCAGCTCATCGCCACCAATACCTGCGGCAGCGATACCAGTAGCCAGGAGGTGTCCGTCATTACCGCACCTACCGCCGCCTTTGAGTTGGATGCCGCCTCCGGCTGTGCACCTTTCACGGTACAGGTAAATGACCTGTCCAGCAACAATACTACCGGTTGGAACTGGTCCGCGCCGGGCGCTACGCCGGAGACTTCCGGTGCGCAAAATCCGAGCTTTACCTTTGCGGCCCCGGGCGCCTATACCATTACCCTGGAAGCTTCCAACGCCGCCGGGACGAGCATGCAATCCATAAGCGTGTCCGTCGGGGATATTCCAGAGGCGTCCTTCGCCGCCAGTATTGCTCCTGGACAAACCACCCTCAGCCTAACCAACAACAGCCAGGACGCCGTCAGCTACGCCTGGGATTTCGGCGACGGCAATTCCAGTACGGAAACCGAGCCTGCCCATACGTACGCCCAGGATGGAACCTATACCGTTCAGCTCATCGCCACTAATGCCTGCGGCAGCGATACCAGCAGCCAGGAGGTGTCCGTCGTTACCGCACCTACCGCCGCCTTTGAGCTGGATGCCGCCTCCGGCTGTGCACCTTTCGCGGTACAGGTAAATGACCTGTCCAGCAACAATACCACCGGTTGGAACTGGTCCGCGCCGGGCGCTATGCCGGAGATTTCCAACGCGCAAAATCCGAGCTTTACCTTTGCGGCCCCGGGTGCCTATATCATTTCCCTGGAAGCTTCCAATGCTGCCGGGTCCAGCCTGGAGTCTGTTGAAATTTTCGTCAACACCGCCCCCGATCCCGGCTTTGGTTTTCAGGTTAACGGGCTGGAAGCTCAATTCACCAATACCTCCACCAACAGCCTCGGTTTCGAATGGGATTTTGGCGACGGCAACACCAGCACAGAAACCAGCCCCAGTCATCATTTCGATGCGCCGGGCGAGTACGTGGCCACTCTCACCGCTGTCAATGAATGTGGTGAGGCCAGCACCTCAAATACCGTTACGATCGACCTGGCAGCCCCGGTAGCCCTTTTCACCCCCTCGGGCAATGAAGGCTGCGCCCCCCTCACGGTAACCTTCGAAAACAGCTCGGAAAATGCGGAAAGTTACTCCTGGTCCTTCCCCGGAGGAATACCGGCGGCGGCGTCCGAGCCCAACCCTACGGTGAACTACCCGGCCCCCGGCGTCTATTCAGTAACGCTGGTCGCCCTCAACGCCGCCGGTTCGGGTGCACTCACTCGACAGAATATCATTGTGGTGGGCGGCCCGCCGCAGAGTGGTTTCGAATACACCTCCAATGAAGCTACCGCTCACTTTACCAATACCACGGAAAATGCCGACAGCTACGTATGGCTCTTCGGCGACGGCAACAGCAGCACTAGCGAAGAGCCGGAACATACCTACAGCCTGGGGGGGAATTACACGGTAACCCTGCTGGCCACCAACGAATGCGGGACCGACACATCCGAGCAGGTAATCACGCTCACCGGGTCGGCGCCGATGCCCAACCTGTCCGCTACCGTAGAGAGCGGCTGCGCCCCCCTTTCCATTAGCTTCGACGACGGGGCCGAAGGGACAGTTACCGCCTGGCAGTGGGCCTTCCCCGGCGGTACGCCGGACAGCTCCACCGAGCCAGATCCTACTGTAGTGTACGAACAGCCAGGCGTGTACGATGTACGCCTGACGGTAAGCAATGCCTTCGGGGAGAACAGTCAGGAAGAAACCGGACTGGTTACGGTCATTGGCGTGCCGGCGGCGGCCTTTGACTTCGATATGCAGGAACTGTCCCTGTCCCTGAACAACACCTCCACCGGAGTAGGGTTGTCCTACAACTGGGACTTTGGCGACGGAAACGGCAGCGGTGAACCCAACCCGCAGCATACTTATGCCGAATCGGGAGAATATACGGTGGTGCTCACCGTCTCCAATGCCTGCGGGGAATCCGTAGCAGAGGCAACTGTAGCGGCAGTCGTATCCGGAATAGCGGATGAATCGTGGCTAAGCGAGCTAAGCCTGTTCCCTAACCCCAATAACGGCTCCTTTACCGTACGCCTGCAGGGACAGCCGGCCGATCACCTGAACCTGAATCTACTGAACGTGGTGGGGCAGCCTGTTTTCCACCTGGAAGACAGCTTCCATACCGGCTACTCGCAACGGAACCTGGATCTGAAGCAACTACCGGCGGGCGTTTATATACTGGAAGTCCTGGCAGGGGAAAGACGGGCGTACCGGCGAGTAGTGGTGGAGTGAGTGCTTTTCAGGTTTGGGGTTGTAAGTTTCAGCGCGCCTGCTTATGAGCAAGGCATGGGCTGGTCATGAATACGGACAGGGAGATACTATGATCGCAGCAGTTACCCTACCGCTAAGGCGGGAATAGGGGTTAGGGACGATCATAGAGTGTTTCCCTGCCCGGCTTTGTATTCTTTACAGATGGACGAGGCCTTTGGGTTGATTTTGAGCCGATAAGAAAACCCATTGAGATCAACTGATCTCCCAGGTCGTACTACCTGCGAGGAGCTCATCCAGCTTGCCTTCTCCTTTCCTTCCGACAGCCTCTTTAAGCTGATCGTAGAGCATATCTTCATAGCTGGGCCGTTCAGCGGCGTAAAGCACGCCGAAGGGGCGCGGCAGAACCGCCTTTTGTTGCTGGCCGGGAACATCGAAAAAGCGGGACAACAAGTGCGCCTTATAAATGTCTGTCTCGTCGTGTATCCAGAGGTCGCCAGGGGAATAGCCGTCCTTTTCGAGGTCGACGGCCTGAGGACGGGAGCAATCGAGGCGGATCCCCTTCTCCATATTTTGTCCAAACCGCAGGGGCTGGCCGTGTTCCAGGAAGATCGTCGTTTCGGGTTTAGTCTCCTTGTCGGTGAAGGTAAAGAAAGCGCCGTCGTTAAAGATGTTGCAGTTCTGATAGATCTCCAGGAAGGAGGTTCCATTGTGTTGATGACAACGGTGGAGCATCTCTTTGAGGTGCTTGGGGTCGCGGTCCATCGCGCGGGCGACGAAGGTCCCTTCGGCGCCGAGAGCAAAGGCCAGAGGGTTGACCGGATGGTCCAGAGAACCCATAGGGGTCGACTTGGTCACCTTGAACTCTTCAGAAGTAGGAGAATATTGGCCTTTAGTCAGGCCGTAGATCTGGTTGTTGAACAACAGGACGTTGACGTTGAAGTTGCGCCGCAACAGGTGGAGCAGGTGGTTTCCGCCGATCGAGAGCCCGTCCCCATCGCCGGTGATCACCCAGACGTGCAGATCCGGGTTGGCCAGTTTCAGCCCGGAGGCCACCGATGGCGCACGCCCGTGAATGGAGTGCATGCCGTAAGTTTCCATATAATAGGGAAAGCGGGAAGAGCACCCAATGCCCGAAATGATGGCCACCTCGTCGCGGTCGAAACCCAGTTCGGCGAACACCGTTTGCACCTGCTTGAGGATGGAATAATCGCCGCAACCCGGGCACCAGCGCACGTCCTGGTCGGTTGCAAAATCTTTAGCGGTCAGTATTGTGGTTCCGTTCGTTGTCGGCATATTGAATGAGTGAATGAGTGAATGAGTGATTGCAGGGCTCCAACTTATGCACAAATGCACTTATGCACCAATACACACCTACCCCAGCACCTGCTTAGCAAAATCCTTCAATTCCGCTTTTGTGATCGGCACACCCTGTATCTTATTATAAGGGATCACTTCCCGGAGGAACTTCTCGCGGATGACTTTCGACAACTGCCCGTTGTTGATCTCCGGGATGATGATCTTATCGTAATTGTCCAGCATAGCGCCCAGGTTGCGGGGGAAGGGCCGCAGGTGCCGCAGGTGTGCGTGGGCCACCTCGTAGCCTTCTTCCAGCAAATTCTGTACGACGGTTTTGATCACGCCGTAAGTAGAGCCCCAGCCCAGGAAGAGGGCCTGCCCTTTTGACGGGCCGGCGGACAGCTCCTGTTCCGGAATGAAGTCTGCGATCTTTTCCACTTTAGCTTCCCGGATCTTCACCATATATTCATGGTTAGCAGGATCGTAAGAGACCTCTCCGGTACCAGCCTGTTTTTCCAGCCCACCGATGCGGTGCGCCAGCCCTTTGGTGCCGGGAATGGCCCATTCGCGTACGTAGCGCTCATCGCGCCCGTAAGGCAGGAAAGACGCTCCGTTCTCCAGAGGCTTTTTGAACTGCACTTTTATCTCTGGTATATCCTTGGCTTTCGGGAACTTCCAGGGTTCGGCGCCATTGGCGATATAGCCGTCACTGAGCAGGATGACCGGAGTCATGTGCTGCAGGGCGATGCGGGAGGCTTCGAAGGCGGCATAGAAGCAATCGGCCGGCGAGCTGGAGGCAATGACCGGCATGGGGCTTTCGCCGTTGCGGCCATAGAGCGCCTGCAGCAAGTCCGATTGTTCGGTCTTGGTGGGCAGTCCGGTAGAGGGCCCGCCGCGTTGAATATTGCAGATCACCAGAGGAAGTTCCAGCATGAGGGCCAGGCCCATAGCTTCTGTTTTCAATGCCATGCCCGGCCCCGAGGTGCCGGTCACCGCCAGATTGCCGCCGTAAGCCGCCCCGATGGCGGAGCAGATGGCGGCGATCTCATCTTCGGCCTGAAAAGTGCGGACCCCGAAATGCTTGTATTGGGCCAGGCCGTGCAGCACGTCGGAAGCCGGTGTGATAGGATAGCTGCCGTAGAAGAGCGGCAGGCCGGCCTTCTGCGCGGCGGTGATCAGGCCGATCACTAAGGCTTCGTTGCCCATTACGTTGCGGTATACGCCCTTTTCCAGAGGCGCCGCTTTCACCTCGTAGCGGGTGGTGAAGGTTTCGGTCGTCTCCCCGTAGTGGTACCCGGCTTTGAGCGCTGCGATATTGGCGTCGAGGACCTCCGGCTTGCGCCCGAACTTGGCGCCGAGGTATGCTATCGTCGAATCCATCTGCCGGTTGTAGCGCCAGTACAGGAAGCCCAGGACAAACATATTCTTACACAGGTCCTTTTCCTTAGTGCTCAGGGGTGCGTCCTTCAGGCTTTCGCGCGTGAGTTTGGTAACCTGTATTTCGATGACCTCAAAGCCGTCGAGGGCGCCGTTTTCCAACGGATTCTGCCCCTCCTCGTATTTGGCCAGGCGCAGGTTCTTCTTGTCAAAACCATCCGTATTGACGATAATGGTGCTGCCGGGGTTCATCCTGTCGATGTTGGCCTTCAGGGCGGCGGCATTCATCGCGACCAGTACGTCGTACTCATCGCCCGGGGTAAGGATCTCCCGGCTGCCGAAGTGCAGCTGAAAACCCGAGACGCCGGCAAGAGTGCCCTGCGGCGCGCGGATCTCCGCCGGAAAATCCGGGAAGGTCGCCAGGTCTCTCCCACCCAGGGCCGTATTGTCGGTAAACAAAGTTCCCGTCAGCTGCATGCCGTCGCCGGAATCGCCGGCGAACTTGATGGTTACCTCTTCCTGTATTTCGGTTGTCTTACGCATTTACTTATATTCGCTCTTACTTGTTGTGTACACTTTTCCAGCGGAAAAGTTCTGAATATCAGGACTACAAAGGCTGCAAAGATCAGCTTTTCCGGAGAAGGGACAAAATCCGGCGCCCTCTGGATTTGTAGGCGGCGGTATTGAATTCCATCTGGCTCTCGATGACGAGGGCGAGTTCTTCCTGTAATTCCGGCACGCCGGCGGCAATTTTGGCGGCGAGGGACATACTGAAAGCCTGGATGGCGGGCAGTGCTTTGGGGTTCAGAAGGATATTAATGCAAAAATCGTAGAGGGGGCCCTGCAGTTCTTCCGGGAGAGCGGTGCGTTCCAGCGCCTTCAACAGGTTGCGGTGGACGGCATTGTGGTTCGGCTGCAACAACAGGGCCACCGCTTCCGGCAAATAGGGCTGCAGGCTGTCCGGCGCTTTCTCTGTGACCGCGTCGAGCACCCATGTAGCCCGCTGGGGCAAGGGCGGCGCACCGTTCCTGATCAGTTCCCAAAGCTCTTCAAAAGTGTATGTTCCCGCCAGGATACTGCGGGCTATGGCGACAGTATTCGCTTTGGAATGTTCCTGAAGAAGCGCCTTTTGAAGTTCCATGAAGATTGTTTTGGGCAAAGTTATCAAACTTTAGTTTCCCGGAAAGCGTGGGAGAATATACCGGCCATTAGTGCCGAAACAGGAGTCCTGCGAATCTGGGGTTAAGCGTTTGTTCAAAATTCTTTCCTACCTTTACGACTGCCCAAAAACGGATTGCTATGAAAAAAACGATACTGCTGGCGTTGGCCAGCCTTACCTTTTGTTTTGTCAGAGCGCAAGAGAACATCTCCGGCATTATCAACGCCTACGCGGCGGTCCAATCCATCGACTATTGTAATAATACCCTGCTCGTTTCCGACGCCAGCGGTTTTGCCGAAGGAGGCCTGCTGATCCTCATTCAGATGCAGGGAGCCACAATTGACGTGAGCAATTCGGCGGCATACGGCAGTGTCACCGGCCTGGAACAGGCCGGACTGTATGAACGGGCGCAGATCGCTTCGATCAACGGGCTGGAGTTCACCCTGGAGAAGGCCCTGCTCAACGACTACGATACGGACGGCGTTGTGCAGGCCGTCAGCCTCCCCAATTACCCGTCCGGAGCAACCGTCACCGCCACGCTGACGGCAAGAGCATGGGACGGCAGTACAGGTGGTATCCTTGCGCTGGAAACCACTACCCTCAACCTGCAGGCCCCCATCGATGCCAGCGGCGCGGGGTTCCGGGGAGGCTCAGCGGCGATCAACTATACGGGAGATTGCAGCTTCCTGGATAATTACAACAACTATGCCTACGATGCCAGCAGCATCCGGGCCGGGCGTAAAGGAGAAGGCATCAGCATTATTGACAACAGCCGGGCGCGCGGGCGTGGTTCGCAGGCCAATGGCGGCGGCGGCGGTAACGACCACAATTCAGGCGGCGGCGGCGGCGGTAACGTCAACGGCGGGGGCCAGGGCGGGGAGAATAACAACCCCAGCTTTTTTGGTTGTGACGGCCGCAGTCCCGGACAGGGAGGAAAAGCCATCAGCGGCGTCCCTTTCGGGCGTATTTTTTTGGGCGGCGGCGGCGGGGCCGGCCACGGCAACAATGATGTTGCGTCGGACGGCGGCAACGGTGGCGGCATCATCCTCATCCAGGCCACCGACATCAACCCTAACGGTTTCGCCATCCGCGCCAACGGCCAGTCGGCAGCCCTCTCTGCCGGAGACGGCGCGGGCGGCGGCGGCGGCGGCGGCACCATCGTGCTGGCTCTGGAAAACGGAAACGGCAGCGGCCTGCTCCTGGAAGCCAGGGGTGGCCGCGGCGGCGATACCAATAATACCAACGCCAATCAATGCTTTGGGCCGGGCGGCGGCGGTAGCGGAGGGCGGATACTACGCTCCGGCGCAGCTATGGCAACCACTGATCTGGCGGGCGGCGCCCCCGGAGTGACCACCAACTCCGGCTCCTCCGGCTGCCCGGTGGGAACCAACAACGCAGCAGCCGGCAACACCGGCTCTGCCCAAAACTTCGAGCGCCTTCCGGAAAGCGACGAAGACTTTGCGCCTTACCAACTGCTGGCACAGTCCGGAGATACCAGTAGTTGTGCCGGGGCTACCCTTACATTGCCGGCCTCGGTGCAGGGTTCCGGCCTTATCCTTCAGTGGCAGGTAGACGAAGGCGCCGGCTTTACCGATCTCCAGAGCGGCTTGGAGTACGGCCCCACCAACGGGGACAGCCTGCTCATCAACAGCGTCGCCAACGCTATGGACGGCAACCGGTATCGCCTGCTGATCAGTAGCCAGTGCCTCGATACCGTTTTTACAGATCCCCTGACCCTATCTGTGGTACCCGGCCCGCTGGCGGCCTTCACGTATACCGTAAACGGCCTGGCAGTAAGCTTCGACAACACCTCCTCCAATACCGACAGCTACAGCTGGGATTTTGGCGATGGAAATAGTAGTACGGTGTTTGAACCCACCCATACTTTCCAGGGGCCCGGCACTTATGAAGTAATGCTCTCGGCGACAAACAATGCCTGCGGTGAAACGGCATCCTTTACCGCCCAGATACAGATTTCGCTGGACCTGGCGCCGGAGGCCGCTTTCCAACCTATGCCGGCTGCCGGATGCGCCCCCTTCTCCGTACTGTTCAGCAATACCAGTACGGGCGGCAGCGGCACTACATACCAGTGGTTCTTTCCCGGTGGCAGCCCTTCCACCTCAACCGATGGGGCGCCGATCGTAAATTATGACAATCCAGGCATTTTCGACGTGACCCTCATCGCCTCCAACAGCGCCGGCAGCGATACGCTGGCCATAGCTGGCGTGGTGCAGGCCGGCGCCGCGCCAACTGCCGATTTCGGGCTGGTAAAGGACAACCTTACCATCACCCTGTCCAACCTCTCCTCCAATGCGGATAATTACTTCTGGGACTTTGGAGATGGCAACACTTCCACAGCCTCCGGCCCGGTGCATACCTATGGCGCCGCCGGCGATTACGAAGTCAGCCTCACCGTAACGAACGAATGTGGAAGCGACGTTTCGGTCCTGCCCGTAAGCGTTGCCCGCCGCCCCACCCCGTTGTATTCTACTGAAAACTCCGCCAGCGGGTGCACGCCGCATACCGTCTACTTCCTTAATGAGTCCACCGGCGATTACGACAGCCTGCGGTGGGACTTCCCGGGGGGGATGCCGGCCACTTCGGATATTCCAAACCCGGAAGTCCTTTACAATATGCCTGGCCAATATTCCGTACAGCTCACCCTGTTCTGGCTGGAAGGGGAAGAAATGCTGTCCCAGACACAAGCCATCAATGTGCTGGCAGGGCCGGTATCTGATTTTGACTACAACCTCGATGGCCTGCAGGCTACCTTTACCAACCGCTCCACCGGCGCCACCGTTTTCACCTGGGATTTCGGCGATGGGGCCGGAAGCAATGAAACGGAGCCTGTACACAACTTCTCCTCGCCCGGCACCTACCTGGTAACGCTTCTGGCCAGCAACAGCTCCTGCAGTGATACCGCCTCCCTGGAGGTCACGGTACAGCAAGTTCCGGTTGCGGCCTTCCAACCTATGCCTGCAGCCGGTTGCACGCCCCTGTCCGTCCTGTTCAACAACACCAGTTCCGGAGACGCCACCTATCAATGGTTCTTTCCCGGCGGCGAGCCTGCTGCCTCCACCGACGGCGCGCCGATCGTCAATTACAACATGCCCGGGGAGTATACAGTGACCCTCATCGCCACCAACAACGCCGGCAGCGATACGCTGACGCTGGCCGGAGCAGTGCAGGTAGGCGCCCCCCCGACAGCCGGCTTTGAACTGGTGAGGGAGGATCTGTCCATCACCCTGGTGAACCTCTCTGTCGGTGCCGACGGCCTCCTTTGGGATTTTGGCGATGGGAATACTTCCACCACTCCCAACCCCGCCCACACCTATAGCAGCTCCGGTGATTATGAGGTCAGCCTCACCGTGACGAACGACTGCGGGAGCGACGTCCGGGTGCTGCCTGTCATGGTCTTTCAGCGCCCCGTCCCGCGGTATTCTACCGAAGGGGCCCTCAATGGCTGCCCCCCACATACGGTGTACTTCGTCAACACATCTACCGGCGATTACGACAGCCTGCGGTGGGAATTCCCGGGGGGGACGCCGTCCTCGGCGGCCATCCCCAACCCAGAAGTCGTCTACGACAGCTCCGGGTCCTATTCCGTTCAACTCACCCTCTTCTGGCCCGAAGGGGAGGAAACTCTAATGCAGCCCCAGGCCATCAGGGTGCTGGAACGCCCCCAGCCGGCCTTTACTTTCGAGCTCAACGGGCTTACCGCTACCTTTTTCAATCTCTCCACCAATGCCACCGACTTCACCTGGAACTTTGGCGACGGTACCACCAGCAATGAGGAAAACCCTGTACATACCTTTCCCGCTCCGGGCAACTACGACGTCACCCTCAACGCATCCAACCAGGGAGAATGTACCCGCGCCAACGGACAGAATGTATACATACAACCCAATGGGGTATCGGAAGCGTCTTTACCAGAGAGCGTGCAGGTGTTCCCCAATCCTACTATCGGAACACTGCGGCTGCAGAGTGCGCACCCCGGGTGGTATCCCGTACAATGGCGCTGGCTCAACCTGCAGGGGCAGGTGATGGCTTCCGGACAGGCGCACCAGGACCGGCAATGGAACCTGGAGGCATGGCCGGCCGGAGCATACCTTTTGCAGCTCTTTAACGCGGAGGGATGGTGGACGGTAAGGGTAGTACGGTATTGAACACTTGAGCCATTCATCGTCCATCTTACGATCACTTGATCAGATGGCTGCGTGGCGTGCCCGTTGGCCTTTTCCGGTCCGTGTATCCGCCCATTTCAGAGAAGAAATCAAACCGAAATATTATGAAAAACATGCTCCTACTTTTCTTTTTCACTCTGGTCAGCAGCTCAGGCGCCCTCTCCCAGGAGGCCGGCAAATCGGTGATGAGCCAGGACGGAATTGCCATAAACTATTCCGACTGTGGCAAGGGAGAAACCACCTTACTCTTCGTACACGGATGGAACATCAACAAAGAATACTGGCAGGCACAACTGGCCCATTTCTGCCCGAAATTCCGGGTGGTGGCTATCGACCTGCCCGGTTTCCGGCAGCCGGAAGCCCTACGAGAGGCCTGGACGGTGGAGGCCTTCGGAGAAGATGTAGTACAGATTATGGAAAGCCTGGACTTGAAGCAGGTTGTCCTTATTGGCCATTCTATGGGCGGAGATATCATCCTGGAAGCAGCCCTCAAAGCTCCGGAAAGAGTCATCGGCCTGGTCGGCATCGACAATTTTAAAGACCCACGCCCGGCTTATTCAACAGAGGAAGAAGAAGGTTACAAGCAATTCCTGGCGGCGCTACGGACGGATTACCAGAACGTTATCGCCCCTCTTGCCGAAGCCCAGCTTTTTCATCCGGAAACAAGCCCTGTCCACAAAAAGCGGGTGATGGACGACTTCAGAGCGGTACGCCCGGAAGTCGCAGTCGGCTCCATCGAACCGCTCATTTTCTATGCCAAAAAGGAAACCGAACAATTGCAGCGCCTGGACAAAAAGCTCTACCTGATCAACAGCGACTATACGCCAACGGACGAAGAAGCGCTGGCGAAGTACTGCGGGGCCGGATTCGAGGTCGTTCCCATCCACGCTACCGGCCACTACCCAATGATCGAGAAGCCGGAGGAGTTCAACGAAAAGATGGAAGTAGTTTTGGGAAAGATCCTCAAAGAGTGAGCGAACAATACCTCTAACATTAGCCGGCAAACTTTTTAGGCATGGACACAAAAATTGTCTCACTGTAACGACAAGAGGGTCAATCCCGATGCGGGTGCTGAATGAGCTCTTCCTGCTCCGTACGATATACCATATCTATTCCAAACTGTTTGAGGATAATGTACAGCATGATGATGGCTACGATAATGAGCCAGAGCTTATCCCATCCGGAGAGCAGGCGGCGTTTGGGTTTTCCTGGTTCAGACATGTCTTTTGATTGGCGATTGATTACTGGTTTTTCTATTTGCCCAAATTTAGGGAATTTGAGGGAGGGTTAAGTAAGGGAAATGTGTAAATGTACTGATGTCGTTCAATCAATAAGCAGGGAGCCAGAGATACAAGACACTTTACCTTTTGAGACGGTGTCCCTCTAAAATTCTGCCCTCAACCTGAGGTTGATCCGGCGCGAGGTCAGGTAATTGGGAATGGCGTACTGCTGGTTGAAAATGGTTTTGATCCAGGTATTGCCTGCCTGGTTTTGCACCTGCATGAGGTTGAATACCTCCAGGCTGAGCCAGGTCCCGCGCGTAAACCGCAGGAAGTGGTTGGGATGCTTGGCCAACTTGGCGCGGTCGAACAATTGCAGGGAAAAGCCGATATCCACCCGGTGGTAGGGAGAGAAGCGGTACGTATTCCGGAATACCCGGTTATTACCCTGCAGGCCGAACGGCAGGCCGGTACCCACAGTAAAGTTGAGGTGCATGCGGAAGCTCTCACTCTTGGGCAGGTAATCCTGGAAGAACATAGACAAGGACATCAGTTGGTCGGTGGGGCGGGGCACATCCTTGACCGGCTGCCCAACCTCCTGGCCGACCTCGCGGACCAGGTGCTGCACCCCGTTGAGCTGCTCGCGGGCGCGCAGAAAGGAAAGGTTGATCCAGGATTCGGCGCCGGGCACAAACTCCCCGTTGAGGCGGAAGTCTACGCCGGTGACATAACCGGTGGCGTCATTCTCTCCCGAATAGCGGATGCGCACGTTCTCGATCTCGTAGGACACCAGGTCCCACAATTTTTTGTAGTAGGCTTCCGTGATGAAGCGGAATTTCTTTGGGTTGGTCTTTCCAAGATAAAAATCCAGCGTGAACCCGCCGACGATGTGCGCCGATTTCTGGGACAACAGGCCTTCGTTGATACTACCGTCCGGACGGCGCAGCTCCCGGTAAAAGGGGGGCTGGAAGTAGTAACCGCCGGCCAGGCGGTAGGAAATGTCCGTTTTGCCGGCCAGAGGTTTGTACAACAACTGAGCGCGCGGGGAGATGAGCAGTTCCTCATTGAGATCCCAATAGGAAGCGCGCACGCCGGCGGAAACACGGAACTCCCCTTTGCTTTCCCGGCGGAAGGTGTAGGTATCCTGGAGATAGGCGGTGAATCGGTTGGAACTAAGGTTGTTGCGGGTTTTAAGGACGTTAAAAAGCAACACTTCGGTGGTATCGTAGGGGAGGGAGTAACCGGCCGAATCCAGCCGTTCCCATTCGTTAATGAGGTCGTCGACCCGTTCATTCTGGATCTTGGCGCTCCAGTGAACGAAGTGGCTGCTCGTCACCTCGTCGTCTTCGTGATCCATCTGAAATTCGATCCCGCCCTTGTGCTGGAAATTGGTGATCTGCAGGTCCAGGAAGTTGCGGACCGACTGGTGCTGGGTACCGGTGCCCAGCTCGGCCAGCACCTCGCCGAAGTCCTCGCTGCCCAGGCCGGTCTCGATCTGTCGCAGGCTGTAGTTGCCGATGATGTCGATGCGCTCGTTCTCATCGCTGCGGAAGGTAGAGGCCAGGAACTTCAGGAACAGGGGGTTGTGGTCGCGGTCCGGCAGGTAGGTCAGTGACAGGCCTCCCATGGAGGTGGTAAAATCGTCGACCTCCTGCCCGTCGAAGACGCTGAAGAGTTCCAAAGCGAAATTGATCAGCCCCAGAGCGGTACTACGCTGGGTGGGCCGGAAGCGGTAGACGCTGCTGTTGTAATTGCCCATCAGGCCCAGCTGCCAGTCGCGGCTGATGTCGTAAGTGACATACGCCTGAATGTCGGCAAAATTGGGCACATATTCCCCCTGTACGTCCAGTGTACCTAACAGATAACGGGTCGTCTTGTACCGGGCGCCGGCCAGATAACGGAGCTTGCGGTAGCCATTCTTTTCGGCCTTCAGGCTGCCCTCCACGTGAGCCGAGCCGCCGAGGAAGCTCATGCCCAGAGAAGCCCGCAGGCTATCCGGGCGTTTGTACCGAATATCCAGAACAGAAGACAATTTGTCGCCGTATTTGGCCTCGAACCCACCGGAGGAAAAGGACAGGTCACGGATGAGGTCCACATTGGCAAAGGTGAGCCCTTCCTGTTGCCCGGCGCGAATCAGTTGCGGACGGTAGATCTCGAAATCGTTGACGTAAACGAGGTTCTCATCGTAATTGCCGCCCCGGACGTTGTACTGGGAGCTCAGCTCCCCCCCTGTGCCACTGCTGGTGCCCAGCGCGATGTGGGGCAACAGGCTCTCGAGGTTGCCGGTCGTTGTGGGCAGTAATTTCAGCTGCTGCACGTCTTCCCGGATGATGCCTGCGTCCTGGATCTTGCTCTCCCGGACGATCACCTCGATCTCAGAATTGGCGGGCGCCAGGGATACGTCGACCTGCCGGCTGCTGCGCGCCGGCATGGCCGTGATCTTCGCCTGGGCTCTCTGGTAGCCGATGCGGGAAAAGATGAGCGTTAATTCCTCCTCGGCCGGCACGGTGATGCTGTAGCGGCCGTTGGTGCTGGTCTCTACGGCCCGGTTGGTGCCGTCGATGTATACGGTTGCCAGGTCAACCGGCAATCCGCTCACGGCGTCGGTTACCAGTCCGGTGATGACGGCACGCGGGCTTTCCTGGGCCTCGAGGGCAAAACAGGTACTGATCAGCAGCAGGGCAGTCGTGTATATGTGCTTCATGATAGTGCTTTACGTTGGGCCGGGAGTAAGGGTTACTGGCTACAGCAGATTATTGGTTATCCCCGGCAGCCAATAACTCCGATGGCCTGGAGGGCAGCAGCCCGGCTTTCCCAAAAGGAAACGCAAGTTAGAATTATTAATTTTTCCGGAGGAATGATAAATGGTTTTTTTGGCGAAAAGCGAAAAGCGAAAAGCGAAAAGCGAAAAGCGAAAAGCGAAAAGCGAAAAGCGAAAAGCGAAAAGCGAAAAGCATAACCGTTACAAAAATAACGATTACTTTTATAATGATTATAAAAATCATCAGTATTCCAGGTTTCCCAAAAGACGGATGGGGATTATTAATGCCCGGGGTGGATTAAATACGCCTCAAATCCCTATTTTGCCGGAGAATCCTATTCCGATGTTAAGAATGAGTTCAAAATCATAACCTCTAAAATTAACGCCATGACCTGGAGAATCGCGTTCTTTTTCCTGCTGATCGCCTTTATCGTATTCAACTGCGGAGAGGCCAAACAAATGACGGCTACCACTTCCACCAGCCGGATCATGCATCCATCCGAGATCGCATCCTTCCATCCGGAGATCAAGATCACCATTGGCTGGGTGCCCTATCAGGATCAAAAACTGGTGCGAACCGGAAAGAATGAATGGAAGATGGTGAAACGCCAGAGTGATGACGCAGAAGGTTCAGCGCCGGTAATCCTGGTAAGCTACCCCCGAACCAGAGATTCGATCCTTCTGGATATGGACATCACTAATGAATTGCTGGGCAAACTGATCAAACACAGCGCTATGACGCAGGAGCCCATTAAGCGGCCTTTCTCCACTTTTTTTGAGGAGGCGCAGTGCAAGAAATGCCACCCGGCGCATATCAAGCTGGATTTTGATGAGAAGTAGAGGGTTCATTTCCATTTATTGCTGTCCGGACCTTCAGTCCTAACACCCTGTTATGGATCTCATTTACGCACTTGACCTGGTGGGTACCTTCGTTTTTGCCATCAGCGGCCTGCTGACGGCCTCTCAGAAGAAACTTGACCTGTTCGGCGGCTTTGTGATCGCTTTCCTCACTGCCCTGGGTGGGGGCACCATCCGCGATGTACTGCTGGGCGCCACGCCCGTCGGCTGGATGAAGGACCTGAACTACCTGCTGGTCGTCACCGGCGGCATTCTGGCTACCTATCTTTTTCATCGTTATATCCTGAAACTGCGGCGGACCCTGTTCCTCTTCGACACCATTGGCATTGGCCTGTTCACCATCCTCGGCCTCAACAAGACACTGGCGCTGGGCCTCTCTCCGGTGATCGGGGTGATGATGGGCACCGTCTCAGCCGTCTTCGGCGGAGTACTACGGGACACGCTGTGCAACGAGGTGCCGCTGATCTTCCGTAAAGAGGTCTACGCTACGGCCTGCATCGCGGGAGGGGTGTTGTTCCTGGCCTTACAGGCCGCGGGGTTGGAATACCACGTCAATGTTCTTTGTACCGTACTGTTCATTATTGTCCTGCGCGTACTGGCGGTGAAGCGGCGGTGGGGGTTGCCGGGGTTGAAGGTGGAGTAGGAATTCGCACCTCCGGATCCATCGAAAACTCAACCTGCTACCTGCAGGCGTAAAGCCTGGCCAGGGCATGGCATCGAGTTAAATCCAGTCGAAGATAAATTCCCCGAAGAACTAATGAATGAACAGAGGGAAGCCTGCGTTTGAAGCCCCCGAGCCTTTTTGTACTTTTGCGGGAATCCAATTCCGCAAGAAAAAACGCAAATAGCTATCATGGCGTCCTCCTCTTACACCCACCTGTCTATTTCCGAAGCTCAGGCCGAAAGGCTGGCCTTTCAACACTACGGCATCCGATGCCAGGCCAGGATGCTGCCCGGAGAAGTCGACTTTAACTTCCGCCTGGATACCCCCAATGGCGCTTCCTACACCCTCAAGTTATCCCGTCCCGGCGCCGACCCAAAGCTTTTGGAAATGCAGGCGGCCGTTTTGAAACGACTGGAAAAGGCCGCACTTCCTCTTCAACTTCCCTTGCCGGTTGCGGATAGGAATGGGCAATTGGCCACATCGGTACAGGACGAGCACGGCCATCAACGCTATATTCGGCTCCTCCACTGGGTGCCAGGTAAAGTGTTTGCCAAAGCCAGCCCCCATTCCCCTGCCCTGCTGGAGAGCCTGGGCCGGGCCTGCGGCCAGCTTTCCCGCGCGCTGGAAGGCTTTTACCACCCGGCCGCCGAGCGGCCTTTCAAATGGGACCCCAGCGGGCTCCCCTGGGTAAAGGAATATGAACACCTGTTTAAAGGACAGCAGGCTGAACTGTTCAGGTATTTCCTGGGCCTGTTCGAAAGGGAAGCAGAACCCCGCCTACCCCATCTGCGCAAAAGCGTAAATTACAACGACGCCAACGACTACAATGTCCTCGTTACCGAAAACCGGGAAGGGCACCCGGCGACATGGGGGCACAGAGTGGCCGGCTTTATCGACTTCGGCGATGCCCTTTATACCCAAACCATCAACGACCTGGCCATCGCCCTGGCCTATGCGCTGATGGACAAGCCGGACCCATTGGCGGCAGCCATCCCCGTTATCCGGGGCTTTCACGCTGTTTTCCCACTGCAGGAGGAGGAAATAGCCGCCCTGCTCGCCCTCACCAGCGCCCGGTTGCTGATCAGCGTCACCAACTCTGCTATCAACAAGCAGGAAGAGCCGGATAACAAGTACCTGCTCATCAGTGAACAGCCCGCCTGGACACTGCTGGAGAAGCTGCAAAATATTCCACCTGCATTCGCCCACTACACCTTTCGCCACGCCTGTGGCTGGGAGCCCTGCCCACAGGCGCCGGCCTTCCGGGAATGGGCCCGCCGCCAGGATTTCACCCCCCTCACTGCGCTGCGACTGGAGCCCGGACAATGGCGGGCGATGGACCTGGGCGTAGGCAGCCCCGAACTGGGCAACAATGATAACTTCAATGAACAAGGCCGCTTCTTACGCCACATCGAACGGCTTATGGAAGACGCCGGGGTGTCCGCCGGCGCCGGCGGGTACGGCGAAGTACGTCCTTTTTATACCACTGACGCCTACCTGCAAATGGGCAACGACGGCCCTCAATGGCGCAGTGTACACCTGGGGCTGGACATCTGGGGCGCTGCCGGTACGCCGGTTTTTGCTCCCTTTGCCGGCAAAGTCCATAGCCTCGCCGATAATGCCCACGAGCGCGACTACGGCCCCACCATTATCCTGGAACACGAGCCGGAGAATGGGCCCCGTTTTTATACCCTCTACGGCCACCTTAACCGCGAATGCCTGAAAAGCCTGAAACTAGGCATGCCGGTACACCGCGGACAGCAGATCGCCGCCTTTGGAGCGGTAGAGGAGAATGGCAACTGGCCGCCCCACCTGCACTTTCAGGTGATGCTGGATACACTCGGCAATAAAGGAGATTACCCGGGAGTAGGTTTTCCGGGCCATTGGCCCGTATGGAAGAGTATCTGTCCCAACCCGGAGCCCCTGGCAGGCCTGCCGGACGGCGCCACCCGCCCCGAACGGGAAGAACTGGGGCACGAAGAAGTGTTTCGGAAAAGGCGCAGCCACCTGGGGCGCAGCCTCAGCGTTTCTTACCACCGGCCACTACATATGGTGCGGGGGTTTATGCAATACCTTTACGATACCAGTGGAAGGCGGTACCTGGATACGGTCAATAACGTCCCGCATGTCGGCCATCAGCACCCACTGGTAGTAAAGGTGGCACAGCAGCAAATGGGTTTGCTGAACACGAATACCCGCTACCTGCACACCCACCTCGTACGTTTCGCTGAAGAACTGCTTGCCAAGCTGCCTTCGGAGCTGAGTGTAGTGCATTTCGTCAATTCAGGCAGTGAAGCAAATGAATTGGCTTTACGCCTGGCAAAAGCGTATACTGCCCAGCGCGATATGGTGGTGTTGGAAGTCGGCTACCACGGCAATACCAACGCCTGCGTAGACATCAGTTCCTACAAATTCGACGGCAAGGGCGGGCAGGGAGCGCCCGGCTGGGTTCAGGTGGTTCCGATCCCTGACCCCTATCGGGGCATGCACCGGGGCGCGGATTCCGGGCCAGCCTACGCGGCTCATGTCCTGAAAGCCGTCGAACAGGTGCAGCGGGAAGGCCGGGGCATCGCCGGATTCATTGCAGAAAGCATCATTAGTTGCGGGGGGCAGGTGGTGCCTCCCCAGGGATATTTACGTGAAACATACCAGTATGTACGAAATGCCGGCGGCGTCTGCATCGCCGATGAGGTACAGGTTGGCTTCGGGCGGGCCGGCGAGACGTTCTGGGGCTTTGAACTTCAAGGCGTCGTCCCTGATATCGTAGTGATGGGCAAACCCATCGGCAACGGCCACCCGCTGGGAGCAGTAGCCTGCCGTCCGGAGATTGCAGAAGCATTCGCCAATGGGATGGAATACTTCAACACTTTCGGGGGCAACCCCGTATCCTGTGCCATCGGCAGGGCGGTACTGCGGATCATTGAGGAGGAAGGCCTGCAGGAACACGCCCGTCGGGTGGGGAATCATCTGCTGGAGGGGCTGCAAAACCTGCAGCAGCGATACCCGCTGATCGGCGACGTGCGGGGACACGGCCTTTTCCTGGGCTTCGAGCTGGTAAGCAATAGAGAAAGCCTAGAGCCCGCCACGGCCCAGGCCTCCTATCTGGCCAATCGCATGCGGGAAAAAGGAGTGTTGATGAGCACCGACGGGCCGCATGAGAATGTATTAAAGATCAAACCGCCAATGTGCTTCAACCAGCGTAACGCTGATTTCTTCCTGAAGATGCTGGAGGAGGTGTTGCAGGAGGATTTTTGTCAGTAATTGGGTAAAAGCCGGGCCCTTTTTTGTCACTGAAGTAAATACCTCGTTCAGGATGAGCAATCGGAACGATCGGGAACCCTCTTCTTCTCATCTTTGAGGCCAACCATAGAGCATTACATATGAAATCACCCTTCTTTTTCCGGGCAGGGAACTTGGCCCTGTTCTGGTTATTTTGGATAGCACAGGCGGCCTTCGGACAGGAGGCTCCACCCCGTTTTCGCTACCTGGAACTCGGGCTGGGCAGCGCTGCCCACCGCCTACAGGACCCCGCGGTGTCTCCAATGGCCTACACGGGCGCCCCCCTGGCCATCGTCCTGGGTTTTGAAAAGCGAAAGCCCCATTCCATAAGCCGGCTCGCCCTGGCTGGAGATCTCGGGCGGCTGTCTTCGAAGAACGCCACCGAGCTGCGCCCTATGGCCAGCAGTTTTTTCCAGATCAACCTGTCTTACCAGTACCTGCGCCGGGTGCCCGCCCTTTCCACGGGCCGCTTCACCTGGTTCTTCGGCGGATACTACCGCTGGCACAACAGCATACGCCTGACACCCCAGAACGATACGGGGTTCATATCTTTTTTTATCGCCAACACCCTTGGCGCCTCCATCCGGGGAGAACGGGCTTTTCAAATACGGGAAAAGGAGGTGACGTTGGGTTGGACCGGCGCCCTGCCCCTGCTGAGCCACGTCATCCGCCCCAGTTACCTCAACCTCTACAACTACATCGACCCCGAGCACGACTGGCTGAAAGAACGCCTGGAAGAAAGTGAAGTATTGACCCTCAACCGCTTCCCCGGCATTCAGTCCCGCCTGGAGCTGGCCTACCCCATTGCCGGCGGAAACCAGCTGCGCTTCGCCTACGACTGGGAATTCTACCACTACGACGGGCAGCGCCGCGTCAATGCCGCCCGCCATGGGTTTACCCTGGGGATCAGGATACGGATATAGTTCAAATGTGTAAGTGTCTGAACATAAATGGCAAAACTAAAAACATGGGTATCCGTCTTATGCTGGACAAGTTCGCGGTTCGGATTTCGGTGTTCGCAACCGCGGCAGGCTGCTGCAGCTCACCTGCTTCCAACAGTGTCCAACGTCAGAATGGCAGCCGAAAAAATCAAACTATGAAATATACCATAATCATCTCCATACTTCTTCTTCTCCTCTCCTGCGAAAAGCCCTTCTTCGGCCCGGATCCGGCGAACACCCCGGAGGAGAATTTTGAGATCCTCTGGAAGACACTGGACGAACGCTACTCCTTTTTTGAATACAAGAATGTGGACTGGGACAGCGTCTACCAAGCCTACCGGCCGCGGGTAAGAGCGGACATGACAGAGCGGGAGCTGTGGGGGCTGCTCACGGAAATGCTGGACATCCTGAAGGATGGCCACATCAATCTGCGTTCCGAGTCCGACACTTATTTTTATCCCTGGTACGCGGGGGCGCCCGAGAATTTTAACCGCTTCTTTCTGGAGGAAAACTACTGGGGAGATTTTGAGATCACCGGCAGTTTGTTCAATACGGTTATCGATTCGGTTGGGTACGTCTGGTACCGCAGTTTTAACGGCCCCATTCAGGATGAAGACCTGGATTATCTGGCGGACAAATTTGCCGGGCTGAAAGGCCTGGTCATTGACATCCGGAATAACGAAGGCGGGAATCCCGAAAATGGGTTCCGCCTTGCCCGGCGCTTTGTGGACCAGCGCCGCCACATATACACCACCATCTATAAGAACGGCCCGGGACGCGATGATTTCACCGAGCCGGACCCGGCTTTCCTCGAACCGGAAGGCAAACGGCTGGCAGACAAGGTAGTGGTGCTCACGAATCGCACCACGTACAGTGCCGGCAACTTCTTTGCCGCCATGATGAAGGCCTTTCCCAACGTTACCCTCATCGGCGATCGAACCGGCGGCGGCGGCGGCGCTCCGGTGGGCTGGGAACTGCCCAACGGCTGGGCGTTCAACTTCAGTTCGTCCATCACCTGGCTGCCCGATGGCTTTATTATTGAGCATGGTGTGGAGCCGGATATCCGGGTAGACTGGGCGGAGGAGGACCGGGCCGCCGGGAAGGACACGATACTGGAGGAAGCGCTGAGGTGGTTGCAGTAATGGTATCAGAGTAGACGTTGGAGTGTGGAGTGGTGGAATGGTGTCGTCCTAGGGATTGTTCGGAATTCGCTGTTCGCTATTCGCAAGTCCCTGAAAATCAATGTCACTTATTTGGAGGAGGCTACCGTTCTAGTGTAGGACAGAAGTCGGAAGTCGGAAGTCGGAAAGCAGAAGTCGGAATGACACCAAGCCTTCCGCAACTTCCTGGCCATCAAGAGTGTCCAACGCCAGACAGGTGGCCTTGGAGGATACAGAAAATTGATCTATCCCTCGTCCTAAAATAAGTTTACACTCAAGTGGGCAGTACTGAAATAGGTTCACATTCAAAAGCACTTACTTTCATAAGTATTGACAATCCACCTCAATTTTTGGAAATTGGATGAAAACGCACATCATTTAACTTTACCTCAAAAAATCTAAACATGTCTGAACCGAGATCCCCCATTCAATTCAACAACCCACGGGACAACCAGCCCAATTGGATCGTCCTTTTTCTGGGAAGTATGCTCCTGCTTTCCCTGACTTTCAACTTTTACCACTTTTATGGAGGCGGTGATATTCTTGTCCAGGATAAGCCCTTTAACGAGCAGGCGGAGCGCCTGGCCGTTCATACAGAACAAGAGCCGGCGTACCCGGTAAGAGAGCCGGCAATCGCTCTTTATGCTGAAAAAATGAATATCCTTTACATTGGTGTGGAAAATCCGCTTTTCGTATTGGCCGCGGGGGTTTCTTCCGACGGCCTGATGGTGAGCATCAGCGGCGGCGACGGCCGTATCCAGAAGGTAGGCCCATCCAACTACACCGTCATGGTAAGCAGGCCGGGCGAATGCCGGATAACGGTCAGCGGCGGCGGGATTGAAAGCAGCAGGATCTTCCGCGTGAAGCGCATACCCGGCCCGGTGGCCCGCCTCAGCAAGTACACCGGCGGCGCCATAAGCAACGGCGAATTTAAAGCCCAGGGCGGCGTATCCGCCTTCCTCGACGACTTTGATTTTGACGCCCATTGTGTGATCCAGGGCTACCAACTCACCTACCTCGCTCCGCAACAGGAGCCCGTGACCGTGGTCAACGCCGGCCCCCGCTTCAATGCGGAAAGCCGCAGCCTGGTAAACAGGGCCCAACCCGGCGATATATACCACTTTGATAATGTGAAAGCGCGATGCCCGGGGGACGTAGCGGAACGGCTGATCAACTCCATGGCCTTCAAAATTCAGTAGAAGTTCCCCTTAATCGTATCTTAGGGGCATGCAAACCTCCTGGCAGGACATACTTTCCATCCTTGGCGCCCTACAAGGCATACTACTCTCCATTCTCCTGATCAGCCGCCGGGCCAACCGCCGGCCTAATCAGGTGTTGGGAGTATTCACCCTGATCTTTTCGCTGGGCCTGATGGAACGGCTGCTCCGTCCCTACCGCGGACAGGCGTTAATAGCATATTTTTCAGACCTGCTGGGCGGTACGGTCTACTTATATGCACCGCTGGTTTACATTTTTATTCACCTTCTATTGAAAGGGCCTTTGTCCATAAAAGGCTGGCTGGCCCATCTTTCCCCTTTCCTTTTCTATACCCTGGCTATGACGGGGGCCCATACCCTCAGCCCCGCGCCGCAGGGCCAGGGCGGGGAAGATATGGTAGAGATCCTGCTGTTGCTGTTCCTTTATATCCAGATCTTCTATTATTCTTTTCTTTCTATACGGATGGTGCTGCGGGCAGAAGCGAAGGAAGGGGAAGCGGGAGGTTACGTACCGTTGGGCTGGCTCAAGGGGCTGATCATCGGGCTGACTGCCATTTACGGCTTGTCTTTTTCCGCCATTCTGCTGGCCGTCTTCGGTATAGCTGTTAGCCAGGCCCTTTTTGTGGTGGTTCAGATAGCCTGCGTGGTGATGGTCTATCTGCTGTCTTATTTCTCCCTTGCCCAACCCCAACTGGCTTATGCCCCCCTGGATGAGAACCGGGAAGAAAGCCAGAAATACCAGGGGTCTTCCCTTTCCGAAACCGATAAGGATAATCTACTCGGGCGCGTACTGCAGCACACGCAAGAAAGCAAGCCTTACCTGGAGCCCAACCTGACGATCGAGGAGTTCGCCAACCAACTCGGCGTCAACCGATACTACATCTCCCAGGTGGTCAATGAACGGCTGGAACAGAACTTTTCCGATTTCATCAATGCCTACCGGGTGAGGGAAACCCAGGCCCTGCTTCGGGACCCCGCCCGGCAGCACCTGAAGATCCTGGCCATTGCCTACGAGGCGGGCTTCAACTCCAAGACTTCCTTCAATACCGTTTTCAGGAAGTTTACCGGTATGAGCCCTTCGCAGTACCGAAAGGAGGTGAAGAATGGTTCGAAATGAGCAATCCGAACGATTTTCGAATGAAAAGGAAGCATATTACTTCCAATTCATACCAACCACCCGATCGCTGTGAAGAACTTCTTTTTTTCAACATACCTGCTATTTTCTTTCTTTGCCCTGCCCGGCCAGCCGACGTCCATTCGGGGGCGGGTTATCGCAGGAGACAACAACAAAGCACTTGCCGGAGCACACGCCCTGTCCATGGGTTCTTCCTACCGGGGGACGCTCACCAATGAGGAAGGCTTGTTCCACCTCTACCTTCCTAACCACATGGATTCCGTGCGGATCTCCTATCTGGGTTACCGGCCTGTCACCTTGCCGGCAAAGGCATTCATCAGCGATACAATGCCCCTTGTCTTCCTGCATCCGGAAGCCTTCCTCCTGCAAGCTATAGAAGTCAGGCCCGCCTCCGCCCGGGCGCTGGTTCAGGAGGCTATTGCCCGAATACCGGAGAACTACAACTCCCAGCCCCACCTGCACCCGGGTTTTTTCCGGGAGATCATTCAAGATCAGCAAGGATATCTATCGGTAGCGGAGGGATTATTCGAAGCGGCTTATTTTCCCGGGGAAAAAGCGGGGGAGCGCATCCAACTCCGGCTGATTAGAGGGCGGCGCAGTGAAGATGTGCGTTCCACCCGCCTGTTCGAAGACTTCCACCCCGCCGGCAGCCCGCACCGCCTGGCGGGCATGAGCCTGGCGGCCCACCAGCCCACTTACTTGCAAAAGGATTATCTGGATCAGTACGAATACTGGCTGGACAGTATCATCCATTTCAACGGGCGGGCCCTTTATGTCGTCGGTTTTGACCAGCGCCCCGATGTAAAACAGGCGCTATCCGCCGGGCGACTTTTCATAGACAAGAACAGCCATGCCATAGTTCGGATGGAGGCCGGCATCAGCCCACGTGGTTTACCCAACCTGGAACACCTCTCCGGAACCGATAAGCTCTTTGCTAAACTCCTTAAAATAGAATTCCGGATCCGGCGCTCAACTGTAGTGGTTGAATTCGAGCACTTCGCCGGCAAATGGTATCTGAACAACGCCACTTTTTACCACACCGTGGCCTACCGCCAACCCAAAAAGGAACTAGGCCTGGAACTCGAGGTAACAGAACAGTTGCTGATTACCGGATTGAAGCAGGATAGTGTCCCCCGTTTTTCCCGCACGGAGCAATGGAACAGAAAGCAGCTCATGCTCAGCCTGCCCTCCGAATACGATGAGGCCTTCTGGGGCGACAATAACCGCATCCTGCCATCCCGCGCCTTGTTGGATATCGTGGCGGCGATGAGAACCGCACCAGCCGGCAACCCCCACACCACAGATACTTTGCCCGGAGGGTGGATACGGGTTGGCTCCGGACTGGCCAATGCCTTCCAGTCGGGCCGGTCGATCTACCTCAAACCCTTTATGGAATCAGAATGGATGGATGAGCAAACCGGCCCCATGCTTAAAAGAAACCACAGCGGCGATTTTCAGTTCGAAGCCCTGGTAGAGGTGCAAAGCGCCTCCGACAGCACCCGGGCGCCCGACAGGGGTTTCCAGCAGGGAGGCATCCTGGTTCGCGATCCTGAAAGCGGACGGGAAAACTACTTAATGATCACCCTGGGTACAGGAGGCAACCCGAAACTCAAGGTAGGGGCCAACTATACCCGCGACGGAAAATCTTCTGTAAAGATCGACAAGCCCGGCCCAAGGAGGCTGCGGCTGCGTATCCTCCGGCAGGGGCAGCACTTCAGCCTTTCCTATCAAAACCCGGAAGAAGAAAAGTGGATATTGCTGCGCGAAGAAGAACTCCCCGGTTTTCCCAAGACGGTAGAACTGGGGCTGGTTGGTTATACCCATCTCCCGGGCCACGCGCCGTCCATGCGCCCGGATTTGCTGGTAAAGTTCTCGGAGATCAACATCTGGTGAACCATCCTCCTGGTAACCGATAAGAAGGCCTCATTAGTTTTATGCAGAAAAAATCGTTCCCTATGAAGAAGTTGATCCCTAGCCTCATTCTTATTTTCACCTTCCACGCCGCTTTCCCCTGCCTCATCGTCGTTGTCACCGACGGGCAGCGCGTATTGGTGGGCAACCACGAAGACTGGTTCGCCCGCGATGCGCGGGCGCGTTTCGAACCAGCCACAGATACCACCTACGGTATGGTGGTTTTCGATTTCGAAAGCGAAGGATACGCCCAGGGTGGCATGAACACGGAAGGGCTCTTCTTCGACGGCACCGCTACGCCCTTTGTGCCACTGGATCTTTCGGGCAAGAAGGACTGCAACTGTTACATTTGGACGGAAGTACTCCAGCACTGTTCCAATGTAGAAGAGGCGATTGAATTTATCCGGCCCTACCGGCTGCCGGACCTGGAGCAGGTGCACCTCCTCTTCGCCGACCGCACCGGCCAGTCCGTAATTGTCGGCGCCTACGATGGGGAGCTGACTTTTACCTACCGGAAAAGAGCCTACCAGATACTTACCAATTTCAACGTAACTGACCCCGAATACGGTGGAGAAGAGGCCTGCCCCCGCTACGGCAAGGCGCTGGAGATCCTCCAGGTGGACAGCAGCGCTACTGTTGAGCATGTTCGGAACATCCTTTCCTTGACCCACCAGGAAGAACTAAGCGTATATTCCAACATTTATGACCTGACGGCAGGAGAGGTTTATATATACAGCCTCGCGGATTTCAACCGTTCAGTAAAATTCAATCTCGCGGAAGAACTTTCCAAAGGAACGCATAGCTACTCTGTACCCGGCCTTTTCCCATAAAGAGGCAGGGCCTTCAGGAAGAGGGCCTCCTTCCGATCAAACTGAAAACAAAAGCCCTGGTTCCAAGGTTAATCCAGAGAATAATTCCCTGATGATCCATGCCCGAACTACCCGAAGTCAACACCAAGAAGATCAACTTCGACGGCGTCGCCCTGAATAAGCCGATCGAAAAAGTGGAGCTGCACGAAACCAACCACATCTTCCGCAATATCAGCGGCGAGGCCTTTGCCCAAAAGATGAAAGGCCGGCAGTTCACTGGCTCCTACCGGCGGGGCAAATACCTGTTCGCCAAACTGGACAACGGCCACGACGTGCTTTTCCACTTTGGTATGACCGGGGAGTTCTACGCCTACGATGAACCGGAGCAACGCCCCAAATACGAACGCTTCGCCTTTCTGTTCCCCGACGGCCAACGACTGGGCTTCGACTGCCCCCGCAAACTGGCCCACATCTACTATCTGGAGGACAAGGACGAATTCATCCGCGAGAAAAAACTAGGAGAAGACGCCCTGGTGATCACCGAGGCCGAATTCCTGGAAAAAATGAGCGGGAAAACAGGCACGATAAAAGGGTTTTTCCTCAACCAGTCCAACCTGGCCGGCATGGGCAACCTCTATGCCGATGAGGTTTGCTGGCAACTGGGCATCCACCCGGCTTCCCTCCTCCCCGCGTTAGACGGCAAAACCCGCCGGGAGCTGTCCCACCGCATGCAGGCCATCCTGCAAACGGCCATCGCCAACCACGCCGACTATGTCAATTATCCCGACGAATGGCTCTGGAACCACCGCGATAAGGGTGGAACCTGCCCCCGCGACGGTCACGAACTGGAGCGGGACACGGTCGCGGGCCGGTCGACGTATTACTGCCCGTTGTGTCAGGAGTTAAGGCAGAAGGCAATATAGGCCTGCCTATCCAAGCACCTGTTTATCCCCGAGGAAAGGCTGATCATAGGAACGCCTGCCTGTCACTTTGTACAGCGCATTGGCAACTGCTCCGAAAATAGGCGGGAAGGGCGGTTCGCCCATGCCCGTGGGATCAATGTCGTTTTGCACGAAATGAACATCAATCGCTTTGGGGGCCTCACCTATCCGGATCATGCGATAATTATTAAAATTGTTCTTTTCCGGAACGCCTTCCTTGAAGGTCATGGCGCCGAAAAAGGCATTCCCGATACCGTCCACAATAGCCCCCTCAGCCATATTGGCGGCAGCATCAGGGTTGATCACAATGCCACAATCAATGGCACAGCAGGCCCTTTCTATCCGCGGCTTTCCTTTCTCGATTGTCAAATCCAGCACGTGGGCCACATAGGAATTATGGCAGAAATAGGCGGCAACGCCGCGGTGTATGTTGGGTTGTTCCTGGCCCCAGCCTGATTTCTCCCTTGCCAGCTCAAGCACCCCGGCATAACGAGCCGGGTCGTAGTCGTTGTTTTCTCCCACAGGGTTATTTTGCGCCCGTTTCAGAAGATCCAGGCGAAACTCAATCGGGTCCTTACCGGCGGCCTCCGCTACTTCGTCCAGGAACGATTGCTCCGCTCCACCGATAAAGTTGGACCTTGGCGCCCGGAACGCTCCGATGGTAATATTAGACGCAATCGCCCACTCTTCGGCAAGGTAGTTATCCACGGCGCCGGCCGGGAAACGGTTGGCAGCTCCACGGCCCAGGGGGCTCTCCGGGATGCCGCCGGCCTTTACCTGGTAGGCGATGAGGTTATTGTCGGCATCTAAAGCGGCGCGGTAGGTAGCGTGGTAGGCCGGGCGATAAATGCCAAAAGTCATATCGTCCTCACGGGTATAAAGCAGCTTGACGGGGGCATTTACTTTCTGGGAAATGACCGCCGCTTCGACCATATGGTGGCTATAAGCCCGGCGCCCGAAACCACCGCCCATTCGGGTCATGTGGATATCGATCTTCTCGAGTGGCATGCCGAGCCGGGCGGACAATGTCTGCTCTATAAATTCCGGCGCCTGTAGCGGCCCGGCCAACTCGGCCTTATCCGCCGTTACGTGGGCGAAGAAGTTCATCGGCTCCATGCAGTTGTGGGCCAGGAAGGGAGCGGTATAGGTGCGTTCTATCACCTTTGCCGCATTTTTGAAGGCCGCTTCCGGGTCACCGTCTTTGCGCAATACATTCCCCGGTTTGGCTGCCATTTCCGCCATCTTTGCGATGTGCCCCGAAGTGTTCTCCAGGCCTGCGGGAATGCGAACGGACTGTTTCCCTCCCCAGGAATTGACGGTTTCCGTATAATCGGAGAAGGGTTCCCACTCGATCCTCAGCGCCTTTTTGGCATTCATTACCTCCCAGGTGGTGTTGCCGACAATGGCAACCAGTTCGGGGAAGGTGTTCGTATCAAAAGCATTCCTTTCGTATTCCTCCTCATACGTTTTAATGGTGAAAATGTCTTTAATACCAGGCATGTTCCTTGCCGCCGAGTCATCCACCGATTTCAGTTTCATCCCAAAGGCAGGCGGGTGGGAGATCATAGCGATAAGCATGCCGTCGCGGCGGTAGTCCACTCCAAATAGCGGCTGCCCGGTCACGATTTTCAGCCCATCCACGTTCTTGCGGGATTGGCCAATGATCCGGAAGTCCTTCACGTCCTTCAGTTGCACCTCTTCCGGCACGGGTAGGCCGGCGGCGGCTGAGGCCATTTCGCCGTAGCCTGCCGATTTGCCGCTGTTCTTATGGTAAAGTACGCCCGCCTCGGTGGTAATCTCTTCAACGGGCGCCTGCCAGGCCTGAGCAGCAGCCTCCCTGAGCAGTTGGCGCGCCGTGGCCCCTGCCATTCGAAGGCCCTGCCATCCCTGCCGGATGCCCTGGCTGCCGCCGGTAAATTGACGGGTATACAGATCCGTATTGAATGGCGCCTGCTCCACAATGACCTGTTTCCAGTCCACATCGAGTTCTTCCGCCACGATCATGGGCATGGCCGTTTTTACGTTCTGCCCGAATTCCGGATTGGGCGACAGAATGGTCACCACGCCGTTTTCCCCGATCTTCAAAAAGCTATTGATCTCAAACCATTCCTTAGGCATTTCAAGAGCTTCCTCGGAGGCCGGCTGACATCCCGCCAGCCAACTGAAGCCCAGCATCATTCCGCCCCCGGCGAGGGCAGTGGTTTTCAGGAAAGAACGCCGGTTGTATGTTGTTTTTACGATAGCCATATTGTTATATTGTTGGATTGTTATATTGCTGGATTGTTTTATTGTTGGATTGTGGGGCTGGTTGGGCGGCTGAATTGCCAGTTGCCATAGCGCAACGAACAATACAGCACTATAGCCATCCAGCAATCATCCCGCAGCAGCCGTCTTGATGACCGCTTTAATGCGCACGTAAGTGCCGCAGCGGCAGATATTACCGCTCATGGCCGCTTCGATCTCCTCATCGCTGGGGTTGGGGTTGGCTTTCAGGAATGCGGCGGCATTCATGATCTGGCCGGTTTGGCAATAGCCACACTGGGCTACATCGTGTTCCAGCCAGGCTTTCTGCACCGGATGATCGCCTTTTTCAGATAGCCCCTCGATGGTAGTGATGGACTGGTTGCCGACCACCGAAATGGGCAACATGCAGGAGCGAACGGCCACTCCTTCAAGATGGACGGTGCAGGAGCCGCATTGAGCAACTCCGCAGCCGTATTTGGCGCCCACCAGGTTGAGGTGGTCTCGCAGTACCCACAGGAGGGGGGTGGAGGGGTCAACGTCTACTTGCTGCTTTTTGCCGTTGATGCTTAGCGTGAAATTTGCCATGATATTTGGAATTGATAAAATTTTCAGAATAATCCTTTTGACAGATTAATTGATATTTAACATCCGGTATGCATTGGGGGTATACCCCACCCTTTGTTTAAATATCCGGCTGAAATGCTGCGGATATTTAAACCCCAGTCCATAAGCCACCTCGCTGACGGATTTGGCAGGGTCGAAAAGGCGCTCCTTGGCCACGTCAATCAATTTCAGTTGGATGTATTCCTGTGCTGATGTGCCCGTTTCTTTTTTGATAAGGTCACCGAAATAATTGGCGGATAAGTTCAGTTCCTGAGCACAATAAGCCACAGAGGGCAGGCCGATTTCCTGTGGCTTACCGGATGAAAAATAACTATTCAACAGTTCTTCAAATTTTTCTAAAACCCCCTTGTTTACATTATCTCTGGTGATGAACTGCCGGTCGTAAAAACGGACGCAATAGTTCAATAGCATTTCGATATTGGATACGATCAATTGTTTGCTGTGCTTATCAAGGGCATGCTCCAATTCATATTCGATTTTTGAAAAGCAATCCAGCACGAGCTTCCTTTCGCGTTCCGATAAATGGAGCGCTTCATTCGATTGATAGCCGAAGAAGGTATAGTCCTGAATATGCCGCCCGAGGGCGGTGCCATGTATAAAATCAGGGTGAAAGAGGAGCGCATATCCTTTCGGTTGATAAATTTCCCCGCTGTTGTCAACACTGACCACCTGTCCGGGCGCAATGAATACCAGCGTTCCTTCCTGGTAGTCATAAGTATGCCGGCCGTACCGCAGGTCACCGCAGTTGACTTCTTTCAAAAAGATGGTATAAAAGCCAAAGTACATACTGGAAGCTTGCCTGGGGCTTGCCTTCGACAAGTCAACGACACTCACCAGCGGGTGTAGCGTTTCATTGTTGTTGAACAGGTTGTAATCGCGGATTGTCTCGAATCGCCGCAGGTTATCCATATCGCTGTTGTTTTACTCAACCCAAATTACAGTTTTATTCGTCCCTCCACTACCGGACAGGCCCAAATCAGTAATATTGGTAGGCAAATCCGTAATCTGTATACCTCTTTGCCTGAGAAATACCAAGACCTTTGCAGGGTAAAAAAAAAGCCATGATGTGCAATTCAACAATCAAAATATTTCTGCTCCTGACTTTATACTGCTTACAGTCCAAAGCGCAAACTCCACCCGATATACTCAACACCATATTCCCATCAGGCGATAAACTTGAAGGCGGCAATTTTGAAGGAACCGTATGGGTGAACCCACTTCTGCCGGCCGACAGCGCCTTCAATGCATCTATGGGCAATGTGATCTTTGAACCCAAAGCCCGCTCGAAATGGCACAAACACCCCGGCGGACAAACGCTCATAGGATTGGATGGCAAAGGCTATTACCAGGAAAAAGGAAAGCCGTTGCAAATCCTGCGCAAGGGCGACGTGGTGCGATGCCCGCCGGATGTGGAGCATTGGCACGGTGCATCACATGATCATTGGTTTGTGCAACTGGCCATCACCCCCGAGCATCCGGACGGAAGAGTGATCTGGCTCCATGAAGTGGCAGCGGAAGAATATGAAATGGGCCGGGCCAAAAGCCTGGAAGAACAGGCCCACCTCAGCCTGAATGCCCTCGAACCCCGGCACAGGCATATCGTAGCCATTTCATCCCTGGCCGCCAAAGGGGATCTGGGCCGGCTCGGAATGGCCCTGCACGACGGGCTGGATGCCGGCCTCACCATCAATGAGCTCAAAGAGGTGCTGGTCCACCTTCATGCTTACTGTGGTTTCCCCCGAAGCATTCAGGGATTGAATACGCTGATTGCCGTACTGGAAACGAGAAAAGCACAGGGCATCACCGACGAAATGGGCAGAACGGCCTCGCCCGTCACAGATACGTCGAGCAAATATGAAAGAGGCAAAAAAGTATTGGAAAGCCTCACCGGGCAGCCACAAATTACGCCCCCCCGATCGGGTTACGGCGCATTCAGCCCGGAAATTGATACTTTTTTGAAAGAACATTTGTTCGCCGGCCTGTTTGAGCGCGACGTTTTGAGTTTTGAAGACCGGGAAATCACCACCATTTCAGCCCTTGTCAACCTGGGTGGCGTAACCCCCATGCTGAAAGGCCACATGCGGATAGCGCGCCACCTTGGCTTTACCGAAGCGCAGCTCATGCACCTGCTGGCTATTGTTGAATCCACGACTGGCGTAAAGGAAGCGGAGGATGGCAGAAAGGCCTTGTCGGAAGTAATGGAGCCGGTAAAGAAGTAAAAATGCAAAACAATGCAAAAAATGAGATACCTGACAGCGAAGCTTCTGCCCATTGTATTCCTGACAATCCTATCAGGCTGTGCCGTCAACAGGGCCAACCGGGCAATCGTTTTACAGGATCAGGGCAGCTTTGCGGTAGGCGGTTCCGTCATAAGCAATCCGGGAACATTTGACCCCATCAGGCGCACGCCTGAAGGCCAAACGTTTCACGGCGACCACGCTTACGTATTTTATCAGATACCCGAAAACCCCAGGAAACTGCCGCTGGTGTTCTGGCACGGCATCGGCCTGTTTTCAAAAACATGGGAGACTACGCCAGATGGACGGGATGGTTATCAGAACATTTTTTTAAGGCGGGGTTTTGGCGTCTATTTGATGGATCAGCCCAGGCGTGGAAACGCCGGGCGGAGTAGTGTGGAAGCTACGATTACGCCCACACCGGATGAGCAGTTCTGGTTCAACGTATTTCGAATTGGGGTATGGCCAGACTATTTCCCAGGGGTGCAATTCTCCAAGGATCCCGAGGCGCTCAATCAATATTTTCGCCAGTTGACGCCCAACATCGGGCCGATCGATGTGAATGTGAACGTGGATGCTGTTTCGGCCCTGTTCGATAAAATTGGCCCCGCCATTCTTGTAACGCATTCGCATGCGGGTGGAATGGGGTGGCTCACAGCCGTAAAGAATAAGGAGGTAAAGGCCATTGTATCTTATGAGCCGGGAAGTGGTTTTTTGTTTCCCGAAGGAGAAGTGCCTGCGCCCATAGCGAGTTCGGCCGGCCCGTTAGAAGCCGTTGGCGTTTCAATGGATGATTTTTCAAAGCTGACAAAGATTCCCGTCATCATCTACTATGGGGACTACATTCCGGATACCCCTGACCCTAATCCCGGAACGGATGGCTGGCGCGTGCGGCTTGAAATGGCGAGGCTATGGCGGGACGCCGTAAACCGGCATGGCGGTGATGTGACGGTTGTGCACTTGCCGGAAATTGGGATTAAAGGCAATACGCATTTTCCTTTTTCAGACTTGAATAATTTGGAAATAGCCGATTTAATGTCGGAATGGTTGAAGGAAAAAGGATTGGATGAATGAAACGATTAGATGGAAGGCACTTCCGAAGTGCTTGCCATCTGACACCAAATAAAGGCAGAAATCAAAGATGAAAAGACAAATTAAACACCAATTTTTGATTGCTATGTTCATGACAACAAGCATCATTGCTTCAGGACAAACCAGGACAAACAACCCTTTTGGCCTGGTTTACCAGGATGCCATTACAGCAAATGTGCCAGGCGAGGTGAATATTCACCCTGTAAGGTATAAACTGAATGGCATTGACATCGCTGCCAATATTTACACACCTGCCGGCTATGACTCGTCGAAGAAATATCCGGCGGTGGTGGTCGCCCACCCCAACGGTGGGGTCAAAGAGCAGGTAGCTGGATTATACGCACAGCGTTTAGCGGAATCCGGTTACATCGCCATTGCTGCCGATGCGTCCTACCAGGGCGCCAGCGGCGGAGCGCCGCGCAATGTGGACAAGCCGGCCAACCGCATTGAGGACATTCGGGGGATGGCAGATTTTATCACACAATATGCAGGCGCAGATGCCGGCCGCCTGGGTTTACTGGGCATATGTGGTGGCGGCGGCTATTCATTAAAGGCCGCTCAAACCGACAAACGCTTTAAAGCGGTGGCTACCCTGAGCATGTTTAATTCCGGCCTGGTAAGGCGCAACGGGTTCATGAATTCCGGGCTGTCGACCATTCAGCAACGATTACAACAGGCTACTGAAGCCCGTGCCCTGGAAGCAGCAGGCGAGGAAATTCGCTATGCCGCCGATGCAAAAATAACCGATGAAATGGCAGACAAAATGCCGTTTGACCTGTATCGCGAAGGGCATTATTATTACAACAGGACCCATGCGCACCCCAATTCCACATTCCGCTACACCATGAGCAGCCTGCTCGACCTGATGGAATTTGACGCCGCCACCAACATGGATTTAATCAATCAGCCATTGTTGATGATGGCAGGCAGCAAAGCCGACACCTACTACATGACCGACAATGCATTCAACCTTGCTACCGGCACAAGTGAGAAAGAATTATTTCTGATTCCAGAAGCTACCCACATTCAAACCTATTATGTTCCTGAATATGTAGCTCAGGCAATGGGCAAGCTCAACGAGTTCTTCGGTAAATTTTTGTAAAAATGCAGCGCTATGAAAACGACAATCATCGGACTGTTTTTAGTCATCATGAGTGCCCAATGGCCCTTGGCACAAAATATTCCTGATAAAGAAGCACCTATCGTTCGTATCACATCGGGAATTGTTCGAGGTGTAACCGACGGGGAGGTATCTACCTTCAAGGGCATTCCCTATGCTGCTCCGCCGGTTGGCGAATACCGTTGGCGCCCGCCCCAACCCGTGCCCGCATGGGAGGGGGTGCGCGAGGCAAGCGAGTTTGGCCCAAATTGTGCACAGGCAGGATGGGGTGCAGCGCCCGGATCAATTACTGAAGGCTCATCGGAAGATTGCCTTTATCTCAATTTGTGGCTGCCTGCCGGGGCCAAGCCGGAAGCCAAACTGCCGGTGGTGTTTCCGTACATTCCCTGTTGGCCATACCGCCTGCCCAAGGCCTTTTCCATAAGGCGATCAGTGAGTCTGGCGGAGGCCGCGATGGCGTCCTGACGGGAAGGCCGATCCGCGAAGAAAATGCTGACCCGTACTACCCCGTTTCGGCGGAAACGATCGGGATAAACTTTGCACGTAAACATGGGATCGAAGGCACAGATGCAACAGCACTGGCCAGGCTGCGCGCCCTGAACGTGGAGGAGATTGTGGACGGCGGCCAGGAAACGGATGGCCAGGGAGGCCCACGTACCTATTCGGGGCCTATACTCGACGGCAAACTGGTTGTAGAGACTGCCGAACGTGCCTACGAGGGAGGGAGGCAGGCGCGCGTTCCACAATTGGATAAAATATGGATAAAAAACGGATGGGGTTATTGTGAATTAAGCAAGTTGTCTTTATTTTTGGATAAAATATGGGTAATACATGGATAAAAAGCTTCGATTCGATTTTACAACCACTCAAGGGATAATAAAAAAGATCGGGTTTATAGATTCCTTCAAAGGTTTTTGGGTGAATGTAGAAAGGGGCGAAAGCAAATACCTGAAAGAATTAAAAAGAATAGCAACCATTCAGAGCATAGGGTCATCAACGAGAATTGAGGGAGTAACTTTGACAAATACAGAAATAGAGACGTTAATACAGAACCTCAAAATTACGAAGCTACAAAGCCGGGATGAACAAGAAGTATTTGGTTATTATGAGGCGCTGGAAACTATAATGGAGAACTATGAAGATATTGAATTGACAGAAGGGAATATATTCAACCTTCACAATATACTGTTGAAGTTTAGCAGCAAGGACCAAAGCCATAGAGGGAGATACAAGCTGTTATCTAATAAAGTAGTAGCGAAATATCCGGGAGGAAGCCAGAGGGTGATTTTTAACACCACCGAACCATTTCTGGTTAAAAAAGAGATGGAAACTCTGATCGCCTGGACAAACAGAAATTTAGAACAGGGGGAAATTCATCCATTAATTGCGGCCGGCGCCTTTATTTATGAATTCTTATCCATACATCCATTTCAAGATGGGAATGGAAGGTTATCAAGGCTATTGACGAACTTATTACTCTTAAAGAGCGGATATTATTTTATTCAATATGTATCACTTGAAAATCAAATCGAGAAAAGGAAAAAAGAATATTACAGCGTCTTAATGGATGCCCAACAGTATCGAAATACCGAAGAGGAAATCATTGATAAATGGATGTTGTTTTTTTTAGAAAGCCTTGAAGAGGCAATCAAAAAACTGGAGATCAAGTACAGGGCATTTCAACAGAAGGGCCCCTATTTGAATCAAAGGCAAAAGGATATACTTGAATTCATAAGAAAAAACCAGCCAATAAAGATAAAGGATGTGTCGAGCCAATTTTTAGATGAGTCCAGGAATACTATAAAAAAAGACCTTCAATACTTTCAAAATGAAAGGTTAATATCAAGGATAGGAAAAGGAAGAGGGACATTCTATATTTTGAAGGAGGAAGAAGAATGAGCCCCACCCTTTGGGCTGAAAAACGGCCTCCAAATATACGCTTACAGGCCAGGCGCTTTGTAGTTCTTCCCCACATCATCCAACACCAGCACCAGGTCTGTGCGGTGGCCGGGCACCGGCGACCAAACATAGGGCGGGGCGAATGTCTGCCAGCCTTTGTTGTCAAAATCTCCAATAACTGTTGCCTTGCCCGTCCGGGGGTCAAACCATGTTGCTCTGATTTTTTTACCTGAGATCTTCCCCATGTTCACCGTAATGGGCAGCCCGTGTGCGGTGTAAAAAAAGGCGTACCCCTCCCCCCTTATCGCCGAAATATAATCGAAGGCGTTGTTGCCTTCATCGGCCAGCATGGACTGGTCGGGCGTGCGGCCCCGGGCGGGGCGGCTTCCCATGAGGGCCTTGAGATGCCGCATTTGGTTGGCGGCGGGCAGATCCAGAGATTCCTGCCAACTGTAAAGATCGCTGAAGAAATGCTCGCCTTTCTCGGAGAAAAAGATGACTGATGCACTGCCATAGGTATGCCCGCAGGCGCCCGCGAAGACGCTTTGGTAGGCGGCCCGCCGCACGTCCCAGGCGCTGGCGTAGCCGAGGTTTTTGGCGTCAAAGCAAACCGGCATGGCCTCATAGATCGCCTCGCCGTTGAGGAAAGGCTTTACTGGTAAACGTTTCCAATCGGCTTCCATGCGCTGCCAGACGGGCGTGTCGTCGCAGTGGCCGGTCTGCAGCATGTTCATGTCCAGCCAATCATCTTCATGGAACCATTTGGAAGAGGAAGCTTCGATATGCTCCGGCTGGGGGTGGAAGGTCATCAGCGCCCGATCGCTGCCCCCGGCCCCTTCCTGCACGCCGGCCGCCATGGCCCGCCAAACGGCTACGTCCTGCGAGCCTTCCCGCGGGTTCCGGTCACCGCCGATCACCCAGATGATATTGGGGCGGTTGCGGTAGCGGCTGCCGATCCATTGGCCGTAGATCCTGGCATTTTCAGGGTTGAAGATCTCGGGGCCGACGCCCCAGCTATCCTTGAATATCTTATCGCCCCAGGTGGGCAGCAGGGCAATGTACAGCCCGTGCGCCGCAGCCAGGCCAATCAGGGTGTCCATGTACCGGAAATAGGCTTCATTGGGTTGGGTGGGGTCGCTATTGAGCAAGGGCAGATCGCCGTTGCGGTTGGGCACATTCAACACATCCAGCTCGGCCAGCGCAACGGCCTGAATGACATTGAAGCCCTGTTCCGCCCGCTTGCGGAAATACGCCTCTGCTTCCGCCTTATTGGTACGGTGAAACAGTTCCCATGCCGTATCCCCCAGCCAGAAAAAGGGTTTGTCGTCTATGGTGACGAGATAGCGGCCGTCATCGCTGGCCTTTAGAGGCTGCAGTTGGCCCCAGCTGGGTTGGGCAAAAAGGAGGGCTAGTACCGACAAATGATGGAGAAGGTTGATGCGCATTGACAAACCGGACTTTATATTGCAGGCATAAAATTATTGAATCTAAAGAAAACCTGACATGAACTTCCTGAAAATAGGATTTTTATTCTTCCTGCTTGCCCTGGCCGGTATGTCCTGCAGTAAAATGAACCAAAATTCACGGCCGACGAACTGATGATCAGAGTGGCAGAGATCGAAATAGACTCAACCTACTTTGACGAATACATCGCCATTCTTAAAGAGGAATCGGCGGCATCTGTCCGATTGAAGGATGGCATCCAAACAAGCTCCGAGTCCTATTCAAACCCTAATGCCATAATTGCATCATGGCTGATCTTTATAGCCTCCATAGGAGTTTGATCAAAGGCCTTATCCTGTTCGACAAAATAGTATTCCATACCTGCCAGATCTTTATGTTTCAGGATCTCGGCAAAATCGATCTTACCCGTTCCTACCGGTGCAAACCTGCCCTGCTCGTCCATATCTTTTATGTGCCAGGCTTTGAAACGCCCCGGCGCTTTGTTAAAATAATGAACAGGGTCAGCTCCTGCTTTTTTTGCCCAGTACAGGTCTAATTCAAAATTGAGGTGGGCAGGGTCGGAGTTCTCAATGAAATAATCCATAGGCACAATGCCTTTTGAATTTTCCTCAAATTCCATATTGTGATTGTGGTACAAACATTCCAACCCGGCCGCCGTGCATTTCTTCGCAATGGTATTGATAATGTTCATGATCTCTTCCACTTCTTCGCTCATGCCAAGTGTGTTTGTTTGAGGGTCATATTTAAAATGCCCCATCGGGGGGATGGGGATCACAAAATATCTGAACCCGGCCTCTTTTGCTGCCGCGATCATTTCATCGGCATTGTCCAGAGTAACCTCTCCATGATGCGAACTTATGGGGGCCAAACCAATTTCATTGAGATAGTTTTTAAACTCGGCTGGGGCCATCCCGTAGAATTTCCCTTCCGAATAACCCGCAGCTTCAATGTATTTGTAGCCGGTTTCAGCTACTTCTTTAAGCACAGCTTTCGGATTTATCGCCAGGGTATCCCGAAGTGTATAAAGGGCAAGGCCCCCCATTTGCTTCCGGTGGGTATTCATCTCCTGTTTTGATGTTTCGCCTGCATCCTGAGTGCCGTCGGTTCTTTGGCCTGTATTGTTGCAGGAAGCCAAGCACAGAAATAACATAATGAGGATTGATGGAAAAGATAAATCATTCATTATCAAGCTGTTTTTCATATACTTTCGTTTTTGCATATCTTTATTTTTAAATATTTTAGTCCTTCCGTTCCAAAGTTTCCCAAACGCTTTCACTCAAAACACCATCCAAAGTGATCGCTTCTGTAATGAATTTTGCGGTAAGTTTTTGGGGGCCATCCTGATATGCAGCAGGGAGCAAGTCCATGGAATACGAAGTGATCCGCATGGGGTCGAATTCAGGCAAGCCTGCTCCCTAACTCCACTTCCACCCACACGCCATTAAATACGGCATTGCCCGTCGGCCCGTCCGTCAGCTGTTCGTCGGTGAGCGCATTGACGTTCACGCCGGGATACCAGCTCGCTACTTCCAGCCGCATTCCGTCCTGGTCGTGGCCCCAGCCGTGAGGAATGCTGATAACCCCGGGCAAGACCTCATCCGATACTTCTACCGGCAGCTGAATGGACCCGACCGCCGAACGGACGGTAACCAACTGGCCGTCCTGGGCCTGCAGCCTGGCGGCATCGTCGGGATGAATGATAGCTGTACAACGTGGCGGCCCTTTCATCAGCCGCTTGCTGTTGTGCATCCAGGAATTGTTGCTCCGCAAATGGCGCCGGCCGATGAGCTGGAACCTGCCGTTGGGGATATCACTTTCCAGGGCCGCTTCCACCTGATCCAGGAAGGGAAGCAAAGATGGCGGAAGCAGTTGTATCCGCTTGTCGGGGGTAAATAGCCGTCCAGGCAGGCAGGGTTGCAAGGGGCCCAGGTCGATGCCGTGCGGATTTTCCTTCAACACGGGCAGGCTCAACCCGTTGGGATCCAGGAAACGGCCGCCCAACTTGCCGTACGGGCCAAACAGGAGTCCCAGGTTGAGGCGATGGCCGGGGGTAAGCCAGCTGAGTACCGCGTGTTTGGCTTTCAGCAACAAGGGGTTCCCCCGTTCCAGCCGCTTTTGGAGTTCCAGCAAGACCTGCCAGTCATAGCGCTGATCCGGCCCGATGGGAAATACCGGCGGGGAGTAATTGGCCACATTGCGGATAGCGACGATATTAAGGACAAAATCGTAGTGCATAACCTCCAACCCGGCAGCCGGCGGCAGAATAATGTCGGCATGGCGGGTCGTCTCATTCAGGTAGATGTCAACGGCTACCATGAAGTCCAGCCTGGCCAGCGCCTCGTTCATCCGGGCGACATTGGGCGCCGAACTGGCAGGGTTACCGGCAATAGTGATCAAAGCCCGGACCTGCCCCTCTCCTTCGGTGAGGATCTCCTCGGCAAGGGCAGCAGTGGGCAGGTCGCCGGCCACCTCGGGTAGCCCACGGACGCGGCTCTGCCAGCGCAACGCCTTGGCCTCCCGTTTCAGCAGGCGCACGAAATCAATGGCAGGCAGGGGAAACATCACGCCGCCGGCGCTGTCCATATTGCCGGTCAGAATGTTGATGGCGTTGATGAGCCAGTGGCAAAGGCTGCCAAACTGCTGCGTCGAAACGCCCAGCCGCCCGTAACAAATGGCCGAATCCGCCCCCGCAAAATCGCGCACGAGCCGGCGAATGGCCTCGGCAGGGATCTGAACCCTATCGGCCACCCGCTCAGGAGAATAGGGCAGAACGGCCTTCTTCAGAATGGTTATACCATCAGTGAATCGCCATACGTGGTTGGGACGCGCCAGTTCCTCCTCAAAAAGGGTATGGACAAAGGCGAGGAGCAGGAAAACATCCGTACCAGGCCGGATAAAAAAGTGTTCATCGGCGGCCTCAGCGGTTCGGGTACGACGGGGGTCAACTACCACTACCCTGCCCTGCCGCTGCCGGATATTTTGCAGCAACTTTTTAACATTGGGAGTAGACATGACACTGCCGTTGGACACTACCGGGTTTGCGCCCAGGACGAGAATGAATTGGGTCCGCTCCAGGTCGGGCACCGGGAAGAGCGCCTGATGGCCGAACATTTCGCCGTTGACAAACATCTGCGGCAGCTGGTCAAGCGAATGGGAAGCGTAGCGGTTCCGGGTCCCCAGAGCATTGGCAAAATCGTAAAAATACAGGCCGGTGCCGGTATTGTGCACCCCTGGATTGCCCATATACAGGCCAACCGCATCGGGGCCGTATTGATCCTGGATGGCCCGGAGCTTTTGCTCCACCGTATCGAAGGCCTCCTCCCAGCTGATGCGTTCCCAGCCCCGGGGTGTCTTGCGGATAGGGTACTTCAGGCGGTCCTTGTCGGTATGGATGTCCTGGAGCGCAACGCCCTTAGGGCAGATATGCCCCCGGCTGTACACATCCTGCTCATCGCCTTTGATGCTGAGCACTTCCGCTCCTTCGGTGCGGACTTCCAGGCCGCACATGGCCTCGCAGAGATGGCAAGTGCGGTAGTGGGAGGTGATATTTGAGGTTTGATTTTCGATGTTCGATGTTTGAATGTTTGATTTCCGCTGCTGCCGTTGTTTCCTTTAGCCATCGATCCGCAGTACGATCTTGCCAAACTGCAGGCTATTTTTCATCATCTGGATTGCCTGATTACCATCTTTAAGATCAAAAACACTATCCACCACCGGGACGATCCGGTGGGTGCTGACGAAATCCAGCATCTGGCCGAACTCCGCATCCGAGCCCATCGTGCTACCGAAGATGGAAAGCTGCTTGAAAAAAATATTGGGCACGCTCACGTTGTTCCAGGAGCCGGCCGTTCCGCCATAGACGCCCACCCGGGCGCCCTTGTTGCACATTTTCAGCAACTGGTTGAAGCCGTCGCCGCCGGCGCTGTCGATCACCACATCAAAACCGCCGGCCTGTTTTTGGAGGCCCTTCAACGAGTCCGGATCTTTGTAGTTGCCGCCACCCTTGGCGCCCAGAGCGAGAGCTTTGCCGATCTTCTCTTCCGAGCTGGAGGTGACATAGACATCCGCTCCGGCGGCGAGGGCGAATTGACAGGCAAAGAGGGCCACGCCGCCGCCGATACCGGAAATGAGCACTTTATCACCGGCCCCGGCCTGGCAGCGGCTGAACAACACGCGGTAGGCAGTGAGCCCTGCCAGCGGCAGAGCGGCGGCCTGCTCGGGAGTAAGGTGAGCCGGCTTAGGGTAAATATTTTTTTTGCGCACCGCTACCTTCTCGGCAAAAGTACCGTACTCTTCCATGCCGAGGATGAAATAGTCGTCGGTGTAAAACCGGGGGTCGCTCCCCCAATTAATACTGGGGTTGATGACTACCTCTTCACCTTCGTAAACGCCGCAACCGTCAGAGCCCAGGACCGTGGGAAAACGAAGGTTCGGGTATAATCCCAGCGTAATCCAGAAGTCCCGCCGGTTGAGGGCAGCGGCCTTGAGCCTGACCACGCCGAAAGTGTCGTCGTGTTCAGGTAAGTCTACCTCCTTATAAACCAGGGGCTCTCTGATACCGGTAGCCAGCAGTGCTTTCATTTTGTGGTTGCGATTGATGGTATGTGTAGGGGGAAAAGATAAGAAATTTCTCCATACTTTTAGGACACCTGGCCCCTGCGGTTTTCCCTATTCTTGATGGAGCCCTTATCTGTTATCGCCCAGGCACATCCCTGATAAGTATCAACCCTGCTTACTGACAATTCTCACCTCACGGTGATTGAAAAAACCCCAACTTCCAACCGTCCGAGCACTTCCGAAAAACACGCCTCACTTGCTGGCCCAATACCCAGCATCTTTAAACCATTTAACCAAACAACAACCCATGAATGCGAAGCAATTCTACTTATTCAGGTGTTTCCTGATCCTGATCCTGGCAACCTTAACGCAGTTCACTTCAGCCCAATCCGTTATCTATGTCAATTACGCTGCCGACGGGGCCAACGATGGCTCTTCCTGGGCCAGCGCTTTCCTCAATCTGCAGGACGCACTCGCCGCTGCTGAAACCGGCGATGAAATCTGGGTTGCTCAGGGCATCTACTACCCTGCCCCTGACGATGCTGAGCCAGGCCAAACCTGGTTCCTGCTCGACAAGGATATCCGGCTCTTCGGTGGTTTCACCGGAACGGAAAAAACGTCGGATGCCCGCGATGGGGTGGCCCACCCCACGATCCTCAGCGGAGACTTGCTGGGCGATGATGTACCCGGCGACCTGGCCCAGCACCGGGAAGACAACGCCCTGCATGTGATGTATGTCGCTATGGAAATTACTTCTGAAGCGGTTATCGACGGTTTCGTATTCCGGGGCGGACATGCGGACGAAGGAGTGGAGGAAGAGAACCAACCCTTCCGGGCGATGGGGGGAGCCGTATTGTCCTATGGCGAACCGATACTCCGCAATTGCCGCTTTACTGATAATTATGCGGAATATGGCGGAGCCTTAGCCTTCCTCGGAGGAATAGATACCAAAATCGAGAAATGTTCCTTCCGGGGCAATGGCGCTTCAGCCGGCGGAGCTGTTTATGTAGTCAACGCAGCCACGCTGGAATTTGAGCAGTCTGTCTTCAGAGAAAATGCCGCCACCCTGGGCGGCGCCATTTACAACTCCACCGGCATAACCCGGCTTTCCAACTGCCTGCTGGCCGGAAATGAAGCCAGCGAAAACGGCAGCGCCATTTATTGCGCTGGCTATAACCCGGAGATGCCCGGATTACAACTCGCTCATACTACTATTGCCGATAATGGCGCCGCGGTACCGGCCATCTTCCAATTCACGGCCAGTACTGAAAACCCTGTCGCAGTGATCCAAACGGGAAATTCCATCTTCGCCAATGCCTGGAATTATGGTTATCCGCCCGATCAAAATGCCCCGCCTCTGATCTCCCTGGGCGGCAACATCAGTACGGATGAGTCTTTGTCGGGCCAGCTGGCTGCCGATCATGATTTCCACGCTATGGACCCAGGTTTGAGCGGAGACTACCGTCCTGCTGAGGCAACCAGCCTTTGCGTGGATTTTGGAGTGAGCCTGGAAGAGACACTCTCCTTTGATATTGAGGGTAATTCCCGTCCTCAAGGCTTCGGTTATGATATCGGCGCTTTTGAATCGGCCTTCTTCAATACCTCGATCAGCAGCGCCGGCGCGCCTCAGCTCGATGCCTGCCTGGAGTTATCGCCTAACCCCGTTAGGGAGATACTGAAGGTGGATATCCAAACACCTCAATCGCAGGAACTCTGGCTGGAAATACTGGACGCCAACGGGCGAATACTGAGGGAAGTGCGCGTACAAAGCCCCGGCGCCCTTTTCCAGGACTTCCAGGAGCTGCCGGATGGGATCTATATTCTTAGGTTGACGGATGGAAAAAAAGCATTGACAAAGAAGGTATTAAAGCAATAAGGGTAAAATGAAGATCAAAGGTACAACTGTTACCTGGCAACTGGTGGCCATGGCTCTGCTCCTTGGCACGGCATGGCCTTATTGCCAGGAAGGCACTCTTGTTGAAGGTTCCTGGAAAGGCCTGTTTATGGAGACTTTCCAGCTTACGCTAGACTTTAGGCAGGACGCTGACGGAGCCTGTACAGGTTCGGTCCTCCTGTCCCAGGATGGCCAACAGCTGCAAAATGACCCGCTCTCCAATATCCGGCTGGAAGGAGATAGCCTGAACTTTCTCATACCTGCCAAGTCCACTGCTTTTGCCGGCAGGATAGATGGAGCATTGCTCACCATCAAAGGCCAGTTTACTTTTCCGGATGGTACCCGTCATCCAGTTTTTCTGGAAAAAGCTGCCGATGAGGAATATTACGCGAAGGGCAGCCCTCTGGACAAAGCAAGGATGAAGAGTGACCTGGCCTTTCTTTACCAATCCATCCTCGATCTTCACCCCGCGCCTTATGCCTATGCAGGAGAACTGGATTTCCGGAAATTATACCAGGAAACCGATGCTGCAATTGATCAGGTGGAAAGTATGGAGCGGTTCCTCCTGCTCGCCAGCCGCCTGACGGATGCGGTGGGCTGCAGCCATACCGGCCTTCGCCCGCCGGAAGAATGGATCCAACCCCATGATAAGGTATTCCTGCCGGTAAAACTCTGGTATTCTAAAGGGAAACTCTGGTGCCTGGGCAGTTTTACTGAAGGCCCCACCCTGCCGGCAGGCGCCGAAGTACGCTCCATCAACGGCCAAACTGCCGGACAGATCGTGGAGGAGCTCTTCACCCTGATCCCGGCGGAAGGATGGAATACCACTACCAAACCGGCCCTGCTGAACAAGGAATTTGAGTACTATTATGCCTTCCTGAATCCCGAGCCTGTCTTTGAATTCAGTTTTCGCGCACCAAACGACGATGCGGTGCAATCCAGAACCTTACGGGCAACGGACAGGGCGACGGTAAAAGCCCGGGGGGATGCCAAAGTACCGGATAACATTTACCGGCAGGATGTGCCCCTTCATTTCTACATGGAGGAAACCATGGACGCTGCCGTACTGCGCCTTCCCACTTTCGGCATCCCCAACCTGGAAGCGTACCTGGAGGCCCTGGAAAGCATCTTTGAACAACTGGAGCGGCAAAAGATCCGCCACCTCATCCTTGACCTCCGGGGCAACCAGAGCGGGCACCCTGTTTTTGCCGCCATCCTGTTTTCCTATCTGACGACGGGCCCATTTACCTGGTTGGATCGTGGCTCCGGCATAGTAGAAGAACTGGCGCCTCTCTACCATCCGATGGAGCCCGCCGCAACGCCCTTCGGGGGCCAGCTTTACCTGCTGGAAGACGGCGCCTGCCTGTCCACCGCAGGCCACCTGATCGCCCATCTTCAAGTCCGGGGCATGGGAGTAATGGTGGGAGAAAAACCAGGAAGCTTTGCCTCCTGCAATGACAACAGCATCCGGCGGGTCCTGCCCTATTCGCAAATTCAGGTTAACATAGCCCGGAGTACCTTCACCATCGCTTTTCCGGAGGAGGGGGAACCGGCCATCCCGGTTCTGGACTATGAACTTGAAGCTACCCTACGGGATCAGCTTGAAGGGCGGGATGCCGTGCTGGAAGCCTGCTTCCAACTGATCAGAGAACAGGAATAACAACCGCATGAACCTGAAAGAATTCATAGAGGAACTGCAACGCCTGGGAATGAGCCAGATCGCCTTCAACCTCCTCTATTTCATCATCCTGATCACCTTTATCCTGCTCGCCGCCTGGATGGTGCGCCGGCTGATCAACCGCCGCATATCGGATACCAGCCAGCGCTACCGCGCCAAAAAGGCGGTCAGCCTTGCCGCATATGTTGTCGTGGCGATCCTGGCCGTGGTGGCCTTTGCCGGCAAGGCGGAATATTTCTCCGTGACCATCGGTTTTATCAGCGCCGGCATTGCCTTCGCCCTCCAGGAGGTGATCTTGAGTTTCGCCGGCTGGATCTCCATTTTCTCTTCAGGCGTCTATAAGCCCGGGGACCGCATCGAGATCAATGGCGTCAAAGGGGATGTTATAGACATCAGCATGACCAAAACTACCTTGATGGAGATCGGCGAGTGGGTGACGAGCGATAACTACAGCGGACGCATCCTGCAGATCAGCAATTCTTTCGTATTCAAAGGCCCGGTTTTCAATTATTCCACTGATTTCCCCTTTGTCTGGGACGAGATCCGCATTCCCGTCAAATACGGCAGCGATATAGGCCTGGCCCACCGCATCATCGAAGAAGTGGCCGCCGGCCTGCTGAACGATTATGCGGAATACGCGCAGCAGCACTGGAAAAAGATGGTCCGAAAATACCTGATCGAGGACGCCAATGTCCGGCCCACCATCTATCTGCAACTCACGGATAACTGGATCGAGTTTACCCTTCGCTTTGTGGTGGATTATAAAAAACGGAAGATCAACATGACGCATTTGCACCTCCAGTTGCTGGAGCGCTTCAACGCCAGTGAAGGAAAAGTGCAGCTGGCCTCCGCTACATTCGAGATCACAGCAGTGCCTACCCTAAGGATAAATCAGGACGTATCAGATTAACCTGGTACCTAAGTCGTCAGGCATAGTGGATTTACAGATAATCTTTTCTCCCCATCATTTAATCCACCCGGTGAACCGATCAACCTACTTCCCCATTCCCGCCTTCGGCCTCGGCACCAGGAAAAGTTCCGTTTGCCGGCCGTCGATGTAGCGTACGGTTTCTCCGTCGAAGAAGGCATCCTCCTCCATCATCATGCGGATCTCCTTGTTCCATTCGGGGAGGAATACGGCGGTGTTCAGCTCGATGCTGTAGGCGGTATTGGGAAAGAGGGGGTAATCGCCATTGTGGGGCACGCCGCCCTGCTGGTCCCACAGGCCGATGGTAGGGCCGGCGGCATGGCCGTGATAGCCGATGGGGTGGGTGTAAATGGTGGGCTTCAGCCCTTCTGCTTTGGCCTTTTCCAGGGCGCCGGCCAGGACCTCATTGCCGGTGCGGCCGGTTTGGAACTCATCGGTAAGGATGTCCATCAAACGGAGGCCTTTACGAAAGGCCGCCTTCAGGTAGGGTGGCGCGTCCGTCTCACCCGGACGCAGGATGTAAGCGTTCTCCTGGGTATCGGTATTCAGGCCGAGGTAGGTGATGCCGAAATCGACATGCACCAGGTCGCCGGGCTGTATGGCCTGCTTATCGGGCCGCTTGGAAAAAGCCCGCAGGTGGTCGAAGTTCTCCGGGTCCTGGCGTTGCACATCGACCGTGGGGTGAAACCAGGCGTCGAGGCCCAGCTCGCGGATGCGCTCGCGGTAGAACCAGACGACGTCCTCGGTTGCGGTCACTCCGGGTTGGATCACCTGCTCCGACAGCCCTTCGGCGATGATCTCATGAGCGATGCGGCACACTTGCTGGTACACCACCATTTCATTCTCCGTGCGCGTTTCCAGCCAGCCGATGGCCAGGCGCTCGGCGGATACTACTCTTTCCCGGTACTCTGCGGGCAGGCTCTCCAGGAGCTTGTTATGATGGTAGGCCGACAGGCCGTCCGCCAGGCCGAAATGCTCTGAGATGTTGACGGCAACCTTCCGCGGGCCGCGCTCCTGCACGATCTCCGCCAGGCGCTTCCATTGGTCCGGTTCTTTGTCCTTGTCCCAGGCCTTTTTGAATACCTCGCCCACATCATAGCGGGCGCAGGCCAGTGTTTCCAGGGAGTCGCCCGTATCATAAATGACCAGCATGGTGGTCCGGCGGGCGGAGAGCCAGCTGGAGGGCAGCATGGTTTTCAGCACCGGGTCTTCGTTATACTCCCGGGAGAGGAGTATCCACATGTCGATGCCTTCGCGGCGCATCAGTTCCGGCATTACCGTTTCCATACGCTCTTTGAGCCATTGGCCGCGAACAGCGCCCTGCTCCTGCAGGGTAAGTATCCTGGGCATCTGGGCCGGCAATTGGAGGCTAATGAAGAGCGATAAGAGGAAACAAAGCCTTTTCATGGTCAGGGTATTTTAAGGGCTAAAGGACAAAAAGAAGAAAAAGTTCGCAGAAGCAGGCGTTATTGACCAAGAAAATGCGCCACCAAAACCGTCCATTCTTCCTTCAGGGAATGGCCGGGCATACTGCGGCCGGCACGGCGGTACCAGTAGTTGGCGTTCCAATCATCGCCTTCTACACGGTGCAGGTAGGCGTGCACCCAGGAGCCGTCGGGGCCGGGCACGTCCTGGGCGATGTTGTGGGCAGTGTGCCAGTCGCCTTTGCCTTCATACCAAAGGGCCTGAAGTAACGGGCTGAGGCCGTCTGGAGGAGCGGCCTGGCGAAGAGAATCCTTAAAGGCTTTGACCGTCATAGCTGAGCTAAGATAGGAGAATTTCCGGCTTGCTAATACGTAAAGTTCAACCCCAAACTCACCACATTCGCCTTCAAGCTGGGCGCCCGCTGATAATGGGCATAGCGCAGGTCAAACCCACGCAGCAGCATGACCCCCTTCTTTTTACCTACCGGCCATTTGATCCGCGCCAGGCCGTTGACCGGCGCGTAGCGGACCCCCATTCCGAAGGTGTGGCTGTCCAAAGCCGCCAGGTCGTAATCGGAGGTATAGAACTCCTCACTGAGGGTGTGCTCCTTGTAGGGCAGGAAATAGTCGGCTGCAGTTTGGTTGTGGTAACGGTAGAAAGGATAAACCGAAAAGAAACGGTTGATCTTGATGGGTAACTCCAGGCTGGCCGTCTGTGCCTGAATGCCCCAGCTGTCCCAGTAATAGCGGAAGTAAAGGCGGGCGACGAGAAAATCCGCCACATAGTAGTTCAGGCGCATGCCTACCGGCAGCTTGAGCCGGTTGTCCGGCAGCAGTTCTACCCGAGCCTGCGCCTGCTCCTGGAAGTATACCCGGTGGAAGGGAGTGGAAAGCAGCCCGGTCATATAGATACCATCCAGCGAGAGGCTCGCCTGTAGTTTGCGGCTGATCACCTGCGAGTAGGTGAGGCCGAGGTTATAGGACCGACGTTGATCGGTAGGAACGAGCGCCCCTCCACGGCGCAGTTCCTCCGGGTAGATGAGCTGCCAGCGGTCGATGAAGGCCTGCCCGGTGAGGTTCAGCTCCCGGTTACCGTCCGCAGAGATCAGCGCATAGTGGCCGCCCACCGAAAGGGAGGTGTAGTCATACTCGTTGGACCCTCCCAGTTTCAGGCCGTAACTGCTGTTCTTGCCTTCCGGTTTTTTCTCAAACCCGAAGGTACCGTAAATGCGGGTATCGCTGCTGGATGCGGAGGACACATAGCGGTCGATGTTATCCGTCGAAGCGGAGGAATAGGAATCGAACCCTACCTCTCCGCTGAGGGACAACCGTTCTTTTATCGGTATCTTAACGATGATCCGGGAAGAAAAGTCCGTCAGTTGCTCCGTGCCAATTCCGCCGGTAACGGGAGAGTTATCCCCATCCTGTTCGTAATAACTGAACAAAAGGTTCACCTCTGCAGGATCCAGGGCTTTGATATCATTTGTATCCCGGCGCTCCGGAAAGGGATCCTGGCCGAGGGCTGTCAGGCTGAAGCCCAGCAAAAGAGCGAGCCCAGCCAGTCTGGTTAGTTGCATCCGCATCCTCCGCCTACTTTTCCCCCGTTGGCGCCGGCAGCACCTTCGCGGTATGATTGAAAATTGGTTTCGTAGCTCTCCAGAGAGCGGGGGCTTAGCGCCATGTCCTCATCATTGAGGTACATCTTCTGGTACTCCTTGACGGAAACGCAGGACTGCCCGAGGAAGGCAGCCAGAAGAAACGCCAGAAGGAGCGTGGGAATGTTTCGCATGGTGTAGATGGCTATTTATTGGAGGTATAAAAGGCCGAAATATACATATTTCGGTTTCTTTTATTCATACCTCCATTGATAATTCATTCATACTGCAACTGAAGGCCCTTTGATCCCACCAGTTCATTCTCTTCCGTAATGATGAGGCATTCAATGCCCTTGAGTTGGTCGATCAAAGCCAGGCCGTCCTCTTTTCCGAGCACAAAAACAGAAGTGGCCAGAGCATCCGCCAGTTCGGCATCGGGGCAAACAATGGTCACACTCTTAATTCCGGTTGTGGGGTATCCGGTACGCGGGTCTATGATGTGGGCATAGCGCTTGCCGTCCACCATCAGGTACTTCTCGTAATCTCCGGAGGTGACCACGGCGCCTTCACCGATGGGCAACCAGGCAATAGCCTTCATCTTGTCGTCAGGGTCGGCGATAGCAATGCCCCAGTTGCGGCCGTCTTCCTGTTTGCCCCAGCAGGTGAGGTCGCCCGAGGCATTGACCAGCCCGTTGGCGATGCCCATGGACTGCATGACGGCACGGGCACGGTTGGCGGCGTACCCCTTTCCAATGGCGCCGAAACCGATGCGCATGCCCTCCTCTTTGAGAAAGGCCGTGTGCTTTTCCGGGTTCACAATGATGTTGCGGTAGTTGATCTTCGCCACAGAGCCCTCCACTTCCTCTGCCGGGGGGAAGGTCGTTTCAGAACCATTGAACAGATAAAGCTTTTCGATGGCGGCAAAGGAAATGTCGAACGCACCATTGGTTATCCCCGACACCTTGAGGCTGCGGCGGATAAGCTGGAAGAGCTCATCGTCTACCTGTACCGGCTGTATACCGGCATTTCGGTTGATGGCGCTTGTCTGAGAATGCTCATCCCAGGAAGAGATGAGGCGTTCGATCCGGCTAACTTCCGCAATGCCTGCCTCGATGGCCTGCCGGGCAAGGGCCGGATCCTCATGGATAGCGGTGAATTCAAAACCACAGCCCATCAACTTTACGGCCCGGTGAATGGCCTGAGGCTGGGCGCCTAAAGGGAAAGCTGCCAGCCAGGCCAGGATCAACACAGCAAAGGTTCTCATTGGGTGATCTGTGCTTTGAGGTATTCGACGTAATCCTGGGCGGAAAGGGTGGAATTATAGCCGAAATGGGCAATTTCCTTTCCCTCAGGATCGATGAGCACAGCGGCAGGAAATTCTCCCTTTGGATTGTATTGTTCGGCCAGGGCTTCATTGTGCGCTGTCTGTTCTGGGCTAAGCTGGTTTTTCTTACGGGCGGGGAAATCCAGCCGCAACAGGGCCAAAGATTCCTGGGCATACTCCACAAAAGCGGGGTTATCCCACACTTCCTGTTTCATCTGTATGCAGGGGCGGCACCAATCGGAACCGGAGAAAACCATCAGGATGGGCACACCTCTCTCGGTAGCGGCCTGTTTGGCCTCGTCAATATTGAGGAGCCACTCGCCGGTGGCTACCGCCTCTTCCTGGGCAGTTAGTTGAATAACGAACAGGCAGGCAACAGCTGCGATGATGAGCATTCGCTTCATTGCAATTCTTTTATTTTGGTGACGAAAAACGGCTTGGGATATCTCAGGCTTTTGCAAACTAACTTGGGAGGGCGTTCTAAAGAGTAACGGATTGGCTAACGATTGAACAGCCGGATATCGTGTACAGCTTAACAAAAAATTAAAATTTTCTTTAAGTTGCTCCTCTTTCCTGAGCCAGATAAAATAACAGCGCCCCCGTAAAATAGGCGGCCACATCCCTCCAGTCGGCCGTAAAACCGGAAGAGAAACGGGGAAACAGGTATTCGAACACAAAAGACAACAGGCCCGTGATGGCCATCACCTCAACCAGGGATAAGCGCTCCCGCCCCAGCAGCCAGCGCTGCTCCAACTGATAGCCCCCGAGCAGAAGGGGCATGCACAGCAGAGGGTCCAGATAGCTATCCGCCCAGGGGATCGGCAGCTCCAATACCTTCTGGGTGAGCTGGTGGATGAGGAATAGGAGCAAAAGGAGCAGGGTGAAAGGTTTAACCTGCTGCATGATGGTGATCAGGCTCATGTTCAGGAGGCTATAACACAGCCGCAAATGCGATGAACAGCCCGATGACCAAAAAAGGCGACAACAATATCATAATGAAAATGCCGATGAACCGCAGCAGCAGTTTGCCCGCCATTACCAGCGTGGAATCGTCCTCGCGGATGGTGACAAAATTGTCGAAGGCATTATACGTTTGGCGGGCCGTCTGCAAAGCGTCGGCATGCGGTTGATTGTCATTGGGTTGTTCAGACATGGTTTTGGATGATTTCAGGTTGAAGAACAGGTCGAGCCGCAATAAGGCTCTAAAAATTTTGAACAAAGGTACCTGGTTTTTAATTTTAGCACAAGTGTTCTAAAATTAATTTATCTTTGAATTCATGAAATTAGTCGAACAATGAAGACCAGGGAACGGATACTGCAAACCTCCCTACGGCAGTTCAACGAACTGGGCACCGACCAGGCAACCGTTCGAAGCATTGCCGAGGAGGTTGGTATCAGCCACGGCAATCTCTGCTATCACTATAAGAATACGGACGCCCTGATCGAAGCCCTTTACGATCAGCTCATCGAGGAATTGGAAGGGCCGGTGGCCCATTCCCAGCAACCGGATGCCGGTTTGGCAGATCTCATCAGATCGGCGGAAGCGACTTTCCACCTGCTGTACAAATATCGGTTCCTGCTGCTGGATTTCGTCCGGATCATCCGACGGATCGATCCCATCCGGAAGAAATTCCGGGTGCTGATGCAATTGCGGCGCGAGCAGTTTCACAAAGCCTTCCAGCATCTCATCGCCCAGGGCCTGATGCGGGAGGAATGGCTACCGGGCCTGTACGACAACCTTATCACCAACATGCTCATCCTGGGCGACAACTGGATCCCCAACGCCGAGATCCACTTTGATAAAAAGGGAGAGGAAGTGATCCGCTATTATCTCAACGCCTTCCTCGGCGGCCTGGCGCCCTATTTGACGCAGAAAGGGCTGAAGGAGTATGAACGGATCGCAGGAGAAGAATTATTAAAGGAGCAGATCAAGAACTGAAAGGTTTGCAAAGAAGCCGTTACCAGCTATAACGTGAAAAACCATTTCCTAAAGAATAGAACCACCACACTTTTATGCGCACAGTTGTTCTTTCTCTGTTGTGGGCAATTGCCCTTCCCTGCACCTATGGGGCGACCGTAGATACCGTGCAGGTTTACAGCCGGGCCATGAGTAAAAAAATCAGTAACGTCGTCATTCATCCTGAAACGGCCCAAGACGCGCCCCTGCCCGTCCTCTACCTCCTGCATGGCGCTTACGGCAGCCATGTCAACTGGATCACCCGGGCGCCGGAAATCCAGGAATATGCCGACCAATACCAGGTCCTCATCGTCTGCCCGGATGGTGATACTACCAGCTGGTATTTCGATAGCCCCATTGATACTGCCTTCCGATACGAAACCTATATCAGCCGGGAGCTCGTCTCCCACATCGATAGCGCCTACCAAACTATTGCCACCCGGGAAGGGCGCGCCATCACCGGGCTGAGTATGGGAGGCCACGGCGCTTTCTACCTGGCTTTCCGCCACCCTGATATCTGGGGCGCCGCCGGCAGTATGAGCGGAGGGATGGACCTCCGCCCCTTTCCCGACAACTGGAGCCTCACCCAACGCCTGGGGCCCTATGCTACCCACCGCAACAACTGGGAAGACAACTCGGTGGTCAACATGCTGCACCTGCTCAGCAAAAAGCACCCCCTTGCCCTCATCTTCGATTGCGGTAAGGATGATTTTTTCCTCGATGTCAACCGTGCCCTGAAACAGGAAATGGACTACCGCAATATCCCCCATACCTATATCGAGCGCCCCGGCGCCCACAACTGGGACTACTGGCGGGAAGCCGTACAATACCAGCTGCTGTTCTTTGAAGCCTTTTTCAGGAAGCAAACAACCTCTGATTAACCTGCCGGCCATTACTGTCAGGGCCACCTGCTGTGCCAGCATGGCAGGCAGATTTATTGCGGATGCTGCCCATCCCCGCCTTTCGGGCTAATTCAACCGCACCAAAACCCCTGCCTACCTCTTTTGAACGCCGCCTTGACGACTTAATTTCCCTTAACAAAAAGAAGGCGCGCAGGCCGGAAATTGCCTGGCATTGATCCAATATATTAGGCTGGAGCTTCCCTCTTACTGAAATTACAATTTTTCTGAATATAACGGATTGCGTAGCTGCGATGACGTTTGTCCCGGATCAGAGACGAAAAGCCAACGCTAATTGGGATCGCCAAAATTTTTTGGCGTCGAAGACGATAAACCCGCGTCTCCTCAAGTTGACTGGGGTAACGTCTCCGGCCCAAATACACTGACGCATAACTGGTCAGCGTATTTGGGGGGTCCGGGTTCACTTCTTCAGGGCAGCTATGCAAAACGTTACAATCAGCAATTTTTAAACCGAAACCATGAAAGCACTCCTCCCCTGCCTGGCCTTCCTCCTCCCGCTCCTGGCCTCGTCCCAGCCCACACTGCCGGACAGCCTCCGGCGCATCGTCATCTTGCGGCCTACCGGCGAAACCATCGACGGGTTGCCGGAGATGGCCATCGTACCGGATACCTCCCTGCTGTACCGAAAAGCCCGGCAGGCCGTCGGCCACACCTTCGCCCGGGAGATCGTCGAGCTCTATTTCCTGGCGCAGGTATATCTCAGGAACAAGGGTGAACGCGAAACCATCGAGCCGGCCTACCTCGCCCTGACCCAGAACCAGGGCGGCTACGCCCGCTTCGGCTTTCACCTGCAAGATGTAGGGGCCATGCCCCAAACGCCCTATGTCGATATTGTGGAAAAGACGGTGGAGGCCCCGCTCGGCCGGCTGATGTCCTTCACCCAGCTATACCCTCACGAGATGGGCCACGTGATCTACCGGCTCCTGAGTTCAGACTCCACCCGGGAGCAAACCTCCCGCTGCGTGGATATGCACTACTTCTCCGTAATGACCGACTACGGAACTGCTTTCAACGAAGGCTACGCCGAGCACATCGAGAACGCCGCCCGCCGCTACGAGCCGAACGACAGCATCAGGGCGGAGATCATGGCGGACATCCGGAAGGTGCAGGAAAAACAGCCCCGCTGGAAACGCGGCTTTGAACACGATTTCCGCTGGCCCCTGCGGCTGGGCTACTACAAGGCCACTATGGTGCTGTGGTACCAGCAACTCGAAGACCTCAAGCGCTACGAGCAGGCCATCGACGGAATGGTGCGCTTCAAGAACATCTCCCTGGAGAAAGGCAGCGCCGAGGACCGCCTCACTTTCCGCAACAGCGGCCTCTACCCTACTTCCGAGCCCCGCAACCGCCCGCAGGCATTGGCCACCGAAGGAGCTGTCAGCCTGTTCTTCACCCGCCTGTTCGACAGCAGGCTACCGGGAATCTACCGGGAGCCGAGCTTCTACCGGCAGTTCCTATACGATACCACCCGGCAGGCCGGCAATCCTGAAGAGCTCTTCAGCCCCTGGCAGAACCTCTACCTCAAGGAATTCGTTGTCCTCCATGATTTTGTCACCTTCGAACACTCCAACAGCGCTCAGGCGCTCGATTTCCTGGAGGGATACTGCCAATCGTTCCCGGACGAAAAAGAAGCTATCGAACAAATATTCCAGGCTGCTTTCGGCGAAAGCCATCGCTACCTGCCCCCCGAGATCTGGCTACTGGTAAAAGGCCACGAGCACCGCCTGTTGGCCCTCGATGCTTTCGGGGCGATCACGGTACCGGTTTATACCTTCGACATCAACCGGGCGGAATTGGAAGACCTGCTCACCGTCCCGGGCCTGAGCGAGGAGGAGGCAAGAACCATCCTGAAGCGCCGTTGGGAAAATGGCTTTTTCAACAGCCTGGAGGAAGCCGGAGCCGTAGAGGGCCTCTCTCCGGAAGGCCGGAAGGCCCTGCTCGCCAGCGCCTTTGACGAGGAATATTTCGAATCCCTGCCCGAGCCTGAACTCGACATCACGGCCCTGATTACCACTCCGGTGAAGCGCCTGCTGCTTTATGCCCTACCCTATCTCGCGCTGATCTGGCTTTTGGCGTTTACATTGCCCGGCAAGGAGAAACGGCTTTCAGCAAAGGCCATAACCAGGCGCGCCCTGGGCTACGGGCTACTGTGGCTGCTGTTTATCACTGCCGGCCTGGGCGCGGCAGTAGTGAGCAGCGGGCCGCTGGCCTGGTTTTTGCCCTTCCTGGCGGTGGTGCTGATTATGGCGGCGCTGATCTTCCGGAAAAGGCCATTGCGGCTGAAGCGCAGCCTCGTGGTGATAGGCGTAATGGGATTATTGATCACATACAACCTGCTGTGAACCTCACGGATTAAACAACTCATCAATATCCCGCTGTAATTGCTTTATGTCCTCATCTGCTGGCGGCTGCCCCGGCTGGAGTACTGGCGGTTCCTGCCGGGTGGGCGAAGGAGGCGCCGCAACCGAACGCCCGCCCAGTTCCAGCACCTTCAGGGCTGTCCTCAACAGCTCGGTATCCTCCGTTTGCAATACCCGCTGAATGAGTTTTAGCTTCAACTGATCGATATCCATGAGGTACAAAATAAGGAATATTGGAAGCGCCTGCGAATTTCAGGCTGCCCTGACATCTGCCGGCACCTGAAATTTGAAGGCCAAAAACCTCTACGGCGCCAGCCGTTCCAGCCCCCATCGCCCATCCTCGTGCCGGGAGTAAAGGAAGCGGTCGTGCAAACGATTGGGGCGGCCTTGCCAGAACTCGAAGCTGACGGGTGCGACCCGGTAGCCGCCCCAAAAGGACGGCAGCGGCACTTCCTGGTTTTGGAATTTCCGCTTCATCTCTTCAAATTTCGCCAGCAACAATTGGCGGGAACCTACCGCTGAACTCTGATTGGATACCCAGGCGCCGATCTGGCTGCCGCGGGGGCGGCTCATGAAATACTTCAGGGACTCGCCGGTGGAGACCCGCTCTGTGCGGCCAGCGATGTGCACCTGCCGCTCCAGTTCCGGCCAGTAGAACAGCAGGGAAACCCGGGGGTTGCCGGCGATCTCGCGGGCCTTGCGGCTTTCGTAGTTGGTGAAAAAGACCAGCCCCTGCTCATCGAAGTACTTCAGCAGGACGGTGCGCTGCGATGGCTGGCCATCGGCTGAAACCGTGGCCAGGCTCATGGCGTTGGGCGTGGCCGCCTCGCTGTTTAGCGCCTGCCCGAACCAGTGCTCGAACTGGCGGAAAGGGTCTTCGTCGAGATTCTCCCGCGAAAGCCCGTCGCGGGTATATTCTTCACGTATAGCGGCAAGGTCCATGCTGGGACGGTAGTTGGTTCGGGAAGCAAACCTAACACAATTGTGGAGGAAAGGCAAGAAATTTCAAAGCACCATCTTGAACATGTGGACCAATTCCCGTTCAAAGTTGGTATACTTCTCATCGGCTTCAAATAATTTCCTTACGTCATCCAGCAAGCGCTGCCGGCTGGGCTCGTCGGCCATGTACTTGTCGTGGTAGGCCCGCAGGATGTCGATGCATTTTATGTCGGAACAGTTCTGAAATACCTCTTTCATCTTCCGGAAGGTAGCTTCATCCACTCTTTTCCGGATGAGTTCCTCATCTTCGGGTTCCACATCGGTATTGATGGAGGTGGCATACAGCATGGCAAAGGTGGAGAATTCGTCGTAGGTCCAGTCGTGTTGCATGTTTTTTGTCTTGTTTTCGCGATGGGAATTTACGACAAAAAAGGCAGGAATGCCAAGCTGGCCCTAATGGTTGTCGATTTTTTTATGCATCAAAGCGTAGGGACTAAAAAAAATCACCCTCCGGGAAAAAAGAAGAGCTTAAGTTTGTCTAATGAATTGATTCGGGGCGGTGATGCATACTGTCCCGGGCTCAAAAAGATGAAATGAAAAAATACCTGCTTCTCCTGCTGTCCTTATGGCTGGGTTCCGCCGCCTTCGCTCAAGAGTTCCCCATTCTCGGGATGATAATGGACGCCAAAACGGAAACACCCCTGACGGGCGCCAACATCACCCTTACCAGCCGGGAAGATGGGGCCACCCGGGGGGCGGTAGCCGACGAGGCGGGCCGCTTTCGCCTGACGGCCCGGCCGGGCGCCTATGAACTGAAGGTGACCTACCTGGGCTACCAGCCCTATACTCAGGAAGTCGTAGTGGAAAACGGCCCGGTGCGCGCCGGCCGCATTGCCCTGGAGGAAGAAGCGCTCAATCTCCAGGAGGCCATCGTCAAGGAAAAGCTGCCTACTGCCACCATGAAAGGCGACACCACCCAGTTTAACGCAGGCGCCTATAAGGTCAACCCCGACGCCAGCGCCGAGAACCTCATTCGGAAAATGCCGGGGGTGACCGTGGAAGGCGGCCAGGTGCAGGCACAGGGCGAGAACGTGCAGGAAGTGCTGGTCGACGGCAAGCCCTTCTTTGGCAACGACCCGATGGCCGCCCTGCGCAACCTGCCCGCCGAAGTGATCGACAAGATACAGGTCTTCGACCGGCAGAGCGACCAGGCCCAGTTTACCGGGGTTGATGACGGACAGACCACCAAGGCCATCAACATCATCACCAAGCCGGGCATGCGCAGCGGCCAGTTCGGCAAGGTGTACGGCGGCTACGGCCTCGACGGACAGTACCAGGGCGGCGGCAACGTCAATATCTTCAAAGGGGACAGCCGCATTTCCCTCATCGGCCAGGCCAACAACATCAACCAGCAGAACTTCGCTACCGAAGACCTCCTGGGGGTGGTCGGCGGCGACCAGGGCGGGCGCGGCGGCCCCGGTGGAGGACGGGGCGGCGGACGGTGGCGGCGCGGTGGCGGCGGTGATATCGGCGACTTCCTGGTCGGAGAACAAAACGGTATATCCGCTACCCAGGCCTTTGGCCTCAACTATAGCGATAAGTGGGGAAAAAAGACGGATGTCTCCGGCAGTTACTTCTTCAACCGCAGTGAAAACGACGCCTTAACCACCTCGTTCCGCGATTACATCACCAACTCCGATTTCGAGCAGGTGTACGACGAGGAAAGCCGTACGGCCACGACCAATACCAACCACCGGTTCAACCTGCGCATCGACTATAAGATCGACTCCACCAATTCCATACTGATCGTGCCCCGCCTGGGCCTGCAGTACAACGACGGCAGGGAGAACACCACCGGCATCAACCTGTTCGGCGGCGAACCCACCAGCAAGGCGCTCTACGAACTGGCGCCCCAACTCGACGCGCTCGACTTCTCCAACATGCTGCTCTTCCGCCACCGCTTCGCCAAGCGAGGACGCACCTTCTCCCTCAACCTGAATACCAACTACAACAACAAAACCGGAAAGCGCTACCTGCTCTCGGAGAATACCTTCTTTGAAGATATTACCCTTTCCGATACGCTCAACCAGTTCTCGGACCTTTTCACCGACGGGTGGGAGATCGAAAGCCGGGCTTCTTATACCGAACCCCTGGGCAAGGAAGGGATGGTGCAGTTCGACTATGAAGCCTCCTACCAGAAAGGGGAATCGGAACAGGAAACCTTCGGCCTGGAGGATAGCAGCCAGGAGTACAACCTGTTCAACCCCGCCCTGTCGAATACCTTCAGCAGCAACTACCTGGCGCAGCGCGCCGGTATGGGCTATCGGATGCGGGGGGAAAAGGCGATGCTCTTTGCCCGCGTGCACTACCAGTGGGCGCAACTGGAGGGAGAGCAGGTATTTCCGGTGGCCGATCAGCTGAGCCGCAACTTTTACAACCTGGTGCCGGGCGCGTTCTTCCGGTACGAATTCTCCAAACAGGATAACCTCCGGGTGGGATATCGGGCCAGCACCACTCCGCCCTCGGTCAGCCAGCTGCAGGAAGCCATCGACAACAGCAACCCGCTGCAGCTAAGATCGGGCAACCCGGATCTGGAGCAAAATTATGCACACCGCCTCTTCGCCCGTTTTTCCCGCACCAATACGGAAAAATCGACGGTACTCTACGCCATGCTCTCCGGCCAGTACTCCGACAATTACATCGGGAACAACACCTTTACTGCTGTTCAGGACACTCTGATCGCCGAGGGCATCACCCTGCCACGGGGCGGCCAGCTCATCCGCCCGGCCAACCTGGAGGGCTACCGCAACCTGCGCGGCTTCCTGACCTACGGCCTGCCGGTGAAGCTGCTGAAGTCTAACCTCAACCTCAACCTGTCGGCCGACTTTACCCGCCAGCCGGGCCTGGTCAATGGAGCTTTAAACTACGCCAACAATACCGCCTACGGCCTGGGCCTGGTGCTGAGCAGCAACATCAGCGAACGGGTGGACTTCACGATCTCCTCCCAGTCCAGCTTCAACACCGTGGAGAACAGCCTCTCCACCCGCCTGAATACCGAATACTTCAGCCAGAATTCCAGCCTGCTGGCCAACTTCATCATCGCCAACGGCTTCGTCTTCCGCACCACCCTCAACCACCAGCTCTACAACGGGCTGTCCGAAGGGTTCGACCAGAATTACTGGCTGTGGAACATGGGCCTGGCCAAAAAGCTGTTCAAAAATGAACGCGGCGAAGTGCAGTTATCTGTTTTCGACCTGCTCAAGCAGAACACCAATATCCAGCGCAACGTCACCGAAGCCTACATCGAGGATGTACAGACCGAGGTGCTGCAACAGTACTTTATGCTGACGTTTACCTACCAGATCCGGAATTTTGGAAATGCCCCGGCGAAACGGGAGAATGAGGAGCGAAGGGGGTGGGATTGGAGGCATTAGGGGAAGAGAGGCGTTTTGGCCACATTAAGCGCTAATTTACCATTAGCGCTTAATTTTAGGGAGCCCCCCCTACACCAGCTGCAGCCACCCTTCCGCTTCGAACAGCGCGGCGACGTCCTTCCGGAAACGGGGCCAGTCGAAATTTTTGATGTTGTGTTGTGGGGCTTCGTCGATGGCGCGGAGGAAAAGCTGGGCAACGAGTTGCAGGAAAGCAAGCTCATCTGCCTGGCAAACAGCAGGGTAGTCTAGTTTAAGATTAATTACCAGCTCTTTGTGCTTTTTGAGATATTGGATGTATTCTTCATGCAGTTTATTGGTGGGTAAAACGGCTACCGATACAAAGCGAATGACAGAAATACCGGAACCGTAATCTTCCAACTGAATATGCTGCTGTAGAAAACTTTCGATCTTCGTTATCCAAAAAGCTTTATCACCCACTTCTTTCCAAAAGACAGTGCCAAATGCTATAGGCGGCCATACTGTTTTTTCCATGTCAGTTATCTCTTTTATTCCCCGGCGGACGTTTAAGAGGACGAGCACGCCGAAGATTTTCAGGTAACAGCGCGTAATAATATATTTTTATTTTTTCCTGCTTATAGCATTCTATCGTCGGCCCTTCGTATTGTATTTTGTATTCCAGGCCATATACTGGAAGCCCTTGCGGGTAACGCCCTTTTTCTTGCTTGGAAGTAACGCCGTACTTCCAAATCTCCCCTAAATTTAAGAAAATTTCCTCTTCTCCGAAACAGCTGTAACAAGGGTAGTATCCTGGTATTCGGACAAAAAGGACATACTGCTCGGCGCTATCCAGCTCTTCCAGTTCCTGCTCCAGCTTTGCCTTCCTCCAAGGCGCCAGATCCGGCTCGCCATCTTTCCAGATGATGAAATCCTGCTCTCCCATCAACACCCATAGGGCGAAGGCCGTACGCTCCCGCTGTCCCAAAAAGAGCCGGTTATCGTCTATGAATACCCTTCTTCCACCTACCGGTTCCTCACGGAGGCTACCTTTTTCCCGGAACAGGATTCTCTGCGTTTTTATATTTTGCGTTACGGAGAGCATCAGAAGGATTGCCGGGTCGTCCGGCGGTAATTGTCAGGCGCCTGCTGCGGCGGCCGCTTTCCGGAGCGTCTCCAGGTACAATTCCACAAACTCCGCCAGCCGCTTTCGCCGATACTGCATCACCCAGCGCGGGTGCGGCAGGGGCAGCACCTGTTGAAAAAAGCCGTGCTGCTCGTTGAGCTGTTCGAAGTACTGCATGTTTTTTCCCTGGCCCATACACAGGGCTACCTGATCGCTCACCCCCAGCCCGATCTGGGCCCGGATGTTGTCGATGATGTGGGGCTCCGCGGCGCGCTCCAGCGTTTTGTCGTCGTAGTAATTGTAGTTCTTGCCGTCCCGGGTGAAGCCCAGGGGGCAAAGGGAAGTGATGTAAAACCGGCGGTAGAAGGCCTCCGGCCCGCCCCAGGCGTTGACGACGGTGTAGACGAACTCGGACGACAGTTCCGGTTTTTTCTTAAAATCATTCCCGATGCCGCACTCCGTTTCCAGACGAATGGGGTCGGTAAAGGGCACGCCGGTAACGCCCGCCCCGAAACGCCCCGGATTGATGCCGAAAATGGCCACGCGGAGGCTTTCATCCCTGTAATACTGGTGATAGAAGGCCTCCATCGCCCGCCAGGTTTCCGCTTCTTCGTAGGGATAAAGCAATTCTACATGGCCCGGAAGTTTCCAGTCGGGCCGCAGGCTGCGGTTGAATTCCAGGATGCGATGGGCAAAGGACATGATTAAGGAAGTTTCAATGAGTTGAACCTGCAGGCTCAAACCCATTACCGCTTCATCTTTTTCAGCTTCGCCTTGGCCTCCTCGACCATCTTCTTTTGATCCATGATCTGCTGCTGTTTCGTGCCTACAGCCTGATCCATCTCCGCTACTTTCTGGCGGGCGTCCTGCAGTTCCTTTTCGAGCTTCTCCACCTCCTTCGCGGCATCCTGCTGATCCTTTTCCAGGCCCTTCAGTTCCTTTTCCAGATCCTTCAGGGCGGCCTCTTCCGCTTCGAGGGCCTCTTTGGCGAAGGAGGCCCTGATCACCTGTTCGAAACCGGACATCCATTCCCTGGCGCCGGCCATGCGGTCCGGATGACGGCTGGAAGAGAGATAGGCGCCTCCCAGGTCAAACCAAATGGTGAGCACCGCCCCTTTGTCGGATTTGCGGGCTACTTTGGAGTAGATGTCAATAGTATTACTGCTGATCTTGTCAACCTGGGCATCGTCGGCAAAATATTCATTCGCCTTCTTGTCCAGCTTGGGTTTTTTGGCTTTGAAATCTTTCTGGTAATCCACCCACAGATCGGCGATGGTTTCTGCATTGCCGATGGTGAAATCGATAGTGAAACTGTTCTGATCTCCTTTGCTCATGGGCTTTACTGCCTCGGCGTAGTTCTGGGCAGAAGCCGTTGCCGCAGCAGCTGTCAACAAGAAGAAAACGAGCATATTTTTCATGGCCTTTCAATTTTTGGTTCGCCCTATAGACGTACATTAAAAAAAATGGCCACAAAAGAGCGGCCACTTCCCAGGCTTTCAGGGGCAGCCTTCCGGCAGCCCGGCAATCCATGTTCTGATCAGGGCAATCCCTTCTTCGTGCGGTATGGCCCGCCCGATCTCGGGCATCATCACCCCTGGGTCGTTGGCTTCCATCCGGTAGGCCAGGATGGAACTGTCGGGCTGGCCGGGAGCGATGCCGAACAGGCGCCCGCCGGAGCCCTTGCCGGCAGCTACCGGTGCTTTACAGAAGCCCAGCTTCCCCCGTTCCTGCCGGAAATCGGTGGTGAGATACATACCGGTAGTATGAGCCGGGCCTTCGGGATGGTGGCAATGGCCGCAGTTGACCTCCAGGTAGGCCAGCGCCCTTTCTTCTACGGTACCGCTTTGCGGGTCGTCCCAGTCCGGAAGAGGCGCAAAGCGTGCCGCCCAATCGCCGGCTGCCAGGATACCAGCCTCCTGCCATTTGGCCAATTGATTGGCGGTGCTCCCGTCCGGATAGGCGAAATCTCGGTTCAGGTGGCGGACCCGGGGCCCGATCGGCAGGATCTCCTGTCGGCGGTTGTGGCAGCTCTTGCACTGGTTCTTGTTGGGAATGGCGTATTCCAAACTGCGCGCCCTGCCGGCCTCATCCGTCCAGTTGACCTCGGCGAAGCCGCCCACCACATTCAGCTCTGCTTCGGTATCGTCGGCGTTCCACACATAGGTAAAGGCTTCCCATTTGCCCTGGCGCTTGGCCAGCAGGCGGGTTTCTACCATATCCCACTCTTCCCCCGGCCGGCGGAAGTCGGCGGGGTAATAAAAGTTCTTGATCAGGACCGTATTGTCGGGGAACTCGATCCAGCCTTCCTCATCGACACGGGCTCGTTGCCCTTCCGGCATCCATACGTAACGCGCCTTGTGGGCGTAATCGGAAAAGAGGGGTGTAATGGGCGCGTAGGGCACAACGCCGGTGTTGGGCGCCAAATCCTTTAGCTTTCCCGTGAAGAAAGCGTAATCGGAAAGCCGGGGGTAAGGCGCCTGCTCTGCATCAAACTGCACAGTGGCAGATGTCTGAGGGCTTTGGCACTGGAGCCCTACAAAAGTTAAAGCAAGAGCGAACAGCAAATAAAATGGCCGCAACATGGGAGGTTGAATGTATAAGGTGGCAAAAAGTGTGAAATTAAGAATTCTTGATTTCATACTTTTGAATTTCAGCACACGACTCAAGGAAAAAGGACTGTGAGTGGACGTTGCCTTTATGCAGCTCTCAGTTGATAACTCCCTCTCCCTCGGAGCGCTTGTCCCGAACTCAATTCGGGAGGGTTGGGGGGAGGCTTTGTGCCGGCGAACAATCATAGGGGCCTAATTCTTTATGTACGTTCTCAAAATCATTGGCCGCGTCGATATTGGCGAAGCGCAGCTCCTCTCCGGATTGTCGGATACAGATATTCATGGGATTGGCGCCGGAAGGCCGCGCCTCGTCGACGATGCCGTCGTATAGGATGTCCTGCGGCTGGCCCGGGAAGAGCAGGTTGACCAGCTTGCCGAAGTCCTTGCTCAGGTCGGGTACGGTGCGCTTGCGTTCGAAGCGGTTGCCGTGTACATAGATGTCGTAGGTGTAAGGATCGTAGTTCTCATCATTCCAGCTTTTTTCGGTGATGTAATAGCTGGCGATGGCGGCGCCGATGGTTTTGTGGCCGATGATCTCGTTGTTGTACACTTCCACGCCCTTGGCGGCCAGCAGGATGATGCCCGTGCCCGGCGGCACGATGCCGACGATGTTGCCTTCGGGGGCGAAGTTCTTGTGGTTGTTCTCTACGATCTTGTTGTCGTACACTTTACAGCCCCGGCCGTTGCCGGCGGGCAGTTCCGGCAGGTCGAAGACGAGGATGCCTCCGGTGTTGTTCTCTGAGCGGTTGTTGTATACTTCGGAGTTGATGCAGTTCTCGATCTCAATGCCCGCCACGTTCTCGTGAGCGAAACAATTGCGGACCACCACGTTTTCACACTGGCCGACGTAAATGCCGGCGTCGGAAGCAAAGCTGGCCTCGCAGCCCTCGATCAGTACATTCTTACTGGATACGGGGTACAGCCCGTAGCCGCCGTTGTTTTCATCAGGGCCGCCGCTCCAGCTGGTTTTCACGTTTCGAATGGTGAGGCCGTTGCAGTCCTGCGCCTTGATGGCGTCGCCCTTGGTATCCATGATCGCCAGTTCTTCGATGGTGGCCGAATCGGCGGTGATGCGCAATCCTTCGGCGCCCACTTTCTGATCTTTGAAGAAGAGCACAGTCTTATCCATTCCCGCCCCGCGAATGGTGACGCGGGGGATGCCGTCGAGGGAAAGGGGGCGGTCGAAGGCGTAGCGCCCCTCCGGGATCTCGACCACATCGCCGGGTTGGGCGTTGATGAGCTGGGCCTGGAGGCGGTTGTAGAGATCGGTGGCAACTTCGCCGGGGATGGGTTCCCGAGGGGTGTTCTGGCAGGAAAAAAAGAGTAGGGTTAAGGTTAAGGCGGTTAAAGGGATATTTTTCATGGTATTGGATTGAAAGTTCGGGAATACCTTATGAAGATAAGGAGATTTGGGGAATGCTGCCGGGTTGGAAGCCAGTCTTACCTGAAATTTTGATCGTAGTTTAAATGGCCCTAACCAACGTGGGATAGTTCGCCCTGCCTAATATTCCAAGGAAATTCCTGCTTATTTAGTGAATCTGGATAGTGCTGATATTTTTTACCTTTATTTCAAAAATTGGCAACCCTTTCTCAATTCCTGCAGGAACAACTCCGCCTTCCTGACGAAGAGGCGAGCGCCCTGCTCCGGCACTGGCAAAAAGCCAAAAGCCTCCGCCGCGGCGACTTCCTCACCCGAAAAGGGCAGGTGGAGCAATACCTCTACTACATCACTGAAGGCACCCTGGCCATCTTCTATGACATCGATGAGAATGAGCAGGTGGTCGGCTTCGGGTATCCGGATACCCTGATCCTTTCCATTCCTTCCTTCATCCGCAACCGCCCTTCCGATTATTACATACAGGCATTGGGGCCCACCGAACTGCGGGGTATCTCCCGCACCGATTTCTACCGTCTCCTGGAGCAGTACCCTCTACTGGAAACAACCTGGCGTCAAGCGGTAGAAGAGGCCCTGCTTGGCCGCATCGAACGCGAGATCGACCTGCTGACCGTTTCCCCACGCGAACGCATCCAACGGCTGCTCAACCGCAGCCCGCATGTTTTCCAACTCATACCCAACAAATACATCGCATCTTACCTGCGGATGACACCGGAAACGCTGAGCAGGAATATGAGGTGAGGGGGGAGATTCGTGGATTCGTGGATTCGTGTAATCGTGGATTCGTGTAATCGTGGATTCGTGGATTCGTGGATTCGTGGATTCGTCCATTTGTCTCTGCCCGCCGTAGCTTTACGCGGAGGCGGGGGATTCGTCAGGGTAAAAGAATCTTGATCCGGATCAAGGATTTCCTTTCCCTATCCCTCTATTTTTGTCAAAAATTCAGAACGATCATGGAAACGCAAAACCTTATCACCCGGCTGCAGAGCGACGTGCAGCGGATCATCGAAACCGTGGAAACCGAATTGCTGCCTCTGGAAAAAAATGTACTGAACCGAAAGCCCGCCCCGGAGAAATGGAGCATCCTGGAATGCATCGAACACCTCAACCGGTACAATCGGTTCTACAATGCGGAGCTGGAGCGGGCACTGGAGTACAAAGGCAAGCCCGCCGCTTTCAATCCCGGCTGGATGGGCAACTACTTTGTCCAGTCCGTCTCTCCGGAAAACACCAAACCCATGAAGACTATGTCCCACCTCAACCCCACCGACAGCCAACTCGGGGTGAAAGTGCTGGAGGAATTTCTCAACCACCAGCGCCACCTGCTGAAACTGCTTACCAGTGCCAAAGGTGCCAATTTGAACCGGCGGGCAGTCCGGGTAGAGGTCTTCCGACTATTGCGCATTAAGACGGGGGATGCCTTCCGCTTCCTGGTCGCTCACCAGCAAAGGCATTTGCAACAGGCACTGAGGGCTGTAGCGGTAATGGCTTAGAGATGCCGGGAGAGCTGGTGATATCGGATGACTGGGTTTACCGAAAACTCAGGGGTTGCACCGCCCGTTCCGGTACATCCGCCACCTACTTTACCATCCACAAGCTGTCAACAAAGTAATTGTTCTTATCAAAGAAATGCTGCCGCACGGCGAAGCCCGCCTGTTCCGCCAGGTGCTCCAGCTCCGGGATGCTGTATTTCCTGGAAAGCTCCACATCTATGGCTTCCCAGGCGTCAAAGTAGAAGGAACGGTTCAGCGCCCGGATGAAAACATATTGGCCTTTCAGGCTGACGATATAGCTTTTGGCTTCACCGGTAAGGGGGTTGTAAGTTTCCCAGTGTTTGAAGCCCTGCAGGTCAAAATTGGCGCCCAGCTCCCGGTTCATGCGGTGGAGCAGGTTGAGGTTAAAGGCGGCGGTGATGCCGGCCGGGTCATTGTATGCACTAAGAATGGTTTCAGGATCCTTCTTCAGGTCGAACCCGATGAGCAGCAGGTCGCCTGGATTCAGCTCTGTGGCTATCGACCGGAGGAAGGCCAAAGCCTCTTCCAGTGTATAATTCCCGATGTTGGCCCCCAGGAAAAGCACCACTTTAGGCTGGGCCTTATTGCCCCGAAGCTCGTGCAGGACTTTAAAGTAATCGCCTTGCAGGCTTTTGACCTGGAGATCCGGCAACTCGGACCTCAGGCTTTCCTCCAATTCGAGAAGGACATTCCTGGAGATGTCAATGGGCTGGTATTGAAAGTTTACGCCGCGTTCCAGAAAATGGCGCAGCAGGACCTTCGTTTTCATGCCGTCGCCGGCGCCCAGTTCCAGCAATTGAAAATGACGCCGCCCTATGGCCTGGAGAATGGCTTCTTTCCTGTTCTCAAAAATTTCCAGCTCGCAATCCGTAAGATAATACTCCGGCATGCGCATGATCTGCTGGAAAAGCTTATCGCCCTGTTCATCGTAGAAATATTTCGACGACAGCTTTTTCGGGATACCGCTCAGGCCCTGAAGGGTGTCCCTCGCAAATGCGGTAAGGGTTTGGGGGTGGCGTTGTTGGTGAGTGGACATGGTTTTGGATGTATATCAGCGTGTGAATGTATGAGTGTATCAGCGTAAGTACATGGGCACAAATAGAAAACCGGGGTTAAGCCCTTGATATTCAGCCCTTCGCTAATTCACTAATTCATTCCATAAACTTATTAGAGGGCTGTGAATGAGTTTGTGGGGCAGGACGACGCTGTTCCCTGCTATACAGATGCCCTGGTACTACGCTATTCCTTCGCCAGCCGTATTCCCGTGAACTGCCAGCGCTCATCAGGATGGAAGAAGTTCCGGTAGGCCATACGAATATGTGAAATGGGCGTTGCGCAAGAACCTCCGCGCAATACCATTTGGTTGACCATAAATTTGCCGTTGTACTCTCCCAGATTCCCTTCAAACCTCGGGTAATTGGGGTACGGGAGATAGGCGCTGCCGGTCCACTCCCACGTATTGCCCAGCATCTGGCGGTCTTCCGGGCCCTTCTGGGCAACGGGGTGGTAGTGGGCCGACTCGACGAAGTTGCCGTCTTCGGGGATATCTTTGTACCAAAGCCTGCAAGCCGTTTCCCATTCCTGCTCCGTCGGCAGGCGCAGGCCCCGCCAGCGGGCATAGGCGTCGGCCTCATAGTAGCTGATATGAGTTACCGGCTCGTGGGGATCTACAGGTTGCAGGCCACTCAGGGTATAGTGCCACCATTGGCCATCGTGTTCGTACCAGTAGAGCGGCGCCTTTACTTCCAGGCCTTGTGCCCACGTCCAGCCCTCATCCAGCCAGTGTTCAAAATTTTGGTATCCGCCGGCATCCATGAATTCGATATATTCGGCATTGGTTACCAATCGGTGGGCAATAGCGTATTCTTGCAGGTAAGTTTTGTGAACGCTCAGTTCGTTGTCCCAGCAGAAATCTTCCCCCCCGTGGCCGATCTCATAAATCCCCTCGGGAATCGTAGTGAATGCCAGTTCTGCCGATTTAGAGCTTTGGGCAACCTCCCTTTTGCGATAGGCCGGATGCAATGGATTGTGCCCGAGAATGTACTTGATATCTGTCACCAAAAGTTCCTGGTGCTGCTGCTCGTGCTGTATCCCTACTTCGATCAGCGCAGCCAGTTCGTGAGGAACTTCATTGTCGTGGTACTGGCCCAGCAGGCGTGCCAGGTGCTCGTCGACGTAGGAGCGGTAGGCCAGCACCTCCCGAAGCGGCGGACGGGTGAGGTTGCCCCGCTTATTGCGCAAAATACGCGGCCCCTGGCTCTGATAATAACTGTTGAAGCAGTAGTTCAGCCGCTCATTGAAAAGGGTATAGCCTTCCAGGTACTGTGCCAGAATGAAATTTTCAAAAAACCAGGTGACGTGCCCCAGATGCCATTTCGGCGGGCTGACAAAGATAACCGGCTGAGCGACGAAGTCTTCTACTTCCAGCGGCGCACAAAGGTTAAGACTCTGCTCCCGTATTTCCCGGTAGCGTTGCAGAATGGCCCGGGCCTGGGTGATGTCGGTTTGGATTGTCATATTATGCGTCTGTTTTTTCAGGTGTACCCGGACTGAAATAGAGAAGTACATGGAAACACCTATTAAGGGTTTTCAGCGCCCCAGCAAGTCCAGCAAAATGCCTTGCACAATTTCGTAATCTGTCCAGGGTATCAAATGTCCGGTATTTTCCAAATAGAGCAGATTAAGGTATTCCGGAGGTATATTTTTTTCGCTGAACGAGATATTAGACAAAGGAGCCAGGCTGTCTTTTCTTCCATGAATATGGATCACCGGAATGGAAATGTTTTTCCATCCGCCGGCAATAGCAGCCAGAGCCTGGGCGTGAGAGAATTTTTCGTCGGCAGCCACTTTAAGGGCAGCCGGCAACATCCACCGGGTAGCTTTCCAGCGGCCAATATGGGAGTACCAGAAAATGGGTTCATTGTCCGGGTCGTTCACCGGGGCAAGCATAAGGATCGCCGCCAATTCTTCCGGGAAGTCCATCGCACACTTTCCCACAATGGGCCCTCCGTAGGAATGCCCCACCAGAATAACGGTATCCGCCTGGTACTGTTGTACCACCTGCCGAACCTGTTCAGCCTGTATGGCAATTGACGTCTCGGCCTGGCCCAGGTCAGACTCGCCGTAACCCAGCCGGTCGATCGCCACCAGGCGGGCCTGTTTGAGCAGGACGGGGTCGGACAGATAACGGAAAAAGTTGTTGGAGGATCCGGGAGCGCCGTGGACAAAAACGATAAGTTTACCATCCTGATCCAGGCCGGTTTCAATATACCGGCTGCGCTTCCCTTGGAAGTCGATGTGATGGATGCGCACGGGCACCTGCCGCTTCTTAAAATAACGCTCCACTTTTTGACTCTCGGTGTGGAAAGAGACACAAGAATTGATGAAGAGGACCATACCTACTAACAGGGTGAATCCCCATTGGCTAAGCCTCAGGGCTAGGATCATTGGGTGCAGGGTTAATTAGAAAAGGAACAAGCCGTTTTCCGCTGCTCCTTTTCTAATAAGGACCTCAGCACCAAATTGTTTAATGGGCAAGGCTCTTAACGGCTTCTTTTTCCAGAATGCCGAAAGAGGCTTCTACTGCAGCGCGCAGAAAACCATCCACCAAAGTCGCCTGTTCTTCTGCACCTTCTTTTTTTACCACTTCCGATATTCTGAGGATGGCGCCCTTCCATTTCCCGGTTTGCCATTCCGCACCTCCCGGCAGTTCAGGCAATGCGGAATAATCGGCCTTGCCTTTCTTTTGCCAGTGGCTAACGTAGAAGTAGAATTCATTGATCATCGGGCCGGCAGGCGCCAGCCCGATGCCTACCGTTTGAGTAGGATTGCTCTGATCGTCAAATTTAACAGGGATCACACTTCCGGTGTCAAAATGGTGGGGCCAGGTAGCCACGGCAGAAGCGTACTCATACTGCTTGGCAATTTCTGTAAGCACCAGTTGTGCATTATGCCGGTAGCGGGCCAACTCCTGGAAAAGGGCGGGGTTTGTCATCCGGAAAGGCATACCTTTATCATAACCGTTTTCCGGCAGTTGGAAGTGGTTGATCGGCTGGATGTCATCCGCCTTCTTGCCGAAGGGGCGGACCTGGGTGCGGACAAAGCTGAGCGCCGTGGTTTTAGTTTGGCCGGAAAGAGGGAAGGTGCCCAGGGTTTCTCTGTTCTCATTGATCAGTTGCAGCTCGAAGGAACCATAAAGTAAAGCCATTCGGATGCGGCGTTGTAGGTTGGCCTCCTGGCTGGCCAGGGCTTTAAGGGCAGGAAGCCACACCATACTGGACTGTGAGTCGTCGGCCGCTTTGGGCAGCAGGCTGTTGCCAAATAAAGCGACGAACTGCGCAGCATGGTGCAGTTGGATAGCTGCATCATTCAGTTCAGCGGTTTCCGTGTGAGTTAAAGGTTGCCAGTTTTCTTTTTCTATCATCTGTGTTCGTTTTTTTCACATATTCTAACACAGAGAAAGAGTCGGGAGTTTGTTTTGATTAAAAAATAAACATAATTACTTTATTTTTTAACCAAAGCTGAAGAAAATCGGCACATTTATTCACAAATTCCAGGCTTACGAGCTGGTTGGGGATTTATCCCCGCAATACTGCGGAGCAGGCTCTTCCGGCTGAAGCCAAAACCAGATCCCCAACGTGAAGCGCTTAGTTCCGGCTGCGCCGGCGCCTGCTCTTTTTGGGTGGTTTAAATTTTTTGATGCGGTTGTTCTGCCGGGTAACGGCAGTGCTTTCGCTGGCTGCACTCTCCGTATGGGCCCGGTTAACGGCCGTGATCAAATAGGTATAGGTTTGGCCCTCCTCGATGGCAGAATCGACAAACTGGAATTTTTTGCCGCCACCATTAATGTTACTGACGTGACGGATGTTTCGGGGGTCCTCCATATCACCCACTCCGTTGCCGGCAAACCGGTATACTACATAATAGGCCGGAGGCCTTTCCTGGTCTTCCCGTGCTGGTTTCCAGATAACCCGAGCCTTCCCGCGCTGGTTTTTCACCTTTCTGAGATCCGGAGAGGAGAAAACGGCCTGAGACAACTCGGGCCGTTCTGGCAACAGAGCCGGCTCTTTGTAATACACGCGCAGGGAGTCCTTCAGCCCCAGAGGGTCATCCAGCACCGACAAAGCACGGAAAAAGATGCTTCCATTGACGCGGCGGTCGCGGCGGCTGAAGGTGATCTGCCGGCCGATCTCGCCGGGCTCGTTCCACTGCTCCTGCCGGTCGTTACCCACCTTATAGGCAGCATGCCCGATGAACAACTGACGGCCGGAAGTGTGCAGGCTCCACCACCGGTTCAGGGTAGCATAATCAGCCGGTTCAAAACCAATGTTCCAGTAGATCTGAGGGGCCACATAGTCGATCCAACCGTTGCGCAACCAACCCAGGACGTCGGCGTAAAGGTCGTCGTAGGAACCGATGCTTGCACGGGTTTCGGACCCCATCGGGTCTTTGTCTTTATTGCGCCAAACGCCAAAGGGGCTGACACCGAAATAAACGTTGGGCCGGATCTCCCGGATGGAAGTGCTTACCAATTCCACCACTTCGTCTACATTACTTCGGCGCCAGTCGCCAATATCCTTATAACTGGAACCATAAGCCCGGAACTCCAGGCTATCGGGAAAGATCTCGTTGGCCACGGGGTAGGGATAGAAGTAGTCATCGAAATGCACGCCGTCCACATCGTATTTGGAGACTACTTCGGCCACCACATCGCGCACGTGGCTCCGTACCTGGGGAATGCCCGGATTGAGGTAGAATCGGCGGCCGTAACGCACCACCCAGTTGCGGTGTTGATTAAAAACATGAAGCGGATGCAAAGCCGCCGTATCCAGCCCCATGGTCGCACGGAAAGGGTTGAACCAGGCGTGGAATTCCATGCCGTTATTATGCGTCTCCTCGATGAGGAACTGCAATACATCATATTCAGGGCTGGGCGGCAACCCCTGTTTGCCGGTAAGATACTCCGACCAGGGAGCGAATTCCGAAAAGTAGAAAGCGTCACCTGCCGGGCGCACCTGAAAGATCACCGCGTTGAACCCCAGTTCCTTCAGCTTTTTCAGCATGTTCTTCCACTCTTCCTTGTGAGCGGTGGGCCAGGTAGTCGGCCTTTTGGGAAAATCCAGGTTGTTGACGGTGGCTACCCATACACCCCGGAATTCCCGTTTGGGAGGCGGAGGAGAATAATCCCTCCGAGACTGGGCATAGGCCTCCACGGAAGCCAGCAACAGAAAAAGGAATACCAATCCGGAGAAAAGGCCGCAGCAACGGGTTGTCATAAAGCGTGTGGTTTGGTTTGGAGATTAAAAGCTATGCTCCCATAATGAGGAAAAGGGAGGAAGGTTACGCTTTTGACGGGGTTTGTTGAGGAATCATTGTCCGTTGTCGGCCAACGCCCCCAATTTGCCTCAACAAAAGGCCATCAACAGGCAACCCGAAACGGCGCTCCGAATGCCCGCGCTCAATACACGCTCATTGCTTCTCCACGGCACTCATCCAGTAGCCAGTATTTATTGATGACGTTTTCCGTAGATTCGACCTTCTGGGCCAGTTTGGCCAATTCTTCGTCCAGGGCTTTGCGGGAATAGGTGGAAGCGTGGTGCTTGAGCAAAACCAACCGCCGTGCAAAGCGAAGGAAGTTGGTATACCCCCTTTTCTGATCTGTGGTGATCTTGCGGTTCCGGATCACGTAAATGCGGAAGGTCTCGATCAGGGAAAGCAGCGCCTCGGTATCTTTGAGGGCATAGTAGGTGCGAAGCAGAAGGAAGGTCGTGCTGAGGTGATACTTCACATCGGTAAACTGTACCAGCAGAAGGGCCGACAGCGCGTCGTTGTACATCTTCTTATTGTAGTACAGGTTGCCCAGGTTGTAATTGTAGGCGTTCTCCTGACGGTGGGCCGGTAGCTTGTCCCGGAAATTATGCAGGAAGTCCTCCGTCCATTCGAACTCCTGGAGCCGGCAGCCGAGGGTTGCAATATTCTTGTAATCCCATTCCGAGATCATGCCTTTTTCCAGAAGAAGGCCTTGCTTGAGGCCCTGCTTATACAGGTTGAACAGCTCGCGGAGGAAGGTGCTGTCGCCAGCATTGATCATGCGGATACAGTAGTTGTAAGAAAAGCTGTAGAGGTCGCGCCCGTCATCGGGAGAAAGGTATTTCATCTCCTTCTCCAGCATGCGTTTCATGCGCTCGTAATGCTCGGGGTTATCACCATCGTTCATACTCATGAGGACGGTGTAGTAGAGTACGATGGTGGGGTCATCCTTGTAATCTTCCCAGTGCCCTTCCAGATAACCCAGTAATTCCTCCAGCATCCGGAAGTTGTAGGTCGTATTCATCATAATGGAGTTGGCGGTGAGGTGGCAGCAATTGCGCAACTTCTCTACGATGTAGTACTTATCCAGGTTATCGAGCATGCTCTGGAAGGTATTCGTCTCCGAGCGGTCGAAGTAGTGGCCGCTGTAATACCCCAGCATATTATTGAGGTGGTAATTGGTATAGTAATATTCGCTGTCGTGTATCAGGTCCTCATTCAGTTTCCGCTGCAACTGCTTGCTGCGGTTGGTCAGAATGTCAAACTGATGGTTGTTGTAAGCAGCCTGCAGGGTGTAAAGGCGCTGGTTGTAACGCTTCCGCCCAAACTGTTCATAGGCCAGAAAGTCATGGTACAACCGCTTGAGGTAAGACATCACATTGTGCAGTTGCTGCTCGTCGTAGGGTTCCCCTTTAAACAGCGCCTTGAACATCGCCTCCTTTTCCATTTTTTTGGCAGGGCCATCGAGACGGTCCAGGATCAGAGTAAGCAATTCCTGAGTTTTTTCATGCTGGTTGAAATAAGGAGAGAAGGTGAACTGCATAAAGCGCTCTCTGTCTTTGACAGAAAGTTCACGAATGTGTTTTACAAGGCGGCTTTGATACATAATAAACCAGGATTAAATTCCAGTAATCTGGAAAAAATTTACCTTAAAAAATTAACAGACAATAAATTAGATAAAAACAAGCCTTACCAATAAGGCAGAAATATACAAAAATGTACTTACGTACGCTCTTTTTTTGGCCGACATTTGTACTGTAACTCACGATGAAACACTATCAACAGCGAATATTTTACCATAAACGTGACTCAAGACTAGCAAATTTGTAATTCCCGAAAACAAGGGCAGCTTTAGCAACTATCTATCTGAAACGACCCGGATCAAAAAAACAGCTGCTGCAAACTACTACTAACAAATTGCCCTATTAACAACGCCGGGTAGCCCCCGGCACTCATGCCCTGAATTTTAAAGGGCTGCTCTTAACAATTATTATCTCATGAACACCTTGGAAAAGAGTGCTCTCCAATTTGGCAGCAGCACTCTTTTCTTTTTACGGCCTCCCGCCCGAATGGTTGCGCTCCTTCAACAAAACTTCAATAGTACCGGACTTAACCCCATTTGGCCCCGGAACAGTAGCCCGATGCTCAAATAGAGGCCCTAAAAAGAAAAAAAACAGGCCTGATTACCGGTGAAAAACAAAAAACAATCCGCCTAAAATCCAGTTTTATCCAACACAATAAAATATAAAAAATTACAAATCAGACATTTACGTAAAAAATAAAAACAAAAAAAAATTCAGTTTTATCATTAATTGTACTTCACATTCAGCGCAGGATTATAGACTTTTGTATTGTGCCGAAAATCAAAGCCAAAAGGCAACAAGCCTACAACCGCGCTAAAAAGCACATACGGCCCGCTGCTAACAAATTATAATCCATTTTACTTAAATCGCTTTGCGATTTCTTCAGTTGTGATCCCACGAATGCAATTATAATCTCATGAATCTTTCGAGGGCATCAATGGACGCCCTCTTTTTTTTTTGGTATGTAGATAGCCTCTCAAAGCTCTTTTGGAAACCGGCCTCGTAAACACGGGGCCGGTTTTTTTTTGAGCATGTTCTTCCTTATCTTTACCGCCATGAAACACTTGGTTGCCCCTTCCTTACTCGCTGCTGATTTCACCCGCCTGGCGGAAGAGCTCAGCCTGGTCAATGAAAGCCAGGCCGACTGGCTGCACCTGGATGTCATGGATGGCCATTTTGTTCCCAACATCACCTTTGGGCCAATGGTCATCGAGGCGGTCAACCGGCTGTGCAGCAAACCTCTGGACGTCCACCTTATGATCCGGGAACCGGAAAAGTACATCGAACAGTTCCGGGAAGCCGGCGCCGATGTGATCACGGTACACTATGAGGCCTGCACCCACCTGCATCGCGTCATCCAGCAGATCAAGGACACGGGCGCCGTGGCGGGCGTTTCCATCAACCCTCATACTTCGGTCCATCTTCTGGAAGACATCCTGGAAGAAGTAGGCCTGGTACTGCTCATGTCGGTCAACCCGGGTTTTGGCGGCCAGAAATTCATCTATAATACCCTCTCCAAAATACAACGCCTCCGGGACCGGCTGACGATCCGCAATTTATCCGCCCGCATCGAAGTGGATGGCGGCATCGGTTTACACAATGCCGAAAAGGTCCTCCAGGCCGGCGCCGACGTGCTGGTGGCTGGAAGCGCCATATTCAAAGCCGATGACCCCAAAGACACCATCCGCCGCTTCAAGGAGATCGGCGGAGAGATCAGGAAATTTGCCTGAAATACCCCGCCTGTTACTCGAAAACGAACAAGCTGTTGTCCGGGCTCATCAATCAGGCGGAGGAACAGAAAGGAGGGCTTAGCGTTCTCCTGCTCACTCCTGTCGAAGGGGCAACGCTCATTCCATTTTGGAAAATGAAAGCCCCACTCCCCTAGCTCGTCAGGTAACAATAGCACTTTTTCTTCGTTAGGAATAGAAGCCAGGTTTCAGAAACTTGGTAAGTCTGTATACCTTTGCAGATCGAAAAGAAAACTCAAACCAATAATCCCGATGATAAGGAATCTTACGCTTCTATCCCTGATCTTACTGAGCCTGGCAACTGCTACAGCCCAGAACGCCGGCAAACTCTTCTACCTGGATGACAACGGCAGGCTGGCCACCCTCGACCCCAATACCGCCGGGAGCACAGCCATTTCCGCCAACCCTGTTTTCAGCGGAACGCTCATTCCGGGGTCCGTTGCCACAGATAATGAAGGCGGCCGCGCCTTTTTCGCTACCATCGACGACAATACACAGGATAATGAACTGGTGACGGTAGACCTCAACACCGGCGACGTAATCAGCACCCTCAGCCTGAGCATTGCCCCCTCCTTTCTGGAATTCCACTGCCAGAACGGCCTGCTCTATGCCATCGATGAAGCCGGCAACCTGGCCTCTGTTGACCCGATGAATGGAGCAGTGGAAATCATCGCCACCCTAACCCCACAGGCCATTGACCCCACGACGGCCACCATCGACCCCTACGCCGGCCGGCTGTTCTTCATCAACTCCGGGCCCGCCAGCCTGCAACTGTTTTCCGTAAGCACCGAAACAGGATCGGTGCTGTCCAATATGGACATCGGAGACGACATTTCCTTCCAGAACCTGGAATACAACTGCCGGGATGGCCAGTTGTATGGCCTTCTCGACAACGGGCCGGCAAGCCTTACCCGCCTGGACCCGGTTACCGGCAACACCACCATTCTTTCCGCTCCTCTGGCGCCCAACGGGTATTCGGCCCACAGCCAGAGCCTGAGCCTGAACCGTCAGGCCTATACCTTTTCCGGACAGGATGAGAACGCTACCGCCCGCCTGTATACGTTATCCCTGGCCGACGGGGCGCTGCTTTCCCAACCTGCCATCGGCGGGAGCTACTTCCTGAACAGTTCTATATCTTACGCCAACCGCTGCGCTCCCGAAGCTGATTTCGGACTGGCAGTAGCCTGTGCCGACGATACCACCCGCTTTACCAATACCTCTACCCCGGGAGCCGCCTTCCTGTGGAATTTCGGCGACCCGGCCTCCGGCGCCGCTAATACCTCCACGGAAGCCAACCCTACCCATGTGTACAACAACCCCGGTACCTATACGATCACCCTTATTGCTACTGACTGCGGTGCGGACACCCTGTCGAAAGTGGTGGAAGTGCCCGGGTTGGCAGCGGCGCCCTTCGGCGATACCACCCTCGCCTGTGAAGACGATTTCCCGCTGGCCCTCAACGCCCGCACCGACGGCGCTACTTACTTATGGCAGGATGGGACTACAGATTCGACCTTCGTCGTGGAAGCTTCGGACGTCCCCCTGGAAGTTTCCGTACAGATCTCCCTGGGCGCCTGTATGTCTGAATATACCACTATCGTGGACCGCGACGAGGATGCCAACTGCCCCTGCCTGCTGGATCTGCCCAATGCCTTCACCCCCAATGGCGACGGACACAACGACTTCTTTCAACCGGTGGAAAGGAACTGCCGGGTCAAGGCCGGCAGTTATACCCTGCGCGTTTATAACCGCTGGGGAGAGATGGTCTTCGAAGGTACTGACCCTGATGCCAATGGATGGGACGGCAACCACAAGAACAATCCCGCACCCAGCGAAGTGTATTTTTATACCCTGCAGTATATATCCGAAACCGATATGGGCGATGTGCCTGCAGAGCGCCAAGGAGACCTGACGCTGTTGCGCTAATTGTTGTTTTACCTGAAATTCCCGCCTGCTCTCCCAGGAAACCAACGGGCAGGCGGGAATTTCAGGTTGCTCCTGCGGACATCCGCCGTCTGAATGCCGCACAACCTCCTGACTCCTGCCACAGGATAAGGACTGTATCCAAAGTATCAACAATATCTTACTGAATAATGCATTTCAATCTACATTACCTCCTTATCATCTCGCTTTTCTTCCCTGTATTTTCTCCTGCCCAGTCCAGCAGCGCTCCGCTCGGAACGCCGGGCCCGGCATACTGGCAAAATCGGGCCGACTACAACATCTACGCCACGCTCGACACCAGCCAGCACCGGATCATTGGCAAGGTAGCTATTACCTATACCAACAACAGCCCCTATCCGTTGCCCTACCTTTGGCTGCAACTCGATCAGAATAAATTCAGAGCTGATTCCCGGGGAACACAGGTCAATACTACGGGTAGCCGGCACGAGGGAAACACCACCAACGGATTTGAAATAGGCGGCGTTTTCTACCAGGGCGCAGGCTCTACGGAAAAAGGCCGGCCGGCGTTGTATACCATCACAGATACCCGCATGCAGATTAAGCTCAACGCCCCACTTCCACCCAACGGAGCCAAGGCTTCCATAGCAATAGACTACAGCTTCACCATTCCCGAGGAGGGCGCCGACCGCATGGGGCGCATCCTGCTGGAGGACGGCTGGGTATATGAGGCCGCCCAATGGTATCCCCGAATGGCCGTACTCGATGAGCGGACGGGGTGGAACAACCTCCCCTACCTGGGCGCCGGCGAATTCTACTGCGAATATGGGAATTTCGAGTACACCATCGATGTGCCCAGCGGCTTCGTAGTGGCCGGCTCCGGCGAGCTGCTCAACCCAGGCGAGGTATTGCCCCGATCCTACCTCAAAAAACTGGAAGCCGCCCGGCAAAGCGACACGACTATGTTCATTATCCCTCCGGAGGAAGCCGGCAACGCCCCTGTGGGCAGCGGTAAGCGAGGCGTTTGGAAGTTCCGAATGGACAATGCCCGCGACGTGGCATGGGCCTGCGGCAAGGCCCTCATCTGGGACGCCGGCGGCGCAAGGTTGCCGGATGGGCGGCGCGTCCTCATCCAGTCCTTCTACCCCCACGAGAGCCTTAACGGATGGGACAGGGCCACAGAATACGCCAAAGCTTCGGTGGAGCACTATTCAGAAAAATGGTTTACCTATCCCTACCCTACCCTGAGTAACGTGGCCGGCACTGTCGGAGGCATGGAATACCCCGGTATTCACTTCACAGAATATGCCCGCAGCGGCAACCGTCTTTGGGTCACCCTCGACCACGAAGTGGCCCACAACTGGTTCCCCATGATCGTGGGCAGCAATGAACGGCAGCATGCCTGGATGGACGAAAGCTTCGTCACCTTTATGGGGTACTACGCCGCTCAGGCTTTTAAGGGAGCCGAGTACAATTCTTACATCACGGACTATAAAGCCATGCGGAAGCGCTTTATGGGCGCCGGGCTGGGGCCGGTGACGCGGCCGCCGCGGGAGATCGGCCGGGGCTTCAGTGATATCGTTTACTTCAAACCCGCCATTGCGCTGCTCACCCTGCGCGAGTACGTGCTGGGGCCGGAGCGCTTCGATTATGCTTTCCGCCAATACATTCAAAACTGGGCTTACAAACACCCGCAACCGGAGGACTTCTTCAAATGCATGGAAAATGCCAGCGGCGAACAACTGGACTGGTTCTGGCAAAGTTGGTTCTACCAGGATGAGAACCTCGACCAGGAAATCACTGATGCCCGGCTGAGGGACGACGGCAGCGTTTCCCTTACCCTTACTAATAGGCTCGGCATGCCTATGCCGGTGGTCGTGGAATTGACGCTGGCCGATGGAACTACCCAACGCAAAGAACTACCGGTGGACATCTGGAACCAGGGCAATACCTACAACTTCACCTACCGGGCGGGCCAGCCCGTGCAGTCCATCCTCATCGACCCGGATGAGTGGCTGCCGGATATGGAAAGAAGGAACAACGAATGGAAGTTTTAGCTGAGCATCCATTATTTATTTAAAACCAGCACCTTGTAAAACAATTAGCTCGATAAAGGAAGAAGGAAGGGCGTGATCACGCCCTGGAAACTGTCCTGGCCTTTCCAAAGCATATCCTATAACTTTGCCCAAACCCGGATTATTCATCCGCCCACAGGGCCGACACCGCCTTTCCCTTGTAAACACGGGTATTGCAAGTATGAATGCCGAAAAATTTAGTAACTATCAGCATTTCGCTTTTAGCGGTTCGCTATTCGCAGCACTATGCCCCTAATTGCAGGAATCCAAGCTCAAGAAACCAGTTCTTTGCCCTAAATCCGGGTTTTGAGGCAGCGTTTAGCGAACGGCGAATTGCTAGATAGTTACAAAATTTACATACCCAAATTTGGGTATCGAATGGGAAAGGCGGCGTCGGGGTTACTACTTCCCCCTCATCATCTCCACCCCCGTCCATCCTTCCGGCACCGGTTCATTTAAATAATGGACAGCCTTTGCCCGGAAATGTTGAGCGATCCTGTCTTCAGGGTTTTCCCCCAGCACCTGCTGGAAGGCATTGAGGGCGCCGGAAAAATCTTTAGCCAGGTACAGATCCAGCCCCTGCTGAAAGACGTCCAGGGAAGTTAGTTTCTTCTCTGCCTGTTCCGGAGAATCGCCATCAAAGCACTCCAGAATGCCTACAGGTTCATTTTTCCCCTTGACCTGTACCTGGCCGAGGTAACGCAGGTGGAAAGCACCCGGCTCCTCGATCTGGCTGAGGCTGTCCTGGGTAAGCAGGATGGATGCCCCGTAGTACTTGGTCAGGCTTTCCACCCTGGAGGCCGTATTGACCGTATCGGAAATGGTGGCGGCGTCCATCCGGCGCTCGTCGCCAATGACGCCCATGATCAAGGGCCCGGTGTGCATGCCGATGCCGACCTGGATGGGCTTTCGGTTCCTTTTGAGCCGTTCCTGGTTGTACACGCTCAGGTTGCGTTGCATATCTACTGCCGCCCGCAGGGCGTGGGTAGGCTGGCCCGGGAAGATCGCCATGATCGCGTCGCCCAGGTACTGGTTAACAAAGCCCTGCTGCGCCTGGATGATAGGCCCCATTCTGCCATTCAACGATTTGACGAACTGGAAGTTGTCGGAAGGGCTCATGGTTTCCGCCAGCGTGGTATAATCGCGAATGTCGGAAAACAGTACGGTGACGATCTTCTCGGCCTGGTCGCCCAGGCACACATCGGTAATGCTCTCCCGCCCGATGGAACGAAGGAACTCGAAGGGGACAAACTTCCCTGAGGCCTGGTGAATGCGGCAGAGGTTGAGGTGTGTCCGTATTCGGCTCAGGAGCTCGTCCCGGGAAAATGGCTTAGGTATATAATCGTTGGCTCCCGCCCGGAAACCCTCCACCAGGTCGGCCACCCGGTTCTTGGCAGTGAGCAGCACAATGGGCAGGCTGCTGGGCGGGTAGGTTTGGCGGATCTTCTGGCAAACTTCATACCCCGACATCTTGGGCATCATAATATCCAGGATGACGAGGTCGAAGGGTTTACTGCGCTGTATGATCTCCAGCGCCTGGCTGCCGCTACTTGCCTTTTCCACGACGTAGCCCTGCAGGCGCAAATGGTTTTCCAGCACTTTCAGGTTGACTGGCTCGTCGTCGACGATGAGAATGCGGGATGTGTTTTCTACCGGAACGGCAACTGTTGCCATTGGCTGTTCGGCGACTGCGCCCATGGTTAGGGCATCATCCCATCCGCTGTCATGAAGCCGGCCAACCGGAACACCTCTCCCGGAGGCTTCCCCGAGATGCGGGGCTAACCGCTCTTCGGCCCGGCTGATGGGCAGCGTAAAGGTAAACTGGCTTCCCTTCCCTGGTTCCGATTTCAAGCTGATGGTACCCTTATGCAATTCGACCAGTTGTTTGGTTATTGTCAGCCCCAATCCGGTACCGCTGTATTCACGGGCTACCGAGCCGTCGCCCTGTTCGAACGCATTGAAAATGGACTCATGTTGATCGGCCGGAATGCCGATCCCGGTATCGGAGACGGTTACGGCCACCACCCCGTCCCGTTCCTCAGCAGTGATGCGCACCGATCCATCCTCGGTAAACTTGATGGCATTGCCCACCAGGTTGTGCAGGATCTGTTGTAAACGATTTTCGTCGGCCTCCACCAGGGATATCCTCCTGGGGATCTGGTTGTACAGTTTGATGCCCTTGCTTTCAGCCAGAGGGCTGGAGAGGGCTAGCACCACATCACAAGCCGAAAACAAGTCGGCCGGGCGAAGGTTCAGGGGAAGGTCGTTCCTTCTGATCCGGGAAAAATCGAGGATATCATTGACCAGGCTGGACAGGCGGCGTCCGCTGGCAGCGATCATGTGGAGGTTATTGGCCGCTTCCCTGGGCAACCTGCCGCCGGCGCCTTCGAGAAGGGATTCGGCCAGGCCGATGATGCCGTTAAGGGGGGTGCGCAATTCGTGGGAAGTATTGGCCAGAAAGTCGTCCTTGAGTTGGTCCAGCTTCTGAAACTGAGCCACTCTTTGTTCCTCGAGGGCCGCCTTCTCTTTTTGTCGGCGGTAGCGGTTGCGCTGCCAGATGGAGAAGGCTAAGAGCAGCATGAAACCGGCCCCGGCCAGGGCATAGTTTCGGATCGCACGCTGCCGGCGCGCATTCAGCTCACTCAGGGCATTTTCCTTTTCCAGGCGCTGGATCTCGGCCTCCTTGCGTTCTGCGTCGTAGCGGCTTTCCAAAAGGGCCACCTGCCGTTTTCGCTCCTCCAGGGCCAGGCTGTCTTTTAGCTGCTGGTATTTTTGGAAATAGCTCAGCGCCTCGTTCATTTGCCCCTTTTTTTCAGCGTTCTTCGACAACTGCAGATAAGCCTCCTTTTCCTGCTCTCTGGACTTCACCGTCTGGGCCATCTCCAGGCTTTTGCGAAAGAGGGCGTCGGCCCGGGCCAGGTCGCCCCGCTCCATGAAAATGCCGCCCATGTTATTGTACTCTACTGCTTTGGCGTATTCGTTGCCGATGGAGTCATAGCGCGCCAGCGCTTTCTCATGAAATTCCATGGCCTTGTGCCAGTCCTTCTGGTCTCGGTACAGGGTTCCGATACTATTGTATGCGTAGCCGCTGTCGTCCCGGTTACCGAGTTTTTCACTGGCAGCCAGGGCTCGGTTGTAGAACTGTAGGGCCTTTTCCGGCTCGCCCATATTTTGGTAACATTTGCCGAGGTTGACGTACAGCAGGGGTAGCTTTTCTTCTATTTCCCTACGGCGGCGGGTTTTGGCCAGTTCCCGGTAGCCCACGAGGGCTTGTTCATAATAAGGGCGGGCTTTTCGGTAGTTGCCCTCATCGGAGTAGATGTTGCCGATGTTGAACTTGGCATTGGCGATGCGTTCCCGGTCTCCGGAGAGTTCGGCGGACTCCAGCACTTCCATGTAGGTGTCCAGAGCGACCTTATTGCTGCCGCTGGCCTGGTGCACGGCGCCTATAGTTTCCTTGATCACCGTGATCTTAGCAGCGTCCCCCTCCAGTTCGAGATATTGCAGCGCTTCATCCATAGCCCGCATGGCTGAATCCAAAGCTACCTGATCCGCCGGGCTGACCTCCCGGTTGGGGCGGATCATATCCTTCACCGGTGGAATGTCTACCTTATCTATAAAGCCCTTCGCCTTATCAAAGAGCTGCTCTCCTACCCGTACAAGGCTGTCTCTTTCCTTTTCGAGGTTTATTCGGGGAATCCTTACCTGAAACTTTTTTTTCTTTTCGGGCGCTTCAGGTGCCGGCGGCTGTACCTGAACACCCTTTTTGAGGCTGTCGGGTGCCTGAGCGGCGCCCATTGAAACGCCAAGGATAAAGAACAACAAGGCCAAACTATATTTACACCCGTTTTTCATGATCTATCCATTTGATGAGTGGGTTCAGTCTAATATACGACAGCGTCGGAGACTTTTTCATTAATAATAGGCCATTTTCCTGAAGCCCGCAGAGCAGGCACTTTTTCTTCTGCCCTTTGCCAGGTTCCTTCGACGGTATCTGCACCCTGCCGCCGGCGCATTGCCCGGAAGAAGCCCGGAGTGGATCTGCGGACAATCCAAAGCAGGGGCGAATATCTCCCGGCGCGGATTGCCGGAACTCCGATAAAACTGTGCTGCCATGGCTGTCTCCATCTTGTAAATCTATTCAATAAGACGGCTTGGCGCTTGTTTCGGCCGCAGCCGGCTGCTCATCAAGCCCGGGCATATACGCGGGAGATCCCCCACGTTGCTAAAAATTCCCCAAACCCCACCCAGGTGTGGAACTATTCCGGCTTTAATGGGGTAAAGTTTAGAACATACCAAATAACTGCCCTTTAGGATTCGCCCGGAAAGCAGCTGTAACCCAGGCGGTTTTTCTCAAAGGAAGGCAACAAATCGACACCCGACATGGTACAGAGAACACTTTCCCTTTACCGGAACTCCTTCCGCGGTTTCTCGCGCGCGGTATGGCTGTTATCTGCAGTGATGCTCATCAACCGGAGCGGCACCATGGTCATTCCGTTCTTATCGGTCTACCTCACTCAGGTCAAAGGTTATAGCCTGGGGCAGGCCGGCTGGGTCATGAGCTTTTTCGGAGCCGGCTCGGTGCTGGGCTCCTACATCGGAGGACGGCTGACCGACAGGATCGGCTTTTACCAGGTACAGTTCTGGTCACTCCTGCTCAGCGGCCTGGCCTTCATTACGCTGGGATACGTCAACAGCCTTTGGGGTATCTGCGGGGTGGTGTTCATTACCAGTACCATTGCCGACGCTTTCCGGCCGGCCAATATGTCGGCCATCGCCGCCTACAGCAAGCCGGAGAACCGCACCCGCGCCCTGGCGCTGCTGCGCCTGGCGATCAACCTGGGCTGGGCCATCGGCCCGGCAATCGGGGGCTTGCTGGCCGTCAGCTTGGGTTACGGCCTGCTCTTCTGGGCCGATGGCCTTACCTGCATGGCCGCCGCTCTCTTTTTTCGCTTTGCCTTACCCGAAAAACAACCGGTAAGCAATACCCAGGGTGAAGACAACAGCGGGGCCGTGCTGGTGGCCGGTTCCGCCTACCGCGACCGGGCATTCCTGGCCTTTCTGTTCCTGACCTTACTGAATGGCATTGCTTTTATGCAGCTGTTCGGCACACTGCCTGTTTTTTTCAAACAGGAAATAGCGCTGGACGAGGGCATGATCGGGCGCCTGATGGCCCTGAACGGGCTGATCATCGCCATCACGGAGATGCCATTGATCTTTGTGGCCGAAAAGCGCTTTCGGATCCCCCAATTGGTCAGCGTTGGCACGCTGCTTATCGGGGCTTCCTATCTATTGTTCAACCTGTTTGGGCCGGTGGCAGGCATAGCCTTCGCCTGCATGATCCTCATGACGCTGGGGGAAATGCTGAGCCTGCCCTTCCTGGCAAGCATGGCCCTGAACTTTACGAACGACAAAAACCGGGGACAGTACATGGCGCTATTTTCGATGACCTATTCCATCGCCCACATCGCCGCGCCCAACATCGGACTGCAGGTAGCCGAACACTTTGGCTTTTCCACCTTATGGTACCTGATCATGGGCTTTTGTGTACTGGTATGGGCAGGGTTCAGGTACCTGGATAGAAGGGGATAGGGCCGGATGCTGTGGATGCCCGCAGGGCGTAGCATCCAGCTGCCCATCTAGCATTGGCCGGAAATCGGAAGTCGGAAGTCGGACGGTCCTTTCGCAGAACAAAAGGGCCAGTTCCGGGGCGGCTTTTTTGGGCACTGCCCGGAGCTCCTGCCCGGCAGCTACCACTGTGCAATGGACGGCTCCCAAGCGGCCACAAGCGCCCTTTTTCCCTAAAGGAAAGCGTTGGGCAGAAGACAAGGACTACAGGGCCATTCCCTGCTGTTGAAGGCAAGGAACGTGCCTTGGCGGTTTCCTGCCAGGAGCCGACAACCTGCAAAACCATGGCCACGGCACTTCAGGCGAAGTGCCGTGGCCCCGCTTAAATCCGGAAACCGGCACAGCACCTGAAAAAGGGCAATCCCGGACATCAAGGGCAGGCGCCAATACCTCGCTACCCGGTAATACCAGGCGTAAACGCGCCGCCTGTGGAGCTTCCAGCGTTTTTTGCACTTTTTTGCGCGACAAAAAAGTGCTTTTTTGCGCGACAAAAAAGTGCAAACCGCTTTCTTGGAGCGAAGCAGAACAGGAATGTGCAGTGTACAAAGGGGAAGTTCCCGGCCCTAAGGGGCTGCCCTCCTGGCATCAGCGAAACGAGTGCCCCGGAGCTCGCCCTCGCCTTACGCGAAAGGACCGTCGGAAGTCGGAGTGGCTTCGGGCATTACACCACTTCTCGGCTATCAATAGTGTCCAACCTTAGACGGGCAGCCTAGCATCCACAGCATCATTCCAAAACCTTTCCGATATTTAAAAAAATACCGGAACTTTGCCGCCCAATTCATTAAGCAGTGATTAAAAAATAAGTTCACTGTTTGGAGATCCTGAAATGTGGCTAGTCTTCAGCCCTGACGGGCTTCCAGCCTTCACCACATTTCAAGATCAGTGAACTTATTTTTTAAGGGTTATCAAATCGGAAATGATCGGCACTGACCTGAGTTACGCCATACAGTTGTTGAGATCGGAAGCCGTAGTCGCTATCCCCACGGAAACCGTCTACGGCCTGGCGGGCAATGCGCTGAGCCCCAGAGCGGTGTCCACCATTTTCGAAGTAAAGAACCGCCCCTCCTTCGATCCGCTGATTGTACACACCAGCCACCTGGAACGCATAGCGGCCCTAACGTCCGAAATGCCGGAACCTGCCCTGCAACTCGCCCGGCGCTTCATGCCCGGGCCGCTCACCCTGTTGCTGCCCAAATCGGATGTCATCCCGGATATCGTAACCGCCGGCTCTCCCCGGGTAGCCGTACGCATCCCTGCCCACCCCATGACGCAGGCACTGCTCGCCGCTCTGGAATTTCCGCTGGCGGCGCCCAGTGCCAATCCCTTTGGCTACATCAGCCCCACCACCGCTCAGCATGTAGAAGACCAGTTGGGAGAAAAGATCCCTTACATTCTCGACGGCGGCCCCTGCCGTGTAGGGTTGGAGAGTACGATCGTGGGTTTTGAAAATGGAAGCGAAGTGGTAGTGTACCGCAAGGGCGGCATTGCCGTCGAAGAGATCGAGGCCGTTGTGGGCCCGGTATTTGTCCGCCCCCACTCCTCCTCCAACCCGGAAGCGCCGGGGATGCTGAAGAGCCACTATGCTCCCTCCGCCCCGGTTGTACTGGGCGACATCGAAAGCCTCCTGCCCCGATACCGGGGGCAAAAAGTCGGCGTAATCACGTTCAAAAGAGCGATACCCGGCCTCCCGCCCGAACGTCAACTCATCCTATCCCCCACCGGAGGCCTGGCGGAAGCCGCCCGCAACCTTTTCGCCGGTATGCGCCGCCTCGATGCCCTGCAGCTCGATATCATCCTGGCAGAATTGCTGCCGGAGGAAGGGCTCGGACGGGCGATCAATGACCGCCTGAGAAGGGCCGCTGCCTGACTGCTCTTTCAGCGGGAAACTGCAAAATTCTTCAGGTGACATTTTTTTCCATATGGAATAATGATGAATAAAAAATAATCCATATATTTATCCAGGTCATTCCTGCCTGAACGAAAAAACGCAACACTACTACAAGAGTATCCAGCGGGGAGCACTTTCCCCGTAGCGCTTTCAGCTTCAGTCCTCGAGTATTTAATTTCTTTACCCGGCTGTTTTCGTTACAGCGTTTCAACCTTGGTGGCAACTGAGTGCAAGCACCCAAAAGGGCTTGCCGGTAGGGGCAAGCCTGCATGGATGAGTAAACATTTTATTCACCATAAAACAAGGTTGTATTATGAAATGTGTTAAACATCTCAAAAACTTAGGACTGGCCGTGTTCATCGGCTTATTGGCAGGTTACGCGCAACCAGCTTCCGCCAGTTGTGGCAACCCCGGCGACATCGTCACCGTTAATGTCAGCGTAGGCAATCTGGGACCAGGTTATTTTGCTTTCGATTTTGACAATTACGGCGGCAACGTACCCCTTTGCTGGTGCCCGACTTTCGGTTACGCCGGTTGTTACGGGGACATTTCCAGTATTACCATGCCGAACTACGGTTCTATCTACCCCAAAAGGCTGGGGGTAGGGGACTGCAATTACAACATCTGGGAAACCGGTGTTTTCTACTCTTTCCCTTCCAGTTCTTTCAAAAGCCTGAACATCAGCATCAGAATACCCAACGACGCTCCATGCAACGGCTATGGCAGTTTCATCGTAAAGGTTTATAAGTGGTACGGATACGGCTATCCCACCTCCAGCCAACCGTGGAACTGGGGATGGTACTCGACCGCAACCGGCAGTTTCACCGTATGCGGGGGCAACCCACCAGCCGCCCCCACCGATATTTACCTGTCCTCTCCCAACACCTACAACTGTACCTGGAACACCTATGTGAACTCCGTTCCCGGTGCAGTACAGTACCAGTGGACAGGGTACGGCACTTATTACTCCAATAACAACTACGGGCCGCAATTGCCCCAAAACAGCGGATACAACATGTGCGTTCGCGCAAAGAACAGCTGCGGTGTTTGGGGGGCCTATTACTGTGAATATATGAGTACCCCGCCCATCTCCGGTTGTAGTTCCTATTACCGCGAAAATCCGGGCAGTGATGACCCTGCCTTCTTCAGCAGCCTGGAGGGCATTAGCCAACTGGAAGCTTTTCCCAACCCATTCCGGGAAGAACTCACCCTCCGTGTGCCGGAATCGTTAGATGGCCAGGTTTATCGAATGGTGGACGCAAGCGGAAGAGTGGTGCGCCAGGGACGCCTCTCCTTTGGCACCCACCAGGTCGGCACCGCCGATATGCCGAATGGCCTTTATGTCATCCTGACGGAAACCCACCAGATCAAACTGGTTAAGGAATAGAAATAAGGAATGGGGCGGCAAAGCACAACAACGCTTTAACCGTCGGATTAGATCCGATTGATGCCGCCCGCTTTTCCGGAAAAGCAAGTAACACTTAAACTATAGAGGCGCTCCGTCATTTCCGGCAATAGTCCGGTTGACGGAGCGCTCTCCACTACATAACCATTCTGCAGGAATAGCAGAACACCAGGAAGAATATCTTCGAAACGTTGTTTTCGAAGCAGAAAAAATAAGGCCATAATATCCCAAACCGCTGAACGCAGATGCACTCCCACGCCTTTACACGTCCAGCCGAATCCATTATATTTGCGAAAAAAAGCTATGAAACAATCGTACGTTCCCTTCTTTGTTCTTCTCACCAGTTTCTGCTGCTTTAAAGCTGCCGCTCAGGATGAAGCGGAGTGGCCCAGGTATTTACAACTCAACGGCTACCTGCAGGGCGGCTTTCCCATGGAAGCCTTTGCCGACAAGCAAGAAAAGGACGGCCTGGGATTTGGTGCACAGTTGTTGCTTCAGGCCCAGCCGGGAAAGCCCTTTTTCGTAGGGTTGGATGGCTCGATCCTTTATCTGGACAGGGAAAAACTCCGGTATACGGCCATCGAAGACGGCCAGTCGGTTGATTATCGCCTGGTAAGCAAGAGCAACATTTTCCTGGCCCACGGCCTGCTGCGCATTAAGCCCTTCACCAACGGATGGGCGCAACCCTATGCCGATGGCCTGGCCGGATTAAAAAAGTTATACACCCGCACCCGCCTCATTGATGAGACCGGACAGGAGGAAGAAGTGGTCGAAACCGATACTGACCTGAGCGATTCGGCATTCAGTTACGGCCTGGGCGCCGGCGTACAGTTCTATCTTTCCGATAACCCCACGATCCTGGGGGATATCCGGGCCGTTTATCTGCCGGGGGAAAACGCTACTTACCACACCCGGAGCGCCGAGGAACCGAGCACGATCCAGGACCCTCTGGATGTATTCGAAATAGTGAGCTCACCCACCACCCTGCTGCTGATACAGGTGGGAGTGACCCTCCAGCTTTCCGGCCGTGATCTTGAAAAGGCCGCTATCCCCGATGATGATTTTTGAACCACCGGATTAATGGGTTCTTACAAAATGCCTATCTTTCAAGGCAAAAAGGGCAGAGATGTTCTTTTTACTTAGCTTCATTGCACCCAAAACACTGTGACATGTTGCGTTTTTATTCGGCAAGTAACGGCGTGGTGAACTCTGAAAAAGCAATGTACAATTGCCTGGAATTGGCCTTGGCGGAGCGAGGCGAAGCGGTGTATCAACAAGAATTACTGATTGTCATTCATACTACCATCGGCCATGATTTTACGGCCCTGTTATCGGCTGCTCATCAGCGTTGTCCGCAGGCGACCGTCGTCGGATGCACCTGCGCCGGGGTCATCGGCATTGAAGGGGCCAATGAAAATATGCGTGCTCTGGGCATCATGGTGGCTGAAGCAGAAAAAAAGGGAGAATTCGGCATTGCCTACTGCGACAATATCCGCGGTTATAATTCCTATCAGAAAGCACGGGAGATGGCGGAGACCCTGAAAGCGGAAACGCCCGGGGTCAATATGGTGCACATTCTGGCTTCCGGTATTGATATTGCCGCCGACCGCGCGCTGGAAGGCGTCGCCGATGTATTCGGCAACGAGATACCTGTCTTTGGAGGCACTTCCTCCGACAACATGAGGGCCATCAGCACTTACCAGTTCGTCAACTGCCAGATCCTCGAACGCGGAGCCATCATGATCGGTTACGCAGACCCCAGCCTGAAGGTGGAAATGGGGGTGCACCATGGTAGTGTCCCCGTGGGCCGGCCGCTAACTGTCACACGCTCCCGGGCCAACCAGGTATTTGAACTCGACGGGCAACCTGCCTGGAGCCTGCTGATGGAAAAGCTCAGCCTGCCTGAAAATTCCCCTCCAGGGCCATGTATCCCGGTAGCCGGCCTGGCAGAACTGCTCCCGGACGAATACCACCAAACTTATGATAACCAGCACATCCTGAGGGTCATTGTCAAAGTGGATGAGGAAGACAAAAGCTTCTACCTGCCGGTCGATTGCTCCGAAGGCACGCGCCTGTGGCTCACTCAACGCGACGAGAACCTCATTTTTTCCGGATTGGAACGCATGATCCAGCTTCTGAGCGAACGCATTGAAGGACAGGAGACTGTCGCCGTTTTTCATACCGATTGTGCCGCCCGGGGCCGGGCGATGTTCAACAAGATCGTCAAAGATGAGATCATTGAGAAAATGCAATCGCCACTGATGAAAGGGCGGCGCCTCCCCTGGCTGGGCATGTATGGTTTTGGAGAATTCACCAAGCTGAATGGAAAAAACCTGTTCCACAATTATACCACTTCAATTTATGCCTTGGTGAGAAGGAGTACGCATGTAAAAGAATGAAAAAGAAAAACCCAAAACCAAACATCTCGGCCGGAAACCTGTTACCCTAACTTAAAAGAAAAAAACTCAGTCAACAGACTACAAAAATACTGCGATGGGCGCACAAAAAAGCCCGGCAAGGAAGCCTTCATACGAAGAGTTGGAAACATGGTGCCGGGAGTTACAGTCCAAGGTTACGAAGGGCATCGTTTTGCAGCAGGAACTCATTTCCATAAAAGATGAATTGGATCAGGAACTCAACCGGTTCAGGCTCATCCAGGAGTTCGGAGAGGTAGGAATGTTCCGGGAATCCATACGTGACTTTGCCACCATAGCCACCGAATATTTTATACAGGCTTTTGAACAGCCCCATTGCCTGTTATCAGAATATCGCCCGGAAGATGACAGGCTCTTTGTGCTGAGCACATTTGGCTTTTCAGGCGCCGAGGCCCCCTCCAGTTTTGAGATTTCCCCATCGCATTTCCGCGGGAGGGAGGGGTTTCTGCTCAGCCAGCGCCCTACCTTGCAGCAGCAGCTCTCCGGCCTTTGCCTGGAAGATGCATTGATTGCGCCTCTTTTTGCTCCCGATGGCGCCTTCCTGGGCGTAGTGGCCTGTGGACAGAAACTCGAAGACCAGCGATTTTACAATCCGATAGACCCTAAAGACCGGTACGCCTTTACGGTCATGGCCACCAAGGTAGGATACCTGCTTCACAACTTCCGCGTCAATGAACAACTCAAAAAGGAGATCGAAGAACGTAAAAAGGTAGAAAAAATGCTGGAAAGCAAAGCTGAAGACCTCCTGCGGTCCAATGCCGAACTGGAACAGTTCGCCTACGTCGTTTCCCACGACCTCAAGGCGCCACTGCGCAACGCCATGGGTTTTGCCCGGCTTTTAAAGGCCAAACACCAGGAGGGCCTCCCTTCCCAAGCCCAGGGCTTTCTGAATGTAATCTGGCAGGAACTCAACCGATTCAGTACCATCATCGACGACCTGCTGGCCTATGCCCGCCTGTCTTCTTCTCAACTCTCCACCGAAGCCCTTCCTCTTGTTGACCTCAACCAGGTGGTGGAAAGGGTAATAGCCCGAAACTCTTTCACCATCGAGCAACGTAAGGCCAGCATCCATTGCCAACCGCTTCCCACCCTTCCTGCCCATACCGCGCAAATGGAACAGCTCTTTCAGAACCTGATCCTCAACGCCATTAAATTCACCCCAAATGAACGCACACCTGAGATACACATTCTGGTGAGGCCGGAAGGGGCATCCTACTGCTTTTCTATCCAGGACAATGGCATAGGTATCGACAAGGAAAGCCAAAACCAGATCTTCGGGCTGTTCCAGCGCCTGCATGCCTCCAATCATTACGAAGGCAACGGCCTGGGGCTCAGTATTTGCAAAAAGATCGTCGAACAACATAAAGGGAAGATCTGGGCCCAATCCCAAGGGAAAGGAAAAGGGGCTGTCTTTAGCTTCATTCTGCCCGGAAAGTAGCTGGAGCAGGGCGCCGGGCGGCCCCTTTTATCCCAAGGCTAGAAGCGTTGCACAACATTCTGAACACCAGTGCCAATGCCTGAAAAAAGAGGAAAAACAGATTCCGTTCCGTGACTTCAATATACTATTTCGTCAAAAGGTTGTTCCAAGGCCTGAATTTTAGGAAAAAACCCATAAATTTAGCCATCATTAAATTATCCAAACCACCAAACTAAACGCTTTATGTTTGAGATTTTCAAAAGCGAGAAAGGGGATAAGTTTTATTTTCGCCTGAAAGCCAAAAACGGACAGATTATCCTCTCCAGCCAGGGCTACGCCAGCAAGGCGAGCTGCAAAAACGGTGTTGAAAGCGTGATGAAAAATGCTGCTGACGACGCCCTTTACGAGCGTAAGGAATCTGCCAACGGCAAATTCCACTTCAACCTGCTGGCCTCCAACAAACAGATCATCGGCAGCAGCCAGATGTACGCATCCAAGGCAAGCATGGAAAACGGAATCAAGTCCATAAAAAGCAATGCTCCCGGAGCTTCCGTTAAGGACCTGACCGTCGAGGGTTAACCCTACCGGCGCCAGCGGGGGGGAGAGGGATTCACTGTTCCATTGGCACGCAGCTTCACAGCGCTCTGAGAATCCTTGGAAGAAAATGCCCATGAAACAATGCTGTAATAACCCTATCTCCCCCACTGTTCTCTGCTTTCCCATCACCCACGCCCTATGCCCACGACAATCAAACGCATCAATACCTGGTCCAGCCCCCGCAATGTTTCTACTGCCCTGATGTACGCCTTTGCTCAACGGCAGGACACCCAGGTGTTCGATGAGCCGCTCTATGCTCATTATCTTTCCTCCTCCAGCAGCAGAGTCCTGCACCCCGGCGCCGACGAGATCCTCGCCAGCCAGGAACAAAATGGCGAAAAAGTGGTGCAGCAAACCCTGTTGGGGCCCTGTACCCAACCCATCGCGTTTTTCAAGCAAATGGCCCACCACCTCATCGGATTAGATGAAAGCTTCCTGCTGGAAATGGAAAATGTGCTGCTTATCCGTGCCCCCCGGGCTATTATCCACTCCTACACCAAGGTCATCCCCAACCCCTCGATCGAAGATATTGGCGTAAAAAAAATGCACGCCCTCTACCAGTTCCTTTCAGAAAATGACAAACTGGCCGCAGTGGTCGATAGCAGGGAACTGCTTGCCAATCCGCCTTCCGTACTGCGCCAGCTGTGCCAGCGCTTGTCTATTCCTTTCGATGAAAATATGTTGAAGTGGAAGCCGGCCCCCCGCCCCGAAGACGGTATCTGGGCCCGTTATTGGTACAGCCGCGTTCACCAGTCCTCCGGATTTGAGCCCTACCGGGAACCCTCCTTCGAACTGCCCGCCCGCCTTGAGGCTTTGGCAGAAGAATGCCTCCCCTATTATGAAAAACTCTTCGAAGCGTCGATCAAAGCTTAACTTTGTGGGAGCAACCAGAAAGTAGCGGCCCGTAGCGGTAGTTATCTGATCTCGTCCAAAATCAATCAACACAATACCTTATGCTTCAGCAATACAATCCAAAAAACGAACATATCCTCGTTTACATCAACGGGGTACTCCAGCCCCGAAAAGAGGCCAAAGTCTCCGTATTCGACAGTGTAGTTCAGGGCGGCGATGCCGTATGGGAAGGCCTGCGGGTATACAACGGCCGCATATTCAGCCTGGAGCGGCACCTCGAGCGGCTGCAGAATTCCGCCCACGCACTCGCCTTCACGGAAGTACCGGACAATGCCTTCATCACCCAGGCCCTGTTTAAAACACTGCAGGCCAACAATATGCGTGACGGCGTGCACATTCGGCTCACCCTCACCCGGGGGGAAAAGATCACCTCAGGGATGGACCCCCGCCTCAACCAGTCGGGCCCTACCCTCATTATTCTGCCCGAGTGGAAACCGCCGGTATACCCTCCGGAGATCACCCTCATCACCTCCTCCGTGCGGCGCAACTCGCCCCTGTTCCTCGACTCGAAGATCCACCACAACAACCTGCTCAACAACATCCTGGCCAAGATCGAGGCCAACCATGCCGGCGCCGACGCCGGGCTTATGCTCGACAAGGACGGATACGTCTCGGAAGCCAACGGCGTCAACGTTTTCTGCGTTTATAAAAGTACCGTTTATACCCCTCATGCCGACAGTTGCCTGCCCGGCATTACCCGGGAGCTTGTGATCGAATTGTGCCGGCAACATGGCATATCCATTCAGGAAAAGAACCTCTCCCTTACCGAGTTCTATACCGCCGACGAAGTGTTCACTACCGGCACCATGGGAGAGCTCACCAAGGTCTCTGCCATCGACGGCCGTAAGATCATTAACAAATCCGGACATTCTACGTTAGAAAGGATACAGGGGCACTTCAAGGCCCTGACCGAAACGGGCGGCACACCACTGCCGTTCTGACAAAGGCGGAATGGATAATAACGGGCCCATACAGGTACCCGGTATCCAATAGGTTGCCTGTGCCTGCGCGGGCCTCTGCCCCGGAAACCATTGTATATGAAAAAAAGCTTTACCGACCAGCTCGGCAGAACCATTCTGATCGATTTCCCGCCCCGGCGGATTATCTCCCTGGTGCCTTCTCAGACCGAATTGCTCGCCCACCTTGGGTTAGAGGAAGAAACGATAGGCATCACCAAGTTCTGTGTCCATCCGGAACAATGGTTCCGTTCCAAAGCCCGCGTTGGCGGCACCAAACAGTTGGACCCGGACAAGATCGATGCTTTGCAACCCGGCCTGATCATCGGCAATAAAGAAGAAAACGATAAAGAACAGATCGAGGCGCTGGCCGCAAAGTATCCCGTCTGGCTGAGCGATGTAAAAACGCTGGAAGATGCCCTGGAGATGATCGTGCAGGTTGGCGCCCTGGCCAACAGAACTCCGGAGGCCAACCGGCTGGCCGGGCAGATCCGCAACCGGTTTGAGGCCCTGCAGGAAAGCCTTGTCGGCAAACGGCGCCGGCGGGTAGCCTATCTCATCTGGAGGAAGCCGTATTATGTGGTTGGCAGCGATACGTTTATCCACGATATGCTGGAAAGAGCCGGCCTCGACAATGTCTTCGGCCAAATGAACCGCTACCCGGAGGCCAGCCTGGAACAATTGGCGGAAGCCCGGCCCGAGGCCATTCTGCTCTCATCCGAACCCTACCCCTTCAAAGAGAAACATCTTGAAGAACTCCGGAAGGCCTGCCCCATTACTACCCTGAAATTTGTCGACGGCCAGCTCTTTTCCTGGTACGGCAGCCGCCTGTTGCTGTCTCCCGATTATTTCATGAAAGTCCGGCATGGCCTGGCCGAAGCCTACAATACATTGTAGCCTCCAATACATATGTCAATAAATGGCAAGGGAGTAAATTAAGGTTCCCGAATTGCCCAAATTCCTATAACTTTGGTCTCTCCAAAAAGTATGCGAAAAATGATCAATAGGTATCCCTGGCTCCTGCTTCTCCTTTTCACTACGCTTTCTGCTCATGCTCAACTGGTAGACCCCCTCACCGGCCAGGTGAAAAACGAACTGCTGGTACAGCTCGATGAACAGGCGAGCATCACCACCCTGGTGCAAAAGATCAACCGGCAGAAGGAAGCCTCTGCCCTGCATAAACGAGTCGCCTCTGGCCGTTTCAACATCCACCTCCTGCAGTTTGACCCCTCCGCCTGGCCTGATGAAAGCCTGCTGCAATGGCTGAACGCCAGAAGAGAGGTGCTGGCCGCCCAGTACAATTTCGAGGTAGAATTCCGCCAGGATCCCAATGACCCCGAATTCATCCGGCAGTGGGGCTTCCCCCGGATCGGCGTTACAGAAGTATGGGACATCAGTACCGGCGGCCTGACCGCCAACGGGGACACCATTGTCGTGGCCATTCTCGACAGCGGCTGCGACCTGAGCCATCCGGACCTGCAGGGCAATATCTGGAACAACCCTGCCGAGATACCCGATGACAACGTCGATAATGACAACAATGGCTATGTCGACGATACCTACGGCTGGAACTTTATCTCCGATACCAGTGTCATGCGCACCGACAGCCATGGCCTGGCTGTTACCGGGTTGGTAGGCGCCAAAGGGAACAACAATATGGGTGTCAGTGGCATCAACTGGAACATCAAACTGATGGTCTGTGCCATCCAGTACGTCGACCAGATCATCTCGGCTTACGAATACGTCATCGAACAACGCCAGCTTTACAACGAAACCCAGGGGGCTAAGGGCGCCTTCGTAGTGGCCACCAATGCTTCTTTCGGGTTGCAGACCCCTACTTTCTGCGACGAACAGCCGGTTTGGGGCGGCATGTACGACGAACTGGGAGAGGTCGGAGTGCTCACCGGTGCTGGAACCACCAACCGGAACCTGAATGTGGATGAAGAGGGCGATATGCCTACCAGTTGTGAGAGCGATTTCATCATCACGGTCACCAATATGAATCAGGAGGAGGAAAAAGAGTTCAGCTCAGGTTTCGGGGAGGCGTCTATAGATATGGCGGCGCCGGGCCAGAATTCCTACTCCCTGTACCTTTTCGAGCGGTACACGACCTTCGACGGCAACTCCGCCGCTGCCCCCCACCTCACCGGATCTATTGCTCTGCTCTACAGCCTACCCTGCGAGGAGCTGGCCGCCGATGCCCTGGCCAACCCCAAAGCAACGGCCCTGCTGATCCGCTCGGCATTGCTTAATGGAGCGGAGCCCCTGTCCAACTTTGAAGGACTAACTGCCACCGGCGGCCTGCTCAACGTTTTCAACGCCATGGAGATCATCAACGAGGCTTGCGGCGGCTCTTCCGGCCCGCTCGATATCCTCCGAATTTTTCCCAATCCGGCCTCTTCCAGCTTTTTCGTCGAATACGAAACACCGGATTTCGAACCCTATGATTTCCGCGTGTACAACGCTCTGGGGCAGGAAATATACCGGAATACGGAAACCCCGCCCCGCTTCGCCTCCAAACGCCTGGAGATCGATACCCGCAACTGGGCGCCCGGCGTCTACTTTGCCGCTATCCAGCGCGGCGGCGAACGGGAAGTAAAACCCGTATTGGTAAAGGTGAAGTAGCCTCAATGCCCCTCACATTCCAATTGTGGTATAACCAGCGCCACATCACGCTCCAGCCTGGGGAAAGCGGCGAAAGCCCTGAGTTGTACGCCCACTTCCTCCGGACGGAAGCCAAGGGAGGGTATATCCTCGAAGCCATTCTCGAGCCTAAGCAACCTCTGATCCTTAAAGGGGCGCAAATAAACCTGAAGGCCGATTACGCCAATTCCGCCCGGATCTTCTGCAATGGGTTCCAGTCCTGGTCGGAAAGCCGGGAATACAGCCCGGAAGAATCGCTGCCCAACCTGCGCAGCATAGCCCGCCCGCTCATGGGATACTACGGAGACTATCATTTTGATTTCATCCGGAGGGGAAGGGGTTACTTGCATTCCTGGACTTATACTTATCTGCGCCGGCCCGACGGCAGCCTGCACTTCATAGGGTCTCTGGGCGAGCAGGCGGGCTTTACGTTCTTCCAGCACCACATCTGTGAGGGCCGGCTCAGCGTAGAACGGGAATGCCGGGAGCTACACATCGACACCCCCTACCCTGTGCTGCGCCTTTGGTGTTGTGAAGCCATAAATGACGCCACCGCCTTCGACAACTGGTTCTCTTTGATGGATATCGCCCCGCCCCAGGCGGCGCCGGCTACCGGCTGGACGAGCTGGTACAACTACTACACCAACATTTCTGAAACCATCATCCTGGAGAACCTGGAAGCCTTTACCGAGCGGCAAGTGCCCATAAAGATCTTCCAGATCGATGACGGTTATCAGCAGCGGGTGGGAGATTGGCTGGAAATCGGAAATCGGAAGGTGGAAGGCGGAATATTCAAGGGCCATTCCGGCGCTGTACCTCCCAACTCCAAATTCCCCAACGGCATGGCCGCAATCGCCCAAAGGATCCGCGCGGCCGGGCTCACGCCGGGCCTTTGGCTGGCGCCCTTCGTTGCCGAGCGAAAGTCCCGCCTGGCCCGGGAGCATCCCGAATGGCTATTGAGGGATGAAAGAGGCAGGGCCGTGCGCGCCGGCTGGAACCCCCTTTGGAGCGGCTGGTTTTACGCCCTGGATATTTACCATCCGGGATTCCGCACGTATCTGGAAAACATAGTCAGAACCGTATTGCATGAATGGGGTTTCGGCCTGCTCAAGCTGGACTTTCTCTATGCGGCCTGCATCTTGCCCCGAAAGGATAAAAGCCGCGGACAGGTGATGCATGAGGCCATGGAATGGCTGCGCAGGATGGCGAACGGCCGTCAATTGCTGGGATGCGGCGTCCCCCTGGGTTCCGCATTCGGGCAGGTGGATTACTGCCGGATAGGGGCCGATATCCACTTGTACTGGGAGCACCGCCTCCTTAAGTGGCTGCGCCACCGAGAGCGGGTTTCCACCTTGCTCTCCCTACGATCCACCTTTGGACGCTGGCAACTCAGCGGACGGGCATTCCGGAATGACCCGGACGTGTTTCTGCTGAGGGACAACAATATTCACCTCTCCCCTACTCAAAAACGGACAATCCTGCTGGCTAATGCACTGGGTGGGCAGTTGCTGTTTACTTCCGATAACATCCGGCACTACAATAAGGAAACATTGGAGGAGTTCGAAAATGCCCTGCAACTGCTCGAAGAAAGGCTGGAGGCCGCTGAACAGATCCAAAAGGATGTGTACCGGATCAGGCTGGCCTCCGGCACAGCCGCAGTATGCAACCTGAGCGATCAAAAGGTAAGCGTGGAAACGAATGGCAACGGCGTGCTCCTGTTACCCCCCTTTGAAAGCCGTATCCTTCCCAACGAAGGGACGAGGCATCATACCGGATCTTTCAACTCGAAGTAGGGCGGCCCTACGGAAATTGGCAAGGGCCTCAATGGCCATCACTTCTGGCTGGCCGTCAGAGGGGTGGATTTTTCCAGGGTTTTCAGCGCCTCTTTGATCATTTTATCGTCTTTGTTCCAGACCGTATAGAACCCTTCGTCGTCGAAGAGGTGCTTTGCGATACGGGCTTTGATAAAGCGCTTGATCTCCATTTTACTGTCAGTCACCCCTCCGGGGCCGATATCGACGCCGTGGCCTTTGGCGTAGGCGACAAACTTGTCAAGCAGGTCATCGCTCACTTCAAAATTCCGGGAGAAGGAGGACAGGGTATATTCCTCCATCCCCTTTCCGGTTTCGCTCATATACCGAAAAACGAACTGCGGCACGTGCTGGCGCAATTGGAGGTATTCATCATTGAGGATGATCGTATCAATGGGGACGAATACATCTGGTGAGATACCGCCCCCGCCGTACACCACCCTTCCATTATCGGTGTAGTATCGGGTGGAATCGGGAGTCGATGCATGGAACGTTCCCGCAAGTTCGCCGGATTCGAAGCGTTCCGCCATTTCATTTTCGTACGCATCGACATCCCCTTCGTAGGGTTTTTGAATAGAACGGCCGGAGGGGGTATAATAACGGGCAACCGTCAGGCGCAGAGCAGAGCCGTCCCGCAATTTATACTGCTCCTGGACGAGGCCTTTCCCAAAAGAGCGCCGCCCCACGATGACCCCGCGGTCGTGATCCTGAATGGCCCCGGCGAGGATCTCACTGGCGGAAGCGGAGCCCTCGTCGATGAGCACGACGATGTCGTCTATGTCGAAGAAAGCCCGGCCAGTAGACTCGTAATTGCTGCGGCTTACCGCCCGGCCTTCGGTGTAAACGAGTAATTTATCTTTTCTCGAAAAGAGTTGGCTGAGAATATTGGTAGCCTGTTGCAGGTACCCCCCTGGGTTGTGCCGCAGGTCGATCACGAGGTCTTCCATCCCCTTTCCTTCCACCAGTTTTTCCAGGCCTTTCATAAATTCCTCGTAGGTCGTGGCACTGAAGCGGTTGACCTTAATATACCCTGTTTTATCATCCAGCATATAGGCGACATCGACGCTGTGCATGGGGATCTCATCCCGGGTGATCGTAAATTTCCGGACTTTCTTTTCCCTGCCCCGCAAGATGCCTACCTCCACATCGGTCCCTTTTTCCCCCCGAAGCATATTGATCACGTCGCGGGTGTCCATTCTTACGCCGGCGATGGTGGAATCACTGATCTGAACGATCTTGTCTCCGGCCAGGATGCCGGCCGCTTCAGAAGGCCCGCCCGCCAACGGGGCGACCACCACGATGGTGTCGTCCAGCATCATGAATTCTACCCCGATACCGTCGAAATTGCCCTCCAGTTGCTCGTTCACTTCCCGCAATTGCTCGGCAGTGATGTAGTTGGAGTGAGGGTCCAGTTTTGCCAGCATCTGCTCGATCACTTCCTGTACCAACGCCTCGCGGTCCACTTCATCGACATATTTGGCCTCGATATAACGCAGGATTTCCTCAACTTTTCCCTGGCCGAGTGCATGAATAGGCGCCTCGGGCGTTTCCGTGGCAATAGTAGGGCCGTTAGACTGCAAGCGCATCCCAATGAGTATACCCGCCACCAGGATCAGAGCGAAGAGCAGAGGAAGCCAAATGCTTAACCTTCCTGGAGAATTAGAATTATTCTGGTCTTGATACATTATTCCGTTTCCTAAGAGTTTAACCAATGATGAAGAGCCGCTTTTCTGGCTGCTTAGTTAGGGGCGCTTGGAGATTGCCAGTACTGAGGGGCCATATTATGGGTAATACAAAAGTAAACAAATTAATGTTGAAAATTTTCCGATTTTTTTCCCCCTGCAGCGTTCGAAAATCCAGTTCGCTATTCGGCCCCTACGAATGATGGATCGCCTTTGGCCATCGCCCTATACCATTTTTGATGAATATCTAACTCATTTTTTATGCCCTTTATTCTTTTCCTTTCGACGCATCTCGGCCTTGCGCATGGGCATACTGTCAATTAAGGAGAACAGTTCCCGGGTACTTACGGGTTCTTTTTTTCGCAATTTTTCAGTTCCATCTTTACCGATCAGTAAAAAAGTGAAACCTTGTCCAGGTGTAATTCCGTATTTACTATACAGCGCATCGGCCTGAATCGCAGAGAGGGTGTCGCCATCCGGTTTTTTGCCGCCTTTCGGACAAATAGTATAAATAACCAAGCTTCTGTCGGTGACTTCTCCGCCGGCTTTCGTCAAAATATCAAGTTGTTGCCGATACGCTGTTCCTGCAGGGGAGGGAGTGAACAATAAAATGGGCCGGCTTTCCCAAAGATGGCCAGCCAGGGGTTGAGCGGCGGCAAATTTTAACAGTATAAAGGAACTTAAAAGCAAAATATATCTTTTCATAAAAGAGATTTTTTGATAAAAAGTGAACATCAAGAGGGGTACATACGCAATTTTGTATCCCGGAAAGGCAATAATCGGAAAGGCAAAAAAGTTTACATCATAACTCCCTAATCCACTCCCATGAGAAATATCCTAATCCTAGCAGCCCTTTTAAGTACCCAGAGCACTCCCGCTCAGGAACGTTTTATCAGCTCAGAATTCAGCGACTTTTACGATTGGTTCCACCAGCGGTCACAGGTGGCGCAACTCTACGAAGATCAAAGCGAGCTGTTCACCTTCACCAACAATACTGAAGTCCACGCCGGCCCCTGCCAGAGTTCCGAGGTGACCGCCCAACTGCCCATCGGGTATGCGGTAAGGAACATTGCCTACAATGACGACTACTACCTCCCGGAAGACGAGATCGACGGGTACGGGGACATCTGGTACCACGTCCGTGGCAAAGACCTTCAAGGGAAGGCCTTCACCGGTTACATCTGGGGCGCCCAGATCGCCAGAGGATGGCAATCCATGGACCTCACCGGTGACGGCGAAGCGGAATTCATTATGTTGGGCATCTCCTCTAAAGCACGTAAAGTTCCAACGGATATCAACGCAGAATTGCGGATCGTCCGGCGCGGCCAACTTGTCCATCAAAAAACAGTTCCCGGCTTGTGTGTTTTTGAAGACTGTGCCGCCAGCCCTCTGCTCCGGGCGTTCGAAACCCCTCAAGGCTTCACAATCATTGAAGCCAGCACCATGACCGTCGGCTGTTGGGCAGGCATCGAAAAGTCCTTTTTCTACTGGGACGGCGTCAACCTCCAACGCGTCTACCACGCGGAATATACCACCCACAAGGAATTTGCCAATGAGTCGTTCGTGTTCCCGGGAAAAACCAATGCCCAACTTTGCCATTACAGCCACGAGGATGAAAATTATTCGCCGGTCTGGAAATGCCAGGAGATCGCTGCCGGCAACAGCCGCGCATCGGTGGCTATGGAGCGTACAGGCCTGAGCGCAACGCGGTAGCGTTCGTCCTTGTTGATGGTTGTTGGCCAATTCACAAGGAAGGCCAGCAACCATCATCAACCAACCTTCAGAACGATCTTTCCCTGGTTGCGGTTCTCTTCCATGTACTGGTGGGCCTTTGAGACGTCCTTCCAGTCAAAAACACTGTCGATGACCGGCCTCAGCCTTCCGTTTTCGAACAGAGGCCAGGCAAAGTGGTAAAGATCTTGTGACAACCTGATCTTATAGTCCAGGTTCCGGGCGCGGAGCGTGGAACCGATGATCTGTAAGCGCTTGCGCAAAACCGGGCCGAGATTGAGCTGCCCGGCCTGCACTCCTCCCAGGAAGGCCAGCATGACCATCCGCCCTTCATAGGCCAGTACGTTGAGGTTTTGTTGAAAATAGGGGCCGCCGATAAAATCGATCACCACATCCACCCCCTTTCCATGGGTATATTCCAGGACGTCATCTTCAAAATCGATGCCCTGGTAATCGATAGCATGTTCTGCTCCCAATTCTTTACATATGGGGTGCTTGGCTGCGGATGCCGTTACGATGGTATGAGCGCCCATGGTGTGCGCCAGCTGAATGGCGGCCGTACCTACTCCGCTGGCGCCGGCATGAACCAGTATGCGTTCGCCTTCCTGTAATTGTGCCAGCCAACGCAAAGCCTGAAAAGCAGTGAGGAAAACCTCCGGAATGCCTGCTGCCTCAATGGTGGTAAGCCCCTGAGGAACCGGGAGGGCCACATCTTCGTGGAGGGTTACATATTCAGCGTAACCGCCTCCTGCCAGCAGGCCACAGGCGAGATCCCCCGGTTTCCATTTGGACACCCCTTGCCCTACGCTCTCTACAACTCCTGCCATTTCCAGTCCCATAACCGGGCTCTCGCCCTCGGGTGGAGGATACTTCCCTTCCCGCTGCAGAATGTCGGCCCGGTTCAGGGCCGTAGCTTCCACTTTAACCAATATTTCGTGAGGGCCGGGGTGAGGCTTGGCCCATTCGCCGATGTAGAGCCGTTCGGGGCCGCCGAAGGATTCGATCAGTACTGCGTGCATAGGATTGTGTATAGGAGCCATATTCAGGTGGCCCTTCCGGATTAAGTCCCTGGACAGAAAAACATAGACATACATTGAAACAGAGTAATTATTCAGCATTTCGCTTTTAGCGGTTCGCTATTCGCAGCACTATGCCCCTAATTGCAGGAACCCAAGCTCAAGGAACCCGTTCTTTGCTCTAAATCCGGGTTTTGAGGCAGCGTTTAGCGAACGGCGAATAGCTGAATAATTACGGTATTTCCACATATTTCCACCTATTTCTAAAAGAGTTCCCAGGTACTTAGAGCTTAAAAAAATGTCCCATCTCATCCTGTTTGGTCTTGAGATAGTTGAAATTCTCTTTTTTGGGTTTGATGATCAAAGGCACCCGGCTCACCACTTCCACGGTAGAATTTTCGAGGGCTTCGACCTTTTCCGGGTTGTTCGTCAGAAGATGGATCTGAGTGACTCCCAGAGAAGTGAGCATTTCTACTGCGATATCGTACTGCCGGGCGTCGACTTCCAGGCCGAGGTGCAGGTTGGCGTCAACCGTGTTCAGGCCGAGGTCCTGGAGGTTGTAGGCTTTAAGTTTGTTGATGATGCCAATGCCGCGGCCTTCCTGCCGGAGATAGAGCACCAGGCCGCCTTGTTCTGCCGCCATCTGCATGGACTTGTCCAGTTGTTCGCCGCAATCACAGCGCCGGGAACCAAACAAGTCGCCGGTGATGCATTCGGAATGGATACGGGTGAGGACGGGCTTGGTAATGTCGCAGTCTTCATGCACCAGGGCAAGATGAGGCATCCATTCACTTTCGTCAGCGGCAAATGCGATCATATTGAAATTGCCCCAGGGCGTAGGGATCAGGGCCTCCGCCTGTCTCTTGATCATAACCTTTTTGACTTTCTCTATTTTTTTTACCATTACCACAGTCCTTTTGGGTTGGCAGGGGAATAGCACAAAAATAGGTTTTATCTGCTACCTCTACCAATGCCTGCTCATTAAAGTGTTATTTTTGAAACCAAAAATCCTGATAAAAGTTTCATTACCGCCTCTCCCCAAAAAGAAGCATCCCGAACTTTGACGGGGTCAAAATCCGGGATGCTTATTGTCAGGTTACAACACCTATTGAGTGAAAACCTAGTCTATATCCTCGATGACTATGGTAGCGGTCTTCAGATAATCGGTACCGCCGCGGCCAACAGCCATAGGCCCTTCCGCATTGGAAGCACTGATCAAAGTGATGGTCAGGGTTTTGGCGCCATCCTGTACACCATCCGTGAGGAGTTCGATCTCCAGGTCGGCATTGGAGCGGTTCACCACATCCCATTCCTTCTGCCCTACAGTAATGGTTCCTCCGGAAGCGGAAGCGCCGGCCACATTGAAGTCGGTGCCGAAGACAGCGTCGCCGCCGAACTCGTAATTGACCGTAATGTCCGACAAGGTACCGGTGGGGCACTCGATGGTCACGGTGGTGGAACCATCCGATTCGGAAACCATGATATCGTCCAGAACAGCAGAGTTGCCCGGAGCATCAAAGGCGACGTAGCCGGGAAGCTCTTCCAGGTCGAAGTAATCGTCGACCACATATTCATTACCACAGGCTGTGAGCAGGGCAATGCCGAATAGGAATAAGAAATATTTATAGTTCATCGTTTCAATTTTTTGTTGAAGGTTTACAGAAGCCTGCCGGCTTTTTAATTCTCAAACCACTGCGGAACATCCGTATTCACGTTGACCGGTGTGTTCGGATTGGAAGACACCTCATTCGGCGGATAGTTGAACCGCTTCAGGATGGTGGTGATCACGGCGTTGGAAGGCGGGCCCATAGCCGGCACTTTAGTCCTTCTTACCGTATTCCAGGCGGCGATCGGACGAATGAAAGATTCCAGATACAGTTGCTCGTGGACCATTTGCAGGTTAACTGCCGGAAGGCTGCTCACATAATCACTTATGGTAGCGTCGTCCAGCGTTATCTGCGCCCCGGGGATGTCCTGCCCCCAGAATTCCAGGATCTGGGTCAGCCCACGATCGAACCACTCCTGAGCATCTTCATTGGTCACGCCCAGCAACGCCAGCTCGGCGCGGTAGAAGCTGATCTCGGAAGGAAGGAACATGATGTGGGGAAGGTTGTCCCGGATGACGTTGTCCCTCAGTACCGCCGAATTGTCGGTGGGGAAGATGCCATTACCAGGCGACCCTCCATCACCCTGGTCGAGGATGAACAGGTCGAAGCGGGGGTCGCCTCCACTCAACAGTTCGTAGAGCGGCTCACCCGGGCCGTGTACCAGGGCCGATTCGTTGGAGGGGCCAAAAAATGCCGCGACAATGCCATAAAAAGCATTGGTGGCGCCGCCTCCGCCGGCATACCGGAGCATTACCGCCTGGCTGTTCGATTCGATCAGCGGCTGTGACAATACAGCCTGGATCTGGCCGTCAACCGAAGTGTCCTTATTTCTGAGGAGCATCAGGATACGCAGCTTCAGGGAATTGGCCCAACGCCGCCAGTTGTCCATATTACCGCCGAAGAGGACGTCGCCTCTCGAAACATCAAAGACGCCTTCCGCCGGCACCTTATCGATCAGGCCGATGGCCTCATCCAGAATGGACAGGCAACCCCGGAATACGACTTCCTGGTCGTCGAAGTTCGGAGAGGCAAAAGTAGCGCCGTCCAGGGCTTCCGTAAAGGGAACCTTGTCCCAGATACAAGACAGTTCGAAGAAGGACTTGGCCTTCAGGATCTTGGCAATCGCCGCCACGTTGTTGCTCGATTCACCGGCAGCCAGGGCGTCCTGTTCCACCAGGGCGAGGTTACCCAGCACCTGCGTGTAATACATGCCCCAGGTATTCCCGGTGAGGAAGCTGGTCGTCGGCCCGGTGCGGGGGCTGTTGAAGCAGGCGGAGAAGTGCTGCGGCACGTCCATGATGCGAGTGCCCAGCTCCGATTCGAAACGGCTGGAATACTGTACGATCACAAAGGGCAGGATCACGTTCGGGTCGGCCGAGCTGGCCGCCAGGGGGTCGGTGTTGATGTCCAGCGCCTTGTCACAAGAGGGCAGCACCAGCAAACCGGCCAGAAAAAGGATGGATAATTTTATGTATCTCATTAGTTGATCTTCTTTTTAGGTTAATGATAAGCACAGTTGGAATAACTGCATCATTAGAAGGTAGCCCGCAGGTTTACCCCGATGCTTCGCGTACTGGGGACGTTCGAACGCTCAATGCCCCAACCGTCGGCGCCGGCGCCGAACAAGCTGGCTTCCGGGTCGATATGGGGGATTACGGAATACAGCAGAGCGACATTCCGCGCTTCCAAGCCGATCACCAGGTTTTTGACAAAGCTGTTGCCCAACAGGGTCTGCGGGAAGCTGTAACTGAGGGAGATTTCCCGCAGCTTGACGAAGGAAGCATCGAAAATAAACGGTTCAGCAACGCTGTTGTCATTCAGGGCGTTCCAGAAATGTTCAGCGCTGGCCACCGGCACGTCATTGTCGCGTACGGTGCCGTCAGCATTCTCGATGACTCCCTGGCGATCGATAAAGGTGCCTTCCCGGTTGAGGAGGGTTTCGGCCACCAGTCCGCCGGTTTGCAGGTTCTCCACCGTAGAGGGCTTCATAACGCCGCCTTCCCGCCAGTCGATGGTAAAGGACAGGTTGAAGTCGCCGATGCGGAAGGAGTTGACAAAGCCCATGGTGAAATCCGGCAGCACCGAACCGAAAGTTTTAGGTTCGCCGGCAATGCGCGTACCATCAATCGGGTTAATGAGCGGGCGTCCGGTAACGGAGTCTCTCAGCCAGGGCACACCCAGGAGTTCGAAGCCTTTACCTTGCTCGGCAACCACCTGTACGCTATTGAAGGCGCTGGCGATCAGTACCCGGTCTACCCCTTCGGCCAGTTCCACTACTTCAACCTGGGCACTGGAGAAATTGACGGCGGTATTCCAGGAAAACTTGTTGAACTTCAGCGGCGTAGCATCCAGCGTAATTTCCAGGCCGGAGGTATTCACCTGGCCGACGTTGGTTCTCAGGAAGCCAAAACCGGTAGTTTGAGGAACCGGCAGAGCCAGGATCTGGTCTTTGTTTTGCGTGTTGAAATAGGCGATGTCCAGCCCTAAACGATAATCAAAGAAGTCCAGTTCAGCGCCGAACTCATAGCTGGTCTGTTGTTCCGGCAACAGATTGGCCGGCGGGATGGTATTGGTCTTGTTGTAAGCCGAAGCGCCGTTGAACGGGAAGTTCAAGTTCAGGCTGTACTGGCCGGTAGCATCCGTAACCGGAAAGAACAGGAAGTCCAGCTGGTACGGGTCAGTATCGTTGCCGACCTGAGCAAAGCTGGCCCGCAATTTACCGTAGTTGAAGAAATCGTTGGTCAGCCCCAGTGCATCGGAAAATACAAAAGCCGCACTAACAGAAGGATAGAAATAGGAATTGTTCTCCAGCGGCAGGGTCGAAGACCAGTCGTTCCGGCCGGTAATGGTCAGCGTCAGCCAGTCCCGGTAGCTCAGGTCCACTGAAGAATAGAGGCCGAAGAGCACCTGCTCGCGGAAGTCCCGGTTCGGAACGTTCTGCTGCACGTTACCCGGAGAGAAAAGCTGCGGCACCAGAAGTTGGTTGCCAAACAGCCCTTCGATCGTCCGTTCGCGCTTGTTGTAGTTGAATCCACCCAGAGCGGAAATGGACAGGTCTTCGGTAATGTCGAAGGAGTACTTCGCAATGATATCCGTATTGATCTGAATATTGTTGATGTTGTCGGTAGTAAAGTTCCCTTCCAGGCGGGTGATCGTCCCCTTCCGGTTGGAGAAGAAGCGGTTGTCCTGGTCGTAGTCATAGCCAAAGCTACCGGTAAGTTCGAAATTTTCGAACGGGGTAAAGGTCAGCGCCGCGTTGGCAAGGATACGGGTATCGTTCCGGTTGTTCAGGTTCTCGTTCCGGATCCAGTAGGGGTTGTTGATCTGTGGATCGGGGTTGTTGATCTGATTACCCGCATCATCAATCCAGGGTTTAAACAGCCTTTGGTCCAGCGTGCTGCTGAAGGCATCCAACCCAACGATGTTCACATCGTTAGCGCCGGCTGCCGCCGTTCCCCGGGAGTCGGTCTTAATGAATTGAACGCCAAAGCGCGAGCTTAGCATGGGAGAGTGGCGCATCCCGGCATTCAACGAAACGTTGTAACGGTCAAGTTCTGAAGCGGGAACCACCCCTGTCTGGTTCAGAGCGCCAAAGCTGAGGCGATAGTCGTACTTTTCATTTCCGTCGGAAATGGCGAAGTTGTTGATCCAGGTATTGCCGGTTTCAAAGAAATCCCGGATGCCGTTCTCATCCACAGCCCGCAGCGGGCCGGCGCCTCCGGTAATCGGGACGTTCTCAACCGTTTGCCCGACGATGCGCGGCCCCCAGTCAAACCCTACCGAAGAAGAGTCGTATTTGGCCAGTGACCCCATAGCATATTCCTGCTGATAATCGGGCGTCACAAACAGATCGTCCATGCGATAGGAAGAGTTGACGGATACCTGGAAATTGTTGGTGCCTTTGGTCTTACCGCGCTTTGTAGTAACAATAATGGCGCCGGCAGCAGCCCGCGATCCGTAGAGGGCAGTAGCGGCAGCCCCTTTCAGAATACTGATGTTCTCAATGTCATCCGGGTTGAGCACCGAGGCGCCGTTGGCAAAGTCCCGGGTACCGGAGATGCGGTTGGCCTGCCCGCCGTTGAACTGGTCGTCGTTGACCGGCTGGCCGTCGATCACCCATAGCGGGTTGTTCCTCCCGCTCAGTGAGGTCGCTCCCCGAATGAGTATCTTGGAGGACGCGCCCAGGTTGCCACTGGTATTGTTGATGACCACCCCGGTCACCTTTCCCTGAAGCGAGTTGATGATGTTTGATTCCCGGGCCTTCGTCAATTCTTCAGAACCGACCTGGTCGATACTGTAACCCAGGGACCTGGCATCTTTCTCGATACCCAGGGCGGTAACTACCACCTCTTCGAGTACAGCGCCTTCTTCCAAGGCCACATTGATGACATTACTGATCCCTACCTCCAACTCCTGGGTGCCGAAACCAGTGTAGGAAAATTGCAGGACGTTGCCACTCCCGTCCGGAACGGTGATCTGATAGTTTCCATCGACATCAGTAACGGTGCCTGTGGAGGTACCCTTCAGCAAGACGCTGGCACCGATCAGCGCCTCTCCACCCTGGTCAGTAACCACCCCAGTGATGGTTCTTTGGGCAAAAAGAGCACTCCCCAAGAACAGGGCTAGCCCTAGAACTAGTAAGCGTTTTTTCATCTTAATCCAAATTTAGTGAGTGAATTACAAATTAAATAAATAACAATATTTTATCACCATCCAAATGTGTGCACAAATATTTTTTACTCATAACCGACATCCATTGGCTGAAATAGTTCTTAAACCGGCCGATCTTTTTTGAAAAAAATTAAAGCGGGCAGAATTGGTATCGGCCAAAATGACCTCGTGCTTAACAGCATTTTGGCATATTTTGTTCTGGAGAATTTTGTATGGAAAATTTATCGCCGGGGGTATTCTTCATCTGTAATGGCTGAAAAGCGGGCGCAAAATACCAAGTCAGCACAAAGAAATATTACTTCCTGCCGCAAATCAACTTCTTCAAAAAGATAAATTGCATTTTTCTGACAATTGGGTGTTAAGAAGAAGTGGAATCCCCTTCATTCAGCCCGGGAATTACCGGAAAACACGCCATTTTCTGCTATTGCCTTTTCCTTTGAGCAAAGGATCACAGAAAAATTCAGTCATAACTTTTATCTTTGCATCGGATTCTTTCAAAATAAACAACTTAGAAAGTTCCTTCTACCGGGAAATAATGAAGCACACCGCTCAAATATTAGCGCTCTACTTCCTGTTCGGCAGCCTGATCCCTGGGTCCGACTTCAGCCAGCTGAAGAGGGCGCCGGCGGTATGGGAACATTATCAGGTTCACCAAAGCCTATCGGCTGGATCCGGTGAAAAAGCCTCCTTTTTTGAATTCCTCTACACCCACTTCTGGGATACGAATAGCCACCAGCACAACGACGGCGGCCAGAGCCATCAGGACCTACCGCTGAAGACAGTGCACATTTTCTCCCCTATTCTCCTGGCCGGTACTACCCCGCTTGTACTGGCCGCCTTGCCTCATAAAGAGAACAGGGCTATTCTCCATTACAACGCTCCGTCCAGCGCTCCTCATGAAGGGGCCGTCTTCCGCCCCCCGATAGTGTCCTGATCTTGCTTTTCTCTATCACAACGCATTTATAAGGCGTTGAGCCGGCTCCTGGCAGCCTCCATCCTGCCCACAAGGCACAAGGCGGCCTGCCTGCTCTTCGCCATTCAGGACAAAACATTCAAAAAGGCCATGATCAAAGCAATCATTGGGTTTTCTGTAAAGAATAAACTCATTATCCTATTACTAGTCGCTGGCTTGATCGGGGCGGGTATTTATTCGCTGACGCGCTTACCCATCGATGCAGTACCCGATATCACCAATAATCAAGTGCAGGTCGTCACCGTCTCCACTTCCCTGGCCCCACAGGAGGTAGAACAATTCATCACCTATCCGGTGGAAGTGGCGATGGCCAACATCCCCGGGGTCTTAGAGATCCGCTCCATCTCGCGCTTCGGGCTCTCCGTCGTCACCATCGTCTTTGAAGACGGCACCCCTGTGCTGGATGCCCGGCAATACGTCAAAGAACAGATCGGCGTTGCCGAACAGGAGATCCCCGAGGGAATGGGTAAACCGGAACTCATGCCCATCACCACCGGCCTCGGCGAGATCTACCAGTATGTATTACGCGTCAAACCGGGCTTCGAGGGCCGATACGGGCCGATGGAACTGCGTACCATCCAGGACTGGATCGTCAAACGACAACTCTCCGGTATAAACGGCATCATTGAGGTGAGCAGTTTCGGCGGTTACCTCAAGCAGTACGAGGTCGCTCTGGATCCCCTCCTGCTCCAAAGCTATGACATTTCAGTAGCAGAAGTATTCGATGCCCTGTCGCGCAACAACCAGAATAGCGGCGGCAGTTACATCGAAAAGCAAGCCAACGCCTTCTACATTCGCACAGAGGGCCTGGTACAGCACTTCGAAGACATCGAAAACATCGTGATCGGCGCCCGGCAGGGGATCCCCGTACTGATCCGCGACGTAGCTCAGGTACACCTGGGGAGCCCCAAACGCTTCGGGGCCATGACGATGGACGGCCTGGGGGAGGCGGTGGGCGGCATCACCCTCATGTTTAAAGGGGCCAACGCCTCGGAGGCCATCACCAATGTACACAACAGGATTCAACAGGTGGAACAATCTCTGCCCGAAGGCGTGGAGCTCTATCCCTATCTCGACCGTTCCGTACTGGTGGGCAAGACCATCAATACGGTCAAGCACAACCTCGTTACCGGGGGCCTGATCGTCGTTTTCGTCCTCGTCCTGTTATTAGGCGACCTGAGGGCGGGCCTGATCGTAGCGTCGGTCATCCCTCTGGCCATGCTTTTTGCCCTAATTCTGATGAACTACTTCGGCCTGTCGGCCAACCTGATGAGCCTGGGCGCCATTGACTTTGGCATCGTCGTCGATGGGGCGGTGATCATCATCGAAGGCGTTCTGCACGCCATCTTCACCTATCACGTGGGCAAAACGCTTGCCCAGGATCAGATGAATGGCATCATCATCGAAGAATCCTCGAAATTGTTCCGGTCTGCCGTATTCGGGGTCTTCATCATCCTGACGGTTTTTATCCCCATTATGACGCTGACCGGCATCGAAGGCAAGATGTTCCGCCCAATGGCCATGACGTTCAGCTTCGCTGTACTGGGCGCCATGATCCTCTCTCTGACTTACGTCCCCATGATGGCGGCCTGGCTCATGCCCAAGACCATAAAAGAACATAAGTCTTTCTCCGGCCGAATTGTCAACTTCATCCGGCGCCTCTACCGGCCGACCCTGGAGTGGGCACTGCGCCTGCCTGTCCTGGTCTTGAGCGCCACCGCAGTATTAATGCTGGCCGCAGCCCTGATCTTCAGTTCTCTGGGCGCCGAATTCCTTCCTACCCTGGAGGAAGGCGACCTGGCCATGCAGATGACCATTCAGCCGGGAAGTTCTCTGCAGGAGAGCGTCCGGTCATCGACCAAAGCGGAACGCATCTTGCTCGACAACTTCCCCGAAGTGCAGCACGTGGTGTCCAAGATCGGTACTGCCGAAGTACCGACCGACCCCATGGCCATTGAAGATGCCGACATCATGATCATCATGAAGCCGAGGGAAGAATGGGTTTCGGCAAATAACCGGGAGGATCTGGTCAGCAAAATGAAAGAACAGCTGTCGGTGGTGGCGGGAGCCGGATTTGAATTCACCCAGCCCATTCAGTTGCGTTTCAACGAGCTGCTCACCGGGGCCAAGACGGATATTGCCGTCAAGATCTTCGGCGAACAGATAGAAGAGCTCAAGCGCCTGGGCGACCAGGCCGCCGATATCATTCAGGGCATTCCGGGGGCTGGCGACGTGAGGGTCGAGCAGACCGAGGGGCTGCCCCAGTTGCGCATCCACTTCAACCGCAGAAAGATCGCCGAATACGGCCTGGATGTAGAACGCCTCAATACCCTGGTACGCACCGCTTATGCCGGCGAAACGGCCGGGGCGGTATTCGAGAACGAGCGCAAGTTCGACCTGGTCGTCCGCCTGCAGGAGGCCTTCCGCCAGAACCTGGACCTCAGCCGCCTGTTCATCCACCTGGATGACGGGCGATCCATCCCCATGAGCGAAGTAGCCAGTGTGGAATACGCCGAAGGCCCTATGCAGATCTCCCGGGAGGATGCCCGGCGACGGATCAACATCGGCATCAACGTCCGTAACCGGGACGTAGCCAGCCTGGTGGCAGATATCCAGGCGGCGCTGGCCGAAAAGCTGCCTTTGCCGCCCGGTTATTACATCCGCTACGGTGGCCAGTTCGAGAACCTGGAGGCGGCCCGCCGCAGGTTGGCCGTGGCCGTACCGGTATCGCTGGCACTGATATTTGTATTGCTGTATTTCACCTTTGGCAAACTGAAGTATGCCCTTATGATTTTCACGGCAGTGCCTACTGCGGCCATTGGCGGCGTTCTGGCGCTCTGGATCCGGGGTATGCCCTTCAGCATCTCGGCCGGGGTAGGTTTTATCGCCCTTTTCGGAGTTGCGGTGCTCAACGGCATTGTGCTCATCAGCCACTTCAACCGACTGCGGTACGAAGATGGCATGACCAACATCCGCCAGGTGGTTGTCATTGGCAGCCTCACCCGAATGCGCCCCGTGATCATGACCGCTACCGTGGCGGCGCTGGGCTTCCTGCCCATGGCGCTTTCGACTTCCAACGGCGCCGAGGTACAAAAACCGCTGGCTACGGTCGTAATCGGCGGGTTGGTTACGGCCACCCTGCTCACACTGGTCGTGATGCCGGTATTGTATTACCTCACCAACCGCAACCTGAAACGCACTATCCCTCCGGCCGCCGGCGCAGTAGTGCTGGCATGCCTGCTTTTCAGCCTGCCGGCACAGGCACAACAACCAGAGCTCACCCTGGAAGTTGCCCTGGAGCAGGCCCTGGCCAATCATCCCAGCCTGAAAAACGGGGCCCTCGATATTCAACAGGCGCAATTGGGCATTGAAGCCGCAGCCCCCATTCCCTCCACCGAATTCATGGTGGGAATCGGACAGTACAATACTACTTTAATCGACTACCAGCTGGGTATCACCCAATCTCTGGGTATCCCGGGGCTCAACCAGCGCCGGAGGGAGGCGGCACGGGCACGCCTGGCCCTGGCAGGTGACAAGCAGGCGCTGCTGAAACACCAACTGGCCTATCAGGTGAACCGCGCCTGGCAGGACTGGCTCTACTGCCGGCAGCGGTTGTATACCCTCCAGCAGCAAGAAACGCTGTACGATACGCTGATGGAAAAAGCCGCTCTGCAATACCGCATCGGTGAAATCGGACAGTTGGAACATACCCTGGCGGCTAACCTGTTGACCCAGGCCCGCACTGCATGGAAACAAGGCGCCATTGAAGAGGCCCAGGCTTTTAATCAGCTGCTCCGGCAATCCTTCACCGACGGCTATCGGCGAGCCTCCGATAGCCTACAGCTGTTGCCTTTGCCCGGAATGGATACGACAGCCAGCTCTCCGCTACAGCTCGCCCCTCTGGAACAGGAGGCCGAAGTGGCACGACAGCAGGTAGAAGTAGAAGCCAGAATGTTAAAACCGGAACTCCGGCTGGGAGCTATGCAGCAAAGCATTCGCCCCGACTGGCCTTTGCACACCCTGCACCTGGGCGCTGCGGTGCCCTTGTTTCCAAGGGCACAACAAGCCAGGACGGAACAGGCAAAGCTGGAACAGGTAAAAGCAGCCAATAGCCTCGCGTATCATCGCCAGTTGCTGCAACAGGAAAGGCTTTTAGCACGGCAACAAGCTCAGGCACTCCGGCAGCAACTGCAGGAAGAAGGGCAGAACCTGCTGAGCCAGGCAGCACAGCTGCGACGGCTGGCCGCCACCCAGCTCAGGGCTGGCGAAACGGACTACTTTCAGTTTGCCCAAAGCCTGGAGGCTGCCCTGAAAAACGAGTTACAGTACCTCGAACTCAGCGGGCAGTACAACCAGGCCGTTTTGTACCTCGAATTTCTTTCAAAATAACAGCCCGGGCCGCTAAGCCCACAAAATTATAAAGAGATGAAATACATCAAAATAAGCGCCATTGCCCTGCTTCTTGGCTTTGCCGCGACCGCCTGCCACCAGTCTGCCGGAGAAGCTTCCGCCGAACAGGGCAGTGAAGAAAACAACGAAAACGGAACCATTTATCTCTCTCCGGAGCAGATGGAATTGTCGGAGATCGTACTGGGACAGCCCACTGTCCGGAAGATTGCTTCTTATATTGAATGCTCGGGCAGGATCGATGTGCCGCCGTCCAACATCCGCTCCGTACACAGCCCGGTGACAGGCTTTATCCAACAGATCAACCACCTGCCCGGAGAGTATGTCCGCCGGGGAGAATTGCTGGCCAGCATTGCCCACCCAGATTTGATTCGCCTGCAAAGAGAATTCCTGGAAAGTGCCGGTAAGATCGTCTTCCTGAAAAAGGATATGGAACGCAAGAAGGAACTGGCCGATGCCGATGCCGCATCCCGGAAAGCCTACGAACAAGCCCTTTCCGACTACTCCGTGGAAGATGCCCATCTCAATGGACTGAAAGCGGAACTCGGCCTGATCGGCATCAATACACAGGCGCTGGAAGAAACCCGGCAGGTGCAGCAAAGCATCCGCATCTTTACGCCCGTTGCCGGTTACCTGGTCAAGGTCGAGGCCAACCCGGGCAAACTGGTGGAGCCCAATGTTTTACTGTTTGAGATCGTCGACAACAGCCATGTCCATCTGGAATTGGAGGTGTTCGCCAAAGACCTGGGTAAACTAAAGGAAGGGCAACAGGTTCTGGCTAGCATCCCTGGCAGCGAAGAGGAACTGCGGGGACAGGTACACCTCATCAACAAATCCATCGACCTTGAAAAGAAAACGGCCAATGTGCACGTACATCTCGATAAAGAGCCGGATAACCTGGCGATCGGCACCTTCCTGTATGCCCGGATCAGTACGGAATCGCGGGAAGCGCCCACCGTCCCGGAAGGGGCCATCGTGCGTTCCGGCGGACGCTCTTTTGTTTTCGTAAAGGAAGGGGAGCGGTTTCGAAAAGTAGAAGTAGAGACGGGGGAGACGGATAAAGGTTTTGTCGAAGTGAAAGAGCTCAACCTTCAAGAGGGGCAACAGATCGCGCTGAAGGGCGCCTATTATATCAACGGAACAGAATAAGTATATGGACACTTTTAGTAATACCCATACTGCCTCGAATTCGAAAGGCTCCAGGCCATTTTCCCGGGGCTAGAGTTCGATTGTTGGATGGCTGTATGGTTTAATCGTTTTTGTCCATGTAAGCACTTACTTAATTCTCCTTTGTCGGTTTCATCGACAGGGGCATTGCGCCGGGGCCTGGAAAAGAAGATTCCCCTTCCAGCCCGGCGCTTTTTTTAGAGATGCCAGGACAATTCCCCGGCACCTCTTATTAATTTCCCTGGTATTGGATTGGGGGGCAATTCAATCCCAGGGATCATTCCTGTACTACCTTGCTGGTACCACTCAACCGAATGTCGGTGGAGGGGCCGCCTTTGTAGTAAATGTGGCAGGCGCCACTGGCGTCCACCCTGAGGCTTTCGCTAACCCGGATCCAGGCTTTGCTCGTACCCGAAGCGTCGATATCTACGACTCTCGCAGGCAGGTTGTAGGCCTCCAGGCGGGGGTTACCGCTGAGTTCCACCTCCATATTATCGGCCAAACCGCTCAATTTCAGCTTGGCAATGCCGGACAGGTTGACGTCCAGGCGCTCCATATCCCCGTTGAAGGACACCTCGGCGGCGCCGGATACGGTAGCCCGGAATTCGTCATGGACACCAAAACGTTGCACATTGGCCTGAGCAGCGCCGGAGATATTGAAGCCGTCCAGTTCTGGCATAGTGATGGTAATATCCACCCTTCGGCGGTTGTTGCGGTTGCGGCCATAGCGGATCTCCAGTTCACCGTTGTGAACATCCAGTTCCAGTTCGTCCAGATCACGGACACATCCTTCGGCAGTGAAGGAAAAGGACTCCCCGGGTTGGATCTGTAACCGAAAATTCTCTCCGGCGTCTACCCGGGAAAAGCCAGAGACGGAGAAAGAACGCCGTTCGGAAGCCGGGCAGTCAGAAGAGGAATAGGTGGTTTCGTCACAGGAGGAAAACAAAAGGGCCGGCAGCAGGAAAAGGGCGGCCCAGTTCATCAATTTTCTTACTTGATCTTTCATAATGCAGATTGTTGTGGTTTTCTAAGATGATAACCGAAATGCCGCTTTCCCCCTACGTCATTTCCCCAACACGCCCTGGTATCCGATCAAAAGCATTTTTTAATCTACCAATGACAGATCAGGCCTGGGGAAAGGCTCCATTTTCCAGGATCAATTGGGAATTAACTGCAACAAGCGGTAACAAACAACGTAAAAGATCAAGTCGAAGGAGTCCCCGGCAGAGATCTCCGTGAGCAGCCCCCCCCCTTTCTGTCCGGTGATGAAATAAATATCAGGGCGTCCCTCAAGATTTCAGGCAACGCTTTCCTTCTTTATATCCGTATTAACCAGAAGAAGCAAATGAATACTCGCAATGATCCTCCTTTGGAGGAGCTTATCGAGGGGTGTAGGCGGGGAGACCGGTTTGCACAAAACTTACTATATCGTAAATACTACAGTTATGTACTGAGTATTTGCCTGCGGTATTCATGCAACAGCGCAGAAGCCAAGGAGATCCTAAACGATGGATTTTTTAATGTATTGACTAAGATTGACAAGTACAACGCTGCCTTTCCGTTTCTGAGCTGGCTCCGTAAGGTGATTGTCCATGCCGCGATTGATTACAACCGAAAATATGGGAAGTTCAGCCAGAACCTGGAAGGGGATGAACCAACGGAAAGTATGATGCCCGCTGGCCTCAACGGTGCGCTCGAAAAGCTATCTTATGAAGAGGCTATTGCATTTATTCAAAAGCTCCCGCCAGCTTATTGCATCATTTTCAACCTGTATGTTATGGAGGAATACACCCATCAGGAAATAGCGGAACTACTGGGTATCAACCCGGGCACTTCGAGGTCCAATCTGCATAAAGCGCGCATTAAGCTCAGACAAATACTTGAACAGGAAAAGGGGAACGGATACCTGGATCACGAAACTACAAAAGATGAAGAAGGATCTAAACATGGATCAACATTTTAAAAGCGCACTCAGCACTCCCCCGGCTTTCACATACGACCCCGAAGCCTGGGACGTGTTGCAGAAAAGGCTGGACGAGGCGGATCATAAGCCTAAAGGGATCATTCTGCCCCGCTGGGCGGCGGCCCTGGCTTTTCTTTTGCTGTTCGGTTTATGTAGTTTCACCTCTTTTCTGACCTTTCGGCTGAATACTGTAGGCCGGCGGCTAGCGCTAATGGAAATCCAACTGGAACAAAGCCCCGACACCGTTTGGTTGGTAAAAAATAACTGGATAAGAGACACGGTTAACCTATCTGATCAGCCATTACTGGCTAAACAGAGTGCCGGGAACTGGATAAGAAGATTCCCCCTTTTCCAGCCCGGCGCCTTTTTTCCCATTGATCCAGCCGATCCTCTGGCTACACAAAGTGCAGGCCTTACACCTGAGGCCGAAAACCTTCCCGCCCTTCTCCCTCCTAATGAGGTCCAGGAAGAAGAAGAAGTCGCTGTCCTCCGGAAAAGAGAGGAAAGGGCGCTACATCTGCTGCCATCGGCCGAGTTTCCAATGCCATTGCAGCAGGGCCCTTCCCAGGTGGCCATGCCGGCCATTGTAGTACAGGAAAGCAAAGGAGCCTCCTGGGCAAAACGCACAACGTACCAGGCCCTGCAGAAAAGTAAACCGAAAAGCATTAATCTAACAGGCGGAGGAAGCATTACCAACTTTTTCTCCATGCCGGGCTCCGGCTTTTCATCCTACATATTGCAAGTGGGCGGAGAATTTAAATACGGCTCCAACTGGAGCGTGGAGGCCGGGCTGGAGTTGCTGCACCTGTCATTCGAACTCAAGGATGAAAAATATTTTGAAGGATACCCCACCCTGATGGCAGATGACCCTTCTGACTACATGCAGGACCTTTACATTACCCTCAACTATCTGCAGCTGCCCTTATCCGTCAAATACTATTTCAGCCAAGGAACAACGGTACAGCCTTATTTGAAGGCCAGCGCCGTTCTCAGACAAGCCCGCAGGCAAAGTTTTGACTATGAATTCACGGGGCCTGGCGGAGCTTATTACCGCCCACTTTCCATTCAGGACGACGGCATCTACCTTAGTTCATTTAGGGTAGGCCCGGGATTTTCAATGCCTTTGGCCCGAAACTGGGGTTTGTTTGCAGAAGCACTCTATCATCATGATTACCGGTTAGGGAAAATGGACTATACCAGTCTCCGCTACTTCGGCATTAATGCCGGGTTAACCCATCGTTTGTACTGATCAAAAGTCCGGAGCTGCCCCCCATTTTGTATCTTTCGCCACAAAAAAACGACTTCATGGCAAGGAGAAAAAAACCAAACCGGGCGGAAAGGCGACAGGCGGAGCAGAGCCGCCGCCGCAACCTGAAATGGCTGGTCATCGCTTTGGCGCTGGCCCTGGCGGGCGGGCTGATCTACATCGCTATCCCCAAAACCCCCAAAGCACCGGAGGGGCCCCAGTTTACCAAGCAGGGTGAACTGCAGTTCCTCGATAAGAATGGTGGCAGCCTGATCAAAACGATCGATATAGAGATCAAAAAGGACCCTCAGGAAAGGAATACCGGCATGATGTGGCGCAGGTCGATGGAAGACACCCAGGGCATGCTCTTCATTATGGACCGGCCTGAACCACAATCTTTTTGGATGCGCAATACGTACATCCCCCTGGATATCATCTTCGTTGATGAGAACTTTAAAATACTGAACATTCGTGCCAATGCCCAGCCTCAGACCCTGGACAGCCAGAGCTCTATCGGCAATGCCCTCTACGTGGTGGAAGTCGTGGGCGGGTTCTGTGCCCAATACGGGATAGACAACGGAGATGAGATCAGGTTCCAGCAGATGAATTAGTTTACCGGACATCCCGGGTAAAAAGCGATTCATTCCCGAAAATCAACGGTTCGGCCGAAAAATCTGGCATCGGGCCTTTCTCCCTGTTAATTTGGGCGGAAAACTGATCCAACCATGTGTCAATACCAATCCAGGCGAACAATGCGCCAGCGCGGCCCCGTTTCGGAAAAGATGAAATTCTACCGTCACCTCCGTTCCTACCTTATTTTCAATTTTGTACTCCTGATGTTGATGATGATGGACGGCGGAGGGCTCGGCCTTTGGAAGGTGAGCTTTATCTGGGGTATCTTTGTAGGTGTACACTACATTAAGGCATTTGGGTGGCCCGGTACCAACGGCTGGTTCGGCGAAGACTGGGAAGCCTGGATGGAAGAACGCGAACGCCGCCGGTACGAAGAAGGGCCCGAACCACTAAGCCAGGAACCTCGCCGCCCGGATTGGCGAGAAAAAGACCTCGTTTAAACGCCAGGCTGTATTTCTTCTGAAAAATGATATAAAACGACAAGGGCCATCCCGAACCGAAAAGGTCGGGATGGCCCTTGTTATTTTATACTTCAGCCCGTGCTAATCCTTATGACTGAAGGACAAACTGCTGATTAATAGCCGTCTCCAGTGCTTTTTTCAGCGCCGGCCGGCGGATCCATTTCCACGTCACCCGGCTGGGCCACGCGGAATTCGACCCGGCGGTTCATGTAGCTGCTGTTGGACGGAACCAGGAGGTCGTTCTGGCCTTTCCACTCAAGGACAAGGCGGCCACGGCCGATCCCGTGGTTGTTCACCAGGTGGTCAACAACAGCCTTGGCGCGCAGGTACGACAGCTGGTTGTTGCTGGGCACCTCACCGGTAGCGTCAGTATATCCGGCTACGACCAGGCGGATGTTCGGGTTGCCTTTCAACATACGGGCGATGCTGGCCAGGGTGCCATAGTCAGAATATTTAACGCTGCTGCTGCTGGTACCGAAGTGGATCATCGGCAGGAACCATTCGGCCACTGCGCCGCCGCTGGCGGTGCTCTCATCGCGCAACTGGTAGTTTTGCAGTTCTTCAGCAATGATCTCCCGGACTCTGGCTTCCGAAACGCCACCACCGGGGCCGCCGCCGATCGGATTTACGACAATACCTTCTTCGTTGACTCTTTCACCCGGGCGGGGCGGGAAATAAGGCTCCCGGTCCTTGTAATCGGGCACACCGTCGCGGTCGCTGTCGAGAGTGCGGCCTTTAGTGTCCACCGGCACATCGGGAGGCGTATTGGGTTCCTGGTCGATGGCATCGATGACGCCATCTGCATCTGAATCTTCAAGGGTCAGTTGAGACTGCTCTTTAACCTGGGCGAGGTCGTTCATGACGGACTCCAGCGGGTTGATCCAGTTGAGCGGCTCGGAGTGGGTGCTGGGGTTGCCGATATTGATGTTGACGCGTACTGAGGTGAAGTTTACCACATCCCGGAAGAGGGAAGCACGCGTAGCGTTGGAAGTATTGTTGAAGCCGTCGACCAGGTCCGACTGGTTGCCAAACCCGATGAGCGCCTGGTGTTCAATTCCGATATTCACCCGGGGGCTCAGCCGGAAAGCGGCGCCGGCGCCGCCGGCAAAGTGAGGTATGGTTGCGGAATTGCCTTTGCGGAATTCCCGGTCGTTGGTTTCGCGAATATCAGCCTGGTAGTTGGTGCCCCCCACACCTGCCATAGCGTAGAGGTTGTATTTACGAACCGACTGGTTCCAGCGCAGAGAGTTGGCAGAAATCACGCCAAAAACGGTACCGGACATCAAAGAGGTTTCGAACTCCTGCCCACCGTCTTTATCATTTCTCTGGCCTTTGGCCATTCCGTAGAAGCCATCGGCACGTAGCGAGAACACGTAATCAAGCGACTTACGGACATGTAAGCCGACACCATAACCCGGTTTTTGCGCGATGTCACCGGAAATGAACACGTAGCCACCTCCTACACCGACTTCGAACATGCTTTTAGGTGTCGGAGATGAATTGGAATTGTTGTTGTTCGATCCTTGGGCTTGAAGGCTACCCGATACCCCCAGGAAGAGGGCCACTGCCAGCAGAAGGGTATTTCTCTTCGTCATAGTCATAGGGATTAATTGTTAAAAATTTAGTTGTGGTAATAAGGGAGGTTTGGCGGGCCAATGCCGCCAAACCTCCCCGATTCTCCGTTGCCAAACCGGCAACACAAGTTATATTGAGGTTTACGAGTTGAGCTATTCCCTCTCCTGCCCGTGGCGGAAGCGGTGCAAACAATATACCCAACTCTAATTTACAAATTACTCAAATCGGTTATAGATAGTAGCCTTCCGTGTTCATTTGCCGTTTTCGAGGCAACTACTGTTAGGTTTATACTAATAAGCCCAAAAAGTGTTTCAAATTTACCGCTAATTTTTCCTCGGAACAAATAAATTCGTACTAAAGCAGCCTTTTCAATAGCAAAAGGGATGCCTTGGGGGCTTGTTTATCAAAATATTACACTTTTTCATAGATCATAATATTCCATGTGTGCTGTTTTGACGCAACCCCGGGCTTTCGGCCACATCTTCGACAGGCATAAGTTTATTCAGGGCGATCCTCAGTGCCTCGGCTGCAATGCCGGCCGGCGCCGGATGCCCGCTGTGCACCTCAGCTATAGCTGACCGGATGGTTGTAGACACATCATTGAAAATAGCATCGTCGGTCATTTCCGCATCGGGCTCCATGAAATAGGCAAACACCCGGGCCATCCCGCAATTGGCGATAAAATCAGGGATAAGGCTGACCTGCTGGTCGACGTACGCTGCGGTAGGCCCAAAGAAAATGCCGTCGTCTTCAAAAGGCACATTGGCGCCGCAGGCGATGACCTCCAGCCCTCCGGCCAGCAGGTCGTCTACCTGTCTTCGGGATACCAGTTTAGAGGCTGCCCCGGGGATAAAGATATCGGCGCCCAGCTTCCAGATGCGCTCGTTGGCTTCCTCAAACGGTATCATGTCGGGGGCGGCCAGTTGATTGCCGTCTTTGGTGACGAACAATTGCTTGATCTCTTCCAGCCCCATCGGTTCCGATCTGATCACCCCTCCTTCGCGGTCAATGATGCCCAGTATCCTGGCGCCGTGCAGGGTCAGGTAACCCGCTGCTGCCGAGGCGACATTGCCCCATCCCTGGATGATAGCAGTTTTGCCTTCCAGGCTGTGGTTGTGAAAGATATCATAATAATGGTGAACCGACTCTGCAACGCCGAAGCCCGTAATGAGGTCCGCAACCGCATATTTGTGGTTGTCGGGTACATAGCGGGCATCTTCCACGATCTTGGCACAACCGTTCCGCAATTGGCCGATGACCTTGACTTTCTCCCCGCTCGTCGTATTGAGGTGCCCGTTGACGATACCCTCCTGCGGATGCCAAAGCCCTAACGCTTCGGTAATGGGAATGACGTCTTTAAGTTCATCCACATTCAAGTCGCCGCCGGTGCCATAATAGTTCTTCAGGATGGGATAGGCGGCCTTGTACCACCGCCGAAGGACCTGGTTGCGGCGGGGGTCCTTAGGGTTGAAATTGATCCCGGACTTGGCGCCTCCGATCGCCGGGCCGCAGACCGAGAATTTGATCTCCATCACCTTAGCCAGGGAGATGACCTCCTCGCGGGTGAGCCCTTCCCGCATTCGGGTGCCTCCGCCGGCGGCGCCATTGCGAAGGGAGTTGATCACGATCCAGCCCTCGGCTTCCGTTTCCGGGTCGTGCCATTCAAAAACGATCTCGGGTTGCTTATCCTTGTACTCTTGCAGTAAGGACTTCATGGTAATTGGTTTTATCTGGTTGACTGTGCCGGTTGCCTAAAAGAACGGCCATCTTCCGTTTCTAAAGCACCGGCTAATTTGGCGGTGCAAAGGTAATGAATTAGTTAGCACACTAACTAGTTAAGATTTCAAATATTCGGAGCGCCAACTATACTTAACAGCAACATGAGTCATGCGAATCGGAGCTAAATGGCAGCCGATGAAGGCAGGGATCGAGGGTGCCGTACTTTTTGTGCTGCTTTAGCAGGCCGCCTTTCTGATTTATGATGTTTGATTTGTGATGTTCGGTTTTCGATGTAGGGCGACCGGAAGGGCTGCTCCCAAAGAACCCCATCAAAAATCGCACATCGCACGTCAAAAATCGTACATTTCTCCGTATCAAAAATATCGTATAAGCTGTCTGATATTTTGCACCCCCGGCCTTTTCAGGGCTCTAAGGTACGATTCGCATGACTCATGGTTCAACGGAGAATATGAGGAACCCAAGGCAGAAAACCGCCCCCCTACCCTTTCAGCCGCGCTGCCTGCACATATACCCAGGCCACAACCGCCATTGCACTCATCAGGTAGAAGGCCAAAGGAAAATTGGCGGGATCATTGCCATAGGCCCAGGCGGAGGCCAGCGCACCAAAACCGATGCCGACTTCCAGCGCAATGTACGCAGTGGCCATCGCTCGCCCCCGGTAATGTGCCGGGCTGCGGTCGACCACCCAGGCAAAGGCCGCCGGCCCGACAATACCTGTGGAAAACCCCAGAAACCCTGAAGCCGCCAGAAACATGGCCGGAGTTTTGGCCTCCCCCATAAGCGCCAGGGAAAGGGCCGAAAGCAGCAGTGCCACTTTCAATACCGGAACCCGCCCGTAGCGGTCGGAAAGGCGGCCGGCCACCAGCCTGGACAACACGGACAGGGCTGTAAAACTGGTGAAGAAAAGCCCTTTATTGGCCATCCCCAGGTGAGCGCTTTGATCAGGGGCAACGGTCAGCAGCGCACCAAAGCTAACATAGGACAGGGCAATGACCACTGCCGGAGCAAGGGCCGTCGGTTCAAGGATCTCTTTTCGGGATACCTTCAGGGCATGTCTTCCGAACCGCTGCCGGCTTTCCAGGGTCTCGCGGAGCCCCATCAGGATGAGGATCGAAAACAGCGCAAGGCCTGAGGAGGCGAAGAACATGACATTCAGAGAAAAGGCGCCAGCCAGCCAGCTGCCTACCGGAGGAAAGATCGATGCGCCCATGTTCATGCTCACCCCCAGTATTCCCATGGCCTCTCCGCGCCGGTATACAGGGGCGATATCGGCGACATAGGCAGAAGAGGCCGTCGGTTTAAAACCGGTTGAAAAGCCATGGAACAGGCGCAACAGCAGGAACCCGGCCACCGTAGTGAGCAGGGGATACAACAGGCTGCATATTACGCAGACCAAAGTGCCGAAGACCATCACCGGCACCCGGCCGACGGTATCGGTAAGCTTTCCGCTAAAGGGGCGCGACAAGCCTGCGGTAAGCGTGAACAGGGCAATGATGAGCCCTTTGTAATCCGCTCCGCCCAAAGCGGTAAGGTATGCCGGCAATTCCGGAATAATCATATTGAAACTACCGGCAAAGAGCACATGGCTCAGGCATAAGAGGAGAAATTGTGGTGTGTACAACCGGGCTTCCGTGGTCTGCATGGCCGCAAAGATAGGCGCTCCATAAATATAAAATATGGATTTTTCTCCTTATTGCGTTTTGCGTAGCTGCCGGAAAGACGTGAATCCGGACCCCCAAATTTATACTGACGAACGCCTGCGTTGTCAGTATACGCTGACCAGTTATGCGTCAGTGTATTTGGGTCAGAGACGTTACACCAGTCAACTTGAGGGGACGGGCGTTTATCGTCTTCGACGCCCAAAAATTTGGTTGTCCTAACAGCGTCTCCGAACGGCTTCGAAGAACAGCTACGCAATCCGTTATATTCAGGAAATTGTAAACCGCAAAATCCAAAGGGCCTGGCGGTAACTCCCGGCCGGCCCCTTTTCAATTTGAATTTTTACATTTTACATTTTACATTTCTTAGTTTTACCTCCTCAACAACACGAAGAGATTACCATGTTTCAAAACTGGCTCCACCCGCTGCAGGATACGATAGATGGACTGGAAAACTACCAGCTCGGCAGGCATCTGCAACGGTATACGGGCCAGGTGCCCGATATGAAAGAAACGAAGGTGGCCATCATCGGGATCGGAGAGGAGGATGCCGGCGCCATTCGCAACGAACTGTACCGAATGAGTTTCCCTTTCCGGGGTTTACAGGTTGCCGACCTGGGCAATGTGCGCAATTCGGAGATCTCGTTCATCATACCACTGATCCGGGAACTGCTCGACGGCCAGATCTTTCCACTGATCCTTGGCAATGCCCCCCGGCAGGCGCTGGCCCAGTATAAGGCCTTCCAAAGCCTCCAGCAGTTGATCAGCCTGGGCGTTGTCGACGAACGCATCCCCTACAGCCAGGAAAGCGAGGACAAGGATAGGTATTTCCTCAAAGAAGTGCTCGACAGTAAGCACTCCCGCCTGTTCCACCTCAGCTTCATCGGCTGCCAAACTCATTTCATCCCCCCCGAAACTTTCGAATACCTCGACAAAAGAAATTTTGACTACGTGCGCCTGGGCAAGGCAAAAGCAGAACCGGCAGAACTGGAGCCGCTCATCCGGGACTGCGACCTGCTGAGCATCAACCTCTCCGCCCTGAAACAGGCCGAAGCGCCCGGCCAGGAGAACGCTACGCCCAGCGGCTTTACCTCGGAAGAGGCCTGCCAGGCCGCCCGCTACGCCGGCATGAGCGACAAGCTCAAAGCGCTGGGGATCTATGGCTTTCGCCAGGCATTAGACCAGGGCCGGCAAACGGCAAATGCCGTGGCGCAGATGGCCTGGTATTTCCTGGATGGCTTCTACCACCGCAAGGGCGATTTCCCCGTCTCTACCGACGGCCTGGCCGAGTACATCGTAGATTTTAAAAAAATGGATTACCAGCTGACCTTCTGGCGAAGCGATAAGAGCGGCCGATGGTGGATGCAGGTACCGGTAAAGACGCGCTCCAAATACCAGCGCCACCGCCTGATCCCCTGCTCCTATAACGACTATCTGCTGGCCTGTAAGGATGAATTGCCCGACCGCCTGCTGAATGCCATGCGGCGGTTTGGTTGAGCCGTTGAGTGATTAGCTGCTGATAGGCCTGCCGCCTCCCCCATCAACTACTCCCCTAAAACATCCTCGAGCCTCATGCCCCGGGAGCCTTTGATCAGAAAATGGCAGTTTTGAAAGTGTTGGGCATCGAACCATTGCTTCAGTTCGGCAACGTTGGCAAAGTGGCGGAATCCGGCAGCGCGGGCCACCCCTTCGAACTGAGGCCCGACGAAGATGGCGTCGTCGAAACCCTGCTGTGCAGCCAGTTCGGCGATGCGTTCGTGCTCCCGTTGGCTCTCCTCTCCCAGTTCGAGCATATCCCCCAGGATGGCAACCTTGCGCTGGCCTTCCATAGCCGCGAAGGAAAGCAGGGCCTCCCGCATGCTGGTGGGATTGGCGTTATAAGCATCGAGCACGAAGGTATTGCTCTGTCGTTGCAGTACCTGTGAACGCATGTTGTCTGGAATGTACCCTTCGATGGCTGCGACGATCTTGTCACAAGGCACCTTGAAGTACTTTCCCAGAGCGATGGCGGTCATGATGTTATTGAAGTTATAGGCGCCGATCAGGCGGCTGTTCACTTCATACTGCCGGCCATCCTTATCGATGAATGCAGCGCGCACAAAGGGGCGAGTGTCCAGTAACCTGACCTCCAGGTCCCGCTCTTGCAGAGAGAGGTTGTCACTGCGCCGGTAGAACACTTTCTTGGCGACGGGTGCAGCGAGTGCTTCCAGGAAGCGTTCATCCCGGTTGACGAAAGCCATGCCGCCGGTTGCGCCGAGGAAACGGTAAAGTTCGGATTTGCCTTTTTTCACTCCTTCTATGCCTCCAAAGCCTTCCAGGTGGGCCTTCCCGATATTGGTGATCAGGCCATGAGAAGGTTCGGCAATACGGCACAGAAAATCGATCTCGCCCTGATGGTTGGCGCCCATCTCGATGATGGCCACCTCCAGCCCTTCTTTCATTTCCAGCAAAGTCAGCGGTACGCCGATATGATTGTTCAGGTTCCCACGCGTATAGTGCAGGTGGTAATGGCTGCCCAGAACAGCGGCCACCAGTTCTTTGGTTGTCGTTTTGCCGTTGCTGCCGGTGATCCCGATCACCGGGATGAAGAATTGCCGCCGGTGGTGGCGGGCCAGCGCCTGAAGGGACTGCAGGCTATCGGGCACCAGGATGTAACCGTCGCCCTGTACCACGGAAGGATCATCGACGATAGCATAGGCAGCACCGGCCGCCAATGCCCTGGAGGCGAACTGGTTGCCGTCGAAACGCTCCCCTTTTATAGAAAAGAACAAACATCCCTTTTCCACTTTCCGGGAGTCGATGGCCACTTTCGGGTGCTTGAGGTAGAGGTTATAGAGTTCTTGTGTTTCCATAGTCCTGGTACTTCCCCGCAAGTTGGGAAAGATGACAGTATTCACCAAAAAAAGCCTCCACTTTAGTCGCACTAAGGTGGAGGCTTTTATAAATATTTATCGATTACCGGTTGGTATTCCGGTGTTCGTTCTCATTAATATCTCCTCTTGCTGCGCTTGCGCTTGGTGTCGATCTGGTGCCCTCCTTCGTTCTCATTGCCACTGGGCGAGCCGGTGCGGGTCATAGCGCAGCGGAAGCCGATGGTACGGGAAGACTTGTCTTCATCCAGGAAGCGGCGGGCGCCGGGAGACAGCCAGAAGGCGCGGTCGGCCCAGGACCCTCCTTTGTAGACGCGGGCTTTATCACTGATCAGGGTATGCTTGCCGTAGTCGTAGAAGGCCTGCGACTGCTTGTCACCGTCGAGATAGTTATAGACCATACCGGTCTTATAGTTGTCGCGGTTGGCGGCTTCTTCATCGGTCACATACTCATAGCGCAGGCGGCCGAGGCTATCCTTTTCTACAGGGCGGCCGTCCTCGTCCAGTTTCGTCTTCTGGAATTTGCCGCCCCGATAGGGGTTAAGGTCGTGGTTCTCTACATCGCTGAGGGTAGAGCTGGTCAGGGGGCGGTAAAGGTCCAGCACCCATTCGTTGACGTTGCCGGCCATATTGTACAGGCCAAAGTCATTGGGCATGAAAGAACGGACCGGAGCGGTAATATGGGCGTCGTCATTCAGTTTGCCGGCCATACCCATATAGTCCCCCTTGCCGCGCTTGAAGTTGGCGAGGAGGTACCCCTGATATTTGTCGCGCTTCTGGTAGCGCACGGTATTTCCATCCCAGGGATAGAACCGGCGGTCGGAGATGCGCTCGTCTTTTTCTGAGGTTTGGTTGCCCTGCAGGGCCAGTGCTGCATATTCCCACTCCGCTTCTGTCGGCAGGCGGTAGTCGGGCAGCAGAATGCCGTCTTCGAAACGAACGGGGCGTTCGCCGCTGGTGCGCAGGTCTTTCAGGTTCTTGCGAACATCGCCCTGATACTGGCCAACCAGATATGCTTCGGTGTTGAAGTTGTCTTCATCCTTCTGCTCGGTGTTGGGGTTCAGAATACCCTTCTCGATGAGCATCATTTCATTGACCCGGTCGGTACGCCACTTGCAGTACTCCGTAGCCTGGACCCAGCTGACGCCTACCACCGGATAATTATCATAGGACGGGTGGCGGAAGTAGGTCTCAACAAAAGGCTCGTTGTAGGAAAGTTCTTCCCGCCAAACGAGGGTATCGGGAAGCGCATCGCTGTATACTTCCGGATAGGATTCGCCAAAAACGCGATTGAGCCAGTACAGGTATTCCCGGTAATCGGTATTGGACACTTCCGTCTCGTCCATATAGAAGGAAGAAACGGTTACCCGGCGAGGAACGTTGTTCCAGTCGTAGGTAACGTCCTGCTCGGTAATACCCATATTGAAGGTACCGCCTTCGATCAATACCAGGTTGGGCCCGGTGGGCTGGCCTTCATAATCCAGCTTTTCAAAGCCACCCCACTTGGTATCGTTGTATTTCCAGCCCGTAGTGGCGGACCGTTCTTTACTTCCGCAAGAACTCAGTATAAACGCTACTCCCAGAAGGATAGCACCAAACTTCAACAGATTTTTCATTGATAGGAGTTTGTTTTTGAGAATCGACCAACAAATATATTAGATCAGTGAAAATCCATACCAGCTTTCAAAGAAAAAGCGCTCTGCCGCTCGCGTCTGCCTTTAGAATACCAGGCTATCCGCGTACACTGGACAGGGCTTTCCAGGGTTTCGAAACCTCCTCCCTGGCAAAAGGGCATTGGAGAATTGATTTAATTAATTCCGTGGGCGAGCCACAGTTTTCCTTCAAACGGCTGCAAGTTACAAAAAATCAACTTGCATTAGTTAAACATTTTGAAACAATCATTATAGCGGGCGGTTTTTTTCCGCCGCCGGGCGCCCTCGCTGTCGTCGAAGTTGATGGTCAACGAAAGCTCGTGGGTGCCGCTGGTGCGCTGCAAAGTTAATCCGTTCACGGTAAAATCGAAACTATATCCGAACCGGAACACACCGTACTTCACACCAACCAGCGCTATGGCAGCATCGGCATTTCCGATGACGTGCCGGTACCAGGCGCCGCCGAAGAATTTTCCGAACCCGAAATAGGCGCCGCCATTGACCTGAGCGAACTCTCCCTGCTTTATAATAAGGAGGTTCGGTGATATGAACGCCTCAGCCTGACGTTTATTGCCTGTTTGCAGGGGGATTTCTACACCGCCGTGTAATGTGAATCTCAACGGCATTCCGACCCCCAGGTTGTTGTTGATATCGAGCAAGCTCTCATCCGGGCTGTTGAGGTGTTTCAACGAAAGGCCACCGTAGGCCCGCTGTCCGTAAACCAAAATGCCCGCCCCGATGTCAAATAGATTGCGGTTGAGGTTTTCCGGAGGAAGTTCCTCCGACGGATTGGGGGATCCGCCCGGGCCGCCGGCGCCCTCGAGCGGGTCCAGTTGGTCGGGGAAGATCAGCCGGTCCCAGTCCAGGCGCGACTGGATCATGCCGGCTTCTATGCCAAAGCGAATGGCCAGGTCGCGGTTCAGCTGTACCCGATAACCGTATACCGCGGAAAAACGGTTGGTCTTGTATATGCCATTGCCGGCATCATCTCCCAGAACCATCAGCCCGACGCCGCTGTTGAGGGATTCGATGGACTGCTCGAAGGCCACCGAATAGGTTTCATACCCCCCCTCGTAGGCAGCCCATTCGTTGCGGTAATTGACCGTAACACGGGGGGCAAGGGTCGTGCCCGCAAAAGCCGGGTTGATCTGCAGCGGGGCCGCAAAAAACTGGCTGTAAATGGGATCCTGCCCCTGCAGGGGAAGCAGGAAAAACATGCAGAGTACAATTAGCGGTATTTGTCTGGCCATTGACGTAAACGTTAGTTTGTATTTCTTTGACAAATCCCGTCGTTTGAAGATCATGTACCGGATTTGTCAGAGTAAGGATATTTGTTGTACGGCAAACGCAGTACCTTAGAGTCCATAAACAGCGCCAGGCCTTCGCCCAAAGGTTAGGATAACCGACATTTGAGCTTCTCCTAAGGCGCAATACGCCGGTGGAAGCGGCGTTTTTATAACAGTTTTCTCCGGCGAGGGCCTTTTGTTTCCCGTAACTTGCGGAGCCTCCGAGCCGGGCAGTTATCAATGATAAGGAAAAAAAGAACCTCCACTATTGTTCAGGATATCAGAAAGCATCCAATGCCGGGAGGTTGACAAAAATCACGCTCAGAAATAGTTTATTTCAAACTCGTGCAAGATATGAATAAATTGATTGCCACATTGGCCCTTCTTCTTAACGTTTGCCTGGTATTTTCCCAGACTCCGACGATTATTCGGGAACAGTTCCTTTGGAGCGAAGCAGCAGATGAGGCCCTGCTGGAAGGAAAGGCCATACCATACTGGCAGTTCAAAGGAGGAGTAGGCAGTTCGGAGCATCCCAGCCTCCAGTTCTTCATCAAACGCTTCCCGGTACAAGGGTACGGCCAGCTCCGGGTGGAAATAGTCAACGCCCGCTACGAGGCTTTCGAAAAGGGCCCTTCGCCGGACGACAGCTACCTGCAGGAACAATTGCAGTTCGAAACGGCGGTAGAAAGGGTACGGGAGGGATACTTCGGCAAAGTGGCCTTCTCCCCCATCGTCCGCCGGGGCTCCCGCTTCGAACGCCTGACAGAGGTGGAACTGCGGGTAACCCTGCAGCCGCAGCCCCAGCCAGTGGCCTTCCGGGGGCCCACTTCAGGGCCCTCGGTGCTCAGCGACGGCCAGCTGTACAAGGTCGCCGTCAACGCTCGTGGCATATACAAGCTCACCTACAATTTTCTGAAAAACGACCTGGGAATCGACATCGATAATACCGACCCCAAGCAGATCAAGGTATACGGCAACGGCGGCGGCACCCTGCCTTTCTATATAGGCGACGACCGCATCGACGACCTTGCTGAAAACGCCATTCAGGTCGTCGGCGGAGAGGATGGCAGCTTCGATGCAGCCGACTACATCCTGTTCTACGCCGAGGGGCCCGATAAGTGGTCGTACTCCGCGAACCTCGAACAGTTCGTGCTTGACAAGAACATCTACGACAACGAAAATTACTACTTCATCAAGATCAGCCCGGGCAATGGCCTGCGCATACAGGAGGCGCCATCGCCGGGCGGGGCAACCTATACCAGCACTACCTTCGACGACTATGCACGCCTGGAGGAAGAGTCCGTCAACCTGTTCCACGAATGGGTAAAGGCCCAGGGCTCGGGGCAGAGCTGGTTCGGCAGCCATTTCAAGGTAGCGCGCCAGTACAATTTCAACAATATCTTTTCCTTCCCCGGCATCGTCACCTCCGAGCCCGCCGTACTGCGCGCGTCGATGGCGTTGCGGGCCAATGTGCGGTCGCGCTTCTACATAGACCTCAACGGGAACACGCTGGAAAGCGGCGAGGCCAGCTCGGTACCGTCGGTCGACGGTGGGGGCGACAATACGGCGGTATACGCCCGCAGGGCCACCCTCAATGAAACGGTCCAACTGAACGGGCCCGACGTCAGCCTTACCATTCGGTATCCCTACCCGCAGAATGTTCCTGATTTCAGCGAAGGCTGGCTGGACTACGTGCAGCTCAATGTGCGGCGCAACCTGCGCATGGAGGGGGAACAGCTCCATTTCCGCGACCGCCGCAGCCTGTCCCACCCGGTGTCTGCTTTCCAGTTGCAGAATGCCGGCCCCAATATTGAGGTATGGGACATTACCAACCCGCTGGCGCCTGCACGCCCCGCCGTCAGCCGGCCGGGTAACCAGCTGAGCTTCAGCGCCAGCACCCAAACGCTGCGCGAGTTCATCGCCTTCAATACCGACCAGGAGTTCCCCCTGCCGGTAGCTGTCGGCCCGGTGGCGAACCAGAACCTCCACGGTATTGAGAATGTCGATTTGGTGATCCTATATCACCGGGATTTTGAACAGGAGGCCCTTCGCCTTGCCGAGCACCGCGCGGACCTCAACGGCCTGAACATTGAGATTGTCGAGATCGAACAGGTGTACAACGAGTTCGCCTCCGGAAAGAGCGACCCTACCTCCATCCGCGATTTCGCCAAATTGCTCTACGAAAAAAGCCCAGGATTCCGATATCTGTTGCTCTTTGGCGACGGATCCTTCGATACCCGCAATATTTATGGGCTCGGCGGTGACTTCATTCCCACCTTCCAGCAGGACTCCTTCAACCCGGTAGAAGCCTACCCCAGCGACGACTACTTCGGCCTGCTCTCCGGCGACGACCCCAATTCAGCCCTGAATGGCCCGCTGAATATTGCGGTGGGGCGCCTGCCGGTGAAAACAGTGGAGGAAGCCGCCAATGCCGTTGACAAGATCATCCACTACGATTCCAGTGAGAAAACAATGGGCGACTGGCGAAACCGCCTGGTCTTTGTCGGCGATGACAATGACTCTTCACCCGGCAATTTCGACCTGGACCACTACGAAGATGCCGATGAGCTTGCTGAAAAGCTGAACGACAGCCTGCGCTACCTCAACCTCGAAAAAATCTACCTTGACGCCTTCCCTCAGGAATCGACCCCGGGAGGAGAACGCATTCCGCAGGCCACCGAACAACTCAACCAATCCATCTATAAGGGGGCGCTGGCAGTGACCTACCTGGGCCATGGCGGCGCGAAAGGCTGGGCACAGGAACGGGTGCTGAATATCTCGGATGTCCTTTCCTGGGAGAACTATGACCAGATGCCCATTTTCATTACCGCCACCTGTTCGTTTACGGGTTACGACGACCCGGCCTTCGTAACTGCCGGAGAGGAAGTGTTTCTGAATCCTGAAGGTGGCGCCATTGCCCTGATGACGACCGTTCGCGCCGTTTACGCCAGTTCCAATAAACGGATGACGGAAAATGCGCTGAACTATCTCTTCGACCGGGTCAACGGCCAGGTGCCGACGGTTGGCGAGGCATTCCAGAGAGGCAAGAACGATGTGAGCGGGGATTTCAACATCAACAACTCCCGGAAGTTCACCCTCATCGGCGACCCCTCCATGCCAGTGGCCATTCCCCAATACCAGGTAGCCACTACGGCTATCGACGGCCGGCCGGCCAGCACGGTGGAATTCGACACCCTCCGCGCCCTGCAACGCGTGACGATCGAAGGCATCGTTACCAGCCAGGACGGGCAGCTCCTGACGGATTTCAACGGCATCCTCTACCCCACCATCTACGATAAAGCGCAGATCGTGAGCACGCTGGGGCAGGGCGCCAACAAGACCTACAACTACCGGATCCAGAAAAACATCCTGTTTAAAGGGCGGGCGTCGGTCACCGGCGGGCGCTTCCAGTTCACCTTTGTGGTCCCCAAAGACATCAACTACCAGTTTGGGCCGGGCAAGATCAGTTATTACGCCGCCGATGTTTCGGCCATGCATGACGCTTCCGGCAGCTTCGAGAACATCATCATCGGGGGGTCTGACCCCAATGCTCTGGCCGACGGCCAGGGCCCCAAGGTCGAGGTGTTCATGAATACTGAGGATTTTGCCTTCGGCGGCGTCACCGGCCCCAACCCCACCCTGTTGGTCAAGCTAGAGGACGACAACGGCATCAACGTGGTGGGCAACAGCATCGGCCACGATTTGGAAGGGGTGCTCAACGACAATACCCAGAACACCTATCTGCTCAACGATTTCTACGAGTCGGAACTCGACGACTATACGAAGGGCGCGGTCCGCTACCCCCTGTCCAAACTGCCGGAGGGCCGCCATAACATCCGGGTCAAGGCCTGGGACGTGGCCAACAACTCCAGTGAGGGCTATACCGAGTTCGTAGTCGCTGCGTCCGAAGAAGTCGCTCTGGAACACGTGCTCAACTACCCCAACCCCTTCACGGACTTCACCTGCTTCCAATTCGACCACAACCTGGCCAATCAGGAACTGGAGGTGATGGTGCAGGTCTATACCATTTCCGGCCGCCTGGTCAAGACCATCAATGCGTTCCTCCTTTCCGATGGGGCCCTGCGCCGCGACGACTGCATCGAGTGGGACGGCCGGGACGACTACGGGGACCAGCTGGCCCGGGGCGTTTATCTGTACAAAGTAAAGGTGCGGGCAGCCAATACCGGCAACGTGGTTCTGAGCGGAGAAAGTGAGTTTGAAAAACTGGTGATCCTAAAATAAGAAACCGAAATTTTCGTATTGAATAAGTGGCAAGGAATTTGCAGCTATACCAGAAGCAGGCTATTATTATGCCCGGACATATCCGGCGGCGCAAAGAACAGCCGAAATTCTGTCAACAAATACTATATTTGCAAAACTTTTTTGTTAAACAGTGAGGATCTCATGAGGAATTTATTACAAAACGCTATTCTCCTATTACTCGCCATCACTGCTTTGTCTACCCAGGCAACGGCACAATGCTATGAGGAAAATGGGAAATACTACAACCTGGACGGCACGCCGTGTACCAATACCGTCGTTTCCGCCGTTCCCTTTCTGCGCATCGTAGCTGATGCGCGCTCCGGCGCCATGGGCGATGCCGGTATCGGCATATCTCCTGACCCTAACGCCATGCACTTCAACCCTTCCAAGATCGTTTTTGCCGAAGAAGGGCTGGCCGTTTCCGCCACGTACACCCCCTGGTTGCGGGCACTGGGCCTCAATGATGTGTACCTGGCTTACCTGTCGGGCTATTACAAGCTGGATGACTTACAGGCGTTGGGCTTCGGCCTGCGTTATTTCTCCCTGGGCAGCATTCAGTTCACCGACCAGAACGGGGAACCATTGGCCATCGGAAGGCCCAACGAGTTCGAGATCACTGCCGCTTACGCCCGTAAACTTTCTGAAAAGTTTGCCGCTTCGCTGAGCGCCAAGTTCATCTATTCGAACCTGGCCGCCGGCCAACAGGTGGAAGGTGGAGAGACCATCGAACCCGGCATCGCCGGCGCCGCCGATATCTCTTTCACTTACCGTACGCCGATCGAAATGGAAAATGCCGAATCGGAACTGACCGTAGGCCTGGCCCTGACGAACATCGGCTCCAAGATCACTTACACCAACTCCCTTTTCCGCGACTACCTGCCTGCTAACTTCGGGCTGGGCGCCGCCTGGGAGATCGACCTCGACGAATACAACACCATCACCTTCGCCACCGACATCAACAAGCTAATGGTGCCCACGCCCTGCCAGGACGCGACCTGCGAAGACCTCGACGGCAACGGCGTATTTGACTACCGCGAGCAGTCCGGTATCAGCGGCATCTTCTCTTCTTTCAGCGACGCCCCCGAGGGCTTCAGCGAAGAGCTCAGAGAGCTGATGTATTCCTTCGGCGTAGAATACTGGTATGACAAACAGTTTGCCGTGCGCGCCGGCTACTTCAACGAGCACCTCCAAAAGGGAGGGCGCAAGTTCTTCACCGTAGGACTGGGGCTGAAGTACAACATCTTCGGGCTCAACTTCTCCTACCTCATCCCGACCACTAACCAACGTAATCCGTTGGACAATACGCTGCGTTTCTCGCTGCTGTTCGACTTCGGCGCTTTCGACGCGAACGAGTAGTGTTTATACTGCGCTTTTTATCTTTCAGCCCCGGGCTGACTGGGAGAAAGATCAAAACGCAGTATCCAAAACAAAAAGGAGTCATCGTTTAGGTACGATGACTCCTTTTTGTTTTTTAAAAAGTTGCTGCGGGCCTGTAAGCCGGATCCTGTTCCGTGACGTTGGGCAGGCCCAAGCCACGGCCTCTATCATTTATCTAGCCCTGACGTCACCATCAGGGTCTATCTGCCTACCCCCCACGACTATTACCCCGAAGGGCGACAAGCAGGCGAGCAACCCGCCTCCCTTTCTGACGGGAGCACACGCTCATCGTCAGAGGAAGGAATCGTGGTGTACGTGGCATTTCAACCCACGAGGTTTACCCCCGGCCCGTATTGCTACGGGCCGGCGTGCGCTCTTACCGCACGTTTTCACCCTCGCCCGCCTCCGTTGAAGCTTCGGCGGACAAAGCCCGCTTCTTCTCCCCCAAAGGCGTCGGCAGTCTAGTTTTCTGTGGCACTTTCTGTCCATGACGCTTACGGTCACGGCCCACCCGTTAGGTGGCGTGGTGCTCTACGTTGTCCGGACTTTCCTCATCCCCGGCGATAAACGCCGGGGCCGCGATAGAGCAGCCCGCAGCAAGGAAGAAAGATAGGCCTTTCTTCCGGATTGCCCAACGCGGCGGAAGGAATAAAAGTTTCCATCTGGTTTTTACCTTCACGGTTTAAGAAACTAAATGCGCAACTGTACGTAAAGGAAAAGTATGAAAAGGGGCCAGTTAAACCTTAGAGCTGCGAGAGCGGGCTTATTTTTGATTGGGGTGGGCCTGCAATGGTGGTCGGCACAATCCTCATCGGCGATAGCCTTTGTTGGGGCCTTCCTGTTGCTGCTTCCCGGCCTGAAGGGTATAGAGCACCTTGCCCGCCAATTAAGCAGAGCCTATCATCCGGCAGCCGGCTGGGGGTTAGCTGTTCTGGCGGCCCTTTTGCTCAATGGCTTATATGGCAACCTTTCCTTTCCAGGCAATTCCTTTCTGGCCGGACTGTTCCGTAGCCCTGTGCTGGGAGGCAACCTGGCGCAACTGCTGGCCAACAGCCTGCTGGTTTTCTGGCTACTCAGTTTTGCGCAGCGTACCTTCCACCCTCCTGCCTATACGAATTGGGCGGATTCCAGAAAGAGCGCTCTGTCGTTCCTGGCCTACCTGACGATCTCACTGGGGCTGATGTGGGTTGTCCTCCTTATCCGAAGCCTTATCCTGGATTCCGGGTTACAGTTCGACTTCAGGAATATTTTCAACCTTCGTCCACTCAGCCTCACCGGCTTAGCCAGTATCGTCTTACTGTTGTTCAGCCTGCTGCTCCTCAGCCTCTGGCTGGGGCGGGCGCCCATGCAACTGGGACTCAACCGACAGCAGCGGCTTTCAGCGATCGCGGCCGCTCTGCTGGCAAGTTCGCTGCTGATGGCGATCCTCCCTGTGGGCATTAGCCCCCTTACCGGGGTTCTTGGCCTGTTGTTGTACCTTCTGTTATTGGACTTGTTTATTGAGCTTGACGCCGGGAGCCCTGCCTGGCTGATCGTTTGGCTGGGCCTGATGGCGACGGTGGGCGCTGCCTTTTCATTCAAATTCAAACTGGATAAGGACAGCCAGGAGCGCCTTTCCTTTGCCCAAAAGCTGGCCAGCTCCCGTGACAGCCTGGCGGAGGCAAGCCTGATGGCATTGATCAATTCGGATACGCAACTCCTACGCCTGGTGGAACAAGATGGAAGGACAGCTGAAAGGCCTTCCGTTGAAGAAAAGGCCGAAGTGTATCTACTCGAAACCTACCCCTACCTCGGGAAGAACTACAGACTACAATGGGATTCCACCGCCTTTCCGGCAGGACAACAACTGGCTTCGGGCCTGTATCATCTGTCGCCGAACAGCGGTTACTTCGCCTATGCCATTAACCTTCGCCGAAAAGGGAACGGCCTGTTGTCTTTCCGGCCGGCTATCCGGCCAACCGAGCGCGTTCTCCAGGAAACGATCCCCAACAACCTGGCGCGACAAGCGGCCTATGACCTTGCCGTTACTTTTGAGGACTCCCTCATTGTCCGGAGGGGCGCCACTCCGGAGGGGCGGCTCCTACCCGCCCAGTGGCCCCCGGCAGGAGCATGGGAGGAACAGGTCGACAGCCGGTATGCCGTATTGCACTACCACGCCCCCAATGGTTATCTGATCACCGTTGGAGAAGGGCAGGGAGGTTACCTCAAGCCTCTTTCCCTGTTCTCTTACTTGTTTGCCATGTTGCTGGTAGCTGCCCTGCTATTTTTCGGCATTAGCCGATATTTGCTATCCTTTCCGGCAACGCCTCCGGAAATGCTGATCGGAGAGCCCTCTCTTCGGCACCGCATCCAACTGGCCGTCATCGTGCTGGGGATGGGCGCCTTTATCTTCATCGGCCTGGCAACGATCGCCTACTTCCGGAGTACGGCCCTTCAATACCACCAGGAGCGGCTTCTGGAAACCGTCAACGTCCTGGTACGCAGCATCAACCTGATGGAAGAGCCTCCCCCTGATGCTTTGGCCCTCAACCAGCTTGCCAACACCCACAAAGTGGACATCAGCCTCTACCGGCCGGATGGACAGTTGCTCGCTTCCTCGGCTCCTTTCCTGTTCCGGAACCGATGGAAGGAAAGCCGCATTTCGCCGGCGGCCCTGCGGGCTTTGCAGGAAAGGGGCTTCCGCCCGGTGGTGCTCGACGAAACGGTCAATGATGTAGCATATAAAGCCGCCTATGTTGCCCTACCGAATAAGGACGGCAGCCCGGCATACCTGGTCCAGATCCCTTATACCGCAACGAACCAGGCCATGCAGGAGAACGTAGTAGAGTTTATGGGCGCCTTGTTCAACTTCTACGTATTCCTGCTGCTGATGGGCGGAGCCCTGGCGATTGCACTGGCCAATTCGATCACCCGCCCTCTGGCTGCGCTTGGCGACAAGTTGCGTAGTTTCAGCCTCGGACCCAACGAGCCCCTGGAGTGGGAAAGCCCGGACGAGATCGGCCGCCTGGTGCAAGCTTACAACCAAATGGTAGCAAAGCTGGAAGAAAGCGCCGAAAAGCTGCGGCAGTCGGAACGGGAAGGCGCCTGGCGCGAGATGGCCAAACAAGTGGCCCATGAGATCAAAAATCCTCTCACGCCCATGAAACTGAGCATCCAATACCTTCAACACGCCCGCCGGTCCGACCCCGAGCGGGCCGCTGCCCTGATCGACCGCGTATCCAAAACCCTGATCGAACAGATCGATGGGCTGGCGCAAATCGCTACCGAATTCTCCAACTTCGCCAAAATGCCCAAGCCACAAAACGAGCACCTGGTATTGAATGAGGTGGCCACCTCCGTTTATAACCTGTTCACCGAACACCAGGAACCGGCAGAGGACATACAGTTGATACTGCCGGAATACCCTGTGCCGGCATTTGCCGACAAAGGACAGCTGATCAGAGTCCTTAACAACCTCCTGAAAAACGCGCAGCAGGCCATTCCCGAAGGCCGGCACGGGCAGATCATTATCCAGCTATACCAGCACGACGGCAATTCCATTATCAAGGTCTCCGACAACGGGTCCGGTATTCCGGAAGAAGTGCAGCCCAAAGTGTTCGAACCCAACTTTACCACCAAATCTTCCGGCATGGGGCTGGGGCTGGCCATGTGTAAAGGCATGGTAGAGGCCGCCGGCGGCAGGCTCTATTTCAAGACCAGTAAGGATGAGGGAACGGACTTCTTTGTAGAACTGCCAGGATTGAGTTGACGGAGCGGCCGAAAAAAAGCGTTTTCAAAATTAAAGTGGTGATTATTTTCTTTCCCCTACTTATCTTCGCCGGGATAAAAACAGGGCCTGAGCAGCCTGAAACTGAATTCACCAAAAACAGCACGCATACCGTGCATCACAAATACCTTGTCCTATGAAAAGATCATTATTTATAGTGGCTATACTATCCCTTGCCGCTTTCTCCTGCCAGGAGTCGGTCGATCCGGGAAAATTAAAAGAACAAGTGCTGGCCAGCCGTGAGTTTGCCGCCTTCGTGGAAGCCTACGAGAACCGGGGTACTGACTTGATGAACGAGAGAAAAGAAGAGAACCAGAAGATGATGCAGGAACTGGAGAACCTCAGCCCTGAAGAAAAGAAAGCACGCCGGGAAAAAGCCGAAGAGGCCCGTAAAGCGGAAGAAGAAAAAGAGAAGCAAAATCGACGGATGATGGAGGAGCGCAACCACCGGATCAAAATCCTGCTGGCTGGGGAAAAAAAACTGTCCAAAACTGAATTTGAAGAAGCCGTCCGCGAGATCGATACCGAACTGGGCATCAGCCCCGAAGTGGCCATACCGGCCAGAACCCGCAAGATGAAGGAAGCAATGGCCTCTCTGCTGGAGAAGTTCCCGGGAATCCGGGATCAAGGAGCCGACTTCATCAAGGATTGCCTGTCGGACTACAAGGCACAACAAGGGAAATGAGGCAAAAAAGGGCAACCAGCCGATCGCTGAACAGGCGTTTTTCCGCATTCCGGATATCCGTCCAGCTGTTTTGGCAAACGGGCTTATCGCACTAAACTAACATCCCCGCTGCGTTTCTCGGAATGGCCGTCGCGGAACAGGATCTCGGCGAAATACAGATAAACGCCGGGGTTCATTCGTCGCCCTTTGAAGCTGCCGTCCCATCCTTGCTGCGGATCGTTGGGTTGAATATTCGTGCGCAGGAAGACCTGGTTGCCCCAACGGTCGAAGATGCTGAAGATTTTTATCACCTCCACATCGCCACCGTCATAGGGGTAGAACCGGTCGTTGCGGCCGTCGTCGTTGGGGGAGAAAGCGTTGGGGATATACACCTCGCTACAGCTTTCGACAGCCACATTGACGGCGTCGCTCACCGTGCCGCATTCATTGGATACCACAAGCTCATAAACACCGGAACCCCGCACCCGGAAAGTATCAGCGGAGGAACCGTCCTGCCAGAGGAATTCTCCTTCGGCGAAGGTAGAACGCAGCAAAAGGTTCTGGCCTTCGCACAGCATGGTGTCTTGCCCAAGATCCACCGTTGGCAGAGGAATAAGCCCTACCTCGACAAAATCTTCTGCCACGCAAACGATATCCGTCCTGGTAACGGTGACCGCATAGCGGCCAGCCTGAGCCACCGACAGCTGCGGCCCGTCCTGGCCCGTATTCCATGCATAGGTAGCATTGGCACTGGAAGCATCCAGCAAAAGGCGCTGCCCCTCACAGATGGTGGTGTCGGGCCCCAGGTCGAAGAAGACAGGGTCGCCGGCCACCGATACGGTCACCTCATCGTAGATAGGGATACCGCAGGCATCGCGCATTTCGACGGTGTAGGTTGTGGTTTGGGCAGGAGAAGCGATGGGATTGGCAACCCTTGGATCGCTAAGCCCCTCGGCTGGCGTCCAGGAATAGGAACGGCCTCCGGTTGCCCTCAGTTGCACCTGGCCGCCCGGGCACATTACCACATCGGGAATCTGGTCGAGGAAGGTCGTGTAGTTGAAGCATACCTGATGTAGGTTGTTGGCGGCGCCGGTGCCGGAAGTGAACCCCCAGAATACTTCGGGGGCGCCTCCGAAAATATCATTAACCAGGTCTACATTCAGAGCAAGGCGAAGGGTGCAGTCAAAATACACGCTCAGGTTTTTGCCTTCCGCATCCCAACTAACCCGCAGGCTGTGGAAGCTGCAGTCTTCAATATTGGGGCTATCGGCACTGGCCTGAATGGGGCCGGCCAGGGTATTGGCAGTAGCATGGTTGAGGTCGCCATTAGCAATGATGGCGATGTGGTCGTATTCCGGGTCCGCCAGGGAAAAATTCTGCCAGGTATCGAACTCAATACCCAGAGAAGGGGTGATCCCCTGAAAACCAATACCCCCGCCGACTGAGCCGATGGAAGTGCTGACCGGCTGCAAACCAAAAACGATGCCATCGGCCCCGTCCTGGTCTTTACAGCCCAGGTAGATCTCCATGGCCACCTCAAAGGACTCATCCAGGCTGGCCTTATCCGGGTTCCAGATGGAGCCGGCGGAAGAGTTTACAGGGCTGGTCAGGCGGTAGCAGGTATTATCAGTCTGAATGGCATCGCCATTGAGGATGAACTGCCCCTGCAGGGCAGTGGCGAAAAAAAAGAACAGGAAGAAAGGTGATCGAAACATGAGTTCGATGATTTTGCCTTGTGACAATCGGGAATTGGTTGCTCGTTGAGGACAAGCTAAACTTAGCAAATCCGTGGGGCTTACCCCGGGCTGGACGGCGATCTTTCGATCTTTCCCCCTTTAATAACGGATTTCATTACCAGAGCCCCCTATATTTGCCTGCATCTTAACAAAACGATAATTTTACGGGCCGTAAAAGACGACAAAAGCCATGTCTTCTAAAATACAAACAGTCATATTTGACCTGGGCGGAGTTCTAATTGACTGGAACCCGGAATACGTTTTTCGTGAGATCTTTAAGGATGAAGCGGAAATGCGTCACTTTTTCCAGGAGGTGTGCACACCGGAATGGAATGTTCAACAGGATGCCGGCCGGCCCCTGGCGGCAGCCACCGAGGAAAAGGCCAGAGAATTTCCGGAATACGAATCCGCGATTCGAGCCTATTACGGCCGTTGGCAGCAAATGCTGGGCGGCCCCATAGAAGCCAGCGTCCGCATTCTGGAGCAGATCCATGCCCGTGGCAACCATCGCCTCTACGCTCTGACCAACTGGAGCCAGGAGACTTTCCCTATCGCTCAGGAACGTTTCGGTTTTCTGGAACTGTTTGAAGGCATTGTCGTTTCGGGCAGAGAAAAACTCGCCAAACCTGACCCACGGATCTACCGGACACTGCTGCACCGTTATCGGGTGAACGCTGAAACTGCCGTTTTCATAGACGACCTCAGTGCAAATGTAGAAGCTGCCCGACAATTGGGAATGGCAGGTATTCACTTTCAGGGAGCGGAACGTTTGAGGGCCCAACTCGAAGCGTTGGAGGTATTGGTATAGCTGCCCGCCTTCTGCCCGCTCTTCCTCACTGCCTGAAAACCAACCTCTTGCTGCAACTTTTCCTTCTGCCTGCCGTAAAACTTCCTGAAAAGACATCGGTGGAGGTGTCGGGTAAGCGGTGATTTTTTTATCACCGGCCTGGGGTGGCCATAAATTGTAGGATAAATGCTATCTTTAAGGCCACAAACGCTATTGAAGATAAAGGAGCAATAGAAGCCATCTACAGCGGCCTATGCTTCTGGTACAAACCATACTCGAGGTGAGAAAACTATCTACGGGAAAGCGTGCCTCCACCCCCTACAGGCTTTTTAGCATAAATTTTACAGGGATGAGAGATCTAATCCTATGGGTGGCACTGCTCTTATTAGCTCTTCCTGCCGGCGCGCAGCCTACGCAAGCGATCGATGAAGCCCTCTTTCAAGGTATGCAGTGGCGCAATATCGGCCCCTTCCGGGGTGGCCGTTGTGTGGCAGTTGCCGGCCTGGCCGGCAACCCGTTGCTGTACTACATGGGTACTACCGGCGGCGGACTGTGGAAGACCGAAGATGCCGGCCTGAACTGGTTCAACATCTCTGACGGCTATTTCAACACCGGCTCTGTTGGCGCTATCGCGTTGGCGCCATCCGACCCCAATGTCGTCTATGTCGGGATGGGAGAGCATCCGGTCCGGGGAGTTATGACTCACCACGGCGACGGTGTTTACCGTTCGGTCAATGCCGGTAAAGAATGGCAATACCTGGGATTACCCAATTCCCGTCATATTGCCGCCATACAAATACACCCTCAGAATCCCGATATCGTTTACGTGGCCGTACAGGGCGCCCTCTACGGCCCGAGCCAGGAACGGGGCGTTTACTGTAGCAAAGACGGCGGCCAGTCCTGGCAGCAATTGCTTTTCGTCAATGAGACTACCGGCGCCTGCGACCTGAGTATGGACCCCACCAACCCGCGAATACTCTATGCCGGCATGTGGGATCATCAGCGCACCCCCTGGCAAATCCGAAGCGGTGGGCCAGGCTCAGGGCTATACCGATCAATCGACGGCGGCCTCAATTGGGAAAAACTCACCAATGGCCTGCCGGGAGCTATGGGCAAGGTGGGCGTTTGCGTCTCTCCGGCCAACCCGGAACGCATTTACGCCAACATAGAAGCAGAGGAAGGCGGCGTCTTCCGTTCCGACGACGGCGGGAAAAGCTGGATACAGTACAACAATGGCCGCAATACGGTAGCCCGCGCCTGGTATTACACCGAGATCGTCGCCGATCCTCAGGATGAAGAGACCGTGTACGTATTGAATGCTCCTCTATTGAAATCTGTGGACGGCGGTAAGTCCTTCACCAACATTTCCAACCCACACTCCGACCAGCATGCCCTCTGGATAAACCCGGAAAATCCGTACATCATGATCCTGGGCAACGACGGCGGAGCAACGATCACTTTCAACGGAGGGAAATCCTGGTCGACACAATACAATCAGCCTACCGCCCAATTCTACCGCATCATCACCGATAACCGGTTCCCATATTACATTTACGGAGGGCAACAAGACAATTCCACGGTTGCCATCCCAAGCCGCACCTCCAAAGCAGGCATTACGGCACAGGATTGGTACGCGGTCGCCGGAGGAGAGAGCGCCTTTATTGCTTTTGACCCGGACAACCCCGAACTGGTCTACGGAGGCAGCTACCAAGGACAACTGACCGTTTACGACCACCATACAGGCCAGAAGAAAGACATCATGGCTTACCCCAGCCTGAGCCTGAGCCAACTGCCCCGGGAGATGAAATATCGCTTCAACTGGAACGCGCCACTGGTGGCCCAACCCCAGGATCCAAGTATCCTGTACCATGGCGCCAACGTAGTGCTGCGCAGTGAAAACGGTGGCCTGAGTTGGAATGAGATCAGCCCTGACCTGACCCGCAACGATCCGGAAAAGCAAGGCCAGGGCGGTGTTCCGTATACGAACGAGGGCGCCGGCGGCGAGAATTACAATACGATCAGTTACATCGCGTGCTCTCCTCATCAGGCCGGCACGCTGTGGGTGGGTAGCGATGACGGGCTGGTCTACCTGACCCGCAACGACGGCCAGGACTGGCAGAATGTAACTCCGCCTCAACTGGAGGAAGCCCTGATCAATTGCATCGAACCTTCTCCGCATAACCCGGCGGCAGCTTTTGTTGTGGCCACCAGGTACAAATTTGACGATCTACAGCCGCTGGCCTTCTACACTCAGAATTACGGCAAATCCTGGGTTCAGATCACCCAGGGAATCGATAAGGAAGACTTCCTGAGGGTGATTCGGGAAGACCCCGTGCGTCCGGGATTGCTCTACGGCGGGACAGAAACAGGCCTTTACCTGTCCCTGGATTATGGCCGGAACTGGCAGCGTTTTCAACTCAACCTGCCAGCCTGCCCCATCAATGACCTGGCCATAAAGGACAATAACCTGGCCGCCGCTACTTCCGGCCGGTCATTCTGGATACTGGATGGACTGGAACCCCTGCGCCAGAAGGGCGAAATGGCCACTGGTAAGGCCGTTCTTTTCCAACCGGCGCCGGCAATCCGGTTTTACGGCAACACCCCGGAAGAACCTACCGCCGGCATGGGGCAAAATCCACCGGATGGCGCCCTGATCTACTATTTCCTGCCCAAAGATATGGACAGTTCCAGCTTCCAGCTCGACATTCTGGACGTTCATGGCAATCTGGTGCGCTCCTTCAGCAACCAGGCAGAGGAAGAAGTTCGAAAGCGCGAAGGAGGCCCTGGCCCCGAGGCACTACTTCCGGACAAACCGGGGCTCAACCATTTTTACTGGGACCTCCGCAGGGAATCGTTGCCGGGCATTCCCGGCGTTTTCATCCCGGGCAGCTACCAGGGAGGCATGGCCGCTCCCGGCGAATACCGGCTGCAACTTAAAATATCGGATCAGGTATTGGAGCAGCCCCTCACCGTTCTACCGGATCCGCGCGTGAAAGCCTGTCCTAAGGACTACCTTGAACAACAGGAGGTCCTGCTGTCCATAGAACAGGCCGTACGCGATATCCATCAGAGCGTAGAACAAATGCAGGAAGTAAAAAAGCAGGTAGAAAACCTGCATGCCAACCTCAAAAAAACGGAATGTACCCAGGAACTGCTGGATGCCAGCCAGAATATCGTCAAAACCATCAAGGACTGGGAAGAACAACTGGTGCAGCCCAAACACCAAACCCATCAGGATGTGATCAATTTCCCCAACCGGCTCAGTGCTGAATTGCTCAACTTAAAACAAAAGGTAGACGCAGCAGACCCCAAAGTTACCGATGGCGCCCGGCTGCGGCTGGAAGGATTGCTGGGTGAATGGGCCAAGTTCAGAAGCCAGATGCGGCGGATCATCCGTGAAGATATCGTTTCTTTCAACCGGCTGTACCGGGAATACCAGATGCCGGCAGTCATTTTGCCTATGGGAGCCGAGTAAGGCATATTACAGCCAACCCGAACTGCCACCTTATCACTTAGGGATAGCGAAGAAAATCTTGAAATTGAAGTAGGGGTCTACTTTCTGCCCGAAGTTGTGTACCTGCTGCCAACGCTGTTCCTGCCGGTATAAGCCTGATTGCAGCGGCAGGGTAGCGCCGGCTTCGACGCCTATACCCACCAGCGGCGTAATAAGCTTTTCGTAACCCACAATCGCATTGGCGTTCAGGCGACGGTAGTTCAGGCCGGAAAGGTTATCCATTGCCAGGCCGGAGAGGTAGTAGTTGCCGGTGCTTCCTTTGACGCCCATGAGGAAGCGGGAGCTATTGGATAGGTTCTTAATAGCCAGCACTTTAGCGGGGAGCAAGAGGTCCAGTTCCCAGTTCCGGGGCAATTTACGCTGATACAGGATGAGGGGTACGAAGCTCATATTGCCCAGGTAGTTGAGCCCGCAGGAAGCCCCCAGGCCAAATTTCCCATTGGTGTTTTCCTTTTGCACCAGGAAAGAATTATTCAGAGATACGGAATTGTGATCGGAACTCCAGAAACGGTCGGAACTGTTCTCCAGCCCGAACTTGCCAAGAATGGAATACCCATTGCTGAATTTATGAGAGACGATAAAGGAAAAGCTCGATTGGTGCAGTTTTATTGGGTCTACCCCATCGTCATCAATGGGAGAATAGACCCCAAAAATGTATTCGTTGTTGTACTGGAGCTCGCCGAAAATCCGGGTTTTGCCCCTCAGCTTTACAGGAAATTTCAACTCCGCTTTGATGAGGTGGTTGGGTTCATAGGTATTGGCAGGTATCAGCCCGCCCTGACGCGGCACTAATTGACTGGGAGAACCTAAAGTCTGATAATCGATATTGAAAAAGCGCGTCGCCGAAATATCCTGGCTCTTCAACTTTTTCGAGCCGAAGGCCAAAAGAGAGCATACGCAGAATAAGCACACCTTGCCCCGGGCACGAACCGGCTTCTCTGCCTTTTTTTTCCATACTGTTTTCAACCCCATAGATCCGTTCTTAATTTTCTTCTTTTGAGTACACTGCCTCCGGCCCACCCGATAGGATAAAACCCAGTTTAGGAAACACAAAAAATGGGCGTAATATTATTTTCTTGTACTAAAATTTTGTTAAAGTCCTTCTTGACGGCTTAAATGTTAAAGTACGACAATTATCGTATAAAAAATTGCAAGTACGATAAGAATCGTATACATTTGTCGTACGATAATTGACGTAGCACGAAACTGAAGCCATGAATAAGGAAAAGAAACCTACCGAAGCCGAACTGGAAGTATTGCAGATCCTATGGGAGCACGGCCCTTGCAGCGTGCGCTTTGTCAACACCGAACTGAGCAAGAACCGGGAGGTCGTCTACACCACCACGCTCAAAATGATGCAGGTGATGGCAGAAAAGGGCTTTCTTCAGCGCGATACTTCCCAGCGTACGCACCTGTACGAAGCCATCATTGATGAGAAGGCCGTGCAGGAAGATATTGTAGACAAGCTGGTCGACACCGTTTTCCGGGGTTCCCCCCTGAAGCTGGCCATGCAGGCGTTGGGCCACGAAAAGGCAAGTGCCAAGGACCTGGCCGAGATCAAGAAAATAATTGAAAAACTGGAAAAAGATAAACAATGAGTACCATCACCCACTGGATCGACACCAACCTGGCCGAAACCCTGGGCTGGGTTCTTTTGCATTCTCTATGGCAGGGAGCCGCCATTGCGCTGTTGCTGGCTTTCGCTTTGATCCTGGCGCGCCGCCTGTCTTCCAATGTGCGTTACTGGATCGCCCTTTCGGCTTTGCTGTCCCTGCTACTGGCCTGCATCGGTACCTTTGCCTGGATCTATGAACCCGGGCCCGAACCAACTTTCACTGAAGACGTAACACTTTTATTTTTTGCAACGCAGGAGGCACTCCCTTCGGGCGCCACAGCGGCCGCAAAGGAAGCTTCCACCGATCACCCGGCTGTTTACATTCAATATTTCAAGCAGCATATGCCTTTGCTGGTTACCGGTTGGCTGTTGGGGGTCCTCCTGCTTAGTTTGCGAATGCTGGGAGAGATCGCCTACATCCAACACCTGCGACATTACCGTTGCCGCCAGCCTGAAAGGATCTGGCTGGAGAAGCTGGCGAAGATCAAAGAAAAGATGGGCATCCTGCGGGAAGTAGAGCTTCGGGAAACCTACCGCATCCACGGCCCAATGGTGGTAGGGGTTCTCAAACAGGTGATCCTGCTGCCGGCCGGATTGCTCTCGGGCCTCCCGCCGGAGCAGGTGGAGGCCGTACTTGCACATGAACTGGCACACGTACGCCGCAACGACTATCTGATCAACCTGTTCGTTTCACTGGTGGAGATCCTGCTTTTCTTTAACCCGATGATGTGGTGGATCAGCAAGAAGATCAGGGCAGAACGAGAACATGCTTGTGATGACCTGGCCGTGGAAATGACCGGTGACACCCTGTCCCTCGTCCGTTCCCTGGCCCTGATGGAAGAATGGCGCCTTCATGGCCCCTCCCCGGCCATGGCCTTTATGGGTAAGGACGGAAGCGTGCTCAGCCGCATTCAGCGCCTGTTGCAACGCGACGACAAACGGCAGGTGGCCGCCAAAGCGTTCTGGTCCCTTTCTATCATTTGTGTCTGCCTGGCACTGCTCGCCTTCCAATCCAAACCGCGCGAAACAACGCCGGCACCCGCCAGCCTGCCGGAAGCGATAAGCCCGGAAACAATGGCGGAACCTGCGTCAGAAGATTTGACAGAGGCCTCCTCTGCCACGACGATCGCCACAGAAACCAAACAACCTCCTATTGCCTGGGCCGAACCGGCAATGCATCCTACAGATACCATCCCTCCTGAAGCGCAGCAGCTGGAAAAGGAGGCCCGCAAGCTGGAGGAAAAAATGCAGGCTTCAGAATTGGAACTGCGCAAGAAAGAACAGGCCATCCAGCGCAGGGAGATCCAATTGAGAAAGGAAACTCAGGAAGCTATGCAAGCCCAGAGAAAGGCACTGCTCCAACTCGAAATACAGATGCGCACCAAGGAGCATGAAAGAGAAATGCAGGAGAGCGAATTTGAGCTTGCTCAGCACGAACTGGAGGCCGCCAGCCTGGAACTGGAGGAACAACGGCAGGCCCTGGAAATGCAACAAGAGGAACTGGAAGATGCCGAAGGCGAGGAGCTGGCGAAAAAGCTCAAATTCGTGCAGCAAAGCCAGCGTGAAATCCTGGAAAAGGAAAGAGCGCTGCAATTGCGCATGTTCGAGGCCCAGAAAAATCAACGACAGGCCGTCTTTGAAAAGGAAAAGTCCATACAGGAACTCGAACACCAACGTTTCCAACTGGAGCAGCAGATAGAAATGAAAGAGCAAGAGATGGCATTCCAGATGATGAGCCTGCAACACGAAATGCAGCAGATAGAAGCCGATCAGAGGATGATGGAACAGGAAATGCAGGCGAAGTACCGGGAGTTGGAGGCCAAAATGATGGAGTTGGCGGATAAGGAAGAAGAATAGGTATTTCGCCTGGAATAATCAGGCGAGTGGAACGCGAACGCTGACTACGCAACGGAGCCCACAGATTAGTCGGGAGTGTTCGGGATTTGCTGTTCGCTATTCGCAAGCACCTGAAAATCAAAGGCATTTTTAACTATTCAGCATCATCGAAAAAATCGGCAGAAAATGCGATTTCTAGGTTATGCTGAATAGTTACGGCATTTTTCAGAAGGCGGCTACCCGTCTAAGGTTGGACAAGTTCTCGGTTCGGATTTCGGTGTTCGCAACCGCGAACTTGTCCAACGTTAGATCGGCGGCCTAGGGGAAACAGAAAATTGAACTATCCCAAATAGTCGGCGTCCGTAGCAGGCGTTTGCGTTCCATACAATCCAGTTAGGCGGTCTTTATTCCACAGCCAATCGCCTTGGTCTCTGCCGGCTTTGGCTCCTCCCCTTTATCGACGGCTTGAATGGCATTCTCCAGGAATTTCTCCTTCACGCTTTCCGCATCGCGCACATTGTCATCGATGGCGCCATGGTAACGGACGGTCAGGCTCTTGTCAACCAGGTAGACTTCTGGAGTGCGGGTGGCGCCGTATTGTGGAAACACCTCCTGCTTTTCATCAAAGAGGTATAGGAAGGGATATTCCATTTCCTGGGCGCGCTTCTGCATGGCCTCGAAGCCATCGCCGGGCTGCACTGCCGGGTCGTTGGGTTGAATAGCCACCACCGGGTACCCCATAGGAGCGTATTTTTTGTGGAGGTCAATGATGCGCTGCTCGCTGGCCACAGCATAGGGGCAGGTATTGCAGGTAAAGATAATGATGTAGCCCTTCGGGGCATTGCCGTTAGCATCCTTGATATTCTGGAAGGAATATTCCTTGCCATCCACATTTTTCAATTTGAAGGCTGGCGCTTTATCGCCCACCCCTACTCCATCGGGCTGGAGGGCTACCATTTTGGCAGGCGCTGCGGCTTCCACTGAGGTGGCATCGGATTGTTGGCCGGGATTGACGTCTCCTTTGCATGCGAAAGAGGACAGGGCAAGGGCAAGGGTAAAGATCAGATTAAGGTACTTCATGCTCCTAATGGTTTTGGTTGAAAATTTATGATATCAGTTTCAGATTCCTAAAAAAGCTTGATCACCGCTTCCAGTTCAGCCATGCTTTTAACCGGATTGCCGATGAAGCGGGCCTTTTCCCCTTTGTAGATGTAGGTTGCGGGAATGGCGCCCGTCCATTCTGTGGATACCTTGTCTATCCAGTCGTTGTAGCGGCCATCGGCCAGGGCGATCACGGTGGACTGCAATTGCCGTTCCTCGACAAAAGGTGCGAGCTTACTCTCGAACTGCCGGGGGAAATCAAGGCTCACCAGGATGACTTTGACCTTCTGTCGCTGGTAGGCTTGGGTAAGTTCTTCGAAATAGGGCAATTCTTCCACACAAGGCTTACACCAGGTCGCCCAGAAATTGATGACGTAGGTGGTATCATTGTCGAAATGAAAGAAGGGCTCCGCCTGGCCAAATTCCTCGTAGATGGGAATCCCTTTAATGTAAGTAACCGGCTTGGGCCATTCTGTGAAAGGATCATTTGCTGCCGAACCGGTGGCGGTGGCAGACGAGGCGTCCTGGCCGGTAGCCGGTGAGGCATTGCAGCTGAACAGGAGAATTACTAACCCATAAATGAAGGGCGTGAACCGGACAAGGTTTTTCATAGCAACTTTTTTCATCTTTTGAGGCTGTAATAGAACCGGCAGCGAGCACTTTGGTTCACAGGGAAAACGCAGCCTGCCTGGATAAATTATGCGAATCAGGGGCCAAATGGCAGCCGATGGCGGCAGGGATCCGGCAAGCTCTTTTGATTTATGATGTTTGATTTATGATGTTTGATTTTCGATGTAGGGCAAGCGAAAGGGCTGCTCCCAAAGAGCCCCATCAAAAATCGCCCATCAAAAATCGCACATTCCTCCGTATCAAAAGTGCCGCATCCTCCGGCTGATTTTTTCTAACCCGAACCGTTCATGGCTCTTTTTAACCTCTGATACGCATGACTTATGCGAATCAGAGGCTAAATGGCGGCTGATGGAGGCAGGGATCCGGCAAGCTCTTTTGATTTATGATGTTTGATTTATGATGTTTGATTTTCGATGTAGGGCGGGCGGAAGGGCTGCTCCCAAAGAGCCCCATCAAAAATCGCACATCGCACGTCAAAAATCGCACATTTCTCCGTACCAAAAGTATCGTATAATCTGCCTGATATGCCGATGGCGGCAGGGATCGAGGGTGCAGCATGTGAGGTGAAAACGGCAGCACTTTGGGGGCTGCTTCAGCAGGCCGCCCTTTTGATTTATGATGTTTGATTTATGATGTTTGATTTTCGATGTAGGGCAAGCGAAAGGGCTGCTCCCAAAGGGCCCCATCAAAAATCGCACATCGCACGTCAAAAATCGCACATTCCTCCGTATCAAAAGTGCCGCATCCTCCGGCTGATTTTTTCTAACCCGAACCGTTCATGGCTCTTTTTAACCTCTGATACGCATGACTTATGCGAATCAGAGGCTAAATGGCGGCTGATGGAGGCAGGGATCCGGCAAGCTCTTTTGATTTATGATGTTTGATTTATGATGTTTGATTTTCGATGTAGGGCGGGCGGAAGGGCTGCTCCCAAAGAGCCCCATCAAAAATCGCACATCGCACGTCAAAAATCGCACATTCCTCCGTACCAAAAGTATCGTATAATCTGCCTGATATGCCGATGGCGGCAGGGATCGAGGTGCAGCATGTGAGGTGAAAACGGCAGCACTTTGGGGCTGCTTCAGCAATACCGCCCTTTTGATTTATGATGTTTGATTTATGATGTTTGATTTTCGATGTAGGGCGGGCGAAAGGGCTGTTCCCAAAGAGCCCCATCAAAAATCGCACATCGCACGTCAAAAATCGCACATTCCTCCGTACCAAAAGTATCGTATAATCTGCCTGATATGCCGATGGCGGCAGGGATCGAGGGTGCAGCATGTGAGGTGAAAACGGCAGCACTTTGGGGGCTGCTTCAGCAGGCCGCCCTTTTGATTTTTGATGTTTGATTTATGATGTTTGATTTTCGATGTAGGGCAAGCGAAAGGGCTGCTCCCAAAGGGCCCCATCAAAAATCGCACATCGCACGTCAAAAATCGCACATTCCTCCGTACCAAAAGTATCGTATAATCTGCCTGATATGCCGATGGCGGCAGGGATCGAGGGTGCAGCATGTGAGGTGAAAACGGCAGCACTTTGGGGGCTGCTTCAGCAGGCCACCCTTTTGATTTATGATGTTTGATTTATGATGTTTGATTTATGATGTTTGATTTTCGATGTAGGGCAAGCGAAAGGGCTGCTCCCAAAGAGCCCCATCAAAAATCGCACATCGCACGTCAAAAATCGCACATTTCTCCGTACCAAAAGTATCGTATAATCTGCCTGATATTTTGCCCTCCGGCCCTTTCAGGGCTCTTTAGCCCCTGATTCGCATAAATTAAATTTTTTCCCTGATGACAGGGGGGGATAACCTTGCGAAAAAAGTTGTTAATGAATTTTCCTCATTATAACGTTTTGCGTAGCTATTAGGCCATGCGCCTCGGTGCGCCAAATTTATTTGGCGTCGAAGACGTAAATTTCCCTTCAGGCGTACTATAATCGATATACGGTGGCGCCACACATCTCCGAACCCAAATATACTGACGCACAGATGGTCAGCATCTACTGACAACGCGGGCGTTCGTCAGTATAAATTTGGGTATCCTAACAACGTCTCCGAACGACTTCGAAGAACAGCTACTCAATCCCTTACAATCAGTAATTTTCAACCAGCGGCACTATTGCCGTTAGGAATAGGCCCGCGGCGCGAAAATATTACCGCCCGGCCCTTCCTCCCTTGACCAACTCACCCAACCAACCCCGCCTCGCGCAGGATCTCCTTCACCTCCACCTTTTGCTGCTCGCTCAGTTCAGGCAGTGGGCTTCGAACCGAGCCCCCCTGGTAACCACGCAGAGCGCAGGCGTATTTCAACCCGGCGATACCGTAGGTAGCGGTTACCGCCTGATTGACTGGAAACAGTCGGCGGTAGAGCGCTTCTGCATCAGCCGCCCGCCCCTGGCCGAACCATTGCTGGACGCGGACGCACTCTGCGGGGGCGCAATTGGCCAGGGCCATGACGGCTCCGGTGACGCCCAGTGTCAGAGCGGGATACCAGGCGGAGGCCGTGCCTACCAAAATGTTGAACCCATCGGCGGCGGCCTTCTGGTACTGTACCAGCTGGGGGATACTGCCTGAACTGTCTTTCATCCCAATGATATTCGGATGCTCGCTCAGGATACCCACCGCCCGGGGTGAAAGGTTGATCCCCGTATACTTGGTAACGTTGTACATCAACACGGGAATGGGAGAAGCATCGGCAATGGCCTGAAAATGGCGGATCTGGGCATCGTCTTTCATTTGTTCCTGGTAGAAAGAAGGCGTGATGATAAGAGCAGCGTGGGCGCCCGCCCCGGCAGCTTCCCGGGTCAGGTGGATGGTTTCCCGGGTGGATTCCATTCCTGTTCCGGCCAGGATGAGGTGGCCGGAAGCGGCGTTATTGCAGGTACATTCGATCAATTGAAGCTTCTCTCGTTCGTTCAGATAAACGGCTTCACTGTTGGATCCGAGGACGAGATAGCCACCAAGGCCGGCTTCGTTCCACCTTTGCACATTGGCTGCATGAGCGGCGAGGTCAACCGCGCCTTCTGGTGTAAAAGGGGTGATCATGGGAGGGATCACGCCTCTGATGGTGAGTGTAGGCATATAAAAAGTAAATGACGGTTATGGATAAAAGAGGCAAATTATCAAATCCGGGGCAAAAAAAAGGGGCTATTTTTGAAAAATAGCCCCTGCCCGGGAAACGCGTATGCCTGGGCGACAGGAAATTTATCTTCTCAGTCCGGTATTACTGGGCATTGCCTCTGTCCCTTCCGGCCCGAGCAGCACCGGCAGGTCCCCATCGGAAATGATAACCTTGGTGTTCGGTGACTTGGCCAGTTCCAGGAAAGCCTCGATCGACTTGAACTGCAGTACCTGTGGGTCTAGTCCCTGGCTAATGATGTTCTGGGCGTCGCGTACGCCTTCGGCCTGGATGCGCTTGCGCTCGGCTTCACGGCGTTCTTCCTGCAGGACGAACTCCATGCGCAGGGCACGCTGCTCGGCCTCCAGTTTTTCCTCGATGGCACGTGCCAGGTTGGGCGGCAACTGAATGCTCTTAATAAGCACCGCCTCGATGAGGATCCCCTTGCCATCGAGCAGTTTAGTCATCTGCTGCTGAATGGCTCCCTCGATGGTTCCCCGCTCACCGGTATGCATATCCTTGGCAAAAAAGCGAGCGGATACATCAGCTACGGCCGAGCGAAAGACGGGTAGGATCACATTGTCCTCGTAGTTGTCTCCGATCGAACGCAGAATGTCCGGAGCCTTGTTGGATTGAATATTGTACAAGATGGATATCTCCGCCCTGATGTTCAACCCCTCCTTGGACGGCAGATTCAGGGCAACTTCCATATTCTCCGTCTGTACGGGCACTTTTACGATCGTAGTGGTAAAGGGGTTAAACATTTTCAACCCTTCCGTATAGGGGCGGTCTGCATATTTGCCAAAAGTTCTTTTCACACCAACCTCGCCCTGACGGACAACGGTGCAGCTGCTCAACAAAAAGGTAAGGGAGATCATGACTAACATAACTCTCTTCATAGCACATTGATTTTGATTGGTTTGGTAAAGAGTACGTCTTCTATCCGATTGACACCAGGGCTGGCCGGAGTAGGGCGTAATATTAGGGCTGAGAATGATGAATCGTTTTTTATACTACTCCGGCAGCTCTTTACCTGGTGGATATCCCTGCGAAAGGGCGCGTCAGTTCTTCTGTTCAAGTATTGTATATCGGTTTAATAGGAGCACAGATACCGCAGTTGTTCCGCTCCCCGGTTGTAACCCAGATCGGCACTTTCCTGAAAATCCAGGCAGGCGTCCGGCCGGTTATAAGCCAGTATCCGGGCAACGCCTCGGTTATAGAAGACTTCTGCAAAGCCCGGGGCCAGTTCAATAGCCCGGGTATAGTCCTGCTCTGCCGCCAGATAATTGCCCAGCAACAAGAATATATTACCACGCAGCTTGTACAGCACTGCATTGTCTTCATGCGCCAGCCTCATGGCCTGTTCAATATCCGCCAGGGCGCCCATGATGTCCCCCGACATTTTTCTGGTGATTCCCCGATTGAGCCATATTTGTACCTCCCCCTCTCCGCTCGCCCCAAGCAAGTGATCGTAATCCTCAATTGCAGCATCGACATTGCCCATAGCCTTATGTACAAGTGCCCGGTTAAAGTAAGCGATCTCCAGGCCGGCATCCATACCGATCGCCCTATCGAACAAGGCCAGCGCCTCCTGATAGCGCAACTGCTGCTGGCGGGTAATACCCAGGTTGTAAATGGCTGTCGCCAAAGTGGGATCCAGCTCGATGGCATGCTCGAAGGCCTTCTCGGCTAGTTCGAAAGATTCCATTTCACCGTATGCCAGGCCCAGCAGGTCGTATGCCAGGGCGTTATCGGGCTCCATGGCCCTTACCCTATTGAGGTCGTCGGCGGCTCGTTCGGGTTCTTGGATATGGAGGTAGGCAACTGCCCGTTTCAGATAATAAGCAGGAGCGGCAGGGAACTGCTCAATAAGCACAGACAATGCTCCCAGCCGGGAGGAGGCGTCGCCCCCCACTCCACCGGCCAGTTCAGGTTCCAGAAGCCTCTGGTAGTAGTCGAGCCGACGCTCCAGGCTCAGGCGGCCAGCCAATAAGTAGGGTTCAAAAGCCAGGACCCTCAACTTACGCAGGTTATTGCCGTAACCGTACAGGTCGCCCACATACGGGTTGATCCTGGTGGCGAAAGCGTAATCCTGCTGGGCTTCCGACAAACGCCCCAAACGGTATTTAGCGATTCCCCTTTTGATATAGCCCTCTGCGAAATAGGGGTTCTGCGCTATAGCATTGTCGTAAGAAAGGATGGCGTTCTCGAACTTACCCTGAGCCATCAGATTATCTCCCATGATGAGGTGCCGGGTGATGCCTTCTCCGGCAATTATCGGATTATCGCTAATACGCGACTGAAACATTCCAAGCTGAGGCTGCTGGGCGAATAACCCAGCAGCTTCGAAAGAAAAACAGATTAGAATGATAATTTGCTTTATTTGGCGATTATACATAAGGATCAAATTTGAAATAAAAGAAAAGCTATATTCAATAATAGCTTTACTATCATAACAGGCGATCTCAATTATGGTTCGGGAAATTTGGTTAATTTCAAAAAAATAATTATCCCCTTTTCAGTAATAGAGCGAATAGCCCTTTTATCCGGAAAAGGGCTGACAAGGCAGGGTAGTTTTACTATCACCTCTATTCCAACAAGCGCCCGCCCAACAGGGCTTTACGCACCGCTTCGGCATTCTGGCGGCTGACTGGAATACGGTGTTGGCCTATATGCAGTTGGTTGCTTTCCAGGGCCTGTACCTTTTCCAGGTTAACCAGGAAGGAACGGTGAACGCGGCAGAAAGGAGGCGTCGGCAATTCTTCCATCAGATTTTTCAGCGGCAGCAAGGTAGTTAACCGTCGTTCTTTGGTATAGAGCTGCACATAATTCTCCATACTCTCCACGAACAGCAGTTCCGAGAGGGCCACCTTTTCGATCCTGCCTGCGCATTTTACAAAAATGTGCCCGGCGGCATCAGCCTGGCCACCGGTTTCTTTAAGAAGGTGAAATTGCCGCCGGGCCTTGAGGGCGGCTTTCAGGAAGCGCTGAAAAGTAATTGGTTTGACGAGGTAATCCAGCACTTCCAGTTCGTAGCCTTCGAGAGCGAAGCTGGGGTAGGCGGTGGTGATGACCGTCAGTGGAGGCCTACGAAGGATGCGGAGGAAATCCAGGCCGTTCATGCCCGGCATCTGAATGTCGAGGAAAAGCAAGTCGACGCGGCCTGCTTCCAGGGAGGGCAAGGCATCCAGCGGCCCTTCGGCAGTAGCTTCCAGGGAAAGGAAATTGATCTTTTCCACATATTCCGCCAGCCCTTCGCGTGCCAGAGGCTCGTCATCGACGATCATGCATCTCATGACAGATTTAATTTAAGGTGAACTTCGAACCAACTGTCTTCATTACGGATATCCAGGGCATGCTTCTGAGGATAGGCCAGCTTCAGCCGCCGCCGGGCATTCTGAAGGCCCAGGCCTCCGGTTTCCCCTTCCTGCCGCCGCCGGGGTTCCGTATTGTTCCGGGTAAAAAAGCGGAGCTCTTCTCCATTTACCGAAGCTTCAATACAGATCTCTCCGTTTTTGCGTGCCACGTGTTTGAAGGCATTTTCAACCAATGGTAACAGCAACAACGGGGGGATCTGTTCACCGTTGAGCTGCCGGGGCAGGCTGATCCTGAGGTTCAGCCCGGCAGGCAGGCGCAACCGGGCCAGCTTAATGTATTGTTCCAGATAATCCAGTTCCTGCTGCAGGGGAATGCGTTCCGCATCTGCCAGGTACAGCTGATAACGAAGCAGGTTGGAAAAGCCGGCCAGGGCTTCAGCTGCAGCCTCAGGATCCTTTTTGATCAGAAAATAGATGCTGTTAAGGGCGTTGAACAGGAAGTGAGGATTGAGCTGGTTTTTCAACACTTCCAGTTCTGCCCGTAACTTTTCCTCCCTCAACTGCCGGTTGTGCTTTTCTACTTGTATCCATTCAAAAATGAGGTAAACTCCCAGGGCGGGAAAAGTGACGGAAAGGGTACTGCCGATGGCCGCCTTCATCGCCAGGTTGCCCGGGTAAAAGAACACTTCCAGCAGGGCGGGTTCCACCAGGCTGAACCACCCGTACAGGGCCGCGGCAAGCAGGGCGGCATCCAGCGCCAGCAACAGGGCCAGGCCCAGGCCAAACTGCCAGTACCGCCGGGGCCGGAGCAAACCGGGCACCAGCACCAACAACAATACATATACTGCCGCCGCATTGAACAGCGTAAAGACGGAACTCGTGGCCAGAGAGAGCGGCTGGAGAGGCCGGGGAGAAGAAACCAATGCCCAGAACAGGGTGTACAATCCCCATCCTGCCAATTGTGCCGTGATGCTGATAGCGCGTTTTGTCATACCAGGCGGAAAAACTTTTGGTTGCGGACTCAGGACACCTGATTGCATCCCAAAAAATGAGAAAAAACTGACTTTTTTCCAAAGCCCTTTTTATCAATGACAGGATCGGGTGGGTCAACAGCAGGATCTCCATGGCCAGTGGCCGTTTGCGGGAGACGGCAACAGGCATACACCTGTTTTCGGCCCTTCCCGGAACCATTCGTCAATCTGCAGGCATCAGCCGTCAATCAGACTGGCGGCTGTAAATATTCCTTCCCTTCTTTGTATCGAACCAAAATTTTCGACCCGCTATGAAAAAGTATTTCATCTTATGGATCAGTTTACTGGCCGTTGTCGCCGCCGCCGCCCAGCCGGCATCCCGCGAGGCACGCTATTACCAGGCTTACCAAAAAAATAACCTGGCGCAACTGAAGGCTATCATTCAGGAGATGGAAGCCGAATACCGGCAGGCGCCGAATCCTGTCGCAGCTCTGGCCCTGGCCAAGGCCAAATACGGGGCCGTAGGAGCATGCTTTGCTCACCAGGACGAAGCCTCTGCGGAACAACTGCTGGATGAGGCGGCAAAGCAAACCAAAAAACTGCTGAAAGAAGGCGGCGGCGCGGCGGCCCATGCTCTTTATTCCGGCATTCTGGGTATGAAGGTCGCCCTAGCACCTCTGAAAGGCCCGTTCTTGGGGGCACAGGCGAGCAAAAATGCCGCCCGGGCGATGGAGCTCGAACCCGACAACCCCTTCGTCCGCCTGCAGCACAGCAATAACCTCTTCTACACCCCCCCCGCTTTCGGAGGCGACCTCCAAAAGGCCATTGAAGGCTTCCGGTTGGCCTGCCAGGGCTTTGAAGCGCAAGGTACTGAACACAACTGGGCGTACCTGCAGTGCCTCGCCATGCTCGGCCAGGCGCTGCATGCCGACGGGCAGAAAGACAACGCCCACAGCGCTTACCAGAAAGCACTGGCCGCAGCTCCCGAATTCAGCTGGGTGAAGGATAAACTATTGCCAGAACTGGAACAGTGAGGAAAACGGTATGATAGGGATCACCCGATTGAATGCTTCAGAGTGCGGCACAACCCAAGCCGCACTCTATGCGTACTCCTGCCTTTTTAAAAAAAGCAGACAGATTTTCTATCCTCCCCGCCAGGGAGGCAGGGCAATCAAATACTGAGGCTGGCAGCCAGGATACTTCCATTGCGCACATCCGTCAGGAAATCTCCAATCAAAAATCAAAACCCTCAGCTCACCTGATACTCCACCCCCAGCTTTTCCAGCTCCACAATGAACCCATTCGTCGCGTTCACCCTGCGTTCTTTGGCCGCCATGGCCAGGCGCATCCGGTTGGATTTGTCCAGCAGTTCCATGCGGAGGCGATGAGGGCCTTGGTGCTGCTTACACAGCTCGTCGATACGATCGATGAGGCCGGGAGTAATGGTTTCGAGCGGTAGTTTGAGGGTAATGGAATCGGCCAGGTTCTCCGCAACCCCTTCCAGCAATTTGACATCCTTTATCTTGAACTCCATGCCGTCGCCGCGCCAGCTGCGCTGCCAGCCGCCTTTGACGAACAAGGCCTTACCCTCTTCGAAGAGGTGCTTGAACTTCTGGTAGTCCTCCCCAAAGAGTTTGAACTCATAGGATCCGTTATAGTCGCTCAGTTCGAAGATGCCCCAGCCGTTGCCATTGCGGCTGACCATGTGGCGCGCGACCGTCACCATACCCGCCAGGTTGAGGGCCGGGCGGTTCTGATTATCGTCCACTTCATTCAGAGAGCAGGTCGTGAAATTCTCGACTTCCAGGCGGTAATCATCCAGCGGATGGCCACTGATGAAGATACCGGTAACGGCCTTTTCATGGTTGAGTTTCTCGAGCAGGGGCCAGGGCGGGCATTTAGGGATCTCCGGTTCGGGGATCATCACCTCATCCGTCTCTCCGAAGAGAGAATTGACGGCCTGAGCCTTTTGGGACTGGTAGGCATTGCCGTACCGCAGGGCGTGCTCAAGCAGGGTATCGTACTTTTCGGAAGGGGCAAAATACTGAGAACGTGTGACGCTCTCGAAGCAGTCGAAGCCACCGCCCAAGGCGAGGCTTTCCAGTACCTTCTTATTGACGGCTCTCAAGCTCAGGCGGCGCACCATGTCGAAGAGGGTCTCGAAGGGGCCATTTTCCTCCCGTTCTTTCAGGATCTCCTCCACGGGGCCCTCTCCTACCCCTTTCAGTGCCGACAGGCCGAAGCGAACGTGGCCATCCCTGTTGACAGAAAAGTCGGAAGCAGATTCGTTCACGCTCGGCCCAAGTACCATCAGCCCCATGCGCTTGCACTCCTGCAGGAAGAAGGTGATCTTGGAAATGTCGTTCTTGTTGTGCGTCAGCACGCTGGCCATGAACTCGGCCGGATAGTGCGCTTTGAGGTAGGCCGTCTGGAAGGCCACAAAAGCATAACAGGTCGAATGCGACTTGTTGAAGGCGTAGGAAGCGAAGGCTTCCCAGTCCTTCCAGACCTTGTCGAGGACGTCCTTAGGGTGGCCGTTGCCGGTGCCGCCCTCGATGAAGAGCGGGTAGAGGGCATCGATCTCCTTTTTTTTCTTTTTCCCCATGCCTTTGCGGAGGCGGTCGGCCTGGCCTTTGGTGAAGTTGGCCAGTTTCTGGGAGAGGAGCATTACTTGCTCCTGATAGACACAGTTGTGAACGATAATATTGTTGGCGACGAAATTGTGGATGCCCTCGACCGTTATATCGTATACGAGTTCTTCTCCCGCTGGTTCGATGGAGATGATCTCATCCCAACGGACATTTAGGCGGCGGGATGTCTCTGGAAGATCCAAATGCTTTAGGAGTGGCCGAACTGCATCTGCCGCTATCCGGGAATGTTTTTCCAAACGGCTAGGAAGTAAATGCTGCCTATCAAAGCCGTGGGTTGCCATCAAGGCGCGGGCAGAGCCTTTCCATGCTTCCTTAAGCTCTTTCATGAAAAGCTTCCTGTTTATGGAATCTTTAAAGAAAGTTCCATTGGAATGATTCCGCTGCATCTCTTTGGATAACAGATGAGGTGCGATCATTTCCTGAAAAGCAGCCAGGTCGTAGACTGTCACCTGGTAAGCAGTCATATCCCTTCCATGCCTTTGACTCTCATATATAGACTCATACACTGTGGATTGAACTCCCAGCCTGAGCAATAAAGTACGGACACCGTATGCCAATCGCGGGGAAATAGTCTTAAAGTGACAAAGCCGTTCTCCTATGTGCCCATCACAATCCCAAAGGGCAGCCAGGAAAAAAGCAATATCTCCCTCTGCCAACCCGAAGACAAAATCCGGGATGAACTTTTCATGTGACCGGCAGCCTCCATTCTTACTTTTCAGTTTCCATTTTCGGAGGAAAGCAACCAGGCTGTTAGGCTGATGGTAATGGGTTTTATTTACTCCGGATACCATTACGCGAGTTACCTCCCGTACTTGTTGTAAGGTAGAAACCTCGAGGTCTGGAAAACTCAAAACACTATCCGTGTAAGCTTCCACCAATTGCGGCGATTTTGATACAAATTCGGCAGTCGGCCCTTTTCCAGAGAGCGCTCCGTCCGCAATCAGATAAGCCAGAACTCTCAATTGGCCACGATTACCCATTTTTTCATAATCAACCTCCAACTTCCTCGGCGTGGCGATGTGATCCCCCGCACCAAGCTGCCCGATCTCCCGCCATCCTTCTTCCGTCAGCACCTCGTGGTTGGAGGTCATTTTAATGCTGGCCCCACTGCGCAACTTCACCGCATAAACCGGCTTGCGGCCATTGCATACCCAATGGGTCATTTTCGCACGGCAGGTATTCAATTGTTCATCAACTCCTTGCACGTAAAATTCGCCCACCTTATCCATGAGGGAATCAATCCGCACGGGCTTCCCTGTTGTCGCATCATGAACGAGGGCGCCTCCTGTCAGGCAAATTCCGTAAGTCTCATGAAGATACTCCGACATCGCATCCAGGTCATACGTCACCGGTTTGCGGCCGTGTTTGCGGTCGATGAACTCGGGAATGTATTCGAGCGGGCCGGGACGATACAGCGCGTTCATGGCTATAAGGTCCTCGAAGGTAGTCGGCTTCAGCTCCTTCATGTACTTCTGCATCCCGTGGGATTCGTATTGGAAGATGCCGACCGTATCGCCGCGCTGGAAAAGCTCGTAGGTCTTTTCATCATCCAGCGGAACCTCATCCATATCCAGTTTGACGCCGTGGTTCTCTTCCACCATTCGGACCGCGTCCTTGATGATGGTCAGGGTTTTGAGGCCGAGGAAGTCCATCTTCAGCAGGCCTGCGGCTTCGGCCACGCTGTTGTCGAACTGGGAGACGAGCATCCCGGTCTCCTTATCCGCCTTGACGGGCACGTATTTGGTGATCTCATCCGGAGTGATCACCACACCGCAGGCGTGAATGCCGGTATTGCGCACCGAACCTTCAAGCTTCTGGGCCGTGCGGATCATTTCTCCGATGGTATCCTGCCCTTCCGCCAATTGGCGGAACTGGTAGGCCTTTTCGATCTCCTCGGAGTTGAGCACCTCTTTGAGTTTGGGGTCCACATCTCCCGGGGCCAGCACCCCGCGCAGGGAGGCTTTGAGGTGGGCAGGGAAGGTTTTGGCCACCCGGTCCACCTCCGGGAGGGGCACATTGAGCACCCGTCCGACGTCGCGCAGGGACATTTTGGCCGCCATCGTACCGTAGGTGACGATCTGCGCCACCTGGTTCTGGCCATATTTCTCGATCACATAATCGATCACTTTCTGCCGCCCTTCATCATCGAAATCAATGTCAATATCCGGCATGGAGACCCGCTCCGGGTTGAGGAAACGCTCGAACAGCAGGTCGTACTTGATGGGGTCGACGTTGGTGATGCCGATACAGTAAGCCACTGCCGAACCCGCAGCCGAACCCCGTCCCGGCCCTACGGATACGCCCATCTGCCGGGCCGTGGTGGTAAAATCCTGAACGATGAGGAAGTACCCGGGATAACCCGAGTTTTTAATCACCTGCAGCTCGAAGTCCAGTCGTTCCTTGATCTCGGGAGTGATCGTGCCGTACCGGCGCTTGGCGCCCTCATAGGTCAGGTGCCGGAGGTAATCATCCTGGTCTTTGAATCCCTTGGGCAAAGGGAAAGCCGGCAGCAGGATATCCCGCGCCAGCGTCAGCTTGTCGATCTTGTCGAAGATCTCGATGGTATTGTCTACCGACTCCGGTACATCGTGAAACAACCGGCTCATTTCCTGCTGCGTCTTGAAGTAGAAGTCGGAGCTGGGAAATTTGAAGCGGTTCATTTCTTCTACCAGGCTGTTGGTGTTGATGCACAACAGGATATCATGGGGAAGATAATCGTCTTCCTCCAGGTAGTGGGAATCGTTGGTACAGATGACCTTGACGTTGTATTTTCTGGCGAATTGCAGCAATTGCTGGTTAATATCCTCCTGGCTGATGCCCAGGCCGTCGATATTCTCCAGTCCGCGGTGGCGCTGCAGTTCGATGTAGTAGTCTTCGCCAAACAGGTCCAGCCACCAGCGGAGTTTCTTTTCGGCGTCTTCCAGTTTGCCGTGCATAATGGCTTGCGGGATCTCCGCCCCGATGCAGCAGCTGGTGGCGATCAGCCCTTCGTGGTATTGCTCGATCAGTTCTTTGTCAATGCGGGGGAATTTACCGTACAGCCCTTCGATAAAACCCAGGGAGCAAAGCTTGGACAGGTTTTCGTACCCTTTCTGGTTTTTAGCCAGCAGCAGTTGGTGGTAACGGTTGTCCTGTTCTCCGGCGGCGCGGGAGAAGGACTGTTTATGGCGGTCTTCCACCAGGTAGAACTCGCAGCCGACGATCGGTTTGAGGCCCCGGTTCTCGGCTTCGGATACGAACTTGAAAGCGCCGAACATATTGCCGTGATCAGTAAGGGCGACGCCTTTCTGCCCGTCTCTGGCCGCTTTGTCCATCATCGCTCCGATGTCCGTTGCTCCGTCGAGCAAGGAATATTGGGTATGGCAGTGAAGGTGTACGAACTCTGGCATGTTAGGGAATGTGTGAATGTGTGAATGTGTGAATGTGTAAATGAATAACGTCCGTCAGATTCGGTTGATTCAGCGGCCGGCCGGATAGAGGCAGCTGCCTCATTCAACAAATTTCACAAAGCCGGATCGACGGATCAACGAATCAACGAATCAACGAATCAACAAGTCAGTTCTTCGTTTTACAAGAAGGGCAACTCTTGAATACAACACCGAAGTTACCGTTTTCGATGCAGTTCATAAAACAAATTTGTTTTAAGTTTTCCACAAATTGTTGGTGAATTTTCTTGAGACTAAGGTTCCGAATCAACCAATCCCGAAACAGCCGATCGGCCAAATCCCCCCTGTCCACCCTTTGTCCACCCTGATTTCTTGGGGTTCCCCCCCTTTAGCTGCACTTTTGAACCATCGGAAGCGGCGCTGCTCCCCCATTCTAAAAACCTAAAAAATTGACCATGAAAAAGACCCTATTAGCGGTATTCACTCTGCTCCTGGCCCTCGCCTGTAATAAAGAGAACAACACGCCTTCCGACAGCTTTGAGGCTGTTTTTGCGGCCGGTGGTGATTTCCCCTCCGTCAACCGGAGCGAAGAGGTCATTGCCGAGGAGCAGTCCGCCGAAACCATAAATGATGTAGAATTCAATTGCGTCACCCGGACGCTGAGGATACAGGACGCGGCGGGAGGACAAAGTGGCTTTCCCCTATTCAACCCCAACGCCTCGGTGATCTACCCGGGCAGCCTGTTGCAGGGCAAGAGCCTCAACCAGGCCACCCCCGACGTCATCGCCGTCAAGCGCGCCGGAGGCACCATTTCCATTGACGTAGTAGACGGGAATATTCAGCCGTCTTTCACCGTGGAAGAGATCAAAAAGAGCACGGTCAGCACTGCTGCCAACAACATCATTGCCAACAGCACCGGTGTTGTCCCTGCTAATTTTGAATTTTCCTATGATTTCATCAGCAGCAAGAGAGAGATGGCGCTGAAGATGCGGGCGGATTACGAGACCAAATTTGTAGAGATCGAGAGCAGCCTCAGTTTCAGCACCGACCGGGAATACAACCGCATGCTGATACAACTCAACCAAAGTTTCTACACCTTGAGCTTCGACATTCCGTCCTCTCTCGACGGGCTCTTTGCCCCGGAAGTAACGCCCGAGGACCTGGCGCGTTACGTGGGCGCCGGCAACCCGGCCACCTACATCTCAGATGTCACCTACGGCCGCATATACTATATGCTGATCGAATCGACTTCCTCCCAAACGGAGATGAACGCCCGGGTAGAAGGATCCTTTTCCGGCCTGGCCGTAGGCGCTTCCGGAGAGGTGGACTACAACCAGTTGTCCCAACTGGAGAATATTAAGATCAAAGTGTTTGCCTTTGGCGGCGAAGCGGGGTCCACCATCCGGACGATCGGCGTCTCCGACCTGAGCTCCATAGTAGAGCTGTTGGCGGAAAGCTCGGACATTACCACCGGTAAGCCGGTTTCTTACGTGGTGCGCAGCGTTTACGACAACCAGATCGTCAGCGTCCAGCTCAACACTGAGTACGACGTTAAGGAATGCACCCCGACTATGACGGTAGGCGCGCCGCCCTACACCGCTCATTGGGCAGGGCTGTCCAGTACCTTCGGCCCCATCGGGGCGGCATTTACGCTTAAGGGGACGGAGTTTATACTGGTCAACAAGGCAGGAGACCAGTACATGGTCAGCGATGTGGGCCGGTTGGAGGGCCCCTATTCCATCGACCAACTGGGCGACGGCCCCTGTCCATTCCCCTCCATCGGCGCGGCCTGCAATCTGGATGGCAATAACTACGAGCAGGCCACGATCATGATCTTTGATGAGTCTGGCACGCGGTACAGCTATATGCTGGACAACGGCCGGTGGCTGAACATACAGAATATCACAGAACTGGCCAATGGCAGCTCTCCCTTCAATCTTGCGGGCGTGGGAGCAATGTCCTTCCGCACCAAGGACCCGCTAGGGCCCAGCACCCGTATCATGTTCAATAAAGACGGCACGTTGTGGACCATCTACAACAACAACCCCCAGGGGTTCAGCACGCCCAAGAACCTGAACCAACTGTTCAACGGCCACAATTTCCCCTCCGGAATGGATGGGGTCGGCGCCTCGATCGGGTTTGATATCGGAGACGACCACTTTTACATCTTTTTCGACAAAACGGGAAGAAAGTATACCATTTTCGGCAACGCCAATGGGCAGGGCAACCGTTATATAGGGCCTTTTTCGATCTGAAAAAGGGGAGCGGGCCTCCGGGCCCGCTCTATTGTTCAGCTTTTCCGCATCGCTTCCAGTGCATTGCGCACGGCCACTTCCCAGGCCTGGTCCAGCTCTTCAGGCCCGTTCCAGTTCTCCTCATCGAAAGTATAAATGGCTTCCTTGAGGCATTCCAGGAAGAGGGTGTAATCTTCGGGTTGCACACCGACGGCAGCATGTTGTTTGGCCAGGCTTTGGAGCCGCTGTCCCATAGCGGTAGTTACGGAGGGGAACTGCAGCAGGCGTTCCATAGCCAGATCGAGCATTTGGTACTGGTATTTCCAGAGGCCTTCCTCGGAGGAATTGTCGCGGGCCATTCGGGCGGTATAGGCGCGGTCGAAGATATCTCTGGCGTTGGGGGACTTGTCGAGGAAGAAATCGTAAAAAGCTTTGTAGAAGCCGTCGATACGGCGCACCCGGGAGTAGCTGTTGCGCAGTTTTTTCAACAACTGGTGTTCAGGGTGTTTTTCCACTGCCTGGCTGCCGGAAGGCAACTGTTCGATCTCTTCGAGTACCTCTTCCATATCCAGAAAGCGGTTCCGGGGCTCATAGCTGAGCATGCGCTGCAAGGCCTGGGCAAAGGAAGGAGGGCAAAGGGTATCTTTGAGTTCCTCGAACAACAGGCCCGGGTTCTCGTCAAAATCCAGCCGCCGGCGCAGGATGTCCATGATCGTTTCTCCCTGGAAGAAAGGCCTCCCGGTAAAAAGCTCCACAGCGATCAGGGCGAAAGAATACTGGTCGGAAAGTGGGGTGGCAGTATCGCTGTTGATCTGTTCCGGGCTCCAATACATGGAAAACAGCCGGATGCGTTCGAAACTGCGTTTGTAATAAGAGGCCTTCACGACCTGGAAAGGGGAAAGCTTGGCCCCCTTCTTCTTGTCGATCAGGATATTGGACGGCCAGAGGTTGTTGTGCACAAGGCCATCCTGGTGTCCCTGGTTCAGAGCCCTCCCCATAGCAAAGAGCATCTCCCTGATCTCCCGGACCTGATAGGGCCAGCCTTTTTCCAGGCGTTCGGACAACCGCATGCCGTCGATGTATTCGGTAACGATATAGCGGGGCGGAGCATCCAACCCTTCATCGATGATGTTGATGATGCCGTCCAGGCCCGATAGTTGCTTGGCCTTGCCCAGGTCTTCGCGGATGTTTTCCAGGTTCTCGTCATCGATGGCCGACAACGGTTTGATCACTTTGATAGCCACCCGTTGGGGGATGTTGGTGACGTTATCGGCCTTGTCCGCTTTGTAGATGATGGCCGTATCTCCGGAGGAGATCTTTTCCAGGTTGACGTAACGCTTGGCGAGCCGTTGTTCAAGGATGCGCTGAAACTCCTCCTCGTTCTTCGCCAGGGTGATCTGCATGATCTCGCCATTGCGCTCATCCACCCGGCCTTCATCCGTATTGTGAATATGCCGGAGCAGTTGGAGCAGGGATTTCTTGATCTGAATGATGCGTACCCGCTCCTCTTCTCCCGTAATAGCCTGGTTGAGGGCTTCCTGGCGGATCTCGTTAAAGTCGCTGAGCAACAGGGAAACCGTGATGCTGTATTCGTTGTACTTCACCAGTGGTTTCAATTCGCTGAAAACCTCTTCCAACTGATTGTTTTCGATCAGCACCTGCAGGTGCTCCAGGTTATCTTTCAATGCTTTCATACCCTCCTTCTGATGCGGAGCCAGATAAAGTAAGGGGAACATAATCGGTTGTTTTTATGCGGAGAAGGCCCCGCAGTATCTGTCCTGAATTCGATCTCTCCCCATAATGACGAAAATGGCCCCTCGGTTGTCGCCTGAAAAAAAATATTTAACAAAAGATTATCTGTTCCTTAACTCAAAACACTTAAGTCCGCCATTCCATTTCGTACTGGCCTAAATAACGCTCAAAACCGATACGACGGAGAAAACGCTGGCTCTGTTCCTCTTCCCGGCTGACATTGAGGACAGTAAGGCGGGGATTACCCAATTGGGCGAAGTGGTGAAATACCAGCCGGCCCAGGCCCATACCGCGATAACCGGGATGCACGCCGTATTGCACGATCCTCCCCGAACCCGGGATCATTATGCCATAGGCCCGTAGCTGCCCCTTTTCTTCAACGGCCACATACTGCATAAATCCCTGCCCCCGGCGGGCCGCATCCAGGGAATGTTGCCAGGTGGGCCGGTAATTCCAGAAGGACGGCAATTCCTCCCAGGGCAGGCCGGGCCGGACCGTAACATTATAATCCGGGCCGGGTTTAAGGGCAGGCCCTCTTATTTCGCCTTTAAAACAATCCAGCGCCCTCAACTCGCGGAAACCCACCCTCCGGTAAGCGCGGATAGCCCGCTCATTGGTATCGATGACTTCTAGAAGGAGCCTTCGGATGCCGGCCGTCTCCAGCCGGGGTTTGAGAAAGCTATACATGTTCCCTACTAAATGACGGCCCCTATATTCCGGAATAACCCCGGTGCCCCCGTTGTAAGCAACAGGTTCTCCATTCATCTCACCAATGCCATGCAACATGAGCCCTACCAGGCGCCCATTGTCGAATGTTCCGGTGGAGAATTCCAGGCGAAGGTTTTCCTGGATTACTTTCTGTCGGAAAAACAGAGGCGTGAGGTTTACCGGCACAATGTAATCGTCAAAAGCCTGATTGAAGGCAGGAATCAGTTGTTCCGGGGTAAGATGGGAAAGGGTTGAAATGGATATCATATACATTCGGGCTTGCTAAGAGAATAACTTTGGGCCACTGTCTGGCCGATACAACTACTCACCCCAGTTCTTCCGCCAGGAGGAACTGATGGAGTTGCATACCCTTTCTATAGAAATCGATGATCTGAGAAGGCAGAAGGAGGTGGTTCTTGCGGTATAGGATCAGGTAGTAATTCAAGCCCTCCATGGACCAGTTCTTTTCGATGGTAAAAAACTGGAGCACCTCCTCCCGGAAGGTGGCGCGGATGTAATCCTCATCATCCCCCCTGAGCAGGTATTGGCTGGAAAACTTGGGATAGCGTTCGAAATTGATATCCTCCATACCAAGCCAGGCCCCGATCTTATGGAAAAAAGTCTCCGGTTTCATTAGGAACTGAGGCAGGGCCAGTTTTTTAGACTGGACGAAAAAAACGGTCTGTTTGAATACGCGGGCGGTATTGTTGGCGCGAATGGTATAACGGTAGTCAAAGATGCGGACATCCAACTGCAGCATACCGTCCTGCTTGTACATCATATTAGTGATCCGCCGCCGCCGGCCCCGGCTGAAGAGTTTAAAATCTTTGAGCATAGTATGTAAGCCCCACTCATCTTCGGATTCGTATGCCAGATCCAAATGGTAGGCTACCTGCTGTAATTGATCGGCTCTGCTGTATGACATGATATAAAAGTAAGCTTTACCGTTGAAAGATAAAGGATTTTGCAGAAACCTAATGAGATAAATGGAAAGGGCTTACGAGGAGGAAGTGCGCGGAAGCAGGTAGTGAAAAAGAAAAAGCATCTACGTACACAGGCGGGGAGCCAGCGGGCAGGGGGCCGGCCCCAACAGCATCCGGTTTCCTCAGGCAGCGTGCTTCTGGATGAAAAAGCTCGCATCCTGGACGGTTTCAATAGCTTCCGCTTCTTCCGGGCTGAGATAAACATTGAAACGGCTCTCCAGTTCTGCGATCAGCAGCAGGAGGTCAATAGCATCCAGGTTGAGGTCATCTTGAAGATGCGTGTAAGGATGAATGTGCTTAACGGGCACATTGAGCCTCCAACTGATAAGGTCAATGATGCGTTGTTGCATATTAGCAAGTGTTGAGTGAAAGATGGCTTGGTCTGTCATAGCGAAATTTTGCTTCTTTTTATCGATGTTTAGAACGCACACCTCCCCCTATTGGTTGCCTGGCTTTTTTGTATTTCGACAAAAAAGCCAGGCTCTTCTACTTACAGTTCATAATTAGGCCCGAGTTGTTCTCCTTTCTCGGTGTAAAAGTTGTTGATGATCCGTACGACTTCTTCGGGGTCATCGGTAATGGGCATCAGGTCCAGATCGTCGGGATTGATATTCTGGTGTTGTTCCAGCATCACTTCCTGAATCCAGCTTTTGAGCCCGGACCAGAACCCTTCGCCGACCAGGACGATCGGCATTTTCGTGATTTTATTGGTCTGTACCAGAGTGAGCACCTCGAAGAGTTCATCCATGGTACCGAAGCCTCCGGGAAGAGCGACCAGGGCCTGGGCATATTTGACGAACATTACTTTTCGAACGAAAAAGTATCGAAAGTCCAGATTACAATCCTGGTCGATATACTGGTTGTGTCCCTGTTCGAAAGGCAGGTTGATGTTGAGGCCCACGGAGCGGCCGCCGTAGATATGAGCGCCTTTATTGCCGGCCTCCATAATGCCGGGGCCTCCGCCGGTGATAACACCATAGCCGGCCTCGGTGAGCAGGCGGGCAATATCAACTGCTTTTTTGTAATAGGGATTGTCGGGCTTGGTGCGCGCCGATCCGAAAATAGAGACACAGGGGCCTACTTCATTCAAGGTTTCAAAACCATCTACGAATTCGGAGATCACTTTGAACATCGTCCAGGAGTTCTCGCCTTTCAGCTGGCGCCCCCATGGTTTCATTTGCTGTCTTTTGACATGGTTGTCGGTCATGGTACTTTTGATCTGATTGGTTAAGCTATTGGGTGTAATTGGAAACCGTCTTTTTGCGAAGAATAACCAGGAAAAACTTCTACAGCGCAAAAAAGCCCACCCATTTCACTTTGGGCAGGCCTAACTAGTTAAGTCTTTTCAAGCTAAATTACAAGCTTACGAACCCAATATTGCAGTGTTTTGGGCGCTGTGCCGGCGAATTCAGCCCTTATAGTTCATAAACTCTTCCTCAATATACTGGTGCAGCGCTTCCTTGTCCTTGAATTGCTCGAAGACCTCGTGCAGCGGAGCCGAGGGGGCCGCCATGGAAGGCAATACATAACGGACGACATCCTCTTCACCGATCTCATTGCCACTCAGGATGATGAGGCGCTCTACTACATTGCGCAACTCCCGGATGTTACCGGTCCAGTTGACCGATTTCAGCCGAGCCAATGCGTTTTCGCTGATCGCCTTGGCGGCAATGCCATATTCACTACAAATGTGGGCGATAAAATGTTTGGCAAGCAGTGGAATATCCCCCTTTCTGTCATTCAGCGACGGAACTTGTATGATGATCACCGCCAGGCGGTGGTAGAGGTCCTCGCGAAAGCGGCCGGCGGCGATCTCTTTGCGCAGGTCTTTATTCGTAGCGGCAACGACCCGCACATCCACCCGGATCTCCTTGTCGCCCCCTACCCGGGTGATCTTGTTTTCCTGCAGGGCGCGCAACACCTTGGCCTGGGCCGAGAGGCTCATATCCCCCACCTCATCCAGAAAGAGGGTCCCGCCGTTGGCCTGCTCAAATTTACCGATACGCTGTTTGATAGCAGAAGTAAAGGCGCCCTTTTCATGGCCAAAGAGTTCGCTTTCGATAAGCTCCGCCGGAATTGCAGCACAGTTGACCTCAACAATGGGCTGGTCGGCACGGGCGCTTTTTTCATGCAGCCACCGGGCAACGAGCTCTTTTCCACTGCCATTGGGGCCCAGCACCAGCACCCGCGCATCGGTGGGGCCGACTCGTTCAATGGTTGCCTTAACCAGGCTGATGCGTTCCGATTCGCCAATAATGTCCTGGACTTTACTCTTGGAAACCGTCCGCTTCAGGATCTTGGCTTCCGTCACCAGGTTCGACTTATCCAGTGCATTGCGGAGCGTGATCAGCAGGCGGTTTAGGTCAGGCGGCTTGGAAATGAAGTCGAAGGCGCCCTTTTTCACTGCTTCTACCGCCGTATCGATGGTGGCATGCCCGGATATCATCACTACCGGTGTGTCGGGTGTCAGGATCTGAATGCGTTCCAGGGCTTCCATGCCATCCATTTTGGGCATCTTAATGTCCAGAATAATGACATCGAATTTTTCTTTCTTCAGTTTCGCCAGGCAGTCCAGGCCGTCAGTGGCCTCTTCCACCTTATAGTTTTCAAATTCCAGTATCTCGCGAAGGGTGCGGCGGATGCTTTTTTCATCATCCACGATCAGGACTGTAGCCATAGGAGGTTCCGTTTTGATGTAATTCATCACATCTTTTACGGATCAGGCCAGGTAAGGTTACACCAGAATGATCATTTTTGATATATGAAAAAAATAATTAATTCAAGCAGCACAGGTAGCTTTAATAGTGTTCAAGCACTTACCAACACTGCTACTCCAATGGTAAAGAAGGCCAATAAAAGCCAGGCCAGCCGCCGGTCCATTCTTATAATGGCCGGAATGTCCGCCTTTTTCTTCAGCCGCCCAATCCGGTTGCCCACCAGGATGGCCCGGAGCATGATGCAGACAATGAGTGCGTAACCCAGAAGGTAGATCTTGTCCATGAGCACCATATAGCCCACATCGGGCAGGGCCGAACTGTAGGATTGCTGCAGGAAAACCGATGTCAGCAGCCCGCCGATGGGCAGCGAGATACGGGCGTCCAGTTGGACAGGATGGATGAACAATGCCCCCAGGCTGGCAATAATGACGATGAGCAGGGGCAGCATCAATTTGAGGATAAAATAATTGAGCGGGCGAGAGATGGACAGCTGTAAAGTGAAGTTGCTATAGGCGGCAGCCGCCTTGCCGCTTTCGCCAAAATTGCTCTGGTAGCGATTGGTGCGGCCTTCCATGGAGCAACCTTCGATCTTCCATCCCGGTATCTGAAACCCCTGGCGGATGAAAGCGCCGGAGCTGTCCGGCAAATAAACGAGAGAATCCTGAGGGTAATCTACATTCTCGATATGGATATCCAGTTGGTGGCGGTCCAATGGAAAACCGTAAAGCGCAAAAGGGTGATAAAAACGCCCTTCAATGCGCATGCCGTTATACCAGTACCCATCGGGCTGCAATTCCGGCTCTTCGCTGAACTCTACCTGGGTGAAGCCCCACTTCTCTACGGAATTGACAAATTCGATGTTCATGGGGTTGCGTTCTCCTTTCCACTTGAACCAGAGGTAAAAGTCGGCATTAAAAGAATGCTCGTTGATGTTCAGGTCGTACAGGTTCATCAGGTAGACGCCGGCGTATACCTTCTGGGGGCCAGCATTGGAAGAAGCCTGGGAGAAAAGGAGCAAAGGCAGCAAAACCGCCGGGAGCAGCAGGGACTTTTGCAGTTGGGCCATGGTATTGGTTTGTCTGCACAAATTAGCAAGAAGCCCTGATAAAATTTGCTCGAATGCCCAAAGCGCGGAAAAACTTCGCAAGTGAGCAGGAGACTTGAGTTCTCCTGCTCACTAAAAGCGAAGTTACTGGTTTTTACCCCAAAAAAGCAGGACAAAATACAGACTCCATTCATGCCTCTGTTTTCGCCAAAAGGGAAGCCAAACTCATCCTAAATTACTGATTATCAAATTTTAATAAAAATTACATCTATTTCAGCAATTTCTCTTCCCCTCTACCCTTCCAACTCCTTCACCGCCATCCAGGCCATCAGCCCGATGCTCAGGGCCAGGCAATCCTCATCTACATCGAAGGTGTTGGTATGGATGGGAGAGGTGATGCCGCGAGCGGGGTTGCCCGTGCCCAGGCGGTAGAAGCAGGCCGGCATTTCCTGAGAGTAGTAGGCGAAGTCTTCGGCGGTCATACGGATGGGCAGTTCGACCACATTTTCTTTCCCCAGGTACTCTTCAGCGTAACGGAAGGCCTTCCGGGTCAGCTCCTCGTTGTTGAACAACACGGGATACCCCACCAGGATATCGAGTTCGCAGGAGCCCCCCATGCTTTCGGCAATGCCTTCCGCCATGCGCTTCATCCGCTGGTGGGCATCGAAGCGCCAGCGTTCGTCCATGGTCCGGAAAGTACCTTTTAGTTTAACTTCATTCGGGATGATATTGGTCGCTCCGCCCGTGGAGGCTACGTAGCCGAAGGTCAGCACCGAGGGCAGGGCGGGGTCGGCATTCCGGCTGACGACTTGCTGCAGGGCGGTTAGGATGTGAGCAGTGATCAGGATGGGGTCGATACAATCCTGCGGGAGAGCGCCATGGCCGCCCTTGCCTCTGACGGTCATGTAGAGTTCATCGGCAGAGGCCATGTAATTGCCGGCACGCATGCCCACCTTGCCTACCTCGAGCGGCGGGTGCACGTGCTGGCCCAGAATGGTAGCCGGGCGGGGGTTCTCCAGCACCCCTTCTTTGATCATAATGGAAGCTCCGCCGGGCAGGCGTTCTTCAGCGGGCTGAAAAATGAGCTTAACCGTACCTTCAAATTCCCGCTTCATTTCATGGAGGATGCGGGCGGCGCCGAGCAGAGAAGAAGTATGCACGTCGTGCCCGCAGGCATGCATGATCCCTGGTTTCCGGGACTTATAGGGCACTTCATTGGCCTCCTCGATAGGCAGGGCGTCGATGTCGGCGCGCAGGGCCACCACTCTTTTTCCGGGATTCCGCCCCTGGATCAGGCCCACCACGCCATTGTCAGCTACCCCGTGCTGGTGGGGAATGCCGTACTCCTGAAGTTTCGCTGAGATGTACTTTCCCGTTTCCACCTCTTCGTACGACAATTCCGGATTTTGGTGCAGATGGCGGCGGATGTGGATGACATCCTGGTGATAAGTTTGAGCAAGCTTTTGTATCTTATCCTTTAGCATAACTTTTTTTTCAGTGAAATTATTCGCTCGGGAATCAGGTATTCAGAGAACGAAACAAATAATAGGCTCCTATCCCCAATAGCAGAAAGCCCAGCCCGGCTATGGCCTGCACCGGCCGCTGTATCAGCGTATTGACGACAAAAGCGCTGGAGATGAGTACGAATATGCCGGGAACGACGGGATAGCCCCAGGTGCGGTAGGGGCGCTTCGCATCGGGCAACTTCCGGCGAAAGATAAAAACGCTGAACCCCGCCAGGGCCATAAAGGCAATGTCCATGAATGTGACATAGGTAATGAGTTCCGAGAAAGTGCCCCAGAAGAGGAGCAGGAGAATGGCCCAGCCTGCCTGAAGCAACATGGCGTTGCTCGGCGTATGAAATCGGGGGTGCACGAAAGAAAGCTCCTCGAAAAATATCCGGTCTTGTGCCATTGCAAAATAGATCCTCGGGGCCGACATGGTGTAGATGCCAATGGTGCCAAAGATGGAGATAGCAATGGCAATAGCCACCATTTTCCCTCCAAAGGACACTACCTGGGCTATGGCCTCTCCGGCCACCCGTGTCGTATGGGCAATCGCGTCCAGGGGCAATAGCAGCATATACGCCAGATTGGCCAACACATAGGTAGCCGTAACGATCAGGGCGCCGAAAACCATGGCTCGGGGTACAGTGCGCTGAGGTTCCACCGCTTCGCCGGCCAGATAGCTGGCGTGGTGCCACCCTCCAAAGGACCACAGCACCCCGATGAGGGCCAACAGCAGGGCGCTCCCCAGGTTTTCCGGAGTACCCTCCGCCAGGTTGAAATGGAGCTGGACTTTGGAAGGGTCGAAAAACACCAGCCCGGCCACAATAATGCCGGCAATGGCCAACAGCTTGAGTCCGGTAAAGATATTCGCAAACCACTGGCTGGTATTGACACCGATGAGGTTGACGCCGGTCAATCCAGCAATAACGATGATCGCGGTAATGACCTTCCCCCAGTACCCCAGCGGGTAGAAATAAGAAAGGTATTCCGCTAGTGCAATGCCCAGCGCCGCCAGAGCGCCCGTATTGATGACCAACAGGATCACCCAACCATAGAGGAACCCTGCCAACTCACCATAAGCTTCCTTAAGGAAAATATAGACCCCTCCCGCTTTTGGAAACATCCCGCCCAGCTCTGCAAAGGTGAGTGCACCGGTCAAGGCTATTACTCCCCCTACCGACCAGACGATGAGGACGAAACCGTGGTGAGGCACTGCCCGGACGATCTCATAGGGAGTCACAAAAATACCGGAACCGATACAGGATCCAACGGCGATCATAGTCAGCCCGAACAGGGTGAGCTTGCGGTCTAATTGTGGCATGAAGGTTATTTGTTGCTCATCTGTTGCCTCAACTGAACGTGCTTCACCACGAAATCCCCCACCTTCTCGCCCTGGGCTACGCCGTTATCTATCGCGGGCCGGTAATGGATGCCTCCGTACAGGCGGCTTACCGCCGCCTCACTCGAGGCAGCCAGGAAAGAGCCGAACTCACGGGCAGGCAGGCCATATTCTTCCTCCGTTGTATCGAGGAAGGAAAAATTGTCGCCAAATACGGATGTAAGCGCCACAGCCGCCGCCCTGGAGATCACGCTATGTCCGCTGGTGTACTCCGGGAAAGGTGGCGTTTGCAGTGTCGGCGTCCAGCTTTCATCGATATAACGGTTGATGACCGTTTCAGGCCGTATGAGGTTGGAACGGTACTTCTCATCCCAGCAACTGATGAACCCGTCGAACAGGGCAATAGAAGTGAGCGTATAGGCCTCCAGGGTTTTCATAAAATCGGCCCCGGCCTTGCGGCAGGCGATCTGGGTAATGCCGATCCAATGCCCCCCCGGAGTGATCTTTTTGGTCGCGAACATCACGTGGCCGGTGTGGTGCGAAACGTAGGGGTTACAATCCCAGAACTTGGCGATGGCCACGCGTTCCTCCCGTTCCTCAGGGGCGCTCGCATTGAGGGCATCATACACTTCCATGGTTTCCGCCATGAACTTGCTCTCCTTGTCCAGGCTGAATGCCGTAGGGGGTGGAGGGGTAAACTGCTGGGCAGAGTCGAGCACCATGGTCCGGATCTTTTGCCAGTGCGGCTCGATACCGTCCATATAGTCCGGAGGAGTCGGTTGCCAACGGGCGGGGTCTTCGGAAATCGAGTATTTCGGGTAGGTGCGAGTCTCTTTGTACATGTCCTTATTTGCCCAGGCCAGGATGTGGCCCGCCACCTCCTCTCCGTAGGCAAGGGAACGGTCCCATACATCGCCGGGAATGCCAAGCGAATCCAAAGTAGCATAGAGCTCCTCCTGATAAGCTTCCATTTTGTCCTCCGAGAATGTCAGTGCCTTTCCCACCTTCAGAAAGGCATGGATACCCGCCAGTGGAAAGCAATAGGTTTTTCCTTCTTCCGGCTGCGGAACCGCTTCCAGCCCGTTGAGCTGGCCGGCCAGGCTTTGATAATCGGAGAACGCCGGAAGGGCAGCTTCATAAGCTGCTATACTGGAATAGCCATAGATCCGGCTGGCCACCGGCGGCGAAAAGATGTCGTGAACGATCACGTCCGACAACTGCTTCATCGATCGGTGAAAAAATTCCGGGTTGCTCACGTCTTCCTGAAAATTGGGGTTACTCTGCTGGCAAGCGCCAAGGGCCAGCATCACGATCAACATCCACAAAATTAGCCTGCTATTCATATCCTGATTTTTTTTTAAACCCCACTAAGGTACAAATGTAGGGCCCCCTTTTTTATTTCACTTCAAAAGTTTTTTCTTCTTTTCCAATTCCCGTCATCTTCAACCCACTCCAGGCCGCCGGCAGCGTTGCTCTCAGTTGCCTGACCCCTTCGTCCGAAATATCCAGCCCGCCGATCCCAAAGAGAATCGCCTGCAGGGTACCGCCGGCGCCGGTAGAGAAGTAGGGATTGGTGCCTCCTGCCGTCTCGGCCAACACGCCAAAGGGCGGCACTTCATTCGGCTTGTAGCTATCTTTGAATAGCTTATAGGCCTTTTCCACCTCCCCGAGCCGGGCATATAGCGTACTGAGGGTGGAGACGCCCATGGCGGGCCCGTCTTCCGCCATGCGGGGTTCGTAGTACTCCAGATCCTGACGGATGCGCTTTTCTCCGGAAACGACCTTCATCGGATAGGCCAGCAGGTTGGCATCCGCCTGTTTGATCACCTCGCCATTGTACGTAGCATTTTCCCTGGTCGTCCCGTCCGGGAAGGTAAGGATGGGAATATTGGCCGCCACGTGCTCCCAGTCGGGATCGGGTTCCAGGCCCAGCTCCCGGGCAGCCTGGGAAGCGTAGCGAAGGACGGTAATGGCCATGCCGTTGGTGTAGGCATTGTTATCGATATTTTCCTGCCATTCATTGGCGCCGATGACGTTGTTGATATTGTACTTTCCGGGGCCTTCGCGTTCTACCCGGCTCGTCCAGAAATCCGCGACCTCCCGGATCATGGGGTAGCCCCTGGTACGAAGCCATTCTTTATCGCCCGTCACCTGGTAATATTTCCAGGCAGCCCAGGCGATATCGCCGCTGATGTGGTGCTGGAACGGGCCGGTCAATGCCCACACCGGGGTATCTTCAGATCCGTCATCTGCGGACTCCCAGGGATACATGGCGCCGTCATAACCGTGGGCGAATGCATTCTGCTTGGCAGCTTCCAGGCGCTCATAGCGGTACTCCAGCAGGGAGCGGGCGATACCGGGTTGCAAAACCAGCAGTGGCGGATACATCCAGATCTCCGTATCCCAGAAAACGTGGCCGTTGTATCCCAACCCTGATAAGCCCATAGGCGAGAGGCTGTACGCAGTGCCTTCCCGGGCGAAGGAATACAAATGATAGAGCATGGAGCGCACATCGCGTTGGTCGGCTACATTGCCCTCGATGATGATGTCACTTTTCCACAGTTCGTTCCAGGCGGCTTCATGGCGCCTGAGCAGGCGCTCGGTGCCTTCCAGGCGGGCAAAGATGGTGAGGCGCTCGGCTTCGTTAAACGGATCCTCGTAGTGTTCGGAGGACACTGCCGAAGCGACGATGCTGAAGCGGTAGGTTTCGCCGGCTTTCAGCCGCTTGTAGAACTTGGCCAGGTGCATGTTGTAGTCCCAGTCTTCATGGATGACGTCCGGTTCTTTTCCATGTTCCTCCTCGAAGATGATGCTATTGGATGCCGCAACCAGCAGGCGGCCGGAAGGGCTTTTCGCCACCGAGCTCAGCAGGGGCACCTTCACATGAGGACGGTCGATCTCACTGTAGTAGTTGCGCACGTCGTTCAGGTGGTTGGGCGCCTCAAGAACACTCATTGGAGTTATGGTAACATCCTTTTTTGCCTGGATCTCCACCATCACCATGGAGGTGAAGGGAAGGTGGCGCAGCGCCATCATGGTGTGCCGGACACTTACCTTGTCTCCTACGTCAAAGGTAGTGGCCAGTGCGGCGCGTTTCATATCGAGGACCTGGGCGTAGTTGGTGATGTCTCGCCTCCCGACGCGACGCCCGTCCACGTCCAGGTTCATATTCACGTGGTTGAAGGTTTTGAGGATATTGGAGACCCTGCCACGCTGGTAGTAGTCGTATACTCCATTGAGCACCACGTCCTGTACTTTCATGGGTTCGGGGGAGGACACCAGGCCCACCATCCCGTTGGCACAAGTGATGCCGAAGTAGTTGTTCGGATCAATATCTTTGGCTACGATTTGCCAGGGCGAATCGCTTTGTCTTTCCTGAGCAAAAAGCTGGATAGAAAGAAGGGTCAAGATTATCAGTGCAGCCTGCTTCATACGGTCGGTTTTGGTTGAACGAATTGGATGATTTTTAAATGCCGCTTTCAAAAGAAAAGAGCTGATGGCAGGCCCTCGCGGTTAATTTTCACGGAAGAGGCTACTCCAAGGTTGAAACTACCGGAGCTGAAGTGGGCCAACTGCGCTTTCCCTTCCGCCAAAATAAAAAAAGTTTTTTCAGATATTGCATTAGGTATGCCTTTCCGGAAATGCGAACCATTGCGGAAGCCCGCTTCAGCGTATTCCTGCCAGGGCTCCCCTCCTCTCTCTCACTTCCTTCACCTTATCATCCGGTATCCCCTGCTGTTTGGGAAGATACAGGGCGCCTGCCTGCAGATTGATACTCGAAACGCAACTATTAGCATTTCGCTTTTAGCGGTTCGCTATTCGCAGCACTATGCCCCTGATTGCAGGAATCCAAACTCAAGGAACCAGTTCTTTGCTCTAAATCCGGGTTTTGAGGCAGCGTTTAGCGAACGGCGAATAGCTACCTCGAAACAATAATCTTTAAACCACCAAATATTTCAAATTAAAAAATATAAAATGAAATCAACGCCGTCTAATTTCTTGATATTACAATAAAATACATTACTTTTATAACTTTAAAGCCTAACCCATATTAATGATGAACGCCAAACATGCCCTGGTGATAGGCAATAATAATTATCAGGATAGTGAAATTGTAAAGCTAACTGCCCCGGTTGAAGGTTCACTTGCTCACTTGAAGGTACCGCCTTCCTATACCCTCCGTATTTTTGAAGAGGGTTTTCTCCAAATAAAAGAAAGATCAATCACTCTATTTCTGGCAAGTAACGGACTCGCTGTCGCTGTGAACAGAGTTTGCTCACTTTTGAGCTATTCCTCTGGAATCAATACTTGAGTTATCAAAAGAACTTCGGCGGACACTAAGCTGGCTTATCCCGGGGGCAATGTTGTGAGGTAAAATAAGACATAAACGTTGAAGGAGCGGGCTCTCCCGGCGGGCCCTTATTGAAATCCAATTAATAAGATGAACAACAGCCAGGCAAACGCAGCTAAATACTAAAGAAAGCACAGCTATGAGTGAGCATATATCCCCAAGATCCTCAGGTAAAGCTCAGGCAGTCATTTTTTTTCTTGTCTTCGTCGCAGCAGGCTGGTTATTTCTTCACTATTTTCTGGGAGATAATCCAGGAGAAGAAGCTTTAGAAGTCCGAGAGGAGATGTATGTCCAGCAAGCCAAAGCAGAGGAGGCAAATGCGCCCTCGTTGGCGGCAACTACTTACCATAACGCCCTGGAAGTCGCTCAGCAGGGTGAGCAGGAGTATGAAGAAGGAAAATATACCGCTGCGAAGTTGTCTTTTGAAACCGCCGCCGAATATTTTGGAAGCGCTGCCAGAGAAGCTGCGGAAAACCGGGATGCTCCACCAAAGGAGGATGAAGAGAACAGGCCGAAACAGCTTGCACTTGCCGCCGGAATAGAAACGCGCAAGCTGAAAAACCAGGCAGTTAATGCCCGCGCGCAGACGCTGGCCCGGGATATATTTGAGTCTGCTCTTGAGGAAGAACAACAAGCCGAAGAAGCTTTCGGGGCCGGTGATTATCTACAGGCGGAGTCCGGCTATAAAAATGCCGGTGGCTTTTTTATAAAGTCACGGGATAAAGCCCAGGCAGAAGCCCTCGAAGGGGAGACGGACCTGAGTGCCATAAGGAGAAAAGTAGAATCCCAGAGGGAGGAAATGCTAATAGAAAAAGCTGCTGCGGAACAGTCTGGTGGTGAAACCCTTGCCGCTCAACTCTTTTCAATAGCCCGGCAAAGAGAACTGGAGGGCGACAAGTACCTTCAAGCGGGCACCAAGAGCGGATACCTGAACGCGCAAAGGGCTTATGCAGAAGCAGGCGACAGCTACAGAGGAGCCGGAGAAGCCGCCAAAGCTAAAGCCCGGGAAGCGGAAATGGAGAAAAGAAGAGCTGCAGTAGCGGCTGGAGAAGCCGAAGCTATGAGGAAACTTCGGGAAGAATCAGATAATGCAAGGGCAGCAATGGTTGAGGTAAAACGGCTAGCAGTCGGCAGCTCTTCGGAGAAAGCTGCGAACGCCGCCTTCCAAAAAGCAACGAGTAAGGAAGCCGAAGGAGAACGCTCCTATCGGGCCGGTGAATTCCTCCACGCCACAGAATCGTTCCTGGAAGCGAAGACATTGTATATCCAAGCCAGCGAGGAGATCGCGATTAAATTTCAAGAAAAAAGTGCCCGGGAGGCTGAGGATGAAAAAAAGAGAATAGCCGAAAGAGCAATCCTGGATTTGGTAAAACAATTCGAACAGAGTTTGGAAAATGGTGAGTTGGGCCAGCTGATGTCCCTCAAAGAAAATGAAAATGGATGGAAAGAATTCTTTAGAACGGTCAGGGACGTTTCGGTCAATATAAATACCAAGAGCAAGAGAATCTCATTGGAAAGCGGTACTGCACAAGTTTCTTTTCAGGTATCCATGTCCTACTTCAACAAAACGTATAAAAAGACTGAGCAAAAGGCTTTCTCAAGAGAGTGGGAGCTGCAGTTCAACAACGGTGATTGGGAAGTTGTATTCAGCAGGTTTTACTAAAAGTGTAAGACGATCATTTTATCCTTTAATCCATATTGTTCCACAAAAAAAATTATTATGAAAGCAAGATTACATCCAAAGATCCTGCCTTTTAGCATTCTCAGTTTTCTCGTTTTTTTACCTCTGATGCTGACTGCTCAACTCAACAAGGTATTCGAGGCCGAAGTGTTCAATGCCATATTGGGAGATAAAGGCGCATTGACACGGGTGCCGGTAATTGTAAATGGTATGGAAATAGCGAACCATGGAGACCATTTTCAGCCGGCAGCCGAGGCGGCTAATAATGTTTTGGTGCCTGCCCTGAATAACCTGATCGCAAATAACGTGTCTTCTTTCCCTCTCAGTTCGACTTCAGTGGGGGTGAGCTTTGATTTTTCAACTGGCCAGCCAGTTAGTATTACGGAAAGCCTGGGGCCGATTTTGGCTGAAAGGGGCAGGACCCTGGGTAAAAATAAGATCAATTTTGGGGTGAACTACAGCCATTTGGGCCTTTCGAGGTTCAGAGGAAAACGAACCGAGGACATCATGTTTACCTTTCCACATCAGGATGTTCGGGAGGAAGGCCTGGGCGAGACCACAACCGAAAGTGATGTTATGGACATTTTTCTCGACCTGAATGTTGATGCAAATATTTTTGCTTTTTATGCTACTATCGGGTTGGCCAAAAATTTTGATGTTAGCATAGCGCTGCCCGTGCTCAATATTAGTTTGGGAGGAGATGCCAGGGCGGTCATACGCAGCTTTACGCATGCCCATGAAGGTGCAGCGGACCATCACTTCGGGGAACTCGGAGAAGAGGTCAACAACCCCACGCTGGAACATACGGAAAGTTACGAGGGAAGCGCCTTCGGAATAGGCGACCTTGCCCTACGGCTGAAGTATGCATTTTTGCAAGGAAAAGGCGTTGGCCTGGCAGCGCTTCTGGACGCAAGGCTTCCAACCGGTAAAACGGAAGATTTTCTGGGAACCGGAAAGGCCAATATCCGGTTGATGGGCATCGTCTCAAAGAATTTCGGCGATTTCACCCCCCACCTCAACTTAGGTTATGATTACCGAAGAGCAGATTTTGATAGCGATGAATTGGAGTTTGCCGCCGGGTTTGATCATAAAATAACCCGTGGCTTCACTTTCGCCATAGATATTTTAGGAGAAATAGACCTGAAACAAGAAGAGGCTTTATCCTTTGAATACAGTGAGGAACCAATTACCATTACCGACCGGGTAGAAACACCGACGGGCGAACCTGGTACTCTGATCAGAACGATTGAACAGACGAATATTCCGTCCCGGCTCGATGACAATGTATTCAATGCGGCTATTGGCATGAGGTACGCTCCTGCTGAAAACATCATTCTTTTGGGGAATATTCTATTACCTTTAAATGATGGCGGCCTGAGGTCTAATATCGCTTACACCTTAGGGTTTGCCGTATCTCTCTAAATATAGGGAGTGCTACAGAACAAGAATCGCTGATCTATGAACCAACCGCCCGTTCTATTTTTCGCATTTGCCAACGAGGAGGGCCGTTTTCTGGAGTATCTGAAACGGGAGAGTACGACAATCCACCAGGCCCTACTTCCAGCCGATGCCAAAGGCTTCGTCAAACTGGTACGGGAGGAAAGTACAGAGATCGATGACCTGTTCCGTTTTTTTCAGGCTTACCACGGCCGGATGGCGGTTTTCCACTTTGCCGGCCATGCCAACGGAAAGCAACTGAACCTCGAAGGCCAGTCGGCGGGTATGCAGGAACTGGCGCAACTTATCGCCGAACAAAAGGATACCCTCCGGCTGGTCTTCCTCAACGGGTGCGGCACTGCCGGGCAGGTGCAGTACCTGCACAACCTGGGCATTCCCGTAGTGGTCGCCACCAACTGTCCGGTGGATGACCCCAAAGCACAGGCCTTTGCCTCCCGCTTTTATGCCGCCATGGCCAACCACTACAGCCTGGAGGGTGCCTTTCTGCACGCCAAAACCCACCTGGAACTGAAATACCAGAAGAGCGCCAATATTTTCTTGTCCTCCGACACCGGGCAGAAGCCGATGAAAGAAGCGCAAAGGGATGTCTTCCTACCTGATCTTCCTACCGAGGAAAAACGGCCTGAGAATGGGGCATTCCCGTGGGGGATGTATGTCGCCGAAGGTGTTGGCCCTGCTATTTTGCAGTGGAAGCTCCCTCAGTACTACGCAGCGCCACCGCCGGCCTCCGTTCAGGTAAGTTACGCTGTCAACAAGAATATTCTTCGCCTGCTGAAGGCCGTAAAAAGTAAAGCGCCTGATCTCAGGGAAGAGCACTACCCGACCGAAGAAGCACTTATCATTACAAGCTTTCCCTGGATCATCAGTGTACACCTTTTCCGCTTGTTCGCCGATGCCGAGAGCATGAGTGTGGTGGGGCTGCCCCGGTTACGGGAACTCATTCAGGCCTATGTCTCCACTACTCGGTTTCTGAGCTACATCGCCCTGGCCCAGTTGTGGAACGAACTGAAATCCGGCAAGCTTACCCTGGAAAACCAGCTGGAGGAATTCTTCTTGTTGTACAAAGACAATAGTGAGACTTATGACTACCTGCTCCTGCTGCAGAAAGTCTGCGAACAAATGAAGGGCGAAGACATTGAATGGTTTATGCCCGAATTGCAAACCATAGCCGAGCGTTGGGCGCCGGGAAGCCATGCCTTCGACCAGTATCGCTACGTGGAAGCTATCCGCCAGCGCCTGATTGAAGAAGAAATACCGGCCCAGGAGGTGGAGGAAGGATGTTACCTCTGTGAGTCTGTCCTGACCGACCTGCTTACCGAGGCGGCGGGCCTGGTGAATTTCAGCTTACTGACTGTCCGCGACATCCGCATCATCAACCCGGGCCACATTGCTGTACCAACGCCTTTTGAGCATATGATCGGAGACCTTCACGTACCTTTCCAGGCTTATTTGAAACACCGGCCGCGCTCCCTGGATCAATACATCAACAGCCACTCCGTAGTGCTCACCCAACGTTCTGAAGACACCCGCATCAGCCGTTACCTCAACCTCTCCCCATTCTACCTGGACAAGACGGCTTTCGGAGAAAGTAAGGGCAAAAACACTCCCATGATCTATACCCTGCACCATTGGAAAGCGCATACCTTTATTTTTCAGAACGTGAATTACAACGTCAACCAGGCCGGCCAGCAGAACAGCCCCAGCAGTATCGACTTTCTGGTCGTACGTCCTGAAATGGAAGACTACCAGATCATTTTAGAACAAATGAATTCATTCATCAAGGATATCGGAGGATGAACCATCGGTTTATGAAGCGTTAAGTGACCCACTATGACCGAAACGCCAAATATAAGAAGCCCATTTAAATTCCTCGACCCCTACGAGAAAGAGGACCACCACCTCTTTTTCGGACGGGAACGAGAGACGGAGCAATTGTACGAACAAATACAATCGGCCAAGCTTTTGTTGGTTTACGGTGCTTCGGGCACCGGCAAGACCAGCATCATCAACTGCGGGCTCACCAACAAATTTGGCGATACCGACTGGAACCCGCTCTTCATTCGCCGCGGTCAAAACCTGACGGCCTCCACCCTGGAGCAGATCCACGCCCAACTCCGGGAAAAGAACAAAAGCCTGCCGGCCGGCGCCAGTATTACCGCCGGTGTGGAACAACTCTTCTGGGCGCGCTACATTCCCGTTTACCTCATCTTCGACCAGTTTGAGGAATTGTTCATTCAGGGAGACCCAATCACTGAACAAAAGCCCTTTTTCGATGAAATGAGCCGCCTGCTCAAAGCCGAAACCTTCTGCCGGGTCATCCTGGTCATGCGGGAGGAATACCTGGCCTGGCTCTCCGATTTCGAGGCGGTCATCCCCGACCTGTTCGACAACCGCTTGCGTATTGAAAGGATGAGCGAACGCCAGTTGCGACATGTAATTAAAGGCACCCTCAGTGCCAAAGAGTTCAACATCGAACTCCAGGAGTCGGATGCTACCGCCGCCAAAATCATCGACAACATCCGCAATGAGAGAAGAGAGGTGGACCTGACGGAGCTACAGGTTTACCTCGACCACCTCTACCGACGGGCACAGGTCAATAAGGGCCGCCAGGTTTTCAATCCTCAGCTGGCCCGGGAAGCCGGAGAGATGAAGAACGTGCTGACCCAATTTCTGGAAGAACAGCTGGACCTCCTGGAGGACAACCTCAAATCCCGGTTTCAACTGCCAGACCCTAAAGGGGTACCTCTGGAGATCCTCTTTACCCTGGTGACCAATGAAAGGACAAAACGGGCAATGAGTAAAGAGGATATCCTTCGGCGCCTGGCCCAGTTGCCACCCGAGCGGCGTTTCTCTCCTAAAGTGCTCGATTATTGCCTGGAGGAATTCAACCGCCTCCGGTTACTCAACCAAACGGATTGAAGTTATGCGGTACGAACTCAAACACGATAAGCTAGCCGCCCAGATCTATAACCTGGCCTCCACAGAAGCCAAAGCGCGCCGCAAAGCCGAAAACATCTACCACATGTACGATGAGATCGGAGCCGCCCGCCTGTTCACCCAGGAGGAACTCGACTACCTGGCCCGCTTCCAATCGGTACTTCGGCCAAAGGAGAACCTTTTGGCAATCATTGAAAAAAGCAAACAGGAGCTCAGCCGGGCTCAGCGAGAAGCAGAAGCCAGGGAAAAGGAACGGCTGGAACGGGAAAAAGAGCTGGTTCAGAAGGTCAAGATCCGCCAGCAAAGAATTTCGTGGGTAATTGGAACGGCGGGCGTGATTGCACTGATCCTGTTGTCCTATGCAATAATTCAAAGCAACAGGGCTACAGAGAACAAGCGGGTGGCCGATGAGATGCGGCAAAACATGGAACGCAAGGGCCTGCTTACCAAAGAAATGAAGATGGAGTTTGCCGACGTCATTTCCTCCATGATGCAGAAAGAACCTGTTGCCGCCGATGCTTACATATCTGAACTGAATAAAAAACTATCTTCCATTTTGATTGACCCTCGGGATGGGCGTTTATACGAGACCGTGGAACTAAACGGCAAATATTGGATGGCAGAAAATCTCAATTACAGAACGGAAAACAGCTGGCTGTATGAAAATAAGCCGGAAAATGGGGACGAATACGGCCGCCTATACACCTGGGACGCTGCCATGAAAGCCTGCCCCCCGGGCTGGTCCCTGCCCTCTGCGCTAGAATGGCGCAGGATGGCCCAATCCTTTGGAGGTGTGGTGGAAGACTCCAAGGACAAAGGCGCCGGTGCTTATGAAGCTTTGAGCAAGAATGGCGAAAGTAACTTCGACGCCTTACTGGGCGGAATCCGGCTCGTTACCGGCAGCTTCAAGCGCCTGGGAGAAAACGGCCAATACTGGAGCAGCATAGAAGACCGCAAGGTATCCGGAGAAAAGGCCATTCTGATCAACTTCGATGGGGAAACCGAAAGCTTACAACATTATGCCTATTCCAAGGAGCTGGGCGCTTCCTGCCGGTGTGTGAAGGAGTAAATTCTTTCGTCTTCCCGCACCGAATTCAGCATCGGCAATATTTTCGACTAAAATCCCCCACATCCAAAGCCACGTCTTAAAAAAACATCTTAACCTATTGACTATCAACATTTAATCCACTCTTCCGCGTTCGTCGATAAACCCTCCTACCCTCTTTCATTGCATTGTTCCACAGGCTACCTTGCACTAAATTTATACACGACAATGCGGAAAACAACCTTACTCTCTTTGTTTCTGATCAGCGGTGTCATTACCGCTCAGGATGTGAAAATCCTCGACTTGAAATCGAATGACCTCGTTTACCTGCCATCCACGGGCCGTCTGTACGTTTCCACTCCCGAAGGAGCGGCACACGGCAATAGCCTCTGCGTAGTGAATCCCGGCTTTGGGACAATCGACACCTGTTACGCTATTGGCGGCTCGCCAGGTGTAATGGCTGTTTCTGATGATGAAAAGTACATTTACATCGGCCTCACAACCAGCCCGGAGATCGTGCGCTTCGACCTGGAAAACCAGGCCGTCGGCCAGCGTTTTTCCATGGGCAGCGCCGGCCTGATCTATGGGCCCAACTACGCGGACGACATCGCTGTGATGCCCGGAGCACCGAAGGTAATTGCCGTTTCCATGATGAGCCAACTGACCGGCCCCCGACACACCGGGGTCGCCGTTTTTGATGATGGGGTACAGCGGCCAAACGTTACTTCCATACACACTGGCAGCAACAGCCTGGCCTTCGACCCTGCCACCGGCCTACTTTACGGCTACAATAACGAAAGCTCCGAGTTCGGCCTGCGGAAGATGGCCATCGATGCCAATGGAGTAAGCGTACTTAGTGTCACTATGGGCCTGTTCTCCAAGTTTGGCGATGAGATCGAATACGCCGAAGGCAAGCTGTATTCCCGGCTGGGGCAGGTGATCGATATCAGCGGCGATACCCCCACCCTGGCAGGGCAGTTCGACACGGATTACAGTTTGTTCTCAGCGGGGGTCGAAGTGGCGCCGGATTCCAATGTAGTGTATTTTATGAATTCCTCCTTCAGCCCCTGGCTGGCCCTGCAAACCTATGATAAGCATGCCTATAATCTGATTGGCGAACGGGAGTTTCTCAACCTGGGCGGCATTGTGCACGGACTGGTAAGTTGGGGAGGCGAAGGGAAGCTGGCATTCCTCACTAAAGACAACATCTATAATGAGCACAACCACCTGGTGATCCTTCGCAACTGCACTTCCACCATCACTACTGCGCCCCTCCTCGAACAGCCATCCTCGGGGGGCTGTATTGGGGATACGCTGGCATTGCAAGCAGCAACCGGGGTGGCAGGCCCCGTATTCTGGCCTAACGGGCAAACTGGGCCGGTGGCCGTAGTCACCACCCCTGGTGAGTTCTGGTACCAGGTTGCCGATGAGCAGGGCTGCCTGAGCCCGCCATCCAATTCCATTTTCGCTACCTTTGAGTATCCAGCACCACAGCCTTATATTCAAGTGTTGGGGCCGCTTGCTCTTTGCCAGGGCGGCCAGGTAACCCTATCCACACCTCTCTTCCCGGGATATTCCGGCTTCCTTTGGAACACCGGCGAAACGGGCAATACCCTAGCAGTGACAGAACCAGGTGAATACAGTGTGCAGGCGCTGTCCTTTAACGGATGCCCGAGCGAGCCCTCTCTTCCGGTAACGGTATATTCCTTGGCCGAACCGGCTCCGCCTCAGCCCGCTGTTACAGTAGTGGGAGAAACGGTTTTTTGTGACAATATGCCCAGCCTGTTGCAGGCGCCGGAAGGGTATCCGAACTATTTCTGGAATAACGGGGATCAGTCCCCCTTACTTGTACCCTATGTTTCAGGTGAATACAGCGTACAGGTGATGAACGAAGCAGGATGCCTGAGCCCGCCCTCTGTACCGGTTTCCATCACAGTCAACCCCAGCCCGCCTGTAGCGGACATCTTCCTTTCCAACGATAATTTTCTGTATACCAGTGCCCCGGTAAACACCGGGTTGCAATGGCTGTTGAATGGCGAGCCCATTCCCGGAGCCAACAGCCAGGTTCTGGGAGTAACCGAAACAGGCCTTTACAGCCTGCAGCTTACCTGGGAGGGATGCTCATCCGTATCCAATGAGCTGTATGTCCTCCTTACCGGTACCGACGAGCAGTTTGCCACGGAAAAGCCCATACTATTCCCCAATCCATCCTCGGACATAGCCTACCTGCGCCTGGCGGTTCCGCAAGCCCGCCCGGGGATGATCCGCATCCGCAGTGTGGAAGGCAGGCTGCTCCACAGCCAGATATTGTCCGCCAGGCAGGAGGTGCAGGAACTTGCCCTCAGCGGGCTGCCTTCCGGCCTGTATGTCGTAGAGGCTTTCGATGGAAATGGTATACGGATAGTTGCAACCAGGCTGGTAAAACAGTAGCAGGCAGGGATAGAGATGAGTCCTGGGAATTAGGGGCTAAAAAGAGCCCTAATGCTCAGGCCTCATCCCGGATTTTCGAAATGCACGAATGTGGCATGTGGGCCCCGGTAGGAAGTGTACTTCTAAACCCCACACCGGGGCGTTCGCCAATCATTGATATCCTTCTCCAGTTGTTTGAGGAAGGCAGTGATCGCTTCCTCTCCCTGGATTATTTTTTCCTTTTCCTGAAGCGATGGGATAGTGGCCGATTCGTCTGGCTCAAACCGATGAGCGGTTACCAGTTCGACCAGCTTTTCTTTCCAGCCCTCCAGTTGGGCATCCCATTCTGAATACCGGATGATGATCATAGCTCTTTTTTAAAAAAAAAATTCCTTCCAATGGTAACACCTTGCTTTCCCCTGAGATAAAGCAATGAAAACAAGATACACTAAACCCCAGTATAATCCCATGATGAATTAGTGGGGAAGCCGCCGGAGAAAGATGGCTTCCCCCCCCAAAAAACCAAAAAAGTGAGTGTATCATAGCCCCTCAAACTCTTTTCCCAAAGCAGTATCAACTATAGATTAGAGAGGGTAAGCCGGATGGTGCGAGCGCGCCTCCGGCTTTTTTCGTGGATTCGCGGATTCGTCTCTGCCCGCCATAGCTTTCGGGGATTCATTGGATAGCCTGCGAATCCCGGGCCCGGGAAACGAGATCAATTCAGGAATCGCCACCGGAGCCCGAGCCGGAACACAGAACTGGGATGCGCATAATAAGCCGTTTGGTAGAAGAGCTGGCCCGATAGAATTGCAGCCGTAGCATTCTCCCACTTGAAAAATGCCCGGAATTTGGTGACCCGCATGCTGAAAAAAACATCGGTAGCCGGATAGAATTCCACCTCGCGGCCGTCCTGTAGTTGAAACTGGCCGGTCACTGGGTTGTAGTACGGGGCATAAAAGGAGTTATTGAAGCGCAGGTCGGCCCCAAGCCTTACATCCAACACTTTGAACCACTTGCCGCCATAGTAAAGGCTGTGTTTCGAATAGATGGAGGGCAGTCGGATGAAATCTTCCGTAGCCTGTTGTAATGCCACTATATTATCCAGGTGAAAACGGCCTACCTTGAAGCCTTTTTTAATGATCAGCTGGGCGATGCTAATGGGAATACCCGTTTGTTGAGCAAGCCCGAGGGTGTCAAAATAGATGTAGTTGTTGAGCAGGTGATAACGTCCGGTAATTTCGAGCTGAAACGCAGGCAAAGAATAGGTGCCCGAAAGCGTAGTGGAAAGCGTCTTGTCAAAATCATTGCGGTAGGCCTGTTGCCCGGAGAGGTACAGGCGATGTTCCATCAGGGTAGGAGAATAGAGCTGATTGATGGCTCCCAGGCTCAGGCTGCCCACCTTCTTGAAATCGAAGAAGAGGTTGCCCTCTGCCCGGTAATCGCCGGCATTGTCCCACAAGCCGAAGTGGCCGTAGAGGTTGATGCGCAACCGCTCATTGGGGTTAAAGCGGTATTTACCGGTGAGGAATAGATTATTGAGGGTAGAGTCGGCGCCCGTTTCTTCAATTCGATGCAGGCTATGTATAGCTCCCACTTCTAATAGGTCGCGCTGGTTTTTGGCCCGTTCCTGATTCCGGCTGTCCAGTTTGAACGTTGCCAGGCGAAGGCTGTTCTCCAGTTTGCGGTGTTTGAAAAACAGGCGGGTACCACGGGGGTCGGGCAAAAGGCCGGGGAAGGCATTGTAGAACGAAGAGTCCTGAGCCGCGTCGTATTCGTCATAATACTTGTAGGTGCTGTTGTTGAAGACGGCCTGGTGGGCGATGGTGTACGACCGGCGTGGCCCGCGGATAGAATCCTGTCCGCCTCCGAACCGGTAATAGTGGGTGTACATGAATTCCCGGTGGGCATGCCGCGTGCGGGCCGTCTCCAGGAATACATCCGCTGAGCTGGGACTGCTAAACTGCCCAGAGGTAATCGGTTCACGCTGAATGCCGCCGTTGTCTTCCTGCTGAATGGTATTGGCGGCAAAGCTGAAGAAGCCATCGTATCGGCCATTCCGGCTTTCATACCACATGCCGTTGGTGAAGGCCGTATTGCGATTGTTCTGATTAGGATACTGGCCTTGCGTGCCCAACTGGGTGATGCGCTTGTAATCGAGCGCATAATTGAGCCCGTTGGCAAAATTGCGGCTGAACTGGGCGGTGGTATACCCATCGGCCTGTTCGGATCCCTGAGTGTACGACACATTAGAGTAAGGGCGCTCGATGCGAAAGTAAGGCATCTCGCTACCTGGCGTCATATACAGGTCATACTGGTGAAGCCCGACGTCGAAGCCCCGCCGCCATGCCGCTTCGAATACGATAGGCTGATGGGCCGACCCCAGATTGCCCAGATGCCGGTAGTCGAGGTCCCGCTTGCGCACCGGGTCATACTGCTGAAAATAATTACCCAGGGTAGAATCCGAAAAAGGGATCTCCTGATTGGGGTTTTCCGCAAAAAAATAAAAGATCTCGAACGTATCCAACTCAATTTCACTCTGCTCCCCTCCCCTACTGCTGCTGCTGGTGCTGCTCCGGCTTCCCGGCCCCCTCTGGAAATCAGGCTGCTGGGCCGCCGACAAGGCCGGCAGCAGGAAGCTCAACAGGAAAACGGGGTAAAAAATACTTCTGCTCATAAAACACATCTCGGGTTTGGCGGCAAAGATACGCAGAGGATTGGGTATTCGTACTTTCGTACTTTCGGGTAATGGTGCATTGGCGCCTGGGTATCTGGAGACAATTACACCAATGCACCAATGCACCATTACCACTTTACGGTATCTATCACTGTACAATTACCCTTCTCACCACTTGAACGCCCTCGCCCCGCAGGCGAAGCAGGTACACACCCGCCGGCAAGGCAGGGTCCAGTTCAAAGCTCAGCAGGTTGGCGCCGGGTTGCAATTGTTCCGTACCAAAACGCTGAGCCGGGCGCCCGTTGATATCCAAAAGCTGGACGTTAACCTTCCTTTGGCCTTCCGCCAGGCCGACCCGCACGTTCAGGAGGCCGGAAGCCGGTTGGGGGAAAAGCTCCAGGCTTTCTACACCTTCAGTTGTTGTTGTGCTGTTGATGCCCAGACAGTCCAGGTTCACAGGTGTCAGCTCCTGGGAGGCGGCGCAGTTATCGCCCATGCCTTCAAACACATGAAGGCCCGATTGCATATCCAGCAGCAGTATATTGCCGGAAGGCAGGAAAGGGTAAATGCCCCAGGCGCCCTTATAGCTGGGCCCATCGGGCTCAGGGTAGGTATCGTAGAACAATACTTTTTCAGGGTTGGCCGGATCGGAAATGTCGTACACCACCAGCCCCTCGTAGTAATAGCTTACATACAGGTAGCCGCAGGCTGCGATCTGGTTGTGCGGTATACTGAAAGGATTGGATACCTGAGCGTTGAACGTACTCACCACTTCGGGCTCACAGGGGTTGCGCACATCGATCACCTTCATGGCAGCGCCGTGGGTTTCATCCGCCATATAATAGTACTGTCCATCATCAGATAGCCAACCGGAATGGTTGTAGCCCCGGAAAGGATATTCGGTCAGCGTGCTCAGAGTTTGCGGGTTGATCGGGTCGGAAAAATCGACAATAGCAAAACCATCGTTCCCGCAATTCAGGAAGGCGATGTTATCCCGCACATAGGCATCATGGACGTGGCCGGCAACCAGTCCGCCAAAGTTGTTGTAACTGCCCAGCACAACAGGATCCGTGGGATCGGAAATATCAAAAATGCGCATGGCAGCATAACCCGTTTGATTACCGGCGGTTGCCAAAGCGTACATTTTAGCCGAAGAAGTATCGATGAAGATGTTGTGGGACCGGCGTATATAATCCCCGGAATCGTATACGACTTCAAGATCATTAGGCAAGCCGCTCAGGTCGATGATCTGCAGGGTGCTCTGCCCTTCATCACAAACGGCATACAGATAGCCGTTGTGGTCGTGGTAATCGCGGTGGATCACCCCACCTCCCTGGAAGTTGCCGGCGACGAAATGGGCCTCAAAAGGCTGGCTGGGGTCCGTCACATCGATGAAATGTGTACCGGCTGTAGAACCGACAATGGCATATTCGTGGCCGTTTACTGCAAGGCCCCACACTTCATTGTAGGTATTGTCGTAAAAGGTAGAACCCACCAGGCCCGGATCATCCCACGTACCGAGCAAATTGGCTTGCTGCTGGGCAGGGAGCAGGGCAGGCACGCAAAAAAGCAATAGGGCCAGTTGTACTAACAGCTTCATAAATTTCTTTTTTAGGAATGGATAAAAATAGGTGCCAAGATACGGAACCCTTGCCTATGGATTTGTCAGCCAGAAGTAGAAGGGAGAGATGGTGGGAAAGGAATAGGATGGTAGAACCCGGTTTCCGGGTTTCTAAGTTGTCTGTCCAGAAACCTCAGAAACCCAGAAACCCCAAAAAACCGGCCCCCGCTCAGCGACTACCATTTAACCGCTTTTCCCCTACATATCCAAAACCTTCGGGCTCATGCCCATACTGGAGAAACCGCCGTCATGATAGAGGTTTTGCATGGTCACCATACGGGTGAAATCAGAAAACATCAGGACGCAATAATCCGCGCAGGATTCAGAAGAGGCATTGCCCAGAGGGGACATCTTGTCCGCATAGTCGAAAAATTCATCAAAACCTTTCACACCGCTGCCGGCTGTGGTTTTGGTAGGCGACTGAGAGATGGTATTCACGCGTACGTTGTTGCGCTCGCCGAAATGGTAGCCAAAGCTACGGGCGAAAGATTCCAGCAATGCTTTTGATTCTGCCATCTCACTGTAATCGGGGAAAGTACGCTGTGCAGCGATATAGGTCAGCGCCAAAATGGAGCCCCCGTCGTTCATCGCTTCCATCTTCCACAGCGTCTGCATGACTTTATGGAAAGAGATAGCAGAGATGTCGAAGGTTTTCTGCATCCAGTCGTAGTTCAGGTCTGTATATTCTTTCTTTTTGCGCACATTAAGCGACATACCGATGGAGTGCAGAACAAAGTCGATCTTGCCTCCCATGGCTTCCATCGATTTTTGGAAAAGGGCCTCCAGGTCTTCCAGGCTGGTAGCGTCAGCAGGAATAACCTCTGCATGGAGCTTTTCGCCCAGTTTCTGGATCTCACCGAAGCGCATGGCTACGGGCGCATTGGTCAGGGTGATCGTGGCGCCTTCTTCCACACAGCGCTCAGCTACTTTCCAGGCAATGGATTTGTCGTCGAGCGCGCCGAAAATGACGCCCCTTTTTCCTTTTAGCAGGTTGTTACTCATTTTATTTACTTTTAGCCTCCCCCAACCCCCTCCAAGGGAGGGGGCTATTTCCTGTGAGAGGTTGTCGTTTAAGTTTTTCCTTTACATCGATGATCAGCCTTCGCCCACCACCTCTATCCAAACCGGGCCAAACATCGTTATTCAAAACATCATAAATAATAAATCAAACATCACAAATCATAATCTCCCCCCTACCTTCAGCAACTCCCGCGCATTGGCAATAGCTGAATCGCTGGGCGGGCTCTGGCTCAGCATCGTGGCGATGGCATGAATGCGCTCTTCCAGTTCCAGGTTGCGCAACTCGGTGATCGTCCGCCCTTCTTTTATGCGCTTGTACACAAAGTAATGCACATCGGCCTTGGAAGCGATCTGTGGAGAGTGCGTGATGGAAATAACCTGATGCCCATCGCTCAGCCTGCGCAGGATATTGCCCATCTTGAGGGCCACATCGCCGGAAATTCCGGTGTCGATCTCGTCGAAGATCAGCGTAGGCAGCGGGATAGCGCTGGCCACCAGGGATTTAACCACCAGTGTCAGGCGCGACAGCTCGCCGCCGGAAGCCACGTCCTTGATCAATTGGAGCCGGCTGCCCATATTGGCCGCGAACAGGAAATTGACCTCATCGAAACCGGTGGGCCCCAATTCCTCCAGGTGGGCGAATTCCGCTTTGATGCGCGCATGTTCCATAGCCAGCTGGGCCAGCATTTGTTCCACTTTGTTCTCAAATCCACCTACCACAGCATGGCGGCGGCGGCTTAGCTCTTCCGCCTGGGCCCGGAGGTTTCCCTCCAGTTGCTGAACCTGTTTTTCCAGGGTGGCGATCTCATTGCTGAGGTCGCTGATGTCGTTCAGCTGTTTTTGCAGGCTCTCCTGTATTTCGAGCAGCTCTTCGATAGAAGCTACCTGATGTTTATTCTGCAGGCGATAGATCATGTCGAGGCGTTGCTGCACCTGCATGATGCGTTCGGGGTCGTGCTCGGTCTCTTCGGCGATGCTTTCAAATTCCTGGGAGAGGTCATTCAACTCTACCAGCACGCTATCGAAACGCTCGAAGAACTGCTCCAGGCGGGGGTCGAACTTCCGGACGGTTTTCAGGGCCTGAGCAACCTCTTCGAGTTGGCCGATCACCGACACTTCGCTCTCGCTCAGTTGCTGGAACGCCCCTGCCAGGGTCTTCTTGATGTCTTCGGCGTTGGCCAGGCGGGTGAGTTCTTCCTCCAGTTCTTCCTGCTCCCCAGCCTTAAGCACGGCGGCGCTGAACTCTTCCAGTTGAAAGTTGAGAAAATCGAACTCTTTGGCAGCGCTCTGATTGCGGCGGACGAGCTCCGCCAGGCGGCGGCGGTGCGACTGGTATTCGGCAAACCCGCGTTGGTATTCTTGCAGCCGCCCCTTATTGTCCGCCAGCGCATCGAGCAGGCGCAGTTGGAAAGATACCTGATGGATGTCCAGGTTATCGAACTGCTGGTGCAGGTCAACCAGGGTAGAGCTGAGATCCTGCAGGATGTTGAGGGTCACCGGCGTATCGTTGACGAAAGCCCGCGATTTACCGGCAGGCGTGATCTCCCGGCGGATGACCATATTGTCCTCATAGTCGAGGTCATTCTCTTCGAAGAACTGCTTAATACCGTAGCGGCTCACGTCGAAGTGGGCCTCCACCACACATTTGTCCTCCAGGTTGTAAAGCGATTTGATGTCCGCCCGCTTGCCCATAATAAGCCCCAGGGCGCCCAGCAGAATGGATTTACCGGCGCCGGTCTCCCCGGTTACAATGGTTAGCCCTTTGGAGAAGTCCATCTCCAGCTCCTCAATGATCGCGTAGTTTCGTATCTGTAGGCTCTTGATCATATTTTCCTTTCCGACGGAGAAAAAAATTCTGGGCAAAGTTAATCGTTTTGATGATATACACCCGCATTGGGAAGCGGAAATCGGAAGTAGGGATGTGCGGAAGGGGGGAGGTTGGAAAGTGGGGATGTTAGGAGGCTGGAAAGTGGTGAGGTTCCAAAAGGTTTGGAGAACTTCCTCCAGCCTCCATCAGGCCAAGTTCTTAAACCTGGAACAAAACCATTATTTTGCCTCCAGAAAATCTATGAAATTACACGACAATGAAAAAGACACTCCTCTTCTCCCTTATCGCCCTTTTCTTCGCCGCCTGCCAGAGCGAGCCGGGCGGCGGCCTTAAAGAAACCGACCTCCTTTCCTTCGGCGTGCCTGTCACCATCATGGCGCCCGACTCCGCCGTGATCAAGGCCGACGACCTGGGCGGCGGCCTGATCCGAGACATCACCATCCGCGGGGCGGACAATTACAACGTACAGGTCTTCGCCACCCAGGCCGAGACCAGCGACATCGCCCGGCTGAAGGCCGAACAGCTGGCGGATGTCAAGAGCATCCGCTACTTCGAGCAGATTATCAGCGAAGAGGAAGACGGCTTCATCTATAAAATGGCCATCGATAGCAGCAATACCAGCTACGGCTTCCGCTACATCGTCCTGCAGGGCGACCTGGAGATCACCTTCCAGACCGGGCTGCTGGGCACCTTCTCACAGGAAGAGGTGGAACGGATGTATCAGGCGGTGCAGCAATAACCCCCTTAGGCGCTAATTTCCTTAGGCGCTAATTTCCCATTAGCGCCTAAGTTCGTGGTGCAACTGGAGCAGCCCTGAAACCAACAGCAGACAACAGGCAGCAAAATCGAATACTCTGATTTTATCATTACCTGCGGTACATCACAGTGTAAGAAGAAGCTGTTTGAAATGTTGTCGCCGTAAAAATTAAGCGGCAATGGTAAATTGCCGCTTAATGTGGAACCCGGCACTTTTTAGCGGCAATGGAAAATTGTTGAGTCGCCGTAAAAATTAAGCGGCAATGGAAAATTGCCGCTTAATGTGGAGCCCGGCACTTTTGACCGTGTACAACCACAGGTGAATTAATTGTCAAAAAAACAATAGACAAGATTTTTTCCTTTTGGAAAAAAATCAGTCCTGTATACAGCGGCAGCTGAGGCCGAACGACTTAAGGGAGTAATCGCGGTCTACCGTGGAATAGTAGCCACTCAAGTTATAGTACCATCCGTTCTGCTCGCTCCGCTGTGTCCCACTCCAATAGGAGCCGCCTATTCCAAGGTTTTCAAAGCTGCCATCAGGATTCCTGTAACCACCAAGGACCGCATAGAACCTACTATTCCCTAAACTTATAAGAGCAGAATAGGCCTTTGTTTTCCCTCCATACCTATCCCTCAGCGCCCCCCACTCCTCATCCGTCGGCAGCCGCCAGCCCGCCCCCAATTGCCGGCAAGCCTCCTGCGCTGTCTCCCAGGTATACAACCGGCCGTACTGCGCACAGTTTTTGGGGCTGTTGTCGTAGCACCAGGAATTCTTCACTTCAATATCCAGGTTTTCGGCCATCCAGGTAGGCCCGCCTGCTTCAAACTGTACCGTCCGGTAGGCCCTGTCGCGCCCCGTCACCTGGCCAGTCCTCGGAAATTCATCCAGCTTTCCTTGTTGTTGTGACGGGGGCTGCGGTTCCGGCTTTTGTTCCTCCACCGGGCAGCCCTTGTTGTCGGCCGGGCCGGCGGTGAAGGGGCACAGGTCGCCGTCGTTGGGCACGCCGTCCGCGTCGCTGTCCCTTTCATCGATAAGGGGAGCGGGCGTTTTCTCCAGGCCGTAGGCGTCGATGGCCAGTATGGCCTCCACGTAGGCGTCGGCCAGGCGCTGGCGAAAGGCGGGCTGGGCCAGCAGGGCGGCGTCGGCGCGGTTGTTGTAGAAGCCGTTCTCGACCTGGGTGACGGGAGAATTGACGTTGCGCAGCAGGTAAAACTCCGTACTGCCTTCTTTGGATTTCAGGTAGCGGTTCCGGAGCTCTGTTTTGCGGATCACCTTTTCCAGGAAGATGGCTCCCAGGCGGCGTCCGTCCTGTGAAGCGCTGTAATACCAGGCTTCCGCTCCCTTCAGGCTTTCATGCGCCCAATCCGTTGACGGGTCCTTCCCCTGCGGCGGGCCGGCGTTGAAATGTACCGAAACAGATAATTTGGGCAGTTGGCTTTTCTCATTGTTGATCCTTCGGGCGCGTTCCTGCAGGCTGATGTCTTCCGCTTCCGGTACTATGCGGTAGTACGGCACGCCAATTTCGTCGAGGCGGCGGATGATGCGGTCGACGACATCGCGGCTGAGCTCGTACTCGAAAAGCTGGGTCTTACCGTCGTCGAAGACGGGCGACCGCTTGCCGGGCGTATCGTTGCCATGAGGGTTGTCCAGGCACCAGAGGTAGCGGGAGGTGTAGGCCCGTTGTGAGATATCAGGATTGGAAGCGTCGGGGCTGGCCTTTCCGCTTAGTTTATTGTCCGGATCAACTGGCACCAACAGCGGCTTTACCACCATCCTGGGACTTTTACCTGGAACTCTTACCGATGGTATTTTCTTTTTTTCCAGCGGGGCGGGCTCGCCGACTGCCTTTGGGCTTTCGGCACAGGGCAACAGCACCGGGCTGCCTTTATAGGTTTTAATGATATACCCCTCTACGCCTTTGGAGCGTACCCGATAATAATCCGGCCCTTCTTCCAGCAGTTGCACTTCCTCACCGAGGGCGATGGGTTTTATTTTCGTTTCTATATTGACCCGCAATTTGCTCCATTCAGGGGTTCCGTAGGCGGCGTTCAGTTCATCGGCCTCGGCCCGCGTCAGCACACGGGACCGGAGCGCCACTTCATTGGGCACGTTACTGACCACATAACAGGCCTTGGCAGGGATGGTATCCGGCGCCACTTCCCCGCTGCACCATTGGCGGATGCGGTACATATCGAGTTGAGTGGAATCCAGGCGGATGGCTTCCTGAAAGTACGCGCACACCTTGGCCTGGCCCTCCGCCAGCACCTGTTCAAAGCTGTTCAGCAGGGTTTCCGCTGTCACCTGCCCTTCCTCCAGTTGGGAGGCTTCACGCAGGCCCAGCCGCTCGAAGGTGCGCAGCATAGATTGTTGTGCATCAGGGGCCAGCGTGCTGGTCCCGTCCTTCACCTTTTTCCATTCGTCCAGGCCTTCGCGGAACTGGGCTTGCCGTCGTTCCGGGCTCAGGTCGAAGTACAAGGAGCCCGCCTGGTACAGCTCTACGCCTTTATTGTAATAGGCCACCGCCATATTGCTGCGGTACTCGGCCTGCCAGGAGGCAGGTATGGCTGTTTCGCCAGAACCGGAAAGGGTAAAAACCTCTCCGGAAACCTCCACCCGGCCCTCTCCCCAACGTTTGAGTTGGTTCGCCTGCCAGCTCCACCCTGCTTTCAGGTTGAATTCGGAGAGCGGAAGTTCTACTGTCGCGCCCTGCCCTTCCAGCCAGTTCAGCACGTTCCGGTTCACGGCATTGGCGCCGGGAAGCGAATCAAACGCAACAGCAACTTTAGTATGTTCCTCCAGCATGGCCGCCAAGCCCAGCTCATCACTAAGGCAAAGCAGAAACTCCTTTCCATCCAGCCGGTACTCCACCAGTGGCCCGTTGCATTCCGACAGCTTGATATCCCAGGGCCAGGCGGTCAGCAACAGGGCGGGTATCCAAAGGGGCAGTGCCCATCGCAGCACATCCCGCCATTCGCCACGCCAGCCCAGGCCGGGCAGGCCGTGGGGATGGAGGAACTTCTTCCAGGCATCCGGAACGATAAAGTCGAGCGGATGGCGCTCGCGCTGCAACTGTTTGATGACGGTAATGTCGGCCTCGGCGCCGGCCTCCATAAGGCGGCCCAGTTCTTGCTCGAGTTCTTTTTTGCGGCTTTTGTTCTTGGTGGTAAGCCACTCGTTGAGGGCCACGTTCATGCGATAGTCCTCGAAAGCGGCTGAGTCGGAAGGCGGCGGGTTTTGCTGTAAGATATCTGCTACCTGCGCCCGCAGCCGCTCCAGCAATTGGGGGTGCTCCGTTTCCATCCAGCTGAGTAAACTGATGCGGCCGGAGGGAGGGATGCGCCCTTCGGTAAACCAGGACAGGCGGGTGAGGCGCAGCAGGTTTTCAACGGTGAGCAGGTTTTCCCCATCAATGGAAAGCTGCTGGCCCAGGTATAACGTGAGGTCCCAGTGAAGGGCGGGGTAAATGGCGCAGGCGGCGATCCACTGCAGCATGGGTTCGCTGAAGTGTCCCTGCAGGCTGGGCGCCAGAGCGCCGTTGAGCTCGATGGGCGCCCGGGGGGCATCCTTTACCCGGTCCGGCCAGGTGTCGAAGCGGGCGTCTTCTTCCATTTCCAGTTCCTGCAGCCAGAAGAGCAGGCTCTGCATGGAAAGGGGCAATAGGGTAAAGATCTCTTCCAGCCGGCGCTCGCGCTTCCCCCAACTGTCCGTGGGGCGGGGCGTCAGCAGCAGGCGGTATTTCCAGGCGCTGAACAGGCGGCTCCAGGGTTCGGGCTTGCCGGTCAGCTTGTTGAGCAGAGCTATGCCGTATCCCGCCACGATGAGGCGCGAACCGGCATAGCGCTGCTGTATCTCCGCCAGCGGCACACCCTCCGGATAGGCCTCATTGTAGCATACCCGCGGGTCATTATCGTAGAAAAAGCGTTCGATGAGCACCTCATTGGCGTGGAATACCCGGAACAACATATCCAGCAGCCGGGCGCGGTGGTTGCGGCTCGATTGCTGATCGATCAACAGCAGGTATTCCGGAGGCTGGGTCTGCTGAAAAAAGCGGAAGGTGGGCATGCCGCCCTGCTCGATGGTGGCGCCGATGGTCCTGGGCACATCCAGTTGGAAGGCTTCGCTGCCTGTGCGTTGCCGGATGAGGTTGAGCAGGAAGCTGAAATCATCGCCCAGGTGAACCGCCTCTGCCCCTTCGATGCGAATGTTCCAGGCATAGGGCGGCTTATTGTTGGCCTCCAGCTCGGCGATCAGTTTTCGGCGGCGGTAGGCGCGGTAAAACAGCACCGCCAGCAGAAGAGTAGTGAACAGCAGCAGCCCGCCCCACTTGAGCCAGTAGAAGTTCTTCGCCAGAAATTGGCGCAAAGGAGAAGGAGCCTGAACCATAAATGCCAAAGGGTCATGGCTGAAAGGGTATCCCTTTTCCTCAAAGTTGTACGCCGGCAGTTCCGGTTCAAACAGTTCCGCCGTACTGGAGGTATCCGAAGCTGGTTCTTCCGGGAGTACGACAATGGGTTTGTAATGCACGAGCAATTTCCGCCCCTCGGCATTCGACCACTCCAGCACAACAGAATCCTGCCCATAGATGAGATCCTGGGCGATATAAGTCAGGCACTGGGGCGTATCGACAAAGAAAGTACCTAGGTTGCCCAGTCCGGGGTAGACGACCTCCCAGCTTTCCGGAGTGCCGAACCCCTTCAGGTCCGTGGAATCCTCGAGGCAGGCCTGGGCTTGTCCTCCCGCTTGCACCTGGAAGGGCTTTTCAATAAAGGGCCGGCCTACCGGCTGCGTCAGCCGATAGATCACAATGGCCGGAGGGATCAGCAGTAAAAGCACCAGCAGCCAGATGAGCCCGCGGTACCGGCGTTCCTGGTGGTCCGGTTCCGCCCGCTCTTCCCTCTCTATTTCTTTGTAAAAAGCTTCCGTCCTCCGGCGGCACTGTTCGAACAGTTCATAGAAACGGGCCTGTTCCTTGGGGTTGCTGGCAAAAAGGGGCGCCAGCAGGAAAGGCATCTCCTCCACAGTGGTGTCTTCCGGCAGCCTGCTCAGCAACTCCTGCACCCGCAACTGCTGGCCAGTGCCCAAAGGGTAGCCTTCTGCCCGGAGCGTGGTAAGCAGTTCTGCTAGGAGGTGGTGGTGAGTGCCGGGGTGAGGCATGAGGGTTATTGGGTTTCTTAGTTTATGGAGTTCTGGGTTTCTTAGTTTCTGGGGTTTCTGGGTTTCTGAGGGTCATTCATTCATATTCTTAGTTATGTATTCGACGATTGATTCCTTGAATTTTTGTCCCTTGATACCACTGTCTCTCAAATAAGTAATGAGATTGGCAATGCCTACATTAATCTTCCTGGCTCGTTCATACAATAACTGGAATTCCTCTTCGGAAAGGTATTTCTGATCTAAAGCTCTGTATAATTGAGATTGCACCTCTCCGCATGACCCTTTTGAAATGGAGAGGAATTGGATAAATTCTCTGTTGCCACTCCTTTCAAACCCTTCTGCAATATTATCCATCACAGAACCTGAAGCTGCCCTGATCTGGTTCTTCAAGGAGAAATCCCGTACAAACGGTTCTCTGCCGGAAAGCCTGTATATTTCCCTGCTCAGCTCTCTGGCCGATTGCCAAATCTTTAAATCCTCAAATCGATTAACTGTCCCCATATTCATTTTTTTTGTCACTCCGCAACCCCAGAAACCCCAGAAACCTTACAAACCCCCAGAAACCTAGAAACCCAGAACCCCCGGAACCCCAGCCCCCCCAAGTCACAACAGCCCCTGCAGGCCCTTCAGGTCATCCTTATTCTTGGCCAGCACCGAGTAGGACAAGCTAAGTTGCTCCCGCTCCTCGGCGCTCAACCCCTTGAGGTTGCTCAGTTTGGAAGCATCGAAGCCCATCTTTCGGAGCAGGGCTGCCCATTGGATCAATTCGGCGGTGGCCGGATTTTTCTTGAGCTTCACCTTGTCCTTGGAACGGATCATGCCGAAGTGTTCGATGATGGCGTCGAGCTTTTTTTTCCCAGCCGCTGCGTCGAAGCCGTCCAGTTTTTGCTGAAGGATGCGCAGCAGGTCTTCAGGAGAAGGGAATTCGATGTGGAAGTAGGCCACCCGCCGCAGGAAGGCGTCGGGCAGGTTTTTCTCCGAGTTGGAGGTCATGATGATAACGGGGCGGTTATCGGCGGTGGTTTCGAAGCTTTTGCCCACCTCGGGCACGTCGAAGCGCAGGTCTTCCAGCGCGGCCAGCACGTCGTTGGGCAGGTCGCGGGGGGCCTTGTCGATCTCGTCGAGCAGGACCACCCGGCGGCTCTGGCTGCGGATAGCGGCCCCGAGCGCCTGGTAGCGGATGTACTTTTGCTCAACCTGCTCGGGGGCCAGCGGCTCGGTTTGGGTCTGGCTGTACTGGAAATGGCCCAGAGCGTCGTAGCGGTAGAACAGGTCTTTGGCGGTGGAAGTCGTCTGGGCGTTGAATACGATCACCTTGCCCATTTGGAAGTAGTGGGCCACATGGTGCGCCAGCTGGGTCTTACCGGTGCCCGGCTCGCCGGTGAGCAACAGAGGCTGTCCCAGGTTGAGGGCTACGTTGACCGCTCCCACCAATCCTTTGGGAGGCAGGTACAGGCGGGGGTCATTGATCTTTTCGTTGAGGCTGATCTTAGGCAGCTCGCGCTGCCCGCTCTCACTGTATAAATGGAAGCTCATGGCGTATTTTTTCGATTAATTTTGGGGATAATTCACTCATTCGCAATGCGATAGATGATCGCCTGCAATTCTTCGATATCTTTCATGTTGAGCAATTTCTTTTCCTGGTAGAAGCGCTGGTCTTCCTCCCGCAAACCGGAGAGAAAGACTTCCAACACCTCCTGCACTTTGTTGGGATTGCGCTCTCCGAGGTCCATCAACCAGGCGCGCAGGTCACCTTCCTCAACGGGCATCAGGGGGGTCAGGAGGGTGGTCTCATTGCGTTGAGCCAAACCCTCGAGGGACTCAAGGATGGCTTTCTGGGCCGAGCTCGGCCTGCCTTCGTGTTGCTTTTCGATATACACTACGAAGAAGAACAGGAAGGAAGGCACATCCTGGTGCGGACAGCGGAAAGTGTCGATCATCCATTGCAGGTATTCCGGCAGGAAATCCTCCCAATTGCGCTCATGGATCTCGAAGGCTACCGCCACGAAGTCGTACGGCAACTTGGGCACGCCCGTTTCGATAAAGGTATCGAAAGACTGGGTATCGGCGAAGCGGAAACGTTCCTGTACGTATTCCTTGAAGCGTTGCTGGCATTTGCGGGTGTTGCGGCCTACCGGCAGGTCCTGGATGCGTAGCCGGCCGGTATCTTCGTGGGTGATGATGTGCAGGGAGTCGGAGTCCCCGTCGAGTTCTTCCGCCAAAAGTTCATACACCATGCGTTCGGCGAAGCTGGGGGGCATCTGGCTGGGGCAGGCGCTGATGAAGTAGTATTGGAACTCCTGCTTCTTCTCCTCCTTTTCATCGAAAGCATCCCAGAACTTCCCCCGCATGTCCTTGCGGTCTACATTCACCAGGTGAAGCAGGCCCACCTCTTCATCTTCGTCGATATTCAGGCCCCGGGCAACATCCAGCAGCAGGCTATCTTTGTCTATAGTATGGATGTTGTGAGCGCCCGCGAGGATCCCCTTCAGCTCGCGTACCTGCCCTTCCAACTGTATGATCTCTTCATCCAGAGAAAATTTAGCGTTGGCGTCCACGGCAAGCCCCCGCTCTTTCTTCAGGAAGTTGAGCTTGCGGATGAGCAGTTCCAGTTGCGATTCAAAACCTTTGATCTCTTCAGGGGTGTAGAACATGGACTAATGCTTCGCGCCGTTTATTTGAGTTAAAGTTAGGCATTTTTTTGTATGTGTATGCCGCTTGTTCGGGGCATATACCCAAAGTATACGGAAAGCGGGGCTATTGGTTTGGTTTCGTGCGGCAACAGCAGGGAAAATGTGGGGGAATATGTGGAAACAGGGCGTTTCCACCCAACGGAGGCAGCGAGAGAAGGCCAGTGGCGCAACCCGGCTGGTTTTCAGGAAGGGGCTTTCTCATTGTGGTACCTACAAAAAAGGCTTGCACCGGGGGTACAAGCCTTTTTGATAAACTCTTTCGTACATGTTAGACAGCCGGACGGCTAATCTCGTAGTTTCTTGGCGATTAAGATTCAGGATGCTTCGATCAACTCAAAGTTGAACAATAGCAAGATCAGTAGAAGAATGCCTAGAATGATCATGGGAAAAGCTTTAAATGAAAAAAAAGGGTTCAGTAAAATCTACATTCTTCCCATCGGGGTAAAGCGTCTTTTGTTTCTAAGCGTGTTTTGGATATGTTGTGATTCACTTTACACCTAAAGCATGTTTGTAAAAGAACATTTGTTGAGCAAATATACACTAATTATTCGTAGCCCGCAAGGTGGCCTGCTCAGGTTGCCGGGAAAACGACAAGTTTTGAAGTCAGAAATATGGCTGTGTCATTAGAAGAAAACATGGATCATCCCGAATTTTTCGATCCTGGAGGAGGATTCGTGCATTTCGAAAATTCGGGATGAACTCCTATTTACTGTTCAGCCTATAAATTTGATGCGCCTTCGTTCGCGTCGTTGTAGTTCTTGGTCACCTGATCCCAATTGATCACATTCCAGAAGGCGGAAATATAGTCGGGACGGCGGTTCTGGTAATTCAGATAGTAGGCATGCTCCCAGACGTCAAGGCCCAGGATGGGGGTACCTTTCTTCTCGGCCAGGTCCATCAGGGGGTTGTCCTGGTTGGGAGTGGAGGTAATGAAGAGTTTGTCTTCCTTATCCACGCAGAGCCAGGCCCAACCAGAGCCGAACCGGGTGGCGGCGGCGGCGGCGAATTCTTCTTTAAACTTGTCGAAGGAGCCGAAATCGCGCATAATCGCCTTGTGGATGTTCATGCGTTCGGAGGGCTGGCCGCCGCCATTCGGAGACATGATCTCCCAGAACAGCTTGTGGTTCCAGTATCCGCCGCCGTTGTTGCGTACCGCAGTGGAGTACTTGGAAACATTGGACAGGATATCCTCGATCTTCATCTTTTCCAGTTCGGTACCGGCAATAGCGTTGTTCAGATTGTTGGTATAGCCGGCATGGTGTTTGGTGTGGTGGATCTCCATGGTGCGTGCATCGACATGAGGCTCGAGTGCATCGTAAGCATAAGGCAGATCGGGAAGTTTGAAAGCCATAATATGGATCTTTTGATTAATTAAGGAATGGTTTTTCAGTTTTTTGAAGGCTTGATGTCAATACAACGTTCTCTTAAATAATAAGTTTACAGCCCGGGCCGGTGCTTGGTATACTTTTGAGTATTTTTTTCACATCGCAGCATATCTTCTGCATTAGGCCCTGTAGCCCGGGCCTTATTTTCCAGTTCAGAGCAGGGTTTTTAAAGCCTCATACCGTACCTTTGGGCGATGAATTAGCCTGAATAACTAATCGACAACTCATGGTTCTCAACCGCCCTTCATGGATCGTGCTCCTTTTTATTTGCCATTTCGCTTCCGCCCAGGTGAAAGTGCCGGAAAGGCTGATATTTCCCGCTCCCTACGAGATGGAAGAATATGCGGAATATCCTGAGGATGAATACGTACCGGTGTCCAGGGAGAGCATGGAAACTTCGCCGGCTTACCGGATCTCAGGCCCCTCTTTCACGGCAGTTCAGGTGAACGTGAATGAAGCCGGGGAGAATATGATAGGAGATGCCGCCAACGAGCCTTCCATTTCGGTAAGCCCGGTTAATCCTTCGCATATGGCCATCGGCTGGCGGCAATTTGACCAGGTCAGCAGCAATTTCCGGCAGGCCGGTTATGCGTACTCCGAAGACGGCGGATTGAGCTGGGTGTTTCCCGGTGTCATCCAACCCGGTGTTTTCCGGTCCGACCCGGTTCTTGACGTCGATAGTGAAGGCACCTTTTACTACAACAGTTTGACCGCAGAAGGTAATGACTTCTTCTGTGATGTTTACAAGTCGACGGGTATCGGAACCTGGGACGCCGGTACCGACGCCTTTGGAGGTGATAAACAGTGGATGGCCATCGACCGGACAGGAGGGGGAACCGATGGCAATATCTATGCCTATTGGAATCAATTTTTTTCCATTTGCCCCGGGGGAATGTTTACGCGGTCTACCGATGGAGGAATGAATTATGAAGCCTGTGTGACCGTACCGGAACAACCGCGCTGGGGAACGTTGGCCGTGGGCCCTGAAGGGGAGGTATATGCGTGTGGCACTACCGGCGGCGAAAGGCTGATCGTCGCCAAATCTTCCAATGCCGGCAATCCTGACGAGCTTCCGAGCTGGGATTTCGCCACTGAAGTGAACCTTGATGGCCGGGTCGTAACCGGCGGCATCAATCCTTCCGGACTGCTTGGGCAGGTTTGGATTGGCGTGGATCATTCGGAAGGGCCTACCCACGGTAACCTGTATTTACTCTGTTCGGTTTCCCGCATTTCCACCCCTGATGTGCTCGACGTCATGTTTGCCCGCAGTACGGACGGAGGGCTCACCTGGAGCGATCCGGTGAAGATCAATGACGATAACGACCCTACAGCCTTCCAGTGGTTCGGCACTATGTCGGTGGCGCCCAACGGCCGCATCGATGTGGTGTGGCTCGACACGCGCGATGATCCCGGTGGGTTCCATTCCGCCCTGTACCATTCCTTTTCTGTAGACGGAGGCCTCAGTTGGAGTGTCAACGAGCCCCTATCGGAGCCGTTTGACCCTCAGGTGGGCTGGCCGAATCAATCCAAGATGGGCGATTACTTCGATATGAAATCCGATGCGAACGGAGCCCACCTGGCCTGGGCCGCTACTTTTAACGGTGAACAGGATGTCTATTACGGTTTTATCCCATTTGATGGTGTAGCCTCCACCGAAAGCCCCAGGACAGAAGATAAACCCCTTTTCTCCCTGGCGCAGAATTATCCCAACCCTTTTGCCCACTCTACATCGATCACCTATGCTTTGAGAACAAAGAACCGCGTTCTTCTGGAGGTGTATAACGAGCTGGGACAACCAGTGGCAATACTGGAAAACGGGGAAAGGCCGGCCGGCGAATATACCCTCGCCTGGGACGGGCGAAATGATCAGGGAACCCTGCTGCCGAATGGCATCTATTGTTACCGGCTGGCCGTCGGAGGCAGGGATGCCGTAGCCAGGCGTATGGTGTTGATGCAGGAGAAATAGGTATTTTAAAACAGTAAAAAATAATCTTACTCAATATGGAATATAGAAAAGAAAAAGACAGCCTCGGCTACGTAGATGTACCTGCCGACAAATACTGGGCGGCACAAACCCAGCGCTCTTCCGAAAACTTCAAGATCGGTGGCCACCGCATGCCCGAAGAAGTGATCCGCGCCTTCGCCATTCTCAAGAAAGCCGCCGCCCTGGCCAACCAGGACCTGGGCGTCCTGGCAAAGGAAAAGGCAGATGCCATCGCCGAGGTTTGCGATGAGATCCTCGCCGGCAAGCTCGACGATCAGTTCCCTCTGGTCGTCTGGCAGACCGGTTCCGGCACCCAGTCCAATATGAACGTCAACGAGGTGATCGCCAACCGGGCCCACGTGCTCGGCGGGGGCAAACTGGCCGACGAAAAGAAATTCCTCCACCCCAACGACGACGTCAACAAGTCGCAGTCGTCTAACGACACCTTCCCTACGGCCATGCACATTGCCGCTTATAAGGCCTTGGTGGAAACCACCCTCCCGGGGATCGAGGCCCTGTACAACACCCTGAAGGAAAAGTCGGCAAAATACATGGATGTGGTCAAGATCGGCCGCACCCACTTCATGGACGCCACCCCGGTTACCGTTGGGCAGGAGCTTTCCGGATACGCCGCCCAACTGGGCCACGGCCTGCGTGCCATCCGCAACACGCTACCTCACCTGGCGGAACTGGCCCTGGGCGGCACCGCTGTGGGCACCGGATTGAATACACCCAAGGGCTACGACGTCAAGGTTGCCGCCAGGATCGCCGAGCTTACCGGGCTGCCCTTCGTGACCGCTCCTAACAAGTTCGAATCCCTGGCTGCTCATGACGCCATCGTGGAAGCTCATGGCGCCTTGAAAACAGTAGCTGTCTCCCTGATGAAGATCGGGAACGATATCCGTATGCTGGCCTCGGGGCCGCGCTGTGGTATCGGAGAACTCCTCATCCCTGAGAATGAACCAGGTTCTTCGATCATGCCGGGCAAAGTCAACCCCACCCAGTCGGAAGCCCTTACCATGGCCATGGCCCAGGTGATCGGCAACGACGTGGCCATCAACATCGGCGGCATGAACGGGCATTTCGAGCTCAACGTCTTCAAGCCGGTGATGATCTTCAATTTCCTCACCTCCGCCCGCCTGATCGGCGACGCCTGCGTCAGTTTCAACGACAACTGCGCAGTAGGCATCGAGCCCAACTACAGCCGCATCAAAGAGAACCTCAACAACTCCCTGATGCTGGTCACCGCCCTCAATACGCACATCGGCTATGACAAGGCAGCGGAGATCGCAAAAAAGGCGCATAAAGAGGACAAGACCCTGAAGGCGGCAGCCCTCGAACTGGGCTACCTGACCAGTGAGCAGTTCGATGCCTGGGTGAGGGCGGAAGAGATGGTTTAATTCGCCTCCGCCTGCCCGGAGCCTTCTCCAAGCGCCGTAGCCTTGGCGAAGGTGATGGCGAAGACGGGAATTCGTTGATTCGTTATTCATTGATCCGTGATCTGTTGACCGGGAGTAAATGAATAGCGGATCAACGAATTGTGAAACCGTTCCAACTGCCTTTTGACTGAAAACAAGATCCTTGCATGTCACGGACCGAGATTACCATCGAAACCGAGCTGCGCCTGAAGTGCCCGCAGCTTCAACTGGGTTGCATCCATGCCGAGGTTCAGGTAGCCCCCAGCGGACAGGAACTGCTCCGGGAGATGGAGCAGGCCTGCGCCCGGATCGCGAACAGCCTCGATATCGAGGACATCAGCAACCTGCCGCACATCCGCTCAACCCGCGAAGCGTATAAAGCTACCGGTAAGAAGCCCGGGCGGTACCGTCCCAGTGCGGAAGCCCTCCTGCGCCGGGTAGTGAGCGGAAAGGGGCTGTATCACATCAATAATGTAGTGGATGTGATCAACCTTTGTTCCATCACCACCCATTATTCGATCGGAGGTTATGCTGCCGATCAGATAGCAGGGGCGGCAACCATGAGTATCGGGCAGGAGGGCGAACCCTACGAAGCCATCGCCCGCGGGCCGCTCAACATAGCCGGGCTCCCCGTACTTCGGGATGGGCAGGGCGCCTTCGGCAGCCCCACCAGCGATTCCGTCCGCACGATGGTCGGAGATGAGGCGCGGGTATTGCTTTTAGTCTTTTTTAACTTTGGAGGGCACGAAGGGATGGAAAAAGTGCTGAAAAGTGCCGCTGCGCTTATCGGGCGCCACTGCCAGGGAAAAAGTACCGAGATGTGGCTACAGTGAGTGTTGCCGGGCCTTTCGCGCCGGTAATCATACTATTTTTTTCGTTCCCCTCTTGATTCTTACCTTCTTTTTTCCCTACCTTTGATTGCGTTTTTTTATTCAGGTTTATATTCTTTTTTATCCCATAAGGTATGTGACCAATAAAATCGATTTCGTCTAATCTTTAAGGTTTAAACGAAGCCTCCCCACCATCCGAGTTTAGCCAGCCGTTTTCTGGGACCTTCCCCTCTAGAAAGCCCGCGAAAAATCCTGACTATGCTTAGGATGCTGCCGCTAAGGTGAGCAAGCACCGAGCTGGAGTTGGCCGGGAGTATCAATGTGGCATTTTTTCATCTTTTTCACTTATTAACTTTTTTTGTAATGAACATTTTTGTTGCTAGGCTTAATTTTGACACCGACAGCGACACGCTTCGGGAAATTTTTGAATCTTTCGGAGCAGTAGACTCAGCCAAAGTAATTACCGACCACTTCACCGGGAAATCCAGAGGCTTCGGTTTTGTCGAAATGCCCAATGACGATGAGGCCTATGCCGCCATCGAACAACTGAACGATTCCGACCTGGATGGCAACACGATCGTTGTTAAGAAAGCCGAACCGCGTGGCGGCAACCGGCGCCAGGGCGGCGGCAATTTTAACCGCCGCGACAGCTACGGTGGCGGTGGCCGCGACAACTACAACAGCGGCGGCCGCGATAACTACAACCGCCGCGACAACTCCGGTGGTGGCCGCGACAACTACAACCGCCGCGACAGCTATAGCAGCGGTGGCCGCGACAATTACAACCGCCGCGACAGCTCGGGGAGCCGCGACAACTACAACCGCCGCGACCGTCGCGACAGCTACAACGATGGCAACTACAACTCTGACCGCTACTAGACAAACCTACTGGTTTAGAATAGGCTAAAAGATCAGGGGCGACGGACGCTTTTCCGCCGCCCCTTCCTTTTTCAGCTGCCTTTCCTTTCGGGGTAGTTAAAAAACAGTGCAAAAAGGGCGACGCTTCTGTCTTCCATCCGCCGCTGCGCCACAAATTTCACCAAAGAATCTCTTTTTTTTAGGGTATTGTGTAATTTTGACCTCGCCTCAGGTTGTTTGGTTTATTGAGTTTATTGAGTTTACTGGGCTGCCCCCTCATCAACTTAATCAACCAAATCAACCAAACTACCGCCTCTTCTTACCTATTGCCAAACTGCCAACTCAAACCATCAAAATCGAACAGCAATGTATCGGAAATTACTCCTATTCCTTTTTTTGTCCTTTTCCACTTACGCGCTACGGGCACAGGTCGTTTACAGTGAGCCTGCCTTACCCACCGCGGATGAAGAAGTGACCATCTTCTTCGACGCCACTCAAGGAGACCGCGGCCTGGAAAATTGCAATTGTGACGTCTATTTCCACACAGGTGTGATCACCAGCCAGAGCAGCGGCCCTTCCGACTGGCGCTTTGTACCGACCACCTGGGGCCTTGCCAATGCCAGCTGGCGCCTGACGCCTGTTCCCGGGCAAAATAACCTTTACAGCTTTACCTATTCTCCCTCCATTCGCGACTTCTACGACGTTCCGGGTGGGGAAAGAATACAACAGCTGGCCTTCGTATTCCGCAATGGCGACGGCAGCCAGTCCGGACGAGCCGCCGGCGGCAACGATATTTTCATGGACGTGTACGATGGCGGGGCGCTGTTGCAGAGCCCTTCCAGCCTGGTGCTCGTGGCTCCCGGAGAGAACATTCCGATCATGGTGGCCGCTACCGAGGCATCTACTTTCACGGTTCTGGATAATGGCAACCAGGTTACGCAGCAAACCGGCTCTGTACTCAATTACAACCTCACCGCCGCCAACATGGGCACCCATACGGTAGAGATCATCGTCGAGAACAGCAATGGCCAGCAAACGCTCGAGTTTACGTATATCGTTGTACGGGATATTCCCCCTGCCAATCCGCCGGCAGGCCTGGAACCCGGGATCACCTTCCAGGACGGCGCCCTCCAACTGCTGTTCTACGCTCCCAATAAGGACAACGTCTTCGTGCTCGGCGACTTCAACAATTACCAGATCAACACCGACTACCAAATGACGCCGACCGATGATGGCCACTGGTGGATCGAGATCGACGGCCTGCCTGCCGACGGCCCGGTCACCTTCCAGTATCTGGTAGACGGAGAAATTCGCGTTGCCGACCCCTACAGCACCCTGATCCTGGATCCGGGGAACGACCCTTTCATTCCCAATGTAACCTATCCGAACCTTCCTGCTTATCCGGCCGGCGCCCAGGGCATAGTCACCCTTATCGACCCCGGCGTAGCCGAATACAACTGGCAGGTGAACAATTTCAACCGCCCCGCCAGAGAAGAACTGGTGGTTTACGAACTGCTGCTGCGCGATTTCATCGCCCGCCACGACTACACCACCCTCATCGATACGCTGAACTATCTCAAAGGACTGGGCGTCAACGCCATCGAGCTGATGCCGGTCAACGAATTTGCCGGCAACGAGAGCTGGGGGTACAACCCCACCTTCCATATGGCACTGGACAAGTACTATGGCCCTATTCGAGAGTTCAAACGCTTCATCGATGCCTGCCATGCCCGGGGTATCGCTGTCATCCTCGACGTTGTATACAACCACATCGACCTGCCCAGCCCTTTGGGAGCGCTTTACTGGGACTCGGCCAACAACCGCCCTGCCCCCGACAACCCCTGGCTCAACCAGCAGGCCACTCACGATTTTAGCGTTTTCCTTGACATCAATCACGAAAGCCCCGCCACCCGCACCTACATCGATAAGGTCATTCGCTACTGGCTGTCCGAGTTTAGAGTAGATGGCTACCGCTTCGACCTGTCGAAGGGCCTCACTCAGAACGCGAATGGGCCCTTCGACGCCGGCCCCTATGACGCCAGCCGCATCGCCATCATCAAGCACTACGCCGACGTCATGTGGGAAACTTCTACAGGCTCCTATACCATTCTGGAACACTTCGCCGACTGGGCAGAAGAGAAAGAACTAACGTCCTATGGCGAAGGGATGATGGTGTGGAACAACCAGAATCATCCGTCCCGCGATGCCGTCCGCGCCGGCGGCGGAGGCCTCAACGGCCTTTCCTATAAGTCCCGCGGGTGGGATACGCCCTATGCCCTGGTGTCCTACATGGAGAGCCACGACGAAGAACGGCTGATGTACGAAGCGCTCACCTTCGGCAGCTCCAGCGGAAGCTATAACGTCAAGGATTTTGAAACTGCCCTGAGCCGGGTGGAGGCCCTCAGCACGATCTTCTACGCCGTGCCCGGCCCGAAAATGCTCTGGCAATTTGGCGAACTGGGCTATGACTTCTCCATCAACTGGTGCCCGGATGGCTCGATAAACGATGGCTGCCGGACCGGCAACAAGCCCATCCGCTGGGATTACTTCCAGGAGGAGGCCCGACGCCACCTCTTCAATGTGACGCGCCAGCTCATGGCCCTACGGAATACTTACGATGCTTTCCACACCACTAACTTCGAAACGGAACTAAGCGGAACCGTCAAAAAGGTTAAATTATTTGGTTCCGACATTACGGCCGTTGCCGTAGCTAATATGGGCCTCAATGCGGCTAATGCCTCCAGCGTATTCCCTTCTGCCGGCACATGGTATGAATTTTTCAGCCGGGAGCCGGTCAACGTCACGACGCCCAATATACTGCTGCCGCTGCAAGCCGGTGAGTATCGCCTGTACACCTCCGAACCGGTTGACTATACGGTGGATACCAAAGAAGAGCCCGAGCCCGGCGCACTCCGGCTTCGGCTTTCACCTAATCCCACTGATGGAATGCTGATGCTGAGTTACGTGCTGCCCCGCCCTGCCGAAGTGGTGGTAAAGGTTTTCAACCTCAACGGCCAACAGGTCTTCACCCAGCGCGTCGGCCAGCAACAGCAGGGATGGCACGGGCTGGAGATCAATACTCAACTGCCTGCTGGCGTCTACACGCTGCAACTGGCTTCGGGAAATTATTCCGATGCGAAGGCCTTTGTAGTCCGCTGAAGGAAACGGCCTGAAAAATAGGCCATCTACTTACATCGCCGGAAGTTGACATGGAGCGGATGCCCGCCTGTATCAACTTCCGGCAATGTAATCTGCCGTCGACAAAAAAGCGCCGTTCATAGATTTGGCTTTTCTGTCCAGCTGAAATTCAGCATCTTTACGCTTTCGTTATACATCATCTTTTTTCAGTCTGGTTTTCTTCGCTTCTCCCTTCCCACAGGAGTTGCGGGTAATTTCTATTTCGAAAACTAGACGATATGACAAAAAGCACATCCCTGCGGGTACAGCGCATGTCGGACCAACTTCGCCACCAGGAGTTGAACTTCGACAATGTGGTCATCCATTCCCGTTTTTACCATTTTGAAAAAAAGGTCGAAGATTCCGGCCTGTCCATAAAGCTCGGCCACATCGGGGAAGAGCACTACTTCATTGATGGACAGCGGCATACCATCAAGCCGGGCCGGTTCCTCGTAGTCAACCGACACCGTTCGTTCGATTGTTACCTGAAGTCGGACACGCCGGTAGAAGCTTTTTGTATCTACCTCAGCGATTCGATCATTCAGGATACCGCTGCCCTGCTATGTAGAGATCAGGAGGAGCTGCTCGACGTGCCTTTCCAGGTTGCGGAAAGATCGCCCAGTTTTCTGGAAAAGGTGTATCACGTTCGCGAAAACGAGTTGGGGGCCTTCCTGGCGGCCATCCGCCCGCTGCTTGCCAGCGGCCAGCCCCTGGATTTCGAGTCCTTGTATTACACCCTGGCGGAAAAACTGCTGCGCAGCCAGCAGGAGATAGAACGGCAGCTGAAAGGCATTGCTGCCAAGCGCCGTTCCACACGCGAAGAGCTGTACCGGCGCCTTTCCATTGCCCGGCAGTACATCCTGGAAAATTTTCACAAAGAGATCGACCTCGATGCTTTGTCACGGGAGGCTGCCCTTTCCAAATACCATCTGTTGCGGACATACAAGGAGGCATTCGGCACCACCCCCTACCGCCAGGTACTGGACCTCCGCCTGGAGTCCTCCAAAACGCTGTTGTCGGAAGGCCATACGCTGGAAGAGATCGCCTACCGCCTGGGCTTTTCGGACCGGCGGTCGTACACCAAGGCATTTAAGAAAGCCTTCGGTATGGCGCCTTCGCTGATGAGAGCGGAGTCCGGGGTGTGAGAAATAATTCGCTGTGTGGTTAACTGTCGTATTGCTATATTGCTGTATTGTTATCGTTATGCTGCTATCCGGAAACCTTTGAGAAACTGAGAACCTCAAGGTTTTTAATGATGCTGTGATCACCCAATTGTTCCTGTTTTATGAAAACAATACTGGTAACCCTTCTTGTCTTTTTCCAGATATACCTCACCGGACAAGTCCCGCTCATCCCCCGCGACAGCCTGTTCCAGCAAAAGGATCATTACGCCATAACCCTTTCGCCCGACGGAAGGCGCGTGTACTATCAGCGGCGAAGCGTGCAGGAAGGGCGCTTGTTTTATCTGGACACTCAAAAGCCGGGCCGGGAGCAGAGCCTGCCCTTTGATGGCGCATTGCTCAACTGGAAGCTCACTTCGGATGGCAGCATCCTGGCGGTCGTACAGGGCGCCGGCAAGCAGCTCATCCTGATGGGCCCGGACGGCCGAAGGAAACAGTCCATTACCCTCTTCCCCTTTCAGCAATTGCGCATCGAGGCCCTGAGCCCGCTACGCCCCGACGAGGCTGCTGTATCCATCGTCGGAGAGAAGGACAGTCTCAACGGCATCTACCTGATCCACCTTCATACCGGAAAATACCAGAAGATAAGCCCTCCGCTGGACTTTCAGAAACTCGCGTTCGATCAGCAGTTGCGCCTGCGCGCCGGCCGCCTGCTCAACGACATCAACGGCTACTCCATTTATACCTTCGATGGCAGGGAGTGGGCCGAACGGCTGCGCTTCCCATTTGACGAAACCCAGTTTATCGGCGGTTTTCAGGATGTGGTGAGTGTCAGCGCCGACGGGCGAACGGTTTATGCTACCGACAATTCCGCGCGGGATAAGTGCGCCCTGATGGCCATCGATGTACAGGACGGAACTACCGAGTTGCTCATCGCTGACGGGAAGGCCGATATTTTGCCTTTCGGCGCCATGATAGGCCCTGATGGCCGCCCCCAGATGGTACTCAGTGTCTTCGGCTCCGCCCGACGCCACTTCCTGGACCACCGGGCCCAGGCCGATTTCGATTATGCCGACAAGCTGCTGCAAGGTAACGCCAGTTTTGCCGATGCAAGTGCCGACGGCCGCCGCTGGTTGCTCAGAAAACTGGACGGAGGCCCCACGATATACTATCTCTTTGACCGTGATGCCCGACAGCTCACCCGCCTCTTCAACGATTATCCGGCGTTGGACGGATACCCGCTGGCTAGCCGCCGGACGTTCAGCGTCGTCACCCGCGATGGCTATGAACTACCGGCCCAGGTGTACCTCCCTCCCGGCGCCGATGCAAATGGCGACGGCATTCCGGAGAAACCGCTCCCCACTATTGTCTATGTGCATGGGGGCCCCTGGGTAGGCGTCGTACACTGGAACCAGTGGTTCCACACCCGCAACTTCCAACTGCTGGCCAACCGGGGCTATGCCGTGATCAACACCGAATTTCGGGGCAGTACCGGCCTGGGCAAGCAATTCATCAGCCTGGGAGACCGGCAGTGGGGCCAGGCCATGCACTACGACAAGGTAGACATTACCCGCTGGGCCATCCGGCAGGGAATCGCCCAGGAAGAAAAGATCGGAATATGGGGGTGGTCCTACGGCGGTTATGCAGCAGCAGCGGCCCTTGCCTTTGCCCCCGGGCTCTATGCCTGCGGAATTTCTATGTACGGCCCAACCGATATGGATGCTTTTTTGCGCATTCCGTTTACCGACAACCCTCTTTGGCGCAACCGTGTCGGCGACCCTAACACGGCGGAGGGCAAAGCGCTGTTACAAAGACATTCCCCCATCAACCACGTTCAGGATTATCAACGCCCCATCCTGTTGACCACCGGCAGCAAGGACGGCAGAGTGCCTCAAAAACAGGTCGATCAGTTTGCCGATGCCCTGAACGCAGCAGGCAAAGAAGTGGTTTATTTCTATTACCCGGAAGAAGTGCACGATTTCCGGGAACCCGGCAGTTGGATCTCCTTCTGGGCCATCGCCGAGCAGTTCCTCGCCCAAAACCTGGGAGGACGCTACCAGCCGGTAGGCCGAGACCTGGAGAAGGGAGATTTTAAGGTGGTATACGGCCGGCCGTTTATCGGGCTGCTGGAATGACCCCCTTGGGATGTTTGATTTGCGATGTGCGATTTTTGATGTTTGATTTGCGATGTGCGATTTTTGATGTTTGATTTGCGATGTTTGATTTGCGATGTGCTACAGGTTGCCGCCCTCTTCTTGGCGCCCCGCCGCAGGCAAATCAAACATCGCACATTCACCACAATAAAACGGATCACAACATGCATATTACCTCACTACACTTCTACTTCCTCCTCCTTCCCCTTGCCCTTTTCAGCTGCCGGCAGGCGCCCTCTCAGGGGTTACTGCAGCTCGGTACTGGCCACGAAGTGGTTTTCCTGGACAGCCTGCAAGCGGCGCAGGCTATCGTGCGGGATGAGGACGAGGGCTTTTTTGAAAAGATCAGCCCGCTGGATATGTCCATCCAGATGGGCCGCCTCCTGCCCGATACCTTCCGCCGGGAAGAATTATTGAAAGATTATCGGGAGTTCCTCCGGCAGGATGTGGAAAGCTTCAGCGAAGAGGATCAGAAGTTGCTACGGGAAGCATTCCAAAAGGCTTTTGCTTTGACCGAGCAGCTGGAACCCGGCCTTTTCCCGGCAAGCATCCGCCTGATCAAAACCAAGGCCCTGCATTATGGCCCCTCCGTTTACTACACCCGGGAGGATTGTATCATCATCCCTGAAAATGAGATCGCAGAGGGTAACCTCGGAGGGCTCACCCGGGTCATGCTGCACGAGGTATTCCACATCTATTCCCGGCAACATCCTGAAGAACGGGACGCCCTCTACCGCCTGATCGGTTTCGAGCCGGTCACCCAACCCCTGGTTTTCCCGGACAGCCTGGCACGGCGCTTACTGCTCAACCCCGACGGCATCGACGTCCACTATGCCATTACCATCAAGCCACCGGGAGACAGCCTGCCGGTCCGGGCCATTCCGCTGATCGTCTCCACTGCCCCCAATTACACCCCTGCTTTGCCCGAGTTCTTTGGTTATCTCGATTTCTGGCTCTACCCCATCAGGGAAGAAGCAGGCAGCTACCAGGTGATTGCCAGGGGCGGCCATCGCAGCCCTTTGCCTTCCCCTTCCCAGATCCCCGATTTTTTCAAACAGATCGGCGATAATACGGACTACATCATTCACCCGGATGAGGTCCTGGCAGACAATTTTGTATTCCTGGTGCTGGCGCAGACGGGAGCACAGAATTTTGCGCTTTCAAATTATTCGGAGCGTGGACAGGAAGTGCTGAGGGGGATGGAAAAGGTATTGAAAGGAAAATGACCGGTTGCTCACGCCGGAATGTATAGCTCTGATGCACTAACCGGACAATATTTTCACCAAATTGTTTTACAAACTTGTTTTAAACAACATTTTGTTTTAAATTTGTCAATGCCTACGTTTATTGAGTTTTTATTAAAACAAAATGGCCGGTTATGAGCACCTCTACCGATAAAGTAAAAGACTACCTTCAACGCAACTGGTTCAAACTCGGCATTGCCCTAATCCTTTTGTTCGTTGCCCTGAAGAAGGACCTCAGTTTCCGGATCAACCTTAACAGCCCGGTCCGGATGGAGCAGGCGCCGCAGCGGCCCTCCACTCCGGCGCGCCAGCAGTTGAAAACCCCGCCCCCGGAGCGGTATACGGAAAATACCCAGCAAACGGTAACCGCCGCCGAACTACCCGCCACCGAGCGGTTTGACTTCAGCGGAACCGCCGGCAGCCGCCGGGAGATCCTCGCCGTCGACCGCCTGGCACAGGTGGATGAAGGGAGCATACAAGCTTATATCGCCCGCTTCAGCAAAGTGGCCGCCAGCGAACGGAAAAAGTTCGGCATTCCGGCATCTATCATCCTAGGCAATGCGCTGCTGCACAGCCTCGCCGGCACTGCGGAAATAGCGGAGGCGGGGGCCAACAACCATTTTGCCCTCCGCTGTACCCCCGATTGGCAGGGCCCCCAGCGCACCTATGCAGGCCAGTGCTACCGCCAATACGAAAACGCCTGGACCAGCTTCCGGGACCACAGCTTCTATATCACTACCGGTTCGTTCTCCCACCTTCGCCAGCTTTCGGATACAGATTACAAGGGATGGGCTGACGCCCTGGAAAAGGCGGGATTTTCTCAGGAGAAGGACCTGGGGCGGCAGTTGGTAAAGGCCATACAGGTATATGGACTGGAAAAACTGGACCGGAGGTAGGAGCAGGCCACTTTCTACGTTTCCGTACTACTCCGTATCCACACCTTCCAACCGGTGTTTGTAGTAATCTACACAGGCGCCATAGACCCAGCCCTGTTGCCCCTTGAGGGTTTTGACCTTAACCCAGGGTTCGTTGGCGGTAAGATTTTCGCCGAGTTTGATCTCCTGGGTGGAATCCGATACCTCGCCCATAAATTCTACTTCTTCGTAAAGCTTCAGGCGGGAGATGATCCGGTTCTTTAGGCCCGGCCCGGAGCGCATGTTCACCCCATCGACCGTAATGTACAGGACGGGTACCCGCTCTTTTTCCACTTTCGGTTCAGGATTAACCGGTTTGATCGTTGTGTCCAGCGGAATGATATCGGACACTATGCGTTCCATGGAATCAGCCCTGGCTTGTTCTTCCGCCTCGAAGGCGGCCTGTTGCCGGTAGCGGTTTTTGGTACTGCTGCATTTGGATACCGCCCACATCAGAAACCCGATGAAGAAAATGCCGATGACTAAAAATTCCACTTTGGGTAGAAGTCCAGGTTTATTACTCATAAACAATTTGTTTTGGGGATACGTTTTTTTCAAAAATCTCTGTAAATTAGCAACGCTGCAAGTTGATCTATGTCGATAGGAACAGGGGCGCTTTTCAGGCTCTGTTTGAAGTAACGCTTTCCACTTTTCTCACAGTAACGTATTAAAATGCTGAACAGCTGTTAGCTGTTTCTACCTTTCGCCGGTGTACCGCATAAAGGTAGAAAATCCCTCAGAAACCGGGGAAGGGTTTACCTCCCTTCAGTAGCCGGTTGCTGACGTATTTTAACCAGGACACCCCAATACAGGCTGTCGGCCGGCCCGGTTGCGCCTGTTATTAAAAGAACCTAAACCGATGGAGGAATTATTATACAAAATAGCCATAACCCTTATCCCCAATGTGGGGCCGGTGACCACCCGCAACCTGGTCAGCTATTGCGGCGGGGTCAAAGCTGTGTTCGAGGCCAGAAAACGGGAATTACTGAAAGTCCCGGGAGTGGGGCCGCTTATTGCCGACAATATTGTCAACCAGGATGTACTAGGGCGTGCAGAGGAAGAATGGCGCTTCATTGAAGACAACAGCATTCAGGCCTTATTCTACCTGGATGACGACTACCCGGGGCGGTTGCGCCATTACCCCGACAGCCCGGCCATGCTATATTACAAGGGGCAGGCCGACCTCAATGGTGAACGTATCGTCGCCATCGTAGGCACCCGCCGGCCTTCTGTGCACGGGGTACACACCTGCGAAGAACTGGTAGAAGGCTTGAAGCGCTATGGCGCTACCATCATCAGTGGGCTGGCTTATGGGATCGACATCACGGCGCACCGCAAATGCCTGAGCCTTGATATTCCGACCGTTGGAGTGCTCGGCCACGGCCTGCGGCGCATCTACCCCCCGCAGCACCGGCAGGTAGCCCGGGCCATGTTGCAGAGCGGAGGGCTGCTCACCGAATATCCCAGCCATACCCTGCCCGACCGGGAGCATTTCCCAATGCGCAACCGGATCATCGCCGGCCTGTGCGACGCCCTTATCGTAGTGGAAACCCAAAAGAAAGGCGGCTCCATGATCAGCGCCCACATGGCCAATGATTACAACAAGGACGTCTTCGCCGTTCCCGGGCGCATCAAGGACGGCACTTCCGAAGGCTGCAACCACCTCATCAAAACCCATAAGGCCGCCCTGATCGAGAACGCCGATGATGTAGCCTATATCCTGCGGTGGGAAGAACCCGGCACCCCACGGGCTATCCAGAAGCAACTTTTTGTCGAATTGACGGAAGCAGAAAAAATAGTTGTAGATTTACTCAACCAATATGAGGCTATTGATATTGACCAACTGACAGGTAGGCTGAAAATGGCCAACAGCGAAATGGCCAGCCTGTTGCTGGAACTGGAATTCAAGGGCGTGGTGCGCGCTCTGCCCGGAAAGCGGTACGTCCTGGCATAACATTCGTTAAAGAACCAGGCAAACCCCGACCGGATTTAGAAGGCCTGAACACAACAACAATATGACCATTTATTCTCTTTTTTTTATGCTCCTCCTGAGCGCCATACCCGTCAGTAACACCTCCGAAATCCGAACGGAGCCCGCCGAAGTTGTCACACCTCGCAACATCATACTGATGATCGGCGACGGCATGGGCATTTCCCAGATCAGCGCCGCCATGTACGTGAACGGAAATAAAACCAACCTGGAAAAATTCCCAGTCGTAGGCCTGCATAAGGCCATTGCCGCCGACGGGCTGATCACCGATTCAGCCGCTGGCTCCACGGCCCTTGCCTGTGGCGTCAGAACCTATACCGGCGCCATCGGGGTCAACCAGGATACCATGCCCATGATGAGCATCCTCGAAGAAGCCGAAGCACGAGGAATGGCTACCGGGCTGGTGACAACGTCTTCCATCACCGACGCTACTCCGGCGGCCTTCATCGCTCATGTAAAGTTGCGTAATCAGGTGGAGGATATCGCCGCCAGCTTCCTGAATACGGAGATCGACTTCCTGGTTGGCGGCGGAGAAAATGCTTTTACCCGCAGAAAGACCGACAACCGAAACCTCCGCCTTGAACTGGAGCAGAAAGGTTATTTTGTCTCCGGTTATAAGGAGCAGGCCCTTACCGACATCGTTCCCGTGACCCAGCAGAACTTCGCCTATTTTACCGCAGAAGAAGAGCCCCTATCTGCCGCCAAGGGCAGAAATTACCTCCCTTTGGCCAGCAATATGGCGACCTATTTCCTCAACAAACGAAGTGGGGAAAAGGGCTTCTTCCTCATGGTCGAAGGCGCCCAGATCGAATGGGGCGGCCACGAAAAAAATTCGGAATACATCATTTCCGAAATGACCGATTTCGAAAAAGCCATTTCGGAAGTACTCAAGTTCGCTGAAAGGGATGGGGAGACGCTGGTCATCGTTACGGCCGATCACGAAACCGGCGGATACGCCATAAACCCGGGCTCCACCGTAGATTCCCTGATCCCTGCCTTTTCAACAGATCAAGCTACGGGATCCCTCATTCCCGTTTTTGCCTACGGGCCGGGCGCCGAATACTTCCGGGGCATCTACGACAATACCTCCATCTATGCCAGGATGCGGAAATCTATGGGATGGGCATCCAGGGCATCGAATTGATCAACCCACACAATCCGCAATTGCCTGGTCCAGAATGGCTACCCCCAGGTCCAGTTCTTCGGTGCTCACCGTCAAAGGGGGTGCGATGCGAAAGACGCCTCCCATTCCAGGGAAGCGAACGATATTCATGCTCAGGCCCAGTTCCAGGCAGCGTTCGGTGATGCGCCAGCCCAGATCCGGCGCCGGTGTCTTTTTCTCGCGATCCGAAACGATCTCCATCCCCAGCAAAAGGCCTCTGCCGCGCACATCGCCAATGCACTCATGGCGTTCCTGCAATTCCCGAAGCCGGGCCTTCAGGTAAGCGCCCTGCTCCCGCGCCCGCTCCACCAGTTTTTCCTGTTCCATCACCCGAAGCATGGCCAACCCTACCTCCGCCGGTAAAGGGTCGGATACATGAGAGGTGACGTAAATGAAACCCCGGGAGTGGCATATTTCTTCAATTTCTCTGCTGGTAATGGTGGCTGCCAGCGGCAGGCCGCCACCCAATGTCTTGGAAAGGGTAAGAAAATCGGGTACCACGCCATCTCGTTCAAAGGCGAAAGCATCCCCTACCCTGCCCATGGCCGTCTGTGCTTCATCGAGGATCAGTTTCATCCCCCTCTCCTCACAGAAACGCTTCAGTTTGGCCATGTAACCTTCCGGAAGGTCAATAATGCCCGCTGCACTCAGCACGGGCTCGATGATCACCGCCGCCAACGACCCCACCGATTGCTTGTCCACCAGTTCCATTCCTACTTCCAGGCAGGTATGGTCGCAGGTACCCTGGCAATGCCGGATTGGACAACGGTAGGCGTAGGGCGCCGGCAGCGCCCGGTTGCCGGGTATTACCGGGCCGTATCCATGCCGGGCCGCCGCATAAGTACTGGAATTCGCACCTGCTGTCATACCGTGCCAGGAGCCGGTAAAACCCAGCACCTCAAAACAACCCGTGGAAAGCTTGGCCATACGAAGAGCGATCTCATTGGACTCAGCGCCGGTGTTAACCAGAATGGCCTTATCCAGCCCCTCTGGCAGCATGGCCGCCAGTTCCTTACACAGTTGTATGACCGGTGGAGACAACATGGTGCTCAGCAGGTGAATGCTCTCCTCGGAGGCCTTGGCAATGGCCTTGGCCACCTCCGGATGGTTGTGCCCAAATACCGAACACATCTGTCCGGAAGTGAAGTCCAGAATGGCACGCCCATCATTGGTGTAAATGTAAGACCCTTTTGCCCGGCCGATCAGGATGGGGGAAAATGCTCCGCAGTAACGGATCATAGCCGCCTCGGCTTCCGCCATCCAATCGGAGGAGGATAAAGGTTCCTGTCGTTTTTGGTTACCTTCCATGGTGGTGACTTAATTTTAAATGTCTTCCTAAACAGTGAAGATAACAAGAGTTTTGATCATTCTAAAAACGAGGAGGGCCTGCAGCTGTCAGATATCGAGATAGGCCAGAAACCCGGATTATCCATGATATCGAGCAATTTCATGAATAATCCGGGTTAAACTAGGGTTGCTGGGAAAGCTACTTTACAGAAGCACCAATTAATTCAGCTGGAAGCTGACGATGACACCTCCGGAAGTGTCCGTCCGAGGGAAACCTGCCGAGGTCTTCGGCACCGTTCGCCGGTAATCAAAGAACAAACGGAGCGACAAGCGCCGGTTGAGCTGGTATTCCGCAGATGGAGACAAGCTCAGGGTATAGTTGCCACGGGTCGGTTCGATGATGCCCTGGTCGAGGCGGTGGGCGAAGGTCACATCGTCGCGCAGGGAGAAGTTAAAGTTGACGTCCAGGTCTTTGCCCTGCAGTCCCCGGCCGCGCGGCCCGCGGTTATTTCGTTGATTGGGATCTTGTTGCTGGTCGGGCTGCTCCCGATCCCGGCTTCCTTTCCCCTTCTTTTTATTACTGCCGGTCAGGAACGGAATGTCCACATTGCGCATCAGGTAACCGAAGCCCAGGACGATCTCCTTGGTCTGTGTTTCATTTAGCTGATAACTGACCGTACTGAGTGCCAGCCCCCTCGATTTCTTATAATCCACATTGAACGACATACCGTTCTTGAGCGTGGCATCGACGGCGATCAACGGAGAGAAAGACTCCTGAATGACAACATCCGATATCTCCAGCCTAGGATAGAAGTTAAAGCTGGTCGTATCGATCGGTTCTGTGTCTCGGTTGGCCAGGTAAGGAAGGCTGGAACGGAAGTTGCTCACCGCCAGGGTCGTCCGGTAACCATGGGTCAACGAGAAATTCTGGAAGATGTCCTGGAAAAGCGGGACCCGCGACAAGCCGTTGTAAGTCAGGCGCCAGTTCACTTTCGGCATGGCGTCGAAAATATTGAGGCTGACCTTGCGGGCATCTTCCCCGGTATAAGCGGCCATAAAGGCGGGAATGAGCACTTCCTGCTGGGTGTTGCCAAAACCGCGCGAGTAGCCCAGGTCCGCCAGGTTCTCATCCTCATGTTCCCCGACACCTAACCGGTTGGAAATGATAACGCGATTGGCTTCAAACTCCTTGAACAGGCCGATGATCTCATCGCGGCTATCCTGAAACAGGGTCTGCAGCGCGAAATAGGTCACCTGCATCTGCCCTATCTCAATGGGCACCGTGTGCACCAGTTGTTTGATCCCATCCACGATAGAAGTATCCTTAAAGGTCTCGGTGAAAGTTTCTGAATAATTCTTGTTCAGTTCCAGGTCTATCCGGAAATCTTTAAAAGGTTCTACCGTAGCCCGCACATCGTAGCTCTGCGTATACTGCTGAATGACCTCCTGATTCTGGAACACACTACCGGTAATCCAGTCGGAATTTTCCCGCAGCCAGTCTCCCTGAATGTTGTTGGGGTTGGGGTTGAAGCGCTGGTCCTCGGTCAGGTTGCGGATATTGGGTTGCAGGCCGACGATAAAGTCCCAACCGGGAGAATCGAAGTCGGTCATCCCCAACATGCCGGATCGGGGCAGGTATCCCGGGATCGTTGTCGAAAATTGCTCGGAATAATTGAAGCGCACTCGTCGCACCGAGAGCAGGGGCCGCACGATTACCCGCTCCACCGCACTGGGTTCGCGGTCCTTGTTTTTCTTATCCTTTTCCTCTTCTTCTCCTTCTTTCTTTTCCTCCCCTCGTTTGGGAGGGGTACGCTGTCCGCCCGATGGGCGCCCCGGCCGGGCTTTGGCGCCCCGGTTGATCTTCTTCAGGTAGCCGACCTTGTCGTAGAGCTTTTCCAGGTTGAGGTCTACGTTTCCGCTGCGGTTCTGGTTGTTCTGGATCAGGTTCCCCAGGGAGTCGACGTTCAGAGCGGCCGCCGTCCAGTTGTACCCACCGGTATAATTCGCTTTGGCCGTAACCCAATCGCCAAAGAAAGGCAAGTAGCGCAACGGCAGGTTATAGCTCACATTCAGGTTGTGTTGGTAATTCTTCGGCCGGCCGAAGTTCTTGATGTTCTCCCAGATGCTGTCCCGCCGTATTTCCCGGGCGCGGTCGAAGCCGTACTGCTCGATGAGGGCCGTTTCATCCGGCTCGTCGATCACCGAAGAGTTGGAGGCATTGAAGTTGAACTTCAGCGACTTGGTGAGGTCCCATTGCAGATCGTAATCGCGATCCCACATGAACCGTTTATTGTAGAAGGTCTTAAAGCGGGGGTCGACATCCGTAAAACGATAGCGCGTAGTCTGGAAGCGTCGGTTCATCACCGAGCTGAAGCTGAAGGAGTTGGGCAACGGATTGAAGTTGATCTCCTTGATCAGGCGCAACATCTCCCCATTGAGTTTTTTGAACGGCTCGATGTAATTGGTCCGGGTGCTGTAGGTGTAATCGAGCGCGCCCGTGTGTTTTTGTTCTTCATCGAACTCGATGATGGGATCCCGGTACTCCGTTTCCGTAAAGGAATAGGAGACGCTGAAGTTGGAGATATCCCAGGGCATAGGCGGCTTGCTGTTATCCGCCCGTTCCTTGCGAACGTTGGTGAAGTTGACGCTTTTGATGGTCGTCACCTCTTCGGCCTGAGCCCGGATAGAATCCCGGGCCTGGTTATCCGCACTGCTCAATTTATCCTTTAGGGTAATATCCAGGTCATAGGGGTCAAATTCCGGCCTTTTGGCGGTATTGGAATACTGGGCGTAGAAAGGCAGGCGCACCCTCCAGTTTTCAGGCAGAAACTTATCGAGGTTGAAGTTGGCCGCCAGGTCCAGCCCCGTGATGCGTTCACGCTGGCGCTCCTGGACTTTCTGGTCAATAGCGCCAAAGCCAATACTGCTGATATTACCGGCGGCGGTGATGCTGCCAAAATCGGCCAGCTGAGCATCGACACGGGCCGTGGCCGCCGCGCCGCCCCGTTCGTCCAGGCCGGTCAGGCGCATCTCATTGACCCAGACCTCGGCATCATAGGGCACGTTGTCGAAGTCGTAGATATTCCTTATCCCCACCATGACCACCTTTACCTGGCCCACTGAGGGATTGCCTAGTATTTTGAGCCTGGCCATACCGCCCGTAGGCGTGGGCAGTTCTTTCTGGAAGATCGCATTGAGGGGCGTTCCGTCGGCGTTCCGTTCCTCCTTCAGCCGCACAAAGTCGTCCAGAGAGAAATCGAATTCGTTCTCAGGCTTCCATACTTCCCGTTTATATTCATCGCTGTTGGGGTTGCCGTTCAGCAAGGTAGAATCCGACATCACCAGGGGGATCTCGTATTCGTAGTAGTTGTTTTTAAAGTCACTGCCCAGGCGCACGTAAAGGGACAGCGCCCCATCCGGCACCTTGATGCCTTTCTCCTCAGCATGGACGAACATCTTGAAACGGTCGTACACCCGCATGTCCATATTGATGATCTTGAAGATGGCCCGCTCGTCCCCGTCGCAAAGGTCGCGCACATTAATGGAAAGCGACTGCTCATTCTGCAGGGCGCTGAAGACGCCGACCGACTGTTCGCGCTGTATGCCTTCCGGAAGGACGTAATTAAACGGCTGCCGCCCGTTGTTTTCTTCGATGTTGACATTGTCTACGTTGAAGAAGGTGGAGTCCGGAGAACAAACCGGAGCCCCCGGCCCGCCGAGCTGAGAAAGGTCGCCCCGGTAGCGCCGCCACTGGTTGCGCACCAGTTCCAGGCGAGCAAAACGCAGGACTACGGGAGCCCGGAAGCCATGCATAAACATCCGCATAAAACGGATGGAGCGGAAGTCGCGGATCCCGCCCACAGCTACCTTTTCAGGGCCGTTGAGTGGAATGCGGAAGCGGTACCAGATCCTTTCGCCATCGTCGCTCACCCGGCGGTCGGTGACAAAAGGGGTGCGTTCGATGTCGATCTCCCGGGGGTCGGTGGGGTTCGCCCGCAAGGGGATCTTGTACTGAAAGTACGATTCGGTTTCGTTGAGGGTATTGTCCTGGTTGAGGTCTTCCGCGTCCGGAATATTGGTGGAGGTCTGTCGTTCGTTGGAATTGTCATTGGAACGGGAATTGCCCTCCGGGTTGTTGAAGTCCCGGTAACGCCGTAGCACTCCGTCCTGGTCGCCAAAGGTGCCATCGCGGTAGTAGCGGAAGTCGTCATAGGCGGGGTCTTGCTCCAGGCGGGCCGCAGCCTCGGTATTGGCCGCCCGGATAGCATCCAGGTAAGGTGCGAATTTCCGGCGCTCCTCCTCGTTGTCCAGGCCGTCGAGGCCGACGTCCTGACGGGCCCGCGTTTCCCGGTCATTATCGAAAGCGCGGACGATCTGCTGGGAGACGGGCACCTTGGCCCAACTGGTCTCATCGGTACGCCGCTCGGGGTTGGCCGGCCCGGGCAGGCCGTTCTCAAAGAAGATACGGGAGTCGCGGAGGATGTCCTCCGAAATATTACCCAGGTTGATGTAGAGGTCCCCCTCTTTGAGTTCGTAATTCTGGTCGGGATTGGTAGGGCTTTCCGGGTCGAGGAAAGGGCTGAGCATCCAGAATTCAAGGAACTCGATATTCGCCGTCTGGAAGTCGTTGGTATTGAGGTCGCGCATGATACCGCCCCAGCGGGTTTGCGGATCGCGCAGTACCATTGAATCGCCCAGGAACTCTACCCCTTGCGTATATCCGGGGTAGCCGGAAGGCGTATCGAAGTTGTAGGGCCCTCGTTCATTGGGGTAGTACGCCATGTCGAGGGTCTGGATATTGGGCAATTGGTCGGGGGTCAGCTGGAGGTTGGGAAAGACCTCCTGTTGGGGCACCTGGCTGGTATAGGGGTTATCGTCATCACCGGCAGCTCTGGAGCGGGCGCCCGGGTCGATCCGGTACCAGTTGAGGCGGGCGCGGTTGGCGCCGTAGCGCAGGTCGTTGATCAGGGCTGATTCCGGGAAGATGGGGTTGTTGTTCTGCTCGTCGTTCTGAGGGACACTGGACAGGTACCAGCGGTTGGTCGGTATACGGAGGTCGAAGCTGCTGCCGCTGCCTTCAAAGTCGTCGATGTAGACCACTCCGCCCTTGTCCTTGCGGTTCTGGTTGATGGCGCGGGCGTGGCCGGGCTTAAGGGCCGCCGCCTCCGCGGTCACGTTGATGGTCGACATTTCCTTGGTAGAGATCCCTGGAATGCCGTCGACGATGCGGGTCAGCCAGGGCGCCTCCCGGCTCATATTGAGGTCCAGCCCGAATATTTTGTTGTTGATCGGATCATCTCCCACGTTCACTTTTTGGGTAAAGGGGCGCTCGAAGAGCTGCAGATAGGTAGCTCCGATATTGAAATTTTCATCCAGTTCATAATCAGCACGCAGGCCGACCATGGTTTTGGTTTGAAACCCAAAAAGGGTATTGTCTTCGAAAGAAACGTTGATCGGCACGCCCGACTGGAGGATAGCGTCATTGAGGATACGCACCTTACCGATGTTGTAATCCACCTCATAATCCTTGCCTTCCTGCAGGCGTTGCCCCCCGGCGTTGACGGTTACCGAGCCCTGAGGAATATTGAAGGCGCCAAGGGATATCTCGGAAGACACGCTCGACTTGTATTCCCCCCGGATGATGTAGCGGTTTTGTTCCGCCGCTTCCTGGGCCAGGAAAAGGGTCGTTTCATAGAGGGAGTCGTAGACGTATTTGCGTTCCAGGAGGTCATTGCTGATGCTGTCGGCCAGGGTCCGGCCAAAGGGTTCGAGTACGGGGAACATGATCCGGCCGTTGCGCGGGTTGATGGTCACCCCGGGCACATAGTCGAACACGCCGTCGGGCTGCGGGTCTCCCTGGGTATTGAGGTTGTCGAGGTTAAAAACGCGCAGCAGCGGTTTGCCGGCGATGCGGGTCTCCGGCAGAAAACGTTTCTGTCCGGCGCCCGGGTCATCGTAGAAAATATCGAGGCGAAAGTCCTGCTGATTGACCTGGAATGCGCCGATGGAATAGACGTTCTTCATCATGAGGTCCCAGGTAGGCACATCGGTGCGCTGGGTGGTGCTTTTCAGCATTTTGACAAAGAGCACCTTCGGCGTCAGGTCCATGGTGTCGGTGCTGACCGTCCCGTTATTGACCGACATTTCACCGACGCGGAGGATGTTTCCGTTGTATTCGTATTCGAAAGCGACGGCCAGCACCTGGTCGGGCTGCACGTTGATATTCACGGAGATGAAGCCCAACTCCGGATGAAATGTATATTCCGATTCGCGTAGTTTGCGGGCGCTGACCTTCTCAAAGTCGCGGGCCTGTTGCAGGCCGAACTCAGACTGGAGGGTTGAGACGGCCCTGTCGATATCGCGCACGGCCTCTCCTCTGGAGAGGATGCGGCTGTAAAGGTTGTTGGCCGCATTATCCGGCAGAGGTTTGTTGTCGATCAGGTCGCGCCGGTTCCAGGTAGGGTTGGGGTCGACCTTATCGGGGCTCACCAGTTGGAGGGGTTCGCCCAGGTCGGCCATGGCTACGATATCGCGCACATCGGTCACTTCATTGCGGTCGTTGGTGATCCAAACTTCCAGTTTCTTGATCTTGAACAGGGTATTGATCTGGGGAAGGTTGCGCAGGGACCGTTCGAAGTTATCGCGGTTGTAGAAGCTAAGCAGGAAGTGTCGGTTTTCATCGTATTCGTCGGCCCGCACTTCGAACTGCTGGATCTGCGCACCACCTTCCACCTGGATATTTTCCTGCTGGGATTTTTGCTGGGAAGCGATCGCGGTGAGGCGCAGGTGGCCAAACTGGAGCTCGGTCTTCAACCCGAAGAGGCTCTGGGCGCCCTGGATGAGGTTGCCCCTCAGCGGCAGGCTGACGTTACCCGCTTCAATTTTTTTGATGATGGCGTCTTCGTCAAAATTATCGCTGTTATAGTCCAGTTTGATCTGGTTGTCGAAGTTGAAGGTGGCGTTAGTATTGTAGTTGGTGGTCAGGTTGAGCTTTTCGCCGATCTTACCTGTCACGTTCATATTGATGTTCATATCGAAGTCGAAGCCCCCCTGCAGGCGCTGGCGCTCGGTGAGGATCGGGTTATCCACCCGGGAAAAATCTACTCCGAAGGTGAGGTCAATATTGCCCTGGGGGCGTATGTCGACGGTGGTGCCGCCGAAGAGCCGGTCCAGCAGGTTGTTTTCGACATCGATCTTGGCCAGAGGGTCCAGGCTACTGGACCCTTCCCCGGAGGCGATGCCGGCCAGGCGATTGAAGTAAGCCCGTTCTTCCTGTTTTTGCCGGAGGTCGAAGTATTCATCGAAGGTCAGGAAGGTTGGCGGGCGGAAGTCAAGGTCTCCGATCTGTTCGGTGATGATATAATTGCCGGAGGCCGGGTCGTAATCGATATTTTTCTCGATGATGCTGGGGTCTTCGAGGTCGAACGGATTATCGGCGCCCTCGGTAACGAAATCGCCATAGCGTTCCTCGATATCCGGGATGGTATCGGCGGCGATGACAAAAGGAATGGCATAAGGGTCATCCATCAAAGCGCCACTTTCGGTGGCGTTCAGGGCAGAAGTCGCAATTCCAAGTAAGAGACAGTAGGGTAAAAGTATTCTACTCATAGCTTTCAGCATGGGATTCACGCATTGGTTACACTGCGCTTAATCAATTGATATTCAAAGCTTTTCAACAACTGCTACGGGCTTCATTAATATTCACTACCATAAAACGCAGCAGGCCCGGCCTTTCTGCTGTCCATCCGAATTTTAACACATCAAGTAATTGGGAATATACCAGCCCCGAAAATTAGCCAGGAGGCGCTGTCGCAGGGCCGCAAGGGGCAGGCACGACAACTTCGGCTGGTTTGGCTTGCTAAGATAATTCCTTTAATGCCAGCTTGATGAGTTCTTCCACGCTGGCAACGCCAGGTTTTTCCTTCAGGGCTTTATTCAGCGCTTTCTGAGCGTGAATACGGTTGAATTGTAAAGCCACCAAAGCAGATAACGCCTCTTCCCGGATTGTATTGTCCTGAGGGCCGGCCAGGGCCAGTTCCTCACCGGAATCCTTGAGCATTTTGTCCTTGAGGTCCAGGATGGCACGTTTGGCCGTCTTGGGGCCTATTCCCTTGATCCGCTTAAGGGTATTGACATCCTCGCTGATGATAGCTATCCGCATCTCATCAGGGGTCATCGACGAGAGCATGAGCTGTGCTGTGCTGGGGCCAATACCGGAAACAGAGATCAGATGGACGAAAAGGCTGCGCTCAGTGGCGTCGGCAAAGCCATAAAGGGTATGGCTGTCCTCCTTGATGTGGAGGTGTGTCAGTATCTTGACGGATTCCAGCTTTTCCACCTGTGCATAGGTGTGCAGGCTGATATTGACATGGTAGCCCAACCCACCTGCCTCCACAACGATGTATGTTGGGCTTTTGTGTGTAATATTTCCCTTGATGTATGTGATCATGGACTTCAAAAATGTCCACGAAGGTACAAAGTTTTTGGTATTCGAGGTTCGTTGATTCGGGATTCGTCTCCGCCCGCCACAACTTAATGCGGAGACGGAGCCCCCTCACGAATACACCAATACACCAATGCACCAATGCACGAATACACGATCGCCCCTCCCCTACCCTTCAAAATAAAAGGCGGCATTTTACCTCATAACGGTTAAAAACTTCTATTTTGGCATAGTATTGCTGAAAAAAACGGATCAATTAATGGCGAAAGCTGGTGCGTTTGACTTTGATGGACAACCGAAGGTACTGGGGCATCCTGTAGGCCTTTTTGTATTGTTCTTCATGGAGTTATGGGAGCGCTTTTCCTATTTTGGCATTCGCGGTATTCTCGTCCTTTTCCTGGTTGCCCAGACTACGGGGAACAACCCCGGGTTCGGCTGGGACAACCAGGAGGCACTGGCGCTCTACGGGTGGTTTACCATGCTGGTTTATCTGGCGGCCATTCCCGGCGGGGTGCTTGCCAGCCGTTGGCTGGGGCAGCGGCGCAGCGTCCTGGCCGGAGGATTACTGTTGTGCATCGGATATGGTTTGCTCACCATTGATACCCTGAGCACTTTCTATACAGGGCTAACATTTATCGTTCTTGGCGTGGGCTGCCTGAAGCCTAACATAACCGGCATGGTCGGCGCCCTGTATTCCCCCGATGACGATCAAAGGGACATTGGGTTCACCATATTTTATATTGGCATCAACATAGGAGCATTCCTATCCACACTGATCATCGGCTGGATTGCTGTTCGCGTGAACTGGCACCTGGGCTTTGGCCTGGCGGGGCTGGGTATGCTGATCGGGCAGACGTCCTATTTTTTCGGGAGGAAATACCTGAAAGACATTGGCAGCCCCCCCAAGCGAGAAAGCCAGGGGGATGGCTCCAGCCACCGCTCCCCGCTGCCGGCCATGGCAGGAGTGATTGCCCTTTCTATCCCTTTCATCCTTACCGGGCGGCCCGGCACTTTCGTCGTATTGGCGTTTCTGAGCTTCATCATCTGGCAGGCCATCACCATCTACCGGGAATCGGAACCGGTGGACCGCGACCGCATGCTGGTTATCTTTTCCACCTTGCTTATGGTTGTCATCTTCTGGGGCGCCTTCGAGCAGGCAGGAGGGCTGATGAATCTTTATGCTCAGCAGAAGACCGACCGCATGCTGGCTGGCTTTGATCTTCCGGCGCCGTGGTTCCAGTCGCTCAATCCCTTGTATATTATCCTCTTCGGTACCCCTATTGGGCTGGCATGGTTGTGGTGGAAAAGGCAGGGGAGAGAGGCGTCCCCGTTGTTCAAGATGGCCATGGGCACCATCATTATGGGGATAGGCTTCTTTTTCATGACTGGCGCCGCGACTGAATTTGAGGCCAAAGGAGAATCTGCTATGTACTGGCTTTTACTTGCCTACCTCCTGCTCACGGTAGGAGAGCTCTTCGCGTCTCCGGTGGCCTTGTCCTTTATCACGAAATTGTCACCTCCCCGCTATTCCTCTATCCTGCTGGCTTTCTATTTTGTAGCAGTCGGCACCGGCCACAAACTGGCAGGAGCCATCGGAGAGGCGGCACAACAGTGGGGCGACCTGGCCATTTTTACCGGTATCGCTATTTGTTGTGTGGCGGTAGGGCTTTTGGCCCTTCTGATCCTGGAGCCGCTGAAGCGCCTGGCACATGGAGCGGAGGGCCTTCCTGGAAGCCATTTTGAGGAGCAGGAAGGCTTCGAACTGGCCGATCAGCCGGAAACCGAAGAAGAATGGACGGAGAAAAAACAGGGATTCTAGGCCGAAGGGCCAAAAAAATCCTATTGAAAGATATCTGTCTGCATTGCTTTAACTAATAAATTTAATAAACGAAAAACTTATGGATTTCGCATTAGGCTTACTCATCTTCGGCTGGGTGTTCGTTTTGATCTGGGTGCCCCTGGTGGTGTACTCCCAGAGAAAGGTGCACCCGGAAGCCCTCTTCACGCTTTTTTTCGCTGAATTGTGGGAGAGGTTCTCTTTCTACGGGATGCGCGCCATCCTCATTCTTTACATGACCAAGGTATTGTTCGACCAGATGGCACAAGGAGAGGCCGATGCCCGGGCTTACGGCATTTACGGGGCATACAACGCGCTCCTCTATGCTTCGCCCCTCATCGGCGGCATGCTCGCCGACCGTATCATGGGCTTTCGGCACGCCGTTATCACCGGCGGTATTTTCATGGCTGCCGGGCAGTTCGCCCTGGCCACTACCGCCGGCAACAGCCTGGGAGAAACGCCGTTCTTCCTTGGCCTGGCCTTGCTCACCATAGGAAATGGTTTCTTCAAACCCAATATTTCCAGCTTCCTGGGTACATTCTACGACAAGAATGATACTCGCAAGGACAGCGCCTTTACCATCTTCTATATGGGTATCAATATCGGCGCTTTCCTGGCCCCGCTAACCTGCGGCTACCTGGCTCAACGGGTCGACTGGTCGCTGGGCTTCCTGGCAGCGGGCCTGGGTATGGTGCTGGGCGTGATCGTCTTCTGGCGCAACATGCGCAAATTCGGTGAAAAAGGCATGCCTCCCGATCCCAAGGATTACCGCGCCCCCTGGAAATTCGGCGTCAGCAAGCAGGTACTCATCATTTTGGCCTCTCTGGCCGTTATCCCGGTCTTTTCCATGCTGATCAATGCGGAGCAAGTGACCAATGGTATCCTGCTCGTCGGCGGACTGGGCGTGATCGGCTACCTGATCTATACCTCGTTGACGGCAGAAGATAAAGAAGAAGGCCAGCGCATGATCGTCTTCATCTTCCTGTTCTTCTTCCATATGGTATTCTGGACGCTCTTCGAACAGGCCGGCGGCTCCCTCAACATCCTGGCCGACCGCTACGTCAACCTGCACGGCATGGAGGCTTCCCAGTTACAGGCCCTCAACCCCTTGTATATCATTCTGCTGGCGCCGGTCTTCTCCTGGATTTGGACCAAACTGGGCGAATCCAAGCGGGAACCGCGGACGCCGATCAAGTTCTTCCTGGGCTTGTTACAAATGGCGGCAGGGTATTTCATCATCGTATGGGGTATACGCTCGGTACTCGGCACCGCCGACGCCGGCACGCTGGTGCCCCTGATCTTCCTGCTGGGTATGTATTTCTTCCACACCACAGGGGAATTGAGCCTTTCTCCGGTAGGCCTTTCGGTGGTCACCAAGCTGGCCCCGGCCAAAGTGGTGGGCTTTGTCATGGGCGCCTGGTTCCTTTCCATCGCCTTTGCGCATAAGATCGCCGGTGAGCTGGGTAAACTGATCGCCGAACCGGGCCATGGCACCAACCCGTCGGATGCCCTGAAAGCCTACGCTGATGTATACATGACCTGGGGCGTCTATGTAGTGCTGGGCGCAGCCCTGGTCCTGCTGCTCCTCTCCCCCATCCTCAAGAAGTGGATGCACGGGGTACATTGAGTTTAGTTTTGCTGGTAGTTTTTGGCGCCGGGGCTATTCCCTTTCGAGTAAGCGCCAAAAACTACCAACAGAAAAAGAGCCTGGCAGCGTTCTGCTGCCAGGCTCTTTTTTTTACAGGCGGCTTCTAATACGTCCATCCTTAGGGCCGGATATCCTGCTTTTTCCACTTTTCCAGCACCGGACACGCATTGAACATGGCGTCGATATCGATGTAAGTGGCCTCGACCTTATCCTTGATCCACTGGTTGATGAAATCGCTCTTCTTCGACTCAATGGCCGCCTTCTGTATCTTGGAATAGTCCTGCTTCAGATTGGCCTTGTGAGGGCTGGTCCGGGATTGCAGCATGACGATGCGGTAATAGATATCGCCGACCTGGTCGCGAAACTCAAAAGGCTGAGAGACCCCGCCGATTTCCATCGTGTCAATGGTGAAATAAATGTCGGGTTCGAGGTCGCCTATCTCGAAGAAAGTATTGCCAGTGGCGGGGTTTACCATGCGCCCGTCGTTGTTATAGCTCTGAACATCTTCATTGGAATAGAGCTTCACGGCCTGGGAAAAAGACAGGGAATCGGACAACAGGAACTGGCGCACTGAATCGAGGTGAACCTTTGCCTTTTCCAGGTCGGCATCGGTTATTTCCGGCTTGATGAGGATGTGGCGCACGTGGATAGAGTTTCCGCGGCGTTCCAGCATCTGAATGATGTGAAAGCCGAATTCGGACTCAATGACCGGAGAGAGCTCTTCCTTTTCCAGCTTGAAAGCCGCCGCTTCAAACTCCGGGACGTACTTCCCGCGCCGCGCCCAGCCGAGGTCGCCACCGCCGCGGGCGGAACCATCATCCGAGAACTTGGAGGCCAGCTCGGCGAAATCTTCCCCATCGAGAATACGCTGCCGGATGGATTCCAGCTTTTCGATGGTTTTCTGGCGCTCTTCCTCATTAATTTTGGGTTTGTACACGATCTCTCCTACTTCCACTTCCGAGTTGAAGTAGGGCAGGCTGTCCAGCGGGATCGAATTGAAGAACTTTTTGACCTCGGAGGGGGTCACGGTCACGCTGGCCATTACCTGAGAGCGCATGCGGTCGGCCAGGATCTGGCTCTTGAGGTCTTCGCGAAACTGGGCCTTGACCTCATTGATGGTCTGTCCATAATAGGACTCAAACTGCGCCACATCATTGTTCATAAAACTCAGGATGCGTTCGATCCGGGCATCGAGCTGGGCTTCGACCTCTTCGTCCGACACTTCAAGGCTGTCCAGCTTTGCCTGGTTGACCAGCAACTTGGAAGCCATCAGCTGGTCCATGATATTACAGCGGGCCCCCTCCGGCAACACGCCGCTCTGGGCTTCCATCAGGGCAAACTGTTCTTCCACTTCAGAAAGCAACACCAACTCACCGCCGATGGTAGCTACCACTTTGTCAATGACCTCGCGCTGCGCCAGGCAGTGGGGGGCCAAAACGATCATGGCCAAAATAAGGCTATACAGGGTCTTCATCACTTCTACGCTTTTCTTTTAAACCTCAAAGATTTTTTAATAATACGTTTCTATGTTCTTCCGCCGGATCTCCCGCTGGTACATCGCCTCGATCATTTCCTTGAGCAGTTTTTCGCGGCGGCTTCGCAGTATGACCTTTCGGGCCTGATCTTCGATATACCCCAGAGGGGCAATATCCTTTCGGTTTTTCACTTCAAAGGCCCGGAAATAGTATTGATACTCATCATCCCGCTGAGAGAACTCCCGCTTGGCACTGACATTATCCGGCGTCAGCGTCCCTTTGGGCATCTCCATGGCAATATCCTCGACCTTGTACCAGATACTGTCTGCCAGCACATAAGACTCTGCGAAGGAGGTACAGTACTCCAGCAACTTTTCCATGTCAGCGGGATCATTGCTGCCCCATAGCTGGCGCAACTTTTCCGATTCCGCCACCGGCAAAGGCACCTTGATGAAATGACAACGCATGATGGGCGTCTCCAGTTGATACTGGCTTTTGTTGGCTTCATAGAACTCCATGAGCTGGTCTTGAGTGACCACCGAATCCAGGTTCTGCTCCACCAGGGCCTTTTCGTAATTGTGGCGGATGAGCGAAGCGCGGTAGTCCCGCACCAATTTATCGATGTTGAGGTCGCTGGGGATGTTTTGCTCAGCTTCATTGAGCAATAGGGCCTCCCGGATCCAACGTTCTACGTAGGCCTGAATGATCAACAGGCTGTCCTCTCCGGCCGTACCTTCGGGGAACATTCCATCCAGTTCGGACAAGTACAGGGCCTTATTGTGCACCTTTGCCAGCAATTGTCCCTCCCCGGTTTCCTGGCTGCCATCCGTAGAGCAGGCGCCGGCCAGAGCCAGTACCACAACAAAGATCCCGGCCTTCAGGTGGACGGAAGTCGGAAATCGGAAGTCGGAAATCGGAAATTTCCACAGAAGACGCTCCTTAAAAGCCGTGTTCCCCCCTTCCACTTCCCACTTCCAGCTTCCCACTTCCGAATTCTCACCTGGCCCCCGGCCCAAAATTTTCCAGCTACACATATTCCAGCTGCTTGTTTTATTACTTCACCAGGCTGTCGAAGACTTTCTGGTTGACTTTTACCTCGTATTCTTTCCGCAATTGCTCAACCCACTGGCTCTCCAGATAATCCTGGTAATCGGCTACGATATAACCGCGGGCCTCGTCCAGCGTTTTCAAAGCTTTCGGGAGCAATTCCTCTATCTTCTGGAATTTGGTGAAGCGCCCCCGAGCATCGGATTCCGACTGGGACATCGCTCCTACCTTCCACTCCATACTCTTGAATTCCGGATAAACGCTGCGCTCCAGTGTCTTGGATTCGTGGCGCAGGGCGGGCGGGTCGTTGGTATTGAACTTTGCCAGCACTTCCTCCGGCGTGTGAGTGGCGGCAAAGGCGCGCACCTCATCGAGCTGATCCTTGTAGCGGTCGTCCAGTTTGTAAATACTGGTCACTGCCCGTTCTTCCCAGCGGTACTTTCCTTCGATGACCTTGTAGAACTCAGCCAGCCCGGCGGAATCCTGAGAGGCTTTGTCCCACACCAGCAACTTGGTGGCCTCAAACAACAGGATACCCTCCTCATACTCGCGCATCAGCGCTTTGAAATCCGGATATTTCTTTTCCAGGTTCTTTTCTTCGTAAGCCATAGCGCTTTCGTTGACGAAATCCTGGTACAATTCCTTTACCAGTGCGGGGATGTCCGTATCACTGCCGCTGCGCATACGTTTGCGGGTAGCGCGCTCCAGGTAATTGGCAAAATCGCCCAGCGTTACCTTATAGTCGGTGCCGTACTGGAACAGCAGAGCGTCGCCGCCTTCCTGGGGCGCCCTCCAGCGGAAGGTCAGGAAGGTGTCCGTCAGTGTGGCGTTAAATTCGTCCAGTACTTTCGGGTACTCTTTCAGGTTGCCCTCCTGCTTGATCTTTTCCACCATCGCGTCTTTGGCTTCCAGAAATCGGTTGTCTCTTTTGACTTTGTTCTCTAAACGACTCTTTTCGATGTTATATGGTTGTATGCCCCGCTGGCTAATTCTCTTGATGATGTGCCAGCCCACATTGGTCTCCACTGGCTTGGAATAGGCGCCATCCTCTGTCAGCCCAAAGGCGGCATCTTCGAAAGAGGGGCTGTACTTGTTAATTCCGAAGAAGCCGATATAGCCTCCCTGGGCGGCGGTGCGGCTGTCTTCCGACAGTTGCCGGGCGAGTGCCTCAAACTCGGCGCCATTCTGCAGCGCCTGGTAGATGCTGTCGATCCGGGTTTTGACCGCCTGCTTGTCCTTGTCTTGTGTGCGCAGCAGAATGTGGGCGGCTTCCATTTCGCCCCGTGCCGGGCGACGAGCGTGTACCTGCAAAATATGGTAGCCTGCATTGGTGCGAATAGGCCCCAGCAACTTATTCATCGGCATGGAATAGGCGGCTTTTTCCAGTTCGTAGAAGCCGTTGGGGAACAGCGCGGTGACGTAGCCGATGTGGCCTCCGTTGTTCTGTGCCGACTTGTCGGCGGAAACTTCTTTGGCGACCGCTGCAAAATCCTCTTTTTTGAGGCGTTGCTTTACGGCCATGGCCTGCTGATAGGCGGCCAGGGTGTCTTCCGGACTGGGGTTTGGCGGTATGCTGATGAGAATGTGGCTGATGTCTACATCCTGCTTGGAGTGCTCGTAGGCTTCCTGCAGCAATTTTTCGGTCACTTCCTTATCGATCAGATAGCTATCTGCAAGTTGGCGGCGATAGCCGGCCAGTTCGGCCATCAGCTGGGGGATGGTGTCGAGTTTCATCTCCCGGGCTTTCTGCACCTTGAGTTTGAACTTGATATACAAGTCGAGGTACTCTTGAAGTGAGGGCCGGGAAAAATCGGCGTTCTTGCCGTTCGTCTTGGTGTAGATGTAAACGAATTCAGATTGATGCACCGGGGTATTTTCCACGGTGAACAGTACGGGGTCGTCCTTCTGTGCCCAGGTTGTCATCGGCAAATAAAGGAGGGCTGCCAAAAGGATGAAATAACGCTTTGCCATGGGTATTGTTATTTTTTGTTTTGTTGAGTTTAAAGCCGCTTTTACCGCTACGGCCGGAAGGCCCGGCAAAAGCACCGCAAAATTAGCAAAATTCAGAGTGAATGAGTGAAACTGGGGCTTTTTTGTCAGGTGGGAACGCCTACCGCTATGAATTCATTGTGTCTGGACATCTGCTATTCGCCAGAATATGTTTTCCCCCGCCCCGTTCAAGAAGAACACCACGGCGGCCGTGCTTTGAGATAAATAATTCGCTTTTAGAAATGATAGAGTTACTCTTACACTGGCGCTATCTTCAGGTTTTTCACTCCGAATCCCTGAGCGGGTAGAATCCGAAATAGCATCCGTTTCCACTTATTCCTGCACATACACCCGCCTTACCCGGGGCGAAACACTCGTAAAAACCTCATAGGGGATGGTGCCCAGGGCCCGGGCCAGCTCTTCGGCGGTAGGCTCCTGCCCGAAAACCACCACCTCATCCCCCTCCATAGCCTTCGGGATATGCGTCACGTCGATCATGCACATATCCATGCACACATTGCCGATGATGGGGGCGCGTTGGGCGCGCACCAGCAGGCTGAAGCGCCCGTTGCCGGCGGCTCTGGGCAGGCCGTCGGCGTAGCCGATGCTAACGGTAGCGATGCGGGATGGATGCCGGATGAGGCCGCTGCGGCCGTAACTCACCGTATCGCCGGGCATCAGGTGTTTGATCTGAGAAATACGGGCCCGGAGCGTCAGCACAGTGCGGAGCTGCGCCTGCACCAGGCCCGTAGCGTCAATACCGTAAGTACTTATGCCCAAACGCACCATCTCCATCTGGTATTGTGGAAAGCGGATGATGCCGCTGGAATTGAGAATGTGCCGCAGGGGGCGGTAGCCCAGCGCCTCGGACAGGCGTTCATAGAAGCCGTCGAAACGGGTTACCTGTTCGAGCGTGAAGCTATCGTGTTGCGGCGCTTCACTGGCGGCAAGGTGGGAGAAGATGCTGCGCACTTCCAACTGGGGGTTTTCGTCTAACAGGGTGATAGCCTCATCGAGGTTGTCGGCGTCAAAGCCCAGGCGGTGCATGCCGGTATCCAGTTTGAGGTGTACCGTTGCCGAGGCGCCGGCGTTACGGGTAAACCGCCCGAACCGGCGCAGCAGGGCCGGGCTGTACAACTCCGGCTCCAGGCGGTAGCGAAGGATGCCATCAAAAACGGCTTCCTCCGGGTTGAGGACCAGTATGGGCAGGCCGATGCCCCCCTCCCGCAGCTCGATGCCCTCATCCGCATAGGCCACCGCCAGGTAATCCACCTGGTGGAACTCCAGGGCGCGGGCCACCTCCAGGCTGCCGCTGCCGTAGGCCGCGGCCTTGACCATGGCCATTATTTTAGTGCCGGGCCGGAGCCACTGCTGGAAAACGCGGACATTATGCAGCAGTGCGCTGAGGTCGACCTCCAGTTCGGTCTGATGGATCTTTCGGGAGAGGCGGCGGGCGATACGCTCAAAGGAGAAGGGGCGGGCGCCTTTGACCAGGATGGCCTCATCGTGAAAATCCCGATGCTGCTGGGTGGCCAGGAAAGCATCCGTATCGGAAAAAAAATGGGCTTCCATCTCCAGTGGAAGATGGCGGGCTATGATCGGAATATCCTTGCCAATACCGAACAACCGGTGGACTCCGGCCTCCCGGATCAGCCGGGCGACCTTCTCGTAGAGTTGTTCCGGCGGCTCCCCGCTCTGCAGGATGTCGGAAAGGATAAGGGTGCGGCGGGCATGGTGATGCTGCCGATGGAGGTAGGCCAGGGCGGCGGTAAGGGCGGTCAGGTCCAGGTTGTAACTGTCATTGATGATGCTGCAATCGTTGACGCCGCCGCGTACTTCCAGGCGCATGGCCACCGGCTCCAACAGGGGCATTCGCTCCTGGATGCGGCTCACCGGGATGCCCAGGTAGAGGAGCACCGCACAGCAGTGAATGGCATTCTCGATCGAGGCTTCATCCGTAAAGGGGATACTGAAGGAAAAGGGCGCCCCCTGGTACTCTGCCTCGATCAGGCTGCCTTCGTCCAGGGTTACCACGGCCTTGGCCTGTAAAGTGGCTTCGCCCTTCCTCGACCAGCTGAAGAGGGGCTTCCCCAGCGCCTCGATGGCCCGGGCCACCCGCTCGTCATCCCGGCAGTACAGGATGATATCGGCGTAATCGAAGAGGCGCAGCTTCTGATCGATCTTTGTTTCAATGGAGGGGAAGCCTTCTTTATGGGCCTGGCCGATATTGGTGAACAGCCCGATGTTGCACCGGATAATGGGCGCCAGTTTTTCCATTTCCCCCATACGGGAGATGCCTGCTTCGAAGATGCCCAGTTGGTGATCCGGCTGCAATTGCCAGACGGAAAGGGGGACGCCCACCTGGGAGTTGAAACTTTTGGGGCTGCGAACGATATGATAATCCGGGTGGAGCAGCTGAAAGAGCCATTCCTTAACGATCGTTTTGCCATTGCTGCCGGTAATGCCGACCACCGGCAGGTGGAACAACTGCCGGTGCCGGGCCGCCACTTGCTGCAGGCACCGGGCCGTGCTGTCGCAAAGCCATACATTGGCTTCCGGTATAGTAGAAAGATCAACGGGCCGGGAAACCACAAAGTGGCGGACGCCCTTTTCGTACAAGCCTGCGACGTAATCGTGCCCATCGTGATGCGGGCCGGCTATGGCAAAAAAGAGGGAGCTTTCAGGAGATTGCAACTGGCGGCTATCCAGCAGCAAGCGGGAGATCCTCCCTTCCCTGCCCCGTTGCAGCGGGGGAACGCCGATGGCCAGTTGGAGTTGTTCGGTCGTGTAGTTTTGGTGCATTTGGAGTGTTATATTGCTGTATTGCTTGCAGCTATCCAGCGGCCCGGGACTTAACAATATAGCCTATAACAATATAAACATTAAAGAGCCATGCTGAACGGACAAAGCTTCTAAAGGTCAAACCCAATATCCTTGCGGTAATACTTCCCTTCGAATTGAACCTTCTCTGCATTTTTCAGAGAAGCCGCCACTGCCGCCTTGAAGTCTGCGCCGTAAGAAGTAAGTGCGATGACGCGCCCGCCGTTGGTTTTGACCAGCCCGTCCTCCAACCGGGTACCGGCATGGAAGGCTATGCTGCCCTCTACCTCGCCCAGGCCGGTAATGGTTTTACCCTTCTCATAATCTTCCGGATAACCGCCGGAGACGAGGATAACGGTAGCTGCGGCCCGAGGGTCTTCGGCCAATTGTACCTCGTCGAGCGTGGATGTATCAGCGGCGAGCATAAGTTCCACCAGGTCGGCCTGCAGGCGGGGCAGGACGACTTCGGTTTCCGGGTCGCCCATCCGGCAGTTGTATTCGATGACGTAGGGGTTGTTATCCACCCTGATCAGGCCGAAAAAGATGAACCCTACATAGGGCGCTCCGATCTCCCGCAGGCCGGTAAGGGTTGGGCTGATGATCCAGTTCTCCACCTTGCGCATCAGGTTTTCATCGACGAAGGGAACGGGAGATACGGAGCCCATGCCGCCGGTATTCAGGCCGGTGTCGCCCTCTCCGATACGCTTATAGTCCTTGGCTACGGGCAGGATCTTGTACTGCTTGCCGTTGGTAATGACGAAAACAGAGAACTCAATGCCGTCGAGGAACTCCTCCACCACTACCCGGGCGCTGGCAGCTCCGAACTTGCCGGAAAGCATGGCGCGGAACTCGTCTTTGGCCTCTTCTGCCGTCTGGCAGATGAGCACGCCCTTGCCTGCCGCCAGCCCGTCTGCCTTCAGTACGATAGGGGTAGCGTGCTGATCGATGTAGGCCAGGCCGGCTTCCAGCGTCTCCTGCGTAAACTCCGCGTAGGCAGCGGTGGGGATGTCCCGTTCCATCATGAACTTCTTGGCAAAAGCCTTACTGCCTTCCAATTGGGCCCCTTTCTCCGAAGGCCCGATGACATGGATGCCCTTCAATTGTTCATCCGCTTTGAAGTGGTCGTAAATGCCCCGCACCAAAGGCTCTTCCGGCCCGACGACGACCATGTCGATGGCTTCTTTGAGGGCAAATGCGCCGACAGCTTCAAAATCATTGGGATGGAGCGGAACGTTCGTACCCAGGCCTGCCGTTCCGGCATTGCCCGGGGCAATATACAGCGCTTCACAAAGCGGGCTTTGCTTCATTTTCCAGGCAAAGGCATGTTCGCGGCCGCCACTGCCGAGCAGGAGAATTTTCATGATCGCCAAGGTTTTTGCTTTCCCTGCAAAGATGGGAAAAATTGTTGAGAGGGGAAGCGGAGTTTGGGAAGGTATTGGGCGTGGGGGTCAATACTCCAAAATAAATTTCGACAGGTTTTGCCCTCTTTCCAGGTCCAGTTTTTTGCGCAGGCGGTAGCGCGCCACCTCTACTCCGCGGAGAGAAATGCCCAGCAGATTGCAAATTTCCTTGGTATTCAAGTTCAGGCGTAAAAAGGCACAGAGTTTTTGTTCGTTGGGAGAAAGATCCGGGTAATCATTCCGCAAACGCGTCAAAAAATCCCCGTGTACCGCATCAAAATGGTATTCGAACTGCTCCCAGTCTTCCTGCAGTTTCAAATTGATATCTATTTCTTTTACTATTTTTTCCAGGGCCCTCTTCGTTTCCTTATTCTTATCCTTTTGTTTTACCTCCTTCAATTCTTCTTTTATGGCTTCGATAAATTCATTCTTAACCACCAGGTTCATGGTTGAAGCAGCCAGCAGCTTGTTAACGTGCTGCAATTCGCTTTGTATTTTTTCTTCTTTCAACCGCAGCAGTTCCTGCTCTTTTTGTTGTTCTACTACGGCCAGTTTCTGCTGTTCTTTAGCCAGTTGGAGCTGGCCGGCTTCCTCGATCTTTTCTGCCTTTCTGTTGTACCGCCGTTTTTGGAGCTTAAAGCTGAGGAACAGCGCAAAAACCACCATCAATACATACAGGGCCAGGGCCGTGGGGCTTCGGTAAAATGGTGGTTTTACTTTTAAATACAAGGCCGGGCTGGCCGTTATTTGCCCCAGGTGATCCCGGGTTTGCACTTTGAATTCATATATTCCTTCCTTCAGGTTGGAGTACTCTTTCGATGCGGAGGTCGTCCATTCTCCAAAATCTTCGTCCAGGCCTTTCAAAAAGTACCGGAATTGCTGATTTCCCAGTCCGGTGAACTGGAAGGACTCCACATCGATCTTTAAAACCTTGACGCCCGGGCCAACCTCCAGGCGCTCGATTTCCGGTTTTACCTCAAATGGTTTTCGAGCGTACAGCGCCCTGCCCTGGTTGACGCTAAACACCCGGTTTATCAGGAGTGGCTTTTCCGCTTTCGAAGGAACTTCCAGAGCGGGATCATAATAAATAAAACCCTCATTGGCAGAAAAAAAGACCCCATGGCCTGTATTCATCGAGGCCTGCAGCAGGTCATTATTGAGATAATAGCGCAGTTGGTATAAAGAAGAGGGTATAAAGAGGTAATTGCTGGTGCTGATCTGCCGGAAGAGCCCCACGACGTTCTCCGCTATTATGTGAACATTGTTCTTCTGGTCTTGGGCCAGCAAATAAACGGGTTGCTCCCCAATAGGGCCGGAAAAGATCTCGGCTCTCCGGACAGAGCCATCGGCAGGGCTCAGTTGATACAGGCCGGCGTTGGTGGCCAGATAAAGATCATCGGCCACACGGCTCAAAATAATTTGCTCTTTTACCGGCAAGTCGAGGTTTTCCGATACGTTTTTCACCGTTACCTCGGTAAGGCCTTCCGACAATATCAACTGATACAAGCCTTTGTAGTACTGCCCGACCCAAATCCTTCCGGACTGATCTTCTTCAAAGAAACGGCTTGATGCGTTAAAACCGCTGATCTTTTGCACAGGATGCAACTGCTGATTCTCATCAATCCGGAAGAGATACAGCCCGGAATAGGTGCCGCCGATCACAAATTCGGGCTGCAACCGCAACTGTTTTACTTGCCACAGGCCATCTGTATTCGCCAGGCGTTTGGCCCGGCCATTTTCCAGAAGGAATAAACCGGTGTGATGCCCCGCATACAGTTTCCCGGCAATTTTCTGCATGCCGTAAGCCGGCCCCTCGGTTCCGGTGAGGAATGTACTTTGAGCGGCGTTCTTTTCCAAAAAGTAAATTCCGTTCGAGGTGGTGAAATACGTGCCGCCTACTGTTTCAAAAGCTTCGTAACCACTTCCCTGCAGGTTGATCTCCTGGTTCAGGAAGCGCATCGGAGAATGAATATGTATGAGTGCGATCCCATTTTGCATGCCCACCCACAAATTGCCGAAAAAATCCTGGAAGGAACGCAAACAAGCGTTGGACCCCAGGCCGTCCTCCTTGGTTATTCGCTCCAAAACCCCTTCCTGAAGATCGTACAGGAACAATCCTGAGGTTTGTGTTGCGACAACCAGGCGGGTGTCGGATAATTGCAGCACGTGGTTGACATACGTTCCCTGCAGGGCCCGGCTGAGGGCGTCGTATTTCCGGCTCACGCCAAAAGGGGTGGTGAATTCAATTTGCCCGGAATTATAAAACAGTAAATACCCAGCGTCTTGAGGTATCACTCCGGCAATGACCGCTCCGGCCTGGCCTTGCGGATAGCTTTGAACCAGCTTCAGGCCATCCACTTCCAACAACCGGCCTTGCTGGTTCTGGGTGAAGGCCTTTCCGTTGGCCAGGAACGACCGTCCAAAGCCTCCCTCCTGTTCAATCACGACGACTGATTGCCCGTCATATACATAAATGCCCTGAAAAGTGCAGAAATAGACTTTGGAATTGACCAGAAAAACATCCCAGACCTCATCGAAATCCCTGAAGCCCGAGGGGATCTTCTCTAAAAGCGACACGTACTGCCAGTCCGCTTCAAAGAAACCAAATTCGCCCTGAGAGCCTACATATAACCGGTTTGTATTTTCATCGAATGCCAGTGACCTTTTCTTTTTGCCGGTTTTGAAATCATGCCTTTCCCAGGTATTCCCATTGAAGGAAAGTACCCCCAGGTTGTTGGCCACAAAAATGGCCATATCCCGGTTTTGGGCAAAATCGATGTTCTGAATGCCCGCTTTGTACTCTGCGGGCCCGAAGTTTCGGATAGGATACTTACCGGACAGCGCCCGGGACTGAGGCCCTATCAGCAAAAGGATCAGAAATGAAATGTACCGCATGTTGTATTCAAAATGGAGCATGTGCAAATTATCTGACAAGAAATATAGTTAAATATCAGCCATTTACAACTAATGCGCTCTACTTTTGATGTAGTAAAGAAAAAATATGGCGAAAGAATTGAAGAGGTGCTTTTTTATCCGGCAGGGCAAAATAGTACTACATTTGGTTAAAATAAGATTATAAAATTTGGCAAAATGCACTTTCTTCCAAGTCTTGCAAACAGCAAGCTCAAAACAGGCTTAAAGTCAACAAACAATGGATAAAATGAAGAACATTCTCCTACTCCTTTTGCTCTTCCCATTCACCTCATCGGTATTTGCCCAAACCAGCCGGGTATCCGTCGTCACTAGTAGCGATGGACATAAGCTGGTAGTCAATGGCAAAGATTTCATGATCAATGGAATGAATTGGGATTATATTCCTATTGGGACCAATACCGTAAACGCTGGTTTTTGGGAAAAACCCGACGACATTATCAAGGCCGGATTGGACGCAGAAATGGCTCTCCTGAAGAACATGAATGTGAATGTCATAAGACAATACACCGGTGTTCCGGCCAGATGGATTCGGTATATCTATGAGAATTATGGCATCTACACCATGCTCAACCATTCCTTTGGAAGATACGGGCTCACATTAGATGGCGTTTGGACTCCCGTTACACTGTATGATGAGCCAAGAACTCAAAAGTTCTTGATGGATGAAATAGCAAAACTGGCGGCAGAATATAAAGATACTCCAGGGCTTTTGTTGTATCTCCTGGGTAATGAAAACAATTATGGCCTTTTCTGGCAGGGAGCTGAAACAGAAGATTTTCCTGATGATGAAAAAAGGATCGAATTCATTGGAGAAAGTAGGGGAAGGCCCATGTATAAATTGATGAATGATGCTGCCAAGGCCATGAAGGCGATTGACCCCTCCCACCCGGTAGCCATTTGTAACGGAGATGTGTTGTTCATCGATATCATAGCAGAAGAATGTAAAGACGTAGATATTTTTGGAACGAATACCTACCGGGGCGTTTCATTTGGCGATATGTTCCAGGTAGTGAAAGACAAGCTTAATAAGCCGATCATGTTTACGGAGTTTGGGGCAGATGCTTTTAATGCCATAGAGAATGCCGAAGACCAGGAGGCACAGGCTTATTTCATGGTGGGGAACTGGAAAGAGATCTATGAGAACGCTGCCGGACTTGGAAAAACAGGCAATTCTATTGGTGGTTTCACTTTCCAGTTTAGTGATGGTTGGTGGAAGTTTGGGTTTGATGACAGAAAAAATGCAGATGTACACGACAATAATGCTTCATGGTCTAACGGAGGTTACTTCAAAGATTACGTTGCGGGGGAAAATAATATGAACGAAGAGTGGTTCGGGATTTGCGCCAAGGGGCCTACCAACGAGCGAGGGTTATATACGCTTTATCCAAGAGCGGCTTACTATGCTTTGAAAGAAGCGCACCAATTGAACCCGTATGCACCCGGTACGACCGCCGCGTCGGTCGATGCTTATTTTGACAACATCCAGCTCATGGATGCAGTACTCAGAGCACGAGGAGACAAAGCGGCTCTGGAAAGTACCCAGAAAATCCGCTTGAGTAACTTCAGAGCTCAATTTGAGACCTATAATACGGGCGGCACTTTGATCACCACTCCGGATTCCCCTGACCCGGCTGTTCAAAACGACCCGACTCAAGCTGCTTATCCGGATGAACTTGGTTTTGACCACATGCAGTCTTTCTTTTTTGGGGTGGAAGCAAACCCTACTCCTGGCTTGAGAGCCAGCGCAAGTTTTAACCTGGTTGGCAATGTAGCGGATAATCCGATCAACGAAATTTTTTACGAAAATATCGTTCGCGACCGTATTGGTAACAGGAGTGATGGCAATTTGAGACTCTATAATGCTGATTTTGACTGGACGGCAAAGGATTTCGACCTGAGAGGGTTCTACCGGACCGGCCATTATCACTGGGGCTATGAAGGCGACTTTTTTGGGTTATATCCGGAAGCGAATTACGGCCCCAACCTGGACATCTACAATGGAGAAATACTGGGATTAGAATTAGATGGGAAAAAGGCATTTGATGGCCTGCATGTTGCCTTTGGCCCTCAGTTATGGTGGGGAGCCAACCCTGCGGTCCTGGTGAAATACGGCCGGGAAATCAACCACTTTAAAGTAACCGGTGTCTTTCATGAAGATATTGATGATGCCCCCGAATTTGTAACCTCTATAGCTGTTCCACTTCCTAAAACCCGAAGAGCTACCCTTCATGTAGAACGAGAAGTAGGGCCGGTGGAAGTTGAAGTAGGAGGCATCTGGGGCGGTTCCCCTCTAAATGGCCGAACCTTCCAGTTCGTACAAGGGGAACCAGGAAAGTATGAAGTATACCAGGACCAAATCAATCCCTCAGACAATTGGGGAGGAAAAGCAAAGATCAAATTTTCAAAAGGGGCATTCAATTGGTATGCACAGGGCGCCGTAATGGGGCTTGTTGCCAATGGCGGAGCCGACGCCACCCGTACTTTTACGGGATGGACGTTGAAGGAAAGCGGCAGCGGAAACGTCAACAATTTCTTGACCGGATTTACCTACACTATTGGGAAATTCCAGATCGCACCGAATTTCTTATGGCAGAAGCCGCTTGTTGATCCGATCCCCAATGATGTTCCAGCGCCAGGGCGGCTTAGAAATATCATAGATGATCCATTCGCAGTAAGAGGGGGCAACAGAGAAACCGTCGCCGGAGAATTACTGATTACTTTCGACCCTACTCCAGGTACCTGGATGTATGAATGGGACAACGACCGTGCGGAAGATGCCAAATTTGCCATGAGCGCCGGCTTCGTTTACCGGCATCTGCCGACTTCCCAGGATGCAGCGATCGGTTTTTTAGGTAATCGTACTTCCTTTGCGTTTCCAGGGGCTGCACCCGCTCAGGATCTATGGGAAACCAATATCAGGATGGTCTCTAAAGTAAACCCGGACCTGGGCATTATCGCCAACATCTTATTCGGGACGGCTCAGGCAAACGGTGATAGCGACAGATTACTGGAACGTTATGCCATGGATGTAAGGGCCATCTATAAAAAAATGAAGTTAATTTCTCACTTCAAGATCAATGACTGGGGCCCCTTTGATTACCATCGTGACTTCAACCTCACTTACCCCGTACAGTTAATGTTAGACCTCTCCACTACTTTGGGCAAACCAGATTGGTTTATTTTACCCAGTACTCAAATGGGCGTGCGCTGGACATGGCGTTCTTTAAATGAGTTTTCACCTCGTTACCTTCCAAACCTAACCGCTTCTGAGTTTGCTACAGAACCGATCCTTAGCCCGGTAGGCTTTGACAATGGAACGGAATGGGAATTTAGAACTTACATTCACATCAACATAGGTAAATAGCAGACATCGTGAAAAAAAATATAGTCATGAAATCAAATATCCTACTCTTATTTGGATTTGTATTACTCCTTAGCAATTGTACAAGAGATCTTTCTGATGAGGCAACCATTGCTACTTTTCCCAAGAATGGTGAAGTTTACATTGACGGATTCAGCGCCGGGTTGGAGTATCTGCCATTCGGGGATTCTTACTTTGCCGCTTTTTCTGTAGATGAGGAAACCAAGTACGCCGGGTCATCCGCTATGCGATTTGATGTCCCTAATGTAGGGGATCCAAACGGAGCTTATGCCGGAGCAATCTTTCCGGATTACGGCAGGCGTGACCTTTCTGGTTTTGATGCGCTTACTTTTTGGGCAAAAGCGACCAAAAAGGGAACCATTAATGAGATCGGTTTCGGACAAGATTTCAGAGAAAATAAATATCAGGTTACACTCAGTAATCTGGAACTAACCACCAATTGGAGGCAATATACCATCGCCATTCCTGATCCTTCTAAATTGACGCAGGAAAGCGGCTTATTTTGGTATGCTGAAGGGCCTGAAGACGACGAGGGGTATACCTTTTGGATTGATGAATTACAATTTGAAAAATTAGGAACGATAGCGCAACCGAGGCCTTCTATTTTTGATGGTGCAGATGTTCCTATTCAAACTTTTGCCGGTGTCATTACTCCTGTTGCGAGTTTAAAGCAAACTTTCAATTTAGGAGATGGCCAGGACCAAACCATTTCTGTCGCTCCAAGTTATTTCGAATTTACTTCTTCTGACCCCAGTGTAGCAACGGTTAATGAACGAGGCATGATTACCGCAGTAGGTTCGGGGGAGGCCGTTATCACAGCCACATTAAATGGGGTGGAGGCGAAAGGTTCTGCCAGAGTTACGGTCGTCGGCAATTTTGTTTCCGCTCCAACGCCTACTCAAGATCCCTCTAATGTGATCTCTATCTTTTCCGATGCTTATACCAATCAGCCGGTGGATTACTACAACGGTTATTGGGCGCCATTTCAAACTACCGTTGGCCAGGATGATATCAATATTAATGGGGATAACATTATCGGATACTCGGAGTTGAATTTTGTAGGAATCCAATTTCTAGTGGATGCTCCGACGATCAATGCTTCTTCAATGACGCACCTTCACCTGGACGTTCAGCCCAGAGAAGATGTTGAACCAGGAGACTTTCTAACCATTAGGGTTGCTGATGTCGGCCCGGATAATGAATTTGGTACCGGCGATGACTCTTCTGGCGAAATCAGGCTTGACAATTCCAAATTAGTAAATGGGGAATGGTATAGCCTTGATGTTGCTTTTTCAGAATTAGCAGGCCTGGCCGGCCGATCCAATTTGGCTCAGATCGTGTTTGTTTCGGATGCGACCATATCCAGTATCTTCGTTGATAATATCTATTTCTATAACGATGGAGGTTCAGGCCCTATGGGCCCGACCGTAGCCGCGCCAATGCCAACCCAAGCCGCAGCTGATGTCATTTCCGTTTTCAGCGACGCCTATACCGATGTCGACCGAAACCTGAACCCCGACTGGGGACAGGCAACTGTAGTCACCGAAGTGGATATCGATGGCAATAATACCCTACTCTACTCGGGCCTGAACTATCAAGGCCTTGAACTGGGCAGCCCCCTGAATGTTACCGGAATGGATTTCCTCCACATCGACTATTGGACCGCCAATTCCAGTGCACTGAATACATTCCTCATCAGTTCCGGGCCCATAGAGACGGCCTATGCCTTAAGCGTGCCCACCTCCGGCTGGGCAAGTGTGGATATTCCACTGTCTGCTTTTGCCCCGGTTAACCTCGCGGATGTCATTCAGTTTAAGTTTGACGGCAACGGCACTATTTATCTGGACAATATCTATTTCTATGCCGGAGGCGGAGTAGCCACCGAGCCCACCCAGGCGGCGCCGGCCCCCACGCAAAATGCAGCGGATGTGATATCCCTCTTCAGCGACGCCTATACCGATGTACCGGTAGATACCTGGCAAACCCCATGGTCGGTAGGTGTTTTGGAAGACATCACGGTGGCAGGTAACGCTACCAAGAAGTACTCCATGCTCACTTTTGTAGGAATCGAGACGCTGGGAACCCCGATTGATGCAACCGACATGACCAACTTCCGCCTGGATGTATGGTCTCCCGATTTCACACAATTCAGGGTCAAACTGGTGGACCTGGGCGCCGACAACATGATCGGCACCGGCGACGATGTGGAGCACGAGGTCACCTTTGACGCCCCCGCGCGGGGCAGCTGGATCAGTTATGACATTCCGCTGTCAGACTTCACCAACCTCGTTACCCGCGGCAATATCGGACAATTGATCCTCGCTGCCCAACCCGAAAACGCCGCCACCATCTATGTCGACAATGTCTATTTCTACGGGGGTGGAGGCATGACGCCTACCGAACCCACCGTAGCTGCGCCTACGCCCATGGAAAACCCGGCGAATGTGATCTCCATGTTCAGCGAAGCCTATACCGATGTGCCGGTGGATACCTGGCGGACGGACTGGTCACAAGGTATGCTGGAAGACGTCATGATAGCAGGCAATGCTGCCAAGAAGTACTCAGAGGTTATATTTGTAGGCATCGAGACGCTGGGCAGCCCCATTGATGCAAGCGGTATGACGCATTTCCATATCGATGTATGGTCTGCCGATTTCACAGAGTTTTGGGTCAAACTGGTTGACCTCGGGGCGGACAATACCATCGGTACCGGCGACGATGTGGAGCACGAGGTCATGTTTATCGGCCCCGCGCAGGGCGAATGGATAAGCTACGAGATTCCGCTCTCAGACTTCACCAACCTGGTCACGCGGGGGAATATCGGGCAGTTGATCCTTTCCGGCCGGCCGGAGCTCGCGAATACGTTTTGGGTAGACAATGTCTATTTCTCCCAACAATAATTTTTGAATAAAAATTGTAACTATTCAGCATCCCCGAAACAGCGGCAGAAAATGCGTTTTTCAATGGATGCTGAATAGTTACTAAAAATTAATAAAATGCGCACACCATTCTTTTTAAAAACATATAGCTTCCCTGTAGGCATCATGATTTCATCCTTGGCCCTGGCGCTTTTGTGTATCAGCTGTGAAACAGATGAAACGCAAACGGTGACCACTTTCACCAACCTCACGTTTGAAGATAACTTTGATACGGATGGCTCAATTGATGAAACGTCCTGGAATTATGAGATTGGAGATGGTACCTTAAATGGCCTGCCTACTGGTTGGGGGAATAATGAATTGCAATATTATACGGATCGCCCGGAAAACATTAAAGTCGAAGGGGGGATGCTGCATATCACCGCACTTAAAGAATCTTTTCAGGGCGCCGCTTATACCTCTGCCCGGATAACCACCAAGGGTAAAGTGGAACAACAGTATGGCCGCTTTGAAGCGCGGATACAACTGCCCTGGGGACAAGGCCTTTGGCCGGCATTCTGGTTACTGGGTAGTAATATCGATGAAGTGGAATGGCCCCAATGCGGCGAAATAGATATTATGGAATATCGGGGACAAGCCCCTTCAACACTCATCGGAACGGTACACGGCCCGGGGTATTCTGGAGGAGAGGCCGTGAGCAAAGAGTACGTTTTACCTAATGATCGATTTGATACCGGCTTCCACATATTCGGCATTGAGTGGGGCCCGGAGTATATCAATTTTTACGTAGATGATGTGTTGTACAATCAATTAACTCCTGAAGATGTGGACGGTGAATGGGTGTTTGATCATCCGTTTTACATTCTTTTAAATGTCGCGGTAGGAGGAAATTTTGTCGGGCCAGTAGGTGCGAATACCGTTTTTCCACAAACGATGCTGGTGGACTATGTGCGGGTGTATAGCCGGTCCAATTAAATCGGCCCCTAATAGCATATTCGGAGATAACCATTTGGACTGCAAATAGTTATCTCCGAACACATTCTAATGGTAGAGGCCGTCTCCATCTCGCTTGGCCGGCAGGGCGCGCCGCCCCCGGCAGCGTTTTTGAGACTGGCTCGGTACCACGCTTACATCAAATAAAACCGAGAGGATGAAATCGAATGGGATAAGGCATAGCATTCAATATTTCGGAATAGCCGTGGCTATTTTGTTCTGCTTTTCATGTCAAAATAATCAGCCTGACAAAAATTCCAATCAAGCCCAATTCACTAAAGAGGTAACCGCTAAAGATATTCTGGGGAATCCGGATTACTTAGCGATGTCGTTCGGAGGATACCGACATCGGGATCACGATATCGAGCCAACCGTAGAGGAGCTCAAAGAAGACATGAAGATCTTATCTGCGATGGGGATTAAAGTTTTACGTACTTATAAAGTCCACCTGCCGCATGCCTCCAATGTATTAAAAGCAATAAGTGAACTCAAGAAAGAAGACCCTGATTTTGAAATGTATGTCATGCTGGGCGCCTGGATCGATTGCAAGAATGCATGGACTGGCCAGGAACCTGACCACAATGCGGAAAGCGAAAAAAATGAAGTTGAAATTGCAACCGCCGCCTCTTTGGCAAATGAGTATCCGGATATTGTAAAAGTACTGGCCGTTGGTAACGAAGCTATGGTGAAGTGGGCCGCCAGCTATTATGTTCAACCCGGAGTGATCCTGAAATGGGTCAATCATCTGCAAGGCTTAAAGCAATCCGGCAAACTTCCGAAGGACCTCTGGATCACCAGCTCCGATAATTTTGCCTCCTGGGGCGGCGGCGAGGAAGAATACCACGTCGAAGACCTGGAAAAGCTCATACGGGCTGTAGATTTTATCTCTCTTCATACCTACCCCATGCATGACACCCACTACAATCCCGACTTCTGGGGCATTACCGGGGAGGAAGAAAGCCTGCCCAAGCGCGAACAGATCGCCGCTGCTATGGAAAGGGCCCGGGACTACGCCATTACTCAATACCAAAACACAGCGAACTACGTCAAAAGCCTGGGGGTGGACAAACCCCTCCACATCGGTGAAACGGGCTGGGCGAGCGCCTCGAATGGGCACTACGGCCCGGAGGGCTCTAAAGCCACTGACGAATATAAGGAGGCACTCTACCATCAGTACATGCGGGACTGGACCAACGAAGCCGGCATATCCTGTTTCTACTTTGAGGCTTTTGATGAGCACTGGAAAGACGCCCAAAACCCGGGTGGTTCGGAAAATCACTTTGGGCTCTTTACCATTGACGGGCAGGCCAAATACGCGATATGGGATTTAGTGGATAAAGGTGTTTTTGAAGGCTTGGGCAGAGGAGGGCAACCGATTACAAAAACCTACGGAGGAGACGAAGCCGCCCTGCTCGAAGAAGTCCTGACTCCACCTGTAAAAGAGTAATCAGCCAGGATAAATGAAGGTTTCTTAAGAGGACAAAGCCCCGAAAAATGATCTTAAGGAATCTTGACCTAGCCTTAACAGGAATAACTCCCGCTTTGGACAGGATGACATCTTTTGAGGTACATCTCGTCCCAAAGACGCAATTCGTAATAATCAGAAAACAGCCGAAGTAATGACAACCGTAGAAGCCGAAGGCAGCGTTGAGATGAGCCAGGTGCAAATGGAGGGCGAAACCTACTTCAGGATATCGAATAGCGACGCTATGCGCCCGTTTTTCATGAGCATCGTCAGCGACTCCAACCACTGGATGTTTATATCGAGTAATGGTGGGTTGACCGCCGGCCGAAAGAATGCCGAGTATGCCCTCTTTCCCTACTACACGGATGACAAGATCACCGAATCTGCGGAAATTACGGGCAGCAAGGCCCTCTTTTGGGTGCGCCGGGGCAAAGAAGCGCTGTTGTGGGAACCCTTCTCGGAAAGAGGCGAGGGCAGATACCGGGTCAGTAGAAACCTCTACAAAAACGCGTATGGCAATAAGGTCCTTTTCGAAGAAATAAACCATGACCTGGGGCTGGCCTTCCGGTATCAATGGTGCTCCAGCGATGCCTACGGTTTTGTCCGGCAGTCAACCCTGATCAATAATACGGCCCAGGAGATAAACATTACGGTACTGGACGGCATCCAGAACCTTTTACCCTACGGAGTGCCAAGCGACCTGCAGATGAGGTCCAGCAACCTGGTCGATGCCTACAAAAAAAGTGAGCTCGAAAAGGATACAGGGCTGGGTATTTATGCCCTCAGTGCGATCATTGTCGACAAGGCTGAGCCCAGCGAGGCGTTAAAGGCCAATATTGCATGGTCGCTTGGACTGGAGAACCCGCAGTATCTGTTGTCCTCCCTGCAGCTAAAAGACTTCAGGAAGGGATTGCCGATCCGGGAAGAGGTGGATGTCCGGGGAGAAAAAGGCGCCTATTTTATCCATACAGAGATCAGCCTGGCCCCCAGGGCGGAAAAACAGTGGATGATCATCGCAGATGTCAACAAAAACCATTCCGCAGTGGCCCGGATCATGGACAGCATCAAACGGGAGCGGCAGCTGGGCCAAATGGTGAAGGAAGATATCGAACAAGGCACCCGGCGCCTGGCCGGCCTGGCTGCCGCCGCCGACGGTTTGCAGCAGACGGCGGACGCCTACCGGGATGCCCGCCACTTCTCCAATACCCTGTTCAACATCATGCGGGGCGGAATATTCGATCAAAACTACCAGATCGAAAAGCAGGACTTCAGCAACTACCTGGCGAAAGCGAACAAAAGGGCGTTTGAAGCGGCCAAAGGCCTGCTGGAGGGGCTTCCCGCGCTCTTCTCCCTTACGGAACTGAGGCAACTGGCCGACAAAAGCAACGACGCCCATTTCCGAAGGCTGGCCCTCGAATACATGCCGCTCAAATTCAGCAGAAGGCACGGCGACCCCAGCCGCCCCTGGAATAAATTCTCCATCAATACCCGCAGTGAAGTCGATGGGGCAAAGATCCTGGACTACGAGGGCAACTGGCGGGATATCTTCCAGAATTGGGAAGCCCTGGCCCACTCCTATCCCGGTTTCATTGAGAGTATGATCCACAAGTTCCTGAATGCGACTACTTTCGATGGATACAACCCCTACCGGGTCACCAAAGATGGATTCGACTGGGAAACAATAGAGCCGGACGACCCCTGGTCTTACATCGGCTACTGGGGGGATCATCAGATCATCTACTTGCTGAAGTTTCTGGAATTCCTGGAAGACTACGCACCCGGCAAACTGGCTACTTATTTTGACGAGGCAATTTTCGTATTCGCCAATGTGCCCTACCGGATCAAACCCTTTGAAGATCTGTTGAAAAACCCCAAAGACACCATTGAGTTTGACCATGAAGCAGACCAGCAGATCCGCGAGAAACGGGCCCGGTTGGGAGCTGACGGGGCGCTGCTGCAGGACCGGAACGGGGCCATCCATCAGGCCAACTTCATCGAAAAGATATTGGCCACCCTTTTGGCTAAACTGTCCAATTTCATCCCGGAAGGCGGTATTTGGATGAATACCCAGCGGCCGGAATGGAACGACGCCAACAACGCCCTGGTTGGTAATGGCGTATCAATGGTCACACTTTATTACCTGCGGCGTTTCCTGCATTTTTTTGAAGCCCGGTTTGCCGCTTCAGGCTTGCAAGAAGTTACGGCCTCTTCTGAACTGGTGGACTTTTTTAACGGGGTGAAGAAGGCTCTTGAACAACACCAGCACTTACTGGCCGGGAAGATCGATGATAAAGGCCGCAAACAGGTTCTGGCCGGCGTAGGGCAGGCCGGTAGCGATTACCGGTCTAAAATTTACGAGCATGGCTTTTCGGGCGGCCGGCAGCCGATCAAACTCCAGTCTCTTAGGGATTTTGTAAGCCTGTGCCTGCGATACCTGGAACATACCATAGCGGCAAATAAACGCCCCGACAACTTATACCACGCCTATAACCTGCTGGCCGTGGAAAATGAAGAGGAGATCTCGCTGTCCCACTTAAGTGAAATGCTGGAAGGCCAGGTAGCCGTCCTGAGTTCGGGATACCTGTCTTCCAAAGAAGCGCTACAGCTGCTGGACGCCCTTAAGAACAGCAAACTCTTCCGGGACGACCAGTACAGCTATATCCTGTATCCGGACAAGGAGCTGCCCCGGTTTACCGGGAAAAACAACTTTCCCGAAGCATCAGTCGCTGCATCGCCGCTGCTGCAACGGCTAGTGGAGAACGGCAATACCGATATCATCGAACGGGATATCAACGGCGCGTATCACTTCAACGGCAATTTCAAGAACGCCAATGACCTTCGCCAGGCGCTGGAGGCGCTTTCCCAAACCGAGTATGCGCCACTGGTGGCAGCCGAGAAAAAGAAGGTGCTGGAAATATTTGAAAAAATATTCAACCATAAGGCATTTACCGGGCGGTCGGGCACCTTCTTCGGCTATGAAGGCCTGGGGTCTATTTACTGGCACATGGTATCCAAATTGCTGCTGGCCGTTCAGGAATGTTGCCTGAAGGCGATAGAAGAGCAGGAAAGTGAAGAAGTGGCCGGAAGATTGCTGGAACATTACTACGAGATCAATGAAGGGATCGGCGTGCACAAACCCCCATCCCTGTACGGCGCCTTCCCCACCGACCCCTACTCTCACACGCCCGCGGGCAAAGGCGCACAGCAACCGGGCATGACCGGCCAGGTGAAAGAGGATATCCTGAGCAGGTTTGGAGAATTGGGGGTATTCATCAGAGATGGCCGGCTGTGTTTCGATCCATGCTTGTTGAGAAAAGAGGAGTTCGCGGAACAACCCGAGGCATTCGACTACGTGGATGTTCACTCGGAGAAGCAACGGATACCGCTCGAAAAAGGCTCCCTTTGCTTTACCTTTTGCCAGGTTCCCATTATTTATAAGCTTGCAGAGCAAAAGGGCATTGAAGTGATTCACAACAACCAGGCTTCTACCCGATTTGAATCTTTGGAACTCGATGTTCCAATAAGCAGTCAGATCTTTGCGAGGGCCGGCGAGGTGCTCAGGATCACTGTTCAGGTCAGTGCCGACAGGCTGAGATAAGGCATGGAAGCCGTTTTGTTCATTTTGCTGACGGGTGAATTTTTGAAATGAAAAGGTTATATCCAAATAGTATCACGCTAGTACTTCTGATCATGCTCGGTGCTTGTACTTCTGAAAAAGCCTTGGAAGTGGAGGTTTACGAAACCTCCGCAAATGGCAACCAGCTCAAAAAACGGACAACATTCCCTTCCGGAGAAAATACGGCAAGCATTCAATTATTGCCCGGGGAAACCTTTCAAACCATCACCGGATTCGGAGGCTCCTTTACCGAGGCGTCCGCTTCTCTGTTGAACAGGCTGAGCCCCGAAAATCGCAGCCTGATCCTGGAGGCCTATTTTGGAGAAAGCGGAGCTAAATATTCCCTGGCCCGCACCCACATGAATTCCTGTGATTTCTCACTGGGCCATTATTCCTATGCTCCGGTAGCCGGCGATACGACCCTCGAGCATTTTTCCATAGAAGAAGACCGCGACGATATCATTCCGATGATCAGGGATGCCATGGCGCTATCCAAAGACGGATTCAAAATCCTTTCCTCGCCCTGGACAGCGCCCCCCTGGATGAAAGATAACAACGATTGGCGCGGAGGCAAGTTATTGCCCGAATACTACGATACCTGGGCCTTGTTCTTTTCCAAATACATCGACGCTTACAAAGCTGAAGGGATCGACATCTGGGGTGTCACCGTTGAGAACGAACCGCTGGGCAACAATAACAACTGGGAGAGCATGCACTTCACCCCGCAGGAGATGACCGATTTTGTAAAGAATCACCTGGGGCCGCGCCTGGAATCCGATGGGCATGACGTAATGGTCCTCGGCTACGATCAAAACCGGGGTGAAGAGTTGAAGGAATGGGCCAGGGTGATGTACCAGGATGAGGCGTCCTCGAAATACTTTGACGGCATAGCCGTGCATTGGTACGCCAGCACCTACGATTGGTTTCCGGAGTCCCTCCAGTTTGCCCACGAAGCAGCTCCGGACAAACACCTGATCCAATCCGAGGCCTGCATAGATGCCCAGGTGCCCAGGTGGCAGGAAGACCAATGGTATTGGGCAAAGGAAGCCACCGACTGGGGCTGGGACTGGGCCCCGGACGACCAAAAATACCTCCATCCGAAATACGTCCCGGTTTACCGCTACGCCCGCGATATCATCGGTTGCCTGAACAATTGGGTCGATGGCTGGGTGGACTGGAATATGGTTTTAGACAGGCAGGGTGGCCCCAACTGGTTTAAGAACTGGTGCGTCGCGCCGGTGATCGTAGACCCGGAAAAAGATGAGGTGTATTTCACCCCCCTCTACCATACGATGGTGCATTTCAGCAGGTACATCCGGCCGGGAGCAAAAAGGATAGGATACGCACTATCAGATGATTCCCTTATGGCCACGGCCGCCCAAAATCCGGATGGCTCTATCGCCTTAGTGATCTTAAATCAGGGAGAAGAGGCGAAAAATCTCACCCTCTCCCTCGGGGACAGAAGCACCCAGATAGACATAAGTGCCCAAGCCATACAAACCGTTGTATTTCCTAATAAATAATACCGTCAAAAAAAAAATCAATAATCAAAACGAAAAGTCATGTCAAAATATACAACTGCCGCTAGTGATAGAGTTCCCATAGTACAAAAGGCCGCCTTCGGCGCCGGCCACCTGGTGAATAACCTTTTGCCGGGCGCATTGGGGATTTTCATGTTCTTTTTACTGACTGCCTTTGGCATGGATCCTTTTCTGGCAGGTTTATTAGGTGGTTTGCCAAGGATCTTTGATGCCATCACAGACCCCATTATGGGTTTTATCTCAGACAATACCAAATCAAGATGGGGAAGACGCCGGCCCTATATTTTTGTCGGCGCCGTTTTAAGTGGGATATTGTTTGCAGTGCTTTGGCAACTCGATGAGAATAACACTCAGAATTACAACTTTTGGTATTTCCTCATTTTATCTCTGGTGTATTTGGTTGGAAATACCATTTTCTCAACGCCCTTGATCGGATTAGGTTATGAGATGACATCCGATTATAATGAGCGTACCCGCCTGATGGCATTTTCGCAAACGGTAGGCCAGATCGCCTGGATGATCGTGCCCTGGTTTTGGGTGCTCATTGCAGACCCGGATCTATTTGAATCACAGGCCGTCGGCGTTCGTAAACTTTCCATAATTGTTGGTGGGATATGCATTATTTTAGGGATACTGCCCGCTATTTTCTGTAGAGGGATTGATGCCTCCCACATGGCGAACAGGAAAGAAATTTCTTTAAAAACGTTGTTCTCCAATTTGAAAGATCTTTTCCTGGGGATTGTCCAGGTCAGTAAAAACAAGCCCTTTGTTAAATTGTGCGGCGCTACCTTTTTGGTCTTCAACGGATTTCAAATGGTGGCATCTTTCAGCTTTTTCATCATTGTCTTCTACATGTTCAATGGAGACTACGGCCTTGCCGGTAATTGGCCGGCGTGGTTCTCCACGGTCAGCGCCATTGTAACTGCATTTTTGATCATACCTATTGTTTCATGGATGGCCGACAAATTGGGCAAGAGAAAAGCTTTTATCATTTCAACCGCTATTTCCATTGTGGGTTATGGGCTTAAGTGGTGGAGTTTCAACCCAAGCAACCCGTTCCTGATCTTTATGCCCATTCCGCTAATGTCCTTCGGCATTGGCGGCTTATTTACCCTCATGATGAGTATGACGGCAGACGTGTGTGACCTGGATGAATTGAATAACGGTATGCCACGTAAAGAAGGAACGTTTGGCGCTATCTATTGGTGGATGGTGAAATTGGGCCAGGCACTGGCGTTGGTTTTGGGAGGAGCAGTTTTAAAAATGGTGGGATTTGACCAGACTTTAGCTCAACAAACCGCCGAAACTATGACCAAATTGCGCGTTGCAGATATTGTCATTCCGGCATTAACAGCAGGATTGGCCATTTTGGTGATGTGGAAATACAGCCTGACAGAAGAGCGGGCACGAGAAATAAAAGCAGAGTTGGAAGCGCGAAGGGGGAAATTGTAACTTTACGATACCGAGATCATTCGCTTCTCTTTTTTAATACAAATTATTATGCCATTTCTAAAATTGTAGAATATGTCTGCAGAAATAGTGATCATAATTGTTGGCGCCGCGTTAATCCTGATTGCGATCCTTGATAGCATAAAGATAAATGACTCATCCCTCGGCCTGATGGATATCAAACTGAAAATCCCACTGGCGATAATCGGTTTCATATTGATCATTTTTGGCGGATACTCGGTCGGAACCGTTACGGTACCTGGCCAAATTGAACAGGTGGCGGAAGGGAACAAATTACAAGTAGAGTTACCGGTAAAAAAGGTCCAGATAATATCACCGGTTGAAGGCGATTCCGTCAAATGCCGAATTTTAACAATGGGGGTTTATCCGGATTCCCATGATAAAGATATTTGGGTGCTGTTAAAACCCTCAGATAATAAATATTATCCCCAATCGGATCATACCAACACTTCTTTTAAAAGAAACGGAGAATGGCAGGTTATCACACGGTTTGGAGGTGACAAAGGGGAATCATACGATATAATCGTTTATGAAACGGATTCATCAGCCTCTCAATTCTTTAGCGCTACCATTCAAAGTTGGAAAGAAGCGTTATCCTATCCTGGTTTAGAACTTGAAGAACTTCCCAATGGCGCCACTGAAGTTGACAGGATCGTCGTGTCATTGAAAGAGAATTGCAGAGGGGTCTTCTAAGCGCCCAAACCCCGGGTGGCCAATCGACGGGGACAAGAGGTATCGGATAAGCAGGTACGCGCTGCGGGCCATAGATAAACATGAAAATCAAAAATTTGTCTCATGAAACTTTTATAATATGTCATTCAGAGCAGAAAAAGCAGAAGGATTAAAAGGAATAGATTATTCCGGAAAAAGCCCGGAAGACTTCCGTAAGTTGTTCCGCAGCGCGTTGAACAACGGCATGCACGGCCTGTGTTTCAGCGCCTATGTTGAAGGGCAAAAACCAGGCTCCATACTGACCGAAGCCCAGATACGGCGCCGTATGGCCATTATTGCCCCATACACAAAGTGGGTCCGTTCTTTTTCCTGTATTGAGGGAAATGAACTGATTCCTGTCATCGCTCGTGAATTCGGATTGAAAACCTTGGTTGGCGCCTGGTTGGGTGATGATAAGGCATTGATCGAAGAAGAAATAGCGGGCCTGATAAAACTGGCAAAAGAAGGCTATGTGGATATTGCCGCCGTTGGCAATGAGGTCATGTATCGAAAAGACCTGACCGAAGAAGAACTGCTGGAATACATTGCCCGGGTTAAGGAAGCACTGCCGGACACTACGGTAGGATATGTAGATGCCTATTATGAATTCAGTGTCCGCCCCAACATTACAGCGGCATGCGATGTTATCTTAGCCAATTGTTACCCGTATTGGGAGGGTTGCCATATCGATTATTCTTTGATGCACGCCAAGCAGATGTATTATCAGGCTTTACATGCGGGACAAGGAAAGAAGGTGATCATCACCGAGACCGGATGGCCCAGCCAGGGTACGGGCACAGGCGATGCCCAACCCTCCATGGATAACGCATTGAGATATTTTTTGAATATTCAGCAATGGTCGGCTCAGGAGGACATCGAGGTGTTCTATTTTTCCTCCTTTGACGAAGCTTGGAAAGTCGGTGCAGAAGGAGATGTAGGCGCCTACTGGGGCCTATGGGACGCCCAGGAGAACCTCAAATTCTAATCCGCCTTTCTCCAGCAAATCATCACTCAGAAGTAAAATCGCCCATGAATCATTCTGAAAAACTGCCTTTCCCCTATGGAAGCGCCATCTGTTATTCGGGGTTCCGGGAAGGGCAGCAACCCGGAGGCCCCTACCCTACTTATGCCCAAATTAAAGAAGACCTGTTGATCCTTCAGGGGCACTGGAAATATTTGCGCCTCTATGACTGCGACCGGCACAGTGAGGTCGTATTAGAGGTCATTCGCAACGAAAAGCTGGACTTTAAGCTGATGTTGGGGGCCTTCATCGAAGCCGAAATGAATAACTTCGGCTGTCCGTGGGGGGGCGGTGTTTATTCAGAAGAACAGTTGGAGACGAACCGTACCGGAAACCTGAAGCGCATAAACCATCTTATCCACCTGGCCAATCAGTATCCCGAAATTATTTGCGCGTTGTCGGCCGGTAATGAGGCTTGCGTGGATTGGACGGACCACTATGTACCCGTCAATCGGGTGATAGAGTATGTAAAGCTGATCAAACAAGGGGCTAAACAGCCGGTTACCTTCTGCGAAAACTATGTCCCCTGGTTGAGTAAACTAAAGCCTTTAGGAGCAGTAGTCGATTTCATCTCCATTCATACCTATCCGGTTTGGGAATACAAGCATATCCACGAATCGCTGGAATACACCAAAGAAAACTATTACGCCGTAGCCGACTTATACCCCGATAAAGCGACTGTGATCACGGAAGCCGGTTGGACGACCAATTCCAATGGCCGGGGGATAAACGCTCAGCATGTCAATGAGGAATTGCAAAAGATCTATTACGATGACCTGATGGAATGGACTGCCGCCGAGCGTATTGTCACCTTTGTATTCGAAGCCTTCGACGAACCGTGGAAAGGATCGCCCGACCCAATGGAACCCGAAAAGCATTGGGGTTTATTTAAGGTGGACCGCACCCCTAAAATGGCCGTTCAGGATCTGATGAGGCAGTAGCTGCTGGAAAATGCTGTGTCGAATAAGTTTAATAACCGACCCCACGCTACCCCTCCAGCCTGCGTTCCAACTCCAGCTCATGGCGAATCGGTATTCCCTCCTGCCCGAGCTCGGGTATCTGAGGTTTCAGCTTGCGCGACTCCCGCACCGCATCATAATGCAAGCGCACCAGGCCGAAACCGCGCTTCTGGTAAAAGCGAAAGGCACGGATGTTGTCATTGGTAATGACCAGCCAGACGCGGGAACAACCCAGGGCGCGCGCCTTTTCCAGGGCCAGTTCTACCAGGCGGGTGCCAACGCCCCGCTCCCGGTCCCGGCTCTGCAACAAGGTGACCTCCATTTCGCCAGCCTGAAGGTCGTAGGTGAGCAGGCCCACCGGGCGTCCGGCCTCTTCGGCCCAAAACCCAGGTTGTTCCGCCGGGTAGTGTATCCTGCCGCGGGTTACCATCCTGTCTCCCCCCCAGTACTCCCGAACGAACTGCCGGAGTTGTGAGCGGCCGTCGTTATTGATCTCTGAAAAGCTGCATTCTTTCATACCCTAAAAATAGGAAGGCTATCCGGAAACCTTGTGCTCTATTTCAGCATATCCTTAAGGATTCGTTAAAAAAAAATATCGTTGTAACTTCACCCTACCCAATCCGTCAACCCAAAAGAAACAATCTACATCGTTCACCTAAAACAGAATCATGCGACTGTTAACTGCAATCTTCCTGCTGCTCTTCAGCAGCCTGGTTTACAGCCAATCTATTATCATTACCGGCAAAGTACAGGATGCCGACAACGGTAAAGCACTTGCCTACGCTCATGTGGGCATTCCTGAAAAGGGCATCGGCACAGTCACAGGAGAAGATGGCAGCTTCACCCTTAAGGTCCCCCAGTCCTATAGCCAGTCGAAGCTGTCGGTCTCCTTTATCGGTTACGCCACTTACGAACGGCCGCTGAGCGCCCTGCAAAGCCCGGCAACCATACGGATCAAAGCCGTACCGGCCAGCTTGCAGGAGGTCGTGGTAATGGACGAACGGGCGGTGGAGGACATCATCCGGCGGGCCGTGCGCCGCATCCCGGACAACTATCCGGACAATGCCACCTCCGTGACCGGTTTCTACCGGGAGTCCCGGACCAATGCCGTTCAGGAATACCTCTATATGGCGGAAGGAGTGCTGGACATTTACAAAACCAGCTACCGCAATACCAAAGAAGGCCAGGTGGGGCTCATTCAGGGCCGCAAGATCATCCTCTCTGCCGAAGAAGTGGATCAGCACTCCGGCTTCTCTTCCGGCCACATGGCCGCCCACCGTTTCGACTTCGTAAAAAACCGGGAAGACTTCATCGATGAGTCTTACTTCGACGATTACAAATACTGGATAGAAACCGTGACTTTTTATGAAGGTAAGCCCGTTTATGTGATCGGGTTCAACCGGGCGGAGGGCGGCAAAGGCCGCATGAAGGGCTCCATATACATCGATACCCTGTCCTATGCTTTCCTGCGCGCTCAGTTCGAGATCCTGCCGGAGGGCCTGCGCAAGATCGACGACTACCCGCTTTACGCCGGCAACTGGAACGCCAATCGCTATACTGTCAACTACCGGAAGGTGGAAGACAAATGGTACTTCAGTAATGCCCTGCGCGAAGGGGTGTACCGCGACGGCGGCCTGTACAGCAATGAGATCGCCATCACCGAGATCCAGGCTGGCCGAGGCAAACCGGTGCCTTACCTCGGCCGGCTAAACCGGGGCGACGAATTTCTGGAGATCACCGGAACTTACGATGAAGATTTCTGGAAAAACTACAATACTACCCCCTTAAGCACCGGCCTGCAACAGACCGTCGTACAGATGCGCAACCAGGAGAAGGCCACGGAGGTATTCGACAGTCTCTTCATCGCCCGCCTCCAAACGCGGCGCGACTCCATCCTGCGCGCCACCAGCGACGGCACTGAATTCATGGGCAAGGTGACGCCCTCCATGGACAAGCCCGATGGCTTCAAATGGCGCTTTCAGACCATGGTGGGCCTGGGTTCCCATTTCCTGGAAACGCCCGCCGCCAACATGCGGGCTGCCTTTCTGGAGCAAGCGGACGGCCCCGCCATACTCGATGTCGCCAGCGATTGGAATACCCGCAGTTTCGAGCCCATTGCACACCTGGACTTCAACCTCTTTTTCCGGCCCAACTTCTTCGTGCGCGGCGGCTGGTCGCGCGACCTGTGGAACAGCATCTACCGGGAGCGCTCCCTGGGGCTGGGCACCCAGCTCAACCTATCAAAGGGGCGGCCCTTCTTCGTCCGGGCAGTGGCACAACACAGCCACCACAAGTATGCCCGCAAGATCGGCGCGGCGGAAAATGATTTCGGAAAGTTCAAAGCCGATAATAAACGCTTCAATGCCGACCGGATCAACCTCTACTACGGCAGCCGCATCCACAGCCTGAAGCTGTCCCTGGAGATGGCCCTGGAGTTGCACCCGGGCCAGGAGTTGTTCATCCGGGGAGGGTATATGTTGCCCTTCGCCCGACAGCAACACCTCTACCTCAAAGAACGCCGACAGTTTTTCAATAAGAAAGAGCGCCTTCCCCTGGAAGACAGGATAGCCGTTGAGCGAAATGGGGAGCCTTTTGCAGGAAGGGTGACGCCGGAGCAGTCATTTTTCGTGACGGTAGGCTTGTTGTTTAAATAGGGTTCTTCCTTCTTATTTAGGGAAAGATATGATGATTTATGATTTATGATGTTTGATGTTTGATGTTTGATTTGCCCGAACAACTCCCGACGCTCCCTGAGCGCACATCAAACATCATAAATCGCAAATCAAAAATCAAAAGGTTCAATCCCGCAACAAACTATCCACCGGCACTTCCACTCCCCCCTGTTCCACCACCAGTTTCCAGCCGGCGGATTCCACAAGGAAGCGCATGACGTCGAGCATTTGGTTGCCTTCCCGGCGAGCCTCGTCAATCAGGCGGCTCTCCTGTGCTTTTTGCCGCAAAACAGCCTTGGCGTTCTTGTTGATGCGCGTATAATCTTCGGGGGTAAAGCTGTTGAAGAAGCTTTCTTCCAGGTTTTTGTATTCTACCTCGTGGTCGATGGAGAGGATGCGAGGCTCGGGTAGGTTGCCAATAACGATACGGCGCTGCAGGCTGTCTACCGTGATGCTGATCTTTTCCATATCGTAACCAACCAGCACCTTACCAGTGACTTTGAGGATAGCCTGCTTGGAGAAGCTCCAGGTACTGGGCATAGGTACATAGAGGGTGAACTTCCGGATGTTGGTCTCATCGTAGAGTTCGCTGAAGTTGCCCTCCACCGTCACCAGTTTGCGCACCTTGCTCACTTTTTCCAGCAGCACCGTACCCTGGCTGCGTATCTCCTCTTCCGCTTTCTCCCGAAAGTACCAGCTGGCGGCCCAGAAGCCCAGTCCAAAGACGGCGAGAAGGCCGATAGCGGCAAGTATTTTTTTCATCGTCCTATGAAATTGAAACAGGATCACCACCAGAAAGGTACGGGTAATCCTGTGTTATCGACAATCCTGAATCCGCGCCTCCGGGCATGCGGAGACGGATCCACAACGCTCGAGCCCCCTACTCCATTTCCGAGGCCAGGTCATACTTCAGGCCGTTGTATTCTTTCAGGACGGCCTTTACTGAACCTACCGATACCGGAGACTCGATAATGAGCGGGATCTTGTTCTTATCATCGGAAGCCCATACGTTCATGGCGGCGCCGCCTTCGCCGAACACGTAGCCGGAGATCACCTCGGGGCTGAATTTGATGGTGTTGAAGCGGCCCAGGCCCTTAACCTTCACATCGGCTTCTTTGCCCTGGTATTCCACTCTCAGGGGCCAGACCTCCTTGTCCATGAATATCTTGACCGGTATGCGGGCGCCGGGCTGGTAATCCTCGAATTCAATGTTTCGGGTATAATAAATGATGGAAAGGATATCGTGCATACAATTCTCAATATTGTATTCCGATAGTTCGGCCGTATCCTTGGATTTTCCGCGCAGGGAGTAGGCCTTTGCCTTTCTCTGGTCGAAGGTCACCTTATCGTAAAGGCGGTACTTTCCCTCGTGCACGTCGCGGATGGAAAGGACGGGCAGGAGCGTATTCTTATCGACATAGGTGTCGTACTTGTCCCGGACCTTGTAGAACCACTCATAGGACTTGTAAGTACTGCCATAGGCAGACAGGTGATACTGATCCTCTTTTTCCCGCACCCGGAAGGTCACCTCGCCGGCGGCCAGCCAGACAAAGTTCCAATTGTAATACAATTTGTAGGTGATGGTTTCGCCGTGCAGGAAAGTATTATTGTAAATACTGCAGGGCGATATTGCTTCTACTAACTGTGGAGCTTCGGCCTTATTCCATTTAGTTCTTTCGGGAGCGGCGAAAGCCATAAGAAGTATCAGCATAGTGCCTATCAGGCTCATTCTGAACAACTTCAATTTCATAACCTAATGATTTTAAGACATTTATTTTGAAAATGGCAGCCATTCCAAGTAACGCGGGCAGGCAAAGGTTTATTATAAACAGGCTAAAGGTTGCCGCCAGAATGGCAACTTCCTCGCCGCCATGCGGGCCGAGGGCCAGTAAAGCGGCTTCTCCGCGTGCAAGCAACCCCAAAGCCGGGGGCAGAGGGATACTTGCCTGTATTAAAAATATCGTGGCGATGCCTGCCAACGCTGCCCCTACCGGCGCCTCTATGCCAAAAAAGCCAAGCAAGCAGAAATACTGAAAACTGTAAGTAGCATACCGCGCCCCCGCCAACCCCAAAGCAATACTCAGATGACGGGAGCGATAATACCTCAGCATAACCAGGAGCCGCAGCACCTTTCGTGGCAGGGGCAAAACCCGGGCCACCACACTCACCCAGCCTATGTTGAAGAACAGCACATACATCCCACACAGCAAGCCCACTGCCAGCCACCAAAATCCACTGAACAGCAACTGCGCGTCTTCGAAATAAAATCCGGCAACATGCAGTGCGCCGATCAACCCGCAACCGATCAGCACCAGCAACTGCGCCAGGTTGCCCACCAGGGCAGCCATCACAGCATGCCAGTTGTACCTCGGCGGTACGGCCAGCATCCGGCCGCCGTACTCTCCTATCCGGTTGGGCGTAAACAGCGAGAACGATACGCCCGCCACCACGCCGATAAAGGCCTGCCGGAAAGAAATAGGCCAAAATGGGCTCAACAGGCTTCGCCACTTTTGCGTTTCCAGCATCCAATTGATGGGAAGCAGCAAAAAGGTTACCCCTAACCACGGCCAGCTTTCCTTCCATGGCATTGCTTGCGCCGCCTGAATGGCCAGGGCCAGGTTCTTCCCTTCAAATGCCTGCTTGTATAGGGTAAACACCAGAAGCGCAGCAATTGTGCCCTTTAGCAACCAATTGATCAGAAGGAAAGCCCTCTTTTTCTGCTGTTCTCGCATATCCGTTCCTGGCAGGCAAAACAAAGATTTTGAAAACTTTTGTTTTATTCCTGGTTTTAGGGTAATTTGCATTCGGATGATGGTGCAACACCCTGCTGTCCCCCATCCGGGATTCAATAAAACCTAGTTTTATAGACGATTGAATACTAAAAAAGATACTTACCGCCTGTTAGGGGTAGACCCCGGCACCAATATTCTGGGCTATGCCATCGTACAAGTGGAGCAAAAGCAGCTGCAACTCCTCGACATGGGGGTGATCTACCTGAAAAAGATGGAAGACCATCAGGATAAACTCCAACATATCTTCGAGCGCCTGCAAAGTATCATTGAGATCTACCAGCCCCGGGAAATGGCCATCGAAGCGCCTTTTTACGGCAAGAATCCACAGTCCATGCTCAAACTGGGCCGGGCACAGGGGGTGGCCATCGCCGCAGCGATCACCAAAGGAGTCAGGATCACCGAATACTCTCCTAAAAAGATCAAACAATCCGTCACCGGAAACGGCAATGCTTCCAAAGAACAGGTCGCTGCCATGCTCTCCAATATCCTCCAGCTCAAATTGGATGGCCATTACCTCGATGCCACCGATGCACTGGCCACTGCCGTGTGCCATTTCTACCAATCCGGCAGTGTGCTCGGCGGAAAAAAACGGTACAACGATTGGAGCAACTTCCTCAAAGACAATCCGGGCCGTATGGGATGAGTATGAAGGGAAGAATGCAGAATTGGTCTTTTCCGGCCATTCCTTCCTTCAATCCATCATTCCTCCCTATAGTGACTTCGGATCGCCTCTGCCAGTTCCATCAGTTCGTCCTGTGAAGGAGAAAGTTTCGGTTTGGAGAAGTTCATATCCCCAATATCATTAATGGGGATGAGGTGGATGTGGGTGTGGGGCACTTCCAGCCCGATCACGGTGACCCCTATCCGCGCACAGGGCACCACCGCTTCTATGGCTTTGGCCACCCGTTTGGAGAAGGCCATCAGGCCGGCAAGCTCCTCCTCACCGAGGTCGAAAATGTAATCCACTTCCCGCTTGGGGATAGCCAGAGTATGCCCTTCGGCCAGCGGATTGATGTCGAGGAAGGCGAGAAAATCTTCCGTTTCCGCTACTTTGTGGGCCGGGATCTCTCCCTGAACGATCCGGGTGAAAATACTTGCCATAAGAGTCACAAATTTTGGATGGAGGCAAAAGGCCGCCTCAGGAAAGAGAAATTTCCACGATCTCGAATTCCAGGTTGCCCCGCGGGGTTTCCACAATGGCCAGGTCGCCGACGGCCTTACCCAGCAGGCCCTGCCCCATAGGCGAGTTTACGGAGATCTTCTTGTCTTTCAGGTCCGCTTCAGACTCCGAAACAAGTTTATATTTTAGTTGCTTACCCGTCTTTTTATTTTTAATGGTCACATTGGAAAGCACGGTCACTTTAGACGCATCCAGTTGGCTTTCATCGAGGATACGGGAATTAGCCAGTACCTTTTCCAGGTCGTTGATGCGCAATTCCAACATACCCTGGGCATCTTTGGCGGCATCATACTCGGCGTTTTCCGAGAGGTCTCCTTTTTCCCGGGCTTCGGCAATAGCTTTGGCCACTTCTTCACGGCCCGTTGTTTTCATTTCTTCCAACTCAGCTTTGAGCTTGCTGTAACCTTCGCGTGTCAGATAATTGTATCCAGACATAAAATTTGGTTTTTGATCCTTATGCAAACGGTATGGCTGGGCGCCCCAGAACAGATTAGAGTATTACCAGCTCTTGTTCTGTCCATTCTTTTCCATTGGCCGGTAAGGCCATTTGCCAGTGAAGATCATTTTTTTCGTGAACAATATACCGTCAATTCTCCCCCCTCTGGACATGTCGCACCAGAGCAGACAAGCTTCCAACTTGAATAGAGGGAAAAAACAGTCTTTTCTCTCATCTTCCTGCCCTCTAGGGAGTGTCACCTCCTCTTTGGAGCATAAAAGGCAAGAACGCTTCCGCGAGGCATTGCGGAAACGTTCTTGCCGTGTTTGAAATACAAAAGTAAAGATATTCGCGGAAAAATTCAAGGGCCTGCAGCAAAGTGCCTATGCAGGAAGGCCGTTTTTCCGCCTCTTGTGCTTAGTGTTTAAATATTGAAACGGATGCCAATATTGTGCGTACCGTCCCAGATCTTGGTATTACGGTAAGCGTAGTCAATGGAAAAGCGCACATCCTTGTTCTCTTTGCTCAGAGGTACCGAAACAGAAGCCCCGGCACTCAGGCCGGTATAGATGGGCTGTTCCACCTCGTTGTCAGATCCAAATTCATAGCGGTAGCCGCCCCGAAGCATGAACATATCGCTGAGCGAATATTCAAGGCCGCCCCCGACCTGGTCCTGAGAAAAAGAATTGGAAGTAAAGTTGCCGATGGCGGTCAGGCGATGCTTGTCCCCGATAAGGAAGTCATAGGATAAACCGATGTTGAGCATCGATGGCAGTTCGAAGTCTGCCGAGCGCTGCGCATAGGTCAGCTCATAGGTGCCGCCGTTAGGCGCCGGGCCCTGAGTGGACAAACCTTGGCCGCCGTATGTCATACGCGAGCCAATGTTGCGCAGAGAGATGCCGAACTTGAAGTTGTCTTTTTCGCCGGTGACGTATTGAACGCCGGCGTCGATGGCAAAGCCAAAGGAGTTGACATCCTGGATCGACTCCGAGACGCCCCGGAAGAGTACACCAACGGAAACCTTGTTTTCAAAGGTATGGGCATACCCCACTCCCAGGTTGAAAAAGCTGGGAGAAAAGGTCGTACCGGTTCCTTCCGGCTGATCTACGGTAGTTACCCGGATATCACCAAAATCAATAGACATGAGGCTGACCGATATGGCGCCACTTTTGCCGACGCGCTGGGCTATACCCGCGCCATTGAGGCGAATATCCGTGCCCTGAAGGTACAGGGCATGGCCAAACTGCACCTCCGTCTTATTGATGCGGCCGATACCGGCAACGTTGAGGTGCATTGCCTCAACACCGGAGACTAAGGAAGTGGTCATGGTATGCAGGCCAGCACTGCGCGGATAAGGGTTCAGCAACAACTGCCCGGCGCCGGCTTCACCCTGGCGGTCGGGGTTACCGGCCGTTGCCGGCCCCGCGGCAGCACACACCAGTGCGAATGCAAGAATGAAGTAAAAAAGCTTATTCATATAGTCTTTTTTTGGGAAGCCGGCATCCGGAGCCAAGCTCCGGATGCACTGCTTCTTACTGTTTTCAAGTTTTGTGAATAACGCTACAGGCCTGACGGGTCGAACTCGCGGTTGACACCAAACCACTTGAGCGTACGCTCGCCCAGCCCTTCGGCTGAAACGTGGATGAGGTAAACGCCACTGGCAACAGGAATCCCCTTGTTGTTCCTCAGGTCCCATTCGATAGCCGGCAGGACCTGGTTGCGGTTCAGCGCCCGGTTGTTGCCATCGGGAACAGTACCTACTTCATCGCGCACATACTGGCGGATGAACTTACCTTCCAGCGTATAGATCGTCACCACGCACTTGGCAGGCAGGTTGGTGATCTTAACGATATTGGTAAACTGCGAAGTTTCGTAGTCGGAGAAACCATAGTACGGGTTCGGAACCACGTCGATCATATCCAGGGCTTCGTTGACCTTAACCTCATCCAGGGCCGTAGCTTCCTTGGATTCGATCTTGAACCGATAGAGCGGGTGGTACTTGTTCTCTCCGGTGCCGGTGCGGTCATCACCGGTATCGAAGTCGCCATAGTCCAGGTCCTTCTCTACCTGATACGGGCTGTTGGTACGCAACTTGACCACTACATCGGCAGGGATCAGGCCATCGCTGTAGGACAACATCTGAGCGTCAGAAGAAACGTTGACCAGGCCGCCCCAGGTGATCTCCCGCATGGCCTTCACCTTCGTCAGCGGGCTTGGGCCCGGCTTGAGGTTGGCGCGGTAGATCTGGCAGGAGTCATATGGCAACCTCGAGACGTAAACGAAGTGCTGGCCTCCAAGGTAATAAGGAAGCGGCGGGTTGCTGAAGAAGTCCTCCGATCCCAATATCAGCTGGTTGCTCGGGTTGAACATCATATCGCGGCCCGTAGGAGCGTCGTTGTAAGTCTCGGGGAACAGAGAACCATCGTAGACGGAGTTTTCACCCCAGAACACGTTCAGGCGCTGGCCGGTCTCCACGTCAACGGCGTAACCCGGGAACCAGCCCATTCCTTCACCGTCGCCATCGGGGACGGGCAGGCCGTTCGCATCGGCGTCCTTGCCTACAGAAGGCGCAGCGCGCAGGTCGAACTGCTTGCGTTCTCCCTCAGTGGGCCAGCCTGCGTCAGTGTAGAAACGGTTAGCAGTTTCTACTACCACACAGCGGCTCCAGAGATTCTTATCGGAGGTAAATACCAGGTCTACGTTGTTCAGGTTCTCCAGCTTCATCTGCGTGCGGACGATACCAGCGGCGCTGTTGTTGGTCCATACCGGAGTGATGAACTGGAATTCACCCGTGAACGGAGAAGTCCCGCGAGACCTCCAATCCAGCAGGTAATACGGGAGAAGAGGAGACTGGCCATACTGGGCCAGGCCACCGTCGGGGTCCAGCGTTGCATCCACCTGCCCCGCTTCCATAGAAGTGTAATCAAACAGCCTGTCCTCGAACCCAACCTGTGGAATGAGGTCGAAGTTCTCCGGGAAAGCGAAGTACCAGGGCTCGGCCGTAGCGTCCCGATAGGTAATGGCACTGGGAATGTACCCATTGTTTTCCGTATCCTTGGCGCCGGGTTCGGAGACCTGGCCGATAGAAACCGTGAAACCGAAGTCGCGAATGATCTGCTCATTCAGCTGGGCGATGGTCTTTTCAGAAACGATCCGGTAATTGCCGTCATCCGGGAAGAGGGTCATTTCCCAGCGTGCGTTCGATTCCAGGGTCTCGTCATCCATATTACCGTCGACGAACTTCAGTTCAAAGCTGCCGTTCTTAACATCCAGAGGGTTGAACACCTGGACACTAATGGGGCCGCTGCCGTCCGCATAGGTCAATTCACCAAAGGTTTTCTGCCCACTCCTGAAGGCATCTTCGATCGCAGCACGGGTTTCATCGCTCAGGTCGATGAAATTGCCGCCGTTGCCAATACCATCAATACGGGTAATGGTTGCGCCGCTGCCATAGTCTGCATTCAGCTGGCGGTCGACGATCGGGCGCGGAATAGCCGTGTAGGGCAAACCATCGCCATTGGGGCCGATATTTCTACGGCCTTCCAGGTAAGGCTTCCGCTGGCCGATGATATCTTTCGGGTCAAACGGTTCGTATTCGTTGAAGGCGTAGGCCACCGCTGCGAAGTAGTACTTCTTATGGTTGATCAGGCGGCGGTCTTCGTCCGCAAAGGCGTCTTCCCTAACCCGGAACGTATGCCGGATACCCTGGTCGCTACCGCTAACCATGAGGGAAGGCACGTAGTACGACTCCTCGGTCGGCGCATCCACCGGCGCCCAGTTGAAGATCTTGGCGACGCCGTTGCGCAGGTCGACCTGATAGATCAGGCGGGCGCGGGAGGGGTCTGCCACATTCTCGGGGCTCAGGCCGATGTTGGGGCCATTGAGCTGGTAAACCTTATAACCTTCGAAGCGGTAGAGGCTGTCCTCTGCCAGCGGTGGGATCTCAAGGCCCACCTCTTCGTAAGCTTCGAAAGCATTATTGGAAGTAGAAGTATCGTTGGTCAGTACAATGATCAATTCGCGGTCCAGTTCGATGATGTCGAGGTCCGGAGCATCCGGGCCGTCGGTAATGTCGAAGCAGTTGTCGAACAGAGCCTGAGCGATGTCGTCCGCTTCCTGCAATCTGCGGATGCTGGGGCAGGGGTAAGATTGGTCGGGCACCCACACGGCGCCGATGATCAGCTCGTTCACTGCTCCGGGGTCCAGGCGGAAAGGCCCGGAAGCCTGAATGGTACGGCGGTCACCCTCAGCCAGGCCGGCGGTACACATCGACCAGCCGTTGGGGTCGTCGGGAGATTCCGTGAACGCATATTCGATCTGGTCGCCATCCTGGTAAGCATCTCCACCATAGGTGAATGGGCTACCGTCACGCCAGGATCCCGTGAGATAACGATAATATTCCAAAGAGGTATTGGGGTCCGTCATTGCCGCCGGCCAGGGCCCTACCGATGCGTTGTTGGCATAAGTAAAAGAGGACATCCCTAACTCTATGATCGTATCCGGCTCTTCGCCCCTGCCCGGATTGAGCAGCGTGCCGTTGGGGCCGAAGACTTTCGGGCCCAGCGGGCCGCGGAAGTAGTCGATACCCAGGATAGGAACTTCGTCGCAATACGTATTCACCCCACCGGGGCAGGTACAGCCGGTTTGCCCGTCCAGAACGTCTTCATTGTAAACGATCGCTAGGCTTCGCAGCGTATCGCAACCGATGTAGTCATCGGTATAGCACCCCAGGTCAGGGTCTACCCACATGGCAAAGAATGTACTGTCGATCGGCTCAATGGCACGGTTGATCAGCTTGTAGCGCTGGAAGGTCATGTCGTTGAGCTCATCGTTAGTGGCATAGCCGAAGGCCTGTACCTGGATCTCCATCTGAATGGGGTCGCCATTGGTCTCAGAGTGGATGTTACCGTTGTCGTTATAGATCCAGAAGATCATTTCATCCGGATACTGAGGCTCTTCACAGCCACGGATCTCGATGATCGGGTAGTCCCCGTTTTGAGGATTGTAGAGCCCGTCGCCGTCTTCATCGTGGAAACCGGCAAGGCCCTGGCTGGTGTTGGGCAGTTCAAATCCGTTGACATCTGCAAAGAAGGGGTTGCCCCTTCCCGGCCAGCCACGCACGCCTTTGGGAATGGAAGTTGGCTCATAGGTTCCACCTTCGTTGATGGTCTGCTCATACTTGCGGATATGCTCGTCGATCTCAGCGCCGGTCACCACGAAGAAGGCGTCCCACTTGGAACAGACCGACTGGTCAGTAGTTCCCGGATCCGGATCATCCTCATTCTCTTTTTCCGGATAAAGAGGCCCCGACCAGAAGTCGAACTGGCCGCCGGAGCGTCCGTAAGTCTGAGCCGCCAGCTTAAGGTTGCCGGCTTCGTCCACACCACCCAGCCAAACAGCACCGGCGAAGATGGAAGACACTTCAGGTACTCCCGGAGGTACTTTGGGAACCACGTAGCGGCCATCATCGCCATCCCACCAAACGTCACCACCGGTGGTGAGTCGGGCGCGTACGTTATTGACGGCCTGGTCGCGCTGTGCCTTGGCAGCATCACAGCTTTCCCTGAAAGTTACTTTATTATTGTTTTTAGCGGGTTCGGCTTGCGGCTTATTGGGGTTAATATGGGCAGAGGCCAGAGACACCGCAAAGGCCACCCCCAATAAGCTTAGTAATAATCTACGCATAGCACAATAGTTTTAGATTGATTGATTGAACAGGTGTTGCCGGGAGGGCGCAGGCCCTGGTCGGATCTGCGCCCTCTGGCACAACTCCCGGTATATTAAAAGTCAAAAATAGCGCCTATATAGATCCTGCGGGGCAAACTGAAGAAGTTCGGGTTCAGAATGCGCCACTGGTACGAGGCGAGGAAAGCTTCCAGGCTACGCTGGGAGCTCAGAATACCATCGACCTGGCTTTGTCCTTCCGGCGTGCGCAGGAAGCCGTCGTCTTCCGGAGAGCCGGTTGCCGAGTATACGTTGATCACGTTGCGGCGGTCCAGCAGGTTGGAAACGCGGGCATAAACATTCAAGCCGAGCTTGCTGCCCAGGTCGAAGTTCTTGTCCACTCGCAGGTTAAGGGTGAAGTTCCACGGTTTGCGGGCTCCGTTGAGGGCTCCTATCGTACCAGCGCCGCTCAACTGCAGGGGCTGCTGGGTTGCTGTGTACGGGCGGCCGGAAACGGCGATCGCCTGCAGGTTGAGGCCGGCATTGGCAAAAATGTCAGCGCCGAACAACCGCGGGCCGGTGTACTTGTTGCCACTGGCGTAACGATAGTCCATACTAGCAACGACACGATGACGCTCATCGAAGTTGAGCGGGAAGAGCGAACGCAGGTTACCCCGGCTGCTCAGGCCGCGCTGAGAGTCAGCATCCGAACCGGTGCCGTCTGCAAACTGCAGGGTGTAGTTGGCATTGAACGACAGGTTGCCCGTACGCCGCATATCATACTGGAAAGAGAAACCCTTAACCGTACCGAAGTCCTGGTTGTCATAAGTGGTGTAGTTACCCACGATGGGAACCGGGAAGAAGGTGCGGATCTGGATCATGTCCCGCATCTCTTTGTAATAAGCAGCGATCTTAAGGGCCGAAGTGTTGGACAGCTTCTGCTGGAAACCCACCTCGTAGTCTATGGTGCGCTCCGGCCTCAGGTTCGGGTTGTTCTTGATGGTATTGGAGCGCTCGGCGAAGTAGTAGTAGTCATCCGGCGTAGCGATCGTATTGGACGGCGGGCGCTGCACCAGGATGTCGTAGTGGGCAAAGAAGTTGGCCTCATCCGAGATCGGGAAGGAGAAGGCGAGGCGAGGCATAAAGTTCACCTGCACTTCATAGTCTTCGAAAGCAGCATTGATATCGAAGCCCCGCTTCTTGATGTAGTCCAGGTCATCGCGCACGTTCAGGTCGCGGTATACCGGGTTGACCACGCCGCCCTGAAAGATCAGGGCCGGGTTGTTGACCGGGTTACCACTGGATTCGTACCACTGGTCGCCGTCGCGGTAGGCCAGTACCTGCTCGCCGGATTCGTCGGTAGCGTAAACTTTGAAGTCGTCGCCAATGTTTCCGGGGCGCTCGCCGCCGAACTCACCGTGGTAATCGGCAGCTCCCTGGATCTCATAGAGGGAGTAGTTGTCCTTCAGCACCTTGGTGTTGGCGTCATAGCGGTCGATACGCAGGCCGAGGCGGAAGATGATATCCTTAAAGGTAAACTTATCCTGAATATAAGCTGCGCCGTAGATCGGCCGGTTGGGCGCCACCGGGAAAGTACGGATACCCGTGTTCGGGTCGCCGGTGGTAGTCATGGTGAAGAAATCTTCGAAGTTGCCGTCGAAGGTTTCCCCCAGGTAGGTATAACCGTAGTAGCCCAGCAGTTGGAAGTCGTTCAACTCTTTGGCGGAGAACATATCCAGGCTGAGGTCTTCCGGCCGCAGGCCGTCGACGTTGACGAATTCGGTCAGTTCCTGCCCCGTCACTTCGCGCACGCGCTTGTAGAACAGGTCGTCCGGCCCTTCGGCGATGGCTACCTGGTGGAGCGGAGTGATCACCGGAGACCCGGCGATGAAGATGGTATCGTAACCGATGATCGGTGTGAGGGCGTTGCCCGCATCGTCGAAGGGAATACCCTGGATGTGGTTGTTGGCCAGCTGGCGGGCCACCTGCCACAGCGCACGTGGGTTGATATCGTACTGGCGGTTAGTGCGCTGTTCGTACCAAACCCCGAGCTGGATGTTGTGGCGGCCCTTATCGGAACTAGCCGGCACCAGGTCGAAGGAAGCGCGAGCCTGGAAAGTGTAGGTATCGTTGTCGCGCTGGCGGTTGAGGTTATAGATCGAACCGACGTTGGAGTGGAAGTTCCAGGAATTGTCGAAGACGTCGAGTACCCTACCGTTAATGGTGTTGAAACCGTCGATAGTCGCAGGCAGGTTCCCATCGCCATTAGCATTCAGCGGGTTGTTGTAGGCTGCCAGCACCGGGTTGATGTTGGGGTCTGGCGTGTAGCTGTTCAACACCTGGCGGTAGTCGAGGTGCGTTCTGAACAGGTTGAGGTTCGAATCTGCCTGTATCGGGCTGAAGACCGGGACCCACTCCTGCCCGAAGTTGCCGATGTAACCGTAGTCGAAAAGGTTGTCTTCGTGGCGGAAATCATACAGGTCATAAAGGTTCTTTTCATAACCGAACTGCAGGGTATAACTGGCGTTCTGGATCAGCGCTCCCTTGCTGGCGCGCCCCTCTTCTTCGGAGGAAGCGCCGCCGAGGCGGTGGCGGAAGCGGAAGTTACCGCGGTATGCCCGGTCGAATTCAATAGGGTTGTTGTGGCTGTTGAATACCCGCCAGTTGGTGCCGGTGCCGCTGTTCTCCCCTACGGTAAAGCGATTTTCCTCATCGCTGTAGGCGCCGGTCAGCGTCACGTCGATGGCGTTGCTCAGGCGGGCGTCGAACTTGGCGGTGAGGTCATAGCGCTGATAATCTTCAAACGGCTGATAATCCAATGCTTCCACGTCCTCATTGGTCAGGAAGTCGGCCGCTACGAACTGGTTGCCGCCCAGTTCGATAACGGGGTTGGCTTCCAGCTTGGCCAGCGCCTCATCCTTAATGCGGAATACATTCACCGCCGTAGGGTCGTCATCCAGTTGGTCGGTAAGGCGGCCGGCCAGGCGGAATCCGAGGAGGGAAGTCTTGCTGCCATCCGATTCGGTACGCTGGAGGATAGGGCCGCTGAGGTTAAAACCGATAAGGCTCTGATCGAAGGCATCGGTAAAGCGGGAAGTCTCCGCTTCGATACCTCCGGAAAAAGCGCTGGACGGGCCTTTGGTGGTAATAGAGATGATACCGCCGGTAACGTCCCCGTACTGGGCTTCGATCCCCCCGGTGATCACCTGCAACTGGTCGATCTCCGATTCCGGGATCAGGTTGCCCCGTACCCGGATACCATCGATGTAATAGTCGGTGGCGTTATCCCGCGATCCGCGAACAGAGATGTTGTCCCCTTCGTCCGCCGAAGCCAGGCCCGCGGTGGTGGCGGCCAGAGCGTTGATGTTTCGGGTGGGAAGGTTCTTGATCTGGTCACTGGTAATGACCGCGCCCTGGGTCGTGTTGTCCTGTTCGACAAGAGGGACGCGGTACTCGGTGACCACGATCTCGTCGAGGACGACGCCCTCCGCCGTCAACTCAATGTCCAGTTTATTGGCTTTACCGGCGAGGACTTTCACCCCGGTAACCCGCTGTTTGGCGTAACCCACATAAGTGACCTCCACGTCATACGTGCCAGGGTCAATTTCAGTGAAGTTGTAGTTACCGTCGAAGTCCGTCTCCGCACCGGTCGACAACACTCCATTTTTGTAGAGGGCCACAGAGCCGAAGAGAATAGGCTCTCCTGACTCCTTGTCCGTGACCTTACCCTGAAGCGTGGTCTGCGCATAGGCTCCCGCTCCGGTAATCAGGAGTGAGAAAAATAAAAGTAAAAAACGTGCCATAAATTTCCTGTTTTATATTTCGACTAAAACCTAGGGTTTCAAGCTGGTGCACAATGTTAAAAAAAATAACCGTTGTTTTCAAAAAAAACATTTCCCGAAACAGAAGGGATTGAATGTCAACTATTTGGCATTCTTTCCCGCCAAGGGGCCGCACAGGCTAAGGAAATCCCAGCTATTCAACCTCTAAATTAGGTATTATGAACTTCCTTGCCGCAATCATTTTTTTTAAAAGTCAGGTTTCTGATTTGGTATTCCGGGAGGTTTTGGGAGATATGGTTGCGTACTATTTCCATAACGTGACGCGCAAATATAACGCTTCCTTTGAAAATTTACGGTATTCACTTTTAGTCCTTCAGATGACAACACCATTTTTGCCCGCCCATTTCGTCAAATGGGAGCCGGTTGGGGAAAAAGCAGGAGAATGGGAAAGTGGAAAAAAGGTTCATTCAACTTTCACACATTTCCATTTCCCCACTTTCACTCCTTTACGCCGTAACCCTTTATATTTGCCCTCCCAAAGATCAAACAAAAAAGACATGAAGCAAGTATACCGCATTATTATTATGATACTCCTTGCCGCGGGAGTGGCCCTTCTTAGCGGTTGCCGGGAAGCTCCTACCCAGGAAGGGAAGCTCCCTCATCATTTCGCGGAATTTTTTGTCCGCTATTTGCAGGGAGAAAAGGAATTGAAGGCTCACGCTTCTTTTTTTGAGGGGGACTCCATCGCGACGGCCGTTCCGAAGGCTTTCGCCGGCGGAGCTGCCTTTCAGGGCAACAGCATGGAAGCCCGCAACCTGCCGGGAGGGACGATCCGTTATTCTTATGAGCAGCGCAGTGACTATGCCGACAGCTTTAAATTTGGTTTCCAGGATGATTTCGGGCAGAAACGCGAAATTTCAATAGCCATGGCCCCGGTCGACAGCTTTGCCGTACAGGGAGGGCAGGCCAGCCGAAGCACCGGGATGTCGCTCTACGCCCGGGGAGGGAAGCTGACCCAGGGAGAAAGCATGGTCTTGTTGTTCAACGATGAAGAAAATAAAGCCTCCACGATCATGCTCACCGGGCCGAGTGCGGGCGAACTGTACTCCATACCCGCAGCCAAAGTTGAAGCCCTCAGGCCGGGGCAGTACACACTTTACCTGGTGAAGAAGAAGCGGGTGGCGGAACCGGGGGACTCGCTGTCCTTCCTCGCAGATATTGAATTCTACACCTCCACCATCGAAGTAGAAGTGGTAGAATGAAAGCCCGGCCCTGGAAAGGGCTAAGTACACTGTAGGAGTTTTATCAATAAACAATAAGTAAGATTATTAAAGCTAGGACGGCTGTTGTATCTTTGCAGGCGATTTGAAAATAAGGGATGCGGTTTTGGCAACCTCCAAACATACTTGCCCTGCCTATATGCCAAACCTTCAACCTGAAAATGCAAACATCAAATGCCGAAAGATCAGTCTATCCACTCTGTCCTTATCATTGGCAGTGGGCCCATCATCATAGGACAAGCTTGCGAATTCGACTACTCTGGCTCTCAAGCTTCCCGCTCACTTCGGGAGGAGGGCATAAGGGTCACGCTCATTAATGACAACCCTGCCACGATCATGACCGACCCCATCACCGCGGATAAGGTCTATCTTCTCCCTCTTACGGTCGAAAGCATAGTTCAGGTTTTAGAAGAACAGCAGATCGACGCCGTTCTACCGACTATGGGTGGGCAGACGGCGCTCAATCTGGCCATCGAAGCAGGTAAACAGGGGGTTTGGGAAAAATACAACATCCGGCTCATCGGTGTAGACCTCAATGCCATCGAGCTGACGGAGAACCGCGAGGCTTTTCGCCAGCATATGATCGATATCGGCCTGAGCGTTGCACCTTCCCGTATTGCCAACTCTTTTCTGGAAGGCAAGGAAGCAGCGCAGGAGATCGGCTTCCCGTTGGTAATCCGCCCTTCCTATACCCTGGGAGGGTCAGGCGGCGGCTTCGTGCATCGCGAAGACCAGTTCGATGCTGCCCTGCGGCGGGGCCTCAACATGTCTCCCACCCACGAAGTGCTGGTCGAAAAGGCCGTCCTGGGCTGGAAAGAGTTCGAGCTGGAGCTGCTGCGCGACTCCAAGGATAATGTCGTGATCATCTGTACGGTCGAAAACCTCGACCCCATGGGCATCCATACCGGCGACAGCATCACCGTTGCACCGGCGATGACCCTTTCCGACACCGCCTACCAGCAGATGCGCGACGAAGCTATACAGGCCATGCGGTCGCTGGGTAACTTCGCAGGCGGATGCAACATACAGTTCGCCATCGACCCGGAAACGGAAAAGCTCATCGTCATTGAGATCAACCCCCGGGTTTCGCGTTCTTCCGCTCTGGCCAGCAAGGCCACCGGCTACCCCATTGCCAAGATCGCCGCCAAACTCGCCATCGGCTACTCGCTCGACGAGCTTAAGAACCAGATCACCAAGACCACTTCCGCCTATTTTGAGCCTACGCTGGACTATGTGATCGTCAAGATGCCCCGTTGGGACTTCGAAAAGTTCCAGGGCAGCGACCACCAGCTCGGCCTGCAGATGAAGTCCGTCGGCGAAGTAATGGCCATCGGGCGAACCTTCCTGGAAGCCATCCAAAAGGCCTGCCAGTCGCTGGAGAACAACCGCATGGGGCTGGGCGCCGATATGAAGGAATGGATCAGAACCGCCGACATCCTCGAACGACTGGAAAGCCCCAGTGATGACCGCATCTTCCGCGTCAAGGACGCCCTTCGGCTGGGCGTACCGGAAAAGACCATCCACAAGCTGACCCGCATCGACCCCTGGTTCATCCGCCAGATCAAAACCCTGGTGAAAATGGAACAGAAACTGATGCGCTACAATGTGCCGGAAGATATTGAAGAGGGCTTCTTCCGCGAACTCAAGGAAGCCGGCTACGCAGATTCCCAGATCGCCTGGCTGATGCGCGTCGACGAAGAGGAAGTCACCCGGCAACGCAAAAAACTGGGCATTCTCCGCACTTATAAAATGGTGGATACCTGCGCCGCTGAGTTTGAAGCTCAAACGCCTTATTTTTATTCTACCTTCGATAAGGAAAACGAAAGCATCCCTTCCGATAAAAAGAAAATCATCGTGCTGGGTTCCGGCCCCAACCGCATCGGCCAGGGCATCGAATTCGACTATTGCTGCGTACATGGCCTGATCGCCATTAAGGAGGCCGGCTTCGAATCCATAATGATCAATTGCAACCCGGAAACCGTGTCTACCGACTTTGACATGGCCGATAAGCTCTACTTCGAACCGGTATTCTGGGAACACCTGGAAGAGATCCTGGAGCTGGAAAAACCAGAAGGCGTAATTGTTCAACTGGGCGGACAAACCGCCCTGAAAATGGCGCAGAAGCTTCACGAAAAAGGGATCAGGATCATCGGTACCGACTTCCCCAATATGGACCTGGCAGAAGACCGGGGCGCTTTCTCCAACCTGCTCAAGGAACTGGAGATCCCCTACCCTGACTACGGCGTTGCGCTCGATGCTGATGAGGCACTGGCCGTAGCCCGCCGCACCGGGTATCCTGTGCTGGTACGGCCCTCCTATGTATTGGGAGGACAGCGCATGCGCATCGTCATCAACGATGAAGAACTGGAGAGCCAGGTGCTCAGTATTTTTAAGCACCTGCCGGGCAACCGTGTACTGATCGACCACTTCCTGGAACGGGCAAAAGAGGCCGAGATTGACGCCATCTGCGACGGGGATGAAGTCCATATCATGGGTATCATGGAACACATCGAACCGGCGGGCATCCACTCCGGAGACAGCTCGGCCGTGCTGCCCACCTACAGCCTTTCCGTTGATGCGGTCAACACGATGGTCGAATACACCGAAAAGCTGGCCAAAGCCCTGGACATCAGAGGGCTGATCAACATACAGTTTGCTATTAAAGACAACAAGGTATACGTCATTGAGGCCAACCCCCGCGCATCCAGAACCACGCCATTCATCGCCAAGGCCTATCAGGTACCCTACCTGAACATTGCCACCAAGGTGATGATAGGTACCCACAAGCTCAAGGATTTCGATATTAAACCGCGTCCGGGAGGCTTCGCCATCAAAGTGCCGGTATTCTCCTTCGACAAGTTCCCCAACGTAGATAAAAACCTGGGGCCGGAAATGAAATCGACCGGTGAGGCGATCCGATACATCAGGGACTTATCCGACCCATTTTTCAGGGAGTTAGACCGCCAGCGGTATATGTATCTGACGAGATAATCGTAACTTCGGCCTATGAGTGACAAGAGCAATGACCCGAAAGCTGCCCTGGCAGCTCTTCAATCGGCAGTAGAGCAGCTCCTGGGGCAGGCTGATACTGCCTTCCGGCAGCTCAATGCTACCCGCAAGCACATCCTGGAAACCCAGCTTCAGGCCAGCCACCAATTGCTGGAACACATCGAGGCCATCAACCAACTGAGGCAGGATATCAATAAAATGCTCGGCCAACTGGAAGGGTTCGAACCGGAAGACCTGGAAGCCGTCCAGAACATGGGGTACCAATTGGCCACAGCGCCGCTTTTCCACCCTCAATTTGAGGAGTTGCTTGCCCGTAAAGCCAATGCCGGCAACAACGGCCGCAGCTTCGAAGAACAATTGCGCGAGCAGGTCCTCGACCGGCTGGATGAATTTTCCTTCTTCCCCGGCGAAAATGAAAACGCCGCCCGCAAAGCTGCCCTCTCAAGCCTGGCCAGCGCCGATAAGCTGGTCAAAGCAGAAGAACTGCCCCCTCTTGCCCGTATGGCCCTGAGCCAGAAGGCGTTCCAAACAATGGAACCGGACGACGCCCTCCACCTGCTTTCCCTCCTACAGGACGGACTGAAAGAATACCTGAACCGGATCCGCCGGGAAGAAAAAAGCCTGAAAAACTCTACCTTCGGCCGACACGCTTTTGGCACCGAATCGGACGAAGGGGTGGAAGACTTTCAAAGCCTCCGGGAGTTACTGGAAAAACTCAAAGAAGCATTTGCCGATTCCATCCAGCGAAAAGGGCCTTCCCCTCTCCTCGGAACCCTCATTGAAGAGTACGGGCTGGAGGAAGACGACGAAGCCGAAGATGAACTGCTCAGCGCTTTCCTCGAAGATATGCTCGACGAATCGGAAGGGCTCATGTTCAGCGAAGACTTCGACCCGGACTTTTCTCCTTTCTTTGAGGAAGACGAGGAGGACTGGGCCGAAGTCGAAAATCCTCAATTCCCGATCGGCACCTCCGTGGAGGTCATTGCCGACAAAACCCTCGGAGAGGGCTTTACCGATATTAGCATAAAGGGCTGGCAGGGGCGCGTGGAAGAAGCCCTGACCAATGGTGAGGAAATTGTTTATGTCGTTGCGCTCGACAGCATTACCCTTAAGGAATTGCCTCAACGGTTTATCGAGTTCACCTGCGAAGAAGAATACGGCACGTTCTCCCGCTATGAGTTCGACGAAGCGGACCTCGCGCCGGCGCAGCCCAGAGATACCGAAGAAGATGCCATCATCTTACAGCGTCAGCTGTTCCACCGTTACTTTTGGGGAGACATTGAAGAAGACCAACAGGCGGCGCGTATTTACCGCATCATGCTCCAGTCACCCGCTGCCGATGATATCGATAACTGGGCCACTTACTTCGGTAGCGAAGTGGATTACCCTTTCCCCGCCGTGGTCGAAGGCCTCGTCCTACAACACATCGAACCGGGTACCGAAGTGGAAGTGCTGGGCGTGGAAAGTATCGACCAGGAGGACGGCTTCGGCCTCGTCGCTTCCATCAAAAAGGGCCGCGCCATCCTTTCCTACCCCCTCATGGAACTGATGCCCGTGAATGACAACGACCCCAAAGCACAGCCCCTGCTGGATTATCGGTATTGGGCGGACTTAATGCTTTGAGTAGGGTTGGTGGTATAGGGTATCCGATTAACAAGGTATCAGGGCACCGGCCAGGGTTGGGAGTGTTCGGTATTCGCTGTTCGGTATTCGCTGTTCGGTATTCGCTGTTCGGTATTCGCTGTTCGGTATTCGCTGTTCGGTATTCGCTGTTCGGTATTCGCTGTTCGGCACTCGCAAATCCTTGAAAATCAACGACTTTTTTCTTAAAAAAGAGGCTATCGACCTAACGTTGGACACTGTTGGAAGCAGGTGCGCTGAAGCAGCCTGCCGCAGTTGCGAACACCGAAATCCGAACCGCGAACTTGTCCAACCTTAGACGGGTAGCCTTAGAAAACACAGAAAATTGTCCTATCCCGAAGAATATCGGAGTACAACCTGTTTTTCAAACCCTTGATCCACTGATCCACTCCCTCATCCATTAATACACCAATACCTCCTACACCCGCACCACCACTTTACCTACCGTTTTTCCCGATTGAAACAGCAGGATCGCCTCCTTTAGCTGCCCCCATGGGAAAGTATGGCCGACATGGGGTTTTCCCAGGTCCATCTTCTCGAGTTCGCCCAGCAGTTGATGCAGGAGTTCTACTCTATGGTAGAGCCATATGAGGTTGAAACCCAGGATACCCTTGTTGGATTCGATCATTCGCTGGGGGTCTATCCGGGGGCGGGTGAGGTAGTACCAGGCCAGTTTCAGGTAGTTGGGGCGGTTGCCGACGGAGGCATAACGGGCCGAGCCGTACACGATCATACGGCCCTGGGGGGCGAGCATATCATAACCGTCTTTCAGGATCTTTCCGCCGATGCACTCCATGATGAGGTGAAGTTCCTGCCCGGCCAGGGCTACCTCCAGGTCCGTTCGGAAACGCCCGCTGCGAACAATGCCCTTATCATATCCCTCCTGGCGAAGGAAGTCCAGCTTCTGAGGGCTGCCCACCGTTCCGATCGTAAAGGCGCCATATTGTTTGGCAATGCGGTTGGCCCAGATGCCGACCCCGCCGGCGGCGCTGTGGATGAGCACCGTCTGCCCCTGTCGGATAGCCCCCAGCTCTTTCAACGCGTAATAAGCCGTAAGCACCTGCACCGGATAGGCGGCGCCTTGTTCGAAACTCCAGCCGGGGGGCAGCGGCAGTACATAACGGGCGTCGATGTTCAAATGGGTTGCGTATGCACCAAAACGGATCACGCCCATCACTGCGTCGCCTTCCCGGAGATGGGTAACGCCCTCCCCTACCCTGGCCACCACTCCTGCATACTCCAGGCCCGGTACGAACTCGCCCTCCGGCGTTGCGCTGTACAGGCCCCAGATGGCAAAGATGTCGGCAAAGTTCAACCCGATGGCTTTCACTTCAATAGTAACTTCTCCCGGAGCGGGATCAGCCAGCTCTTCTTCGACAAGATCCATATAGGCGAGGCTTCCGGAATGGAGGCGATAGACGTGGCGTTGCATGATGGTAAAAGGTTTTTGAGCGTACCAGTAAGGTAGGGATTTTTTTGAAATTGGCGGATGGGATAAGCGCACCGTGTGTATAACTAATTGCACAAAATCATGCGAATCTGGGGCTAAAAAGCCCTGAAAGGGCGGGATATTCCAGCCGGGGGCAACGCCCCCGGTTAGGTTAATATTGGTGGTCGAGCCCTGCCTCCGTCGGCCATAGCCTTTGGCGGCGAGCCGAAGGGGCGAAACAAGCAGGGTGCCGCCCTTACAGGGCTCAGGGCCAACTGCCTTTTCCTTCCTGGGGCGTTGCCCCAGGCAATTATATATCACCCCTTCGGGGTTTGGCAAGCATTTAGCCGTTTGACTGTGCAATTTGTTATACACACCCGCACCACTAAAGCTGCCCCCAAATCGCCAGCGCCTGCCGATTCTCCGGATTGATCTTCAGCACCCTTTCGATCAGCTTCTTAGCCTCCTCCGTATCCTTTTGCAGCAGGCGCACTGCTGCCTTGTTGAGCAATGCCTGCTCGTAGTCAGGGTCCAGAGCAATGGCCCGGTCATAAAAGCTTTCGGCCTGTTGAAACTGCCCTTGAAGGACACAGGCGTACCCCAGGTTGGAAAGGGCAACCGGCCGTTTGGGATTCTCCTTAAGCACCCACTCCAGGGTCTCGATGGCTTTGGGTAATTGCTGATGCTGAATGTAGGCGGCGCCCATTTTTTCCTGAAAATCCAGGTTGTAGGGCAATAGGCTGGTAGCCCGTTGGTAAAAGGACAGGGCGCGGGAAAAATCCCCCGTTTTGTAATAGGCTTCCCCGCAGTGGTACGCTGCCCAGCCGTCCGTCAATTCCCTGGGCTGGAGGGGAGCCGCCAGCTCTACGATGGCAGGGTAGTCCTCCCGGGCGAAGTAATAGTGTAGGAGAGTGGCCTGTTTTTGCCCCGGAGAGGCATCGGACCTGCCCAGGTAGAACCAGGCGGAATCCAACATTACTGCCGATTGTACATATTTATCATACAACGCAAGGTAACCTTTGGCCATCTCAAGCGGGGTAGCCTTTTCCTTGGTCAGGATCTGCAGGCCCAGGAAATCAGGGGATCCCGAGGGCACCTCCTGGCGTTCCCTGCCCTTGACGTTGCTGCGGCTGATGTAGTGGTCGGTGATGTTGACATGGGGGATGTCAATGCTACCCGACCGGGGCATATGGCAGCCGCTGCAGTCGTCTTCTTCAGCCAGGCGCTCGGCCATGGGTGCGGAACAGGCTGCTTGCCGCTGCTTGCCATGACAATTGAGGCAGGCGTTATTGTACCGGCTCTTGTCGGTAGCCTCTATGCTCTGGTGCGGGTTGTGACAGGTGATACAAGTCATGTCCGACTGCAGGTAGCAGGGGCTGAGGCGCAGCCGGTCAGCCTGGGAGGCCATGATGAAGCGCTCGTGAGAGTTGGTATACCGGGGCAGAAAAACGTTGAATACCTCCTGTAGCCGCATGCCGGGTTTGAAGTCGAAAAAATCCTTGCCCTCGTTCAATACGGCGATGCCCTGCAGGTGGCAGCGCTGGCAGAGGTCCATCTGCAGGTCCCTGGACAGGTCGCTGGGGGTCACGATCGTATAATCGATGAACTTCGAGGTGTCTACGATATGGCCCGCCAGCTTTTCCCGGGCGTGCACCTCCCCCGGCCCGTGGCAGCGCTCGCACTCGATACCCGTAGGCATCCGGCTGTATTTGTTGAGCGAGCCCTCCACCAGATCCGGCAGGTGGTTGTGGCAGGTAATGCATTCGGCAGTCAGCAGACGGCCGAAGCGGATGTTGTCGCCCCGAAAGCCGGGCGCCATGTCCCAGCGCCCTTCCTGGGTGTAATAAGTTACGGGCGCCTGGTAGATGTAGCCGTTGAAGTCTACGATATGAGAATTGGTGTGCTGGCCGGAGCCGACGATGTAGTCGATGCGTTCCAGCCGCTGATGCACGGTGTCGCCGCCTTCCAGGCGAAACTCCAGGACGTACATGACGCTATCGCGGAAGAAAGGTTTATAGTACAGGTTGGAAGCCGTATCGTAGGCCAGGGCGTGCTCGCCGAAGGTAGCGTCGGATTTTTGCCGTGTCGCCCTGTCGAAGGAACGCCCCATTCCGGTGTGGATGAAGGTGGCATGTACATTCGGGTGGCAGGATTTGCAGGTGTTCATACCCACATACTGCACCCCCTCGGCCAGGTTGAGGTACTGCCCCCCGGTAGCTTCCGGCAGTTCCCTGCTGCAGAAAAGCAGCAGGAAAGCGGTGAAGAGAAGAAGAAAATAAATGAGGTATCGCATGGATAAATAGCAATGACAGCAACTATTTAGGCCTATCTCCACCCGGCATTTTCGCCCTTCGCGCCTTCGCCGGAGCGGCTTTGGCGCATAGGCGACAGGAGCGGGGCAAAATCAGGCATTTTGGGCCGGAGTGGCAAATGGTTGCCAATGACAAAATACCCGGTAAAATTATGCCGGATGCAGGTAGCCACCAAGCCTGTCCGCCGCTAATTTGGAAAGTAGTCGACATTGGCCGGTGCCCTTGCTCACTTGCCCAACACCAACGCCCGGCTGATCCGTTCCTTTTCGCCAACAACTGATAAGAGGTAGGTCCCCCTCGCCAGGCGGCCCACCGGCACCGGCAGCTCCCGTACCCCTGCCGGCAGCCACTCCGTCGCCCGCCACACCACCTGGCCCTGCTGGTTGGCCAGTTCGATAAAGACCGACTGGGCATTCCGGGACTCCAGACACAAACGGGCCAGTTCGCTGGCCGGATTGGGATAAATTTCAAGCTTCAGTGTTTCCACCGGGTTAAGGGCTTCGTTCGAAGAAATAGCGCCCTTCACCCGGAAGCGGAAATACCCCTCCGGCGCCACCATAGGACGCACCTGCTCTTTGCCGGAATGGGCAACAGCGTGGATGTAATACTGTATTTCCGTTTGTGCCGGCTGAGGGGGAATTTCGGCGCTCCAGAGCGATGCCGCCGCGTCTTCCAGGGCCATGGGCACGGCAGTGTAGGGCCCGTCTGCACCGGTACGGTAGTAGAGCGTGGCCTGAGCGATCCCACTGCGGTGCTGGATAATAGCCTCCACCGGATAAGGCTCCGTTTGGTTTTCCGTATCCCGCAGCCGGGCATGGGCGATCCACAATGGGTCGTTCACGCCGATCAGTTTGGTGATGCAATGGATGGCCCCGTAGGCGGGAATGATGGCGTTGCAATCGATGCCCACCACGTTATAACCGGGCAAGGCCTCCCGGTAGATGCGCAGGGCTGTGGTGTCATAACGTTCCTCGTAGATGGGTACGAGGATGGTTTTGTTGACGAAAATGGAGTTGGTATACGTACGGTAGTCGCCATTGTTATTCGGGTAGCGGCCATTGCCGTCGGGCGGCATGAGAATACGGATCACTTTGAAAGGATTGCCGAAGGCGGTAGGCACTTCATTCACCAGGTATTCTATATTCTCTTCGATCTGCGGCCCGTCGGCCACGCCTTCCGGGTACTCCCCGATGATGACCGTTTCCTCATCGATGAAGCGCATGTGCATGTCAATGTGGTGGATGAGGTCGTAGGGCAGGTTGGGAAATTTGACATAGCGGCTGGCGCCCAGGTAGGCCCGGGCGATGGCGTCGATCTCGGCTTCGGTTTTACCGGGGTTTTCCTCCAGGACGAGCTCAGAGGAAAAATTGGTGCCCATACCGTCGCGCAGGTTGTTGCCGCCGGTGTGTATCCAGTCGTAGGGCGCCGTGGTGGCCTCGTAGATGGGCAGGTTGAAATGCTCGGCTAGCACCGTGGGGATGAGGTCGTCCTCCGGCCGCCAGGGGCGGTTGTAGATCCAGTCGACGATCATCAGGCTGTCGACGTCGTTGTGGTAGACCGACCAGGGGCCGTAGTCCCGTATCCAGACGGAATTGTAGGGGGCATTGATGATCTCCACATTATCCATTGGCACGCCGGCATTCTGCAACTGATTGGAAACGGAATTGGCATTGGAGGCAATAACGATCACGGTGCACTCCGGCGCACTGTGCCGCACGATCTCGATCAGGATCTCCGCGTACTGCTGCGTCCAGCTGATGGCGATGGCCTGTATCTCCTCCCATTCGGCCATGGTGCGCACCGGCGCCGGCGGGGGCTCGGGCGTAACGAGGGGCGTGAGGGCCTGCAGCGAATCGATAAAGGCCTCCATCTCCTGTGCCTCCTCCGGAGTGGGATAGTGCGGGAAGGTTACCGGCTGGGCAAAGGCTGGCAGGAAACAGATACTGGCCAACAGGAAGAACAACCATTTTGTCATGATCCGGCGTTTGGTTCTGGTGCAAATAGTAGAGGCCTAAAGATAGGGGAAGTGGGGATTTACTTTTTTTTTCTTCTCAGTATTTTAACAATACGGTTATACATAATCTCCGACAAACTCCAGTTGTATCCTTCAAAGTCAGTCGTATTTGCAAATTGAATAACAACTGCATCGATGTCTTTGTGATATTTTGCTATACTCTGATAGCCCGGAATCAATCCTGTATGATTATACTTGTAAATTGAAGAATAGATTTCCTGTTCCCCTTTATCAAACAATGATCCATCGTTTAATGCCCTCAAGAATAGGCCCACATCCTGTGCTGTCGCCAACATTGAACCATAGTCAGCCGTCTTGATATCCTCATCAACGCCAACATAGTAGCCACTCATAACATCATCCATATCTACATCGTGAATCGAGCCGTAGGTGTTTTTCAATCCTAATGGCATTAAAATTTCTTCCTTGATATATTGGAATTTGCTCGTGCCCGTTACTTTTTCTATAAGTTCCGAAATCAACAAATAATTGGTGTTGGAATATTCATATTTTTTATCGGGTTCAAAATCAGCCGGTAGATCAAGTACTCTTTCCAGCGCTTCTTCACTACTTTTGGGTGGGTTAGTCCAATAATTTGGAGTGTCCGTTAAATTAGGAATGCCACTACGATGCTGCACCAGCATTCTCAAGGTGATTTTATCTGCATTTTCAATTCGCCCCACAAGTTCCGGAAAGTAATCTGCAAGTGTTTTATCCAATGATAAGCTTTCGTCGCTAACCAATTTCGTGATGGCAACAGCATCATATAATTTGCCAATGCTAGCTATCTTGAATAAGGAATGTGGATCTGCTGGGATTTTGTTTTCCCTGTTTTTCCATCCGGCAGCACAAAATTCCGGTTCTTTTCCCCCTTGATCTACATAAACGATCATTCCATCAAATCCATAATTAATAGCCTCATGTACTTGTTCTTGAACCGTATCGGGTAGTGGCAATATCCAAGCTCTTACCAAAATCCATGGTACGAAAAACATGGAGGTTATAGTTCCAACAAGCAGTACTATTCTGAGAATTCGTTGAGTTTGTTTCTTAGTCATTCTATCATATTCTGGAGTTAAAGTATATTTTGTCGACTTTCTTGCGATTTTGCGGTATTAGATCAAGTCGGAAATCGGACACGAGCGAAGCGACTGACAGAGTAAATGGGAAGTCGGAAAAACGCTCCAAATTTCAAGGAGTTCTAGATTGACATTACCATTTCTTTATGTCCGAATCTAATATAATTTTTGAAGAAATTGCCGGCGATGGTATTGACGCCCATAACACCCGTTTCGATCCGCTCCTACCGCTCCACCACCAGGCCCCGGCTGATCCTTCCTCTTGCATAAACAGCCGATAACCGGTACACGCCACCGGGCAGGCCCTTCACCGGCAAGGCAACCTCGTGCTTCCCTGCCGGCAGCCGCTCGCTGGCCGACCACACCACCTGCCCCCGTGCATTAACCAGCTCCAGCCGGGCCGGCATCGCCTTTGTACTGGTAAAGCAGAGGCGCACCACTTCCCTGGCCGGATTGGGGTAAAGGCGTAAATTCAGCGCTTCCGATTGTGTAGGGCGCTCGCCCACGCCGGAGGGCGGCAGCACCCGAAACCGAAAGTACCCCTCCGGGGCGGCCATGGGCCGCACCTGCTCCTTGCCGGAGTTGGCCGTGGCATGGATGTAGTACTGTACCTCGGTGTGCGCCGGCTGGGAAGGTATAAAAGCGCTCCAGATGGAAGCCTGAGCATCCTCCAGCATCATGGGAAGGGCGGTGTAAAGGCTTTCCGGCGCGGTGCGGTAGTACAGGGTAGCATTAGCGACCCCGCTGCGGTGCTGAATGATGGCCTTCACCGGGTAGGGTCCCGCATTGTTTTCGGTATCCCGCAGGCGGGCATGGGCGATCCGCAGAGGCTCGTTGACGCCCACCAGCTTGGTGATGCAGTGGATGGCGCCGAAATTGTCGACGATGGCGTCACAGTCGATGCCCACAATATTGTAGCCGGGCAGCAACTCCCGGTGGATGCGCAGGGCTGTCGTATCGTACTGTTCTTCGTAAATGGGCAGCAGATACGTCTTATTAACGAAAATGCCGTTGGTGTAGGTACGGTAATACCCGCCCTCGTCCGGGTAGCGCCCCCAGGCATCGGGCGGCATGGGGATACGGACGATCTGGTAGGGGTTCCCAAAGGCAGTCGTCAACTGCTGAAGCAAAGCTACATTCTCTTCGATCTGCGGCCCGTCGGCCACGCCTTCCGGGTACTCCCCGATGAGGAGGGTTTCCTCGTCCAGGAACCGCATATGCATGTCCAGATGGTGGATGGAGTCGTAAGGCAGGGTGGGCAGGGTAAAATACCGTCCGGGACTGATTCCCAGGAAGGCCTGAGCGATGGCCTCGATCTCCTCCCAGGCCTTATCCGGGTTGGTTTCCAGCACCAGTTCGGAGGAGAGCAGGGAGCCCATGCCATCCTGCAGGTTGTTGCCGCCGGCATGCACCCAGTCGTAGGGCGGTTCGGTGGCCTCGTAGATGGGCAGGCCCAGTTGTTGCGCCACTCGTCGGGAGAGGGTATCATCGCGGGTCCGGGTCGTGTCGTCATAGATCCAGTCGACGATCATCAGGCTGTCCACGTCGTTGTGATAGACGGACCAGGGGCCGTAGTCCCGGATCCAGACGGAATTAAAATCGGCCTCGATGAACCCCACATTTTCCATCGGCACATTTTCCGACCGCAGGAAAGCCTCGAGCACGGCTGGCTGGGTGGTAATGATCAGAACCCGGCACTCCGCCTGGCTGTGGCGAACGACCTCCTTCAGTATCTGCGTATAATCGGGATCCCAGGTGATGACGATGGCCTGCACTTCTTCCCATTCGGCCATGGTGCGCACCGGCGGCGGCGGCGGCATCGGAACGTTCCCCGGCGCACCTGGTATTGGCCAGCCAGCCTGCGCTTCGGCAGCCAAAATAAAGGACAGGAATACAAGGGCGTGTAGAAAACATTTCATAGCTTTAAAATTTGCGGGTGACAGACAAGTATTGAAAATAGTAAATTCGGGGCAGGTTTATTAACAAGAGGAAGACAATTTGGGTGTATATGTGTATTCGCGCTTTGGTGCATTCGGGCCGCATACACATATGCACGAATGCACCAAAGCACAAATGCACTTATACACAAGAGATCCATGGAATTCATCGAAAGCGGCCTGCACTTCCGTTTCAGTGAGGAGTGGGTGATCAAAAAGTACGACGCACACCGCTTTTATAAGGGATTGAGTGGCAGCGGCCTGAAGGGGGTTGATTTTCTGGGCGTACTCGGGGAAGAATTGTTCCTGTTTGAGATCAAAAACTTCCGGCGCCGTCACGACTGGCAGGAAGAGAACCCGCTGGAGGCCATTCTGGCCCGGCCCGCTGATTTTGTGGAGACCATCGCCTACAAAGTTGAAGATACGCTGCTGGCCATCGACGCCATCTGGCAGTATTACAACCGCAAGTGGTTGTTTCGTCGCCTGTTACCCGCTCTTCATCTGTTGCCCGTCACTGAAAACGACTGGCGGTTCTGGGCCCGCGCCTACGCCATCATGCAGACCCCCGAACAGGTAAAAGTGGTACTCTGGATGGAAACCGAACAAGCCAGGCCTGCCCTGATGAAGGAGGTCGAAACCCTGCTCGCCGAACGGTTGAAAGAAAGGGCAGCATCTGTCCGCCTGGCCCTCCTCTCCGATTATGGGTTTATGGACGGCCTGGAGGTGGCCTCCGGGGAATAATGCCACCGCCCCCATTCAACCCCAACATTCCACGACTCACCTCACCAGAATAACGATTCACCCCACGAGAGTGGCATACCACGCCATTATCCTTGAAATTTGCCGGAAAGAAAACCCAACCACCATGAATAGAATTATCCCGGTGTTATTTTTCCTGCTTCTCCTGACTGCATCGGCATACGCCCAGGAAAGGCCGCTGAACACCTACCTCCGCACCGCTCTGGAGAGCAACATCGCACTGCAACGGCAAGGGCTTTCCTATGAAAAGAGCCTGGCGGCACTGGAGGAGGCCAAGGCACTGTTCTTCCCCCGCCTGTCCATTCAGGCGCGTTATTCCGTGGCCCGCGGCGGGCGCGCCTTCACCATTCCCATCGGCGACCTGATGAACCCGGTATACCAGAACCTGAACCAGATCAACACCCTGGCCCGCTCAACTTACCCGGATTACCCCACAGTACCGGAATACCCGATGATCAACAACGAGGACATCAATTTCCTTCGCGAGACCGAACAAGAGACGGTGTTGCGGCTGCAGATGCCCATTTTCAACAATGCCATCCTCCAAAACCAGCGCATTCAGCACAACCTGGCCGAAGCAGATAAAGTATCGGTAGACATTTACCGCCGTGAACTTGTGAAAGAGGTCAAGGTAGCCTACTTCAACTATGCTCAGGCCCGCCAGGGGGTTGGCATTCTGGAAAATGCCCTGGCGCTCGTCCAGGAGAACCTGCGCACCAGCGAAAGCCTTTACAACAACCACAAGGTGACCCTCGATGTCGTCTATAGCGCCCAGGCGGAAGTGGAAGGCGTAGAACAACAGCTCGCCGAAGCGGTAGAGAATGAAAAAATGGCAAAAGCTTATTTCAACTTCCTGCTCAACCGCAACTACGATGAAGAAATAGAACTGATGCCCGACGAGGCCCTTCCTCAGTCTGCCGTCAGCCTGGAAGAAGCCCGCGGCCTGGCCTTCCGGCAACGCGAAGAATTCCAGCAACTCAATTATTATCTGGCCGCTCAGGATCGGCAGATACAACTCAGCAAAGGCAGCCACCTGCCGCAGCTCAACCTGCAGGCCGATTACGGCATTCAGGGTACCCGCTACGAGATCAACGACGATGCCGACTTCTTTATGGGGTCGGTAGTGATGAGCTGGAACCTGTTCGACCGAACCACCAACGCCAAAGTGCAACAAGCCAAAATACAGAAAATGGAAACGGAAAACCGGAAGGCGGAACTGCACCAACAGGTGGGCCTGCAGGTAATCAACGCCTATTACGGCCTGGAGGCCGCTCAGCAACGCATCCTCAAGGCCGATGCCGAAAGGAACGCCGCCCAACAGGCCTTTCGCCTGATGAATAAGAAGTACACCCAGGGGCAGGCCAACCTGGTGGAGTTCACCAACGCCCGCACCCAGCTGACCAATGCCGAACAGAACCTGTCCATCGCCCGATACGGCTATCAGGCCAAGCTCGCCGAGTTTGAGCGGGCAACGGCAGGTTATCGTTTCGAATAATATTCCCTCACTTTATAAATCACGCCATCATGACCATCTCCATAAAATCGTTCGCTCTGTTTGTCGTACTCGCCGGCGGACTGGCCGCCTGCAGTAGTGAAAACCAAAGCCAGGAAACCGGATCTGCCCATCCGCCCGCACGCCTGGTTGAAACCACCGGGGTGAAGCCGGTTCAGTACCGAGAGGCCGTCTTCGCCAGCGGTAAGCTTTCCCTGGAAGAAGAAGCCAGGCTGAGTTTCAAGACCGGTGGCATCATCAAGCGCATCTTTGTCAGCGAAGGGCAGTCCGTCCGCCAGGGGCAGGTGCTCGCTGAATTGTCCCTGGAAGAGATCGGCGCCCAAACCCAGCAGGCCCGCCTGGGCGAACAACAGGCCGCCATCAACGTGGAAAACGCCAAACTGGCCCTGCGCCTGGCCGAAAGGGATTACCAGAACGCTCAGGGCCTGTACCGGGACAGCGTAGCCACCCTCGAACAATTACAGAATGCTGAAGTGCAACTCGATAACGCCCGAAACCAACTGGAGGCCGCCAAAAAGGGGCTGGCCATGCAGGGCGAACAGGTCGAAGTGGCGTCCTTCAACCTGCGTTATTCCAAAATAACCGCCCCTTCCAACGGCACCATCCTCAAGAAACTGGCGGAAACCAACGAACTGGTAGGCCCGGGAATGCCGGTGCTGCTCTTTGGCTCCAAGGACAAATCCAGGGTCATCCGTGTAAACCTCACCGATAAAGACATCATCAACGTCGGGATCGGCAATGAAGCTGAAGTGCATTTCGACGCCTACCCCGGCCATACTTTCAAAGGCGAAGTACGGGAGGTGGCCAGCATGGCCGACCCCTACACCAATACCTACGAAGTGGAAGTGGAAGTTGTCCCGGAAGGTAAAACCTTGCTTTCCGGTTTTATCGGCTCAGTTTCCATCTTCACCAGCAGCACCGCCAACCTGATTCAGGTACCTATTGACGCCCTCATCGGGGCCGACGGCAACCGCGGGGAAGTTTTCGTCGCCGAAAATGATACAGCGGTAAAAACCCAGGTCAGCATCTTCAAAGTCGAAGATGGCCAATTGCTCATCCAGCGCGGGCTGGACAGCACCGACAAGGTGGTTATCAGCGGCGTCGGCTACCTGGAAGACAAACAGCCGATAATGATCAGCCAGCGGTGATTTGGGTGGATTCGTGGATTCGTGCATTCGTGTATTCGTGCATTCGTGCATTCGTGCATTCGTCTCTGCCCACTCGGAGCCTTGGCGGAGGCGGGGATTCGTGGATTCGTCCCATCCGTCGAAGCGGGGCTACTGCCGGAGGAGGCGGAGTGCCCTGGCCTATGTACGAATGCACAAAAAAACAATGCACCACAAAAAGAACCTAAAAATGAATATCCCTCAGCTATCCATCAAGAACTATCAATTTACCCTGACGGCGTTTGCTTTTTTGCTCGTCATGGGGGTGGCGTCCTTTTTCAACATGCCCCGGCGGGAAGACCCCGCTCTGGACATCCCCAACGTGCTGGTCATCGCAGTCTATCCGGGCGCCAATCCGGAAGACGTGGAGAGCCAGGTGGTGGACGTGCTGGAAGAGGCCATCAATGAATTGGACGACCTCAAGGAAATACAAACTACCATCCGCGACGGCGTTGCCATCATGGAAGTGGAATTCAACTTCGGGGTAGACTCCGATAAGAAGTTCGACGAAGTGCAACGCCAGGTCAACCAGTCGCGCAACGAGATGCCGGAAGGGCTTTACCAGCTCGACGTGAAGAAGATGTCTACCAACACTGTCACGATCATGCAGATCGGCCTGATCTCGGAAACGGCGGATTACGCCCTGCTCAAATCAGAGGCCGAAAGGCTGAAGCGGATGGCCGAACGGGTGGATGGGGTGCGCAAGGTAGAAGTGGAAGCCTTCCCGGAACAGGAGGTACGCATCGCCCTCAACCCCGTCCTGATGAGTGAGATGGGTATTTCGCTCGACGATATCGAGCGCGCCCTGCAAAGCAACAACGCCAACATACCGGGCGGAGCGGTCAAGGTTTCCAGTAAGCTTTTCAACATCAAAACCTCCGGCCGTTATGCGAACCTGGAGCAGATCCGCAATACGGTTGTCGGCTCCTTCCAGGGCAGGATCATCTACCTTAAAAATATTGCCAGTGTTGCCTTTGACTTTGAGGACGAACGCTGGCTGGCGCGCTACAATGGCGAGCAGGCTGTTTACCTCAATGTGCAGCAGAAAGAGGGGTACAACATCTATTCGGTCACCGGCCCGATCAAGGAAAAGCTGGGACAGGCCAACCTGGCCGGCGATATCCGCTTGGCTTACATCTTCGACCAGTCGGAAGGCGTGACAGAGCGGGTAGCCGGGTTTCTGGGCAACCTGATACAGGGTATCTTACTGGTAGGGGCCATCATCTTTCTGGTGCTGGGCCTCCGTTCCGCCAGCCTGGTCATGCTGGCCATTCCATTCTCCATCCTGATCGGATTGTGGACGGTCGACCAGTTTGGTTTTGCCCTGCAGCAAATGTCGATCGCCGGGCTGGTGGTCGCGTTGGGCCTGCTGGTCGATAACTCCATTGCCATCCTCGAGAACATCGAGCGATTCCTCAGCCAGGGCTATTCTCGGGAGCAGGCGGCCATCAAAGGCACCCAACAGCTGATCGCCCCTATTGCCAGCGCAACCCTGACCACCATACTGGCCTTCATTCCCATCGTCATGATGCCGGACACTACCGGCGCCTTCATCAAGGCCCTGCCAACCACAGTGATCGCTACCCTGGCAGCCTCCTTCATTGTCGCGGTGACCCTTACGCCCTTCCTGGCGAGCCGTTTTCTGAAAGAAGGCAAGAACGGCGACAGCCGGAAAACCACGCCATTGTTCCGAAGCCTTCAGCGCTTTGTGAAAGGCCCGTATCGCCGCTCGCTGCAGTGGGCGCTGGACCACAAGGCGCTGACAATTTCCCTGGCCTCACTCAGCCTGGTAGGCGCCCTGGCACTCTTCCCTCTGGTGGGCGTGGCCTTTTTCCCTAAAGCGGAAAAACCGCAGTTCCGCATAACCGTGCAATTGCCGAATGGCAACAACCTGGACGCCACCGATAAAGCCGTCCGCTATGTTGAGGCCGTTCTCGATACCGTCCCGGACATCAAGTACTATGCCGCCAACGTGGGCCACGGAAACCCGCGTATCTATTACAACGTGGCCTCCGAGAACTATTCCAATACCTTTGGCGAGGTGCTGGTGGTCCTCAAAGATTATGATGTCGCCCGTTTTTACGAATTACTGGACCAACTTCGGGAAACCTTCCAGTCCTATCCCAACGCCCGGATCGACGTTCGCGAATTTGTACAGGGGCCGCCCACCGAAGCCCCGGTAGCTATAAAGATCAAAGGGCCGGCCCTGGAAAAACTGCAGTCCTATGCCCGGGAAGTGGAGGATATCGTCCGCTCTACCGAAGGAACGGTCAATGTGGACAACCCCATCCGGAACAACAGTACCGATATCTTCTTCCGGGTCAACCGGGATAAAGCGATGATGCTGGGAGTGCCGATCCACGTAGTGGATAAAACGATCCGGAGCTTCGTAAACGGCACGGCAATCGGCAAGTACAGGGACACGGAAGGGGAAGATTACAATATCGTGATGCGCTTTGATTACGAGCAGCAGTTCCGGCTGGAGGACTTTGATAAGATCAGCGTGCAGTCCGTATCCGGGCGTTTCATTCCACTGAAACACCTGACGAATGTGGAATTTGCCGAGGCTCCCAGCCGGATCACTCACCTGAACAGCGAACGGACGGCAACCATCCTGGCCGACCTGAAAAAAGGATATACGCTGGATGAAGTGGTCAACGGTATTGATCTTCAGCTGCAGCAGATGGATTGGGAGGACGGCTATTCTTACGTTTACAAAGGCGACCTGGAGAGCCGCAACGAATCATTTGGCGGCATGGGTATCGCTTCGCTTATGGCCCTGTTGCTGATCCTGGGCGTCCTGGTCATTCAATTCCGGTCATTCAGCCAGCCGCTCATCATTTTCTCGGCGCTGCCGCTGGCCATCATCGGCTCCATCCTGGCGCTCCTTGCCACCGGGATCAACTTCTCCTTTACTGCATTTATTGGGCTGACCAGCCTGATCGGCATCGCCATCAACAACTCTATCGTGCTGGTCGACTTTGCCAATGAAATGCGCCGCGAAGGAGCCAGCGTGCTGGAAGCCGCCCAGCAAGCCGGCGAGGTCCGCTTCATTCCCATCGTAATGACCACGCTTACGACCATCCTCGGCCTGCTGCCCCTCACCCTGATGGGGGGATCCCTCTGGGCGCCAATGGGCTGGACGATCATTGGGGGCCTGCTGACCTCCACCACTTTTGTGTTGCTGCTCGTCCCAATTCTATACATCCTCTTCACCAAGGAAACCGCTAAAGCCGCTGAAGCATAAACAGGTTCATGCCGGCATCTCCGGAGCCTCGCCTTTTCAGGCGGGGCTTTTTTTATTGGAGCTGCAGCCTCGCGCAGGGAACCCCACCGGCCAAATTCCATGAAAAAAGTGTATAATAGACACTATGATGAAATGATCTTCGGAAATAAATTGTTTTTTCTCGGAAACAGTATAACTTCAATCTCAATTAGGATCAAAGAATACGTTGTCGACTGTGATCCTTTTGATCCGCCTTGTTTCCCGGAAGTTCGTTCAGGGCCTCAGGCTTACCGCACCGAAGAAACGGACAACGTGTTTTTTGATAATGTTCAATTCCACAATATTATGAAAGCGATCATTCCCGTTGCCGGAGCAGGTACCCGGCTTCGCCCACTGACATACACGCAGCCGAAACCGCTGATCCCTGTTGCCGGCAAGCCCATCATCTCTTTTATCCTCGACCAGCTCATTGAACTGGGCATTCGGGAGTTTGTTTTTGTCATTGGTTATCTGGGCGAGAAGATCAAAAATTACGTCGATACCGAATATCCGCACATCAGCCGGGAGTATGTCAACCAGGAGGTGCGCCTGGGCTCCGGCCATGCCCTATGGACCGCCCGGGAACAGCTTAAGGATGCCAGCGAACTGTTCATCTTCTTTGGCGATACCATTATCGATGTCGACTTCCAAAAGGTACTGGACAGCCCCCACTCCTGCCTCTGCGTTAAAAAGGTGAACGACCCAAGGGAGTACGGCGTAGTGGAATACGGCCCGCGCGGTAAATTCGTCAAACGAGTGGTGGAAAAACCCAGGATCCCCAAATCGGACCTGGCCATGGTAGGCTTCTACAAGATTAAAGACGTCGCCCGCCTGATCGAAGCCCTGGATTTTAATATCAGCCACAATATCCGCTCCAACGGGGAATTCCCACTCACCGACGCCTTCATGTACATGATCGACAAAGGGGTGAAGTTCACTACCGTGACGGCCGACAACTGGTTCAACTGCGGTAAAAAGGAAGTGCTGCTCGATACCAACGCCACCTTCCTCGACCGCGACGGCTATGCCAGCTCCGACCTGCCCCCCTTCGACAATTCTATTCTCATCCACCCCGTGAGCATCGGCAAGAACTGCAATATCCAGGATTCCATCATCGGCCCCCATGTGACCATCGGAGACAATGCCCGCATCAAACGGGCCATCATCCAGGATTCCATCATCGGCAATTTTGCCCATATCAAGGACATCAACCTGCAGCGCTCCGTGGTCGGCAACGATACGGCCATCACCGGTTTGCGGCAAAGCCTGAATATCGGAGACAATACCGAGATCGATTTCAGTTTGCCCAGAGGGTAGGTTGGGGGGCAGCAACTGGCGCCTGGGGCAGGAGGACTAAATTTCAAACATTCCATTCAAGTGCAAATAAACGCTGATCTGCCTATGCGATACCTCTTCTTTTTCCTGGCCTGCCTTAATCAGGCCTTCGCTCAGAATATCCACATCCGTGTCAACCTTATCGGGTACTTTCCGGAAGATGCCAAAGTAGCCCTTATTCTATCCGAAGAACCGATTGAGGGGAAAATCGGCCTGGTAGAGGCGTTGTCGGGTGAGTCCGTCGTGAGCGGCAGCCCAGAGCCGGCTAAAGGAGCCAAATGGGGCCGGTTCCAACATCAATACTGGTTCGACTTCACATCCTGTAAAAAAGAGGGGGTTTATTTCATAGAAGTGGAGGGGGTGAAGTCTGTTGGTTTTACCATCAGCCCGCAGGCTTACGGCAATTACCAGGAGGACCTGCTGGCCTTTATGCGGCAGCAGCGCTGCGGCTACAACCCCTACTTCGATGAAGTGTGCCACCGGTGGGACGGGCGGGTCTTTTTCGCTCCGGCTGCCGATTCTACGTACTATGATTTCAGCGGCGGCTGGCACGATGCCGGCGACCAGCTCAAATACCTCATCACCAGTTCGAATGCTACGGCCCGTATGCTGCTGGCCTACGAATTGGCCCCTAAGCGCTTCATCGACCAGGTAGACGGATACGGACATCCATACCCCAATGGCATTCCGGATGTGCTGGATGAGGCCCGGTGGGGCCTGGAATGGATCCTGAAGCTGCACCCGAAAGAGGGCTGGCTGATCCACCAGATTGCCGATGACCGCGACCATCGGGGCTTTAAATTTCCCCACCAGGACAATGCGAACTACGGCTGGGGGCCAAATTCCTACCGGGCAGCCTATTTTGCAACTGGCAAACCACAGGGGTTGGGGAAATGGAAAAGCGAGGCCACTGGGATCGCCAACCTTGCCGGCCGGTCGGCTGCCGCACTGGCCATGGGCGCCCGGGCCTGGGCGCCCATCGATGAGCCTTTTGCCCGAAGGTGCCGCAAGGCTGCCGAAGAGCTGTACCTCATGGGCCGCGAACAGGAAGGGTACCAGCAGGGCAATTCTTACGGGGCGCCATACCGCTACAATGAAGACACCTGGGCCGATGACATGGAGTGGGGCGCCGCCGAGCTGTACAAGCTCACCGGGAAGGAGGCTTACCTGCAGGATGCCCTCCGATATGCCGAAATGATCCGGGAGGAAGGGTGGATGGCCCGCGACACTATGATGCATTATCAGAAATACCCCTTTATGAACGTAGGGCATTTCGCCTTGTACGCGGCCGCGCCGGAGGACATGCAAGCCCAACTTGCCGGCTGGTACCGCGCCAACATCGAAAAAGTGCTGAATCGGGCGGAAACCAACGCTTTTCGCATAGGCGTCCCCTTCCTGTGGTGTTCCAACAACCTGCTTGTCAATTTCATCACCCAGGTGGAGCTGTACGAAAGAATGACGGGCGACACCCGCTACCGTGCCGCTATGATCCTGCACCGCGACTGGCTGTTTGGCCGAAACCCCTGGGGCACCAGTATGTTTACCGGCATTCCCGCCCTGGGCGAAACGCCAGTGGATGTGCATCTGCCGCCACGGGCGCTGTTGCAGGAAACACCGCCTGGCGGGCTGATAGACGGCCCGATCTTCCGGACGATACACGACTATCTGAAAGGCCTGACGCTCAACGAGCCCGATGAATTTGCCGATTTTCAAAATGACTTCATAGTATACCACGACGACATCGGCGATTACTCCACCAACGAGCCGACCATGGACGGCACCGCCGATGCTATTCTCATCATGGCCCTTTGGAGCAAAGGGTATTAAAATAATGCAATGAGTACACAGCGTATTCTGTCAGTGGATATTTTCCGGGGACTGACCATTTTCATGATGGTCCTGGTCAATGAACTCGCCGGTATTTCGAACATCCCGCTGTGGATGAAGCACGTGCCTGCCGGGGTGGACGGGATGACCTTCGTCGATGTAGTTTTTCCGGCTTTCTTATTTATCGTTGGGATGGCTATCCCCTTTGCGGTAGAGAACCGGGAAACAAAGGGGCAGGAGCGGGCCGCATTCTGGCAACATGTGCTGATCCGCACCCTGGGGCTGCTCGTTCTGGGTGTTTATATGGTGAACGCCGAAGAGATGAACCGCGAGGCCAACCCCATCCCCTACGGGTGGTGGGCCGCTTCTCTTTATATCGCTGCGATACTGATCTGGAACCGTTACCCGAAAAACGGGGAGGAATGGAAGCAAAAGCTCTTTACCGGCCTCCGAATAGTGGGGATTATCATCCTGGCAGCCCTGTATTTCCTCTATCGAAAAGGGGAAAGCGGCCAACTCACCGGCATGACGCCCAGTTGGTGGGGCATTCTCGGGTTGATCGGCTGGGCCTATCTGCTTTCCATGATCTTCTACATGGCTTCCCGAAAAAAAATCGGCGCTCTGCTGGGGGTATTCGCCGGCCTTCTGGCCCTTATCCTGGTTCTGAGGAGCGGCCTGTCCGGGTTGCCCGTTGTTGTTCAGTGGCTAAAGGGCCAGTCCGGGCATTTGGTCCATACTTTGATCACGCTATCCGGCATTATCTGCTCTCTCCTGCTGGCCAGAGGCGGCGTGTGGGATCGTCCGACTGTCAAGATCCGCAATATCCTTCTTTTTGGTGTAGTGCTGGGAGTAGCGGGGTACCTGTCCCGGCCCTTCGGCGGCATTTCCAAGATCGCTGCGACACCGAGCTGGGCACTGTTCTCCGCCGCTTCCTGTTGCCTGATCTTTCCTGCGATCTACTGGCTCGCCGACCTGAAGGGGAAGAAAGGCTGGGCAATTTTTTTGAAACCCGCCGGAGAGAACCCCCTGCTGGCGTACATCCTTCCGCCCCTGTTCTACGCCATAGCCGGCTATGGCATATTTCCGGACGTACTAAGCCAGGGAGGGATCGGCATGCTGCGGGCCCTGGCCTTCACCTTGGCCATTATGTGGCTTACGAGCTGGCTGACTAAAAAAGGCATCCGGTTGCATCTTTAGACGCCGGCCACCCTTCTTTTGTACTCTGCCAGGGCTTTGTCCAGCCGCTCGTGGGCAGTCGTATCGCCCGGAACATTATGGGAAGGGTGAATAAACAGGTGGGCCCCTCTGTCGGCCAGGATCTCGGCAACGGTGGTGATCGTCATCCAGACCGCAGTGACAAAGGCGTGAGTAGATAAGGGCCCGACCTTGTCCTGGTGGTTTTTCAGTTCCACGCTGGCATCTACCAGCGGTACACAGGAATCCACTACGATGTCCGCCAGTTCGAAAAGCGTTTTGCCGCAGGAATGCCGGGACTTTTTGTCCTTTGATTCTGCTGCCGAACCAAACACTACGACTTTCATTCCGATCTCCCTGGCTTTGAGCGCCACATCGATGTTCACGTTATTGATCCCGGTGTGTGAGAACAGCCACATGGTATCTCGCCGGTCAAAATTATAGCCCTTCATGATCTGTTCGCCATAACCTTCCACCCGTTCCAGGAAAATAAACTGATGTACCCCCATGTCTCCCACGATATGGGTAAAATAGGAAAGCGGCAGTTCAATGATGGGGTGGAAACCGACGAACCCACCGATCCGGGGGTACATTTCTTCTATCGGCAAGGTAGAATGGCCGCATCCGAATGTATGCACCCATCTTCCGGCTTCAATGGAATCGGCCATTACCTCTGCGGCGCGGCTGATGTTATCCAGTTGGGTGCCCTCGATCTTGTCCATTACCGCACGGGCATTTTCCAGCCATTTTTTTGCTAACATGCGTTGTATTTTTACAGTTGGTTATAGTTTCACGTATCCGTTTCCATCACAGTCCCTTTGGCTATCCGGGAAACAACGGTGGCAGCGATCACCAGAATGCAGCCTGCACAAAAAATAAGTATCCAGGGTAATTTGTCCATTCCGTAATGGTAGGCGATGATACCCGTTAAATAGTTGATCAAGACATTACCCATCAGCGCGATGAAAAATACAAAGCTGAACGCCGTACCCCTGAGGTCGGTGTAGAACTCGCTCACATAACCTAAAATTACCGGGAACCCGGCGGCAGCTCCCATACCGAGTAGTACCAGCGCACTGATATATAAAGCAGGTAAAGCCTCCGCCAGAAGCAATACTGTCCCTCCCAATAAGAGCGCTATAGAGATCAGCAAAACGCGGAACGGCGGCATGTTGCGCAATACCACGGCGAGCAAGGCCCTGGTGAGGGTAAGGCTTGCTACAAAAATACTCAGGGCTACGAGTGCTTCGTTGGGGCCGACGTTCTTTTCGTTCTGCAGGAAGGTGGCGGTCCAGTTGTTGATGACCCCTTCCAGGGCACTCTGAAAAAAGAGGAACAGTCCCAGCATCACTAGCGGCCTATCACTGACCATAGTAAAACTTGCCTTCAGAGGGATCCCCTGGGCTCGTTTGGGGGCAGGATAACGGATAAGAAGAAAATAGACGAGCGGAATGAAAACAGCCAGTCCTGTGTACATCATCATGCGCTCGAAGGGCCAGATGGCGGAAAGTGTCGCCATCAGGGAAGGCATTCCGAGGGCGCCAATCCCAAAGAATACCCCCAGCAGGCTCAGATTGGCGCTTCGCTTGTCGGCCCTGTCCTCGCTGATGTCCGCCACCAGAGCATTGGTGCCGCCATTGATGGCTCCGCCTCCGAACCCGATGAGAAAGAAACCAGCCTGAAGCACCGGCAATCCCGGGGCAAAAGCAATACCCTCTAACCCCAGGATAATGAGCAGCGTGCAAAGCACCATCAGGTTTCGATAGCTGTAACGGTCAACCACCGGGCCGAAGACCAGTGACCCCAGCAGGATACCTCCCGGAAGAATGGAAGCCAGTGAGCCTGTCTGCAGGGAATCAAGCCCGTACTTCCCGATGATGGAAGGCATCACCGAACCCAGGCTGATCATCACAATACCGAACAACAACATGCCAAGACAGGCCGCCGTAAACACCTTCCTGAAATGATAATCCTGCTCCATAAGCATTAGTTCTTTTTGTCGGCTTTCTGCAGCGCCAGGCATCCTGCGCCGTACAGCCCGGCCTCGCTACCAAACAGGGAGGGCTCGAAAGAGGCCTGGCCAATGCTGATGGGTTGTGCCCATTTCTTAGCCTCCACGTATATTTCGTCCAGAAATTGTATGGCAGGCCCGAATATACCTCCGCCAAAGATGATCTTTTCCGGATTGAACAAGCTCACCAGATTGGCGCTGGCCTTGCCCCAGAACTCAATGGATCTCCGGATCACGTTAACGGCAATGGGGTCATCCTGCCGGTAAGCATCAAAGACGTTCCGGGCAGTTAGTTGTTCCGGCGGCACCTGTTCTGCACCTTTCAAAACAGCTCGTTCTCTGGCGAGGAGCTCTCTGGCCATTCTGGCTATTCCCAGGCCGGAGGCATGGTATTCGAAACAGCCGTAAGTCTCATAGCCAGGAAGGTAAGGATGGGTCACGGCCAGCCAGCCGATCGCTCCGGCGATGTCGTTGGCGCCGCGCAAAATCCGGCCGTCCACCAAAATACCGGCGCCGATCCCGGTGCCGACCGCCAGGAAGATCGCGTCCCGGCAACCCTGTGCCGCCCCTTTCCAGGACTCGCCCAGAATATAGCATGCCCGGTCACTGTCGATGGTAAGGGCTATACCCTCCGGCTCCAGAGCCGTCATCAGTTCCCTTTGCAAAGGGTAATTATCCCACCCCGGTATATTCGGCGCCCAGGCGGTTCCCGTTTTGGAATAATAAATGCCGGGTACCGCTACGCCTACCCTTTCCACCTCGAGGTTCCTTTCGGACGCCCAGTCCAGAAAATAGCGGATCAGGGCAAGTATTTGCTGGCCAACCTGCGGCCCGGTTCTTTGCTCCAGGTAAAGCACCTTCTTGGGCGAGATCATGCCACTGGCATCGAATAAGGCCCCGGCGATCTTGGTTCCTCCCAGATCAATGCCGAGCCCGGCTTTTCCGTAATTGCTGCGATCCGAAATTTGAGGCATGGTGAAAGTACTTTCTGAGCTTGTTTTGCTCTTGGTAAATATATAGATCAATTCCTGCTTATCGGCGTTGCACTCCAGAATATTTTGTCCCGGAAGGAGATGGCCAGCCCAACAGGATCTACTAATTTTTTGTATATTTATAGCTCTGCGCAAGGATAAAAACCTCCGAATCAAAAATTTTAACGATGACAACAGACATCGAAACCAGGAAGTACTCTATCGAGGAGTACTTTGCCCTCGAAGCCGAGGCGAAGGAAAAGCTGGAGTATTTCAACGGAAAAATCAGGCCCATGCCCGGAGGAACACCCCTGCACAATGAGATCGCCTCCAATGTGATCTATATGCTCAAAGCATTGATTAAAGGATTGAAACAAAGAAAATTCAAGCTTTACAACAGCGACATGAAGATCTGGATCGAAGACGTCCAACACTTCGTCTACCCGGATGCTGTTGTTGTTGCTGAAAAACCCACACTCTACCCCGGCCGGAAGGACATCATTACCAACCCCCTTTTGATCGTGGAAGTGCTATCGCCCGGCACCGAGGATTATGACCGGAACGATAAATTTCTGGAATACCGCACTATCCCATCCTTTATGGAGTACGTTTGCCTCCGGCAAGATGCTGTTGCAGGCGTTGCCTTCTACCGGGAGGAAGAAGCTCTATGGAGAGAATCCAACGCCTTCGGCACGGGCGGTGTATTGCCACTGCGCTCCCTGGGTGTAGAGCTCCCCTTAGACAAAGTCTACGAAGAGGTGGAATTCGAATGAACCGTTTTCATCCTCCCTGCTTGCCAACCAGATAAAAGCCCAGTTGCAATTTCGGCGCCCGGGGCGCCAGGCCACTCAGCTTTTTATAGGGAGCCTGGCTGGTATGCCTGATGTACACATTATTGCCGCGCCGGGATTTCTCCGACCGGAACGTGATGCCCACATTGCCTTTGCTTTCATCGTCTTTGATCCACTCCAGGGAGAGCAATACATCTTTGGAAATAACCAGGTTGAATGCTGACAGATCCACATCGATCACCCCTCTTTTTACTTGACGTCGGAGATGGCGTTCTGTTACACAACGGTCCAGGCGGAAATTGAAGCCCACAGGTTTTAAGCCTCCTGATGGTAAGGTAATAGTTGTTATAAATACTCCCCCAGCCAGGCGATCTTTGCCGCTAATTCACGGCCTTCTTTGGCCAGTTCCTTCTGTGCCAGGCGGTGGAGTTCTTCCAGGGGCGATTCAGATTGCAGGGCGTTCCTTACCTGCTCGTCCTCCTTCATAGCCAGCACCTCTTCTTCGCGGGGAGCGGCGGGAAGGCCTGCCAGCATACCCAGGTTGTTACCGGTCAGCACTTTGCTGTTGCGCACGCTTGCGGGCAGCGCATCGAAGCCGATACCCACCGGCCGGAAGGGTTGAAAGATCTTATGGATGGCTTCCCCGCTGGCGCGTACATAGAAGGCGCGCCCCATGCGCCCCATGAGGTCCATTTTGTGTGGATTGATCCTGCCATCCTCATCCAATACGTCTTCGTTGATGTGGAGGCGCAGCAATTCGCAAATGATCAGGTGGCCGGCGCCGCCGCCCTCCCCCATGGGCAGGATCTCCCTGACCCGGCACTCCATCTGCGCCGGCGACTCTTTGACCCGGAAAGGCCGCACCAGGTCGGAGGGGATGGGAGTCAGCCCGGCCTTCTCAAATTCGCTGACGCCTTTCGGGTAATCCATACTGGCCACGGTCATCTGACGTACAATGCTGAAATTCACTGCGTTGATGACAACCTCCCGCGTTTTTTCAACGTTATGTAGCGTGTCCTTGGTAGTGCTGTTGGACACGCGGCGGTTGGAGGAGAAGACCAGGATAGGCGGATTGGAGCTAAAACAGTTGAAAAAGCTGTAAGGCGCCAGGTTGGACCGGCCTTCTTCATCTACAGTACTGGCAAAGGCAATGGGGCGCGGGGCTACCGTTCCCACCAGATATTGGTGGAGTTCTTCGGTCGATGTTGTTTTAGGATCAATTATCCGCATATTTGACCTTATTTTTTCTTGCGAAAACGGAACGAATCAACTTCTTGGCCAATGCTTCCCGTCTGGCAGAATTCAGGAGCTGTAGACAGTGGGCAGTAGATCGGCTTGGTCGAATTCCCGATTTCGCTTTGATCGTACAGGGGTGTCGGCAAGATAACAATTGCCATTGATATTTGCAGCCCCAAAAGTGTTTAGAGGATAGACGCAATTTTTATTAAACGAACTGGCCTTATGAAAATTACTTTTAATACCCTGCTCAATATTCTGTTGGTTGGTATGATCGCGCTGTTCATTGGCCGTTACTTCTATCAACAGCCGCGTTTCGTGAACGGAGAGCCGGCCCCTGACTTTACGGCCAGCACTATCGGGGGAGAGCCTTTCCAATTGTCCGGCCTGCGCGGCCAATACGTACTGATCGATTTCTGGGGCAGTTGGTGCGGCCCCTGCCGGCAGGAAAACCCTGGCCTGGTACACCTCTACGATAAATTCCAAAAGGCCCGGTTTCAAAAATCCGAAGGATTCGCGATCGTAAGCATTGGAGTAGAGGATGACGAGGGCCGCTGGCGCCGCGCCATAGAGCGCGACGGGCTCCATTGGCCCTATCATATTCTGGATCGGGCTTCCAGCTTGCGCTTTTTCGACTCGGAACTGGCCCAAAAGTTTGGCGTCAAACAGGTGCCCACAAAATACCTGCTCAATGAAAAAGGCCAGATCATCGCAGTCAACCCTTCTGTAGAAGAACTTGGCCGCATCCTGGAGGAAAGATTGATGGAGCCGGGGTAGAGGATATTGGTGTATTAGTGTAAGTACGTGGACACAAATAGTGAATCGGAAAACCGGGAGCAAGCCCTTGATATTCAGTCCCTCGCTAATTCCCTGATTCAGCCCATATACTGCACCAGTTGCCTTCCACCTGACAATTTGGCGCTACAAAAGAGCTGGCAAAATAATTGTGGGAAAGAAGCAACGGTTGTTTCTTTGTGAACAGAAAAGAAAATTAACGGAAAAATGAGTGACGAGAACAAGAAAAACCCAAAATCAGAAGAACCCCAGGACGCGGGCCAGGTGATGGTTGAACAGGAAGAAGCCCAGGATGCACAGGCCGGAGGGAGCGCAGAGTCAGGAGAAGCCTCCCCGTTGGAAGAAGAGATAAAAAAGCTGAAAGGGGAAAATGAAGAGTTGAAAGACAAGTATCTTCGTCTGTTTGCGGAGTTCGACAACTTCAAAAAGCGAACGATCCGCGAAAAAATGGACATGATGAAGAATGCGGCACAGGACACAGTGTCAGAACTTCTGCCCATTCTTGACGATTTTGACAGGGCCAAGAAAAATGCGGAACAGGAAGGCAGCACCGAAATCTTCAGCGAGGGCGTCAGCCTGGTCTACAGTAAATTATATGCTACCCTCAGAAGGCTGGGCCTTGACCCGATGGAGACCACGGGAGAGGTCTTCGACCCTGAATTGCACGAAGCCATTACCGAAATTCCGGCTCCGGCGGAAGGCCAAAAGGGCCGCATTATCGATACTATTGAGAAGGGTTATATGTTGAATGGAAAGATCATCCGCCACGCTAAAGTGGTGGTCGGCAAGTAAGCCGAAAAGGACGTTTTCATTGCAGATCACTCGTTTTTAGCTGTCAATGCTCCTGTCCCGGACAGGTAATGTATTGACGAGTAACGAACTACGAACACCCCTTCCCCAACCAGGCCGGCAACCTGAACTGCCAACCTGTATTAATATTGAACCATGGCAAAAAGAGATTATTACGAAGTATTAGGTGTTGGAAAGGATGCTGATGCAACGGCCATCAAAAAGGCCTACCGCAAAATGGCCATTCAGTACCACCCGGATAAGAACCCCGGTGATAAAACGGCTGAGGACAAGTTCAAAGAAGCCGCAGAGGCCTACGAGATCCTTAGCGACCCGGATAAGAAGGCGCGGTATGACCGCTACGGCCATGCCGGCGTCAGCGGCCATGGTGGCGGCGGCTTCGGCGGCGGCGGAATGACGATGGAAGACATCTTCCAGCAGTTCGGCGACATTTTCGGCGATAGTGGCAGCCCCTTCGACAGTTTCTTCGGGGGCGCCCGCACCCGCACCCGTACCCGCGGACAACGCGGCAGCAACCTCCGCATCAAAGTGACCCTTACCCTGGAAGAAATAGCCACCGGCGTAACCAAGAAAATAAAGGTCAAAAAACATGTCACCTGTGACCAGTGCAACGGTAGTGGCGCCAAAGACAGCAACTCGGTACAAACCTGCTCCACCTGCCGTGGCGCCGGATATGTCCGCCAGGTAAAAAATACTTTCCTGGGGCAGATGCAGACCACTGTTACCTGCCCTACTTGCAATGGCTCCGGCCAACAGGTGACGGCCAACTGCCCCAAGTGCAAAGGCGACGGCCGCATGTACGGAGAGGAAACACTCGATATCGAGATCCCCGCCGGCGTGGAAGAGGGTATGCAGCTGTCACTGCGGGGTAAAGGCAACTCCGGCGCCCAGGGCGGCCCTCCCGGCGACCTGCTCATCAACATCGAAGAAAAAGCGCACGAACACCTGCAGCGCGACGGCATGAACCTCATCCATGAACTGTACCTCAATTTTGCCGACGCCGCTTTGGGCACCTCCGTAGAAGTACCAACGATCGACGGCCGCGTAAAGATCAAAGTGCCGGCAGGAACACAGTCCGGGAAAATTTTCCGCCTCAAGGGCAAAGGGCTTCCCTCGGTGCAAGCTTACGGTACCGGCGACCAACTGATCCACGTCAACGTATGGACGCCCAAGAAACTGAATGACGAGGAACGGGAAATGCTGGAGAAACTGAAGTCCATGCCCAATTTCCACCCACAGCCCGGCAAGTCGGATAAGACCTTCTTCGAAAAAATGAAAGATTATTTTAAGTGAGTTTTCCAGGGGAAACCGTTGCCCGGCGCCTTGAGCCCTTCAGTAGCAACGGTTTCCCCTGGGCGCCTCCATCCTACCTACCGGCTAATGAGCCTAACCTACAGCTTTAAATACTATGAAGTATCCTAACGTCCTGTTCTTTGCCGCCCTTCTTTTCTTCGCCTCTTGTATGGCAGGTTATGACTATGAAAAACGATACGAGATTCAGAGCGGCAACTGGGCGCAGGGCGATACGCTGGACTTTACCTTCTCCATAAAAGATACGCTCTCCATATTCAACCTCTATCTGGAGGTGGAACACAGCACCAGTTACAATTTTCAAAACCTCTATACCCGGATCTATACCCAATTCCCTTCCGGAGAACGCATCAATGAGCTGCTTTCCCTCGAACTGGCGGATAAAGCCGGCGTCTGGCTGGGAAAGTGCAACAGCGAATCCTGTATTCTGAAGATCCCCATCCAGGAAGGAGCATACTTCAATCAGTCCGGGCAGTTTACCGTTACCGTTGAACAGTACATGCGAACCGACCCGGTGGAAGGAATACAAAGCATCGGATTCCTGGTGGAAGATACGGGCCAGAAAAGAGGCGGCAAGCAATAATTAGATACCTACAATCTCAATATCCAGATCAAAAGCCAGTATAAGCCTGGTAAAATCGCCTGGATTGGATGTAATAATCTTTTTTGCCTTTGCCTTTTCTGCACAAAAAACGATGAGCCCGTCATAAATAATACCTCCCTGAAAGCCATTATCAGCCAGTTCCCTGATGATCTCTTTATATTCATTTTCAGCCATTGACACCACTGTGGAATTGGAATACAAATTTCTGGTAATAAGCTCATGGGCTTTTTCCGGCCCGATCCTCCATTTTTTCCTAACTTAGAGTTGTATAAAGCTGAATACCTTCTTGCATATATGTCAAAAACACAAGGCTCCACTAATATACCGATACCGGAACAGCTTGATGAATTGGAGGCCCGGATAGCGGAAGCTATTGATGGCGCCTGGGGCTTCACCTCTCCTCAGGAACAGCTGGAGCGAATAGCCACAGCGGCGGCTACCCTTTGTGGATCCTTTGGGCAGGTTGGCGAATATGCCTTCGAACGGCTGACGGGCCAGGAAGCCGATCCGGAAGAGCAGCTTTTTCATTCCTACCTCATCAACTACGAATGGGCGGCCGAGGCAAAGGCCTTCCTGCTGCTGTGGCGCGATGTGTTTTTTGAGTTGCAGAAAGGCTACCTGCTGATGGCTGATGGCATAATCGGCGAGTCCGGTATGGAAAGGCTGAATCAACAGTCGAAGGCCGCACTGCAATCCGCAGCAAAGTCCCTGCAAGGTTTTATGGGGCGGGTGAAGCAGTCGGAACGCAAAGCGTGGCAGCCCAGCCGCAAGCGGAGGATCGACAACTGGCGGCAGCAGAAGAACCCCTGGCCGGTATACCGGGAGCAATTCTCTTCCATCACCGGGCAGATGTCCCGCCTCCTCCAACAGTATCAAGAATCAGCCAACGCCCTGGCCATCTTTCACAAGATCTGCCATCAGGCCAAACAATTGGTATCTACCTGCCAGTCCGATGTCCTCGAAGTTCATAATAAAATTGACCAAACGACAGCGCTCCTGGCCGAAGAAGATCCCGGCGCCGGCGGCCTTTCCAATCCCGTAAAAATATCCGGCCGCCTCGAAGCGATCGCCGGCAAAGTGCAGGCACAACCCCGCCTGCAGGCCTTCTCCGATGCGCTGGAGGAAGCACTGAACAAACTGCCCGAAAAAATGGAACTGGCACTGGGAATACAGGGCGGGATGCTGGAAGTGCTCAGCCTGAACCTGAGAAAGCGCTGCCTGCAGTGGTTGGAGTCGGAAGTTTTGCCTCCGGCCTACGAGGCTTGGGAACTTACCGAGAATACCCTCAACGGACTTAAGGTTGCCTTGTCCAATATCCGCAATCGCCTGATCCTGCTCTCCAGTGAAAGCAAGGAGACAGAAGGGAAATGGGAAATGGCGGACCTGTTTCAGCCCATTGAAGCCTTCCGGAACAACCTGTTGAGTTCGGAAGAGCAATTAACTGGACTCGCCGGTACCGTGAAGCAACGGCTGGAGAGCGACTTCCGGTTCAGCACCGTATTCGATTCCACCCATCTTTTTTTACCCATTCCATCTCAATCGGCCATCAGCCGGTTGCGGTTACGGCGGTATAAGTGGCTGGATAACCTGCAACGCTGGTGGGCCAACCAGGTAAAGGCGGTACGAAAGATCCGTAAGGCTGCCGAACAGGAAGAAAACCTGAGCACCTCGGAAAAAGTAGTGCGCTTTATCCAAAGCCGAACCGTATCCAATGACAACAGTCAATATGCCGCCATTTTCCAGGCCAAAGGATATATCGGAGAATCCTTCTGGGTTGGGCGGGAGGACAAGATGCAGCACATCGAAAGCATCATCGACAACTGGAAGAAGGGCTTCCGGGGCGCTGTGGCCATTACCGGTAAACGATTCTCGGGGAAGTCCTTTTTTGGAGAAATGGTAGCCAATCGTTTTTTTCCGGAAAACACCATCCGGATAAGCCCGGGTTGCGTTATTCAAATCCAGGGCAGAAAACTGGAAGTTGATTACAATCTGGAAGAAGCGTTGGAGTTCATCCAAAAAAATTCCCTCCATGAGCACCCACTGTTATGGATCGACGGGCTGGAGTCGTGGTGGAACCCTTCTGTTCCGCTCAATCAGAATGTCCGGGCACTACGTCGTTACATCGACGCCTATTCGGGCAATCTTTTTTTCCTGGTCTCCCTGAGCAATGCCCTGTCGAACCACCTGCAGCAGCTGCACAATGTAGGCAGCCTGTTCCAGGCTGAACTCAATATGGACTTAATGCCTGCCGAGGCTGTGCGGGAGGCTATACTGATACGCCACGGGGCCACCCATATGACCCTGCTCAACGACCAACTTCAGGAGGCCAGCCCCCAGCAGTTCAACCGCCTGGCCTCGCGGGTACACCGGGCCGCCAATGGCAACATCGGAGAGGCCCTCCTCCGCTGGGCCCTATCCGTACAGAAAGTGGATGAAAATAGTGTCTTCATTCATACGCCTCCAGAATACGCACTGCCGGATTTTCTAAACCCCGACACCGCGGTCCTGCTTAGTGCTATCCTGATGCAAAAGCGGACCAGCGAATACCAACTGCGCAAGCTGATGGGGCCGCCCTTTTCGGAAAAATATGTCAACATCCTGCGGCGCCTGCTCAGCGTAGGCCTGCTCACCCGCCATTCCGATGGGTGGCTGGAGATCAATGAAGGGGCAGCCAACGCTATCGGTGCATTGCTGGAACACAAAGATTACATCAAATACGAGCAATGGAAACAATAATGTCCTACCGGGTTTCCTGGCTGGGCCTCTCTTCTCTGGGAATAGCCCTGCTGGGTTTCTACTTTGTGCTCCGCCTGGCCTACCGCCTGGTGGCAGGCGTTTCGGTCAGCAGCCGCCTGCTGACCGCCGGGCGCCGCCTGCTGCGTTCGGCCATGCTGCTCTATGAGCCGCTGGCCATTCTGGCCTGGAGCGCCTTCTTTGTGTTTATCAATCCTCCGCTCCATTCCCTGTTGCTGGGGGTACTCGTCCTGGCAGGATACCCCCATATCCGCAACTACGTGAGCGGGAGGATGATACGGCTGGGCCACGCCATCGTACCCGGAAAGAAATTGCGCAGCGGCAATGTCCAGGGTGTAGTTTCCAGGCTGGGCAACCTGGGCCTCTACCTGCAGGCCGACGACGGCCGCCACTACCTCAGCTATTCCCTCCTTTGGGAGTACGGCTATACCCTGCTCTCCGGAGAAGATGTGAGCGGGGTCTTCCACCTTTCCGTACAACGGGAAGGCGAGGAAAACCACGCCAGCTTTGCCGTTCCGCTACTGGACCTCCTGGCCACCACCCCTTACCTGGACTGGAACCATAAACCGGAATGGATAACCGACGGCATTCCCGACAGCACCCTCGAATTGCGGGTGGTGCTCAAACAGGAGGCCCACCTGAGAGAACTGATCCAACTGCTGGAGGAAGGAGGGTATTCTTGTAGGGTAGTTTGATTGTCGATCGGCGATTTTTGATTTAGGGGGCGTTTTATCAAACTTTGAATTTTACGATAACAATATAATATGGAGATACTGACCTCTTACAACCTGATCATCGAAGCTTCCACCATCATCATTCTGTCGTTCATCTTCAGTGAGGTGGCCCGCAAGACCAATGTACCCTCCGTGCTCATGCTGATCGCTCTCGGCATCCTGCTGAAACTGGGGCTCGATGCGTTCGGGTTGGGCAGTATCGACTTCTTCCCCATTCTGGAGGTATTGGGTATCGTGGGGCTGATCATGATCGTACTGGAGGCGGCACTGGAACTGGAACTCAAGCCCGAGAAGATCCTGCCCATCGGCAAGGCCCTGGCCATTGCCCTCCTCTGCCTCCTGGCCTCGACCTGGGTGGCCGCCCTCATCCTCCACCAGTTCATTCCGGACATGGACATGGCCAAAGCCTGGCTATACGCCACGCCTCTTTCCATCCTGTCGAGTGCCATCATTATTCCTTCGGTCTCCGGCCTCAGCCATGCGAAGAAGGAGTTCCACATCTATGAAAGTACCTTTTCCGACATCCTGGGCATCATGCTCTTCTACTTCCTGGCGGGGCAATGGGAGTCCGCCGGACACGCCGAAGGCAACGGGGTTGCGAACTTTTTCGGCAACCTGGGGCTGACCATCGCCATCTCACTGGTGGCCAGCTACCTCATCCTGTTCATCTTTCAAAACATCCGAAGCCAGGTCAAGCTTTTTCTCCTCATTGCCGTACTGCTGCTGCTATACGCTCTGGGTAAAAAGATGCACCTCTCCTCTCTTATCATCATTCTGTCCTTCGGGCTAGTGATCGCCAACATGCAGCTCTTCTTCCGCGGGCGGCTCGGCCGCTGGCTGGACCTCGAGAAAGCCAAGAACATCTACGAGGGCCTGCACATCATCACCATGGAGACCGCCTTCGTCGTGCGCACCTTCTTTTTCGTTATCTTCGGACTGACCATCTCCCTGGCCTCCTTGCTTCACCTGGAGGTGGCGCTCATCAGCGGACTGATCATTCTGTCCATTTACGCCATTCGCTTCGTCATTCTGCGCCTGTTTCTCGGCAGTGATATCATCCCCCAGCTCTTCATCGCCCCCCGCGGGCTGATCACCATCCTGCTTTTTTACGCCATCCCCAGCGAGGCCGTCGTACCTGGCTTCGAAGCGGGCATTTTGCTGTTCATCATCATCGGTACCAGCCTCATCATGACTTTCGCCATGGTGTACGACAAACAGCGGGCAGGCAAAGCCATGAAGAAGGCCCAGAGCGTGCCGGTGGGCTATACCCGCTGGAAAGCGCCGACGATCGAGGAGGTAATGGAAGAGGGGGATTGAAGGGAATAATCCCCTACCCCGCCTTCACCACCTTCCGCACCCCTACGACTTCCCCTTCCGCCACGATCTGCAGAAGGTAGACCCCAGTAGGCAGCCTCTCCCCATCAAAAGTAAAACGGTGACGCTGGATAGCCGACACCTCCCGCAGTTCCTGTTCCGCCATCAGCTGGCCGTAGGGGGTGAGCAGCCTCGCCTGCACGCGGCCTTTGTATTCCGTCAAGGAGAAGTCTACCCGCAGGTCATCGCTGAAGGGCGTGGGATAGGGCCGCAGGTAGGGCATCGCATCGCCCGGCTCATCGCCAATATCGGTCAGGGGTTCGGTCAGGATAACCACTTCCGGGTCGTCGAAGTAGAAGCCGTCCTGATTGACGAAGCCGTCGGTGCGGATCAGGAACTGGATGTATACCTCTTCACTGCCGAGGTAATCGGAAATGTCGATCTCTTCCATGACCCAATCCTCCTGGCTGCCGTCGTACAAGGGCTCGCCCTCCGGCTGGAAATTGCCGCTGCCGGCCTTGGTATACCGGCCGCAGAGAGGAATGAAATCGGAACCGTCGGCGGAGATCAGCACCTGGGCGTAGTCCCAGCCGGCCTCGATATCCCAACGGGCCCAGAACCTCAGGAACGCCCGCTCCCCGTCGATCAGGGAGACCGGGTTTTGCAGGGTGATGGCCGCCTCGTAGCCGTCCGGGTAGTTCCCGTCAGGGCTATCCGTAAAGCTGCTGGGAGCGGAGACGAAGTGCTCGTCCGTCAGGCCCCAGAGGAAGGTGGAGGCCCAGTTGTCGGCGGCGGACAGGTCGTCGAAAAAGATGGTTTCCAGTTCTCCCTGCAGGAAGGTTTTGCGCAGGGTATCGGTGCGGGTGAACAGGCCGTTGTCGATGAGGACGGCGAAGCGCACTTCCTCTTCAGCAGCCATGCCTTCCGCAACGGTGTAATCAAAAGTATAGCTATTCTCTTCCAATAGGGCAAGGGAATAGGACTGAGGAGCGGCAGTGACACTTACATTGGGGCTGGCGGCGGTGACGGACACGATCACCGGCCCATCCATCAGGCCGAACTTTTTCAGGGCCAGCCCGATGCTGCCTTCGGCGGTGGTGAGGATGTCCTCACTGGTATCCTCTGCTTCCAGGTAATTGAGCAGAAGGTGGGCTGCCGTCAGGTTTTGGAGCAGGCAGGACTTGTTGTACTCGTCGATCAGGCTCTGAGGCGGCCAGAAGCCGATGGAGCCGGATCCTACTTCGGGCGTATAGGAGTAGATGGCAGGCTTGGTTTCCGCCTCTCCGTACATCCAGTCGTCGCTCCCCCCGTTGGTGACATACCCCACCGTTTCCGTACCGGTGCCCATTGTGAAATTGTTCTCCCGGTTCATCAGCCGGCCGAAGCCCTTGAAGACCTCATCTTCCTCAGTGGGCTGGTCGTTGTACCCCCAGGGATGGATCAGCAGGTTGCCATAGGTGTGGTAGTTCAGGGCGATCCGGAACTGGCGTTGCTCACAAAAGTATTTGACGGCCTGGGTTTCCGGCTCGGAGAATGGCGCCGTGCCCCGGAAAGTAGCGCCCTCCGGGTTGGGCGAGGAACCGATATTATCGGCCCCCCACTCATAGCCGTAATTGCGGTTGAGGTCGACGCCGTAGACGGCCCCATCTTCACCCGCCCAGCGGTTCTTCCGCCACAGGCCGCCTCCATTAGGCTCTATGGTTTGATTGTAAACATAACCATCCGGATTGACGCAGGGGATGAAATACAACTCTGTATTGTTCAGAAGATACTGGATTTCGGGGTCCGACTCGTAATTTTCCAGCAGGTGCCAGAGGTAGAAGATCAGTTGGGAAAGGCTGTTGGGTTCGCGGGCGTGGTGCAGGGCGGTATAGAGCATTTCCGGCTCGTCTTCGTCCTCGTTGGGGTTGTCTGATACCCGCAACCAGTAAACAGGGCGCCCTTCGTGGGTCAGAATGTCGCCGATGGGCTGGCGGGCGCTGATCAGGTTGGGATAGAGGGCGGCCATCTCGTCCAGCGTCTCCAGCATTTCCTCATAGGTATAGTACCCCCCCATCGAACCATACTCGTAGTTGGCAGGGGTGGGATAGTCGTACAAAAGGCCGCCATCCTCGCAGCCGTTGCCGCGGAAAGCCACCGGTTCCTCCGGCTGCTGCCTTTGCTCCCGGTACCATGCCCCTACATCTGGAATGAGCACTTCGTATGTGATGCCGTGCTGATCCAGTAAGGCCAGCTCGGCATCCGAGAAGTCGTTGATCAGAAAGCGCCCTCGCGCCACCTGGCCGTGGTCGGTTTCCAGGCCCAGGGCTGAAATTTCCGAAAGCTCCGTATTGGCAAGGCTGACCTTCGCCCGCGAGTACCGCAGGCCTGGCTGAGCGTGAAGTATTGTTCCTATTAGAATAAGGAGAAGGGGTAAGAGTTGCTTTTTCATACTAATTTCGATGCATTTGGAAAGTAAAACGAGGAGTGAAGGTAGTGTTTTTTGTATTTGAAGAGAGGTTGATATTGTAAGATTAGCGGGTAGGTGACAGCAATCGGGGATGAGACAGGGGGTTATCAGGGTTGTAGTGTAAGACATGGACAAGACCTGCATTTCAGTCCAGGTACATATACTGATACACTACCGCCGGCTCACTCCTCCCGGATCAGCGCCGACACCTTCATCGCGCGTAGGGCAGGCGGCACCGAGGCCAGCACGCCGATAGCGGTAACCGTGAAGGCCACTATGATAAAATCGATAAAGCGCATGCTGATGGGATAGGACTGCACCACAAAATTGCCGGGAACCGATACGATGCCCACCGTCTTTTGCAGGATATACAGGATAACAGCCAGAACAAAGCCGATGGCAATGCCCAGCAGGCTGAGCAATAGTCCTTCGTTGAGGAAGATGTTGCGAACGGTAGTATTTAGCGCCCCCATGGATTTAAGGATGGAAATGTCTTTTTGCTTTTCCAGCACCACCATCCACAGGGCGCCGACGATATTGAAGGCCACCAGCAACATCATCAGGCTGGCGATGGCGTAACTGAGCCACTTTTCTACCTGCATCAGCCGGAGAAAAGAAGCCTCCTGCTGATAGCGTCCCTTCACCTCGAACCCCTCCCCCATCAGGGCCTTCACGGAGGCAATGACATCGGAAGGTTCCGCTCCCGGCGCTACCCGGATCTCCAGGGCGCTCACCTCGTTCTCGGTTCCGACCAGCTCGCGGGCGAAGTCCAGAGAAGCCAGAACATACTGGTTGTCGAACTCCTGCTGAATAACGAAGGTGCCGCCCGGGTAGATGTAGCGCCGGCGGAACGGCTGCGCCTGCTGTCCGAAAAAGCTGCTGCCTTGATCCTGCTTGGGCATATAGACGGCCAGCTCGGTAAACCGGTCGCCTACGTTGGCGGCCAGCTTATTGCGCATGCCCAGGCCGAGAACGGCCAACTGCCGCCCGTTTTCTTCGAAGCTGTAAAGGCCTTCCTTGACCGTAGTGTCGATGCCCACTACTTTATTGAAATTCTCATCTACCCCTTTTAGGGTACCGAAATCCTGATTGTCCTTGTATTCAAAAAAGGCGACCTCCTCCAGGGTTTGGGACACCTGCGCTACGCCGTCCAGCGCCAGCAGTTTTTCCAGCATGATGGTATCCGTCTCGAACGTCTTACCCCGGGCCGGGGTGACCTTGATGTCCGGGTTGAAATTGCTGTACATGCCCATGATCAGGTCTTCGAAGCCATTGAAGACGGAAAGCACCAGCACCAGGGCCGCCGAACCCACGGCGATACCGAAGACGGCAATGCCGGTGATGATATTGATGGCATTGGTCGATTTCTTGGCGAAAAGGTACCGCCGGGCGATACGGAGGGAAAGGTTCATGCGGTTAATTCTTCCGTTTTTACAAATCCAGCTGCAGTCTAATAATCTGTTCTATTGCTTCCATTTCTCTATATCCCTTCTCAATTAAGGAAAGAGGCTCTTCCTCATGTTTTTCCTGGTAAAGCTTACTCAGAATCATATCATATAATTCCCGGAGTACTTCTCCTTCCTGGCTGTCAATCAACCGAATTATCCGAAGTTTGATATCCGCTTCACTCATTTCTTACTTAATATTATTTCCCAAATTCGGGATTTTTTGGGAGAAAGTCATTTTTTGGGCGCTAGTCTTTAAAGCTACCGAACCAAGCCCCCGATCAGCCGCACCAGTTCCGTTTCCGTATTTTTCAGGTTGAACAGGGCATTGAGGCGCTGCTGTGAGGCATTGATGTAGCTCACCTGAATCGTTCGGTAATCGAAGGAATTGATCAGGCCGCCCCGGAAGCGCTCCTCGGCGATCTCCAGGTTGCGTCGGGCGTTGTCGACCAGAGCCGTGGTGACTTCCACCAGGCGCTTCTGGGTGTTGTAGGTGGCCAGCGTATTGGCCAGTTGGTTATTGAGGGTGCGCTTGAGGTCGCTGATGTTGTGCTGGGCGATCAGTTCCTCCGTTTTGGCGTTCTCGATGCGCTTGCGGCGCACGCCGGCGTCGAAGATGGGGTAAGTGGCGGCAAAGTTGATAAAGCCGGTAAACGTCTTGGCGGCCACCTGGGGCAATTCCCGGGGTTCCATCTCGAAACTGAACTGCTGCTCGCCGGTAGCGAGGGCCACGTCGTAGGTAATGCCTGAGCGCACCTGTACCGTAGGATAGAGGCTGGCTTCCTGCAGGCGGGTATTCAGCGCCGCCAGGTCGCGGTTGATGAACTGGTTCTGCAGCTGGTGGTTGCCGGCCTGCATCTGCTGCTGGAGGTCCGCCAGTTGGTAGGCGGCAACGTCATAGGTTAGGGTATCGGATAGGCGGTAGGGCGTATTCAGGTCGTCGACGCCCATAGCGAGGTTGAGGTTGCGGATAGCCGTTTGGAAGGTATTGGCTTGCAGCACGTAGTTGGTGGAATCGTTCAGGTAGGCATCCTGGGTCTGAAGGATGTCGAAGGTACTGGCCTGGCCGAACTCCTTGCGCAGTTCCTGGTATTCCACGCGGTCGCGCGAGAGGCTAAGCACTTCCTGGACGACATCGAGCTGCTCCTGCTGCACCAGGGCGTTGTAGTAGGCCTGGATGATGCCCTGGATCGAATTCTCGACCGCTATTTTGATGTTGCCGCCGCTGAGCTGCTCCTGCACCTCCAGCTGCTCTTTGGAATAACGTACCCGATAGCCGTTGAAGATGGTCCAGTTGGCTTCGATGCCAGGCGCCAGGCCGGTATTGATGGTGTTGCTCGTACGCAATACCGACCCCGGGTTATTGAGGTCCCGGTAGTTGTTGTTGGAGCTGAGCGACAGGTTGATGGTAGGGAAGCGCCCCGCCACGGCCCAGTCGTTGTTGTTCGCTGCGATCTCTGCCCTGGCTTCCGATATCCGGATCTGGTAATTGTTCTGTAAACCGGTTTCAATCGCCTGGGAAAGGCTGAGTTCCTGTTGGCCAAAGCCAAAATTACTTAGGGACAGGAAAAGGAGTAAAGAATGGAATGCCTTCATAGTCAATGGTCGGTAATGATTAGATAAACCTGCGTTCAAAGACAAATCGTTTCAGGTAAAAATTATAGAAAAATACTACACCGGTTGCACACAACTTGGTGATGTACTGGTGCCGGGTGAAAAATTCCATCTGGGTCAGGCCGTAGATGATCCCCGTGCTCAACGCCATGCCGCCCATCGAAACCATGAGCGAAAGCAGAAAGGCCCGGTAGGGCGACCCCCGCAATTCAAAAACAAACCGCTTCTGAAGCAGGAAGTTGATGACCATCCCGCAGGAATAGGAAATGATGTTGGACACCACCGGTGAAAAAAAACGGCTCACCAACACCAGGTAAATGACGTAATCTACCGTGGTAGCCACCGCCCCCGTCATCGCAAACCGGGCTTTCATCCTGAACAGCCCCTGGAGCTTTTCCCAGTTCCATTGCATAGTCCAATCAATTTCTGCCGAAGGTAAGGAGTTTGGGGGACTTTGGAAGTGCGAAGTGGGAAGTGGGAAACCTTCCGCTTTCCGCCTTCCGATCCCGACCTCCTACGTCGGTACGGGCCTTCGCCCGCCGCAGCGGCTTCTGCCCGCAGAGGCGGGACTCCCTTCGGTCGTTTCCGATTTCCGCCTTCCTACCGCTCTCTTTCCGCCCGGAAAAACGCCATCACCTCCGCCCAGTTGTCGACCCGCCGGAAGCGCGTCTCTTCCACATTGTGCGACGAGGTGTACAACAAGCCCTTACCCGGAAAAGCCTCCAGGTTGAAAACGTGGTCATCGATCATATAATCGGCCTGGACGATACTTTTATCGCCGCAGAAAACAACATTCTTCCAGTGAATGAAGGGAAAGTGCTCCTTCAACCAATCGTACTTGTCTTCAAAGGAATTCCGGAACTCCATAGCTGCCGTGACGATATAGACCTCGTAGTGCTCCATCAGTTCTTTGATCCCCTCCTGGCTGCCCGGCATTACCGGCAGGCTCCGGAAAAAACCCTTTTCGTAAATGGCCTCCCGGATGTACTCCGCTCCCGGTATCTGGTAGATCTTCTTTCCCCAGTAATCCTCCCTGTTCAGGTGTTTCCTGAATTGCTGCTCGTACAACTCCAGAAATTTGGGCATCACATCGGCGATGACCTCGTCCATATCTATCGCTATTCGTTGCATTTTGTTGTGCATTGGTGTTTTCGTGCATTGGTGCATTGGTGCCCCAGAGTGCGCCTCACACTGAAGCCCTGATCCCCTACCCCCATATCGCCGCCACCGCTGCGATCGCAATAACGGCGAACAGCACATACCAGAGAAACTCATAGCCCGTTTCCCTGCGCAGGGCGGATTCCACCGCTTCGTAGTCGGGCTTGACGCCATTCCAGGCGTAGGAAGCATATACTTTGAAGCGGTTGGCCACAATCAGGAATACAGGCAGCAATACCAATATGACCACCGTTGTGGCCAGCAGGCCGAAAGAAACGGCAATGGCCATAGGGATCAGGAACTGAGCCTGCAGGCTCTTTTCCAGCAGCAGGGGCGCCAGGCCGGCAAAAGTCGTCACCGAAGTGAGGACAATGGGCCGAAAACGGGATACCCCAGCCTCGTATATGGCGTCCATCTGCGGCCTCCCGGCCCCGATGAGGGTATTGTAAGTAGTGACCAGCACCAGGGCATCGTTGACCAGAATGCCGATCAGTGCGATGATACCCAGGAAAGAGAACAGGCTGATGGGAAGCCCCATAAGCCAATGCCCCCAACCAACGCCGATGATGCCGAAAGGAATAAGCAGGAAGACGGTCAGCGTCTGGCCCACTGAACGGAAGGTAAGGGCAATGACAAAGAACATCAGCGCCAGAACGACGATGCCCACGACCTGTATGGACTTGGCCGACTTCTCCTGCTCCCGGTTCTGCCCTTCAAACAGAGGAGAAACACTGGGATAATCAGACAGCATACCCGGAATGATCTCCTCTTTCAGGCTGCTGGTCAGGTCGCTGACGGAGACATCATCCCGGGATACGTCGGCCTCTATCTTGATCTCCCGCTTACCGTCGATATGGTTGATGTTGATGATTCCTCTCTTGATCTCCAGGCTGGCAATTTCCGAAAGGGGAAACTCCCTGCCGTCCTGAAAGCGAACCCGCATGTCCTGCAATTGGGTTATATCAGCGCGGTCCTCGGCATCGTAGCGCACCCACACGCGCACCTCGTCCCGGCCGCGTTGCAGCCGCTGCACTTCACTGCCAAAGAAGCCGCTGCGGACCTGCCCGACGACATCCTGGAGATTAAGGCCCAGGTAGCGGCCCTTTTCCTTCAGTTGGATGTTCACCTCCCGCAGGCCTTCCTGGTTGTTGTCTACCACATCGGTAAGCTCGGCGAGGGATTGCAATTCAGACTTCACCCGTTCCGTCGCGGCGCGCAGTTGCGTGTAATCCTCCCCTACGAGAGAGATAGAGATGGGTTTTCCGAAGTTGGACTGCGCCCCGTAGGAGACCACCTCGGCTGCCGGTATCGGGCCGGCCTCCTCGCGAATGGCATTGATCACATCCCTGAGCTTGAGGCTATCCCGGTTTTCACCATCCAGCAGGTTTACGCTGAGGTTGCCCTCATAGGTGGAAGGGCCGAGGTTTCTCTCGATCCGTTCAATGGCCTGTTTTTCACCGTTGAAAAAACGCTTGCTGAGTTTCTCATTGGCCCGCCAGGCCGCCTGCTCGATATGGGACAACCAGTCGGTAGTGATGTGCTCGCGGGTGCCCGCCGGCATTTGCAGGGTGATCTGAATATCATCCCGTTCAATAACGGGAAAGAAGGTAGTATGAATGATCCCTCCGCTTATGGACCCCATGGTCATGGCCAGAATGCCCACCATTACGGCAATAGTAAAGAACTTGTTGTACATGGCAAAGCGCAGGACAGGAGCATAGAGGTTGTTGCGCATCCAGTTCATCACCTTTTCCAGCCCTTCCTGCACCCGGTTGCGCTGGCGGTCCGGGCTAAGGGCCTTGCTATGCGCCACGTGAGTAGGCAGAATGATGGCGCCCTCTATCATAGAAAATATCAGCGAAAGGATCACTACGACCGCCATCTCGCTAAAGAAGTCCCCCAGCCTGCCATCGATAAAGAGAAAGGAAGAAAAAGCGATCACCGTGGTGACAATAGCCGCAAAAACCGCCGGAAGTACCTGCATGGTGCCGTCCAGGGCAGCCTTTAGGCGTGGTACGCCTTCCTCATACTGCTGATAGATGTTTTCTCCGATGACAATACCGTCGTCCACCAGGATACCGATTACCAGGATCATACCGAAAAGGGAGATGACATTTAAGGTAATACCCAGGGCACTGGCCATGATGAACATACCCGCAAAGGATATGGGGATGGCAATGGCCACCCAGAAGGCCAGGCGCCAGTGGAGGAACATGGCCAGAAGCAACACCACGATGACGAAGCCAAGGATGCCGTTCTCCGTCAACAGTTCCATACGCTGCCGGAGAATGATCGAACCGTCGCGAATGACGGTTGCCTGCACCACATCGTTCTCCTGGTTAAAGCCCTCTATGTAGGCCAACACTTTATCGGTAATGGATATCATATCCTCCTCCAAAGTGTTCTGCACGGTTACCACTACCGAGGGTTCATCATTCAGGAAGCTGCGGTTGGGGTTGTCCGCCCATCGGTCGGTGAGGGTGGCCACCTGGTGCAAGCGCACCACACTGCCGTCCGCATTGGTTTTGACGACAATATCGCGGAAACCCTCTGCATAGTATTCTTTATTGCGGGCGCGGACAAGCAGTTCTTCGTCCTTGCCTTTGATGGTGCCGCCGGTAAGCTCGATATTGGCGTTGCGCACCGCACGGGCCGCCTGCTCAAAGGTAAGCCCGTAAGCGCGGAGGCCCTGTTCCCGGAAGGCAATCTCGATCTCTTCCTCCGGGAAGCCGCTGAGGCTTACTTTGGAAATCCCGTCCATGGCCAACAGGTCGTCTTCTACCGTCCGGCCATAGCGTTTCAGGGTCCTCAGGTTGACGTCGCCACTGATGGCAAAACTGATCGCGAAGCCCAGGTTCTCCCGCTTGAAAACTACCGGAGGTTCCATACCCACAGGAAAGGAACTGATCTGGTCTACTGCATTCTTCACATCCTGCAGGATAATGTCCGTATCGTATCCTTTGAACACTTCAACCGTTACCGTACCGCTGTTCTCCCGGGACACGGAAGTATAGCGCTCCACGCCGGTCACTCCTTTGAGGTTCTCTTCGATCTTTTTGACAATCCCCTCCTCGACCTCCTCGGGTGAAGCGCCGGGGTAAATGATCTGGATCAGAATGATACGGCTTTCCACCTCCGGGAAAAAGGTGGACTTCATATTGAGCAGCCCCACCACTCCCATGATCAGTATGCCGAACATGATCAGGTTGGCCGCTACCGGGTATTTGATGAAATAGTTTATAAATTTCCTCATCGGATTAGATTGTATCTAGGGTGTGGGTGTGAGCTCTAATTCAAAGGACACTTTAAGCGGCAATTTCCCATTGCCGCTTAAATTCGGGCTCTATTCCAAACCGCTCAAGGCCTCCGCCTGTCCTTCGGAAGCGGAACCACCCTCGCCTCGGGCTTTCACCAGCACCTTCATGCCATCGAAAACGCCGGGCACCATTTCCCTGAGGATGGGCGTACCGTTCTCCAGGCCGCGTACGATGGCGGCTTCCTCGGTGATCTTAACCACATCAACCTCCTGCAACTGCAGGAAGGAGTCCTGCACAACATAAAGCGCTTTCTGGTTAACCAGCATATTCCGGGGCACTTTCAGGGCTTTTTCGATATTACTGGCCGTTACTTCGCCGCGCATATACATATTCTCGCGCAAGCCCTCGCCATTCAGGCTGACGAACACCTTCACCGTTTGGGTGCCGGCGTCGACCTGATCGTTGATCCTTTTGACGCGGCCCGCCCACTTTCCGGCGATGTCTTCAGATCTCAACTCCACGGGACTGCCCACTTTAATGTACTTCAGGTCGCGCAGGGCGACGGTAGCTTCCAGTTCGTAGTTGCTGGTATTCATCAATTCGCCCAGTTTCTGGCCGGCGCGCACCACAGCGCCGGCATTGATGCTCGCCTGGGTGATCACCCCGCTGAACGGGGCATTGATGGTATATTTGCCAAGGCGCTCCTCGGTACTTTTGATATTGTAGTACTGGCTGTAGAGATTGCGGGAGGCGATGAAATATTTCTCCTGGTCATTAAGGGGTTCCGGGAAAGGCCGGATCGGTTGTTCCGGGCTAAATTGTTTCAGATACTCCTGCCAGTGCCGAAAGCTTTCCGGGTAGTCGATCTTAAGGTCGGGCATCAGTTGGGTGATGGCATTGAGCAGGGTGCTCTTCTGAGAGAGGAGCGATAACCGGGCCTCTTCCGCATCGATCCGGATGAGTACCGCGCCCTGGGGGAAATAGCTGCCGACCTTAAACGGGCGGGAGGTGGCCTCCAGCGTGCCCGACACTTCGGCAAACAGGTCGATCTTGTCAAATGCCGCCAGCACTCCCTGTATTTCCAGCGTTGTGGGAATGGTGGCGTTGCGCACGTGCAGGGTATCTACCTGACGGGCCTGGGCAATAGAAGACTTGCGGGCTGGCGGCGCTTTCTGCTGGCCGAGAAACCGGGAAGCTGCGAAGGACCCCAGGAGAATGACAAGGCCGGCAAAAATGCTGGCCCGGCGTAGGTTTGTGTTCATAACTGACAGCTTTCAATATTTTTTTGAAACGGATCAGCTCTCATTCATGATCCAGCTGGCCCGATAAAAACGATGGTTGCAGTTTCAACTATTGGAGCAACTTATGATAAACGTGTTCCAAAACTCGTTTGCAAGTTTCCAGGTCTTTGGGGTCAACTTCCTTCAGCACTTCCTTGACAACGGATTCAGCGTGCGGCCAGATCTGCTGGTGCAACGCCTTACCCTTGTGGGTCAGGTAGATGCGTTTGTTGCGCTTATCACTGGGATCGGGAACGCGGACGACGATATTCTCCTCCTCCAAATAGTCGAGAGCCCGGGCAATGGTCGCCTTGTCCTTGATGACGGAGACCGCAAGGTCCTGCTGCCGCAGGCCGTCCTTCGCCCAAAGTTCTACCAGGATGCCCATATGATGCGGCATCAGGCCAAGGCTTTCCATATCTGAACGAAGGCGGATCTGATTGGCCAACAGGCGGCCCACCCGGTTGGTGAGAAATACCAGGGAGTGCAGCGGGTTGAATTGCGGGGAGTCCATAACTTGGTTGCGCATGCAACGATTAACACCTGTCGGCTAAGTTGGTTTAACCGGAATAAAAAAAATCCTGAAACAAGGGAACAAAACATAAGTCATCCCGAATTTTAGAATGATACACCCTTGGATATTATTTCAGGCCTTCAGCCTGAGTTATCTGCTGCTTTCAGGCTTGGGGCGGTGCCCCAAGCTCCAATTTGTCAGGCTTTCAGCCTGAAAGGCTGTTACATTGCAGCCCCGGGCCTCGCCCGGGGAAGATAATCCAAGCCCAAATATCAGGCTGAAAGCCTGAAATAAAATTCGGGATGACTTATTTTGAAATAAGTTGTCGCGGAAATATATGGCGATATGAAATTATTCTTTGGATGCAGCCTTCCGGCGGCGTTTAATTGAGGGAGAATTGCATCACGGAATCGGCGGCATTGTGGAACATCAACTCGGAAATGTTGGGCGTCATGTAGTTGCTCAACGGCATTTGTGCGATATGCTCCAGAACGTCGAATTCTGACTCGGCCAGCATTACTGCCCATAGTTTGGACCGGTCGATTGCCAGGGAATAGGATTTTATGGCCCCTTGCGCCAGCATAGTATTGATCACATACCGCTGTTTGGGGAGCAGGGCCAGAAATTCTTCCGTAAATGTTTCCGGCAGATCGAACTCAACCATAAATACCTTCTTCATCCGTACTTGTTTTTCGTGATCTACTACAATAAAATGTTTTCCAGCCTCAATATGTTGTACGGGCATATGTTAAGAGAAGTTTAAGGAAGTGGGAAGTCAGAAATCGAAGGGCGGAAGTTTTCCCACTTCCCACTTCCCACTTCCCACCTAGTCAATATACACCCCCATCTTGCCCATCTGGTAATCGCGCATGGCTTCCATGATCTCTGTCTGGGTATTCATCACGTAGGGCCCCCATTGGGCGACCGGTTCGCCGATGGGTTCACCGGCAAGGATGAGCGCCTGGCTGTCGGCCTTCGCCCGCAGGGAAAAGCCGGCGCCTTCATTTTTGAAATGGAGCATGGTTTCGCCGGAATAGGAGAAATTTTCGTTCAGCTGCACTTCTCCCCGGAGGATGTATACGAGGGCGTTGAAGTGCTCCGGTATTTGCACCTCCACATAGCCCCCGGTGTTCAGTTCTGCCTGCAGGGCCAGGATGGGGGTGAAAGTGCGCGCAGGGCCTTTCTTACCCTGGTACTGCCCCGCTACCAACCGCAAGCGCACTTTTCCATTATCTTCCAGGATCTCCGGTATCTGTGCGGCTTTGATATCCTGGTAATTGGGCTGGGCCATTTTGTGTTTCCGCGGCAGGTTGACCCACAGCTGTATGCCTTCCATGGTACCGCCGGCCTCCAGGAATTCCCGGGAGGCCCGTTCACTGTGAATGATGCCCAGGCCGGCGGTCATCCACTGTACATCGCCTCCCCGGAGCAAGCCTTCGTTGCCCCGGCTGTCCTTATGCCGGATGCCGCCGCTGTACAGGAAGGTCACCGGTTCAAAACCCCGGTGCGGATGCGGGCCGACGTCGAGCGGGTCACTGCCCGGCGCCGTCGTAGTCGGGCCGAAATGATGCAGCAAAAGAAAGGGGTCTACCTGTTCTACCTTCACCGTCGGCAAAGGCTGCTTGACCACCGTACTCCCCATATTGAGGTGTTCCGCCTGGGTAATATGCGCTACAGGCCTGTTCTTCATGAATTATTCCTTTTTTAATGCCAGGGAACCAACGAGCCGATTGCCCCCGAAAGGCTTCTGTCATTCAACCCATCAACTATTCCATTACCCCCCTACCCCTCGAACCCCACCTTCCGGTGAGAACCGTCGCAGAAAGGCTTATTGCCCGAAGCGCCGCAGCGGCAGAAGGCGGTTTTGGTATCCTTTTGGAGGATACTTCCATCCGGTTTTTTTATGGAGAGCCGGCCGTGGATCATCAGCGGGCCGTTGGGGACGGCCTCAACGAGGCGTTCCTCCTTGTCTGCCTGCTCCGTTTCCCGGCTGGCGCTTGTTCCATTATAATAGTAGGACAAAGCTCCGGAAGGGCATTTTTTCACCTGCTCGATAATGCGCTCGGTATCTGCGCCTCCGGCGTTGATCCAAGGTTGGGCTTTGGGGTCGAACACCTCGGGCAGGCCGGTGGTGCAAAGGGCAGAATGCATACAAAGGCTCGGCTTCCAGACAATGGTCACTTCGCCGTTGGAATATTCTTTCGTAATATCTTTTGTCTCGCTCATCAGGTTTAGGTTTTGACTGGTATGTGGAATAATAACCCTTGAGAGGAACCTTGGTTCAATTTAAAAAACAGAGATAAAAGAAGAAACCTCAGAGCTATTCGATCCGTTTTAAACAAAAAAGTGAAAAAAAACAGAAAATTGGTGAAATTTGGTGTAGGAAATGAATATCTATGTTTTGCCCAATAAAATTTGTTCACCATTGGCAACGTTAGGTGTTCAGGCCTATGCGAATGTGCATGGTTCCGTTTTACCAGAAACCAGAACAGGTGGCGCCGATGTAACTAAACTGCTTGCAGGCGGGGCGGTACCTAAAAAACCTAAGAAGCTGTTTGAATTTGGTTTTTAGAATTTGTTATAGGGCATTTTTTGGCCATAACAAAACTGAAGGATTAAATTCAAACAGCTCCAAAAAGCAAAACACTATATCAATCATGAAGAAATTACTGCCACTCTTGGCGCTTCTGGCGCTCCTCGCTACGGAAGGCGTAGCACAGAACCAGCCCTATTATACCGTTCAGGTGGGAACTTTTATCGACGCCAACCGGGATGATTTCAAGTCTCTGCAGAGCGTAGGCTTCGTTCATGCTCAGGACCTGGGCAGCAACCTCCGCGAGGTTTACGTTGGCGGCTACGCCAGCCGGGAGGAAGCAGAAAAAGCAGCGGCAAAGATCCGGGACAAAGGATATGCCAATGCTTTTATTCAAGAAAAGCTGCTCTCCGCCGGACAAGCGCTGAACATCGTCCAGATCGCCACCCGCCGGGTCGATAAGGATATTGAATGGGAAGAATTTACAAAAATAGGGGCCCTGTACGGTATCATGAGCGGCAACCTCATCAAGATCGTCACCGGCCCTTACAACAGCCTGGATGCCGCGAAGGGCGACCTGAGCCGGATCCGCAAGATGGGCTACAAAGATGCTTTCGCCAAGACGGTAAACAGCGCTACCGTCCTCCAACTCACTGAATTTGAGACCGGGGTAAAGAAGGACCTCATCCCCATCGCCTTCGACCAAACCACCAGCCGCACCGGCACCGTGCCCGCCGAGCCGCAACTGCAGGATTACAACGTACTGACGGCGCGCACCCCCGACGCCGCTGCCGGCTCTTACAGCTACGGCGCACCGGCCATGCCCATCGATTACAACTACACTCCCGGAACGCCCGCCCTCACAGCGCGTTCTGCGGCTCCTGCAGACCTGCCCAATATCCGGGCCGACGTCAAGCGCCAATCGGTAGTGAGCCTGCAAACGGAACTAAAGGCGGGCAATGCCTATACGGCCTCCATCGACGGTTACTATGGCAATGGCACAGCCGCTGCCCTGAAGGCCATTATGGAAAAAGACCGGACGCTCCAAAAATACCAGGCGCTGGCCGAAATGACGGGCATGCCAGGCAGCCAGGCATCCAACAGCAGCCTTCAGCAAGCCATCGACGGCCTGGCCTCCAACCCCGCCGCTACCAGCTATCTGGAACGGTCGAACGACCCCATGGCCATGGGCTATCGGGCCTATATGCTCTTTGCCGCCTACGGCCCAAGCAATAATGTCAACCAACTGATGAACACTGCTATCCGCGCCGCTTTCTCCGGGCGTTTTGTCGCCAACCTGCCCTTCGACCCCAATGCGACTTATGCCTACCAGGACCTCGGCCAACTGGCCTCACACCTCTATTACATGCATTGCGGGTCGGGCACCAGCCTCAATGCGCCCTGCTGGCTGGCCAGCCGCCATCCGCAGGAGTCCGCCCTGGCTTATCAGGCCTGCGCCCGGGTACCGAACGGCAACCTCAACGTACAGAATTGCGGGCAGTTCGAAAGCTGGCCGGAAGCCAAACTGCTGGTGGCCATCGCCTCCGACCTCAACGCCGAAGAACCGTTTAACCAGCAAAGGCTATCCCAGGCCGCTACCGAACGCTCCCGGCTCTACTCCGCCCCCGCTGCTCTTAACAGCTCGGAGTCCAAAGCCGTTGAAGCCTGGAACAACAACCTGCTGCGCGGGCTCGATGCCTGGGCCGTACAGGATCCTCTGCACCGACAGATCGCCTCCGCCTTCAAGGTGGCCTATTTCCAAACCCAGGTCCGCCTCGAAGACCACTTCATGAATAAGGGATATAAAGTAGATCAGGCACGCGGCCTGGCGCTGGCTACCCTGCATACGCTGGTGGCCTATCATATGCAACGCTTCGTGTAAGTAAAATGGACTGAAACTTAGACATGCATAGAAATGATGAAATGCGGGCCGAACCTGGGCAGGATAAGCATTTCCACCGCATTTCAATACATTTCCACTTATTTCTCCGCTTCCGCCCAGTTACTCACTGCAACGCCCGAAAGCTCATATCCAACCGCGTATCATAGTTCAGGCTGGGGGTAAAGGCCAGAAAAAAGACCACCTCCAGCCTGTACTTTTCCCGGATGAGGTCCCGACGTACATTGCGCAAGCCAGGCAGCAGGTCAATGCGGCTGCCCGGCCGGTCGATCTGCAGGCGGTCGATGTAAAATACCTCGTCGGCCTCGATACAAGGCGCATCCGTGTCCGGGCAGAGCCGGATGGAGATCCGGTCCAGAAAATCGTAATTGAACCCATCGAAAGAGGTCAGGCGGGCGGAGATCGGAGCGATCTCCGTGATCATTGCCGTGTCCACACTATTCTCCCGCAGGTAAAAATCGATATTGGTATTGATGCCGCGCTTCGCCAGGGTAAAGGGCAAAGTGGGGCTGCGCCCGGCGGGGATGAACAGCTCGAAATTGGGATAAAACAGGTCGAAGAGGGGGTCCCGCTTGTCTTTGGTACAGGCGGCGGCCAGCACGACGGCAAAAATGCCGATCCATATTTTTTTCATAAGTTCCTTTCTGTATTATTGATTTTCTAAGGGCACAGCCTTTTTTTTTCAAATTACCCCTATCTTGAGGGGTGGGCAATACCCAAATGTCATACTTTAAAAACTCTGTAATAGAATGGGCGAACAAAAAGTATCTCTGGTCAAAGATGAAATGGCCATGCAGCAATTCGTGAAGAAATTGCTACGCGATGTACAGGCGCTGGAATACATGCTCGAAAACGATTGGTTCGAGAGTGATATTGCACGTATCGGAGCAGAACAGGAAATGTGCATCGTCAATGCCAAAACCTTCAAGCCGGCAACCATTGCCATGGAAGCCCTGGAAACCATGAAGGATTATGAATGGGTGGAGACCGAGCTGGCCAAGTTCAATCTGGAAACCAACCTGACCCCCCGCATTTTTGAAGGCAACTGCCTCAGCCTGCTGGAGGAAGAAAATAACGACAAGCTGAACAAGATACGGGAGAAGCTGGCCCTGCTCAATTCCAAACTGATCCTCACCGGCATACTGCCGACCCTGCGCAAGTACGACCTGGAGATGGAAAACCTGACCCCCAAGAAGCGCTACTATGCGCTCATGGAAGCCATCAACAGCCAGCTCATCGGCAGCGCCTACGAACTGCGCCTCTCCGGTATCGACGAATTGCTGGTCAAGCACGATTCGCCGTTGCTGGAAGCCTGCAACACCAGCTTTCAGGTGCATCTGCAGGTCTCTCCTGCCGAATTTGTCTGCATGTACAATATCGCCCAGGCCCTGGCCGCCCCGGTGATGGCCATCGCCGCCAACTCGCCCATCGTTTTCGGCAAACGCCTCTGGCACGAAAGCAGGATTGCCCTCTTCCAGCAAGCCCTCGACATCCGGACCACCCACGACCACATGCGGGAGCGCAGCCCGCGGGTGAGCTTCGGCACCGGATGGCTCGACCAATCCATCATGGAGATCTACAAGGAAGACATCGCCCGCTTCCGGGTACTGCTCAGCGCCGATGTGGACGAAGATTCGATCAAGATGGTGGAACAGGGCAAGGTGCCCAAACTGCGCGCCCTGCAGGTGCACAACTCCACCGTCTACCGCTGGAACCGCCCCTGCTATGGCATCAGCGAATCGGGTAAGCCCCACTTGCGCATCGAGAACCGGGTATTGCCCTCGGGCCCTACCGTTGTTGACGAAGTGGCCAACGCAGCATTCTGGCTGGGAGCCATGATGGGTATGAAAAAGCACTGTAAGGATATCCGCAAGCAATTGTCCTGGGAAGACGTGCGCGACAACTTTTCAAAAGCCGCCAAATTCGGTATCGACTCCACTTTCAATTGGTTCAAGGACAAAAAGGCCTCTCCCACCGACCTCATCCTGCAGGAACTGCTGCCCATCGCCCGCGAAGGGCTGGAAAGTCAAAAAGTGTCTCCCAAAGATATTGACCACTACCTCGGCGTCATCGAAGAGCGCGCCAAAAAGCATATGAACGGCGCCCGCTGGCAGTTGCGGGCCTTCACCAAACTCACCAAAGAGGTCACCCGCGACGAAGCCCTCAGTGTACTGACTGCCGCCATCGTCGAAAACCAGGAAAAGAACCAGCCTGTACACAAATGGAAACTACCGGAAGCCAGCGACCTGGTAGACTACAAACCGGCACGCCTGCTGGTCGACGAATTCATGGAAACGGACCTCTTTACCGTGCAACAGGACGACCTCATCGAACTGGTGGCGGAGCTCATGGACTGGCGCAAGGTCCGCTACATGCCCGTGGAAGACTCTAAAGGGCGGCTCGTCGGCCTGGTCACTTCCCGCCTCATGCTGCGCTACTACGCCCAACGCAGTAAACTCAACAGCAAAAAGGCAACCTGCGTCAAAGACATCATGGTCAAAAAACCTTTTACCATCGGCCCCAAAGCCACCATCGTACAGGCCATGTCGGTAATGCGCGAAAACAGGATCGGCTGCCTGCCGGTCGTGCAGGGTGAAGAACTGATCGGCATCATCACCGAAATGGACTTTCTCCGAATATCCGGAAGGCTGATCGAAAGGCTGGAGAAGGAAGAGGGGTAGTGGGAAGTGGGAAACCTTCCGATTTCCAACGGTCCTTTCGCGTAACAAAAGGGCCAGTTCCAGGGCGGCTTTTTTGGGCACTGCCCGGCAGCCACCACCGGGCAATGGACAGCTCCCAAGCGGCCGCAAGCGCCCTTTTTCCCTAAAGGAAAGCGTTGGGCAGAAGACAAGGACAACAGGCCCATTCCCTGCTGTTGAAGGCAAGGAACGTGCCTTGGCGGTTTCCTGCCAGGAGCCGACAACAGGCAAAACCATGGCAACCGGTATTCCAGGCGAAGGGCCGTGGTTACGCTTAAATCCGGAAACCGGCACAGCACCTGAAAAAGGGCTACCCCGGACATTAAGGGCAGGCGCCAATACCTCGCTACCCGGTAATACCAGGCGTAAACGCGCCGCCTGTGGAGCTTCCAGCGTTTTTTGGTACTTTTTTGCGCGACAAAAAAGTGCAAACCGCTTTCTTGGAGCGAAGCAGAACAGGAATGTGCAGTGTACAAAGGGGAAGTTCCCGGCCCTAAGGGGCTGCCCTCCTGGCATCAGCCAAACGAGTGCCCCGGAACTCGTCCTCGCCTTACGCGAAAGGGCCTTCCGATTTCCGATCCCGACCTCCGCTGTCGGTACGGGACTCCCTGCGGTCGCTTCCGATTTCCGCATCAATTACCTCCTTCCTTCTTCCTCGGCTGCGTTTTGGGCTTTGTCACTTCTCTCTTCTGAGGGGTCGTCTTCGGTTTCGTCACCTCTCGTTTTTGAGCAGGAGGAGGAGCGGTCCTCGTCTGGGGCGGAGGAGTGGTTTGGGGTTTTTCCCACCGGTTCCGGTGGTAGTCTCTTCCCTGTTCCACCTTGGGGATCTCCCGGGTTTTGGGCGGTTCCGTTTGGGGCGCCGGCCGTTTTTCCGGAGTGATCACCCGTTCCCGTTTCTGGGGTTCCTGGCGAGGGGGCGGCGCCGGCTCTACCCGCTCCTGGGGTTCTGTGCGGGTGCGGGGTTGTTTGGCCGGTTCCTTAGGTTCTACGCGGGGCCGGGGTTCCGGCTTGGGCACCTCAGGCTGGCGGATGTCCGGTTCGCGGACAGGCGCCTTATCGCGGGGTTCGTAGGCCGGCTCCTGGTAGATCTCCCGTTCCTGTCTTACGCTTCTGGACAGGTCGGTGTAGCGGCTGCTATTCTTTTCCAGGTATTCACGCTGCGACAATGCCCGGGTGGGGTTCTGGCGGTTGTAGTCCTGGCGCGCTGTTTCAAAGCGGCCGTATTCGCGGAAGCGATCCGCGAGCCGGTTATCGTCGTCCATCCAGTTGCGGGTAATGACCTCGCGGTTGCGGCTCTGCCAGGTGGCCACGCTGGTCGTGATGCTGCCGCCTGACCTCGGATAGTACCGATAATGCCGCACAAAATGGGACGACAGATGCGGGTAGTGGTAGTGGTGATGGGGGTTGTAAAAGTACCAGTTGGTGAAGTAGAAGGACGGCAGGTGCAGAATGACAATGGTCCTGCCCGGACGGAAGTAGAACCCCCAGTCGTACCAGTATGGGTAAGGGCGCCAGCGCGGATAGGTGTACCACGTTGGGTAACCGAACCAATACGGATAGTTGTAATAATAATGGTGCTCTACCACGTAGGTTTCTTCGTGTTCGTCATAGTAGAGGTCATCATCGGGGTAGTCGTAGAATTCGTCATCGTAACCGTACTCCCGGGCGAACTCCTGGGCGGAGGACTTCAATTCCTCCACCGCTTCAGGGTTGTTTTCCAGCTCTGCTTTCCAGCCTTCCAGTTCCTGGGCGTTCTGCCGCGCCACTTCCAGGTTGAGGCTGTCGGCCTTGTGCAGCACCAGGGCCGGGTCGCGGCGGTAGAGGTCGCCCACCAGCAGGGTCAGTTCGATATTGTCGGTGAGGAGGGTCAGTACTTCGGGCAGGCCGAGCAGCGTATTGAGTGCCTCCTGCGCGGCAGGAGGGTAGTCCTTCAGCAAGGCGTCATAGGCCTCATCAGCGGAACGCTGCAACCGGTTGATCTCTTCCAGCAGGGGCAGGTACTGCATGCCGGCGCTCCGCGCGTTTTCGGCCACGGCATCGGGGTAGTCCTTCAGGATACCGTCGATAGCGTTTCGGGAGCCCCGCCCTTCCGCTACCAGCCGTTCTACCAGGCCCGGGTATCGGGTGACGTCCCAGATCATTTCCTGAGTACTTTTCGAATAATCGGCCACCAGCCCCTGAAACGATTCACTGGTTTGGGATTGGAGGCGCTGCATCTTGATCAGGGCCTCCGGGTATTTACTGCTTTCCAGAATGGCCAGGCGGGTATCTTCCGGATACAGGGCCAGCGCGTTGACGGCGTCTTTTTCCTCTTCCGCCAACTGGGCCAACAGGGATCCGCCGGGCTGGGCCGTCAGCAGCAGGCTACTGCCCAGTAAGAGCAGAAGGGTCAGCCGGATCAAAAGGAACATCGGGTTTTTCATAGCTTTCAGTTTGGAGTTATGGAATGCCCTCTGGTTGGGGAGGGATGAGCTTTGGGTGTTCGGGTGGACGGTGGACGGTGTTTGGATGTTCGGTAATCCTTTCTTTGCCGATTGGCGATGTTTGATTTGCGATTTTTGATTTGGCTCTTTCCGGCCAGCTAACTGGCGGGCCTTCAATAGCAGTACCGTACGGGGACATCAAACATCGAAAATCGCACATCAGAAATCAGACATCGCAAATGGGTCCGGCCCTTGGCTCTGGCTCCGCCAGGTTATGGTGTTATGGTGTTATGGTTTTAGGGTGTTGCGGTGGACGATCCCCGAATCCCCGCCTTCGCCAAGGCTCCGAGCGGGCAGAGACGAATCCCGAATCAACGAATCCCGAATCCCGAATCCCGAATCCACGAATCCCGAATCCACCCTGCGTCGCACAAGCGGATGTTCCGTACTATTAATACCCAATTTATAGGGGAAAAGTTGGGTGGGATCAATGATAAAAATCAGTAAGAGAGGAGTTTATGTTTTCTTTAACAACAAAAGGAGCCATCCCTAAATTTCTTAAGAGATGGCTCCTTCAGTTGGGCGTATGAGGCGCCGCAGCGCCCCGTTTGCCGGTTAAAGTTTTTGGCGGGTATGAGAGCTGCCCGCCAAAAACTTTAAGCAAAAATTACGGACGGCTACCGCCTACCATGAACTTCTCAGTCAGGGTAGCTTTGCCTTGTGCCTGAACGGTCAGGTAGTAGATACCGGACTGCAGGTTGCTGGTGTTGAAGCGTTCGATCTGCTCTTCCACCTGGTTGATGTTGCGCTGCATAACCACCTGGCCCAGGCTGTTGTGTACGCGCATCGTTACCTGGTCGCCGGTGAAGCCGGAGAGTTCTACGTTGAGCTCATCCTGTGCCGGGTTGGGGAACAGGCTGATGCTTTCGAAGGCCTCCGATTCGTCGGCAACAATAACGTTGACACCTGCCGGGCGGGCCGCGCTGGCGTCGCAGTCATAGGTCAGTTCGAACACGCCGGGAGCCGCCGGGTTGACGGTCTGAACCAGGACGTAGTGCGTACGGCCGAAGTAGGGCGTGAAGAACATCTCAGTGGTTCCGTTAGGGCAGCCTTCGGAGTTGTCGAGCGAACCGATGCAACGCAGGCCGCTGCAGGTTCCGTAGTAGATGCTGATCTTGGTGTCGAAGTTAGCAGCGCCGCAAGTGCTCAGCGACTGCACAATGCCGCCTTCCGTAGCGTCAAAGGTATACCATACGCCACCACCGGCAGTGCCGGGGCCACAGCGACGGACGGCATCCGGGAATGCGCCGATAGTGGAACCCTGAACGGTCTCTCCGCAAGAGATGGAAGTAGCAACCGAACAGTCATCATTATCGATGGGCGGAGGCAACTGGCCGGTTACAGAGATGGTATAATTACCCGAAGCAGAACCGAACCCATCGATGTAGAGATAGTAGGGAACGCCGGCCAGGGAGTTCCAGGTCACTGAAGATTGCAGGCCACAAGCATCATCGTTGCCGGCTACGCAGGACAATGCGCCGCAGCTGCCGGTATAAACGGCCAACTGCGTATCAAAGCCGGAACCGCAGGTAGCGGCCGTAATATCCAGGCCGGTGCCCAATACGACGTACCATACGCCACCGCTGGTGCCATCGCCGGCGCCGCTGCATGCGGGCGGGTTGTCGTCATCGGCAATTGCCGTGCTGCCGGTGTCCGTATCCCCTACGCTGAGCATGATGGCGTCTACGCACTCATCATTGGCCAGAGGCACCAGTTCAGTGACCGTAAGCGTACCCGGGCAGGCGCTCGGCGGAGAAGGCCAGGTGTCGACCAGGAAGTAATATTGCGTGCCGCCGGTCAGGCTGGCGGTGATGCTCTTGGAGCTTGCAGAGCTGGAGATACCGTTGACACAAGTGCCGCCGCTGGTGGGGCAGCCGGCATAAACGGAGATCTGTGTCCAGGTCTGTCCGGAATAGGACAACAGAACGGTCATGCTGGACCCAGGGGTGAAGGTAAACAGGGCTTCGTTACCGCCATAGTATAAAGTAGAAACACAGGCACTGCTGTTGCCGGATGTAATATCATTACCAGAACAAGCAGTAGCGCCGCTGAACGGCAGGGAGCCGATCACAGTAGCATCGGCACAGGTAGTGGCATTGAGCTGATAGGAAGTGCCCAGCCCAAGAGCCAGCAACACAGCCCAAAATCGGGCCAGTTTTGTAAGTAGGTAAGCTTTTTTCATTACTGAAATTTTAGTTAAAAATGTATTGCAAAATGATGGTTTACAGACCTGAATAGCAAAAATCAGAATTGTCCTAAAGTGGTGATTGAAACCAAAACGCCCCCATGCTATATCTGACCTCTACTATCGAATCAAGTAGCGGAAAAACATGGCAAATGAGATGAGGTCGTCCTAATCAATAAGATCTGGTATGGAAAATAGCGGGGGGAAACCCTTTCGGGCTCTTTGTGGATGCTAAGATATAAAAAAAATTAATTCTTTACCAGGATTTTTTTTAAAGAAAAAACGGATACACCCAAATTTACATCTACCACGGGCTGGTAAAGCAATATTAATGGAATGAGCTACAAGGGAAGGCGGAAAATCCTGAGTGTAAAGCCAGGGCTGCTTGGACGGGCCTTTTTCAAGAGGCCTGTCAAGTGTCAACAGGTATTCAGATGAGCCGCAAGACATAATCTTTCAAAAAAACTTAAGGGGCCGAGCGACGCCTACCCTAAGGTTCTTTGTAAGGGCCGCCATACTACCTAATCCAGCCTTCGCCGCAGGTCTCGGATCAGCCGTTCCCGGCTGGGGAAGACGCGGATCTCGAGGCGTTCGTTCTTAGCACGCCCCTCGGGGGTTGCGTTGGAAGCGCGGGGCTCGAACTCCCCTTTGCCGGCCGCCATCACCCGGCTGGTGCTCAGCTCGTACTTCTTGGTCATCAGCTGTACGATGGCGGCGGCCTGCAGGGCGCTGTACTCCCACTTGTCGCTGATACTACTGCGGCGCAGGGGGCTGTTGTCGGCATGGCCAATCACCAGGATATCAAGGGTGGGATAATTGCTCAGCACCTGGCTGATGTGTTCGATGGCTTCCCGGCCGGCGGAGTGGGTCTTGTTGGTGCTTCCGGGATAAAACAGAAAGTCCAGCTTCAGGGCGACCGACAGCTGCCCGTCGGCCACAGCTACGGTGTAGAGGGTAGAATCCAACCGCTGGAGGGTATCCCGAATGGCTTTTTCCAGGTCCAGCATAGACTGGTCCCGTTGATTGAGGGTGGCGAGCAGGGCGTCGATCTTTGCCTGCTTCTCGGCGATCGTGGCATCTTTTTGCTGCAGGCGGCCATCGAGGGATTCAACGCGGTTGGCCGATTCGCTCTGCAGGCGCTCGATCTCGTCGTCCAGCTCGATGATGCGGTTGAGCAGTTTGTCCTGGCTGGCCAGCAGGGCCTGGTTCTCGCCCTTGCGCTCCGCCACATCCAGATCCAGGCGGTAGATGCGGTTGCTGGCTGTGTCTATCCTGGTTTCCAGGCTGTCAATGTGATGCTCGTAGAGAGAGACGATCTCCAGGTGCTTCTTTTTAGCCACGCAGGAGGAGAACAGGAGGGAGAAAAGGGGGAGGAGAAAGAGGTGTAAGTGTTTCTTCATAGGTGTTTGCATTTTGGGGGTGTATTTGTGCATTCGTGCATTTGTGCATGGGTGAGGCCACTCCGTCTCCGCCGGCCCGCAGTCCGGCTATGACGGACGAAGGCCGGGAAGTCTGGTTGTTGCCCTTGGTTGAAATACAATAGGAAATATTTTGAAACACTTTGAAATATCGTTCTGCCCAAAGTATTTCGATGTATTTCCACTCTTGGTCTTTCCGGAGTGCCCCCACGAATACACGAATACACAAATGCACGAATACACGAATACACAATTACATTTACCTCAACCTCAGGCTCGAAGCGCCCATCAGGCCGAGTTCGGTGTAAATGGCCACGCGGTAGTAGCCGGCGGCGAGCTTATCTTCCAGGTCATAGACCATCGACAAGCGCTGGTTCTCGGTAATGTCCACATCCTTGGCCTTGACGGCGATGATGTCCATCTTCTGGTTGTTGGCCACGGTCTGTGCCTTGATCGGGTTGGCAGCAGGCACGGGGTTGCCCTTGTCGTCGGTAATAACCAGGTACAAGGTGCGCAGGCCCTGATACTGAGGCGGCACGTTGGTCAGGTCGAAGCTGGTGCGGATGGTGCGCACACGGCGTGCCTTACTGGTAACTTTTTCGTTCTTTTGCTCGAGGTCTACCTGGAAGGCAGTGGCCTTGAAGTTGGCCAGCGTCAGGCGGTCCACCTCTTCCTGGATGGTTTTGTTGAGGTTGGCCAGGGCCTGGTTCTCATCCCGCGCTACGCCCAGGTCGGCTTCCAAAATACCAGTGACCTGCCGCAGAGAATCGTTCTCTGCCTGAACGGCCATAATATTGGCCTGCAGTTCGCCCTTGAGGGCCATCAGTTCCTGGATCTGCGCTCTCAGGCTGTTGATCTCGGTAGAGCTTTTTGCTTTGACGTTGCGCAAAGCCACTTCCTGCTTGGCGATGGTTTCCTGGGCCTGGGCCAGTGTTCCTTGTAGTGATTCGTTCTGCTCTGCCAGCATGGAGAACTCCTGCTGCAGGCTATCGACTTCCTGCAACAGGTCGGTACGGAGCTCTTCCAGGTCCTCGACGGTACCCGTCAGTTCCGTGTTCTGGGCTTCCAGCGCTTTGCGCTTACTGCTTTGGTTGAAGCCCCAGATGGCAGCTACGATCAGGAGAATTCCTAAAATGGCGGCTAAGATAATTAAGCCTTGTCTTGCTTTCATGTTAGTAAGAATTTTTAGTTGGTCCTTTTAACAAAGCCATACATAGACGATGGCTTTCGAAAAGGTAACGCTCCCGACACTTGATTTTGTTATGCAAAAGGGAGAAAATATTAAAAAAATCACAAGTATTTGAAGAATAGGGACTCGCTGGTTTTTATTTTCTTTGTTCTGGAAGCTGAAACCGACAAGATCAATCATTGCTGAATCGTCCATCCAACACCTGAAAATATGAACCACCGAACCCTCTTCTTCCTTCTTTTTATGGCAATCGGCGCCGCCCCTACCCTCTCCCAATCCTTCTATTTTGGACTCAATGCCGGCCTTTTCTTCGGCGAGCATATCTCCGCCGAGTTCCACACCGAATTCGGTAAGCGCTGGAAGGACAAGTACGGCCTGGGCATCGCCTATACCGGCTCTCTGGATATGGGTACCAGTGTGAGCTATGGCATAACAGCTGCCGGCCTGCAGGGCCGCCTGGAGCTGAACCGCTGGTTGTTCTCTCTGGATGCAGGAAGCGTTCTGGGTGTCAGACACAGTACTGACTGGTATTGCAACCAGGAGTATCAGCCGGCCTTCGACCCCTATTTCCGGCCGGCGGTGAGCTACCGCTTCGGCGGCCTGACCCTGGGCGCCAGCAGCTTTTTCACCACCCCACTCCGGTTTACGGAATACGACGAGGAGGTTAATATGGAAGAGCCCGACATCTGTTACGGACGGGAGTACCTGGAGTCCTTTCAGCGGTTTACCCTTACGCTGGGAATAAACGTCCCCTCCCGGAATCGAAAAAAGGATTGAGCGCATTCTACCACAAAAAGCGTATTCGCCCGAACCTTTTCATCCCTTTACCACTCTCTTATAAGAGTCCCGGAAAACCTCTAAACCCTCCCATTATGCGCCTTACCGCTCTAACGGATCTGATCAGGAGTACTTTCCTCCTCCTATTCATTTCTATGCTTTTCCACTCCCTGTCGGCACAAACCTACTACGGTGGAGCCAATATCGGCCTAAATGGCAGCCCCTTCGGGCACACTTACACCGAAGTGCACGCCGAATTCGGCCGCCGCTGGAAGGACGCTTTCGGCCTGGGCCTCGCCTATCTGTGGTCGACAGCGAATAATACCAGCATTGTCGGCCCGAATGGGAACAATACCGGATCTACGCTCAACCTCCACGCCATCGGCCTGCAAGGACGCCTGGAACTCGGCCGCCGCTGGCTGCTGTCGTTCGAGGCCGGCTCGATCGTAGGAGCCGGTTATACCGTCGACGGGGTTTGCACCGGCGCCTACCAACGGGATCTCGACCCCTATTTCCGCACCGCCCTAAGCTTTCGCCTCGGTGTGTTCACCCTGGGGATCAGCAACTTCATCGGCGCCCCGATCCGGTTTTCAGACAGCCACCCCGACGCGCCCGGGCCCTCTTCCCCTTATTGTGAGAACTGGACATTTGATGACGACACCATCGAACAGTTCACTTTTACGCTGGGGGTGAGTTTTCCGCGAAAAAGACGGTAACTATTTTTCTTCAAAACACCTTCTCATACAACTCCCGCTCCACCGCAGCCGCCGTCCGGCTCTCGAGGATCTCGAAGACATTGCTTTTGATGGTATGGGCGATATCGCCGGTGGGCAGGTCGTTACAATCCAGGCCGAAGGGGTCCTCGATCTCCTCGCCGAGCAGCTCCACGCCAAGCAGGGCGAAAAAGATGAACATGGAGATCGGGATGGCCGACAGGTGGAACATGTTCACCAGGGCGAAGGGCAGCAGCAGGCCGTAGGCCGTGATAAAGATCTTGAGGTAGACGGCGTAGGAGAAAGGAATGGGCGTTTTCTTGATGCGCTCGCAGGCGCCCAGGATGTCGAGCAGGCTCTGGTGCTGGGCCTTGATGTTGATGTAATCGCCTTCGTTGATCTCAGCGTTGCGGTGGGCCTCCGCCAGGCGCTCGAAAAGTTGCAAGGCGATGTGGTTGGGAATATGGCCTTTGGTTTCGTACTCCGCCCGTTCCTCGTCGTGCAGGTAGATGAGCTTGTCCAACTTGACACCGCCGCGCAGGTGCTCTACCAGGGACAGGCAGAAGTTGGAGATGTGCTTGGCGAAGAAGCGCCGCACCTCCTTGTCTTCCCGCGGGAACATGCTTTGCACGTAGATCGCGAAGTTGCGCGTATTGTTCACCAGGGCGCCCCACTGCTTGCGGGCTTCCCACCAGCGGTCGTAGGCCGAATTGGTGCGGAAGACCAGAAAAATACTCAGGATAACGCCGAGCAAAGAGAAGATGGAGGTATTCATTTTGATGTACCCTCCCAGGCCAAAATAGACGGCCGGCACACATACGATGGCAGCGTAAACTCCGATGCCCAGCACCGAACGCATGATGCGGACCATCGTCCAGCTGCGGGCCAGGTGCCCTAAATCCCCGAACCAGTTGTCATTCGTCTTGTAATAGATCATTGGGTGTTGTTTTGTTGGAACAATTTAAAGAATGATATTATGGGGGAAATTGTTTGGAGGTGGGACGTTTGGACGTTGGGAGGTGGGGACGTTGGGACGTTGGGAGGTGGGGACGTTTGGACGTTGGGGCGTGGGGGTGCAACCCTAGCCGTCCAAACGGGATTGTTCATTTAACTGTGTCAATTTTTTCAACCCTTTCTGGAGGGCGGGAATCCAAGGGTGACAACCCTACCCGTGTTTTCCACATTTCAATGGGCCCAAACTCCAAAAAATTATTCAAAATTTTTTGGGGTTTTAGGCCTGTTGAAATTGTGGGAAACACCCTCCAGCAGGAACTTCTTTTCAATACAAGTGCTACTCCCGGCCCATCTCCGGGGATCATTGCAGGTATTTTTCGTACTCCTTCCCGAAGCGTTTTCGCAAATCATTTTGAATGGCTTTCCAGTGGAAGGCGTTGCGTTTCCAGGATTTTTCGTTGTGCATGAGCGCCAAATATAACTGTTTCAACAAGGCGCGTTCGCTGGCCCAGGCGCCCTTGGTTTTGGTTACCTTGCGCAATATCCGATGGAGCGCTTCCACCGGATTAGTGGTGTAGATCATCCGACGGATGTGCTGGCCAAAATCCATGAAGGCCATTAATTCCGTCCAGGCGCCTTCCCAGGCAGGGCGAATATTGTCGTATTTCTTATCCCATTTTTGGCCAAAAACTTCCAGCGCTATGCGAGCATGGCTTTCGGTTGCTGCGGTGTACACTTTGCGCAAATCTGCACATACGGCTTTCAGGTCCTTATCTGCTACAAACCGGGTACTGGAGCGAACCATGTGGACGATACAGCGCTGCACGATGGCGTTGGGGAAAACTGAATGAATGGCTTCCGAAAAACCTTCTAATCCATCCACGCAGGCGAATAAGACAGTCTCCACTCCTCGAGCCTGCAGGTCTTCCAGGACCCGTCCCCAGTGGCTGGCCCCTTCCGTGTCAAAGATATATAAGCCCAACACATCCCGTTGGCCATGCGCATCTACCCCATAAACCGTGTGGATGATCCGGCCCACAAAGCGGCCTTCATGCTTGGCCCGGAAATGGATCCCGTCCAGATAGAGGATCACATAGCAAGGCGAGAGGGGCCGTTGCTGCCAGGCCAATACCTGCTCCCATACCCGTTCGGTAATATTGCTGATCATGCCGGCGCTTAGTTCCACTCCATACAGCTGCCGCAACTGGTACCGAATATCATCTACCGAATTGCCGCGGGCATACAGCCCAATGATGATGTCCTCCATCCCACTGGGCAAGGACCGCTCCCGTTTGCCGACCAGCAACGGTTCAAAGTCCCCTTCCCGATCCCGGGGCGTTTGGATCTTCAACTTCCCGGCCGTACTACGCACCTCTTTCGGGGTGTAGCCGTTGCGCCGATTTCCGTTGCCGGAGGCTTTCTCCTCCTCCTGGAAACTTTCCATCTCGCCGTCCAGCGAGGCATTGATCATCGTTTGCAGCATCTCACTAAAAATGCTGCCTTCCCCAAACAAGGGGCCACCGCTGTACAACTGTTGCTGAATGCGTTCCCGAATCTCCGGATCGGGAAACATCTCTTCGAGGGTTTTTGATTTTTTTCGTGCCATGAGTCAAAGTTGATGTTTTATTTAGAACTTTGACACAGTTATTTGAACAGTCTCGTCCAAACATCCAAACGCCCTAACGTCCAAACGCCCAAACGCCCAAACATCCTAACGTCCAAACATCCTAACGTCCAAACATCCTAACGTCCAAACATCCTAACGCCCAAACATCCTAACGCCCCTTCAAATAATTGATCAATCCAATAGTCAATGAATATGTCTTTTCATTGAGTTCACGTATTTCCTGTATCCTGTTTGCCGGTAAGTAAGCAATGTCCTCGATTAAATAGAGCATACTTTTTACCTCGCTGGAAGAACTCGAGGATATTTCCAAAAAGCGGACACGTTCTTTTTTACTGGACCTCCCGAACCCCTCAGCAATATTGTTCATAATTGATAATGTTGCCCTTCTGAATTGACGAAGCGTATCCCAATCCTCGCTAATTCGTCCATCTTTAGAATACAGGTATACTTTTCGGGTTAATATTCGTGCCGATTTCCAGCATTCCAGATCTTCAAATCGTCTGATAGTTGCCATAATATTCTGTTGGTTTTGTTCCAATAGTATCAGACGCAGAATGCTCGAAATTCCATAAAAAATTCACAAAAAAGCTAAGGCGAGAGTGTTCGGAATTCGCCATTCTCAATTCACAAGTGCATGAAAATCAAGGATATTCGTTTAGAAGACACAGAAAATTGACCTTTCCCTCCAAGCGACGCCAAGCACGCTCATTTTTCTACAAGGTGCCGGGAGAACTTCTGGCCGTACATTTGAGGCATAGATCATCCGGCGCAACTCTTATTTCCAGCCCAAACATCCCAACATCCCCACGTCCCAACATCCCCACGTCCCCACGTCCCCACGTCCCCACGTCCCCACGTCCTAACGTCCCAACATCCCAACGTCCCAACATCCCAACGCCCCCCTAATAAAAATAAAACCCACTCGGCGCCACCCCCGCCAGTGCCGAATCCAATAAACTGCCATCCTTACTATACCGGTAGATCATCTGCCGGCTCTTGTAGTCGCCCGCCTCGCCCAGCCAGATGTTTCCGGCGCCGGGCTCTATGCCCAGGCCGTAGAGATCACGCCCATCGGCCGGGATCACAGGTTCGGAAGGCAAAGCATTGGCGTCAACCGGCAGGGTGTACAAGTCGATCTTCGTATAGTACAACTGTTGCCCCGCTTCATCGATGGCCAGGCGGGGGGCGAAGCCGATGTTATTATCCGGGAATGGGAAGCTGCGCAGCACGGTTTTGTCCAGCGGGTCCAGCTGGTAAAGGCCGCCCGGAGCACCCAGATCAAAATCGCCGGAACAGAGCACCCAGATCATCCCGCCGGCGTCCTGCACCAGAGCGGTGGGGCTGAACCCTACATCAACGCTGTCTACCAGAGTATGGCTTTCCGTATCGATCACGTACAGCTGCCGGTTGGGCGCCTGCCCGAAGGAGGTGGGACAGGTAACGAAAACCACATCCCCGGCCTTCACCATCTGTTCAGTCCAGCCCTGCGGCATGGCAATGCCTTGTACAACCGCCCCTTCGGAGAGGTCCACCAGGTGAACCACCGAACCGAAGAGGTCGGAAACATAGGCCAGGCCGTTATCCAAGGGCAGGAAATAGCGGGGCGAGCCGGGAATTTCAATAACGCCTTCCGATTCAAAGGTAGTTATATCCACCACCTCGACACGCTGGGAGTTGTTGAGGACGAGGTACCCCTTGTCGCCCACCAGCGTCATGCTCTGCAGGATATCGCCTAACGGCCTGCCATTCGCTTCGGCAAAAAGATCCTGTTGCAGGGCCCCGTCTTCGAATTGATAATAACTCACCGAAGCGTTGCCGTCGTTGAAGCCGCCTTCGTTGATGGCCAGCACCCCCGCGCCGGCCTCGACCAGGTTGCCGGTTGGATTGGGTGTTTCATCGTCATTGTTGCAGTTGCTCAGCCACAGGGTGGCGGCCAGTGCCAGGAGAAGAGAAATTCGCATGTCAATTGTCTTTGGTAATCGGCCTATTCCGGAACACCTATTTCCGGAAACTGCCGGTTTGTTAATGAGTTTTATTCCACTCCAGATTGATCCCAACCCGGTAATACCGCCCCGGCAGAGGCCGGTTGGCCACCAATTCGTAGTTTTCTCCCCATAGGTTTTCCACCTTGACGTACACCCGTCCGGAGAAAAGCTTCCAGCTCCACCCGCGCGACAAGCGCAGGGCTCCGACACTAAAGCCCGGCAGGGCCTCCGAGTTGTCGGAAAGGATGTAGGTGCGCCCGGCCCATTCCTGAAGATAGGACAAATACCAGCCGCCCCGTTGCCAGGACAGGCTCGCACTGCCCTGGTGCAGGGGCACATAGATCAGCTGTTGGCCAACGGCAGGGTCGGAGGCGCGCCGGGACCTCTCATTGGTAGACCGCGTGTAGCTGTAATTGCCCTCCGCCGTCAAACGACCCCTCCCGAGTTGCCGCACCAGCCTCAACTGTGCGCTTCCGCCGCGGCTCCACACCTGGCGAACGTTTTCCGGCCGGAACAGCCCGCCCTCTGGCAGCCACATGATCCAGTCCTCCACATTGTAATTGAAACCGGAGAGCTGTGCCTGCCCTTTCCAGGCGCCCCACTGCTTCCCCATTTTGAGGTAGAGCGACTGGTTCCAACCTTCCTCCGGGCGCAGGTTGGGGTTGCCGACATTGGGCCAGTAAAGGTCATTGAACGTAGGCAGACGGTAGTTGCGGGAAGCGGAAAGCCCGGCTTCAAAACCCATCCCCTTCTTCCAGCGCAGGCTCAGCGAGGGCGTAAAAGGAATGGCTTTCCCATCCACCCATTCCTGCCGGCCGCTGATCACGGCCAGCCACTGCCGGCCGGGGTTCTCCCACCGCAGGGCCGAGAATACCGCCCACCTGCCCTGACGGGGAAGGCCCGGATACACATCGGAGCGGGCTTCCAGATAATTGAACTGCAAGCCGCCCTTTACATCCAGGCCCGGAAAGAGATTGCGCGTACCTTCCGCCTCGGCCAGTACCGAGCGCGTACGGCTGTCGGAATGGGTATTCGTCAGCGGGTCATCATACCGGAGGCGGTTCCGGAATGCCGCCAGGCGGGTGATCCAGCTGCTGCGCGCCCCTGCCCACTTCCAGTCGAGCGCAGCCCGCAGGGCCTCGTCTTCCTGATGGGCCTGGCTGGCCGGCTGCACCCGGCTGGGGGGAATATCGCGCCCGGCGCGGTGCGCCCAGAGGTAGACGCCTACCTGATGACGCCTGGAAAACCGGAAGATATTCTCCTGCAAAGCGCCCATCTGCCGGTTGCCGGCGTGAGGCAGGCGCCTTTCCGCTCCGAAGATATCCTGATACGGATAATCGTTATCAGCAGATTGCAGGAAGAGCTTGGTGGAATTGCTGAAACGGCTCCCTCCGCAATTCAACCTCAACCCCTGGCCCAGATAGCCGAAGCTGCCGCCTTCACCCTGATAGCTCAGGCTTCCCCCGCCCTTCTGCTCCAGCCGGCTGCCCAGGTGAATGGCGCCGCCCAGCGCGCCGCTGCCCCATAAGGAGCTGCCTCCTCCCAGGGCCAGGCGGGCTTCATCAAAAAGGAATAGCGGCAAAATGCTGAGGTCGGATAGCCCGAGCATAGGGTCCTGCAAAGGAAGTCCATTCCACAATACTGCAGTATGCCCGGCCGCCGTGCCCCGAACAGCCGCCGTGGCGATATTGCCGGCTCCGTAGTCGCGTACATAAATGCCGCCCTGTCGGCGAAGTGCTTCAGACAGGTTCTCCGTTTTCAGAAAGGAGAGTTGAAGGCTGTCTATGGAACGTTGGTCCTGCCCTGGCTGCCAGCCATTCACTCGGGAAGCCGTAACCGTTACTTCGGGGATGTCGATGGTATCGGCCTGGGAAATGAGATGGCCCGGCAATGAAAGGAGCATTGCGCAGAATAGAATACAGGGTAGCGAATAACGCCTAGGATCGGCCATGCAATTGGTTTGGCTTGCACGGGCCAGGAAGGTAGCGGGAAGGAGGTGCCTGTGAATAATGGGGCATTGCCCTACCCGTTCGCTGGAGATCGTTAATGGTTATTTCCATTACTGAAAACAAGTTGCCCACCAACTTTTCACCCACCTTGCCTTTAGCCCGAAGACAAAAATGAAACGCGGGCCCTGGCAGGTCTTCTGACTCACTCCACCGGCCTGCCGCCTTCCCGAAAAGTTCAGTGGCATTCAGAAGCTGTTGCCATTCGGTAAAACAGCCTCCGGGCAAACCGGCTGGAACGATGTTCATCGTCAGGTTCAAATGAACGTTCCGTGGAGCTCACAGCTGCGGGTACAGTCCCTGGATCAGCAATTATTACTTACACAGGAGTTCCCTCTTATGCCTTTCGGCAACCAGAGCCGAGCGAAGGTACGAAAACATCAACCACCTGACAAAAGTATCCCCCCCTAAGTGACAATGCTCACCATTATAATCTCCTCGCCACCATAAATTGCTGTGGCTCAATATTTCAAAATCAGCGAACTTATTTTTCAAGGGTTACTCATCAAAAAATAAAGATCATGGAAAAAAAAATACTGTCCGTTCTGTTTTTTCTGGGACTGGTTCTTACCGCTTTTTCTCAAACCGAAGATTTTGTCTGTAAAGAATTCTCCAATCTCGTAGCACAGGAGCAGCACGCCCATCAGGCGCTGCTGAACTTCCGTTCCTCTCCCTTTACCGACAATTACGATATCCGCTATCAGCGGTTGGAGTGGGATGTTGACCCCAATGTATATTATATCAAGGGACGGATCACTACCTATTTCGCCCCAACCAAAGAAAACTTCGAGCAATTGAACTTTGACCTCTCGAATGCCCTGCAGGTCAATTCCATAGAATACCACGGCAACGCCCTGGAAGGCCACATTCAGGTGGACAACCGGCTGGCTATTCCCCTTCCACAGGTTATTCCCCTTGGACAGCTGGATTCGATCACGGTAGATTACGAAGGCGCGCCGCCGCCCACCGGCTTTGGCTCCTTCATCAAATCCAGCCATGGCGGCCAGCCCATTATCTGGACCCTCTCCGAGCCCTACGGCGCTTTGGACTGGTGGCCCTGCAAACAGGACCTCAACGACAAGATCGGTAGTGTGGACATCTACGTACGCACGCCCGCGCAGTACCGCGTGGCCAGCAACGGGGTCCTGGTCAGGGAATATTCGGATGGAGACGACAAGGTCTATCACTGGCAGCACAACTATCCCATCCCCGCCTATCTGGTGGCGATCGCTGTTACCAACTATGCCTACTATTCCGATTTTGTACCTGTAGATGGAGGCGAGCCGATCGAAGTGCTCAACTACGTCTTCCCGGAAAATCTGTCCGGCTGGCAGAACGCCACAGGCGCCACGGTCGAGGTCATGCAGCTGTACAACGAGCTGTTTGGCCTGTATCCGTTTGCCGATGAGAAGTACGGCCACGCTCAGTTCGGCTGGGGCGGCGGAATGGAACACCAGACCATGAGCTTCATGGGGGGCTACTCTCATTCCCTGCAGGCCCACGAGCTGGCCCACCAGTGGTTCGGCGATAAGGTCACTTGTGGAAGCTGGGGCGATATCTGGCTCAACGAAGGTTTTGCCACCTACCTGGAAGGGATGACCTACGAACACAACCTCGGGCCAAATACCTGGCAGGCATGGCTGCAGGGCAAGATCAACGATATCACCAGCCAGCCGAACGGTTCCGTTTATGTGTCCGACACTACCTCCGTCAACCGCATTTTCAACGGGCGCCTCTCCTATTCCAAGGGCGCCATACTACTGCACATGCTGCGCTGGAAACTGGGCGATGAAGATTTCTTCCAGGGCATACGCAATTACCTCGAAGATCCAAACCTCGCCTTCGGTTACGCCCGCACCGCCGACCTGCAGCGCCACCTCGAACAACAGAGCGGCCAAAGCCTGACGGAATTCTTAGACGACTGGTACTACGGCGAGGGCTATCCTTCTTACCGCTTCAACTGGTGGCAGGAGGGAACCACCGTCTACGCCACCCTCGACCAGGTGACTTCCCATTCCTCAGTCGACTTTTTCGAGATGCCTGTGCCCATCAATTTCCGGGGCGCCGGGGGCAATGAGACGACCATTGTTTTTGACCACACCGAGAACGGCCAGTTCTACCAGTTTGAACTGCCCTTTGAGGCAGGGCTGGTTCGGATTGACCCGGAATACTGGCTGTTGTCGCGGGGCAACTTCGTCACCAATAACGAAATAACCAGCGTGTACAGCCCCTTATTCGAACAGGTGAAGCTATTCCCCAATCCCGTAAGGGAACAGCTGCGCCTACAGCTCCCGCAAGGCCTGCTTCCTGCTCAGTGCCTGACTTTCAACGCCAACGGGCAACTCGTACAGCAGTTCTACCTGCGGAGTGAAACCGAAGAGGTGGAGGCCAGTCAACTTTCCGCCGGACAATACTTCCTCCAATTGCAAACAAAGGAAGGAACTATGACGACGACATTTTTGAAAGAGTAAGCAGAAATTGTTTTTCTCATACTTACCAGCAGCGGCCAGCCTCGAAAGCATTCGGACTGGCCGCCTGGCTTCCACTAGAATCCTGTAATTCCGGAATGAGGAAGGCCGGAAAAACCAAATTCATTCCGTACCTTAGGTCCTGCCTGTTAATAAAAAGGAAAGGACCTATGAAAAGCCAACTCATCGCGCTGCTGTTCCTGGCAGCGCCTCTCCTTCTACCGGCTCAATCTACTGAAACGGTTGCCATTCCCGGCTCAGAAGTCAGCTTCCAGCTAACCCATATTCCTGCAGGCACGCTGGTGTGGGAAGATAAGGACGAACTCCAACTAGACGCCTTCTGGATAGGCGTCCACGAAGTTACCCACGATGAGTTTGTGCTTTTCCAGCACCGGGAAAACGACACGGACGCCACGCTTCGGGAAACCAGCGGTTACTCGGCTGACGCCGTAAGCCGCCCTACCCCGCCCTACCTGGATTATACTTACGGCATGGGGACTTCCGGCGGCTTCCCCGCAGTGAGCATGACCCAGCAGGCAGCCCTGCGCTACTGCCGGTGGTTGTATGAGAAGACCGGCGCGTTTTACCGCCTGCCCACCGAGGCCGAATGGACTTTCGCCTGCCTGGCCGGCCAGAGCTGGCAGCCTGGCGAAGAGGAGCTAAATAAATACGCCTGGAGCTACGACAACAGCTACGAGAAATACCACAAGATCGGCGAGAAAGCGCCCAACCCCTGGGGCCTTTACGATATGCTCGGCAATGTAGCCGAATGGACGCTCGACCACTACGAAAAAAACTATTTGGAAGCCATCGGCGAGAACCGGCAGAACCCCTGGGTGGAGCCCATCCGCCGCCACTCCCGTACCGTTAAGGGCGGATCCTATGACAACGAGCCGGAAGCGTGCAACTGCCTGGCCCGCGAGAAATCACAACCCCGCTGGCAGGCACGCGACCCGCAGATCCCTAAAAGCATCTGGTGGAATACCGATTCGCCTTTTGTGGGCTTCCGCATCGTCCGGCCTGTCCAACAACCCGGCCCAGAAGAAATTGAAGCATTTTTTGATAAAGCCATAAAAGACTAATACCTATGAAAGAACTCAATCGCCGAGAATTCGTCAAAACCGCCAGCGCCGCGGCCGGCGGCCTGATCCTTGCTCCCTCTATGCTATCCGCCAAAGCCTACATCCAGGGCGACGATGCCATCCGGGTAGGCGTAGTAGGCTGCGGCGGGCGCGGCACCGGAGCAGCCGTTCAGGCCCTGCTCTCCGGGCAGAATGTCCGCATCGTGGCTATGGCCGACGCTTTCCGCGACCAGTTGGATGACAGTTACCAGAAGATAATGGCGGAACTGGAAAACAACGAACTACCGGCCGATCGCCTGGCTGTGCCGGAGGACCACAAATTTGCCGGTTTCGACGGCTATGCCAAGGTGATCCCGCTCTGCGATGTAGTCATCCTGGCGACCCCTCCTGGTTTTCGGCCCATGCACTTTGAGGCTGCCGTCAAAGCCGGCAAGCACGTCTTCATGGAAAAGCCGGTGGCTGTTGATTCGCCGGGCGTCCGCCAGGTGCTGAAAGCTGCCGAAGAGGCCAAGAAGAAAAAACTCAACGTCGTGGTGGGCCTGCAGCGCCACTACGAAACCGTCTACCAGCGGTGGATGGAAATGTTGCACGCCGGCGCCATCGGCGACATCGTCACCGCCCATGTGTACTGGAACAGCGGCGGCGTCTGGGTACGCCCGCGCCAGGAAGGGCAAACCGAAATGGAATACCAGATGCGCAACTGGTACTATTTTAACTGGCTCTGCGGCGACCACATCAACGAACAGCACATCCACAACCTCGACGTGGGCAACTGGGCCAAACAGGCCTACCCGGTCAAAGCTCACGGCATGGGCGGCCGCCTGGTACGCACCGGAAAAGACCATGGGGAGATCTTCGACCACCACTCCGTAGAATACGAGTACGCCGACGGTAGCCGCATGTTCAGCCAGTGCCGCCACATGAAGGATACCTACTATCAGGTCACCGAATCCTTCCAGGGCACCAATGGGTCGGCGCCCAAACCTGGGGTCATCCAGACGCCCAGCGGCTTCAAGTTGATGGACCACGACGCCCGCAAAGACCCCAACCCTTACCAGGTGGAACACGACCTGCTATTCGATGCCGTAGTCAAAGGGGAATACCGCTACGCCGATGCCGAGAACGCCGCTAAAAGCACCCTGACCGCCATTATGGGCCGCATGGCCACCTATTCCGGCCAGCTGATCGAATGGGACGCGGCGCTGAACTCCGAACTTAGCCTGATGCCCAAGCGCTACGCCTGGGATGCCGAGCCGCCTGTGCTGCCCAATAAGGAGGGTTTCTATCCCGTGGCTGTGCCGGGGGAGACGAAGGTGCTGTAGGGTATTAGTGAGGCTCCTCCGGAGCTGCGCTGGATAGAACCCATCAACCCTGCCATGGGGGGAGTAGAGGGGGGAATTATCAAGGGTTTACATCCAAAATTCCCCCTCCTTCCTCCCCCAGGGGAGGACAATCTGCTTCGATTTTGAGTGGAAAGTAGAGCGGTTATACTCAAACTAATATGTCTACCCACTTACTTATCCCGAACCTGGCATTGGATGAACTTTAAGGATGAATAATGAACCGGAAACTTTTCTCAGGTATTCTGGCCCTTTGCATTAACCTCCTCTTTCTGAATGTACAGGAACTCAGGATGTCAATGGCAGCCCTATCCACCAATCAACCCGACAACCTCGCCCGGTACGCCTTCCAGCATCCTCAAATGGGCACCCTATTTAAGATCCTGATGTACGCAGAAGACAGCCTGCAGGCATCCGCCGCCGCCCATGCTGCTTTCGCCCGTATCGATACCCTGAATGCCATGCTGAGCGACTACCGGGAGGACAGTGAACTGAGCCGGCTCTCCGCCCGGGCGGGTGACGGAGAATGGATAGCGGTGAGCGAGGAGCTTTGGTTGCTGCTGGGGCAATCCATACAGATGGCCATACTCACCGACGGGGCATTCGACCCTACCATCGGCCCTCTGAGCAAGCTGTGGCGGAAAGCCTTCCGACAGGGATCATTCCCGGACACGGCCGCGTTGCGGATTGCGAAGGAAAAAGTGGGCTATTGTCATCTACAGTTCCACCACACGCAGCAATTGGTGCGCCTGCGCCGGCCCGGCATGCGCCTGGACCTCGGCGGCATTGCCAAAGGCTATGCGGTGGATGCCGCCATGGCGGTGCTTCGGGAATGCAGCATACCTGCCGCCCTGGTCGATGGCGGCGGCGACCTGCTGGCCGGCGACCCACCCCCTGATAAGACGGGTTGGCGGGTTGCCATCGGAAAGGATACGGTGCTCACGATCTCCCGGCAGGCAGTGGCCACTTCCGGGGATTCTTATCGCTACCTCGAATGGCAGGGGCAGCGCTACAGCCACATCATCGACCCGCGCACCGGCCTGGGGGTGTCTCACGGCCGGCAGGCCACCGTCATGGCTACAGACTGTACAACAGCAGATGCCCTGGCCTCGGCATTGAGCGTAGAGCCGGCTTTAAAAAACAGAATAAAACGTATCTTTCCCGGAGCAGAGGCCATCATCCGGGAATAACCATTCACGCATAATTATATGAACAGAAGAACTTTCGTCAAATCCAGCCTGGCCGCCTCGGCCGCTCTTGCCGGGCCTGCTACGTTGAGCGCCTCCATCCCTCTAACCGGAGAGGAGCCCTTTAAAATGAAGTTCGCCACTCACCTGGGCATGTTCAAAGAACATACCGGCGGCGACCCCATCCTTCACCTCGAATTCATCCACGACAAAGGCTTCCGCGCCTATGAGGACAACGGCATGAAAGACAGGGAAGAAGGCCTGCAGCGCAAGATGGGTAAGCTCATGGAAGTGATGGGCATCGAGATGGGCGTATTTGTCGCCCACAAGATCTACTGGAACGAGCCCAACCTGGCCAGCGGCGATGAAAACCTGCGTGAAGAATTCCTTCAGCAGATCCGCGAATCTGTGGAGGTGGCCAAGCGGGTCAACGCCAAATGGATGACCGTCGTGCCCGGCCATATTGACCCCAGGCAGGATATGGGATACCAGACGGCCCACGTCATCGAATCCCTCCGGCAGGCCAGCGCCATCCTCGAGCCCCACGGCCTGGCTATGGTACTGGAACCCCTCAACTTCCGCGACCACCCGGGACTGTTCCTCACCAAGGCTGCCCAGGCCTACGAGATCTGCCGCGCCGTCGACAGCCCTGCCTGCAAGATATTGTTCGACATCTATCACCAGCAGATCACCGAGGGGAACCTCATCCCAAACATCGAAAAGGCATGGGAGGAGATCGCCTACTTCCAGATCGGCGACAACCCGGGCCGCAAAGAACCGACTACCGGGGAGATCAATTACCGGAATGTATTCCAGTTCATCCATGATAAGGGATACACTGGCATCCTGGGCATGGAACACGGCAACTCCAAGCCGGGCAAGGACGGGGAAATGGCGGTGATCGAGGCTTACCGGAAGGTGGATGTGCGGTAAGCTGGGAGCCATTGGCGTTGACAACAATGGCAGACAAAAATCACTTTGCAAGATGACGATGGTTAGACAATGATGATCCTGGAAACCGCCTCACAGAGCACGTCCTGTTTAATCAGCGGCAGGAAAAGGAAGCCTCTGGTTTACCGTTTTAAACCAGCGAAAGTCTTTCGTTAAGCAGGGGATCAAATTGAGCTTAACATTTCTGATAGGCTCTCTTTTGCATTTTCTACCCATCGCTCCGGCTTCCCGCCGGTATCTTTCCCTGTATTTTCTTTCGGTACTGCGATGGCGACATCCCCGTATACGCCTTGAAAGCTTTATTGAAGGAAGTCTTGTTATTGAATCCGGACTCATAGGCAATGGCGATCACGTAGCGGTCCTGGTAGCGGGGGTTGGCCAGCAGGCGCGTAGCCTCCTCGACGCGGTATTCGTTGATGAAATCGGAAAAACTTTTCCCCAACTGTTCATTGATCACCTGGGAAAGGTGATGGATGGAGATGTCCAGCTGATCGGCCAGGCCCGACAAGCGCAGCTCGTTGTCCAGGTAGGGCTTTTCCTGTTCCACATATTCCAGCACACGCTCGAGCAAGGAGCGGGAGGCAGAAGGAGTAAGGGAGGAATTCTGGTACTTGGGCGCCAGAAAGGCCTGTGGCCAGAGCTCTCCGGCGAAGATCGCGGGCTGGCGGTACCCCAAATAACCCACGACGTAAATAAACACCGTCATGGCCAGAGAGATACCATAATCCCACTCGATACTAAAGAAAGGGGTACGGATCAGGATATAATAAGAAACGTTGCCCAACACAAAACCGGCATACAACCACAACAGCGTACGCGACCATTTTCGGCGGATAACGGCGTTGTCGTCCTCCTCTCCGGTGGCCCGCCAGAAGCCGTTCCGGCGCAGATACCAGTATGTCAGCGCGAGGTAGGCGGCAAGGTGCATCATGAAAAAGTAATCCTGAATGCCGAACATCGGTATAAAGGGCCAGTGGATCTGCGCTATCATCTGCCTGTCACCAGCTTGAAAAGCGGCTTTGAGTGCGGGGTCCGTGAAATAATACGGCAGGCGGTTGATCAGCATAAGCAGAGCAGGCAGGAAGTGCAGCATATCCCTGCGCCGGACCTCGTCCTCCGGATTGAGTGTTTTGAAATACAGGTACAGAAGTGGGCCAAAGACAAAAATGAGAGGAATGTAAAAGGAGTCTGCCCAGGAAAAGTGAACGAGGTATTTGGTCCAGTGCAGCACGTACTCCGAAAGGGTCAGGGCGAAAGCCAGAAGAAAAGCGGCGAGCAGGCGGTTGGCTCTGCGGTTGCCCTGGCGGTTGAAGAAAAGGATAGCCGCCAGAAAATATCCATGAGCGGCAGCCAGAATAAAGAGGCTTGTCCAGGTGTCGAGAGATGGAGAAACGGTTTCCATAGCTTTTGTTTCCCACGAATTTAAGAAAAAAAGGCCAGGCCAGTTGGACATCCGTAGGGCTGGCAGTTGACAAAAGTACCATTTAAAAGAAAAAACTACCGGGCTGGCAGTGGATGCAACCCGGCAGTTGAAAAATACCAAATATTCTGTCACTCTCCAGGATCGGAGCGTTCAGAGCGTCATTCGGGGTTGGGTTAAGGTGTTTCTCGGAGAAAACTATACTCTACCAATACAGATCACTCGGGCGAGTAGGCCCGCCCCCTCACTGCTGTCGCCGGTGAGGTACCAATAACCGTCCTCCGGGTCGACATACATTCTGATGCCGCAGGAGTTGTCCTTGAATTTTCCTTTCAGTTCGGTAAGCACCGGAATACCGTGGCGTTGGTGCACCAGCCGCACCGGGCGCTGGCCACTTTGCCAGGTGAAGGGTTCCGTAGAGCACAACCGGGCGGCGAGTTCCCCGTCCAGGTTCACTCTTCGGGATTCAATCCTGATACTGGGAGCATTCAGGTGGAGAATGCCTCCGGCCTGAAGCAGCGCATCGGTATCAGACTCCAGGCCTAATCGGGTGGGCCCGGAGGTGCAGATGCGCAGCGCCTCGTAGCCGTTGCCGAAGTCACCGGCTTCGATGACACCTCCGGAGGCACCAGGGCCATCCGCCCGCTCATAGGAAAAGGACACTTTCGGGCGGCGCTCTCCAGTTGAAGAGAGTTGCAGGCTATCCCGCGCCCTTCCGGAATTCAGCGTTTCCCGAATTTCGGCGAGCTGCTGTTCCAGTTGCTTCAACTTCATTTCAATACTCCTTGAATGCATTACCATTGTAGTCATTTTGGGTCTTCTGAAATCCGGGCCTGACGAAGGCCCTTCCTCGCTTAGGGTTATACAGGAGTTTGTTTATCATTTAGGCGGTGCAAAAACTTTTAGTGTGACGGAAGCGGTAGTCCTGGAAAAACCGAATCCGGCATTCTGGAGCAGGTTATGCTCTGCGCCTGACCGCATAACGTCCACTTCATCTTCCCCGATGAACTTCAGGAACAGGCCCTCAGGTTCTTGGCGGCCCTCAAAGGCCAGCCCCAGGATGAGGCTTTCCTGCAATTCGAACCACCCTGTTTCTACACCAGGCGACTCCGTTTCCGCGACAAAGTAGTTGGTTCCTCCGCTCACCTCATCCAATGCCAGGCTCACCGCAAAACCCAGGAGGCCCGTTTCCGGGATATCGAACTCGTGCCGCTGATCGTCCAGGTCAATAATCTCCAAACGGGTATTGGCTGAGAGAAAACGAATCGTGGCGATATCTGTAAAAACACCAGCGCCATCCTTTTTAGCAATGGGTATTGATGCGTTGGCCATAAGTTGTTCCTGTGTGAGCTTTGTTTGTTCCTACCGCTAATTTTCTTCTTGCTCAGCGGGGTTGTCGGGGATAAAAGTAGGCGCAAAAGGAGGAGCAGACAAATCGCGTTTTTCAGGAATATTAAAATCCCAAAACGTTAAAAAATAAAATTTGCGAAAAATTTTCACCTGAAACCCTATTTTTAGAAATAAATCATTTAAAACAAGTATGGAAAAACAAAAACCCAAATCCCATAAAATAAATCCCGATGATCATTTGTGGCTCCTCATCCGCTTTATGGACAAGGCCGAAGCCCGTCATTTTCGGATGGTGAGCCGTTTACAGCAGGGAGGGAAGCAATACGAATACCTTTATGATGAGATCAGCCGGATCAAACACGGAAAAGGCTACAATGAGGCGGAGGTAAGGGAGAAACTGGACAAGGAAGGCAAGATCCCTGCCGGCAATTTTGCCGTCACAAAAAATTACCTCTTTGATGCCCTGCTCAAATCGTTGCTTGCGGTCAACGAAAAAGCCTCGGTGGATAGACAAATATGGAAGTTGTACCAGGAAGCTCAACTGCTCTTTGAGCGGGGGATTTGGGATAAGAGCCTGAGCCGCCTGCATAAGGCCAAAGGCCTGGCGGCCAAATACCAGCGCTTCACCTTTCTGATCGACATCCTGGCATTGGAATCCAAACACGCCCTTTTGCCCCAGACCCCGGCGGAAAGCTTCAGCAGCCTGATAGCCCGTCTCGACCGGGAGATGAAAGAGGCCATTGAAAGCCTGGCCCAGGAAAATGAGTACACCAGGATCCGCAACCAGGCCTTTGCGTTTTTCCGGACCGGCAATGTCAGCCTGGGAGAAAAGGATATTGAGTTGTTAAAGGAGTTGAAACAAACCGCCGCACTCCAAACGCCAGGCCGCTTTCTGTCTTTCCACAGTGAGGCGTTGTACCACCAGATCTGGTTCCTGATCCATCGCCTGGAGGGGGTCAACAAACAGGCCGTACGGCACAGCGCCAGAATGATGGTCGAGGTTTGGGAAAGCCATCCTCTTTTCCAGGAAGAATACCCCCGGCTGTACAAAGTTGCCCTTTTCACCTACCTCAGCGCCTGTCACCGAAAAGGGGATTACACGGAGTTTGAGGAAATGCTGGAAAAGACTGACAGCATAGAATCCCGTACCATCATTGAGCGCACTTCTGACTTCCACGACTATTACCACTATCAGTTGCTGTTCCTCCTGAATACCGGCAGGTACGAAGCGGCCCATCAGCTGGCCAGGAGCCTGGAAAAGAAACTTGCCGAATACACCCGGCTTCGATACCCGCTGCGCAAGAACAAACTGATCACCCTCTATCACAACATTGCCATCCTGCTGTTTGTCACCGAGCAGTATGAAGAGGCCAAAAAATGGACTTTCAAGATCCGCAAGGAACTCGGAAAGGCCATAGGCCGGGCCGATATTCAGTACTTTGCCCGGGTGCTCAACCTCATCATTCTGTTCGAAAAGGGAGAAGATGACAAACTGGATAGCCGGGGGCCCTACCTGATGAGGCTGCTCAAAGGCGATGAACTGCTGCTGGAATTTGATGAGATCGTGATCCGCTATATCCGGAAGCTGAGCCAAAGCCGCATCCCCTACAAAGACAGGGAAATATTTGAGGCTTTCCTGAAAGACATCGAAACACTGGAGGCCAAACTCAAAATGGCCTGTGGCCAAAGAGAGGTCAAGCTATGGGTGCAAAGCAAACTGTCCGGCCGGCCCATGGCCACCTTACTTCGGGAAAAATCCAAGGCAGCAATGGCCAAGCCCTGAGCGTTATTCCCTTAACTGATTCCAAATTTCATTATGTTATGAAAAGAACGACCGCTTCTCTGATCCCGGGTTTCATCCTTACCCTCCTCCTTTCGGGATGCATAGAACCCAAAACAGATATCCCCGAGCAGGTTTCCGGCCTGGCCCCTATATACTACGATGGCGATTGGCGCAACATCGGCGCCGAACCGCCTCAGCCTATCCGGGAACTGTTCAAGATCTATTACAAGGACAGCATCATCTTTGCCGGCGAATCCCTGCAGGGCATCCACGTGATCGACAACACCGACCCCTTTTATCCGGAAACCATAAAATTCATCCGCATCCCCGGAAATTCCGATATCGCGATCAAAGGCAGTACCCTTTATGCCAACAACTTGTCCGACCTGGTAGCCATCGACATCAGCGACCTGGATGACATCCGCGTTCTCAGCCGGGTACAGAACGCTTTCCCCGGCCAGGGTGCTCCCCTACCCGGCGACTATTTCGGCTTTTTCGAATGCCCCGACCCCAATATGGGCGCCATCATCGGCTGGGCCGAAAAAATACTGGAACGGCCGGAGTGCTGGCGCTAGGCCCAGGAAAGAAACGAAAGATTGAGGGATGGATTTGAGGCCCCTCATTCATTCATTCACTCACTCATTCACTCAATCCGCTAATCCCTCTCCAATGATCAGAAATATAATCCTTGCCACCCTCATCACCGCCCTCTGGAGCTGCGCGGAAAGCAATGACTCCGAAGCTGCATTTTCCGACTCCAATACGGGTACCGGCGGCTCCCTGGCGCGCTTTACCATTGTCGGCGACTACCTGTACACGGTAGATCAAACCACTTTGCACACTTTCGACATCAGCAAGGCGCAGGAGATCAAACCCCTGGAGTCCACCCTGGTAGGCGAAGGCGTAGAGACGATCTTCCCGCTCAACGGGTTCCTGTTTCTGGGCACCCGCAGCGGCATGCTCATCTACCGCATCAGCCAGGGAGGAGCGCCGCAGTTCGTCAGCAATTATCAGCACGTGGTCAGCTGCGACCCGGTGGTGGCCAACAGCCAGTACGCCTATGTCACCCTGCGGGTATCGAATTGCCGGCAAGCCGGCCCTGGCGCCGCCAACCAGCTGGAGATCATCGATATTCGCAACCTGAACAACCCCCAGGTGGTCGCCATGTACGAGATGGAGAGCCCCTTTGGATTGGGGCTGGACGGGCAAACGCTTTTCCTCTGCGAAGGATCCGGCGGCCTCAAGGTCTACGATGTGGCCAACCCGCAAAACATCCAGTTGCTCCACCACCTCACCTCCTTCAACGCCATCGATGTGATCCCCCTCGGCGGGCTATTGCTCGTCATCGGCCCGGACCGTATCGTGCAGCTCGATTACAGCGACATCAACAATATCAAGGTGGTATCGGAAATAGCGATCGGGGTATGAGGAGCAGACAGTTGGCCGTTTTGACCTTACTCCTGGGGTTGGCAATGTCCCGGAATGTGTTAGCCCGGGACACAATAGTTACGGGTTACCACTTGCTGGTTAATAGTGCTCCGGAAGGCCGTCCGCCTACGGCCAACCAATGGCGGCCGACTCCAGGCCTTGCTCCCCGTTTCAACCTCAAGAACGGAACGCTCAGCCTCTTCGACCCCTTCGCTCCGAGCTTCAACATCGCTGCCGAACACATCATCCGGCCCCGCCTCTACGGCCAACTTGAAGCCGGGCCATTGTTCAACCTGCGGGTTTTCCGGGAACCGGCCATCGAGAATCTGAAAGGCTACCGCATGCGGGGCGCCATCCGGTATTATCTGCGCCCCAACGAAATTGGGAACTACGCACCTTTTATAGAACTCATGTACGCCCGCCAGTATACAGACGTGGACATAGAGGGCGACTTCTTCCGGCGGGACAACACCGTGGGCAGTTACAGGCAGCGCATTACCTACCACATGGAACAACACAAACAGGGAGGCTACATCAACCTGGGCATTCAACAGGCCTACGCCCGGCGTTTCATCTTCGAATTCGGGGCCGGGCTGGGCGTCAGCCGCAAGCAGGCAGTTTTCAGCGGAGTGCCGCCCGATGCCTCGTTCAGGACCAATGGAGCACTGGGGTGGGAGTACACCCGTAGTAGCACCAATGCCAATACAGCGGCAGTACAGTTTTACATCAACCTGGGTTATGTGCTGAAATAGAAATACACATTTTCAGCAAAGGGCAGTAAAAAGGCTTATTCCTTCTCCTTCCATTCTTTCACCAGCCGCTCGATCTCCTGTTTTTCTTCATTGTAAAAGTTGTCCTCCGGGTTGGCGGCAGCCAGTTTCCGGGCAGTTTCAGCTGCGGCCAACGCGCCGGAATAATCCTCACGGCCAGCCAGGATTCGCGCTTTGATCCAGTAGTTGAAAGAGGTACCTTTTTGTTCGATGGATGCCTGGATATATTGCAGGGCGGGGGTAGGCTGGCCCACCCAGAGCAGGAAGTCGGCAGCGCGGGCATTGATCCGCCATTTCTGCTCATCCGGAGCGGCAGCCAGCGCGGTCGTGATCTCCACGACGGCCTTTTGCATGGCGCTCACCTTGATGCGGAGGTAGAGGCGCAATTTTTCCCAGCTCAGCAAAATATAGCCGTTTTCTATATTCTGGGCGATGAGCTCATACCGGAGGTCCTCCTGGTTGACCTGCTTGGAAAACTGAGCATCTACCTCCACCCGCAGAGCGTCCTGGGCCTGGTCATAATCGTAGGCGCCCCATTGATCCCAGTTTTTGTTGAATATGGCTGTCCATTTGCCTTCCTGCTGCGGAAGGAGGAAAAAGGCATATTTGCCGGCGGGCAATGGCCGGCCCTCCACCTCCACATCCGTGCTGAACTCGATGGCCGTCGCCTCGTCGGCTCCGGCACGCCATACTTCGCCATAGGGCACCAGGCTGCCCCATACCGTCCTCCCCCTGACGGCCGGAGAAGAATACCTGATAGCCACTTCAGTATAACCAATAGTGTATGAGGCCCCGGCCCTCGGGCTCTTTCGAGGTAAGTTAAGATCCTGCGCAGCAGAAAAGGAAACAGCCAGCGACAGGAAAAGGAGCGATAGAATGGTATTCTTCTTCATAGTTGATCGTATAACTTTGGTTAAGCTTCAAAAGGGTGATCCGTTACAAAAGTAATCACTATAAAAGTAACGATCCTGTTTTAAACAACAGCACCGCCTCGGGGGCGTGTTAACGCCGGTTCTCCCTTCTTATGAACTTTCCAGGGCTGTGCAATGTTGCCATCCTCCTGTAAAGGAGCATATTTTTTCGACAGGTAAAAACACATATGCACAGCAGGCGAGTCCAATTTTTAAATACCCGCCCTTAAATATTAAAAAAAAATCAATTAGTTTTGGGTACCATTTTTATCCCAAAACCGGATCTCATGAAACGATTCTACTCTCTCTCTCTCTTTATTTTCCTGATTTGTCTGTGGGGTACCTCTTTAGAGGCCCAGGCCATCAAAAGCCCTACTGCTGCTGAGATCTACCGCGATGCGGAGGCGGCTCTGCTGGAGGGTAAGGCCGAACAAGCCTTGAAACTCTTTGAACGCAGCCTGAAAGCCCAGCCCGGCCTGAGCGCCGCCCGCCGCGGCATGGGGGCCTGCTATGGGCTGCTGCGCGATTACCCCCGGGCTATAGAACAGTACGAAGCGGTGCTGGAATCTGATTCTCTCTTTTCAAGAACGCTTTACTACCAACTGGGCGAAGCCCACTACAAGGCCGGCCATCATAAAAAGGCGCTGGAATACTTCCAGCGATTCAAGCAGCTGCAGGAAATAAAGGCCGATACCTTCAGCATGAATACAGAACGGGAACTGAAAGAAGAACAGCGCTACCTGGAAAAACTCCAGAGCAACATGCGTGCATGTGAAGTAACCCTGGACTCTATTAAGTTCATCAACATTACCAAGGTAGCCAATATGGGTGGCGCAGTCAACTCCAAAGATGACGATTACTTCCCGTTCGTCACCAATGACCAGGAACACCTGTTCTATACCCGCAAGGCCGGTAAAGGGACGGAAGACCTGTTTGAAAGCCGCCTGGAGCAAGGCAAATGGTCGAAGGGCAGCCCCGTAAAGTCCATCAACACCGACAAGGACGAAGGGATGTGCACGCTCGTCCGCGACGGCCGCCGCATTTACTTTACGGCCTGCGGACGCGAACAGGGTATGGGTATCTGTGATATATGGGAAGCCCTGGTCAGCAGTGAAGGAGAGATTGGCGAAGCCACCCCGTTATCGGGTTATGCCAACTCCGGCCGCTGGGAATCGCAGGCGTCCATAAGTTGTGACGGCAGCACGCTCTTCTTCGCCAGCGAACGGGAAGGCGGGCTCGGCAAATCCGACCTCTACTACAGTAAACGGCAGGCTGATGGTAGCTGGAGCATGCCCGTCAACCTCGGCCCCAGGATCAATACCGATGATTACGAAGAAGCCCCATTTATCACCAACGACGGCCGCACGCTTTACTTTTCTTCCTACGGCCACCCCGGGATGGGAGACCAGGATATCTTTATGAGCTGGCTGGATGACAATGGCGAATGGAGCATTCCCATCAACCTCGGGCCTCCGGTCAATACCGCCTTCCGCGAACTGGGCCTATACCTTTCCGCCGATGGCGCCACCGGTTACTTCGCCTCCGAACGGCCCGACGGGTTCGGCAATCTCGACATCTATACTTTCCAGCTCGACGAGCAACTCTACAGCGAACCCACCACGTTTGTAGAAGGCCTCGTGGTAGATAGCGCTCTGGATATGACGGTAGCCGCCACGGTGCAGTTCCCCGACAGGCCTGCCATCACCACCGGCCCTGATGGCCGCTTTTTTCTGTGCATCCCCGCCGGAGAGTCGCTTGATATCAGTGTCGACAAGAAATATTTCCATCCCTACCACAATGTATTCCTCATCCCCGAATGGGACAACAAGCAGTTCTACACCATTGAGATCCTGCTTAAATCCGTTTTCGAATTCCCGGAACCCCAGGCCGACCGCACAAGGGACTCCACCAGTGTTATCCCCGGCAGGAAAAAAACGCTAAAGGAATACCACCATACCGTCCTTTTTGGCTTTGATAAGGCCACCATGGACCTGGATGAGATGGAGCGGCTCGATAAATTCCTGAAGCCCTTTAAAGAAAAAAACATCCAGATGCTGGAGATCACCGGATATGCCGACGATATAGGAACTGACATCTACAATATGTTGCTCTCGGAGGAACGGGCCAAGCAGGTTGCTCTGGTCGTCACGGAAAATGGTTTCGGCATCGACAAGATCGCCCTGGATTACAAGGGAGAGATCCTCAACGACAAACCGAAGGAGGAGAACAGGAAGGTAGAGCTTAAGGTGATCGCTGTGGAGTAATGGTTGATTCGGTTGATTGGGTTGATTCGGTATTCTGGAATCAACCCAATCAACGCATACCTGCCTATCGGCTGCCTTCAGTCGTTTCTTCCGCCATCTTTACTTCCTTTCGAGGCAGCATTTCATCGCGCATGGCGGTATGCATTACGAAAGAAGCAATGATGGTGGAGGCCTGCTTCAGGTCGTCTTCCACCAGATGGTCGATGTTATCCATATTGGAATGGTGGGTGCGGGCAAAATAGGCCATAGGGTCCTGGATGAACTGAAAACCAGGGATACCGACGGCGTCGAATGCCAGGTGGTCGGTCCCACCGGTATTGGAAAAGCTAAGGGTACCTGCTTCCAGGTCCTTGAAAGGCTCCAGCCAGGCCCGGAAAATGGTGGCTACCTGAGGGTTGCCCTGCAGGTAAACACCACGGACCTTACCTGTGCCATTATCCAGGTTGTAATAAGCGGAGACCTTTGCCTGTTCCGGTTTGAGGGACTGCGGGTTGTACGTTCCTTCCGGGAATTCGGCGAAGTGCTGCCCTACGTAGCCGCGGCTGCCAAGCAGTCCCTGCTCCTCGCCCGTCCAGAGTGCCAGGCGCAGGGTGCGGCGCGGGCGTATACCTGTTTCTTTAATGACCTCCTGGAGGATGCGCGCCGCTTCCATCATCACAGTCGAACCGGCGCCATTATCGGTAGCACCGGTAGCGGCGTGCCAGGAGTCAAAATGAGCGCCAAACATCACGATCTCATCCTTGAGGTCCGTGCCTGGAATCTCGGCAATGATGTTGTGTTCCATACCATCCGGATTGGTATAGACGCCTTTCAGTTCCATACTCAGGGTTACGGGTATGCCCTTCTGCACATGGCGGAAGATGCGGTTGTAATGTTCTACGGCGAGAGTAGCCTGCGGGAGGACATAAACGCCCTCATTGCGGACATCACCCCAATCGCCGCCGGTACGGGCGCCGGAAACGAAGACCGTGCCCAGGTCGCCCTTATAGCTGCGGTCCAGCACCGCCAGCGGCTTTTCCGCTTCCAGGAACTGCCAGAGCAGTTTGTTGAACTGGAATCCGCCCAGGCGGTTATAGTTGCGGCGCGGGCGGGGGGTCGGCATCGGCTCGTTGGCCAGTTCCAGCAACCCCTCAGCATCGTAACGTTTGGCAGGGGCTTCGAACCATTCCTCAACGGCCCGCAGGGTATCCATCAGGACGAATTTGCCCCCGAGCTTTCCCTTATATTTTTCCAGGTCTTCTTCTGAGGTGGCTTCCAGATAGATGACCTCTCCGCTTACCTCGCCGTCAGTAGAGGCAGACCAGGCCTTGGGGTAGGCAATGACGGGCCAATAATTAGGCGCTTTGGCGTGCATTTCAAAGTGCTGCAATTCCCAACCCCGGCCAAAGGGGCCCCATTCTTCCGTATGTACATTTTCCAGGCCCCAATCCTTGAGCTGCTGAACCGCCCATTCGGTAGCCTTATCCAGCATGGGGGAACCGGTAAGCCGAGGGCCGTAGGTATCCACAGCCCAGCCGGCGATCTCCATCGCCTTGCTGTGTTCCAGTCCATGCTTGCGGATGGCATCCACGAGCTCCTGATTGACTTCTTCCTGGCTCAAAACAGGCCCTGCCAGTCCAAAGCAGAGTAAACATACTAGTAGATAACGTGCCATAAGATTTCGGTTTTTAGCTAATTAATCTTCGAAGATAATGAATTAACCCTTATGGAAGGGGGTATATCGTGCGAACTCCAGCCAAAGTAAGGAATCGTACTGGCGTTTTGTTCAGATACAATCCGTAGCGGATCCTTCCCAAACGGTTTTTACTACCCTCAAAAGGGTATCTCTCTCCGGACTTTAACATTTATATTTTTCCATCGCCCCAAAAATACCCTGTTTATGGTATGCGCTGCTTACTTTGAAATTATATCTTTGTCCAGGTGGAATAAAAGTTGAAAACCGATTGATCTTATAGCAACGATTCCACAAAAGACAAATTAGTTAATCCCTTAAACTGCATAATCCCATGACTACAGTAGCCATTCCTGCTGTTCAAAGGCACATCTCACCGCCGTATTGCAATCCTATTCTTATTTTCGAAGCATTTTCCTTTTTCATTACACAGGTTTCTTTATTGCGCTAAAGTGGCCCTTTTCCGGGTTACCGTCTTAGCACAATATCTAATTGCTTTGAACTTAAGAACACTACAATGCGAGCATCAACCCTGATCCGCCTTATTTCTGTGGCTCTACTCCCGGCCATCCTTCCTGTGGAAGGAATGGGCCAGAGTACGGCTAATGGCGCCCCTGCCGGAGTGGCGGAGGCTATGCTCAGAGTTGAAGGTGTGCATCAGGCCATCAACTGCCTGAAAAAGCAGGAGGCCGCTGCTCCTGTTGTCTATGCTCCTGACAACACTACGGCTTCTCTGAGTTACCAGGACCAACAATTCAAACTGGGTTGTGCAGTTTCCGGATTTACCGAATACTTTGCGCCGTCCCGCTGGGCGGCCTTCAAGATAAATGGTGACGGTGGGGTAGATGTCACCGGAGCTCCCAATTCAATATTGGTTGAAGGGGCCAATAGAGCTTCTGTTATTGCCACCCCCGGAAGCGCGGCGTCCTATCGGATTGCCATTCCCGCTGAAGGGTACGTGAGCTTTAACTGGAAGTATATTGGGGGCTCCAATCTATTTAACCGACAGTTTTGGGTCGAAGTCAACGGAGAACGTGCCGAATCAATGGCGGAAGGCCATACCGCCGGCAACTTCTTCTCCAGCCTGCTCTCCTCCGGCGACGAGCTGGCATTCAACATAGTGTCCGATGTAAGGGGCTTTGAGATCCAGCTGTCCGATTTCGAATTTCTAAGCAATGCAATAGGCGTGATCGAACGCCGCTGGGAAGCCCGTACGGACAATGGCCTTAAAGGGCAATTTACCCAGTTCGTAAGCATCAAAAAACCAGATTTTTCCCAGGTTGTATTCCCTGGCAATTACGACGGTTCTGATTACCCGCTCATCAACAGTGGCGTCTCGATCGACCCCGAATGGACCGGATATCCTTTCATCGACGAGGACGGCTCTATCGTTACCCGCAATGACCAGTATCCGCTGGCCGACGATGGTTGTGCGTTCAGCCTGAAATGGGAAGATGAAATGCTCTACGACGAAGGTACCTGCATCGTCTTCCGCCATTGGATTGTCAGCGACTACTGCGGCGACAACGTTCAGGAACACACCCAGGTGATCAAAGTGCGCGGTGGCTGCCCGGAAGGGGGCAAACCTCTTCCTTACGGCCAGCAAGTGGCGCCGGAGAACGGGAAAGGCCCCAGTATCCCCGGCCAGCAGCGGTATTCCTCCGTCAATATAGCCCTGCAGGCCAACACGCCATCTGCAGAGCATAACCTGGCACCGCCACTGGATTAGTAGATTAAGAACTTTATTATAATGATTAAGTAGGTTTGTAAAGGGTTTCTCATACAGGACTATCGGCAGAGAGCAAAGGCTCTCTGCCTTTTTTTTAACCTTTCTCCTCCTCCGAAACTATTCTTTAGAACGATACCTAATTAGTGAGTGTTAATCTTTTGCTTCTTTACAGGAAGGCGGCCCTGAAAGCCGCCTTTTTTTTGGTCCTGCCCTGGAAATACAGTAAATTTCGGCTCTAAATTCTGAAGCCATGACGGAACAGGACCAACTCTTTGCAGAATTCTCTCCCACCACCAAAGCAGAATGGATCGCCAAAATAGAAAAAGACCTCAAAGGCAAACCCCTGGACGAACTGCGCTGGCAACTGGAAGAGAACATTACCCTAGAGCCTTTCTACCATCCTGAAGATGTTGAAAGCGCTCCTGCACCCCTGCAGGGCCATCGCCAGGACAACAACTGGGAGATCGGAGAGTACATCGATGTTGTAGATATCAAAAAGGCCAATGCAGAATTGCTCGAAGGGCTGCAGGGTGGCGCCGAAGCTCCACTGTTCCGGCTTAACTACCCACTTAACGCCGCCCAACTGGAACAACTGCTCGAAGGGGCGGAGCTGTCCTTCATCTCGGTGAACTTCGGAGAGTATTATACCGATAAAGTACCTTGGGAGCTCTTTCAGCATCTTATCGCACTGCTGGAAAAACGAGGTACGGACAAACGAACCGTCCGGGGGTCGATCGACTTTGACCCGCTGCTCGACTGGAGCCGCCCCCCTATTGATAAACTGGCCGAACTGATCCGCTACTGCCGGAAGGATATGCCGCTCTTCCGTCCGTTCCAGGTCAACGCTCACCGCTTCCACTCCGGGCCGGACGCCAGCTCCATGGAACTGGCCTATACCATCGCAAAAGGCAGCGAATACCTGGCCCGCCTTACCGGCCAGGGCCTGTCGGCCGAGGCCATCAATGCTCATATGCAGTTTTCCATCGCCATCAGCAAGAGTTACTTCGTGGAGATTGCCAAGTTGCGGGCTCTGCGGTTGCTTTGGGCCAACGTAACGAAGGGTTACGGCGCTCCGCAGTCGCCTTTCCTTGCCGTCCACTTCGCCAAGGAAACCCAGGACGACGACCCCAATACCAATATGATCCGCGCCAGTACCCAGGCAATGTCCGCCGTTATCGGAGGTACAGACCGGCTCTTTGTGCTGCCCGCCAACCATTCTCACCAGGAACCTTCTACCGCCTTCGGCCGGCGCATCGCCCGCAACCTGCAACACCTCCTTAAAATGGAAAGCCACCTTCACCGGGTAATAGACCCCGGCGCCGGCAGCTACTACATTGAGAAGCTAACCGATAAACTGGCCGAACAGGCCTGGGAACAGTTTCAGGAAATGGAGAAAAAAGGGGAGTTTAGTTAGGTGGAAATGCATGGAAATACAGCAAACATCTGCTATTTCGGCTGGAAATGCCGGTAATTTCTCATTTGGAACTCTAACGGGGTGACATCTGGCATTTTCGTTCCTCAAAAGCCAGGTGTTCTCTCGTGAAATTATCCATAGAGAAAGCCCTTCCGGTCCTTCCCGGAAGGGCTTTATTCCTATCAAAATCCTGTCCTAATTTATTCCGGAAGGATCACCGTATCGATAGCGTGGATGACACCATTGGTGCCCTGTACATCGGTAGCGATGATCTGTGCGGTATTGCCACCGGCAATGATGGTTGGCGTAGCCGGGCTGAGGTCGATGGTAAAGGACTCGCCGGAAGCCAGCGTGTTGACCATCATATCATCAGTGAGGCTGGTAGAACGTACGTTGCCGGCGTCGGTAACGTGGTACAGCAGAACCGTTTCCAGAACAGCAGTCGGAATGTCGGACAGGGAATTCCAGTCGGGGTTACTGTCCAGCAGCGCCTGGAAGGCAGCATTGGTCGGAGCGAAAACCGTGAACGGGCCATTGCCGCTCAGTACCTCTACAAAGTTGGTGCTCAACCCGTCGGCAGTCAGCGCGGCTACCAGAGAGCTGAAGTTCGGGTCGGCAAGTGCGAAGGTCACGATATTCGGCAAATCGATCACTGCGTCGATGACATGGATGACGCCGTTGTCTACCGCTACGTCGGCAGCAGTAACTTTTGAGGTGCCGTTGATGGTTACTCCGCCGTCCAAATTAATGAATACGCTGGTCGTAGCGTCACCAAAACCAGTGGCGCTGAGCGTGGAGAAATAACCGGTGGAAAGGTCCGTGGATTTTACATTGCCGCTGAGAACGTGATTGGTCAGTACAGCTACAAGCGCCTCCTTAGGCGTATTCTCGATCGTGTTGGTTCCAATCGTATTCAGAAAAGCCTGGAAGGCATCATTATCCGGAGCAAAGACCGTGAAGGGGCCGTCACCGCTCAGTACGCCATCCAGCTCAGCCTTGACAACAGCGTCCTTCAGCAAACTGAAGTTAGGGTCGCTCAGCACATAATCGACAATCGTATTAGATTCTACGGGCTCTGTCGTATCATCATCATTATCGCAAGCCGTGAAAATTGTTGCCGAGCCCAGCAGCAACAGGCCAAACATCCAAAACATTGATTTTTTCATTGGTGTAACTTTAGGTTTAAGTAAATGGAAATTTCATTGTGATTTCGTTGGTCCTAACCAAGGGCGGGGGAAGGATGTTCAGGCGAGTAGCAGCGAATGGGCTCCCGAAATCTGGTTTTGCTCAATCCTTTACATTTGAGAGGAAAGAATAGAATTTAGGAGAATTATCATGAACAATTAATGGTTCTGTCCTGATGCTCTCCATATTTCCATTAATCCTTTCGGACTAAAGGCAGGAGCCCCTCCGCCAGGCGGCGGTGCAGGGCGGCATCTCCGGAGCGGATAGGGGCGCCGGTTTCGAGCAGCAGGGAGGACAGGACCACTCCATCGGTTTCGGCAGCGGCGGCAGAGAGCACTTCATTATAGGCAGGTGCTGGAGTAGAAGAAAGGATCAGGATGGGCACCTCCGGATGTTGGGTGCGGATGCTCCGGAGCAGTTTCCGCACATCCCGGGCGAAGGCTTCGGGTGGGATGCGCCGGGCCTCATCGGCCTGCCCCAGTTCGAGGACAACCTGGCGAAGCGGGTGGGCCAGCAGGTAACGGAGGCGCTCGAAGGCGCCGGCAGCCGTTTCACCGGCTACGCTGGCGTTGAGGACGGTAAGCCCGTCCCCGCCGGCCGGCAGGTACTCCTGCAGCAAAGCGGCATACCCCTGTCCTGGCTGCAGGCCCTGGGCGACGGAAAAGGTGCTGCCCAGAACGAGCAGAAGCGGTGGCCCGGCGGCCAGGGAAGCGGCGGCATACGGATCATCCCCTTCCGGCGATATGTGGATAGGGGCATATTCCTCCTTCTGACTGGAAGAAGGCTTTTCCTGCCGGCAGGCAACGACAATACAACCAAGCAGGAAAAAAAACAGGAGATTACTCTTTCTCATGGCGCCCCTTTTTCAAAAAAGCAATATTGCGTTTCAGCCCCTGGTACTTCGTACGCTTGACCGCCGATTTCCGAAAGAGCTCCCGGAAAACTTCCTCGGTGAGTTCTTCCCATTCCTGCCGGCCCATTTTCAACAGCGCTGGCGGAGGCTCGAACTCCGGCTCGGAATGGGGTTGCGAGAACCGGTTCCAGGGGCACACCTCCTGGCAGATGTCACAGCCGAACATCCAGTTTTCAAACTGCCCCTGATATTCATCGGGGATGGCTTCCTTAAGTTCAATGGTAAAGTAGGAAATGCATTTACTTCCATCCAGGATATAACCCTGGGGGGAAATGGCGTCAGTAGGGCAGGCGTCGATACATCGGCGGCAGGTGCCGCAGTAGTCCTTGATGGGGTTGTCGTACTCCAGGTCCAGGCCGAGGATCACTTCGGCCAGGAAAAAATAAGAACCTGCCCTGGGATGAATGAGCATGGTATTTTTCCCCATCCATCCCAGGCCGGAGCGGCGCGCCCAGTCGCGTTCCAGGACGGGAGCCGAATCGACGAACACGCGCCCTTCCACCTGGCCTATTTTTTCCTGGATGAAAAGATACAGGCTCTTCAGTTTATCTTTCAGGATGAAGTGGTAGTCCTTGCCGTATGCGTACTTGGAGATCTTCGGCGCATCGGGGCCTCCTTGCTCTTTGTCGGTGTAATAATTGTACATAAGGCTGATCACCGAGCGGGCGCCGGGCACCAGCTTTCGGGGGTCGGTACGCTTGTCGAAATTCCGGGCCAGATAGTCCATCTTGCCGTGCATGCCCTTGTTGAGCCAGCCCTCCAGCCGCCGGGCCTCTTCGTCCATATGCTCCGCCCGGGAAACACCTACAAAACTGAAGCCCAGGCGTTTCGCCTCTTCCTTGATCCAACGGGTATGTTCTGCTTTATTCGGCACTTGCCCAAAATTATGGCCAGTTGTTGTTCAGGTTTCCGGAGCTTCCCAGGCCCCGGCGCTCCATTCCGTTCCGGGAAAGGTAGGTAAGCTTTCTCAAATTTCCAAGAGCAGCGCCTTGCTGATAAAAGTCACTTACCCTGATGTCAATTGTCATTTGGTATACAAGGGTTTGACTGCATTTTTGAAAATGAAAGCAAGATTGTTTAACGCCCTCGGGTACAAAACTCCTCACTCATGAACCCTAACTTTGAAATCACAGGCATCGGTTTATTAACGGGCGTGGGGGTCGGAGTAGTACTCTTAATGGTCCTTATTGGAGTAATAAGAGCATATTTCCGTCGCAAGTCAGAAAGTAACCTCACTGAGCATTATCGCGACAAAAAGTGGGATTCACCTCTTGACGCCCGAAACAAGTATCCTGACGTTGACGTCTTCCGCTATGGAGCCACCTTCTGGCGCCTGAGTATGGCAACTGTTCTGTTGCTGCTCATCGGCGCTTTCAACTGGACATTGTACGAAAAGGAGGTGTTCATACCGGATGATGCTTTGTCAATGGATTTTGATGTAGAGATCGATGTTCCCAGAAGCAACACACCTCCTCCTCCCCCGCCTCCTCCGCCACCGCCCACTATTGAGGCCGTGCCGGATATGGAACTGATGGATGAGGAAGAGGTCGAATTCGTAGACCAGTCGGTAGATGCTGACAGCTATATCGAAGCTCCGGTTTATCAGGAAAGTAAGAAAGAGGTGGCGCCGCCGCCGCCCCCTCCTCCCCCTCCGCCGCCGGAACCCGACGTAGAGGAGATCTTTAAGATCGTTGAAGAAATGCCACGCTTCCCGGGTTGTGAAGACCTCACGGCCTCCATGGAAGAAAAACGGCAGTGCGCCAACAAAAAGTTGTTGGAGTTTATCTACGAAAACATCCGCTACCCGGCAGTTGCCCGCGATAATGGCATCGAAGGAACCGTCGTAGTCAGCTTCGTTGTAGACCAGAAAGGCTTCGTAAAAGATGCGCAGGTCGTACGCGATATCGGTGGCGGTTGCGGGCAGGAAGCGCTCCGCATCGTCGAACTGATGAACGGAATGCCACAACGGTGGGCGCCCGGCAAACAACGCGGGCGGGCAGTAAAAGTACTGTTCAACCTTCCGGTGAAATTCAAATTGGAATACAATTAAAGCAATCCTAAGCAGAGCGCCTGGCGCCCTGTTTCAGAACCAGCTTTAACGTAGTGACGAGGCCACTGTGGAATCCTTCCGCAGTGGCCTCGTTGTTTTTATCCTGCCAGATGGGACCGCACCATCCAGGCGTGCTTCTCGTGCTCTTCCATCAGGGCGATGAGGAAGTCCTGCGTGCCGGCGTCGCCGTATTGTTCCATCGCGGCTTCCTGATCCCGGCGCAAAGACTGTATCAGCGCTTCGTGATCGTGCAGGATGTGCTCGAGCATCTGCCGGGCATCTCCGTTGAGGTGAGTGCTTTCCTCCAGCCGGGTATAGTCCTTGAACTCTTCCATTGACCCCGGAGCAAAGAAGCCGAGGCTGCGAATGCGCTCGGCGATCTCATCGATATGGATTGCCAGCGCATTGTACTGCGCTTCGAAGAACGCATGTAAGGGTTGGAAGTGAATGCCGGTAACATTCCAGTGGAAGTTGCGCAATTTAATATAGAGCACATGCTCATCGGCCAGCAGGTGCTTGAGCAATTCAGCAGCACCTTCGCGCTTTGCCGTCTGTATGCCTATATTGACTTCTGTTCTCTCTTTGGTTGTTAAATTCATGGTTGTTTTATTTTTATTTCATCAATGAAAAGCATTATAAAACACGTAGGAGCCTTGTAATGTTGGGTTTCAGAGCGCATTTTCTCTACAAGAACTGCTGTCGGAAAAGCAGCGGTTCCTTTCCGCCTACCTCCAACCAGAGGCGCCGATAAGCGCCGTCGCCATCGTACATCGAAGCCTGCTTGCGGGTATTGAAAACGCGGCTCCGAGGATCATTGCCCACACCGGCGGCATACATCCAATTGCCGTAGTTGCTGCACACGTCATAGTCGACGAGTAAAGACTCAAACCAGGCAGCGCCTTTTCGCCAATCCTGCTTAAGTTGATGCACCAGGTAGGAAGCTACATTCTGCCGGCCCCGGTTGCTCATGAACCCCGTAAAGAGCAACTCCCGCATATTGGCATCTACAAAATCGTCGCCGGTAGTTCCGCTACACCAGTCTTGAAAAGCCTTATTGTTGTCCTTCCAGCCCACAGCCTTGTCCTGTATACCTCCCGGAAAAAAAATACGGCGGCCATACCGCATGGCAACCAACCGGAAATACTCCCGCCAAAGCAGCTCGAACTTCAGCCAATAGGTTGATTCATTGCGCTCCACCTTCGCCTCATAGTCCTCTACTTCATAATAAACGGAACGGGATGACAGGCAACCGTTGGCCAGCCAGGGAGAAAACTTCGAGGAATAATCAGCGCCGATCAACCCATTGCGGGACTCTTTGTAAGAGGACAGCGACCGGGTATCCCAAAGGTAATGGCGGATCCGGGCGTGCCCTTCCTCAGCGCCTCCTCTGAATTTCAGGACGGAGCGTTCATCGGCGGGGGGCATTTGCTGGCCCAGGCTTTCCACCGATGGGATATCGGTTTTGGGAAGCTCCGGCCCGGGGACTTCATCCGGTGTGGGTAGAGGCTCCGGAACTTCCACGAAACGTTCCACCCGCTTTCTGAATTGGGTAAAGACATCCGGCAATTGAGCAACGACAAAGGGCAATTCTTCCGGATTGAAGAGCGTGCTGCCGTGAAAAAACCGGGCGTCAATAGCCTTTGAAAGGCTGGTTTCCACCCCGATCTCCTCATGGGTGTATGCTTTGGAAGCATAAAGGCGGCGACATTGGTACATTTCCGCCATCCGGAGCAACTCCTGTTCGAGCACACCTTTCAGGACCATAAGCCGGCTGCCTCTTTCGCGTAGGGCAGCGTCGAGGCCCTCGAGGCTCTCCAGAAGGAATTTCAGGCGGTAAGGGCCGGTGCGGCGCAACCCCCACCGATCGCGTTCCAAATAGCGTTGGTCCAGGATGTAAACGGGAACGATCTCATCGCATTCGCGTAGGGCAGCATCGAGCGCGGGGTTGTCTTCCAGCCTCAAGTCGTCACGAAACCATAAAATTGCTCGGGGCATGTGAGGGCACTGTTTGTTGTTCAGGGCAAGCATTCAGAAGCCGGCAATTGCCGGTTAAGGGGCAACGGCAAGTGCTCCTGAAATCCTAGAGTGAAACGGAGCCGGCCGCGTTTTGTTTAGAAGCCTGTTCAGATCTCATCGATGGAGCCGGGGTACTATCAAACCGATGACCGTGCCCACTGCATACCCCACCAGCACATCGGTGAGGTAGTGTTTTCCTCCCTTCACCCGCAGATATCCGGTAAGGGCCGGAATGGCCGAAGCGGTTGCCCAGGCCAGGGCATCTCCCTTGTTGCCCGGGCGAAGGTCCGTATACAAGCGGGCGCTGAGAAAAGACATAGTGGCCACGGTGGAGGTATGGCCGGAAAAAAAAGACAGCCGGGCATCCCGTTCCAGTTTGGGCGGCAAAGGAGCTTCAGGGTTGAAAACAAAAGGCCGGGGCCGGCGTATACTTGCCTTGGCCAGCTGCATGAAGGCCAGGTTCACCACCAATCCTTCCAGTGCGATGAGCGCATGCCTGCCGAACTGGTGATCTGTATTTTTATCCAGAAGCAAAGTGAGGGGAAGGGCAGGCGAAGCCATCAAAACCCTATCACTGATCCGTTGTGCCGAAGGCGACCACTGGTGCGTTACCCAACGGTCTATTTTCCAGATTTCATCGCGCTGTCCCTCCAGGCGACGAAGGCCCTCAGGGCTGAGGGGGTCCACGTCAGCGGTAAGCAAGATGCCGACGCCATAGAGCCCCACACCTCCACCGCCGATCCAGGCATCTCTGGAATCCACAGGCCCGTAGATGGATTGCCCGTTGAGATAGAAATGAAATAACAGAAAAAACAAGAGCAGCCCGGGCAAACGCATCATGGATCAGGATTTTGGGTAAAATTAGAAATTTCTTCCGAAACCCACTCCCTCACAACTGCCAGCGCAACCCCAGGTAGAAGGCTCTCCCCCGCATCGGCCCGTAGGCGTATGTCGTATCAAAGCTCTGGCTGAAGCCCGCCCGGGCGTTGGGGTCATTAAAACCTACCAGAGGTGAGAACGGCTGCCGGTAATCCAGCAGGTTTTGAACGCCGCCGTAGGCTTCCAGCTTCCAGCCGGGAACCGCTTTGGTCAGCTGGAGGGAGTGGATTGCAAAAGGATCCGATTCGGTAGGCCTGGACGTAGACAACAATTGCCCGTCAGGGCCGAAGTCAAAAGCTTCGGGAAGGGCCATGGGGCCTGTAAGGTTAAGGGTATAGGCGAGCATGATGCCCGTTTTTTTCCAGCGATAGTTCAATGTGCCTAAGCCGCTCCATTGTTGGGCAAACTCGATGGGCCGGGTAAAGAACTGTCCGTCGGCATCAAGCTCGGTTTGGGTGGCGCGCTGCCAGTTGGTTCCCAACTGGAGGGATAAAGGGAAGGGAAACTGGTGAGAAAGGCTAAAGCTGAGGCCCATCGTCCGTGCATGTCCTTCAGTATTGGCGTACAGGATCTGGCCAGGTGTATCGTAATCGGGGATGATCTTGTTGGTAAAATACGTGTAAAAAAGGTCCACGTCCATCGTTCCCTGGCTTTTTCCCCACAGATAAATGTGGTGCAGGTTGGCAGAGGCGTTATAGGAGCGCTCAGGCTGCAGGGACTCCGCAATAACAACCTCCCGCTGGCCGGAAATGAAAGCGTGGTCTTCGGTAAACAAATTGACGACGCGAAACCCGGTACCTCCGTTGAAGCGCAGGGAAGTCCACTCGGTGGCCGCATATTTCAGGTTGAACCGGGGGGCGAAAATGAGCCCATGCGCTGCATAATGATCCAGCCGGCCGCCGGCAAGAAGCGACCATTTTTTATCTAACGTCCATTCGTCCTGGGCAAATAGCCCAGGAATGAATTGCCGGCTGGCGGACTGTGCCGTAGCTACGGTATTGTCATCGTATCCCTGCCAGCGGGAAGTGAGGCCGAACAGGAAGCTGTGCCGCCCCACCTCCAAAGGCAAGGTAAGGTTGGTGAAGGCAATGGCCTGTTCCGCCCGGTAATAGTCGGCGCCATAGTAGCTGTCCTGGAAATGATAGCTCAGGCTGTAATCGAGCTTCAACGGAAGCCCTCCCGGCAGTTCATAGGTACCGAACAGCTCTCCCCTGCGGGTAAAGATGCTTTCCCCGTAGACTTCTTCACTGCCCCGAAGGCTCCGCCAGGCCCCGGGCCGCATGAAATCCTCTACCCCGTTTCGGCGGCTCTCGGAATAGTATTTTCCAAAGAGAGAAAGGGCCTTCCCGTTTTCCCGTTCCATTTCCCATTTGGTGAAGAAAGAAAGGCGGTTCAGGTTGACGAAGTCACCAAAGCCATCGCGATTCTTGTCCGAGTATTTGTCGGTAAGGCCGTAATCGACACCGGCATAGGCGCGCCACTTGCCCACCCGAGGAGCAAAGGCAATATTTCCGAAGGACTCCCCATTGGTGGTGCCCATAATATCAACTGAAAGGAGCGGTTGTTCGCCCGCATGCTTGGTGATAACGTTGATCACGCCAGCCACCGCTTCCGAACCATACAGCGTGGAACTGGGGCCCCGGATGACCTCTATGCGCTCGATGAGAGAGCGGGGGATGCCATTGAGGCCATACACCGCTGCCAGGCTCCCGTAAATGGGCGTGCCGTCCATTAATACAGCCGTATAGGCGCCGGGCAGGCCGTTGAGGCTGATGCTATTGGTGCCACAGACCCCGCAGCCCACTACTTCCTGTGCACCGTTGATCAGGGCCACACTCTCCATCAAATTGGCAGGAGCAGCCTGTTGCTGCAGATAACGCCCGCTGACGACCTCCACCTTGACCGGGGAATCCTTGAGATAGGTAGCCTTCAAAGTACCCGTGACCACTGCCGCCTGCAGGTTGAGTATATTGGGCTCCAGCGTCAGCCGTCCAAGCTGGGCTCCCTCACCGGCCCGCACCTGCACTTCCTGTGTCCAGGTATGATACCCCAGGGCCGACACGGCCAGGCGATAAGTGCCCGGAGGAATACCGATGATTTGAAATAAGCCGTCCTCATCGGAAGCAACGCCGAAAGGAGTACCTTCCAAAGCGATATGGGCATAAGATAAAGGCTTTCCCTCGGCAAAAACCTGGCCAGACAAGCCGGCCGCCTGGCCCCACCCGGCCAGGGCTGCAAAAAGCAATGGGAAAAAAGAAAGGGCTTTCATGGCTGGGAGTTTCTATTTAGTGAATCGGAGACCGGTTACAAAAATATTAATTTTTAGATTAACCTAAAAATTTATTCAAGTAAATATACTTTTGATATTTAATATTGCTTTATTTTTATTTCTCAACGGATACTTCCCGCCGGCAAGAGTGCATAAAAGCGCCCGGGATATTCGCAGAACAGGCCTGGCGGGAGGCCGTTTCCCCATGCTTTTTCCTACCTTTGGCAGTTCGATCAGCGGGCAACAAAAAACGCACTTGCTCGTTCTTGAATCAAAGGCATAGCTGTTTGGCTGGCCTTTGCGTTTTTTTTACAAAGATCAACTGATGAAGCATCTATTCTACTCGATACTGTTCGTCCTCATTTACCCCTCCCTGTCTGCTCAGGTTGAAGTACCGCTGCAGGGCAACCGCACCCTCCAACGTTTCTACGCCGGCCAGGATATCCCGCAGGCCGAAAGCCAGGAACCGGCCTTCCGCGGCCCCGGACGAGCCTGCATGCTGGAACAGGAGGGAAAGTCCTACGTCAACGCCGGCGAGACCCGTTACATCGACACCAATATTGATACGACAGGCCTCGGGGATGGCGGCCAGTTAAGCTGTCTCAATTGTGATGGCAACCCTATCGGAACAACGGCTATTGTCGATGACTCCCTGCAGGTCACTGCCGCGGATGATATCGTCGGGGTAGAATACAGCTTCACATTGGAGTACTGTGCTTCCGGGGGTTGCCGGCAGGGCACCTTTACGGTGGTTGGGCGCCGCCGGGGCCAGCATTACTTCCCGCCCACCATCGGGCTGGATTCGGAGGAGCGGGTATTAACCCAGGGGCAGGCCTCTCTGTTGCCCGGCCCGCTGGCCTGCAATAAATTTATCGACGCCCCGGACCGTTACGAGGGGCGCGACCAGCGCTTTTATTTCACGACCTACGTGGATGTCGATGAAAGCTTCTACTACGCTGCCAGCCGTTATGCCGGAGTGGACTCCGTTTACCTGGTGCTGTGCGACACTTTCGCGATTTGTGATACCTTCCATTTTGCTTTCAACATACAACGGGATACCATCAAGCTGGCGGTAGGCGGCCGGGAAGTGTTCATGGACGACTTCTCTCACGAGGGTTTCCTGACCGACCCTTCACTCTGGCTGGATGCCGATACCTATGTCAACCGGGAGTTTGGCGTCAATCCGCCTTCGGTAGGCATTGTCACCTTTGACGGCCTGGGGCCGAAGGGGCAACCCTTTGGCGGCGGCCTGGGAGCCGCCGACCGGCTGACCTCCACTTATCTCGACCTGCAGTCTATCTCCGGGGACCTGTTCCTGTCCTTCTGGGTACAGCCTGGAGGGTTGGGCGAACGCCCCCGCCCACAGGACGAACTGGTGCTTGAGTATAAAGACTTCAATGGAGACTGGGACGAGTTCGCAGTAATCACGGTAGACAGCTTCCCGGTAGCGCCCGGTGAGATCTCGCCATTCCGGTTCTTCTCCTACCCTATTCCTCCACTGTATAAACACGGTGCTTTCCAGTTCCGCCTTACGAACTACAACAACCGCAACGGCATCAACAATATATGGCAGGTTGACTATATCCGGCTCAGCCGTTTTGCCTCCAACAACGCCATCGATGACATCACCTTTACCAGCGCTCCGCAGACGATCCTGAGCAACTACAACAGCATGCCCTGGCGCCATTTCAAAGGAGTGGAGGAAGCGGAGCTTTCCCCTCTGATCGAAGTGAATGCCCGTAACCTGTCGTCCGGGGATCGCAACGCAGAGCCTTCCTTTATCAGAGTAGAAGAACAAATGACCGGTGTGGAATTGTTCGACGTAAGCCTTTTCGCCTCCGGCCTGGAACGCAACTTCGCCTCCGGAGAATTCAAGCAACGCACCTACGACCTGCGGGGAGGCCCGCTCTTTACGCCTACGCCCTATAACGGCTACCTCAACCAAATGAGAAGCGGTGTTTTTGACGCCCCGGAGCAACTCCTATTCACCGTTACCTACGGCCTGGAAAATGCCTCCCAGCAACAGGCTCCTGGTTATGAAGCTGTGCTGCGCAATGACCAGGTATCCGCCACGACGGTTTTCGCCAACTATTTCGCCTACGACGACGGCACCGCCGAGAGCGCACTGGTCGCCCAGGAGGATGATCAGATCGCGGTAAAATTCACTTCTACCGTCGACGATACCCTCCGTGCCATCCGCATGCATTTCCCACACATGATCAGTGACGTCAGCAACCAGGAATTCAACCTGAAAGTATGGGTTGGCCAGTTGGACAACGAACCGGAGTTCGTAATGAACTTCCTGCGCCCCTTCTACCCCGACCAGGCCCTGGACACCCTACAGGGGTTCACCACCTACCCGCTGACAAACACCAATGGCGATCTCGCCCCTCTATACCTGCCGGCAGGCGACTTCTACATCGGATGGGAACAACTCACCAATTGTAACTTCACCGATTGTATTCCCTTCGGCTTGGATAAGAACACCCCCGAAGGACAGGCCCTCAGTTATTTTAAAAGAAATAGCACCGATGAATGGAAAGCTTTCCCGGACCTGGGCATTCCCGTCCCGGCCGGCGCACTCATGGTACGTCCAGTGGTAGGTAGTGAGACGCCGGGGCCAACTGCTGTCGATGAAGTGGCCGTGCCCCCCTTCCAACTGAGAATATTTCCCAACCCTGCCCGGGACATCCTCAACATCCTGCCGGCAGAAGGCCAGTATGAAGACTTTCACATCGAACTCTACAATAGCCTGGGCCAACTGTTACACCAGGGGCCCATGCCGCCACAGCTGCCCGTAGAACAGTATGAAAGCGGCCTCTACCTGCTGCGGGTTTCCCGTATGGGGGTTAAAGGTTGGGCTCAATACAAGGTGATCCTGACGGGTAGAGAGTAACGGACGGGATCGAAAGAACTGATATTCCTTTATTCCTGCTATCATTCCTTGTCCAGGGGGTTGCCATTTAAGGCCTATACCTGTACTTTTGCATCAAAACAGAGCGCAATGGCCAAAGACATCAATGTAAAGGAGCTTAAAGAGAAGATAGAACGTGGGGATGACTTCATCCTCATCGATGTACGGGAGCCCTATGAACATCAGGAATTCAACGTCGGAGGGCAGCTGATCCCGTTAGGTACCTTACCCAACAAGATCGAGGCTTTGAGGCCCCATCAGGACGACGAGATCATCTTGTACTGCCGGTCCGGCAATCGCAGTGGAGTAGCGAAGCAACTGATGGAACGCGCCGGCTTCAAGGTCGTTCGTAACCTGCTGGGCGGCATGCTGGACTGGAAGGACGAATACGGCCTGCATAGCTAACCGCTACCTTAAGTGAAATCTAAGTCATCCCGGATCTTTGAAATGGCGAATGTGTCCTGCGGTTGAAACCCCGACACCGGCCAAACATGAGTCATTCGAATCAGGGGTTAAAGAGCCCTGAAAGGGCCGGGGGACAAAACATCAGACAGCTTATACGATACTTTTGGTACGGAGAAATGTGCGATTTTTGACGTGCGATGTGCGATTTTTGATGGCCCTCTTTGGGAGCAGTCCTCCCGCTCGCCCTACATCGAAAATCAAACATCATAAATCAAACATCGCAAATCAGAAAGGCGGCCTGCTAAAGCAGCACAAAAAGTACTTCCGTTTTCACCCCACCTGCTGCACCCTCGACCCCTGCCTCCATCGGCCGCCATTGAGCCCCTGATTCGCAGGACTCGGGTGCAAGCAACTCCTCATTTCTCCGGAAAAGCCGGAATATTTCCTCGCGGAGAGCATTTCCTGAGGCTGCCTCAGAAGGGGGCGCCAACTGAAGGCCGCTGATGAAAGTTTCGCGCCGGGGCGCAGAACACTCGGGAATACCGACACTGCGCTTTCCGCTGGCACGCCGCTTTTGAGACAGCTTCGAGGAATACCTTTGGGCATACCTTATTTACGCTTCACATAAGAATCGATTCCTTTGCCCTTCAGTTCACTGGCCAGGGACTTAGCCTCGTCGATGGAACTGAAACGATCGACCAGCACTACCGTATATTTTCCCTGGTCGAAGGGTTCCAATTCGACATTATTGTATCCGAGGCTTCGCAATTTTTTTTCCATATCCTGAGCATAAGCTTTGACGGTAAAAGTGCCCGCCATAACCATATACTCGCCGGTACTGCTTCTGGTATTGCTGCTGGTACTTGCCGAGCCAGAGGAGGCCGAGGTATTTCCTTTCGTGGTATAGCTTTCTTCCGCTATGCTGCTGCCCGAGTCCAACTCATCTGGTGTACGGGTGGCCTTTGAGCCGGAGGAAGCGTTCCCACTCTTATCCAGGTTGTCTGCCGTCTGATAATCGTAATCCGAAGACCCATTGGAGTCGGTGGAGCCGGCGTCCGGCTGTCCCCCACTCTGCTCATCACCCGCGATCCTGCCTTCATCGTTAAAATAGTAGGTATCATCTTCCACATCTTCACTACTTGTAGCGGGCTGAGTGGTTTCGGTGGTGCTTTCCGGTTCACCGGAATCGCCGAGCAGGTTGGTTGTCATGTAGATGAGGTAAACGAGCGCTGCTATACAGACAGCAACGATGGCAATGGTAACATAATCCAGTCGTGACATATCCTTTTTATGGTTTGGTACAGGGTATTGAAGGGCCAGGAATGGGCGCTTAACCCTCCTCCTTCATACCGATTAAACGTTCCGGCTTTAAAATAAGTATTTTTTTCTGGGAATGTTACTCCCGGGCCACAACCGTTTCCCAACCTTCGTAGGTACCCTTATACTTTTCTACTTTCTGGCGCAGGCTCCAGGTCAGGTCGTGGATATAAGGAATGTGAATACTATCTTCCCGAACGATGCGCAACAAGTAAGGGTTTTCACTGCCTTCTGCCTGCACGTTCATTTCTCCCAGATCAAACCCCTCGGACTGAGCCTCCCGCAGGAAGCTATCCCGCTGTGCCATGGTAGAAAAGTGGGCCCAATGGTCGATCGGGCGGGGCTGCAGGAGGGCGTCGCCTGCCTGTTGCAGGCTTTGCAGCACTCTTTCATTCTGGACCTCAGCCAGTTCCCGGGCAGTAGGAAAAAGAATATTGAAATAGCCGGCCCAGTCTGCATCATTGCGCAGCTCCTGATCGGCTTTGCGGGACTTAAAGCCCACCAGCACCTGTCCGGCGATGCGTTCTGCATCCCGGCTGTCATTCAGATAAAAAAAGAAAGATTTTTGGCCGAAACTAGTAATACTGCCCACAAAGATGCCCTGTCCTGGTTTTTCCAGCGCACGGATGAGTTGATCCTGCAGCCTATTGGCAATGCCGATCTCCTTCTCATTAGGGAAGCCGGAAGGAAGTTCCTCCTCTGCCAATACGCTTATGGCCATCAGCCGGCTGTGGTGTTCCAATGGAGCTACCCTCTCCCAGCCCAGGTCAATGGTGATGACGGAAGGCCCGGAATCCGCCTCCCGCAGAAAAACCGCCCAATCTTCCTGATGAGGGGGGATAGGAGGCCCTTCAGGAACGCCGCTCTGGCAAGCGGAGAGGGTAAGCAGGATCGCAAAAAAAGGTAAGTATCTGTAAACCATCGAATCATTTTTTTCTGGAGGGTCGATTTTTATGATTTTCGATTTTCGATGTGTGTATGGCGCCCTGCATGCCGTTGAGCTCCTGACGGCAAATCAGGCATTCTAATTCAAACATCAAACATCACAACTGATCCTCAGTCCGTCGTAGCCCAAAATAACATTTTCCGGCAACTCTCGCTGCACATCCTCATGCCGGCCCATGCGGTGGCTGATATGGGTCAGGAAGGCCTGTTCAGGGCCAAGCTGCGCGGCCAGCTCCAGCGCCTGATCCAGATTGAGATGCGAGTGGTGCTCCTTCCGGTGCAGGGCACTGAGGACCAGAAAGCGAATACCATCCAGTTTTTCGAGCTCTGCAGGAGCGATTGACCGTACATCAGTTAAGTAGGCAAAGTCGTGGATGCGAAAACCAAGGACCGGCATTTTGCCATGCATCACTTCAACGGGTTGTACCTTCATGCCGGCAACCTCGAAAGGGCTGTCTTTCGAAATGGAATGCAACTGCACCATCGGAGCCCCCGGATAGCGGTTCTCGGAAGCAAACACATAAGAAAATCGCTGGCGCAGAGACTGCTGTACGCGGGGCGTACAATAGACCGGCATGTCCGTCCAGTTTTGAAAATTGAAGGGCCGTACATCATCCATACCGATGATGTGGTCGTTGTGTTCGTGAGTAAGCAGGATGGCATCCAGGTTCTTAGTGCCGGTGCGCAGCATTTGCTGACGGAAATCAGGGCCGCAATCAATAGCGATACGCCGATCGCCATAACAGATGAGGGCAGCCGTGCGAAGGCGTTTATCCCGCTCATCCATTGAGGTACAAACTTCGCAGTCGCAGCCGATCACCGGCACGCCCTGTGAGGTTCCCGTTCCAGTTAAGATGATCTCCAATAGGTTATGCAATTTGCGATGTGCGATTTGCCAGAAAGCGCCATCGCACATCGCAAATCAAACATCATAAATCAAACATCATAAATCCAAAGTGGGCTCACTCCTCCTCCTCACTCTCTGACAACTCATTGATCATTTTGAAGAAGCGTGCCGATGGCTCGCTGAGCTGTTCTACGGGCACTTCCATCTTACCGAGAATATCGATCAGGCAGTTGATGCGCCCTTCCGTGTCAAAAAACTTATTGATCACCGCCACCTTCCGGTTCTCGACGATACAATAACCGGAATTAAAGTTGCCCTTTTCGTAACGCACGGTGTATTCGAGCTCTTCGAGCAAGGATTCCAACTTCTTCAGGCTATGACGTGTATATTTGAACATAAGATGGGCATTTGGCCGGGACAAAGATAGTGCCTGGTGGGATGATAAACAAAAAAACAGAGAGGCGCGCAAAGTGGATCTCATGAATGTGCAAGTGAACCCATAATGCCAGAGGGTTGCAAAAGTTACAGGGCACGGCCATACATTTGTCTCCGCTCTTGCGTTATATTTTCAATTCCCGGTTTGCAAAGCGGAAGCCCATCCAAATTTGTTAATTTTGGGCCGATGACAGCATCCTTGATGAATCCCCGCCTCTGCTATCACCTTCGCCGAGGCTACGGCGGGCGGAGAAAGCTACGGCGGGCGGAGACGAATCCCCGCCTTCGCATGAAGCTACGGCGGGCGGAGACGAATAACGAATAACGAATAACGAAAAATACCCAGATATGAATTCCAGGCTTCAACTCATAGTGATTTTTCTCTTTTTCACCCTCGCGCTTCAAGCCCAGAGTACCGGCCCTGAACGCCGCTTCGAAGCCGGGGTAGTCGCTGGTTTCAATCTTTCCCAGGTAGATGGGGATGACCTCACCGGGTTCAACAAGATCGGCGTCAATGTCGGCGGGCGCGTCGACGCCATACTGACCGACCGCTGGCGGCTGAGCCTGGAGATGCTCTTTGCCCAGCAGGGGGCCAGCCGCCACAAGCTGGACAACCCTGCCTCCGCCTTTGATAAGATCCGCCTCAACCTGGTGGAAGCTCCGGTCATGGTCCACTTTCAGGACTGGAAGATCCAGGCCAGCGCGGGGGTATCCTATGCCCGGGTGATCAATGCGGAGATCATCGACTATACCGGCGAGGATGCGACCGAGTCCTATCCTTTACAGGACAACCTCTTCTCCATCATCCTGGGAGGAACGTTCTTCTTCCAGGAAAACCTCGGCCTTAATATCCAATGGTCCCGCTGGCTCAACAACCTGCTCGTCAGCGACGGCAACGAGCCCAGCCCGCTGCCCGGCCAGCAATCCGGCCGCTGGATCGGGCGTACGGTGACCATCCGGGGGATCTATATGTTTTAACTCCTACACGTTAATTTTTAGCTTTCTTAAAATGAGAAGTTGTTTTTCAGGTTAAAAATAGGGCAGTCTTTGTCTGTTTTTTCAAAAAATAGAAAACACAATGGGCGCCAACAAACACCTGTTCAATGCCTTCTATTTACCAATCTGTTGCTGGTTGCTAGTGATGTACACCGCCCACGCCCAGCCCGGCCGCTGGCAGTGGGGCATAGGCACGAGCGTACATTTTTCTGATCCGGGACTACAGGTTGAGCCGGCCGCCACTCCGGAAATGGCCATGCGCACCGGCCTTTGCCTATTGGCCCGCTATCGGCTCAACCGGAAGGCCAACCTGCAATGGGGAACTCTTCGCAATCGGATCAATCTTTTCTGGGAAACCGGTTTGCGAACGGACGTGCATGCCTATTCCTACAATATCGGACAAGGGAAAGCCATATCCCGGGACTACCTCTGCCTGGAAGCTCCACTGAACCTGGTATTGATCTCCGACGTTCGCGGTTTCCCCTGGTGGCGGAAACGGCGCATGCACGGTTATGCGCGGCTGGGAGGTAGTGTCGGAGCGGTGCTTCCACAAAGTATCGACGGAGTGGTAGGTGAGGTGAGCGAAACAACTGATATTGGAGGCCTGCGAGCCGCTTTTCACCTGAGCAGCGGCCTATTGCGCAAGATGGAAAACGGCGGCTCCTCCTCCATTGGAATATTTGCCCGCTTCGGCCTCACACCGGTGGCAAAAGGCCTATTGTCCTCTGCCCGGATAGACCCACCCCTTTCTTTTCGCAGTGCCGGCAGCCTCTTCGGTATAGAGTGGAGTTATTTTTTTGGGCAGAAGGAGCAACTAAAGGGCCGTTTGCCGGAAGAACCGGTGGACATGATCCTGTGCCCACGATTGTAGAATAGGTTATCGTCGGTATTCGCAGCCCTCTTCATTACCTAGAACTGCCCCAGGAACTGGATGTCCTCGATGCGCTCCTGAGCAACGTCTTCATAGAGAGCGTACAGCAGGCCATCCTTCAGGCCAACCCCCGGCACCAGCACGTAGTCGGCGCCGAAGAGACGCATCACTTCGGTATAGATCTCAGACGCGGGGATGATCACATCGGCGCGGTCGGGGTTCATTTTGAGGATGTTCATGCGCTGTTCGTAGGTGAACTCGCTCACGTAGGCGCGCAGGGCCTGCAATTCGGCCAGGCTGATAGTCCTGCCGTATTTCTGATTGGAAAGATTGAACAGTTTGTTGATGTTACCCCCTGTGCCTACGGCGATGACCGGGGCTTTAAGGCTGGGCGCCACTTTTTCTCTCCAATCGCTGATGCCTTTAAACACCACTTTGCGGCTTCGGCCTTCCAACTGGCGAACAGATCCCACCTTAAAGGACTTGGAACTGATTTGTTCTTTACCTTCGTAGATATTGATCTCGGTGCTGCCGCCGCCGACATCGATGTGGATATAGGTTTTATCTTCCAGGTAGGGCACGATGGCCTTACTGAGGTATTCGGCCTCTTCTTTGCCGCTGATGATGCCGATCTTGAGGTCAAAATAGGTGGCGATGCGCTGGACGGCATCCTTTCCGTTCCTGGCTTCCCGCATGGCGGAAGTGGCCCGGGCGATGTAGCCATCCACTTCATAGAGTTCGATGAGCAATTTGAAGGTGCGCATGAGCTTCTCGAATTTGACAAAGGTTTCATCGCTGATGCGCCCGTTGGAGAATACATCATGCCCAAGGCGCAGTGGAAAACGGATGTACTCCTGGTTCTTAAAGCTGATGCGCGTCCCTTCCTTTATGATGCGAATAACCTGGAGGCGGATGGCGTTGGAGCCGATGTCGATGGCGGCAAGTTTCATTTTTTTGCAGATTTGGCCAGGCCTTAAAGATAAGGGAGCTGGCCAGGATCGCAAATTTTATTAACTTAGGGTTGTGTAAATTTCACTCAACTAAAACCTTACAGATTATGGGATTGATCTATTGGCTTCTCATCGGTTTTGCCGCCGGCGCCATTGCCAAAATGCTTACACCGCAGGAAGAAAAGGGCGGATGGGCCTCATCGATCATCATTGGCATTGTCGGTTCGGTTGTAGGCGGATTTGTCGCCGGCCTGATCGGTATCGCCAGTAAAGGGCTTCTTGGCAGCCTGCTCATTGCTACTGCCGGGGCCTTCCTGGTACTCTTCATTTATCATCGTTACCTGGCCGACAAACTTAACCTGCCGATCTAATGGCTGTGTAATTCCAAAGCGGGCCGGGCTTTACCCGGTTGTGCTTTGGAATTACCCCCCCCAATTCCCCATGAAAAACCACTGCCACATACCCTTGCCAGCCCTGATCCTTTTTACGGCGGCTTCCCTGATAACAACGCTTTCGCTACCGGTATCGGCCCAGCAATACAGTTACAAACTGTATACCGTAGACGACGGGCTACCCACCAACGCCGTTTATGGCGGATTGCAGGACAGCCGTGGATACATTTGGTTTTACACCGAGAAGGGAGTTTCCCGCTTCGATGGGTATAGCTTCAAAAACTTCACGGTCAAGGATGGGCTGCCTACCAATGATATCTTCATGCTGAGTGAGGACTCCCAGGGGCGATTGTGGCCGCACAGCTTCGGTCGCCGGCTGGTCTATATTAAAGAAGACAGTGTGTACACCGTCACGGAAGACAACACTCCCTCCTTCAACCGCTTTCCCATCTACCAGGATGGCAAACAGGCCTGGTTTATGGATTACAATAGAAAGCTGCTCATCGCCGAAAAGGGCCAGCAGTTTGATACGGCATCCCTTAGCCTGATCAATACCATTCAGGAAAATGCGGTGGCCTACCCCTTCAAGTGGAATACGTTCCTCCTTATTGACACCCTATCCGGGAAATGCAACCTGTATTCCGGCCAGAGCAAGTTCCTGGGAGAAGCCCAGTTGGAAGGCATGGATATCCCCACTGCTCAAAGGCTGGCCAGCCGCAGGCATAACTCTTTTTACACCTTTAACCATGGCCTGTTGGTTCAGCCCTACTCCGACAGCATCCTCTATTACCTGGATATCGGGAGAAAGCAGGCCCGCACTTTCAACCTCATCGATATCCTGGGCGACAAACCCGACCTGGTCCGCTACTATGAGTTGGAGGGGCAATTGCAGGTACAAACCAATGTAGGGGCCTTTATCCTGGACGAGGGCCTTCGAATTGTCGATGTCTTCAAGGCCAATCTGCCCGCCGCTATCCGTATCGACCGCATATTCAAGGACCGGGAAGGGAACTACTGGATAGCCAGCAAACAAAAGGGCGTTTTCTTCCTGACGGCAGAAGAGCGCAACACATCCATCATCCTGGCCGCCGATCAGAGCGAAGACAACGCGATCACTGCTCTGACTGGCAACGGGGCGAAATCCCTTTACATCGGTACCCGGCGTGGAAGCGTTTATCAGCTGGACACCAACCAGCAACTTCAACTGCTGCTTTCCACTTCACCTTCCAGGTATAACGATGTGGTTGAGGTTAAAGCCATTGTTCCTGACCAGTATGGAGGCTTATGGATCGGCCGGCAAAGTATCGGGTTGGAACGCCATCTGCTCCGCACCGGGCAAACCATTCCTTTTTCCAGCCTGATCACCCAGTCGGTTATCGATCATGGCCTTTACGAAAAGGAATTGTCCCGGGACGCTGGAAATGGAGACCTGCACCTTTTCGTCAAAGGGTTGGAATGGAGCGAGGAACAGAACAAGCTTGCGGTTGCGCGAGCCCAATTTTCCTTTCTCTTTTCCCCTCGGCATTCAGGGCAATCGGTTATTCAACTGATCTCCACTCAAAGGGCCCATGCTGTTGCCTTTGGCCAACAAGGGAGTTTATGGATAGGGCAGAATGACGGCCTCGGCTACTTTCATAACGGACAGTACCGGTATTTTGGCGATAGCCTGGGCTTGCCGGCCTGCAACATCTGGGATCTTGCCGTTGGCCAAAACGGAATGCTTTGGATCGGAACGGACGGCTTCGGCCTGTTCGCTTTCGATGGAAAAAAGGCCGTCCCGATTTCCGGAACACAGGATGACATCATCCAGGATGTTTTCATCAGCTCCGATGGCCTGGCATGGATAGCTACGAACCGGGGCATCAAGGGCATCGCCCCAGCTTCCCCTATAGAGAACAGCCGTGTAATTCAGGTGCTGACCACCAACAGCGGCCTGGCCACCAACGAGGCTAACGCCGTTTACGTCGATGAGCGTTTCATTTACGCCGGCACGAATGAAGGGCTGGCCGTCATCGACCGCACCTTACCTTTTCGGGATTCTACCCCTCCCCGGTTAATATGGAATGAGATCCGCATCAATAACAGGGCCGTCCCCCTGTCCCAAAACTTCAAACTCTCTCATGACCAGAATGAGATCGAACTTCTTTTTACCGGCATTTCCTATAAGAGTTACGGAAAAATCATCTACGAATACCAACTCGCAAATGCCGAAAAGGAGGTTCAGCATACAACAAACCGCCTGGCCCGATACACAGGCCTCCAGCCGGGGGTATATACCTTTCGGATAAAGGCCATCGATATCAATGGCCTTGCCAATACCCCCCTGCCGCCCATCGTATTTACCATATATCCACCGTGGTGGAAGTCCAGACAGGCTATTGCGGGCTGGATACTGCTAGCGGGCCTCATCCTATGGACAGCCTACTGGCTTCGGGTGCGGGCGATCCGGCAAAAAGCTGCTCAAAAGACGGCGATCAACAAGCGGTTTGCCGAATTGGAACTTCAGGCGCTTCAGTCACAGATGAATCCGCATTTCATTTTTAATTCCCTGAGTGCTATTCAGTTCTTCATCCAAAGCAACAATAAAAAGCAGGCCGAGCTGTACCTCTCCAAATTTGCTCATCTGATGCGCCTGTTCCTTGAATCATCAAAAAACAAATACATCAGCCTCGCCGAAGAAATAGGCCTGATCCGGCTATACGTAGAACTGGAACAACTCCGGTTTAAAGGGAAGTTCGATTTCGAACTCCACACCAGCGGAGAAATTAACCTGCATACCGCCCTACTGCCCACCATGTTGCTCCAGCCATTCGTGGAAAACGCCATCAACCATGGCCTTTTCCACAAGGAGGGCAAAGGGCATTTAAAAATGTCGGTGGCTCCTTCGATCAATGGAGGATTAAAAATTGTTGTTGAAGATGACGGTATTGGTAGAAAACGGGCAATGGAAATCCGCCAGCAATCCGATAAAAACTATAAGTCGCGAGCACTACAGATCATCAATGAACGCCTGCAAACCTTAAAAGAGGTCGAAGATTATTTCCTAAACATCAGTATTGAAGACCTCTTTGACGAAAATGGACATCCTGCCGGTACCAAAGTGGACATTGAAATACCGGAAATTGAATAATCCGGGACGGAGCCCTGTGCTATTTGCAGCGCAAGAAGAAATAAAAAGCCCCTTTTTTATTACAAAGTTAGAATTGGATATGATCAAGGCCATAATTGTAGATGATGAAGAACACGCTCGCCTAACATTGGCCGGAAAACTGAAGGAATATTTTCCGGACATTGAAATCATCGGGGAGGCTCAGAATGCTCAGGAAGCATTTGACATGATCATATCTTCCCAGCCTGACCTGCTCTTCCTCGATGTGGCTATGCCCAGAGAAAGTGGATTTGACCTGCTCAAAAGGCTTCCCAACCTGAACTTCGAGATCATTTTTGTCACCGGTTTCGATAAGTACGCCATCGACGCCATCTCTTTTTGTGCGATTGGATACCTCCTGAAACCTATTCAGGATGAATTGTTCATCAAGGCCGTCCACCAGGCGAGAAGACGCATTCTTAAGGAAAAGGAAAATATCCGCAACCAGCAACTGCTGCAAAATCTCTCTCACCCCGGGCATGGCAATAATAAGATCGGGATACCCACTATGGATGGATTGGAGTTTATTGCTACGAATAAGATCATACGCTGTGAAGGAATGGATAAATACACTCAGATCAGCATTCAGGATCGGCCCCCGATCACCAGTTCCTATAATATCGGCGAATTCGTACGCTTGTTGAAACCTTATGGTTTTTTCCTGGTACACAAGTCTCACCTCATCAACATGGAGTTCATCTGCCGATACAATAAGGAAGGAATAGTCATCCTCGAGGATGGATCCGGCATTCCTGTTTCCAAACGAAAACGCAACGATTTCCTGGATCATATCAGTCGGTTGTAGCGGCCACATTCTTGATTGTATCACTAGCCTCCTCTTTCCCGTTCCTTACACCAAAGCGTCCGTTAGTCAGATCACAGTACTATTTTTCATTTTCGAACAGTATATTAGCCGTAAATAATTGGTTGTCAGCCCTGATAATCCAGGCTTTTTTGTGCCCCCTTTATTTCAGGCGACACAAAAAAGTGCAACCAGCATTTGCGATCCTCAGGCAAATCTCTTTTCATCCCAAAAACAAATTCGTACTTCCAACACCTGAATGACTTTCCATTAACGCGCTCTCTATAGGAGAAGTCAACCCGGCAAAGCGGTTGGCTTCTTTTTTTTGCCCAATGGGAAAAAGTACGCTCCCAATGGGCATTCGCCTATCCTGCCATCACAAAGAATATATCTATCTTTGATTATCCCGTTCAGCCGGGCCTGTTCATACAAAATCACCAATCAAGGATATACTTATGAAATTCTGGTATTCACTATTCGCCTTTTTGCTTTCTCATGCCCTCTTTGCTGCCCAGCTCCCTCCCGGCTTTGCAGAAGAAAAGGTGGCTGAAGGCCTCGACCCTACCGCTATGGCCGCCGCCCCTGATGGGAGGATATTCATAACGCAGAAGAACGGCAGCGTACTCATTGTGGAAAACGGGGTGCTATTGCCCGATCCTTTCCTGCAGATAGAAGTAGACAACTACAATGAAAGAGGGCTGGGAGGTATCGCCATCGACCCTGGGTTCGAACAAAACAACTACATCTATATTTTCTACACGGTTATCGGGAGCAACTTCAACCGGATCAGCCGCTTTACGGCCAATGGCAACTACGCCTTGCCAGATAGTGAAGTACCCCTGTTCGAACTGGAGCCCCTGTCGGGAACCATCCACAATGGAGGCTCCATGCATTTCGGGCCGGATGGAAAGCTCTACATCGCCGTAGGAGACGGCGCCAACGCCGATAACGGACAGAACCTCAACACTACACTGGGAAAGATACTGCGCATCAACGCCGATGGCAGCATTCCCGAAGACAACCCGTTCTACGGGCAACTCACAGGTAACAACCAGGCGATATGGGCCTATGGCTTTCGTAACCCCTTTACTACAGCAATGCAGCCGGGTACAGGCCGCCTGTTCGCCAACGATGTCGGCGGCGGCAATTTCGAGGAGGTCAACGAAATACTGCCCGGGCGCAATTACGGCTGGAGTGAGGTAGAAGGGCCTCTCTCCGGCGCTCCGGCGCCTCCTGCTTATAAAGAACCGCTGTATGCTTACAGCCATAGTATCGGCTGCGCCGTAATTGGGGCCACTTTTTACAATCCGCAACAACTTCAGTTTCCGCCTCAATATCTGGGCAAATACTTTTTCGGTGATTATTGCGCCGGATACCTCAAGGTCCTGGACCCTGAAAGCGGCGAGATCATGGAAACCTTCGCCACCGGTATCGAGCGCCCGATCAGCTTGCTGACAGCACCCGATGGGTCCTTGTATTATCTGGAACGGCGCGGATTAGGAGGTGGCTCTCAGTTGGACAATACCAGCACCTCCAACGGAGTCCTATGGCGCATATTTTTTACCGGTAGTGGCGCGCCTTTCGTCTCCTCCCATCCCAGCCCTATCCTGGTATCGGCAGGAGAAGAGGCTGCCTTCGAGGTTTCCGCATCCGGCGCCCCTCCCCTCGCCTTCCAGTGGCAACGCAACGGAGTAGACATTTCCGGCGCTAACGATCCTGTTCTGTCTCTCACCACCAGCCTGGCGGATGATGGCAGCCGGTTCCGCTGCCGGGTAAGCAACGGGCAGGGAGAAGCCATCAGCGATGAGGCACTGCTCAGCGTTACGGCCAACACACGCCCAGATCCAACAATACTCACCCCCGTTGAAAACCTCACCTACCGGGCCGGGGATACCCTCTTCTTCAGTGGAATCGCCAACGATGCCGAAGACGGCAGCCTGGGAGCGGAACAAATGATCTGGCGCATCGATTTCCACCATGATGAACATACGCACCCCGCCATGGCGCCTGTAACGGGGATAGACAACGGTTTCTACCTCATCCCTATCGTTGGAGAAACCAGCGATAATGTATGGTATCGCGTCCATCTTACGGCCGTCGACCAGGAAGGGTTGAGCCGTACGGTATTCCAGGATGTGTTGCCGGAAAAAACCAGCATCACTGTGAACACCGTACCTCCGGGGCTAAAGCTCAGGATCGACGGGCAAACAGTTAGTACGCCCCACACCTTCAATAGCGTAGTGGGCATATTGCGGACGGTAAAGGCTCCGGTTACCCAACTACAGGGTGAATCTTTCTTTACTTTCAACCAGTGGGAAGGTGGCTCAGATCAGCCTACACTGTCTTTACAAGCGCCGGCCGCTGCCTTGAGCCTTACGGCATACTACGACGAGGCCCAGGTGGGTTCCGGATCGGGCCTTACCGGGGCATACTACGATGAAGAAGAACACAATTTCAGCGGTACCCCGGCCTTCTGGCGCATCGACACCACCATCAATTTCAGTTGGGGGGGCAGCTCGGCGGCGCCCAACCTGATCGGAGAGGACTTCTTTTCGATTCGCTGGACAGGGGGCATCGAGCCTCTCTTCTCCGAAGAGCACACCTTCTATATCATCTCCGATGACGGTGTTCGCCTCTGGGTAGATGACGAACTGGTCATCGACCGATGGGTGCCTCAGGCGCCGACCGAAACTCAGGGTAGTATCTACCTGGAAAAAGGGCGCCGCTACCCCATCAAGCTGGAGTATTTTGAGGATGGCGGCGGAGCGGTTTGCCAACTCTTTTGGAGAAGCACCCGGCTCCCGAGGGAAGTGATCCCCAAGCGGCAGCTGTACCCTGATATTCCGACCGTCGTAACCCAGGAACAGGAACAACCGGAGATCCGTATCTTCCCCCAACCGGCCCGGGAGGAAGTGAGCTTGCTGATAACCGCCGAAACCGGAGCTACGCTGAGCGCCCGGCTGTATACGCAGGAGGGCCGGCTGGCGTGGAAAGGCTTACTGTCTCATACGCCCCCCCGAAGCTTGCACCAGGCGAACATCGGGGGGTTGGCTCCCGGGCTCTACATTATGGATATCAGAAGTGAGGAGTGGCAGTGGAGTAGCAAGCTGATCATCGCGCCCTGAAGCAACCCCGGAACCTGAAACGAAAAAGCGCTGCCCCGGCTATTTCCCGGGCAGCGCTTTTTCGTATACAATCGCAGCATTACTGCTTCTTCAACAGGTCGCGGATCTCCGCCAGCAGGTCCTCAGCCGAAGGCCCGGGAGGAGGTGCAGGAGCAGGAGCTTCTTCCTTTTTCTTCTGCATGCTATTGTAGGTACGCACCAGCATGAAGATGACAAAGGCAATGATCACGAAATCGATTACTTTCTGGACAAAGGCGCCATAGCGAATCTGAACAGCCTCTTTGACCACTTCTCCGGCGTCGTTCATCTCGGCGCCGGCCAGAGTGATGGCCAGGTCGCTGAAGTCAACCCCACCCAATGCCAGGCCGATCGGCGGCATGATAACATCATTCGTAAAAGAAGCAACCACTCCGCCAAAGGCGCCAGCAATGATAACGGCAACGGCCAGCTCGAGCACATTGCCCCGCATGATAAAGTCTTTGAATTCCTTTAACATAGTCTTGTTTTTGGTTGGAAAATCATTGGTTTTGACGAGAATAAAGTTAAGAGTAACACACTGATTTACAAAATTTTTCCCATTTCCGCTCTCCCCGCAGGAAGGTTGCCCTTTTACCCGGGAACAAAAGGTAAGAACCGTTTCCTTCCGGCGAACCTACGGGGGAGAAAGCTGTTCTGTTATAGAACAAAAACTGACTTCAATATGAAACGTACTGCAAAAGCTGTTTGGAAAGGCACGGGCAAGGAGGGCAAAGGAACGCTCACCACCCAAAGCGGAGCCTTTAATGAACAGCCCTATTCCTTCCGCCTCCGCTTTCAAAACGAGGATGGCAAAGAGGGCACCAACCCGGAAGAACTCATAGCCGCCGCTCACGCCGGCTGCTTCAACATGGCCCTGGCCGTACAACTGAGCAATGCCGGCTTTACCCCCGGAGAGCTGAGAACGGAAGCCAAACTTTTCCTGGAAACAGTAGATGGGGCCCCCACCATCACCCGGATCACCCTCACGCTGGAAGCGGAAGTGCCCGGCATCAGTGAGGAAAAATTCCTGGAACTGGCCAATGGCGCCAAGGCAGGATGCCCGGTCTCCAGAGTGCTGAAGGCCGCGGAGATCACACTGGAGGCTACGTTGAAGGGTTGATTTGTGATTCATTGATTGGGTTGATTGGGTTGACCAACTCAATCAACCCAATCAACCAACCTCCTCCTGCCCTACCAGCCATCCCTGGGCATTGAACAGCTGTTCTACATCTCTCCGTAGGGCAGGCAGGTCGAAGTCTTTTATTTTTCTCTGTTTTGGCAGTTCATCCAGGATCTCCAGGTAGGTACGCGCCATGAGGTGGAGAACGGCCTCTTCGTCATGGTTCAGCACAAAGTCCCAGGGCAGGCGCTTGAGAATGCGGATATCTTTGTATTTGCGGCTGTACACCACGCCCTCCTCATGGATCTTGTTCTCCGGTGGTTTGATGATGAAGATGACGCCCAGGCCTTCAATGACTCCATAATTATCAAGCCGAAGGTTTTCGTTTAAAATATCCATAAACCTGATCAGAGGGAGTTTGAATGCAACTTCTTCGTAGGCTATAGTGGTGACTGCGAATGGAGCAAAAAATCTCATCGGAGTAATTTTATCTGTCAATCTTATTTCCCGGAGGCCTTTTTAAAGGTACAGCCCGCTTTAGATTCTCGGGAAGCAAAGCATAATAGTAAATTCTTTCTTTCTCTTTGATCAGACAATCCTCAATCGTTCCTGTGTATTGGATGTGATACCTTAACCCTTTTGCCAAAAGCATGGCTTCGCCGTATCGTTTTTTCTTACCATGAATAGTAACGCCATACCTCCATTCTTCGTCTTTCCTTAGAAAAATGGTAGTATACATACCACAATTGAAACAGGGATACCAACCATCTGTAACCGCCACCAACACATACTGCTCCGCCTCCTTCAGGTTCTCGATCTCCCGTTCCATTTTCTCCCGCCGTTTTTTGGACAAGCGGAGCTTACCGTCTTCTCCAACCTCAATGAAATCTGCTCCTTTATAGGCTGTTATCAGTAAGATAGCCCCAATAAGCAAGAATATCAAATAGCGTGGCGATTGGGGCGGTTGCCGAATCTGCCCCAAGGGCCTTGGTTCTGCAAGTTTGACCATAATCCAATTGCTTTGCGCCCTTTTCCCAGGGAAAAGGGTTCGGTATTTAAATCTTCCTTAGCAAGTTGGGTTATGGTATTGTCTCTTGCACCAAAAGGCACACACAATTTAACACCTTTTTGAGTTTAAATCAAATTAGTGACACTAATTTGATTACTTCTACCATTAGATTTGAGTCCATCCAGATAGATAAAAAATTGTAAAAACCTCATTTACAATAAAATATACTTTCAAAAAATAGCGGGAATTTTCTTCAAACTGAAGGGGTAAATAAAACTGATTGCAAGCGATGCCGGGAGGATGCGGGCTACTTTCTCCTACCATTAGGGACAGGCGCACCGCCAAAAAAAGACGGCTACTCAGGACAACCGCCCCAAATAGCCGTTTATGTTTTATAACCTTGGTTGCCGTACAATTAATAGTCCGGCAGCCAACATACACACTAATGCACGAATGCACTCCAACACGAATGCACTAATGCACTAATGCACTGATACACTAGCACGAATGCACTCCAACACTACTCCCCCGTTCCCGCCAGTTCCTCCCGGATCTTATTCAGCGCCGAGCCGGCGCGCACCCAGTCGATCTGGGCCTGGTTGTAAGTGTGCGCCACCTCGAATTCATCGGTAGTGCCGTCGGAGTGGTGGAGCGCTACCTTGAGGTTCTTACCCGGCGCCATGGTATCGAAGCCCAGCAGGTCGATCTTGTCGTCCTGACGGATCTTCTCGTAGTCGGCCGGATTGACGAAGGTCAGCCCGAGCATGCCCTGTTTTTTCAGGTTGGTCTCGTGAATACGAGCAAAGGATTTGACGATGACCGCCTTCACGCCCAGGTGGCGCGGTTCCATGGCGGCGTGCTCGCGAGAGGAGCCTTCACCGTAATTCTCTTCACCGAACACGATGGTACTGATCCCGGCAGCCTTGTACTTGCGGGCGGAGTCGGGCACCGCCATGTATTCCGCTGTGGTATCGCTATCGGCGTAGTTGGCCACCTTATTCGCCTGGTCGTTGAAATAATTGATGGCGCCGATGAAGCAGTTGTTGGAAATATTGTCGAGGTGGCCGCGGTAGACCAGCCACGGGCCTGCCATAGAGATGTGGTCGGTCGTACACTTGCCCTTGGCCTTGATCAGCAGGCGCATGCCTTTGAGCTGCTGCTGGGTGATGGGTTCAAAGGGCGTCAGCAGTTGCAGGCGGTCAGAATTCGGATCCACCTTCACCACCACGTTGCCGCCGTCTGCGGCCGGTGGCTGGAAGCCGGCGTCTTCTACGTCAAAACCTTTGGTGGGCAGTTCGATGCCGCTGGGCGGGTCGAGTTTCACCTGCTGCCCGTCCTCGTTGATCAGGGTATCGGTCAGCGGGTTGAACGTCAGGTCGCCGGCGATGGCCATGGCGGTAACGATCTCCGGGGAGGCGACGAAGGCGCGCGTCTGCGGGTTGCCGTCGTTGCGCTTGGAGAAGTTCCGGTTGAAAGAAGTAATGATGGAATTGGCGCGGTTGGGGTCGTCGGTATGACGGGCCCATTGGCCGATACAGGGGCCGCAGGCGTTGGCCAGCACTACGCCGCCCATCTTTTCGAAGGCGTCGAGCTGCCCGTCGCGAGCCACCGTATAGCGGATCAGTTCCGAGCCCGGGGTCACCGTAAATTCGGATTTCACCTTCAGTTTTTTGGCCACGGCCTGCCGGGCCAGGGAAGCGGCGCGGTCCAGGTCTTCATAGGAAGAGTTCGTGCAGGAACCGATCAGGCCTACTTCCAGTTTTTGCGGATAGTTATTTTCCTTTACTGCCTTGGCAAACTTGGAGATCGGCCAGGCCAGGTCTGGAGTATAGGGCCCGTTGATGTGGGGCTCCAGTTCGGAAAGGTTGATCTCGATAACCTGATCGAAGTATTTCTCCGGGTTGGCGTAGCAATCAGGGTCGCCCGTCAGGTGTTCGCGAACGCCGTCGGCCAGCTCGGCCACTTCGGCACGTTCCGTAGCGCGCAGGTAGCGGCTCATCGCCTCATCGTATCCAAAAGTTGAGGTGGTTGCCCCGATCTCGGCGCCCATGTTGCAGATCGTACCTTTTCCGGTACAGGACAGCGATTCGGCGCCCGGCCCGAAGTACTCCACGATAGCGCCCGTTCCGCCCTTCACGGTCAGGATGCCGGCCACTTTGAGGATGACGTCCTTGGAGGAAGTCCAGCCGCTCATCTTGCCGGTGAGTTTCACGCCGATCAGTTTGGGCATCTTCAGTTCCCAGGGCATGCCGGCCATAACGTCGACCGCATCTGCGCCGCCGACTCCGATGGCGACCATTCCGAGGCCGCCGGCATTGGGCGTATGCGAGTCGGTACCGATCATCATGCCGCCGGGGAAGGCGTAATTTTCGAGGACGATCTGGTGGATGATACCCGCGCCCGGCTTCCAGAAGCCGATGCCATACTTATTGGAAATGGAGGATAGGAAGTCGTAGACCTCTTTGTTGACCTCATTGGCTTTGGACAGGTCTTTATCCGCGCCTATCTCCGCTTCGATGAGGTGGTCACAATGGACGGTGGAAGGCACCGCGACCTTATCCCGGCCGGCAGTCATAAACTGCAACAGGGCCATCTGGGCGGTCGCATCCTGCATGGCCACCCGGTCGGGAGCGAAGAAGACGTAGTCTTTCCCACGGTTGTACTTCTGAAGAGGGGATTCCGGGTGAAGGTGCGAATAGAGTATCTTTTCGGCGAGGGTGAGCGGGCGGCCGAGCAGTTTTCTGGCCTCTTCCACTCTTTGGGGCAAGGCCTGGTAAACGGCCTTGATCATATCGAGATCGAATGGCATAGCTAAACTTTTTTGATATTTAAGTTGATGATCAGGTGTCTTGAGAAAAAGCAAGGACAAAGCCTTGTGAAAAGGTCCACAAAGGTACAATTTTTAGCCTATTTTTGTCAAACCTCTCCTAATATAGAAGGGCTTGACCGAAATTTTGTTCGGAAAGCAAAGCACATAAAAGAAGTAATCCTAAATCGAAGCATAATGAGCATGCCGGAATTCCGCAAGATCGTCGTTAAGGTAGGGACCAACGTGCTGGCGCGGGAAGATGGACTGCTCGACATCACCAGCATCAGCCACCTGGCAGACCAGATAGCCGCCATCAAGCAATCGGGCACGGAGGTGATCCTGGTGTCTTCCGGAGCAGTAGGCGCCGGCCGCAGCCTCATCCAGGTTCCGGAAGGCATGAGCAAGGTAGTACGACGGCAGGTGCTCTCTGCTGTAGGGCAGGTTCGGCTCATGGAGATCTACCGGCAGCTTTTCGCCAACCACGGCTTGTTCTGCGCCCAGGTGCTGGCCACCAAGGCGGACTTCCAGGGGCATACCCACTACAACAATATGAAGAACTGCTTTCTCGCCCTGCTGCGCGATAAGGTGGTGCCCATCGTCAATGAGAACGACGTCGTCTCCGTGAGCGAGTTGATGTTTACGGACAACGACGAGCTGGCAGGCCTGGTGGCCGCCATGACCAACGCCGATGCGCTCATCATCCTCAGCAGCGTAGACGGCCTGCTGTCGGCCCCGCCCGGTGAACCCGGCAGCGCCGTCATCCGGGAGATCGCGTTCGATGATAAACAGTGGATGAAGGCGATTGCGCCCTCCCGGTCCTCATTTGGCCGGGGCGGCATGCACACGAAATTCCGGATTGCCCAGAAGGCCGCCAAGGTGGGCATCACGACCATCATCGCCAATGGCCGCCGGGGCAACATCCTTCTGGATATCATGAGGGGGGATTTTACCGGCACGCGCTTCCTGCCTGCCGAATCCATTTCCAATGTAAAAAAACGGCTGGCCTACCACGCTTCCGAAAGCAAAGCTGCCGTCCATATCAACGCCGGAGCGGAGGCGGCCCTCTGTTCAGGGGAAAAAGCTTCCAGCCTGCTCCCGGTTGGCATCACCCGTATCGAAGGGGATTTTCAGAAGGGGGATATTGTAAGGATCTTCAACAGCCAGGGACAGGCTATCGGGCTTGGACAGGCGCAGTACGGCTCAGAACTGGCCCGGCAGTATGTGGGGCAGCGGGGGAAAAGAGCGCTGGTGCACTATGATTATTTGTATATAGATTGACAAGCGAAGGGAAGGGCAATTGGAACACGGAGCAGCGCGAAGGCGGCCTATCCTTGAAGGCAGGCTCTCCAAACCGGCGCTGATCCGCGTCCCATTGTTTGCTGAACAAAAACCTCTCCTACTGGTGATAGGCCTGGTTGTGCGCCAGGGTTCCTCCACACTGCGGACAGGTGCCTGCCGTACCGCTACCTCCTGCACATCCGCTGGGACAAGTGTAGTGATAGATGCCCGCCGCGTTCTGTGCCGGGCTTTCCTGTTGGGGCACCTGGATCATCGGGTTGTTGCCGGCGTCGCCAGCGGGCTGGTTGTGATAAGCGGCATTGTGTACGTATGCCGTGCCGCAAACCGGGCAGTTACCGGCTGCATCGCCGCCGCTGCCTGCGCAGTTATTGGGGCAGGTGTAATGCATGACCCCACCGGCAGCCGCAGTGCCGCTGTTGATGTTCGGCGGCGGTGTGAGCGACGGGGCAGTATTGTCGGCCGGCTGTTGCACCGTGGCCGGTTTCTTCTCATTGTTGGAGCAGGCCAGAACCAGGCCCAGGATGAGGATAAGAACGATAGAAGTGCTAAATTTCATGGTCAGTTATTGTCGTGATGAAAGCTTCAAATGTAAGCATTTTAGCCGGGAAAAAGTTGTAGCAAATAGAGAAAAGCAGGTAAAGGCCCCAGTCCAAGACGAATTACTACCGAAACGAACGTATGGCTCGTAGCCATGCTATGGGCTCATCCCCGCGAAGGCATTCTCTTGCTTCTCCGGTACCCATACTATTCCATAAACCGCTGCACCAACTGGTGAAAGTGGTGCACACATTTTTCCATCGACGGTGAAAAGCGCCCCTGTTGGTAAAAGCGGGACCGAATGCCCAGTTGTACGCTTTCCACCACCGCCTCGTCCTCCATTTCCGTCTGGTCGATGCGGTTGATGATACGGCGGTGCGCCTGGCCCCGGAAAGCATAGGTACGGAAGCGCACGCGGGTGCGGGCCGGTCCGAGCGGCTCCACCACATTGAGCGACAGGCCCCAGGGGTAAAAGTTGAACATCAGGTTGGGAAAAAGCCAGAAATAGTATGCATAAACACGGCGGCCATGGTCGGCGTACCCTTCGGGGATATCGAAGCAGGGTTCCTCCTCCTTTGCAATACCCACCTGCAGGTTGCAGTAAGGGAAGAGCTCATAGTCGTAATTTCCAAAGTCCAGCGCGGCATTCAGCCCGGGGTGCACAAAGGGTACGTGAAAACCCTCCAGGTAGTTGTCACAGTACAGCGCCCAATGTGCTTTCACGTCGTAATCTACCGTGCCTTCTTCCGCAAATTCAAGGGTATCCAACGGCATCCAGGCAATGCGCTCGCGAATGGGCCGTGTGACGAGGTCAAAATCAGCAAAGGGAGACAGAGAGACAAAGTACAATCCCAGCCATTCCTCCAGCCCTACCCGGGCAAGGTTGTCCGCTTCGGTAGGGAAATTTTCAGCCTGCTGAAACTCCGGCATCCTTTTAAAGGCGCCGTCCAGGCCAAAACAACGGCCGTGGTAACCACAGGTGAGCTGGCGCATCTTTCCCGGTTGTTCTACGATGACCTTGCCCCGATGGGTGCATACGTTTGACAGGCATCGGGCATGGCCGCCGGCATCCCGCGTGAGCAACAGGGGTTCATCCAATACCCCGGGCAGAAGCGTGAATGGGTAAACGTTGGACTCCTCGCCCAAAACCCGGGCATCGGCCACGTACTGCCAGGTGCCGGCAAAGATCTTTTCCGCCGCCTGTTCAAACATAGCAGGGTCTTCATAAAAGGCAGCAGGCAACGTAACGGCCTTGCGAATGTCCGGATCGACCTGAAAGGGCTTCATAGGAGAAATTTTCCGCAAGATAAGCAGCCGGATCAAAAAGATAGCAGGCACTTTGAAAGTACCTGCCATCCATTCCCAACAAAACCAGATTAAAAGCAGCGCCCTTTATGAACTGACTGTCTCATACACGCAAAAAAGAACGCCGCAGAGGAATGCCGGAGCACATTAGTTCGCCGACACCCTTATAAATGGTTGGTGCCCAACTTTGCTATCCATCACTACAAATACCCGGTAGAGTCCTGCCGGTAGGGAGCCATCCAGATCGATTGCGAAGGGTTGCTCTCCGGAATGAGAGGCGATTTCACGGCGGAGCACCTCGCGGCCATAACTATCCGTGATACGGACGATGGCCTTCGCGGAAAGTTCCTGCCCCAGCTGAAGGTTGATCCTGTCTTGCGCGGGGTTCGGAAATACGCTGAACGGCAGGGCCTCGGCAGTTGCTACAGTAGGTGTCACGGCGATCGGCTGGGCGATGAACACCTCATCGTGCAGGCAGGAGATAGGACAGTTGCGCCGAATGATGTCAGCCAGCCGGTTGCCCTTGATCCAGGCCTTTTCCTCCTGGGTAAGCCAGGGGTCGTTCTCGTAGTAGAATCGGTCGCCATCCCGCAAGGCAATGAACTGATGCTCGATGATGCGCATGGCCGTTTCGCCAAACAAGGCGTCGGACATATGATCTTCGGCCAGCATGCCTACCCAGGGGTCGATGTTGTTGACATCGTGGTATACCATTTCCAGGCTGGCGCTCATCAGAGGGTCAGAGACGATTTCCTCAAAACGCTCCTTCGGCGCCATGCCAAAATCGGCGCGGACGGTATTGTAATCGGGCAGGCCCCGGTCCCTTCCCCGGTTGATGTTCAGCGCGACCAGGTCGAGGCCGCCGGCGCCCGGAGGGCCGAAGAGGAAATTGCGCAGCCCATCGATAACCTGGCAGTCAAAATCCTGTTCGACGACAGTAGACATGCCGATCAGGTAAGGCTCAATGCCGCCTACCTCGAGGGTAGCTTCCGGGTTGAAAAAAGCGTCCTTCAGCAGGATGTCACCCTGCGGCATAGGATGGCCGTCGTCGTCCATGCGCAGCAGGATGCTGTTGATGGTGGAATGGCCGTAACGATAGGCGGCGGCTGAGAAGACGTTCATGATGCCGGGGTCGGTATAGGGGTTGTAACTGTTATAGGGTTGCAGGCGGACGCCCAGCGTGGGCAGCCATTCTTCGTAGACGATAGCCTGCATCAGGGCGCCCACCAGTTTGCGGGCATGCTGGTAGAGCTGCTCATCCGTCCAGGCGGGATGTTCTTCTGCCAGCTCGGCGCACAAACGGTTGTGCTCCCGCAGAAAGAGGGTATGCATGGCCAGCAGGAAAGGGTTTTCGTTGCCCCGTTCGTCTCCAACGACAAACCAGTGCTGTACAAAGGGGAAAGGCATCGCCATAGCGGGGGTATTGGGATCTATCGGCGCGCCCAGCTCCCCTGTGGTGGTGTTAAAGGGCGGCAAATTGCCGGTAGACACCTTTAGCCGGCCTCCGGCGAAAGAACGCAGCCAGGCTGCCCTTTCCTCGTCGGCGCCATAAACGGCCGAAGCGTCAATAAAGGCAGTAATGCCATTGATGTGTACCCGGGGATTATCCGGGCCCGTACCGGTTGCCGGATCATAGGCGGAACGACGCATGGGGATGACGACAGACCCCGTGCCCGCCGGATCGAAAAATGCATCGAAAGGGGGCACGGCAATGTTCATACTCTCCGAGTGATCGTCCGGCACCAGCGTGATGTCATGGTCGATGAACTGTCCCCATGCCCAGGTGTAAGCGCTCAGCCCGCGGGGGTCATTCTTCAGGCTGGTCTGTGCAAAAAGAGCGTTGCTGATAAACCGGGGATTGGGCCGGCCGGGGCCGGCAGGTTCTGATATCCCGTCTTCATAACCGACAGTAGTGGCCGTTACTACTTGTACTCCGGCAGCCCCCCATTCGGGTTCCAGAAAATTGTTGTTGCGTCCGTCGATGGCCCGGTATTGCTGAGCCGTAAGTGGTATTAGTGCGCTGCCCAGAAGAAAAAGGGTATACAACGCATACAAGCGAGGTAGAACTGTCTTCATAGATGTAACATTTTGTTATGAATTGGCCGGCCTATTCTTCCGGGGGGAATTAAAGAGGGAAAGAGTAAACAAGACAACCCTTTTAAGATTTCATACTATTTTATCTTAAAATTGTTTCACGCTGTAGTATATTTTTTTTGCTAATCCGAAGATTTAATCTCCAGCGAGATGTAATCCTTCGGGGAGCCTATAAAACCATCGAACCATCCGGCAAACTACCTACGGCCCCAAGCGCAACTTCTCCTTATTGATCTTCCGGCCCATATCTGCCAGGGACGTGCGTTCGAACTCGGCCCGCAGCTCCGCCTTGTGGGCGATCCAGAATTCGTGGGCCGGGCAAGGGGCTGCCTGTCCGCAGCCGGCGAGGCCCAGCAGGCATTTGTCGAAGAAGTCCTCTCCCTCCAGGGTGAGGATGATTTCGGCAAGGGAGACTTCTTCCGGAGGGCGGTCCAGGGTTACGCCGCCGTTGGGCCCGCGGTAAGACCGAAGAATACCCTTTTGGGTCAGAGACTGAAAGGTCTTGGTCAGAAAGTGAAAGGAAATGTCCAACTCCTCGGATATCTCCCGGATGTTGACATACTCCTCGCGGGGTTTCTCCGACACGATGTAGAGCAACGCCCGCAAACCATAAACACAACCTTTGGAGAGGACTTTCATGTATTCGTTTTTTGGGCTTACCGGATTACCGAATTTATCCGGTGCGCAACAGTGCTGTCTCTTTTGCCGCTTTCCGGCACAAGAGATCAATGCAAATAAGGGATTTTTCTGAAAAAATGGAACTTGGCAGTGATTAAAAAATAAGTTCACCATTTGGAGATTTCGAATTGTGGCTCGTCTTCAGCCCTTACCGGCTTCCAGCCTTCACCACATTTCAAAATCAGCGAACTTATTTTTTAAGGGGTAGTGAAGGCCCGGCGCCACCGAGGTCATCGCACCAACTGCACTTCTCCTTCGAAAAACTCCTCTTCACCGATCGCATTGCGTACTTCTACATAAAACGCATACACGCCGGCCGGCATCGGCTCGCCCCGGAACCGGCCGTCCCAGAAGCTGCTCTTCTCCTCCGAGCTGAAGCCTTGCCGTTCATACACCAGCCCTCCCCAACGGTTGAAAATGCGGAAGTTGAGGATCTGCACGCCGGCACTGGAATAGATCTCGAAGCGGTCGTTGCGGCCGTCCTCATTAGGAGAAAAGGCATTGGGAAAATAAATAGGACAACGCTCTCCTACTAGAACCGAGTCCATTACACCGCAGCCGTTGACATCGAGAATGGAGAGCAGGTAACGGCCCGGCGCCAGTCCGGGAAATTCACCCCCCGGTTGTTCCTTTCCATCCAGGATGTAGAGAAAGGGCGGGGTTCCCCCCTCCGTTTCCACTTGCAAAACGCCGCTATCTGTACCACACCGGCTGGGCACCACCTCCACGCCTGCGATCCGGGGAGGGATATATTCCGGAATGGAAAGGATTTCGGACGCCTCACAACCATTTTTGTCGGTGACCAGCAAGGCATATACTCCGGCGCTGAGGTTCTCAAAACTGCCCGAATTTTGAGGCGGCCCGCCATTGAGCCCGTACTTTAAAGGGGCCGACCCGCCGCTGGCCATCGCCGTAAGGCTGCTGTTACCGGCCCCGCAGGCCTGGGCTTCAATACTGGTAATCTCCAGTATTTCCACTGCAAGGATGGTGGTACTTTGCACATCCGTACAGCCCGCTTCATCCCTAACCGATATCAGGAATGTGCCGGCATCCAGGCCGGTGAATTCGGGTTCTGCCTGTCCCGCACCTTCTCCGATGGCGTAGAGGAGGGGCCCGGTACCGCCTCCGGCGTCGACCGAAAGCACACTGCGCCCGGGGCCGCAGGATCTTACGCCTATTCTTTCTATTTGCGGGCCCGGCGCACCTGGAACGGTAGCGATTTGAGAAACGCTGCACCCCCGGCCATCGATTACCCTCACGGTATAAGCGCCCCCCTGCAGGCCGTTGAACTGCGGGGCGTCTGCCAGAGCCCCTCCATTGAGCGCGTACTGGTAAGGGAGTAAACCACCTTCAACGTCGATGGCGATAGCACCGTTGCCCACTCCACAACTATCTGCCTGAACGGACAGAGCGGTAATGACGGGCGCTTCACCGATCGCCCCTACCGCGGCCATCTGGCTGGCGGAACAGCCTCGCCCGTCCTGCACATAGACGGTGTAATCGCCAGGGAGCAAGCCGGTAAATGTACCGTTAGACTGAAAATGAATGCTGTCCAGGCTGTAGGACAGAGGCCCGTTGCCGCCGCTGGCGAGTACCTCAATACTCCCCTGCGGGCTGACGCAACTCGTAGGAGTAGTGGTTACCTCGTCGATCACCACCGGGTCGGCGGCCAGGAATTCCAGGAGGCTGGCCGCGCCGAAGATCCGAACGCCCAGGTTACAGGCCGGGCTGAGTTGGTTCGTCGAGAAATCGACCTGATAAACTCCACCGTTTACAGCATCATTGGTAGCGTACGTGACTGTGTTGTCGCAATCTTCAACGAAAGTCACGATACCAAATATTTGGCCGCCCACATTGAAGTTCATCCGCAACGAACTGCTGGGCGGGTCCTCCAGGTTAACATCGATCATCCAGTTGGTTGTCGAGACCATGATGAGCTGGCCCTGGTAGAAGGTAAGGTCGCCGGCCGAGCCGTAGCCGATATTACCCAGGTAGGTATGAGACGAGGTTTGGGTATCAAAAACATAAAGGTCCCCGTTGCTGCCGGCTGTATAGATCCGCCCTTCGCCGTCAGCTGCCAGCGATGTAAAAAAGGGAGAATTTCCATTAGGCAAGTTGTAGGCCACTGTCGTTTCTCCGGTGCTCTCCGTAATGATCAGTAATCGCCCATCGGTGGTAATCCCCCATAGCCGGCCATCATCCGTATAGGTAATATCGCTGATGCTGCCCCCTCCATTCACCTGAACAAAAGAGACGAACCGGGCGGAGCAATCCCCCATGTCGACGCGAAACAACTCCCGGTTGCTGTTGATGACGAGGAACTCCTGGCCCGAAAGCGCAATTACCTGCATGGTGATCCATGATATAATGAAGATCCTGATGGCCATATGGGATAGGTATTATGCCTACTATGAAAGTACCAACCTTGCGGTGAATTTCCAAACCAGGATTGGCAAGCATCCCAACAGAAAGCAATTTTCTGAAAGACAAAGTGTAAAATTTACTCTAATATTTCCCCCTACGCTATCTCGATAAAATATTTTTTTGATAGTTTAGCGTCTCGTGATATCCGACAGCACCGTTCAAACCCATCTTGGAACTACTTTTTTACTTTCATCCTAGTATTACTATACTCGCATTTAAGAAGCCAGTTATGTATTTCAACTCAAAAGGAAAGGAAGAGCATACCTTCGACGCCATTGTGATCGGCTCAGGTATCAGCGGCGGTTGGGCTGCCAAAGAGCTCTCGGAGAAGGGGCTAAAAACGCTCGTACTCGAACGCGGGCGCATGGTCAAACACAACGATTACCCCACGGCCATGACGGAACCCTGGGAGTTCAAATACCGGAATAATACCCTCCCGGAAGAGATCCTGAAGGATTATCAAAAACAAAACCGTACGGGCTACACCGTCAAGGAAGAAAGCCTGCACTGGTGGATAAAGGATACCGAGCATCCTTACACCGAGGTCAAGCGGTTCGACTGGATCCGTGGCTACCACGTGGGCGGGCGCTCTCTGATGTGGGGCCGCCATTCCTATCGCCTGAGCGACCTCGACTTCGAGGCCAACGCCCGCGACGGGCACGGGGTAGACTGGCCCATCCGATATAAGGACATTGCTTCCTGGTACGACTATGTCGAGCAGTTCGCCGGCATACAGGGCCAGGCCGAAGGGCTGGAGCATCTGCCGGACGGCAAATTCCTGCCTCCGATCGCCCTCAACTGCGTGGAGGAGCACCTGCGCGACAGCATGAAACTGAACTTCGGCCGCACCCTGACCATCGGCCGGACCGCCAACCTCACGCAGGCCCACAACGGCCGCGGCCCCTGCCAGTACCGCAACCGCTGTATCCGGGGCTGCCCCTACGCCGGATACTTCAGCAGCAACTCCGCCACCCTCCCGGCAGCGGAGAAGACGGGCAATATGTCCATCCGCCCTCATTCGGTCGTGCATTCCATCATTTTCGACCCGGAAACCAAGAAGGCCAGCGGTGTTCGTGTACTGGATGCGGAGACCGGCGAGAGCCTCGAATTCTTCGCCCGCATTATCTTCTGCTGCGCTTCCGCACTGGGCACCACCCATATTCTGCTCAACTCTGCCAGCGAACACCATCCCGACGGGCTGGGCAACAGCAGCGGGCAATTGGGCCGCAACCTGATGGACCACCACTTCCGCTGCGGCGCCCGCGGTATCCACGAGGGCTTCGCCGACCGCTTTTACAAAGGCCGCCGGCCCACCGGCTTCTACATTGCCCGCTTCCGCAACCTCGACAAGCAGAGCGAACGCAAGGATTACCTGCGCGGCTTCGGCTACCAGGGCGCCGGCAGCCGTCGCGACTGGACACAGGGCGTGGCGGAGCTGAACATGAGCCTGGGCGCCGAATTTAAAGAAAAGCTCATCGTTCCCGGCCCATGGCAGCTGGGCATGACCGCCTTCGGCGAATGCCTGCCCTACGAGGAAAACCGGGTGACGCTCAATAAAGACGTGCGCGACAAACACGGCCTGCCGACCCTCACCATCGACTGTGAGTTCAAGGAAAACGAAAAGGCCATGCGCAAGGATATGATGAACGACGCCGCCGAGATGCTGGAAGCCGCCGGGTTCGCGGATGTCGAAACCTTCGACGACGGATCCTATCCCGGCCTGGGCATTCACGAAATGGGTACCGCCCGCATGGGCCGCGACCCCAAAACCTCGGTCCTCAACCAGTGGAACCAGGTGTGGGACGCTCCCAACGTGTTCGTCACCGACGGCGCCTGCATGACCTCCGCCGGCTGCCAGAACCCGTCGCTGACCTATATGGCGCTGACCGCCCGCGCGGCCGACTACGCTGTGAGCGAAATGAAGAAAATGAATTTGTAAGCTGCTGTTCGCGGTTCGCTGTTCGCAGTTGGCGGGGCAAGCCAATAGCGAACAGCGAATAGCGAACAGCGAAAACCCATCCATCCATGGACCGCAGAGAAGCCATCAAAAGAACCGCCCTCCTCACGGGTTTTGCCATATCCTCTTCCACCATCGCCAGCCTGCTGCAGGGCTGCCAGCCGGAGGCCAAAAGCCCGCTGGATGCCTGGACGCCCAAGTTTTTCACTAAAGAACAGGGCGTCACCCTGGCCGAGATCGGCGAGTGCATCCTGCCCAAAACGGACACGCCGGGCGCCAAAGACGTCTTCGCACATGAATTTGTCGACCTGATGGTGGCCGACTGCAAGAAGCCGGAGGACAAGGAGCTGTTCCGCAACGGGATGGCCCAGCTGATGGCCGGCTGCGAGCAGGCCAACGGAAAGTCCTTCCTCGATTGCAGCCCCGAGCAGCAACTGGCCTTCCTCAATGAACAGGACCAGGCCGCCCGCGCCGTCGTCGACGCCGACCCGGGCCTGGACGACGCGGACTACCCCTTCTTCCTGAAGCTCAAACAGCTCATCCTGCTGGGTTATTTCACTTCCGAGACGGTAGGTAAAGAAGTGCTGGTGTACGACCCGGTGCCGGGCGTAAACGAGGCCTGCCGGCCCTATGAGGCGGGAACGCCGGACTGGGCGCCGAATCGGTAGGATTCGGGGTTCGTGCATTCGTCTTCGCCCGCCGAAGCTTTATGCGGAGGCGGGGATTCGTCTCCGCCCGCCGTAGCTTCATGCGAAGGCGGGGATTCGTCTCTGCCCGTCCATGGCCATCTTCGAGCGGCGAAGGTGATGGCGAAGGCAGGGATTCGGGATTCGTGGATTCGTCTCCGCCCAAGCTCAACCTGTCGGGTTTTCGGCCAGGCGCCAGGCCGATTAACCCGGCGGTGTTTATCGGAGATGCTGGATATCGTCGCTTTGCCACTCCTGGCAAACCACTTTCGGGTTTTGAAAAACTGCCGGCTTAACGGCACGGCAGGCGGGCGCTGCCGGGTTTGGGTAATTCAGTTCAATTCTAAATCCGGCAACGTTGGTTGGCCGTTTTTTCACCACCACAAAATGGCCCGAAAATGGCCCCTCCTCTACACTAAAGGTTCGCAAGTTGCGTTTATCCTTGCGAAACGCACTTAACAACAGATCATGCATCGCATACTCTTTCTTTTCTTGTTCATCAGCGCGCTCAGCAGTTGTTCACGGGATAGCGGCAAGACACAAGGGGACCTTCAACGGATCTATCTGGCCATCAATGACGGTAAGCTGGAGGAGGCCAATGAATTACTGGTTCCGGAAAACAAATTATCCACTTCTCCTCTGGAAAGCGACGGCTACACCAAAGAGCTGTACGGCCAGGTGCACGTCCTGGAAACCATAGCCATCGGCGACGACGATCAAATGATCATCTACAAGCTGGAGAAGCACGAGCGCAACCGGGGCATTCAACGCCGGATGGACTCTGAAGATTTCAAAAAACGCCAGGCGGCCGGCGAGGTGAAATCGATCAATGAAGAAAGCGGCGTCATTGTATACACTGTGCGCCGCATGGCCTTTGAAGTGAAAGCGGGAGACGGAGAGTACCGCTATATCATCGATCCGACGGAGAAAGCGCTCAATGTGCACTTCCCGAATAAGCGGAAGGAGGTGCAGATGTTGATGGAGAAGTATTTTCCGAAGGGGTGAAGCCGGAACCGAAACATTTGCCAAAGGGCCTTCCATCCTGTGATAAGCCGGGGCCTCTTCTTATCGGTGCCCTCTGAAAAATCCTATCCCAAAGCCGAAAAACAATCTCATGCCATTGCGCTGTGCATATTCCCTTTTCTCCAAATCATGCTGGATTGGAGGTAGAAAAAATGCTTGCCGCTGTTCATTAGCCCTTTTAAATGTAGCGGGATCTAATGGCGAATCCCAATCAATGTAAACTAAAATACTGCTTTTGTCTAAAGGAGTACAACGATCTTCAAATCGATTGTGCTTGTTTTTGGAAAGTTCGCCTTCATATTCAAAGATATAGGCAACATCCTTTGGGTGAATATTCCCTTTCCGCACCTCTTCGAACCATACATCCTTAAAGGTAGAATAGGAGCAAGGATAATGATAAAGAGAGATAAGCGCCAGTTCGCTACTCAGTTGACAATGGTCACGTTCGGGTGTCAGGAAGGCATCATCCAGTCCAATAATACGGTCGGCGGGAAATCCGCCTTCGGTAATATCCTGCCGTATCCTGTTGATGTTGGCAAGTACGGCATTCTTGTATTCTTCAATTTTTTTTTCCTTCTTAAATAATTGTTCCTTGCGATAGTTACTGATGTATAATTGTTTCTTTTTCAGGTCGATGCTGGCAAGGTATAGCATCCTATGTCCTTCATTCATCTTTGACAGGGTATCTGCTATGTTATTTCGTCCGATATATTGTGACAGTATTGGGATATTCAGGAAACAATCGAGTTGTACCCCTCCTGAGAATGACTTGCCGGCAAAGTAATAGAATAGAGCCAAATTGTTATTCTTTGCTGCTATTTGAGTAGCAATCGCCGCATCTTTTGCAAAGATAAAAGGGTAAGCAGCAAAGACCTTTTTATAGAGTTCCATACTAAGCGAATCCTTTCCTTCCAGAAAGAATTTCTCGGCCTGATAGATATACCTGTGATAATCTAAATAATCGGAAGTATCCATCTTTTGAAAAGCAAAAGAATCTACGGGGAAAGGATTGAACGAGACGAAACCCTCTCCGTTACCTTGTCCATTGGCCCTGCACCACATCATAGCCACAAGAAGTAGAATACTCCCAGGTATCGTGCCCCATCTTGCGGGGCGGCCGCATATCGAAGCAAGCGAACCGAAACTCACAATCCCGGCATCCCCGAACCTTCTCTTTATTGACATACCATAATTCCTGGAATGAATGGCCCGATAAAATAGCTTCCAGTGATCCATCAAGGATATTGCCATAACTGAAGTTTTGCGATAAGCAATTCTTAATATTCCCTGAACGGTCAATACTAACCTTTTTAAAAAAATAGGGATTGGCGTTTTTTGCCTCATAAAAAAATGGTTTGTTGACCGTAAAAAAATTGCGAATTTCAGCTGCCATTACTTCTTCATCAAGAATAAATGCGCCCTCAGACAGATACACTCTTTCCTGCGCGAAGGCCTCCTCTTTCAATTTTTTGTTGGGCAGGCTAACAGGAATAATAACTGCCCGGTTTTTTTCGCTTGCCAGGCAAGCCTCAATGGTTTTCCTACTGGCATCATAGCAATCCCAAATGACTTCGAACTCCTGGATGTCCGTTCTGACAATCTGTTGAAGAATGGAGGCTATCTTATGGTTTCCTATGGACTGCCGCACAACAAGAGCAACATATCTGCATTGCAACCGGCACATTTCTATGATAATTTCCTCTAATTCGTCCAGGAATCGGCTTTCACCTGATAATTCAATTACTGCATTGTAGATCAATCCGCTACTGAACAGGGTTTCTTTTGAAGGGGTGAACCTTTCCAGTTCTCGTCCATCAACCTGATGAATAATTCTTTCTTCCGCCAGACAAGTAATAATATCTAGCAACCATTCTCTCTCCTCCTCTGGTAATTCTGTCAATATCGCGCCCAAGGTGCGTTCCTTTTTTTCCAATAGAACCTCCCCTACTATTCCGGGGACGAAGAAAATATTACCCTGCGCAAGATCATAAATAGCGGTCCGGGCAATTCCTTTCACCACCTTCATATCATCAAATACGGAAATATACTTACGGCTGTCCAGCATCGGTAGAAACTATGATTTTCAAATTCCCCAGGATAGGTTTATAGGCCTCTTCTTTATATTTCGCCTCTGTCATATATGTGGCCGAATAATATTTGGCAGGCACTTTTGTTTTACGGCCAAAAGGATAGCTCCATTTAAAGAAAAGCCGCATTATCGGCAATTGCCCCGAATATCGATCAAAGAGTTTTTTCATATTTACAAAGGGTTTTGGCAATCCTATATTCTAAACCATAATTACAGGCTTTTGAAATAAACCCGAACTGCCCTATTGGATTTATCTCCAGAAAAATGACCTCTCCATCCTGATCTTCAACCAAATCTACAGATCCGCAATTCAATCCCAGGTCGTCCATCAGCCCTCTCAGTTTGCGCTCAACTTCAGGAGACAGATTGTAAGGCACTACCCGATGGGCGAAGTGATCCGGGCCTTTATCTCTGAAATCCACACTCTCTTCCTTTTGCTGAGAAAGGATTACTGAAGCATAAAGCCTTCTGTCGAGATAGAACACCCTTATATCCCATTTTTTCTTTATGTAAGCCTGCATAAGGGACGGAAAGAAATTATCGTCCAGTTTTTGGGCTTCAGATTCTGAAACCAGGCTGGTATATGCCCCGACGCCTATCTTTTTTCCCACCTGGAATCCCCCTTCACTGAGTGCTTTGGTGACCAGCCTTTTTTGTTGCAGGAGCTCGTGCAACGCTTTCTTGGAACTGATAACGGAAGTTTCCGGGATTTTAAGCCCTACACGGGAAGCTACTGACAGGACGTGGAGTTTATTGATGTGGTTATCGAAGTAGGAATTGATATGCGGCACCGTCTGAAGGTGATGATGTAGCATAGTGGCCAGTTTTTCCCTTTCTTGAAACAGATATTTATTCACATACCAGGAGACATTGGCATATTTGCGATCTTTTATCGGATTGAACTCAATATTGAAATTGCCTCTTCGGTACCAGTATGCCTTTACATCAGAGAGCTCCAACTCCAGGCATTTCCCTTCTGCCTTCTCCACTTCCAGATTGGCGTTGAAACCGGCCTCTTCTTTTATGGTTATCTTCCTGATCCTGATTTTATCTGTTTCATTTATTCTGAAGTAGTTAAGTTGAAAGTGGTTGAGCCAATCGATAACATCGTTGGTAGATTGGTCACTAGCTTCGCTCAAGATCAATATCATGACATCCGCATTGCATAAAAGGCCCAAATGGAGGTGGGCAGAAAATAGTTTTCTACCCACCACATCTTTGATCAGGCAAAGAAACTTTGCCCAAGTAAATTAGGTTCTGCTGGTAAATATCAGCATTTGTTGTAATCAACCGCATCGCCGTTCATCTCCCAGCCGTTATCCGTTTCGGTATCGATAGTATCACTGCACCCTACACCACCATTATTAGAACCCTGGACGGTGGTGGAGTAAATTTTCCCCCCTTGGATCACATGGTAATTGGAAAGCTTATTGTTCTCAAATTTCTCAAAGGTGAACTTGGCATTTTTTTTCATAAGGATCGATTATTGTGTTTTTTGAAAAAGTATCCTTCATTTCGCTGAAGGAAAATCGGCGTCCGTATTTTTCTCCTGCAGCCCTGCGCATGACAGCAAGATGGAAGGGACGGAATTTCCGCATTTTGGCCTCGGCCGGGGTAGCTCGAAGGAAACATTGTTCCAAAGGATTTAAACAGCCTTCATCAAGCCACCGTCCAAAAATGCCAATATGCCCTGCAAAAAATTTTCAGTATCCACTTTTTTCCCATTCTTTTTTTTGCCTCCTCTCATTTTTTTCTCTTCAGATCCCCTCACAACTAAATCAAAACGAAATTTTATTTCGTTTTGATAATAGTAACTACCTCTGGCACGACAGAAATCAATTTCAGCTCCCAGAAGCCTTAGTATTTCCAATAGATTGTAAATAGTCCGTTCGCTTACAGCAAGCCTTTCCGCCAAATCCTTGGGCCGGCCCGTTGCTTTCCTTCTGATCAATGCATCCAAGCGGTCGAGTTGGTTAAGTTGCTCCATCAGTTTCATAATGCTATCGATTTTTGAAGATGTCGATAAATTGTTCCAGTACCCGTTCCAGTATCCGCCGATCTTTGGTAATGACAATTGCCGTACCTGGCATTTGGGGCGTAACCGGGATGGACTTTCCATAGGTCGTGATGATTGAATCTGGCAAATATGACTTAAGGGCGTATTCCAACGCCCCCTCCTCTCCTTTGAGCCCACTGCTGCCTATTTCATCCACCTTAGCTGTAATTTGCCCAAATTCTCTCTCGGGGTAAGCGTCCAGGCTGATCTTCACCTGAGCACCAACAGTTATTTTGCCCAATCCGGAAACCGGCAGGCGCAGATGAGCCACCATATGCCCGCCGTCACCTTCCGGCACTATCGTACCCAATAACTCGCCAGCCTGCAACATATAATGATTAGTAACTTCGCTCAATAATTCCAAACGGCCGGCAACCGGGCTTTTTAACACGTATTGAGACTCCCATTCCTCCAAAGCTCCCTGCAATTGGCGCCTGGCCTGCTCCAGTGAAAGCCGGGAGGCGTTCCGGCCTTGCTGATACTGGTCGCGGTTCTCTGCCAGCATGGATTCCAATTCCTGTAATCGAACGTGGTTTTGTAGCAAAGTGACTTCTAAACTTTGAAGTCGCTGTTCGTATTGAAGCAGCAGAACCTCCTGTTCTTCCAATTCTGCAGCACTTGATACCCCATCCTGATGCAACAGCCGGGCCCGCTCCAATTTCTTTTCGATAATTGCTTTTTCCTGGAGGAAAAAATTGCGCTGTTGCTGATAGGCTGCCTCCAGCCTCTTTATGGCGATCATCTCTTTTTTCGCTGCCGCTTCGCGGCTTTCGTAGATCGTCCGGTTACAGAAAAACTGCCAGTCATCACACGCCTGAAGGAAAGCGGCATAGGCGATTTGTATACTACCTAACTGCATATTTTTTGGCCACTCAACCGGCCTCTCCTTTTCTGCTTCCAATAACTTTTGCAGGCTATCCACATGGTGCCAGTTAGCTGTGCTCTCCAGGATTACGGCCCGATCACCAGGCTCCAGCCAGGTTCGGTCAGGCTTAAGAACTGTATCAATCCGGCCGGTCATTAATGGACGCAACTCGTGTGGCGGGTTGACCTGTTGGAGGACGGCACGGGCAGGCAACTCATCAGGATAACGGATCAGCCAGCTTAATAAAAGGGAAACCGAAATCACAAAGGCTATGACAGTAATCCCGGAATGAAGAATCCAGCCCGGAGGATGGCCCAACATTTCCTGAAGGCTATCTTGTTGCCTTATAGTATTAGTGGTTACACCATTGGTTGATGACGGCATAATGACCTTTTTAATTTCCTAATTCTAATTGGTTTTTCACCAAAGTATAATACACCCCCTTCTGTCCAACCAAACTTTGGTGGCAGCCTTCCTCTACTACCCTACCTTTATCCAGGACCAGGATCTTATCTGCATTCCTCACCGTGCTCAGCCTATGAGCAACCACAACAACCGTACGCCCTTCGAAGAAGCGTTCCAGCTTTTCCATAATCACCCGTTCATTGTTGGCATCGAGGGCGTTGGTAGCTTCATCAAAAAGAAGGAATTCCGGATCTTTATAAACTGCTCGGGCAATCAGGAGCCGCTGGCGTTGCCCTTGGCTTACACCATTTCCTTTAGCGCCGATCATGGTGTTGTATCCCAAGGGCAACTCCTCTATAAAGCCATCGATGTTGGCCACGTGTACCGCCTGTTGCAATTGATCAATCTTTCGGCCACCGAAGTAGCTGCCGTCACTTTCGGCGATATTATTGGCAATGGTATCCGAAAAAATATAGCCATCCTGCATTACTACACCACAATGCCTGCGCCACACCCTGGCCTGTATCTGATTAAGATTGACGGATCCTATTTTAATCTGTCCTTTCTCAGGCGGGTAAAATCCCAGTAAAAGCTTCAACAGGGTCGTTTTTCCACTACCGCTTACGCCAACGATGGCAGTTACCTTCCCTCTGGGAATGCATAAGTTGACATCTTCAAGCGTCCAGTCATTTAGTTTATTATATCGAAAATAGAGATGCTCGATTTTAATATCACCGCCTGGCACCATGTTGGATTGGCCGGGTTCTGCCACATCCTCCGCCGGCTGTTGATGGATCTCTCCGAGGCGCTCGAGGCTGATACGGGCATCCTGAGCGCTCCGCACAAATCCAACCAATTGTTGTAAAGGTGTATTCAACTGCCCGAGTATATATTGTACCGCAAGCATCATCCCTAAGGTCATTTGCCCGCTAATTACAGCTTTGGCAGCGATGAAGGTGATAAGAATATCTTTCAGTTGGCTGATAAAGGATGCACCTGCATCCTGATATTGAGTTATGGAAAGAGCGCTGATCTGTACCCTGAAAAGCTTCGCCTGTATGTCCGCCCAGCGCCAGCGGCGTTTTTCCTGGCTGTTTTGCAACTTGATCTCCTGCATTCCATTGATCAATTCGATCAGCGTATCCTGGTTATCCGACATTTGCTGGAAAGCCCGGTAATCAACTTCCCGCCTCTTTTTCAAAAAGAAAAATATCCATATAAGATAGAGAATGGCAGAAAAGAGGAAGATCAGAAAAATGACCTTTGAGTAAAAAAGCATAACCAGGCTAAAAACCACCAGGTTAAACGCTGAAAAAACAACGGTCAGAGTAGACTGCGTAAGAAACGCCTCTATACGGCGATGGTCGCTAATGCGCTGAAGCAGGTCTCCGGTCATTTTTGTATCGAAAAACCCGATAGGCAGCCGCATCAAACGGATCAGGAAATCACTGATCAGGCTGATATTCATCCTTGTTCCAACATGGAGGAGTATCCAGCTCTGAATAAAACGTACTGCCATCTGGCTAAGGAAAAGAACGAGTTGGCCGATCAATACTAAATATATGAAACCAATATTCTGGTTTTGAATGCCGACGTCTACGATGGACTGGGTAAGAAAAGGAAAAAGAAGCGAAAACAAAGAACCCAGCGCCAGGCCCAGGATCAACTGTACGATCAATTTTCGATGAGGCTTCAGATAGTTAAAAAGATATCCGAACCCCAATCTCTTTTCTGTTTCATCCTCCTGTCTATAAAATTCACCACCCGGCAACAGCAACAGGCACACACCCTTATCCTGATCACTCAGCCAATGTTTTTCAAAAGATTCCCGGCTCAGTTTAAACTTGCCTGCCCCAGGGTCAGCGATCCAGGCAAATTTTTTATTGGCTTTATAGACCACGATAAAGTGGTTCTGATTCCAGTGGGCGATCGTAGGGAACGGCGCCTCCAATAGAGAAGGTGCACCATTGCGGCCCTGATACGGCACTTTGACCGCCATTGTCTGAAATCCGATCCTGCCGGCGGCTTCACTGATCCCTTTCAGGCTTACCCCTTCCCGGTCAATGTAGCACGCCTCCCGTAGGAATTGTAAGGAATAGGACTTCCCGTGGTATTTGGCAATCATTCGCAGGCAGGATGGGCCACAATCCATGACGTCCAACTGCTTGTAAAAGGGGAATTTCTTCATCTAATCCGATTGAGTTTGCAACAAAAAACAGACTTGAGCAAATACTGCCACTCAAGCGTTGTTGCCACATTTCGGTTAGAGGTACAGGAAGACAGGCTTCTCAACTATTCTTCTGAGAAACATTTGGCCCCTGTCTTTTTGCTGTAGAAAAAAGTAGTATGTGTCGTGGGTTAAGAGCGCTGTTTATCGATAAAAAAAATTCAAAAGAAGAAAAGAAATACTTGGCATTACAAGTATAAGGAAAAATTCAAATTAGGTCAAGACGCATCCCAAAAACTTGCCTGGAGCCCTACATTGATACGCCGAAAACTTGAAAATGCCCCCAACTATCTTTCATGCTGCAAAGCCTCCAACCCCAGCTCATCCCGCCACTTATCCAGCATCGCTGCATCCTCCAGCGGAAACAGCTCATACTCCTCCTCCCCTTCCACCCGCCGGTACTGCGTGCCGTAGCGCTGGGGCAGTCCCTTCAGCACCTGCAGGCGGTCGTACATCGTAGCGTACCAGAGCCACTCGGCCTCGCCCTCCAGGCAGCGTCGCTTCAGCCGGGGCAGGTAGAAGGCCAGGGTAGCCGTATCCAGGTGGTGGTTGACGATCAGGAAGGCTGCCCTGGCGGCGCGCTCGCCTACTTCGGAGATGCGGGGCCAGCCCGGTGGAATAGCCGCTTCGCGAATTCCACGGGGCCAGCTCCCCTCTTTGAGAAGGGACTCCAGAAAAGTGAAATGCGCCTCATCCGCAGCGACGATCCCCGCATCACCCGCCGGAAAATCGACATCCCATTTGGCTGTCCCCTCGTCATAATCGTGCAGGAAAACCGCCAGGTTCTCGATGTAGTACTTCAGCGTCCGGTGGCGCTGGTCCTCCGCCCAGAGGGAATCGAGGAGGAAGGCCAGCTCCGGTTGGGCATATTTGCCGTAGCTCTTCCGGACGGCCGCCTGCACCGCCGCCCAGCGCGGCCCGCTTTTGATGGGCGCCAGCCTGGGGTCGAACAGCATCAGCAGTTGCTGCTGCTGAGGCGCCAGGTGCAGCCATACATTCAACGTTTTGAACGCCGGGGCCGTACGGCCGGCCATCGCGTGCTCCAGCGCCTGCCGGTAGATCACCGCCGGCATATCGAAATCGGCGTGCCGGATATCCACCCGGCGGTTGAGCTGCCGGCCGGCCCCGGTGGCGTTATCGGCGGCGGGTTTGCCCGTGCCGGCGGCGATGGGGACAAAGCGGAGCCGGGGAAGCTGATGCTGAACTTCCAGGTAGGCCAGCACGCTCTCCACCCGGGCGCGGGAGAGGCTTTCGTGATGGCTGCCGATGCTGTCGGTATGGCCGGAGATGGTAAAGGCAATATTGGGGTATTCCTTTGCGCGCAGGGCGAAGGAGTCCAGAGCGGCGCGGGCCTCCGCCGTCAGTACGCTGTCCCCGCTCGCAAAATAACAGGTGGCGCCCGGGATATCTAAAACCAGGCCGCCCTCCTCCTCTTCTTTCTCTTTACAGAAATGCAGCGCCGCAGCATGATCTACCTCCACCTCCCCGATCTCCCGCACGCCGATCTCATCCACATAAAAAATGCCGCGGTCCCAAAACGTGTGATCGGAAGGCCAGCCGCCGCCGCGGAAAGCGCCCACGACGAGGTACTTCAGCGGGCAGAGCGGCTTCACCTGCCACTTCATCTGATACCATTGATCGTAGATCACCGTATCCGCCAGAAAGGCCCGGCTGGCGATCAGGGCGCTTTGCGGGTTGCGGATCTTTTTCGGATACAGGCTCAAGCCGATGTGGCGGGCGAATTCCGGGTCGGTGTCGGCCTGCCCGGAGGGGATGTACAGCCAGAACGACAGCTCGTACACCCTGCCCATTTCCAGGGGTTGAGAAAGCGTCGTCCCCAGGTAATCCGAGCAACCTTTGGTGAGGTGCTCCCAGTCGGTGCAGCGCGGGGTGTACTCCAGCTGCATCACGGCCTGCCCGCCGCCCGGGCAGCGGCTCTCCAGCAGGCACAGGCGGCGGCGGGGGTCCTGCTCTTTGGTATAGCCGACATCGCAGAGGATGGGGTTGGTGTTGAGGTCGTCCCAGCCGTGGGTGAGCTTTTTGAAATCCTCCGATCCCTGGTAGCAGGTGTGGCACTCTATGGAATGGTGGGCTTCGAAGCCGCCGTTGGGGACGAGGTTCTGGGCAATGGAAAGCAAGGGCAGCAGCAGGAAAAACAAGGCAGGTGTTTTCATGAGGCTGTTCATTTACTGTTTCTTTTCAGGATGGACAACGCCAACTCCAGCACTTCATCTCTTCCGTTGAGGATACCATTTAAAGTGGGCGCCGCGGAATAGTCCGGGGCGATTCCCTGGTTGTGAAGGGGGGAGCCGTCCGGCAGGGTAACATAGGCGCCCGTCCAGTGGAGGATGTAGCCATCGAGCAGGCGCATCCAGTTGCGCGGCCCGTTGGCGCCGGCCGTCGGGCCGCCGATGATGGCCCCGAGCCGGTAATGCCGGACAAAAGCAAGGAAAGACTCGCTGGCGGAAACGGTCCTCCCATCGGTGAGGAAGGCGAGCCGGCCCTCGATCCGCGGCGCCTTGGGCGTCAATAGCCAGCCCGACGCCTCAAAGGAGGGCTGGAAAAAATCGGGATAAAGGAGCTGAGGAATTTTTATCCAGTTGCCGGCAGTATCCGCCTCGCTCAGCAGGTGGGGAAGGAACCGGGAGCAATTGTTCTGAAGGTACCCCCGGACATCGAAGATGACGCCCTCCGCTTCGGACAGGCGCGGCGCCCACCCGAGCAGGGTGTCGATATCGTAGATAGCCGCCAGGTTGACGTAGAAGTAGCCGGGCTCCAGTTCCCGGAACAACGCCGGTTCCGGGAAATCCCCCCAGTCTCTTTGCACCTCAACCCGGAACGGGCGGCCGCCGCGCTCCAGCTCGAGGGCAGCGGTGGAGTATTGCTCTCCGGCGCCCAGGTTTTTCAGCGCCCGGGCCACCTTCCACTGCGGCGTGCCGGAGTACAGGACCGTATCCCGGTGGAAGGCGGCCGCGGCGTCCTGCCCGTCGATCTTTTTCAGAATATCGCCCGGGCTGATCTGCCCGGGCAAGCCGCTTTCCGTTACCACCAGTTGCCCCTCCATCCAGCCCAGTTCCAGGGGCAGCCACATATCATCGAGTTCAGACTCGTGCACCAGCCCGGCGTGGCCGTCCTTCAGCAGGGCGGCACAGGACTTGAAAAAGAGGCCGAAGGCCTCGGGGCTCTCCACCTCCGCCGCCTGCCGCAGCATCCATCTGATCTTTTGCTGCCAACCATCCCCCACCCCCAAAATGCCCCGGTAAGGATAAAAGTGCTGAACGGCGTTCCAGAAGAGGATCACATTGGCCAGTACGGCCTGCTTGTACGACTCAAACGCTTTCGCTTTTTTAAAAGCCTGCTCCTCCCGGTAACGCTGGATGTAACGCTGCTTTTGCTCCAGGTTGATACCCGCCAGATATTGCTTTCTGCCAACTTCGTTCATCACCGCCAACGTATCTTTCAACTTTTCCCGGCCGACAAAACGGGCAAGGACAGGGATATCCATCAGGCAATCGAGCATTACGCCCGAGCGGAATGCCTTTTCTGTGAAATGCAGGAAAAAGTCAAGGGCTCCCGTTTTCGCAGCAACCTGGGCGGCGATGGCCGCATCTTTGGCAAAGATGAAGGAGTAAGCATCAAATATTTTCCGATATACTTCCAGGCTCAGCGAGTCTTCTCCATCCAGGAAATACTGCTCTGCCTGGAAAATGAGGCGGTGGTAGTCCAGGTAATCCGTGGTATCGATAGGGTAATAGAAGATAGAATCGGGAGCAATCGTGGAAAACGACAACAGTTTGCCGTTGTTTTGCCCGCAGGCACCGGAATGAAGCGTCAGCAGGAGAAGCAGTTGTGGGAGGTTTTTCATGAGCGCGTTTTAAGAAATAATGCGGTGAGGGGATAAATGTTACACCGTACCAGCCTGGCGATCAGGGATGATCGCGGCACGAGTTGCTTTTCCCCCCTTCTTTCCCTATTTTGCAACCTCTTTTCCCGCCCTGGCCAACCAAACGAACAACTATCAACAGACAGTTTATTTAGGCCTTATGGTATTTCGGTGTTTCGGTTTTACGGTTGGCTCAATGCGAGCCCGAGGTTCATCCTGATGGCCTCCAGGGGCGGGCTGGCCGCAATACCGCAACACCACAAAACCGTCATACCTAAACAACTACAACAGACAACCATTAACCAAACTACCATGGCAACCACCACCCACAGCTTACAGGCCGAGATCGAAAAGAACCTGACGGCCGTCCGAAGCGCCAGCCGCCGCCTCGTCCGCCTGAGCGATGCCGACATCGCCGACATCCTCACCCAACTGGCTGCCCTGACGATGGACAATGTGGAGTTCCTCCTGGCCGAGAACAAGAAAGACCTCGAGCGCATGGACCCCACCAACCCCAAGTACGACCGCCTCCTGCTCAACGAGGAACGCCTGCAGGGCATCGCCAATGACCTGCGCAAGGTGGCCAGCCTCCCCTCCCCTCTCAATGAGGTGCTGGAAGAGCGCACGCTGCCCAACGGCCTGCAGCTCCGCCGCCTCACCGTGCCTCTGGGTGTCATCGGCATCATCTTCGAGTCGCGGCCCAACGTCACCTTCGACGTGTTCGCCCTCTGCCTCAAGTCGGGCAATGCCTCGGTGCTCAAGGGCAGCCGCGACGCCCACTACTCCAACCTGGCCATCCTCCGCCTGATCCATCAGGTGCTGGAACCCTACGGCCTGCAGGATGCCTGCTACCTCGCGCCCAGCGAACGGGAGGCCCTGCCCCACATCCTGGAAGCGGTGGGCTACATCGACGTGGCCATCCCCCGCGGCAGCCAGGGGCTGATCAACTTCGTGCGGCAACACGCCAAGATACCGGTGATCGAGACCGGAGCGGGCATCGTGCACACTTACTTCGATGAGAGTGGAGATTTGAAGAAGGGAACGGCCATCGTCACCAACGCCAAGTCGCGCCGCGTCAGCGTCTGCAACGCCCTCGACTGCCTGCTCATCCACCGCAACCGCCTGCCCGACTTATTTAAAATTATGCAGCAACTGGGGCAGACCCACCGGTGTGAAGTATACGCCGACGAAGAAGCCTACAAGGCGCTGAAATGCCACTACCCCGACGTACTGCTCCATCACGCTACCGCCGATTCCTTCGGCACGGAATTCCTCTCCATGAAAATGTCCGTAAAAACGGTAGATGGGCTCGATGAGGCCCTGGAGCACATCGCCCGCTACAGTTCCAAACACAGCGAGGCCATCGTTGCCGAAGGCCCGGAAGTAGTGGACGCCTTCCTGAAGAACGTCGACGCCGCCATCGTCTATGCCAATACTTCCACCGCCTTCACCGACGGGGCGCAGTTCGGCCTCGGGGCCGAGATCGGCATCAGCACACAGAAGCTGCACGCCCGCGGCCCTATGGCCCTGCGCGAACTGACGAGCTACAAGTGGGTGGTAAAGGGGGATGGACAGGTGCGGAAATGATGTTTGATGTGCGATGGGCGATTTTTGATGTTTGATTTCAGCGCTCTGATGGCAGCCCGTTTGGGAACATCAAAAATCAAACGTCACAAATCAAACATCAGGCCTGCTCCTTTACAGGAATACGCTCAGGCCAACCCCGAAGCCAAATGCGTCCAACAACTCTTTACTGTTGCCCGGATTGTCACTGGGTTTTACCGTGCTGTGGACAAAATTGGCCACCAGATCAATGGAAACCTTGTCACTGACGAAGAAGGCGCCGCCTAACCCACCGCCGAAGTTGACCGAATTCCACTTCATTTCTTTTGACAATTTCATCTGCCCTGCGCTAAGCCCGGCCTGTAGGAAAGGTTTGAAATTCGGAAGGTCAAAATAATAGCGCAGGAAGGGGCCTCCAACAAAATCCGTATAAGCTTCGTCCATATCTTCTTCCTTATAAGAACCGACAAACAGTTCGGCCCCCACAAGAAGATGATCTGCTGCAAAGAACCCAACCCTGGGTGAGAGGTTAAAAGTACTGGTTTTTGTCACATCAGATTCGTAATCGTCCGCCTTTGCTTTGTGACGGATGAGTGCAAAGCCTACCGCATTGGGGCAGTCTTCGAGCAGGCTAATGGAGGAACTACCATACAGATTGGCCGAGGTACCGATCAGTACCTTGCCGGCCTCGGTCTGGGCCTGCAGCCACAGCATGCCGCCCACCATCATCAATACACACAATAATGTCTTTTTCATCGTTTTGGATTTTGGGTTAAAAAAGCCGGGCCGCCGGAGCCGGAGCTACCGCAGGTTGCTTATCATCGAAAGGGAAAAGGATGGTAAGAAAGGATGGAGCCCGGTATGGATCATCTTCACATAAGCGGTTTGCTGGCCAAACGGGCGGGCTATCCACTGATGCCCTACTACTAAAACAATGGCTTACAGGAATTGGTTATGCCGGGAAAAAGGTAGCGACAAAAAAAGGCCACCCCGGATCTTGGCTTTCGCCAAAGATCCGGGGTGGTTCGGATAAAAGTTGATATCAGCAAAAATGTTCTCTCTCTTAAAAAGATCTAGCCTTGTTCCAGCGCCGCCGCGCCGCCGACGATCTCGAGGATCTCGTTGGTGATCGCTTCCTGGCGGGCCTTGTTGTAGGAGATGCGCAGGTCGCGAAGCAGCTCGTTGGCGTTCTCGGTAGCCTTATCCATGGCGGTCATACGTGCGCCGTGCTCGGAGGCATGCGTATCCAGGAGGCACTTTTGGAACTGCGTCTGCAGGATCGTCGGCACCAGGTACTGGAGCAACTCCACTTTACCGGGCTCGAAGATGTAGTCGGCCAGCATGGTTTCTCCTTCCTCCTTCTCGATCTTGGCCACCGGCAGGAACTGTTCGGTGATCGTGTACTGCGTAGCGGCGTTCTTGAACTTACCGTAGGCAATATCGACGGCGTCGAACTCCTGCTTTTCGAAAGCGTTCAACAGGCCTTTGGCGGCTTTGGAGATGTTTTCGAAGCTGAGGTCGTGGAACAGGTTCACGTGGCTCTTGTCTATCCGGGCGTCAGCGTAACGCTTGCGGAAATAATCGAAACCCCGCTTTCCGATACACATAATGGTGAGGTTGCCATTGGCATATGCATCAGCGAACTTCGTCTCAATGGTATGTACCGCAGCCTTACACACGTTGGTATTAAAAGCGCCGCACAGGCCCCGGTCGGAAGTGATCACCACGAGGCAGGCATTTTTCAGTTCGCGTTGCTGGCCGAACACCGTATCTGCGTCTCCTTCCAGGTTGGAAAGAATATTGCGCAGCATGCCATTGAGCTTTTCCGCATAAGGGCGCATGCTCAGGATGGCATCCTGGGCGCGGCGCAGCTTGGCCGCCGAAACCATTTTCATAGCTTTGGTGATCTGCTGCGTGTTCTGAACTGATCTGATGCGTTCGCGTACCTCTTTTAAGTTGGCAGCCATTTATCAAGATTTTCGGGCCCTGACATTCATTGTCAGGGTTGAGGATGAATTCAATTATTTCTGATACGGCTTGGACAACTCTGCTGCCAGAGCTTCCACCTTATCGGTATCTTCCTTTTCCAGCTTACCGGCCTTAAAGTTTTTCAGCACATCGGGATGGCGCTGTTCCAGGGTATGGAGAAATACCTCTTCGAAGTCTTTCACCTTGTCCACCGGCACGTAGCGCAGCAGGCCTTTGGTGCCCAGGTAGATGATGGCCACCTGCTTCTCTACCGATACCGGAGAATATTGCGGTTGCTTCAGGATCTCCACGTTGCGCTTACCCTTTTCGAGTACGGCGGTGGTGGCGGCATCGAGGTCGGAACCGAACTTGGAGAAGGCCTCCAGTTCACGGTACTGTGCCTGGTCGAGCTTCAGCGTACCGGATACTTTCTTCATCGACTTGATCTGAGCGGCGCCCCCTACGCGGGATACGGAGATACCCACGTTGATGGCGGGGCGGATACCGGCGTTGAACAGGTTGGACTCCAGGAAGATCTGGCCGTCGGTAATGGAAATAACGTTGGTTGGGATATATGCGGAAACGTCACCGGCCTGAGTTTCGATGATCGGCAGGGCGGTCAGCGAGCCTCCACCTTTAACCAGGGGTTTACCGTCCTTGTCCTTGGCATTTTTCAATGTGTCGGGCAGGTCGTTCATCTGGCGGGCGATGTCGTCGTTCTCAATGATCTTGGCGGCGCGCTCCAGCAGGCGGCTGTGCAGGTAGAATACGTCGCCCGGGTAGGCTTCGCGTCCCGGAGGGCGGCGCAGCAGGAGGGATACCTCGCGGTAAGCTACGGCCTGCTTGGAGAGGTCATCGTAGATGATCAGTGCGGGGCGGCCCGTATCGCGGAAGTATTCGCCGATGGTGGCGCCGGCAAATGGAGAATAGAACTGCAGCGGAGCGGGGTCGGAAGCGGAAGCGGACACGATGATGGTATAAGCCATGGCGCCGTTGTCTTCCAGCGTCTTGGCCACGTTGGCCACGGTAGAGGCCTTCTGCCCGGACGCTACGTAGATGCAGTAAACCGGCTCGCCCCTTTCATAGAACTCACGTTGGTTAATGATGGTGTCGATGGCGATGGCCGACTTACCGGTCTGGCGGTCGCCGATGATGAGCTCGCGCTGTCCGCGGCCGATGGGGATCATGGCGTCGATGGCCTTGATACCGGTCTGCAGCGGCTCGTTTACCGGTTGGCGGTAGATTACGCCCGGCGCCTTGCGTTCCAGCGGCAATTCGAAGGTCGGCCCTTCGATGTCGCCCTTGCCGTCGATCGGCTCACCCAGCGGGTTGACCACCCGGCCGACGAAGCCCTCGCCGACATTGATGGAGGCGATGCGGCCGGTGCGGTGTACGCGGGAACCTTCGCGAATGCTTTCGCTCGACCCCATGAGTACCACGCCCACGTTGTCTTCTTCCAGGTTCAGTACGATGGCTTGCACACCGGTCTCAAACTCTACCAATTCACCGGCCTGAGCGTTATTCAGCCCGTATACGCGGGCGATACCGTCTCCCACCTGAAGTACGGTGCCATACTCCTCCAGTTCTGTTGTAGAGCTAAAACCGGAGAGCTGTTGTTTCAATATTGCTGATATCTCATCAGGTTTTACATCAACCATTGTTCGAAATTTTATAACTGCCTGCGCAGTAGTTTTTATAAGAGAACTATTCTTAATAGCGGGCTTCTAAGATCACCTGTATTTAGCTGGAGATGATCTTAGAAACGTAAAAATTTTCGCGAAACCCCTTTTTGAGCTTGTCCAGCTTATGCTTGACGCTGGCATCGTAGATCTTATCTTCAAACTCGACGATGAAGCCTCCGATCAGGGAAGGGTCTACCGCAGAGACCAGTTCCACGTGCTGGTCGGTGGATTTGCTGGCCTCCAGCTTGTCGTGAATGGCCTTTTCCAGTTCCTTGGTGAGCGGCGTAGCGGTGGTCAGTTTCACGGAAGAGATGTGCCTGACCTGCTTGTACTGCACCATATATTCGACGGCGATTTCCGGCAAGTATCCTTCCCTACCCTTGGTAACCAGGATGTTGAGGAATGCCATGAACAGCTCGTCGAGCTTGCCATCGAAGATCAGCTTCAGGATATGCTTCTTTTTATCGGCATGCACGATAGGGCTCTTCAGCAGCAGATAAAGGTCGCGGCTCTTCATATGTGCCTGGAACTGCTCGACATCCTTCGTAACCACATCCAGTTTATTCTGGTCGATAGCCAGTTCGATGAGCGACTTGGCATACCTGGAGGCTATTCTGTGTACAGACATAATGATTCGGATATTGGCCCGGGGCAGGGTTCAACCGGCAGGGACAGGCCGTGCCGTCGTTTCCCTACCGGATTACTAATTCAGTTTAATTTCATCGACCAGCGTCCTCACGAACTGCTCCTGGTCCTTATCGCCCTTCAGCTCTTTGTGCAGGATCTTCTCCGCGATATCGATGGAGATGATCCCCAGCTGGTTTTTCAGGTCGACGATCATGGCCATGCGCTGGTTCTCGATGTCTTCCTTTGCATCCGTAACAATCCGCCGATACTCTTCCTTAGCCTGTTTGCGGGCTTCTTCGATGATGCTGTTTTTCGCTTCTTTTGCCTCCTTGAGGATGGCGGCGCGTTCTTCCTGGGCCTGCTTCAACAACGCTTCGTTCTCCGCTTTCAGATTGGCCATTTCCTGCCGGGCCTTGCGGGCTTCGTCCAGAGAGTTCTGAATGTCCTGTTCGCGGCGCTTCAGCGCGTTCTGTATGGGCCCGAAAGCCATGCGGCCCAGCGTGGCCCACACCAGGATGAAGATGAGGCTCGTCCAGAAGATCAGCCCCGGATCGGGCTTGATGACGGAGAAGTCGGCCAGAAACAATACTTCGGTCATGATGGTAAAAATTGAAATATCTTAAGTGAACTTTTTCTTTTAAGGGCAGGCTGTCAGCCAACCGCTGCAGCCTGCGCCCTTCTTAGGTTTCGTTTGCAGCGCGGATTAACCGGCCAGCAGGCCAACTACGATCGCGAACAGAGCAGCACCTTCCACGAGGGCTGCGGTCAGGATCATGTTGTTACGAATGTCGCCTACAGCTTCCGGCTGACGAGCGATGGCTTCCATCGCGCGGCTACCGATAAGGCCGATGCCTACGCCTGCTCCAAGTGCTGCAATACCAGCTCCAATTGCTCCCATTGTATGAGATATTTATGGTTAAAAAAATCGTTTCAAAGTCGGAAGTCGGAAGTGGGAACCCGGAAGGCCATTCCGACTTCCCACTTCCGACTTCGCACTTCACCTAGTGCGCTCCTTCGTGCGCCTCGTCGTGATGATGGTCATGTTCCTCCACGGCCGCTCCGATGTAGGAGGCGGAGAGGATGGCAAAGATGAACGCCTGCAGCAGGGCCACCAGGAGTTCGATCAGGTTCATGAATGCCGTAAACAGGCCGCCGATGACCGCGCCGCCGGCAGCGCCGCCGACACTCTGCCCGTTGTTGCCGAACAGGAACACCAGGCCGATCAGGCTCAGTATAATAATGTGTCCGGCAGAAATGTTCGCAAACAAACGTATCATGAGGGAGAACGGCTTGATGAACAAGCTCAGGACTTCTACCGGAGTCAGAATGATCTTCACCCAGGCCGGGATGCCCGGCATCCAGAAGACGTGCTCCCAGTAGTCCTTCTTACCGTTGAGGTTGGTCACAAGGAAGGTGAACACCGCCAGGGTCAGCGTCACAGCCAGGTTGCCCGTGATGTTGGCGCCGCCCGGGAAGAAAGGCACCAGGCCCATCAGGTTGATGAACATGATGAAAAAGAACAGCGTCATGATAAATGGCTGGAAACGCTCGTAGTGCTTCTCACCGATCATCGGTTTGGTCACCTCATCGCGAATGAAAACAAAAAACACCTCCATAAAAGACTGTATGCCGGAGGGCGCTTTGCCTTCATTCTCTTTGTACCCTTTAGCCACCGCCATGAAAAGCCAGATCAACAGCAGAGAGGCCAGGATCATGGAAAAGACATTCTTGGTGATGGAAAAGTCGTAGAAGGAAGTGATGCCGCCTCCCAGGAAGCCGCCATCGACGGTGCTGGGCTTATCCAACTTATACAATTCCCCTTCGTAGCAGGCAAAATATACGTCCTTCTCTTCTGCTTTACCTCCTTTCTCTACCGTTTCCTTCCGGTGCAGGATGCCGTCGATGTGCACCTCTCCTTTCGGGAAGGAAGGGTCGGCAACGCGGTTCACCCGCCCGTGATTGAGCACGTAGCCGTCTACGGCATTATGGCCGTGGCCGAACATGCTGGACAAGCCGGTGGTCCATCCCTGGGCGGGAGCATACAGGATGATCGGAAGCGGGATGTGAACGCCTTTCCAAACGTGGAACTCGTTGGCGTCGGCGATGTGCTCCATCACCGTAGTCACCGGGTCGTACTCCCCGTCTTCTGCATGGCCGCCACAGTAACTGTGCGCCAAGCCTTCATCATGCCCGGCTTCTGAGCCATGGCTGTCCTGTTCTTCGTGCGTTGAATCGCCACTCTGCTCCTGTCCATGATCCTGGGCAGCCAGCATGCCGAAGCTGAAAACGAGGGCGAAAACGAGTATGGAGAGCTTTCTGAGATCCACTTTCACAATTCCTTGCTTTAGAGGTATTCTTAAAATCGGTGCAAAAGTAGGCACTTTACCCCTATTAAAAAAACCTTCAACCTCTTTTTTTACAATGGATTGATCATTTTCGAGGGGTTGATAAACAGGGAGTTACGCAGGGGCGAAAAGGCTTTTCCCGGCCTCTGTTATACAATCTACGGCAAACGGAAACTTTTGTTCCAGGAATAAAGGCGGGAACGAAATTTTAATCTGCAGGAGAGGGTGAATAGTGAAAGGGAAGTATGGGGTGACGGGGGATTTGTGAATTCGTGGATTCGAGGAGGCGGGATTCGGGCGGACCGAATAACGAATTACGAATAACGAAATCACCCCCCATCGCTCTTCTCGAAATAATGGTATCCCCCATTCTGGTTCTGTTCTTCGGCTGGCGGTTGTTGTTCTTCACCTTCCTTTCCGAAGAGCAGCTTACTCCAGAACTGCTTGCGTTTTTCGCGCCGCTGGAGGCGTTCCTGGTAAGATCGCAGGCGTTGCACGTACTCCTCGTCCGTCTCATAGGGGCGGCGGGGCGGTACGTTGATCACGCGGCCCTGCTCGTCGGTATAGGGCTGGTTGAGCAAGCGCTCCAGGAGGCTGCGCTCATCGGGGAAGTAAAAGTAACCATCTTCGAAACCGGCGAGAATAGGCATCTCCTCCAGGTAAAGCGGGCAGGCCATCAGCGCCTTTATGGTGTCCGCCGGCTCGGGAAAGCTGGCGTAGCGGATGTGCTTGAAATTGGCGTCGCGGTAGACGCTGCGCATAAACTTGCCGAAGATAGGCATAGCAGAATTGGAACCCTGCCCCAGGCGCATGGAGCGGAAGTGCACCTGCGGCAACTCCGCCCCTACCCATACGCCGGCCACCAGCCTGGGGTTGAAACCGATAAACCAGCCGTCCGACTGATTCTGCGTCGTACCCGTTTTACCGGCCAGGTCGTTGTACAGGCCGAACTGATAGCGCAAGGCGCGTGCCGTGCCGCTGTCGACTACCGATTCCAGCATATGGATCATCATATCGGCATGCCCTTCCGAGAGCACTGCCGGAAAGCGCCGAGGGTCAGGACGGTCAAAAACGACAAGCGTATCGCCATCACTGGTCTCGATGCGGTCCAGGTAGTGGAGCTCCGGCCGGATGCCCCGGTTGGCAAAAGTACCGTAAACCTGAACCATATCTGCCAGCGTGGCCTCGGCTGTGCCCAGCGCGATGGATGGTGTCTTGGGCATATAACCGTTGACGCCCATCGCCTCGGCCATTTGCCGCACCGAGTCGATGCCGGTGCGCATCAGGATCTCTACGGTCACCGAGTTAACGGATTTTGCCAGAGCGCCTTCCATACTGTAGACGCCGCCGTATTCTCCATCGGAATTGCGGGGCGCCCAGTTGTCGTACTGGGCATAAGATACCTGGCGGTTATAGGTATATTCGCAGGGCAACATTCCGCTCTGCAGGGCTGTGGCGTAAACGATGGGCTTGAAAGTGGAGCCCACCTGCCGGCGCGCCTGTATGACGTGGTCGTATTTGAAGTACTTGTGGTTGATGCCGCCCACCCAGGCCTTGACCAGCCCGGTGGAGGGGTCCATGGCCAGAAACCCTGTATTGAGGACGGTAAGGTAGTACTTGATGGAATCCAGGGGGGACATTTCGCGTTCTTCCTCCCCGCCGTTCCAGCTGAAAACCGTCATTGGCACCGGAGTGGAAAAGATCTTTTCGATCTCCTCCTGCGGGAGGCCCTTCTCTTTGAGCCATTGATAGTGTTCGGAGCGTTCCACTGCCCGCTCCAGGGCTGAATTGCCGCCCCAGGGGCTACCGCCTCTTTTCCATTCCTTATCAAAGGATTCCTGTAACCAGGCCATATGTTCCTGCACTGCCTCCTCGGCGTAGCGCTGCAGGCGGGCGTCGATGGTGGTATAGATCCGCAGGCCGTCGGTATAGAGGTTGTAAGGCGTTCCGTCGGGTTTGGTATAATCCTCCAGGACCTCTTCCACTTCCAGCCGCAAATGCTCGCGGAAGTAGGTGGCCAGGCCCTGGTTGTTGCCCTCCTTGTAGTATTTCACGTTTAAAGGCAGCGCTTTCAGGGAATCGTACGCCGCCTCGGTGAGGTGGCCATAGCGCTCCATCTGTTTCAGGACGACGTTGCGGCGCTGGGTGGCCCGCTCGGGGTGGCGCACCGGGCTGTAGTAAGTGGTGGCCTTCAACATGCCCACCAGTACGGCAGCCTCTTCCACACTGAGATCGCCGGGGGCTTTGTCGAAGAAGCGCTGAGAGGCCACTTTGATCCCATAGATGTTCTCACTGAAAGACACCGTATTCAGATAAAGGCTTAGCAGGCCCTCCTTGGTGTACACCTTTTCCAGGCGGCGGGCGATAAACATCTCCCGGATCTTGTTGACCAGGATGCCCAGTACGAGGTAATCGCGGCGCGGGTACAGGTTTTTGGCCAGTTGCTGGCTCAGGGTACTGCCCCCGCCGGAGGATTCATCCGAAAGCAGTATCGATTTGAACAACACCCGCAGGCCGGCTCGCACGTCAATGCCGCTGTGTTCGAAAAAACGCGCGTCTTCCGTAGCCACCAGGGCGTTGATGATATTGGGGGAGATCTCCTCAAGGTCGGCATTGATGCGGTTCTCGATGAAGTACTTTCCGAGCAGCACCCCGTCTTCGGAGTAGGCCTCGGAGGCGTTGTAGTTCTGAATGTCCCGCAACTCCGGGTAACCGGGCAAAGGCCCGAGCGCCCCCGTATAAACCAGCACGCAAGTGAGCAGCAGCGTAAACAGGCCCAGCACCCCCAGGCCGCCAACAGCCGCGCCGGCGATGGCCAGTTTGGGATAACGGGAGTAGAAACTCCGCGCCTTGTCATAAAGAGGTTGAAGGCGCTGCCGAAACTGCGCCCATATGTCCTGAAAAAATTGTGGCTCCTGTTGGCTCGTCATCTCTTGATCATACTTCTGAAAACTAAAGACCCTCTTTAACGCATAAGGGTTGCGGATTATTTCGAACTCCAAATTGTTTCTTCAGCCGCAAATTTAAAACAAAAATGTTTGAAAAAATCAATTCAGGGCAATTTTAACGTCAGCGTTTCCGCCCAACGAAAAAGCCGCCTCCGGACACTCCCGGCAGGCGGCTCTTTGGCTTATACGCCACGCAATGCTTACTTCTGATTAACCTCCACGGTATTGCCGCTGGAATAACCACTGATCAGGACATCGCTGTCCATATGGCCGTTTTTCTGGTAAACGCCTACGGTGTTGCCGTTACTGAAATCCAGGATGTCTATATCTGAGTCGTGGCGATATCCATCCTGCTCCACTACTACGTTGTTGCCGCTGCTGTAGGAAATTTCAACATCCGAGTCGTTGTCTTCGCCGTCCTGTTCGATAACAACCGAGTTTCCATTGCTGCCGGCGCCGCCGCCGCCATAGATGTTCACATCCGAGTCGTTGTCTTCTCCATCCTGTTCCACTGCAACGTAGTTGCCGCTGGAGAAATCATAAATGTTGATGTCGGAATCATTGTCTTCGTCATCCTGCTCTACTTCGACGGTATTGTCGTTGGAGTGGTTGGCAATGTACACATCCGAATCGTTTTCTTCGTCGTCCTGGTCCACAACTACAACGTTGCCATTCGACCAGCCGTAGATCCCGACATCTGAATCCTGGTCGTTCCCCTTCTGTTCTACAAAAACGGTATTGCCGTTGCTGTATTCAATTTCGATATCGGAGTCGAGGCTTTCGCCATCCTGGCCGACATAAACATAGTTGCCGTTGCTGCCCGACGGAAAGCCACCGTAGATGTCGATATCCGAATCATTGTATTCTCCTTCCTGCTCCACCTCTACTATGTTGCCATTGGAGTAGTCGTAGATATCTACATGAGAATCGTTATTGGCGTCTTTCTGTTTCACGGCTACGCTGTTGCCGTTGGAATGGTTGTAGATGTCTACATCAGAATGGTTGTCCTCGTCTCTCTGTATCACATCCACGGTATTGCCGCTGGAATAATAGGCAATTTCCACATCGCTCTTCAGGTCTTCCCCTCTCTGGTTGATGGAAACGCCGTTGCCGTCAGATTCGTCGGTAATGCGGACTTCCGATTCGTTGCGATCGTCCCCCTCCAGTTTTTGTTTTACATTCACTGTGTTGCCATCGCTTCCACCGGAAACGAGGACGTCTGATTTGTTCTGCGTTTGCGCCACCGCGGCGCCTGCAATAAATAAGGCTGCAACCATAAGTAATAAAACCTTCTTCATGTTCGATGATTTTTTTTGTTCTAAAATGTTAGGTATTTAGGTCCTATTACTAAGAGTTCAAATACTGTGCCACTTTTCAGGGATTGGCCTTATTACATTGCTGTACCTAATGAAAAAGCCGCCTTCCGGGGTATCCCGGAGGCGGCTTTTTCACTACACAAAGTCGCTATTGCTTACTTCTGCGTGACCGAAACGGTGTTGTTGCTGGAACCGTTCGTGATCAGCACATTGCTCTCACTCCAGTTGCCTTGCTGGTAGACATCAACGTTGTTGTTGCTGCTGCTGTTGAAGATGCCGATGTAGGATTCGTTGTTCGCATCTTCCTGGTTGACGGAAATCATGTTTCCGCTGGAACCAAAGCCAACCTCAATCATAGACTCCAGGTCTTCGCCGTCCTGGGCAACGTTGACGATGTTATTGCCGGATCCGTTGAAAATGCTCACTGCCGATTCGTTGTCCTCGCCTTCCTGGAGCAGGTATACTTCGTTGAAGGAGGAGCCGCCGAAAATATCCACATCGGAATCGTTGTCTTCCCCTTCCTGGTTGATATTGACCTGGTTGAAGCTTGAGTTATTGCTGATCGAAACATAAGAGTCCTGATCTTCGCCATCCTGGAATACTTCTACATTATTATTCAAGGAACCATTATAGATCGCAACTTCAGAGTCCTGATCTTCGCCAAGCTGGATAACGCCTACGGCATTGTTGCTGGAACTTCCATAGATCTCAACATCAGAATCATGGTCTTCTCCATCCTGGATAACGCCTACGATATTGTTGCTGGAACCACTATTAATGGCAACATCAGAATCATGATCTTCGCCGTCCTGGATAACGCCTACGATATTGTTGCTGGAACCACTATTAATAGCAACATCAGAATCATGATCTTCTCCATCCTGGATAACGCCTACGATATTGTTGCTGGAACTTCCATAGATCTCAACATCAGAATCATGGCCTTCTCCATCCTGAATAACGCCAACAGTATTGTCGTTGGAACCGCTATGGATCTCAACATAGGAATCATGGTTCTCCCCGTCCTGAATAACGCCAACAGTATTATTGTCGGAACCGCTATGGATCGTAACATCCGAGTCATTACCTTCTCCATCCTGGCCAACCCCAATATTGTTATTGCTGGAGCCACTGTAGATCACAATATCAGAATCGTTGTAATCGCCATCCTGCTCGACATCCGCCGTGTTGAACCCGGAACCGTTGTAAATCTCAATATCGGAATCATTGTAGTAGCCATCTTGCTCCACATTTACGGTATTGTTGCTGGAACCGTTGTAAATCTCAATATCGGAATCATTTCCCTCGTCTTCCTGAGATACCGAAATATTGTTGAAGGAAGATCCACTGGAAATGCCGACAGAGGAGTCCTGATGATCATCATCCTGATCGATGTCAACCGTGTTGGAGTCAGAGCCATTAGAGATATTCACAGATGAAACATGCTCGTTGTCGTCCTGGCCCACCGTAACGATGTTGGAGCTGGAACCATTGGAGATGTCCACTTCTGATTCGTGGTCTTCTCCTTTCTGAACGACATCGATCGTGTTAAAGCTGGAGCCCGATGAAATGGAAATACCACTCTCCATGTTTTCTCCTTTCTGATTGACGCCAACAGTGTTGTCGTCCGAATTATTCAGGATGTCTACATTGGAAGTGTTCAGCTCGTCGTCGGTCAGCTCTTGCTTAACCGCAACGGTGTTGCCGTCGCTGCCACCTGATACAGTAACCGACGACTTGTTTTCCGTCTGGGCCATGGCCGCACTCATCACAAAGAGCAAAGCCGCAAACAGTAAAATTATTTTCTTCATGTTCTAAAAATGATGTTGGATTATAAAATGTTAGTCAATGCCGTCCGGCGCAAAGTGATTGACCGAACGAATAAATGTTATTGGTTGTCCTCTTAAAGCTCTTTTGAAAATAAGAATGCGGAGGGATTGAAAAGTATGGGAGGTTAAAACAGGAATGGAACCCGGCGAAGAATAAGAGGCGTAAAGCCAGATCATTTCCTTCGCCGGGCCCTATTCATCAACTATTACTTGTAACGTTATTCCCTACTTCTGGGAAATATCAACCGTGTTGCCGTTGGAACCAAAACTGATTTCCACGTCGCTGGTGCTGTAGTTGCCCTTCTGGCTCACTTCCACCCAGTTGTCGCTGGAGCCGCCATAGATGAAGACGTCAGACTCGTGGTTCTTGTATTCCTGGTTAACTTCTACGTAGTTCTCGTTAGAACCGTCGCCGATCTCAACCCGGGAGTCCAGGTTGTCGCCATCCTGGTCGACATAGACGTCGTTGCCGCTGGAGTAGTCGTAGATTTCCACGTCAGACTCGTTGTCATCGCCATCCTGCTTCACATTTACGTAGTTGTCGTCGCTGATGGTGGAGATGTACACATCCGACTCGTTGTCGTCACCGTCCTGCTTGACATAAACGATGTTGTCATAGCTGTCGTAGATCTCGACATCCGACTCCTGGTCTTCGTCATTCTGAGTTACTCTGACGTAGTTGCCGTCGCCATCGTTGCCGATGGTCACGTCACTCTCCTGGTTTTCCCCATCCTGAGTTACGTAGACGTCGTTTGCGTCAGAGCCATCGTAAATGTCTACATCAGAGTCATTGACCTCATCGCCATCGAGGGTCTGCTTTACGTAGACGCCGTTGTCGTCGCTACCACTGGAAATAGTAACGCTAGACTTGTTCTCCGTCTGGGCCATAGTGGCGCCTACAACAAAGAGAACTGCCGCGAAAAGTAATAATAGCTTCTTCATGTTCATAAAATGGTTTTATTATTAAATGTCATCAATGTTGATGCGATCTCGTTTTTGCCCGGCGATGAAATAGATGGAACCCAAACCGGACAGGCTCCCTCACCTGTTTTCCGGCGGGAAGCTTGCGGTACAGCACGGGGTACGCATAGCAGACAATTACGCATCTTGCTGAACGGGGGACATTTAAAGTTTCAATACTGGATGTAGATGTATACCTCTGATAGAGCTTAAAAAGCTCAAGCGATTGGATCAGGGGGGGAATAAGGGGGATTGTTTTGTTATTCGTTCTGGCAAAGATACGGACTTAATTTTTCAGTATCCTGCCAATCTAACCGCCAATCCTGCCAAAATTCCGGCTGTAGAGCGTCAATCCAGGGTTAATTACGTGAAGCAGGGTAAAAAGATTCAGAATATTTGCCTTTTTTAACAAGATAGCCTCTCCGAGCTTTTTTAAACAAGGTCAAATAATGTGCCAGAAAGCAGGAAGCACACAATACTGGACAGTTTTGAGAGCAAGATGTATAGGTGAGGATAATCTAAAAACCCTCCTGGAGGACTTTCAGAAGCGCCCCCACCTATACACTAATGCACCAAAATGCCTAAACATTTCAGTCCAGGTACTTAGAGTGTGTTCAAAATTCAATCAATGGCCTACGAACGGCAAATTTTGTTTCATCCGGCGTTAAATTTTTCGTCGGATTGCCCGCATCCGACTGCAAAATTTGCCTTGTCTGAAACAAAATTTTCTCGTTCTCGACTCATCATTGAAATTTGAACACACTCTTAAGTAGCCGGACAGATTTAGATTACAGATAACCCCGGGCTCAAGTCGGAGCGCAATGGAAAATTGCACCCCGACAGTGCCCTCTCGGGCGCCAATTTTCCATTGGCGCGCGAGTTGTACGGAGTGTAAATTAAATGTGTCTGCCTACTTAACTATCGCAGTATGGACACATCGCCGCGGTAAACCAGCTTGATGTTATCCAGGAATTCCACTTCAACGATGTAAACATAAACATCAGGTTTCATCTCACTGCCCTTGAAGCGGCCATCCCACAGCGGCAGGCCACCGATGCAGTACAGGCCGCTGCTTACGTCCTGATCGGTACTCTGGTAAACCTGGTTGCCCCAGCGGTCGAAAATGTTGACCGAGTTGATCCGGGTGACGCCGACGCAGGGGAAGACGCGGAACTCATCGTTGACGCCGTCGCCGTTGGGCGAGAAGACGTTGGGAATGTACAGGTTCCGGTTGGCATCCAGTTCGACGAACACACTACCGAAGCCTTCGCAGCCATTCACGTCCACCACGGTCAGTTCATATTCCAGAGATTCCAGCGGGCGGACGAAGGGGTTGCGGGCCGTCGGGTCGGAAAGATAGTCTGCCGGAGACCAGATGAACGAGTCCACCTGAGTAGATAATGGAGTGATAATAGGCTGCAACTGCCGCGTCGTATCCCCCAGTTCCACCACGAAGGGGTCTTCGGGGAAGGTAACCAGTATTTCGTCTGGCTGGTCGATCTCTACCTGAAGGACAGTAGAACACCCGTTCAGGTCGAAGATCTCCACATCGTGCGCGCCATCGCCAAAGATGTCCGCCGCCACACTGATGGGCAAAAGGATGCCGTTACCATCCACCATATACTGATAATCGGCCAGAGAGGATCCGGCCCCCCCGAATACAGTATCAATATTGACCTTAGTGGTCGAGTTGAAGCAGGGTGGGTCTTCCGGGTCGGGAACGACCGCCATGATCGCCTCCGGCTCCATCAGGGTATAAGTAAGGGAATCCCGGCAACCTTCCACATCCGTAATAGTGACGCTGTAGGTGCCGGCGGGCAGATTGGTCGCCACCCCAAGTGGAGAAGTGGACCCTAAAGGAATATTAGCCGACCAGGTATAGGGGTTTGGCCCTACTTCATTGACCATATCGTTGGAATTGTAGGTAACGACCAATATGCCGTCCTCTTCTCCGAAGCAGGATACGTCCTGGGTTTCGGCTGTATTGACGGATATCACGAGGGGGTCCGGTTCGGAAATGTCTACTTCCAACGGTTCCTGGCAGCCATTGGCGTCAGTGACGACCAGGTTGTAAGTACCCGCGATCAGGCCGCTGATGGTTGCCGTTATTTCGCCGGTCTGCTGCCACAGGAAAGTGTATCCGGGAGTGCCGCCCGAAGGTATAGCGGTGACGGTACCGTCGCCGAAACCGTTACAGCTCACATTGGAAAGGGAGGACGCCACATTGATCTCCGGCGGGCTGGGGATCAGCACAGAATCCAGGCCGAAGCACCCGTTGGCGTCGGCAGCTACTACCGTTTGCCAGTCTTTGCACAGGTCCGTTGCCGAAGAAGACATGACGTCCATATTCATAGCTCCGGATTCCCAGGTAAAGTCAAACACTCCGGCAGTGCCATCGCTGTACATGGCGGTAGCAGTTGCTGCCCCGTCGCATACGCCCTCAAAACAACTTACATCGGCAATGTTGGTGAAATCCAGGACGATACTGGGTGGGTCGACAACCGTTCCGAGCGCCGACAAGGGAGCGCAGCCGTTGGCGTCCACTACAGTCACCTGATAGTTGCCGGCCGTAAGGCCGGGATAGAGGTTGAACTGCAAGGTGTCATTGGTGGGCTGGCTGGCCCAAATGTAAGTGTACGGCATAGTGCCGCCGCTGGCAAAAACGGTAAGGGTGCCGTTGTCATCGCCCGGGCAGTTGGGCGAAGCGGCGACGATGCTATCCAGTACCAAAGGTTGCGGAGCCACGACCAGGGCCGTATCCACCGTGAAGCAGCCGTCGTTGGCAGTGATGGTCACAAAATAAGCTCCCGGCGACAGGTTGTTGATCGTCTGTCCGGTAGCACTGTTGCTCCAGTTGTAACTTTGGATCGGGGCTCCGCCGGGTGTGGCCAGCACGGATAGAGATCCGTTGGTATCATTGAAACAAGCCAGGGTATCGTTGTTCAGCTGAGTAACTTGAGGCGGAGTGGGCGCTGTGATGTTAAACGACCGCGTGGCGGTACAGTTATTGGCATCCGTCACATCGATCGTGTACATTCCAGCGGAAAGGTTGACGGCGATGGAGTCCATCTGCCCGCCGGTCCAACTGTAGTTGTAGGGGTAAGTGCCTCCCGTAACGCCGATGACAATGCGCCCGTCGCCACCGCCGTTGGCACAGCTTTCATTGCGCAGGTCGATCTGCTGAATGGACAGCGGCGCCGGTTGGACGATGGTAAAGGTATCCGAAACAGCACACCCGGCAGGGTCGGAATCCGTGACGGTCACCGCGTAAACAGCAGGACCCAGGTTGGTGGCCAGAGCACCGGTGAAAGCCGCCCCGGGAGGAACGGTGTTCCAACTGTAGGTAAACGCCCCGAACGGAGGCTGCCCGGTAGTGGTTCCACTGACTTCGATGCGTCCGTCGCCAGCTCCGAAACAGGTGACATCTGTAAGGTTGATCAAATTGATCGACAACGCTTTGACCGCATCCACAGTATAACTCTCCACCAGGGTGCAGTTGTTGTCATCGGTCACGGTGACGTTGTAGACGCCGGGGTCGAGGTCACTCACTTGCGCAGTATTGGCCGTAATGGTGCCCAGGCCGCCGCTCCAGGCGTAAGTATAATTACCGTTGGAGGAAGTCCCTCCGGTAGCGCCCACCAGCACAGAGCCGTCCATGGAGCCGGTGCAGGTAGCGTCGGTGACAAACGTATTGGCAGCAAGGATCTGCAGCACGGCCGGTTGAGAAAGGTTGCCGCCGTCGATTTCCTGGCACCCATTGGCATCGGTCACGGTAACACTGTGGCTGCCGGACGCAATATTAGCCAGTATCCTGTTGGTTTGGCCGGGCACGTCCCACTGGAAGGTGAACAACGCTTCGGGGTTGGGCACCGCCACGCCGTTGATCGTCACATTGGCAATAAGGGAGCCATCGGAAGCACCGTTACAGGAAGGGCTTTCCAGTTCGGCCACGTTGACCGCAAACTCCGGCCCCTGCAACACTTCAATAATAACGGTGTCTATATTGGCCGGTATATCGGAATCGGTGACTATGATACGGTAATCGCCGGCAGTACGGCCGCCCACAGTTGCCGAGCCCCCGGAAGTGGCGATGGTGATCGGCCCGTTCTCAGGCCCGGAAGCAGGAAAAGTGTTCCAGGTAAAATTGTAGGGCCCCACTCCACCAGTGACCATCACCGTGAAAGAGCCGTCGGAAAGGCCGTTGCAGCTTACACTGTCCTGGCTGGTTTCTACCAGAAGAACAGAACTGCTGACCGTCACTCTGCCCGGTATGGTATCGAAGGGATACATACTGGGGGTGTTACTGATATTGCCCACCTGAATGGGCGTAGGTACATTGCCAAATGAAATATCTGTGGTTTGCCCCAAAGTACCGATCACCTCAAAACAGGCCTCGAACAATACCGCCCCGTCGGGGAGGCTGTTGCTGGCGCCGAAAAAGTCGGCCCAGGCGAAGGGCAGTTGCCCCTGGCCGGTGACCATGGCACTGGTATTGAAGGCGCCGTTGTCCAGCGCCGGCAGCGTGGTATTCAGGTTGGTGACCTCCACAAAGTCCAGCACAGCGGGGTCCCAGTTCAGGGTGAACTGCGCATTGGTCACATCCACGAGGTTATCTACCGTGATCTCAATACAGATCGTGTCGCCGGGAGCGCCGTTGGCATTCTCGGCACTGAAGATGACGGGCATCGAGAAAGTCTCCATAGCGGCGCAGCTCTTACCATCTTCAACGACAATCTCATATTCGCCGGGCCGCGGTACCGTAAACCGGACGGTATCGCCATGCCCGGGGTTGGGTGTTTGTATGGTTCCCGTCAGGCCGTTGCCCGACGTATGGGTGATGGTAATGGGCGAATAGGTAGAGGTGGTTTGGAACTCCGGCAGTCCGCCGCTCACGGAGAACGCGCCTTGCATGCCCGGCCCGAAATCGGGGAAGGTTTCCGTAACCTCGACCGCCTCCAGATAGACCACGGAGAAGGCCTCGCCTACGCTCACGCTCACACAGGGGCCGCCGTTCTCATAAGCCAGAATGGCCAGGTTATCCACCGTAATGGGGGCAAACCAGAACTGTATCGGCGCCGGGTTGCCCATGTTAAAAGCTTCCTGGTGGAAGCCGCTATTGACGAGATTTACATTACCGTTGTTATCGTCAACGGCCACCCATATGCCATCCGTTTGAGGGATGGAAACCCCCTGGACCACGAGTGGGTCCGTCTGGTTCAGGCAAGGGTCGGCCAGGATCGATACCAGGTCAGGCCCATCAACCGTCGGGCGGCAGTCGTAAAAGGCATAGGCGATACCCGGAGGCGTGGCCACATTGGGGTCGCCATTGATCACGTCGTTCTGATCATGAAGTACGGGCAGCGTGTCTCCAAAACAAAGGTAAATGGTGTCCAGGCTGATATCATTGCTCTGGCCGACAAAGTTGCCGACGTCGAAAGTAATGGTGCCGGCATTATTATCCGTGCAGGGCACTACGCGCATCGCGCCGGCTTCCCCACGAATGGTTATGTTCCTGGGTGTTTGCGCCCCCATCTGCAGGTTGGCGATCATCAGGAGGGCGAAGAGAATAAAGTGTCTTATCATCTTTCCGGATTGAGATAAACGATCGATAATTGGGAATAAGGGTGGCAAAAATAGAGATCACATCTCTACTATTCTACCACAAACGGGAAAGATTTGAACTTTTGTACAACACCTTCCCCATTATTCAAGGGTTATCTGGTTTTGGAGTATTTCTGAAACATGGGTTAGGCCATCGAAGGTAAGGAACGAATTGGGCAGCTTTAAAATTATACCTCCCTTGACAAATCCTGTGGAAAGCATGCCCTGCGGGATGGGAAAACGCCCTACGGAGAAGTATTCCGGCTATATTGCCATATAAGTGATAATTAGTGCCCCAAGGAAATAAAGTGACATTCGCCGCGCAGCCTCCCAGCCTCCTAAAGGAGTAGCTGCCACCCGCAATACTACCAATATTGGAATTTGCGGGAAGGGGTTCTCCCTTCAGGGAGTCAGAGGGCAGCATGGGATAAGTTATTTAACTTATTTGACAAAGTGATAATTACATGGACAAAAATAGTGGAACGAAAAGCCGGGGTTAAGCCCTTGATATTCAGTCATTCGCTAATTCACTAATTCAGCCCATATAAGTGGCCGGACAATAACAATCTAACAATAGAGCCATATAACAATCTGCCCGGAACCCTATGAACAAAGAGACTTGAGACTTGAGTCCGAAGCAGCCTGTGTGAAACTACTATTGTCCGGCCACTTACCTGCAGGTCAATAGGCCAACAGGCGAACCAACTGCTCCCGGAATCGCGCTTTGGGCAAGAATTGTTCCTCCAGCTTGCTGGTGAAGGGCACCGGAGTATCCAGGCTGGCGGCGCGCAGCACCGGCGCATCGAGGTGTTCGAAGAGGTGCTCGGAAATATAGGCGGCGATCTCTCCTCCGATACCGCCAATGAGGGTATCTTCATGCAGGACAATGGCCCGGTTGGTCTTTCTGACGGTTTCCGTTATGGCCTCGTAGTCCAGCGGCAGCAGGGTACGCAGGTCGAGGATGTCGGCATCTACGCCCATTTCTTCACACACCTGCTGGGCCCAGTGCACACCCATCCCGTAAGTGATCACCGATACTTCCTTCCCCTCCCGGGCCAGGCGCGCCTTGCCGATCTCCACGGTGTAATAATCGTCGGGCACCTCTGCGGAAAGGGACCGGTAGAGGGCCTTGTGCTCGAAATACAACACCGGGTTGGGGTCTTCGAAGCTGGCCAGCAGCAGCCCTTTGGCATCTTCGGGAGTGGATGGGTAAACGACCTTCAGCCCCGGGGTATGGAAGAACCAGGCTTCATTGCTTTGAGAGTGGAACGGCCCCGCCGCTACCCCGGCGCCCGTCGGCATCCGGATGACTACGTCGGCATGCTGCCCCCAGCGGTAGTGCAGCTTGGCCAGGTTGTTGACGATCTGGTTGAATCCGCAGGTGACGAAATCGGCAAACTGCATTTCCACCATGGCCTTATACCCCTTCAGGCTCAGCCCCAGGCCAATGCCCACGATGGCGCTCTCGCACAGAGGCGTATTGCGCACCCGCTCCTTGCCGAACTTCACCACAAAACCTTCAGTGATCTTGAATACGCCGCCGTAATCGGCAATATCCTGGCCCATCAGTACCAGATTATCGTGCTTTTCCATGGCCTGGCGCAAGCCCTCGGAAATGGCGTCGACAAACCGGCGTTCCGTCTTCTTGTTGCTCTTCGGGGCCACCGCCCGGCTTTGGAAAGGCGCGTACACATCGGCCAGTTCCTGCTCGGGAGAAGATTGTATAGGCCCCTCGCCATAGGCGATCTCCAGGCCTTTATTAATATCATTTTTGATGTCCTGGCGGATCTCTTTCACCTGTTTTTCACTCAGCAGGCCCTCCTGCAACAGGTATCTTTCGTAATTCCGGAGCGGGTCCCGGGCAGCCCAGTAATCCAGCAGTTCCCGGGGCACGTATTTAATGCCGCTGGCCTCCTCGTGGCCGCGCATGCGGAAGGTCTTACAATCCACAAAGACCGGCTCGGGGTTTTCCCGCAGCTCTTCCGCCAGCTTGCGCACGGTTTGGTATACGGACAGAATGTTGTTGCCGTCAATGGTCACCGAACGCATGCCGTAACCTTTGGCGCGATCCGCCAGGTCATTACAAATGTATTGCTCCCGGGAAGGAGTGGAAAGGCCATAGCCGTTGTCTTCGATGACGAATATTACCGGCAGCCCCCATACCGCCGCCGTGTTGAGCGCTTCGTGGAACTCGCCCTGGCTGGTGGCTCCATCGCCGGTAAAGGCCAGAGACACCCTGCCCTCTCCCGCCAGTTTGTGCGCCAGCGCCACACCGGCGGCCAGTGACAGCTGAGGCCCCAGATGGGAGATCATACCCACGATACCGTAATCCATGGCGCCGAAGTGGAAGGAGCGGTCGCGGCCCTTGGTGAAGCCCAGCGCCTTGCCCTGCCACTGCGCGAAAAGGCGCTCCATGGGCATCTCCCGGACAGTGAACACGCCCAGGTTGCGGTGCATCGTGAAAATGAGCTCGTCCTCCAGCAGCGCGGCGGCACAACCTACCGAGATCGCCTCCTGCCCGATGCCGGAAAACCATTTGCTGATCTTGCCTTGCCGCAAAAGGATCAACATTTTCTCTTCGATCAGCCGCGGCGTCAGCAACTGCCGGTACAACTTCAACAATTGCCCGTCGGACAACTGTCCGCGGTCGTATTGAATGATCGGTTCTATGGCTTTATTTGTCATGGCGTTGTTTTTAAGCCTCCCCCCGGCCCCCTCCGAAGGAGGGGGAGTTGGCTAAAGCAGAACTGCTTAGGGTACCCTGCCTGGAATTCCCTCTCCCTCGGAGGGGGCTAGGGGGAGGCTTTCTATTCCAGCCCACAAAGGTAAAGCAATTTCCTGCACTTATTCCAGCCCTTCCCAGTAAACAAATACCCCATTCTCCTCATTTAAGCTGTACATTGTATTACAATCCATTTCCAATAAAAAAAATCCACTATGCTCAGACATCTTATCTTTTTTGCAATGGCCCTCGGCCTGATTTTCACCTCTTGCCAGAACAGCGGCAAGAGCGGCGGACAGGCCGAAGGCGAAGCTGCCGACAGCAGCGATATGGCACAGTTTGCCGATGACGATAAGTTTAAAGGCGCCCACGAGACGCCGATGGAACTGAAGTTCGAAGGCACCGGACAGATGATCGAGTTCGACACGCCCGACGGGCAGAAAGGCAGCGCCTACGCCCTGATGGCGGCCGAACCGACGAACAACTACCTCTTCGTCATCCACGAATGGTGGGGGCTGAACGACAACATCAAAGCGGAAGCAGAGCGGCTGTTCGCCCACTTAGGCAATGCCAACGTTATGGCGCTCGACCTGTACGACGGTAAGGTGGCCACTGATCCGGACAAGGCAGGTGAGTTTATGCAATCCATCAAGGAAGAACGCGCCCGGGCCATCATTCAGGGCGCCATTAATAAAGCAGGTGAAGGCGCCCGCATCGGCACCATCGGATGGTGTTTCGGCGGCGGCTGGTCGCTGAAGTCCTCCATCATGGCGGGCGACAAGGGCGTGGCCTGTGTGATCTACTACGGTATGCCGGTCCAGAACGCCAAGGAGATCGCCCCTCTGAAGGCGCCCATCCTCGGTATCTTCGCCAAACAGGACGAATGGATCACCCCCGAGGTGGCCCAAAAGTTCGAGAACCTGGCCAAGGCCACCGGAAAGAGCGTCGAAACGCACATCTACGACGCAGACCATGCCTTCGCCAACCCGAGCAGCCCCCGGTATAACGAGGAAGCCGCCCAACAGGCCAACCAGGTGGCTTGGGCGTTCCTGAAGGAGCGGCTGTAGGGGAATCGGGAATCGTGATTCGGGAATCGGGATTCGGGATTCGTGATTCGGTAATCGTGATTCGGGAATCGGGAATCGGGAATCGGGATTCGGGAAGGTAGGCTACCGGGCCAGGGCCGTACCAATCAACGAATCCCGAATCAACGAATAACGGTTCCCTAATCCACCAACCTCCCCACCTGATCCACCATAAACGCATAGATCATCGCCGTCTCCTTCTGGCTGGCGAAACGGCCGGACTCCCCGGCGTGGCCGGCGCCCATATTGCACTTGAACAGGACGGGTTCCGTACCGGTATTGTTCTCGCGGATCTTCTGCACCCACTTGGCAGGGTTGTGGTAGAGCACCTGGGTATCGTTGAGGCCGCCGGTGGCCAGGATGGCGGGGTAGTCCGCCGGTTTCACATTATCGTAAGGCGACCAGCTGAGCATGTAATCGTAGGCTTCCTTTTCGTAGGGGTTGCCCCACTCCTCGTATTCCAGGGTGGTCAGCGGCAGGTCCGGGTTGCGCATATCGCTGATGACATCCATCCAGGGCACCCGGGCGATGATCCCCTTGAACAGATCAGGGCGCATATTGGTGACGGCGCCCATCAGCATACCGCCGGCGCTGCCGCCCATGGCGAAAAGGCCCTCCGTTGAGGTATATTGCTTATCCACCAGATATTGCCCGCAGTCGATGAAATCGGTAAAGGTGTTCTTCTTTTTCATCAGTTTTCCATCCTCGTACCACTGCCTGCCCATCTCCTGCCCTCCCCGGATATGGGCGATGGCGTAGACAAAGCCGCGGTCGAGCAGGCTCACCACATCGCTGCGAAAGTAGGGCATGGAACTAGCTCCGTAGGAGCCGTAGGCATAGAGCAGGCAAGGATTGCTGCCATCTTTTTTGAACAGCTCTTTGTGATAGACAATGGACATCGGCACCTGCGTACCGTCCTGGGCGGTAGCCCACAGGCGCTTTGTCTCATAGAGGGTCCCGTCGAAGCCTCCACCCACTTTCTGTTGCTTGAGCAGCTTTCGCTCCCGGGTGGAAAGGTTATAGCCAAAGGTAGACTGCGGAGTGGTCAGGGACTGGTAATTGTACCGAATGCTGTCGGAGCCGAACTCATCGGTAGGGTCGTACATGTTGGCGGTGTACACCTCCTCGCCGAAGTCTACATAAAAGCTCTCGCCAGTCTGCCGGTTGATGACGCGGATCTGGTCCAGTGCCTTGCTGCGCTCCTGCACCACCAGGTATTTTTCCCGCATGGTATAGCCGTTGATGAGGGCTTCCGGATTGTGCGGCACCAGGTCCTTCCAGTTGGCCATACCGGGCGCGCCGACAGGAGCCGTAGATATTTTAAAATTCCGTGCCTGGTGGTTATTGTAGATGTGGAACTCGTTACCCGTGTAGGAATCGACCTGATATTCCAGGTTCTTCTGGCGGGGCTGGACCACCCGCAGTTCTCCCTCCGGCTGGCCGGCGCTCAGGAACCAGACTTCGCTGGAGGTGGTGCTTCCTGAGCCTATGAAGATGTACCGGCTATCCCAGGAACGGCTGATAAAAGCGGAGAAGGTGCTGTCCGGCTCGTTGTATACCTCCACATCCTGGCTTGCGCCCATGCCCAAAGTATGGCGTTTCACCAGGTAGCTGCGCACCGTCTTGTCGTTCAGGCTGTAAAAAAAGTGTTTGTTATCGCTTGCCCAGGCGCCGCCGAAGGAGCAGTTGGATACCTGGTCGGGGAGCAGTTCACCCGTTTCCAGGTTTTTGAAGTAAAGGGTATTGCGAAGGTCGCCTGCTGTATCCACCAGAAAGGCGATTGTCCGGTTATCCGGGCTGACGAAATACTGGAACAGGCGGTAGATCTTATGCCCCTTGGACATCTCGTTGACATCGAGCATCACCTCTTCCGGGGCGTCCATGCTGCCCTTCTTGCGGCAATAAAAAGGATACTCATTGCCCTCTTCGTAGCGGACGTAGTACCAGTAGCCATTCTGTTTGGTGGGCACCGATTCGTACTTCTGTTCGATGCGGGACACCAGTTCTTCATACAGCTTATCCTGCAGGGCCTGAGTGTGGGCCAATTGCTGCTCACAAAAGGCATTCTCCGCCTCCAGGTGTTGGATCACTTCCGGGTCGGTGGGGTCGTTGAGCCAGTAGTAGGGGTCCTCGCGGGTGGCGCCGAATTCATCGAAGGTACGGGCTTCCTTTTTGGCGGCAGGCGGGCCAGCGGCAGTATCGGTTGTGGCTTGCTGGCGGCAGCCCATAAGGAGGAGGAAGAAAAACAATGGAAAAGGAAATAAACGGAACATGGTTTTGCGGTTTAGAGCGTAAAAGGTAGGCTTCGAAATTACGATAAACATAGATTAAGAGCTAGAAAGAATGCAATTATATCAGGATATAATCATTAAGTATCTTGAAAATTACGCTCAACACTCTCGCCCCGCCAACCTGCCGGATGTCGAAACCAAAGTAGTTGCCGACCGGGAAAACAACAGCTTTCAATTGCTGCGCATCGGCTGGCAGGGCAATCAGTATATCTTTGCCATCGTATTCCACTTTGATATCAAAGACGGAAAAGTCTGGTTCCAAATCAACAATACGGAGCGCGAAGTGGTGGACGAACTTGTGGAGATGGGCGTCAGCCGGGAGGATATCGTACTCGGCTTCCAGCCGCCTTATGCCCGGCCGCATACGGGTTTTGCGGCGGGGTAGGCAGTCAGCTGACAACTTTTTCCGGCTGCCGGCGCCCTTTAGCGAAGGCATGCGAGTTGTCTGCTGACTTCTAAAGGTCCATGACGATCTTCAAATTATCTCTCAGCTTTTCACAAACCTGAGCAGGCAATCGGCCAAGTTTTTTTACCAGCCTCCGGTTATCAATAGCCCTAATCTGGTCAACCATAATATCGCTGTCCTTTTTTAAACCCGCTTCCCCTTTTTTGAGGTATATCCTGAGAATGCCGGCCTCCGGATGTACTTTTGATGTGATCGGGCAGATTATGGTGGAAGGGTGGCCCGCTTTGTTGAGCAGATCGGTTTGTATCACTACCACCGGACGGGTTTTTCCCGGCTCTGTTCCAAAGCGCGGGCTAAGGTCGACTATCCAGACTTCAAATTGTTTACAGCTCATCCTCCAGCGATTCAAACTCGTGAAGTACAGTCATAGAGTCTTCTCTGACAAGTTGCGACTCCTGAGCGAGCTGCTGTTCCATCCGCTTGCGTTTTTGATAGGCATTGTAAAAAGCCAAAGCTTCATTGATGTAACTGTTGCGGCTTTGATCAAGCCAATCCAGTACGCGCTGCGTTTCCTGGTATACTTCTTCGCTGAGCTTGAGTGATATATTTTTCATAGCCTGTTTAGATATACTGCAAAGATATACTATTTTTACTCTAAAGGCAATAACAATCAAACCCGGCCATTCTTAACCATATTCGTTTCACAAACACATACAGCAACCGGCCGGCGGCGCCCAATTGAAATGGCCTATGAATAAAATAATCATCACCGACGACCACCCCATGATGGCGGAAAGCCTGGCCCGTTCGCTGGAGGCCGATCCGCGCTATGAAGTCATACAGCTGGCCCACTCCTTTGATGAGCTGTGGGAAGGGCTGAAGGGGAAGCCGGACATACTGATCCTGGATATCAACCTGAACGGGGTAAATGCGGTGGAATACATCCACCAGATCAAGTCTTTATACCCGAGCCTGAAGATCCTTATCTTTTCTTCCTACAATATGCCTTCCCTGGTCAAAAAAGCCTTTGATAAGGGGGTAGATGGCTACATTCTGAAAGATACCGATAGCCAGGGGCTGCTCGATGCGCTGCAGGCCATTCTCCAGGGAGAAACCTTCGTCGGCAAAGGGGTAGCGATGGGCAGGGCGAAAAAGAAGCGCCGGTACAAACTGGAGGATGATTTCATCAAAAAGGCGAAGCTTTCACGGCGGGAAGCACAGGTGATGGCGCTCATTGCGGAGGGTAAGGACAACCAAAGCATAGCTGGAGAGTTGTTCATCAGCAAGCATACCGTACAATCGCACCGAAAGAGCCTGTTCAAAAAGCTGGGGGTGCATTCCGCTAAGGAGCTGATCAAGCTGGTGCACGGCCTATGAGAAGGGCGCTGTTCGCAATTCGGTTTTCGCAGTTCGCAGCAGGTTCGCCACGAAAAGCCAAATTCAAACAGCTTCTGAGCGTTCCACCCAAAAGGAGAAACGGCTGCCCCGCCTGTTCGACGAGAAGCGAAACCCGCCGTTCAGAAGGTTGGCGCGGGCCTGAATGTTTTTGAAGCCGATACCATAGGCCGGAGCCGTGGTGTCAAATCCGATGCCATCATCTTCGTACTGCAGGTATACGCGTTGCTTCTCCTCCTGCCAATGGCAGACGACCGCCCTGGCCTGTGCGTGCTTCACCGTATTGTTGAGTAGCTCCTGAAAAGTATAGAAAAGGGCATATTTCACCTTGGGGGCAATTTGATGCTCCTGTAGATCAAACTCCACCTGGACGTCTAGTTCCGTTGCCTTTTCCACCTCATAGACCAGATCCTCTACGGCCTCTTCGAGTTGCTGCTCCTCTAGCTTAATGGGGGCAATCGCGTGGGTGAAGGCCCGGATGTCTTCGGCGATCAGGCCAACGTCTTCCATCAGCTCTTCCGTTTCCGGACTGCGCTGCGGCCAGTAGCGCTCCAGCTTCCGTTTGAAGAGGGCCAGCTTGATGCTGATGCCATCGTGCAGATCCTGCGACAGGCGGCGGCGCTCTTCCATCTGGCCTTCCAGCAGGGCGTCGGCCGCCAGGAACCTGGATTGGGCCAGTTCTTGTTCCAGCTGGGACTTATTCAGGTAAGCCTCCCGGATCTTGCGGGTGAACAGCCACATCAGTATGCTCAGATCCAGCAGTATGGCGATCAAAGTCATACCAATGCCCCAGGGGGTGCTGATGGCGAACATTTGCTCCAGGTCAAACAGGACGATGGCGGTGAGACAAAACAGGAAGCCCGTCAAAAAAAGCAGCCCATCGTAGTTTTTGAACTTCCGAAAAGAAGCGAAGCAGGTCCAGATGATCGCGATATTGATCAAAAGCAATAAGGCCAATCCGAATTTTCCGGAGGCGACTTTCAGCAGGCTGGGCAATGACCAGTGCAGCACAGTCAGGACAGTGAGTACGAGCAACAGGCTGCCGGCGATTCTGTAAAAAATGTCAAAGCGGACGAGGGTTTCCGCCGTTTTAAAGTATATGCGAATGATCTGGATCAGGCTCAGGTAATAAATGGAGAGAGAGAAGTAGCTCAGGCCATTGAAGTAAGGATTATTGGGCCAGAGGTACATGGCGCCGTAGCCGGTTACGATCAGCGCCATGGCGATACAGGCGAATATGTAAATGACGAAGTACCTGAATAGGGGCGCGCCCAGGAAGAGCGCGATGAAAACCGACCACAGGAGTATACAAAGCGCGAATCCAAAAAACATAGCCATCAAAAAACCATCCCGGCGGCTGGTTCGCTCGAAGTACTTTTTTTCCCACAGCCTGGTGTCCAGGCTGATGGTCTCTCCTGTTTTGATGTAGTTGATATAAATAGTCACCGTTTCTCCAACGCCCAATTCAACGGGGCATATCATGGAAGGGTGCTGGATCACCCTTCGATGGAACGGATGATAGTCACCGGTCACTTCGGAGGTGAACAATCCGGTATCTCTCCGCACAAAAAACTGAAGCTCATTGATCCTTTTATTGCCTACTTCTATGTAAACAGACAGTGTTTGCTGGCCCTCATTTTTTAATGTGCTCTTCACCCAGTACACCTGATCGAGGCTGTATAAGACGGTGCCCGTCGCAGATAAAGGCTTCCAGTCGGACTGGGGCAACTGTTGTACTACTTCAATATCCATCTCCGCATCCGGTGTGCTATAAAGGCTCCCGACGCTTAATATATCAATTTGCTGAAATGAATGATCGACCACCAGGGTATCTCTGCTGTGGGCACATATCCAAAGCAGGCAAAAGATGGTGAACAGCTTCCCCTTTAGGCGAACAGGCATCGAAGAAAAATTGATGCCCCAAAAATACCCTCCGGAGGGGATATAAGTAGCACTTCGCCCTATTTATTTTTCCCGCCTGTATAACTCCATGCCAATTCTCTTGTAAAATCTAACTGAAATGAGACGACTTCACCCCTTTGCTCTGGCCATTTTATGCCTGTCTGCCACCTACTCCTGGGATTTCGATAACGATGGCACTGAAGATGCTAACACCCTAGGGGATGCCTCTTACACTTATCCATCAGCAGGTACTTATACCGCCAAGCTGACGATCACCAACCCCGGTGGCTGCTCGAATAGTACTACCGTTCCGGTAACCGTTTCTTATGTCGGAAATGCCTGGACTCCTCTGGGGCCCGATGATGCCAGCGAGCCGGGCTTCTCTTCCAGCAATGCTGCCTATACGGTTATTGCGGTAGATGGCAATGATGTGCCCTACGTAGCTTATCGGGATTATGCCAATAGTGCTAAAGCCACGGTCCAAAAATTTGATGGCGCCAACTGGAGTGTGGTAGGTAGCGCCGGTTTTTCGGCCAGTACGGCCAATAATACTGAAATCGCCATAGATGGTAATAATATGGTGCCGAAGGGGTGCACTACTATGGCCTGCCTTCATCGCCCTCTCCTTTGAGGAGAAAGCCCAATTCTTCCAAGGATAAAGTGGATACAAACGCATCGATCACCCGTACCGGGTTGTCCGCGGCGATGGCCTGTTCCAATGAAAAAATCTGAAGTTGATGGCGGCTGCTTCCTTCGATCTGTGGCATGCGAACCTGTGGTTGTTGCTCTTCCAATTTACGGCTTTTTGTCCGGCCGGGAAAGCTGGGGGGTAAGTTTTTTCACAGTCTGACAGTTCAAGTTTACACCTGAACCGCTATTGCTTTTAAACTTTGTTAGGCACAGTTTTTTTAATTCAAGTTTCTAAATTCACTCGGGCTCATCCCGGTTTTAGACTTGAACAGATTGCTGAAATGTTGAGGATATTCAAACCCCAGTGAATACCCGATTTCACTGATCGATTTGCCCGAGTTGAGCAAGATGTTTTTTGCGCGTTCGATCACAAACAGATGAATGTGTTCTAGAGCTGTCTTCCCGGTTTCCTTTTTCAGCAGATCACTTAAATAATTCGAAGAGAAATTCATTTCCTTCGCCAAATTGTGCACAGTGGGAAGGCCTATGTTTTGCAGTTCATCTGAGTGAAAGTGTGCTTTGAGGAGGCGCTCAAATTTTGAGACAATATCTGTGTTCAAATTGGTACGCATGTAGAACTGGCGGTCATAGAATCGCGTGCAATAATCCAACAGCAGTTCAATGTTTGATATGATCAGGTTTTGACTGTGCTTGTCTAAGTTTTGACTGTATTCTTTAACGATTTTATCCAACAGGCCTTCTATAGTTCTAAGCTCTTCTTCAGAAAGGTGCAAAGCTTCGTTCACATCGTATTGGAAGAATGAGTATCGATCCATTTTATCCGAAAGCTTTGATTTCCGAATCAGATCGGGGTGAAATGCCAGTGTCCAACCTTTATCGGTTTCCTTATCATTGGGCATTTCCCCTTCAAAAATGGTGACCTGACCAGGAGAAGTGAACACCAAGGTGCCCTCCTCATAGTCATAAGAATTCTTGCCATACATCAAGTTTCCACAGCCCAATTGTTTTAAGGTGATTTGATAAAGATTATTAATCACTCTCAAGCCCCGAAAGTCAATGGTGGGCTTAAATTCAACTGTTTTTACAACTGAAACCAATGGGTGTTTAGGTGCAGGAAGTCCTACTGACTGATGTGCTTGACCGATCGTGTTTATTTCAAAAGATTGCATCTGGTCATTTTTTGAATGAAATAAGTCTTCGATCTATCTACTGCTTAGAGTGTGTTCAAATTTCGTTTTTGGAGATGAAAATAGTCCATTTTTTGATTAGACAAGGCGCCGAAACGGGAGCATACCCGTAGGTACGTGACTGTTTCGGCAACGAAGTATAAGCGAAAAAGGGGCATTTTCAATCCGAAGTATGAAATTTGAACACACTCTTAAATCAAATACTACAAACCTAGCATTTGTTGTTGCAAAGCAAAAAATTCCTGATCGGACATTTTATCTCTTGCTCCCAGTAACTGCTCACAATCTGCGCCTGCTCTGTAGCGTAGTTTGTCGGAATCGTCCGTCGCAGCTTCGAAAATAACTTCAGCGATCTGCTCAGGTTTGGTCATGGTTTCGGGATTCATCGATTGAGCCATGGCTACCATAAAAGCGTTCACAAACTCATTGTATTCGGCAAGCCCTTGATTGTGCTGCATATCCAAAGATCTACCTCCAAAATCAGTTGCTACCCCACCAGGTTCAATCACTTTTACTTTTACGCCAATTTGCGCCATTTCCCAACGCAAAGATTCAGAGAATCCTTCTACAGCCCACTTAGTAGAATGATACAAGGGCATTAAGGGAAAAGTCATTCGCCCGCCCACGGAAGAAATGTTGATGAACATTCCGCCTTTATTTCCTCTGAAATGGGGCAATGCCTGTTGTGTTACATCAAACAGTCCTTGTACGTTCACGCCAAACTGTCTGATGATGCTTTCTCGGCTTGCAGATTCGAATGTGCCCATTAGTCCATATCCAGCGTTATTGAGCACCACATCAATTTTGCCGAAATACTGAATTCCCTCCTTGATGGCGCTTTTTATGGTATCCAGTTCAAGTACATCCAGCCTGGTAACAAATGTGTTCTCTAACTCCTTGAGCTCAGATTCTTTTTCTGGTGAACGCATGGTGGCGATCACATTCCAACCCTTTTTTTGAAATAATCTGGCGGTAGCTCTTCCTATCCCGGAGCTCGCTCCGGTTACTAAAATTGTTTTATTCATGTTATTCTATATTTTTAATTCAAAACCTCTTTGAACAGTGCTTCAACCGTTATTTTACCGAGCTCGTCACATGCTTTTGGGCTATCACCTGAAATTAATTTTCGGTCGATATGAGTAGCACCGGTTATTTTTTCATTGATCACCGTAATACCTTCTTTTGCTAGTGCCTCACACTGAAACCATGGAAGTTGTCCGGGTAAGTAGCCCAATGAAGGCGATTGCTTATCAAATTTATCAGGGAAAGCCACCATTTTATACCCGTTGTAAGGATTCGGTTGACCCTTGTTTTCTTTTGCGATCATCGCAGCAGGACCATGACAAACCGCAACCAGATATCGGCCTGACTCCTTAATCCATCGTAATAGTGTACCTACATTCTTATCATCAGGCAATCCAACCATAGAACCATGACCGCCTGGAAGAAAAAGAGCGATGTAATCTGATTCGTTATTCAACTCATTGCTTTTGATAAGCTTTTCTAGGGAAAGAGGTTTGTCGAATTTGGATTGATTTTCTTTTCGAAATTTTAGTATCGCCTGATCTTTTACAGGTACTGACCATTCCTCAAGAATTGCTGGTTTTCCATTTGGTGTAACTACTTCGAAATCAAAGCCTGCATTAACAAGGTGCATAAGAGGAACCATGGTTTCTTGCACATTATTTCCTGTAGAGAAGTTTTTCCCATTGGTCATTTTGAAATAACGCTCTTCAGTACATAGCACTAAAACTTTTTTATTTCCTGTGTACTTTTTGCCACCGAAGTTGGTGTGCTTAAAACCACTTACTTTGTCTACACCAAGCTTTCTTCCCATAGGTGAGGGGATGTAACCTGATCCATTAGTTTCTTTCGTAGGAGCAAGCCCAAATATTTTTTTAATCATTGTCCTATAATTTTGATGATAGCACAAACTTCCTCAAAGTAAAATGAGCTTAGTAAATGATTTCTTGGAAAGGCTAAATGATATTACGGAAGTTGGATCTTTGAGGGGGGATTTTACATTGTGCCTGACGGCCTTAAGAGTGTGTTCAAATTTCAATGATGAGTCGAAAACGAGGAAATTTTGTTTCAGGCAAGGCAAATTTTGCAGTCGGATGCGGGCAATCCGACGAAAAATTTAACGCCGTATGAAACAAAATTTGCCGTTTGCAGGCCATTGATTGAATTTTGAACACACTCTAAGCTAAGCGGTCGTTTTAATGCCGCTTAGGTTTTGTTATAACCTCCTTTTTAAATTGTATCATTTCCACGCTGGGTTCAATCAAATCAGTTTTGACTGAAACAATTCCTTTTTTCGAATTTAAAATAAATTCAAATCTTGATTCCGTTTGAAATTCTTCTGAGTATACCTTGAACGTATTTGCGCTCCAATGTATTAATTCACCTTTATAGGCTCCAGCATCGATCATCAGTTTCTCTTCTAATAAGGAGATTCTAATTTTACCAAATCCTTCATGTAAGAACTCGCCCTGGTAATCTTTGATATCGACGGTTGGCGGTTCTGGTTCTTTTAGAGTAGAATCCGACACTATATTGACATCTCCGGGTAGGATTGAGCACCAATCATTTATATTCCGATCGGTCATTAAATCCAATAGTGAGTAGGCCATGCAAAAGGGAAAACCGTAAGATTTCATTCCTTCATTAGCGATAATTACTATGGATATATCATCGTCTGGCATTAAAAGTATCAGACTTTGATGTCCTATATTATCTCCATGATGTAAAACAACTTTATGACCGAAATAATCAAAGATAAACCATCCTAATCCATAAGTCATACTCGAAAACCCTTCGTATGGTTCTTCATATCCGACATTAAAATGACTTGATAAATTATAATCGATTAGTGCTTCTGAAAGTATGGAGTCGTTTCCATTAATCAGGAAATTCGACCAGGCCTGAAGATCTCGAACGCTGGAGAACATATTCCCCATTCCTGAAACATGATAGAATGGTTTGACTAACTTGATATCTACTTCTTTGTTGTTTTGGTAACCCAGAGATCGATTAGTCGAGTTGATGAATTGCTCATAATCACAATGCGTATCATACATTTTTAACGGCTCTAAGATTTCGTCTCTGAGTCGCTTTTCCCATTTGATTCCAGTAATTTTCTCTAAAAGACACGCAGCTAGTATGTATTGATTATTTCCATACTGAAATTTCGTTCTGAATTCTACCGTGGGTTCCATGTATTTGAATTTATTGACTACGGCCTGATTTGCATTGAGCATTTCATCAGAACTTAACATATAATAAGTGAAATCATATCTTGGAAACCCCCATCTGTGTGTAAGAATATCCATTGTGTTGATATGATTCGTTGTATAGTTGTCTTTAAATTGTAAGTCAGGTAAATACTGTTTAATTGGCGTTTCGAAATCAATCTGATTTGTTTCAAGTAATTGCGTTAATAAAATGCTATTGAATGCTTTGGTATTTGAACTGATTGGAAAGATAGTTGAATCAGTAAGTGGTGTTTTTGTATCCGGATTATTGTATCCAAATGAGGATGAATAAATCAAGGAGTCTCCTTTGACAATCGAAACATAACTTCCAATAGTGTTTGACCGTTCTAATATTGTTAGCCCCAGGCTATCTACAATCGTATGAAAATTCTGAGCATTCGCAGACTCAATTAAAACCAACAAGAGTGTTGATATCAGAAATTTCATCGTATTTGTCATTGGCTATAACTATTGCGTTAAAGCACCTCCGTATATATCAAACACGAAGTACGTGGTTCAAATATCCTCTGGTGCGTGTAAATCTCCAATATTTTTCAGCATTTGCCGCCCCGCTTGCCGCTCCAATTCAAACCACAGCATCCCAATTTAAGCAAGTCCCGACATAACAACAATGTTGCCCTGAAAAAACGCTCTGCCGAAGGAGGGCCCGCCATGCGGCTCCGAACCCGTTTTTACGCTGGCGGCCGCCTGCTCTAATCATCCAACTCCTCCACCTCCCTTTCCGAAAACGTATCCACCACCCCACTGTGCCGCAGGAAGTTGCACCAGGGGCAGTTCGGCTCCCCGCAGCCGGTGTAGAAATCGTGGGCCATGATCTTATCGTACACTTCGTGGATGAGGCCACGCACCGTCTCCACGTCTCTGGGCGTATAGATCAGTTCTTTCTCCAGGAACTCCCCCCGCGTGTCCGGCTCCAGGTAAGAGATCTTCCCGCTTTTGACGGTGCGGGTATTGGCCGGCTGGCTTTCGAAAAGGATCTTGTAGAACACCAGCTGCCGCCAGTAACTACCGCCGTGGGGGTTGGCGTCGGTGGGGCGCTTCATCTTGGCGTCGCTCTGGCTGCCCGTTTTGTAGTCCACTACCCTCGCTTCGGCCTGGCCTTCCAGGATGAGGCGGTCAATACTGCCGGTGATGGGCACGCCCTCCATTTCCACATTGCGGGGCTTGTGCTCCAGCAGTACGTTCTTTTCCCAGTCGTTGAGGTGGATCTTGTAGTATTCCGACAGGTTGCGGCGCCCCATTTCCAGCCGGCGCTGGTATTCCTTGCGGGAGAAGAAGCCCTGGCGGCGCTCCATCTCCTGCTCGAACAGCTTGATGAACTGGGCTTCGGGGGCAAAGGACTTGCTCTTTGACAGCTTCATGCGCTCGAACAGGCGTTGCAGAGCGTTGTGCATAGCGGTACCGTAGTGCGCCGCTTCCCGCATCAGCGTGGGCGCTTTCAGCACATTCTCATAATAAAAGCCAAGCGGGCACATCAGGTAGCGGTTCATCGCCGAGACGCTGAGCTGGAAGCCCTCCAGCAGGCCGCTGACGGTGGCCTCGTCCAGGGGCTCGGCTTGTGGAGTGGACTGTTCCAGCAGGCGCAGGGCTTCCACTTCCAGCAGATCGGCGGCGGGCAGGGCACGATGCTGCACTTCCAACCCGCTGTTTTTCAGGATCTCGTCAATAAAGATGGCGCGCTGCTGGGGTTTGCCTTTATCGTCGGCCTCGCTGTAGGAGATGTAAAGGCGCTCCTTGGCGCGCGTCATGGCTACGTAGAAGAGGCGGCGGCGGGCCTCCAGGGCGTCCTCCTCCCCGGAGTAGGTCAGCGTATCGGGCAGGGCAAACCGGAAAGCGCTGGCGCGGGTGCGCGGCTCCCAGTGCTGCCCGCAGTCGATCAGGTAGACATAACGGAACTCCAGCCCCTTGGCGCTATGGGCGGTGAGCAGGTTGACCCCTACTTCTACCTGCAGGGAACTGCTGGCCTCGAGGGCGATGCGGTTGGCGTCCATATTGCGGAACAGGTCGAGCAGCCGGCCAACGGTGAGGCGGGGACTACGGGCGGCCTCGGCCTTGACAAAATCGACGAAAGCCTTCAACGCCTGTAGCAACAGAATTTTTCGTTCGTGTTCGAGCACATACTTCAGCAGGCCGCTCCGGTTGATGAGGCGCTCCACAAATGCCGGGGCGCTCAGGCTGCTGTACTCGCGCAGCATGTGGTTGTGGAAATCGGTGAAGCGCTGTAGGGCACTCTTATCCTCCAGCCTTAACTTATCCAGGGTGGGCCCGTCGGCCAGCAGCTCCCGCCAGGGCGGGCGCTCGCCCCATTCGAAACGGGCCTGGTGGAGGCTCAGGCGCGACAGGTCGTCGGGGTGCAGGCCGAAAAAAGTGAAGTGCAGGATCTGGAACAGCAGGTATTCCCCGCTGTGGGGCTGCTGAAATTCAGCAGCAAAGTACTCGATCATCTGCCGCAGGTTGCGGATCAGCGGCAGGTCGAGCGTATTGATCTTGCGGCGGGTATTATAGGGAATGCCTGATTTTTCCAGCAGCTCCACCAGGTGCTCCGCCTGCCGGTGCTTGGCGTAGATGACCGCTACTTCGTCCAGGGGGAAACCCTCCTCGTACAACCGCTTTATCTGCCCGACGATATCCGCCTCCTCATGCAGGCGGTTAGGGTAAGCCGCCACCTGCGGCCGCAAGGGAGCCTGCGACAGGTTGCCGTTCCGGGCGACCAGCAGTTTTTCAATACCCAGATCGTGTAGTTTATTGACGATACGCAGCTCATTGTGGCGGATCACCTCCCGGGAGGCATCCAGGATCTGCTGGGTGGAGCGGTAGTTGTCCTTTAGCAGGACCAGCTTGAGGTCCGGCTGAAACCGATGGTAAAAGTCGGTCAGGTTTTTCAGGCGGGCGCCCTGGAATTCGTAGATGGACTGGTCGTCATCACCCACGATGAAGATGTTGGGCTGCTCCCAGTAGCCGATCAGTTGGTGGATGATCTCGTTCTGGGCGCTGTTGGTGTCCTGGTATTCGTCGACCAGGAAATAAAGGTACTGCTCCTGATAGGAACGCAGGAGGTTTTCGTGCTCTTCAAAGGCGCGCAGCACCCACAGGATCATGTCGTCATAATCGTAGCGGCGCGCCTGGTACATGGCCTGCTGGTAACGGGGAAAGAGGGCCGCCGCGGCGCGCAGGAGTTCCATGCGGTTTTGCGCCTCTTCTATTTTGGATATTTTTGGATCCCCCTTGCGGATCTTGCCGCGGTTGACCTTATAGATGAATTCATCGCGCTGCGGCAGGCTCTCCAGGTATTCATCGATCTTTTCGTGGATCAGTTCTACCGTCCAGTCCTCAGCTTTCATCTGCTGGAAGAGGCTGCGCAGGTGGCCCTCGTAGAAATAAGGGTCGGGCCGGCCGCGGCGCAGGGGGTGGTGAACGTCGAGTTCCTCCAGCAGGCTACGGGTAAGTTCTACCTGTTCCAGTTCGCTGACTGGTTCCATGTCCTGCCGGCCGAAGAGCTCCAGGTTATCCTGTATAATACTGTTGCAAAAAGAGTGGAAGGTGTAGATATGTACGCGGTGGGCTTCCGGCCCTATGAACTCAATGAGGCGCTGCCGCATGGCGTTGACGCCGGCATCGGTAAAAGTCAGGCAGAGGATGTTCTGCGCCTGAGCGTCGGTCTCCATCAGGATGCGGCCGATGCGGGCCGACAGGATGTGCGTCTTACCCGTACCGGGGCCTGCCAGGGCGAGCACCGGCCCTTCGATGTGCTCCACGGCTTCGCGCTGCTGCGGGTTGAGCTGCGCGAGCACTTCCAGGAAGGCCTCGTTGTACTGGTGTCGGCTGGGCGGCGCCTCGGGCATGGGGCTTGTGGTTTTCTGAGGGGAATATACAAATTCTTTGGGTTTGGTGGTTGGTTTGGTATCCGGCTTCGGTTCGCAATAGGGCGGCGTGGGAGCAATTAATCCAAAAACAGATCATCCATAGTTAAACAATTTGGTTTTCATTTCTTAGTTTAGCTAGACACAAAATCTTGTTTTATGCAACCCACTCGCCCTGGCGCTTATAGCCAATTACTGGATCAGATCTCCGCCTGTTTCCGGGAAGGGCAGTCTGCCGCTGCCCGCGCCGTGAATGTCCAACTCCTCAAAACATACTGGACGATTGGGCAGTATATTGTAGAGTTTGAACAGGGTGGGGACGCCAAAGCACAATATGGAAGTAAGCTCATGGAAACCTTATCCAAGGATTTGTCTCAACTTCATGGAAAAGGTTTCAGTCTCAGCAATCTGAAACGCATCCGTCAATTTTTCTTACAGTACCCAAATAGTGCGACGGTGTCGCACCAATTAAGTTGGTCGCATTATGTGGAATTGCTAAAGATAGAAGATGAATTGGAACGGAGTTTTTACGAAAAACAATCCTTACTCGAAAACTGGAGTGTCCGCGAACTGAAACGACAGAAGAAGGCATCCCTTTTCCTCCGATTGGCATCGACGCGCGACAAAGCCGGTATTCTGAAACTGGCTAAATCAGGGCAGCAACTCCACAAAGCGGATGACTTGATGCGCGAACCCTACGTGCTCGAATTCCTGCAAATACCAGAGCCTTATCACCTAAGCGAAACGGAACTCGAAAAACGATTGATTGAACACTTGCAACATTTTTTGTTGGAATTGGGCAAGGGCTTTGCTTTCATCGGCCGGCAGTACCGAATCACATTGGGGAACCGCCACCATTATGTCGATCTGGTCTTTTATCACCGCATTTTGAAGTGCTTCGTACTTATTGATCTGAAACGGGAAGAGGCGGGCTATCAGGATGTAGGCCAAATGAACATGTACCTGGGCTATTTTGAAGCGGAAGAAAGCACGGAGGGCGATAATTCGCCTATTGGAATTGTTCTGGCCAGGGAGAAAGACGAGTTGCTTATCAAATATGCCTTGCATGGCATTAGCTCGCAGCTATTTGTGAACAGGTACCAACTGTATCTTCCTAACAGGGAGGAACTGCGGGCAGAAGTGGAGCGGATTTATGAGGAGGAGTGAAAACTGGAAAGAATCTCTATCATGATGCACGGTTTAGGAAATCATATCCACGAGAGGCCTTTTCATATATACAAACATTCAAAAAAGCTGATTGTAACGGATTGAGTAGCTGTTCTTCGAAGTCGTTCGGAGACGTTGTTAGGATACCCAAATTTATTTGGGTTCGGAGATGTGTGGCGCCACCGTATATCGATTATAGTACGCCTGAAGGGAAATTTACGTCTTCGACGCCAAATAAATTTGGCGCACCGAGGCGCATGGCCTAATAGCTACGCAAAACGTTAGAATGAGCAAAAAAGGTTTTTAAAAATTATTGTTCATACATGTCGCATCACACTTTCGCCATAATTACTTACGCGATAAAATCAGAGGACCAATATCTGCTCCTCAAAAACGAGGCAGGTAAAACCCATTTTTTTGCTTGGCTTGACTCTGCTTTGAATGGTTCTCATCGCTGGGAAGCATTTGATAAGTATTTCCGAGAATTTTTCAAGGTGTCAGAAGAGCACTACGAGTTGTTTCAGAAGGAACAAATAGCCATAGAGAAAGCAGATACGGATAGAAAAAATTCTAAAGCCATAGTAAAAATATCCACCTCCGAAGCTTTTTACACAGGGACTAAAAAGGATAAAGACAAGTTTATATGGGTTGATGCCGCGACAATACAAAGCTTTGCAGAAAAAGAAACAAGCTTTCGAGAGTCTGAAAAATGGGTTGTCAGCTACCTTTTTCGGCTGCCCCTTGATGTTGTGGAATTACCATCCGATTTGTTCCAGGCAATTAAAAAAATTCAGGAGGCCCGAGAGAAAAATAAGTTGGTCATTTTTGCTGGAGCGGGGGTCTCTGTGGATTCTGGTGCTCCGCTATGGTGGGAAGTAGGTACCGAAATACTGCGGTCGTTAGGACTTCCGGAATCAACCGCCACCGAAGCCCCTGTTATTGGTCAATGGCTTTTCAATGAAAGAGGGGAAAAAGAATACAATGAAAAACTGCGCGAAATCCTCAAATACCATAAGGGGCTTAGTCCTAATCCAATTCACCACCAATTGCTCCGCCTTCGACCCCGACATCTGATTACCACGAACTACGATGACTTATTGGAGCAAGCGCTGAACGAATACCAAAAAAGTGATATTGGTAAATCATATGCCGTTATCCGGCGGGATGAAGACTTGCCTTATGCTATCACGGATGAATACATTGTCAAAATGCATGGCGATTGGGATGAAATGAATTTTGTATTCAAGGAGGACGATTACCTCAACTATGCCAGAAATTCCCCGTTAATTGAAAGCTTTGTCAAAGGGATTTTTTCATCACATCTCGTGCTCTTCGTTGGCTTTTCTTTTTCAGACCCAAACCTTAAGCAAATCGTCAACTGGGTAAAAGAAATCTTGGGTAAGGATTTCCAGCCTGCTTATCTTTTTCAAACCCAAAAACCAAAATCCCACGAGGCTACATATTTCGGTAATAAAGGTATAAGGACAGTTATTTTTGATGAAGCCATTTCCAGTTATCTGGAAGCAGTAGATGGCAATCCAAAAGTTGTAATAGAAAGTGAGGTTGGTAAAAAAACCTTTAATTTCCTCCGGTTGCTTGAAGCCTTAAATTATAGGGACTATGAACGTTTGAAAAGAGCAAAATCCCAACATGTCATTGACCAGATGTATGAAAGCCTGCTACAGTTCGACGCTTTCAACTGTATCCCTCCTTATTATTTTGAAAAACTATTCCCTTTTTCACCGACCTCCCTGCACCCCGCCAAAGTTCCAATAGACGCCAAATATAATTCAAGCTATCATTTGCAAACCAGCAACGAGGAAATTATTTCTCTGATGGAAAGCTTAGAGTTTAAAGACAATCGAATCTTGATTAAAACGGGGAGCTACTATGAAAAAGCGATTGAGCAAGTTGGGAATTTTGACAATAAGCTGGCATATATTTTTGATAAGCTGAGGTCAAGCCAAATCCATTGCATCCAACGCAAAGGGGAAAGCAACAATCACAATCGCATTCTCTATGGAACTCAATTTAACGAGAAACTACTTTTTTCCCGATGGTTGAATTTTCAGTTCAAACCAATGCTAGAATTTATCTATTCGAGAGGATGGGAAACTTCTGGCCTTCCTTCCAAACTGCTACGGGAAAGGCTGCTCGATGCCTTGGTATTGACCCGTTTTCATTTTTTTCTGGAAGCATATACTTTGTATTCGTCTATCGCAACCGAGGCACTACAGCGCCAAGATTATCCAATATTTTTCATTTGTCAATACAACAAGAAATATTTAGGCGTCCGGGTAATCCGGATAGCTGATTGGAAAAAACACCCACAAGACCAAGTTAGGCAGATAAAGGAGGAATTAGATACCATAGACTTGCACGGTTTATTGAAAACCATGCAATCCGAAGCCAATGTAAAAGAGTTGCTAGGGGGATTGCTTGACAAAGAATTTTTGGATCGGTATAGTGATGAAATCAGGAAAGCACATAAAAGTATTTTGACAGACTATGATTTCTTCCAAAACCCAAATAACTATTCAAGCAGGAGTAACGACGCCTCTATTTTAATAGAAAATTATATGACACTGCATTGGGTCTTCCATTCCAACGGTATCCTTTTCGGCTGGGATGAATATAAATTTGTGGAACTGACTGAGCTAACTTTTGAAGGGGTAGTAGCCAGTTTTTGTACTTCAAAGCGGAACATAGGACGGTTAGAAGAGATAGATGCTGTCATACTTACTCTTGCCTGCCACTTTCTGGAAACCAAACAAATGGATAAAATTCTCCGTCATTACAATCCTCAAATGTTGCCCTTAAAATCGGAACATGAAAAAAAGTGGATAGTGGTATTGGCTACCAATTGGTTCTCTTCCTGCTTTGAAGAGAGCATGTTTTCTTTTAAACCAAGAGCAAACGACTTGTTGCTTCGATATTTAAGCGATAAGGCCTATACGAGTGAGTTAGAACAACTAACCAACAATTTCTTCCTCCTATTTTCCTATCTAGACCTTGAAGATTTAAAAGGTTCTGAGAAACTGAACCGGCTGATAGAAGTAATTCTGAAAGCTCTTGCCGCTAATCATAATGGTAGTTCAGGACGTTTATGGGAGGTGAAATATTTTGTGCGTTTTTTGAAAAAAAACATCATTTTATTTAGCCACGACCAAATTGAATGGGCTCTCAAAGTCATTACAAAGGCTCAGGGATGGAAGTACGGATTTGGCCGCACATTGGGCCAAATTTTCAAAAAAGAAGGGATTGATTTCCAGTTGACCGATGAACAAGTCTTTGCCAATTACATTGTCCAACATAATACCGGAAAAAGAGAATTAGAAGATTTCATACATCTATATCCATTCCTTTCAGCTAATTTACAAAGAGCACTTTCTGAAGCGATTGAAGGATTGGCAAAAAGCGAAAAAACTAATGACCTTATGCTCTGGTTGCAGGCTAGGTGCAATGGCATGTTCTCCGAAGCAAAAGAATTGTCAAAGGAACAATTGGAAGTTTTTCAGAAATACTTTGACGCTATTGAAAAAATCAAATTTGATAAGGATGGGACGCCAACAAACTGGAGCGATAATTTTGCTGTCAATAGTCCTTATTGGCTTGCCACACTCCATTACAAACCTGATATCGACCTTGGCACAAAGACCGTCCAGAAACTACTTAAACTCAAATCCCTCCCTGCTTCAATACGCTGGATGCTCAATCCGATGGATTTTGACTACAAAGACTTCAACTGTTACTGGGTGTTTTTCTATGATGGGATAGAGGTGTTGCCAAGAATCGGAGCCATGAATATCCCAACAATACACAAGGCATTCCAAAAAGAATTGAAAAGGGAGTTTTCGACGAAATTGGCGCAGGTGTATCATGCTTATTTTTCGGAAGGATAACAGAATCTGATATGATTTGGCATTTTTTAGCCGACAAGAATAGCCTACTTAATCCAAAAACAGATCATCCATAGTCAAAGACCTGGAAATCAGGCTGAGGCTATGCGGGGTTGTTTTCAGGCCGAAGGTACTGATAAAGGCCCAGGAAAGTTGTTTTCGGGTTTTAGTGGCTTCTTTAAAAATGCGCATTTTTTTTTACCGCATTTGATCCGCAGCAGCTTTGGTGAGCGTATAAGGTTGATTATAAAATTTTATTTCAAAAAGGTTGATGACATGGCCATTGCGGTCGATTAGTAAGTCAATTTGAGCCCCTGCTCTACGTCATGCGGAGCCCTTGCGTCATGCCGTCGTCTTGTTTCCACATGACGCACTATTCACTGGATTTGTCAAAGAAGGGTCCAAAAAAAGCAAGCGCGCACCAGAAAGCTACAGGCAAAAAAGTTAAATTCATAGCGCACATTCTGCAGGTCCACATACTGAAAGCTATGAAAACCAAAATGGAACATCCAGCATATCCTCTTGCCCTCCTGGCTTTTTGGGCATTTCTCTGCACCACCCTCTCCGCCCAGCAGCCCTTCACCTGCCGGGGCAGCTTCTACCTGGCCATCGCCCCCCAGGGTTCCAGCTCTGTATACGAAGTACAGGTCAGCCAGGCCACCGGCAATGTGACGTTCAACGGCCTGCCGGCGGGCCCGGTGGGTTTCGTCCTCAACGGGCTGGGCTACCGCTCTACCGACAATTTCATCTACGCCGTCAATTCCGAGACCGGCAATCTGTACCGCATCGACGCCAACGGGGCGGCCTTCCCCCTGGGCGAGCCGGAAGGCATGCCGCTCAGCGCCAGCTACCCGGCGGGCGATGTCAGCCCGGACGGCAAATACCTGGTGCTGCTCTCTGTCAGCGGCGGCTTCAACGGCTCCACGGAGGCCCTCATCTTCGTCGGCCTGGAAGCGGCCAACCATCCGGCAAGTGCGATCAACTTTCCCACCAACCACTCGGCCATCTACGACATCGCCTTCGACCCCACGGACGAAACCCTCTATGGCTGGGACGCACTCAACCAGCGGCTCGTGATCATCGACACCGATGCAGGGCAGATCAACACGCCCTTCAATGCCGATAATACGGGCGGCACCCTGGGCTCCATCTTCTTCGACGCCTTCGGCAACCTTTACGGCTACGGCAGCTCCTTCGGCAGCGGCATTCAAAACACCTTCTTTTCGATCGACAAAACCACCGGCAAGGTCACCATCGAGGCCACCGGCCCGGCCGCGCAGCGCAGCGACGGCTGCTCCTGCCCCTATACCGTACAGATGAAAAAACGGGTAGAACCGGCACGAACGATTCCCTGCAGCGAGCTGACGTACTACTTCGAACTGGCCAATGCCTCCGGCCGGGTGCAGATGGATCTAACCTTCGAGGATGTATTTCCTGAAGGCTTCCTCATCACTGCCATTGACAACCCGGTGGGCGGAACGATCACCGGCGGAGGCATCGGCACCGGCAGGTTGAGGATAGAAAATATTGACCTCCCCGAGGGGCGCACTGTGCTGGCCGTTACCGTTATGGTGCCGGAAGATGCTTTCGGTGTGTATAAGAACCAGGCCACCCTAAGCGGCCTACCCGAAGGGCTTGGCACTGTCGCTGTGTCGGACAATCCCGCCACCGCCATACAGAACGACTCCACCATCGCTTTCATCGACTCCCTTTCCATCAACCTGGGCCCGTTACCGGGCGCCCTTTGCCCGGGGGAAACGATCACCCTGACACCCACTGTTCCCGGGGGTAATTTCCTGTGGAGCGACGGATCCACCGCCCCGGAGTTGACGGTGACACAGGGGGGCGACTACGCCGTCACCGTCAGCAGCGGCTGCGACGAGGTTTCCGCCACCGTCACCATCATGGAACCTGCGCTGACACTGGAACTGGGAACGGATCGGGAGATCTTCCTGGGCGATAGCCTATCTCTTCGCCCCGAGATCATCGGCACTCCGCCTTTCAGCTATCAATGGAGGGACAGTCTGTCCTCCCTATCCTGCACCTCCTGCCCCACCCCTACCCTCCGCCCGTTCGACGACACCCGCTATTTCCTGTCCGTCACCGACGCCAACGGCTGCACCATTGTGGATTCCGTCGCAGTACAGGTATTCAAGGACCGGGAAGTGTATATCCCCAACGCCTTCAGCCCCAACGGCGACGGCCGCAACGACACTTTCTTCCCGCAAAGCCGCAGGCCGGAAGCATTGGCCGTATTCCGCATTTTCAGCCGCTGGGGGGAACTGGTTTTTGAGGCCACCGATGGTTATACCAATGACAACCGGAAGGGATGGGATGGGACGTTCAAAGGGAAAACCCTTCAACCAGGGGTATACACTTATGTGGTTGAAGTGCGCTTTCTGGACGGGTTTATAAGAAGATTTTCGGGAGATGTGCAGTTGGTGAGGTAGGTGGGGAGATTGACGTCCAAACCTTCAAACTGTACCCTTTCCCCCTTTACTCCCTCGCTACCTTTCCCAGCTTTTCCATATCCCGGATCAGTAGCCGCTTGCGGTTGAAAGTCAGCAGGTTGCGGTTGCGCAACTCGTTGAGCACGGTAGTGACGGTCTGCCGGGAGGTAGCGGTCAGATTGGCGATCTCCTGGTGGGTCATAAATTTTCGAACAAGCATTTCGTACCCTACGCGCTGCCCTTTCTTCTCCCCCAATTCGTGCAGGAACTCGATAATGCGGGTACGGCTGTCCTTGAAGACGAGGGACTCCAGGCGCTGCTCCATTTCCAGCATGCGCGAGCCCATGATCTTCATCAGGAAAAGGCTGAGGGCATTGTGGTCACGCATCATGGACTTCATATCTTCTACCGACATCACGCAGGCCGTCGTCTTCTCCATCGCGTAGGCAAAATCGCGCCGCCTGTCCTCCCCAATGATAGAAAGCTCGCCGAACACCTCACCGGTAGAAAGAATGGCCTTGGTGATCTCTTTCCCGGACTCTCCGTAGGTGCCGATCTTCACCCGCCCTTCCGTCAGGAAGTAGATCTTGTCGGCATGCTCATCGGGCAGGTAGATGTATTCTCCCTTTTTGAAATGCTTGTGGACGTGCTGGTCCATGTCTCCCCTGCCGACCTTTTTGGGACAGAAGATTCCGGTCACATCAATATTTTCCAGGTACCAAAGGGATTGATCACTCATGGTTTACAGTTTTAGGGTGCTGGGGGGATGGTGCCGAAGCATTTACCGCTGCCCAATTTATTTCGGGTGTACTGCGGCCCGGGTTTATTCCTTGCGCTGTTGTTCTATTGTTCTATAGTTACCCTTCGACAAGCTCAGGGTTAAATTGTTGGGCGAAATGAGGCCGCTCGATCAGCCCTTCCCCCGGCCATCTAATGAACATTTGAACCGGTTATCGGTTTTCATTCCCAAATTTAAGGGGTATCAACTGTCTTGTTCTTAACAATAAGTTCAATTTTTTATCACAAATGTATGAGCCGTTGAAACGCCTCCAATGCTTGAGGTTGGACTGCATTACCCCATTTCTATGCATGTCTGTCTAGATATATAAGGCCATTCTTTACTCGTCCGGCCGGAGGTCGAACCGCTTCTGCAACTCTGTAATGTTAGGGTTCACTTCCCGCATGGCCAGGTACTTATCCTTACTGCTCATCATGCGTTTGCGTTTGGGCGGCTCCACGGCCTTGCTCTTATCGATCTCTATGGTCATGGTCAGTTCGGGGGCGGTGAGCACGTCCCGCATATATTCCATGAGGTTGCCCTCCTGGCGGATGGTGTTCTCTGCCAGGGCGGAAGTGACCGTGACCAAAACATTCTGCCCCTCCAGTTTCAGTTCGGAATTGCGCATGATCACCTTCACCGACTCCTGGTCCTGGGATTCGAGGTACAGGTTCCAGGCCTCTTCCACTCTTTCCTGAGTAACTTCCTGTACTTCCTGGGTGAGCAGTTCGGCCTCTTCGGCCTTCACTTCCGCCAGCATGGCCTCCAGGGCCATCAGCCGGGGCGTGTCCTGGGCGCCTCCCTTTTTCAGGCTTTTCTTCTGAGGCAGAGGCTGAGGGCCGGTGGGGGACTGCGGTTCGGGAGCAGGAGGGGCTTGGGGTGGACGGTGGACGGTGGACGGTTCCGGGCTTGGCGGTTCTGGACCTCTGGGTTTCTGGGTTTGGGTTTCTAGTTCCTGGGGTTCCAGTGGGCCTGAGGGTTCCGACTTCCGGCTTCCAACTTCCGACTTCCCTGGTTCCTCCTTTCCTGGCTGGGGAGAGGAGGTCAGTTCAGCCGTTTTTTTTTCAGGGCTAAAAGCTTCGGCGCCATTTCCCGCCAGCAGAAAAGCCCGGGGGATATGGGCCATTTTGATGAGGGCCATTTCCACGTGCAGGCGCTTGTTGCGCGCCAGCTTGTAGTTGACGTCGCAATCGTTGGCCAGGTTGAGGGCGGTCAGCAGCAGGCCGGAGGAAGACAGGCGGGCCTGTTCCAGGTAGCGGGCGCGCAGGCCGTCGCTTACCTCCAGCAATTGAAGGGTGGCCGCATCTTTGCAGACCAGCAGGTTACGCAGGTGTTCAGCCAGGCCGTTCATGAAAATATCCGGTTCGAAGCCGTTGCGCAGGATGGTATCGAAGAGCAGCAGGATCTTGGAACTGTCCTCCACCAGCAGAGCGTCTACGACCTGAAAATAATAATCGTAATCGAGCACGTTGAGGTTGGTGATCACGTCCTCGTAGCTGATCCGGTTGCCGGAGAAGGCGACGATGCGGTCGAAGATGGAAAGGGCGTCGCGCAGGGCGCCGTCGGCCTTCTGTCCGATGATGTGCAGGGCGTCCCGGTCAGCATCGATGTTTTCCTGTTCGCAGATGGCCTGCAGGTGAGCCACCATTTCCGGCACCTGTATGCGGCGGAAGTCGAAGATCTGGCAGCGCGACAGGATGGTGGGGATGATCTTGTGTTTCTCGGTGGTAGCCAGGATGAAAATGGCGTAGGGCGGCGGCTCCTCCAGGGTTTTCAGGAAGGCATTGAAAGCCTGCTGGGAGAGCATGTGCACCTCGTCGATGATGAACACCTTGTATTTGCCCTGTTGCGGCTGGAAGCGCACCTGCTCGATCAGGGCGCGGATGTGCTCCACGCTGTTGTTGGAGGCGGCGTCCAGCTCGGTGATGTTGAAGGAGGAATTGGCGTTAAAGGCCTTGCAGGACGAGCATTCGTTGCAGGGCTCGAAATCGGCAGAAACGGCCTGGCAGTTCAGCACCTTGGCCAGAATGCGCGCACAGGTCGTCTTACCTACGCCACGTGGCCCGCAGAAGAGGAAAGCGTGCGCCAGGTGCTCGTTCTTCAGAGCGTTCTTCAGTGTTTGGGATACGTGCTCCTGCCCCACTACATCGTCGAACCGGACGGGCCGGTATTTTCTCGCAGATACTATGAAGTTGCTCATAAAAGTTTTTTAGGCAACTCGTGCGCCAATAGGACACGAGCGTAGCGACTGATGAAATAAATTGGCGCCCGAGATGGCACTGTCGGGACGCAATTTTCTATTGCGCCCGGACTTGAGCTTTGCATTCATGATCTAAACCTGTCAGATTACTTTTTCCAAAGATAAGAAATTATTGTGGGCCGTGTGGGGCCTTTCAGGAGAGTTCTTTCCACAGCCGCAGTCCGGGAACATGCTGAAAATGCTTATCGTAAGTGATCAGCTCCGCCCCCATTTCCATGGCGTGAGCGGCGATCCAGACATCATTGAGGGGAATGGGCGTTCCATTTGTTTTGAGGTGCTTTTTTATGAAGGCGAAAAACTCGGAGGTATCTTTGGTGGCGTCGAGTAGGAATACATTGGGCTTATTCAGAAAGATGCTCAGCTTCTCTCGGTTTTCAACCTCCTTGGTTCCCAGAGCGTATCCATAATAAAGCTCCCCTATGACAAAAATAGACATGTATATGATATCAGCGTCGGCCAGGCGGCTCAGAATAGCCTCATCGCCTAGTAAGTATCGGCTGTAAGCATTCGTATCCAGGAGTATCTTACTCATACCCAGTCTTCCAAATCTATCGTTCGAAGATCTTCCGTATTTTTCTCAAACTCTTCATACTCCGCTTTGCTCCAGCTACCAAATAAGTCTTCAAATTGTTCCCGCCTGTCTTGCCGCGGCTCAGGGACCAGCCCCAGTGCTTGTGCTAGCAAGCGCTTGATCAGCTTGTTCATGCTAAGGCCTTCTTCTTTTGCCCGCCGTTCTATCAGGGCCGCCAGCCGGCTGTCAAGGTTGTGTATGGTAAGAGATTTCATGTTGAACCAAAATAATAAAAACTGAACCAATATTAGTTCAAATATAGATATTTCCTGCGGTATTTACAAGGAAGACATTGCCATACTGCCAAATCACAAGGGCAGAGATGAAAGCCTGCACTTACGTCAAAGGCCAGCAACAAACTTAGTTTGACATTTAAACTAACTAACCTTATCTTTGTTCCTTCAAAAAGAATAACGCTACCTATGAAAATAGCCATCGCTCAGCTCAATTTCCACATCGGCAACTTCGAAGGCAACCTGGGCAAGATGCTCTGGGCTGTCAAGGAAGCGAAAAGCCAGGGCGCCGGACTGGTCTGCTTCGCCGAACTGGCCACGGTCGGCTACCCGCCGCGCGACTTCCTGGAGTTCGAAGACTTCATCGAGCTGGCCGAGCACTCGGTGCAGGAGCTGGCCAAAGCCGCGCAGGGCATCGCCATCGTGGTGGGCTCTCCCACGAAAAACCCGGTAGTGGAGGGCAAAGACCACTACAATGCCGCCTATTTCCTCGCCGAGGGCAAGGTGCAGCACGTTCAGTATAAAACGCTGTTGCCAACCTACGACATCTTCGACGAATACCGCTACTTCGAGCCCGCCACCGAATGGAAAGTAGTGGAATACCAGGGCAAGCGCATCGCCCTGACCATCTGCGAGGACATCTGGAATATCGGCAACGAGAACCCGCTCTACACCGTCTGCCCCATGGACCAGATGATCACCCAGCGGCCGGATTTTATCCTCAACCTCTCCGCCTCGCCCTTCAGCTACACGCAGGCTAAAACCCGCATCCGCATCGTCAAAGCCAACGTGCTGCGCTACGGCATCCCCATGTTTTACGTCAACCACTGTGGCGCGCAAACGGAGCTCATTTTTGACGGTGGTTCCCTGGTGGTTTCACCCGATGAGCATGTATTCGATGAGATGCCCTATTTCGAGGAATGCATCCGCACCTACGACCTGGATGAGGTAAAAAAAGGGGGGCGCGAAAATGAGCAGCCCAAAGAAAAAATGCGCCTGATGCACGACGCGCTGGTCACCGGCATCCGCGACTACTTCCGCAAGCTGGGCTTCCGGCGGGCTATTCTCGGCCTGTCGGGAGGCATCGACTCCGCCCTGGCCACGGTGCTGGCGGCACGGGCCCTGGGCCCGGACAACGTACGCGTGCTGCTGATGCCCTCCCAGTTCTCCTCCGGCCACTCCATCCACGATGCGCGGCAGCTGGCGGAAAACCTGGGCATACAGTACGACATTATTCCCATCGAGGGCATTTACAACGCCTTTACGGAAGCATTAAAACCTCAATTTTGGGGCCAGGAATTCAATATTGCCGAGGAGAACCTCCAGGCCCGCGCCCGCGGCAACCTGCTGATGGCCATGAGCAACAAGTTCGGCAACATCCTGCTGAATACTTCCAACAAGAGCGAAGCCGCCGTCGGATACGGCACCCTGTACGGCGATATGTGCGGCGGCCTTTCCGTCATCGGCGACCTCTACAAAACGGAAGTCTTCGAAATGGCGCGTTACATCAACCGCGACGGAGAGGTCATTCCCGAAAACACCATCACCAAGCCCCCTTCCGCCGAACTGCGCCCCAACCAGAAGGACACCGACAGCCTGCCTCCCTACGAGGAGCTCGATGAGATCTTGTTTCAGTATATTGAAAAGCGAAAGAGCCCACAAGACATTATCGAGATGGGCTACGAGGAGAAACTGGTAAGAAGAGTGCTGAGATTGGTCAACATCAACGAATTCAAGCGCCACCAGATGGCGCCCGTGCTCCGGGTATCGGAGAAGGCCTTCGGCATGGGAAGAAGGATGCCGATCGTAGGGAAGTATCTGGCGTGAGGAACGGTATTCGGTATTTGGTGTTCGGTATTCGCAGATGCGCCCGTCGACCGGGTGAACCGCGAATACCGAACCGCGAATATCGAACCGCCTAATCCTTAAAGCGCAGCTTCACCGTTTCGCCAATACCGCAGCCGACGGAAACGGACTGGCCCTCCTTGAGTCCGCGCATAAAGCCGTCCTGGCGGGCAGGCATAGCGTCGGAGTACTGGCCGATGCGCTTGTTGGCATCGTCGGCCACTTCCCCGTCGATGGAGCGGGCGTAGCTGTATTTTTCGATCGCAGCCAGTACGGCCAGGCGGGAGTTCCAGTCGTCGCAGCCGCGGCCCATTTTGGCATAGGCATCACCGATGAGCAAGTACGGGCGGCCCCATCCGGGTTTGAGGCTGGCAGCCTGGCGGGCAGCGGAAACAGCGCCCCCTGTATTGTTCTGGCGATATAATTTGATAGAAGCGATACTGTAGTACACCTGGGCGCGCGCATCGGCATCGGTGGTCGCCTCCAGACATTCTTCGTAACGGGTAAGGGCGCGGCTGTATTCCCCTTCCTGCTGCAGCTGGCTGGCGTCGTAGCACGGATTATTTTTCCGGCGCTCTACTTCCAGGTCAGCATTGATCTTTGCGGCCAGGGTTTCGTAGCTGGTCCGGATCTCTACCATTTTGGCTTCGGTGGTATCGCATCCCTGCTGCTTGAGTTTTACATAAACGTACTGAATGATCTTCAGGCTGTCTTTGTTGTTCTCGTATTCCGGGACCAGCTTTTTCTTGAAGTAGGCACAGTCGAACACCTCATCCTCAATTTCTTTAAAGTGGGAGGACATCCGGACCTTGGCATCTTCATAGTACTGCCCAAAGCGGTCGTTGTTCGCTATGTTGTAGTCAGCGATCTCTTCCAGTTGGGTATAGACCATCTGGGTTTCCGCCTGATCGATTTTTTTGGACTTATAGAAGTATACCAGCACCTGGGCCATAGGCTCCAGCAGGATGTATTCGGAATCCTTCTCCCCTATTTCCAGCGCTTTCTTGAAGGCTTCGTAGGTGGCATCCCTGTAGCCGTACTCCGGCATATAGAACATATCGAAGGCTTTACGCCCTTTCAGGAAGGCTTCGTTTTCGTAGCATTGTGCCTGCTGGTCGTACAACTCCAGGATTTTGCTGGCAAGTTCTTTCTTTTCAGCCTCGTCTTTGGAGCGCTTGTACTTCACTTTGAGCAGGTTGCGGCCGTCGGAATAGTGAGACGGGCGCTGGCCATCAGCAGCCGGGGCGATATCGTAGGCTTTTTTCCAGTTGTTGTAGGCCAGGTTAAATTCTTCGGGGCTGAGCTGCTCGAGCTCTGCAGCGTCTTTGCCCTTTACAACGCCACGATACAACACGTGAGCATTTTCAGCCTCCTCTTTCTTCGGAGAGTTGTTCCACGTATCACACTGAGCCATGGCCGGACCAGCAAGCAAGCTCAGCAACACGAACGCTATGAACGAAATGCGAAATACCTTCATGATTAATTAAATTTTCGTTTGAAAAACCAAGTGTTATCGTTGAGTGTAAACCCTAATGTCATTTTGACGAAAGTTTCACGTAAAGTATCAGAAATGCCAAACTGGCCGGCCTCCAACCCGAGGTTGATGAATGAAATGCGCTGCCGGCTCATGATGATCGGGAAACCCAATCCCACTGAAACGCCATATTCTTTGAGCTGTTCTCCCTCGAAGCTGCGCGGGTCAAGCCCGTAGAAGAAGCCGAACCGGTACCGCATCCGTTCGAAGTAATTGTTGTACGACTGGAAGTCAGGTATCCATTCCATCCCTGCGCGGAACCGCCAGGTATCGGAGAGGCTCGAATCCGGTTTGGCCTCATTGACGTACCCGCTCCAGTTTTCTATTCCGTATTCTACGCCGATCCGGAAGTCGTTGATATCTTCGTACATCAGCCCAAGGGTAAGGGCAGAAGGCAGCGTTCCTTTCTGCTTCACTTCAGGCTCGTTGAGAATGGTGTCCTGAATGTTGAAGTCGAAGCTGTACCGTTCGGCAAACCTGCTGGTATTGGTATTGAAATTGTCGGTAGAGTTGCCGTAAAGCCCGGCAATGAGCCGGCGCCCCGAAGATTCCCGCTCTCCACTGGCGTTGACCTTCTTGAAATTGTGCGTATACTGCAGGCCGGCTTCCCAGAAAAAGCCATTGAGGCTGACCTCGTCGAGGAATTCGGTGGCATAAGCCAGCTCGACACTATCGAACTCTACCACCCGGCTGTTGGTCAGCTGGCCAAACAGGTAGCCAAACGTAAAACCCCCGCTCAGGCCCTTGTACCTCAAAGCGTTACTCCACAACAAGCGATTGGTGCCGCCGGTCCCTTTCAGGTAATTGGTGGTGAGCCCCAACCCTTCCTGCTCGGAAATGGCCTCGATATTATATCCGACGATGGTGTATGGCTGCAGCGCGAAGGCCATGCCCAGCCCAAAGTCGGAACGCTTCCGGTCGAGGGCTTCGTTGATCGGGTTGATCAGCGGAAATCCCAGGGCCAGATAGCTTAGGTTTCCACTCCAGATGCCTTCGGAAGCGCCTTCGCTCTTCAGGCCGGTGTATTGTGCATCCAGGCCCACTTCAAATGCGGTAGCCTGCAGGTTGGCCAGGGAAGCGGGGTTCAGCGTATTGAGGTGGTAAGGGTCGTGGAAAGCGGCGCTCAGGCCTGCCATTCCGCCCGGTCCGGCGTAGTATTGGTTGACGAAGTTGCCCAACCCGTAACGGGAATAAGGCGAGTTGATCTTGGGAGAGATGGAAGCGTTTTGCGCAAGCACAGCCCATGCGCAGCAACAGAGGGCTACCGTTCCAACAATTCTACTCCAAACGCTTGACATTATATTTTAAGATTTGATCCAGTCCTATCAGGACCAGATTGTGATTTACAAATATCTCGCTTTTCAGGCTCTTTGCAAAAAAATCCGCATCCCCACCCGTGAAAATAGCGCGCAGAGCCCCAAAACGAGAGTGGCCATACCGAATATAACCTTCTGCTTCCAGCAGCACTCCCAGCTGAGCGCCGTTGCGCAGGGCGGTTTCAGTACTGTCGCCCACCCAATTATCCAGCGGCCCGGTTTCCACCAGCGGCAGCCGCGCAGTGAAAGTATGCATAGCTTTCAGCCGCATCGCAATACCCGGAGCGATGTTCCCGCCCAGGTAAACCCCTTCGCTGCTCAGCAGGTCGTAGGTGATGCAGGTGCCGGCGTCTACGACCAGGCAGGGCTGGCCGGGAAAAAGCGCATAAGCGCCAGCTACAGCCGCCAGGCGGTCTTTGCCCAACGTCTCGGGTGTCCGATAATGGTTTGCAATAGGCAACGGAGTGGCGGCGTTCAACTCCAGGAAGAAAAACCGGCTGGACAGAGTCTCCTGTAAGAGCCCGGAAACAGCACCCGCCACAGTAGATAAGATGACATTTTGAACGTTGTGGTTGGTTGCCAGGGCCATAAAATCGTCAATTTCCCACTTTTCCCGGGCTTCCCGGTACTGCAACTCGCCGTTCCTGAAAACGCCGGCCTTTGCCCGCGTATTACCTATGTCAATTACCAGGTTGATCATCAATGCTTAAAATGGCGAACGCCGGTGAGCACCATGGCCATGCCGTGCCCGTCGCAGAAATCGATACTCTCCTGGTCTTTGATGGAGCCTCCGGGCTGAATCACTGCCGTGATGCCCGCTTCATGGGCGATCTCTACACAATCGGGAAAAGGGAAAAAGGCATCGGAGGCCATCACGGCGCCTTCCAGTTCGAAGCCGAAGCTCCGCGCTTTAAGGATGGCCTGCTTCAGGGCGTCCACCCGGGAAGTCTGTCCACAGCCCATTCCAACGAGTTGCTTGCCCTTGGCCAGTACGATCGTGTTCGACTTGAGGTGTTTGGCACAAATGTTGGCAAAAAGCAGGCTTTCCACTTCATCGTCGGTAGGCGCCCGTTTGGTCGCGGTTTTCAGCTCCCCGGCGCTTTCTATCCTGAGGTCAGTATCTTGTTCAATGACGCCGTTGAGCAGGCTCTTGAAGCTACGGCGGTTGACGTGCCAGTCTTTGATGCGCAGCAGAATGCGCTTTTTCTTTTTCGACAGAAACTCGAGCGCATCGGCATCGAAGTCCGGAGCGATGAGCACTTCGTAGAATATCTGGTCGATCTCCTGAGCTGTAGGCAGGTCGATGGTGGTATTGCTGATCAGAATGCCTCCGAAAGCGGAGATGTTGTCGCCGGCCAGTGCATCTTTCCATGCCTCCAGTATGGCCGAACGGGTAGCTACGCCGCAGGAGTTGGTATGCTTGAGAATGGCGAAGGTAGGCGCCGCGTCTTTGAACTCCCGCATCAGCCCTACCGCAGCGTCAATGTCCACCAGGTTGTTGTAGGACAGTTCCTTGCCGCCGATCTTTTCGAACATATCCTCCAAGCGGCCATAGAAAACGGCTTCCTGGTGGGGATTCTCTCCGTAACGCAGGGGCTCGCTTTCCAGAATGCTCTGTTTGAAAGCCTCCCCTTCCCTGTCGGCGCTGAAATACTGGAAAATGGCCGTATCGTAGTGAGAGGACACCAGAAACGCCCTGCGCGCCAGTTCCCTGCGTTCGGCCAGGCTACTCACCCCATCCTGCTCGCGAAGCAGTTGAAGCAGCATGCCGTATTCACCCTTGGACGGCACCACCACCACATCGTTGAAATTCTTGGCCGCTCCCCGGATCAGGGCAATCCCGCCGATGTCGATCTTTTCGATGATCTCGGCTTCGTCATCTGTGCTGGCCACTGTCTCCTCAAAGGGATAGAGGTCTACGATCACCAGGTCGATCTCGGGAATGTCGTATTGCTCCAGTTGAGCCAGGTGGCTTTCCTCCCGGCGGGCCAGCAGGCCGCCGAACACCTTGGGATGCAGGGTCTTTACCCGCCCGTCGAGGATGGATGGATAAGAAGTCAGCTGCTCGACCGCCTCCACCGCCACGCCCAGCCCTTCGATGAATCGTTGGGTGCCGCCGGTGGAATAGATCTTGACGCCCAGCCTGCCCAGCTCGTGGATGATGGGCTCCAGGCCGTCCTTATGATACACGGAAATGAGTGCGGATCTGATCTTTTTTGATGCCATGGTTTTTGACTGTGGCCTACTGGCAATGGCCGCCAGAAGGGGTGGATTGTAAAAAAGATGTGCAAAGGTACGCATTAGGGCCGGAAATGACAAAATGGAAATGGGAATGGAAAAATAATCCACCAGGATCTACCTCCTGAATTCAGAAACCTGACAATAACCCAAATTATGGTTACCCTCCACCCCTGGAATAGCCTATTTTTGGAAACAGGAGAAATACACCACCCATCAGGCCCCAAAACACCAGAGATCTTAGCTATGAAAACTTCCGTACTGGCGCGAAGCGGCGCTGCAAAAAAGCGGCGCCGGCTTCGGCTGGTATATCAGGGAGCCTCTCACTAACAGGGTTTAACACCTGGCTCACTGGCGCCACTTCCTGAAAGTGGCCTGGCGAGCCAGTTTTTGAAACTATTTCAACCTAAAATAGCACTTACCCGACTGTACACAAGCCAGGAAGCCACCTGAAAACATTTTCCACAATACATCGGAAAAGCAAGGGGATTTACTCCCTTTGCTCTCCGATAGCCACATCAACATCAAAGCTATGAAAACTACTTCCCTATTGCTCGCCGCATGGCTGTGCAGTGCAGCCGCTTTTTCCCAGGCCGGCCTTTCCGGTAAGGTCTCCGACGCCGAATCCGGCGAACCTATCCTCTTTGCCTCCGTCGCCTTGTATAAAAACGGCGTACTGGCCACCGGCACGGAAACGGATTTCGAAGGCAACTACTCCTTTTCCAACCTTAGCCCGGGTGTATATGCGGTAGAGGTAGCCTATGTGGGTTATGCCAAACGCCGGGTAGACGATGTCGAAATACTTGACGGAAAGGCCATCCGGCTCGACATCGAGCTATCTTCCGAGGGGGTCACGCTGGATGAGGTGGTAGTGGTAGACTACAAAGTGCCTCTGGTAGAACAGGACAACACCACCTCCGGCGCCACCATCACCAGCGATCGCATCAGAAACCTGCCTACACGGGACATCAGGTCCCTGTCCGGTACAACAGCCGGCCTGAGCGGCAGAAAAAGAAATAAAGGAAGAGGAGGCAAAGAAACCAGCGTTCGCGGCAGCCGTTCCGGCGCCACCGATTACTACATCGACGGCGTCCGCGTCCGTGGAGGACATACACCAGGCAGCACCCCCGCCACTCGGGGAGTAAGTGCTCCCGGCCCGGCTATACCTCCCGGCCAACTGACTGCCGGCGAGTGGAGCGACCTCGACAACTGGGAAACCTGGACGGAGCTGCTGGAAGAAGATTTCCTTCCCTACACTCAGCATTGGCAACTGGCGCCCCGGAACCGGTACGCCGTGGAGGTAAGGAATGAAAAAGGCGCGCCCGTCGTCCATTGCAAAGCCGTTCTGAGAAGTGGGGAAGGGCATGTACTGTGGAGCGCCCTTACGGACAATAACGGGCGGGCGGAACTGTGGAGCTCCGAAGCGGCCGCGCCGGAATCCATCGAGCTGGAGTTCGAGGGAACGCAGGCCCGCATCGGCCGTCCGCAACCCTATGCTGAAGGAGTCAATCTCGGCCGGCTGACAGCCGAATGCCCGGCCGCCAATGCCGTCGACGTACTTTTTGTTGTAGACGCCACCGGCTCCATGTCCGATGAGATCAACTACCTCAAAGCCGAGCTGGAGGACGCCATCCTCCGGGTAGAACGCAACCTGCCAGGCGCCATGCTGCGCACCGGCGCCTTATTCTACCGGGACCACCAGGACGCCTACCTCACCCGCAGCAGCAGACTCACCCCTACCCTGGATTCTACCCTGGCCTTCATCCGCCAACAAAGCGCCGATGGCGGCGGCGACGGCCCCGAAGCGGTGGAAATCGCCCTGCAAGAGGCCCTGGAAAAGCAAAACTGGAACCCGAAAGCCTCCGCCCGCCTCCTCTTCCTCATCCTGGATGCACCGCCTCATCAAACGCCGGAGATCATTGAATCCTTAAAGCAAAGCATACAGAAGGCGGCGGAACTGGGCGTCAAGATCATACCCGTCGCCGGCAGCGGCATTGACAAATCCACGGAATACCTGATGAAGGCCATGGCCATTAGCACCGGCGGAAGCTATGCGTTCCTGACCAACCACAGTGGCATCGGAGGGAGCCACATCGAACCTACCGCCGGCCCTTACGAGGTGTTGTTCCTCAACAGCCTGATGGTCCGGCTCATCCTGGAAAATGCAGTGGTAACGCCTTGCCCGAACCAAGACAACCCGGAACTGGCGCCCCTCGCCAATCTCAACCCCGCCTTGCTCTCTCAGGTGAAATGCTTCCCCAACCCTGCTACCAGCCAATTCTATCTGCACCTGGATCAGGATTTCGGCCAACTGGTGATCCGAAACATCGAGGGAAAACTGATCGAGACAAAGGAGAAACTCGATAAAGGCGATCACGAATTCAGCGCCGGCAATTGGGCGCCCGGCCTCTATCTGCTGGAAATGCACAAGGGCAAAGAGGTGGCGGTGGAAAAACTGGTGGTAGAGCGGGAAAGGTAGGGGATGGATCAACCATTCAACGAATCCCCCAAAGGCCCGTTCGGCAGCTCCACCCTTGTCCTCGGCAGGCACTCCGGGTAATTTTCCTGGATGAAGGTGATGAGCTGCTCGCGAACGGCGCAGCGCAGGTCCCAGGCATCCGGAGCATTGCGGGCGCTCATGAGGATGCGCAGCTCCATGGTGTGGCGATCCGAGTTGGTCACCTGTATGTTCCTCACGCGGCCGTCCCACTTTTCGTGCTGTTCGACAATATCGAAATAGTGCTTGCGCAGCGCGTCGACGGGCAGGCGGTAGTCGGTATACAGAAATACGTATCCCAGCAACTGGGAGGAAGAACGCGTCCAGTTCTGGAACGGATTTTCATTGAAGTAATTGAGGGGCACCACCAGGCGGCGCTCGTCCCAAATGCGGATGACGACGTAGGTTAGGGTGATCTCCTCGATCTTGCCCCACTCCCCTTCTACGATCACCACATCGTCGATACGGATAGGTTGGGTGAAGGCCAGCTGAAAGCCCGCCAACAAGTTGGCGATCGACTTTTGAGCGGCCAGGCCGATAATGATGCCGGCTACCCCGGCCGAGGCCAGTAGGCCGGCTCCCAGTTCACGCACACGGTCGAATTGCAGCAGGACAAAAGCGATGACTACAACGACGGCCACCGCCGTGACAACCCGCTTCAGGTAATGAAACTGGGTGAGGATCTTGCGTTCTTCCAGATTGTCCTGCAGGTCGATCCGGTAACGGTCCAGCATAAGGTCACTTACGACATCTGATAACTGTACAAATAAGGCGCCGCCAGCGATATACATCGCGATCTCCAGCAACAAATTAACCGTTGCCACTTTTTCGGCGGGAATACCCAAAGAAGAAGGCGCCGCCAGGGCAAAAAGGATAGGCGCCAACCAGAGCATCGGTGTTCTGAGATTGCTGTTTACCGAGCGCAGCAATAAATAGTCGTGTTTTTTACCATACCACCTGATGGCTTTGAAAGTCAACCAGGCAAGGATAAAGCCTACCATCGCCGCACCGGCGAAGATCACTGCGAGACGCAGCCACTCAGAAGCATTTTCAAACCATCCGGATAACATAGAGCAGGGTTTTCTCTTTGGAAATCGAAAACCGGCCCGTTTGTTCACCAGATCAACCTTTTAAACCGGATAACTCCTCACCGCTATCCACACCAACAGAAAAAAGGAGGCCAAAACGAGCCAGAATCGAATGTCCTTATACACGGAAGATGTCTTCTCATGGATCATGTTTATTAAGTTGTTCCCGATTAGAAGAATTGTTTCTGCTACTAAAACGGCCCTCACCAGGCCGTATCAGGCAAAGCAAGAGGAGCGTTAGTATTCCGTAAGGCAAGGTTTTTTCACCAGAAAATAAGCCCAGTGTCAACCCCCAGGTTGGCAAGCCTTATTTTATTAGTGGCGCCCTTCCGGCGCCGTTTGCCTTACATTACTTCCCAATTGCAAAAAGGATGCCATAGCATTTTTTTGTAATGTGAGAGTCCGTTACAGGGAGGATAGGGAAAAGGAAATCCCGGAGTGTGGAGGGGTAGTGTTGGGCCCGCGAAAGCTCTGGAGGCTTGCGGGTTAACCGGGAAGGAAGGGGACTCAAGGCATTTCCGCCAGCGCTTTCTTGATGCGCTTCACCAGCCCTGGCCCTTCGTAGACCAGGCCGGTGTATACCTGCACCAGCGAGGCGCCGGCGCGGATCTTCTCCAGGGCATCTTCCGGACTGGCAATGCCCCCCACTCCGATGATGGTGAGTTGATTGTTGGACCGCTCTTTCAAATAACGGATAACCTCGGTAGACCGCTCTTTGACGGGCCGGCCGCTCAGCCCGCCGGCGCCGATGCGCTCCACCTCGGCGGCCGATGTAGAGAGGCCTTCCCGCCCAATGGTGGTATTGGTGGCGATCACTCCGTCGATGCCGGTGCTTTCCACAATTTCGATGATGTCGTCGAGTTGTCCGTCGGTGAGATCTGGCGCGATCTTAAGCAGGATGGGGCGGGGCGTTGGCTTCTGGCGGTTGAGGGATTGCAGCAGGTTCAGGAGCCGGGAGAGGGGTTCCTTGTCCTGCAGGCCGCGCAGGCCGGGGGTATTGGGGGAGCTGACATTGACGGCGAAGTAATCGACGTAGGGATAAAGGGCCTCGAAGCAGCGGGCGTAGTCCTGCTCCGCCTCCTCATTGGGCGTCACCTTGTTCTTACCGATGTTGCCTCCAACGATAAGCCCCTGAGGTTTACCCTGCTTCAGGCGCTCCACCAGGGCGCCGGCCCCTTCGTTGTTGAAGCCCATACGGTTGATGAGGGCTTCGTCCTGCGGCAGGCGGAACAGGCGGGGCAAGGGATTGCCTTCCTGCCCTTTGGGCGTTACCGTACCCACCTCGATGAAGCCGAAGCCCAGGCTGGCCATGGCGCGAAAGTGCCTGCCGTCTTTGTCGAAGCCGGCGGCCAGCCCTATGGGGTTTGCGAAAGTAAGCCCGAAGAGTTCACGCCGCAAAGCCGGGTGCTCATAGCGGTACAAGGCCCTGAAGAGATGGCTGAACCCCGGAACAGCAAGCGCCAGCTTGAATAAAAAGAGGGTGAGGTGGTGCGCCCGCTCGGGCGGAAAGAGAAAGAAGAATGGCTTGAGGAGGATTTTATACACTTTTTGGTGTAAAAGTAGGAATTTGGGGGGAAGAGGCAAATAACTGAAGCATTCAATAAGGCTGACTTTTCACTCTATCATTATTGACATTGTTGTCCAATAGTTCTATATTACAAGCATCAATCTTAAATTTTCCAGCCTTTCCCAAACGCGCACAACCCTAACAGTGATTAAAAAATAAGTTCACCCTTTGAGATTTTGAAATGTGGTTTATCCTCAGCCTTAAACGGCTTGCGGACTTCACCACATTTCAAAATCGTGAACTTATTTTTTAAGCGTTCTCAAACAAACACTAACCGTAAACATGGCAAAGCCAAAGCACCTGTGGTTGTAACCGTCAACCGTAAGGGCTGTCGGCCCGATACACCGGACTGACAGGAAATTACCTGAAAATCTATTTTTTCATCATAATTCCAACGCCATGAAGAAACTTTATTTCACCCCCCCCTGGTTACGCGCTTTAATATTTTTCGCGTTGTGGCTTAACGCGCTCAGCGCGCTGCTCTGTGCCCAGGAAAAAACCTTTTACCTCGAAGAATGGTACGCCGCTACCGGCCAACAAGCCGAGTCTGTTGACCGGCTCGTCAGCATCACCGACGCTTCCTCCAACTTCTACGTAGCAGGCGGCCAGCTCAACCAGTATGGCAAATACGACTTACTATTGACAAAGTACGACGACACCGGCTACGAACTCTGGTCCACCACCTTCAACTTACCCGACAGTACTGGAAATGTGATCGCAGCGGACATCGCCCTCGACAACTCAGGAAACGTCATCGTCGCAGGCACGGTATACAACGGCCCTTCCAACAACTACGACGCGCTCACCATCAAATTCAACAGTAGCGGCGCCAAGCAGTGGCACAAAACCTACAACGGCGCCGGCTCCTTCTACGACGGCGGTACATACATCTACATCGACTCCGGCGACAATGTCTACATCACCGGAGGCACGGCAAGCCTTTCCACTTCCATGGACATGCTGTGCGTGAAGTACAACAGCTCGGGCGGCCAGAACTGGGCGCAGGCAGTAGATGGCTTCGGCCTCTACGACGTGGGCAGCTTCCTCTTCCCCCGGGCGGGCAGCCTGTTCATCCTGACGGGAGTCGTGCAGAAAAACGCCACAACCTGGGCGGCGGGCAGTATCTACATCAACGGCATATCCGGCGCCTTGTATTCCAGCCTGAGCACTTCCTCGGATATAGCCCTGGAAGAAGTAACCGCCCTGGCTGCGGATGAGGGCGACAACATCTACATCGCCGGCTACAGCAGCGCCGGAGGCGCCGGCAAGGATTTCAAAACCCTGAAACTGGACAACAGCTCCACCATCAGCCTGAGCTGGGAGGCGGTGTACGACGGCAGTTTCCACGGGGATGACGTGCCCAAAGCCATCACCTTCGACGGAAGCGGCAATGTCTATGTGGCGGGCTATACCAGTACGTCAACCGGCCGGGACTTCACCGTGGTAAAGTACAACTCCACCGGCGCCCAGCAGTGGGTAAAACTACTGGACGGCGCCGCCGGGCAGGATGATGAAGCCCATGCTATCACCATAGATGAGGAGGGCAACGTTGTCGCGGCCGGCTTCGCCACTCAGGACGGCAGCCGGGACTACTACACCGTTATCCTCAATCCCAGTGATGGAACTACGGTTTGGGAGGCTACCTTCAACGGCCTGGCGAACAAAGATGATGAAGCCAGCCACGTAGAGGTGGACGGCCTGGGCAACATCACCGTACTGGGCAAGAACCAGACAGAAGAGCCGGGCGGCAACCCGGAAGACATCCAACTGAAGTTCGACGGCCAAAGCGGCCTGGCGCCAACCGAGGTAGGAGGAGTGGAGATAGAAACCTCGGTGGGGGCATTCGAGCTGCCGGCCCCGCAGGCTTATCAGGTGGACGCGGAGGGTGTAAGAGTGGAGGTGGAGTGGCTGCCAGAGTATGAGATAGAGGGCGATTCGGTAGTGCACTTCACAGGGATAGACGAGTATGATGAGGAGAAGCGTTTGGTGATTGAGGTCGGGAAAACGCCAACAGATATAGGGCCAAATGATCCCGGAAATATTGAATGGTGTACTTACATAGGAGGGGCAGAACAGGGTGCATTTGGTTCAGAATCGCTCACTGGCCTTGACTTTGATGATAATGGTGATTTTTTCCTTGTTGGAAGGACGGAGAACCCTGACTTTCCTTTAGAAGGAGCCCCCATGGTTATTGGTGATTTTTCAGGGAAAACGGATGCCATATTGCTGAAATTTAGCCTTGATGGAATATACCTTTGGGGGACATTCTTTGGCGGCAGCCTCACAGATGTTGGAAGCTCAGTTGCTTCAGGCCAATTGGGCGAGGTTTATTTTGCTGGATACACAGATAGTGGTGATATGCCCATCGTCTCTCCCAACCCCACCTCTTTTATAGATGATAATTTGGGGATAGGGCAACAAGGTTTTGTTGGTAAATGCAATGCCGAAACCGGAGTGTTAGAATGGGCAACTTACTTTGGCGACCATGAAGAAGGCTTTTTAGAAGAAGTGAATGCCATTGAAGTCAGGGCAAGTGGAAACCTCGTTATTGCCGGAGCTTCCAATAATTTAGTGGATTTCCCTTTACTGCCTTTTGGAAATGCCCTGTTTGAGAACAGCGGTAGGTCTTTTATTGCAGAATTTAACTCTGCGAATGAACTGGTGTGGTCTACTATGTTTGGCGGCGAGAATACGATCATTGTTGATCTGGTTATAGACAAGAATGATAACCTTTTCGTTACTGGCTCAGCAGGATATAGCCCATTGCAATCGGATGTACTGCCCGTTATGGGGCCACCCGCCAGTTATATACAAAACGAAGCCGACAACTCCGACGCATTTATTGCAAAGTTAGACAATGAAAGAGCCCTTTTCTGGTCTACTTATTTCGGCGGCGGCTGGCTTGACCTGGGTTGGTCTTTAGCATTGGATGCACAGAACAGGGTCTATCTTAGCGGCGATACTTATTCAGACGCTCTTTCTTTTCCACTTGAGGACCCAGGCTCAGGCGCTCTGTTTGATGATACCAATGATGGTGGCCGGGATATTTTTCTCGCCCGGTTCTCCAATAACGGAGAAAAAGACTGGACTACATTTGCCGGTCCAGGATCCGGGAAATGGAGCCTATTTTCAACCGGAAATTGCCGGCGAAGTTGAGGCAGATGGTTTTATTTGCAAGTTCGGTATTGAAGGTGTTTCCACAGATAGTAGAAATGAAAATGTTGAGGGGCCGGCAGTTTTTCCAAATCCTGTCAACAGTATCCTTCATATCCAAATAGAGCCGGGGAATCATTGCCGGAATATTCAAAGCAGGATATTCAATAACCTCGGGCAGATGGTGTTTTCGGGAAAACACGAATGTCATGGGCAGGTTGCCCTCAATGTAGATAAACTGCCTTCCGGGCTTTACTTCTTACAGCTCCGAAGAGGGAACAACTTCACAACCTTCAAGTTCGTAAAGGAATAATAATTCAATAATTATCAGGTGGAGAACAAACTTCTTTGTTCTCCACCTAAACACTTTTTCTTGTCATGACAAGGCAAATATTATTGTTAATTTTATTTTTAATTTCCGTTCGGGCAAATAGCCAGGCCTGGCAGAAATTATCGAGTGGCCTGGATTATCCCCCTGCTAAAATTTATGCGGATACTCTAAATGGAGAGGTTTACATTTCAGGGCGGTTTCAATATGCCGGCGGGAATGAAGTGAATGGCATTACAAGATGGAATGGAACCGGGTTTGAAAGCCTGGGCGGCGGCGTGGATTATTGTATCCAATCTTGCCCAGTAGTAGTGGGTGTCACCAGATTTCAGGAAGATATTTATTGCTCTCCCACCGGCTTCAGCATCGGCGGATTTGACCCCAAGGGGCTGGCGCGTTGGGATGGTGAAGCCTGGTTTCCGGTTAGTACAGGGCTTACTTTTTTTTCAGGAACAGACGGAATTGCAACTGAATTTATTTCGACTGATTCTGTATTATACATTTTTGGCAATTTTCATATGGCAGGGCAGGATACCGCTAATAGTGTAGCCTTTTGGGATGGAAGCGAATTGCAAGGCATGGGGTTTCCGTATATATATTTATCTGATAATTTTGTTAATATTAGTTCGGCTATTATACACGAGAACGTTATTTATGTTGGGGGCAACTTCAGTTCGGCGCCTGGCAAAGAAGGCACCTTGGATTTTGCGGCCTATGATAGCGGCGTCTGGTTTTCGCTGGCCAGAATAAAGGGGCCGAATGATAACATAGGAGCTCTGGCTGTATATAATGGTGAAATATACCTGGCGGGCAATTTCAGAGTGTCCAGCGGCAATGCCGGCAACGCCATAATGAAATTCACTAACGGCACTTTGGTTGATGTAGGGGGCAGCTTTGACAGCGAATTGGCAAATGTTCGCTCATTAATAGTATATAAGGGCAACCTGTATGCTTTCGGCCTTTTTAATTCAGTAGGCGGCGGGATACCTGCAAAAAACATGGCGCGCTGGGACGGTGAAAAATGGTGCGGTTTCAATTTCGATTTTGACGGCAGGGTAAGCACTGCTGCTGTGCTTGAGGATCAGCTTTATATTGGAGGCGGGTTTCGGCGCATCGATGGAGATACCTTTAATTACGTGGCCTTTTGGGAAGGAGAGTTAATTCCTGATACCTGCGGCGAAGTGGCAGTTCATTCATCATCTGGAATTGCTATTGAATTGGGTTTCCAACTCTTCCCCAACCCCACCACTCATACTCTCGACCTCCGGTTCGAAGGTTTACAAGCTGATGGCGCTACCCTCACCATACAGAACACAGCCGGCCAGCTGCTGTACCGGGAGGAACTGGCCATTCCCTCGGGCCTTCAGCAATATCAGGTCGATGTATCGGCCTGGCCGCCGGGGGTGTACTTCCTGCGCCTGCAGGCCGGAGAGCGGCAAGTGGTGCGGCGGTTCGTCAAGACAAAGACAAGGTGATGGAATTGGCAAGATGCAGAGGAGATTCAAATTGGCAGGACAAAGCCCCCCAAAAAAAAAGGCCAGGTAGATTAGCCTACCCAGCCGGAATCATAATCCCAAAAACTATTCTTATGTAAATTTCTCCGGGGAGAAAAAACTTTCAGAACATATTCGTAAGGCAAATATACTTAATTGATTTTTTTATGCAAAAAAATATTTGCCTTTGAAGCTAAAAATATTTAAAAAAAGCTAAATCGCCCAGGCTAGGGACGCTTAGGATGGCCTATTGATCCTTGCCGCAACCGCATTGGCGCCATTCGGCCTTAAAATCATCCCTTCAACCAACCACTTTTCCCCTACGCTAAGCTTCTTCCTCCGCCTTGACCAGCAACTGGAACCCGTTGCCGTGGATGTTGACGATCTCGATGTTCTCGTCGTTCTTGAGGTATTTGCGCAGTTTGGTCACGAAAACGTCCATACTGCGGGCGGTGAAGTAGTTGTCTTCGCCCCAGATCTTGTTGAGCGCCTCGGAGCGGGGCAGGATATCGTTCATGTAAACGGCGAACATGCGCAACAGTTGCGCCTCCTTGGGAGAGAGCTTGTTCTGTTCCTCATCGTCTTCGCCGGCATTGTAGGTCAATATCCGGAGGGGGTAATTAAAGTGGTATTTACCAATGCTGAATTCCTTGACCTCTTCCCGGGGGTCGGCTTTGGCCTGGCTGCGCTTCAGAATGGCCTGAATGCGGTACAGCAGTTCCTCGGAATTAAACGGCTTGGTGATGTAATCATCGGCGCCGATCTTGAAGCCTTCCAAAACGTCGTTCTTCATCGTTTTGGCGGTGAGGAAGATAATGGGCATGTCCTGGTCCTGTTCACGGATCTCCTTGGCCAGCGTGAAGCCGTCTTTCTTGGGCATCATCACGTCGAAAATGCACAGGTCGAATTCGCCCTGTTTGTAGCTTTCCAGTCCCTGGGCGCCGTCGGTGGCAAGGGTTACGTCGTAGTCGTGCATTTCCAGGTACGACCGAAGGACATCTCCGAAATTCTGATCGTCTTCAACCAGTAGGATTCTATTATTTGCCATAAATCCGTTGTTTTCTTTTCTGGAGTTCAGAAACGGCAGGCAGGCTGATTGGCGCGGCCCTCACCGTTCCCTGGGCATTAAACCCGATATATTATTGTTTGTAGGGGAAAGACAGAATAAAGCTGCTGCCCTTTCCCAATTCACTTTTCACGTCGATGGAGCCCTTGTGGGCCGTCATGATCGCCTTGACGTAGCTCAGGCCCAGGCCGAAGCCCTTGACATCGTGGAGGTTGCCGGTATGCACGCGGTAGAACTTGTCGAAGATGTGCTTGCGCTGCTCTTTGTTCATGCCGATGCCCTTGTCGGTGACCGTCACTTCTATGCCGTTGGCTATGTCGCGCGTATGGACTTCAATCTCCGGCTTTTCGGAGGAGTATTTATTGGCGTTGTCCAATAAGTTATTAATAATATTTGAAATGTGGGTAACATCGCCCTCAATTATCGGGTTAGTGGCTTCCAGGCGGGCGGATACAACCCCCTCCCTCTTATCCACCTGCAGGCTGATGTTTTCCACGGCGTATTTGATAATATCGTGCAGGTTGGCATCCGTCAGTTTCAGGGAGAAGTCTCTCTTATCGATCAGCGCCATCTGCAAAACTTTCTCCACCTGACTATTCATACGTTTATTTTCCTGTTTTATTATGTTGGCGAAGCGGCTAACCTTGTCCGGATTGCCGGCGATGATAGGGCTGGTGATCGAATCGGCGGCCAGGGAGATGGTGGCAATGGGGGTCTTGAACTCGTGGGTCATGTTGTTGATGAAGTCGGTCTTCATCTCTGACACCTTCTTCTGACGGAAAATTACGTGGATGGTGTAGGCAAAACAGAATAAGATCAGGGTGGTGAAAATGATGGACCCCAGGAAGTTCATCCACAGGGAGCGCCAGACGAAGCTCGTCCGCCCCGGGAAATGGATCATCAGCAGCCCCGGGGAAGGCATATCTTCCGGGAACAGGTCGACCTTGTAGGGGGAGTTGTAAATGGTGCGGTAGCCGGGCAGGATATCCTTCGGCTGAGCATCTTCAACAACATAGTGCCCGTCTACGATGATAAAGCTTTTCTTATCGCGGGAGAAAACGCCATAGTTGTACTCCGTATCGATACCGCGGTTGGCCAGTTCCTGTTTTACCACGCCGTTGATGTGGTCCAGCTTAATGCGCTGCTCCAGCGGAAACTCCTGGGTATTCTGCTGGAAATAGACCATTAAGGTGCGGTAGGTATTGTCCTTGCGCGCCATGCACTGCGAACAGGTACAGGGGTTGGCAAACTCCGCCATCAGCTCGTCCAGCAGGTCGCTGTGGCTGATCTTGGGCCCAAGGATGCCGGGGCCTTCATTCAGGGGCCATTCTTTATTGGACAGGCCTTGGCCGTCGCCGCCATGCTGCACCTCCTGGTAATAGGTCGTCATGAAACCATTAATGGAGTGGTTGAACACCTCCCTGTTCTCTTCGGCTTCCAACCGGCGCACCACAGAGTTCAACGCAGCAAAGACGTTTTTTTCAAAGCGCTCTTCGTTGACGTGCACAGCCGTACGGATGAGGTCCATCTGCAGGACCACCACTCCAATCACAGCGGCGCTCATCAATCCGATAATGGCCCAAATTGCCTTCTTATTCATTAGATTGGTCCTGGTTTTCGCTTATATAACCCCTGAAACGGGGAAAAATTTCAAAAACAATACAACAAAATTAGGCAATCCGCGCACATGAAATGGTAGTTTAACAGTCTTTTAACTTCACTCCATGCTGCCCCTGCACTTTGTCTACAAAAGAGTTATCAATTGTTAAATTTCAAATTTATTGACGAAAATTCCAAGTAGTAAAAATCTGGCAAGCTATTTATTTTCCCGATGTTCCTGCCCATTTTACCCACGGTGCGCCCCCGAAGGAGCAGCAAAAGCGCAGAACCCTGATTGAAGCCCCGGTTTGCGACTCCGCAAACCACTGAACGCGAAACTCGCCGATATTAGGATACTTCTCTGCTTTGCCAGGAAAGCATCCCGGCAGGTTTCTGAACCATTTCAAACATCGAATCTGTCAATTTTCCCTATATTGTATCCAGCCTGATGTATTTGTAATCTTCCTGACAATATTGGCTCCGAGGCAAGCCCGCGAAATGAAGACAAAATTTCGAATATTGACCCATAACAAACACAAAATTTTTCCAGATAAAAAACAGCCTGAAAATTACCTTTTCCTCAAAAAAACCAGCTTTCGGCCCTGAAAAATGAAATATTTCCATACAACCCCGGGCAAAAAATAATTTCTAATAACTTTGACTATTTGGTATATTTGCGCACTGAATTCCTCCTGAACGAATAAACGCAGGCCTTTATCCTGTGAAACAACAAACTATGAGAAAACACCTTTCGATCCTTCTGAATGCAAATTTTCTGAAATAACAAAAAAAATCTTACTCCCAAAGGCGCGTCTGCACCTGGCATATCCAAATGGCACGGCTCCCGGTATTTGAAGAAAATGCTTTCCCCTCAATAACCAAAAACACAACAGGGCGGCCCTCTGCTCGCCCACTAGCCTGGCCTTCATCCTCGTGGAAAAGGCATTTGGTCCCAAAAACTTTCGGACGTTAATCATTGAATCCTAATAGTGATCGTGCAATAAATTTGAGCATGAAGAAATTTTTACTACTTCTACTTCCCCTATTTTTCGCCGAACTCGCGTTCGCCCAACAGCCGCCGGGTTCCTGCCCGAATAATATGGCTCCGCTTGCATCTTTCTGTGCCGAAGCTTGTGTGCTCTGCGATATCGATGGTTATACCGGTATGAACGCCAATCAACCCATCTGGCAGGCACCGGCTACCTTCTGTGCACCGCAGTTCCACTCCATCCAGTGGGTGGGTTTCATCGCAGGTACCACCAGTATTACCTTCAACATTTCTACCTCCGCCTGTCAAACCGGTAATGGCCTGCAGGCAGAAATTTACCGAACGGTGGATTGCACGACCTGGACGTCCGTGTCGAACTGTGACCCCGGCTTCACGAACACTACCCTCACCGCCACCGGGCTGCAACCCGGAGGGACCTACTTCTTCGTCATCGACGGCAACGGCGGAGACGTCTGCCAGTTTACCATCGATGTGGTTAGCGGCTCGGCCACCGCCCCGCCCGTCGCCGGAACACCGGTGATCAACGGGCCTTCCAACCTGTGCTCCGGAGGAACAACGACCTACACCGCCACCGGGGTCACCGGCGCGGCCTCCTATACCTGGACCCTCAACGGCAACGTCGTCGGTTTTGACCAATCGGTAATGCTGAGCGGCCTGGCCACCGGCACCTACCAGTTGTGTGTCGAACCGGCCAACCCCTGTTTCGGCTCCGGAACCACCACCTGCCGCAACATCACCGTAGGGCCCCTGCCGCCCGAGATCCTCAATGAAGACATCTGCTTCGACGACCTGCCCTTCACCTATCAGCAGTATACTTTTCTGGCTTCCGGTACCTACAACTTTTCCTATTTCCGCGCAGATGGGTGTGAGCAGCCGGTCATCCTCAACCTGAATGTCATTCAGCCCATACCCCCCACTGAGATCTCCGAAGATATCTGCTTCGGCGTGGAAGCTTACACCTTCGGTGGACGGACGTACACCCAGAGTGGGTATTATTCCCACGTCTTTCCTTCTTATCACGGTTGTGACAGTACCGTCAACCTTACTCTGATCGCCCACACGCCAACCTTTACCCAACTCGGCTTTGTCGACCATTGCCAACAACTGGGCCCCTACTTTATTGGAAATACGCCGGTCACCCAAAGCGGCGATTTCAACGTCACCCTTTCCGACCAATACGGTTGCGATAGTATCGTCGCCGGATTCATCAACCTGACCACCCCCGACGTGCTGGTCGTAGATACCACCATCTGCGAAGGAAGCTTCCTTGAGATCGGAGATTACATCTTCTCCAACCCGGGCAACTACGCCGAATCCTATATCGAACCCGGAGGGTGCCAGAGTTCCTTCAACATCACCCTGAACGTTTACGACCCCCAAACCACCATAGACACCACCGTCTGCCCCGGAGAAACGGTAAGGGTCGGCAACCAAACGTATTCCACCTCCGGGTCCTTCACCAAAGTCCTGACAGCCCAATACATGGGGCTGGGATGTGACAGTACGGTCTATCTGAACCTGACCGTACTGTCGCCTATCGTCTCCAACATACAGGCAAGCATCTGTGAAGGCGAATCCTACACCCTGGGTTCTTCCACCTATTCCACTTCCGGCGCCTATTCTGAAGTATTCACCGCATCCAATGGCTGTGACAGTACGGTTAACCTGACGCTGACCGTGTATCCGGATGTGGAAACCACCATAGACACCAGTATCTGCTTCGCATCTACCTTTTCGGTGGGGGATTCCGTCTTCGCACAAAGCGGCAGTTATGAAGTCCTGCTGGAATCCGCCCGGGGTTGCGACAGTACCGTATTCCTCAACCTTACAGTGAAGGACGCCATCATCACTACCCTCGATGAAGCCGTTTGTGACGGCGATTCCATGTCCGTTGGAAACCTCTTCTTTGGGCTGATGGGCACCTACGAAGTGGTCCTCACTGCCACCGATGGCTGTGACAGTACGGTCATTCTCAACCTGGAAATCCTGGAAAACCCCGAAACGACGATCGACGAAACCATTTGTCTGGGACAAAGCTATCAGGTGGGTAGTTCCTCCTATTCTCAATCCGGCACCTACACGGATGTGTTCACTGCCGCCAACGGATGTGATAGCACGGTTACCCTCAACCTCGACGTCATCGGGCCGATCATCAATAACATAACCCGTAAGATCTGTACCGGCCAGTCCTACTCTGTGGGAAGTTCTACCTACAGCCAGGCGGGCAATTATACCGATACCCTTACCAATTTCATCGGCTGCGACAGCATCGTCAACCTTACCCTGACCATCGAAGATGTCATCCGGGATACCCTGGCAACGTCCATCTGCGAAGGAGAAAGCTTTACGGTAGGCAGCAGCGTATACAACACCACCGGCTTTTACGACGATGAATTCGTCACCGCCAGCGGTTGCGACAGCGTTTTCTACCTCGACCTGACGGTCGTTCCCACCCGCATCACCAACCTGGTTGAAACGATCTGCGACGGGGAAAACGTCGCGGTAGGCAGCAATACCTACACCTCAACCGGCGCCTATCAGGACCTGCTCACTTCGGTTGAAACCGGTTGCGACAGTATCGTCAACCTCAACCTGACGGTCCTCAATGTGCCGCGTACTTCACTAACGGAAAGCATCTGCGATGGGGAAACTTACACCGTCGGCACTTCCGGTTACACCGCCACCGGTACGTTCGTCGATACGCTGGCGGCCGCCAATGGCTGTGACAGTATCGTGACCCTCAACCTCACCGTCCTGAACGTGCCCGAAACCACCCTGGTGGAGGAGATCTGCGATGGGGAAGTATACCCCGTCGGAACCTCCGAGTACACTACCTCCGGCAACTATACGGATGTACTGGCCGCTGCCAACGGCTGCGACAGCATCGTTTACCTCAGCCTAACGGTGAAAGAGGTGCCGGAGACCTTCCTTACTGAAAATATCTGCCAATACGAAACCTTTACCGTCGGCTCCTCCGACTATACTACTTCCGGCAACTATACGGATGTACTGACAGCCGCCAATGGCTGCGATAGTATCGTCTACCTGGACCTGACCGTATTCCCCGAAAAAACCCGGAGCCTCGACATCAGCATTTGCGTCGGATCTTCCTACACGGTCGGCACTTCCACCTACACGCAGGCCGGCGTCTATGTCGATACCTTAATGTCTGCCGCCACCGGTTGCGACAGTATCGTCACACTCGACCTGTTCGTTACCGACTTCTATGAGATCAACCTGGTGGAAGAGATCTGCGAATTCCAAAGCTTTTCCGTCGGAACAGATGTGTATACCCAGACCGGGCAGTACACCAATATGTTCATTTCTTCCGACGGCTGCGACAGCATCGTCAACCTCGACCTGACCGTCATTCCACTGCCCCGGACCACCCTCACCGAAACCATTTGCGATGGCGAATCCGTATCCGTAGGAGGTATCGATTACACCTTGTCCGGAACATTCACCGATACCCTTACCTCCGTGGCTTCGGGCTGCGACAGCATCGTCGTCCTCAACCTGACGGTGAACGAAATCTTCGAAACCAACCTGCAGGAAGAGATCTGCGACGGGGAAACCTACACGGTCGGTACTTCGGGGTATACCCAATCCGGAATATACCAGGATGTACTCACCGCCTCCAACGGTTGCGACAGTACCGTCAACCTCGACCTGACCGTGCACCCCATCCTGGAAACCAACCTGGTGGAAACCATCTGCTTCGGCGATACCTACCCGGTGGGTAATTCCACTTATGGCAGCACCGGCAATTATCAGGACATCATACCTTCCGTAGTGACCGGCTGCGACAGCATCGTCAACCTGGCGTTGACCGTACGAGACGAAATCACCACCCAACTGACAGAAACTGTTTGCTTCGGCGGAGATTTCACCGTTGGCAATTCCACCTACGCCGCTACCGGTTCCTATCAGGATACCCTGGTGTCGGTAACCGGTTGCGACAGTATCATCACCCTCAACCTGACCGTGCGCGACGAGATACGCACAAACCTGGACCAGGAGATCTGTGATGGGGAAACCTACACAGTGGGGACTTCCGATTACACGATTTCCGGCGTCTTTGTAGATACCCTCACTTCGGTAGCCACCGGCTGCGACAGTATTGTAACCCTTGGCCTAACGGTACACCCCATCCCTGAAACCAACCTGGTGGAAGAGATCTGTGATGGGGAAACTTACGAAGTGGGCGCCTCTGACTACACTGCTTCCGGAATCTACCAGGATGTGCTCACTTCCGTCGTCACCGGCTGCGACAGCATCGTCAACCTCAACCTGACCGTACACCCCATTCCGGTGACCAACCTCACCGAAGTGGTTTGCTTTGGGGGCAGTGTAACAGTGGGCAGCAGTACCTATGGCGCCACCGGTACCTATCAGGATATTCTGTCCTCGGTAGTCACCGGTTGCGATAGCGTCGTCAACCTCAACCTGACCGTACGGGAGGAAATACGCACCAGCCTCGAGCAGGCGATCTGCGACGGGGAGGTATACACCGTCGGAAGTTCCGACTATACCACCAGCGGTATTCATATTGACACCTTATCCTCGCTGGCTACCGGCTGCGATAGCATTATTACACTGGACCTGACCGTGCACCCCATCCCTGAAACCAACCTGGTGGAAGAGATCTGCGATGGGGAGGTTTATGAAGTAGGTAGCTCTGACTACACTACTTCCGGCAACTACCAGGATATCCTCACTTCCGTCGCAACCGGTTGCGACAGCATCGTCAACCTCGCCTTGACCGTACACCCCATTCCGGTGACCGGCCTGGTGGAGGAGATCTGCTTTGGCGAAACCTATACGGTTGGGACTTCCGGCTACACGGCCTCGGGCTCCTACCAGGATGTGCTCGCTTCTGTCGTCACCGGCTGCGACAGCATCGTCAACCTCAACCTGACCGTGCATCCCATTCCGGTGACCAATCTGGTAGAGGAGATCTGCGATGGCGAAACCTACCAGGTAGGCCCCTCCGATTACACTACTTCGGGTACTTACCAGGATGTATTGTCCTCCGTCATCACCGGTTGCGACAGCATCGTCAACCTCAACCTGACCGTACATCCCATCCCGGTGACCAACCTGGTGGAAGAGATCTGCAGCGGTGAAATCTATGAGGTGGGCGCCTCCGACTACGACGCCTCTGGCACCTATCAGGATGTACTCACTTCAGTAGTTACCGGTTGCGACAGCATCGTCAACCTCAACCTGACCGTCAATCCGGTATACGATGTAGAGCTATTCGAAGACATTTGCACCGGCGCACAATATCAGGTGGGCGACAGCTTCTTCTCTCAGCCAGGCAGCTACACCCAAGTACTCGCCTCACAGGAAGGCTGTGATAGCGTAGTGACCCTGAACCTGTCGGTCTATCCCTGCGAACTGGTCTTTGACCGCCTGATCACCAATGTAAGCTGTAACGGCCTTTCCGATGGCAATTTCAGTTTCCGCCTCACGATAGGCACACCGCCTTACCAATATACCTGGCAGTCCACTTCCGGCCCGGCAATGAACGGGTCTGGCACTCTGGACGGCAATAACATCAACGCCTTGATCGACAGCCTGCCGGCAGGCAATTATCGCATCGATATCGTTGACAGTTCTCCCTTTGAGGTGTCGGCCACCTTTACGGTCAACATTACCCAGCCTCAACCCCTGGATATTTCTATGGAACTGTCGGACTACAACAACTTTAATACCAGCTGCTTCGATGAAGCAGATGGAACGATCGACGCTTCCATCGCCGGGGGCACCCCCCCCTACAGCTACATTTGGAGTACCGGTGACCGCAGCGAAGACCTCGACGGGCTACCCGCCGGCAGCTACGGGCTGACCATCACCGACCAGAACCTGTGCCCGGATTCAGCCAGTACCGCCCTGCAGGCGCCGCCCCCTCTGGAGGCCCGCCTGGCGGTTACCGACCCGCCCTGTTTCGGAGATGAACTGGGCGTTATCCGCGTCAACGAGGTCAACGGCGGGGTGAGCCCCTACCTGTACGGCATTAACGAAAATCCGTTGAGCACCGTGCCCCAGTTTACCAACCTGCCCATTGGCGACCATATGGTGCAGGTGCAGGATGCCAACGGCTGCATGTGGGAGGATGAAGAACGGGTCAACCAACCGGAACAACTGATCGTGGAGCTCGGTACCGATAAAGAGATCAAACTGGGCGACAGTGTGCAGCTCTTCGCCCAGACGACTTACCCGGTAGCATTCTACAACTGGGCCTCTCCCATCGACATCAGCTGCAACGATTGCCCGAACCCCTTCGTGCGGCCTCTCGAATCGATGGCCTTCTCTGTCATCACGATCGATGAGAACGGCTGCCGGGCCACCGACCGCATCACGGTGTTCGTCGACAGAAGGCGGGATGTTTACATTCCTAATGTCTTCTCCCCCAACAACGACGGCCAGAACGATATATTCCTCATTCACGGCGGTTCGGAAGCAGTGGAGATCAAATCCTTCTACATCTTCAACCGTTGGGGCGAACCCATGTTTGAGGTGTTCGGCTTCCCGCCCAACGACCCCACCTATGGTTGGGATGGCACCCACCGGGGCGAACTGATGAACGGCGGCGTTTACGTCTACCTCGCCGAGATCGAATTCGTGGACGGGGTGACGGAGATATTCAAAGGGGATGTATTGCTGATGCGATAACGGGCAGGCTGGGCGCGGGAAGGGGCTCTTTCAGAGGGCTGAAACCCGCAAGCCTGAAAACCTGCAGGCCATTTCCGATTCTTTCACCATCGACGAGGCCCGGCTGCCGGATAGCAGCCGGGCCTCGTCCTGTTTTATGGCCTGAAATTCGTATTTTAGTAGTGATTAAAAAATGAAAGCCATGAAACCAATACACTTTCTTTCCCTAACCTGCCTCTGCCTGCTCTCCATTTCTTCCTGTAAGGCTCCTGCCGGCGGGCCCATTGAGGGTACACCCTGGAAGCTCGTCTATATGAATGGCGACATTCCCGAAGAACTGGAAATTACTGCCGTTTTCCAGAGTGGAAAGGTTACGGGCAAAGGCGTTTGCAACCGTTACTTCGCCGATTATGAAATTGAGAGCGGCATCCTGAAGATCGGCCCTGTGGGCGCCACCAAAATGATGTGCCCGGAAAACGCCCTGCTGGAAAGCCAGTATTTCGGCGTCCTGTCAAAAGCGCAATCCTTTTCCGTGAATGGGAAAACCCTGAACATGGAGTGTGAAGGAGCTAAACTGCGGTTTGTAAAAGGAGAAGAAACTAAACCAGCCAGCAAACCGGAGAGCTGAACCCGGGAGATAACATGAATAAGGGTGTTCCTTAAACAGGAGTTCATCCCGGATTTTTGAAATACCCGAATTGAAAAATCCGGGATCAACCCTGTTTAAGCGCCTTACAAATGGCGCTCAGCGTGGTAGCTCGAGCGCACCAGAGGCGCGCTCTCTACAAAAGCGAAGCCCTTGGATAGCCCCACTTCCTTGTATTCGGCAAATTTATCCGGATGCACGTATTCCACTACTTCCAGGTGCATCTTGGTGGGCTGCAGATACTGGCCGATGGTCAGTACATCGCAGCCATGCTCCAGCAAGTCGTCCATAGTCCGGAAAACCTGTTCATCGGTTTCACCCAGGCCGACCATAATGCCGGACTTGGTGCGTTTTCCGAAATCCTTGGTACGCTGGATCTGTTCCAGGCTGCGTTGATATTTAGCCTGAGGGCGCACCTTTCGGTAGAGCGCCTCTACGGTCTCCATATTGTGGGAGACGACCTCTTGTCCAGCGCTGATCATACGCTCCAGTGCCCACCAGGTGGCGCGCACATCGGGGATGAGGGTCTCGATGGTCACGTGGGGCGTGCGCTCCTTGACGGCACGCACGGTTTGGTGCCAAACCTCCGCCCCGCGATCTTTGCGCTCATCCCGGTTGACCGAGGTGATCACGGCGTGTTTGACGCCCATAAGATCGATGGCTTCGGCAACGCGGCGCGGTTCGTCTTCATCGTATTCCGGCGGCCGGCCGGTCTTGACGGCGCAGAAAGAACAGGAGCGGGTGCAGGTATTGCCCAGGATCATGAAGGTAGCGGTGCCGGCGCCCCAGCACTCCCCCATATTCGGACAATTACCGCTCTGGCAGATGGTGTGAAGGTTGTAATCATCGACCAGGCTGCGCACTTTCTTATAGTTCGGCCCGATCGGCAGCTTGACGCGCAGCCAGTCCGGCTTTCTCTTTCTTGGTTCTTTTTTTTCTACTATAGGTAGTTCGAGCATTGTAACTCCGGTTATTGGTTATTTTATTACCTGCCCAGCCTCCTGCGGCTACCAGCGTTTGCCCAGCTGCAAATTTATGTAAAGGTTGATGAAAATTGACTTGTTCTCGGGGGTTTGTGTCAGAACGGATTCCGCCATGATGGGCACATTCTGAAAATAGGCGTCTACCATGACACCTGCCTCGATGGCTTTGACGAATTCGTCGAAAGCGCCCCAGTCGAAGTGGACGGCGAACTTGCCGTGCAGGCCAGGAACGGCGGAGATTTCCCCCAGCCCTTTGGAAAAGCCGGAAGAGCCGTAGATGCGGCTGATATCCAGGAAAGTGCTGGCATTATCGTCGGTCAGCTTCTCGCTGCGGATGGTAAAGTCATCGAAGGGGCCTGATTCCGAGGAGCGGACCAGCTCCAGATAGTAAGGTTTCAGCAAACCCAGAGAGGGCCCGGCCTGATAGCTCAGCCCTACTGCCAGGCCTTTGCGCTTGGCCTTTTCCGACAAATACCGCTTCTCCCCGATCCCTCCTCTGAGGACGAGGAAGTTGTTCTGCTTGCCAAAGATAAAGGCCCGGGAGACCCTTGAAGCGGCGGGCGTCTGGAAGTCGAAGCTCTGCCGGAACTCTTTGGGATGCTTGATCTCACCGATCTCTACATTGAAGAAGCGGGTAAGGTAGTAGGTCTTCAGGCGGGCGAAGTTGACACCGAGGGCGAAGCCGTTGGTATGCAATTTCATATCGACCGTAAATTCGCGGTCGTAGACGATACCTTTGGCTTCATCGTAAATGTTCTGTTCGGTATCATAAGTTTGCTGGGCCATCCCCGAGAGGCATCCCAACCCCATGAGCAGCAGGAAAAGGTAAATCTTCTGGGCCATAATTAATTTTCTTAACTAGTATTACGTTCTTAGGGCATAAAGGTTCAACCCTGGCCCAGTTTATGGGCAAAGAGGAGGAATATTCACCAAAACGAATGTCAATTTAGTAAAATAAATGGATAAAGTACAGAAGCCTGAGTGTTGTTCGACGTTTGAACGTGTTCGGGAAGCGACAAAATCATGCGAAGTGGAGATCAGATCCCTGCTGTTTCTCCCATCAGCTCCTGGCCGATCCCCAGGAAGAGGCCGTCCACATTATCTCCGGTTTTGGCACTGGTGAACAATGCCGCCCGGCTTTCGGACGCCAGGGCCTGTAATTCTTCCGGGCTCAGCAGGTCTTTTTTATTGCCGACGATGCGAACCAGGCAGCCCGGCAGGGAACGGCGGATGATGGCCAGGTCGGCCTCCATGTTCTTGCGGGTACCCGGGCGGCTCAGGTCGAAAACATAAACCACTGCGCTGGCGCCCAGGAAGTAGGTGCGGGGCACTTTTTCCTGAGAGGGCTCCCCGATAATATCCCACAAAAGGAGGGCTACCTTTTGTCCTTGAATTTCAAGTTCTTTCTTGCCTACTTTTACCCCGACGGTAGATTCGCGGCCTTCCCGAAAAGCGCCGCAAATGAACCGGTTGCAGAGCGCGGTTTTCCCAACAGCAGAGCTGCCCGTAATGAGAACTTTCTTAGTGGTCATGCTTTGGATTTTTGGATCGCCACGCCAGTCCCCGGCCACGTGTTGTTTATGTCCACTAAAATTATGTAAATTCCGACACTAATGGCAACAAAGCGCAGAAATCGTATTACCTTTCCATAAACCTGCCAAAACTCAGGAATGAAGCTACTGGCCTATGTTCCATCCTTGAGCCCCCGGGTACAATATGCATTTCGCATACTCTTCCGGAGTTGCCTGAAGGCCAGCTATGAGCTGACCGCCAACCGGAAGGCCTACCTGGCGGCGGACGGCCCCCGGCTCAATTACAGCTCTGCTCCGATAGCAGAAGGGGAATTGTGGCTTCCGGCCGGGCCGCTGCTTTGGGAGCAGAGCATCCGCCCGCAGGCCACAGAAGTGTTTCAGCACAACGGCCTGCCCGCCTTTTTCCGGCAGGAGGCTACTGGCGCCGCATTCCCTTTCGACCTGCCGGCCCTGGCGTTCTTCCTGGCCAGCCGCTACGAAGAGTACCTGCCCTTTTCCGCCGATGCCCTGGAGCGTTTCCCCGCCAGCCAAAGCCTGGCTCACCGGGAGGGTTTCCTCGAACAGCCCCTCGTCAATCAGTGGGCGCTGCAGCTTGGCAAAGCCCTGAAACAGCGTTTTCCGGAACTGGAGCTCGATTATCCGGACTACCGTTTTTTACCTACCCTCGATATCGATATGGCCTGGGCTTACCGCCACCGGCCGCTCTGGCTCAACCTGGCCGGAACGCTCCGCGACCTGGCCACCGCCAAGTGGGGGCTGGCCTACGAGCGCTGGGCCTGCCTGCTCGGCAACCGCCCCGACCCTTTTGATACCTTTTCTTACCTGCGGGAACTCCACCGCTCGGAAGGCCTCTCCGCCCTTTACTTCTTCCTGCTTGGCGATTACGGAAAATACGATAAAAACCTGCCCGTCAACAACCCTGCTTTTCGCAAATTGGCCGCCCGGGTGGCGGATACCAGAAATGTCGGGCTGCATCCTTCTTACCGCTCCAACTACAAGGAAGGGCAACTGCGCAAAGAGGTGCGCCGCCTGAAACAAATAACGGGGGAAAATGTACACCGCAGCCGCCAGCACTTTCTGATCCTCCGCTTTCCGGAAACTTACCGCCGCCTGCTGGCAGAAGGCATACAGGAAGACTACACTATGGGCTATGCCGACGGGGTGGGCTTCCGGGCAGGAATGGCCACGCCCTTCTCCTGGTATGACCTGGAGGCCGAACAAATGCAGGCACTGAAGATATTCCCCTTTGCCGCCATGGACGTGGCGCTGCGCCGCTATATGGCATTGCCCCCGGAACAGGCTCTTGCCCGCCTGGAGGAATTGTGCCGTCAGAGCAGAGCAGTTGGCGGTATTTTTATTACCTTATGGCACAATAGTTCCTTTGCCGAAAAACACGGATGGGAAGGATGGAAACCGATATACGAGAAGATTCTGGCCTATGCCCGGGAGCCGGTAAAAATTTAGAGTGTATATTTGTGCTCCGATCTTAGACTTTAAATTGCTAAACATACCAGCCAACTGCAATGATCTACAACCTAAGCGAAAACAACTCGATCGCCAACCACTTCATCGCCGAAATAAGGGATGCGAAGATACAGCAAGACAGCATGCGCTTCCGCCGTAACATGGAGCGCATCGGGGAAGTGCTGGCCTATGAGATCAGTAAAGAACTGAATTACCGGGAAAAGGACATCGAGACCCCGCTCGGCGTTGCCAAAGTCAACGTCCCGGCCGACAGAGTGGTGTTGGCAACCATCCTCCGGGCCGGGCTGCCGCTCCACCAGGGTATGCTCCACTATTTCGACTATGCCGGCAATGCCTTTGTTTCAGCGTTCCGCAGGCATCATAAGGATGGTACCTTTGACGTGCATATGGAGTACGTTTCCTGCCCTCCTCTGGATGATGTCGTCCTCATCGTATCCGACCCCATGCTGGCCACCGGCGCCTCTATGTCATTGTCAACCAATGCGCTCCTGGAATACGGCACGCCTAAACAGATCCATTTTGCCACGGCTATTGCCTCTCAGGCCGGGCTCGACCATATACGGCGTATATTCCCGGAAGCCTACGTCTGGATGGCCGCCCTGGATGAAGAGCTGACCGGTAAAGCCTACATCGTGCCCGGCCTGGGAGACGCCGGAGACCTGAGCTTCGGAGAAAAGGGATTGGGGGCGGATGATTGAATTAGGGCCATTGTCGAATAGCAGCATGGATCTCTTATGTTAACCTGCCGCACCAGGCCCCAAAAGCAAAACGGGCAGCCACCGAAGTGGACTGCCCGTTTTGTTTTTACCGTTTATTAATCCTGAATAACGGATACCTGGTTGAAATCGGAATTGGCTTCGATGAGGACATTGCTGAAGTTATCCTCGCCATCCTGGTTCACATCCACTGTATTGAAATCACTGGCCAGGGTGATGTTGACATTGGAATACTGATCTTCGCCATCCTGGTGTACGGAAATGCTGTTTTCATTGCTGAAATCACTGATCTCCACCTCGGAATACTGATCTTCACCGCGCTGTTTAACCGATACGCTGTTGTTGCCGGATTCACCAAGGATCCGGATGTACGACTGATGTTCTCCTTCGCCTTTTTGCCTTACGAGAACCTGGTTGTTATCGGAATAAAAAGAGATGTCGACATCCGAGTAATTGTCCTCACTCACCTGCTTGATATCGACCTGGTTACTCCAGCTTTCATCAATGGATACCTCGCTGATATTGTCTTCGTCTTTCATCACCACCTTTACATCATTGAAGCTGGAGCCGTTGGTGATATCAATGTCACTATACTGGTTTTCACCGATCTGTTTCACATCCACGATATTGTCATCCGAATCATTGAGGATATTGATCTCGGAGAGGTTCTGCTCATCATCGTCCTGGCGTTGTTTCACCATTACGTTGTTGCCGTTACTTTCGTTTGAAATAGTTACTTCAGAATGGTTATCAGCCTGCGCCATCATAGTGCCTGTAATAACGAAAACTGCGATCAAAAGGAATACAAGCTTTTTCATGTTCGAAAAGATTTTTTTTTAGAAAATGTAGTACTTTAAAAAACTGTACTGGGGCACAATCCGATGGAGGATACTGCAGCAAACATGTTGGCGCCGGTACTGCTCGCTGCCAGTATGTTTCCAATGCGGGGTTATGCCTTTCGTACTTTTTTGTGGGGGATATTCAGTTGCTAGAAGTAGTGCAAGATCCGTGCCAAAAACTTGCAGAAGGCGGAAAATGACTGAAACAACTAAAGAGAGTTAGGCCGGATTATGCATGAAATTCGCCGATGGCCTTTTTATAAATTCGGCGGGAAGAATGGTTGAATAGACTTTATTCTAAAATACAATGAGAAGTCATGCGAATCAGGAGCTAAAGAGCCCTGAAAGGGCCGGGAGTGCAAAATATCAGACAGATTATACGATACTTTTGGTACGGAGAAATGTGCGATTTTTGACGTGCGACGGCCCTTTCGCGTAAGGCGAGGGCGAGTTCCGGGGCACTCGTTTCGCTGATGCCAGGAGGGCAGCCCCTTAGGGCCGGGAACTTCCCCTTTGTACACTGCACATTCCTGTTCTGCTTCGCTCCAAGAAAGCCGTTTGCACTTTTTTGTCGCGCAAAAAAATTCAAAAAACGCTGGAAGCTCCACAGGCGGCGCTTTTATGCTTGGTATTACCAGGTAGCGAGGTATTGGCGCCTGCCCTTGATGTCCGGGATTGCCCTTTTTCAGGTGCTGTGCCGGTTTCCGGATTTAAGAGGGGCCACGGCACTTCGCCTGAAGTGCCGTGGCCATGGTTTTGCAGGTTGTCGGCTATTGGCAGGAAACCGCCAAGGCACGTTCCTTGCCTTCAACAGCAGGAAACGGCCCTGGTGTCCTTGTCTTCTGCCCAACGCTTTCCTTTAGGGAAAAAGGGCGCTTGTGGCCGCTTGGGAGCTGTCCATTGCCCGGTGGTAGCCGCCGGGCAGGAGCTGCCGGACAGTGTCCAAAAAAGCCGCCCTGGAACTAGGCCTTTTGTTACGCGAAAGGGCCGTGTGATGTGCGATTTTTGATGGGGCTCTTTGGAAGCAGCCCTTCCGCTCGCCCTACATCACAAATCAAACATCATAAATCAAACATCATAAATCAAAAGGGCGCCTGCTGAAGCAGTACAAAAGGGTTGCCGTTTTCACCTCACATGCTGCACCCTCGATCCCTGCCTCCATAGGCTGCCATTTAGCCCCTAATTCGCATGACTCATGTCTAACTCTAAGCGTTCATACGACTCTCAACGGCTGGTTCATTCATTCTTTCTTGCCCATACCCAATACCCATCCGATCACACCAGCGGCAATTGCCGTCATGACCGTAGAAACTACCACATCCATCACCATGCCGTTCAGCGTCATAAGGTTGGTCGTCCCGAACATGGTCAGGTCCAGGCCCAGAGCAACCAATAAACCGATCAGCGCGCCGGCCTTGAGCCCTCCCATGAAAGTAGAGATATTGGCCCAACGCAGGAATATAAGGGTGTAAAGCGCCGCCATGGCCAGATTGCCCAGGAACAGGGCCACCATATTCATGGACTCTTTACTTACGCCAGTAGCGGATCCGGCGTTAGCCTCAAAATAATTCATGAACAAAATCCCGTAAAGCAGCCAGCCGAGCAGGAAAAAAGCGACTCCGCCCGCGAGGGTTCCGATAGCAAATTTCTTGACATCCATTTCGTTTTGTTTTTTAGTTGGGTAATAAAATTTTACCAACCAGTAAAATACAAAATAAAATACCAATTGCCAGGTGGCTGATTTGAATATTTTTTTTGCTACATCAACCCTGTTGGCTTTGAGGGAAAGATCTTGCCGCCCCGGGCGCCGGGAAAGGAGGCCTCTCCCCTACTCTCCCGGGCGAGTACGGATAGTGGTGGTTCAAAAGAGAAAGGCCAGCGCGCGTGAGATGGGAGCCATAGCAATAGATTTCTTTCTAAAATACAAAAAACGGTTGAATTTCACCAACCGCTTTTTGTATCAACTCCACCAGCCACCTTCTAATCCGACGTCCGTATCGTCGTCGTTGTCTGTATCCAGCAGCCGACGTAATAGCTGTCGCCGGCCTTCAGATTACGGATGAAAACATCTTCCCGGTTGGGCATATACTGGCTGTAGCGGCCGATCCATTTGTTGGCTTCGGCGGCCACGCTGGGGTCGATGGCCTTGGCCTTGGCCCACATATCGATGGCGACCCAGGTAACGACCTGGCTGTCCCAGCCGGTGCCCGGGCCACAGAGCGGCCCGCTGGAGGCGTAGAGGCGTCCGATGAGGATGTAAGGCTCACCCCAGCCGGAACGGATATCGGCAGCCTGCAAGGCCCACTGGCGGGCGCGGGGGAAGTTGCGCAGGTGCACATTGTAGATCTTAGCGATGGTAAGGGCATAGGTGGCCTTTTTATTCACATCACTCTCTTCTTCAATGGCCTTTTGGAAGGCTTCGATGGACTCCGGATACTTCGCCTCCCGCAACAGGATGTAGGCCAGTTCGGCCGGGCCGGGCTCCGGCTTGCAGTTCTGGTTGCCTATCCGGATGAGCGTGCGAAACTTCTCGTCCGACTCAGAACACCCGCCCCACTTCAGGCGGCTATACACCGTGCGCACTACGTCGCAATCTCCCTGGTTCGCTTCAAACTCCGGATAGTACTTGTCCATATAGTAATCGCAGGGATAAAAACCCTGCACGGTCTCAAAGTATTCCAGGCGTACCGGGGCGTACTCTTCGATGATCTTCCAGCGGTCGCAGGCTTTGCCTTTGCAGGTCTTCAGCCCTTCATTCAGCACCTTGCCCACCATGTCCTGGTATTTGTAGGCTTCCTGCTGAGAGATCTCGCCGGCATCGTAGAGTTCCACCAGGAGCGCGGAGAAAGGGTTGAGCACAAAGTCGGGCGTATTGAGGCCGTCGCTATCGATGGCCTGTTTGAACATATTGTATATCTCCTTTTTGGTGGCCCGGTACGGGTATTTGTAGTACAGGTCGAAAGCTTTGCGGGCTGGAATGTAACCGCCTTCAGAATAACAGCGGTCGATCTCGTCGTAGATGGAAAAGATGGTATCGACGTAGGCGTGCACTCTGGCGGAGTCGGTGGTTTGAGAGATGAAATACTCGTAGAAGCGGATGCCGTCGGCGTAGACGGTATTGCGGCGGCCATCAGCAGCGGGGGCAACAGCATATACTTTTTTCCACAATTGGAAGGCCTTATCCCAATCATTCACCTTCAGGAAGTCCCGATAGAGCACGTAGTTGGTTTCCGCTTCATCCGGATGAGGAGCGTCCTGGAATTTTGGGCAGGGGCTCAGCTTTTCTTCTTTAGTAGGAGGCTTGACGGTAGATACCGGCTCCTCTTTCTTCTCCGGGGCAGTAGCAGGTTCTGTGGTTTTGGGTGTACAGCCGGCCCAAACGGCCAGCAGAAGCACCCCCAAAACGAGTTGTCTGGAATTCATAACTTTATCTTTTTGGAAACTTAAGGGCACTAAAATATTGATTTTCCACGAAAATCACCTCAGGATAGACACATTACCCGTCAGGACCTGCTCTTCCCCTTCGCAGATGAAATTCAGCTGATAACGCATCACCCCGGAATTGACGGCCTTCCCCCGGTAAAAGCCATCCCAGCGTTCGAAAGGGTCGGTGGTGGAAAAGACCTTATTGCCCCATCGGTCTATGATGTCGAAGGAGAGCAGTTCCTGTACCGAATAGGGGTTGCTGATGCCGTAGGTTTCATTGAGCCCGTCTCCATTGGGCGTAAAAGCATTGGGCAGGAAGATGGCATTGCAGTCGAGGTCGTCCGGGTCGATCACGTCGATGAGAATGGAATCCCGTGCCACACAAGAGGTGATGGTATCCGCCAGAGCGACCGTATAGAGGATCTCGCCCTTTTCCTTGGGAGTGATGGCAGGATCGGCGATCGTGGGGTCGGAAACGCCGTCTGCCGGCGTCCAGGTAAAAGAGGTAGCGCAGGTGTTGGTCAGCTCGATGTCCACCGACTCGCCCAGGAAAACGTTGATCACCGCAGTTTCGCTTTGTATCTGGTCCGGTGCGAAGTACAACTCCCGGATCTCCTTGTCATCCAGTGCCCGGTTGTACACCCGCAGCTCATCGACCAGGCCCCGGAAGGGCTTTTCCGTCGCCGTTTTGCAATCGCTGTTGCCGATGGTCAGGTTGCCGTCGTTGAAAATATCCAGGCGGTTAGCGGTCGTCAGCAGTTGCACCCGTTCGCCATTGATGTACAGGCGCGCCCGCCCGCCTTCACGCACAACAGCAATGTGCTGCCAGCAGGCCGTATTCTTCAGCTGGTGAGACAGGAACACCGATTTATCCGGCGTTTCCAGCAAAACGGCATTGACCGTGCGCGAACTGGGCACATACCGGATGTAAAACTCATTGCCCCCGAAACAGCTCGGGCTTCGTTTGGACAAGACATACTGGGTGCCGTCTCCTCCCGCAGGCTTGATGTACAGGCTGACGGTCACGTCCTCATCGTCAAACTCATCGTTGACCGGGCCGCTCAGGATGACCACCTCGTCGTCCTGTCCGTCCAGGAAGAGGGCGTCCCGTTCGGCGCCGCAGGTGAAGTAAGGGCCGCCTGCCGGCGTACCGGTGTTCGCCGTGTTGCCGGTCACATCGCGATAAATGGAGTCTAAAGTGTAATAAGCCACCAGGCCTATTGTAGTCTGGGCGGGAAGCGCCACAGCGCCGCTCAAAAATACAGAGAAGAGAAAAAAGCAGTATCTCATGGAATTCTTTCCTTTTTTAAAATGGAATTTTGGTTCACCAGGTGTTTTAACGCAAAGGGCAGGGTTAAGATTTTCCAATTCTTAAAGATCATGCATTCAGCGATGCTGCAAATATATACTCAGCCCGGTAACAGGCAAAATGCAGCCTGTGGGTTGGTGCCGCAGCGACAGCATCTGCTCAGCATGCTCAGTCCATAGGGTGAAGCTTCTTTTCAGCCCCACGATGGCCCCTCTTTTAGCCGAACAGGCCACCCAGGTCGCCCAGGCCCGGAGGCAGCATATTCTTCATAATGTTCTGGGCTTCCTCGGCCTCTTTTTCGGCCGCTTTTTCCAACGCTTTATTGACGGCAGCGACGATCAGGTCCTGCACCATCTCCGCATCGTCCCAGTCGAGCTTCTCCTTATCGAATTGTATATCGATCAGCTCGCGGTTGGCGTTGGCCGTCACCCGGACGGCGCCATTGCCAGCCTCCGCTTCCACCCGGAATTCCGCCAGTTTGCGGCGCATTTCCTTCTGTTGCTCTTTCATGTTGCCCATCAGGTCTCCAAACATAGCTCTTGGATTTAGTTTACAATAGAATACAAAGTTGAATGCATTGGGTTTATCCTACGGCGGGCAAAGGTACACTTTTACGGAATGGTGTAAAAACACTATCTTGCCGGAACCATGAAGAATGTTATCCTCGAAAAAATAGAACAAGGCGACCTCCGCCATTTTCAGGGCGCAGATATCCCAATGGATATTCCCATCTCCCAGGCTTTGATCAATGAACAGCTCCTCGAGCTGCGCAGCGACACTTTGCAGGAGATCGGCCTGAGCCTGCACGACGACAACATCCTCTACCTTGAACTGGCGGCAAAGGTGCCCGTAGCCGGTACGGTCCGCCGCCGGATCAGAATGAAAATGGAAGGGGGAATAGACGGATCCGGCCATACTCAGCTGTTCCTCCATTTCCTGGATGGCCTGAATATGCTGGACCGGCAGCTGATCAACTTCTTCCAAAAGAAAATTGCTGAGGTGCTCCCCGATGGGGTGCAACTCAGCAAAGATGGTTGTATCGTCGACCTCGGATTGATGATGGCCGCAATGGGCTATGGCCCGCTGCTCCCCGCCATGCGCCTCCTGCTGCCCACCACCGAAACCGGAAAGCTAAGGCTGAGGATGCACATCAGGATATGAATGCCTGGCGGTGTTTCGTGCATTAACGGATGCAAAGCCCCCCAATACCATCCCCCTGCCCAAAGGATACACTATACTGTTCCTCTAAAAGCAATATTCATTCGCATCGATCATCACGCTTGCTATCCTGCGGCGTTCTGCCTTGACGTTCACCGGCGGATATTTGGTGAAGCGCTTCAGGCCCAGGAGCAGGATGCGCAGCAAGTCGCCTTCGGCAAAGGAGGCCAGAGCATCCGTTCCGTTCTTGAGGATGCGGGCAGTAGCATCGGACAGGAAAACCTTCAACATACCTTCGTACACTTCCTGATCGATCTTCTTCTGTATGTCAGCCAGCTTTTCTACCCGCAACAGCAGGGACTCGGCGGTGAGCACATCGTTGAGCATGTCCGACACATTCATAATGACCTCTTGCTCATTCTTGAGGTTGAGCTTGCCGTCCATCTGCATTTTGGCGGCGGCGCCGGCTACCATCAGAACTGCTTTCTTGAAGTCCTTCACTGCTTTACGCTCTTCCCCGTATGGGCCTTCCACCTGGCTGAAGCCCGGCATGGACGCCAGTTCTTTCTGGACTTCCCAGGCTGGCCCAACGATATCCAGGGCGCCCTTCATCCCCCGGCGCAGCAGCATATCTACAGACAGCAGCCGGTTGATCTCATTGGTCCCTTCGTAGATGCGGTTGATGCGGGCATCGCGATAAACCCGGGCGGCAGTGCCTTCCTCGGAATATCCCATACCTCCGTGAACCTGGACAGTTTCATCCACGACAAAATCCAGGGCCTCTGAGCCTGATACTTTGAGCAAAGCACACTCGATGGCGTACTCTTCAGCGGCCTGCAACTTGGCCTCGGCAAAGCTTACACCCTCATCCATCAGCGCCTTATTTTTCATTTGCATCAGATGGGAAACGCGGTACATGGCGCTTTCTACTGCAAAGACCCGTATGGCCTGCTCGGCCAGCTTGTGCTGAATGGCGCCGAAACTGGCAATCGGCTGCTTGAACTGAACGCGCTCATTGGCATACCGAACCGCAGAAGTAATGCTCTGCTTTGCTCCGCCGATACAGAGGGCACACAACTTGAACCTGCCCACATTCAGAACATTGAAGGCAATGAGGTGTCCTTTACCGATCTCTCCCAGTACATTCTCCTTCGGAACCTTCACGTTTTCGAAGAACACCTGGCGGGTAGAAGACCCCTTGATCCCCAGTTTGTTCTCCTCGGCGCCCAGTGTCAGCCCCTCACTATTGCGTTCGACAATGAAGCCGGTGAATTTATCGCCATCCACCTGCGCAAATACGATATACATGTCGGCAAAGCCGGCATTCGAGATCCACATTTTCTGGCCATTGATGATGTAGTGCCTGCCGTCCGGGGAAAGGTCAGCCCTTGTTTTGGCAGCCAGGGCGTCGGAGCCGGAGCTCGGCTCCGTCAGGCAGTAGGCAGCCTTGAGTTCGCCACTGATCAGGCGCGTCAGGTATTTCTGCTTTTGCTCCTCGTTTCCATAGTACAGCAGGGGCAGCATGCCGATACCGGTCTGTACAGCGTAGGGGACGGTAAATGCACCGGCAGGGCCGAGCACATCACAGATCAGCGTATTGGTGTTGGTATCCAGTTCCATACCACCGTAAGCTTCCGGCATATGCGTTCCCAGCAGGCCAAGCTCGCCCATTTTCTCCAGCAGGCCGGGTGTCAGGCCTTCTTCCTGCTTTTCGATGCGGCCCACATTGGGCAGGAGCTCGCTTTGGAGAAAATCACGCACCATGTCGGCGATCATTTTTTGCTCTTCATTGATCTCTTCGGGTATGAAGGTCGCTTCGGGAGTAGCGTCCTTGACCAGGAACTCTCCTCCTTTCAGGACCATAGGTTTAACGAGTGTATCTTGCATTTCCGGGCTGTTTTGACAAATAATTGAAATAATTAGCGAAAATTCGCTACTAAATTATAACGTTTTTGCCTTAATGTAAAGCCAAACGAAAAAGTTTTTGCGAAAATTCGCTGAAATCCATAAAAAGAACATCCAGAAAGCGGATTTTTTAGCGTTCAGGAGAACAGAAGCACCCGTGCTGCCCGCAAAGTGGTTACTTTTACAATGATTATAAAAATAATCGTTACTTTCATAATCATTACAAAAATAACGATCATAAAAGTGACGATCTCTGCCAGGGAGCACGCCTTCTTTCCTGACGCCGTACCACCACGGGCAAACCATGAAACCGATCAATGCAGCATCAGCGCCACGGCAGTCAGCAAGCCGGTCAGCGCACTGAGGGCAATGGTATTTTTATTGGACTGCACCAGTTCCCTGTCGTTGTAATGCCGGCGGATATGCCGGAATATCAGCCCTCCCCCAGCCACGGAAAGGATACTCACACCAACCAGCCAGCCATTGATCCCCGGCAGCAGCCATACGACTGCCAGGTTGCTGAAGAAGGCCATCAGCAAGATAGCCAGATAGATATACGTGCTCCTTTCTTTTCCAAAGGCAACTACCAGGTGGTTCTTTCCGGTCGTAGCATCAGCTTCAGCGTCCGGAAATTCATTGATGAGCAGGATATTGGCCGTCAGCAGGCCCACGGGCAGGCCGATCAGGAATGCCATGGGAGTCAACTGTTGAACCAGGACGTAAACGATGCCGGCAGTAACCAGCGGCCCGAAAGCAAGGGCAATACCCAGTTCACCTAAACCTTTTCTGGCTACCAGGCGCACCGGCGGCGCTGTGTACAGATATCCGATAGCCAGGCCAGCCAGGCCGATACCCAGAGTCACCAGGCCGGACTCATAGGCCAGGTACAGGCCGATGAGCGCCGCGGCCGCAATGAGCGCCAGGCCCAGCCGACGAGTCCCCTCCAATGTGATCAGGCCCAATTCAATAGCACGGCTGCCACCGGAAAACTGTAAAAAGTAATCATTGTTAGCGCCGTCGGTGCCGTCCTTCACATCGAAATAGTCGTTCATCACATTGCTGCCCAAATGAAGCAGGATAATCCCTGCCACTGCCAGGGAAAAGAACAACCAGTTGAATGCAGCCGTACCGTCGAGCAGGTAATGATAAGCATAAGCGCCACCGATGAACGCCGGCATGGCCACCGCCGAAATAAAAGGCATGCGGGTAATGGCCAGCACCCGGATCAGTTTTGTCGTCCAGCGAATAGGAACCTCCACCTCCTCGCCGATGGCTTCCGTCACTCCGCAGTAGCCCGTCTGGCCTTCGCTCTTGCCATTGGCAAACGTAGGGGTAATGCGAATGCGGGCATTGAAGAACGAACCGTCCTTACGGACGAACTTCGTCTCTGTAACGTACTCCCCTTCCCGGCTCGCCTCCTCCAACCACACCGGCACATTTTGCAAAACGATCTCCCCAGGAGAAAAAACGGATACCCGCTCTTTGCCGATGACTTCATCCGCCGCGTATCCGAACAACGCCTCAGCTCCTTTATTGAAAGTTTCGATACGGCCTTCCATATCGCAGGTGATTACACTTTTCATAGCATTCAATTTTTTCAATAATTATTGAAAGTATAACAAAGCAAAGGCTTTTTTGTTCGTGCCTGACAAAAGTCACCTTCCGGCATTGTCCGTAGTCATTTTTTTTCGAAACATCCTACAGTACCTTTTCTTTCAGGCCAAAATCCAACGCCCATGCAAAACCCCATTTTCCGCACAGCAGAGGCCGAATCGCTATTTCTACGCCTGTATCAGGAACAACTCGACGATTGGCCGGTACCTTTTGAACAGCAATTCATTAAGACGGAACACGGCATCACCCATGTGCTCACATGCGGGGAAGAGTCGGCCCCACCGCTCGTTCTTCTGCATGCGGCCAGCACGGCCAATATCGTCTGGAAACCCAATATTGAGGCGCTCGCTGCCCATTTCCGGGTATTTGCCATCGATGTTCTGGGCGAAGTGGGGCTGAGCGTACCCTACCGGAAAAACAGGAATGCCGGGGAGCAAGTGGAATGGCTCGCAACCATTTTAACCCAACTGGGAATTGAGAAAGCCAACTTCGCCGGGGGTTCCGCCGGAGGTTGTTTGGCCCTAAACTTTGCCATCAGCCACCCGGAACAGGTGGAACACCTCGTGCTCTTTGGCCCTATGGGGCTCGCCCCCGCCAACCTGTGGACGATACTGAAGATCCTGTACTTCGTATTGTTTCCCTCTGAAAAAAACATCCAGAAACTCATCCATTGGTCGGCCGGGTACAACCCGAAGGTATTGGACACCTACGAGCCTTGGTTTGAAGGGTTTTTCCAGGGGGTAGATAGTAGTTTCGTCACCCGGCCGAACAAAATATCCGCACGGCGCCTGGCTCAGGTAAAATGTCCGGCCCTCCTGTTCCTGGGATTGAAAGACGAGGTCATCGGCCCACCTCACCGGCTCGAGCAACGGGCGCGCCGGATGCCCGGCCTGGAACGGGTGATCCACCTGGACACCGCACACCTGATCAACTACGAAATGCCGGCCGTCGTCAACGAAGCGATGGTGAAATTCCTGTTGAAGAACCAGAAAGAGCGGGCGCTTTCGACGGAGAAGGCCCTCCATTGAATAATGGAGCGTTACGACGTGGCCAACAAACGCATCCAGTACATTATGCCGATCGAAGGGTAAATGCCGGGCGCCTCCTTTCTTTCCGGGGGTTAATGGGGTTTGTTTAAATTAAATCAGGGTTAAACCATGAAAAGCATCGTCTCTGTTACTCCCGAAAATGTGGAGGCTCATAGCCTGTTCTGCGTCAGGAACAAGAAAAACCCAGGTTATACGAAAAAACTGGCCTGGTTCCTGCGGGAATACCCAAAAGGGCTGCGTCTGAAGATCCTGCAGGACGAGGCCGGGCGACAGGTAGGTTTCATCGAATACACCCCTGCCGAGCAGGCCTGGCGCCCGGTGGAAGCGCCGAACCACCTCTTCATCCATTGCATGTATATTTATAAAAAAGAGGATAAAGGGAAAGGCAACGCTTCCCTACTGATCGCGGATTGTATTGAGGATGCCCGAAAACAGGGGAAGGCGGGGGTGGCCGTAATCACCAGCGACGGCCCCTGGATCGCCGCGAAGAATATCTTCCTGAAAAACGGCTTCGAGATGGTGGATCAGCACGGAGGCTTTGAACTGCTCCGCTATCCCCTGGAGGCCAGCCCAGCACTTCGGCTGCCAGACTGGGAAGCCCAACAGGAGCATTACCAGGGCTGGCAACTGCTTTACGCCAACCAGTGCCCCTGGCACCAAAAATGTGCGGAAGAATTACTCGGGAGCGCAACAGAAGAAGGCATTTCCTTACAGTTAAAGGAGATCACCAACTCGGAGGCCGCCCGAAAGGGGCCCTCCGCTTTTGGCACTTTTGCCCTGGCCAAGTATGGCCAATTGCTGGAGTATCATTATATCAGTAAGACGCGCTTTAAAAACATACTGAAAAAGGTGGGAACTAACTGAGTCCCACTCCCGATTCCATGTTTTCTGACAACCTCGCGATAAATTTTGCCATCTCCACCCCATCCACCACATCATGGTCGAGCAATATGGACAGGTGGAGGAATTCACGTATTTCGATCTTATCATCAATTACCGCCGGCTTCTTAACAATAGAACCGGCGCCAATGCCCAGCGGATGAACACTGGTGTGGATGAACCATCCTCTGACCTCCCCGAACATGCCAATAGATGTAAAGATGATGCTGCCCATCATCTGCTGGGCCTGCCGGGGGGCAATGGCAAAATAGTTCCATACCAGGCGGCGCATCCAGCCGGGCAAGCTGAAATATAAATTGGCCCATACGCTGCTCCTGCTGCTGTTCATCGCCACTTCCTCTGCTCCCAGCTTCCGCCCCTTGGCGCTGCCGATCTCAGCCGTGATCGCACCGATACTTTTGAGCTGGGTTTGGCGAATGACATAGGGCAACGGCACCTTCTCGCCTCTATGTTCCCGCTCCACCATGACCGTAATATCAATGTCTTCGAATATCAGGCGGGTGCGTTTGTTCTTTAGATAGGCATGCACATTTTCAAAGGCTTCCACCGTCTGGCTGATCGTTTTTACCATCCAGGCTGTAAAGGATATGGCCCGCCCGGCCTCCCGGTGCTGACGGATCTGTTTTCGCGCTAAAGTCACATCCACCTCGATCAATGCCTTGACGTGGTGCCGCTTAAGGCCAATTGCAAACACATCCAGCGTGCCGATACGGCTCTTGGGAAATCGCTTTTCCTTAAATTTCACGATGGTTTCCTCATTCTTTTTTTCTGATATTCAGCCCTTCATTCCATCTACTCATTACTCCGGAAACAGGGAAGCATCCAGCCCCGGAATGACCTTCAATGCATTTTTGTAGTACAGCTTTTTCAGGATCTCATCCGGCAATCCGATGCCGTACATCCGCCAGAAGGCGTGATAGCGCTTGTAGTAGGGGAAGTATTCGTCCTGGGTCTCGAAAACGCGAAAATAAGTATGGTATTCCTCGGGGTTGTAAGCGTCTTTGCCGAAGAGTATGCGGTCCTGATATTTTTCGAAGAATTGCAGTGCCTGTCGGGGTTGCCGCCCCAGTTCGGCGATGATGGCCCCGCATTCGACATACATATTGGGCAACTCGTCCAGCAATTTGCTCAGGGTCGCCAGGTCGTTGGCGTACCAGCCGAAATGGGCGTTGATGAAGGTCGTATTGGGGTGTTTGCGGAAGATGTCATGCTGTTCGGCAATAATGGTTTCCCAGGACGCCGGGTCATCGGGCCCGCGCTTGCGGCCGGGGCGCAGCTTGAGCTCCAGCCAGCGTTCATTGTTCTCATCGTGCGGATCCCAGAAGGACTTCGGGTCGGCGGAGTGGATGAGGACGGGGATACCCAGCTCGCCGCACTTTTCCCAGACGGGCGCCAGCCTCGGGTCGTTGATGGCGATGCGGTTGCCGGCATTATCGGTATCCCGCATGCCCTGGCTTTTGTAGATCTTTAGCCCCCGGGCGCCGATGCTCACATCGTATTCCAATTGCTCGAGGGTACTCTTCTCCCAATCCGGGTCATCGATGCTGCGGATATTGATATTGGTAAAGTTGACGATGCGGTTCTCGTGCCCATACTTCTGGATGTTCTCCATCATGCCTTTCAGTGCCGGGCCGCCCCGCCCGCTGAGGTTGACGATGATGCCCATATTCAGGGAGTCCATCTCCCGGATGAGCTTGTCGAGGTCCTGTTCGGCCATACGCCAGTGGTGGCTGTGCACGTCGATGAAGGGAAACCTGGCGCTGGACAACGGATGCTCCGGCACCACCAGCGTGGAAGGCGGGTCGTACAGCTCGAAGTCCATGTGCAGTGAGGTGTCGACCTCCTGCCGGCCCTGCGCCAGGGCGATCAGGGGTAAGAAGCAGAAGAGGAAAGGTAAGTAGATCTTCATAGCAATCAGGCGTTTAAAGTTTGATCAAGCGGCTTGAAATTACGCTTACTTGGCAAAAAACCTTCAATTTTCAACTTAATTTCCCTTAATAATTGTCTCAAAACGGTATTGTCAACCCCACCAAAGGGATCGGGCTTGCTCCCACCGAACCATCGAAAGCCGCGCCCACCAGCGTTATGTCCCAAGTGGGCCGCTGCTTGCCGGTCAGCCGCACCCCGGCAGAAAAGGCGCCTCCCTCCATCTGGCGGCCGAACCAACCCTCACCAACCATCGCCAGGCCCCCGACACCGGGTACTGGCTGCCGACAAAGCATTGGGTTCTGGTAATGTCGCCAACCGGTTAGCCCTTCACTTTCTCGCCCCTCAAAAATGCCCTTTCTACCAAATCGCTTCCAAAAGCATACGGCAGGTAGGCCAACGATGGTATAGGCGGCGTGATAAAAAAGTTGGCCGCCTTTCCTACAGCTATGCTACCATACTCCTCCTCCAACTCCATTGCTCTCGCTCCGTTAAGCGTTGCCGCGTAAATAGCTTCCTCCGGCAACATGCCGCATTTGATGCAGGCCAGGGCTACGACAAACTGCATTTTGCCCGAAGGCGTGGACCCCGGATTGTAATCAGAGGCCAGGGCCACCGGCAGCCCGGCGTCGATCAGCCGACGGGCGGGCTGGTAGGGGTCGTTAATAAAGAACGGAGCCGAAGGCAGCAAAGTAGGCATGGTATTGCTGCCCTTTAGGCTTTCGATATCCTCATCGCTGGCCACCTCCAGGTGGTCGACGGATAGGGCGCCATGCCTTACGCAGGCGGGGATGGCCCCGAGGCTATTGAACTGGTTGACATGTACTTTCGCCTTCAGGCCGTAACGGGCGCCGGCTTCCATCAGCTTTTCGGCCTCAGCCACCGTAAAAAACCCTTTTTCACAGAAGACGTCGATGTAATCGGCAAGCCCTTCACCGGCGATGCGGGGCAGCATCTCGTCGATGATCAGGCGGATGTAGCCTTCGCGGTTCTCCCGGTACTCCGGCGGAAGGGCATGCGCTCCCAGGAAGGTCGCCCTGACGGGCATTACCGTTTTTTCTTTCAGGCTCCGGATCACCCGCAGCATCTTCAGCTCGCTTTCCACCGTCAGGCCGTATCCGCTTTTGATCTCCACGGCCCCTGTGCCCAGCGCCTCGACCTCCCGGATACGCCCCAGAGCAGAAGCCAGAAGCTCTTCTTCTGTTGTCTCCCGCAGGCGCCGTGCGGAATTGAGGATGCCCCCTCCCCGCCGGGCGATCTCCTCGTAGGTCAGCCCTTTGATCCGGTCGACAAATTCCTGCTCCCGGCTGGCGGCAAAGACGAGATGAGTGTGGGAGTCACACCAGCTGGGGAAGACAAACCCGCCGCCGGCGTCGATGATTTCATCGGCCCGTTGCGGGCATTCCGACATCGGCCCGAAGGCCCGGAAACGGCCGTTTTCGATAAGGAGGTAAGCATTATCTATCTGGGGCAGGGCCTGCATATCAGCGCCCGCCACGTAAGGGCGGGGTGCAGTTTCGGCCAGCACCAGGCTTTGGATATTTCGAATGATCAGGCTGGGCATGCGTATTGCTTAGCTTTTTTCAACTCGGGCAAAGATAAACATACTGTGCCAGCCCTGGTAATGTGTTCTAATTGTCAAGAATTTTTACAAAGCCCTCGACCTTTTGAGCGCGTAGGCCCTCCAGGCAGGCCGCTGCGGCCTCCTGCCGTTCGAACTGCCCAAGTAAGACCTTATACATGCTTTGCCCATTGAGCTGAAAAGGAGCGACCTCCACTCTGTGGGCTGCTTTTGCCTCCAGGGCGGCGCAGAAGCGTACGGCATTGCTATAGGAAGAAAAAACTCCTACCTGAATGGTGAACTTAGGCTGCAGAGGTTGGGGAGGGGTGCTGTAACCCGCCGGGGGAATGGACACTGCTGGACGGGAAGGGGGGAGCGCCACCGGCCGGGCCTGCACATCCGGGATCAGAGCCGGACGCGATAGGGCAAAAACAGGACGGGGGCTGGATAAAATGTTCTCCTCCAGGGCACCGGAGGCAAGTGCGGGGCGGCTGTAACGCTTCAGGTGCGCCAGCAACTCCTCCGGTTCCATGGCTCCTTCGTGGCGGCCCAACAGCTGCCCTCTGGAACTGAATACCAGAATAGACGGTAAAATACTCACCTCATACTGTCCTTTCAGCGCCCGCCCTTCCGGCAGGTCTACATCGGCGCGCAGGGCGAGGTAGTGCTCTTCAAGATAGGCGGAAAGGGATGCATCTGTAAAGGCGTGTTCCTCCATCCATTGGCTGGTCATACACCAATCGGCAGCGAAGTGGATGAAGTAGAGTTTGCCTTCCCGGGCGGCCAGCTGTTGCACCTGGGCAAGGTTTCCTTCTATAAAATGGACAGGGGTAGATGGATGAGCGAAAAGGTAAAGCGGCAGGCAGACTAATGCCAGGGGGGCCAGTAGTTTCATGAGATTATAGTTTTGGGGCCCGATAAACCTGCCCGAAGACAGCACCATCAGGCTTTTTTTATTTTATACGATAAATGAAGGAAAAAGTTATACGAAATAGCGCATTTCTTTTTATCCCGGCGTGTAACTATCCGCATTTCGCTTTTAGCGGTTCGCTATTCGCAGCACTATGCCCCTAATTGCAGGAACCCAAGCTCAAGGAACCCGTTCTTTGCTCTAAATCCGGGTTTTGAGGCAGCGTTTAGCGAACGGCGAATAGCTGATAGTTACCCCGGCGCTATCTCTCCCAGTAAGGAATAGGCATGTGACCGATAACGGATTGGAAGTCTTTACTAAGCTGGAAAAAGCAGGAAAGAGGAAAAAAGAGATCCGGTGGGTGAGGCGATACCCCAACTGCCGGAAAAATTTTCAGCACTTTTTTTACTCCTCCCCGCATACGGCGGGGCTATTGCCGAAAGCGGCATTTGACAAAGTCGATAAGGGCGCGGTGGTTGTGCATCAGGTCCTGGCAGGTATCGAATAATTCTTCGAACTTCATAGCGACCATTTGCATCTCTTTGGACTCTTTCAGGTCTTCTTGCATCGATTTGGCCTTGAAGAGGAAACAGGTATGGATGCTTTGAAATACTTTTTCAAGTTCATCGGCACGGCGCATGAATTGCTCCATCAGCTCCAGCTCGTTGGAGGAAAGATTCTGGTAAGAGGAGGTAGCCTCATCAAGCGCCGTTCTGCTGGAGAGGTCTTTCTGGGTAATGTCAATGATAGAGATCCCGAAGAGGTTGGCGAGCTTCAGCAGATTACAGATCTTGGGCTCAGCAGTGCCGTTCTCGTAGGAGGCTATATTGCCGCGGTTGAGGCCAACCCGGCTGGCCAGTTCTTCCTGGCTTAGTTTGAGTTCCTTCCGCAGAAGGCGGAGGTTTTGCTGTAAAAAAAATGTTGAGGTGTCCTGTTTTACCAAATCCATTTATGGTCCTGCTTTTCCTTCAAAAAAAAATCGATGAAATCAGACAAAAGTTCGATCAAACGGCATACAATAAGTACAACTGAATTTAAACTTAGTTTAAGTATGTTAATTTTTTTAACGCTTCTGCCCTTAGAAATGCCACTTAAGTGTAAAAAAGGTTACGGCAGCGACAATAAACAGTCTAAATAGGAAATTATTTTTGCAAAAATGATGTTCAAACTGTAGATTTGTAAATAATAATTACAAAATACATCAGACACAATCTAAATCACCGGCTACTATGATATATGCAATTCAGAATCAAATTCAGGAACAACTTGACAGTATAAGTAGTTCGCTGAGAGCCTTCTCCCTCAAACTTACCGGCAACAGTGTCGATGCTGAAGATCTGTATCAGGATACAGCCCTGAGGATCATTACCAATGCCGACAAGTACAGGCAAGGCACCAATTTCAAGGCCTGGGCCGTCACGATCATGCGGAACATCTTCATCAACAACTACCGCAAGAAGGTGCGCCGGAATATGATCATCGACCAGACTCCGAACAACTACTACATCAACTCCGGCGATAAGCTCGTCGAAAACGACGGAGAGACCAACGTTGCCTACAACGAGCTGATGAAGATGGTCAACACTTTGCCTGAAGACTTCCGCCGGCCGTTCATGATGGCTTACCAGGGTTTCAAATACGACGAGATCGCCGAGCAGTTGGGTTCTCCCCTGGGCACTATTAAGAGCCGCATCTTTTTCGCCCGCAAGAAACTGCAGAAGATGTACCAGGATGCTCAGAAAGAAAGAAGGGCTTAAGGCCTAAAAAATATTTGTTACAGCAAAAAAGGGCTGGACGGCATACGGCTGTCCAGCCTTTTTCGTTTTTAAAAGGTTACCGGCCCGGTATGTTTCTGCTGATCCGGGCTTTTTGTATCTTTAATGCCGAATTAACCATTCCACCCAAACCAGCCATATGAGCAAATTAACCATCAAAAGCGGTAAAGGCGAGTTGAGCCTGAAAAAGAGCAAAACCCTGGTAGGCTTAAAAACCGCTTCTGAGAAACCAGCAGGGGAAGAAGATTACGTACAGTCTGAAGTCCACAAAAGCCTGGGCGGGTTCCAGGTGGTGAGCCTCAAGAACGATGACGAAGATATCGATTCCAAGCTGGATGAAGTCCGCCAGCGGGATGAGGTGGAAGTAGGCACCCACGTCTATTATGCCGAGGGCAGCAATAAACCCCTGGTCGCCACCGGCGATATTTACATCACCTTCGAAGATGGGGTCAGCGAAGGAGAGCAGAACATCGTCCTGGAAGAATACCACCTGGAGATCCTGGAGCGCCGGAGCAAGGCCCGCCTTATTGCCCGAGTTACGCCGCAATCGCCCAACCCCATCAAGGTGGCCCACATGCTGCAGCAGATCTCTCTGGTCAAGCTGGCTGAACCCGACCTGGACACCATCCTCGACGAATACGAGTTCCGGGAGCCTACCGATGATATGCTCGCCCAACAGTGGCACCTGCGCAATACGGGCAGCATTCCGGACACCAACTACCGGATCAGGCAGGGGGCCGACGCCAAAGTAGCCGACGCCTGGCGACGCCTGGGCAGCCTCGGTTCCGAACGTACGGTGATCGCAGTGATCGACAATGGTTTTGATATCAACCACCCCGACCTGAGAACCAAAATATTCCGCCCTTTCGATCTTTGGAACCAGTCTCCCAACCTGTCTTTGGGTGACCCCCGCTATACCCACGGTACGCCCTGCGCCAGTGTGGCGCTGGCCGTTTCCAACGGAAGGGGTATCGTCGGCGCTGCGCCCAATGCGCTCTTCATGCCCATCAGTGGCACGTCCTTCAGCAACCGGGCTACGGAACAAATGTTCGACTATTGTATTGAAAATGGCGCCGACATCATCAGCTGCAGTTGGGGAACCACCGACCCCAATTTCAGCCTCGGCTCGATCAAATCAGAGGCCATCGCCCGGGCAGCGGCGAAAGGCCGCAACGGCAAAGGTTGTGTGATCCTCTTCGCCACCGGCAACGACGACCTCGATTTTGTCAACTTCTACGCCGCCCATCCGGACGTGATCGCAGTAGGGGCCTCCACCAGCCAGGATGCCTACGCCAGCTATTCCAACCGGGGCCGCGAAGTATCCATCGTAGCGCCGTCCAACGGAGACTGGCCCATACTGGCCGCCCGGGCTTCCTGGGACGAAGGCATCTCCTGGGAAACCGGCGTGTTCCGTTTCTACCGCGATGGCCGTGACCGCGGCCCGCTTTACAAGCATTTTGGAGGCACCTCCAGTTCAACCCCGCTGGTTGCCGGCATCTGCGCACTCATTCTTACCGCCAACCCCGACCTCACCGCCCGGGAAGTGAAAGAGATCCTCCAGTCTACTGCCGATAAGATCGGGAGCCCGTCCGAATACTCCGGCGGGCACTCTCCCAAGTACGGCTATGGCCGCATCAACGCCGACCGTGCCGTCGCCGAAGCCCTCCGCCGCCGGGAAAAGCAGCCCGAACCGGCGGAAGTGCAGGAAAACATCACCTCCGGCCAGGGCCTGTTCCGCTTTAGCGTGGAGCGGCAACCCTCCGCCGGCTGGGGCGTTCAGGCCGGGGTCTTCAAAGACTATGGCAATGTGCTGATCCAGGCCGAAAAACTGCAGAGCCAGTTCAAGCAGCCCATTATCGTCAACATCAATGAGTTGGGAGGGCAAACCGTCTACAAAGTTATTGTCGGCGCCTTTGATTCCCTGGCAGAAGCCAAGCAATTGCACGAAAAGGTCAAGGCAGCCGGCATTAGTTCCTTCCCGGCCGACCTGTCGAAGCTCGGATAGAGAATAAAAAACATTTTCTCCGAACTGCCGGGCAATGATGCCCAATTCCGGCCGCACTACCCGGCCGGCTTGTTCCGGCGGGCACGGGATTGCGGAACCGGCAACGGGCAGGTGGGCGTGGTGCTGGCTGAAAAGGCCGACGAAGTGCAGACAACCTGCCTGAGCGCCCGCCAGATCCAGAATGCCACCGCCCGGCCAAACGCCATCGCATATTGTAGAATACGCTGAAACGGCGGCCTTTCCCAATCGCCATTTCCAGCCAAAAGCCTCGCCTCCTCCATCCGCCTGAAGAAACGATAACTTCCTGCTTAACCTTTTCCCCTCTCTTCTGCAACAATACCGGCAGAAATTTCGTACATATACGTAGCAATTCAATATGGAAATTTACTCCATGTTTTCCAGATCCACTCCGGATAAGTAATTAGGATCAAATGGATTCCCGGTACTGCCCATGATTTCCTGAATCCCTACAATACCGAATAGCCTAATGAAAAATAGCAACCTGATCTTCTTATTTACCTGCCTACTCTTTACCGGTGCCCTCCATTCCCAATGCCTCGAAGGGAATTGCACCGATGGGCAGGGCGCTTACCGATTTGCCAGCGGCGCCCGTTATGTCGGCCAGTTCAAAGAAGGAAAAAGCAATGGCATTGGAGTTTGTTACTGGCCGGACGGCAGCCGCTACGAAGGGGAGTGGGCCGATGGCCTGCCCCATGGCAAGGGAACAAAAACACTGAGCCTGGGGCGCCTGCAGACTGGCTGGTTCCAGAAAGGGCGTTTTGTGGGCGAGAAGACTCCGGAAGAATTCACGGCGCGGCACGGCCGGAAAAGCGTCAATGAAGGCAAACAGGAAGGCTGTATTTCCGGCAATTGCTTCGACGGCCACGGGGTATATATTTTCCCAAGTAAAGCCGTATACACCGGCGAGTTTCACGACGGGGAGATCCACGGCCACGGGGTGTGCCATTATTCGGATGGCAGTAAATACGAGGGCGAATGGATGCACCGGCAGCCCGATGGCAGAGGCACCATGACCTACCCCGATGGGAGCCAGCGGACAGGGCTCTGGCTGCGCGGACAACCCGTTGACGAATACGGCCGCCTCCTCAACGCCTACCTGGTACGCCAGGAGGCCGAAGCCCAAACCAACGACGTACAATCCGGCTGCATTTCCGGCGATTGCTCCAACGGGAAGGGCACCCTCGCTTATATCGATGGCAGCCGCTACGCCGGCCAGTTCCGTCAGGGCAAGCCCAATGGCCAGGGCGTTTTTTATTACCCAAATGGAGACCAGCACACCGGTGAATTTCAAAACGGCGTACCCCATGGCAAAGGGTCCCTGCGCATGGCCAGTGGCCAGCTCACGGAAGGCCATTGGGTGGACGGAGAATACCTGGGGTTTCAGGCCCGCCCGGAGAAAGGCTGCATCTACGGGGACTGCAAAGATGGCCACGGAACCTACATCTTCAAGGAAGGGAATAAGTATATCGGCTTCTTCAGCAACGGCCTGCCCCATGGCCGCGGCACCGTCTTTTACACCAACGGCGAACGCTACGAAGGACAGATGGGCAACGCCAAGTTCAATGGGTACGGCACCCTGTTCCTGAAAGATGGCAGCACTGTTTCCGGATACTGGGAAGACGGAACTTATGTAGGACGGGACCAATGGCCCGCCGCCGCTACCCCGTCCTATCCCACTAATCCACAACCGGAGGCCGCCCCCCAACTGGAGGTGTGGGCGGTAGTGATCGGTATTTCTTCCTATAACCATATGCCGGTCCTGCGTTATACCGACGACGACGCCTACCACATGTATGCCTTCCTGAAAAGCCCGGAAGGCGGCGCCCTCGATGACGAACACATCCGCATACTCGTAGATGAGGAAGCAACTCTTCAGAACATCAAAACGACCATGTCCACCCTCTTCGATAAGGCCGGGCACAATGACCTCATCATGCTTTACTTTTCCGGCCACGGCCTGCGTGGCTCCTTTCTTCCTTTTGACTTCGATGGCTACCGCAACAAACTCTATCATGAAGAACTCAACGCCATCATGAAGCGGAGCCCTGCCAAGTTCAAACTCTGTATTGCCGATGCCTGCCACTCGGGCAGCCTCCTGGCCATGCGCGACGGCACCCAACCCCAGTTGCTGGCCAACTATTACAACAGCCTGGCCAGGGCCAATCCAGGGACTGCCCTCATCATGTCCTCCAAATCAGACGAGACCTCTCTCGAATCCAGCGGGCTGCGGCAAGGCGTTTTCAGCCACTTCCTCATCCGCGGCCTTAAAGGCGAAGCTGACGGGAACAACGATAAACGCATTTCCGTCCAGGAACTGTACGACTTCGTGAACCTCAATGTGCGCACCTATACCGGCAACCAGCAGTCTCCCCTGATCCAGGGAGATTACGATCCGGATATGACGGTGGGGGTAAGAAGGTAGGCCTAGTGGCAATTAACATTGCCTTAAATTCCGGGAAAGACAATACACACAAAATTAATCTTGCCTTAAGCTGTAGGATACCCTCCTCCCTTAGTTTTACGCATTTCCAATCACCAAATTCTAAATCTATGTTCAGATTCTTTACACTCCTTGGTGGGTTATGCTTCTTTTGGGGAACCGCAGCCTCTCAAAACGAACAAGAGCTTTACCACCTCTCCAGTTTTGAAACCGGAATGGAAGCTAACGCAGAAACCGTAGCCTTCGACCCGGCAAGCAATCGCGTTTTTTTGACCAACAGCGCCCCTAATACCCTGGGCATTGTCGACCTTTCTAATCCCAAAGCCCCTACGCTGGTTATGGAAATCAGCCTTTCGCCTTTCGGCGCAGGGCCCAACTCGGTGGCCGTTTCCGATGGGGTTGTAGCCGTAGCAGTAGAATCCGGCCCCAAGACGGACCCAGGAAAGGTCGTTTTCTTCGACACCGACGGCGCCTTCCTCCATGAAGTAACCGTTGGTGCTCTCCCCGACATGCTGACTTTCTCGCAGGACGGGGCCCTTGTCCTTGTCGCAAATGAAGGAGAGCCCAATGATGACTATACCATCGACCCTATGGGTTCCGTTTCCGTTATTGACATTTCGGGAGGCGTCAGTTCCGCTTCGGTTACCACGGTCACTTTTGAAGCTTTCAATGATAAGAAAGTCCATCTTCAGAACAAGGGCGTTCGCATTTTCGGCAACAACGGCATGGCTACCGTCGCCGAAGACCTGGAGCCGGAATATATCGCCCTTTCTCCGGATGGCGCCTATGCCTACGTCAACTGCCAGGAAGCCAACGCCCTGGCGGTCCTGGACATGACAACGCTGGAGTTTGTGGACATTCTGCCTCTGGGATATAAAGATCATCGCAAAGGCCGCCCGGCCCTGAAATCTTTCATCGTCAATGAACTGGTGGCCGATTGGCCTGAACTGGGCACGCCCGCGTATGACGGCGGCCAGGATCCTGTATTTCTAGGCGGTTTTTCCGGAATGTACTACGACCCTACCGAATCGACCGTCAATAAATATGTGTTTTATGTTGTTCCGGACCGCGGCCCCAATGATGATACTTTTGGCCGGAACGATGTTTCGCCGGCTGCTCCGCAAAACTTGCGCCCCTTTAAACTGCCCGATTACCAGGGCCGCATCGTTAAGCTTACCCTGAACCGGCAGACGGGCGCCGTTAGCCTGGACGAACAGATTCTGCTGTACCGCCAGGATGGAGTCACCCCTATTTCCGGAAAAGGTAATATTCCAGGGTTTGACGAAGTACCCGTTACGTATACTGATCCCGCCACCCCCTATAATAATGTGGATTTTACAGACAGCAATTCTGGTGAAGAATTGCATCAGCTCCCCTATGACGAACTGGGTGGCGATTTTGAAGGTATCCTTCGGGATAATGACGGCAACTTCTGGATGTGCGATGAATACCGGCCGGCACTCTACAAGTTCCAGCCCGATGGTGTACTGATCGAGCGCTACGTTCCGGAAGGCACTTCTCTACTGGGAACAACGCCTCAGCCGGCGGGCACCTACGGCGCAGAGACGCTCCCTGCTGTCTACTCCAAGCGGCGCGCCAACCGGGGCTTCGAAGCCATCGCTTATAATCCGGAAATCAATGTAATTTACGCCTTCATGCAATCCCCTATCGAAAACCCGGATAACTCTGTGCGCAACAACACCGATGTGATCCGTATACTGGGCGTCGACGCAGCAAGCGGCACGCCGGTGGAGGAATACGTATATCTCCTGGAACAGAACCAGTACAGTGGCCTGTCAACCTCCCGGGTGGATAAGATCGGCGACGCCGTTTATATGGGCGATAACAAATTTCTGGTCCTGGAGCGTGACTCCGAGGCTCCGGGGGTAACGGAAGGGAAAAAGTACATTTTTGAAATCAACCTGGTGGGCGCCACTAATACCCTGGAGGCCATGAACGGCGGGTTGCTATCCCTGGAAGCGTATTCCGCTGATGAGCTGGCGGCGGCTGGGGTACAAGCCGTTCATAAAACCAAGGTGGCCAACCTGCCGACGCTCAATTATGTCAGCTCCGACAAACCGGAGGGGCTTGCCCTGTTGCCAGGGGGCGAAATCGCCGTCATGAACGATAATGACTTCGGGTTGGCCGGAGCGGGAGTAACCGATAACTCGGTGTTGGGGATCCTATCCTTCCAGGAGGATTACGGCTTTGACGCCAGTGACAGGGATGGCCGGCTCAACATCACTTCTCATCCTACTCTGGGGATGTTCTTACCCGATGCCATCGCCACCTACGAGGTTGACGGTAAGACTTATATCCTTACCGCGAATGAAGGGGATTCCCGCGACTATGACGGCTACTCCGAGGAAGTCCGAGTAAAAGACCTTATACTGGATGCCACAGCCTATCCCAATGCCGATGAGCTGCAGGCCGATGAAAACCTGGGGCGCCTGAAGACGACCACGGCAAATGGCGACTACGATAACGACGGCGATGTGGACCAGATCTATTCCTTTGGGGGGCGTTCCTTTTCTATTTTCGATGCATACGGCAACCTGGTATATGACAGCGGCCAGGATTTTGGTACAATTACCACTTTCATCGAACCGGGGCTCTTCAACGAGGACGAGGGGGAGAAAGACCGGCGTTCCGACGATAAGGGCGTGGAGCCCGAAGCGCTGGCGGTTGGTACCATTGGCGGCTTCACCTACGCTTTTGTCGGCTTCGAGCGCCAGAACGCTATTGTAGTATACGACATTACCGATCCGTTCTCGCCTATGTTTATCACTTACTACAACAATCGCACCTTGGGCGCTAATGGCCTGGAAGGGGACGTAAGCCCGGAAATCATCAAATTCGTTCCGGCCAGCGAAAGCCCCAATGGCGAGAATCTTTTGGTGGTGGGATACGAAGTCAGTGGAAGCGTCGGCATCATACAGGTAGGCGGCGAACTGGTAAGCATCAGTGAAGAGCTGCGCGATGAAGTCGCATTCAAGGCTTTTCCTAACCCCACCGTGGATAGGATATTCTTTAACCAACCGATCTCAGGCCAGGTTTTTAACGCCAGCGGCCACCTGATGGCAACAGTGCAGGATGCGGCTCAGATAAATGTGAACGACTGGCCCGCAGGCATGTACATCGTTGCAACAGAAGGGCACGGCAAGCAGCGGTTTCTCAAGCTTTAAACATTAGATCATAAAGTTGATTTTTTTTATTTAGAACCGCCTCTGTTACCGGGGCGGTTTTTTTATTCAAAGGAATTATCCTCATCTTGCACCAGGAAAACTCTTTTTTCCTTAAATCGATTTTTTTAAATGCGTCCACCACCCCTATCCTCCCTTTTCCGCCATCCTCCCAGCCCACTGGTGGCGTTGGAAAGCCCCACGCTAAGGCAGGCAGGCATCCACCTGCTCGTTAAGCGGGATGATATGCTGGGCATAGGGCCGGAGCTGGCGCTATGCGGCAATAAATGGCGCAAGCTGCAGTACAACCTCCAGGCCGCCCGGGACGAAGGCCATAAAACCCTGCTCACTTTCGGCGGCGCCTATTCCAACCACATCGCCGCCGTCGCAGCGGCCGGAGTTGCCTTTCAGTTTAAAACCATTGGGATCATCCGAGGGGAACAGCCGGCAGGGCTCAACCCAACGCTGCGCTTCGCGCAATCCTGCAATATGGGCCTGCAGTTCATCAGCCGCCAGGCCTTCCGGGACAAGGGATCTGCTGAATCCCTCGCCCGGTTGCAGCAACAATACGGCTCCTATTACCTGCTGCCGGAAGGCGGCACTAATGCGCTGGCACTGGAAGGCTGCCGCCATATTGTGGAAGAAGTAGAACAGCAGGCCGGCCAATTGCCCGACTATTGGTGCTGCAGCCTGGGTACAGGGGGCACCTTCGCGGGGATCACCTCCGCCCTGAACGGCAGGGCCAAGGCGCTGGGCTTCTCTGCTCTGAAAAGTGATCATTTAAAAGAGGAGGTAGAACGCCTGCTGAAGCCCTCTTTAGCCTCCTCCCCCCTTCGGGGGGATAAAAAAGGGGCCGGAACTTGGGAAATCAACACCGATTTCCACTTCGGCGGCTACGCTAAATTCGAACCCCACCTCATCGATTTCATCAACGGTTTCTACCGACAGCACGGCATCGCACTCGACCCCATTTACACGGGCAAGCTGTTCTTCGGCTTGTTCTATCTTATTGAAGAGGGATATTTTCCCAAAGGAAGCACAATCCTCGCGGTGCACACCGGCGGGCTGCAGGGGGTGGCCGGCTTTAATGAACGATTCGGAGAGTTACTCCGCCTGAGGTGACGAATCCGCCAAAGGCCCTTCCTCAATGCCCCTTTCCCTGTTCAAAAACAGCAGCAGAAAAAACATAAAGAACCCCACACCCATGGAGTTCTCGATGGTATGCTCGATCATAAAGGCAGTAAGGACGATGCCATAGAAGCCCAGGAGGAAAGGATGACGGTAATTCCTGCGGTAAAAGAGCGGATGGAACAAGGCGAAAAGGAAGAGCGCCAGGCCGGCAATACCGGTGCCTGCCAGGACGAACAGCAATTGATTGTGCGGAACGAGCGGCTCCGGCAGTTGAGGGTAGGAAACCTCAAAGGCGCGGTCCACTTCATGCTGCAGATTACCCGCTCCCACTCCAAAGAAAGGGTGGCGCCTGGCCAGTTCCCAACCTACCTTCAGGGAAACGATACGGCCGGTATCGGCGTAGGCGGCCCCCTCCCCTTCCTGGAATTTGATCAGCCCCCAACGCATATAATCCACCTTGGCCCGGAAGCTGGGAACATATTGATAGGCCGCCACCGGCACGGCGATAAGAGCGGCCAAAAGGCCCAGTCCCCAGGCATAACGGCGGGAAACCAGAATGTAACGCACCGCCAGGAAGGACAAGGCGACATACAAGGCCAGGATACCACTGCGCACCGAGAGCAGATGGATGAACAGAAAGAGGGCAACCGTAGCCCCGGCAACGAAATAACGCTCCCAGGGGTAGCGCAGGTAGTAGCCTTTGCTGTAGAGATACCCCCCGCTCACCACTCCCAGGGCCAGCAGCAGGCTGTAGCGAATATGGTTGCGGGGCGTGGGCATCGGCTGTCCCTGCTTTAGCATCAGTTGAATATCCTCGTAATGGGCCCAGTAGTTGAGCCCAACGCCAATAGCGGTGATCAGCAACAGGAGCAAAAAGAAATACAACAGCCCCTGCCACTGCCGCTCCTCCAGGCGCGGATGCCCGAGGAAGGCCAACGGCAAAGCCAGAAAGGGTACTTTGATACGCAGGCGGGCCAGCCAGTAGCCGAAGTCTTCTGTCTGCCAGAAACTGAGCAGGACGATGAAGAAAAATAACGTCACCGCCGCAAAGGGAGGATATCGCAAAATGCGCAGCATGCGTCCGATGGCCTCTTTATCGAAAGCCACCCGAAACACCCGGGGCCCAACCTGAAACCGGATCAGGCTCAGCACGGCCAGGGCGATCATGCCCACGGAAAGCAGGAAGGGGGAAAGCACCAGTGCTGCGATCGTCACAGCGTAGAAGAACAGGACCAGGTGTTGTTTTTCCAGTACCGGCAAAATGGTCAGGTTGTGGTTTTTCGCAATACCTCATCTCCCTTTCTCCTGAAAAGCAGCGTGAGGCCTACCCAATTAGCTAAGACATACCCCTGCCCATCCAGGAGTTGGTACAACTCATCATTTTTTACTTCGTCGAAGGCCGGGTGGTGGGTCTCTACGGCGATCAGCCGGGGAGCGTAGCGATCAAAATCGAGGGACCGCAGCACCTCATAGTCGTGCCCTTCGGCATCTATGGTCAGAAAATCGATCTGCTGTCCTTTGTACTTCGTCCCGTCCAGGATGTTCGTCAACGTATCGGCTTTGACTGTACTTTTCCGATAGCCGGGCTTGCCGGCGGCGAAGGCTTCATCGAGGGTAATGGTCAGGGAGTAAAAACCATTGGACCAGTAGGTGAACTCGCCGGGCTTACTGCTCACGGCACAGGCGATATTGACATCCGCGGGGCGAACCATCCGGAAGCCTTCGATCTTAATGCTGTCGATGTCAATATTGACGCCGCGCCAGCCTTTGCGGTATAGGCGGTAGGTATTGTTGTACTTGACCGGATGAAAACAGCCGACATCCACGAAGAACCCCTTGTATCCTTTATGGAACTGACGGATGATAGCGACATCCTCCGCAAACTGGGAATAATGGGAAAACTTTCTCCGGGTAAGGAACAGTTTACGCAGGAGAAATACCTTTCGGAACAACCAGTTGTTTTCCAGCCAGCCGGGAAGGTGTGTGTAATTGAACAGGCCCATGTTGCTTGGTTGATAATGTTGGCGCGTTAATTGAGTTGATCCGTTGACTTCCACATGGCCGTTATTAGGCCCCTCAATCAACCGGATCAACTCAATCAACTACTCCCCTACTGCACTTTACTGTAGCGTTCGCCGTCGATGTACTCGACGATATACGCACCGCTGTAGCCTTTACTTTTCACTTGCTGCAGGGCGGAGCGCGCTTCCGACAAGCTGAAGAAATCAGCTACCAGAACGCGGGTCAGCCCCCGGGCGAGGATCAGTTCGGTATCGACCCGGCCCAGAGCTGCAACATTGCTGAACCGTTCAGGATTAAAGGATCCTACTGCTGCCAGCTGTATCTTGTAATAAGTACCCTGGTGGCGGGGGGCATTGGTCTGGTATTCGAACGTATCGTTTGGCCCTCTGCCCCGGGCAGTATAGGACGCCCCCGCTGCGGCCGGAGTGGTAGGAGTGGTGGCTGTGGGGTTCCGGAGCGGCGCCGTCGGTTCGGACGGCCTAACGGGCTCACCGGGGGAGGGCGGCTCCGGCGATGGAACTGCGGCAGCCCCTTCTACTTCCAGGAAGATAGGCTGCCCGTAGGTAAAGGTATTCATGTCATCACTGGAGAAGCGGTAAGAACCGGCCTCATACCCGTACGCCGACACTTCCACCCGGAAGCGCCGGTTAGGCAGGATCTCATAGGAGTATTTGCCATCGTTGAACGTGCGGGTGATCAGCTCCGTTTCGCGGCCATCGTCAAATACCTGATATAGAGCCACCGAGATATCATTGATGGGTTCTCCCGACTGCCGGTCGTAGACGTTTCCTTTGACCATTACCCGGCGGCCGCCGACGGCAAATTCGAAAATATCCTCCTGGGTCGTACTGGTTTTCTCCCCGGCAAAAACGCGGTTGGACGTGAAGAAGCCTCCCGTACGGGAAGGATTGAGGATATAGAAGTACTCGTCTGCACTGGAGTTGGCCGGCATCCCGAGGTTGGATGGCTGCGACCAGCTCACCTCGTCACCGATCGCGCTGAAGATATCGAATCCACCAATGGACATATGCCCGTTGGAAGAGAAATAGAGCGTCTGGTCTTCTACATTATAGAAGGGAGTGACCTCATCCCCGAGAGTATTGACCACCGGCCCCAGGTTGACCGGGAAAGTGAAGTCGATGTCGTCGGAGCCCAGGTCCCGGGAAGCATACCAGAGGTCCATCCCTCCCCGGCCGCCTTCGCGGTTGGAAGAGAAGAAGAGGATCTCCTGTCCCCGTTGATGGACGACGTAAGGATGGGTCGCCGTCACCCCGGCCATATTGATGTAGTCGGGCAGGCGCTCAGGTTGCGACCATACGGCGCCGACCCGCTTGGTGGTAAAGATCTCGCAGCGGGTCTTGACATCATTCCATGGCCCCTTGGTATTGCTGCAAACGGTAAAGTACAGGCGGCTGCCGTCGGGCGCCATAGCCCCGTTACAGAAATGGCCGGTCTGTATCACCGGGAAGTTGCGCGGGGGTTCTCCCTTGCCCCAGGTACTGCCTTCCCTCCGGGAAGAATAAATGCGGGCGCGGTCGCCAACCGTGGAGGAAAAATAAAGTTCGTTGTCGGACAGCGGAAACGGGGCGAACTCCTCCTTATCGGAGTTGATACCATCGCCAGGGCGCAGCACCTCCACATCGCGGTCGGCCTGGGCGGGAGCATCCATACCGAGCCGGCAACCTGCGACCTCGTTCCGGATGATCTCTTCCAGAATGTCTTTGCCTTCCCCGGTATAACTGCTCATGAATGCCTCAAATTCGGTAATGGCGCGGTCGTATTGCCCGTCCTGTTTGAGGCAGCGGGCATACTTCAGCCCCACCAGGGGAAATTCGCTGTTCTTTTCTTTGATGGGGCGGTAAGCTTCGGCAGCTTTGCGGTAATCGCGAAGCTGGTAATAGAGCTCGCCGGCCTGATGGATCAGGTCTTCCTTGTTGCGTTTCTTCCGCCAGGCCTGTTCGTATTTATCGGCCGCATCGGCGAGCTGTCCTTCCTGATAGGCTTGCTCGGCCTCCTTTTTGAGTTTGCGCCAGCTCTGGGCGGAAGCCAGGCTTACAAAGCCTATGGAAAGAACGAGTAAGAGTAGGAGCTTCCTAGTCATGTTTGCGGTTTATTGGTTATTAGTCTATCGTAGTTTATTCATTCAGGTTCCGGACGAGCTCTTCGACCACAGGGGCGAAGTGCTGATGCTCCAGCTGGAGCACTTTCCGGGCAATATCTTCCGGGGTATCTTCCGGATCGATGGGGCACGCCGCCTGGAAAACAATCCCTCCTTCATCGTAGCGCTCGTTCACATAGTGAATGGTGATCCCCGAAACAGCTTCGCCGGCAGCCTTCACCGCGCGGTGGACATGCATGCCGTACATGCCTTTACCGCCGTATTTGGGAAGAAGTGCCGGATGTATATTGACCATGCGCCGCCCGAAGGCCCGCACCAGATACTCCGGTATGAGCCACAGAAAACCGGCCAGGACAATAAAGCGAATATCTCTTTCTTTCAGGGACTCCAGCAGCTCCTCCGTTTCGTAGAAGCGCCGGCGGCTGAGCACCATTTGCTCTATGCCGTGCTCCTCCGCAAGAGCCAGTACTGGCGCCGTTGCCTTATTGGAAACGACCAGTGACACGTGAATATTAGCATTTTCCTTAAAATATTCGATGATTTTTCTCGCGTTTGTTCCGGTCCCGGAAGCAAAAATTGCAATATTGGCCATTTTCAGGGATTGTTGATTGTCTGTCTGTTTTTGTGTATGGACGTTGGGATGTTGGGATGTTGGGACGTTAACGTCCCCGCATCTCCACGTTGGGACGTTGGGACGTTTGGACGTTTGGACGTTTAAACGTTTGAACGTTAACGTCCCCACATCCCCACGTTTGAACGTTTAAACGTTTGCATCCCCACATCCCCACGTTTAAACGTTTGAACGTTAACGTCCCCACATCCCCACGTTTAAACGTTTAAACGTTAACATCCCCACATCCCCACGTTTAAACGTTTGAACGTTAACATCCCCACATCCCCACGTTTAAACGTTTAAACGTTAACATCCCCACATCCCCACGTTTAAACGTTTGAACGTTAACGTCCCCACATCCCCACGTTTAAACGTTTGAACGTTAACATCCCCACATCCCCACGTTTAAACGTTTAAACGTTAACATCCCCTAATCAAATTCCAGTTCAGCAAAGCGGTATTGCCGGCCCCGTTCTCCGTAGACCATCATGCGGCGGCTGCCCACCTGTTTGCAGATCTTAGGGCGGGTGATGACTTCCGCATCGCGATTATGAAAAAGAGGATACATGAACAATTGTCCGTCCTTGCGCAATTCTGCCAAAGCGACGATGGAATTCCGTCCGTTAAAATTGTACAAGCGGTTGGAGCCATCATTGCTGAAATTCCGGCTATTGTCGTTAAAGATAAAGTACAGGCGGTCGCGCACGATCGACATGGCATACGATGAATAATACCCGCCATCATTGACCGTTTCCTGCCGTTTAGGAATGCGGGTGGCCCATTCGATGCCCCCGTCCGGTTGTATGTTCACGACAATGATGTCGTTGTAGTTGTAGAAGTAATCGAAGCGCAGGGTGCCGTCCCAGGTGCGGTATGCGCGTTCAAAGACGTAATATTGCTCGGCCACCAGCACAGCGCCGCCGTCGCTGCGGAGGACCAGCTCGTCCAGAGAGAACCGGAAGAGCTCGGGCTCTCTGTTGGCATCGTCGTTGGCCTCGGCACGGCTGGCGCGGCGCAGTTCTCCCGGAGTCATGAATTCAGTGCGGAACTCGAAGCCGAACTCCTTAAAGCTCAGGTTGAAGATCTCTTTGGTAGCGGCGTTGAGCCGGAAGAAGCAGGTACCCTTGACGCTGTAGGTGCCCCGCTCGGAAAAGAACCCGGCGCAGACCAGGTCGCCGTTATCGGCGATGCGGAAGGCCAGGTCCGTGATGAACTTATCCTTCAGCGCCACCTGATACTCCTGCACATCCTCTCCCTGCCGGGTATAGGCCAGAATGACGTACTGGTAATTGGGGCGGCCCCGGCGGCGTTCGCGCACGCCATCCATATAGAGCACGCCCAGGAGGTAGACATTGCCCTCGCGGTCGACGCGGTAGTCCTCCACTGCGAACTGCTGGTCGGAATAGGGAAGGATAATATCCCGGCTCCAGAGTTTATTCATCTGGTTGTCAAAAACATTGAGGGCGAAGCGCTCGGGGTCGCGCTTCTGATAGGGCAGCTGGCTATAGAGCAGCACCCTGGAGCTGTCGGTGGAAATAACGAGGTTGAACGACCCCTCCCGGGCCTTGTTCAGCGCCTCCACTTCTGCGATCATCTCCAGGTCGCGCGAGGCCTGCAGCCGGCTGCTGACCTTCTGGTAGAAGAGATAGTTCTTCTTTTTAGCCTGGTTGTTAAAACTGGTGAACAGGTAGAGCTGCCCGCCGATCATGGCCACGTCCTCGAAATCGCGGCGCTTGCCCTTATAGTTCAGATCCATTTTCTGGGACCGGCGCAGTTTCATGTCGCTATCGTAGTATTCTATGTACACCTGCTCGTTCGACAAGGCCCCTTCGTTCTTCTGCCGCAGCATGTAGGCGCCGTCCTTATTGGCTGAAATGGCTTTGGTAATGCGGGTGCCGGCGGGCTCCGTCAGTTCCTCGCCCCACCGCGCGCGGGCGGGCACGTCATCCCGCTGGCCTGCGAGGGCCGCCGTCCACAGCAACAGCCCCGCCAAGGAGATATATCGGATGGTATGGATCATCGGTCTTTGATTTGAGCGCTAAAGATACTTATTATCTCCTCATTTCTTATATTCACCCAAAACGCGAGCAATGAACTACAGACAATTGGGAAAAACCGGCTTCCAGGTTTCAGAGATCAGCCTCGGCACCTGGCAGGTAGGCGGCAAATGGGGGGACGACTTCAGCCATGAGAACGCCGACAGGATACTCCACACGGCTATTGAAAACGGCATCAACTTCATCGACACGGCCGATGTGTACGGGGGAGGTGAAAGCGAAAAAGCGGTAGGGCGCGTAGTAAAGGCGCGCTCCGAGCGCGTTTACGTGGCCACCAAATGCGGCCGCCAGCTGAACCCGCACACCAACGAGGCCTACCAGCCCAAAGCCCTGCGCGGCTTCGTGGAAGCCAGCCTCCGCAATATGGGCCTGGAGGCCATCGACCTCATCCAGCTGCACTGCCCGCCCACCGAGGTGTACTACCGCCCGGAGATATTCGGGCTGTTCGAACGCCTGCAGGAGGAGGGCAAGATCCTCCACCTGGGGGTAAGTGTAGAAAAGGTGGAGGAGGCCCTCAAGGCCATCGAGTTCGACAATGTCACTACGGTACAGATCATTTTCAACATGTTCCGCCACCGCCCTTCGGAGCTGTTCTTCCCGCGGGCACAGGAAAAGAACGTGGGCATCATCGTGCGGGTGCCCCTCGCCAGCGGCCTGCTGACGGGCAAGTTCAGCCGGTCGACCACCTTCGGCAAGGAGGACCACCGCCACTTCAACCGCGAGGGCGCCGCCTTCGACAAGGGAGAGACCTTCTCCGGCGTGGACTACGAAACCGGCCTGCAGGCGACGGAGGAACTACAGCGGCTCTTCTTCCCCGGCCAGGAGAACCTGGCCGCCATCGCCCTGCGCTGGACCCTGATGTTCGACGAGGTGAGCTGCGTCATCCCCGGCGCCAGCCGCCAGGAGCAGGTGGCCTCCAACCTCTCGGCTGCCCAACTGCCCGCCCTGAGCGCGGAGCAGATGGAGGGGGTGAAAGCTGTCTACGAAAAGTATTTTAAAGGGACGGTGCATCATTGGTGGTAGGAGGTTCGGGATCCGTTGATTCGGGATTGCGAATGGCTCTGCCCGCTCCGAGCCTTCTTTGAGCGCCGTAGCCCTGGCGAAGGCGGGGATTCGGGGCTCGGGATTCGTCTTCGCCCCCCTTCCCCTCGCCGTTTTACAGGCGCCCTTCATCTAAAAAACAAGGATGGGCGGAAAAAACGAGTTAAATAATACTATTATAAGTGAGTAGGCGGAAATATTTAGAATACGTATAACCGACCTTTCTCCAACTCCTAATCGAAGGTTGTTGTCTCCCCCTGCCTGCCCGCCGTAGAAGACTTTGGCAGGCGGGGAGGGGAGTAGAGGGGGGAATTATCAAGGGTTTACATCCAAAATTCTCCCTCCTTCCTCCCCAGGGGAGGACAATCTGCTTCGATTTTAATTGGAAAGTAGAGCGGTTATACTCAAACAAATATTATCCACTTTCTTAGCCGGACAGAAGCTCTGGTATTCGATCATTCCGTCCTTCATTCCTTCTGTCCACATAAAGGAACCCTTTAAAACCACCGATCATGGGATACATGGGATCTGGCTTACAGCGGTGGATCTACACCCAGCGCCCCCGCAAGTTCTTCAGCAAGGAGCGGACGAATCCGGGCAACAGCTTCGACATCGGCGCCGACAGCGGCACCAAAGTGGCCGGGCGGGCAGGCAAACCTTCGGAGGCCCGAAAGCGCGTCAACGAATACTTCGAACGGAACCGCCAGGCCCGCTATATCAGCCTGATGGCCCTGCTGGGCATCCTCATGATGGCGGGCGGCCTGGCCTACGACCTCTACCACGCGCCCACCCCGAAATACAGCCGGGAGGATTATCAAAAGGCCGCCCACCAGGAGGCCGTCGCGCAGCGCAATGCCGAAGAGCAGCAAAATGCCTACCTGCTGCTGTTGAACTCCGGCGATGAGCACTTCCGGAAACGGCAGTTCGAATGGGCCATCGAGGAGTACTCGAAAGCGGCCGAAATTTTTCCCAAGGCGACGGAACCTGCTATCCGCATTGCGCGCTCGTACAAATACCTGTGCGCCTACTACGGGCAGAACTGTGCTGAGGCGGAAGCGTATAAGTTGTGGTTGAGGTAGGTTGGGACGTTGGGACGTTTGGAGGTTGGGACGTTTGTACTGCCCGCCCGTCCCTAACTTCCCCACGTCCCCACCTTACAACGTTTGGGCGTTTGGACGTTTGGACGTTTGGAGGTTTGGGCGTTTGGACTGCCCGCCCGTCCCTAACTTCCCCACGTCCCCACCTTACAACGTTTGGACGTTTGGACGTTTGGACTGTCTTTGATACAATTATTCTGCCATCTTTCTTTAAAATATCTGTAAAAATCGTATCTTAGACGGCAACCGGGCCCACGCTCTTGCATGCCATTGCCCAGTGCCCCCCACCGGGTGCTGGCTGCAAAAAACTGTGGGCCCGGGGTTTTTTAGCCTCCAGCCCTCTCCAACTCCCCCGAAGGGGGAGGGTTTGGCTAGCCAGGAACTTCCCTGCCGGGGGCTCCTATTGCCGGCCGGCACTTTCTGCCTCCGCCCGCTTGTAGCCCGGCAGAAAATACCGGCCAAAAAAACTGCCCGGGAACTTTTGCGGAAAAGATTTTCGTTTTATCTTTGCACTCGCATCGCGAAAAATCGATGCTTTTTCGCAAAAGTGGCCAGACCCATGGTGTAATGGTAACACAGCAGATTTTGGTTCTGTCGTTCTAGGTTCGAGTCCTAGTGGGTCTACGAAAAAAAGCCTCGGCATCCGCCGGGGCTTTTTGCGTAGTAGGCCCACCAGGGCGAGAAGTCTATCCCGCCCTGCCCTCAGCCCTTCCTTTGCCTTCTCTCATTAAAACAGGGCTGTATGCCTTCGCCAAGCTTCGACAGCCAGAGAGAGCCCTTCACTTTGGACCATGTACGGCGACACCTGTTTTTTTCCAGACACTGCTTTGTTTGACTTTACTCTTTTTCCTCCCTGTGCGCTCCGAAATAGGACACGGAGCCGAGCCCGAGGCATAAGTTTTGTTTATAAGCTGATAGAAAATATCAATACAAATTGCAGAATTTATAAATAAATATTATCGTAAATTTGGTCCATTAACCAAATAATCAAAATATAGAAAAAGTGGGAGATCATAAAAATGCAGACAAATCAGCAAGCGGCGCCAGTTACGATGTTAACGGCGAAAGCAAGTGCCCGTTCATGAGTGGAGCTTTAAAGCGCATGGCAGGCGGTGGCACGTCAAATCGCGAATGGTGGCCCAACCAGTTGAAGTTGAACATCCTTCGCCAACACGCTTCCCTCTCCAATCCTATGGATGAAGCGTTCAACTACGCGGAGGAGTTCAAGTCCCTCGACCTGGATGCCGTCAAGAAAGACCTCTTCGACCTGATGACCAAGTCGCAGGACTGGTGGCCGGCCGACTATGGCCACTATGGGCCGTTTTTCATCCGGATGGCATGGCACAGCGCCGGCACTTACCGCATAGCCGACGGGCGGGGTGGCGCCGGCTCCGGCACCCAGCGCTTTGCGCCGCTCAACAGTTGGCCGGACAATGCCAACCTCGACAAGGCGCGCTTGTTGCTCTGGCCGGTCAAACAGAAATACGGCAAGAAAATCTCTTGGGCCGACCTGATGATCCTCGCCGGCAACTGTGCTCTCGAGTCGATGGGCTTCAAGACCTTCGGCTTCGCCGGCGGACGGGAGGACGTATGGCATCCGGAAGAAGATATCTACTGGGGTTCCGAAAGCGAGTGGCTTGGAGACAAGCGTTACTCCGGCGACCGGGAACTCGAGAATCCTCTGGCCGCCGTTCAGATGGGCCTGATCTATGTGAATCCGGAAGGCCCGAACGGAAATCCCGACCCGATCGCAGCGGCAAAGGACATTCGCGAGACCTTCGGCCGCATGGCCATGAATGACTATGAAACCGTCGCGCTCATCGCCGGCGGGCACACTTTCGGCAAAACCCATGGCGCCGCCGACCCGGGCAAGTACGTTGGCAGGGAGCCTGCAGCCGCAGGCATCGAGGAGCAAAGCATGGGATGGAAGAATACCTTCGGCAGCGGTAACGCAGGCAATACGATTACCAGCGGCCTCGAAGGCGCATGGACCACCACCCCAACAAAGTGGAGCAATAACTTCTTCGAGAACCTGTTCGGCTACGAATGGGAACTGACCAAGAGCCCGGCCGGAGCACACCAGTGGCGGCCGAAAGGGGGCGCCGGCGCCGGTACCGTACCGGACGCCCACGACCCGTCAAAACACCACGCTCCATTCATGCTGACGACCGACCTTTCCCTGCGGTTCGACCCTGCTTACGAAAAAATTTCAAGGCATTTCTACGAAAACCCGGATGAGTTCGCAGACGCGTTCGCCCGGGCATGGTTCAAACTGACCCACCGCGATATGGGGCCCCGTGCCCGTTATCTCGGCCCGGAGGTGCCTTCGGAAGAGCTGATCTGGCAAGACCCGGTCCCGGCCGTTACCCATAAACTGATCGACGAGCAGGACATCGCGGCGCTGAAGGACAAAATCCTGGCTTCAGGGCTATCTGTGTCCCAGCTGGTATCCACCGCCTGGGCTTCAGCTTCAACGTTCCGTGGCTCCGACAAGCGCGGTGGCGCGAACGGCGCACGCATCCGCCTTGCCCCGCAGAAGTATTGGGAAGTCAACAATCCGACTCAACTGGCGAAAGTACTGGAGACGCTCGAAGGCATCCAGGCCGCGTTCAACAGCGCGCAGTCCGGTGGTAAGCAGGTTTCGCTCGCCGACCTGATCGTTCTTGCCGGTTGCGCGGGTATAGAAAAGGCTGCAAAAAATGCCGGCCATGATGTGACGGTGCCCTTCACACCGGGCCGTACCGACGCGACACAGGAGCAAACCGACGTGGAATCCTTCGCCGTCCTCGAGCCGGTTGCCGACGGGTTCCGCAACTACAAGAAGGCCAGATACACCGTACCGGCAGAGGAGATGCTGGTTGACAAGGCGCAACTGTTGACGCTGACCGCACCGGAGATGACCGTTCTTGTCGGCGGTATGCGCGTCCTCAACACGAACTTCGACCAGTCCAAACACGGTGTTTTCACCAAACGCCCTGAAGCGCTCACCAACGACTTCTTCGTCAACCTGCTCGACTTGGGCACCACGTGGAATGCCGTTTCTGAGGCACAGGACGTGTTTGAGGGCCGTGATCGTGGTACGGGCGAACTCAAGTGGTCCGGCACCCGTGTCGACCTCATCTTCGGTTCGAACTCAGAACTCCGGGCACTGGCTGAAGTGTACGGATGTGCCGACTCCCAGAAGAAGTTCGTACAGGACTTTGTGGCGGCATGGACTAAAGTAATGAATCTCGACCGCTTCGACCTGGCCTGAATTCAGCGCCGCACAGCAGCATTGCTGTAGAAGTGGTTACAAAGTTATTTTGTGTTGATAGGCGGCCTGGCAACGGGCCGCCTTTTTTTGTCCTGGAATTACTCCTGTTGCCCAATAGCGGCCCTTTCCTTTTTGAATGCGGCATTTCTTGCAGCCGGATGCACAAAAACTATGCCCGGGCCCCGGATAAACCGTTTAAAATGATATTTTTATTCGGAAAAATCCGCAACCAATGAATAAGCATATTTTTTTCTGGTTTTGCTTATTGCTATGGGTTCAACCGGCCTATGCCCAGAGCTTTGAGCTCAAATCCCCCGATGGGCGTATTCAGCTTGCCGTTCGCATTGGAGAGGGGATCTCATGGTCTGCATCCCTCGACGGAAAGGTGATAATAGAAAAAGCGGAAGTAGGAATGGATTTCTCTTCCGGGCCGGATTTTGGCGCATATCCACAGCTCAAAGAACATTCCGAGAACAGCTTTTCCTCCATGATCTATCCGGCGGTACCCTACAAGGATGCGGAGATCAGGGATGAATTCGTACAACTAACCCTTACCTTCAAAGAAGGATATCAACTGTACTTTCGGGCATACAATGACGGGGTCGCTTATCAATTTGTCGATGAGGGCAAAGGCAAGCGGAATGTGCTATCAGAACAAGTATCTCTGACGTTTCCCGCTGGGGCCCGGTCTCTTTTCCCTCAGGAAGAATCCATGTATTCCCATAACGAGCGCCTCTATCTGGACAAGTCTCTGGCCGAAATATCCTCCAATGAGTTTTGCAGCCTGCCCGTACTTTTCATTACCGATAATGCCAAGGCCCTGTTTACAGAAACCGCCCTTCATGATTATCCGGGTATGTTCTTGAGAGGGAATGGGAACACCACTGTAGATGCCATCTTTCCGAAATTTGTCCTGGAAGCAGTAGACCGTAAGGGGGAACCGGACCGGAATCAGACGATTACAAAACAAGCGGATTATATCGCCGAAGTATCCGGAGAACGGGCATATCCCTGGAGGCTTTTTATCATAAGCGACGATGACCGCACTTTCGTGGAAAGCAACCTGTCCTTTCAATTGTCCAGGCCTCAGGCCATTGAGAACACAAAATGGATCAGGCCGGGCAAAGTAGCATGGGATTGGTACAACGCCAACAATATTTATGGGGTGGGCTTCAAATCGGGACTTAACACTGCTACTTATAAATATTTCATCGATTTTGCCGCGGCCAACGGAATAGAATATGTGATCCTGGACGAGGGGTGGACGAAATCGACCACCGAGATCCTCGATTTCAACCCGGACATGGATGTACCCGAACTGATCAGGTATGGAAAAGAAAAAGGGGTAGAATTGATACTGTGGGTGTTGTGGAAGCCGCTTGACGCCAACCTCGTCCAGATCCTTGAAACCTACAAAAGCTGGGGGGTAAAAGGAGTCAAGATAGATTTTATGCAACGCAATGACCAGTATATGGTCAGCTCTTATGAGCGTATCGCCAGGGAATGCGCCCGGCTTGAGTTGTTGGTCGATTTTCATGGCGCATTCAAACCTTCCGGGTTGAGCAGGATGTATCCGAATGTGATCAACTATGAAGGCGTAAAGGGTAGCGAAAACAATAAATGGAGTAAGGACATTACGCCCGGACACAATGTCAACCTCCCGTTCATTCGAATGGCAGCGGGCCCGATGGATTATACGCCCGGCGCCATGGCCAACGCACAGGAGGCCAATTTCGCGGTCAGCTTTGAGCGTCCGATGAGCCTCGGCACCCGCGCTCACCAGGTTGCCATGTACGTGGTCTATGAAGCTCCCTTGCAAATGCTTTGCGAATCACCGTCGAGATACTACAAAGAGCAGGAAACAGTCGACTTCATCGTTAAGATCCCTACGGTCTGGGATGAGACTATAGTGCTTCACGGGTCAGTGGGCCACTATATTGCTTTGGCAAGAAGAAAAGGCGACAAATGGTATCTGGGTGCAATGGCCGACTGGGATCCGCGGGAACTGGAACTGAGCCTCTCCTTCCTGGGTGAAGGGCCCTATATCATGGAGGTGTATAAGGATGGGGCCAATGCGGACAGGTTTGCGGAAGACTACGAAAAGGAAACGCTGGCAGTGGACAGAAATTCGAAAATAACCGTAAAAATGGCGCCCGGCGGAGGATGGGCAGCTATCCTTTCCAGGTAACCAACCCGTCTTAAAATGATACTGGAGGTATAGAGGTTAAATGGACACGAGGCAAAGAAAAAAGTATGCTCCAGAACGACGGATAAGAACCCGCTAGAAAATGTTGAAAAACCTTTCCTTTCCCCATCTCAGGCCGATTGCCCGATTCCTGTTCACCGGCATTTTAACGGTATATGCCCTGTCTGTAGCCGGGCAAAAGGGCTTTCCATACAAGGATCCCGCTCTTCCCGTTGAAGAACGGGTGGAGGACCTGCTGGGTAGAATGACGCCGGAAGAAAAGTTCTGGCAGCTATTTATGATCCCCGGGGACCTGAGCGACGGCAAGGAGCGGTATAAAAACGGCATTTTCGGATTTCAGGTGGCGGCCAAAGGCAAACAGGCGGAAGCGGCCGGGCAACTGCTGGAATACGGCCCTTCCGGCTCCGCCCGGGAGGCGGCGGATCTGATCAATGAGATCCAGCGCTACTTCGTGGAAGAAACCCGCCTGGGCATCCCCATCATCCCCTTTGACGAAGCCCTGCACGGGCTGGTGCGCGACGGGGCGACGGCCTTCCCCCAGGCGATCGCTCTGGCAGCCACCTGGGATACGGCCCTGGTGGGCGAAGTTGGGCGCGCCATCGCCCTCGAGGCCCGGTCCAGAGGCATTCGCCAGATCCTTTCTCCGGTATTGAACATCGCCCGCGATGTCCGCTGGGGGCGCACCGAGGAAACCTACGGAGAAGACCCCCACCTCACTACGCAGATGGCCGTGGCCTTCATCCGTTCCTTTGAAAATGCCGGCGTCATCACCACACCCAAACACTTCGTAGCGAATGTCGGCGCGGGCGGCCGCGATAGCTATCCCATCCAGTACAACGAGCGCCTTCTGGAGGAGGCCTACTTTCCGGCTTTTAAAGCAGCCTTCACCCTGGCCGGCGCCCGGTCGGTGATGACCGCCTACAATTCACTGGACGGCACGCCCTGTACCTCGAATGAATGGCTGTTGCGCCGGAAACTGAAAGAAGAATGGGGGTTCAAGGGTTTTGTCATCTCCGATGCTGGCGCTACCGGCGGCGCCAATGTCCTGCACTTCACCGCCGCCGATTATCCGGAAGCCACAGAAGATGCCGTAGAAGGCGGGCTGGATGTACTCTTTCAGACGGCTTACGCGCATTATCCCCTATTCTGGGAAGCCTTCCGGAACGGCATAGTGGATCAGAAGGCAATTGACGATGCGGTGCGCCGGGTCTTGAGCGCCAAATTTGAACTGGGTTTATTTGAAGATCCCTATACGGCTCCCGAAAAAGCGGCATTCTGGAACGGACATGAGAACCACCGGGAACTGGCACGGACAGCTGCCGCCAAATCGATGGTGCTTTTGCAGAATAAGGGCCAGGTTCTGCCGCTTGACAGATCCATAAAAAAACTGGCGCTCATCGGTTTCGATGCCAAAGCCGGCCGGCTGGGCGGATACAGCGGCCCCGGCAATAACGTCGTATCCATCTATGACGGGGCCGGCCGGATGATCGGGGAAGACAAAATAGCCTATGCTCCTGGAGTACCCCTCCACGATGTGCCTTATGAAACGATCGCGCCGGAATACCTCTCCACTCTGGATAACGGGAAAACTGTTCCAGGCCTAAAAGGAGAATATTTTGACAATATCCATCTGGAAGGAAACCCCAGGGTGAGCCGCATCGACGAAAAAGTGCAGTTCGGATGGACGCTCTTTTCGCCCCACCCTACCCTGGCCTACGATTGGTACTCGGTGCGGTGGTCGGGCACGCTTAAAGCTCCCGGGACAGGCACCTACAAGATCGGCGTGGAGGGCAATGACGGCTACCGTCTTTACCTGGATGGAAAACTGCTGATCGACAATTGGAAAAAGCAATCCCACCGGGCCCTGCTTGAGGATTTTGCTTTTGAAGCCGGCCGGGAATACAACCTGCAACTGGAGTTCTTCGAACCCGAGGGTAACGCCAGGCTAAAACTGGTTTGGGACAATACGGTTGAAGACAACTGGCGCCGACAGATCGATGAGGCGGTGGAAGCCGCCCGGGAAAGCGAGGTGGCGGTTATCGTTGCCGGCATTCACGAGGGCGAGTTCCAGGATCGCGCACTGCTGGGGCTGCCCGGCCGCCAGGAAGCGCTGATCAGGGCCGTAGCGGCTACCGGCAAGCCAACCGTTGTGGTGCTGATCGGGGGAAGCGCCATTACGATGTCCAGCTGGATGGACGAAGTGGACGGCATCCTCCTGGCCTGGTATCCGGGTGAGAACGGCGGCCATGCCCTGGCGGACATCCTGTTCGGCAAAGAAAGCCCGGCGGGGAGGCTCCCCATCACCTTCCCGGTACACGAAGGACAGTGCCCCTTGTATTACAATCACAAGCCGACCGGCCGGGGCGACGATTATTACAACCTCACCGGGCAACCGCTGTTCCCTTTCGGCTACGGATTGAGCTATACCTCTTTTGAATATTCGGATCTGACCTTCCAAAAAAATCCCATCGGCAGGAAGGAAACCGTGGCCGTCACCTGTTCCGTAAAGAACACCGGACAGGTGGCCGGCGATGAAGTCGTGCAGCTGTACATACGGGATGAACTGGCTTCTGTTTCCCAACCGGTTAAAGAACTGAAAGGGTTCCAGCGCATTGCTCTGGGAGCCGGTGAGCAAAGATCCATTACCTTTGAACTGGGCCCGGCAGAGTTGAGCATGCTCAATAAAGAGATGCAGCGGGTAGTAGAACCCGGAACATTCCGGGTGATGATAGGAGCTTCTTCAAAAGATATCCGGCTGAGGGGTATCCTGGAGGTGAACTAACGCGGTTTTGGATGTTCGATTTTCGATGTTGGATGTTCGACGGTCCTTTCGCGTAACAAAAGGGCCTAGTTCCAGGGCGACTTTTTGGGGCACTGCCAGGAGCTCCTGCCCGGCAGCTACCACCGGGCAATGGACAGCTCCCAAGCGGCCACAAGCGCCCTTTTTCCCCAAAGGAAAGCCTTTGGAAGAAAACAAGGACAACAGGGCCGTTTCCTGCTGTTGAGGGCAAGGAACGTGCCTTGGCGGTTTCCTGCCAGTAGCCGACAACCTGCGAAACCAAGGCCACGGCACTTCAGGCGAAGTGCCGTGGCCCCGCTTAAATCCGGAAACCGGCACAGCACTTTTTTGCGCGACAAAAAAGTGCAAACGGCTTTCTTGGAGCGAAGCAGAACAGGAATGTGCAGTGTACAAAGGGGAAGTTCCCGGCCCAAAGGGGCTGCCCTCCTGGCATCAGCGAAACGAGTGCCCCGGAACTCGCCCTCGCCTTACGCGAAAAGACCGTTCGATGTCAGGAGTCCACCCCAGGGCGATGTACGATGTTCGGTTATTTCTTATTTTTGGGCCAACCAATTTTCCGCCCTATGCGAAATTTCTCCTTATCCTTCATTCTTTTGTTCCTTCTGATCTCATTTAGCCTGTCAGCCCAAAGCGGCCGCACCCCTGCCCCGGCCCGAAAGGGTATGGTTGTCAGCAGCCACTATCTGGCTTCTCAGGTAGGCCAGCAGATCCTCGCGGATGGAGGCAACGCCGTCGATGCGGCCATCGGTACGGCCTTTGCCCTGGCCGTCACCCTGCCGTCCGCCGGCAATATTGGCGGCGGCGGCTTTCTGGTGTACCACGGCGCCGAAGGGAAAGTCACCTCCTTCAATTTCCGGGAAAAGGCCCCCCTAGCGGCAACTGCCGATATGTATCTGGACGAAAACGGGAACATCAGAGATAATACAAACCACGACGGCCCCCTCTCCGTAGGCGTCCCCGGCACGGTAGCCGGGTTGTGGCTGGCCCACCAGCGCCTCGGCAGCAAGCCCTGGCCGGAACTGGTGCAGCCCGCCATTGAACTGGCGGAACAGGGATTTCCCTCTACCTGGGCGATGCAGGGCATCTTGCGGTTTTACCAACAGGTAGAAGGCCCGGAGTACGAGGCAGCAAAGAAGGCTTTCCTGAAAAAAGGCACGGGCCTGTACGAGCCGGGGGAATTGTGGAAACAGCCCGATCTGGCGGCTACCTTGAAGCGCATCCAGCGCGACGGCCGGGATGGTTTTTACAAGGGAGAGACCGCCCGCCTGATCGCCGATTTCATGCGCAAACACGGCGGGATCATCACGGAAAAAGACCTGGAAAAATACGAGGCGGCCGAGCAGGAACCCATTCACGGCGCCTACCGCGGTTATGACATCTATGCCATGGCCCCTCCCAGTTCCGGAGGCGTGGCCCTGGTGGAAATGCTGAATATCCTGGAAGGCTTCAACCTCAAGGAAGCCGGCCACAATTCAGCCCTATACTTGCACCTGCTCACAGAGGCCATGCGCCGGGCTTATGCCGACCGGGCGCAGTACCTCGGCGACCCGCTCTTCAATCCCGATATGCCCGTTGAACAGCTCATTTCCAAAGATCATGCGGAAACGCTCCGGAATACCATCGGCCTGTTTATGGCTTCCCCCAGCGACTCTTCCCGGTTTAATCAGGCTCTGATGGTGGCCGAAAGCGAAGAAACGACCCACTTTTCTGTCGTCGATCAGGAAGGGAATGCGGTTTCTTTAACTTATACCCTGGAATATGGTTATGGCTCGCGGCTGGTGGTGGAAGGGGCCGGTTTTCTGCTCAATAACGAGATGGGGGATTTCAACCCGGTTCCCGGCGTGACCAATACCCGGGGGCAGATCGGCACGAAGCCCAACCTGGTGGCGCCTGAAAAACGCATGCTTTCCAGTATGACGCCCACCATCGTTGCCCGGGGTGGAAAACCTGTCCTGGTGATCGGCAGCCCGGGCGGCCGAACCATCATCAATACGGTTTTACAGGTGGTGCTCAATGTAATTGACCACGGAATGAATATTGGACAGGCCATCGAAGCCGGGCGGATCCATCATCAATGGCTTCCGGACGTCACCTCCTTCGAAGAGTTCTCGATCTCCCCGGACACGCGCCGCCTTTATGAAATGATGGGCCACCGCGTACGCTTCCGCGGTGAACAGGGCTCCGCAATGGGCATCTTCATCGACCAGGAGAAGGGATTGATCTATGGCACTGCTGATTCCCGGGACTTTGACGGAAGGGCCGTAGGAAATTAATGGCCTTGTTTGGGGCCACTTATTCTTGACAAACCAATAGAACGAATTTCAAAAAACTACAGGCATGCGCAAATTCTGTCCAACTCTGTTATTCTCCTTCCTGGCGTTTGTCCTTAACGCCTTTTCTCAGGATACGGGAATCGTCCTGGTCGAAGATGGTGCTTCCCATTACCAGATCGTAACATCGGATGAGCCCGCCGAAGAAGAATACCGGGCGGCGACGGAACTACAGCTCTACCTGGAGAAAATGAGCGGTGCGCATTTGCCTGTCGTTCGGTATTCCCAAAAAAAGGATGGGCCCGCCATCTGGGCCGGCCATTTTGGCGAGGGCCGTAATCTGGAGGAGCACCAGATCAGGATACGGGAACAGGACGGTGACCTGATGATCAGCGGCGGTAGCCCCAAAAGCACTTTGTTCGCCGTCTATACTTTCCTGGAAGACATCCTGGGATGCCGTTTTTACGGCCCGGATGCCGAGAAGGTGCCCCAGCTGTCCAAATTAGAAATACCGAAGGGGCTGAACTATGACTATACCCCTCCGGTTACCACCCGGACCGTCCATTCGCGGTTGTTCTACGACAACCCCCATTTTGCCGATAAACGCAAGGTGACTTATGAAGCCTTTCCCACTTACGTCCCCGATGCCAGAGTGCACACCTTTCACCGCTTTGTGCCGGAATCGCTGTATTTCAAGGAGCATCCCGAATACTATGCCCTGCGAGACGGCCGGCGGATACCTACCCAGCTTTGCCTGGCCAACCCAGATGTCCTTCAACTGGTAAAAGACACCGTAGCGGCCCTGCTGGAACAATACCCTGAGGCAAAGGTGATCTCGGTAAGCCAGGATGACAACCAGCAGTACTGCCAGTGCGCAGCCTGCGCGGCCATCGACGAAAGAGAGGAAAGCCCCTCCGGCTCCATGATCGAATTCGTGAACGAAGTGGCGGCAGCTTTTCCCGATAAGACGATCTCCACGCTGGCCTATCAATATACGCGGAAAGCGCCCCTGCACCTGAAACCGGCCGGGAACGTGCTGATCACCTTGTGTTCCATAGAATGCGACCGGAGCGCCCCGATCGCCCAAAATTGCCGGGAGTTCAGCCGGGACCTCATCGCCTGGGGAGAGAAGACGGATAAGATCCGCATCTGGGACTACACCACTCAATTCACCAATTTCCTGGCTCCCTTTCCCAACCTGCGCACCCTGCAACCCAATATTCAGCTTTTTGTCGAAAACAACGCCAAATGGATCTTCGAACAGCACAGCAACCAGTCCAGCGAGCTTTTTGAATTGCGGTCCTACCTGACGGCCCGGCTCCTGTGGGATCCAAACGCAAACGCAGACGCCCTTTTGAAGGATTTCCTCGAGGGCTATTACGAGGAAGCGGGAACCTACATAGGAAAGTACATTGCCACCGTCCATGATGCCCTGGAAGCCGATCCTGGGTTTTTCCTGTTCCTGTACGGCGACCCTTCCCAGGCATTCGGCAGCTTTCTGAAACCGGAACTGCTGAGGCAGTACGACAACTGGATGGATGAAGCGGAACTAGCGGTAGCCGATAAACCGGAAGTCCTGGAGAGAGTAAAAAGAGCTCGTTTGAGCATTGACTATGCCATCCTGGAAGCTTCCCGGCGGCAGCTTTCGGATGATCTCTCCCTGGTGGAGAACGGCCCGGACGGCCAACTGCGTACACCCGAGCAGTTGGGCCAACGCTTAAAGTCCTTCCAAAAGGTTACCGATCAGTCCGGCATCACCTATATGAATGAGATGGGCTATTCCGTACAGGAGTATGTACAGGCTTACGAGTCCACTCTCGAACGGGCAAAGCAAACCAATTATGCGATGAACCGCCCGGTCACCCTGCTGGAAAAGCCGAAGAAATATGCCAATGAAGACCCTCGGGTGCTCACCGACGCCGCCCTGGGCGGAAGCAGCTTCTACGCCAACTGGCTGGGGTTTGAAGGGAACGACCTGGAGGCGGTCATTGACCTGGAGGAAGTACTGGAGTTCAGTGAAGTGTCGAGTACCTTCCTGCAGGTCGTAAATCATATTGTATTCTTCCCGGAAAGCGTGTCTTACTCCTATTCCTTAGACGGTAAGGATTTCACCTTGCTGGGGTATGTTCCCAATGCCCGCCCGCTGGAACGGAACAGTAAGATCAATGATATTCAGGACTTTTCCCTTGACTTCAACCCGGTAAAAGGGCGGTATATCAAGGTAAAGGCTAAAAACCTGGGGAAGGCGCCGATCTGGCACCACGGCGCCGGCCTGCCCGCCTGGATATTTGTGGATGAGGTGATGGTGCGGTAATGTGTTTCTCACTCCCGCTGCAGCGCTTCCACCGGATTGGCGCGGGCCACTCTGGCCGTTTGCCAGCCTACCGTTAGCCAGGCGATCAGCAGGGCGGCCATGCCGGACAGCAGGAAGACCCCGGCCCCTACCGAGATGCGGTAGGCAAAGTCTTCCAGCCAATTGTTCATCAGGTACCAGGCCAGGGGGGTGGCCAGCAGGAAGGCGATACCGACCAGCCAGGTGAACTCTTTCGACAGCAAGGTGACGATACTCATGCTGGAGGCCCCGAGCACTCTGCGGATGCTGATCTCTTTCTTTTTCTGCTCCGCCGTGAAAGAGGCCAGGCCGACCAGTCCCAGGCAGGCAATGAAAATGGCCAGTGCGGCAAATATCCCAAAGATCCGGCCCTGGCGCTCTTCGGCCCGGTAGAGGTCCGCAAAATTCTCATCGACAAAGGTATACTCGAACGGGGTATCGGGATTGAAGCGCTCCCAGACATCTTCAATGAAGCTGATGGTTTCCGGTATGTTACCGGGCTTGATGCGGATGACGTAGTTCCAGGCCATGTAGGGGGCAATGAAATAAACAGTGGGCACGATCTTCTCCTTCATCGATTCAAAATGAAAATCTTTCAGGACACCGATGACCGTTCCGTTACGGTCCTGCCACTGCCCGCTGTCCCAGTCGGCGATCTCAGAACTGCCGAACCCTTTGCCGATGGCCGATTCATTGGTCCAGCCGATCTCACGGACTGCCGCTTCGTTCAGGATGAAAGCGGTGCTGGCGTCGGCGGGAAAATCTCTTGAGAAGCTGCGGCCGGCCGCCATTTGAAAGCCCATGGACTCTATAAAATCGAAGTCGGCCCATACCGTTTGCATGCCCTGTTGTTCCTCCTCGGGAACACCTTCCGGGCGGGCGCGGAGCGAACTGCTCAGGCTTCCCGGCGGCACCCGCGAAGAAGCGGCGGAAGATACAATGCGCGGATTAGCCGCCAGTTGCTCGGCAAACTGGTTGTACTGGCTCCGCATTTCAGTGGGCGTGCCGGGAAGCAATACCAGATGTTCTTTATCAAAGCCCAGGTCCATATTCCGGCAGTACTCCAATTGCTGGTAAACGACCCCGGTAATGATCAGCAAAAAAATAGAAGTCATAAACTGGAAGGAGACCAGTGCCTTGCGGAGCACACCTCCTTTGAACCCTTGCTGGAGTTGCCCGGAAAAGACGGCCACCGGACGGAAGGCAGACAACAAGAATGCCGGATAGCTGCCGGCGGCGATGCCGATCAGCAGCACGATCCCCACCAGGCCCGCCAGTAAGCCCCAGTTGTCCAGAAGAGAAAAGGAGATATGCCTGTCCGCCAGGCTGTTAAAAGCAGGCAACGTAAAATAAACGATACCGATGGCCAATATCAGGGCGATGAGCGCCAGAAGAGTGCTCTCGCTGAGGAACTGGCCAATCAGCTGGTACCGGGAGGCGCCGACAACCTTTCGCATGCCGACCTCTCTGGCGCGCACGCTGGAGCGCGCTGTGGCCAGGTTCATGTAGTTGATGCAGGCGATCAGCAGGATGAATAAAGCGATCAGGGAAAAGGCATATACGTAGATGATATCGCCCCCCGTAAAAAAGCTGGCAATATCCTTGGAATGTAAATACATCTTCGACAAAGGCTGCATTGCGATGCGCGGAGAAAACTGTTCCCAACCCTCCAGTTTAGCATCCACAAAGGCCGTCAGGGCTTTCTCATAATCGGCCGGCTGCTTTCCTTCCGGTATCATGGCAAAGGTCTCAACATAGCCTTCTCCCCAGTTCTCCAGAACGATGCGGGAAAATACCTGGCGGGCGCAGTTCATGGAGGCCAGCACCTCAAACTTCAACTGCGAATTGTCCGGGATATCTTCCATCACCCCGGTTACTTCAAAGGGCTGATCGCGAATGAGCAGCGACTTCCCAATGGGGTTGGCCTCCCTGAAGTACTTCCGGGCAGCGCTCTGGGAAAGCACCACGGAATAGGGCTTATCCAGTACATGATCCGGGCTACCGCTGAGCAGGGGGAAATGAAACACCTGAAATACTTCCGGGTCGACAAAGGCAAAGCCTTCTTCCGTAAACAGCTCCTCATCGAGTTCAATTAATTCCCGCGACTGGGATGCAAAGCGGATAAGGGTGAAATCCGAAAAATCCACCTTCATTTCCTCCGCCAGCCGGTACGGGCCGATAGCACGCTGAAGGTTCTCCTTTGTTTGCGGATTGCTAATGGACAAGGTGAGGCGGTAGATCCTGTCCCTTTTTTCGTGGAAGCGGTCGAAACCCACTTCCGTCTGCACGTACAGCAGGATCAACAGTACGCAGGCCACCCCAATGGCAAGCCCCAGAATATTGATGAGCGTATAGCCTCTGAATCTCCAGAGGTTACGGATAGCGGTTTTCAGGTAATTTCTAAACATGGGTTTCAATTATGAAGGTATGACGAGATAAATCAAGGCCTTGTTACAGCTTTCGCCCAAACATTAATTTAGGGCTTTGGAAAAAAATAACCTACACACCTGGCTTGTTCTTTTTCCGCTGGACGTCGTTGCTCATCATTCACGTAGCTCCACTATGCTCAATCTTCGCGCCTAGTCCAGCAAAAAAATAACCGCGCCATTTTGCGTAGCTTATTTATTTCCAAACCCCTTGAAAAGACCCGCAAATTCCGGGAATGTTGCATGCGGCGGCCATTACCGGACGCTATCTTGCGGCGGAGGAATAAGGCATACTATACTTAAACTGAATGGACGGAATTCCTTTTATTCAGAGGCGCCAGGAGGAAGGGAGGGATAGTGGCAAGCTGGAAAGACTAAAGGCCAGGCAAGGTATGGGCCTGACGAGTCTTCCCAAAGAGGTTTGCTCCTGGGAAAACTCATCAGGCTGATTCATTCTTCTACTTGCGATCGAATACCATCTTCCCTTCCGGGCCGCCTCTTCCTTCGCACTCATCGCTCACGCGGGTCATCGTCATGCCTGCATCATTCACTTCAAAGGTATAGATTCCCTTTCCCGTACAGTCGGAACCCTCGACATCCTGAATGACGATCTGATCACCCTTGGACTGGTAGCTACCCTTGATCTCCACAGCTCCGTCAGCCCCGAAGTCAAGGGCATAGGTATTGTCGTCCTTGATAGAAACGTGAAGAGGGATCATACTTCCTTCTTCCTGGCCGGGGATCATGGTTTTCCACTCGCCTACGGCTTCGGACTGAGCGGACAGGCTGGCGGAAAAGCAAAAACAGAAGATGAGAAACAAAAATGACAGGTACCTCATTGGTAATGATTTTAGGTGAATAAGTAAGGTTAGCTTACCTATGGCAAATAATTTTTCGGGGTGAAAATAGGGAATATTTAGCCTAGAGGATGCGGAGTTTGATACATTTAATTATTCCATCTTTAACCGGAGGGAAGCTGTAGGCGTCCCTTTTCATTATTCTATTTCGATATCGTACTTGCCCAGCAACCCCGCAAGGCCGGATACTGAAAATTTCGCCTTGCGCAACCGGTTCTTTTCCGGGTCGATGGAGAAGTGGTAGGCCGTGCGCAGGTCGGCCCCTTCCAGGTTAGTCCGGCCGAAGGAGGCCCCCTTCAGATTGCAGTGGCCAAAAATAGCATGCGACAGGTTGGCTTCGGTAAAGTCCACCTCCTGGAGGCTGCAGTTTGTAAAACGGGCGCCTTTGAGCGGCCGCTGGTAAAAGGAAGACAGGTCCAGCTGACAATCTTCAAAGCTTACCGAGAACAGCAGTTCGTTGCAATCTTCAAAATGCAGACCGAGCATCTTGCACCCTCTGAAGTGCGCGCTCCGTAGAGTGGCGCCGGTAAGGATGGCCATGCTCCAGTCGCAGTTCAGGAATTCACATTCCAAAAACTTCAGCCCCGAGAGATCCGTATTCGAAAAGTTGCAGTTGATGAAGGTGCAATCTTCATAGGCGCCCTTGTCCGGTTCTTTGCCGGTGTAGTCCATGCCCTCAAAGGTTTGTCCCTCGATGAAATCCTTACTCATGATCTTTGTTTTGGTATTTCACCGCAGCAGATTGACCTCTCCGGTGATCGTTTTCTCCCGCCCGTTCTCCTGGATAACCACAACGTAAGCGTAAACCCCGGCGGGCGCGGGTTTCCCGAGAAAGAACCCATCCCAGCCGTCCGCAACAGATTCCGACCGGTATACCAGGGCGCCCCAGCGGTTGTAGATATCCATTCTAAAACCTTCCACCGGGCAGGCAAAATAGGCGTAAAAACGGTCATTCCGCCCGTCGTCATTGGGAGAGAATGCATTTGGAAGGTATGGATTACAGATGTACAGCGGAGAAATACTGTAGCTGGAGGCACAGCCATTGCTGTCTACTACCGTAAGTTGCACCCGTTCGGGAAACTGTCCGGGCAGCAGTTCCGGGGCAGGACAGCTGCTGCAACTCAGCGCCTCTGCCGGCGCCCACTGTGCCTGCAGGCCCGGCGGCAGTCCGAAGTCAAAAGCAAAAGGCTCTCCTAAATTGACCTCCACCGTGCTGTCGGCCGCGACCTCCGGCAGCGGGTGGGCGGCAACCCGAATGATCACCACGGAATCACAGCCAGCGCCAACCGGCAAACTCAAAGCTGTCGTAGTGCCCGCTTCATAAGACTCATCGTCGACGATCACCACATCTCCCTCACAGCGTTCAAAATCCAGCACAGTGGTATCCTGGGGTTCGAAGAACAGGTCGATCGTAACGAGGGAATCGCAGCCGTACTGATTGGCCAGTATCTCCTGCCCGACGGGGTTCCCCTCGTCGTAGATCACTCCATTGACTTCCAGCCGGAAACCATCGCCCCGGCAGCCGGATACCCGCACGGTATCGAACGACAGCGGGGCGAAGAAAAGGCTGGCCCGCACCACGGAATCACAACCCTCCACAGTTTGCAACAGCTCCTCCCCTACCGGGTTGTTCCGGTCATAGATTGTACCGTTGATGGTAATGCTAAAATCGTCACCCTCGCAGAGCGGAGGTGAAATGGCCGTAGTATCCGTCACCACCACACGGACTTCAGTCTCGATGATGGAATCGCAGCCGTTGGCGGCCAGAAGCGTATCGACGTAACGCCCGGGCTGGCTCACGAAAACCCCGTCCGGCAAAAGGGTGGAATCACCGGGGCAGATCCGCGTCAGCACATCGGTAAAGAGGACGCCCTCCGCGATCCGGCACCCCAGAGCGAACAGGTTACAGGCCAGAATGTCGTTGTTGTTCAGAACGGCGCCGCCTTGGCTGACCTGCCCGGCAGCGCCGGTACACAGGATACCGATATCCGCCAGGATAATATCGTTGGTGGCCTCGTCCAGGACTACGGTTGGCCGCCCCAGGGCGTCTTCCGCCAGGATCTCGGCGCCGGTGGGCGGCGTCTGGGTAAACACCCCCTGGAAGGAGCCCCCTTGCTGGAAGTCCGCCAGGCTGCCAAAGGCGCCGTCGAAAATGGAGATCGACACTACTCCTGCCGGCCGGTTGGGGTTGATGTTCTCGTTCTCGGTGATGTAGCCCCAGGGGTTGGCTTCCGCCTGAGTGACGATCACCAGGTTGCTTGCGCAAAGGGCCGACCATTCGCGTATGATCCCCAGCGTAGCGTCAGGAACGTTGGAGATCGACAGGTCCAAAGCGCCGGAAGGGGACTGGGCGGGAAACTGCCCGACGAAAACGATATCACAATCGCAAGATTCCAACGTCTCTACACCGGTGATGGGCGGCAGCTTCTTGAACGATACCCCGCAACTGGCAATGCCGGACGGCCCGAAGTTTTGGCCGTTCAGCAGTTTCGCCCCCAGGCCGGGCTGCAGAAAGGGCCCGTCGAGGGAATACTGACAGGCCAGGGTAGAAAGGTCTCCTCCACAATAATCTTCATAGGAAAGGTAGCAGATGTTGATCGATTCCTGTTGTTCACAACCACAGGGGTCCTGTCCGAAGGCAGGAAAGGCAGCTAACAGAAAGAACCACCACGCACACGGAAGAGTCTTATTCCAATTCATCGGGGCCATCAATGTTTTTTTTATCGCCAGAAAGAGCCATGGATGCTTCGCAGCCAGAGAAAGGCAGCTCGGTGAACAGGGATAAGATAAGGGTATTTCGCCTAAATCGGCTTTGTTCAGCAAAGTATTTTTGCCTTGTAAGTAATACTCTTTTGTTACTTTAAACCTAGCCGCATCGCGGCGGATGAAGGCCCTCTTTAAGCGGCAATTTCCCATTGCCGCTTAAATTTGAGCTCTTTTCGTCCACGCACCTGCTTAGGCCAAGTGGAAGGGCCGCCCTGAAAGAGCTGCTCCCAAAGAGCTCCATCAAAAATCGTACATCTCTCAGCACCGCAAATGGGTCTGATATTATGCACACCCAACCCTTTCAGGACGCCTCTTAGCCTGTGATCCACAGGAAGCTTGTTCGCCAATTATATTTTCCGGAGCTTGGCCATTCGCCTTTCGCCTCCGGAACTTACGCTGACCAACAGCAAACCGGCAGGAAAAGCTGAAACGTCAATGTATAGCTGCTCCTGCCCTACACTGTTGTATTCACGAGCCGACAGCAATTGTCCCTGGATGCTGTATATCTCTACCTGCAAGGGGGCATCCACATTCCAGGACTCCAGCCAGAAGCCGGAGTGCGCCGGGTTGGGAAACAGCCGGACGCCCCACTCCTGCTTTTCATCCACAGGTGTTTGGATGCCGCCCGGGGCCACCCGGGGCAACACGCTGCCGCAGGGGTCGGCATTCGAACCATTGGCCGACTTGGAGGCGCTGCTGCAATTGTCGGTTTTGACCTCCCATTGCAGGTTGCCGCCGTCCGTGTAGATCTCAAAGGTGTGCACGCCAGGCTCAAAAACAACCGGCGGGCTGCCGATGTGGAAGGCCGTCCCCTTGAACTTATTCCTGGGCCCCAGAGGAATGTAAACCGGAACCGGCAGGCTGTTCTGATATTCAAAGCGCAGCAGGGTGGTTATCTGAGGTTGTCCGGGCAAAGTTGCCGGCAACCGGCAGATATCGGAAGCTTTTATTCTATTATTGCACCCCACCACCGGATTGACGTACAGCTTGCCGGCAACGGGCGTCACCGCATAATGCACATAAGCATCACCCGCGCCGGTGAGGGCCGGAAACACATCGTATACCCCGGCGGCAGGCGGGTTGGCCGGCGGCTGTCCATTGGCGCCAAGCACGGTGTAGGACACTGCGCTGGCAGGCGGGGCAGCATCGCCGCACACCAGTCCGCTGAAGGTTGAAGTAAAGCTGGTGGGCAAAGGGGCGCCTTCGGCGATGAAACTGTCATTTACCTTGATGGCCAAGGGCGCCGGGTTGATCGTAAGAGTACCCGGCAAGTATACCACTTCGTAATTCGCGGGATCCGGCTGAGGGCTGATGGTAACCTGGCTGGCCGAGGTACAACCATCTTGCGGGGAGAATTGGAAGGGGGCAAAAATGTCGGCGGGGTTATCCCCATAGGGGAACTCGTTCACCGGCAGGCCGTAACTGGCCGAAAACCCGAGCGGCGGGGCCTGGCCGTAGGTGATCTCGGCATCATCTGCCTTCACCGTTACGGAGGCCTTCTCTATGACCAGGGGAGCTGGTTTAAAACTCAACACCAGGTTATCATTGATATACCCCCCCGGAATGATGTACTGGGTACCGGCATCAAGGCCGGTGATCACATTGATGGGACGGATATCGATGGGATCCGGAGAAGTGGCGTCCGAAAGATTGAGAATGGCCAACACCTTTTCGAAAGCGGCGATCACAGGATCGAACTCTCCGTTGCTGTTGACCAATGGTGTGCCGTTCACCAGGTCGTAGGGCGTGCCGTTCACCAGAGCAATGCCGTTGACCAGGGGCGTGCCGTTGACCAAAGCGATGCCATTGACCAGGGCAATACCGTTCACCAGAGGCGTGCCATTGACCAACGGCGTGCCGTTCACCAGGGGGGTACCGTTGACCAGGGCGATACCGTTGGTGAAATTGGATAGATCACCATTGGCAATACCCGGTTCGTTAAACAGGTCAGCGCCGAACTGTACGATCTTCTCCCCTCCATTCCCGTTCACCAGGGCGATACCACTTTGCAGCGCCGTAGGGGCCCCATCCAGCGTGCTTTTGGAAACGTAGAAAGTCTTATTCACCAGCGGCGTGCCATTGGCTATTCCATCGTCGCTTCCGTCGATGTACGGTTCCCCGTTTACCAGGGCGATACCATTGACCAGGGGCGTGCCATTGACCAGGGCAATACCATTGGCCAGGGCCAGAGCATCAGTGTGCTGCTGAGCAATGGCCTCAGCTACTGCCGCATCCACAACTACGTTCTGTTCCCCTTCCTCTCCGAATAGGTATTCAAACTCGATTTCCGGGATCGGATCACCGTAAGTGACCGCACCCGGCGACACCGGCTGAATGGCCACCGGCATAGGACTTACCGTCAGCGCCCCGGGCGCCAGCGTGAAACGGTACAGCTCTCTCAAATCCGGTGCTATACCGGCAGTGTCGGGGTGTACAGCGTAAATGCCTACATTGCCGGCACTGGTAGCAGCAGTAGAAAAGGATAAGGAAGGAGCCAGCAAATCGAGTTCCGGCGGGGTCAGCGAAATCCCGGTTTCGATCACTTTGGCGGTAAAAGTAAAATCTGGCAATGGCTCACCATATCGCTTCTCCGAAGGAGCTGTGGAAATAAGTACATCGGTAAGGGTAGGGTCAAAGAAAGTCAGGATATTGGAGGTTCCGCCGTCCGTACCATTAGTCAACGGCCCAGGAGGAGTATATACCCATATCGGCGGGTTGCCGATAAAGGCAGGGATCTGCACAATGGCCGTACTGTCATTGAGGACAATAGTTTCCAGTTCCTCACCCCGGAAGAATACCACGGATGATCCATCCAGGAATCGCCCCTCCACGATCAGCGTAAATTCCACTTCTCCCGGGCTGTAATTTTCGGTATCCAGGTTGTCCAGGTTCAGCCGGATCAGGGTGGGGCTGGGATTAGCAATAGTGCCCATCGCCTCTTCGGCCGCAATGAACCCATAGCCGGAGATAAAGTCAAAACCGGGGGTTCCCATATCGATAGCCGTTGTCCTCAGTAAGTTACGGATATCAACGGGCGGGTTGACCCCAAAGCGGGACTGAGCATCAAGCAACAGCGCCGCTACGCCGGCGGCATGAGGAGCAGCTGCCGAGGTGCCAAAAAAGTTGGGTATATTGTCGCCTTCACTGTCCGGAGCCCCAAAGGGGACCGATGTATTTCCTCCATTTGGCGCCATAAAGTCGGGTTTTTCTCTGAGCCCAGCCCCTGCGACCGGAGTGCCCCCGGTTGAAGAGAAGTTTTCGGCAGCCAACGTGCCTCCATAAGCTGGAGAATTGCTGTACCGTACTGCTCCTACGGCCATAGCGCCGGCGGCATTGGCGTGCCCGACGATGGTCGAACTGCCAAGGGGCGGATCGGTAATAAAGGTACCGCTATTGCCCGCGCGGAACACCACATATTTAAATTGGGGCGGCGGCCCGGAACCATCGGCCAGCTCGATCATAATGTTGGCCGTAGTCGGGTTAACTACCCGGAATGGCATTACCTCGATCGGGTCTCCTCCGGGTATCCCCAGGGAAGCATTTCCATTGTTGTCCCGATTGAACCCATAAAGAATAGTGCCGTTGTCATTGGCCAGGTATATGTCCATATCGTTGCGCGCACCCTGAGGCGCCCCCAGGGAATAGAAATCATCATCCCATTGCAATACGACCAGATAATCACCGGTACCCAATTGGACACTTTGCAGGTAATCGCCTCCGCCAAAATTGTGCCGGGCCTGGTTAGGCGCCGGCGCCGGTGAGAAGTCCGCGGTAAACGAGCGGGAGCCAAAATTGCCGGCAGCGCTGAAATAGGCGACGCCCCCGGCAACCACTTCATCGATAGCGCGGGCCACCAGCCCATCCCGGAAGAAGGGTTCGGTAATGTACTGCACATCATCGACAATGACATCACACTGATAGGTTTCGTGCAGGCGGCGAATGCCGAAAGCCAGGTTGCCCTCGCTGATGAAGCCGGTCTGAAAAAACAACCGGGCATCCGGCGCCACATCGTGAACGATCTGCAACATGGCCCGCCCCTCGTCGGAGGCCAGCCCGAAGGGGTACTCCTGAACCACTACAACCGGATTGCCCCCTCCCGGCAGGTCACCGTTGGCAATGTCATTGTCCTTTGCCGCCACATTAGAGGCGTAGCTGTCGGAGATGACGCCGACCCTTACCCCTTCGCCGCTGAGGTTCCACCCCTGGCGGGCGATGAAAGAGCCCTGGGCGAAATCGCCCTGGCTGTTGATCAGCCCTGTATTGCTCAGCCCCGGCGGCGCCGGACGGACAAAATTCACAATATCCATTTGCTGGTTAAGGGCAAGTAGGCCACTGATCGGGAAAAATACGGTGATCAGCAATTGATCATTGACGGTGGTAACCCGGTCGTCAAAGAAATCGGTGGAGAAAATGCCGAAGGTGGCCAGATAGTTGACAACATCGTTGTATTTGCCTTCGAGTACGACGATCTCGACGAGCACCCTGTCGTTGCTGACCACATAAATGGCATCGGAGGGCGGGGGCCCGTTGGGGTCGAATGTCTGGGCAAGTGCCTTCAGCTCCGAACCGATCAAATCGAAGACCTTGGTGGTGGGGCTGTAGCCAGGCAGGATGTCGCAGTTGGAAACCAGGCACTGGCAGATGGCGTCTGCCGCATCGCAGTCCGAAGTGCCGGGAACATTATTGGCGGCATTGCCGGAGCAGTATACCACCTCCTGGCTCCAGGTTCCGGAATTGTTGATGTTCCCGCTCAGCGTTTTCACGCTTCCGTTTCCCAGAAGGCTTCCGTTATTATTGAAATTCCCATTAATAGCCTCGATGCAGGAACGGCTCATCGTGGTGCTTCCATTGTTCAGGTAATTGCCCTCTTTGCGCACCAGGGCATCCGACAAAGTGATGGCCCCGTCATTGTTCATAATACCCGGGCCGATGCTGATGCCTCCGGTATTGATGGACAGACGGCCGCCACTTCTTACATTGAGGTTACTCGCCAGGTGGAGTTTAGCCCCCTGAGAAACGTCGATCAAGCTGTTGTTCCGAATGGTGATGGGGTTGCCGCTGTAATAATTGATATCGTGGCGGATGAAAACGGTTGCATTTTGAAGATCCCGGCTGGGGAATGGGTTATTGTTGCACGGGCCGCCGGAACAGGACCAGGCCGCCGGGTCTTCCCAGTTGTTGTTGGCGCCAGTAGTCTGGTAGGTTTGGCCCCATAGGCCCAGGTTGAAAAAAATAACCAGGGAAAGAGCCAGGAACAACCTGCCGAAACGAAAAAACGCCTCGTTCCGGATACTGGCCATAGCTTTTACACCTACATGTTTGGGTTGTGGTTTCTTCATAGCTAATGTTGTTGTGTTTTTGCCTTATTATAAGTGCGCGAACCCTGAGCGTTGCTGTAACCCTCAAAAAACCTGAAAACGATGCTAGTGCGTTGAAAAGAAAAGGGAAAGGGGAATTAGAGAAATTGTTCGGCAAAGATACGGAAGTTCCACAGCAAAGTAAAGGGTAAATTTCCGTCAAGGCACGTTGGAGGAATCTCAGAAATCGATATATAACTGTGAAAAGAGAGGCGACACCTTTGTCCTCCCCTGGCCGAGCAGGACAAAGGTGTCACCCTCAGGTTTTATCTTTTCACCAGCTTTACTACCCTGCTTTCCAGGCCGTAGCTAACCTTAAAGAGCAACAGCCCGGGGGGGTAATCCGATAAGTCAAAACGGATCTTCTCCGTTCCAGGCGCAGGAAAAGAGCGGCTGGACAGCAATCCGCCCAAGCTGTTGAAGGCCTCCACCGTTACCGGGCCGTCTACGTTAAAAACCTGCAACCAGGCCGTGGCATCTGCCGGGTTAGGGAACAGTTCTACGCTCCACTCCCGGAGTTCATTCGCAGGATAAGAGGCGGCATTATCTGTAGGGAAAGCCGGCCGGCCGATACCATCTGAACAGAAAGGCGGTTCGGAAAAAGTACTCGGAGAGTAAGACCCTTCACTACAATTAGCCGTCTGCACATACCAGGCCAGATAACCGCCATCCGTATAAATATCGAACGTATGGATACCCGGCTCAAACAGCTCCGGAGGGTTGCCGACTACGTAAGCTTCCACCAAAAGTTCATTGCTCGGCCCCAGGGGAATGTATATGGGCACCGACAAGACGTTCTCGTATTCAAAGCGCACCAGCGTGTTGACCAGGGGGTCTCCGGGCAGGGTAGCATCTTCAATGCAGATCCCCCTGGCCTCTATCCTCCCCGTACAGTCCACGATGGGCGAAACGTATAGTTTACCAGCCACCGGAACGACCGAATAATTGGCGTAAATTTCCTCAGGATCAACCAGGGATGGGATGACATCATAGACACCGGGAGCGGGAGGACCAGGGGCAGGCAGGCTGCCGGCATCCAGGATGGTATAGGTAATGGAACTGGCCGGAGGTTCCGGGTCCCCGCACTGCAGGCCGCTGACCGTTGCCGTAAAGCCCGTCGGCAGAGAAGCGCCCTCGGTGATGTAGAGCGTACTGGCCTCAATGGTGAGCGGAGCAGGCGTAACGGTAAGGGTGCCTGGCACATAAAACACATCAAAATTTGGGGTTTCCGGCTCCGGGCTGATGCTTATTTCCGTTGCCGAAGTGCAGCCGTCGGACGGACTGAACTGGAAGGTTCCGAAAACGTCCTCCGCCGTTTGCCCGTAGGGGAACTGATCGTATGGTTCGAAAGCGATGGGAACATCAAAGGGCGGTTCCTGTCCATATTCGATGGCCGTATTGCCTACAAAGACGGCCCAGGGAGCCGGTTCGATCACCAGCGGCGCCGGCCGATAGCACACCACGAGGTTGTCGTTGAAGAATCCTCCGGGTATGATATACTGAACGCCCGCATCCAGGCCGGTAATAACGGTAATGGGGCGTATATCGATGGGAGGAGCCTCCACGTTGGTGTCCTCCTCATTTAGAATGGCGAAGACTTTATCAAAACCCGCCACCAGAGGGTCAAACTCTCCGTTGCTGTTCACCAGGGGGGTGCCGTTCAGCAGGTCGTAGGGAACGCCGTTCACCAGGGCGATGCCGTTGACCAGTGGCGTACCATTCACCAGCGCTATACCGTTGACCAGCGCTATGCCATTCACCAGGGGTGTGCCGTTCACCAGGGCTATGCCGTTCACCAGGGGCGTACCATTCACCAGCGCTATGCCATTGGTGAAATTGGAGAAGGACCCGTTATCGATGCCGGGCCCGGAAAACAGGTCGGCGCCCACCTGTACGATCTTTTCCGAACCGGTGCCATTCACCAGCGCTATGCCATTTTCCAGAGCCGTGCCGGAAGCCTCCACCGTACTTTGAGAGACGAAAAAAGTTTTATTGACCAGAGCTATCCCATTGGCGATACCGTCGTCACTGCCATCGAGGTAGGGCTCTCCGTTGACCAGGGCTATACCATTCACCAGGGGCGTGCCGTTGACCAGCGCTATGCCATTCACCAATGCGAGGGCATCCGAATGCTGCTGGGCAATAGCGTTGACAACCGCCGGGTCTACTTCCACTTCTTCTCCTTCTTCCCCGAATATATATTCGTAGGATATCTCCGGAACGGGGTCACCATAGGTTATCGTACCCGGGGATACAGGTTGAATAGTTACCGGCATGGGGTCGATCACCAGGGCGCCCGGTTGAAGAGTGAACCGGTAAGTTTCATACAACACTGGATCTATTCCGGCAGTATCGGCATTCACCGCATAGATGCCCACATTACTGGCTGCATTAGCGGCAGTACTGAAGCTTACCGCAGGGGCCAGCAGGGCGAGCTCTTCCTCGGCCAATGGCAGCTCCGTACCGGCCACCCGGGTTGTAAAGCTGAATTCCGGCAGGGGCTCTCCGTATCTCTTGACGGAAGGGCCCACCTCGATGAATACTTCTGTAACGGTTTCATCAAAAAAGGTGAGGGCATTGGAAAACCCTCCGTCCGTACCGTTGGTCAGCGGGCCGGGTTCCGTAAAGGCCACGATCGCCGGGTTGCCCTCGAAGGGTGGGATCTCTACCGTTGCGGTGCTATCGTCGATCACGTTGGTTTCCAGTTCTTCCTCTCCCAAAAATACCACAGTGGACTCATCCAGGAACTGGCCCTCCAGAATAAGGGTGAAGGCAATATCGCCCGGCTGATAGAGTTCCAGATCCAGGTTCTCCAGGTTCAGTCCGGACAGAATAGGCGTGGGGTTGGCGATTTCCTTCATGGCGTTATAGGAGGAAAGGAAGCCGTAACCGGAAGAAAAGTCAAAGCCCGGGCTTCCCATATCGATCGCCGTAGACGTGAGGAGTTCGCGGATATCGGTGGGAGCGTCGATCCCGAACCGGTTGTAGGCATCCAGTACCAGGGCGGCCACCCCGGCGGCATGAGGAGCAGCAGCGGAGGTGCCGAAGAAGTTAGGGATGTTGTCTTCCTCGATATCGGGAGCGCCAAAGCTGATGGAGGTGTTCGCTCCGTTGGGCGCCATGATGTCCGGTTTCTCCCGGGGAGCGTTTCTACCAATGGGTGTTCCGCCGGTAGAGGAAAAGTTCTCGGGCGTGAGCACTCCTCCGAACGCGGGAGTATTGATGTACCGTACCGCACCCACAGCGATAGCGCCGGAGGCATTGGCATGGCCCACGATGGTCGAATTGTCTGCCGAGCCCCCCAGGGGAGGATCGGTAATAAAAGTGCCGTCATCACCCGCCCGGAAAACCACATATTTGAATTTTGGCAACATCCCCCCCGGGCCGTCCGCCATTTCGATCATGATGTTGGTGGTAGTGGGGTTGAGTACGGTAAAGGGCATGACCTCTATGGGATCTCCCCCCGGCATCCCGAGAGCGGCGTCCCCGTTGTTATCGCGGTTGAACCCGTAAAGAACAGCTCCGTTATCCTGGACCAGGTAGATGTCCAGGTCATACCGGGCGCCCTGTGGGCTCCCCAGGGAATAATACTCGTCATTCCATTGCAGCACAATGATGTACTGGCCGGCGCCCAACTGGACGCTCTGCCGGTAATCTCCTCCTCCGAAGTCGTGGCGGTTCTCATGCGGAGCCGGGGCCGGTGTAAAATCAGCAGTAAAAGAACGGGACCCGAAATTGCCGGCGGCACTGAAATAGGCGGCGCCATCGGCGACAACTTCATCGACGGCCTGAGCCACCAGCCCGTCCCGAAAGAAAGGTTCGGTCAGGTATTGAACGTCATCGACGATGATATCGCATCCGTATTCTTCCCGTAACCTGCGGATGCCGAATGCCAGGTTGCCCTCGCTGATGAAACCGGTCTGGAAGAACAACTGAGCTTCCGGGGCTACGTCGTGAACGATCTGCAGCATGGCGCGCCCTTCATCGGTGGCCAGCCCAAAGGGGTAGTCCTGGACGACGACGACCGGATTGGCAGCTCCCGGCAGGTCGCCATTGGTGATGTCATTGTCCCTCGCCCCAGCATTGGTTGCATAGCTATCGGAAATGACGCCCACCTTGACACCTGTACCCGTCAGGTTCCACCCCAGGCGGGCGAGAGGAGACCCCTGGGCCAGGTCGCCCTGGCTGGTGATCAGCCCGGCGTTGTTCAGGCCCGGCGAAACTGGCCGGACAAAATTGATGATGTCTGTCCGTTGGCTCAGTTCCTCCAGATGAATGATCGGGAAAAATACGGTGATCAGCAGCTCATCATTGACAGTGGTGATGCGGTCGTCATAAAAATCGGAGGGGCTGATGCCGTAAGACGCCAGTAAGTTGACCACATCATTGTATTTACCCTCGAGGACGACGATCTCGATGAGTGTTTCGCCACTGTTATTGATGCGGTAAATGGCGTCGGAAGGAGGCTCGCCGTTCGGGTCATAAGAGCGGTAGAGAGACCACAACTCCGACCCGATAGGGCTGGAGATCTTGGTGGTGGGGTTGTAACCGGGCAGGATGTCGCAATTCCTAAGGACACAATCGCAGATGGCGTTTACTGCATCACAATCTTCCGTGCCGGGGACATTGCTGACATTATAGCTCGAACAGTATATTAAGCCCAGGCTCCAGCTTCCGGCATTGATGATGGCGCCACTTTGCGTTTTTATACTCCCGGCTCCCAGCATGTTTTTGGTGTTGATGAAATTTCCATCCAGAAGGTCTATACAGGAATTATTGAGCGTGGTATTTCCCCGATTGATGTAGTTGCCGTTTATCTGCACCAGGGCGTCATTCAGCTCTATCGCTCCTTTTTCATTAGAAACGCCGAACTCGGCCTGCAGGCTACCGCCGTCGATGGCCAGTCTACCGTATTCATATACGTACAACTTTGGCACCATGGAAAGGGCAGCGCCCTCTGTGATATGCAGCAAGCCTTCCCTGCGGATCTTTAAGGCCCGGGGGGAGGAATAGTTGATATTGTGCCGAACAAAAACCTGTATCCCCTGCAGTTTAAACCCCGGATAGGGGGCATCATCACAGCCCTCGCCGGAACAGGACCAGGCATTGGGATCCTCCCAGTCGGTGCTGGCTCCGGTCGTTTCATAAATTTGTCCGGACAACGTGATGCTGCCCAGGAAAACAAAGACGGAAAGCCAGGAAAGGATACGAAGCGCCTTTTTCCTGCCGGTGCCTTTTTTCCCATTGCATGCCATGAGATTTTCTCGAATAGGGTCTGATAGGCCTTTCATCCTGTATTACTTTTTGTTATTTAGCGTAATTTTTTATCTCTATGCCGGAATTTCTTTTCATAGAACTGCCTTCTGACAATATCCGTCCGAGGCCCTTCCATTGCCCGCCGATGGACAATAAGGAATCACTTCAGGCAATCGGCCCAAGCGTCAGATGCTCCATATAGGAAAACCGGCACACTGTATGTCGTGCAAAAAAAGGGAAAATGGTATTCAGATAGCTAACTTAAAAGGACGGGGGATATTTAAAATGATTGCACAAATATAGACAACTTTCCCAATTATCTCAAGGTATTCGCCGTTCCATTCTGACAATATTCCTGGTCAAAACCCGGACGAGGATGGGGGCAATTTTGTCGCGATAGCGCGGCACTTCCCCACCAGGCGGCACATTCTTCGGCAATTTTGTCTATGTTGTGTAAATTTGGAACTGATTTCAAAAAATCCATAGTGGGAAAGCACTGGACCTTAATACTGATACTCTCAACGGCCTTTCCAGCCGGTTTTTTCGCTCAGACCGCTCAGGCTGATAGCCTGAAAGCGCTTATTAGCGGCATGCAGGAAGACACGGTAAAGGTAAACGCACTGCTTGATCTTTGCACCAATGTTTTTCGTTCCAGCCCCGATACCGCCCTTGTTTACGCCCGGCAGGCTGTCGGGCTGGCCGAACGGCTCGATTTCCAGAAGGGGCTGGGGTATGCGCTGAAAAATATCGGGTTGGCCTATTATGTCAAAGGCGACTTTGTCGAGGTACTCAACTACTGGCACCAATCACTGCGGACCTTTGAGTCCATTGATGATAAGCTGGGTATCAGCAACCTGAACAACAACATCGGTGCGGTTCACTTCAATTATGGCGACGAGCCCAAGGCCCTGGAGTACTATCTCGAGTCGCTCCGGGCCGCCGAACAACTGGGGGACAAACTGAGAGTGGCCACCGCGCTGATGAACATTGGACTGGTCTATTTCAATAAGCCTTCCACTCACGATAAAGCCCTCGGTTATTATCAGCGGGCGTTGGCCATCAGTGAAGAGATCGGCGACCTGGACGCCATTGGCACCGCAGCGGTCAACCTGGGAGAAGTCTATATGGCCAGGCAAGATTATCAATCGGCACTTACCAACTTCGAAAAAGCATTAAAGGCGCTGGAAAAGTCCGGAGGGCCGGCCTCCTCCCCTCTTTCCTTAATGGGCAAGGCCTATGCCTTACAGGGCAAACTGGCCAAAGCCATTCAATTCCATCGGGAGGCCATTAAGATCGCAGAGAGTAAAAATGCTCGCTTGCAGCTGGCACAAGCCCTGATCAACCTGGCAAATACGCACCAACTGCAGGGAAATACACAGGCCGCACTGGATATTTTTTTGCGTGCAGAGGCCATTGCCCGGGAAACCAGGCTGAACGCAGAGCTCCGGGATGCGTATCAGGGCCTGGCCCAAAGCTATGCCGAACGCTCGGATTACAAAAACGCTTTTAAATACCAGGTTCTCTTTGGGCAGCTCCGCGATACCCTCTATAATACGGAAAGCGATAAAAGGTTGGCCAACATCCAGTTCCAGTTCGACCTGGAGAAAAAGGAGGCCGAGATCGAGCTGCTCAGAATAGACAATGACCTGAGTGAGGCCACCATCCAGCGGGCCAATATCCTGCGCAATTTCCTTTTTGCCGTCGCTGCCTTTCTGGCTGTCATTCTTGCCGGCATTTATTACCAGTACAGTTTTGCCCGCAAGAGCAATAAGATCATCTCGGAGGAACGGAACCGGGCCGAGCAGATCCTCCTGAATATCCTGCCTGCGGATACGGCCGAAGAGCTGAAACAAAAAGGATACGTAGAGGCCAAACGGTTTGAAAAGGCTACGGTACTGTTTACCGACTTCAAGGAGTTCACCCGGTTTTCCGAGTCCAATTCTCCGGAGAACCTGGTGAAAAGCATTGATTATTATTTCACTCATTTTGATGAGATCACCAGCCGGCACAACCTGGAAAAGATCAAGACCATTGGTGATGCCTATATGTGCGTCGGGGGCCTGCCGGTGCCCAATGACTCCAACCCCGGGGATGCCGTGCGGGCAGCACTGGAAATCGCCGATTTCGTCCGCTCGGTAAAAGAGAACAAACCCGAAGGCATTCTACCCTTCGAGATCCGGCTGGGCATCAATACCGGCCCGGTGGTAGCAGGCGTAGTAGGCACCAGGAAATTTCAGTACGATATCTGGGGTGTCACGGTCAACCTGGCCTCGCGGATGGAGTCCAGCTCAGCCCCTGGCCAGATCAACATTTCGGAAAACACCTACCGGCTCATCAAGGATGATTTTGAGTGTGAATACCGGGGGGAACTGGAAGCCAAAAACGGCGAGCGATTCAAAATGTATTTTGTCCGGAACCATAAACCGAGCCCGTGAAGACAAAAGCATTATTTATTGGTATTCTGTTGCTGTTCCCGTTCGCACCAGGCCAAGCCCAGCTCAACGAGATCGATAGCCTGAAAGCCGTTCTACAAACCAGCGGCAAGGACACAACGAGGGTAAACACCTTGGTGGCCCTGGGCAGCCGTATTTTCCGGTCCCAGCCGGAAGAGGCCCTCGCTTACAGCAATGAGGCCATTGAGCTATCCATCAGCCTTGATTTCCCCAAGGGGCAGGCCTACGCTCTGAAAAACATAGGCCTGGCCTATTTCGTCAAAGGCAACTACGACAAAGTACTGGATTACTGGGAACGATCGCTGGCCATCTTCCAGTCCATCGACGACCAGTTGGGGGTCGGCAACCTGCTCAACAATATTGGGGCCGTCTACTTCAACCAGGGAAATGACCCGAAAGCCTTGGAGTATTACCTCGAATCGTTGCGGGTATCGGAAAAACTGGGAGATAAGCTGCGTATCGCAACAGCACTGACCAACATCGGCGCCGTCTATTTCAACGATCCGGCCAACCACGACAAAGCACGGGATTATTACCTGCGGGCAGTCGGGATCAGCGAAGAAACAGGAGACCTCGAGGCCATCGGCACTTCCCTGGTCAACCTGGGCGAGATCTATCTGGAAAGAGAACAGCTGGACTCCGCCCTCTATTATTTCCAGAAATCCATCGAGGCACTGGATATCTCCGGGGGAGACCCCTACCCCTCTTATGCCTACGCCCTCAACAACATCGGCAAGGTTTACGCCGCCCGCGGCGATTATCAGGAAGCTCTGAAATTTCACACCCAGGCTTACCAGGCGGCAAAAAGTGTGGAAGCCAAGAGAGAAATGGCCCTTTCCCTGACGGGGCTCGGCAATGTCAACCTGGCGCTGGCCCGCCGCGACAACGGCGGAGTGAGCCTGGCTAAAGCCCTTTCCTACTTTGAAGATGCTTTTCGGGAAGCACAGTCCGGTGACCTGAAACCGGAAATGGAGAAAGCTGCACTGGGCCTTTACCTGGTATACAAAGAGCAAAAAAATTATCCGGAGGCACTCAAATACCATGAGATCTACGAAAACACCAAAGACGCCCTGCTCAATGAAGACCGGATCAAAAGCATAGCCCTGCTCGGGGCCGAATACGAGTTCGAAAAAGAAAAGCAGCAGCTCGAGTACGAGCTGGAAGCCAAACTCCGGCGACAACGGTCCGTACAATATGCTACTGCCGCCGGCTTACTGGTGGCGTTGGTCCTTATCGTCATTCTCGTCCAGTACTATCGCCTGAAGCGCATTCGGGCAACGGAGAAATTCGAAGCCCAACGCCAGCTCATCATGCAGGATAAACTGGCCTCTCTGGGCCAGATCACTGCCGGCATTGCCCATGAGATCAAGAACCCTCTCAACTTCGTGACCAATTTCGCGGAAGGCTCCGTCGACCTCGGCAATGAACTCGTGGAAGTGATCGCCGACAATGAGGATAAGCTACCGCCCGGCCAGTATGAATTGCTCCTCGGCCTGGCGGCCGACCTCAGCCAAAATGCAAAGGACATCCGGGACAACGGTATCCGGGCCGACCGCGTCGTCAAGCGCATGATGGAACAAGCGCGGGGAGACAAGGGCGAGCCACAGAAAGTGGACATCAACACCTTGATCGAAGAGAACATCCACCTGGCCTACCACGGATACCGGGCCAACGCCCCGGGCTTTAATATCGATATTGAAAAAAGCTACGACCCCTCCCTGCCTCCGGTCGAAGTGATCCCCCAGGATCTGGGCCGGGTCATCCTGAATATTTTCCACAATGCCTGCTATGCGCTTCACGAGAAGCAGGAACAAAATGGGGCGGCTTTTCACGCGGCCATCCGGGTGAGTACGGAAACACAAAAAGGCAAGGCCGTCATTCGCTTGCGGGACAACGGCCCCGGGATACCCGAAAAAGTCAGGGAGAAGATATTTCAGCCCTTTTTCACCACCAAACCTGCCGGTACCGGCAACACCGGCCTGGGGTTGTCCATCAGCCACGACCTTATTGTGATCGGCCATCAGGGCGAATTGGAAGTGAACAGTGAGCCGGGAGAGTATACGGAATTCGTCATTCGCTTGCCGTTAAACCGGCCGCAATAGGGGACTGAGGGGACAGCAGCGTAATGAATAACTCGCATACTAATGAATAAATATGTCATAGGTGTTGACTACGGAACCGACAGCGTCCGTTCCGTAATCGTTGATGCTCAGGACGGCCGCGAAGTGGGCAGTTCCGTGTTTTATTATCCGCGCTGGAGGGCAGGAGCCTACTGCCATCCTTCTTCCAACCAATTTAGGCAGCATCCGCTGGACTATGTCGAAGGGCTGGAACAGTCCATTCTCCGTGCCCTGGCCCAGGCTCCCGCGGATACTGCAGGGCGGGTTGCCGGCATTTCGGTAGACACTACCGGTTCAACTCCTGTTGCCGTGGACAGAAGCGGCACCCCTCTTTCACTGCTGCCCGGTTTTGAGGAAGAACCTGACGCTATGTTCATTCTCTGGAAAGACCACACGGCCATTAAAGAAGCGGCAGAGATCAACGCACTGTGCGCAAAATGGCCGGTCGATTATGCCAGGTACGAAGGGGGGATTTACTCCTCCGAATGGTTCTGGGCCAAGATCCTGAGAACGATCCGGGCCAACGAGCGGGTGCGCCGGGCCGCCTATTCCTGGGTGGAACACTGTGACTGGATACCCTTCCTGCTCACCGGCGGCACCGATGTGCATGAAATGAAGCGCAGCCGCTGTGCTGCCGGGCACAAGGCACTCTGGCACGAAGCTTTCGGCGGCTTGCCCCCTAATGATTTTTTCATCGCTCTCGACCCTCTGTTGGATGGACTGGTGGACAGGCTTTACCAAAAAACCCATACCTCCGATCTTCCCGCCGGACGGTTATCGGAAGAATGGGCAAAAAGGCTGGGGCTTAGCACAGATGTAGTGGTCAGCGTCGGGGCCTTCGACGCGCACATGGGCGCTGTTGGCGGACAGATCGAGCCCTATCACCTCAGCAAGGTCATGGGGACCTCCACCTGCGACATGCTTATCGCTCCAATGGACGGGAGTGAAGAAAAACTGGTCAGAGGCATCTGCGGGCAGGTCGATGGCTCGGTCATTCCCGGCATGCTGGGGTTGGAGGCGGGCCAGTCTGCTTTTGGCGATGTGTTTGCCTGGTTCAAAAACCTGCTGGCCTGGACGCTGAATGAGGTGGTGGGCCAAAGCCGGCTCCTCGATGACAAACTGAAGCAGGAACTCATTGAAGAGGCCTCTGCCCGTATCATTCCGGAACTGACGGCCGCCGCCGAGCAGATCCCTCCGGGCGAAACCGGCATCGTCGCCCTCGACTGGCTTAACGGCCGCCGTACGCCCGATGCCAACCAAGCCCTGAAAGGCGCTATATTCGGACTCAACCTCGGCAGTGATGCGCCGAGGGTCTTCCGGGCCCTGGTAGAAGCTACGTGTTTTGGCGCCCGGAAGATCGTGGACCGCTTCCAGGAAGAAGGCGTTCCCATCAAAGGCGTGATCGGCCTGGGCGGGGTAGCAAAAAAATCGCCTTTCGTAATGCAAACGATGGCCGATGTGCTCAACCGCCCCATCAAGATCGCCCGTTCGGAGCAAACCTGCGCGCTGGGAGCCGCCATGTTCGCCGCTACCGCTGCCGGCATCTACGACAACGTCTCCGACGCCATGGCCCGGATGGGTTCCGGTTTTGACGCCGAGTACCATCCCAGCCCGGAACAGGCCGCTATCTACGAAAAGATCTATCAGGAATACAATGAAGCAGGAAGGCTTGCTGAAAGTTTTTTTGGTAAATAAAATTAACCAGTTGCCATTAACGGACTATCCTCAACCCAATGAGCAAATTCGAAGCCATTAAACAAGCCGCCTACCGTGCCAACATGCAGCTGCCCGAGCTGGGGCTGGTGCTCTTCACCTTTGGCAACGCCAGCGCCGTCGACCGAAAGGAAGGTGCCTTCGCCATCAAGCCCAGCGGTGTGCCTTACGCAGAGCTGCGCCCGGAAGATATGGTGGTGGTAGACTTTGACAACAACATCGTGGAAGGAAGCAAGCGGCCGTCTTCCGATACCAAGACCCATGCCGTACTGTACAAGAACTGGGAGCACATCGGCGGCATCGTGCATACGCATTCTACCTACGCCACGGCCTGGGCACAGGCCCAGCTGGACATCCCCATCCTCGGAACAACCCATGCCGACCACCTGACGGCCGACGTCCCCTGCGCTCCGGTAATGAACGACGAAATGATAAAAGGGGATTATGAATATCAAACCGGATTTCAGATATTGGAAGCGTTTACGGCTAGAGGGCTCAAACCAGAGGAGGTAGAAATGGTGCTCGTCGCCAATCATGCCCCTTTCACCTGGGGAAAAACAGTGGAAAAAGCCGTCTACAACAGCGCCGTGCTGGAGGAACTGGCAAAAATGGCCTACCTGGCCCGGCAGATCCGCCCGGATGCCCCGCGGCTGAAGGATTCTTTGATCGAAAAGCACTACGAACGCAAACACGGCCCCGGCGCCTACTACGGACAATCATGAACCAAGTCTATCACCAACTATAAACAAAACGAATATGACTGTACTTTCCGCAATCGATTGGGTAATCATACTCGCTTATTTCACGATCATTCTCGGCATCGCCTGGTGGGTCATCAAACAGAAGCAGGACACCTCCGACGAATACTTCCTGGCCGGGCGCAACCTGGGCTGGTTCGTGGTGGGTGCTTCCATCTTTGCCTCCAATATCGGCTCGGAGCACCTGGTGGGCCTGGCCGGCTCAGGAGCCACCGACGGGGTAGCCATGGCGCACTACGAGTTGCACGCCTGGTGTTTGCTGGTCCTCGGGTGGGTGCTGGCGCCTTTCTACATGCGCTCCAAGGTCTTCACCATGCCCGAATTCCTGGAGCGGCGCTTTTCGCCTACCGCCCGCGTAGTGCTGTCGCTCATCTCCCTGGTGGCCTATGTGCTTACTAAGGTAGCCGTTGGCATCTTCGCCGGCGGTATCGTTTTTGGCGTATTGATGCCAGAACTCAGTTTCATGGGCCTGAACAGTTTCTGGATCGGGTCCATCCTCGTCATCATTCTGACCGGCGCTTATACCATTCTGGGGGGGTTGAAGGCGGTAGCGTATACCGAGTCCATCCAAACCATCATCCTCATCCTGGGCTCCATCCTGGTGACCTGGTATGGACTGGATGCGCTGGGCGGATGGGACGAACTGAGGGAAATCGTCGGTTCGGATAAGTTCAACCTCTGGAAGCCGCTCGTGCCGGCCGGACTGGAGGGCACCTGGTCGCCGGTGCGGAACGAAACCGAGATGGCCTGGTATTTCAACAACAACTATCCCTGGCTGGGCATGCTGCTGTGCGCCCCTATCATTGGCCTATGGTACTGGTGCACCGACCAATACATTGTGCAGCGGACCCTCGGGGCGGCCAACCTGACGGAAGCCCGCAGAGGTACCATTGCAGCGGCCCTGCTGAAGTTGCTGCCGGTCTTCATCTTCATCATTCCAGGTATGATCTGCTTCGCTCTGGCCGCCAGCGGTAAAATGGAAAGCATCAGCGCCGCCCTGCTGGACAGTAACGGTGAAGTGGTCAACGCCAACGCTCAGCAGGCTTTTCCTTTACTGGTAGCTTCTGTCCTGCCGTCTGGCATCAGGGGCCTGGTCGTCGCCGGCCTGTTGGCGGCACTGATGAGTTCACTGGCCGGGGTGTTCAATGCCTCTTCTACCTTGTTCACTATGGACTTTTACTCCAAGTTCCGCCCCAACGCTTCCGAAGCCAGCCTGGTACGCATCGGCCGGATCGCTACGGCCGTCATGGTAATCATCGGCCTGTTGTGGATACCGGTCATACAAGGCAGCCGCGGATTGTACGATTACCTGCAGAGTGTACAGGGGTATCTGGCCCCTCCCATTTTCGTAGTCTTCTTCTTCGGTGTGTTCATGAAGCGGCTGAATGCCAAAGGCTGCCTGGCTGCCTTGGGTATAGGCTTCGCCATGGGCCTGTTCCGCCTGGCCATCGACACCCCGGTGGCTTTGATGGAAGGTTTTGCCTATGAGGAAGGCTCCTTCTTCTGGGTGATCAACAACATCTTCTTCCAGTATTACAGCCTGCTCATCTTTGTTGTGTGTGCTGTTGTAATGGTGTCCGTCAGCTACGCCACCGAAGCGCCTTCGTACGAACGCATCAGCGGCCTTACTTTCGGCACCATGACCGCTGAGCACAAGGCAGAAAACCGGGCCAGTTATACCAAGGGCGATATCTTCTGGTCGGGGGTTGTGATCGTACTCATTATCATGGCTTACCTGTACTTCACGGGGTAATTGGTATTTCTTTTCCAGGAGCCGGGAAAAAGGTACGGTTCCTGTTACAGATGCATACTGGCCAGTAGAGATCGGAAAGGATTCATTTAGGGCTGCCCGGGAGCAAAGATGCTGGCCCGGCGAACAGTGTTTGTATATTCAAAAAAACATAAAATGATCGACCTCCAATCATACGAAGCCTGGTTCATCACCGGCAGCCAACACCTGTACGGGGAAGAGACGCTCAAACAGGTGGCGGAACACTCCAAAAAGATCGCCGCTGCGCTAAACCGCTCGAAAGCCATTCCGGTAAAAGTGAAATTCAAGCCGGTACTCACTTCCCCGGACGCCATCTACCGCCTCTGCCAGGAGGCCAATACTTCCGAAAGCTGTATCGGCCTCATTTGCTGGATGCACACCTTCTCTCCCGCAAAAATGTGGATCAACGGATTGAAGGTACTTCAAAAACCTACGCTGCACCTGCACACGCAGTTCAACCGGGACATTCCCTGGCCTTCCATCGATATGGATTTTATGAACCTGAACCAGTCGGCTCACGGAGGCAGAGAATTCGGGTTCATCAACAGCCGCATGGGCCTGAACCGCAAGGTGGTGGTGGGCCACTGGCAGGACGAGGCGGCCGTGCAAAGGGTAGGCACCTGGACGCGGGTGGCTGCCGCCTGGAAAGATATGCAAGGTATGAAAGTCGCCCGCTTCGGCGACAATATGCGGGAGGTGGCCGTTACTGAGGGAAATAAAGTATCCGCTCAGGTACAGTTCGGCTTTTCGGTTAACGGTTTTGGAATGGGCGACCTGGTGAAAATGGTGAACGCCGTTTCGGACAAGGCCATCGGCCAATTGGCACAAGCTTACGAGGAGGAATACGAACTGGCCCGGCCGCTGAGAAAGGGAGGTAAAAAACACGCTTCCCTGCGGGAGGCCGCCAGAATAGAGATCGGCCTGCGTACTTTCCTGGAAGCCGGCGGCTTCACGGCCTTTACCGACACCTTTGAGAACCTGCACGGACTGGAACAGCTTCCGGGCATTGCCGTTCAACGCCTGATGGCTGACGGCTATGGCTTCGGTGCGGAAGGCGACTGGAAAACGGCGGCCCTGGTGCGTTGTATGAAAGTAATGGGCGCCGGCTTGCCGGGAGGCAACTCCTTCATGGAAGATTACACCTACCACTTCCAGCCAGGGAACCATCAGGTACTGGGCGCGCACATGCTGGAGATCTGCCCCTCCATTGCCAGCGGCAGGCCCTCCTGCGAGATCCATCCGCTGGGCATCGGCGGCAAGGCTGATCCGGTGCGCCTGGTGTTCAACGCTGCCGGCGGCCCGGCCCTCAACGCCTCCCTGATCGATATGGGCAACCGGTTCCGCCTGCTGGTGAATACCGTTGAAGCAGTAGAGCCCGAACAGGCCCTTCCCAAACTGCCGGTCGCCAGGGTGCTGTGGAAGCCCAAACCAGGCTTGCAAACAGCCGCCGCCGCCTGGATCTACGCCGGCGGAGCTCACCACACCTGCTACAGCCAATCGCTTACCCCGGAGTTCCTGGAAGACTTTTCGGAAATGGCCAATATCGAATACCTGCTGATCGATGAACAGGCCCAACTCCACCGATTCCGGCAGGAGTTGCGCTGGAATGAAATGTATTATCGTTAGTCCTTCTTTTTCCTTCCAGCAGAGCCATACCTCCCGCCGAATCCGATTCGGAGGGCGCAGGGGTATTCAAAAACCAACAATCAAAAACGATAAATATGAGATCCAGTACCTACTTTCCCTTTATCGCCTTGCTTTTCTTTGCTTTTGCCTGCAAAAACAGCAGCCCACAGCAAAACGAGGAGCCGGAAGCCGCTCTGTCCCTGGAAGAAACCGATTTCGGACAAACGGAGGAAGGAACGGCAAAACTGTACACCCTCAGGAACAAGAACGGTATGCAGGTGGAGATCACCAATTACGGCGGCATCATCACCCGGCTGTTGGTACCCGACAAAAGCGGGCAGCTCGACGATGTCACCCTGGGCTTTGACAAACTGGAGGATTATCAGAAGGACCATCCCTACTTCGGCGCCATCATCGGACGCTACGGCAACCGCATCGCCGGGGGCAAATTCACTATCGACGGAAAGGAATACACCCTGGCCACTAATAACGGCGCCAATGCCCTGCACGGTGGCCCGATGGGTTTCCACAAGCACCTCTGGCAAGCCAAAGAAGCGGCAAAAGAAGGTTATGTGGGCGTGGAACTCAGCCGGGCCAGCCCGGACGGAGAAGAAGGCTATCCAGGCAACCTGAACGTAACGGTACGCTACCTGCTCAACGATAACAATGAGTTGCTGATCGAATACGAAGCCACAACCAGCCAGCCGACCATCGTCAACCTGACCAACCATACTTATTTCAACCTGAAAGGCGCTGGCAAGGGAGACATCCTTGGCCACGAGCTGATGATAAAAGCGGACTATTTCACTCCTGTAGACAGCACCCTGATCCCCACCGGCGAATTGCGCCCGGTGGAAGGCACCCCTTTCGATTTCCGCACCGCCACGGCCATCGGCGAACGCGTGAACGCAGATAATGAGCAGCTCCGGTTCGGCCAGGGTTATGACCACAACTTCGTACTCAATCGGGAAAGACAGGGGTTGGAAAATGCAGCTACCGCCTACGAGCCGACCACCGGCCGGTTCATGGAGGTGCTGACCACCGAGCCTGGCATCCAATTCTACTGCGGTAATTTCCTGGATGGCAGCAATATTGGCAAGGGAGGCGTCGCCTATGCCCACCGCACCGGCTTCTGCCTGGAAACCCAGCACTACCCCGACTCCCCCAACCAGGCGGAATTCCCTTCGACGGTATTGCGTCCGGGAGACAAGTACGAAACCAAGACAGTGTACCGCTTCTCGGTAAAGTAATGGATAACTGACTAATCTTTAATCTCCCTCCGGGCATCCCCCAGAGCTTCCATTCTAAACCGATCCAAAGCGGCAGGTTCATGTGCTGCAGCCAGGATCGCACGGATCTGCTCCACCACTTCGGGATGCCCGGAGGCTACATTTACCTCCTCCTGTATATCCGTTACCAGATTGTACAGTTCGATGTCCGTATTTCCTTCCTGTAAATTTTTGCGGATTCCCTTCCAGGGGCCCATCCGCACGGCCTGCTGTCCCTTGTACTCCGGGAATTCCCAGTACAGGTAGTCGTGTTGCTTCTGCGTTTGTCCGAGCAGAGTGGGTAGAAAGCTGATGCCGTCGGTACCCGAGGGCACTGGAGCTCCGGCTATCTCACAGAGGGTCGGCAACACATCGTAAAAGACGGAGAGGTGATCGGTGGTACGGCCTGGTTCTATATGCCCGGCCCAACAGGCGATCATCGGCACGCGAATGCCCCCTTCATGGACAAAGCCTTTGGTATAACCGTAACCTTCCCGGAAAGGGCCGGCGCTGTTGAAGAATTCCGCGTCGACGCCCCCGGTGTAGGACGGGCCATTGTCACTGGAAAAGAGGATGAGGGTATTTTCGTATAGGCCCATTTCTTTCAATTTGGCCACCAGCTCGCCCACCTGCTGGTCGAGGTAAGAGATCATAGCCGCATAGGTAGCCCGGGGCGTTCGGTTGGGAAAATAGCTCGTTCCGGTATAGGGTTCTTCCGGCCCCAGTTTTTTCTGATAGTATTCCACCCAATGCCGGGGCGCCTGCAACGGCAAGTGGGGGATGGGCGATGCATAATAGAGGAAGAACGGCCGTTCTTTGTTGCGCTCCATGAAGTCCAGGGCCTCCTCCTGCATAAGGGCAGGAGCATAAACATCGAGTTCGAAGTCGACGTAACTTTCGGGATCACGTGGGCCAGCTCCTTCCGCCAGGTTGCTGTGTGGAGGTACCGCCTTATTGCCGAGCAACACCCGTTCTTCATTTTTCCAAAGGTGCAGGGGGTAGTAGGTATGGGCCTGCCGCTGGCAATTGTACCCGAAGAAGAAATCGAAGCCTTGTTTATTGGGTACGCCTTCGGTTGTGGGCGCCCCCAGCCCCCATTTGCCAACGCTGCCCGTAGCGTAACCCGCCGCCTGCAACCTCTCGGCAACGGTCACCACGCTGTCGGGCAATGGGCGTTGGCCCTCCAGGAAAGGATCGTCGAACATGGCCTGATAGTCCCATACTTTACCTCGTTCTCCCCATTCGTCATTGCCGCGAATGTGGGCATGGCCGGTGTGTTGGCCCGTCATCAGCACACAGCGGGCAGGCGCACAGACCGGGGCGCCGGAATAGTGCTGTGTGAACCGCAGGCCCTCACGGGCGAGCGCATCGATGTTCGGGGTCTCGATAAGCTGCTGGCCGTAGGCGCCCAGCTCGCCGTAGCCGAGGTCATCAGCGAGAATGTAGATGATGTTCGGTTTCTTCGAGGCAGGTTCGGGCTGAGCCATTACTAAAACTGGAATACCGATCAACAGGAGAAATCCAATAAACCCATGCTTTTTCATATCCAAAACTTATATTCGCATCAATCATAATTTATACTCATGGCCCTCTCGCGGATATTCCTCCTCTTCGCCTTTCTGTTGTTGTTCTTCAGCCAGCCTCTAAACGCACAGGCGCTGCAGGGGATATTCCTGGAAGCCGGCGGTGCTGCACCTCACTACTCGCTCAACTATACCCGGCGCCTCTTTGCCACCGAAAAGGCGGCCGGCTACCTCCGGGCAGGCGGCGGCATCTGGGGAGAGGATCTGGCGATACCGGTAGGCGCCGCTTTCCTTCTGGGCGGCAGCAACCACCATCCGGAGATCACCCTTGCACTCACGCCCTACTCGAAAGGCCTGCGCTTCTGGAACCGCGACGATTCCGACCTACTGCTGGACCTCGTCCTGGGGTTGGGCTACCGTTACCAACCGGCATCCGGATCCGCCTTTGTCGCTGCGGGCCTGTTCCCCTACCTGCTCCTGGACCCCACTCAGGATACCTTCTCGGAGGAAAAGGCGGAACTCCGCTTTCGCGGGGGGTTGAGCATAGGCTGGTTTTTCAATTGACCTGTGACACCCTGATGGTCCAGGCATAACGGCAGGGTGGGTTCTTTCTCAATTTTTCAGGAAAGAAAACCTTAAACCCGGCGCCCTCTTTTTTCCATTTCAGCACCCCTTTGGCGCCGAGAAGAGTGACTTCAGCGCCCTGCACCGGCTGGTGGGAAGTGATGGTGAACGCCTCAGGCAGTTCCTCCTCCCCTTCCGCCGCCAGGTATAAGAAGGCCATACTGCCGTCGGGGTGCCGCACCATAGCGATGTTGTTTTCCTTGAAGGGAGCGATCGCCCGGCTATTGTAGATGGCAGAACCGTTTACGTCCATCCAGTCGGCGTATTCTTTCAAAAGATCATAGGCGCCCTGCTGGAAAGTGCCCTCCGGCGTGGGAGCAATATTGAGCAACAGGTTCCCCCCTTTGGCTACGATATCCACCAGCAGGTGGATGCCCTCGCGGCCGCTCATGTATTTGGCGTTGGGCGTATGGGCCCAGCCGCCGCCGGAAATGATGCAGGACTCCCAGGGGTAAGGCAACGCCTTCTCAGGCACCCGGTTCTCGGGAGTGAGGTAGTTCTGGTTTTTGCCGTGCACAGCCCGGTCGACGACGATCAGGCCGGGTTGTTTCTCCCGGGCCCGGGCCACCAGTTCGTCCATGCGGATATCCTGATCCACGATCCGGTGTTTGATGAAACCTCCGGCGCCGGCCTCTTCAAACTTCCCCTGGTAGTTTTCGTTCACGTTCTCTTCCGAGCGTTTTTTCACCCAGCCGCCGTCGAGCCAAAGGATATCGACCTTTCCATAGTCCGATACCAGCTCCAGGATCTGATTGTGGGTGAACTGCACGTATTTTTCCCACTTGTCGGGATAAAGTTTCGGGTCGTAGTTTACATTGCGGTCAAAAGGGGGGAAATAAGGGTCCCAGTAGTTTTCGTTGTGCCAGTCGGGTTTGGAAAAATAGGCCCCCGTCCAGAGGCCCTCCGCCCGGAAGGCATCGAAGATGGACCGGGTGATATTGGCCCGGGGGTTGGTTCGGAAGGGCGATTCCGGGCCGGTTACTTTGTAATTGGTATACCTGGTATCGAACATGCAGAAACCGTCGTGATGCTTAGTGGTGAAGACGACGTACTTCATGCCGGCGGCCCTGGCGGCCCCGGCCCATTTTTCGGGCTCGAACTGCGTGGGGTTGAAGGTCTTCTGCAGCCCTTCGTACTCCTGTTTATAGGCGTAGTAATTTTGGGGGTTCTCCCCTTTTTTGCGTTCGCACCATCCGTAATCTTCCGGGCACAGCGACCAGGATTCCACGATGCCCCACTGGCTGTAGGCTCCCCAGTGCATCAGCAGGCCGAACTTCAGGTTTTGCCACTCTTCCAGCTTGGCCAGCACCAGCGGGTCGGTCTCCGGCACATAGCGTTCTTCTTCGTGGATGGGCTGGGCAAAGAGCCCGGGGCCGGCGAGCAGCAACAAAGCGAGCAGGCAGTATTTTTTCATATCAAACGGAGTTGTAACCAAAACATCACTTAAACCCCAATGATACGCAAAACACCCCGAAAAATCACAATTCCCAGTAGCTCTCCTCCACCTGTCCGGGCCGGAAAAAGCTGTTCTCGCCCTTCGCTGCCGGGCCTGCTTTTATCGGGAAACTTACCGGCCTCCAACTGCCACTGGGCAGCGTCCGAAAAAAATCGCCTGCTCAGGGTAGGGTTTAACTACGGACTCTCGTTTAGGGGATTAGTAGCGTTGTTCGGCCGGCAATTTTGAGCCTATGTATGTTTTCGCTTCCAAATCCGGCTTCCGGACAAGCTCGTTTTCTAAACCAAAAGATTCAATCTAATGAAAAAGTTAAGCTTTGTTTTCGCTCTTGTTCTTTCTGTATTTTTCACGCAATCCTGTCAAAAGGATGAGATAACCGAATCCGCCGACCCCTATGCCGGGAAGGCAGCCCCTCAGTTGCCGGCGCCGGAAACCTTTATGATGCCGTTCCAGCCATTCACCGAAATGGATGACCCGGGAGCAACGGATAGCCTGCTACAGGTGGAAGGAAGGACGATCAACAACTGGGGGTACTCCGCCGCCAATGTATTGGTGTGGAATACGGTGCTGACGGTACACCTGGCCATTCCGACGCTCGCCTTTTTCGAATCCTTCAACCATCAGCCCGAGTATCAGGGTGGCGGCGTCTGGCTCTGGGCGTATGAAGTGGCCGATGCCAATGGCGTGAGCTATCATGCCGAGCTGTACGGGGAATTGCTGGCTTCTTCTGAAGTCAAATGGGACATGTACATCTCGCAAAGCGGAGGCTTTTCTCAGGTCCACTGGTATTCGGGTATAACTGCCAACGACCGGTCTTATGCCCATTGGGAGCTGAATTTCGACCCCAACAACCCCAGGCCTTTTATCGACATTGACTACCGGCGCGATAACGGGAACGGCGCAGCGGCCATCCGCTATACGAATGTCATTCCCGGTGCGCCCGAGAACGGCGGCTACATCGAATACCGGGAGGGCGCCGCCGCCGCCGATGGGTTCGACCGTGCCTATGAGGTGTACAAAGCCGATGCCGACAACCTGCTGGAGATCAACTGGGACAGCGTCAACCACAACGGCAGGGTGAAGGATGCTGAAAAATTCCAGGATCAGGAATGGCACTGCTGGGGAACAGACCTTCAGGATATGGATTGTTGAACATAAGGGCCCGGAGAAGAATAACTTCCCCATTTGATACGGCCATTTTTCTCCGGCCCCTAAACGCTATTCGGTGTTCGCGGTTCGCCCATCCGGGGCCCCTCCTGAAGTAAATGAACACCAGCCTAAAAAAGCCTTTGAGGTTTCGGAAACCTCAAAGGTTTTTTCATAACTGACAAATGCCATTGCAACTACCGCCCAGAACCCTCAATTTGAGGGTTAGCATACAGCTTTCCACCTATGAAAAAACGGCGCCGTACCGGCCTGCTGGTTTTTACCTGTTTGGCCCTTTTCTCCCTGCGGGGCCTGGCTCAGCCTATGGAGCATGACATGCTCGTCCTATCCTCCGCGGATGAGCAATACCAGGATGGCCTGTATCCCTTACAGGATTACCTTTTCGTATTTGTGGATAAAGTGGAAGGCCGGACGATCCAAGAAGTAGCAGCGCCTGCTTTTCAGCCGCTTTTCAGTCAGGAGGAACGATGGCGGGCAGGCGCTTTCGCCGGCGACCTGGGCCCGGAGATCCATTACATCTGGGGCCGGCTTACGATCCTTTCTCAGCTGGATGAGGATGAGGAATGGCTGATCAACTTCGACGCCGGCATGGTGGATCTTTTCATGCCCATTGATTCCAACCGCTTTGCCCATCTGAAGTCAGGCGAATCCCGGCCCCTTGGGGAAAAACCTTTCAAAGGCATTTACGGCACATTGTCCTGTATGCCTTTGCGCCTGCCGGCTCAGGACACGCTGACGGTATTTTTCAGGTTGAAAAGAATCGGGGCGGTAGGTAAGGGTATGCGGAGCGCTTTTGGCAATGCGCTTTTCAAACCTCATGCCTATTTTGCCGTTGACCGGCACATTCGATTTTTTGATGCCCTGATGATCGGCATCATGCTGGCGGTGGCGATCTACCATCTGATCATTTTCCTGTACCAGCGCCAGTACGTCTCCTTGTTTTTCAGCCTTTTCGTACTGGCATTTGCCATGATCATCATGGAGTACAGGGGCTATGCGAGTGAAATATTATTTCCGTCTGTTCATCTTCGCAGCCCGATCGTGGTAGTGCCTGTCACCTGGTCGCTTGTGTATCTTTTCCATTATGGCTTTTCGCGCCTGTATTTGCAATTGCCGAAATTATTGCCGGTATGGGACAAGATCTGGGCGGCGTTGGTCCTCGTCGATATAATAAGTGGCGCCATGTTAGTCAAGATGGTATTTGCCGCCGGTGAATTTTCGAATGTGGCGCCGGGCCCGTTCTTCAAGTTGGTCTCGTTCAGAGTATTGGCGAATCTCCCTTTATTGTTGACCATACTCATTGCGGCGGCAGCGGCCTGGTTCAAAGGGAACAAAGGCGCCGGCATTTACCTGGCCGCTATGTTGACTTATGTGCTCCAGGAATTTGCGAACAACGTGAATGCCTGGTTCGGGTTCCTGAATTTGCCCTCCTACGTCTACGGATATGTCGGCCAAACCCTCATGGTCCTATTGTTCGCCATGGGTATTGCCCGGCAATTGAAGACCCTGCAGGAGGAAAAATCCGCCGCCGAACAAGCTCAACTGGCGGAGCGTGCCGAAAATACCCGCATCCGGGAGCTCGATGCTTTCAAAAGCCGCTTTTACACCAACATTACCCACCAGTTTCGAACGCCTCTCACCATCATCCTCGGAATGGCGGACCAGATACAGGCCCATCCTTCCGCCTGGCTCAACAAGGGCCCGGAGATGATCCGCCGCAACGGCCGCCGCCTGCTTCAGCTCGTCGACCAGATCCTCACGCTGTCCAGGCTCGAATCCGGACACCTGCCCGCTCACCTTGTGCAGGACGATGTGATCCGGTACATCAAATACATCGTGGAATCCTTTCATTCGTCCGCCGAGCAGAAAAACATCCAACTGAAATTCACCTCCGGGCTGGAGGAACTGGTGATAGACTACGATCCGGATAAGCTGATGGACATTTTGTCCAATCTCATCTCCAATGCCATCAAGTTTACTCCCCGGGGAGGAGAGGTGAAGGTCGAAGTGGGAAGTCGGAAGTCGGAAAGCGGAAGTCGGAAAGCGGAAGCTTTGACAATCTCTGTTGCGGACAACGGGCCGGGTATTTCCAAAGAGGCGTTGCCGCATATTTTCGAACGGTTTTATCAAGCCACAGGCTCCCCCAGCCCCCCCTCTGCCACTTCCCCCCTTCGGGGGGATCGAGGGGGGCTGGAGGGGGCTGGAACCGGCATCGGCCTGGCACTCACCCGAGAGCTCGTCCATTTCCTCAAAGGCGAGATCGCCGTCGAGAGCGAGCCGGGGAAAGGCACGGTATTTTCCATTACCCTGCCCATCACCCACAATGCCACCGCCGGCTATGAATACGAACGATCAGGCATTAAGGAATCAGTTTCCACTTACATTCCCACCCCGGAAGCGGCGGGCCAGGCCGGTGGAAAGGCAACAGGCCATGAACAATATACCGTACTCCTCGTCGAAGACAACCGGGATGTCGTGGAATACATCAGTACGGTACTGAGTTCCCGCTTCCATATCGTGGCCGAATACGACGGACAACAGGGCCTGGCCAGGGCCCTCATTCTCATCCCCGACATCATTATCAGCGACATCATGATGCCCGCAATGGACGGCCTGGAAATGAGCCGTCAACTGAAGGCCGACAGGCGAACCAGCCATATTCCCATAATTCTGCTCACTGCCAAAGCCGATATCGCCTCCCGGATCGAAGGCCTGCAAACGGGGGCAGACGCCTATCTCGCCAAACCTTTTGCCCCGGAGGAACTCCAGGCTCAGATCGATAACCTGATCGAACTGCGCGCCCGGCTGCAGGAACGTTACCGCGACCTCTCTTTCCTTTTTCAACCTCAGCATACCCTACCCGATGAGGATATCCATTCCGAGGACCACTTCATGCGGGAGTTGCATGGCCTCATCAGGGACAACCTGAGCGACCCCGATTTCAGCATCGGACAGCTTTGCGAGCAGATCGGCATCAGCCGGGCCTCCCTGTACAAAAAATTCAAAGCCCTATCCAACCAGTCCATTGCCGATTTCATCCGCCGGGTGCGGCTCCATAAAGCCCGGCAGCTTTTGGAAACCACACAACTGAACATCACCCAGGTGGCTATAGACGTAGGCTTTAAAAACCTCTCTACCTTCAGCCGCAATTTTACCGAAGAGTTTGGTGTGAATCCTAGTAGGATTAAGAAAGAGCACAAATTTTGATAAAAAAAGAGGAAAAGAAGGGCGTAAAATTATTAAAATAGCCCATTAAAAATCAACGAATTGCTAAATTTTTAATCACAAATACCTACTAATCAAAAACTTATGATCAATTTAGCAATAAATCAGACGCAGTAATTCCGCTAAATGTACTTCACAAGCCTTTAATTATTGTAGACATTTGTATTGTCAACGATGAAGAACGACAGTTGGCAGGTTCCTCTTGAAGAAGAGGACGGAAAAAATAAGACTTACTACTAACAAAGATGTAATCCCACGAATGCTATTATAATCCCATGCAAGATCTTTCGGGGATATCAAAGGATATCCTCATTTTTGGTATGTAGATAGCCTCTCAAAGCTCTTTTGGAAACCGGCCCAGCGTGGCCGGTTTTTTTTTGCAAAAAATCTTCCTTAGCTTCTACGAAGCCCTCCGCCTTATTGTTACACTAAACTTTCCTGCCTTAGGGATTGCGCAACCCTTTAGACAAATCGTCAAACATTTAAGACGATCCGCTAAGCAATTAAACGCACCTACCGCTTATTTCCAGGTACGATTTGGGAACAATGAAGCTCCTCATTTTCATAACCAAATAAACCTGCAAATCATGAAAACACATTATGCCAAACGCAAAAGAGGGCGCCGTGTCACCACGCTCCTAATCCTGCTAACGGCCATTTTTCTGACGCCGGTTTTCGGGCAGCTTGACTTTTTCGGCGAAGTGGTAGCGGATCCTTTCGAACTCGGCCTCACGCCGCACCCCGGAGGCGTGATGTTCCCTACTCTGGCCGATATCGATAGTGACGGCGACCTGGACCTGTTTGTCGGAGAAAAGTGGAACTATTCTTCAGGGTGCTTTACGGAAACCTCTCTGGATTTTTACCGGAACGTAGGAGACAGCGATTGCCCTGATTTTCAATTTGAAGCGTCCTATCCTTTCGGAATACCAGAAGCGGCAACCAATATCAAATTCGTGGACATCAATGGCAACGGGCTGCTCGACCTGTTCGGCCGCAAAGACTGCGTCTCCCCCACCGGAGAGGGCGCCTTTATCTGCATACTGAACTCTGGAACGGCAACGGATCCTGTCTTTGACGTCGGCGATATCCTGTACACCCCCTTTGGCCTCAGCTCGGGAGGCGTAAGCGCTGCCTCCGTCGCCACCCCCGCCTTCGCCGACCTTGACGGCGACGGAGACTACGACGCCTTCATCAACGGCAGGACCAACGGCCATTTCCTCTACCAGGAAAATATAGGAACCCCTGCCGCGCCCAACTTTAAAGCAAGGGTGGCCGACCCCTTCGGGCTGAGCCTGCCCGCAACCCCTAACGGGCCCATATTTGGAGCGCTGGCCGACTGGGACTGCGATGGGGATGTCGATATGATGAATACCCTTTGGCACATCGATATAGACCCCAATCTCTATCAACTTTTCTTTCATGAAAACAAGTACGATGAACTGGGGTATACCTCCTTTGAACCGGGTGTCCCGGTAAACAACGGATTCATCGTCGCCCAGGGCGACCTGGACGGCGACGGCGACCTCGATATCATGGCCTTTCAGTACTATGCCACCAATATTTCATCGTATTGCGTAGCGTTGCCGCCCGTCGCCGCCTTCAGCTCCAGCCAGACGGAAGTAAACCTGGAGTATGCCTTCACCAACACCTCCATTGTCCATCCCGGTTGCGTTGGAGCACAATGGCTGTGGGATTTCGGAGACGGAACCACCAGCGAGGAGCAGCACCCGACGCATGTCTTTCCGGAACCCGGCGCCTACAACGTTTGCCTGGCCGTCGAGGATGTGGCCGGCAGCAATGAGGCCTGCATGCAGGTAGAGATCCTTTCCGGCGCTACTCAGCAGTACCGGCAGGGCGGCATCCGCCTCTATCCCAACCCGGCGCGTGAATATCTCTATCTGAAGTTTAAGGAAGACGTTCCCGGAAACACCGCCCGGGTGGAGGTCTTCGACACCTGGGGGCGCTTGTTCCAAAAGGCCCAGCTGGGCTTCTCCGGGCCGGCCGAACCGGTGCGCATCAATATAGCGAACCTGCCGGAGGGGTTGTACCTGGTGAAGGTGGCCGCTGGTGAGCGGTTCTACATCGGGGAGTTTGCGAAGATGAATCGGTAAGGCGGAGACGAAAGCCTGTATGCCCCAAAAAGACAACTATTTTTTGATCAATAATATCAAAAGCCATGAAAACAATATCATTTTTTTCCCGTTTTTTCCTGGCGGGCCTGTTCTTTAGTTTAACGATCATTGCCTGCCAGAAGGATAATTTTACAGACGTTCCTGAAATCACGGACGGCCGAACTATGGCGTTTGAGGCGCCGGATGTGCCCCCGGAAGTTGCGCAGCACTTCAATGCGGAAGAACTGGAGGTATTCCGGGCAGGGCCTTCCGAAGCTATGTTGGAAGGCGTGGTAGAGTCCCGCCGTGGCCGTTGGCATCCGCTGATCGTAATGTTTGAAATGGAATTGTACCATCGCCCGGTCACGAATTCCTGTGAGGACCCGGTCATTTGTTACGATCCGTCCGGGTGTGGCGGCGAATGGGTGGGCTACGCCGAACTCTATACCTTCGAAGGCACCTGGTTCGGACATGGGCCGATTACCGGTGGATCAACCGGGAGTATTCACTGTGGAACAGGCGAGGTATTCCCGCCCGCCCGAACCTGGGTCACCTATCGAAGTAGTGAGCTGAATTTCACTGCTACTCCGCTCTCTAGCGAGATCGGCAATAACGGTACTATTATCCAATCTTTCCAGTACAACTATTCCGGTGGTACCGGTATGTTCGCGGAGGCTTATGGGTCTGCCTACGGCCGCCTCTACGCTCAACCGGATGATTTGCCTAACTTATTTTTGGGTGAACCTGGCCACGCCTTGGGTTTCGCTCTGGGATGGCTCCATTATTAAGGAATGAGGAAAGAAGAACGTCATCCGAAACCTTTGAGGTTTTCGAAAACCTCAAAGGTTTTTTCATACCGTGGCAACTTCCTGAAAAAAAAAGTACATGAAATAATTCAAAAATTTACAGAAAACTCTCTTTTATTCAATACTTAATAATTGAAAATCAAAAATTTATAAAGTTATTTTTATTTTTCAAACCCCCAGTAATCCTAAAAATTGCACTTCACAACCCCTGGATTATTGCTGACTTTTGTATGGTCAACAAGAAAGAACGATAGTTGACAGCTTCCTCTGGAAGAAGAGGAAGAACAAAGATTGTAATCCCACGAATGCTATTATAATCCCATGAAAGATTTTTCGGGGATATCAAAGGATGTCCTCATTTTTGGTATGTAGATAGCCTCTCAAAGCTCTTTTGGAAACCGGCCCAGCGTGGCCGGTTTTTTTTTGGACGTACCACTTTTAAGTGGTGCGTTACCCTCGCCGCTCAGCTTCTTAAAAATGGTACGTCCGAAAACTCACCCCACTCACTCCCTCAGCACCTCCGGCAGCGGCCGCCCTTCCGCCGGCACCTCATTGGTGATGGCCGCGATCTTCCACTGCCCATCCTTTTTGATCAGGGAAAAATTGTCGACCCCCTGTTGCGGAGGGAAGTCCCTGCCGGGGATGCTGGCCTCGTACAACACCAGGAACTGCGCCATATCCCCAAACACCATGGGCTCCATGCGGATGATCTTTTCGGTAAAGCCCGTCTGCTCCACCTTCGCCTGCTCGATGAAGCGGACGAAATCGGCCACGAAGCCGTCCACCGAAAAGACAGTGGTGGCCTCCCGGCTGGTGCGCAGCACGATGACGGCCTCCGGGATGAAGAGGCTTTTCACCTTGTCCCAGTCGGGCGTAGTGCCGGCGGGGAAGGTGACGAGATCGTAGAGCTCCCGGACGACTTGTTCCGGCGTTTGGGGTTGGGTAGTGATTACCAGGCTCTGGGCTTGGGCAGGAATGGCAAGCCAGGATAACGAGATCATCAAAATAAGTCGGTAGAAATTTAATTGATGCATTTTGTCCAATTTATAAGAAAATTGCTGAATATAACGGATTGCGTAGCTGCGATGAAGTATGTCTCGGATCAGAGACGAAAAACCAACGCTAGCTGGGCCTGCCCTGTGGAATAAATATAAATTCCACAGGGTGAACCAAATTTTTTTGGCGTCGAAGACGATAAACCCGCGTCCCCTCAAGTTGACGGGTGTAGACAGGATTAACAGGATTTTCAGGATATATACACCGACTGACAGCATAACTGTCATCCGTAACTGGTTGGGGGTCCGGGGTCCGGGTTCACGTCTTCAGGGCAGCTACGCAAAACGTTACAATCAGGGAATTTCGATATGACTGGGATTGAACGCCGACTGGGATCGCCAAAATTTTTTGGCGTCGAAGACGATAGGCCCGCGTCCCCTCAAGTTGACGGGTGTAACGTCTCCGGCCCAAATACACTGACGCATAACTGGTCAGCGTATTTGGGGGTCCGGGTTCACGTCTTCAGGGCAGCTACGCAAAACGTTACAATCAGGGAATTTCGATATGACTGGGATTGAACGCCGACTGGGATCGCCAAAATTTTTTGGCGTCGAAGACGATAAACCCGCGTCCCCTCAAGTTGACGGGTGTAACGTCTCCGACCCAAATAAATTTGGGGATCCGGGTTCACGTCAACGTCTCCGGCCCAAATACACTGACGCATAACTGGTCAGCGTATTTGGGGTCCGGGTTCACGTCTTCAGGGCAGCTACGCAAAACGTTACAATCAGGAAAATTGGAAATTATACTGCAGAAGGCCAATTCATTGAATCCGCAGAGATTCTTTTATCAACCTACTATCCACGCTAGAATTCAGAGCCCAATTGGAATTGGACTCTTAAAATGGCCATCAATGCTTATGATACACCTTCGCCACGATCTTCCACCCACTCTCGAATTTCAGCAGCGACAGGTAATCCGTATATACGTGCTTGCCTTCGTGGAAGAGCTCGACCTTCACCGCCGCCGAGCCACCGGTAACGTCTATACTGGCGAAATTGTGCTCCCACTTGTTTTTGGCGGGGTCGAATTCGGGATCGTCTTTCCGTTTTTCCACACCATCCGCCCAGGTGGCGATCGGGTATTTGCGGATGTTCTCCCCGTCGGCGGAGAAGATGGCGAAATCGGGGTGGAAGCCGGCGCGCATGGCTTCTGGGTCGAGATCGTTGAAGGCGCCATTGATGTAGGATTTGAGGATCAGCGCTTTGATCTCTTCTTCGGCCTTGGCATTTTTGTTCTCGAAGGAAGTAGCGGTAAAAGCCAAGAGGTTGGTGAGCAGCAGAATGACTGCCACGGGGAAAAATAGTTTGTTTTTCATGGTTTTAATGTTAATACCGGCTCTAACAGTTTGTATGGCCGGTATTATACTGCAGTGGGTTGAAGTTCCGCAGTATAACAGTCAGGTTAAATGAATCAGGGGCAATTTAGGGGTTTATGATGAAAAAAGCTATTAGGGGCTTTCGCAATTCGCTTTTCTTATCCAATCTTTAAGAGGGCCAACGCCTGGCCCGGCGTGCTGCCTGTCCCCCTTTCCCGGCCCGTATTCAGGAATAAGTAAGCAGGTGCACAAATTTAGTACTATCCATACTGTCTCGAGTGCGAAACGCTTCAGGCTATTTTCCTAGGGCTCGGGTTCGATTGTTGGATCTGAGTACTGAGAAGCTTTTTTAAAAAAAATCACCTTTTTTTAATCCGCCCCCTCTCTCCCTTCCGTAACTGGGGATGTAAACAGGTAATTCATTTTTAAAAACAACCAATTGATATGAAAATCAAGAATTTGCTCCTTACAGCCCTGGTAGTCTTAGCTACTGCTGTAGGCATCGTTTGGGCGGCCGACCACATCGACGCGCCCGCCGTCACCGCTACGGCCTCGGACATTACGGACTATTACGCTTTCCAGAGCCCGGAAAATGCAGACAACCTGGTATTTGTCGCCAACCTTCAGGGCTTGCTCGACCCGGCAGCTACCGCCAGCGCCAAATTTGACGAACAGGTGATGGTCGAATTCAACATCGACAACACCGGCGACGCAGTGGAAGACCTGGTCATCCAGGCGGTTTTCCGCGACGGTAAAGTACAGGTATACGGCCCGGTGGCCCCGTCCGAATCCGGGCTGATGAGCCAGGTGGAAACCGATGGAGGGCTGGTAGAAGCGGAGATCACGCAGTACAACGAAACAGCCAAAATTGGCTCCGGTAAAGGCATGAAAGTATTTGCCGGCCCGCGTGACGACCCGTTCTTCTTTGATTTCGCGCAGTACAGCGAGATCATCGCCGGCAATGCCACCAGCTTTAACGAGCCCGGCGCCGATACTTTTGCCGGCACCAACGTACTCTCCGTCGTCGTTGAAGTCCCCAAATCTATGCTCGGCAACGCCGCCGCCCTCAATACCTGGGTAGAATCCAAGCGGAAGATCTAAAGATCCATTCATCCTTTTATTGTCAAACCGTTCCAGGGTTGGGCAGCCCGGCTTCCAACGGATAGCAACGCTGCCAGTCAACCCACGGACACCTTATTGTCTCCTCTTTTTAGAAAATGCATTCAACCATGAAAAACAGAATAAAAACAGGCCTTCTGGCCCTGATGGCCCTGGCCCTGTCCTTCACCGCCTGTAACGAAGACGACCCCATTATGCCTGTAGACGAAAGCCGCTACATGCAGGAAGACCAGATGGCGCGTCCGGCGATCAACACCGTATTTGTAAGCTCCGCCGAAAAGGACGCCTTCAACACCACGGTTCCTTCCATGCAAGGCGCTGCCTTCGCCGACAAATTCAACGACAAGCTCCTCGCCCTCAACCCCGGTTATTCCACCAATGCGCTGGGCCTGGATGCCGCAACCTTTACCAGTGTGCTGGCCACCGACGTGCTGACCGTATCCACCGAAGGGAAAACGACCTTCTTCGACGGCGCCAATGTACTGACCGGCAGGGCACTGGCCGACGATGTAATCTCCGTAGAACTGCTGCTGATCTTCGGCGGCCCGGAAGGCACCGGCAACCCCGGGCTGACCGATGACAACGTCGACGCCAATGACAAAGCGTTCCTGAATACCTTCCCTTATCTGGCAACGCCCCACTAATGCTGGCCTGGCGCGCACCCTGCATCTTCCACGACCCTAAAAAGTGGAGGGTGCAGGAAGCCGCCGGAGATCAACTATCCAATGAGAATTAAATCCATCCTCCGCCATGAAAAAAACAGCCTTTATCCTGGCATCCGTCCTGATCGTGATGGCCGCCCTGTTTATTACCCCCAACTATCCCATAGCCCACGAAACCGATTACGAACGCTACCTGAACGAGGAACACCTCCGGAACAAGCAGCAGGAACTGTCCTCCCGGATCGAGTTCTGGGAACAAAAGCTGGAAGCGGCCCCCGGTAATTTCGTCTTTCAAAAGAAACTGGCCGGGCTGTACGCCAACCACTTTAAGTTATCCGGTGATATCAGGCAGTTGCACCGCTCCGACAGCCTGTTACTGGCAATCAACTCCCGCCTTCCGGGCCAGGTTGGTGTCCTGCAGTCCCTGGCAGCCAACGCTATCACCCGCCATGCCTTCCGGGAAGCCGAGGATTATATCCGGGAAGCGGTGGGGATCGGGGAAAACAAATTCACTTCCTCTTTGATGCTGGCGGACGTTGCCCTGGAAAGAGGCAACCGCCTGGAAGCTCAACTCCTACTTAAAGATATTGCCTCCGGGGCCCATTTTGATTACCTCATCCGAAAAGTGAAACTGCACGACCAGTCAGACGAGTTGGATGAGGCGGTCCGTACGATGGAAAAAGCAACCGCTCTGGCCAGGGCATCCGGTTCAACGCCCATTAGCTACTGGTCGTTGTCCAACCTGGCGGACATGTACGGCCATCAGGGCAAGGCCGGCAAGTCCTACCAAACTTACCTGGAAGCCCTGCGCCACAATCCGGCGGGCCTGCACGCCCTGAAGGGCATTGCCTGGATCGCCTTCTCGCACGACAAAAATCCGGAAGAGGCCAAACGGATACTGCACTTCCTGCAATCCATTCATCCGGTTCCGGATTACCACCTTTTTCTGGCGGAGATCGCCGCTTATGAGCAGGACACTGCCGCAGCGCAAATCTACCGGGAACGCTTTTTGCGGGAAGCCTCGCAAGAGGTTTACGGAAACATGTACAAAAGCTACCTGTGCCTGCTGAAAAACGAGGAAGGCCAGGCCAGCGAGGCCCTTGAGATCGCCCGGCAGGAAGTCCGGGAACGCCCCCACCCCATGTCCTACCACCTGCTGGCCTGGTCCGCTTTCCAAAACGGCAACCGGCAAGAGGCGCTGGACATTCTGGATCGGCATGTCATCGGGCAGACCGGCGAGCCGGAAGCGCTATACCATGCCGGCATCGTACTGAAGGAAAGCGGCCGCAGCGCAGCAGGCAAAGAACAGCTCCGGGCGGCCCTGGAAGCTTCGTTTGAACTGGGGCCGGTGGCTGCGCGGAACATCGAAAAATATCTGGAGGAATAACCATCAGGCGCTTTCAGGCAGAGCGCCAATAGGGGAAGTACCGGGTAAAAGTTATCTTTGATAAAAGTCTTCTTAATTTTCAGGAGGCTTTGATCAAAACACCACCAGGCTATGGATAACTTCACCTACAACAAATTCCAAAGCGAAGCCCTGAAGATATTCTGGATCACGGCCGGCTGGACCGTGATCTCTGTTTTTCAGTTCTACAACGTTTATTTTACCATCCTGGACCTCAACCTGGACTTACCGGAGGTAAACGCAAAACTGTTATTACAAACCAGTGTCCTGTCGGGTGTTCTGGCCGGCATTTTCGGAGGAAGTACGGTAGTGCTCCTGTGGGAAGAATGGCTACGGAACAAAACCTACGGCTGGGCCTTGTTCAGCATCTTTCTATCTTTTACCATGTTGTTCGTAGCCGTTTCTTTTGTCTCCGGGCTGTTCCTGCACAGCAATAAAACGGGGCTCACCATATTTGTCCCGGAGGTATGGGCCATGGTGGCCGGCCATTTCTCTGAGCTGAGCACCCTTCAAAATTACTTCTTCTGGCTGTTCATCGTTTTGTCCACCCTGCTCGTTTTGCAGGTCAACGACAAATACGGCCCCGGCACCTTCACCGCCTTCCTGATGGGCAAGTACTTTCGGCCCAAACGGGAAGAGCGTATATTCATGTTCCTCGACCTGCGCTCCTCCACCACCATTGCTGAAAAGCTGGGGGAAGAACTGTATTTCCGTTTTATCAAAGATGTCTTTCAACACGCCACCCCTGCTATCCTCTACGCAAAAGGAGAGATCTACCAGTACGTAGGCGACGAGATCGTCATCAGCTGGAAAATTGATAATGGGCTGGAGAATGCCAACTGCCTGCGTTGCTTCTTCGACGTCCAGCTGGCCCTTCGCCGCAAAACCGATTATTATAAGGAAACTTACGGCATCCTGCCTGAATTTAAAGCGGGGGTCCACTACGGCTACGTCATGGCCGGCGAAGTAGGCGTCGTCAAACGGGACATTGCGTACTCCGGCGACGTGCTCAACACGGCAGCCCGCATTCAGTCCAAGTGCAACGACCTGGGGGTCAACATCCTGTTTTCCAAATTCCTGCTGGACAAGCTGGCCCTGCCGCCCCATTCCTTCGAACCGAAAAAGATCGGCGACCTGTTGCTGAGAGGGAAGCAGGAGAAGGTGGTGTTGTACACGATATAAGCGCTTTACGGTTCCTTTTCCGGCCAACCTATCCTTATCCTGGTAATTCTTCCGGTACTTTTTTACATTGCGCTTATCATTTATCAATCAGAAAGAAATGCGACAGACGATAGTATTATTTCTCCTGCCTCTGCTTTCCGCCTGCACCACTCCCCGGGAGGCCTTCGACCAGCAGGATTTCGACAAGGCCTACAAGCTGGCCCTGGCCGATTTGAACAAAGGCAAAGGGGGTAAAGAGGAGCAAACCATCTTACAACAATCCCTGGAAAACATCCTGGCTCGGGATGTGGCGGAAAGCCGCAGCCTGTCCGCCACAGAAAAACCGGAAGATTGGAAGGCTGCCCTCGATATCAATTACGGCTTGCAGGAAAAGATCAAAGAAGCGCGCGCTTTCCTGCCAGGCGCATTCGAAAAAGAGCTTTACACCTTACCACAACAAGCGGCCTGGCTCCGGAAAAAACTCTATGCCCACTATTTTGAACAGGGTAAAGACAACCTGGCCAGAACGGCCGCTACCGGCCTGAAGGCCTACGCTCAACAGGCCCACGGCGCCTTCTCCAAAGCATACACCTACGCCGACCCGCCTACGGCCGAGCTGGATTCCCTGTCCAGGGTAGCACTCAAAAAGGGAATTGTTTATTACACCGTGACAACCGAGGCTCCTTTTGACGTTACTTATAACTGGGAGATCAACCAGGTTTTCAGCAGGCTGGAAGACCAAAGCGGCGGCTTCCTCCGCATCGCGTTCAACGACCCGTTGAGAAACGCCGACTGCGCCATCGAGATCCGCTTCAGCTCGCTGGAAATCGATATCCGCGAAGAAACCGGGGATGAAGACTTCAACCGGGAAGTCATCCTGGAATACCAAACCGTAACCGATACGGCCGGCAATAAAACCCAAGTGCCGGTCTACGGAACGGTAGAAGGCAACGTGTACATTATCACCCGGACCAAGACGGTTACCTGGGAAGCCGACGTCCGCGTCAATGCCCTGACCCCTAACTGTAGCGTGTCTTCTGAAAACTTTGAGGCCTCGGCCCAGTCTGTGGCACGAGAAGTGCGAACTTCCGGTGATGAACGCGCCATCCCGGAGGAATACCTCGATGCCCCAAAAGAACAGTTCATTGAGGAAGACGATATGGTGGAGCAAATACTGGAGGACTTGTACGAACAGATCGTACGAGCCTATTTTTGAGGACAACCTGCCCCTGATCGCCTCACGGCGGATACATTTCTACATCTTCCGGCTGCGCCAGGCGAAAGGATACCCGGCGGTTCAGGTAGCTGGCCCCATCAGGCACCAGCAACGACGATTCCCCCTCCCAAAGAAGGACAAACCGCGCCCTGGAGATGCCGTACTCCTTCATCAAATGATGGATAACAGCATCGGCGCGCCGGTAGGAAAGGCGGGCGTTGTAATCTGCTGAAGCGGAGGTATCGGTAAAACCGGTAACGGCCAGGCGGAGGGAAGGATCATCCTTCATCATCTGGGCAATACTGGCCAAAGCACCGTAATCGGCATACCTTATGGTACTGCTGTTGACCGCGAAATAGACCATTGGAAAGACAGGCACAGCCGAGGGGCCCGAGCCTGCTTGGTTCATTGCATACTTCGCCGCGGCTTCGGCAATGAGTTCCTCTGCCTCTTCTCTGGTCAGGGCGCCACCACCCATCGGGTTCATTACTACGCCATCACTGTTCACCTGTTCTCCCGGACGAGGCGTACGGAACGGTTCCAGGTCCAGGTAATCGGGCACCCCATCCTGGTCGCTGTCCAGGGTGCGCCCTTTGGTATCCACCCGCACCTGAGGCGGCGTATCGGGCTCTTCATCCGCCAAAGCAAAGACGCCATCCTGGTCGGTATCCTCCAGCGCCTGCTCCAAACTGTCGAGGCGGGCGAAGAGGTTGCCGATGTCCTTGGTAAGCTCTTTCTCTGCGCGATCGATCCACTTTTCCACCTCCTTGGCCTGATCTTTCGGAAGGTCCGGACAAATGCGCGCAGCCTGGAACTTGCGCCGCGCTACGTAATAGTTGCGGGCAGCAAAGGCGTCCTGCCCTTCCGCCCAAAAGCGGGCGTAACAATCCTCGGCAACCTCCTGCGCTCCGGCCGCGAGGGGACAGACAAACAGGAAGGTGAATAGAAGCAATTGACAATATTTCATAACCCCTTTTTTAACTTGACGAACCTTTTCTGGCAGGCACGTTTCGGTTTTAAAACACTGAAATACATAGAAAAATTGTCGATACAACTACTTCTTCGACCATATCCACTTGAAATTCAGGCCTCCTTCCTCTTTTTCCGTAGCCCGCAGCAGGATAGACAGGCCCCGTTTTTTATCGTGCAGCTTTTCCAGAGCATCTACTTCCTTACCCTGCCAGAAAAGGTTGGCCAGAGGAACTTCAAAGAGCAGGTCGGTATCCGTGCCTTCGCCCAGGGCATAACGCCCCTCTACCCCGAAGGACAAGGCAGTGGAAGCGACGAAAAAGTGGTCGACCAAAAGGTTGCGCCCGCGTAATTCAAAGAAATTTTCCAGCGTCGCAAATTGTATGTTGGACAGGCCCCGGCTGCGCAGCAGGAAACTCTGCAGGGAGTCCAGCGCCGGCAGCCCGATCAGGGCGCCGTTCACGACCTTCACTCCGAACCGGCCCCTCATAGAGGCCGGCAGCAAGTCGTAATTCGCATTGGCGCGGGCGCTGAAGCTGATCTCGGCATCGAGCTGCCCTCTGATGTTGGACGCTTCCAGGTCCTGCTGCCCGAAGTTGTCAAAGGCCAAAAACACTTTGTGGATATCGGTATTCTCAAACTGCACCTGCACGTCGATGTCCGGCTGGTTCTGCTCCAGCCCTTCGATCCGGCCATTCAGGCGGAAGAGGCCATCGCACAGGCCCATCCGGGTATCTTCGAAACGCAGCGAACCCGGGCGCATCGTCAGCTCCCCCTTCACCTCCGTTGCCCGGAAATTTCGGTACTTCACACTGTCGATATCGAGATGCAAATGAGCGTGGATGTTTTCCAGCCCGGCATTGACCAGGCGGGTCACCACGGTCGGGGACTGCGGTTTTCCCGCCTCCTGCTGGAATTTCTGAGGCGCCTTGAACCGGTTAAGGTCAAATTCTCCGGCACATACTTCCAGCGTGGTTTCCAGTTCACAGCCCGGCAGGAGCAGGAAGGGCAGAAAGCCTTCGAACCTGCCGCGCCCCCACATTTTGTTGCCATTCAGCCGGAGCCGGATGTCTTCGACCTGCAGGTCTTTCTCATCAAAGGAAAAACGGGTATCTACTTCGGTGAAACGATAACCTCTTGGCTTGTACTCAAATGCGCCGCCTGTAATTTGCCCCTCCCCCTTGAGATGGGCCTTCAGCAGGGTATTTTCCGCATCGAAATGGCCATGAGGGTAACCCTCGTAATGGAAACCAACCTGCACTTTCCCCTCGCCGAACCCGAACTGGCCAGGAGGGAACATGCGGTTCAGTTCCTCCAGCGGCATCTCCACCTGCACATCGGCCACAAAGAAAGGATCGCCCAGTTCGGTGATGGATAGGGTGGAATGAAAGGCCGCCGTACCAAAAAGCTTTCCGGATAGGTTGTCTACCACCACGCTACCCTGCCTGCCTTCGTCGGCAGACAACAGGCGGCCGTCGAAGGCCACTTCATCGAGGCTCAGCGTGCGATAGTGCAGTTTTCCCGCCTTTACCGAAAGGGTTCCTTCGATGGCCTCCAGCGCTGATTCCAGGGTTCGGGTAACCAGGGTAGGGTTGGCAGGCCGCAGCCTGCCGCTTTCGAGCCTTCGCCGAACGGCTGGAAAATGGTTGAGGTCCAGCTCGGGTGTATGGAGGTTCAGTACCGCCCGCAGCCTGCCATCGTACCCGAAAATAAAGGGGGTTAACCCTTCCACGACTCCGTCGGCTACCGCCTGGTTGCCATTCAGAATAAAGCTAAGGCTGTCGATCAACAGGTCCTGGTGATCAAAGTGGAATGTGCCGTTAAAGCGCCGGAACGCGTACCCCCTGGGCAGGTAATCAGCAGTAGCTTCAGTGATCGTAGCCCTACCGGACATCCTGCCCTTCAAAGTGCTTGACTCCAGGCTCGAGTATTCCCGGAGCCGGCCCTGATAGTGCATTTGCAATTCCAGATTCCCACTTCCCAGGCGCAGCTTTTCAGGTGGCAGCATGGGATTGATGTTCGAGAAAGGGGTAGCCAACTGCAGTGTCATATCAATAATGGGGTCGTCCAACTCATCCAGGCGGGCGGAAACGTGTACCGGAATGCTGTTAAAGGCAACGGCGGACAGGCTATCGATGAAGAGGCTGGGGCCATCCTGGCCTGCACCGTTGTTTTCCAGGCGGCCGGTAAACCGGACATCCGAAGCTTGAAGTTTCCGGTAGGACAAAGACGACGCCTTTACGCTCAGTTCAGCATCCAGGCGGCCCAGTATGTCATTCCTGCCTGCCCTGCTGGATCCGGGCGCCTGTTTCCGGGGAGAGAAGAAGGCCCCTAGATCCAGGTGAGCAGTATTCACATCAAGACGGGCCAGGATGCCCTTTTCTCCGCCCAGCAACGCATCCATCACACCATAGAGGCTACCTTTTACCTGGAAGGGAGTATCCTCTGTTTTGAATCGAAGGCTTCGGAGGCCAAGGTTTTGTTCATCAAAATTAAAATGGGCGTTCACTTCGTCAAACTGCATTCCCCGGGGCAGATAGCCGATTTTAGCCCGGCTGACCTTCCCTCCGCCTTTCAGTTCGATCTCCGGATGGCCGACAGGGGCCGACAAAGGGTTGTCCATACGCCCGGAGAAAGAAAAGAACACCTCTCCCTGCCCACTATAAAACCGGAAAGGGCCGGCATCTAAAAGGCCGTTAAGTTTCTCCAGGGGCGCTGACAATTTTCCTTGCACCTTCGCCAGAGGAGCTTTCATGTCTTCAGCGCGATAAGTTACCCGGGCAGCAATGGCATCAAAAAGAAGGGCGGAATCGAGCGATATTTCCAGGCAATCGCTATGAGGCGTGATCGGACTGGAAGCATTACAATTGTTGATGTAGCGGCCGCTAAGGGCAGCGTGGGTAAAGCGAAAGGGCCCGCTGGCAAAAACGACATCATCGGCCTGAAACCTGGCTTCCATAGGCAGGGGCCTTCCCGGCAGGAGTGGCCCTTCAATGTTCACCAAAGCAGCCACCGGCTGGTCGATGGCAAATGTTTTCAGGCTTTCCTTTAGATTGGCTGCCAGCAGAGGCCGGGCATTTTCCAGCAGGATGCCGGGGCTGCTGATGGCGAGCCGCAGGTGGTTGGTATCGCCTATCTCCAGTGCCCCGTCCAGATGCAGGGTATCCTGCCCGAAAATAGCCGCAGAGGGCAGCAGGCGAATACCCCCCAGGGTTCCGCCCCATTCGAAATTCAGGGCCAGCCGGCCTTCCTGGTTGTAAAAATAGGGCCCGTTTTCCTGCTTGAAGTGAAGGCCATGGAAAAACCATTGGCCCTGCAATTGCAGTCGGCGGTTCTCCCCGGAGGAAATCAGGCCAATATCCGAATGCCGCATTTCAAACCGGAACCGTTTGCCCTGAAGTACATCCTGGAAGTCGAAAAACAAATTCCGGATTTCCAATTTCTGGATGGAGAAGGAAGCACTGGTATCGCGCATTTCTTTCCAAAAAGCGAGGGAATCCGCATCCAGGAAACCCGCATTGAAATAACCGCCTGCATCCCGATACAGCTTTACGCAGGCGCTGTCGATGGAAATGGACCGCAGTTCAAATTCCCGGCGCAGCAATTTCCAGGGACGGAAAACAGCACTTACTTTTTTGACGCGCAGCAATTCCCGCCCATGATCTTCGAAACAGGGATCGCGCATCACCACGTCCTCCAGGGCGAGCGACAAAAAAGGGAAGTGCTCCAGGTACTGGAAGCGATAATGCCCGAAAGTGGCCTCCGCTCCGAAACTCGTCCGGCAAACCTCCTCAACGATCTCGGGCACCCGCTCCTGGTCGGATACTGCGATGTAGTACAGGAGGCCGGTCATGAGCAGCAACGCCATCAACAACCCACCCACTGCTACAAGCAGGTAGTGAAGGACGGAACGAAGCTGGCGGAATAGGGGCATGGTGGTTGATTCGTTGATTCGTTGATTGGCCTGAAATGGGTTCCGGCTGTGCGAACAGGCTTAGCGGATAAGGCCGTTCAGAGGCCATCCTCCAGTTAATAGAACGTTCAGGGCAGGGATTTGCTTGAATTGGAGAGAAGTATTAACGTGAACTGTCGCCGCAAGATCGGGAATTTACCGGAAAAATCTAACGTCCAAACATCCTAACGCCCAAACATCCTAACGTCCAAACATCCTAACGTCCAAACATCCAAACATCCAAACATCCTAACGCCCTAACGTCCAAACATCCAAACGTTGTAAAATGGGGACGTAGGGAGGTTGGGAACGGGCGGGCAGGCCAATGTTCTAAATGCCTGCGGGCCTTTCAGCTACCAATCTGCATCATCCGGTTGGTCGGCGCTCATCTGCGTTCCAAAAGATCCTCTTATCCTCACTCAAAAGAAACTTCAGGGCCGCCCCGCCTTTCTCCGTACAGCTCTGCCCGCCAGCTTTCCGGTATACTGCCCTTTCTCTATGGCTACCTGCCCATTGACGATGACGTAGTGCATGCCCGTGGCGTACTCGAAGGGATTTTCAAAATCCGCCACATCTCTCACTTCCTCCGGACGGAAAACGATCAGGTCGGCAAAGAAACCGGGCGCCAGGCGGCCGCGGCGGGGGATGCCGAACGTCTGGGCTGTCAACAAGGTGCTGCGGTGAATCATCTCGCCCAGGCTGATCGCCTGTTTTTCCAGGACGAAGGTTTTGATCTTTCTGGGAAAGGAGCCGTACTTGCGGGGGTGGCCGGCCCCGCCGTCGGAAGAGGTCATCACCCAGGGTTGTTGCATGAAAGCAAGAATATCGCTTTCCGTCATATTGAAAGAGACGATCTTGGAGCTGCCGTTACGCATGACGCGCAGGGCGGCCTCGACGGGGCTTACCGCCCATGCTGCAGCCACTTCCTCCAGCGTCTTGCCCCGCACTTCCTCCATTCGCTCGGGAAGAGAGAGCAGTATGGCCCCTGCCCCACCCCGCCGCTGCAGGTTTTCCGCCATGCCTGCCCGGATCTCCGGCAACAGGAGGGAATCGTTCAGCTTGTTGTGATAATCGGGATCATCGGCAAATACCCAGCGCGGCAGCAGGGCGGCGTGCAGGCCGGTGGAGGAAGCCTGGTAGGGATACTGGTCGGCCGTGATGCGCAGGCCGCGGGCGCGGGCGCTCTCGATGCGGGCGATCACCGCACTGCTCTTCCCCCAGACATCGGTGCCCAGCGCCTTGATGTGGGCGATATTGGCAGGAATACCTGCTTCCTCCGCAATGAGGATCGTTTCGTCTACGGCTGCCAGCAGGCCGATGTTGTAGGAACTCTCGTCGCGCAGGTGCACATCGTAGATGCCGCCTGCCCGGGCCGCCTCCTTAGCCAGCTCGATCACTTCTTCCGTTTCGGCGAAGCTGCCAGGAGTATAGAACAGGCCCGCAGACAAACCCAGGACACCGTCGGCCATACCCCGGGCCAGCAGCGCCTTCATCTCCTCCATTTGCGCTTCTGTGGGCGCTTCGTCCGACACGCCCATCACCGCACGCCGAAGGCCGTTATGGCCGATAAAGGCGCCGACGTTGACGCCCACGCCGCTGCTGTCCAGGCGATTGAGCAAGAATCCTGCCGCTACGGCACCCTCCCCGTCGCTGCCGACAACCAGGGTGGTCACGCCCTGATACATATGGCTGAGCAGAGCGCGCCGCTCCGGATGGAACAGGTCGAGGTCGACATGGGTATGAGGATCTATGAAGCCGGGCGTAACGAGGTAACCGCTGGCGTCGACCACCCTTTTGGCCTTTAGCTTGAGGGCCCGGCTGTCACCCACAAAGGCGATGCTGTCGCTGATGATGCCGATATCCGCCCGGTAGGCCGGCGCGCCGGTGCCGTCGTACACCAACCCGTCGCGGACCAGCAGGTGAAGGGCGGGAGTGCAGGCCGTGAACAGGAAGGGCGCCAGAAAAGCAAAAAGGATAAGGTTGAAGGTACCCGGCTTCGCCATGGAAGGAGGTTTTGGTTAAGCGTATTCAAATATCACACTTTGTATCGAAATCGCCGCTTTTTCGGTGAGGTACTTACCGATCCGTCCTAAAAGCTTAGCGGTGGGTATAAATAGGGCACTAGGCGACCTCAAAAACCGCCCGGGCCTTTTCCTGCCCGTTGACGACTACGCGCAACAGGTGACTGCCCGGGTAATGCTTCCGGGTGGAAAGGTCCTGAAAGGAATGTTTGCGTTCCATCCGGCTTTCCCCGGACGGGAAGGTTCTCTCGGTAAGCTGAAAGATTTTTCTGGACGTTTTGCCGGTCTTTTTCACATAGTCAACGGTATATTCCAGCCTCAGCAGGGCGGGATGCGGGCTGTTGTTCTCCACAGTAAAACTGAACCGGAGTTCCCCGCCGATGGGCAGCTCCTTTTTGTCCAAGGACAGTTCGGAGACCCGGACATGGCCGGGGCCTTCAAAACCGAAGAGCGTGAGGGCTTCCGTTACGCCTTTTTTGAGCAATGTCCGGCAGCCGTGTTTGACGATCCAGTCCGTTTCCGGGCGCTGCCCTTTCCACCGGCGGGCCAGCTGAAGGGCGATATCCGGATTGTCTTTGGAAATATCGTTGAGGTTGTTGGCCACACTCCGGCGCACAAATTCGGAAGGGTCCGCCTTGAGGGACTCCAGGATGGGAAGTATCGGCGTTGGGTCTTTTTTCAGGGCGGGGAGGGCCACTGCCCAGGGCAGGCGCGGCCGGCAGCCCTCGCTGGCCAGGCGGCGCACATGGTGGTTCTCATCTTCTACCCATTCCCGCATCCGGGCGATGACGGAGTGGCCGTATTTCAGAATGAACGGGCGAATGGCAAACTCGCCGCTGGCGTAGGGCGTGAAATGTTTCAGCGCATCCAGGCTTATCTCCAGGTCGTCCAGTCCGAACACTTCTACGTAGTCCGGGAAAAGCATCTTGGCGAAACCGTCCCCGTCCTTTGCCCGGATAACCTTCTTGAACAGCTCGATCGCCTCCTGGTATGGGAGGGGAAAAACCCGTTGAAGGCAAAGTGTGCTATGGCGCATCCTCTCCTTCAGCTCAAGCGATGGCCAGATATCGTCAAAGACAGCATCGAGGAAAGCTCCGGCCGGAAAGCCCGGGTGGTATTCGACAAAATCATCTGCCAGCCGTTCAAAGAAAGAACGGCTATACAACTGGTCTTTTAATGCTTCAGGCATAGATCATGAATTAAGTCGTGCGGAAAATCCGTTCCAGCTCTCCGGCCCAAAATACTGCCTTTTTCCCGATCTCTTCATTTTCCGCCCTGAGCTTCCGGACGAACGCATTTTCTTCAAAGTTCCCCCTCACCGCAACAAAATCCGCTGCCTGCACTTCCTCCCCGCCATCCACCCCAAATCCGATGCGGCTGTTAAGATCGAACTCCTTCTCCGCATCCTTCAGGATCATATTGTTCAGCTTGAGCGCGCTGGCCTGCCATTCCCGGATCAGGCCGGTGAGCTGCTCCTCCGTAGCCTGGCCGATGGATATCCCCGTTTCTTGTTCCAAAGTATGAATGTACCAGGCCCAGGCATAGGCCTCATAATTGTCGTAGATCGCCCTCAGGCTGGCTCGTAGTTGTTCTACACTGCCGATCCGGCCGCCTTTTAAACCTTCCACGGCCTCCTGAATAGCAGCTGCCGGAGCCAGCAGGCCCGCTACATCCACCCAGTTGTCGGTTCCGGATTGCTCACTCCTCAGGATCTCCCGGAGCGCCTGCAGGTTGTCGAAAGAACGGCCCTCCAGGCGTTGGATCAATTGCTCGCCGTAGTATTTCTTCAGGGCCAGTTGATAGTATTTGCGGCAGGTTTTCAACAACAAGCGCAGAATGTTTATACCCTTGTAGCGGACGTATTTTTGCTCCCTGGATGCTTCATCGTAAAGGGTTTGCAGTATTTCGCTTGCCCGGAGCATTTTACCTGCCAGATAGGGGCTGAACAATTCAAACCGGATGAGGTCGAGCTTATCGGGATCTTCCCGCCGGTCGCGGGCGGGCCATTTTTCACTGTCCCTTTTGACGCCCACTGTGAACAGGTTCATGGCGGGCGTAAGTACACTTTTGCCTTCTTCAATGGTTAGGTAGGAAAAAGGAAAATCAGAAGTGTCAAAATTGGAGCTGTGCTTATCCATCACTACCGAAAAGGCGCCGGCCCGGCTGGGCCAAAGCAAATAGGAAAAGGAGCCTGTTTTACAACCTCTTTCAAGCCACCCCTGGTGCAACGGCCCCAACTTGTACATGTGGTTGCTCTGATTGGTCCCGCTTCCGGCATTGAAGAAGGAGAACATGCCGGCAATGAGCAGGGAGGACTTATGGTGTGTAACCGTATACGGCCCGGCAAAAAGGCTTACTGCTTCCCCGTGAAAGGCTTCGCAATTGGCGAAAAACAGGGTATTCTCAGCCGAGTACTGCTTTCCGATCCGAACGCCCTGCCCTACAAAGCATTTTTCCAGTATCGCGCCGGAATCGACGGTGGCGCCGGAATGGACGATAAAATTTCTGGCAATCACACCAGGCCCAATAACGGACGGAGCTTCCGCACAACTGGCGATTGTACCCTCTTCCAATAGCCGGGCGCCGCAGGCTCTGGTATGCGGGCCAAAGTTTACGTTCCGGACAGATTGAACGTCCCGGATATATGATCCGGCCCGAATCACGCCCCGTTCCGACCGTTGATTATCGCAATATTCCCGGGCCAGGTGCTTCAGCTTTGCCGTCATTTCCGGCTCATGCCTGTAATTGGCCATCAGATAGGCGATCTGGGCAGTCAGTTGATCAAAAAGCAGTACCTCCCGGCCGCCGCCTTCATTCAATACTTCGGCCTCGACGCCATTCCCAAACGCCGTTTGGCCTTCGACGACAAGAGAAGATACCTGCTCAATGGCCACGCCACCTTCGATGAGGTATCCTTCCAGGCGCCCAACCTGGCTGATGTAAACCGGCCCCTGTATCTCACAGTTTTTGAGGTAGCAGGAATAAAGCCCGGCAGGCCTGGGCGCCGCTCCGGCGGGGGCCACCATTCCATCCAGGCCTCCCAGCGCCACCTGTCCTTCAAATCTGACGTTGCGGATAGCGCCCGGAGAAAACGGCGGACGAACCCGTACCTCGTTCCAGTCAGAACAAAAACAGCCCTGGCCTTCCAGAGCTGTTATCTCAGTATCAGTAAGGTTTCGGTACGTCATAGCATTGGGTTATAGCTGGGGAAGATTTTCGAGGGCAGGCCGTTCAATATCTTTGAAATAATTTACGGTCCCTACCCGGAGTTCCATAGTAGATTCATCATCACAAGCGATGACGCCATGCTGATGCAACTGCAGCATAGAGGCGGTCCACATATGGTTGACGCCCAGTTCGACCATGTGGTACAAGGCCCTGGCCTTGCTGTAGCCACTGACAATGATCAACACCTCTTCAGCGGACATGATCGTTCCCAAGCCCACCGTAAGGGCCATCGAAGGCACTTTTGAGACATCGTCGCCGAAGAAGCGGGAATTGGCAATTTTGGTGTCGAGTGTCAGTGTTTTGATCCTTGTTTTGGAGGTCATGGACGAGCCAGGCTCGTTGAAGGCCAGGTGGCCGTCTTTGCCGACTCCGCCCAGGAAAAGATCGATCCCTCCTGCTTTGCGGATCCGCTCCTCGTAGGCGGCGCACTCCTCTTCCAGGTTGGGGGCATTGCCGTTTGGGATGTTGATGTTCTCCCTGGGAATATCGATGTGGCGGAAGAAGTGCTCGTTCATAAAATAGTGGTAACTCTCCGGGTGATCTTCCGGCAAACCGACGTATTCATCCATATTGAACGTAACCACATTCCGAAAGGAGGCCTTGCCTGCCTGGTACAGCTTGATGAGTTCGCGGTAAGTACCAAGAGGAGAAGAACCGGTGGGCAGCCCCAACACGAAGGGCCTGTCGGGCTTTGGGTTTTTGAGCTTGATCTTATGTGCAATATAGTAGGCTACCCATTTGCTCAGGGTATCGTAATCTTTATGGATCAGAATTCTCATATTGATAAGATTGGTTAATAACTCATATGTAGAACTCGTGGTGCTCCGGCGTTGACGAAGGCTCGGCAAGGAATACTTTTACATCTGCCACGAAGCACCCTTTACCTTCGTCCAGGACGATCAGCGGGTTGATGTCCAGTTCCCGGATCTCCGGATGGCCCAGGGCCAACTGGCTCAGCCTCTGTAAGGCGTCTACTATACCTTCCAAATCTTTTGGCGGACGGCCCCTCGTCCCGGCAAGTAACTTGTAAGCCTTGGTTTGCTGTACCATTTCCAGAGCTTCCGTTCGGGACAGGGGCGCTACCCGAAACTGGATATCTCTGAAAACTTCCACAAAAGTGCCGCCCAGGCCGAACAGGATCACCGGGCCAAAGGAGGGATCGCGCTTCATGCCGAGGATCACCTCCTCTCCCCTGGGTATCTGGCGGGTAATGTAAACCCCCTGTATGGCGGCCTGAGGTACATGGGACCGGACACTGGAAATGATGGCGTCATAGGCAGACCGGGCCTCCTCCTCCGTCTGAACACCCAACTGCACGCCGCCTACATCCACCTTGTGCAGAATATCTTCAGACTGGATCTTCAGTGCCGCCGGGAAGCCGACCTTCCGGGCCAAATGCCCGGCATCGTCTGCAGAAACAGCTATTTGGCCTTCCCATACCGGAAATCCATATTCCTTCAGCAATTGAACTGCTTCGTATTCCTGCAGGTAACTTTTCCCTTCTCCCATCGCCTGCTGAAGGATCGCTCCGCCCTTTGTCTTGCCGGGCACAACGGGCTCCACCGCGTTTTCCTTTTTTCTCTCCAGGAGCCTTCCAAAGCGATGGGCAACGGCAAAAACATGGCTCATGGATTCTGGAAGGGAATAGTGGGGGATCTGATTTTCCTGCAGAATACGGATGCCGGAAGCGACGCTGGCCTCGCCCATGAAGGAAGCGTACACCGGCTTGTCGTATTGCTTTGCCGCCTGTGCTACCTGTCGGGCAATGGCGTCGATGTCGGTCATGGACTGGGGGGTAAGGATGACGAACACCCCGCCCACATTCTCGTCCTGGAAAACGGCTTCCATAGCAGACTCATAGCGATCGGCGGTTGCATCGCCGATCAGGTCGACCGGATTATTGATATTGGCGGTATTGGGAAGGGCCTTTTTCAGTTTTCGGGCGGTTTCCTCCGAAAAGGCCGCCAGTTCCAGGCCTTCCTTTATAGCGGCATCGGTAGCCAGGACTCCCGGGCCTCCGGCGTTGGTGATGATGGCCACCCGGTTGGAATTCGGGACAGGCATGTACGAAAGCGCTGTAGCAATGTGGAACATCTCTTCGATGTTCCCGCACCGGATGATGCCCGCCTGTTGAAAGGCCGCCTCACAGATCTCGTCGCTGCCGGCCAGGGAGCCGGTATGGGAAGCGGCGGCAGCAGCGCCCTCCCGCGTGCGGCCCGACTTGATGGCCAGTACCGGCTTGCCGCTCTGCCGGATGACGTCACGGGCAGCTTCCATCAGGGCCCGCCCGTCGCTGACTTCCTCCAGATAAAGCAGGATGACGTTGGTCTGCTCGTCCCGCATCAGGTAGTACAACAGGTCGACCTCGGTGATGTCGGCCTTATTGCCGAAGCTGACGAATTTGGAAAATCCGATCCCCTTTGCTTCGGCATAATCCAGTACAGCAGTACATAAGGCGCCGCTTTGAGAAAGGAACCCAATATGGCCCGCCGCCGGCATCTTCCGGGCAAAAGAGGCATTGAGGCGCACCTTCGGATCAGTGTTGATCACCCCAAGGCAATTGGGCCCAATAAAGGAAATGTCGTATTTGCGGGCAATATCCAGCAGTTGCTGTTCTCGCGTCACTCCTTTTTCACCTACCTCCCTGAACCCGGCCGAAATGATGATCACCGACCGTATTCCTTTCTGGCCGCACTGCTCCAGCGCCATATGGGCAACCGTGCTGGGGAAAACGATGACGCCCAGGTCAACCGGATCTTCAATATCGGTCACGTACTTGTAGGCCTTTATACCTGCGATGTGGGTTTTGCCCGGGCTGACGGGCAGGATGAGCCCATTGAATTCTCCCATCAGTATGCCATGGAGGATGTCGAACGGCACCGTGCCCTTTTTTTTATTGGCCCCGATGATGGCTACGGATTGAGGCGAAAAGATCTTTTCCAGGTTTTTCTGGTGAAGTTCTGTCTGGTCGGCCATAAGGAAGATTTTAATTGCGAAAAGCCGGGTGCTGGAAACACGTAGAAGTGCCAGGGAACAGGAGTCATCCCGATTTTTTTCAATCCGCGATGAAGAAATGCTGCCCGCGGAGAAATGCCCCGGCTTTGCCGGTGAAATGCAGCGTTGCAGCACGGAAACATTTCAGCCGAAGGCCGCATTTCCAAGCGGCCCTGTGAAATAGCGAAGCTTTTATTTCACAGGGCCTGACATTTCAGAAATTTGGGATGACTCCTGTTTCTCATTTCTCTGCAGTTCCACTTCCTGCATTTTTTAGGTTCAAAGGTATTGGGCGATGAAATCAACCGCAGCATCAACCGTTTGCACTTCCAGCGCCTTGTCTTCATCCATTTCAATGTCGAACGCTTCTTCAAACCCGGCAACCAGTTGAAGGCTCTGCATGGAGTCGGCCCCGAGATCAAAAATAAAGTTATCCTTTTCGCCGATCATCGACTCCTCCGTTCCCAGAACGCCGGAGATGACTTTAATTACCCTGGTTTGGATTTCCGCCTTTTCCATGATCCTGTTTTTTACTGGGGGGAATGTGTAGTTGTGAGGTTTCCAAAGCGTTCCAAAATTTCGATCAATTCCAGGGAGCCGGAAAGGATAATTATCATGGAAAGGGATGATAAAAATCAATCAGCCCGATTTCAATATTGGCTTCCAGGATTTCCAGAGTGGCTCTGTGCTACTGAACCCGGCAGGTTAACACCAGGGCCAATACCCACGCTTCTCCGCCCAACACCCATCGTTGACTAAAGTCATTGACTATCAAATACCTATGTCATAACTTATCAAGTTGCAAAATCACCAGATCACGCACAAAAACCCGACTTGCATGAAACCATCACATCAGCTCCACCTACTGATGGGAATCCTGTTGGCGCTACTGCTGGCGATCAACTTCTCCGCCTGTCAAAAAGAGAAGGCAGAAACGGCCAACCCTTTTCTCCCCTCCCAGGAATTGCTGGATTCTTATGACCTGGAATTTCAATCCTATCTCCAGCAAGCCAACGGCCAGATGAACAAGGAAGTGCTCCGGTATGTAGAGTTCGGCCCTAGCCTCTTACCCAAAAAAGTGAGCATCGAAGGCACGCACTACGAACTGGGCTATCTGATAGGGCTGGTCACGAAGGCCAAATTCGGTTCCTGGCACCCCACCCGGAACACTGAAAATGAGGCCATCAACCAGCAGATCGAGCAAATGTATGAGGAACTATACCCGCCCTACCTGGACCTGCTGCGCGGGGTGGCCGAAGCCAGAGGATTAACCCTTGATGAAGTAGACCTGCGGTACATGGAGCACGAATATTTCATGGGCGCCTGGTGGTACCTGCTGAACTACCAGAAATTCATCGACCAGACAGACTTTTCCTGCAGCCTGGCCTCTTATTTCCTGGAGCGTGAAGGCCGGCAGCTCGTTGGCCGCAATTTCGACAACCAGTCGGACCGCCCTCATTTCCTGGTGAGCACCAGAATGGAGGGCAGCTATGCGGTGCTGGGCAACTCCTGCTACATGCCCTATCACTGGGTGACCGACGGTATGAACGAAAAGGGGCTTTTCATCGGCGTTGCCACCAACGGCAACCCCGCCCGCTACAACCAGAAAGAAGGCTACAACTACCCCAATGTGCCTGCCGTGCAGGTGATCCACATGGTGCGCATCGCCCTGGAAAAATGCGCAAATGTTGAAGAAGCCATTAGTCTCTTCCAGTCCGTGCGCATCTGGTTCCCCGAGGAGTTCAACCACCTGCTGCTCGCCGATGCTGACGGCGCCGCCGCAGTGCTGGAGTGGGACCCCGATAAGAATGCTCACGTTTTCCGGCGAGATAAACCCTACCTGTTGTTGACCAACACCGCCTATCTCGAGGGCCTGGATTTCATTGAGCGATACTGCTCCCGCTACCAAAAGGCAAAGCCCATGCTGGAAACCGGCATCGGGGATGTCAGCCAGCTGTTTGATGTCATGAAGGGCATACAATTCACCGCCGGCGAAACCCGGACGTTGTGGACGGCGATGTTCGACTTATCTACCCTGGAAATGGACGTTCGATATCGGGCAGAGGGGTTCAGTACACCGCACCGGGAAAGGATAGAATGAATGCAATGTGCTACTCTATAAAATACAAGGGAAAGGTATGCGGACGCCCATAGCTTTCGCCGACGGCTGGAGCCTTGGGTGAAGGACCCCGGCATCAGGCGATGACACGGACGATGCGGGTTGCTGGCAACCGCCGGTACTCTGAGAGGACTCCCTATTGCTCCACTTTATTGCCCAATTCGCGTACCCTTCTCCGTTCTTGATACCCGGAAAAGCTATTTCACCATGATTTCCAGTTGCTGTGCAATAGCATCAGAAGCTGTTCCGACATAAATGGTATAGGCCCCCTTTTCCAGGTTCCACCCGGAGATAGACTCATCGTAGAAAGCCAGGGCGTCCACCTCAATGGGGATCTCTACCTGGGTATTGCCCCCTTTTGCCAGGTGGACTTTCCGGAAGCCTTTCAATTCCTTTACTGGCCTTTTTACACTTGAGTTGGGTTTCCCGACGTAAACCTGGGCCACCTCCGCCCCATTGGCGCCACCGGTATTGGTTATTTTGCACGACACGGTGATCGTCTCACCGGCAGCATACGATTTCTTGTCGGTTTTGGCATCCGACAGTTCAAAGGTGGTGTACGATAACCCGTGGCCGAACGCAAACAGCGGCTTGATCTTTTGGGTGTCGTGCCAGCGGTACCCTACAAAAATATCTTCCTTGTAATACTGGTTCACGCTATCGCCCGGGTAAGAGAGTTCTCCAAAATGATGGGCGGCATTGTCGCTGAGCTTAACCGGGAACGAAAAGGGCAGCTTTCCGGACGGGTTGACGTCTCCGCTGATCACGTCGGCCAGGGCATGGCCGGCCTCGCTCCCCAGGTACCAGGCCTGCATCAGGCCCTTAACTTCCGAGGCCCATGGCATTGCTACGGCATTGCCGCTGACCAGGACCACACCTAAGTTTTCATTGGCCCGGAGCAGTTCCCGGAGCAGTTCGTCCTGGCCAAAGGGGAGGCCGAATTGCAGGCGGTCACCTCCTTCACAATCCTGGAAATGGTTTTTGTTCAACCCTCCAAAGAACAGTACGACATCGGCCTGAGCGGCGGCCTTTACCGCTGCGTTGCGCAGGGAATCTGCATCGAGTTTCGAGGGCACCTCCCTCCCGTACTGGGGCGGCCCGGAAGCATAACCCATGGAGTGAATAATGGTGGCGTTGCGGAAACGCTCCTTCAAGCCTCTCAGGGGGGAGACCTCATCTCTGGGCTTCAGCTCCGAGGAGCCACCGCCTACGGCCATGGCCCGGGTAGCATTTTCACCGATGACGGCGATGGTCATCTTCCGGGTGGGGTCGATGGGGAAAAATTGATCGTCATTTTTCAGCAGCACGATACCCTCGCCGGCGATGGCGCGGGCCACATGAAGGTGTTCCGGGTTATTGATTCTGCCTAACGGGCGGCTGGGGTTCATGTTCGTGCGGAACATCAGCCGGAGTATCCGGCGCACCTTGTCGTCCACTACCGCCTCCTCTATTTCTCCACTTTTTATCAGGTTGAGGAAAGGGAGGGCGAGATAGTAGTTATCGTATGCATTTCGGGTAGAGGTAGTCAGCCCGTCCGTTCCGGTTCCCATTTCGATATCCAGTCCGTACAGAGCAGCCTCCCGGGTATCGTGCGCGCCGCCCCAGTCGGTGACCACTACGCCATCGAAGCCCCAGTCTGTTTTCAGGATCTGGTTCAGGAGGAGTTCATTGTGACAGCAATGCTGCCCTCTGAACTGGTTGTAGGCGCCCATGATCGACCAGACGCCGCCTTCCTGCACCGCCGCTTTATAGGCCGGCAGATAGATCTCGTATAAGGCCCTGTCGCTCACTTCCACGTTGATGTGGCCGCGCCACAATTCCTGGTTGTTGAGGGCGTAATGTTTCAGGCAGGCCGCAACCCCATTTTGCTGTACCCCTTTGATGTAAGGCACCACCAGGACAGAGGCCAGGTGTGGGTCTTCTCCCATGTATTCGAAGTTGCGCCCATTGAGCGGGGTGCGGTAAATGTTCACGCCCGGCCCCAGCAGAATATCCTTTTTGCGGTAACGGGCTTCCTCGCCCACCGCCACGCCGTATTGGTGGGAAAGTTCCGGGTTGAAGGTAGCCGCCAGGCAGGTCAGGGCAGGAAAGGCCGTGATCGAGTCGTTGGTCCAGCCGGCGTAGCCCCAGTTGTCCCAGTTGATCTCCGCCCGTACCCCGTGGGGGCCGTCCGACATCCAGATCTCCGGTATGCCCAGCCGAGGCACTCCGGGGGAGCTGAATTTCGATTGGGCATGGCACATAGCTACCTTTTCTTCCAGGGTGAGGAGGGAAAGGATGCTGTCGATTTTGGCCTCTATTCCTTTTTCCGATGGCTGGGCTACTGCGGCCTGGCCTATAAAAAACAATGAAAGTACAACTAGCGTAATCTTTTTCATTTTAATGCCTTTTCCGTGTGAAACTACCAAAATTGCCGGGTTCTGAAAAATTTACCCTGGTGTTCATTTTCCCAACCGCCCTTTCAGCCGCATCACCCGCTCATAGGCCTCATCAATACGTTCCGGGCTGATCTTTCCTTCCTCCACCGCCTTCAGCACGATCGCCTGGAATTGCTCCGGTATGGATTCATCGTAGCCCAGGTTGTTGCCGAAGCAGAGCACGTCGACGCCGGCATTGATGCAGAGCACGATGGCCTCCTCCAGTCCGTACTCACTGGCAATGGCCTCCATCTGCATATCGTCGGAAAAAATAACGCCCTCGTACCCGATGCTGTCCCGAAGGATGCTGATGGCTTTGGCGGAAAGGGTAGCGGGGTATTTTTCGTCGATTTTCTGGTTGAAAACGTGGGCGGTCATCACCGCGCCCTGATAGCCCTGTCCGATGATCCGGCGATAAGGTTCGAGCTCCTTTTCGCTCCAGGTTTCGGTTACATCAGTCAGGCCTTTGTGGCTATCGTTGCGGGCGCTACCGTGGCCGGGGAAGTGTTTTAGTACCGGGATAACCCCATTGGCCAGGTGGGCGTCGATCACGGCCTGTGCCTGTTCGGTTACGATCTCCGGGTCGTCGGAGAAGCTGCGTTCCAGGCGGCCGATAACGCCGGACTCGGTCTCGATGTTCAGGTCCGCCACCGGAGCGAAGTTGAGGTTGATGCCCAGGCTGGCCATATTGTGGGCGTTCAGCTCTGCGTAGTAGCGGGTGGAGTCCAGGTTGTTGAGTACTCCCAGGTGCCGGGCGGAGGGGATGTTGGGAAAGCCGTACTTTGGCTTCAGGCGCAGCACCCGGCCGCCCTCCTGGTCGATGGCCACCAGCAGGGGGATACTGGCGTGGGCCTGCAGAGAGTCTACCAGCGCCTTCACCTGCTCCGGTGATTCGATATTGCGCCGAAACTCCTGGTTTTTCACATCGTAATCGAAAAAAATGACATTGCCGACTCTGCCTTCCTCGATATGCCGTATGATGGAGCTATTCTCGTCTGTGCTCATGCCCCGAAACCCGTACAGCAGCATCTGTCCGATCTTTTCTTTGAGCCTTTTCTCCCGCCAGCGCGCTCCTAATTCCCGCCAGGTGACGAGCCGGATGTTCTCCTCTTCCAGGATCTTCCTGCATTTTTCACTGGTGAAAAAATCGAAGTCCGCCTGCCGCCAGGCATTGCCCCAGGCCGGGTGATCTACGGCTATGCCCTGGAATTCAAGGTTGTCATAGGCGCAATGGATCAGCAGGGCAGAGACGCCTGCCGGGAGTTCCTTCAGCAGCTTTTCGTAATAATTGGCCATGCCCTCCTGGTAATTGTTCACATTAGCAGTGTAGACGTGATCCAGCACCATATCGTCATCGGTAAGGTACTCCGTCATTAATGGGGGATCTTTAGTCAGCATTACCGGAATGCCGTATTCCCGCCCCAGCTTCAGGTAGATCTTGAAATATTCGGGCCTACCCCAGAAGAGACACCCCATGTGGCTGTCGAGGTGCGTAGGCCGGATGCCGAAACGGAGCGTTTGCTCGATCTGGGCCCGCAGCTCCTTTTCCACCTCTTCGGCGGTCGCCCTGGCGGCTACATCTGCGCAGTCGGGATGCAGGAAGCCCAGCTCGTTCACCAGGCCCGGCACTTCATTTTTCGGAGCTACCGGCCCCCAGCGAAAGTGGTTCCATTCGTTGGTCAAGGTGAGGTGGATGCCCAGGTCGTGATCGGGGTTTTCCTTTGCCCAGTCGGCCACTTCGGCCATCCAGGGGCAGGGCGGCATGATGCTTGCCGAGCGGACGGAGCCCTCGGCCATGGCCCGAAAGCTGGCGACATTCTCGGAATGGGCCACTCCAAGGTCGTCGGCGTGGATAATGAGCAGCCGGCTGCCCGGGGGATAACCCAACTGTTCGGCAAGGGTGGGCTGAGCGTCGATATTATCGATGCTAAAACTGAGAAATACCAGGATGCAGAATAACCGGTTCATGAATGGTGGTTTTAAAAAGCGTTGCGGCCTTCTCCAATCGAGAGAGGACTGACGGTGAAGGTAGGAAAATTGAAAATGAAAAGGAAGCTGTGCCGCCTCAGAAGCTATGGGATCGCAAAAACGGAAAATCCCGGAAAAGTTTGGGAACTTTTCTCATTGCATATATGCTTTGGAATTGGTAATATTGTGGGCATAAATGAGCTTCCGCCTTCGCTTAAGGCTTCGGCGGACACAGGCGGCAGTAGCTCAGTTGGTAGAGCATCAGCTTCCCAAGCTGAGGGTCGCGAGTTCGAGTCTCGTTTGCCGCTCGGATACACAAAGCCCTTCCGGTTAAAAGGCCGGGGGGCTTTGTTGTTTTATACTCCCCACTGTTAAAGTTACAAAAGTGTTAAAGTATTGACATTGCACCATATTTATACTATATTTGAAATAAGGATTGGGGTGTCCCCGGTCGATGAAAGGTCTGCTCGCGCGAGCGGACCTTTTATTTTTATTAGGGGAATATTTTCAATCCATATTTCCTTCCATTTTTAGTATAAAATTTCGATTCTAAAATATTGAAAGCGGGATTAGCACGGGTAGGATCGATGATATGACGAGCAATAGGGTAGGCTGCTAGGTCAGCAAGTTGCAATCCGTTATGGTTATCTGTTTTCTTATAAAATTTAAAGGATTTTATCCTTTCACGAAGTCTTTGGTTATTAACATAGAAAGTGCCTCTATTGTATATTTTTCTCATATGATCTCTGAGAAGTTTATCTTCTTCCTTACCCCTTGCTTCTGCAAGGATATACAAATCCCCTACATCGTCCTGATCGTCTAAATAGAAAATGGTCCGCTCAATAATGAAAGTCAGGGAAATTGAATACACATCATTCAATACGCCATATCTTTTTGCGTAATCTTTCTTCTTTATCCCTGAAGCTATGATTGTGTAGTCTGAGGAAGAAATGCAGTCATTTAGCCGCTCATAAAATTGCCTCTTGATATCGAGGTCAAATAAAATTTGAAATTCTTTCTCGCATTTTCTTATATCTCTTGAATGAAAATGAACGTTGTTTGTTCCCCAAAGGTCGCTTTTGAGCTGATCAAAGCCAGTATCTATTTGAGCCGAAAAATCATCTTTCTTGCACAGAATGCTACAAAGAACAAACACCGGAAACCCTGGGTCAATGTTTGTCAAGCCATGATCGCCAGACTCGTCAAGAAAAAGATAATAGTCGTTTTGAGGCATTATCAGTTAAACGTTATCATATCAAAATCGGTCTTTAATTTACGTCAAAATGCCCTAAATTTAAAAGCCGATATTTACACCCGCGTCACCAAAAGGATCATTGCCGGCTTGGAAAGATGTCGTTCATTATTTCTTACCGGTTACCTTCCCAGAACCCTCAGCCTGTAAGGCCTGAGTTTTTTTTTGGTTACTGGTTATTGGGTTGATGATTATTTGCCGCCAGCCACTCATAGCCGCCAGCCAACAATATAACCATCCGACAATATAACCACGTAAGAGCAAGCAACAGGCGCCACACTTCCGAAAAGTTCAGGTTATAGCGCCTGCACTCCGCTCTCATGCCCTACCATAACTCCAGCTTCACCCCAGTCATTATCTGGACTCCCTGGTTGTAGAGTTTAATGGGGCCTTCTTCAACGGCATTGATGTTGTTCAACCCGTAGTTATACCGCCCTTCCGCGAAGATGAAGATCATATCGGTCACTTCTACGTCGAGGCCCAGGCCGGCGGTGGCCAGGAAATCGAATTCATCGAACTCATCCTTTACATCGAGGCCGATGTGTTTGGCATTCAGCATCCATCCGAATTCGGGGCCGGCAACCACATAGGGGCGCAGGGCGCCAAGATCGAAGGAATATTTTGCCAGGATCGGCAGCTCGATGTAGTTCATCTTAAGGTCCGTTTCCGGTACATCTATTTCCGACTTGAAGAAGGGTGTTTTTACTACCGCGCCTTTCTGTACGTACAGTGGCTCGCCCTGAATGGCAAAGCCGCTGTTACCGATAGCCACCTCGACGATCAGCCCAGCTTTGAGGCTCGTCCGCATATTGTATTCCACCCCACTGTTATCGGCGCCCTCCCGCCTTAAGTCAGACAGGTTGACGCCGCCAATGACCCCCAACCTGGGCTGGGCCAGAGCCGGAGGCAGGAAAGCCCAAAGACATAATCCAATGATCAAGGCCAGCAGCCTGCTGAGAGGTAACCCGCCTTCGTCAAAAATTTGAAACGTTTTCATGGCTTTGGTTTTTGATGAAGAAATGAAAAGCACGCCGCCAATAAAAGAGATTGCCTCTCCCGGCGGAGCGAAACGGGGGTTAAGAGCTTATTTTGGAAAAGGAACGCTGTAATGGTGAGCATTTACGTAGGTAAGGTACTTTCCGCACCCGAGAAAATCAATGATAATGGTCATCCGCAAGGTCTATGAGGAGTATAGAAAAAATTAGTTCGTACACTAAAAATTAGCAAAACAATGACAAAAGTCCTTTCCCGTCATTTACAACTGCTGTAATATGGCCGCAGATGTATTAATAACCAAACAAAACCATATCCATGAGCCCACATCGTTTCAAAACCATGGGAGAACAGGCCGGGCGCCGCTCCTGGGCCGAACCCTGGAAAATTAAAATGGTCGAACCCCTCACGATGACGACCCGCGCCGAAAGGGAACAGGCGATTAAAGCAGCGGGCTACAATACCTTCCTGCTCCGATCCGAAGACGTCTACATCGACCTGCTGACCGACAGCGGAACCAGCGCTATGAGCGACCGCCAGTGGGCGGGCATGATGCTGGGGGATGAGGCCTACGCCGGCAGCGTCAACTTCTACCACCTCGAACAGGCCGTTCAGCAGTACTACGGCTATAAATACCTGGTGCCCACCCACCAGGGGCGTGGCGCCGAGCACCTCATCAGCCAGGCCCTCATCAAAAAGGGGCAGTACGTGCCGGGCAATATGTACTTCACCACCACCCGTCTGCACCAGGAACTGGCCGGGGGCATCTTTGTGGATGTCATCATCGACGAAGCCCACGACCCGGCCAGCCTGCACCCTTTCAAGGGCAACATCGACCTGAACAAACTGGAAGATCTCTTCAAAGAAAAAGGAGCGGAGAACATCGCCTACGTCAGCCTGGCCGGCACCGTCAACATGGCGGGCGGCCAGCCGGTGAGCATGGCCAACGTCAAAGCCCTGCGCCAGCTGTGCGATAAATACGGCATCCTGCTGATGCTGGACGCTACGCGCATGGTGGAAAACGCCTACTTCATCCAGACCAGCGAGGAAGGCTACGCCGACAAACCCGTCGCCGAGATCCTCAAGGAGTTTTGCAGTTACACCGACGGCGCCTGGATGAGCGGTAAGAAGGACCACCTGGTCAACATCGGCGGCTGGCTGGCCGTCAACGACGAAGAACTGTTCGACGAGCTGCGCAACATGGTGGTGGTCTACGAAGGCCTGCACACCTACGGCGGCATGGCCGGCCGCGATATGGAGGCCATGGCCATCGGGATTAAGGAATCGGTGCAGGATGAACACATCCGCGCCCGCGTCGGGCAGGTCCTCTACCTGGGACAGTTGCTCACCGACTGGGAGATCCCCATTGTGCGGCCGGTGGGCGGCCACGCCATCTTCCTGGATGCCCGGGCCTTTTACCCGCATATCCCGCAGGACCACTTCCCCGCTCAGATGCTGGCGGCACAGCTGTACCTCGACTCCGGCATCCGCAGCATGGAGCGCGGCATTGTCAGCGCCGGCCGCGACCCCAAAACCGGCGACCACCGCTACCCCCGCCTGGAGCTCACCCGCCTGACCATCCCACGCCGTGTATACACGGAGGCGCACATGGATGTGGTGGCCGAGTCGGTTAAAGAAGTGTACAGCCGCCGGGAACAAACCCGGGGGCTGAAGATGGTGTATGAGCCGAAGCGGCTGCGGTTCTTCCAGGCGCGGTTTGAACCGCTGTAGGCCAGACGTTCGCTGCGCGCTGCGTGCGTCGCTAAGTGAGCAGGAGAACTTAAAGTCTCCTGCTCACTAGCGAAGTTACCACTCTTCATCGTGTAAAAAAAGGACAGTAGCACTAGGTTTTTTACCTCAGATTACTGAACCAAATATGTCGTAAAAACAATTAATCCCTTGACAAACAAACACTTAATAAACTCTTGTGTCAAGGTTGTTTTTCAGCCCAGGCCAGCGTTAGAGCAGCCGCCAACAACAAAATTGGAATTTCGCTTGCAAAATCCTGCTCTTCAACCTTTGACTATCCCCCAAACTTTCCTGATTTTCGCCGGACGGCGTAACTATTCAGCATTTCGCTTTTAGCGGTTCGCTATTCGCAGCACTATGCCCCTAATTGCAGGAATCCAAACTCAAGGAACCCGTTCTTTGCTCTAAATCCGGGTTTTGAGGCAGCGTTTAGCGAACGGCGAATTGCGAACGGCGAATTGCTGAATAGTTACCGGACGGCTTTAATTTATTCCGGTTGTCGGTTGAGCATACTGGCTGTTGCTTGGCCAGCTCTCAACGGACGACAGGCAACCATCAACAGACGACAAAACCATGTCTAAGCAACTCCTCTTTGGAAGCCTCATCGGGCTCCTTATCCTCTCTGCCACGCTCTTTCCCATCGACAACGACGTGAAGGCTTTCCATACCAAGGCCGAGCGGGCACTGCTCCGCCAGATCCTGCAAGGGCCCATCGATTCCACCATCATCTTCCCCACAGCGGGCAATTGCTCCGGCTGCCACGGCTTCGACACCAACGGCTACGCCATGGTCGACTTCTTCGGCAACGACGTCAACATCCACGACGACTGGCGCGCCACCATGATGGCCAACGCCGCCAAAGACCCCTTCTGGCGCGCCAAGGTGAGCCACGAGATCCTGGTGACGCCGGCTGAGTTCCACGACGCCATCGAAACGAAGTGTACCTCCTGCCATGCCCCTAACGGCCACTACACAGCCCTGTACCGTGGCCACGGAAAATATACCATGGAAGACCTGCTGCAGGATACCATCGGCCTGGATGGCGTCACCTGTACCACCTGCCATAAGATCAGCACGGAGCAATTCGGGGACACACACTCCGGTGACATCAGGTTCGATACCAACCGGGTAGTGTACGGTCCGTACTTCCTGCCCTTCGCACCGCCCATGGCCGACTTTGTCGGCCTGGAGCCCCTCTTCGGAGACCATGTCACCGAGGCGGGCCTGTGCGCCCCCTGCCATACCCTGCTCACCGAACCCATCAGCACCGACGGGCAACTGATCGGTACTACCTTCGTAGAACAGGCCACCTACCACGAATGGCTCAACTCGGCCTACGAACAGGAACAGAGCTGTCAGGGCTGCCACATGCCCCGACTGGAGGAACCCATCGTCATCTCCGCCAACTACCTCTTCCTGGAAGGGCGCTCCCCCTACGGCCTGCACGAACTGGCGGGCGCCAATACCTTCATGCTCCAGCTGATGAAAGAGCACCGCCAGGAACTGGGCATCGACGCCCTGCCGGAACATTTCGATGCCACCATCGACGCCACCTTCAATATGCTGCAGAACAAATCCCTCTATTCCAGCCTCGACTGGATGGGGGTGGAAGAAGACACCGCTTACTTTGAGCTGAAGCTCACCAACCGGGCAGGGCACAAGTTCCCTTCCGGGTATCCCAGCCGGCGGCTCTTCATTGAGTTTGTGGTGGAAACGGAGGACGGTGAGATCCTTTTCCACTCCGGCCGCTTCAATGAAAATTACGAGCTCATGGATGAAAACCCGGGAGTGGAGCCCCACTACGCCGTCATCAACCGGCCCGACCAGGTGCAGATCTACGAGATGGTGGCCGGGAACGATGTCGGCAATTTCACCGTAGTGCTGGAGCACGCCTACAGCATGCTCAAAGACAACCGACTTCCACCCCGAGGTTTCAGCACCGCGGATGAAGTATACGACACCACCCGCATCGTGGGCCGTGCCCTGGAGGATGAGAATTTCAATTACGACAATGGGGAGGAGGGCTCCGGAAGCGACCTGCTCGAGTTCCACATCCCTACCCTGGGCTACGAAGGGCTGGTACAGGTAACCGCCCGTGCTTATTACCACTCGCTGCCGCCCAAATGGCTGGCGCCCATTTTTGCCGAAAGTACACCGCAGATCGATACTTTCCGCCATATGTTCAACCGCATGGATAATGCGCCGGTACTGGTGGCCGAGCATGTGCTGGCCGGTATCGAATTCCCATCGGTAAGCGCTGCTTCGGAAGCCCTCGCCGGCAGGATCAAGGTGTTCCCCAACCCCAGTGCCGAAGGGCAGGTGGAAATACGGCCGACAGATGGCTCGGCTTTACTGGGAGCAGTGCTCTATAATGCAAAAGGTAAACGGATAAAAGAATGGAATGGCGAAATACGGCACATTGAGCTGACCGCAGCAGGGCTGTACTTCCTGCACCTGAGAACGCGGGATGGAGTGGTGGTGAAAAAGCTGGTGCGTCAGTAAAATGTTATAAAACCGGAGTCCTGGGGTTGTAAAAAAAGTCCCCTGTGGTGATAGTACACTGATTTATTAAGATCAGTTAGGATTCGTTAAGATCAGATTACCTTTGAATTACGATCATGATAAATCTTAATGGATCTTAAAAGATCAGTGTGCTATCCCTTGTTGCACAACCCCAGAATTCCTGTCCTTCTCTACCGTTTCACCACCCTGGCGGCATACTGCACACCTTCATCCATCAGCTGAATGAAGTACAACCCCGCCGGGAGTGCTTCCATATTCACATTCAGGTGCGAATCGCCCCGGCGTACGCCGTACTCCAGTATGGCCTGAGCGGTAGCGTCATATACCTTTAAAGTGGCCGTTTCCTGCTGCAATTCCGGCAGCTGCACCGCCAGCATCGCGGACACCGGATTGGGAAGGACGGTGAGCTCGCCGGCATCGGTTGCCACATCCTCTGTGCCCACCACCACCAGGGGTACCGCTACCCGGCCGCTGACACACTCAAAGCTGGGCCGCTGGATCTTCCAATTGAAGAAGTAGTAGTAGCGGTCATTACCCAGGTTGGAATTTTTGATCTCCACCACATCTTCGACCACATAGGGGTAGTTCACATTCTGGTCAGCGCGGCGCAGGCGCGCGCTGTTGTAGCCGAACTGGGCCAGGTTGAAATCAGTGTTGGTGGTCAGGGACAGATCGGTTCCGGGTTCTATCTCGAAGTTCAGAGAAAGCACTTGCAAGCCGGTGCTGATGTTGACCTCCCGGCTGAGCAATACGTTGCCTGCGGCATCCTGTAATTCGATAATGCGGGGCCCTTCTGTATCCGTATACACCAGTACTTCCTGCAAGGTGAAGGGGCTGAGGCAATCGAAGATGACCGCTCCATTGTACTGGTTGCCGCTGTAATTGCTTCCCTGGTGAGCGGTCATACCGGTAAGGGAGAGCTCGCCCGGGTAGAGCGTCAGGTTCTCTGCATAGAAAACCGTGTCGGAGTCAACGGGTGTGGCCAGCAGGCTGCCGGAAGCGATCGGATCGGTGGCATCCGGGGAATCGTACCATAAGATATAACTGCCATTGGCAGAGATCTCCGCCTGCCCGTTCACAAAGGCCGCCGATTCGATTTCCGGGATGGGAGACTCCAGAACGGTGACAGTGACCGGCTCGGAGGTGAAATCCTGACAAAGCCCGGGAGTAGTCACGGTGTAATCGCCACTCTCCGTAACTTCAACGAGGGCTGTAGTAGTGCCGTTCGACCAGAAATAGCCCTCCGCCTCGGAGGCCAGCAGATAAACGGAGCCGCCCCGGCAGAAGCTGGTCTCTCCCACAGCGGTTATGGAAGGAGTAGCGTCCGGGTTGAGGATTATAGACACGCCGGGCGACACGCCAAAGCATTCCGAACCGTTAAAGACCGTCACGTTGTATGCACCGGCATCTGTGGCCAGGATAGACCGGGTGGTGTCGCCGGTGCTCCAGAGATAGGTAAAACCTTCCGGAGCGAACAGCTCCAGGGTATCTCCTTCGCACATAACTGTACTTCCTTCGTATTCGATGAATGCCGACGGCGATGTACAGCTGTTCTCGATCACGGTAATGAACTGGTTGGCCGCCAGGTTTTGCAGCGTGTCGATGTTGCCGCTGGGCCAGCGGATAACCAGGGAATCCACCATTTCATGGGTGCCTAGGCCGAAGTGTTGCGTCATCGAATTCATAATGCCATAGCTCTCTCCGGCACGCACCTCACGCACCTGAATGCCCCAGGGGCCGTAGGCCTCGATGCGGGCCCCGATGCCGTTGCGGTTGGACTCCTTGCCGACCAGGCTTATGGCGATGAAGTTGTTGCCGCTTGTCGCGTCGTTGAGCCAGATCACATCGTCGATGTTGCTGGGTGTAGTGTACACCTGGGCGTAACCGCCATACACATCGAGGAAACCGTCGTGGTTGAGGTCGCCGATGGCAAAGGACTCCATCTGGTTATTGTCGAACGGGTTTTCCAGTTCGGTGAAGGTTTTGTCGCCATTGTTGAGAAAGAGGTGCTGCCGGGTGCCGGCGACCAGGATGTCAACGAAGCCGTCGTTGTCAAAATCCCGCATGACGCCCTGGATGGGCAATCCCAGAATGTTGATGCCGCTGCCATCCGTGATGTCGGTAAAATGGCCGGAGCCGTCATTTTCCAGCAGCATGCTCGGCACGTCGTGGTTGGTGATAAAGCAGTCGTAATCGCCGTCGTTGTCGATGTCCTGAAAGTCGGCGGTCCAGGATTGGGCGCCGATCTTGAGGTTGAAGGAGTCCGCCGCTTCAACGAAGGTGTTTTCTCCGATATTGAGGTAAAGGGCGTTGATGCGGCGTGGGTCGGAAGGGTTGTTCACGCCTTGCCGGCATTTGGCGATGTAGAGGTCGATGTCGCCGTCGTTGTCAAAATCGGTCCATATGCTGCCGTAGTTGCCGGAATTATCGGAGGCCGGCACCGTGGCCATATCGATCCATTCATCGGCGGTAATGAATTGCCCGGTAGAATCATTGGACCAGATGCGGCTTTCGCCGTCGTCGTGGCAGGCGAAGTAGTCGACCCAGCCATCGTTATTGATGTCCACCAGGTTGGACCCCTGTACGAAGAGGCCTGCTCCGGGCAGGTTGCTCATCTCGTAGGAGGTTCCCCCTTCCATAGCGCGGACCAGCTTTACATTATCGTAACGGCCGCCGGCCAGTACGTCGTTGTAGCCATCGTTGTCGACATCTGCCACGCACATGCTCCACTGGCTCTGCGCGGAGAGGTTGCCGAAAGTATAATTCAGGAAGGACGTCCCGGCTGATTGCTGGTATTCTATCTGTAATTGCCGCCCCTGGGCCAGGCGGACGATGTCGTCCAGTCCGTCGCCGTTCATATCGACTACGGCGATGGCCACCCCGCTGTGAAATGCGGAGTTGGAAAGCAGGTTGTTGCCGTTGGTAAAAGAGAGCTGCCCGAAAGTAGGAAAAGCAAGGGCCAGGAAAAGAGTGATAAAGGCGTAAAGTCTTGTCATTAGCGTAATGGTTTTGAGCCGATGAAAATACGGCGCCGCCAGTTGCCTGCCAACAGTTTGATAGGAAAAGGCAATATATATGGCAAAAGAAATAGCGCAGGAGGATCTGCTGCCAGAAAATTCCAGGGCCTTTTAACGCAGGGCTTATTTAAATAACGTTACTCTCCGGCAAATTCACCACGCTTGCGATAGCTGAAGGCACCGATACCCGGCGCTTTGTCAATAACGGCAAACTCCTCCTTTCCCCGGATCTTGGCTACAATGGGAAAGCGGTTGAGGACGCCGGAGTTGGGGCTAAAGTCTTCAACGAATTCGCTGTAAACCACTATTTCCTCCAGTTCAGGGAGGCCTTCAACAGCAGTCAATACATCGGCCTGTTTCATTTGGTTTTCATAAATATTGACGATCCCGCCAAAGGGGACATCATAAAAGCGGGTACCGTTACCACTTACAAAAGTGTATTTATAGTTGAGGCAGCCCGCTCCACAACCTTCGGAACTGATAACAAGCCGGATATCAACTTCCGCTCCATCCTCTATATCCAGAAGGTTGTTCGTCACTATATTGAGGCTGGGCCGAGGCTGGATGCCTTCCACCAGAAAGCCGAACTCCGTTACTACTTTAATGACGGCAGTTTCTGAAACTATCTTTTGCCGGTTATCTGTCAGAATGAACTCAAAGGAGGCCTCTCCAACGTCGAGGTCCGCATTAGTAGCCTTGTAATCAAAAGAAAAATTCACATTAGCCAGCGAAAAACTTGTCTCCCGGGCTATCTCGGAACCATTTTTCCGGATCACCAGGCTTTCGATCCCGGCCAGGGGGTCTGACCTCAATTCGAGGGTGAATTTTATGACCTGCCCTACGCACAGGCCATCGGCAGGGCCGAGGTCAGTAGTTACAGTGATAGTGGGGTCGACCGGCTGAAGTTGTTCTCCTGTGCTGCTATCATTGCAGGTGAGTATTAAGCAAATGAACATCAGCAGTACGATAATTCTAGTCATAACAGATTAGGTTTTAGGTTTGCAACGATAAGGCGTAAAATACTAAACTTGCCCAAATATCTTGGTGTGTTGTATTGCGCCCTGATGCAGGAAGTAAAGTGAAATGTCTGAAACTATGGAGATTGTTCAATGTTCCTTGTTTGTTGTTGGCTGTTCATTTTGTTACCCGGAGCAGTCCCTGGCCGGGCAACAAACAACAATTAACGAATAACGATCTTTCCGTCAAGGCCTTTTATTGCCACACTTTTCTTGCTTTTTATAAAAAGCCCTCTTTAATTGGCCCTAATTTCGAACCGGGGGGATTTTTCTCCGTTGAATAGTATGGCACATTAACGAAGGGATAAACCATATATTTGTTCTTAACAACCTAATGTCGAGATGAGTGATTTTTCTTTTATAGCGAATGCACATCCATCCTACATCGAGTCGATGTACGAAAAATACCAGCAGGACCCGGGGCTGGTCGAAGCAAGCTGGCGGGCCTTTTTCAAAGGGTTTGATTTTGCCCACAGCACGAATGGGCACAGCGGCAATGGCGCCACCGCCACCGTTTCCACCGACCTGCAAAGGGAATTCAAAGCCTTGGCCCTGATCAAAGCCTTCCGCAACCGCGGACACCTGCTTTCCACCACCAACCCCATCCGTCAGCGGAGAGACCGCCGCCCCAACCTGAACCTGGACGACTTCGGCCTCTCCGATGAAGATATGAACGCCGTATGTGTAGCCGGCGAAGAGGTAGGGCTAAAAAATGCCACCCTGCAACAGATCATCGACAAGATGAAGAAGGTCTACTGTGGCAATATCGGCATTGAATACCACCACATTCAGGACCGCGAGAAGCGCCGCTGGATACGCAATAAAATGGAAGGGGCTTCCCCGGACACAGCCTTCGGCCTGAGCAACGACAAGAAGCGCCGCATCCTGGAGAAACTGAACGGAGCTGTGGTCTTCGAAAAATTCCTTCACACCAAGTATATCGGCCAGAAGCGGTTCTCACTGGAAGGCGGAGAAACGGCGATCGTAGCCATCGATGGCATCATCAACACCGGAGCAGAAGACAAGGTAGAGGAGGTGATCATCGGTATGGCCCACCGAGGCCGCCTCAACGTGCTGGCCAACATCATGGGCAAGACCTATGGCCAGATCTTCAACGAGTTCGAAGGCACAGCAGTGCCGGACCTCAGCTTCGGCGACGGCGACGTGAAATACCACCTGGGCTTTTCTTCCCAGGTCGAAACGCCCTCCGGCAAAACGGTCCACCTCAAACTTACCCCCAACCCCTCCCACCTGGAAGCGGTCAACCCCGTCGTGGAGGGCTTCGCCCGGGCCAAAGCGGACATTCTGTACGATAGCGACTACGACCGCATCCTGCCTATCCTCATCCACGGCGATGCGGCCCTTGCCGGGCAGGGTATCGCCTACGAAACCGTACAGATGAGCCAGCTGGAAGGATACTATACAGGCGGGACCATCCACTTCGTGATCAACAACCAGATCGGTTTCACGACCGACTTTGACGAGGCCCGCTCCTCGACCTACAGCACCGGCGTGGCCAATGTGGTGCAGGCGCCGGTCTTCCACGTCAATGGCGACGACCCGGAAGCCGTACTCTGGGCTTCTGAATTTGCGGTGGAATACCGCCAGAAGTTCAACAATGATGTCTTCATCGATATGGTATGCTACCGCCGGCACGGGCACAACGAAGGCGACGACCCGCAGTTCACCCAGCCGGAAATGTACAAGATCATCAAGAACCACCCCAACCCGCGGGAGATATACAACAAAAAACTGATCGAGCGCGGCGAGGTAGACAAGAAGCTGGCGGAAGAAATGGAGGAAGCGTTCTGGAACGACCTGCAACACCGCCTCGACGAGGTGCGGGAACACCCCCTTCCCTACGAATACCAGGAACCGGAACAGGCCTGGCGGGCACTCAATAAGGTCACCACCCCCGAAGATTTTGAAGAATCTCCCCAAACCGGCATCGAACGGGAACGCCTGGACAAGCTCATCAAACATCTCATGTCCATCCCAAAAGGGTTCCAACCGCTCAGTAAGATCAACCGCCTGCTCAAAGGCAAGGAACAACAACTGCAAGACAACAAGCTGGACTGGGCGATGGGCGAACTGATCGCCTACGGCAGTATTCTGCTGGAAGGGAACAATGTGCGGATGAGCGGGCAAGACGTCCGCCGGGGCACCTTCTCTCACCGCCACGCCGTCCTCCGCGATGCCAAGACCTACGAGCCCTACAACCGTATCAACCACATTCAGGAAAAGCAGGGCAAGTTCATCATTTACAACTCTCTGCTCTCCGAATTCGGGGTGCTGGGCTTTGAATATGGCTACTCACTGGCCTCCCCGGATACACTGGTCATCTGGGAAGCCCAGTTTGGAGACTTCTTCAACGGGGCCCAGACCATTGTCGACCAGTTCATTTCCGCCGGCGAATCCAAGTGGCGGCGCATGAGCGGCCTGGTGATGTTGTTGCCCCATGGGTACGAAGGACAGGGGCCCGAGCACTCCAGTGCCCGTCTGGAACGATTCCTGCAATCCTGCGCCGAATTCAATATGACGGTAGCCAATGTGACTACCCCTGCAAACTTTTTCCACCTGATGCGCCGGCAGCTGGCACGGCCTTTCCGCAAGCCGCTGATCGTTATGTCTCCCAAGTCTTTGCTGCGGCATCCGGAATGCATTTCTGATTTCACCGAGTTCGAAACCGGGACCCGCTTCCAGGAGGTTTATGACGACCCGGAGGTTGGCCCACGGAGCGGCAAAAAGATCGAACGCCTGCTGCTGTGTACCGGGAAGGTATACTATGACCTGCTGGAGAAGAAACGCAAGGACAAACGCGATGATGTAGCCCTGGTGCGGGTAGAGCAGCTTTACCCTCTGCCGGCAAAACAACTGCAGGCAGTTTTTGGGCGCTACCCCAACGCCAAGGCGATCTGGGTTCAGGAAGAACCTTCCAATATGGGCGCCTGGCAGTATATGCACTCCATATTTGTCAATAAAGAATTAGGGCTGGACGTCGACCTGCATCTCGCAGCCCGCAAGTCGAGCGCCTCTCCGGCAACCGGGTTCAAAAAGATCCACGACCAGCAACAGGAACGGATCCTGCGGCAGGCCTTCGGGGAAGAATAACAAGTATCTGCTTTTACCGAACGGCAAGCATAAAAAGGAGCCATCCCGAGTACTTATTCAGGATGGCTCCTTTCTTTTTTAGCTGGTAACGCTTTATTGTCCGGCGTTCAAGCTTGTCTTAATGGTGATGCCCGCCGGGGCCATGCACATGGCCATGCTCGAGCTCGGAGGCCGTAGCGTCCCGTATGTCCTCAATATTACCGGTGAAGTAGAGGTCGACGCCGGCCATGGGGTGGTTAAAATCCATTAATACTTCATCTCCCTTAACCTCTTTGACGGTCCCCAGCAGTTGATTGCCCTCGCCGTCTCTCATAGGAATGACCTTGCCCTCCTGGAGCAGGTCTGTCGCCAGTTCGCCATCAATGACGAAGCTGGCCTTAGGGATAGTCACAATGGCATCGGGGTCGTATTCTCCATACGCATCGCCGCTGACGATGCCAAATGAAAAGGTGTCTCCTTCTTTTTTGCCGGCCAGTTGCCGCTCAAATTCCGGAATCATCTGGCCCACGCCGTAGAGGAATACCAGAGGGTCTTTTTCGCTGGTTTCTTCAATGAGGTTTCCTTCGGCGCTGCCTTCCTGTAATTTATAGTGCAGGGTGACCACTTTGTTCTTATCAATAACCATAAGCACTGTTTATGTTGAGCCGGCAAGGTAGGGAATAAAATTAAAGCCCCGAAATTTGAGGCTCGTATTCTGTTACTTACCGGCCCCTATGCGTCTAAATGCAAATGGCCTTCAATCTGGAAATAAGGACTAAGGCCTCAGCAAACGATCCTTAGCTCCTTATCCTCCCGGAAGCGGCCAGACACTTAGCTAAAAAACAGCCAGAATGCGAAAAGATATAAGGCCGGATCATCTGAAAAAATACTCCGAACCGGCCGAAAATCCGGACTTTAGTTTACCGGAAGCCATACAGATTGACGTCCAGCGGTTGGACTCTTTATCAACGGATGTGCCAGAACAGCGGCTTCCTTTCCCGCAGGATATGTCACCCGAGCACCTTTCCTGTCTGCCTGCCCTGCCGAATGAACAAAACAGCTCATCGCGCTTCCTGCAACAAGTGAGAATATGCAGTGAGGGCCTGGAGGATTCATCGGCAAAGCGGCCAGGCCTGGAAAAGGCCATTAGCCGCTATCGCAATCAGGAAGAAGCCGGCCAATTGAAACTGGCCGAGGCCATCCAACAACTGGGCGCCCTGTCCCATAAGGAGGGAAAATGGGAGGAAGCCCTGCTCCACTATGAAGAAAGCCTGGCTATTCTCCGGCTCCTGCCGCTTTCCGAAGCAGCCGCGCCAGTGAGCTGGGCGCTGAAACAAATGGGAAGCCTCCATTACGAAATGCAGCATCTGAAGACAGCCATCCACTGCCTGGAAGAAGCCCTTGATCTTACGGAAAAACATACAGCCCCCCGATCAGGCCCGGAAAAACTCGAAGTAGCAGCGATGGCCACCCTGGCCGCTGCAATCCGAATGGAACTCCTTATAGAAGGACAGGGGAATACAACCGGACGCAACGCTTCCCAGTTCCTCACCCTGGCGCAATATTATCTGGATGGTTTGAATGAAGAAGACCACCTGGTGAAAAAACGCTCGGAAGAGCTGAAATATATGAACAGGATTCTGTGGGAGATACTGTAAATGGCCTGAGAGGTGGCATACCCCCCAAACTCTAAATACTACTCGCCCACCCTACAGCCCTGGGCAACGGAAGATGCCCCCAACAACGCACGCCCACAGGATGCTGCGCCACCTCTTCAAAGCCCGCCACGGCCCTTTCATAAATGACCTCGAAACACCGGTGACAGTAGAGACAATCCTGCCAGAGGCTGGCGTAGCACTCCCCCTCCCGGAAACCGGACCGCCACCTTCGCTTTTCCAGCGGGCAACCTGGAACGATATAGCTATGGAAACCTTTAAAATAGCGGTGTTGTGCTGGCCGTTCGGCCGACTGCCGGCGCAGTTTGTACTCTATGCGCTGCTGCTTATCATTGAACAACCAACGTTTATGTTCCAGCCCCTGCACCAACTCCTGTTCAAAAGCAGTAGCCCGGAACTGCCCAAAATCCCGGATCAGCTGCCGGTAGATCGCCAGTGCATCTATTTCAATGGCAGAAAGCCCCAGCTTTTTCAGTTTCCGGATCTTTTCCTTCCCTGAATGGTGGGATACCCCAATTTCTATCAGCAACCGTTTGGAGCCGGACTCCAGAACAATGTCCGGCACCACCTTCCCCAGGTGCTGCTCCAGGCGTACCCGATCGAAACGCAGCAGCTGCGCCTCAAAAACAGGCGTCGTCTGCCGGTATAAACAAACGGCAGGCACCGCCACCCGACGCAGTCGTTCGAAGACTTCTTTGGCCTTCAGGTGCAACCCTGTTTCCAAAGCATCGGGACAGGCGCTTCCCCTGTAGTGCGCAAAGTGATGAGCGTGCCGGGCGCCTTTCTTCGCCACCAGCTGAGCACCGCAGGCCGGGCAGAGGCAATCGCAGGCGAGCCCCCGCGGCGCCTCTTCTATACTGAGTAACTGATGGCCGCGCAGGCCGAATGGGATGCGGGCCGAAATGTTGGAGGCCGGACGGTTTAGGGCTTTTGATTTTGAGAACCGGTTCATAGGCGTTGAGAGGATAGGTAAGCAGGTGGACAATAATGGAGCGCACTAGTGCGAATTTAAAATATATTGTTTGAAACAAAAAATTAACCGCCTTTAAACTACTTCTCCGTTGAAAAAACTCCGGCAGGCAGGACAATCTGTGCAATGCCTTGTTCATTATATTAAAGACATTACCAACAAGAACCCGACAACACATGATGACAGCCACCCACACCCGCCGGCAGTTCCTCCACACCTTGTCCCTGGGCGCCGGCGCCCTGATCCTGCCCAAGATACTGTGCCGCCCCGGAAAGGAAAAACTGGGCGTTGCCCTGGTAGGGCTGGGTTACTACAGCACCGACCTGCTCGCCCCTGCCCTCCAGCAGACGAAACATTGCTATCTGGCAGGTATCGTGACGGGCTCTCCCCGGAAGATCCCGGCCTGGCAACGGCAATACGGCATTCCCGACAAGAACGTCTACAACTACGAGAACTTCGACGAGATCGCCAACAACCCGGATATCGATGTCGTCTATGTGGTGCTGCCTACCTCCATGCATTCGGAGTACTGCGTCCGCGCCGCCGGGGCCGGCAAGCACGTCTTCTGCGAGAAGCCCATGGCCCGGACGGTGGCCGAATGTGAGGCTGCCATCCGCGCCTGCCAGGACAACAAGGTTTCCCTGGCCATCGGCTACCGCATGCAGCACGAGCCCAATACACAGGAAATCATCCGCATCGGCAGGGAAAGGGTATTCGGCAGGCCCACCCTGGTGAAAGCCTCCGCCGGCTACTACGACGGCCGTTCCGATCATTGGAAGCAAAAGAAGGCGATGGGCGGCGGCGCCCTGTACGATATGGGCGTCTATCCGCTGAACGCCGCCCGTTACTGCATCGGCGAAGAACCCATCGCCGTCACCGCCCGCCACTCCACCAAACGGCCGGAAATCTATACCGAAGTGGATGAAACTACCCACTTCGAACTGGAATTTCCCAGCGGCGCCCGCGCCGAGTGCGCCACCAGCCTGGGCATGGGCATGAACGAGTTGCACGCCACCTATACCGACGGCTGGGCCCGCCTCTCTCCTTTCCAGGCTTACAGCGGCATCCGCGGCGAGGCCAGTAACGGCCGCCGCTTCGATGCCAGCATCCCCAACCAGCAGGCCAAACAAATGGACGACGACGCCCTGGCCATTCTGGAAGGGCGGCCGATGCTGGCGCCGGGAGAGGAAGGACGAAGAGATATCCGGGTGGTAGAAGCAGCCTACGAGGCGGCGAAAAAGGGGGAAAGAGTCATTTTGGATTGATGTGGTACTATATTACTGTGCCTTTCAGGCGTGATGCTATAGATACCGGGGCAGCTATAATGACACTAATAAAACACGTATCTTCGCCCCCCACAAAAATAACCTGCAGGACTCTGCTCCTGCAATCAAATCAAATTCCTATGAAAAAAACACTTTTTTATTTGTTATTGCTGGTTCTTAGCGCCACCACGCTCTCCGCACAGTCCACCTTCTATGGTACGGTAGAGTACAATTATGAAATGAAGGGCGAAGGCGCCGAGATGATGGCTATGTTCATGCCGGAAAAAATGGTCATCAAGTACGGGGAGAAAAGCATGATGACCTTTATGGAAGGCGGCATGATGGGCGATATGATGGGCAAGATCGTCGTCAATGGGGAAACCGGCGAGAACTTCGTGGTCAAAGACGATGAGCAGGCCGTTTATATGATCAAAACGGAAGACGTCGAAGAGGAAATTGCCGGCCAGGAAAAGCCTAAAGTTGAAAAGCTGGACGAAAAGAAGGAGATCCTCGGATATGCCTGCCAGCGTTATAAGTCCACCACTCAGCAGGACGGGCAGGAAATGGTGCAGTATATTTGGGTGACGGACAAGCTGAAAGCTCCAGAGATCAAGGCTCCGGGCGCCAACCAAATGGGCGGCATCGTATCCACTACCGACATCCCCGGCTTCCCGATGGAGATCGAAGTCGCCATCCCGGAGACGGGCATGACACTCTTGCTATCCGTCAGCAACATGGATAAAACCAAGGTAGACGCCAGCATATTCAACCGCCCAGAGGATTATGAAGTGAAGGACTTCTCAGAGATGCTGCAAATGGACAACAAGTAATTTTTGAGAGTGGATGTACAGGCCCCCCTGGGGATATATGGACTAAATGGGTGAATGAGTGAATAGCGGCGGCTTAGCCACCGTTCTCGTCTCCGTGAATACCTGGACAGAAATACTTTGCTTTGATATATGGAAACAAAGAAATACAGTGCCCGCCAAGGCCGGGCGTGCCCTGTGCAATAGTCGCTCGGCGAATTCCACAAGGCGTATATTTCCAGGATATTTCTATGTGTTTCCACGTGTTTCTCCATTTGTGTCCCAGGTACTTACTTACACGGTTCATCTTGTATATCCACTCCTGTTCTGCCCTTATGCACACCAAACCTTTCCCATGAAATACCTCCTCAAAGCACTACGCCGCGTATTCTCCATTCTGGCCGGCCTGCTACTGGGTTATCTCTTCACTGCCCTGTTGCTTTCCTTCTTTACCATCCGCCCCAAAGAAGAGGTGGCGTGTGAAGAAAAGCAGGCCGCTTACCTCACCACCAACGGCGTCCACCTGTTCCTCGTACTACCGTTAGAAGAGGTGGAACCTTCTCTACGGGGCAGGCTCTCTGTTCCATCCGATACCCGCTTCCTCGCCTTCGGCTGGGGCGACCGGGAGTTCTACCGCACCACGCCCACCTGGAAGGACTTGTCCCCCGGCACCGCTTTTCGCGCCGCCTTCCTAAACACCGCCGCCGGCATGCATGTAATGCGTTTTGTGGAAGAACAGCCCTCCTGGCGAAAGCTGGAGATCTGCCCTGTACAGGCAGACGCCCTAAGCAGCTTCATCGACCGGTCCTTCCAAAAGGACGAAAGGGGCAACCTGCTGCCCATCGAAGCCCACGGCTACAACGACAGCGACTTATTCTTCGAGGCGCGCGGCAACTATTCCTGCCTGCGCACCAGCAACACCTGGGCGAACGACGCCCTGAAACAGGCCTGGCTGCCCGCAGCGTTGTGGACGCCGTTTGATTTTGGGGTGCTGTGGCATGTGGGGTGAACCTTTTTTTAAGCCATAATTGTTCTTATCTTACGACTATAAATTGTCTGATTAATATCCAGTAGCAGAATGACCTATTATATTGATGTAAATGATAAAAATCTGGTTGACTTTCTCCAGATCATTCATACGCTGAAAAACCTGGGCGTGATCAACTCCTTTGAGTCCATAGGCGATTGGGTCGTGGAGGGAGAGGAAATGTCAACGGAGAAATTGATGTCTCTCCTGGAACATTCCCGAAAAGATGCGGAAGAAGGGCGGGTGATACCGGTTGAAGAAGTGAAAAAACAAGTAGAGGCTTGGAAGAAAAAGTAGTCAACTGGACGTTCACGGCAATGGAGATGCTGGCTGAACTCTATGAATATCTCTCTGAATACAGTGAAAAGTCAGCAGTAAAGTATGTAGATGGCTTGGTTGAATATACTGAAAGGCTTAAAAAGCACCCGGAGTCCTGCGCGCTCTGCAGGAACCCCAAATTGAAACAGGCAGGATTCAGATGCTGCAAGTATAGAAATCACGTCATTATCTACGAGGTGAACGAGAACTCGGTAAATATTCTGGCTGTTATTCATGGAAAAAGAGACCCGAGAGATTTTGAAAAGGTGGTTGAGGAATAGTGGCTGGGCAAAAGCAACTTGGCTTTCTTTTTAAAAACTCCAACCCGAGAGGTAGTTACGCGATAAATAGTCAAATTGTCAAATAGCCAATTCCTGGATACACCGGCAACTGCGACCGTACGACTTATCGCTGGCGTAGCGGTACAGCTTGCCGGGGAAGCTGCTGAAGTAGTAGAGCCACGCGTACTGCGTGTCCTCCTCCGTCCCGCTCCAGTAGTACCCGTTCCGCCCAAGGCCGTCGTAACCGCCATCGGGACCCCGGTAACCGCCAAGGAGCGCATCGAAGCCACTATTTCCATCAACTATTAACGCTTTATAGCTACTTTCCTTAGGTTTCCTATCAATAAATACACCTTTAAGCGTAGAAAAGACATTTCCTCCATCAACGTATCCTCCGAAACAACTGACCAGCGCCTTCCACTCCTCATCCGTCGGCAGGCGCCAGCCGGAGGGGCAGGCCTTCTGCGCCGCTTCCCAGGTATAGAGGCGGCCGTATTTTTCGCCGTTCTTCGGGTCATTATCATAGAACCAGCAGCCCTCTCCCACATCATAGTTCAGGTTTTCGGCTATCCAGCGCATGCCGTTGATCTCAACGGTGCGGTAGGTTTTGCCGTCGCGGGGGTCGGTGAAGGAGGCAGGTTGAGGTTGAGGTTCAGGCTCAGGTTGAGGAGGCTTGGGGTGTTCTTTTTCCTGTGGTGGAACGATGGGCTCCGGCTCCACCGGTGTGGTGTAGCTTTTCTTCAGCTCCTCGATGCGCTCCAGCGCTTGCTGCCGGAAGGGCGTCTTCTTGTGCGCAAATTGGCGAAGGAGGAAGAGGGAGTTGCGGGCTTGAAAGAATTCGCGCTTTTGCTCAAGCTTTTCCCCCAGCTTCAGCGCCTGAGCTATATTTTCAGCGGCGGGAAATTGCTGGGCGTATGCATCCAGCCGCAGGATCTTGGCGTTCAGGCCGGCGATATCGTTTTCCGGCAGCACCTCAATGGCCGCCCAGGCAGACTGCCAGGCGGGAGCCTTCTGCCTGAGATGAAAAACATACTGCCCCGAATCGTCCCCCTTCACATCCAATGGCTTAAAAACCGGTACCTGCCTGCCTCGGGTGGCGGCCTGAACCGCTTCGATCACCTCGGTGGCCAGCTTTTGCACGCCGATGTCCTCCGCATTATCATTCAGCAGTTTCAGCAGCTTCTCCGCGAAAGGGCTGTTCTCTCCCGGCTGGCCGTCCAGCGCGCGCTCGCGGGTATGGCTGGCGGCCAGGCCCCAACGGGAGCGCTTGTACTCATAGCCCGGCCGCACCGACTTGTAGGTGGCGAAGAGGGAGCCGGAAAAGCAGGCATCCACGATGACGAAGGTGTGAAAGCTGTTGATGGCGTCCAGGCGGGCTTTGATCTCAGAGGTAGAGACGAACTCCCACTCATTGGCCGGCCGTGCCTCCACCGGGACCCAGTAGCCAATGCTGTCTTCCACCTCGCCGTGTCCGGAGAAGTAGAGGATGAGATTGTCTTCCAGGCCGACGCGCTTTTTCAGTGCTTTCAGCCCGTCGAGAATGTTGGCCCGGGTGGCCTTCGCATTGTAGAGGGTAGTGACGTTTTCGGCTTCAAAGCGGTATTTATCCAGCATCACCGCCGCAAAATCCTGCGCATCTTTCACGCAGTTGTTGAGCTTCGGGCAGTGGGCGTATGTGTCGATGGCGATCACCAGCAGATGGTTCTTGCCGCTGGGAGCGCTCCCGGCTTCGTCGCTCAGATTAATGCCTTTGTGCGGGTTGGCCACTTGGTGTTTTTTTCAAATAAAATACTTTCCGGGTACAGGATGACAGGATTTACAGGATAGTTTCGAGGAGTAAGTTCTCTCGCGGGCTATCCTGTTAATCATGTAAATCTCCTCATCCTGTCCCATACCGCTCATCGCGCCTATACGCCAGCCGCTCCATCCTGAGCACCTCCATACTCGGAAAACCGAACTCTTCCACCACCTTCCCCTCGATCTTATAAATGCCCTTACCTCGAAAAGGAAACGCCTTTAGGAACTCCGGGAAGTGCGTCGTATCGAAGAAGTGGCCGTCCTGCCCAAGCCAGCAGCCGAAGGCCATCAACTGGCCCTTGCTGGTGCGCACATCCTTCTTGCAGACATAGTAACCCAACACCTTTACGACGCGCCCCACAAAGTCGCCCAGGCGGGCGGAGAGGGTGATGCAATCGGCACAATGCCGGTTCTCCAGTAGCTCGAAGGGGGAGCAGAGGGGGAAACCGAGCAGTTCGATCTCGTCAAAGGATTGATCGAGGGAAAGCTCTTGGAAGTTCGGGATTCGGGATTCGTGGATTCGGGAAGCGGAGGGTGGGAATTCTGTGCCGTCTCCGTCAGCAACACCCTGATCGCCGCTCCGAATCCCGAGTCCCGAATCCCGAGTCCCGAACAACGACAACGTCCCGCCCCACTTCTCTTTCGGGTTCATCAGCGCTACTTTGTCCCACATCAATTCATACTTACTCCGGCCGGTGAAACGAAAGGCGCCGATGCGGATGAGGATCTCCAGTTGCTCGGGTGTGATGGGCAGGCGGTTGATGAAGTCCTCCAGGTTGCGGAAGGGGCCGCCCCGGGCACGCTCGGCCACGATGCGGTGCGCCGCCTGCCGTTCCATGCCATGCAGGTGTACGAAGCCGATGTAGATGTCCTTGCCTTTCAGCGTGGTGAGATACTGGCTGTGGTTCACGCAGGGGGCGTGAATGGCGCCGCCGTTCATACGCGCTTCGTGAAAGTAGTATTCCGGATGGTAAAAGCCGCCGAAGTTGTTGATCACCGCCACCATGAACTCCAGGGGGAAATAGGCTTTGAGGTAGAGGCTCTGAAAGCTCTCCACGGCAAAGCTGGCGGAGTGGGCCTTGCAGAAGGAATAACCGGAAAAGCTTTCGACCTGTCGCCACACCTCCCGGGCCAGTTCTTCAGAATGGCCACGGGCACGGCAGTTGTCAAAGTACTTCTGGCGGAGGCGCTCGAAGGTATCGTCCTTGTACTTCTTGCCTGACATGATGCGGCGCAGCACGTCGCTCTCGTCCAGCCCCAGCCCGGCGAAGTGGTGGACGATCTTCATCACGTCCTCCTGGTAGACCATCACCCCGAAGGTCTCGCCGAGCTGTTCTTCGAAAACGGGGTGCAGATAGCGGAAGCTGTGTGGATAGTGGAATCGCCGGATGTACTCCCGCATCATACCCGACTGTGCCACCCCGGGCCGGATGATGGAACTGGCCGCCACCAGATGCAGGTAGTTGTCGCAGTGGAGTTTTTTGAGCAGGCCCCGCATGGCGGGCGACTCGATGTAGAAACAGCCCATACAATTGCCGGATCGCAGCTGGGCCTTTACCTGCGGGTCCTGCTTGATGTTTTCGACATCGTGCACGTCCACTGCCCGCCCCTGGTTCTGCTTTACCAGATCCACGGCATCCTTGATGTGGCCCAGCCCGCGCTGGCTCAGCACATCGAACTTGTGGAAGCCCAGCTCCTCGGCGTGGTACATATCGAAGTGGGTGATGGGGAATCCCTTGGGCATCATCTGCAGAGCCGTAAAGTAATGGATCGGCTTTTCGGAAATGACAACGCCTCCGGCATGGATGGACAGGTAGTTGGGGAAGCCCTCCAGCCGGCGGCCATAGTAGAGGATGGTTTTGGCCAGCTCGTGGTGCTCCTCCGGATGGAAGGGATCGGCAATGATCTTGTCGATCTCGAACTTGGGCAGGCCATATACCTTGCCCAGCTCCCGCACGACGGCGCGCCCCTGGAAAGTGGAATAGGTGGCCAGCAGGCCAGTGTGCTCGCGGCCGTAACGCTTGAAAATGTAATCGGTCACGTCGTCACGCTCGTCCCAGGAAAAGTCGATGTCGAAATCGGGAGGAGAACTGCGATAGGGGTTGATGAAACGCTCGAAGTAGAGGCCCAGTTCCAGCGGGTCTACATCGGTGATGTGCAGGCAGTAGGCCACGATGGAGTTGGCGCCGCTGCCGCGCCCTACATGGTGATAGCCGGCGGCGTGGGCGTAGCGCACGATATCCCAGGTGATGAGGAAGTAGGAGCAGAAATCCTGCTCGCGGATCACTTTTAGCTCCCGCCGGGTGCGCTCCAGCGCCTTTTTGTCGTAGGCGCCGTAGCGGCGTTCACAACCATTGAGCGCCAGCTTTTCCAGCAGCCTGAAATCGCCCTCTTTGCTGCCGGTAAAGGTTTGGCGGTTGTTGTGCAGTCCGCTTTCGAACGGTATGCTGCAGCTGGCCAGGATGCGCTCGGTATTGCGCAGGATCCGGGGGTAGCTCTGGTAATACGTACACAGGGCTGCCGGCGGGATCAGCCGCTCGGTGGCCTTGGCCATCACTTTGGGGTCCAGTTTGGTGAGGAGTGTATTCTGATCGATGGCCTGCAGCAAACGGTGAAGCTGGTAGCCTTCGTCATCGGCAAAGGTAACAGGGCTCAGCACCACCAGCTTGTGCTGATACTTCAGCAGCTGATGTGAAAACAGCCGCGCCACATGCTCCGGGCGGATGCCCAGGAGCTCATTTTCCCGAAAGTCTGTGATGGGTTTAAAGAGGCGCGGATAGATGATCCATGCATTGGCCAGAGGGGGCGGTTGATCGGGCAGGGGGCGCCCGTCCAGTGAGCAGTCTGTCAGCAATTTGTTCAGCTCGTAAAAACCTTCGGCATTCCGGGCCAGGCCAATGTACAGGCGTTGGCCGTCGCGCCGGAAATCTATGCCCGCTACCGGCCGGATGCCCTCTCGCTCGCACAGGCGCACGAACTCAAAGGTGCAGCTGGTATTGTTGATGTCCGTCAACGCCAGCGTGGTAATGCCCCAGCGCTTGGCCCGCCCCACCAGCTCTTCCGGCGAGAGCGTCCCGTATCGCAGGCTGTAGTAGGTGTGGCAGTTGAGGAACATGAGAGGGAAGTGTATCAGTGTAAGTAATAATTCAAGCGCTAATGGAAAATTAGCGCTTGAAGGCCCTCTTTAAGCGGCAATTTTCCATTGCCGCTTAAATTTGAGCTCTTTTTTATACTCAAATTAATTTTGCCCACCTGCTTACCAGGCCTCATAGTGTTACTACTTTTAACAGCGGAGGGGGCTCCAACTGTTAAATGGTTTTAAAAATGGCTCCATCCTGTTATACATTTATTAAAGCAGTTGCGAACAGCCTGGAGATGGGTTATGTTTGTAAGGAACACACAAGCTAAAACCCATGTATTTCCCTTTTTCTACCAATGCACCTTTGCCCATTTATTCGCAGCCTGCTTCACAACAGCCTCCGTAAGGCCCCCCCGCCTCAAAAAGCCATCCAACTCTGTATGATCCGCTACTAAAAACCAACAAAACAATCCGGACTCGTTATGAAAATCCAACTCTCACTACTCGTGCTCTTTTTTATTCCTTTCCTCCACGTTTCTGCTCAGAATATTGCTATTGGGCTCGGCCATTCCATTGAAGGCTTCGCTGCCAGCGAGATCGACGGCGGCTACTTCGGCGTACAAATGGAACTCGAACACCGCGCCGGCGGGCACTTCGGGCTGGCTTACCGGCAAAGCTTCAGTTGGAACGCCAACGGCGACCGCCTCGCTACGTCCATGCCGTCCCTGAAATTCTATTTCAAAGAAGCCCTCCAAAGCGCCTACCTCAGCCTGAATTTCGGCTACCACAGCTTCCGCTACCCCAAGGGCAACGAACTGCAACGCGACGGCGGCAGTTTCGGCCTCTCTCTCGGCAAAAGCACCGCTATCACGGACCGCCTTCGGCTCGGCGGCGAGGTCACTACGCACCTCTTCTTCATGGAGGAGGCCGAGGCCATATACTACAGCGCCGGACTCCGGTTGAGTTATGCGTTCTAAATAAGTACCTGGACACAAATGGAGAAACAGCTGGAAATGCATAGCAATACTTCGGAACTTGCCGCCCTGCCCGGAGAGGCAATGTATTTTCTTATTTCAATGTGTGTCAAAGTATTTCTGTCCAGATGGGCTGCCGATCTAACGTTGGACACTGTTGGAAGCAGGTGAGCTGAAGCAGCCTGCCGCGGTTGTGGGCACCGAAATCCGAACCGCGAACTTGTCTAACCTTAGACGGGTAGCCTCCAGATGTACACCCGAATCCCGAATCCCGAATACACGAATAACGAATACACGAATAACGAATCCCCCTACCCGCCCGCCCGCCGCACCGCCCCCTGCCCAAACCGCTTCCGTATTCTGTCCATGGCCTGCATCAGCCGGTTCTCTTCTTCTGAAGCATCGAACAGGTTCAGTTGTGGATTGCCTTGTACCAGGCCGCTAAGCTGCACCCCCACCAGCCGCACCAGCTGGCGGCGTTCATAGAGCCGTACCAACAGTTCGTGCGCGTGTTGGATCAGTAGCCGGTCGCTGGCGGTATAGGGGATCTTTCGCTGTTTGGAGAAAGTGTTGAAATCCGTGTAGCGGAGCTTGACAGCGATGCAGGATGTGAGTTGCTGCGACTGCCGCAGCTCGTAGGCCAGCTTCATCACCATGCCGGTGAGCTGATCGCGCAGGAACTGCACATCGATGGTGTCCTGCTGGAAGGTGCGTTCGGTGGAGAGCGACTGCCGATCGGAGTAAGGCACTACCGGGCTGTCGTCGATGGCGTTGGCCTTTTTCCAGAGGCCAAGGCCGGGTTTTCCGAATTCGCGCTGCAGCAGCAGGGGCGGGATCTGGCTGAGCACCTGCACCGTGTGCACCCCCATAAAGCTGAGTTTTTTGTAAGTAGCCTGCCCTACGGAAGGCAGCTTGCGCACGGAGAGCGGCGCCAGAAAGGCCTTCTCTGTACCTGCCTCCACCAACCGTGTACCGTTGGGTTTGGCCTCCCCGGCGCCCACCTTGGAGACCAGTTTATTGACCGACAGCCCAAGCGATAAGGGCAACCCTACCTCCCGGATGATCTTTTGCCGCAGTTCCTTCGACCACAACCAGCAGCCGAAGTGGCGGTCCATGCCCGTAAGGTCCAGGTAAAACTCATCGATGGAGGCTTTCTCAAACAGAGGCGCCTCCTCCCGGATGATCTCCGTAATGATCTTTGACTGGCGGGAATACGCTTCCATATCACCGCGCAGCACGATGGCGTCCGGGCAAAGCCGCAGGGCCATCTTGATGGGCATGGCGGAGTGCACGCCGTAGGCGCGGGCCTCGTAACTGCAGCAGGCCACTACCCCGCGGGCGCTCGTGCCGCCAATGATCAGGGGCTTGCCCTTCAGCGCGCTGTTGCGCTGTTGTTCGACGGAAACGAAAAAGGCGTCGAGGTCGAGGTGCAGGATCGCTCGTTCAAACATATAGTTTTGAGTTGATTTTGCAGAAAAACCAGACTGCGCCTGCTTTTTCTGCGGGCACAGGAGGGGCTGGCGTACCTTTCTTTGTGCGAAGCCAACGCTTTGCTGCATCCCAGGCTTTGAACTTCGAACGCCGAACGGCTAAATGAGGGGTAGTACGGCAAATGTAAAACGTTTTGTTTTTAGAAACAAATAGTTTTATTTTTTATGGAATTTTGCTATCTTGATGGCCCATATCCAGCGCGCTCAAAAACCATCCAAACGCTCCCTAAACGGCCCAAACATTTATTGATTTCATCAAATAATTTGATTAAATTTACAAACTCCGCTGCTCATGAAACCAATCAGCATGCGATCCGGTGCAGAGACGGAAATCACGGAGATTGAGGAAGAGGATTATGATAAGATAGCCGCAGGTGGCCGGTTCTCCTTCGATTGGAAACAGGAAAGAGATAATCTGATTTACAAGATCCGGTTCATCGGCGGGAAGAGATTCTCGGATTGATCTCTCTGATCGACATTCCACAGGAATACCGGCTCCACATCAACCTGATCGAATCTGCTGTGGAGAATAGGGGAGGAACAAATTGATCGGACGGATTCCCGGATATTTGATCGCTTACACAGCAAAACTGGCCTTTGATAAGGGCTACGCTGGATTTGTATCACTAACACCCAAAACCGAGTTGATAGATCATTATATTAAAGCCTACGGTTTCCTGCCCCAGGCATTGAGCTGGCAATAGACCAAAAGGCATCTCAGGCACTCATTCTCAAATATCTGTCAAGATGAGCTACAAAGAAATATATAAAAAACTAAGAGAGAAATACACGGTTGAGGAAATAGCGGAGTCTATGATGATACCTGCTGAATTGACCGAAGAGGAGGAGAAAAAAGCCAGAGAAGAACTGAGGAGATATCGTTTTCAACGTTTGAAGGAAATGACTGAAGAGGACTGGATACACGCCGACACTTTCAGATTACGACTACAGAGTACTAAGGGTTACCTGTCCACCAGCACCACAAATTCCACCCTCCTCCCCTCCCCTTCCCGCTCAAATGTGCGCAGCACCTCCAGCCCGTACTGCTCCGGCAGCGCCTCCAGCGACACCCCCTTATCCACCACCGCGAACCAGTTCTCCCAGACGACGACATCGCCCGGTTTAAGCGATTGCAAAGCATTCGGGTCCAGTTCGCGCCGCAGCTCGGGCCGGAAGTAGTCCAGGCCGAGCGGGATACTCAGGTAGGGATGACTGAAAAAGAAAGTGGTGCTGTCCGTCCGGATACCGGCCTGCCGGATGAAAACCGCTACTTCCTGTGCAAGCTGTTGATCGGCTTTCAGGGTGAAATCGTTGGGCCAATCAATGGCCGCTTTGTTTTTTGTAAAAGGAAAGGCCACCACAGCGGCCAGCAGCAGGAACAGCAGGCCTTGTTGCAAGCGTTTTCTGCCTTCTGCCCACGATAGCACAAAGTTCAGCCCCCGCAAACCCAGGATGGCCACCAGCGGCATCACCGCTACCAGCACCCGCTTGAGTCCCATGGAATTGAAAATGCCGAAGTACCAGAAAAGCGTATGGGCGGTAAAGTAAGCCAGAAATCCTCCCAGGATAAGCCACCACTCTTCGCCTGTCGCCTTCCGGCGAATAATCATCTCCAGTATTCCCAGCACCAGCAGGCCATAGAGCACCGGGCCGATGACGTAAAAGAGTTGCTCCGCAAAGTGAAAAAACGCCCCTGCTCCGTAGACGCTTTCCGGCGTGGCATAAGGGATCTTGTTGAATACCCAGAGCAGGCTGCCGTGAGCCCAGGCTCCGGCAAGAGCATATACGACATGCCCCGCCAACAGTAGCGGCAAAACCTTCCATTGCCGTTCCATCAGAAGATACAGCCCCCACATCCCCATAATGACCAGCCCTTCCGAACGAACAAATGGCAGAAAGGACACCAATACCACCGCCCAGGCGGTGCGCCCGGCAAGCACCAGGTAAACACCAAGGATCAGCACCAGCCCGAAGAGATGTTCCGTCAGGCCTGAAAAGATGAGCTCGAAGCTGTAGGGCGCGCAAATGAAGAGCAGGCCCGCCCCGGCGGCATGTGCATAACCCAGGCGACGGCAGCACAGGGCAACCAGCCATGCTGATCCGGCGGCGGCGAGCAGGTTGAACAGCTTCATACCGGTAAAGCCCAGCTGGGCAAAGGGGGCGCTGAGTAAGACGAAGAAGGGTTTACCCCAGTGGTCGAAGAACAGGCGGGGGTGCTGAAAAGCGTAACGGGCGATCAGGTAGTGCTGCACGCTGTCGCCGGAGTCGGCCGTGCCGTCGAAGCGAAGGATGAGGTACAACCCGGCTGCGAGAAAGAGGGCCAGGAGAAAGCCGATGCCTTTTTTAAATGATGGCTGCATAGGGTGTGCAAGATAAGGTTTAAGTATGTGGCCGGACAGAAATAATTTAAGTAAAAAAAAGAGCTCAAATTTAAGCGGCAATGGGAAATTGCCGCTTAAAGAGGGGAAGATAACTCCGGGGGGTTTTGACGTTAGGAGGTTTTGACGTTAGGATGTTTTGACGTTAGGACGTTTTGACGTTAAGACATCCTAACGTCCCAACGTCCCAACATCCTAACGTCCCAACGTCCCAACGTCCCAACGTCCCCAGGTTCCTGCCCACCCACAAAATCCCGAAAACCGCTAAAGACAGGCCCCCGGGCATTTTCTCTCCTTTCTGATACACCACAGGCTGAGAGTTTATTTAACTTGCACTTCTCAATCTCGAAACATGTCCACGACGAAACGACTGTCTGCCCGCAACTTCGGCATGGTACTCGGCCCGGCCCTTTTTATTCTTACCCTGCTCTTCTTCCGGCCGGAAGGGCTCTCCTCTGAGGGCAGAGCGGTGCTGGCCTCGACCCTCTGGGTGGCCGCCTGGTGGATCACTGAAGCCATCCCCATCCCGGTTACGTCCCTGCTACCGATCGTGCTCTTCCCGCTGACGGGAGGGCTCGCGCTGGACAGCACCACCGAGGCCTTCGGACACCGCATGATCTTCCTTTACCTGGGCGGTTTCATCATTGCCATTGCCATCGAGAAATGGAACCTGCACCGGCGGATCGCACTGAATATCATTTACCGCATCGGCACCAATATGAGCTACATTATTCTGGGCTTTATGATCGCTACTGCCTTTCTTTCGATGTGGATCTCCAATACCGCTACCGCTGTGATGATGTTGCCCATCGGCATGGCCATTGTTTCACAATTGAAAAATGATGCCGGCACCTCGCAGGAAATCACGGAATACTTCAGTAAGGCACTCATGCTGGCCATCGCCTACAGTGCATCCATTGGGGGTATCGCCACCCTCATCGGTACTCCGCCCAACCTGGTGCTGGCGGCCGTCGTCCAGGAGTTCTACGGCGTGGAGATCACCTTTTCCCAGTGGATCGCCTTTGGTTTGCCCATTTCGGCGGCCCTGCTGTTCATCTGCTGGCGCTACCTGGTCCAGATCGCTTATCCGATGAAGAACATTACCCTTCCTGGAGGAAAAGCAGAGATCAAAGGGCAACTCCGGGCGCTCGGCCCCATTTCCTATGAAGAAAAGATGGTCTTGGCGGTATTTATATTAACCGCCCTGGCCTGGATCAGCCGTTCTTTCCTTTTACAAAAGATCATGCCCGCCCTCGATGACACCATCATTGCAATAGCCGGGGCCATTGCCTTGTTTCTCCTCCCTACCAAAGCCAACAGAAGGGAGAAACTCATCAATTGGGAAGCGGCAGTGGCCCTCCCCTGGGGGATCATCCTGCTCTTCGGCGGCGGGCTGGCCCTGGCGGCCGGCTTTCAGGACAGCGGCCTGGCAGCCTGGATCGGCGGCCAGATGGCCGGACTGGAGGGTATGGCTCTGATCCTGATCCTGCTTATCCTGGTAGGAACCGTCAACTTCCTGACGGAGATCACCTCCAACCTGGCCACCACGTCTATGATCCTGCCCATCCTGGCTCCTATGGCCCTGACGATAGGCGTGCACCCCTATACACTCATGGTGGGCGCCACGGTGGCGGCCTCCTGTGCATTCATGCTGCCGGTGGCCACCCCTCCCAATGCCGTCGTTTTCGGGCCAGGCTACCTGCGCATCCCGGATATGGCCCGGGCGGGCGTCTGGATGAACATTATTTCCATATTACTCGTCAGCCTGGCGGTATATTTCCTGCTGCCGGTACTCTGGGGCGTCGACCTGGGCCAGTTCCCGGAGGGGTTTAGAAAATAAATTTGAAATACTATGGAGGACATACGCTTACTCATCTTCGACCTCGACGGCACCCTCGTCGACTCCCGCTTCGACCTGGGCGACGCCGTCAATTATGCTTTAGAAAAACTGGGCAAGCCCCTACTCCACTACGATGAACTGCCTCCCCTACTGGGCAGCGGACTGAGCTACCTGCTCCAAAAAGCGACAGGTGAGGTGACCCCGGGCACCCTCCAGCGGGCCCGCCAGCTGTTCGACCATTACTACGGCAGCCACCACGCCGATAAAACCCGCTGCTACCCGGGAGTACAAGAGACTCTGGCCGCCCTGCCCCATCTCAAAAAGGCGGTTTACAGCAACAAAGCGCAGGGCTTCACCGAGGCCATCATCCGGGAGCTCGGGCTGGCGCCTTACTTCGACAAAGTGCAGGGCGCCCAACCGGAAAAATACCCGCTCAAGCCCGATCCTGCCGGCGTAAAAGCCATCCTCAAAAGCCTGGATATAGGGCCGGAAAAAGCTATGATGATCGGCGATTCCACCCACGACCTGGAAGCAGGAAAGGCCGCCGGCCTGTATACCTGCGCCGTCACTTATGGCTATCGCCCGGCCGATGTGTTGCTGAAGATGCGGCCGGACTATGTGATCGGATCCTTTGCCGAGTTGCTGGAATTTCTCCCGGAAAAAGACAACTCCCTATCATCAAATTGATTTGGAAATCAAATACTTAATAGAACTCCGCGCCCTGATCTTCGACGTCGACGGAACCCTGGCCGATACCGAACGCCATGGCCATTTGCCTGCCTGTAATGAGGCTATGCGCCAACTCGGCATGGATGTTCAGTGGAGCTTTGAGGAATTCATCGCTATGAGCCACCTGCCCGGCTCCGCCTTCCGGCTGGCCTACTGCCTGGAACAACGCGGAATGCCGGAGGAAAAGATCGGGCGATATGTAGAGGCCTTCAAGCCGCTGAAGCAACGCCTTTATATTGAAAAATACCTTACCCGGCTGCACCTGCGCCCTGGCGTAAAGCCGATGATCGAAGAAGCCCTCGCCAACGGCATCCGGTTGGCGGTGGTTTCCACTTCCTACGAAACGCAGATCCACGCCTTGCTACGGGCACAACTCGGGGATTATTACCAGCACTTTGCCCCCATCCTGGGCAAAGAATCGGGGCGGAAGACCGACACCAACGGGCTCCTGCACCGCCAATGCCTGGAGCAGATGGGGCTTACGGCAACCGAGGTGATCATGATCGAAGACTCGGAGGAGGGGCTGGAAGCGGCTCTGGCTGCCGGTATTCCTACTGCGGTATTCTACAATGATTATACCTTTGGGAAGCCCTTCCGCGGCGCCCGGCTGGTGGCGCCTGGCCTGGAGCATTTCAACCTGGCACAATTGGCTGCTGTTTTTGAAATGAAGATGGAAAGTCACCGGTAGCAGGCTCAATACTCCATGCCTCTCTCCATACCCGCCCAGGGGGCCGGAGGCCCTTCTGTGACCTTCCGCACTGACTCCCATTCTCCGGCGCTGTAACTTGAGGGGTGTTCGCAAAAAGCTTCACCACCAAAAGGCATCGCTATGATTCAGCAAGACAAACCACAACCCAACCGCAACCTCGGCATGGAACTGGCCCGCGTCACCGAGGCGGCAGCCATCGCAGCATCCCGCTTCATGGGCATGGGCAGCAAAGAAAAAGGTGACCGGGCCGCCGCCGAGGCCATGAGTGCATTCCTGAAAACCGTAGATATGAACGGAGTTGTGGCCATTGGGGAGGGCGAGCAGGAAGAGGCGCCTTTCCTATTCAACGGCGAACACATCGGCAATGGCGCCGGGCCGGAACTGGACGTAGCGGTAGGGCCGGTAGAAGGCACCGCCCTGCTGGCCGACGGGCGCCCCAATGCCATCTCCGCCATCACAGTGGCCGAACGAGGCAGCCTGTGGAACCCCGGCAATGCCGTGTACATGAATAAGATCGTCGTAGGACGAGAGGCACGGGAGGCCATCGACATCCGGCTTTCTCCTACCCAAAACCTGCACCGTATTGCCGAAGCCCTGGGCAAGAGCGTGAATGAACTGACCGTTTTCGTACTCGATAAAAACCGCCATGCTTCCCTGATTGAAGAGATCCGGCAGGCAGGCGCACGCATCTCCCTGCACCCCGAAGGGGATGTGATGGGCGCCCTGATGGCCGCCGTACCGGACACCTGCATCGATGTACTGATGGGTATCGGGGATGCTACAAAGGGCGTCATGGCAGCTGCTGCCGTCAAAGCCCTGGGAGGAGGCATGCAGGGTATGCGGGCGCCGCAACGGGAAGACGAGAAGCGGCAACTGAAGAAGGATGGCGTCAAACTGCGGGAAGTCCTCAACCTGAACACGCTCGTCCGGTCGGACGACATCTTCTTTGCCGCCACCGGCATCACCCAGAGCACTTTCCTGGAGGGCGTCAATTTCGGCAGGGACGGAAGCCTGTCGACCCACAGCATCGTGATCCGTTCACTGACCGGCACACTCCGGTTCATCAAGGGTATCCATCAGGTGGAACGCCAACGTTTGCCGCGGAAGAAAAGAAGCAAGACTCCGGTGGAAACTGCCTTTGAGGTAGTGAAGTGATTTGTAGTGTGCTTATGTGCTTATGTGCATTAGTGCATTTTTTGAAGTGCCTTACCTAAGGTAGGGGGGTGAACACGAATGCACCAAAACACTTATACACTTTTTTCTTCCATCAAATTAGCGTATCGCAAGAACACGCCCCAGGCCATGACCACACTCACTACCAGGCCCACTTTTCCGTCCAGGAATCCCAGTTGGAGTAGGTAATGCTTGAAAAATCGGAACAGGGGTTTGAAGAAGAGGTGGAAAACCGTCACCCTTTTCGTCTTTTTGCTGTAATCCCGGGCGGACCAGCGGGCATAACGGCGCATCTTGTCCAGGAAATGGTCCATATCGCGGTAGGTATAATGCAGGAGCTTATCGTCGAGCCAGCCCACCCGCAGCCCTTCGGTGATGATCTCTTCGTGCACCTGTTTGTCATTGTACCGGCAGAGGTCGCGCCGGAAGAAACGGACGACGGCATCCCCCTGCCACCCGCTGAAGTGCACCTCCTTACCCATGAAGAAATTGCGGCGGCCGATCCAGAAGGCATCGTAAGGAATATGCTCCTGATTGAGGTACTGCTGGATCTCGAGCTTCAGCTTCTCCGGCACCCGTTCATCCGCATCCAGCAATAATATCCATTCGTGACGAGCCTGGGGAATGGCCCAGTTTTTCTGGCCTGCAGGGCCGGTGTATTCGCGTTGCATTACCCTACGGGTATATTTGCGGGCGATTTCCACCGTACGGTCAGAGCTGAAGGAATCCACGACGATAACCTCATCCGCCCAGGACACGGACTCCAGGGCGCCCTGAATATTCTGTTCTTCGTTGAAGGTAGTGATGATGACGCTGAGAGAATGCATACCGCAATTTAGGCAAGAAAAAATATATTCCAGATCTCGGAGATCTGGAATATCCTAATCTACCCTCCCATACGCGATGAAATAAGGGTTGCGCAGGTTCTCCTTATTGTAGCGCAGTGGTTTTTTCGTCTCCTCATCGATCACCTGGCCGCCGGCTCCTTCCAGGACGGCCTGCGCGGCGGCGGTGTCCCATTCCATGGTTGGCCCCAGGCGAGGGTAGACATGGGCCTCCCCCCGGGCTACGATCAGGAATTTCAGGGAACTGCCTTTGGCCACCCGCTCCGGCGAAGTCAGTTTGTCGATGAAGGCCTGGGTCTCTTCGTTGAGGTGAGAACGAGAGCAAACCACGTTCAGTCCGGGGTCAGTTAAGCTGAAGGCGGCCGCCTGGATGGGATGGGTTTCCCCGTTGCGCTCCCAGTATGCCCCCTCCCCTTTCACTGCCCAGTAGGTTTCGTTAAAACAGGGCACGTAAACCACGCCGAGCACTGGTGTTCCGTGGTGAATGAGAGCGATATTGACGGTAAACTCCCCGTTGCGTTTGATGAACTCCTTGGTACCATCCAGGGGGTCGACCAGCCAGTTGTATTCAAAAGCCTTGCGTTCTTCGTAGGGGATGGCCCGGTTTTCTTCCGAAACGATAGGATACTGTACCGGGAGCTTTGCGAGTGCTTTGCAGATGACGTCATTGGCGGCCCGATCGGCCAGCGTAAGTGGGGATTCATCTTGCTTGAGTTCAATACCAAAATCCTCTTTGCCGTAGATGGCCATGATCGCGCTGCCCGCCTGCCGGGCGATCCGGATGACTTCTTTTGCCAGTTCTATTCTGTCCATTAATTCGATTTGATGTACCTTTGAAATTCCTGATGGCAAAGGTAGGCTTTTTATCAGGCAGCGTGGAACAGGAGGGTAAAAAAGGGTGCCATCCGTTGAAACAAAAACACGACAGAACAGGTAAAACGGGGATATGAGTAAAGTACTAGTAACAGGAGGATGCGGCTACATCGGCAGCCACACGATCGTCGACCTGATCGACAACGGGTTCGACGTTATTTCAGTAGATAACCTGAGCAATTCCAGCGAGGAAGTGCTCAACGGCATCGAAGCGATCACCGGCAAACGGGTGAAGAACTACAATATCGACCTCTGCTGGGAGGAAGCCACCCGTCAGATCTTCGAGGAGCACCCGGACATAGAAGGCATCATTCATTTTGCAGCCCTCAAACTGGTAGGGGAATCGGTGCATCAGCCGGTCCGCTATTTTCGCAACAACCTCAACAGCCTGCTCAACCTGCTGGACTGTATGGACCAGTACAAGATCCCGAGCCTGATCTTTTCCTCTTCCTGCTCCGTTTATGGCAATACCACCGAACTGCCGGTCACGGAAAGCACCCCGTTTCAGGAAGCGGAGTCCCCGTATGCCCGCACTAAACAAATGGGCGAGCAGATCATCCGGGATTTTTCGAGGGTCCACCCTCAACAAAAAAGCATCCTGTTGCGCTATTTCAACCCCGCCGGCGCCCACGAAAGCGCCCTGATCGGGGAAGCCCCCACCAACCCGGCTTCCAACCTGGTGCCGGTGATCACCGAAACAGCCATCGGCAAACGACAGGAGATGACCGTCTTCGGCGACAACTACGATACCCGCGATGGCAGCTGCGTTCGTGACTACATCCACGTGATGGACCTGGCCAATGCCCACACCAAAGCCCTGCAGTACCTGATGAAAGGGAAAAATTCCGACAACCTGGAGGTCTTCAACCTCGGCATCGGGGAGGGCGTGACCGTGCTGGAAGCCATCAATGCCTTTATGATGGTGACCGCTCAACCTCTATCGTACCAAATGGGCGAACGGCGCCCCGGTGATGTAGTCGCCATCTACGCCAACAACGACCGCGCAGCAAACCTTCTGGGCTGGGAACCCCAACGGGATATCCGGGACATCATGCGCACCGCCTGGGAATGGGAAAAGAAGAGGACTCAGGGATAAATTGTTGGGGCGTGCCGGCCCCGCAGCGTGGGCTAAACAGGAGCCACCCCAAACATTCTGATTTCTGATGTTTGATGTGGGACGTTCGATTTTCGATGTGGGCAGTGGAAGGGCGTAAACCTTCCTAAACCCCCAAATCAGTCCCCATTCGACCGTTAAACCCTCCTCAACCGCGGAACCGACAGCGGTAGTCACAAATGCCTAAGTCGCTGATTTCAAGCCTATTAAAATCAATGCTTTAAGCGCTCCATATCAAATTTACCGGGCTTAACATTTACCTTTTCCTTTTCTGCCAGGCGGAAGTTACCGGCTTCGTCCTGAAGGTATACCTTTTCGCTTTCCTCCGTTACGGCTCCGGTTTTGGCGTTGGTTCGGCGGAACTTGACGAGAATATCCAGGCTGGTATCCCCGTTCAGGCCGGTGATCCAACTGTCCTGTTGGTAGCAGTCCCCTCCCTGGCAGAAGGCAAAGGCAAGCTGTTGCAACGGCTTTACTACCTCCCCTTCAATGGTGAAAAGCCAGAGGGTATTGGACCCTTTGTTGGTAGGCATGCGGATGATATAGTGTTCTTCCTCATTGCCGCGTATGCTGTAGGTGGCGTAAATGTCGTTGGCTTTGGCCAACCCGAGGAATTCAGAGGCAAAAAGCTCCTTATGGGCCGCCCCGATCTTTTTTCCGGCAAAGTAATAGCCGGCGCCGGCTTTGTCCTTAAAATCGGAATATACATGGAGGTTGCCCACTTCGGCATCTTCAAACAGGGCCATGAATTCCGCTACCTTGGGAGAGGCAGGAAGATTGGTTGCCGGATAGGGGCGCTCGTTGTAGTCCTGGTAAGGGTGCTCCACCGGTTTTTTGTCGACGGCCTGGGCATGGAGCAGGGCGGTGAACAGAAAACAGGCAATAGATAGGATGACATTTAGTTTCATGCTGATGGATCTTTTATTTTCTTCGATAAAGATATAATACTTACGGGATTTCTCGGACAGCTTGCTAAACTGGATAGATGGAATTGCAATGTAGTTCCACCCATGAATCCCTGTCCATTTAACGATTACTCCCGGGGCCTATGTTCATTTAACATATTTCCAAACGGGCCCTTAGGGTTGTGTAAAGAATAACTTATAACACTTGGCTGCTTCTTTTGGCGCTATACTTCGTTAAAAATACTCGCCGTAGCTTTGGCTACGCCTGCGTTTTTTGCCTCGTCTAGCACCAAAATAAGTGCGCCAATTATTCATAACTTATTCTTTTCACAACCCTTAATTTCTTTAACCTGCCTGTCCTGCACCTTTCACCTTTCTTTAACAAGAAATCCCACGAACTGCCGCTATTTTTCTGATGAAAAGCACTTTTCCCATAATGCTCATTATTCAATCTAAAAACGACTTATCATGAAAGCCCTTTCTGCTGCCCTTTTATTCGCTGCTCTGTTCTCGCTCTCTTCCTGCATTTCGGCCGGAAAAACGTCTTTCGTCCGCAATCCGGAGTATTCTCCGAACAGGTCTATTAAGGTAGTGAACCTCAATACCAACGACCTGATCCTGGGGCGTATCGAACACCACCTTATCGAAAACGGCCTTCCCGTCATATCCGACAATTACCTGCGCGGTGCACTGCCCACCGGAACCGGCGTCATGGTGCAATCTATGGACACAACCTTCACCATTCCCCAGGTTCACCCCATTACGCTCCAACTCTTCGAAGAAAAGCCGGCGGACTATATTTTGAGATACGAATACAACTCAGGGGCCTCCTTCAACAAGCGGTCCTTCTCCTACTTCAACGCCCGCCTGGTCAACACCCAAACCGGCGCTTTCGACGCTTCCTTCACCTTCACCCAGGGCAACCTTGGCTGGGGCAAACGGAAGGTGGACAAAGTGCTGTCCATGTTCGCCCGCCGGTTAAAGAGATAGAGCCTTCGGAAGGTTATTTTCTCCGCAACATCGCCAGCTGCCGCACCACTACCGGGTAGGATCTTACTTCGGGTATTTCTTCCCCTTCGTATTCCTGGCCGCCGGTGATGTTGCGGGGCTCCAACCGGCCGGATATGATCTCGTAATGGAGGCCGTCCCCCTGCAGTTCCACCATGCTGAGCAGCAGGTTGCCGCCCACTTCAAACCGGCTGTAGAGCTTACCGCCGATGTAAATGGCGTCGAGTACGATCGAATTCTGCTCGTCGATGGCATAAAGGCCGCGGGCTGGCTCCACCGGTTTGAGCAGGTAGCTGCGCCGGTTGGCCTCCTCGCCTTCGCCGTAGGTGATCGTCCAGCTGTGAGCACTATCCCGGGGTTCGATAAGGAGCTCCATAGGCACGTCCTGTACTTTGCCGTCGGGATTGAAGATCTCCAGCCGGCCGGCCCAGCGGCCTTCCCAGGTTTGGGGGAAGAACCCATCCTGAGCAGTGCCTAATTGTGAAAATCCTGCCATCAGCAGCATAATTATCCGGCTAATCCGTGTAATTTTAACCATGGTCAAGTACGGTTCAATTTTAAAAGTTTTCAACCCACTATTATTAAGCATCTTTCTGATGCTTTTCATAGTTCCCCTTTATTCCCAACCCTCCTATTTCCAGCAGGAGGTTCACTACACCATCGACGTCCGGCTGGACGATGAGGCACACGCCATCCAGGGGCAGGTAACCCTCGATTACCACAACAATGCCCCCCAAGCCCTGGACAGCCTCTGGTTCCACCTCTGGCCCAACGCCTACCGCAACCGGCAAACTGCTTTTGCCCGGCAGCAGGGGCGCATGAACAAGAGCCGCTTTTTCTTCGCCGAAGATAGTGAATTGGGGTATATCGACAGCCTGAATTTCGAGGTGGAAGGAAAAAGCGTTCGCTGGGCCCTCCACCCCGAACATCCGGATATCGCACTGCTGGTGCTGAACGAACCGATCGCGCCCGGCAGCCAGGCGCGTATCCGGACCCCGTTCTTCGTAAAGATACCCCACAACTTCTCCCGCCTGGGGTACGAAGGGCAGGCCTACCAACTCACCCAGTGGTACCCCAAACCCGCCGTATATGACAAAGACGGCTGGCACCCCATGCCCTACCTGGATATGGGAGAGTTCTACTCCGAATTCGGCAGCTTCGACGTACGCATTACCCTGCCGGAGAACTACCTGGTAGCTGCTACCGGTACGCTACAGACCGAAAGTGAAATTGCTTTCCTGGAAGGCCAGATCAAGGACAGCAACGCCCACCTCAGCGCCTTGTCTGATAAGCAGGAACCTCAGCTGGGCTTTCCCCCTTCGAGCAGCCGGATGAAAACCATCCGTTATACGGCGGAGCAGGTGCACGATTTCGCCTGGTTTGCCGACAAGCGTTTTATGGTACAGAAAGATATCCTTGGCCTTCCTTCGGGCAGGCAGGTGGAATGCTGGGCCTTCTTCACCCAGGCCGAACAGGAATTGTGGAAAGAAGCGGCAAAATACGTCAAACGCGCCGTCGCGTTTTACTCCGAGCACGTAGGCGAATACCCCTACCCGCAGGCCACGGCCGTACAAATGGCCTTCAGCGCAGGCGGCGGCATGGAATACCCCATGATAACCAACTGCGGCCTGACGGGCGACGCACAGGGCCTCGACGAACTCATTGCCCACGAGGTGGGGCACAACTGGTTCTATGCCATCCTCGGCTCCAATGAGCGCGCCCACGCCTGGATGGACGAAGGGCTCAACAGCTACTACGAGCACCGCTACAGCCGCCGGTACTACGGCGAGGCCGGCTTTGGTTACCTCCCCGCTTTCCTGATGAACACTTCCGAGATGGACATCTTCGAACTGGCCTACCTCTACCAGGCCCGCCGCCGCCTCAACCAGGCGCCGGATACCCCCTCCGACAAGGTGAGCGAGATCAACTACTTCCTCGGTGCCTACGAGATGCCGGCAATGGCCCTGGAGTACCTGGAACAGTATATCGGCACAGAGCGGATGGACGGCATCATGCAGGAATACTACCGGCAGTGGGCCTTCCGCCACCCACAGCCAGAGGACTTTCGGAAGGCCGTGGAAGATGGCGTTGGAAAAAAACTGGACTGGCTCTTCGACGGCCTGCTCTTTTCCAGCCGGAAACAGGACTACGCCATTACCGGCATGGAAGAGGGCGGCGATTCTCTTTATTTGCACCTTAAGAATAAAGGCAACATTGCCGGGCCTATCACCATCAGCGCCATGGCGGGCCCCGATCCGTCCGTCGAATTCTGGATAGAAGGATTTGAAGGAAGGCAAACCGTAGCTATTCCCGCCGGCATCTACACAGAGATCCTGCTCGACCGGCAGCGGCTCACCTTCGACCTGTACCGTCAGGACAACCGCATCCGCCCTTACGGCCTGTTTAAGAAAGTGAAGCCTCTCCGCCTACAGTTCGGCGCCGGCATAGAAAACGACAAACGCACCACTATCTACTGGGCGCCCCTGTTCAGCTGGAACAATTACGACAAGCTGATGCCCGGCCTGCTGCTCTACAATACCGCCATTCCGGAAAAGCGCCTGGAGTGGGCATTGGCGCCCTTCTTCGGCTTGGGCAGCGGTGAGCTGGCGGGTATTGGCGATGTGCACTACAATTTCTACCCGGAAGGGAACTTCTCACAGCGCGTTGCCCTTGGGGCCAACTTTCGCAGCTTTCACAGCAACTTCAATACCCGCTTCAATACCCGCCTGCGCTACACCCGCCTTCAACCCTACCTTCGCATCGACCTGGGAAAACCGGCAACGAGCAACCGCTACCGCACCCTTCAACTGCGCACCATTTTTCTCCATCAGGAGCAACTCTCCTTTGCTGATGGCGAGTTTGCCGGTACCGAATGGCAAGGCAGCTCCATACAGGAACTCAGCTTCCACACCAAGCAGCGCACCGCCATCAACCCCTACGACTGGCGCATTGCTCTGGAGCACCAGGCCTATGACAACCCCTTCGGCCAGGCCCAGCGCTACCTGAAAGCCTCCCTGGAATGGAGTGGCGCCTATACTTATCAACACAAACGGAACATTAGCGTCCGCTTGTTTGCCGGCGCCTTCCTCTACCATTCCGAACGCGAGGCCGGCTATATTGCCCCCGGCGCCTTCAACCTCATCTCCCAGGGCTTCAACGACTACCGCTTCGACGACTTCTACCTGGGCCGCAACGATATGGACGGCCCGTGGCTGCAACAAGTGAGCATGCAGGACGGTGGGTTCAAGAACGTTATCGGGAGGGGCTTCAGCCTGGGGCGCAGCAACAGTTTCATCCTCGCTGCCAACCTGAAGGCGGGCCTGCCGCGAAACCTGGTTTCCTGGCTACCCCTCAAGCCCTATCTGGACCTCGGCTACTTCGACAACGCCATGCCCACCGGAGCGGAGGACAGCTTCAAGGATCAATTCCTCTGGAGCGGCGGGTTAATGCTGGGCGTTTTCAATGACGCTATTGCGGTGTACTTCCCGTTGGTGAATTCGCAAAATATTCAGGATCGTTATGTGGAGCGGGGGAATTACTGGAAGCGGGTGGCGTTTCAGGTGGATCTGCACCGGTTCAATCCGTGGAAATTGGTGGATAGGCTGGAGTTTTAGCGTGTGTTGAAATTCGATCAATGGCCTAAACGGAAATCCTCTGTAAAAGGCCGGATTTTTTTCGCCCCTGATCCGCATGACTCCTGTCAGAAGTTTTTTGAATTATATTTAAAACAAGGCATTTTCCTATTTTCCTACTTGTTCTGGTTTCCGTAATTTTACGCCCAATGCCAGCATTTTCCAAACTGCCCCGGCTTATGCCCCTTAACCCACGGTTCCAAGCGCTCTTCTTTGGGCTGCTGCTCTGTATCACAATGACCTACACTTCCTACCGGGCAGCCACCCTTTCCATGACCCATGATGAAAGTACTTCCTACAACTGGTTTCACGACACGAATGTCGCCACCTGTTTTTACTCCAAGGATTGCTGGTACAACGCCAATAACCACCTGCTCAATACCTGGGGCTGGCAGCGAACCACCCGCCTGCTGGGTGTAAGCGAATGGACGATGCGGCTGCCCAACCTGCTGGCGCACCTGTTGTACCTGCTCTGCTCACTGGCGATCGTGCGCGCCGTTGCCCCCCGGTTCTGGGTAGGAATGGCGGGGCTGGCGCTGATCAATTTCAACCCCTATCTGCTGGAGTTCTTCGGCCTGGCACGCGGGTATGGACTGTCCGCCGGGCTGAGTATGGCCAGTATACTGGCCTTGTTCCTCTTTTTGCGCAATAACCGCTGGCCGGCCCTGCTGGCCAGTTACCTGCTGGCGGTACTGGCGGTACTGGCCAATTTTGTCGCACTCAACTATCTGGCCAGCCTTTGGGGTACGGTATTTCTGCTGAGCCTGTTCCGGCAGGGTGCACAACCCGGAAAGCTCGGTTTCCGGTGGCAGCAGCAGCTTTGGATGAATACCATCCCTATAGTACTGTGCATACTGCTGGCCGTTTTGCTGTACCGCCCGATCCAGTTCCTGCATGGAACCGGCGATTTCGACAGTTATGGCACGTCGAGCTTTGTGGCCGCCTTCCGCTCGGTCGTGGAGAACAGCCTCTACGGAGCCCGGTACTTCGCCAAGGATACGGTGTTCGTTTTTACAATACTTTATACCATAGCTATCGTTCCGGCCCTTGCCGGCGCCTTCTGGTTCTTTTTCCGGGCCCCGGAGCAAAACTGGCGGCAGCAATACCTTGCCACGGCCCTCCTCTTCCTGCTGAGCAGTATCGTCATGACGGTTCAGCACCATGTGCTCGGTTCCAATTACCTGGAAGGCCGCAAAGCGCTCCTCTTCATATCCTTATCCGGCCTGCTTTTCTTCTTTCTTTTACACGGCCTGGCGGAAATGTACTTTCGCCCGCGCCTGGCCGACGTGCTGGCCGCGCTGTTCGCCGTTCTGGCGGTTTATCACCTGGCCCGGGCCGGCAATCTTGATTACTCGCGGGAGTGGTGGTACGATAAGAATACGCGGGAGATGATCCTCTATCTGAATACGACCGTCCCTCCCGAAAATGCGCCGGTGGAACTAGGCGTCGCGGACATGTTTCAGCCGACTACCTCCTTCTATCAACAGGCATGGGAGGTAAAGGTATTTACTCCTCCCTTCTACTCCAGTGAGATCCATACGGACGGCCGCTTTGACTTTTACTACGTTTTTGACAGCCAGATCCCACTTTTAGAGGAAAAATATGAAGTAGAAAAGCGTTTTACCGGCGGGCAATCGCTGCTGCGCAAAAGGGATAAGATTTGGTAACAAACCTCGGAGCATCAAACAAAGGGGTTTTGAATGCGCACTCCGGCTAATTCTGCCCCATGCTGCAGATCTTCCGTAAGCACTGTATGACACTGTGCGCTTCAAGAAAACACTTTCCGGTCATAAGCGTCAGCTCTGTTCCATTTCCAACCCTTTGTGGGGATAGAGAAGTTTTGGGTATGTCCTATTAACTTATCGATGGGGCCGCTTTCTTCCGGACTTATCTGCCGACGGAGTAAAGTCCGGATCAGTTCGTTCAGGCTTGTGCCATGTTTTGAAGCATATTCCCGGCTTTTTCTAAGCAAATCGTCCGGCAAAGACAAGGTTACGTTTTGCATTTCACACAGTATATGTGTGCAAATATACACGGAAGCGCACCAAAAATCAAGGCATCAAGGGTTTGATGGGTGGTTTAATCTCACCACGAATGGCAAAACGCAATTGCATAATATTTAGGCTTACCCAGGAAACACCGAAAAATATTATTCTTTTAATTTGCAGTTAACTCAATTTTTATTTTTTCGAAATATTTTACAAAAAATTATACCCGGCCATTTTGACCATTCATAAAATTTTATATAAATTTACAATCAACGATTATTTCATCAGGTGAAGCCATTTGTTCTTTGATTGTCGGTTTTTCCCATCCTTGTTTTCATTCTGGGAATCTATCAATCGTCCCTTCTAACCGTCTCAGGATGGCCAAGCCATCCGGAAGAGTGAAAACACACCGGCCTGACAATAAGAACACTGAATGGACCGACCCTACAAAACGATCGCCTATGAGTCCACCATACCATCTATCGGCAAAGGTTAATTTTCCTTTGCCACAAGAAACAGCACATTTAGTGGATCTCGCTCGTATTTAAAAACAAGGGTGCTTTTCCGAAAAAAGGGAATACAGCACAACAAGAAATTGAGATATAAAATATCGAGAATTGCCCTCCAAGAGCTTCGAGAGGCACAGGTAGGCCTACTAAATGAAGGTAAAAAAATAAAAAAGTCAGCCTTAAAAGTGAGGCTGGCTTTTTTGTTTTTTATTCCCGACTATTTGGGTATACACGGATAGCCCGGGAGGCTTTATGGTGCAGTTACAACAACCAATATCTGCCTCCCTCTTCAAAACAAAACGGGCCACTTTAGGTGGCCCGTCCGAAATGTGAATATCGGTTAACAGCATATTAGAATTTCCAGATCTTTATTGCTCAAAGGTGACCGTACTTCCCTCTTCCACCTGCTGCGTCAGTTTCGACACGGCGCCCAACTTTACTCTACTTGCCCCGGCAGCGGTGATATCGGCTTCGGATACATCGGACTTCTCTGCATCCAGTTTTGCATCCCCGGATAAAGAAGCCTTCAAAAAGGTATAACTGCCGCGAAGATCCACCTCATTCCCTCCTTCCTGTATCAGAATGAGGGAATCGATGGTTACATCGGCTTTGATCTCTTGTCTGCCGCTAAGGGTGAGTTGCAGGGCGCCTCCGTTGAAGCCGTCGATACGGATGTCATCTGTTGATCCAGCTTCCAACTCCTGCAACTCCGGCAGGATGATGGTAAGCCGTATGGGTGAAGAGGAGCGCTTCAGGCCGGAGGAAACCATCAGGCGGTTATCGAGTTGTTCCATTTCTACCTGCTTGACCAGATCGGAACGGCCGGACAACTGCACGGAGTATTCGTCTCCCTTTTCAATGTCCACCTTGATCGGCCCTTCGATGCTGATCCTGGAAAAGTCTTCGAAGGAAAGGCCTTCCTCCTCTTCATCGCCGGTGCACGCATTGCAGACCAAACCTTCCTCGGTCATGGTCCACACCTGATCGGGGTTTCGGTAGAGGTAGACGTCGTCATCGGCCTTGTTGATCCGGCGTACGTAGTCGTAGACATTCCCATTGATGAAAATGGACTTTCCGACAGGCACTTTCAGGTATAACTTTACTTCCTGAGCCCGCCATTTCTCTCCTTTGGGGATAGCGAAGTAGGCCGGGAGGGTAAGTTGATTCCCCTGCTGTTGTGGTTCGTAAAAGATGGCCTGTGCCAGGCTCTCTGCGGTATTAAATGAATAACCGCGGGCCTTGTTTACTTCAGTCAGTTCAAACTCTTGCCCTTCCGCTTTTTCGATGTACAGGTTGACCTCATTGCTGATGAGTTGGTCGTTGACCAGCTTCAGTTCGTCCATTTGGAACCAGCTGTCGCCGTGGAAGCTTTCCCCCATACTTAGGTGTAGCGTATCAGTGGGAATAGCTTCCAGGCTTAGCTGTCGGGTGATCTCTCCTTCCTGGGCGAATTGGCGGGCAAACATGGGCAACACAACAAACAAGCTGATGATGTTGAGTACCCAGAATGCCATCAAACCGGCCCGCCAGGGGGGGCTCATACGGGTGCCATATAATAGTCGGGTGATAGTCAATACAAGAGCGAGCAACATCATGCCAATAATGATGAGCAGGTTGAAGGCGCCCAGTATGGATAAAAATGGAGGTTCGGGTGAAAAGAACTCAAAGAGCGGCCAGGCGAAAACGACGCTGCCAACAGTGGTGATCCAGGCGATGGCAAAGGCGAGGATCAGAGCGCCTCCGATGAGGACCAGTAAGGGTTTCCAAAGCTTGAGGACCACTTCAACCAGGGCCTTCAATACTTGTCCGATGATGCTTACGCCCTTTCGGAGCGCATCTCCGAGCGCATTGGCTCCGCCCGATGCACTAAACTCTTTTTTTTTACCGCCCAGTTCGCTGCCCAGTTCAGACACTTTATCGGAGATGTGCTGGAACTCTTCTTCGATGATCTTGCCGATGTTGGAGGCGTTGATCGGCTCCCCGCGCATGGCCAACCGGTCGCTGGCCGTCTCGGCTTTGGGCACGATGGCCCACAAGATGAGGTAGGCCGGTATGCCAAAGCCGCCGGAGATGGTGATCACGATGAACAACAAGCGGATCCAAAGCGGGTCGGCAATGCCGAAGTAGGCAGCGATGCCGGAGCATACCCCGCCGAGCACTTCGTCCTCCTGGTTACGGAACAAACGCTTACCGGGGCGGTAACCGCTGCTCGATGAAGAACGTGGTTGCGGTTCTTCCTCGAGCGGTTCGGCGCCAAAATCCTCAGGAGTTCCCATGACAACGATGGCGTCTTTTACTTCCTTCAGGGTAATGATGGTGTTGCGTTCGCCCAGGCTTTCCTGGAAGAGTTCCGCCATCCTGCCCTCAATGTCGTTGGTGATCTCTTCGTACCCTTCGGACCCCATGAAGTGACGATGGATCGTCTCCAGGTAACCCCGGAGATGTTCATAGGCGTCTTCATCAATGGTGAAGGGTAATCCGCCTAGATTGATATGCTGTACCTTATTCATTAGTCGAGATGTTTTTTGTTGATCGATTGACTGCTTCTACGAGCTGCTCCCAAGTCTCCAGCAGGCTCTTAAGAAAATCCCGCCCGGAATCGGTTATAGAATAATACTTGCGGGGCGGCCCCATGGAGGATTCCTGCCAGTTGTACTGCAGCAGGCCCTGGTCTTTCATGCGGCTGAGCAGTGGATAGAGGGTACCTTCCACAACGATCAGCTCCGAAGCCTTCAATTCCCTGATGATATCGGAAGGATAGGCCTCCTTCTCCGAAACGATAGACAGGATGCAGAGCTCTAAGACGCCCCTTCGCATTTGCCTGGCCATCTGTGTCCTGATCTTTTTCAATTCATTCGTTTTCATGTATGCAAATATAGGGGCAAATAAAGTACTATGCAATACAAGGTACTCAAAAAGACAAGGTAACATCTATAAACAAGTACCTGGCGTCTACGAATAAGACGCTCTTTTTCGATGAATGGTTACCATTATTCTATAAAGAGAAAAAACCGGTCTCAGATAGTGTACCAGGGAGTGGCTAATTTTGAGCGCAACCGGGAACGTAGAACACGGAACTTTGAACACTCCAGAAACCCAGAAACTTCAGAAACGTGGGGACGTGGGGACGTGGGGACGTGGGGACGTGGGGACGTGGGGATGAGGGGACGTGGGGACGTGGGGACGTGGGGAGAAACCCAGAAACTTCAGAACTCCCAAAACCAGCAACCAAAGCCCTCTCCTCATGCTCCCCTACGGCTTATTCGGCATAAAGCCTACTGCCTCTCCCACACATTGTACAGCCGCTTTCAGCGCCTTCTGTTGAGCTTTGGAGAGCAAGATGGTGCGCTTTTTATTATCATACCGGATGCGGATCGCCACCACTTCCGAATAGGTCATGCGGTAGAAAATATCGAGAGGGACAATGCAGGTGTGTTGATACATGCGCATGTTGGTATCGGAGTTGAAAGTGCCGCGGTCGGGAAAGTTCTGCAAAGCGATAACGGTAGAATCGGCAAAGGCCAGTAAGACGTTTTTTCCTGCTTCGATGGGATGATAATTGTATTCCGGCGCTACGATGGTGAGAAAAAAGGAATTGATGCTGTCCTGGTCGCTTTCAGAATGGCTGAACACCATTTTGGCCTCGTCGATGATCTTGGGGCCTTTTGTCGTTTCGAACAGGCTGGGGATATAATTGCCGACCGAGAGCGGCTGCGACATGACCAGGCGGGTGCTGTCAAAAGGGTCGACCTCATCGATGGCGTATTTGCATTGAGCCGGCAACAACAAGGGAATAGAGAGCAGCAGCAGGGGAAGAAGTAATTTTCGCATCATATTGCAGTATTGTGGTTCTTTGATCGGTTTTGCCCACAAAGATAATAATCCGGGGCCCTCCATAAAACGCCGGGAGCAGTGCAAAATTGCAAAAAAAAGAGCATAGCTCCGGAAGGAACTATGCTCTTGGGTTGCCTAACTCTAGTCAGGCGCTATCTCTTAGTACTTGATGTCGAACTGGTAACTATCATTGTTGTTGCCGTCTGTTACATTTACGGCTGTCGCAACGATGATGTAGTAGACATCCCCTTTCTTGACGACAAACATATCGCCAACCTCTACCGGTTCGCTTACCTCTTCGCCGGAGACGTCGTCCGAACAGTTACAGGCGGCATCGCTGCCCGCCAGAGCCAGCCCGGTGTCGTAAGCTTCTTTGATCTGCTCCTTGATGGTGATGTTCTCGAAGCTGAAGTTTTCCGGCAATTTAGTCAGGTCAGGAGTGCGGAGAGAAACGCCATTGGCATCTACCGCGGAGATCTGGCGGCGCCAGTTGTTGGCTGTAGAAAGGTTCAGGTCGATACCTTCATCCTGGATCTCAGCTTCAGCAGCGTTGCTGCCAGTGCCGGTGCCGGCATCGAGGTCAAGGCCGCCGGTACCGGCGGGGCCGGCCTGGTTGAGCAGAGCGCCGGAGATCTCTTTCTCGATCGGGGTGCCCGGAGGCGCTACGATCGTAATATCAAAGGATACGGAGGCTTTTTCCTGGGCCTTATCCGTTACTTCGAAAGAGTAGGATACCGTTTCGCCCTCCAACTGGCCGAAAGGAACCATTTCATAAACATAAGTTGCACCATTCTCCCGGCTGGCGTCGATACCCAGCGGGTTTTGCTGCAGAATATCTTCCCCTCCGGAAGTGATCTTGGTAACGTAGTCGGAAATGCTCGCTGCGGGAACAGAAGCGCCACCTACCAGCAGTCTCAGAGAACTCAGCGGGTTATCTCCAGGGGCTACAGTAATGGAAACCGAAAAGGCCTCTCCTTCCAGGAGTTCCAGGTCACCGCTGCCAAGAGAAATTTCCGGGCCGAGCGGATTGTCGATGATGGGATCATCTGTATTACAGCCGGTTGCAATGAGGAGCGCCAAGACGAAGGCCAAGCCTGAGAGTTTCAGAAAAAACTTTGTCATAAGGAATTGGATTTTGTTAGGTAAATTGTTGTAATGGTTTTTTGCGTTTTATAGCGTTGTGTTAGACGTTGTATATTCGTTAAGGTAACGGTCCGGGAATCCGAAACGCGGTCAGAAAAGCAAACTTTTTTTTTGAGATCAATTAACTGAGCATAAAAGACGAGACAGGCAGTTAGCAATTTTGTTCTTCATACTTCCTTTCCATTCGTATTCATTAGACAGGCCATCCAAAGGCCGTTCATTTTTCTGTTCCGCATCAGATAGGGCTCCTGGTGCGAATTTGGTTCGTTAACGGGGCCATTAGCCCCATGTGATTCTTTTCAAATAAAAAAAAGAGCCCTATCGAGAAGACAGGGCTACCATAAAAATATAAAGCTATGAAAACTAAATCTTTATCATATCTCAAAGAGCCCTCTCTTCCGATACTGATTGCTTAACGTATCTCCGGCGCCAAAAATTTTGGTGTTGCCCGGATTTTTATCATCCCCATCGGCTCTGTATCCTTAAAGATCAGGATTATTTAATCATTCTTCAATTTCAGGAGCTTGAATATTCAAAACTATTCTGTTACTCCCGTACAAAGAGCAGATTTCCCTCCCGGCCAAAGACCAGAATGATGCGGCCTCCGGGATGCGTAAGCCAAACGGCTATCCGTCCTGAACGGGCACACGCCTGACGGAAAGTGGTATAATTGTAGTTGGCCCGGATGTAGGCGGGGATGCTCCCGGGCAGCTGCGCGAGATCAACCGGCCGACAGTCCTGGCAATGGCGGATCGGGCTGAGCGCTTCAACAAAGCGCCCCTCCGAGTCAAACAAAAGCAAAGCAGGAACATCGATAGCGACGATAAAATAACCACTCCTCACCGAAGCACGCCGGATCTCGTTGTCCGGATAATTGGCATTGATATACCGTGTAACGGCATTGGGCAGGCGTTCCAGGGCCACAGGGTTGCCAAAGGAGCCCGGGCGATAGCAGGGCCCATGGGGGCCGTTAGGGCCGAGCCGGGGATCTTCCGGGCCGCGAAACTCCAGCAGGTTGCTGTTCAGGTCAAAGAAAAGGTTCTCTCCGCTGCCCAGGTTGAGTTCATACCCCTTGCCAGAGACAAGGAATGCCGTTTCCAGGTAGGTATCGAAAAGTACTTCTTCAACGTAGGCCTGGATCGGGCGCGGAAGGGCTTCCGGCTCTACCGTAGCCCGTTCGGTAGCAGTAGCGATTTCCAGAACGAGCAGATCTTCTCCAGCAGGCTCCTCCGCTTTATTACACGCAGATAACACCAGCGCTAAAGCGGCGAAAATCATCCAGTTGAGATTTTTCATAGTTATCCTTTTGATAATTATCGTTATTGATATATGGTTTCAACACTTCTTTGGCCAACCGGAGGCCTGATCTTGCAACCGGATGTTGCCTCAAACGGCATCTTCAGCCAGACAGCTTAATGGTTGAAGAAGTAAGATACAAAGTAATTCCGGGATTTGGAGAACCTATTCGGTGCCGAATCAAAAAACCAGCCAGGTTTATTCCCGGACTACCTTGTAGGCCGCTGTAATCCCATCGTGCTGCAATTGCAACAGGTACAGCCCCGCTGGCAAGTTGCTCATCGGCACTTCCAGCGTCCACTGCCCGCCTTGCATTTCGGCATTCCAGGACTGGCGGCCGGCAGCATCAAACAGGCGAAGTTGTACCGTGCCGCTCAGATCGCTCTCCAGGATAACAGTCAGTTGTCCGCGGGTAGGATTGGGAGACAAGCGGACATACTGTGGCCCCAACGGCCCATCCAGTCCGACGACCTGAGTGAATACGAAAGCCTTATTGCTGTATTCGGAAGTATCCTGTTCATTGGCCGAGCGGATGCGATAGTAGTAACCCAACTGTGGCTCCAGCCCGGTATCATTATAGGAAACGACGTTCTCTCCTACCGTAGCGACCTGCTCATACCCTCCATTGAACGTCAGAGAACGTTCGATGAGGAAGGCCGTCTCGTTTTCCGAAACATCATTCCATTCCAGTAAGGCCTCTGTTTCACTTATAGCCGTTGCCGTGAGTTGGCTTGGAGGTGAAATAGCTGCGCAGGAACTGGCGATGTGGCCGGCTACCGCATCCCGAACATCACCCAGCATCGGATAGAAAGAATCACCCGGGCAAGCCGTAGCACAACCGTCGCGATGGCCGGAGATATTGTCAAGCGTCAGGTTGGAAGAGGGATGGAATGCCTTGCCCAAAGGGTTGATATTCGCATCACAGGCTTTCCAGGCCAACAATTCTTTGAGGGCATCCAGTGCATTGGCGGTAGGTGTTATATTGGTAAAATCGCCCATCATACAGACCCCCATAGTCCCTCCGTTGGTACCACAGAAGTGCGCGCCGAGTATCCCGTCTCCACGTCCTTCATAAACCACACCGGTGGGGGCTACCAGCCAGTTGTAACCGATATCGGACCACCCTCGGGTGATGACGTGAAAATCCCATATTGAGCGTACCACCGCTGCCCAATCCGTTGCGGTATTGGCGCCGGCGGAATGGTGAACGATCAGGTGAGTGACACTCGTAAAATCGGGGGAGGAATTGGGCGGGCAGGAACCATCGGGGCACCAGTCGCTCCTATCTTGATAGGAAGGTTGCGGGCAAGGGCAGAATTCCGGGCCACGTAAGCCAACTGGTTCATTGTTGTCGCTTTCTTTTTCCTCTGTTTTGCCGGGATCGTAAAAGTGGGCCTGCAGGTGCTCGATCGGGCCAGTTGCCCTGAATTGAAGATAACGGCTATCGGCATCCGCAAAATACAGCTCGCTGACATAACGTTCCGGGCTTTGTTCACCATGAGGGTCCAGGTGAAGAGTGGACCAGCCTTTCCATTCCTGTCCATCCGGAGAGAAACGAACGTCAATGCTTCGGTTCTCTCCCTTCCAGGCCAGTGACACAGCTATGAACGGCTCCGGCTCTTGCAGGGGGATGGCTATGGCCGATGACTGCCATCCTGCCGCCTTCTCGGGAGTGAAAAACAGGTCTGCACGGTTGGACTGGGCTGAAGATTGAACAAGCGCGATAAAAGTGAGGAATAATAAGCAGACGGTTCTGATTTGCATATTAAATTTTTTAAGATTGCAAGTTATTAATTTTTTTTTGAGGGCGGACACCAGGCCACAGCCCTTTTTGCGGGCAGGGGACATTCCCACGGTTTCCGCACCAGCCCGGGCCTCCTCTGAGATGGAATGTGAAAGTGAGACACGTTTTTCGATGTTTTCAGTTCATTACTTTTGAATAATGCAAAGTTGGATACCCTATATTAAAGGATTTGAAGCATACCTGTTGCTAGAGCGGTCTCTTTCCCTCAATACCGCTCAGGCTTATTTAGCCGACCTGGACAAGCTGCAGCAGTTTTTAAAGCTCAAAGGCCATTCCTGCTCCCCGCTGGAAATAAGTACGCCCCAACTGGAAGAATTCCTTCTCTGGCTAAACAACCTGGGCCTGGCCGCCCGCTCCCAAGCCCGGCTGATCTCTGCTTTGAAAACCTTTTACAAATACCTCATCCTGGAAAACCTCACCGAATCCGACCCCACCGAACTGGTCGACGGGCCCCGCCTGGCCCGCAAGATACCGGAGGTGCTTTCCTACGAGGAGATACAGCAGATCCTGGCCGCCATTGACCTGAGCCATCCCCAGGGCACCCGCAACCGGGCCATGCTGGAAACCCTTTACGCCTGTGGCTTGCGCGTAAGCGAATTGACCGGCCTTCGCCTGTCGAACTTGTTTCTGGATATTGGTTTTATCAAGGTAGTCGGTAAAGGAAACAAAGAACGGATCGTCCCCATTGGAGAAGAAGCCATCAAACACATACAACTGTATGCGAAAACCGATCGCCGCCGGCAAATGAATATCCAGAAAGGGCACGAGGATACCCTCTTCCTCAACCGGCGGGGCCGGGGCCTCAGCCGGGTCATGGTTTTTAATGTCGTCAAAGAGGCCGCATTAGCAGCTGGAATAGAAAAAAACGTCAGCCCTCATACGTTTCGCCACTCTTTCGCCACCCACCTCATAGAAGGCGGGGCCGATCTGAAAGCGGTGCAGGATATGCTGGGCCATGAATCTATCATCACTACCGAGATCTATACCCACCTGGATACAGACTTCCTGCGGCAGACCCTGATGTTGTACCACCCAAGGAACCGGAAGAGGGATTCGTGATTCGTGGATTCGTGGATTCGTGATTCGTGGATTCGTGATTCGTGGATTCGTGATTCGTGATTCGTGGATTCGTGATTCGTGATTCGTGGATTCGTGATTCGTGGATTCGTGGATTCGTGATTCGTTGACTTGTGGATTCGTGATTCTCGAATCCCGAATAAAACCTATATTTGCAATTCGAAAAAGAAGCCTATGGAAGAGTGGGAACTGGATTTTGAATGGTTACAGGTGCGCCATCTGGTAAAAGAGGCTTTTAATCGGGACAGCCTCCCAGGCCTGAATGCCGTTTTGTTCCTGATTGGAATACAGGAGTTGGGCCGTTTTCAGTCCTCTTACTCCAAAGAAGAGAAGCAGGACCTGATGCACATCGCCGTTTGCCGGCTGTTGAGCTATGATGGCTATTACGAGTTCGCCGGCCGCGATGCCGACGGATGGCCTCACTACCGGATGTTGAAGCCGGTGCGGACCAAAGGGGTAGAGGAACAGGAACAACTGCTCAAAGCCAAAGCCATTCAGTACTTCAAAGAGCTTGAAGAAGAGCGGAAAACCGAACAGCCACACCATTAATCGCGCAAATTATCGCCTATGAAAAACAGTATATTAATGGCTTTTTTAAGCCTGCTGCTCTGGGGTTGCAACCAGAATGCAACAACTCATGCGCTTATTGAGACGGATCTCGGCAACATCAAGGTGGAGTTGTATAACAGCACCCCCAAGCACAAAGAGAATTTCATAAAGCTGGCCAAGGAGGGCTTTTATGACAGCCTGTTGTTCCATCGCGTTATTCCCGGCTTTATGATCCAGGGTGGAGACCCCGATTCCAAAACTGCCCAGCCGGGGCAACCCCTGGGGCAGGGCGGCCCTGGTTATACCATTGATGCCGAAATCGGCGAAGTTCACCTCCGCGGAGCACTGGCAGCCGCCCGCCTGGGAGACCAGGCCAATCCCGAGCGCGCCTCTTCGGGTTCTCAGTTCTACATTGTCGCCGGACAAAAATTTGACGAGAATATACTGAACCAGATCGAGCAACAGAATGGCATCCGATACACGCCGGAGCAGCGCCAAGCCTATCTGGAAAACGGAGGCTACCCTCCCCTGGACGGAGCGTACACCGTTTTTGGCCGCGTAGTGGAAGGAATGGAGGTCATCGACAAGATTGCCGGGGTAGAACGCGACCGGATGGACCGGCCGGTGCAGGATGTTCGTATGAAAGTAACTATCATTGATTAATACCAGGTGGGAGTTTGGGGGACTTTTTCCGGGAAATACCCGGAGTAAATCAAACAAATTCAATAGGCCTGAAAATGTTTTATATAAGATGAAATTACCGGTATCCTTGAAACTGAGCCTCCTGGCCCTGCTGGCCGCTTCCTGTGCCCGCCCGGTAGCCAGGTTCAACGTTGGAGGAGAAAATCGCGTTCTGGCGCCCGTGCAATTCGACAATGAATCCCAAAAGGCGGAAAGGTACCAGTGGGCTTTTGGGGATGGCAATACGTCTGAAGCCGAATCCCCCTCCCACAAGTATAAAGCCTCGGGCACTTATACGGTAAAACTAACAGCCATCAATAACAAAGGAAAAGAAAAAACTGTGGAAAAACAGATCTCCATTGACCCCCCGAAAGCCTGCCTGGCCGAATTGGAAACGGAGTTTGGCACCATGATCATTCAACTGTATGACGCGACGCCAAAACACCAGGACAACTTCGTCAAGCTTGCGGAAGAAGGCTTCTATGATAGCCTCCTGTTCCACCGGGTCATTCAGAACTTCATGATACAGGGCGGCGACCCTGACTCCAAAGGCGCCCGACAGGGCCAGGCACTCGGCAGTGGCGGCCCCGGCTACACCATCGAAGCCGAATTCGTAGATTCGCTCGTTCACCTCAAAGGCGCCCTGGCGGCCGCCCGCACCGGCGACGCGGTCAATCCTCAGAAACGCTCCTCCGGTTCTCAGTTTTACATCGTGCAGGGACAACCGCTGACGGAAGATATGCTCAACCGGATCGAGGCTCAGAAGGGCATTCGTTACAGTAAAGAGCAGCGGGAAGCTTATATGGCAGAGGGCGGCACCCCCTTCCTCGACCGCGAATACACCGTCTTCGGCAGAGTAGTGGAAGGGCTGGATGTCCTGGACAAGATAGCAGCCGTGCAGACCGATGGCCGCGACCGGCCGGTAAACGATGTCTCAATGAAAATACGACTGATACATTAAGTAGTGGCCAAAAAATAAATGGTCGATCTCAATTTGGGGATTAGGCTTGCCTTCAGCCAACTCATTGGCTTCCAGTCTTCACCTAATCGTCGAAACCGACAACTCATTTTTGAGTAATATAACTGAACTTCATGCAGGAACGAACAATATTGGGTATAGATGTCGGAGCATCCGGTATAAAGGGGGCAGTTGTCGATATTGAAACCGGCCAATTGTTAAATGACCGCCTCCGGCTGGAAACACCCGACCCTGCCACCCCGGAAGCCATGGCGGCGACTTTCGCTGAACTCGTCCGGCTCCACAACTGGAACGGGCTGGTCGGTTGCGGTTTTCCCTCTATCATCAAAGAGGGCGTTGCCTATTCCGCCGCCAATATCAGCGAAAAATGGATCGGGACCAATGTCGTAGAATTGTTGTCTATTGCCAGCGGTTGCCCGGTGGAAGTGCTCAACGACGCCGATGCCGCCGGCCTTGCCGAGATGCGGTTCGGCCTGGGTAAAGGAGAAATGGGTGTGGTATTGCTGATCACTATTGGATCGGGACTCGGTTCTGCCCTGTTCATCGACGGCAAGTTGGTGCCCAACACCGAGTTGGGCCATATTTTTCTTAGAAACCAGAAGAACGTCGCCGAGCAGTTTGCTTCCAACAACGCCCGAAAGCGGGAGGACCTGAGCTGGGAAGAGTGGGGTATCCGCTTCAATGAATACCTGCAGAATATTGAAAGGATCCTTAACCCTGACCTCATCCTTTTGGGGGGCGGCACGAGCAAACGGTTCGACAAATACGATAGTTATATTACCGTCAGAACGCCCATCAAACCAGCGGAACTGCTGAACGCTGCCGGCACTGTCGGTGCAGCCATTTATGCCTATCAGCAGTCCAGGAAATAAGTAATCTGCCTGCCAGTTACAGATTTGCAAGGGCCCGATAGCAAAGGGTTCGCATAGCCCGCCTGCCCGATCGATAATAGCCGAAAGTGATCGATACCCCCCTGTTACAGCGTAAAAGCCGAAATAAGAGAAATAACGTCCCGGTCATCTTCCAGGCTGGGTAGCAAGGTAAAGAGCAGAATGTGGCTATCGAAATCTTCTACAAGCGCTTCTCCCAACCAGAAACAGGCTTCCTTCCTCCTGCCGGCAGAAAAGAGGCAGGCCACCTGGCAATACAGTAACTCTGTACTTTCCGTTTCCTCAACTCCCATTTCAGTGATTTCGAGAGCGGTTTCGGCATCTCCTGTGTCCAGGAAAAAAGCGGCCAGGCGAATCCAGGTGAAATACTCTTCTGGGTTGGTTTCCACCGCCAGCCGGAAACAATCCTCCGCATCTTCCCTGTTTTCAACCTTCCAGTACGCTTCTCCGAGGGCAAGGTAATAGTCCTCCCGCTGAGATTCTATCTGAATGGCTTTTTCGAAAAAGTGGAGCGCGGTTTCCCAGCTCTCTTCCTGTGCGTAGCACTGTCCGATAAAGAAGAAGATCTCGTCGTTGAGCGGGTCGAGCTGAATGGCCCGGTTGTAAAAGGTTTCGGCAGCGGCGTATTTTCCGAGCTGGAAGTAACACTGCCCAATGGCGGTGAAGGTCTCGCTATCTGGCTCGAAAGACTCCAGTAGCTCATGATAATACTTCAACGATTTGTTATACTGCTTGAGCTCGAAGCACAGGCCGGCACATTCGCGGCAGGCATCTTCAAAACCCTCATCGATAACGAAAGCAAACTCAAAAGCGCTGATCGCTTCTTCATAATTGCCGAGATAGGCCTGAGCATGGCCGAGATTGTACCAGGCTAAAGCGGAATAGGCATTTTTCTCGAGGATGGCTTCATGAATGGCAATGCTTTCCTCATATTTGCGCGAAAGTTCCACACAAACGCCAAAGCGTTCCAGTGCAACGGAATTTTCGGGGTCCAGGTCTATCGCGGCCTTGAGCGCCAGAAACATACGCTCGTGCTCTTCCTCAACTTCAAAAACGACGGATTCCACCAGATAGATGTTGCTGAGCAATTCCGGATTGGCGCCACCCCTTAAGGTTTCGAGCAGATCCACCGCCTCGGTGGTACGCCCAAGGCCAGCCAGTGCTTCGGCCTTAAGCAGGGCTACTTCCGATTCCAGCGGAGCATACAGGCAGGCAGTTTCCAATACCTGTAGAGCATCTTCCTCTTTACCCAGCCCAATCAGTATTTCCGCTTTGCGGGTATAACAATCAGCAGAATAGCTATGGTGAGCAATGGCATTATCAGCTACTTCCAGTGCCTTGTCAAGTTGGTGGTCTCTCTCGTAAAATTCGATTATCTTTAAATAGGCTTTCTCCTCAAAATAGGCCATCTCACCGTTTTTGAACTGTTCTTCATAAGCGATGACCAGATTATCGGCTTCGGGATCTTTTCTAAAATTGTTCATAGGACGCATAGGCGCTTTTTTGATCTACAAGATAAGTAAAAAGGCATCAAAGATGCCACCAATAAAACAGCAACAGCCTATCCATTAATGGAACGGTAGCAGAATGGCAGGGAATGGTAGTATTTGATATAACATACTGCAAATTAACACTTTAGGAATTAATTTTATTTGAGATTTCTTTTATGTGTTAAATCAAATATATTGGGTATTGACGCATATGTTTAAAAGTTTGAAAGTGTGGTGGAGGAATGGATGACAGGCTTAAGCGTTATCGCTTAAAAAAGAGCGTGTTGACTTCCATCCGCTCCTTCTCAGCCTTACTGCGCCCCTACTTTCCGGGGCCTGCCCGCTCCGCTGACCAGGTAAACCCCAGTGAAGATCAGTAAGGCAGCCAGAGCCTTTACCGGAGTGAGGTGGTCTCGGGAAAAAGCTACCGCAATGAGGGTAGCCAGCAGGGGTTGCAGGTATATGTAGATACTGACCACTGATGGATTGACGATGGAAAGAGCATAGGCATTGAACAGATAGGCAAGGAAAGTAGTGCAGGCCAGGACGTAAAGTACCGCCAGCCATATTCCGGGTGTAAAGCTCGCCCACCGCACATCCAGAAGCCCCGGCCCACCGAAAGGGATCACGAAAATAAGGCCAAAAGTAAAAGCCCATTTTACAACGGTAATCGGATGGTATTTGGTCATCAGTTTCTTTACCAATACCAGATATATTCCGTAAAAACTCGCATTGAAGAATACCAGCAGGTCTCCGAGGATACGCTGCCCACCAAAGGAAAGCTTCGCTCCATAAGCGATAAGCAGGATTGCGCCGGAAGCTCCCAGGACAATCCCCCCTATCTTTCGCCAGGTGATGCCTTCTCCCAGGATCAGAGCGGAAACCACCAGCACTAAAATGGGGGTAGTGGTCATGATGAGGGAAGCATTGATCGGGGTGGTCCAGTGCAGGCCCGAAAAGAAGAACATCTGGTTGAGCGCAACGCCAAACAGGCCGCACAAAGCGAGCCGGCCCAGATCGGCCCGGGCCACTTTTTCACGTACCAGCGCCCGGTGAAATAACCAGAAAAGTACTACCGCACTGCTCACCCGCAACAGAATAAAAGGAAGGGGCGCAAGATATCCTCCCCCCATTACCTCCTTTGCGATGGTATAGTTGGCGCCGTATATGAGAGCCACCAGGAACAGGGCAATATGTGCTTTGGCCGTTTTATCCAATGCAGGGGGCAGTTAAAAAAAGATCGGCGCCTGCAAAGCGGACGCCGAAGAATAGTGCAAAGGTATAAAATTGAGCCTGGATCCGTGTACAATTCGCAACAAAGCGGCAAGCCGCAGCAGCATAATTCCAGGAGAATCATGGAGCTAATCCGGTCCGTACCGGAATAATTAAATTGGAGTCCCTCTCAATTTCTGAAACCACCGTTGGGGCGGCGGTTGCCCTGTTTCCGTTCCTGTAATCGCTTCAGGATCTCCAGTCGGAATTCCCGGTCAGCCTTGTTGAACAAAGCGGCCTTGCGGGGCGAAACGGCCTTTTTAAACCGTTGGAAATAATCGCGTTTGAGGTTGAGCAATTCCTGCTCCATTTCAAAGTGGCGGTTGATGAAGGACTCCGCTTCCTGGTCGGACATGCTTTCAATAGGGCGCGGGGCCTTGTACTTTCCTCTGATTTTGTCTCGTTCCGTTTCGAACTCATTGTACAGGGGCCAAAAACGCTCCGATTCCTCGGGAGTCAGCCCCAAACGTTCTGTAATATAGGCCACCCGGGCTGCCTGTATCTTGCTTCGGGCCTCGCCACTCATCGGCTCATCGTCGAAGATCTGGCCAAACCCGGGAAGGGTAAAGCAGCCGGCAAACAGCAGCGCGATCCAAAATTGCTTGTTCATTATTCTTATAGCTTTTGTGGTTATTAACATTACAACAATTCTTCCAATTCCTCGAGGCTGAGGTCCTCGATCAGATCTTCCAGATAAATGTCGAGATCCTCCTGGCCTATTTCCGGCAACATTTCTATTTCCGATATATCTTCGGCAGAGACGACCGACGCCTCCAGCATCAGCTCTAACCCAAACTCACCAATGTTCTCGGAGACATATTCCTTGGCCTCTTCTTCGCTGATGCCCGCCAGGGCATCCGGGGCACCCGGGGCCCCGCCTTGTGTCCGGAAAAGGTAGGCCCCTCCTACGGCCAGAAGCAATGCCAGGGCAAGTCCGGCCGCCTGCCGCGGCATAAGTAGCCATTGCAGCCAGGCACCGATTCCACCATCCCGCTCCTTCAACTGGGCCGGCCCACTTCTCCTTACCAGGCCCTCTTCAGCACGAATGCGCCGGAGCACATCATCGGGAAGCCCCTGGAAGTAACCCTCTGGCGTCCGGAAAGGGTGTCCGCTTTCCTCTTTAATTTTGGAAAGCAAGGGGGATAACCCTTCCAGTTCTTCTCTTATTTTATCTTTTTCGTTCATAAGCCAGCTTTTAAAAATACTTCAATCTTTTTCACGGCATGGTGATAGGAGGCTTTCAGCGCGCCTACCGAAGTGTCCAGGACTTCAGAAATATCCTTATAGCTCAGTTCTTCAAAATAACGCATATTGAAAACGAGCCTTTGTTTTTCGGGCAGCTCGTCCAGCGCCTGCAGGAGCCGGGACTGCATTTCATCGCCATCAAAATACACATCTGCCTGCAACTGGTTGGCCAGCCCACCTTCCTCTTCGTCAATGGAGGCCGTGCTGCGCCGTTGCTTTTTCTTGAGGAAGGTTATGGCTTCATTGGTCGCAATGCGGTACAGCCAGGTATAAAGCTTCGACTTCCGTTCAAAGTTGTGGATGTTGCGGTACACTTTAACAAAACAATCCTGAATGACATCATTGGCATCCTCATGCTCACAAACCAGCCGGCGAATATGCCAGTACAAACGCTCCTGATACTTTTCCATCAACAGCCTGAAACCCCGTTCGGAGGTCTGCGGCTTTTCCAGTAGCGCCAGGATCTGTTCGTCGGTTGTCATTGCCAATGCGTGCTGCAAATTGTGTGGGTTTGTCCGTTGGACTATCCCGGGGGTAAAAGGTTTAACGGGGGGCTATGCATTCGTGGATTCGTGGATTCGTGCATTCGTGGATTCGTGCATTCGTGGATTCGTGCATTCGTGCATTCGTGGATTCGTGGATTCGTGGATTCGTGTGTTCGTGGATTCGAATTTAGGCCCAAACAAATGCACGAATGCACAAATGCACCTATACACAAAAACACCTATGCCACCTCCACCCCACTCACTCCTCCTCCTCTTCCAGTGGAACGATATGGTGGACCCGCTCCAGTTCCAGTATGGTCTGGCCATTTTCTCCGGGGTAATACATGCGTTCAAAGCGCCGGTTCCAGAAGACCTCGTCACAGGTATAAGAACTGTTGGCGTGCACATCCTGGGCGAAGGTTTCATCATACCCTTGAATGAGGACGATAAACTCCGGTTCCATAGCACGGATCTCCTGTTCTGTTTTACCCCAAAGCGGGCTTTCTTTATGAATGACATGGACGACCACCCAATTGAGCGGGAAGAGGAAAATCTGTTCCCGCTCCAGTTCCAGCAGAGCGAAGCGACGGATCTTCTCGCCATTCACGTTTTCAACCCAGGACATGGTTACCTTCGCCATCAGATTGATGAGCCGGTTGTTGCGCCGGTTGACGATCTGAAACTGAAAGCTGTTGTAGGGAGTATCCCGATAAGGGCGGATTACCGCCTTATCGCTAAAGAGAATACTGGCTTTGGGTTTGGAAAAGCGGGCGAAGAGCAGCCCTGTGGCCAAAGCAAAGGACATCAGGCCTGCCAGGGCTACCACTGAGGCCACCCAATTCGCTACAGGGCTCATAGGGCTGATGGCGCCATAGCCGACAGTGGTGAACGTCTGAACACTGAAAAAAAAGGCAGAGGTAAAATCCCCTGTCAACGTCCTGCTCGCCTGTACGCCGGAGAGGGTATCAACTCCGATCAGGACAAAGATCATCGCAAATAAAGCATTAGTCAAAAGGTAAAATACGCCTACGAATACGAGGAATTTCGCCCAATGCATCTCTACCAGGCTCTGGTAGGGCCGCCAGGCCACCAGGCCCCTGCGTATAATATTAAAAGACCCATCACTGTTGATGAGCCGTTGTCCGGAAGTGGTAATACCAGTGCCAAAGCCCAGGTCATTGCCCTGCTCGGTGCGGCTGTCACGGTTGCCACGGCCAAATGGATTCGTAAGTTCTGATAGTTTCATGCCTTTGCCGGGAGCTTATTCAATTCTCGTTCCGGAAGGTGAAAATAGTCCTTTTGTCACTATTCAGCAATTCGCCGTTCGCAATTCGCCGTTCGCTAAACGCTGCCTCAAAACCCGGATTTAGGGCAAAGAACTGGTTTCTTGAGCTTGGATTCCTGCAATTAGGGGCATAGTGCTGCGAATAGCGAACCGCTAAAAGCGAAATGTACGATAGTAACGTCCTTTTTTATTATTCTTCAGTCCAGCTTGGACACAGCATTATTTACAACCCATGTTTGTCAACAAGGGATGGAATTTGAACAAACTCTTGGTAAAAGAGTGGTTCAACTCATTAACAACTCCGCTAATTCTTCGAGGTTGGAAGCAGTCACTGCCGGTGCTACCTCCAGATGTTCCATGGTGCTGTACCCGCGTTGTACCCAGGCCGTCTGCAGGCCGTAGGCGGTAGCGCCCGATACGTCCCAGGTATTGGAAGAAACGAAGAGCAGGTTCTCAGCAGGCAGTTTCAGCCCTTTTTCCGCCAGTTGATACACCCCTGGCGCCGGTTTGTACTGACGGATCTGATCGGCGCTGATGATCTCGTCCAGGAGTTCGTCCAGGCCGTTGTAGGCTGCGGCTCTTTCCAGAAGGCTGGGGTTGGCGTTAGACAAGATGGCCAGGCGGTAGCGCCCTTTCAGCCGGGCCAGCGCTCCTTTTACTTCGGAGTAAGCATCCAGGTGATAGTATTGCTGCATCAGTTCCTGGACCTGGCCTTCTGTTGCGCTGGTGTTGGTAGCTTCCAGTGCATAGTACAGCGCGTCTCTGGTAAGTTCGTAAAAGTCCTTATAACGGCCCATCATTGTGCGCAGCCAGGTGTATTCCAATTGCTTGCGCCGCCAGTAGGCTGCCACCTGGCGCGCCCGGTCGTCAAACAACTGCTCCAGCAGAAAATCAATAGATGCAATATTGAAGAGGGTACCATAGGCATCGAATGCTATGCCTTTGATCTTACCTGCGTCTAAACTCATTAGCCCTGGTTTTTGAAAAAGAATAACAAAAGTGCATTGACCGTATGTGGATGCTGGAACTTCCCCTGCACCAACCATTGGCGCGCCTCGTCCTGCGGAATGGAAACCACCTCCACCTCTTCGCTTTCATCCAGGTGCTGAACAGAGTTGAGCTCCACCTCCTGCGCTACCCAATGGTGAATATAATTGTTCATGAATACCGGGTTGGAAGCGATCTTACCCAGATAGGCCCACTGTCCGCCGGCGTAACCCGTCTCTTCGCGCAGTTCCCGCTCGGCAGCCTGCCGGTGTTCCTCTCCCGGGTCGACGATGCCTCCGGGCAATTCCAGCGTATATTCCCCAGTACCAAAACGATACTGCCGGACGAATAGAATATGGCCATCGGCAGTCACCGGAACCACATTAACGGAATCCTCCGCTTCGAGGATCACCATCCTGGAAACCAGCCCGTTGCGGGGATTGCGCATATCGTCGAACCGGGCACGGAACAGCTTCAGTCCCGGCCCTGCTTCCTGGTGCAGGACCTGCCAGCCCTTTTCCTTATATCCACTCATGCCTACCAATATAGAATAAAAACTATTCTTCTCCCTTACTTACCTGCCCTGGAACCAATATTTTTGTTGGAAAAGCCAACTGCAGGACAGGCATGAGCCCAAATCTGTCCTGTATGCTCCCCCATCGCCTTAGGCTGAAGGGTTCCGATATTGCCTCAAATCCACTATCGGAATCCTCAACCATTATTGCAATGTATAACCAGGACCAGAGCTTGCAAATGTCAGCCTATTGTTGTAATTTTAATTTTGATTTACCCTCCAATCGCTATGAATATTTCCTTTTGCCCTTTCAAATAGGGACTAAGAGTGTGTTCAAAATTCAATCAATGGCCTGCAAACGGCAAATTTTGTTTCATACGGCGTTAAATTTTTCGTCGGATTGCCCGCATCCGACTGCAAAATTTGCCTTGCCTGAAACAAAATTTCCTCGTTTTCGACTCATCATTGAAATTTGAACACACTCTAAGAATATTCAACACTACACCGCCCAATTTACGTGTTTCCTGAGTTTCCCGGTTGAGTTTTATGGAGTACTGACATACTGTGAGGTGTGTACGGCCCACTTTTGCGGGCTTGCGTACAGCACCAAGCCATTATTGGCACGACGGCCAATAAATAGCTTCTATTCGGAGACTTCACGTTACGCGACGCTTTTTTAATTCCAGTTTCGAATGAGCGGTCCAACGTAGTTTTCGTTTTCTGGGTTCGCCTGAAACTTTAGGCCATTTCCTCCCCCCCTTCTGGTGTACCTGGTTTCGTTATTTCTAAACCACTAACAAATCATAATCACTATGAGAAAAGCAAACTACACGTTATGGATATTTTTGAGCTTTTTGCTCAGTTATACCCAAGCCTGGGGAGACGCCCCCTGCACCGGCTCCGGAACGCCGGGATGTGCCGCAACGATCACCACTGATGAGCAGTTCATCGATTGCGTCCTCTACCACAATGCTACCCCCGGGGTCGGCACCATAAGGGTTGGTACGGGGCGGCAGGCCAGCAACCCTACCCTAATAACGGTGGGAGAGAACTGCACCGTAGACCTGAGGGACCTTACCATCGAACTGGATAAGGCCGTAATCTCTTTTCCCACCCCGGCTAACATCATACTGAACGCCAGTACCGAATTCACCCTAAATGGCAACAACGCCAAGGTCATTCTCGGCCCCTACACCTTCATAGGGAACAACCGAACCCCCTTGCTTTCCCTAAACCAACTCAATGCCTACATCGACCAATCCGTCCAAAACGGACAAACGACCCTCAGTGATGTCCTGAATGTGATCAACCTCGCCTTTCCGGTTGACCTCATCTCCTTCACCGCCCGGGCCGAAAGCCAGTCGGTCGCCCTCCAGTGGGCTACGGCTTCCGAAGAAAACAATGATTACTTTTTACTGGAGCACAGCTCCGACGGGCAGAAGTTCGAGAGCATTGCACGCCTGCCCGGCGCCGGCAGTACACTGGAACCACAAGCCTACCGCTATCTGCACAGCAGCCCTACCAACGGACTGAACTACTACCGCTTATCGCAGGTAGACTATGACGGGGCTACAGCTTTCTTCGATGTGCTCACGGTAGAATGGAAAGGGCAAGGCAATGAATGGACGATACAACCCAACCCCGCTCATGACTTCATTGAACTGGACTATTCAGCCCCTCCCGGGCAAAGTGCCCGGGCCACGCTCTACAGCCTCACAGGCAAGGAAATAAAAAGCCTGCTGTGGGATGCAGGCTCCCGGAATCGAATGGACCTGCCGCCTGGACTGCCCAGAGGCATTTACCTCCTGAGGCTGGAAAGGGGCCGGGAAGTGGTAACCAGAAGGGTGGTAGTGCAATGACGCGAAGTGGGAAAGCGGAAGGAGGAAAAAGGCCCGGCAGTACTCCGCTGGAAAAATTCCGACTTCCGCGTTCCGACTTCGCACTGCTCTATTTATCGTCCTCGTCTATGATGGCGTCGTCAATGATCTCATCGCCATCGCCATCTTGATCTTCGAAGCCGCGGACTGAGCCCTCCTTTTCTTTGGGCTTGTAGTCCGGGTCTTTTTTGATCTGCATGCCCTTCGCGCCTTCGTCGTGGTAATCGCCATCGGCAAAACGCTGGGCGCGGTCGAAGAAGCTATCGAAACCGGCGAGGGGTTCTTTGCCCTTATCCCGTTCCAGGTTTTCGACGTTGGACCGCTGGCCGCGCTCTTTGATGCGGCGTTCCAGTTCCTCGTTCAGCTTTTCAGCTTCTTTGGTGAGGTCTTCCACCGACTCTTTAGAGGCTTCCGCGTTGGCTTTTTCCACCAATTCATTGAACTTCGCCATCAGCTTGCCGCCCACCTCTTCGGAGGTATCCATTAGGCGTTTGCCTACCTTTTCCGATACTTCCTGGAATTTCTCCCAGGCCTGTCCGCCTTTTTCCAGGACTTCTTTACCTACTTTCTCCGAGATGTCCTGAGCTTTCTTTCCCGCTTTATCGGCGGCTTCGAACAGCTTCTCACCGACATCATCAGCTACGGTTTTTCGGTATTGGCGGGGTTCTTCCCGAGGTGTTTCGGGCTCGGCCTCCGGGCTGTCCTTTTCATCATCGAACAACAATTCATCATCTTCCATTAGTGAGGATTTATAGTTTTCCGGATCGTCGCCGGTTTCTTCTTTTTCGAAAAAGTCATCGGCCGCCTTGCGAGCCTTCCCGCTGAGCTCCTGGCCTTTGCTCCAGGCCTCGTCTACGAGGCCTTCGGCAAAATGACGGGCGTCATCGGCCGCCTCTCGGGCTTTAGGGCCGTATTCTTCCTTTAAGTCGCTGATCCGTTCCCGGGTCTTTCCGTAAAATTCTTTAGATCGTTCGACGAATTCCTCGCCGGCCTCTTTACCGGCTTCGGCAGCCTTCTTCCCGGTGGACTTTGCCACTGACTTCGCGCCGAACAGCAGTTTCTTGAGATCGTTGAGCATTCCCATGGTTAGTTATTGGTTGATTGGCCTCTGCCCGCCAAAGCTTTTTGCGAAGGCGGGAATTCGACAATAGTAGGGCATAAAATAAGTAAAACGAAGAGGAGTGTAAAGTTTTTTCGGCCAGCGGCGCCATGCTTAGCATTTCGGCCAATTTTGGCTGGGGAAAATAACCCGTCCAACTGCAGCCTGACAACACCCTTTTTCCAAAAAAACAAAAAAAAAATCTCCGCTCAGGCAACGCATAGCCCATTTCGGGTATCTAAAGATATGTATACTGAATCGGAAGTACCGGGCACGCCAGGTATTTCCATATCGTTAACACGCAACGAGTAGCCGGAAGAAAAACCGGAGGTTTGAACAAAGGTTTTACTGAATGAGAAGGCATTTAGTCTACATTACCATCGGAATAGGAATGATGCTTGCGCTGTCAGGCTGTCAGGAAGACATTGATGTCTTCGAACCGGCAGAGCTTACTTCCGGCGATATTTCGAGGTTCTTCGAAGCAGTGCAATCCAATCCGCTGCAATACAGCTGGAATGCATCCGAAGAGCATATTTTACCGGTGCCCGGCAGCGGGCAAGTGATTGTTCCATCCAATGCTTTGGCCACACAGGACGGGAGTCCGGTGACCGGGATGGTTCAAGCAAGCGTACTTGAGATCCATAACAAAGGCGCCCTGATCAGGAACAACGCGGCTACCGCTGCTCAAAACCGCCTGCTGGAATCAGCGGGTATTGTGTTCCTGGAGATCCGCCAGAATGGGCAGCCGCTACAGTTGGCCGTCGGCCAAACCATCCGCGTGCAACTATCTACTGCAAATTATAATCCACAATTTCGCCTTTTCGCCGGAAGCCCCAGTGACGGCAGCCGGATGGAATGGGCGGAAGTGAATACGGAAGAGGCGCCCATTCGTGCGTTGGAGTTTTTCAACGAAAGCAACGGACAATGGGAAGAAGGGTTTGAAATACTGGCGGCAAAGCTGGGATGGCTACAGTGCGCCCGGTACGCCGATAACAGCCCAGGCAGCGCTACCGCCTGTGTGCGCCTCCCGGTAGGCTTCTCTCGTCAGAACACGGCGACGTTCCTGGCCATGCAGAGCATCAATGCCGTGATCCGGTTGGAAGAACCTGGTGAAGACGGACTGTACCGTATATGCCAGGGCAACCTGCCGTCCGGGCTCAAGGGTGAATTCATCGTCATTACCGAAGGCGATGAAGGGGATTATTACTTTTCCCGCCAACCCGTCATCATTATGGAGAATCTGACCATAAATATTGTACCTGAAAAGGTGCAGCTGTCCGATATCATGCTTGCGCTGGATAAGCTGTAAGCATGATATCCGGATTCTTTATCGAATCGAACACCACGTTTTCCTTCAAATATTTATGTATGCCGCCGGTCCGGATCCGGCGGTATTTTTTTTGCCCACCTCAAAGCTAATCCGCCGAAGCATAGCGTCGGCGGAGGCGTAATAATAGAAATACAGGAGTCATGCGAATCAGAGGCTAAAGAGCCCTGAAAGGGCCGGAGGGCAAAATATCAGGCAGATTATTCGATACTTTTGGCACGGAGAAATGTGCGATTTTTGACGTGCGATGTGCGATTTTTGATGGGGCTCTTTGGGAGCAGCTCTTCCGCCCGCCCTACATCGAAAATCGAACGTCACCAATCAAACATCATAAATCAGAAAGGCGGCCTGCTGAAGCAGCACAAAAGTACTGCCGTTTTCACCTCACCTGCTGTACCCTCGATCCCTGCCTCCATCGGCTGCCATTTAGCCCTGGTTCGCATTCCCCATGTACTCGACTCGATTCGTGCAAAACAGGTACTACCGGGCTCTAAGGCTTAGAGTGTGTTCAAATTTCATACTTCGGATTGAAAATGCCCCTTTTTCGCTTATACTTCGTTGCCGAAACAGTCACGCACCTATGGGTATGCTTCCGTTTCGGCGCCTTGTCTAACCAAAAAATGGACTGTTTTCATCTCCAAAAACGAAATTTGAACACACTCTTATTTCCTCCGGCCCCTACCCCGCTGGCGGCCCTTGCTCTTGCCATTACTCCCGGCGCCCACGGCTTCTCCTGCTTCCTCTCTGATCCATTCCATTTCGATCTGCCGCTTGGCCAGGTCGGCGCGCACGATGCGTACCTTCACCTCCTGGCCCATTTTGTATTCTTTTCCGGAGTAGGCGCCCTTGATGCGCAGGCGGGAATCAGAAACCTCCATCGGTTCGTCCAGGTTCTCGAAAGGCGCCATGCCTTCAATGCGCGTATCCTTCAATTCGACGAAGATACCCATATCGATGATGCCGGAAATATAGCCGGTGAACACTTCGCCGATGTGCTTCTCGATGTATTCCACCTGTTTGTATTTGACCGACTCGCGTTCGGCTTCGGTAGCGCGGCGCTCCTGCTGGGAGATGTGCTTGCACTCCTCTTCCAGTTTGATCTTGTTGGCCCGGTAGAACTGCCCTTTGCCGAGATTCTTGTCGAGCAGGCGGTGGGACAGCACGTCGGAATAGCGGCGGATGGGGGAGGTGAAGTGGGTGTAGTAGTTGAAACCCAGGCCGTAGTGGCCAATATTATCGGTGGTGTATTCGGCCTTGGCCATGGTACGAATGGCGATGGGGCTGAGCAGTTTCAGCGCCGGGTCTTTCTCGGCAGCCTCCGCCAGGCGGTTGTAAGCGCGGGCGATCTCCCGCGGGGAGCTGATATTCATATCGAAGCCCAGCTCGCGGGCGAAGCGGGCCAGTTCTTCCACCTTATCGGGGTCGGGCTCGTCGTGCACGCGGTAGACGAAGGGGATCTCCTCATCCCGGCCCTTCATAGCGATGTAAGTAGCCACTTCCTTGTTGGCCAGCAGCATGAAGTCCTCGATCAGCAGGTGGGCGTCCTTGCGTTCCTTGACGAACACTTCGATGGGAGCGCCATGCTCATCCAGGCGAAACTGGACCTCATCCGTTTCGAAATTGATGGAGCCCTGCTTATAACGTTGCTTGCGCAGGTGTTTGGCGATCTTATTGAGATGGCGCAGTTCGTTGGCCATTTCACCGCTGTGGCCTTCCAGCACCTGTTGGGCCTCGTTGTAGGTGAAGCGGCGGTCGGAATGGATGACGGTGCGCCCAAACCAGCGGTTGATGATCTTCATGCCTTTGTCGAAGATGAAGATGGCAGAATAGGCCAGCCGGTCTTCGTTGGGCCGTAAAGAGCAGAGGTCGTTAGACAGGCGCTCAGGTAGCATGGGCAGCACCCGGTCGACCAGATATACCGAGGTAGAGCGCTTGAGGGCCTCTTTGTCCAGAGGAGTACCTTCCTTGATGTAATGCGTCACATCAGCGATGTGAATACCCACTTCTGTTTCTCCGTTCTCGAGTTGGCGGATGGACAAGGCGTCGTCGAAGTCCTTGGCGTCATCGGGGTCGATGGTAAAGGTGGTAATTTCCCGCATATCGAGCCGTAAGGCTATTTCCTGAGGGCTGATCTTGCTGGAAAGGTATTCGGACTCCCGGAGCACCTCTTCCGGGAAATCCAGTTCGAATCCATTATTGATAAGAATGGATTTCATTTCGATATCGTTGCTGCCGGCCTTACCCAGCACCGCTGTCACGATCCCGGAGGGATGCTTGAACTTGCCTTTGCCTTCCCAGTCGGTGATGCGCACCACTACACGGTGGCCGTCTTCCGCCTCCCTGATGTCGCCCAGTTCTACCGCCACGTCCATAGGCGGGCGGGTATCGAGGGAGACGATAGCGTGGCCGGGATAGAGCCAGAGGGTGCCCAGGAAGTGCTCCTGGCGGCGTTCCAGCACCTTGACGACCTCGCCCTCCGGTTTCCGGCGCCCGCGGGGCGTCCATACTCTGATCCGGACCTTATCGCCGTTCATGGCGTTTTCGAGGTATTTGGAAGAAACGTGGACATCGTTTTCCTGCCCTTCGCAGACGATATAGGCATCGCCGGAGCGGGTCATATCTACGGTGCCTTCGAGGAAGGTAGCGTCTTTACCGTCGGAGGCGTCTCCTCCGGGCTGGTAACGCAGTTTGTATTTGTAATCCCCCAGGGGGTGGAGCTTTTTATCTTCCACCAGTTTATCCAGGGCGGCTTGAACAGAATCCTTGGAGTTGGTTACTTTCAGCTTTCGGGCGGCCTGTTTAGGGTTGAGCCGTTTTTTGGGATGGCGTTGGAAGAGTTTCAGAAGTTCGCGTTGAAGTTGCTGGGCGCTGAGTTTATTTCCTGTAGTTTTTGATTTTCTTTTTCTACTCATGTTTAATTTAAGGTATTTGCCGTTTCTGTTTACGGCAGGCGAGGCTTTTCCTTCCGCTCGTTTTTGGGGTTTTGTGGCGCTCGCCTTTGGGTTTCGTTCAAAAATGCCTGTGGCCTACACGGGCCGTTTAGCACGGTTATTTAATATCTAACGAAGATCCGGGCAAAAAGTGGGCAAGAAGAGCTCAGATTATTCCGTAAAGTTTACGATTCGCCCTTCAGAAAGCAATTCCAGTTTATAGGCGGTGCTGGAAGAAGCATCATAATCCTTCTGGCCCGATCTTGCCTGGCCGGATACAATATAAATGACCCAGTCTTCGTCGATCGTAGCAACTGAGGTGGTTAACGTATCGCCATCGGAGAAGGTTCCACCAATCACGCGCTTATCGATCAGCTCGCCCTTTTTGGTGAAGCAGGCCAGGGTATACTGATAGTTCATCAGCCCCGCCCGCCAGTATATAATGGCATGAAATTCGTGCGTTTCCGGAATCCTCATACATGGCACGAATTCAGTGAAATCATCCACTTCCTGCTCTTCCAGCGGCAGGATAAACTGTTCGATCATCAGGGCCGGCAGAGGGTTGTTCTGCAGGCTGAAAGCATGATGAGCCTCCTCTGCGAGGGTGACCGGCAGCTCCACTTCCGGGAATTTTTCCAGGAAATGAGCAAAACGCACTTTCGGAGGCTTCTGGGTTTCTTCCATATTCGATTGCTTCTGGTTGTCCGGGAGTTTTTTCCGGACGTTCTCCAAGAAGAAACGCCGCCGGGGGCCCCCTTGTTCAAACACCATGGAAGGTTTCCATCCCGCTTTCCCGGATTCAATTCAGAATCATTCTAAATAAAAACACCCTCAGAAGCTAGGCTGAACATAAGTTGGGCAAGTGCGTCTTAAAGGATAGATTTGTAGGCATTCCTATATCTTATAAAACGAGAAACGTCAAAAACAAAAAACATGAGTTGGTTTTCCAATTTTCTAACATCCTCCATTGGGCGGAAGGTGGTAATGAGCCTCACGGGCTTGTTCCTCATCATCTTCCTGTTGGTCCATCTGGCGGGCAACCTGCAGCTGCTGTATCACGACGGCGGTGAAAAGTTCAACCTATACGCCAAATTTATGACCACAAACCCACTGATAAAAACGACCTCGTACCTGCTGTACGCTTTCATTCTGATCCATGCTGTACAAGGCTGGCTCCTATGGCGCAAGAACCGCCAGGCACGAGGGCCCCAGGGTTACGCCGTCAAAACGACCCGGGCGGTGGGTACCAACAGCTTCGCGGCCAGCAACATGGGCTGGCTGGGCACGATCATCTTCGTGTTCCTCGCCATCCACATGTACCAATTCTGGCTGCAAATGAAACTGGGCAACCTGCCGATGGCCACTTACGAGGGGCAGGAAGTGAAGGACCTGTACGCCATCGTATCGGTCGCCTATCAAAACCTGGGCTTTGTGATCTTCTACGTGGTTTCTATGGCGGTCATCGCGTTCCACCTGCTCCACGGTTTCCAGAGCGCATTCCAGACCCTGGGCATCAACCATTCAAAATATTCCCCTTTTATCAAGGGGCTGGGTAAGATCTATTCCATACTTGTTCCGTTGGGTTTCGCCATCATCCCGTTATATATGTATCTGTTCCATTAGGCGAGCGCGACGCTCAGGACTATTTTGTCAAAAATCCATAAATTTTAAGCCATGAGCTTCGATAGTAATGTTCCTCCCGGGCCACTAGCGGAAAAATGGACGCGCTACCGCGGTACCATGAATCTGGTGGCTCCCAATAATAAAAGACGGATTGAGATCATCGTAGTCGGCACCGGCCTGGCGGGCGCTTCTGCCGCCGCCACACTCGGAGAGCTGGGCTACAACGTCAAATGTTTCACTTTCCACGACAGCCCCCGCCGCGCGCACAGCATCGCCGCCCAGGGAGGCATCAATGCCGCCAAGAACTACGCCAACGACGGCGATAGTGTCTATCGCCTCTTCTACGATACCATCAAAGGCGGGGACTACCGCTCGCGCGAGAGTAATGTACACCGCCTGGCCGAGGTCAGCCGCAACATCATCGACCAGGCCGTAGCGCAGGGCGTACCCTTCGCCCGCGATTACGGCGGGCTGCTCGACAACCGCTCCTTCGGCGGCGTGCAGGTGAGCCGTACTTTCTACGCCCGCGGCCAGACCGGCCAGCAGCTCCTGCTCGGCGCATACCAGGCGCTATCCCGGCAGATCGCCGAGGGCAACGTGCAGATGTACAACCGCCACGAAATGCTCGACCTGGTTCTGGCCGGCGGCAAAGCCCGCGGCATCATCGTGCGCAACCTGCTGACCGGCGAGCTGGAGCGCCACGCCGCTCACTGTGTGGTACTGGCCACCGGCGGCTACGGCAACGTGTTCTACCTGTCGACCAACGCCATGAACTGTAATGTGACGGCCTCCTGGCGGGCTACCCGCCGCGGCGCCTACATGGCCAACCCCTGTTTCACCCAGATCCACCCCACTTGCATCCCGCAATCGGGCGACTACCAGTCGAAGCTGACCCTTATGTCGGAATCCCTGCGCAACGACGGCCGGGTATGGGTGCCGAAAAAACAGGACGACGCCAAGGCCATCCGCGAAGGGAAAAAGACCGCCAATGACATAGCAGAAGCAGACCGCGACTACTTCCTCGAACGCCGCTACCCGGCATTCGGTAACCTGGTGCCGCGCGACGTGGCCTCCCGCGCCGCTAAAGTGGCCTGCGACGAAGGCCTGGGCGTAGCGCCTACCGGACTGGCTGTGTTCCTCGACTTCGAGGACGCCATCATGCGCTACGGCCGGTCGAAAGCCCACTCAACCGGAATGCACAACCCGAGTGACGCTGAGGTCCGCAAGCTTGGAGAAAAAGTCGTCGAAGAAAAATACGGCAACCTCTTCGAGATGTACGAAAAGATCACCGGTGAAGACCCCTACAAGCTGCCGATGAAGATATACCCTGCCGTACACTACACCATGGGCGGCCTTTGGGTGGACTACAACCTGGAGACCAACATCCCGGGCCTGTTTGCTCTCGGAGAATGCAATTTTTCCGACCACGGCGCCAACCGACTCGGAGCCTCCGCTCTGATGCAGGGCCTGGCCGACGGATACTTCGTGCTGCCCTACACCATCGGGCAGTTCCTCAGCAATGAGATCCGCACCCCCAAGTTCGATCCGAACGCCAAGGAGTTCATGGATGCGGAAAAGGACACCCGTGAGCGCCTCGAACGCATGATGAACGTCAAAGGCAACCAGTCGGTAGAAAGTTTCCACCGCCGCCTGGGCAAGATCATGTGGGACTACTGTGGCATGTCGCGCAACGCCGACGGCCTGAAGAAAGCCCGCAAGATGATCCAGGAATTGCGCGAGGAATTCTACCGCGACGTGTTCGTCCCCGGTTCCATCAACGACTACAACCCTGAGTTGGAAAAAGCCCAGCGGGTCGCCGACTTCTTCGAGCTCGGCGAGCTCATGGTCGTCGATGCGCTCAACCGCAACGAATCCTGCGGCGGCCACTTCCGCGAAGAATACCAGACCGAAGAAGGCGAAGCCTTGCGCGATGACGAGAATTATGCCTACGTCGCCGCCTGGGAATACAAAGGCTGGGAGGAAGATCCCGTCCTGCACAAGGAAGAGCTCGTCTTTGAAAATGTCGAATTGAAGACGCGGAGTTATAAGTAGTGTATTTGTGCATTCGTGTATTGGTGCATTCGTGTATTGGTGATTGGAGGGAGAGTGGGAGGACGGATGCCGATTATCGCATAATTTTAAAAGAACTTAGACCATGAAGCTTACATTAAAAATATGGAGGCAAAAAAGCCCCAAGGATAAAGGGCGCTTCGAAACCTATCAGGTCGAAGCCAACCCACACATGTCATTCCTGGAAATGCTGGACGTGCTCAACGAAGAGCTGATCGCCAGGAAGGAAGAGCCGGTCACCTTCGAGCACGACTGCCGCGAGGGCATCTGCGGTACCTGCGGCCTGGTGATCAACGGCCAGCCGCACGGCCCGAACCAGGGCACGGCGACCTGCCAGCTGCACATGCGTTTCTATAAGGACGGCGACATCATCGTCATCGAGCCCTACCGCGCCAGTGCCTTCCCGGTCCTCAAAGACCTGGCGGTAGACCGCTCGGCCTTCGACCGCATCATTCAGGCCGGCGGTTTTATTTCGGTCAATACCGGAGCGCCGCAGGACGGCAACGCCATTCCCATCGAGAAGGACCAGGCGGCGAAGTCCTTCGACGCAGCAGCCTGCATTGGCTGTGGCGCCTGCGTAGCGGCCTGCCCCAACGCCTCGGCCATGCTGTTCGTGAGTGCCAAGGTGTCGCACCTCGCCTTGCTGCCGCAGGGTAAAGTGGAAGCCAAGCGCCGCGCCCAGGCTATGGTCAAACAAATGGACGCCGAAGGTTTCGGCATGTGCTCCAACATCACCGCCTGCGAGGCGGAATGCCCGAAGGAGATCTCCGTAACGAATATCGCCCGGCTGAACCGGGAGTACCTCTCTTCGTCCATAGGAACGGAGACGAAGGTATAATTCACCGTTTCTTTCCATCTTTCCGAAAACCTTCCAGACGCTAATGCCTGGAAGGTTTTTCTTTCCCCGCCTTTAAGCGGCTTTCATATGCACCGCCTTTCTTCAATATCGCCTTCCCGGTAGGACAAGCATCCAGGAGTCGCCCCCCTATGCCCCATCCTCTTCGCCCAAGATTCCAAGTGTTAAAAAAACAGAATGCGCAGGCTACCCTTTCTGGCGGGGGGGCGTACACCCAATTGGTGTCGAAAAAGGCCACCCCCAAAGTGGTTCCCCTGTATGTTAAAAAGTACCTGATGGGTGTTTTACCATATGGATAGAGCGTTTCATCATTAAACTAAAAGCCATGAAAATTTTATTGACGTGTTCCCTCTGTTGTCTGGTATTCCTCCTTCCCGAAGCGGAGGGACAGGCCCGTAAAAGTATCGGCATCACCGCCGGGGCCAACCTCAGCCGCATCCATGCGGCCAATCCCCAGATACGATTGCCCGACGGAAGTACTGTTGATATCAATGAAGACTTCGACTGGCTGGCCGGGGCCCAGATCGGCTTCACCGCCACGCCTCTGGTATGGGGCGAACGGTTCAGCCTCAATACCGGATTGAGCTATATTCAACGCGGCGCCACTACCCTATTTATCGACCCCACCACCCCGGAAAAACAGGAAGGCCAAATGCGCCTGCAGTATCTCTCCGTGCCCGTCCTGGCCCGTTTTTATGCCCTTCCTATGCTCTTCCTGGAGGCGGGCCCACAGGCAGCCTACCTGCTGGACGCTCATTCCAGTATAAAGGGAGAAACGGAGCGTTTTGACCTGAAGCGCACCATCGATAATGACCTGGATCTCGGATTACTGGCCGGGTTGGGCATCTTCCTCCATCCGCGCCTGAGCATTTCCGCACAGTACTATCATGGGCTGAGCGACCTGGCGTCCTTCCAGTTTACCGATGCGAACGGCGAACCAGTGGGCGATTCCATCTGGCGCAACCGCAGCCTGCAATTGAATATTGCGGTGAATATACGCTGACTTCACCACTCAAAAGTGTAACTCACATAGGGCAGGAAGGACAGCAGCCGGCGCTCGTTGAGCGCTACATTCCAGTCGATGACGGTGTACCCGTCAGGGCCGACGACGCGGTTGTTGGTGGGCTGCAGATAGTAGACATTCCTGCGGTTGTAGAGGTTATAAGCGCCCAGGCGCCACTCATTGGTGCGGCCATTTGTCTTTGTCCTGGAATAGCTCACGCCCAGGTCGGCCCGGTGGTAGGCAGGCAGGCGGGCGGCGGGCCGGATTGATAAACGTCGACGGCAAGCGGTTTGCCGCTTTCGAAAAAAGCGTATACCACCAGGCGGGGATCTTCGGGCTCGATGTCGAAGTCCGGTTGGGAGCAGGCGGCGAGGGTGATCAGAAAAAGCGTTACAGTGTATTTCATGTCAGAAAGAGCTTTTGGTATCGTTGGCGGTTGGATGGAAGCGGAGATTTTATGGGGAATTCAGGAGACGCGATTTATTCAGACTGAAAAAAAAATTCCTAAAAATGTATCTCTCGATTTTATTTATATGTAAATTTATTCCGGTAAAAGTTCAAAATTGAAAAATATAGTCTGTCTTTTTTCATTTCGCTTTTTATGTGTATTTGGCATGGAGTGAGTGGCGGCTCCCCCCCCACAGCCCGTTGCCTTAACTGTAAAACTTTTGGACAGAGTCCACCGTTCGAATCCCTGACTGTATAGGCGAAGTACAACGAACAACTCTTTTAGCCGGCTCAAAGATCTTTTCAACTGATCGCCGATCGTTTTAGTGCTTAAGCACTAAAACGGGGCGGAGCTTTGTCCGCACTGGTATACTGCCGGTTCACCTGGCTGGAAAAGGTATTAAACTAAATCCAAAATATGAGAATAGTCAGATCTTTCGTGCTGGCCGTATTGGTAACGGCCGGCTGGGGGTGCTCCACTTTTAAAGAGATCCATTATTTTAAGGATGAAGCGCCTTCCTTTCCCAATTATTATCGCCTTAAAGTGAAGGGATGGACTTTCTTTACCAGTTCCCGTTATACTTCCGGCTATTTCGATGAGGAGGCAGTTAATGAGTATTTCAGCGAAGTACAGCAAGCCAAAAGAGATGATTCCTCAGACGAGGCCAAAAGTGCGGATGAAAACGGCCAGGTTCTCCATCCTATAGGCACCAACCGGGAAGGAAAAAAGCTGGTGATGATCCTATCCAGCCATTCTGGCGCGGTCGCCAGCCAGATCGGTAGCTATGTGGAAAATGAAAATACGATGAATGCCATTGCCCAATTGGTCAACCGGGGCCGACGCCACGAGGAACTAAAGATAGAATTGTCCACTCAAATGGAGGACTTCCATCAAAAGTTACTCTTAGATAAGGGTAACAGGCTTATTGCAGAACTGAACCTGGCCTCTATCACCGCTGAAGAAGCCAGGACCCAGTTGTTGGACTATGTCAACGCCCTGGCTCAATACCTGGGGCATACCGAATCTTTTTCTCGCTTGGAGGATGCTAAAGTCTGGTTCAATTATAACCGAGGGCGTTTATTAAATGCTAAAAATTAACCACTTCGTGAAATAAATTTCGCAACATGATCGAAGGTGTCGCTCGTGGTTTGGTTCGATCATCCTGCCGCCGCAGGCAGTAGCCTGCTATGGCAGACGGAGGCCTGATCGAACGCGCCGTAAGGCGCAAAGATCATTGAGCAGACATACGGGCGATCAAGATGATCGCCGCACGAATACGCGTCACAGAACTCATTTGACACCGTATTAAATTATCCGCCTAATGAAATACTCTGCTTTATTTTTGTTTCTATCTGTACTGCTGTTACAGTCCTGCTTCACTACGATGAAGGTTAAAGTACAGGTCATCGACCGGGGCAAAATCCGGGTGGCTCCATCCGTGGTGGCAGAAACCGTATTCAGTATAGCTGAACAGGTTGAGGCCAATCTGAATAATGGCCTGTATACAAACATGCGCGAAACACTCAAAGATGCCATCCGAAAGGTGAAGAAGTATTATCTGGAGGAGAATAAAATTGAAGAAGATTTCGCTAATGTTTTGTTTGACGCCGTTGAAAATACAGTCGACTCTGTAATGAATAGCGCAATGGAACACTACATCAAAGGACTGGATTTGTATTATCAGGCGAGTGCAAAAGAGGGAAAAGGCAAAGTAGCAGAGCTAGAAAAAAAGCGGCTTTTCCAGCAAGCCAGATATTTATTTCATTCAGGAGATGCTTCTCTGCGCTACCTGAATCATCGATTAGATGAAGATTTTAAAGTAAGAGCCGAAGAAGATGATGCCGAGGCAGTTAGCATCAATCAGGAGCAAAAAAAAACTTTAGAGAGGGCGGAGCAAAAATTGCGCGAGGGGCTCATAGAAGCCCGCCTCATGAACGACCCTCTCCTATCGGCAATGATCCACGCCCCGGAAAAGTACTGGAAGGGACTCTATAATAAGACGGTCGCCAGGAATTATTTTGGGAACTCCGATGTGGCTATCGCTATGAAGTCCTGGGGTGACTATACCATCAAAGGCGTTCGCATGGATGCCGGCGACATCGTGGCCAGCAGCTACAAGGCCATGAATTTCGGCATAAAACTCCTGGCCGGGACTTTTGGAGTGGCTCCACAGGGCATGGCTCCACAGATACATCAGGAAGGCGAAAATACAGCCCAGGCCTTGCCGCTGATCAACCCGGAGCGGGAAATGGCTAGCCTGGAAAAAAAGCAGCAATTAGGCCGCTTAGCAGCTGTCAGCATGCTCGATGCTATCCTCTCCCGAACGGATCAGCTGATCAATGATGATAAGATTATCCAAACTTTGGGCGACCTCGATATCATCTATGATACTTTTAAAACTCAATTAACGAACAGTCATGAATAAACATCTTTTTAAAGCTGGAGACCATGTCATTCTGACCAAGGACTGCCAACTCGGCAAGGAAAAAATTACTATTCGTAAGGGCTCTGTTGGGGAAGTCATAAGCTGTATCGACTACTCCGGAATAGTTGGCTATGAGGTCAGGTTCAGTGACCACGGGCCGGATACTGTAACAACCCCACAGGATAAACTGTCAAAACATAAATAGAGGCTGTTTGATCTCCCGTGCCTTAATACCGCCCCCCTACCCCCCGCAGCCCCTTCGTCAGCTCCCGGATCACCCCTTTCTGCCGGGGGTCGTACACCCAGTTGGTGTCGAAGAACTCCAGCACTTCGGGGTTGGCCTCCTCGCTGAGGGTAAGGGTATGGAACTGGGTGTCTTTATTCTGCTGAAAGTAGCGCACATCGCGTAATACGTCCTGATCCACGGAGTACATGATGAAGTCGGAGATGAGGAGCACGTCGGCGTCCTGGTAGTCGTTGCCGCGCAGCTGGCGGATGGCCTCGTAGAGGGCCAGGGAGACGTCGGTGCCGCCGTAGAAGGACATCTTCAGAAATCGGGCGATCTCGTCGATGGAATTGGCCACATCGTGCAGGTCCAGCGTTTTGATGCCGCGGGAGAAGTTGATGAGGTAGGCGCGGCGGTTCTCGCGGATGGCCATCTTGAGGATGCCCAGGCAGAGCACTTTGGCGATCTGCTCGGGGCGCCCCGTCATACTCTCGCTGGTGTCGACACAGACGATGAAGGGGCCCTTTTCCTTCTGGTTGATGCGCTGGTTGATCTCTACGTAGTGGTCCTCGCTTTGCACCAGCTTTCGGTCTTCGTAGCGGAAGGTAAGCAGGTTCTTGTCGGCGTACTTTTTGAGGAAAAGCAACTCGGTGTCTTCGTCGCTGAGCAGGCTCACTTCGGAGCTGAGCATATTGCTGAGGTCGTCGCTCTCGTGTACGCCCACGATCTCCGCCCTGGCCGTCTCGTCCACCTTCCATTCCTGGCGGATGATGCTTTTTTCAAATTCCTCCTCCTCGATCTCGATCTCCGCTTCGCGCATACGGCCGAGCAGGTCCGCCAGTTCCTTCAACGACTGTTCATCCTGCAGCAACTCGTCGTACTGTTGTATGATATCGAAGGAGGTGTCCTCCCACAGTTCGCGGGACATGTCCCAGCCCAGGTAGTCGGAGAAGGGGGAGACCAGTTCTTTGAGCTTCTGGTATTCCTCTACTTTCTTGGTTAGCAGATCGGTGAACGTTTCCTGCTCTTCTTCCAGTTTTCGGAGCTGGTAGTCCAGTATTTTGGCGTGCAGGAGGGCGTCCCACTGTGCGAGTACGTCTTTGATCAGCAGTTCGATCTTCTCTCTGTCCTCCTTTGGGACCGCATCCAGTTCTTTGTTGCCGATCAATTGCTGGAAGCGGTCGCGGTAAAAATTGCTGTCCAGTTCGTCTTTGCCGTAGGTAGCCTTCAGAAATATGGGCAGGGAAGGCCAGCGCCTGGTGAAGACGTGCAGCGGGGTGACCGCCCAGCCTTCCAGGCGGTTCAGTTCGTCCTCGTAGGGGTTTTTGGTACGCACCTTGTCATAGGTTTTGCGCAGCCAGTAGAGGAGGTCCAGCACGACCTGCTTCTTGATCTTCTCGTTGCCCTGCGCCAGGCCCAGCAGGCCGGGGATGGAGAAGATGCCGTCGAGGGCTTTCTGAAAATAGGCGTAGTACTGGTCGTTCAGCTCAGGCAGGAGGAAGCGCTCCGGTTCCAGTTTATTCTGCAGGTACTGCACCAGGTATTTGCGCATCTTGCGGTCCAGCAGGTTGCCGAACTCGACGAAGCGGCTGTATTCCTGTTCGAGTTGTTCTTGAAGGTCCATGGCAGTTTTTTCTCCGGAAAAAGCCCCCTCTGCTCAAACTGGGCTAATGGCCGGGGCCTTTTTCCGGGGGTTCCATAGTGGAATGCTTTCGGGAAGGTAAAGGTTCATCCGCACCAAATCCGTCCGGGAAAATGCCTGCCGGGCCGCCTTTTCCGGGCGGGGAATTCCAATGCCTCGGAAACCATAGATCCGGATCCGGAATAAACGTATTTACAGTTATGTAAAACATTATAATAAAAAATTCCCTCCCTATTTTACAACCTATTTTAGTTTTACTTGTCTTTATGATAGTTTTACTATTACAATTATCACCACCAATACATTGTGTTATGAAAAAGATGAGTTTGGTACTGTTTATTGCCCTGGCCTCTTCAGTGGCCGCGTTCGCAAATAGCTATATTCCCGAAGCTGTTCAACAAAAATTTGCACAATTGTACCCGGAGATCGAAGCGCCGTTCTGGGAAAAGCGCCACGATGGGATTGTCGCCATTTTCCAGGATGAGGAAGGCCTGAAGAAAGCCTTTTTTCAGGAAGACGGCCAATGGATGGAAACCCGGATCAGGATGGGCCGGGAGCAATTGCCCGCGGCTGTGAACACCTTCATCCGGGAGAACTACCAGGAAGCGGAGATCAGCTTTTGCGGGAAGGTGTATACGGAAAGCGGAGCCTGGTACCGGATTGAGTCGGAATTACCGAACAAGATCGTACTGAAAACCCTGGATGGGAACGGCGTCTTGCTTAAGGAGCAGTCTATTTTGCTAAGTACGGCCAACGCCCCGTCTTCCAGCCTGGCCCCGGTGCCTACCGAGTTGCTTCCCCAGAAGCCGATACAGTTGCTCAAGAGCGAGTAAAGTGTCCAGGAAAAGAAAATACGGGAGCGCCTCAACCCAAAGAACCACCTGAAGCGCTCCCGTTAAGGCCCGCCCGATGCGATAGTCTTCAAAAATGGCCCGGTCACTGTTGAGCAGTTACAGGGCCATTTCTCTCCAGGTAAACACCGTCTCAAACCCCTTCACCCGAAAGTACTGCCGGGTAGCCTCGGCTGGTTTGTCGCTTAGCGCCATCACGAAATCGCCGCCCCAGGCGCCCAGCGATTTGACAGCGCCGGGGAAGTTGTAGAAATACCGCTCCTTCACTTTGGGCAGCTGCAGAGCATCGCCCACCAGCCGCTCGTGCGCTTCCAGGATCTCTACGCCCTCCTTCACAGTGCGGGCGGCCAGGAAGTCCATTGTCAGGCGGGAGATGCCCTCGATGAGGCGGGGCGAATCCTTCACGGACTCCCGGTAGCGGGCGATGCCTTCGCGGCTGTCCTGTTTTTTACCCAAATAGACAAAGCAGATGTTGTCGGCAAAAGGCGGGGCATAAGGGCACTCCACATAATGCCCCCGGCCATCGCGGCGCTGATAAAGGATGGGCTGATGGGCGTGGGCGCAGGCGACATCGTACCCGGAACCTCCGAAGGTATCCGCCAGGAGTTGAAAGGCATCCACCTCTGCCCAGGCAGCCAGGGCGGCTACCAGGGTGGAGCTGCTGCCCAACCCCCACTGCCGGGGGAAAGTCAGCTGCGTCTCAAAGCGAAGCGGGAGGCGGCCCAGCCAGAAGTCCGGCCGTTGCCGTTCAATGGCCTGGAAAAGGTTTTCCAGGCGGTTCCCCGTTTTTTCCTCATTGCCGGAAACGTAAGCCCCCGTAGGCGAAAAGCACCCCTCGAACCAGGGCCGCCCCTGATGGTCGAAACTCACCCAGTGGTGGCCGCTGAGGTGAGGTTGCTCCGTCACCGTCAGCTGCTGGCCGAAACGAACGGGCAGGGCCAGCGCCAGAGCACCGTCGAGCACAAAGTATTCTCCGGTCAGGAGGAGCTTGCCGTTGGTGTAGACTATCTTTTCGATGGGAGTGGGTTTTGGGAGGGAAAATTAAGAAAATTATCAGGGATTTACGCAGCAGATGAATCTGGCACGTCCGGGGTTACCACTTCCGGAGGGCCTCAACGGTTACCCCGGAGAAATCGGATAGGAACTTTTTTATATTGGGGAATTGCCGGAACTCGGATTCGTTGTGGGTAGTCGTTAGAATTACAGCGGCGCTTCCCGCCCGGCGGGCCGCCTCCGCTCCAGTGGGGCTATCTTCAAAGACCAGGCAATCCCGGGCGGGAAGCCCCATGCTTTCGGCAGCCTTTTCAAATATTTCGGGGTCGGGTTTCCCCCTGGAGACACTTCCGGCATGAAAGACTCCTTTGAAGTAATGGCGCAGGTTCAGCTCATCCAGAACAAAATCTACATTTTCCGGGGGCGCCGCCGAACCAATGGCCATGGGAATGCGATGACGGGCGAGTTCTTCCAGTAATTCGGGCAGCCCGTCCAGCAGGCGAAGTTCCCGTCGAAAGATCTTGCGGTATTCCGCCTCTTTTTCCTGAGAGATCTGCATTCTTTCGTCCAGGGTGAACCGGTTGCCGAACAGGCGTTCCAGGATCTCCGTGTTCACGCCATGTATCTTTTCTTTGACCTCCTCCAGCGGCATGTCCAGTCCCAGAGCGGCCAGTTTCCTTTGCCAGGCGCGATGGTGGGTCATCATATTGTCGACCATCGTGCCGTCCATATCGAAGATAATTCCTTTCATCTATACGTTGCTTCCCTTTTTTTCTCTGAACAGTTTCAAAAATTCGCGCACGGCGGTAAAAGAGACTACTTTGTCCTTGAAGTGATCGACGGCCTCCTTCACCTCCCCTTCTTTTGCTTCCAGGTGGTTGAGGATATTCATCAGGTGCATTTTCATGTGTCCCTTCTGAATTCCCGTAGTCACCAGAGACCGCAGGGCGGCGAAGTTCTGGGCCAGTCCGGTGGCGGCAATAACCATCATGAGCTCTTCGGCGCCGGGGTTGCCCAGCAGTTCCAGGGAGCGGCGGGCCATGGGGTGCAGGCGGGTCAGGCCGCCGATAGTCCCTAAAGCCAGGGGGAGGTCCAGCCAGAACCTGAATATGCCATCTTCAACTGTACAGGAACTAAGGCTGCGATACTGTCCGTCGCGTGCGGCATAGGTATGCCCGCAGGCCTCTACGGCCCGGAAGTCGTTGGCTGTGGCCAGTACCACGGCATCGACGCCATTGAAGATGCCCTTGTTGTGGGTAGTGGCCCGGTGCGGGTCGATATGGGCGATTCGAACGGCCTTGGAGAATTTATCAGCAAAATCTTCCGGGCTCATTCCGTCACAGCCGGAGCCCAGCGCCTCAACCGGGCATTCTACCCAGGCGCGGACGATGCATTCCGGAGTATAATTGGACAGGATGGCCATGATCACCTCCAGTTGCTGTTCCTCGCCCACAAATGCGGGGTGCTCCTGGACGAATATTTCAAGGGTACTGCCAAACTCCTCCAGAACGGAGTTGATAAAATTGGCTCCCATGGAGTCACAGGTTTCAAAGCTTACCTTGAGCTGATAGTAGTGCGGCTCCAGGTGCGTCATATCCAGCAGCTCGATGTCAAGCACGCCCCCTCCGCGCTTTTCCATATTGGCGGTAATATGAGAGGCATCCTCGCGGAGTCGTTTTTCCAGCTCATCGAAATGGAGGAAGAGCCTGGCGCTATCTCCTTTCCAGCTGAAGTGCACCTGGCCGAGTTTCCGGGTAGAAAGGGCCTGGGCGTGAAAACCGCCGCGGCTCAGCCAGAATTTGGCAGCGCTGGAGGCAGCGGCAACTACGGAGCTCTCTTCAATAACCATCGGCACCGTATACAATTTGCCGTTGATCATAAAATTCGGAGCCACGCCATAGGGCAGATGATAATTGCTGATGGTATTCTCACTGAAACCGTCAAGGATACGCTGCTGCTCTTCATCCTCGTGCCAGAAGCTCATCAATTCCCGGGCAGCCTCTTCCGTATCTCCGAAAAAGTTTTCGACTACCCAGCGGACCTTTCCCGCTTTAGGAAGCTTCGAAAAGCCTGAAATGGTTTTTTCCTGCATTGTAATTAGGCTTAGCAGTTCTACTTTCTTTTGATATAGCCGCGTCGTGGTTTTCCCGGGGCCTAAGGAAAACCAAGCGCTTTTCGGGGAATTATCCCCGCAATGCTGCGGGGCAGGCTATTCGGGCTGAAACCGCCCTTTTTTTGATGATATTTCCGAATCTGCAAAGGTCTGGAAAAAAACGGGAACTTACCTCACCCGAAGGAAAGCGTTTGCCAGTTCCAGCCCCTGGACCTGGGCATCGACATAGCTGTACAGCTCCTCATAGGCGCCGCGCGCGTGTTTCAGAAAGCCGGAAGCCTGCCCGTAAACTGCCGTTGTATTAATTTTATTGATGAGGTAGTAGCCGTCCAGGAAGTTTTTTACGCCCCCGGAGATGATCGCCTGTCGGCAGGCCAATTTCGGCCCCAGTTCTTCCAGCAATTGGTTGTACATATGTACCATTTCGGCTGCGCTGTGCCCGACGAAAGCCAGCTGTTCGTAAACGCTGGCCTTGGCCTGATCCCCGCGCAGCATTTCCAGGCGGGCGAAGTTGGTCCCCCCGTTAGCTGCAAAATCAATTGCGGCCAGTGGGAGCTGCATCAGGGCTTTAAGGCTTTCGTAGCCAATCCCCTGGCCGACCTCCTTGACGATCACCGGCAAGTCGATCTTTTCCATGAACGTTGTGATCGTCTGCAGGGGCGGCCGGGTAAAGCGGTCGCCTTCCGGCTGCAGCCATTCCTGCAGGGGGTTTACATGAATGATCAGGCCATCGGCCCGTAGTTTATCGATCAATTCCTTGACCCGGTACAATTCCCCGTTGTCGATGAGTTGTTCGAGCTGGGCAATGCCCAGGTTAGCGAACAGCGGCAGGCCGTCCCCGATGAGATTCCGCACATCGAAATCGCCCAGGGTTTCATCGCTGTAGAGCAAAGAGCGGCAGGAACCCAGGCCCATCCCCATGCCAAAATCTTTACAGGCCCGCGCGAGGTTGTGATTGATGGTTCGGGCCAATTCCGTGCCTCCGGTCATGCTCGAAACCCACATCGGCACGCGCATGGCTTTCCCCAGAAAGAGAAAGCTCTTGAGGGCGCCGCGCCGCGGGTGTCCTGATAGCATGGGTTCGTAATAGAAGCGCTCGTCGAGCGCACCCTGAGCAACCTGTGATTGAAAGGCCAGCTCGATGTGGTCACGCTTGCGCGATTCGGCGGTGGGGTCTTCTTTACCTTTGGGAGATGTTGTATCCACTATTGATCCTTTGCTCATGAAAGTCATAAAATTAGATGGTTTTCGCCAGAAAAACAGAGCTTACCGACGATTAGTGCCCTGGACCTTCACTCCGTTACCGGCCGGAAGGGAAACAATGGCCCGGGGAAATGGTTTAGGGAAGTTGGGAAGTTGGGATGTTGGGATGTTGGGAAGTTGGGATGTTGGGAAGTTGGGATGTTGGGATGTTGGGATGTTAACGTTCAAACCTCCAAACGCCCCCACCTCCCAACACACATGGCCCTAAAATCAGGTTTACGGTAGAAGCCAAAGCCCGGGACAGCGAAATGAATTCCTGATGAACTATTCAGGAAATGAGGCCACTGTGAAAAACTTTTTTCCCCTCCGGAAACTTTTTTGGAAAAAAGCCAGTTAGTGGATTTGTAGGTGCATAAACAAAGCATAAACCCTATAACCCCTTCACATAACCAACTGCATTACAATTAATTACCAATTGACCTAAAGGCCAGAGCATTTCGACAGAGAGGCTTTGCCTTTCTCAAAATATTCCTATCTTTATGACCCTGATGACGGAATACAATAACACTCAAGAAAGGTATGATAGGATTTTTGAGCAAGAGTTTTTGCCTCAAATAGATGCGCTTTATACTTTTGCCTATCACCTGACCTACAACGAGGAAGACGCCAACGACCTCGTCCAGGAAACCTACTTGAAAGCATACCGGTTCATTGAACACTACATGGAAGGCACCAATGCCAAGGCATGGCTCTTCAAAATATTGAAGAACGCCTTCATCAACCAGTATCGCAAAAGAAGCAAGCAGCCCACCCAGGTCGACTATGAGGAAGTCGTCAATTTTCACGGCGAAGAAGACACGCAGTACTCCAGCTATATGGACCTGCGGGAAGAGATGTTCCAGCACATGATGGGAGATGAAGTGACCAATGCCATCAACTCGCTGCCGGTAGATTTCCGCGTGGTGATCCTGCTGTGTGACATCGAAGGGTTTACTTATGAAGAAATATCAAAGATCATCGATATTCCGATCGGAACGGTGCGCTCCAGGCTCCACCGCGCCAGGAATATGCTGAAAGAAAAATTACAGGAATACGCCAAGTCCTTAGGCTATAAGGACAAACGGAAATAATTCGTTAACCTCTGCCGTTCGGCAGGGCTCAATCCCATGAAACTTGTCTGTAGCCAACGCCTTCCGAAACACAAAGTGGCCGGTAACCTGCCACGGCGGCGTTCTCGGGTGCGGACCGTACGCGGATCCCGGATACAGGCAAGTTTCATTCGTTAAATGCAAAAAGGCTGAAATGAACTTCTCAAAAAGACAAAATAGTGCGACGTTCCCTCCCCGGACCCATTGCCCATGCGGGCAGGCCACGGCGGGATGGGCGTTTTGTCTCAGCCGGATTTGCCTGCAACGAGTTCCAGGGCCCTGTCAGTGGTAAAAAAACGTCAACAATGAGAGATCAAAACTATCAGGAGCTCGTAAGAAAGGTCACAATGTATCTGGACAACGAGTTGAGTGAAAGTGCCGAGCGAGAATTGTTAAGAGAAATCAAAGCCAACCCCGCCTATTTGAAAGTTCTAAGCCAGGAAAAGTCCTTCCGAGAATTTATAAAAAGCAAGATCCACCGACGTAAGCCCTCTCCTGCCCTCATCCAATCCATTAAAGAAAAGATCCGGATCGCTCCAGCCTGACCAGGCCTCCATCAATTAGAAATTCCATATATTTAAGTATCTAGCAACTATGCCGGCTTTGCCTGTCCTCTGCAGGCGCCGCAAGAACAGTAAGCTGTCCCGGTTCGGGAACCGGGGCAGCCTCAACGGCATAAGGTAAACCAGGGGGTGCATTGCCCCCCTTCTCATCGTTTACTGAACCGTAGAGGGCTAATTTACGGATGAGCAAACGGATCGCCATGAAACTCCACCTTTTGATGTTCGCCTTACTCCTGCTGGCCAGCAGCAAGGCCGAGGCACAACTCAAAATGAATGAGGAATTCACCGAACTCCTGGAGCGGGCAGGTATAGAGTTCCTGGAGCCCGTCGAGGCCCGTTACAAAACCGCCCCCGCCAGAAAGAACCCCTTCCGCTCTTACGATTACGCCATTCGCTCCCGAAAGGAAGGTATAGAGATCCGCTATCTCATCCGGCCCTACGAGCCGAACGCTTCCGCCGCTGATATTCCCCATGTAGAAGCCTCCCGCCTGGTAATGCACCTGGCCACCAACGACCAGGACTACCTCGTCGCCGGCCGGGAGGTGGCGCCGGAGGTGTTGTCTGAATTCTTTAATGCCGACTGGGGCATGCAATACTTCTTCCGCCCGAAGCCGGGCTTTGCCGATTGGAACCACTGCGAACTGCTGGCCCTGCACAAGGATGGGCAGGCAACGGCCTTTGTCTTTTTCCTGTTCGATGAACCTTCACCGGAATTGGGCAACCGGTTCTATGCCCTGCGGTTCCGTGAGATCGGCCCAGGATAAGCCGATGGTTGGTAAAAAGCGGTATTATATCCTCAGGAATCTTTGGAAACTTCCACGCCTTACACTCAGTACCTGAAAACTCCAGCGCTCATGAAAAAAATATTGTTCCTTTCCGCCCTGATCCTTCTCACTTTTGAAGGCAAGTCCCAGGAAAAGAGTTACAAACGGGGCGTTTCCTACGGTTATCATTCGGAAAACGACATGGAGGCCGCCTCACAGGGCATTTCGTGGTGGTACAATTGGGCCGCACAGCCCGATGTGGCTATCCGCAATACCTACCCGAATTACGATGTCGATTTTACCCCCATGGCGTGGAACAGCGCCGGAATAAGCGGAGTGGAAAACTGGGCCGGACAGGATGCGAACGTCAGATATGTTCTGGGGTTTAACGAGCCCAACTTCCGTGACCAGGCCAATATGACGCCCTCTCAGGCGGCGGCGGCCTGGCCGGCGCTTCAGGCCATCGCACAGGCCCACGAACTGGAAATTGTCGGCCCGGCAGTGAATTATTGCGGGAATTGTGTTTCAGAAAATGGCGTTACCTACTCCAACCCGTTTACCTACCTCGATGCCTTTTTTGCAGCCTGTACAAACTGTCAGGTGGATCATATCGCGTTGCACTGGTACGGAGGCGGCAATTCGATAGTGGGTTATGTCGAGGAAGCCCGGCAATACGGCAAACCCATTTGGGTCACCGAGTTCGCTGCGTGGGACGGGTCGGCCACCAACCTGAAGGCCCAGAAAAACTACCTTGCCGGAACGGTGAACTTCCTGGAGCGCGACCCTGACGTCTACCGTTATTCCTGGTTTATCGGCAGGACTTCCGGCGGCCCGAGCGCCTATCCTTACATTGATCTGTACGGCGCCGACGGCACATTGACCGAGCTGGGCCAATTGTACATGGATATCCCGGTTTATGACCCGGATCAGCGGTTCCCGATACCCGGCAGGATCGAAGCGGAAGAGTACCACCTCATGTCAGGATTGTTTTCCGAACTGACGGAAGACAACGACGGGTTCATGAATATTGGTTGGACGGAAAGCGGCGACTGGGCCGAATACAGGATCAATGTGCAGCATGGAGGTACCTACAAGTTGCGCGCCAGAGTGTCGGGCTCCAATCCGGGAGAGATCGACTTCCTCGTTGACGGCCAGCCGGCAGCAACGCTATCAACTCCGAATACAGGAGGATGGCAAAGCTGGGTAACCGTTTCCGCAAATATCGCGCTGGATTCAGGAGAACATACTCTCAGGATGAATATCCTCGACGGCGGATTCAACATCAACTGGATCGATTTTTCCGAGGCCACGGTAGGTTCCGAAGATACGGGATTCCATCCAGCAGAAATATTCCCCAACCCTGTTACCGGTGGAATGGTGAATGTTCAACTCCCGGAAACGCTACCCAAAAGCGACTGGAAGATCGCATTATATGATGTTTTCGGAAACTGCCTGTTGGAGAAAAAATTGAACCTGCACGAGCCCCGTTTTCAGATAGATGTGAGCGAAGCACGTTTAATACCAGGTATTTATTTATTGTATCTCACCAGAGCAAACCAGGCAATAAGTGAAAGGATAGTTATTTTATGAAGCTGTTTCATACCTTTACGTTATGGATTTTCTCAGCCCTTTTTTCTTCGGTTTTTTGTTAGCTGCAGTAGGCATAGCCCTGCCAGGGATGGTGAATATGACCTCGGTAAGCGTCAGCATCAAGCAGGGCATGCGCGCGGGCCTATGGTACAGCGCCGGCAGTTCGGTAACCATATTCCTGCAAGCTTACATTGCCGTTGCCTTTGCGGGTTTCCTCAGCCGGCATCCTCAGGTATTCACCTACATCCGGGCGACGTCGGTAGCGATCTTCCTGGCGCTGGCCTTTTTCTTTTTCTACCAGGCGCTCCACAGCAAGGAAGCAAAAGCCAGCCGTCGAAAGGGGAGCCCCTTCCTGCTGGGCATGGCCGTGGCAGGCATGAACGCCCTCAACATCCCCTATTTTTTCACCATGGGCGCTTTACTCAAAGCAGAGGGGCTGATCCATCTCTATGCTCCGTACCACCTCTTCTTTATCAGTGGCATTACCCTCAGTGCATTCATCATGCTATCGGCATACGCCCGTTTCGCCCAGTTCATCCTGAAGCGCGCCAACTATTTCGCCCGCAACCTGAATTATTTCCTCAGCGGACTGTTTCTGGTACTGGCAGTAGTACAGGGCGTACAGCTGTACACAGGATAAAAAACTAACCAATGGAACCGATAAGTGTATTCGACATGCTCAAGATCGGTGTAGGCCCCTCCAGTTCCCATACCCTGGGCCCCTGGCGCGCCGCCGAGCGATTTTGGGAAGAGTTGCAGGCCAAAGGCCTGCTCGACGCCGCCCAGGGCGTCAGCGCCCACCTCTACGGCTCGCTAGCCCTTACGGGGGTAGGCCACGGCACCGATATCGCCGTGCTACTGGGCCTCTCCGGACAAGACCCTGAGACCATTCCCGTGGAGGATGTACGGCGCCTGCCGGAGCTGATCGCCCGTAAACGCATACTCCGGCTGGCAGGCCGCCACCCCATTCCTTTCGACCCCGCCAAAGCCATTGAGTTCCACTACTCCGAACGCCTGCCCGGGCACGCCAACGGGCTGATCTTCGAAGCCTTCGACAAACAAGGTGAGCTGTTGCATACCGCCACCTACTACTCGGTTGGAGGAGGTTTTGTGGTGAAAGAAGGAGAAGAGGCTCAGGAAAACTACGTTCGCCTCCCCCACCCTATTGCTACCGCCAGGGAACTGGAACAGTACTGCGCCAGCCACGGCGCCGCCATCTGGCAGGTGGTTATGGAGAATGAAAAAACCTGGCGCCCGGAAGCCGACGTTAAAGCGGGCTTGCTGCGCATCTGGTCTGTGATGAAAGAATGCATCTACCGAGGCTGCCATACCCGGGGTATCCTGCCCGGCGGGCTGGAGGTAAGCCGCCGCGCCGCCGATATTCACGACAAGCTGCGCCTGCCCTGCACTTACCCCAACGCCGACGAATGGGTGCGCTGCCTGGTGCGTTCCGATTTCGAATTTTCCAAGGTGCTCAAGTGGATCGGCTGCTTCGCCATGGCCGTCAATGAGGAGAATGCCAACTTCGGGCGCATAGTGACGGCACCGACCAACGGGGCGGCCGGCGTCATCCCCTCGGTGCTGATGTACTATCTTTGCTTTACGGAGAAAGACGTCACCGACGACGACATCATCAAATTTCTGCTGGTCGCCGGTGAGGTCGGGAGCATCTTCAAGAAGGGTTCCACCATTTCAGCAGCAATGGGGGGCTGCCAGGCCGAGATCGGGGTATCCTCCGCAATGGCCGCCGCAGCTCTTGCCGAAGGCCTTGGGGGCAGCCCCAACCAGGCCCTGATGGCCGCAGAGATCGCCATGGAACACCACCTGGGCCTTACCTGCGACCCCATCGGCGGGCTGGTGCAGGTGCCCTGCATCGAACGCAACAGCATGGGCGCCATCAAAGCCATCACCGCCGCCAATATAGCCCTGGAGAGCGACCCGAAAAAAGCACGCGTTCATCTCGACGAATGCATTAAAACCATGTGGGAAACCGCTCAGGATATGAATACCAAATACAAGGAAACTTCTCAGGGAGGACTGGCAGTGAATATCTCCATCAAAGTTCCGGAGTGTTAAAATGAAAAACCAAGAATGCCGACCTATCACATACACATCGAGGGGCAGGTGCAGGGCGTGGGCTTCCGCCCTTACGTCTACCGCATGGCACAGCAATTCGGTATAAATGGATGGGTGGCCAATACCAATGATGGCGTCCATATTGAAATAGAGGCAAGTCCGGAGGAGGCTGACGTTTTTTACCAGAGCCTGGTCGCAAAGGCCCCAAAGATGTCGCTTATCCTCCGGCACTCTATTCAAAAAGCAAAAAACAAGAGTTTCCAGGGCTTCCGGATCATAGACAGCCAGGAAGGAGGAGAAGCTCGCCTGATCATGACGCCCGATTTCGCGATGTGTGAAGACTGCCGTCGCGAATTGCTTCACGAGGACAACCGCCGCTCCGGCTACCCTTTCATCACCTGTACCAACTGCGGGCCGCGGTTCTCTATCATCAGCCGGCTGCCCTACGACCGGGAGCGGACCACCATGTCTTCTTTTAGAATGTGCCCGGATTGCCGGGCGGAATATGAAGCGCCCCTGGACCGGCGTTATTATTCCCAAACCAACTCCTGCCCTTCCTGCAGCATTCAGCTGGCCCTGTACGGCCGGAATAAAGACCTGCTCGCCACCGATACCCCGCACATACTCAAAAAAATTACCCGGCTTTGGGGAGAGGGGAAGATCATCGCAATCAAAGGGATCGGCGGTTTTTTGCTTACCTGTGACGCTACTAACGCCGATGCCATCGAAGAACTGCGGCGGCGGAAAAATCGCCCGTCCAAACCCTTCGCTCTGATGTATCCCCATACGGATGCGATCAGGCTGGATGCCCGGCTGGACAAAACAGCGGAAGAATTGCTGCTTTCTCCGGCGGCGCCCATCGTACTGCTGCCGGCTGAGCAGGAGCTGCAGTCCGGGATCGCACTGGCAACGATCGCCCCCGGACTGCAGCAGATCGGCGTGATGTTGCCTTACGCACCGCTGTATGAGTTGTTGATGCAGCAATTTCGCCGGCCCATCATCGCCACAAGCGGCAATGTGAGCGGTGCTCCCATCTGTTTTGAGGACGAGGACGCGCTGCATACCCTTTCCTCCATTGCTGATTACCTGCTGCTCCACAACCGGGACATTGCCACCCCACAGGACGACAGCGTCATCCGCCTGAGCCCTCATTCCGGCACCCCCATTTACCTGAGGCGCTCGCGGGGTTACGCCCCTACCCTTTTGCCCCCCACTCCGCCGGTAACAGCAGGCTCGATACTGGCCACCGGCGCCGAGCTCAAGAGTACTTTCACGCTGCTGCACGCCGGCAACTACTACGCCAGTCAATACCTCGGCGCCCTGGGCACGCTGGAAACCCAGGAGCGCTTCCGAAATACGGTTCAGCATCTGCTCTCGCTGTTCGATGCGCAACCAGGCTGTGTCCTCACCGATAAACACCCGGGCTACTTCAGCACCCAACTGGGCCGTGAACTGGCAGAACAATGGGGTGTGCCTCAGTTCTCCTATCAACATCATATCGCTCACTTCGCCGCCCTGTTGGGAGAGCACGGCCTGTTGCATTCAGAAGAATCCGTTCTGGGTATTGTGTGGGACGGACTGGGGCTGGGCGACGACGGCCAGATATGGGGGGGTGAATTTTTCCTTTACGAGAACTATGCTTTTCGCCGTTTCTCCCAATTCGAATATTTCAACTATACTCTGGGGGACAAGATTGCCCGGGAGCCTCGCTTATCGGCCCTGATGGCCTGCCAGGGGCTGGCGGAAGCGGAAGCCTGGCTGCACCCCAAGTTCAGCTCCGTGGAGTGGAGCATTTATCAGCAGTTGCTGAACAGGCCGCCCAATAGGCACACCTCCAGTGCAGGCCGCCTGTTCGACGCTGTGGCCAGCCTGCTCACCGGCAGGGATGTGTGCAGTTTTGAGGGAGAAGCCGCTATGTTGCTGGAACAAATGGCCCACCACTACTTTAAAAATAACGGGCTGGACATGGAGCGCCCTTACGATTGCATATCCGAGGATACCGGCCATATATCCACCACCCGCCTCATGGCAGGCATTCTGGACAGCCTCGCCCGGGGAGAAGGCCGCGCATCCGTCGCAGCCCGGTTCCATTACTCGCTGATCAAGGCCGTTGAGCAGGTGGCAGAACGGGCTGGCGTTCGCAAACTCGCCTTCAGCGGAGGTGTTTTTCAGAATGCCCTCCTGGTGGACCTGGCCCGGCGCCACCTCGGCAAGCAGTATGAACTCTGCTTCCACCGCAATCTGTCACCGAATGATGAGAGTGTATCCTTTGGGCAACTGATGTGCCATTTCATTGAGAAAAAGCAAAAGGAAAGGGAGTAAATACCAGATTGAACATTCTCTTACGGAAAAAAGAACGCCTTATCCTTCGAAATTCCGGAATAACTCGTTTATTTCATGATCATTGGACAAGAATCCTGAAGACCTACAGACCAACCAATCCAGGCCATGAATAAAAAGAACATACGTATGCAACTGGACTGCCCCATGCCCGAGATGGACTTCGATATCATCACCATGGGCCATGGCAGTGGCGGACTGCTGACCAATAGGCTGCTCGAAAGCGGCGTTTTCAACCTCCTGAAAAATGAAAAGCTGGACACGCACCACGATGGCGCCATCGTCGCTTTCGATGGGCCGATAGCCTTTTCTACTGACAGTTTTGTCATTTCGCCCATCTTCTTTCCCGGCGGCAACATCGGGGAGTTGGCGGTGAATGGGACGGTCAACGACGTAGCCATGTGCGGCGCCATTCCAAAGTACCTCTCCCTCAGTTTCATCCTGGAGGAAGGCCTCCGAATGGAGGACTTCTGGGATATCCTCGTCGCAGTCAGGGGCGCCTGTGAGCGTTCCGGCGTAATGGTTGTCACCGGCGATACCAAAGTAGTAGAGAAGGGCAAGGGCGACAAGGTCTTCATCAATACTACCGGCATCGGCCCGCTGCACCCCAAGGCAGCGATCAGCCCGAGCCGTATACGGCCGGGAGACAAGATCGTTGTGAGCGGCAACCTGGCCACCCACGGTGTAGCCATCCTTTCCGTACGACAGGGGCTGGAGTTCGAAACGGACATCGAAAGCGACACCTGCAACCTCAACCACACCATCAAGGCCCTGCTGGATGATTTCGGACAGGACATCCACCTGTTGCGCGACCCTACCCGGGGCGGCGTAGCTACCGTGCTCAATGAAATGGCGCGGGATACCAAACTGGGAATAGAGTTGCAACAACGAGTCCTGCCCGTAGATGAACAAGTGGAAGGCGCCTGTGAGATCCTCGGGCTAGACCCGCTTTACGTGGCCAATGAGGGCATCTTTCTCGCAGCAGTAAGCCCGGAGATTGCCGAATCCTTTACCGAAAAATTACGTACACTAGAACACGGGCAAAATGCCGCCATCATCGGCGAAATTGTGGAAGCACACCCCCGGCAGGTCGTTATGGCCAGCAGCATCGGCGGGAAGCGAGTAGTGAACATGCCGGTGGGGGAACAACTGCCGAGGATTTGTTGAGGGAATGAGGGAATAAAGGGTTTTCGGACAAGCGTTAAATTCGCCTACCAGCCTGGAAAAGAAAAAGAAACGTCCTAATTTACCCTTGCTAATACCAAAGAGAAGACATGGAAAAGATCGAATTAAACGTATTGGGACAGGCACGCAGCGAATCTGCTCCTGATCATTTTGCGCTCATCCTGGAAGAAAAGCAAGGGGGCCGGCGGCTTCCTATTATCATAGGCCCTTTCGAAGCGCAATCCATCGCCATTGCGATGGAAGGGGTGGATACCGGCAGGCCGATGACACACGACCTTTTCAAAAATACGATCGAAGCGCTCAGCGCCAGCCTCACCGAAGTGCTGATCGACAGCATACGGGATGGCATCTTTCATGCCAAGCTGATCTGTGAGCAGGTTACTTCCGGCAAGGTAGTGGAGGTCGATGCCCGAACCTCTGACGCCATTGCTCTGGCCGTTCGCTTCGGATGCCCGATCTATGCCTTTCCCTCCGTAATGAATGAAGCTTCCATTGCAACGGAAGCCCCTTCCGCCGAATTGCCCAGTACAAAGGGCGCCCTGAAGAACTATTCCACACCTCAGCTGGAAGAATTGCTTCAAAAAGCGCTGGAAAGAGAAGACTACGAAAGCGCCGCCAAGATCCGTGACGCAATGAACAGCAAGGAAGAGTAATTCAGACTTCCAGCACTTCGCCACCGGCAATAACAAAAACCTGGTCACCGGCTTTGGGCCTCACCTTGGCCATGCCCGTGAAAGCTCCAAATGCGGGAAGAATCCCCTGGTCCTTTCCAAAATAGAAACAGGCCAGCCGGGCGCGCTGCCGGCCGTTGCCCTTCAAATAAACACAGGGGTGGACATGGCCAGCAAGATTGTACCATCCCGCAGCCACATCCTCCTGAGGATGGTGCGTCAGCCGGAAGGGCGCCAAATCCAGGCCATCCCGATGTACCTCCAGGTTAGCTTGCCGGTAGTATCTCTCCAGCAATACATCGTGATTGCCCAGGATGAGCTCGAAGCGCACCTCACTGAATTGTTCCATAAGGCCACAAAATTCCTCCCACTCCTGGTTGTGATCGCTGTGGAAGAGGTCCCCCAGAAAGAGCACGCTGCGAGGCTGCAGATCAACCAACAGGCTGATCAGGCGGTCCCAGTTAGAATGGCTCACATCAGAAGGCACCGGTAATCCCGCACGCCGGAAATGGGCGGCCTTGCCCAGGTGAAGGTCGGCCAGTAACAAGGCTTGTTGTGCCTCCCAGTACATGGCCCGGAATGGATGAAGGAGCAGGATCTCTCCGGCCACTTCTACCTGCACCGCCCCCTTATTGTCAGCCTCCGTTTTCATAGGAGGCAAAGATAGGGAGAAATTGCCTAAGTACTACCGGCTTGCCAACTGCTGCCGGAGTTCCATCAGCGCTGGGTATCGCGCATTGGTACGGGAGGCCACCTCCAGGTATTCAGCCGCTTTGGCCGATTCGCCCATGCGTTGACAGATATTTGCCAATACGCGGTTCACGTCGATATTTTCCGGCCGTTTTTGGTATTCCTTAAGGGCATATTCCCGGGCTTTTTCCTGATCTTCCATCAGGGTGGAATAGAGTTGGGCATATTCCAGGTTCATATTGTGCCCGTTGTCGGTATCGTCTTTCAGCATCCCCCATAGTTCTTTCATCGTGCGTTCAAAATCCTCCTTCCGCCCTGTCTCTTTGTAGATGTGGCCAAGGGACTCATAAAAGCTGAATTCCGGGATGATGGCGCAGGCCTTTTTCAACAAGCGTTCGGCCTCGGCGTAATCTTTGCGTTTTAGGGCCAGCCCCCCCAGTGCGGCGATGGCGAAGGGGTAATCCGGCCGCTGGGAAAGGATGAGCTCATATTCCCGCCCGGCATCTTCCAGCCTGCCGTAATTTTCGTACAGCCTACCCAGCGTAAGGCGCGCCCAGGCGGTTTCTTCATAAGCCGGATAACCGGCAGACACCGCCAGTTTCATCGCCTCGATGGCCCCTTCGACCTGCCCGTGGATCTCCCGCAGGTAAGAAACGCGGGCGTAAGACCGCAGGTCGGGCCGGATAGAGGCCATCTTGTCGGCCATGGCCACCGCTTTTTCGTACTGGCCCAACTCGACGTATGCGTCCACCAAAGCACCGTATATCTGTGCGTTGTACGGGTTGATGGCCACCGCGCGTTCCGCGGATCCCAGTGCGGCCGAAAAATCGTGCAGGGAAAGCTGAATGCCAGCTTTGGCCGCCAGGGCCCGAAAACGTACATCCTCATCTGCTTTCTTCAGGTTGATGCCTTCCAACACTTCCAGTCCCGCTGGATAATAATGCCCATGCTCGCCGGTCACCCGGGCCTCGTTGATGAAAAGCTGAGCAAGGCTGAGCCGGGCTTCATCATCACTGGGGTTGCGCTCCAGCTTCTGCCGGTATTCGACATAGTAGTTCTGGACTTTTTCCCACTCCTTCTCCTGGCGCAGCGCCGGGTGGCGGTCCAAAAGTTTGGGGATATCTACAGCCTGCTGGGATGCTTCCGGGGCCTTTGGTGCTTCCGACGTACAGGCAGTGAGTGCGAGGCTAAAAAAGGCCAGTATAAAAAGTCCTCTTAGGGTCTTCATTTTTTATGATTTTGAAAGTTCCGAAGGCTGAGCCCCCTGAACAGTAGTTGACAATAAAAAACCTCCTTATCAGGGATCGTTCATCAATTGGAGATCATAAAATGTGGTTCATCCTGCGCCTTAAAAAGGGTTGCGGATCTCCCCACATTTCATGATCGATGAATTTATTTTTTGAGGGATGTGCAGGTGGACAAAATTAATTGGAGTATAACAAAGAGCTCCAATTTAAGCGGCAATTTTCCATTGCCGCTTAAATAGGGCCTTCAAGCGCTAATTCATTCCATAAGCCGCTACGCTCCTGTTCCATTAGCGCTTGAATTATGACTTACCTACTTAACTTTTACCAGCTTCAGCACTTGCAGGAGTTTGCCATCAGCGCTTTCGGCGCGAAGGAAGTAAACTCCTGCCGGGTAGTTGGAAGCGTTCCATTCAGCCTGATATTCACCGGCCTCCTGCCAGGAGTTCGCGAGCACCTCCAGGCGGCGGCCGCTCAGGTCGTAGACCGACAGGTTAACCGTCCCGGGCTGGTCCACCTGGTACCGGATCGTCGTCTGATCGTGGAAGGGATTGGGGTAGTTCCCCATCATTACCTTCTGCCCGGCTGCGGCGGGAGCACTCAGCCCAATGGCAGAACCGGAAACCGCATTGGCAGAAGCAGAAGCGGCCACGCCGCTGCATTCCCCATCCCCGGCAAAGGGATAACCGACAAATGGGAAGCCATTGATGAATTGCTTATCGTTCTCCTCTACGCCGGTGGAGTAGGAAAGCACATCGACCAGGTCCTGGGTCACCGGGTTGGGGCTGCCGGCAGTATAGTCATCGTACCAAAGGCCGATAGCGGCCAGGGCTACGCCTGCGACGGCCTGCAACTCGATCCGGGTGACGTCATCCTCCATGCGGCGCCCGTTGGGGAAACCGTCCATGTTGGGGATGAACTGCAGAGCGCTGGAAGTGTTGTAGGCCGGGTCGGTAAGGCCCAGGACCGCCGCCTGGATGATACCCAGGGAGCTGAACTGTGGGTGGTCTCTCGGAGTCGGCGGCACGGCCATATTGAGGCGCAGCATATCCCCGCCGTTGGGCAGGAAGTTGTTGATGAACGGCTTGCCTGCCGCTAGTGGGTTGCCGCCTTTGCCCGTTGCCAGCTGATAGGGAGGGAAGTTGGGCACCCCGGTATGGAATATCGGCCAGAGGTCGACCGAGCGCGGCATACCGGGGCCCGGGAGCAGCAGGTTACCGAAGATGGCGTCATCGAGGGCTGTTCCGGCAACTGCCGGGCTGCCCTTCAGCCCGTACAGGCCGTCCTGCCCGTTGCCGAAATCAAAGGATTGCAGCGAATTGCGCTGGATGCGCAGGGGAGCGAAGGCAGGCACGGCGCCACCAAACAGGGCGTCATCCATGTACAAGGCCAGTTCCGGGTTGTAAAAGTACTGGTCGAGCACATCGTCCTCCAGTTCCTGATAAGGGGTGAGGGAGTTCCAGTAGTCTTTCATGCCAATGGGAATGACCGCCTCGTTGGTCAGCGGCATACCGAGGCGGGACACCTGTACCCAGTCACCGGAGAACTTCTCGCCGGCGGGTTCCAGGGTGCGGATGCGAGGGCGGCTGGCCGAAGCCCACACGCCGATCACGTAGTCCGGGTCGAGGATGTCCTCGGCAGGCCCGGCGCCTTTCTTGAGCAGGTACCGAATGGGGATCTCCAGGGCGATCGCATTGACGTTCATGCACTCCAGCCCGTCACGGGCCTCGCCATCCTGCCGGGGCGCATCGCCCAGGTCGAAGACGCCGCCCAGGTCGACAAAGAAGGGGTCATCTACCGGGCCGCAGAACACATTCTCACCCGTATGGGCGCGCCGAACGGCAGCACGGAACAGATCGCCGTAAGTAGTGTTCAGCCCTACCGGTGAACTGATGGAGCGTTCGCCGATCCGCGGCGGCGGCACATTGCCGTTCACCAGGATGGGCAGGAAGGTCCGCCCTCCGTTAATACTTTTCTCCAGTCGGTAGGTAGTCTTCAGGTTCTGTTTGCCCAAACGGATATTGAAGAAGGTGGAAGGGTCTTCGTTGCGCTGGGAGAAGGTAAACCGGTAGATGATCTCGTCTCCGGGTTTGGAGGCATCGTTATCGATGTGTATCTCGTAGCGGATATTCTCTCCGAAAGAATAGTAATTGGGCCCCCCGTGCGGCAACTGCATCGGCACGTAGTTGGCGATGATAACGATGTTGCGCGGGTTGCGCGGGTTGCGGAATGCATAGAGGTCGGTATTGTCCGCCAGCGGATCGTTGGCGATCAGCGGCGCTTCCCGGTGGCTGGAGGCCATAAGGGTACTGCCGAGCAGAAGGGCAAGCATCAGCAACAGGCCGTATTTTGAAAATTTATGGATAATCATATTGAGTGTTTTTTGAAAGATGAATGATGGCCGGCAAGGTTGTTATTCCTCATCGGTTTCCGTGCCCCTCCAGGGCGTAGCCAGGTAAGGGAAAGAGGCCTTAAAGGGTTTGTCGTTCCGGGTCACGCCGGTCGAGTAGGCCAATACGCCCAGCAGGCCCGGAGTGACCGGGTTGGGATCGCCCGCAGTATAATCGTCGTACCACAGTCCGATGGCAGCCAGGGCGGCGCCGGCAACTGCCTGCAGCTCGATCCGGGTGACATCATCCTCCAGGCGGCGCCCGTTGGGGAAGCCGTCCATGTTGGGGATGAACTCCAGTTCCGCAGTAGTATTGTAGGTGGCATCGGTCAGCCCGAGAACGGCTGCCTGGATCAGGCCGGCAGGGCTAAAGGCCGGGTCGTTGCGATCGGTTACCGGCACGGCCATATTCAGGCGCAGCATATCGCCGCCATTAGGAAGGAAGTTGTTGATAAAAGGTTTACCGGCTGCCAGGGGATTACCGCCTTTTCCAGTCGCCAGTTGATAGGGCGGGAAATTGGGCACTCCGGTATGGAAGATCGGCCAGAGGTCTACCGAACGCGGCATACCCGGGCCGGGCAGCAACAAGGTGCCGAAGATGGCGTCATCGAGGGCTGTTCCCTGAACAGCGGCGCTGCCCTTCAGCCCATAGAGCCCGTCCTGGCCGTTGCCGAAGTCGAACGCCTGCAGGGAATTGCGCTGAATGCGCAGTGGGGCGAACGCCGGGACAGCGCCGCCGAACAGTTCGTCGTCCATGTAGAGGGCCAGTTCCGGGTTGTAGAAAAATTTGTCGAGCAGGTTATCTTCCAATTCATCGTAAGGCGTCAGCGAATTCCAGTAGTCCTTCATTCCAATGGGGATGACCGCCTCATTGGCCAGGGGCATACCCAGGCGGGACACCTGTATCCATTCGCCGCTATCGTCGGGGGCAGCGCCTCCGTCACTGAGGGTGCGAACGGCACGGCGGCTGGCCGATGCCCATACGCCGATCACGTAGTTGGGGTCGAGGATGCTCTCCGGCTGTGACGGAGCACCGGCTTTCAGCAGGGTGCTGATGGGTACTTGTATGGCGATGGAATGGACGTTGTATTCCGCCAGGCCGTCGCGGGAAGGGCCATTCTGCCGGGGAGCATTGCCCAGGTCGAAGATACCGCCCAGGTCGACAAAGAAAGGGTCGTCGGCCGGGCCGCAGTAGACGCGCTCTCCGCCGCTGCTCGTGGTAATCGCCTCGGCGATCAGGTCCTCGTAAGTTGAGCCTAGCCCTACCCCGCTTTCGATGGAACGCGGACCGATGTTAGCCGGCGGCACCATGCCTCCGCTGATCAGGGTTTCAAAGCTCATCCCTCCGTTCACACTACGCTCCATGGTGTAGGTGGCCTTCAGGTTCTGTTGTCCGAGCCGGATATTGAAGAAGGTAGTGGGATCCTCATTCACCTGGGTGAACGTAAAACGGTAGATGATCTCATCCCCGGGGATGGAGGCATCATTGTCGATGTGAATCTCATAGCGGATGTTCTCTCCGAAAGAGTAGTAGTTCGGCCCACCGTGGGGCAACTCTGTCGGGATGTAATTGGCGATGATCGTAATGGTGTTGGGATCATCGGGGCTGCGGAAAGCATACACGTCTGTGTTGTCCGCCAGCGGATCATTGGCAATAAGCGGTGCTTCCCGATGGCTCGAAGCCAACAGGCTGTCACCTGCCCCCCACACCAGCAAGAAGCTTAAGGCCACTGCTCTAAAGGGTTTGAATGTTCTCATTGTTGAAATTGATTTTGATTGAAAAATAGCCCAGGCGTCTCGCAGGGCATAGCATGGGCTGGGATAGTGGTGGTGAACATCACGATCCGTCAGGCATACCTCGCCCTGCCGGGCTTACCTGGATGTTGTCTTATGTTCGCGAACTTATTGTTGATGGCAGAAAGGGAAAAGAGCCATCGACGTTATGCTCTTTCTTTCCAACTTACTTCCACCTGTAGTTACGTAGAGCGTGCGAGGGTTGGATTATAGAAGAAGAGATTTTTTTTAATCAATCCCGGATCAACTGCAGTTTCATCTTCCGGATGCGGTCTTCCAGTTTCTCGGAACTCAGGCGCTCGCGCAGGCGGTCGACCATGATCGGAAACGCAAAGGGCGTGGCCCGTTCCGGCCGGCTGAGCACGACGCGCTGCCCCTGAATGCGCCGCAGGGCCGCCCGCAGGCGGGCCTCTTCCAACTGGAAGCTCATCACCTCATCGTAGGCCTGAAGGAGCAGCAGGTTATCGGGCTCATAGTCGTTGAAAACCTCGAAGAAGAGCTGGGCGGAGGACTGCAGGTGCCTGTCTTTCTTCTGTTTGCCGGGAAAGCCCCGGAAGACGAGGCCGGCAATACTGGCGATGTCGCGGAAGCGGCGGCGGGCCATCTCGGCTGCGTTGATGCTGGCCGGGATGTCCTTGCTCAGGGTTTCAGTGGAAAAGAGCCCCTGGCGCAGCGCTTCTTCGATAGGGATCTCTGAATCGGAGAGCAGCTCGAAGCCATAGTCGTTCATCGCGATAGAAAAGCTAAGCGGTTGCAGGCGGGAAATGCGGTAGGCGAAAAGCGCGCCCATGCCTTCGTGCACGAAACGCCCCTCGTAGGGGTAGAACAACAGGTGGTAACCTTCGCGGCTTTGAAAGTACTCGATGAGGAATTCCCCTTCTCCTGGCACGTGGGAACGGCGCGCCTGCAGCTCGATAAGAGGGGACAGCTTCTCCAGTTCCACATCGGTAAGGTTCCGCCGGCTGAGCTGCGCCATTTTGAAGCGCAGAGAGGAGGACAGCTGAGACGATAAGGGCATCCGGCCGCCCTGCCAGCTTGGGATCTTACCCGTTTTCCGGGTGCTGCGTTTTACCTGCACCATGGCCTCCTTGATGCGCACCAGCTCCAGGCTGCGGCCGGCAAACCAAAAGACGTCCCCCGGGCGCAACTGCGCGATGAACCACTCCTCTATCGTACCGATGCGTTTACCGCTTACATACTTGACGGCCATATTCACATCGCCGGCGATGGTGCCGATCTGCAGGCGATGGCGCATAGCGGTACGACGATTTTGAACCCTGTACAGGCCCGACTCCACCACTACCTTCTTGTACTCGTCGTAAGCTTCCAGCGACTGTCCGCCGGTGGTAATAAAATCCAGGCACCAGGCCCATTCGTCCTCGGTGATGCTGCTGAAAGCATAAGTGCCCTTTACCTCCCGGAAAACCTCTTCCTGCCGAAAACCTTCCGATACGGCCAGGGTCACCAGGTATTGAAGCAACACGTCGAAGGACCGGATGTAGGGGATGCGGCTCTCCAGTTCACCCTCCCGGATGGCGTGGCGCAGCGCTGCTGCTTCGATCAGTTCCAGCGAGTGGGCCGGCACGAAATAAATCTTACTCCGGGCGCCCGGCTGGTGGCCGCTGCGGCCCGCCCGCTGCATGAAACGCGCAACGCCTTTGGGGCTGCCGATCTGAATAATGGATTCCACCGGCCGAAAGTCGACACCCAGGTCGAGGCTGGAAGTACAGACCACTGCCTTCAGGATGCCCTGGTGCAGGGCATCCTCCACCCAGTCGCGCAGCGCGCGGTCGATGGAGCCATGGTGCATGGCGATTGCGCCGGCCAGTTCAGGAGCTACCTCCAGAAGATTCTGGTACCATATTTCGCACTGCGCACGGGTGTTGGTGAAAATGAGCGTACTCTGGCTTTGCTCCAGGATGGGCAGCACCTTTTCCAGCAGTTTGATGCCCAGGTGGCCCGCCCAGGGGAAGCGTTCTATGTCGTCGGGTAAGATGGAACTGATCTCGATCTGCTTGGGAATATTGGCACGTACGACCTTGTAGCGGCCGGTTTTCAGGGTATTGCCCAGCAACACCGCCAGCGCTTCATCCATATTGCCGATGGTAGCGGAAATACCCCACACTTTCAGCCCAGGGAGCATGCCTTTAAGGCGGGACAAGGCGAGTTCCACCTGCACGCCACGCTTGGAACCGATCAGTTCATGCCATTCGTCCACAACGATGGCTTTGAGGTTCCGGAAGTATTGAGGGTAGCCCTTACTGGCCAACAACAGGTGCAGGCTTTCAGGGGTAGTAATGAGTACTTGCGGAGGTTCCTTCTTCTGTTTAGCCCGCTCTCCGGAATTGGTATCGCCGCTGCGGATGGCCACCCTCCAGCCCAGGCCCAGGTCATCGGCGGCCCGTTGTATGGAACTTTGGATCTCTTTCGTCAGAGCACGGATGGGGGTGATCCAGATAGCGAAGAGGCCCCTGCCGGGTTCCAGCCTCCCCCCGCCCCCCTCCGAAGGAGGGGGAGGAAGCCCAGAGAGGGCTGCAAAATGGGAGCCGCCATCTCCAGCCCCCTCCCAACCTCCCCCGAAGGGGGAGGTTGGGAGGGGGCTGGAGTGCGGGGGGAGGCTTATACCCTCCAGCAGGATCGCCATCGCCAGCGAATACGTCTTGCCGGTGCCCGTCGGGGCATTGACCAGCCCGCTGTAGCCGTCGAGGTAGTGTTGCCAGGCTTCCAGTTGGAAAGGGAAGGGCTTCCAGCCCTGCTGTTCGAACCACTGCCTGCCGGTATCGAGGAGCTCTTTTTGACGCATATTGGTGATATAACAGGGTATAAACACCAGGGGGGGGTTAAGGTTTTCAGGAGGAAAATTTTCCCGTTCAGCACATTGTCTGCTAAAGTTTATTGCGAATCATTGCGGTCTTCCGGCAGCATTTCCTAAATTAGAGATGCAAGGAAGTACACTCCCCCATCAAGCCTACAGTGTTAAGGCATAAATGAAGCTTATTATCGGTTTACAATTCCCTCGACACACTGATTTCACAATTGCATTCTCATGCGCACAAACGTCATCCTTTTCCTGCTGCTGGCATGCTGGGGCACCCTTTACCCGCAGATTCCCTATTACCGGGCGGTCGAGGATATTTCCTTCTTTCAACAAGGGCGAGCGCTGCCCTACGCACTTACCGGAGGACTGGAAGCACCGCAGTTCTCCGAGATCCACCTCAATGACGACGGAAGGATGGACCTGCTCATCTTTGACCGCGTCGGCGCAAAGGCGCTGCCTTTCATAAGTGTTTCTGCTCCGGAAGGATCGCGTTACGTGTATGCTCCCGCCTATGAGCCTGAGCTCCCTCCCCTCAATCAGATGGCCAAAGTGCTGGACCTCAACTGCGACGGGCTGGCCGACCTGCTTACGACCGAAGTGCTGAGCAGTGCCGCCGATGTGGCTCTGAAGGTATACCTTCGGCAGCCAGCCGCCGCCGGCCACCTTGCTTTCCAACCTGCGCGGTTGCAACTGCACAACAATCTCAATGATACCCTCATCCGCATCCACGCCTTTGACCTTCCGGCCTTTACCGACGTCAATGGCGACGAGCTGCCCGACCTCCTTTATATCCCACTAGGCGGGACCCAACTTCAGTATTACGAAAACATCTCAATGGAGGCAGGCGGGTGCGGCAGCCTGGCCTTCGAGCTGCGAGACGATTGCTGGGGAGAGGCCTCTTATACGCTGGAAGGTGCTTTTGAACTGTATTCCTGTGAACCGGGCCGTTCCCCTTTCTCCTCGGGCTGTGCCGGTTCGGCCATGCTTCTTTTCGACGATGATGGCGACGGTGACCAGGACCTCCTTTTCAGCGGCATCTACGATTATCACATCCAACGGCTGATCAACGGAGGGGATGCACAGGTAGCAGAGTTGAGCAGTTCATCTACCGATTGGCTATACGACGGGCAGCCTTTGCTGGAGTTCCCGGCGCCCTTTCTGGCGGATCTGGCAGAGGACAGCAGTATGGACCTCATCGTGGCCACCAACCGCATCAACGGAGCGGGATTCAGCCCCTTTGGCAACAATGTATTTCATTTTCGACAGGATAACGGGGATGGAAGCTGGAACCTGCTTTCCAATCGGTTTATGGTAGACGGTATGGCCGATCACGGGTTCCGGTCCAGCCCCGCTGTCTGGGATGTCAACGAAGATGGCCTTCCGGACCTACTTATCGGCTACAATTCGTCGCACCCCATTTACGGCTATACTTCGCGCATTGCCCTGTACCTCAATACCGGTACGGCAGGCGAGCCGGCCTTTACCTTGAGCACGGATGACTTCGGCATGCTGAGCATTTACAACCTCAAGTCCATCCATCCCGCCATAGGGGACCTCACCGGCGACGGAGTCCCGGAACTGGTGCTGGGGCTGGAAGACGGCACGCTGCAGGTTTACACCAATAGCGTGAGCGCTTTGAGCAACTACTTCCCTATGGCTTCCAATCCGCTGGCGCAGGCTACCCTCTACGGTTACGCCCGTCCTCAACTGATCGATGTGGATGAGAACGGAACGCTCGACCTACTCTGTGGCGCCCGCAACGGGGCGATGGCATGGATCGACAACTCCGGAACGCCCTCGGCGCCCTTGTTTACGCTGGTAAGGGACACACTGGGCGGGGTGCTGCCGGAAGGCTATTTCCAGGAGTGCAGCCCTTTTTTCCTGAAACAGAACGAAGGCGGTTACCTCATTTATTACGGCCGGCTGGATGGTACGATCAGTGTCTACCAGGGCCGGCTCGACGAGGATTTCACTTTACTCGCCCCGCGGCTTTCCACCATCGATGTCGGGGAAAGAGCAACGTTGGCCCTTCACGACCTGAACGGGGATGGATCGCCGGAATTGCTCGTTGGCAATATGCGGGGCGGCATTGAAATTTTCGAGGTTACCCCACTCTCCGGGGCGTCAGTGCCAACCCGGGGGCGACTCCGGGCCAGAGCCTTGCCCAACCCCGCTAGTGAGGAGGCCTGGATCGAAATGGAAAGCCTAAACGGCACAGCCACACTGATGCTGTTCGACATGGCCGGAAGACTATTACGCAATGAAAATATACCAGCAGGAGAGGCGCAACACCGTCTTAACCTGCAAGGACTGGCAACAGGCCTTTATTATTATCGCATCCAATCTGCCAATCGGGTTGGCGGAGGAAAATTGATTATCCAAAAATAAGTACTCAATGAGACGACTCTACACCAGGATATTGTTATTCGTTTTGGCTCTTGCCGCTTTCCCCATGACCGGCCAGGCCTGCGACGGCTCTGGCTATGTCATTAACAGCCTTGTAGATAATAATGATGGCACCTACACCATCAACATGACGATACATATCGCCGGAGTTAACCATCCCGGCGGCATCATCGGCGGCACCCAGGGTTTCTACTTTACAACGGCTACCCCCATAATCAGTGTGACGCCTCTGAGCCTCACCAGCCTCAACGGTACGACCCTCAACGGTTCCATCTCCGGCAATACTGTTACCTGGGGGACTCCCGGCAGCGGGCCCTATTTTGTCAACAGCTCAGAGCCGACCCAGACTTTCCCCGTATCAGTTGTCGTCAATGGGTTTCCCCCTAACTGGAACGGCGGAGGCATGGAGGATAATCAGTGTCCCGGAGGCCCAGGCACCAGTACGCCTTCGCCCGGTTATTCCGGTACTTTCTGCCTGCCTCCTTCGATCAGCGTTTTTCCTACAACTGTGGACGCCTGCGCCGGCGACCAGATTACGCTGTCCGCCACACCTTCTCCCGGATCGAACGTCAGCTGGTCGAACGGCATGTCCGGTTCCTCCATCACCATCACCGCCAATACCTCCGGCGTGATCACGGCTACCGCTTCAAGCAGTTGCGGAGCAGCCACGGAAAACATAATGATCAACGTCACTCCCTTGCCTACCGTATCCCCGTTACCCGACCTGGATATCTGTGAGGGTGAACTGATCAACCTCAATGTTGTGGCACAAAATGCCGATATCATAGAATGGTCCAACGGCCTAACCGGAACCCCCATCGTTTTCTCCCCAGCTACTTCTGAGGTACTGACGGTGACCGCTTCCAGCCAGTGCGGGACCGCCACAGAATCGCTCAATATTAACGTGACCCCTCTGCCTCTGCTGTTTGTAATACAAGGCGATCAAAGCATTTGCGAAGGGCAGGTGGCCACCCTGGAAGCCCTGGCCGAAAATGCCGACATTTTTTTCTGGAGCACCGGCCCCACCCTTTCTTCCATCACGGTCAGCCCCAGCCAAACACAGATCTATACCGTGACGGCGTCCAACCGCTGCCAGACGCTTCAGGAAAACATCATCGTCGATGTGATGCCTTTACCAGACCTCGATGTGATCCAGGGCGACCAGTCCGTTTGTATCGGAGAAAGCGTTACGCTGGAGGTGTTCACCGTGTTCGGCCAGAATATTTCCTGGTCGAACGGCGGATCGGGAAGTACCAATACTTTTACCCCGTCCCAGACAAATACGTATACCGTAAGCGCCAGCAACAACTGCGGCGCCGTTGACGAACAGATCACCGTTGAAGTATCCGAAGGGCCCGCACTGGAGGTCATCGAGGGCAGCCAGTCCATCTGCCAGGGCGAAAGTGCGACCCTTACCGTATCGGCCGAAGGCGCCGACGCCATCCTCTGGTCGAACGGCAGCACCGATACTACCATTACCGTCAGCCCCGGACAGCCGGAGTCTTATACCATTAGCCTTACCAATAGTTGCGGTACTACCGATACCACACTTACAGTAGATATCCTGGAAAGCCCCGCCATAGAAGTGTTGCAGGGCAGCCAGGGCATCTGTATAGGAGATAGCGCTACCCTGGAGATATCGGCGCCCCTGGCCTCCTCCCTGCAATGGAGCACCGGACTGATGGATTCTACGGCTATAACCGTCATTCCGGATCAAACAACGAACTATAGCCTGGTGGCCAGCAACAATTGCGGGCAGGCGGACACCAGCTTCACGATAACCGTTACCCCCTTGCCCACAATAACCGTCATCGATGGGGACCAGACGATCTGCGAGGGACAGAGCGCCGCCCTGTCGGTAGAGGCCTCCAATGAGGACCTGCTCTCCTGGAGCAACGGGGAAACGGATTCCCTGGCCATAGTCAGCCCCGGCCAAACAGAGGCCTTTACCGCCACTGCCTCCAACGCCTGCGGTGAAGCCAGTGCAGCGATCACCGTCACCGTGAACCCCATTTTCAATTCCAACCTGGAGCTCGAAGCCTGCACCGGCACTACGGTTACCTACAACAATACTACCCTGCAGCCCGGCGACAGCCAGAGCTTTATGCTGGCGACAACCGATGGGTGCGACTCCATCATCAACGTATCGGTTATTGAGCTGCCTGTTTTTGAATCCAGCCTTCAGTTGGGCGCTTGTACGGGAAGTACGGCGGTTTATGGGAACACCTCCCTCAATCCTGGCGAGGCGCAGAGTTTTACCCTAACGGCCCAGAACGGTTGCGATTCGGTGGTCCATGTTGAAGTGCTGGAACTGTTGCCGGTGGAAGAAACGCTCGAACTGCAAACCTGCCCCAATTCCACCATACTGTACAATGGGACAGAACTGGCGCCCGGAGACAGCCAGGACTTTCTTTTTTCCCGACAGAACGGCTGTGATTCTACGGTCCATGTTACCGTAAGTGAGCTGGCGGTCTTTGAATCGAGCCTGCAACTGGAAGCCTGTACCGGCAATACCGCCACTTACAATGGGACTGCCCTTGATCCTGGTGCGGAACAGGATTTCTCTCTAACCGCCGTCAATGGCTGCGACTCGGTAGTCCACGTCTCGGTGATAGAATTGCAGGTGTTTGAGTCCAGCCTTCAACTGGAAGCTTGCACGGGCAGCACCGCCCTGTTCGACGGCGTGGCACTCCCCCCCGGTACTAACCAAAGCTTTACCTACACCGCTACCAACGGTTGTGATTCCACTATCAATGTCAGCGTTCTGGAACTTTCCGTTTTTGAATCCAACCTGGATCTGGAAGCCTGCACGGGCGCCACAGTCAGTTACAACGGCGCCGAGCTTGACCCCGGCGATGCCCAAAGCTTTACTTATACTGCAGTCAACGGGTGCGATTCAGTCGTAAACGTAACAGTGCTCGAGCTTCCCGTTTTCGAATCGGACCTGCAACTGGAGGCCTGCCCGGGCTCGGCTGTCACCTATAACGGCGCCCAGCTTCCAGCCGGAAGTATTCAGCTTTTCACCTTCACCGCTGTTAACGGATGTGATTCGACAGTTAATGTTTCTGTCCTGGAATTGCCGGTTTTCGAGTCCAGCCTGGAACTGGAGGCTTGCCCCGGCGCCACGGCCGTATACAATGGCACTCCCCTGGTGGCCGGCGACAGCCAGAGCTTTACGCTCAGTGCAATCAATGGATGCGATTCGGTGGTCCATGTTACCGTCCTGGAATTGCCAACCTTTGCAGAAGAGGTAACCCTGGAAGCTTGCACAGGCTCTACTGCGCTGTTCGACGGCACGGAGTTGCAACCGGGCGCATCCCAGGCCTTTACTTATACTGCTGGCAATGGCTGCGATTCGGTAATCAACGTTCAGGTGCTGGAACTACCAACCTATGATCAGGATCTTTTGCTGCAAGCCTGCACCGGCAATACGGTAGGCTACAACGGTATGGACCTGCCTCCGGGCTTTGCGGAAACCTTTACATTTAATACCCAGGACGGTTGCGATTCCATCGTTCATGTGATGGTGGAAGAGGTAGATATCCTGGAGGAAAGCCTTGAATTCTTTACCTGCCCGCAAACTACGGTCCCTTACGAGGGAGTAAACCTGTCGCCCGGCGATATCCAGCAATTCCAGTTCATTTCGCAGAATGGGTGCGATTCCATTGTTACGGTCAGCATTCTGGCGCTACCCACCTTCGAAACGGCACTCCAACTGGAAGCCTGCACGGGCACCACCCTCACCTACAACGGTACTACCTTGGTCCCCGGCGACAACCAATCCTTCACCTTCACAGCCAGCAATGGTTGTGATTCTACTGTCAACGTTAGTGTTTCTGAACTTCCCATTTTCGAAAGTGAACTGGAGTTGCAGTCCTGTCCCGGAGGAGAGGTGAGCTACAATGGGGTTTCGATTCCGGCGGGGGCCAGCCAGGATTTTGTACTCAGTGCTCAGAATGGGTGTGATTCCACTGTGCATGTGGCAGTTCTGGAATTGCCCACTTTCGAACAGAGCCTCTCGCTGCAGGCTTGTGTGGGCACTACCCTTACCTACAACGGCACGATACTGGCGCCAGGTGACAGCCAGAGTTTCCTGCTGGCCAGCCAGTACGGCTGCGACTCAGTGGTCCACGTCAGCGTGGAAGGCGTCGAGGTCTATGAAACAGCACAGGAGCTACAGGCATGTTCGGGCAGCATGGCAATTTATAATGGAACCAGCCTCCCGGCAGGAGCACAGCAGGATTTCACCTTTACCTCTCAGATCGGCTGTGATTCCATTGTAACCGTCACTGTGCTCGAGCTTCCTATCTATGAACAGAGCCTGCAGTTACAAACCTGCGAAGGTACCACCACGAGTTACAACGGCGCTATCCTGGCGCCCGGCGCTGAACAGGATTTCCTTTTCACCACTGCAGAGGGTTGTGATTCTCTCATCCACGTCAGTGTTCTCGGGGTGGAGAATATTCTGACAAACGAAAGCCGGACGATCTGCCAGGGGGATTCCAGCCTCATTTTCGGGGCCTTTCAAAGCCAACCAGGCCCCTATAGCGCTGTTTTCACCTCCGTCAATGGTTGTGATTCCACACATACGGTAAGTTTATCTACCACTCCCCTGCCTCAGCTGGAAGCGGTGGTACAGGCCAGTTGCCCGGACAAAAACAATGGTACGATCGACATCCAGGCCAGTGGCGGCAGTGCTCCCTATACCTTTATCTGGTCCGACGGCGCCTTTACGCGTGAGCGGGCGGAATTGCCCCCTGGCCAGTATACTGTGACCGCCACCGATGCACTGGGCTGCCGGCAAGCCCTTTCATCTGCCATTCCCGAGCGCAGCGTGGAAGTGGAAATAGAGGCGAAAGACATTACCTGCTTCGGCCGAAAAGACGGACTGATCACCCTTCAAGGCGATGAGGATAACCTGCTTTACCAATTGAACGATGGCCCGCTCCAATCCTTCGGTTTCTTTTCCTCTTTGGAGGCCGGCCCGTATCTTGCCAGTGTGGAAGACAGCTACGGCTGCCGTTACGAGCTGGGCGCCCTGGTAATTGGGGAACCTGACCAGCTACGGGTAGTATTACCTCCAGATACCACCATCCTACTGGGCAGGCAAGTCCGGATACCGGCCCTCGTCAACCGCGCAGACGGCCTATCCTTCAGCTGGAACCCTGCGGATAACCTCGATTGCGAGGATTGCGAAAGCCCCGTCGCCAGCCCGCCGTTCAGCATCCGCCTCGAGGTAGCGGTGCGGGATTCCAACGGCTGCGTGGCGGAGGATGACATCTTCATTTTCGTCAACCGGAAACGCAACGTCTATATCCCCTCGGCATTCAGCCCCAACGAAGATGGCAAGAATGACCGTTTCCATGTGTTTGGAGATGAGACGGTGGTGAACATCCGCTCCTTCCTCATCTTCAACCGTTGGGGAGAACCGGTATACGAAGGATACAACCTGCCACCCAATGACCCGGCCTACGGCTGGGATGGCAACTTCCGGGAACAACCCATGAACCCGGCGGTCTTTGCCTACGTAGCGGAAATTGAATTCTCGGATGGAGATGTGGAGTTGTTTTATGGGGATGTAACGCTTGCCAGGTAGGAGCGTAGGAAACGTCGGTTACTGCAAATTGTTGTCTATCATTAAGGTCCAGCCCCTATTGGTGCCGGCTGGCCTGCTGGCCTTTCTATCACTCCGGGTGGGTTCAGAAATGTGTGCCTGCCTGCGCGTTTTGGTTAGTACATTACTACCTGAATGAAGTAGTATTAACACTTTTGGCGCATCACTTCTTACTTCTGTCGCATCTTTCCCTCCTTGCGACAAATTTATCAATCAACGCGACAAGACTTCAAACAAAGGCCCTCCTCCTTCCCATACCTTTGAAACATCATTGCTGAACAGCCGGCTTTAATTTTCCAAACAATCAAAATTCAGGACCATGAAACCCTTGATGCCTCTATTGAAATGTATTGTCAGTATCGGCGCTTTCGCCACATTGGCCCTTTTGCTGCTGGGCAGCCTGCCGGCATTGGCAACGCTGATGGAAAACCTGCAGTACCACTTCTATGAACTGCTGAGCGCTACGGCCAACCCATATGCATTTATTTAATTCATCATTCCAAAATTCATAATTGTAATACATCATGAAACATCTCTTTCATTTGACCGCACTACTTTTGCTTTCCCAATCGTTGTTCGCCCAAACTTCAAATCAAAAGGAGGAAGCCGCCATCCGCGAACTGGTTCAAACCATGGCCGACGCCTGGTCGGAAGGAAACGGTGAAAAATTTGCCAGCGTCTTTGCTAATGAACACGACTACGTAGTCTGGAACGGCTACTATTTCAAGGGGTTCAACCCTCAGGGAAATGCCGCTGCCCACCAGGGCCTTTTTGAAAGCGTATACAAAAACACGGACCATTATGCTACCCTAGACAAGATCCGGTTTATCCGGGAAGATATTGCCCTCATCCATGTGCTGGCAGCGGTTGCCGGTAAGGGGGAAGGACGGCCCGCCAACCCCGAGGTGTTATGGACGGGGCTGCTGGAAAAGAAGGATGGGAAATGGAAGATCATCTCCTTCCACAATCTCGACCTGGAGATCTTTCAGGATGACCGTACCCGCCAGAATGCGCCTATGCCGCCGGAAGCGATGTACGCCAGCTGGTATGCGGAAGCGGGGAGGTAGAAATACCCGGGAGAGTGTTCATAGTTCCTGTCCATGACGAAAGGTAAAGCTTTTGTCCTGATGCTGGCCGCAGCGTCAGTATTTTCGGGTTCCTCGTTCCCCTGTAAAGTAGGGGAAGTCTAACACGGACACACTTTTAGGAACAGCCTCATACCCGTGAGCAGGGCAAGAGGGAAGCGAGATACGGTCCGTCTTCCCTTCTGCCCTGCCTTATCGCTATCTTGAAAAAAATGCAAGGAATTTCTATTTTAGCAGTAATAACCATGCGCCTCACCATTTTCACCATATTAGCCCTTTGCAGCATAGCCCTTTACGGCCAGCCGGAAGTTGGGGTAGTGCAGCTTCAAGACAGCAACTTTGTATCGAAAAGCCTCTTACCCTTCACCACCTGGCTCACCGACCCAAACGGGGCCTTAACCATCCAGGATATCCTGGCCGGTAGCCCGGCGTTTTCCAAAAGCTCCGATCCGGCCCGGCCCACGCAGTACCCCGCAGCGCAGTGGCTTAAGATCCAATTTGCGGCAGATGAAGATATTTCAGACAGATGGCTGATCTTTAAAGGGGATAATGAGCAGTACCCCTATCTGGCGGCCCTGGATTTTGTTGATGCCTACTTCGTAAAGGATACTACAGTGGAGGCCCACTACCGGTCGGGATATTTTGTGCCCCGCCGGGAAAAAGCCATTCCGGAAAGGGCCCTGGTTAATGTTCTTCCATTTTCCTTAAACGCAGGGGAGAGTACCACGGCCTACATTCGGATTGGCACAGTACAAAAGTCTGAGGCCCTGCACATAGAACCCGTACTCAGTTATCCGCCCCCCAACATCTCTTACACCCCGGACACCTACAAGTGGATGATCTATGGCGGACAGGCCATGTATTTCATCATCGGTTTTTACGTACTGGTCTTCTGGTTTTTCGTCCGCCACAATTCTTACCTCTATTTTGGAATTTTTTGCCTGCTTTTTGGCATGCACTATTCGAACATCGAGCCGGGCTCGGGTTATGCAGATTTGTTCCTTCCCAACAACCCGAAGCTGGAAATTCCTCTTTTCACCCTTGCCGCTTCAGGCTCTCTGGTCTTTCTGCTCCTTTTCGGGCGGTCTTTCTCAGAGACCAAAGGAAGGCTTCCTTTCTGGGACAAGTACCTGCTGGTTGTAACCGGTGTGTATATTGTCTTTTTCCTTAATGACCTCATTTCCTCCCTGTCCCCGCCTTATGGAAAAATAAGCACCAGTTATGTGCTGGCGTTTGTTTTCGTACTGCCGGTTTCGATAAAATTTCTCTCATCAAAGCACCGGTTGGCAAAGATCTTCGGCACGGGGGTTATCTGGTTTATTTTCTGGGGCATGTTGGGGTTACTTGAAAACCAGAATATCATTTCTCTGCCTTTATTGCCCTGGCCAGTGGGGCAGATGGGGCTACTGCTGATCTACGCCGTAGGCCTGGGGTACAAGCTTCTGGAAAGCGAGCGGCAGAAGGCACAGGCCGAGCGCATCCGGAAGTTGGACGAGGTGAAGTCCCGCTTCTTTGCCAATATCAGCCATGAGTTCCGTACCCCTCTTTCCCTTATCTTAGGGCCGGTCAACCAGGCCCTGGAGAGCATCCCCGCCAGTGAGTCCATCGAGGATGCCGAGGAGGTGCCGGTAAAAGGAAGGCACCTGAACATCATCAGAAGGAATTCCCTGCGCCTGCAAAACCTGGTGGACCAATTGCTCGACCTCTCCAAACTGGATAGCGGCGAGATGAAACTGTCCGTCTCCCAAGGCAAACTGGTCCAATTCATTCGGGCTATCGTCTTCTCCTTTGAGAGCCTGGCTGAGCGCCGGCACATCCATTTCCACACCAGTTTTCCCGCAGAGCCGGAAGAAGCCTGGTTCGACAAGGACAAGGTTGAGAAAATACTGGTGAACCTGTTGTCCAATGCTTTCAAATTCACGCCCGAGCACGGGAAGATCAGTGTACGGGTGGAAATTCATAAGGGCCATTTTACGGCCCAGGTCTCCGACTCCGGGCCCGGAATGGATACAGATGATATTGATAGAGTGTTTAGCCGGTTCTATCAGGTAGAAGGAACGGAATCGCAGGGCACCGGCATTGGCCTGTCTCTGGTGAAGGAACTGGTGGATCTTCACGGCGGGCAGGCCAGTATTGACAGCATTGTTGGCAAAGGCACTACTTTTAAGGTGAGCCTGCCCTTCCGTTTGGAAGAACTTCCGGAGGGAAGGAGTAAAATAGCGCCCTCCGGAGAAAAAGCAACGACAGGAGCTGCCATTGCCCCGGAACTGCTGGGCGAAGAAAAGGAAGCCGAAGAAAACGGACACCCCTCTGCCGATTTACCCCTGGCGCTGGTCGTGGAAGACAACCCCGACCTGCGCCACTACATCCTCGAGAACATCCAAAACGACTATCAGGCCACAGTGGCCAAGGACGGGCAGGAAGGGATAAGGGCCGCTATGGAAAAAATACCCGACATCATCATCAGCGACGTCATGATGCCAGGAAAGGATGGCTTCGAGCTCTGCGCCACCCTGAAGGCCGACCACCGCACCAGCCACATCCCCATTATCCTGCTCACTGCCAAGGCCGGCCAGCAGCACAAGATCGAAGGGCTGGAACAGGGCGCCGACGCCTACCTCACCAAACCTTTCGACGTCCGCGAACTGAAAGTGCGCATGGCCAAGCTGATCGAACAACGGCAACGGCTAAAGGAACAGTTCGCCGGAGAGTTGCGCCTGAAGCCTACCGAGGTTTCCCTGGCTTCCATGGACCAGCGATTCCTCCAATCTGTTATAAAACAGATAGAAGAAAACATCGGCAACGAATACTACTCGGTAGAGGAACTGGCCCACTCCGTAGGTTTCAGCCGCTCCCAACTGCACCGCAAGCTGAAAGCCCTGGCCGACAAATCACCCAATCAGCTCATCCGGGATTTTCGCCTGGCCCGCGCCAAAGAGTTGCTCGAACAAAAGAGCGCCACGGTTTCCGAAGTCGCCTATCAGGTGGGGTATTCCAATCTATCCTATTTTTCAAAAAGCTACAAGGATGCCTTTGGTGTATCTCCTAGTGCAAGCGGTACGAACTAACCGGCCATCCTAAGCCCTCGTGATCTGCCGCACAATGCTCTGGTCCGTAATTTCATCGTCCTTAGCCAACAGGAAGGCCTTGCTCAGCAGGATGGACAGGCCGCCGTCGCCTTCAAATGGAAGAAAGACCTTCTCCATCGGCTTGCTCCTCCGGTCGGGTACGATGCAGAGGTATTGATCGTTGGGCTCCATCAGAATATTGGTGCTGCCGATGTGGATCTTGTAGGTGCGCAGCTTGCCTTTCACTACCAGGTAGCGGCCATCGATATGAGCTATTTTGCTGATGCCCAATCGGGGAAGCAGGTTTTCAAGTAGTTCCCTGCGGGCTTCGGACTGTACCGACAGATCGGCTGTCAGAGCGTATTGTCGCCAGTAGGTAGCAAAGCGGTTGTCGCCGCCCCGGTCCTGCCATTCCGGGTCGTTGCCGATGCTCGCCACGCCGACGAAGAGGTCTACATCGCGCATCAGCTCGGAAAAAACGACGGGGGGCACGTCAATCAAGTCCATACGCTCTTGCCCATTGGTAAAGCGCACCTGGTCGGTGAAAATGTAATGGAAGATGCCGGCGCCGGTCGTTTCTCCATTCCAGTCGGCATCGGCCCAGTATTCTATATGGATGCCCCATTCGGGGAGGAAGCGGGTGGGGATATTGTGGCAATCCCATGCCCCCATGAGCTGGTAGTTCCAGCCGCGGGCCCGCGCCAGAGCGGCCATCTGGTGCTGCCTCAGGATGTGCCCGGCAAAGCGGTTGGAATAGTCGCGGGTGGCTAACTCGGCATCGGTGATTACATAGACCTCCCGGTGGGCCTGTTTAAAGGGTTGTTGAATGTTTTTATCCACCAGCCATTGACGCCATTGGCGGACCTCTTCCGTCGTACTGCTGATGGGGTGCCACAGCTTCACCCGAACGCCGCCGGTGATCCAATCTATCTTTTTCCCCCTGTTGTCTACCCAGGATCCATTATGATAAAAGGCAGGAGCCCATTCTTCTCCGTTTCTGGAGAAAGCCCAGATCAGGCGTGCGGCTATCACGCCCACCACCGGGTGCCCGGCGTAGTAAGGGAACCAATCTTCGAACCGCCAGTCTTGCCGGCGCAGGAACAGCTGTTCGATCCGCAGTTGCTGTACCGGCAGCAGGGCCTTGGCTTCCTTGGCCACCTGGCGTAGTTCCTTCAACTCCCCGGCAAATTCCTCCTGGATAGTTTTCGGAGTACTTTTCTGTTCCTTCCCGTCCGGCCGCCGCCAAACCAGCTCCACTGCATTGGAACGCCTTACCCTCAACACGGCCTGGTATGCTCCGATTTCCCGATGGAGCTCATGGGCCGCATTCAAACCCAATGTCGGCACGGCGACCTCCTCGATCTCCGTTACCGGCCGGCCGGCCTCCTCTGCCACTTCGGCCAGCAGTCGATCGACCTGTTTCAGGAAAGTCTTGTGCTTCACCTTGGCCTTAAAGGTAGACAGGTGCCGGACGCCATCCTGAAAAGGCAACAGGCGGAAAGCATAGGCACAGGCGTTGCCCAGTTTCAGGGAATACGGGCCATGCCCACTGATCTTTCGCAGGGACAGCAGGCCAAACTTTACGATCCCCAGGTTCAGGTTTTCGTCGCCCAATTGTGGGGACAGCCAGATCAGGTTGCGCAGGAAAGCTTCATTTTTGGGGCTCCACAATACGGCGTGCCGGTTCTCCTTCAACAACATACCCAACTCCATGGCGGCGCCGGCCAACCATTCGGCAAACTGTGCCCGGAGGGCGCCGGCGTCGAATTTCCCCAGGATCAGCTTCCCCTCTTCCATCCATTTATTCGATGGACGGCTACCTTTGTCCAGCCCCACCAGGTGATTTACCAATTCCGCCCAGAAAGCATAGCTTTTTTCGTTGAGGCCCATCAGAAAATCATTGACCGCCCGGCCCAGCGCATCTGTATTTTCCAGTATTTCTTTACCTTCCGGCAGGTGCGCCAGGCTTCTCAGGCCACGCTTGAATTTCCTTTCTTGTGCACTTTCCCAATGAGGGTGGAAGGGGGGCATTACGGCCGCTATGGCCGACTCCAGCGCTGCCTCCAGCCCGTGGGCCTCAATACAGTTTCGGGCCTGCCGGAGCAGGGTGTCGTACGGGAAACCGTACTGTTGGAGTAATTTATGCTGATGCAGTAGCCGCAACAAAGTTGCCAACTCTTCACCGGTATAGTTCAGCCGGGAGCGCAGGACACTGCTGAAGAGCATCCACTCCAGGTGATCTCTACCCGCATAGGGGTTGAAGGAGGCGTCTTGCCCCCAACGCTTTATCAGCAGTAGGAGAAGGGCTTTTTTTACGTCATTTTCCGCTGCTTTGACCGCTTCATAGGCCTCCAGGTTACTGAGGTCAACGGTTATAAAAGGGGTATTCACCTGCCTCCCTACTTCGGTGCGGAGGCGGTGAAGCAACTTTTCTTCGGGGCTCGCGGTACGTTGTTGTTGGCGGGGTTCAGGCTCGGCGGAAACCAGGCCCAGTTTTCTAAGGAGCGCTTTCATAGATCCGGAATTTATCCGCCTACCAGCGGGGTGAGTTTTAGAAAGGATACTTTGGTGTCAGGCTGGAGCAGGAATTCCTCATCCAGGGACTCCACCTGCCGGTTGTCGACAAAGACGAAGAAGCGGTTTTCCTGAAAAGCCCGCAGGGCAATGTAGGATTGTTGTTCGGCATCTACCTCGGGCGGCCGCTGCCCCGTCCGGTTCAGTTCCTGCTCCTTTGGGTGAATCCCAATAAACCAACTCCGCACCTTATCTACTTTTTGATTATACTTCCCTACCTCGGCATATACGCGGGCGGTGATGATATCGCGAACAGTAGCCCGTTCGCTTTCTACTTCTATTTCCAGCTGCTGGAGAATGGATCCGGCAAAGGATTCATCCTGAATGATGAGGGTTTGCATAGCAGAGATGTTTGGTTGACAGCTCAAATATATGCATAAAAAGGAAATAGTGTCATTTTTTTAATTACTTTTTTAACAATGTAATCAAAAAAATTACACTTTGATTTCTATCCCTCCTCTCCTCCAATGGAAGCGCTCCGTCAGCCGCCTGTGCAAATATGCTGCCGGGGTAGAAATACGTCGTGCGCCAAAACGCGGCTCGCCCTGTAGAACCATCAAATTCCACAGGGCGAGCATTTCCATTGTATTTCCACTGTATTGCTAAGCTTACTCCTTATACACCTTACCCTCCTTCATCACAAATTCCACCTCCAGCAATGTCTTTATATTCTCCAGTGGGTTGTCTTTCACTGCGATGATGTCCGCCAGTTTGCCCGCTTCGATGGTACCCAGCTGATCGGATAGGCCCAGCACTTCGGCGGTAGTGACGGTGGCGGATCGGATGGCTTCCATAGGCGGCATACCGGCCTCTGTCATATAGAGGAACTCTTTCGCATTGTCCCCGTGAGGGCTAACGCCGGTGTCCGTCCCGAAGGCGATCTTCACGCCCTTTTTATAGGCTTTCGCGAAAGTATCCTGTATCTGCGGGCCGATGGCCAGGGCTTTGGGCACGATAATGGCGGGAAAGTAACCTTCCTCTTTGGCCTTTTCGGCGACGAACTTGCCGGCAGATATGGTCGGCACGAAATAGGTGCCTTTTTCGACCATCAGATCCATCACTTCTTCGGTCATCATGGTGCCGTGTTCGATGGTGGTGATGCCGGCCAGTACCGCCCGTTTCATGCCTTCGGGGCCGTGGGCATGTGCGGCCGTTGTCATGCCGTAGTCCTTGGCTGCCTGTACAATGGCGGTGGCCTCTTCCAGGGTGAACTGTGGGTTGCTGCCGTCTTTGGCCAGGCTAAGCACTCCGCCGGTAGCGGTGATCTTGATGAGGTCGGCCCCGTTCTGGTAACGTTGTCGGACGGCCTGCCAGGCATCGTCCGGGCCGTTGATGACGCCCACTTCCGGGCCGGCGTATTCCATCAGGCCCCGGCGGACGCCGTTGGTGGGGTCGGCGTGGCCGCCGGTGGTGCCGATGGCCTTCTCGGCAGTGAAGATGCGGGGGCCGTCGACAAAGCTCTGGTTGATGGCGTTGCGCAGGGATACGTTGACGCCTGAGCCGCCCAGGTCGCGCACGGTCGTGAAGCCGGCCATCAGGGTGCGGCGGGCATAGGCCGTAGCCCTCAGGGCGACATCGGCATCGTTGAGCCGAAAGCGGTCCAGGTAGCTGCGGGGGTTGCTCTCCCCTTCGATGTGCACGTGCAGGTCCATCAGGCCGGGCAGGACGGTTTTGTCTTTCAGGTCGATCACGGTTGCACCACTTTCGGCCCGGGTATACCCGTCGCGCACCTCTTTGATCGTTTTTCCATCGACAATGACCGTCACTTTTTCGCGTACCTGGCCGCCGGTGCAGTCGATCAGGCGTCCGCAGTGGAGGTACTGGAGCTGGGCGGCAACTGAAAATGTTGTGAAAAGGAAGAGGGTGGAAAACAGGATCTGCTGAGCTGGCTTCATGGTTTGGATGTTTTGATCTTTGCTGATGAAGGTAAATAAACAATTTTATTTTTCATGCGGAAGTGACAAAATGCCCGGAATGGCTTTTCTATATACCTCTTAATCAGGCATATATCGAAAACTTATTCATTTAAATAGCGAGATCGGGAATGGGTTTTAACCGCTTAACTGTCCTTGAAGTTATTCGGCATTTTTTTGATCTTTACCCTGCCTGGGCATAAAATGGCAGAGCCCAAGGGCAATCGAACCCTCCAACAATCAGGCCATGCAACAATCCAACATCCCCGGCATCTACAATTACTGCGACCGCTGGTGCGAACGCTGCTCCTTCACCAGCCGCTGCCTGCTCTATGCTCAGGAGCAGGAACTTACCGAAGAGAGGCCATTTCCGTGGTTCAATGGTACGCCGGCATGGTGTCCGCTAAAGCTTTCCGTGCGCTGAAGGGTTACGATGCCATGGAGGAGGACTTCTGGCCCGGCCCTCACCAAAGCGACGCCAATGGGTCGGCCAAGCTGGCCCTGGCCTGCATCGAGCGCAGCCTTGGCGCCTGGAAAATTATCTTAAACCACCTTCCCGATCGCACCGATGAGCTGCTTGGCTTGTTAGTATTATTGGAACGGTCGCGCAGAGGGCTGAAGCAAGCCTTTCCGAATGCGGAAAAATTCATTCGCCCCGGCTTTGACGAACAATAGTGGACAGGATGAGAAATCCCTTCACCGTTATTTGCCAAACTCCGGGCAAGCAGTTATTGGATATTGTAAGGCCCCAAACGGCGGCAATAATCAATAACCACTCCCCAATAATACCTTCAAAATTACTTTCCGCCCTCCCTGCCGCCCGACGACGGCCAACTAAACTGCTATATAAAGATGAAAAACCTAACTCTTCTCTCCTCAGTGTTTCTGGCCCTGCTCTTCTCCTGCCAGAAAGAAGCCCCAACCACTACCCTTCAATCCCCTCAGGGGCTACTGCAACTGGAGTTCTTCCTATCTGATACGGGCGTCCCGCAGTACATCCTCACCCGCAACGGGGCCACCGTCATCGACACCTCCGGCCTGGGGTTCAACCTGCGGGAATCGGGCGCACTACGCGAAGGCTTCGCTATCGTTTCCACCCAAACCGGTGAAGTACGGGAGAGCTGGACTCCAGTATGGGGCACCCAAAAGGAGGTACTCAACCATTACAACGAACTGTTCGTAGAGCTGTCTGAAAAAGGCGGGCAGCCCCGCAAAATGAACATCCGCTTCCGCCTCTTCGACGACGGCCTGGGCTTCCGCTACGAGTTCCCCGAACAGGAAGCCATGAAAGAGGTGACCCTAATGGACGAGTACACCCAGTTCCGGCTCACAGGCGACCACCTGGCCTGGTGGATACCGGCCGACTACGACAGCTACGAATACCTGTACAATAATACGCGCCTCAGTGAGGTCGACACCGCCGGTTACCACTATAATATACAGGATCGGGCCGACCGTTTCATCGCCAATCCGCACGCCGTGAATACCCCCGTCACCATGAAAACCGACGACGGCCTGTACCTCAGCTTCCACGAGGCGAACCTGACCGACTATGCGGAAATGACCCTGGGCATACAGCCCGGCAACCTGCTCCAGAGCGAGCTGGTGCCGTGGAGCGACGGAACGAAGGTCCGCACCAAAACGCCCTTCGTTTCCCCATGGCGCACCGTGCTGGCCACCGATACCCCTGGAGCGCTGCTCACTTCCAACCTCCTCCTCAACCTTAACGAGCCCAGCCAGATAAATGATGTTTCCTGGATCGAGCCCATGAAGTATACCGGTATCTGGTGGGAACTGCACCTGGGCATCACCAGCTGGAGCCTCCGGCAGCAGGCAGGCTCCTGGGGAGACAAGGGGGGGAGCGGCCACGGCGCTACTACCGAAAATACCCGGAAGTACATCGACTTCAACGCTGAAAACAACATCCGCGGCTTGCTGATCGAGGGCTGGAACCTGGGCTGGGAATACTGGGGGCAGGACACCCTGGGCTATTTCAACTTCTACACCCCTTATCCCGACTTTGACATTGAGGCCCTGGCGGAATACGCCAAAAGTAAAAATGTAGCCCTCATCGGCCACCACGAGACAGGGGGGCAGGCGGACCACTACGAATCACAGCTGGAAAAGGCATTCGAATTTTACAATAAGCTGGGCATCAAAGCGGTAAAAACGGGCTATGCCGGGCCGATAACGCCCAAAGGAGAGCGCCACCACGGGCAATATATGGTGCGCCACCACCGCAAGGTGATCGAGACAGCGGCAAAATACCAGATCATGATCAATGCCCACGAGCCGGTCAAGCAAACAGGCCTGCAGCGTACCTGGCCCAACCTCTTGGCGCAGGAGGGAGTACGCGGTATGGAATACAACGCCTGGAGCGACGGCAACCCGCCCAGCCATACCTGCATCATCCCCTTTACCCGCATGCTGGCAGGCCCGATCGATTACACGCCGGGCATCTTCGACATCACTTTCGACAAATACAAACCCAACAACCGGGTGTACACCACCCTGGCCAAACAACTGGCCCTATACGTCACCATTTACAGCCCCCTGCAGATGGCCGCCGACCTGCCGGAGCACTACACCGGCCACCCCGCCTTCCAGTTCATCCGGGAAGTGGGCGTCGACTGGGACGATACGCGCATCCTTAACGCCGAGATCGGGCAGTACCTGACCGTCGCCCGTAAGGAGAAGGGAACGAACAAGTGGTTCGTCGGCAGCATCACCAACGAAGAGCCGCGCGAGTTTACCATCACGCTCGACTTCCTGGATGATGGCAAGGCCTATCGCGCCGCCATCTACAAGGACAGCGATACGGCCCATTGGAAAGACAACCCCATGGCCTTTGTCGTCACCAGCGCTGAGGTGAAAAAGGGCGACACCATGGCCATAAAGCTGGCGCCGGGAGGGGGGCAGGCAGTAAGTATTCTGCCGGTGGAGTAAGGGCTCGGCCTGAAGGCCGTCTTTAAGCGGCAATTTCCCATTGCTGCTTAAATTTTAATTCGTCCTCCGACCACGTTCTTTGCGTCCCACCGGGATCAAATGAATGAGCGGCCCCCGATCCGGAAAACAACATAACCGCCACTGATAGGGCATGCCTTCCTATTGTTAGGGAGAAATTTAAAAAAAGCCGTATTTTGCAAGGAACGGCTGTGGCGTTAAGCTATGCCCGGCCTGTTCGATAACACATGAACGCCCTGTTTTATGGAAGGCTGGCAAGAGACATTAGTGTATTTCGGAGGAGGCTACCTGCTGCTCTGCCTCATTTTCTATTTTTTGCAGCACTATTTCTTCTTTCGTCCCGAGATCCTGCCCCGCACTTTCGAATACCGCTATCCTTTTCCTTTTGACGAAGTGCATTTCGATATGGAAGACGGCGGCTACATCAACGGCCTGCATTTCCGGGTGCCTAACTCCAAGGGCGTAGTCTTTTACCTCAAGGGCAACTCTCGCAGCATCAAGGGATGGGGCAAGTTCGCCAAGGATTTTCTCAGCAAAGGGTATGATTTTTTTATGATCGATTACCGGGGCTTCGGCAAGAGTTCCGGCAAACGGACGGAAACCACTCTTTACAATGACGCACAAACCGTTTACAAATGGCTGAGCTCCCAGTATCCTGAGGAACAGATCGTCGTCTATGGGCGGTCCCTCGGCAGTGGTATTGCCGCCCGCATCGCCTCCTGGAACAAACCCCGGATGCTCATCCTGGACTCTCCATACTTCAGCTTCCTTTATCAGGTCCGGAAATACGGATTCTGGCTACCACTCAAATGGATCCTGCGATACAAGATCCGAACCGACTTCTTCATCAAAAAGGTAGAATGTCCCGCTTTTGTGCTCCATGGCACCAAAGACCGCCTCATTTCCTTCCAGCAAGGTAAAATGTTGGCAGAGATGGCGCCCCACGGCGAACTCATCCCGATCGAGGGCGGCGGCCATAACAACCTGCCGGATTTCCCGGAATACCACGACTACCTTTATGATATACTCCACGATGAGGCCCTTTACCGAAGGTTGCGGGGCGAATTGCAGGAGGTAGCATAGCCACCCGGGGTTCAAACCTCACGTTAATACACTGAAACACGGTTACACGCCCCCTCACACTCCTGCCGCCAGCCAGCTGGCCTGATAGATCGCCCGTTTGGCGTCAAGCTCTCTTGCTTCGTCCGCACCGCCGATGAGATGCACAGCGGCCCCTTTTTCCCGCAGGGGCTCCCACAGGTCGCGCAGGGGTTCCTGGCCAGCACAGATGACGACGTGGTCTACCTCCAGTATACGGGGTTCTCCTTTGACAATGATATGGAGCCCCTGATCGTCTATCCGTTGGTAGGATACTTCACTGAGCATTTTGACGTTACGGCGCCGCAGAGCGGTGCGGTGCACCCACCCGGTGGTCTTGCCCAGTCCGGCGCCCGGCTTACCTTTGGAACGCTGGCAGAGATAGATCTGCCGGGCGGGCGGTTCGGGACGGGGCTTGGTTAGGGCGCCACGGTTACTGTATTGCATATCCACACCCCACTCTTCCATAAAGGCAGCTACATTCAGGCTGGTAGGCTCCCCATCGTGGCTGAGGAACTCTGCGACGTCAAAGCCGATACCACCGGCGCCGATGACGGCTACACGCGCCCCCACAGCCTTTATTCCTTTCAGCACTTCGATGTAGCTGAGTACTTTAGGGTGATCGATACCTTCGAGTTGTATCTGGCGGGGCAAAACACCGGTAGCGATTACCACCTCCTCGAACCCCTGGCTGGCCAGTAAGCCGACATCGACACGTGTGTTGAGATGCAGGTGGACGCCCGTTCTTTCGACCTGCTTGCGGAAATAGCGAATCGTTTCGTGAAACTCCTCCTTGCCGGGAATGCGTTTGGCCAGATTGAACTGCCCGCCGATCTCACTGTCTGCCTCGTAGAGGTGCACCTCGTGCCCGCGCCCGGCAGCTACGGTAGCGAAGCTCAGGCCCGCCGGGCCGGCGCCTACTACGCCGATCTTCTTTTTCACTTTGGCGGGCACGTACTTTAACTCCGTCTCGTGGCAGGCACGAGGGTTGACCAGGCAGCTGGACGTTTTGCGGTCGAATACGTGGTCGAGACAGGCCTGGTTACACGCGATGCAGGTATTGATCTCATCGGCCCGCTTTTCCATAGCCTTTTTAACGAAGTCCGGATCAGCCAGGAAGGGCCGTGCCATAGAGACCATATCGGCATGGCCGCCGGCAAGGATCTGTTCGGCCAGCTCCGGCGTATTGATGCGGTTGGTCGTAATGAGGGGGATATTGACCTTACCCATCAGCCGCTTGGTCACCCAGCTGAAGCCGCCGCGCGGCACCATGGTGGCGATAGTCGGCACGCGGGCCTCGTGCCAGCCAATACCGGTATTGATGATGGTGGCGCCGGCTTCCTCGATGCGCCGGGCCAGCAGTTCGATCTCCTCCCAGGTGCTGCCGTCGTCCACCAGGTCGAGCATGGAAAGGCGGTAGATGATGATGAAATCTTTACCCACCGCCTCCCGGATGCGGCGCACGATCTCGACCGGGAAGCGGATGCGGTTCTCGTAGGAGCCGCCCCACTGGTCATTGCGTTTGTTGGTCTTGGAAACGATGAACTGGTTGATGAGGTAGCCTTCAGAGCCCATTACCTCTACGCCGTCGTAGCCGGCTTCCTGAGCCAGCTTTGCGGTGCGTACAAAAGCGCGAATGGTGCGCTCTACGCCGCTTCCCGAGAGTTTCCAGGGTTTGAAAGGAGATATGGGCGATTTGATAGCCGATGGCGCTACCGCCAGAGGATGATAGCCATAGCGCCCGGCGTGCAGGATCTGCATACAGATCTTCCCTTGCTCAGCTTGCACCGCTTCCGTGATCAGGCGGTGGTTTTTCATCTCCCCTCGGGTGGACAGCTTGGCAGAAAAGGGCGATACCCATCCGGCCCGGTTGGGCGCTATCCCGCCGGTGACGATCAGGCCAACGCCGCCCCGGGCCCTTTCGGCGAAGTAGGCGGCCATACGTTCAAAGCCGTTCTTTTCTTCCTCCAGGCCGGTGTGCATGGAGCCCATAAGGACGCGGTTCTTCAGGGTAGTGAAGCCCAGGTTGAGCGGGGCAAGCAGGTGTGGGTACTTTTCGTGCATGATTATTATTACAGATGTAAGTACCTGGACACAAGTAGCGAAACGTGTGGAAATGCATAGGAATGCAGTGGAAATGTACCCCAGGCTTAGGTTCGGACTGCATTTCTTCATTTCTATGCACTTCAGTCCAGGTACTTATTGTTAGCAAAAAATCCTCCCCTCCCCTGAATCCCCTGCCAGCAGGAAGCATTTATTTCGGCCTAAGAGCATGTTTGGAGGCCAATCTTTGAGCTGCAAAGGCCACTTTTTTGATGACACTTCGTTGCTTTTCTTGACCGTACCTCAGGGTACGCTCTTCAAAAAGACGCCTCGTTTCATCAAAAAACTGACTCTTTTCGCTTTCAAACCCGGCCTCCAAACATGCTCTAAGGGAGGCTCGCCCAAGATACAGTTTTCAGCGAAATTTCGCTTACTGCATTCATTTTCTTTATGTCGAAGCTTCCAGACAGAGATAACTGTGACTTTTTCTTATTTTCCCCAAAAGCTCCTGCTCTTAACCCTTGAAATGGAGCGGGAAAAAATTGAAAAGTATGAAAAAACCACACTATCTCCTACTCGGACTGGCCCTCGGCGCCCTACTCAGCTTTACCTTCCTGCGGATCCCCATTGACCGGGGGATGGTACAACAGGCCACCGAACTTATTGGCCTGGAAATGACAGAAACGGAGATCGACAGCATGTTGCCCGATCTGGAAGAGCTGCGAGGCAGTTACGCGTCCATTCGGGAAAAGAATATTCCCAATGAACTCGGGCCCGCCCTGCTGTTCAACCCGCTTCCCACAAGTTTTGAGCCCGATACCCGGCAGGAGGCGCTGTATTTCGATCTGCCAAAAACCGTCCATCTGCCGGAAGACCGGAACGAACTGGCTTTCTACTCTGTCGCCCAGCTTTCGACCCTGATCAAGAACCGGCAGGTCAGTTCGGTGGAACTGGCCGAGTTTTTCCTCGAACGGCTTCGGAGACACGGCCCCACCCTGCACTGCGTCATTACCCTAACCGAAGAGCGCGCCCTGGCCCAGGCCCGGCAGATGGATGAAGAGCTGGCCCGGGGGATTTACCGCGGCCCGCTGCATGGCATCCCCTTTGGCGCCAAAGACCTTTTGGCCACCCGCGACTACAAGACCACCTGGGGCGCCATGCCTTATAAAGACCAGATGCTCGGTTACGATGCGGCAGTTATAGAAAAGCTGGAAGCCGCCGGCGCTGTGCTCGTCGCCAAGCTCACCCTGGGCGCACTGGCCTGGGGTGATGTATGGTACGGCGGAAAAACCCGCAACCCCTGGAATACGGAACAGGGCTCCAGCGGTTCATCCGCCGGCTCGGCCTCGGCAACGGCGGCAGGGCTGGTACCTTTCGCCATTGGCACCGAAACCTGGGGCTCCATTGTTTCCCCTTCGACGATCTGTGGGGTGACCGGCCTGCGGCCTACCTTTGGGCGCGTCAGCCGTTATGGCGCCATGGCGCTCAGCTGGAGCATGGACAAGATCGGCCCCATCTGCCGTTCAGCAGAGGATTGCGCTATCGTCTTTGAAGCGATCCGTGGAAAGGATGAACGCGACCCCACGACAATAACGGCCGCCTTCAATTACAACCAGAAGACCGACCCCCAAAAGCTGAGGGTGGCTTACCTGAAAAGCGATTTCCAGAGCGATTACCGCTTCAGAGAACAAGACAGCCTTGCACTGGCCAAGCTGCGGGAACTGGGCATCACACCTACCGCCATCGAGCTGCCGGAAGTGCCGGATATCGGTTTTGTGCTCAGCGCCGAGGCGGCCGCTGCTTTCGACGAGCTCACCCGCTCCGGGCAAGACGACTTGCTGGTGCGGCAAATCCGCAACGCCTGGCCCAACGTGTTCCGGCAGGCGCGCTTCATTCCAGCCGTAGAATATATACAGGCCAACCGCCTGCGCACCCGGCTGATCGAGCAAACCCATGAGGCACTGCGGGAATTCGATGTATTCCTGGCGCCTTCCTGGTCCGGCGGCAACCTGCTGCGCACCAACCTCACCGGCCATCCCTGCGTGGTGCTGCCGACCGGCTTTATCGACGGGCTGCCGGCCAGCATCACTTTCTGCGGGCAGTTATTTGGCGAAGCGCAGGTATTGAAACTGGCGGCCCTCTACCAGGCGAATACGGATTTTCACCTGAAGCATCCGGAGGGGTTCTGGAAGTAGTGATGGAGTGATGGGACAGAAAAAACAAAAGCCGGAACAGAGGGTACCGTTCCGGCTTTGGGAAAATAAGATTCACTAATCAAAGATCACAGCATCAATCTGCAATTATCATTCGTCGGGTGGCCGTGGCATTCTCCGTCTCTACGCGGTAGTAAAGCAGGCCGCCTGCCTTGATCTCGTTTCTGTTCAACTGCCATTCGTTGTAGCCGGCGGTGAAGGATCCTTCTTTCACAAGCAGGGCTTTCCCGGTGGCGTCGAAGACGGTGAGCTGTGCCCAGCCATCAGCCGGCAGTTGGAACGGGATCGCCGTAGCCGCCGTGAAAGGGTTCGGGCGGTTCTGGTAAAGCGCAAAAGCCGTTTCGCCAGTTGTGCTGCCGGTAGCATTGAACGCCAGCGCTACGCCCATCGGTTCCAGGTAAGCGTCATAAGCTTCCCCGCGAGTCTTGTCGTCGCTCAGGGACAACGCGGTGCTCAGCTTCACATTGCTCAGCGCACGGAAGGCCAGGTAGAACAACGGCTCTCCCTTAGCTGCTTCGAAATGCGCAGTTTTGAACCAACTGGTCGTTACCATACCCTCTCCGGTAAATATTCCGAAGTTGTCGTCTGTCAGGCCGGCCAGGCTGCCAGGAACAATACCTTCAAAGGCAAGGGACTGCTCATCGTAGTCGAGGCCGAACTGGTAACCGCGGATGCCGTCGAAGGTTTCGGCGGTAAAGGCAATTTGATAAGACTCTCCTGCCTGCAGGTCCATGTCGTCCAGTTCAAAAGCGAGGACGGCACGGCCCTCAACCGGGCTGAGCATATTGGACGGGTCGACATCGCCGGTCACATCGCCGATCTTGATGGCAATGAAGTCAACGTTCATATCATTGGACAATACATTGTCGACGGCAATGGCCTCCGGGAAATCCTCCGATAACGGATCATCCGTTTGGAAGGTATAATCGGCCTGTACGAACCGCCAGGCATTATTGTTGGGGAAGTTGGGAGAAATACCGAGGATCACCTTGCGGATCTGGATCTGGTCGAGGGCCGTTACCGCGCCGTTGCGGTCAGCGTCGGCGGCGATGACCTTATAAGGGCTGCTCAGCGGCTGTATGCCCAGTATGTGCTGCTGGATAAAGACCAGGTCGGCAGTAGAAACACCGTTGGTCACATCATCGGATTTTGTCACGTCAATGGAATTGACATCACAAGCGGGCACATCGAGGAAATAGAAATCGCCATCCGGGCTGGATAGCAGTTCCATGGTATTGTTGTCTCCCAGCACTCTTACGGATACGTTCGGAACCGGCAGGCCGGTTTCCGTGTAGATATTGCCTCCCACATCCGCCGTCATATTGGCACAGATCTCGATATGAGGCATGGATTCGAAGACCTTATCCTGCATCAGCTGGATGCCGGTATTGCGCATGATGATATCGTGAAGGGAAGTATGGCGGATTATTGCCTTTTCCTCCTCCGAGAGCACGGGGTCTATTTCGTAGAAGAAGCGGTCCCCATCGCGCAGGGCGGCGAACTGCACCTGCATGATCTTCATCACGGTCGGGCCGAAGAGGGCGCCCTGCATCCGCTGTTCGGCCAGCATACCCACCCAGGGGTCCACATTATTAATGTCTCCATACATCGACAAAAGCGGGAGGTAGACATTCTGTGCGGGGTTGATCTGCTGGAAAAATATATAGCGTTGCAGGCCGAAGGACTGGCGGACGCTGTTGTAATCGGGCAGGCCGCGTTCGCGGCCGCGGTTGATATTGATGGAGGCCAGGTCGAGCCCGCCGGCGCCCGGAGGGCCGAAGAGGAAGTTCCGCACGTCGTCGATCACTTTGGAATCGAAGCTTTGCTGGGTCTGAATGGCCATGCCTTTGATGAAGGGCTCGATGCCCATGTCAATGACCGGGAAAGGGTTGAAGAAAGCATCGCGCAGCATCATATGCCCTTCAGGCATTTCGTTGCCGTCGGAGTCGACGCGCATCAGGCGGCCGTTGAGCAAAGTGTGGCCGAGGCGGAAGGCCGCCGCGGTGAAAACGTTCATCAACTGCGGATTAACGCTGGGAACGTAGCCATTGTATGCCGGCAGGTTGACCCCCATGGTTGGCAGCCATTCATTGTAGACCACCGACTGAATAAGGCCACCAACGATCTTCCGCGCATGTTGGTAGAGCTGCTCGTCTGTCCAATCGGGATGCTGTCGGGCAAGCTCATCGCACAGGCGGTTGTGTTCGCGCAGGAACAGGGTGTGGAAGCCCAGCAACAGGGGGTTCTCATTGGCACGGGCATCGCCGGCAACGAAAAACCTGTCGCTGATGCCCACCGGGTTATCCATGTGCGGGGCATTGGGGTCGATCGGGGTGTTGTATTCCCCGTTGTAGGTATTGAAGGGAGGCAGATTGCCCGCCGAGGTTTTTAATTTGCCTCCGGAAAAGGTCCGCAGCCAGTTTCCGCGTTGGCTGTCAGAACCATAAACTCCCGAGCCATCGATAAAGGCCGTGATCATATTGGGGTGGCGGCGGGGGTTGAAGATGTTCGTTCCGGAAGCGGGGTCGAAGACGTTGCGCTTCATAGGGATCTTCATCTGCCCGGTATTGAAGGGGTCGAACCACGGATCCCCTTCGGGGACGGAGATGCTGGCATCTTCACTGCCGTCGGGCGTCAGGCCAATATCGTGGTCGATAAACTGCCCCCATACCCAGCAGAAATCACTGAGGTTCATGGGGTCGTTGAGCAGGCCGTCCTGAGCAAAGAGGCGGTTACTGATTTCCCGGGGATTGGGCCTGTCCGGCCCGGCCGGGTCGTCGATGTAATTGGCATAGCCCACCCCGGTAAACTGCAGCAGGTTGGTGCCCGCAGCGCCCCAGTCCGGGTTATCCGGGTTGTTCTGCCTGCCGTCTATGGTGCGGTAATTTTGCACATCCACTGTTTGGGCAGCGGCGGCAAAAGAGACGGAGATGAAAAAGATCAAGAGTAAAGGTCGTCTTTGCATATGCAAACATTTTAGCTCATGGGCTTGATAGTATAATCGATCCAACGATGCCGCGAACGTTTACTTTCAAAGTTGCTGCAACACTGTTGGTTTTCTGATACAGGTAATACGAAAATCTCTAAAGGGTATGTAACTAGCAGCTCCAGGGAGACGAAGGGCACTCTCTGAGCAGCCCGGAAAAAAAATCTGAAATGAGAACAGTCTTAATTCGGACAAATTTAATGAAAAGTAAAATATTTCCAGTATCCGCCTCTCATTAAATTTTTGTTCAAGTTAACATCTCCTATCAAAAACAATGGCCTTAAAAAAGTAAAAATTGTGCTATTTTTTAGGTAGCCTTCCTGCTCAAAATGTTAATTTATCTTAAATTACGGCTTTAAAGCAATACTTTGGCAGCTATTCAGCGTCAAAGGTAATGATTGTTAAGTGCTGATGAGTGATTTGGCTAGAGTGCCTGTCACTCAACAGCCAACACAACAGTCGGGTGATTTCTTGCGGAAAGGGCAATCTCGTATTGCCCTTTCTGTTTTTTGGACAGGCCACTTTCAAGCGGCCTCTGTGTGGCCGTCGGTGACAGGAATTCCGAAATCAGTCCCGTGATCCGGCAAAGGTGTCCGCCTGATTGCGTTCCGGGTAGTGCCCTAAAATACCTTACCTCTCCATTTCACGTTTCCAATAAGAACTGCCCCCCCCCAAGACAAAGACGCCGGGACTTAGAGTGTGTTCAAAATTCCATCAATCGGCTGCAAGTGGCAAATTTTATACCGCACTTCGTTAAAAAGCCTCGGCGTACCTTCCAGGTATGCCTACGTTTTTTGCCTTGTTCAGCATAAAATTTGCTCACTTTCGCTCAATCATGGAAATTTTGAACACACTCTAAGATCCCGCGAACTCTTGAATACCTTTGTGTCCTGTATCGCGGCAAAAAAATACGGAAGCATACGATTTGAGAATAACCGGCCTCTACATATTGCTCCTCCTCACCACAATTGTCCGGTTGCCGGCGCAGTCGCCCCTGCCCGACAACCGCCGGGAGCGCATTATCCGCCCCCAGCCGGAGGCCATCCTTCTCGACAGCCTGAGCATCCTCTATTCTTCCTTCCAGCTTCAGGAAACACAAACCGGACGTATGCTCGATACTTCTTTCTACGTGCTGGATGACAATTTACTTCGGTTAGCCCCTAAGGCCCTTGAGTACGACAGCCTCCGGGCCCGGTACCGGGTATTGCCCTTCCTGCTCGGCCAGCGTTATTTCCACCTCGACACCAGCCGGGCCACCCGGCAGGAGGACGGCCTCATCGGCATCGCCTACAACCCTTACGAACGGGAGGATGAGGCCCTACTGGACTTTAAGGGGCTGGACTACAACGGCAACTTTACCCGCGGCATCTCTTTCGGGAACAACCAGGACCTGGTGCTCAACTCCAGCTTCAACCTGCAACTGGCCGGCGAGCTGGGAGAAGGCGTAGAGATCCTCGCCGCCATTACCGATGAGAACATCCCGCTGCAACCGGAGGGCAACACCCAGCAACTACGCGAGTTCGACCGCATTTTCATCCAACTCAAAAAGGACAACAACCGGCTTACCGCCGGCGACTACGAACTGCAACGCCCGAACAGCTATTTCATGAACTACTTCAAAAAGCTGCAGGGCGCTACCTTCGGCAATATTACCCGGTTGGGAGAGGGGCAACTGAGCTCCAACGCCAGCATCGCCATCTCCCGGGGCCAGTTTACCCGCAACCTCATCCCCGCCATCGAAGGCAACCAGGGCCCCTATAAGCTGCGGGGCGCCGAGGGCGAACGCTTCATTATCGTTTTGGCCGGCACGGAGAAAATCTTCCTGGACGGAGCGCTGCTCAACCGCGGGCTGGAAGAGGATTACATCATCGATTACAACCGCGGGGAGGTCACCTTCACCAATAAGCGCCTCATTACCAAAGACAGCCGCATCACCGTAGAATTCGAATATTCCGACCAAAGTTATGTGCGCTCCCTCTACGCCGCCGGCACTACCTACGAACGGGGCAAGCTGCGCCTGGATCTCAATTTTTTCAACCAGCAGGACAGCAAAAACTCCACCGGGGAACTGGGGCTGAGCAACGAACAAAAACGCATTCTCAGCCTGGCCGGCGACAACCTCAGCAGCGCCCTCTCGCCCAGCATCGATACCCTGGAGGAGTTCGTGCCCTACCGGGTGTCCTACCAGCTGGTGGATACCGTAGTACAGTGCGGCCTTCAGGATACCCTGATCCGGGTGCTGGCCTTTACCACCAATGAAGACAGCGCCCGCTATACGGCCAACTTCTCCTTCGTCGGCCCCGGCAATGGCCAGTATGTGCTCGACCGGGAGCAGGCGGCCAACGAGCGCGTCTACCGCTGGGTGGGCTACGGCCCCGATTGCCGCCCCCTGGGCGATTTCGAACCGGTGGTTCAGCTGGTGGCGCCCCGACAGCAGCAAATGCTGGCGATCGGCGGGAAATACGACTTTTCCAGAAATTCGAGCCTCACCACCGAAGTATCCTTCAGCCGCAACGACCTCAACCGCTTCTCCGGCCTGGATAGCGGCGACGACCTGGGAATGGCTGCCTTTACCGAATTCAACCGCACCTTCACCCTGGGGCGCGACAGCTCGGGCTGGCAACTGGCTTCCAACCTGAGCTACGAATTCGTACACGAGCATTTCGAACCCCTCAACCCCTACCGCAGCCCCGAATTCCTGCGCGACTGGAACCTTGCCAACATACAAGGTGTTGGCCAGGTAGAACGTGCCCGGGAACAGATCGGCAGGGGCGGCCTCAGCCTGCAAAAGGCAGGACTGGGCAGCCTCAGCTACGGCTTCAGCGGCTTCCTGCGCGATACTTTCTACACTGGCGCCCGTCACCAGTTGCGCCTGCGCAGCCTCGCCCGCAACTGGGAGGTAGACCTCGACGGCAGCCTCCTGCAATCGGAAAGCCAGGGGCAGCGCACCCGGTTCCTGAGACCCCGCGGCACCATCGCCCGTACTTTCTCCGGGCTGGGAGGCTTGCGCCTTGGCGCCTACGGCGAGCAGGAAAAGAGCAGCCGTTTTACCGACGGAGCCGATACCCTGCTGGCCACCAGCTTTTACTTCAACCGCTACCGGTTTTTTGCGGAAAACCAATCGCAGGAAAAATACAAATACGGCGTCAGTTTCAGCCAGCGCATCGACTACGCGCCGGTATCCGATGCTTTTGAAACCAGTACCACCGCCACCGAGGGCAATGTGAACGGCAGCTGGGAACTGCGCGGCCAGCAGAACCGCATGCAACTGGCCGGCAACCTCACCTACCGGCAACTGGAGATCGACCGGCCCGGCAGCACCGATCAGGAGCCTGGAGAAACTTTCCTCGGCCGTTCCGACCTCAACCTGAACCTGATCAAAGGAGTGTTTCAGTCGGCCACGACCTACGAGATCGGTTCGGGGCAGGAACCCAAGGTGGAGTTCACCTACATACGGGTCAACCCCGGCGAGGGCGCCTACATCTGGCTGGATTCGCTGTACAACAACGACGGCATCATCCAACCCAACGAAATGGAGGTGGCGCCCTTCCAGGACCTGGCCGACTACGTACGCGTCACCGCGGTTACGGACGAATTCATCCGGACCGACAATGTAAACCTCAACCAGAGCCTGCGGCTCAACCCCAAGGCCATCTGGTACAGCCAGGAAGGCCTGCGGCGCTTTCTGGCCCGCCTGTCCACCATCACGACCCTGAGCATTAAGCGAAAAACACAGAAGGCAGAAGGCGTAACCCCTTACAATCCCTTTCAACTCGACGTAGCGGACACCGCGCTGGTTGCCGTAACCTCCAATATCCGCAACGTGCTTTTTTTCAACCAGGCGGACCCCACCTACGACCTGCAACTCGGCATGACGGACAACCGGAATAAGTTCGTGCAGACCTCCGGCTTCGAAAGCCGCCGCAACAGCGAGCAGTACCTGCAGGGCCGGTGGAATATCTCCCGCACCTGGAGCGCCCGCCTGTCGCTCAAGCAGGGCCTGCGCACCAGCGACTCCGAATTTTTCAACAACAAGGACTACCGCATCGAATCGCTGAACCTCTCGCCGGAGTTGTCCTTCCTGCCCGGCAAGAATTTCCGGGCTACCCTGAAGTACCAGTACCAGCTCGATGAGAACACCCTGGAACAGGGCGGTGAGGCCGCCCGGCGGCATGATCTCAACCTGGAGGCCCGCTACAACCGCTCCACGAAGAGCACGCTTCAACTGCGGGTATCCTATGTACAGGTGAAATTTGACGGCAATCCCAACTCTCCGGTCGGCTTTGCCATGCTCAACGGCCTGCAACGCGGCCAAAACTTTCTCTGGAACCTCAGCCTGGACCGGCAATTGGCAAAGAATATTCAACTCAGCATCAGCTATGAGGGGCGGAAAACGGGGGAGGCGCGGGTGGTGCATACGGGGCGGGCGCAGGTGGCGGCGAATTTTTAGAGAGGGCGGGATTCGGGGATTCGGGGATGCTGACGTTTCAGTCAGCATCATGACATGAGCTGCGCTCATCGTCATGATTCGGGGATTCGTTATTCGGGGATTCGTTCTTGCCTGCCAAAGTGTTGTGCGAAGGCGGGGACTCAGGATTTGTATTTCGGGAATCTCTCCTTCCCAGGCAACCGAATGACATTTTTTTTGTTTTTCAACATTTGTATCCCTTTAATCTCAAAGTTGAAACATGCGTAAATTTTGTAATGCTTTATTTTTTGCCCTGTTGGCCATTGCCGGCTGGGCGCAGCCTGCCAACTCGGCCCAATATGCGCCCACCGCTGAGGAAAACGCTTTGCTGTGGGAGATCAGCGGTAAGGAGTTGAAAGAACCTTCTTACCTCTTTGGCACCATCCACATGATCGGCAAGGAGGACTTCTTCCTGACGGAAGCGACGAAAGCCTCTTTCGGCAAAGCCCGGCAGGTGGCTTTCGAGATCGATATGGAAGACATGATGGATTTCACCAAGCTGATGCCTCTGATGATGAAGGCGTTCATGGCCAACGATACCAAACTAAGCGACCTGCTCAGCGAGGAGGACTACGGCCTGGTCAAGGAGCACTTTGAATCGGTGGGCCTGCCCATTATGTTCCTGGAGCGCATCAAGCCTATGTTCCTTTCTGCCCTGGGCGGAGAAGACATGTTCAACATGGGGGGCGGAGGCGATAGCCAGGTAGTTTCCTATGAGATGGAACTCATGCAGATGGCCCAGCAGCGCAGCATGCCCATTGAGGGGCTGGAAACGGCGGAGTACCAGATGAGCATGTTCGACAGCATCCCCTACAAGGCCCAGGCCGAGATGCTGGTCGAATCCATCAAATCGGGAAAAACGGACGACGGGCAGTTCCAGCAGATGGTGGAGCTCTACAAGAACCAGGACCTCCAGGGCATGCAGGCCATGATGGCAGACGAGGCCTCCGGCATCGGCGGCTATGAAGACCTGCTGCTGGTGCGCCGCAACCGCAACTGGATACCGGTAATGGGCGAAATGATGAAACTGAAGCCCACCTTTTTTGCCGTCGGCGCCGGCCACCTGGGGGGCGATGAAGGCGTAGTGGCGCTGCTGAGGGAGGCAGGGTATGAGGTGAAGCCGGTCCGGTAGAGGAGGTTTTTTGGTTTTCGGTTTTCGGGGTTCGGCATCTTACTGCGGAACTCCCTCTCCTTTGGGGCGGGTTGGGGAGGGGCTGTACGGTGGACGGTGTGGCGGTGGGCGAATTTCGGATTCAGATACGGCATACCGTGTTGACAAATGGCACCCCTATGGTGACTTTTGTCAGTGCTTTTTGGGGGAAAATGATGCATCTTATATCAATATTTTCCCTGTACCGCCCTTAATCGGGCTCCAACATCCCAAAAATGCTTGGCAAGCTATGATCAAGAGCGGGGCTATTTTTTCACCAAAAAGCTCCTGCCATGTTTATCCGAGACATCCCCAATGCGATCTGCGGCACGGTCATTGACGTCCGCTCCCGGGAAGAATACGATCTTTCTCACGCCACAGGGTCCATCAATATTCCCTGGGACCTCCACCTGTACTATCTGAACGAACTGGATGAACTGCCCCGGCCCTGGCTGCTCTGCTGCGAAGAAGGCATCCGCTCCGGGTGGGTGGCCTTGTCTTTGAAGATGTTGGGATACGAAGAAGTATACAACGTCGGCCGCTGGTTCGATGTAGATGGCGAGAAAGCCGAGATACTGGCAAAAGCGGCGTAAACCCTTAGGGGTAAAGATTGTTTCTTATTCGTCGATGGTTGTTTGTTCGGCCCAACGAGCGGGACAAGCAACGATTCAAAAACAATGGAACACGAACACGCCTATGCACTATAAAACCGCAACAGCATGGATATTTGCGATCCTTATGCTGATTGTTTTTTTGTTGTTCATCTCCCCTACTCCTTTTGTGATCGGGCTGGGCGTCATTGGGCTGCCGGTTATGATTCTCATTCAGGCTATCGTGGTGCTTCGCGCCAAGGATGAGAGTCGGCAGGGTTTCTCGGATGAGCAGTGGTATGAGGACAAGGAAAAGTAGCTCTCATCACCGAACCTGCTCCTGGTAAAACCTGCCGGCACTAGTGCCCGTGCCCAGTTCGGTGAAGGTATTGCAGTTGAAAACACTGCTGCTGCCATCCAGCACATCCAGGCCTACGAAGAACAATTTGTCCGGCCCCGGGCCGGCCACGTAGTTTTCGCGCACGGTGCAGTTTGTAGCTCCGTTAACACTGATGCCAGCGGCCGTTTGCACGGCCTGTTCCTCGTCAGGGTGCAATTTTCCCTGGCTGCCGTAGCTATAGGCGCAGGCATGCCTATTGCGCTCTGACTTAGATGTTTGGAATTTAAAAGCTGCCACCTGTACGCTGTAACCGCAGGCGGTCATGTAATTATTGGCGATGCCGGCCACTACCCAGATGGCGCGGGCACAGTTGCGGAAGGAGGGGCCGTCGGTGCGGCTGTGAAAATACTGATATGTCATACGGCTCTTTTTTATCTTCTTTATACTCCCCCTTGCAGCTTTCGCCGCAGAGGGAAACCTATGCTTTTATTTGAACCGCAGGGGGCGCGGAGCGCGCAGAGGCGTGGGGCTAAGGGCGTTTCCAGGGGCCGGCGCCTGCAGCATGCCCTCTGCGCAGCAGAGCGTATCCCCTTCTCTGCGTTCCCTGCGCCCCCTGCGGTTAGGAACAAGCCCTGAGAGCAGCGTTGTAAAAGGAGCGCCAGCTCCGCGTTTTACAAACATATGAGGGCTGCAGAGCAAGGAGGCCCCTCTGCTTTTCCTGCGGTTTCACCCAACCTGCCAGCCGGCGGCGCAGCCCCGGACAGGGGCCGCCTTTGGGGCAGGCAGGAAAGCACAGCGGGCTGAGCCTCCTCCCAAAGTCACCGCCGCCCCACCACCACCCGCTCGCTCCAAACCGCTGCCGCCCCTTCCCATATACTCACGAAATAAACGCCCGGCGGCAGGCCCGCTACCGAAAAAGCAAAGGAGGTTGCCCCTTCCGGCAGTCCATGCGCCAGCACCTCCCTGCCCATCACGCTGTACAAAGAAAGGTGCTGGCCCGCAAACGGCCTGCCGCTGCTCACCGCCAGGCGGGAAGAGGCCGGGTTGGGGAAAACAGAAAAGCCAGGCGGCGTATGAATAGTTTCCTGCACTCCGGTGGCTAAAAAGTTGACGGTATCACAAAACGTATCGCTCCCCGTCTGATTGCTGGTTGTCAAACACACCTCATACACCCCCGCCTCCGCATAGGCATGCACCGGAAAGCGCTCCGTGCTGCTCTGCCCATCCCCGAAATCCCAGAGCCAGCTCTCGGGGCTGAAGCGCGTGCCGTCGTAGAAGGCTACTTGCAGGGCAGCGCTGTCTTCGACGGCGTAGCTGAAGGCCGCCTGCGGCGGCGGGTTATCGATGCCGAGGGTATCGCAGGGGCTGCCGTCTAAGGGGCCCAGGCCGTAGTAGGGGAAGTTGGGGATGCTTTGGTAGTTTAGCGTGGGGATTTCCAGGGCATGCTGTTCTACGTTGCAGGCCAGTCCCTTTTGGTTGGGGGAGTGGATGATGTGAAAGTAGTTGGCGTTGGAGGAGCAATTGACATAGATTTTGCCGTTGGGGGCAAGTTGGGCGGCGTGAAAAGGAGTAGTAGTGTTAGCGGGAGATACAAACCCGTCATTTGCTGCCACCAAAGTTCTTGATGCGGCGATGTCTCCCGCCAATAGGTCGAACTGCCAGATATTAATAAATCCGATTACATAAAGGAAGCGGCCGTTTTCAGAGATGGCTATGCCCTCGCCCGCAAAGGCAGCATCTTGGAAAACAATTTCCATGGGATTAGAGAGCTGTCCATTGCACCGGCCGAAGTCATAAATATTCAAGCAGTGGTCAGCATCATCGCCAGCGTTCACAATAGTTAAACGGGCATATCGGGTACCATCAGGAGAAAAAACAGCACTGCCTCCGCCGTCCATAACCGGCCCTCCGAGCACCTGAATGGAAATTTCCTCCACCCCCTGCGTACCAAACAACAGCGTATAATACCGGTTGGTATTGGCCTCAGGAGCGAGCAGCCACCAATCTCGCCCGTTGGCGTGCCGGACGGCCGTGAGGCTTCCTGTTTCGAGGGTATCATAAATGAGTGGCACGTTTTTTTCTATGACTTGCCCTTGGCCGTTATTTACATTCATATCTATTTTTGTGTAATAAAGGTTTTGAGTCCAATTCCCACTTATATATTCAACCGGCGCCCATTCTCTGTCTACATGGAAAAGGTACACAATAGAATCCGTACCCGGCTTTGCTGAAAATATGGCTCCTTGCTGGGTTGGGTAACCTTCATTGCTTATATGGCCTGATAATTCACTAGGTCCCAGGCCAGTGGCTAGTGTATCGTTTAAAGAATTCCGAAGTTCCATTCCGTTGGTATAGGCCCATAAGCTGCCGTCGGTGCTACTGATATTGGCGTTAGTCCTCCAAAAGTTCATATCCAGGTCATAACCGGATATTGTAGGAGGTTCGGTACGGAAATCCAACTGGGTTACATCTGCCCAGCCGCCCTCAAGCGGAGAGCTTCCCACCAGCCAAATGTAATCCCGTTTTTCGCGCTGGAACATTTCCTGCGCTTGTCCATAAATGAAGAAGGCAAGGAAGCATGTTATTGTAAGTATATTTCTCATAAGCCAAATGCAAAAGCAGCCATAGCGCAGGTTTTCTGCACTATGGCTGCCAAGTGAACAATAAATTAATTCAGGATCACCAGCTTGTATAATGAAATCAGAGTATCATTTCTGTACACTTTAAGGAAGTATAACCCGCCGGGCAGATGGGGCAACTGAATGGTATGTTGGCTTTCTTTGGGAGAAAGCCTGCGTTCCAACACAGCCTGCCCAACCCGGTTGATCAGTTCTATACGCCCGCAGTAGCCTTCCAAAAATAACTCGCTGGAAGCGGGGTTGGGAAATACGCGGATACCGTCCTCAGGCTCTTGTTGAGTGATCAGCTCGGGAAGGGTATGCCCGCGCAAAGCCTGCCCTTCTTCACAATTATCCTCAAAATCTGTATCGATTATCAGTTGATACAAGCTTCGGGCGTAATGAACTGCCCGCCCATCAGAAAGTGGGCAATCTTGTGCAATACTGAGTAAAGCAGTTTCTTGAACGGAATCCATAGCCGATGTACCCTGCGCAAGAGTGTTGAGGAAAAGTGTATTGAAAGCCTTTTCATTAGATTGGTAAACCGCCGTATCTGTCAAAGCGGCATTGTCGGTTAAGGCTTGCTGAGCCAGGGCCACCTGGCTTTGCAGTAATACATTTTCCAATGAGTCCAGAGAAATGCACAGCACGCTCGCCTCATCCAACAGGCTGTCCCGGCTGGCTTCCAGGCCCGGAGTTCCGGCGGCGATTAAGCTGTCTTTTTCGAGGACATAGCCAATCAACTCCTGCAATTGGGCTTCCCAGCCGTTCAGAGTTGCGCCTTGCAGAGAATCGTAACGGAACAATTCTTCTTTTGTTTTTTCCAGAAGATAGTACTGGCTTATCGCCGTATTGGCATTAGCGAGATAAAAGCTATCCAGTATCTCGTCTGAGGGCCATTCGACAGCTTCGCTCAGCTGTTTGTACAACTGAAGCTGGGCTGTCCAAAGTAGAGCCTCTCCGTAGAGGCTGTCCTGTAGTTCGCCCCGCGCCGCTTTACGGTGGATATTCTTTGGGCCGCCTGGTTCTACTACGCCGCCAGGAATGCATATTCCTGCTTCTCCCTCTTCATCAACCGGAAACCAAGTATCAATTAAAAATTGAAGTGGAAAACCATTAATATTCGGAAATGCAAAGGAAGAAGGGCTAATAGGTGGATCGTCGTCATTAACAGGATAACTGTTAAATGCTAAATCGTTTAACCCACTCCCAAAACTCACCGCTGCCGCCCCTTCATACCCCTCATTCGGCAGCCCGGTATTTATCTCCCATAAATTGCCCGTATGGCTCTGTTGACCAATCACCAGGCTATTCCGGTACACCAACCCCTGTCCCATGCCCAACGTCCCCGGCAGGAAGGTATTCGTACTCACTGTACTACCCATACAGCTTCCCTCAAACTCCGCCCCCGTGCCCAGCTCGGTGAACGTATTGCAGTCAAAAACGCTGCTGCTGCCATCCAACACATCCAGGCCGACAAAGAACAGGTTGTCCGGCCCGGGGCCGGCCACGTAGTTCTCGCGGACGATACAGTTTGTAGCCCCGTTGACGCGGATGCCGGCGGCCGTTTGCACGGCCTGCTCCTCGTCAAGGTGCAATTTTCCCTGGCTGCCGTAGTTATAGGCGCAGGCATGCCTATTGCGCTCTGACTTAGATGTTTGGAATTTAAAAGCTGCCACCTGTACGCTGTAACCGCAGGCGGTCATGTAATTATTGGCGATGCCGGCCACTACCCAGATGGCGCGGGCACAGTTGCGGAAGGAGGGGCCGTCGGTGCGGCTGGGAAAATACTGATATGTCATAAGGCTATTTTTTATCTTCTTTATGCTCCCCCCTTGCGGCTTTCGCCGCAGAGGGAAACCTCCGCTTTTATTTGAACCGCAGGGGGCGCGGAGCGCGCAGAGGCGTGACGCTAAGGGCGTTTCCAGGGTTCGGCGCCTGCAGCATGCCCTCTGCGCAGCAGAGCGTATCCCCTTCTCTGCGTTCCCTGCGCCCCCTGCGGTTAGGAACAAGCCCTGAGAGCAGCGTTGTAAAAGGAGCGCCAGCTCCGCGTTTTACAAACATATAAGGGCCGCAGAGCAAGGAAGCCCCTCTGCGTTTCCCTGCGTTCCCTGCGGTTTAACCCAACCTGCCAGCCGGCGGCGCAGCCCCGGACAGGGGCCGCCTTTGGGGCAGGCAGGAAAGCACAGCGGGCTGAGCCTCCTCCCAAAGTCACCGCCGCCCCACCACCACCCGCTCGCTCCAAACCGCTGCCGCCCCTTCCCATATACTCACGAAATAAACGCCCGGCGGCAGGCCCGCTACCGAAAAAGCAAAGGAGGTTGCCCCTTCCGGCAGTCCATGCGCCAGCACCTCCCTGCCCATTACGCTGTACAAAGAAAGGCGCTGCCCGGCGAACGGCCGGCCGCTGCGCACCGCCAGGCGGGAGGAGGCCGGGTTGGGGAAAACGGAAAAACCAGGCGGCATGCTAATAGCTTCCTGCACTCCGGTGGCTAAAAAGTTGACGGTATCGCAAAACGTATCGCTCCCCGTCTGATTGCTGGCCGTCAAACACACCTCATACACGCCCGCCTCGGCGTAGGCATGCACCGGAAAGCGCTCCGTGCTGCTCTGCCCGTCCCCAAAATCCCAGAGCCAGCTCTCGGGGCTGAAGCGCGTGCCGTCATAAAAATCTACCTGGAAGGCAGCGCTGTCTTCAATGACATAGCTGAAGGCCGCCTGCGGCGGCGGGTTGTCGATGCCGAGGGTGTCGCAGGGGGAGCCGTCTAAGGGGCCTAGGCCGTAGTAGGGGAAGTTGGGGATGCTGCGGTCGTTTAAGGCGGCCAACTCTAAGGCGTGTTGCTCAACTTTACAAGCCAGGCCCTTTTGATTGGGAGTGTGAATGATGTGAAGGTAGTTTGCGCTGGTAGCACAAGCAATATATATTTTACCGTTGGGGCCCAATTGAGCTAATTTGAAATCAGTATTAAGATCATAAATAGGGTCTTCAAAACCGTCATATTCGGCTATTTTGATTTTCGTGGCTTCTATTTCTGGAAAACTCAAGTCAAATTGGTAAATATTCATCCACGTAACAACATATAGAAACCGGCTATTTTCAGAAATGGCTACGCCACCACCCGGAAATGACACATCAGTCACTGCAAAATATTGTGGATTGCTAAGCCTGCCAGAACACCTGTCAAAATCATATATGTGGATGTGGTAATCTTCTGCATCGCCAATGTGTACGACATTTAAACCGATGTATTTAGTGCCATCGGGGCTAAAAACGAATTGCCCAGCGCCCGACGGGATGGTTTCTCCGATTGTCTGTAGATCAAGGTTGCTTATTCCGCCACTCGAGAATAGAAAAGAATACAGGCTATTACTGTAATATTGGGGTACCATTATCCACCAATCTCTGCCATTGGCATGCCGTGTAGCAGTAATACGTCCATAAGTAAGCGTATCTTCTATAACAGGCATGTTCTTTTCCACTACTCTCCCCATGCCTTCGTTAGCCTCCATGTGTACTTTCGTATAGTATAAATTTTCAACCCGATTTCCACCTTGTGGCGCCCACTCCCGGTCGGCATGGAAAATGTAATAGATTGAATCAAAGCTGGGCAACGGCAAGATTAATGCGCCTTGTTCATTAGGATAACCACTATTTTGAAACCCCTCAGACATTTGTGTAGGAGCTAAACCGGTGGCTAAAGTGTCATTATTAAAATTTCTGACCTCAATGCCATTAGTATAAAATTGTAATTGTCCTAAAGCATCAGATATGCTGGCATTTGTGTGCCAGAAGTTCATGTCTATATCAATACTAATCACTTGAAGATGTGCAAAGTTGAAATCTAACTTAGTCATGTCGTTTCCACCAACCATTAAAGGGCTATTGCCTATCAACCAAATATAATCTCTTTTCTGCCTTTCAAAAATATGCTGAGAATATAGCTGGTTCAATGTAATATAAAAAATCGCCAAAAAAATAATCGCCTTCATAGCATATATAGTTGAAGCAGCTATAGAACATATGCCAATACTCTATAGCTGCCAGAAAAAGAAAAATTACTTGGAAATGACCAGCTTGGCTTGTGAGATGCGATTGCTTTGGAGCCAAGCTTGTAGAAAGTAAATGCCTCCAGGTAAATCTTGGAGGTCGATAAAATGCTGAAATTTGCCTTCCGGCAGACTCCTGCTCCATACGGGCTGACCTAACTGGCTGACAACATCAATTCGCCTACAGTAGCCTTCCACTACCAGTTCTCCCGAAGTAGGATTGGGATATATACGAAGGCCAGAACCTTCTTTTTCAAAGTTGATTTGCAGCCCAGAAGCAACCCTTTCAGAACCCGCCTCGCATACATCAACAAAAGTTGAGTCAGCAACCAGTTGATACAAGCTCCGGGCGTAATGCACCGCTCTTCCACCGGAAAGCGGGCATTGGCTGGCAATAGATAAAAGGCTTTCTACTTGTTGAGCATCGAAAGTGCTCCCCCCTTGAGCAATAGTATTCAGAAATAACTTGCTGGCCAGTTTTTCATTGGTTTGGTAAACTGCCGTATCGCCTAGGGTACTATTTGCTGCAAGCAGTGTTCCGGCAAAACTAATGCGGGCCTGAAGAACAGTGTTTTCCAGAGAATCCATTGAGATACAAAGGCTTGCTGCATCGTCGAGCAAGCTATCCCGTGCATTTTCTAAACCGGTGACCCCAGCCGCTATCAGGCTGTCCTTTTCCAGGATAAACCCGATCAAGCTGTCCAGCGCCTCGCCCCATTGCTGTAATTGGGCAGTTTCAACCGGCGACAGCTTGTACAAACTGTCTCTGCCTTTTTCCAACTGGTAGAAGGCCGATAACAAGGTGGTGTCATTAGCCAAGTAAAAGCTGTCTAGGACTTCACTGGCAGGCCATTCTTCCAAATCCAATTCTCGGTAGAGTTGCAACTGAGCTAACCAGAGCATCGATCCAGGATAATCATCGTCCAACTGCTCACTGCGGGCTGTTTTCAGGTGGATGTCTTTGACTTCTATCGGCTCCATCCCACCGTTTTGGAGGCAGGTGTCACCAATTCCTTCTTCATCTACACGAAACCATTCTTCTTCTGCTACTTGTTGCGAAGCTGGCGGAAAGTTTGGAAAGTCAAATGATGCAGGGTAAATCGATGGAGCGTCATCATTAACTATATACCTGTTCAATGACAATAAATTAAAATTATCCTCAAAATTTACCGCCGCCACCTCTCCATACCCGTCATTCGGCAGCCCGGTATTCACCTCCCACAGATTGCCCTCATGACTCTGCTGCCCAATCACCAGGCTATTCCTATACACTAGTCCCCGCCCTAAGCCCAAAGTACCAGGCTCAAAGACATTAGTGCTCACCGTACTGCCTATGCAGCTGCCCTCAAACTCCGCCCCCGTGCCCAGCTCCGTAAACGTATTGCAGTCGAAAACACTGCCGCTGCCGTCTAAAACATCCAAGCCTACGAAGAACAATTTGTCCGGCCCCGGGCCGGCCACGTAGTTTTCGCGGATGGTACAGTTTGTAGCTCCGTTGACGCGGATGCCGGCGGCCGTTTGCACGGCCTGCTCCTCGTCAGGGTGCAATTTTCCCTGGCTGCCGTAGCTATAGGCGCAGGCATGCCTATTGCGCTCTGACTTAGATGTTTGGAATTTAAAAGCTGCCACCTGTACGCTGTAACCGCAGGCGGTCATGTAATTATTGGCGATGCCGGCCACTACCCAGATGGCGCGGGCGCATTTGCGGAAGGAAGGGCCGTCGGCGCGGCTGGGAAAATACAGGTTTGTCATAAATTTGTTTTTGTAGCTTTATATTTGGGAGCCGGATGTTGAACTCACCCCTGCCTTCTCCTGATTCCATCAGGACAAGCCGTCCCCTCTCTTAGGCAACACAGGGGCAGCGTTTAAGAGAGGAGAGGCGCAATGCAGCCCGGCTTGCCAGCGCCAGGCTGCTCGGTGGGGCTGCATTATTCCCCCCTCTCTTCCCCCTCGTTCCGCTGAGCAAAAGAGAGGGGACAGACTGAATCCGATGATAATCGGGTTCTGCCAGGGGTGAGTTCCCTCACCGCTTCACCACCCTGCCCACGCCCAGCCCTTCGCCGGATGCTGCTCGCAACGACCAAAAATACACCCCGGACGGTATACTCGTCAAATCGAGCCGATGTAAAATGCCGCCATTATTTATTGGAACGCTTTGCCGCAACACCTCCCGCCCCAGCGCATCATACAGCACCAGCTCTACCTCCCGCACTCCTGCCGGCAGCCCCTGGGCAGACAACGTAACCATATCGGATACCGGGTTGGGAAACACCCGCACCGCCGCCACAGAATCATCAACCGGCAACGAACCACTAACAACAAACCGCACCGTATCACAAAACGTATCGCTCCCCGCCTGATTACCCGCCGTCAAGCACACCTCATATACCCCCGCCTCCGCGTAGGCATGCACCGGAAAGCGCTCCGTGCTGCTCTGCCCGTCTCCAAATGCCCAATACCAGCTCTCGGGGCTGAAGCGGGCGCCGTCGTAGAAGGCTACCTGGAAGGCGGCGCTGTCTTCAATGACATAGCTGAAGGCCGCCTGCGGGGGCGGATTGTCGATGCCGAGGGTGTCGCAGGGGCTGCCGTCTAAGGGGCCCAGGCCGTAGTAGGGGAAGTTGGGGATGCTTTGGTAGTTCAGGGTGGGGATTTCTAAAGCATGCTGTTCTACGTTGCAGGCTAAGCCCTTTTGGTTGGGGGCGTGGATGATGTGGAAGTAGTTGGCATTGGAGGAGCAATTGACATAGATTTTGCCGTTGGGGGCGAGTTGGGCGGCGTGAAAAGGAGTAGTAGTGTTAGCGGGAGATACAAACCCGTCATTTGCTGCCACCAAAGTTCTTGATGCGGCGATGTCTCCCGCCAATAGGTCGAATTGCCAGATATCAAGAAACCCGACTACATAGAGGAAACGGCTGTTTTCTGAAATGGCTATGCCCTCGCCACCGGCGGCGGCACCCTGGAAAATGATTTCTATATGGTTTGATAGTTGCCCATTGCACCGGTCGAAATCGTAAATATTTAAGCAATGGTCAGCTTCTCCACCAGCATACACAATTGTTAAGCGAGCATATCTAGTACCATCAGGAGAAAAAACAGCACTGCCACCGCCGTCCAATACCAGTCCTCCAAGTGCTTGAGTATGGATATCTTCTATACCTTGCTGTCCGAACAATAAGGTATAATAGCGATTTGTATTAGCTTCCGGGTCTAGCAGCCACCAATCTTGTCCGTTGGCATGCCGTATAGCTGTGAGGCTTCCTTTTTCGAGCGTATCCTGAATGAGAAGTGCGTTTTTTTCTATGACTTGCCCTTGGCCGTTATTTGCACTCATATCTATTTCGGTATAATAAAGGTTTTGAGCCCAACTATTACTTATATATCCAGCTGGCGCCCACTCTCTATCTTCATGGAGAAGATAAACAATTGAACCTGATCCTGGTTTTGGCAAAAATATAGCTCCTTGCTGAGTTGGATAACCTTCATTACCAATATGTACAGAATATTCACTAGGCCCCAGGCCAGTAGCCAAAGTATCATTTAAATAATTCCTTAGTTCCATTCCGTTGGTATAGGCCCATAAGCTGCCGTCGGTGCTACTGATATTGGCGTTAGTCCTCCAAAAGTTCATATCCAGGTCATAACCGGATATTGTAGGAGGTTCGGTACGGAAATCCAACTGGGTTACATCTGCCCAGCCGCCCTCAAGCGGAGAGCTTCCCACCAGCCAAATGTAATCCCGTTTTTCGCGCTGGAACATTTCCTGCGCTTGTCCATAAATGAAGAAGGCAAGGAAGCATGTTATTGTAAGTATATTTCTCATAAGCCAAATGCAAAAGCAGCCATAGCGCAGGTTTTCTGCGCTATGGCTGTCAAGTGAACAATAATTAATTCAGGATCAACAATTTGTGTAGAGAAATCAGAGTGTCCCTTCTGTACACCTTAAGGAAGTATAGCCCATCGGGGAGTAGAGGCAACTGAATGGTATGCCGGCTTTCTTCCGGAGAAAGACTGCGTTTCAATACAGCCTGCCCAACCCGGTTGATCAGTTCTATACGGCCACAGTAGCCTTCCACAAATAACTCGCTGGAAGCGGGGTTGGGAAATATGCGGATGCTGCCCTCAAGCTCATGCTGAGCACTCAGCTCGGGAAGGATATGCCCTCGCAAAGCTTGCCCTTCTTCACAATTATCCTCAAAATCTGTATCGGTTATCAGTTGATACAAGCTTCGGGCGTAATGAACTGCCCGCCCGTCAGAAAGTGGGCAATCTTGTGCAATACTGAGCAAAGCAGTTTCTTGAACGGAATCCATAGCCGATGTACCCTGCGCAAGAGTGTTGAGGAAAAGTGTATTGAAAGCTTTTTCATTGGATTGGTAAACCGCCATATCTGTCAAAGCGGCATTATCGGTTATGGCTTGCTGAGCCAGGGCCAAGCGGCTTTGCAGCAATATGTTTTCCAAAGAGTCCAGGGAAATGCACAGGGCGCTCGCTTGGCCCAATAGGCTGTCCCGGCCGGCTTCCAGGCCCGAGGCTCCGGCAGCGATCAGGCTGTCTTTTTCGAGGACATGGCCTATCAGCTCCTGCAACTGGGCTTCCCAACCGTTCAGGGTGGCGCCTTGCAGAGAATCGTAACGGAACAGTTCCTCCTTCGCCTTTTCCAGAAGATAGTACTGGCCTATCGCCGTATTGGCATTTGCCAGGTAAAAGCTATCCAGTATCTCGTCTGAGGGCCATTCGACAGCTTCGCTCAGCTGTTTGTACAGTTGTAGCTGGGCCGTCCAAAGCAAGGCTTCTTCGTAGAGGCTGTCCTGTAGTGCGCCCCGCGCAACTTGACGGTGGATGTCTTTGGGCCCACCTGGTTCTACTATACCGCCAGGAATGCATATTCCTGCTTCTCCCTCTTCATCAACCGGGAACCAAGTATCAATTAAAAATTGAAGTGGAAAACCATTAATATTCGGAAATGCAAAGGAAGAAGGGCTAATAGGTGGATCGTCGTCATTAACAGGATAACTGTTAAATGCTAAATCGTTTAACCCACTCCCAAAACTCACCGCTGCCGCCCCTTCATACCCCTCATTCGGCAGCCCGGTATTTATCTCCAATAAATTGCCCGTATGGCTCTGTTGACCAATCACCAGGCTATTCCGGTACACCAACCCCTGTCCCATGCCCAACGTCCCCGGCAGGAAGGTATTCGTACTCACTGTACTACCCATACAGCTTCCCTCAAACTCCGCCCCCGTGCCCAGCTCGGTGAACGTATTGCAGTCAAAAACGCTGCTGCTGCCATCCAACACATCCAGGCCGACAAAGAACAGGTTGTCCGGCCCGGGGCCGGCCACGTAGTTCTCGCGGACGATACAGTTTGTAGCCCCGTTGACGCGGATGCCGGCGGCCGTTTGCACGGCCTGCTCCTCGTCAAGGTGCAATTTTCCCTGGCTGCCGTAGTTATAGGCGCAGGCATGCCTATTGCGCTCTGACTTAGATGTTTGGAATTTAAAAGCTGCCACCTGTACGCTGTAACCGCAGGCGGTCATGTAATTATTGGCGATGCCGGCCACTACCCAGATGGCGCGGGCACAGTTGCGGAAGGAGGGGCCGTCGGTGCGGCTGGGAAAATACTGATATGTCATAAGGCTATTTTTTATCTTCTTTATGCTCCCCCCTTGCGGCTTTCGCCGCAGAGGGAAACCTCCGCTTTTATTTGAACCGCAGGGGGCGCGGAGCGCGCAGAGGCGTGACGCTAAGGGCGTTTCCAGGGTTCGGCGCCTGCAGCATGCCCTCTGCGCAGCAGAGCGTATCCCCTTCTCTGCGTTCCCTGCGCCCCCTGCGGTTAGGAACAAGCCCTGAGAGCAGCGTTGTAAAAGGAGCGCCAGCTCCGCGTTTTACAAACATATAAGGGCCGCAGAGCAAGGAAGCCCCTCTGCGTTTCCCTGCGTTCCCTGCGGTTTAACCCAACCTGCCAGCCGGCGGCGCAGCATCGGACAGGGCCGCCTTTGAGGCAGGAAAGCACAGCGGGCTGAGCCTCCTCCCAAAGTCACCTCCCCACCACCACCCGCGCACTCCAAACCGCCGCCGCCCCTTCCCATATCCTCACGAAATAAACGCCCGGCGGCAGGCCCGCTACCGAAAAAGCAAAGGAGGTTGCCCCTTCCGGCAGTCCATGCGCCAGCACCTCTTTGCCCATTACGCTGTACAAAGAAAGGCGCTGGCCGACGAACGGCCGGCCGCTGCTCACCGCCAGGCGAGAAGAGGCCGGGTTGGGGAAAACAGAAAAGCCAGGCGGCATGCTAATAGCTTCCTGCGCCCCGGTAGCTAAAAAGTTGACGGTATCGCAAAACGTATCGCTCCCCGTCTGATTACCAGCCGTCAAACACACCTCATACACGCCCGCCTCCGCGTACGCATGCACCGGAAAGCGCTCCGTGCTGCTCTGCCCATCCCCAAAATCCCAGAGCCAGCTTTCTGGGCTGAAGCGGGTGCCGTCGTAAAAGGCTACTTGGAAAGCCGCACTGTCTTCGACGGCGTAGCTGAAGGCCGCCTGCGGCGGCGGGTTGTCGATGCCGAGGGTATCGCAGGGGCTGCCATCTAAGGGGCCCAGGGCGTAGTAGGGGAAGTTGGGGATGCTGCGGTCGTTTAAAGCTGCCAACTCTAAGCCGTGTTGCTCGACATTGCAAGCCAGGCCTCGATTGTTGGGCGTATGGATGATATGAAGGTAGTTTGCGTTGGTACCACAGGCGATATATATTTTGCCGTTGGGGCCCAATTGAGCTAATTTGAAATCAGTATTGAGATCATAAATAGGGTCTTCAAAACCGTCATACTCGGCAACTTTTATCATCGTAGCCTCGATATTTGGAGCATTCAGGTCAAATTGATACACATTGAACCAAGAGGTGACATAAAGAAAACGGCTATTTTCAGAAAAAGCCAGCCCCCCGCCCCCAAAGGCTAAATCAATAAAAGTGAAAGAAATAGGATTGGTGAAGACTCCCGTACACCGGTCAAAATCATATAGTGTCACTTGATGCTCAGATTCACCAGCATATTTGATATCAATTCTTGCATACTTCTTTCCATCCGGAGAGAAACTGGATTGAAAACCGCCGGTAAGTACTTGTTCACCCATTTCGATCGTTTGAATATCCTCTATTCCATTTGAAGTAAATAAAATGGTATAATATTGATTGCTATCAAATTGGGGAACAATTATCCACCAATCCCTTCCATTGGCATGGCGGGAAGCAACGATCCGCCCATAAGCAAGCGTATCATTAATAATAGAAACATTTTTTGCCAACATTGTCCCTAGTCCATTATTAGCAGACATATCAACTTTTGTGCAAAACAAGTTTTGTACCCAAACACCTGCATGCGGCGCCCAATCAGCATCCACATGGAAAATAAAAAATAAGGAATCAGATTCTGGTAAAGGAAGTATTAACGCTCCCTGGACAATACCATATCCGGTACCAACCCAATCTTCCGAAAGCGGAGTAGGCGCCAAGCCTGTTGCTAAAGTATCATTAATGAAGTTTCTGACCTCAATACCATTGGTGTAAAACAACAAATTGCCGGAAGCATCGCATACGCTGGCATTGGTATGCCAAAAATCCATGTTGATATCGGTGCTAATGATTCCTGGAGGGATGGAATTAAAATTCAGCATAGTCATGTCATTGCCTCCTGATATCAATGGGCTGTTGCCTATTAACCATACATAGTCTCTCTTCTCCTTTTCAAAAATATGTTGAGCATAAAGCTGGCTCAATGTCGCGCAAAAAAGCGCTAATACAGCAATACTAGCCTTCATAGCATGTATAATTAAAGCAGCTATAGGGCACACGACGATACCCTATAGCTGCTCGTAAAAGAAAAATTAGTTAGAGATGATCAGCTTAACCTGGGAGATACGTTCACTTTTAAGCCAGGCTCGCAAGAAGTAAATGCCGCCGGGTAGCCCATGAAGGTTGATCGAATGCCGAAATTCACCCTCCGAAAAATCCCTGCCCAGTATTGGTTGCCCCAATTGATTGACGATATCAATCCGGCTACAGTAACCCTCTACCAGTAGTTCACCTGAAACTGGATTGGGAAATACACGAATGCCAGAGCCTTCTTCTTCCAAATCGGGTTGCAGTCCAGAGGCAATCCTTTCAGAACCTGCGTCGCAAATATCAACAAATGTCGAATCGGTTACTAATTGGTACAGGCTGCGGGCGTAATGCACGCCCCTTCCACCGGAGAGTGGACATTGCCCAGCAATAGACAAGAGGGTTTCTGTTTGTTGAGCATCGAAAGTACTGCTTCCCTGAGCAATAGTATTCAGGAACAGATTGTTTGCCGACTTCTCATTGGTTTGGTAAACCACTGTATCGCCTAAGGCGCTGTTTTCTGTAAGCAGCGTTCCTGCAAAACTGATGCGGGCTTGAAGGATAATATTCTCCAATGAATCCATGGAAATACAAAGGGCCGCTGCTTCATTCACCAGGCTATCCCGTACACTTTCCAACTCGGTGATGCCAGCGGCAATCAAGCTGTCTTTCTCCAGGACTACTTCAATCAAGCTATCCAACTCATCGCTCCATTGCTGCAATTGAGCCGTTTCAGCCGGCGACAGCTTATACAAACTGTCTCTGCCTTTTTCCAACTGATAGAAGGCCGACAATAGGGTAGTGTCATTGGCTAGATAAAAACTGTCCAGTACTTCATCCGCAGGCCATTCTTCCAGATTTAATTCCTTATAGAGTTGAAGCTGCGCCGCCCAAAGTATCGCACCGGGATACTCTTCGTCTAATTGCTCGCTGCGGGCTGCTTTCAGGTGGATGTCTTTGACTTCTATCGGCTCTATCCCGCCGTCTTGGAGGCAGGTGTCGGCAACACCTTCATCTTCGATAGGGAACCATTCCTCCTGTGCTGTTTGTTGCGCGGCAGGTGGGATGTTTGGGAAGTCAAATGATACAGGATAAATGGGAGGAGTATCATCGTTAACCGTGTAACCATTAAATGATAGTAAAACAAGGTCATCCCCAAAACTCACCGCCGCCGCCCCTTCATACCCCTCATTCGGCAGCCCGGTATTTATCTCCAATAAATTGCCCGTATGGCTCTGTTGACCAATCACCAGGCTATTCCGGTACACCAACCCCTGTCCCATGCCCAACGTCCCCGGCAGGAAGGTATTCGTACTCACTGTACTACCCATACAGCTTCCCTCAAACTCCGCCCCCGTGCCCAGCTCGGTGAACGTATTGCAGTCAAAAACGCTGCTGCTGCCATCCAACACATCCAGGCCGACAAAGAACAGGTTGTCCGGCCCGGGGCCGGCCACGTAGTTCTCGCGGACGATACAGTTTGTAGCCCCGTTGACGCGGATGCCGGCGGCCGTTTGCACGGCCTGCTCCTCGTCAAGGTGCAATTTTCCCTGGCTGCCGTAGTTATAGGCGCAGGCATGCCTATTGCGCTCTGACTTAGATGTTTGGAATTTAAAAGCTGCCACCTGTACGCTGTAACCGCAGGCGGTCATGTAATTATTGGCGATGCCGGCCACTACCCAGATGGCGCGGGCACAGTTGCGGAAGGAGGGGCCGTCGGTGCGGCTGGGAAAATACTGATATGTCATAAGGCTATTTTTTATCTTCTTTATGCTCCCCCCTTGCGGCTTTCGCCGCAGAGGGAAACCTCCGCTTTTATTTGAACCGCAGGGGGCGCGGAGCGCGCAGAGGCGTGACGCTAAGGGCGTTTCCAGGGTTCGGCGCCTGCAGCATGCCCTCTGCGCAGCAGAGCGTATCCCCTTCTCTGCGTTCCCTGCGCCCCCTGCGGTTAGGAACAAGCCCTGAGAGCAGCGTTGTAAAAGGAGCGCCAGCTCCGCGTTTTACAAACATATAAGGGCCGCAGAGCAAGGAAGCCCCTCTGCGTTTCCCTGCGTTCCCTGCGGTTTAACCCAACCTGCCAGCCGGCGGCGCAGCCCCGGACAGGGGCCGCCTTTGGGGCAGGCAGGAAAGCACAGCGGGCTGAGCCTCCTCCCAAAGTCACCGCCGCCCCACCACCACCCGCTCGCTCCAAACCGCTGCCGCCCCTTCCCATATACTCACGAAATAAACGCCCGGCGGCAGGCCCGCTACCGAAAAAGCAAAGGAGGTTGCCCCTTCCGGCAGTCCATGCGCCAGCACCTCCCTGCCCATTACGCTGTACAAAGAAAGGCGCTGCCCGGCGAACGGCCGGCCGCTGCGCACCGCCAGGCGGGAGGAGGCCGGGTTGGGGAAAACGGAAAAACCAGGCGGCATGCTAATAGCTTCCTGCACTCCGGTGGCTAAAAAGTTGACGGTATCGCAAAACGTATCGCTCCCCGTCTGATTGCTGGCCGTCAAACACACCTCATACACGCCCGCCTCCGTGTATGCATGCACGGGAAAGCGCTCCGTGCTGCTCTGCCCTTCTCCAAAATCCCACAGCCAGCTTTCTGGGCTGAAGCGCGTGCCGTCGTAGAAGGCTACCTGGAAGGCAGCGCTGTCTTCAATGACATAGCTGAAGGCCGCCTGCGGCGGCGGGTTGTCGATGCCGAGGGTATCGCAGGGGCTGCCGTCTAAGGGGCCCAGGCCGTAGTAGGGGAAGTTGGGGATGCTTTGGTAGTTGAGGGTAGGAATTTCTAATGCATGCTGTTCTACGTTGCAGGCCAGACCCTTTTGGTTGGGGTTGTGGATGATGTGGAAGTAGTTGGCACTAGTTGAACAATTAATATAAATTTTGCCGGTTGGCGCTAGTTGAGCATTATGGAAGGGGGTAGTCTGTTCAAAAGTAGTCCCTACAAAACCGTCATATTCCGCTATTTTTATTCTAGTCGCTTCAATATCTACCCCTCTCAAGTCATACTGATAAATATTCATCCACGCGACTATATAGAGGAACTGACCGTTCTCCGAAAATGCTATGCCACCTCCTCCAAAAGCCCAATCGACAAAAGTAAAAGAGGTGAAACCGTTAAATTCTCCGGCACAACGGTCAAAATCATAAATTGTCACCCGATGTTCAGATTCTCCTGCATATTTAATATCAATCCTCGCATATTTGGTGCCATCCGGAGAAAAGGAAGATTGATGGCCTCCGGTAACTATCGAGTCGCCTATTTGAAAATTTTTGATCTCTTCTATACCATTAGAAGTGAACAAAACAGAATAATATCGATTATTATCTCTTTCCGGTGCGACTATCCACCAGTCCCTTCCATTGGCATGGCGCGTAGCAACTATCCTTCCGTAGGCGAGTGTATCATTAATAACAGAAACATTTTTTTCCAATACAATTCCTGCATTGTTGTTGGCAGCCATATCCACTTTAGTGCAAAATAAGTTTTGCACCCAACTTCCTCCATGAGGAGCCCAATCTCTGTCCTCGTGAAAGACATAATAAAGAGAATCCGATTCCGGTAAGGGCAATATCAGTGTGCCTTGTGGGTTAATGTATCCAAAATTACTCCATTGTTCTGACATTTGCGTAGGAGCCAAGCCGGTGACTAGGGTATCGTTATTGAAATTCCTTACCTCAAGGCCATTGGTATAAAACAATAAATTGCCAGAGATATCACTAATACTAGAATTGGTTTGTCTAAACTTTATGTCTAAATCTATACTTTCTATAACAGCCTGTCCGGAGTTAAAATCGAACCTGGTTATATCATTATCACCGGCAACAATTGGGCTGCTTCCGACTAGCCACACGTAGTCTCTTTTTTCACGTTCAAAAACGTCCTGGCTATAAGAGAGATTTAAAATGAATAGGCTGAATAGTACCAAAAAGTTTATCCTCTTCATGATTAATATACTTGAGGCAGCTATAGGGCACACGACAATACCCTATAGCTGCTCGGAAAAGAAAATTTAATTGGAAATGATCAACCTGGCCTGATAGATAGGTTCGTTTTTGAGCCAGGCTCGCAAGAAGTAAATGCCACCAGGCAAACCCTGTAGGTTAATAAGATGCCGGAATTCGCCTTCCGGCAAGTTCCTGCTCCATACAGGCTGCCCTAACTGATTAGTAACATCAATCCGGCCACAATGGCCTTCCACTACCAGTTCTCCAGACGTGGGGTTAGGATATATACGAATGCCGGAACCTTCTTCTTCCAAACCGGTTGGCAGCCCGGAAGCAACCCTTTCGGAACTAGCTTCGCAAACATCAACAAAAGTTGAATCGGTTACCAATTGATATAAGCTTCGGGCGTAATGCACAGCTCTTCCGCCGGATAGCGGGCATTGGCCTGCAATAAATAAAAGGCTTTCTACTTGTTGAGCATCGAAAGTACCGCCTCCCTGAGCAATAGTATTCAAGAATAACTTATTGGCCAACTTTTCATTGGTTTGGTAAGCTGCAGTATCGCTTAAGGCACTGTTTGCTGCAAGCAGCGTTCCTGCAAAACCAACCCGGGCCTGAAGGATAATCTGCTCCAGGGAGTCCATGGCAACACAAAGACCTGCCGCTTCATTTAGCAGGCTATCCCGTGCGTTTTCCAGCCCGGTAGCGCCCGCTGCAATTAAGCTGTCTTTTTCCAGGATAAACCCGATCAATCCATCCAACTCTTGGCCCCACTGCTGTATTTGGGCCGTTTCTGTAGGCAAAAACCTATACAAACTATCTCTGCCTTTTTCCAACTGATAGAAGGCAGATAGAAGTGTAGTATCATTAGCCAGATAAAAGCTATCCAGCACTTCATCAGCAGGCCATTCTTCCACATCCAGTTTCCGGTATAGCTGAAGCTGTGCCGCCCAGAGCATAGCGCCGGGATAATCTTCGTCCAACTGCTCGCTGCGGGCGGTTTTGAGGTGAATATCTTTGACTTCTATCGGTTCCAATCCGCCATTTTGGAGACAGGTATCGGCAATTCCTTCTTCATCAACGGGAAACCAGGTTTCTTCAGCTTGTTGCTGCGAAGCAGGTGGGAGATTAGGAAAATCAAAGGATATAGGATAAATGGGTGAAGTGTCGTCATTGGCAAGAAAGCTGTTTTCTGCCAATTCAGGAAAACCACTCCCATAACTCACCGCCGCCGCCACCTCATACCCCTCATTCGGCAGCCCTGAATTCACCTCCCATAAATTGCCCGTATGGCTCTGCTGCCCAATAACCAAGCTATTCCTATACACCAGCCCCCGTCCCAAGCCCAGAGTACCCTGCAGGAAGGTATTCGTACTCACGGTACTGCCCATACAACTTCCCTCAAATTCCGCCCCCGTACCCAGCTCAGTGAAGGTATTACAATCAAAAACACTACCGCTGCCATCCAGCACATCCAGGCCGGAAAAGAACAGATTGTCCGGCCCCGGGCCGGCCACGTAGTTTTCGCGGACGGTGCAGTTTGTAGCCCCATTGACGCGGATGCCGGCAGCCGTTTGCACGGCCTGTTCCATATAAATGTCATTGCTGCTGGCCTCCAGCCCATTTACGCCCCGCAAGCGCAGGCCAAAGCCCTTGCCCGCCAGGGTGACGGTATTGGAGCGGATGGCCGCATCGGCGAAAGCAATGCCGGTTTCCTCGACGTTGATGCCCCGGCTTGTGGTGGTGATGTCGTTGCCGGCTACTTCCAAGATGGGCAGGGGGGCGTTGTTCAGCAGGTCGATGCCCGTCCTGCTGACTTCCATCCGGTTGTTGTTGACGGACACCTGGCGGCCCTGCGCCAATTGTACCTGTACGCCAAAGCCGCAGGCCGTCATGTAGTTGTCCGCGATGTCCGCCGAGGCGCCCTCTGCCCAGATGGCGCGGGCGCAGTTGCGGAAGGAAGGGCCGTCGGTGCGGCTGGCGCCCCGCCCGCGCTGTAGCAGCGGGTGGGCCGCGCCGCCCGTATGGCGGATACCGAAGCCGGTGAAGGGATACGGCTCGGCATCCGCCGTTTCGATGTCTGCGAAGGCGGAATTGTGCACCGCCAGGGGCGTGTTCTCGGCGAGGATGCCGTTGCGCAGGCCTTCAAAGCGGTTCTGCTGGCCAGTGTCCGTTCCCAGCCCGCCGACACGCTTGGGCTCCATGCCCTGGCCGTGGCGCAGGCTTATGCCCGCGTACGGGCGGGCGCCCGGCGCGGGCGACTGCCCGGCAAAGGGCGGCAGCAGGGCTTCGTAGCCCAGTACTTCTGTTCCCAGGAAGGCTTCCAGGGAGAAGGTTGCGCTGCCGGTGGCGTCGAAGTACAGGCTGGTGTAGTTGCGGTTGAAGAAGGATTCGTTCACGAGTATTGTTGATTTGTTTAACGCATGAATAGCATACTGGGCGTCCGCTATGCGGGCGCCTTTGAGCACCAGGCGGGAATCGTCGCCCACCCGGATGCCTTTCCACATCTGCCCGCAGCCTTGTACGCCCGGGCTTTGCCACATGGCGCTGATGGCAAAGGTAACCTGCTCGCTGCCAAGGCCCACGCCTATTTCCGAGCCGGGGTGCATGTATACCTCCCCGCCGGAAATGTCGTAATCCTCGTCGATCAGCAGCAGGCCGGAGACGGCGAGGCAGGTGTTGGCCAGCAGGCCCGGCGGCAGGATGCCCAGGGCTGTCAGCGTGCTCAGCCGGGTGCCGTTTATGGAGTCGGCAACGATGTTGACGCCGTTTTTGCAGGGGCAGCTCAGAGCTTCAGCGCAATCCTGTACCGCTACCTGTAGGGTGTCTGAAGCGCTGTTCCCACAGGTATCTGAAACCGTAAGGATGATGCTGTATAGCCCGGAGCTGTCGAAGGTAAAGGCCGCCTGCGCTCCGGCAACCGGGCCCGAAGCGCCAAACTGCCACTGATAACCGTAGCCGGCAATGGTGTCCGCACTGGATACCACAACGCCTAAACAAAAGGTGTCGGTCAGCTGGGCTTCCGCCTGCGGGGCATATTGCGCCAGCTTCACGATGAAGCTAAAGCTGTCCTGGGCGCAGCCGCTGCCCAGGGTGTAGGTGGCGGTATAATCCGCCGCTTCGCTATAGGTATGGTAGATATAGGCCGTATCGGCAATAACCGAGGCGCCGTCTCCAAAAAACAGCGTGCCGCCCAGGGAATCGCGCAGTTGGAATTCTACTTCGTTGCACCCAAGGTGGGTAGTAAACACCTGGCTGGGGTCGCCCACAGGCGGCAGGGCGGGTATGGTGAAGGTAGCGGTTGCCAAATCGCTTGCTCCGCAGGTGGGTTCATCCACCGTATGGCTTACGGTATAGGTACCTGGAGTTGGGTAGGTAAAAGAAACGGCCGTCAGCCCTACGCCCTGATCGGTATGGTTGCCGGCATCGCCGAAGGCCCACAGGTGGCCGTTGGCTTCCTGGCCGGGGGCGGCGGTGAAATCCACCCTCCCGCTACAGGTGTCGATGCTGATGGTGAAGGTGGCATCCGGCGTTTCGGGAAAATCAATAGTTAAGGTATCTGTGGCGCTGGCCTGCTCCCCGCAGTCGTTAACCGTCGTCAGGCTGGCGATGTAGGTTCCTTCCCCGGCGTAGGTATGGCTAGGCGCAGCGGCAGTGTCGGTGGCGTCGTCGCCGAAGGCCCAGTCATAACTCACTAAAGTGGGGTTGTCGCCGGTGGCCGTGGCGCTGAAATTGACATTGCCGCAGCCGTCGTGGGTGGCAGTGATGGTGAGTGTGGGGGCGGTGCAGCAGTTGATATTTACAACCTGAGTGGTGTCGAAGGCGCCACATTCATTGCTTATGGTGTGTACTACGGAAAATGGCCCACTGCCGCTATACGTATGCAAGGGGTTGGCTGCAGAGCTGCTGCCCGTATCTCCAAAATCCCAAAGGTGCGTTCCCGTTGTGTCCAGGCTGGTAAATTGCACCTGGCAACTGTCTTCGTTCACAACAAAAGTAAAACCCGGCGAGGGCGGCGCCTGCAATACCGTAACGGTAACGGTATCTGTCTCAGCGCAAAGGGCAAAATCGTTGGGCAGCCCTCCGAAATCGGATATGGTGCGGCGAAGGACGTACTCTGCCGTTGTGCCGGGGGTAATCACCAGTTCGTGGGTTGAGGTATCTATATTGCCGGTTATTATCGCAATGCTGTCGTTGACTACTGTGTATTCGCCAATCACCTGGCCTTCTGCGTCCCAGGTGTAGGTGATTTCTACATCTGAGAGCATGCAGAAGCGGCCGCCGAGGCGGGCTTCGTCCCCGCAGTGGGCGAGGGTGGTGTCGGAGCCGGCGGTAAGCGTGCTGTCTGCGAAGTTAACTGCTGTTGCCGGGCTGTTGTCGGTGATGGTTACCTGATTGAACAAGGCGGTAGCAGGCGCCCCAACATAAAGGCTCTGTGTATACACCCCCGCTTTAACGCATTCAGGCAGGGGAAGCACTGCGGCGTACACGAAAAACCAAAAATTACCGTCGGAGGACGTATAGGCGGTGAAGTAGTCGCCGCTGCGGCTGACCTTTAGCCATTGGTGCGGGGGCTTTATGAAAGACAACAGCGTTATTGCCTGCCCCGCTGTACTGCGAATGAAGGGTTGAACGATGGTGCTGGTTTGCGTCCGCAGCCCGAATTTCCGGGCGCTGGAAGCCATATCTTCCCGCACTTCCAGGCCAGCCCAGCCGCCATTGGCCGGCGCGGCATTGATTTGGGTAATGATTTCCCCGTCTCCGCACATATCAGCGAACACCAGGAAATAATCGTCAGTAACGTAAGAACTCAGGGGTTGCTGCTCGGTTATGCTCACTGTGCCCAGGCTGCAGGTGTCGAAAACGGCGCTGCCGGAGGAAGCCCCCAGCGCCTGGCTTTGCCAGAGGCGGCAATCGGTTAACAAATTTGCCGCGCCGGAATGCGACAGGCCGGTCAGAGCTGGTTCAAGGAGTGTAGAAGCTCCGGAAGTCAGCATTTGTTGTGTGTGTGTGTGTCCTCCTTCGCCAAGGCTTGTTCCTTCGCAAGGCTTCGGCACACGAAGTCGGCGGATAAATGTGTGTCCGCCTCTGCTAAGAGCCGGCCGGGCGTTTGAGCGCGCAGCAAGGCGCTAATAGCCGCCAGCGCCATGGCGGACAATACGAACAGGAAAAATGAACGGGCCATATCAATCGGTTTTGGTTAATGAGCGCTTGATGTTAGTGTTGTTGACAGTGGGTAGATGGGGTTGAATATACTTATTTCCAGGCTTGATCCATTACAAAATGGGCTATTTTAACACCAGCTACCCTGCTTTCTCCTATCCATGGTTCGGGTGTGCTGCGCGGGTTTTCCACCAGGGCATTGTCGCTATGGAATGAAAAATAAATAACTAAGCCCAATTGCCGTCATCTTTTTCCGCCAGGCTTCGTTGTTCATCATTCGCGTAGCTAGGCTATGCTCATTCTTCACGCCTTGCCTGGCGAAAGAATATTTAGGCACTTGGACCAACTTATTTAATTTTCATTCCTATGCCGAATGGCCGCGCAAAAGGCAGCTGCATTCCCTGATAAAAATCATTCCTTTCTCTGATAATTATCATTCAGCGCTATAGTGGCGGAGGTTATATTTGGTTGGTAAGGCAACTAACAATCGTTCGTATTATGATGTCCTTAAGCCCAACCTCTATGACAAAGTCATCATCGGCCATCCAACCCTTCCAGGTTCGACAGGCGATGGTTGCGCTCGAACTGGGCCCAACTGACGAAAAGATCCTGGAATACCTCGATTTCTTCACAAAGGAGATCCCGACGGGCGCCGCTTACTTTTTACACGTACTGCCGAAATTTGACCTACTCAACACCATGATGGAGCGGGAGGCCGAGGCATTGGTCAGCAATTACGAGATCAATGACGAGGTCGTTTCCCGGATGGAAAGGAAGATACGTTCCCGCCTCACCGATGACCAGACGATCCACATCGAGTTTGATGTGAAAGAGGGCAACCCCCTGGAAGAACTGCTGGAGGATACGAACGATGTGAAAGCCGACCTGGTCGTGATCGGGCAGAAAAGCGGCGTCAGCCAGCACGGAATTCTGGCCAAAAACCTGGCGCGCAAGGCCCAGTGCAATGTCCTGATCATTCCGGATAAGGCCAAAGCACAGATCCGGAAGATCCTGGTGCCGGTTGATTTTTCCGAACATTCGGTAAAGGCGCTTCGTACAGCGATCGCGCTCAATAAGGAGCTGTACGAGCCCGCAGAGATCGTTTGCCTCAACATCTACGAAGTTCCTAACCTCAGCGTATATAAGATCCAGAAGACCAAGGAACAGTTTCAGGAGATGCTGGAAAAAGACCATTCGGATGCCTTCCATGCTTTCCTGAACACACATATACCCGAACAAAAAGATGCCGTCCAGGTAGAGTTGATCTGCAGGGAAGGGCCAGGCGTAGCCCAATACATTATAGACTATGCCAGTGAAAATGAGGCCGACCTGATCGTGATGGGCGCCAAAGGGCACTCACAGGTCGAGCTGCTGCTGATGGGCAGCGTAACGGAAAAACTGCTGGCCATCAATGAGGCTATTCCTACCCTCGTAGTAAAATAGCCTGCAATAGCCAGGACGGCCCCAAAAGACGAATCATAGCTTGGTGAATTTTTTTCTATTTAGTGAGGTTAGTTTTTCGGGAGGCCGTCAAAGATTACTTTGACGGCCCTTTTTTTTCGTTAGCGGTTTTTTCAGGAGCCTGATGATAAAAATCAACCCGGCCACTGACTCTTGTCAGCCAGGCCGGAACGGCAAAAGGCTAGCTTTGGAAGGGAAGAAAAGTGTGAAAAGGCATTTTTTTTCGTACGATGGCCGGTTTGCTTAGTAAATTGAAGGAAGAGAGGATAGAAGCAGTGTTATTTCGCGCACTGAGGAGAAGTAGGCAACGCCTTGCCGCTTTTCCATCGTATAAAGTCAAAAGCCATGGTAATTTCAGATGACAAGACATTCAGAGATATCCAAAAAGAATTCAATAGTAAGTTTCCCTATTTGAAGCTGGAATTTTATTCTTCCCAACATGCAGAAGGGGAAGGCTCTCCGATACAGGAGCGCATCGACCCCGAGCAATCGCTGAAAACTGCCCGCCAAATTCACAACAAGGGAAACGTCAAAGTGGAGTCCGATATGAAGGTGAGTGAATTCGAACAGATCTTTCAGGATAAGTTCGGACTGAACGTACAGGTCTTCCGAAAATCCGGCAACCTGTGGATGCAAACCACTTCCACCGACCACTGGACGCTGTCCGAGCAAAACCGAAAGGGCGGAGCATCTGAATTACATTACAAAGAAAAATACAGAACATGATCACGGCCACCGCAACCGTCGCCGATATTATGAGCAAAAACGTCCTCTTTGCACATACCGGCCAAAGTTTCACGCAATTGTGCCGCCTCTTTTTTGAGATGGATATTCACCATCTGCCGGTGGCTGACGAAAAAGGAAAGCTCATTGGAATACTGAGCACCAACGACGTACTGAAAGCCTACGGCCGCAAAGTGCCAACATTACAGCGTGCGGATGAAGCGATGCTGAATGAGAATATCACGATCTATGACCTGATGACGCCGGACCCGATCAGCGTCCCTCCCAATACGACGCTTAAGGAAGCCGCCCAATTGTTGGCTACCCACAACATCCAGTCCTTACCCATAGTGGAAGGGGGGAAAGTGGTGGGCATCGTCACCAGCCGGGACCTGATCCGCTATCTGGCAGGAGCATGACAGAATAAACACAAAAGACATAGTTAAAATTGGCTTTTGCGACTAGGACGAGGGGCGATCATCTCACATAGATGGTTGCCCTTTTTTTGTTCAGTGCTGATAAAAGTCAACCGGGTGGCTGATAAACATCATGCCGCATCTACTGCTGCTCTCATAACTTGAACAGGGAGTGCTGAATGATCCGCAAAAGCCAAACCCTACGTACCAGGCGTGTTCCTTCCAGCCTCTCGTGCCTTAATTGTTCCACCAAAATCGTTTTTCATGAAGAGCATCCTGGCCCCTACCGATTTTTCAGCTTGCGCTTCACAGGCTACCGAGGTTGCTGCTAAGCTGGCCCGCCGTTTCGGCGCCACCCTCCATTTATTGACCTGCCTGGATATTCCGAAGAACTGGGCTCAGCTTTCGGCCCTTGAAAAGGCTCAAATGCCTGAAGCTCAGCAACGGATATACAATGCGGAAGTGCTGTTCAACGACCTGCGGAACCGCTTTTCCGATATTGAGGCCAATACGGTTTATTGTGGAGGAAAACTCACCCAGGAAATTAAACAGTACGCCCTGAAGCATTCCATCGACTTTATCGTGATGGGCTCCCACGGCAGTGGCGGCAAAAATGAATATTTCGTTGGCTCCAATACTCAGAAGGTCGTCCGGGAAGTACACTGCCCTACCCTGGTGATCAAGGAACCGCTGGAAGAGATCAACTTCGATAAGGTCGTTTTTGCCTCCAGCTTCCACGAGAACGAGCGAGAGCCCTTCCTGAGGTTCAAGGATTTCGTCAAGCATTTTGTGCCGGAGATCCACCTGGTTGAGATCCACACTTCTTCCCTGCTCGACCCGCCCTACTTCCTCAGCCATGAAGCTATGGAGGAATTTCGGGGCCTTTGCGCTCCTTTTCGTTGTGAGACACACATTCACCGCAACTTCAACGTGGAACGCGGTATACGGGCTTTTGCGGAAGAGGTTGGCGCCAAGCTGATCGGCATTTCCAACCACCACCGCCACCCTCTGAAGCGAATGCTGATCGGCAGCAACGTGGAAGCGCTCATCAACCACTCCAACATCCCGGTGCTGAGTATCGATTACGAAAAGGCCACTGCTCCTGTTTCCTGACATGAAAGAGAGGAATAAGTCAAAAGATAAGGCCATGAAAAAAATACTATTTCCTACTGATTTCTCAGAAGCTGCCCGGAATGCCTTTGCTTACGCTCTCCGGTTAGCCGAAACCCTGGATACCCCAATCGATGTGATGAACGTCTACCACCTGCCGCTCAACGATGCCGGGAGGGTGCCGCCGGATTACATCGAGCGCATGCTCAATGAAAAGAAGCAGACGGTGCTCCACCACCTCCGGGAGTTCATCAGTGGGTGCTCTTCGCGATATATTGGAGAACTAAAAGCCGAGTATGGCATCTTTGTCTACCAGGAGATCCTGGATGCCGCCGAGAATGGGGAATATGGACTCATCGTCATGGGCACCAAGGGAGAACGCAATCCCATAGAGAAAATGATGGGAAGCGTTACCACTCATACCATGATGCACGCGCCCTGCCCGGTGCTTGCCATCCCGGAAAGCGCGGCTTTCCACTCCATCAGCCATATTGCCTACGCCACAGACTTCGAGCCCAGCGATGAACAGGCTGTTGGGCAACTCATGGAGTTCGCCGGCCAACTGGGTAGCGCCATACATTTTGTCCACATCGACACCAAAGCAATAGCGGGTAGCGTAGAAGACTACGTCATGGTTGAAAACTATCCCTTCCCGTTTACCGACTTCTCGGTGATCGGCAGCCGTTCGGCCTCCGACGGCCTCGATGAGTTCGTAAAGAAAAATAAGATTGACGTCCTGGCACTCTTCATTCCCAACCGCCGATTGTGGGAACGCCTGTTCCACACCAGCTTCACCAAGCAAATGGCCTTCCACAGCAAGGTGCCGCTGCTGGTGTTTCATGAGTAGTTTAGGTGTTGAGGTGTTTAGGTGTTGAGGTGTTGAGGTGTTGAGGTGAGGCTGCTACGGAAACTCCAAGAGTGGAAATACGTCGAAATACTTTGGGCAGAACGATATTTCAAAGTGTTTCAAAATATTTCTATTGTATTTCGGCCAAGGGCAACAACCAGCCTTTCCGGCCTCTGTCCGTCATAGCCGGACTCCTGCCGGCGGAGACGGAGCGCACTTACCAATGCACGAATGCACTTCAACACCAAAGCACACCTCCTCAAAACGCCTGCAGCTCCACCAATTTCTGGTATTCCCCGGCTTTTTCCAGCAACGACTCGTGGGTGCCCCGCTCTATGATCCGGCCGTTCTTCATGACCACGATCTCATCGGCATGCTGAATGGTGGAGAGGCGGTGCGCGATCACGATGGAGGTTCGGTTTTTCATGAGTTCCAGCAGGGCCTGCTGCACCAGCTTTTCCGATTCTGAATCCAGGGCGGAGGTCGCTTCATCCAGGATAAGGATGGGTGGGTTCTTGAGGATCGCCCGGGCAATGGTCAGGCGCTGGCGCTGCCCGCCGCTCAGTTTTCCTCCACGGTCGCCGATATTGGTCTGGTAGCCCTGCTCGGTGGCCATGATGAAGTCGTGGGCATTGGCCACCCGGGCGGCGCGTTGCACATCTTGCTCGGTGACGCCCTCCATGCCAAAAACGATGTTGTTGTAAATGGTATCGTTGAACAGGATAGCCTCCTGGGAAACGATGCCCATGAGGCTGCGCAGATCGCGCAGTTTATAGTCCCGGATGTCCTGGCCATCGAGATAAATGGCGCCCTCGCCCACTTCGTAGAAACGGGGCAGCAGGTCGGCCAGGGTAGATTTTCCGGCGCCGGAAGCGCCGACCAGAGCAACTACTCTTCCGTAGGGAATGTCCAGATTTATCTGCCGGAGCACCGGCCCATCGTCCGCCCGATAAGAAAAATTCACCTCGCGGTATTCGATCTTTTCCTGGAAATGCGTGATCGGCAGGGCATCGGGCTTTTCCTGAATGCTCACCTTTGCATCCAGAACCCGCTCGACCCGTTCCATGGCGGCAACGCCTTTCTGGATGTTGTAGATGGCCTTGGTCAGCGATTTGGCCGGGTCGATCACATTGTAGAAGGCAAAAATGAAAGTCAGAAAGGTCTCCGCCGCCAGTTGCCCGTCGAAGACCTGCCGGGAACCGTACCAAAGCAGTACCGCTACTGTGGCGATGCCCAGAAATTCGGACAATGGAGAGGAAAGGTCGCGACGCCAGAGCAGGCGGGTCAGTGTCCGGCGATAGGCATTGTTTTCCAGGGCGAATTTGTGCTGCTGGTATCCTTCCGCATTGAAGCCTTTGATGATCCGAAGCCCCCCGAGGGCCTCCTCCACGATAGAGACCAGCGTGCCCAGCCGCTCCTGTACTGCCGAGGAGCTGCGCTTGAGCGACCGCCCTACCCCTCCGATCACCACGGCGGTGAAGATCATGAGCACGAAGACAAAAACCGTCAAGGACGGGCTTACATAGATCATAAAGGCCAGCGCGCCGATGATGATCAGCGGTTCCCGGAAGACGGCTTCCAGTACGTTCAGAATACTCCATTCCACCTCCTGCACGTCGGCGGTAATGCGCGACATGAGGTCGCCCTTTCGTTCCTCCGAAAAGTAGGACAAAGGCAGGATCAGGACTTTGTCGAACAGCTGTTGCCGGATATCCCGGATGATGCCGTTGCGCACCGGCGCCATAAAAAACAAGGACAGATACCGGAAGAGGTTCTTGAGAAAAAAGGCGGAAAGGATGGTGACACATACAAAGGCCAGGGCTGTTTCCTTGCCCTGTTCCACCACCAGCTGGCTGAGGTAATAGTTGAAACTCGTCGTCAGGCTGTCGATATCGGTGATGGCCGCCGGTTTTTCCATGACCGGCTCCCTGCGGTCGAAGAGGATCTCCAGGAAGGGAACGAGCAGCGGAATACTGGCCGCCGTGAAAACAGCCGTCAGGACGTTGCTCAACACGTTGAGCGAAACGTTGGCCTTGTAGTTGCGCAGATAGCCCAGCAAGCGCCAGAAGCTGTTATTCATGATTCTTACAATTTATGGTTTTCCCGGTTGCCTCTGGCCCTCACTCCACAACCTCGCTCGAAACCGGCTCCAGGATAAAGGAGGCTTCTCCCTGGCGGAGGCCGTAAGTGATAACCTTTCTTTTGCCCGAGTCCTTCCCCTGTTCGAATATCGGGAAGGACCGTTTCAGTACGCTCCCTTCCAGGAAGAAACGGTCGTGCCCGTTGAAGCCTTTGGCCATCTCCGGGAAAGCCTCCAGCCCGGTAACGCCTACCTGTCCGTAGGAGCGGTTACTAAAGGAAGAAAAGCCGTAGACGTAGGCAGTAGAGTCTTCCCCTGTGCTTTGGGCGAAGGCGTATACCTCCGGAAAACCGTCCGCATCGAGATCGGCTATGCTTGCCTCTCTGACCAGGCCTTCCACGATGAGCTGAAAGGTATCATTTCGGGTTTCGAAGCCGGAGGCTCCCACGACCAGGGTATTCTCCTCCAGCATATTGGGAGAGGAGAGATGGAACCGGATGGGCCCTTTTTCCAGTTTTTTTTCGAAAGGCACCCGGTTCTTGCGGTTCAGCATAGCCGGGCGGGTGGGTTGCTTCTCTGCTTCCACCGCTGTGGAATCTCCGGAAGTAGCACCATCTGAACCATTGGAAGAGGTATTCCCGGAACACCCCCACAAGGCCAGGGTAAAAAAGGACAGGATAACAAGTGAGCTCCTCATTTTCCAGTATTTTTAGTTTCTGTTTCCTTTGAAAACACGAAAGCCCGCTTTGCAGCGCCTCTGTTTCTCCACCGGGTTTCCGCCCACAATATGGACAGTAAGGGCGGAGGGGGCACAGGCTGTAGCGGGCTATCGGCGACAGCGGCTGGAAACGGCGGCGGTTAGTCGTCCGTCATCTTGAAGGTATTCAGATAGCCGGTATGGAAGTTCCCTTTCCGGAAATTTTCATCCTTCATCATTCTTTGATGGAACGGCACTGTCGTTTTCACCCCTTCGATGATGAATTCGTCCAGTGCTCTTTCCATCTTGGTGATGCACTCTTCCCGGGTTGGCGCCCGGCAGATGAGCTTGGCGATCATTGAATCGTAGTAAGGAGGGATGTTGTAACCGGCATAGACATGCGTATCTACCCGAACCCCATGGCCTTTGGAACTGTGGAAGGAAGTGATCCTTCCCGGGCTGGGCCGGAACCCGTTGAAGGGGTCCTCGGCATTGATCCGGCATTCTATGGCGTGGGCATTCGGATAATAATTACCTCCGGTGATGAGTTCTCCGGCGGCAATTTTGATCTGTTCTTTGATAAGGTCGTGGTCGATCACCTCTTCGGTCACCGGATGTTCTACCTGGATACGGGTGTTCATCTCCATGAAGTAGAAATTGCGGTATTTGTCGACCAGGAATTCTACGGTACCAACGCCTTCATAATCGATGGCCTCTCCGGCCTGTACGGCCGCTTCACCCATTTTTTTGCGCAGTTCGTCGGTCATAAACGGGGAGGGGCACTCTTCGATCAGTTTCTGGTGGCGGCGCTGTATGGAGCAGTCGCGCTCGGAGAGGTGAACGACCTTTCCCTTCTGGTCACCGGCGATCTGAAATTCGATATGGCGGGGTTCCTCCACGAATTTCTCGATATAGATGCCGTCGTTGCCGAAAGCGGCTTTGGCTTCCTGCCGGGCCCGGTCCCAGTTGTTCTCAAAATCTTTCTCTTCCCATACGATACGCATACCCTTGCCACCGCCGCCGGCGGTCGCTTTGATGATAATGGGGTAACCGATCTCACTGGCGATCTTCTTGCCGTGTTTGGGGTCTTTTACCAACCCTTCGGAGCCTGGTATTACCGGCACGCCGGCCTTCACCATGGTTTCCTTTGCCGTGATCTTATCGCCCATTTTACGGATCTGCGCTGGTGTAGGGCCGATGAATTTGATACCATATTCGGCGCAGACCTCGGCGAAATCAGCATTCTCTGCCAGGAAGCCATAACCGGGATGCACGGCATCTGCGTTGGTGATCTCCACGGCAGCCATGATACGAGGGACGCTGAGATAGGATTCCGCCGATGAAGGAGGGCCGATACATACGGCTTCGTCGGCGAAGCGCACGTGGAGGCTTTCCCGGTCGGCAGTGGAATACACCGCAACGGTCTTGATCCCCATTTCCCTACAAGTACGGATAATGCGCAATGCTATTTCGCCACGGTTGGCGATGAGTATTTTTTCGAACATACTTTTTCAATTGAGGTGCTGCAACATGAGCCTGCCCTTTTCAGGAGAACAGAAGCGGCTGCCCGGATTGGATGGTCCGGCACGTCAGGCCGGTTCCACCAAAAACAGGACCTGGTCGTACTCTACAGGTTGTGCATCTTCAACCATTACTTTCACGATCTTCCCTCCAATTTCGGATTCGATCTCATTAAAAAGTTTCATGGCTTCGACGATACAAACCACCTGCCCTACCTCGATGACATCCCCGACTTTGACATAGGGGGGTTTTTCCGGTGAGGAAGAGCGGTAGAAGGTGCCTACGATCGGCGAGCGGACCTCGATGTACTTCCCCCCCTCTTCTTTCTTTTTCTCCGTAGGCGCTTCCACTTCCGGCTCCGATTGAGGGCTGGACTGTGGCGAGGCGGAGGTTGTCGACGGGGATGCCGAATAGGACGGCTGCACCGGCGGCATCTGAATGATAGGAGCCTGCTGAGCCGGCACCTGGACAGGGGGCGCTGCTTGTTGCTGCTGTTTTAGCTTTTCGTATTTGTCAGTGCGGATGGAGAGTTCGAATCCTCCATCCTTAATTTTGAATTCGGTCAGGTTGGATTTATTGATCATTTTTACCAACTCCTGAATTTCCTTAAAAGTCATAGGCGTTATTGTTTTACGCGTTCCATGTAGGAGTTCGTTGAGGTATCAATCTTGACCAGGTCGCCCTGGTTGATGAATAGAGGCACCCGTACTTCGGCGCCGGTTTCGACGGTAGCCGGCTTGAGGGTATTGGTCGCCGTGTCTCCTCTTACCCCCGGTTCGGTATAGGTAACTTCCAGAATAATATACTGGGGCATTTCCAGGGTGAGCGGAACTTCCTTTTCAGCATGGAAGAGGATATCCACCTCCAGGCCTTCTTTCATCAGCCCCGGGTTTTCAATAAAGTCTTCACGAAGGACTACCTGTTCAAAGGTTTCCTGATTCATGAAGTGGTACCCCATGTCATCATTGTAAAGGTACTGGAACTTGCGGCGTTCCACTCTTACCTCATCCACTTTGTGGCCGGCGGAAAAGGTATTATCAATGACGCGCCCGGTAGTCAGGCTCTTTAGTTTGGTACGCACAAAAGCATTGCCTTTACCCGGCTTGACATGCTGGAATTCAATGATGGCATAAGTGTCATTGTTGAATTCGATGCACATACCTTTGCGAATATCAGAAGTTGTTGCCATTTCTTTATGCTCTGGTTTTTTCCTTAAATTTTTAGCCCTGCAAAGATAGGAAAATTGTTGGTGATTCAGCCATTCGCTACTCGGAGGTTCGCTACTTGGTTGCATGCGAATTCCGGAGGCCGATCTCCGAATACCGCCGCCTGCGCCCCCTCAATACGCCCACTTCAGATAAACGGCGCCCCAGGTGAAGCCGCCGCCGAAAGCCGTCAGGATGAGGTTGTCCCCCGCTTTGAGCTGGTTTTCCCATTCCCAGAGGCACAGGGGTATGGTTGCCGCAGTCGTATTTCCGTATTTATGGATATTGATCATTATCTTCTCCAGGGGGAAGTCAGCCATTCTGGCTACCTGCTCGATGATCCTTCGGTTGGCCTGGTGCGGAACCACCCAACTGACATCATCGACGGACAGGTTGTTGCGCTTCATGGACTGCGCCACCACATCCGCCATTCCCGATACCGCCGCTTTAAAGACCGGCCCTCCGTTCTGATAGACGAAATGCTCGCGGTTCTCAACCGTCTGCGGGCTGGCCGGGTAACGGGACCCGCCGGCCTTCTGGAAGAGAAATACCTGGCCGGCGCCGTCACTTCTCAACAGGGAATCGCGTATGCCATAGCCATCCTCATTGGGTTCCAGAAGGACGGCAGCGGCCCCGTCGCCAAACAGGATACAGGTCGAACGGTCGGTATAATCGACGATGGAAGACATCTTGTCGGCGCCCACAACGACCACCTTTTTATGGGCCCCGCTCTCCACAAAACGGCTGGCAGCCGTAATGGCATACAGGAAGCCGGAGCAGGCGGCGTGCAGGTCAAAACAGAAGCCATTGCGAATATCCAGGGCATCGGCGATGAGGTTGGCCGTATCCGGGAACTGCATATCCGGGGTGACGGTGGCGCAGATCATCAGATCCACCTCTTCGGGAGCCGTGCCGGTTTTCTCCAGCAAGCCCCGTACCGCCTCGATGCCCATTGTGGAAGTGCCCTTGCCTTCTCCTTTCAATATGCGCCTTTCCTGAATACCCGTGCGCGCCCTGATCCATTGGTCATTGGTATCGACCATCTGCTCCAGTTCGGCGTTGGTCAGCACGTAATCGGGCACATATCCGTTAACACCTGTGATCGCTGCGCGGATCTTTGTCATAGCAGCAGTAATTATACGCTTTTAAAAAATCGAGCGCAAGGTAGGAAAAATGTCGGACAGTTCACCTCAATTGATGGATAGTTGAGCGTTGTCAATGCCAGAGCCTCAAAGATCAGCTCTGGGCCACCGGACGCCAGGAGATCATCCAAAGGCCGAGAAAAGTAATCAGGCCATTAAGCGCTATAATGAGAAACCCGAACTGAAATCCAAAGAAGAGCTGCCCGGAATATTTATCCAGAAAATAGGATAAAACCGGCGCGGCCAAACAAACCGGGACTACCAGTACGGAGCGCACCTCTCTTCGGGTCATCAGGCCAAAGGCAAACAGGCCGAGAATAGGGCCGTAGGTATAACCCGCCGCCACGAACAGGCTGCTGATAACCGCTTCATTGTGGATGGAATGAAATATTATGATGATCACAAACAACAAAAAGGAAATACCAATATGTACAAAAAAGCGAGTGCGTTGTTTGGAATCTTCACTGACCTCACTTTTTTCGAAACCCAGGAAGTCCACGCAAAAGGAGGTCGTAAGCGCCGTGAGGGCGGAATCGGCACTGGAATAGGCTGCTGCGATGAGGCCAAGTACGAATAACACGCCAACGAAAGTAGGAAGGTGGCGCATTGCAAGCATCGGATACAGCTTGTCCGTCTGGCCGGGGATCTCCAATCCGATGCTGGAGGAATAAATATACAGCAGAGCCCCCAGGGTCAGGAACAAGGCATTGGCAAAAACCAACACGGTACTGAAAGTATACATGTTCTTCTGCGCTTCTCCGATATTACGGCAGCTCAGGTTCTTCTGCATCATATCCTGGTCGAGCCCGGTCATAACGATCGTGATCAGGGCGCCACTGATGAATTGTTTAAAAAAGTTATTGGGGTCGTCCCATCCGCCTTCAAAGAAAAAGACCTGGGAATAAGAACTGGCCTGCACCATTTTAAACAGCCCGGCAATATCAGTTTCCAGCGCATTGCCAATAGCGAAAATCGTTAGGATAACCGCCATGAGCATACAGAAGGTTTGAAGGGTATCGGTATATACTATAGTATTGATCCCCCCTTTGAAAGTGTAGATCCAGATCAGTATGATGGTAGCCGCTACCGTCGCCCAGAAAGGGATGCCGAATGGCCCCAGTACGAACTCCTGCAGGACAATGGCTACCAGGTACAGGCGAAACGCCGAGCCGATGGCCCGGGAAACCAGAAAGTAAGCAGCGCCGGTCTTGTAGGCATGAAGGCCCAGGCGTTGTTCGAGATATCCGTAGATCGTCGTGAGGTTGAGGCGGTAGTACAAGGGCAACAACACCCGGGCGATGACCAGGTAGCCCAGTACATAACCAAATACGATCTGCATGTAGGAAAAGTCCTTATTGGCCCCATCCGCCCCTACTACGCCGGGAATAGAAATAAAAGTAACGCCGGAAAGAGAGGCGCCGACCATACCAAAGGCCACCAGATACCAGGGGGATTTCCGTCCTGCCAGGAAAAACTCCGCATTGCCGGCCTTTCTCCCCGTAAAGTAGGAGACTATGATCAATAGCAGAAAGTAAACTGCTATTATTCCAAGAATGAGTGTCGGTGTCAATTGGTTAGTCATACCGTTGCCTGCTTATTTGGCGTTCGTTAAGCCTCTTGCCAAAACAAGGAGCCTAACGGGCTCTTACCTGCGTGCACAGCAGCTGTCGCCATCATTGGGAAGCCGCTCTACAACTGTTGGATTGTGGTTAAAACGCCTTTGGTACACCCGAAGGTATACTGCCAAAGCAAGGCAAATATAGTAAAATTGAGAAAAGGGCAAGGAGTTACATCATTCAACCAGCTTTTCCAATTGTTGTTTCAATACCCCGAGGTTCTGCACGCCCATACCCTGCCATTTGCGCTCACCGGACTGGAAGATCATCAGGGCGGGAATACTGCGAATTCCAAGCTTGTTTGTCAGATAAGCACAGATAGCGTCTTTTGCCAAAGGGAAAAGAGTTGAGTATCTTAGCCCCAAACCAATTCCTATGAAAAAGTTCCTCTTCTTTCTCAGCTCTTTTCCCTTCCTCCTGGCCGCCTGCGGCGGCAGTGCCGGCGAAACGGCCGGCCGGCCAGGCCAGGCAGCACAACAGGAGGAACCCACCGAACCGGTAAACGAGGACCAGGCCATTCTGCAGCTTTCCTCCTACCTGGTCGCCGAACCGCAGAACCAGATGGAGCAGGACCAAAACGCCATCGTCAATTATGCCATCGACGAGCTCATCCCACTGGAGCGCACCCGCTCAGGCCTGCTCTACCGCATTCTCAAGGAAGGAGAAGGAGAAAAACTAAAATGGGGCGATTATATCTCCGCCCACTACAAAGGTTACTTCCTGGATGGCCGCGTGTTCGACTCTTCCTACCGCCGCGACAAACCGCTGCAATTCTACATCGGCAATATGATCGCGGGCTGGAACGAAGGCCTGCTGCTGATCGCTCCCGGGGGGCGAATACAACTGTTCGTACCCTCACCGCTCGGCTACGGTGATAAAGGATTATCGGATGGGAAAGAGGGCTTCCTTGTTCCGCCCGACACGCCCCTGGTATTTGAAGTGGAGGTGCTGAAAAGGCTGGAAGCGGCCGAATGAAGGCCGCCAGGAGTCTGTCGGATAAGTGTTGGTGAGACGAGAACGAGCAAATATGCTCCAATAGTCATTTACCCGGAAGTTTTATCCTTCTCCTCTTCTTCTTTTTTAAAGATCATGGGCAGCATGATACCCAGGCCGATCATGATGGATACGTCCGCGAAATTGAAAATGCCGGTGCGCAGGCTACCCACGCCCATATTCATAAAATCGACCACCTGTCCGTACAGGATACGGTCGTAGACGTTGCTGATACCTCCTCCAATGATGAAGCTGAAGGCTATGGCCTGCCAGCGGTTGACATTGGTGGAGAACAGCGTATAGAGGAGCAGCCCCACCAGCAACCCCAACGGCAGAATGAGCAATGCCCAGTATCGCAGTTGTTCGGATAAACCGGCGCCCAGGCTCAGAAAGGCCCCTTTATTCTCAACATAGGAGAGCCGGAAAAAGTCGCCCAGATAGGAAAGCGGCTCTACGGACATGAGCTGATCTCTTGCCAGCTGTTTGGTCGCCTGGTCGCATCCAATATTGATCAGTACGATAATTACTACCAGGGCGGTTCGCCTCCAGTTTATTTTCATAGCAATTTCTTTTTATACATTTTCCTTCTTCGGAGGCTCAATACCGGGTCTTATCTTCTTTTTCTACCCAGGCCTGAAACGCTTTGAGCGCCTCTTCCCGCATGATCTGTTCGGTGGGAATGTGGCGCTGGCTGTGGTGGTGGTCAAGTTCCCTGTAAATGAATGCATCGTCAAAGCTAATGCTGGCTGCATCTTCCCTTCCGCTGCCAAAAACGATGCGGCTGGGGCGAGCCCAGTACAGCGCTCCCAGGCACATAGGGCAGGGTTCGGCGGAAGCGTAAACCACACAGCTTTCAAGCTGAAAGTGGCCCAGGCGCCGGCAGGCTTCCCTGATGGCCACCATTTCAGCATGGGCGGTAGGGTCATTATCTATAATCACCCGGTTTTGGCCTCGTCCGATGATCTCTCCGTCTTTTACGATCACCGCCCCGAAAGGGCCGCCATGGCCGGCTTTTACCCCCTCAATGGCCAGGCGAATGGCTTCCTTCATGAATTGTTCGTCCGACATAATGCCTCTATTTAATCATTGAACAGACACAAAGTTGCAATTTTGTTTTGGATTGGCACAGTATAATACATTTTGTGAACCCAGTCCAGTCCAGTATATTTGCCAGGATTGAAACCCAAACCGGCGGAATATGATACAACCTGTTTTCACAAATGATGCTATCGTTCTTGGCATCCTCATCGTTATCCTTGCCCTGGTCTTTGTGACCTCTGGAAGCAAAAACCCCAGATGGCAAAAGTTTTATACTTATGTACCTCCTCTCCTGCTGTGTTACTTTCTGCCGGCCCTGCTCCATTGGCCACTCGGGCTGATTGCGCCTCAGTGGTACGACCTGAATAAGTTACGGGAATTTCTTCAGGAGGGCGTGGCGCCCGGCCTTTCCGACACAGCCGGCTGGGGAGAAATTAAGAGAGCCCTGGCAGTGAGTAGCCTTCCTGCAGACGCCCTTAAACCATTCATCGTAAAATCCCAGCTTTACTTCGTGGCCTCCCGCTATTTGCTTCCCGCCAGTTTGATCCTGCTTTGCATCAGCATCGACTTCAAAGGGATCATCAACCTGGGCCCCAAGGCGCTGATCATGTTTTTTGCCGCCACGATCGGTATCATACTGGGCGGCCCGGTGGCGTTGCTGATCATCGACTACCTGGCGCCCGGCCTGGTGCAGGCCAGCCCGGATGAAGTGTGGCGGGGCCTGTCGACCGTCGCCGGCAGCTGGATTGGCGGCGGCGCCAACCAGACTGCTATGAAAGAGATCTTTAATGTCAGTGACAACCTCTTCGCCTCTATGATCGTGGTGGATGTAGTAGTTGCCAATATCTGGATGGGTTTTTTGCTTTATGGCGCGAGTATTTCCGACCGGCTCGACCTGAAGCTCAAAGCGGACAACTCTGCCATCGAGGAGCTCAAGCGCAAAGTCCAGGATTATCAGGCGAGCGTAGCCCGTATCCCTTCTACCAAAGACGCTTTTGTTTTATTGGGGGTAGCGTTCGGCGGAGTCGCCATCTCGCATTGGGGTACGGATGTGATCACCCCGTTTATGGAACGCTTCCGGGAGACTCTGGATGCCGCAAAGCTCAGCTCACTGATGGAAGAATTCTTCTGGCTGATCGTCATTGCCACTACCCTGGGCCTGGGCTTGTCTTTTACTTCCGCCCGCAAACTGGAAGGCGTGGGCGCCTCGCGATGGGGTAGTGTATTCATCTATATTCTGGTCGCGACCATCGGAATGAAGATGAACCTGGGAGAAGTACTGCAAAACCTGGGCCTGTTTGCCATAGGGATCGTATGGATGATGGTTCACGTCATGATCCTGCTGCTTACAGCCTTTTTCATCCGCGCACCGTTCTTCTTCGTGGCGGTAGGCAGCCAGGCCAACGTCGGCGGTGCAGCTTCTGCGCCCATTGTTGCATCCGCCTTCAGCCCTGCATTGGCGCCAGTCGGCGTCCTGATGGCAGTCCTGGGATATGCCCTGGGCACCTATGGCGCACTGATCTGCGCCTTCCTGATGCAGGCCGTTTCCGGGGGCTAGGTGGTTCAATTGTTACGCCCGAGATGCTTAGGGACGAATCAGTTTGGGCATTGGGAGAACCGGAGCTGAGGGCAGGAGCCGGATGGCCCGGCCCTGTTTCCTGTCTATTGCATCAGGGTGCGCTCCGCCTCGTTCAAGGTTTGGATAACCTCCGGGCATATCTCCCGCATGGCCGCCTTAACCCGCTCTTCCCGTTCCCCTTCCAGAACGCCATAGCGTTCCTCAATGCGCTCGGCGCAAACAGATACCTCCTCATTGACGGCTTCCAGCTTTTCGACAAACCGTTGCAAGGCCTCCGGGTCATTCACATCCCGCGCGTCTTTGATGGAATTATAAGACTCAAAAAGGGGGCGCATGCAATCACAGACTTCTTTGGCAATCTGGCCGTTGTCTTGATTAGCCCCACATCCGGCCGCAAACAGAAGGCCAAACAGAAAAACAGGAATGTAAAATTGCTTCATCATTTTCCGTTTTGTTTAAAGTAAAAAGATTATTGCCCGCCTACAGGTAACAGTAGAAGGGAGCGATTCAGGAAAAATCACAAAGCCGGGTGATCGTTTGGCCCTAATAGAGGGCTTCCGCCTGAAGCAGGCTGTATAGGTAGTATATTTTATCTAAAAGACAATAGAAATGCCCTTGATGTTGCTTGGAAGCGCCTTTCGGTTTCCTGAAAAATACAGCAGGCCTGTTTTTTTCAGGATTACCGCCTCTTTCTCCCAAAATTTCGCCGCATGAGTGGCCGCCCTTTTACTGGTTTTATGTTACAATTACAAATTCAGCCCCCTTTTTTTGATACTTCAAGGGCCTATTCCAGGCATTTTTCGAAGATCCTCAATTTAAGCGCCTTCAAACCCATTACTTTTTTAAAATTCAAACATTATTACAAAATTATTATGTTTTTAATAAATTTTTTATTTTTTCTTTAAAAAATTTGCACAAAAACACCCTTTGCTATACTTTTGTATCAACAACAGCGGTTAAATGTAGCCGCTCTTTTTTTGAAGATTGAAATACCGGCCACAATACTGTGAGGTGATGAAACAGGCAGCCATGCCCTCTTGTCTCGGGGGTGGGGGGCCCGGGATAAACGTAGCGTTTCGGCGCTGCGGCTAACCGCCCCGTGCAGGTTCGACTCCTGCCCTCACAGCCAGTTCTTAAGCCGGAAGTGCGAAGTGCGAAGTCGGAAATTCTGCCTTCCGCATTATTTTCGCCAGTCGCTTCGCTCGTGTCCCGCTTCCGGCTTCCAAACATTGTGAGGTGATGAAACAGGCAGCCATGCCCTCTTGTCTCGGGGGTGGGGAGTTCGGGATAAACGTAACGTAATGCCTTCGGGCTAGGGTTGACCACTAAACCTTTGCGTTATTGCTAACCGCCCCGTGCAGGTTCGAATCCTGCTCTCACAGCCAATTCTAAGCCGGAAGTGCGAAGCCAGCGTTTCCGTTTTCTCATTTTTTGTTTCTACCCGCCTCAGTTTCCTTCCAGAGATTCCAGTACGAACTGCCAGAGTTTTTCGTAGGGCACGGCTTCCAGTTCGAGGCTTTGGTTATGAATAATACCCACCGATTGCAATTTTTCCCAGTATTTTCGAGCCCTCCGGATGACCGCCACCTTGTGAAAATTAGCGGCAGGCAGTTGAGTCAGCATCTTGATGAAACAGTTGCTGCGAAATGTTTCATCCCGCCGGAGATAACGGTGGGTGTAAGTACGCAGAGATTCTACCCGGTCGATGATCTTGCCGTACTGTTGCTGCTGCAACAAAAACAGTACTTGCAAGATAAGTATGGCAATGTTATTACCCCGCTTATCCTTGGCATAAGTAGGCACTTCATTTAGGAAACGGGAAGCTCTGAATTTTCTGATGGAATCTTCCTCCCCCACTTCGATAATGCCCATGGACATAAAATAGTACAGATAGGCCTCATTGATGTACCACACTTCCTGAATGGCCGAGTACTGTTTGGAAAAGTGCTTTTGTTCGGTCACCTCTTTGTAAACTTCATAAGCGCTCTGGTACTTTTCGGAATGCAGGTAAAGAATGAAAAGAAATTCCATGACCCTAAACCAGTTGAAGAGCCCCTTATCCACCCAGTCCAGGCACTGCAAAGCCGCCTCGGTCCCTTCCTCAATACGGCCCAGGAGCGCATAACCGGGAATCATGCGGAAGTAGAAATTGAAAAGCGCCTGCCGCGATGCCAGATGTTGCTTATTTTCAAAATAGGCTACTGCCCGCCTGCAGGTGGCGATGGTGTTTTCATGATCGTTGGCCATTTCGTAGCGCAAGGCAATAACGGTAAAAGCGTAAAGGTTGAGCCGGTAGGAATGATACTGGGCCATGGCTTTTTCCATTTCAAGGGCGTAACGCTCGGCCTGTCCGGTGAATTCAGTCTTAGCCGCACCAGAAACGGTAAAGGTAAGGGCCAGCGAAGTGTAATATTCCTCCGCCTTCAGTTCTGCAAGGTAAACCTGCGAGTAATGGCCGACTTTACTGTTGAAAAGATCAAACATTTTCTTGTCTCCAAGGATAGTGCCGTAATGAAAACGGAGGTCCTTGGAAAGGCTCAGCAGTACGTCTGTGAACTCAAAATGTTCAGCATGCTTCAGCGTATCTTCAGCCAGGCGAATAGCCACCTGCCGGGCGCCTCTGGCCAGCAGCACCTTAATAGCTGTCGAATTCTTGTAACAATTGTAATAGGCACTGGCAACCTCGGAATATCCAGGCCCGCCGGCATCAATCAGGAAAAGGGTATTGATCAGGCGCCCCTTCAACTCCCGTTTCAGCCGGTTGAAATAAACCTTTCTGTTCCTGCCTTTATAAAACTTTGACACCAGCTCTTCTTCCGGGGTGGAATCATCTTCGGCCAGGCTCCGGTACAATTGCTGGATTTTGGATCCTTGTCCCTGCCCTGAATAGACCAATTCAAGGGATTTTACCTTGTTTGGACTAATAATTTTAATTAACTGAATGAGCTCTTCCATTATTATCTGGATATAATCTAAAACACCTTACTATTTGAAAATCAATAGATAAAGAAAAAGTAGAGCTCAAAAATATAAAAATCTGGCCTGTTTTTTTGGTAGAAAAAAGTTATACAGAAGTATAGGGAGACTCCATAGTTTTAAACAAAATTAAAATTGTTTAAAACTATGGCTGCAATAATTGCTTTTATGATCGCCTTGGGAGTGATCACTTCCTCCAACCAGGCAACCCCCGATCTCATTGATGAATACGAAGTCAAATACGAGGAGAGTAATATCAGCAGTACTGACATGGAGATCATGTAGTGCATTTGAACCATATAAATAATTGACTGGCAAGCATATAATAAAAAAAAGGCTCTTTTTTTGACCATAACTGGCCTGTTTAAAACCTGTTCTTCTGTAATTTTTTTACAGAATGATATGCCTTACCTTTGTATTGCCACGTTTATGGTTAAAACGCTGTAGAACTTTTGAAGCGCTCCAAATGCACCCGGCAGCATATACGCTTGCAATCCAGCTAGGCGTTGCCGCTTCCACTTTGCCTTTCATCCTTTTTACAAAGGCATTCTCCGCTTTTTTGGAGCGCTTTTTTCTTCTCCTATTTGGACCTCCACCCGGAAGAAGGCGGCCGCTTATGCACATAACCGCCTCTTATCCTGCGCAGAACGCCTTCGAAACGAACATGCGAGGATACCCGCCAGCCGCGCTTTGCTAAAAAGCCCAATAAAAAACAAAAGTAATTTTTTTTTTGCAGAGGGGAGCAAAAGTAAGCAGCCTCTCCTTGAGTATGTAAACAATATGAACTAGTGAGCGTAAAGTAGAGGCTGCTTACAAAATATTACGCCTATATCATCAAACTGAGAGGAGAACGCATGGCTTTCCTTAACCGCTGCCTCTGTGCTCAACTTTTTTCGTAACTGTCTACAATTACTTTTAACTCTTTAAGATACTGCTGCTTTTTCGGGGCCCGGCGCCTCTTGTTGGTCCGGGTAAAAAAGGCGTGTTTTTCCAGGAAATTCACCTGAAGGCGGTTCCATGCCTCCTCTGTTTTCAGGACATTGTAGGCTTTCAACTCTTCGAAAAGGGTAGAGCCGATATCGTAGAAATCGTCCCGGCCAAGATAGTCCAGGTCGGCATCACACATGATCTCCTCCAGGTAGTTCTGCGGATCCTGAGGGATTTTGGTCGCCATGATCATACCGCAGATGCGGTCGACCTCTGTCGGGGTATACCCATAAGCCGGTAAGTGTTGACGGGCAATCTGGCATCCCAGCATTTCATGCTCCTTGTTGTTGATCGTAAAACCGGAATCGTGAAAAAGCGCGGCTGTTTTCAACAGCAGTTCTTCGTATGGAGAGACCTTCTCCAGGTAACACAATTCTTCGATGGTATAAAAAACATCCAGCGTGTGATGAATGCCATGGTAGGCAAGCTGCTCCGAGAGTTCCCGCTCCAGTTTATCCAGGACGAAAGCTTTGGCTGCATGAAAATTCATGGTGCTGTTTTTTTCTTAGCCACAGCGGCTTGCCTCGAAGCAAAAGGCCAGGGAGTAGACACTCCGCTGTAGGAAAGGCTTCCGGGTTTATTGATGATCAGGCGATAGATTCCTGCTGTCTGCATTTGTTAACGCGAGTCGAAATCGCTTTCGTATTTCTTACGTTTCTTTTTTGAAATAGTTGGCACTCAGAAAGAAATACAGGCAGGAAAGTAGAAATATACTTTCCTGCCTTTCCTTTGAGGTTACTGCTCATCCAGGAGCAGGACTCCTGAGGCCAGGAATTTCATTTCATCCTTAGGCTCGGTGATGGCATCGATCTCTTCCTGAGATTTACCAGCATCCTCAGCATAATGACGCAGTTCGTCCACTGGGGTCACTTCCCGGAACGCCCATCCTTCCATGACCACCTTCCGGCCGGCAATGTCTTTCGGCATAAAGAAACCGTAGTCCTTAAACCGGACCATCACGGGCTCCTGATTGCTGTCGTCAGAAGCAACGAGCATCCAGCAGCCCTTCATCTGGCAAACCTCCTGTACAGTACCCTGTATCTTGAGCTCTACCGAATCGCGCCCATCCATCTGCTTGGCCATCTCACTGTAATCGATGCTTCCATCCGGGGAAAAGGCTGCCCCGAAAGTTTTGCCCTTCAGCTCCGTCGAGCCGGTCGTTTTTTCTGCTTCTGTTTGGCTGCCCTGTTTGGCAGTACTGTTGCAAGCTACTACAAGAGCTGCTGCGAGAATAACGAATAAAGTTCTTCTTAACATTTTGATACTATTTTCTTATGAAATGTTTACGTTTATTACCCTGGAGAAACAGCAGAACCAACGCCCCGCCTCAGAGAGACAAAAATAAAATAAAAGTTGCTAAAAAACAGTATACCTGCTCTGGACAGGGGCGCGCCCTTGTAGTCCTTTAACAATTGTTCTAAATTTTTCTTAAAAGCTGAAGCCCAAGCAATATTTAAGCTCTAAATTGGATTTATATCTTGAACTTTTGATCACCATAAACCGTACCGATCTGCAACAAGCTCTACCCACCAGACACTTCAACCTGAACATCGCTTTGATGACAGATTAAAACAACAACCATCATGAGAGGGGCACTGATCTTACTGGGTTTCCTGAGTTTATCGGCCTTGGCCAACGCGCAGATCGAATGTTTAAACGGTAATTGCATCAATGGAGAGGGCACCTGCATCTATCCGAGTGGGGCCCGGTATGAAGGCCAATTCCGCGAGGGCAAGCCTCATGGCAAGGGCACGCTCTACTTCTCCAACGGAGACGAATACACCGGCGAATGGAAAAAGGGCTACCGCGAGGGCATTGGCATCATGGATTTTCAAAACCAGGATAAATACACCGGCGACTTCAAAGGAAGCCTGTTTAACGGCCGGGGTATTATGGCCTACGCCAACGGCAACCGCTACGAAGGACAGTGGGTTGCCGGCCACCCGGAAGGTTTCGGTGTTTTCTCTTTTGCCAACGGCGACCGCTACGAAGGTACCTTCAAACAGGGACAGTGCCATGGAAAAGGCGTTATGTTCTATTCCGACGGTTCTTCCTACCAGGGCCAATGGGCCAACAACAAAAGGCATGGCAGTGGCAAAATGGCCTTTGACGACGGTGAGGAAATTACCGGCGAATGGGTGGAAGGGCAATATATAGCCGATTGGAGCAAATATGCATTTACCGGTGATACTTCCAACCTGCGCAATTGCAACCTGCTCTTCTGTAATGATGGCCTCGGCAAATATACCTACAGTGACGGTTCAACCTACGTAGGCGAATTTTTCAACGGCATGCCCCAGGGTAACGGCACCGTTTATTACGCCAGCGGCAGCCGCTACGAAGGCGGTTGGAAACAACATACCCCTCACGGCAACGGCGTAATGTATTACGCTAACGGCCGTGTTGTAGGCGCCATCTGGGATTTCGGCAAGCCGGTAAAAAAACTATACGTACAGGGAGAGGCGGAAGGGCCGGCTCCCATTCCCGTCGACCGCGACGAACAAGTCAAAATATGGGCGGTGGTCGTTGGGGCGGCGACCTATTCCCACATGCCGCCTCTGCGGTACACCGATGATGACGCCTATCAGGTCTATGCCTTTCTGAAAAGCCCCGAAGGGGGAGCCCTACCCGACCGGCAGCTCCGCCTGCTGATCGATGAAGAGGCCACCAGAAAAAATATCCTCAACGCCATGCGCACCACGTTCCTTCGCGCCGACGAGAATGACGTAATCCTCTTTTATTTCTCCGGGCACGGCCTGCAGGGCTCCTTCCTGCCCGTCGATTTCGACGGATATAACAACCAGCTGAAACACGAAGAGATCAAGGCCCTGCTCACGGAGAGCAAGGCCAAGCACAAACTGGTACTGGCCGATGCCTGCCACTCCGGAAGCCTCCTATCCACCAAGACGCCATTGCAGATCGCCCTGAAACAATACTACCAGGCCTTCGAAGATTCCTACGGCGGTATGGCGCTGCTCATGAGTTCCAAAGGAGAGGAATATTCTCTGGAAGACGGCGGGCTGCGCTCCGGCATCTTCAGCCACTTCCTGGTCAGAGGGTTAAAGGGCGAAGCCAACCAGGATGGCAACCCGATCATCACCATCCAGGAACTGTTCGATTACGTCCACCAAAATGTGCGTATGTATACCGGCAATATTCAAACCCCTACCCTCACCGGCACCTTCGACCACCGCATGCCAGTGGCTTTTGTGAGAGGAGAGTAAGTGAAGCGGGTAGGCAAGGCTCGTTGGCTCACTTGCGGGTTTGTGTATCCGCACATCCGTCAAACAATAGAATAGAGCCGCAGGCCTGCCATCACTCCAGCACAGCCCAGTAAAATGGAACCCACCTGTAATAATAGGATTCTTCCACGGGCCGAAAGCCAGCCGCTTTTAGAAGTTCGTCGGTTGGGCGGTCGAGGTGGCAGCCCTCCGCCAGGTGTTTCCACACTGGTGTGATTACGCCCTGGAACCAGCGCTGAGGCTGACGTTTATCTTGAATGTGCTCGATAACCAACAATTGCCCCCCAGGTTTCAGCCATTGTCGAAATAGCCTCAGGGAAGCCGCCACCTCCGGGATCGAACACAATACTAAAGTGCAGACGATGTAATCAAACCCGCCTTCGGGCACTGCCGCTCTAACGCTGGCCTCGCCAATGTCCGCCTCCAGCAGTGCGATACGGGCCCCGGTAGCCCTTTGGCTCAGCCGCTTCCGGGCATAATTCAACATGGCTGAAGACGGATCCACCGCCAACACCTCTACCTGTGGGGGGTAAAAAGCGAAATTGGCGCCAGTGCCAGCCCCCACTTCCAGTATTTTGCCTTGTACACGGCGAAGCAATTCCTTCCGCCTGGCTTCCATAAACCCTTTTTCCATACCTCTCAGGAACGGGTCATACAAACGGGCAACAAGACGGGAGTAAAAGGAATGGGAACAGGAAGGTACCATTGTTGAATAGTTGAACGGTGTTTCGGCGATCTTCGCAGGTGCTGTCTTTTTACCACGTACCTGTCGAGAACCAATCGTCGTCGCGTTCGCGCTGGCGTTCCTGCCGGGTCTTTTCAAATACATCGCGATCGAGGAAGTAGCCTCTTTCCTGCTCGGATTCCTGCTCCCAGGAATAAACGGGCCGCTCTTCGTCCTTTTCAATGGTATTCTTAAACCAGAAAGAAGTGAATATCCCTACCAGCCCGCCCAGTAAGTGGCTCTCCCAGGAGATATTGGCATCGCCATTGGGCAAAATGCCCATAAGCATGGATCCATAGTAGAAAACGACGATCAGAGCCAGGACGATAGACTTGAGGTTGCGGCGAAAAATACCGTTCCAGAAGACGAAGGCAACCAGGCCATATACTACTCCGCTGGCGCCGATATGAAAAGCATTATCTCGGGCAAACATCCATACGGCAGCTCCGGTAAGCAGGTAGATCATTACGAAACTCGAAATGGCGATCCGCCGGTAAAAGAACAACACAATGGCGCTGAGCATGAACAGCGGCGGTGTATTGGAAAGCAGGTGCGGCCAACCCGAGTGGATAAGAGGGGAGAATAGAATACCCCGAAGGCCGAAAGATTCCCGGGGAAAGACCCCATAGACGCCGAAGTCTGCTCCGGTGAGGGACTGGAAAAGCTGAACACCCCATAGAACGGCGATCAGCCAGAATGGCAACAGGAAGCTTTCCCGGAATTTTTGCTTGTTGGTCATCGGCAGTGGTTGTTTGCAGCCTGTTGTTGGCTTGGGGAACCAGCAACGACAATTCATCTATGACAATATTTCAACCTGTGCCAGGCGAAAAGGGTTGAGCCCTTTATCGGGAATAACCCTGTGTTGGTATATAAATGGGCCGGTTATTATTGATACCTTCTCCGCACCAGCTTGATGAAATCACGGGCCACCGGTTGCCGTTCTTCCTCCGTCCAGTTGTATTGTTCCGCCAGGTTAAAAAGTAGGCCATGAGCCTCGTCCATACCCTGATACCTGTTCAGCATGCTGAGGGTATCGTTGAGGGCATTGAGGTCTTTGCCGAACAGCTCGTTCATGTAGAGTAGGCGGTCGTTGATGGCCAGCGCTTTGGTCAGGTCCTGAATGGGCCGCTCGCTCAATTTTTCAGACAATTCTGTAGCAGCTTTGAACTCAAACAAAGTCGCTACTTCTCTGCTTGCAGAGGGAGCGGTAGAGGCCACCGGCGGCTGGGGCTGTGGCTGAGGCGGCGGCGGCGGAACCGGTTGGGGCTGGGGGGTTGGGGCCGGCCAGGGCTCTGGTTCCGGCTCGCGTTTGGGTTCCGGTTCCGGTTTTTCAGGAACGGGGTCGGGCAACGGATCCGGCCCGGGGCCCATTTGAGGGCTCTTCTGGGTGTCGGGGATCTCGATGATCCGTGGAGGCGTATAGGTCCGCTTTACCGCCTGCCTTTCCTGGCGGGCGTCACCAGGGTTGTTCATCTCTACCGGCTGTCCAGGCTCGCCGTGGAGGAAGAGCTCATACAACTGTTTGATGTAGCTAAGCATGAGGTCGCGTTCTATGGATGCGACACTGCCTTCATCCATACTCATGCTTTTATGAAGGGCGTTGATCTTTTCCAGGACGACCTTTGATTGCTTTAAGTTCATATTTGTTCTGTTATATTTCTTTTGGTTTTCAGTAAATTATCTGTGATACAGGCTGATTGCAAATATAAGGAGTTGGCAAGTTCTATGCTGTAAAAGCACCGTTTACTTTCCAGGGACGTCAAAGTTTATATCCATCTCTTCAACCAGTACGGATGAAATTCCTACCTTTACCCTAAAGCGTAATTTGAGGTTTATGTTTTTAGAACCACATTTCAAAGGGCAGCGCAGTGGATGGATCGAAGTGATCTGCGGCTCCATGTTTTCTGGAAAAACAGAAGAACTCATCCGAAGGTTGAAGCGAGCTAAGATCGCCAACCAAAGAGTAGAGATATTCAAGCCGAAAATTGACACGCGGTACGACGAGGCCAAGGTCGTTTCTCACGATGCCAATTTCATTCTTTCCACTCCGATCGAGCATTCTTCCCGGCTACTGGAGTTGACGGAAGGGGTCAATGTGATCGGCATTGACGAAGCTCAGTTCTTCGACGCCGACCTGCCCGAAAACTGCCAACGGCTGGCCCTGCGCGGGATCCGTATCATCGTTGCCGGCCTGGACATGGATTTTCGTGGCAAACCCTTCGGCCCCATGCCCAACCTGCTCGCCGTCGCTGAATACATTACCAAAGTACATGCTATCTGCCAGCACTGCGGCAACCTGGCCACGCACTCCTACCGCCTGTCCAATAACCCTGATACTGTCGTCCTGGGGGAAAAAGATACTTACGAGCCCCGTTGCCGAACCTGCTACCATATGGGCAACATCCTCGACCTGCATGCTAAAGAAGGGCCGGAAAACAAACAAAAGGGGGAAGCCAAAGAACGGAAGCTGGCCTAAGCCTGTACAGGGAGATTGGTGTAAGTAAGTGCTTGGACAATTGTAGTTTCACTCCTCCCAGTTGGGGAAGCGGAGCCAAAACGGCTATGCACACTGGGTTCCGGCTATATTGCCATATGGTTATATTGTCCGCCTGTTTTTGTCCAGGCACTTATATGGATTGAATATCAAGGACTTGCCCCTGGTTCTTCGTCTCGCTATTTGTGTCCACGTACTTTGGAATCCGGATACAAACGGAGAAATACATGGAAATGTGAAGAAACGCAAACGCAATGGAAATGCCCGCTCAGGTTCGGAATACATTTCCTCATTTCCGTGCATGACTAAACATTTCAACTCATTGATTGATAAGCAGGACGGACTGGGAGCGGCAAGCCAGAAACCGATAACTCAGGAAGGCTCCCTTGGCCTCCCCTCGACTACTTAACCACCTTCAGGCTCAGGTCGAGGCTCACCGCCGAGTGGGTCAAAGCGCCTACCGAAACATAATCGACCCCGGATTGGGCGACCTGACGGACGTTGTGGATATTGACCCCTCCGGAGGCTTCCGTCTCAAACTTTTTATTTACGGTCAGAACGGCCTCCCGAAGCAGGGGGATCTCAAAGTTATCGAGTAATACCCGGGTGAAGTTACCGGCATCCAGCGCTTCGTACAGTTCAACCAGGTTGCGCACCTCAATGGTAACGCCCAGGCTGAGGCCTTTTTCTTGCTGATAGGCCGCCACGCGCTCCAGGGCCTGCCGTATACCGCCACAGGCATCGATGTGGTTGTCCTTGATCATGATCCAATCGTATAGCCCGAAGCGGTAGTTGTCGCATCCCCCGAGGCGCACCGCCCATTTCTCCAGAAAACGGATGAGGGGAGTGGTCTTGCGGGTATCCAGTATTTTGACCGGCAGGTCTTCTACCTCAAATTTAAAGCGGTTGCTCAGGGTGGCAATGCCGGTCATCCGCTGCATGGTATTGAGTACCAGGCGCTCGGCTTTGAGCAGCGCCCGGGTATTGCACTCCACTTCAAAGGCCACATCGCCGGCACTGACCGCCTTTCCATCTTCGAAATACACATCCAGCGAAGCGGTAGGGTCTACCCTATGAAAAATGTGGCGAGCCACTTCCACCCCTGCTAAAACCCCCGGATCTTTGATCAGCAACCGGGCACGGCTACGGCCATCGGCAGGAATACAGGCCAGGGAGGTATGGTCTCCAGTTCCGACATCCTCTTTGAGGGCGTTTTCAACAAAGAAATCCAGAAAGGTTTTTGTGCTCTGCTCTTCTGCAATCATTGGGCCGTTTTTTAATTTGCCTGCAAAAATAAACATTTCAGCGAGATTGCCTAATGAGGAAAGTCCGCGAAAGGAATGAAGGACGGATTTAGTGAATGAGTGAATAAAACCAAAATGTAAAAAAGTATTCCTTTCAGATTTAAACGCATTTCAATTCTATCCACTCATTCAATTCTTCATTCCCTAAAAGATGACCCCCAGCTTGATGACAAAGGCCCGGATGGAACCCTTGGACTTTTCTGCCGCCTGGGTGCCGTTTTCCAGAATGACGGTGTCATCATCCTTGGAGGCATCGGCAAAGCCGAACTGCAGGCCAGCGCCTCCGACCAGGGAGGTGCTTTCCGAAACACTGTATTCAATACCGCCGTTGATGCCCCAGAAAAGGTTGAGCAGGTTCACATCAGAACGGATGTTGATGTCCTGGCATTCTGCTCCCTCACTGGTAATGTCGCCGGTAGCCTGCGTGCGGAAACCCAATCCGAGGTGGGGTTCGATGAAGTACCGCAAGTAGCCGAATTCCCGGGTACGCATTTTCAGGCCCAGGGGGATTTCCACATACTGCAGGTTGTACTTCAGCTTGGTCATGGTTTTATTTTCCGTGGCGGCACGGCAGCTCTCGGGCAATTCCGAATTCACCCAAAAGTTTCCGGCCCGTTCGTGCAACAACGTGCCACCGGTATTGAAGAAAAAACCGAGGCCACTGGTCACCGCATAGTTTTCCTGAAAGTAATATTCGCCGACCATACCAAGCTTGAGGCCCAGGTTGGTGCCACTGCTGTTCACTTTATTGGTGTTGGAAGTCATCCAGCTGAAAGCAGGGCTGAGTTGAAAGCCGAAGCGAACATCCTGCGCCTGCACATCTGCCAGGAGGAAAGTCAAAAAGGCAGTGAAAACAACAATTTTTTTCATTATTCTTTAGTTTTTTGTGAACGATACCACAGCCCGAAAATCGCCATTTTTTTGGAAATGCCCTTTGGCCGGGCACACTTTTACGGGTTCCGGGACAAATTTACCACCCGGGGGGCTTTCCGGAAACGCACCGGCCCACATGGATATCAAAAAAGCATATTTTTTATGACTTGTTCAAGAGGTTCTTTGCTCGTCGCGTTCTTATTTTCGTTGTCCTTCCTAATATCCACATCCGGCTGCCGGCCGGATAGCAGCCGGGAGATACCTGACGTCTCCGATATTGAAGCGGATATTTCCATCCGGCGTTTCGAGCAAGATCTTTTTGGCCTGGACACCAACCGCATGGCAACCGGGCTGGCCGGGCTGAAAGAATCCTATCCGGAGTTCAGCACCATCTTTTTCGGCCAGGTGCTCGGCGTGCCTATGGCCGACACCGCGTTCTACCGAGGCTTTATTACGCACCCTGCGATGCGTTCTCTGTTCGATACCTGCCAGGCAAGGTACGGAAATATGCAGGACATTGAAACCGAATTCGAACAAGCTTTCCGCTATTTCAGGTATTACTTCCCGGCAGAACCGGCCCCTACCGTCACTACTTTCCTCTCGGAATTTACCATGGCCGCCTTCGTATTCGAAGACAACGGGCTGGCAGTTGGGCTCGATTTCTTCCTGGGCGACTCTTATCCTTACCGGAAGATCGACCCCAACAACCCGGTATTCTCCGAATACCTGATCCGAACCTTCAACCGCAGCCACCTGGTTTCCAAAACCGTACAAGCCCTCATCGACGGGCTGGCCGGCCCTCCTCCCGGCAACCGCCTGCTCGATATGATGGTACACAACGGCAAAAAGCTCTACACCCTCGACCTGCTGCTTCCCTACACTCCAGACAGCATTAAGCTGGAGGTAACCTCCGCCCAGGTACAATGGCTTCAGGACAACGAGCTGGAAATGTGGGCCTATTTCCTCAAAGAGAACCTCCTCTATTCCAGCGACTGGCAAAACATCCGAAAGCTGGTGGACTTCAGCCCCCACTCGCCGGGGATGCCTCCTGAAGCTCCGGGCCGGACTGCCAACTGGGTGGGCTGGCAGATCGTTAAAGCCTATATGAAGAAACATCCGGAAACCACTCTGCCTCAGTTGTTGGCCCTCCCGGATGCCCAGGCCTTAATGGATGAATCCCGCTACAAGCCCGGCCGCTGACGTTGGCCTAAAAAAAGGAGGGGATACTGGTAAATTCAATAGATTTACCTCACCTTTGGCCTACTTCTTTCCGGCCAGGACAGGCAGGAGAAGCCTCAGCACATGGCGGCGAATAAGGAATTTATCGTCAATAAGAAAAAAGGCCTGGCCGACAGGCTCCGTGAAGCTACCGGACAGCCCGAACGCTCGATATGGGATGAACTGGAAAAGCTGCGCATGCACATTTTCCGCTCCCTGATAGTGATCAGCACGGCCGGGATCATTTTTTTCTGTTTCCACAGGTGGCTCTTTACGGAAATTGTCTTTGCCCCGGCGGAACCCGGGTTCATCACCTACCGCATTTCCTGCGCCGTATCAAAAATGATAGGCGCTCAGGGGCTGGTTTGCCTGGAACCGCCCGTTTTCAGCAGGCTGGCCATCGGTTTTGGAGAGCCTTTCATCATCAGCATCAAGGTATCTTTCCTGATCGGGCTGCTGGCAACCTTCCCGTATGTACTGCTGGAACTGGGCAATTTCGTGGCGCCCTTTATCCCCGAAGGGCAAAGGAGGTCAATCCGCAGTGTCGTGGTCGTTTGCTCCCTCCTTTTTTTCGCGGGCGTTGGTTTTGGGTACTACCTCCTGGCGCCGGTCTCGATCAGTTGGTTGATGGGCTTCACCATTGCCGGAGTGGAGAATACTCCTACCCTGAGTTCCTATATCAACTACATGCTTATCTTTACCCTGCCTATGGGGCTGATCTTTCAGTTGCCGATGATCTGTTATTTTCTGGCCCGGATCGGGCTACTGGGCGCCGATAGTATGCGCACCTATCGCCGCCACGCCATCGTCGGTATCCTGGTGGTGGCAGGCATCATCACCCCTACGGTCGACGGCCTTACCCAGCTGCTGGTGGCCTTCCCGCTATACCTGCTCTTTGAAATCAGCATTTTTATCGTCGCCCGGGGAAGCCGGATGTACGAAGCGGAAGACTGAACGTGGGTTTGGGGGCCGGGTGACAAATGCTATTGATAATAAAGTGTAAATTACTGTACCTTGCGCGGGAAAGGGAGAGGAGATGCATAGAGCTGTTGTACGCAGGCCGTTTAAACCTTCTGCCCTGCTGATGATCTCATGATAAAGGCCTTTGATTCGGGCATTTATTTCCTTTATTTTGTAACAATAAAACTATTGATCATGGAAAACATACTGTTGTTCAACTTCTTCGGTCCTGAGATGATCGTCGTGCTTTTTGCCATCCTGCTGCTTTTCGGTGGCAAGAAGATCCCGGAGCTGATGCGGGGCATCGGCAAAGGCATTCGCGAATTCAACGCCGCCCGCAGTTCACTGGAAAGTGAACTCAAGGAAGGAATGCGGGAAGCAGAAAAGAAAGAACTCGAAGAAAAGCAGAATAAAGACGCTTAAGTAAGTTCTGAAGATAAGAATAGCCTTACTGCGAGAGGCGAAAAAAGCCGACTGAACGATCGCTCAGCCGGCTTTTTTATTTGCGTAATACTGCCCCGAACCGGAAAGAGTAAAGGCACTACACTTTTGGAACAAATCGAAGCCTCCACAAATTTCCACATTCTTTCAAGGGCAGCTCACCATCAATTTTGAACAAACGCTTACTTCTTACGGCGGAAGAACCCACCCAGTATCTTCATACCCATATTGGCGACATCATCCACAATGCTTCCGTCTCCGTCGGCATCCAGAAAGCTGGTGACCAGGTTCATCGTTGGATTGTTCTGTTTCTGAGCAGAAACCGTACCGGAAAGCAGGGAAGCGATGCCGGCAACGTCCAGGCCCTGTTGCCGCTTGGCTTTACCCAGAGCGCCCATGATCACCGGCGCGAGCATGGTCATCAGCGAGCCGGTCTGGTTGGAATCCAGTCCACTGAGCTTGCTGATCATATCAACGGCCCCCGATTGTTTGTTGCCCAGCACGTGGTTGAGAATGCCTGCGCCGTTAAGCATACTGGTATTATTCACCTGAGCCTGGCCGGAAAGCATACCCATAACGTCATCCAGAATGCTACCGTCATGGTCGCGCTCCAGTGCATTGTTCAATGCCTGGGCGCCCTCGGTTGAAGAAGCATTTTTTGCCAATGCCCCCATCAGTGTTGTAACGATGCCCGAAGCAGCGGCAGCTGTTTGTTGTTTGTTTGCCCCTCCCAGTTGTTGGCTGAGTTGGTCGATCATTCCCGAAGAAAGAGACCCCTGGAGAAGGTCCATCAGGTTTGCACTCATGTTTGATATTATTTTATGTGTTTATACGAAATTGCATTCCACGAATTGCCCGGTAGCTGTTTTTTGAGACCACTATCTTTAATAAAAGTAACATTTTTTTTTGCCGCATCAAATCCTTCCCCACGGGTACGGTGTAACAATATGGAAAAAACGGTATTTATTTAAACCAAGCGGATCATTTTCCAGAAAAATGCGGGCTTTGTCGATCTAATCCTTATTTTAGGGTGTTCCTAATTGGAGTAAAATCAACTTCACTATGTGGCAGGGGCTTCAGGATATACTCAATTGGTTAAATGACGAGAACGAAAGCTCAACGCCGGAAGAAACCTCCATTTCCAATATCGTCAAACTGGCCGCGCTGTCTGCAATGGCCACCATCCTGGAACGGCGCCTGCGTGACAACCACGATTCGGACGAAAACACCCCCCAACCGGGAGCCGGGAAGTAAAATCGTATCTCCGGGCCCCGGAAGACACTCCTCCCCTCTTGCATTTCTCCTTTCCAATACCTAACTTTGCGCTTCAAAGTACTTTTATGACGCAAGAATACAATAGCCATCTCGAGACGCTCAACGAGATCCGTTCGCTGATGGAGCGTTCCTCCCGCTTTATTTCTCTGAGCGGATTGTCGGGTGTCGCTGCAGGCATATGGGCGCTTTTGGGAGCAGCGGCGGCTTACCTCTATCTGGGCGCCACCCCCTTCAGCGGCCGGCGGATGTACTACCTGGAGGGCGTGCAGATGGAAAATTGGGGGATGAGCTACATCACCTTTTTTATAATTGACGGTGCACTGGTGCTCGCACTGGCAGTAGGCAGCGGCGTTTTATTCACCACGCGTAAAGCGCGCCGCAAGGGGCAGCCTATCTGGGGCCCGCTGACACAACGCCTGCTGATCAACCTGTCCCTTCCCTTGCTGGCCGGCGGGTTGTTCTGCCTTGCCCTCTTTTACCATGGCCTGATGGGGCTGATCGCTCCCAGTACGCTGGTGTTCTACGGGCTGGCCCTGATCAATGCCAGTAAATATACGCTGAATGACATCCGGTACCTCGGCATCATAGAAGCAGCCCTGGGATTAATTGCCCTCTTCTTCCTGGGTTACGGGCTGGAGTTCTGGGCCATAGGCTTCGGCCTGATGCACATCCTCTACGGTACTTTTATGTTCTTCAAATATGAACGGGCGGCATGAAGGAGATCCTGACGAAACTCAACCAGGCATTTGACCATCGCGTCCGGCTGGGCATCATGTCCATCCTGTTGGTCAATGAATGGGTGGAGTTCAACACGCTGAAGGATACACTCGGCCTGACCGACGGCCGCCTCGCCAGCCACATCAAAGCACTGGAGAAGGAGCAGTTCATCGAAGTGAGAAAACGCTTCGTCGGGCGAAAACCCAATACCGCCTACCGGGTCACGGATGCCGGAAACAAGGCTTTCCAGGGGCACCTGGATGCTCTGGAAAAACTGCTGGACAACGCCCGGGAATAAATAGAGTATTTCGGCGGTATTGACGGCCCCGAAGCCCCACTTCAAGAGGGCTATTTTTTTCTTCATTAACTTTGAAAAACAAAGTACTTTATGAATATCAATCCGTTAACCTTCCTGCTGTTTTCCCAAAGCGCACTGTGCTGCATGTTAGTGCTCTTCCGGAATTTCCACCTGGGCTACCTGCCGGAAGAATGGGCCGGAGCGGTGCACCTGGTAACCATGCGGGGGCCAACTTTCCTGTTTCTGGGATGGAATCTATTTCTGGCGTGGGTGCCCTACTGGTTGTCCACGGCCTTGTCCCGCGCCCGGGGTACTATCCCCAAAGTGGGGCTATTACTGCTCTGGCTGCTCTTCTTCCCCAACGCGCCCTACATCATCACCGACCTGATCCACCTGCGGCCTCACCATCCCATTCCTATCTGGTATGACGCACTGATGTTTTTCTCTGCTGCCTGGACCGGCCTGCTGCTGGGTTACTGCTCCCTGCTTCGGGTAGGCTCGGCGCTTCGGCAGTGGTGGGGCGCCTCCTATGCCCGGGCATTTTCCGTTATGTCTCTGTTGCTCTGTGGGTTCGGCATTTACCTGGGCCGTTTTCTTCGATGGAACAGCTGGGACGCCCTGCTTCAACCCCTGGCATTGCTCAGGAGCATTTCCGGGCTATTGTCCCACCCTCCTACCCTGCTTTTATCATTAGGCATAGCCATGCTGCTTTCCACTCTTCTGGGGCTGGGTTACTTTACCATTTATACCATTTCCAAAAGTGAATTCCAATGAAACGAAGCCTGCTCAACTTTGCGCTGATCATTTTGGGAAGTTTATTATACACCAACTTATTCTGGCGGGAACAATTGGGGCTCAATGCCCTGCTATTCTCCCTTTTTGTACTAATCGCCGCCGGGTGGCGCTGGCAGGAAGCCCTGCAAAGGCGGGAAGTACAGCTACTGATGGCCGGTACCCTGCTCTCCGCCCTGCTCACCGTCTGGCACAATTCCTTTTTGGCCAAAGCCACCCACATCCTATCATTCCTGGCCCTGATCGGTTATCTGCAGGAGGAAAAAGTACGTTTTGTCACCTTTGCTATACTACTGGGGCTGGTGAATGTGTTGGAAGGCCCGCTCACCCTGCTGAGAGATCTACGGGAGAACCTGCCCCACCGGCAGAGCTGGCAGGCGGCCGCCCGTTGGGCTCAGCTGACGCTCCTTCCTCTGGGGTTAGGCACCGTCTTCGCACTGCTGTATTACCACGCCAATCCGAAGTTCGCTCAGGTTTTTGACTTCATGTGGCGCCGCTTCTCCTTTTTATTCGAATGGCCCAGGCTCAGCGAGCAGGTGTGCCCCTTTGTCCGGGGGCTTTTTGTGATGGGAGCAGTGCTGGGCGCTTCCCGGCTGGCGCCGTTAATATCCGGCGTGGAAAACAACCTGCCGCTCCACCTGGAGCGGAGGCACAAACGCTTCTACCTATCGCCACCGGCTATGCTAGGCCTGAAAAGCGAATACCGGGCCGGCCTGATCACCTTCGGGTTGCTCAACGGGCTGATCTTTCTGGCCAATATCGCCGACCTGCGCTATGTCTGGATCTCTTACGGCGGGGCCAGCCCTCAGGAACTGAGCCAGTATGTACATGAAGGCACTTATCTTTTGCTGTTCGCCATTTTGTTGGCCATGGCTGCCGTCATCTGGTATTTCCGCGGTAACCTCAACTTTTACCGGGATAAGGAATGGTTGCTGGGGTTGGCCTTTCTATGGCTCGCCCAGAACGCCATGCTCGCCCTTTCCGTTGCCCTGCGCAACTGGCAGTACGTAGCCCACTATGGGCTGGCCTACAAGCGCATGGGGGTATTCTGGTTTCTCAGCCTTGTGTTGTTCGGGTTGTTCACCTTATTCCAAAAGGTGAAGGGCCGCCGTAGCCTGGCATTTCTGCTACACCGCAATGGATGGGCGGTATTCGCCTCCCTGCTCCTCCTGAGCCTGGTCAACTGGGACCTGGCCATTACCCGTTACAACCTCAGGGCTGATACACACGGGGAGATCGACGCACGCTTCCTGGTTCAGGAAGTGTCGGATAAGAACCTCTTCCTCCTTTATCAGCACCGCAGCCGGTTATTGGAAAGCAGCCTTTACAATGAGGAAAGCCTTGAAAATGCCTTACACAATAAAAAGGCAGCCCTGGAACGCCGACGCCAACATTTAAGCTGGCGTTCCTGGAACTATTCAGATGTACGGAATGAATATTTTCTGACGCAAGTCGAAAAAAAACAACATTAAGAGCCTATCCGCAAACCGTTTTTGAAGCTGAAAATGGCCAGATTGAGGTTCCAAAGATCGCCGTTTGCAGGCCAAATGATGGTTTTCGGATAGGCTCTAAGTCACGCAGTCCATCACCGCGTTTTCTACTGGATATTCCCGGTAGAGCCTTCGGACCTCCTCCGGAGAAAGAGCACGGCTGTACACCCGAAGCTGGTCCAATACACCTTTGAAGCGGCGTGCCCGCCCATTTTGTATACAGGGGCTATTGGAAAAGGACAGGACCGCCGCATTGGAAATGTCTACCCCGCTGCAACGGAAGCTCTCCCGGTGGAGTTCGCCATTAATGAAGGTATAGGCGCGCGTACCTTCCCGGACCAGAGCGAAGTGGATCCACATTGTAGTATCCAGGGCAGTCGAAAGGCCGGCATAGTATTTTTCAGGAGTTTCGTGGACGGCGGCATTCACTTCCCTGCTGTTGAGGTCGAGCATCAGGTCCATCATATTGAACTCATCGCAATCCTCTCGTTTGGAAAGCAGGCTTTGCTGAAAAACCAGGTATTGCTCCGCTTTAAAATAAAAGCTGACTGTAAAGTCAGAAGTGCTGAAATAGCGGTTCACTTTACCCGGAAACTCGATATAACTGCGGGAGCCATCCAACAGCAGGCCGTCATCCTCTATCCCACACCAACACCCTACGCCGCCGATCAGCGTACCGTCCGAACCATTACCACTTTCGTCGCGGGCGTCACAGGCATTGAAAGAATAATAAGCGACCAGCCCTTCTTCCAGTGAATGGTAGGGAGGAGCAGTGGAAATGGCCATTGCTGCCAGAAGAAAAAAAAAGGGAACACCAGTATATTTCATATTCACCGTTTAATTGCTGTAGGAAGGCCCGAAATCCGCTTCAATGAGATAAAGGATGGATATCCCTCCGAACATATAATGGTCATTTGCATTGGGATTGCCATTCTGGCTGACACCGTCGAGGTAATCAGAAAAGGTGCCGCGGACGCTGAACTCTCCCGTAACGATAAGCGCCTCGGTCACATCGAAGCGAATGCCAATAGTCATCGGGAACACGATGAAGGCCGATTTGTCATCGGCTTCGGGAAAGCGGGTTTTGTCATTATCCGGCACCTTGACTTTTGCGTCGCCGAAGGCCAACCCGAGGCCAGCTCCGATAAAGGGCGAGATCTGTCGCTGGTACACCCCGGCATTATTGAAACGGGGCCCCCCCAGTGGGTGCCATTCCACCTGTAGCGCGGCTTCCAGTATTCCGGTCGACATTTCCCATTGGCGGGCGGACGCGCCCGATTCCGTTATGGGTATGTTCACATCCGCTCCGGTGAGTTTGCCGAAGGTAGCCGAGCCTTTAATGCCCGCCTTAGGGTTGAGCATACGGCGGAAATGCCCCCCGAAGGCAATCCGGGTTTCATTGGCTGCCAGAGGAGAGGGAGAGAGATCACCCATATAATTGGAAACTCCGATAAAAACTCCGGCTTCAGAGGAACGCTGCGCAAAAAGGAAAAAAGGCATGGCCAATAATACGGCCATCAATTTTAGTAGCTTATCCATTGGACGAAATTTTAGGGTATTATGATTTAACTGATTCTAAAAATACCGTTATGAATGCATTAAAACAAGGAAGGGAGCAAAAGTTGTCCTGATACTTACCCATTTCGCCAAAAAAAGAGCGCCTCAAATGAGGCGCTCATCAAAGGTTTGCTTTACGCAAATCTACAGCTTAACAAATCGATCTGTTAAAAATATTCCTTTATCGGACTGCCACCGCAGGAAATAATGCCCCGGCGGCAGTGCCGTGATGTCCACTATTTCCCGGTTAAAACCGGGGACTGTAGCCAGCCTTTGCACCGGGCGCCCGTTGATATCGTAGACCAGCAGTTCTCCCGGGTGTTCAGCGGGAACGGCCATCTGAACCACAAGCTGCTCCGAGGCCAGGCTGGGGTAAACCTGAAGGCCAGCTCCTTTGCCCTTATATTCAATGGCTATCAGGCCATGGTATTCAAAGGCCCCGTCGAAATCTACTTGCCGCAGGCGGTAGTAATTGAGGCCCGGTTGCGGCTTATTGTGCCAGAGGCTGTAGGATTGGGGTTCCGTTGTGGTTCCTGCGCCTTTCACCTGGCCAATTTCGGTAAAGTGGCGGGCATCGGTACTATGCTCCACCGCCATGAAATCATTATTCTGCTCGGTTTCCGTTTTCCAGGAAAGCAGCACCCGTTCTCCTTTCAATTCTCCCTCGAAGGACAGCAAAGCGATGGGGAACATCGTCTGCGCAAAGTTGAGCTGGCCACGGGAAGCCAGTGCCGGCCCTACCCATACCTGGGCGGTATTGGGGCAGGCGAGGTCTCCCTGCCGCTGTATCGAATAGTTGACAGGCGTGTTGGGATCTTCGTTGCGCCCCTGCCAGTAGGCAGGTTGCCCTTCCGCCGGCCCGTCGTTGGCCACCACGCCATGAACGCGATGGGCGATAAAATCCGTCGTGACACCGGAAACCTTGTTGACCAGGGCGATGGCACTAGCGAAGAAGAGGTCGGGGTCGGGTACCCAAACCGCACCGTAGCCCTGCCCTTCATCATCTATGACACCGGAAAGCTCAATGATCCGGTCCAGGTTCGATTGGTTCGTATAGATCGCCAACACATAGTTCTCCAGCTTGATACCGGCTAAACCGGCAATCTCGACTCCTTTGTCCACCTCTGTACCCTGGTTGGTGAAGTGCAGTTCGTTGATGTAGAGAAAGTCACCGCCGAGGAAAGCGCATCCCACTCGGGGTGTCTCGGAAACTTCAGCGCCTTCCGTCCAGGCGCCCGCACGGAAGGTAAAAGCTTTGAAATAATACGGTTGATCATTTAGGAGGCCGGCCGTAGTGGCGTTAATGCCGCTGCCCCGGTAAACAATGGCCTCATTGGCCGTAAAGTCTCCGCTCGCATCCACGCCTGGAGTAAAAACGGAGTTGGCCGTATAGATGGAGGCATCGGTGCTGGTTGGCATGGAAAGGATAGGCTGGTTACTCGCCACGATCATCACTTCATCGTAACACAGCGGTGTATTCCACGAAAGGTTGACCTCGCCGCTGGCGGGGCTACTGAGCAACTTGCCGGCCGCGCTGGGCTTGGTGCACAAGGTTGTAGCGCTGGCCGCCGGCAAGCCGGCATGCTGGAAGCATTCGTCGGCATAGTTATAACCCAGCGCTGCAAGGTGGTAGGTAGCGCCGTCCTCCAGTCCGGTCATGGTGAAAGCGCTGCCCGGCCCGTTGTGAACGACAAAAATGCCTTTACCCAGATCCATGCCCTGGCCGAATTCCGGATCGGCAACGTAGGCCATACCACCGCAAAGCGAGGGGTTCACCGGGCTGCCTTCCCGGGCAAGGACGAGGGTGGCATCGGTGTTTCCCGGCACCCAGGAGACATCCATGCTGCTACCGGTAATGTTGGAAACCATAAGGCTGGACGGAGGCGTGGACGGAGGTACACAAGCCGGCGCTTCCGAGCCGGTAATGGACACATTGGATAAATACCACTCTCCGGTATAAGCCTCTGCCAGATGCCCGTACCACCGAAGACAAAGCTCTTTCCCATCACATATGCGGATATTCAAATTGGAATATACGGAATTGCGGGGGACGATATCATCGGGAACGTTCACATCGGCCAGGACCTGGAAGGATTCAAAACCGTCCAAAGACCACTTCAGGCGATAAGAACGAATGCCATCCGCAGTTCTCATTTCGGTATAGGACAGGCTACTGATTTCCAGCATATAACCCGGCTTGGGCTTGATGCATATTTCGTAGTAGTCGGCGGAGCTTACATCGACAGAAGATTCCCAGGCGCTGGTAGCAGCACCGTTAGGGGTAAAACTGAGGGGGGAGATGCCGTTGCCTCTTGTCAATTTACCCGCATTGACATGGGTAGATTGGTAAGTGACAACCGGATTGTTGGTCAGGTCCCAGCGTGCCAGGTCCTGTCCCCATATGGTTCCATAGGAGCACACCACTGCCACGAGCAGTGTGATTGTAGTTTTCTTCATAGTAGGGTCGTATGTTTGTTAGCGCAAAATTATGTTTGTTATCAGCAGACGCTCCCGGAAGAACGCCAGCGTTTTCTCATATACCTACTTATTACACTTATTTTCTCACGGACAAAATAATATACTAAGTGCTTCTCCATCCTGTAAGGATGGGATTATCCTTATGCTATTATTCCGATTCTCAGCCTGGAGCATGGAGGCTGATTTCAAGGGGAGGGGGGTAACAGGTTAATATTCAGACAATAAAAATACACCTTTTTTAGGAAAGATGCACCCCCTGACGTTTGTTTCAAGAGAAAAAAGGGGAAATTAGTTCACTATACGCCAGAAAAAAATCAGATATGGCCCGCCTCGAACAGAATGCTGACCCCATTATGGAGGCTATTCCGAAACCACGACTAAGCGGCGCTTTTGAACAGTTCAGAAGCGAAATAGGCGTAGAACATGATCAGTGCCACCCCTTCCCAGCGGGTGATCTTCTTATTGTTGGCCATGATGCCAAACAGGATCGTCATAGCTACCATCAGGGGTAGGAATACCTCGTTGATGTCGCTTGTGATTTCCAGCTTGCCAAAGAAAGAAGGGATACTCATCACCACATAGGTGTTGAAAATATTGGACCCCAGCACGTTGCCAACAGCAATGGCCGCCTTACCACGGCGGGCGGCGTTGAGGCTGACGATAACCTCCGGAAGAGAGGTGCCCAGCGCCACGGCCGAGAGTGCGATGACCTCCGGGTTCACTCCGGCAATGGCCGACAGCTTCTGGATCGCAAAAATGGTGTAATCTGCTCCCAACCAGACCAGGCCGCCGCCAATGACGAGCATGGCGTAAGTTTTCCACCCCACCGATTCCCGGGCAACAGGCTCTTTTTTTTCAGTTTCACTATCCGCCTTAAAAGAATATCCCAGGAATACGAATATCCCGAAAAGGAAGAGAATACCTTCAAACAGGGAGAAATCCAGGTCGCGAAGGGCAAACCACAATAAAAATGCAGACCCCCACAGATAAGGCATGTCTATATGCCAAATGTTATACTCCAGTTCAATGCGGTTTGCCACAATAGCCGAGAGGCCCAGCACCAGGGCGATATTCGTGATGTTGGACCCCACCACGTTGCCCACTACGATCTCCGAATCTCCGCTGAAAACAGCTGCTATTGAGGTGGCCAACTCCGGCAGGGAAGTCCCGAAAGCGACAATAGTCAGCCCGATGATAAAGGACGAAATGCCAAGCGACAGGCCGATCCGCTCCGCAGCATCAACAAACCAGCCCGAAGCTCTGAGTAACACAATGAGCGATACTACGAACAAGCCAAAATACAAAACTACATCCATAACATTCTGATTCTAAAGGCCCCGGGCCAAAACGCCCGGCAAATGTAAGGTATTTTTCTTTACTCTTGTCTAGTGTCCGGCCGTATAAAGCAAAAGCTTCCTCCGGAAAGGAAGAAGCTCGCTAAAAGGCACTGTTTGGAAAAAATTATTCGTTCAGGAGTAGCTTTGCCCGATCAGTACTGCCACATATCCTGTTCGACATTGAAGATATCCTGCTCGATCCGATCCGCTTCCAGCAGGAGTTCTCTCCCGGAGAGGTAATGCTCCAGGCGCTGGTCATGAATATTGGACTCCTTTATGATATAGCTGGAAAAATAGCGCATCTCGAAAATATCCTCCCAACTCATCAGCCCATTGTCGGTAAATGGGTTAGGAGCTTTGTGTCTTGCCAGCAGTTCCCGGCATTGGGGGTAGTAAAACCAGAATAAGGGCCGCTCGTATTTGAAATTGCCGTTGTCATCGTATTCTTCCTTGAGCGGAGCAATGCCCAGGATACGCACATTCATCGTCGACGTCCTGGAATCAAAATACCATACCTCCTTGATGCGGTAGCGCTTGATGTCTTCTACATTGATCGAATTGGACACGATCTGGTACTCCGAACTCCCGCTTTCAGGCTGGATGACCTCTACCGTATCCACCTCGTTCAGCATGGTTCCCACCTCTTCCGGGGACAGGGGGATGCTAAACTGATCGTCTTCCACACTATAGGCAGTGGCCTCCCCGGCGCTGGCGGCCTCCGCCAGGATATTGAATAAGGGCCGCTTCGGATAACGGAACGGTAAGTTGATCTTTTCCCGGGTATCGATCAGGCGCCAAACCCGCTTTTCCCAGAGGATATCCTGCTCGCGCAGAGAGGGGTACGGCAATACGCGTTTTTCCGCCATCACGGAGCGGGGGACGATGTCATCCATAGGCGCCCGCTCTGTCTGGGCGAAGAGCAAAAGGTGGAAGCTAAAGCAGAAGACAAAAGACAGGAAATACTTCATGGCCATGTAATTTTGGTATAGAAAAAATGGTGTAAGCAGGATTATATTATGGTGAAGATCATTCCATTGAGTTCCCGGCTGTAGGTATCGCCGGGGCATTTCACTTTGATCTCATTGAAATAGTAGACGTCGCCAGGAGCGGCATTGCGCACAATGCGCTGAGCCTCTGCCTCGAAGCGCCCCCCGTTATTGCGGGCCACCTGGATATCGCCCCCTTTGGGCACCCGCACCAGTTCGAAGCTGATTACGTTGCAACGCGCCTCAAAATCGAAGTTCTCCAATACCGGAATAATGCCTAACTGAGCACGGAAAGTAGCAGCTTCTATCCTGCCTCCGCGTTTTCTTCCAAGCTCCATGGCCGGGTCGGGGATACGCTTCACCCGGTAACGGAAAGTGCTGGGAGGCATCCCTCCTCCGGATACCGTTATGCGGGCCTCGCCAGGCTGGCCCGGCTTGGCCATATAACGGCTGCCTCCCAGGTGAGAAAGGGCCGTGCCTTCCGCCTGCACCCGCACCTGGCTACTAGGTACTCCGGCCGCCGATATAGTGAGGGGGTTTTCTACTCCGACGTAGAGTACATTCATCTTATCTGCGGAAACGGCCACCGAGCGTTCGCCCACCAGATAGGAGAAGGTTTTCTCGAACCGTTGTACCGTATCCTTCAAAGGATCTTCCAACTCTATGAGCAGCCGGTGAGTGCGTTCGCCCAGGCCTGAAGCCCGTGTGCTGAAGAACGCCTTGCCTTCTTCTACCGGTACGGGCCGCCCATCCACGCTTACCCGGATGTTGTCGGCAGTGGTGGAATAGGCCGCAAGAAAGATCTCACTGCGGAACTCTTCTCCGCTAATGACATAATTCTTCTCGGAAGCGATCACCGGCACATAGGCATCAAGCACCAGGGAAGTGCCCATCTGGCTGAGAAAATAGTTCAGAATAGCGGACTCGGCCACCTCGACGTCATTTTCGAATTTCCGCAATATGGGCAGCACGGCCGCCACCGGCATCTGCTGGAAGGTGTACTGCGCCCAGCCTTTTTTATCAGAAGTTTCAGGCACTTCAGGAATATTCAGGGGGATGCTGGTTGCCAGAAGCCGCCTTTGCTGCTCCTCTTCCACCAGAGAAAGAAGCTGCTCCCGCAATTCGCGTACGCGCCGTTCAAGGGCCTCCCCCTGCCCTTCATTCACCAATATGCGGGTAGGGATGTCTTTATCCATTTTGCGTACGGGCTGTCCGTCAGGGCCCAGGCCACCGGCTTCTTCCACAATACCGGCCCGCAGGGAGTCCAGGCTTTGCCGGAAAGCCTGCGTTTGGCGCTGTAGTTCTTCTGCTTTGCGAAGGTAAATAGTAAACTGAGGGTAAGCCGCTGCTTCCTGCCGGATGGCCTCCATCATCTGCTCGTTGGAATGCTGGACCACCTGGCTGCTCTCTCCCAGGCTCCGGTCGATGGAAAAGAAAGCCTGCAGGATCTCTGCTGAAACATTCAGGGCCAGCAGGGCCGTCAGTACAATGTACATCAGGTTGATCATTAGCTGACGGGGTTGTTTTGGTATCGACATGATCGTTGTTTTTGATTTCAGGGACACCGCCCCTCCCCTCGCCTGCGCACACGGCGTGGCCAGAGCAGCACAGCTGCCAATGGAGCGGAGCCCAAAAAATGAACAGGTAGAATCCGAACACGCACAGAGGCGCAGGCACAGTCACGCCTGCCCTCTACCGCATGAAATACTGCAACTGTTTAGGCATTCCGGTTTTATGGTTGTTCGGTATTGCGGACAAGCCCTTCCATAGGCCGGCCGGGCCAACAATGGGCCCGCATGAGGTAACAGCAATATCATAACACCACATTACCCTCATACCTGGACAGGTGCGAAATACTTATTTGATTGAAAAAAGGAGATGAACCTTAGGAGAGTAAAAAGCTTTTCCGATGTTGATGTTCCTTCTAATAATGCGGAAGGGGTGAAAAGTTACAGGGGGGGATAATTTTTTTTACATTTGTACGGAATTAGTTTTAAACTTTATTCATCCAAACGGCCTCTTAATATAAAAATAATCTATGCCGCTGGACCAGATCGATGTCGATAAGCTGGAAGAGGGCCAGGAGCCGCTGGCGAGTAAGGAAATGTCATTCCTCGAGCATCTGGAGGAGTTGCGCTGGCATATTATCCGTTCCCTCCTGGCTATTGTAGGGTTAGGCATTGTGTTGTTCATCTTCCAGAAGTGGTTGTTTCAGGAGGTGATCTTCGGCCCTACGGAGCCGGATTTCTTCTCTTACCGCTTTGTCTGTAACCTTTCGCATGCCATCGGCATGGGAGACGGCCTGTGTTTTACGCCACCGCAGTTCACAAAGATCGCTACCGGCTTTGGTGAAGCGTTCATCATCAGCATCAAGGTTTCGTTTGTGATGGGCTTCATCCTGTCCTTTCCCTACGTGCTGTGGGAATTCTGGCGCTTTATCCGGCCGGGCCTTTATCCCAAAGAACAAAAGGCGGCGCGCGGGATGGTCGCCATCTGCTCCTCCCTGTTCCTGATCGGCGTTCTTTTTGGTTATTATATCATCTCCCCGTTCGCCATCAACTTTCTGGCCGGATACGACGTTCCGGGGGTTCAGAATACGCCTACGATCTCTTCTTTTATCAATTATATGATCATGTTTACTGCCCCGGCAGGACTGATATTCGAGTTGCCGATCATTGTCTACTTCCTGTCTAAGGTCGGGCTGGTTACTCCGGAAGGCATGAAACAATACCGGCGCCATTCTATTGTTGGTATACTCATACTGGCCGCCATGATCACTCCTCCGGATGTGGTGACCCAGTTCCTGATCGGTATTCCGCTTTACGTATTGTACGAGGTCAGTATAGTGGTTTCGGCGAGGGTAAACAAAGAGAATGAAGAAGCATTAAGATAAGGGTATGTATAGAGTTTCCACCAATCTGACACTGTTTTACAAGTTCTTCATACCGGTCTTCTGGATCGTTTTCTTTGGCGCCCTGTCCATTGCGGCACTGGCGTATTCATTTGATTACGTCGGCAATATTCCCGCCCGCAATTTTCGCATCGGCATGGTTTTGTTTTACCTCTCCGGGTTGCTGCTCCTCGCTTTTACCCTGATGCGCCTCAAGCGCGTGGAGGCCGACGAACACTATTTCTACATTACCAACTACTTCAAGACCGCACGATATCCCTTCCACAACATCGAACGGGTAGAAGAAAGCAAGATCTTCTTCTTCCGCACCGCCTTCATCTATTTTAAAGAACCGGGCCTCTTCGGGAAACGCATCTTCTTCGTTCCCAGCAACTACCGTTTCCAGGAATTCTGGGATACCCACCCTGAATTGAAAGAGGAACTGCTGGTAGTTCTTTAGACAAAGAATATAACAATATTCCCTTCTTCCCTTATCTCGCCCTCAGCCGGATTACCGGACAGATCATCTCCTCCAGAGAGATACCTCCGTGCTGAAAAGTATTCTTGTAGTAATTATTGTAATAATTGTAATTGTTCGGATAGAGGAAGAACTTATCCTCTTTAGCGAAGATAAAGGTCGAGCTGACGTTAGGCCGGGGCAGCAGAGCGTCCTTGGGATCCCGCACGTCGAGCACGTCCCGGCGGTCGTACTGCAGGTTGCGGCCCACCTTATAGCGCAGGTTGGTCGTTGTCTCGCGGTCCCCCACAACTTTAGAAGGCGTATTCACGCGAATAGTGCCGTGGTCGGTAGTAACGAAGAGTTGGATCTCCCTTTCGGCGGCGCGTTGCAGGGCCTGCCATAGCGGGGAGTTCTCAAACCAGGAGCGGGTCAGCGAACGGTAGGCCTTCTCATCCCCGGCGAGTTCTTTGAGCACTTCCATCTCCGTACGGGCGTGCGACAGCATGTCGATGAAGTTATAAACGATCACAGTGAGGTCATTCTGCAAGTAGTTGAGAATGTTGTCCTGCACCTGTTTAGCGTGGTTGACATTGGTGACCTTCACATAGTCGAAGCGGATATCCTTGCGGAAAGTTCGCCCGATCTGTTCGGTGAGCAACTCGTGCTCATTCAGGTTTTTGCCGCCCTCGTCGTTATCATTTTTCCACCACTGGGGATAATATTTTTCGATCTCCGCCGGCATCATACCCGCAAATATGGCATTGCGGCTGTATTGGGTGGAAGTGGGAAGGATGCTGTAGAAAAAATCTTCCTCCTCCACCCGATAGTGTTCCGTAAGGATGGGCTCGATCATTTTCCACTGGTCGTAGCGGAGGTTATCGAGCAGCAATAAAACCGTAGGCACCTTGTCGTCCAGCTTGGGGAATATTTTCGAACGCAGGAGGCTGTTGGACATAACCGGGCCGGAGTTGTGCTGCACCCAATTGAGGTAGCTCTTGGCAATATACTTGGAGAACTCGCTGTTGGCCTCACTTTTCTGGGAAGAGAGGATGTCACTCATGCCCACGGAATTGGAATCATCGATCTTGATCTCCCATCCGATTATTTTCCGGTAGACCTCTACCCATTCCTCGTAATCCAGGCCGCTGTTGATCTGCATAAAGATCTGGCGGAACTCCTGCTGGTAATCCGACGAGGTTTTTTCCCGGACCAGCCGTTTGTTATCGATGATCTTTTTGAGCGTCAGCAGGATCTGGTTGGGGTTAACCGGCTTGATCAGGTAATCGGTGATCTGAGAGCCTAGGGCTTCCTCCATAACATTCTCCGCCTCATTTTTGGTGATCATCACCACCGGGAGGTGGGGTTTCTGGCTTTTGATCTGGGAGAGGGTTTCCAGGCCGGTAATGCCCGGCATACTTTCATCCAGGAATACAACGTCGATCTCTCCATTGGTTTCACACTCCTCCAGTGCATCATGGCCATTGGTGACGGTAATGACGTCATAGCCTTTCTTCTCGAGAAACATCAACTGGGGCTTAAGCAGATCGATCTCGTCATCTGCCCATAGAATTGTAATTTTATCCATTCTGGCTTTTTTATTATCTCTGGTTTATCTGCCGATACATAATAAACTTTCCTGCCTGATTATTGCCCAAAACCGGGAATTGCGGAAGATATTGAATCTTCACCAATAACGGCAAAAGTTTATACACTAAGATAAACCCATTAGCCCTCCCATCAGTTCTCTGAGGGAGAAAGACTAATCAATGAAAAATAAGAAGATCCTCAATGACCCGGTCTACGGGTTCGTGGGCATACCGCATGGCATTATTTTCAGCCTGGTCGAGCATCCGTTCTTTCAGCGGCTGCGCCGCATCAAGCAAACCAGCCTGACCCATTTTGTCTATCCCGGCGCTTTACATACTCGTTTTCATCACGCTATCGGCGCCCTGCACCTCATGCAGCAGGCCATTGAGGTACTGCGGTCCAAGGATGTCGACATCACGCCCGAGGAGGCGGAAGGCGCCTGTATTGCCATCCTTCTCCACGACATTGGCCACGGCCCATTTTCGCATACCCTGGAGCACACCCTGTTCAATGGTGTCACCCACGAGGAATTGTCGCTTCTTTTCATGGAGCGCCTAAACGAGATCTTTGACGGCCAATTATCGCTGGCTATTGATATTTTTCGGGGCAACTACCCCAAACAGTTCCTCCACCAGCTCATCTCCGGCCAGCTCGATATGGACCGCATGGACTACCTCAACCGCGATAGTTTTTTCACCGGCGTCCACGAAGGGGTCATCGGATATGACCGCATCATAAAAATGCTGTCGGTACAGAACGGAGAACTCGTTGTCGAAGAAAAGGGGATCTATTCCATCGAAAAATTCCTCATCGCCCGTCGCCTGATGTACTGGCAGGTCTACCTGCACAAGACGGTGCTCTCCGCCGAACAGATGCTCATCGTGGCCCTACTCCGCGCCAAAGCCCTCACCCGGCAGGGGCATCAGCTGCCAGCCTCCCCTCCCCTTGCTTTTTTCCTGCAACGCGAACCCTCCCGGGCAGACTTTGAGCAGGAAAGAGACCAACTCCTTGGCCAGTTTGCTCAGCTGGATGACTTCGACATCGTTTCCGCTCTTAAGAGCTGGATGTTTGCCGATGACAAATTGCTGGCCTTCCTCTCTTCGAGCATCATCAACCGGCGTTTATTCCGGTTGGAATTCAGCCACACGCCGTTCGACAAAACCTATGTGCAGGAAGTGCAGCAACGCATCCTGGAATGGAGCGGCCTGGAAAAATGGGCGCTGGATTACCTCGTCATCAGAGGTAAGGAAACCAACAGCGCCTATACCAAAACCAAGGATGAGATCAGGATCCTCCACAAGAATGGGATGGTGCTGCCAATGTCGCAGAGTACCGACTACGACCTGCAGTCGCGGGCGGTCACCAAATTTTATCTTTGTTATCCGAAAGGTGTTTTTTCCCAACAAAAGTAGTTTTCCGGAAACTATTCCCCATCCCTAAGCATTACAATGGTTCAACTTGAAAACGGCAAAAGTCATTCCATGGCCCAACCTCCGATCCCTGCCCCCGAGCCGCCGGTACTGAACGAGAAGCTGCTCCTCTTCATACTGGCCATGGTGCAGTTCACCCACATACTGGATTTCATGATCATCATGCCGCTGGGCTCTCAGTTCATGCGGATATTCGACATATCCCCACGCCAGTTCAGCCTGATCGTATCGGCGTACGCCGGCAGCGCTTTTGTGATGGGATTGTTCAGCGCCATGTTCATTGACCGTTTCGGCCGGAAGCAAGCTCTTTTCTTCACTTATATCGGCTTTACGATCGGGACCATCGCCTGTGCCATGGCCCCGGGGTATTATTTCTTCCTGGCGGCGCGCAGCATCACCGGCGCATTTGGTGGCATTCTCGGGGCGCTGGTACTATCGATCATAGGCGACACCATTCCCCTCAAGCGCCGGGCCAGCGCTATGGGAACAGTTATGACGGCCTTTTCGGTAGCCTCGGTCCTGGGGGTTCCCGCCGGCATTTATCTGGCGGCTGAATTTTCCTGGCGGGCGCCATTCCTGGCAGTCGGGGGTATGGCGGTGGCACTCGCCTTCGGCATCTTCTTTTTTATGCCGCCCCTCCGCGCCCACCTGGAGAGCGGGCTGGTGCAACGCAACCCTTTCCGGGTAATGGGCAATATCTTCGGCGACGCCAACCAACGCCTGGCGCTGTTGTTTACGGTCATTCTCATGCTGGGCCATTTCACCATCATCCCATTCATTGCCCCCTACATGCAACTGAACATAGGGTTTTCCGATTATCAGGTTACTTACATCTATTTCATCGGAGGAATGCTGACGGTGTTCCTTCTGCCCTTCTTTGGGCGCCTCGCCGACCGGCACGGCCATGCCAAAGTATTCACTGTTTCGAGCCTGTTCGCCCTGTTCTCCATCTTTGCTATAACCAACCTTCCCGCAGTATCTATCGTACTGGCCCTGTGCGCTACTTCCAGCTTCTTCGTGGTAGCAAGCGGCCGCAACGTCCCCGCTATGACGATGGTCACCTCGGTCGTCCAGCCCGAGAGCCGGGGCAGCTTTATGAGCGTACGGTCCTCGGTACAGGAAATGGCACTGGCCTTGTCTTCCTTGGTCGCCGGACTGATCATTACCGAAAATGGGGACGGCTCCCTCGGCAACTACCAATACGTAGGCTACATCGCCATTGTCATGAGCCTGGTTGCGGTTGCCCTGGCCTGGAGGTTGAAACTGGCCGATGGGTGAGGAGAGGCGTTCCGGGTTCCTGAGTTCCGCTCCCGGCCTCCTTTGCCACTAAACGACAATTCCCTGATTTGACTGGAAAAAAGGGGCAAAATTTGTGCTAATTGCGCCTGATATGGAACAAAACTGTTCTTTTTCAGTAAAAACCCGACGATATCCGGCCCACTCCAAGGCCAGGACGAATAAGTTGTAAACAAGGAGCGCAGACGGGCTCCTGCTACAAGCGCAGTTAAGCATGTATACGCCAAACAACCAATTCATGGTCGACTTCACCCTTCCGGAAGAGCTCTGTGAAGAGTTTGTCAACCTCATCCCCTACCAGTGGGCGGTAGTCGACCGCTATTTGTCCGAAGGTAAGCTCATCAACTACGCCCTTTCGCTGGAAAATGCCAAGCTTTGGGCCGTTTTTAATGCCAATTCAGAAATGGAGGTAAGAGAAATGCTGATGGACTTCCCCCTCACCCGGTTCATGGATATGGAGGTCTGCATGCTCACTTCCTTCAACTCCTCGGAATTCGAACCTTCTTTTTCCATGAATTAAGCCCCTATCCGAAAACTGTTTTTGAAGCCGAAAACGGCCACTGGCGGGCCAATAATGGACATCCGAACCGTTGCCGGTTTTGAGTATCCAAAAATTCTCGTTAGGTTAGGCGTCCAAAAACAATAGGATGAAGGTTATTAAAGATATTCAGCTCACCGGCGCAGGAGGGCGGCCCTTCCTGCTTGATGTTTATTTCGAAATGGACGGGCGGGCCAAGCCGGTAGTTTTGTTTGCCCATGGTTTTAAAGGATTCAAAGACTGGGGCATCTGGGATCTGGCCGCAAGGGAATTTGCCGCCAACGGTTTTGTGTTCATCAAGTTCAACTTTTCGCACAATGGCACAACCCTGGCCCAACCCCAGGACTTTGCAGACCTGGAGGCCTTCGGCCGAAACAATTACAGCAAGGAACTGGCAGACCTGGAGGTAGTGATGCAGTGGCTGCACAGTGGCAGGAACGAACTGCCTGCCAAAGAGGCCAGCCTGGAGCATATATACCTCATCGGCCACAGCCGGGGCGGAGCAACCTGTGCCATCAAAGCCGCACGGGATTCCCGCGTAAAAGGCCTTGTCACCTGGGCGGCGGTTAGCAGCCTGGCTTACGCCTGGCAGGATAAAAAACTCATGGAAGACTGGGAGCGCCGAGGCGTTTATCACGTGATCAACGGGCGTACGGGCCAGCACATGCCCATCTACTATCAAATGTACCGGGATTTCATGGCACAGCGGGAAGCTTTCGATGTCGAACAAGCCATTCGAAACCTGGGAAAGCCGCTGATGATCATTCACGGTTCAGACGACCCCTCGGTGCCGGTAGAGGCCGCCCGGCAATTGCACGGTTGGAACGCCGGATCGGTATTGCACCTCATCGAAGGCGGTAATCATGTATTCGGAGGCAGCCACCCTTATGAGGGGAAAAAACTTCCGGAACACGCACAGGAATTGGTAGTGGCCAGCATTGGATTTCTGAAAGGGCTAGCCGTCTCCCCGGGCAACACCTGACGGCCTGCGCACGTCAACTATTGTTCTCGCTTCATCAACGCTCCTCCGGCAGGCTGCCGGAGAACCTCCAAAAAAAAAGCCCGATTCCATTTGTGCGGGAGTGGAACGGGCAGGGGTAAGAGAACGAATCAGGAGTTTCAAGAGGTTAATTGGGGCCTTTCAAACTGGCCATGAAGCGAGCGCGAGCGCTCTGCTTCATGCCATGGTAAATTGGGGTTTGGTTTTAGGAGAATTGAGTGTTTTGGGATAATACAGGGTATTGGGGGATATCAGCCATTTCCCTGGCTTTGCTTGTCAAACGATGAAGCCGTTTTTTGAGGTTTAAAGGTTGTTTTCCTGGCTTCCATATAAAGAGCCGGTGGAGAAAAAATTCCATAAATTTTTTTTTGGTTTTTTACATTTTATTGAATAACATGCAAAAATTATTGACAATCAGTTTTTTAAAAGAATATAAATTTGAGTACTTGCGCGCTTTCTAAGAGGGAAAATAGTTACACTGGCTCTATTATTTTTGGTAATTTTGGCCAACCAAAATGAAATAAACAAACATTAGGTGTTAACCCTGTTTCGAACCAATCAGCTTCTCGCGAGCATGTTGCTCGTCTTTTACATTGCTCTGGTAAGAGTTTCTGTATGGCTGGTTCCGTCTCAGTGGGAGCCCTCCGGTTACGGGCCCTTTGCAGAATGGGTGTACAACCAGGTCGGCTATGCTGGCCAAACGGCCGACATCGTGGCCATGGCCTTGCTGCTGGGACAGGCTTTCTTCCTCAACTACTTCATCAGCGAACACCGGTTGGCCAGCGAGGTCAGCCTTTTTCCTGGCGTTTTCTACGTTCTGGCCTCCAGCCTGCTGCCGGAATTCCTCCACCTTTCTCCCTTGCTGATGGCAAACACCTTCTTCCTCATCGTGCTGGCCGAAATTTTTGCCACTTACAAAAAAGTGGACTGCGCAGACCGCATCTTCAACATCGGTTTTTGGGCAGGAGTGGGGTCTCTGTTCTATCCCTCCTACCTCTTCCTTTTTATAGTGGGCTTTGTAGGCCTTAACATCCTGAGAGCGTTCAAATTCCGGGAACGGCTGATGGTGCTGACAGGAATGCTGGCCCCCTATATCCTGGTATCCACTTATTATTTCTGGACAGGAGATTTTTTCACAGCCTGGATGGAGCGCTTGCTGTCCAGCTTTGCTTTCCTGGATTTCATTCCCACTCCCAACTGGCTCGTATACCGAAGCCTGGCCATCTTTGCTGTTCTCATCCTGGTCGTACTGTTCAGTTATCGCTCCTTTCTTTTGAAGCAAACGATGCAGGTACAGCGCAAGATCAATATTCTTTATTGGAGCCTATTGGCCACTGCCCTGACCCTGCTGATACAGCCGGAAATCGAGATCGGCCACCTGATGGTGACTGTAGTACCCATCGGTACGATGCTTTCCTTCAACTTCATCCGCATGCCCGGGCGCATGGCGGAAGTCATCCATTTACTCATCCTGGTAATCGTCCTGTTCCTTCAATTCAGAGATTGGTTGCTGCCCGCTATTTGAGGTGGTATCATGCAATCAGGGGTTAAAAAGCCCTGAAAGGGACAGGGGCGCAAAATATCAGACAGCTTATGCGATACTTTTGGTACGGAGAAAGTACGATTTTCGACGTGCAATGTGCGATATGCACCTGGGCGGCGATGCCCCAAAACTGTTAATCTTTTATTATTGTGGCCCTTCTTAAATGCCTGTAAACCATTAGTACTGTATTTTTGTGGCACTTAAAAAAAACACCTGTGAAATCGATCCTTACCATTCTGTTTTTGTCCGCCGCTGTTCTGTCTGCTCATGCACAGGCCATTGAATCTCCCATTCAATGGTCCTTCCGGGCCGAGTCCGCTGGAGAAGGGCAGTACGAGCTGTCCTTTATCGCCGACATCGCCCCCGGCTGGTACCTCTACTCCCAACATCTGGGTGACGATGGCCCGATTCCCACAACCATCAGCTTTAACGAAAACGGGAATTACCAACTGCAGGGAGCAACCGAAGAGGCCGGGGAAAAGGTGGAAGGTATGGATGCTCTCTTCGGCATGCATATCGTTAAATTCAAGAAGCAGGCTATCTTCACCCAGCGCATCAAGGCAGGGGATGAGCTGCGAATGGTATCCGGTTATATTGAATTCATGTCCTGTGACGAAGAAAAGTGCCTGCCGCCCAGGGAAATAGAATTCACCTTTTCTTTTGAAGAGTAGGCTAAACTTCCTCGCCGGGGTTCACATTCCGGTTTTATGTGACGGAAGTTACGGTCCGAAGCGGATAAGACGGCGTACTTTGTGGCCCTAAAAGCAGGATACGAGTATTTGCCTGTCACAGGATGGTTGCCTAATTTTGTGATCCATTGACCGCACTCACTATATATGCTATTTTTACCCAACTGAACCGATTGGCGAGCTGTTATTAATTGCAAAGTTTTCGAACATGAAGTACTTTTTATTTTTTGTTGCGGCTTTATTTTCCACGCTAGCCTTTGGCCAGATCAATGACCCCGTACACTGGAGTTTCGAATCCAGGCATATAAAAGGGGATGAATTTGAGCTCACTTTTAAAGCGAAGATCGACGACGGCTGGAAGACCTACTCGCCGTTTCAGGAGTATGGAGAAGACGCTATTGCCCCTATTCCCACCGGCATATATTATGAAGAGGGCGATCATTTCACAATTCTTGGTAAGCTCGAAGAGTCCGGCAACCGCAAAGTAGCCAAGGAACCCCTGTTCGACGACATCAACGTGGCCTACTTTACCAAAAATGCCACTTTCACCCAACGCGTAAAGGTGAAGGACGCCAGCCGGGCCATCACCGGTTATGTCGAGTCAATGGCCTGCGACGAAGAAAAATGCCTGCCTCCCTCCAGTGTCGACTTCAGTTTCAGCCTGAAGGCCCCCAAGGTTGCGGAGGCTCAAAGCACCAAGCCGGCAGTAGACCCCGCGATCGCCGAAGCCATAGAAGAAAATATCAAAAAGCCGGAAGAAGACCTCACCAAAGTCGAGCAGCTCGAAAAACTGGAAGCCCTTCCTCCCACCGGCGGTATAGAGCCCCCCCTGAAGTGGTCATTTGACAGCAAGAAGCTCAATGGCCAGGAATACGAGCTGATCTTCATCGCCAACCTGGATAAAGGCTGGACCTTTTACTCCCAGCACACTTCCCCGGACGACGGGCCCATCCCTACCGAGTTTCACTTTGAAGACGGAGCGCACTACACATTGTCCGGCCCTACCCTGGAAGAAGGAGGAAAGAAGAAATCCGGCATGGATCCCTTCTTCGGGGTCGAAGTCGTAAAATTTACCGAAGGGCCGGTCACCTTCCGCCAAACCGTGAAAGTACAGGACGGCAGCCAGCCCATCAACGGTTACCTCACCTACATGGCCTGCGACGATTCGGAATGCCTGCCACCTACCGATGTGGAATTTTCCTTTAACGTCCTGACGGGCACAGCCGGGCAGGTAACCGCGATCGACGCGGCCAGCGGACTTAAGGCCATTGACCAGACGGTGCCGAGTATCCGCGCCACCTACGCCGAGCCGCTGGGCAATTGCGGACAGGAAAACGTGGCCCGGAACAGCAGCCTGCTTTGGACCTTCATCCTGGGCTTTGCCGGGGGCCTGCTGGCCCTGCTGACGCCCTGCGTGTTCCCGATGATCCCTCTGACCGTGAGCTTTTTTACCAAGAGCAGCCAGGACCGGGCGTCGGGCCTGCGCAATGCCCTCCTGTACGGGTTATCCATTATCGTCATTTACGTATCCATCGGACTGCTCATCACCGGCGTTTTTGGCGCTACGGCCCTCAACGAGCTATCGACCAACTGGATCGCCAATACCCTCTTCTTCGTCGTCTTTATCCTGTTCGCCTTTTCGTTCTTTGGGTTTTACGAAATAACCTTGCCCAGTTCCTGGGCCAATAAGAGCGATGCTATGGCGGACCGGGGCGGGCTGCTGGGTATCTTCTTCATGGCCTTTACCCTGGCCATCGTGTCCTTCTCCTGTACCGGCCCGATCATTGGGTCTGCGCTTGTACAGTCGGCCACGAGTAAAATGGGCCCCTTTGTCGTCATGCTGGGTTTCTCCTCTGCGTTGGCCTTACCGTTCGCCCTGTTTGCCGCCTTTCCCGGCTGGCTGAACTCCCTGCCGAAATCCGGAGGCTGGATGAACTCGGTGAAGGTCGTCCTGGGCTTCCTGGAACTGGCCCTTGCCCTGAAATTCCTCTCTGTGGCCGATATGACCATGCACTGGAATATCCTGCCTTATGAGGTATTCATGGGCGCCTGGGTGCTGATCTTCGCAGCGCTGACCGCCTACTTGTTCGGGCTGATCCGCTTCCCGCATGACAGCCCGGTGAAAAAGCTTTCGGCCACTCGCGGGGCCTTTGCCGTCCTGTCTCTGGGGCTGACCCTCTACCTGGCCACCGGATTCTTCTATAATGATGAAACGAGGTCGTACAATTCCCTTAAATTGATGAGTGGGCTGGCCCCTCCAGCAACCTACAATGTCTTCCTGCCAGATACCAAAAAGGACCTGAACACCGACATCAAGTCCCGCTACCCTTCCTTTACCAAATGCGCCAACAACCTGGACTGCTTCAAGAACTATGCGGAAGGCGTAGCTTTCGCCAAAGAGGTGAATAAGCCCGTCCTGCTCGACTTTACCGGCTACGGCTGCGTCAATTGCCGTAAGACGGAAGAGCACATCTGGGTTGCAGACGAAGTCAAGAGCAAGCTGACAGATGACTTTGTACTGGTATCCCTCTATGTGGACGACCGCAAAGCACTGGAGGAGATCCTGTTGTCCATACCCCGGCAGGAAAAGCTTCGCAACGTGGGCAACAAATGGGCGGACTTTCAGATCGTCAATTTCGAGCAAAATTCCCAGCCCTTGTATGTCATGATGTCTCCGGACGAACGCGTTCTGGCCGCCCCCCGCGGGTACAAGGAGGGCGTGGAGGATTACGCTGAATTCCTGGAATGCGGGCTGGACACTTATGAACAAACCTCTGACTCAAAGGAACAGAAAAAGGAGAAGGAAGATAAAAGGTTGGGCGTGAACTAGGGCGTTCAATCCAGTTCTATCAGCAACAGGCTCTTTTCTACGGCGTCGCCTTTTTTCACGTGGATGGCCTTCACGATGCCATCGCCCGGGCTTTTGAGGACGTTTTCCATTTTCATAGCCTCAAGGATGAGCAGGGGCTCTCCTTTGAGTACCTGCTGTCCGGCTTCAACTGAAATGTCCAGCACCAGGCCTGGCATAGGCGCCCGTACTTCCCGCACCTTATGCTGTGCGAGTACCGACAGCCCCAGGCGGTTCACCAGTTGATCATACAGATCTTCCAGTTGCACTTCGTAAACCGAGCCGTTCACTTTGATGGTAAAGGATTTGCTGTTGTAGTCGGTATACAGGATCTCAACGTGATAGGAAATGTTGTCTCTCAGAACGTGGTAGCGGCCATCGCTCATCGGCGCAATGTCGAGCTCTGGGGTTACATTGTCGAATGTGAACTGGCCGTTGACGGTGGCTTTATACTGGTCGCCGGTATTATTCATCAGGCTCGTTTTTATGTAAGCTAGGCATTCATGCGCCCGAGCTTCATCATGAAGTAGGTTTCGAATATAGTATAAATCAGGTAAATGCCGAAGAATGGGATGATAAACAGTTTATCCTGCGGCCGGGCCAGCTGGGTATAGCCGATGAGGACCAGGATGGCCAGGAACATTTTAGCCACGGTAAACCCCAGGATGGCATTGGTAAAATCATTCTTATTCTCGCTCATGGCAGCCCGGTAGCCGGCCAGGTACATCAGGACACTCAGGCTCACAAAGGCGCCGAGGCTGATCCAGGACAAGGCGCTGTAGGCCTGCAGCTGAGGTTGGCGGTTGAGGAAATAGAGCAGGATGGCCGTAACCAGGGAGAGAGCTCCCAACTGAATGAAAAAACTTCGCTGGCTCATTATGATCTGTTACTGGTGAACAAGTCCTTTAAAACAGTATAGAGCGCAGCAAAGATAGATAAAAGGGCAAAAAGGACAGTAAGGTAGGGACGTTCGCTTTGAAAATACTCATCCAGCTTTTTGCCGGCGTACGTCCCTACCAGAATAATGATCCCCATCTGGAAGGCCATGCCCGAGTATTTGAGGTAAGCATCAAATTTTTCGCGGGCCTTTCCCTCTTCCGGGGTTTTATTTTTGTTTTGGTGATTATGCGCCTGCTGTTTTTGCTTCTTTGACAACCTTGGAGTCTTCTTTATTTTGAGAATGACTGCTGTTGGCAGCATGGTGTTCGGGCCTGTATTGCGGCTTGCCGCCCATAGAACAGGTGACGTTGAAGGTAGCGCCCGATTGAACGATCAGTTTGCTGGTAACTACTTCTCCGCTGATTGCGGCTGTCTCCCGGATATTCAGAAGCTCGGAAACCTGGATATTGCCCTCGAATTTACCTTCGATTACGGCGTTCTGGCAGCGGATCTCCCCTTCTACAAAGCCCGTTGGGCCGATGATGACCTTGGCATCGCAGAAGAGCTTGCCTTTGATGGTACCATCAATGCGAATATCGCTCTCTGACTTGACGGTGCCTTCCACCACTGTCCCATTCACCAGGCTGTTGAGCGCATGGGGTGTCGTAGGGATAAAACTGCTACTTTTTCCTTTACTCGCCTCCTTCTTGTTATTACCTCCAAACATAGTACAGTCGTTTAATTTGGTTAATAGATTTTTGAATTTGGGAATTCAGCCCATCCGTTTTCCGGTTTTTCCCTGAAAGCGCTGTGCCGTAAATCCTCCGGATGGCTGCGTACGTTTTCGGTTGAGGCCTAAAACGGCCTGCAAAGTTAGCGTTTTATGCCATCCTTTACAACTGGGGGTGATGTTGGGAAAAGCTTTGTGTTCAATCCTGGGGTTCAGCAGTTTTCTCTATAGCCCTCGAGTATCAAACAATATAGGGCTTTTTAATACTATTGGAAAATTGTGCCCCAAAAAAGTACAGTGCCACGATCTATTTAACGCCCGAGCCCCACAACGCATTGCACTGTGGGGCTCGGTTTATGAAACGGATCTTCCGGATCTCGGAGATCTGGAAGATCTGTTATTTTTAGAAGTTCGGGCAGTAAACCCCGCGGCGCTCAAGCCCACAGATCTTATAGGCCAGGGCAAATTCGAATGCACCGTTGGAGTTGCTCGCGGTGCGCAGCGGAGAGACGTTGATGTCATAGCTGAAGCCAAGGCTGAAGTTCTCGTAGTCGAAGCGGGTGGAGAGGATAACCGCGTCATTGAGCACGCCTTGTTCGATCTTATTGGAAATACGCGTCCAGAGGCCAAACTGAAATGCCTGGTAGGACTGGCGGCTCCCCAGAAGGAACTTGAGGCTGGTACCGGCATTGACCTGGAAAGAGGGCCCCTGGCTCATGACGATAACCCCCGGCACCAGGCCGAATCGGTCGCCCATCATAAATTCACCACCGCCGTGGAAGGTGAAGCGGCTGTAGAGCAGGTCTTCGTCCTGGCTGTTGAACGACTGGTTGGAGCGGTTCAGGTGGTGGAAAGAACCGCCGAGGTAAAGGCTATTGGCCTCGTCAAAGACCATAAACCACAGCAAGCCGGCAGCCATGTCGGCAAAGATGAAGTTGTCGCGGTCGAATACGCCTTCTTCGCCGGTGGGCAGGTCGGGGTTAAATCCGCCCTCTCCATCGTGCTGCAGGCCCCAGCGCAGTTTAAGGAAGTCGATACTGCGTTGGGCTACCCCCGCTTCGGCTCCCACTACCAGGTAGTTGGCCTGGCTGCGGTAACCGCCCATCCGTTTACTGTAGGAGGCAGAGAGTTTACCGGTCAGCGTAGAAAAGTTGGCTTCCCCCGCCCGGTCGCCCCAGAAGGTGCCACCCACGCCGAAGTAGTCATAACGGCCAACGGGAATGCGCTGGTCATAAGAAACGGAATAGGTATTGTAAGCATTCGACCTCAGTACACTAGCCCACTGGTTGCGGTAGTTAGCCACCAGACGGATATTGCAGTTCATCACCCCCGTCATAGCCGGGTTCAGGTTGAGGGGGGAGAGGTAGAATTGTGAGAAGTGAATATCCTGGGCACTGATGGACAGGGCCCCGAGCGCCAGCAGGCAGGTAATCAGTGTCGACTTGAAATTCTTCATACAAGCGGTTGTTTGTAAAAATACTTTCCTTATTAGTGTGGTTTGATTAAAACAGGTTGATCTCGCTTTGTTCAGGGCTTATCCAGAAAGACGTGATTCTAACAAACAGTGATGTTGCCAAATTAAATTTTAAAGCACAAGGTGATTGCGAAACAAAATAAACAGGCTGTAATGGCCCGCCAAACGCGTCTTGTACTATCAGGACACAATAATAGCGAATGTTATGCAAAATAGCCGAATATTTTCTGTTAAAAGACGGCTACCGCACAAATCGGCTCCAATGCCATAACCTGGATAAGTAGATAAACGCTGCTTTAGGAGGGTATATTATTGGGTGTTCGGTTATTAGTGAGGCTGCTCCGTAAAGTGTGTCTTGTCCAAACATCCAAACATCCCCACGCCCAAACGCCCAAACATCCAAACATCCAAACATCCCCACATCCCCACGTCCAAACATCCCCACGTCCAAACATCCAAACATCCCCCCCTAATCCACCTCCTCCCCGTCTTCATACTTCCACTGGGCGCCATATTGTTCCACCAGGATATTGTCATAGTGGTCGGCACATTCAAAGAGGTGTTTAAAAAGTTTCATGCCGGTGCTCAGGTTGAGGTAGCGGTCGTAGATGAGCAGGGACAGGATGATGTCGCGGCTCTTGATGCTGAAGGTCAGTCCTTCCACTTTATAGTTCTGCAGCAACAGGAATTCGTACACAGGTTTGATATTTTCCTGAGGCAGCATACACAGGTAAGCATCGCCGGTGATCAGGCCCGTCTCTTCGTGATAGGAAATATTGATGCGGGCGCTGCCCTGGAGGACCTCCCAGTTGTTGAGCCCCCGGCGGGAGAGGCGCACATCGTGCCCGGCTTTTCCCAGCAGCTCTTCAATAGTCATCGCGACGCCCACCGGCTGGTATTCCTCAGCCATGGAGGGCAGCTCGACCTTGGCGCCGCAATGCGGGCAGTATTTGTTATTTTCTATTTCGGCTTCCGAAATGATGTTGCCACACCCCTCGCAGCGGGCGCATACCCCGTCGCCGGCCGCTTCGAAAGCGGTGATGGTTTCGCTGATGTAATGGGCAGGCAGGGAGAAGCCCATGTTATCGCCGTCCTTGATGATAAAGGTGTTCACCCCCAGTATCCGGCCGCTCTTATTGATGAGGGGGCCGCCGCTGTTTCCCGGATTGAGGGCCGCGTCGTGCTGGATGTAGCGCACATCGTCGTTATCGTGAAAATGGCTGGCATTGGAAACGATGCCCTGAGTGGTGGAAAACTTCAGTCCGAAGGGGTGGCCAATGGCCACTACCGGGTCCCCTTCAGCAACCTTATCGTCAACACCCAACTCGACCAGGGGCAGGTCCGGCGCTTGCTGCACTTCCAGGAAGGCCAGGTCGTACTTGGGATCGGAATAAATGACGCGGACCAGCTGCTTTTCCAGGCCCTCTCCCTTGATGATCACTTCCCGGTTGCCCTGTACAATGTGGCCGTTGGTAATGATCAGGCCGGGCTTTTTAAGGTAAAAGCCGGTGCCCGTGCTATACGGGGTAGCGATCTGAATGACGACGTTGCGGTATAACTCTATTACTTCTCTCATGAATATGTTGGGCCTAGGAAAGCAAATATACTGTCCTGATCTTGGACTGCCAAGGGTTTGATGGTTGGAGGGCTGAATTGTTTGATGGTTGGAGTGTTTTGGACTTTGGACGTTCTGACGCGGAAGTCGGAATAAACGGATGGTTCAATTTTCAGTGCCTTTTAAGGTTATCCGTCTAAAGTTGGACAGAAAGTTCCGGGGTTGTGTGCGATGGACGGGCCCGGCAGGGGTTTGGGGGCATAGCCATCAGGTTTAGTTTTAACACATACGATTATTCTTAACCCAAGCTTGGTAGCCCCCCTAAACCTTACCTTGTGCATGAGATTTTTGATGTCTGATGTTCGATTTTCGATTTTCGATGTCCTTTTGCAGGGCTGCCCTTTAGAAGCGCTCAACTGGCGGGCCGTACAAGCCTCATCATACATCGCAAATCGCAAATCGAACATCGCAAATCTGATTTTTAGCCAGCTTAAAGGCAGCCTCCTGCCCTCTACATATTGTTAATTCCTAAACCTGACGGCTATGGGGTTTGGGGGTGTACAATGTACGACGCTCCACCTGGCAAAACGTTAGAGCGGTAGCCCGCAAATGGCGAACAGCGAATAGCGAATTCCGAACAATCCGACAATCCAACCGTCACCTCACATTACCACTCCATCCCTGGATACGCCCGCTGTACGAACTGCATTTCCGCCAGGATATAGCCCAGATATTCAGTGTGCATTTTGCCGTTCTTGCCGCCGCTCTGCATGTATTTTACCGGAGGCTGTTCTAGGGTTGCCTCTTGTAGGATGGCGGCTACTTTTTCGTCGTAAAGCGATTGAATACGGCCGAGATCGGCGCCGATGCCGGCTTCCTGCATCCGTTTATCCACCTCATCAGGAGTGGTGAGCTCGCCGGTGTACGTCCAGAGGCTATTCAGGGCATGCTGCATTTTCCGGTGGCTCTCCTCGGTGCCGTCGCCCAGGCGGATCACCCATTCGGAGCTGAAGCGCAGATGATAGGCGATCTCCTTGAGGGATTTTTCGGCGATGGCGCGCAGTTGATCGTCCTTACTCGATTTTAATTCCTCGTGCAGGTAGAAGTTGAACGCATCGAAGAGGAACTGGCGGACCATAGTGAAGGCGAAGTCTTCGTTGGGCTGTTCGACGAGCAGGACGTTGCGGTAGGCCCATACGTCGCGCAGGTAGGCGAGGTTGTCCTCATTGCGGCCTTTGCCTTCCACGGCGCCGGCGTGGGCGAGGATACTCCGCGCCTGCCCCACCTGATCGAGGGAGATATTGGTCATGGCGATGTCCTGTTCCAGGACGGGGCCGTGGCCGCACCATTCGGAGAGGCGGTGCCCGAGGATGAGGGCGTTATCGCCAAGGCGGAGGAGGTATTCGAAGTGGGCTTGCTGCTGGGTCATGTGATGGTTGATTGACTGTCTCGGAAGATGGCTGGGGATGGGGGATTGTTTGGGTGTCTGGGTGTTGTGGCCTTATGGTGTTTCGGTATCCGGCCTAAATACCACAATACCACAACTCCGAAATACCGAAACACCCCAACACCGTCACACCTAAATATGCTTCACCTCATCGGGCAGATTATAAAAAGTTGGGTGGCGGTAAACCTTATCATCTGCGGGGTCAAACAGGGACTCCTTTTGGTTAGGGCTTGAAGCAGTGATGTATTTGGATTCCACCACCCATATGCTGACACCCTCATTTCGGCGGGTGTAGACATCGCGGGCATTTTCTATGGCCATTTCGGCGTCGGCGGCGTGCAGGCTTCCGACGTGTTTGTGGCTCAGGCCGTTCTTGCTGCGGATGAAGATCTCCCAAAGCGGCCAGTTTTTCTTATTGGATTTTGTGGTCATGATCGCGTTTTTATATTCACATTGCGATCAAGCATTTTCGCCCTTTGTTTGCCCCGAACCCTAAAGGGAGCAAAGGGCGAAAATGCTTGATTTCTCGTCTATACAACCGGCTGAACTATTGGCAGGCGACATTGCCCCCCTTTAACAGCCAATAAACTAATAACCTCAATTAAGCCACCCGTACAGCCTCTTCCCGTTCTTTCCTCTTCCGCCGTTTCTCCGCGTAGGCCATAGCGGCTTCGCGCACCCAGGCGCCCTCTTCGTGGGCTTTGATGCGGGCTTTCATGCGCTGCTCATTGCACGGGCCGTTACCTTTGACGACCTGCCAGAACTCGTCCCAGTTGATCTCGCCGAAGTCGTAGTGGCCGGTTTCCTCGTTCCACTTCAGGCCCGGGTCGGGCACGGTGATGCCGAGGAAGTCCGCCTGCGGGACGGTCACGTCCACGAATTGCTGGCGCAGCTCGTCATTGGTCTTGCGCTTGATCTTCCATTTCATCGACTGCTCGGTGTGGCTGGAATCTTTATCGCTCGGGCCGAACATCATCAGGGAGGGCCACCACCAGCGGTTGAGGGCGTCCTGGGCCATGTTCTTCTGGGCTTCCGTGCCGCGGCAGAGGGCCAGCAGGATCTCGTAGCCCTGGCGTTGGTGGAAGCTCTCTTCCTTGCAGATGCGCACCATGGCGCGGGCGTAGGGCCCGTAGGAGGTGCGGGTGAGCATCACCTGGTTCATAATGGCGGCGCCGTCGACGAGCCAGCCGATGGCTCCGATGTCCGCCCAGCTGAGGGTCGGGTAGTTGAAGATGGAGCTGTATTTCGCTTTACCCTGGTGCAGTTCGTCGATGAGGTCCTCGCGGTCGGCGCCCAGGGTCTCGGCGGCGCCGTAGAGGTACAGGCCGTGGCCCGCCTCGTCCTGCACTTTGGCCAGCAGGGCCACCTTGCGGCGCAGGGAGGGCGCCCGGCCGATCCAGTTGCCTTCCGGCAGCATGCCGACGATCTCGGAGTGAGCATGCTGGGAGATCTGCCGGATCAGCGTCTTGCGGTATTCGTCCGGCATCCAGTCTTTGGGTTCTATCTTTTCTTCGGCGTCGATACGCGCCTGGAAATGCTCTAAAAGGGCTTTTTGCTTAGGATCCATTGAATTCGTTTTTCGGCAGTACAAATATACGGAGTTCTGCTATAAAAACGAACATTTGTTCGTATTGTTTAAAGTGCGCAAGGTCCATCTGGTGTGTTGCCACTGGGCACTTGCGTTCGCACTATTCCTATGGCATGAGGATGGTTACCCAATTCGGCGGGTGCAATGCCACCAGCGTTCAAACTGACCCTGCAAACTTTCCAGCCGAGTTCAAAATTGCAGGGTTACCGATAAGTTTAAACCGCTTCAAAGATATGGACGATCTCTTGCAGGCTCTTTTGGAAATCCATGTTTGAAAGTTACCAAATGTTTACTTCAAATGCAATCAACCCAATTCTTCTCGACTGCAACAGGTTTTCTGCATTGCTTACCCAGCCCCTCAATCTCCTAAAGGGGAAGGCCACTCTAAAGGCATAAAACCTGTCGCCACGGAGCATAATCAACCAATCAACCAAATCAACTACCTCCCCCGCAACGCCTCCATCACCGCCTCCTTCCGCCGCCGCGCCAGCGGCACCTCCGAGCCGTCGGCCATCTGCAGGAGGCCGCCGTCTTGCTGGAGCAGCTTTTTGACGTACCGGAGGTTGACGATGTGCGATTGATGGGTTTTGATGAACTGATCGCCGGGCAATAGCTCTTCGTAGGCTTTCAGGTTTCTGGAGGCTACCACCCGTTCGCCATCTTGCAGGTAAAACGTGGCGTAATTACCCTCTCCTTCAATACGGATGATGGCGGGGATTTCCACGAAGTGCAGCCCTTCGGCGGAGGAAATGGTGATCTTCTCCAGCTTTTTGGTAGTGAGGGATTGGATGAGGTTTTCCAATTGGCGGGGTTCGAGATGAGGGGCCCCTTTATGGCCGGCCTTTTCCACGGCTTCCTGCAATTGGAAAGGATCGACCGGCTTGAGCAGGTAGTCGATGGCATTGTAGCGGAAGGCCCGGATGGCATATTCACTGTGGCCGGTGGTGAAGATGAGCTGGAAATCTACATTTTTCAGTTGCTCCAGCAGCTCAAAGCCCGTCGTTTCGCCGATGTGGACGTCGAGGAAGACCAGGGCGGGCTTCTTTTCCCGGATGAGCGCCATGCCTTCCTCCACATTATCCGCAAACCCAACGATCTTGACGGATGGGCAGTACAGGGCCAGCAGCCCGGCGAGGGCCTGTATGGCGTGTTGTTCGTCGTCGATGATGATGGCGCGGAGCATGTTGTTTTTTGTATAGCCTGGATCTCTTAAGCTGAATGTCGCCCGCCTTTTTTTGCCCCGCCCTAGCTCCTCCGCTGAGTAGCTTCGGCGCTCGCGGAAAGGGTGAAAAGGCGGGGCGACATTCAGCATTAACATCAATTAAAATATAAGCTTTTCATGTGCTATAAAACCAGGGCAAATAAAGCTTTACAGACTGTAGAAATCAATTATTTTCGGCATTTGCTCCCTTCAGGGCCGGGGCAAAAAAGCTTGAACCTGGATGTAACGGATCTTAATGAAAGGCTTACCCAATCCTCACCCACACCTCCGTGCCCAGCACCTCCCCGCCTTCCCCCCTCAGCACCTCCACCTGCACCGCCTCGCCCGCCGCACTGCCCAGCAACTCCAGGCGCTTCTGCGTGATCGTCATGCCAACGGAGCTATGGCGGCCGGCCGGCGCCTGGCCCTCCTCCTGCCGGAAGCCCAGGCCGTTGTCGCGGATGGTGACGGCCAGCGCGCCATTATCGCGGCTGAAATGGATTCCTACCGTGCCTCCGCCTTCCTTCTTCGCCAGGCCGTGGATGACGGCGTTCTCCACATAGGGCTGAATGAGCAGAGGTGGGAAAGTGATCTCCTCCTCTTCCAGCCCTTCCTCCACCGTGATGTGGTAATCAATCTTCTGGTTGAAGCGCTCCCGCTCCAGGGCCAGGTAGTTGTCCAGGATCTGGATTTCCTCCGCCAGGGTCACTTTGCCCTGCACCGAAGCATTCAGGTTGTGGCGCACCAGGCGGGCGAAGCGGGCCAGGAATTCCACCGCCTTTTTTTTCTCGTTGGTCAAGATAAAGTTTTGTATCGAATTCAGGCAGTTAAAAATGAAGTGCGGGTTCATTTGTGCCTGGAGGGCGGAGCGCTCCAGTTCGCTGACCTGCTGCTGTATGGCGGCCTCTTTCTCCAGGCGGGCGATGCGCTGCCGTTGATAATAGAACATACCCCCCAGTAGCAGCCCCCCAGCCAGGGCGCGCGCCCACCACGTTTGCCACCAGGGCGGCAGGAGGGTGAAGGCGTAAATGGTGCTGGGGCTCCAGTAGCCGTCCTGGTTCTGCGCCTGCACCTCGAAGCGGTAAGCGCCGGGCGGCAACTGAGGGTAGTTGACGGTGAGGTTCTTGGTGTACTGCCAGTCCGCCTTTTCATTCAGCCGGTAGCGGTAGGGGATACGGCCGTTCTGCCGGTAGTCGATGGCCAGGAAGCGGAATTCGAGGCTGTTGTTGTCGTGTTTCAGTTGCCGGGCGGAGGCCAGAGGCACTTCGGCGCCATTGGCCCGGAGGTGCTGAATTATCGGTGCAACAGAAAGGGTGTCCTCCTTCGGCTCATGGAATCTGACCAGCCCGCCGGCAGTGCACAGCCACACCTGCCCGGCGTAGGACTTGACCTTGGAGATCTCATTGGAGGGCAGGCCATTATACACCGTAAAACGGCGGACGGCAGGACGGCCGGCGGCATCAAAAGTGACTTTGTTTAGCCCATTCAGGGTGCCCACCCAGAGGATGCCGTTCTCATCCACGTGCACGTCTTCGATCATATTGGCGGTAAGGCCATCATTGGTAGTGATCTGTTGGATGTCTTCCCCTTTCCAGCGCACCACGCCCCAGCCTTTGGTGCCGAAGACGAGGCTGCCGTCGGGGAGTTCGTCGATGTCTTCTACGCGGTGGTTGAAAGCAGGGTGGGTAATGCCGGGAGAAATGAGGCTGCTGTCTTTGAACTCGAAGAGGCCGCGGGCGTTGCCGGCCCAGGTTCTTCCTCGTTTATCCACATGCACGGCAAAGAAGCGTTCGCGCTGCGTCGTAAATGTTAGAGAAAATTTTATCAGCAACTTCTCCGTATCAATAATATGAATGCCGGCGGCATTACATCCACGCAGTTCCCCGGCACCGTTCAATTGTAGTTTGTTCAGGTTGGGAAGATTTGTATTAAATGTTTTACTGCCTCCCGGTATGCGATAGGATGGAAAGTTCCATTTCCCGTTTTTCCAGTAAGCGCCGCTACTCCATAAAGCGCCTGCCTCAGCCTGATAGAAAAGGTCGTAATTGTGGTACCCCTCGGGATTGACCATGCTTTTTTCGATCTTATTGCTTTTCAGGTTGGCCTGGAAAATATCTCCGTTATCACAGCCGGCGAACAATACATCTTCATTTTTGAAAGCTACCGAACTAACAAAATCGCCGGAAAACCCGAAACGGGAATCATAGCTCAACAGATGGAAATCGGTGCAATAAAAAACACCCTCCCCCACTGTGGTTACCCAAATGCCACCCTGCGCATCCCGAAAAAAATTGCTGATGGTCAATCCCTCTAAAAAGAGGTCGTATTTTCCATTTTTCAAGGCTTCCGGATCGCGGTAACGCCGCAGCCCCTGGCCATAATGCCCACAAAGCCAGATGGCCTGCGTTTCATCTTCGATGATTTCATTGACGGCAATGTCTAAAGGGGCAGACCAGATCAATTCTTCATTTTGCAGGCAAAACAAATGGTTGCAGCTAAAGATCAGCAATTGCCCGCCGGATAGTTTTTCGGCATTGAAATCCTCTTTGCACGGCCCCTGATAGAAAAATTCTTTTTGCCAGCTTCCCTTTTCGGAAAAAAAATCTATTTGCACGAGCCGCCGCCTGTTGGAAACCTCATACTCACTCCAAAACTCATATTTTTCCTCAAAGCGCCTTACGATTAAACTGGGCAGCACTTTAGCGGCACCCTCCACCTCCACGATCAATCCGCAAACGGGCCGTTCGGTAGTGATGAGGCGGTCCCGCCCGCTGCTGTCGATCCGCAGAATGCCCAGGAATTCCAGCACAAACCAGGCAGTTTCATCCGGCCCGATATGATCCAGCCCGACACTTTGATGCTTCCCCCGGTACCGCTGCACCAAGTGGTTGAACCGGTAAGGCACGATCGTATCCCCCTCCAGGATAAAGGCCTCCCCCGTCATTGTCCCGAACCAGATGCGCCCTTTGGCGTCCTCGTGAATGTCAAACACCACATTGCTGGTGAGGCCGTCCTGGGCATCGTAGGTGCGGAAGGTATAGCCGTCGAAGCGGGCAGCGCCGTTGTCGGTGCCGAACCACATATAGCCCTGGCTGTCCTGGAAGGCGCAGTACACCTCAGGGCTGGGCAGGCCCTGCTGGGTGGAGTAGTTGCGGAAGTGGGGCTGGGGGGCGTGCTGGGCGGGGAGTCGGAGGACGATAAAGAGGAGCGATAGGGTGTGTAGAAGCCTCATGGTTTACTCGTTTGAGGAAGATTTATTTCGGACGAATTCAAGGGCTGTTTAAGCGTGTGTTCAAGGTTTCTGGGTTCAGGGTTCCTTGCCCGGATTTCAGCGTGAGCTCAGTCGAACGCTCAGAGAGCCGGGGAGACAAGGCATTTTCAGAACGGCATTAAGCGCTAATTTCCCATTAGCGCTTAATTTCCATGGCTGGGCAACTTAGGCGATAATCCCCACAGCCGTCCGGAGAGTAAATTTGCGCCTAAATTAAGCGCTAATTTCCCATTAGCGCTTAATTTCCATGGCTGGGCAACTTAGGCGCTAATCCCCACAGCCGTCCGGAGGGTAAATTTGCGCCTAAATTAAGCGCTAATTTCCCATTAGCGCTTAATTTCCATCGGCTGGGCAACTTAGGCGATAATCCCCACAGCCGTCCGGAGGGTAAATTCGCGCCTAAGGCCAGCTAATCTAATAGCCTCTTTTCCTGACTAATATACGGCAAAATACGGGGGAGGGCCGCAATAGAGGACAACTTCCTGCACTTTTGGTTTCGCTTCATCTATAAAAATAAAGGAACCGTTGAGATCGGCAACTTCGAATACCTGAAAACACTTGTCAAACGCGACTTTCCAACCTACAGCGGCCGTTTTCTGGAAAAATACTTCACGGAAAAACTGGCGCTGTCCGGGAAATGGCCTGAAATCGGCAGTTATTGGGAACGAGGCTTCAAAAACCAGATCGATATCGTAGCCATCAACCGCATGGGAAAAACAGCGCTGCTCTCAGAAGTCAAGCGAAAGGAGAAACAATATTCCGAACAACAATTGAGAAGCAAGGCGCTCCAGCTCCAGCGGCAACTAGTACATGAATACCTAGATAAATACCCACTTATGCTCGTTCTTTTGAACTTACTCTTCGTCAGAAAAAACTCATGTAGCTCCGGCTACGTTCGTTTTTTCTTCCTCGATTAAGTCCAAAATAACTTCGCCTAAGCTACCATTTATCCAAATCTTCATGTACTAGGCGGTTATCAGCTGGAGTACCAGGGCTTGTCTCTGAAGGATATGTAATTGGTGGTTTTTTTGTTTATGTAGGGTTACCCACAGTGGGCTTCTCTTTTCATCCTAAAATACGGAGAAAGCAGCCCACTTTGTTTTAGTGCTTGTTTGGAGGTAGTCATTTGGGCTGCAAATTGCCGCTTTGGGAACCTCACTTTGCCACTTTTTCGCTCCATAGCGCTGCTATGAACCTCAAAAATGGCTTTGTGAGAACCCAAAATCAGCAATTTTCGCCTCCAAAGCACCACCTCCAAACAAGCACTTAAATGAATAATCTTTCGCATTTTCTATGCAAAATTGAAACTAAAGTTTTAGTTTTACATAAAAACATGATCCAGCGGCAACTCTCCAAAGCCATACGGAATACGATAAAGCAATATCCTATCCTATCCATTACCGGGCCGCGCCAAAGTGGAAAGACCACCTTATTGAGGAATATGTTTTCTGACTACCGCTACGTGAACTTTGAAGAGCCGGATTCCCGGCGATTTTTCCAGGAGGACCCGCGCGGCTTTTTAAGGCAGTACGATCAGTATGTCATTTTCGATGAAGCGCAGCGTGTACCGGAGCTGTTTTCTTACCTGCAGGTAAAGACGGATGAAGACCGCCTGACGGGACAATATCTATTGTCTGGTTCTCAAAATTTTTTGTTGCTGGAAAAGATCTCCCAGAGCCTGGCCGGAAGGGTGGGTTTGTTTCGTTTACTGCCGCTAAGCCATGCGGAGATGGCCGCCAACAGCCCCGGCCTACGCTCGGCGGAAGTGGCGGAAATGATCTTTAAGGGGGGCTATCCGGCCCTTTACGACCGCGGCCTGCCCGTTTCCCGTTTCTTCCAGAATTACCTGGAAACCTACGTGGAACGGGATGCCAGAAGTGTGCTTAACATTAAGGACTTGAATACCTTCCAGAATTTTATCCGGCTCTGTGCCGGGCGGGTTGGACAGCCTCTGAATTACCATTCGCTGGGGACGGATGCCGGGATATCGGCCCCGACTGTCAAAAACTGGCTTTCCATTCTGGAGGCAAGCTATATCATCTTTCGCCTGCCCCCATTTTTCGAGAATTTCAACAAACGGATCGTGAAGTCTCCCAAGCTGTACTTCTACGATACGGGACTGTTGGTCCATTTGCTCGGCATGGATATGGCGTCTCAGATAGAGCAATTCTATCAGCGGGGCAGCCTGTTCGAGAACATGGTGATCGTAGAATTGATGAAAAACCGCTGGAATGCAGACAAACGCCCTCCCTTCTATTTCTGGCAGGACAGCAACAAAGTGGAAGTGGACCTGATCGAGATCGACGGCCTCCAAACCCACCTGTATGAAATGAAGTACAGCTATACCGTCAAAGCCGATTTTTTTAAGGGTATACGCTCCTTTCGCGCTGTAGCGCCCCCTGCCCGGCAGGAGGGAGAGAATGTAGTCTTTTACGCCGGTGAGGAGGAACAAAAACGCACCATAGCTACTGTTGTGAGTTGGAAAGGGCTACCGGGTTGGTAAGGTTTACGGCTCAACCCGAATTGACAACCACACTCACCGAATTTACGGAAAACCCTGCCGAATTGACAATGGCCGGCCTGTCCGGAGGAAGAAGCCGTATCTTTAATTAATTGATTACGGCCTTACTTTTCCCGAACCCAACAATCTCATGGAATATGAAACGGATGCCTGCCTTTCTAGTGGCTTTGTTGTTTAATGTATTTATATCCCTCAATCTTGCCGCACAATGGACACCCCAGGTATCAGGTACCGATGTGCTCCTGATCGACGTCTTTTTCGTAAGCCCCTCCACCGGCTGGGTAGTAGGCTTATACGGAACGATCCTGAAAACAACCAATGCGGGCTTTACTTGGTCGCCTCAAGCCTCTAACACCACAGCACCATTGACCAGCGTTTATTTTCTGGATACTTCCACTGGATGGGTTGTAGGCTCCGATGGAGTCGTTTTGAAAACTACCGATGGCGGAAATACCTGGACCCCTTCAAACGCCGGAGTTCCGCCTTATCTTTATTTGCATGACGTCTATTTTTGGGACGCTGACCATGGTTGGGCCACGGGAGAGTTTTCGTTCCTGAGGACCGTTGATGGTGGCGCTTCCTGGACTTATCAGCTCCTCCCTGGTGCAAGTTTATGGGGTATGCATTTCACTGATGAAAACCATGGGTGGGCTGCTGGTAATTACGGCAAAATCTGGCACACGGATGACGGGATGACGTTGCAACCTTCCGAGTCGTTTGTCGATGAGCAATTGTGGGGCATTCATTTTGCAGACGGCCTCAACGGCTGGGCAGTCGGCAGAGGTTTTGTAATTTTAAATACAGTCGATGGAGGGGATAGCTGGTCCGTACAAAGAAGCCCAACCTGGTATGGATCCCTTAGAGACGTCCATTTTCAAAATGTGACTACAGGCTGGGCAGTCGGCTCGCATGGGCGCATATTCAAAACCACCAGTGGCGGCGCAGACTGGGGCATCCAGGGAAGCGGCACCTCAGAGGTACTGCTGAGTGTATTTTTCACAGACACCAATACCGGTTGGGCAGTCGGCGATGCCGGAACTATTTTGTCCACTATTGACGGCGGCGGGCCTATGCAGTTGCTACCTCGCACTTTGCCCACCCCCTCCTGCCAGGACATCCCCCTCGCCCTCAACGCCAACGGCCAGGCCTCCCTCACCCCCGAAATGGTGGACCCCCAGGCCACACCACCCACCGATCCGTTCACCTGGTCAGTGAGCCAGGAGAATTTCAATTGTAGCGATATTGGCCCGGAGCCGGTGGCCGTTACACTTTCGGTGACGGATGGAGTAAGCACCAACTCCTGTACCTTCAACGTCAACCTGGAGCTGGAAGCGGAATGTGTTACCTCCCTTGCAGCCAGCCTGACTGACCCCGGCGATGGGACGGATCCGGTGATGTATATCTGGGCGACAGACATTTTCAATAACATCCCATTCGATTGTTACAGCGCGTTATCCATCGACCCATCAGGGCCCTGGATCTTCGGCTGTGAAGACGTCGGCCCCAATGACGTTACGGCAACGATCACGTTGGAAAACGGCTATTCTAAAACCTGCAACGCCACCATCACCATCTATGATCCGCTGGACACCTACTCCTGCCACGGTTTTACGCTGCAACTGGACGAGAACGGACAAGCTACCCTGCAGCCGGAGGATGTCGTCGACGCCACTACCCTTTGCGGGAGTTTTCCGGATTTTATCAGCCTGAGCCAAACCGATTTCGACTGCTCTCCTATCGGCACGCAAACGGTAACGGTTTCCATCGCTCCGCCTTTCAGCGCCCTTCAAACCTGTGAAGTAGCGGTGGAAGTAGTGGATCTGGCAGCCCCAACGCTCACCTGCCAGGACATCGCCCTGGAGCTGGACGCCAACGGCCAGGCCGCCCTCACCCCCGAAATGATCGCCACCGATCTTTCCGACAACTGTGGCTCCCCCTCTACCTACCTCAGCCACACCCTTTTCGACTGCAACAACCTGGGCGATCCCGGCCCCAATTACGCCCTGGAATTCCTGGGTAACCGCAGGGAGTACGCCCAGTTTATGTCTCCCTTCACCGGCACGGCCGATTTCACCCTGGAGGCCTGGTTCGTCAACGAAAACACGCAAGATTTCTTCCCCACCTACCTGATCAGCTGGATGGAGCACGGCCTGGAGATCTTTGACGATGCAGGCAATCTTTTTGTCCGTTTGGGCAGCACGCTGGCGCCCGTACCGGGGGCTACCCGCGACGGGATGTGGCACCATATTGCCGTGGCCCGCGAAGGCGCTGCCGCCACGGTCTATCTCGACGGAGCAGAAGCCTGGAGCGGCCCCGCCGATGTGGCTCTTACCGATCTCTTCCAACTGGGCCGCCGCTTCTCCACCGCCACCAACGGCGACGGGCCCTGGATGGGCAGGGCAGACGACCTGCGCATCTGGAACACCGCCCGCTCCGCGCTGGAAATACAGGGCAACCGTTTTAACCAACTGCAAGGCGCCGAGGCGGGCCTGGCCGCCTATTGGCCCCTGAACGACGGGCCGGGCAGCGAGATCGCCACCAACCTTACCCCCAGCAGCCAACACGGGGCGCTCTCCAACCGCCTCATCCAGGATACGCCCTGGGTGGACGGCGCACCGTTGTTCTCCGGAGGCGCCACCCATGTATTGCTCATTGCAACCGACGCTTCCGGCAACAGTTCGAGCTGCACGGCAACCGTTACCGTCGAGGCTTCGCTGGAAGCCCGCTGTAAGGATATTTACGTACAACTGGACGAGAACGGGCAGGCCACCATTACTCCCGAAGACGTAAACTTCGGCAGCTTCGCCTCCTGCAGCGCCCTCTCTCTGTCGGTCAGCCCGGCCGGTTTCACCTGCGAAGATGTGGGCATAAATGTCGTCGCGCTCACGGTTACAGACGACGATGGAAATACGGATGAATGCACGACGCAGGTGACGGTGGGGCAGGATTTTCGCCTTTACGGAACGGGCTCCCTTGGGGGCAGTAGCCTCTTTAGCATGCAAACAGATGGCAATGATTTTACAGTTTATAATGACATTGAGTTTAATGACTTTGGTGGGGACCTTGGGGGAGATTTTCTCAGCTCTCCAAATATTATTTACGCTCCTGACGGGTTCCTCTATGGGATTACGGAATATGGCGGCACACCTGCCGGAAACAACGCATATGGCAGCGGAACTCTTTTTAAGGCAAGGCCTGACGGAAGCGATTACGAAGTCCTTCACGATTTTGACGGTAGCATCCTTGGTGCTGAACCCTATTTCAAGGCGAATCTCTACTATGACAACAATTGTGGCGCAGACAACTTTGAGGATTGTTTTTTGTACGGCACCGTGGAAGTAGGAGGAGTAAATGCTACAAACTTTGGCCTTATTTTCCGATATCGGCAAAGCGATGACCTGTATGAGGTCATTCACCGCTTTTTCTTGACGGATGGCTGGAAGCCCCACAGTGGGCTCACGGCTGGCGATGATGGATTCCTTTACGGCACTGCTCACTTGGGTGGTAATCTCGGGCCCGGCAGTGGAGGCGTGATCTACCGGTTCTTGCCTCCACCAGTTGGGGAGGAAGCGGACGTTACTTTGCTTCACAACTTTATGGACCATGTGGACCTTGGAACTCAAAGGGAGGGATCAGCTACCCAGGACGAACTACTGTTTGGTGAAGATGGCTGGCTATACGGGATAACTTCTAGCGGAGGCAATGGCAATGGCACACTTTTCCGGTTTGACCCGGAGGGCCTGGTTTTCGAAAAAATATACACCTTTGAGAACTCAACGGGTGGACACCCCTGGTCCACCCCCATAGCCTTGGACAACGGCTACCTCTACGGAACCGCCAATCAGGGAGGAGCCTTTGGCTCCGGTGTTGTCTATCGCATCCTGCCCGATGCCCCGGTTCCTGCCGACACCTATGAGGTATTCAAATACGTACCGAGAACCTACGCCGGTTTAACCTATGCTCCGGATGGTTACCTCTACGGCGCTTCTTTTGGATTAGCCAATGACAATGGCGCCATCTTCCGCCTCAACCCGAATGACCCGGACGACTTCACCATCATCCATACCTTCGACAGCGGCCCGGCCGATAATCCGGTTGGCAAACCCACCAACCGCCTGATCCTCGTGCCCACCTCCTGCTGCGACGACGACCTCTTCGCCCCCGAGCTCACCTGCCCGTCCACCGTCGAGTTGATCGACCTGGATGGCAACGGCACGGAACCCATCACGGATCTTGCCGCTCTGGGCTTTTCCGCCTTCGACGACTGCACGGAGGCCACTATGAGCATCGGCCCGGAGGTGTTCCCGCTGGGCAGTACGGAAGCGGTGGTAACCGCAGTGGATGAAGGAGGGAATACCACTACCTGTACGGTGACGGTGGTGGTGACCGGGCCGTGTGGGAATGAAGAGATGAAGCTCATTACTTCGGATGGGGAGGGTAAGTATTTCGGCAATAGCGTAGGCATCAGTGGCGCCAGGTCCATTGTGGGGGCGTACGGGGATAATGTCAATGGCAATAATTCCGGGTCGGCCTATATTTATCATTGGAACGGTTTCGACTGGGAAGAATACAAACTCATTCCTGGCGATGGAAATGCAGGCGATTACTTCGGCCTTAGCGTCGCCATTAGCGGCGATAGGGCCATTGTTGGCGCCTATGGAGATGATGACCATGGGTCGTCTTCCGGGTCGGCCTACCTGTTTCACTGGGACGGTGTCAACTGGATTCAACAGCAGAAGATCACGGCTGATGACGGATCATTTGGAGATAATTTCGGGTACAGTGTCGCCATCGAGGGAGAAACAGCCATAGTAGGCGCTTATAGCGATGATGGCAATGGATCGGCTTATCTGTTCCATTGGGATGGCGCCAGCTGGGTACAACAGCAGAAGATCACTGCTTCGGATGGAGCAGCGAATGATTATTTTGGGCGCAGTGTGGCCATCGACGCCGGCCGGGCCATTGTCGGAGCATACCTTGATGACGACAATGGGGAGGCCTCCGGCTCCGCCTACCTCTACCACTGGGATGGGAACAGTTGGGCGGAGCAACAAAAGATCGTTGCTTCCGCTCCACATCCTGGAGCGCCGGGGGACTGGTTTGGATACAGCGTATCCATCAGTGGAGACAAGGCACTGGTTGGCGCCTTTGGTGATGACGATGAGGCCACTCTTGAAGACCGGCTTGGCAGCGCTTATTTATTTCAGTGGAATGAAGGCGCCTTGCAATGGGAGCAGGTAGCTCGAATAACTGCTTCCGATGGCCAAGGTGGAGACGATTTCGGCTGGAGCGTTTCCATCATCGGAGACCAGGCCATCATAGGAGCCCCCAAAAGTACGCCCTATGGTTTTTCGTCTGGTTCGGCCTATCTTTTCGGGTGGGATGGCCTTGGCCTGGTAGAACAGGAAAAATTAACGGCATTTGACGGTGAGACTGGCGATAGTTTCGGACAAAGTGTTGGCATCAGTGGAAACAGAGCCATCGCCGGCGCTTACAGAGAAGACGAGAACGGCAACAACGCCGGCGCCGCCTACCCCTTCCTGCTTGGGATCAGCGGGGCAACCCCCAGCTTGTCCGTCACCCCTCCCGCCCCGGTATGCCCCGGAGAACCGTTCGACCTCTCCACCCTTGCCGTCATGGATGCCAACGGAACGAATCCCTTCCTGACCTACCACTCCGGCACTCCGGCTGCGCCTTCCAACGAGCTGCCCTCCCCGATAGTCACCCCGGAGACCCCCTCCAGCACCTATTACATTCTGGGCGCCGCCCGGAGCGGCTGTACGGATGAAGTGCCCGTCACCCTGGAAGCACCGGCAGCGCCCACCCTAACCTGCCAGGACATCACGGTGGAGCTCAACCCCTTTAACCAGCAGGCTGTTGTCTACCCCGATCAGGTGGCCTCGGTGGAACCGGAATGCCCCGGGTTTACCCTCTATTTCCTGGGGGGCAATACCGCGCTCCCTCCCCTGCCAATGATCTTCAACGGTTGTTCCTCCGTTGGAGAACATTCGGTGGCCGTATTTTTGTACAACGGCCAGGACGGCCGCCGAAGGCGCGGGTGCCGGGCTACCATTACGGTAATTGCCCCGCCGGTGGCCTCCTGTGAAGAGGGCCTTAATGTGGCCCTCGGCCAGGACGGGACCCTAACCCTGAACCCAGTTGATCTCAACCAGGGCAGCTATGCACTCTGCGGCAGCATCGCCGACATGACGGTAAGCCCCGCCGTGCTCAACTGTGCTGACGTCGGCACCGCAGAAGTCACCCTCACCGTCACCACAGATGACGGGCAGACGGCGAGCTGCTCCACCGAGATCAGCGTATCCCCCTGGATCGGCGAACTCTGCGACGGCATCGACAATAATTGTAACGGACAGATCGATGAAGGCGGCCTGGTCGCAGTATTGGAAGGGGTGAAGCTGATCGTTGACAATAGTATGAATAACGACCCGAACAACAGCATAACTGGAGACAATTTTGGACTGAGTGTTTCCATCAGCGGAGACTGGGCAGCTATCAGCGCTCCTTTGGACGACTTTGGGAACAATGGTTCCGAATACGGAGCCGTTTATTTCTTCCATCTGGAAGGCGGCGCCTGGGTGCAAAAACAAAAGGTGGTTCCGGACCCCAATGGGGACATCGTCCCGGAGATCAGCTATTTTGGGCTAAGCGTTTCCCTCGATGGAGAATGGGCCATCGTCAGCGCACAATCTTCATCTGACAACACGGGTGGTTCAGCCTATTTATACCGGTTGGAATCCGGAGTATGGGAGGAATCGGCCAGGGTGACTGCCGCCGACTGGGGCGTCTCTCCGTATATCAATAATGGGTTTGGAAGCAGTGTTTCCATCAGCGGGAATAAGGCCGTCATAGGGTCGTATCTGGACTCTTATCCCATTGGCCCGTGGGTATCCGGAGCGGGTTCTGCCTATTTCCTCCATTGGGATGGCAGTACCTGGGCGCCGTCCGGTAAGATCACTGCTGCGGTGCCGGCGGAAGACGAGCAATTTGGCACTTCTGTTTCCATTAGCGGGGACTGGGCACTGGTTGGCGCCAATGGGAACAACGTAAGCGGGCCTTATTCCGGCACTACTTATGTGTTCTACTGGGATGGCAGCGCCTGGATGCAACACAGCCAGCTGTTTGCCGCCACACCCGCACAGTATGAAAATTTCGGGGGCAGTGTTTCCATCAATGGGGAGCGAGCTATTGTTGGCGCTCCCGGCGGTGAAGCTGCTTATCTGTACCATTGGAATGGCTCCAACTGGGCCCCGGACCTGCAGCAGCCGGAATTGACAGGGGATGGAGGCGCTGCCGGCGACCTCTTCGGCTACAGCGTTTCCATCAGTGGGGACAGGGCCATTGTAGGGGCCAACCAGGCCATCACCAGCAGTATCGGGAAGGCCTACCCATTCCAGTGGAATGGCGTTGAGTGGCTATCGCTCCCCCAGGCCGCCATCCAGGATCCGGAACAGGGAGAGGATCACATCGGTTCCAGCGTATCCATTGACGGAGACAGGATGCTCATCGGCGCTTACTCAGATGACAATTTGAACGGCGCCAACGCCGGCGCCGCCTACATCTCGGGAACCGTGTCCTGCGGCGACGTCCTGCGCCCTGCTCCGGCCCCCATTCTTCCGCCTGTTGCCCAGGCAGCAGCAGCCAAGGCAGATTTCACCCTCTACCCCAACCCGGCGCTGGAGGAAGTCTTCCTGGAGTTCGACGCACCCCTGACCGGTGATGCGGATGTTTGGGTGTATGACCTGGCGGGCCGCCCGCTATTGAGGCGTACGCTCGAGGCGGGCGCCGCCCGGGCAGGCATCCCCATCGGGGAGCTGGTGTCGGGCCTGTACCTGGTGGAAGTGAAGAGCGGGGAGCAGGTGTTCGAGGTGAAGCGGTTTGTGAAGGGAGGCGAGTAGGGATCTAGGATTTGGGATTTGGGATGTTTGATTTATGATGTGCCCTTGGGTTCTGCCATCTGGGCGGTATCTCAGTAGGTACATCACAATTCGGGCCTCACCTTAGTCCTACTTTGTTAATTTTGACATAGCCGCATACCCTGTTCCGGCGAATGCCGGAAGCGGCGGAACGCTCTAGCCTGGAGCATCGGCTCCAGGCTAGAGAATGGATGGTAATGGAGCTGCGTAGCTGCGGCAGGAAGCCTTCTGCCGCAGCTACGCAGCTCGTAACCAACCTGTATTCCACGCTTGAAGCTAACGCTCCAAGCTAAAAATCTTCGCCGCGATGCGGCTGGAATTTAACCTAACAAAGTGGTATTAGGCACTAATGACTATTCCTTCGTCCTCTGCTCAACCACACCACTGGACAGTTTTGAAAAAGATGGATTGGAAAGCCAGAAAGGATTTCTAAGAGCATGTTTGGAGGCCGGGTTTGAAAGCGAAAAGAGTCAGTTTTTTGATGAAACGAGGCGTCTTTTTGAAGAGCGTACCCTGAGGTACGGTCAAGAAAAGCAACGAAGTGTCATCAAAAAAGTGGCCTTTGCAGCTCAAAGATTGGCCTCCAAACATGCTCTAAGCCATAGTGATTATCAACGATTTAAAGCTTACTAAGGTAGTTCTAAAGAGCCTGCTTTAACTTAGGCGCTAATGGAAAATTAGCGCCTAAGTTTTCGCCAGCCCCTTCATCAGCATCCGGATAATGTCCTCCTCCACCTCTTCGGCCGTTAGTTTTTTACCAGGCTGAAACCAGTCGTACAGCCAGCGCATGGAGGAAAAGATGGTATGCAGGGCAATAATGGGTTCGATATTCTGAAACTGCCCGGCCTGCATGCCGGCTTTGAGGAGGGCCAGGAAGCGGCTTTCGTAATCCTTGCGCAGGGCCATAAATTCACTGAGGAGGGGTTCCGTCAGGTGGCGCCACTCGTCGTTGAAGGCCATCACGGATGCGGCGTCGCCGGTGGCGGTGCGGATGTGGAGCCGCAGCAAGGACTCTACCTTTTCGGTGGCAGTGCCCGGCATGGATTCCACCTCTTTCATGCCGTCAAGAAACCGGTGGGCGTTCTCAAAGCAGATGTTTTTCAGGATCTCTTCTTTGGAGCTGATGTGGTTGTACAGGCTGGAGGCCTTGAGGTTGACGGCATCGGCCAGGTCGCGCATAGAAGTTGCTGAGTAGCCTTTATCGCGGAACAGGCGGACAGCAGCTTCCTGGATGATCTGCTTTTTGGTTTTCTTTTTTGTTTTGGGTGCCATTCGGGGAAATGTGTAAAGGTGTATGGGTATAAAAGTATCCGGGTGCGAACCAAGGACCGTTCTTTTTCAGGGGCCTTCTTGGCCAACAATCAAGAGAAAAGAAAATACCTGAAAATTTCATTCATTGACGGCCTTTGGCAACTCCCCTCCTTCGGAGGGGCTGGGGGAGGCTTTAACTATCAAAATCCACCACTACCCTATCCGTTTTCGGATGAGACTGGCAGGTAAGGATATACCCGGCCTCCACTTCCTCGGGTTCGAGAGCATAGTTGACATCCATTTCAACTTCTCCCTCCAGCAGTTTGGCGCGGCAGGTACAGCAAACGCCGCCTTTGCAGGCAAAGGGCAGGTTGGCGCCCGCCTTGAGTGCTGCCTCCAGAATGGTATCATTACCCGAGGTGAGCGGAAATTCGAAAGAATTACCGTCCAGTGTGATGTTGATGCTGGCGTTTACGGACTGTACTTTCGCCGTTTCTTTCTTTTTCTGTGTTTTTCCGTTCAGGCCGGCGATGAACAGTTCGAAATGGATCTTGCCCTTGTCGACGCCCATTTCGGTAAGCGTGTCGCGGATATCGTGGATCATAGATTCCGGGCCACAGAGGAAGTATTCGTCTACCTCCTTCGGGTCGATGAGTTTGCTGCAAAAGGCGCTGCACTTTTCGGCATCGATCCGTCCGGAGAACAGTTCACTGCCCTGCAGTTCCCGGCTTAGTATATGGTGCACGCTCAGCCGGCCCATGTATTCATTTTTCAGGCCTTCGATCTCTTCATGGAAGATGATGGTATCCGTCCGGCGGTTGCCGTAGAAAAGTGTGAATTCACTTTTGGGCTCGGCCTGCAGCACCGCCTTCATGATGGACAGGATGGGCGTGATGCCGCTGCCGGCGGCGAAGGCGACATAGAGCTTCGCGTTGGCGGGGTTCAGCTCGGTGAAGAAGCGCCCCATGGGCGTCATCACCTCGAGGGTGTCGCCGGCCTGCAGTTTTTCGTTGGCGAAAGTGGAAAACCGTCCTCCGTCCAGTTTTTTGATCGCTACGCGCAGCACATCGTCGTAGGGGCTGGCACAGATAGAATAAGAGCGGCGGACCTCCTCACCGTCCAGTTCGGTTTTCAGGGTGAGGTGTTGGCCCTGGATGAAGCGGTATTCCGGTTTGAGCGCTTCGGGTACTTCAAAGGCTACGGACACGCATTCCTCGGTTTCGTGCCGCACTTCTTTTATCTTCAGGGGATGAAATTTGGGCATAAGCAAAGTTTACGAATGAACGTTCGTTTGCAAATATAAAAAAATGAACCGCACGAAAGTTGAGTGAAAGAATAAAAAGAAGGAGGGCAGGATGGGAAGGGAGGGCACAAACACAAAAAAGTGTATCCCTGTTGCACGGAATACACTTTTTCCAGTAAGATGCTGGAGGAAACCTCTGTTGTTTAGAGGCTGGCGACGTAGCGCATCAGCTTACCCTTGAGGTTCGACGCTTTATTTTTATGCCAGGTATTGCGCTTGGCCAGGCGGTCGACCATGCTGATCACTTTGGGCAGGAACTTTTCAGCGTCTGCCTTCTCTTCCATCTCGCGCAGCTTCTTGACGGCCGTACGGGTGGTCTTTTTGTAGAAACGGTTGTGTACACGGCGCTTAGCTTCCTGGCGCATGCGTTTTTTAGCTGACTTATGGTTTGCCATCTATATCGATTTTTTCCTTTTTTTGACTTGGTTTTCCAAACGAGGTGCAAATTTAGGGATTCTTTTACGAAAAGAAAAGAACTGAAAAGAAATTGTTGTCCAGTTTACCAGATAATAAATGCCTTGATGAGAACAGGCAGTATTTCAGGGGGGAAGTAGTATCTTTCCCCCTCAAAAAAAACGAAAAACGAACCTAATCGCTATGAGGAAGATCTTTTTACTCCTGAGTTTTCTCTTTGCCTTTATTGCAGGAACCACCGCCCAGGTCTGGTTAGAGCTTGGCGCCAAGGGTATGATGGGCATGACCGGCTTTTACAATAAGAACATCGTGAACGACTCCCGCCATGACAGCCAGTTTGGGCTGGGCCTCTCTGTAGGGGGCGTTGCCGCTATCAATATTGGTGAATACCACGGCTTAAATTTCGAGGTGCTGTCGGCTACGCATCATCAATCCATGAGCTATCGGAACGACGACGGCGTCAACAATACGATCAACATTGAATGGCAAAGTATCGATGCCTATCTCATGTACCGTTGGTACCGCGACAACGGCGCCTTTGTGGAAGCCGGGCCCAAGATCACTTATGTCAATGAAGCGCAACAATCCTTTGGCACAAACTGGTCGAAGGTAAATGACAAGTACGCCAGCCGGTACACCTCTTTGGCCGTCGGCGTCGGCGGATTCGTCACTACTTCGCAGGTGCTGACCATCAAGACGGGCATTCGCGCCGAGTATGCATTGACCGACCTCATATCCGACCAAGGGCGAATGGAGGGCTATCCAGCCTACTATACCACCTTCGATACGTACCAGGAGACACGCCCCTTCCGCGCAGGCTTCTACATGGAACTCACGTTTGGAGTTGGCGGCATCGCCAAATCCATGTGTGGCTCCCGCGGAATGATCTGGGGCACGGGGTATAATTAACTCCGAAAGGAGCTCCCTTAATGAAGCATCCGGGCAGCGGCATTTTCCTTCAGCTCGAACAACAGGCCACCAACCATGGGCACTGCACCTAAGATCAGCAAAACAATGCCCCAAAAAGCAATTACATAAATGGCGATCAACAAATAATTCAGAGAGGCGTCCGGGTTGGAGGTGGTGGTGTTTTTCATGACTAGTCCTTTGTTTTGTTGGGCTCTGTGCGAGCGGGGTTGCCCTCATAGAGCGCAGCTTTGTGTTCAAGAATATTTGCTTATTCGTTTCAACAATTTAAGCATTTTCCTGAACTATCGCTTGGACATATCTTCCAAAAGGTAGGACAGATGTTGCATATTCCCACAATTTGGCCGGAAATCCGGTGATTTTACCCCTTTTCCATAATTATTCGAATGTGTTGCAGGTGGTGACGGCTATGCCAACTGTATAATGCAAGGAATTCCAGCAGAGAGATCTCGCGCTGATGTTCGGGATGAAAACCTGTCCGTCGCCATTGCTCCCCCCGTATGTTTTCCAACAAAGTTGTCCATCTGGCATGCACTCCTTCCAATATTTCCAGGGAGGCCTCTATCGGCGCCTGGAAAGTATCCGCCAGTTCTGCCCAGGCTTTTTCATCATAAGGCTTGATGGTGGGCTTGTCCTCCGTCAGGATCAATTTAAACCGGATGTAAGCGTTGAGGTGGCTGTCTGCCAGGTGATGAATAACCTGCCGCGCCGTCCATCCTCCCGGCCGGTAGGGTTGCTCCAATTGGGCGGCAGAAAGCCCGGCGCTCAATTCCCGCAACTGCCAGGGCAGGTTACGGATCGTCTCAATATGAACCTGGCGCTGCGCTTCGTTTGGAGGATTATAGGAAAAGCGGCCGACTGGATATTGCAGGTTTTCCATGTTTGAGCTTTTTTAAGTAGTCAAAAAATAATTCGACAATTTAACGTGGGTTCAAATTTCGTTTTTTATGGCAAAAAGGCAATGCCAACATTGTATTACTACTTTCTTATTCTTGGTTTGTATTAAAATTATTTGAATCAAATTCATTACATTGTCTTTTCTACAGAAATATCCAAACCCTTTGTATTTTCTGCGATGTTTGTATCACAAAACATTAAAAAACAAATTAAATACTAAACTTTTTCTTTTAATTTTAATTACTTTGCGGGAAACAATGATAAAAATCAATAAAACATGAGTCAACCGCAACTGAAACCTCTGGAAATTGAGGCTTTGCTTACCCAATATAGGTCGGACCTGCGGAAACTGGAATATCAGATCCATCAGACGCAATCCATTATTCAGGGGCTGGAAAAGCAGGCTGCCGAAGTACAGGAGGCGTTAGCTATTGAAACATCCACGGCCCCGCCTGCCGCTGAAAAAACCACGGCCAAGCGGGCAGCCAAAGGCAGGCCAAAAAAATCAGGACGGAAGCCCGGACGCCCGCCCAAGGCCAAGCCTGCCAAAGCAGCTGATAAAGCGCCGGAAGCTAAAGCAGAAACAACTAAAGCACCGGAAGCTAAAGCACCGGAAGCTAAAGCGGCAGAAACCAAAGCACCGGAAGCCAAAGCGCCGGCTGCAAAAAAAACAGCAGGTAGACGCCCGTCAAAGAAAAGCGCCGAGGAGAAAAGCCCGGCTGTCAAGAAGAAAGGCCCGGGCCGGCCACGGAAAAGCACCGCTGAGAAAAAAACTGAAAAGGCCGCAAAAAAGGAAAGCCCCGAAAAGAAAGGCCCGGGTTATCGCCTCTCCGAATGGGATAACTTTGTCTTTGACTGCCTGAAAGCCAAACAACAGGCCTTGATCACTCAGGATTTTCTGGACATTGCCAAAGCCAATCCGGATATCAAATCCGGCGAAGCACAGATCAAGGTAAAACTGAACCGCAGCCTCCACAAACTGTCCAACAAAAAAGGAGCACTGGTGAAAGTAGAACACTCCGGCCGCGGCTACGCCTATGCCCTCTCCGAATGGGTCAACACCAAAGGGGAGTTGCCGAAAAAGTTTGCGCGTTAGAAATTTGTTCGCCATTTCGGCTTTCGGATAAATCACACAAACAAAGCCCCCCCAGCGTTCGCTGGGGGGGCTTTTTCCTAAAAAGTAGCCTTTGTATTACTTGGATTTAATCATGCAAATTAACATTTCCTACCAGTAAATGCAAATACCCGGCTAATATTCATTCCTTATCTAGTGGACGCCGGGAATGAAGTTATTGATCAATAATTTGAGGCTATTTTTTGGCCGGCTCGTCGCCAAAGGCTATGTCCGACGGACACAGGCAAGGCGCGACAGCCTGCCCCGTACACGTAGTGTCGGGGGCCGCCCATAGCCGAAGCTACGGAAGGAAGGAGCGACAGTCTACCCCGCACACGCAGTGTCGGAGGCAGCATGGGCGAAAAAGAGCACAAAGAATGGTTGTAACTATTCAGCTATTCGCCGTTCGCTATTCGCCGTTCGCTAAACTCTGCCTCAAAACCCGGATTTAGGGCAAAGAACTGGTTTCTTGAGCTTGGATTCCTGCAATTAGGGGCATAGTGCTGCGAATAGCGAACCGCTAAAAGCGAAATGCTGAATAGTTACGAATGGTTTAAGAATTTCGTTCGCTGCGCACTATGCCCTTAGGAAAAACCAGCCGGCGCTTTGCCCCAACCTTTCCATCCGGCTATGATGTTACCGGTGGAATTTTCTTTTAACTGCGGGATATTGGCACGCTGGGCGAGGCTGATATTTTGGCGTATCACTTTCTCGAGTTCTTCTGTCAGCAAACCGTAGGCTCTGGCAAACCGTTGCGTAGCCATCATCATACCATTGCAGGCTGAACTGAAATAGGACTTCAGGTCGATCAGGTCATAAGAACTGCGGTCGTAATACTGATTGAGGCGTCCGAGAATGCTGTACCGGCCCTTCACCCAGGCATATCCCCAAAACCAAACGTGAAAAGGGGCCGTGGCAAAGAACACCAGCGCGTGATACCAGAAGTGCCGCCCGCGGAGATAGACGTAGTGGTGTACGAGCAACTGCCGCCCAACCAGATTGAAATGGACGAAGTAGTAAAGCGAGCTTTTCCGTGCCGTTTGAAAAGCGGCCTTGAAAAACTCCTTTTCGCCGTGATGGTAACGGTAACTGTCTTCCTTTGCCCATCCCAGGTCTTTAATATTGTGTTGTTGTTCGAGGGAAACCTCCTTCATGCCTCCGAATTGCTCATTGGCGGCATTCCAGAGAAACTCCCGGAAACGTTCCAGAAGGCTCTCGGCGTCTTCCCGGGTTGCCTCTTCTTCCATCCCAATAGGAATGATGGTTTCAAAGGCCTTCCTCCCATAGCGAAAGAACAGGTTATTTCCCTTGAAATGATCCTGCGGCGACTTCTCAAAATCCCGGTCAATAAAATAGGCCGCCACCGCAAAAATGATTCCCGACACAACCGTCACACCCAAAGGGATGGCCAGACTACCGAGAAAGTGGGCTTCCCAGGTGGCCTCAACGTCCGGCCAGCGATACAAAGCAGGAATAGCAACGGCGTAGAATACCAGAAATAAAGCGGCTTTCAGGAGGGCAAAAGAAATGCGGGGATTCCATAAAAAAAGCACCAGCACCGCAGCTCCAATAAGAAGGTACTCAAAGGGAATGGTAGCGTTCATCATAGTATGTTCCTTTTGGGGGCCAATATATCTACATCCAACAGGGGGGGAATGAGAACAAGGGATAACCTTATCTTACGCCCGCCGGGGCCTTTTGTTTCAGGTTGAATTCTACTATCTTAGTCGGGTTTCTTCTTTCGGATGGAAAACCATTGAAAAATGAGGACATTTCTTCTGATCACTGCGCTGTTCTTCTGCACTTCCGCCCAAAGCCAGATGGCCATCCTGGATACCACATGGGAAGCCACCCTGCAAATGGCCAAGGAATCCGGTAAGCCCATATTTGTAGACGCTTACACCCAATGGTGCGGCCCCTGCAAATGGATGGCTGCCCACACTTTCACCCGGGAGGACGTAGGAGCCTTTTACAATCAACACTTCATTAACGTAAAAATGGATATGGAGCACGGCGAGGGCTTGCTCTTTGCCCGCGCTTATGAAGTGGATCGCTACCCTACTTTCCTGTTCATCGACGGTAGAGGAGGCCTGCTGCACCGTGGCCTGGGCCGCATGAGCGCCTTACAATTCCTGGAACTGGGCGCCGCCGCCCTGGACAGCACCCGCCAGTTGGGCGCCCTGATGCGCGCCTATCAGGCGGGCGAGCGCTCTCCCCTGTCCATGAGGGCCTACGCCCGGGCTTTACACAAAGCCGGATATGGAGACCCCACCGCCATCGCCCAGGAATACCTGCAGCAACAGGAGGACTGGGCTACCCCGGAGAACCTGCAACTGATCGCCGAACTGGCGCCGCCTGACGTCCATCATCCCATGTTCCGATTCCTCGCCCAAAACCGGCGGCTGGCCTATCAGCATGTTGATCCTTTTTTAGTGGACCAGTCTTTGAAAGCCGGCATCAGCGTGAAGATCAGCAAAGAGGAAATCACCCAGGAACCCCTGATAACCGGCGCATTCCAGGAGGTATTCGCGGAAAAAGGCCGACAATACGCTATTGAATACCAACTGCAGCAGCTGCGCCGCAGCCAAGAGGAGGAGGGGCGCCAACGCTACATCGCCCTGGCACTGGAACTGGACGAAAGTTATCCCATCGAGGACAGCAGGCTGCTTCAGTCTCTGGCCTGGACATTCATGATGTTCAGCCAGGAAGACGGCCCTATGCAGCAGGCCTGTCAGTGGGCCGAACGCGCGCTAAAGATCGAGGATAACTGCGACACCAATACACTCATGGCCGCTACCTGCATGCGCCTGAAAAAGAAGGAAACGGGTATCCGCTACGCCAGGCGCGCCATTGAACTGGGGAAAAGGGAGGGCGTGGATATCCGAATGCCGGAAAGCCTGCTGGAAAGCCTGCAACAACTGGAGTGAACCGTCTTTCAGGGCTGATAATACTTTCTGATCTTCCGCCGCACGTACACCAGCCGCAGGGTCCCGACCAGTAGGATTACAGGGGATAGGAATAGCAAGAACCAGCCCAGGATGCGTATTTCCCTCAACACCTCCATTTGCAGGATGGCGAAGCCGGCGCTCAGGAAAACGACGGATGTTCGAAAATAGGCAAGGAAAGTGCGCTCATTGGCCAGGCGAGTGCGTTCGATGGCGAGAAAATCCCGGGTGATAAGTTGTTTGTCTTTGTCTTCAGCCATGATTTTTGCCGCAAAGTTGGTGAAGCTTAGTTGAGATGTCAAGGATTTTTATCACAAAAGCCTCCGGGACTTGACAGATATGTAACCGGAAAGCCTCAGGTATCGGTAATATTTCCAATCGTTTAAGGATGTTTGGGTTTCGTAAAAAAAATCATAAATAATCTCCTCACGCTTGCATTTTGTGTACATACCCTATACATTTGGCCTATCATGTTAATGGCAGCAGCACATATTATTCCTTCCACTTCCCACAACGGGCCATACGGCGCCGCTTGTGTTGCTATTCGCCGACGTGCTCGCCGTCGCCCTTAGGGGCGCATCAATTACATATTACCCATCGTGGGTAGGCTTTTTCGGCCTGCCGTTTTTCCTGAAGAATAGAACCAGGACAGCAAAACTTATTATTAACCTACTGCAACTTTTTCCAGAAAGCAGTGCCAATGACCATTCAAACCGAAATGGAGTTCACCATCGAAATTGCCGGCCCTCAACACGAAGCCTATGCCGAGGCCATCTGCCACCTGATCGCCGAATCAGCCAAAGCCCGGGGCACAGGTATCGCCGAGCGGCAGCCTTCTTACATCCGCACCAAGATGAACAACAGAAATGCGGTGATCGCCCTGCAAGGGGAAACACTGGCCGGGTTCTGTTACATCGAAGTATGGAGCCACGGCCGATATGTGGCCAACTCCGGCCTCATCGTGGCGCCGGAATTCCGCAATCAAGGCCTGGCAAAGGCCATTAAACTTAAAGCCTTCGAACTTTCCAGGGAGAAATTCCCCGAAGCCCGCTTGTTCGGCATCACCACCAGCCTGCCGGTCATGCGTATCAACTCGGAGCTGGGCTACAAGCCCGTCACTTTTTCTGAGCTGACTCAGGACGAGGCTTTCTGGGAGGGCTGCCGCAGCTGCCCCAACTTCGACATCCTGGAACGCAATCACCGGCGCATGTGCCTGTGCACGGCCATGCTCGCTCCGTCCGGGAGGGAGGCCATGCAGCACGACCTGACGCATATGGTGGTAAATAATATTTGGTGATCCCTAATTCGGATACCGAATCAACGAATAACGAATCAACGAATAACATGAGCCATAAAAAAGTGGTGCTCGCCTACAGCGGCGGGCTGGATACCTCCTTTTGCATCAAATACCTCACCCTGGAGAAGGGCATGGAAGTGCATGCCCTGACCGTCAATACCGGAGGCTTCAGTGCAGAAGAGATCACAGCGCTGGAAGCAAGGGCACTGAAACTGGGGGCTTCCGGCTTCAAGGCCATTGACGCCGTGCCCCATTACTATGACAAGTGTATCCGCTATCTCGTCTACGGCAATGTATTGCGCAATAATACCTACCCCCTTTCCGTGAGCGCTGAGCGCGTCTTCCAGGCACTGGAAGTAGCCCAATACGCCCAATTGATCGGGGCACAGGCAGTGGCCCACGGCAGTACCGGCGCCGGTAACGACCAGGTGCGCTTCGACCTCGCTTTCCAGGTGCTCGGGGAACACCTGGAGATCATCACACCGATCAGAGACCTCAAACTGTCGAGGGCGGCAGAGATCGAGTACCTCCAGAAAAACGGCGTCGACTGGCCCTGGGAGAAGGGCAAATACTCCATTAACCAGGGCATCTGGGGCACCAGCGTAGGAGGAGCAGAAACCCTCACCTCCCACCAGCCACTGCCAGAAGAAGCCTATCCTACCCCACTCACAAAAACGGAGCCGATTACCGTTAGCCTTCAGTTTGAAAAAGGGGAATTGACCGGGGTAGACGGTAAAACATTCAGCCATCCGACCCAGGCCATACAGGCCCTCCAGAAACTGGCAGGCCCCTATGCCATCGGGCGCGACATCCACGTGGGCGACACCATCATCGGCATCAAGGGGAGAGTGGGCTTCGAAGCGGCGGCCCCGCTCCTTATCATCAAGGCGCACCACCTGCTGGAGAAGCACGTGCTCACCAAATGGCAACAGTACTGGAAAGAGCAGCTGGCCAACTGGTACGGCATGCTCCTGCACGAGGGCCAATACCTCGACCCGGCCATGCGCAATATTGAAACCTTCCTGGAAGATACCCAGCAAAATGTGAGTGGTACGGTTTTCGTACAACTGCATCCCTACCGCTTCGAACTGCTCGGCATAGAATCGGAGTACGACCTGATGAACAGTGGCTTTGGCCAGTACGGAGAGGTGAACAAGGCCTGGACCGGCGATGACGTCAAAGGGTTCACCAAGGTGCTGTCCAACCAGCTGAAGATCCATCATTTTGTCAATCAGCAACAGGAACACCATGATTAGGGCAGGCATCATCGGCGGCGCTGGCTATACCGCAGGAGAACTGCTGCGCATTCTGCTTTTTCACCCCGAAGTGGAGATCGCATTCGTGCAAAGCACCAGCCAGGCCGGTAAACTGGTGGCCGATGTACATACCGACTTGCTGGGGGACACCTTTCTTCCCTTTGTGCCCGAAGCAGACTTCGAAGGCGTCGACGTGGCCTTCCTCTGCCGGGGCCACGGAAAGTCTAAAGCCTGGCTCGCCGCTCATGAGTTGCCCGAAACCCTGAGCATCATCGACCTGAGCACCGACTACCGCCTGGACAGCGATACCCACGAATTTGTCTACGGCTTGCCGGAGCTCAACAAGGATGCCATCCGCCTGGCGCAATATGTGGCTAACCCGGGCTGCTTCGCCACCGCCATTCAACTGGCCCTGCTGCCGCTGGCCAAGCTGGGTTTGCTGGAAGATCATGTGCACATCCATGCCGTTACCGGCTCTACCGGCGCTGGCCAGCAACCGACGACAACCAGCCACTTCAGCTGGCGCAACAACAATATGTCTATTTACAAAGCTTTCCAGCACCAGCATCTGGCAGAGATCCGACAGAGCATCCTCCAACTCCAGGGGGGCTTCAACAAAGACCTGAACTTCCTGCCCCTCCGGGGCAATTTCACAAGGGGTATCTTCGCCAGCGCCTATCTGTACAGCGAACTCAACGAGGAAAAACTGCACGAAGTGTTCGAGCAGTACTACCAGGACGAACCATTCGTCGTTATCAGCGAACAAAATCCCGACCTGAAACAGGTCGTCAACACCAATAAGGCCATCCTTCACCTGGAGAAGCACGAGGGCAAGATCCTGATCATCAGCATGATCGACAACCTGCTCAAAGGCGCCTCCGGCCAGGCCGTCCAGAATATGAACCTGATGTTCGGGCTGGAAGAAACGTCGGGACTGTGGGTGAAGGGGGTGGGGTTTTGATAGTGCATTGGTGTTTTAGTGCATTAGTGCATTTGGTTTTTCTGTGCATTAGTGCATTGGTGTTTCCGTGAGGGCGGACGAATGCACCCATACACTAAAACACCCATACACACTAATGCACCCATACACTTACACACATATACACAACAATGGACCTCTTTAAAGTATATCCCTTATTCGACATCAAGCCCGTACGGGGCGAAGGCTGCAACGTTTACGATGAAAACGGGCAGGCTTATCTGGACCTGTACGGCGGCCACGCGGTAATCTCCATCGGGCATGGCCATCCTCACTATATAGAACGGGTGAAGGCTCAACTGGAGGCATTGCCGTTCTATTCCAATTCGGTGCAGAACGAGCTACAGGAGGCCCTGGCGGCCAAATTGGGGCAAGTATCCGGTTGTGAAAACTACCACCTGTTCCTGTGCAACTCCGGAGCGGAGGCGAACGAGAACGCACTCAAGCTGGCCTCTTTCCGGAACGGCAAAAGCAAGGTGATCGCCTTCCGGCAAGGCTTCCATGGGCGAACCTCAGCGGCAGTGCGCATAACCGACAACCCAAAGATCGTAGCCGCGATCAATGAGGGGTTCGAGGTGGCCTGGCACGAATTGAATGACACGTCCGGCGTCCTCGAGAGCCTGTCGCAGGGCGATATCTGCGCCGTGATGGTGGAGGGCATTCAGGGCATCGGAGGGATCTACGTTCCCGATCCGTCCTTTCTGAAGGCCGTTGCCGCCGCCTGCCGCGAGCAGGACGCCGTGCTCATCCTCGACGAAGTGCAGTCCGGTTACGGGCGCAGCGGAGCGTTCTTTGCCTTCCAGCATGCGGGAATTGTCCCGGGGCTGATCACCGTAGCCAAAGGTATGGGCAATGGGTTTCCCATCGGAGGCGTATTGATCCATCCGGAATTCGAGGCAGGTTATGGCATGCTGGGGTCTACCTTCGGCGGCAGCCACCTGGCCTGTGCGGCTGGCCTGGCAGTGCTGGAAGTCATAGAACAGGAGCGCCTGATGGACAATGCAGCAGCAGTAGGGCAGTACCTAATGGAGGAACTGCGGACATTCGAGCAGGTAACCGAAGTACGGGGTATGGGGCTTATGATCGGCGCCAGCTTTGATTTCCCGGTAAGCGCCCTGCGCAACCAGTTGCTCTTCGAAGAAAAGGTGTTCACGGGTTCCGCCTCCTGCCCCCGGACACTCCGGCTGCTACCGCCGCTAAGCCTGAGCAAAGAGGAGGCCAGCCTGTTCCTGGAAAAACTGCATACCGTTCTGAAGCGGATGCCACAAACGAAAGCCGTATGAAGCAATTCACCTCCGTTCACGATGTTCCCGATCCCGAAGCACTGGTGAAGGAAGCCCTCGCCCTGAAGCAGGCGCCTCGCGGCAGCCTGCGGCAAAGCGGGAACGACGCCACCATCGCCCTACTGTTTTTCAACCCCAGCCTCCGCACCCGCCTGAGCACGCAAAAGGCAGCAATAGAACTGGGCCTATCGGTGATGGACTATAACGCCGGACAGGGCTGGCAGCTGGAGTTTGAAGACGGCGCCGTCATGAACATGGACAAGGCAGAGCACATCCGGGAAGCGGCGGCGGTGATCAGCCAGTACGCCGACATCATCGGTATCCGCACCTTTCCCGGCCTGAAGGATCGCGAGCAGGACTATTCGGACTATATCCTCCGTCAATTTCAGCGGTACGCCCGCGTCCCGGTCGTCAGCCTGGAGTCCGCTATCCGCCACCCTCTGCAGTCCCTGGCCGATTGGGTAACGATCGAGGAATACCGGCCGGCGCACCGCCCCAAAGTGGTGCTCAGCTGGGCGCCCCATCCACGGGCCCTGCCGCAGGCCGTCGCCAATTCTTTCCTCGAATGGATGAAACTTGCCGATGTGGAACTGGTACTCACCCACCCGCCCGGCTACGAGCTGGCGGAGGAATTCACCCGGGGCGTATCGGTAACCCATGATCAAAATGAAACCTTTGAAGGGGCCGACTTTATCTACGCCAAGAACTGGTCGTCCTATCAGGATTACGGCCGGATCCTCAGCCAGGACGCCGCCTGGATGATCACCCCGGAAAAGATGGCCCTGACCAATAACGGAAAGTTCATGCACTGCCTGCCGGTGCGCCGCAACGTAGTAGTAGCCGACGCCGTGCTGGATGGGCCCAACTCCCTGGTGATTGAGCAGGCGAACAACCGGACGTATGCGGCGATGGCGGTGCTGAAAAGTATCCTTGAAAGCTGAAAATTACAAAAATTACTAAATGAAAGAACCCCTGCACCTGTTCAAGATCGGCGGCGCCGTGCTGGAAGATGACAAAGAACTGGAAGAGACCCTCGGCTTCTTCAGCAACCTGCCCGGGCGCAAGCTGCTCATCCACGGTGGAGGCCGGCGCGCCAGCCGGATGAGCCGACAGTTGGGTATAGAGCCAAGAATGCACGAGGGGCGGCGGATAACCGACACGGATACATTGGAAGTGGTGGTAATGGTGTACGCCGGGCTGGAGAATAAAAAGGTGGTGAGCATGCTGCAGGCGCTGGGCTGCAACGCCATCGGCCTGAGCGGCCCCGACGGCAATGTCATCCTGGCGGATAAGCGGCCGGTAAAAGACATCGACTACGGTTATGTAGGCGACGTCAAAGCTGTCAATACCCGGAGCCTGGCCGCTCTGCTGGAAGCCGGCATGACGCCGGTGCTTTGCGCCATCACCCACGACGGCAAAGGGCAGTTGCTCAATACCAATGCCGACACCATCGCCGCCGAGCTGGCCATCGCCCTGGCCGGGCAGTATCAGGCCAACCTGTATTACTGCTTTGAAAAACCGGGGGTAATGACGGATATCGACAACATGGATTCCGTGATCCGGTATCTGGACCCCGAATTGTACGCTGCTTACCGGGAGCAGGGTGTCATCGCCGAGGGGATGATCCCCAAGCTGGACAATGCTTTCCGGGCATTGAAGGCAGGAGCCGCCTCCGTGCAGGTAGGAGACAGAAGGGCGCTGGCGCTGGGCGAGGCCACGCAACTGGTGTGGACGACGGAGTTTCCGGAGTAGGTAGCCCCAACCTTCCGGGGTTGCAGTAGTCATGCAGATGGGATAACCCGGCAGGTGGAGGTTCATTTTTAATTTGTACTTCAAGTCTCCCTCCTCTATTCATCCAAAGAACAGCAAAGAAGATGATTGAGCACACCAAAGAAGCTATAGGCCTACTCCACCAGCTCATTGCCGTTCCCTCCTTTTCCCGGGAAGAAGAGGAAACGGCGGAGGTGATCGAGTCGTTTTTCCGGGAACGCCACATCCCCACCCACCGCAAAGGCAACAACATCTGGGCCTATTCCCAACATCGGGATGAGGGGAAGCCCTACGTTCTGCTCAACTCCCACCACGATACCGTCCGGCCGGCACAGGGCTGGCAGCGCGATCCGTTCACACCCGCCATAGAGGGAGAGGCCCTGTACGGCCTGGGCAGCAACGATGCCGGCGGGCCTTTGGTGTCTCTGATCGCCACCTTCCTGCACTTTTATAAAAGGGAGGGCCTGCCTTTCAACCTGGTGATGGCCGCCACGGCCGAGGAGGAGATCTCCGGGCCAAACGGCATCGCTTCCATTCTGGAAGAACTGCCCGAGATAGCGGTGGGCATCATCGGGGAACCCACGCAGATGCAGCTCGCCATCGCCGAACGCGGCCTGATGGTCATCGATGCGGTGGCACGCGGCAAATCCGGCCACGCCGCCCGCGACGAAGGGGTAAACGCCATCTACCTGGCACTGCAGGACATACAGTGGATAAAGGATTACCGATTCGAAAAGATATCCCCCACCCTGGGGCCGGTCAAAGCCACGGTGACCCAGATAGAAGCCGGCTCTCAGCACAACGTGGTGCCCGATGCCTGCCGCTACGTCATCGACGTGCGCACGCAGGAGTGCTACACCAACCGGGAGGTGTTCGACATCCTGCAGGAGCACACCCTGGCCGAACTGACGGCTCGTTCTTTCCGGCTCAATCCCAGCGGTATCTCTTCTGATCATCCGCTGGTGCAGGCGGGTATCGCTCTGGGTATGAAAACCTACGGCTCCCCTACCCTCTCCGACCAGGCGCTTTGCGCCTTTCCCACCGTCAAGATCGGCCCGGGGGACAGCGCCCGCTCCCACACGGCGGACGAATTCATCCGGCTGAGCGAGGTGGAAACGGGAATAAAAATGTACATTCAGTTGATGAGTGCCTTTGCCCGCCGGGGTACGGATGAAATGGTTATTGGTTATTAGCGTTATCTTTGGGTTTACGTTTCCGACGCCAAATAAATTTGGCGCTCCGAGACGCGCGTCGAACCAATAACCGTTACTTATCATGAAACGCTGGTTCGTTTACGTTTCCGACGCCAAATAAATTTGGCGCTCCGAGACACGCGTCGAACCAATAACCGTTACTTATCATGAAACGCTGGTTCGTTTACGTCTCCGACGCCAAATAAATTTAGCGCTCCGAGGCGCGCGTCGAACCAATAACCGTTACTCATCATGAAGCTCTGGCAAAAAAGTTATACCGTCGATCAGCAGATCGAAACTTTCACCATCGGGCAGGACCGCGAACTGGACCGCTACCTGGCGCCCTATGACATTCTGGGCTCGCTGGCTCATATCCGCATGCTGGATACGATCGGGCTGCTGCATACTGAGGAGCGGAAGCAGTTGGCAGGTACGTTAAGACAGCTGTACCGGAAAGCAGTGGCAGGCGAACTGGAGATCGAGCAAGGCATTGAAGACATCCACTCCCAGGTGGAGCTGCTACTGACCCGCGAGCTGGGAGATGCCGGCAAGAAGATCCATGCCGGCCGTTCGCGCAACGACCAGGTGCTGGTCGACCTGCGCCTGTACTTCCGCGCCGAGCTGCAGGAGATCGTTGAACTTACGGAACGGCTATTCACCACGCTGATCCAGCTGGCCGAGCGGCACCGACATGTCCTGCTGCCCGGATATACCCACTTCCAGGCGGCCATGCCTTCCAGTTTCGGGTTGTGGTTCAGCGCCTATGCCGAGTCTTTGGTGGATGACCTGCGGCTGCTGCAGAGTGTTTACCACAACATCAACCAGAACCCGCTGGGGTCGGCGGCCGGCTACGGCACTTCCTTCCCGCTGGACCGGACCCTGACTACCCGCCTGCTGGGTTTTGATGATTTGAACTACAACGTGGTGCATGCCCAGATGGGGCGCGGCAAGACTGAACTTTTCCTGAGCTACGCCCTGGCCGCTCTGGCACACACCCTGGGCAAGCTGGCTTCGGATGTCGTGCTGTATGTCAGCCAGAACTTCGCCTTCCTGTCCTTCCCCGACGAACTGACGACCGGCTCCAGCATCATGCCCCACAAGAAGAATCCTGATGTGTTCGAGCTGATCCGCGCCCGCTGCAACCACCTGCAGTCCCTGCCGGTACAGGTGAGCCAGCTCACCACCAGCCTGCCTTCGGGCTACCACCGCGATTTTCAGCTGCTGAAGGAAAGCATCGTTCCCGCCATTCAGCACCTGAAAGACTGTATGGGCATTCTCACCTATGCCTTGCCCCAGGCTGAGGTAAACCCCCACATTCTGGAGGACGAACGCTATCAGTTCCTGTTCAGCGTAGAAGTGGTCAATGAGCTGGTGCTGCAGGGCGTCCCCTTCCGGGAGGCTTATCAGCAGGTGGGCCGGCAGATCGGGGAAGGGCAATTCGAGGCACCGCAGGAATTACGCCATTCGCACGAGGGCAGCCTGGGTAACTTGTGTCTGGAGGAGATCGAAAGGAAGATGGAGAAAGTGGTGGCAGGCTTCCCGTTTAAACATGTGGAGGAAGCGATACAAGCATTGTTGGAGTAACATTACCCATCCCGAATTTTTCAATTCGGGATGGGTAATGCTCCCTGCGGAGGAATATGCCGGCTTTGCCGGCAAAATGCAGGCTTGCTGCCCGGAAATATTCCGGCCGCAGGCCAAATTCGTGCATTTCGAAAATTCGGGATGACTCCTGTGGTTTCCGTTCTAATTCACCACAAAGTCCCCCTGCATATTCACGTAGTGAGCAGGGAAAGAACACATGAATTTATAGCTTCCTTTAGCCGGTGCGTCGAATTCAATGGAGGTGGACTGTCCGCCACCAACCATGTCGGTGTGTGCGATGATGTTCGCTTCCTGGCTTTCCGGAATATATCCGTTGTCCTTGGCCAGAGCGGCCTCATTGGCAAAAGCTTCTATTGTTATCTCCGGTTTCAACAGCACGAAGTTGTGGCCCATGGCCTCTTTGGGCATTTTGCCGATGTGCGTGAGGGTGAGCTTGATCTTCTGTCCCTCTTTGACTTCGATCTTGTTCAGGTTGTACTTCATCAGGTCGTCGCCGGTGAGGCGGATGGTAACAGTAGTGCCATCCTCCGAGACTTCGATGGGGGCTTTTTCTTCAGCGACCATCGATTTCGGCGGTTCCTTGGTTTCAGTAGAAGAACCGGAGGTATCGCCGCCGCCGCAGGAGGGCAACAGGAGGCTAAAGCTCAGCAAAAGGGCACTTGCCAGGATGGAAAGGATATTCTTTTTCATAGTCATTACGGTTTTTGTAGACATGCCAAGTTAAGGCTTATTTCTGTATTGATCCCTATTGCCATACAATTTTACCCGCCTATGGCAATTCGCCCTCCGCTGTCTGGCGGTACCGGTACAAAGCCCGAATCCTGATGGAATCCGCTGTTACAACTGCCATATGGAAGCAGAAAATAACTACCTTGCCAGGGTTTCAAATCTGCAATCTTCATTTTCTTATGGCGAAACCATCCGGATATTTTCATTTCAGGGGGAAAGCATCCAGGCCTCTCCTACCGGCCCTGTGTCTCCTTCTTATTACCTGCTCCCCTAACCAGGAAAAACAACCCAATGCTTCAGTGCGGTGGTACAAAGGCAACACCCACAGCCATACCGTACTTTGCGGCCATGCCGATTCCACACCGGAAGCCGTAGCCGCCTGGTATCACGATCACGGTTATCATTTTCTGATCCTGAGTGAGCACAACCTATTCATCGACCCCGACAGCGTAGCGTTGCCTGCGGATAAGCGGGCAGACTTTATACTCATTCCCGGCGAAGAGGTTACCGGCCACCAGCATATTCACACCACGAGCATGAACACCCGCCGTTTCGTGCCCGCCCATCTGCCGGAGGGCCTGACCGATGAGAACGGGGATACCATCCGGGAAACCAAACGGCTCATCCTCCAGTCCCACGTCGATTCGGTGCGGCGGGCCGGCGGGGCGCCTATTCTAAACCATCCCAACTGGCTCTCCGGCATCCACGCCGAAGACATCCGGCACGTCCACCGGCTGCACCTGTTCGAACTGTACAGCGGGCACCCCGATGTGCACAACTGGGGCAATGAACTGCACGCCTCCACCGAACAGAAGTGGGACTCCTTGTTGTCGGCCGGATTGTTGGTATACGGCGTTTCTTCAGATGACGCCCACGACTTTAAGAAATGGAGCCCGGAGGTGACCAACCCCGGCAGAGGGTGGGTCATGGTGCGCTGCGACACCCTCACGCCCGACGCCATCACCCATGCCATGGAGCACGGCGACTTCTACGCCACCAACGGGGTCATCTTATCGGAAGTATCCCGGGAGGGCATGCAATACCAGGTGGCGATCGACACCGCCCTTACCTTCCGGGAATTGGACTCCCCTTTTGTTACCGGCAAAAAGGTAAGCCAGGGCCAGCCGGGCTTTCTCATCGAGTTCATCGGCCCGGGCGGACAGTTGCTGAACAAACAGGAAACCACACGGGCAGCCTATGAATTGGCCAATGCCGGGGCCTACGTCCGCTGCAAACTGAGCTATACGCGCCCGAACCCGGATGGAGGCTACGAGCAGTTCTTTGCCTGGACGCAACCTTGGTTTTCGGATGGGAGGGATACAATTAGTGACAAAGATTACCTTTTAGAATAAATACGCTTTTTACTTTTGTGTCGTGTAAGAGGGAGTGGTGGTGTTGGTTTATGGATAGTTGTATACTCCAACAAATAACTCCCCGGCTATTTTTTTGCGAATCAATTCAATAATCCTATGAAAAGCTACCTGACGTTGATACTCCTGGCCCTACTGGCTATTGGCTGCAACAGCTCATCCCAACATCTACCTACCAACAAAAAAGCCAAAAATGTCATCCTATTCATCGGCGACGGTATGGGGCTGGCGCAGGCCTCCACGGCCTTCTACTTCCAGGAAAAAGACCCCAATTTTGTGCGTTTCCCCGTCATCGGCCTGCACCAGAACAAGCCTACCGATGACCTGATCACCGATTCGGCGGCAGGAGCCACTGCTTTTTCCACCGGTTACAAAACCTATAATGCCGCCATCGGGGTTGACGAAGATACCACTTCCCGGGAAACCATCCTGGAGATCGCAGCAAAGCAGGGAAAAAGCACGGGAGTGATTGCCACCTCCTCTATCACTCATGCCACCCCTGCCTCCTTCTTTGCCCATACCGCCCATCGTGGCCTGGAAGAGGACATTGCCAGCCAACTTCCCGGCTCTCCGGTCCATTTCTTTGCAGGCGGCGGCCTGCAGTTTTTTACCCAGCGCCTGGACAGCGCCGACTACCTGGACACACTGGCCGCAAATGGTTTTGTAGTGAACACCCAAAAACTGGAACGGCCCGGCAACCTGAGCCTGGAGCACAAATACGGTTACCTGCTCGCCCCTGAAGGCATGCCTAAGATGCAGGAAGGCCGCGGTGATTTCTTACCACAAGCCACCCAATTGGCGCTGGATTACCTCAGCGAGGACAAAGACGGCTTCTTTCTCATGGTGGAAGGTTCCCAGATCGACTGGGGCGGCCACGACAACGACGCGGAATACGTCATCCAGGAAACCCTGGATTTTGACAAGGCCATCGGCGTAGCGCTGGACTTTGCAGAGAAGAATGGCAATACGCTGGTCGTCGTCACCGCCGACCACGAGACGGGGGGTATGTCCCTCTCCGCCGCCGAGGTCCGGATGCAACGGGATTACCAGCACATCAACCCAACTTTTTCCACCGGCGGGCATTCGGCTTCACTGATCCCGGTGTATGCCTACGGCCCAGGGGCAGAATTGTTTGGGGGGATTTATCAGAACAACGATATTTTTAAGAAGATGGTGAAAGCGTTACATCTGAAGTAGACCGGGGCTCCTGTTCTATTGTCTAACGTTTGAATAACGGCTTCACCCAATGCCCTTTTTCACTCTCAAAACTTACCCAATACGCTCCAGCAGGTAAACCCTGGACATCCAACCGCGCCTTACGCTGGCCCGCGGCCTTCTGCGTTAGGACGGTTTGCCCGAAGCCATTACGGACGGCCAGTACACCAGTAACTACATTTGGAAACTCGACTACGGCTTCTTCCATCGCCGGGTTGGGGTACAGGCGCATCGTTCCGCCCAATTCCTCGCCGGTAGAATTGATCACCGGATCAAAACGGGTGCCGGAGTTGAACACCTCCTTAGTGGAATAATCCTGAACAAATGCCAGGACGTATACCTCGTTCTCCTGCCAACCGCTCTGCACTGCAAAATTAAACGAAGCGACGACAGAACCTCCTGCTGCTGACAGGGTGATCGGATCGCCGTCCTTATCGGTCAGCATATCGCGGAAGACGTCATGATGGAGGGTTTCTCCATTAGGGGCATTGTACTGGATCTCCTTTTCAACAACAGCGACGAACAGGCGCAGGTCTCCAACAGGAGGGTTGTCCACAGAGAATACCTCTACTTCCACCTGCCGGTTCGAATTTCCCGTTTCCCGGACCTGAATGGCCAGCGGGCTGGTTTGCCCGATCCTGTCTTCCAGCATAGAGGCGCTGACCTGCCCGCCGGAGACGCCGTTCGTCCCATTGAAAAATACCCTCGGCGTACCGAAAATAGTGTAGTAGTTGGCCCGGGCGGAATTCTCTTCCGTATTCGCCTGATAGAAAATACAGTTGCTGTAGGGAACGCTCGGATGATAGGCGATGTGGTGGTAGTCCCCCTCATATCCGGCAATCGTATTGTAAAAGCCGGGGTTGGAGTTGGCGCAAATGCCGCAGCGTGTATTGGTGAAATGCTCGAGCAGCAGGTAGCGCTTGGCTTGTTGCTGGGCATTTAGTGAAATAAATAACAAGGAGGCAAATAAGAGCGTAAAGATACGTTGCATAGGTTCGGTTTTATTTTTACATCGAATAAGATAATCTACGTACTTTTTGGCTTTAATGTTCAGCGCATCGTACCTTTTTGTCTTCTTCCTTAACAAAATTATCAAAGGCCACATAAGGAGGCAGTAAAAAAGGGAAAGGGCGCCTCCGAATGGAAACACCCCTTCCTTCTTTTCTTTTAGCCCACTTAAAAGCCTCCTGGAGCGAACCCCAGAAGGCTTTTTTTATCCAAATGAGCTCTTATTGCTTAATAAACTTCTTATTGATCACTTCTTCGTCCGTTTGGATGGAGAGGAAGTAAACGCCCGGGTAGAGGGCGGAAATATCGATCGTCTTGAAGTTGTCCGTGGTGCGGGCCTGCTTCACCTCTGCACCGTTCGCCGAGAAGATCCGGATGACCTGCACGTTCATCGACTCCGGAATATCCAGGTTGAGCTCGCTTTGAGCCGGGTTGGGATACAGTCTCACATCGGCGATTTCAAAATCACTTACCGCTCCGAGGCCGAGATCATAATGCGGGGTCCTCACTTCGCGGATCGTCTGGGTCGGGCCTCCTGGGTCCGGCAGGCCGGAGCAAATGCCCCTTATGGTCACCAGGTCGATGTAGATCTGGTCGTTGTTGCCGCTGGCATCACATTGGAAGCGGAACTGGCAATTGTTCGATAAGGAAGAGCCGGGGATCGTAACAGTCGCCACATAGAAGCTGCCGTTATTAAAGCTGCTGCCACTAGCATAAGCAGCTACCGTATTCCAACCGGAACCATTGTTGAAGCGTACCCAGAAGTCTTCTCCGTTTTCCATACTGTTGGGATAGAAGTAGAACTCGATCTCAACTGAGGAATATTCACTCAGGTCATAGGCCGGTGACGTCGTCGAAGAACCGACGCCTGAGTTGTCCCGGATTTCAATGGAGTAGCTTCCATCCCAAGCCCGGGCGCTACTAGCGTAAAGCCGGCAGTCGCTACCGCCATCCGACCAGCCTTCCAGGCTGCCTTCGTAGGAGAACGTTACCGAGGCTGGCGTACAACCGCCACCACCACAAGGAGGACAGGAACCGCCACAGTCGACACCCGTTTCATCACCATTTTGGATACCGTCATTGCAAGTGGGGCAAGCCGGGCAATCGGGGCCGCCGCAGTCTACGCCGGTCTCATTGCCATTCTGGATGCCGTCACTACAGGTGGGACAGGCGGGGCAGGAGCCGCCACAGTCCACGCCGGTCTCATTGCCATTCTGGATGCCGTCACTACAGGTCGGCCCTCCCAGGCTTACGCAGAAGTTGGTCGTTTGAGAAGAAGTAAAAGAACCCCCCGATGCCAGGATGCTGCCGTCAGAATCATCGGTGAGGGTATAAGATCCTGAGCCGTAGGCACAGCAAATACCGTCGCCATAAGAGTCATAGATGATAAAGTTGTAACAACCGTCCGGCAAACAGGCATTCTCCACTACGGTAGAACCATCGGGATTGGAGCCATAGGTGCCGCCGGAAGCGACCACACTGTTGCTCGCATTGCGGATCTCCCAGCTGGTCTCTTCGGGATAGTTGTCCAGTACGATGGTCAGGGTAACCGGGTTGTCGAAGCAGGGACAAACCGGGCAGGAAGAACCGCCGCAGTCTACGCCGGCCTCATCACCGTTCTGTACGCCGTCGCTGCAGGTGGGGCAGGCCGGGCAGTCGGGGCCGCCACAGTCTACGCCGGTCTCGTTGCCATTCTGGATGCCGTCCTCACAAGAGGGCGGGCCGCAGGCGGGCAGGCAGGAGGCGTTGGTGATCACGTTGCGGATCACATTACCCGGCTGGGGGCCGAATCCATTGTTGAAATTGATACCTACGCTCTGCAGGTGGCAGTAGGACATGATGGTGCCGCCGCCGGACGGGTAACCGGGCAGGGGGCAGCTGCCCTCGGTGCTGCCGGAGCATCCGTCGATGGCGGTATTATTGCCATTCCAGACACAGGCATGGGTGTGGCGCGAGCCGAAGGTATGGCCGAACTCGTGCGTGACCACCATTACTGTCCAGGAATAGGTGGGGAAGTTGCTGTAGGTAGAGTTGATGGAGCTGAAGCTCATGCTGTTGGCGCGGTTGGAGGCGCAGATACCGGCAAAGCCGGCGGCAATGCCCCCGCTGGCCTGGTAGGAGACCAGTTGCCCCAGGTCGCCGTTCCAGCTCGTCCGGTAAGACTGGAACTGGCTCAGCATACCGCTGCTGGTTGTGCTGGAGTAAGGGCTGTTGGTCGTCCAGGTGAAGATCTCCGAGATCACGGTATTGATCGATTCGTTGGCGTAGAGGGTAGCCACCTGATTGTAAAAGCCCGTGACATAGTTGGCGGCTCCGGTAGCGCCGCCTTTACTGGAAACGACATCGTCGTCCGCTTCAAAGTAAAGGCGTACACAGTCGGAAAGGGCACGGATGCCGGAGGAAGGTTCCAGTTCTTCTCTGGTATACCCTATCCCATCGTCGGGCGTATCACAGCTAAAGCCGATTTCCTCTATGATGTCCTTGTCCTGATAAATGATGTAACGGCCCTGCTGGCGAGGATCCTCCAACTGGCCGACCACGAGGTTGCCTTCCCCTTTGGTGCTCACCAGGCCCATTACATCATGGGGGAAAAAGCTGAATGCAGCAATGGAAGACTCTCCTTTCACCACGCCCCGGTAATGGAGTCCGAGATGGAAATCAGCGCCGGTGAGAGACCTGCCGTCACTGGTAAGCACCTTGAAATCATCCGAGAATGGGTTAACTTTTACCAGTAAGACCTCGATGGGGGTGGCCCGGAGGTGGGTAGGCAGGGCCAATGTCATGCTTTCGGGTTCGTCCTGAAGCAATTGCTCCAGCGCATACTGGCTGATCTCCAGTATATCGTATTCTTTGGGCGCTTTCTCACCGGAAAGGCGGGCGCCGGGCGCCATCTGGAATAGGGGAGCAGCGTTGAATGCTGCACCCTCTGATTGGGCAGCCTGCACCAGATTAACCGGCCGTACGGCCGACTGCCCGAAGGCCAATACAAGTAGCAAGGAGAACAGAGTAGTAAGCAGTGTTTTCATGCACTAATGTAGTTTTGTTAATAGAATTAGGTATAGCGCCTGCTGGCGGCAAATTGCCGCAGCAGTCCAATTCTGGAATACGGCCAGGCATCCGCTTCAGCATTTGGTTTGAGCTGAAACCGAATTTAAGGCCATTTTCAAATGTTGTCCAGTTTATTGTTTATGTCGAGTGAAAGGCCACGCCCCGAAGGGATAAACGGAAAGAACACTGTAAAACAAAGGGTTTGTAAGGCTGTTTCCTATTTGGAAAAAAGGGGGAAAGACGGGCTACAATAAATGCCCAATTAATATATTGTAATAATCCCGATAAATCTAACAAAAATTGGCGGTTGTCGCAACACTTGTTATTATTTTCTAGCAAAAATATTTTCTCTCGAAATAAAACCCCGGCTTTACCAAGCCGGGGTTCATCATCCCAAATTTCGGAAGTGCAGGGCCCGAAATCGTTTTGTTACTTTTGAAGTATGTGGCCGGGCAGAAAAAATTTAAGTATAAACAAGAGCTCAAATTTAAGCGGCAATGGGAAATTGCCGCTTAAAGAGGGCCTTCGTGGCACGCGAGTTTTCTAAAATGTGCCCGACGGCTTAAGGAGGCGGGGTTGGTCAATAGCCTGCAACCACAAACTTCTCCACGGCCTGCTCTTTTCCAAGCAGCATTTTCAATACGTAGGTTCCGGATGGCAGGCCGGACACACTAAGCGCCCCCTCATTGGCGCCGGGCAGTACACCCAGTTCTTGCTCCAATACCAGTTGCCCGGTAAGGGAGAAGGCCTGGATGTATGCCTGCCCGGCTTGGGGGGAAAGGAAGTTTAGCGTTAAGTTGTCTTTGGCGGGGTTGGGGAACAGCGAAAGGGATAAAGGCACTGCTTCCTCCTCCAGCAGCGCCAGTTCCATACCGGGCAAACGGCCCGTCTCGCCGCACTGTCCGGTTTCATAAATCTTGATGTTGCGGAAATAACTGTTGCCATTACCTGGGTACCCATCGTGGTCGGCCACGAAAAAGAGCCGGTTGAAGTTCCCGGTATAAAATTCGCCAACAGGGATCACATAATGCTTCCAGGCAGCGTTGCCTGGATAGTCATTGCTATTTCCGATGCCCCAGTTTTGAGATCCGAACAGGCGGAAGGTACGGTTGGAGGAAATGCTGTTGTTGTCGTCAAACCCTATCCCGTGTATCTCCCCTTCTATAGTGGAGCCGAACTCAAGCTCGATGATGGTTTCAGGCTTCACCTGATATTGCAGTTCAATGGCCTTCCAGGCATTACCACCGATCTTGAGCACCTGTCCGTTTTCATAAAAGCGGGCGTAACCGGCATCCTGGGCCCCGCCGAAAGAAAGCAGTTCGTAGTCGTTGAAGTCAATAGTGAGGCAGCCATCCGGATCGGGCTCATCTGCCAGGGGCAGGCAAAAACCGGTAGATTCCCCAAAGCCATAGTTTCCTCCGGAAGCGATCACTGCTCCGCTGGTATCTGCGAGCGTATAGGAGCCATTACCGAAGCCGCAACAGATACCATCGCCAAACGAATCGGTGACGTGGAAGGCATAACACCCATCCGGCAGGCAAAAGGATTCCTCCACTACCGTACCGTTCGGCCGGTTCGGATAGGGGCCGCCCGACGACAGGATGTTATTGTTACTGTCCCTCATTGTCCATCGGGTTTCGGAGCCGTAGGCGTCGAGGACGATGGAGAGAACCAGTTCATTGTCCTGGCAATCACCGCCGGGAGGTGGAGGCGGGTCTCCGCCACCGTTGTTACCGCAGGCCTGCAGGCAACTGGCTGCGTTGACGGCATTGCGGATGACATTGCCCGGCTGCGGCCCAAAACCCTTGCTGAAGTTGATCCCGGTACTGGAGATGTGGCAATACGACATGATGGTGCCGCCATCGGAAGGGTTGCCGGGCAGCGGACAGCTGCCTTCGGTATAACCCGGGCAGGCGTCCAGGGCGGTGCCGTTCCCGTTCCAGGCGCAGGCGTGAGTGTGGCGGGAGCCGAAAAGGTGCCCCAGTTCGTGAGCTACCACCATCACGGAAAAGGAGTAGGCTGGCACAGTTGAAAAAGTGGAATTAATGCTGGAAAAGCTATGCCGGGGGGAGTAGGGGTTACACAGGCCCGACAGGTAAGCTATCCCCCCGCTGGCCTGATAAGAGACCAGTTGCCCCAGGTCGCCGTTGAAGTTCGGCCGGTAGTTGACAAACTGGGTCAGGAGATTGTAGCTATTGGTGCCGGAATAAGGGCTGGGAATATCCCAGAGATAGATTTCGGATAGCTGGATGCTGATGCTTTCGTTAGCGTAGAGGGTGGCCACCTGGTTGAACAGCCCTGTAATGTAATTCATGGTGCCGGGGGCTCCACCCTTACTCTGATAGACATCGTGGTCTATTTCCAGATAGATGCCGATACAGTCGTTGACGGCGCGCATCGTGGCGGGCATTTCGAGCTGTTCCCGGGTATAGGCAGCCCCTTCATCGGAGGTGGCGCAATCAAAGGCCAGCTGTTTCAGCACCTCCCGGTCATTGTAGATGACATAACTGTTTCGGACAGGCCCCTCTTCCGGCAGGGCGCCGAGCACCAGGTTGCCCTGTGCTTCCGAACTGAACAGGCCCATCACTTCGCCCTCAAAGAGGCTGAGGGCGGCCACGGAGCCTTCCTGCCCCTTGATAACGCCCCGGTAATGCCGGCCCGTGTCGCGGTAAAAAGGTTTGCCCGTTGAGGCCAACACTACTGAAAGAACGGGAGGTACGGCATCTACCCGAACGAGCTCCAGTTCTACTTCCGGGCTGCCGCCTGTGGCAGGAATGCTGAGCGACAGCTGTTCCGGCGACTGGTGAAGGGCCCGGGCAAGGGCCTCTTCATCCAGTTCGAGCATACCGGAGGCCGGCAACTGCCGGGAAAGCCCGGAATTGTCGTGTTGGGAAGGTTTGAATAAACGGACTTTGTCGAAGGTTTGGTTATTGGTTTTGGCTGAGTAGACAAGCTGTGCGGGTTGGGATTGGGCATGAGCATAACCCCATAGCAGAGCCATAAGGCCCGCGGTGGCCAGGATAATTTTCATAATCTAATGCGGTTTTTGGTTAACAATTCTTTGGGCGCGTGAAGCCAATGGCCATCCGTTCGGAGTTAATGGCTCACGCGCCATAAGGCAAGTACTGAACCAATAGCTGTCCGTTCGGGCAAAAGTGCCTCCGCACCCTTTTCAGGCCGTCTTTTTATAGGCAGTTTTCTTCGAAGCGTGTTGGAAAAATGGGGTGGTAAACTACAGTCTCCCCCTCCCTTTCAGGCAATTCCGGGATAGCCGGTGAGGGCTGAAAAATTTCTAAATTCAACGGATTGCGTAGCTGCGATAACGTATGTCCCGGATCAGAGACGAAAAGCCAACGTTAACTGGGATCGACCTATGGAATAATCGGAATTCCACAGGGTGAACCAAAATTTTTTGGCGTCGAAGACGATAAACCCGCGTCCCCTCAAGTTGGCTGGAGTAACGTCTCCGGCCCAAATACACTGACGCATAACTGGTCAGCGTATTTTGGGGTCCGAGTTCACTTCTTCAGGGCAGCTACGCAAAACGTTACAATCAGAAAAATGCTATTTGAGATATGATCTGTTAATTCGGCTGGTTGTATTGCTGCAAATGTATGGGGTTCTAAACACATAAGCAAAAAAATAAACTATATTTTTCTTTATATGAAAATATTTTTAATCAATTTATCTGGCGTGCAATTTTGAAGCTGCGGGGTGCGTTCTGATTGGTTTTTTGCACCAAAGAGCCGCCGGTGGTTTGTATATTGTGGCGGGTGTCCCGTATATTAGGCTGTTTCCCGATATGCGGAAGACGACGAGCGTTGCTTAAAAACCAAGAAAGGATGAATCTAAAGAAGCTGAAAACTACATTCGAGTTTACCAAAAACCTCTTCACCACCGGGGCTATTTCTGAGACCAGCCGGGAGGTTGAGGTCGAGATCTGCAGCAAACTACCCAAAGGAGATGACAAAGTCATTGTAGAATACGGTATGGGGCACGGCAATATAACCCGGGAGATCCTGAAGCATATTTCCCCCACCTCTAAATTATATGCCTTTGAGGTCAACGAAAAGTTCTGCCAGCATGTAAAGGAAGAGATCCAGGACGGCCGTCTGGCCATCATCAACGACAGTGCGGAGCATGTTAAAGCGCTTATACAAGAGGAAAAGGTAGATGCATTTATTGCTTCCATCCCATTCACCTTTCTGTCCAAGGAAGTAAGCCAGAAGATCATCCGGGATTCCTACGATATGCTGGTCCCCAACGGCTATTATAGCCAGGTGTTGTACACGAAGTTCAACTACAAAAAATTTGTACAGGTTTTTGACGAATGCAGCATAACGAAGATCCCGAATATTCCTACAGAGTATATCTACCACTGCCTGAAGAAGGGATAAGCTCGAAGGGCATGTTACCGTTTCTCTCCTGACAGGCAACAATAATCCACCATTTTGCAACATTGGTGCACGCATCGTTCTCCTGGGGCCTGCATCTTTGTCCTGTCTACATTATCCCTTTTAATAAACCCAGGAGTATGGTACACCCAACATTTGTCAGTACGAGAAGAACAGAACGGATAACTGCCGGCAAGGTTACCCAGAACACCTTGAATTTCAACAGCGTCTACCAGCAATTCGCCGGGGTAGTATACAATAAGTGCCTGGCAATACTCAAAGAAGAAACCGCAGCAGAAGATGTCTCTCAGGAGATATTCATAAAGATCTTCCTCAAATTCTCGGAATTCAGGAGAGAATCCAAATTCTCAACCTGGATCTATTCCATCACCTATAACAGCTGTATCGACTACCTTCGGAATAAAAAGAACGCCACGAACCGGCCACTGGAAGAGCTAACTATACAGCCCATAACCACCGAAGAAGTCCCCGACCCATGGCTCGTGAAAAAGAAAATGGCTCAACTGGGCCAGGTGCTGGAACTGCTGAACCCGAATGACAAGAACATCCTCATCTTGAAATATCAGGAAAACAGACGTATCCCGGAAATTGCTGACGCCCTGCAACTATCGGAAAGCGCCGTTAAGATGAGAATTAAAAGGGCAAAGGCCAAAGTCCAGAAATTGCGAAAAGAACTGTTCACTACTGACGATCGTGCTGCAGAAAGCTTGTCATGGTTTTATGATCAATAAGAATTACTTTTACACAAATCGAAAACTATGAGTGATAAGTCTGCATTCGGAAAAATCGTCGAGGCTATTATCAATTTCTTCAAATTCTTTCTTTCCAGAAAAAAGAAACCGGGCAAGGATTGAGGAAGTTTGATGTGCGATGTCTGACTGCGCCAAATAGGGACAGGCTTGCCGGCCTGGTGTATTGCCCTGAAGAAAGTCTTCCCGGAAGTATAGTGAATCAGATAAGGGCGAAGCGCCTAATGAGGAAAAGATCAACCGGACTGATAAAAAATCGGGAAGAATTGTATGGATAAATTGCGTGCATACTGGGATGTCTTGCGCCAACTCGGTATAGAGGAACCCTGCCGGGTGTACCTCGATGGCCCTTTCGAAACAGATGAAATAGTACTTTTGCCTCTACTTCCCTGCGGGCACTCGTTTTCCGTAGTACACACCGCCGTCGGGTGGCGGACTGCCCTCCCGGCATTATCCGAAAGCCACAGCCATTGTGGCCAACATCCATTTCCATCAGCGGTTTCCGAAACCCGGACCTGACGGGTATTGAACTTTTCCAAAACATGGAGTCTCTCTGCCTGAACAACAACCAGCTCCCTGCCTTGCCTACTGGTATCGGAAAACTGCAGCACCTTCAGCACTTATCCCTCTTCGAACCGGAATTGCGGAGCCTGCCTGATTCCTTTTGCAGCCTTCCTTTGGAAAAGATCTGGCTCGGCAGTAATCAATTGCCGGACGATATCAAAAGTGCGCTGAGGCGGGCTTTCCCAAAACAGGTTTTCCGGAACGATAAAGGGCTGAAATAGTAACAAAAATGAGGAATTTGGCTCCGCCCATAAGCGTTGAAAGGGACGTTTTTGTTATCCCCATTTATAGTTTGCTGTAATCGTAATTTTCCCCAAGTTCCTTGAAAGTAAAAAGGCTGGGCAACCCCGAAGGGCTGCCCAGCCTTTTATTCTATTCCGCTATCGGAAGCTGATTATTCGATGATAATCATCTTCTTGGTAGCAGTGTATTCAGACGTCTCAACGGTGTAGTACAGTACTCCGGCCGCCGGCAGGTCGTTAGAGTTCAACACTACGTTGTTGTAACCCTTAACGCCGTCCACGCGGACCAGCTTCAGTACTCTGCCCGTTACGTCGCTTACCGTCAGCGTTACCGTGTCGTCAACCGGCAGGTTGAAGCCCACCAGCGTCTCACCCTTGAACGGGTTCGGCGTGTTCTGGTACAGCTCGAAGCTCGCTGCCGTGGCAGCCTTGCCCGAGAACGTTACCGCTACGCCCTGGTAGTCTCCATTGGTGCGGTAGGCTTCCGCCTTCGTGACCCGGGAGCTGGCGCTCAGCAATTCGCTCAGCTGTGCATCCGCCTTAGCGCGGAATACCAGGCTGAACATCACGCTGTTGTCCGCTGCCTTGCCGTTCCAGCTCGTGGTGATGAGCCCTTCGCTGGCGTACGCCAGGCCGAAGTTCTCTTCGGTAGCTACTCCACTGATAATGTCTACCAGTTCCAGGGCGCTGTTGTCGAACACCAGCGTGGCCTGGTAGCCTTCGATGGAAGCAACGTCCGCTGCCGTGAACGCTACAGTGTACTCACCGCCGGCCTTCACCTCAGCTTCTTCTACATTCAGGGCAAACGTGCCGGCAAACGTACGGCCACTAACACCCATCAGGGCGTTGGCCTCCGCATCGCCGTTCACATCGCCAATCTTCACAGCCACAAAGTCCGCTCCGTTGATGCCCGTGCCCGGAAGGTTGTTGATGTTCACCACTTCGGGGAACTCCTCAAACCATGGGTTCGATGCATTCGGGAACTGGTAGGCAGCTTCCACAAAGCGCCAGCTCGTGTTGTTGCCGAACTCCGTGTCGATCGACAGGATCAGCTTGCGCAGCTGGATCAGGTCAAGCGTCGTGATCGACTTGCTGTTGTTCACGTCGGCGGCGATCATCTTGTACGGGCTGCCCAGCGGCTGCACGCCCAGGATGTGCTTGCTGATCAGTACCAGGTCGAACGTCGATACCCCGTTGAGGTAGTTCGAGTTCAACTGCGGCGTAACCGTATAGTCATAGCCTTCCTGCAGGCCGGCAAACTCGTATTCGCCATCCGCTGCCGTGGCCATCGTCATGCTTGTCTGTCCGGACAGGCTCACCTCTACATTCTGCACTGCCATGTCTTCCTCGGTGTTGATCGCACCCGAAGCCCCTACCGTCAGCGGGCCAGGGCCGCACAGGTTCATGTTGTCCTGTACCAGGATGTAGGTCTCGCAGAAGTCGCTGTTGCCAGCTCCGTCGTATGCCCAGATCTCAACCACCAGCGTGCCCGTGTCGGCGCACGTCAGTACGATGCCCGTAGAGTCTACGTTCGGCGCATCGCCCGCGCGGTTGATCGAGTACTTCACAGGGCCCGTGCAGTCGCCCATCGGCGATACTACAAAGTCGCTCGCCCAGATCGCCATGCGGCCTTCATCCGGTACATCGTCCCCATTCAGGTCTACCGGCATCAGCTCGATAGCCAGGCCGTTGATGCATACCGGCGACGGCGCCTTGCAGTCTACCACACAGAAGTCCAGCAGCTCGCTGTTCACGTTGCCGCAGCCATCTTCTACGTGTACTTCGAAGGCGTGGCAGCCGATCGGGAAGCGCCCGCTCAGCGTATAGTCCGGATAGGTGCCCGTCAGCGTGAAGTCGTCAAACGCTCCATCCGTCAGGTCCTGAAGGTTGAAGTCGATCGTGCCGTCAGCGCCGGCATCCAGGAATACCTTGATCGTCAGGTCGTCCGGAGTACAGTTCTCGTCGATCTGGAAGTCCAGGTTCACCAGGCCGGTGCACGTTACGTTGTCGTAAGAGCAGAAGTCCTCAGGCGTGGAGCTGATCTCCGGGTCGATGTCGTCGTATACCTTGATGATCTGAGTGTACTGGTAGTAACCGCCATCGTAGTCCACCTTGCGCCAGAAGTCATCGATGCCGTTGCAGATGTTCTGGAAGGCCAGCGGTACGTTGTTCGGCTCGGTCTCGTCGTCATCGCGGTCGATGTAGTTAAACCCGCCCGGGCGGTGCAGTACCCATACTGCTTCGTCGCCAGGGGCGCCGTCGCAGTCCTCATCGCGGCCGATAACCAGCGGCTGGTCATCCTGCCCGTCATACTGGCACCAGTTGATCACCTTCCACTTGCGGAAGATCTTGTAGCACTCGTCTCCGGAGGCGGAGAAGAACTCGTCGGTATGGTTCACGGCCAACAGGTCGCAGCCGATCTCTTCGTAAATTACGCTATCCGGGTCTGCTACGCCGCATACGGCCTCAGCATCCGCCGGGAACTTGATCTCAAAGTTGTGTACCTCCGTGATCGTGATCACCTGCTGGCAGAAGTTCACGCTCTCGTTGCCGTTCACGTCGATGGCGCGGAAGCGGCGGATAACCGTGCCGGAGCCACACTCCAGGTCCGGTACCGGCGGCAGTTCGCGCTCGTAAGAACCGCAGTTGTCCTCAGAGGTAGCATCGCCGAACAGCTGCTGCAGCTGAAGCGTATCCAGCGGGTCAAAGCTGTAGGGCAGTGCATCGCAGGCAACGCTTCTCGGAGCCGGCGCGTAGCAGTACGGGCGGGCCTTCTCTTCCGGTACGATGTCCAGCCAGCAGGTGTTGATGTTGCCGGCCTTGTCGATGACGCGCATCTCGATCGTGATCGTTTCGCCTACGTCACAGCAGAAGAAGTCTACATACGGGCCCCAGTTGGAGAAGCCGCTGCCGCAGTCGTAAGTCAGGATGTTGAACTTGTTACGGCGCACTTCGATCCGGTCGATGGCACAGTTGTCGTTCGAACCTTCATTGATGTCCGTAGCGTAGATCCGCGTGCGTACGTTGGCCAGAGGCCCTACGTAGCTGGCATCGCCACCGCCGATGGATACATGCAGGTTGTCGTCACAAGAAGCCGTCGGCTCGATCAGGTCCGCTACCGTGAACGGGCAGTATTTAACCGTCGTATTGCCGCAGTCGTCCTCTACCGTATAGCGGAAGTAGTGGTTGCCGGCAGGGATGCCGCTTACCAGGCGCGTCGGGGCGTTCCACGCAATTACGCGGACAACTACCGTATCCGTGCGCGTGCCGGTAACGATGCCGTACTGGTTCGTTACTTCTACTTCTACTTCTGTTACGATCTCCGTGTGTACTTCGTACTCAGAGCAGTTGTCCGTTACCGTCGGCAGCGGCACAGAGAAGCTGCCGGTGCAGGAGAACGGGCTGGTCGAGTATACCGTCTGGGCAGGGCAGGTAACTGCCGGGGCAGTGTAGTCCCCTACTTTGATCACCTGTGCGTCAACGGCGATGTTGTCACCGTCGCACCAGTCGATCACCGTCCAGTCGCGCACGAACTTGAACGCGCCGGCACAGACGTTAACCGGGGCGCGGTCTACAAAGCTCGCGCCGATGTTGCAGTAGTCGTCGGCAAGGTCAAAAATACCGCTTACCGTTACGATGAACGGGTAGCCCGATACGCTCGGGTGCGGGTTGCCGTTGGGCAGCGTAGCGAACTGCTCGTCGCACTCGATCGGAACCGTACGTGCAGGGAACTCTACGTCCAGGTCGTCCGGGCGGTTCAGCGTGATCGTTTGCGTGCACGTGCTCGTGTTGCCTTTGTCGTCAACAGCCGTGAATGTACGCGTGATGATGATCGGCGCACAGTCGCCGGCGGAAGTATAGGTGTCAACAAAGCTGATGCTCACGTTGTCATCACAGTTGTCCGTTGCAGTAGCAGCGCCCGTGATGGCCAGGCTGGCAGGGTTGTTGAAGATCAGGTCAAAGTCACCGCAGTACAGGTCCAGCGTAGCGGCTACGTCGCGGCGCGGCCACAGCTGGTTGTTGGTGATCACCATCGGCTCCCACGTCAGCGGGTTCAGTACCGTAGAGGACTGGAACAGGCCTACCCGGCCGTCGCCGTCGGGGCAGATATCTACCGTGTAATCGCCAGAACCGGCAGGGCCGGCAATATCGTCGTCAGACGTAATCCACAGGTAGTACGTCTGCCCGGCGATCAGCGGAAGGCTCAGGCGAAGGAACGGCTCGTCGTTGGCCAGCGGCGGAACAACGTCGTCGATCGGCTCATCCGTGAACGCGATGATGTTCTCGCAGGGGTTCGACGGAGAGTAGCCGCCGGCGAAGATCGCAATGGCGCTCTCGTCAATCGTAGAGCCAAAGTCGTCAGATACCAGGATAGTATAGTAGTCCGTGCGGTCTACCTGGAACGGGATCAGGTCGTAGTAGTGCTGGCCTGCATCGATGCTCGACGTCGTGCCGCCTCCATCGAGGAAGCAAGAGAAGTTCGTCGGGTCCATTTGAAGGTCGCCCGCTTCCAGCGTACCGGTGGTGGTGTAGCAGTCAAAGACTGTTGCGCCGGTAGAAGTGTTCGACGGGCAGTCCAGGTCAGGTGCTGCCTTGTCTTCGCCGGTGATGTAGCCCCAGCAGTCTTCAAAGTTGAAGAACGGGAAGCTCGGTGCGTTCGGGTCGGCGTCGCCAACGGTGGAGAAGGTGAAGTTGCTGATAGTGGCCACATTAGATACCTGAGGGGTAATGATCGGCGAAACCGCATCATCATTAATAATGATGGCCAGGACGTCACCGGCTGAAACAGACACATCGACCGTGCCGGTAAAAGGAGCAGGTACCGGGCCCGGAGGGCTCGTAGTGCCAGATACTTCAGCCAGGGTAGTCATCGATCCATTAGAGACCAATACTATCGTAACGAAGAATTCGTCATAGATGAAACCTGAAGAGCTATAATCGCCCAGCAGATACTGCCAATCGAAACTTAAGTCCCCATCGGCAGGAATTGCGATTGTAGCGCCGGTAGCCGAGGCATCATAACTCTCTATCGTCAGTGTGGAAGAAGTGAAGGTAACGTCAGAAGTAACGCCGGTAGCGTCCTCCTGCTTCGTCCAGTTGGCCTCAGCGAATGCGCCGGTAAAGCCGTTGACGGTCACCGTCGTCTGAGCGCCACCCTGCGGCGTACCGGTCAGGGAGGGGCCGACGTAGGTCACCTCGTAGATGAACTGGCCGCAGCCGTCGAGGATGTTGCCGTTGGTCGGGTCGTCGTCGTTGACGATGTTCACGCGGAAGTCCGACTCATTGGCGCAACCGAAATCGCCTTCCAATACCATATCGGCGGTAATGAAGCGCTGGCAGTCGCCGTTCAGCGTAGCGTTAACGTTGGTGTTACATAGCAGGTTGGTCGGAGGTGCGTCGTCTTGCGAAACGATCACAAAGAAGTCCTCATCCCGGAAGTTGCCGGCGGCATCTTCCGCAGAGATAACGATCTGGTACATACCCGGGCTGAAAACGCCCATGAAGCGGTCGCCACCGATCGAAAATACTGTAGTAGGGTTGCCGCCAGAGGAGGCCGTAACAGTATATTCAGAACCGGGGACCACGCTGGAACCAGGGAAGTGTTCGCCATCACAGTCGTCTGTTACGGTGACTTCAAAAAACACAACCGCTGGGTCTGGGTCGCAGGGGTCCAGGTTTACAACGATATCCTGGGAAGGATATACGATAATCGGCGCCCAGGTATCTTTGTCTACTCTTAGGTTTGCTGTTTTAGAGACCTCACAATCGAGCTCAATCGGAATCGTATAAGTAATGGTGTAGTCGCCTTCCGCAAGCTGGGACAAATCTACATCGAATGTGCCGTCGCCATTATCGGTAAGGCCGGCCGGTCCGCTGTATACACCGCCGGCAGGCGTAGCTCCGCCGTCAACCGTAACGGTCTCATCACCTACACAAGAGAGGGTGATGTCCGTGAAGCTGATGTCGGGGTCGGAAAGTGCAGAGGAGCAGGTGCCGAAGACAAACTCGACGGACTGGTCTTGCCCATCTACTACATTAATGATCCGGTTGGTGAACCCAAAATTGGTAACCGTGCAGGAAGATCCGGGAGTGAGCGGTTCGGCAACCTCATTGGGGGGATCCCCGCCATTGATCAGGAACCGGTATTCCTGAGGGCCTGCCCCGAGGAATACGGTAGTGCAATAAACGCCATCGCCATCCGAATCGTCCATAGGGTTGGCCACTGGATTGAAGCCGTTGAATTGGCCGAACAGGTTGACATTATTAATACCGGACAGGCAACCGATATTGACGCAAAATTCAACATTGGCGCCGGCGGGAAGCGTACAATTCTGGTCACAGGAATTCCAGCCGTAAGTTTCCATCACCGGGGTACCAGAGCCGTCAATATTGATGATCCGGTTGGTGAACCCAAAATTGGTGACGGTGCAGGGGTCTCCGGGGTCGAAGCTTTCCGGGCCTTCATCCTGGTTGAAAAACAAATACTCCTGGGGGCCTGCGGTCATTTGGACGGTAGCACAGAAAATGCCATCGCCATCCGGGTCAGTCACCATGTTAGCGCCGGCGTTCCAGCCATTGAACTGGCCAAATACACTCGGAGCGGTTGCGGCAGGCAGGCAGGAAAGATCGACGCACAGCGTAACCTCGGTCGTCGTAGGAGCAGAGCCACAGCTCGGGCCACACATTTCCCAGCCGTACTGTACCGTTTGTGGCATGCCATCAACCACCGTAACGGAACGGTTGACGAAGGGGCCGTTGAGAACGGCGCAAGGCGCCATGGGGTCCAGGGCTTCCTGGCCTTCTTCCTGGAAGAAAAACCGGAACTGCTGGTCTCCGGGAGGCAGCGGAACGACCGCACAATAAACGCCATCGCCATCGGGGTCCGTGACCATATTGGCGCCCGCATTCTCACCATTAAATGGCCCCATTACACTGGGTGCGGTCACCGATGTAAAACAGGAGAGGTCGACACACAAGGTAATGTCAGTAGTAGGCGGCGTAGCGGAAGTGACCGTAAGCGTATAGTCCCCCGTAGCACCCGAAAAACCGCTTACATAAATGAGGTAGTCGGTGCCTGCCGTGGATGCCCAGGTAATTTCCGACGCCAGTGTGTTGCCGGTGTCGCAGGCATCATCATCTCCACCTAGGCACATCAGGCTGCCACAGGTGCCGGTATAAACGGCGATTCTGGTGTCAAAGCTCGAGCCGCAGAGGGAAGCCGTCATATCCAGGCCCGTACCCGTCGTTCTGTACCAAACGCCGGCGCCACCGACGCCACTACCGCAGGTAGGGGGGGCGCTGTCGGTAGCCGTAGCTGTACTGCCGGGGAAAGGATTGCCCAGAGATACTACCGTAGCCGTGATGCAGTTGTCATTAGGCGGCGGCGGCGGGGGCTGCATGATGCTTATCGTACCCGGGCAGGGGCTGTTTGGCGTAGGCCAGGTGTCGACCAGGATGTAATACTGCGTCCCTCCGGTTAGAGAGACCGTAAGGCTATTGCTACTGGCGCTGCCGCTGTCATTACCTCCTATGCAAGTGCCTCCGGAAGAAGGGCAGCCGGCATAAACGGCAATTTGTGTCCAGCCTCCGCCGGAATAGCTTATCATAACATCCGTGTTGGCGCCCGGCGTGAATACCAATAAGGACTCGTTGCCGTTGAAGTACGAATTCGTGTACGTGCCACAATTCGTGGAATTGAGGGAAGTAATGTCGTTGGTCGTACCGCATACCAAGGCGGCATTGTAAGGCAGAGCGCTTACTGCAGTAGCATCAGGGCAAGTGGTTGCATTCAGCTGCTGAGTGCTGAATAGGCCAAATGCCAATAGGACAGCCCAACATCGGGCTAATCCTTTAAATAAGTAAGTTTTTTCCATAAGATCACGATTTGCTTAAATATTGTATAAAGAATTAGGTATAGTTGCTATTAGCTGGCCGATCAATATCAGATTGAAGTTGTGCTGTCGGCAGCGTTTAGTTTGGTCGTCAGGAACAGCTTAAAATTAAAAACAAATTTCACCCACCAGATCAACGGGAGGCGTCGTCGTTTGCGCCACCTTTGATTTTTATTGGATCGAAAGAGTTATAAACAGCAAAGCTTCAAGACATAAAAGCCACTTGTGCTTTTTGTGCATTAAAGCGCTGGTAGTTTTTGGGAAACAATATGCCGTGAAGAACAAAGACGTGAAAGAAAAAGAGGATAGCAATAGTTTTTAGGCCGTCTGTTCTTCCTGAGATTTTTTAGTCGTGCATCAAAAGTAATTTTTTTTAAAGGGTATTACAAATTTTTAGGCAGAAAGGCCGCATAAATTCTTGACCTAACTTACTTCAAGACAATAACTTCCCCGATATCCGTGACCACGCGCCCGTCCCCAAATTCGATCTCCGCAAAATACACATAGACTCCAGGGTTGACTTTCTCCCCGCGATAAGTTCCATCCCACCTCGCCTGGAGGCCATTGGGCTCAAAGTTTTCCGCAGAGAACACAGCCCCGCCCCAACGGTCAAATACTTTAAAGCTGCGCACTATTTTTACATTCGAATCTGTATAGATACTAAAGAAATCGTTGACGCCATCGTCATTGGGAGAAAAAGCGTTGGGAATAAATACTTTTCGGGTTACATCCACCAAAACGACGATCTGATCACTCACCACACAGCCGTTGGGGTCCACCAGGGTTACCGTATACGTCGTTTGTCCATTCGGACGAACAACGGGTTCCGGACAATCCGTACAACTTAAACTCGGATCAATGTCCCAGATGATCTCATCAATGGCAGCATTGGTCGTAAAGGACAACCGGAGGCTATCGCCCAGCTTAATCTCCTGGTCCGGCCCAAGGTCTACCCATAAGGGATCGGACGCAGGGATAGTAACATCCACTTCCAGTTCACAACCCTCTGCATCCTGAACGGTCAGGGAATAAGCCCCCGGAGAAAGATTTACAAACTGGTTGGCGGGCCCAAAACTACCGGAGTTCAAGGCAAACAAGTAGGGGGCCGTTCCGCCGGTAACCACATCCACAAGGATACTGCCATCGCCTTCTCCCGGGCAACTTTCGCCGCTGGTTTCAACGGTAGCGTCCAGGACGACAACGGGAATGGCAACTTCTATATCCTCTGATCCGGAACAGCCACTGGCGTTGTCTGTTACGCGAAGGGTATAAATTCCTTCTTCGGAAACTTCCAATGTCGGGCCGGCTCCTACCACTGCATTATTGAAAATCCATTCATAGCGGATATCCGGCCCGGTAATAGTCCCGGTGCTTTCCAACAGGACAGCCCCTCCGACGCCCTGGCAGGCAGGAGACAGTAGAGATGCCTGAATGCCGGCAACGAGACTGCAGGGGGTTCCCGAACAAGGCACGCAAATTGACCCGTCGCAATCCAGTACGGTTTGTTGGTCGTTAAAGGTATCGGGATCGCCGTCATCACAAGGCTGGATAGTAGTGGGGCCGCTACTGCAGTCCGTTAGGACGCCGGCACAGGGCACACAGATGCTGCCATCACTGGCCAGTACCGTTTCCATATCATTAATGGTGCAGGGGTCGCCATCGTCACAGGGCAACTGCATCTCACAGGAATCATCGGTTCCGCAAGGAGCAGGCTCACCGGCGCAAGGCACACAGATGCTGCCGTCGCTGGTAAGTACCGTTTCCATATCATTGACCGTACAGGGGTCGCCGTCGTCGCAGGGCAACTGCATCTCACAGGAATCATCGGTTCCGCAAGGAGCAGGATCACCGGCGCAAGGCACGCAGATGCTGCCGTCGCTGGCCAACACCGTTTCCATATCATTGACCGTACAGGGGTCGCCGTCGTCACAGGGCAACTGCATCTCACAGGAATCATCGGTTCCGCAGGGGGCTGGCTCACCAGCGCAAGGCACGCAGATGCTGCCGTCGCTGGTAAGTACCGTTTCCATATCATTAACCGTACAGGGGTCGCCGTCGTCGCAGGGCAACTGCATCTCACAGGAACCGTCCGTACCGCAGGGGGCAGGATCGCCGGCACAGGGCACGCAGATGCTGCCGTCGCTGGACAGCACCGTTTGCGTATCATTAATGGTGCAGGGGTCGCCGTCGTCGCAGGCTACCTGCATCTCACAGGAACCGTCCGTACCGCAGGGAGCAGGATCACCGGCACAGGGCACGCAGATGCTGCCGTCGCTGGCCAGCACCGTTTCCATATCATTGACCGTGCAGGGGTCGCCGTCGTCGCAGGCCTGTACTATAGTTGCTGCTGTTCCGCAGTCCCCGGGAATCCCTTGGCAGGGTACACAGATACTGCCATCACAGTCCAGCACCGTTTCCATATCGTTGATCGTATTGGGGTTGCCGTCATCACAGGGCCGGGTGGTAGTGGGGCCCGTACTACAATCGATTACGGCGCCGGCACAAGGAATACAAATGCTGCCATCAGAAAGCAAGATGGTTTGTACATCATTTTCGGTACAGGGATTGCCATCGTCACAAGGGACTTGCATTTCGCAGGAGGCATCGGTACTACAGGGAGCAGGTTCGCCGGCACAGGGCACGCAGATGCTGCCATCGCTATCCAGGATGGTTTCCATATCATTAATGGTGCAAGGGTCTCCATCGTCACAAACTTGCACTGTGGTAGGGCCAGTACTGCAGTCTGCCGATTCTCCCATGCAGGGTACACAGATGCTGCCGTCACAGTCCAGCACGGTTTCTACATCATTGATGGTATTGGGGTCGCCGTCATCACAGGCCTGAATGGTAGTTGGGCCGTTACTGCAATCAACGGGGGTACCGGCGCAGGGGATGCACACCACGGCATTGTCGCAGGCATCGACGCCCTGCATGTCGTTTTCCGTACAGGGGTCGCCATCGTCACAGGCCAGCATGACCGTAGTAGCACACGAAGCAACCGGCGTGCCCGCACAAGGGATGCACACCACAGCGTTGTCGCAGGCATCAACGCCCTGCATGTCGTTTTCCGTACAGGGGTCGCCATCATCACAGGCCAGCATGACCGTAGTAGCACACGAAGCAACCGGCGTGCCCGCACAAGGGATGCACACCACGGCGTTGTCGCAGGCATCGACGCCCTGCATATCGTTTTCCGTACAGGGGTCGCCATCGTCACAGGCCAGCATGACCGTCGTGGCGCAGGAAGTAACCGGCGTGCCCGCACAGGGGATGCACACCACGGCGTTGTCGCAGGCATCGACGCCCTGCATATCGTTTTCCGTGCAGGGGTCGCCGTCGTCACAGGCCAGCATGACCGTAGTAGCACACGAAGCAACCGGCGTGCCCGCGCACGGGATACAAACGATGGAGTTATCACAGGACTCTACCGTTTGCTGGTCGTTGGCCGTGCAGGGGTCCCCGTCATCGCAGGGAAGAACGACAGTATTATTACAAGAGATATCCAGCGTACCGGCGCAGGGGATACAAACGATGGAATTGTCGCAGGCCTCTACCGTTTGCTGGTCGTTGACCGTGCAGGGGTCCCCGTCATCGCAGGGCAGGACGACGGTATTGGTGCAGGCCGGGGCAGGCGTGCCGGCGCAGGGAATGCAGATAAAGGCATTATTACAATCCTCCACGACCTCCACATCGTTGATGGTGCAGGGGTCGCCGTCGTCACACGGCAGGCTTACCGTATTGACACAGGAAGGCAGGGGTGTTCCGGCACAGGGGACGCAAATGAAGGCATTGTTACAATCCTCTACGATCTCTACGTCGTTGATGGTACAGGGGTCCCCATCATCACAAGGCAGGCTGACGACATTGAGGCAGGAAGGGGAAGGCGTGCCGGCGCAGGGTACACAAATGATGGAGTTATCGCAGGCGTCGGCCAGTTGTGTATCGTTAAGCGTACAGGGGTCGCCGTCATCACAGGGCAGGGCTACGGTATTGGAGCAGGAAGCAATAGGCGTGCCCGCGCAGGGGATGCAGACGATGGAATTGTCGCAGGCGTCCACGGTGCGCGTATCATTGATGGTGCAGGGGTCGCCGTCGTTGCAGGCCTGGGTTACCGTGTTGGAGCAGGAAGCTACGGGGGTTCCTGCGCAGGGGATGCAGACGATAGAATTGTCGCAGGCGTCCACGGTGCGCATATCGTTGATGGTGCAGGGGTCGCCGTCGTTGCAGGCCTGCATGATGGTATTGGAGCATGCGGCGATCGGCGTGCCCGCGCAGGGGACGCAAACTACCGAGTTGTCGCAGGCGTCCACAGTGCGCATATCGTTGATGGTGCAGGGGTCGCCGTCGTCACAGGCCTGGTTTACGGTGTTCGAACAGGCGGCGATGGGCGTACCGGCGCAAGGTACGCAGACGATGGAGTTGTCGCAGGCGTCCACGGTGCGCATGTCGTTGATGGTACAGGGGTCGCCGTCATTGCAGGGCAAGCTGGTGGTGTTGGCGCAGTCTGGAGGGATATCCTGGTTGTAGGTATAGGTGAGGCAGATCTCATAGGTGACGGAGACCGTACCATCGCTGATGGCCGATCCGTTGGAAGGGCAAGTGGGGGAAAAGTCGGTAGCGGGAATGATATCTACCCCGATGACGTCATTCGGGCCAATGGCATTACAGGTGGCTATATCCAAAGCGTAGACTCCTGCGACAGTAGCCCCGCCGCCAAACCCCCCGCAGCCCGGTGTAAGTACATCTTGAATGATGGGACAGACCGACGTAGTGGTCAAGGGGCAATTCAGTAAGACATTGCCAAAAATAGGAATACCGGTGCAGTTGCCGGAAGCCGTGATATTGGTAATGTCAATTTCAACGATCAGCGAAGTAATCGATGGATTATTGATGCCGCAGGGGAGCGGAGGAGGATTAAAATTGTGCAAGTAACCTTCGTTGGGAATGGGCTGAGTGGCATGGGCAAAGTCGTTTCGGTCGGTTGCCAGGAGCGCGCCTCCTACGGTTTGGCAGGACGTAACGGTATACTGGCCAAAAATCCATCCGGGAAGGAGCATTAAACCAATTGCAAATATCGCTTTAAAATTAAAATGGGAGCGCACCATTTGTTGCATAGGTCTTGTTTATGCCTGATTAACAAGCAGTTGGAAATAGATCAACATCTTAATCAGGTTAGCTTCCCTGATTATTCATACAGGGCAGCAACACGGTTAAGCCGAATTTAATTTTGGTAGTAAACGGGATGGAATTATGACAAAGCGTAAAAATCACACTAAGGTATACAAATCTTACCTTTTTTCTACCGTAAATACAAAAAATCCCTGCAAATCAATATTTGCAGGGATTTTTGCCCATCATCGGGGTCGTAGATTCGTCTCGGCCCGCCGTAGCTTTATGCAGAAGCGGGGGATTCGAATCACGAATCACCGAATCACGAATTCACGAATCACGAATCACGAATTCACCCCATTTCCGCCACTACTTCCTTCACTTCCGGGATCATGCGTTTCAGCATGCCTTCGATGCCGGCCTTGAGGGTGACCGTAGAAGATGGGCAGCCGCTGCAGGCGCCCTGCATGATCAACACCACCGTGCCTTTTTCCCAGGATTTGAATTCGATGTTCCCGCCGTCCATTTCTACGGCCGGCTTGACATAGGTTTCGATCAGGTCTTTGACTTTCTTAACAATTTCGGCTTCATCGTCGGAGTATTCATAGCTGGCGCCGCGCTCCGCTTCGATCTTGGACATGGCCTCATCGAAACCGTCTTTGATGATCTCGCCTCCGTCCTCAACATATTTTTTGATGAACTCCTTCAGCTTGAGCATAATGTCCGCCCATTCGTAGTTCATCTCCTTGGTAACCGTAACGAAATTATTGCAGATGTACACGCCTTTCACATACGGCAGCTCAAAAATGGCAGTGGCCAGAGGCGACCACTCGATGGCCATTTCTTCTTCGCGAAAATCGGCGGTGCCTTTGTACAGCATGCGGTTGGTGACAAACTTGAGCGACTCCGGATTAGGGGTCTGCTCGGTATAGAGCATTACAGGGCTCTTGGTAACGGGATTGCTCATTATTTTCTATTCGTTTAATTATTATTGGCGTTCTTTCTTATTTAGATCAAATCTAACAAGGATAACAGATAAAAACAAAGGAGGTTTGATGTTCTTTTTGTTTTCTCTGAATTACGATTTATATAAATGGGCCGCTTCATAAAACAGGCGGTCCATTTTTCGTAATTTTAAACTTAGAAGCTTACTTTCAAAGTAACCAACCACAAATCAATGTCCAGTACGAAAGCCGGATTCTTTTTCTTATCCATCCTTTTCACCGCTTTTATGTCATCTTCCTGTAATGGCACCAACGGCAGCCGCCAGAATACCACCACAGCCCGCGAGGGCTATTTCACCACCGACAAGGATATTCGCCTGTACTACCGGATCACCGGGCAGGGCTCCGACACGCTCGTGGTGATCCACGGCGGCCCGGGAATGGACAGCGAGTACATGATCGCCGATTTTGAGCCGTTGGCGGAAAAGTACAAACTGCTGTTCTACGACCAGCGGGGCGGCGGCCGGTCGACCCTGCCGAAGGATACTGCCCGCTTGCATATGACGGACCACCTCACCGACCTCGAGGCCCTGCGCCAGCACTTCGGGATCGAAAAGCTGAAGCTGGTCGCACACTCTTTCGGGCCGGCGCTGGCGGCCAGTTATGCCATTACCCACCCCGGGCGGGTGGACCGCATGGTGTTCCTCGGCCCGGTGCCGCCGATGCGGGAGGATTTCTGGGAGCGCTTCGGGGAGGCCATCAACCGCCGCCTGACACCCGACGAGCAAAAAGAGCTGGGCCTGCAGTACAATTCCATGATCGAAGGCCCCGACACCAGAGAAGCCTGCCGGAAATTCTGGAATATTGCTCTAAAACCCCGATTGGCGGCCGGCCGCCAGGTTTCCATTATCAAAGGTGACTGCTGCGCCGCGTCCACCGAGGCGATCCGCTATGGAATGAGCATTACCAACACCGTCACCCTGGCTTCCATGGGAAACTGGGACTATCGGCCGGAATTGCCTCTGGTGAAGGCCCCTACCCTGATCCTGCACGGTGAAGAGGAGGCTATCCCTATGGACATGGTGGAAGGATGGGTGAAAGCCCTGCCCAATGCACAGCTCATCAAGGTGCCCCGGGCAGCACACTTTCCCTATGTGGAGCGGCCGGACCTGGTATGGCCGGCAATAGATGCGTTCCTTCAGGGCGAGCCCTAAAGGTTAAGTGCTTATCTGAACAATTTTAGTATTACCCATTCTATTTCGTAAGCAAAGCTCATAGGTCCTAATTCCTAGGGTTCCGGGCAAATTGTTATATGGCTGTATTGTTAGATTGTTATTGTCCAAGCACCTACTCAGATTTAAACTGAGAAATACATTGTAGCGGCAACCACGGCGGGTTTTCCCATATATTTCTACGTGTTCCTGCAAGGGGGTTCAGGTGCTTGTATTCTAATATTTCACCAGCCGCTGCACAAAAGGAAGAGGCTTCCCCTCCAGGTTGATGCGAATATAATAGATACCCGGCTCCAAGGAATGGATGGATACCGGACGCCCCCATGCGACACGATTACCTTCCTGAACAGCTACGCCCCTGGCATCGTAAAGGGTATAGTCAGGATTGGCAACTCCCGGCGGCCCATCCCATGTCATCGTGAAATGCTCCCCTGCCGGATTAGGAGCAACGCGGATAGCGGAGGTCATTCCCCAATGGGGGCCCGCACCGTTCACCAGGGTATTGATACGGGACAAGGTGAGCTGGTTGACTATGCGCTTCCGGAAGCTGTTGTACGTGATGTCGAAGGCGGCGCCAACCGTAAATATATTGACGTTAGGGGCAAGGTAGTGTTGCGTGGCGAAATCAACCGGCCCTTCTGTGGGCAGGGGCCGCTCAAACCGCTGCCCGTAATTGAATCCGACGTGCGGATAAAAGATGTAATCCAAATCCGCACCTGGAGTGAAATCCGGCGAATGCTCAATGTGGTAGTTTACCTCCACGGAACCGCTCTGCCAGAAGTTGTCATTAGTTATGTTGATCTCAATGGAAGGCAAGGCCACTTCCCTGCCGGTGATCAGGATGTTCTTTTCTTCGCTTTTCACCAGGTTGCCGGAGGCGTCAAAGCCCTTGAACACCAGCGTGGCGTCGAATAGATCCGGAACGGCAAATTCCAGGGTATCTTGCAGGTAGCTGCCTGTCGCCAGCTGTTCGTAAAGGAGTTCATCGTCCAGGAGGATCTCGACCCGGTCAATGGTATCGTTGAGGAAAATTTCCACGGGCACTCGCTCTCCGTAAATTTCGGAAGAGCGCGGCTGGGTGATGATAGCGGACTGAAAGGCCTTCACGGCGGCCCAAACCGGGCGTTCCTGCCCAAAATGGTCGGACAAGCTGCTGTATTCCACCAACCCGAACCACTCTTCGGGGTTATTGTCGTGGGCAAATTCATTCCCGGCTTTCCACCAACCGTCGCTGTAGTTAAACATAAAGGATCCGGCGGCGCCGCCATCTACCAGGGCCTTGTACATGTACAGATCCCCTTCCAGTTGTTGCTGAAGGCTGTTGCCGCCGTACCCCCAGCCGCCCGGCCCGGACGGCGAAACGGAAAGGCCGTACTCGGTGATGGCCAGGGGCCGGCCCGGGACGTTCAGATTCGAAAGGTAGGAAATGAAATCCCGGTAGCCGTGCAGGTAATTGACCGTAACGGGGTTGTAGATGTAAACATTATAGGCGCTGAAGTCGAATACCGCCGGATCGATATAGGTGCCGTTACTCGTGTTGGCGATGCTCACCGGCCGGCCGGGGTGTTGCTCGTGAATGATCCCGATCAGTTCTTCCCACAGATCGACGGTAGCCTCGTAACCTGCCGCAGCGATGGTTTCGGGCAGCGGCTCGTTCATGATGAGGTAGGCAATGATGTTGTCGTGGTTTTTGGAATAACTGAGTACATCCGTGACGATGGCCCGCGCCTGGTTGACGAAGGATGGTTGTGAAAAATCGGCATGAGGGTCGATCCAGATGCCCATGATGATCTTGATGTCGTATTGCTCCAGCAGGTTCAATTCCTGATCGGTGAACGGCGCCCAGGTTCGGATGGTATTAAACCCTCCGGCGAGAATGCGCTGCATGTCGGCGTGCAATACCTGCGGATTGAATGTCCGGGCCCAGGGCAACTCGCCCGGCGTGGCCCCTACTTCGTAGCCGATGCCCTTCATGAAGAACTTCTGGCCGTCGAGGTAGAAGAAGTTGTTTTTCAGTTCGATGTCCTGGGAGCGGCAGATCAAAGGAAATAGAAGAGCGAATAAGATGAGTTTTGATAAATAGTGTTGTTCCATTGCCGTTATTTTTGTTCTGGCATCTCCAGCAGTTTTTTCATCCAACTCCTGTCCCCTTCGCCGAAGGCCGGCGGGGGTGGATCTTCTCTGTAATCAATCGACAGGTGATACAGCCCGCGGCTGTAGATCAACGCCAGTGCCCTGCCTAAGTCCAGCACGGCATCTTCGTCCGGGGCTTTCAAAGGAACAGGCACTATGGGCAGAGTATCCTGCACATTGAAGGCCCAGGCATCGGTGGTACCGGAGCCTGCCCGGATGAGGGTGATCAGATAGTGGGATCCAGGCAGGTAGGGATGGGTAAAAGGCCGCTGCCCCCGGCGGATCAGGTCAATTTCCAGGAGGTGGACGCCGGAAGCGTGCAGGCGTTCCCGCTTTTCGATGTAGGGTTGCAGCCCGGGCCTGCGTTTATTGACCGGAGAAAGGATCTCAATAGCAGTGATCAGTTGGTTCTTTTTCCTATCCCGTATTTCCACCACTGGAATGCGCACTTCAACGTTTCGAATAGCGGGAATGCTGATCGTGGCCGGTGTCATTGGCGGCACTCCGGCAGCGTATTCTTCTGCCGGTTCCTCAACTTTTTTCCGCAGCACATCCACATCCGGATACATGATGCCTACATCCTCTTCCGGGGCGGTGTCGTTCACGGTATAATGATTCATACGCGCCACGTAGGCCGGGCTGATCTGTGGCCCGAGTAATTCGCAGATAACTGCAGCGAGCCATTGGTGCACATCCGGCCAGATGTAACCTTCCAGGTAGGGGTCCATTCCGGGGAAGGGAGAAGGCATAACTTTGGTTTTCTTCAAAGTTAAGCGTATAGGGCCAGGAAAACAACCCTTTCCCGGCCCCATTACAAGCTGAACATCTTCCGGATCCGGCTGGCCGGCCGGCGGGAAATTCCCACCTCCTCGCCGTTGACGCAGGCAGTGATTTGGCGTCAATCCAGCCTTCGTATCCAGTCTACTATCGTCTGCATGGCGCCTTCGTTGAAGGTTTCCTCAATTTCCCGGTACTCTTCGATAGAACCGGTGGTTGCCTGCTGAAAAAGGTGGTTTAAGCCCTCTAAAGCAATGGCTTCAAATTGGTTATTGCCTGCTTTTCCCAGCGCTTTTTTGATGCCCGCCAGGTTCTCTTCAGCGGGGACCTGCAGGTCGAGCGTACCGTTGAGCGCCAGTACCGGCGCCTTCACCCGGCTGAGATATACAGCAGGGTCGAAGCGGATGAAGTAAAGGAACCAGGGGCTCATCATTGAAGTGGCCTCCTCCCGGGCGAAGGCCTGCGGGTCGCCGATCTCCTTTTGGGTTTCTTCGGGGAAATGCTGCAGGCCATTTACGAAGATGCTCTCCAGGCCAGCTTGCAGGGCGTCCGCAGAAAGCCCGGTATTTTCTTTGAGGTAACTATAGGCTTCCTTTAACACCTTCTCGTTGGCCTGATGGATATCTTCCGGCACCCCTTGCGCCCGGGAGATCAAGGCACTCTGTAAAAGAAGCAATTCATCGATCGGCATGCCCGGCCCGGCCAAAAGCACCAGAAAGTCTACTTCCGCCAGTTCGGTAGCTACAATGGGAGCGATCATCCCTCCCTCACTGTGGCCCACCAGGCCTACTTTGGCGCCCTTGAGATCCGGGCGTCCTCTCAGGAAAGCCACAGCGGCGGCGGCATCCTCCGCATAATCATAGGTGGTAGACACAGAGCGGTCGCCGGAAGAGCCCCCTACCCCGCGGTCATCGTACCGCAGTACTCCAATCCCCTGGCGGGTCAGGTAATCGCTCAGCACCAGAAAGGGCCTGTGGTTGAACGGTCCGACCTCCTCGTTGCGGTCCTGCGGCCCGGAGCCGGAAATGAGCACCACTACGGCCTGCACCTTCTTGTCCTCGGGCAGGGTGAGGGTACCGGCCAGCGTCACGCCATCGCTTTCGTTGGAAAACGACACCTCTTCGGCCAGGTAGGGAAAGTCCTTAGGGTCCTGTGGCCGGGGCTCTTTTTTCACTTCAACGGCCTCGCGGGCCATACGGAGAGGTATCTGCATACCGCCCTGTTCGAAAGTGCCCTCCAGGCGCTGCTTTTCTTCGTCAAAAACCGCGACATATTGTAAGCCCAGTTTCGCTGCCTTGACGGTAAGGGTGTCTCCTGAAAATGCTACTTCATCGACGGGAATACCCGTAGCCCCCTGGTCGGGGCTATCCAGTGACCCGGTATATCCGCCATCGGCCGCGGTAATGTGCAATACCAGCCGCAACTTGATGTCCTGCACCTCCAGCACGCCGTTCCAGGCGCCTTCAATGTCCTGAGCGTTCATCATAAAAGAAAAGCTGAGAAGTACGAAAAATAAAATAGACCTCTTCATAACGGTTTTGGTTTTTTTCCTGCAAAGTAAGCCAGACTGGAGCTTTCCCGCCAGTGATTTTGTACGAACGGCCGAATAATTAGATGAGTGACAAAATTGGCGTTGCGTTTCTATGCACATAAGAATACCTCGGTGTCAAAAACTTTGGGCCGATACAAGGGTGTTTCCGCTACATTTCTATACATTTCCCGTTTCATTTCAAGCATTCTCCCCTTCACTCCCACCGCACTATCCCCTGTCTTTCTCTGCGCACCACCAATTGCGTCACATCCGGACGGGAGTAATGCCCGGAGGGGTCGAAGTTTTGCCGTTCTTCCAGCACGCGGGCGTGGTGGAGCTCCGCTACACGCAGGCCTTCTTCGTTCACCACGGGCTCCAGCAACCAGCTGCCGTCCGGGTTGGCAATGCAGGAGCCGCCGTCGGCCATTACCTCCGGAGCATTTTCCAGGATCAGGCCGTAGTGCGGCATGTCGGACGGGATATCCTGCCTCCGCATGAGCCCGCTGACGGAGATGACATAGGAGCGCCCTTCCTGCGCCAGAAACCGGGTGAGGATCTCGGTATTGCGCAGGTTGCCCGGCCAGATGGCCACGTGCAGGTCTTCTCCCAGAGCGTAGAGCGCCGCCCGGGGCAGGGGCATCCAGTTTTCCCAGCAGTTCAGCCCGCCGATGGTGAAGGGGCCAAGAGGGAAGGTGCGCAGGCCATAGCCATCGCCCGGGGCCCAGCTGAGGCGCTCCTCGTAGGTAGGCATCAGTTTGCGGTGCACGTTGGCGATGGCGCCGGATTGATCGATGTAGATCAGGGAGCAATAGAGGCTGTGGCCACCCCGGTCCGGCGCTCGCTCGATGCTGCCGGTGAGGATAGCCATCCGGTGCTGCCGGGCGGCGGCGCAGAGGGCGTCCAGGTGGCCGGCTTCCACTTGTATGGCCTGCTGCAAATAAAAAGCGTGCAGTTCCTTCTGCACTTTGGAATTGAAGCGGGCGCCGTCGGTCAGTTCCGTCCAGAAGGGATATCCGGGCAGCAGGGCCTCCCCGAAGACGATCAGTTCGCAGCCCCGGGCGCCGGCATCGTGTACATAATCGAGCATTTTAGCGGCCGTCGCTTCGCGATTCAGCCAAACGGGAGCGATCTGGGCGACGGCGACTTTCAGGGTATCTTTTTGCGGCATGATCATTATTTTTAGGGCCGTTACAAAAATAATGATCATTTCCACAATGGTTACAAGAGCAATCGTAAGGTTTGGTTCGAAAGCATCCCGTCGTGAACCCGTTTATTATTGTACACCTCCGGTAGAGCCTGACATTTCTTTTTGGAATTCCAGGGGTGTTTTCCCCGTACATTTTTTGAAGCTCCGATAAAAAGAGGCTTTACTTCCATGCCCTGATTTTTCGGCCAAAGCTTCAACGCTGAATTTTTCCAGATATCCCTGGAGAATAAGTTTTTCGGCATATCGAGCCCGATAGGCATTCACCCACTCATTGAAATTTTGCCGGAATATCCTATTGAGCATTTGAGAAAATACAACCGTATTGGTTCCCAGGCACTCGGCCAGGCGTTGCTGGCGCAAGTTGGTGTCGAGGAAAACCTGCTCCGACTCCATCAGCGACCTGGCCCGCGCTGCCAGTTGTTCCAAATGCTCCAACGACACCGTGGTGGAATGGTATTTTGCTAAAGAACCGTTCGTTCTGGTGAAGAACAGCAAAGGCTTTTTCAACATGTGATAAGCCGTGAAAAAAGTAATAAAGGAGTAGAGTAAAATAGTGAGATCCTTGAAAAAGCTAATGTTATACCCATGGCTAAGGATGAGCAGGGAAAGGCCGGCGTCAAAAACGACAATAGCCATCCAGATCAAAGCGGGCGACTTTGCTTTGATCATCGCCCCACTGGCTGACGTACAGGAGGCTGTCCGGCCCTATGGCCATCTTTGTGGGTTCGGCAAGTGAGTATCCGGAACTGAAGTCCCCCATGAAATCTCCGGTTTGCGGATCGTACCTCCTTATGGCATTGTTGCCGATCCCGGTCACGATGAGCGTACTGTCGTGAGGGTGAAAAAACAGATCCTGAGGCTTATTCAGTCCGCCGGAATTCGGAGCGACAAAATTGCCCAGGTAAGTACCGTCCAGTTGATAGTACTTGACGGAATGGGTGTTCCGGCTACTGATGTAGATCTATTGCTCTGTTTGTGCCGACAGGATTTGGACAATGGTAAACATCAGGAGAAGCAGCAAGGGTTTCATGTTATTTCAGGTTTTGGAAAGAAATTATCCGCATCCTCAAAAATAATGGCCCTACTTCACCTGAAACAGAAGATTATGTGCCAGATAACTATTTGCGACAGGTATTGATCCAACCCGTTTTTGAATCTTATGTAAATTAACCCGCGTCTTAATCAACTTGAAATGGATAATGAGCCACCTCATCATTGTAATTAGTGGAATCCCGGAATAGAGGAATTTGCTTGAAAAACAGGCAGGGTAAGAAGGGGAACCCACTATTTTCATACTCAAGAAAAGAAAGGGGGGTCCCTCTCATGCAGAAGGTACTTTTAATAAAGAGCGAATTGAAGAATGGTGCCTCCTTCCAGGCCTCACTCTATGCTTTTGGAATTTCCGGGAAAAGTCGGAAGAGGATTATCTATCGTTTCGGCCCAGAACAAAGTTGAAATTCCTTCTGATCAGTACCTTACTTACCTTTGCCGGGCTTGTCAAATACATTCACCAATTTTTGGCTGTCCCTTCCTGTACCGTCCGCTGCTTCGGGCGGGCAATATCCTGCTCGGCGTTTTCCTGGTGATCAGCGGAGTGGGGTATGCCAGCATTTTTATTCTGGAAGGAGGATATACCTGGCCCAGTTTGGAAAATTTGATCCTAATTGCGGCTTTATCCTGACTTTACTTTTATTCAGTGTTGTATTGGGGGGCCGCACCAATGCCGTCAAAAAACATGAGTCATCCCGAATTTTTCAATTCAAGATATAGAAATGCTCCCTGCGGGGAGATGTACCGGCTTCGCCGGTGAAATACGGGGCTGCAGCACGGGCCATTTCGGCCTAAGGCCGCATTTCAAAAGGCCATTTTGCCAGGCATTTCAAGAATTTGGCCTCTTAGCGGCCAAATTCGGTCATTTCAAAAATTCGGGATGACCCCTGTTCCCCGATTGCCATGACAAAAATTTTTATATTTACTCAAAAAGGCCTAATGCCCTGCTCGCTAAAAATTTTCCTGCCGGCGCTGCTGCTACCCTTAGCTATTTTCGCTCAAGGAGAAATGGCCTCTCCGGACATAAGCGCGCCTGCCCCTGAATTTGAGCGGTTTGTGCTCCCGGGAGGGCTGGATGAAAACCAGGTGCAACAGATCGTTCAGGATTCCATCGGCTTTTTGTGGTTTGGTAGTAAAGGCGGGCTGCATCGCTATGATGGACATCAGTTCATAACTTACCGGCATGACCCCGGCGATTCCACTTCTATTTCCGGCAATTATGTAGAACGGCTGTATGTTGACAGCAGAGGTAAGCTATGGGTAGGAACGCGCGGCTACGGGCTGAGCCTCTTTGACCCGGAAACGGAAAAATTCACCCGTTTTATAGCCGATCCAGAAGACCCCAAAAGTTTGAGCCATTGGGTCTGCAATGCTATTGAGGAGGATAAGTATGGGAATATTTGGGTTGGAACGAACAATGGTTTAAACCGTCTGGAAAAAGGAACGTACGCGATTACACGCTTTCTGGAAAGAGGCCAAAATGTAAAGGATAGAAAAAGTAAGCGCGCAATCTTTGAGGTTCATGAAGGCCCGGAGGGTAACCTTTGGCTCGGAACCGGATTCTGGAGAACCGGAACCGGGAGAATATCTGGCCTGATCCGATTTGATCCAATAACCGGGCAATACAAGGAATTTGTACAAAACGCTCACGATCCTGGAAGTAGAACTACTGATATTGTCCTTAGAATAGCCGAAGATCAGGAGGGGCATCTGCTTATTGGAGCGGGAAAGGGCTTTTTGGGCAGATTTGATATTAAGGGCAGCCATTTTATGCCTATTTCAACAGATCCGGCGTTGGCATCAAAACTTGCCTTTGATGTTCAAAGCCCGAGGTTGATCCAGCCAGTAATCAGTTCGATTTTGAAGGATAAGGAAGGCTGCTACTGGTTCGGTGCGGATGAGGCCGGCTGTAAGCGCTACAACCCCAGAAATGGCGAGGTATTGCACTTCACCGCAGGTTCCAATGGCCTCACCAATAATAGAATTTGGAACATTTTCCAATCCCGTGACGGTACGATCTGGGTAGCTACAGGAATAAGGGGGGAGGTATTTAAAACCACCTCGAAAGAGCCTGAACCCGTTTACGGCCTGACAAAAGGAGCATTCGTTTTCGACGAATTTAAAAAAACCAGTATTTATCAGAACCTGGGAAGAAACGCTGCCCAAAGCCGCTGGCTGGGGCCGCTGGCCATGGCCTACGCCCCAAGCACCGGAACCCTATGGGCCGAGTACCTGTTCGACGTCCAAAAACAACAGGATACCCTTCACTTTCCTATTTTGGCGAACCTGGGCCTCGACACCAAAAAAACTCAATTTCATTACCTGGAAAGCCTGGACCTGAGCCGGTTAAGTACGGCTCCTTACCTTGGAAATAGTGGCCCTGAATGGTTCGCCGTCGGGATGGCGGTTGATAAAAAGGGGAATATCTGGGGAACTTACCCTTCTGACAGCGTTGGCGTATATTGTTTCAACCCTCAAACCGGCCATATCAAGGCCTATCTTCATGATCCTGTGGACACCAACAGCCTACCGTCCAACGATGTGATCCAGATGTTAATGGATAGCAATGGACAGATATGGACCGCTCATCTTCATCTGGGGGTGAGCCGCCTGGACCTCGTCAAAGAAACATTTACGCGCTACTTTTCCCCTACCAAAGACCCCTACACATTCTGGAACTCCCCTGCCATGCTGGAAGTCGAAAAGGGCAAAGTCTGGGCAGGCGGGTTTATTTCCGGATTCCAGCATTTTATTACGATTATTGACATAAATTCAAATACGACTCAAAAAGCCCCCTTGCCTTTTACTGGCCTAAAACTACTTCGCCTCTTTGCCAAAAACGATGAAAAACTCGCCTATGCGATCGACGATTCGGGAATAAGGGTTATAGATCTCACCAGGCCTCAACGGCCCATAGTCAGTTATAGCCCTAATGAGAATGCATTTCCCATCGCAAAAGCAGCAAGCATAGCCTTTGACAAAGAAGGCATGCTATGGGTCGCAGACTTTAATGAGAACCTATTGGTTCGGCTGGATGTAAACCATCAAACCTGGACCTCCTTCCGGAAAAAGGCGGATTCGCCTGTGGCCTCCCGGTCTGTCGGCGTACTGGGGCCTGATGGGCGCCTTTATTTTTCCAACGCCGATATGGACGGCTGGACAGAACTGGACCCCAAAGCCCTTCCGCTTCCCCCTGATGATCCTTCCCCTCTTCAACTGACCGGCCTATATATAAAGGGGGAAAGGCAGATCCCGGGAAAAGGCGGGCCACTTCATAAGCCCATCCGGGAACTGGAGCATTTAGGCCTCTCCCACCGGTCCACCCCCTTTGGGTTTCGTTTTTCCAGTTTCGACTTCCGTTCTCCCCAGGTGGTGTACCATTACCGCCTGTATCCTTACGAAGAGAACTGGCAGATCCTGAACGGCGAGCCGGAGGCCCATTATTCTTATGTGCCGGCCGGAAGGTATCAGTTTCAGGTAAAGGCTTATACCAGGTACGGCCTCTTAGACGAGGAAGGAATCAATTTAACGGTCGTCCTCCACCCTCCCTGGTGGAAAACCTGGTGGGCCTATACCTCCTACGTTGTTGTGATAATGACCCTGATCGCCGGCTTATTATTGTACCAGCGCCACCGCCTGCAATTGCAGGCCCACCTGCAGCTCGAACACGAAAGAGCTGAACGCCTGAAAGAGCTGGATCAATTCAAAAGCCGCTTTTACACCAACATCACCCACGAATTCCGCACCCCGCTCACCGTGATCAAGGGCATGGCTGAACAGATCAAGGGGCAGGATAAGGTCAAAACCCTGATCCGGCGCAACAGCGACCGCCTCCTGAACATGGTCAACCAGCTGCTCGACCTCTCCCGCCTGGAAAACAACAGCCTGGCCATCAACTGGGTGCAGGGCGACATCATTCCCTACCTCCAATACCTGACAGAATCCTGCCATTCCCTGGCTAACGATAAACACATCAACCTCGCCTTTTTTGCTAAAGAGGAAAGCCTGGTGATGGATTACGATGAAACCAAGCTGCAACACATTCTCATCAACCTGCTGTCTAACGCCATCAAGTTCACCCCGGAATACGGCAGCGTCAAGGTAACCGCCGCTCAGGTGATGGACAACGGCCAGCCTTTTCTGGAACTTGCGGTGAGCGATACGGGGCGGGGCATTGCGGAAGAGCATCTTCCCCATATATTTGACCGTTTTTATAGCCTCCCCCCAGCCCCCTCCAAAGGAGGGGGAGAGGCCGAGGTGGGGCTACCAGCGCAGGGCATGTCAGGAAAGGCCGCATCTGGAACCTCTCCCCTTCGGGGGGATCGAGGGGGGCCGGAACTGAAGGGAACCGGCATCGGCCTGGCCCTGGTGAAGGAACTGGTGCAACTACTTGAAGGAGATATAAAGGTAAATAGTGAAGCAGGCAAAGGCACAACCTTTATGGTAGTATTGCCGATCAGGAATGAGACGCCAGGCCTCCATCTTCAGGAGGAAAGGGAAGATCCACGGGTTCACGGGTTCACTGGCCCACTGGTACCCGATTCCACAGATACACGAATACACGAATACACGGATACACAAATACACGATTCCACCAAGCCCCTCATCCTCATCATCGAAGACAACGCCGACGTCGCCGAATACATCGTCTCCTGCCTCCATCTCGACTTTGCCCTGCAAACCGCCCGCAACGGCAGGGAAGGGGTGGAAAAAGCGCTGGAATGCATCCCGGACGTGATTCTCAGCGATGTGATGATGCCGGAAATGGACGGCTTCGAAGTGTGCCGCACCCTGAAATCCGACCGGCGGTCCAGCCACATCCCCATCGTATTGCTGACGGCCAGGGCCACCCAGGAAGACAAGGTTGCCGGCCTGTCGCATGGCGCCGACGCTTACCTGAGCAAGCCCTTCGACAAGGAAGAGTTGCTGATACGGCTGAAGAACCTGACGGCGCTCAGCCAACGCCTCAGGGAGCGCTTATCCGATGCCGCCGACGGCGGAGCGCAGGCCAGCGAACTGGAGCAGCGCGAAGCGGCTTTTTTAAAAGAACTTCATGAGATTGTCGAAACCAACATGAGCGACGAAACCTTCGACACCAACCGCCTCTGCCGGGCCATCGCCATGAGCCGCACCCAACTGCACCGCAAGCTCAAAGCACTCACGGGGCAGGCGACGGCCTCCTACATCCGGTCTATTCGCCTGCAAAAGGCCAAAACTCTTCTGGAATCCACTGACATGCCCATCGGTGAAATTGCCATTCAGGTAGGGTATAAGGATTTTTCGCATTTCAGCCGCAGCTTCGGGAAGGAATTTGGGTTGCTGCCTTCTGAGGTTCGGAAGTGATAGATTCCACCGGCAGCCGTAGCCTTTGGCGTAGGGCCTCATCGCTCGCGGAAAAGATGGCGAGGCAATTTCAGCCTTTGCTCCCTTCAGGGTTGGGGCAAACAAAGGCTGAAATTGCCGTTTCGGAATCGATATAAATAGTTACTAATGTTGGAAACTCAAGGTGAGCGATGTCGGCTGGCGACTAAAGCCCGCCTGTCGACTATCGCGGATTAATTGCTTAGCCCATTAAAACGAAACACACAACTACCTGACAATCAAAAGCAAAACCCTTCACCCCAGCCCGGAATGGAACAAATATTCCATTCTGCCCGCTTTGATTTACCACAAATATTCCAAAACCGGGAAAATATCGGCTACCGCTTCGGGGCGTTTTGCCAGTAGCTTTGAGTTGTCTTTAATTCAAGTCAACCTAAAGCTACCTTGCCATGACCGTACAAACAACCTCCAAACTACAACAAGACCTCAATCTCATCCGCTCCCTGATATCCCAGGGAGGCCCGGAAGAACATCAGTACGAACAGGTGATCAAATGGACCAGCAAACTCCGGGAAAAACACCTTAACGGAATTTACTCCGAGTTGGATATCCAACTCCTGTGCAAAGCCTTTGGAAAAGATTTTATGGAGCATACGCTGCAGGGGCACGGTTACAGGAAACCCTATGGTTATGCTGGTGATTTTGAGATGATCGACAAAATATACACGCAGCACACCTCTACCCATTCGAAATACAAAAAATGGGATATCTTTTTCCATAACCAGGCGGCGCCCCAGGCCGTTCGAAACCGCAAAACCTTCTTCCAAGAAACGCTTTTGAGGATTTTAAAAGACAAGGCGCGGCCTGTCGAATTACTCAATGTGGCCAGCGGCCCCTGTCGCGACCTGATGGAAACCTACGAAAAGATCGATCCGGCCAGGCTGAAAAGCACCTGTGTTGATATGGACCCAAGGGCCATCGCTTACGCTAAGAAACTCAATAAAGATTATCGTGAGCACATCACGTTCATTCAGCAAAATGTATTCAAACTGCGATTGACACAACAGTTTGACCTCGTATGGAGCGCCGGCCTGTTCGATTATTTTGACGATAAGCCATTCGTCCTTGTTTTGAAGAACCTCTACAGAAATGTAAAACCCGGCGGCCGGTTGATCATCGGCAATTTCTCGGAAAACAACCCCTCCCGCGCCTATATGGAAACGATGGGTAATTGGTTTTTACACCATCGGCCGGCCCACCACCTGGCCTATCTGGCCCAACAGGCAGGTATCGCCCCAAAGTACATAGAAGTACAAAAGGAAGCTTTAGGTGTTAACCTATTCCTGTGTATCGATAAAGCGGCACGGACCATGTCGGAAAGGGGACGATTACGCTGAAGAAGGGATGAGCCTCCCCAGTTCGTTTTCTCCTGTTTTATTTTCGAGGTTAATTCCTTCTTTATGCATGATCCACCGGCCCGTATTACTTCTCTGTATAACCCTGAAACCCATGTTTTTTTTCACACTCTGGCAAAACAAAAAGTCATGAAAAACATTGCATTCGCCCTTTTTTTCCTTTTGGCGCTCACAACCGCCAATGCCGCTATTTATACCGTAGTAAACACCAATGACAGCGGCCCCGGCTCTTTGCGGTGGGCCATCATTCAAGCCAATTCAGGGCCAAACCCCAACATAATCAATTTCAATATCCCCGGGGCCGGCCCATACGAGATCAACTTGCAAAGCCCTCTGCCTATTATCAACTTTGAAGTTGACATATACGGATATTCTCAGCCGGGGTCTTTTCCAGCATCGGGCTCCAACCCGGCAGGCATAAAAATTGCGCTAAACGGCACAGCGGCGGGAACAGGCGCCTCCGGATTAAATATGTCCGGGAATTCCTGCTACATCAACGGCCTGGCCATATATGGCTTTGAAACGGGGATTATGGCCGGTGGCAACAACAATGTTGTGGAAGGGTGCCACATCGGCCTGGACGCAACGGGGATGAACCCGGTAGGCAATGCCGTCGATGGCATCATCATTACCGGGCAGCAAAACAGGATCGGGGGCGCCGATGCTTCCGCCAGGAACGTGATCGCCGGCCATTCCAGAAGTATAGCTATTTTTCCCTATGCTCCGGCGAACCGCATCGAAGGCAATTACATTGGCACGAACGCAACCGGAAACGCTACGATCCCGGGCAATGGCTTCGACGGTATTGCTGTAAGCAGCGACAATAATACTATTGTGAATAATGTAATTGTGGGCTACAGCAGCAACAATATTTTGATCACCTTATGGGCTGCCGGCTTTCCCTATCCGGAGGGCAATATCATCCAGGGCAACCGGGTGGGCCACCATGCCGACGGCTCCTTCAGCTCCTTCGTCAACAATTGTCAGGGCGTGAGCCTCAACAACGGCCGCAACACCACCATCACCGAAAATGTCATCTTCGGCAATGGCTGCCAGGGCGTGCTGATCAGCGGTGGCGCCGCTACCGGCAACCTCGTAAGCAACAACTCCATCTACGGCAACGCAGGGCTCGCCATCAACCTGGGGCTCGACGGCGTGACGCCTAACGACCCTGGCGATGCCGACCTGGGGCCTAACCGATTACAGAATTTCCCCGTTCTGGAGAGCGCCAAAGCCAATGCTTCCAAGACCAAGGTGAAGGGGTTCATTGATACCTCCAACCCGGCGACGGTGACGGTTGAATTCTACGCCAATTCAGCGCCCAATGCCTCCGGGCATGGAGATGGGGAGACATTGATTGGCACAGCTTCGCCTAAAAGCAACGGTAAGGTCAAGACCAATTTACCTCCCGTTGCTCCCGGTACTTACCTCTCCGCCATTGCCATAGACAGTGAAAACAATACCTCGGAATTTTCCCTTAGCATAGCCGTTACCGGCCCGGGCGGTGGTTTAGGCCGCCCATTCCCGGGCGATCCGCAAGTGGCAGCTTCCGGCAAAGGCAATGCAGCAATACCGAAGGCCAGTGTTTTTCCCAATCCTTTCTCCGGCCAGGCCACCATTGCTTATCACCTGCCGGAAGGCCGCCCCGTCCAACTATCGATCTTCAGTTCGAACGGGCAGCTCCTTCGCGTGCTGCAGGATGGTTTTCAAGCGGCCGGCAACCATCAGATGCGGTTTAATTCCCGGGGCCTGGCGGCCGGAGTATATTATTATCGGCTGATTGCCGGCGAAGAGGTGCACGGTGGGAAAATGGTGCTGAAGCCATAGGAATTAATGAAAGCTATCAGCAAGGGCAAATTATTCATTCTTTCACATCAAAATTTACTACCATGAAACCACATAAAATATTAAGCCGCCTTTTTCTCCTCGCTTTTATAACCACCCTTTTTGCCAGCCATTCCAAAGGCCAGCAGGCCTATAACGACAATGGATTGCTGATCGAAGTATTGGAGGTGCAACAATGGAATGGGAGTGCCTGGAGAAAGACAGGCGTGTATCAACCGGGGGTGAGATACCGTCTGAAAATTAGGCTTAAAAACACAAACTGCGAAGGTAGAAGCAAATATGGTTGTTATTCCCCCAACCGCAATATGTACATCAGAGATGTTGAATTGGCCATAGTAATTCCAGGTGCAAATTGGGAGGTTCAGGATAATCAGGATGAATCTTCGAAAACCAGTATACAGCGTTTTCTAACAGACTGCTCCGAAGATCTTGCCCCGCAATCTTCAAAGACTGTTTTCACCAATGCGGTTGTCTATACAGGCAATCCTTTTTCGGTGAGGTCCCTTTCCATCGGAATCAAATCCAGCCACTGGGCCTTCAGAAAAATGGCTAGTGCCCCCGCCGGTTCTCTGATACCACTCAATTAGTGTAGCACTCAACCGCTTTATAACCTCAAAACCAACTCTTGTTTTTACATCTACAAAACCAAAGATCATGGCTGAAAACAAAACCATAACCGACTTGAAAGTAAAAGGGCTAATCGTGGAATCCAGAAATGGCAGCAGTTGGGGCAAAGTGGGCTCTTCGGCCTTCCGGGTTAATGTCGATTACCGGGTAATGATAATATTTGGAAATACCCAGGGATTTATCGATTGGGGCGGCACCCTGTACGATAAAGAAAATATCCGCATTACCCTGTCTCCGATAGGCATAAGGGCAGGCACCCGGTACATCCTGCAGAATGGCCTGGAGTACTTTGAGAATGCTTCCTTTTCCGGGCCTCCGCTGAAACAGCCCAGTACCATTTTTATTGAAGGCCCGTTTAAAACCTATGATTCGGACCTTGTACGGTACGTCTATTTCAGAGCAAAACCAGAAATGGACAAATATCCTATCAGCGGTTACCGCTTTTCGGTGCTTATCAGCGCCGCCATTCGGAATCAGCGGTCGCATCAGGCGGTTTTTGAGCTTTAAACTTTGACAAAAGCGAAGAACCCCGCTTTTTACTATTTTTATCATGATTTTCTGCTTTTTTGCTCGGCCTGCCTGGCTCATCTAAAACCCAAGGCCATGAGATCCTCCTGCCTCTTCCTCTTTGCTTTTTTTATTACAAGCCCAGTGTTTTCCGCCGACTACTACTGGGTCGGCGGTTCCGGCAACTGGGCCGACATCTCCCACTGGGCCACCACTTCCGGCGGCGTGATCACCCACAGCCAGGTTCCGACTGCCGATGATAATGTCTACTTTGATGCCAACTCCTTTGCCGGGCCTGGCCAGGTGGTCGTCATCAACAACGAGAATATCTTCTGCCGGAATATGGACTGGACGGGGGCAACGGGAATGCCTGTTTTTCAGGGTGATGCGGATAAGGTGATCAACATCTTTGGCAGCCTGAACTTTATCCAGGATATGGCATTTGACTTCAGCGGGCAGGTGCGCTTTCGGGCAGCCCTGGCGGATACGCCCATTGAGACAGCTGGCCACCCCCTGGGCAACAGCGTCTTCTTCGAGGGCAATGGCGGCTGGATACTGCAGGACAGCATCATCGTAGACAGCCTCATCCGGCTCAGCGACGGCAACCTGAATACCAATGATCATAACCTGGAAGCTGATTTCCTGCATATTCACATTCAGAATGACGGCAGCCTGACGTTGGGCAATTCTAAGATCACGCTACATGGACGGAACCTCTATTACCAGGTAGGGAACGACCTGCTCGCAGATCTTGTCATGGAGGTGCAGGTGATGGACGTTCCCTTTTCCATTGACCCGGGCAGCTCTCTGATCGAATTCACCTCCAATGATGCCCAGGTGCGGGTCGAATCCACCGTTCCCCTTCAGCTTAATAATGTGTTTTTCTCCAACACCAATGGTTCCGGCGCCCTCTCGCAACCCACTGAGGCGGTGAGCTACGGGGAAGTCCGTTTCAACAACAACGGGCTCATCGACTTTGAAATGAGCGCCGCCCACCTGATCCTGGCGCCCGGAAAAGCCTACCGCTTCCTTTCCGGGCACACCTATGCACTCGAACGGATCACCGCCAACGGCAATTGCCTGGGCGCCATCACTATTCAGGGGAGCGAGGGCGACAACCAGGCCGCCGTTTTTCAGTCTGACGGGCAGAATATCGCCCTCAATTACGTCAACCTGAAGAACATCACCGCCACCGGCACTTCCACCTATACCGCCAACAACAGCGCCGACCTGGGCAACAACAGCGGCTGGACGATCAACCCCCGAACCGTACAGAACCTCTACTGGGTCGGTGGCGGCGGCAACTGGAACGACCCCGCCCACTGGTCACTTACCAGCGGCGGGCCGGGCGGCGCCTGCATCCCCTCCGGCACCGACAATGTCTTCTTCGACGCCAACTCCTTCGACGCGCCAGGCCAGACGGTCACCATCGCTATTGAAAATGCTTATTGCCGGAGCATGGACTGGACGGGCGCCGGTTTCTTTCCAACCTTCGAAAGCGGTTACGACCCTTTTCTCCATATCTTTGGTTCGCTCACACTGATCCGGGATATGAATCACCTGTTTCGCGGTTTTCTAACTTTTGAAAGCCAGAACACGGGCAATATCATCACCACCGCTAATCATTATGTGAACAAGGCCGATTTCACCGGCAGCGGCGGAGAATGGACGCTCCAGGACAGCTTTAAATGTGAAACCCAGATATTTTTTGGCGCCGGCACTTTGCGCACCAATGGGCAGTATGTAGAATGTACGGAATTCACTTCCGCCGGAAGCGGCAGCCTGCGTCGGCTGGAACTGGGCAATACCCACTGGGTGATCAAACATTTCCCAGATGCGCGGAAAGACCGCTGGTACATTGACCTGGGCGGCGCCTTTGAACTGGACGCAGGCACTTCTACTATTGATTTTCAAGGCATCGGAGGCAACTTCGAGCACTTTGCGCCCGTCCCCACCGCTATCGAGTACAACCGCGTCATTTTTAACTATAATGTCGGTTTCCTGGACAACTTCAGCCTCGATGTCAATTGCACCATAGATTCTCTGATCTTCAATCACGGCGGCTACTTCTTTGATGACTTCACCGTCAATACCCTGATTCTTACTCCGGGCTATACTTACCTTGTGGCGGTATTTACCACCCAAACCATCGGCACGATCGTAGCTCCGGCGAATTGCAACCAACTGATCACCATCCGCTCGGATGCGGAGGGCTTCCCGGCCAATTTTAATGTATTGAACAACCACCCTGATCTGCAGTATTTGTCCCTGCGTGACCTCCACAGCGTAGGCCCGGGAATGCTAACGGCCCAAAACAGCATCGACCAGGGCAACAACGCCGGCTGGACGATCGACGAACTGGGCAACCGCACCCTTTATTGGGTCGGCGGAACCGGCGATTGGGGCGATCCGGCTCACTGGTCCCTCACCAGCGGCGGCCCCGGTGGCGAATGCGTGCCTACCCTCCGGGATGACGTCATCTTCGACGCCAATTCATTTACCGGCCCAGGACAGGAAGTTCAAGGCTTCTACTATAATGGGTATTACTGCCGGGACATAACCTGGGAAAGCAACTTACCTGATCCGCTATTTAACCTCAACCGGCTGTATTGTTATGGCTCTGTTCTTTTTTCTCAAAATATGGCCATCCAAATGCCGGAAGGCCTGTATATGAACAGTACGGCAACGGAAACCATTCAGCTGAACGGGCAGGCTCTCGATGCCGTCTACATCGACGGGAGGGGAAACTTCACCCTTCTCGGCCCGTTGAGGGCAGGCCTTCTCGAGATAAATAATGGCACCTTCAACACCAACAGCCAACCGATGTTCCTGGGCCGGTGGATCATTTATAATGCCGGCACCGAAAGAAACCTGAACCTCGGTAACTCCTATATCACCATTACCGAACCGGCGGATGTTGGCTTCCTGGAATATTACAGCCTGGAAGCCGGGTTCAACCTCAACACCAATATCGACCCGGGCACTTCTACCATTGAACTGACGAACCCCTATGCCGGAATGCTCCTGAGTGGAGGTATCCGGTTTAACAACATCATATTCAGCGGAACCGATGGCCTGCTCAACATCTGCCATGCGGATAACAGCAGCAGCCTCAACGATCCGGCTTACCTGAATTTACTTGAGTTGGGGGGCGACGCCATCATAAAAGGTTTTAACAACATCGATACCCTGCTGCTGGCTCCCGGCAAGTCCTACCGCCTGGAATCAAATGTCACGCAAACGGTTAACGAATATCTTTTGGGGCTCGGCAATAACTGTAACCCCATCGAACTGTTCTCCACCCTGCCCGGTGCCCATGCCACGATCTCCAGCTCCGGCGCCGCCATTGTCTGCGATTTTCTCCAAATGCGGGACCAAACCGCTACTGGCGGAACAGATTTCTTTGCTGGCAGCCACAGCACTAATATTGACAACTCCAACCAGGGTTGGGTGTTTGACAGTGCGCCCGGCTACGTGGATGTGGGGTTCTTCGGGCCAGACCAGTCCATCTGCCAGGGCGAAATACTGGAACTCAGCGCTTACAATTACAGCCCTGGTGAAACCTACGAATGGTCTACTGGAAGTACCCAGGCCAGCATCCCGGTAACTCAGGCCGGCACCTACTGGGCCCGCGTCACCTTCGGAAATATGTGCGAGGTGGTGGATACCATCACCATCTCCACCATTGAGCCCGCCCCGGTTAACCTCGGGCCGGACGCCAGCCTCTGTGAAGGGGAATCACTTCTTCTGGATGCCACCGCCGCCAGCCCCGGCGTTTCATATGCCTGGCAGGATGGCAGCACCAATCCGACCTATGAAGTAACCCAAAGTGGTGAGTACGCTGTAGAATTGAATAAGGAAGGCTGCCTCACTACGGATACAGTCTCTATCGAAGTTATGGATTCACCTACCGTTAACCTCGGCGGCGGCCAATTCCTCTGCGAAGGCGAAAGCACCACGCTGGACGCCAACATCGGACAGCCGGCGGACTACCTCTGGCAGGACGGCTCCACCCTGCCCACGCTGGCAGTCAGCCAATCCGGAAACTACGCCGTCACCGTCTCCGCCAATGGCTGCCAGGGGGAGGCTCAGGCAACCGTCACCTTCAACCCGCTGCCGGTGTTCTCCCTCGGGCCCGATACCAGCATCTGTTCCGGGCAAAGCCTGGCCTTCGACTTCACCGGCCTGACCGATGCCTATCTCTGGCAGGATGGCTCTACCGGCCCCAGTTACTCCATCACCCAGGGGGGCCAGTTCTCACTGGTGGCCACCGACAACGGATGTTTGTTCGCCGATACCCTGCAGGTAACCCTCTTTCAAACACCCGAACCTTCCCTCGGCGGCGGTCAATTCCTCTGCGAAGGCCAAAGCACCACGCTGGACGCCAACATCGGACAGCCGGCGGACTACCTCTGGCAGGACGGCTCCACCCTGCCCACGCTGGCAGTCAGCCAATCCGGAAACTACGCCGTCACCGTCTCCGCCAATGGCTGCCGGGGGGAGGCTCAGGCAACCGTCACCTTCAACCCGCTGCCGGAATTCTCCCTCGGGGCCGATACCAGCATCTGTTCCGGGCAAAGCCTGGCCTTTGACTTCACCGGCCTGGCCGATGCCTATCTCTGGCAGGATGGCTCTACCGGCCCCAGTTACTCCATCACCCAGGGCGGCCAGTTCTCACTGGTGGCCACCAACAACGGATGTTTGTTCGCCGATACCCTGCAGGTAAACCTCTTTCAAACACCCGAACCTTCCCTCGGCGGCGGCCAATTCCTCTGCGAAGGCCAAAGCACCACGCTGGACGCCAACATCGGACAGCCGGCGGACTACCTCTGGCAGGACGGCTCCACCCTGCCCACGCTGGCAGTCAGCCAATCCGGAATCTACGCCGTCACCGTCTCCGCCAATGGCTGCCGGGGGGAGGCTCAGGCAACCGTCACCTTCAACCCGCTGCCGGAATTCTCCCTCGGGGCCGACACCAGCCTCTGCTCCGGGCAAAGCCTGGCCTTCGACTTCGCCGGCCTGGCCGATGCCTACCTCTGGCAGGACGGCTCTACCGGCCCCAGTTACTCCATCACCCAGGGGGGCCAGTTCTCACTGGTGGCCACCAACAACGGATGTTTGTTCGCCGATACCCTGCAGGTAAACCTCTTTCAAACACCCGAACCTTCCCTCGGCGGCGGCCAATTCCTCTGCGAAGGCCAAAGCACCACGCTGGACGCCAACATCGGACAGCCGGCGGACTACCTCTGGCAGGACGGCTCCACCCTGCCCACGCTGGCAGTCAGCCAATCCGGAAACTACGCCGTCACCGTCTCCGCCAATGGCTGCCGGGGGGAGGCTCAGGCAACTGTCACCTTCAACCCGCTGCCGGTGTTCTCCCTCGGGGCCGACACCAGCCTCTGCTCCGGACAAAGCCTGGCCTTCGACTTCACCGGCCTGGCCGATGCCTACCTCTGGCAGGACGGCTCTACCGGCCCCAGTTACTCCATCACCCAGGGCGGCCAGTTCTCACTGGTGGCCACCAACAACGGATGTTTGTTCGCCGATACCCTGCAGGTAACCCTCCTTCAAACACCCGAACCTTCCCTCGGCGGCGGCCAATTCCTCTGCGAAGGCGAAAGCACCACGCTGGACGCCAACATCGGACAGCCGGCGGACTACCTCTGGCAGGACGGCTCCACCCTGCCCACGCTGGCAGTCAGCCAATCCGGAAACTACGCCGTCACCGTCTCCGCCAATGGCTGCCGGGGGGAGGCTCAGGCAACCGTCACCTTCAACCCGCTGCCGGTGTTCTCCCTCGGGGCCGATACCAGCATCTGTTCCGGGCAAAGCCTGGCCTTCGACTTCACCGGCCTGGCCGATGCCTATCGCTGGCAGGATGGCTCCAATTCCTCCGCCTATTCCATCAGCCAGGGTGGGCAGTTCTGGCTGCAGGCCACTGACAGCGGGTGTTCGTTTGCAGATACCGTTAATGTAGCCCTTCAAATGTCTCCCGTAGTCAGCCTAGGGGGTAATCAATCCTTATGTGAGGGTGAAGGGGTTACGCTCCATCCCAGCGTTGGGGAAAATGATGGCTTGCTCTGGCAAGATGGCAGTACGGGCCCTACCCTGATGGTAAACCAATCCGGCCTCTACTGGATAGAAGTATCTCTGGATAGGTGCCTCAGCCGAGACAGTATCTCTATTGAGTTTCTGCCTCCGGCGGACCTGGCCCTTCCGGACAGCCTGGCCCTTTGCAACGGAGAGCAATTGGTGCTGCGCCCTAAACTACCGGAAACGGGTACTATACGCTGGCAGGATGGTTCGGACAGCCCGGAGTATATCGTTGAAGAAGAAGGGATTTATTCTATAGCGGTGAGCGGTGATGCCTGCCCTACTTCCGATACGGTTGTGGTCAGAGGCTCTTCCTGTGGCAAAATAGGCGTTTACGTGCCCAATGCTTTTTCCCCCAATGAGGATGGCAGGAATGATTTGTTCCTGCCCTATTTCGACCCCGGTTACACTATATTGGATTACGAGTTTAGCGTCTTTGACCGCTGGGGCAGCCTGGTATTTTCCTCGGATGATGTCAAAGAAGGTTGGGATGGCAGAATAAAGGGTCAGCAGGCCAATACCGGAACCTACATTTACCTGCTCCAGTTCGCTTTTGAGGATCAGGGGGAGGTGTTTAATCAGTCGGTTTCGGGGGATGTTGTATTGCTAAAGTAACGCGAGGTTTGAACATAAAGTGTTGGCCTATAGATCGCTATCTGGTTTTGCAGCTTCTAAAACATAGAAATTGAGTAACTATTTACCACCCGGTCGAAAATGCCTGATTTTGCCCCGACCCTGAAGGGTGATCAGGCATTTTCGGCCTTTGCTCCCTTTAGGGTTGGGGCAAACAAAGGGCGAAAATGCCGGGTGGAGATAGACCTAAATAGTTACGAAAATTGCCTTATTTTTAAATGCCAAAAGCCTGGGAATAAAACAGTAATCCAAAAAAAGCACCCGATATGAGCGATCCAAAAACCGCCCCTAATGACGCCAACGTCGAAGCCTTCCTCCACAGCGTAGCCCACGACAAGCGGCGCGAAGACAGCCTAGCCATGCTGGAGATCATGAAAGAAGTGACCGGCGAGGAGCCCCGGATGTGGGGAGACAGCATCGTCGGCTTCGGCAGCTACCACTACCAGTACAAGAGCGGCCGCGAGGGCGATTGGATGCTCACCGGCTTCTCGCCCCGCAAGCAGAGCCTGACGCTCTACATCATGGCCGGCTTCCACCACTACGACGAATTGCTGCAAAAACTGGGCAAATTCAAAACCGGGAAGTCCTGCCTCTACATCAACAAGCTGGAAGATGTGGACATCGACGTCCTGAAAGAAATGATCCGGGAGTCGGTGGAGATGATGCGGGAAAAATATTCGAACGGCTGAATAATCCGGATGGAATGAAATGGAATAAATTAACGCTGGAAGGCCATCTTTAAGCGGCAGTTTCCCCATTTCCAGTCATTTCAACACATTTCCCTCCCCAGGGCCGCGTAACCCTTTCCCCCTTTTTTTGATCAGCCCCCCTCTTCCCTTGAGCGTATCCCTCCTTCTTTTGAGCGAAGCATTCCCATGAACTTTCCTGCCCTTTCCCAGGCGCCCAATCATGTTATGCCCCCATCCAAGCGCTGAGGCCTGCCCCCCAATAAACGCCTCTTTCCGACTACCGCAAGAGCGCATAAACTTGTGGTATCAACCGCAAAAAACCAAATGAAAACGATTCTTTCAAAACCTAAATTCGACCCTTATCATGAAAAAGATTGGAGTTTCTGTTTACGCTATCACCTGTTATCTGGCAGGCTTTGCATCCATCCTGGCCTGGATCGCCTTTACCGGCAACCTGATCCCCGCCTGGTCGATCGACGGGACACCGGAAATGGCGCTACTGCCCGCCCTGGCCAAGAACCTGGGGCTGGTCCTCCTCTTCGGGCTGCATCATTCCATTATGGCCCGCCAATCCTTTAAAACCTGGCTGACCCGGTATATCCCCACTCACCTGGAGAGAAGCACCTACGTGATGGCTTCCGCCCTCATGATCACCCTGCTGATGTGGCAATGGGAACCCATAGGGGGCACGATCTGGAACATTCCTGCCGGCACGGTAGGGTACTACGCTACGTACGCCTTGTTCTTCAGCGGCTGGGCCATCCTGTTCATCAGCAGTTTCCTGATCAACCATTTCGACTTATTTGGCCTGCGCCAGGCTTATCTTTATGTCACCGACAGGCCCTATACGCCCCTGAAATTCAGGGTCATTGCCTTCTACAAATACGTGCGCCACCCGCTTTACTTCGGCATCCTTCTTGGCATCTGGTCCATACCGCATATGACGGTTACCCACCTGATCTATGCCATAGGGCTCACCGGGTACCTCCTGGCCGGTGTTTATTACGAAGAAAAGGACCTCGTCCATGCATTCGGAACCCTGTATGCCCGCTACCGGGACAAAACCCCGAAGCTCATCCCCTTTATGAAATTTGGTGCCCGTATGCCTTCAGAAGCACAATCGGCTGCTGCTGTTGAGACGGTTACTTTGGATAGTGAATAATTGTCGAACACCTCAAATCCAACCCTCCAGGAAGTATACCTGGAGGGTTTAAACACAAAGATCAAATCATGACTGATCTTTCTCCAGTTCTCCTACCATTCCTTTCCACTGCGCTTCCGATATCGTATCATAAGCCGTCCAGTCTTCCGGGCTGTTGAGTTGGAGGGAGAAGTCCAGGTTCCCGGAAAGGCTTTGGCCTCCTTCAATACTTTCCTGAAGCAGGCATACGGCCAGGTACAGTTGGAAAAGGGCGGAAGCGGCCTGCGCGGTGCTTTTCCCAACGCCCCCCTCCCCACCTTCCTCTCTTTCGCCTGCTCCTGCTTGCGGAGGAACTCCTGTTGCAAACCAAGCGCTGGCCCCGCATCCGCTCCTGCCCGTCCTGCGGCTGGCTCTTCCTGGATACCTCCAAAGGGGGCCGCCGCCGCTGGTGCAACATGCAGGTGTGCGGCAGCCAGGTGAAGGCCCGGCGCTGGTACCACCGGAATAAGGACAAAAAATAGATCTTAGGCACGTGAGTTTTGTATTGGGAATGGATAAAGATTTTTGACCAGATCAAGGAACGCCCGGAGCCTGGTAGCAGCGCTACCAAGGCGGGGACATGACGCAGAGCTGGCCAAAAAGATTATTCAGGGCCATACAAAATCTGCGTGCATAAAATCTAATAGGACTATTTTTTGCAAATTTGCTCCAACAAGCATCAATACCATGCCTGCAAGAACAAAAGTTACGGCCAGGGCCATTGCCCGCGACCTGCGCCTCTTCCTGAAAGACCGCTTCAACCTGGACGACGACAAGGCCAGTGAACGGGAGACCATCGAAGAGATTGAAAAGGGGGTCGTCTTCCGGGGCACCAACCTGTGGATCCTCATCTTCGCCATCATGGTGGCCTCGGTGGGGCTCAACGTGAACAGCCCGGCGGTCGTTATCGGCGCGATGCTCATTTCCCCCCTGATGGGCCCGATCATGGGGATAGGACTAGGCGTGGGTATCAACGACCTGGAACTCATTGTCAAAGCGTTGCGCAACCTGGGGATCGCAGTAGCAATAAGCGTTCTGACTTCGGCAGCCTACTTCTGGATCTCCCCGCTCAACGACGCGCAGTCGGAGTTGCTGGCGCGCACCTCCCCTACCCTGTGGGACGTACTCATCGCCCTGTTCGGCGGCCTGGCGGGCATCGTGGCCGGCAGCCGTAAGGAAAAGAGCAACGCCATACCCGGCGTAGCCATCGCCACCGCTCTGATGCCGCCGTTGTGCACTGCCGGCTTCGGCCTGGCCACCGCCCAGTGGAACTACTTCTTCGGGGCCTTTTACCTGTTCTTCATCAACAGCGTTTTCATCAGCTTTTCCACCTACCTCATCGTTCGCCTCCTGCGTTTCAAGAGCAAAGATTTTGTCGACAAGGCGCGGGAACTGCGCGTCCGGCGTTTGATCGCCGTTTTTATCATTCTCACCATCATTCCCAGTATTTATACAGCCTATAAAGTGGTCAATCAAAGCCTTTTCGAGCGTTACGCCCAGCAGTTCATCACCCAGGAAATGCGCTTTGACAATTGCCAGGTGATCAATAAAAATTTCACCTATGAGCAGGGGGAAAAACAGATAGAGGTTACCCTCTTCGGTGAGCCCATCGATGAGGCACAGCTGCAGGAACTGGAAAAACGCCTGCCCGATTACAACCTCCCGAATGCCCGCCTGATCGTCCGCCAGGGCTATACCGGAGAAGATTCTCTCGACCTGGCGGCCATCGAAAGGATGAACCTGCAGATGCGCACCGGCATCATTGAAGACCTGTATAAAAAGAACGAGGAGATCCTGCGCGGGAAGGATGACCGCATTCGGCTCCTCCAGGACGAAATCCTGCGTATGCACGCCCGCGAAGTCCCCATCGCCGATTTTGCCGAAGAGGTAAAAGCCATCAACAAGAACGTACTGGAACTCTCGGTTTCCCCCGCCGTCCTTTCCCGGGTAGACAGCGCCCGCCTCGACACGCTCCACCTGGCCTACGCCCATTTCAAACGAAAGCCCCGCACCTCCGAAATCAAACAATTGGAAGATTGGCTGAAAGCCCGGGTGAAAACGGAAAAGCTGAGGTTGGTAGTGGAGTGAACCATTGCCGGCAAGTACTTATCGGCGGCAAAATCCACAGAACAATTCCCGCCCTTTGCAGTTGTAATACAAAAGTATTCAACGACTATTTCCTATGATCGTAGAAGAACAGAATATCATTACCATAGCCTATGAACTGCGGGAAGGAGGCTCCGACGGTGAACTGCTCGAACGGATGGATGCCAATTACCCCTTTAAGTTCTACTTCGGCAGTGGCCGCCTGTTGCCTGCCTTCGAGCAACACCTGGAAGGCCTGGAGGAAGGACAGCCCTTTGAATTTATTCTACCGCCTGAACAAGCCTATGGACCGGTAGACCCCCGCAACATCATCGGGGTACCGCGCGAGGCCTTCCGCCACCTGGGCGACAACGTACTGGTAAAGGACAATTTCATTACCCTGACCGATGACAATGGCGAGGCGCACAATGGCAGGATCCTCTCCTGGACAGAAGATATGGTTCAGGTGGATTTCAACCACGCCATGGCAGGTAAAACGCTGCACTTCTCCGGCGTGGTGCTCAACATCCGAAACGCCACCGTCGATGAACTGATCCGCAAGAATTACGTCGAGGAAGACGGTGTCCGCGGCTGGGAGGAAGAGCTCTAAACCATTCCAGCAACCCAGCAATCCATCAATCCATCAATCCATCAATCCAGCACTCCATCAATCCATCAATCCAGCAATCCAGCAATCCAGCAACCCATCAATCCATCAATCCAGCAATCCAGCAATCCAGCAACCCATCAATCCATCAATCCATCAATCCAGCAATCCATGTCCATAGCAATTGACCATACCGTAAGAACGAAAGTGGCCGCACTGCTCAACGGCCTGTGCCGGGGGCTCTACGAGCGGGAAGAAGCCGTGAAATTAGCGCTGCTCAGCGCCATTGCCGGTGAGAGTATCTTCCTGCTGGGCCCTCCGGGCGTAGGCAAGAGCCTCATCGCCCGCCGCCTGAAATATGCCTTCCGGGAAGGCTCTTCCTTTGAATACCTGATGAGCAAGTTCAGCACGCCGGATGAGATCTTCGGCCCGGTATCTATCAAAAAACTGAAGGAGGAAGACAAGTACGAGCGCCTCACCGACCGCTACCTGCCGGGCGCCAACATCGTCTTCCTCGACGAGATCTGGAAGGCGGGCCCCGCCATACAGAACGCCCTGCTGACCATCCTCAATGAGAAGATCTACCGCAACGGCGGCGAGGACATGCAGGTCAACATCCGCGGCATCATCACCGCCTCCAACGAGCTGCCGCCCCGCAATTCCAGCCTCGACCCCATCTGGGACCGCTTCCTCCTCCGCCTGGAGGTGGGCAACATCCGACAATTCCGGAACTTCCTCAATATGATCACCGATACCAAAGATGTCTATGAGGACGATATCGACGAGGGATTGAAGCTCACCGAGGAGGAGCTTCGCAACTGGTCGGAGCGCATCGACGAGGTGGAAGTGCCCGCCGAAGTGCTCAATACCATCCAGGTGGTAAAGGTCAGGATGGAGGAATACAACGCCCGCCCCAATAACGCCGACAAGCTGATCACCGTACACGACCGCCGCTGGAAAAAGATCGTCCGCCTGCTGCGCACCTCCGCCTTCCTGAACGGACGCGCGCAGGTAGACCTGATGGACTGCTTCCTTATGGTGCACTGCCTGTGGAGCAAACCGTCGCAGATGGACATCATCCGGGAGATCGTCACCGAGGCCATCCGCCGCCACGGCTACACCATGGCCGTCAACCTGCAGGTTGTAAAACGCGAAGTGAGCGATTTTGAAGAGGATGTGGACAACGAGATCAAGGTAAAACATACCATCAGCGAAAGCCAACTGATGCCCGTCGAAGAGGAGTACTATGAATTGCTGAAGGAAGATGACAAATTCGAAGGCGTTCTGATCAACATTAAACAGTTCCGCAAACTGCAGATGGAAGAGGCGGAGGTCGTCAACTTTTACGACAAGGAGCTCAACCTGGTCAACCGCCTCAAAGCGCAGAAGGGCGCCCGCCAGTTCACCATCGATGTTTTCTACAATTCCGAACGCTATACCTACCCCCTGCGGACCCGACAGGCGGAGCGCACCGAGGTCATCTTTAAAAAACCGCACCCTATCGTAGCGCAACACTGGGACGAGCGCCTGCAGCGCCTCAATGCCTATCTGGATCAGCAACTGGAAAAGATCCGCAACAACGCCCCCAATGAACTCAACCACCTGGACGAGAACCTCTTCGTCGATGCCGAACTCAGCGACGTGGTCAAGGCCAACCTGCGGGAAGTGGCCGAAGCCCTTCAGAACCTGAAGCTGCGGCTGGAGAAGGTGCAGTATGGGTACGGGAATGTGTGAGTGGACCCGGGTGTAAAAAGGTAGGGTGCGCACTCCGCGCGGTTGAATACATCACCGAAGGGCTCCTACTGTTCGGAAAATGGCGCCAATTGATCCTAACAACTGATTTTCAGGCCTGCTTTGAACTTCGGGTACAGAACTTTGAACACGCCCGAGGAGTTACGGATTTTTTCTTTATTTTCCCTCCCTGAAACCACTATCAACCATCTATAAACATCTGATCGCGATATGAATAGCCAACGATTTCTCCCCACTCTCGCCGCCTTCCTTCTGATGAGCTTTCTCACGGCCCAGCCCTCCATTCAACGCGTGGAGCCCCCCAATTGGTGGGTAGGCATGAATAACCCCAGCCTGCAACTTTTAATATACGGGGAGAAGATCTCCGAGCTCTATCCCTCCATCGATCACGAAGGCGTGACGGTGGAACGCGTCATCCGGGTGCCCAACCCGAACTACCTGTTCATCGACCTGATAATAGACAAGCAGGCCCGGGCCGGTAATGTGGAGATCCGCCTGCAGGAAAACGGCAAAACGGTGTTGTCCCATTCCTACCCCTTGCTGGCCCGCGAAAAAAGCGGGGAAGCAATGAAGGGCTATGACAATTCAGACTTGATGTACCTCGTCACCCCCGACCGTTTCGTCAACGGCAACCCGGGCAACGACTACGTTGAAGGCATGCGGGAAAAACCTAACCGTTCCAATCCGGGCGGACGCCACGGCGGTGATATCCAGGGTATGATCGACAAGCTCGATTATATTGCCGACATGGGCTTCACTGCCCTCTGGTTGAATCCCGTTCTGGAAAACGATATGGACTCTTTCTCCTACCATGGTTACTCCATCACAGATTTCTACCGGGTCGACCCGCGTTACGGGTCCAATGCCGAGTACCGCAAGCTGGCCGATCTTGCCCGGGAGAAAGGCATCATCATGATCATGGATATGATCACCAACCATTGCGGGTCCAACCACTGGTGGATGGACGACCTGCCCACCGAGGACTGGATCAACTTCGGAGGTGAATTTTCACCGACCAACCACAAGAAAGCCGTCATCCAGGATCCCTACGTTGCCAAAACCGACTATAAGGACTTTGTCGACGGTTGGTTCGTACGTACCATGCCCGACCTCAACCAGCGCAACGAACTCATGTCCACCTATCTCATCCAGAACAGCATCTGGTGGGTAGAATACCTGGAGCTGGGCGGTATCCGTATGGACACCTACCCTTATAACGACATGGATTTCATGACCGACTGGACCTGCGCGATCATGGACGAATATCCCAATTTCAATATCGTCGGAGAAGAATGGGTAGGTAATCCTACCATCGTATCATACTGGCAAAGAGGAAAAAAGAACCCCAACGGCTATACTTCCTGCCTGCCCGGCCTGATGGATTTCCCGCTGCAGGAGGCCATGCGCAAGAGCCTGAACGAGGGCAAGAGCGACAATGCCTTCAACCAGCTCTACGAAATGCTGGCCCAGGATTTCCTCTACCCCGAACCCTACAACCTGGTCGTCTTTCCCGACAATCACGATATGAGCCGCTGGTACACCCAGGTGAATGAAGACTTCGGCTTCTTCAAGCTGGGTGTCGCCTTTGTGCTCACCACCCGGGGCATCCCACAGGTCTACTACGGCACCGAAGTGCTCATGGCAAACCCGGGAACGACCAGCCACGGTATCATCCGCAGCGACTTCCCCGGCGGCTGGGCCGGCGATAAAGTAAATGCCTTCACCGGCCAAGGGCTGACGGAAAAGCAACAGCAGGCGATGGCCTTCATGAAAAAACTGGCCAACTGGCGCAAAACCGCCGAGGTGGTGCACACCGGCAAGCTCATGCACTACGTACCGGAAAAAGGCGTTTACGTATTCTTCCGCTACAATGATACCGACAAGGTGATGGTCATCCTCAATGCCAACGAAGCGCCCACCGCCCTGGAGCTCGGCCGCTTCTCCCAGATGCTGGAAGGGGTGAAAACCGGGAGAGATGTGCTGACCGGCAAGGTATTCGAAATGAAAGCCGGCATCACTCTACCCGGTAAGGAACCGTTGGTGCTGGAACTGGAGTAGGTTGCTATTCCAATTCCTTCACCATGCGCTTCGCACTGGGGAAATCCGGGTCGATCTCCAGCGCCCTGCGGTAGTACTTTAGTGCGCCTTCCTTGTCTCCTGCCCGGAGGCAAGCCTCGGCCAGGCTATCCCAGGGATTGGCCTCATCGGGGTAGAACTCGGTGTTGATCCGGAATATTTCGATAGCATCCTGGGGTTGGCCCTGATTCAGCAACCGGTACCCCAGGGCATTGAGGGTCATGGGGCTTCGGGCTTCGTAGCCGCCCCCGGCCAGCAAGGCATCCAGGCCTTCTTTCAGCTGTCGGCTACCCTGCGTTTTCAAGGCCGCATACAGGTAGTTCTCCACCGGAAGTTGTGCTTTCTGAACGGAGCGCCCCAGCGCAGCCTGGCCGATCCGGCGGGCAATCTCCTCGGCGACGCCTTCATCCGTATTCGCCAGGATGATGAACATCAGGTTTTCCTTCAGCAGAAACAGCACCACGGCGCTCACCCCCGGGCCGCCGCCGGCAAAACCCTGCATCGCCCCCTCCATCTCACTGATCTCTGCCCATGCCGGGCCGTCGGAGGCATAGTCGTTGAACATCAAGGCCTTGCTGTTGTCATTGATCAGCTTGTCGGTGTAGAACAACGCCTGAAAGAAGTCCAATTGCTCGGCGGCCGTGCTGTACATACCCCCGTCAGGAGTGGGGTATTCCAACTGGCCGGTGTGGTCCACTTTTTCGCCGGCAATGGTAAAGCGGTAGCTGCGGGCCTCCCCTTCAATCTCCTCTGCGATCCGGTAGTGTGTGTTCCTGGCGCCGAGAGGGGTGAAAATATTTTCCCGAAGCAGCGTTTCAAAGTCCTTGCCACTCAACTTTTCCAGGATGGCGCCCAATACGATGAAGCCGTAGTTGGAGTACTGCTGATCTGTGCCGGGCTCGTAAGCCAGGGGCTCGTCCCGGAGCAAAGGCAGAATGTCGTCGATATCTTTATAGGAACGGATATTATCCAGGTATTCAGGTATGAAGATGTCGGCAAAGCCGGCGGTATGAGACAGCAACTGGCGGATGGAGATCTTACCCGCCACTTCGGCCGGAAAGCCGAGCTGGAACTTTTCCAGCTTGTCGTCCAGCGACAGCTTCCCCGATTCCACCATCTGCAAGACGAGCACTGCCGTATAATCCTTATTGATGGAACCGATACGGAACTTGGTGGCTAACGTATTGGGGATTTCCTTTTCGATATCGGCATAGCCGAAGGCTTCCTGGAAGAAAGGGCCTCCCTTTTCCGCCAGCAGCACCACTCCGGAAAACCAGCCCATATCGTGATAGGCCTGAGCGATAGGCCTGGCCTGGCGGGCTATCTCCTCTTTTGACGCCAGGGTGGGTTGCGCTATTTTGGCGGCGCCGACGGGCCAAATAGGGGCTTCCTCAGCCGAAGGCAGGTTGGAGACATCGATCGAAAGGCCGGCCACTTTAAAGGGAGGGGTTTCTTCCAGGTTGAGGGTCAGGCCGAGCCATTTGCCGCCGCCGCTTTGCAGCTTCAGGGCATATTCGAATTGGCTTTGGCGGTTGGCGCTGTAGAGGGCCATGGGAGCATCATTCTCCCGGATATCCCGCAGCATATCCATCAACTTAGCAGGCTGGTGTTTGTCGATCAGCTGTTGAGCGAAACGTTTTTTAACCAATGCTTCATCTACCGGGCTGTTGGCGTTGATGGCTTCCAGGAATTGCAGTACCTGGCTGCCCGCCGGGCTTTCTTCCAGCATGCTGAGCGTTTGGGGGCCGAGCTGCTGGGCAAGGGCCATACCGCCGAACAGGAAAACAAAAGAGAGGATCAGGGTGATTTGCTTTTTCATTTTTTCGATTTTTTCTTTAAAAGAAGCGTTTTTAGGGGTTGTTTTCAATTTTATGTTAGCAGTGAGTGGTTTTTTGGTACGACGGCTTAGATTTTGGACTTTGGCATGAAAACTAAATCTGAGCAGCGGCTTTTGCATCTCCCGCCTTGCGCAACATTGTCGTTTTTTCTATCTTTGATCTCAACGCGCGTTTTACCTGCAAACAAACACTTCATAGACACCACTACGACGCTCATTTACTAACCGCTTTGAATGGAGTGTATTCGAAGCCCAAAAATTCTATTATGATACGGTTTACTGCCTGTACAAGGCCTTACCCCCCCCCTATTCGTAATTATATTGTTATTGCTCCCCATACTGGGGATGTCTCAATTCATTAGCGGGCAGGTGTTGCGCCGCGTTTGCGGAGAGAAGATCCCGGTAGCCGGCGCCCAGGTTTTTATTGACCACCCGGGCCCGCTCGGCGGCCACGTTTTTACAGACGACAATGGCTATTGGAGTTACCTTATCCTGGAAAGCGACCCGGAAGGGCAGTACCTTATAAGGTTAACGGACTTCAGCAGCACCATTCCTCCTTATTATTTAATTAACCAGGGAGACCCCAGCAATACCAACATGAACTTCATCGTCAACGGTTTGGATATTCAAACCCCGCCCTATATCGTAGATTGCTACGACGGCGAGCCCGCGCCTATGGCATTAACTCCCGACGAGCCAACGGTTTTCGCCGCCTGCGGAGAGGAAACGCTGCCCCTTGTCTACTGGGATGTGATGGGCGAACTGGGGCTGGACGGAGAAGGTTGCGACCTGGAATCCTTTCCCGGCTGCGCCCGCCTGCTGATCTACGAAGCCACGGCGGAAGGCGAGATCTCGCCAGAGCCTATTCAAGAGGGCGAATGGATTAGTGAAGTGGACTGCCGCGACTTGTGTGCCCCGTCTATGGTAGGCATCATTGCAGAACCGGATCTGGAAGATGGCTATTATCTATTCGAGCTGCAATACGGCTGCTGCGACTCAAGGGAAGGGCCGGTGATCCTGGATACACAGCGCGGGCTGGTGCACTATGTTTCCGAGCCGGAGGCGGTGGATGTGGATTTCGACTTCCTTGTTAGCCTAACTGTTGACGGCCTAAATGGAAGTGACCCTCTGGAGGGGCTGGAACCTATCTCAAATATACCGCCGGGACCGGCCCTTGGCCCGCTTAGCATCGGCATAGATGCTAATATAATTAATGGAAGTTTTTTGGAGAACATTACTTATACTGTAGAAGAAGTAAACTGCCTTACGGGACAAGAAGGTATTATTATCTTTGAAAAAACCATACCTGCCAGCGACGGAAATCAACCAGAAAATTTTTTATTCCTGGATCAATTTTTAGATCCTGATACCGGATTGCCTTATTTCTTTGTGGATGAAAACACTATTGGTAAATGTTTCCGGGCAACTGTTTCCGTTTCTAATGTATGCGGAACGGAATCCCAATCCAGTTATTTCACTATTACAGAAGCTTGTCAGTTTTGCCGGCCTCAGGATAGCCCATTTCCAGTACAGCCCGAGGTTGCACGTGGCAGCACTGATAGTGAACTGAATAATGTTCATTTGAATGTATTTCCCAATCCGGTAAGAAAAGAAGCCCAGGCAGAAATTTTTCTTCCTACTTCCGCCTTAATAAATTTACAGCTTATTGACCTTTCGGGACAGGTTGTCTTTCATCACCAGAATAACTTCGATAAAGGAATTCATACTTTATCTCTGCCGCTTACAGGCTTACCTTCCGGCATCTATTTTTTGAAATGGATAGCCAATCAAGCATCCGGCACCCTCAAGGTAGTTAAGGAGTAAAAAGTTTAATTCCCAGAAGCTGCCCGGAGTAAAACAAAACGCCGCGTTGAGCTCAATATAATTCCGGGCAGCCTCTATTCTATACTTTCTTGCCATGAAATTCAATACTATTCTTTTTCAACTCAGTCTCGTTTATTTCCTAATATTTCAAACTATAGCAGATGCTCAGAACCTCATTAAAAACCCAAGTTTTGAGGAATACGCTTCCTGTCCTGAAGAAGAAAATCAACTGGGATTTGCAAAATACTGGCAATCTTATTTCAGCACAACCGATTACTACAACCTATGTGGCTATTACCCCTCATTTATTGCTCAGGATGCATCACCCAGAACAGGTGATGCTGTTGTAGGCGCCAGGTGGTTGATAACGACAGACCCAAACCCTTTAAGAGAATATATTCACGGCGAATTAGCTCATCCGCTGGAATCTAATCAAATCTATTATTTCGAATTCCATACGCACCTTACTCGTTATAGCATTTTAATTGATCAATATAGTGCCCATTTTTCCAAACTGCCCATAACCGATATTCCTCCGGATGGTATTCTATACCTTGATCCGCATATTCAAAATCAATCAGGAATTCTATCGTCTCTCGAATGGATAAGAATTGGGGGGTGCTTTACCGCCTTGGGTGGAGAAAAGTATGTTACACTGGGCAACTTTGTCTCTAATATTAATACAGATACATTGAATCCAATCCCTATAAGTGGCATTCCAATCCAACGGCATTATACGCTAATCGACGATGTCAGCTTGTTCCAAATCAACACCCTCCTCCCCTCCGACACCGCCCTCCTCGAAGGCGAAAGCCTCTCCTTCAACCCCAACAACCTCCCTATACAGTACATGCTGAACGGAGCAGCACTACCCAACGGCCAATTCCAGGCCGACAGCGCCGGCCTGTTCACCATCGAAGCCATCCTGGAGCCCTGTGGCTCCATCGGTACTTTCCAGGTGGAGGTATACCGCTGCGAAGCACTAGCACAAGATTACCAGCCCAGCCTGCGAGACACTGCGGTATGCCTGTCCGACGGCTGGCAGGCCGTATTTGCCCGCACCGACACCTACAACTACCGCATCAACGGGCAATTGGCGGCGGGCAATATATTCGCCCCGGCCGATACCGGGCAGTACGAGATCGTCGTAGAATTACCCGATTGTATCCCGGTGGATACCATCCGGGTGGAGGTGCTGAACTGTGCGCCTGCGGAAGAAACGCCGGCCTGTTTTTTTATCCCCAATGCCTTCAGCCCCAACGGCGACGGGCGCAATGATCACTTCCAGGTGTACGGCTCCTGCCCCATTCAACGCATCGATGCCCAGGTGTTCGACCGCTGGGGCAGCCTGGTTTTCTCTTCCACCGACCCCAAGTTCCGCTGGGACGGCAGCGCCGGCGGCCAGCCCCTGGGCAATGGCTTGTACTTGTATTCCATCCACCTGGTTTTTGAGGGGGAGGATAGGGCCGTGTATGAAGTGCAGGAGAAGGGGGCGGTGGTTTTGGTGCGGTAGGAAGCGGTGGAAATGAATGAGAGGTGAGGTGGTTAGGGGTGGACGGCGAGCGATGCAGGATGTACAATAATAACCCGGAATAATGGTGGACGATGGACAGGCAATGGTAACAAAAAGCCCTACATTGGTACCAAACATTAGCAGAATAATACGGAAGTCAGCATATTGGGGGCTTATGAAGAAATGGCTTGAAATCGCAGTACACCTCGCCTTCTGGCTGTTTTTCCTTTGGATGCTCTATACAGCTTTCGCACTTGAAAGTGTCGAAATACGGATTGAGAATGGAGTGGAACAGGAAATATATACCCGGGCTCCCGGGCTCCTGTCTTCTATGTTAATTGTTTTGACCGTAAAGGCGTTATTTTTTTACGGGGCTGTCGGATATATTATTCCGGAGTATTTCGAAAAAAAGCAGTGGTGGGTGATGCTGTTCCAGCTAGGGCTTTTATTCCTGGCCTGCCAAGTGATAGAACGGGGCCTACACCGGCTGATGTCCGACCAGATAGTGACGCCTCCTATTGGGATCAACGTTTTGCTCTACCTGCTTTTCCTTTCGGCCGCTTTCGCCTACCGCCTTTCCAAAGACTGGTGGCGCAACGAACGCCTGCGCGCCCGGCTGGCGGAAGAGAAGCTCACCGCCGAGCTGAACTACCTCAAAGCGCAACTGAACCCCCACTTCCTCTTCAACACGCTGAACAACCTTTACGCCCTGGCCGAACGGGAGGGCAATGCGCCGCTCTCAGAAGGCATCGCCGGGTTGGCTGAACTGATGCGATACGCCGTTTATGATTCCCGGGCGGATTACGTACCTTTAGCTAAAGAGCTGCATTTCCTGCAAAGTATGGTGGAGATGCAGAGCCTCCGCCTCGATGAGGAAGATGAGGTAGACATTGTATTCCGGATATCCGGGGAGTACGATCAGCTGTCTATTGCGCCGCTGTTGCTGGTCCCCTTCGTGGAGAATGCCTTCAAACACGGCATCCGCTACGGACGGCGGTCGTCCATTCGGATACAGGTTGAAGTAGCAGAGGCCAGCCTTCATTTCCAGGTGTCGAATACCTTACACTCCCAGGCTCCGCCTCCGCATAAAGAGCGCACAGGAGTCGGCCTGGAAAATGCCCGCCGGCGCCTGCAGCTGCTCTATCCGAACCGGCACCGCCTGGAGGCTCAGTGCCACGGCAATACTTATTTGGCGAACCTACAACTCGAACTCGATGTCAGAATGCCCGGATAAGGCGGCGAAGCTTCAGTGCATCGCGGTGGACGACGAACCCCGCGCCCTGGAGGTCATCGGCCTCTACGCCGCCCGGGTACCCTTCCTGGACCTGCAGCGCACCTTCCGCAACCCGGTGGAGGCCCTGGCCTGGCTGAAGGACAACCCGACGCCCCTCGTTTTTTTGGATATCAACATGCCGGAGATCTCCGGGCTGAACTTCCGGGAAATCTCCGGGCAGCCTCTGATGGCCATTTTTACTACCGCTTACTCTGAATATGCCGTCGAGAGCTACGAGCAGGACGCGATTGACTACCTGGTCAAGCCCATTCGTTACGAACGTTTCCTCAAAGCTGCCCTGCGCGCCCGGGAACGCTGGCTTTCCCAACCGACACTGCCACCGCAGGCGCCTTCGGAAGCCATTGCAAAGGAAAGCCGCTCCGATTTCCTTTTCATCAAGAGCGGAAAGAAGCACTTCCGGCTGGCTGTCGGCGAGATCCTCTACCTGGAGAAGGACGGCAACTACCTCTGGTTTCATACCCCGGAACGCCGCCTGCTTTCCCGCTTCAGCGTGCAGGAAGCAATGGAAATGCTGCCGCCCGCGCGGTTCATGCAGGTCCACCGCTCCTTTGTGGTAGCATTGCCCCATATCGGAGAGGTGGAAAACCATCAGGTGCGGATCGGCAGCCATCTTATACCGGTCGCTAAAGCGTATCGGGAGGAATTGATGGCCCGGTTGATGGGTGGGAAATAGGAATAGATCAGTTTTGCGAATAATGGCGAAGGAAATTGATCAGCCGGACGTATTTGTCCATAGTGGGGGCCGGGGCGCGGAGCTCAGCTTCCAGGCGGCGGCCGTAGATCTCTACCAGGTTCTCGAAATCTCTGCGCAGCGACAGGCTGGCCATCGCCACTGCCCGGAAGCAGCGGTTTGATTGGTTGTGTACCAGGGGGAGCGGTTCCTCCGGGGTGGCGTTGAAGAGCGCCTCCATATCCTCCAGGCTACTGTAGCGATGGAGGAATTTCAGGCCGTGTTCCCGGAGCTGGCCCTGAATGGTGGCCACGGTTTCATTGGCACTTCGCTCATCCCGGACTTCAAACCGTTCGAAAGTTCCACCGTACATTCTTGCCAGGGGCGTGACGAGCGTCATGCTGTCGGGCTTAAACCCAGGCAGGCCGTTGGTAAAGGGGAAAGTTATATTTTCCACATCGTCGATGCGGATGCCCAGGTGGGCTTCCACCAGGCTACTGTCTTCGTAATCGCTTACCGAGATGATCACACAGGTGAAGCCCCGTTCAGTGCTCTTGCGAAACTGATGCAGATGGGGCAGCCAGGTGAAGCCTCGCTCCTTAAAGAATGGCGTTAGCCGTTCCGCAATCCATTTTTCACGTACTGATGCCTGAGCGTTTCGCATTCGTTCCTTATGGTTTAAAACTCAAAATGGGCTTTATCCGGAGGGCTATTGGACGGATATAGGGTTAAACGCAGGAAATGGAAATAAGATGTCTTTTGGAGCGCTTTTTTTGAAGCCGCTTATCCTTTGGCAAAAATGAGCCGTACCGGATTTTCGAATGGTATAGATGGCGCACAAAAAAAACGGGCGGCCCACTCGTGAACCGCCCGTAAGGGTATTATTATTACCAGTGCAAATGCATACTTTAGGTGCCTGCATTCGCTTTCGCAGCATAGGCCGGCATCGATGGCCCGGCCTACGCTACGGAAGTAGGGTGTTTACTTCTGAGAAATGTCTACGGTGTTGCCGTTAGAACCGAAGGAGATCTCTACATCGCTGGTGCTGTAGTCGCCTTGCTGGCTAACGCCTACGGCGTTGAAGCTGGAATCGCCGAAGATGAGTACGTCAGACTCATGGTTTTCGCCATCCTGCTCGATACCAACCAAGTTAAGGTCAGAGTCGGCGCCGATCTCAACATCCGAATCCAGGTTGTCGCCATCCTGGCTAACGAAAACGCCGTTGCCGTCAGAATCCGAGTAGATCAGTACGTCCGAATCGTTGTCTTCACCTTCCTGAGACACAAAAACGCCGTTCCCCCAGCTCTCGTCGGCAATAGTTACGTCGGAATCGTTGTCTTCATCTTCCTGCTCGACGACCACTAGGTTGAACAGAGAACCATCCGTAATGGTCACGTCACTTTCCTGGTCTTCACCGCGTTGTTCGACGAATACACCGTTTACACTGGAGCCGTAAGAGATCTCCACATCGCTTTCGAGGTCTTCGCCTTTCTGGTCGATGAAAACGCCGTTGTCATCGGACTCGTCAAAGATGGAGACGCTGGACTCGTTCAGTTCATCGTCGGTCATTTGCTGCTTGACGATAACTTCGTTGTCATCGCTGCCGCCGGAGATCAGAACGTCTGACTTGTTTTCCGTCTGGGCCATCGTGGCGCCGACAACGAAAAGGATTGCTGCGAAAAGTAATACGATTTTCTTCATGGTCGAAAAAAGTTTTATTTATAAGATTATGAACTTGAAATCAGATCATAGCGCAATGTCCCCCTTCTCACCCGGAGGGAAAAGAAGGGATGCGGGGACGCTCGTTTCAATTCGCCATCAAGCGGAATAATCCACCTGTCGGGTCAAGCGTAGCCTATTCATTAAAAAATTTTGAGTTCTTTTTGGTATGCACCTGATACGGAGCGCTCTCAACAGAGGATAATCGGAAGAACGGATGGCTTTCTCAAACCCGGCGCAATGGCCGGATGGGCTTCCATAAAATTATATATCCTCGAGCTCTTTCAGAAATCCGAACATGATATTGACCGGACTATTCATTTGCAAATATATACGATTTTTTCCTCACAATCCTGCCATTCTAAACGGTTATTCTGCCATTCTAGCTTTTATATATTTCATGTAACTGTTCAGCATTTCGCTTTTAGCGGTTCGCTATTCGCAGCACTATGCCCCTAATTGCAGTAACCCAAGCTCAAGGAACCCGTTCTTTGCTCTAAATCCGGGTTTTGAGGCAGCGTTTAGCGAACGGCGAATTGCTGACAGTTACTATTTCATAATTGTACTGGAAGTATAGGAGGGCGAATATCCTCTGGAGCAGAGGGTTTGTGCGCGGTGAGGCCAGCAGCGGCACTTAGGGTATAAAAAAAACGGGCGGCCCAATGATGAACCGCCCGTAAGGGTATTATTATTACCAGTGCAAATGCACACTTTAGGTGCCTGCATTCGCTTTCGCAGCATAGGCCGGCATCGATGGCCCGGCCTACGCTACGGAAGTAGGGTGTTTACTTCTGAGAAATGTCTACGGTGTTGCCGTTAGAACCGAAGGAGATCTCTACATCGCTGGTGCTGTAGTCGCCTTGCTGGCTAACGCCTACGGCGTTGAAGCTGGAATCGCCGAAGATGAGTACGTCAGACTCATGGTTTTCGCCATCCTGCTCGATACCAACCAAGTTAAGGTCAGAGTCGGCGCCGATCTCAACATCCGAATCCAGGTTGTCGCCATCCTGGCTAACGAAAACGCCGTTGCCGTCAGAATCCGAGTAGATCAGTACGTCCGAATCGTTGTCTTCACCTTCCTGAGACACAAAAACGCCGTTCCCCCAGCTCTCGTCGGCAATAGTTACGTCGGAATCGTTGTCTTCATCTTCCTGCTCGACGACCACTAGGTTGAACAGAGAACCATCCGTAATGGTCACGTCACTTTCCTGGTCTTCACCGCGTTGTTCGACGAATACACCGTTTACACTGGAGCCGTAAGAGATCTCCACATCGCTTTCGAGGTCTTCGCCTTTCTGGTCGATGAAAACGCCGTTGTCATCGGACTCGTCAAAGATGGAGACGCTGGACTCGTTCAGTTCATCGTCGGTCATTTGCTGCTTGACGATAACTTCGTTGTCATCGCTGCCGCCGGAGATCAGAACGTCTGACTTGTTTTCCGTCTGGGCCATCGTGGCGCCGACAACGAAAAGGATTGCTGCGAAAAGTAATACGATTTTCTTCATGGTCGAAAAAAGTTTAAATTAAAGATTATGAATTTGTAGTAGATAATACGATGGTCCTTCCTCTTGGTTTCAGAGGATATCTATTTTTCTGGTATGCGCGGATACGGAGTACTCTTCTGTTAAGAAGAGTTTCGTACGGAAGGATGAAAAGCGGAAGATGGTTACCTGATACGAACGAACGTAGGAATAAACTCACCTAATGCTTTTTGCTCTCTTGCTCAATGGAAACCTGAATATAATGTTGTTCAGATTAATTATTTGCAAATATAAACCACCTTTGTCTCACAATCCTGCCATTTGAACCGGTTATTCTGCCATTTTGATTTTTTTTATATCTATTTGGGCAGTCCAAACGAATTTCTATAACCACTTAGGTGCACCCAACAGGGCCGAAGGGCTAACATCAGGAAAGCTGTTCCAACAGAAATGCGGGGAAGATCGTTATTCAATAGAAATTGTAAAGAATTCCAAAACCACTGTCATGACAAAATGCACTAACCTCGTTCTCGCCCTGCTGTTCGGTTTCACCCTGGCCGCCCAAAATACGGATGGTTTCGAAGATTGGGAATACGAAGGCGAATGGGAAGTGCCGGTGGGCTGGGAGGTCAACAACACCTTCGAGGTTTATCCTTGTTCCGTAAAAGAAGAAGAGGCCTTTTCGGGGGAATACGCCCTGCGGTTGCGGAGTTTCGGGCCTTCTTTTGAAGGCTATGCTTCCGGGCTGGCCCAACGCAAATTTTATGTCACGCCCATCGACGCGTTATTAGCGCTACAGGTGAAGGTCGACTCCCTGCTCTCCGGCGGGTTTGCAGCCGTACGGGCGTACGGCAAGGCGAGCAATTACCTCGACCCCATCGGCGAATGGCAAATAGCGGAGCTGACCGATGGTTTCGAACACATCGAAATATTATTGGACGAACAGCGCCTGCCCGATTCCGTCTTATTGGTGATCGAAAGCGGCACCACTCCCGGCCCGCTGGGATATGACGGCTATACGGAAATGGTTGTAGACCAGTTGGAGTTTGTCATAAATGTTTCTGCCTCGCAGGAGCCCGGCCGGAACCGGAAGGCCAGGATATTCCCGGTGCCGGCCCGGGAGCAGGCCACCGTCCGGTTCAGCGGATGGCAAGCAGGGCTTGAAGTTCAACTGGAACTTTGGGATGTCAATGGCCGCCTTGTTTTGCAAACCCGGGGCACAACGCCGGCCTTTACCTTTGAGTGCGGGGGCTTGCCGCGAGGGGTTTATGGCTATCGGCTGAAGAGAAATGGCTCGATCATACAAGCAGATAGGATCGTATTGCATTAGGATTGAAGGCAAGTAAATGAATAATACTTATTACCGCTGAATCTCCAACCGCCCAGTGTAGGCCTTATCCTCTTGCCTGGCCTCGATGAGATACAGGCCGGCCGGCAGGTGCCCCACCGAAAGTTGCACCGGATTGGCGTTCACAAAGGCCCGTTCCACTACCTTCCCCTGCAGGTTGCGAAGGGTAATAACCGCAGAAGCAAGGCCTGCGGAAGGAAGTAGGAACCAGAAAGTGTCCGATGTACGATTGGGCTGGGGGCGTACACCACGTACACCACGTACACCACGTACACCACGTACACCGTACACCATGTGGGCGCCTGACATAGGTTGACATCGAAGGAGTTTAGATTCAACTCATAGAATGATTATAAATTAGGTTAGTTTTTTGAATAACACCAAAGGCCTTTGACAGAGCGGAATTTGTTGGACAAATTGTTCAAAAGCCACTGGCGTTTTATAGTTCAAGCTTTGGTGGGGCCTGATATGATTATAAAGATAAACGAACCTGGGCAGTTCTTTTCGGAGTTTAGCTACCGAGTTTACTCCCCAGGGGATCAAGTAATCATTTTTGGCCGTGCCATGAAAGCGTTCCATATGCGGGTTTTCATACACACACTCGGCCATGGAAGAACGGATGTGGTATTGGCTTAGCAGTCCTAAAAACCCTTTGTCATAATACTGCCCTCCTCCATCGGAATGGAACAAGAGCCGGTTGTCATAACTTTGAACGCCTCTGTTTTTTAGAGCCATTTTCAAAGCTGGCATGGTAGTCTGTTCGGTAATCAAGGTTTCAGACAAGGCATAACCCAAGCACCTCCTGGAATATAAATCCAGGATAAAAGTCAGGTATGCCCACCCATCCAGCAGGCGGTAATAGGTCAAGTCGCTTACCCAAACCTGGTTGAGGCCCTTGATTTCCAGGCCTTCAACGAGGTTAGGAAAGCGAAAAGCTCCGGAGTAAGTTGTCTTGTGGAAGATCCGAACCGGCTGGACGCTAAGCCCGTTGCCGATAAGGATTTCTTCGAACTTGTCTCTGCCGATGCCCTCTAAAAAGGCATCAGGCTCGGTGGAGCTCATCATGGCATATAGAGGCCGGGCGCCCATGCGAACATGTGTCTGGCGGTGGTGTTTAGCCCGCTGGACAAGTTGCTCCTCCAGGTGCGCCTGGGCCGAAATCTTGCTTCGGTGTTTGTGGAAGCCTTGGCGGCTGATGCCCACTTGCTTGTATAACGATTCCATAGTCAAAGCGTGTTGGCATCGATGGAAGAAGAACCATTCAAGAACTTCCACTCGGAGTTTTTTTCAAAATTCACATTATAGCGCTCCTGGGCTATCTCCAGCAGCTTTTCATAGTACTTGATCTGAACCTGTTGCTGGCCGATAAACTGTTCCAGTTCCTGGACTTTTTTTTCTAAAGCCAGCCGTTTTTTGGACTCGCTTTTTTCTTCCACTACCTTGACAATACCTTTTTGATAGTGGGCCGAATACTTGCGTATCCACTTGTAAACAGCATTGTCGCTTACACCATAAGCCCGGCAAATTTCGCGGACTGTCACTTGGCCTTCTTCATATTCTTTAACGCGGGCACGGCGAAAATCTTCGCTGAAGTAACGTCGTTCCCGTTTGTACTTTCGGCTTTTTTTTGACTTGTTCATACGCCTTAATTTAGGTTTTTTGAGTTGACTTTTCAACTCCCTTTTTGTCAACCTATTTCAGGCGTGGACACCACGTACACCGTACACCACGTACACCGTACACTTTTCCGGCCGGAGGATCAGCTATCAGGCTAAAAGCCAACCACCTGGGTTCAAACCTCACGTTTCTATAGTATGCGTTCTAGTAAAAGTAAAGCCATTACACTTTTATATCAACACCCGGCAAGGCCGAGTTTTCCTATTAACCAACGACTCCGCCCTCTTTTTCAACGACTCTGCAACCCTTATTTCCATCTACCGGCCTTACCCTTGATATTGGGGATGAACCAAAACATACGAAAATGAAAAGGTTACATTCCGGAATCCCCGCACTGGCCATTCTACTATGGAGTATTGGAACGGCTAATATACAGCCGGCCTCTGCCCAACCGGGCGACCCACTCATTCCAGCATACCTGGACGCCCTGCCTCCAGCCCTGGAACTGAAGGAGGATGGCCCTCAACACTACTCAATGACGTCGGTGTACTACAACAAAGGGCTACTGGGCGGTTTCATCAGTAAAATGAAGGTTAGCGGAGAATACACCCGGGGCCTGGGCAGCGGTTACGTCCAATGGAATAAGGTGGAGATCGCAGAAACTTATCAGCAAGAGGGGGATTTCCCCGCCGGAAAAACCCAGGACTACATGGAAGATTTCCGCTATATCCCCTCCGGGAACATGATACAGGCATCCGCATTCGAAAACTTCCCCCCCAACAGCATCTTCGCAAAAAATCTCGTTTGGGACGCCCTGGCATTCGAAGCCTTCGCCTGGGAGTTTCTCGACAAGCTCCAGCTGAACGTCCCCTACCGCGCCGAAGAGGTAGAAGGGGAACTGTCGCTGGCCGGCCAGGGTACTTTTGAAAACAAGGAAGCCCATGTCACCTGGACGGGACTGTCCAGAATGAACGGAGAATTGTGCGCCCTCATTCAGTTCAGGGTGATGGACAACCCGCTGGAGATGGACAACCCGCAGATGAGCCTTCGGGGCCGCAGCCACTACTGGGGGAATATCTGGGTTTCTCTGGAAGACAAGCAGATCGAACATGCCACGCTCTCCGAAGACGTAGTAATGGAAATAAAGTTGGCAGGACAAAGCAATAGCCAGTATATTAACACCACCCGCGAGATCGTTTTCCGAAAACTCAGCGGACTGAAAACGGAGCAAGAACGGTAAAGCATGGCTATTCGAAATGATTTTCCAAGGCGCGCCCTGTCGGGACAGCAGCCCACGGGGGGCGCCCGTGACAAGCAGCCGCGCAGTTCGTACTATAGCGGCATAAAGGCCTACCACGCCAAATTCCTGATGGCCAGCCTGGGCCTGGCGCTGGTATTCGGCTGGGCCTTACAGGGAAACCCCTTTGGCCCGGGCTTCCTGCCTTTATTTGCACTGATCTTTCTGCAGCTGGAATTGTATGCCTGGCTGGGCGCCCGTTTTTTTGCCCAATGGGAAGGCCATCCTTCGGAAAGAAACCCCAGAGCCATTCTACTTCGGTTGGCGGCATTTTTCGGATTAGTAATGATCCTCGTCTTCCTGATCAATCTCATTTTAATATTATTCTCCTATCCTCCCGGCACTAAAGATTGGTTGAGGAACCTCTACGATGCCTTCCTTCAAGGATATCAGGATTTCCTTCTTTCGGCCGCAGTAGGCCTTATGTTAGGTACTATTGCCTTTTTCTACATCCAATGGCGAGAAGGCCTCAAAAGAGAACAAAAATTAAGGGAAGAAAAACTGATCTTCCAGTACGAGACCTTAAAAAGCCAGGTCAACCCTCACTTCCTGTTCAACAGCCTGAACACGCTTTCGTCCCTGGTGCGCCAGGATCCGGAGCTGTCGGAACGCTTCATTCTCAAATTGTCTTCCATTTACCGCTATATCCTCGAAAATACGGAAGCGGAAATGGCCAGCCTGGACTCGGAGATCCGGTTTGTAGAAGATTACTTTTATCTTCAAAAGATCAGGGACCAGGAAAAGATACAGCTGGAAGTGCAGCTGGACGCTCCGGAGCGCTATGAAATTCTGCCCATGTCCCTGCAGCTGTTGGTCGAAAATGCGTTGAAACACAATACCGCCACCCGGGCCCACCCCCTGACGATCCGCATCAGCCAGGAGGAGGATGGAAGGGTCGCCGTCAGGAACGAGCTACGGGAAAAGGCCACTTTGACAGGTTCTTCAAAGATCGGACTGAAGAACCTGAGTGAAAGAATGAAGCTGACCATGAATAAAGATATCGAAGTAATGAAAACCGAAGGGGAGTTCATCGTGAAAGTACCGGCCAGAAAACGTTTGAAATATACCGAAGCATGAAGGTACTCATCATTGAAGACGAAGCCGTTGCCGCCGCCCAACTGAAGCGGCTCTTGCAACAGGCCGACAAAGACATCGAACCTCTTGCCACTCTGGAAACGGTGGAAGAAGCCATCAACTGGCTCGGTGTTCATCCGGCTCCGGAACTGATATTTATGGACATTCAGTTGGACGACGGGATCTGTTTCGAGATCTTCGAGGCGGTAAAAGTGAGCAGCCCGATCATTTTCACTACGGCCTATGACCAGTTTGCCATTCGCGCTTTCAAGGTCAACAGCGTCGATTATCTGTTGAAGCCCATAACGCTGGAGGCCCTGCGGCTGGCCCTCGAAAAATACCGGTCGGCCTTCAGGCCTTCCGCTGTGCTCAATGAGCAGGCTCAACAGATGTTGTACCAGCAACTGGCGCCCCGGTATAAGACGCGTTTTTTCGTCAGCATCGGCGCCCACTTTCAATCTGTTGCTACCCGCGATATCACCTGTTTCTTCATCGAAGAGCGCTGCACTTTCCTGAAAACAACAAGCGGCAGGAAATACTTCACCGACTACTCTCTGGAGCAGGTCCTAAACCAGGTTGACCCCACCCTGTTTTTCCGGGCCAATCGAAATTACATCGTCCACATCGACGCTATAGCCGATATCACCAGCTATTCGGCCTATCGCCTGAAGGTGACATTGAAACCACCCAATGCGGAAGAACTGATCGTCAGCCGCGACCGGGTGGCGGCGTTTAAGGAATGGCTCGGGAGGTAAGCTCATCCCTTCAAATACCTCAACTGCACCAGGCCCGTATCAAAAACCTGGTGCTCCGCCACCTTCCAATGCGTTTCTTTCGGCTGCCCGCCAAAGAGCGGGATGCCTTCTCCCAGGACGATGGGGATAACGGAAAGGATCATTTCGTCGATGAGCCCGGCATTGAGCAGGACGGTATTGAGCCCGCCGCCCCCAATGAGCCAGATGTTACCCCCGGGCTGCTCCCTGAGTTTTCCAACAAAATCCGCGGGATCCTCCCTGATGAATTGTACCGGGTTGTTATCGGGCTGGCGCTCCTGCCGGGTGAAAACATAGTTGGCCGTATTCATGTACGGAAAGGGAACTCCGAAACCCAAAACTTCGTCATAGGTCTTGCGGCCCATGAGGGTGGTGTCGATCGAAGCGATGAACGAGCCGTAGCCGTAGTCTTCTCCCTCCTTTTCCACTTTGGAGAGCCAATCGACCCCTCCATCCGGACGGGCGATATACCCATCGATGCTTGCGGCAATGTAAAGCTGGACCTTTCGCATGCTTTTTAATGTAAAGATAAACCGATCGGTTGATGAATAATAAAGAACAGGCAACCACCCGGGAATATTGCCGGCACTCATACCCTTTCTAAAACAAAAACGGAAACCCTTCGTTAACCTTATATCGAAAAAAGAGGTATTTGAAATATTGACAGCAATGCATCTTACTATTCCTTTTGGCCACGGCCTTGCCATTTTGCTCAACCGTCTATATATTGTGTATCCTGATTTTTAGCATCCGTACAGAGCGGCATAGGAAGGAAGGAAAAAAATAATGCAGATTTTCTGCAAAAAACAGGGGCGAGGCTCACCCTCGAATTCATTCTTTTGTCTTACCAAAAGATATCAACGCCATCAAGGGTCTTTTATACCTCGCCCCATTTTCATTTTCTGCTTGCCTGAATGACAAGCCACTAGTCTTCGTTCATCTTTTCCATTTTGGCCTTACCCATCGTTTTGGCATCGGATCTTACCACGCAGGGCGGGGTTTGTCCGTATACTTTTTTATTGACCTTTCTTTCGTAAGCGGCCTTTTCCAGCGCCAATGCTCCTTCCCGCATCTCCAGGAGGTTTTCCCCTTTGAGTTGCATGACGTCTACCAGTTCGAGCAGTTCGGCGCTGGGGTCATCTCCTTTAAACCCAACCTGTACCTCGCCTACACCAAAAGCGAAGTATTTGATCTGGAAAATGCCCGGCTCATCCTCACTGGTTTCCTTAATGGCCATCACGTTGTCGTAGCAGCCCATAGGCACACAGGTTGCCAGGCCCATTTCATCTATCTGGCCCCGGTCGGTGAAGTCCACCTTTGGGCCCCAGCCCTGAGAATAGCTCGGAGTACCCGCCCACGGGTTGGCCAGCATGGTTATCCCGGGAATCGCATCCTGAATACCCCCGAACCAGGCAGGCGCATCCGCAAATTCGCCGTCCTCGTACTCTTCTGGGTATTCGCCCATTCGCCAGACGTTGCCCGCCTTGTCCTGAGCGAAAAAGGCCAGCTCCGCTTCCACCAACTCTCCGCCGCTGTAGTCCAGGTCCCAGCTAACCACACAGTTCACTCCGGCGATCACCTTGGTCAGGTCCGTCACATTGATGATCACGCGATGGACCAGTGGCTCATCTTCATCACTGAGGGTAGTCCCGGCATATACGAACCGCGTTCCCGGAGTGAAAGGCATCCACTCATTGGTGATGTTGATCGACTTCTCATCGAAGTTCTTAGGGTCGAAATTTTCCCATTTTTGCGCTGCTTCTTTATTGTCCTGCGCAACTGCGGTGCTGGAAAACAACAGGCAGGCCGCCAGCACGCTCATTATCCAGGCCGCAGGACTAAGTGCCCAGTTTTCACTTTGAAAAATATTCCTTTTTGTTTTCATAATATCATTCTGTTGTTTTAGAAATTATTGATATACAGGGTACTCAGCTCAAAGCGCCAGCGCTATTTGGACCCCATTTTAAATCGCACATCAAAAATCGAAAATCACAAATTACAAATCCTCACTCTTCCTCTTCATCCTCCTTCGGCACCGGGTTAGGTACTTCGATGACATCCTCGAAATCCAGTTTTTCCGGTTTGCGTTTGCGTTTGTTCGCATAAGATTCTCCGAACCTGTAGGAAAAGCCCAGATAGAAGATCTGGTTGTTCCGCCCGTAAGTGGTGTTCCAGTACAGATCCTGGTTATCGATGAGGCTTTCAAACTCCACGGAGGCGAACACATCGGAAACCGTGAATATGATGGAGGCGTTCCGGTTAAAGATGTCCTGTCGCAGGCCCAGGTTCAACAATATCAGCGGTTGGAACTCTCCCTGTGGGGTCAGCCGGGAGGAGACGTACTGGGCATTCAATTGCCCGTAGGTCGTTTTGGTAATATTCAGGTTCGCGGCCAGTTTGGCATCCCAGGTAAATTGAGACAGGTTGTCGGACAACCCCAGGTCGGAACCATCCAGTTTGGTATAGTAACCATTGGCGCTGAAATTCAGGTCTAAAACCTTGCTGACATTGCCCCGGAAGATCAGCTCGGCGCCTGCCAGAGACTGGTTGGCGAAGTTCGTGAAGGTAGTCTCCAGGATGGTGTCCGCTATGATCTGCCTGAACTCGGTGAAGCCGTCATACAAATACCGGTAATAGAGGGTAGGCATGAAAGTAAACTTCTCCGTCTGCAGGCGGTAGCCCAATTCTACGGAATGCACCTGCTCGGGCAGCAGTTTGGGGTTACCCTTGTCTCTGGTTCGGGGATCGTCGTATTCGGGGAAAGGGTTTTGCTCATCGGGGTCAGCCCGGTTGATCCTTTTGCTGTAACTCAGCAGAACCTCTTCGTTATCGCCCAGTTCGTAACCCAGGGCCAGCGTGGGGAAGATGTTGAAGTAATTGTTCGGGATCTTTTCACTGTCGGAAACCAGGTTGGAAGTGATCCAGGTCTGTTCCGCCCTCACGCCTGCGGAGAAGTAGAACGATTCTATGGTGTGGGTGAAGAGCCCATAACCGGCCTGTACGTTCTGGTCGAATTTAAAGCGGTAGGTTTTCAGCGGGTCTACCTTCCAGCCATTTTCGAGGTTTTCCCCCAGAATGTTGATATCATCCCTGGTGATCTCGCCCAGGTACCCCAGTTCCAGCTCTGATTCCCGCCCGATGGGCCGGGCGTATTCCACCACGAATTCCATCACCGGCCCCCCTTTTTCAATGAGGTTACGGCTTTGGGCGGAGCCGGTGAAGGGCAATTTATAGTTTTCAAGGTATAGGTTATCCTCGCTTTCATCATACCCGGAGAGGTTGAATTCAACAGCCAGCGAGTGGTCCTCATTTTCAAATTCGCGCTCATAGGCGATGCCCACGTCATATTCCTGCTCATAACCATTATACTGGCGGTCGATATCGAATGCCGCAGGAATGCCTTCCTCCGTGACGTCCCATTTGGTAAAGGAATTATTGTCGTTGTTCAGGTAAAAGTATTCTCCCCCGATCTCAACCCGGCCGCCCTCGCCCAGAGGAAAGGTTACTCCGGCGGTGGCCAGGTGGGACAGTTCACCGAAGGTTACGTCACTCACGCTGGTGAAACTATTGACCGGGACGCCCTCCTCCCTTTCGACGCGCTCGTCCGTAATATCCTGAGGCGTATTGGCATGGCGGATACCGTAGCTGCCAAAGAAGTTTACATCTTCCTTGCCGTAATTGAGAAGGATGTTGGCATTATAGCGGTCGAGGTTGCCCACATTGGCCTGCACAGAGCCGTTCAGGCCTTGTTTGTTGGCATCTTTCAGGACGATGTTGATGATGCCGCCGATGCCGTCGGGACGGTATTTTGCGGATGGATTGGTGATCACTTCGATGCGTTCGATCGAGCTGGCCGGTATTTGCTGAAGGGCCGCCGCGCCGCCTGCCCGCAGCAAAGCGGAAGGCCGGCCATTGATGAGGAAGGTGATGTTGGAAGTACCGCGAAGGCTGACTTGCCCGTTGACGTCAACGGTAACCGAGGGCAGATTCTGCAGGATCTCGGTGACAGAGCTTGTCTGGGCGATCACATCTGTTTCCACATTATACGCCCGCCGGTCCAGACCGAGGTTGTAGGTCGATTTGGTGGCGGTCACTTCCACTTCATCCAACAGGCTGACGCTGATCTCGATGGGTATTTTCTTCAGGTTCACCTCCGGAGTAGCGCTATTGATGGAGAACACCCTTGACCGTTGGGGTTCATACCCCATAAAATTGGCCTTCACATAATATTTACCGGGGCTTATATCGGTAAACCTGAATTCTCCTTTTGCATTGGTAGTGACGCCATCCAGAAAATCCTCGCTCTCTTGTTCATACAACACTACGTCCACAAACTCCATAGGCTCACCGGTAGATTTTTCCGTTATTACGCCATAAACCGCAGTGCCCGAATCGGGCTGCGCCCATGCAGTATTGGCAATAAAGCACATCAGGCAAAAAAACGATAGTAAAATAGTCCTCATCATACAGGTTTTAGCATCATCAATTGAACACGCCGGCCGTCGAATGCACAGGCCAAATGGCGGTCAAAGCCGGAAGGGGGATTTTTCTTCCATCAATATTAAACACAGATTTTGGAGAGAACTTGGAGAGGACAGGCGAAGGGTGGAAATTGTCAGCCCGCCCAGGAAATGAGAAGGGTATGCCAGCCCTCTTTGTATTCATACCCGGCATCGAAGCCATAGATCCCGCAGATCTCCTTGACAATGGCCAGCCCCAGCCCCAGCGAAGGGCCGGCTTCGGCGCCCTTGCGGAAGCGTTCGAATAGGCCCTCCGGAGAACCGGTAAGGGGGGTCCCGGTATTGCGTACCCGCAGTTGACCCTGCTGCAGGCTTATTTCGATTTGCCCATCGGGAAGATTGTGTTTGATGGCATTGATCAACAGGTTGTTGAGCAGCACTTCCGCCAGGGTGGAGTCCATATTCCTGGACACCTCCGCCAGGCGGGTATGAACGGACAGGTTCTTCGCAGATATCAGCGGCTCCAACTGGTCGAGTTTCTCCTCAATGAGCGCTTTCAAAGACAACTCATGTGTATCGGTATACTGGCGGTTCTCTATGCGGGCCAGCAACAACAGGGAACTGTTGAGTTTGGAAAGGCGGCTGGCCGCTTCCTGGATCTGCTGGATGGCCTGCAGCTCCTTTTCGTCCCGCCCTTCCCGCTGAATGAGCAGTTCGACCTTGCTCCTGATGATGGCCAGCGGCGTCTGGATCTCGTGCGATGCATTTTCGGTGAACTGTTTCAGCGAGCGGTAATCCCGAAGTACTTTAGTGGTCATCAGTTCAAGCGCGTTATTCAACACTTCGAATTCTTCAATCCGGGTTTGGGGGGGAGTAAGGGGTTCTCCCTTATCAAAAGTAAATCCTCTGATTTGTTGAATGGTCCGGTAAAAGGGGCGCCACAGCTGCAGCGAAAGATAGCGGTTGAACAGGTTGATCGCCAGCAGGAGCAGCAGCAATATGCCCAATACGGCGAATAAACTGGTCATCATCAGCGCTTCACTGTCCAGCTTGGTATGGCTGAGCGCGATGCGGTAGGGCTGTCCCTTGATCGTACTGTGAAAGGTAAACTTCCGATAAGGCTCAAACTCTTTTTCGATGGGGTCCCAGAAGGTAGTATCTGAAAAATGTTCGTATTCTTCCAAATCGGGAAGGGGGCTGATCTCGATCACATCGTCGGAGATGACCAGAATGGCAGGCAGGCTGTCCATCTCGGTCAGTTGGAACTGCAAGGCGGGTTTGGCGTCCATCAAGCGCTCGTCGGTCTCAATATCGATGAAATAACTCAAGGCCAGATACACGATCCATCCGCCCAGCACGAAAAGCAGCAGGGAGAACGCAAGGTAATAGCGCCCGGTAGCTTGTAGTAATTTCACTGGCCGGAAAATTTATAACCCATGCCGTAAACGGCCTGAATATAGTCCTCCGCACCGGCCTGGACCAGTTTCTTGCGCAGGTTCTTGATGTGGGAATAGACAAAATCCAGGCTATCGAGCATATCGGCCTGGTCGCCGGCCAGGTGTTCGGCGATGCTCTCCTTGCTCAGCACCCGGTTGCGGTTGGCCAGGAAGTACAGTAACAGGCGGTACTCCGAACGCGTCAGGTTGAGGAACTCCTGGTTGACCTTCACCTCCTGTTTGTCCATCCATACGCTGATCTCATGAAAATCTATGCGCTGCTCCCCGTTGAATTGCTTGCGCCGCAACAGCGCCTTGATGCGGGCATTGAGCTCAGAAAGGTGGAAGGGCTTGGCCAGATAGTCGTCAGAACCGATCTCCAGCCCTTTGATCTTGTCATCCAGGGAATGCTTGGCGGAAATGATGATGATGCCTGCCTTGGAATGTTCTTTTTTCAAAGCGCGGATCACATCCAACCCGTTGCCGCCGGGCAGCGTTAAGTCTACCAAAATGCAATCGTATTCGTGAGCCCCCGATTTTATCATAGCTTCCGCGAAAGTATAGGCCAGTTCGCACAGATAGCCTTCCTGCTCCAGATACTGCTCGATAGAGCTGGCCAGCGCGGGTTCGTCTTCGATAATCAGGATCTTCATGCCCCGAATTTAACGAATAATTTTGGAGGGAATTGGGATTTGTGTAATACCCGCGCCTGCCAACCTCGGCCGTTCAGGATCATCAAAAGCTTCCCCGCACCGCCAACACCAGGTTCCGCCCCGCCCCGGCCAGCCCCGAAGAATAGGGCCGGTACCGTTGATCCGTGATGTTCTCCAGTCCGGCGGTAATGGAAAAATGATCCATTAGCTGGTACATCGCCCGGAAGTTAAGCGTATACCAAAACGGGGAGTAGGGGTTGCCGTTTTCGTCCAGAGCATAGAGGTAGTCCTTGCCGCGCTCTTCCTGAGGCATCTCCTCGAAGGGCACTTGGCCGTTGAAGAGGGCGTTCAGTTCCAGCCGGAGCCGGGCAGTGGAATACTTCAGGCGGATAATGCCGAACCACGGTGCAGCGTGCCGCAGCGGGCTGGTGGCGCCATCGTCCAGTTCCTCTTCTCCGTTCTGGTAGTTGAAGCGGGCGGAGAGGCCGAAGCCCGCAGGCAGTTTGGCCTCAAGGCCCGCCTGAATGCCCCATACGGTAGCGCGGGCAGCGTTTTGTATGGCCTGTACCTGGCTGAGCTCACCGTCGTAGATGATGCTGTCCCGCCCGTTAAGGGTGAAATTGCGGCGCACCAGAGCATTGTCCAGGATGGTATAAAAGCCAGTCAGGTCTACCTTGAGTACGTCGTCGAACACCCGTGCCAGCCCTGCTTCGGCATTATAGGCGTACTCGGCGTCCAGGCCCGGGTTGGGCACCACTACTGCTCCTGGCTCCGAGTCGAATACCTTACCGACGTCATCCACATTGGGCGCCCGGAAGCCGGTGGACAGGTTCGCGCTCAGCTGCCATTCTTCCGTTGGGTTGTACACCAGGCCCAGGCTGCCGGTCAGCGCGCCGTTGCTCAGGCGGGCCGTGGTGAAGGGGAAGGGGAAGAAAGAAGTGTCAAACTCTGCATCCAGGGCAAACTGGCCGTAGCGGGCGCCGGCCTGAAGCAACAGTTCTTCAGTGGCCTTGAACTGATAGGTAAAATAGGCTGCATAAGATCCCCACGTGGATTGGGGATAGCGGGCAGGCCCTGCCTCGATCTTACCTGTCCGGATATCTTCATTCACCCCACTGGAGCTTACGTCATTGAAGACGGCCTCCGCACCGTACAAGAGCTGATGGCGATCATTCAATGCCTTACTGAAATCCATATTGGCGGAATAGGCGTTCACTTTTTCCACCCGGCGCCGGCGTTCTGCATCATTAAAATCGCGGTCGATGCGGCTTTCTTCGAAGAACTGGTGAGCAAGGTTGAAGTGGAGTTGATCAAAGATGCCCCCTACTGCCCGGTGGCTGATGCTCAGATGATTCATCATCCAAACCTGCGGGCCGTAGTACCACTCGGCGCTGCGGGGCAGGCCGCTGCGGTAACGCAACAAGCGGTCGTAACGGTCAAAATCCGTCGTAGCGGAGTAATGGAGAGCGTAAGTGAAATCCCAGGCCTCATTCGGTTTAAAACGGATCTTCTGCATGAGGTTCGTCTGGGAGTAACCCGAAGGGCTCTGCACCAGCGGATCTTCATTGGCCAGCACACGGTCCTCTCCCTCGATGCGCTGTACGTATTCCGGCCGCAGGTATTCCTCCGGGCCGTGGCTGCCCATGCGCAGGTTGCCGTAGCGGTTGTGGGAAAAGCTGGATACCAGCGCCCATTTTTTCCAGCCGATACCGGCGTCGATATGGCCGGAGAACTCTTCATTGGCCGTGGCGTAGCGTACCGCGCCCTTTCCTTTTACGAAGGGCTCATCCTCTACCGCCAGGTGCGGGGCCAGGGTATAAAAGCTCATCACCCCACCAATGGCATCACTGCCATAGATCACCGAACCCGGCCCGAAGAGTACTTCAGTACGCTCGGTAGCGAAGGGGTCGAGAGAGATGACATTTTGCAGGTTGCCGCTGCGAAAGATGGCAGTATTCATGCGTACTCCATCCACGGCGATCAGCAGGCGGTTGGTGGCGAAGCCGCGGATCATAGGGCTCCCGCCCCCCTGTTGGCTTTTCTGTATGAACACCTGGCCGGAGCTCCCGAGCAGGTCGGCCGCCGTCTGCGGATTCTGGAGGGCAACCTCCCGGGCGGAAATAGTGGTCACCCGGGCAGGTGTTTGCCGGGCGCCCTGCTCCCACCTGGTGGCGGAGACGACAACCTCATCCAACGATATTCGGGTCGGGCGTAGAACGAGCTCAAACCCGGCTTCCTGCAACTCCGAATAACTCAACGTCTGCGGTTCGTAGCCAATAAGGCGTACCTCAACCTTTTTAGCCCCTTCGAAGGCAGATACATCGGCCTGGCCACGGGCATTGGTGGTGGCGAAAACATCAAGCTCCGCGCTGTATAGCGTGACGAACTCCAGCGGTTCCCGGCTTTCTTCGCCTTTGATGGTTAAGACTTGTGTTGTGCCTGTTTGGTAAACAGTCAGTATGGCCAGTAAAAGAAGTATGTTCTTCATATTGGAAGTTTAAGTTCCTCGGACGGTAGCCTTCCGGCCTTTCCGCCTGTCGCTTAAACGGAAGAGGCGCCGCGCTTACCGCGTCCTGTTAAGTATTATGCTACGCGATCAGGAAGACCGCCGCACGAATGCCGAAAGCCCACCTCCATAAGGAAACAGGCAAAAAAGAAAATCAAATGCAGGCTTAAACTTCCGGAGGAGGAACTGGGGGCGGGCCGACAGGCGCCCCGAAAGGAGAAGTATAGAAAAAGCTTGCCCTGGAGTGTACTCCTCCCGGAAATACCCAGGCAGCACTTTCCAAAAAGAATAGGGATTGAAAAAAATTGATCAGCCGTTGCGTATTGCCCGCTGTGGCGGGATCGTCCTTTAACGGTTGGCACAGCAGGCGCTGCAACTCTTTTTTTAGCCGGCTCTCGGCATGGTCCCGGTAGCAGATATAGCGGATACTGTCACCCTCGATGGATGTGCCCACCACGTCGTACATCTGCCCCTGGTACTCGAATTCACGCTCCTCTTCCCAATCGAGCAACGTCTCGACATCCGCTTTGGAAAACTTCAATTCCGTCAACTCCGAAGCGTCCATACCGGCAAGCAGCTCCATTTTCACCGCTTCCTTCACCTGGTATTTTTGCCAGGCGAAGAACAGGCAGGCCAGCCCCGAAGGGCAGAGCAGGATAAACACCAGGGATAATATATAGAATAACTGTCGCAAAAGGAGTCACCCGGTTTTTTCCATACGAAGATAGCAAAGAAATAGAGCAATTGTCATTTGTTTTCAGCCATTTTCATGTCGCCCCTATTGACACTAAATAATTTAATGTCTATATTTGTGACATGAATTCCAGAAAAGACACTCGCCCTTACAATATGAAAAACCGGGCTAAAGCGGCAGCCCATACTGAACGGCGCATCATGGAAGCTGTGATAGGCCTCTGGCAGGTACTACCTATCCACGAGATCACGCTGGAGGCTATAGCCGAACGCGCCGGGGTCACAGTGCGTACGGTCCTTCGGAAGTACGGTTCTAAGGAAGGCCTTTTCGAGGCCTGCCTGAAGCAGGACTCTTCCAAGATAGAAATAAACCGCGGCCAGGTGCAGGCGGGTGATGTGCCGGGCGCTCTCCGCATCCTGCTGGATGACTACGAAGCCTATGGTGACGCCAACATCCGGACCCTGGCCGTCGAAGAAGAACTGGAGATGGCGCGCAAGATACTGGAAAAGGGCAGGCAATACCACCGGCAGTGGTGTGCCCGGGTCTTTGCCCCCTGGTTGCCCGAGCCCTCCACTGGCGATTACGAAAAACGCCTGCTTGCCTTTATCGCCGCCACCGACGTCTATTTGTGGAAATTGCTGCGGCGGGACCTTGGCCGCAGCCCCGGTGAAACCCTGGAAACCATACAAACTCTGGTAAACGGACTGATAAAAGATTGTTGAACAACCCAATTGATATGGATTCACCAAAAAATTATTTATTCGTAACCATCGATGGCGGCGGAAACATTCCTCCTATGCTGGGGCTGGCCCGCCGGCTGGCCGAGCGGGGCCACCGGGTAAGGATCCTGACGGAGCCCTGCCTGCAGGATGCAGCCGAAAAGAACGGATTGGAATTTCTCCCCTTCTCCGAATGTTTTACCCGTACTAACCGCAGGGAGGATATTTTTGGAGATTGGAAAACTTCTCCTTTAGCAAATCCTACTTTTGAGAATATCGTCTTCGGGCCGGCAGAGATCGTCGTTCGGGAAACCCTAAATGCAATGGAAGCCAACCATACTGATGTATTGGTAGCCGACTGTTTGTTGTTTCCCTGCCTCATTGCTGCCGAGGCGCTGGGCGTACCCGGCGTGGTCGTATTTCACATGCCGGAGTACCTGCCCGGCCCCAACCGCCCGCCGGGAGTAATGGGGTTGACCCCCGGGACGAACCTCTTCACCCGTTGGCGGGACCGCATGCTGGGAAAAGTCTTTAATATAGTTTTCAACAAAGGGCTATCCAGGATCAATGCGGTACGGGCGCAGCACCGGCTTCCCCCTCTATCCAATGTCGTTGAACTCATCCACCGGGCAGAACGGCGCTTCATCCAAACCAGCCGGACATTTGATTTCCCCATCGATCCGGCCCCGGCCAATGTGCGCTACACCGGCCCGGTGCTCGACGACCCTGATTGGGTAGAGCCCTGGGAAAATCCCTGGCCCGCCGAAGACGGCCGCCCCCTGGTAGTGGTTTCCTTTTCGTCCACTTTCCAAAATCAGCGCGCCGTCATTGAAAGGTCCATAAATGCGCTAGGCACGCTGCCGGTTCGTGGGCTGGTTACGCTGGGGCCCGCCATCAGCCGGACGTCATTGCAGCTACCGGACAACGTGGTTGCGGTGGAATCGGCTTCACATGCCCAGGTATTCCCCAAGGCCAGCCTCGTTATCACCCACGCCGGCCACGGCACCCTCATGCGGGCACTGGCCAACGGCTTGCCACTGATCTGCCTGCCTATGGGGCGCGACCAGAATGACAATGCCGCCAAAGTGGCTTACCACGGAGCGGGTATTCAACTGAGCCCTAAGGCAAAGGCATCCTCCATCCACCGGGCGGTGACCCGCATTTTGGAGAACCCGGCTTACCGGAAAAGTGCCGGCAGGCTTCAGGCCGACATCCTTTCAGACGCGAAAAAGGATATCGCTGTCAAAGAGCTGGAAAAGCTGGTGGGCAAGGAAACAAGAGTCCCCTCGAATTTTTGAAATGCACGAATTGAAAAATTCGGGAAGGCTCCTGTTCAGATCAACTGGCATGTATAGCCTTCAAAAGGTTACGAGCTATTTCAGCACAACCCTGGTGAGGTACATATCCGCCGTCATAAAAAGGACGGTCTCATCGGCGTTAAAGGCGCAGTTGGCGGTTGCCTGGCCGGTGGAAATGGTGCCCAGGTGTTCTCCTTCGGGCGTGAATACCAGGACGCCGCCGGGCCCCGTAGCAAACAGCACCCCCTCTTTATTAACCTTCAGTCCGTCCGGCAGTCCGGGATTGGATGCTGCCAGGGAAGTAGCGTCGAAGAACACCCTGCCATTGGTGAATTTTTTGTGCTCATCGATCTCATACACCATCCAGATGGCCCTTTCGGGGTCGGAATTGGCGACGTAGCATTTGGAATAATCCGGGCTGAAGGCGATGCCGTTCGGCCGCGACAGCTCGTCAGTCAACAGGAAAACCTCTCCTTCCGGAGACACCCGGTAGACGCCCTGAAAGGGGATCTCCTTGGCGGGGTCGTCCATATTCTTTTCCAGGCCGTAGGGCGGGTCGGTGAAGTAGAGGTGCCCCTCCCTATCGTAGGCGGCATCGTTGGGGCTGTTGAAGCGCTTACCTTCATACCGGCCAGCGATGGTGGTAAATTCAGGCTTCGGGCTGTCGAGCGGGGCGTCCATCATGGCCATCCGGCGGTCGCCGTGCTGACAGAGCACCAATCTTCCATCGGGGCCGAGCAGCAGGCCGTTGGAACCGGGTTCACCACCCCGCTCCGGGCCTGACGTATAACCTGAAGGGCGGAGGTACACGGCGGCTCCTTCGCCCGCTTTCCAGCGGTAAATAGTATTTTTCGGCACATCCGACCAGATCAATAGTTGTTCCTTCTCCAGCCAGAGCGGCCCTTCTGACCATTCGTAGCCTTCGGCGAGAACCTCTATTACGGCATTGGTATCGAGGATGTCGTTCAGCCGCGGATCTAGGGTAATGACCTTTCCGGTAGTTGGATGGGCGAGAACCTCTTCGGCCGTTTCCTCTTTCTTTTCTTCGGAGGTATTCTTGCAGGCAAAGAAGCCCAGGAGCAGTAGTGGGAGCAGGTATCGCATGGTTTACGTTTGTTTCCAGATGAAGGTAAGGAATTCAAACCATATCCCGGCTCATCAAATCGTTGCCGGATTCCACGTTACCCCAGGCTCGTGCTCCTTTTCATTTTGTCTATGGATGTTCGAAAAAACAATGATCAGTGCCAAGGCCGGCCTTTTTGAAAAGGGCTTGCACCTGCGCTTACTCTTTTCCACTACGAGTAACTACTCGGATCACGCCATTTCCGCCCTGGCTGTACAGGCTGGCGCCGGCAGCGCTTTTCAGCACCTCAATACGGGCGATATCGGTAGTGGGGATGCTCCAGAGCAGGTTGTTCAGGGCTTCGTCATTGAAGTTGTAGAACGGCATTTCGTCGATCACCAGCAAAGGAGGCCCCACAGCGCCTCGGATGCGGATGCGGTAGAAGTTGTATCCACCGGTTACCCATACCCCCGGCACACGGCCGATCAGCATCTCTGCGGGGTGGAGATAGGCATTGCTGAATTCCGGGTTCAGCAGTACGACGTCGGAAGGCCCTTTGAGGGAGGCGACAGATGTGGGCAATAGCGTCTGCAAGGGTTGAATAGCAGGCAAGCTATTGGCTTCTTTATTATTCGGGCAGATGGTACAAAGGGTGTTGCCAAATGCCGGTATGATGGCGAAGAAAAACAGGGCAAGGGCTGGAATGAATATTCTGTTGTTTCTCATAGCTTTTGCTTTCAATGAATCAATACATCTTCTACTTGTAGAATACTTTTTACCTGCATATGGTTTGTTAAAGAACATTTAATTTGGTAGAGTTCTTGACAAAAGCCGAGTTTTTTCGAGCCCTTCAAAATTCGTTGCCTCAGGAGAAACCCGTTCTATAGTAGAATTAGACAGTTCTGAAAAAAACAGGTAGGCCCCGGCTGGCCAAGGCCACCGAGGATATGAGAATTGCAAAGGTGAAGAAAGGCTTCAAACCATTGTGTTTTTACCCCCGAATAAGCGCTGCGGCACTTATCCGGGGGCAAATCATCTATTTAAAGAACAGCCGGATGAACCGGGAACGGAACAGGAACCAAGATCCTCAGAACCCTGGCATAGAAGTGGTAGGTGGGATGCTCCTGGTTGTAAACGTCCTCAAACTGTGGCGTAAGCGGATTATCCGACAGGCTTATCTTTGCGCCTACATAAGTACTGACCAACCGGCGGCGATTGAAAAAGTTGGTGTTCAGGATCTGGTTTACCTGATTGGTGTAGCTGTCACCCACCTGGCGGTTGCTGAGAACATAAGCGCCAAACTTCCCAAAGGAGAAGCAGTTCTCATCCGGAAGGGCCGGCGCCAGGGAAATATCAGCGTGGATCTTGTACTGCCCGGTAGCCAGGTAATTAGTAGGCTGGTTGCCGGCATTGACGGGGTTGGTCAATGCAGGATTGCCGAAGGAAGCCACTGTAAACAGAGGCGAGGGGCTGTTGAACAAGGGGAAGGACGCTCCGAACAGGTTGGTTTGAACATGTGAGATCGGGGAAAGGATCACCACGTTGGGGTTCACGTTGGGGTTCGACGGGTTGATCGGCGCCGGAGGCAGGTTTTGCAGGAAGAAACCCAGGTTGGCGTTTACCGCCTGCCCGATTGCTTCATTGGCGGCGCCACTGCAGGGCACGGGGTTCGTCCAACCCAACGGAGCACCTGCCCACCGTATGCCCTGCGGGTGAGGCAGGGGTTGACGGATGGTGGTATACCCAATGTTCGCCATCAGATAAACCTTGGTTTGCATCCTGTCCACAACGGGTTCTCCCAGGTCGATGAACTGGTAGGCCTTGTCGTCCTGAGGGATGGCATCGAAATAACCGGACAACTTGTCCTGGATCTTATTGAAAACGTCGGCCGTAATGCCGCCAGTCCAGATCGCAGAACCGTTGTCAACAATGATGGAGTCCACAACCAGCTTATAATTGGCAAAGGCTATCCCCGGTTTGCTGATGTAGTAATTCCAGGCTACTTCAACCTGCTCTACAGCTTCCCTGGAGTTGATCGCGACGCCAGCGTCCACGCCGGTCCGCCACCCATCCAGTTTTGTCTTAAATGCTTCGATCTCATCAATGGTACGACGGATGTCATCCAGTTCTTCATCGGTGTAATCAGGATTGTCCCGAAGGGAAATTTCTTCGGTTGAATCGGTGAGCGTGGAAACTTGACCCTTTTCACAACTCTGTAAAGTGGCGAACAGAAGCGCCATCATTGTTGCAATGATGTGACAGTTTTTCATAATTTTGTAATGATTTTTAATTAACTTTTTTGGTCTCGTTGAGATGTCTTGACGCTTAACGAGACCTTTTTATTTGATTTTGTACCTGCCCGCAGTCAGATACGAAAGCAAAACACCAATAAACAATAATTGTTCTTCCAAGATCAATAGTAAAGCTATTTTTTTTGATCTTTTATTCATTTTGTGAAATTTAATTCTATAAAATTGAATTTTGACAGAATAATAGAGATCCGGCCTCTTCGGATGGGCTCAGCCTCCGAAAGGAAGGGTACCCGCCCCTTGCCAAAACGAGGAGGCACAGGGCGGAAGGCCTGTGTTACTGAAGTTCCTGCCTGATCGTGTTGTTATGATTGACGGAGAACGCTGCTCTCATCAGGATAAGCCAGACAGGGCCAAAGAACCACAGGACATAGCAATGTAGTCTGAGAATGTACAATTGTCAGCCGGGAAAAACGCCTATCGTTTAGGTTGGAAAGATAGATGGATTTACGCTGTAGAATTTCACCTTGTCATCTATCATTTTTGTTTGGGAAGTATGTGTTGAACAGAGAAGGAGGAAAATGGTTTTTGGAAATATTAAATTTTTCACAAAGAATTGAGGCTGTCCCAAGAGTAAAGGAACAGCCTCATCAGCCGGCTCAAAAACTCATTTTTTGACAGCACCTTCTCCCTGCGGCTCGCTCGGAGAAAGCGCTTGTTTTCATGCCTACTGCACCACTACATCAAACTCCGCTTGCACGTCCGTCTCTCCTGTATTGCAGGGATTGGCGGCGCCTTTGTCCGGCTCGTGCTTGAGTACGATCGTCAGGGTGCCGTTACCGGCCTGCCCGGTTGTCAGCTCCGTTTCCAGGCCAAGGGGAGCGCCATCCGCATCAGTATCTAAAGTAACGGGAATGTCCAGTACACCGGAAGCCGCGAAGCAGATCAGGTGTTTTTCGGCCTCCTCTCTCACTTCTTTAGTAATATCTTTCACATCGCTGGCGTTGGACTCATCCTTGAATTCGATATCCAGTTGGTACGTCGTGTTGGCGGCAAGGGTGATGTCTTCCGCCACAGGGGGATTCCCTCCTATGCCGTCGGTATCACTGAATTTAAAGGAGGAAACGGAGCCGCCCGGCGCCGTGAAGTTCAGGATGACGGTTGTTATGAGCTCCGTCTCATTGGTGGGCGGAGTATCGTCGTCCTTTTGACAGCCGGCCCAAGAAAGAGCGGAAACAGCGAGCAACGCGAAAACAGAGCGCATAAATTTGGCATTCATAAGTACCATGATCATTGAGTTTTATAATAATTAAGGAATCTTTTTCAGTTGGCTAGCAATCGTACAGCAGGAAGAAACAAGTAAGCAACCACTGGCGGATGAGCCCTCCCGGCCTATCGTGAAATCCGGACAAGGCGAAGCACCTTTGAGCGCCGCGTCATTCCGCCCCTCACTTTTTCACTCCTTCCTTCCCAAAAGGCACCCGCAGATGTACCGACACATTGCGTCCCGTTTCATCTGCGAAGTACCGGAAACGGTTGAGGTACTGCCGGTAGCTGGTGTTGAACAGGTTGAAGACGGCAAGGCTCACCTCCAGGGGTTGCCCGCTCAGGCGGAACTGCGCCCCCCCCTCCAGCTTGAAGCGCGTATGGCCAGGCGGCGGCGGCGCGTAGTCCGTCCCTTCCGGCACCCGTGTTTGTTCCAGCACGTTGATCATAGCCAGGCGCAGGTAAGGAGCGTTTTTGCCTTTTTCCCCTTCTCCAAAGCTATAGCGCAGTGCATGTTCAAACTGTGCGGGCGGCATCAGGCTGAGGTATTCCTTCCTGCTGCGGTTCCAGGCGTTCAGGAGCGAGGCCTGGCTTTCCACCTGCAAAGCAGGCATCAACTCGTAGGCCAGCTGCCAGTCGAGGCCCATCAGGCGGGCATCGGACTGGGCATAGCGGAAGGCAGGGAAAGCCCCCCGGATGGTCAACACCGGTTGCGGTTGCGGTTCGAGAAAGATAAAATCGTCGATCACATTGTAGAAGAAATTGAGCGTAGCGTTCAACTTGTCTTTATCGTCCAGTTCAATGGTAAGGCTATTGTTGTAAGCCCGTTCGGGCCGCATGTTGGGGTCGCCCGTTTCGAAGGAGGCAGCGCCGTGGTGTACGCCGTCGCTGAAAAGCTCGTTGACGTTGGGCGCCCGCCAGGCCGTCCCGATGTTGAAGCGCAGTTCTACCAGTTTTGGGAACCGGTATATGGCGCCGACAGTACCCGAGAGGTTGCTGAAATCCAGCTGCCGGTTGATCGTGTCCTGGCCCTGGATGCCCACATCCATCCACTGGTAATCGTAGCGCAGGCCGGCTTCTACTTCCAGAGGAGAGGGGTAATTTTTCCAGCGCTCGATCCAGAATGCGCCGGCCGTATAGTTTTCATAATTGGGAATGAGGGCTCCGCGGTCCGTGGTATTGGCCTGCTGCATGAAGTGGGCGCCGATGGTACCCCGCAACCGCCGGATAGGATTGTGTTCCCAGCTCAGTTCGGCAGTATGGGTGGTGATCTCGAACTCGATCTGAGGCTCGTCGAAATTATCGGGCAGGTTTCCGTAGGGGCGGTGGGCGTCGTATTCCTGGCGGCGGTTGAACTGCCGGGCCAATTGCAGCTGCAAGGTGCCTTTTTCTCCTGTTTCCAAAGCACCTTTCCACTTGAACAACTCGTGGTAGATCCGTTGTTGTGGCCGCCCCAGCTCGTAGGAGAAGGCGCCGTCCTGCAGGGGGCGCTCCCGGCCGATGGCATTCATCAGGTCGGTCAGGTTCCCGATGTGAGCGCCGCTGAAGATGCCCAGGCGTGTGTAGAAGCGGGAAAAGAACAGCTCGGTGTTCCAATTCTCCTTTTTCATACCCAACGCCCAGGAGAAGTTGAGCTCCTCCACTCCGGTATTATCCAGGTAGTAGTTGGGAGTCTGCAGGTTGCCGCCCCGTTTGGCCGTTCCCTGGATGCGGCCGCTGACCGGTATTTTGTCGCTCAACCGCCCTTCCAGCATTCCCGAGACCAAACCGGTGCGGCCGTTACTGAGGCCCTGCAGGTTGAGTTCGCCCCCAATCCCTTGCTTTTCCCGCAACGGGCGCGGTTCTACCAGTATCACCCCGCCGATGGCATCAGCCCCGTAGCGGACGCTTCCAGCGCCTTTAATGACCGTAGCCTTATCCGCCAGGAAGGGGTCTATCTCCGGAGCATGTTCATTGCCCCATTGTTGCCCTTCCTGCCGCACGCCGTTGTTCAGCAGCAGCACCCGGTTGCTGTGCAAGCCCTGTATAACGGGTTTGGCAATAGTTGAACCGGTATTGAGCACAGTGACTCCGGGCAGCTTTTCGATGGCATCGCCCAGGGAGAGCCCGCGTTCGGAACCCAACCGGGACGCATCCAGGGTGCCGCCGGCCCCGGTAGCTTTAAGCAATTCCGCCTTCCCTTTAACCACAACCTCTTCTATGAAGATACCATGCTGTTCGAGCACGAAGTCCTTTTGCGTGTCCTCGGTAAGGACGACCTGGTGTTCAGCATGATCGCAATTGACGTGCGAACAAACTATAATATAGACACCTTCGCAAATGCTATCGATGGCGTAAACTCCGTTTTCGTCGGCCATAGCGCCGATATTACTGCCCTGGATAGCGACATTGGCGAACGCTACCGGTTCCTGGGTATGTGCATCAACGACCTTGCCCTTGAGGGTAATATCGCAGCGGCTTTGTGCCTGAAGCACCTGGCCGCTCAGCGCCAACACCAGGAACCATTGCCATTTAAGCAACAGCCCTTTTTTCATGTTCCACCTTTCTTTTCAATTCGATAATCAATGACTACAAAAAGGAGGTAAAACAAGGCGGCCCCCGCTCCCGGATGTGGGAGAGGGAAGGATGGCTGTGGGAAAAGGAATACTCGAATTGTTCTTCCACCCGGAGAGAAGGCCTGGAAGTACGGGCTACAGGAGAATCCGCTTCCAGAAATTGGGTGTAATGGATAAGACAAAGCGTACAATCGTGGTGTTTCAACTCATCGCCGTGGAGGTGCTGGTCATTACCGCTGGCTTCACAGGCGGATATCGGGCCGTGGGGCTCCAATAGGAAGTGAACATCCCTTAGGCCGGTAGGCAGCAGGAAGAGAAAGAGCAAGGACAGGCTCCCCAGCAGGCGATATGTTGGACGGCTTAGCACTTCAAAGAAAAAGCCTTTTGTGTGTTTGTAAAACACTACAAATTAAAGCAATGTTTTTGACAACCCGCTCAATATTTTCTCCCGCCCCGCCTCTCCCCCACTTCCCTGCTCCCCTTATTACGATTCCCAAAATCTACCTATCTTACCGACAACCAAACTCAACTTTCAGCATGGTTTTTATCCTTCGTGTTTTGCCTCTGGTACTCCTTACCGTTTTCCTGCTCCCTTCCTGTTCAAAAGAGCCGGCCGAAAGCCCCATCAACCACCTTCCCGAGATCGATACGCCGCTGGAGGTGTTGGCCTATGCCGATTCCTTGTTCACCTACACCGTTCCGGTGGAGGATATTGATGGCGATGAGGTCGTGGTGACGGTAACCGGCCTGCCCGGATGGCTTTCCTTCGATGTCGGCAGCCGCAAGCTGAGGGGCACGCCCTCCCGGCAAAATGAAGGCGCCCGGGAGCTCACCATTATTGCCGATGACGGAAAAGAGCAGGTTTCCCGAAAGCTCTCCATCCGGGTTGTGGTGATCCTCTCTTTCCAGGAGAAACTGGACATGGAGCTGCTCCAATATTTCCATCTGGCCACGACTGGCATCCTGGGGGTGTCGGCGGCAGTGTCGACGCCGGACGGAGAACTGTTCACTTCCACTGCCGGCAAGCACAGCCCTTTTAGTGACGGCGCTGTAAACCCCAACCACCAGTACCGCATGGCAAGCGTATCCAAGATATTCACGGCCACCTTGATCCTGCGCCTGGCGGAAGAAGGTTATTTCGGCCTTGACGATAAGCTGTTCGACTACCTGCCCATTCCCGGGCTGGAGTATGGAGAGGACATTACCATCCGCCAGTTACTGAACCACACGGCGGGCGTGGTGGACCATCTCAACAGCAGCGATTTCTTCACCGGAAGCTGGATGACCCGTACCTGGACCAATCAGGACATCTTCGATTACGCGGTACAAAAAGGCGCCTTGTTCGAGCCCGGAACCGCCTATGCCTATTCGAATACCGGCTTTTACATTCTGGGCGCCCTGGCTGAAAAAGTGACGGGGTTATCGCTGCGTACGGTTTTCCAACAATGGATTTTCGAGCCGCTGGGGCTGGAACGAACCTTGTACGATGACTTCAGCAACCGCATTGCCCACATTGCCGAGTTGGCGGAAAACGAGCGTGCCTACGAGTACCACCTTTCCGCAGTAGGAGCCGCCGGAGCAATAGTTTCCACTCCTGCCGACGTCGCCCGGTTTGGACAGGCCGTTTACGGAGGGGATTTTCTCAGCCCCGCCTCCCTGGAGCAGATGACCACCGACTACGGCTTTGCCGTGGGTGGCGACCATTATGGGCTGGGCACCCGCCTGTGGGACGACCATGGCATCATCCATCACGGCCATACCGGGGCGCTGATGGATTACCGTACCATCCTGATGTATGTGCCGGCCAAGGGGCTGTGCATCACCCTCGCCACCAATGACCCGCACAGCCAGTGGTTCAGCCTGGTGAATGGATTATTGGTGGACCTTGTACAATTTTATTGAACGGACGATTGAAAATGTTAAAGTCGGAGTAAAGGCCGATATTATTTTGTAACTAAATGTTATAAACAGCGTTAATTATTTCGTATATATGTCTCTGGGAAAATTCGGGATCCATTCTCTCCGTATTTTGCAGTTAATTCGATTTTAGAAAACCTTGGCGGCGATATGAAACACACCCGGTGGCCATTAGTAGCCTTTGTGCTGGCGTTGTCCAGCCTGATCATTGCGATCGCAGACCCCTTTAATACCCCTCCCATCTTTGTGGAGCCTACCGGCACGTATATTCAGGCCTTTACGGAATCTACTTTCGAACTGGATATCGAAGTGGAAGATATTGATAATGACATCCTGAAAATCACCGCCCACAACCTCCCCGAATGGTTATCCTTCGATCCTTATCTGGTACAATTGTATGGCAATCCGAGCCGGGCGGATAAAGGGGAATATGTGATCACCATAAAGGCAGATGACGGCCGGGTGGTCCGCACCAAAATGATCAGCCTGGATGTTGAATACGGCCATTCGGTAAAACAACATCTTGACGAATCCTTTGCCAGCCTCTATAAAGAAGAGACCTCCGGCCTTCTTGGGGTTTCCGCTGCCATCATTACGCCCGATGGCGCCCTTCACACTTCAACCCAGGGGCGGAGCAACCCCTGGAACAAAGAGCCCCTAAGCCCTAACCACCGCTTCCGGGTGGCCAGCATTTCCAAACTATTCACCTCTGCCCTCATCCTCCGCCTGGTGGAAGAAGGGCGCTTACAACTGGACGATAAACTTTACGATCACCTGCCGGTTGCAGGCCTTCCCTATTCCAAAGAAGTAACCATCAGGCAGCTGCTCAGCCATACTGCCGGCGTTATTGACCACCTCAACCATCCTTCCTTTTACCGCGGCAACTGGAAGTACCGCACCTGGACCCCCAATGATATCCACTACTTCGCCTCCCGCCGGCGGGCCCGCTTTCAGCCAGGTGAGGGGTACGCTTATTCTAACACCGGTTTTTACCTGCTGGGAGAACTCATCGAGAAAGTACTGGAAAAACCCCTGGCGGAAGCCTACCAGGAATACATCTTCGGCCCGCTGGGCCTGAAACAAACCCTTTACGACGATTTCAGTACCCGTCACAATAAGATCGACAGCCTCGCCGAAAACGACCGGGCCTATGAATACCACCAATCGGCGGTAGGCGCTGCCGGAGCGATCGTCTCCACCCCCAGCGATGTTGCCCGTTTTGGCCATGCGCTATTCACCGGAAAACTGGTCAGCGACTCTTCCCTGCAGGAAATGATCAGGGACATCGGCAATTCGGTGGGCGGCGACCACTATGGCCTGGGCATGCGCCTGTGGGACAATAACGGAATTATCCACATGGGCCATACCGGAGCGCTGATGGGCTACCGCGCCATTCTGATGTACCTGCCTGAATACGAAGTGACCATCGCACTCACCACCAATGGCCGCCACTACAATTGGTACGGCCTGGTAAACGGGTTGATGATGGAAATGGCGGACTATTATCGGTGAAGTAAGGCAACGCCTTACCGCTCCTCCCCTTCCACCATTCCGAGCTGATACAACAAAAACCGCGTCCGGAACTCATAGTAATCGATCAATTGGTCCGTCGACTGTCCGGATCCGTGTCCGCTGTCGTAGTTGATATAGAGGAACACCGGATCAACCTGCCCGGGGTTATTCTGTAAAGCGGCGACAAACTTCTTGGCGTGCAGTGGGTCTACCCTCGAGTCGTTCTCTCCGGCAATAACCAGCGTCGTAGGATGGTTGACGCCCATACGGATGTTGTGATAAGGCGAGTACTGCAGGATATTCTGGAAGTCTTCTTTTTTGTCCGGGTCGCCATACTCCGGGATCCAGTAGCGGGCGATCAGGAATTTGTGATAGCGGATCATATCCAACAGGGGCACGGCGCAGACGGCCGTTTTGAACAGGTCGGGGCGCTGGGTCAGCACGGCGCCGACCAGCAGCCCGCCATTGCTGCCGCCTTCCATGGCCAGCCGGCCGGTGTTGGTATAACCTTCCCGGATCATATATTCAGCTCCGGCGATGAAATCGTCGAAGGTATTCTGCTTGTTGAACAGCATGCCGTCTTCGTGCCATTTCTCGCCGAACTCATCGCCTCCGCGAAGCCCGACCTCGGCAAAGACCCCGCCGCGATTGATGAACATGGCCCGAAGCCCCACGAAGGAAGGAGAGATCCCGATGTTGAACCCTCCATATCCGTAGAGCAGCGTGGGATTGTTACCGTCCAGCTTCAGGCCTTTCTTGTGTACGATGAATATCGGCACCCGGGCGCCGTCCTTGGACTGGAAAAATTCGATGCGGGCCTCGATGTCCTTGGTATCAACGGGTACCTCCTGCTCGTAGAAAAGCTCCCATTCCAGGCCTTCGGCCGCCAGCTTCGAAGGGTCGAGGCGGAAGATCTTGGCCGGGCTGGTGAATGTGCTCAGGCTCACGAAAACGGCGTTCACGTCGCGGTTGAAGTTCACTCCGGAAATGTTGCCGACTTCCGGCGCTTCGATATCTTTGATGAATTTCCCGTCGAGAGTGTAAAGGCGCAGGCGGCTCAGCACGTCCTTTTTTTCCTGAGTAAGGAGGAAGTCGTCGGTCACGGTATAATCTTCCAGGACGATCTCTTTCCTTTCCGGGATGAGTTCCTTCCAATGTTCAAACCCCGGCTGTTTTTTGTCGGCCACCATGAGTTTGAAATTGGGCGCCTCGTGATTGGTGTAGAAGTAGATCTTGTCGCCAATGGCATTAGGCGTGGCCCGATATTTTTGGTTAGAATAGATCTCAACCGGTTCGGCATCAGACCCGATCGGCTTCATCCGCAGGGAATGAGTGGCGTAAAAATCGCCCTCGCTGAAGAAAGTCAGGTCGCTGTAGCGCGTATCGAATACTCCGGCCACGTTTTTAGAATCCTGAGGAATGAGCAGTGCCTTATCCTCGCTGCGTGGGCTGCCGATCTTGTGGAGGCGGACCTCCACCGGCTTCTGCTGGTCGATCATCTCCTGGGTGCGTACCCAGAGGTAGGCATGTTGTTCATCTTTCGTCCAGGAAAAACCGCGCAGCCCTTCGATCGGATCGCCCAGCACTTTTCCCGTCTTGGTATCTATTATATAGTAGGTGCTGATCTCCGCTCCTTTCGACTGTACGCCAACGGCCACCCTGTCCGCCTTCTGGGTGAAGTCTCTGCCCGTCATAGAGGTTTTGCCGGAAGGGTCGAGTTTTTCCGGGTCGAACAACAGGATATCCTGCTCGCCGATGCGGGTATAAAGCTTTGATTGCTTGTCGCCCTTTTTCCGGATGGTGAAGAACTGCCGGTCGGCGACCAGTTGCATAGGGCTGATGATGTCCCGGTCGATGTAGGCCTGTATTTCATCGCGCAGGCCGGGAACCATAGGGTAAGCGCCGTTTATATAACTGAGGGTAGACTCGTGCTGAGCCCGGCTCCACTGCTGTACCTTGGGGTCTTTCTTGTCCTCCAGCCAGCGATAAGGGTCGGTGAGCATGTAGCCATGCATGGAATCTACCTCATGGTGTATATCCGTTTTAGGAAAAATAAATTGTGCTTTGGAAACATTCATGTTTGTCAGCGTGAATACAATTGCCAGTGTCAGATGAAAAATGGTACGTTTCATGAGGGGAAATGGTTTTGATTTGGTAGCATGCAAAGTTAGTAAAGGTTTTGCAATTGAAAATCCTAAGGGGCCGGAGAAAAATAAGTTCCTCATTTCAGGCGAGTCATTTTTTCGCCGGGCAAGGCGCGAGGAGGGAGCCTAGCAGCGCTAAGTGACCGATCGAGCAACAGTCTACCCCGCACACGCAGTGTCGGGGCAGCCCGGCGGAAAAAGGGCCGTATCAAATGGGGAAGTTATTCTTCTCCGGACCCTAAGAGCGCATTCAATTCGGGCGATTCAATTTATCTTCTTCTTCATTTCTATCCTTTCTTTGTTTTGAAAAATAAAATATAAGCGTAAATTTGTTATGAACAAAGGGCTTTGGGCCTCAGTTTGGTATTTCAACCTCACCCGTATATCCAGCCCGGGAATATTAGCAACTATCAAAACAATTGGGAACTGCAAGGTAAGAACGGCATTATGTCCGTGCGCAATGTACCGGTATTCACCGATAAAATGCATTTGCATTTCACCCATCTCCAGCCGCACTATACCCCATTTATGAAGATCTATTGAAGAGCTGCTGTTCTTGATCTGCAGCGGCATTGAACCAGTGTTTTTTTTTGTGAATTGTACCAAAAATCGATTTAGACATGATCTCAAAAACGAAGTTCCCCTTATCCGGGCTGCTATTTCTATTGGTAGCCTTTACACTAAGTGCCCAATCACAGCATGTCGTTCGCTGCTTTACCGTGGAAGCCGACCAGCACCTGCGCGAGCAGCATCCCCGGCTCGGCACGCTTGAAGAATTCGAAGAATGGCTGGCGCCGCGGGTCAGGTCCTACGAGCAGCAACCGGCCTTTCGCTCCGTTACCCTTACCGTGCCTGTAGTATTCCATATCATTCACAACGGCGAGGCTGTTGGAACGGGCGATAACCTCAGCGCCATCTATGTCAACGCCCAGATCGAACAGCTGAATAATGATTTCCGGCGCATCCTCGGCACCTCCGGTTACAATAACAACCCGGTTGGAGCAGACTCCGAGATCGAATTCTGTCCTGCTACCGTAGCTCCCGACGGCAGCACCCTGACGGAGCCCGGCATCAACCGCATCAACCGCAACACCAAAGGCTGGACAGCCCCGCCTTACGGCACCTGCGGCGCCGGCGGCAGTTTCAATGAAGCTTACATCGAAGGCACCATCAAACCTCAATCGCAGTGGGACCCCAACCAGTATTTTAATATCTGGGTAATGGATATCAACTGCGGTATTCTGGGGTACGCCCAATTCCCCAGCCAGTCGGGCCTGTCGGGACTCAACAGCAACGGCGGCGCCGCCAATACCGATGGAGTCGTACTGCTTTCTACCTCGGTGGGCAGCACCACCGCCCCCAACCCTCAGGGCAATACCTACAATCAGGGGCGCACCGCTACCCACGAAGTGGGCCACTTTTTCGGGCTGCGGCACATCTGGGGCGACGGCGGATGCGGCATCGATGATTACTGTGCCGATACGCCTGAATCGGATGACGCCAATTACGGCTGCCCCACCACCCACGTATCCTGCGGCTCCACGGATATGGTCCGCAATTATATGGACTATACCGATGACGCCTGTATGAACATCTTTACCCTCGGCCAGAAAGCCCGAATGCAGGCCGTGATGGCCAACAGCCCCCGCCGGGCGTCCCTGGTCAACTCTACCGCCTGCTCAGGGGGAGGCAGCGGCCCTACCTGCTCCACCACCATCAGTTCCTTCCCCTACACGGAAAGCTTCGAGAACGGCGCAGGCAACTGGGTGCAAAGTACAGCCGATGATTTTGACTGGACGAACCGCTCCGGAAGTACGCCTTCTTCCGGCACCGGGCCCTCAACCGCCGCCGAAGGCTTTTTCTACATGTATATGGAAGCTTCCAGCCCGAATTACCCCGAGAAACGGGCAATCCTGGAATCTCCCTGCTTCGACCTTACCGGTAAAAGCTTTGCCGAGATCCGGTTTCAGTACCATATGCTCGGCAACGCCACCGGCACCCTCGCCCTGCAGGCCAGCACCAATGGCACCAGCTGGACTACAATATGGTCGCGCAGTGGCGGCCAGGGTAGCGACTGGGCCGGTGTCAGCGTCGGGCTTTCAAACTATGGAGGGGAAAGTGGATTGCGCCTGCGCTTCTCCGGCATTACAGGTAATTCCTGGCAGGGCGACATCTGCATCGACGATATCACAATCACGGCGAGTAACAGCTCCCCTCCGGTAGCCAACTTCAGTGCCGCACCTACCACCATTACCGAAGGGCAGAGCCTTACCTTTTCCGACCTCTCCGCCAACAACCCCACCGCCTGGTCCTGGTCTTTCCCCGGCGGCAGCCCGGCAGTGAGCAGCACCCGGAATCCTACCGTCACCTACAATACGGCAGGCACTTATAATGTGAGCCTGACTGCAACCAATGCCAGCGGCAGCGATACCGAAACCAAAACAGGCTACATCACAGTCGTGCCGGCGGGTGGCGGCGGGTGCAGCGGCGGCGTTGCCTCTTTCCCCTACAACGAAAGCTTCGAGAGTGGGCTTGGTGATTGGACACAGGGCAGTGGCGACGACTTCAACTGGACGCGCAACAGCGGGAGCACTCCTTCCTCGGGCACCGGGCCCGGCAGCGCTGCCCAGGGCAACTGGTACATCTATGCGGAATCTTCCAGCCCCAACTATTCCAACAAGGTGTCCCTTTTGAACAGCCCCTGCTTCGACCTCTCTTCGGCAACCAATGCAGCCTTCAGCTTCCGTTACCACATGTATGGCGCCTCCAGTATGGGCAGCTTGCAGCTACAGGTACGGCAGGCGGGCAGCAGCACCTGGTCCACTGTATGGTCGCGCTCCGGCAACCAGGGCAATACCTGGCTGGCCGCCAATATAGACCTCAGCGCTTTTGCAGGCAACGGGGTAGAGCTTCGCTATGTGGGCACCACCGGAACGACCTGGCAGGGCGATATGGCCATCGACGACATAGCGCTGTCCACCGAAGCCGGCGGCGGTTGTTCGGACGTAACGCTGACCATCATCCTGGATGACTACCCCGAGGAGACAGACTGGGAGATCACCGATGCGAGCGGCAGTGTGGTGGCTTCCGGTGGCCCTTACGGCAGCCAGCCGGATGGAGCAACCGTAGTACAAACTGCCTGTCTGAGTACCGGCTGCTACGACCTCATCATCTACGACTCTTATGGCGATGGGATTTGCTGCAACTACGGCACGGGGTCTTATGTGCTGGAAGATGCCGGAGGAGCAGTGCTGGCCGCAGGCAGTAGCTTTGGGTTCCAGGAGACGACGAATTTCTGTGTCAATGTCGGCGCACGCGCAGGATCTGGTATCGTATCCACTAAAAAAGTAGCAGGTATTGCCGGGCGCGAAGTATTGCACCTCTTTCCCAACCCAGCTAAAGAACGGATCACCGTTACGTATGAATCAAAAGAAAACCGGGCTGTTCGGGCTCATATTGTGAGCATGCTCGGCCAGGTAGTACAGATCCAGGAATGGGAACTGGCTGCCGGCCAGAATCAGAAAGCGTTCGATATCAGCGATCTACAGCCGGGCACTTACTTCCTGCAAGTGGAAGGCGACATTTCTGGCACGCGTTTTGTCGTAGTAAGATAGTATCCAGAAATCTTTGAGAGGTTTCTCTCCCCCCATGGCCCTCGGGCATGGGGGCTTTTTTTGTGGGAGCTAATTTAAAGTACGTCCGAAATGAAGAAGCAGTAGCCCCAATGAATAAGGCTACTGCTTCAACTGGCTGTTCTATAGTGCAGTTTATGCTGGAAAAGGGTCAAAGATTATATTCCTCTTCCAATTCTTCTATCATTTCCTCATGGTCGTCTTCTTTTAGTTGTTTCAGCATGTGCTCCACTTCTTCCATCTCCCTCTTCCGTTTGGCCTCATTGGCCTGATATTCCTGATTACTGGAATAAATTTCGAAAATGAAGGCGGTGATAAAAAGGAACAAAATATGCACCATGGTATTGGCCACTCCAATGATCAGAAGGGCAAACCACGTAGCTACGACGGTGATGCCTATCGCAGCGAAAAAGCCTGGGAATATTTTTTCTAGGGTGCGCATAAGCAGAGGTTTTTATATCCACCATTAAATTCTGCCTTTTTCCTGTCGTCAGGGATGACTTTCGTCAGCGGAAAAAGGTGAGAAATGTCAGAGGGCCGGATAGAAGTGGTTTCCTTTTTGTTTGCCAAGTCGGTTTAAATGATTAAATTGATCCGCGCCAAACACCTTTGGCCATCCAGCCCTTTCCAACTCAGCCATTAAGACCTTGATTTTCATTATCCTTTCAGTATGGCAAACAACAGGCCTTTAGCACTTACCTCCTTTGAGGGATATGAGACAGGCGGCTTTTTCGATGAGATGTTCCTGCCCGACGGTACCGTACGGACTGAATGCGCTTATCTTTATGAAGAGCTTCTGCAAATGTCCCGCAAAGACTTTTCCACCAAGCAGCATGCTGCCGAGCGCACCCTGCTGTCCATGGGGATCACCTTCAACGTCTATTCCGAAAATCAGGGGGTGGAACGGATCATGCCGATCGACATCATTCCCCGCATCATTGGCGGAGGCGAGTGGAGAAGGTTGGAGGAAGGCCTTATACAGCGGGTAACCGCGCTCAACCTGTTTCTCGATGACCTGTATCACGATCAGCGCATTATCAAGGACGGTATCATTCCGCGGCATGTGATCGAATCGAGCCGGAGCTTCCTGCCGCAATGTATGGGGCTCAATCCGCCTAAAGGGATCTGGTGCCATATCACCGGTTCAGACCTGATCCGGGGGGACGACGGAAACTTCATGGTCCTGGAAGATAATCTGCGTTGTCCTTCCGGCGTATCTTATATGCTTGAAAACCGGGAAATCCTGAAAAAGTCCTTTCCGGAGGTCCTGGAAAAGGTTGGGGTACAGCATGTTTCCGATTATCCGACCCGTTTGCTGGACATGCTGCAATACCTCAGCGGGAAAATCGCCCCTACCGTTGTGGTCCTAACTCCGGGAACCTACAATTCGGCTTATTTCGAACATTCCTACCTCGCCCAGCAGATGGGGGTACAATTGGTGGAGAGCAACGACCTGATCGTCCTGGACGGGCAAGTTAAGATGCGGACAACCAGGGGGTTTGAACCGGTTGATGTGATCTATCGCCGCATCGACGACACCTTCCTGGACCCTCTGGCCTTCAACCCAGAGTCCCTGATCGGTATCCCGGGTATTTTTGAAGCATACCGCAATGGACAGATAGCACTGGCCAACGCACCGGGCACCGGCGTGGCCGACGACAAGGTCGTATATGCCTACGTGCCGCGTATCATTAAGTACTATCTGGGCCAGGACGCCATATTGCCCAACGTTCATACCTACATCTGCGAAGAAGAGGACAGCCGCAAGTACGTACTGGAACACATTGAACAACTGGTAGTCAAAGAGGCCAACGAAGCCGGGGGATACGGGATGCTCATCGGCCCGAAGTCAACCAGGGCAGAATGCGATGAATTCCGTAAACGCATCCAGGCCAACCCCCGGAATTATATAGCCCAACCTACCATTTCTCTATCCCGGGTACCGACCAATATCGACGGCCGGTTTGAAGGCCGCCACGTGGACCTGCGCCCTTATATCCTCTATGGAGAAAAGGTAGAGGTGATCCCTGGCGGGCTGACCCGGGTGGCCATGCGCAAAGGGTCGTTGGTGGTGAATTCCTCCCAGGGCGGAGGAAGCAAGGACACCTGGGTGCTGTACTAAAGTTTGATTTTCGGTGCGTTATGTTCGATCGCCTCCTCCGGCCTTCCCCCGATAACACATCGCACATCAAAAATCGCACATCGCACATCGCATATCAAAATCGCACATCAACCTATGCTAAGCCGCGTTGCCAATTCTATCTACTGGATGAACCGCTACATCGAGCGGGCGGAAAACTATGCCCGCTTTATGTCGGTCAACTTCAACCTCATTCTGGATATGCCGCCTAGTGAACGGGAGCAATGGGAACCCTTGCTTGTGGCGAATGCCGACAACCATCTTTTTTATCAATACTTTGATAACCCGGCCCGGGACGCCGTGCTTCAGTTCATGAGCTTCGACCAGCGCAACCCCAATTCCATCCTTAGCTGTCTCCGGGCAGCACGGGAGAATGCCCGCAGTGTAAGGGAGAGCATCACCAAAGAAATGTGGGAGCACCTCAACCAGGTTTTCCTGGACGTGCAGCAGGTTTCCTCCAAACAGGGCTGGAAGATGGATGAATGGCAGGATTTCTTCAACGATATCAAAATGGCCAGCCAGTTGTTCTACGGCATTGTCGATTCTACCCTCTCCCGCAACGAAAGCTGGCATTTCAGCCGGCTGGGGCGCTTCCTCGAACGGGCCGATAAGACATCGCGCTTCCTCGATATCAAATATTTCATCTTGTTGCCCAGCATCGAGGCCATCGGCACCAATATGGACCTCCTGCAATGGTCGGCAGTGCTCAAGTCTGCCAGCGCCTACAACATGTACCGGCAGGCATTCCGGGTGCTGCGTCCGGAAGACATCATTTATTTCCTGGTTTTGGACCGCAGGTTTCCGCGATCCATATATTATTGCCTCTCCCAGGCCGAACAGTCGCTGCTGGCCATTTCGGACGGAGACACCAAAGGTAACAAAGCGATCAAAGTAATGGGCCGGCTTCGGTCAGAGCTCGAATTTACCGACGCCAGCGAGATCGTAACTTCGGGCCTGCACGAATACCTGGATGATTTCCAAAAGCGCAACAATCTTGTTGGAGAAGCCATATTTGAGACGTACTTTGCGCTCAAACCTGTAGCGCCTTTCAACGGAGGCACTCAGGAACAAGGCTAAAAGATCCACTCAGAACCGTGTCATCAGCATTATTCATTTACCATCGACTGCTTTATCAGTATGAGGCTCCTGTTCTGCTGGGGCCCCAGCGCCTGAATTTGTGGCCGCGCCTGAGCCTCCACCAACGCCTGATCGGCCATCAGTTGAAGATCTCTCCGGAACCCAGCGGCTTGTATTCGGAATTGGATGCAGAAGGCAACCCCAGTCATTGGGCGTATTTTAATGGCCCGGCAGATCAACTGGAGATCGTTCTGGAAATGACCGTTGATTGCCCGCCTTTCGACCCCCATTACTTCATCATATACCCCTTTGAGGCGGCTCAATTGCCATTCACCTATTCCGGTTTGCTGGAACAACTGTTGGAGATATACAAAGGGCCGCCATTTTTCGAACCTGCTATAACGGAATGGGCTTCCAACCTGTTATCGGAAGCCGCAGGCCAAACCGTTGCCTTCCTGACGCTCTTGTGCCAACGCATCCATGAAGGTTTCACCTACACGCTTCGGGAAGAAGGCCCTCCGCACGACCCGCTGGATACCTTCCTGAACCGCCGGGGGTCCTGTCGAGACCTGAGCACCCTCATGGTCGCCGCCTGCCAGTCCGTTGGGCTCGCCGCCCGCTTCGTCAGTGGTTATGCATGGACGGACAGGGAGGACGCCAAAAATGAGCTCCATGCCTGGGTGGAAGTGTACCTGCCCGGCGCCGGCTGGCGCGGCTTCGACCCTACGCAAGGCAGCGCCGTGTCCCGGCGCCATGTGGCCGTGGCCGCTTCGGCCTATCCGGAACGCACCGCGCCGGTCCTCGGTTCCTATATCGGTAGCGCGGCCTCAACACTAAAGACGGAGGTCATTTTGAGGTAACAGGCCATCTTTCATTAACGGGAGGTTTGGCCTAAGACGATGTTATTATCTTCACAATAGCCAGGGTGTGCATTGTGGGCAGTACGATGGACAACCATCCACTGTACATCTTTGAGGCCTTTCTACCGCCCCATGTGCACCAATAACACCGAGATATCCGCCGGCGACACTCCACTGATGCGACTGGCCTGCCCCACGGTGCGGGGCCTGATCTGGGAGAGCTTTTCCCTGGCCTCCTTGGAGAGAGAAGACAACTGCTGGTAGTCGAAGGTGTCGCTGAGGCGAACGGACTCCAGGCGGTTCATTTTGTCGACACGCTCCTGCTCCCGGTCTATGTACCCCTCGTATTTCATGTTGATCTCGGCGAGATCGATGAACTCCGGCTCGTAGCCTTGCAGGAATTCGTCGAGAGCGGGCAGGGCACTGCGCAGGCCGGCCGTATCGATCTGGGGGCGCAGCAGAATGCCCAGCAGCTTAACTTTCTGACTGATAGGGCTGGTGCCCTGCTCTTCCAGGTATCGGTTGACCTGCCCCGGTTCTACACTGTATTCCTTGAAGAATTTTTCGATAGCCCGGGCGGCATCTTCTTTAGCGGCTACGCGGATCATGCGCTCGTCCGTACCGCGGATGCCCAGCTTCTGTGCCAGCGGGGTCAGGCGCAGGTCGGCATTGTCCTGGCGCAGCAGGATGCGGTATTCGGCCCGGGAAGTGAACATGCGGTAAGGCTCCTTGGTGCCTTTATTGACCAGGTCGTCGATGAGTACGCCAATGTACGCTTCCGACCGCTTCAGGATGAAGGGCTCTTCATCGTTGACAGCCAGGTGGGCGTTGATGCCTGCCATCATGCCCTGGCAGCCCGCCTCTTCGTAGCCCGTGGTCCCGTTGATCTGCCCGGCAAAGAAGAGGTTCTTCACCAGGTGGGTTTCCAGCGAGGTTTTCAGCTGAGTGGGCGGGAAGAAATCGTATTCGATGGCGTAACCCGGGCGGAACATCTTCATGTTCTCGAAGCCCCGTACGGTGCGCAGCGCCTTGTACTGCACGTCTTCCGGCAGGGAGGAGGAGAACCCGTTGACATAGATCTCGCAGGTATCCCAGCCTTCCGGCTCGACGAATAGCTGGTGGCGGTCTTTATCGGCAAAGCGGTCGATCTTATCTTCGATGGAAGGGCAATAGCGCGGCCCCAGGCCCTGGATGCGCCCGTTGAACATAGGCGATCGGCCAAAGCCCGTCCGCAGGATGTCGTGTACCTCCGGGCTGGTGTAGGCAATGTGGCAGGGCAGTTGCTTCTCCAGTTTGGGCGTATCGGTGTAGGAAAACTTGCTGGGGTTTTCATCTCCCGGTTGAACTTCCATAGCGGCCCAGTCCAGCGTACGGCCGTCGACCCGGGGCGGAGTGCCCGTTTTCATCCTACCGGCCTCGAAGCCCAACTCGACGAGTTGTTCCGTAATGCCTTTTGCCGCCTTTTCACCAGCGCGGCCACCACCGAATTGTTTCTCGCCGATGTGGATCACCCCGTTGAGGAAAGTGCCGTTGGTAAGCACTACTGCTTTGGCAGGGATCTCCAGTCCCATACTGGTACGGACGCCCCTGGCTACTCCGTTCTTCACTATAATTCCGGTGGCCATCTCCTGCCAGAAATCAATATTGGGGTGTTCTTCCAGCATATTGCGCCACTTGCGGGCGAACAGCATGCGGTCGCTCTGGGCTCGGGGGCTCCACATAGCCGGCCCTTTAGAGCGGTTCAGCATGCGGAACTGCACCATGGTGTGGTCGGTCACAATACCCGAATACCCTCCCAGGGCGTCGATCTCGCGCACGATCTGCCCCTTGGCCACCCCCCCCATGGCCGGGTTGCACGACATCTGGGCGATGGTGTTCATGTTCATCGTCACCAGCATCACTCTGGAGCCCATATTGGCGGCAGCCACGGCTGCTTCGCAACCGGAGTGGCCGGCTCCCACTACTATTACATCGTATTCAGGAAACATGCTGTTCTGTTTAAACTTTCGGGAGGCAAAGATAAAGAATCCTCTTCACATTCGCCTGAAGGTCAACACCACAGGGCATTAAATCGTTCATCCCCCTATCCGGCAAACCTGAAACAAATACCCCCATGCCAACCAGCCCTCCTGATCAATAGGGTTTCCACTTGATGTTGCACCCTGCGCTCGGATACTGCTCCTCCGCCACCGGTTCTCCAGCCAGCACCGCATCAAGGGCGGCGCGCAGGTCCTCACCGGTGAGAGGAATGCCACTGCCAGGACGGGAACGGTCGAGGCGGCCGCGATAAACGAGCCGAAGCTTTCCATCAAAAACGTAGAAGTCCGGCGTGCAGGCGGCATCATAGTCACGGGCGACATCCTGACGCTCATCGTAGAGGTAAGGGAAAGGGTAACCTACCCGCGCTGCCAGCTTTTTCATCTCCTCCGGCCCATCCTGCGGATATTTGCCTGCATCATTGGAACTGATGGCCACGAAGCTGACGCCCTTCTCCTGGTATTCCCTGGCCAGGCGAATGATCTCCGGATTAACGTGGACCACATAGGGACAATGATTGCAGAGGAACATAATGACGGTGGCCTTTTCCGACCGGATATCGGAAAGGCTGATGTTTTTACCGGAAACGGTGTCCGGCAGCACAAATTCCGGGGCTTTGGTCCCCAGTTCGAGCATGTTGGATTCGGTGAGTGCCATGGTTTTTATTGTATATATGTATATGTGTGGACAAGTGTATAAGCGAGGGCACTCCGGAACAGCCTCATACAGGTAGCCCTGCTCTGCTCTGCATTTCTCGGTATTTCAAAATATTTTTGCAGAGGGATGACTTACAGTATTCACCGGATCAATACCGGTGTCCTTCCCAATAGCTTATCTCCATTCCTCACACTTATCCAATACAGGCCGGCGGGCAAATTGTTTAATGGAATACGGGCTTGTTGCGGGCCGGCAGCCCAGTAACGGGCCAGTAACTGTTGCTGCTCCCGGCCCAGGACGTCGGACAGGTGGATGGAAGCTTCCGTAGGCTGCTCCAGGGAGAAAGACAGCAGGGTTTCACTATGGGCTGGGTTTGGGGAAGCCCTTATCTCTATCAGAGGGCTGTTCTGAGCTGCCGTACCGGAAACGGACTGTGGTGTCAGCAGGCCATCGCGGGTATTGCTGCCTTTGTAGGTGCTCCAGAGCACCCGTTCGGGGCTATAGGGCACGTTGAGGTTATAGGCGTGCAGGTAAACGGAATCAATGCCCATACCGAAGGTGAGGGTATAAGAAACGGCAATGAGGTCCATCATGCCGTCATTATTGATGTCGCTCAATGCAGCGCCGTTCATAGCATTGATACCTCGGGGACGGAGAGGAAACCCTTCCACCTCCCCACTGCCGTCCAATTCGTAAGCGTGCAGGAAGCCGGGGCCATCGGCTGTAAAGAGATCGGAGCCGAAAACCACCTCAAACGTTTCATCCCCATCCACATCGGCTATACTGATGATGCCCTCGTTACCGCCGGATTTATTGATCGGGAACCCCTCTCGCAGGTTACCTTCGGCATCCCAGGCATAGAGCATATCTGCCGGAGTATCGCCTATGCGGCGGCACATGAAAATGGTGGGCTCGCCATCCAGCTCCACGACTGTTGGTGTAGTATAGGTCCAGACTTCTGCAGGTTTGGGCCAGCCGGAGCGGTAATCACCATGATTATCGGTGACAAAAAATTCGGGAGCATCCCCGTGGGCGGCGCCGACGATCTCCAGAGGGCCATCGTTCTCCAGGTCGATCAGTACCGGAGATTGATAGGTGTGCACTGTTTCCGGGCCGGTGCCGACCGGGAAGCCGGGCAGCAGCTCTCCATCCAGGCTAAAAGCATAACGGGCAAGTCCGGAATGGACGACAATATCTTTGACCCCATTTAGATCTATGTCGCCCACTGAAGGAGTTGTTGCCGGGCCGGAGTCCAGTTCTACCGGCCAATGCTCGCTGAAGGCGCTGCCATCGGCATTCAGGACATAAACCCGGCCAATAGAGCCGCTGCGGGCACAGACGACTATCTCCAACGTGCCGTTGCCGTCCAGGTCGGAAAGGGCGGGAGAATAGAATATACGGTTGCCGTCCAGGCTGGCCGGCCACCCCGGCACATCGGAACCATCGGCCTCCAGGGCATAGAGCAGGGGGGCTCCCTGCAGGCCGAAAGCCGCCTGGACGATCTCTAGCGCTCCATCGTTATCGATATCGGCGACAGCAGGCGGATAGATCGCTTCAGAGGACAGCACCTTTTCCCAGAGCAGCCCATCGTGGCGGTAAGCGAATAGCCGGTTGCCGGCCGGCCAGAGAATTTCATCGCCCGCGTCATCATCGAGGTTGGCCAGGGCTACGTTCCGAAAATTCTTGAGGTTGGGGCTGGCGGGATAGCCTTTGGGAAAACCCGGCAGCTGTTCGAAATTATTGCCGCCGCGGAATTCTGCAGGTACCGGGCCTTGCACTTCCTCAACAGTGATGCTAAAGTCTTCATGGATACGGGCGCGCATCAGTTGTGCGGAGGACTGCCCGGCCAGGAAGGCAGCAGTCAACAGGAGTATCAATCGCTTCATGATATCGGTTTTTGAAACGGAAAGATACGGCATTTTCCTGTACGACGAACTGCCGGGCAAAGCCCGGTAAGGTTACAGCCTTACACTCATTCCTGTTTTCAACAGCAAAACATCCATGCCTAGCTCAAGGCCAACGAAACCCTGCTTTTTGGCATGGCGGGAGGATTGTGCATTACCGGCCTGGATGGCACTGATCAGCAGAATGGCAGAAAAAGCAGTGATGAGCAGTGTTTTCATGTTTTATGTGTTTTAGGTGTTTAGGCCTTTAGGGTGTCCTAGTGTTGAGCCAATGGCGCCATCGACTCCTTCGAGTCGATGATTGCAACACCATGATTGACAAAATGCCCGAAGGGATTATCGATGTCTTCCACTCCTGCATCGATAATGGAGATATGGCCATAATTGAGGATAGTTCCAAAGAGGGAAATACCGTCATTGAAAGTGGCGCTGCCGTCGATAGACAAATAACCGCCTTTTTGGATGGTAAGGACGGCGCCGCTCTCCACCCGGAGGTGGGCGATAGGCGCGGCGGTTTCGGCAAGCTCAGGGTAGAAGCCGCCGTGAGAAGAGCAGTTGGGAATGACCACGATGTCATTGGAAGCAGGAATCCGGTTGGGAGACCAGTTCTTGGGGTTATACCATTTGGTCTCTTCCCCCGGAGTTCCTCCTTTCCAGTAGATGGTGTTTTGGGCCTGGAGGGTTGTGCCAATACCTATCGCAAGTACCAAGATGATCAGCTTTTTCATAGTGAATTGGATTACAGGGTTATTGGTGATATATGGGTTCCGGTAATTTTTCCCGGGCATGACAAGGTTCAAAAAAAAGGGTGGGCCGTGCTTTTCATTTTCCACCCAAAACCATTCATTTCCGAACAAATTGGACAGGTGGGGCGCAAATTATCAGGAATGAACAGGGTTGCCTGAACAGGTTCAATCTCTATTCCAGCGGTTATCCATTCCGGGCCTAATCCCCTGATCAACCCTTTCGGGCTTCGGAAGAAGAGGCATACTCAGACGGCGAGCATCCAAACTGATTTTTAAAACTTCGGGAAAAATTAGCGGGACTGCTGAAGCCCATGCGATAGGCAATTTCGGATACGTTGGCAGCATCTTGTACCAGCAAGCTGGCGGCCCGTTGCAGGCGCATAGAGCGGATAAGCTGGCCGGCAGGCTGGTCGATCAGCGCCTGCAATTTGCGGTTGAGGTGGTTGGCGCTCATCGCTACGGAATCGGCCAGTACAGAGACGGAAAACTGCTCGTCTTCCAAATGAGCTTCAATGGATTGAAGGACTTTCTGCAGGAAAACCCGATCCTTGGAAATAGCGGAAACCTCCGAAGGGTGGATGACGGTGGCTTTACTGAAGCGTTCCCGCAGTTGCCGGCGCAATTGGATCAGGTTGTTGATCCGAACCAATAATTCTTTAGAGCTGAAGGGCTTGACCAGATAGTCATCAATACCCAATTGCAACCCCTGTAACTTATCGCCTTCCGAAGCCTTGGCTGTCAGCATCACGATGGGGATATGGCTGATCTTTTCATCTGACCTGACTTTTTCCGCAAAAGTGTAGCCGTCCATTCGAGGCATCATCAGGTCGGTTATGATCAGGGCTGGTATGCTGTCGGCCGCTTTATCCAGCCCTTCTTTTCCATCGGCAGCTTCCAGCACCTGAAAGCCGGCGTCTTGCAGGTGGCCTTTCAGGTAACTTCGCACGTCGGCATTATCTTCGACGATCAGTATTTGCGGCCCCTCAACCGCTTTGGAATGAGCCTGGTCAATAACTGGAGTCCCCAACTCTGCAGGAGAGAATAATACTTCGGGCTGATATGCTTCAGATGACGGCTGGGCTTCTTTTCCGGGGGCCTGTTCCAGCCCGGGATCGATGGGAAGCAGCACCCGGATGCAGGTGCCTTCACCCTGCCGGCTTTGGGCATGGATCGAACCGCCATGCAATTCGACCAGTTCCTTGGACAGGGCCAGGCCGATACCTGTGCCTTCATATCGACGCGTATTGGAACTATCGATCTGGAAAAATCGGTCAAAGACCTTGGGGAGCAACTCGGCTGGAATACCGATGCCGCTGTCTCGTATTTCAATGGCTACCTGTTCCGGGCTTTCTCTGAGCAAATGCATGCTGACGGCGCCGCCCTGAGGAGTGAACTTCAGGGCATTGGACAAGAGGTTGTAAAAGACCTTGGTCATCTTGTCGTTCTCAAAATAAAGGGGTTGGTGCTCGATGTCGGAGTAAAAGCCAATGGTGATGTCTTTCTCTTCGGCCATGGACTCAAAAGATTGGAGCGTGTTCTTGAGAAAGGGGATAATGTCATTTTTCCGGGCATGGAGTTCCATCCGCCCTGCCTCCAGTTTGGAAAAGTCCAGCAACTCATTGATCAATTGCAACAGTCGTTTGGCGTTGCGCTGCGCCATGGCCAGGCGGGCATTTCGTTTTTCAGGGCGGTCCTGTGTTATGAGGCTGTCGATCTGCCCCAGGATGAGGGTTAGCGGGGTCCGTAGTTCGTGGGAGATATTGGCAAAAAAACGGGCTTTCAGCCGATCGGCTTCCTTGAGGCTATCCGCTTCCAGTTTTTCCCGCAGGAGCTGATTTTTAAGTTGTTGCCGCCCCAGTTCGTACTGGCGCAAGGCCGCTAAAAGGAGGACAGAGGCCAGGGCAAACAAGGTATATGCCCACCAGGTGCGCCACCAGGGCGGAGTAATAACGATCTTCACCTCAGCAGCCTTTTCGCTCCATACGCCATCCTTGGACGCCCCCTTGACCCTGAAGGTATAAATACCGGGGTTCAGGTTGGTGTAAGTAGCGGTACGCTGGGTTCCGACATGGTTCCAGTCGTGGTCGAACCCATCCATTTTGTAGGCATACTGATTCATGGAGGGCTTGGTATAGTGCAGCGCCGCGAATTCCAGGATTATGGTTTTGTTCAGGTAGGAAAGCCTGATCTCGTCAGCGATGGTAATATCAGAGCTGATATACCCGCCTCTACTATGGCTGGCCTGTTTGACCGGCTTACCGTCCACACTCAGGCCGGTCAGGACAACAGAAGGCACCTGAGGGTTGACGGTGAGCACTTTTTCCGGCAGGAAGGCATTGAAGCCGTTGATGCCGCCGAAAAACATGCGTCCGTCCGCGCTTTTGTGGTAGGCATAGGTGTTGAACTCATTGTCCTGCAGGCCATCGCCGGAGTCAAAATTCTTTACGGAGAAGTCCTTCGCAGAAAACACGCAAAGCCCTTTGTTCGTACTGAGCCATAAGTGGCCCTCTTCATCGGCGAGAATGCCATAGACGACTTTATCGGGGAGCCCTTCCTTTTCCATGAAGTGTTGAAACCGGCCAGACTTCCGGTCGAGCCGGTTGAGGCCTCCTCCGGCGGTGCCGGCCCACAGATAGCGATCCGGCTGGAAAGGGTCGTCGTGCAAGGTTTTGACCACATTGTGGCTGAGGCTATGTGCTTGCCGGGGGTTGTTGGCATAACGGCTAAAGGATTTGCTGTCCTGGTCAAACTGGAGTAAACCATTGCTGGTGCCTACCCAGATGGTGCCGTCGGCGGATTCATATAAAACCGGAAAACCTGAGGTGTAAGCCTTTCCTTCAAGCAGGGGGAAGAAGTCGAAGGACCGGGTGCTCCGGTCCAGTTTTCCCAGGCAGCTGTCGGTGGCGATCCAGATGTCGCCATTTAAGCTTCTCAATACCTGATAGACAAAGGACGCTTCCCTGCCCCTTTCGTTATTGTTATTTACGGTGAAGGCTTCGAGCAATTGCATGCATTCCTCTTCGATGGAAACCCGGAAAAGGCCGGACATGGAAGCGATCCAAATTTCTCCGGCTGGCGTTTCCAGCATATCGTATACCACGCCCCAATCTTCTTCTACAGAAGAAGGGCAGGTAATAGGCCGTTGCTCCAGGTTACCCGGATCCAGGGTAATGAAGCCGACGTTGGCAATTCCCACCAGGACCTTTCCCGATGAATGGGGAAGAATGGACCGTACGCTGCCGCCCTCCCATAGGAGGATGCTGTTATCGCTTTCCTTACGGGAAAAGCGCCGGGCAAAAGGGTCGTATTTGTATAGGCCTACGCCGAAAGAACCTACCCAAAGGATCTGATCCCGGCTTTCATAAACTGCTGAGACGCCATACTCCAGGGTGCCGGCAAGGGCCGGGCCGGTGGCTGAGTTGTATTGAATGAACTCATTTTTTTCAGGGTCGAAGACGTCCAGTCCGGTGAAATGGCCGACCCAGATCTTGCCGGAATGGCCCTGGGTAATATCTTTTGCACCAGGCCAGTAACCGAGAACAGCATCAGGGTCGGAGCCCAGCATATCGTAGGTTTCAAAACGCCCTTCGCTGGCAATCCATCGGGCGATGCCCGGCCCAGAGGTGATCCATATCCCGCCATCCGGGCCTTTAAAGACCCGGTTGCGGTTATCGGCCCGGGCGGCAGGGGATTGCCAATGGCCGGGCAGCCTCGATTCATCGAACTTTTCCAGACGGTAGCCGCCGGGGCTTTCCCGTAGCGTCATCTGAAAGATCGCCGAATGGGTCGAGACCCATAGAACTCCGTTTTCATCTTCTTCAGCAGCGAGCACCCTGATGTTCTGCTCATTCTGCCCGGAAGCATGCAGAAACTGCCTGAATTGAAAGCCCGCCGGAGCTTCCGTTTCGGAAATCCGGGCCATCCCGTTTTGGGTCCCTATCCAGATGTACCCGTCGCGGCTTTCAGATATGGAAAGGATACTATTGTGAGGGATGCTGTTGGCCGAACCATCGGCGAAGAAGCGGCGGAAGTGGCCTTTTTTGCGGTCAAAGCAGTTGAGCCCATTGGCGGTACCCACCCAAAGGCGGCCCTGCCGGCTTTCATAGATGGCCTGAATGCGATTGTCGGATAGCGAAAGGGAGTCAAAGGAGTCGAATGTATATACTTTGAAGTGATAACCGTCAAAGCGGTTGAGGCCGTCATTGGTGCCTACCCAGAGAAAACCTTGCTGGTCCTGAAAGATGGCATTGATCGTATTTTGAGAAAGCCCCAGGTCATTGGAAATGCGTTCCAGCCTCAGCTCTTGCCCGTTGAGCAGCGTACAGCTTAGGAGTAATAGCGTGATCAGTGTAGTGTTTATTCGTCCCAATGTCACAAAGGGTTAAATATAAATCTGGTTCAACAGGCCCTGTTTTTCCCGATACAGCGGGTATCGCCCTATTGAAGCCAGGCAATGCAAATAGAAGCTGGCGGTTTTGGGTGGATTGAATGTTACGAAGGCAGTAATTAGCCTTTCAACAAAAATTGGGAGATATAAGGGGATTTAAAATTAGAAAAAAAATTTGATTTTCAACTGGCGTTTCTACCGGGGCAAGCAATCGGAATTGACCCCAAGCACATATTTTTCCACCACCCCGATCTCTCTGGCCACCTCGGCGCCTTTAAAGCCGGTGATCATCTCGTCCTTCAGCTTCTCTTCGGCGAGGGCGGTCAGCGGTTGAGCGACCGGCAGGTAAGACCAGTGCCACTTCTCTTCGTTGTAACCATAGGGACGTGCTTCGCCTTTGGGGCTATAGGGCTGACAGAACCCGTATTCGGCGGCGTGGGCGGTGAGCCACTGGTAGATCTTCAGCCCCTGGCCAGTTGCGAAGTATTCGTTAGTGAAGGCGTTCAGGTCCATATCGGTGCCCCAGTGGTGGCGGGAGGTGCCGGGCATAGAGCTGTACTCCAGGATCTTGAGGGCCCGGTCTTTGGGGTTGGGGTAAGCTTTGGAGGCGTCCTTGCCGTTCTCGATGGCGCGGGCGCCCGTCCACTTGCCTTCCCAGATGCCCTTTTGGTAATCGAAGTTGCGGGTGGCGGAACGGATGATGAGGTTGACGCCATCCTTTTTGGCCGCCTCGTACATGCGGAGGAAGGCCTCATAGGTGTCTTTGCGCAAATAGAGCCCCTCCCGATCCGCATAACGGGTATCCACCAGGGTGAAGTCCGGATGTTTCGCCGGGTCAAAATGCCCCATAATATAATCGGTAGTAAAACCACGGGCAATGGCGGTGTCCGCCAGGCTGGCAAAAGCCGCTTCATAGGACGTTGGAGGGTTCGAAGCGCTTTCTGCCCCGGCCTTCTGATCGCTGTGAGGCTGGCAGGAGCAAATCATGAACAGAAAAAGGCAGAACAACATATGCTTTGTCTTCATGGGTATGAATTAATAATCAAACTCCATCTGTTCCGCCGGATAGCCAAACAGATAGCGCTCCTTGATGAGGTTGGCCACCGCCACCGGCACCAGGCTCTCCCAGTCCTGCTCCCCATTCTGAAGCATGTGAAGCACTTCTTTGGAGAAGATGTGCAACACATTGGGGTTGAAGCCTTCCACATCTACGATCTGCCGGTTGTCGAGCAGGTGTTTGTAGAGGAACTTCACTCCTTCAGGGATAGGAGCATTATGGGCGGTAATCAGCTCTCCGCTTCCTTCCTGCAGGGCAGGGTAAACATAAAATTTGACGTTGCGGGTAAACAGCTCGCCGAATGCGGCGAGGAGGCGCCCGTCCATATTCCGGTAATACTTATCGTTGATCAGGTCGAGCAGTTCCCTGACGCCGGTGACAATACCCAGTTTCTGTACTCTGTAATCAGACAGGTAAACGATCATCTTCTGGTACTGCTGGCAGTCGGAGACTACCACCGTCTGGCCCAGGGTGTTGAGCAGTTCGGCACGGTCGAGAAAGTCCTGTTCGTCGAGTTCACCGCCGGCCCTCAGATTGTCGAGGGTGATCTCAGTGAGCAGATATACCCGGCGGGGATCCACTTCCGGATCATTGCGGAACTGCTGGAAGCTGGCCTGGATCATGTCGAGGTTCACCAGAGTGGCAGGGCGGAAACTGCCCCGCACCAGCATTACATTTCTTTTGTACAGAAATTCAGAAGCGTGCATATTCTGCCGGTCTGCTCCGAAGATGGCCACGTCGCTCAGGCCGTTCTTGACGACCCAAAGGCTGAGCAGGCGGTTGTCGAGTTGTTCGAAATCCGGCCCGGTGAGGCGCACCATATCAATTTTCACCCGCCCGTGCAGGCTGTCCATCAGGGACTGGAGCATGACTTCCGGATTGTCGTTGTAGCGATAGCAGGCATAGATGAGGTTGACGCCCAGGATGCCGATGGCCTGTTGCTGCAGGTGGTTGTCGTTGTCGAGCATGCGCACATGAAGGACCAGGTCATTGGGTTCGCTGTCGGGCTTGAGCTGGAAGCGAATGCCCAGCCAACCGTTCCCGCTGATGGTACGCTGATAGTTGATGGCGGCCACGGTATCGGCAAAGACGAAGAAGTTGGTGTCCGGCCGCTCGTTGGCCAGGCGCGAGCGCATCAGGCCGAACTCGTGGTCGAGCATTTTGTAGAGGCGGGCTTCGCATACATAACGGCCGCTGGCTTCCTCCCCGTAGATCTGGTCAGAATAGGTTTTGTCGTAGGCCGACATGGTCTTCGCAATGGTGCCGGCCGCGGCGCCCACCTGGAAAAAATAGCGAGCTACTTCCTGTCCGGCGCCAATCTCGGCGAAGGTGCCATAGATACTGGGATCGAGGTTGATCTCGAGCGCTTTCTGGTCGGTTTCGAGAAGTTGGCGCATGGGATAAAGAAAATTCAGAGGTTACAGGAATAGCAGCAAATATACTAAAACAGAGCAGGATGAGCGCAGAAAGGGAAAAGGGATGAATACCTGTAATGGCTGGTGTCCGGGCGGATATGGAATAGATAACCCGCTAGGGCAATCCGCCCGTAGAACCGCCGGGCCATTCATCCATCCAGCGATTCCCGGTACTAATGCTCTCCCATCATCCCTTGTTGTTCATCGAGCATGTGATTGAGTTCGTCCTTGATGTAGCCGTGTTCGGTTTCGAGCTGCTGGTGGTCCTGTTTCATCCGGTCGTGGTCAGCGCGGATCTGAGCTTCGCTATAGCCTTCTTTACCGTGTTGGGCTTCCATAGCGGCATGGGCGGCGGCCATTTCCTCATGGGTTTTGAGGAAAGCTTCGTGATTGAGCAACATGCCGTCGTGCATTTCATTGATGGCGGTGTGGAGGGAGTCCTCTACGCCGGCGGCCAGGTCTTCGTGGGCTTCGCGCACCTGCATGTACTCCTGCAGCCGCTGCTGACGGTAGGTTTTGAGCTCCTGGTATTTAGCTTCCATAGCCTGGTGTTCCTGCACCATTCGTTCGTGCTGAGTTTCAAAGGATTCGCCACAGGAGGCGATGAGGGCGGCAACAAAGGCAATAAGCACTAGCTGTTTCATTGTTCATTGGATTTTGATGGGCAAAAATAGGCAATTTAGCGGTAATATATGCTGAACATTGCAAAAGCCCGGAGTGCCTGGCCGGCTCAGTATAGCATTCCGCTTCTCCGCCAAATTTCCGGTATTCCAGCTTAACAGTTGTTAAAAGCCTTGCCTTACGGCCCCTTGTATGTTATCAATACGTTAGGGCTAACTGATAATTGGACTTTGTAGGGCAAGATTTAATAACTTTAGCCATTTGAACAGATATTCATGCAGCAGGCCGGCGGAAGGAAAATAGGGTGGGTCAGTGCCGCGGCGATCGTGGTGGCCAATATGGTAGGTACAGGAGTATTCACCAGCCTGGGCCTCCAGCTACAGGGGCTGAGCAGCACCTGGGCTATCTTGTTATTGTGGTTGATTGGCGGTATTGTATCCCTTTTTGGAGCCTTTAGTTACGCCGAACTGGGCACCAAACTACCCCGCTCCGGCGGCGAATATTATTTTCTCAGCCGCATCTACCATCCCTTCATCGGTTATCTTTCCGGCTGGGTATCCCTGACCGTGGGCTTTGCTGCCTCGGTAGCTCTCGCGGCAATGGCCATGGGCGCCTACATTGAAAAATTCGCGCCTTTTTCGGCCCAGGCGGTGGCTACGGGCGCCATTGTGTTGATCTCCATGGTCCACTCCGTCAATATCCGGCAGAGCAGCAACTTCCAGAATACTTTTACCGCCCTCAAACTGTTGCTGATCCTGTTCTTCATCATAGCCTGTTTTATCCTTCCCACCGAGTCGGGCGCCGTGGAACTCAGCAGCGCCTGGCATACCGAGCTGTCCAAGCCTGCCTTTGCCGTTTCTCTGGTGTACGTGATCTACGCTTTTTCCGGGTGGAATGCGGCAGCTTACATTGTAGAGGAGATCCATGAGCCGGCACGCAACCTTCCGCGAGCCCTCATCAGTGGCACGCTGGCTGTCAGCTTGTTGTATGTGCTGCTCCAGATGGCTTTCCTCAACCAGGCTTCTGCCGCTCAGCTCAGGGGTAAAATTGAAGTAGGACAGGTGGTGGCCGAGTTGATGTTCGGCCCGGCAGGAGGGCGGCTGATCAGCTTTTTCATTGCCCTGTTCCTCATCTCCAGCATCAGCGCTATGGTGTGGGTCGGCCCGAGGGTAGTACGCGCCATGGCCAACGATTATTCGATCTGGCGTTTCCTGGCGGCAGACAACCGCAATGGCATTCCTGTCAAGGCGGTATGGTTACAGGCCGGCATCAGCATCTTTATGATCGTGACGAGCTCTTTCGAGCAGGTGCTGTTGTACAGCGGCTTTGTCCTTCAACTCTTTACCACTGCCGCTGTTGCCGGCATCTTCGTCATGCGGTGGAAGAACGGGCACCAGGGTTATTCCAGCCCTGGCTATCCCTGGGTGCAACTGGTTTTCCTGGGTATCAGCTTCTGGATCCTGGCCTTTCTGCTCTACGACCGCCCAACGGAAAGCCTGCTCGGGCTGGCAAACCTGGGTTTGGGTGCGATCTCCTATTGGTGGAGCAAACAGCATGGCCACCGGTTTGACGAAGGCAAAGCGTAATTCGTGATCTCCGGGCCTGGAAGCAGCGAAATGTGCCGTTTCCATCCTCTGATAAAGAAAAGCTCTTTACACCAAACCCCGTTAACTACTCCCGGATATGAGACGCCTGCTCCTGTTCTTTCTGCTGTCGGCTATTAGCTGTTCGCTCGTGCCTGCTCAATCACCACCTGCTGCCTGCCCGCCTAATTTCAATGCTTTGCCTGCCCCTTTTTGCTGGGAGGCTTGTATCGTCTGTGACCTGGACGGCTACTATAGCGCCAACCAGTGGTTTCCCCAATGGGATGTCCCGCCGCAGTTCTGCGCGCCTCAGTTTCACAGCGTCAACTGGGTAGGGTTTGTCGCCGGCACAACCAGCATTGTATTAAATATCAACACGTTCAATTGCCAGATCGGCAGTGGCCTGCAGGCTGAGATCTACCGGACGGTCGATTGTACCGCCTGGCAGTCCGTCTCGAATTGCGACCCCGGTTTCAACTCCACCACCCTTCATGCCAGCGGCCTGCAGCCCGGCGAAACCTACTTCGTCGTCATCGACGGGAACGGAGGGGATATCTGTGACTTTCGGATCGACGTGGTCAGCGGTTCGGCCATAGCGCCGGATGTTGAAGGCACGCCTCAGATCGACGGGCCGGCCGATTTTTGCCAGGGAGGAGCTGCTCTTTACACGGCCAACAACGTTACCGGCGCCGCCGCCTATACCTGGACGCTGAATGGCAACACCATAGGTTATGAGCAATCTCTTACGCTAGGCAACCTACCTGCCGGCACCTACCAATTGTGTGTTGAGCCTTCTAACCCTTGTTACGGGCCCGGCGAATCCGCCTGCCGGGACATCACGGCCAGCCCACTTCCGACGGAGGTGCTCTTTGAAGAAGTCTGTGTGAAGGATCTGCCCTTTATTTACCAGGGAATTTCCTTCTTCAATTCGGGCTCTTATTCCTTGTCCTATACCCGCCCGGACGGTTGCGAGCAACCCGTTTTACTCCATCTCACCGTACTGGGGCCCAACCCGCCCACTGTGGTAAATGCCGATATCTGCCTGGGAGAAGCTTATTCCCTGGGCAACCGGTTTTTCACCCAGACGGGGTATTACCCGGTAGTACTAACCGATCAAAACGGCTGCGACAGCCTCATCGAGCTGATCCTTATTGTCCATCCCCCTTCTTTGACCAACCTGGGGGTAGTGCCCGCCGAATTGCCCTTCCTGGCCGGGGGCATAGCGGTCGATACCACAGGGCCTTTTAAGATCCTGCTTGCCGATCAGAACGGCTGCGACAGCATCGTGGCCGGCCTCCTGGTGGCCATCGCCCCGGATACGCTCTTCATCGACTCCACCATCTGCCAGGGAGAAACCGTTTTCTATAACATGAATACCCTGGCGAGCAGCGGCATCTACCTCGACACCCTCATTAATGCCACCCAGGACACCGCTACCATTCAGCAACTGACGCTCACTGTGCTGCCGGTTTCGAACACTACCCTAAACGTAAGCCTTTGCCAGGGGGAGGAAATTGTCGTAGGGGGCTTAGCGTATAGCAGCACCGGGCAATACCAGAATATCCTAATAGCGGCAAACGGCTGCGACAGCATCATCACTCTCAACCTGGCTGTGCTACAACCCACAGACACCATACTGGCCACCATCTGCGAAGGGCGGAGTTACCTGCTGGGCAATGAAACTTACACCCAAACGGGTACTTATAATACCGTCATCACCAGCCCCTCCGGCTGCCAGAGTATGGTGCAGTTGCAACTCACCGCACTGCCGGCCCCTGAAACCATCCTTATTGAGGCCGCCTGCGAGGGGGAAAGCCTGGTGGTAGGGGGCAGCGCCTACACCGCCTCGGGCGTCTATTCGGATACGCTGACAGCCGCCAACGGCTGCGACAGTATTGTCATCCTGAACCTCACCGTGTTGCCCATTCCCAAGGATACCCTCCTGGCCACCATCTGCGAAGGGGAAGCGTATCCCTGGAACAGCAGCGATTACACCCTTGCTGGCCTGTTTTGCGACACCATCGCGGGCGGCAGCGCCAGCGGGTGTGACAGCATAGCCTGCCTGGAACTGGTCGTTCTTCCCGTCGATTCCACCACCCTGAACGAGTCCATCTGCGCGGGGGAGAGTTTCAGCGTCGGCAACAGCGCCTACAGTATGCCCGGGCAGTATATCGAAATACTCCCGGCGGCCAGCGGCTGCGACAGTGTTGTCACCCTCAACCTCATGGTAACGCCGGTACCGGACACAACCTTCGATATTCAGATATGTGAAGGCAGCTCCTTCAACATCGGCGGGCAAGTGCTGGAAATGACGGGCGCCTACCGGTTTACCTTCCCCAACCCGCAGACGGGGTGCGACAGTATCGTCACGATCAACCTGACAGTCCTGCCCACCTTCTTCACCCAGTTGGATGAGGGCATCTGCGAAGGGGAAAGCTACTCCTTCGGCGGCGCGGAGCTGAGCCAGCCGGGCGTTTACCAGGAGGTATTTGTCGCCAGCAACGGTTGCGATAGCATCGTGGTGTTGCACCTTACCGTCAGCCCCGTTGTCGAAGTTGCCCTGGACACGGCCCTCTGCCCCGGGCAGTCGCTGGCCCTCGGCCCGTACATCTTTCGGGAACCCTTTGAGGCGGAGCTGCAGTTTACCGGCGCCGGCGGCTGCGATAGTATCATCAACCTGACCCTCACCTATTACGATACGTTGCGGGTAGGCGCGGCCTTGATCGAACCGGACGAGGGCGACTTCTTCGGCGGCAGTATTGCGGTGGAAATGACGGGCGGCACGCCGCCCTACAGCTTTCTGTGGAGCAATGGCCGTACTGAGCCTTCCATTGACTTGTTAGCCACAGGGCAGTACTTTCTGATCGTCACAGACGCCAATGATTGCCAGGAAGGCTTTTATTTTAAAGTACCCACTGATAACGAGCTGGGATTTACGCCGCCGATACGGCGGCCTGGCAGTGGAGGAGGCAATATGCAGGTAAGCCCGAATCCCTTCAGCGAAGAATTCCTGGTGCAAATTTCCGGACTGGAGGACGGCCTGCCGATACGCTTATTGCTATACAACTTTGCAGGACAACTGGTGCATGAAGAGCAGGCCCCTGGCCTGCGCCACCGGCTTCGTCCCGGTGTGCCGGCCGGGGTGTACTGGCTGGTAGCTGAACAGAAAGGCATAAGAACAGGCGCGGAGCGCGTGGTGAAGACAGGTGAAATAGGATATTGAAGAGTGAACACCGATATTTTTTGAAAAAACTACTCCGGGTTCAAGATCTGGTTCAAGATCTGCACCGTGATCAAATAGGTGGGTTTGACCCCATCTACCCCCAGGCTTCCGGAAGCGAGGGTATGCCCGGTGACCAGGGGATTGTCTGAGGCGTAGTAGGCATAGCGCAACACCACGTTTTCGTTGATGCTTTTCCGGATCTTGGCGGCCGCCTGTATGGCCTTCTGGTAATGCGCCCCCTCCATTTCCAGCCCAATGGCCTTCCAGGAAGAACGCAGGAAATAGTGCATGATGTCCTTATTCTGCAGAGAAGTGCCCAGCACGGAGATCATCGGCCCTTCGAAGACCAACAGGCCCTTACCTTCGAAATGGGCCTTTTTGAGGTGGTTGTCGATAGGGTAATTATCGGCAGTGCCTTCAAAGACGTGGGCGGTAGGCACCATGATGTCCCCCTTTCCGCCTTCCAGAATACCGGCCTTTCCCATGATAGAGATCGACTGCACATTGATGGGTATTCTCTTGCCATCGACCTCATAAGGCTTGAGCAACTCGTCCATGGTTTCGTAGGCCTGTTCGCCGAAAGCATAATCCATGACCAGTATCACGGGTTTTTGTTCGGCGATGTAATCCTTATTCCACTTCAATTCCCGGGGCAGAATATCGGGATTGATCTTGGAGGTATCGAAGATCTGAACGGTAATGCCGGTGCCGGCGTGGTCTTCCACTTCGTACATGCCGTTGCGCAGGGCGTACTCCTGTACAGATTTTCGCATTTCAGAATTGGCTTCAATACTCAGCTCGCGGGCCAGGTCTTCCAGTTCATCGTCCTCACCCATGGCCTTGGCGGCGAAAAAGCTGTTCATGACGCTGTGGGGGTTGGCGCTGATGATGTGTATGGGTTGGTAGAGCAGCCCCAGCATGGCCAGCCTGGCCTTGATGTTGCTTGCCCACTTTTCGCCATAAATATGATGCCCCACTTTTTCGCGCAAAGCTGAAGAAAAGCTGATCTCCCGGTCGACGCTATCCCTGGCCTCGTCCGAAGATAGACGGCCCAGCCAATAGGTGATGTGGAAGATGCTGTTCACATCAGGATCTTTGGCGAAGCGGCGGCAAGCGTCGACCGTCTCCTCATAGGTACGGCCCAAAAGCGTGCTGAGGTAAGTATAAGCAATATCCTGATTGTATTCCTCTCCTTGGTCTTCGCGCCGGACGATCTCTTCCAGCATTAACCAGTCCCGCTTTTTGCGCCCACGGTGGTCTTCGCTGTTGCGGCGGATCTTTTCCGCCTCAATGTACATAAAGGTCAGATGAGTGAGAATGTCGTAGATATCGCTGCGGCCGCGGGTCATTTCAATGAACATCTGTTCCTGGTCGATGCGGTAACTGTTGCGGCGGCGCTTGGGAGGAACGATGGGTTTGAAGGCACTGTGTTCAAAGCCTTCCCGGGAAATGAGCCGGATGTAGCGGCACTCCTCGATGCCTTTAGGCAAGCGCTGGAAAATATAGAGCAGCCCATCAAGCTCCACCCGCTCCGGGTCGGTAATCGAGCCGTAGATCTCGGGGCGCAATTGCGTGAGCGCTTCGATCATGGCTTCTCCGGAAACGCCCAGCGGCTTGTAGTTCCCCCGAATGAAAAGATGGCGCATCGCAATGTAAAGGCGTTGTATGGCTGCGCGCGATTCCTGGGCCCGGCTGCGCTGTGTAGGCTTTAAAGACATAATTTCACAAATTTCACCGCAAAATAAGGATTTTTGGGAGTTCGGAGCTATCCAAATAAAAAAGCCGGCTCCTTCAGGATACCGGCTTCATTTATTATTAAATCGCAGCTAATAATTCAAAAAAAGCTGCCCACTGAAAAAAATGCTCCCGTACAGTGGGCAGAGAACTGGTTGAGTTTCCAGGTTTATTCTTCGCAGAGCACCATGCCGCCTTCATCAAAGACGACATAGGCCCTTTCATTATTCTGGCTATTGAGAAGTGCTACCTCATATCGCACCTCATCATCAAAACGGTTGACCAGGTAAGCCTCTTCGATCTCATCGTAATCCGAGTAATCGTTGGCGATCGTCCCCAGTACATCATTGTTATTGATATCCGAAGGATCAATTTCCTCGGCAGACTGGAGGAATGCTCCGTTGAGGCCGAAGAAAAGGGACACTCTCACATTGCCGTCCCGGGCATTAACCCGGATCACCTCTACTGCCCCGCACAATTCATCCATTTCGGCGGTGAAATTGTATCCATCGTAGTTATCTTCCAGGTACTGCTGCAGGTCGACCGGCAGGTCGTCGATATCCAGGCCATCGTCTCCTCCACCACATGTCGCATCGGGGTTCACCACCCGGATCACCGGCCGGAGCATGTAGCGGTTATTACCGGTTTGATGCACGGATTCGGCAGCATCGAAATCCAGGATCAGGTCATATTGCGGCATACCGGTAAGGTCGAGGCAAAGATTGATCTTCAGCCCGGATTGGCTTCCGGATGGAACCTTCAGCTCGTATTCTTCACCATCCACCACCACCGTATTGTCTTCACCCAGGATCAGGCGAACCTGACGGATCTCCTCAAGGGAGACCATCGCATTGGCCACCAGTGCATCTATACCATTCTGCAGATCCAGCAGGTTGTAAATGCCGGCATTGGTATTCAGTTCGATCTCTTCCGACCCACCCGGGCCTTTTACCAGTATCGACTGGAGGTCTATATTCACTTCGTCAATTGCGAGGGGGGCATCCGTAAGGCGTACATTCAGGAAGGTCAGATTATTGAGGGGGGAATCAATGGAACCTTCATTACATCCACTGTTCAGAAAAACCAGTGAAGACGCCAACAACAGGAAAAATGCTAGTCTTTGTTTCATCAGGATCATAATTCGTTTAATGCCAGTTAATTAAAAGATGCTAAAAAGGGGGTTGGTGTTTTGGGAATGGGGCCGGGAAAAATATCCGGGCCTCCAGCCTGATATCGTTTATGCTTGGGTTCAGTTTTTTCTTTCTTTGGAACACAGGATTTGTCAAAGAGCCAGTTTTCTTTTGCAGTAAAAAAAGGGGCTGGCATTCCAGCCCCCCTTATTCATGAGAATCGGATAGTATACCTGTATCGTATTACTGCATTATTCTTTATTGCATAAGCCCGGGTGCAGGGTGTGTCAAACAAAAATCGGATAATGGGATAATCAAAATTTCTTGGGGGTATATGCCTGCACCCACAGGGCTTTGCAAGACTATGTCATGGAACTTTTTGCTTTTCGAGCCCGACAGAAAGTGGCTCCATTGGCCACCCTTCCGTCAGGAGTTGTTCATGGGATTCAAATTGTTTTGGGATTATGTAGGCCGCATTGCTATTATTCCGGAATTATAATCTTGTCAGTACTCAGGGCATTCTGGCGGCCATTTTTGTCAGTATGCCTTTTTTCGTCTTTATTCTCAGCATATACAAGCCTCTGGGATAGCTTCCAAAGTTGAATTTGGCGGCGGTAGCCGGCCTGGGTGCATTCAGCCTTCCCAGGTAAGCGCCCTGCGCATTGTATAGGTCCACTGCCTGTATTTCATTGTCGTTGTCCGTCAGTTCAAGCGTTAGCCAACCATTGGTGGGGTTGGGATAGAGCTTTATTTCTTCCTCTCTCAGCAAGGGCTCCCGACTCTGTAAGAGGAGGGAATCTTCCGCTGTAGCGAACTGCAACCGGGAGGGAGCTACTTCCAGCCCTTCGAAATCACTGTTTGCCAGTCGAATGCTGTCGGTATCCAACCCTACCAGCCCAACAATGATATCTTCCATCACGATGCTGAACTCAGCGACCGGGCCGAAACCGGAAACCGCTCCGGCATTGGGGCCACGATAAATCGCGACCTGGGCAACGGCATAATCATCCAGCACTTCAATGAACACTTCTGAGCGGTTGGTGCCCATCCCCATTGGGTCGTTGATCCAGGAGGGGTTCGTCAGGTCCAGCGAGATCCCGGCATTGCCGCCCATATTGGTGGTCGGCTTGATGTTGAGGGTGTCGAACTTCAGCGTAAAGGCGATCCCAAAAAAGGAATCGATCTGCATCTGTTCGCTCCCCAGGCTCAGGCTGGCTACCTCTTCGGCGCCAGGCTCGGTGATCGGGTCCGCCGTTTCCAGTAACAGCTGGGGGTCCTGCCCAACCGTTCCGGTGAAGAACTCATCGAGGGAAACCATTGGCTGTGTTAACCAAAAGTTGTCCTTAATGATGTTGAGGTCGGCGCTGTTTATTACTCCATTGCCATCACAATCGGCGAAGGAGAAGTTCAGTCCATCTGGGAAAGTCTCCGCCCACAGCTCCGGGGGGTCCTGGGGAGCCCAATCGCCATTGGTTGAAGCCCGAGACGGGCCGCTTGCCCCTTCTGCGAAGGCCCAGTACAGCACATCGACATTATTTACTATACCATTATTGTTGACATCACCAGGCCAAACCTGCTGTGCCTTCAGGCTGGGAATACCCATCAATGTGCCTATCAAAATGGCAGCGGCTGTATTAGTTATCCAAACTTTCAAAGATCTGTTCTTTTGTAATTCTGATACAAATATAGGCCGGCCGGAAGCGTGCATCAAATACATTTTTTCGTATTTTTCAGGTTGTTAAGAAAGTGCCATTATTCGAAATTGCGCCTAACCTTAAGCACAAGAAACTCATAAACAATATCTTATGAAGATCAATTTAAATTTTATTTAATGTGTTTAATTTTACTTTTCGGATGTAGCCCTAGAGAAAACCTTTATAAAAGTCGCCAAATTCATGAAAAACAGCAAACTGATCGAGCTGCTAAAAACATTTGACGCCAATGAGTGGCGCCAGTTTGAGGCTTTTGTGGCTTCTCCATATTTCAACAGCAGTGACAATCTCATTCAGTTGTGCTCCTTCCTGAGCAAGTATGCGCCTGATTTTTCTGCCGCCGCCCTCACTAAGGAAAAAGCGCACCAGGCCATTTTTCCCGGCGCCCCCTTTGATAACCGGCAGATGGGATATCTGATGAACTATCTCATCCAACTGGCAGAAGAATTTATCGGTATTCAGCATTATCGTCAACAGAAGCTCCGCATGAAGGGAGATATTCTCACCGAATATTCCAGAAGAGAATTGGAAAAGCACTACAATTTTCTGTACCGCAAGACACAAGAAGAACTCGAGGCTACCGGGCAGGATGCCGCCCAGTATGAATTCCGGTATACGCTGGCCGAAGTAGCCAGCCAGCACTTCATTCGTCAACGGGTACGAAGTTTTGACCCCACCCTTCAAAATGCGGTCAATGCCCTGGATGAGTTATACTTCCTGCGGAAACTGAAATACAGCATCGAGATGCTGAACCGGCAGGCCATCATCTCCTCGACTTATGAGCTGTCCTTTACCGATGAAGTACAAACCTATCTTTCCGCACAACCGGAACGCCCTCCTTTGATCGACATCCACCTCCATATTTACCTTTCGTTGGCCCATGACAGCGGCGAGCACTTTTCAAAGCTCATTCAACTCATTGAAGCCCACAGCGAACACATCGAGCTGGCCGAAAAGCGAGGTATTTACCTTTATGCGATCAACTTTTGCGCCAGAAAGATCCGCCAGGGTAAGGACGAGTACGTCCCCATTGTTCTCAATCTTTATCTCCGCGGCATTCGGGATAAGTCCCTCTTCGAGGAAGAATACCTTTCCCATTGGACGTACACCAACGTGGTCAAGCTGTTCCTCCGCCAAAAGGAGTTCGAACAGGCCGGAGCATTCATCAAAACCTACAGCTCCAACCTCTCTCCCCAATCGAGAGAGGACGCCCTGCACTTCAACCTCGCGGAACTGTATTATCAAAAGGAAGAATATGGAGAGGTTCTCTCCCACCTCAGCCAACTCAACTTCTCTGACCTCTTCTACCACATGGGCTCCCGGACGGTGCTCATTAAGACTTATTATGAATGCGACGAGATCGAATCCCTGCTCTCTCTACTGGCCTCCTTCTCCAACTTCCTTCGCCGCAATAAAAAAATAGCGCCGGGCCTGAAAAAAACCTACCTCAATTTCTGCAACCTCCTGTTCAATACCCTGAAAAACAACCCCAGAAAACGAGAAAAAGTGCACGAGGAAATTCAACGTACCCAACCCCTGGCCGAACGCAGCTGGCTGTTGAAAGTGTGGGAGGAACAGGGAAAGTTTCGTTGATTCGGGATTCGCCCCGGCGGCGGGCAGTAAACGAATCCCGAATAACCAGGCTAGGCTCCCAATCCGATCCGCGTGCCCGGTTCAATGGTGACGCCCTTCTTCACCACGATGATCCCGTCTTTGATCACATAGGTATCCGTCTCTCCATCCGCCAGAGCGATGCTGCCATGGATGTTGACGTTGTTGCCGATTCGGACATCCTTGTCGATGATCGCATTGCGGATATTGCAGTTCTCGCCGATCCCCATGGCCAGCTTACCGGACTTTTGCATTTCCTCGATGGTCTCATAGGAGTCATTACCCATAATAATAGCATTGGATATCTCCGTCCCGTCTCCGATCCTGGAACGTATGCCGACGATCGAACGTTCAATTTTCTTGGCGTGAATGATACAGCCTTCAGCAATTACCGCCTGGTTAAACCAGGTTCCGAATATTTTGGAAGGCGCCAGTAGGCGGGGGCGGGTATATACCGTCTTATCGTTATCAAAAAGGTTGAACTCCGGGATATTGTCGGTCAGCGCAATATTGGCCTCATAGAAAGAACGGATGGTTCCGATATCTGTCCAGTAACCGTCAAAAGCGAAGCTGGCTACTCTGCTGCCTTGTTTGATGGCAATGGGTATGAAATCCTTACCAAAATCGGTGGCTTCGGGGTATTCGTCGAACAGCTTGTGCAGGAAGGCTTTGTTGAATATGTAAATACCCATCGAGGCCAGATAGTGCCTTCCCTGATTTTTGTACTTCTCTTCAACATGTGACTGCCATTCTCCCAATACCTCCGGTTTGGGCTTTTCGATGAAGTCCTCGATATATCCTTGTTCGTTGACCTTCATAATACCAAAGCCAGGCGCATCCTTATCGATAACCGGAATGGTGGCAATGGTCAGGTCTGCCTCTTTTTCGATGTGGTACTCGGCCAACTCAGCAAAGTTCATCTGGTAGAGCTGGTCACCGGAAAGAATGAGAATGTAGTCGTGCAGATGGCGCTTGAGGTGATGCAAGGATTGGCGCACGGCATCGGCGGTGCCCTGGAACCACTTATCGCTGTTTGGGGTCTGCTCAGCAGCCAGAATGTCTACAAACCCATGGCTGAACATGTCAAAATTGTAAGTATTCTTGATGTGCTGGTTGAGAGAGGCCGAATTGTATTGAGTAACAACAAACATCCGGCGTACCCCGGAATTGAGGCAGTTGGATATGGGGATATCGATCAGGCGGTATTTACCTCCAATAGGGACGGCCGGCTTGGACCGCTCGCTCGTCAATGGCGCCAGGCGTGTGCCGGCGCCTCCCCCCAGTATCAGGCTTATCATCTTGATCATAGAAAAAATTGGTTTAATTGGTTATAAATGACGTGGGACTTTTTGATTTTTTGGGCCGCGCCATTTATTACAGTGTAATTTAAGTTATTTTATATCCCCTCGCAGCCGTCTAACTTCCTGAAGGGAGCCCCCCTCCCGCAAACACTAATAATGATTGTTTTTCGGGTGGATGTATCCCGCTCATTGCGGGACTGGGAGGCAGCGCGGGCAGCTTTAATTTATTTAAATTACAGCGTATTTATATTCCCATTTCTTTATAAATTTCAATATAGGCTCCTACCGACCGTTCCCAGGAGAAGTCCAGCTGCATGATCCGTTCGCGTATCTGTTCAAAGATAGGGCGGTTGTGGTACAATTGTACTGCCCGGTAGAGCGCCAGGTTCCCGTCATCGAGGTTGAACTGATCGAAGCGAATGCCTCTTCCTGTGCTATTGGGCGCCCCGATATCGGGCACGGAATCTCTGAGCCCCCCTACCGAACGCACAATAGGTATGGCGCCATATCTCATAGCGTACATCTGGTTCAGCCCGCAAGGTTCTACTCTGGAAGGCATGAACAGAAAGTCGGAACCAGCATACATCAGGTGAGCCAATCCTTCGTTGTATTCCAGTGCGGCATTGAAACGTCCGGGATACTGCTGGCTCAATTGCCGCATAACACTTTCCAGCCCGGGTTCGCCCGTCCCCAAAACGGCAAAGGCCAGATTCGCATCACTATGCATCACCCGGCGGATGAGGTCGGGAATCAGGTCTGCTCCTTTCTCCCTGACCAGCCGCCCGATAAAGGAAATCAGTGGCCGGTCCGGGTCTAGCTGGAAATGTTGGGCCAGCACCTGCTTATTGGCTTTTTTAAAAGCACCGATATCTTCCTGAAGTGTAACCGGTAGATAGCTATCGGTAGCTGGATCCCAAATCTGGAAATCGATGCCATTGATGATCCCAAGGCTTTTGTGCTGCTCGTGTTGCAACAGGGATTCCATGCCTCCCGAGCTTTGCTGGATCTCTTTCAGGTAGCTGGGCGAAACGGTGGTTACCCGCCAGGTGCATTTCACCGCTGTGGCCAGAGGGTTAATGTGGTTCGACCAGTCGAGCAGGCCCCTTGCCTCCGCCTCAAAGAACGGCAGCAGGTACATCCTGTCCCAACCGAACGCGCCGTGGTAATTGCCGTTGTGGATCGTAAATACGGTGGGCATCCAGCTGAGCGCCTTATAGGCAGGGCAGTGTTTCACCATGAAAGGGATCAATCCGGTGTGGTGGTCGTGGCAATGCAGCAGGGCCGGGCGCCCCGGGCTATTGAGAATCCATTGCAGTACAGCCTGCTGAAAGGACAGGTAACGCTCCACATCATCGCCATAGTTGTACCCCCCGGGATCGGCGTAAATACCTGCCCGGTCGAACTTACCGGGTATATCGGCAACGAAAAAGGGAAATCCCAGCGCATTGGTACTTTCCTGCTGAATGGTAAAAGGGACATAATAATTATGCAGGCGAACCGCCCCCTTATATATGGTATGGAACTGGTGTTCATTGATCCATTTCAGGCGGTATTTAGGGATGATCACACCGGTAGGGACGCCCGCAGCAGATAGATACTTGGGAAGGGCCCCTACAACATCCCCCAACCCACCTGCTTTGGCCGCGGGATAACACTCCGCGCTAACTTGTAGTACCTTCATGCAGGGTTGAGATTAATACGTTTTTGGCTTGGCTTTAAATGTAAGGAAAATATTGCTAGCCCGAAAAGCTTTGAAAGGTATGTTTTATCACAAGGTTAATAAGCCCCGTCCAACAACGGAGATCGATCAACCCATAATGAATTCCCCTCATCCCGAATCCCGAATAACGAATCCCGAGTCCCGAATCCCGAATCCCGAATCCCGAATAACGAGTCCCGAATAACGAGTCCCGAATCCCGAATCCCGAATCTCCCCTACCCCAACCCCCGCCATTGCTGCTCCAGCTGAGCCAGCAGCCCGCTGGCTTCGTCGTCCTTCTCGTAGGGCGGCTTGCCGTCAGGCCAATCACCGGCCGGCGTTACTTCCCGCTCCCGGAGCAAACGGATGTATTTCTTCCTGTAGTGTGGTGATCTCAGGCTTTGGAAATGCTGAGCTATGGTGGCGCGAGGGACGGATCGCCCCAGGGCCCGGCGGATCTTCCGAAAGCGCGGCAGGTCCCGCAGGTATTCTTTATAGCCCAGGTACGCAATGAAAAAAACAGAAAAAATGCCCCATGCCAACCCCAGAACGATGATGATGTTATAAGCCCAAACCGCCATTTTCGGCCCCAATGGCAACGCTTCATCCGGCGCCGCCAGAAAGTCCGTATTCATCGCCCCCATTCGGGAGATGAATACGAGGTACACCACCAGCAGGCCAACGATCATACCCATAAACCCTTTGGTCCTGGCGTCGGCCAGCCAGAACATATAAGAGAGGAAGGCCACCGAGAACCAGGGGATGACTACGAAAATAAAGAGCGCCGCCTCCATCAGGAGAACCGGTACCACCCACTGCCAGCCGTCTACCCTTCCTTCCCAGGGATCGAGCAGAAATACACCCGCCAGGATCACACCCGCCAGGAAAAGCCATTTTTCGATTTCCCGCACCTCCAGGAAACGAGCCAGCGGCCTGAAATTGTCCGACAACTTCAATACCCTGGCCTCCTTGGCAGTAGGGTAACCCAATGTCCGGGTCCGCAGAAAATAAAAGCGTATCAGGTGTTCGAGCACCGGAGTGCTGAGTTTGCCCAGATATCGGGAGGCATTGGCCAGGCTTTCCTGCAGATAGGAATTGGGCGCCAGGGTGAGCTTGTCGAAGATGCGCACGATCAGGCGCTCCGCCTCCTGCTGGGGTTGCAGGGCAATGGATTCGATCAGGAATTTCTTGAGAATGAGGTCATCGCCCAGTTCGACGTTGAACAGGATGAATTCGGACAGTTCCCGATGATAGGGTTCCAGCAGGTGCTTGCGGCTGGTAAAGCCGTCCACCAGAAAACGCAGGCAGTTGACGGACTGGTAGTATTGATCGTTGATGATGATCTTCCGGGGCTGTGCCTTTTTAAGGCGTTTCTGGCGCTCGTTCTTGCTCATACCGGGGCCCAGCAGCCAGGATTCGTCCGGGCTGGGTTCGAAGTTCAGTTTTTGAAGCTCCTGCCAGCAGTACTGCACCACTTCCTGAGCCCGGGGTTCCTCCGCGATCTCGCAATACAGCACCAGGGCATCCCGGTTGCGCGCGTCGAGCGGAATATCTTCTATGGGCAGCCCTTCCGGCTGTTCCCGGAAATTGAGGGCTACGAAATACTCATGAAATTTGCGGTGAATGAAACTGAACCGGCCTTTGCCCAGGCGGGCCAGCCGTTGGTCGCGCAACAGTTTGATGGTGGCGTTCAGCGGGTAGCCCTTCAGTTGGCGGTTCAGTTCCTGAAGCTCAATGGTAAGGCCGTAGCGCGGATCTTCAAAAAGAAAGGCGGCAACGGCACGCGCGGTATTGATAATATCGAGCGGTTGAAGGCCATATTCTTCCGCCAGGACATTGGGGTTGAGCCGGGAGCGCAGGCAGCTCTCATAAAGGGCCAACTGGTTAGGGGGGAGATTCCCGTTGTTGTATTTCAGGTAATCCTTCACCAATGACAGGGAAAAAGGATTCTTGATCAGGGGGCGCAGGTTGTGGTTATTGTACAACTGCTTGATGGCGGCTTCACTGAAGTTTGCTTTTTCTAGGCTCTCGATCACCATCTCCTCGGACAGGGGGCGAATGTGAAGGCTTACATCCGCAGCGAAACGCCCGCTGGGGCGCTTGAATTCGCGGGACGCCAGCAGCAGGTGGTTGCCCCCGTCAAGGCCATACAGATAGATGACTTCGGAAAGCTTATCGATCAGGGGCGAGTGTTCATAACTGTCGATGACAGCCGGCGTTTCGTCAAAAGAATCGAACAAGAAGAAAAAACGCCCCATCCGGTACAGCCCCCGGTAATGGCGGCGAAGGAAGGCCTGCGTTGCCGGCGGTTGCCCTTCCATCAGGGCCTGTAGAATGAACCGTTCGAGGCTTCCGGGGTTAGGCGGCTGCCCGGGCGTCCAGTTTTCGGCCGTGTACCAGTCGCGCAGGTTAATATATAACGGTATTCGCTGGCCCTGTCCTTTTCCGGTAAGGAGGATTTTCCGGCACAGTTCGCGCAGGGCCACGCTTTTGCCGGAACCCGGCTCGCCAATGACGAGGAAGGATCGGGCGCTCTTGTTCTTCAGTACGGCCTGATCGAGCCGCACTGCCTTTTTCTGAAAGCTATTGCCCTTCTGCTGCTGGGCCAGGGCTTCAAGGTGCAGATAGTCTTCCGGGTTCCAATGCGCCTCCCGGCTGAGGCCTTCCATACGGCGCTGAAGGCTTTCCTTGAAGCGTTGCTCCTCCTCCTCCGAAGGAGGAACATAGGCGACATCGCCGGCAGGCCGCTCGCTTTCCTCTTCCGATGGAATGGGGCCGGGAGCCGGGCTTTCCTGCCTCAGATGGCGGAGCAGTTGCTCGGTTACCTTCCGGAAGGGCTGGTCGGCACTATCCCAGTCGCGGCTGTTGATGGGTTTACCATCGGGCGGCAATACTTTCCTACCCTGCAGCAGAGGATATTCCTCCCACAAGCAATCGCGAAGCACGACGGCGAAGGCCTCCGCCTGGCCGGCATCCTCCCGGTGAAGGGCATCTTCCAGAAGGCTGAAGAATTCGTCGAAATAATCATTGCTGATCAGGGAGACGATGATGTCGGACTCCCTGAAGGCGCGATGCAGGGCGGATTCGGCTTCTTCTCCCGCTGGGATCAGGCCCCGGTGCCAGATCTGCCGAACCACTCCCTGGCGCTGCAGAATTGCCAGGTGGGATAAAAGCTTAGCAGTAAGCTGTTCATCTTGCTCAGCATGGCTGTTAATGATTAAGAGCTTTTCCTTCGCTTTATCCACCTGGTGCAATTGATGAAATTAATGGAGGGATGAAGCCGCCCGTTAGCTTTGCTTCTTCTTCCCGTCGTTCTTCTTCTTAGACGGCTTCGGGCGGGTATTTCCGTGTGAACCCCGCCAGATCTTACCGCGCTTGGTCTTTTTGTCTCCTTTACCCATGGTAGTAAAATTGGTTTGGTTAACGAATATTTATACGAGTGGCAAAGATAAAGGTTTTAGGGTTTCAGACAAAAGATGTCGCCTTCCTTTGGGAGGGCCCAGGAGAAATAGAAAAGAGGGGCTTTGCATAACTATACGGGAGGGCGGCACCTCCGGCCGGCAGGGTTCAGGAGGCGTCACCCCCGGGCGATGAATCCCTTTAGTGCATCTGCTATCTTCCGGTCGTTGCTTAGCCTGGGCACCTTGTTCTGGCCGCCCAGCTTACCCTGGGTTTTCATGTATTCCCGAAAGGCGCCCGGCTGCATGGGGCGTATCTTCAGCGGCTGGAGGATGTTTCCGGCGATAAGGTCTTCGTAGTAGATGTTCTGTTTAACCATCTCCCGGTCGACCTCGGCGGCGAAGGCGTCCAGGCCGGCAGGGCTATGCCCGAATTCGACGAACCACTCATGGTAGGGTGCGCCGCCCTCGGGAGGGTTGACTTGTGGGGCGACGGTAAATTCCACAATGCTCACGCCGTGTCGCTTGGCAGCAGCCATCATGGCTTCTTCCACCTCTTTGCCGATGACGTGCTCGCCAAAGGCGGAAATGAAATGTTTGATGCGCCCCGTGACCTTCAGCCGGGGTGGGTTCAGGCTGACGAACTCCACCGTATCGCCCAGGTTGTATCCCCACAGCCCGGCATTGTTATTGATGATCAGGGCGTAGTTGACACCCGGCTCCACATCCTTTAGCCAGAGGCGGGTGGGATTTTCGTTGTGGATCTCTTCCAGGGGAACGAACTCAAAGAAGATGCCGGAATCGGCGTTGAGCAGTAGCCCGGGGTTGTCCTGCCGGTCCTGAAAGGCAATGAAACCCTCCGAGGCAGGATAGGTCTCCACGCTGTCGATACGCTGGCCAACCAGCTCCTCCAACTTATCTCGATAGGGTTCGAAGTTGACGCCCCCGTAAACGAAGACGGAATAATTGGGGAAGAGTTCCTTTATGGCCCTTTTTCCGCTGCGCTCCAGCAGGCGTTCGTAGTACATCTGTACCCAGGGTGGAATACCGCTGATGAGGCGCATGTCTTCCCGCAGCGTCTCTTCGACGACCGCTTCCACCTTTTCTTCCCACTCCTCGATGCAGTTGGTGGTGTAACTGGGCATCTGGTTGGTGCGCAGCCAGGAGGGCACCTCGTGATTGACGATGCCGGAGAGGCGGCCGGTGGGTATGCCGCCCACCTTCTCGAGCTCGGGGCTGCCGGAGAGAAAGATCATTTTACCGTCGAGAAAACTACCATTGCCGGTACGGGCATAGTAGTTGAACAGCGCATTGCGGGCGCTGCCAAAGTGGTTCGGCATGCTCTCTTTGGTCAGCGGAATGTACTTGACGCCGGAAGTGGTGCCGGAAGTTTTGGCAAAGTACTTGGGCCGCCCTTTCCACAACACATCGCTTTCCCCCTTTTTGATGCGGTCGATGTACCCCTTCAGCCCTTCGTAATCGCGGATGGGCACCTGCTCCCGGAAGGCTTCATAGCCACCGATCTTATCGAAGCCGTGGTCTTTACCGAAGGCTGTACGGCGGCCGGTTTGCAAAAGGTTGTAAAAAACGCCTTCCTGGGCAGCCACAGCATTGGCAGACCAACGGTTGATATCGCGAGCGATCTTATTGGCTAGTGGTTTGACTATGAATGACTTGAATCCCATGTTATCGAAGTCGGAATTTGGAAGGCGGAAGGCGGAAAAATGCGCTGTAGGCAGGCCGTTTTTGCCTTCCGTCCGTTTGAATTCATTTTTGGCAGATCCATTTTCTGGATCCTACAAAGGTAAGGAATCCGAAGGACAGAAGGCCAAGGGGTTATCAATAAAACCATTGAGTGGGCGGGCTTGCATTGCTCACCGGATCAAGCTAACTGACTCCCTCAACCGCCCTACTCTCTCAGGTCCTCGATATAATAACCCGGGTACTTCGCCTTGTCGAATGTAAAGTAGTTTGCAGCGAAGGCTTTATTGGGATACAGCTTATCGATGGAGAGCTTATAGCGGGAACCATCCTTGGCAAAGGCCTCGACGCTGATGATATCCTTGGTGGCCTTGTTGACATTCATCCGCAGCTTGCTGTAGTCGGCATTGCGGTCCATGGGTTTGAACTCGATCTGCTGAACGGTGCGGGCCCCCTCCTTGTATTCGTTGGTGAGGTAGTAAACAAAATCACCCTTGTCATAGAAGTTGAGCATGGCATCCGGAGAGAGAATAGCGCCATCCATCTCTCCTTCCTCCGGCATATCATTGATCTGTACTTCTTTATTGTAGGATAGGATCAGCCAAAGGGTGTTGCCGTCGGAGATGACCGACTGGCTCCCCATTTCCACCCGGTATTTTTTACCCTGCTGGGACAGGCTGCCCTTCTGGGTTTCGGTCGGCTCGTCGGCGAGCGTAATGTCCAGGGTAAAGTCGGCCCCCAGTGATTTATAGCTCAGAAAGCGCTTGCGGATCTCTTCCAGGATGGCCTTGGCCTTGGGGTCTGATTCATCGGCGGAAGTAAAGTTCCCGGTTTGGGCGTAGGCGCCGGCGGCTATTGTGAAGAGCATCAATACAAGGAGTAATTTCTTCATGCTTTTAGTCATTTGTTTTGTGTCCGTTCTTCCAACGGTATTGAGACGCAGATTATTGATTGGGGAACAAGCGACGGGGGTTAAAGTTTTTTTAAAATGCGTTCTTCCCAATATGCCGGAGGAAACGGAAGGCCTCGTTTAGGCATTTCAGAAAAACTTATAGGTTGGAGAATTATCTTTTAATGCCGGAATTACGGGAACTTTTATTTGGCAAAACCGGTTTTCGACCATATTATGATTGAACAAAAGCCGAACCTCAAACACTGGCGTTCGGCCATTTTATTATTCCTGAAAACCGGCACAGCTATGAGCAAAACCATGCAAACCACCCTGGCAGGGCTGGCACTGGGCCAGAGCCAACACTACCGCAACCTCAGCCTTTTTCCCCTTTTCCACCAGAACGGTACGGGGCCGGCCTATCTGAGCCTCAAAGAGGCTATTGCGCAAGGCTTCCTGGAAGTAGAAGAGGTAAGCGAGAGCGGCAGCGTGCCGCAACTAAAGGCCATCAATAAAGGCGAGCTACCCATTCTTCTGGCCGACGGCGAAGAGCTGGAGGGCGCCAAGCAGAACCGCATCGTCAATACTTCCCTGCTGCTGGCGGCTCACTCGGAAAACCTCATCCCGGTGAGCTGCACCGAGAGCGGGCGCTGGAGCTACAGCAGTCGCCGGTTCAGCGATTCCGGGGTGATGATGTCCTCCCGGGCCCGCTATCGCAAGGCGTCGCGCGTGCACGATTCCCTCAAGTCCAACCGGGGTTATGACGCCATGCAGGGCGAAGTCTGGCAGGATATCGAAGAGGTGCACCGCCGCAGCGGAAGCGGTTCCTCCCGCACCCGCGCCATGAAGGACGCCTTCCTGGAACGGGAAGAGGACATGAAGGCATTTCTGGAGGCTTTCCCCCTGCAGCCCGGCCAGAACGGCATGCTCCTCTTCCTCAACGGCGAACTTATCGGCATGGACTACATCTCCCGGGCCGAAGCCTATACCCACCTGCACGAAAAGCTGATCAAGAGCCACGCCATTGAGGCGCTGGCAGAAGAAGATCGCCCGGATGACGACAACACGCCCCTGGAAGTCAGGGCAACCAATTTCCTACATAGCCTGGAAAAAATGGAGGCCGAAAAACACCAGCCGCCGGTTGGCCTGGGGACGGACTACCGCTTCGAAGGCGAGGAGGCCGCCGGCGCCGCCCTCGAACACGAAGGCGCCATCGTTCACCTCACCGCCTTCAACAAGAATGCCCTGGGCGACAGGCAGGCAGGCCTCAGCCGCCTGGCCCGCCAGGAAGATCGCCTGCAGCGGCAATGGGCCGAACGGCGGCGCCGATTCGAAGAGGCCATGCAACGCAGCGCTACGCCGGCAGCGGAAAAGGCGCCCGTGAAGTAGGACATGGAACGCGAATGCCGCGGATGTGGCGGATTTTCGCGGATTGCATTGCTCCGAGGCTGGCCTTCGTCAACTCCCGGGATCCGCGGCATCCGTGTTCCATAAAAAATTCAGGTTACCGCCCGATCACGGCCTTGCCGACACCCACCGGCCGCCCATCGGCCAGGATGGTGAAGAAGTACAGCCCTCCCGGCAGCCCTTGCCGCCGGAAATCCAGGCGTGGCCCCCGGAAGGCCTCCTGTCGAACCTGCCGCCCCTGCCCGTCGTAGAGCAGGAACATCCCTTCTCCAACCTCCATCCCTTTAACCTCGATCGTACACTCCTCCCGGAACGGATTGGGGTATGCCTCGATCCGCACCCCCTCCGGCAGCCCCTCCTCCCGGATGTCGCTGACGATGAAATTCTCACCCAGAGTGGTCAGCGTAGTGTTGGTGATCACCGGCTCGTTGAAGTCAAAGTAGATGCCGGCCTGGTTCAGGATCGTGCTGCCCAGTTCCGCATCCGGGTAATGCCGGGCAAAAAATTTCACAAAACCCTGCGACGCCTCCAGGTTGGTAGTGCTGTCCGGCAAAAGGATGTCGTCGAACCGGAATTCCAGGATGCCCCCGCCGTAGATACGGTAGCTGTAATCGTGGCTTGCAGCGCCGGGGCGGATGCTTTTCACGTCCAGCAGGGCCGAAAGGGTATCGCGGATTACTACGGTAAAGGCCGTATCGGTACCCGTATTCTGGAACCGGATGAGGTATTCCAGCTCGGTGCCGGGCCGCACGAAATTCTCCTCACCGTACCCCCGTGGAAACACCTGCTTGTCGTTGGGGTCATAAGAGCCGACGTTCTCCCGACAATCGATGTCGGTAAAAGGCCCGCCGTCGTTATTGGGGAAGATCGTCACGAAGCCGGGGTTGACGCCGTTGCAGCCTTCCAGGACAGCACTGGCGTAGGGGCTGCCCAGCAGAGCGGGGAACCCGGGCGCCTGTTCCGCTTCCAGGCGGTAAGTGGAGTTGCCGGCGATGGGGATGCTGACCTGCCGGACACCGCCTGCTCCGAGTTGGAACGGCGCCTCCATCAGCATGATGTTATCCTCGGTGACGATGTAGTGCTGTTGCATGTCCATCGCCGCGCCGGCATTCTCGATGCGGAAGTTGACGGAATCGCCGGAACATTGCCCCGAAACGAGGAGCACCGGCCCCGGCCATAGCGTATCCAGGCAGGTGCTGTCCGGAAAGATACGGGCCTCCGTGCAGTGGGTTTGTCCCAGCTCGGCATCACAACTCACGTCTACATTAATATAAAAGCTTCCACATTGATTGGGGTCGACCATACCCAGGCTGAAGGTGTAGGTTTGGCCATCCTGCTGGGAAAAGGGAATGCTGCTGTTGTTGTAGGACAGGAAGGGGTCAAGGGTTACTTCCACGGATGCGTCCAGGGTCGGAGTAGTCCCATTGTTGCAATATTGGACGGTATAAGTGGAGGAAAAGCAGCGCCGCAGGAAGGAGGTGGATATGTCTACCTCCATTAAAGGGCAGCTCACGTCGGCCTGGGCCGGGATGTCCAGCACCTCATTGCTGAAGGGCGCCGGCAAAGTAGCGGTGTAACTGGCCTGGCAGGACGACCAGTAGACAGATGGGCCGGTGACGGTAACGGTATAGGCTCCGGTATCCAGTGTCATTCCATAGCTACCGTCCGGGCCGGAGGTAGCGTATAAGCTTTCGCCTGCCTTGGTTGCGGTGATGAGCCAGCCTTCCAGGGGAAGCTCTCCGTTGTCGGCGCAGTCCTGATTCTCATCCAGGAAAACCCGGCCCTCCAGCGAGCAGGTATAAACGTACCCCTCGCTGTTGGCTTTAATGAGCAGAGCGTTCTGTCCATAAGGCCAGGTGGAGGAATACTGTACCCGGCCGCTGATCCCGTAGCCACCGTCGGCGGTATTGATGAGGGCATTGGCATAATTGTCCAGGCCGTAGGGGATCTCCCGACGCCAGGCCACATTCTCGGCCTCAGCATCCAGCTTGACCAGGGTGATAAGGTACTCAAAATCATTGGGCCCCCGGCTCTGCTGTCCGGTAACGGCCAGTTCGCCCTGAGGAGTGGCCTGGATGCTCAGCAAATGATCGTCGACCGGGGAAGACTTCTCCCAGAGGATATTCCCACCAGCATCCAGTTTTATGATCCTGGATAATGCGCCAGGAGAGAAGGAGGCTGGAGAAACGGTAAGATAGAAACTGCCGTCCGCTGCACGTGTTGCACCTTTTACCTGCTCAGCGGAGGCCAAAGGGTGATATTTGATATCCAGTTCATTGCCCTGTTCATCAATTTGGAGCAGGAACAGGTTGGAAGGATAGGGAAAGATCAGGGGGTTGGGCTCCATCGAGTAACCGGCGATGGCATACCCTCCGGTGGGCAGGGGCATCAATTCTGTCACTATATTTATGAGGATGTCCTCACCATATACCCGCCGCCAGAGTTCGTTGCCGTCCGCATCGGTTCTTACGATAAAAATATTGTTGTACCAATTGCCACTGGTCTCCCCGACTGCCAGCAACCCACCGTCAGGTGTTTCGAGAACTTGTTTGCCGATATTGTACTCAATAGAATCGGTAACGTTGGGATAATCTTCGAAAAACTCCCGCTGCCAGAGGATGTTGCCGGCCGCATCTGTTTTCGCCAGCAACAGGGTTGGATTTTCATCAAAATTGGGCTGGTGCTGCCCCGTAAGGACAAAGCCTCCGTCGGAGGTGAGGGCGATATCGTTGCCGTGGCCATATTCAGGACCAGGGAAAACCGTATGCCAAAGCGTATTGCCGTCGGCATCGGTGCGCCAGATGTGCGGGTTGGCGCCTGCCCACTGCCCGGTGACGGCAAAACCGCCATCCGCAGTTTGAACCACTCCGTTGCCATTGGTTGCATCCTGGTTACCGAGGCCCTTTATCCAGCCCTGGGGTGTTGCGCTAATGGCAATCGCCAATGTAAAAACTATGGTAAGTAAACCTTTCCTTTTCATATTCACAGGTATTATTTGCTTCATGTTCAAAGTATAAACTGATACGCTACAAAAATGAGCTTTAATTCGTGGCGGGGAAAAGACAAAAATTAGATTTTATCAAAAAATAAATTCTGAAAATGCTTAAAATTAGGTATCTGAAAGCTGATTTATCAAAAAAATGAAAGGCAGTACGGTGTTACAATTGCTGGAGGGAATGTCTGTTTACCGACGCAACAGGTTGCGCAAGTTCCTGCAGTCGCCTTACCACAACCAGCGGGAGGACGTGTTGGCGCTCTTCGAGCAGGCGGGCAGGTATCTCGAGGGTGGCCGGGCGCCATTGGACAAAGAAGAGGTTTTCCGGGCCGTTTATCCGGCCAGGCCATACGATGAGCAGCAGCTCCGCTACCTGATGAGTTTTCTGTTAAAGGCCATCGAACAGTTTTTGATCAACGAGCAGCTGAATGAGAACGAAGTGTGGGCGCAACGGCTGCTGCTGAAAGCGTACCGGGAGAACGCAGGACCCAAGAGCTTTCAGAAAGCTTTGCGCCGGGCCCGACAGCTGCAGGAAAAAGCCGAACGAGTAGAGTTTTTCTACCACGACTCCTTTGCCATAGAACGGGAGGAGTACCTTTTTCGCGCCGGCCGCAAGCGCGACGCCCCCAGCCAGCTGCCCGGCCTCAATGCGGCGCTCGAGGAAGCTTTCCTCCTCAGCCGCCTGAAGCAGAGTTGCCTGCTGTCCGCTCACCAGGCGGTATTCCGGGAAGAGGAAGAAGGAGCAGGCCTTCTGCCTTTACTGATGGGGTATCTGGAAGGCAGCAGCCACCTGGCCAACCCACTGCTGGCAGCCTACTTTTATTACCTCAAAGCGGTGGAGCACCCCGGGGAATCAGGCTGGTACCAGTCGCTCAAGGAATTGATCCTGCCCGCTTCATTGCCTCCGGAAGAACGGCGCCCGCTCTTCCTGCTCGCCATCAACTACGGCATCCGGCAGTTCAACGACGGCCAGGAAACCTACCTTCAGGAGTTGTTCGAACTGTACCGCACCGGGCTGGCGGAGGGGCTCTTATTACCAGAAGGCCGCCTCAGCCGCTTCGCTTTCAAGAACATCACAGCCATTGCCCTGCGGCTTCGGCAATTTGAATGGACGGAGCACTTCATCGGGCAGTACCAGCAATATCTGCCGCCCCGCCACCGGGAGAATTATGTGCATTTCTGCCTCTCCAAGCTCCGCTTTGAGCAGGGCCGCCTCGGGCAGGCCATGGAGCGGCTGCGCCAGGTAGAATACGAAGACCTCTTCCTCAACATCGATGCCAAGATCATGTTGATGAAGATCTATTATGAAATGCAGGAATACGATGCCCTCGACTCTTTCCTTCGAAGCTTCGAACGCTTCATCCGCCGCCACCAGGAACTGACGTACCACCGGGAAAATTACCTCAACATCATTTATTTTACCCGCAAATTACTGGAGGTAAACCCATTTGACAAAGAGGCGCGCGCCGCTCTGCACCAGGAGGTGAGCACAACCCCTACCCTGACGGAACGGGGGTGGCTGCTGGAGCGCATATAGGCGGGAGGCCGTTAGGAGAATGAATATTCAAAACGCTTGACGCCTCAATCCCGTTCCTCTTCCTTTTCCAGCGCTTTGCCGTCCGGGCTGAAATTGACCCGCACCGTATAGCCTTCCTGATCCAATGCTACCCGGTAAGCCACCGGCCATTCCGGCGACGACAATTGCTTGGCCCAGTCGAGCTCGAAGTCGCCGTAATCTTTGGCAATGGCCTGTTTCACCGCCGCCGGCAGGCCACTTTCGTCGATCTTCACTTCTGATAGCACCCATTTGCCATTGGAGTCGAAACTGGCCGTCGTTTTCTGGCCGTCGCTCGAAAAATCTACCGTATAGATGCCATCCCTGGCACTTTTCCACTTCACCGATTCCGCCTTCGGATACTTCTTGGCAAAACCTTCCTTCGAGGCTTCCGGTACTTTGAATTGGCCAAAGGCCGTACCGGAAAGCAAAACCAGGACAACAACTGACAACAAAAGCCTCATAGTCCTTTAATTTTAAATTTGTTTATCAAAGGTTCGGAGGCAAGCTAAGGTAAGATTCTGGATATTTTTGGGAGAGGGCGTAGCTGCCCTGAAGACGTGAACCCGGACCCCCAAATAGGCTGACCAGTTATGCGTCAGTGTATTTGGGCCGGAGACGTTACACCAGTCAACTTGAGGGGACGCGAGTTTATCGTCTTGGACGCCAAAAAATTTTGGCCCGCCCTGTGGAAAATTCCGATTATTCCATAGGGCCCGCCCTGTAGAATTCTGATTATTACATGGGCGATCCCTGCTAGCGTTGGCTTTTCGTCTTCGACGCCAAAAAATTTGGGCGGTCCCTGCTAGCGTTCGTCCATTCCGACTTACTCCGTCAGCCGCTTCGCTCGTGTCCGCGTTCCGACTTCCGACTTTGTTGATAGCCTCATCAGGGATTGGCCTGAGGATAGATGAACAGCACCGTATCCGAACGGACCGCAGAGCCGAATACCCCCAGGGTACCCTCGATCGTCGATTTCAGAAATACCGGCTCCACAAAAGGGTTTAGAATGGACTGCAGTTGGTTGTCGATGTCCTCGTAAAAAGCCGCCGACCTTTCATCCAGCGACTGCAGATAGATGTAGGCGGTATCGCCTTGCCGGTATTCAAAAGATACCTCAGCGTAGAGTTCCATCGGTTGCCCGTCGTTGTTCTCATCCCGGAAAATGGTGCGCCCCAGGTCGGTGATCCAGAATTTTTCGCCGTTGGTACAGTCATTGACGATCACCTCCAGAATGTGAGCATGGTGCCTGGAGGTATCGAGGAAACGGTCCATCTGGAAGCGGTAGAAATTGTTCTCGCCGGGTGCGTCCCTGAACCGGAGGATCACTCCGTCGTGGCCGCCGTATACGTCGAAGAACTCCGCCGTGTATTCCACCTCGTCCAGGTCGACCTTGGCCTGATCGATGGTGGTCGCCGCCGTATAGGTTTTGCCCTGGAAAGTAACCGATAATTCGTAGGTTTTCCCGTACTCGGCTGGAGCCGTGCCCTTATAGTAGGGCACCCAACGACACCTGAACTTGTCAAAAGTGGAATCCGGGCGCAGTTGTTCGGACTGCGTCCCATCAGACAGGCGCACGTCCGCCCCCCTGGCAAACATTTCCTGGGGCGTGACCTCCGCGTTGAAGAAAGGCTGGCTCAGGCTCAGGTAAACTCTGGGCTCTTCTCCGGGAAACAAAATGCTCTCGATGAACAACTGGCTCTCGTAGGAAGCGTCGGGCTTGATGTTGACCTCCTTCCGGCAGGAGAGCAGGGCAAAGAGGAGGAGGGCCAGGGGTATATAAGGTATCGTTTTCATGTCATTTTCTTTTTCTCAGGCCGGGCTTAACAAGTTCTTCCGTCAACTTGTAAAGCCTTCTGATCTCACTCAGAATTTGAAATTATAGGTGATACTGGGAATGATCGGCAGCAAGGATACCTGCTTGGCCTTGGGCTGCCCGGTTCGGGGCTCTACCTCGAAATAAACAAAATAGGGGTTAAGCCGGCTGTAAGAATTGTAAACGCTGAATACCCATTCGGAAACAAGCTTTTTCCCCAAAAGGGCCCATTCCCGTTTGTGGGAGGCCGACAGGTCGAGCCGGTGGTAAGGGTTCATCCGCACGTTGTTCCGCTCTTCGTAGACGAAGTAGTTGCCTTCAAAGAGAGAACCGCCATGGAACACCCCGATGCGGCCCACCGGAACGGTATAGACGTTGCCGGAGGAAAAGACAAAAGTGCCCGATAGCGACCATCGCTTACTGAGTTGATAGGTACCCACCAGGGCCAGGTTGTGGCGGCGGTCGTACCGGAAGGGGAATGTCCTGCCGAAATTCAGTTCGTCGAACTTTTGGTTGGTCCAGGACAGGGTGTAGGACAGCCAGCCGGTCAGCTTTCCCCGGTTCTTGCGGAGAAAAAGCTCCGCCCCGTAGCTCCACCCTTTGCCGTAGGTGAGCAGGGGGTCGACGTCCAGGGTCTCGATCAGTTGGTTGCCCTCCTTGAATAACACCTGGTTTTTCATATCCTTGTAATACACTTCCAGGCTGGACTCCAACTCGTTGTCCCGGAAGTTCCGGAAATACCCCAGCGAGTACTGGGTGGAGAGCTGGGGTTTCGTCAATGCGGTGGAAGGGATCCAGATCTCGGTGGGCACCGAAGCGGTAGAACTAGGCACCAGGTGCAGGAATTGGTTCATCACCGTGTAGGCTGCCTTGACCGAGGAATTGTTGTCCAGCGCCATTTTCACCGATGCCCGGGGCTCGATCTTGTAATAGCTGGCCTCATCGGAGAAAAAACCTGGGGCGCGGAGCCCCAGGTTGGCTGAAAAGCGTTCTCCCAGCCGGACCTCATCATTGATGTATAGGGCGAACTCGTCAAAATACTTAACAGGGATGGCGTCCTTGTCGATACCAGGGGAAGGGTCGGTACCGGACTGGGCCTCCGTCCTTCCGGTAGACCGGAAGGTGTGGTCCAGATAATGGGCTCCAAACAGAATGACGTGATCAGGGTTGGGATAATATTGGAATTCCAGCTTTCCATTCACATCCTTTATTCCGGAGACGACCTCCGAGAAGGCATTATCCTGTAATGCCGCGATATTCTGGTCGTATTCATTGACAATAAGAGAAGTATTCAGGAAGAGCTTCTGCCCGAAGATATGGTTCCAGCGCAAAGTGCCCGTAGAGTTACCGAACAGAACATTGTATTCAATGCCGTCTTCGATGTAGGTAGCGTCGTCCTTACCGGTGAAACCACTCAGGAAAAGCCGGTCTTTGGGCCCCAGCTGCCAGTTCACCTTCGCGTTGAGGTCATAAAAAGAATAATTCGTTCGGATGCGGCTGGATAAAAAGGGCTTTATCATCCAGTCGAAATAAGTCCTCCGGGCAGACAGGATGAAGGAGGCCTGCTCTTTTTTGAGGGGCCCCTCGACGGTCAGTTGGGAAGTGACCAGCCCGATGCCTCCCTCTACGCCTACCCTCTTGTTGTTGCCTTCCTTCATGCTGATGTCCAGAATAGAAGACAAACGCCCGCCGTACTGGGCGGGGAACCCGCCCTTGATCAACGTGACATTATTGATCGCCCGGGTATTGAAGGTACTGAACAACCCAAAAAGGTGGTTAGGGTTATACACGATGGCCTCGTCCAGTTGCACCAGGTTCTGGTCGGCATTGCCTCCGCGGACGAAGAAGCCTGTCGTGCCTTCATTGCCGGACTGTACGCCCGGCAGCAGTTGCACGACCTTCAGCACATCCACTTCCCCCAGGATGGCCGGCAATTCCCGGATCTTGGTGGTGGGAATGTCCACTACCCCCATTTGAGGGCGGGCCACATTCTCGTTGGTACGCGCTCCGGAGACCACTACCTCATCCAGCACACCCACTCCGGGCAGGAGCTCCACGTTCAGTTCAAAATTCTGCTGGAGATAGACTTTCTTGAACTGGGGTGTATAACCGACATAGGAAAAGGCAATGCCCAGGCTATCCATCCGGGGCAGGGTCAGAGAATAGAACCCGTAATTGTTCGTCGTAACCCCCTTCTGCAGCGAGGTGACGTAAACGTTGGCTCCAATGAGCGCTTCACCCGTGGCGGCGTCGGTAAGCGTGCCGCTTATGGTATAACTCTGGGAGAGCGCTGCCCATGGAAGCAAGATAAGCAGCAAAAGAGAAATCCGCATGGTGACTGTATTTAAAATATCCGCAACTCACTTTCCTTCAGGATCTGATTGATATACTGGTGTGAAATACTGTCTACATACCCCAGGGCAATCGCTTTTTCTGCCAGTAACCGCAGGCTCCACCGCTCATGCCCTTCCGGAGGAGTACTTTTCGCCAGGGCTACGATCTTGGCGCGCTGCTTGCGGGTGATATTCTGCGGGCGCCCCGGCCGGGGTTTATCTCTCAGGAAGGACAGCCCTTCCTTTTTATACTTTTCAGACCAGGCCGAAACCGTTGCACTCGATACCCCCAACTCCAGGGATACCTCCTTAAAAGTGTCCCCATTATTGAGCAAAAAAAGAGCGATCGCCCGTTTTAATCCACGGCGTTTTAAAGCTCCCTGCGAAACCAGGCGCCTCAACGTTGCTTTATCTTCATCAGTCAACTGGACATGCTCTTTTTTCATTTTCTTCAATTGAAAACGAGGACAACCTGCCGGTCGTCAATCAATACCGAAGCTTAGCTTAAGCAAGGCCAGAACGACGGACTGCTGAAACAGGAAAAGAAGAAGATTGTGAGAGGAGGTTGTTCAACAGTTCCGCTGAGGGGATCCTGATGTTAGTAGTATGTTGCTTCCTATAGAAGCACTTTTGTTTCTTCTTTGTACGAAGGAAAACCCGAGAAAAGCTGCGTCCAGCGTATAAAAACTTCACCTCTTGTTTATAAACCCGTATTGCGACAGCAGTAATTTCTCGTCCTGTAAAAGGCCAATTCCCGGGGCATACGTTTTAAATTCTACCTCAAAGGGATTGAGCGCCGAGCCTTCTTTTGTCAGCAGGCAATTGGAGAAAATCCCCGCCGGGGTTTCCAGCCGGTCGTCCAGCTTCAGCACTTCGGCCCGGTCCATGGCCTCCCCCGGCGCAACTTCCTGGTAATACTTTAATCCCACCTTGAGCTTACCGGGCATGATGAGCCCCGCCCGGGCGCCCTTTTTACCGGCCAGCCAGGCGCCTTCATGACTGGCCACCTTCCCTTCTTTATACATATCTACTTCTTCACCGAAGTAAAACACATCCTGAGTTTGTGGATCGATGGCAAAGAAATTCCTGGATACTTCGATCAGTTCCCCGTGTTTCCACTCCCGCTCCTCGACTACCCGGGTGGTAACTCCGTCTACCTCCCGGGTCTCATCCAGGGCCGTTATGGACAATTTTTCCGTAGCGCTTTCCAATATCAGCTGAAAACCCGGTTCCAGTACGAAAAAGGGATTCCTGCCGGTGGGCTCCAGGGTGCGCTGATCCAGCCCGAAATCATCCTGCCAGGAGGAAGCTCCCTGAGCATTGGGGTTACCGGAGCTGCCGCATCCCGTACAACCAATAGCCAGGATCAATAGGGCCGTCGCCAGGGCCTGTTTGTTGTTTCTCATCGTATCCGGTGGTTTTAAACAGTAGAAAGTTAAAAGGAGATTTTGGATTAAATTGGGAGAAAGCCTACTGTATCCCTCACAGCATCTGGAATTTGGAGCCTTCCGAGCCTGGTTTTCTACCGGTTGGCAAGCCTGCATCAATGATGCGCAAAATGAAAAACAGGGTTGTGTTTTTCATACTTCATTATACAATAGTATTACTTCTGATAATGATCTTTTTATTGATTTTAAATTAGTATTACATTCTTAAAAAAGAGTATAACCCATTAAATATCAACACTTTCAATAATAATTTCAATTTAAATTAAAAAAAATACACAATTAATTTGTTGACTTTTTGTTTTTTTAATAAATTACAGTGTCTAAAAGTTTTTAATTCTTTGTTTGGCTTTATATCCATACTAATGGAGCCGCCATTTAAAGAATATAGTGCTACTGAATCGAAACAACGAACGCAAAAGCCTATGAAAAACGAACCTGTACAAGAACTCAATTTTATTGGACGTACTCTGTTTCTTGTCTGACATTCTTTACCGCTACTGAATTTCTTATCTAATTCTAACAACATCCATTGATTCCCAATAAACAGAAAATTACAGCCGTTCCCCATTAGGATGTTGATTTCACTGTTGAAACACTGGGCTCATTTTTCTGCATTAAAATTCCCAGGCTTTCTCCCGGCAACTCTTTACCCCCCCGCCAATCAGGAGGGTTGCTTGTACTAAGCCTTGCAGCGAAATGGAGCCATAATTAACCTGGTTTTCCGGACAAATAGCATGTGGCCGAACCTGGACGTGGTGCGTATTACCATCGCATCATGAAGTAGTATGTATTGGAGTAACCGAATCTTCGTCCAGGTAACAAAGCCTTTGTGCATCATTCCCGGAGGCGAAATCCTGTCCAACAGGCCGGGCTTTCAGGCACCAGAATTAAGTAATAATAAGCCCTTCTTTCCTTGAAAGAAAGGGATGGCGTTGATACACTCAATTAAACTGAATTAAAATTCACGGCCCTTTCCCGTCATCGGGAAAGGATGGAGTTGCTATGTAATTATCCATGTAAAACAGCAACAATGTGCCCTCCGGCAGCAGAAGGAGGGGTGGGATTAGTATGCCCTGGAACAAGCTGATTTTCATCCATCGCCCTGTTTTGTACAGAACCAGGGGTGGAATTGTTATACACTTCACTAAACCTAGTTACTATGCGTGGGATAATTATGTCGAGCATGAAAGCCCGGCTAGTGGTTGTATCTATTGCAACCCTCTTAATCGTATTTGGCATTGCACAATTACGTAACATGCAACTGGGGGTTTTCCCCGAGTTCTCACCTGTTTATGTGGAAGTCCAGACCGAAGCACTTGGGCTCTCCGCAGAAGAAATCGAAGAAATACTGACCGTAGCTCTGGAGCAGGACCTGCTGAACGGAGTCGCTTATCTCGACGAGATCTGGTCAGAATCGTTGCCTGGTTTGTCCAGGGTTGTCTGTGTTTTTGAACCAGGCACCGACCCGATGATCGCACGGCAGGTCGTAGCGGAGCGCCTTACCCAGGCACATGCGCTGCCCAACGTTTCCAGGCCCCCGGTCATGCTGCAGCCCTACTCCTCGACCAGCCGGGTAATGAAGGTAGGGTTGACCCCGGCCAACCAGGAAATGTCCCTCATCGACCTGTCCGTTCTCGCCCGCTGGACGATCCAACCCTACCTGACCGGGGTGGAAGGAGTGGCCAACGTTTCGATCTGGGGACAGCGCGAACGGCAGCTACAGGTACAGGCCAACCCGGAGATCCTGGCAGAAAAGGGAGTGGCTCTTCATGATGTGATCAAAACCACCGGAGAGGCCCTTTGGGTATCGCCACTGACCTTTCTGAACTCCTCTACCCCCGGCACCGGCGGCTTCTTCGACACGCCCAACCAGAGGCTGGGGATCCGGCACCTTTTACCCATCTCTTCGGCCGAAGACCTAGCCCAGGTTGCTGTTTATGGCCATGATAATATGGTATTGGGAGACATAACCACAGTGGTGGAAAACCACCAGCCGCTGATCGGGGATGCTTTTATTAATGGCAACCCGGGCCTGATGCTGGTTATTGAAAAATTCCCATGGGCCAGCACGGTAAAAGTTACCGAAGCTGTTGAAGATGCCCTCGAGAAACTGGCGCCCGGCCTTTCCGGCGTCACCTTTGACACAGAGATCTACATGCCTGCCAACTTCATTGAGGCCTCCTTCATCAACCTGACCATGGCGCTTGGTATCGGGTTTGCCCTTATCATTGCGATGCTCTTCCTGTTCTTTTATGAATGGCGCGCCGCTTTGATCAGCCTGATTTCCATCTTAGTGTCAATGATCGCCGGAGCTTACGTCCTCTACCTGCAGGGTACCATCTTCAATATGATGGTGCTGGCAGGCCTGATGGTAGCTTTGGGGGTGATCATCGACGATGCCATCAGTACCGTAGAGAACATCCGGAGCCGCCTGCAACAGGCTCGCGAAAAAGGGTCGGATAAAAAAACCGCAGGCATTATTCTCGAAGCAGCCAGGGAAATACGCAATCCCGTCTTTTTCGGGACAATGATCCTCGTTCTGGCGGCCTTGCCACTGTTCTTCTTTGAAGGTACGGCCGGGGCATTTCTCAGCCCTCTCGCATTTTCCTACATACTGGCTATGGCAGCCTCCACACTTACTGCCCTGATCGTCACGCCTGCCCTTAGCCTGATGCTGTACTCACATTCGGGTACCGGCAAACGCGAGTCCTCTTTGCTGGCTTCACTGGTCAATAGCTTCAATTCAGGCGCCGCAAGTTTCGTTAACAGGCCGGCCATGAGCTATCTCACAATGGCAGTGATCGCAGTCGTTGGGATACTGGCCCTGTCTATGATCAACCTTATGCCAAAGGTCCCCATCCCTCAGGAGCGCGACCTGTTGATACAGTGGAATGCCCCTTATGGCACCTCCCATCCGGAAATGAGCCGGATCACCCAGGAAGCAATCGGTAAGCTTAGGACGGTTCCTGGCGTTACCAATGTTGCGGCACACATCGGGCGGGCCATAATGTCCGACAAGGCCATTAACGTTCACTCTGGTGAGATCTGGATCAGCATGGACGATGACGTGGATTATGAAAAGACCCTGGCCACCCTCCAGGAAGTCATCGATGGCTACCCGGGAATGGAAAGCGATATACTGACCTACCGGGAGCAAGTCCTCAACCGAAACCTCAGCGGCACAGGAGGCAAGCACCATGCTGTACGGGTCTATGGGGAAAACCCTGACCTATTGAGGCAAAAAGCAGAAGAAGTCCAGAAAGCGCTCTCAGAGATCAGCGGTATTACCGACCCCCAGGTGGACTACCCACCTATGGAGCCCACCATCGAGATCGAAGTAGACCTGGAAAAGGCCAAAAATTACGGGATCAAACCAGGTGACGTACGGCGGGCCGCCGCAACCCTGCTGGCGGGCATTCAAGTCGGCAGCTTGTTCGAAGGCCAAAAGGTATTCGAGGTAGTCGTATGGGGCGTTCCCGAAGTGCGCAACAGCATCAATAGCGTCCGCAACCTCCTGGTTGACACGCCCAATGGCAGCCACGTGCGAATCGCCGAGGTGGCTGATGTACGCGAGAAATCCAACCCTGCTGTCGTCCGGCGTGAAAAAGTTTCTCAATACATGGACGTCAATTTCAACATTCCGGGAGGTAACATCAATGCAGTGGCCGGGGACATAGAACGCAGTATTGCCCAGGTGGATTACCCCCTGGAGTACCATGCGGAACTGATCGGAGATTACACCAAGATCCAGCAGGCCAAGAGCCAGGTCTTGGGCATCGCTATTGCTTCGCTGATCGGCATCATCCTACTGCTGCAGGCAGCATTCTGGAGCTGGCGCCTGGCCCTGGTCGTCTTGCCCAGCCTGTTATTCGGCCTGTCGGGCGGCATGGTAGTTATTTGGCTCACAGGAGGAGATCTCACAATGGGCGCCTTAGGCGGATTGATCGCAGCATTTGGGGTAGCAACCTACCATGGGGTTCTACTGATTAAACATTTTAACCGCCTGGATATGGACGGAGATACATTTGGCCCTGGCCTCGTCCTCCGTGGTATCCAGGATCGCTTGCCGGCCATGTTGATGTCAACGATCACCATTGCACTGGCCTTCCTTCCCTTTGCCTTCTTCGGCAAATCTCCCGGAATGGAAATGCTGAGCCCCATGTCTGTTGTGATGCTTGGAGGATTGGTTACCTCAACTATTGCCAACCTGTTTGTATTGCCATCTCTTTACCTCACATTCGGGAAAGTGCCGGAAGAGACCATGGAAGAGGAGAAATCGATAACCGACCTGGATGTTGTGACGACGTTGTGAGGCCCTGGCCAGGGGCTCCATGGGTTTTGAACCGTTGCTGGACATAGGCCCATAATTCAATAACCCATAACCCCTACCCGGAACTCCATTATACAAACAGAAAAAGAAAATGCCATGAAAGCTTTCAATAATAAAATAGTGGCCATTGCAGTGCTGATTGCCGCACTGCACCTCGCAGCCTGCCAGGACAAAGGCAGTCACTACGAACACATCGAGCCTGCTCACCTGGAGCATGTTGAAGGTAGTGAGCTGAGCACGCTGACCCTGACCGACAAGGCCATTGAGCGGACCGGCATCCTGACTGTACCGGTTACAGAGGAAATGATTGCCCACAGTCCTCCGAGGATGTCCTTGGTAGTTCCTTACTCCGCTTTGATCTATGACGCGGAAGCACGCGTCTGGGTTTACACCAACCCCAAGCCCAGTACCTACCTGCGGCATGAGGTCAAAGTGGAATTCATCGATGGCGACAAAGCGATCCTGCTCGAAGGGCCGCCGGTGGGCACCACTGTGGTAACACGGGGAGCTGCCGAGCTCTATGGTACAGAATATAAAGTTGGCCATTAACTAAAAAACAAAAATCATGCTAAGATCTATAGTTAAATCGAGCCTCAGGTTTCGATATCTTGTGATCGCTATCGCGGTGGCTATGATGTACTTTGGCATCAAGCAGATCCGCAATATGCCAGTCGATGTCTTCCCTGAGTTCGCTCCACCCGTTGTTGAGGTGCAGACCATATGCCTCGGGCTGGAGTCCAATGAAGTGGAAGCACTGGTCACCGTTCCGCTGGAGCAGGCCTTCAACGGCATACCTGGGCTGGACATCATGCGCTCCAAGTCCGTTTCCCAGTTGTCCGCTATCCGGATGATCTTTAAGTCTGGGACAGATCTGATGAGGGCCCGACAGTTGGTAGCGGAAAAAATTGCCACTGCGACCCCTACACTGCCGACCTGGGCGGCGCCACCCCTGATGTTGCAGCCCCTGTCGGCCACCAGCCGCTGCATGAAGATCGGAATCTCTTCCGACAGCCTGTCGGTGATCGACCTTTCCATGCTGACCTACTGGAAGCTCAACGATGCTATTCTGGGCGTGCCCGGGGTGGCCAACGTGGCCATCTGGGGAGAACGCATTGAGCTGCAGGCAGTAGAGGTCGTTCCCGAGAAAATGGTTCAGCACAACGTCACTCTGGACGAAGTAATGGAGGCTACAGCCGACGCACTGAATGTAGGTATCTTACGCTATTCCGAGGGTGCAATGATCGGCACCGGCGGGTGGATTGAAACGCAGGATACCCGATACGGCGTACGCCACATACTGCCGCTCAACAACCCTGGCCAACTCGCCGAGGTGGTGGTAAAAACAAATGGTGATGGCAGCCCAGTGTTGCTGAGCGACGTAGCCCAGGTCGTGGTAGACCACCAGCAAATGGTAGGAGACGCCATCATTAATGACTCTATCGGGCTGATGCTCATTGTAGAAAAACTGCCATGGGGCAACACCAAGGACATTACCGAAGGGGTGGAGGCGGCCCTTGCCAAACTGGCGCCCGGCCTGCCCGGAGTAGAGATCGATACCGAGATCTTCCGCCCGGCTACCTATATCGATATGTCGATCGACAATTTGAGCAGCGCGTTGCTCATTGCCTGTGTGCTGGTAATCCTGGTGCTGTTCATTTTCCTTTTCGAATGGCGGGTAACCCTCATCAGCTGCGTTGCCATCCCATTGTCATTAATGGCAGGGGCTCTGGTGCTCTACTTCCGGGGAGCCACGATCAACACCATGATCCTGGCGGGATTCGTCATTGCCCTGGGCGCCGTGGTGGATGACGCCATCGTCGACGTGGAAAACATCGTACGGCGCCTGCGCGAACTGCGCAAATCGGGAGATAAAATTCCTTTTGGAAAGATTATCCTGGAGGCCTCCTATGAGGTGCGCCACGCCATCATCTTTTCTACCCTGATCGAGGTGGCGGCCCTGGTGCCGGTTTTCGTGATGAAGGGCCTGTCCGGAGCATTCTTCCAGCCCCTGGCATTCTCCTATGCCATCGCCATCGCCGCTTCTACCTTCGTGGCCCTGACCGTCACACCTGCCATGAGCTATATCCTCCTGCGCAATGTGCCGCTGGAACGCCGGGAACCACGCCTATTGCAATGGCTACATGGCATTTACGACAGGATCCTTTCCGGTATTGTCGACAGGCCCCGGCGGGCCTATGCTGTGGTCGGCATCGTAGTACTGGCAGGCTTGCTGGTACTGCCCCGCCTCGGACAATCCCTGCTGCCCTCGTTTAAAGAAAGGGACTTTCTGATGCACTGGGTCACCAAGCCGGGCACCTCCTGGCCGGAAATGAACCGGATCACCATCCAGGGCAGTAAAGAGCTGCGCTCCATCGAAGGAGTGCGCAACTTTGGCGCTCACATCGGCCAGGCCTTCTACATGGACGAAGTCGTGGGCGTCAACTTCGGAGAGAACTGGATCAGCGTCAGCCCGGATGTCGATTACGACGAAACGGTTAGTAAGATACAAATGATGGTCGATGGCTATCCGGGCCTTTACCGCGACGTGCTCACTTACCTGAAGGAGAGGATTCGCGAAGTGTTGACCGGCACCTCCGAATCCATCGTTATCAGGCTATATGGCCCTGAACTGGAGGTGCTGCGCAGCAAAGCGCGGGAGATCAGAGACAAACTGGAGGGCATCGAGGGCCTGATCGACCTGCATGTGGAACTCAATGAAGAGATCCCTCAGGTCCAGGTCGTTGTTGACCTCGAAAAGTCCAGGCAGTATGGGCTCAAGCCCGGCGATGTACGCCGCGCCGCATCCACGCTGGTCGCCGGTGAGGAAGTCGGCGACATCTTCCGGGATGGCAAAGCTTACGATGTCAACGTGTGGAGCGTACCCGAATCAAGAGCCAGCCTGACCGATATCGAGAACCTCCTGATCGACGTCCCGGGCGGCGGCCATGTACGAATGAAGGAAGTAGCGGATATCTCCATTACGCCTACTCCTAATGTAATCAAGCGGGAGAACCTCGCCCGGCGGCTCGACGTAGCGGCCAATGTACGCGACCGTGACCTCGGAGACGTCATGGCTGATGTCAATGAAGCTTTGGCCCAGGTCAGCTTCCCACATGAATACCACCCGGAAGTATTGGGAGAATTCGCTGAGCGGCAGGCCGTTCAACGGCGAATGCTGATGTTCGCAGTGCTGGCGCTGATCGCCATATACCTGTTGCTGCATACTTCCTTCAACAGCCCAAGGCTGGCCACGCTGGCCTTCCTGCTGTTGCCTACAGCCCTGGTAGGCGGTGTGCTGGCAGCATACTTCGGCAGCGGTGTCATCTCCCTGGGTTCTATGGTCGGGTTCCTGACCATCCTGGGTATTGCCGCCCGAAACGGTATCCTGATGATCAACCATTTCCAGCATCTAGAAAAATACGAGGGCATGGCGTTCGGCAAAGACCTGGTTATGCGCGGTGCAAGGGAACGCCTGGCGCCCATCCTTATGACGGCCACCACCACCGGGCTGGCACTGTTGCCATTGGTATGGTCCGGTGATATTCCCGGACATGAGATAGAGCTGCCGATGGCCATTGTTATCCTCGGCGGCCTGGTTACTTCTACCTTGCTCAACCTACTGGTCATGCCGTCCCTCTATCTGCGCTTTGCAGAGAAGGATGTGCGCCGAACAGGCGATGTGGCCCTGTAGCAGACAGAACAAACGCACCAGCATCCTGGAATGAAAGCGGGTTGGGGCAGGCGGCCCCAGCTCGCTCCACAAACCAAGGCCCCGGATTCCGGTATAGGAGTTTTATCCAGGAAGATCAGCGTTAGCCGGAAACCGTAAGAGGCGTAATGAACCAATGTAAATTGGTTTCCTCCTAAAACTGCGCTTGCGTGCCTAAGGCGCCCTGGCCGATGCCCACGCTAATGCCGCTGCGCCGGCTGGAACGATACAGTGTAGCTTGTCCCTCGCCGAACGCTTGATCCGTTTTCCGGCGATGAAATTGCCCTACAGTGGAGACGCCGGAGGGTGAAAGCTTCGGCGAAGGGACAGGAGGGCGCCTCAGGGAATCAGTAGCATCCCCGCAAGGCGCCAGAGCAGCCGCTTACACTTCGAATGCACACAATTTAAACCACTTCTAAACCCTCTATTATGAAAAGAATAAACAAACAAAAAAATAAGGCCATCCGAATACTGGTCCTCGCCTTCGCCTTCCTGGCGAGCGCAGGGCCGGTATGGACGCAGTCGCAGCATGTCACACCGGACGGAAAAGGGAATATCACCTTTATCCCCGGAGTGCGCATGCAGGTGCGGTACGAATACAATGACATCGATCAGAACAACGACTTCTACATCAAGCGGATGCGCTGGAAAGGCAAAGGCAATATTTTTGACGTGGCCAGCTATAATTTCGAGATCAAGGTCGACAATTACGGCAAATTCAACCAGGCTCCTCAGGCACAGCTGGAACACGCCTGGTTCACCTTTCCCGTCATCGATGAGCTGCTGACCTTCCGCGTCGGTGTCGAAGACGATGTCTTTTCCCGTAATGCGCTTACTTCCGACAGCAAACTGCTGTTCATGGACCGCAGCCAGATCAAGGAGGCTTTAACAGTATTGGGCATAACCGACAACACGGTTGGCGCACTCATCTATGGCAGGCCGGTGGGTGGGCACATCACCTATTCGGCGGGTATTTTTGACAACCTGGGATTCAACCGGTCAGGTTCTTCAAGCGTACTGGCCCGAAAATCCCAGGGCGCCATGACCGTCGCCCGCGTCGCCGCTGACCTGCTCGACCCTGCCAATCCCAATGGATCGTACGACGATTACCAAAGCTCCTACATCGGACAAGGCCAGCACCTGACCCTGGGAGCGAATGTGGCCAATGTAGTGAAAACAGAGCTCGGCGACGACGTGTTCAACCTCTTCGCCTGGGGCGTAGACCTCTTTTTCAACTATGGCCCCTTCTCGATAGAGGCCGAGTATGACAAATACCGGGAACACTTTACGGAGACCTCAAACGGCCCGCTGCCCGATATCAATGGCGATGGCTACTTCGTTCAGACGGCATACCTTGTCCTCCCCAAACTGGAACTGGCCGTCCGGTACCAGGAGCTCGACCAGGACCACGACCTGGCCCATGACATTATGGGGGGCAAAATGAAATGGACCTCCCTGGGCGCCAATTATTACATTAGGGACCATACGTTCAAGGTGCAGGCGGAATATACCTTCAAACAGGAAGAAAAAGGAAATGAGATCAATAACGATATCCTGCAGGTGCAACTGCAGCTTTCTTTCTGAACCGCCCAAAACTTTTTTCGCATAATCTCTTTCAAACTGGCCATAGTGACGCCTCCGGGCGTCACTATGGCTAATTTATTTACTTACTTTTGTGTTTCCGAACACAAATTGGCCACTGTATGAAGTATACTTATCTCTTTTTTTTCTGCCTGGGAACGGCATTGGCAACTATTTTAATCATTAACCCTTCCTTCACTACTTCCGATCCTGATACAAGCGACCCCTACCCTCCCCAACCGATGCCCGACCGCATCATCCTCAGCTGGAGCGATGACCCGGCCACCACTCAATCCGTCACCTGGCGGACCGATGTATCGGTTAAGGATGCCTTCGCCGAGATCGCCCCTGCCGACCCTTCCCCCGACTTTCCCGCAAAGGCAACCAAAGTGGAGGCGGCCACCGAGTTGTTGGTCACCAATAATAACGCCGCCCACTTCCACAGCGCCACCTTTACCGGCCTGCAGCCGGAAACAATGTACGCTTACCGGGTAGGCAGCGACGGAAACTGGAGCGAATGGTTCCACTTCGAAACAGCCGCCGCCAGGGAAAAACCCTTTACTTTCCTCTATTTCGGGGATGCGCAGAACGACATCAAATCCATGTGGTCGCGGTGCATCCGGCAGGCCTACAGCACTATGCCGGACGTAGATTTCCTGCTGCACGCCGGCGACCTCATCAACCGCGCCAACCGCGACGAGGAGTGGGGCGAATGGTTTTACGCCGGCGGCTGGATCTACGGCATGAAACCCAACATCGCCACCCCGGGCAACCACGAATACGGAAAAGACGAACAAGGCAAGCGTGTTCTGTCCGCCCTGTGGCGCCCAACATTTACCTTACCACTGAACGGCCCCGAAGGACTGGAAGAGACGGTCTACTACACCGATTATCAGGGCACCCGGTTCATCAGCCTCAACACCCAGGCCATGTACGCCGACACCGCCACCATACAACCCCAGATAGAATGGTTGGAACGCGTCCTGGAGGACAACCCCAACCGATGGTCCATCGTCACCCACCACCATCCTGTCTATTCTACCGCTAAAGGGCGCGATAACGAGGAGGTCAGGGAAGCGTTCCAGCCGCTTTATGAAAAATACGGCGTCGACCTCGTCCTGCAGGGACACGACCACAGCTATGGACGCGGCTACAACCTGCAGCACGGCTCCAGCCGAAAAGATAAGGGGCCCATCTACGTGGTATCCGTTAGCGGCCCTAAAATGTACAACCTTAACTTCGAGGAGTGGATGGAGCGGGTAGCTTCCAATACCCAATTGTACCAGATCATCAGAGTAGACGGCGACTACCTCCTCTACGAAGCCTACACCGCCACCGGCACCCTGTACGATGCCTTCGAACTGCACAAAAGGGAAAACTGCTCCAACCGGTTTGTCGATAAAGCCCCCAAAGAGGTGCCTGAGATCATCAGCATCCCGGAACGGCTCCAGGAAAAAATGTCCGAAACGGAGATCGAGGAATATCGGCAGCGGTTTCAGGAGTACAAGTCCCGCAGCAAGAGCAGGAAAAAACTGGAGGTTGAGGGGTTAATGGTGGATTGAAATGCTTAGGCATGCATAGAAATGGGGAAATGCAGTCCCGAGCTCAAGCAGGGCCGGCCCCGTGGCGGGACATTTCCACCGCATTTCAATACATTTTCATGTGTTTCGCTAGCTTATACCTTGCTCCAAAACGTTGCTTGTTCGCTAAGCGCTGAAGCTCGTATGCGTTTTTTGGAGAAGGGCCCCCTACGCGCTCCCAAACGCCTTCCGCCACCCATACCGGATGACGATCAGCAGAACGATAAAAATGAGGATCGCATACTGGAACGGGAGGTAGGAGAAAACGATGATACGGGTACGGTCGACGAACCACATAATGATAAGGGCGGCAGAAATGACCGTCACCAGGCCGGACAGTTTGTCGAAACCGGGGATATAATCCAGGCTGACGTTGCGCCGGATGAGCAGCAGCGTCACTACCATAGAAATGATAGGCAGCACCTGCGCAAAAACGTCGGCATCCATAATGCTGCGGCGTTCGAAAAGGAAATTGTACACGCTCAGGGTTATGGAAAATATACCCGGAACGCAAACGAAGTAGATCAGGGCCGAGTAAAGATAGCGCCACGGGGAGAGGTGGCCCTCCCCCTTTCCGAGAATACCTGCCAGGAAGGCCATGATGGGAATGATGGAAAAGTAAAAGATGATGTATTCCGGGTGTTCTCCCAGCAGTTGGAACAATTCGCGTAGTGTCATAACTGGTTGTTCGTTTTTTGCTAATATCGGGCGCTGCCGGGAAACGCTTTCGCCAAGTGCTCGGTGGTACAGAAAGCGTTTCCCGGCAGAAAAAACTTACAGGTCCATCAACATAGCCACCGGGTCTTCCAGCAGTTCTTTGACCTTCACCAGGAAGGTCACCGAGGTACTGCCGTCGATCACGCGGTGGTCATACGACAAGGCCAGGTACATCATGGGGCGGATCTTGATCTCCCCGTTGATCACCATGGGGCGTTCCTTGATGCCATGCATACCGAGGATGGCCGACTGCGGCTCGTTGAGGATGGGCGTGCTGAGCAGGGAGCCGAATACGCCGCCGTTGGTGATGGTGAAGGTACCGCCCTGCATTTCTTCCAGGGTCAGGTTGCCGTTGCGGGCCTTTTCGGCCAGCTCGGCGATCTTGTACTCGATCTCGGCGAAGCTGAGCGACTCCACATTGTGTACCGGAGGAACGACCAGTCCGGTAGGGGTAGAAATGGCGATAGAAATGTCGGCATAATCGTGGTAGACGAGTTCCTCGCCGTCGAGGCTGGCGTTCACATCCGGCATTTCCATCAGCACTTTGGCGCAGGCCTTGGCGAACAAGGACATAAAGCCCAGTTTGATGCCATATTTTTTAACGAAGCGGTCCTGATACTGCTTGCGCAAATTCATGATCTCGGTGAGATCCACCTCGTTGAAGGTAGTCAGCATGGCCGTTTCATTCTTGGCGCTCACCAGGCGTTTGGCGATGGTGCGGCGCATGCGGCTCATCTTCTTGCGGGTGGTCTCGCGGCTGAAGTTATCCTGCGGTGTGAAGGTTACCTGGCGCTGTTCCTGGGGCTGGGGCTGGGGCGCCGCTGCCTTCTCGGGCTGGGACTTTTTGGCCTCCACGGCTTTCATCGCATCCTCCTTGGTAATGCGGCCGCCTTTGCCGGTGCCCGAAACCTGCCCGGGCTGTATGTCGGCTTCTTTCAGCATCTTGCCTGCCGCCGGGGAAGGGTGTCCGGCAGCGTAGCTCTCTTCGGCCTTCGCCTCTTTAACTGCCGGAGCCGGGGTGGGCTGCTGTTCCTTTTTCTCCTCCTGCACTTCCTGTTTCGGAGCACCATTGCTACCGCCGTCTTCTTTGGCCACACTGGTATCGATCCTGGCCACCAGGGCGCCGATCTCGAGGTCATCGCCTTCTGCCGCTACGTGGATCAGCTTGCCGGCGGCCTCGGCCGGGAATTCCAGGGTCGCTTTGTCCGATTCGAACTCGCAAATGGGATCGTCCAGGTTGACGTAATCCCCGTCTTTTTTCAGCCATTGGGACAAGGTCACCTCCGTAATGGATTCGCCGATGGTGGGGACCTTCATTTCTACTACGCTCATATGGTGTGGGTAAGTGGGTTAAACATATTATTCTGCAAGTATCCGGTTAATGGGGGTATTAAGCAAAATTAACGCATTTTTTTTGGTATGGACCGGGGGGATCGGGGGAATAAATTAGCGCTTGAAGGACCTCTTTAAGCGGCCATTTCCCATTGCCGCTTAAATTGCACTACTTAATTCAAGCGCTAATGGAAAATTAGCGCTTGAAGGACCTCTTTAAGCGGCCATTTCCCATTGCCGCTTAAATTGCACTACTTAATTCAAGCGCTAATGGAAAATTAGCGCTTGAAGGACCTCTTTAAGTGGCAATTTCCCATTGCCGCTTAAATTGCACTACTTAATTCAAGCGCTAATGGAAAATTAGCGCTTGAAGGACCTCTTTAAGTGGCAATTTCCCATTGCCGCTTAAATTGCACTACTTAATTCAAGCGCTAATGGAAAATTAGCGCTTGAAGGACCTCTTTAAGCGGCAATTTCCCATTGCCGCTTAAATTGCACTCTTTCATTCAAGCGCTAATGGAAAATTAGCGCTTGAAGGACCTCTTTAAGCGGCAATTTCCCATCGCCGCTTAAATTGCGCTCTTTAATTCAAGCGCTAATGGAAAATTAGCGCTTGAAGGACCTCTTTAAGTGGCAATTTCCCATTGCCGCTTAAATTGCGCTACTTAATTCAAGCGCTAATGGAAAATTAGCGCTTGAAGGACCTCTTTAATTAATTCTCTCCGGCTACATACTTATTGATGCATTCGTAAGGGGAACAACGGAATGGGGGAACTGGTTTGCACAAACCCAGAAACGTTAGAACGAGGGGAAGCGGGACGTGAGGAGGAACCCAGAAACCCCAGAAACTTAGCCCCCTACTCTCCCCTGTCCGGCTTGTAGTTGAAACGGTAGATCAGGCCATCCTCCCCTTTTCCTTCGTTGGAAATATAAAGGGTACCGGCAGGGTCGAAGCAAAGCCCTTCGGGTTGGGGGTGCACCTTTTTGCTTAGTTTTTCGATGTGCATGATCTGGCCGTTAGGGCTGAGTACCAGCAGCAGCTTCCCGACGGAGGAAGTCAGGAAAATATTGCCGGTGATGGGGTGGATCGCAATGGCGGAAGGGCTAAAGTCGAAATCTTCTTCGGAGAAGAACTCGACGACCTTCTCCAGCTTGCGAATGGCTGGGTCTTTTGCCAAATAGCTGTTAACCGAATCCAGGCTGACAAAATAGACGGGGGCCTCGCCCAGAGTTTTGGTAGTCAGGTCGAAAGCATAGATTCCCTTTTTGTGCTTAAAGGTTTTTTCCTGGCCTGCTTTGGCTTTGCAGGCCAACAGCAGACGGTTGTTGGCCCGGTCGTAGGCCAGCCCCTCTACATCGTTGTCCTCGTCGAGGAAGAAGTTGTATTTCTCCACTTCCTGTTCCGGTGTGCCGGGCTTCTTCACCTCGTAGAGCGTGCCCGAGCTTTTCACCACGTAAGCGGTACCCCCCACCATTTCCACGCCTTCGTAGTCACCATCCTTCCAAAATTCGGCTTCCATAAATACCTGGCCGCTGTAGCGGTTGATGAAGAATAATCTTCCATCTTCATCCTGAACGGCCACCAGAGCGTCGCCATCCTCCGATATGCCCAGGCCGGAGATCTCTTCCAGGTCTTTAGGCATTTTAAAGGTTTGGTCCGGCTCCTTGAGGTTATAGGCGAAGTGATAACCTTCGACAAGGGTAATACTGGTGAGGCCCTCGTCCTCTTCGGCGGGTGCGTTGCAGAATACCAGCGACATCAAAAGCAGGCAGAGTATTGGAATCATGTATGTAAAATTTAAGATTTTCATCAATTGGGTATAAATGAAATAAAAGCCGCCGCCGAGGGCAGAACAAAATATAATGAAAAGTCAATAAAAAGTTATTCCTACAACAACAATGTCCTCTTTCTCAACTTTTTTCTAACTTCAGTCTGGCATTACATTAACAATTCTCAAATTTCTCTCTGATGAATCAAAAAAACGCACTCCTGCTGCTATTTATTTTTTACGCGGCATTGATCGGCGCGCAAACCGACACGTTTGACCTCAACAGTTATAAGGCGCGCTACGACCGCCGCCCGGCCATGTCGCTGGACGGATCCGCGGTTTTCAACGGCAACTATGCCTCCCGGCAAACGGCTGTAAATAACGGGCAGGCGGCTGCCCGCCTATCCTGGCAAGAGCTCCGTAATACCGACGAGTTGACCTCTTTCTGGCTACTGTCCGGCAACTTGCGAGGGGCCTTTAACCAGATTTCGAGCAGCCTTGCCGGCAGCACCCGTTACAATTCCGGCGACCTGGCTTTTTCCAGCCAGTGGGCAAAGCGCCATTACCGGCCGGACAACCGCTTCTGGGGCTGGAGCGGAACCTTCAGCGCCGACGGGGACCTCTCCTCCAGGCGGGAGAATGACCGCCGTTTTATCACTTTCATCAATCCTGCCATTTTCAGAGGGAAAGGCCGGATTGAATACGCCGAAGACGCCCTCCTCGCCTCCTGGATACTGGAAGAACTACTGGAGGCCGGCATAACAGACGAGTACTACGGGTACGACATCACCGAACTGGCGCGCACTATTACCGACATCATCGGCAACCGAACGTTCGACTTCCGCCGCCGCCGGATCTATGAACTGGAAAGGCTCCAGAGTACACTCGCGGAGCTTGGGCATTCCCAATACGAAAGTTTCGAGCTCTTTGCTATCCTCAATGACAATTGGGCGTTCGCCAACCGCAACTTCCTGCCGCACGGCAACCGGCTGACCTACGGAGCAGAGGGCACCGCTTACCACTGGTGGTCGAGGTTTAATGACTCCGCTACCAATACCTTCGCATACAACGGGGCGGCCTTCCTGGAATACATTCGCGCCAGAGTCATCAACAATCACAGTGGCGGAGAATGGTCCCTGCGGGCACAGGGGGGATACCAGGAGATCATGGATAAATTCGATAAAGGGGACTGGCAGGCGCCCCGGGAAAGCCTGTTCGCACAGCTTTCCGCCGGCTATTCCTACCGCTGGTTCCCTTCCTCGCGAACCTCCCTCACCTGGACCAATACCGCATCCATGAGTTGGGGAGAGCGGGAATCCGGAGCTACTACCACATCCGGTGGGCTGATCTCTTTTGAAGAACAAGCCTCCTGGACTTCTTTCCTGGAACTGGACTATTTCGTCAACTTTCAGTGGAGTTTCCAGGTTCGTGCGAGTAGTAACCTGTTGTACAGGTTTGAACAGGACCTGCTAAGATTGCAGCCTTTTCTCCGCTTCAATACCGTTTATTATTTCTTTTAGGGGCAGAAAAGACTACGGCGCACAGGGCAAGAAGCCTGTGCGCCGTAATCAGTTCTCCAGCAAAACCAAATTATACATCCACTTTCGCATACTTCGCATTCGCTTCGATGAAGGCGCGGCGCGGCGGCACGTCATCCCCCATCAGCATAGAGAACACGCGGTCGGCTTCGCGGGCATCGTCGATGGAAACCTGCTGCAGGATGCGGGTATCGGGGTCCATGGTGGTCTCCCACAATTGCTCGGCGTTCATTTCTCCAAGGCCCTTATAGCGTTGGATCTTTACCGAAGTATCGTTCTCTCCGCTGGCATAGGCGGCAACGGCGGCACGGCGTTCCTCTTCCGTCCAGCAGTAGCGGAACTGCTTGCCTTTCTTCACCATATAGAGCGGCGGTTGGGCAATGTAGACGAAGCCGTTTTCCACCAATGGCCGCATATAGCGGAAGAAGAAGGTCAGAATGAGGGTCACGATATGGCTGCCGTCCACATCGGCGTCACACATGATGACGATCTTGTGGTAGCGCAGTTTTTCCATATTCAGGATGCGTTCGCCATCGTCGTTCTCTTCGATGGTGACGCCCAGGGCCGTGAACATATTCTTGATTTCCTCGTTCTCGTAGATCTTGTGTTCCAGGGCCTTTTCCACATTGAGGATCTTACCCCTCAGAGGCAGGATAGCCTGGAAGTTCCGGTCGCGGCCCTGTTTGGCAGTGCCGCCGGCGGAATCGCCCTCGACGAGGAAGAGTTCGGACTCTTCCGGGCTACGAGAGGAGCAGTCGGCCAGTTTTCCCGGAAGCCCGCTGCCGGTGAGCACGTTTTTGCGCTGTACCAGTTCCCGGGCTTTGCGGGCGGCGTGGCGGGCGGTGGCGGCCAGGATCACCTTGTCGATGATCTTTTTGGCTGCTCTGGGATGTTCCTCCAGATAGTGCCCCAATACCTCGCCTACACAGCGGGAGACGATACCCGTTACTTCCGAGTTGCCGAGTTCCCCTTTCGTCTGTCCTTTGAACTGAGGCTCCGGTACTTTTACCGAGATGATGGCGGTAAGGCCCTCCCGGAAGTCTTCACCGGAAATGTTGAACTTCAGCTTTTTGAAAAAGCCGTTATCCTCCCCGTATTGTTTGAACAGGCGGTTGACGGCGCGGCGAAAACCGTTAACGTGGGTGCCGCCCTCCCGGGTATTGATATTATTGACGTAGGAATAGATGGTCTCGGTGAAAGAGGTATTGTAGTGCAGAGCTACTTCCACTTCCACGTTTTCCTCTTTGCCCATCACGTGGATCGGTTCGTCGATCAGGCCTTGTTTGGAAGCGTCGATAAACTCGACAAATTCTTTGAGCCCTCCCTCTGAGTGGAAATACTCCGACCGGAATTCGCCGTTTTCATCGATTTCCCGCTCGTCAGTGAGTTTGAGGGTCAGGCCTTTGTTCAGGAAGGCCAGTTCCCGCATACGGTTAGCGAGGATGTCGTACTTATATTCCAGGGTCTCGAAGATCTCGGGATCAGGCCGGAAAGTGATGATCGTTCCGGTCTTCTCCGATGTACCGACAACGGCCACCTCTCCCAGAGGTTTGCCGCGCCCGTATTCCTGGACGAAAGCCTTGCCCTCCCGGTGCACTTCCGCTTTGAGGTGCACGGATAGCGCGTTCACACAGGAAACACCGACTCCGTGCAAACCGCCGGAAACTTTGTAGGTGTCTTTATCGAACTTTCCGCCTGCGTGCAAGACGGTCATAACCACCTCGAGAGCCGATTTTTTCAACTTTTTGTGCATATCCGTTGGGATACCACGCCCATCGTCTTTCACGGAGATGGAATTGTCCGGGTGAATGATCGTTTCGATCTCCGTACAATATCCAGCCAGGTGTTCGTCGATTGAGTTGTCCACCACTTCCCAAACGAGGTGGTGTAAACCCTTTGTATCTGTACTTCCAATGTACATTCCGGGGCGCTTCCGTACGGCTTCCAGCCCTTCCAGGGCCTGAATATTACTGGCGCCGTACTCGCCCGCCTTTGGTTTCAATTCTTCTTGATCTTTTACTTCATCCATCCTGCAAAAGTACTAAAAAAAACTGTGCTTATTAAAGGTTTTAACGGGATTAAAACACCCTTACGGCGCCCTTGGTTTAAGCATTTTGCTGATAGCTTGATTCGTGTATTCGGGATTCGTGTATTCGGGATTCGTGTAGTCGGGATTCGTGTAGTCGGGATTCGGGATTCGGGATTCGTGTATTCGTAAACCGGGAATCGAAGTTTGTATTCCCGAATACACGAACCAACGAAATGTCTACCTTTGCAGCAAAATGCCAGGCCGATGCCATGAAAGAAATCATCATTCACAGTCCGGAGAATTTGAGGGGGATCGTAAAAACATTGTTAGAGGAACAGCCTCAGGCCCGGGTAATCGCCTTATACGGGGAGATCGGAGCGGGCAAAACGGCCCTCACTCAGGCCTTCTGCCTCCATTTAGGTGTAAAAGAAGAAGTGGCCAGCCCAACTTTTTCCATTGTCAATGAGTATGAATATAGGAGCTCTGATGACGGTAGGGCTCATCCGGTTTACCACATGGACCTTTACCGGCTGAAAAACATCGAGGAAGCCCTGCAGATCGGCATAGAGGATTACCTCTATAGTGGCGTTTACTGCCTCATCGAGTGGCCCGAGCTGATCGAGGCCCTGCTGCCGGAGGACACCGTCCGAATTAAAATGGAAATAATCGGCGATTCCAGCCGAAAAATTCTAATTTTGTAGGCCATTGAAGCTACCGCTGCTATGAGCGATAAAAAGAAAATACCTGTACCGAAGGAGTTTACCGAAAGCCAGTACCGGCCACAAACGGAAACCCTGCAGGTCCAGCAAAAGCGTGATAAACTGTTCATTGGTATCCCGAAAGAGATCACCATGCAGGAAAACCGGGTCGCTCTGGTCCCTTCTTCCGTAGCCACCCTCGTCGCTCATGGGCACCGGCTTGTCATCGAAACGGATGCCGGAGAAAAGTCCAGCTATTCCGACCACGACTATTCCGAAGCTGGTGCTGATATTGCCTACAGCCCCGAACAGGTCTATAAAGCGGACATCATCATCAAGGTCGCTCCTCCCACCCTCAAAGAGATTGACCTGATGCACCCCAACCAGATCCTCATTTCCCCGCTGCAGCTGCCGATCATCAGTGCGGATTACATCAATAAGCTACGCCAGAAACGGGTTATCGCCCTGGCCATGGAATACATCAAGGATGAATCCGATACCTTCCCCGTGGTACGCATTATGAGCGAAATGGCAGGCATCAACGCCATGCTCACCGCTGCCGAGCTCATGTCAACCACCGGAGGAGGCAAAGGAGTGCTGCTTGGAGGGATCTCCGGAGTGCCCAGCGCCAAAGTCGTCATCCTCGGCGCAGGGATCGTCGCCGAATATGCCACCAGGACAGCCCTCGGCCTGGGCGCTGAGGTCCGCATTTTCGACAACAATATCACCAAACTGAAACGGCTGCAGAACCAGGTGGGACGGCCCCTGTACACTTGTGCAGTCAACCCTCACTACCTGGAAAAGGAATTGATAGTGGCCGACGTGGCCATCGGCGCTGTACACTCGAAATCCGGCCGCACCCCGGTTATCGTAAGCGAAGACCTGGTCGTAAAAATGAAACCTGGAGCGGTGATCATCGATGTCAGCATCGATCAGGGCGGCTGCTTTGCCACCTCGGAGGTCACCAGCCTGGAAAGGCCGACCTTCGTCAAACACGATGTCATTCATTACTGCGTGCCCAACATGGCTTCCCGGGTTTCCCGGACGGCATCGATGGCGGTTAGTAATATACTTACCCCCATTTTGCTGAGAGCCGGCAGCACGGGCAGCATCGAATACCTGCTGTTCAACAACCTGGGCCTGAGGCATGGCGTATACACCTATAAAGGCTGCCTGACCAACAGCTACCTGGGCGAACGCTTTGAGATCAAATCCACAGACCTCGACCTCCTGATCACCTCTAATCTGTAAGTTTCCGGGCACAAACAGTTTGATGGCGATCACTTCAACCGGCGGGCCTCTACCCAGCCGATCTTACTCCGATAGGCCACCATCCACCAGTCTGCCGTGGTACGCTCCAGAACTTCTATCTCCATGCCCACACTGAGGCGGGCCAATATCCTGGAATTGACATCCATATCCTTGAAAATGGAGATGTCCTGTTTCAACTGGAGGGTTCGGGCAGGTTGATCCACCCAAAGGCCACCTGGTTCTTCCTTTGGGACAGGGCGCTGTAGCCCTGCCGCTTCCTCCTGCTGCAGTTCAGGTACCGAAAGCTCCATGAGGTCTTCAACGGGTGGCCTGGTTTCTTCTGCGGCCGGCTCCTGTCTGGCCGGCGTCTCCTCCGGTACGGCCGCTGTGGCTTTTTGAAGGGTGATATCCCGGGTGATGTACGCGCCGGCCCGTTCCAGGTCGTCCTTATCCACCTTGATCACCAGAGGGCCGGAATCCGAATTTCTGAGATTGACCTCGTGGTCAAAGCCTCGTTCCAGGTACAGTTTGTATTCTCCTCCCGGCATCCTGCCGGTGCGCATCAATTCCCGCCGTCCACCGGGATGCACTTTATAAATATCAAAATAAAAGTGCTTCACTTTTTCCGATTGTCCGGCCAGGCGGATCGCTCCCTGGAATATGGTGTACTTGCCGGCGGACGAAGCACCGGCCGGGCTGGTTTCCTTTTCGGACGAATTGCTGATGGGCCCCAGGTCCGAAAGCCGGACCACTGTCTCCCGAGGTTGGGTTTGAGCCGGAGCTGAAGGCTGGGCTATTGTCTCCCGAGGCTTCGTTTGCGGTGAAACCGAAGGCTTAGCCTCCGTTTCCCGAGGTTGGGTTTGAGCCGGGACTGAGGGCTGGGCTATTGTCTCCCGGGGTTTGGTTTGCGGTGGAGCCGCAGGCTTAGCCTCCGTTTCCCTTGGCTTGGTTTGGGCCGGAGCCGAGGGTTGGGCCACTGTCTCCTGCGATTTAGTCTGGGGTGGTGCCGAGGGCCGGGCCACTGTTTCCCGGGGTTGGTTTTGCGGTGGGGCTGAAGGCTGGGTTACCGTCTCCCGGGGTTTGGTTTGTGGCTGAGTTGAAGGCTGGGTTACCGGTTGCTGGGGGCGGCTTTGCCCGGGCTCAGCAATAGGCGAAACTTCCTCCCTGAGGCCTGGCTCTACCTGCCCGGAAGCGGCAATAGCGGCTGAATCCATCGGTATAACCGCCACCGCTGTATCCATCGGCACGGCCGCCTTTTTCGATAGTTCTTTGAACGCCAGGTTCACTCCCATATTGATGTGAGCGTTATGGAAGGTTGAAGGGTCAATGGCAGAGAGCAGGTTGTCGGATACGACAAACAACTGTAAGGGGCCCGCCTTGGCGATTATTCCTCCTCCCACGTTGAGGATGCTGCCGTTAGTAGCCGAATAAGTCAGCGTTGCCCGAAAGTTAGAACTTAACTCGAGGGCGTAGGACAACGCCAAAGCAGGGCTGTGCCGTCCCTGAGCATAACGGGAGTTGAGCAGAAGGCTGAAGGCGTTCCGGTTATTCGGCTGATAGGTGCTGCCCAGGTAAAAGTAAGTAGGCAAAGCCGTGTTGTAAGGCAAAGGGGTAGGAGACTTGTTGTCGATGAAGCGGTCAAAGATCTCATCGATCGCTGTCTCCGGATTTTCCAGCTTATTGCCGAGTACCCTTCTCTGGACGCTGGAACTCCAGTTGATACCGCCCAGGTTGACGACGCTGAAAGAGGCGGACAGTTTATCCCCCAAAGAGTAGGTGCTGCCGAAGTCAAAAGCGAAACCGTAGTTCCCTTGTCCCCAGATCGGATAACTGCCTTGCCCCGAAAGGGATTGTACCCCTGCTGCCCAGAGTTCCAACTGTCCCTGAAGGCCATATATGCTGGCGTCGTCGGTAGCGGTGACAATTACGCCGGGGCCCGCGCTTGTATAGTTTTCCAGGCCGATCAGATAGCGGAGCCGCACGCCTGCTGACGCCCGGCCGAACTCACGGGCATACGTCAACGAAAAATTGCGATAATGGGTCAGGTCATAGGCCAACCCGGAAAGGTTATAGGATTTCCCGGGTTCGTACCCCCCGTTGTTGATATCGGCCCCAAACTGAATAGCGTCCATAGGGTAGTAAAAATTACCTACGACGTGCTCGCTCGACTCGAATGCGATGTAATGGTTTTTCAGGCGAAAACCCACCGTCAGCAGGCTGGCGTTCAGGCCCCCGGCTGCGATGTTATCGTTTTCAACAACAGAGAGCAGTTTGTCATAGTCCAGCCTTGCGCCCTGGAACTTCCATCCGGTGATGCCAACATCCCTTAGGGAAAAACCATTATTCCCAAAACTGGCATTGACATTTGATAAAACCGGCAACCCGATAACGAGGCTGGATTCAGGGATAAAACTAGGATTGGCATAAGTTGCCTGCTGCAGGCCTGGCAGGCTATACAGAGCCAGGTTGCGCTGGGCGTGGGTAAGGGCAGGATTCAGGAAAAAACCCGCCGCCACCACCATAGTAAATAGGGTAGTTTTCTTCATCATTTTGTCTTGGGATTGATCTACTGACAAACGGGTGGCCTTGTCAGGCCGAGGCCATCCACGTCAGTATTACACTGGCATTGCCTGGTTTTGCACAACAAAATCCGGCATGTGGCCGCATAGGTACTGCCAATGGGCTAAGAAAAATGCACACTTAGGTGTGTACGGACAAAATGCGTTCAGGGTTCTGGAAATCAGAGAAAAATTACAGAGACACTATACAAGAAGTTGCTTCATGTCTACCCGCTTCCTAATGATCTCCTCCAGTTTCGCAATGGGCACCCGCTCCTGAGCGAGGCTGTCGCGGTCGCGCAGGGTGACAGTATTGTCATCCAGCGATTCGAAGTCGACCGTCACACAGAACGGCGTGCCGATGGCATCCTGGCGGCGGTACAGCTTACCAATACTGCCGGTATCGTCATACTGGACCTGGAAGGAGAAGCGCAGGTCATTGAAAATACCTTTAGCCATATCCACGAGACGTTCTTCATTACGCTTCAGCGGCAGAATGGCGCACTTAATGGGCGCCAGGGCCGGGTGGAGTTTGAGTAATTCTCTGGTGTTGCCGGGAGAGCCGGGCACCTCTTCTTCCACCAGGGCGTGGCTCATCAGGGCCAGGAACATGCGGTCGCAGCCGATGGAAGTTTCCACTACATAGGGCACGTAGCTCTCCTCCAATTCCGGGTCGAAGTACTGGATCTTCTTGCCGGACAGCTCCTGGTGGTTGCCCAGGTCAAAATCGGTACGGCTGTGAATACCTTCCAATTCTTTGAAGCCAAAGGGGAAGTCAAACTGAATGTCCACAGCAGCATCCGCATAGTGGGCAAGGTTATCGTGGTCGTGGAAGCGCAGTTTCTCCTGCGGAGTACCCAGCGCCCGGTGCCACTTCATGCGGGCCTCCTTCCAGTATTCATACCACTTCTTCTGCTCGCCGGGGCGGATGAAGAACTGCATTTCCATCTGCTCGAATTCGCGCATGCGGAAGATGAACTGCCGGGCAGTGATCTCGTTCCGAAAGGCCTTGCCGATCTGGGCGATGCCAAAGGGGATCTTCTGGCGGGTAGTCTTCTGTACGTTCAGGAAATTGACAAAAATACCCTGAGCGGTCTCTGGGCGCAGGTAGAGCTTGCCGTCCTCGCCGGCGATGTTGCCCAATTGGGTGGAGAACATCAGGTTGAACTGCCGCACCTCCGTCCAGTTGCGGGAGCCGGATTCGGGGTCGGCGATCTCCAGGTCTTCGATGATCTGCTTAAGCTCGGCCAGGTCACCGGCGGTCATGGCCTGTGCCAGGCGCTCGCGGATACGGCCGTGTTCTTCCTGGTAACGCAATACCCGCTCATTGGTCGAGCGGAAGACCGCTTCGTCGAACTTTTCACCGAAGCGCTTTGCTGCTTTGTCCACCTCTTTCTGGATCTTGGCCTCCAGTTTATCCATATGCTCTTCGATGAGCACGTCGGCACGGTAGCGCTTCTTGCTGTCCTTATTGTCGATCAGCGGGTCGTTGAAGGCATCGACGTGGCCGGAGGCCTTCCAGGTCTTGGGGTGCATAAAAATGGCAGCGTCGACACCGACGATGTTATCGTGCATCTGCACCATGCTACGCCACCAGTATTCCTTGATGTTATTTTTGAGCTCCACACCATAGGGGCCGTAATCGTAAACGGCGCTCAGGCCGTCGTACACTTCGCTCGACTGGAAAATAAAGCCGTATTCCTTGCTGTGGGCAATGAGTTTCTTGAATAGATCGCTTTGCTGTGCCATGGGCCAATTTCTGTTTTTCCGCTTACAGGTGTGCCGGTAATTTCGGGCGCCTGTTGAATTAAGGCGCAAAGATAATACAAATCAGGGGGTTTAAAAGTGCCCGGCCGGGCTAATTCTGAATTTTCCATTCCCCAATAGGGGACTTCAGGGGTGAATTGCATCCTAATAACGCAGGTGAGGTATTTACCTGCCACAAAAAAAAATTATCGTCATGAAAACAATCTCGAAAGTAACCTTAGCATTAGCCCTTTTCTTCACCCTGAGCACTGCTTACACTCAGGATGAACGCAAGCTCGACTACTTCGACGCCATCACCGTTGCCGGCGACGTGGAACTCGTGCTCATCCCCGGTGAGGAGGCCCGGGCCGTTATCACCGCCGAAGGCCTTTCCGAAGATGATGTAACCGTCTATGTCAAAGGAAAAACGCTGAAGATCCAACTGATCGAAGGACTGTTCAAGGACGAAGACCACGCCCGGGTAGAAGTTACTTACCAGCAACTGCGCGCCCTGAAAGCCAGCGCCGGCGCCAAAGCCTTCTCCTCCGCCACTATTACCGGCGACCAGTTGGACCTCCGGGCCAGCAGTGGCGCCCAGATTGAACTTACCGTTGCGGTCAATTCTCTGGTAGCCAGCGTTACGGAAGGAGCAACGATCGATATGGAGGGCAGCACCGAAACGCAGGAAATATCCGCTTCCACCGGCGGCCAATACCGGGGGCTGGACCTGCAATGCGACCGCACCTATGTCAGGGCCAATACCGGCGGCCAGGCCGAGGTGGTAGCCAATAAGCGGCTCGACGCCAACGCCAATACCGGCGGCCAGATCGATTACACCGGCGATCCCGAAGAAAAGAATACCCGTTCGCTGATCTCCGGCGGCATCCAGAAAATATAAAAAGCAAATAGGGGTATACCGCTCCTCCTGGCATCCTAACCCTAAATTCTTGATACAGATCAAGGATTCGGGCACAAAAAGGGCCGAATTTTGTAAAAAGTTCTGAGAAAGTGTAACCTGAAACCCCGAACACCCGACATAATAGTAGCAATCAAACAGCCACCCGACAAAACAAACTGAAGCTTAACCCACTTCAGAGAAAAAGCAAGAAATCACCCGACACTTAATTTTTTTATCACCTGGCTGTTTTTGCTGCTCCCATGTTAAAGGATCCATATGGAAACGATCTATATACGGTAGTTTTTAGGGTGTTTCTTATCAGAGGGGGGGAAGGCTAATGTACTTCCCCCAAACTTATTCCGCTTTTACAGAACGGGAATCCCGCTGATGTATTGGCAGCATTTTCTGCCAGTTTTTTACTGGTTAAAGTACCTCTTATGACCGTCATTCACCCGACTCCGCAAACATCTGCCGGCAGCCCGGCAGCCCAGTTGATCCCCGGGGAAAGTTCAGCACTGGAGATGATGCCGTACCCTTCACGCCTGAGCTTCGTTCCGCTGATCAACCACCTGAGGAAACAGTCCAACGGGGAAACCCGGCCGGGAAGAGCAGCCCTGCTCCGCTATATCCTGGATAAGGTTGAACAGGCCCCGGAATTGTTAGCCCCCATTGACAGCCCGAAGGCCATTGAAACTCATAGCGACACTATTGACCTGTTGTTGTCTACCATTTTTCCGGATGGACAGGAGGCTTTCAGCCTGGGCAGAGCATTCCGCCCCCTGGATGTCACCCCTATTTACCAAACGGAGGCGCTCCGCCAGCTGCTACAGGAAAACGGAGCTTTTGAATACTGCCTGGACGAACAACCCGACCGGGTGTTCAGTTTCATCGTTCACACCGCCTGCTCCCTCATCCTCAACAAGTATTACGGCCAGTCCTTGCAAGTAGAAAGCCCGCTAACCGCCATCCTGCAAATGCCGGGGCAAGGCTTGGAACGCCATTTCAAATGTGTCCATAACCTCTCCTTTATCGATGTCAGGCCCTTGAAGCCTCTGCCGGAACTCACCCCCCGGCAGGCCAATCAATTGCTCAACGACCCAATGAACTGGCAGCGATGGCTGGAAGTCCTGCCTCCAGGCCAGTTCGAGTTCCAGGGTTTTATTGCCGAATACCATACGGAAATAACGGAAGAAGCCATACTCTCGCGGATCAAGCACAAGCTGCTCGAAAAGGATGTGGTCGTCGCCACTGAGAAAGTGGCCCAGTTGGAGGCATTAGTCCGTTCAGGGTTGAAAGACTCCTCCATCCGGCTGGGGCTGGCGGCAACCAATGAGAAAGGCAGCCTCTGCGCCGCCCGCAAATACAAGGTAGCCCATCATTTTCTGAGTGCTAAAGAGGAAGATATCTTTCAAACCGAAGGCTGCATTTATCAACATGCTCTTCGACAAGAGGAACCCCTTTTGATCGAAGACCTCACCCACCTGGAAGAAGCGACTGAGGTGGAAGCCGAATTGCTCAACGCCGGCGTCCGCAGCGTCATTCTATTTCCACTGAGAAATAAGCGGGGCAGGCTGTTGGGTTTTCTGGAGCTGGGATCCGCCCGGCCTCATGGCCTCAGCAAGGCCACCGCCCTGAAGGCCGGCGAAATAGCCCCCCTGTTCACCCTTGCCCTTGAACGGCGGCGGGAAGAACTCAACAACCAGATCGAAGCCATCATCCGCGAACAATACACGGCGCTGCACCCCAGTGTGGAATGGCGTTTTTTAGAAAACGCATTCGCCCTGCTGGAAGAACGCAGCAATGGAAAGGAGGGCGCCGCCCGGCCGATCGTATTTCGGGAAGTTTACCCGCTCTACGCACAAGCGGATATTATCAACTCCAGCAATATTCGCAACAGCGCCATACAAGAAGACCTGCTGGACAACCTGTGGAAATTGAAGGCCACCCTCCGGGCAACTGCAAGATTACACCCCTTCCCTATTCTCGAACAATATCTTTTCCGGGCACAGGAGCACATCACCTGGTTGCAGGACGGCTTTTCCTCCAGCGATGAAAGCCGCGTGATGGAATTCCTTCGCCTGGAAGCCCACCCACTGCTCCGCCAGATGGCGCGGCATTCTGCCGAAGCCGCCCAACGCATTGAGGAGTATTTCCAGGAACTGGACACACGCCTGGGGGTAGTATACAACAAACGCAAGGCTTTTGAGGACAGCGTAGCAGCGATCAACGATACCATATCCCGCTACCTGGAACAGGAAGATGAGGCTGCTCAGGAAATGCTACCGCATTATTTCGAAAAATACAAGACCGACGGAGTAGAGTTTGAGATCTATGCCGGGCAATCGCTGCTCCAGAAAGAACACTTCAGCCCCCAACACCTCAGCAACCTGCGGCTGTGGCAACTCCAGGTAATGTGTAACGTCACCAGAAGATCGGCAGAATTGAAAAAGCAACTGCCGCTGCCCCTCGAAACAGCACAGATGATCTTCGTATACAGCAACCCCCTGGATATCCGTTTCCGCATGGATGAAAAACGCTTTGACGTAGACGGAGCTTACAACATCCGCTATGAGATCATCAAAAAACGGATAGATAAGGCGCTGGTCGATGGTTCCGGAGAACGGTTGCGGGCGCCCGGCAAACTGGCCATCATCTATGCCAATGAAAAAGACCGTGCGGAATACCTGGAATATGTTCGTTTCCTGGCCAGCCAGGGGCTTGTTCTGCCGGAGGCCGAAGAGTTGCCTATCGGAAAACTCCAGGGCGTAGAGGGGCTAAGGGCACTGCGGGTCACCGTCCAGTTGCCTTTTTGATCCCAATTACCACTAAATAGCGCTTTCCTTACCTTTTTTATCTTCTCTTATTTAAACTTTTGAGGCAACCTTCTGTCCTCTTGTGGTGTATAGGTAAACTTTTTGGCCTGGTGGGCTAATTACCTAAGAAATTGTAATTCCAACCACCTAATTGATACAACTTATGAAATTCAGAATGATCTACACTTTTTTCGCGTTGATCGGCGCTGCGCTGCTCTGGACGAACAATTCTTCCGGCCCGGCTTCGGTGCAGGGGCTCGACCGTACGGGAAGCCCCCTCAGCCCGGGGCCTTGTCAGACATGCCACAATGGGGGGGGCTTTCTCACCTACCTTCACCTTGAAGGTCCTCGACGGAGGGACTCCCGTAACTACCTACGAACCAGGAAAAACATACAAGCTTCAGGTAATGATCAGTGCCTCCGGTGCGAGCGGCTATGGCTTCCAGGCAGTTGCTCTTTCCGGAGATGATAATGTACAGGCCGGGGCTTTTGCGAACCCGCCCGCCGGCATTAAGATTACTCCGCTTAACAACCGCCAGTACGCAGAGCACAGTATGCGCAGCAACAGCAATACCTTCCAACTGGACTGGACCGCCCCGGCGGCCGGCACCGGCGAAGTGCGCTTCCACTCGGCGATAGTGGCAGCCAACGCCAATGCTAGTTCCGGTGGCGACGGTTCCACCTTCCTTACTAATCCGGTAACCCTTTCCGAAGGCCTGGTGAGCAGTGCAGAAGACAATGAACTGTTCGAGGCTTTTCGCATTTTCCCCAATCCAGTCGAAGGGCAGCTCAACCTTCTCTTCCAGAGCCAGCAACCCGGCGAATACCAGTTCAGGATCATCAACCTGCAGGGGCAGGCTCTTTTGGAACGCCGGATCGAAATTTCCGCAGGTGAACAGACACAGGCGCAGGACGTTACTTTCCTGCCTGCCGGAGTGTATACCGTACAGGTTACTGATGGCCGGAGGGTGAGTAGCCGCAAGATGGTAAAACAATAGTACGCTGCCTGAAAAGTTGATTTCCCCGGCGGGCCTGCCCGTTGAGGAACTCAACTTTTCAGGTCATATCAGCCAGGGAATGGGCTTCTCCTCATTGATCAACAGAAACAGTTCCTTGGTAGATTGAGAAGGTTCGATATTCAGTTCCTTGCGCAAGGCCTCCGAGCACTTGTAGTACTGCCGGATGGCCTTGTCCCGACGGCCCAGCCGGTAATAACAAAGGATTAGCTTGCGGTGCACGTTCTCCAGGCAGTCGTCCTTTTCCAACATCATCCGAAAGATCTTCCCTGCCATCTCGCAAGCCTCCTCCTGTAGAAAAAAAGTACCCAGGCGGTCCAGTAAAATGAGGTAGGTCTCTTTGAGGTTGTCTCTCTCCTGCTCACACCATTCCTCGTAGTGCATATCCTCCAGAAAGTCCCCCCGGTAAAGGGTGGTGGCTGCGGTATAGTATTCCAGCGCTTCCTTCGGGCCGTGGCTGGCCTCAATGGCCCGCCCCTTGTGCCAGTAACTGAGGAATTGGTCCACATCGGTAATGATGTCCAGTTCGGGGTTAGCCAGATAATTGTCGTTGTAGTATTGAATGAATTCCATATCGGGAAGGCACTCCTGGAGATGCTGGCGGAGAGTGTGAATGGCTACATTGAGCGACTTTCGGGCGGAAGAAGGAGAGGTATATTCCCAGAACCTGGACAAGAGGATCTCGCGGTGGACGGGTTTCTGGTGGTTATACAGCAGGTAGGCAAAGAGTGCATTGACCTTTTCTCCCGGAAGGAGGGGTAAGTCCTGGCCCCTTACCCGGAGCCGGAAGCTTCCGAAAAACTGAGCTTCCACCTCATGCCCGGCCAGTTCCTGGCGGCCCTTTGGCAAGAAAAAGCTTTCCGGCAGCCCGTCTGGCCTTATTCCCAATTTTACGGAGGCCGGCGAAGGGATCCGCTGTGCCGGCACGATGCCGAGCCAGTTGAGCAACCGTTCTTTCCATCGCCGGCATTGTGGCTTGCCTGCCTGGAAGTTGTTGCTTTTCCAGTGCCCTTCCAGGGTTTTCCGAAATTCGTCCGGCTCCAGGGGGAACAGCAGGCAGTCTTTCACGCCCAAACGAAAAGCCTGGATGATGTCTTCTCTATCGGGCTTTTCGGCAATCAGGATCACGGGGGCGCCCGGTAGCTTTTGGGGTATCGCCTCCAGATAGGGCAGCGCCTCCGCGAGCGGGCCGTCCAGGATGAAAATGACCACTTCCTGTGGGGGAAAAGCATTACCCTTCTCCAGAATATGTGCGGGCGGCAGGATGCTCAGCGCCCATGCGCCGACGATGGCCCTGGTTATCTGATGCAACTGGTCAGGGCTTCCTCCAAAAACGATAACTCGGGGGTCAGACATTATTGATTCTTTTGGGGGCTTGGCTGCGGCCAGGATTGTAAGTTCTATCCGTTCAGTAAGGTTGGCAAGAAGGAATAGGGCAAAAATGTTCAACTACGAAGGCGGCGATGCCAACCTACTATTTAGTTTCTTAGGGGCAAAATTGCTCGTGGTTTTCAAAACAATTGCCGGCTTTTTCCGTTAAAAAATTCTATATTTGGAGTTGAGTCAGAAATAAAACATGCTTCTTCCCTTCACTTGTTTCGCCAACTGCGTAAAAAAAAAGTATAATTTTTTTACCCCATATTTCACACACCGTCCCCAAAAGCTTCCTAAACCCCGATCAAAGGATTTTAATGAATACCGAAAGCAGATTGCTTTAGTATTCCATTATTTGTTTTACTGATAAAATTGATCGACCGATGCATTTTGAATTTCATTCAGAAGGATTAGAAAAGCACTCCTGCCAGGGCCGCCGCGAAGGTAAATGGCTCATCTTCGAGTGCCCCGAATGCGGCTACGTCCGGAAGTGGAACCAGGAGACCAACGAGATGAACGTGGTGAACCGTGGCGATGAGAATGCCCTGCACAGTGGTTTCTTCGAGCCCGTGGGGCTTCAGATGAGTAAAATGAATCCGAATTAGAAATATTCGAACATCAGGTGAGGCGACGCCTTCCTCATAGAGCCACTCCACAAAAGGCGTCGCCTCGCATACAAATAGCAATCTGCCGGCTTACCCGACAGAGATACAATCGCCGGCGCGAGACTGCCCCGGCCTGCTAAACAGGAGTCATCCCGAAATTTCGGGATACCCGAATTTGGCCCCCTCTTTCCTATTCTTACCAAAGCATTCACTTTACCGCTACTTTACCGCTTTTTCACCACCGGCTGGCCGGTAGTTTAGTCTGGATTAATTCTTCAGGTTTAACTAGTAGATAATTGGATCGTTAGCACCAAAAATTCAAAAAAAGATTTCCTAATCAAGCCTACTCTTCTCCAGTCCACTGAAGAAGGGTAACTACAAAATAATAATAGCCATGACAAGCGAAATCAGATTTGAGAGCCCGTGGTTCGGTGAATTCTTCAAGGTATATGACGGGCACGTCATGATCGGCGAAGTACCGTTCTCACCTCCTGGAAAGGGCCATGCATTGCCAGATACCTGGCTAGAGATGTTTCCGGTAGGAGAAACTGCCCAAGAACGGGTAATTCACTCTGACCAGTCTTTCGACTTCCACTACAACTGGCGGGTCGAAGGCCTGCTGAATGGATTAGACCTGAGCATCGGCGGCACTTTCCCCGGCCTGGTCGATCCTGCATGCTGGGAAATAAGGACGATGGTAGAGGGAATGGGCACTGGCATCGAAGCCGTAGTGAATACGATTTACGAGCCCTTCGTCAAGGGCACTCTTGCCCCGAAGTTCCCCCACTGGTATGTCAAAACCCTTAACTTCGCACCTCCCGGAGGCACATGGCCAGCTGGTGTTTACGACATTGTCACCACGGTTCAACTCGTCGGTTATGACGGAACCAACGTGACCCAGCGGCTCCCGGTTGCCGGCTTTGCCGAAATGGGTAAAGTACAGATCTACCACGCCTGATAGGCCTGAGTAACCTGAGTTATCCATCGGGAGGTAGAAATATCCCGAAGAAGGCTCAGGAAAAGATCTGTACCCTTTAAGACGGCGGCGACGGCCACTGGCGGGCGCCGCCGTCCCAACTTTCAAAAAATACAACCATGAAAGCGACAAATAATCCAGGCGGTGCACGCAGTCCTGCCCGCTATGGTTTTGCTACGTTTTTCAAGGATGATGGGATGTACTATTTCCAGTTCAATGGCCACGATGGAGCACCCATTATGTTCGGGCACGGCTACCAATCGGAGAAAAGCCGCGACAACGGTATACAAGTGGTCATCCGCAATGCAGCGGACGATGCCCATTATGAACGACAGCAAACCCAAAAAGGACAGCACTTTTTCACGCTGAAATCTGGTAACAACCAGGAGGTCGGCCGCAGCGCCACTTTTGATACCGAACCGGAAATGGAAGAAAAACTGAAGCTGTTGAAAAGCATAACTGGCGACGTTCCTATTTTCGATGCTGCCGGGCAACCCGAGGGGAAAGCGGCGGCGGAACTCCAATCCGTTGAGAATACAGCTTTGGATGCTTCAAACAAAGAACTGTCTATTGAAACCCTACCCCGATACAAATTTTCCATCATCTACTACCCGGATTCCGATGTGTGGATCATTAAACACGACCCATCCGGCAATACCAAACAATTCAAAACCTGCGATGGAGCGTTGATCGAAGCATTTATGAAAGCTCATTTACCAGCGGAAAAAGCGAGGGTTTTACCGGCTAGAGAATCCTCCCCTGCACAACCTAAAGCTCCAGCTCAGGAAGTAACGCCCCAAAAGACGGACAAATTGACCGAAGAGAAGATTGAAATGAAGATCAGGAGTTTCCAGGGAAAAGAAGTCCGGTATTTTGCAAAAGCAGGCGATTTGGGGCAAATCGAGATCTCCCCTAAACAGGGGTCAATGATCTCTAACAAATCTTACGAGGCCAGAGTGATTGCCAAATCCTTGGAAGATAATGAAACGGTAGTTGTAAGCGAGATCAAGGCTCGAAAGCCAGCCTACGGCCGCTTTGTGATCCCCATTTTCGAAGCCAACAGGCTCCACCCCGGCATGTACCGGTTCTTGGTAACCATCCACCAGGGCGAAAAAGGCCAGGAGGAGCACGATTACCATGGCAGTCGGATGCTGATGTTGAATTAAAGGAGGCCAAAAAACATACCTCTCGCCAGAGTAAAAGCACCGTACAAGGGCTTTGCAGGGGGGCATGGTTTTTTTACCCTGCCTCAGCGCCTGACATTTTTAGCCAGGTTTAAGAACCTTCACGCCGCCCACAGAGGAAGAGGTTCTTAAACCTAAGCCCTATTCGCTCCCCTCCCTCTTTTCAACACCAGCACATCCTGAAAATCCTTACACCCCGCCTTCTCCCGCCCCGCCCAGTACCCATAGTGCGCCTGCTCCACTTCCAGGCCCGCCCCTGCGATCATTTCCCGCCGCAGGTACTCCTCCCCGAAGGCCACATTGGCCGACTGCACCTGCTCGTCCATCAGCCGGTAGTGGCCGCGATCGTGGGGAAAGGTAAAGTGGGGGTTGCTCCGGGAGAGCCGGGCCGCCTCTTCGTTCCAAAGAAAGAAGGTAGCAAAGCAGCGCCCGCCCGGCCGCAGCACCCGCCGGATCTCCCGCAGGTAGTTGGCCACCTCATCCGGCAGCATATGGGTGAAGACGGAGGTGAGCACCACCAGGTCGAAATCTTCGTCTGCATAGGGAAACCGGAAGTCCGCCGCACTCCCCCCGCCGGAACGGTAGAGGTCATTATCCAGATCTACATAGGTAAAGTGAAAATTCGGATAGCGGTGCGTGATCGTTTTTTCACACCAGCGTACGCCCACCTCCACTACGTCGAAGCCTTCGTAACTGCCCTTTTCGTTCAGGTATTCGGTGAGGGGTACGGCGATACGGCCGATGCCGCTGCCCACGTCGAGCACCCGGTGGCCAGGCTGAAGGCCCGCCAGTTCAATCAGGTATTGCCGCATCTTCTCCCCCTGCGCCCGAAAATCGCCGGAACCGGTATAGATCAGGCCCCGGGGGGGCGTCATAGCGTCGCGCTTGCCGCTGAGGCCTTCGTACAGGTCGGCCGGCAAATAGTAGAGGCGCCGCGCCAGAAAGCGCCAGGCGGGGGGTAAGGTGTAGAAAAGTTTCCGGAGAGTGGGCATGGGGTAAGTGGTTATTCGTGGATTCGTGGATTCGTTATTCGTGGATTCGTTATTCGTTATTCGTGGATTCGTTATTCGTTATTCGTTATTCGTTATTCGTGGATTCGGCTTCGCCCGCCATAGCTTTCTCTGAGCACCGTAACCTTGAAGTAGATTATGACGAAGACAGGGCGTTATTTGTCCAACCATTTACCAGTGTCGCGCCCCATCCAGGCTCGCCTCATACACCGGAAAATTCTCCATCGCTTCGTATACGGTAGCCAGGATGCGGCGGCGCGTTTTCATCTTGTTCAGTTTATAGTTGTTCATCGAGGGATAAGTACGGTTGGAGAGGAAGACGTAGACCAATTGCGCTTCCGGGTCGGCCCAGGCACAGGTGCCGGTGAAGCCGGTATGGCCGAAAGTACCGTCGGACGACTGCGCCGGAAGGTTGATCCAGCGGCTGGGGTCCAGTTGTCGCATATCGAAACCGATGCCGCGCCGGGTATCTTCCGGGTGGCGGGTCGTGAAAACAGCGATCGTCTCCGGCTGCAGAAACTGCTGGCCGCCGTATGTTCCTTTATTGATGAGCATCTGCATGATCACCGCTACATCATGAACGTTGCTGAACAGGCCCGCATGGCCGCTAACGCCGCCCAGCATGGCCGCGCCCATATCGTGAACGTAGCCGTGTACCGTTTGCAAACGGAAATAGTTGTCTCTCTCAGTGGGCACTACCTTTTCTTTGGGGAAGTGCTTCCAGGGGTTATAGCCGATCCGGCTCAGGCCCATCGGCCGGTAGAAATGCTGATCCACATACTCATCCAGAGGCTGCCCGCTGAGGCGTTCCACGATGCGGGCGATCATATAAAAGCCCAGGTCGCTGTATTCATAGTTGCGGTCGGGCCGCAATTCGGAAGAGTAGATCTGCTCCCAGATGCTGTCCACGAAATCATTGCGCAGATAGAGGTTGCTGGCTACAGTGGTGGAGAATGCCGCATCGGGAGTACGGCGATAATATTCCGGGCGCTGGCGGGTACGACGGCGACGGGTGGTCATCGTCTGTTTGTAAAATGGTATCCAGCCGGTGAGTCCGGCGCGGTGGGCCATGATGTCGCGCAGCACCATGTCCGCCTTGTTGGTACCTTCCAGCTCGGGCAGATAACGTGCGATGGGGGTATCCAGGCTGAGGCGGCCTTCTTCATAAAGCTTCATTACCGCCAGGGTGGCAGAAGCGACCTTCGTCAAAGAGGCCAGGTCATAGAGATCGTCAAGCTCCACAGCTTTCTGTTCCTGATAGGTATGGTGGCCGAATGCCTTCTCGAAGACGATCTTACCGTTTTTGGCCACCAACACGGCACAGCCCGGCGTAGCCCGGGCTTCAATCGCATTGCCGGCAATGGCATCGATCTGGGCAAGGGTACTGCTGTCCAGCCCCATACTTTCCGGAGGCGCATAGCCGAAACGCTCCAGCTTGCGGGTTAGTGTTCCAACGCCATAAGCGCTGCGCGGAGAAGCCGTCACAGGCATCCGCCCCCTCAGCGCAACCGCACCGAAAAGGGCTTGCGCCGCCAGGTCCTGCGTAGTTGGATCTTCATCATAGGCTTCCAACACCCAGTCGATATCGTCGAAATAACGGAGGCTGTAGGGGTTGCCGAAAACGGTGAGGGCCACGCGGGTTTTCCGGCTAAGGGCATGCAGAAAAGCGCGGGTACTCTGCGTCACGCCAAAGCTGCTGCCGGCACTGTTGTTCATGCTGTGCAGGCCTACGATCACAACATCGTATTTCGCCAGTTGCTGCACCAGTTCCTGGCTTTTAGCCGTAGAGATCTCTTTACCCACCTGCAGTGCAGGCATGTTCACATAAGACAACAGGCGTTCCTGAAAAGAATTGGAAGCGCCGGCGCCAATACTCAGGCTGGCCAGCCTCAGGGTATCGAGTTGCTGAAAGGGGATCAGCCCTTCCGGGTTGCGCACCAGAGTGAGTGCATTGGTTATAAGTTCTCGCTTCAGCTGCAAGGCCTGGCCTGAATTGAGTACCTGCCGGATGTTATCCGCCCGGAGCGGTTCGAACCGGGTGACGCCCAGCCGGTATTTATTCGCCAGTATTTTCTTTACGCTTCGCTCCACGCGTTCCCAGGTGATTTTGCCTTCGCGAATGTACTTTTTGATCTCGGCGAATGCCGCGCCCAGGTCTTCGGGCAACAGCAACATGTCATTTCCCGCCAACAGGGCCTCCGCTTCCACCTGCCCGCTGTCGAAATATTTAGTTACCCCCTTCATATCCAGCGCATCGGTGAAAATAAGCCCTCGGAAAGCAAGGCCCTCCCGGAGCAATTTGGTGACGGTGTTATAGGAAAGCGTGGTGGGGCGGTTGTCTCGGGCATCCAGTTCCGGAACATGGAGGTGGGCTACCATTATACTACCCACCCCGTACTGTGCCAGCACCCGGAAAGGGTAGAGTTCGATGCTGTCCAGGCGGTTGAGATCGTGGCGGATCACCGGCAGGTCGTAATGGGAATCGACACCAGTATCCCCATGGCCGGGAAAGTGCTTGGCACAGGCCAGCACACCATGATCTTGTAAGCCTTCGGAATACATGTAACTTTTGACCGCCACATTCATCGGGTCTTCCCCGAAGGAACGCGTATTGATGACCGGATTGGCGGGATTGTTGTTCACGTCTGCAACAGGAGCAAAATTGACCTGTACACCAACGGCCTTGAGCTGGCGGGCAATCTCCTTGCCCATATCGTAGATGAGATGGTTGTCCTGAATGGCCCCCAGCATCAATTGTTGTGGAAAGCTGATGGTGCTCTCCTTCATGCGCATACCCAGGCCCCATTCGGCATCGATCCCGATCAGCAGCGGCACCCGTCTCGACAGTTGCTGGTATTCGTTGATCAGGGCGATCTGCTTTTCGGGGGTTCCCTGAAAAAAGCACAGGCCTCCTACCTGGTATTCGCTGATCAGGCGTTTTATCTTATCGACGTGGTCTTGCCCCAGGTTGGAATGAGCGCGCAACATGAAGAGCTGTCCCAGGCGTTCCTCTTCACTCATGGCATTGTATACAGAATCTACCCACCGTTGCTCGTCCGGAGCAGTTTCCCGCTCCCGGGGAACATAGAAGGCGGATACCATAGCCCAGATAGCCAGAAACATTGGCAGGATCAGTCGTCTTTTTTTCATGGCCTAAATTTTTGTGTGTTCTTCGATCGGGTGTTGGTGTTCTATTGCTTCGGCATTTATACTTCCCTAGTCCCTGAAGGAGGTTTGGAGGTTTGGAGGTTTGGAGGTTTGGATGTGGGGACGTTTGGACGTTTGGACGTTAACGTCCCCACATCCCAACGTCCCATCGTTTGGAGGTTTGGACGTTAACATCCCAACATCCCAACGTCCCCACGTCCCAACATCCCCACATCCCAACGTCCCAACATCCCAACATCCCCACATCCCAACACCTACTCCCCTCCCTCCTGCTCCGTGCCCGCCCTCAGGCTGGGGTCCATCTCAAAAGCCTTCTGGCGATACTGGGCACCCAGGCCGTTGTTACCCAGGTTGTAATGAGCAGTGCCCAGGTCGTACCAGCCTCTGGCGTTATTGGGGTCGGATTGGGTAGCCAAAGTAAAGTACTCCATTGCCTCCACCCTATCACCCCGGATGCCGTGGGCAACGCCCAGCAGGCGCAGCACCTCGTATTCATTGGGCATAATTTCTCTGGCCTGTTCCAGATAGCGGATCGCCCGGTTCAGGTCATTCTGCTGTTCACCAAAGAATTTTCCGGCGTCCTTATAAGTAATCCCCATATTGCGCCGGGCCTCTTCGTAATTGGGGTCAATGGATAGCGCCCCCTTGTAGGCTTCTATAGATCTATCGTATTCCTGCAGGTAGTTGTAGGCATTTCCGAGTAAAAGATACGCATTTTTATAGTTCGGGTGAATACGCAGGGCTTGCTGCAGGTGTTCCACAGCCTGGCTGGCCATGTTTCGCCTCTGGTTGGCATCCTGAACGGACAGCGACTGGGTGAGCAGTTCACCCCCCACTGCGTTACGCAGTTTGGCACTGTTGGGGGAGTATTGAATATCTGTAGTGAACAGGGTATAGTTGTCCTTCCATGCCGGATTGCGCAGTACCGTACGAACGGAATAGGCCAAAGCGACAAAGGCCAATACCGCCAGGGCAGGCTTAAGCTGATCGAAAGCCGGGGCCTTCCCTTTCGCTACCCGGGTAGCAACCCAACGGTAGCCCAGAATGGCCAGCGCCAGGCAGAATCCAACGGAGGGCATAAACATCAGACGCTCCGCCATGTGGGTGCCCACCGGGAACAGCAGGTTGGAAACAATCGAAAGCGTGGCCAGATAGTAGAGGATGGCGAAACTCATCGGGTCCTTTTTCGGCAGCTGGCGCAACGCGTAAACCAGCAGGGCGACATACGCCACCAGGCTTAACCAGGCTCCCCAGTCCCCAAAAGTCATCACTCCGATTTGGCGAGGGTAATAATCATGCGTCAGGATATAGGGAAAAACCAGCAGTTGAATGTATTTCCCCAAGGTGTAAAAAACTGTTGCCAGGCGTTCTCCTCCCGTAAATGCCACATACTGGTTGCCTTCGAGCTTGACGAAGGGGTTATTCATCATCTCCATTGTCGGCTCGCTCAGGCCAAACCCCAGCACCGAAAAGCGAATGGCCAGAAAAACAACCGCCGCAATTGCAAAGGGCGATACCTGTCGAACGATCACCCCCGGGCTCGCTTTGGTAAAGAAATAGAAGGCCATCGGTACCACCGCCAGAAAGGTAATGGAATTTTCTTTCGACATTAACCCCAGGAAAAACACCAGGCCCACGACAATATTCAACACCGGCTTATTTTCCATGTAGGCGCGAAAGGAATAGTAAAGAGCCGCCAGGCTGCCCAGCAGGGCCACGATCTCGTCCCGCCCCTTGATATTGGCCACCACTTCGGTATGAATGGGGTGCACTGCAAACAACAGGCTAGTGGCCAAAGCAATAAAAAAAGCGCGCCCCTGCCCCTGGGAAGGGCGGAAAAACTTCAGCAGCAAGAGGTACAGCACCACCGTCGTCAGGCCGTAGAGCAAGCCATTGACGAGATGGCCCACCAGTGGGCTCTTGCCAAAAAGTTGCACCTCCAGGGCAAAGAGCACCAGGGTGAGCGGCCGGTAACGGCCGCCGGCCACCAGGCTTGCCTTGCCTTCTTCTTTGAAAAAGCCATAGAAGGTATCTTTGGTTAAAATACCGGGAATGCCCGACAGTCCATCTTCCACGAACATATTGTTGTAGATGACAATGGCGTCATCCAGGGCGTAATCGTGCGTCAGGGTATTGGCATAGAGCAAAAAGCTGAGCGCAAAAAGCCCTCCCGCTACCCACCGCTTGTTGCTGAACCAGGCAGGAAATCCTTTAGCTGTAGCCGCCGCCCCGGTTGAAGGAGCCGCCGTAGCCTTCTTCGCCTTCTTTGTTCGTTTTGACATAAATCCGGAAAAGGGATTTGGTACGTTGTGACTAGGAAAACAGAGCGTCTCTTTTCTCCGCCTGCTCCTGATGAACCAAAATATTGATTTTTTCAGGACTTCCGGTAATGCCTTCCGGGAAAATAATTGTTAAGGAAAGATAAAACCATAACTTCCCGCCATGAAAAACATCCGAGAATTGCTCGGCCTGCTCAACCTGGAGGCCATCGAAGAGAATATATTCAGAGGGCAAAGCCGCAGCGTCGGCAGCCAGCGCGTTTTCGGAGGGCAGGTGCTAGCCCAGGCCCTGCAGGCGGCCATCCACACAGTACCGGAAGGACGGATGGTACACTCCCTCCACGCCTACTTCATTCTGCCCGGCGATATCGAGCTGCCCATTGTCTTCGAGGTGGACCGCATCCGCGACGGGGGCAGCTTTACCACCCGGCGCATCAAGGCCATTCAGAAGGGGCAGGCCATCTTCAATATGTCCGCTTCTTTTCAGAAAAAACAGGAGGGCTTCGACCACCAGATCAGCATGCCCAACGTAACGCCACCCGACGGGCTGATGAGCTGGGACCAGCTGGTTGAAGAATTTGGCGCCAAGCTGCCGGAAAACATCCGCCGTTTCCTGGAGATCGACCACCCCATCGAGTTCCGCCCGGTGGAGCGGGTACACCCTATGCTTGCCGGCAAACGGCAGCCCCAGCGCCACGTCTGGATGCGCACCAAAGGCGAGATGCCGGACGACAACACCGCCCATCAGGCCGTGCTGGCCTACGCTTCCGATTACAACCTGCTGACCACCGCCCTGCTGCCCCATGGCGACCAGGTGGCCGGAGCCAATATCCAGTTGGCCAGCCTCGACCACGGCATGTGGTTCCACCGCGATTTCCGCATGGACGACTGGCTACTCTACGCCATCGACAGCCCGAGTGCTTCCGGGGCAAGGGGCTTCACCCGGGGTAGTGTTTTCGACCAGGAGGGAAGGTTGGTGGCGTCCGTAGTGCAAGAGGGTTTAATGCGGCCGGTGTGATATCATAAATGCGCAGGAGCGCTTATTTTTTGTATATTTATCACTCATTGATCAATCATTTATCATGGCCGTTAAACTTGCACAGCGATTAATTACCGCCGAAGAATATTATAAAATGGCGGAGGCGGGCATCCTTGGTAAGGAGGATCGGGTGGAATTGATCGACGGCAAAATTATTGAGATGAGCCCTATTGGCAGTAAACATGCTGGTTGTGTCGATAAGATCGTCGCGGTTCTAAATAAAATGAACCTCCCAGATGTATTGATCAGGGGCCAGAACCCACTCCGGTTAAGCAGATACTCTGAACCGGAGCCGGATGTAGCCATAGTTAAGTTTTCCACCGATTATTATTCGAGTATGCATCCTTCTGCCGAAGATGCCCTTCTGGTCATTGAAGTGTCCGATTCCTCCCTGGAATATGATAAAGAAGTTAAACTTCCCCTTTACGCTTCAGCGAAGGTACCGGAATGCTGGATCGTCAACCTTGAAAAAAGGGAGATCGAAGCTTATCATTCTCCAGTCGAAGGCCGATACAAGATCAGCGAACTATACTTGCTCGACGACGAGATTAATATTAAGGCATTGGGAATGGCCTTCAAAGTGGACGAGCTGATCGTATAGCCTGTCCCTTCTTTCACTCCAGCACCAACTCCTCATCCTTCCGGAAGGCCTTATACCTCCCTTTCCCAAACTTCGTCCCGTTGAACTCCACCTTACCCCGCAGCTCCTCCTGCTGTTCCTCGGGTAGCTGAATGAAGTCGCTGCACTTCTGGGAGCAGCATTGGTGGTATTGCTCTGCACACTCCTCGCATTGGATGAAGAGGATATGGCAGGCATCGTTGGCGCAGTTGATGTGCGTATCGCAGGGCTGGCCACACTGGTGGCAGCGGGCGATGACCTCCTCGCTGATCTTTTCGCCCATGCGCTCGTCGAAGACGAAGTTTTTGCCCCGGAACTTGATGGGCAACCCCTTCTCGCGGCACTGCCGGGCATATTCGATGATGCCGCCGTCGATCATAAAAACCTTACCGAAACCCTTGTGCAGGTAATAGGCGCTGGCCTTCTCGCAGCGTATGCCGCCAGTGCAGTACATGATAATGGGATGATCCTTCTTGTCTTCCAGCATTTCCTCAACAATGGGAAGGGCTTCGCGGAAAGTTTCCACATCCGGGCAGATGGCCCCCTCGAAATGGCCGACTTCACTTTCATAGTGGTTGCGCATGTCAACCACGATGGTATCCGGGTTTTCCATCAGCTCGTTCACTTCCTCTGCGCTGAGGTGTTTGCCCCGTTTCGTCACATCGAAGCTCTTATCATCCAGCCCGTCGGCCACGATCTTATCGCGCACTTTGATCTTGAGCTTGTAGAAGGATTTGCCGTCGTCGTCCACCGCGACGTTCAGGCGGGCGCCGTCCAGCCAGGGGATCGAGTACATATCCTGCCGGAAGGCTTCGAAGTTATGCTCCGGCACAGAGATCTGCCCGTTGACGCCTTCTCCGGCCACATAGATGCGGCCGAAGACGCCCAGCTTGCTCCAGCGCCGGTACAATTCATCGCGGAACTGCTTCGGATCTTCGATCTGATGGTAGCGGTAAAAGGAAAGAGTGGTTCGCGCCTCGCCGCTCTCCAGCATACGGCGCTTTAGCTCGTCACTATTGACGAGGTTGTACAATCTCGGCATTTCGAATGGTTTGGTACGTTAAGCAAAATTGACAAGTTGCAGGCTTGTTGGGCGTTTGCCCGTTGCTGTCAACTGTACCAGCCCTGAAGTAAAGCAGGACTTATTTTTTCAGGGGGCAAAGATACGGGGAATTTGTGGGAAAGAAAAGGGACAGAACGGGCTTTCCTTCGACTGACAGCGAGGAGATTTTTAAAAAAAAAGACGGGGCAGTGTCCAGGAGACTAAAGTTCTCCTGGACACTAAAAGTTACTGCCCTTCCATTCCATGCATCCTGGCCCTTTCAAGCACCCTACCCTACTCCACCGCCCGATCCGGCCCGGCCGGCTTGGACACCTGCTGGCGCGGCGTTTTGGGCAGTTCCTTCATGATCTCCGCCACGGCGCGCTCCAGTTGTGGGTCCTTGCCCTCGATCACCGCTTTGGGCATCATTTCCACTTCGATATCAGGGCTAACGCCTTCGTTCTCGATGATCCATTCCCCGGTTTTGCTGAAGATGCCCAGGCGGGGGGCAGTAGCCCCGCCCCCGTCTAGGAGTTCCGGATAGGAATAGATGCCTACCAGGATACCCAAGGTGCGTTTACCGATGAGAGGCCCCATGCCTTTTTCCCTGAAGAGGAAAGGCAGCAGGTCACCTCCTGAAGCGGCATATTCGTTGATGATCATGGCCTTGGGGCCGAAGATGGCGGCCATAGGGGTATTCTGCACCTTTCCGGCACGGGTTCCCCAATGGTTCAACAATTCGCGGTCGAGCAGGTCTATGATATAGTCGGCAGCGGAGCCGCCGCCGTTGAAGCGCTCGTCAATGATCACCCCTTCCTTACCCAGTTGAGAGAAGTAGTATCGGTTGAAAAAGGTATAGCCGCCGCCGCCGGTGTTCGGCAGGTAGACATAAGCCACGCGGCCACCAGTCATTTCATCCACCTTTTTTCGGTTGCCTTCCACCCACGCCATATTGCGCAGGTTCGTATCGTCATCGATCGGCACAACGGTTACCTGCCGGGCCCCTTGCATTCCTGGTTGGGCATTGACTGTCAGGACAACCTGTTTGCCCACCGTATTGCGAAAACGGCGGTAGATATTCTCCTCGCCACTCAATGGGGCGCCATCAATGGCCAGAATGTAATCCCCCGCCTTCACGTCCACTCCGGGCTCGGTGAGCGGGGCCCGAAAGCCCGGGTTCCAGTTCAGTCCACTGTAGATACGGCTGAGTCGATAGTAGCCGTTCTCGATCACAAGATCTGCACCGAGTAAGCCGGTATTGACTGTTTCAATATCCGGAAAATCTCCTCCGGATACGTAGTTGTGCCCCACTACCAGTTCCCCCATCATTTCCGAAAGAAGATAGTTGAGGTCCTCCCGGTGGCCCACATGAGGCAGGAAAGGTGCATATTTCTGCTTTACCGCCTTCCAGTCCACTCCGTGCAGGTTCTCCACATAGAAATAATCCCGCTCAAGGCGCCATACTTCTTTGAATATCTGCTCCCATTCCCTGGGGGGATCCACATATACTTTCATAGCGCCGGTATTGAGCTTTCCGTCCCCCACCGAACCTTTGCTGCCGGTATCGACGATGCCATAGGTATTGCCATTGGCGGCATAGATCAGCTTCTTTCCATCGGCGCTCACTTGATACCCGAAAAGGCCTTCCATCAGCGTCTCACTCTCCTGTTTCTTCATATCAAAGGATTGCAATTTGAAGCCGGGCTGATTATCCACCTGTTCCAGATATAACAATTTGCCCTCTACTGAACCGTTGAGGGCCGAATAGACGCGGGGAGGTGTGGAAAGGGCAACGATACGGCCCAATATTCCTTCCAGGTCAATGCGGACGGACGGCGTATCGGCCTTGGATTTCTCCGCATCGGGCTTCTTATCGGCATCGGCGCCTTCCGCTGCCTGCTGCTCATCGGCAACGCCCTCCTCATCGCTTTCCGGCAGGAATGGCGAAGGCTCGTCCTTGCCAAGGACTACCGCGTACAGGCTGCTCACCACATCCCGCTCGTAGTTGGACATATCCAGCCAACCGGCATTGAGCCCATAATTGGTGCTGGCGGCAAAGAAAAGGTACTTGCCATCGCGGCTGAAGGCAGGAAAATCAGCATGGCTCATGCCATCCGTCACCTGATGGGCCTTGCCGCTGGCCAACTCATAGACAAATACGGCGTTGAGCTGGTTGTCCAGCTTCCGGGAATACGTGGCCCATTTGCTGTCGGGCGACCACCCGGCATGGAAGGACTGTTCCGGCGCCGAATAAACATCGGAGTCGATCTGATGCAGGGCCTGGCTTTCTACATCCAGCCAGTAAAGGCGGAAGTCCTTATCGGAAAAGAGCAGCTTCTTACTGTCGGGCGACCAAACCGGATCCTGGAAAAAAGTGGGGTTTTCAATAGGAATGGCCCGAGGTTCCTCCATGCCTTTCTGGCCACTGATCACCAGCTGGTATTCGCCACTGGCGTCAGAGAAATAGGCAATGTGCTGCCCGTCGGGCGACCAGGTGGGAAAGCGCTCGAAAACACCGGGAGTTTCCGTGAGGTTGCGAACATCTCCCTTATCAGTAGGGATGGAAAAAATATCCCCCCGGGCTTCCACCACTGCTCGTTTACCGGTAGGCGAGATCTGGAAACTGCGGATCTGCTCACCGCCGTCTTCGTAACGGGCCCGCCGGGTGGGCAGGTCCGGATTCAGGGAAATGGGCAATACCTGAGAATCCCGCCCCCGGAGCGCCAACCGGTGAATGCGCCCCGCCTGCTCATAAGTAAGCTCGGTGCCATTGGAATGGAGGGTTTTTACATCGTAATCCTGATGCCTGGTCACCTGTTGCACTTCTTTGGTTTCCCGGTTGTACGCGAATACATTCGTCCGCCCATTGCGGTCTGAGAGAAAGTAAACCGTATTGCCCGCCCACACCGGACGGGTATCGACGGAACCATCATGGGGGATTTCCTCTACTTCATAAGAAGCATTGTCGAAGATCCAGATCCGGGGTGCATTACCCCCGCGATACCCTTTGAAAGGGCGGTAAGTACCCGTACTTTCTGTTGGGTCCGGATTTTTGATATAAGCGGTAAACTTCCCATCCGGAGAAATGCTCCCCTGATGGGCCTCCGGCATGGGTAAGGCCCGGGGTTGGCTATCCTCAAGCCCGATCTCATACAAACGGGCAAAGCGGTTGGAAAAAGTCTCGCGGTAAGAAGAGAACCAAATTTTCTGCCCATTCCATCCCCGCACAAAATCCTGCCCGGGGTGATAGGTCAGCCGCCGGGGGGGGCCGCCCTGCACCGACACGACATATACGTCAAGGTTGCCATCGTAATTGCCGGAAAAGGCCACCCATTGGCCATCGGGAGAAAGGACGGGATACAATTCTACCCCTTCGTGCACGGTCAGCCGCCGGGGATGGCTGCCATCCTTGTCCGCGACCCATATGTCGCTGGCGTAGGCAAAGGCAATGTGCTGTTCACTGGCCGAGGGCTGGCGCAGCATCAGGGTAGGTTCGCCGGATTGGGCAAATGTGGTGTAGATAAGGCTACCTAAGAGCCATAGAACAAGGGAGAGGAAGTAACGCATGTGTTTGGTATATTTTATGGTTTACGGGCCGAGGATCAGGGCTTGGGTTCAAAAGCAGCGCGTTCGAGGCCAAGCCATTCCAGGGTATTGTGAGCAAAGATATTCTCGACAGTCTGCTGCGGCAGGCCCATCTCCTCGATGAAGGCGCCGATCTCCAGGTCGCCGAGCGGGAAGGGGTAGTCAGAGCCCAGGCAGACGCGATGTTCTCCCGCCGTTTCCAGCACGTAATGCAGCATGCGAGGGTCATGGGTAATACAATCGACCCAGAATTTGCCCAGATAATCCCGGGGAGGCACTCCGTTATCAACGGCAACCAGGTCGGGGCGGCAGTCGAAGCCGTGCTGCACCCGGCCAATAGTGGGCAGGAAGGAGCCGCCGGCATGAGCGAAGCAGGCCCGCAGCCCGGGCAGGCGTTCAAAGACCCCGCCAAAGATCATGGAACAGATGGCCCGGGAGGTCTCCGCCGGCATGCCCACCAGCCAGGGCAGCCAGTACTTGCGCATCGAATCGAACCCCATCATCTCCCAGGGATGAACGAACAGCGCCATGCCCAGTTCTTCACAAGCCTGAAAGATGGGAAAGAATTCCGGCTCATTCAGGTTCCTGTCGTTGATGTTGGAGCCAATCTGTATGCCCACCAACCCGATCTCGCGGCAGCGCTGCAACTCCCGGATGGCCAGATCCGTATCCTGCATGGGTACGGTGCCCAGCCCAATGTATTGCTTCGGGTGTTTGGCCACTGTTTGGGCGATATCATCGTTGAGAAAGCGGGCCAGTTCGAGGCAGTCCTGCGGCTTGGCCCAGTAGGAAAACATCACCGGAATGGTGCAGACGACCTGTACCTGGGTATGGTACTGGGCGTATTCTTCGATGCGCTCTGCCGGGTCCCAGCAATTGGAGGCTATTTCACGGAAAAATTCCTTGCCCTTCATCATTCGGGCACGGCCGGGCATGTGGTGTTCGAGGTAAATGAAATCCCCGTAACCGAACTTATCCGCAAAACGGGGCAGCTCTTCGGGAATAATGTGGGTGTGCATGTCGATCTTCAACATAACGATCTGGCAGTTTGGTTAGAGCAGTACCGGCGAAGGTACAGATTTTGTCAAGCAGCTACAAATCGAGCAGGAGGGCCTCCAGCAAAGCCTGTACATAGGCCGCGCGGGCGCTGATCCGTTGCTCCCGGCTGTTGGCCAGAGCCTGCAGGGCGTCGAAGACAGGCTGGAAACCGGTAACCTCATTTTGGTAATTGAAGCGCTCCAGTTCCAGGTTTTTTTCAGCCGTTTCGATAGCCTGTTGAGCGAGCCGGGCCTGCGCCCGGGCACTTTCCAGCTGTATGGAAGCACGCAAGGCCTCGTTATCCTGTTCGACGCGGTAAGCCTGCATCTGGTTGCGCACCTGTTCCATCTTCAGGTTTTCTATCTGTACGCCATAACGCCGGTCCCGCCCATCGTAAAGCGGCAGGCTGGCCGTCAGGCCGAGATAGCTCAGGCCATACCACCGTTTGAGATTGTAGAGATCGGGGGATTGAGAAAAGAACTGAGCGCCGAGGTAACCTTCGGCATCAACAGTAGGAAGCTTTGAGCGGCCGAAACGATCCAGTATTTTACGCGACTCCTCCAGTTGAAAGCCGTAGGCCTGCAAATCGTAATTGTCTGCCGTATTCAGGCTTAGCGTGTCTTCCATTGTCAGGCTAAGGCTATCGGCAAGGTGGAATTCTTCCATCGCAGGAAAGTGCATTTCCAGTTTCAGGCCCGCCAGGCTGGCCTGCCAGTTGAGGCTGTCCACATAAATCTTACTCTGTTGTTGCCGGTATTGCTGGTTCAGGGTATTAAGCAGGTTGGGGCTTTCCAGCGCATTATCTACCCGGACTTGTACATCTTGCCGGAGTTGCTCCAGGCTGGCCAGCAGGCTTTGGCTGTTCTGAAAAATTTCCTGGTTGAGCAAGGCCTGAAAGTAGGCTGCCCTCACCCGAAGGCCTACCCGTTTGTTCTCAAAGTCCTCATCCAGCGCTGCCCTTTTCCCACCGAGCGCTTTCAATTCTCGTTCCACCTGGAAAACGGGGTCGTACACTTTCTGCCGCACCGTCAGCCCCAGGGCGCTGGAAAAAGAAGTGCCGAACTGCACCTCGACGAGTTCTCCACCCGGGCCGCCGGACAACTCCGCCGGTAGCAGGGTAGTCTGCAGGATCGGATTGTAACGGACATCAGCCGAGGCAGCCACCCGAGGCAGCCAGCTGCTTTCCAGCCGCTCTTCTTCCACTGCCGATATCTGTTGTTCCAGGCGGCTGTTGCTCAGTCCGGCATGGTGCTCCCGGGCGTAGGCCACTGCTTCCTCTATGGTGAAAGCAGGTTGCCCCAATAGCGTGGCCGACAAGAAAAGAAAAGACAGGGTATTCAGGATGATCTTCATCGCGATAATTTTTGATCAACGGAAAACAGAGGCCGGTTCTACTTTTCGAATGCGAAAGATGGCCAGCAGGGCGCCGCCCAGAGAAAGGAGCAAGGTGGCCAGCAGTAGGCCCACCCAGAGCTTCCAGCCGTAGTCAAATATCACGCCGGCATTGGCGATACCCTGCTGGAAACCGGCCAGCAGAACTGCGGCAAGGGAAAAGCCCACTGTTGCGATCAGCAATGCCTGGGTCAGAATGATGCGGGTGACGTAGCCGTTGGAAGCGCCGATGGCCTTCATGGTAGCGTAGTCGTTAAGGCGTTCGATGGCCGCCGAGTACAAGGTCAGCCCGATGATAACCATGCCGGAAATGATGGCAAAGATGATCAGTGTAAAAGTCGACGTTCCGATTCCGCTGTTACTGAGGTTCTCTTCCCTGGTCTGTTGGGAGAAAGCCTCGCGCTCCCAGGCGCGGATGCCGAAAAAGCTTCGGTTGATGGCCGCTGCTACACTGTCGGCTGAGAAGCCATCCTTTACCGTCAGTAAGATGGCGCTGGCCTTGTTGGGCGACACCTTCCCCAACGCCCTGGCCCGGCTGACGGTCGTTGTCATCAGGGTACCTCCAAAGCCCCGCGCACCGCGGGTAATGGTTTTGATATACGACCGCCGCCCATTGATCTCCAAAGGCTCACCGAGCACCAGGCTGTCTACGTTGTTGAGGTCAAAGATGTCGACGGATACGCCGCCATTGTCCAGCAGGGCGAATTTATTGCCCTGCACTACCCGCCAAGGCTCCAGGAGGAACTCCGGAGCCTCTACTCCGATCAGCTGTACAGGAAGCTGCTCGCCGTTCCGGAGCTTGGCGTTGGCGCCGGCCAGTACCAGGGGGGAAACGGCATCCACTCCCGGCACCGATTTCAGTTGCTGGGCATAGCGCATGTCTATAGTGCCCAGGCGGTTGGCATCGCGGGCTTTTTCATTGGCCACCCATATGTCGGCCTTGGAATTATCGACCAGAGTGGTCATCAGCCCGGTCAGGAAAATGAAGATACCTGCCTGCTGGCCGATGAGAAAGATGGCCACCAACACGCCGAGGGTAGCCCCAAAGGCCTTGGGTTTATCGTAATTGATGAACTGGAGTGCCTGCCGGAACATAAGTCAACGTTTTTCTGCGGTTTGGATCAGGGCTTCCACCTTCATACCCAACAGCAACGGGTTGCCATCTTCCAGGCGGATCTTAATGCGGCGCACCTGAAGGTCTTCAAACTGGCTGTTGTCTTCCGAAAGGATGGATTTTTCGCTCAGTTTATCCGAGGTGAAGATAACCTGTCCGCGGGCCAGGGTATCGGTATAGCCTTCGCGCCGGATGATGGCGCTCTGCCCGGCCCTCACATTGGTAGCGAAGTATTCATCCACCTCGGCTTCTAGAAGTAACGGCCCTGCGGGGGCAAATTCACCAACGGCCTGATAGGCGTTCACGGTTGCGCTTTCCCGCACTTCCCATCGGATGACCGTCCCCTCACTGGGCGCTTTCAGTTCTTTTTGCTGCCGGCGCAGGCGAATTTCCTCCTGCTGCAGGCGCAACTCCCGTGCCTGCACTTCCAGGCGTTGCATCAGGCGTTCGGCATTGGCGGCCTGATTGCGGCTGTCTTTGATATCCAGCTCTACCTGGTCCAGTTCACTGGCGGGCAGGGCATTGGCCTCTACCGAGCGCTTCAGGCGCTGGTAGGTTTGCCGCTGTTGTTCGAGCACTTCTTCGTGGTATTGGAACTGGGAGCGGGCGTCCTCCTGTTCCAGCCGGTTGCGCTCCAGCTGGGCGTCGAGGGTTTTCAGCTGGTTGTCTTCCAGGGCGGCATCCAGCATGATGAGGGGGTCACCGGACTGAGCCTTTTGTCCCTCTTTGAAATAAATGCGCTGCACCCTGCCGCTGGTCTCGAAGGAGAGCTCCAGTAACTCCTCTGCGGGGATGACCTTGCCCAAAGCGGCCACCTCCGCGGGGTTTTGTATGCGGCGGATGGCAGCCCTCCGTTCGGCAGCGGCATCGGCCTGCGCGGAAGCCTGCTCCTCTTTTTTGCCGCAGGCAATGAGGAACAGGGAAGAGAACAGCAGGAAGGAGAAAACAAAGGTTTGGCCGGCCTTCATAAAGTTTGGTTTTACGTTAACGATTCACGATTCCCGGTTGTACTTTTCATTGACAATGCGGCCGTCCTCCACACTGACGATCCGGTCGGCATATGCTTCCAGGCGGGGGTCGTGGGTGACCACCACCACGGCCTTGCCTTCCCGGCTGAGGTTTCGCAGCTCGCTCATGATCTTTTCCAGCGATGCGTGGTCGAGCGAGGCAGTGGGTTCATCGCAAAGCAGGATACGCGGGTTGGTGACCAGAGCGCGGGCGATGGCCACGCGCTGCTTCTGCCCGCCGGAAAGTTCCCGCGGGCGGTTCTTCCGGCGGTCGGCCAGCCCCAGCTTTTCGAGTTGTGCCATGGCCTCCCTGCGGGCCTCCCTGCCGCTTTTCCCCATCAGGCGGAGGGGGAAAGCAACATTATCGAGAGCTGAAAAGGGAGCGATGAGGTTGAAATTCTGAAAGACGAAGCCGATGTTATTCAGGCGCAGCTTTGACAGTTGCCGGTCATTGAGCCCACTGGTATGCACATCACGTACGAAGACCTTGCCTTCGGTGGGATAGATCACGCAGCCGATGAGGGAGATCAAGGTGGTCTTGCCTGAGCCGGAAGGGCCTTCTACCAACACAAGTTCCTCACTGCGGATCTCCATAGTGGTGGAATCCAGAGCGGTGATCGTCGTATCCCCGGTCCGGTACACTTTTTTGGCTTGCTCCAGCCGGGCCAGTACTTCAGGCATAGCAGTAGGGGTTTACTGTTTGATGAAAAAGGCTGGGTGCTCGGGAAAGGAACAGGCATGGCGTAGAAATGTGGAATTACACCCTTCTGCACCATGCCTGTTTTGAGCGAATTTCCGCTCAAAATAGCTTGGTTCTTACCAAATATAACACATCCTCTTCAAGGAAGCGGCATCACTGCTTCACCAGTTTGCCTTTGAATTGCTTTCCGTCCGTTACGACACGGTACCAGTAGATGCCCGAAGGGAGAGCGGAGAGGTCGGCCTGCAGAATACTGCCGTTGGCGATGCTCCAGCGCCCGGAATAAACCAGTTGCCCGGAAAGGGTAAAGGCCTGCACCTGGGCATCTCCTTCCAGCCCTTCCATCTGGAAATAGGCCTGGCCGGTTGTCGGGTTGGGAAAAACATGAAGCCGCTGTGCTTCTACTCGTTCATCAGCACCCGTCACTTCCAGCGCTTCCAGCACTGCCGCCAGGGCATCTACCCGGCCGTAGCCGTAGACGGCGTTGGGGACTTGCAGGCCGGAAAACGGCCCGCAGCTCTGTTCGCTGGTTAAATGTACGGCTGTTTGTTCAATGATGGTTTCGATCATCTCCACCTGCCCGGCAAGTTCCGGTTTGGCGGAGATCAGCAGGGCCACCAGGCCGGCAACGTGAGGGCCGGCCATGCTGGTGCCGGAATAAGTCGCAAATCCGCCATTGAGCACTGAAGAGCGCACGCCTACACCCGGAGCAGAAACATTGGGCTTCAGGCGCCCGCTGCCGTCCACCATTACCGGCCCGCGGCTGCTGAAGTTGGCGATGGAGTCATTGGGCTGCGTCGCTCCGACAGAGAAGCTGTTTTCATACATGGCCGCAGGAGTATTGACCGTGGAGCAGGCACTACCATCGTTGCCTGCCGAAACCACGACGACGATCCCGGCCGCCTTGAGGTTGTCGACTACCATCTCCATAGTGGCGAAGTTGGAGGGGTTACACCCTTCCCCAGTCGGACAGCTCCAGGAGTTATTGATGACGTGAGGGGCGTATCGCACGTCGGGATTCTCTCCGTTCAGGCCGTAGGGCGCCAGGAACCATTCGAAACACTCGATGTAGGTCGCCGGCGTTCCGTCCCCCCTTTCCATATTTCTACAGGCGATCCAGCGGGCGCCAGGAGCTACTCCGATGCTTTTGCCATCATCGCTTTGCGACCCCGCCATGGTGCCCATGGTATGGGTGCCGTGGCTGTGGTCGTCGCAGGGTTCGGTATTGTCCAACCCGCAGGGGTTGGTATCATTGGGGTCGCCGATGAGCTCGTGGATGGCGTCGTGCCAATTGTAATTGTGGTCTGCTTCGCTGCCGTCCCAACCGCGGTAAGTATCCCGAATGGCCGGGTGATCCCAGTCGTAACCGGTATCCTGCCCGCCGATGACGACGCCCTGGCCGGTGTAGCCCATGGCCCACACATCGTCAGCATTGATGTTGCCCACTCCCCATTCGACCAGATCGTTGCGGAAAGAAACGGGCGCCGCTTCTGTTTCTTCTTCGATGGGCTCCTGCATGCGTATGATTGGGTTGTCCTGCACCTGGACGACCGCCTCCAGTTGCGCCACCTCACGGATGAGCGCCAGGCTTCCTTTGGCGAGAATGGCATTGACAATATAAAAAGGCCGATAGTTGGCTTTGGCTTCCTCCAGCACAGTGATCACCGTGCCCTGGGACTCCTTGGCGGCCGCCCGGAGCTTTTCAAATACGAATTGTCCTTTTTCCTCCTTGAGGCGGAGCTGCCGGCTGCCACTGACATCCGCCTGTTGCCGCAGCAGGATCAGGAATTCAGCCTCTCCTCCGGTCGATACTTTTTCGAGGAGCGAGGCATCTACTTTTTCTTTCCATTCACCTCCATTCGGTTGTTGCCAGGAGGACAGAGAAAACAAAACGAGGGTAACTAAGAGCGTTTTTTTCATGATCCAAAACATTTGGCGGCAAAGGTAATTTTTCTGCCTGGTTAACTATGTAATGCAGGTTGCATTCGCTTTAATAGACGCCGCCAGCGTCCACCTCGCAAGATAACGTAATAAGGATGTATTATACATTGACAACAATCAACTGTTTTTCCCGTATACTTTTACATATTGCGGTTGTTATTTTTATTGACTGGAACGACTGGAGAAGCCGGGAAAAATAAATTTTCATGATTATTAGTAATTTTAGCCGTAAAGCGGCTAAAGCCATGGACACAGAGACAGAACGGATAATCGGCCAATACGAAGGATCGGAGAAGGGGCCGCTCCTGATCTGCCTGGGAGGCATGCACGGCAACGAACCTGCCGGAGTACAAGCGTTGGACATACTCTTCAAATTGTTGGAATTAGAGCCCGAGACCAACCCTTCCTTCTCCTTCAGAGGGCGCCTGATCGGCCTGCGCGGAAATGTGCGGGCTTCCAGGAGGAAGATGCGCTACCTGGAAAAAGACCTCAACCGCATGTGGACCACGGAGAACATCGCCCGGGTAAAGGCTGCTCCCCATAGCGCGTTGCAGGCCGAAGACCTCGAACTGAAAGAAATGATCACCATCATCGAGCATAATGTCGAAACTTACCAACCGGATAAGATCGTCTTGCTCGACCTGCACACCACCACCGCCTACGGGGGGATCTTTTCCATCGCTACCGACGACCCGGAGAGTGTGGAAATCGCCGTCGAATTGCATGCTCCCGTAGTCAAAGGCATGCTGGAAGGCATCCGCGGCACCACCCTGCACTATTTCAACAGCGATAATTTTAACCGTCCGACAGTCGGAGTCTGTTTCGAATCGGGCCAACACGACGAGCCCTTATCCGTCAACCGGGCTATCGCCGCCATCATCAACTGTATGCGCACGATCGGGTGTGTGCGCGCCGAGCACGTCGAAAACCGCCACGACAGCCTGTTGATCGAGTACTCCAAAGACCTGCCCAAAGTGCTGGAACTCATCATGTGCCATGAGATCCAGCCCGGCGACGATTTCCACATGATGCCGAATTACGAAAACTTCCAGAAAGTCAGAAAAGGGGAGCTGCTGGCCCACGACCGCCACGGGGCGATCTACGCCCAGGCCGATGGGCGTATACTCATGCCGCTTTACCAACAACAAGGTGACGACGGGTTCTTCCTGATCCGGACGGTTGGGGAAGAAGAAGATTGGCCTACCCTTCCTCCGCCATCTGAAGGAACTGCATCTCATACAAGCGGCGATAATGGCCATCCTCCCGTTTGAGCAGTTCTTCATGCGGCCCGAACTCTTCCACCTTGCCTTTACTTAATACCATAATATTGTCGGCGTGCCGAATAGTGCTCAGACGGTGTGCAATAATAATGGAGGTTCTCCGGTCGATCAGTTTCTCGATGGCATGCTGAATAACTGACTCCGTTTCCGGGTCGACCGAAGAAGTGGCCTCGTCAAGGATGAGGATATCCGGGTTAAAAACAAGTGCCCGAACGAAGGAGATCAATTGCCGCTGCCCCATGGACAGGGTGGCGCCCCGTTCCATCACTTTATAGTCGTAACCGCCGGGCAGCTTTTCGATGAACTCATGAGCGCCGATCATTTTGGAGGCTTCGATGACCTCCTCACGCGTAAAGCGGGAATCGCGGAGGGTAATATTTTCAAAAACGGACCCGGAGAAGAGGAATACATCCTGCAGAACGATGGCGATGCGCTGGCGCAGCGATTGAAGCTCGTATTCGCGGATATCAACGCCATCGATCTTTATGCTTCCTTTCTGTATCTCATAAAAGCGGTTCAGAATATTAATGATGGTGGTCTTCCCCGAGCCTGTACTTCCCACAATGGCAAGCGTTTCTCCGGGTTGGATCCGGAAATTGATGTCTTTGAGCACATAGTCTTTGGCATTATAGGCAAAGAAAACGTTCCCGAATTCAACTTTCCCCTCCAGTTTTTCGGCCTGAAAAACGCCATTGTTCTCAATCTGGTCGTCTTTATCCAACACATTGAAAACGCGCTCGGAGGCGACCAGCCCCATTTGCAGGGTGTTGAAATTGTTGGCCACTGTGCGGATCGGACGAAAGAGCATATCCAGAAAGATAGGGAAAGCCACCAGCGCCCCCAGGGTAACGCCGCCGGCGCGCAGGGCGTCCTGCGCCCCCCACCAGACCATTAGCCCCAGAGAGAAAGCGGCGATGATCTCTACTACCGGAAAAAAAACAGCATAATAGAGAATGGAGTCCAGGTTGGCCTGGGTATATTCCCGGTTGATCTTCTTGAATTTTTCCATTTCCAGGCCCTCCGCGTTAAAGATCTGAAGGATTCGCATTCCGGTGATGCGTTCCTGTAAAAAAGCATTCATGCGCGAGATCTGGGAGCGCACCTTTTGGAAAGCGCTCTTCACCTTTTCTTTAAACACATAACTGGCAATGATGAGGAAAGGCATGGCGGCCAGGCAGATCAGCGTCAATTTCCAACTGGTGTAAAACATCACGGCCAGGACGGTGAGCAAGGTCAGCAGGTCCGCAATAATGTTGATGGAACCCTGGGAGAAAACGGTATTGATGGCTTCGATATCATTGATGGTGCGGGTCGTAGAAGTGCCGATCGGGGTGCGGTCGAAATAGGAAAGGCGCAGGCTGGTGAGGTGCTTGAAAATGCGCACCCGAAGGTCGCGGATGACCGATTGGCCCAACAGGTTAGTGGAATAAATAAAGATATAACGAAAGGCGGCTTCCAGGGCCAGCAGGGCGCACAGCAGCACCGCCATCCGCGTCAGCCCCTGTATGTCGTTGACGAAAATATAGTTATCAACCATCTCCTTAACCAGGTACGGCCTCAGGGTCGCCAAAGGCGCCAGCAATACTGCCAGCAGGCCGGCCAGCAAAAAAACACCCTTGTACGGCCTGGCCAGGCCGAGCACCCTGCCCAGCAGGTAAAAGTCGATCTTGTTCTTGTCGAGGGAAGCCATTAATTCGGGTTCTGTATACTATTAGAGTGATTGCAAAACACTATTTTAGGGAACAAGAGAGCCAAAGATAAGTTTTAAAGGCAGCCTTTTCTAAGCAAATCTACCCGTTTTCAGGGATTGGCAAATACCTTGAGCCCCTCTCCCGGGCGGCCCTTTTCAGATCATTCCCTCATCTGCAAAGCTGTAATACCCCCCACCCTCTCCTATAATGAGATGATCCACCACAAGCACATCGACGATCTCGCCGGCTTTTTTGAGCTTGCGGGTCAGGTCGATATCGGCCTGGCTGGGGTTGAGGTTGCCGGAAGGGTGATTGTGGCAAAGGATCAGGGAGGTGGCGCCCCCCTCGATGGCGGTACGAAAAACGATCTTGGCGTCAACTACCGTACCGGCTACGCCCCCCTGGCTGACCTGCTCGCGCCCCAGAACGCGGTTGGCGCGGTTGAGCAGCAGGATCCAGAACTCCTCGTGGGGCAGGTCCAATAGCAAAGGAGCAAGGGCATTAAATGCATCACGGCTGCAGGTTACCTGTGGTTTATCGTGAATTCTGGACAGTTGCCGGCGCCGGGCCACCTCCATGGCAGCGACGATAGTAATGGCCTTCGCCTCACCGACGCCCTTGAACTTTTTCAGCTCGGCAATGGAGCACTTCCCCAACTCATTCAGGTTGTGATCAACGGAGTGCAGAATGTTTTGGGCCAGGCCCACGGCCGATTCCTCCCGCGAGCCGGAACCCAGCAGAATGGCCAGCAGTTCGGCATCGGAAAGGCTGCCTTTGCCTTTGATGAGCATTTTTTCGCGCGGCCGGTCTTCCTCGGCCCAACTCTTGATTCCCAGGTTTCCAGGTGTATAGTTTTGCATGGGTGGCGGATGTTCGTTTTCTGAAGATCAAAAGGGACAGGGCCCCGGCTCCCTTCGAAGCCGCTGAGCCCTCGTCCCCATCAAAATAGACAGTAACGTAATGCTGAAAGCCTGATTAGCCGGCAGGCGTATCCACTTTCTCCTTGTGGTGCTGAATGACACTTCCCAGCGCCTCGGCAAACTTGTCGAGGTCGGCGGGGAAAATCAGGATGCGGTCGCGCTCAAATTCGCCTTCGGATTCCTTGCTCTTCCGGCTTTCTGTAATGAGCAGATAAGGGTTCCCTTTTTCTGATTGCTTGAGGTCGAAAAAGTAAGTGCGGAAATCGCCCTTCACAGTTTCAGAATAACGGGCATTTTTTTCCATGATATGGAGGGTTTAAAGGTTAAAAAAAGTGTTCTCATAGTATCAGTCGCAGAAATCGGGAAATTCCATAAAAAAATTTCACCTTTTTTTTATTTTTTTTCTCGCTACCCGGGTTAAAGGCAGTAAAATCAGGTACTTTGCAGGCCTATGTCATCGTATACATTTCACAGGGACGAACGCCTGAAAAGCCGAAAGGTGATCGGGATGCTGTTCAAGGAAGGGAAGTCTTTCGGGCAATACCCCCTGCGGGTGGTGTATATGCCGGTAGAGGAACGGCGCAGTGATTTCCCGGCGCAGTTTACAGTAAGCGTCCCCAAGAAGAAGTTTCCCAAAGCAGTAAGCCGCAACCGCATCCGCCGGCAGGTCCGCGAGGCCTGGCGCCTGAATAAACACCGCCTGTACCGGGCCCTGCGGGGTAAGGAGCAGCAGTACGCGCTACTGGTGATCTACGTGGCCCAGGAAGCCTTGCCCTACGAAGAGATCGAACGCGCCATGCAACAGATGATCCGCCGGCTGGGGAAGAAGTTGTAGGGCTGATAACCGGGAATAATCATCATCAGCCAACCTTTCGAGGCCCCAATTATTCCTTACCTTTGAAACAAACCGGAAATGCTATGCGCACCACCCTTACCCTACTTGCCCTGATTATAGGCAGCAGCCTGCTCCCTGCACAGAAAGTCCTGCAGATCGAGAAATATGGTAAACCTCAGGCAGAAAAGATGTATATCGGTGACCCCATCACTTTTCAACTCAGGAACGAGGATGTTTTTCACAGCAGTTATATCGAGGATATCCGGGTGGAAGACAGCCTGCTGGTACTGTCCGACCGGTACGTCAATGTGCACAACATCACGGCCCTGCGTATTGAACGCACCTGGCCCCGGGCAACCGGCATTTCTCTATTCTGGTTCGGCATCGGCTGGTCGGGGTTTGCCGCCATCGGCACCGCTTTGGACGGAAATGATGAGACTACCTACCGGTGGTCAGATGCCATTGTGACGGCAACCTCTCTTAGCCTGGCCTTCACCCTGCCCCGCCTGTTTAAAAACAAGACGACAAAGATCGGTAAACGCCGGCGACTACGGCTCCTCGACCTGAGGTTCAAACCCGAACCCTGGGAAAATTGACAGCCTTCGTAAATGTTAAAGCTTCATATATGTGGTTCTACTCCCAGAAATTTGAATTAATTTCATATGAATTTTTTTCCAAACCAAAACCACATAGTGATGAGACGGCTATCCCCCCTATGCCTCTTGACCTTTCTATGCAGTTGGGCATTTACCCAAAAAATGACCACGCCCAATGGGTGGGCGTACCAGGTACTGCTTCCGGGACAAGGCACCGAACTCAGCAGTAGCAACGGCGCGCTGACCCACAACCAACTCACGGATATCAACGGCAGAATAGTGGTATCTACCTACCAGATCGGCGTACCGGATTACCAACTGATCTCAGAGTTGCCACCGGCATTCCAGTCGGCTTTCAGTGTTATGAAGCCGGGTGGGAAATACCAGTTCCACATCCCTATGGCCAACCTGAAGGAGGCCATGCGCGGTGCATCCGGTACGTCTCTGCCAGGAGACTATGCCATCTGGGAAATCGAACTCCTGGAAGTATTGCCGCCCCTTGCCGATGGCGCACGGCTGATTGCTAAAGCGATGGAGAGCGGTGGAGCCGAAGCCGCTTTCAAAGAGTTCAAGCTGCAACTCAACAGTTCTAAAGTGTACTTCGGCGAATGGGAGGTCAACCAGGTGGGCTATCTTTTCCTGCAAAAAGGCCTTTCAGAAGAGGCCATAACGGCATTTAGTTACAACGTCGATAACCACCCTTCTTCCGCCAATGCCCACGATAGCCTGGCCGAAGCGTATTATACAGCAGGAGACCGCGCCATGGCTATAAAACACTATCAGATGTCCCTCGAGCTGAATCCGCAGAACAGCAACGCCCGGCAGATGCTGGAACAGTTAAGGTAGCGCAGGGCCGGTCATTGGTAAATTGGGTTGATGAGTAATGTTCTATTCGAGAGCCTTACTCCATCAATCCATCAACTGAACACCTAATCGACCAAACACCTCACTCCCAGGGCCTTCATCCGGGCAACACCGTTGACCAGGAAATCCCATTCTCCACCAAATTTGCCGCCATTGACATCGAAATACCACACCTCCTCCCATTCCAGCGCCTTACCATCCGGTACAGCGCCGGCAAATTCATCGTAGGGAAAGGCTGCGACATGACGTGCCCGGATGCGCAGCCAGGCAATCGCCCGGTCTCCTTCCACGGCCAGGTGTTTCAGGCGGGCTGTATAATCGGCAAAAGCTTTGCGGAATACGCGGTGCTGAGCAACGAAATCATCCGCCACCTCCTTCGTCGGCATAAAGGGTGGAACGAGTTCCTCCCAGCGGTTGGAAGACAAAGCGTCGAGGTATAAGGTTATGAACTGCCGGGGGTCATCTCCGGACTGGGACTGAGCCAGGGCAGGAACAGCAGCTGCCGAAAAGAGGATTGCCAATACTGCGCGGTTGAAGGACAACATGCCGGTCATCGTTATATGATTTTTTTGGGTTAGTACCTATTTGTTTTGACAAACGGTTTACGATCTGGCCAGTTTCACTCTGCCTGCCGGCACTCCGTTGATTTCCGCCACCAACAGGTATAGGCCCGCCGCCAGGTGACCGGGCAGGTTCCATTGCAATTGTTGTTCTCCCTGGGGCAGATACTGCCCCGGCAGGACAGCTACCGGCCGGCCCAACTGGTCATAAATCACCAGGCGGGCCAGGGCTGGCTCCGGCAGGCCGAAAGCCAGGGTGAGTTCATCCTGAAAGGGATTGGGAGAAACCTTCAAGGATATGGCCTCCCGGGCGGACAGCTGGTTATCCATGCCGGTAAGCGGTTGTCCACTGAAAAAATTCCAGATCTCCCGGCTGGCATCAAGGTCGCGGTTGGTCCTTCCAAAAACAGACTCCAGGAAAGTGGGCACCTCGATACTGCCCGGCCACCAATGGCCGCCGCCGTTCACCCGGAAATGCCACACTTCGGCATCTGCATCGCAAGCCAGGTACTGGATCAGGGTAACGGTGCTTCCGTCCGCCGAGCTGATATTGGGAACTTCCGTCACTACAGGGCCGGCAGTGCAGCCGTTGAAAGCCCCCCACCCCTCGACGGTAGCGGGAATGGAGGCGAACAGCCCGGCAGTACCGGTGTAGGGAACCACCCCGTCCTGGGTGCCATGAATATGAAGGATGGGGACAGGGCCCGAGGCATTGCAATCAAAGAAAGGTACCAGGCCAGGGGCCGTACCCGGGCCTCCTACCGAAGCAATCGCAGCTACGCGGCTGGAGGGCTCACAGGCCAGAGCATAGGCCAAGGCGCCCCCGTTGGAATGGCCGGCGGCATAGACCCTGCCGGCGTCGATATTGAATTCCACGGCAACACTATCGATCAAGGCAGCCATAAAGCCGAGATCGTCGGGGCCATCCGCATCCAGGATATTCCATCCGTTTCCCCGGGGAGGAAGCAGCGGCAGCACCCCTCCGGCAGGGTCGTCGATCTCTAACCCCTGGGGGTAGGCGACCAGAAAGTGCTCTTCATCCGCCAGGGCCTCGAAATTGCTGATCAGGCGCTGCAGGTCCGCCGTACCGGTATACCCGTGCAGGCTGATGATAAGCGGCCAGGCCTCACCGCCCGTGTAGGCCTGCGGCACATATATTATATAGGTACGGGTGGTGTCGCCGTGGATGAGGCTGCGGCTGAGGGCCTCCCCCTGCTGGGCGGACAAGCCGCACGCAAAGAAGACACCCACAATGGATAAGGCCAGGAACCGGGTTAGCATGATTTTCTGGTTAAGGGTGTTTCCAAAATTCAACCATTGAGCTGTGGGGCAGGCATACAGCTGCTTACTGTACGTCCCTGTCCCGCACATACCCGCTCACCGGAGCATTTGTCTGGCCAAAAAGCAACAACTGGCGCCCATTCTGTTCAAAAGACAGGATCTGCCGTACATCGCCCTGTAGCCTGAAACCCGAGCGGTGCTGCGGCACATAATCCCACTGGCCATTGCCCCGGTTGAGCAGCAGTTGTCCGTGGTTGCCGTCGAAACGGCCCCAGTTGGCACGGGTGCGTTCGTAATTGCCCGCCAGGAGAAGGTCCGTCCGGCCATCGCCGTTGGCGTCCAACGGCTGGATGGCATATACAGGGGCCAACTGGGCGATGAGCGGAAGCGCATGCAGAGACCAGCGGCCATTACCCTGGTTTTCGAGCCAGGCGCTTTGTAGTTCCACTGCCTTCAGCTGGGCGGCCATCTTCAGTTGCTCCGGGCTCAGGATATCTTCAATACCGGCATTGGCATAGGACGCATAGTCGGTAAATTTCTTCTTCAGGGAAACCATCTGGGAAAAGATCTCATCTCGGCTGAATGCCGGATGCGGCTTGCCCTGAATGAAGTAGGTGAGAATCGGATCGACGGCCCCGTTGTCGTCAAAATCGGCATAATATAAGGTTACCGGTTGTTCCGGGCTGGCCTTCAGCTGGCTATTGAGCCCGAAGTTGCCGGCTACCAGGTCTTCATCGCCATCACCGTCAAGGTCGGCCGGGGCCAGGGCGCACCACAAGCCGTTGCTGGGGGCCTCCAGTGCCTGGCCGCTAATATTTTTGAACTGGTTCCCCTCCTTGCGGAAGAAGGACAGGGGCATCCATTCCCCGGCAACAGCCAGCACCTTCCCGCCGTCCAGCCAGCAGGCGGCTGTCACCATACCTATATTGGACAGGCCCGGCGCCAGTTCATCGGTAGCGATCCGAAACTGCCCCTTTCCATCGTTGAGCAACAGGTAGCTCACCGGGGTTTTCGGATATTCACCGGGAACGGCCCGCCCTCCGACGAACAGGTCCGCAGCGCCATCGCCATCGACATCGGCAACCGCTACACAAGACCCACTGGTACGCATGAGGGGCAGGGCATCCCTGGAACGGGAGAATCCGCCCTTGCCGTCGTTCAGGTAGAGGCGGTCCTGCAGGGCGAGGTCTTCCGGCAGGTAGTCATAGCCGCCGCTGACGACGTAGAGGTCGAGGTCGCCATCCTGGTCGGCATCGAAGAAGGCGGCATCGACATCTTCGTGGATCAGGTCCTGCCTCAAGGCTTCCTGCCCTGTGGGGCGGAAGGAGCCGTCGGCCTGCTGCAGGAAAATATCCCCGGCCTGGAGTTTGGCGCCACCCATAAATACATCTTCCCGGCCATCGCCATTGACATCGCCCCCGGCCATGGCCGGCCCCAGGCCGGTCAGCATATAGGGCAGCAAAGCCTGCCGTTTGAAATCCACGGTTGGCTTCTGTACGTGGGTGAATGGCAGGGGTGAAGCGACGGGTTTGAATAAAGCCATGGTTCCGGGGGCCATCGATGCAGGGTTTGCATCGGTTTCCTTCAGTGTCAGCAGCTGATTGGCCGCCACTCCGGTGAGCAATTGTTCCTGCCCGCCGGGCCAACGTACCAGCAAGGTATCCACAACGGTGGCATTACCCAGGCCGAAGTGCAGGGGCGTATGCATGGAAGACTGAAAACCCCGGGTGGGCTGAAACTCCTGCATCATCACCAGCCCGCCGGCACGGGCTTCCACCCGTGCGCCGACGCCAAAGCGGTTGCCGCCGCTACCCTGCAACTGCACCTTCAGGTAGTTGCCCTTCGGGCTTTTGTTCTCATATATAGCCGCCGGCTCATTGACGTTGTTGAGCACCAGGTCGAGGTCGCCGTCATTATCGAGGTCGGCATAGGCCGCTCCGTTGGTCAGCAAGGGGGTGTCGAAGCCCCAGTTATCCACTTTGTTGCTGAATTGCAGGTTGCCTTCATTGCGGAAGATATAGTTGTGGGTCTTGGTCGACTCCATGTGGCCGATGATCGTCATCAGCGCTTCGGAAGTTTCCCCCCGTACCTCCTTGATGCGTTCGGCCGCATAGTAGGACATGAAATCGCGGTTGGTGTAATCGCGCAGGTAACCATTGGAAATGAAGAGGTCTTTCCAGCCATCGTTGTCAAAATCGGCAAAAAGCGCCGCCCAGCTCCAGTCTGTATTGGACACGCCCGCCAGTTGGCCCACCTCGCTGAAGGTTCCATCACCATTGTTCATCTGCAGCATATTGCGCATGACCTGGTGGTAAAAGCCGTTGCGGAGCTGGGACTGGAATTTCTCGTATTCGTCCGGGCCATAGAGCAGTTTCTGCCGGCGGTTGTCTTCGGGCAGCATATCCAGCGCCATGATATCGGGCAGGGCGTCGTTGTTGAAGTCGGCAATATCGTTACCCATGGAGAATTGGGGAATATGGCCGATGCAATTTTGAAGATCCTCCCGGAAGGTTCCGTTCCCGTTGTTCAGGTACAGGTAGTCCTCCTCGGTATAATCATTGCTCACATAGAGGTCGGGCCAGCCGTCGCCGTTGAGGTCAGAGGCGGCGATACCCAGGCCGAAGCCCAGCGGGTTGCTTCGGATGCCGGCGGCTTTGGACACTTCGGTGAACCTGCCGCCATCGTTGCGAAAGAGTTTATCGCCGGCAAATTCGTCCGTCATCTTTTTGACGAAAGCGGCGTCGAAGTTCTTAAACTCATCGATGGAATGATTGAGCAGGTAGCAGTCCAGGTCGTTGTCCCGGTCGTAGTCAAAGAAAAGGCTATGGGTGGTGTAGGCGGGGTCGGCCAGGCCGTATTCGGCAGCTTTTTCAGTGAAAGTAGGCAGCCAATCCCCTTCCCCATTGGAGGAGGCTGGCAGGGGGCCGCCATTGTTAATATATAATTCATTCCGGCGAAGCGCTTCGGGGTTATCGCCGGAATAGGCCAGGTAAAGGTCGAGCCAGCCATCGGCATTGATGTCGACGAAGTTGACGCCGGTATTCCATCCATTGGCAAGGCCGGCAAGGCCGGCTTTTTCAGTAATGTCCTCAAATTGAAGGTTCCCCTTATTGAGGTAGAGTTTGTTGGGCGCCATGTTGGCGGAAAAGTACAGGTCGGGCAGGCCGTCGTTGTTGACGTCGCCTATAGCTACGCCCCCGCCATTGTAGAAATATTCGTAGGAAAGCACATTGAGCTCTTCGGTTTCGGTCAGCTGGTTGGTAAAGGTAATGCCGGTGGTAGCAGGATCGAGGCGGCTGAAGTAGGTAGAGCCGTCCTGAGTCCCTTTCCCCTCTTGCGGCTGTTTACCGCAGCCGGCCATGGCCAACATAGCGATGCCTGCCAGAAGAATAACCGAAGATTTGATTTTTCCAGCCTGTCTTTTTGTATTTTTTGGATGATTGGACTGAGATCTCATAATAGCACTTCTTTCAATATTTCTTGTTTTTTTCCCTATGCCATAGGAGGCATTATTCCATTGGGATGGGGAAATTAGTGAAATCCTGTACAAATCGGCAAGATATTTTCTAAATTCATCCGGCCACGGCAGGAGGCGCTACTCTGATTGCCGATGGCCCGGGACAAAGTGAACCCGATACTTGAAAACAACCAGAAAGCATGCAGTTACTAAGATCTACCTTGTGGCGCCAGGCCCTTTCATACCTGGTCTTTCTATTCCCCTTTTCCCTATCGGCACAGGAGCCGGCGGGCCTGGTAAACCCTTTCATCGGCACGTCCAACTACGGGGCCACGCACCCCGGGCCGGTGCTGCCGGCAGGGCTGGCATCGGTTTGCCCGTTCAATGTAGCTTACAAGAAGGGCGAGGGCAACGTATATGAAAAGGACAGCGAATGGCACTCCCGTCCCTACGTTTTCGAGAACAGCTTCCTGACCGGCTACAGCCATGTCAACCTCAGCGGCGTAGGCTGCCCCGACCTGGGCAGCATCCTGCTGATGCCTACTACCGGCGAACTGGAACTGGACCCTGAGCTGTACGGCAGCACTTATCAGGGCGAACAGGCCAGCCCGGGTTATTACACCCACAGCCTGGACAAGTACGGCGTACAGGTGGAGCTGTCGGCCACTCTGCGCAGCGGCATCAGCCGGTACACCTTCCCCGCCGGGCGAGCCAACGTACTCCTCAACCTGGGGCTGGGGCTGACTAACGAGACCGGCGCCATGCTGCGCCTGGTATCCGCCCAGGAGGTGGAAGGCTTCAAAATGATCGGCGACTTCTGCTACAACCCGGAAGATGTGCGGCCGGTGTACTTCGTGGCGCGCCTCAGCCGGCCTGCTGCTGAATACGGCGCCTGGAAAAAGATGCCCAAGTACCAGGGCGCCGAAGCGGCATGGACCAGGTATGACGACACCTATAAGCCCTACCCGGCCTACCTTCAGGAAATCGCCGGCGACAACATCGGGGCCTATTTTTCCTACGACCTGGCGACGGCAGGTGTCATTGAAGTGAAAGTGGGCATTTCCTATACCAGTATCGAAAATGCCCGGCTAAACCTGGAGGCCGAGCAGCCAGGCTTCGACTTCGAAAGCACCCGCCGCGATGCCCGCCAGGCCTGGAATCAGTTGCTGAGCCGTATCGAAATAAAGGGCGGAACCCAAGAAGACCAGATCCTCTTCTACACGGCCCTCTACCATCTGCTGCTGCACCCCAATATCCTGCAGGATGTCAATGGAGACTACAGGGCCATGGAAAGCGGAGCTGTCCAAAATACCGGCGGCAGTAACCGCTATTCTGTTTTCTCCCTCTGGGATACCTACCGCAATGTACACCCCTTCCTCAGCCTGGCCTACCCGGAACTGCAACTCGATATGGTGAACAGTATGGTTGAGATGTACCGCGAGAGTGGCTGGCTGCCCAAATGGGAACTACTTGGCATGGAGACCGGCGTAATGGTCGGCGACCCCGCCACGCCCGTCATTGCCGACACCTGGCTGCGTGGGCTGAAGGGTTTTGATGTTGCGACGGCCTATGCCGCAGCCCGCAAAGCGGCCACTACCCTACAGGGCAACAAACTTCGCCCGGGCCTGCTCTACTACGACTCGCTGGGGTATATTCCCGAGAACAACAGCGCCAACGTCTGGGGCACCGTCTCCACCACCCTGGAATACAATATCGCCGACTGGAACCTGGCTCAACTGGCCAAAGCGTTGGGCAAAGAGGAGGATTACCAGCAGTTCCTGGGCCGTTCCTATTCCTACCGCAACTACTTCGACCCTGAGACAGGCATGCTGCGCCCCCGAATGAAAGATGGCGGCTGGCTGGACCCTTTCAACCCCGAGGCCGGCAAGAACTTCGAGCCCGTCATCGGTTTTGTGGAAGGCAATGCCTGGCAATACCGCTTTTACGTGCCACATGACATCAAAGGCATGAAAAACCTGCTCGGCGGAGATGCCGCTTTTTTCGAAGCCCTCAAGGCCTGTTTCGATACCGATAACTACGACATGGCCAATGAGCCTGATATCACCTACCCCTTTCTCTTCAACTATATCCCGGGCAAGGAGCGCTTCACCCAGCAAACGGTGCGGCAGCTGATGCGAAAGCATTACTTCAACGCCCCGGAGGGCCTGCCGGGTAACGACGATACGGGTACCCTATCCGCCTGGCTGCTCTTCAGCATGATGGGGATCTACCCTACCTGTCCCGGCGACATGGACTTCGCCATCACCAGCCCCGTTTTTGACGAAGTGAAGGTCCATCTCGATCCCCGATATTACCCCGGTAAAGAGCTCCTGATCGAAGCGGTGAACTCCAATGGGGACGAACACCTGCTCATAGATAGAATAGAATGGAACGGGAAAAAGCATAAATCTTATTTCATCAGCCATCAGGAGTTGGTGAAGGGGGGGAAGTTGAGGATTTTTCTGAAGTAGGGGATGTTGGGAGGTTGGGACGTTGGGAGGTTGGGAGGTTGGGACGTTGGGATGTTGGGACGTTGGGATGTTGGGATGTTGGGACGTTGGGAGGTTGGGAGATATGATCATCAAAGAAGCTACAACAATATGGACAAACGACAATTCCTTAAGACACTAGGCAAGGGCGCCCTGGCCTCCATGGCCCTGCCCGCGCTTTATTCCTGCGGTGCCCGCCGGCCTGCCGTTTACCCTCTGGTGGAGGGACTACCCACCAACTGGATATGGATGCGGCCGCAACTGGGCCTGAGCGATGACGAATGGAAGCAGATATTCGGCAGGATCCGGGAAGCCGGCATCGAGGCGGTGCTGCCGCAGATCTTCAACAGCCATGAGGCGCTGTTCGAGATCGGCGTTCCGGGGGTACCGGTCAGGGAAGCCTTGTTGGAGCGGCTCATCCCACTGGCTCACGAAGCCGGCCTCCAGATACATGCCTGGATGTGGAGCATGCCTTGCAACATTCCCGAGATCATAGAAAAACACCCCGATTGGTTTGCCGTCAATGGAAAAGGGGAGCCTGCGCATGAGAAGCCTGCTTACGTAGATTATTACAAATTCCTCTGCCCCTGCCATCCTGAAGTGCAGGACTTCGTCCAGGCCCGCGTGGAAGCCCTCGGCAGGATCGAGGGGCTGGATGGCATACACCTCGACTACATTCGGGTACCGGATGTCATTCTGGCGGAAGGTTTGCAACCCAAATACGGCATCGTACAAGACCGCGAGTATCCGGAGTACGATTACAGTTATTCCGTCTATTGCCGGGAGCAGTTCAAGGCGCAGTCGGGCATCGACCCGCTCACAGACCTGGAAGACCCCTCCGAAAACGAGGCGTGGCGGCAGTTCCGATACGATGCCGTTTCAAACCTCGTGAACGGCCGGCTCGTTCCTACCGCCCACCGGTATGGGAAAAAGATTACGGCGGCCGTTTTTCCCAACTGGGAAAGCGTACGCCAGCAATGGCACAAATGGGGCCTCGACGCTTTTCTTCCCATGCTCTACCAGGGTTTCTACAACGAAGACATCAATTGGATCGGCCAGCAGGTGAAGGCCGGGCTGGAACGGCTCGGCAACGACAAGCCCATCTACAGCGGACTGTTCATCCCACAACTTTCTCCGGGGGAATTGTCCCAGGCTATCCGTGTTTCCCGCCAGGCCGGAGCCAGCGGCGTCTGCCTGTTCGACCACAGTGCTTTAAAGGAGGAGCATTGGGAAGTAATAAAGAAGGAGCTCGCCAGTTGAGGCGGTTGATCTCCGGAAACGGGCCCTTACAATACGCGGACCCCCTTCTCCCGAAACGGAGTCAACATCGGGTCATTGGGGAGAAGGCCGGTGACAATAGTATGAACCTGCTCCAGGTCTATTACGCGGAAAGGCTGTATAGTGCCGAGTTTATCGGAGGTAACCAGGGACACCACCTGGGCCGACACTTCGGCCAGTTTGCGCTTTATCTGGGCTTCTTCGCGGCGGGTGGTGGTGATGCCCAGGGCCGGATGCAGGCTGCGGGTGCCGATGAAGCAGATATCGGCGTACAGGTCGGAGAGAAAGTGCAGTACATCCATACCAATGGTTACCTGGACGCTCTTTAACACTTTGCCGCCGAACATAAAAAGGTCAATACCGGGGTGGGTGCAGAGCTCATGGGCAACCGGAACCGAGTTGGTAAATACGGTTGCCTTGAGCTCTTCCGGAAACTGGCGCACCAGTTCCAGGTTGGTCGTGCCCCCATCGATGATGATGAGCTGGCCATCTTCGATAAGGCTGAGGGCTTTTTCCGCAATCCCCCTTTTCTGCCCAATGTGGTCGATATTCTGCTCCCGGTATTCCCTTGGAATAAGAGAATTGGCCACCGCCCCGCCGTGTACTTTCCGGACAATACCTTTGTCGGCAAGTTCCTTGAGATCGCGCCGCACGGTATCTTCCGAGACATTCAGCATCCGGCAAAGGTCTGTAGACCGGACCTTATTGTACCGGGTGACCTCGTCCAGTATCAGTTGGTGTCTTTCTTCTTTAAACATTGGACACAGCAGTATTTCGATTTATGGAACTATAACACCAAAGCCGGTTTCTTTGTTTCTTAAAACCAGCACGTTCCTTGAAGCCTGGTGCCGGTTTATGCGTGTTTTCTAAAAATGCACTTCCAAGGGGAGGGATGTAGTAATATAAAAATAAATTTCCGAGAACCCTGTTTGTATAAAGGAAATTTTACATTTCCAATATTTAAACAAAATTTTTTCTCAAATTTTTTAGTCTACTGAAAACCTACAAAGAGCGGGAAGTTGCTCTTCTATGCGTGGTTTTGCCGTTTTTTTTCTCCAATCTGGAAAAAGTTTCCTTACCTTTGAAAAAGTATTATCATCACCAAATACAAAATCCGGTCCTAACTATGGAAAAGCGACTTTTACTCTTTACATCGCTAGTTCTATTCCTCTCTGTGTCGGCCTGGGCCCAACGTACGGTCACAGGTAAAGTAGTTGACACAGATGGAGAGCCCCTGATCGGGGCCAACGTATTGGAGGTCGGCACCAGCAATGGTACGATCACCGACCTTGACGGGGCATATAGCATGGAGGTAAAGGAAGGCGCCAGCCTTCAGTTCTCCCTCATCGGCTATAACTCCCAGACGGTTACAGTGGGTGCTCAAAGCACCATTGACGTCACCCTGGAAGAAGGGGTTCAACTCGACGAAGTGGTCGTAACGGCCCTGGGTATCGAGCGGGATAAGAAAGCCCTGGGATACTCTGTTACTGAGGTTTCGGGCGACGACTTCACCGAAGCGCGCGAGATCAACGTCGCCAATGCCCTGGCGGGTAAGGTCGCCGGGGTAAACGTGAGCAACCTCGCTACTGGGCCAGGCGGTTCCAGCCGCGTGATCATTCGGGGCAACAGCTCGCTGACGGGCAACAACCAACCGCTCTATGTGGTCGACGGTATCCCCATCGATAACTCCAACCTGGGTAATGCCGGGGAGTGGGGCGGCCAAGACTGGGGCGATGGCATCTCCAGCATCAGCCCGGACGACATCGAGACCATGACCGTCCTGAAGGGCAACACGGCTGCCGCCCTTTACGGCGCCCGCGCCTCCAACGGCGTCATCCTCATCACCACAAAATCCGGTTCCAAGCGCAAGGGCATTGGCGTTGAGGTGAGCAGCAACTACACCTTCGAAAACATCATCAACACCTACGATTTTCAGAACCAGTACGGCTCGGGCGACCGCGGCGCTAAGCCGGCTTCTGCCAGTGAAGCACAGGCTTTCGGCCTGTACTCCTGGGGCGACCAGTTGGACGGCTCGCAGGTGGTTCAGTGGGACGGCGTGGCCCGCCCCTATTCCGACGTAGGCAACAACCTCGACCGTTTCTACCGCACCGGCAATACCTGGACCAACTCCATGAGCCTCAGTGGCGGCGACGAAAACTACAACTTCCGTATTGGCGTAACCAACCTTCAGAATGAAGGCATTGTGCCCAACTCCGGCCTGGACCGGAACAACTTCACCGGCAAGATCAACGCCAAGTTCTTCGACCGCCTGACCGCCACATTGAGCGGCTCCTATATCAAGGAGGAGGTGAAAAACCGCCCGCGCCTGTCCGACTCGCCGGGTAACGCCAACTACACGGCCTGGTCAATGCCGGCCAACGTCAACATCGAAACCCTCAAGGGGCCCAACGGCGACGGCAGCGACGCCACCGGTGGGGAAAATGACTTCAACGACAACATCTACGTGACCAACCCCTACTGGGCCGCTTACCGGTTCCGGGCCGACAACAATAAGGACCGTCTGCTGGGTAACCTGACTCTGCGTTATGATGTATTCGACTGGTTATTCATCCAGGGCCGTATCGGTATGGATACCTACAACGAGCGCCGTACCAACCTGGAGCCGTACGGCACCAACTATATTCCGCTAGGGGCCATCACTGAACGCAGTTACGATTTCACCGAAACCAACAAAGACTTCATGGTGGGCGTCAACAAGCAATTCGGCTCTATCGGCCTGAATGCCTTTGTCGGCGGCAACCAGATGAAGCAAAATACAGGGTTGGTTGAAGGATCGGGTAACCAATTCAACATTCCATTCCTGGAGCAGATCACCAATACGCAAAACCGCAGTGTAGGCTACGATGTTTCCGAAGAGCAGATCAACTCCCTCTACGGCTCGGTGGAACTGTCCTACAACAACTACCTGTACCTGACCGGTACGGCCCGCCAGGACTGGTGGTCCACCCTGCCGGAAAATGAAAATAGCCTGCTCTACCCCTCTGTGGGGCTGAGCTTCGTACTTTCCGACGCCGTGCGCCTGCCGCAGGCGATCACGTTTGCCAAACTGCGCACTTCCTGGGCACAGGTGGGCGGCGACACCGACCCCTACCAGTTGTTGCTGGCCTACGGGCTGTTCGGCCAGGGCCACCTCGGCCAACCGCTGGGCGGCATCACTTCCGGCCAGATCCCCAATACAGCGCTTACCCCGCTGACGAATACCGAGATCGAATTCGGCTTCGACCTGCGCATGTTTAACAACCGCGTTGGAGTGGACTTCTCCTACTACGACCGCAAAACGGAGAATGACATCCTCAACGCTGGTGTTTCCAGCACCTCCGGCTTCGGCACCAAGGTGGTCAACGTCGGGGAACTGACCAACAAGGGCGTGGAACTGTTGCTGTCCGTCGCACCGGTGCGCAACAATAACTTCCGCTGGGATCTTTCCTTCAACCTGGCCTACAACCAAAGTGAGGTCGTGAGCTTGCTGGACCCTGAAGTTGACGGCGAATTGCTGCAACAGGGTGTAAGCCGTACGCTTACCGCCTACATCTTCCAGCAGGAAGGCGAACCCTATGGCATTATCCGCGGCTATACTTACGCCCGCGACGATAACGGCAACATCATCCTGGATGCCGATGGCCTGCCAACCCGGGGCGATATCGAGAAGCTGGGCGAAGGAATTCACCCGCTCACACTCGGCCTTCGGAACACGTTCAGCTACAAGAACCTCAACTTCAGCTTCCTGATTGACGGCAAGTTCGGCGGTGACATCTATGCGGCCACTAACTCCTTCGCTTACCTGCGGGGCTTGCACCAGAATACGCTGGAAGGCCGCGAGAACGGTGAGATCGTCATGCCCGACGGCAACGTGACCAAACTGGAGCCGCAAAACGTTCAGGATTACTGGAGCCGCGTATCCGGTATTGCGGAAGAATTTGTGGAAGACGCCAGCTTCATCAAGCTGCGCCAGTTAACGCTGTCCTACAGCCTGCCCAAGTCGGTCATTGCCAAAACGCCATTCGCAGGCATCAGTGTCAGCCTGGTAGGCCGCAACCTGGCCATCCTGTCTAAAAATGTGGACAATATCGATCCGGAATCCACTTACACCAACGCTAATGCCCAGGGGCTGGAAATGTTCGGTGTCCCGCAGACCCGCAGCTTTGGTATTGATTTGAATGTGAGATTCTAGGTATTAGGTGTTGGGGCTACCCACACCTGATTCTTCTTAACAAAAAACAGACAACAGACAATGAAATACATATTAAAAAGACTGTTTCTTTCCGTGTTGGCGCTCACCTTCGCCCTGCAATCCTGCAGCGACTTCGGGGACACCAACATCGACCCGCTGGCGGCCACTGAGATCAACCCCGACTTCCAGTTTTCTTTCCTGCAACTCCGGGTTTCCGGCGAGCGCTACGAGAACTGGCGGACGGTGCTGATCTATTCCTCCACCATGATCCAGCACCTGGCCGCATTGCCCGAATACTGGTCGGGCGACAAGTACCTCTACAATGCCCAGTACTCCGGCTCCCTGATGGAACGCTGTTACCAGCAGCAGGTTTTGCAGGCTGTTGACCTGACCAATACGCTGGAAAAAATGCAGGCGGAGGGCGAGCCCGTATCCAACAAACTGGCTGCCACTCGCATCTGGAAGGTGGCCATGTTCCACCGCATTACCGACCTGTACGGAGACATTCCCTACTCCGAAGCCGGCAAAGGCTTCCTGGAAGGCATCGACAACCCGAAGTACGACCCGCAATCGGAAATCTACTTCGACATGCTGAAGGAACTGGAAGAGGCTACCGCTCAGTTGAACAGCAGCGACCCCACTTTCGGCAGCGCCGACTTCATCTACGGCGGCGATGTCGACCAGTGGAGAAGATACGGCTACTCCCTGATGCTGCGCCTGGGCATGCGCCTGACCAAAGTAGACCCCGCTTCTGCCGAAGCTTGGGTGAAGAAGGCCATCGCCGGCGGAGTGATGACCAGCCAGGATGATTCCGCTAAGGTGCCCCACACCGATGGCCCCGAGGGCATCAACCGCAACGGCATCGGTGAAGTATGGCTGGCCGACAACAATCAGCACCTGAGTAACTTTTTTGTTACCTGGATGAAAGACCACAGCGACCCCCGACTCGATGTACTGGGCGTAGTGCCCAACGGCACCGAGCAGAAAGGCTTGCCCAATGGCTACAACGCCACGACCATCAAAGATTACCTGGGCCTCAACCCTGATGATGACGTGGATATGGAACAGTTCAGCAACGTAAATGACGTTCTGGTTACGACCGCTTCTCCGATGATCTTTATGTACTACTCGGAAGTGGAGTTCCTGCTGGCAGAAGCTGCTGTACGCGGCTGGGCCAGTGACGCTGAAGCCCACTACAATGCCGGCGTACGCGCCGCCATGAAGCAATATGGAGACCTTTTCGATCCGAGTGCTGCCGTGGATGACGCTGCGATCGACGCCTATCTGGCCGCCAATCCGTTCGACGGCTCCCTCAAGATGATCGGCGAGCAACACTGGGCAGCCAACTTCATGAACGAATACGAGGCCTACGCCAACTACCGCCGCACCGGTTTTCCGGAACTGACCCCGGTAAACTACCAGGGCAACGTGACCGGAGGACAGATCCCGCGCCGCCTGGCTTACTTCGAAGGAGAGGCCGCCAACAACCCCACTGAGTTGAATGCTGCGCTGCAGCGCCAGGGTATGCCGACCGACTTTACCCAGATGCTGAAAGTGCCCATGTGGTGGGACAAGCAGTAATGGTTTAACGTAAGTTTCATACACTAAATCGGGGCGCCCCAAGGTTTATCTTTGGGGCGCCTTTATTTTTGCCCCGATTGCTGGCTGAGGGTAGGTTTTTATCAGAAAAGAGCTCATCCGGCCCCTACTGTGGCCCGGAGCAATGCATGCAGTTGTAACGTTGATCCTCCCAGGGGGCGAACGCGGTAAGGGCCCACCTGTGCCGGGATGATAAAAGTCTCGCCATAGCGTGCCAGGAAAGGTTGGAACGAACCAGCCGGGCTCTCGACCACGGCAGCCTGGCCCGCCACGAGCAGCAATATTTGGACGGTTTCATTGGTATGAAAGGCCATATCCTGGGAAAACCAGACGCGCGACAGAAGGATGACTTCTTCGCTCAGTACCTCTTCCTGCTCGACGAGGGCCCCGGAGCGGCGCACGGCCTCAGAAGAAGAGATGCCCGGCCTTGTTTCCAATGAGCCTGGAGAAAGCTTGAGCGAAAAGATCTGTGGCGCCGTATTGATCTGCAGTGCCGTCAATTGTTTACCGGCCCGATACGGTGTATCAGTTGGAATCTGTATGAAATCGTGCTGCTGAAGCCCCAGTTCTTTAATCCGCTGAATTGAGGGCTGCCGGTTTGGTTCGGCGAGCTCTATCTTGGCGCCGGGCGGCGCCTGCAGCATGTAATAACCTGTGGCTTGCCGGTAACGACACCCCAGGCCGTCAACGATCTCCTGGGCGACGGGGTTGACCAGAAATTCTACATCCTGATTCTCAGTAGTATCAATAAAGTTGAAGCGCACCGGCAGATAAGCCCCAAATTTTCGGACCACCTCAGGGCCAAGGAAGCTCTCCGGCCTGTAAAAGATGAGGTTGAGCAGGGGCGTTTCAAAGAGCATTTCCCCAAACCGGAAAAGGAGGTTGTCTTCTTCCGGTACACAACTGAACCCCCATTCCTGAGGAGGGCTGGACTGCCCATTTTGTTCGGACGGATGATCCCACAATTCAGGATCAAAGAAAGGCGCCATTTTTATGGGTTGGCGGGTGGCTTGTTCCAGCCCGCGGCGAACGATAGCGCCAGTAGCCAGTTTAGGCTTCGCCCAGTTGTTGGTTTCCAGGAAATAATCACAACGGTGAAGAAGGCCCCGTTTTAGTTGATCGCATACCTGCCAGTCGTTGAAGAAGGCAATTTCGTATTTCTGATCGAAGGCCGCACTGGCGTTTTGCAGCCCTATATTGCCGATATCTCCACGGCGAAGGCGCTGTTGTATTTCCCAATGAGACATATCGGCATAGATCAGCAGGTCGGGTTCCCAGACCAGGGAGGCCCCGATACCGTAGACCAGCACTGCTCCTTCCACGATCAAGCTGATGCTGTGTTGAATGGCCAGCAGTTTCTGAGGGTCAAAGTAGTCTCTTACCGTTAGGCCGGTGAACTTGCCGGGCCGGCTTTCGTCCGCCATCCGCCGGCGAATGAGCCCTTGCAGCGCTTCGCTTTCCCGGAACAGGTCGGAGGCCTTACAACTGGCACTCGGTTGCAGGCGCTTTTTCAATTCGAAAAAATTGGACTCGTCAAGGGTCCCGTGGTAACACTCCACAGCGATGACCACCTTGGATTTATTCAACCTGCTAATGGCGCGTCGGATCTCCTGATCGATGGCATCCCATCCTTCCCAGCAACTGGTAAGTTCCATGGGGATTTCGATAAAGGGAAGATATTGGTACATAAGCTCGAAACAATTGGCCTTTGGCTGGTCTTTGCAAAGCCAAAACCGATAGAAAAATGGGTTCCTGAGAAAAAAAAATGCGAACAGCTTGATGTACAGGCTTGATTTTCAGTACTGGATAAAGATGGGCTATAGGCGTTCCAATCAAATTCCGTTTGGGTTGTGGCTTAAGAATATTTGAAGGTAAGCAAATTGAAGGGAAGTAAGCAATAATTAGTGGGACAGAATTGAAGGACGCGGCCGGTTCTACTCCAAAAAAAAGCGAATAGCCAACTCATACCCCTTGAGCCCCAGGCCTACAATGAGGCCCCGGCAAACGGCCGAGAGGTAAGAATGGTGGCGGAATTCCTCCCGTTCGTGTACATTGGAGATGTGTACCTCGATGACCGGCGTCCGGATGGCGGCTATGGCATCGGCAATGGCGATGGAGGTATGGGTATAGGCTCCTGCGTTGAGGATGATGCCGTCGTAGGAAAAGCCCACCTCGTGCAGCTTATCGATGATCCGGCCCTCGTGGTTGCTCTGAAAGTAGTGCAGGGTGAGGTGCGGATAATCTTCCTGCAGCTTGAGGAAGTAGTCCTCAAAACTTTGCCGCCCGTAGATGTGAGGCTCACGGGTGCCCAGCAGGTTGAGGTTGGGGCCGTTGATGATGATGAGCTTCATGAAGTTAGATGGTTATATTGTGTCGGCTGACTTAGAGTTTTAAACAGTTTTTGACATTGAGTTTTACACAGTTGTTACTTTTGTTCTTTGACATTTTGAAAAATCAAGACAGTATGCCAGGTCCAATCCTTATGGCTGTACGCCTGCAGATTCTTCGCCAATATGAAGAAGAGACTCCGATTAGCGCGATTTCGCGGAACTTTAAGGTGAGCCGCCGGGCGGTTCATACTCTAATCAAGCGATATCAGGCTGAGGGAGAGCAAGGCTTGAAGCCTCTATATTCCAATTGCGGAAAAAAGCGCCTGGACGGTAATGATTTTGTTTACCGAGCTGTACGCTGTATGAAAAGCTGGCATCCGGGCTGGGGAGCAGAGAAAATCCATGCAGAAATATCTCGTATGCGTACCAGGTTTGGGCTTGCCCCATATTCGTACTTTGTATCGGTGGTTTCAGTGGAACGAGCAAACAGTTCCCTCTACCAGGTTGCCAAAAGCGCCCCGCCAATGGGCTAGACAGCTTCATGAAGGTTGGCAGATCGATGCTAAAGAAGAAATGATGAAAACGGCTGATGGCAATAAACAATGCTGGCTAAATATTACCGATGAATGCTCGGGTACGGTACCATCGCCCCGCCGGTTTTCCCCTATAAGAAAATTAGTGAAGTCCCTGTGCGCCAGGTTCAGCAGGCGCTCATCACTGTGTTCAAGGACTGGGGAGTACCCAAATGGATAAAGGTGGATAATGGTAAGTACCTTTCGGCGACCCACAGTTAGAGAATATACCCCCTTTAGCTTTGTGGCTAATTTCACTGGGCATACAAGTTATCTGGAACCGGTACAAAACCCCGCAAGACAATGCAAAGGTCGAGCGTAGCCAAGGGTATTGGGCAATTGGACAGAATTTAGCAAATGTAAGGATACCTTTGATTTGCAAATCCGTTTATGGGAAGAAGCCGATTTTCATAATTATCATTTTCCTATTCGCCGCATGGATAACCAAAAAGGATCGAAGCTTTTCCGGCTTTAGCATTCACCGGCAGAAACTGGAACCCAGCAGATTTCGACATCCAACGAGCACTAGATTTCCTTTCCACAGGAAGCTGGGAAAGGAAAGCCAGTAGCAATGGGCAATTCAGTCATTATGGGACGCGCTTCAATGTGGTAGGGCATTTAAGCATCAGAGGCTCAGTATTAAACTATGCCCACTTGACAATGCCTGGCAGGTTTATGATGCGCAGGGAAACCTGATAAAAGGCTTTCCCACCAACTTCTCCAGTGCCACAATCTGGAATCTTGATCTTTCATAATGTCAAAGAACTAAAATGGTAACTGTGCAGAACTTAATGTCAAATGTTGTTTAAAACTCTAAGTCAGCCGACAATTGTTGGATGGTTATATTGTTGTCCTGCTGCCTGGCTGTCATAGGCCGAGCAATGTGCCCAGCAATCCAACAATCCAGCAATCCAGCAATCCAGCAATCCAGCAATCCAGCAATCCAGCAATCCAGCAATCCAGCAATCCAGCAATCCAGCAATCCAGCAATCCAGCAATCCAGCAATCCAGCAATCCAACAATCCAACAATCCAAGCAATCCAACAATCCAGCAATTCAGCAATCCAGCAATCCAGCAATCTAATTCGCCATATCCGAAAGGAACTTGATGCGCACCAACTGGATCTCTTCGATGGTGATATCGTCCTCTTTGAGTTCATGGAATGCCTCCTCCACCGAATCGGTAGTGGCCTTCATAAAGTATTCGACGATGTCCTCCCGGGAGTATTCGTCGACCGTATCGTCAATGTAATAATCGATATTGACCTTGGTCCCGGAAGTCACGATAGAATAGAGTTCATCCATGAGTTCTTCCATGTTGAGGTTGTTGGCCTCAGCCAGGTCCTCCAGTGGCACTTTGCGGTCGATCCCCTGAATGATGTTGATCTTGACCTTCGACTTATTGGCGACCTGTTTGACGACCAGGTCGTTGGGCCGTTCGATGTCGTTCTCTTCGACGTACTCCTTGATCATCTGGATGAAGGGGCGGCCGTAACGCAGGGCCTTGCCTTTGCTCACCCCACTGATGTTGGCCATATCATCCATACTGATGGGGTATTGAGTGGCCATATCCTCAAGGGAGGGGTCCTGGAAGATGACGAAGGGCGGCACGTTGTGCTTTTTAGCCTCCCGCCGGCGCAGGTCCTTGAGCATTTTCATCAGGGTATCATCCAGAACAGCAGCCCCGCCTTTGGCAGACTCTTCTGTCTCGACGGGCTCCTTTTCATAATTGTGGTCGATGGGAATCTGGAAAGAATAGGGGGATTCCAGGAAACCCCGGCCCTTATCGTTCATCTTCAGCAGGCCGTAGCTTTCAATATCCTTGCGGATCAGGTCATTGAGTATGCCCTGGCGGAAAACCGAGCTCCAAAAGGTCGAATCCTTCTCTTTACCTGCCCCGAAGAGCGGTTTCTGGCTGAACCCAAAATCCTTGACCTCCTTGGTATCCTTCCCCCGGACAAAGTTGATGAGGGTTTTGATCCCGTAGTTCTCGTCGAGTTGCAAAACAGCTTTGAGCGCGATGGCCATCTCGTTCTTTACTTCGATCTTTTCTTTCGGATGGCGGCAGTTGTCGCACATTTTATTGCAGTTGTCCTCCTCGAACTCTTCGCCGAAGTAGTGGAGCAGGAAGCGGCGGCGGCAGGAGGTCGTCTCGGCATAGGCCATGACTTCCTGCATGAGTTGGGCGCTCATCTCGCGTTCGGCCACTGGTTTATCGCGCAGGAACTTTTCCAGTTTAAGGATATCCTTGTAGGCGTAAAAGGCGATACACCGCCCCTCCAGGCCATCCCGGCCGGCGCGGCCGGTTTCCTGGTAGTAATTCTCGATACTCTTGGGAATATCATAATGGATGACAAAGCGAACATCCGGTTTGTCGATCCCCATGCCGAAGGCGATGGTCGCGACGATCACGTCCACTTCTTCCATAAGGAAGTTATCCTGGGTGGTAGTCCGGGTTTTGGCATCCAGCCCGGCGTGGTAGGGTGCGGCTTTGATGTCATTGACGCAGAGGGCCTGAGCGATCTCCTCGGCCGATTTCCGGCTTTGCACGTAGATGATGCCCGATTGGCCGGACATGCCTTTAATAACCTGGATGATCTGTTTGATCGTCTGTTCCTTCTTCCCCTTGGGGCGCACCTCGTAATAGAGGTTTTCCCGGTTAAAAGAAGAGATGAAGGTATTGTGGCCATCCATGCCCAGGTTTTTCACGATGTCGGACTGCACTTTGGGCGTGGCAGTAGCGGTGAGGGCCACCACGGGTATATCTTCGCCGATGGCGTCGAGCATGGCGCGAATGCGGCGGTATTCGGGACGGAAATCGTGCCCCCATTCCGAGATGCAGTGTGCTTCGTCCACGGCGACAAAAGAAATGTCCACTTGTTGGAAGAACTCGATGTTCTCGTCCTTGGTGAGCGTTTCCGGCGCGATGAAAAGCAGCTTGGTCTTGCTGTCAGAAATATCCTGCTTTACGAGCTTCATCTGGGCTTTGGTCAGAGAAGAATTGAGGAAGTGGGCGACCTCGTCCCTCTGGCTGTACCCCCGGATGGAATCCACCTGATTTTTCATCAGCGCGATAAGCGGGGAAATAATGAGCGCAGTACCTTCCAGCATCAGGGCAGGCAGTTGGTAACAAAGAGATTTGCCACCTCCTGTGGGCATGATCACGAAAGTGTCCTTACCATTGAGAACACTTTTGATGATAGACTCCTGCTTTCCTTTGAAACTGTCGAACCCAAAGTACTTTTGTAGCGCATCATGCAAGTTTTCTTTCGTCACTGTCATGGCTCGCAAGTTCTGATTTTTGACAAATTTGCGCCTCGGGCTATTTCCGTGTAAAGACAGGCCGGGTAAAAGCGGCATCGGGTTTATGCGCTTTGCTTTTACCCAAACACGAAAATTGTCAGAGAACAATTTATTTTTGTGCCTTGGCTTACTTGGGGAGGTCAGGGCTATTCAGCATGCAAATACGTTCAGGGGCAGGCCTGGAAAATGCCAATAGCCAGAGGGGTATTCGCAAACAAAGTTAATTTAATCAAAATCATTGGTTACATTGCTCTTCTGAGCGATTTATTTATCCACATCTTTTCACTTTAACACCCTTCCCGCCCTTCAGTAGAGCAACCATTTTTGATACCGGCGGATGCCGGAGGGTAATAAATCTACCTCAAAAAAATTGTTTATCAACCGCTTTTTCAAAAAGCTTCCAAAAATACAAAATTCAAAGTGATTTCTGAAGTATTGATCACAAAAACAGCCCTGCGGACGCTAGACATAGAAGCCAAAACGCTCAATGGCCTCAAATCTTGTATAAACGCTACTTTTGTGGATTGTGTTCAGGCCATTTTTAATTGCAGCGGACGGCTGGTGGTTACAGGCGTTGGGAAAAGCGCGCTGGTCGGACAGAAGATCGTAGCGACGCTCAACTCCACAGGCACGCCCGCGCTGTTTATGCACGCCGCCGACGCCATCCACGGAGACCTGGGTATGATACAGTCCCACGATTTCGTCCTCTGTATCTCCAAAAGCGGAGAAACGCCGGAAATCAAAGTGCTGGTCCCCTTCCTCAAAGGCTTGGGTAGTCCTATAATCGGCATGGTCAGCCAACTGGACTCTTACCTGGGCCACCAGGCACGCTATGTGTTGCATACCCCTGTACCCCAGGAGGCCGACCCCAATAATCTGGCGCCAACAGCCAGCACCACCGCTCAGTCCGCCATGGGCGACGCCCTGGCCACTGCCCTGCTGGCTCTGCGGGGGTTCACACCAGAGGACTTTGCCCAGTTCCACCCGGGCGGCGCCCTCGGCAAGCAGCTCTACCTGCGCGTGCACGACCTCTACCCCCAAAACGAAAAACCCGCAGTTCAACAGGAGGACACCATACAGAAGGCCATACTCGAAATGACCTCCAAACGGCTGGGAGCAACAGCCGTATTGGATAGGGAGGGAAAGCTCCGTGGCATCATCACCGACGGAGACCTCCGCCGGATGCTCGAACGCGGACAGGATTTCAATGCCCTCCACGCCCGCGACATCATGAGCACTACCCCCAAGGTCATCCACGAAAATGAAATGGCCGTCAACGCCCTGCAGATGATGCGCAGCAACAGTATCACACAACTGATCGTCATCGACGGGGAAGGCAAATACCTCGGCTTTGTCCACCTGCACGACCTGATCCGGGAAGGGCTGATATGAAAGCCTCCCCCACCCCTCCGAAGGAGGGGAGTTGTCTAATGAAGGGCTTCCGAAAGTTGCCCTCCTGGATAATGGGCAACGAACTCAATTTTTCAGATCGATATGCAACCATTTGTTATGGAAGCTCTATTTTTTTTTGGCGGAAGTATCTTCAGCCTCATCCTGGCAGCACTCTATTGCAAAATTCCGAATTCCGCGTTCCGAATTCCAACTTTAGGACTCCGCTTGAATCTGGAAGCCTTTCCACTCTCCTTTTTCCTTCTCCTTACCCTCCTCTTCTCCTGTCAAAAGCCAAAAGGCCATGTCTTCATCCCCGCCTTCTACCACTGGCAGACCCGGCTGGAGTTGAGCCTGCAGGAACAGGAACTGATCGCGCAACTTGGCGTGCAGCGCCTCTATGTAAAATTCTTTGATGTAGACTGGGACCCTGAGCTCCGGGCCCCGGTACCTATGGCCCAGGTGGAACTGGCGCCGGAAACTTACACCGGACTGGAACTGGCGCCCACCATTTTCATTACTAACCGCACCCTGGAGCGCACCGGCCCGGAGGAGGCGCCCGGGCTGGCCGACAAAATATACGACAAGATATTCAGCCTGGCAGCGCAGGACAGCGCCCTGCTCATCCGGGAGGTCCAGGTCGACTGCGACTGGACAGGCAGCACCAGGGAAGTCTATTTTGAACTTCTCAGGCAGCTGCGGCAAAAGCTGAAGTCCAAAGAAATTATTCTTTCCGCCACTATCCGCCTCCACCAGGCGCGCTTCCCGGCCCGTACGGGCGTCCCTCCGGTGGATCGCGGCATCCTTATGTTCTACAATATGGGCCAGCTCCAGCAGTGGGAAGAACCCAACTCCATTCTCAACCTGGAAGCGGCGGAGCCCTATCTTGAAGGCTACGAGGCCTATCCACTGCCGTTGGGGCTGGCGCTGCCACTCTTTCGCTGGGCCGTTCTCTTCAGGGATGAGGAGATGATCAAGCTCATCAACAACCTGCCGGAAGAGCGGCTTGCCAACGACCCCAAATACAAAGCTTTGAACAATGGCCGCTACGAAGTGCTGGAAGGCACCTTCCTGGAAGGGCATTACCTCTATCCCGGCGACCGGATTCGAATGGAGGGTGTAGAGCCGGGCCTGCTGTTTGCCGCAGCTGAGCGCCTCCGGGTACTGCCCTGGCCAGATACGACAGAGCTGGTTTTCTACCATTTGGATAGCACGGTGATCAGCCGGTTTTCGACGGAGGTGCTGGATAGTTTATGCAGACGGATCGGTGAAGAGTGAGGGATGGTATAATGCATTCCTTCCTTTTCCCTATATTCATCCCATAAAACCACCCGTACAATGCTGCGCCCAGGCCTTCTGATCACACTGCTTGCCTTCCTCGCCGGTTGGCTTTACCCAACAACCATCACCAGCAATTGCCGGACGAGGCCGCCCTTTTCCGGCTATTCCTTCATCAGCCCGGCCATCCTGAACCCGGAGCTCAACGGAGCGCCCTTTTTCGTCGACTTCGACGCCCTCGAACGGTATTACGAACGAAAGGGCAACCCCCAGATACAGGGCAATATCGAAGAGTGGTACGAACGCTTTTGCGAAGTGCCCCGTTTTCAGGACATCGGAGTATTGGTCTACCAGGCTTCCTCTTCAGACCTGGAACAGCTGGAGGCGGCCATTCGCAGCCCGTCCGTGCCCATCAGTTATTTTCTTAGGGAAAACTCTTTCGCCCAGTACCTGCACCGAAAAAAGTGCGTGGAGACGGTCCGATACCTCACTTTCGCGAAGCAGTGCGAGCCCTTCGTCGTGAGGAGCGATGCCTGGAAAGACGCCCCCAACACTGCCCGGCAACGCCGGCAGGGCCTGATCGACGAGGGGCTGGAAGCCTTTCGCCGCACCAAATCGCACTACATCCGCCTGCGGTACGCTTACCAGCTCATCCGCCTGGCACATTACAATAAGGAGTACCGGCAGGTGCTCGAACTGTATGATTTTCTGATGCCCAAGATCGACAACGACCCCAGCATCATCGAATACTGGATCATGGGCCATAAAGCAGGGGCTCTGCTGGCATTGGGCGACCGGGTGGAAGCCGCCTATCTCTTTTCGCGCATCTTCGAGAACTGCCCCAGTAAGCGCGAATCCGCCTACCGCAGCTTTAGTGTCAAAACTGACGAGGAATGGAAAGCTTGCCTGCTGCGTTGCCAGAACGACCAGGAGCGGGCAACGCTCTATGCCATTCGCGCCAACAACCCCAATAGCAAGCTGGCCGTGGAGATGAACAACATCTACAGCCTGGCGCCCGACAGCCCCTACCTCCCCCTGCTGCTCATCCAGGAAATGAAAAACCTGGAGAAGCACCTGCTGGGCGTTTCTTTCAACGACAAACGCCGCCGCAACGAACGCTACTACGGCATCCCGTCCAAAGATGCCGGAAAACGGGTGATCGAGCTGCAGCGCTTCGTCAGCCAGGTACTCAACGAAGGACTTATCGATGACGTCGTCTTATGGCGCCTGGCGGAAGGATACCTGTCCTTCCTGTCCGGCAACTATTACGACGCTCGCGCCGCTTTCAACCAGGCCCGCAAGGTAGCGGCCAAAGGCTCCTTTCTGGACGAACAACTCCGGGTTTTCGAACTGGCCCTGCAGATCAGCAGTTATCAGGCCATCTCAGACAGCATGGAGAACCAGGTAGCCTATATCCGGCAGATCGAGGACCTGTACGAAAAATACGAGGACTTTACCGATTTCACCGATGACAAAATGTATCAGCTCTACAGTCAGAACGGATTTGTGGGCAAGGCTTTTCTGTTCCAGCACAAAGTCTCGGAGCTGAGGCCCAACCCTCAGCCGGATATCCTCGACGAGCTCATCTCCGTATGCAATAAGCCCAACCGCACCAAGCTGGAAGACCAACTGGTCGCTCAGGGGGACAGCACCTTCCTCTACCAGCTACTGGACATGAAGGCCACCTATCTGATGAACAATTACCAGTTTGAAGCAGCCCTGGAGACCATGAAAATGATGCCAAGGGTGGAATGGGACAATTACGGCCTGTATTATCCTTTCATCGAACGCATCAACGATTGTGTCCACTGTAAAGGGTGGCCCGACAACATCAGCCCCCTGAATAAAGGGGAACTTCTGGAACGCCTGCTGGAACTGGAATACGAGGCCAAGGCAGGGACCGGCAACACGGCCTGGAACTTTTACCAGATCGGCCTGGCCCTGTACAATATGTCGTACTTCAGTTATTCCTGGAAAGCGATGGACTACTACCGCAGCGGCTCCAGCCTCAACCTCGCCAACCTAAGGGATGGGGACGAGGTCATCGACGACCCCCGTTTCCCCTACGGCAACCGGGAACATCTGGACTGCGGCCAGGCGCGCTACTATTTCGAGCGGGCCCGCCTGGCCACCGACAGCCTCAATTTTGCCGCCAAGGCCACCTTTATGGCAGCCAAATGCGAACGCAATGAATACTACGTCAACCGCTGGCGGGAAGGAAGCGTACAGACGTTTGAGAACTTCAACCTGCTGTTGCAAACGTACTCCGGGACGGCACACTTCCAGACGTTCCTCGAAGAGTGCAAATATTTTAAGGCCTATGCTTTGAGGCAGTGACCCTTGCTCTAAATAATTCTTCGCCTTTGATCGTTTACAACTTCAAACTAGCATAAACCCGGCTGTACCGCCCAAAATTTGCCACTATGAAAAAAGGCCTACTACTCATTGGTTTATTTCTTTTATTCGGAGCCGCCAAGTGCGGCAAAAAGAGCGGTTATCAGCTCGGCGAGCTGCTTCGCCTGCAACTGGGCGAGTCGGCCCGGTGCCAGTGCCAGGGCCCGGAGATCCAGTTTACCGCCATTAAGGAAGACTCTCGCTGCCCGGAATACACCAACTGCATCTGGGAAGGCCAGGCAGTCGTCCAGTTCTCTCTGAACAACAGCGGCCGCCAGTACATCGACCTTTCCCTGCGCGACGGCCACCCGGAGCTGGCCAGCCGGAAAGTCGGCGATTACATCTACCGGCTGGAGAAGGTTTCTCCATACCCTCAGGCCGGCCGTGTAACGGAGCCGGAGGAATATATCGTTGAATTGGTGGTGGAAGGGATCTAAACGCTTATCTTGGCAACCAGGCTATTGATTGTTTAACGCAACTTACTGCACATGTTTTTTCCCATTGGCGACGACCAGGTCAGAGGGGGGCATTATCCCATCATCACCTACACTTTCATCGCGCTGAATGTAGTGATCTTCCTGTATCAGCTTCAGTTTCCGGATGCCCTGGTCGGCCAGTTCGGCTCGGTTCCGGCGGAGACCGTCCGCGGCGAAAACCTGCTCACGCTTATCACCAGCATGTTCCTGCACGGCGGCTGGGCCCACCTGATCGGCAATATGGTTTTCCTTTGGGTCTTCGCCGACAACATCGAAGCGACCATCGGGAGTACCCGCTTCCTCGTCTTTTACCTTCTGGGCGGGCTGGTGGGCCATGCCGCCCACATCTATTTCAACTGGTACAGCACAGTGCCTACTATCGGCGCCAGCGGCGCCATCTCCGCCGTTATGGGCGCTTACCTGATCATGTTCCCCACTTCGCGCATCAAGGTGTGGTTCTTTTTCCTGATCTTCCGCATGCAGGCCATTTTCTTCCTCGGCCTGTGGATCGCCATGCAATGGATGAGCGGCACTGCCTCGCTGGAAGTCAACACTGCACAGACCGGCGGCACTGCATGGTGGGCGCACATCGGCGGCTTCGCCTTCGGCGTAGTGGCCGGGTTTTATTTCCGCTTTCAGTACCCCTCGCCCCGGGAAGAGAATCGCTATGATTATTACAGTGACAGGGGGTATTGATGTGCGATGTTTGATGTGCGATGTTTGATGTGCGATGTTTGATGTGCGATGTTTGATGTGCGATGTTTGATGTGCGATGTTTGATGTGCGATGTTTGATGTGCGATGTTTGATGTGCGATGTTTGATGTGCGATGTTTGATGTGCGATGTTTGATGTGCGATGTTTGATGTGCGATGTTTGATGTGCGATGTTTGATGTGCGATGTTTGATGTGCGATTTTGGATTTTCTCAAAACAATTCCTCCATTGTCACCACATGATCGATCAGGCCCAGGCTGTTTTTGTTGGGAGCCAGTCCGAAAGTGGTGATCAAAACAAGAAATAGTTGTTTTCTGGAGCGGGAGGCATAGCTGTTCCAGAAATAACTGAAGCCGGTCAGGAAGTCCGATTTCGCCGTGGCCACCCAGGGGAGTTCATCAATGAATACTACTTTCTTTTTATTTTCTTTTTCAGGCGATTCCAGGAATTCTTTCAATTCGTGAAAAGCCGCCAGCCAATCCTTCGGAGCTTTTTCAACCGGCCCTTTTTGCCCTTTGGCCTCCTTCAGGCTGTAGGTAAAATTGCGCAACTGCTGTTCCATGTTGCCATCCTTCAGGCCAACCATTTCAAAATCGATCTGCTCGCCGAAAAAACTACGCACCAAATAAGTTTTCCCAACCCGCCTCCTCCCGATGACGGCCACAAGCTCCGGCTTTCCGGACGCCTGGGCCTTCTTTAAAATGTCTATTTCTTTTTGCCGGCCTACCATATTTTCTGACTATATTTTGCGGAATGTATTTCAATGTGCATAGATTCCGCGAAATATAAATGTTAATCCTGCGGAAAGTATATGTATCGTTATACATTCCGCAACATATGATTCATCCAAGGTAGAAATTAGCATAAATAATGGATTCCAACCTACCGGGTTCGGTACTAAGCTGCAGTTTGCCTACCCCAACACCTCTTCTTATTAGAAGCTTCCCCATTTTCCTTTCCAGGTATTAAACCTTAACTTTACTACTAAAGCTCAACAAACGCGCCATGAAAACACCTCTATCCCTTACTATTTGCGCCCTGCTTGGCCTGTCCTTCCTCCAGCTGCACCAACGCCCGGAGCCGGGAGCTGCCAATGCCTTCTGCGCCCAGGCGGAGCTGCACGCCCAAAAATTGCAGGAAGACGACGCCTACCGCCTAGCCACCCGGCGCCTGGAAGAAGAACTCGATACGCTCGCCCCATGGAATTCACAAAATGACTATTCCACGGGGCGCGGCCCCCTCGTACAGCACACCCTGCCTGTCGTCGTCCACATCATCCACAACGGCGGCAGCGAGAACATTTCCGATGGACAAGCGGCCGACGCCATCCAACACCTCAACGACGCCTTCGCCAACGTCGGGTATTACAACCCCGCCACCGGCGTGGACACCGAGATCGCCTTCTGCCTCGCCCGCCGCACGCCCCAGGGGGAGGCCACCACCGGCATCAACCGGGTGCAGTCCGCTCTGACAAACCTCAACAACAGCACCGACGACCTGGCGATGAAGGCCCTCAGCCGCTGGGACCCCACCCGGTACATCAATGTGTGGGTGGTCAACGAGATCTGCAGCAACAACGGCTGTGGGGTGGCCGGCTACGCCTACCTGCCCGGCGCCCACGGCCAGCCCTACGACGGCATCGTGCTGGAAGCGGCCTATATGGGGAGTAACCCTACGGCCTCTACGGTGCTCGTCCACGAAATGGGGCACTACCTGGGGTTGTACCACACCTTCGAAGGGGGCTGTCCCAATGACGATTGCAGGCAACAGGGCGACCGCATCTGCGATACGCCACCCGACAATACCACCGCCCGCCCGCCCTGCTCCAGTGAAACCAATTCGTGCAGCAGCGATGAGGATGACCCTTCCGTCAATAATCCTTTCCGTTCTGTAGCACAGGGCGGCCTGGGCGATCAGCCGGATATGAAGGAAAACTATATGGATTACTCCCGATTCGAGTGTTACGACCGTTTTACTCAGGGGCAAAAGGACAGAATGCTGAACGTGGTGGAGAACATCCGCTCAAGCCTGCTCAACGCTCCGGGCTGTATCGACCCGTGCCCGGCGCCCATAGCCGTGGGCTTCTCCGCCAGCGCCCTCAGCGTGCCGATCGGCACTATGGTCAATTTCACCAATACCTCCGCTAACGCCGACAGCTATGAGTGGGCCATCGACGGTACGCCCTTCAGTACAACCGCCAACGCCAGCTATACCTTCAATGCCGAAGGCAATTTCCAGGTTACCCTCACCGCCTTTTCCAACCAAAGCAACTGCCTGCCCGCCGATTCCACGCTCACCATCGAGGTGTTCTGCCCGGTGGTGGCCGGTTTCACCGGCGGCGACACCACGGTACTGGCGGGCGCCAGCGTCACCTTCAACAATACCAGCAGCAATGCCACGTCCTACACCTGGCTGGTCAACGGAACGGCGGTGAGCAGCAGCCCCGACTTCACGCTGAACACCACCGAGGCCGGCTTGTACAACGTGTGCCTTACCGCAGGAAATGACCTGTGTGAAGCCATTCAGTGCAATTACCTGGAAGCCACAACGCCGAGCGGAGGAGGCTGTGGAACTTTTTATTTCTTTACGATCGGGCAGGTTGGAGCAGATATGAGGGGAAGTGTCCTGGCGCCCGCTGTTGCCGGAGGATACTACCTGGGCGGAAGCTTCGACGGGCAATCCATCATCATGAAACTCAATGAAGAGGGTAGTATTGAATGGCAATATCTATTACCCTTCTCCGAGGAAGAAAATATTCTGGACCTGGAAGAAGACGAACAAGGATTCCTTATAGGAAGCGGAATAAGGTCCGGCGCCGCTACCGATGGCTTTTGTTTTAAATTCGACCCTCAGGGCCAGGCCATGGTTTGGGCCAATTATTTTGCCCCTCTGCCGAGATCCCGGTTATACAAGATACTGAACCGGGAGGCTCTCCCGTACTACATCATCTTAGGGGAATCCTATAACAACCCTTCTACCAACGGCAATGGTTGTGACGCCACTTTCACAATGATCGACAAAAGCAGCGGGCAGGTACTCGATCAGCGCCATTTCAACCTGGGGACTTGCGAGTATTTCCATAATGCCATCATGACGGATGACGCCGTATACGCCACCGGACGTTACAATAATGCCTTCAATGGAGAATACGCTATCCGTCCCGTCCTGGCCAAGCTTTCCTTAACAGGTGATATGGAATGGTCGAGGTTGTACCTGAAGGAAACTCCCGGATTTACAGCCCGCCTGTACGGACGGGATATCGTCAGAGACGGCAATGAGCTGGTGATCGCCGGTTATGGAGACCTGAATGGCACCTCCGCCAGTAATGTGGTACTCACCTTATTCAAGACTGACCTCGACGGTAATATCCTTTGGGGGCGGCAGATGGATGTACCCGGCGCCATTAACGAACGACTGCACATGATCTTTAATCTGTCAGACGGCTATCTCCTCATTGGCAGGTATGAGCAAGCCGCATCGCCAGGCGACAGTAATGTCATTTTCATCAAGACAAATAAAGCAGGGGTTCCCCAATGGATAAAAACTTTTGACAACTTAGGTGATGAGGAAGTGATTGACCAGGGTGCATTCATGCGAGACGGGTCCCTTTATATTACCGGCACAACCTCTAATGATTCCGGGGTGCGGGCTTTTGTCATGAAATTTGACCCACAGCTTGAACCGAGCCGGGAATGCCTGGCGTTGACGCCCTTCAATGTCGAATCTTCCGCTCTGCAGGATCCTTATGACGGATTCCACGACGTGATTGCCTATGATTACATCCGGCCTCATTCGGCGCCCTCGATCTCTCCTGCCTCCACCCAGTTGGAAACCGGCAACTTCTGCGGAGCACCCTGTGAAGAATGCAACAACGGCCTCGACGACGACAACGACGGCCTGGTAGACTGCGAGGATGACGACTGCCCCTGCTTCGAGGATTGCGGAGGCACTTTCGTGGAGCTGATCGGAACGCCCGCCCGGGACGAGGGCGCCATCGCCATCATTCCCTCGGCAGACGGCAATTTCTACGTTGGAGGATACGCTGGCGAAGAGGCCGCCATCCTCAAGATGGCGCCGGACGGGGCCATCCTCTGGCAACGCACTTTTGACTTCTCGGAGGGCCCCGACCAGATAAAGTCGCTCCTCCTGGCAGACGACGGCTACCTGTACGGCACCAATTCGAATACCCACGCCACCGTATTTTGTTATGACCCGGAGAACGATATCGTATTGTGGTCGAACACCTTCTATAATATAGCCCGCCTGAATAACGTTTCCATCAATCCTACCAACGGCAACATCCTGGCCTGCGGCGGGCTCATATTCCCTACCTCCGACCCCGTTCTGATGAATGAATTCCCCGGTACGACTTATCCGCAATTCGATATTGCAATGACGGTGGAGTTGGGCCGCAATACCGGCGCCTTAAACTGGCGCAAGGAATACCAGGCGGGGAGCAGTTCCACCACCTACGAGATGATCTGGATAGGTGATATTTATTACAGCCCGGCACGATTCACCCACAATGCCGGGCAACCCAAGATGCGGCCCAGTATTGCCGCCTTCAACGCCAACGGGGAAGTTGCCTGGTCCAAATACTACATCCTACCGGCCAGCGCTTCCGCCAGGATGTACGCTTTTTGTATGGAAAGGGCTTCCGATGGACTGGTATCCGGCTTTATGGGCGACCCCACCGGTACGGACCTCTACGGCGCCTCCCGCACCGGCCTGTTCAAAACCGACTTCGCCGGCAACCTGCAGTGGGCCAAGTGGTATCAGCTGGCCGGATATAATGCCGTCCTTGGCACTTTTGGAATGGCAAAAGCGCCCGACGGCTACCTGCTCTACGGTTATGCCGTCGGCAATAGCCGGGATCTTACCGTCATAAAAACCGATGAGGAGGGCAATGCCCTGTGGGCTATGGCCTACGGCGGCACTGGAGACGAAGACACGCCCTTTAATGGCGGCTCCCAGATCCTGCAGGCCGGCAATTCCATATACCTGGTGGGGCGCAGCCAGGAAAATGGTACAGAAAACATGGTTATCATCCGGGCCAACGCAGAAGACGGCGCCATACTGGGCGGCGATTGCATATACGCCACGCCCATTCCCATCAGCACGGAACTCCTCCCCAACGCGGTGGAGGAGCCTGCCGGCCTGATTGAAACTCCGTTCAGCGCCATCACGCCGCAACTGCGCACTGTTCAGCCCGTGGCCGCCCTTATGGATACCACCCGGCTCTGTGGATCCAGCCCGGTTGACATGCTCCTGGCTCTCGACAGCGCCTACTGCAACGGCGACAGCCTGTCCGTAACCCTGCGCATCTGCAACGAGGGCACGGACACCCTCGCCGCCGGCCTGCCCTTCACCTTTTACGATGGCAACCCTACTGCCGATGCAGCCGCTACCGTACTGTCCGCCGGGCTGGCCATACCGGCAGCTATTCTGCCCGGTGAATGTCACAGCACCACGGTTCCCCTCCCCTACCCCCAGGGCCAGCTCTACTGCATAGCCAACGACGACGGCTCACTCCCACCAATATTCAGCCTGGAAACGGATTTCCCGCCCACCGAGTTCATCGAATGCGATTACACCAACAACATCGACAGCGTGAGTTATGAAACGACGGCTCCGGAGATCAACCTCGGGCCGGACACCACCGTCTGCGAAAACGGCGTCTTTCTGCTCGACGCCGGGCCGGGCTTCGCTGCTTACCGCTGGCAGGACGGGGCGGCAGGACAAACCTACACGGCTTACGAGCCTGGTACTTACTGGGTAGAGGGGGCTACCGCCTGTGGCGGCGTGAGCAGAGATACCATCCACATTTTGCTGGACAACGTCTTCCCTGCCACCCTGGGCTCCGATAGCTCCATCTGCGCGGGCAGCTCCGCCATTCTATCCACCGTGGAGTACCCCGGATATTCCTACCAGTGGTTGCCGGAAAGCAGCCTCGACTGTACCAATTGCCCGACGGTAACCGCCCAGCCGGATTCCACCACCACCTATACTTTGGTGGCCAGCAATGGGGCCGGCTGCGTCAGCGTAGACAGTATAACCCTTACCGTATTGAACTGCGACGCCACCCTCGACACCGCCATCTGCGCCAATGACTCGATACTCATCGAAGGGCTGGTGTTGTATGCGAACCAGTCGGTTATTATTCCGATCACTGAAGATAGTATCCTGAATATTCATGTATCCGCCATCGATACGGCTCTAACCCTCAAGGAGGTAAAAACCTGCTTGGGCGAGCCTTATGACTTCAACGGCCTGGAACTCCCGGGGGGTAGTGTGACGCCCTTCATTTACACAAGCGCCAACGGCTGCGATTCCACGCTACTCCTTACTGTCACCGAACTGGAGGAGATCCAAACTTACGATACGGTACAAATATGCCAGGGAGAAACCGGGGAAGTTTTTGGCCAGCCGGTAACGGAACCAGGCCTATATTCTGAAATGTACACCTCTTATCTGGGCTGTGACTCTACCCACAACATCAATCTGGCCGTGCTGGACACGGCAGTTTTACGGATCGATCCCGGCCAGTTGAACTGCGCCACCCTTTCGGGTAGCCTGACGGTGGCCGCCAGTGGAGGAACACCTCCTTACACTTTCCTTTGGGACGACGGCCAAACAACAGCTACTGCCACCGGCCTGGCCGCCGGCACTTACGCCGTCACGGTAACGGATGCTGAAGGCTGTCAGAGTATGCACGTTCAGGAAGTCTCGGATAGTATCTCCCGGCCGGAAGTCGAGCTTGTCGGTACGCCGGTCAGTTGTTTTGGTAATAAAGACGGCGCCATTCTGGTCATTAACCCTACGGGCGGAACGCCTCCTTACGAGTACAGCCTCACCGGGGCGCAATGGCAACAGGAAGGCCTTTTCACCGGCCTGGATCCGGGGCCCTACGTCATTTATGTCCGCGATAAAGATTTGTGTGAGGGATTCTACCTCGTCACGGTGAGTGAACCGGAACTATTGGGCATTATCCTTCCGGCGGACACTACGCTGAGATTGGGCGACAGCATTCGCCTTACGCCCAATACGATATCCGGCGCCCCCTCTTTTTTCGAATGGGCTCCGCCTACCGGACTGGACTGTACAGATTGCCCCAATCCCATCGCCGGCCCTCAGGAAAGTACCCTATACCGCCTGACCGCCCGGGACAGCAGCGGCTGTACGGGTACGGATGAGATCTTCATCGAAATTGACAATACCCTGCGCATCTACCTGCCCAATGCCTTCTCGCCCAATGAGGATGGCCGCAATGACTATTTTTCCGTCTTCGCCGGCCCGGAAGTAGAACGGGTGCAAACCCTGCAGATATTCGGGCGCTGGGGGGAGCAGGTGTTCAAACGCGACAACTTCGCTCCTAACCAGGAGAGCCTGGGCTGGGATGGCACTTTCCGGGGGCTGCCGATGCCGGGCGGAGTGTATGCGTATTATGGAGTGGTGCTATTGATTGATGGGCGGGTTGAAGTGGTGAAGGGGGAGGTGGTGCTGGTGCGGTAAGTGGATGGCTGGATGGCTGGAGTGTTGGGGGGTTGGATGGCTGGAAGTGGTAACTGCTTCAATGGTACTTCCTATTCGCCTCCTTTTTCCTACAAAATCATTACCTTTGGCCCCGGAAAATTCCGGAAGCATCGGAACTATAGATTTTATCTTTCCGTTGATTGAAGACACATTCAGAACGGTAAGGGGCGTCGGTAGCGCACCCTTCCGGGACGGGCATAACTTGACAATTTTCCAGGAAGTCCTCTTCAGAAAAACTTGTCAAGTCCTGCCCAAATAAAATTCATTATGTCAGCAGAAACATTCGATAAAGTAAAGCAGGTCAAAGCGGAGATCGAAGCCGCTCAACCCGACAGCATGGAGGCGCTGGAGCAATTCCGCATCCGTTATCTGGGCACCAAGAACATCATCAAGCCGCTGTTCGGAGAGATCCGGAATATTGCCAACGAGCAGAAGAAAGAATACGGGCAATTGGTCAACAGTGTAAAGGCGGCGGCGGAGACCAAGTTCGAAGCCCTAAAAGCCACCCTGGAAGCCGCCGCCGAGCAGGCTTCCGTTCAGGATATCGACCTCACCGCCCCCGGCGAGCCGCTGGAACTGGGCGCCCGCCATCCGGTGGCCATCACCATGAACCGCATCATCCGGATATTCGAACGCATCGGCTTCGTAGTGGCCGACGACCGCGAGATCGAGGACGACTGGCACAACTTTACGGCCATGAATACGCCGGAGGACCACCCGGCTCGTGACATGCAGGACACTTTCTACCTGAAAAACAGCACCGACCTGCTGCTGCGCACCCACACTTCGCCGGTGCAGGCCCGCGTGATGACCCGGCAGAAGCCGCCCATCCGCGTCATTGCTCCGGGGCGGGTGTACCGCAACGAGACCATCTCCGCCCGTTCGCATTGCCAGTTCCACCAGGTGGAAGGGCTCTACGTCGACGAAGGCGTCTCCTTTGCCGACCTCAAGCAGACGCTGCTGTACTTCGCCCGCGAAATGTTCGGCCCCGAAGCCAAGATCCGCCTGCGCCCATCCTATTTCCCCTTCACCGAGCCCAGCGCCGAGATGGACGTCTACCTCGGTACCGATACGGAAAAGGACTACCGCCTGACCAAGGGCACCGGCTGGCTCGAGATCCTGGGTTGCGGCATGGTCGACCCCGCCGTGCTGGAAAACTGCGGCATCGACTCCGAAAAATACACGGGCTTTGCCTTCGGCATGGGCATCGAGCGCCAGGCCCTACGCCTGTTCGACATTGGCGACATCCGCCTGTTCTTCGAAAATGACGTGCGCTTTTTGAAGCAGTTCGCTTCGGCATTATAGAAATGTTGATGTTGTTGGTTGAAAATTGTTACCCTGTGGCTGTCAACCGTCAACCGTCAACCGTCAACCGTTATAAAAATGAAACCCAGCATACCCAAGGGGACCCGCGATTTTTCCCCTGAAGAAGTCAATAAAAGAAATTTCATCTTCGACACCATCCGCGAAGTGTTCGTCCGCTACGGCTATCAGCCGATCGAGACGCCGGCCATGGAAAACCTGAGCACCCTGACCGGCAAGTACGGCGAGGAGGGCGACAAACTGCTCTTCAAGGTGCTCAACAACGGCGACTTCCTGGCCAAGGCCGATGAGCAAGCGCTGGCCGCCCGAGATTCCAGCCAACTCGTGTCTTCCATCTCCAAACGGGGGCTGCGCTACGACCTGACGGTGCCCTTCGCCCGCTTCGTCGTCATGCGGCAGCACGAGATCACCTTCCCTTTCAAGCGCTACCAGATACAGCCCGTCTGGCGGGCCGACCGGCCGCAGAAGGGGCGCTACCAGGAATTCTACCAATGCGATGTGGACGTAGTGGGCTCCGATTCGCTCGTCTACGAAGCGGAACTGGCCCAGATCTACGACGAGGTGTTTGCTAAACTGGGGCTGGAAGTAACCATCAAGATCAACAATCGCAAGGTACTGGCCGGGATCGCCGAAGCCGCCGGCATCAAAGACGCCTTCATGGATATGACCATCGCCATCGACAAACTGGACAAGATCGGCATGGAGGGCGTGGAAAAGGAGATGCAGGGAAGAGGTATTCCGGAAGCGGCGATCGAAAAGGTAAAAACCATTCTGAAGGCAAAAAACCTGGAGGAGCTGAAGCTGCAATTCACCGACAGTCAGATAGGGCTGAAAGGTGTGGAAGAACTGGAAAGTGTCTTCGACTACCTCGGCATCGGCGAATCGACGAACGAGATCGTTTTCGACATCACTCTGGCGCGGGGACTCAGTTATTACACCGGCTGCATCTTCGAGGTACAGGCCAAGGGCGTGCAGATGGGCAGCATCGGCGGCGGCGGCCGCTACGACGACCTGACCGGCGTGTTCGGTATGCCCGGCACCTCCGGAGTAGGCGTTTCCTTCGGCGCCGAGCGCATCTTCGACGTTATGGAGGAGCTGAAGCTTTTTCCGGAGGACAGCGCCACCCGCCTGAAGGCCGTTTTCCTGGCTTTCGACGAGGCCAGCCATCGGTACGCTTTCCGTTGCCTGCGTCAGGTGCGGGCCGCCGGCATCAACGCCGAGATCTACCCCGAGCCCACCAAGATGGCCAAGCAATTCAAATACGTGGATAAGCGCAACGCCCCCTTCGCCGTCGTCATCGGCAGCAACGAGATGGCCAGCGGCCAACTGGCGTTCAAGAATATGAGGACGGGAGAACAGGAGGGGCTGAGGCTGGAGGAGATCATTGAGCGGCTGAGGGAGGAGGAGAGAATATGATGTTCGATGTGCGATGTGCGATGTTCGATGTGCGATGTGCGATGTTCGATGTGCGGTGTACGATGTGCGATGTGCGGTGTACGATGTACGGTGTACGATGTACGGTGTGCGATGTGCGGTGTGCGATGTGCGGTGTGCGATGTGCGGTGTGCGATGTGCGATTTTTGATATGAGGGCCGGCCTTCGGGCTAGCTCTGCCCGTCGAAGTTCTTAAACCGGGGGAAAATTTATCATTCCTATGAAAGCACTTTTACTCTCTACTGTAACCATTTTGCTGGGGCTGTCTACCCTTTTCGGGCAGGTGACGCTTCGCAATTCCCTGAGCGGTAAAACCAAAATAATCAAGGCCGAAGGGCAGGCCAGCCTGGGACTTCCCTTCGGGGGGCCGGAGTTGGACTGCGGCTACCGCATGCTAGATGGGAAGCTGCTGGACATCAACAAAGGGCTGATCCGCATATTACCAAAGGAAGAGGTCAAGACCCTGACGTTCAGCAACGGCCTGGCCAAAAAAGAAACGGTGCGGTATGAAGACATCAAGGCCCTTCCTCCGATATCGTTGTCCATTGCCGATATCGACCACCTCTCCTACCGCAAAAAGGGCGCGGAAGGCCGTGCCAACTGGGGGGCCTTTGTTACCAGCCTGGGCGTACTCGGCGCACTGGTAGCCGCCCCTCTGGTGAGCATCGGCTACGGGAACGGCACGTTCAATTCCGATCGGTATTTTCGTTGGGCGGGGTACAGCCTGGGCCTTAGCGGAGTAGGCGGCGCCATGGTGATCAGCAGCAAGAAGCGCCATTTCAGCATTCAGCGGCCAGGCCAGCCCGCCGCCAGCAACCTTTGGGTAATAGAAAAATGACCATGTCAAAATATTCGACACTACAACAAGTTCAGGAAGCTATCCGAACCGGAAAGGAAAGCTGCGAGGGGCTGGTCCGGTATTACCTCTCCCGGATCGAGGCCACTGAGGAACTCAACGCTTACGTAGAAGTTTACGCCGACGAAGCTTTGGAACACGCCCGCCGGCTGGATGCCCGCTACCGGCAGGACTCAGAAGCGGTAGGGCGCCTGTTCGGCATGGTTCTTTCTCACAAGGATGTGATCTGTTACAAAGATCACGGCGTTACGGCTGGTTCCAGGATACTGGAAGGTTTCACCTCTCTCTTTTCCGCCACTGCCATTGAGCGCCTGCTGGCAGAAGATGCCATCCTGATCGGGCGGGTGAACTGCGACGAGTTCGCCATGGGCTCGACCAATGAAACCTCGGTATACGGCCCCACCCGCAACGCCGCCGACCCCGACAGAGTACCGGGCGGCTCCTCCGGCGGCTCTGCCGTTGCTGTCCAGTCCGATACCTGCCTGGCCTCTCTGGGTTCCGACACCGGCGGATCAGTACGCCAGCCGGCGGCCTTCTGCGGAGTGGCCGGATTCAAACCCACCTATGGCCGCATCTCCCGCTACGGATTGCTGGCCTACGGCTCCTCTTTCGACCAGATCGGCATACTGTCTAACTCCGTTGAAGATACTGCCCTGCTGCTGGAGGTTATGGCCGGGCCCGATGATTACGACAGCACCGCCAGCCAACTGCCTGTACCGCCCTACTCCCAGTTGCTAAGTTTCGACAAAAAGGCAAGGGTGGCCTATTTCAACACCGCCCTGGAACACCCTAGCCTCGACGACAGCATCAGAACGGCCTGCCAGTCCCTCATAGGGCAACTGCGCGAGGCCGGACACGAGGTAGAAGGAGTCGATTTTGAATACCTCGACTACATTATCCCTGCCTACTACGTACTGACCACCGCCGAAGCCTCCACCAACCTCTCCCGGTATGACGGCATCCGCTACGGCTACCGCAGCCCGAACGCCACTGACCTGATGAGCACCTATAAGAAATCACGAACTGAGGGCTTTGGCACCGAGGTCAAGCGCAGGATCATGCTGGGAACCTTCGTACTCAGTTCCGGCTATTATGACGCTTACTATTCCAAAGCCCAAAAGGTGCGCCGCCTCATCAAGGACAAAACCGATGAGATCTTCCGGGAATACGACTTCATCCTCATGCCTGCCGCACCCGGCACAGCGTGGAAACTGGGGGACAAGGCAGACGACCCGGTGGCGATGTACCTGGCTGATATTTTCACCGTTCAGGCCAACATGGTAGGTATCCCTGCCCTGTGTCTGCCGGTTGGCCAGGATGCCGAAGGGATGCCGGTCGGCATTCAGTTTATGGCCCCGATGTTCGAAGAAGCGAAACTGCTGGCCTTTGGAAAAAACGTTGCTTCCCTTATCGGGTAGAAGAGCCCCGCCGGGGAAGCGGCTATACGCCTTAAATGCCTTTGCTTACTGGAAATTCCGGCTATCCCTTTCTTCTTTGGAATACCTCCACGCCCCTCTCTACCTGTTGCCTACCTCAACCTTTATCCACATCCAGGTGTTATGAGGCCAGGTTAAAATGTTAGTAACTAAAGCATCCGGTTAGAAGATCTTACCGGAATGAATGCTTAGATTTGTATACTGGGTGATTTGTCTTTGACAAAACCCGCGGCAAAACGGCCGCAACCAAAGCCAGCCATGCTCGTATAACGAACTGGGTGCAATGGTGAAATACCGGTGCATTTTTTTGATGCGTTACCGGTATTATTTCTTAACTAACTCCAGTATGATGGAACCACATACCGAGAACACTTTTTTTTCTCGAGCGGCAGGCCTTGTCCTGCTGTTTTTCCTACCCCTCCTCTTACAAGCTGAAAATTTCCCCCCATACGATGAAGCAGTGGTCATTGAACGGCTGAAGGCCATCGAAGACCCTCTGGTAGAACTCCAATATAACTCCGTTGTCAAAGGATACATCAAGGGATACCTGATCTGGAACCGTGAAAAGGCCGAACGCGTACTGGGCCGCACGGTGCTCTATTTCCCGATGATGGAAGACTACTTATCGAAGCGGGACATGCCGGAGAAGCTCAAGTACCTTTCGGTAGTAGAATCGGCACTGGACCCTCACGCCGTTTCACCGGTAGGCGCCGTAGGCCTGTGGCAGTTCATGCCTCAAACCGGCAAGGAGTATGGCCTGTTGATCAATGAATTCGTCGACGAGCGCAAAGACCCGAACAAGTCTACTCAAGCGGCGCTGGATTACCTCTCCCGCCAGTATGAGAAATTCGGAGACTGGGCCCTGGCACTTGCAGCATACAACGGCGGCTCCGGGCGGGTCAGCCGCGCCATCAAGCGGGGCCGAAGCAAGAACTTCTGGCGCATCCGCCGGTATATGCCCCGCGAAACGCGCAATTACGTGCCCGCTTATATTGCCGCTACCTACCTCATGGAATATTACAAAGAACACGAGGTAACGCCGCAATACCCTCCATTGGATTATCAGATCACAGAGACCCTGAAAGTCTATGACAACTTCAGCTTCCACCGCATTGCCCAGATTACCGGGCTCCCACTGGAAGCGATCGAAGTGCTCAACCCTTCCTTTAAGCGGTCGATCATTCCCGAAAACCCCGATGGCAACTATCTCACCCTGCCTAAAAGGGTCATGCCCGCATTTAAGGACTATATTGAAGCCCTAAGGCCTGACCATTCGGCCGACCACTTCTTCGACGACTCACCGGTAACCGTACAAAGGCAACAGGAAAACTGGAAAGAAAAATACGTGCGGCAAACTTATGTGGTCAAAAAGGGAGAGACCTTGAAAAAGATCGCCAAAACCCTCAAATGCTCCGTACACCAGATCATTGCCTGGAACGGGCTACAGTCCTCCGAACTGAAGGAAGGCCAAAAATTGGTGATCTACCAGCCCAAAGAGTTCAAAAGATTCAAACCACTGGAAAAAATGGAGGAGCTGCCCCTCGCGGCGACCCTCTCCCTGGAAGGAAAACAACTTCAGCCGCTAGAGGCAAGTAAACCGGACCCGGCTTTTCGGCAACTGGTATACATCGTACAAAATAAGGGCACCCTCGAGCGGATCTGTCGCCAGATCCCCGGCGCCTCTTTGCCAACGCTGATCGGGGCCAACCAAATGCCCCCCAACCAAAAACTCAAGCCCGGCGACCTGCTAAGGGTCCCGAGAAATGAATAAAAGATTATCGGATCCTATTCCGCTCAGTGGCCAGGTGAACTTGAAGTCGCCTGGCCACTGTCATTATACATAAGTCGTCACTTTTTACCGGGAAAAATAATTTTTTTTCACCTATATACAATACGCTACATGCCGTGCCCGTTAATAGGATGTTCTTTTGATCAATAAACCCTAATTTCAACAAAATCTCCTTATCGAAGCACCATTCTACACGCCAGATTCAAGATTGATCAAAACCCTACAATTCCCTGGATGGCTCAAACCTTTACCTTTCTGATTAATGCCCTTTGAGGCAGTTGTTTTATCCCATTGTAATTCATTATTCCAATTCGGCAATGTTGTTGCCGGCAGTTCTGCCCTCTTTGAGGGCGTACTGTGAGAAAGCACACTAATTTTCGCTATGTGATCCCTGCGTAGCCCCAGGCACCCAATACCGGCAACGGTATGCCCCAAAGGAAACAATCGCCACCCAAACCGCCTTGTGAAGCAATCTACCCCCTACCGCGAAGTTGTGCCTTACGGCACACTTCGCGGCCCCCCTTTTGAAGTAAAGAAATTGCTTCAGAAAACCGATGAAAACAAACTTGCACGAACCATTGAGAGAGTAGTTTGAACCAGCAGCCGGCGGGCAAAGGCAACACATCCCGCCGCTGCCTTTTTTGGGACTGGCCGCCCCCTGAAAAATAATTTCCCTCTATATCCACAGCCAGACTTTATCGCCTTTTTTACTCTTTTCCGCTGCGAGGGCTTCTTCGGAAGCCCTTCTTTTATTCAGGCATCTGGCCCGCCTTATACTCCCGATAGAGTTCTTCCAGCATCTCGAAGCCCAATTCCCGGATATCATTGGCAGAATTAGACAACAGGACGACGCCGATCCGGGCATCCTTGATAAAGCCGATAAAAGCCCGGAATCCGGCTGTTCCTCCATACATCCAGACGGCCGCCTGGTTGGATTCCGGCGTCAGTTTGGAGATCAGCCAGCCGTACCCCGCTTCTGTCGGGCGGAGGAGTGCCGGAAATTTCACATCCACCCGGGCCTGCTGCGCCTGCTCCATCACCGCTGCCAACCGGGAATCATCAGCCTGTAAGTTGGCCAGGACAAAAGTAGCCAGGTCCTGGGCGGTAGATTTCAGGCCGGCCGCCGGCGCCAGCCCATCAAAGTTCCAATGGGGAACTGCCCGGCCTTTGTTGTCGTGCCCCTGAGCCAGGCGTTGAAGCTGCCCGGCAGACAACTGCATGCGCGTATCCTTCAATCCTAAAGGACGCAACAACTCCCGCTCTAAAAGCTCTTCGAACGGCAAGGCATTCATATCGCTCAGCAAATGCCCGGCCAGGGCAATGCCCATGTTGGAAAAGTGAAAATTCGAGCCGGGCTGTGCCTTGAGCGGATATTCAGCCAGCTTATTATAGAACTCACGCCGGGTAAACCCATCCCGGGGGCCCTGCAGAAAGGCTGCCGTCCCGATGGGGTGCCAATCGTACAAACCGATACCGGAATTGGGCAGCCCTGAAGTGTGGGTTACCAGGTCGCAAAATGCAATACACACCTTTTCTTCCAAGGGGTCGGGTGTGCAGCTCAGGATGTGTTCGGGCCGGCCGGATGGGTTGGCCGGCAGAACCACCTCGACGCAACGCTGAGGCTGAAATGCCGGTGCCTCGGCGCCTTTAGGCAGATAGGGGTCAATGGGGCTTTCCAGCCTAACCTTGCCCTGCATAGCCTGTTTCGTCAGCAGAGTGGTAGTAAAAACGCCGGTCAGTGCTCCCACCTCAAAGAGGGTGTGCTCATCGGGCGCCAGGCCTTCTTTCCGGCTAGACTGTCCAAAGCCTTTAAAATGGGCATGTCCTTGCCCGATGACCGCAACGGCCAGGCCCGGGTTTCGGCCTTTTCTGATGTGGCCTTCCGCCAGCTCTTCTACCTTGGGTGGCAGTTGAGCCCACGTTCCGAGGGTAAATAATAGAGAAAGGATCAAGATCAGGAAATGTTTCATGGGGTTAAGTTTTAAGAATAGGATCGGCAATGATAACCGGCTGGAAAATTGAGGGTCAGTTGGAGTTGCGCATTAAGCCGCCCGGCCGTATTTTGGAGCTGGTAAACAAAGTCAATTTCAAAATAGTCATATCCTACGAATGCTATAATGATGCTAGTCAGCCAAAATGTATGATTTTCATCAGCGAGCCGAAAAAGAAAATATCGCACGCCAATGCCTAAAGTAAACTGGAATATCTACACCGTACCGTCTTCTTTCCTCAGCATCCGGGTGGCGTTCGCCCTTTTGCTGACAGAGATACTGATCAGTATCGGCGGTTACATGGCGATTGAAGGCTACGGGCTGGTCGATGGTTTCTACATGACGGTGATCACCATCTCTACTGTAGGGTTCAGTGAAGTACAGCCGCTGAGCACAGTGGGCCGGTTGTTCACGTCCTGCCTGATAATCGCCAATATCGGTATCTTTGCCTATGTGCTGGCCGCCTTTTCCTATTATGTCATCCAAGGAGAAATCTTCAAGAACATGCATCTCAACCTGATCAATTCCACAATTAACAAACTGGAGGGCCACGTGATCCTCTGTGGCTACGGCAAGTACGGCCGGGAGACCGCCCTTCACTTCGAAAAACACAAACTGCCGTTCGTCGTCCTCGACGTCGACCCCGGTAAGATCGAACAATTGCAAAAAAGCGAGGAAAGGATCCTATACCTGGAAGAAGATGCCACCCATGACGAAGCCCTCATCAAAGCAGGCATCAAACGGGCAAGCGCCCTCATCTCCGCCCTGCCCGATGACTCCGACAACGTCTTTGTCGTGCTCTCCGCCCGGCAGATCAACCCTAAGCTGAACATTATCAGCCGGGCGAAAGACCCTAAATCACAGAAGAAATTATTCATGGCCGGGGCCGACCACGTCGTGATGCCGGAACAGATCGGCGGTTTTTACATGGCCACCCTGGTCAGCAAGCCTGGCGCCGTTGAGTTCTTCTCCTTCATTACCAACGAATACCGCTCCGATATCGGATTCGAGGAGGTTACTTTTGAACACCTGCCCGTCGAATGCCGCGGCCGCTCGCTCAGCCAGCTCAACATCCGCGAAAGCACCGGCGCCAATGTCATCGGCTATAAAGCGCCCGACGGGCACTACGAGGTCAATCCCGCCCCGAATACTGTCCTTGGGCCGGGGTCCAGCTATATTGTACTGGGTAACAATCGCCAGTTAAAGCAACTGAGGTATTATCTGGAGCATTATCCCGAGAAGATCATGTAGGGGCAATCGAAGCGCCCTGGATCATGCGGGCAAATAAACCGATAAGGTGTCGATCTTTAATCCTTCTCGAAAAAGCCCACGCTACCTCCTACCCAATCCTTGTCCCGGTTATAGCGCACCCCAACCATCAAGCCCTTGCTCAGGCGGGCCAGGTTGTTTACAATGATGGGGCGCTCCCAGCCCTGCTCCCAGAGCATCAGCATGCGGATCTCGCATTTGGCCGGTTCGGTGGGGGTGGGAATGACGGGGGCATACTCTACCTTTCGCTGCAGAATGTAGTTCTCCGGATCACTGATCGCCTCGATATCGTGGCGGTTGAGGTTAATGATCACGCCGGTACCAGCAAAGGAGTATAGGGGTTTGAGCACGTAGTTATAGAGATCGTCGGGGATGGTGTCCACCTCGTTGAGAAAATAGGATTTGGGCACGTACTGGCTGTCGAGCAGCGGCAGGGTATGCTTACTGATGCGGAAAAACCAGTTGGGATGGCCAATGAATTCCACATCGTGCTCTTCGGTGAAGTAGAACTCGCGGGGCAGGTCATCCCGCTTGATGAGCTCATCGAAAATTACGCGGTTGTATATCTTTTCCACGTGAATGAGACGGCCGTCCTTCTCATAAAAAACATCCCTGCCCTGTACTTTCAACTGGCTGATGCACACCGGCTCCAGGCCGATCATATGCTTGCCGGCGATGAAATCTATGGCGGTGGTTTGCTTTTCCGGTTCCACCTCCAATAGAATGACATTTTCCGGTTTGTGATCACCCAGGATCACCCGACGGAGCATTTCGAGGTATTCCTCGGAGTTCAACCCTCCAAAGAGGTGCGTCACATTGTCCGGAATATTGTAGAATTTCCGATAGGCTTTGGCCGCCATGTCCTGATAAAAATAGAGGGAAGGAAAGCCCTGTACTTCGATCAGCTGAGGTTTGAGTTCTCCGTTCGGTTCCTGACAGATACCGAAGTCCATTTGCAGGAAAGTGGTGTGGGGGGTCTCTCCGGGCACTTCCTGGCCGGCCAGCAGCGCTCCGCGGGAAAGGTCTTTGAAGTCGGGGCGGGCGATCACTTCAGTGATCTCCTCACAAGCCTCCATCAACTGGTGCTTCAGTTTCCTGGAAACGAACACCGGGGTTTCCGCAATGCGGAACGGAGGGCGGTAATTGTACTGTCCGGCTATATAGTCCAGCATGCCCTGATAAGCTTCCTGGCTGAAGTTCTGGTTGAACTGCTTTCTGAGTTCAGTGATCATGGTTTTAGTTGTAGTGTGTGTGGAATTGCATGGTGCCAAAAGCACGGGCGCAGAGGCGCAATGCCTTTATATTCTTGGTGTTGTATCTCTGTTTGGGTACCGGTTTTCTGCAATTACAGCCCCCGGGTAAAATCGCTTCATTCCTTCCCCCTTACACCATAACCATTTCTCCCTGCACCGCTTTAATAGAGCGATTGAGGAACTGGGGCAGGATAATATCGTGGGTTAGCCCGATCTTGTCGGAGTCGTTCAGGTGGTCAATCATGCGAAGGTATTTCTCCTCGCTGTGGTGCTCCACAATGTATTTCTGGCGTTCAGGGTCCATGAAATGTTCCAGCATACCATCCGGGTCAGCTTCGGGGTGGAATTGCGTCCCGAAGAACTCATCGGAAAAGCGTACCGCCATGATGGCGCGCTCCAGCGGAATGTGAGCACGGATCTTTTCCAGAGCCAGTATCTTGGCGCCCATTTCTTCAAACCGCTCCTCATTCGGCTGCACACACTGCCACGCCCGGAAATCAGCGATGAAAAACGGGTCGGGCAGCCCATCAAATAAGGGTTCGGCTGCTCCCATGTCGGTCTTATGGCACCGGAAGGTACCAAAGGACATGGACTTGCGAAGGTTCACCTCAGCCAGGTTAAAGTGCTTCATCGCCATCTGAAAAGAATGGCAGATGAAAAACACGTGCTTTCTGGGGTTGCCCGCCACCTGGTTCCATTCCCAGGTTTGCTGCAGCCAGTCATAATATCTGGTATCCCAGACGCCATCCCCGTCGTGAGGGCTACCGGGCCCGCCGGTAGAGATGTACAGGTCGAAATCCAGGCCGGGCACTTCTGCCTTACCTCTCACATCGAACAATTGCCACTCGAGAGCCGGCTCGAAGCGCTTAACAATGTCCTGGATACAACGCATGCCCTGATTCGGCGTGTTATCGTACATATCCAGAATGGCCAACCTTACTGAATGCATCGCATTTGAATTTTGGAACGCGAAGAAAACAGCAGGGCTCCATTACAGGATCCTAATTTCTTCCTTGCGTTCTGATCCGGGCCTAAAGGTAAGGAAATGGTTGATTAGGTTGATTGGGTTGATTCCTACTTCCCAACTCCATCAACTTAATCAACCATATCACACCAATCAACTACCCCTTCGCCGCCTTCTTGCGGCTCGTTTTCGGAGCGGGTTTACCCACTGCGTTCTGCATGAACGTCCCCCAGGTGAGGTTGTCCTCGCCATCTTTCTGGGCCAGAGCCCGTTCAATAGCGTAGTTGGCCGATGTTTCAACCACCCACTCAAAGTTTTCCTGTCCCACGGAGTTGATATCCGCATCGGGAGCCGGATTGCAGAAGTCGATAGCGTAGGGGACTCCATTGCGGATAGCCAGCTCGACGGTATTGAAATCGTAACCCAGCGCATGGTTCAGCAACAGCACATAATCTTCCATCTTCTTCATCATCTCGCTGCTCACGTCATGCTGGGCGGCGTAGCGGAGGTGGTGCGGGTTGCGCGGTTCGTAGTGCATAATGCGGACGTATTTTCCGCCGATGCAGTAGCAACGGAAGTAAGATTCAAACTCTATGGCTTCCTGCAGCATCATCACCAATTGGCCGGTTTCGTTGAACTTTTCATAAAACTCATCCGGGCCGCTAAGCTTGTAGACATTCTTCCATCCTCCGCCGGCAAAGGGCTTCATAAAGGCCGGGAAGCCTACGTAATTGAAGATGCCCTCCCAGTCGAGCGGGAAAGCCAGGTTGGAGAAAGAATCTGAAGAAGTATCGAGGGGGTGGTCCTTGGAGGGCAGCAGGACGGTTTTGGGCACCGGTACGCCGACCTTCTCCGCCAGGGTGTTGTTGAAAAACTTCTCATCGGCGCTCCACCAGAAAGGGTTATTGATAACGGCGGTGCCGCTGGCTGCTGCATTCTTCAGAAATGCCCGGTAAAACGGCACATCCTGGGAAATGCGGTCAATGATGACAGAATAACCCGACGGGGCGGCCTGCACCACCTTATCGATCAGGACGGGTTCGGCGGTGATGCCCTCCACCTTCTTGGAGTTGACGCGCTCGACGAAAGCGTGGGGGAAGGAGCGTTCTTGCCCAAAGAGGATTCCGATTTTCTTCATGTTAATTTTTGATGTTTTTCTGGTCAAAAAACGCGCTCGGCGTTCTCGGATTTAAGGATGTTCAAATCATTGAAATATAGTGTGGAAACATTTCCTTCCAAAGCGGCCAGTCGTGCTCTTTCCAGCCCCTCATGTCCAGCCAGTGGTTGACTCCTTTCTGGTTCAGGAGATGAGACAAGTGCTTGTTGGAGTTCAGGCATATGTCCCACTCTGAAGTGCCCAGTACGATATTCATGTTCCAAAGATCCGGATGATTGGCGCCGGGCAGGAAATCAACAGGGTTGTTAAAATACACATTATCGTCGTAATAGCCATCCATGAAGGATTTAATGTCGAAGGCGCCACTCATGGAAAACATGTGGCTAACCACATATGGGTGTTTAAAGGCGAAATTGGCCGCATGATATCCTCCGAAACTGGCGCCGGCAACGGCCACCTTTCCGGCGCCGGTATTCCAGCGCACGCGGCCGGCGATCTCTTCCAGCACCATCTTATCGTACCAGGCGTGGTTTCGCGCGCGCTGCGCCGGATGGATGTGCTTGTTGTACCAACTGTGGACGTCGATGCTATCCGGGCAAAAGATCTGGATGAACCCCCGCTCCACGAACCAGTGAGCCGTATGGATCAAGCCAAAATCCTTGCTTTCGTAGTACCGCCCCATACTGCTGGGGAAGAGGATGACCGGGTACCCCTGGTGCCCGTAAACGAGCATTTCAATATCTTTGCTCAGGTTTGGAGAATACCACTTGTAATACGTTTCTTTCACCTTTATTTATGCATTTGGAAGTGAACAGGATGAAATTACTAATTGTATATCTTACACTTAGTGCAAAGGTAAGGGCTTTCTCCGAATTAAAAAAGCCCAACCTACTGATGATCAAACTTTTACAGCAAAACCCTGTTTTAGTAATTGAACTAATATTTAGTATACTAATTAATTCGCCAAAACTTATTCTGCGCAACCGCCGCCGCATTACCGTAAATTCCAGCCATATATGCAATTCCTGAAAAAGCGATTTCCTAAAAAAATTCGGTTGTTCAATGAAATTTTTTTTCATCCCGAATATTCTCTGGAAACCCATCATCTTCAAAACTTCTTTTCCGAGGCGTTGCAGCGCACGGTACATATAGACGTGTTTTTACCTCCTGGCCACTTCTCAGAAGCGCGAAATACCTACCCTACCCTATTCCTGAATGATGGCCAGGACACCCCCGCCATCGGCCTGCCGGATACTCTGGAACGATTGTATGCCAAAGGCAAGATCCCCAAAATAATCGTGGCTGCCATTCACGCCGATCAAAATCGCATGCAGGAATACGGGATTGCCGGCCGGCCGGACTACAAAAAGCGAGGTAGTAAGGCCGGAGCCTACGCCGACTTCCTGCTCCAGGAGCTCATTCCCGAACTGCGAAAACGCTATAAGGTCTCTGAAACAGCCAGCCAGACAGCCGTCGCCGGTTTCTCCCTTGGGGCCTTGTCTGCCTTTGGGCTGGCATGGAGCCACCCCGGCACCTTCGGCAAGGTAGGCATTTTCTCCGGTTCTCTGTGGTGGCGCTCCCGGGCCTTTACCCCCGAAAATCCCGACGGATACCGCATCGTCCACGAAATGGTGGCCGGCAGCACCAAACGCGAAGGGCTGCGTTTCTGGATGCAGGCCGGTACGGAGGACGAACAAGAGGATCGCAACAACAATGGCATCATCGACGCCATCGATGATACTCTGGACCTGATCAAGGAATTGAAAAAGCTGGGGTACCAGGAAGGGAAAGAGGTAAAGTATGTAGAGGTGAAAGGAGGCCAACACAACCCCGCCACGTGGGGAAAGGTAATGCCGGACTTTCTACAATGGGCTTTCCAGGAAGGGCCGCGTTAATATACCCCATCCTGTCCTGGCGGCTACAGAACGGACAATATGCGTAGAGCCACGCTTACATTCCGCAACGGAATGACTTATTTTGCAGCACCATCATCCAAAACTGCACCTTATGCCCTCACAAAAGATCGAATTCCAGAATGCCAGAGGCAAAAAGCTGGCCGCCCGGCTGGAACTTCCCGTCGACCAGCGCCCATACGCCTATGCGCTCTTTGCACACTGCTTCACCTGCAACAAGAACCTGACCGCTGTTGGCAACATCAGCCGGGCATTAAACATGAAAGGTATTGCCGTCCTTCGTTTTGATTTTACCGGACTGGGGGAAAGCGAAGGAGAATTCGCCAATACCAACTTCTCTTCCAACGTGGAAGACCTGGTACAGGCCGCCCGCTACCTCGAAGAACACCACCAGGCGCCCGCTCTCCTGGTGGGCCATTCTCTGGGAGGGGCCGCCGTGATCTGCGCAGCTCATGAGCTGCCGTTCGTAAAAGCAGTGGCCACCATCGGCGCCCCTTATGCTCCCGGCCACGTCGGCCACCTGATCGCAGAAAGTGCCCAGGAGATCGAAGAAGAAGGTATTGCGGAAGTGCATATCGGAGGCCGGCCCTTCACCGTGAAAAAGCATTTCCTGGAAGATATAAGGGAACAAAACCTGGAACCCAAGCTGAACAGGCTGGGCCGCGCCCTGCTGATCCTGCACTCCCCACAGGATATGACCGTGGAGATCGAGAACGCCGCCCGGATGTACCGTGCCGCCCGCCATCCCAAGAGTTTTATTTCTCTGGACGGCGCCAGCCACCTGCTAACCGAAAAGGAAGATTCCCGCTATGCCGGGGAGGTGATCGCTTCCTGGGTAGGCCGCTACGTTCGCCGGCCGGAAAAAGCGGCCCTCAAAGTACAGAAAGAAGTAGCGGTACGACTGGGAAAAGAAGGCTTCACCACCGATGTGATGGTGCGCCACCACAGCCTGACTGCCGATGAGCCGGAATCCGTAGGCGGCAACGACTACGGCCCGTCGCCCTACGAACTGGTCACCGCCGGACTGGGCGCCTGCACGGCCATGACCCTGCAAATGTACGCCCGCCGGAAAAAGTGGCCACTGAAAGAAGTGCGGATCCATCTCGAACACTTCAAAGACCACGCCGAAGACTTTGGAAATGCAGAAGACCCCAAGAGCAAGATCGACTACTTCAGCCGATCCATTGAGTTGGATGGAGAACTGGACGAAGAACAACGCCTGAAACTCCTGGAGATCGCCAACAAATGCCCAGTGCACCGAACATTACAAAGCCCCATAAAAATTCTTACCGAATTGAAATAGCCTGAATGAAAAAAGGCCATCCTGGGATCCAGGACGGCCTTTTTTCTATTTATTCTCTATTCTCAGGCCCTTACCAGAGGAGGGTAAAGTTACCTGAGATCCTTACCTCTTCCTGTCCTCCTCCTGCCGTCGGACAGACCACATCGATGTGGTAGCCATAAACATCCGGAGGCAGTAATATTCCGTTCAACCGGCCATCCCAGCAGAAGAAGTCATCAGGAGGAGCGTCATTCGGGTCATTCGGATCACCCACCCATTCTGCACGGAAGACTTCCTGCCCCCATCTGTTGTAGTACATTACCGATATCGCATCGAACCGGTCAAAGTCCTCACTGCGCAGGCAGATCTCATCGTTGAGCCCGTCTCCGTTAGGCGTAAAGGCCGTTGGCATGAACAACCGGTTGATCGGACACAGGTCGCAGGGTTCAGCGGTAACTGTTACGCTCAATACTTCCGTACAAGCTTTCCCGGTTACAGTAACGTTGTATACTGTGGTCTCCAGAGGAGACACGGTCAGGCTGGAGGCCGTAGACCCGGTCGGAGACCAACTGTAAGTACAGTTATTGCATCCGGTTACAGTAATCTGGCTCTCCTCATTGAGGTCCGGACAAATGGTGGAAGGATCGGCAAAGATCTCAACCATAAGGTCTTCTCCTTCTACCTCGACCCGTGCTGTGTCCCTCAGGCAACCGTTATCGGCAACAGCTGTGTAAACGTTGATGCCAGCTGCAGGGAAGTCCTCTAAAATTGTGCCCATACCAATCGGATTACCTGATTCATCAAACCAGGTAACCTCTGCCATAGCCATAGCCGGTCCAACCGTAGCCGTAATGGTAACGGATTCGCCAACGCACACCACCGTATCTGAAGGTACAAGTGTAAGCTCCAGTTCATCCGGCAGCAATTTCACGTAGGCCGTGTCGGGAAGGATACAGCTTAGTTCCAGACTGTCGGGCACCTGAGCAATATACCAGTGCAGGCCAGCCTCCATGGGCGTCACGCACAATTCGCCGCCCGTGCCAACGATTATGCCATTGGCATCTACCCATTCGACACAATCCCACAGGGCAGGGTCCGTAACCTCGAAGCACACTTCTTCCGGCGTACACCGTATTACGGTGTCTGAAGGCGCGATCTCTATTTTGGTATCATCCGCCAGCACCACTACAGTAGCCATATCCATGGCCGTGGCACAGCCGTTATCTACAATCACTGTATATTCATGTATTCCAGGTGGTGGCGTTACGCACAGCTCCAGGCCCGTACCTACGACCGCGCCAGACGCGTCCGTCCAGGTCGCCATCGCCATGATCGGATCCGGGCCGACTACTGCCGTCAGGCACACCTCAGCCCCTTCGCATACTTTCCTGGCCCCATCTACCGTAACCGTCAGGTCGTCCGGAACCAGCTTCACACAGGCTGTATCCGGAAGAATACAATTCAGCCCCAGGCTCTCCGGAACCCGCGCCACATAACAGTTCAATCCAATTTCCGTAGGCGTCACACACAGCTCGCCGCCCGTACCTACTACGATGCCAGCGGCGTCCACCCATTCGACGCAATCCCACAGCGTAGTGTCTGTCACTGTGAAACACACCTCTTCCGGGGAGCACAATATGGTATCGGAAGGCACGGCCTCTATCTTGGTTTCATCCGCCAGCACCACTACGGTGGCCATATCCATGGCAGTGGCACAGCCGTTGTCTACAACCAAGGTATATTTATGCGTCCCGGGCGGAGGCGTTACGCACAACTCCAGGCCCGTACCCACAACTACGCCCGATTCGTCCGTCCATACCCCCATCGCCATCAGCGCGTTCGGCGTCACCGTTGCCGTCAGGCATACCTCGTCGCCTTCGCATACTTTCCTGGCGCCTTCCACATTTACCGACAGGCTGTCCGGAACCAGCTTCACACAGGCCGTATCCGGAAGAATACAATTCAGCCCCAGGCTCTCCGGAACCCGCGCCACATAACAGTACAAACCAATTTCCGTCGGCGTTACGCACAGCTCACCACCCGTGCCCACTACGATGCCGTCGGCGTCCACCCATTCGATACAATCCCACAGCGTAGTATCCGTCACCGTGAAACATACTTCCTCCGGTGCGCACAACGTAACGGTTTCCGAGGGCGTGATCTCTATCTTGGTGGTATCCGACAGCACATGCACCGTCGCCATAGCCATAGCGGTATCGCAACCATTGTCTACTATTACCGTGTATTTATAGGCGCCTGTCCCTGGCGGTGTTATGCACAGCTCCAGGCCCGTGCCAACGACTACACCAGACTCATCCGTCCACGTCGCCATCGCCATCAGAGCACTCGGAGTTACTACCGCCGTCAGGCAGACTTCATCGCCTTCGCATACTTTCTTGGCGCCTTCCACATTTACCGACAGGCTGTCCGGAACCAGCTTCACATAGGCCGTGTCGGGAAGGATACAGCTTAGCCCCAGGCTGTCATTCACCTGAGCAACGTACCAGTACAGGCCAACCTCGGTGGGCATCACGCACAGCGAGCCCCCCGTGCCGACGATCTCGCCAGTGGCGTCTACCCACTCGACGCAGTCCCACAAGGTAGTATCTGTTACTTCGAAACATACTTCCTCCGGCGCGCACAGCGTGACGGTGTCCGATGGGGTAATTTCTATCTTGGTGGAATCCGGCAGCACATGTACAGTGGCCATACCCATGGCGGTGGCGCAGCCGTTGTCTACTACTACTGTGTATTTAGGTGTTCCAGGAGGTGGCGTTATGCAGAGCACCAGGCCTGTACCGACTACTGCCCCCGATTCATCCGTCCACGTCGCGCTTGCCATCAGGGCGCTCGGCGTTACTATTGCCGTCAGGCAGACTTCATCGCCTTCGCATACCTTCGACGGAGCTTCAACGGTGACTGTCAGGCTATCCGGTAACAGCTTCACATAAGCCGTATCCGGAAGAACGCAGTCCAAAGTGCTGTCTACCCGTGCGACATACCAATGCAAGCCGACTTCCGTAGGCGTCACGCACAATTCACCGCCTGTACCGACGATCATGCCGCTGGCGTCTACCCACTGTATGCAGTCCCATAGCGTGGTGTCCGTCACTTCGAAGCAAACCTCTTCCGGCGCGCACAACATCAGGGTGTCAGATGGTGTGATTTCTATCTTGGTCGAATCCGACAGCACCCGCACAGTCGCCATATCCATGGCGGTGGTACAGCCATTGTCCACCACTACCGTATATTTGTAGGTGCCCACACCTGGAGGTGTTATGCACAACTCTAAGCCTGTCCCAATGACTGCCCCTGATTCGTCCGTCCACGTCGCGCTGGCCATCAGGTCGGTCGGCGTTACCACCGCGGCCAGGCATACTTCATCGCCTTCACATATCTTCACCGGCCCTTCAACCGTAACCGACAGGCTGTCTGGCAACAGTTTCACATAAGCCGTATCCGGGATAATGCAATCCAGCGTGCTGTCCACTCGCGCAATGTACCAGTGCAGGCCGATTTCCGTAGGCGTCACACACAACTCGCCACCCGTGCCGACGATCGTGCCGCTGGCGTCTACCCACTGTATACAGTCCCACAACGTGGTGTCCGTCACTTCGAAGCAGACCTCTTCCGGCGCGCACAGCATCAGGGTGTCAGATGGTGTAATTTCTATCTTGGTGGTATCCGACAGCACCCGCACGGTAGCCATTGCCATGGCGCTGGTGCAGCCGTTGTCCACAACTACCGTATATTTATGCGTCCCGGGAGGCGGCGTCACGCACAGCTCCAGGCCCGTGCCTACTACTGCGCCAGACTCGTCCGTCCACGTCGCCATCGACATGATCGGGTCCGGACCTACTACTGCCGTCAGGCATACTTCATCCCCTTCGCATACTTTCTTGGCTCCTTCCACTGTGACCGACAGGCTGTCCGGTACCAGCTTCACGTAGGCTGTATCCGGTAGAACACAGTCCAAGGTGCTGTCTACCCGGGCAACGTACCAGTGCAGGCCCACTTCTGTTGGCGTCACGCACAACTCGCCACCCGTGCCGACGATCGTGCCGCTGGCGTCTACCCACTGTATGCAGTCCCACAACGTGGTGTCCGTCACTTCGAAGCAAACCTCTTCCGGGGCGCACAGCGAAACGGTATCCGATGGGGTGATCTCTATCCTAGTCGTATCCGACAGCACCCGCACGGTGGCCATATCCATAGCAGTGGCGCAGCCGTTATTTACGGTCACGGTATATTTATAGGTGCCAGGAGGAAGCGTCACACACAGCTCCAGGCCCGTGCCTACTACTGCGCCAGACTCGTCCGTCCACGTCGCCATCGACATGATCGGGTCCGGACCTACTACTGCCGTCAGGCATACTTCTTCCCCTTCGCATACTTTCTTGGCCCCTTCCACTGTGACCGACAGGCTGTCCGGTACCAGCTTCACGTAGGCTGTATCCGGTAGAACACAGTCCAAGGTGCTGTCTACCCGGGCAACGTACCAGTGCAGGCCCACTTCTGTTGGCGTCACGCACAACTCGCCACCCGTGCCGACGATCGTGCCGCTGGCGTCTACCCACTGTATGCAGTCCCACAACGTGGTGTCCGTCACTTCGAAGCAAACCTCTTCCGGGGCGCACAGCGTAACAGTATCCGATGGCGTAATTTCTATCTTGGTCGTATCCGACAGCACCCGAACGGTGGCCATGTCCATAGCAGTGGCGCAGCCGTTATTTACGGTCACGGTATATTTATAGGTGCCAGGAGGAAGCGTCACGCACAGCTCCAGGCCCGTGCCTACTACTGCGCCAGACTCGTCCGTCCACGTCGCCATCGACATGATCGGGTCCGGACCTACTACTGCCGTCAGGCATACTTCTTCCCCTTCGCATACTTTCTTGGCCCCTTCCACTGTGACCGACAGGCTGTCCGGTACCAGCTTCACGTAGGCTGTATCCGGTAGAACACAGTCCAAGGTGCTGTCTACCCGGGCAACGTACCAGTGCAGGCCCACTTCTGTTGGCGTCACGCACAACTCGCCACCCGTGCCGACGATCGTGCCGCTGGCGTCTACCCACTGTATGCAGTCCCACAACGTGGTGTCCGTCACTTCGAAGCAAACCTCTTCCGGGGCGCACAGCGTAACAGTATCCGATGGCGTAATTTCTATCTTGGTCGTATCCGACAGCACCCGAACGGTGGCCATATCCATAGCAGTGGCGCAGCCGTTATTTACGGTCACGGTATATTTATAGGTGCCAGGAGGAAGCGTCACGCACAGCTCCAGGCCCGTGCCTACTACTGCGCCAGACTCGTCCGTCCACGTCGCCATCGACATGATCGGGTCCGGCCCTACTACTGCCGTCAGGCATACTTCTTCCCCTTCGCATACTTTCCTGGCCCCTTCCACTGCGACCGACAGGCTGTCCGGTACCAGCTTCACACAGGCCGTGTCCGGTAGAATGCAGCTCAGCCCAAGGTTGTCCGGAACGCGCGCCACATAACAGTGCAGGCCGATCTCCGTTGGCGTCACGCACAGCTCGCCGCCCGTGCCGACAACTTCTCCATTGGCATTTACCCATTCGACGCAGTCCCACAGCGTGGTGTCCGTCACCGTAAAGCAAACCTCTTCCGGCGCGCACAGCGTAACGGTATCCGATGGCGTAATTTCTATCTTGGTCGTATCCGACAGCACCCGAACGGTGGCCATATCCATAGCAGTGGCGCAGCCGTTATTTACGGTCACGGTATATTTATAGGTGCCAGGAGGAAGCGTCACGCACAGCTCCAGGCCCGTGCCTACTACTGCGCCAGACTCGTCCGTCCACGTCGCCATCGACATGATCGGGTCCGGCCCTACTACTGCCGTCAGGCATACTTCTTCCCCTTCGCATACTTTCCTGGCCCCTTCCACTGCGACCGACAGGCTGTCCGGTACCAGCTTCACACAGGCCGTGTCCGGTAGAATGCAGCTCAGCCCAAGGTTGTCCGGAACGCGCGCCACATAACAGTGCAGGCCGATCTCCGTTGGCGTCACGCACAGCTCGCCGCCCGTGCCGACAACTTCTCCATTGGCATTTACCCATTCGACGCAGTCCCACAGCGTGGTGTCCGTCACCGTAAAGCAAACCTCTTCCGGCGCGCACAGCGTAACGGTATCCGATGGCGTAATTTCTATCTTGGTCGTATCCGACAGCACCCGAACGGTGGCCATATCCATAGCAGTGGCGCAGCCGTTATTTACGGTCACGGTATATTTATAGGTGCCAGGAGGAAGCGTCACGCACAGCTCCAGGCCCGTGCCTACTACTGCGCCAGACTCGTCCGTCCACGTCGCCATCGACATGATCGGGTCCGGCCCTACTACTGCCGTCAGGCATACTTCTTCCCCTTCGCATACTTTCTTGGCCCCTTCCACTGCGACCGACAGGCTGTCCGGTACCAGCTTCACACAGGCCGTGTCCGGTAGAATGCAGCTCAGCCCAAGGTTGTCCGGAACGCGCGCCACATAACAGTGCAGGCCGATCTCCGTTGGCGTCACGCACAGCTCGCCGCCCGTGCCGACAACTTCTCCATTGGCATTTACCCATTCGACGCAGTCCCACAGCGTGGTGTCCGTCACCGTAAAGCAAACCTCTTCCGGGGCGCACAGCGTAACGGTATCCGATGGCGTAATTTCTATCTTGGTCGTATCCGACAGCACCCGAACGGTGGCCATGTCCATAGCAGTGGCGCAGCCGTTATTTACGGTCACGGTATATTTATAGGTGCCAGGAGGAAGCGTCACGCACAGCTCCAGGCCCGTGCCTACTACTGCGCCAGACTCATCCGTCCACGTCGCCATCGACATGATCGGGTCCGGCCCTACCACTGCCGTCAGGCATACTTCTTCCCCTTCGCATACTTTCCTGGCCCCTTCCACTGCGACCGACAGGCTGTCCGGTACCAGCTTCACACAGGCCGTGTCCGGTAGAATGCAGTTCAGCCCCAGGTTGTCCGGAACGCGCGCCACATAACAGTGCAGGCCGATCTCCGTTGGCGTCACGCACAGCTCGCCGCCCGTGCCGACAACTTCTCCATTGGCATTTACCCATTCGACGCAGTCCCACAGCGTGGTGTCCGTCACCGTAAAGCAAACCTCTTCCGGCGCGCACAGCGTAACGGTATCCGATGGGGTGATCTCTATCTTGGTCAAATCTGCAATAACGGTAACAATAGCCGTAGCCGTGTCCGAGGAGCAGCCGTTACTGGCGATCACCCGATATTGGTGAGTACCAACGGCAGGCGTTACGCAATACTCTGCATCATTGTCTACTACATTGCCGTCAACATCAACCCAAGAGAGGCGTACCGTAGTATCATTTGGGGTAAAAGTAGCCAGCAGGCACACTTCTTCGCCCTCGCACACCTTGGCCGAACCGGTTGTCGATACGTTAACCGTTTCGGTGCGATATTCTATCGTAACCGTATCCGGGGCCACGCAATCTTCCGCCCCTGGCAGGGTGGCTATATATTTATTGATGCCTGGTTCCGGAACAACGGTAAACTGGGCTCCGGTATCCAGGGGTGCGCCATTGCTGTTCAACCAGATCACGCATTCGGTCAGCGGCCCGGAAACATCGATCGTTACCGGGTCGTCGGTACATACCAGGAGGTAATCGGGCTCGGCTGTCAGCGGGATATTTTCAGCAACTTTAATACGCGCCGTAGCTCTGGCCGTAGTGGTATCGCAACTGCTCTCCACAACGACGGCATACTCATTGATACCGGCCGTGGGGGTAAGGGAAAGGGTTGGCCCGGTGCCTATTTGGTTATTCCCTTCGAACCAGGTAATGGCGGCCGGCGGATCGGAGGACGTTACAAGTGCCTGAAGCGTCACCGGTTCTCCTTCACATATCGTAGTATCCGCAGGAGTAACGGCCACGCTGATCGGGCTGCAGGGGCAGCCGACGATATTTATCACCTTGGTTACGGGCCGGCAGGTGTTGGCATCCGTAATGGAAAGGGTATATTTTCCAAGAGCCAGGTTCTCATAAGGCGAAGCGATTACCGCGCCGGTGCTATCTTTAAGGACTACTGAATAAGGAGGAGTGCCCCCTTTGATTTCAATTACAGTAATAGAATTCGTGCTGGTGCCTCCGGGGATGCATTCGTCTTTCACATCTACTTCAGCCATCAATTCATCGGGGGTATCTACGAAGAGATTGAACTCACAAATACAGGCATCCTGTGAGCTTATTCTTTTGATGCGGTAGTCTCCTGCCGGTACCTCTATAGTGGCGGTAGCATTACCGGCTATACTTTGGATGGTGAAAGTGGAGTTCATCTGCCGCACTTCGTAGGTCTCGTGAGCTGCGCCGGAACCGTTAAACTTCAGATAACCTATACCGTTGGAGCACGTTGCATTCACAGCCGTCCAGCCGTTGATATTACAGGGGCTGCCATCTTCGATTGGAATATTGGCATCAGCCTCACATAATAGAGCATCTATGACGGACACCCGGTAATAACCGGCGGGCAGATTCGAAAAAGTAAAGGAGTTGCTATTTACAGTGATGGTGTTCAGATTGTTGAACGTGACCTTGTAGGGGGGGAAACCTCCCAGCATGTTTACCGTCAGGGCGCCGTCGGTGGCGCCACATCCGTTTGCCGGTGTGACAGACAGGGATATATTAAAACCATTGGGGTCGCGGGGAACTTCGGCAAGGAGGGCCTTTTTACATCCATTGGCATCGGTTACCAGGAAGGTATACGTGCCAGCAGCCAGGTTGGAGAACGAAACCTCGCCCAGGCCATTGGCAGTTCGCACCCCACCGGACCAGTTGATGGTAAATGGCGGCGTGCCACTGGAGATATTCAGTTTAACCTTGCCCGCCTCTGATAAACAGTCGGCAGCTACGGTGCCCGTCACATTCACTTCAGGGCCATTGACGTCGCTGACCAGAATAACGGCTTTGGTATCGCAATTGCGAAAGGAGCCGTTACCGGACTGTGCCACCGAGATGGTCACGTAATAAATTCCTGCGGCGAGGCTGTCGGCTTCATTGGTGGTGCTGACATTGCCCGACCAGGTGTAGTTGAACGTGGTGCCTGCGGGATAACCAAGCGGCTCCACTTTGGCGCTGCCGTTGTTCTGCCCGCAGGTGGCGTTCACCACGATCTGGTTGACCGGAAATTCCGGGCAAATCAGGTCGCAGGCATGGGTGGCAAACCCAGGCCGAAGAGTATCTCCGGCAAGGAAAGCCCATTGCCAGCCCTCTAAAGCCTGCTGCTGTTCTTCCTGTTCCTGCCACTGGCAATGGCCTGGCTCATCCCAGTGATAAGAGGTAGTGCTCCATAGTAAGGCCGGTAAACTCCAGAGGAGTGCCAGGAAAGTGGCCTTGATCAATGCTGGCATATTTATTGTAGTAATGTTCATGGTTCTGTTTGTCAAGGGTTTTTGATAGTTACTTGGGAGGAAAGGTTATCATTATCTTTGCAACTTTTTATGCTGATGGATGTAATTTCAACCCGACGGTCTAAAGCAGCGGACAGGAAATATTTGCCTCCGTCATCCGCACTGGGGTCCAGGTTGGGGTCCGGAAAATTTTTGGCAGCCTTCGAATCGCTCAAGGCTTCCCTGATGATGGTTAGTTTGCCAAATTCCTGTTTTCTCCTATCATCTACATTTTCTGCCTTCCAGGCCCGGTCGAGCGCCTCCCTTATCGTGCTTTCAATACAGCGGATCCGGCGCACCGCCAACGAATCGTTATAGGTAGACCTAATGTCACTTACCCGGATACTGCAGTAAGCACGCATGGTGATATCCAGATCGTTACCCGTTTCGAGATAGCCCTTGACGTACTGAATTAAGTTGTTGAATTTATTCAGGTTCCCTTCCAGGTCACGTTCGAAGAAGCGGTCGATTCGCCCTCCTACGGTAACTTCATCCGGGACCACCTGAAGAACTCCTTTTTTCGATTTTCTCACGAAAAAGCGCAGCGGGATCTCTTCCGAATTGGATTCACTGGCAGGATTACTCAAGCTGAGGAGGGTATCGACCCCTTCACCAAAGCCTGCCCTACTTTCAAATCTGATGCTGTCTTTAATCAGATCCCATTGAACAGGGATGGGTTTCAAATTGAAGTCTCTGTATGTCTTTTTCTGGTCCAGGTAAGGGTTGACGAGCGCCTGGTTGAACCGCTCATTGGTCGTCGTCCATACGCTCCGTACTATGCGGCTGGGTTTGTCATTGTCAAAATAGAAGATGATTCCCTTCAGGCTATCCGGAAAACAAGGAGCCAATTCCACAGGAATTGTTTCCTTACAGGTTGGAGTCGGCTGTACATTATTCAACTCCATCGTTTTGGGTATGTAAATGGGGTCTTTGGCCACAGCCGACAGCGTGTAATCGGAAAAAGTGCGCAGGCGATACGGTTGTCTTTGTATTGTCTCAGGCGCCCCTCCAATGGAGCTGACATCAAGTGTATATTCTCCCGGCTCCAGTGGCTCCCGGGTCAGGCTGTCCACAACGGTGAAAGTAATGTCCACAAAAGTAGGAGCTAAAGACATGGATGCCTTTACCATCTCCGCTTCCTCTCCGTCGCAGCTAAGGGGCAGGGCTATTGCGGTTGAATCCGGGTTGTAGCCCTCAAACGAGGCAAAAACCTTATAAGAATGGTATTTCTTCAGCGTGGCAACGGCAATGGTATCTCCGGCTTGCGCCTGAAGGGTATACGGTACAAGGTTTTCCCCCTTTCTACAATCGCAATAAGTAACATCGTAGATTTTGATATCTGCCTGGGCGGTAAGGTTCAGGCCCTCGCAACCCTTTACCAGAACTTCCAGCTCCGTGTCGACATCGATGGGATAGGTGAAAATATCCTGGCAGCACGCATTCAGGGAATCGATGAAGCGGGTGGATTCGGGGCGGTCTGAAGAGAAATAAGCCCTGTCTCCATCTGGGGAAAGGAAGTAGTACTGGTCATTGTATCCGCTATTGAGCTTAAGCCCCAGGTTTTCAATAACCATTTCCGAACCACAGCTTTTCCTGACAAAATTGTCGTAAAGCCCGAAGGAGGATTCCCGGTCGGAGCTAAAGAACAACTGGCCGGACAAGAAATGCATAAAGGGAGTCGCTTCGTTCCATTCGGTATTTACCCCGGGAACGGCCTCCGCAACGCCGAGGCTGTCGCCGCCATTAAGGATCTGGCAGCGCCAGATATCCAGGTCTCCCTTGGTGCCGCGGTTGGTGGCATAATACAGCCATTGCTTGCCTGTCCAGGGGTCATAGCTGATACTCGGTTGAGTAGCGATGGCATTATCTACATTGATGCTCAAGTATTCAGGTTCCTCCTCGGAGTTGCTGGCCGTCATCCTGCGCCGGTACAAGTGGCAATCCGGTTCCTCCCCTTTGCCCTGGGGGCAATGGGAAAAATACATCCACTGCCCGTCTTGGGTAATAGCATTATGGATGGTATGGCTGAAATCGTCATCGTCATTAAAAAAGGACACTTTTGCCAGCGTATCGACCATTACAATGGAATCCCGGCTTTCTGGTGCATTCCCGGAGTAGGCCGCTTTAAGGACCTGGGAATAAATCCGGGACTGTCTTTTCAGGCGATCTGGTTTTGAAGGGAATTTGATGGAGGAGAAGAACAGTTCATTACCTCTCAGCATGGGCGCCAGGTCGGAGTATTCAGAGTTGACGATATCGGGGAGCCTTGAGATGGGATCTCTTTTGATGCCTTCCGGATGTTCACGGGCAAACTGGATGCTCCTTTCGCAATCGGATATTCCTTTTCTGGCTTCGTGATCAAATTGGCCTCGGCCTACCTCGGTGAGGGCTTCAGGGGTTTCCTTGCCGGAGCCCGGGAATAATTTAAGGTTCTGGCTAAGCTTATCGTTCAGGAATTCCTGATACAGTGTCCGCGCATCTTCCAGGGTAGCTGGATTCAGGCGGGCCATGTCTGGTGCAAAGGCTTCCTCGGCAAGGCTCTGTTTGACCCGCGCCAAATTGAATGTGGACCGGGCATATACGTCCATATTTTTGCCTTTGCTTTCCTCCCGCAGGATGGAATAGACGGAGTCCGCTCCCTCAAAGTAGTTGAAACGTTGAGCGGCCTCGGCATAGCGGTATTTTATATACAGCGTATCCCAATCCCCTTTGTACTTATCCCTTTTCAAATAATCAAGTACCGTTCCGTAGCAACGAAAAGCATTGTAGTAGTCCTTTGTCATAAAGGACTGATTTCCCACCTTGATTACTTCATCCAAGGATTGGCCGTGGCTGGTAATGGAAAACACCAGACTAACCAACAAGGACAATATTACTAGTCTCATATTGTTTTTTTTGTCCAAATGTTTATCAAAGCTCTTTCAGAAAAAAAAAGAAATACATTTACGGAATGTGGGAGATTCTCTCTGAGACGGTTTTCAGGCCCTCTCAAAATTTCCATTTCTCTGATGTCAGATGGCCTGAAAACCTCAAAATCGCGCAATCTCAAATAAATCGGGGATAAGTAGCAGGGGCAGCGCAGCCATAAAGAGGCCGCCCGCCGTATCTATAGTTAAAGTAGGGGGCAGAAATATTTATTGTCAAAACAGACTCTGCTGATGATATACCTGATCGTAAACTCCGGGCCACCCCGACGCAGGGTTGCTACCTTGAAGTCAGATAAGTTGATATCATAAGAAAAACTGCCATAGATTCGGTCGACCTGAACTTCCACTGTGGGGAAAACCGCATCGCCGAAGTCCTGATTGAAGCGGTATCCGCAGCTTAGGGCCACCGACTTTTGGTTGCCGGGGGTACGGTCGATATAGACTCTTCCTCCCAAGGCGGCCAGCCATTCCTCGTAGGGCCCCTGGAACTGGAAGTTCAACTGGCCGAACACATCTACGAGTTCATTGACCTGTTTGTTGGCCAGCAGGTACGGGCTGTAGCGAATAAAGAGTTTGGCCTCTCCGGTGTTGTTGAAGCTCTGATCCGGCCGGTTAAGGTGGAACAGGCCAATCCCGACATCCAGATAAGACCGCTTGCTGAGATCATTGACGATCTCGCAATTACTGTAATCCTGGAAGCGGAAATTGACACCGGCACTAAGGTCGGCAAAATGGTTACTAAAAGATTCAAAAATCTCCCCACTGCCCTTGTCTGGGTTTAACCCACTGGTAGCGGGGTCGTACTGAACGTCAAAAGTAAGGTCATCAATTTTGAAGCCCCTGCGGCTGAATCCAGCCTGCGCCCCTGCGGTGATGAATGCCCAGTTCGTCAGCTGATGCGTATAGGATCCGCTGAGGTTGAGGTTCGCCAAATTGAGCCGGGCCAGGCCTGCCTGATCGTAGTTGAAGGCCATACCAGCGGCAAAGAAGCCGTTCTTACCATATCTTTTTGGGATCTTGATATCGCCCCCGGCGGAAAAGGTAAGGTAATCGACAGGAACAGCCTTCCACTGATTCCGCAAGTTGGCGACAAGGCGGGTATTGCCTCTGAAAACCCCGGTTAGCGCGGGGTTGAGGTTAGATGGAGAGTAGGCGAACTGAGAGAAGTGAATGTCCTGAGCACGAAGCTCCGGAACCACCCAGAAGGCCAATAACCAAAGGTAAAGTATCCTTTTCAAGGTCAATTGGTTTTGGTTAAAGTAAAACTAATTCAGCCCTTCCTGTTTTTGAGCAGGAAGGAATAGTTGCACTTCCGGGTTGTTGCCCAAAATAAGGAAAAACTATGTTATCACCACGGATTTTGGAATATTAAATTAACCCACTCATCAGGAGTGGCTGCTAGTCCTGTTCATTAGGGGGAGCGAAAACGGGGGAGTTCAAAGCACCTTTGTATACGAAGATGAAGGTGGAATCGTTACACCAAAATTAAAAAAAAACTTCAGATAATAAATTTTCCTTATCAGAAAATCGCAAGCCCGGGCGAAAAAAGAGGGCCAACCTCATTGGAAACGGTTGTTGATAGTACAAAAACCAAGGTACGCCAAATTTTTCAGAAATCTCCTGCACGGAAAGATTATGATTTTCCTTATTTTACATTCCCTCGTTTTTTGTGGCACCTTTTGCCTATTTTTTAGGCCAGACTTTTCGAAAAACGTGCAACTTATTTTGGGAGCCATCGTTATTAAATTATAATTATTCCCATGTGTGCCCCCTGAAAGGGGGCATTATCCGCTATTTACTACTATCTTCGTTTGGCGCCTTTAAAACAGAAGGGGCCCTTAACCAGCAATTCTAACCTGGCACCCCTCCAATTCTGGGCTTTCAAAATTGACAACCTTATTATAGCAGCTATTAAGACATCTTCAAAACTTATTGAGTGTGAAAAGAATATTTTTACTTTCTGCGTTAGTGCTGGCCTTCAGCCAGCTGGTTGCAAGGACCATTTTCGTCAGCCAAAATGGCAAGGGTAGCGGGAACTCCTGGGAAACGGCTATGGGCAGCCTGCACAAAGCCTTGGAATTGGCCAAGACGGGTGACCAGATATGGGTCTCAAAGGGAACGTACAAGACTGCCGAGAATAACGACCGGACTAAGGCTTTTCTGCTGAAACCCGGCGTGGAATTGTACGGTGGATTCGCCGGTTTTGAAACTGCTATCGAGCAAAGGGAGCTCACTGAAAACATCACCTACCTCAGTGGTGAAATAGGAACTGCCTCTTTTCACGATAATGCTTTTACCGTAGTTTATTGCATCAATGTTGGAGAAAGGGCCGTTGTCGATGGCTTTTATATCACAGGCGGCGCGGCCAATGGCTCAGACAAGGCCCAAAACCTGGAATTCCGCGGTGCTGGCATTTTAAATCTGGCCACTGACGGCCTATCCAGCAGCCCTATTATCCGCAACTGCACAGTCACCAAAAATTACGCTCGCGAAGGCGCCGGCATTTTGAACCTGGCTACGAAAAAGGGCGCCTGCCAGCCAGTCATCACACATTGTTCTTTCATCAACAATAAGGCCGACCTCGACGGCGGGGCCATCATGAATATCAGCATAGATGGAAATTGCAGCCCGGAGATCACCCATTGTCTTTTCGAATCGAATGTTGCTTCCTACGGTGCCGGGATCTTCAACGAACCCAAGGGAGGTATGGTGAAACCTGTTATCCAGAATAATTTTTTCAAGAACAATAATGCTCTGGTACGCAGTGGAAGCATTCATAACGAATATTCTGGCAAAGGTTCCTGCCAGCCCGTTCTCGGAAACAATTACTTTGAGGGAAATACGGCCTCTGTAGGCCAGGAAAAGAACTCTCCAGCAACACAGCAAAAAAAACACGATAACTCCAACGGGTATAAAAAATAAGCGGCGGGCTGCTGATACTTCCAGCCATTTCCACACCTTAAAATCCTCTTTGAGTATTTAGGGTTCCTGCTCCTGATTATTCGAATCGGCAGGCAGGTTGGTCAGTTCTTCTTCCCCTTTGCTCAGGTCCACTATTTCCACGCGGCGGTCGAGGGCCGGGCCGATGCCCCATATCGAGTTGGGGTCGTTATCCGGATAGGCGCTGCTGGCCCGGGATTCCCCGAGCGGCAGCTCTCTGATGATGATCTTATCGCCGATGTACCCTTTCAGCACCTTGCCTTCCGCTGAATAGGATTCCAGGTAAGTGCGCACGCACTGAATCCGCCGCTTACTGAGCAGCCGGTTGTACAGGCTATTACCGCGGGGGCTACAGTAGCCCTGGATCTCAATGACCAACTGCTCGCCCTCCTTCATGTACTCCACATATTTGAGCAGCGACTCGGCGAGGTTATCCAGGGTGCTCAGGCCGCCGCTGACTTCACGGGCGAAGAAGGCATTGACCCGGCCTTTCTCAGAAGGGTCGTTATTGGTAAGGTAATCTTCTCTTTTCTCCAGATAACGAGTAATGGCGTCATCAAAGGTCTGCCGAGTCTGATCGGCCCGGCCTTTGTACCGCAAGGGCATATCGTGGTCGAAGTAGAGAAAGATGGGAAGGTCGAGAGAAGGGGTTTGTATTTTCATGGGGACCTTCAACTCCACTTTTCCGCATAGCCGAAGCATTTTCCCCTCATCAGAAAGCGTAAAGCTGTAAGTGGTATCTACCGGAATATAGGAAGATGGCCGGGTTGAGCCTTTGCCATAATCCGACTGTCCGGGATTCATGGCTACGCCGACGGTATACACCACATCAGGTTTTATCCGGAAGCGGTTGCCGCCCTGGCCGGATAACGGCGCCCCCGTATCCGAATCCGTTACCGTAATAGAGGCTCCATCCAATGTTGCCCCGCTGGCCTCATCGTAAGCTACCACGCTCATATCCAGCCAGGTGGGGAAAAACGGTTCCGGTTTCCAGGTAATCTTCTCTTCGCTGTCGAGGTAGCGGCCCTCAGAAAGATTAAATTGTTTCGTGCGGGATACATCGGAAGAGGTGCTCCGCGCCACTATCTCATAATTATGGTATAGCTGCGTGGTAAAGGAAACCGTTCCTTTGCCCACCACCGTGCGGGTATCGGCCACCGGCCCGCGCTCCCCACAGGATATTTCATAAAGCTCTACAGTCTTCTCCAGGGCATTGGATTCATCGCAATCTTCCAGGCTCACTTCTATAACCCGGCCTACCTTGTTACCCATGGTATAGATATCCGTACAACAAAACTCCAGGTCTTCTACAAAACGGAAGGAACGAGGCCGGTCTGAGGAAAAATATTCCTTCTTACCGTCCGCTGTCAGAAAGAAGTAGTAGTCATTGTAACCGCTGTTGTACGGGATGCCCATATTTTCAGGCACCGACCAGGCGCCGTCTTTGAACTCGCTGAAGAATATATCGTATTCACCAAAGCTGGGCGGGGCATCGGAGCTGAAGTAAAGCCGCTGGGAGAGGCTGTGGAAAAAAGGAGTGGCGTCGTCCCACTTCGTATTGATAGCGTAGAGGTTTTCGGGCTCATCCAGCGTGCCGTCCTCTTTGATCTCAGCCCGCCAGATATCGAGGCCTCCCTGGGTACCTGGCCGGTCGGAGGAAAAGTACAACCATTCCTTGCCCGCCGCACAGTCGAAAGCCGTACTGGGCTGGGTAGTGGTAAATTCCTTGTTATCTGCATTGATGGGCAGCTTTTGGGGCTTACCCCAGCTCCCATCACCGAGGCGGCTGCGCCGGTAGATAGAGCAGAAAATATTCCCATTCTCCTGTACGCACTGTGTAAAGAACATCTGTTGTTCATCCTGGCTGAATGCCGTGTGGAGGGTATGCAGGTTATCGGCATTGTAATCCTCCGAACGCGGTAGTACGAGGAAGCTGTCAATGGCTTCAACCCCGGTTTCCTGGCCGGTTCCTGCTCTGAAGGTTGCCATTAACTGTTTGGAAAAGAATTGGGATTGGCGCGGCGCGGTAATGCCTACAGGTAAAAAGCGGATGGAGGAAAAATACAGGGTATTGCCGATCTGTACCGGCCCCAGTTCAGAGTAGCCGGAGTTGATGGGCTCGGGCAGCCGATAGAGGCTGTCGGTCCGGGCTACAGGAGCATTCCTCAGGGAATCACAACTGAGGATTCCCGATTCGGCTGCCTGTTTAAAACGTTCTTTGACCTTGGATTCCCCCTCGATCTGCTGGAAGAGTTCCTCACTGAGGAAAAACTGATAGGTGTCGAGTGCCTGGGCGTAGTTTTGGGTACTATCCTGGGCGAGGTTTTGCAGCATTTTAGCCTGGTTGAATACGGACCGGGCATAGATATCCCCGCTCACACCCCGGTATGCCGGCTGAGTTCTCCGTACAGGGCGTTGGTTTGGAGAAATAGTTGAGCCGCTGTGAGTACCTGTGCATAGCGGAACTTCACAGACAGGGTATCCTCCTTGTATGCCCCTTGGGCCGCATACTTCAGGATGGTTTCATAACACCTGTAAGCATTATAATAATCCCGGCTCTGGAAAGATGCATCACCCGCTTCCAGGACTTCCTTCAGACTTTGGCTTTGGCCTGAATATTGGAGCGCCAGGATGGCCATGATGGACAAGAATAGAATTCTCATGATTAAAGCTTTGTCCTTTATAGATTATGCTTAGGCCGTCCTTCTTTCATTTTGGGCTATGGAAACCTGGTTGCTATCTCCGGGCCCCGCCAAAATAAAGAAAAACTATTGTTAAGTACCGGAATTTGAGAAAATTATTAGGTTAAAACCGGGGGGATAGACTCCTATCTTACCTTTAAAAGGCCCGAACAGACACTTTATCACATCCCGTCATACGTCTGCCAGTAGAAATTGTTTCGTTCTCAGGGGCCAGATGTACCAGAAAGTTGCGGCCTTCTTTTTGAGATCAGTAAAAAACATATCAAAAAAAAATTTATCTTCTTGTTCTTGCTTTTTGGCTTGAGTTTTGCTTATCTTGCAAGAAGTTAATCCACAGATTGGGTTTGTTAATTTTTATTAATTTGTTCAAAAGCGTGAAACAAATCCAAAAAGTGGCCGTTAACCAGTATAGAATTTCCCAATAATTCTATATTTTTGTTTATCCCATTTATACCTCAAAGCCAAATAGAATAGTTAAGCGTGAAAAAAGGATTTTTTTCGATCCCAATATCCCAATAGAAAAAAATCCGTGTTTTGTTTTATTTGTTACTGGATTTTGACAATCCGTCCCATGTTGTAAGTAAGAGAGCACCTGCTCTCGCTCTATGTCCCACATTTGTGATCTTCGTTTGACACCTCTTTTGACAGGAAGGTGTCCCATCCCAGTTTTGCCCAATTCTGGCAAGTTACTTTCCCAGTCAACTGAGTTCCCAGTTTTCTCATTGCGATTTTGTTACTACCAACTTCAAAACTATTTTGAGCGTGAAAAGAGTATTATTACTTACAGCATTGATCCTGGCAGTTGGCCACCTTAGCGCCCGGGTCATTTTTGTCAAAAAAGGAGCGAACGGGAACGGCTCCAGCTGGGACCAGGCGATGGGTAACCTGCAGGAAGCACTCCTGCGCGCTAAGGCCGGCGATCAGATCTGGGTAGCCGCAGGCAAGTACTTCACTACCAAAGACAACGACCGCACCAAGTCTTTCGTCGTTCCGGATGGCGTAACTCTTATTGGCGGTTTCGCCGGCTTCGAGGCTATGCCCGAGCAAAGAGACCCCGCCAGCAACCTGACGATCCTCAGCGGCGAGATCGGACAGCCTTCCAAGGATGACAACGCCTTCACCGTAGTCTATACCAAAAACGCCAGCAGTGCAACCATAGTGGACGGTTTCGTGATCATGGGCGGTTCCGCTACCGGCTCTGCTTCTCAAAACCCCATGCACCACAAAGGCGCAGGCTGGTACAACGACGCCATCAACGGCACTTCCAGCCCCAGCATCAGAAACTGCATCTTTATGAGCAATATCGCTCGCGAAGGCGCCGGCATGTACAACTTCGCCAGCAACGGCACCTGCGAGCCCACCATTGAAAACTGCAAGTTCATCAGCAACCTTTCCGACCTTGACGGCGGCGCAGTATTCAACGATGGAAACAACGGTTCCTGCAATCCTCGCTTCACCAACTGCTTCTTCGAAGCTAACGAAGCTACCTACGGGGCCGGAATGTTCAATAAAGCAGAGTACGGCAGCGCACAGCCCCTGCTCAAAAACTGCGTTTTTGTTGCAAATGTAGCTTACATCCGCGCCAGCGGCGTTTACAACGACCGCACCGCTTCCTCAAAAGGCACCTGCGAAGCCATCATGGTCGGCTGCCGCTTCGAAAAGAACAGCTCCTCCGTCGGCAGCGAGATCAGCAGCCGCGTCGGCAGCTTCAACTTCTCCGGCCTGGAAAGCAACAACATCAAATCCTCCGGCTATTAAGAAACAGATACTCTTTACGCTCAGCGAAGGCCGCTCCTGAAAACAGGAGCGGCCTTCGCTTTTTAATTTAAGCCCTCATTCCTCCCACCAGATTCCCAGAACGGCTTAAAGTACTTATATTTGGCCTACGAGCTCTTTCCTGAAACTATGGCCGAATCATGAAAAGAATCAATTTTCTCCTCCTCATCGTGTCTTTCTTTTTTTCCTGCCAAAAGCACAATGGCTTGCCGCCTGAAGTAGCGTCTGTGCTGGAAACGGCCCGTCAGGCCCATGCTCCTGATAAAAGAGTAGCTCTGTTTGACATTACCGCCCGCCAGGAAGGCGGGAAAATAGTACTGGAAGGGGAGTCCAACCTTCCCGCCGCAGTGCAGGCCCTGAATGACAACCTGAAACAAGCAGGGTTCCCTGCAGACAACCGCATCCGCCTACTTCCCGATAATAGCCTCGAAGGCAAAACGTACGGAGTGGTCAACCTCTCTGCCTGCAACATCCGCTCCGAACCCCGCCACTCCGCGGAGTTGGCCACCCAGTCCACCCTCGGCAGCCCCCTGCGGGTTTATAAGGAAACGGAGGGTTGGTTCCTGGTGCAAACGCCCGATGGCTACCTCGGCTGGCTTGACCCGGGAGGGTTTACTGCCCTGACGGAAGCCGAATACCAGCAGTGGCAACAGGGCGAAAAAGTGGTGTACCTGCCCGACCAGGGCTTCTCCACCAAGGGCCCCGCCTCCGGAACCCAGCGGGTCTCTGACCTTTTGGCCGGCAATATCCTGCTCTTCCTCGGTTCCGAAGCGGGCTTCAGCAAAGTACAATACCCGGATGGCAGAACCGCCTATGTGCCCAATGAAGAGGTGATGAACTACGATCAATGGCTGGACTCCCGAAGGCCCGCCGCAGAATCCGTCATCGAAACCGCCTTCCGCTTCATGGGCAGGCCTTACCTCTGGGGAGGCACGTCCGGAAAAGGGGTCGACTGCAGCGGGTTTACGAAAACCGTATTCTACCTCAACGGGCTGCTCCTCCCCCGGGACGCCTCCCAGCAGGTGCATGTCGGAATACCCCTGGAAGCGGATACTACCCTAGCAGGCCTGCAACCCGGCGACCTGCTCTTCTTCGGCCGCAAAGCCGCCGGCGATAAACCCGAAAAGATCACCCATGTGGCCATTTACCTTGGAGACGGAAAGATCATTCATGCTTCCGGCGCTGTAAAAGTGGAAAGCCTGAAGCGCGGCGATCCGGACTTTACGGAATACCGGCTGAATTCCTTCGTTCGCGCCAAACGGATGCTGCAGGCGCCCGAACAGAACGGCGTACCCCCACTGAAAGCATTGCCTTTGTATAATGAAATGTGACCACCTATGAAAAAGATAAATACTTTGGCAATCCGTTGTTTGCTTTTATTTTTCTTGCAGTCTGTTGCCGTTTTGACTGCCCAAACTCCCTATCCGCCCATCAACGAAGCCATCGCTAAAGGGGAGTTCACTCAGGCTCAGCAGCTTATCGCAAAACGTATTGCCCAGGATAGCCTCTCTCCTGCCGAGGTGTACAGCCTTCAACTGCAGTCTGCCCTGCTCCGCCGTATTTGGCTGGATTTCAACCGGGATGAAGCATACGTCCGGGAAACCCTGAAACCTTACTACCCTGAACTCTCCGCTGAGCAACTGGCGGCCTGGGAAACCTCCGGAGACCTGGAAATGCGGGTCATCGAGGGCGAAAAGCGTTATTTTCGCAATGCCGTTTGGAACCTGTTCCGGGTCAATGCGGCTGCAAAAAAACGACGGGAGGAAGTGGACGGCCCCAGGGCCAGCGAACTGGACGAGTTCCTGAAGGGATATCTCCCTGATGCCGTGGCCGCTATAAAAAAAGAACCAGGAACCACCGCCCGCCCCCGACAGCTCAAGCTCACCTATACCCTGAAGGTTAGGCCGGATGCCGTGCCGGCAGGCGAAATGATCCGGGCCTGGCTGCCTTTCCCCAGGGCCAGCCGCAGCCGCCTCTCCGCCGTCCAGTTGGAAAATACCAATGAGGCCTTCTACATCATTTCTCCTATCGCCTACCCGCATACCTCTATATATATGGAACAACCGGCCCGGCCCGGCGAATGGACGGAATTCCGGTATCAGGTAACCTACACTGCCTACGATGAATGGTTTCCTTTACTGGAGCTGCCCATCGAACCCTATGACACCGCCAGCGAATTATACCGCCATTTCACCGGCGAACGGGAACAACACATCCGCTTCAACCCGGAGTTGAAAGCCTTGTCGGAAAAAATAGTGGGCGAAGAACAGGATCCCGTACAAAAGGCCTGGCGGATCTACCAGTGGATCGGCGAGAACATCCCCTGGGCAAGCGCCCTGGAGTACTCCACCATGCCCGATATTCCCGCCTACTGTTTGCAGCACCGGCGCGGAGACTGCGGCATGAAAGCCCTGCTCTTCATCACCCTCTGCCGCTATAACGGCATCCCCGCCAAGTGGCAGAGCGGCTGGTTCCTCTATCCCGACAACCTGAACCTGCACGACTGGTCCGAGCTCTACTTCGAAGGTGTAGGCTGGGTACCCGTCGATCCCGACTTCAACCTGCAGAACATCGGCGATATAGACGCCCGCCGCTTCTTCTTCGGCGGCGCCGACGCGTACCGCCTCATCGTCAACGATGACTTTTCCGGCGATTTCTTCCCGGCAAAGATCTATCCGCGCAGCGAGACGGTTGATTTTCAGCGGGGTGAAGTGGAATGGCGCGGAGGGAATTTGTATTTTGACCAGTGGACGTACGATATGGAGGTGGAATATCTGGATTGAGGCGCAGTCCTTTGCGTCCATTTCTGATCATTTCCGTCTTAAAAAGAAAAACGCATGGATGCAGAAGCCATCTGGATGAAGGTACAGGCCAAATTGAAGGCCTATGTTCGGGTCAAGATACGGGACGACGCCAGCGCCGATGACGTACTACAGGAGATATTCCTCAAAATGTACCAGAACCTCCACCAGTTGAGGGAAGAAGAGAAAGCAGAATTCTGGCTGTTCCGCATTGCTCAGAATGCTATCAATGACTACTTCCGCCAGCAGAAGGACAAGTATCCGCCTGCCCTGATCATGGATACGCCGGCGACCGAGGAGGAAGAGCAGGTTCAGGTGTTGACCGAAGAAGTGGCCCAATGGTTGCCCTTCATGTTGGAACTGCTCCCGGAAAAATACCGGCAAGCTCTGTATTTGACAGAAGTGGAGGGAATGTCCCAGCGGGAAGTAGCCGAAAAACTGGGCATTTCCTATTCCGGCGCCAAATCCCGGGTGCAAAGAGGGCGGGAAAAACTGAAAAATATCGTACTTCAATGCTGCGAGGTAGCTACCGATAAATACGGCAATGTACTGGGATACCATCCCCGGGAGGCCGCCGTTCCGGAAAGGTAACTTCAGCATTTCGCTTTTAGCGGTTCGCTATTCGCAGCACTATGCCCCTTATTGCAGGAATCCAAACTCAAGGAACCAGTTCTTTGCTCTAAATCCGGGTTTTGAGGCAGCGTTTAGCGAACGGCGAATAGCTGATAGTTACCCGGAAAGTATAGAAGAAGAGGAATGCTGTGGAGCAATACTCCGGCTGTTTTGCGTCCCAAAAACGAACTGCCCGTCTTAAGGGCAAACCAAAATAATTAAACTATGGAAAAGGCAATCAAGGATGTGGTCAAAGAAAAATACACGGAAGTAGTGAAGTCTTCCCAAAGCTGCTGTAGCCCTTCCTGCTGCTCCCCTGGAGGCATCGACTTCAGTGAGGGGTACGAAGGACTGGAAGGGTACGCCGCGGAAGCCGACCTGGGGCTGGGGTGCGGCCTGCCTACCGAGTTCGCCCGAATACAGGAAGGCCAAACCGTGTTGGACCTGGGCTCCGGCGCCGGCAACGACGTGTTCATCGCCCGCAGGCTGGCCGGGGAAAACGGAAGGGTCATTGGGTTGGACATGACGGAGGCCATGATCGCCCAGGCCCGCATCAACAACCGCAAACTGGGTTACCAGAACGTAGAATTCGTACTGGGCGATATTGAAAACATCCCTCTGGAAGACAACTCCATCGATGTGGCCATCAGCAATTGCGTCATGAACCTGGTACCGGATAAGGACAAGGCCTATGCCGAAGTTTACCGCGTACTGAGGCCCGGCGGCCATTTCAGCATCTCCGACATCGTGTTGCAAGGAGACCTACCGCCGGCTCTACAGGAAGCAGCAGTGCTATATGCCGGTTGTGTGGCGGGCGCAATGCAAAAAGACGATTACCTGGGCGCCATCGAGCATGCCGGCTTCTCCAATATACGCATCGACAAGGAACGGCAGCTGGGCCTTCCGAACGAACTGCTGCTGGAATTCCTCTCCCCGGACGAGTTGAAAGCTTTTCACGATAGCGGAACGGGGATATTCAGTATTAATGTATACGGAGAAAAACCTTCGTCCTGATATCACCCTTCTAAGCATTCAATCATTGCCATGCTGGCAGGAAAGCGTACCCGGAATACTGCCGGCATGGCTCACTCCCTGAACCAATCCGCATACATCACATAGTTGTTGGCGATCCGCTCGATGGTGTCCTTAAAGGTATCCGGGCTCAGGGATTTGACCTTCCTGGCCGGCACCCCGGCGTAAATGCTACCGGACTCCAGCCGGCTGTTTTCCAGTACCACGGCGCCGGCGGCGATCAGCACGTTTTCCTCCACCACCGCGTGGTCCATCACGATAGCGCCCATGCCGACCAGTACGTTGTCCATCAGGGTGCAGCCGTGCACGATGGCCCGGTGGCCGATGGAGACGTTGTTGCCTATATTCGTCGGCGCCCGCTTGTACGTACAGTGAATGACGGCGCCATCCTGGATGTTGACCTTATTGCCCATGCGAATGTAATGCACATCCCCGCGGACAACCGCCTGAAACCAGACGCTACAGTCGTCTCCCATAATGACGTCCCCCACAATAGTGGCGTTCTCCGCCAGGTAGCAGTTCTTTCCAAATTGGGGCTCAATTCCGTTTACAGGTTTGATCAATGCCATAGTTGTATTGTTGTGAAAGTTCCAGGTTCGCACATCTCGTACACCGTACACCGCCCATCGTACACCGCCCATCGTACACCACCCATCGTACACCGCCCCCCTACCCCATCAATCCGATCAACAAGTACAACAAAGCTGCCCCGCCGCCGGCGGTCAATGCGTAAGGCAACTGCGTTCGTACATGGTCGATATGGTCGGTTGCCGAGGCCATGGACGACAAGATAGTGGTATCGCTAATGGGCGAGCAATGATCACCGAAGACCCCTCCTCCGAGCGCGGCGGCAATGGTGATGTACACATCCGCCCCCATCTCCCGGGCCATGGGCACGGCGATGGATATCATGATGGCAAAAGTGCCCCAGGAAGTGCCGGTGGAAAAGGCGATGAAACAGCTCACCAAAAATACGATGAAAGGTACCATGCTGGGCGAAAGCCAGGCCTTGGCCACATCGGCCACATAGGGGCCGGTGCCCATCTGCTTGCAAACGGCGCCGATGGCGAAGGCCAGCATCATAAGCAGGGCGAGCGGCATCATGCCGGAAATGCCCTTCAGCGTAAGGTCTACCATTTCTTTCATCTTCATAATGCCCTGCAGGCCGTAGAAAACCATCGCGGAAATAATGGACGTCAGCACCGCGATCAGCACCGCCGTAGAGCCGGAGCCCTGGCCAATGGCAAAGAACACCAGGCGGAGTGCGGAAGCATCTGGCTTCTGGGCAATAGCCGATTCCCAGCCCGTAATCGCCAGCATGACCGGCATCATTACCACCATGATCAGGATGGGGACGACCATATTGTAGGCGCGGGGAGTGACCCCATGCGCGGTTTGAACATCTGTCAGTTCATCGGAAATCATGGGCTGAGCGTCGTCATTGAGCAATTTGCCGGTCTCCGCCATGCGGCGCTCGGCCTTGGCCATTGGGCCGTAGTCCTTTTTCAGAAAGATGAGGAGTAATACCAGCAACAGTGCCAGGATGGGGTAGAAATTGAAGGCCATGGCATGGAACATGGTGGCAAAAGGGTCGCCAAACCCTTCGGCAACCAGCAGCGACATGATAAAGGCGCCCCAACCGTTGAACGGAATGAGGATGCTGGATGGCGCCGAACTGGAATCCGCAATGTATGCCAGTTTCTCCCGGCTGATCTTGAGGTCGTCGAAGACCGGCCGGTAGAGGGCGCCGACGGTCAGCACCGAGATGCTCGATTCTACAAAGATCAGCAACCCGGTCAGCCAGGCCAGCAGTTGGATCACCGTGCGGTTGCTACCGCTGCGCCGCCGCTCATAATGCTCCAACAGGCGGTTGACGTGGCGGATGAAGCCCTCCACTCCGCCCGAACGCTGCACGAAGATGATCAGCGCGCCGACCAGTGCGCAGAACATGATCGTCCGCGTGTTGCCCGCATCTTTAAACACGTCGACCAGGGCCTGTATGGTATCGAAACTGCCCTGGATGGGGTTAAAGCCATCGATGATGATCCACCCCAGCCAGATGCCGAAGAGCAGAGAAATGTGCACCTGCTTGGTCCGAATGGCCAGCACAATGGCAATGACGGGCGGCAAAAGCGACAGGAAACCGTAGGACTCCATGTGTTTTAGGGTAAATATAGGAGATTTTTCGAGTATGCCCCATACAGGTGGAAATACCTGGCTCCTTCACTGCTCTTAGCTCTCCCCGTAAACACTGCTCGGGTGAAACTTCACGCCTTATCCCGCAAGGCTTTAAAAATTGTCCCGCACATACCGCAGCACCTTCTCCATCTCCTTCTTCACCGGCGTGCTGCTGCCCAGATAGTTGTTGTTCATAAAGCTGAAGAGGTACACCTTTCCGCTTTTGGCCAGCAGGTAGCCGCTCAGGCAGTGGCGGTTGGCCAGGGTGCCGGTCTTGGCGTAAACGTATGGTTGTTTTTGCTCATCCGCGTAATAATCCTTGATCGTGCCGGATACTCCACCGGCAGGGAAGATGTTCAAAAGGCGCTCTCGCGGCAGCTCCCGGTAGATCAGTTCCAGGACGCCGATGATGGAACGAGGGGTGAACAGGTTGTACCGGGAAAGGCCGGAGCCGTCCCGCCAGACGAGCGTATCGGGAATACCCCCAAAGAGGCTGTCGACGGCATAACGGATGCCCTCCCGGCAATTCAGGGTACCGGTGAGTTTCTCGGAACAGGCCAGCAGCAATTGCTCGGCGATGAAGTTGTCGCTGTCCTGCATGAGGCGGCGGTAGAGGGTATCGGGGATGGACGAAAACAGGGTTTTGGCATCTTCCGGCGTTACGTCCATTAAGTCGAGGAGCCGTACCGGCCGCCCCAGAGTGTCGGCCAGCAGCCCGGCGGCCACCTCCGGAGTGGGAACGAAGGGCACCTCACGGGAAAAGGGCGGGCCGGTGAGGGCGCGGCTGTTGTATTCAAAAATATTGGCGTGTTCCCGCCGTTGGACAAGGGCTCTGTGATTATCCAGCCGGGGGTTGAACGCAATGTGGCTCTGGAAATAGGAAGGATAAGCGACAAATCCCTCGCCCAGGCTGTCGCGCTCAAAGCGGGCTATATTGCCATAGATGGGAAAGGGGGACCGCTCCGCCTGGTAATAATCGTTGTAATCATCCCAGGCCCAGCCGGGGCCGAAGCGTTCGTCCTTGAAATTGTGAGTGGAAAAGAACAACTGCCGGCTGCTGTCGCGCAACCATTCCAGGAGGCTGCTGTCCTGTGGCAGGGCCGGATGCAGGAAGAACGGGTTGCCCGTCCCCCAGAAGATGATGGAATCGCCCTTTTCGATGTAACGGAGCGCGGGGATGGAGTCTGCCATGATCTTCAGTGCGGTGTAAAAAGTAAAGATCTTGGTATTGGAGGCCGGAGTATAGTACTTGTCCGCATCCTTTTGGAATACCATGCTTTGGCTTTCCGGGTCGTAAAGGGCAAAGCCTGTGAAGATGCGGGAGAACAGCTCGGAACCGCTGAACAGCTGGTTGAGTTCGGCTAGTTGTTTTTCACTCCGCTTCTGGGCATGGAGCGTAAGCCCCAGCAATAAAAAGATGAACAGCAGTTGGAAGCGCATAGGTGGAATGATTTTCGGATATTTGTTACCAGGGAAAATATACGACATATGTTGACACTTAAAAAAGGAAAGCTGAGCTTTATGCGATTGGGATACCGGATAGGCAACAAGGCCCGGCAATTCACCTCTTTTCTACTGATACTCGTTTTTCTTCTGGCGGCCATCTGCCCTGCCCTCGCCCAACCGGAGCCGCCCATTGATGGCACCGACCTGTTCAGGCAGGCGGAGAACGCCGTGACACTGCTGCGCAACGAAGGCAGCCTCATCCCTCTGAAGGGGCTGGATACGCTGCGGATCGCCTATCTGGGCGTGGGGCAACCTCTTTCCGGATCATTCTATACCACGCTTCAAAAGTATATGCCGGTGGACAGCCTTAACCTCCCCTTTGTCAGCAAGACGGAGGAAACAGAGGCCTGGCTGCAGCAACTGGGCAGTAAATACAACCTGCTGATCGTGGAAGTCACGGACTTCTCCACCGGCGGCCAGTTGCCTGCCTCTTATCAGCAGGTAGAGTTGCTGGAGGCCATTGGCCGGTATGAACGAGCTATCGTCGTCATCCACGGCGATGGTACTATATTTCAGGTGGCGCCCGGACTAGCGCAATCCCGCGGGCTGCTCATCGCTCCCGACCGGTTGCAGTATGCCCCTGGTGTAGCGGCACAGATCATTTTTGGAGCCATGCCCGCCAAAGCAAAAATGTTGGCGCCACTGAAGAACACTAATTTCCAGAGAGGCGACGGACTGGCCAGCGAAGGGGGGCTACGGCTGCGCTATACCCCACCCGGTTATGCCGGTATGAAGGCCAGGGTGCTGGAGGATAGCATAAAGGCCATCGTGGAAGAAGGCATTCGGGCCGGCGCTTTCCCTGGCGCCCAGGTGCTGGTGGCCAAGAATGGCAACGTAGTGTACCACCAGGCTTTCGGCTATCATACCTACGACAGCCTGCATGCCGTCACTACCACCGACATTTACGACCTCGCCTCGGTCACCAAGATCTCTTCCGGGCTGGCCGCCCTGATGCGCCTGCACGGACAGGGCAAGTTTGACCTGGACGCCCCTCTAAAGCAGTACCTCCCCCAGTTCGACGGTTCCAACAAAGAGGCGCTTACCTTTCGTTCGTTGCTGGCCCATAATGCCCGCCTGCGGGCATGGATACCTTACTGGAAGGGCACGCTGCGCGGAAACGCCCGCTACCCCTGGAAAAAGGGATGGGACAATGAGCGCATCAACGATTTTCGCTTCCGCTGGTGCACTTTCAAAGCGGATTCTTCCGCCCGCTTCCCGCTATATGTGACGGACAACCTGTGGTTGCACCGCAATTACAAGGAGAAGATCTACAAATCCATCCGGAAATCTCCGCTCAATAAGGAGGAGGGGTACGTGTATTCCGACATGTTTTTCACCATCCTGCCGTCGGCCGTGGAGTACATCACCGGCGAGGCGTTTGAAAGCTACCTCAAGAAAACGTTCTATTATCCGCTCGGCGCCTATACCATCACCTACAACCCTCTGCGATTCTTTCCCAAAGAGCGGGTCGTCCCGACCGAAAGGGATACGTTCTTCCGTATGGTGCAGATCCACGGGCGGGTGCACGATGAAGGAGCGGCCATGCTTGGGGGCGTTTCCGGCCATGCCGGCCTGTTTGCCTCTGCCAACGACCTGGCCAAGCTGATGTCGATGTACATGAACTATGGCGCCTATGGCGGCGAACAGTACATCGCCGAAGAATCGGCAAAGGAATTCATGCGCTGTCAGTACTGTGAACAGGGCAACCGCCGTGCCTTGGGATTCGACAAACCACTCATCGAGTACGACCCCAAATCCAGCTCCGTAGCGGAGGCGGCCAGCCCCGAAAGCTTCGGCCATTCCGGCTATACCGGTACCTTCACCTGGGCAGACCCTGCCAACGGGCTGCTCTACATCTTCTTCTCCAACCGGGTTTACCCCACTCGCAACAACAGTAAGATCTATGAGCTCAACATCAGGCCCCGGATACATGAAGTACTCTATCAGGCCATTAAAGAATAACAGGCCGGCCCGGGGCAGTGACTTTTTCCTGGTTCTACCCTCTTATTCTACCCGAGTAATGAACGCGTTAACATAAAAAATATGCAAGTAGAGAATAAAGACGACCAAAAGCTAGAGTTCCTTTGGGAACACCTCAGCTGGCCGGAAATCCAGGAACGGCTCAAAGAAGTGGACGTGGCTATTTTGCCCTGTGGCGCTATCGAACAGCATGGCCCGCACTTGCCGGTGGATATTGATTACTACGACGCCCTCCACCTCGCTATTGATGTGGCCAAGGCATGCACTACTCCCCGGCCCTTTGTTCTACCGCCCATTCCCTTTGGGGTTTCTTACCACCACCAGGATTTCAAGGGGACGATCAGTGTGACCAACGAAGCATTGTCGAGGTTTGTTTATGACATCGGCATGAGCCTGGCACAGAACGGCATCAAAAAACTGCTCATCCTCAATGGCCACGGGGACAATGCCCCCACCCTCAACTTCGCCGCCCAGATGATCAACCGGGATGCCCACATTTTCGTCTGTGTCGATACCGGCGAGACCAGCGACGAAGACCTGTACGGGCTGTCCGAAACGCCTAACGATATTCACGCCGGAGAGATCGAGACAAGTACCACGCTGGCCCTGCGGCCTCATATGGTTAAAATGGAAAAAGCGGTAGACGAGATCCCCCAATTCGGGAGCCGGTATATGGACTTCACCTCCGCCTACGGCCTGCCCTGGTACGTTCGCACGCACAAGATCTCAAAAAGTGGGGTAATCGGCGCTCCCAGCCTGGCCGATGCAAAAAAAGGGCAAATGATGTGGGATATTATGGTAGAACACCTGGTTAAGTTTATTGAAGACATAAAAAACAGTAAATTGGAGGACCTGCATCAGCGGAGGTATTAGCAGGCTTTATTCTAATCAATTTTGATTGCCCAAAACTATTTTAGAATAAAGTCCAGTGCAGAGACCGTTTACGAACTTTTTGAGCGCCGTCAACCCATTCCGGCCTTTGCTCCCTTCAGGTTTTGGGGCAAACAAAGGGGAAAGAGTTGCTGGCAAGTTGAATTAATAATAATGAAAATTATCCAACTGGAATGCTGGGCGCATCACATGCGACTGGCAGAGCCTTACACGATCGCTTACGAGACCATCGACACGGCCCCTAACATTTTCCTGAAGGCCACCACAGACACCGGACTCACCGGCTGGGGTTGCGCAGCACCCGACCTGGAGGTAACCGGAGAGACCGCGGAAATGGTCGTCCGAACCTATAATGATGCCATCGAACCTTTCCTGCGTGGCCAGGATCCCTTCCGCTACGCCCTCTTGCTTCAGGAACTGAGGAACTACATCCCTCACGCTCATTCTGCCCTTGCTATGGTAGATATGATGCTCTACGACCTGATGGCCCAACAGGCAGATGAACCCCTTTACAAATTGCTCGGGGGCTTCCGCACGAGCATCCCCACCAGCATCACTATCGGAATTTTACCAGTGCCGGAAACGGTAGAACGAGCCAAATCCTTTGTAGGCAAAGGATTTCGAATACTCAAATTGAAAGGAGGAGCCGAACTGGAAGAGGATATAGAAAAGGTTATGCTCATCCGGGAGAAGGTGGGCGCCGATATTGAGATCCGTTTCGACGCCAACCAGGGGTACTCTGTTGAACAGGCTATCTCCTTTATCCAGCGCACCACTTCCGCCCGGGTGGAACTGCTCGAGCAACCGACTGACCGCCACAATGAAGACTTGCTGAAAGAAGTGTCGGCCAATGTTCACATCCCCGTTATGGCCGATGAAAGCCTGATGACCCTTAAAGACGTCTTTCACCTCACCCGCCACGGCTGTATCGACATGATCAACATCAAGCTGATGAAAGTGGGCGGCATTATGGAAGCCCTGCACATCAACTCCGTGGCCAAAGCCGATAATGTGGAGGCGATGGTGGGCTGTATGGACGAGTCCGCTCTGGGCATCGCCGCAGGCCTCCATTTCGCTCTGTCTCGCCCCAATATCATCTACGCCGACCTCGACGGCCACTTCGACCTCATTGACGACCCCTTCGCCGGTATGGTCCGGCTGGAAGAAGGGGTGCTGTATCCGATGGATGGGCCGGGGCTTGGGGTTAAGGGGTGAGCTCCTGTTTTTTTTGCCCTACCTTACCTACCCGACAGGTTTCACTTCAAATAATACAATTGGGGAGCAAATTTTCTTTGCCGCTGCAGTTCGTATTCATAAACCATCCGCCCCAGCCGCGCCAGCAACGGAAAGCCGATCTCGTCGTACTCATACACTCCATCGTTATACGTCTGGTTCTTATTGACGTGGATGTTGGCGGCCAGCAGGAACTCCACCTTATTCTTGAAATCCACTACATAGGCCACGTCGGTGAGGAAACCGTACGCGTCGCCCACTTTGTTGAAAATGCGGATGTGATCGGGGATGGTGTCCTTGCTGTCACCAAAGAGAAAGAATTTGACGTAGCTGTCCCACTCTTCGTACCGAGGGTAATCACTTTCCCGGGGAAGCATCGATAGGTACTTCCAAAGGAAGCGATAGTCCTCCTCGGTGAGGTTAAATCGCTTTTCAGGAGGAGTAGCGTCCGGAAATAGCACGGCCTTTAAAATATCGTGCAGCTCCTGCAGGGAAACGAAGTTCTTATACCGAAAATCAAAGGGTTCCGGGACGATCGTCCCATCGTCGTCCATATAGCCCACGCCCCTGATCTGTTCTTTGAGCCTCAGTTTCGGATAAAAGGCACTATACACTTCGCCCTGATGGTACAGAAGGGAATCTCCTTTGTAAAAGCTAACGGGATTGGTATAGCGGTTGCCTTCCACATCGTACCCGCTCACCGAGAGGCGGTGAATGATGCGCAGGTTTTGGAATCCCTTTTCGTAAAGCTTCCGGTTAAGGTATTCCTGCCCCAGGAATTCATACAGGCGATTGTAGGCATCGTTGTCACTGACCAAGAAGATCTTTTTGATGTAATGGGCTATGGAGGGCAAGCTATCCTGAGCACTGGTATCCCGTGAAACGGCAGTTTGCGGAGGATGGGCAGCCCCTGTCTGCATGTTGCTGTATTTATCCAGCCCAAGAATGCGGAGCTCATTCAGCTTCTCCAGCGCCAGTAGGGCGGCGGGCATCTTGACGGTGCTGGCAGGATAGAAATAGAGGCTGGAGTCTACATTGTAATGATAGGTTGTAAAAGAAGGGGTATTATCCGCATCCCGGTTGATCTGGGTATAGATCACCTGCAATTGAAACTGCTCCGGGTGGCGCAGCACTTCCTGCAGCAGGCTGTCGTCCGTACCTTTCAGCAATTGTTGCAAGACATTCTCTTCCTGGGCAAAGCCCGGGGTGCCATACGCCAGGAGCGCAAGGGCATAAACGAAATATTTCATAGCTCATTCATTTCTTTTGTGCAGATCCGGCAGCGACATAGGCATTGACCGCTCCGGCAAGATAGTCAATATCCGCTTCTTCGTGCAGCGCATTGAGCACGATCCGGGTCACAGGATCATCTTCGGGTGTAGGATACGCAAACTGGGATATGAGGCAGCTTTTTTCTTCCAGCCAGGGCGCCAGAGGGGCCTCCGGGGTATAGAAAGCCGGATAATCCTCAAAGGAATGCAGAATGGCAGTTCCGCCGGATAGGGATTCAAAACGCCGGATATTGGCCAGGAGCTTCCGGTGTGCCGGCCCGTACAGAGCAGCTGCCCGGAGCATGGCATACAGGAATGCCGGCGGCGCAGGCGATGCCCCCCCGAAAAAGGGGCTGTGCCAGAGCTGGCCGATCCTGTACTTCCCTCCCAGGATCAGGCCGCCGGGAATCCCCAAGGCCTTGCCCAGGGAACTGATCACCAGGACCTCGACATTATCCGGGGCCTGTAGCTCGTTATAGACGCCGGCGCCCCCGGGCCCGCAAACGCCAAAGCCATGAGAGTCATCGACCACCAGGACCAAAGGGCGGTTATCCGGCAACTGCTGCAACCAGCCAAAGCTGTTCTTTTGCACCATTAAAGGATCCACCGAATTGGCAAACAACGCCATAGGCCCCTCCCCTTCCGCTGCTTCCCGCAGAATATACTCCACCCACTCTCGGAAGTGGCCCTGGTAATAATCGCCTTCCCCCCAAAGGGCAGGATGTGTACCGGGAGCGAAGTAAAAGGCCGCCTTTCCCTTCAGGTGCTCCACCACCAGCCGGCCGGCCAGAGAACCGGAGGATACCGTCAGAGCGGCCGGCGCGCCGGCGAAGCCAGCCAGCCAGGCTTCCGCCTCTTCAAATACGGCAAAGCGGATGTTGCCCAGGCGAGAGCCCCCGAAGTTGGCGCCGTAGCGGGCAAGGCCTTCCTGCAACAACACCTTGAAGTTTTCATTGCTGGCCATGCCCAGATAGGAGGTGCCGCTGAAGTATAGGAATTGCCGGCCGCCGATGTCGATACTGCGGCCGGGCATAGCGTCCAGTATAATGTTCGTATCCACCCTTCTTCTCCTTTAGGCTTTCAACCCGGCTCCGGTACCGTTCACCTTGGGGAAGCGCGCGTGGCCGTCCACCACTTCCACACCGGTGGCCGGGTCGTTGCTCAGGAGCAGCGCACCGTCCATGTCCACATAGTCGAGCAGGGGCAACAGTTGGGCAATGGCGGAAATACCGACCGAAGATTCGGTCATACAGCCCACCATCACCTTGAGGCCCAGGCGACGGGCATGTTCCACCATGCGGCGGGCCGGCGTCAGGCCGCCGCACTTCATCAATTTGACGTTCACGCCGTGGAAGAATCCGTAGCAATAGGCGACGTCTGCTTCAATGTGGCAGCTTTCATCGGCGATCACCGGCAGGGCGCTTTCTTTGTGGACCAGTTTCATCCCCTCCCAGTCGTTGGCCTTGAGCGGTTGCTCGATGAACTCCACGCCCAGTTCCTTCAGGCGGGGTGCGTTGGCGATGGTTTGCTCCGCCGTCCAGGCGGTGTTGGCGTCCACGCGGAAGGTGGCGTCGGTGTGCTCCCGGAGCGCTTCGATGATCTCGATGTCGTGATCGGTGCCCAGTTTGACCTTGTAGATCGGCCAGGGTTGTTCTTTCATTTTCTCTACCATCTTTTCGATGCTCGCCATACCGATGGTGAAGTTGGAGATCGGCATGTTCTCCGGTTTCAGCCCCCAGATCTCGTAAACCGGTTTACCCTGCAACTTGCCGTACAGGTCATGAGCGGCCTGGTCGAGGGCACACAGGACAAAGGGGTTTCCGGCCAGGTGGGGGTGCATGGTTTCCCAGAAGGATTCCGGGGTTGTAATGGGGGTGCGTTCAATAACCGACCGGAGCTGTTCCAGTGTTTTCACCATCCCGTCCAGGGTGACGCCGTAGTAGCGTGTTTCGGTGGCCTCCCCGTACCCGGAGTGGCCGTCCTGGGCAAGCTCGACGATGAGGCTGGGCATCACATCCCGGGATTCGTGAGAGATGGAAAAGGTGTGTTTCAGTTTCAGTTGGTAGGTATGGATCTTGATTTGCATTTTTTTGTTTCAAATTTTTTGTTTGTTTTCAAAAAAAGGCTATTTTGCTGAAAATGCTCTTTTCTGATGACGGCGAAAGTGACTAAAGATAAACTTTGGAAGGGAATTATCGAGGATTGTTTTGAGGACTTCTTCCGCTTTTTCTATCCGGAATGGGCAGATTGGATTGATTTTGAAAGAGGGATGGAGTTTCTGGATAAAGAGCTGGAGCAACTTATGCCGGAGTCAGCAGATAACCCCCGCTACGTTGATAAATTGGTCAAGCTACATACCAAACAGGGGAAGGAACATTGGATTTTGATTCATATCGAGATCCAGGGATATAGGGATAAGGACTTTGCCGAGCGCATGTTTATTTATTTCTACCGGATTTTCGACAAACACCGCCGGCCCATCAACGCTATCGCCATACTAACGGACGGTAGCCCCGGCTTCCACCCCCAGTCTTTTGAATATTCCTTTATGAATACCCGCCTGGCTTATCATTTCGACACCTACAAGCTGCTGGAGAAGAAGCAAGCGGATTTTTATCTCCAATCGGATAATCCGTTTTCCATAGTCCTGGAAACAGCATGGGGAAGCCTGAAAGCGAAAAAAGGGATCAAACTATTGGAATTAAAGAAGAAGGCAGCAAGGCGTTTATTTCAAAGCGGGCTAACCCGAAAAAAGGTGGAAAGCATATTGGACTTTATACGTTTTTACGTTAAATTTAACAGGTGGGAAAAAGAGAATACGTTTAAATTTGAAAGATTCATTTCTGAATTAACCCAAAATAAAGAAGCTATGGCCTTCGGAGTCACGGAACGAATAATGGAAGCCTTGAAAGAAGAAGCGCTCGAAAAGGGCATGAAGCAAGGCATGAAGCAAGGCATGGAGAAAGGCATGGAGAAAGGTATAGAAAAAGGCATAAGGGAAAGCATTGCACGCCTGCTTCAAAAGGGATTCCTTCCTGAAAAGGTTTCGGACATGCTGGATGTAAGCCTGGAAATGGTCGCTGAAGTTCAGGAGCAACTCAACCAATCTTCTGAAGAAGATGAATAACCCCTTACCTCACTGCCGCTTCAAGCAGAGTAAGGCTCCGCCTCTCTACATCTAATTCAGCTTCAATCCCCACCGGCAAGGTGCATTGGTCATCAATGTGCCCGAATGAAAGCCCGTAAATAGTTGGGATACCCAACCCTTCCGTTCGGTCCCGGATCGTTTCCTCCAATGATAAAGACAAGTCCCCCTCCTTCGGCTGGCAGTCTGCATAGATACCCATGGCGATGCCGGCGGCCTTCTCCAGGTTCCAGGCCTGCCGAAGCTGAGTCAGCATGCGGTCAATGCGGTAGGGTTTCTCGCCGATATCTTCCATGAAAACCAGCTTACCCTGGGCTTCAGGCAGGTATTCCGTGCCGGCCAGGGCAGCCAGAAGGGACAGGTTGCCGCCAACGAGTATCCCTTTGGCGTTGCCTTCCGCGATGGCATAAGTGTGGAAGGCATCTTCCTCTTTTTTCAGGTTAGCCACAGAAAGTGGTATGGCATACGGCGCCCTACCTTCCATCACTACCGCCCGGAGCTGGGCCTCGGTGTATTCCGTCAATTCGGAGGCGGCTACCGGGCCGTGAAATCCCACCAGGCCGGTTTTATGGTAAATGGCATTCAGAAGGGCGGTGATGTCACTGTATCCGATCAATGTTTTGGGGTTGCGGCTGATCAGCTTATAATCGATAAAAGGCAGGAGGCGCGAACAGCCGTACCCGCCCCGGGCGCACCAGATACCGGCCACACTGTTGTCGGCAAACATGAGGTGCAGGTCATCCAGGCGCTGCTGGTCCGTACCGGCAGTAAAGCCGCGTTGGGCGCGAATGTGTTTGCCCATCTTTACTTTGAATCCCATTTTCAGGGCATTATTCACTGCCTTTTCCAGGCTCTCGTCCGAGATGTAGCTACCCGGAGTGATCATCCCGATGGTATCACCCGGCTGCAGGCGACGCGGAAGAACACGCTTTTTGCGGGAAAAATGCCGGCCGGTAGCCAGCAAGGGAAAGGACAAAGCTAAGGTAGCAGCAAAGGATCGGCGGTCCATGAATTATTCTTTTTGCGAAAAATAAGAAAAGCTGCCCAGATTATCTTTTCTCCGGCAAGACCCAATCGGAATGCCGGAAAAAATGCCATTCCTCCTGGGCGAGGTCGGTAGTTGGGTCAATGTAAGTATGGTACTCCCGGAAATTGAGTTCTACCCGGATATCGGCAAATATTGCTACATCCTGGCCCTTGGCCTGGTAAACATCCCTCAGGTGGTGCGCAAACTGCAGGATCATATCGGGATGAGTGTAGAGGTTCCGGAGCTGCTTTTTTTCCAGCCAATCTACCGGGTCTACCTCCTCTTCCGTACCCGTATGCTTATCCCGTACCAGGAAGGTACCGTATCCCTGTTTTGAGCGCAACATCATGCGCCAGGAATAGCGGTGGCCTTCCTCCGTCCATGCTACATCTCCCGGGAAGAGGTGGTGCCTGAGCGGCACCAGCAAATGGAAAAGCACGATGGCCAGTATGCCAAGGGTAATAGGCGCACGCCAGCGAGGGCTTTGCTGCCAGAGCGGCACATCCGCCGCTTGGCCAGCGGCCGTGCGCTTTTCCCACCAGGATCTGATCTTCAGCAAAAAAGAAAGCCGGCCTTCAAGTCTTTCGTAAATACGCATCGGAAAATCGGGGGGGAAATACAGGGCTGTCAGAGCAACGGAAAGAAAAGGGAAAATGCCAATGTTAAAAGTCAGATGATTCATCAGGTGGAAAAACAGGACGGCAGCAAAGGCCCAGGGCCGGGTTTTCCGAAAGAACAGGAAGAAGACAACCGTCAGGTCTAGCAGCAGGCCTCCATAGGCCATGAAGTAGGCCACCCATTCCTGCCCCAGTAGAGGGCCGATAAGCGGGTTTCCACTTTTCTGTTCCAACCATTGCTTCAGGGGGATGGCCTGCAGCCAATCTGCATTGAGCTTGGCAATACCTCCATAGAAATAGGCTACTCCCATAAGGAATTGCAGCAGAAATAAACACCAATAAGGCACTGTATCCGCCTTCAACCCGGGGCGCCGGAGCACATCGCCTGAAAACTGCCGGTGTGCCGGCAGAAAAGCCATCACGAAACTCACCCAGCAGAACAGGTATCCGTGATTGAGGTAATGAGCCTTCTCCAACAGGAAAGTATAGGTAAACCCGAAAGCAAACAGCAGGCTACTGATGCGGTACCACTTGCCCAGAGCAACCAGAATAGCCAACGCGCAGGTTGTAAGAAAAATGATGGACAGCAATGGCTCGGGAAGAGGATGCACCCATTCGAAACCATAGTAGCGAAAGTGGAACTTTTCCGGATCGTAGGCATCTACCATCCAGTGGTAATAAATGTAGGTATTCAGCACATCAGCAAAGCCCAGGATACCAAAGGCGATGCGAAAAAAAACCAGAGAAGCGATATTGACAGGTTGGGAAATGCGGTGGATCATGTCCGGGTGGATGCTTGAAAGCGTAATGCCTTACCCCAGTTTCCTCAACTTTTTAATGCGCTTGCGCTTGCGCTTTTTCTTCTTGGTTTTTTCCGGAGGAGGGGCAAGAGTGGCCATATCTTCTTTAATCTTGTTGGCTACCGACTGCGCCAGCCGAACCGGCACAGCATTGCCGATCATCTTATAGGCCGCTGCGAGATTTTTGTAATAAAAGATGAAATCATCCGGAAAAGCCTGTATACGGGCGCATTCCCGCACGCTGAGCCGGCGGTAAAGGTGCTCCTTACCAGGAACGAATTGCTTGCGGTCTGCATCCACCGTTTGCATCTTCGGCGCTTGTGGATGAAGCGGAGCATGCCGCCCCCCCGCCTGGATGGTGAAGGAAAGCTCATCCCAACCCCGAACCCGGTTTCTCGACATATACATACTGGAGAAATCGCCGATAAAGTATTCGTGGTTAGGTACCGGGCACTCCCCATTGGTGTAATTGCCTTTTTTTGCCGGGATCGCGCTGTCTGCCAGGTCACCGATAGCAGACCTCAACGTGAGCTTCATATCTATTGGAGGAGGGAATTCAAATTTGGTGCCCAGGTCACGGCGATACCCCACGAAGAATACCCGCTTTCGGTCTTGAGGAACGAGGTAATCCGAAGCGTTGAGCAACTGGAAAGAAAGTTTATAGCCCGCTTTCTTGAACAATTTTTTGATGCTGTTCAGGGCCTCCTCGTTGCGGGGTAAAAGCATGCCGGCAACGTTCTCCGCCAGGAAAAACCTGGGCTGCTTGGCCTCCAAAATGCGGATAAAGTCAAAAAACAACTGGCCTCTCTTATCTTCAATACCTCGGAGTTTACCAGCGGCGCTCCAACTCTGGCAGGGCGGCCCGCCGATCATACCGTCGACATCCGGAATGTCAGATGGGTCAATATCTGTGATGCTTCGGCGGTCCAGTATGGTGCCCGGATGGTTCTTTTCATACGTTTCCCATACATCACTATCGTACTCATTGGCCCAAACGACATCGAAGCCTGCCCGGGCAAAGCCCAGGTCCAGCCCTCCTGCTCCTGCAAAAAAAGAGGCCACCTTCATAAGCTAATCTTTAAAAACATGGAAGTGCAAGTGGTATCCTGCTTGGTATATTTGAAATTTAAGTAAACGTAATATGCACAAAAATAATGGAAATGGCCAAGATGTGTTGGAAATTTTTTTCTTGGGGCCTGCTGCAGGCTGGCTTACCGGTTCCAGGTTATATCCGGTGGCAGAGCATTCCAGGGCACATCCGATATAACAACCAAGCCGTCCGGACCTATAAACATCATCCGGAGATACTACTCTTCCTCATGCCTAAGCAGCATTGCCGGGTCGGCCATGTACCACTGTTCCCGGTCGCGGGTATAGCCGAAAGTTGCATGCGGCAACAGCTGGTTCAACGTTTGTGCGGCCTCCCGTTGGGCTTCAGCCGAAAGGCCGATCGAAACCTCATCGCCATCCATCAACTTGAAATAAAGGGTACAGCTGCTGCCCAACTGCAGCCCGAAAGGCAGGCGTTCCGTAACCACCGCATAGACCCAGACGATATGCCGGGGATGGTTTTCCAGCAGATACATCAGGCGGGGCCCTCCCGCCCTTTTTTCCTGTAAAAGGTGAAAAATGAACCTTATGCCCAGTAAGGTGCAGATCAGCCCGAATAGGGGAAGCACGATCTGGGTTCCAAAGGTAACCCAGGCCAAACCCAGCCCAAAGGCCACCAATAGCAAAGAGGCCCCAAGTTTCAGGGCCCATTCCCTCCAAACGGCCTTTCCCAGCCGTTGCATAGATGGATGCTGAAGCAGGTATTTCCGGCTCAATACGACACTTTATGTTTTAAAACAATGCAAACAATTTGTTGTTCCTATCCCTGGTAATTCTTACTTTTGTAAATCACTGTGGAAAAAATGCAGGAAACTTATTGCATTTTTACCGGTTTTTTGTTGGAAATTACGCTGCCCGCGACTGAAACAACAGCTTGTTTTGCCGGTATAACAAAATAAACCGCAATTTGCTGAGTTGTCAGAAAGGGATTTTCCGGCAGCAATATAAAAGCACAAAAGCAGTTCATGTCAAATGTAATCTATAACGAAGACAATATCCGGTCCTTAGACTGGAAGGAGCACATCCGCATGCGCCCCGGTATGTACATCGGCAAACTGGGGGACGGCTCCACGCCTGATGACGGGATCTACATTCTGCTGAAAGAGGTGATCGACAACTCCATCGATGAATACTTCATGGGGCACGGCAAGGCCATTGACATCGAACTGGACGAAGGGCAACTCTCGATCAGGGACTACGGCAGGGGCATTCCCCTGGGCAAGGTCATCGATTGTGTCTCCAAGATCAACACGGGCGGCAAATACGACTCCAAGGCATTCAAAAAATCCGTGGGGCTCAACGGGGTAGGTACCAAAGCTGTCAACGCCCTATCAGAATACTTCATGGTAAAAGCCGTCCGGGACGGGAAGGCCAAAGTCGCCGAATTCGAACGGGGCGAAATAACCAAAGACCACAAAATCCAGAAATCCACAGAAGCCAACGGTACCCTGGTCGCTTTCCGGCCTGACTCGGAGATCTTTAAAAAGTACCGCTTCCGCACCGACTTCATGGAAAGCCAGCTGTGGAACTATGCCTACCTCAACGCCGGCCTGAAGATCAATTTCAACGGCAAGACGCTCGTCTCCAAAAACGGCCTGCTGGACCTGTTGGAACGAAAGGCCAGCAACGAGAACCTCCGCTACCCCATTATCCACATGAAAGGGGAAGACATCGAGATCGCCCTTTCCCATGGCAACCACTACGGGGAGCAATACCATACTTTCGTCAACGGACAGAACACCTCCCAGGGCGGCACCCATCTCAATGCCCTGCGCGAGGCCATTGTGAAGACCATACAGGAACACTTCAACAAAAGCTACGACCGCCGGGACATCCTCGGCTCTATCGTCGCCGCCATCAGTATCCGGGTTGAAGAACCGGTCTTCGAATCACAGACCAAAACAAAACTGGGGTCTACCGATATGGGGCCGGATGGGCCGACCATCCGGACTTTCGTCGTCAACTTCGTCAAAGAGAGCCTCGACAACTTCCTGCATAAAAACCAGGAAATCGCTAAAGCGCTGGAGAAGCGCATCAAACAATCGGAGCGGGAGCGCAAAGAGATCGCCGGTATCAAAAAACTGGCCAACCAGCGCGCCAAAAAGGCCAACCTGCACAATAAAAAACTGCGGGACTGCCGCGTCCATTTCAACGACGGCTCCAGGAAAGTGGAGGAAGAGATCCGCAATGCTACGACCTTGTTCATCACCGAGGGAGATTCCGCCAGCGGCTCCATCACCAAAGCCCGGGATGTACAGACCCAGGCCGTGTTCAGCCTCCGCGGTAAACCGCTGAACTGCTACGGCCTAACCAAAAAGGTGGTCTACGAAAACGAAGAGTTCAACCTGCTTCAACATGCCCTCAATATCGAAGACGGGCTGGACGAACTTCGATACAACCAGGTGGTCATCGCTACTGATGCCGATGTCGATGGCATGCACATCCGCCTGTTGTTGCTGACTTTCTTCCTGCAATTCTTCCCAGACCTGGTCCGCAACGGGCACCTCTTTATCCTCGATACACCCCTGTTCCGCGTTCGGGACAAACAACAGACTTTCTATTGCTACAGTGAGGAAGAAAAGCAACAGGCTATTAGAAAACTGAGGGGCAAACCCGAGATCACCCGCTTTAAGGGGCTTGGAGAGATCTCCCCGGATGAGTTCAAGGACTTCATTGACGAAAATATCCGACTGGAGCCCGTCATTCTCAATGAAGATACCGACATCGACGACGTCCTGGCCTATTACATGGGTAAGAATACCCCTTCCCGCCAGGAATTCATCATCGATAACCTCAAGGTGGAAAAAGATGAAGTGATCGAAAAGGAAGAAGCCAAAACGGAAGAAGTCGAAAACGAAGAAGAGGAAATGGTGGCAGAAGCATAAAGTGCAGAGGACTCCATTCCCTGCGGTAATTGGTTATTATCACTATTGCGGAACAGAGGAAATTATTGATGCCGACGGCCTGGCTCCGGGTGTCCGTTTTAACTGCCTTCCTGTGCCTTCCTGGAATAACTACGAATCACACTACCCGGGAACTTCGCCTTTAAGGCTCCAAAACTGACGTTTTGTCCACATTTGCCCTCTGGCGACATCAGCCAGGGGTATTTTTTTTCTTTGGCATGGAAGTTGACATTATATTGGGATGCTCTTGGAAAAAGCCATACTGACATCTTGACATTGAGAGCATATATAGGTAATTTTCTGATCCAGCGAAAGCTGTAAATGATAAATCTCGTATGTTTGAAGAATTGTTTTCACACCAGCGGTTTGATGATGATGCAGACTTCCTGCCCCTCCTTTCCGTTGAGGAGGAGGAAGAAGAAGATTTTGATGAATCCTATCCTGACATACTCCCCCTGCTGGCCCTGAAAAATACCGTCCTTTTCCCCGGGATCGTCATTCCAATCACCGTCGGCCGCGATAAGTCCATAAAAGCCATCAATAAGGCTTACAATACCGGCCGGATCGTCGCTGTGTTGTCTCAACGCGACAGCAACATCGAAGAGCCCCATTTGAAAGACCTTTACCAGGTAGGTACCATCGCCCGCATTCTGAAATTGCTGCGTATGCCCGACGGCACCACCACTGCCATACTACAGGGCCGCAAGCGTTTTCTCGCAGATAAGCTGACCCGGGAAGACCCCTATATGGAAGTGCGGGTGAGCACGCTGGAATATTCTCAGCCCAGTAACAAACTGGAATTTGAAGCCATGGTCGCTTCCATTCTCGACCGGGCACGGCAGATCATCGACCTTTCCCCCAATATTCCCTCGGAGGCCAATGTGATGTTGAAAAACATCAACAACCAGTCTTTCCTGCTCAATTTCATTGCATCTAACCTCAGCTCGAAAATACACATCAAGCAGAAGATACTGGAGATCAATGACCTGCCGCAGAAAGCCCAGGTCATCCTCGAGCAGATGAACAACGAACTGCAACTGCTGGAGTTGAAAGACCAGATCGAGAGCAAGGTTCGGGTGGATATTGAAAAGCAGCAACGCGACTACTTCCTCAATCAACAGCTCAAAACCATTCAGGAAGAGCTCGGGCAAAACCCGCAGGAGGAGGAGATCCAGAAACTTCAGCTGCGCTCACGGGACAAGAAATGGCCTAAGGAGGTCAAGGAGCACTTTGATAAAGAGCTCGGGCGCATTCGCCGGATGAACCCACAGGTTGCCGAGTACTCCATCCAGCTCAACTACCTGGAACTGATGCTGGACCTTCCCTGGCAGCAATTCACCAAAGATAATTTCGAGCTCAAAAAAGTCAAAGCCGTTCTCGACAAAGACCACTTCGGCCTGGAAAAGGTCAAGGAGCGCATTCTGGAGCATCTTGCTGTTTTGAAGCTCAAAGGAGATATGAAAGCGCCCATCCTTTGCCTGGTTGGCCCTCCGGGAGTGGGCAAGACATCCCTGGGCCGGTCGATCGCCCGGGCACTGAAACGCAAGTTCATCCGCATGTCTCTGGGCGGCCTGCATGACGAGTCGGAGATCCGCGGCCATCGTAAAACCTACATCGGCGCCATGCCCGGACGCATCATACAATCCCTTAAACGGGCCGGCTCCTCCAATCCGGTTTTCATCCTGGACGAGATCGACAAAGTAGGCAAGGATTTCCGGGGCGACCCTTCCTCCGCCCTGCTGGAGGTGCTCGACCCCGAACAGAACTCCACCTTCTATGACAACTACCTGGAGATGGAGTACGACCTGTCCAAGGTCTTATTCGTCGCCACCGCAAATAGCCTGAGTACGATCCAACCCGCTCTGCTCGACCGTATGGAGATCATCAATATCAGCGGATATTCAACGGAAGAAAAAACAGAGATCGCTAAACGGCACCTCATTCCTCAGCAGCGCAAAGAACATGGCCTGGCCGCCAAACACGTTCGCCTCAACAAGAAGGTCATCCGCCAGCTCATTGAGGAATACACAAGGGAATCGGGCGTACGGTCCCTCAACCGGCAGGTAGCCGGCGTCATGCGCAACATCGCCAAGAAAGTGGCCATGGAGGAAACGTACAATGTGACGGTGAAACCGGAAGACCTGAAAGAAATGCTCGGGCCGCCCCGTTTCACTAAAGACCTCTATCAGGAAGTGCGCGTCCCGGGAGTGGCCGTCGGCCTGGCCTGGACCCAAACCGGCGGCGACATTCTCTTTGTGGAGTGCAGCCTGAGCCGGGGTAAAGGCAAACTTACCCTCACCGGCAACCTCGGTGACGTCATGAAGGAGTCTGCTTCCACTGCGCTGAGTTTCATCAAAGCCCACAGTGAAGCGCTGGGGATACCGGCCTCAGCTTTTGAAGAGAAAGACATTCACCTGCACGTACCCGAAGGAGCTATTCCAAAGGACGGCCCATCGGCCGGTGTGACCATGCTCACGACCCTGACCTCCATCCTGACCGGAAGGTTGGTCAAACCATACGTCGCCATGACCGGAGAGATCACCCTGCGGGGCAAAGTGCTGCCTGTTGGGGGCATCAAAGAGAAGATACTGGCTGCCAAACGGGCAGGAATGAAAGAAATCATCCTCTGCGAAGAGAACCAGAAACATGTGGAAGAGATCCGGGGAGACTACATCACCGGCCTGCAGTTCCATTATGTGAAAACGATGGAAGAAGTGCTCGCCCTGGCCCTGGAGCCGGCAGATGACTAGTGGCCTGTTAAACCTATGTTAATCGGTTGACGCTACTACCTTTTCTTGTTCTTCCGGACGTTCTAGTTTAGTTAACGCTCTTCGCACAAAGCCAGGCAGATCGTTTAGCGCTGCTGCAGGATTATGTAAAATTTCCTACTTTTGGGAGGTTGAAGCAGTGATAAAATGATCAGAGCCTGTTTTTTGTTATCCCGGAACAAACCTTTGCCCGACACAATGGGTCTTAATTACAGGCTGAGCGTGTACAACTAAATTGATCTTCCATGAAATTTCGCATAGTACTGATATTTTCCCTGCTGATCCTGGCAACCTTTGCCTGGGCACAGGACGCTAAAAACACTCGCCTGGTCCAATTCTCCGGAATGGTGCTGGATGGTTCAGACGAGCAGCTCTATCCGGTCCCTTACACCAATATTCTGGTGAAAGACAAAGGCCGCGGCACTTATTCCGACCTCAGAGGCTTCTTCTCTATCGTCGTGGAAAAAGGCGATGTGATCGTCTTCTCAGCGATCGGCTATAAAACCGTAGAGTATAAAATTCCTGAAGACCTGGAAGACGAACGGTATTCCATTGTACAACTCATGACCCAGGATGCCATCAACCTGCCTGAAACCGTAGTTTTCCCTTGGCCCAGCCGGGAGCACTTCAAACTGGAATTCCTCGCCATGGATGTCACGCCGGAACTCCAGGAACGCGCCGCCAAAAACCTCGCCAATGAAACCCTGCGCCGCATGCGCAACGATGTGACTGTCGACGGCAACGAACACGCCGACTATTACCTTCGACAACAAGCCCGGGAATACTACTACATAGGGCAGCAACCTCCTATGAATATTTTCAATCCGGTGGCCTGGAAAAAATTCTTCGATTCCTGGAAAAACGGAGACTTCAAAAGGAAAGACGACAACTGACCTACGGCTTCCCGAATACCTTCCTGCCCCAGAACAATACCTGGAAACCATAGGTCCCCAGCCAAAACGCCAATGCGGCAAAAGACAGCATGCCGAGCGCTACGTAGGGCTTCACGGAGCGGAGGTTGATGTTCAAAAACTCGTAGCATACAAAATCGGTGGCCACAAAGACAAAGTGGATCACAAAGAGGAAAAATAATACCCTGATCAACGTTCGCAGGTACAATACCTTCTTCAACTCCAGTGAACGTTTACGTCTCAATTCCAGCCGCTTGGCCCGTATGTACCGGTGTGAAAAATAGAGATACGCCACAAAGGTGGACAAATACAGGAATTGTTCGAAAGCCCCGTAAAAGGGGTTGTAAAAGGCTCGCCCCCACTGGCTCTTAAAATCCACCGGCATAAAAAAGAGCCCTAGAAAAAAAAGGAACTGCAATACGGGCAGAATGAAGTGCTTGATGTCTGTAACCCTCAACTCATAAGCCGGGTAAAGGCTCAGCTTAACGTGGTAAAACAACAACGTGGGAAAAGCCAGGGTATAATATAATGGCAGGAACTTCACCCTTGGGAAACGTTCATACACACCGCTGAAATCCAGGATATTATGCAGCAAGGTCAGGGCGAAAGTGATGAGTAGAAGCCCGTAGAAAGCATTCGCCTGCCGGCTGCCGGAGCGTTTGAGGAAGAATAAAACACCAATAGAGAGGCATTGGGCCACTGCAATCCCCAGCAGAATGATCAATAGGTAAAAAAAGATACTCCGGTCTCCGATGTCCAGAAAGTCCATCGTAATGGTTTTGGGTCAAATGCCACACAGATTCACACAAAGGGGCAATTTACCGCCCTCCTTCTGTATGGTCAAAAGAAAGTTTCAACTGCCCGCGCAGGGCTTTCATTTCCTCCATCAACTCCTCCGGGCCGGTGACGGTCAGGACCAGATAAATATCTCCCTTTGATTGCATCTGAACATATTGGTAGTATGTCCCGGAGGCCAGAAGCGCTTCGAACCCCGAACCGGTAGTTTCTGATTCCAGGGCATTGGCCGAAGATCCAATAACCGCCTCAAGATCTTCCCGCGTGTACTCAAGGATCTCCTCCGGCGTCCAGTTCATTACATTATAAGAACCGGAAACGGAAGTTTGTATCCCGTTGGGGGCTTCCAGCGTCACCCCATCGCTGTTGGCCGGAAGCTCGTCGGAAACCTTAAGTTCGGCCGGATAGGTAACGCAAAAGCCAAAACGGTTGTTGCAATAGGTCTTGGTTGCCTGTGCCGACAAGGCCGAAACAGACAGGGCCACAATAGAGATCAGCGAAAACAAAATTTTATTCATGACAATCAGTTTTCCCTAAATATAACGATAATTATTGTCAGCTGATGCGCCCTGCCAGCAATCGGCACCCGATTGTTTTGCTTCCGTCACAATAAGGACAACCGTCTTTACTCTGCTCTTTGCCCGGGAAAATCTGTACTATTGTATTATCTTTATTCAATGATGACCAGTAAAAAAATTCAAAAATCAGGCTTTTTGCTCTTCCTGCTGGTGGCGTCGGGCTTTAACCTTGCTGCGCAGGAGGCCGATACCACCAGCCTGGGATATAAGGTGGGTTATCACATCGGAAGTTGGCTGCCGTTCAGCATCATCGTATTGATGGCGTTGCTGGTCCTTCTCAAATCGAGCCGCCAAAGCCGGGACAGCTAAAAAACCAAACCCTAACCATGAATAAAGCTGAAACCTGGACGAACAGCGCGCTGGATGCCTTCCGGTACCAGGGTGACCCTGAAGCCGATGAGGCCATGGCCCTCATCCTGGCTAACAAAGGGAAGGAAGAAGCCTACCGCATCTTCGATGTACTGATCCGGAACATTGAAATGCCGGTGCTACAACTGCCTGTCGAAGTACGGCCGTTCCTCGCCGCCACCGACTCCTTACCTGATTCCACAGACCCGGAAGCCATTGCTGATGCGCACCGCTTCTTCCTGGACCACGGAGCCAAGTGCCTTTTCCTATTGTACTATAAGTCCCTGCCTTTACTGTACTGTATGCACAAGGGCGCTCCCGTGCTGACCCGCACCAGCCGCCTTACCAACAACGACAAGTCCCAGCGCATCTTTGCGCGGCGCATTGCCGAAACGGGGCAGTTCCTCATTGATGTAATGACACCCGGAGAATTGACCATCCGGGGGCGGGGCATAAGAGCCATCCAAAAGGTAAGGCTCATCCATGCGGCAATCCGGCAGTTCATTCGGGAGGACGGCTGGGACGAGCAACAGCTGGGGCTGCCGATCAACCAGGAGGACATGGCCATGACCCTCATGACCTTCAGTGTTGCCGTACTGGATGGGCTGGAAAAGTTCGGCATCCAGGAACCCCGGCCCCTGCAGGAAGCCTACTTACAAACCTGGAAGGCCATCGGCCACAACCTGGGTATCAACGAAGCGCTCCTCCCCGACTCCGTAGCCGATGGGCGCCTCCTGATGAATACGATCATGGCCCGGCAGGCTGCCGCCTCGGCCGACGGCCAACTCCTGACACAGGCCCTGGTCGATTTTGCTCAGAGCGTACTGAAAAACGAAAAACTGGCATTAGCGCCCGAAACGCTCATCCGCTTCCTCATTGGAGAGGAGTATGCGGGTATGCTTGGCCTCCAACCCCGGGGAGGTTGCCTCACTGCTGCCCTCCCCCACGCCCTTCGGGCTCTGTTTCGCCTGGGTGAACGGCTGGAAGACAAAATAGAGGCCCCTCTGGATGAAGTGCTCAAGCTCCTGTCTCAGCAGACCGTCCGGGCCATGGTCGGCTATTTCGATAATTACAAGGGAAGGAATTTCCAGATCCCTCAGGCCATGCAAACCGAATGGATGTGACCATTCGACAACCCAAGCCTAATTTAACCATCATATGAACCAACTCCACCACATCCCCACCGCAGACGACATCAGGGCAACCCACGAGGCCATCCGCCCCATGATCCACCGCACGCCGGTGCTCACCTGCCGCAGTATAGACAAAATGGCAGGCGCCCGGCTGTTCTTCAAGTGCGAGAACTTCCAGAAGGTGGGGGCGTTCAAAATGCGGGGCGCCAGCAGCGCCGCTCTCCGGCTGAGTGATAAGGAAAAAGAACGGGGCCTGGCTACGCACTCCTCCGGTAACCACGCTCAGGCAGTGGCGCTCAGCGCCAGGTTACTGGGCATCCCCGCCTATATCGTCATGCCGGATACCTCCCCCGCCATTAAAAAGGCGGCCACGGAGGGCTACGGGGCGGAAGTCATCTTGTGTGAGAACACCCTGGCGGCCCGGGAAGGCTCCCTCGAAGCTGTGGTGGAGCGCACCGGCGCCACCTTCATCCACCCTTACAACGACTACAACGTCATCGCCGGGCAGGCCACCGCCGCCAAAGAACTCATCGAGGACGCCGAACCGCTCGACTGCATCATCGCCCCGGTGGGCGGCGGCGGGCTGATGAGCGGCACCGCCCTGAGCACCCGTTATTTCTCCCCCGGCGCCCTCGCCTACGGCTCCGAACCTAAAGCAGTAGACGACGCCTGGCGCTCCTTCCATAGCGGAACCCTGCAGGTGAACACCACCATCGACACCATCGCCGACGGCCTGCGCACCAACCTCGGCGAGAAAACCTTCGATATCATCCAACGCGAACTGGAAGACATCTTCACCGTGAGCGAGGAGGCCATCATCGCCGCCATGCGGCTGGTGTGGGAGCGCATGAAGATCGTCATCGAACCCTCCTGCGCAGTGCCCCTGGCGGCCGTGCTGGCCAACCGGCCGGTGTTTGAAGGGAAAAAGGTGGGGGTGATTCTGACGGGGGGGAATGTGGATCTGGAGAGGCTGCCGTTTTAAAGGAAAACCATAGATCAGATAAGCATTAGCATCCTGACTTTTCAGGTAACGGGGTTTGTTGCCACCCCTGCAATGTTATATCTTAAAGCGCAAAAAATGAAATCTTTTGGATTAGTGTTTTTTGCCCTTTGGGTAACGTTGGGGGCCCGAGCTCAAGGATTGGAGCCGGTATCTGCGATAATCGAAACCAACAGTGTCCGCGCTATGCTTTATTCCAACGGGAGGTTGTTCTGGCAAGGAGACAAAGGATTGTTTGATGTTTCCTACGATACCCTTTTCGGGGTAGAAACCAGCCCGATCCAGGCGGCGGGCCTTTGGATTGGAGGCGTCGATGAGGTAGGCAACCTGAAGGGAGCCTACCAACTCTACGATGAAGATGGAAAAAGCGATTTCCAACCCGGCCTGATCCAGCCCTATTACATGGAAGAAAGGATCAACAAAGACTTCAACAAGATCTGGAGGGTAAGCTGGAAAGATATCGCCACCCATCAGCAGGACTATTGGGACAACCAAATCATTGATAACCCCTTGCCTTCCATCTACAGCTGGCCGGGCAGCGGCAACCCCCATTCGGAAGAATACAACGGCTTTCCCACTCCTGATACCCCTCTGGGCCTGGCCCCCTTTGAGGATAAGAATGGCGATGGTATTTACGACCCGGATCAGGGAGATTATCCCTCCCCAGAGAGAAGGTTCTGTTATACCATTCCCACTCCAGATGAAATGCTCTGGTTTGCTTTCAATGATGAGAAAGTCAACCGAAGCACAAATACGGACCTGATACAAATTGAGGTTCACTGCCTGGCCTATGCCTACCACTGCGAAGAAGAAGAACTTCTCGATAATACCCTGATCCTCGACTACAAGGTCATCAACAAGGCCATTGAGCCGCTCGACTCCATTTACGTGGGGATGTTCGTCGATTTCTCCATCGGTTGCCCGGAAGACGATTACCTGGGGACAATTCCCGAACACGGGGCGATTTACGCCTATAATAGTGACAACACGGATGGCCCCTGCAGCCAGGGCACATCAGCCCGGCACAATTATTTCGCAAGCTGTTCCATGCTTGGCAGGATGCTCGTCACCGATCACATCCGGAACCAGGGCATCGATACGGTTTTATTTCAATACTTCGAAAGTTCCATGCCTTTGTACCTCGATGGAGAGGCTCCTTCTGTTGGCCAGTCCTTTCCTAGGACCTCACTTGAATTTTACCGCTATCTCACCGGCTCCTGGCGCGATGGAAGCCCGCTTCACTTCGGGCAAGATGGCTTTTTAACGGAGGGGCCAGCGCCCTTCCCGTTCATCTATCCCGGCCATCCATCGCGATCCTGGGAGTGGAATGAAGCCTCCGCAGGGAGCTCGCCCGGAAAGCGCAGGGCGATAGCTTCTGCCGGCCACTTCCGGCTGAACCCTGACAAAATAAACACCTTCACCGTAGCCTTCACAGCAAAACAATGTTATTCCTGTTACCCCGGCGGAGGAGCTTACCGTTTTAATGATTTCTTCTATGAGCTAGATGAAATCCAACATTGGAAGGAAGATTGCACCGTTTCCCGAATTCCCTGCCGGCGATACGCCCCCATCCCCCCGCCTGAGCCTGAGAAGAAAGCGCCGGAGATCCGGGTGATGCCCAACCCCGCTCATTCTCAAACCTGTATATTTTTCTACAACGCGGAAGCCTATTGGTACCGGATCTATAACGCCAAGGGACAGCTGCTGCATGAAATAGATCATCCGGCCCAGGCCCACATTCTCTCCGTTGAACGGTGGCAACATGGCCTCTACTATCTTCAGGCGGGTATAGGCGGAGAGGTGCTCACCGAAAAGTTTCTGGTCTATTAATCCGGAATTCCTGATAGATTCGTGATAGTTTTGTGATAACAAAGCCCCTTCCCCCACTGTTAGGAAAAGAAAAAACATGAAAAAGATAACCCTTTTGTTTGCCATTGGCCTGCTCACCTGGAGCTGCGCTAACTCGCAGGAGGCTGAGATGCCTGCCCGCAATAAGGACCTCGACTATTCCAAAGGCGTGTCTAATATTACCAAGGTCGAAAAGCAACTGGACAAGGGCCTGTCGCGCGCCGTCTTCGCCGGCGGCTGCTTCTGGTGCGTGGAAGAAGTCTTCGAACGCGTCAGAGGCGTGGAAGAAGCCGTATCCGGATACGCCGGCCCCGATGCTCCCAAGCCGACTTACGAGCTGGTATGCACCGGCACTACCGAGTACGCCGAAGCGGTGGTGGTTTACTATGACCCTGCAAAGGTCAGCTACGAAGAGCTGCTCACCGCCTTCTTCGCCGGCCACGACCCCACCCAGGTCAACCGACAGGGGCCGGACGTCGGGCCGCAGTACCGGACCGCCGTATTCTATCAGAATGAAACGGAAAAAGAGCAGGCCCAGGCCTACATCGACAAGCTGAATGCTTCCGGTAAATTCAGCGCTCCTATCGCCACCACCCTGGAGCCGCTGGGCGTTTTCTACGTAGCCGAAGCTTACCACCAGGACTACTACCCGGCCCATCCCAACCAGCCCTACGTGGCGCGCGTTTCCAAACCCAAGGTGGAAAAATTCACCAAAGCGCACCCGGAACTGCTGAAGGAGGGATATAAAGAGTGACGAGTAAAGCTTTGCAGCGTCAAGAGCAAGTTAGTTGTCATCAAAAATACATCCGAACGCTACGGGCATTGTCCCGCAGGCAGAGGTGCAACGGGCTTAGCCCAAAGCCCCGAATAAGTTAAGCCCGATGCACGTCCGCCTGCAAAACCAACAAAACATGAGCGAATTCAAACAAGTGGTCAACGAAGGCCTGAAGAAAGTGGGCAGCTGGATCAAGCGTTTCTTTCTCATCGTGCTGCTGCTCGCCATTGCCGGCGGCGCCACCTATGTATGGGTATCCAGTTGGACCTACAGCGACGGCACCCGCGCCGGCAACCTGATCAAGATCTCTAAAAAAGGCGTCGTGTTCAAGACTTTCGAAGGGCAGCTGAACCTGGGCGGCTTCCAGCAGAATGTCGACGGCGTCAGCGGCAACATCTGGGATTTTTCCGTGCCTAAAAAAGACGTCTACGAACAGCTGCAAAACTTTGAAGGTAAACAGGTGAAACTCTTCTACCGGGAACGTTACAAAGCCATGCCCTGGCAGGGGAAGACGAATTACTTCGTGTATAAGGTGGAGCAGGTGGAATAGTATGTGTTTGATTGTTTGATTGTTTGATTGTTTGATTGTTTGATTGTTTGAGTGTTTGGGTGCATTCATACATGTGAAAGGCAAGGGGTACCTTCCCCATCTATACACCAACGCTGTGATGTAGTGGCAGGGGAAATACTAGCCCGCCCGCAAGCATTTTATCAATGGGCCTGTCACATCACACCCTGATGCATCAATGCACTCCCCTACTTCTTCACCAGATATACCCCCGACAGGATCAGCCCCATGCCCAGCAGGTGGATCATCGTGATGGGCTCCCCGTCGATGGCGCCCCAGCTGAGCGCCACGATGGGCACCAGGTAGCTGATCATGGAAGCAAAGACAGGCGTCGTCCACTGCACCAGCTTGAAGAATATGATAGATGCCAGCACAGTACCCACCAACGACAGAATGGCGATATAACCCAGAGCCAGCCAGGCGCCTTCTCTATGCCCTAAAACTTCTGTAAAATCGGTGGAAAACAAGAAACCCAGAGCGGGCAGGCCGACCATGACAAAGGCCGCCGCACTGATCGTCACAGCGCTCATGTCGCGCAAATACGCTCCAACGACGTTGGAGCTGGTTGCATAGCAAATCGTACCTACGACGACCAGCAACCCGAACCAGGGATTCCCCTGAGCGCCAGCCTCTTTTCCGAACAAGATGAGCATAGCTGCTCCCAACAGCCCTACCAACACGCCCGAAACCTTGGCCCAATGGGCGCTGGAACCGAACAGCAGGACACCCAACAGTAGTGTAAACAGCGGTGTCAGCGAGTTGAGTACGCCAGCGACCGAACTGCTGATGTGTACCTGGGCAATAGAGAACATAAATGCGGGAATGGCCGTACCCGTCAGGCCTACCACCAGCAGGGGCTTCCAACGCGACCAGTCTACCCGCCGAAAGCGGTAGATCAGGACCGGAATAAAGGCCAGCGCGGAGATGGACAACCGCAAGGTGGCCACCTGATTGGAAGAAAAAACCTCCAGCCCTTTTTTGATGAGTATATAAGAACTACCCCAAATGAGGCTGAGGGCCAACAATACGGCCCAGCTTTTCCAATCCGGAACAACGACGGGTTCGCCAGCTTTTGCTTTAGTGGTAGTTGCGTTCAATCTGCTATGGTTTAAAGTGCAACTAGGAAACCTCGAACCGGGCCGAAAAGTTGTTGCGAACCAATTAGAGTATGTTCAAAATTCGATCAATGGCCTACGAGCGGCAAATTTTGTTCCAGACTTCGTTGGATTTTTCGCTCCCGCTATCAAATAGCGGGACCCGCATCCGGCTGCAAAATTTGCCTTGGCTGGAATAAAATTTTCTCACTCTCGACTCATCATCGAAATTTGAACATACTCTTATTCCTGCTACCTTTGCCCCGGCAAAGCCAAGAATTATGATGGAAGAAACTTCAAGCGAAGGGATGCCCGAACGGCTGCAGCACCTGCGCCAGCGCGCCAGGGACGAGAAGAAAGCCAACCGCAAATATTTCAATAAACTGGCCCAGCGTAAACCCAGAGAACTGGATGCTACCGTAGCCGGCCTGCACGAAGCTGTTTTTGAACAGACAGACTGCCTGCAGTGCGCCAATTGCTGCAAAACAACCAGCCCCATCTTCCGGGACAAGGACATCGAACGCATCGCCGCCCATTTCCGCATACGCCCCGGAGAGCTCGTGGAAAAACACCTGCACATCGACGCAGAGGGAGACTACGTGCTCAACGTACAACCCTGCCCCTTCCTGGGGCCCGACAATTACTGCTCCATCTACGACGTTCGCCCCAAAGCGTGCCGGGAATACCCGCACACCGACCGGAAAAACTTTTACCAGATCCTGGATCTCACGCTCAAGAACACGACGATCTGCCCGGCAGCCTTCGAAGTTGTGAAGCGCTTAAGAGAGGCCTTGCCAATATAAAAACAGCGCAGAAGCCCATGTAGCTCTGCGCTGTATATCAGCAGATGATTAGCATCAGTGAAAACGGGGTTACGTGTCACCCCTTATCGGCGCCAACCTTGATATTCCTACTCAAGGCCCTGCTTAATACAACCTCGGCGAGGGGTTCTGCGCCTTCGTGATAGCAGTGAAGTAGAAACGGAACCCTACGGAGAAGTCGAACTGGTTGGTCCGGGTCATGGTCTTCGCCCGAACGCCGCCGATATTGGTATCAAAATCGGACCGGGCGTAGTTGTATTTGACCAGTGTTTCAATACCTACGGCCTCGGAAGAGAAGATGGTAAAGCCCGGGCCGACGCCAATGGCAAAGATATTGGTACTGATATTCTGCGGCACGCCTCCGACATCCTGGTCATCCGAAGAGTTACCGAAACCGAAATTGGCCTCCAGGAAAAAGGACATATCATCCGTCATAGGTACATAATAACGGGCAAAAGGGCCAAACAACAGGTCACTGTCCTTATTGGTAGCCTGATCCTGGTTTTTCACCTGATTGAAAGTATAGTCCAATCCGATACCCAGGGCCAGGTTGTCGACCAGGAAATAACCGACAGACGGGGCAATGCTGAACTGTGTATAGGTCGGGTTTTCTTTAGCCACATCTCCGGTGCCGTAATCCTGGGTAATGGTGGAATTGGCTGCCGAGAACCCCAGTGTCGAGCCCATCATGAAGTTACCCTGAGCAGTGTATTGCGCCAGCAGCGCGCCAGCGGAAAACAGAAATGCGATCCACAACAACAGCTTTTTCATTATTCCGCATTTTGGTTCAATACATCAAGCTAAACCTATTCCTGCCCCTCTGCCATGAGTTTACTCACAGCCTGGTGGTGATTTATATCAATTTTACTAAATTGCCTGACGGGCAACTTTATTCTTAATAGAGGAGTTTTTTCAATAATGCAGGTTAGACCATAATTAATTGATTTGGAAGGCGTGTAAACCACTGAAGATCAAAGCCTTTTCCGGCTTCCGATTTACTTCTTCAGTTGCTTTGCTCATGTCCGGCTTCCTACTTTACCTAAGATATGTCTAAATTTTTACGCAATATCAGAAGATTTAGGGGCAGCGCTAAAAAAGAAAATGAGGAAGAAGAACGTTCTCCTTTCATTGCCTTGCTTTGGAAGAGCCTGAAAGATGGTTTTTCAAGCACCATCGGCAAGTGGGTCGGCATCATTATGACCTTTATCGTCGTCACGGTGGGAGGATGGATAATCAACAATACTTACATCAACCCCCTGCAGGTAAGGGAAATAAGCGGTTATGTGCACGAAACAGACAGCGAGGGCAAACCCTTGCCAGGAGCCACCATTTTCGTAGTCGGGCAGAAAGATGTGCAATTCGAAGCGGATGAAAACGGGTATTTCTCCGGCAAGATCAAAGTCAGAAAAAATACCGGCCAGATCACGCTCAGCTGCAACCTGGAGGGTTATGCATTTTTCCAGAAACCGGTGGATGTCCCTATAGATAAAGGGGAGCCGATCCTGACCAATTTTCAGCTCGACCCCCTTTGATCGGCTCAGTTGAATTGTTAATTGTTATCTATATCGTTGACTATCACGGAAAAATCTTTTATTTTAGGCTCTTGTGAAAAACTGAACAATCCCAAAACCATGAGAAGGACCCTTCCTTTAGTAGCACTGATCCTCCTTGCCTGTCTCTTTTTCGCATTCCGAAAGCAGGAAGTTTTCGTCGTGGTTTCCGGTAAAGTAATGTACCAGGGCCAGGGCCTGGAGAGCGTTCAGGTGGCCGTCGTTAAAGAAAAGAACGACAACCTCGACTGGGGCCTGATGTCCAAATACACCGAACCCACTTCCCGAGACGGGAGCTTTCGCCTGCGTTTCAATGTGGTGGAAGGCGAACCGGCTTTTATTTATTTCATGAAACCGGGATACTCGGTTCTTAAAAAACACATCATTACCTCCGGCAAGGACAAGGAGATCCCTCTCGGCGCCAATACCCTGATCAATATGCGCAAGGCTTCTCAGTTATCGCAATACCAACAGACGCCCTCCGCCGTTCGGATCAGCAACAACCAGAACGCCCTCTATGGCAGGCAGATCTGCATATTCGACGATAAAAATTTCCGCGCTCCCCTCCTTTCCCTCGCTCAGGATGAGATCAAATACTTCAGCAAGATTCGACGCACGAACCGCGATGAGTACCGGCTCGATTCCGAAACCGGAGAATCCGTCCGCCTGCGGGGCTATTGGCATGAGGTTTCCTACGTCACCGCCAACGGAGCGCAACGCAACGGCTGGATCTTCAGTGATTAACTACTACTACTCGCTTAGTAGCTGAATTTGAGCCTCAGAAAGAAGGCCTGTATCGGGCTGGTATACCCTTTCTCTTCCTTATCAAAAATGAGCTGCCCCACCAGGTCGAGCCCCCAGTTGTCTGCTACCGAAAGCGTCAGCGTCGGGTTGACAAACAGGGCATGTACCTCTACGGGGCTGTATATAAAAGCCGCGCCTCCGTTGAGCAATGGAGTGAAAGGATAAGAAACCTGGGCAAAAATGCCGTGCCGGTAAGGATAGAGATTGCGGGCCGACAATTCAAAATTGAACAGGTTGGCCACACTGGCATTGGTACTTCCCCGGCTGTTGTAGAGGTAGCCGGTATTGAGGTACAGGGAATTAGAAAAGGAATAGTCGACTCCAACCGTTGCAGCAAAAGATTCCTGCCTGCTATCATTGAGGGGTAAAAAATAGGTAAACTCCCCTTTCAGCCCGGCATCGTCGAGGTTGCCGGCCCAGCCGCCTCCAAGGGCCAGGTCCTGCTGGGTATAACCGGCCAGCACCTGAAAGTCATAAGTCCCCTTATTGAACTTCCACAAGCCGGCAATGGTGGCCTCGTCCCACCGGTCAAAGGCCTGCACGGCCAGTTCCAGGCTGGAGGCAAAGCCAGTATAGTATTTCACCCGGAGGGCATCGCTGCCGGGGCGCTCTTCGTAATCGAAATCGGTAAAAGCGAAGGCGTTGAAAATATCATTCGGGTTCCAAACTGTACTGATGCCCCAGTTGATGCGCTGCCGGCCCAGGCGCACTTCCCAGTCTCCCTTGAAGTATTCCAGATACAAGCGATCGATCATCGTATGCACGACCCAGGCCTCTTCGTCCAGCAGCACCGTCGAAAGGTCAAAATAATCGTTGTTGACGTCATCGATCGCCGCCCCATAATCGGGGGTCGCCCGGACCAGGTCACCGTAGAAGACCCGCGTGCGCAAGTCCGCATACAATCTCAGCTCATCCTTCACCTGCCAGCGGAAGTTGAGGCGGTGGTGAATGAGGTTGTCCTGCAAAAAAGTATCTACCAAAGCACCCTGTTTGAAGTCCGGAAAGGCATCATTGAAGAACAGCAGCGTTTGCATGTTCTTAACGTAGCCATTGAAAGACCAGTTTCGGGGCTTATCCTCCTGAGCCCTCCCCCAAAAGGGCAAAAACAACAGGAAAACAAGGATTAATCTTCTCATGATTTGGGAATAAGGAGATAACATTGTAAACCAAAGCCTGCCGGTATTTTCGGATATTTCTACCCTGGCGTGACTGCTGTCAGCCAGCACGTCACCGCGCTTTTCCATATGTCTAGATCCGGACATAAAGAAGCGATAATATCAAGTTATAAGCCCTTGATTTTCAAGAGCTAATTTCCGAATTCCGACTTGATCTATCTCACCATTTCTGCCCAGTAACCAGTCATTTAAGCAGGTGGACAAAAATTAATTTGAGTATAAAAAAGAGCTCAAATTTAAGCGGCAATGGAAAATTGCCGCTTAAAGAGGGCCCCTTCAAGCGCTCCTGTATTCCATTTCATTCATCAGTCGCTACGCTCCTGTTCCATTAGCGCCTGAATTATTACTTACACCTCAACACACTTACCCCCTCACTTCATCCGTAGCGACCTTTCCGTCCACCAGAGTGACCACCCGGCGGGCCCGGTCGATCACCCGTTGGTCGTGGGTGGAAAAGATGAAAGTGATCTTCTCTTCTTCATTCAGCCGCGCCATGATGTCCAGCAAATTGGCGGTCGATTTGGAATCGAGGTTGGCGGTCGGCTCATCGGCCAGGATGAAATCTGGCTTGGGGGCCAGGGCCCGGGCCACAGCTACCCGCTGTTGCTGCCCCCCCGACAACTCGGAAGGGCGCTTGTCCATCTTATCCTCCAGGCCGACGGCGCGCAGCAGCTCTTCGGCCCGCTCGCGGCGTTCTTTCTTCGGGCGATTTTGGAGCAACATGACGAACTCGACATTCTCCCGGGCAGTGAGCACGGGGATCAGGTTGTATGCCTGAAAGACGAAGCCGATGTGCTCTTTTCGGAAATCAATGAGCTTATTGTCGCTCATAGCATCGATATCGTGGCCGCCGACCTCCACATCGCCTTCATCGGGCCGGTCGAGTCCGCCGATGACGTTCAGGAGGGTCGTTTTACCTGATCCGGAAGGGCCTACGATAGCGGTGAATTCGCCTTCCTTAATTTCCAGGTCTACGCCATCCAGCGCTTTGACGGGAATCTTATCGGGATTGTAGATCTTTACGACGCCCTTGGTGGTGATGACTTTCATGACTGATTATTTTTGATCTCAGTAGTGGGTATCAATGGATAATTAAATGGTTCTCAAGGCTTCTACCGGTTTGAGCCGTATGGCTTTCAATGCCGGGTAGATGGAGGCCAGCACGGCTGTCAGGAAGACGCCCACTGCTACCTGCAGGTAAACGCCGGGGTCCAGTTCAAAGTAAATAATGGGAGACATCCCGTAGTTTTCCAGGCTCTGGGCATAGATGGACATATCGATACCGTTCTTCCCAACGTAATCAATAGTGATGTACCCTAAAAACAGCCCCACAGGTATAGCCACCAGGCCCAGCAGAATAGATTCGAGCACGATCATTGAAAATACTCGAAGCTTGTTCATTCCAATGGCCATCAGCATACCTAGTTCTTTGATGCGTTCCAGAACGGCCATCAACATGGTGTTGATGATCCCAAAAACCAGGGCCAGCAGAATAACCGTGAGGTAAATCAATGAAACGTTCTTGATCTGCCCTTCGTAGAGCTCCAGGTCCGGAGAGATCTCCCGGTAGGTCTGCACTTTCAGCCCCGGGAACTCGGCGCCCAGTTTATTGGCGATGGTATCTACGTTCCGGATGTCTTCCACCATGATGGCTATTTCGTGGGTGAGGGCATCGGCCGTCAGGCTGCTATCGGTTGCGGGGATCAGCAGGTTGTTGAGGTCGCTGCGGCGAACAAAGACGTGCGACAGGTCGAAGGGGTTGTTTCCGGTATCGAAGATACCCACAATGCGGAATGCGGCGGCAGTGATGCTTCCCCCTCTGTCCTGAAAATTGAGCACTACCTTGGAACGCACCTTCACGTTGAGCTTCTGCGCCAGGTCGCCGCTGACCAGGATGGGATTGCGCCCTTTATCAGAAAGGTACTCGCCTTCCACTACGTTCTCATCGAGCGCATTTACCCGGGCTTCTTCTTCCGGTATGACCCCCTTAATCCGAACCCCCCGTGCCCCCTGGCTGGAGGAAACCATCCCACCGGCCACCGAGCGAACGCTTACCGCCTTAATCCCCGGCTCCGCCCTGATCGCCTGCTCCACCGCTAAGGCATCCGGAATATTGTATTTGACTTCGTATTCATCCAGGAACTCAGGCTGATGTACCTGAATGTGGGAAACGATGTTCTGCACCGCGTTATTGACATAACTCTTCATCATGCCCGTCGCAAACCCCGTCAGAGAAAGGGCGGCCCAGATGCCTACCGAGATCGCTCCGATCACGACCAGGCTCCGCGTTTTGCTGCGCCAGATGTTTCGCCAGGCCATTATTGGTATCATGTTTTTATTTTTTTTTGCATTGGTGTTTTGGTGCATTGGTGCATTAGTGAGGGCACGCATACACCTATTCCGTCCCTTACGCTCTCATCGCCTCTACCGGTTTCAGCTTCCTGATCTTGAAGATCGGGTACAAGGCCAGAATAGCGGTAAGGATGAACACAAGCAGGGCTTGGGTCAGGAAAATGTGGGCTTCAAAGAGCGTTGGAAAGATGGCTTCGAAACCGAACTTCTCCATGGCCTCTGCATAATCTCCGGAGAACCGGATGGGGTTCAGGTGGAAATGCCATACCACGGGCAGGGCGGCCACTATTCCCAGTACTGCACCTAAAAGCCCCAGCATGATCACCTCCAGCCACACCGTCAGGCCCAATTGCCAGCGGTGCATACCGATTGAAATAAGTACTCCAAACTCGTATTCCCGTTCTTTTGACATCATCAGGATGGTACCGAAGATCCCGAATGCAATGATGAGGTAAAGGATGACGTACACGATGATGTTGCCGGCGCTGTCCAACGTCTTGGCCTCCACCAGGTCGGGCAGCAAATCCTTCCAGTCCATGACTTCATAGGCGGCCGTGTCCAGTTGGCTATTCAGAGCGCGCAGTGTAGGTTTGATATCGTCCTGATCGTCGATCTGAAGGGCCAGCGACGTGACCAGGCCATTGGCTCCGTAGAAATACTGCGCCACCGGCAAGGGCAAATAGACCATCTGCTTGTTGAGCTCCGGCGATCCGAAATTGACCATGCCCTTGATGGGGTATTTCCCGGCGGCATTGACGCCGTGGTACCCCTGACTAATCAGAACGATGGTATCTCCCACACCTAGCCCCAGGTTTTCGGCCACTCCTTCGGCCACCAGTGCCGCTTCTTCATCAACCTTCAGGTAGTTACCGTCCGAAATACGGCTGCGCAGTTTGGTCATGGCATCCTCCACCTGAGGGTCGATGCCTACGACCATCACACCCGAGGTGTGCTCGCCGGTAGATGCCAGGGCGAAAGATTCGATCCGCGGCAATACCTGTTGGACCTTCGGCGCCTTTTCCTGAAGTTGCTTCAAAGAATCTACCAATGGAAAGGCCTTATCGATCGTCTGCTCGTCCCAATACCCCTTCTGATGCACCTGCACGTACCCGTAGTAATAGTTGACCACGCTGCTGATCAGGTGGTCCCACGCGCCTTTCTGGAAGGCTTCCATAAATGAAGCAAAGAATACCGCAAACAGAATGGAAGCCGCCGTGATAGCTGTGCGCCGTTTATTGCGCCAGATGTTGCGCCAGGCAAGACGAAATAGCATGTCTTTGGTTTATAGTTGTCGTAATTGGAGCGGAATAAAGGAGCGGTTTTTGATTCTTGATCTGCGATATTTACCTACCAAAATCCGGTAAATACATCGAAAATCGACAATCATAAATCCCCCTCCTATCGCACCCTCTTCATATTCTGAATAGAAAAGAAGGACTCCTTGATCGGCTCGTTGAATTTCAGGTTCAGGTATTCCACGATGGTCTTCTGTCCTTCCTTATCAGCCGGAACCACCTCCATGATGGAGGGCAATATGCGGTCGTCCATCTTTCGGACGTTCTTACCATACATGGTATTGACCAGATAGCCGTCTTCGTCGTACATTTCGGCCTTCATTTGCATAAACTCCTCGGTATCGATCCAGGAGATGATTTTCCCCCATACCACCGGGGCATCCTCCTTGGGTGTAAGCTCGATCTTGTAGCAGGATCTTCCCTCGATGGTTTCCTTTCCCAGCAGCTTGTGGGTATAATCAATGACGATGGAGGACTCGCGGACCAGGTCGTCGTTGGTGAAATCCGAGCCCATCCACGATTGCATCATCATAGAAGGGGGCAGCTTGATGGTCCGGTCGATAGTCGGCTGCCAGTTCCAGATCTCGTTCTCCCGCTTCAGGAAGGCGGCGCCTTTATCCCGGGCCGGAGCAGTGACCAGGATCAACATGTAGTCGGTACCCATCGACCAGCTCTTCATCTGCATTTCCCGTTTCCATGTAGGCCGGACGATGGTCATTTTGAGTTCACCGCTGCTGGTTTCTCCCCGCTGTTTCTGGTCGGCTTTCTGGATGATCTCTTTGGCAGTGAGGCTTTGGGCATTGGCCGTGGCACCCATAGCCAGGGTGATTGTCAGCACGGCCAGGATCAGTTTTTTCATTATGAGTGGTGATTTTATGTGATCTAATCCGGTAAAAAGCGCTTCCGTACGAAGGCCTTCATCTCTTCAATAGGGTAATTCTCTTCCATCTGCATGTAGTGCAGCATGATGCCGTCCATTACTGCACCGTAAAACAGTGCCTCCTGCTCCGGCTGCTCCGCTCCCAGGCGGCGGAAGATGTCGGCCATAGTAGCCACCGCCTCTTCCTGTTTTTTCTTGAGCTCCGGCATAAAGCCCGCCAGGACATCCGTCTGGAAGGCCAGGGAGGTCATCAGTTTCCAATAGTGAATATCTTTCTGCACAATACTAAAGGCCATTTCGGTCATCGACTGGAACTGCTCCGCCGCATCGGCCTTTGAGGACAGGATCTGCCCCATTAACTCCTCTCCCATGTCCACGGCCGCCATTATGATGTCGTGCAACAGCGCCTCCTTGCTGTCAAAGTAATTGTATAAAAGGCCCTTCGAAACCCCCGCTTCCCTGGCGATCTGGCTGATGGAAGTGCTTTTGTAACCATTGCGGGCGAATAGTTCCAGGGCTGCATTTTTGATCGCCTCAATGCTCTTCCGGCGGATCTCTTCGAATTGTTCTTTGGTGCGTGGAGACATTTCGTTTTTATAGTTGACCGAACGGTTAGTCAAAACTAAGCCAAGCACCACAGATTGTCAAGTGCAAGTTCCATTTTTTTGGAAAAACACGACGAAACGAAGGGTAGGGCCGATAAAAGCACGGAGCATTCAACTTATTTGCCCGGCAACGAATAATTTTGATCCTCCCCTGACAAGGCTCACTGGTAATAAACCCCGCTATTCCGTATTTTTGCCCCTCACAAAGAGCTGTTGCAGCAAAAACCAAGCATGAAAGTCACCGAATACTTCGAAAAGGCCAAAGGCCAGGCCCTCATATCCTTCGAGGTGTTGCCCCCTCTGAAGGGCGGCAGCATGCAGGCCATCTTTGACACCCTGGACCCCCTCATGGAGTTCAAGCCGCCCTTCATCGATGTGACCTACCACCGCGAAGAGTTCCTGTACAAAAAGCGCTCCAGCGGTTACTACGAGAAGGTGGCTATCCGCAAGCGGCCGGGCACGGTGGGCATCTGTGCGGCCATCATGCACCGATACGGCGTCGACGCCGTACCCCACCTCATCTGTGGCGGGTTCACTACGGAGGACACGGAGAACGCCCTGATCGACCTCAACTTCCTGAATATCAACAACGTGCTGGCCATCCGTGGCGACGCCCGACAGTTTGAGGGCAGGTTTGTGCCGGAAGAAGGCGGCCACCACTACGCCATCGACCTGGTCAAGCAGATCGTCGATATGAACAAGGGAAAATACCTGGACGACAACATCGAGAACGGTGTGAAAACGGACTTTTGCATCGGCGTGGCCGGCTATCCCGAAAAGCACTTCGAATCCCCCAACCTCGATTTCGACCTGCTGCAGACCAAAGCCAAGATCGACGCCGGCGCCGACTACATCGTCACCCAGATGTTCTTCGACAATAAAAAGTACTTCGAATTTGTGGAGCGCTGCCGCAACATCGGCATCACCGTACCCATCGTACCCGGCCTCAAGCCGCTGACCAAACTGTACCAGCTCAATTCCATACCCCGCATCTTCCACATCGACCTGCCCGAAGACCTGGTCACGGCCATACAATCGGCCAAGGATGCCGAAGGGCGCCGGCAGGCCGGCATCGAATGGAGCATTCAACAATCGAAAGAGCTGAAGGCAAACGGCGCGCCCTGCCTGCATTATTATACGATGGGCGATTCGGAAACGATCCGGCAGATTGCGGAGGCGGTGTATTGAGCAACGGTACGAAATCCAGTGAAAAGGAAATGATTTTGATCCATATCCTTTAGCTTTGTGCAAGCCAGGTTCGCAAGAGCCATTAGGGCTTCAACCCAATTGCTTATGCTATCTCAGGATGACTTTAAGGAACGCGTTGCTCCTCTGATGAAAAAGGAGGGCGCTCTCTATGCCAAGAAAGTGAACGTAATGGCCCGGAAGGCCGTTGCCGGAGAGGCCATCCAAACAGTTACCGAAAGCGGCCTGGAGACGGTGAACACGGCAGAAGAAGGGGACTACATCGTCACCAACAAAACCGAGGCAAGGGAATCCTATATCCTGAAGCCCTCCACCTTCCATCAGAAATACACCCTCGCCAAAACCGGGGAAGCCGGCCTGGACGAATATATTTCCAAAGGGAAGATCATAGCGCTGGAACTGACGGCGGACATCCTGGCTCAACTGGGCCTGTCCGATACGTTCTACTTTGAGGCGCCCTGGAAGCAGCCCATGAAGGCCTGTCTCGGTGACTTCCTGGCCAGCCCTACTGATTACAGCGAAGTATACCGCATCGCGAGAAAGGAATTTTTTGAAACCTATTCCCAATGACGCCTTAACCAGAAAACGTTATACTATGTCCTCGGCAAAACCTCTACTCGAAGAACAAGCCTACATGCAGCAGCGCGTAGAAAACCAGCTGAAATGGTTCGAAGAAAAAAGCGCCTGGAACCAGGACCGTTACAAACGGCTGAGGATGATAGCGATCACCTTCTCGGCCCTCATTCCTTTGCTGGTAGGCTTCATCCAGGAAAACACAATGCTCCTGAAGATCCTCGCCGGATTGGCCGGCGTGGCCATTGCCATAGCCGAAGGATGGCTCAGCCTCTACAAATACCAGGAAAACTGGATCCAATACCGGGCTACCGCCGAAGCGCTGAAACGGGAGACTTTCCTCTATAAAACCGGAGCGGCGGAATACCGGAACGAAAAGGCCCCCTACCCGCTTTTCGTCGAAAGGATCGAGGCCATCATTAAGGGCGATACTCAAAACTGGCAGCAGTACATCAGTAAAAACGACAGCCCTACGGCCGCCTAGCCCTTATTGTCTGGCCGCAGCTCTTGTATCTGAGGAGGCGGGGACTTCCCCGGGCCCCCACCCCCTGCTCATCTTCCCGCCTACTTCCCAGGCACGAGGATCTGATTTTGTAGCCCAGGATTGACGGCTGCCCCTCCTATGAGGTTACCGCCAACCAACGGCCCCACCACCGGATTCTTGCCTCTGAAAGCGAAACTTCCGTAAACCTTGTCGAAGAACACATCAACGGTATAGGACTCCTCGGAACTGCCGGCGCACAGATTGTAGCCCACCGTAAATTTCTCCGTCTCCGCAACCGTCTTCTTCATCGTTTGAGATACATTGGTCATGATGGTTTCATCCTCCGTCACCCCCATACCAAGAATACTGAGGAAGCCCGGGCTGTAATCTTCCACGCGCATGGTGTAGCTGGCCTTGGCTTCGGTGTGTTCTTTGATGACTTCATAAGAAAGCACTTCTCCGTAGCAGCCGCTGGCGCCCTGGACGCTGAGAGAGATGATCGGTTCGAACCGCTCTGGCGGGAGGCTGGGGAAAAACCTCTTTTCCATAAAGGGGTCTATTTGCTTAAAGACCAGCTTCAGGTCCTCGGGCAAATGCTGGTTCAGGTAGCCGGCAGAGGTGAAGACCTTGCGGTCGAACCCCAGGTAAGTGAGGGTGATGGCGCCATTGTAAGCTACCCACATCCAGCGTACGTTCTCAAGGTAGAGGATGAGGTCTCCTACCCCCGGCCCGCCCTGGTTGGGCGCCGTAGACAGGTTGCTGGACAGGGTGACCTCCGTCCGCAGGGCATCTTCCCTTTCATTGATCGTCCCGGTCGTTTCCTGGGCGGACATTTCTCCCAGGCCGGCGGAGATGAAACGAAGTGCTTCAACAACCGGCCCGGCTTCGGATACAGCACCGAACGCATCCGCTATGCCGCCCAGAGCGCTTTTTGCGCTCTGCACCGACTGGTATTTGCTGGGCGATACCGAAGTGGTGGTGCTTTGCTCGTTGCGGAAGCTCATCCGCACTTCACTGGATACCTTATGGGATTGCTCCAGAAAGGCACAGTTTCTGCCCTGCTGGTCTTTGGGCGGCTCGTATAAAATGTGCAGGGGGATAACCGGTATGGTGAATACGCCTACCCCTACCCCCTTTTTGAATTGGAAATACATTTTGTCAGAACAACTGTAATTGCCAGTACTGATCGTCCAATTCACATATTCCGGGAGCCCGATGTTGATCACGGCAACCAACTGGGTGGGCAGGAACTGCCACCTCCGGGCGCCGATGGACACCTCCCACCCGCCGGAACTCGGATTGGCCACCCGAAATTCCAGGGCAACACTGTATCCTTCGATCTTCGGCGCAGGGATCTCGTAATCATAAACCATAGTGCCCTCTACCCCAACTTGTATCATCTTTTCTCCTTCGAAATGGCCAGGAACGGGGTGGTAGCCGACGTCGCTCACCGACCCTCTCATGAACTTCCTGGTTCTCTTACCTGTAAACGAACCATCCGCTCCATTGAAGGTGCCTACTACGACCTTCTCCTGCGGAGCCGGAACCGGGAATGTGCCCTCCAGTTCCTTGATCCTTTGATAGACTTCTTTGAATGAGATTGCCATGGCTTTATTTTTTGTGAATTTTTTAGCGTCAAAGCCTGGTGCGGCAAAGGGGGGATAAGGAGGTTGCTGGTTCTTGTGAAACTATAGAGAAGAGGCTAGACTAAATACGCTCAGTATACACGACTTATCAATGACTTAGGTCATCGGCAGCAGACAATAATGATGTTTTTTTACAAGACTTTGCCCCTGCAACTTATACCTCTCTGGTACGTATAAAACAGGGAAGTCGTTTTTTTCGGGATACTCCGGCCAGAAAGCTATCCTCGACAAAAAATTCAAAAAATAAGCCTACATTTAATCCTCAAATACTTCAACGCCCAGAAACCTATGCCTGATCCAAACACAAGGCTTAAAGCCATCATCCACGATGCGAAACTGGCCTGCCGGTTCAAACTCAGCCAAATGGACAGCCGCTTCGGCGCCGGACACGAAACCCTGAAGGATATCCGGGAAAACGTAAAATCAACATTCCGTCCTTTCGACCGCCCCGAAACCTGGGCGGAGCCCATCCAATTTGACGAACTGAAACTGCTGCGGCACATCATCCTGCTCAACGAAGCCCCGGAAGACGACCTCAGTGTCTTCAGCGAAACCATGGACGCTTTCCTTGAAGCGTTCCATATCCTGGAAATCCCCAGGACCAGGAACCTGTTCGGAGAAGGAGGCACCTCTGCATTGAACCTGCTGATGCTCAACCAGATCCGGTTGACCCGACAGGTGATCGAACCCAAAATTGCCGCCTTTAAGGCCGCCGGGATGGAGCCGGATGAAGAGCAGGAGATCGACGAGGCCAACGAACGGTACCAGGGCCTCTTCGAGGTTTACCACCAGGCCCTGGTGGACAATGAAGTGTCTACAAAAAAAACGGACCTCAACCTTTTTAAGATCTACCACGAAGCTTTTGTAAAGGTGGACGCAGCCGTTGAGTTCACCCCCCTGCTTCAGGAATACAACGACACTATCGAGAGCAGGTGCCCTAAACCTGAAGCTTAGGAAACCGAGAAGAATATATCCTGTCCGTAATGTTAAGCACTTTGATTTTTTCATCATTTTCCCATCCTGTCATGCAAACTGTACGAGCCCTTGTCCTGTTTCTGGCATCTTACCTGGCAGCTTTCTCCATGAATGGACAAAGCCTGCTCCAGGATACCGAAACCTTACTGTCCGACCTCAATATACTGGAGCATCGGGATACGGTAAGCTCCGACTCGTTGGTGCGGGAGGCTTCCGCCAGAGTGCTGGCCATTCTGTACAATTACGACAATCCTGCCGGGCCGGTTTCTTTCCAGGAAGCCCAGCTGAACGGCCTTTCCGACATTTACAATAAAAACCCGATGATCAGGGGGCTGATCGAAAAGGATAGCATCTCCATTTTTCCGGATCAAGCGGATTCCCTTTTCACCCAAAGGTTCAAGGAAAACCTCTACGCACTCCGGGGCGCTCCGCGTCATAAAATGATGAATCTGCTACACGCCGAGACCGCCGTTTCGCCCTCCTCCTACCTGTCGGTCACCAATACTTTACAACGCTATAGCATTCCACCGGTGAAGAACACCACCTCCCTTCGCCTCGCGGCGGAGGGCAGCAACCGAAATGTAAGCCGGGGAATCGTCGATGCTCCGGCGATCATTGAGGGGCTGTTTGAGTTTGTCCTGAGAAGGGCCCAGCAGGAAGTGGCGGTGAATTTCATGGAAAAACTGGTCGGCAAGGAGGTACGCGATTTTGGGGAGATCTTTCCCACGGTCGTCAATACCTTTACCGGCCACGATTTCACCTACTCCAGCTCCTTCCTGGAGCGCCTGCGGCAGGCCTTTTACGAAGACCTTCAGCTACTGAGCATCCGACTGCCCAACCTGATGCTGCAGGCGGAATACTTCCAGGCCTTGCAGGATGACCCCATCAGTTACAACCTGCTGGTGGTGTACTCCATGGCCGGCATGGCGCAAAATGGTTATGCCCTGGACGAGATCCTGCCCATTACCAGCCGGTACCTGTACGACTCTTACGGAGAAGCAAAAAAAGAAGTCAATTTTCAGCTGGCCGGCGCGGCCTACAATAGCCCGGAATACCTGGAGGTCATCGCCAGTACGGAAGATATCGTCAACAACCTGAGCGACATCTACATCAAGCTGGACAGCGCAGAAAATGATATTCGCAACAGCATCAACGGCTTTCTGGAGGCCTTCCCCGGCCTTCCGCGCGACCCTGCCCTCGACAATTACCTCAACAAGGAAGAATACGACTTCATGGCCATTCTGGGGGGCAGCAACAACGAATACGACCTCAGCATGCTGCCTCAGCTGCTGCGTGGCGAGCTCGACTCCGCATATGTTCTGAATTACAATACCATCGAGGATTACGACAAGTTCTTCGGGCAGGAGCACACTCCCGAGCAATGGCGGGCCGCCGGCCTGGAACTGGCGAGAAACCTCAACGGTGACTGGTACGCACAAACACCCATCGATGAAATCCTTCGCAACTGGCAAAAGAGCCTGGCCGCCAACAAACTAGCCGCCGAGCAGTGGATGAACGCCAACGACCCACAGGGCGCCCTGCGCCAGGCCATTGCCAAAGCGGAAGCCAGCCGCCTGCAATTGCAGGATACCATAAGTGCCACCTATGCGTACTGGCAGCCCGTGCTTTCCCGCAACGATGGCCTTGCCCTGCAACTACTGGATTCCATCGCCTCTGATTTTAGCGACATCATGGAACAGCCGTCCTTCCTCCTGCCCAGGGAAAAAAAACTGGAATTGTCCAAAGAGCGGCTCGTCGAGATCGAAAAGAGGCTGGTAACCCTCAACGATAAATTTTCCCGGAATCATCCGGATATGCGGGACGAAAGCCCGGTATTGGGTTACCTGCTCGATCGGGAACCCGTCACCCCTTATTCCGACATCATCGTAATGATCGACGGCTTATCCGAAAAGCTGCGCACCCTACAGGCGCAGTTGAACGCTCTAGACACGAAAGGCGCCCCTCTTGAGATCAAGGGCAGAGATAATGCTGAACCGCTGTTGCAACTCACAGAGATCCTGACTCAATTGGTGTATAGCCTTCGCTCCGACAACGATGCCAATCCCTGGTTAACCCGCGAACAGCTCAACACTATCTTTGACGGCGGTATCCGCCAACAGGCATTTCTCGGCCTGATGACGCAGCGCCTCCTCAACATCAGGGACGTTGGCCGCTTTTCGCCTGATGGGATGGCCCAACTGGTCGAACTTACCGTCCGCGACCTGCCATCCCTTGCCGACACCAGCACCACGGCTCAAATGGATTCGTTGGCCTTCTACCGCAAAGCGTCCTTCGCCGTCAATGCGTTCAACCGCATCCTGCAACTTCCGCTGATGGTTTCGCCCGGAAGCGCCACTCGCCAGTTCGAGCCGCTCACGGCGCAGTACCCCCAACTGAGTAGCATGCCGGAAGTTACCGGGCAGGCGATGGACCTGATCTACTACATCAACGTCAAAGACCACCGCCACGCCGTCAGTTCCGTCATCCGCCTGTTCTCCAGCCTGGATACAGCGATCGCCCAGCTGAGCGGCCTGTCCGCCGGCGTGCCGGGAGCCAAGCGAAAGCCCGTGATCCAGTTCTTCCGCGACTATGGCGACTTCATCGCCGGCCTGATCGACGCCCAGGAGGGCGATGAGGTAAAAGGGTTGGTGAACGGCATCGCCGACCCTCCCGGAAGTTCCCGTACCAAGCGCAGGGAAGACATGTCGGTAGGGCTCAATGCTTACCTGGGCGGCAACTTCGGATTCGAGTCCTGGGATGGAGATGAAATGGGCACCGATGACTTCCTAAGCATGGCGCCGACCATTCCTATCGGGATCAGCATCAGCAGCTTGTTCGGTAAAAAGCGCCGGTCTTTTTCTGCCTTCCTCTCCTTCCTCGACCTGGGCGCGCTGCTGTCCTACCGCGGAGGGACGAGTTTTGATGCAGAGTCCGTTTTCACCTTTAAAAACATCTTCAAGCCGGGCGTACAGTTGCACTGGAACCTCAAGGATACCCCCTTCTACCTGGGCATGGGAGGCCACTACGGCCCGCAGTATCTGGAAACCAACGGCAGCCAGATATCCGTTCGGTCGTTCCGGGGTTTCCTGGCCTTCGGCATCGATGTGCCGATCAAGACGCTTTATCAGAAGTGAGTGGAGGTTTGGACGTTGGAACGTTTTGACGTTGGGAGGTTTGGACGTTGGAACGTTGGGAGGTTGGAACGTTGGGAGGTTGGGACGTTGGGAGGTGGCTTTTCGTACTGGCCAGAACCAATGAACAACCCCGAATTCAATAAATCGGATCCTTCCCTCATTTCTTCGTATTATTGTGAGCTATTGTCTCACAAGAATATTAGTACATGCTTCGCATTATTCTCAGCCTGGCCGCCGGCCTCTGGTTCAGCTCCAATCTGGCCGCTCAATTGCTATCCCCCAGTGCATTCCTGCCACACGAACACGGACAACAGTTTACGCCACATTATCTGTTGGTGGACTACGTCCAGCACGTAGCAGAGCACAGCCCACGAGTAGAACTCCAGCAATACGGGCAAACCCATGAGGGCCGCCCACTGCTGCTGGCCTTCATTTCCACTCCGGAAAACCTGGCTCAGCTGGAGGACATTCGTCAGAACAACCTCCGCCACACCGGAAAACTGACAGGTGCCCCCAGTACTACCCTGAATAAAGCCATCGTATGGCTCAGCTTTGGTGTGCATGGAAACGAAGCCGGCGCATCGGAAGCCTCCATGTCGGCCCTTTACGAACTGGCCCGCACTGATAACGAAAATGCTTCGGCTTGGCTGGACAATACCATCGTCATTCTCGACCCTTGCATAAACCCCGATGGATTTTCCCGCTATACCGAATGGTACCGACGCTTTGCCCCCCTTCAAGCGGTCCCTGAGCCCGGCACTTTCGAACACGATGAACCCTGGCCCGGCGGCCGCGTCAATCACTACCTCTTTGACCTTAATCGCGACTGGGCATGGCAGACTCAGGTGGAAACCCAACACCGGATCAAGGTGTTTCAGGAATGGATGCCCCACATTCACGTCGATTTTCACGAGCAATATCCCAATGACCACTATTATTTCGCACCGGCGGCCGCGCCCTATCACCATTATATTACCGACTGGCAGTCTGAATTCCAATACGATATTGGAAAGAACCACGCCCGCTACTTCGACCAGGAGGGCTGGCTGTACTTCACACGGGAAGTGTTCGACCTGCTCTATCCCAGCTACGGAGATACCTACCCGACTTTCAACGGCGCTATAGGCATGACGCACGAGCAAGCCGGCCACAGCATCGCTGGCCGGGCCTTCGAGATGGAGAATGGAGACACGCTCACGCTGCTCGACCGTGTAGAACACCACACCGCTACAGCCCTATCTACCGTAGAAGTGGCCTCAAAGAACGCCGTCCGCCTGGTGGAGAACTTCCACACCTACTTCCAGCAGTCCAACAACAATCCCATAGGCAAATACAAAACCTTCATCATCAGTGGTAAAAATCCGGCAGGGCGCCTCAAGGCATTACAGGAATTACTGGACCGGAACAGCATCCGCTACGGCAAGGCCAGTGCGGCCCGCAGTATCCGGGCCTTCAACTATCAATCGGGAGAGGAGGAAAACATCACTATAACTACCGAAGACCTCCTCATCAGCGCCTACCAGCCCATGTCTGTCCTCGCTCAAGTACTGCTGGAACCGGAACCCGAACTGGAAGATACCCTTACCTATGACATCACCGCCTGGGCGCTGCCCTATGCCTACGGCCTCAAAGCCTATGCCACCAGCCAACGCATTGATCCTGTTTCACCCTTTGAAACGGCCGCCTATCAGGAAACTTTGCCGGCTCCCCGGCAACCCTATGCTTACCTTGCAGGGTGGTCATCAATGGCCGACGCCCGTTTTCTGGCAGCTCTCCTCCAGAAAGGGGTTAAAGTCCGTTTTGCGACCGGCTCGTTCACCATTGAAGGGCGCCAGTATGAACCTGGCTCTATTGTAATGACCCAGGCCGACAACCGGAAAATGGGCGCCTTCCGCTTTAATGAGGTAGTGAACAGCACCGCCCGGCAGTTTGGGCAGCCAGTGCAGGCCCTAAGTACCGGTTTTGCCGACAGCGGCTTCGACCTGGGTTCCAGCAGCCTGCAGTTCATCGAAAAGCCTCGGGTAGCGGTCCTCGCCGGTGAAGAGACGGATGCCAACAGTTATGGTGAAGTCTGGCATTTTTTTGAACAGAGCCTGGGCTATCCGTTCTTTCCCATCGCTACGGAAAAGGTCGCCGGCATCGAATTCTCAGATTACAACGTCCTCATCATGCCGGAAGGCCACTACAAGATTGAGGAGGCGGGCATAAAGTCGCTCGGAGAATGGATCAGCAGGGGAGGCAAGCTGATCGCCATCGGTTCCGCCCTTTCTGCCCTGGAAGGACAGGAAGGCTTCAGCATCTCCCGCTATGCCTCAGAAGCTGCGAAAAATGAAGCAACGGAAGAACAGGAAAAAATCAGCCTCGACCACCGGCTGGAACCCTACGCCGGCCAGTCCCGCCGTTACATCAGCCGGAGCATCCCCGGAGCAATATTCAAGCTCCAGCTCGACACGACACACCCGCTTGCCTATGGGCTGGACAGTTATTATTCGTTGAAGACCAGCAGCAGTTTCTATCAGTTACTCAAAGACACCTGGAATGTCGGCTCCATCGGCGAAACTCCGGAAGCGATTGGCTTCGCCGGCTCCAACGCCCTGAAGAACACCCAAAACACCACCGTATTCGCCGTACAGAACAAAGGAAGGGGAGCTGCCATTTATATGGTAGACAATCCTCTGTTCCGGGGCTTTTGGGAAAACGGAAAGTTTCTGTTCAGCAATGCGCTGTTCTTCGCGGGACAGTGAGGAGTGGGGCGTTGGGGGAAGTTTGAAAGTATGGGAGTGGCCCTCGTGAGTGCTACGAATACACGAATGCACCAATAAACGAATACGGGACTCCTTCCCAGCCTCAATTGTCTCCAGCTGGGCAGAAAATCAAACTCTTTTGCCAGGGCATCTATAATGCCCTAAATTTGGTTTAGCAATTAAAAGGTAATATGAAACGCCTATTCATCGGCATCATTGGACTATTGTACTTCGTGGCGGTTGCCAAAGCACAATACCCGGGTAACGGAATTGCCCCTACCCGCATTCCTTTGGAGCAGGTGGAAAAGGTAGTTTTAGGGCCGTTGGATAATGTGGCGTTACAACGGGCAGAGCTTCAGAGCCGGGCGCCGGGGCGGGCGCCGCACTTTGCACAACCCGTCGAGGTGGATATCACCCCTCAGGGTAATGGGCTCTGGGAAAGGCTGCCTGATGGCATCGAAGTATGGCGGCTGCGGATCCATTCTCCCGGCGCACATTCCCTCAATTTTGGTTTTCTCGAATATTACATGCCACCCGGGGGGCGCCTTTTGATCTACGAGCCCGGCCAGAAGCGGATATCCGGGCCCTTTACCGCTGCCGATAACGAAACCCACTACCAGCTATGGACGCCAATACTGGCCGGCGACGAGGCCATTCTGGAAGTACAGGTTCCGGCGCGCCAGCGGCCGTTCCTGCGCCTCCGCCTGGCCACAGTGAACCACGATTTTCTGGGGTTTGCCGAAGTGCTCTCCGGCGCCTGCAACCTGGATGTCATCTGCGGCGCCAGCAACAACTGGGGGATTGTAGAACCCTACCGGGATGTTATTCAATCGGTAGCTGTATACGGCATGGGGGGCAGTACTTTCTGTACCGGCTTTCTGGCCAATAATACCCGCAATGACTGTACGCCCTATTTCATTACGGCTAACCACTGCGATGTAAGCCCTTCCACTGCCCCATCCGTTGTCGTCTACTGGAACTACCAGAACAGCTACTGCCGGACGCCGGGCTCCACGGCCAGCGGAAACCCGGGGAATGGCCAGCTGAACAACTTCAACACCGGCGCTATTTTCCGTGCCGGATATGGGCCGACTGATTTCACCCTCCTGGAACTTGATGACCCTCTTTCCAGTACCTCTCAGGCTTATTTTGCCGGCTGGACACGGGAGGCCAGCCCACCCCAGGATACGCTGGCCTGCATCCACCATCCGGACGGAGCGGAGAAACGCATCAGCTTTTCTTTTTCTGATGCCTACGCCGGCGCCTGGGGTTCCGGAAGCACACCCGTACCCGGAGGCAACCACCTGATCGTACCTTCCTGGGATATTGGCGCTACTGAATCAGGCTCTTCCGGAGCTCCCCTTTTTGACCGGCAACGTAGAGTCGTCGGGCAATTGCGGGGCGGAGCCGCCAGTTGCAACAACAATCAGTACGATGCCTTCGGATGGTTCCGACATTCCTGGTCTGGCGGAGGGACCCCCAACACCCGCCTTAAAGATTGGCTGGACCCCGACAATACCAATCTACTGTTTATCAACGGACGCCGGCTCTCCAGTTGCAATGCCGGGATCGCGCTGCCGGATAATAGCCAGGAAGCCTGCATCCCCGGATCGGCCCAATATACCGTCCAGATAGAAGAAGGCTTTTCGGGGCCGACGGTGCTGAGCGCCTCGGGCTTGCCAGCCGGAGTAAGTACCTCCTTTAGCCCCAATCCTGCAATGCCGGGATCTACCTCCACCCTGACCCTAAATATTTATAACACATCCCTATCCAGCGGCACCTATACATTCACTGTAAAGGCCCAAGAGGCCTACGCATCGGCAGAAGCCGAAGCCATCCTGGCCCTTTTTAGCCAGCCACCGCCGGCTCCGGTTCTTACCGCACCGCCAACCGGGGCGGTTGGGCAGGCCCTGGCCCCGGAATTTCAGTGGACGGCTCACCCTCTTGCCGCCACTTACGAGCTACAGATAGCTACTGACATGGGGTTCACCAATATCGTGGTTTCTGCCGCTGAATTGACGTCAACCAATTATCAGGGCATCCTCCTGGAGCCTGCTGCAACCTATTTTTTCCGCGTTCGGAGTCAGAACACCTGTGGTAACGGGCCCTGGTCAGGTACCGGCACGTTCACTACTGCCGCCATCATATGCCGGGGCCGGCCCTATACCGGCCCTCCCGGGCTGATCTCCTCCCAGGGCAGTTCCGTTACGACAACGGCAGTGAAAGTTGAAGGCGGCGGCACTGTAGCCGGAGTAGTGCTCCGCAATATCGATATAACCCATTCCTATATCGGCGACCTGTCGGCATACCTGCGGTCTCCGTCCGGAACCGTCATTCACCTGTTTAACCGGCCTGGTGTGCCCGGTTCATTCTACGGGTGCCCGGGGGCCAACCTGATGCTGGGTTTTGCTGATGATGCCGCCTCTACCCAGGAAGAACTGGAATCTACCTGTTCCAATTACCCGGCCATCTCAGGCATGTTCCAGCCCATAAGCAACCTGTCGTCCTTGATCGGAGAGCCTGCGGAGGGCATCTGGAAACTCACCATTGTCGACAATTTCGACCAGGATGGCGGCCAGCTCAACGGCTGGGAGTTGGAGCTTTGCACTACGTTACCGGATGTAGCCCAGTTATTCCCAACACAGGAGGAGCACATCGCCTGTATAGAAGAGCCTTTCACTCTTGGTTTTTACGTAGGCAGCGGCTTCCCCGGCCCGGTCAGCCTGCACCTGATCGGCGCGCCATACGGCACCGTTTCAACCTTTAGCAGTAATCCGGCGGCACCAGGTTCTTTCGTTACCCTTACGATCGACAGCCTATCACAGGAAGGAACCTTTCCTCTTATTATCACCGGCATGAACGGTGCGAATTTCCACTTTGTTCAACAAGTGCTGGAAGTGAGTAGCCTGCCGCCAGCTCCGGTTCTGCTTTCCCCTCCTGATGAATCGCCTGTTTTTGAACCCTATCCCACATTTACCTGGTCGCCGGTCGCCGAAGCGGACACCTTTATCCTTCAGATCGCTACCGACCCGTCGTTCCAGTCTATTGTCAAAACCGCCAGGGCCAGCTCTCCACAGTATACCCTGGACAGCCCGCTGAGTGGCAATTTTTATTTCTGGCGGGTACTTTCAGTCAATGCCTGCGGTGCTAGCACCAGCGACAAATCCTTCACCTTTGCTATGGATAGTGCCGTTTCCAGCGAAGAGATCTCCTCTTCAGGACAAGAATGGCAGTTGTTCCCCAATCCAACAGACGGCAGGCTGTACATCCAGTGGAGAGGCACGCCGGCGGCAGCACAATCGACAGCTGAGGTTATTTCCGTGGAAGGGCGGCGGGTGATGATCCGGCAGTTCAGCGGTGCGGTGGAATTATCACTGGACGAGTGCCCTGCCGGCCTGTATTTCGTGCTGTTGAGCAACAGCCTCGGAGTAGAAGTGCGGCGGGTGGTAGTGCGGTAAGGGTGAACCCGCTCTAAAGACTTCCCTGACCCGCTACACCTGGCCATATTTTCTTACTTTTGCCCAAAACCATACTACATGAACCGAAAGAATGACCCTAGCCTTAGATCCTGGGTGGAAGTACCCAAAGGCAGCGACTTCCCCATACAAAACCTTCCTTTCGGCGTTTTTAAAACGCCAGGGCTTACCCCACGCCTCTGCACAGCTATCGGTGATTTTGTGGCCGACCTGCAGGTGCTCTCCGAGCATGGTTTTTTCGACGACCTGGATATCCCCACTCTGGTCTTTGCCCAACCTTACCTCAACGACTTCATCGCTCTGGGTAAGGCAAAGACCAGCGCTGTCCGCAACCGTCTCTCTGAGATCCTCGACGATGACCTGGAAGACTGGGACGCCAGTGAACTGGCGGATTACTTCCTGCACAAGCAAAGCAACGTACAAATGCTGCTCCCTGTAAAGGTGGGCGATTATACGGATTTCTATTCCAGCCGGGAACACGCCACCAATGTGGGCAGCATGTTCCGGAGTAAAGAAAATGCCCTGATGCCCAACTGGCTGCACTTGCCGGTCGGTTACCACGGACGGGCTTCCTCCATCGTTGTGTCTGGCACGCCGGTGTACCGCCCCAAGGGCCAACAAATGCCCGACGGAGCTGAAAAGCCTGTCTTCGGCCCAAGCCGCTTGTTGGACTTCGAGTTGGAAATGGCCTTCGTTATCGGTAAGGGAACGACATTGGGGGAAAGCGTGAGCGCAGAGGAGGCGGAAGATTATATCTTCGGGTTGGCATTGTTCAATGACTGGTCGGCACGCGACATTCAGAAGTGGGAATATGTACCCCTGGGGCCCTTCCTGGGCAAGAGCTTCGCTTCGACCATATCCCCCTGGGTCGTCACTATGGATGCACTGGAGCCTTTTCGAACGGAGGGGCCCAGGCAAGACCCCGCACCCCTGCCGTACCTGCAGGCCAAAGGCCCGAAAAGTTTCGACATCCAACTGCAGGTAGAGATCCTGCCCGAACAGGGGCAGGGCAAAGCCGTCTGCCATTCCAACTTTAAATATCTGTACTGGAGCATGGCCCAGCAGCTTGCCCATCACACCGTCAACGGATGTAACATCCGCGTCGGTGACCTGATGGCCTCGGGTACGATCAGCGGGCCTACTCCTGATTCCTATGGCTCCATGCTCGAATTGTCCTGGCGGGGCACTAAGCCCATCTCGATGCCTGATGGCAGCAGCCGAAAATTTCTCCTCGATGGGGATACTGTCATCCTGCGTGGATGGTGCGAAAAGAACGGGCTGAGGATCGGCTTTGGAGAGGCCAGCGGTAAGGTGCTGCCGGCAAAGGGATGATCCCGCCCCGCCAGCCATAGCTTTATGCGGAGGCGGGGATTCGGGAATTCGTATACCCGGGAATCGTTTCCCACAATAACGATTCCCGGATATACGAATAACGAACGTCGGATAAAATATACCAATCCACTTCTTATGCACCGATATGTATTTACCCTCCTCTTCCTGGCAACGGCCCTAACTTCCCTGGCCCAGCACCCGTACCAGGGCGCCGCCAATCGTTTAGCTGCCGACCCCAGCCTGAAGAACGGCAGCCTGAGCATCAGCGTGATCGATGTGGAGAGCGGGCAGTTGCTGGCCAGCTATGAGCCGGAAAGGGCGCTGAGCCCGGCTTCCAACCTTAAGGTACTGGCCACGGCCAGCGCACTGGCCATCCTCGGCCCCGACTATCGCTATCAGACGAACCTGGAATACGACGGCACCCTTTCGGATGACGGCGTGCTTTCCGGCAACCTCTACCTCTCCGGTTACGGCGACCCTACCCTGGGGTCTCCTCTTATAGAGGGAGCGATGCCCCTTGCTCCGCTGATGGAGCGGTTGCGCATGGCGGTACAGCAGGCGGGCATTCGCCGCATCGAGGGGTCCGTCATCGGCGATGCTTCGGCTTTTGGGTCTCAGTCCAGCGCCGGAACCTGGCAGTGGGAAGACATGGGTAACTATTATGGCGCCGGCGCCTGGGCGCTAAACCTGCACGAAAACCTCCACTACCTGCACTTCCAGCAACAGGCCGGCCTGGGCTCCATTCCGGCCATCGCCGGTACAGAGCCGGAAATCCCGGGGCTGCAGTTCATCAACGAAGTGGTTTCGGCAGGCCGGGGTACCGGCGACAACGCCTACATTTTTGGTGCACCTTACCAGTTCAACCGTTATGTACGGGGCACCATACCAGTGGGCACTGGCATTTTCACTATAAAGGGCTCCATTCCGGACCCACCCTTGTTTGCCGCCCAGACCCTCCGGCAGAGCCTTGCCACAGTTGGCATCATGGCCGGCGGAGCTTCAAGCAGAGTGAATGCCCAGGCGACTACACGTCGCCGGCAATTGTACACCCACGAATCCCCTCCCCTTTCCCGGATCGTGGAGCGGGCAAATATGGAAAGTGTCAACCTCTACTGCGAAGCCATGGTCAAAACCATCGGATGGAACCAGAAACAGGAGGGCAGTACCGCCGCCGGACTAGAGGCACTCCGGGCATATTGGGAAGGAGAAGGGCTGGACTGGGATGGCTGTTACCTCTCCGACGGCAGCGGGCTGTCGGGGGCCAATGCTGTAACCAGCCTTTTTTTGGCGCGCCTGCTCCGTCTGATGGCCCGGCAGGAGGAATCCCTATTTCGCCCGTTCTATGAGTCTCTGCCCCTTGCCGGCAGGTCGGGCAGCCTGAAGAACACTCTCCGGGGGACGGCTGCCGAAGGGCGCCTCCGCGCCAAGAGCGGCACGCTGGAACGCGTGCGGGCCTATACCGGCTATGCCACTGCCCGCAACGGCCGCCTGCTTGCCTTTTCGGTTATTGTCAACAATTATTCGGGCTCCGGTGGGGCCATCCGCCAGAAACTTGAGCGGTTCATGCTTGAACTATGTGAGAACTAAACTTTTCTTCTTCTATGGCATTTTATCCCGGAAACGGTATAACTTTACGGCAAATCGTTAGTATGGAGCTCCTGAAATCATTAAGCTATCTATTGGTCATTGTTACACTCTCTTTTTTTTCCTGTCAGCCTTCTGGTGGTGATAATCGTACAGAAGACGGTACCGAGGGCCAGCAAACAACGCAGGGCAGCGTCTCCACTCCAACCCAGAAAGACACCGCTAAGATCCTGGAGGACTACGATAATACGAACCGGGTAGTCTGGCAAAAACCAGAGGTCGTCATTGACTTGCTTGGCAACCTGGAAGGCAAAACAGTAGCCGACATTGGCGCCGGCACCGGCTTTTTCGCATTCCGAATGGCGCCTAAGGCCAAAAAAGTGATCGCCATCGATATCGACCCGCGTTTTGTATCCTACCTCGACAGCCTGAAATCCTTCGAGCTGCCCGAAGAAGTACAGGGCAAGCTGGAGGCTCGCCTTGCCCTCCCTAATGATCCGAAACTGGCTCCTGGCGAAGCTGATATAGTCATTATTGTCAATACTTTCATGTACATCAAGGACCAGGTTTCCTACCTGGAAAACCTCAAACGGTCACTTTCCGACGGCGGTATGCTGCTCATCATCGACTTCAAGAAAAAACGCACCCCCCTGGGGCCACCTTCTCAGATCCGCGTCCCGCTGTTCGAAGTAGAAGAAAAGCTGATCAGCGCCGGATACCGGGAGGTAGAAACCAACGATACCGCTCTGGACTACCAGTATATCGTCACGGCGAGAAAGTGAGGTGGGGATCCGGGATTCAGCCATCCACTATCAGCGATACTGCTCCAGCAAATCGAAGAATTTCTCCTCTTTCAGTTGACGTGCAGGCATGAGCCGTTTTTTCTTCAGTTGTAAAAAACCGTCCCGGTTGAGGTTAAGGGTTGGAGGATCGGTAGCGTAAGCGGCAAACCCTCCATAAAAGATGTTTTTGGTAAAATACCCGGGCGTACCGCAGGGGCTTTCCGCTTCAGGGCTCCACTCCTGTCCGAAAATGATCATGGTAGAAACGACCTGGCTGGCATCAAGGTTTTTCCCAATTTCCACCTTGCCTTTGGCAGGAATAAAGGCTTGCTGGAAATACTTTCTCCCATTGAAGAAAAAGAGGACCGCATCGTAAACCGGGTCACCGATCACCGTAAATACGGGTACGGGAGAAGCAGCAACTTCGCGGGGCGGAAAACAAACGGCCAGCGGCGCGCCTCCGGCCTCCACTTCCCCGGATAGTTCCCCTTCGTAAGCGTGGCCTCGTTCGCTCCAGTGCAAAGGAAGGACATCCGTCCCCGCCAGCGGCGTGCGGTTGCCCGACTCCCGGAGTATCTTGTCCAGTTCTTCCCGGCTGATGCTGCCGTCCTTAGCCAGTTTTTCACTTAGCTTTTGCAGGGCTTCCTCCGGTTGTTCCTCATCGCTATATTCCTCCTGCTGGGTATCGGTTAGGCTGGACAGGGAAGAAGTTACTTCAAGAGCCGTTTGAAAGATCTGATTAAAAAACAGGCCGGCCACCACCAGAACCACAGCCAGGATACCGGCAAATACCCAGGGCACCCATCTTTGGGCAGGCTTGCCGTCGGATGCCGGCGTTACGTTTTCCACCCTTCTTTCCAGATGACGATAATCCTGATTGAGCCGGTCTCGGAGTTGCTTGCCGGCGCGCAACCGGCGGGTATGGCGCGCCACGGCTAATGCCAGGTTGGGGTCCTGTTCTTCGAGGGCTTCCACCATGCCAACCAGCGTTTCACTAAAAGCCTCCCGGGTACCTGCGAACCTGGATGGCAGGGCGTTCAGAATGTCTACGGGAACCTGTTCTCTCAGAAACCCCGACTGCCCCAGGGTAGCCCTGGCCTCCTCTTTATCCCCCTGCTCCAGCCTATCCGCCAGCTTCCGGACGGCGCTCAGGCGCTCCTCCAGTTGCTCCATACTTTTCCCCTGGTATACAGCATCCTGGAATGCCACACTCCCCTTTTCTATCTGGCTGACAAAAGCAGCATATTCGGAGGCTTTGCCCGCGCTCAGGGCCAGCTGCAGGCACTCATCATATGCGGGTTGCAATTGCGCCGCCGCCGGGCCGGTGATGAGTTCGTCCTGCAACGCCTCCTCCTCTACCCGGGCAAAACAATCTCCGCTCAGAAAGCTGTTCATTTCCGGATAGGAACACAGACGGTGGTAGTAACGGGCCCGGGCGGGGTCGTCCAGTTCGCGAACAGCTTCCATAGCCTGCTCCTGGGCCAGATTTTTGCCACGGTAGGAGATGGGCTTTTCCTCTTCCTCGTCCTGGAGGCGCCGCCACGCCTGAATGATGGCTTCCTCATTGATCTTTTCAGGATCTTGTTTTTCCAGACGGAGCAGTTCTATGGGGTTGATCCAGGGCATAAGGATTGTTGTTAGGGTTTAGAAGCAATCAATGTATTTCCTTATTTCTATTTATATCTTAGAGCATGTTTGGAGGGTTCCTGTCCAGATACTTATCCAAATCAGCTTATGGAGTTTATCTTAAAGCAGACGGCCAGGGCATTCCATTATACCCCTACCGGCCGCTTGGCCTTCACGATCAGCTTATTCCGCTCCGGGCCGGTAGAGATCATGGTAATGGGCACCTCCAGTGCCTTTTCCAAAGCCCGGAGGTAGTCCTGTGCGGGGGCCGGCAGTTCTTCGTAGGCTATGATTCCGTCCAGGGATCGCTGCCAGCCCGGATAGGCCTGGTAGACCGGCTCAATAGGCTGGTCACAAATATCATAGGGCAGTTCCTGTGTTGATTGTCCATCGATCCGGTAGGCTGTTGCCGCTTCGATCTGCTCAAAAGCATTGAGTACATCGATCTTGGTAATGGCCAGTTGGGTTACCCCATTGAGCATGATGGTATACCGGAGTTGTGGAAGGTCGATCCAACCGCAACGGCGAGGGCGGCCGGTGGTGGCGCCAAATTCGCCGCCCTCGGCCCGCAGGCGCTCACCGGTTGCGTTGTCCAGTTCGGTAGGGAAAGGGCCGGAACCTACACGGGTACAATAAGCCTTACTGATCCCGATCACCTCACCGATCTTATCCGGCGATACACCCAGGCCGATGCATACACCGGCCGTTATGGTATTGGAGGAAGTGACAAAGGGATAGGTGCCGAAGTCAATGTCCAGCATCGACCCCTGGGCGCCTTCCGCCAGGATGCGTTTGCCATCGCGCAAGGCATGGTTGATGAAGTATTCACCATCCACTTGTTTTAGTTGCCGCAGTACTTCGAGGCTTTCCATCCATTTCTGCTCTTCCTCTTCCAGGGCGAAGGCAGTAGGCGGGTAAATTTCCAACAGGCTGAGGTGTTTTTCTTTCAGCGTCTGATAGCGTTCCTTAAAATTGCTGCGGGAAATGTCGCCCACCCTCAGGCCGTTACGGCCGGTCTTGTCCATATAAGTTGGGCCTATCCCTTTCAGGGTGGAGCCGATCTTGGCCTTACCTTTAGCATTTTCGGAAGCCGCATCGAGGTAGCGGTGGGTAGGCAGGATCAGGTGAGCCTTTCGGGCCAGTAGCAGCCGGCCATTGTAATTCACTCCTGCTTTTTCCAGTTCCCGGATCTCGGCAGCCAGCGTTATGGGGTCAATGACGACGCCATTGCCGACCAGGTTGAGCAGGCCGGGGCGAAAGATACCGGAAGGGACGGTATGAAGGACAAATTTTTTTCCATCGAACTTAAGGGTATGGCCGGCATTGGGCCCGCCCTGAAAACGAGCGACGATATCATAGGATGACGCCAGGTAGTCAACGATCTTACCTTTACCTTCGTCTCCCCATTGCAAGCCAAGAATTACATCGATTGCCATTATCGTTTTGTTTTGAGATCAAGTTAGTGTACAAATTATAAAAACCTAACAGGATACGCCAGCCTGTTAGGTTTTTATGGCCATTTCATTGCCCAAAATAGGCATACGCAAGGGTCAGTTATGGTTCAGAAAGGTAGCCACGGCTTCCTCCACTGAATTATTGACCTGAAAGATGGGCCGCAGCTTAGTCATCTCCAGCAATTCCATCACTTTAGTCGAGACGTTGGCCACGGCAATGTGCCCGCCCTTGTCATTGGAACGCGCCTTCAGCATGATGAGGAAGTTCAACCCGACACTATTCATAAAGGCGATTTGTTTGAGGTCGACCACAAAGTTGGAAAACCCCTCGTCCATCTTGTTTTGCACGGCCCGGAGTATCTCTTTGTTGGCAAATTCATTGAGCAGGTTCCTCACCTCAAGGACTTGCACGTTGTTTTGTTTCGTTATGTTGTAATTAGGGTCCATGGGACAGTAGATTCGGTATTATGCATATTCCCGGCCGGTGAAGCATTACCCCTCCTCGCCGGCAACATTAGCTTCCGCTTTTTCCTTAGCCGTGCGGGGGCAGGCTCCATCACATTGCCCGTACAGGTTAAGAGAGTGGTGGGTGATCCTGAATTTCAGCAGGTCGCCCATCATATTTTTGATCTGTTGAATGCGGGGGTCACAAAATTCCAGCACCTTCCCACAATCAACGCAGATCAGATGGTCATGTTGTTTGTATCCGTAAGACTTTTCGTACTGCGCCAGGTTTTTCCCAAACTGGTGCTTTTTCACAAGGTCACAGTTAACCAGTAGTTCAAGCGTGTTATAGACCGTAGCCCGGCTCACCCGATAGTTCTGGTTTTTCATGTGGATGTAAAGAGCCTCCGCATCGAAGTGGTCGGTCCTTTTATAGATCTCTTCCAAAATAGCAAAGCGCTCCGGCGTTTTGCGAAAGCTGTTCTTCTCCAGGTGAGAAGCAAAAATATTCTTTACTTCTTTAATTATTTCCTCTTGTGTTCTTCCCGCGGTCATATCCTGTTTCTTAAGAAGTCCTCAAAAAGCAAGTTCACCGGCTTTTAAAACAGGGAAGTTTTGAAGCCTCAAAGGCTGAAAACCCGCTGTTTTCAAAACCTCAAACAGGGAACTTGTTCTTTGATCACTGTGAATAGTAAAGTTAACAAACCTTCCTGACTTTCGATAACGAAAGGAATGAATGATTGAATGAAGGATTGAGCAATGGAATGGGCGCCCAATATTCAATCCTTCATTCCTTGATCCTTCGATCAATCTACCCTGGTAACAGTTGAAACACTGTCCAGGTTTTTAAGGGCCCGAATGGCGAGATTGAGCTGGTCGGTATTTTTCACCAACAGGCTGACCTTTCCTTCAAAGTAGCCTTCATCCCCGGCGATGTTAAAGGACCGGATATTGAGGCCCAGCATGGTAGAGATCTTGTTGGTCAGCCGCTCAATGACGCCGGGGCCATCGTCGATACCGGTGATCCTCAGGTCGGCGACAAAAGTAGTGTCTGTAGTGGAGATCCATTCTGCCTTCATGACCCGGTAGCCGTAATTGGCCATCAGGTTGGTGGCATTGGGACAATTGGCGCGGTGAATCTTGAGCCCGGCATTGGCCGTGAGGTACGCGAAAATATCGTCACCCTGTACCGGGTTGCAGCAGTTGGCAAAAGTATAGTTGAAGCGCTCGGCCGGCTCACCGTTAATGAGCAGGCGGGGCTTGCCGGTAAATTTTTCCTTACGCGCTTTGCGGGGTTTCTGTTCAGCGGGCGCTTTTTCTTCCTTGAGTTCTTCGACCCCCACCAGAAAGCGGCTGCCGTCTTTTCCCAACTCTACCCTATGGGTTTTGAATATCTCGGGAATGGTCAGCTCGCCGGTGGCCATGGCGTAATACAGATCAGCATGCGAATCCAGGTCATAGTCCTTGACCAGCAGGTCTACGCTCTTATCGAAATCTACCTTCAGGCCATTGAGCTTCCGTTCCAGAGCCTCTTTCCAGATCTCCCCTTTGCGGCGGCGCTCTTCCTTCATGGCGGATCGGATCTTGGACCGCGCCTTGCCGGTGACGACCAGCTTCAGCCAGTCTTCGCTCGGTTTCTGATTCTTATTGGTAAGGATAGAGACCTGGTCACCATTGCGCACCTTGTAGCCCATAGGCACCATCTTATTGTTCACTTTGATGGCCGAGCAATGATACCCTACATCGGAGTGAATGAAGAAGGCGAAATCCAGGGCAGTGGCGCCTTTAGGCAGGATGCGCATGTCTCCCTTGGGCGTATAAACGAAGACTTCTTCGTTAAAAAGGTTGTTAGCGCGGAAGTCCCCCAGGAATTCTACCGCATCGCTGTTGGGGTTTTCAAGGATCTCGCGGACGCTGTCCAACCAGCGCTCGTAGACGTCCGGATGGCGGGAAACGCCCTTGTATTTCCAGTGCGCGGCATAACCGCGTTCTGCGATCTCATCCATGCGGGTGGAACGGATCTGCACTTCCACATACCGGCCCTTCGGCCCGATAACGGTGGTATGCAAGGATTCATAACCATTGGACTTCGGAGTGGTGATCCAGTCCTTAAGGCGCTCCGGAATTGGCGTATGTACGTCGGTGACGATGGAATAGGCCTGCCAGCATACCAGCTTTTCCTTCTCTACCGGCACATCCATGATAATGCGTACAGCGAAGAGGTCATAGACTTCATCGAAAGGCACCTTTTTGTTCTTGATCTTATTCCAGATGGAATAGATGGATTTTGGCCTGCCGGTGATCTTATATTCCACACCGATCTCATCCAATTTATCTCTGAGGGGGCTGATGAACTCCTCGATATAGGATTCTCTGGAGCGCTTGGTTTCTGACAGGTTCCGGGCAATTTCGTGGTAATTTTCCGGATCGGTTATCTTCATGCACAGGTCGAGATACTCGGTCTTGATGTTGTGCAAGCCAAGGCGATGGGCCAAGGGGGCATAGACGTAGCTGGTCTCGGCAGCGATCTTCAGCTGTTTGTGGCGCGGCATAGCCCCAAGGGTGCGCATATTGTGAAGGCGGTCGGCCATTTTGATCAACACCACGCGAACATCCTCCACCAGTGTACTAAGCACTTTGCGGAAGTTTTCCGCCTGGGGGCTTTCGGCATTGTAGGCACTATCCAGTTTGGTGAGGCCATCGACGATCTTCCCGATGCGGTCGCCGAATTTTTTCCGGATGTCTTCCAAAGTCACATCCGTATCTTCCACTACATCGTGCAGGAGGGCGGAAATGATGGCAGTAGGGCCAAGGCCGATCTCATCAGCACAGATCTTGGCTACGGCGATGGGGTGCAAGATATAGGGTTCCCCCGACTTGCGGCGTTGTTCGCTGTGAGCCTGGACGGCCAGTTCATAGGCCTGCCTGATGTTGATGCGGTCTTCTTCGGTCATCTCCGATTTGATCGAACGCAACAGGTCCCGATAGGCATTCTGGATCAGCCTTTTTTCTTCGTCATTGATTGTTGTCAGTACCTCAGCCATGATAATAGATCCTACAGTTGAGAAAGCGCCCCGTTACAGAGCCTTCTTTCTTTATTTTACGGTAATTGTGTAAATATGTTTAAGCAACGGGTTATCAATAAATTAACCTTAACATTTGGGCCTATACAAATCTAACAAAAAAGAAACGGCAAGCGTTACACCTCATCTTCTTTTTTCGCCGGGTAACTTGCAAAGGCCCTACCGGTTCTACCAGGACAGCTTCCGCCAGAAGCTGTCCAGCCGCTCAAGCAGGGCCACGGCATCATCGTGATAGGAATGGTCCGGGTTGGCAGCAATTTGTTGCAGGAGCGTCCGGGCTTTGGCATTTTGCCCGTCGGCCAGGTAAGCATTGGCCTGGTTCCACTCTCCATTTTCAACGTTGGCAATGTTGTCGGCGCTGCCTCTGCAATGATAATGAACTTCCCAGCAGCATACCTGATTTCTCGAATCTTCCAAACCTCTTCGAATGCTAGTGCTTCAACAATCAATTAACTGGAAGAATACCCGATTTTTCCAAGCGGCCTAACCTGAGGGGCCTATGGTGTTCCGGCAACCAGTTAACCGGCGGTATTCCGGAATTCTCCAACCTACCCAATTTGGAAGTTTTTCAATGTTTTGGGAACCAACTCAGTGACAGCATTCCGGATCTTAGTGACAACGGCAAAGTTGTGATCCGAACTGGCGCAATAGGGCTGCCAAGAGTAAAAAATATCTGCCGGCCCACCTACAACGACCCTGAGGAGATCACCATTGAGGCGGTCAGCGTTCAGGCAGCCGACGGCCAGCAGCTGAAACTCAACGGCAGCGAGCAAACCATAAGAGGCCAGTTTAGCAACCAGCCTTCCGTTCTGCAGATCGGCACCCCCCTGATTGCCAACGTGATGAACAACAGCTCCATACTCGTTGATTAACAGCGGCAAAAATAGGTTCCTGTGCATTCAAAAGTCATTGAAATACTAGGCTTTTTCACTAAAAACACACTATCTTTGTCCCGCCTTTGGAAAAGCCGGGGCAAAGACGGTGTCTTTCAAGTCCTATCGAATTGATAATCAGCTACTAAGAGCGGGTGTGGCGAAATTGGTAGACGCGCTAGACTTAGGATCTAGTGCCGCAAGGCGTGGGGGTTCGAGTCCCTCCACCCGCACTTAAAATCTTATTTACCGGATATAAGGAGATTGGAGGTTGGATCATTGAATCTTGACTATCAATTTGTTGCGGGATATGGGTTAGCGCGTTGGGCAACTTGCGCCTCGCAACAGCCGCCAACAGTTTACAATTGATAATCAGGCGCATAGGCCTTCCCTCCTGAAATTCGGGATAACTCGTTTTGATCTTAACGGGCCGCTCAATAGGAACCCGTCCCAAAACCTTCTGCAGTACATTTGAACCATACCATTAACCTAATAAGCTAAGCGCTATGCCAAAAGTTGTCAGGGAAGATATTGACAATTTGAATGCCGTCCTCACGGTAACCCTCGAAAAGGAAGACTACGAATCCAAATTCAATTCTGAGCTCAGCAAATACCGGAAACAAGCGCACATGAAAGGCTTCCGCAAAGGGAAGACCCCACTCAGTGTCCTGAAAAAAATGTACGGCAAGTCTGTACTGGCCGATGTGATCAACGAAATGCTGCAAAAGGAACTGTATGGATACCTCACCGGTGAGAACATCAATATCCTGGGGCAGCCCCTCCCCTCAGATAGCCAGGAACCTATTGATTTTGAACTTCGGGAACTGCACGACTACACTTTCAAATTCGACCTGGGCCTGGCTCCCGAATTCGAGGTAAAAGGGGTAAGCCCGGAAAGTACCTTCGAAAAAATGGAAGTCGAAGTGGCTGAAAAAATGATCGATGAGGAACTGGAAGCCGCCCGCAAGCGCTTCGGCGAACGGCAGTTTGCCGAAGAGGACATTCAGGAGAATGATATGATCAAGCTGCTCGCCAAAGAACTGGATGGGGAAGAAATCAAAGTGGATGGTGTGGAGTCGGAGTTCAGCCTGCTGGTCAGTTCTATCTCTGACGAAGATGCCAAGAAGCAATTGCTGGGCAGCAATAAAGGAGACAGCTTCCGGTTTAACCTTTACGAACTGGAAGAGGACAAAGAGGAAAAGTACGTCCGCAAGTACTTCCTCAACCTCAGTGACGATGATGAACGCGAAGTAGGCCAGAATTTCGAAGTGACGGTGATGGAGATCAGCCGCATCGAACCGGCGGAGCTCAATCAGGAATTCTTTGACAAATTCTTTGGCGAAGGGGAAGTGAGCAGTGAAGAGGAAGCCCGCGGGAAGATCAGTGAGCAGATCTCAAAGTTCTACAATGGCCAGTCGGAAGCGCTTCTGTTCCGGGATATGCAGGAAAAATTGATGGAAATCAACGAGATGGAGCTACCCGAAGAATTCCTGAAGCGTTGGATGAAAGCCACCAATGAGAAGGTTTCCGATGAGGTCATCGAGAAGGAATTCGACAAATTCACAAAGAACCTGCAATGGTCCCTGATTCGCAGCAAGCTGGTCAAAAGGTTTGAGATCGAGGTGGGAAATGAGGAAGTTCTTGAAACACTCAAGAACCGGGTACGTAGTTACTTTGGCGGAGTAGCCCCGGGAATGGAGCACATCATCGACAGTACCGCCGCCCGCCTGATGGAAGATGAAAAACAGGTAGAACAGGCCTACGATGAAGTACTTTCCGACAGGCTGTACGAAGCGATGGCTGCCGAAGTAACGGTAACCGCTAAAAAAGTCAGCCTGGAAGAATTTGAAGCCGAAGTAGCCAAAGCCCGTGAAGCCTCTGCTGCCGCTCAATCTTACGAGGAAGAGGAATAATAAAATTCCAAGGGCCATTCAACCGGTAAGCGGCCGATTTGTTATACAAATGATTCCTTAACGAAGGGCCAGCGAACAAAGTGAATTTAACTCCCTCTTCCACCCCATCAATCATCTGGTTGCCGGGGGTTGAAGCCCTCGGTTAATCCGCTTTGCCTCAACTGGCCAACCAAACATTACTAAAGCATTACCATATGTTCCACAAAGATGAATTTATGAAGTATGCTACCCGTCACCTCGGGATGAATAGCATGCATCTTGAAAAATACATCGACTCCACAACCCCGTCTTTCGCCCCCAACATTCAGGGTTTTACCACGGCCATCATTGATGAGCGGATCAAGAACGTCTTCCCAATGGATGTGTTCTCCCGACTGATGATGGACCGCATCATTTTCCTGGGGGTACCCGTAAATGACTATGTAGCCAACGTGATCCAGGCCCAGTTGCTGTTCCTTGAATCGGACGACCCCAAGCGCGATGTGCAAATGTTCATCAACAGCCCTGGCGGCTCTGTGATCGCCGGGCTGGGCATCTACGACACCATGCAGTACGTAGCTCCCGATGTCAATACCATCTGTACCGGCCTGGCCGCCTCTATGGGCGCAGTATTGCTTACCGCCGGTACCAAAGGCAAGCGCACCTGCCTTTTCCATAGCCGGGTAATGATACACCAACCGCTGGGCGGCATGCAGGGGCAGGTAACCGATATGGAAATCTCCTACAAGCTGATCAAGGATATGCAAAAGCAGCTCTACGACATCCTGGCTGCCCATACCGGCCAGACCTATGAAAAGATCGAAGAAGACTGCGACCGGGACAACTGGATGACCGCCGCTCAGGCCAAGGAATATGGCCTGATCGACGAGGTCCTCGACCGGAACAATCCGAAGAAAGAAGAATAAAGTTTGACGAAGATCCGAGCTTCTTGCTTAAATTAGAAGCCCGGATCTTCGACTTTTAGTTAAAAAGCCTATGATGCGACGCAGTAAGCAAAGTTATCGTTGTTCCTTTTGCGGCCGAGACAAGTCGGAAGCCCTCATCCTGATCGCAGGGATAGATGGCCACATTTGTGAGGTCTGTGTGGAACAGGCAGGAGAGATCATTGAAGAAGAGCTCTACGGCGGCAAACGCAAGGAGGAAGTAAAAAAAGACTTTCTCGTCCCTGACCAGATCACACCTAAAGAGATCAAAGGCCACCTCGACCAATACGTCATCGGCCAGGACGATGCCAAAAAGTTCCTCTCCGTTGCCGTTTACAACCACTACAAACGCCTGCGGCAACCCCGCCACGATGAGATCGAGATCGAAAAATCCAACATCGTCTTCGTTGGCCAAACCGGCACCGGTAAAACCCTGCTGGCCAAAACGATCGCCAAATTCCTCAACGTGCCCTTCGCCATCGTCGATGCTACTGTCTTTACCGAGGCCGGTTACGTTGGCGAAGATGTAGAAAGCATCCTGAGCCGCCTGCTTCAGGTATGCGACTACGACGTGGCCTCCGCCGAACGGGGGATCGTCTATATCGATGAGATCGATAAGATCTCCCGCAAAAGTGACAACCCATCCATCACGCGTGATGTTTCCGGCGAGGGCGTTCAACAGGCCATGCTGAAAATGCTGGAAGGTACCGACGTGAACGTTCCTCCACAGGGCGGACGTAAACACCCGGAGCAAAAACTCGTAAAGATCAACACCAGCAATATTCTGTTCATCTGCGGAGGCGCCTTTGACGGCATAGAAAAGATCATCGCCCGCCGGATAAATACCCAGGTGATCGGATTCAAATCCGGCGATGTTCAGACGGTCGACCGGGATAATATGTTGCAGTATATCAACCATCAGGACCTGAAGAGCTACGGCCTTATCCCCGAGTTGATCGGGCGCCTGCCGGTGCTGGCCTACCTCGAGCCGCTCGACCTGGATGCGCTCAAACGCATTCTTATTGAGCCGCGCAACGCCCTGGTTAACCAATATAAAAAATTGTTCGAACTGGAAGGCATCAAACTGGAGTTTACCCAGGATGCCATCGAATATGTCGCCGAAAAGGCGCTGGAATTCAAACTCGGCGCCCGCGGCCTGCGCAGTATCTGCGAAGCTATCATGACCGACGCCATGTTCGACCTGCCTTCCACGCGTGACGTTAAGCACTTCGAAGTCAGCCGCGCCTACGCGGAGGAAAAACTCGGCCACAGCAAGCTCAGCAAGCAGCTGCGCGCAGCTTGAGTTGGTTTGCCACCCCAAAAAAAGCCGCTTCCAGGGAATACTTGGAAGCGGCTTTTTTTGTTTACCTATCCTAAAGTCTACGTGATATCTGCCTTTTTTGCAATTCCTATCCGAAGCACATATCTCAGAAACCAAATTACTTACCATATAACACCCTAAAAACCTTTATTTTTACTGCATATGGTGCATTTCACCAAAAAATACCTCGCTAAAATGCTTTACTTTACACAATAGTTCTTACCTTGTAAGAATCTTGTACCTACATTAATGTTAAAACAACAACAGTAAAACCAACTAAATTCACCTAATTATGAACGCAGTATTAAACATTGGCAAGTACCTGTTTGCAATCCCGTTCGCCATTTTTGGCCTGTTCCATTTCATGAACGCCAATGCCATGGCGGGTATGGCTTTTGGTAGTTCTGCCCTGGTCTACCTCACTGGAGTAGCGCTCATCGCCGCCTCAGTGAGTATGCTCATCGGAAAAATGGATAAACTGGCAACTACCCTTCTTGGAGTCATGCTCCTGTTGTTCGTCGTTCTAATCCACTTTAAAGGAGCTTCCGCTGGTGATCAAACCTCCACGAGTATGCTATTGAAAGACCTCATGCTCGCAGGTGCCGCCTGGATGTACGCCGGCAACATGGCCAAGGATAATGCTGTGATCGGCTGATCCCATCCTTGCCCGCAAAAGCGAAAAAGCGCCCGTGGAGATTTCCGCGGGCGTTTTTTTGTATTATTGTGGCATGGTAAACAGGCCGATCCGAATGCCACAATAATCAACTATGCGATACTTTGCCGAACTGGCCTACAACGGCGCCCATTACTTCGGCTGGCAAAAGCAGCCCGACAAAACCAGCGTTCAGGAACAGCTGGAGGATTCCTTTTCCACCATCCTCGGCACGCCTATTGAAGTCGTGGGCTGCGGACGGACCGACACCGGCGTGCACGCCAAACAATACTTCATGCACTTCGATTTCGACGGGCAGTTCCCCCAAGGCTTCACCCGCCGGATCAACAAATTCCTGCCCCCCGATATCGCCATCTACCGTATCTTCGAAGTGGCTCCCGATGCCCACGCCCGCTTCGACGCCACCCACCGCGCCTACGAATACCACATCGATTTCGTCAAAAATCCGTTCGGCCAGCAGACCAGCTATTTCTACCCTTTCGCCAACCTACCGGAAGCCGGCAAAATGCAGGAAGCCGCTCAACTTCTCCTGGATTACACCGAATTCTTCCCCTTTTGCAAAACCCATACAGATGTAAAAACTATGCGCTGTGACCTGCGCCGCGCCGAATGGGAAGGTTCTCCCGAAGAAGGTAAAATGGTGTTTCACATCGCTTCCGACCGCTTTTTACGGGGAATGGTCCGCCTTATCGTAGGCATGTGCCTCAATGTAGGTACCGGAAAAACGACGCTGAAGGAAGTCCAGCATGCAATGGAACAACAGGAACGCCTGAAGAAGAGTTGGAGCATCCCCCCGCAGGGGTTGTTCCTGATGGATATACGGTATTGAGATGTGCGATGTGTGATGTGTGATGGTGGACAAGACAAAATGAATCCCCCACCCTACCGCCGGGCCTTTTCATCATTGTCCTGGATGAGTACGATATGGCGGCTGGTTTCACCAATATTTACAGTCGTTTTTTCCGGGTCGATCTCGAGAATGAGGTAACGGGAACCCGGCACATCATTATCCGGGATATTGACTTTGACCACATATGGCCCTTCGTGGCCCTCCCCGATCGCAACGGAGGTGTCGCCCAGAACATAGTCGGCCCCTTCCCTGGCGCTGGAAGGAGCGATCACCCGTACCTGTGCCTCGCCGGCAAGCGTTCCCGGCTTTTCAACCACCAGTTCTATCCGTAACTCTCCGGCGCCTTCTTCAATAATGGAATTGGCGCTGGCAAAACTGGCCACAGGGGCCGTTCCCAGCTCAAATACAGCCACAGAACCGCTTACCTCATGTGCCGCCAAGGCGTAAGGCCTACCGGTTGGGCTGTCTTCCGGAGCGATGTAGATCAGGCCTTCCGGGCTGAGGTCTCCTCCCAGGCTGTCTACAGTGCGGGTATTGATGTACTGCACGAACTCCGGAGCCGCAGGATTTGCCAGCCTGAACACCACCATACCTCCGATGCGCTCCAGCCCGATAAGGGCAAAGAGCGTACCGTTGATGTCTGCCACTTTTACCGAAGCCGGCTCCGGCCCCTTATCATCCGAACGGCTCTTGAAGTCATTTTCATTGTTCTGGGTATTGAAAAGCCGCCCAAAAACAGGGTCGGCAGCGGTGATCTGCTCCAAGGCGTTGCCACTGTCATAAACCAGCCCGCCGGTAGCGGCATCCCAAATGGCAAAGGAGCGGCCACCAAAAGTATAGAGCTCCTCAAACCGGCCATCGCCATCTGTATCCCCGGATGCGAGGCTCACGCGCAGGCGGCCCAGCAGAGCATCTTCCTTGAGGTATTGCCCATCGGGGAAAGCCTCCTCATCCAGCATAATTTCCTTATCCTTCACCCTAAACTCTTCGGTATACCCTTTATAATTGCGGGCATCACCCTCGTTGGCGGTGATCAGGTAGGCTTTACCGCCCACGGTAAAATAGTCGATCGCATCCGGCTGATACATGCCTTTGATAGGCCAGTTGGAGAAAAAAATACCGCCCGCCCGGTTGGATACATCCAGCGTGAGGCCTTCGGCAGTCCAGTCTTTGTACCCCAGAGGCAAAATGGCTGAAACTTCCCGTGCGGCCAGATTGATCACCGCCAGGGCATTGTTCTCCTGACAGGTGACATAGGCAGTAGAGCCGTCATCAGATAGGGCAATATATTCCGGCTCCAGGTCCTGAGCAACGGTAGCGCCAGGGCCAAAGATCCGCACGCCCTGAGCGGCCAGCTCAGCACGCCTGTCGTTATATGCCCGGAAGTTTACCTCGGTGCTCACCGGGCTGGCAACGCCCCGGCTAATATCGATTATACTAATAGACCCCTCGGGGTCGGCCGTATACTTCTGATTGGGTTCCCCTTCGTTCGCGGCTAAGACCATGTTGCCATCGTGTGAGAACAGAAGCATATCGGGCATGGCGCCGGCAGGAGCAGCGCTGAGGAAAACCCCGTTTGTATCCAGAAAGACGACCTTACCTGGATCGGTACTCACCTCACCCTCAATAGCAAGGGCGACAATGCCCGCGTGAGCCGCTACCGCATTGATGTGGCCGCCGAAAACATCTAGGTGAATGCTCTTTACCGGTGTGATTTTGGATGGATCGCTAAAATCGAGCACTTCCAGTTTATTTTCGCTGAGATTGGAGACAAAAAGGCGGGAAGAAAGGGCATCATAGGCAAGGATCTCAGCGGAAGCGCCCTTGCTAAAAGCATAACTGCTCAAATGAGAGGCCTTCAGCCGGGGGGCGGCCGATGCTGCCGGCGGCCTGGCGTCTGTATCCTGGATCAGGACAATGTGGTACCCTCTTTTGCCTAAAACCAGCAGGTTGCTGTCTGGCAACTCGATCTCCAGAATGAGATAACGGCCGCCCAGAGAGGTATTATCCAGAATATCCAGGCTTATTTTCAGGGTACCCGAAGTTCCTCCTGAAAGATCTAAAGCCTGGCCCGTCATCTTGTAATCGACGCCCTCCTTCGCGGTAGAGGCCTTGGCAACTTTTATTAATGCCTTGCCTTCCAGGTTCCCTCCGGCTTCAACCACTAGCTCGATGTCGAGCTTTCCCGTTCCCTCAGGAACTATCGAAGTGGATTCGGCAAAACCGATCGTTATCCGGGTGAGGCTATCGGGCCCCCCATACGGCGCCGAATACTCACCCTCAGCGAAGGATTGCACAGGCAAAACGGATAATAACACCAAGCCTAAAGCACCAGCCAAAGGAAAAAGTCTGTTCATAAGTGATCGTTTATGTTGCCCTGCTATGGGTTTGCATCCTCAGCCAACCGAGGAGGTAGGAATACTTTTTGCCCTTTGGAAGCGCTGCCCTGAAGGAGCCTCCCTTCCAAAGAGCTTACGCAAAAGAGGGGTATAGGTTACTGGGTAGAATCTACTTTAACACGAGGAAGCGGGCCATGCCCGTTTGAAACAGGAAAGCCGGGCCGAATATATTCTGGCCCGGCCCTCTTGCAGCAAAGATGTGCATTGCTGATTAAACTTATAGGGGGTAACTACATTAGCTCATCGCCCCTTCTTTCATCTTTTCCGCATTCTCGGCCATTTGCAGGGCTTCGATGATGGGTTCGAGGCCACCTTCTATCACCACCTGCAAGTTGAAGTTTTTGTTGTCGCCTTCCAGGCGATGGTCGGTCACGCGGTTCTGCGGGAAGTTGTAGGTTCGGATCTTACCAGAGCGGTCGCCAGTGCCGACCAGGGATCTTCGTTTGGCAGCCTGTTCGGACTCGTACTGCTCGCGCCGCACTTCGGCTATCTTGACGTAGAGGCGCTGCAAAGCGATCTCCCGGTTCTTGATCTGGGAGCGGCCGTCCTGGCTTTCAGAGACGATGCCGGTAGGCAGGTGGGTGATGCGCACGGCCGATTCGGTCTTGTTGACGTGCTGGCCACCGGCCCCGCTGGAGCGGTAGGTGTCGATCTTGAGGTCGGCCCTATTGATGTCGACGTCTTCCATTTCCAGTTTAGGCATGACGGCTACCGTGGCTGCCGAGGTATGCACGCGGCCCTGTGATTCGGTTTTGGGAATACGCTGCACGCGGTGAGCGCCGGACTCGAATTTGAGTTTGCCGTAGACGTCCTCGCCGGATACCTCCAGCACGAGCTTGTTGTAGCCGCCGACGGTACCCTCATTGACGGAAACCGTCTCCACTTTCCACCCCTGCTCTTCAAAATAGCGGGTGTACATGCGGTACAGGTCGCCGGCGAAAAGGCTGGCCTCGTCGCCGCCGGTGCCAGAGCGTATTTCGAAGATCACGTCTTTGGAGTCTTCGGGGTCTTTGGGGATGAGCAATACTTTGATCTGCTCTTCCATTTCTTCCTGTTGGGGCTCGAGTTCTTCCAGTTCCATCTCGGCCATTTCACGCATCTCGGCACTATCGTCCTTGAGCATCTCACGGGCAGTCTGAATGTTGCCCAGAAGTTCCTTATACTGCTCGTAGGCTCTAACCAGGGGCTGCAGGTCCTTGTATTCCTTACTCACCTTAGTATAGCGGCCCATATCGGCGATGAGATCAGGATCGGACATTTGTTCTTCCAGGTAAATGTACCTGTCTTTTATAGCTTGGAGCTTATCTAGCATGTCAGTAATGAATTTTCGAATAAAAGAAAGAGGAAAACGGCTACGAGGGCCAGTTGCGAAGGGCAGGCAAAGGGCGCTACATGAACTGCTGTGGTATGAGTTGTTGCGTAGCCATGATGTTGTTGAGACTGCAAAATTAACATTATCTGAACAATGCAAGAACAACGGAGAAAAAATATTGGTTCATTGGTTCATTGGTTCATTGTTGCTCTGTTGGGGCTGTTGTTATCGGGTTGTAGTGTTATATTGTTATATTGCCGGTGCTTTCGGGAGCAGATCATTATTCATGCGACAATAAACCATTCAGCAAATACCCCAATGTCTCTCATCCTACACATAGAAACCGCGACCGACATTTGCTCCATCGGGTTGAGCCGGGGGAGCCGCTTGTTGAGCATTAAGAATGCAGAAGCGGGGTATCAGCATGCTGCGCAGATCACGCTGCTCATACAGCGTTGCCTGGAGGAAGCAGGCGTGGGCATAGAGGAGTTGGATGCCTTATCGCTGAGCAGCGGCCCGGGCTCCTATACTTCATTGAGGGTGGGGGCCGCGGCGGCCAAAGGCATATGCTACAGCCTGGATAAGCCGCTTATCGTCGTTGACACCCTGCAGTCCCTTGCCCTGGCAAGCCTGAAACAGGAACGGGAAGAGGCCCTGTATTACCCTATGATCGATGCCCGCCGGATGGAAGTATACACGGCTGGTTTCGATTCCATGAACGAGCAGGTAGAAGCTCCCCGGGCCATCATCATCGAGGAAGGCACCTTCCTCGAGCAGTTGCAGGCCGGCCATCGGATCGTACTTTCGGGAAACGGGGCTGAAAAATGCAGGCCAGTGCTTTCCGGCCCGAACATCTTCTACAGCCCAGTGTTCTGCTCGGCAGCACACCTTCTCCCCCTGGCCCTGATCGCCTACGAACAGGGGCAGTTTGCGGATGTGGCCTACTACAGCCCTTTTTACCTCAAACCTCCAAACATTACAAAGCCCAGGCCCAGGCTAAAATAATTTAGTTAATAAGTTGCTTTTGTGTCAATTATGGTTATTACACATTTCTTTTATGTGAATATTTTTTTATTTTTGCTAGGTCTTGTTAAGCCTACAACTTATAATTTCCCATGACCCCTGAAATTTGGCATAGTCTTTGGACTCTGGTTTATGTGGAAATTTTTTAATGTGTAAAACAAGTAGATATGAGAAAACAGAAAAATGAGGCTGTCATCCTGAAAAAAGGAGATGGTGATATTAAGCTGGACTACGCCGAGCTTCGGAAGGCCGTCCTGGTACTCCGGGCTGTCAACCACAAGCTTCGGCAACGCATCATCGACCTGCTCGAGGAAAGCGATAGCATGACAGTGACCGATATTTACATCAAACTGCGCCTGGAACAATCCGTAGCGTCCCAGCATCTGGCTATTCTCCGCCGTGCCGGTGTGGTGAACACGGAACGGCAGGGTAAATTCATCAATTATTCTCTCAATCGGGACCGCCTTGCGCAGATCTCCCGCCTGGTGGAGGAACTTACAACCTAACCTTGCGGCTTCCAACAATGAAATTACGGGGAATCAAAAAATGCTGTGGGCACGTCAGAGCCACGGCATTTTTCATTTATAGCCTTGGAAAAAATAAATAAAAAATGCATATTTGCAAAGTGCTAATACAAGCAACCGATTAAGCAAACATATTTTTTTTAAAACAACTTCTATGAGAAAAACTAAAGTAAGCATCAACAATGAGAAGCTGCATGCTTCCTCAGAGGTCCTCCGGGCTATTGCTCATCCCCTCCGCATGAAGATTCTTGAATTCATCGACCAGAATGAGGAGATCAACGTCAACAAGATCTACAATACGCTTGGACTGGAACAATCCATCACTTCTCAGCATCTGCGCATTTTGCGTACCGCAGGCGTGGTGAACACCCAGCGTGATGGCAAATACATTCATTACAGTATCGATTATGAAAAACTGGGAGATTCTGTGGTCGCGATCCAGAACTTCCTGCGCGAATCCAGGAATTAAAGAATAGAATACTTTTTAATTCAAAAAGGAACGGGGATAATAGCCAGTGGCTGTCATCCCCGTTCCTTTTTGTTGGCCTTTGGTTCTATTCAGGCCGCCCTTGTACGCCTTCTTCACCTGGCACATCCTGGGCGCCATGACTTTCCCGATACACAGTGTCTGTCGTATCTTCTTCCATGCCAGGTTCACCTTCGGCAGCGCCCAAACCATCGGCCGGGCCATCAGCTTCCGTTTTACTTTCTTCTGGAGCGCCCTCCTCATTGGAAGCATCCTCCTTTTCGCTCTCGGGAAGCGCGCTGAAGAAACTGCGCTGGAACAACAAAATATTCAGTACGCCCAGGGTAATAGAGAGGTCGGCTATGTTAAAGACCGGCTTAAAGAACATGAAATGGGTACCTCCCCAATAAGGCACCCATTCCGGCAGGTAGGTGTCAATGATCGGGAAATACAACATGTCGACAACTTTACCATGGAGAAGGCTGGAATAACCCCCCCCTTCCGGAAAGAGTTCCGCCAGGCCACCATGGTAGGGTGACTCGGAAAAGATCAGGCCATAAAATGCACTGTCCAGGATATTGCCCAGCGCTCCGGCCAAGATCAGCGCAAAGCTCACCAGCAGGCCGGTGGAAACACCAGATCGCAGGAGCAGGCGCAGGTAATAAATGAGGAAGCCGACGGCGACTATACGGAAAAGGCTCAACGCCAACTTTCCGTAAATACCGCCCAGGGATATACCGAAGGCCATGCCGTTGTTCTCCACAAAATGAATGAGGGCCCAGTCCAATCCAAAGATCTTGATCTCATCGCCGTAGTTCATATGGGTTTTTACCCATATCTTCAGGCACTGGTCAATAAAGAGGACCAGAAAAATGACGGCCAGGACTATTGCTGATTTCTTCAAACCTCGGGTTCTTTTTAAGCAAGGCAAAAATAAGCATAAATTTATTTCACGTACTTAAGCCGGTGTAGGTTTTGGACAGGCCCTTTTCTCCTGTACCAAAAAAGATAGTGATTGTACCTTCGCATAGCACAATCACTATTGACAAAAAGGAATTAACTGCTTCAGTTGTCGCGTGAACGGTTCTCCTTAGCTTCAATGCTAAGGGTAGCGTGCGGAACAGCCTTCAGGCGCTCCTTCGAGATCAGTTTGCCGGTAACCCGGCAGACTCCATATGCTTTATTCTGGATTCGGATAAGCGCATTTTCCAGGTGCTGTATGTGTTTCCGCTGGCGGCCCGCCATATTGGTCAGCCTTTCGCTTTCGACTGTACCGATGCCATCATCCAGCCCTTTCACTTTAGCGTCCGGGTTATCTGCCAACTCAGACAGCTGGTCCATGTAAAACTGAAGCTGCTCCTGTGCCCTTTCCAATTTCTTTTCAATGATTGCTCTGAACTCCGTCAACTCCTGGTCACTATATCGGGTTTTTTCAGCTTTCTGATTCATAATTTTTTTTTAGCAAGTTGGGAAATGTGATCCGTAGGATTATACCGGCTGTATCTTTGCGAATGGACTTACATAACCAAAATGTGAGCGCAAAAATAGCAATAATAATGTTCAGAAGGAAGTTTTGTTACGATATTTGCTCGCCTGGCCGTTTAGCCAAACTTTTAGAACGTATAAATAATACGCTTAAATTTTCACCTGGATTGACGTTCCGGGGTTGGGGAAGTATCAGGTTCACTTCTCTCTGAGTACCTTTTCCCTGCTCCAGCCCGTCAGGCAGTCGATAGCTGTTTTAAGGCTAATGAACAGGGCTTCCCTCCCTTCCTGGGTTACCGGGCCATCCTCTTCCTCTTCGTCCTCCGCCAAAGCATCTTCGACAAAGGCCAGCAGGTCCTCCTGCGGGTAGTTATCAAAGAAGACATTGAGCCGCTCATGAAAACCTTTGGCCCTAATGCCCTGTACCTGAGCCCAATTGTCATCTTCCGCCTGGCTGAGTTGCTGTTCGGTAACCGCCGGTACGCTTTCGCCACTCAGGCTAATGGCTTTCCAGATAACGAGCATGAGATAGAACAAATACTCCTTCTCGTCTTGAGTAAACACCTGAAAGTTCTCGGTAAAGAAGTAAGAAAGCAGGACGGGCTGCCTTTCCTGCATTTCCCCTACGGCCTGTTCATAACTTTCTTCCGAAATTTCGAGCATTTCTGCCGCCTGCTCGATGAGGCTTTCGCTGATGATCTTCATAAACTATACTGTGGTGTTATGGAGCTGTAGAGATGACCCTCATTTCTACGCGCTGGTTTTGGCGTTGCGCTTCAAGGCTGTTGCCTTCAGCTATAGGAAACGATTTGCCATATCCTTTGGGGATGGCCCTGGCTTCCTCAATACCCTTTTCGGTGAGGTATCTGACAATAGCATTTGCCCGCTGGTTGGTAAGGCTCAAAGCATTGGTATGGCTGAGCTGGCTGCCGGAATGAACGCCGATCTCTACCACGAGGCCTTCGTTCTGCTGCAGAAATTCCAGTACTTGCCGGAGTTCTTTGTACGCTACCGGTTTAAGCTCAGCTTTATTGGTTTCAAAAACTACCGTATTGAGCGGGATCACCATGCCAGGTTCTGCCCGCACCAGGAGCAGATCCTGCTGTATTTCCAGGTACGTAGTGCCGGTAGCCGGAGTCGGTTGCAGGGGCGCCACAGCATCCGCGCCAGCACCAGCAGACAAAGCTTTGCGTTTCTCCTGCTCGATCTGCAATTGTAGTTTCTGGTTCATTTCTGCCTGCAGCTCCGCCTGGGTTTCCTTTTTTGCCCAGTAGGTGATGTCGTTTGCCAGAGCTGCCCGGATATCGTCTTTCAATTCCTGGCGCAATTCCTCCCGGACTTTGGGTTCTATTGCCACTTTGAGGTCTTCCTTCAATTGGCGCTCCCACTCCGTTTGAGCAGGAGAGCCCTTCGCTGTCCAGCTTTCCTGGCCTCCTGCCGGATTGCCAAAGCTTTGCCGGATGGTGCGGCGCAGCTCCTCTTCTTTTAGTTCCAGTTGCTGCCTTTCCCGGCTACTCAGAGAGGCTGCCACATCGCGTTTTACCGCCTCCAGCATGCTGGCGCTGAGTTCCTGTTCTACTTTTGGGGCCAACCCTCCTTTGAGGTTCTGCCGCACTTCCTCTTCCATCCTTTCAAAACTTTTGCCTTCATCCCAAAGGAAATTGTCGCCATCTGCCGCTTCCATGGCCGTTTGTTGTTGTTTCTTTTGGTACTGTACATAGCGGTCGTACCGTTCTTTCATATCTCTGAGTTCGCCGGTATTGCCGGCTGGCGTTTCTCCATAGGCATCGGGAAGGATGGTATCCCGGGCCGTTGTTTCCTGATATTGGCGGTAGCGGTGCCGGAGTGCGTCCAGCTCAGGGTCGGAAGGAGGGGCCCAGTCGGGATCCTCCTGACGGGTAGCGAGCAGTTTCCGGCGCAAAGCGGCGCGTTCCTGGTTGATCTGTATCAGTTCTTCATCGAGCTCCCGCAGGTGCAGCTGCAGGCTGATGATCTCTTCATTACGTTGAATATAGGCCGGATCACGGCTGAGCGAAACCAGCAACTGTGCATTTTCCCGGTCCAGCTCTTCGAGTGTTTGGCCTGACAGTTCCAGAGGCTCACTCACGGGAAAGTATCCGTTCATGGCCGCACTGAGGCCAAAATCCCGGCCATGAGGCAGAATGACCTGAAAATCGCCATCCTGGCTGAGAATATCCGGGGTGGCCAGGTGGACGCCGCCTTCCAGCGTATGCAGCCGGGGCTGAGCCCGGGACAGCGTTTCACCGGAAGCCGCATCCCTTATTTTGCCCGAAAGCAAGACCACCGGCTGTGGGAGCAGGCTGTCAGGAAGTTCAGATTCATATAGGCTCAGCGTGCCTTCCTCAGTCGGGCGCAGCAGGTAAACGGGAAAACCCGAAGCGGGCATGCTCAGGAAGAGGTCGTCTTCCCTGCTATTGACATTGGCCCCGAGGTTAAGCGGGAGGGTCCATTTAGACCAGCCCTCATCGAGGCGGCGGATAACGTAGAAGTCCTGGCCTCCAAGGCCACCCGTCCGGTTGGAAGAAAAATAAAGTGTTTCTCCGTCTGCGGCCAACCAGAGGCCTACCTCATCCGCCGAGGAGTTGGCAGGCGGGTTAAGGGGCTTTGGAGAGGAATAATGGCCATCACCTTTGAGAAAACTGGCATAAATATCTCTGCCGCCCATACTGCCCTGGCCTCCGAAAGAGAGCAATAATACCGTACCATCGGGGTGAAATGCAAAACGAGCATCTTTGCCCTTCAAGCTAAAGCTATCGATCTGGATCGGCATGGGCCGCTGCCAGGCCCGTCCGTGGCGGTCGCTATAAAATAAGGTTTCTATATCAGGACGGTAAAGGTATAGCCTGCGGCCCGATGCATGAACGCCCACCACCCGCTCATCCTGCCGGCTATTCAGCGGAGCGCCGGCATTGACGGCCCTGGGCCACTGCCCGTTGGGATAGCGATAAGTTATCCAGATATCAGCAGCATCGCTCTCTCCCATATTCTGGGGATGGCCCAGGCGGGAAAAATACAAGGCCCGGCCTTCCGGAGAAGCTACCGGCCCCCATTCGTCGTAGCCTGAATTGACCTCTGCCGGGAGAATCCGGGGAAGGCCATCCTGGGCTGAGAGGGTATAGGCAGCAGCCAATAATACAAATCCGAATGCCAGCTTTTTCATGATCACCTGTACTGTTTCTAGTTTTGACGGATAATCGGGCGTAAAGTCATTTTTGGCCAACAGATGAAGCGCCGGCCTCCTATAAAACAACCTCAACTGCCGAATAGGCCGATATCCGTCTTTCCCGGCTCCTGAGGGCGGCCCTGCAAAGCCATTACCCTTTCTCCCATTATAGCAGAGAGCAGGTTTAAGGTTTTGCCGTCCCATTCTCCGAAAGCGGTAAGCCTTCTGCCGCCGCTCACCGCCAATAGGTTCCAGCGGGCAGGGCCCTCCGAAGATACAGGGATCTTATTACCCGCACTATCCACCAACCACACTTGCTCCTTGTCCATTACCGGGGTGGCCTCCGCTAACAAGCAGGGAAAAGCCTGTAGCCAGGGATTGGCGGCCAACGCCTGAGCATATGCCCGGGCAAAATCGCTGATGGTAGCGTATCCGGACTTACCCATGAAGGGCCGGTTGGAGAACCGGTGGTTTCGGAACAATGCGCGAAGCGGGAAAGCTCCGGGATAAAATACCAGTTCTCCTTCAATGCTACTGCCCACAGCCCATTGCATATCGTAGCCTTGCCTGCCCCAGGAAAAATCCAGAAGCAATGCCATGCGGCTGCTGGTTTCCCCCAGGAACCAGGTCCGGCGGTAGCTCAGGTTGTCTTCTTCGCTCTCTCCTTCGGCCTGCCCAACGACAAGCCAGGTATCGGAAATACCAGTAAAAGCCAGGATTTCTTCTCTTTTGCGATTGACCCCCATCTGGCTTAGGACTTCCTCCTGCAGCCCTTCCGGCAGGCTTTCCAACTGTTTAAAACTCTGAGCCAGCAGGTAGAGTTCCGACATTTCTTCAAGCAAGAGTTCGAATCCCTCCTCCCTGCCTGCCAGGGCCTTAAAATTGCGGATACGGCGAGCGACGCCACCCAGCTTGGCATCCACCATACGGGCAGCAAAACCATCCCAGAAAGCAGCCGGTTGCTCGTCAATAGCCGACAATCCATGGCGGATAAGGTCCTGCAACCATTCTTCCAACTCCCTTGCGCCCTGCTCCATCAGAGCCAGGCGTTGTCCGAAACGACGCGACCGCTCTGCTTCGTTTCTGGCGCGCTCTTCAGCGGTAAGCAGCCTGCCAGGAGGGGTTTTCAGCAGTTGTTGTACCCAATGCGGAGGCGCTTCGGCCAGCGTTATTTGATGGTTTTTCTTGACGAAACAAAGCAGAAGGGCAAGGATGTGCCGGCAGGGGTGATAACGGCTTTGGCAATCGCAGCGAAAGGACTCATCGGCCAGGTTAGCCGCCGTATGGTAATGGCGATCGCCACTACTTTTACATTCTCCCCACAGCATTCCGCCGTCACTCCCGATGGATGCCCACCGGCGGGGAGAAGACAGGTTCATGGCCTTCTCCAATACAAGGCTGTTGGGCGCCAGGGCGGTGATCTTGGGGTAGGTCCAATTCATGGTTGCACGAATATAGGGTTCCCGGCCCGGTTGTCTCTACCGGGGAACCGGTCATGAGCCAATGAAACCAGGAATCATTCATCCTCCTCCTCGTCGGGATCCAGGATACCCAGAGCAATCATGGCTTTTTCCGAAGCGGTCTGTTCCGCACTCTTTTTGTTGAAGTCATCGGCGGTGGCCATTTTCTTACCGTTGACCATAACGGCCACCTTAAAGCGGTCGCGTTTTTCGAACTTATAGCGGGCCAGCAGTTTATAGCTTACGGTTTGGCCGTTTTTCTGGCACCATTCCAGGAGCTGGCTTTTGTAGTTATCGTCAAAACTTTCCAGCTCATGCACATCCACATAGTTGCGCAGGACTTTGTTGACGACGAAGTTCTTCGTGCCGATGTATCCTTTTTCGAGGTAAACAGCGCCGACTAGTGCTTCTACCGCATTGCCGAGCATAGAGCGGCTGAGGCGGGTTTGGTTGTATTCGGAGAGCAGCATGTCGAGCCCCATTTTATCGCCGATCTTATTGAGCGATTTTCGCTTGACGATCTTGGAGCGCATTTTGGTCAGAAAGCCCTCGTTGCTGTTGGGGTACTTTTTGAAGAGGTACTCCGCCACAATAGTTCCCAGGACGGCGTCGCCGAGGTACTCCAGGCGTTCATTGTTCTGGATCGCATAAGCCTTTTCCGAAGAGGTGGACTTATGGGAAAAAGCCAGCCTGAAGATCCCCATATTGGAAGGAGTGAAGCCGATCAACTGCCTAAGGCGCCGGGCAAACTCCTTGTCTTTCGAGAAGTAAAAGTTATAGATCCTTAATAAGAGCCGCAGCAAAGTAAAATGAATTAGACAGACATTAACAATACCGATGTCCCTGCCTGGTATGTGCGCCCCATCACATCAGCCGACGGGCACGAACGTTCCACGAGCAGGCGATACCAGTGTTCCAGAATACAAAAAAGCCGCTCTTAAAGGTAAGGAGGTAATACCCCGGGAATTCCAATGGGGGTAAGGCATTGCCGCTTTACCGCTGAAGAGCTTATTCTTCAAATTTCTTAAAGATCAGCGATGAATTGTGCCCGCCAAAACCAAAAGTATTACTGAGGATGGCCCTTACCTTTTTTTCCTGTGCTTCGTTGAAAGTGAGGTTGAGCTTGCTGTCCAGCTCGGGGTCATCAGTAAAGTGGTTGATGGTTGGGGGCACAAAGCCATGAACTATACTCAGGATGCCGGCGATGGCCTCAATGGCCCCGGCAGCACCCAGCAGGTGGCCGGTCATGGATTTGGTAGAGCTGATATTCAGCTGATAAGCATGGCTGCCGAATACCTGCTGTATGGCCTTTACTTCAGCAATATCCCCCAGGGGGGTGGAAGTGCCGTGTACATTGATATAATCAATGTCCTCCGGGTTCAGGCCGGCCTCTTTGAGTGCAATTTTCATGACGTTGCTCGCTCCCAGTCCTTCCGGATGAGGAGCGGTAATATGGTATGCATCGGCCGTTGCGCCGCTGCCTGCCAATTCTGCGTAAATAGTTGCGCCTCGTTTTTTGGCGTGTTCCAGTTCTTCGAGGACGAGCGCCCCGGCGCCTTCTCCCAGCACGAAGCCATCGCGGTCGAGGTCGAAGGGGCGGGAGGCGGTTTTGTAGTCGTCGTTGCGGGTAGACAGCGCCTTCATGGCGTTGAAGCCCCCTACCCCGGCTTTAATGACTGCTGCTTCGGACCCTCCGGTGATCGCTACATCCTGGCGTCCAAGGCGTATATAATCGGCAGCCACTGCCACGGCGTGGGAAGAAGAAGCACAGGCAGAAACCGTAGCGAAGTTGGCGCCGCGGAAACCATATTTAATGGAAATCTGGCCGGCGACGATATCCACGATCATTTTAGGGATCATGAATGGGTTGTAACGGGGGATACCGCTACCTGTAATGAACTCTTCGATCTCTACCTCGAGCGATTTCAGGCCGCCAATGCCCGACCCCCAGATGACGCCCACGCGGTCGAGGTCCAGTTTTTCCGGCTCCAACCCGGCATCGGCGATAGCCTCATCCGAAGAAATGGCGCCGTAGATAGAGAACAAGTCCATTCGGCGTGCTTCGCGGCGATCGACGAGGTTTTCAATATCAAGGCCCTTGACCTCGCAGGCAAACTGAGTTTTAAAGTTCGAAGCGTCGAAGTGTGTAATAAGATTGGCCCCGCTTACGCCATTGCGAAGGCCTTCTAGGTAAGCGTTGATATTGTTGCCGATCGGAGTTACAGCTCCTATTCCTGTTACAACAACCCTTTTCATCTACTTTTGGATTTTTTGCTTTTGCGCAGCGATCGTTGTCAATACTGATATATATTTCTCTGCTGCTGCATCGAATGGACACTGCCCAGGCCAGAGCTGATGAATGTCTTTCTTTAGATCTTACAGGAGAAGCGAGGGAAACTTCCTACCCTCTTAAAACCACAAATTAGAGGCAGAACATACCTCTAATTTGCAGAAATGAACATCTAACTCGATTATAGTAAAATTAAGCTTTCTTATGGCCTTTGTTTTCGGAATTGGCTTCCAGATACTCAATTGCCTGTCCAACGGTTTGGATGTTCTCGGCCTGCTCATCCGGAATGGAGAGGTCAAACTCCTTTTCAAATTCCATGATCAGTTCCACGGTGTCCAGAGAGTCGGCCCCCAGATCGTTGGTAAAGCTGGCGTCCGGAGTTACCTCAGATTCGTCGACGCCGAGTTTGTCGACGATAATTTTACTTACTCTTTCTGCAATGCTAGACATAGTGAATTCGCTTTATTGGTTTACAATTGCGATGCAAAGAAACATAGAACTCCCCTGATAACCAAAGTTTTTAAAAAAAAATTTGCCTGCCGTAAAGCCCTTAAGCCCCATCATTATTGGAGGTCCGCCAGTTTAAAGGATGCTGGAATTCAGCGGAGAAGCTCAGGCCTTATTTATTCTCCTGCAGGTTGCCGCCCTTGCGCTCCCGCAGGCTATTTTATCCTACCGGGTTAGGCCTTTAAAATAAATACTGCTACTTTTCTCAGGCGTTAATTTGATTATTTTTAAGATAACCGTACATTTACAATAGAATAATTATTGTAAATTTTACACTTACTATTGATATTTACGCCTTTTCAGCAACACTGCCCGCTCAATAAAAATCACCAATGTCAATGAAAATCGTAGACCACCAAAATACAAAGATCGTCGCTACCGTAGGGCCAGCCTCCAGTTCTTATTCCAATTTGCTGGATTTGGTCAAGGCCGGAGTCGACGTTTTCCGCCTAAACTTCTCCCATGGAAGCCATGAGGATCACCTCGAAGTGATCAACCACGTCACGTACATCAATGAAAAGTACAACCTGCACGTTGGCCTGCTGGCCGACCTTCAGGGGCCAAAACTTCGCGTTGGCAAGATCCAGGACAATGCACTGGAACTGAACGAGGGTGATGTGATCACACTAGTCAACGAGAAGTGCATCGGAACTATGGAGAAGATATACATGAGTTACGAGCAGTTCCCACATGATGTGAAAATCGGAGAACGCGTACTTGTCGATGACGGCAAGCTCGTCTTTGAGGTGGTCGAAACCAATAGAAAAGATACGGTACGGTTGAAAACCCTCTTCGGAGGAGTACTCTCCTCCAACAAGGGCGTCAATCTGCCCAACACAAAGATATCCCTGCCCTGCCTGACCAAAAAGGACCTCGCCGACCTGGATTTCATCCTCACCCAACCGATCAACTGGATCGCCCTCTCTTTTGTCCGTTCGCCCAAAGATGTAAAGGACCTTGCCAAACGCATCGCTGCCAAAAACCACCCCGCCAAGATCATTGCCAAGATCGAGAAACCGGAAGCCGTGGCAAACCTGGATAAGATCATCAAGCACTCCAATGCTATCATGGTTGCGCGTGGAGACCTGGGCATTGAGGTGCCCATGGAGCAACTGCCGCTCATCCAGAAAGATATCATCAACAAGTGCATACAACGAGCCCGCCCGGTCATCGTCGCCACCCAGATGATGGATAGTATGATCACCAACCCCAGCCCCACCCGCGCCGAGATCACCGACGTGGCCAATGCCGTGCTCGATGGCGCCGATGCGGTAATGCTCAGCGGTGAAACATCGGTAGGCAAGCACCCGGTAAAAGTCGTCGAAGCTATGAACAAGATCATCGAGGCGGCCGAAACCCACTTCAACTTCGACGGACGCCGGCCGGTCGCTAACCCCAAATCCAGGACTTTCCAGTCGGATATCGTTTGTTTCAACGCTGGCAAGACTGCAATGGAAATCGGCGCCAAGGCCATCGTCGGCATGACCAGCTCCGGCTATACTGCCTTCAAAGTATCGAGCTACCGTCCTAAGAAAGACATCTATATCTTTTCAGACCGCATGCACATGCTGGCTACCTTAAATCTCGTCTGGGGGGTGCGGTGCTACTATTACGACCGCTTCACGACCACCGATGAAACCATTCAGGACGTTACCGATATCCTGAAAAAGGAAGGCAGGGTAGAGCCTGGAGACATCATCATCAATACCGCCAGCATGCCCTTGCACCGCCGCTTCCGGACCAATATGCTGAAGGTAACCGTGGTGGAATAGCATCGGCCCGGAAAAATTATTATCTTCACCAGATCGAAAAGGTAATGGGGCTCCTCGTGCAAGGCCAACCCAACCTCAATCCAACAAACCGTTTATATCATTCAGGAATTAATCCCATGGATTCAACTGCCCAACAATAGCCGGCAGCCCCGGCCTCATGCCGTTTGCTTTGCCAAAAGACAAGAAAAAGCTCAGCGCCTCTATCTGTATTCCCTTCGTACAGTAAGTTATGAGGCGCGGCCATGCCGGCTTCGGCCGGCATGGTTTCGTTATTTAAGGAAATCGGCAATTTCTTACCTTGCGCATGTCCAAAATTTCCACCTGCCGACGTGGCCGTTTTTCCATCATTGTCGTATCTATAACTGACAGCAGCCAGCATACGAATATGTAAAACGCTAAATTGAATTAGATTTGCAAAACCTGTCCGTTCTTATGCCAGCAGGAAACATAGCAGCGAGCACAGCTTTACATCATAATAGGTAAAACCAAAAACAGAATTATTTTATGAAAATTATTATTCCAATGGCGGGCCGCGGCTCCCGCCTTCGCCCCCACACCCTTACTATCCCCAAACCACTCCTTCCGGTTGCCGGCAAACCCATCGTCCAGCGCATTGTCGAAGACCTCAGTGCGGCATTGGATGAAAAAGTGGAAGAGGTGGCCTTCATCATCGGTGATTTTGGAGCGGAAGCAGAACGGCAGTTAAACAAAGTTGCAGAAAGCATCGGCGCCAAGTGTTCCATTTACTACCAGGAAACGCCCCTGGGGCCGGGCCATGCCGTCCTCTGCGCCAAGCCCAGCCTGTCAGGCCATTGCCTGGTGGCTTTTGCCGATACGTTGTTCAAGGCTAACTTCACCTTCGACCCGGCGGAAGATGGGATCATATGGGTACAGAAAGTAGAAGACCCTTCTTCCTTCGGCGTTGTAAAAACCAATGACGCCAATTTCATTACCGATTTTGTGGAAAAATCGCCGACCTTCGTCTCCGACCTGGCCATTGTAGGCATCTATTATTTCAACGATGGCGCACGCCTCAGAGACACCCTGCAACGCATGGTAGATGAAGACATCCGGGACAAAGGGGAATACCAGCTGACTTCCGCTCTGGAGATCCTGAAGAATGAAGGGGTAAAATTCCGTCCTGCCCGGATCGAGGAGTGGCTCGACTGCGGAAATAAAGACAATGTCCTCTCGACCAACCAGCGGATTCTGGAACTCAAGGAGAAAAGCGAAATGCTGGTTGCTCCCAACATTACCACCCAGAATGCGGTCATCATCCCTCCCTGTTATATCGGCGAAGGCACTGTGATCAGCAATAGCGTTGTTGGCCCCTATGTTTCTCTCGGCAACAATTCCACCATCGAAGATTCCGTTATTAGCAATAGTGTGATCCAGAATAACACGACGGTCCGCCATGCCAACCTCCGCAACTCAATGTTGGGCAATGAAGTTGAATACCACGGAGAAAAATCGGAAATTAGCATCGGTGACTATTGCGAATACCAATCCTGAAAGAACAAAATCTGCCGGTGCGGGTATAGTACTGATAGGGATTAAAGGGTTATCAGAAAACATGATGAAGATAAAACAAGGCATACTAGGGATACTACTCATTTGGGGTTTAGGAGGCCCGGTGGCAATTACCGCCCAGGCAGAGCGGGTGAATGAAGAAGATGTGAATCTGCAAAAAATGTTCATCGATGCCAGCCGGGAAAAACTCCTGGGCAACTATGACAACGCCATAGCCCTCTTGAAGGAGATCCTGAAAAAGGACAACAAAAATGCTGCGGCTGCCTTCGAACTGGCTCGCTCCTATGAGGCCACTAATGATGATGAGAAAGCCATCAAAGCCGTCAAGGATGCCATCGAGTGGGATTCCAAAAACATCTGGTACCTGAAATACCTGGCAGACATTTACCAAAAGCTCAACCGCAACGAGGAAGCTGCAAAGGCCTACGAGCGCATCGTACAGCTGGAACCTAATGACGAGTTCAACTACTTCCGCTGGGCCTACTTCCTTGTCCGGGCCGATGAGATCAACGATGCCCTCAAAGTGTACGATATGCTGGAAAAGAAAGTGGGCGTCAACGAAGAGGTCATCCGCCGCAAACACTCCCTCTACCTGGGTACTGGCGACAATAAAAAAGCAGCAAGGGAACTGGAACGCCTCATCGAGGCCTATCCTAACTATATGGAATACCGGCACCTCCTAGCCGGTTTTTATCAACAGATTGGCGACGAGAAAAAAGCCACGGAAATATGGCGCCAGATCCTATCGATGGACCCCAATGACGCCAAAGCCCAACTCGCACTGGCAGGCAAACCGGAAGAGGCACAGGGAGAACTGCAGTTCCTGGAATCGCTCAAACCAATTTTTAGCCAGGAAGGAGTGGATATCGACCTCAAGATCGGGCAGCTCATGCCTTTTATCCAGCGCGTGGCCGATACCGGAGACCAGCAGCTGGCCGCTGCCGCCCTGGAATTGTCGTCTATCCTGGAGGCCGTCCATCCCACGGAAGCCAAGGCTTTTTCCGCTTCCGGCGACCTGCTTTATTATTCAGGCAAAAAACAGGAAGCCTTAGAGAAATACAAAAAAACCCTCGAACTGGACGACACCGTTTTCCTGGTATGGGAGCAGGCCATGCATATCTACGAGGAGGAAAGGCAGTACCAGAAGTTGCTCGATTTCAGTGAACAAGCCATGGACCTATTCCCCAACCAGGCCATCGCCTACTATCTGCACGGAGTTGCCGCCAGTGAGCTTGACGACCAGCAGGAGGCATTGTCCGCTCTGCAGCAGGCCCTGTTGATGTCCGGTAATAACGGCTTTCTCCAAATGCAGATACAATCCAGGCTCGGCCTGGTTTACAACAACCTCGGACAGTACAGCCGGTCCAGCCAGGCATTCGAAGCAGCACTCGCCCTGAACGCCAAGGCACCCGAAGTACTCAGCCAGTACGCCTATGCTTTGGCCGAAAGGGGTGAAAATCTGGAAAAAGCCCGCGAAATGGCCGCCCTGGCTAACGATATCTTTCCTAAACAGCCCGAATATCTCTTCACTTACGGCTGGGTGCTCTACCAAATGAAGGACTACCGGAAAGCCCGGGAATGGATGGATAAAGCGTTACAGAACGGCGGCGAAAAAGACCCCGGCATCCTCGAACACTACGGCGACGTGCTCTACCAGCTCAACGAACCCGAAAAGGCCATCGAATACTGGAAACAGGCCCGCGAGATGGGTAGCGGTTCGGAACTGCTGAAGAAAAAAATTACGGATAAGAAGTTGTATGAGTAGTGGGGACGTTGGGATGTTGGGGCGTGGGGATGTTGGGACGTTGGGACGTTGGGATGTTGGGATGTTGGGGCGTTTAATTAAATAGGGAAAAAATCCCTGGATCAATCAACCGGCTATGAAAATTAATATTCCAATCTTGATCATTATGGCCCTTTTAACGGGCCTGTTCACCCTAAGTAGTTGTTCGGCCACCCGAAAGGGAGGTAAGGTGGCAAAAAAAGAAATGGACACCGGATCTCTGTTGAAACAGATGGCGAGGCAAAAGCTTCAACCGGAATGGTTCGGCGCGCGGACAAGCATTGATTTCGATGACGGGAGCCAGTCCTTTTCTGCCACCGCTACCATCCGGATGCGGCGCGATAGCCTGTTGTGGGTCAGCATCAAAAAACTGGGGTTCGAGCTGGCCCGCGTTCAGGTAACCCGGGACTCTGTCTACGTTCTGGACCGCATCAACAACGAGTACACCATCGAAGGGCTGCAGTACCTTGCTGATTCCTACGGGCTGCCCGCCAGCCTGTCCCACTTGCAGGATGTCATCCTCGGCAATCCCGTTTTTCTGGAAAGTAAAGGGCTTCAGGTAGAGGCCATGGGGCCCTCCTATCACCTCATGGGCAGAGGGCTGGCTATAGAAAGTGATTACTGGGTCGATGCCAGTGGCTTCCTGTTGCGCAAGATGGCCTTTAATGACAAAAAGAACAGCCAACAGGTCGTTATGCTATTGGAGGATTACGGCGAAACCCCGGAGAATCAGAAATTTTCGTATCTTCGTACGCTCGAAATGGATGGCCAACACTCCGGAAAGGCAAAAGTCGGCCTGAAATTTTCGAAACTAGAAACAGAGGTCCCAAAGAACATCAGATTTGAGATCCCAGATCGATATACAAGAGCAAAATGAGGCACAGGCCCGGAATGGGAATCTATTCCCGGGCGGGTGGTGGAACGCCCTCACTTCGGTGAAGATGCGGAGGCTTCCGGAAAAATATTCAAGGCGCACAGCAGTGTTGGCGTTGCTGGGCCTGGCCCTTATCTCTTCCCTGTGCGCTCAAAACCGGCAGGACCTCGAAAGTATACGCCAGAAGCTGCTCACTGAGATCCGGGAAACCGAAACGCTGCTGAAAGAAACCAAGAAAAATAAAGCGGCTACCCTAGACCAGTACCTGGCCCTCCAGAACCAGATCCGCAAGCGCCAGCAACTCATTAACACGCTGCACGAAGAAGTAGACTATGCCAATGCCAGCATAAAAAGAGCCAATGAAGTTGTCGCTGCGCTCAGCAACGATGTTACACGGCTCAAGGAAGAATACGCCAATATCATCCGCACTGCCTACCGCCATAAGATCAACAACAGTTTCCTGCTTTTCCTCTTTTCGGCCGACAGCTTCAACGATGCTTTCCGCCGCTGGCAGTACATTCGCCAATACGAAAGCTACCGAAAAAAACAGGCACGGCTGATCATCCAAACTCAGGAAATGCTGGCCAGAAAAGCGCGGCAACTGGAAGAAAGGCTTAAGGAAAAAGAACAACTGCTCGCATCCCAGGAACAACAGCAACAGTTACTGAACCGGGAACTGAAGGACAAAAACCGCATCCTCAAGGAACTCAAGACCAGCGAAGGGCGGCTCGTTTCCGAGCTGGATGAACAACAGAAAGCCCACGACGCCCTCAACCGCGCTATCGAAGAGGTCATCCGCGAAGAAATGGCCAGGAAACGCCGGGAAGCCCGCGCCGCCGATGCTCTCGCTGCCGGCAACGGGCCGGAACCTCCAGATGACAACCTGCCCCTTTCCAATAATTTCAAAGGCAACCAGGGGAGGCTGCCCTGGCCGGTGAAAAACGGATACATCACCCGCCGGTTCGGCAAACAACCTCACCCCCAGATCCGCAGCGTCCAGATCACCAATAACGGCATTGATATCCGTACCGATGAACAGTCCAATGTCTATGCTGTTTTTGATGGGAAAGTAGCAGGCACCCAATTTATCCCGGGTTACAAAAATACCGTGATCATCCAGCATGGGAGGTACTATACGGTCTATTCCAACCTGGAAGATATTTTCGTCCAGCGTGAAGATATGGTCAGTACCCGCGAGCCCATCGGCAAACTCGGGAAGGATAAACCGGAGGTGCATTTCGAAATATGGCTGGAAAAAAAACGCCTCAACCCGGTAGAATGGGTAGCAAAACGGTGAGTTTTTGGAACGAATAATAGCGAAAAGGTGTATGGGGTAAGCGTGTATATAGGATGAAAGTACCTGGACTTAAATGTAGATACAAGATATGAGAACGTTTTCTCTTCCAGGCATCCTGCCACCCGACAGTAAAAATCAGTGAAAGAGCCTATGGCAAACGATTGGACAATAGGAGAAAAGGATAAAAAAGGGATAAAAAAAGGAACGGAGTCTGCCGTGCTGGTAGGCCTGATCCACAATATGCAATCCGAGGAGCAGGTGCAGGAATACCTGGACGAGCTGGAGTTTCTGGCGCTGACCGCCGGAGCGGAAACTAAAAAGCGGTTCATCCAGAAATTGCCCCATCCCGACTCGCGTACCTTTATCGGCAAGGGTAAGCTCGAGGAGATACAGGCATACATTGAAAATGATGAGGACATCAGCATGGCCATTTTTGACGATGACCTCACCGGAAAACAGGTCAATATCCTGGAAGAGGCCCTCAAGGTGAAGATCATCGACCGCAGTACGCTAATCCTGGACATCTTCGCCAGCCGCGCCCAAACAGCCCAGGCGAAAACACAGGTAGAACTGGCACAAATGCAGTATCTGCTGCCCCGCCTGCGAGGCCTGTGGACGCACCTCGAACGGCAGCGCGGGGGTATCGGCATGCGGGGGCCTGGTGAAAAGGAAATCGAGACCGACCGCCGTATTGTCCGAGATAAGATCGCTCTGCTCAAGAAAAAACTCGAAAAGATCGACCAGCAGAACGTTACCCAGCGCAAACAACGGGGCGAACTGATCCGGGTGGCGCTCGTCGGATACACCAACGTAGGAAAGTCAACCCTGATGAACCTACTGAGCAAATCGGACGTCTTTGCCGAAGACAAACTTTTCGCCACGCTGGACACCACCGTCCGTAAGGTCGTCTTCGGGCGCATGCCCTTCCTGCTTTCCGATACCGTTGGTTTCATCCGAAAACTCCCCCACCACCTGATCGAAAGCTTCAAGTCTACCCTCGATGAAGTTCGGGAAAGCGATATTCTGCTCCATGTGGTGGACATCGCCCACCCTTCTCACGAAGACCATATACGGACCGTCAACCAAACCCTCAAGGAACTGGATGCCATTGATAAACCGACCTTGCTGGCTTTCAACAAGATCGACCTGTACCGGGAGCTCAACTATGACCAATACGTGGACGAAGAAGCCCGTCAGGAGATCGAAGAAGGGCTGAAGGGCAACCTCAGGCACACTTTCGATACCGACCTGGTGTTCATCTCCGCCAAAACCAAAGAAAACCTGGGCGAATTGCGGGATAAACTCCAGGAAATGGTCAAAAAACAATACCTGGTGCGCTATCCGTATCAGGCAAAGCACTGGTAGGGAGAGATCGCCGGATGGAAAACAAAAAGAAACCCGAATACAATGAATAGCATGCTCGAAAAATACGCTAACCTGCTGGTCCATTATTGCCTGGAAATGCAGCCGGGCGAGCGTTTTTACCTGCGCAGCACCACCCTGGCCGAGCCTCTGGTGCGGGAAGTGTACCGGGCGGCGGTGGAGGCCGGCGCTCATGTGGAGGTAGAACTCGATTTTCGGGAGAAAAGCCGCATCCTTCTCACCCGGGGCAATGAGGCCCAGCTGCAATATGTCTCCCCCTTGTACCGGCAGGCCATGGCGGAGTTTGACACCTATCTTTACATTATGGCGCCTTTCAACCTGAGAGAGGACCAGAATGTGGACCCCGCCAAACGCAAGATCCGCCAGGAAGCCCAGCAACCCGTTCTGAAAACTTACTTCGAACGCACCGCTACCCGGGAGCTGAAGCGCAGCCTCTGCCAGTATCCTACCCTGGCCAATGCCCAGGAGGCCGGCATGTCGCTGGAAGAATACGAAGACTTTGTCTTTCGGGCCTGTAAACTCTTCGAAGCCGACCCGGTGCAGAGCTGGCTCAAGGTCAGAGCGTGGCAGCAACAGATCGTCGACCTCCTCAACAGCCGGGAGACCGTGCGTTACAAGGGCAATGGCACCGACATCACCTTCAGTACCAAAGGGCGCACCTGGATCAACTCCGACGGCCAGACCAACATGCCTTCCGGCGAAGTATATACCTCTCCGGTGGAAAATTCCGTTAACGGCGTCGTTCACTTCTCCTTTCCCGCTCTCTATATGGGGCACGAGGTTGAAGGCGTTACCCTGTACGTCAAAGACGGGTATATCGAAAAATGGGAAGCCCGCCGGGGCAAGGATTTTCTGGATCAGATCTTCCAAATTGAAGGCACGAGGCGATTTGGAGAGGCCGCGATTGGAACAAACTACAATATCGACCGTTTAACTAAAAATATCCTGTTCGACGAGAAGATGGGAGGAGCCGTGCATATGGCAATTGGCCAATCTTATCTGCAGGCCGGCGGCAAAAACCAGTCCTCTGTCCATTGGGATATGATCACGGATATGCAGAATGGAGGAGAGATTTATGCCGATGACGAGAAAATTTATGAAAACGGGCGGTTTTTGTTTGTAAATTAAGGTACTAAACGTTTAATTTTAGACAGGATTGACGGGTAAGATTGGATTCGGACGGAGCAGATCAAGTGGCGTTTCGAAGGGAAGATCCCGCCCCGAATGTCAATTTTGAAAGGCGAATTTTTGGCATAACCTTCACGGGTATTGATTTTTCTATATAACTTGCAATACACAAAGCCGTAATCCCAAACCCAAATGAAAATGGCGAAAAGCCAAAACAACTGGTAAGAAAGCTGAAGAAAACATTATTAAACCAACAACTTAATCTCCTTAAACCGTGAACAATAGTACTGCGTTTTTAGAATTAAAGTATGGCAATATTTACGGCGGTTACCCCAATTTCTACGCAATTAGTGAAATATGCCTCCTGGTATTTGAGCACGGATCCAACAAGATCTTCATCGAAACCTGGCTCAACAACGCTAATGTCGACATTGTGAGTGTTTACTCCAAAGTCAATGAACTAGGGCATACCACCGGGCGAATGAAGGAAGTGATCAATATGCGGACCCAGCGCCGCAAGCCCTATCGCGAGGACTTCCGCCTCGACGAACGGCAACTGAAATACTCCTTTCAACAGCTGAGGCCCACCAAAATGCCCATCAAAAACTTCCTGCTCAAGAATCTTAAAAAATATCGTTTCCGCGATATCATCACTTTCGATGGACGGCGCGATGTTTTCCTCTGTGAGCGCTCCGGGGTCAACTTCGGCAGGTTCAATATCGTAGACCTCCAGAAAGACCTCAACAAGGAAACCGATTACCTCTTCTCCCTTAATAAGCTCGCCGTTGTGATCGGATTCGAACACGACCGAAGCTACCTGCGCTCCAATAACCTGGAGTACTGGCTGCATCCTATCGCCGACCGCCAGATCGTTCCGAAATCGGCAGCTTATGATGCCGCCCGCCTCATGATGGTGCACAATGAGTACATGGAATACCACGACGATTTCCTGCTGAAGGCCGCTCTGGTCCTCAACAAGATTCAGAATACGAAAACGCAGGAGTAGTGAAGGAATGAAGGAATGAAGGATTGGGCCAACTCCGGGCCCCTCTTGTTCAATCCTTCATTCCTACTGTCATTCCATCCATTTACAATTGAAACTCCTGGCCCAATTCGGGGATCTCAATTCCCTGAAAGCCTCTCTCCTGGAGCAAATTCCGGAATGCTTCCTGTTTGTCTAATGTACCGTGCACGAGGAAGAGCTTCCTGAGCCTTTTCTTCTGATTTTCCAGATAGTCTGCCAATTCATGCTGCCCGGCATGGGCCGAGAACGAATCCATCACCTCCACTTCCGCTTTTACGATCTTCTCTTCTCCAAAGACCCGGAGCTGCTTAGCCCCATCGCGCAGGGCGCCACCCGGCGTCCCCGGAGCACAGTATCCGACAATGAGGAAGGTGTTTCGGGCATTTTCTATGTTGTGAAAAAGATGATGCTTGACCCGCCCGGCGTTCATCATACCGGAGGAACTGATGATAATACAGGGCTCCTTGGATTGGTTGAGTTCCTTGGATCTTTCAGCCTGACGAATGTAGGACAGCGAATTGAACCCGAAAGGATCTTCATCGGTGAGCAGGTATTCATTGAGCTGATTATCGAAACATTCGGGGTGAGATCCAAAGATCATGGTGGCATTGACGGCCAGGGGGCTGTCTACATAGACGGGAATGCGGGGCAATCTTCCGGAACTTTCCAGTTGGTCGAGCATATAGACGATTTCCTGAGTACGCCCAACACTGAATGCCGGAATGATGAGTTTTCCGTGTTTGTCGATGCAGGTATGCCGGATGATCTTCAGGAAACGCTCCAACTCATTGGGAGCAGATTCGTGGTCGCGATCGCCATAGGTCGACTCACAGATCAGGTAATCCACTTCCGGCAAGGGGACGGGATCCCGAAGTATGGGACGGTTGGGGCGCCCCACATCTCCGGTAAAGCCAAAGAGCAGGGTGCGGCCTTTTTCCTCGATGCGAAGGGTGACGTTGGCGCTGCCCAAAATGTGGCCGGCATCCTGAAAGAGCACCTCTACCTTGTCATGAATGCGAAACCAGCGGTCGTAGCCATGGCCGTTGAAGAGGTTCCATGCCATTTCTACATCCCGGGCGGTATAAAGCGGTTCTTTGAGCTGGTTTTTGTTCCCCCGTCTGAGTTGCCTTTTATTGTAGTAACTCACATCCATCTCCTGGATCTTGGCGCTGTCCAGCAACATGATCGCACAGAGGTTGCGCGTTGCATGGGTACAATGGATGTCTCCCTTAAAGCCATCTGCTACCAGCTTTGGAATCCGGCCGCTGTGGTCGATGTGGGCATGAGAAAGGAGCAACACATCGATATCCGATGGGTCGAAGTACCAATGCTCATTAAATTCCGACATGTTATCGGAGTTCCCCTGGTAGAGCCCGCAATCCAGCAGGATCTTAAACCCATCTTCCAGCGTAATGAGATGAGCGCTGCCGGTTACCTCCCGGGCCGCTCCACAGAATTGTATCTTCATGGACAACAATATACCGACTTCAGAAGGCTTGACAAAAAAAAAGCCACTTCTACAATCATATATTTTGCAGAAATGGCGGGAAACTTTCGTAAAAATTGGATTAGTATGAAGCCAAAGTTGAGTTTATAAACACGTCCTTAATACTGAGCCACCCTCAGCGCGCCATAGTTCACTCGGGCCCGTATGGTTCGGGCCACCTTGCTCGGGCCGACGTGGCCTCTCACTTCATGGTTGGTGCCTGCATCCCGCTCATAGGTGATATTCATGGTGCGAGGATAGCGGATACCGGCAAAATCCGCAATGGCATCCATCTGAAAAGAGGTTCCCGGCTCGATGCCCAGGCGAAAGTCCGTAAAGTTACCGGTGATGTCAACCCTGTTGAAATAGCGCCCGATGGCTTCTACCTTCACACCGCTGCTGTCCACGTTCAATTGCAGGCTCTTGTTGACCCGCTCGATATACAGCTCGGTAAGGGTGCTCGTCACATCTACTTCTTCAGCCTTTTGGATCTCGATATTATCAAATTCACCGGTATTGAGGAAACGGCCGACCGTTTCCAGGTCATAGGTATCGTATCTGGAACGGCTCAGCACCTCTTCTGCGTTCTCGATCCAGATGCGGGAATAACGGCTATCGATCTCGACGAGCCGCGCATCCTCCACGCGCAGGCGAGCTTGCTGAAGGGAAGCTTTCAGCCTGTTGGCGCTTTCGATGACGCCCATGCCATGTTCAAGCAGAACGTCGGCGTCCATTTCAAATTGGCTGGCCCTAAAGTTGCCGTAACGCACCTTGAGCGCTACCGGGCCGGTCATATCGTCAATGTTCACATCTCCGTGCCGGTTCTCCACAATGAGCTTGCAATGCTGCGGCACATAGGCCTTATAGGAGATGGAGTAATCGGCTTCTTCCTCTCCCCAGAACCACCATTCCCTCTTTTGCTGGGCGACTTCGGTTTCCGCCGAAACGTAATCCCGGCTCTCGTTGAAGGCTATTTTGATGCGGTCGAATACCCGCTGAGCGCTTGATTCTTCGGATGCCCGGACAACGATCCGGATCTCCAGCCTGGCCCGGGGCTCATCCCAGCCGATCACTTTCACCCCGCCGTATTTGTTGTTCAGGGCGAGGGTTCCATCTTTGGAAAGCGCAAACTCCTTCTTGATCACCTTGGAATACTCCTCGCAGGTGCCGGCGAACAAAGGCTGAGCCAGCAGGCCCCACAACAGCAATACTGCACCTGCCCTCCCTAAGCGCAACCGGCAATACAGGTAACGCTTATATACTGGTTTCCTCATCTTCGGCTGGTTTGTTGAACTCCGGATTGGTTTCCTGAAGGCGCCCCAGGACGCGCTCCAGAATAGCCACCTTTGCCTGATAACTCTGGATCAGGTCTTCCACGATCTCCTCTTCTTTTCCTTTGGGGGCGACGAGCAGTTCCTGGCGGAGTTCCTCCATCACTTCGTCGAGCCGCGCCAGATCCTTTTCCACGATATCGTCCCTCTGGTAAGCGGCCAGCTGCTGGTATTTCTGGTGGATTTGTTGTTTGTAATACTGTTCGGCTTCAGCATACTCCGGGGCAATACGTTCCAGTGAAGCAACCTGATGCTCCGGGTTGCCAAAAAGGTACACACCGATCAGTGCCCCACAGGCCAGTAAAATCACCACGGCGGCGGCAGCACGGCTCACCTGCCACAAGGCCAGGCGCCGGGATTGCCGGCGGTCGAGTGCCTGGTTGATCTCGCCCCACACCTGCAGGCCCGGAGTAGCTTCATCGAAGGACTCCCGGTTGCTGAGGATAAATTGTTCGAGATGGTCTCGCTGCATCGTACTTCTGATTTACTCAGGCATGGCGGATTATCATTTCTCCGCCAGGCCCAATTGATTTGATTCTAATAATTCCTTCACCTTTTTCCTGGCACGGCTATACTGCGACTTGGAGGTCGCTTCAGTGATTTCCAGAATACTGGCTATTTCCTTATGGTCATAACCTTCGAAGAGATAAAGTGTGAATACGGCCCGATAACCATCGGGCAGGCCATCAACGGCCTTTTTTACCGATTCCACATCGAGCCCCCGTGGCGGCCCATCCTCTTCCTGTTCTGCGCTTGACGGTTCTTCAGCGTGCCGTTCTTCCAGTTCTTCAAAGAACAGGTGGTTGCGCTTGAGGTGATTGATGCAGTTGTTGACCGTGATGCGTTTGATCCACGCCCCTACCGATGACTGGTACCGAAAGGTGTGGAGTTTGGAAAACACATCAATGAACGAATTCTGCAGCAGGTCCTCAGCATCCTGTTCATGACGGACCATCCGCAGGCACACATTGTACATGGCACGGGAATATAAGCGATAGAGCTCGAACTGAGCCCTCCGGTTACCACGCTTACATTTTTCGACGATGTCTCGGTGTGTGCTTGCGTAATCCAATTTCAGGTGATTGTATTCTACAGCGGGTGATTTTTTTATCGCATGCATGCTTCTTTGGACTTCAGCTTCATTTACAAGGGACAACAATGGGGAGCCAGGGTTGCATGCCGAGATCCTCTTTTTAGCGCATCGTACATCCCCCATCAAAAATCGCAAATCGCAAATCGCAAATCAAAAATCCCATCTCTCCCCCTCCTACCCCGCTCCTTTAATTCTATCCAGCGCCTCCTGCGCTTTTTCGTAATTGGGCGCCATGCGCAGGGCCTGTTCGTAATCCGCTTTAGCGGCAGCTGTATTGCCGAGCATCTCCTGAGCGAGCCCCCGGTAGTAATACGCCCGAATGTGTGTAGGAGAGGTTTTAATCGCTATGTCGAACTGCCGGCGAGCCTGCTCGATGGAATCCAGATCCATATAGATGAGGCCTGAATTGAAGTAAGCTTCCTCGTACTGAGGGTCGATGCGGCTGATGCGGCGGTACATCTCAACAGCCTCCGCGAGGTTGCCGACATCACTGAGGTAATCGGCCCGGGAATGCAAGGCGTAGATATTCTCAGGCGCCACGCGGATGGCATTATCAAAATAACGCATGGCCAGAGGGTCGCCGATAGCAGCGTAGAGCTGCCCCAGCTGTATCCAGCCATCGACGAGATCGGAATTAAATTCCACGGCCTTCTGAAAGCTGTTTATGGCACGTACGGTATCTCCGCGCTCCTTGAAGTTCATGCCAAACATAAAATAGGCATCGGCGCTTTGCGGGTCGATCTTCAAAATGCGGTCGATTGTCTTCATCGACCCCTCATACTGTTTGAGGATCAGCTGGAACTCACTCAGCTTGAGCAGCGTTGGAATGCGCTCCGGATAGAGCTCAGCCGCGCGTTCCATGGTCTTCAGCGCTCTTCGCGACTGGAAATAGTCCAGGTATACATCCGCCAGGAGATGCATGTAGTCTACATTAGTGGAGTCGAGGGTGAGCGCCTTGTTCAGGTCGCGAATGGCCTCGTCAAAACCATCATTCTCGTAGAATAGGCGCCCGCGTTCAGCGTAAAGGCCCGCATCGTTGGGGTTCTCGGAAATTTCCGCCGATAAGCCGTCAATAGCGGGGTTACCGGTCGTCATAATCGCGGCGGTTTCGCCGGCTTGTCCGTCCTGGCTGTTGCCCCCACACGCGAGAGTGACAAATGCCAGTCCAATGGCCAACCCAATGATCCCGATTTTAGTTTTCATAACGTAAGTGATATTTGTAACAGAAATTGTGCGTGAAGATACGGAATTTACCAATGGTTACCCGGTTCCAGCTGTGTAGCTATTCTATAACGTCTGAACCTATGAAAAGATTGAGAAAAGCCCTCTGGGCAGTCATTTCCATTCTTCCCCTGGCCGCCGCTGCCCAGTCCTGGTCGTGGGCCGTGCCGGTGGATGGAAGCGGAGGAGAAAGTTGCGCGGTATTACAGGCCCTCGAAAACGGCGGGGTGGTGGCCGGCGGCGCCTTCAGCGGCAACCTTGAAGTACAGGGATGGGAAGCGCAGGGATTGGGCGGCGACGATCTCTATCTGCTCAGCCTCGATGCCGGCCAGCAATTGCGTTGGGCCCTGGCTGCCGGCAGCCCTCAGGACGATGAGGTATCCGCCCTGGCGGAGCTGCCGGACGGCGACATCGCTTTTGCCGGCGCATTCTGGTTCAGCCTGCAACTGGCCGACACCCTGCTGACCAGCGGCAACAACCCCCGGGGCCTCTTCGTCGCCCGCCTCAGCCCGGAAGGACAACTGCGCTGGGCACGAAGCATACCGGGGATAGGCCTGAAGAATATCACCGGCCTGGTGGCCCGCTCCGATGGCAGCCTCGCTCTTGGCGGCTACTTCGAACAGAACCTCAACCTCGAGCCCGCATTCCTGGACTCGGGGAGAGATGACGGCAGCACCTTCGCCTTCATCGCCGCCCTCGATGGAGCAGGCAATACCCTCTGGGCCCGGCCGGCCGGCCACAGCAACGATACGCGGGCCAACGCCCTGGCCCTGTTGCCCGACGACGCCCTGGCCCTCGGCGGCTTCTTCAACGACACCACCCGCTTCGAAGAAGTACAGTTCACCGCCAATACCTTCGACCCCGACGCTTTCCTGGCCTGTTACGCCGCCAACGGCAGCTTCCGCTGGGCCAGAAAAGCAGGCGGGGTGGTCGACGATGAGATCCGGGCCCTCGCCGCCGGCCCCGACGGGGCCATCTACGCCACCGGCTCCATGATCGGCGTAATGGCCGTCAGCGACGATATCGTACTGCAGACCATCTCCGGCAACCCCAACTTCTTTTTGCTGAAATATGCCGCCGATGGCACGCCCCTCTTCGGCCGGACGTTGGGCAATACCCAGATCCAGCAAGGCCTGAGCATCGCCGTTCAGGACGAGCTGGTGGCCATCAGCGGCGCCTTTACCGGTGAACTGGACGTAGACGGCCTGTCGATCAACAGCGGCGGGGCGCCGCATGGCTTCGCCGCCGGTTTCAATACGGCGGGCGAAGGGCGCTGGCTGACAGACGTACCAGCCGACATCGCCCTGGTAGCCAGCTGCCTCGACATCGGCCCGGAAAGACAGGTAACTGTCGGCGGAAGTTATATGCAAAACGCTACTTTTGATGGAATAGCCTTAACCAGCACCGGTAGCACCGGCGTTTTTATCGGCCAGCTGAACCCGGCGTTGACGCCTGCGACGGAAGCGCCCGGACTGGATCTGGAGGTGCAGGTATTTCCCAATCCCGGCGAAGGCCGTTTCTACCTGAGGCCCGCCGGGCTGCCCTACGATATCCAGGTATACGACATACTGGGCCGCCGGCTGAGGGACTGGCGGGGAGTGGATGAGCTGAGCCTGGAGGGGCTGCCGGGAGGCTTTTACACCCTGGTGGTAAGGTTGAAGGATAAACAGGGCGTCTTGTCTGTGCGGTTGCGCTAGTTATTTATTCTTATATTTCTGATGGGAAAAACTACGCCAGCTCCGCCAATTCCATCCACCGCATCTCCTTTTCCTCCAGTTCTTCGTTCACGGCGGAGAGTTCTTTGGACAGCTCGGTGATCTTCTCCGGAGACAGGCTGGTGGAGTTGAACTGCTCGGTGATCTCTTTTTTGCGTTCTTCCAGCTGAAGGATCTGTTTTTCCAACCGCTTTAGTTCCTTGCGTTCCTCCTGGCTCAGGCCGCCGCTCTTTTGTTGTTGAACCTGCTGCTGTTCGCGGCCTTTCTGGGTTTCGGCCCGTTCCTGGCGGCGCTGTTCCCGTTCCCGTTCCTTCTGGATCTCCCGGTAATCGGAGTAGGCGCCGTTGAAATCGCGGATGAGGCCGTTGCCTTCGAAGACGAAGAGGTGTTCCACGATCTTGTCCATGAAGTATCGGTCGTGGGTGACGATGATGACGCAGCCGGGGAAGTCCATCAGGAAATCTTCCAGCACGTTGAGGGTGATGATGTCGAGGTCGTTGGTGGGCTCGTCGAGGATGAGGAAGTTGGGGTTCTGCATCAGTATGCAAAGCAGGTGGAGCCGGCGCCGTTCTCCTCCGCTGAGTTTGGAGACGTACACCTGCTGCTGCTTGCGGCTGAAGAGGAAGCGTTCCAGCAGTTGAGGGGCGGTCAGTTTCTGCCCCTTTTCCAGGGGGATGTACTCGGCGATGTCCTGCACCACGTCGATCACGCGTTTGTCTTCCTTCAGCTGAATGCCGGACTGGGTGTAATACCCGAAAACGGTATTGCCGCCGACGACGATCTTGCCGCCGTCCGGGCGGATCTCCTGGGTCAGTATCTTCAGGAAGGTCGTCTTTCCCACCCCGTTGGGCCCGACGATGCCGACCCGTTCTTTCTTCCGGAACTTGTAGGAGAAGCCCTCAACGATCTTCTTATCCCCGAAGCTTTTGCTGATATTGTGGGCTTCCAGGATCTTCTTGCCCAGGCGCTGCCCTTTAATATCGATCTGGACCTCCCGGTTGTCCCGCTTTTCCGACACTTTTTCTTTTAGCTCTTCGAAAGCATCCACCCGGGCCTTGGCCTTGGTGCCCCGGGCTTTAGGCATGCGCCTGACCCATTCCAGTTCCTTATTGAAGAGCTTTTTGCTTTTCTCCAGTTCGGCGCTCTCTGTATCGTGGCGGGTGCTCTTTTTATACAGGAACTCGGAGTAATTGCCGGAATACTTATACAGCTGTCCGTTATCCAGTTCGAGGATAGTGTTGCATACCCGCTCCAGGAAGTAGCGGTCGTGGGTGACCATAAGAATGGTCAGGTTGGGCTGCTGAAGATATTCTTCCAGCCATTCGATCATGTCGAGGTCGAGGTGGTTGGTGGGTTCGTCCAGGATGAGGAAATCGGGCTCTTCGATGATCAGTTTCGCCAGCGCCAGGCGTTTTTTCTGCCCGCCGGACAGGGTGCTGACCAGTTCGTCGAGCTCTCCGATATTGAGTTTGGTCAGGATCTCCCGGATGCGGGCCTCGAAGTCCCAGGCCTTGAGGTCGTCCATTTCTGTAATGGACTTCTGCAGGTCTTCGGCGCGATCGGGAAAGAGCATAGCGTATTCATAGCGGCGGATGGCCTGGATAATCTTATTGTCCGAATCGAGCACTGCATCGAGGATGGTGTGCTCTTCGATGAAGTCCGGTTCCTGTTCCAGGTAACCAATGCGTACTTCGCGGTGGGCCATCACTTTGGCCGTCTCTCCCTCCGGTGCTTCCTGCCCGGCGATGACCCGCAGCAGGGTGGTCTTTCCGGATCCGTTCTTGGCAACAAGCGCCACCTTCTCCCCCTTGCTGACCTGCAGGGAGATATTTTGAAACAGGACCTTTTCTCCGTAGGTCTTCGTCACATTTTCCAGCGAAAGGTAATTCACAGATGCTCTTTTTTTATTGCCGCTCCCGGGCTGTGCAATTTACGAATTTAGCCCCACACAAAAAGGAAAAGGCCTTCTTTGCAGAAGGCCTTTTCCTTTTACGGATACTTTTCCGATTACTTCAGCTCGATCAGGTCGTGCATGATATTCACGGTCTCCTTGATGTAAATATCTTTTGTGACCGATTTCACCCAATCGTCATTGCGCGCCTTGCGGGACTCGTCCAATTCGATCTGCGGCATGTCCTCCTTCAGGTTGGCGACACCGTGATTGACCTCATCATCGAACAAGCCCTCGAATTTTTTTGCTTCCTCCTCCTGCTTTTCCAGCAGCGCCTGATAGGCGGACAGTTGCAGGGGGTATTCTGAAAAGTCGCGCTGTTCCTTCAGGCGCTGGGCATTGTCCAGCACTTTCTGGAAGGTGGGGTCCTGGGCTATGCGCTGTTCGCTGCGGCGGCGTATTTCGTCCATGTTTTGGATGTTCATTACGTTCTGGCTGTATTCCGCCGGTTCGATCTCGGTCCATTCCATGGCGTATTCGCGATCCCTTTCGCCGGTAGTGATATAGTGGAAATTGTCCGGCAGGACGATATCCGACTCCACGCCTTTCAACTGGTTGGAACCGCCGTTGATGCGGAAGAACTTTTGGATAGTGAGCTTGATCTCGCCCAGCGGCTTAATTTCGTTGTATCCGCGGATGGTGCGGTCGAGGTCGAGGAACCGCTGAACGGTGCCTTTCCCGAAGGTAGATTTGCTCCCGACGATGATGGCGCGGCCGTAATCCTGCAACGCAGCTGCCAGGATCTCTGAAGCGGATGCACTATAGGTGTTGACCATAACGATGAGCGGCCCATCATACTGTACGCGGGGGTCTATATCCCGGAGGACTTCCGGCTCGCTGCCCCTGGATTTCACCTGAACCACCGGCCCTTTTTCAATGAAGTAACCGGTCATTTTCTGTACCTCCGTCAGATAACCCCCTCCGTTGTAGCGGAGGTCGAGGATGATGCCGTCAACACCTTCCGCTTTGAGTTTTTCGAGTTCCCTTTCGATGTCTTTAGCACACGACTGGCCGTCGCTGTTCCGGAAGTCGCCGTAGAAACTCGGCAGGTTGATGTAACCGATCTTTTCTCCTTCTTCTGACCCCTGCAAGATTAGGGATTTGGCGAACTGCTCTTCAAGGATAACTACATCCCGCTCGATGGTAATATCTTTGACGGTCCCGTCGATTTTCTTGATGGTCAGGGTAACGTTGGTACCCTTTTTCCCTCGGATCAGCTGCACCACGTCGTTGATCTGCATTCCGGTAATGTCGACGGGGTCTGGCTCTTCTTCCTGTTTTACCTTGAGGATGATGTCATCTTCATCCAGTTGCTTTTGTTTCCAGGCCGGGCCTCCTACTACGATACGAACGACCTTAGTGTAATCGCCTTCGCTACGCAGGCTGGCGCCGATGCCTTCCAGCCGGCCGGAAAGCTGAATATCGAAATTCTCTTTATCGATCGGCTGGTAGTATTCGGAGTGGGGGTCAAAAATATGGGTGATCGCATTGAGGTAGCCACTGAGATAGTCTTCGCGCTTTAGTTTTTCCATGCGGTTGTACCAGTCGTCAAAAAACTCCAGCACTTCTTCCCTGGATTCCTTCTCCAACTTTTCGAAGCTGGACTTTTCCTCTTCTTCGCCTTTTTTCTCTTGTTCTTCTATCTTCAGGGCCAGGCGTTGGACCGTTTCATACTTGGCGTACTTGTACCAGAATTCACGGAGTTCTGCATCGTTTTTAGCATATGCTCTTTTTTCGCCATCCAGTTCTATCGTCTCCTCCTTATCATAATCAAAGGGCTGGGCAAGGGCTTCCCGGTAGTATGTCTGGGTTTTGGAGAAAGCGCCTTTTCTGAGTTCCTGTGCAAGATTGAAGAACTCAAAAGAAGTGGCGTTGATCTCGTCGTCCAGTTTATATTTATAAGCCTCCAGCTTCTTAATATCCTTCTGAGTAAGGAAACGGCGGCTACCGTCGAGCTGCTCCATATAGAAATCGTAAACATCTTCCGAAAAATCATCATCGATGGCCTTGGGGCGGAAGTGAAGTTGATTGAAGCCGCTGATGATGCTCTGCATCAGTACAGCTTCCTTTTCCCCATCGTCAACCTGTGGATATATTGCAGCGGCCAAAAGCGCAATGGCCAGTATAGAAAAAAAGATCGGTCCTCTGAATTTCATAAAGAATGACATTTTGTAAGCTGTCTAGGTACGGAAAAATTCTATAACGAAAAATCTATGATAAATATACCTCCTTTATAACAAAAATGTTGGGCGGAACTTTCATTTACCCCACTTTTTAACGAATCGGTAACAGGGGCCCACCCGGCCCCGGGCCGGATGGCCTACTAAAAAAAAAGAACGCCCTGCTTCAGGTTCATCCAAAGCAGGGCGCTTTTATTTTATTTTTGAGAAGGAAATGGAACTGCATATGACAGTCCTTCCTCCTGTTTTGATCTTACAACAACGGTGCAATAACCAGAGCTACGACCGACATCAGTTTGAGCAGGATGTTAAGAGAGGGGCCGGAAGTGTCCTTGAACGGGTCGCCAACCGTATCGCCAACCACCGCTGCTTTGTGCGGGTCGGAGCCTTTGTAGTACATCTGGCCTTGAATTTCCACGCCCTCTTCGAACATCTTCTTGGCGTTGTCCCATGCGCCACCGGCGTTAGACTGGAAAATGGCCATCAGCACGCCGGCAACGGTAACACCTGCCAGCAGGCCGCCCAACATTTCGGCGCCGCCGAGGAACCCGACAGCTACCGGAGAGCCCACGGCAACGATGCCCGGAAGAACCATCTCGCGGATAGAGGCTTTGGTGGATATCTCCACGCACTTGCTGTATTCGGCTTTGCCGTCAGCGGCGTGGAAGGTTTTCTGGTCGGCGTCCGTCCACTCATTCATAGGCTTATCGCCATTGCGCTTCATTACCTCCAGGGCGGCCTTCAGCTCGGGTATATTGTTGAACTGGCGGCGCACTTCCTGGATCATGTCCATTGCGGCACGGCCAACAGCGCCCATGGCCAGAGAAGAGAAGAGGAAAGGCAGCATGCCTCCCAGAAACAGGCCGGCCATAACCTTGGGATTCGCAATATTGATGCTGTTGATTTCAGCAGCCGTCATAAATGCAGCGAAGAGCGCCAGGGCGGTCAGCGCTGCCGATCCGATGGCGAAGCCTTTTCCAATGGCGGCGGTTGTGTTGCCTACCGCATCGAGTTTATCCGTACGGCCACGCACCTCTTTGGGCAGTTCTCCCATTTCGGCGATACCGCCGGCGTTGTCGGATATCGGCCCATAAGCATCAACAGCCAGCTGGATGCCGGTATTCGAAAGCATACCTACCGCAGCAATAGCGATGCCGTACAAGCCGGCGAATTCGTATGCGCCAATGATAGCGGCCGCCAGGATCACGATGGGAATGGCAGTAGACTGCATGCCCACGCCCAGTCCGGCGATGATATTGGTGGCGGCTCCGGTCAGCGACTGGTTAACGATGCCTTTTACCGGGCGGGTGCCGGTGCCGGTGTAGAACTCGGTGATCAATCCGATCAGCAGGCCGGCGATCAGGCCGAAGATGACGGCGAGGATCACGCCCAGGGTAGAATACTCATAACCATCCGAACCGGTCCAGCCTTCGGGCAGCATCCAGTTGACGATGCCGATAGTGGCCAACAGCATAATGCCGGAAGAAATGAATTCGCCCCGGTTGAGGGCTTTTTGCGGGTTGCCGCCTTCCTTAACGCGAACGAAGAAAGTGCCGAGAATAGAAGTGAGGATACCTACACCGGCCAGTACCAATGGCAGTAGAACGGCGTTCAGCCCTCCGAATGCATTTTCAATTTCGAAGCCTGCGACGCCGATGAAAGTAGCGCCCAAAACCATCGTACCGATGATGGAACCCACATAAGACTCAAAAAGGTCGGCGCCCATCCCCGCCACGTCACCTACGTTGTCGCCTACGTTGTCGGCAATTGTAGCAGGGTTGAGGGGGTGGTCTTCAGGAATGCCGGCTTCAACTTTACCGACCAGGTCGGCGCCTACGTCGGCAGCCTTGGTATAGATCCCCCCGCCTACACGGGCAAAGAGGGCAATAGAAGAAGCACCAAATGAAAATCCGGTGATCACGGTGATGACCTTGTTGACATTCTGAACCGTATCCACTCCGAACAGATTGCTGTACAGCAGCAGCAGTAAGCCCAGGCCGAGAACACCCAAGCCTACGACCCCCATCCCCATGACAGAACCACCGGCGAAAGCTACTTCCAGGGCCTTGCCCAGGCTGGTGCGCGCAGCGTTGGTGGTGCGCACATTGGCCTTGGTGGCTACCTTCATGCCGATAAACCCGGCAAGGGCCGAGCAAATGGCGCCCAGGATGAAGGAGAACGCAACCAGAGGAGAAGAACCTTCTGTGGTTCCACTGATCCCCAGCAGCACTGCAACAGCGATCACAAATATGGATAGTACGCGGTATTCCGCTTTCAGGAATGCCATTGCACCTTCAGAGATGTTCTTGGCGATCCTGGCCATGCGCTCCGTACCTACCTCTTGCCTGGAAACCCAGGAAGAGCGCCAAAAGGTGTATAAGAGCGCCAGCACACCGAAGACGGGAATTGCAAGTGTAATTGTTTGACCCATGATTTTTTTTACATTTATAAAATAGGTTATTCGTTCATAGTAAAAGCTTCACCTTCAAAATAGTGAAGCCCATTCCGGCTTTTCGCAAGGGCCACAAAGCTAAGGCAAATTTGGTTTTTGTCCAACTAACTATGTCATAGAGTTGTGACAAACAACCGGTTAGATCCGCAAAAATATATAAAAACCTATATACCCAGGCAGGAAATTTGTAGCCCATAGCCTTCTACGAAAGCCTGCTCCGATAGGTTGCAACAAATTCTAGAGCTTATCCAAGTTCTGAAAGTGCACATAAAAAGCCCTATTCCCTGATCCATTCCACCTTTTCTTCCATCGGCTGACGCTTGCCGGACAGGGGCGGCAGATCGTGATAGCCCATATAAAACAGGCCCAGGCAGCGCTCTCCCTCCTTCAGCCCGAGGAAGGCATCAGCTTCCAGGATAGACCGGGGCGAGCTCCAGTAACAGCCAATGCCATGGGCCGTGCAGCTGAGCCACATATTCTGCACGGCGCAGGCCACCGCGGCCAGTTCCTCCCATTCCGGTACCCGTTCCTGAGGGTCGCGTTGCATACAAATGGCGATCACGCAGGATGAGCGCTGCGGGTTGTTCAGTGTTTTGTTGTACTTCCGCTCAGTAAATTGCTCGGCAGGGGTGTGCTCCTGGTACCACCGGGCAAGGTATTCCCCCAGCCGCGGAAGAGCGGCGCCGCGAAAAACCTTGAATCGCCAAGGCTCCGTCAGCTTATGGGTCGGCGCCCAGTTGGCATTTTCCAGGATCTGGCCGATGATCTCATCCGATATCGGCTCATCGGTGTAGGTATTAGGAAAAATGGATCGGCGTTGCCGGATCAGCTCGTTCACCTGTTCTGCAGTAAGGGGCATGCCTTTTTGCCGCAAAAATAGGCTCTGCGCGCTTCATTACCAACCAAACCGCGGAGTTTCGATATTGCCGGGCGCCAAAATCCGTATAACTAAAATTTATTCATAACTTTCAGTAAATATTGAAAATTATGAATAAATAGATTATCTTTGCCTTACTGAAGAGATCTTTTGATGCGAGGAGCATCCTGAATGCTTGCCTGAGCCGAAGGGATACCCGCAAAAACCCAATGCCATGAAGAACTTCCTATTAGCAACCGACCACATTGTTCAGGCGATCCTGTTATCCCTCATCGTCCTTTCGAGCATAACCATTATCCTGCCTCTGATGCTGATGATCCCGCTGGGCAGTTGGCAAATGGGCAGTGCTCTGATCAAGGGCCTGGTTTGGAAAAGCCGTTTCCACCTCACCTACTTCGTATTAGCGGCCATTTATTGTCTGGCCCTGTGGGCGGGCACTTCCGGGATGGTTGAGATCAACTTCTCGCTGAATGAACTGCAGGCGTTATGGAGCAACACTGCCTGGGCAATCTTATTCTTCGTAGCAATCCCGTTGGCAGGCGCCATCAAATATTATAAAGTTTCCCTGGACGACTGCAGGAGACAACAAGAACAAATGGTATAAGCTTATGATCAGCAGAAAGAGAATGAAAATGGACCTGATCGGACAATCCATGCTGGCGACTGGGTTGGCCATCACCGGGCTTTCGGGCCTGTCGCTGGTGTGGTTTATCGGAGTACTCTCCCTACTCGGGCTTTGGCAGGGCGCCAGCGCCGTGCACCTGGCGCTGGCTTATGAATATCGGGAGCGGCATATCTTCCTATGGTTGTTCCTGGGTTTTATCCTGACGCTTCCCTTGGGCATCTGGCTGATAGGTGTTTGGGCTATTTTCCCCATCAGCCTGGGGGTTATCGCCTATTTTATCGTAACTGTACGTGATACCCTGGAGGAAATGCAACGGCCGCGTTCGTTTTGGGACTTATGAGAAAGCCCTCTTTAGTCCTTCATGTCTTCTTCATTCCTTCGAACAAAGCTGGGAGCTTCTCCAAATGTCTGCTGGAAGGTCCGCGAGAAATAATTCGGGTCATTGAAGCCCACAGCATAGGCAACCTCTGATACATTCAGGCTGGTGGTATTCAGCAATTCCATAGCCCTGTTCAGCCGGATGGACCGGATAAACTGGGAAGGCGTCTGATCGGTCAGGGCTTTCAGCTTGCGGTAGACCTGCGTATGGCTAAGGTTGGCCGCCTCACATAAGCCGGCTATGCTCAGCCCGGGATCGTCAATGTCTTTCTCCACCATGGCCCTGAGTTTCTTCAAAAAAGCATGTTCCTTTTCTACCTCCTCCTCTGGCGCTCCACCTCCCGTCAGGTTGTTGGTAAAATACTGGCGAAGCCTTTGTTTTTTCTCGATGAGTTTTTCGATGCGCACCAGAAGTTCCTTCTTGTGGAAGGGCTTGGTAAGATAAGCATCGGCCCCCCGCTGGAGGCCCTCAACCCTGTCCTCGTCGGTAGTACGAGCCGTCAGCAGAATCAGAGGAATATGGCTGGTACGTTCATCCTCCTTGAGCCGGTTGCACAGCTCAAAGCCGTCCATTTTCGGCATCATAACATCACTGATGATGAGGTCGGGTATCCGTTCGATTGCCAGGGCCAGGCCCTCTTCACCGTTGCGTGCGAAGTAAATGGAATAATCGCCTTCGAGAATCGTACGTATGTAAACCACGATATCCGGGTTATCCTCCACCAAAAGCAGGATGGGCGCCTCTCCATTCATAGGGGCCGCTTCCTGATTGTCTTCTGTTTCCGCAACGTCCAGCTCCGGTTCCCACTGGCCTTTCAAATTAGCCGAGCCTGTTTTCGCCCCTCTGGTGACCGGCAGCCTGACCATAAACTTACTGCCGGCCCCGGGCTCGCTCTCCACGGAGATGGCCCCGTCCATCAATTCTACCAGTTCTTTGGTGAGGGCCAGCCCGATGCCGGTGCTGTGAGGCCTATCTCCCACCCCATCCAATGAATGAGAAATTGCCCTATCAATACCTTCGGGCCCGGGGCTTTCCGTTTCCGTTTGTGCAAAGGTTGGAGGGCTCCCACTGAAAAACCGGTCAAAAATGAACGGCAGCTGTTCTTGGGGGATACCCACCCCGCTATCCTGGACGATGATCTGCAGGAATGGCTGGCCATCCTGCTCGTCCTGCCGGGTATGGAAGGTCACTTTGCCATAATCCGGAGTATATTTAATGGCATTGGACAGGAGGTTGTAGGCAATATACTGGATCTTCTCCTCGTCAAAATCCATCACGACTTCGTTGGCCTCGGAATAGAAAGCCAGGCGGATATGCTTGGTGGAGGCCATGGAATGGAAAGATTCCGCCAGGTATTCCAGATATGCGATGATATCGGCCTGGATGAGGTTAAGCTTCATCTGCCCCGATTCGATCTTGGAAAGCGCCAGCATCTGGTTGACCAGCCGCAGCATGTTGTTGGCGTTGCGTTGAATGAGGCTCTGCGCCTTGTCGTACCCTTTTATTTCTTCCGCCATCCCCATGATGACGGTGAGCGGCGTACGGAACTCATGCGTGATGTTTGTATAAAGCTGAGATTTCAGCTCGTCCAATTCCTTCAGGCGTTGGGCTTCGGCATGTTCCTTTTCCTGCAACAGCAAGCTTTTTTCAAGTTCGAATCGGGATTGCTGCCGCTCGCGGGCCTCCATCCGGCGGCTATAGGCCAGGCCCAGTGCGAAGGCGACGATCTCCAGGACCGAGCCTAATTTAAAATATACCGAAGAATATTCGATACTCTGCATACGCTCGATCATGGTAAACAGAATACCCAGGCCCATAAAGACAATACCGGCGACCACGAAGTACCCTTTCGTATTGCCGGTTCGATAAAGCGGCCATACAAACAGAAAGGTCGAGATCAGAAAAATGAACGTGAACGGCAGGGTTGTCCAATCTGCTATATCAGGGCTGTAGTTGGAGTACCAGATCAGAAAAGCATCGGTAAGAAGTACGGGAACCGCCAGGAACATCAGCCACCGGAACACGCGATCCCAGCCGGAGAGCAGGCTGTCCAAACCAAGAAAAGACCGGATGAACCCGAGATAGCTTACCAGCCCGCCGTAGGCCACCAGCTTGAAGAAATACAAATACTGCGGGTGCCCGATAAATATGCGGGGCGCCATCCAATCGGCCAGAAGGCGGGAAGCGTAGAGTTGATAGCCGATAATTGTGACGAGATAAAAGGAGTAGAAGGAGTGAGCTTTATCCTGGACGAAGAAAGACAAAATGAGGTTGTACAGTAACATCATCAGGACAAACCCCAGGAAGAGGCCATTGCTCCAGTACTCTTTGCCCAACTGGCTCCAGAAAACATCGGCCGGTTGCATCTCCACCCAGAATTCCGGCAGCATCGCCATGCGTTCCGCCTTGGCCCTGAAGTAAAGCGTAGCCGTTTCGCCCGGCTCCAGGGTTATCTTGATCAGGTTGGGTTGAATACGGGGCCGGAACTCTTTTTCATAATAAGGCCGGAAAAAGCCGCTCCGGTGATGCGAACTCACCCGCCCGGCCTGCACAAGGAAGGCATCGATATAGGTTAGAGAAGGGGCGAAGTGCAACACCCAACCGGATTGGCCGCTGGCTTGGCCAAGGCGATTGGCAATATTGGCCTTCGCCCAGTAGAAACGGCCAGGAAGCAGCTGGCCTTTGAGCGAAGACACAGGAGTAAATCCGGCGCCGGCGTCCATATGCAGGACCTCTTCAATGGAAAGGGCCCCCGATGTATCTTCCAGCACCTCAATTTCTTCCGAGATAAGATAGACGGACTCCAGGCTGTCAATCACAAACGCCTGCGCCAAAAGCTCCGGCCCCATACTCATCGCCAGGGCGGTTACCGCTAATATAAGGAGTGCTGCCTTACGCAATTCTGATCCTACTGTGTTTATTTACCGCAATATTTGCCACGTTGAAAAAATTCCAATTTTAATTCTGCCCCAATCCGTTCGCTAAGTTCCGGATATGTCCCAAAGTTAATCCATTTAATTCGTATTTTAGCCGTCTTCCCTTTTTTTAAACAGTACAAACCTTTTAATTTTTTTTATACTGTTTAAAATAAATTTTTAAGCTAATCTAAAAATGATTATATTTGCCCTATTAACCAATTAATAAATGGAGATCTCACACACGGAAGAAAATTATCTGAAAGCTATATTCAAAATATCGGAACGGGATGGAAAGCCGGCCAGCACCAATGCCATTTCCAGTGAAATGAGTACCAGCGCTGCCTCGGTAACCGATATGATCAAACGCCTTTCCGACAAAACCCTGATCCATTACGAGCGGTACCGGGGCGTCACGCTTACCGGCCAGGGCGCACAAATTGCCACCCACCTCATCCGCAAGCACCGGCTATGGGAGGTATTCCTGGTCGATAAGCTGCATTTCTCCTGGGATGAAGTGCACGAGATCGCGGAGCAACTGGAGCACATTAAATCTCAAGGCCTGGTAGAACGCCTGGATGAATACCTGGGCTTTCCCAAGTTTGACCCCCACGGCGACCCCATTCCAGATGCCGATGGCAACTTCGCGATCCGCAAACAGGTCCTGCTCTCCGAGCTGAAGCATTCAGAGCGGGGGCTGGTCGTTGGTGTCCAGGACCACAGCACTGCTTTCCTGCAATACCTCGACCGTATGGCGCTGGTCCTCGGAACACCGGTAGAGGTACTGGAATATTTCGAGTACGACGAATCCATGCGGGTCCTCATTAGCGGGGAACGCGAACAGGTCTTATCCAAGAAAGTATGCCAGAACCTTTTCATTCAGAAACGATAGATTAATCATTTCGAAATATGAAGAACCGCACAGGGTATTTGCTGATCCTCCTTATGGCCATGCCCTTCTGGCTCCGGGCAGAGGAAAAACCACTGGTGGTGGCCACTGCTTCCATTTTTGCCGATATGGCGGAAAACATCAGTGGCGGGCTGCTCGACGTGCGCAGCATCGTTCCGATAGGTGGAGACCCCCATATTTACGAACCTACTCCGGGGGATGCTCAGTTGGTGAATAGTGCTGACCTCATCCTGAAGAACGGCCTCACCTTTGAAGGATGGCTCAGTGAACTGATCGAAAATTCGGGCACCCGCGCCATAGTTCGCACCATTACCGAAGGCATCAGCCCTATCGAAAGCATCAAGTACAAGAACTCGGCCGACCCCCACGCCTGGATGGATGCCAGCCTGGGCCTCATATATATAGAAAACGTCAAGAAGGCCCTGTCTGAAATCGACCCGGATAATGCCGAGGCATTCGAATACAACTACCAGATCTACCGCCGCCAACTAATGGGCCTGGACCAGGAGATTGCCACGGCCATACAGTCTATCCCTGAAAAACAAAGGGTTCTGATCACCTCACACGATGCTTTCCGTTACTACGGCAAGCGCTATGGCATACGGGTGGAGGCCATTCTGGGCACTTCCACCGATGCGGAGGTTCAAACTTCGGACATCCTGCGCCTCAGCAAGGTCATCCGGGAGAACAAGGTGCCGGCCGTCTTCATTGAGACCACCGTCAATCCCAAACTCCTCCGGCAGATCGCCTCCGATAATAAAGTAAGCATTGGCGGCCAACTGTATTCCGACTCCATCGGAGATGAGGATAGCCCGGCGCCTACTTACCTGAAGATGTTGGAGTACAACACCAAAACTATTGTGGCCGCGCTTTCCCGCCCGGCCGGAGACGGCCCTGCCGGGAAGGAAAACAAAGGGACTGCCGCCCGCTTTGTCCTCTACGGCCTGCTCGGACTGCTCCTGGTGGGTGGCTTCTTCCTGGTGGCCAGGAGGATGAGCGGTACTTAGTTTATTGGGATTGATTAACCTCGGCCCAACAGAGTCCGCCAACCTATTAACCAATCAACCAATCCATCATGCCCAACCCCGTCATCAGCATCAAAGGCCTGTCCGTTTCCTACGGGCGCAAACGCGTACTCACCAATATTTTCATGGATTTTGAGCCGGGCCACGTCTATGGCATCATCGGGCCCAACGGCGCCGGAAAATCTACTCTTTTCAAGGCTGTCCTCGGGTTACTGGACATCAATGCCGGTAGTATCCTCATCAAAGGCGAGCCCATCGAAGCCCACCGCCGCCAGGTCGTCTATGTCCCTCAGAAAAGCGATGTGGACTGGTCCTTCCCTGCTACAGCCTTCGATATTGTTCTCATGGGGCGCTATCCTCACAAAAAACTCCTGCAACGCCTTAACGAACACGACAGGGCACTGGCCCGGGCTGCGCTCAAAGAAACCGGGATGGAGCAGTTCGAAAACCGGCAGATCGGCGAGCTCTCCGGAGGGCAGCAACAACGGATATTCCTGGCCCGCGCACTATGTCAGGAAGCCGAGATCTTCCTGCTCGACGAACCCTTCGTTGGGGTTGACGCCACCACTGAAGACAACATCATCAAGATCCTCCGGTCCCTGGCAGAGGAAGGTAAAACCATCCTCGTCATCCACCACGACCTGTCTTCTGTACCGGAATACTTCAGCCGCATCGCACTGATCAACCAACGGCTCATCACGTTCGGTGATACTGCAGAGGCCTTCACCAAAGAGAACATCAACAAGGCCTACAGCGGCCAGCTGCCCATCCTCCATCAGACTGGGGGGTGGGAGTAGGTGGTTACGGAAAGGAAGGAAGGGGCACTACTGATTCACTGCTCCCCCCCTCTCATCCACACGTCGCGTTGCGGGAACGGAATGGTGACACCATTTTTGCGGAACGCCTGGTCGATCTCGAAGCGGATATCACTTTTCACATCTTCGATCCGGATGAATTCATGGGACCAGAAGTGGATCTGAAAATCAAGAGAGGAATCACCGAAGTCGACGAAGCGGACGAAAGGCGGCGGGTGGCGAAGCACAAAAGCATTTTCCCTGGCCACGTTGAGCAGGATCTTTTTGACCAGTTCCGTATCGGAGCCATAAGCGACGCCAACTCGTACAAAAAAGCGGGCCTTATTGTCGAAATGGCTCCAGTTGATGACCTTCTCTACAATCAGCTTAGAATTCGGAACAATAACCGTGATGTTGTCTCTGGTTTCCACCAGGGAAGTCCGAACACCGATGCGCCGTACAATTCCGATCAGGCCGTCCACTTCTACTACGTCACCGACTTCCACGCGGCGCTCGAAAAGCATAATGATGCCTGAAAAAAGGTCTTTAAAGGTCTCCTGCAAACCCAGGCCAATGCCTACCAACAGAGCCGCAGCCCCACCCCAGAGCACGGTAATTGAAAAACCCAGCGCCTCCAGGGCCATCAGAATGGCAATGACGTAAACGAAGTATTGCAACAGCTGGTTGATGGCATACTGTGAGCCTACGTTGATGTTCTTCCTCCGGTAATAATTCTTGAGCACGAACTGGATCACCACCCAGCTCAGCATACGGGCAACGAGCAGGATGAATAAGGCATTCAGGATGTTGACCAGAGTGAATGGCGTGCCCTCCGTCTGGCCTTTCGCCGGCGGGTAGGTAAAAAATTCCGGATTGATATCAAAGGCTTGTACGATAAACAGCAGCGCAAAAACATAGACGACGTACTGCACCATCCGGTTGGCACGCTTCTTGGTGTCCGTTTGATAATGATCGAGCTCTATCGCCTTTTCTTCTTTCTGCTCGTAGTACGTGCGCATAATGACCTTGGAAATGACCAGGTCAAGCAGGCGCGCAAGCTGCCAGATGATCAGCGCCTCCAATATGGTGGAGACCTTGAGTTGAGGTGCCGACTCCTTGGCCGTTTCTAACAGCAGCCGGTCAAATCCAAAGATGAAAAGCAGCCCCAACAGGGCAGTGAGGAAAAAGAAGGTGCCCAGGATGGCCCTTATTTTGCGGCGGTCAGCCTTGTCCACCTCCACTTTTTTAAAAAGCCGGGGCGCCAGCCGGTAGGAGATCAGCCAGAAGGCAAAAAACGAAAGGATAAACAACAACACACCCAGCGCAACCTGCCAGACGGCCACTGTTGTACCCCAGATATCGAATAAAGCTGTATTAAAAAACTCACCCATAGCCATAAAATAACGCCTTTCCTGGATAAAAATAGAAGTGGAAAACTTAATTTCCCCAGGAAAGAAAAAAAAAGCCATGAAAATCTTCCAGGGGCAACTTGTAGACCTACACCGCCGGGAAATTTATCCGGCGGAAATTCGTGTAGAGAACGGCCGCATCAGTGGCATCCGCCGGTTGGAAACGGCTGACAATATATACATCCTTCCCGGCTTTGTCGATGCCCATGTACACATCGAAAGCTCCATGCTCGTCCCCTCGGAGTTTGCCCGCCTGGCCGTTGTCCACGGTACAGTCGCTACCGTTTCCGACCCTCATGAGATCGCCAACGTGCTCGGGGAAGAGGGTGTTCATTACATGATAGAAAACGGCAGGCGGGTGCCCTTCAAGTTCTACTTCGGAGCGCCTTCCTGCGTGCCGGCCACCGCTTTCGAAACGGCAGGGGCCACTATCGATGCGGCAGGAGTGGAACGCCTCCTGCAAATGCCCGAAGTCCGATACCTGGCGGAGATGATGAACTACCCCGGCGTCCTTTTCGGCGACGAGCAGGTGATGGCCAAGCTGGCCGCGGCTCAGAAGCTGGGCAAACCCATCGACGGCCACGCTCCGGGCCTGCGGGGCGCAGACGCCCGGAAATACTTCCAGGCCGGCATCAGTACCGACCACGAATGTTTCTCTTACGAGGAGGGACTGGAAAAACTAAAAATGGGCGTGAAGGTCATCATCAGAGAGGGCAGTGCGGCCCGGAACTTCGACGCCCTCATCCAACTGCTCCCTCAATTTCCGGATCAGATGATGTTCTGCTCCGACGACAAACACCCCGACGGGCTCGTCCTGGGCCATATCAACCAACTGGTAGCACGGGCGCTGGCCGTAGGCTGCAGCCTTTTTGACGTCCTCCGCGCTGCCTGCCTCAACCCGGCCCTGCACTACGGACTGGACGTCGGCCTGCTCCGCCCGGGCGACCCGGCAGATTTCATTATGGTGGACAGCCTGACAACCTTCGAAGTGAAAGCTACCTATATTGACGGCGCCCTGGCCGCCGAAAACGGAAAAAGCCTCATTGAAAGGGTGGAAGCCGGAGTGGTCAACAATTTCCATACCGCTGCCAAGCGACCGGAAGATTTTCGGATACCGGCACAGGGCGCAAAGATACAGGTGATCCATGCCCTGGACGGGGAGATCGTCACCCGAAGCTTCGTAGCAGACGCCCGGACAGATCAGGGCTATGCCCTTTCCGACCCTGCCAGGGACATTTTGAAGATGGCCGTCATCAACCGTTATGAAAATGCTCCGCCTGCCCTCGCTTTCATCCACGGTTTTGGCTTGAAAGGAGGCGCCATAGCGTCCTGCGTGGGCCACGATTCGCACAACATCATTGTCGTAGGAACGGACGATGCTTCCATTTGCCGGGCTGCCAACCTGATCATTGCCAACCAGGGAGGCATATCGGCGGTATACGGAGAAGAAGAACGGGTACTTCCCCTGCCGGTAGCCGGCATCCTGTCCAATGCAGACGGTTATGAGCTGGCCCGCGCCTACAAAGAGATCGACACCTTCGTCAAACGAGAACAAGGCAGTTCCCTGGGAGCGCCGTTTATGGCCCTGTCTTTCATGGCCCTGCTGGTCATCCCAAGCCTCAAGCTCGGTGATAAGGGATTGTTCGACGGGAATTCTTTTCGCTTCACGCCCTTGTTTGTGGACGGCTAATTGGGGCCCGCAGAAAGAGGCAACCCGGGCTTTGCTCTGCTATACGGTAAGGGACAATACCAACCGGCCCCGCCTACCTCAATATATCATTCCTAACTTGCTGTAGAATAGTTATCTTTGGGGCCGGAAAAGAACTTATTGATATCAATCGCTGCTCATGCTAAGGTTGCTGGCCCAGTTAATATCCATCATTTTTCACCCGCTGCTGATCGTGACCTATATGTTGGTCCTGCTGATGCTGGTCAACCCGTACCTTTTCGGGGTCAATAATATCGGGGACCAGTCCAGCAAGTTGCTGATCTTACAGATCTTTCTCTCCACTTTTTTCATACCTGGAGTGGCGGTAGCCATGTTGCGTTTTACCGGCATGATCCGTTCTTTTCAGATGGAGTCAAAGCAGGAGCGCATTGGCCCCTATGTCATTACCGGCATACTTTACCTCTGGATGTTTCGCAATTTTCTGGACAACCCGTCCATTCCCACGGCATTCACCAGTTTTCTGCTGGGAGCTACAATCGCTCTGTTCTTTGCGTTCTTCATCAATATCTTCTCCAAGATCAGTGCCCATGCCGTAGGTGTAGGCGGGTTACTAGGCATGGTTGTCATCACCATGTTGTTGTTCAGCTACGACACCTTCACCATTCTGTCTCCCCGAGGCACGATGGAAATCAGCATGAGCACGGTTTTACTGATCACCATTCTGGTTGCAGGCCTGGTCGGCACTGCCCGCCTGGCCTTGCAGGCCCATGAACCGATGGACCTCTACGGTGGTTATCTGGTGGGTTTCGCTTCGCAATTTATGGCGCTGCGATTTTTATTTTAACCAAGATTTTCCAGTTTTTGGAAAATTGACCTTTGTTTCCCTAACCAAAGACTCATGGAAAAAAAAGCAATCATCGTTGGCGCCGGGCTGGTCGGTTCTCTCTGGGCTGCCTTGCTGGCCAAGCGCGGCTACTCAGTTGATGTTTATGAAATGCGGGAGGACCCCCGCCAGGCCGGCTTCATCGGAGGGCGTTCCATCAACCTGGCAATGAGCACCCGCGGCTGGAAAGCCCTGCAAAAGGCTGGAATAGAAAACAAGATCCGCGAGGTCGCCATCCCCATGCAGGGGCGGATGATGCACAGCCAGTCCGGGGAATTGGCCTTTCAACCTTACGGAAAGGAAGGCCAGGCCATTTACTCGGTTTCCCGGGGGGGGCTGAACATCGAGCTCATTCGCATTGCCGACCAGTACCCCAACCTGCGTTTCCACTTCGCTCACAAATGCCTCGGTATTGACCTTCAGGCCGGTGTGGCGCACTTTGAGGACACCCGGGCCGGCCAGCGCCTATCGGCCCAGGCGCCTCTCCTGTTCGGAACCGACGGCGCCTTCTCCGCTGTGCGCCGCAGCCTGATGAAACTGCCACGGTTCAACTACTCCCAGCAATACCTGGAATATGGATACAAGGAGCTACACATCCCACCCCGCGCTGACGGCAGCCACGCCATTGACAAGAACGCGCTCCACATCTGGCCCAGGGGGCAGTTTATGATGATCGCCCTGCCCAATGTGGACGGCAGTTTCACCGGCACCCTTTTTCTCCCCTTCGAAGGCAAGGCCAACAGCTTCGAGCAGTTGCAATCCGACGAACAGATCCTGTCCTTTTTTCAGGAGCAATTCCCCGACAGCATCCCCCTCCTGCCCGGGCTGCTGGAGGATTTCCATACCAACCCCACCTCCGGCCTGGCCACCATCCGCTGTTATCCCTGGTGCTACGAGGAAAAGGCCCTGCTGATCGGCGACGCGTCCCATGCGATCGTCCCCTTCTATGGCCAGGGCATGAATTCCGGATTTGAAGATTGTTCCATTCTGGATGAACTAATGGAAGCGCACCAGGACGATTGGAGCACCATCATAAAGGTGTTCAACCAGGAGCGCCCCAAAGATACCAACGCCATTGCCGACCTTGCCCTGCGCAACTTTGTGGAGATGCGCGACCGGGTAGCCGACCCGCGCTTTCTCCTGCGCAAAGAGATCGAGGCCTTCCTGAATGAAGAATATCCTGAAGATTTTCTACCCCTGTATTCCCAGGTGACGTTCAGCCACATTCCCTACAGTATGGCCCTGCAGGAGGGCTTTGCCCAGGATGAACTCTTCGGCCGCATCCTCGCCATCGAGGGCATTGAGGAGAACTGGAAGAATAACCCTGAATTGGGTGAAGTGTTCCGCCAGTGGTTAAGAGAACGGGAGGGGGGGCGTTGATTCGTTGATTCGGGAGTCGGGAGTCGGAGTGAAATGTTTTTAGAGGCCGAACCTTGACATTTGGAGGCGGTAGGCGTATGCCTGTAATGCCTGCCCCCCAAAACCTAAAACCCTGATCCCTAAAACCTAATGTAACCAAGCACTCCGGTAGACCGGCATAGAACAATTTCCAACTGAAGATCATTCTATTATAGATTAGCCTTTTGGTCAACCCTATTGAGCATGTTTGGGGGCCACTTTTAATCTCCAAAAGTGGCCTCCAAACATGAACTGATAAAATCACCCGCCATGAAGCCCATACTGGCCATTCTGCTCACCCTTGCTCTGCTCCCGCTTTCCGCTCAGGAAGAAGCGCCTTACCACATATTCAGCATTTACTTCGGAGGTGGCAGTCATTACATTGACGGACAACAGGCGCAGGAGCTCCAGCAATGGCTCCGGCAGTTCCCTGAACTCGAAGACTACGAGATCAGCGTCCACAGCCATACGGACGATATTGGCAGCAAGGAGTACAATGCCTGGCTTTCCCGCAACCGCAGCGAAGCCGCCATACGCAAGCTGATGGACAACGGCGTCCTGCCCGAGCAGATATCCATTGAAGACTTTGGTGAGCTGAACCCGGTGTATGACAATTCGACCTGGGAAGGCAAGTTGAAGAACCGGCGCGTGGATATCATTTTGAAGCCCATAGCGACTTAGTGTTTGCTTTTCTCCTCAGCCCTTCCCATCTTGCGCCTGTTTGAAAATGAGTACATGAACCGACCAATAGCAGCAGTTTTCCCATGGGCATTGTTATTCGCTCTGGCCTTCCTGTCTTTCTCACCATTCGGAGGGCAAAAGGCGGCATTTAAGGCACATTACAAGGGCATGTTACTCTACGGCGAAGGCCATTACCAACGGGCGGTCAGCAACTTTGAGCGCGCCTACAGCCTCCTTCCCGGCAATTACAATTTCGGGCTTTCCCTCGCCGTTGCCCTCAGCCGGGTGGGCCACGCTACCGAAGGCCTAAGCCTATTGGAGCGGTGTGGGCGGCTGCTCACCATAAAGGACCCGGAATACAACCAGAAACTCGCCTACCAACAATTCTTCCGGGGAATGATCCTGATGTACGACGGGCGCTACGGCGATGCCATAAGCCCGATCAAGGAAAGCATCGAACTGCAGCGTGCGATCGGCGAGCCCAAAATGCTGAGCATCTACAACAATGCCCTGGGATATGCCATGCTGCTCAACCAGGGCGGCGGCAGCCATGCCCAGGATACCCTTGGCATGCACTACCACGTCCATAAACGCGACCTGTTGCGCGCGCTGGACTTCTTCGACCGGGCCCTCACCTACGACCCCGGAAACAGCGCCGCCCTGTACAACTACTTCCTCATCCGGGACACGCTTGGGATGGAGGAGCTGGAAGACTTCTTCGACAACCGGGATACCAGTATCCTTGCCGAGGGCAGAAACCTGCCGGGAAACAGCGACAGGGCCCTGCAGTTCGCTGAATACGACGAGTTGCTCCTGCTGCTCGATATATCCGGCTCCATGGTCATGGAGAACGTACCCTGCATGGGCACTACCCGCTTCGACGTCATGCAGGAAACGGCCCTGCTGGTGCTCGACAGCCTGCCGCTGCACACCAAACTGGGGCTGGCTACCATCGACGGCGATTGCGGTACAGAGCCCGTTGCCTGGGAACCCGTGGGCCGGCTCAGCCGATATGATATGCGCTACCGGCTCCGCTTTCTGGTACCCAACGGGACTACCCCGCTACTGGAAAGGCTGAAATACTCCCCGGAGCTCTTCCTCGATGTCGACAGTACCCGCAAGGCGATCTTCCTCATCAGCGACGGAGCCAACATCTGCCGGATGGGCGGTGAAGATGTCTGCGACTGGGCCGAAGAGATGGCGCGCCGCAATATTACCGTCAATATTCTGACCTTTCTCGGTACCAGCACCGAGAATACCGATGCTTTCGCCGAATACGGCTGCCTGGCCGACCTCACCGGCGGGCAGATCCTCTACATGGACAACTACCGCTGCAGTTATGAATATTTCGGGAGCAGCCTCCTTGAAAGTTGCCGCCCGAAAATACCGGGCCTGCGCCGGGTGCAATGCTGGGGGCCGGCAGTGAAGGAATTATGGGCGGTCGAGGCTTTGGAGTGATAATTATCATTGTTCCGGGTGGTGTGCTCTTCCTAAATTTATATATACTGAATGCATATTCACAATGACCAGTGAGTTAGCATGATCAGTTTGTTAAGAATTTGTTAGGGTATTGAAAATGGGGGAAAAAAGATTTATTTTGTACAGCAGTTGGTAAACCTCTAATCTCACAATCGGCCTAAATCTTTTTTCTTTTCCACCCTTGCAACCGACACTAACGGGAAATTGAGAGCATTACGCAATATCCGCGTTTATTGGAGCTACTAAACGGTTTATTCATGATGGGGCCTGGAATTTGAGGCCGGAAAGGTCCCTTTCCGGTATCTAAGCCCACCACGCTGTGCCGCTATTATCCGGCGCCTATCCGTTATGCGGCCTCCCCGGAGAGGTGCTTGCAGCGTGGCAACGGAATATGCTTCCCACGGAAGTTGCAATCGGCAGACACGGCTCAAACAGTATTTTTTTATAGACAAACAATCAACAAAAAGCAACCAAAATGACGTCCCTAACCACCACGTACAATCCCATCAACGAGAGGCAACTATTGAGCAGCTTGCGAGACGAACTGTCTCTCTACCAGGAAGAAAGCCGGTTCTTTCATAGAATACTGCGCAAGGCCCAGCTATCGGGTAAAAGCAAACAGGAAAAGATCGATAGCCTGATCTGCCGCCTGGCCGCTTTCCGGCAGGAAACACTACCCGGCCTGCAAAAGGCCCTGCGATCCCTGGATGGCCAGAACTCCAATAGTACGACTGCCGATCACGGCCTGAGCCAGGTCGCTTTGTTCTCGGAAGGGATGGAAGAAGCCCGCCGCCGGCTCAATATGATCAAAAAGGAAGCATTCCGGGAATTGAGCTCCGACATTATTCCAACCTCCATTTGGTAGGCCCCCCTGACGATAAGATAACCTTACACGGGATCACATAAAAACTGACGGGCCCTGGAGTACCAATCCGGGGCTTTGTCGTTTTCTCGCCATAATCCTGGAAAGAAAGACAAACCTAGGAATTTGAAGATCATCGAAATATATTATCTTGGTTCCTCAATCCAGTTTTATGGAACGAAGAGAAGTTTTAAAATACACGGCCCTCCTCACTGGCGCCGCCGTCAGTGCTCCTTTATGGGGCACGATCCTTTCCGGATGTAATACCGCATCCACTGAAAGTGCAGAAACGGGCCGGCTGCTATTTTTCAGCCCGGAAGAATTTGCCCTGGTTACCTGCCTTGTCGGCCTGATCTTACCCAAAACGGATAGCCCTTCCGCCACCGATGTCGGAGTGGATTATACGATCGATAGCATGGTTGGCGCCGTATATAAGGAAACGGATAAGTCGAACTTCAAGAAAGGTTTTGACGCCCTCTCCGATTATCTGAACAACGCAACGGAAGGCCAGGGGATATTAAACCTGGAAAGTGGCCGCCAACTAAGCCTGTTGCAAGAATTGGATGGTTCGAAGGACGCCCGGTGGGAAGAAGCCCGAAGAGCCTTCCTTGACTTGAAACAGCAAACCATAGCCTACTACCTGTCCACCAAGGAAATAGCAACCAATTATCTGACTTACCTGCCTGTTCCCGGAGCATACAAGGCCTGTATCACTGTGGAAGAAGCGGGGGGTAAAGCCTGGGCCCTATGAAATTCAATACGAAAGGAAAGAACGAACGCACCTATGATGCCATAGTCATAGGCTCGGGTATCAGCGGCGGCTTTGCAGCGATGGAACTATGCCTGAAAGGTTACAAAACGCTGGTGCTCGAAAGAGGGCGGCTAATTCAGCATGGCGAATACCCGACCGCTATGCTGGACCCCTGGGAGTTGCCCAACCAGAATATGGTGACAACAGAGGAAATCGCCAAGCACTACTTTAAACAGGACCGCCTGTCCTGGTGGGTCAGAGAAGACCATAAGCACCTGATCAACAAGGATGACGAATATCCTTACGATGAAGTTGAACGCTTCGACTGGATTCGGGGCCACCATGTGGGCGGCCGGTCCATTATGTGGGGCAGGCACTGCTACCGCTGGAGCGATATCGATTTCGAGGCCAACCTGAAAGAAGGTATCGGAGTGGATTGGCCGATCCGCTACAAGGATATTGCTCCCTGGTACGATTATGTGGAAACCTTCGTTGGTGTCAGCGGCCAGAAAGAGGGCCTCAAACAGGTGCCGGATGGCAATTTCCTGCCTCCTTTCCCGCTCAACTGCGCGGAGCAACACATGCGGGAAGCTGTGGCTAAGGTATATCCCGGCCGGGTGGTCACTCCCGGCAGGATTGCCAACCTGACTCAGTACGACCCCGAAGTACACAAAGGGACGCGAGGCCAGTGCCAAAGCCGGAACCGGTGTGTGCGGGGCTGCCCTTACGGGGGCTATTTCAGCAGCCTGTCCGCCACCCTGCCCGTTGCGGAAAGCACCGGCAACCTGAGCCTGCGGCCAAACAGCGTAGTGAGTGAGATCGTTTTCGACCCCAAACTGGGCAAAGCCACCGGTGTGCGCATAAAAGACGCCGAAACGGGAGAAGAACTCGAGTTCTTTGCCCGTATCCTCTTCTGCAACGCCAGCACGGTAGGCACCACGGCCATTCTGCTCAACAGCCGCTCGGAAACATTCCCGGACGGACTGGGCAACAGCAGCGGCGAGCTGGGCCACAATATGATGGACCACCACTACGGCATGGGGGCTTCCGGCACCCTGCCCGGATTCGAGGATACATACTACCAGGGGCGCAAGCCGGCGGGTTTCTACATCCCGCGATTCCGGAACATCGACGAGGCCAGCCGGCGGACGGACTATGTCCGGGGGTTCGGTTACCAGGGCGGTGCAAATCGAGGTATGAACATCCCCGAAGGCGTGCTCGGAGCCGATCTGAAAGAACACATTTTCAAGCCCGGCCCCTATCAAATTGGCATGACCTGCTTCGGTGAGATGCTGCCCTACCACGAGAACAGGATGTTCCTCAATTTCGAAAAACGGGACAAATGGGGTATGCCGGCCATCACCTTCGACGCCAAACTCCGCGACAACGAGATGAAGCTCCGCGAGGACGGCGTACAGTGCGCCGTAGAGATGCTGGAGGCCGCCGGATGTAAAGACATCACTTTTTATAATAACGCCACTGCTCCCGGCGCCTGCATCCACGAAATGGGTACCGCCCGCATGGGCAGAGACCCGAAAACCAGCGTGCTCAACCAGTGGAACCAGCTGCACGAGGTACCCAATGTGTTTGTAACGGATGGGGCGTGCATGACGAGTTCCGGAACGCAGAATCCGAGCATCACCTATATGGCGCTCACAGCAAGGGCGGTGGACTATGCCCATCGGCAGGTGAATGAGGGAGTACTTTGAGTTTTATTGTTCCCCCTTCCCTCCAGTTGCCTTTAGAGACACATTAAAATAACAATTGGGCGTGCATTTCACCCTTTCATACCGATATCCGGCAGTAACCATCGCCGCGATGAAGGCTCCATTGCTGACCTCTTCGCCAAGGTGGCCTTCAATTATCTTCCTCAGGGCGTGGGACGTCACATTCCGGTTGAGGCCGTCGGTAGCCTCGAAATTTTCGGATATGGCTTCCATACACCGGCCGATCAATTCACTGTTGAAATGCTGCCAATTGGCTACCTCATCAGCAAACCCGAACGGGAAGAGGTTGACGGGGATATTGTATTTTCCGTTGCTCATGTTATTTTTTTATAACTTCATTTACGGGCCGGCGAAAGATAAGTTTGAAATTTCTGCTCAAAGAGCTCGATCCTGACTCGTTTCGGGGCCATTTTCAAACAGATTGAAAGGGATGCTCAAGAGATTCCTGCAGCCTGGGTAAAGTATTTGTAATGATAGCTGTCGTAGATGAAGTTTAGCATTTGTCCTAAATCATTTTTCATGAACCAATGCCTTGGAAGGCTGTTGCTTGCAGTTTTGTTTCTATGGAGCCCGATGTCTTTTATCAAGGGCCAGTCGCTGGCCGAATTGGAAATTACCGCCTCTTTTGACAACCAGCCCCTGTCGGCTATTTTAGAACAACTGGAATCCGATTACCAACTTCTTTTTTATTTCGAACAAGAAAGCCTTCCAGCGAAAAGATATAGCCGCTCCTTTGAAAAAGAACCCTTGAAAAAGGTATTGCAAAACCTGCTCAAAGACACTTTCCTGGGTTTTATGGTTTACAGAGACTACGTAATTGTAGTCGCACCGGCCCGCATTCTGGATGAGGTATACACTGCCGATTACTACCAAGCCCTCCAGGAAGCCATCTATGTCGAACCAGATACCTCCTCCGTTCGCCAGCCGGTGGTTGTGGGAGAAATTGGCCAATTGAACCCCTCGGGAAAAGCTACCATCACAGGACAAATACTGGATGATCAAAGTGGGGAGCCGGTCATAGGAGCTTCCCTTTTCTTCAGGGAGCTCAATATCGGTACTGCCAGCGATGAAAATGGCTATTTCGAATTAGAGGCGCCCATCGGCAAACTAGAATTGTCCGTTCAATATATCGGATATCAGGAGATGATTCAGGTATTGCAGGTTTTCGGCAGTGGTCAAATTGATTTCAGCCTGCAAAAAATGGCCATCAACCTGGGGGAGGTGATCGTAGAAGCGCAAGCGCCCGATGCTAATATAAAGGACGTCCAGGTTGGTGTCACCCACCTGGACATTAAAGCGATCAAGAAGCTTCCTGCTTTTTTAGGGGAGGCCGATTTAATAAAAAGCCTTTTACTGCAGCCCGGGGTAAGTACGATCGGAGAAGGAGCCACCGGTATCAATGTCCGGGGGGGAGAAGTTGACCAAAACCTGTTTTTGCTGGATGAAGGCTTTGTTTTTAATTCTTCCCATGCATTGGGATTTTTCAGCACCTTTCAGTCGGACCTGATTCGGGAAGTAACCCTTTATAAAGGAAATATTCCGGCTCAATATGGCGGGCGCCTGGCTTCCGTGCTGGAAGTCAAAATGAAGGATGGCAACAATAAAAAATTTCAGGCAAAAGGAGGCCTGGGGCCCATTTCGAGCCGCATTACCCTGGAAGGCCCTATTGTAAAGGAAAAGAGTTCTTTCATTGCCGGTTTCCGTTCCACCTACTCGGATTGGGCCCTTGGCCTGATCAATGTTCCGGAAGTGCAGCAGAGTTCCGCTTTTTTTTATGACGCCAATTTTCGTTACACGCACCACCTGAATGAAAAGAACACCCTCGCCCTATCGGGTTATCTCTCCCACGACGAGTTTGAATACAACCGGCAGTTCGGTTTCGATTACACGACCCTGATGGCACAGCTGGACTACCAGAAAACCGTTTCCAACCGCCTGTTTTCCAATACCTCTTTTACAACAAGCCAGTACAAAAACATACAATCCAATCTGAATGGAACGGATGCTTCCCTACTGGAAAACAGCCTCAGCTATGTCAAATTCAGGGAACAATTGACTTTTTCGCCTGCAAAATCCCTGCATTTGGATGCGGGCTTTTCTTCCATCCTATATCTGCAGGAGCCCGGCAGTATACGCCCCGACGGAGCAATATCGACGGTCGAAGAGAAAAGCCTGGAAAAAGAAAAGGGCCTGGAATCCGCAATTTTCCTGAACGCGGAGTGGGCAGCCAGCCCTGCTCTGACCATTTCAGGGGGATTGCGTTTTGTACTATACCAATACCTGGGCGCTAAAACCGTTTTCAATTATGGCCAGAGCCTCAACCTGGAGCAAATAACAGACACCACTTATTATTCCTCCGGACAAGTCATTGCCGATTATTCGAGCCTGGAGCCAAGGCTTTCCTTACGGTATCGTTTTGACAAACAGTCTTCCCTGAAAGCCGGTTATGCGCGTACTTCCCAGTTCATCAACCAGGTATCCAATGCCGATGTGCCGACGCCTACCAGCCTGTGGCTGTTAAGTTCTCTTCATATCGAGCCCCAGCGTTCGCATAATTTTTCCATCGGCTTTTTCAGGAACTTTGAGGACAACAGATGGGAGACCTCTTTAGAAACTTACTTCCGGTTTGTAGATCATTTGTTCGACTATAAGGATTTTGCAAACCTGACGGTAAATGAACATATTGAAACGGAGCTTCTCAGCGGGGAAGGGAGGGCTTATGGAATGGAGTTGAGTATCCGCAAAAAAGATGGCCCGATCCATGGCTGGCTAAGTTATACCTTATCCCGGGCCGAACGGCAAGTCACGGGCATCAACCGGGGGAATTGGTACCCCAGCAATTACGACAAACCTCACGATCTGTCGCTGGTGCTAAACTTCCAGGCCAATCGAAGAAATACATTTACCCTGAATTTCAACTACAGCACTGGCCGGCCGGCCACACCTCCGGTTGGCCGCTATCAGGCGGACAACGGCCTGATCATTCCCGTTTATGCAGAAAGAAACCAATTGCGCATTCCGGATTACCATCGCCTGGACATTGCTTATACACTGGGCCAGGGACATGACCGTACTAAAAAATTCAAAACGAGCTGGACCTTCTCCCTGTACAATGTTTATGGAAGGCGAAACGCATTCTCCGTATTTTTTACTCAAAGGCCGTTCCAGCGCCCTACCGCTAACCGGTTGGCGGTGCTGGGCAGTGTTTTCCCGGCCCTTACCTTTAATTTTGAAATTATCTGATGATGTCTATAAACCGCATCTTTTCGCTTATAACCTTCTGTGTAATATGCAGCGGCTTCCTATCCGGATGCCTTGACGAAATTGCTTTTGACGGTTCAGAAAATCAATTAGAGAACCTTGCCATTCAGGGGAAACTGATCAGAGGAACGCCTTCCGTTGTTTCGGTAAGCATCCACAAAATATCGCCGTTCAGTGGATTTGACAACCCCATGCCGGTTGAATCGGCCAGGGTCAGTTTGCTGGACGAAAATGGAAATTCCGTTGATCTGCTCGCCTCCGGGCCGGGCTTGTTTCAATTGGAAATACAGGACGGCCAGGCGGAGTTTGTGGTGCAGGAAGGGCGGGCTTACCAGATCCGAGCCGTCACCGGGGCGGGTGTAGTGTATGAATCGGAATTGGAACCTCTATTGCCTGTCCCTAGTCCGGTTTCCGTCGATATTGAACTCACCACCAGGGGAGAAATCAATGAGGCAGGGAATATCGTGGAAAACGCTTACTTACAATTTTACATCAATACCCCTCTGTCGGTACCGAATAGCGGCCAAAACTCTTTTTTGAAGTGGGATATGGAAGGTTGTTACCGTTTTATTGAAACCACCCCCAACTCCCCCGCTTTTCCGAAGACCTGCTATAACAAGGAAGCCGTAAGCCTGGGCAAAGTCAAAGTTTTTAATGGCTCCGAAAGCGGCGCCGGCGGCCTGATCAGCCGGAGCCTCCTGCTTGAAACAGAACAAGACTATCGTTTTTCTCAAGGATATTATCTCACCGTCTACCAGCAGTCATTAAGTGAGAACGCTTTCCAATATTGGGACGAAGCCAGGCAACTCGTGGAGCGGTCCGGCAGTTTTTTCGAGCCTGCACCCGGAAAGATAAGGGGCAACATCAGGAATCCGGATAATCCGGAAGAGGATGTTTTCGGTTACTTCTACGCGACTGTTCAGGATACTTTCCGCCTGCGCGTACGTCCGGAAGACGCCTTTTATCCCTCTCCCTATTGCTTGTCCTCATTCGCCGATGGCGAAAGGAATGCCGTATGTTATGATTGTTTGCTTCGGCCAAACAGCACCCTGGAAAAACCGGATTATTGGGAGGATTGATGTTTTTGCATGAAATAGGCACACACCAAGAAGTAAAGATGAAACCATTTCTCTCTTGTTTATTCCTGGCCATTCTCGTTCAACAGGCAGCTGCTGTTCGGCCCGCCGAAGAACCCCGCCGATGCGTTATACACCTCAATAAGCCTTTTTATGTAAGTGGGGAGGCTGTCTGGTATAAAATATATTTTCCAATTTCCTTTAAGGGCAGAAATATTGCGGCCAGGGTTGGAGTTTGGGATCAGAACGGCCAGATGTTATCGGCGGTATTTCACAAGACGCACGGCCAATCTTTTGTACAGGGGTATTACCAGATACCCTTCGATCTGAAACCGGCTGTGTATCACCTCGTAGTTTCAGGAACGGACCAGGCAAGTAAAGTACCGGTTGTTCTGGCGGAGGCCTTGATCCCGATCTTTAACGACCTGCAGGATGATTCGCCAACTGTGTCCGAACAGGCCGGTGAAAGAGAGGCCGGTAAACAAGAACCAGCCCATTTGCCGGGAAACTCCCTTAAAGTATCCATTGAGTTGTCATCAGATGCTGTTCACCGGCGAGAAAAGGTAGAGGCCCGTATACGCATTCAGGATGAAAAAGGAAGGCCTGCCCCTGCCGGGCTATCCATTTCCGTGCGGGACTATTCCCTGACGGACAACCCTCTGCCCGAACAAAAGAATATTGTAAAAGGAAAGGTTCTGGAGCCCGATATCGAGTTATCCCTGGATAGTATGATCTCCATCCGGGGAAACATAAGCGACAGCCTCGGCCGGGCGCTGAATTTAGAAGTGCTGGGGCTTTATTCCAGCAAGGAGCAGGTTTTGAGTTACCTGAAATCGAATGCGGACGGCCGCTTTTTTTTCAGCTTTCCGGATTTTTACGGAAGGAAGCCCATTCAGTTTATAGATTATCAATACAATGACATCAAGGTGGATATTCTTTCAGAAGTCGAACTGAAGGAAAAAGGAGCATTGTCCTACACTCCGGAGGTCCTGGCCTATCTGAATGCGAGCCGGCAAAGGAAAAAGATCTTCCAGTTGTTCAACGGCTTTGAATATGCGCTAGTACAGGAGCCCCCTGCTTTCGATGTTCATCCGCTCGACCCGGATGATATATACCTCATCCAGAACTATGAACGTTTTGAGTCCTTTCCCCGCTTTTTTACAGAGGTGACCACTGCATTAAAATTTAAGGAAGAAGGCCCCGGCCACTTTGTAGCTAAAATGTTCAATTCCGAATCCGGGAACCGAGGCTTCTATTCCGGGAAACCGCTTTTTATCCTTGACGGGAAGCTGACCTGGGATGCCAATTTTATTGCCGGGTTGGATATTGCCCAGGTCGAAGAAGTGGGCTTGTTCAATAGCCGGAAAAAGCTCCGCCAGCGGTTCAGCGCCCTGGGCCTTCACGGCGGAGTGGCGACGATAAAGACCAGCCGGCCAGGCCCTATTGTCCCGCCATCTGATGAAGAAGACATCTTTTTGATCGATGGGCTACAACCCCAGGCTGATTTTCCCGGCCAACCGCCGACGGGAGAAGCCATTGCGCCCCACTCCCCTTTTTTACAACCCCAACTGTATTGGAACCCTGACTTGCGAACAGATGGCCGCGGCGAGCTTGTGCTGGACTTTATCCAGTCCGATGACGTCAGTATTTTTTGTATAGAAATAGTGGCGCAGGGGCAGGATGGAGCATGGGGGTATGGGAGGGTGTTCTATCGGGTTTATCCCTGACCTATCGGGAGGAAGGCTTCCTGCAGATGGTAGCGCTGGCGTTCCTGAAGGCCATCGGCGAGATCCCCTCTCTGGGCATCAGCCGTTTCAACAGTGACGCTTTTTATAAAGACGCCGCTCAGGCGCTGAAAGAGGAAGGTTATCTTCAGCATTCCGCTGCCTGAATAAGGTAGGTGTAGCCCCCGATCGTCTCAATTTTAATATTCTCAGAGAGCAGCTTTCTAACAAGGGCTTTCTCTTTACAGTCAAAACCTTCAGTGTATATTACCTCCCAGTCCTTGGCTTGTCCCGTGAAGCCCGTGTGGTTGGACAGGTACCGGTTTAGGGAATATGTGGGCCATTTAAAATTATAATAAAATGAGTAAAAACATGTTGATCCTGGGAATGGCAGTAGTATGCCTGATATCCCTGGTAGGATGTAATCATGCGGAATCGGGTTCCAATAAAAAAGTTGGCCCCGGATCTTCTGATACGGAGCAAACCGTTCAAGACTCATCAACAACCCAAACCGTTGCGGCTGAAAATCCGGAAGAAGTGGAATTGCCAGGCTTTTTTTCAGGTGACTGGACAAATGAATGCGAGCTCGATATTTATTATGCCCTGGATTTTAAGTTTTTGGAAAACCAGCCCAGGTTGAACTTTCATTGGGGGTTTAAAGAAGCCCCCTTCGGATACATCATAGATAATGGAGATTCATATGTAAGTTTGAATGACATAAAGGAATTGAATGATAAAACTTACGAGTTCAGCTGTAAAACAGAAACGGAAGAATATAGATTCAGGATAGCGTATGTAGATGAAAAAGTAATTAAAGCCGAGCTGATCTCACAACTGCCTCCCAGTTATAAGGAAGATTTAAAAGAACTGACAGGCACCTACTTTCTATACAACTGTTCCAAAATAGAAAACCAGGAAGAATTATTCCTTCTACAGGAAAAGTACAGTAAGTAATCGGCGGAGCAAATTGTTAGGCCTTGGCCTGGTATATTATGCTTATCTTACTAGGGAGGCGGCATGTCCGTCATACGCCACTACACCCTCCGCTTCCTTATCTACCTCCGGCGCTACGGCCCCTGGAACTACACCCAATTCCTCGATTACGCCGTCGATGAACTGCACTTCATGCAGCGCGTAGGCGGCGGCTATATCTTCATCCACCGGATGCTGCTGGAGCATTTTGCGGAGATGGAAGATGCGGAGGTGCCCGGTAAGGAGAAGCCATGTCAAGCCCAGGTACTTCTCCTTGATGCTCTTGGCCGAATACGGCCGGCCTGCTTTCTCCAAATCAAGAATGACCTCCTGAAGGCCGGTCAGGACAGAGGTGATCTTCAGGTTGAGTTTACTTTGGAGGGGATAGCTAGGCCGGACTCGCTGTTTTTTGTGATCCCATTCCCTGGCGTCCAGGTCAATGTCCAGCGACAGGTAAGTTGACTTTTTGAGGTGATTGATTCGGGCCTTCAATGGATACTTTTTTCCGGCTTTTTGCCTGCGGGTATCCAGGATGATGTTTAAGGTTGCCATGTTCAGAAAATTTGGCTGGCAACTGCCTTTTTTGGATTTGCAATCTATTTGCAAACCATTTGCAACTTTTTCAGGGGAAAAAAGCGCGGTATCGAGTACGACCGGCCCGGCACCTCCAAAAAGAAAAGCCCCCCAAACCACTGTAAATGAATAGCTTGGAGGGCTTTTTTGTAGGGTGGGCGCAGATGGATTCGAATGCTGACGAGGCAAAGCCTGTCAGCACCCTGACAACTGCTGCACCAGCAGCAGTTCGTCTGGGCCAACAATTCCATCCTGGTATTTCATCATGAAAATAAGAAGCCGCTTACGAGACAAGTTCTTCAACTTGCTTTCCAGCTTCATCGCTTCCGAACGGCTCGGTTTACTCACCGCCCAACACAATACCCAGGGCACTCCATCACTGGTGCTTTTCTCCATCCCAGAGTTATGTCGTTCAACCCGAGCTTTAAGGTTGTCCGTTTGGCCTTTGTAAAAACAACCTTTGGCCTTCGAATATAGAATGTAGCAGTAATACATGGCCTCCAGAAATAAAAAAGGGATTAAAAAACCATTATAGCTTTTTAACCCCTTTACACTTTTGTGGGCGCAGATGGATTCGAACCAACGACCCCCTGCTTGTAAGGCAGATAGCCATTTTCTTTCCAATAGACTATTTTTTATTTTATTTTATTGATTATCAATTATATAGTCAATATTCTTTTTGATGACACTTGCCTTTAATTGCATTTTTTTGCTAAATTTGTTTCACCTATGTTTCACTAAATAGCGCTCTATGGCAAGCGTGAAGATCGTACAAAAAGACAAACCCCTCAAAAGCGGGCTCTTCCCCATCTACCTTCGCATCATCAAGGACCGAAAACTCAAGCGCATATCCCTCGGCTTTTCCTGCCGGAAAGACCAGTGGGATGAGGAGAAGGAAGTATTCAAGCGGAATTTCGACAATTACAAGAAGCGGAACTTAATCATCACTGAAGCGAAAGCCAGGGCGCTTCGCATTATTGACGACTTCACAACGGAAGGAAAGGACTTCACTTTGGCACAATTTGAAGAACGGTTCAGAGGCAGGCCTACGGCCCAGAGGGCTTCTTTGAGAGATTTCTGGATGGAAAGGGTCTCTGACCTCGAACGCAGCGGCAAAACCGGCAACGCCCAGGTTTATGAAGAGACGATGCATTCCTTCTTCAGCTTTACCGGAGATTCCGACATTAAGTTTGCTGACATTACCCCTGGGTTGTTGGGTAAATATGAAGTTCATCTCAGAGAGCGCAATGGCACAGACGGAGGCATAAGCGTCCGCATGCGCACCATTCGAGCCCTGTACAATCTGGCCATACGCAACCGGCTGGCCAGCAGAGAACACTACCCCTTCGACGAATACAAGATCTCGCAACTCAAACCGCAGAGCAGAAAGATCGCACTCACCCGAGAAGAGGTCCGGAAAATCGAAGCACTGGATATTGAGCAGTACCCCCACCTGGCAGATGCCAAACACTTCTTTGTGTTCAGCTACTACACCCATGGCATGAACTTCATCGACGTCATGAAACTCAAGTGGGCCAACATCACCAATGGAAAGATCCACTACCGGCGCTCCAAGACAGGCGCCTGGCAACTGACGGCCATCCTTCCCCCCGTCCAGGACGTTCTGGATTACTATGAGATCCACTATCCGGAAACCAGCTTCATCTTCCCTTTTATGGGAAAGGAAAACCTCACCAGGAAACAGGTCCTCTACAGAAAGAAAAAGATGCTCAAGCAAATTAACCGGGAGCTGAAAGAGATCGCAAAAGCCCTCGGTATTCAGAGCAATTTAAGCTCCTATGTTACTCGCCATAGCTTTGCCACCAACCTGAAATTTGCCGGTGTTTCCACCGAGATCATCAGTGAAAGTTTGGGGCATTCCAATGTCAAGATCACGGAAACATACCTTAAATCATTTGAAAATAACATCATCGATGAAGCGGTGAAGAAACTCCTGTGAACAGATGAATCCTATGGTACTAAAACCCGGGCTTGGGAAGGCTTCCGGAAAACCGTCCTTCAAGCCACAGAACACCCCCAATGCACCAATGCTCCTTCTGATCGCGCTGATGGCATGCCTAATTGGCGGACTGACGCTCTACATGAGCAAAGACAAGCCTTCGCCCGTGATCGAAGAGGGCGGCGAAAAGAAGCTGGCGCCCTGGCGGCAGGAGAAGCTCGACAAAGAACTGGAACAACTGGACAATGCCGAAGTGTACGTTCTATTGGCCCGGGAGCCGGGAAAATTCCCTTGCTACCATTGCCCGGAGCGAAATTTTGAAATTTTTCTTAACTTAGGAGAGGCCTGGCGCTACGGAGTGACGACCCAAAGTGAAGCGGGGCGTTATCCGATGGGCTTACCTGTTGAAGGTTTAACCTACCGGGTCTTGTTCAGAGGGCCATTACAGGAGTGCCTCAAACAAGAAAAGTTGTATATTTACAACTATGCTTTATTGCCCGAGAACCTAAAGCGCAATCCACCTTTGATCCGGCCTCCCGGTAATAAAAGAGACAATTGATATGAAAGAAAAACAATGGCCGCCAATATGGATAGGAACTGAAGCCTTCCATACCATCGGAAATAAGGACCTCAAAGTGACGGCTCTTCAGGAGGCGCTTAACAAGCACCTGTCTCTTAAAGATTACGGGGCAGGCATCCAGGAGCTTCGCTTCATTGCCGTCGTCATGCCCAAAGACGACACCTCCATCCGGATGATACCCGGTATGCATCCCGTTTACACCGCCTGAGCCTGTGGCGAAAACTCGACTACGAACAGGTAATCGACACTTCGGAGGAAGGTTTTTGCAGATGGTAGCGCTGGCGTTCTTAAAGGCCATCAGCGAAATTCCCTCTCTGGGCGTCAGCCGTTTCAACAGTGACGCTTTTTATAAAGATGCCGCTCAGGCGCTGAAAGAGGAAGGTTATCTTCAGCATTCCGCTGCCTGAATAAGGCAGGCGTAACCAATCGCTTTGTAAACATTCTCCGAGAGCAGCTCTCTCTCGTTTTCCTTAATGCCTCCCAGGCCTATTACCGGGTTGTATGGAAAATAATGATCCCCGTTTCGAATTGGACGCCTTTCAGGTCTTCCACACTCTGATGCACAACGATAGTTCCTATCCGGAAAACAACGAAAAAGAAGGCCCGTTCCTAAGCGTGTTCAGCAATGCATTACAGGAATATATTCTGGAAAACCACGCAGAGGAGCTGGTTTTCGCTGACCGGGGCCATGATCCGGGATATTTTGAACAGAAGCGACTTGAATTCTTTGGCTACCCCAAAGACAGGTTTCCGCTCCCTGATTTCTTCATTGCCGAAGACAAGCTTTTCCATTATTTCCACGTGCAATACAAGAAAGAGCAAAAAATCTTCCCTCAATGGCTGCTCACTCCAGAAGACCTCATCTATGCAATATGCTTTGTCTATAAAATAAGGCATTTACCCTCCGGTGACCTCAAAGAATTTCTCCAATACCATCAGCATTTATCTGTCACTGATTTCGACGATTTCTGGAAACGCATCCGGCTTGACTACCAGCCCCTGCTCAAAGACAAACTTTGGGAGTATCTGGATTACATATATCCTTCGATTCAGAAACCGCCTCTACCGAACACAACAACCTCTTCGGACTTTGAAATGACCAGGGCACAACAGGTACTCTTGCTGTATTTTCTTTTTGAGAGCGAAGGAATAAACCTGAGGCATGAAGGCATAATGCCTATGGCTACAAAATTACTACATGCCTTGACTGGCACGCCTTTCACCAATCTTTCCAATTCTCCTTTTTATAAGTTTATCGGAAAAGCTCCCGTCTTTAAATCCGATCAATATTTGCTAGAAGACCTAAAAGTAGTACGAGGCTATCTGGAGAATCTGGTTGCGAAAAAAGCCCTAAGTGAATTAGACACTTATCTCCGGGAAGCAAAAGACGAACTAGGCTCGACTGACCAATAAACCAGTCTTTTCGGAAAAAACTGGAAAAAATGGGTACCCCCCATTGGCCTACCCACTGAGATTTTCACCCATAGCTTTGCGAAAGAAAAAAACGTCAAAGCAATGGAAAAGAAGATTATCCTGGAGATCACTCTCTCTGAATTGCGGGAAATCGTCCGTGAAGAATTCCACTTGGTTTTACAAACTCAAAAAAAGGGCCTTTCAAGTTCGAGGGGCAATGTAAAGCGCATTATGGACATTAACGACGCCTGCAAGTATCTTAGCCTAAGTAAATCTACACTCTATAAAATGACAAGCCAGGGCGCCATTCCCCACCGTAAGCCCGGAAAAAGACTGTATTTCATCAAAACAGAACTGGATGCATGGGTCGAAGGAGGAAAGGACACTAGCCTGGACGGCCTGCGCCGGGATATGGAGCAACACCTCCATAGAAACAGGAAGGAGCCTCCTTAAAGAACATCACATTTTTCAATCCATTCCATCATTTATGTTAAAGAAAAAAGGGCTAAGCACAACGCTTATCCCTTAAAAAATTAGATTTCTATGAATTACAAAAATAACACATTCCCTCAGGGGACGGTAACTCTTGATGAACTTTCCCAAAATATAGGCCGGCTTACTAATGACAAGCCGGGAGAGATTGATCAAAAGCGCAACAAACCAAAAACAAGCTTTCCCAATGTCCTGCCACCATCTCTCCATCTATTCATCGAAGAAGCAGATGTCACCCTGGGCATTCCACAAGAATACCTTTCCGCATCAATCCTTTTTGCAGCCTCAGCGGCTATCGGAAAATCATATTTACTGGAGATAAAAAGGGGCAGCATCCATGCAGGTAACATTTTCCTGATTTTAAAAGGAAATCCAAATTCCAATAAGAGCGGAGCCCTGGAACTGTCACTACAACCCATTCAGGCGAAAGACAAACAGACTTATAAAGAGTTCCAGTTGGCAATGGCCTCATATAATGAAAAGGAAGACGGCCAAAAGCCTGTTTGGCCCAAAACCCTCATAAGCGATATTACCCCGGAGGCCATGGCAAGCAAACATTTGGATAATCCCCGCGGCCTGGGAATCTTCCGTGATGAAATATCCGGATGGTTCAAATCTTTCAACCGCTACAGTAAGGGAGCCGAACAAGAACTCTTCTTGCAAGTCTGGAGTGGAAAGCCGCTAGATATTATTCGGAAAATGGGCCCTCCTATTTACATACCTTGCCCCTTTATCTCTGTAGCAGGAACCATTCAACCAAGCGTTATAGAGGAAGTCACAAAAGAAAACCGAGCAACCAATGGGTTTTTCGACCGCCTTCTATTCACCTGGCCGGATGGACTCGAAAAGCCCCTGTGGCAAGATAAGGAAATGCCGGCGGGGCTTTTGAACCAATACGCTGATGGGATCAATAGGCTTTTGACTTTGACATTTGATAAAGAAGGAAAACCAAACTATATGAGACCAGAGCGAGAAGCCAAAGCCCGTCTTTTTCAGTTCTTCAATGAGCAGAATAAACCTCTCTGCGACAACTCCGATAATGAGCTACTCCAGGGACTCCACGGAAAATTTGACCTCCATACCCTCCGGCTCGCCTTGCTCCTGCAAATGCTTTGGTTCGCCTTTGAAGATAGCCCTCTTGATAAATTACAATTATCCACTACTGAGCGAGCTATTAAGCTGGCAGAATACTTCCGGGCCCAATCCCTCAAAGTTTTCGACCGTCTTCACAATGCCTCCCCCATTGAAAAGCTGCCGACCGACCGCCGCCGGGTGTACGAGGCGCTACCCGACGAATTTCAGACCGGGGAGGGTGTTAAAATTGCCCAGAAGAGAGGCATGAGTGAGCGTGCCTTTAAACGCTTCCTGAACTCCTCCGTTTTTGAGCGCATTGCCAGGGGCAAATGGGAAAAGCGCTATGAATGAACCTGGCACAACTGGCACAAACGGCACTTTTATGCCTAAATCACTGAAAACCAATTTTTTAATCAGGCCTACTCATGCCACTAAAATGCCAGTCGTGCCACTGACACAAAGTTACAGTACTGTGATTGGCACGAATGGCATGAGGGCTGGCACAAATGCAACCTTTTAAACCATTATTCCACAACACTTTATGGAGTTTGTGCCGTAAATGCCACTTGTGCCATCTTTAAAAGGGTAAAGTTATGCGTATCTACCGATACATATTAGAACCCTACCGGGGCAGGCGTAGCCGCCACACCTGCCCCGCCTGCCATAAACCCCACGAATTCACCCGCTATGTTGATACAGAAACCGGACACCCCCTGGCTCCCGAAGCGGGCAAGTGCAACCGGGAAAACAAATGCGGCTATCACCTTCCGCCAGTTGAATATTTCCGGAACCATCCGGAAACAAACCAGGACAAAACCGATTGGAGATCTTCCGAAGCCTACAAAACCCAATACACGCCTCCTGCAGAGCGGCCTATCGATTACATCCCCAAAGAATACCTGGAGCGCAGCCGGCAAAGCCTGGGAAAGAACAACTTTATCCGGTTCCTGAAAAAGCTCTTCGGTGAAGCCAAAGCCATCCAGCTTGCCGAGCTGTACCAGCTGGGCACCTCAAAGCATTGGCGCAATGCCGGAGGCCTCGCGGTAGTATTCTGGCAGATCGACCGTCACGGAAACATAAGGCAGGCCAAAGTGATGGCCTACAACCCGGATACCGGCCGGCGGCTGAAGGCGCCTGGATCGGCAGAAGTCTGGCGCAACGGAAAGTACAGGCCGGAAACCGGAAAACCAGGCGCTTATTTTGCAGGCAAAGCCCTCCTGAAGAACCGGGATGCCAATTTACAGCAATGCCTCTTCGGAGAGCACCTTCTACCTCTCTATCCGGATGCTCCCGTTGCTTTGGTGGAAAGTGAAAAGACCGCCGTGATCATGGCAGGCATCCAACCTTCCGTCATCTGGCTGGCTACCGGTGGCAGCCACGGCGCCCGGTGGACGGCGTCGGAAGTGTACCAGGCATTGGAAGGCCGACGGGTCATCCTTTTTCCAGACCTGGATAAAACCGACGAATGGGCAGAAAAGGGTAAGATCCTGGGCGCCGTATGCCACCAGGTAACCGTCTCGCGTTTGCTGGAAAAAAAAGCTCCGGCAGTCGATCGGAGAGAAGGATACGATATTGCCGACTATTTCATTAAAAACCTGCTCTGCACTGAAGCAAACAAACCGAAAGAAGCCTCCCCTATGGATGTCCCGGCCCAGGCTGTCAAAGCGGAAAACACTTCCCTTCCCTCTACCTGCGAAAAAGGAGGCCAGAAAAATGCAGAAGCAGATGCTCCAACGTACTCTGAAGATCCAGTTTTACCGCCTGGCTGGCGATATGAGGCTCTGTCCAATGGAGAGAAAGTAATGGTAGACGCCGACGGCTTGCCCGCCGTCTGGAACTATAGACCCCAAAACGACAGAGAGGCTCTGGCTGTCTTTGTTGCCACCAATCCTAACGTTATTCGTCTTATAGAGGCCTTTGATCTTTGCTTTGAGGAATTCTTCGTCTGATGGTGGGCACCTCTTCTACTCTTCAATCTTGAAAATTCGCCGAAAAAGACTCCCTGAGACATAAAATTCCGGGAAATTCCACTAGACGGAAGCCTGAAATTCCGGGAATTTGCTCATAAAATCGCCGAAAAACAGACCGGTTCCTTAAATGGGCAAAGAGGAAATTTGGCGATTTTTTGTCTGTGTCAGCCATAGAGGGAGGAAATTCGGGGAAAAATTCCTCATACCACCTTTGGCGCCATTGTTGTTTTTGATTGGCAGCTCTTTAAAATGGCTCACTTTGTCTTTACAGAGGCAGCAACAGACCCAAGCTCTGGACAAAAGAGAAGTAGCTGAGAAAATTCGGGGAAAAACAGACGATCGCCTCTAAACAGCCAAAGCAAAAATTCGCCGAATTTTTGTCTTTACCAGTCTAAAGAGGTAAAAATTCGGGGAAAAATTCCTCGGTCCACTTTTCTCATCGTTGCATTTTTTGTATGGCGGCTTGTCAAAACGATTTACTTTGTCTTTACAGAGGCCACAAAAGAAGATGAAGACGACCAAACTACTGTACATTAAAGAAGTGACAGAGAAAATTCGGTGAATTTAACAAGGTCTTTTACAAAGGACCTCTGTAAACCAAAGACACGCAAGACAAACCAAACAAATGCATTGAGTAATTCGGCGAAAAATCAAGGCCCCCTTACTCCATGTTTTTTGGCGAGAAATGCCGATTTTTCGGGAAAAGCCTCACAAATCGTTTGTATTCTGAGATAACCCCAAGCACCCCAAAGATAAAATTGGCGAATTATTCAGAGGTAGCCGAAGGCATTGCACCTGTGGAATTTGGCGAATTTAAAGCTTTAACTGAAGCTGATAGTCCTCAACAACCTTCCTCCACTTTTCCCTTACCCCTTCCCGTACTAGAATACTCTCCTCATTTGCCACCTTATCTCCTTCTCTTTTATTGAAGGATAAGAAGTTAAAACTACCGGTAAGAAAGTAATCCTCGTCCTTAATCAGCAATTTTCGGTGAGTGCCTGTCATTGGGATCCCCATCTTTGCGAAATGTGATGGCAGATGGATAAGATGAAATGAATTTACGAAACGCTTCTTGAGATGTTCCAGCTTTTTTAGCGTTCCGATATGGTGTTCATCATTCTCATGAATCCCGTAAAGAATTGTTAGGTTTTTGCCGCCTTCAAGCAAATTTTCGAAAAGGGGAATGTATCGCAGAGTTGCCTTTTTTATCCATGGGCTTTCGATAAACAAGCGGTTTTGAGTTGTCTTAATCGCTTCTTTAAATTGGTTTTGGGTTTCCCACACAGTAAGCAATACCTGGCCTTCTCGATTTACAGGGAGATTGGCAGAAAATTTTTCATTGCCAAGATTAGAAACAGTTTCCCTGTCTGACTCTGTAAGTTGATAAATAATGTCGGGATATTCAGCCTGGATGAATTCCGAAAGCAGTTTCATTTTCCTCTCTCCCTTTGTATCCCTAACCTCTATAAAGGGTTCTGCCTCAGCAGTATTCAGTCCTTCAGGCACATATTCCAATAAAAGGTAATCCCGATATTCCAGCTTATCGTACTGGATCTGATTCTTGAATATATCAATGATGTAGGATTTCCCTCCTGAAGATTGCTTATATAATGTTCTGATCGCCTCTTCGGTGTTGTCCAATAAGGAGGAGGCCCGATTGGGAGGGTCGATTAAAGGTTTCAGCCTATGCTCTGATTTTACTTTCGATAGAGGATCCTCTTCATAAGATAAAACGTTCCCTTGCCGGGCATCAACCAGGAATTCAAATTCATCTTCCTCAATGACCTGTAAAACATTATTGTCTTTGATAAATTCCTGTCCTTTTGGGGTCACCATCCAGGTATTTGAAACAACGTCCAGTAAGTGTTGATCTCTCAGGAAATACAGCTCCTGTAACAGGAAATCTTCGCTTTGCAAACCCAGAAACTCAGACAAAGCCTCTTCAGTATTCCAGCCGGCTTCAATTGTTTCCAGCATAATGGAATAGATATGTTGGATAGATTTTTCCGGGGATTTGCTGGCGGTCACCTTCACCCTTATCCGACGGAACGGCCAACCAAAGAGGATCATTTCGTTAAGCTTGTACCCAGGAGGGCAGTGAGTACTTCTTATTTTTTGGTAAAGTTTATTTTGCATACTTAGAAGAGCTGTTCAAAATGATTGATGACCCATTCCCGCTTCAAGCTGCGGAGATATTCCTGTAAGGCGACGTATTTGTCATCAGACGTTGGAACATTCAGTATTCCCCTATAATCTCCTACGATAAACAAGAGCTTTTTCTGCCTGGATAGCGCAACATTGATCCGGTTTGGATTAGCGAGAAAGCCCAGGGTATTGTCATGACCCGTTCGCACAAGGTCAAAAATGATGATGTCTTTTTCCAAGCCTTGGAAACGGTCAACTACTGCCAGGGAGAACTGGTGGCTACTGAGCTTAATGTGCTTCCAACGCTGTGCACTGTCCGATTTTCTCAGCTTCATTCTGAGTTTTGCCAACTGTGCTTTATAACCAGTGATGACACCAATGCTATAATCCGCTACCTGGGGGTACTGATCTAAATGGCCCAGAATTTTGCATACGGTCTCTGCACTTTCAAGATTAAAAGAAGAACCGTTACTTGCCTTTCTACTGGGGTCGGCGTTGCCGATATCAAAGAATACGATAGATGTATCGAGCTTAAGCCCAAGGCCGTGCTCTTCACTGTCCGGACGTGGAACGGGCGTGACCGGCTTGTCCCCAAAGGGTTCATAAAAGCACTTGGAGGTTAGTTTTACCTGGTCTTTATGACTCCGCCGGGCTTCGGTTAACTGAGCCTTGTAATCGTCTCCAATTTCCATAATCACCTGTTCAAATAAACTGGGCCGGTTGAAATAATCATCGAAGGAATCATAACCGTCAATTTCACCTTCCTCACCATACTTCTTTCGCAGCCACCGTTCCACCTCTTTGGAAGCAGTCAACATAGGGCGCAGCTGGCGTTGGTCCCCCACAAAAATCAGATTGTTGCCCAGGGTGATAGGCACTAAGGCTTCGGCAGTGGTCGCTTTACCGGCTTCATCCATGATGACGTAATCAAACTCAAAGTCATATTTACTGTATTTTCTGGATGCGATATGATTGCAGGTAGCCCCTACCACCCGAATGGTATCAATGAGTTTCCGACTGACAGTGCCCCCCTCCTCTAATGCCCAGATGGCCGCTCCCCAACGGTTATGAATTTTCCACATTCGCCAGAATCCTAGTATATCTGTATTTGTGTGTTTCGCCAGAGCATTAAGGACATCTTCTTCCTGCTGAGCCTCCTCCATGATTCCTTTAAACTTGGCCTCCATATACAGGATTTTTTCCAACTGGCGTTTCTTATCGGGCCACTTCTTTCCTGAAGTCAGGATCTCTAAAACTGAAGGGAAAAGAAGGTGTGCCTTTTCAAATTCAGCCCATTTCTCTTCCTTGTATTTCGCAAAAGCCTTTGTTGACTTCTCAACCGTTTGTTTTTTCCACCCCTCTATTTTCCGTTCAATCGTATGCAGGTGAAGGTTTTTTGCACTCGGCAGGCGCACACCACTCAACCGGACAAAGGGGATCTCCTTCCTCAGCAGGTTTTGCAATACGTTATCAACAGCATCATTCGTCTGTGAGGTGATCAGGATCTTAAACCCTGGATCACTTTCCAGTAACTGAAAGACGATTTCAGTGATCACCGTAGTCTTGCCTGTACCGGGCGGACCCTGGATTACAGATAGGGGCTTTAGGTATAGGGCATTTAAAATGGCTCGTTCCTGATTGAAATTGTATTCAAGGGCCTTTCCAGCCTTATCAGTTTGAAAAACATGAGTCAAGGCATCTGGTAACACGACAGGCGAAGGCAACTGAGTCGGACTGAACAAAAAGTGAACCAGGTTGCGATTCTGCACCTCATTGTACCTTACTTTTTGGAGCGCCTCCAACTGTCGGTTTTTCTCCGTTTCCTGTTTAGCCGTATTCTCAAAAAGAAAGCCACTGATTGGGATATCCTTAAAATCTGCACCCTCGCAATCCTTAAATTTGATGATCCGCTTTTTAGGTTCCCAGTCAAAAGCAATACCTGAAAATTTTACTCCTTTACTCAGGGACTTTCTATCTCCCCTTGAGCTTAACAGGTATTCAAACTCCGTTCCCCTTAAAGCAGTAGCTTCGTCAATGTGAGCGGAGATGGCCGCTGGAGAGCTATATTGGTTATTGTTTTCGCAATAAAACCACCATTCGTACTTCCTTTTTTCTTCAAACCTGGAATACCGTATGCGCAGGGCCTTTTTTTCTATAACCTTTTTTTCTTCCTCCAATAGGCTTGTATAGAAATCCAGCTCCCGGTTGCGTTGTCGGCGGCTTTCCCGATAGGTTGCCTCCTGTCGTTTTTGGGATTGCCATTTTTTAAAGTAAGGCTCAGGTCAAAAGGAGCTGCTCTCCAGTCAATTTCTTTGGAAAACAGAACCGAAAATCCCAACGGCTGCCCATATTCCCGAGTTTTTTCCCACTTATCAGGGTTTTGCTCTTTGGGGCAGAGTTTAAGGATTTTCAACTGCTTCTCAACAAGCAACCAAAGCGCCGAAGCCAAACAACTTTCAGTGGTGATATTCAGTAAAATATTGTTCCCATCCTTTGGTGAAATGTCGAAATGGGCATCTGGCAGGTCAGCGAGGAGTGCCTCTCTAATATTACATTCAATGTCTTTCTGAAAACTCACCTTCACCTTCTGCTGGTGATCAAAAAGATTGGCAAAGTCTTCCAAGATCATTTTGAGCCGATGGATCAACTGGCTGTACATCGGTCGCTCGGCAGGAGCCTCTCGGCAAAGTGCTTCGATCAGCTCCTGCAATGCTGAGGAATCGTTTCTCCTCTTTCCCGGAAGAACCACTCCAGCACCTTACCGAAGGAGTAAATATCACTTTGAAAGGGAACCCCGGAACGATTTCCGGCTTCCACTTTTCAGGCGCCGCAAATGCCCGGGCAAATATTTCCAGATCCTTTTCCTGGCTTAGGGTGGCAGTAATACTGGACAAGCCCAGGTCTATCAAGTAGAACTGTTGCTCCTGTCCCACCAGAATATTGCCCGGATGGAGGTCCTCATGATAAATACCCTGCAACTGTAGCTCCTGCAAGCAACCAGCCAACCCAAGCATACGCTGCAGGAAAGAGAGGTTATCCATGTTCCTGTAAGAATCTTCCAAAGGAAAGGCCAGTAATTCTTCATATACTATACAGTAGGCGCCTTCCCGTTCATCAAATCCAAAATCAATGATCTTTGGCAGGCTTTCGTTAGGAGCACGGCGGAACCGGCTCATCCTGGCCTGAAAGATCTTAGCGGACTGCCCCTCTTTGGCAATACCCCGGATCCATTTAACGAAGTAAGAAACTCCCTTTTCATCCAGGGCTTTTGCGGTGACGGAGTACCCCCTTTCGGTGCGGCTACCGGGTCTGAGTTGATACTTGTTGAGGATCATGGGATTAAGAGGTTGGCAATGGGAAGTGGCCTCCTTTTAGTAAGCATGAGAAATGATTTCTTCGCTCACCATTTATTTAATTGTCCGGACCGGAGGTAAAAGAAGCAATTGATTCAAATTGAGGCAATTCAGCAGTATCCAGATACTGTTTAGTTATCTTATCCAGAAAAGATTCTGTTATTATATCCTTTTCCAGAAACTGTTCGATATCTGGGAAAGCTTCCAATATACGTTCATCACTGACGCTTAAATGATGTCGGATCACCTTAAAGAACTTTATCTCTTCATATTCCACCTGATCATCTGCTCGAATCGTTTGAATGGCAAAATCAATAAGCGTAAGTTCTTCTTCCTCCGTTAAGGAAGCTGTCTTCAGCCGATCGAGGTAATACATGATATATTTTTTCCCTCCTGCGTTGATCTTGTCAACCAAGATGTTTATTTCCTTGAGAAAGTCCAAATCTTCAAAGAGAGGAGAATTTTGGCACATTGACTTAATTACCGCAACTTCCCTGTCATCAATATGACCGTCTGAAGCCATGCAGCAAAATGCTGTCTTGAGCAGGAGTTTGTCGAACGTAATATGATCCATTTTTTTGATTTTAAATTTTAAACCCAATCGTCGGCCGATGATCTGGATCATCTTCTCCTGATTCTCCTTCCATCTGCCTTTTTATTTTTTCGTATTTCCTTAACTCCTCAAGAGATACCGTGGGTTTCTGAGAACGTATGACAGCCTTCAACACTTCCATTGAAATACGCTTTTTACCTTCTCGGATCGTATTTCTTGATGCCTCATCAACCAATAATTTAATATCACTTGAGACATAATTTTCCGTCAATTCAGCCAAACGGTGATAGTCTATACCCAGATCAAGAGGCCTGCTTCTGAGGTACAACTCAAACATTGAGCTTCTAGCTTCAAAATCAGGTGGAGGCACAAAGAAACATTTTTCCAATCGCCCAGATCTCAATACGGCCTTATCAATTAATCCAGGCTTATTGGTTGAACCAATTACAAATACGCCGGAATCACCTATATTATCCAATTGAGAGAGAAATTCATTGACCTCCGCACTTTGACTTTGGTTATTCACCCTTTCCCGAGCAGGAATCATGGCATCAATCTCATCAAAGTAGAGTATAGTAGGAGCTTGTGCTCTTGCCTCCCGAAAAATTTTACCGATCTTTTCCTGTGTGCCATGGACATAGATGCTGGCAATATCTGAAGAAACTACTTTTATAAAATTATAGCCAGCTTCTTCAGCGAACCGTTCAGCAAAAAAAGTCTTTCCGCAACCCGGAGGCCCATAAAGCAGCATTCCGTTTGGTAAGCCCAGGTTATGCTTTTTGTATTCTTCCGGGTTCTCGATTACATTAATCACGTCATTTCTTAGTTTTTCCTTCAGTTGCTCCATTCCTGCAATAACTGAGAAACCCCGGCCTTTTTCCACGAAACCCGTATTGGTTTCTTCGGCTGTTCCATGCACTGTTTTTTCACTTAGCTCCTCCTCTAATTCAACCGGAACTGCCCCATTCAATGCCCGAATAAATTCATCCGCCGACTGGAACCTTCCTTCAAGATCATGACTTAATGCCTTTTTGATTATCTCTATGACCGATTCGTCAAAGTCAATCATCTGGTTTTCTATATTGGGAAGAGGAAGCGGTTTTTTACGTTCTTTGAGCAGCAACTCTTCATGCCCCCCACGTTCAGCGTGAAACTTTGATATGCCCTTAAACCAAGGAGGAAGGCCAAAAAGTATATAATACATCACCGCTCCAACTGAGAACAAATCTGACTGTGGAGAATAAAGGTTATTGAAACATTCTGAAGCAATGTACTGCAAATCCAATCCTTCCTTTGTAAACGCCTTGGTGGGCTGATGAAAAAACCGTGCATAGCCAAAGTCGATAATCCTGGGGACTTCAATATTCCCCGACATATCAAGCATGATATTCTGTGGGGTGATTTCATTGTGAATGACAGGACCGTCAAAGCTGTGTAGATACTTCAGCCCGTTCAGAACACCTATAGCTATTTGTTTTACATCATAAAAAGTAGAAATGGGCTTTCTTGCCAGGCGTTCCGATAAAGTTTCACCAAAAATGAAATCGAGAACCAAAAAAACATACTTTCTCCCCTCAAAAATTAATTCACCGCTATCCTTATAGCCTACTATATTAGGGTGCTTTACCTGTTTTAGGACCTCTATCTCAAGCAGGTTATTATCGTCGTCAAAAGCAGAGCGTTCAAGTTTAGTGAGATCAAAGAGTTTGAGAAAATATATTTTCCCATCCTGGCCTTTGACCCGGTATGTTTCGGCATTTCGGCTGTGCTTAATAAATAACAGCACCTGATACTTTCCAATTACCGAGTATTTGACCGGTAATATTCCTTTCTGTTTTAGCGCCATTTCATAATAATCTTAACTCAAGGCATCTATTCCTTGACCTCATCTTAATGTTTCCTTTTCCTCTTGTGGCATGAGCCCTATTAATTCTACAAGCACCACCCTGATATTAGAGGCATCGCCATTAGTAGCCATTTGTAATCCGCGGTTCAGCAGCTGACGGGCTTTATGCGGATCTTTCCAGTGGAAAGATCCAAAGTCAGCATCAATTTTTCGCAACACGCCAATATCCATCGCATTTCCTGTAAGGGCATTGCGAAGTTCAAAGTCCAGGCGAGCAATGTTCAGAGTAAGTTCCTTTGCTTCTTTGATATTCTTTTCCCTTATGGCTAATTCAGAATCACTTCTGTATTGTTGAAGGTGTGCCTCAATGCTACCCATATTGAGTGCTTCATCATCGCCATTTGCCTTAACTTTTTCAACCAGTTCCTCCAACTGATAAAAGGCATCTTTCAGATTCTGCTCAAGGATCGGCCACTCTGCTTTTTTCTCCTCCGCATCAAGCTTAAGCATTTCTTTCCGCAGCCCATCCAGTATTTTCATCCGCCCATCGGCACTTCCTTTTTCATTGTGCAGTTGGTTTTCCAATTCGCCCAGTTTTTCCCCTATGACAACCGTTTCAATACGCTCTGCGGTAAGTTTTGCCTTTCTGATTTCCCTCACCAGTTCGGCCTCCGTAGGAGGTTCGGTTTGCTTAATGTCAATTTTCAGCTCTTCTGTATGATCGAGCAGCGGGAAATAGGCACTAAAATGCATTATCTGCGATCGGTCCACTTTTATGGTAATGTCAACATCGCTACCCTCAGGAAGCAATCCGGGCAAAGATTCACCGTTGATGATCACTTCATTGACAAAGTTATTCAATACCGGATTGCTGCCCTCCGCATTATAGTCGCCTTGATAAATAGGTATGCGTATGATGTCTTCGCTCATCCCTGGCCTGATCACTCTCCTTGTTTTCAAACCGTTCTCCACCCCTGTCGCAGGAATTTTCTTGCCTTTTTCCAACCCCTTAACCGGATGAAATAGATCTTTCTCCTCTACATGGAAGAATTTTCCAATGCCAATATGATAGGGAAGCACCTGCATGCCATCCAAACCGCCTATTCCCTGCAAAATGTTGAACTGCTCCGGTTCACAGTCAAGCCGGTTACCATTTTCGTCGTATACTTTAATTTTGAAAGTATTGGACCTTCCCTCCACCAATAAGACCTCAAAGAGGGTGGCTTTTTCGCCGATTTGCCTCTTCCCACTCGACCAGGCGCCGTCAAACCGGTCCACTTCGGCAAATACTTTTTCGGGATAGTTTCCCACTGTCATTTCTTTAAGGACTTTAATGTTGATGAGCTCATCCAGTTCTACAGTAGTCGCTTCGTAATTGACCTCTAATTGCAGTTTAGTCTTGTCCCGGGTGACTTCTTTTACCTCTTCCGATACAGAGATAGTGGATGCAAATAAAGCCGCTCCTTTAGCCACCACCGTCATAGGATCTTCCGAGCTGTCCACCTTCTCGGTAATTTGTTCTTTCAACATCTTTTTAAGAATGGGAGAATGCGTGGGGCCACCTACAAGGATCAAGGCGCCCAGGTCTGCCCCTGTTAAGTGGTTTCGCTCCAGTAATTCCCTGGTAATATCTATGGACTTTTGGAAAATGGGACAGAAGATTTGTTCCAGGCCTTTTTGTGTTACTTCGACATCTATTTCCGGCTCCTCTCCATTTTCATCCTCAAAGGGCAAGTCGCCAAGGTTTGTCAGGATATGGACCCTTTCCTTAAAAGACAATTGGTTTTTTGCTTCCTCGGCGTAGAATTTGACAGCGTATCTCAGCATCTCTTTTTTTTCTGGATCTTCTAGTAGAGAGTCAATGGCGAAATTTTCCCGAAGATGGGGAAGAATGATCTGGTCAACGATCGCTTCATCCAGGTTTTTGCCTCCCAGCCAGTTGTCGCCGTCGGTGTCTTTTTACAGCCAGTATGCCCTCTTCCGCTTTCAGCAAAGCTGCGTCAAAGGTGCCTCCACCAAAGTCAAATACCAACCAGTACCCGTCCTTATTTTTGCATTCAATCCATAAGCGGTCGCCGCAGCTACCGGCTCCTGCAACAGCTCAACATGCTGAAAGCCAGCCAGCCTTACGCTTTCATGGTCGCTTCGTACTGTGGGTTTAAAATTTTGCCGGAACAGTAATGACGATCGAGGAGATATTTTCATCCTGGATTAAAGACTTCAGTTTTTTCAACACTTCAGCCGATAATTCCTCCGAGGAAAACTCCGGTACATATGGGAGGATTCATAGGTATGGGTTGTACCCATTGTCCGCTTGAATTCGGTGAACGTATTTCGGACCTCTTATTATTTCCCTTCAAAGCCCTGGCTGTATCGTTTTTCAATACGTTCCTAGCCATATCCCCTACCAATATATCTTGGCGACGATTAAAGTGAACACAAGAGGGAACCGTATCCTTTAAGGTATCTGACTTTTTTATAGTGGGAACGCCATTTTCAATCCTGGCAATGGCGGAATTTGTTGTACCCAGGTCTATGCCATAATCAATTTTATTTCTCATATTTTATTCGTTTTCCTTTGTTAATAACCCACTGATACTTCAACCTGGGCTATTTGAATCATTTTATCATTATAATTGACCTGAGGAATCAGGACCTTGGTAATGACCTCAGTTCCTTTTTCCAGGTTCTCATCAGGAATTGAATTAACCATTGTGACTTTCATTCCTTCATTAAATGGTTTACCCAGAAGCACCGGCATTTCGTAACCGTTGGCAGCCAGATTGTCTTTCAGTTTTTCTACAGACCGATTCAGTTGCTTAAGCCCCCTCGTTTTTTCATCCATGAGACTAAGGTTCCTCTCTATCAGGTTGATCTCTCCAGCCAGTTTCAGGGCAAGGGAGTGATCCGGTTCCAGGTCCGTTTTTTCCCGGGGCGCAGCGTTTTGCTCCTTCAGCAACTCCATCTGTGACTCCATCAGCTCTGTTTGCTTCCCAAATTCTTTTACCATGCTTTCTTCCAGGGAAGCTTTCGTTCGATTAACCTCCTCCAGAATGGCTGACCTATCCGTTTTTTGCCGCTTATTAACCAGCCAGAAAAAAAGTATGGAAAATAAAATGGCCAGAAGGATCCCAATAATGGCATAGAGCGAATTCTTACTCAGGGAACGGTCAACTGCCGATATCCTTTTTTCGCTTGCCTTTTCCGCATCCTGTATCCGGCCCCCCATATCACTCTTTGTGTCGGAAATTTCCCGGCTATTTTTTTCTATTCCTCCCTCCAGGGTATCTAATGTAGCCCTTGTATCGACAAGCCTTTCATTCAAGGCATGGATCTCATTACTCAAACTGTTATTCTTTAACTGTAGGGATGTCAGTTTTTTAGACAGGTGCTCAACTATTGTATCCAACTGGCCATGAAGAGCCTGGACCTCGTCTTTGAGCTTTTCGATCTCTGTTTCTACAGCAGAATCACTCATATTCTGAGCAAAAAGCCCGGATGTGGAAAATAGCAATAAGACAATTAGTATTTTATTCATTGTTTGATGAGGTTTATTATCCTATCCAGGACATTGCGAATCATTCGATTTACTGCTTTCTTGTCCTTCATGTAGTCAACCAGATTGGGAGAGTAATGGTAGTACATCTTTATCATCCATCTACCTGTAGCGGATTTTTGCAGGACGCTATCTCTGAATTCCCGAAGAACCTTCACCTGTGGATGATCATAATCCCCATAGGCCATGGTAGCAATATAGCAGCCTTCATTTTTGGACCTGGATACCTGAACTCTTTTTGCTAACATGCTGATTTGACTCCGGATACCTTCTATGGCTGCTTTGTTCTTAATGAATTGCGCTCTCAGGTTCGGCTCCATGTGCATGGATTCCATCGAGCTTGTAACGTAGTAAGCTTTATCAATTATCGATTGGAGGTGATAGATGCCCGCTTCCGGATTGCTGGGGCCAACCTGAGCAAAGATGGCTTGAGCATCATTAACTGCTTTAACCAACATTCCCTGCGCATTTCCCGCCACCGCCGTGCTGAGCTTCAGGAAAAAATCGTCCGTCTCCCCCAATGTCCTTTTGATATTCATCAACCTGGGCTTACAGGAATTGATCAGATCTTCAGCATTTTCGACTTTATCTGGTAATCTTTGAAATCGTTCCAGTTTTGACCCAATGAAAACCAAATCCTCTTTAATGAGCTGTTGCTTCTCCCTTTCGGGCTTATTGTTTATCCACTCCTGAAGGTTATCCATATTTTCACTACAGCGCTGGCGGGTAATATTGCCTACCGCAAGTAGAAATGCTTTACGGAACAACTTCATTGACTCTTCGCCCGGGTCCGTATCCGTATCGCGATAATGTAGAAAAAAGTCGATCCCGCATTGCAATATTTCATCCGCGACTCTATCAGAAATAGAAGCAAATTTGACGTGATCACTGCCTAATGCTCTTTTTAGTTGGGCTAAAGAATTATTTGTTTGCACATACAAAGCTTCCCCGGCTTGAATTGCTTTGGTTTCATCGTTTTTCCGTTTGGCTTTCGCTTGCTCTATCTTTTTTTCAATTTCCTCAATAGGTTTTTGAACAAAACTCTTCAGGAACTCTTCTTTTGCAAGAAAGTCTTGCCTGCTTATTATATCCAGGAATTGAAACGAATTCATTTGACCGTTCTGGCCAATTTCCCTTTGCAACTGTTGCAGAAAAAGCAGTTGCAGCTCTTTTTTCGTAACCTTGAAGGTATCATCTGTGGTGAGCGCTTTAAACCCAAGGACAAAATCACTGTCCAGGAATTGTAGTTTAAGGCTAATTCCTTCTTCAAAAAAGCTGCTGTTAATGTTGCCATCTTTAAAAGCTTCCCAGAGCAACAAAGTAGAAAGGTTTTGGTAAGCGGAACTATTGCGTTCAATTATCTCTCTCCGGCTGGTAAGCTTTGACCAGATCGTCTTGCTGATTTCCCAGTTTGATTCTTTCAAAGAGTCAAAAGCAGGCTCATCTGTTATTCCGTTGCCATTATAAAACCAAAACAGTGCAGCTCCCATCCTGTCTTGATTAAGGTTGAGGGAGGAAGCTGCTTCATCAACTTTCTCAACTGTCCGGTGCAAAAACCCCAGCACGGGGAAGCTGAAATCATCCTGGGGCGCCTGCTCTGCATGAATATATTTTTTAAGCCGCTTTATTTGCCGCTCCTGTTCTCTCGCAGTGGCTCCGACAAGCAGCCCGACAGTCCGATAGGGGTTAGCTTTGATCAACTTCATCTACCTTTAATTTAAATATTGACCGAATGTGGCCGGGTATTCATCAACACTCTCAATACCTCCTGGTCTCTATATAAAATTTCGACCAGTACTCCCCACCTTCAAGCCTTTCTTTCCCCGCAAAAGGCCTAACACTGGACGAATTCACGCTTGCCGCTACTCTATAGTAGCCGTTTGCCAGAGTAGCGCTCTTCTTTTGTCCACGAGGAATAACCAGGCGTATGCTTTCAGGACCACTGTAAAGGACGGTAAGGGAATACCCCGTAGCATTTTCAATCTCAATTTCATTTCGGCCGGTATAGCTGGATGCTCCTGTTCTTGACATGGGAGGCAAGAAACCGTGTTCTCCCTGGAATATGGCGGAGACTTCGATGTCTATTATCCGCCCTTCTGCTTCTTCAGCGTAACTTCCAGAAGGGAAGCTGGACAAATAATTTCGATATTCGCGTATAGTGTTACGGCTCCTTGCTTTTTTCCAGTACTGTTCTTCCAGTTGCTCAAGTTCTTCTTCAGCCAGCTCGGAATATTTATCCGAACGGAATCTGTATTTTTCAAGGAAATTTTGATAGGCTGCTGGCGTATTCTTGCGTTTTGTGCGTTCCCATTCAGGTTGGATGACCTTTATCTCCTGAATTAAATTTTCCGCTTGTCTTCGGTGTTCTCCCCGCGGAAACTGACGAAGATATCTTTCAAAAGCACGAACAGTTCGCTCTCTTTGGGCAAGGTTCCACTCGTTATCATCTTTGATCTTTGCGATCAGCGCATTAGCTTCAAGTTCAAATCTGGAGTCGGGGTATTTTTCAAGGAATGCATGCAATTGCGAAATACTCTGGCTTCGTTTGGCTAACCCCCAATCCTTTTCTTCCTGCAGCTTCTGAATCAGAGCCCTAGCTTTAGCAACTTTAGGACTTTGTGGATATATGCTAATGAACGCTTCATAGGCTGTGATCGAGTTTTTATCGACAGCATTTGCCCATGCCTCTTCCTCCTTTAAAACAGCAATGTTTTGTTTCGCTTCTGTTATGAATATACTGCCGGGATAAAGACGGATAAATTTTTCGTATCCCTGAATTGTATGGGAATTTATGGCTAGATGCCAGTCTCTTTTTTCTTCTAATTGAAGCTTTATGACCAACGCCTCTGATGCATATTCACTTTGCGGATATTTTGAAAGGAAGGCTTCAAAAGCAGAAATTTCGTTTTTTTCTTTAGTGTTTTCCCAGGCTTTGTCCTCATAGAGTTTTGCCAGTTCTTTTTTTGCTGGTATTATATACGGCCCTTTCTTGTACTTCCCAAGAAAGGCCTCATACGCTTCAATTTCAGGGTTCTGTTGAACCTCAAAATAAGCTCTTTTTCCAGTAGAGCATCCAAGGAAGAGTAAAGCGCAAAGGAGGGCAGTCAGTGTTTTTCTCATAGCTAAAATTTATAATACGGAGAAATAACTGTGATTTATCAAGTAATGCCTTTTGTCCTAATTATCAATATTATACGGGATACTTTGAAAAATCGTCACACCTGCATGTTTATAGTTTATGGTATTTACTTTTTGATTCACTAGCCGCCTCTTCTCCTCTTTTAAGACCTCGCCGAACCTTCGCCTCTCGCATAATCTGGCAATATTCCCCTACCGGCAAGCCCTCTCTGGGCAATACATCCCGGCGACTTTCATATAGTCCAATAATTAGTCATTGTTAGGTTGCAGCTGGAGGCTGCCGCCCAACGATGCTTCCATTGGCACTTGCAGACCCCGCCGTACCAAGGAGCAATAATTCACGGTAGCCTCCGGGGCATGCGCGCGAACGCAAAGTTCATTGTCTATGATCTCCCCAAAAGCTTAAATTTATTCAGGGGATGAACTTCATTTCTTTCTCGATACTTTCTTCACCCGCCCCCAAAACACCACTCCTGGAAAATACTCCATCTCTCCCCCGTTCTCCAACTCATACCCATGCAGCCGCCCATTCCCGATCCGCCAGAAAGCCAGGATATCCGCACCAAGATCTTTGGCGCCCCTTACGAGTTCTTCTTTTAGGGCAGCATCCATCCGTATAATCTCAGCCTCTTCCCCGAAGGCGAAAATGGGGGTGATCAGCAGCCCCAGGCTGAAGGCATGTTTCGTGTTGAAAAATGCACCTTTGTCTTTGATCTTATCTGTTTGTTCTTTTGCATCGGAAAGCAAACCGGCGGCAGCTTTATAAAAAGTAAACTCCTTCTTTTCCGGATAGTAGCGCGTCCATTCATTTTTCACCTCGATGAAGCAGGTAACCTCTTTCGTAGCCGCCCAGTAATCGACAAAACCGTTTCCCAGATATTCCCATTTTTTGGTGCGCTTCTTTACCCGCTCCATGGGGAATTCCTGAA
>JACJXW010000003.1 GCA_020636405.1 Lewinellaceae bacterium | reverse complement strand
GGTCGCAGGAACACTATCAACGATTTTTAAGCCATCCGGGTTTTCTACAGTTTTTTAGCGAGGCCACTCCGATCGACGTGCTCGAACAGAGCCGCATCGGATCCCGCCCGGCCCGCCGGGCCGGCAAGCGCGCACTGGCTGACCTGCGGGCTATTCCCTGGGTCTTCAGTTGGAACCAGGCCCGCTTCGGGCTGACCGGATGGTTGGGCGTGGGGTTTGCCCTCCGAAAAATGGAAGAGGAATCGCCGGCAGATTTTGTCAGCCTGCAGCAGTGGGCGGGCCGGTGGCCATTCCTGCGGTATACGCTGATCATGATTGAAACCAATTTGCTAAATGCCGACCCCGACATGATGCGCAGCTACGCCGGCCTGGTAGAGCATGCGAAGTGGAGAGAAGAACTCCTGGCCTTCCTGCTGGAAGATTATCAGGCAGGGTTGGAACAGATCGCCAAATTGTTCGGCCAGCCGGCTTCTGAGCGGCGGATCAGCCAACTGGATAATGTGCAGCGGCGCCAGCCAGCCCTGTTGATCCTGCACGAGTTCCAGCTGGAGGCCCTCCGTCAATGGAGGCAGGCCCGAAAAGCAGGGGCGCCGGAAGCGGAACAATTGCTTGAGCGGCTCCTTTTACTGACCAATGCCATCTCCGGAGGGCTGAAAAATACCGGCTGACAAACGTTTCCATCACGCTCTAAGGAACGATTGTTTGCCGTTCTCCAGGCTGGCGCAATCCGTTATTATCAGTAAACTTAACTTAATTGTGTCCGGCTACTATCCTACGCCTCTTTCCGCCAGTGAAGCGATGCGAGCAAACAATTCCAATATTTCCGTTTCAGTAGTAAACGGATTGCTCAAGGTCACCCTCAGGTAGGTATTTCCTCTTAGGTTGGTCTTGACGATATAAAACCGCCCTTCCTCCAGCAATGCCTGGCGAATGTGCTCATTTAAGGCGTCAAGAGCTTCTCCCGCCACTCCGGCCGGCCGGAAACGGAAACATACGATGTTGCATTGAGGCTCAATCGCCAGTTCAAAGCCCTCGGTTTTGCGGGCCAGCGCAGCAAATTGCCGGCCCAGCTCCATCACCCGGTCCAGGTACTGTTTCCACAACTCCGGGCCATAGGTGCGCAGCAAAGTATAGGCCTTCAATCCCATCATCAGCTTGGTGCATTCGAAAGTGCGCTTAGCCAGGTTGTGCCACTCTTCGTCCGTTTCCCGCTCCCAAAGGTATTGTGCCTTTTGGCTAAAGGTGCGGTAGCTGTGCTGTCCGTTGCGAAAGATCAAGGCAGTGGCGACCGCCGGGGTCAGCAGCATCTTGTGAAAATCCATCACCACCGAGTCGGCCCGTTCGATGCCGGCAAGGATGGCGCGGTGCTGTTCAGAGAAGCACAGGGCGCCGCCATGAGCGCCGTCGACGTGGAACCACAGGCCATGTTTTTCAGAGAAATCGGCAATCGCTTCCAGGTTGTCGAAAGAGCCGGTAGAAGTCGAACAGGCGCTGCCCACCACGGCGATCACGGTTTTGCCTTCCGCCCTGGCTTGTTGCAGGCATCCTTCCAGCAAATCCGTGCGCATCCGGTACTGTTTATCCGATGGAACCTTGATGATGCCCGCTTCTCCCCAGCCCATGATGCGCACGGCCCGGTCGACGCAATAGTGTGCCTCTTCGGAGACCAGCAGGGCCAGTTTTTCCCGCTGGCCATCCTGCCAAACGGAAGCAGGCGCCTTGACACTGCGGGCAGCCAGCAGGGCGGTGAGGTTGGCCAGGGTGCCGCCGGAGGTCAGTACGCCGTCGGCCGCCTCATCAAAGCCCATCTTTTGGGCAATGGTTTTCACCACCAACCGTTCGATGGCCGTGCCGGCAGCGCCCATCTCGTAGACGCCCATGCCGTTGTTGAGCAGGCCGTCCACCAGGCTGGCCAGGGCAGCTAAAGGCGCCGCCGGGCTGATCTGGTGCCCCATATAACGGGGGTGCTGCACACGGACGGAGCGGGCCAGCACCGACTTGAACAATTCCCCGGGAGCGCCTCCCTGGTTCTCCCGGAGATCTTTCTGCCAGAAGGCATATTCTTCTTCCGCCGAAACCAGAGGAATGGCGGGTTCTTTTCCTCCGTCCTGAACGGCCTTCAGGTGCTCTGCGAGCAGGTCAACCAGTTCGTGGCCCGCCCGGCGAAAGGCTTCGGGATCGTAGGCCTGATGAATCAAAGCATTCATTGAAATAGATTTGAAAGAACACAAATTTAAAGTGTCTATGGTTTCAAAGATTTTTCAGATTTTGAAAATCCGGAAAATTCATGCCCAACCGTACAAATATTGTTACCTTCAACCGCCAACTAAAGCCAAAACCTATGACCTTTAAGGAATACCGCCAATACGATGCCCTCGGACTTGCCGAACTGGTGCGCAAAAAAGAAACAACGGCCTCCGAACTGGTGGAGGTCGCCATCACGCGCGCCGAAAGCGTCAATCCCACCATCAACGCCATCGTCCAACCCCTCTACCAGATGGCCCGGGAGATGGCGAATAAAGCCGATCCGCAAAGCCCGTTTGCAGGCATCCCGTTCCTGGTCAAAGACCTGGGGCTGGAAATAGCCAACACGCCGCGAACCTCAGGCTGCCGGGGCTATCGCGGTTACGTTTCGAAAGAAGACAGCTACGTCGTTGAGCGTTACCGCCGGGCGGGGCTGTCCTTCCTGGGAAAGACGAATACGCCCGAGTTTGGACTAACGCCCTTCACCGAGCCGAAAGAGTTTGGCGCAACCCGCAACCCCTGGAATATCGGCTACACCGCCGGAGGCTCGAGTGGAGGCTCCGCCGCCGCCGTGGCCGCCGGCA
>JACJXW010000002.1 GCA_020636405.1 Lewinellaceae bacterium | reverse complement strand
GCACGCGGTTGGTCATGGCTGAAAAACTCAATTGTGCAGCCAGTTTCTGCACTTGCTGCCGAAGCAGGGCAAGGGCAGCTTTTCGATGCTGTTGCAGCGTTGTCCGGGTGACTTGCGCCGTTACGTAGGGGTGGCCGTCCCGGTCGCCGCCGACCCAACTGCCAAACTGAAGGCGGGGCAATCGTTCCGGTTGCTGAAGGAGACCGGGATCCAGGCCTGCCGTTTCCCAGGCTGAAAGCAGGCGCTGGTCGCTCAGGCGCAGGGCTTCCGGGTATACCTGAGTGAAATAGTGCATCACGTTGTTGCGTTCCGCTTCCAGGGTAGGTTTTTCCAGATACACCTCTCCGGTGCGCCACCACCGCTCCAGCAGCACCCTGGCCTCGGCGATCAGTTGTTTGCGCTCAGATGGGGCCCACACCTGATTTTCCAATTTGGCCAGCAGGAGGTACAGCTCGCGGTGCAGTTCCAGGATGGTCACCCGCTTGGCCTCAGTAGGGTGGGCGGTCAGCACGGGCTGCACCGATATCTCGGACAACAGGTTAGCCAGTTCTGCCTCTTCGATACCCTGGCTCCGCGCTTGTTGCAGCGTTTCTGCCCAGGAACCGCGAATGGATGCTGGCCCGCGATGGGTTTCTAACTGGCGCCGGAACTGTACCGCAGCGTTTTCTTCCACGAGATTCATGAGTTGAAAGCTAATGCCAAGGGCTTGAATCTGTGATTCCGCTTTCGGAGTTGGCGTTGAAGGGCCGGAGAGGCCCTGAGGCCAGGGCAGTTTGTCTGCTACCTCAGGCTGGCCCAGCGCTTGCAATACTTCCCGGAAGCGCGAAAGAATGAAGTTTAGGTCTTCTGATATTTTACTTAGCCCCTGGGATTCCAAAGAGGGTTTCATATTCGTTTGGATGGTTGTTTGATATTCCTGCTAACGGATTAAGCATAGGGCAGGCGCCCGGCTCAAAATTGGGGATGCTCCGGTTGGTTCTCCAGTATCCCTTCGATCTGCTCCTTGACCTCTTCGGTGATTTTGGCCACATCGTCCAGTGCTTTTAAGTTCTCCCTGAGGTGGGCTACCTTGGAGCCACCCAGGATGACCGTGCTCACATCGGGGTTGTTCAGGCACCAGGCGATGGCGAGCCTCGGAATGCTGGTGTCCAGTTCATCGGCCACTTTTTTCAGTTCGCGCACCTTGTTCAGGCGCTCTTCGCTCAGGCTGCGCTCTTTTAGCCATTCCAACCCTTCCATCCCCAGGCGGGTGCCTTCCGGGAATTTGTCCAGGTATTTGGGGGTCAGGACGCCGGAGGCCAGCGGCGACCAGATCGTAGTGCCCAGGCCCACCGTTTTGTAAATCTGGCTGAATTCTACTTCCACTTTTTCGCGGTGGAACATATTGTACTGCGGCTGCTCCATGGTGGGGCCGATCAGGTTGAGCTGGCGGGCAACCAGATGGGCTTCCATGATCTCCTGAGCGGACCATTCGGAGGTGCCCCAGTAGAGAATCTTGCCCTGCTGGATGAGGTGGTTCATCGCCCAGACGGTCTCCTCGATCGGGGTGTTCTTATCGGGGCGGTGGCAAAAGAAGAGGTCGAGGTAGTCGACCTGCAGGCGTTTCAATGCGGCGTGGCAGGCCTCAAAAATGTGCTTGCGGCTCAGGCCGGATTGATTGGGCTTTTTGCCTCCGTCGCCAAAGAAAACTTTGCTGGAGACCAGGTAAGAACTGCGCTCCCAGTTTTGCTTGGCGAGGATGTTGCCCATGACGATCTCGGATTGGCCGCGGGCATAAATTTCGGCGTTGTCAAAAAAGTTGACGCCGTTTTCGTAGGCGGCCACCATCATTTCTTCCGCTACCTCGTCGCTGATCTGTTTGCCGAAAGTCAGCCAGGAGCCCAGCGACAGGGCGCTGACCTGCAGGCCTGATTTTCCAAGTCTTCGATATTCCATCAAGTTGGTTTTTTTATGTTAAAAATACCTTCATAAAAGGAACGGGAAGGGATTTTGTTTGCGGACTGATAAATTACCGGAATTTCACAGCCATACGCAGCCCCACAGAATACAAGTTGCGGTTGATATCGGCTTCGACAAGCAGCGCTTTGAACCAAAACTGGAAAGTAGGCTGGAGGACGATGGAGAAGCGGTCGTTAAACCGGTGCTCCCAGCCCATGCCCGAGAGGAAGCTGTAGCTGAAGCTGGCAAAATCCTCGTTGTTAGCCTTTTCGCTGTTTGCCGAGCTGGTGTTTCCTGAATAGTAGATGGTTTTGTTGGTGTTGCTGAGGTTGTAGGCCAGGGCCATGCCCACCATAAAGAAGAAGTCGTTGTTGTCGTCCAGCTCCTGGATGAATTGCAGCTCCGCCGGCGCTTCGAGGAAAAGGTTTTGGTAGTCGATGCGCTTTTCGGTAGCGCCGGGCGGGGGCGTGTCGTCAGCGGAAAGCGGGGTTCTTATGGTTTGGTAGCCGGTGTTGGCAAACCGCAGGCCGGTTTGGAAACCGGCGCGCCCGCCCCGCCATTGGGCGAAGAGGCCGGCAGAGTAAGAAAACCGGCCCGTTTCCAGGTCTTCCAGCACCCTGGCCTCATTGCTGGGTATGGAGGTTTGGGCTATCAGCCTGCGGTGCGAATAGTTGGGGTAGGCTTCCAGCCCCCAGCTGAATTCGGCCTGGGAAAAGGCCAGGGTGGTTAGGCATAACACAATAGCTGTTAAAGAGAACTTCATTGTGGTGTGTTTTTATAACGATTTACGCTATCAGGAACTCACTCGCATCAGGCTTATTCTAAACGACGACTTCGGCCTGTTTATTCCCTCCGCACCACCACCGTTTCCACCCAACTTTTTTGTCCTGCCTGCACCTGCAAAACATACAACCCATCCGGCAAGTCGGCCAGGCTCAACTGCATCTGCCGCTCCATCCGGCGCTGCTGCCGCCACACCAAGCGCCCGGTAGCGTCGAATAGCCGGATGGCCGCCTCCTGCCCCGGCAGCGCCCCTGCCCAGGCGAGCGTAAGCGGCCCGGCAGTGGGGTTAGGGTATAAGGAAAACGCCGCCTCCCCGACAGCCAGCACTTCCTCTTCCACCGCCGACACCAGCGAGCAGAGCGTATCCAAACAGCCGTCCGGCGTAACCTTCACCAGCCAGATGTACTTTCGGTTGAAGTCAATGGCCTCCCCGGCCGCTACGATGCTGCCGCTGGACAGCTCGCCTACGCCCGCCAGTGCCCCTATGTCGTATTCCGACAGCGGCAGAAAAGGTACTTCGGGCAAGGCCTCCCAGAGAAAACCTCCCTGAGGAGAGAACTTATACAGCCAGCCGGCCCGGCGGCGGGGTTCGCTGCCGGGATCGTTTACGCTCTCCCCGGCACCGATGTAGTTGCCGTCGGAGAGGGGCTCCATATCCCAGAAGGTAATATCCGTCCCAAGCCGGTGCACGTACCCGACATGGCGCACCCATTCGGTTTGGAAATTGGAATCCAGTTTGGCTAGGGTGGGTTCAACGTAACTGGCTTCGTTGATGACTTCTACTAAATGCAAGCCAAAGGTAATAAGGCCTCCATCAGCTGTGGGGAGAATATGCCTGTTATAACCGATTTCTGGATTAGGCTCAGAACTCCATAACCTGACAACCTCTCCCCGCCCGTTGATAAACCGGATGGTAACCCGGGCAGAATTGGGCCCTTCCACATCTGTTGTGCCACATAATACAAATAAGGAATCGTTAACCTTTGCCATGGAATTGACCAAGTCTTCAATTTCATAATCCCCGTAGTATTTAAACCAAACCGTATTGCCTTGTTGGTCTACTCTCCGGGCAAATGGGTTATTCCTGTAATTGGGCCGTTGTATCCCTCCACTCAATATATACCCATCGCTAAGCTCAATCGGCACATTATACCTATAATGGCGGCGGTTCACCGTATCCAGGTATTCTTTTATGAACTCTAATTCAAAATCGTGATCGGTTTTGATTAGCCAGGCGGCGATCCTATTAGTGGGTGCGGCAGTCATGATGTACCCGCCGTCACGAGTTTTGGCGATTTTACCCCAATGGTAGTCAATAGAAAGGGGAGCACCCTGAGGGTCGAGGATCATTTTGGAGAACAAATGGTGGCCGGAAGAGTCAAACTTAGACAACAAAAGGCCCTGTTGGGGAATAGAATCATTGGAGAAACCTAAGCCGTAGCCAATAATGGTGTCATTGTCCACGATCATATCCCGAAAGTGGTTTAGGGGATAGCCCAGGCCTATAGCGGAGTTAAAGGGCTGGCCAAAAGCAGGAAGACAGAACGGCAGTAGCAGCAAAAAGGGTACAAATTTCATAGCACTTAAGGTTGGAAGGAGCCGGGCCTCACAGCAAAGGCCCGGCCGATGGATGAATTATTGGGTAAGGATCAATTTAAGGCGCTGCCGCTGCCCGGACGAAAACACAATTTCAGTGAGGTAGAGCCCTGGCTGGAACCGTTTTTTAGGCAAGTCTATAGTGTGCCGCCCTTCAGCAAAGCTTCGTTTCAGCATTGGCTTTCCCTGAAGGTTATAGATTACCAAGATAGCTGGGCCATAGCCTGCCGGCAATT
>JACJXW010000016.1 GCA_020636405.1 Lewinellaceae bacterium | reverse complement strand
GGGCAACAGGTGGCCCAACAGATCGCAGATGACCCTGCCCAATTTCCGGTACTGCCGGAAAAAGGGAACGAAGAAGCCTATGCCTATATCCGAAAAATAAGGGATAAGATCCTCAATACCGGCAATGTTGCCTTTAAGGACCAATTTGCCTGGGAAGTGAAGATCATTAAGGATGATGAGACCCTGAACGCCTTCTGTACGCCGGGCGGCCACATCTACGTGTACACCGGCCTGATCAAGTTCCTGGATTCGGAAGACCAACTGGCAGGGGTGATGGGCCACGAGATCGCCCACGCTGCTCAGCGGCACTCCACCCGCCAGATGACCAAGATCTACGGCCTTTCAGCGCTGGCCTCCATCGCCACCGGCAGCGCCGAACCGGGTATGCTCGAGCAGGTCGCTTTGGGGCTGATCAACCTGAAATTCAGCCGCACCCACGAAACCGAAGCGGATACCTATTCCGTTATCTACCTCTGCGGTACGGATTATCATGCCAATGGAGCCGCCGGCTTCTTCCGCAAAATGGAAGGCCAGCCGACGCCCCCCGAATTCCTGAGTACCCACCCCAACCCGGGCAACCGGGTGGAAAATATCGATGCTAAAGCAAAAGAGATGAACTGCCGCGGTACCAAGAGCTACGACGCAGAGTACCAGCGTATCAAATCGAAGCTATAGGGATTGCAGGCCTTAAAGGCGCCGGCCGCCGTTCGTGGTTCGGTATTCGGGGTTCGCAAGCTGTTCACAGCTGACCCCCGAATACCGAACTCCGAATGCCGCTCTAATACATCTTCTTGATCCGCGACAGGTCCCGCTTCACGTCGCGCTCTTTTATCGATTGCCGCTTATCGTGCACTTTCTTACCCTGGGCCAGGGCAATTTCCACTTTGGCAAAACCCCGATCGTTGATGTACAGGCGCACCGGCACGATGGTATAACCCCGTTCTTTCACCTGTTTTTCCAGCTTGCGCAGCTGGCCGCGGCGCATCAGTAGCTTTCGGATGCGGCGAGGTTCGTGGTTGAACTGGTTCCCGAAAGAGTATTCAGCGATAAACAAGCTTTTAATGTACAGCTCTCCTTTTTTGAAATAACAGTATGCGTCGCGAAGGTTGGCGTTCCCCTTCCGGATGGATTTGATCTCAGTGCCGGCCAAAATGATGCCTGCCTCATAGGTGTCTATGAAGCTGTATTCAAAGTCTGCCTTTCGGTTGACGATCTCTACCTTGTATTCGTTCTTCTTCCTGATGGCCATGGTGTATTCTTTTTGGCGCTATGAGGCCTTTGTCGGTAATTGGTTTGTATACCAAACCCCTGCTCCCCAGGGCGCCCTAATCCAAACCCCTTCTGTGAAGGATAAGTTCGAATCAACGGTACAAATAATACGCTATTTCAGGCGGACCGCCGTGCCGTAGGCCAGTATCTCCGACGCCCCCTGCATGACCCCCGCTGTAGTAAATCGTACGTTGATGACCGCATCGGCGCCGACCTCCTCTGCATCGGCGATCATGCGGTCGATAGCCTGTTCGCGGGCATCGGCCATGAGGCGGGTATATTCATGGATCTCTCCGCCTACCAGGCTCTTGAGGCCGGCAAAAATGTCGCGCCCCACGTTGCGGGCCCGAACGGTGCTGCCCCGGACGATGTCGAGCACCTCGACGATCTCGCGCCCGGGAATGAAGTCTGTGGTTGTGATCAGCATAGCGAATGATAAATTGCCCGTTAAAATTTATGATGTTTGATTTTTGATGTTCGATGTTTGATGTGCCGGGAAATCGAACATCAAAAATCACACATCGAAAATCGAAAATCAATATCCCCCTCACTCCTTCACCGGTGTCCGCTGGCGCTGCAGCTTTTCAGGGCTATCCGTTTTCAGGATCTCCTTACCTTTTTTCGGTGCCTGGTTTTCCTTTCCGCCTTCCTTGAGTTTTTCGTTGAGGAAATCCGTCATCTTGGTGTACAAGTGCAGGCGGGTATTGCCCCCGTAGATACCGTGGTTGCGGTTGGGGTAGAAATAGGTTTCAAACTGTTTATTGGCGGCGACGAGTGCATTGACCATTTCGGCCGTGTTTTGAAAGTGTACATTATCATCCCCCATGCCGTGAATGAGCAGGTAGTTGCCTTTCAGGCGGTCGGCAAAGTACACCGGAGAATTTTCTCTGTAGCCGTCCTCATTTTCCTCGTAGGTACGCATGAACCGTTCCGTGTAGATGGTGTCGTACCACTTCCAGTTGGTTACCGGGGCAACCGCGATGGCCGCCTTGAAGACGTCGTTGCCTTTCAGGATACAAAGGGAGGACATATAACCGCCGTAGCTCCAGCCGAAGATGCCGATCCGGGAAGGGTCGGTATATTTTTGGCGGGCCAGGTATTTGGCGGCTTCGATCTGGTCCATCGTTTCATAATGGCCAAGCTGCATATAGGTCATTTTCTTGAACTCTTCGCCGCGCCCGCCGGTGCCCCGGTTATCTACACAGGCCACCAGGTACCCCTGCTGGGCCAGCATCTGGTACCACCAGTAGTCGAAGCCCATCCAGTGATCCACCACTTCCTGGCTGCCAGGGCCGCCATACTGGGTCATAAATACCGGATACTGACGGTTTTCTTTAAAGTCGCGGGGCTTGATCATCCAGCCGTTCAACTCTACCCCATCGCTCGTTTTAAAGCTGAAGAACTCCACCGGTTGAGTTCCGTAGCTTTGCATCTTTTCCTTCAGCTTCAGGTTCTCCTCGATCACCCGCAAAGGCTTCCCTTTACGGTCATAGACCGTGTAGGTGGCAGGGCTGTTGGCAGTAGAATGCGTCACCACGTAGTAATCGTAAGTGCTGCTGAACTGGGCGCTGTTCCAGCCGGTAGCCCCGGCCAACACCTGCTTGTCCTTTCCGTCCAGGCCGATGCTGTACACCTGGCGCTCCAGGGGCGATTTTTCAGCGGACTGGTAATAGAGCCGCCCGTTTTTTTCATCTACGCCGTAGAATGCGTCCACTTCCCACTGGCCCTGAGTCACCTGGCGCACCTCGCGCCCTTTCATGGTATAGAGGTAGAGGTGTTTCCATCCATCCTTTTCGCTGGCCCAGATAAAGTGCTTGCCGTCTTCCAGGAATACCAGGTCATCGTAAAGCTCCTCGGAGATGTAGTATTTATTTTTTTCGTACAGCAACCGCTCGGTTTTGCCCGAAAGCGGATCTGCCAGCAGCAGTTCCAGTTCGTTCTGATGGCGGTTGAGCCGGTATATGCAAAGCTGCTTCTCATTGACCCACTTGACCGGGGAATGTAGATGTCTTTCTCGGCGCCCAGATCTGCTTTCACCGCCTTCCGGTAGAAAGGCTGTATACGTAGATATCTACTTTTGAATTTACTCTCCCACCTTCGGGTATTTGAAAGTAACGTACCCGGATAGAGTTCATCGTGATAATTGGTCATGGTGAACTGCTTCACCTCACGCTCATCAAAACGATAGTATGCGATGTTCTGCCCGTCGGGGGACCAGAAGAACGCCTGTGCAAAAGACAGTTCCTCCTCGTACACCCAGTCGGTTGCGCCGTAAATGATCTTGTTGTACTCCCCGTCGGTAGTGAGTTGGGACAGGTTACCGGAAGGCAGGTCCTTCAGGTAGAGGTTATTATCGTACACGAAAGCCACCTTGTCCGCTTGGGGATTGAACGTGGCGTACATTTGCTTTCCACCGGGGAACAGCGCCGTAAGGCTCTGCGTAGATCGGTCGTATACATAAAAATTGGCGCGGGACGAGCGCCGGTAGATCGACTCCGATCCGGTTTCGATGAGGATCTTCTTTTCGTCTTCGCTGAAAGTATACCCGTCGACACTACCGCTAAAATCCCCCGTTTCCTTGATAGAGGCCGGGTCGAAGATGGTATTGGCCAAGGTGCCGGTAGTAAAGTCGTACTGCAGTATTTTGTTGTCTTCCAGCCGGGTATAATGTTTTCCGTCCTTCAGGAAGTTGAATCCAGGCACCGAGCGGGGGAAAAATTCGTAGTTTTTCCAAATAGCTTCCAGGGTGATGTCCTGTGTTTGGGCAAAGCCCAGGCTCAGCATACCTGTAATAGCCAGGGCGATCAGTGTGATTCGTTTCATATCGGGCATTAATGGTTTTACTTTTTTGAGAGAAGGCTTTCCTGGTTATGGGAACCTAAAAAGCCCAGGCCCACGAAAATAGGAAAAAATGCGCTAACAAGGAACCGGTTTACTGGTTGAGTTCCTCCAGCCGTTCCTGGATGCGCTTCCACTCTTCGCGCTTGTTCACCACGGCCGGCGGCGCAGCCCGCTCGCGGCAGTCCGTAATCGAACAACGTTCGCAGGTATTGTTCACTTCCCGGTACTGAATGGCGGGGTCTTCATAGAAGGCGACCTGTTCCCGCAGCTCATCGCTCATCAGCAGGCCTATGGTAACGCTCACGTTGCGGTTGGGCGTAGGGTAAGCCGGGCGGGCGATGGTCAGGCACAGATACTCATCATCTGTTCCAATGTAGCGCGAGCGCTGGGCGCGGACGAAGGTATCCACATATTTGCCTTCCTGTTGCATGTTGTGAAGGTCCTGCAACAAGGAGAGCGATACCCAGCGGCGGCAATAGTGTTCAAACAGGGCGTTGCCATGCGGATGGTGGCGGCGGCTGAGGTGCAGCTCTTTATCGATCTCGAAGGTGTCCTTTTCCGGATCGTGGATGAAACGCAGAAAGAACAATTTATTCATGCCGAAGAAGCGCGGCAGGATATTGGTCAGCCGGTGGTAAAACATCTCCGGGGTGGCGTCGTATTTCTTCATGATGGCCAGAAAGGCCTCTCCGTCCCAGCGCTCTTTCTCAAAAAAAGCCTTCATATCCTGAATGAAAGGATCACGGGGAATGTGGAGGGCTACCGAGAAATAGATGGCCTTACTGTGGTTGATCACTTCCTCAAAGGCCCGGCCGCGCAGCAGGCTCGACGTATTGGCCCGTTCTCCGATGTTTAGAAAACCGAACCCCAGTTCTTTGCCAAACTGAAAGGCGCGTTGGTTGGGGGTGAGTTTGCTGTTGAGTAGCAGGCGTTTTTCTTTGGGAAGAAAAACCGAGCGCAATTTCAGTAGCTCGGGGTAGGCATCCAGCCCGTCCTCTACGATCTCGTAGCCAAACCGCTCCTCCAGGATCTGCTTCAGCAGGGTACTGCTGATCGGCCGGCTGGCAGGCACCTCGTGCTGACGGATAAAATGCTCCACCGCCTGCTCCAGCTCTTCGAAATAGTTGTTGTGCAGTTCCAGATAGGCGCGCAGCGCGCCGAAGTAGAAGTTCTCTTCCTTGAGCGCATAGTTGCGCGACAATTCCAGCAGTGTGGAAATGAAGGCTCCCACCCGCACCGGAGCGTTGGCGATGATCTCCACCACTTTAGACAGCTCGATGCCGAACAGGTCCAGCGGCAACTCGTTGAGAAAGTTGGATTGCAGCAACTCGCCCACCGGAGCAAGGCTTTTACTGAGCTCAGTGGAAACCAATTGCTCATAGCCAACCCCCAAAGCATCGGCCAGCGCCTTCAGCTTGTCTTCCTTCGGATATTTCTTCCCCTTCTCGATCTCGTTCAGGTAGGATACAGATAGGTGGGACGACTGGCTGAGGTCGGAAAAGGAAAGCCCCCTGCCCTGCCGTAACTGCTTCACCTTCAGCCCAAAAAGTATTCGCTCGTTCTGTGTCTTTGCACTCATAAGTGCGCTAAAATAATGGAATTTAGCGAATTTTCGCGGAAAGTTTTCCCTTCTTTGACAATTCCTGTGGACAGTGCCTAATGCCAAAGGGAAAGAACACGCCGGCATTGTTTACACTCCGCAGGGAACGAGTATTGGCGCCATTGTTAGAGGCCCGGAGTTAATCCACTACGTGTTTTCCCCCAAAGACATGCACAACCACGTTGAATTCCTCTGATCTTCGTATTTTCCCGGCCTAATCGTCGAAACCGACAACTTATTTTTTGAGGTTTACTCAATCGTACCCGACAACATGAAACAACAATACCTCGAACGCGCCGGGGCTTTCGAAACGACAGCCGAGGCGCTCAAAAAAAAGTACAACCAATTCGCACTGGTGCGCCTGTCGCTGTTCATCACTGCCGTGGGGGTGGCCATATACCTCTGGACGGGCGTGCACGAGCTGGCCGGCGCCGTTTTTACCCTGGCCTTCCTCTATGTCTTTTACCGTTTCATCCTGTGGCACCAGGATATACAAAAACAGCAAAAGCACCACTCCAACCTGGCAACCGTCAACCGCCTGGAAGCAGGAGTACTGGGCCATGAGTATACCGCATTCCAAAATGGCCAGGAGTTTACCGAGGCCGAACACCCCTACTCTCTGGACCTCGACCTTTTCGGCGGCTACTCTTTTTTCCAGTACCTCAACCGGGCAGGCACCGCATTGGGCAGGGGCCGCCTGGCCCACTTCCTGTGCGTACCGGCCGATGCAGCCGTCATTCAACAGCGGCAGCCGGCCATCGCCGAGCTGAAAGAAATGCTCGACTGGCGGCAGCACTTCCAGGCCTACAGCCTCGAAACGGAAGACAGCCCGGGCCATATCCAGCTGCTGAAGCGGTGGCTGGAAGACCCCCCATTCGTCAGCAACCGACGCTGGCTGGTAGCCGCGCTGTATCTGTCCCCCTTCTGGGCCGTAGCGGGGCTGGTGCTGTTCATCCTTTACCTCCCCTGGTATGTGGCCATCCTTTTCCTGTTGCCCCCGGCCTGGGTACTCAAACAGACGAAAGAGCAGGTAGACAAAGCCCACATCCAGACCACCCATGCCGAAAAAACACTGGGCCATTATGCGCGCCTGCTGCGCCATATCGAGGGGCAGGCATTCGAAACGCCGATGCTCCAGAACCTCCACCGGATACTGGAACTGCCGGATGGCAAACTGGCCTCCGATGCCATTCACCGCCTTTCCTACATCATCGGGCAACTTAATGTGCGGTACAACTTCTTCGCCATCTTCCTCAACCTGGGAGGCCTGTGGGACCTGCAGTGGGTTTACCGCCTGGAGCGCTGGAAGGGCCGCCTCAAAACGCAACTCCCTCAATGGTTCGAGGCCATCGCCGAATTCGAGGCTTTGAGCAGCTTCGGAAACCTTTATTTCAACAATCCCGAATGGGCCTTCCCTACCATCCATGATGCGCCCCGCCTGGAAGGAGAGGCTTTGGCTCACCCCCTTATTCACCGCGATAAGCGGGTAAGCAACGATATCGTTGTTCCCACCGATGGCCACATCAAGCTGGTTACCGGCTCCAATATGGCGGGGAAAAGCACTTTCCTGCGTACTGTAGGCATCAATATCGTGCTGGCCATGGCCGGAGCCCCAGCCTGTGCCCGCCGCCTGGCCCTGCCGCCCATTCAGGTGTATACCAGCATGCGCACCCAGGACGCGCTGCACGAAAGCACCTCCTCCTTCTACGCCGAACTCAAACGCTTAAAGCTCATTATTGAAGCGGTAGAAGCCAGTGCCGATAAGCAGCCTCCCCTGCCCCAGGCCTTCTTCCTGCTCGATGAGATCCTCAAGGGCACCAACTCCAACGACCGCCATACCGGTTCCAAGGCCCTGATCAAACAGCTGATCCGCAGCCGGGGCTCCGGCATCATCGCTACTCACGACCTGGAGCTGGGGCAACTGGAAGCCCAGGCCGGCGGCGCCGTCGAAAACCTGCGCATCGAAGTGGAAATTAAAGACGGGAAACTGTATTTTGACTACAAACTGAAGAAGGGCGTCAGCCAGAGTTTCAATGCCACTCTGCTGATGAAACAAATGGGCATCAAGATCGAAGAAGAAGCATGAAGGCCTACAACCTGCAAACTGCTCTGGCGCACCGGGAAGAGGTAACGGAATTGCACCTGCACAATTGCCGGCTGGATGCCCTGCCTCCTGTCGTTTTCGGAATGCCTGAGCTGCGGAAACTGGATGTAAGCGTCAATATGATCCGTGAGATCCCCCGCCAGATCGGACAGCTGAAAAACCTGCGCAGCCTGTCCTTGAGCTTCAACCAGATCACAGAGCTACCGCCCCAGCTTTTCGAACTGCGCCAACTCACCGAACTCAACCTCAGCAATAACCAGATCAAGGCCCTGCCACCGGCTATCGGGCGGCTGGAAAAGCTCCAGTCCCTGCGCCTGGCAGGCAATGCCCTGGAAGAACTGCCGCCGGAGATCGGCCTGCTCACTCAGCTAATCCTCCTGGATATTCAGAAGAACCAGGTCAAACGGCTACCGCCCCAATTGTCCGGGCTAAAAAAACTGCGCCAGCTTCACACCGCTCACAACCGCATCGGACGGCTGCCCAAAGCGCTTTTCCAACTCACCACGCTCGACCTGCTGG
>JACJXW010000015.1 GCA_020636405.1 Lewinellaceae bacterium | reverse complement strand
TCAGCATCGCCCGCTTTTATCCGGAAGGGACCATCATCAGCAGTGGGATTTCCAAATGGTGCGGCGCCGGCGGATGGCGCCTGGGCATGTTCGTCTTTCCCGAATCTCTGCGCTGGCTGCTCGACGCCATGGCCATTGTCGCCAGCGAGACTTTCACCTCCACCAGCGCGCCGATACAGTACGCCGCCGTAGAGGCGTTTAAAGCCAATCCCATTATCGACCAGTATCTGCGCGATGCGCGCCGGATACTCGGGGTAGTGGGCCGGGCGCTGCATTCCAAACTGAGCGGGTTCAACGTGTCTGCACCCAAGCCGCAGGGAGGGTTTTACCTCTTTCCCAATTTCTCTTTCTATAAAGATTCCCTGGTGCATCGGGGCATCCTGAACAGTCAACAATTGTGCGAGCAAATGCTGGAGGATACGGGCGTCGCCCTCTTGCCCAGCTATGACTTTGGGCGCCCATCCGACGAGCTGACCGCCCGTATGTCTTATGTCGACTTCAATGGGGAAAAAGCATTAAAAATGGCCAGAGAAGAGTACCCCGAACAACCGCTGAATGGGCGGTTTGTAGAACAAATTTGCGGTGATATGATGGAATCGGTTCAGTTGATTGGGGAATGGTTGCAGCGCAGTTAATAATTCCTGTCAATATTTTCGGGGCTGAAACGGGTAGATGTTTCCATTTTCTACCGCTTCATCTGCTATGTCTTCAAAGAAGAACTGTCAGTAGCGTGCCAAATTGCGTTAATTAGGTTGAAAACACCAGAATAGCTGTTATTTTTCGGTGTTTTTCAAACTTGTGAACGTCTCATGAATTATATTTTTGGGGCAACATCAAGCAACGCCTTTTCATCAATTGCGGGGTTAAAGCGTTACCTTTAACGCCGAAGAAGCAATATGTATTCATCTATGAGGATAACGGCCAGCGTATTAGTAGTTTTTTTAATGGGCAGCGTGCTGTCCTGCAGCCAGGAAAGCCAGGAGTTCAAAATCGAAGACGGCAAGCCTTTGGAAGAGGAATACGAACCTGCTGAGGACTACCTGCAACTGCAGGTGGGCAACTACTGGGTATTCGAAAGTTTCAGCATCGACCTGCAAACCGGAGCAGAGGCTCCTTTGCACAAACGAGACAGCGTTTACGTCCTGAAAGACACCCTCATTGGGCGTTCCGATTATTTTGTTCTGGAAGGCTCCCGCCTGGGGCAGGCCTACCGGGCTGTTTTGCGTTGCTCCGGCCCGGAAGTTATGGATTCGGAGGGGCGGCTCCTTTTCAGCACAGCAGCTATTGGCGACACAACTGGCCTTCCCGCCGACTGGCTGGCTAATAGCGCCGAATCGGGAGACATTTGCCTGCATTCGGTGCAGGGCGTAGAAGTCCCTTACGGAACTTTCGACGCGCTGGAGTACCGGCATACCTTCTACTTTTTTTCTTCTGAAGAGTTGAGAGATGGCGGCACTGTACGCCACCGGTCGGATTTCTTCGCCAAAGGCGTAGGCCTGATCCAATACACCAATTTCCTTCCCAACCAGCCCCTGGACATCGAAATGCGGCTGGTGCGTTGTAAGGTGCAATAATGCCCCAGGACCAAAGTTCCCGGGCAGTTGCTGGTTAATTGTTATGATCTTTATCCGGGAATTCAACCTTCCTCTGCCTATCTTTGCCCTCCAAACCTCTTACCCCATGCAGTTGGAATGGTACCATTATCTCGTTGCGGTCCTGGGAAGCGCCCTGGCCGGCAGCATCAACACCCTGGCGGGTAACGGTTCGGCCATCACCCTGACCATCCTCACTGAGCTGATCGGCCTGCCGGGCAACCTCGCCAACGGCACCAACCGCATCGGTATCTTTACGCAGAGCGCCGCCGGCACGGTTGCATTCTGGAGGAACGGCAAGCTCCACCTCGGCCGAAGCTGGTTGCCCATAACCCTCAATATCATCGGGGCGGTCATTGGCGTAATCGTCGCCGTTAATGTGAGCAATGAAGAGTTCAAAAACGTCTTCCGCTTCCTCATGGTGGTGATGTTGTTCGTCATTCTGATCAAGCCCAGCCGCTGGCTGCGCAGCACCGACATCGCCCGGAAAACCAATCCCTGGATCGCCGTCCCGCTCTACCTGGCGCTGGGGTTCTACGGCGGGTTCATTCAGATGGGCATGGGCGTTTTCTTCCTGGCGGTGATGGTGTTGTACGCCCATTACAGCCTGGTGGACGCCAACGCCGTGAAGATATTCGTGGTCGGTGCTTACACCTTCCTGGTGATCCTGATTTTTCAGACCCAGGGCCTGATCGACTGGAAAATCGGCCTGCTCATGGCGGTCGGGCAGACTGCCGGGGGCTATGTTACAGCCCACTACGCTTCGCGCTACGAACAGGCCAATGTCTGGGCGCATCGGCTCTTGATTGTGGTGGTCATTCTCGCGATCGTCAAATTGTTCAACCTGCATCAATTGTTCCTATGAATGATTTCCTCCATAAGCTAAATCTCTACTGCGAGGCGCATACTACTGCTCAGCCTGCCATTCTCCACCAGTTGGAACGGGAAACGCACCTGAAAACGCTGGCGCCACAGATGCTTTCCGGCCACCTGCAGGGGCAGTTTCTGGCAATGCTCAGTAAAATATGCCGGCCCCGGGCCATCCTGGAGATCGGCGCCTTTACCGGGTATTCGGCAATCTGCCTGGCCCAGGGCCTGGAGGAAGGCGGCGTTCTGCACACCATCGAGGCCAATCCGGAACTGGAATACCTCATCCGAAAATACATCGCCCTGGCCGGGCTCGAGGGCAGCATCCGCCTGCATATTGGCGACGCACCAGAGATCATCCCCGGGCTGAAAGGCCCATTTGACCTGGTTTTTATCGATGCCAATAAACAGGAATATGCCCTTTATTATGATCTTGTAATTGACAAGGTGCAATCCGGAGGGCTCATCATCGCCGATAATGTGCTCTGGAGCGGCAAAGTACTCTCATCAGCCGAACGAGAACGGGACCAGGATGCCGGGCTGATCCATCAGTTCAACGAAAAGGTTCAGATGGACGAAAGGGTGGAGAACGTCATGCTGACGCTGCGCGACGGCCTGCTCATCGCCCGAAAATTATAGTCGATCAATTGATTTGCTCCAGGCTATGCCAAATAACGCCATGCCTAACCAAACGCTCTACCAACAATTCTGCCAACAGGTTCCCGATTTGCCCGTATTCGCGCAGCCCTGGTACCTCGATGCCGTCTGCGAAGGTGGAGAGTGGGGCGCAGCAGTGGTGCAGCACGGGGAACAACTGGCCGCCGCCATGCCGTGGTTTCTGAAACGCAAGGGGCCGTTTCGCTACCTGGCCATGCCTTACTTTTGCAAACACCTGGGGCCCTTTCTGCACCCCGATTTCCGGGAACTCAAGTTCGAACACAAATTTTACGAACAGCTTATCGGTCAATTGCCTGCCGTTCACGCCGTCAAACAGGAGTTCCACCCCTCCGTCTCCAACTGGCTGCCCTTTTACTGGCAGGGCTACCGGCAGACAACCCGCTATACCTACCAACTGAACTTGCAGGACGGCCTGGACGCCGTTTATAAAGGCTTCAACCGCAACGTGCGCCGCAACCTTAAAAAGGCCGGGAAAGAGCTGAGCATTCGGCGGGACATGGCGCCGGAAGATTTTTACCGCATCAACCTGCTCCCTTTCGAACGGCAGGGCCTGCCCCGGCCTCACTCCCTGGAGTTCTTCCTCCGCCACGATGCCGCCCTCTCCCAAAACAATAGCCGCATGATCTTTTGCGCCGAAGACGGCCAGGGCCGCATCCACTCCGCCGCCTACCTCATCTGGGACGGCCGTGCCAGCTACTATCACCTTTCCGGCGACGACCCGGAATTGCGCGACAGCGGCGCCGGGCTGCTCCTGATCTGGGAGGCCATCTGCTACACCCACGATGTGCTGAAACTGCCCGTTTTCGATTTCGAAGGAAGCATGATGCCGAATATCGAGGCCATAAGGCGGCAGTTCGGGGCGCGCCAGGCGCCGTATTTCCGGGTGTGGAAGTATCATTCGAAGGCGTATCAGGCGCTGGATTGGTTTTTGAACAGGGGAGGATAAACTGTCGGCAGTTTACGCGGGAGCGGCGAAAGGCTCAATTAAACAAACTCACATACCCAAAGTGCACCTTCGGCGCACTGAAGTCGATGGGGTTATCCAGCCGCTTGCCGTAGGCCAGGCTCACGCCGAACAGGCCGACGGCGGTTTCGAAAGTGATGCCGGCGCCAAAGCCGTAGGGTTGGTCGGTGACATTTTTAGTCCGGGTTTTATCTTCCACATAAGCATAATCGCCAAAAGCATAGAGATAAGAATTTTGGCCGATGAGCAAGCGGTATTCCAACGTAGCCACGCCATAGTTGGTAGCGAAGACGGACTCTTCGTCGAAGCCGCGCAGCAGGCGGTTGCCGCCGATGCGGAACTGCTCGTTGAAGAAGACAGGTTCTTCGGAAATGATGGCGCCGCCCTGTACGCTGCCTTTAATGGCGCTGCGGCTGAAAACGGGAAGGTAGCCTTCCAGGCGGGCGTTGAGCTTGTACTGAAAGCTGCGCAGGGTAAGCGTATCGTACAACTCCCCAAAGCCCAGTTCGACGATCCGGTTGTTGCGTTCTATCCGCTTGACGCCCGCCCCGCCCCGCAGGAAGGCAGCCCAGCCTTTTCGGGGGTTGAAGCGGTAGTCGAGCCGCTGCAGGGCGTACTCCAGGCCGAAGGAGGCATTGCGCACATCGAGGGTGGCCGGCAGCCGTTGTTGCTGTTCCAGTCGTTTTTCGTCTACGGTCAGCAGGGAGGAAGAGCGGTTGTTCCAGAACGCCTTGATGTAGTTGCCGCCTTCGAACAGGTATTGGATGCCGAGGTCGGACTCGAGGTCCAGAAAGGAGGTGTCGCGTTTATAGAGGGTAAAGCGGAAGTCGGCGCCGAAGGGCAGCCCCAGCACGTAAGGGTAGTTGAATTCCAGCTCCAAATCCTGCGTCTCTGGCCGCAGTTGTTCGAAAGCGGCGTAGATGCGCTCTCCCAGGCCAAACTGGTTTTGCAATTCTCCGTTGAACGTGCCGGTAACGAGCAGGTTGCGGTTGTTTTCCTGCCGCCCGCTGGCGTTTTGGGGCAGTACTCCGATCACGAAGTCGAAGCGGCTGGCCCTCTTTTTGCTGAGCAGCAGCCGGAGCGACGCCTGGTCGCCAATGAAGGTGACCAGAGGGTCTTGATCCAGTTTCAGAAAAGGCAGCTCCCGGATGCGGTTTCGGATGCGCAGCACCCGCCCGTTGTCGTACGGCGCTCCTTCCCGGATGCCCAGGTAATTGCTCAGGTATGCCTTGCTGATCTTTACGTCTCCTTCCACCTCCAGTTCGTCGATCAGGAAAAGCGGGCCTTGGTCCAGTCGTATCCGGGCTATGGCTTTGCCTGCTCCCACGCTGATATCGTCGAGCCAAACCTGGGCCAAAGGATAACCGTGGTTTTCCGAATATTCCAGCAGCCGCTCCTGCAATTTGCGCAACTGCGCAAACCGGAAGGGGCGCCCCCGGTACAGCCGCTCCCGAAAACCCGCCGCATCGAGGAAAAGCTCCGGCACGCTGTCGGTTTCCAACTGCACCCACTCGTAGGCCGGCCCCAGGTGGAGGTAGGCGGCAAAGCTGCTGTCGCGCTGCGCCAGGCTGTCGATGGAGGCTTCCAGGTAGGCCGCAAGGCGCAACTCCTGTATCTGTTTATTCAAAAAAGCCGCCATCGCCACTGAATCGAAAAAAGCTTTCGGAGGATTGAGGCGGCGCTCGACGAAGGCAGGCGTAGTATCCAACGGCACTATGGCCAGCCGGGTTTGCCCGTATAAGGAAGCGCCATTCAGAATCAGGAAAGCAATGCTGCAGAGAGCGGCCGGGGACAACCAGGAAGTGTTCAAAGTTCTGGGTTCGAGGTTGGGTATCCGTCTAAGGTTGGCCAGAGGCTGCCGGGAAAGTGTACGGTGTACGGGCTCAACGGTGTCGTGGCCTGTGTACGGTGTACGGGACAATGGGAGGCCAGGCTTCCGGGTGGCCAATGTTAGACAGGTAGCCTTGAGGTTCAAAGCGATCCTGGAAATCAGTCGGTTATAACCAAGGCAGGCTACCATACTCTGCCAAAAAGCATAACCACGCCCCTTTCCCCCACAACATTTGACAGCGCCGGGCGTTATTTTTCTATCCGGCAAGCCAACAATCCTTCGCTCTGCATTAAACATTTGTTAAAATTTGACATTGGGCGCCTAAACCCACTATATTTAACGATTCTGTATCTCTGTCATTGCTTCGATGCTTCACCCCCCATCTGTTTTTGGGCTTCCTGTATGAAAACGCTTTGGAAAGAAAAGCCATTTCAACAAAAAACAAATTACACGATCGGTAACCAATACCCGAAGCGGCGTTACATTAATAATTAAAATACTTTTACCACATGAAGCGGATCTTAAAATACGCTGGTATCATCAGCCTGCTCTTCGTCGGAATGGCAGCTTCCTTCCAGCCCGACAACAAGTATTTCGAAATCCTCAAAAACATAGAGATTTTTACCAATCTCTACAAGGAGATCAACACGTACTACGTAGATGATGTCGACCCCGGCCACCTGATGCGCATCGGGATCGACGCCATGGTGGAATCGCTCGACCCCTTCACCAACTACATCTCCGAGTCGGAGATCGAGGGCTACCGCTTCATGACCGAAGGCAAATACAACGGCATTGGCGCCATCAGCCAGAAGATGGGAGAATACGTCACCATCACGGAATTGTACCAGGGGCAAGCCGCCGATAAGGCCGGCCTCCGCCCCGGCGACCAGATCATTGCCGTTGACGGGCAGGACGCCACCGGCAAAGACCCGGACGCCATCAACGATATCCTTCGGGGGTTTCCGGGCACTTCCGTGAAGCTGACCATCCGCCGCCCGGGCAGGGATGCCGATTTCGACATCGAGCTCGTCCGGGGAGAGGTACAGGTGCCCAATGTGCCCTACCACGGCATCGTAGCCGATGGCATTGGATATGTAGCATTGACTACCTTCACCCGCGAAGCCGGCACCAATGTGGCCAATGCGGTCAAGGATCTCAAAGATAAAAACCCGGGCCTCAAAGGCATCATTTTCGACCTGCGCGGCAACGGCGGGGGCCTGCTCAACGAGGCCGTCAATATTTGCAACGTGTTTATCCCGAGAGGCGAACTGGTGGTGACCACCAAGGGCAAGGTCAAGGAATGGGACCGCGCTTTCAGCACCATGAACCAACCCATCGACCTCGACATCCCCCTCACCGTGCTGATCAATAAAAATTCCGCTTCCGCTTCCGAGATCGTCAGCGGCGTGATCCAGGATTATGACCGCGGCGTGCTCATCGGGCAGCGCTCTTATGGGAAAGGCCTGGTGCAGAATACGAGAGACATCGGCTACAACTCCAAGCTGAAGCTGACGACCGCCAAGTACTACATCCCCAGTGGCCGCTGCATTCAAAGCGTAGAGTACGAAGACGGCGAGCCCATCCACATTCCGGACGACCAGCGCACGCCTTTCAAAACGCGCAGCGGCCGCACGGTGCTCGACGGCGGCGGCGTCAAGCCAGATGTGATGATCGATAAATTTACCGATGCCGCCATCGTCCAGGGGCTGCTGGAGCAGCACCTCATTTTCGACTACGTCACTCAGTTTTGCCTGAAGCACGATAGCATCCCGAATGTCGAGGAATTCTACTTCCAGGATTTCGACGGCTTTGTGCAATTCCTGGAAGAACGCCAGTTCGATTACGATACCGAAAGCGA
>JACJXW010000014.1 GCA_020636405.1 Lewinellaceae bacterium | reverse complement strand
GCTCTTCCAATTTACGGCTTTTTGTCCGGCCCGGGAAGCCAGGGGGTAAGTTTTTTCACAGTCTGACGGTTTGGCTATGCGGCGTGGCTGGGTTTCTACCAGCCATGATCGTCATAGCTATTGTTAGAGCCAGTATTATAATCCATTAATTCAAGAGTTTAACATATTTCTGATTATTACGCCTGTAATCATTTGGTCGCCCATGTTACATAAAATGCAATTGATAAAATAAGCCAAATTATGATAGCTATTATTTCAATTATCTGATCAACTCCAATCTTACTTAGCCCCATATATAAAATTGCTGAATTTGTGGATATTATTAGAGCAGTAATTAGCGTAAACGTTAAATCAAAACCTCTTCTAATCTTTTTCAACTCTTCGTTATTAGTATAGTTCAATTCCAGCAAATCTATTTGTGAAGGAGAAGCTATTTCATTCTCCAAGATTCGCATCCATTTTTTGTATCTGAGAAAATAGGAATGCTCACTCATCAGTACTAAAAGTGTGATAATTCCCAAAAAAAATACAATGATGAACATTACCCCCTCAATCAGATCGTTCAATTCTAGTCTCCCAAACGAAATAAGTAAACCAAAAATTGATAAGAAATAAAACTTCAGCATTGAAAAACGAATATTATCTTGATGCATATGAAGTTCTTTTGCTGTCTTATAATATTCGGAGATGACTTCTTTTCTACTAAAAGGGTTACCCTTAATATTTTGTTTTTTCGGTTCCATAAATTGATTACAGTGGTTTTTCTTATCTCATATTGGCTCTAACGTCCAGCGTATATGCCGTAGCCGACGCATGGAGGCTATGGAATATACGCTTTGTTGTGCGATTATGGTTATGGCATTTATTTTTTTTCAATTATGGCAATAATTCTCCTCGAGTCCTCACTAAACTCTTTTCCATTCCAATCACCATATAATTTGGTTATTTTCAACCCGCCATTTGATAGTAATTCCTCAAATTCTGAGAAGTTATACAGTTGCATGGTAAAAGGTGTGTCATATCTTACTCCATCTTTAATGTATATCCTATTATTCGTTGTCGTTCCTTTTCTTGGATTAAAAGACAACCTATCAATCATTAAATCTTTACCCTTCTCCGTTATTTGACAACTTGTTAATTCTCTCAAAATATTATCTCTATTCTTGATGTCAAAAAAAACTTTCCCATTACTTCTTATGGCAGATCTTATTTTTTGAATGAATTTTATCCCATCTTCTCTATCCAAGAAACCAAAACTATTAAATAGAAGGATTATACAATCATATTCGTTATTGTATTCAATATTAAGCATGTTACCTATCTTAAAGTCGATTACCAATCCTTGTTCTCTAGAATTCCTTTCTGCATGTTCTATAAACCTACGATTTATATCAATTCCAGTAACCTTAAATTGTCTTTTTGCTAACTTTATTGAGTGTCTTCCGTGTCCACATGCAAGGTCAAGTATTTTGTTTTCAGGTTCTATTCCACATTCTTTGATTATAAATTCGCATTCTTTTTTTGTTCGCTCATCATCTATGAAGTCTTCGTAGAAATACAAATACAATTCGATATTATGCAGTTCGTTTATTTCATCTAAATTAGTCTTCATCAAATTTGCTTTTAATTGCTATTTCGCACAACATTAAGCATTGTATCTGCCGGCCCCGCGCAGCGGTGCTGTCAGATACAATGCAGTTGGACGGAGCCGCTGAACCCGCCTGCCCTTATGGGCATTGTATCGGCCTATCTGGGGGGCCTTCTCCGGCTCTTCAGCCGCCCGTTTTTCCCTGCCGGGCCCCTTGTAGGCCCTTTTGGCCAGCAACCGCAGCCTAAAATAGCCGTTTCTTCCTTCTTTTTCAAGCCAAACGCCCGCTTCAGGGCATAAAAGTATAGCCTCAGGGCTGAGCTGTGTCCGCCTGAGCCGCGGGCAATGGGGTGGACAACCCTTTCGCCATGAGGCAAAAAGGCGGCCCCCGCCCAGTTGGTATCCAGATAACCGTCACCATGCGGCCTTTGCTGCACAGCGGGCAGGTATCCCAATCAATGCCCGTAGCCTGCCGGTAGCGCTCCCGCCAGGATAGGGCCGGAAGTTGAGGCGGCGGTTTTACCCCCAAGGCTCGCCGGCAAAGGGACAAAGCATGCTTGCGCAGCCGGTTAGACAGGATACCGTAATACCGGATCTTACAAAACCGCGAAGGCAAAATATGCTGCAGAAACCGCCGGATAAACTCCTCATGGGCCAGGCGCATCACTTTCTGACGGTTGCCATCGGCATAATCCCGCCAGCGGAAGCAAACCGTATCCTTGTCCACGGACACAATGCGGTGGTTGCTAATTGCCACCCGGTGGGTGTAACGCCCCAGGTAGGCCAACAACTGCTCCGGCCCGGCAAACGGCGGCTTGGCGTACACCACCCAATCTGCAGCCATGAGCACATTGAGCAGTTTGTCGAAGGCCCGCTTGCTGCGCAAATGGCCACATAACCCTTCCAGCCGCAGCCGGCCGGCTTTATAGTACCTACGCAGAGCACTAACAAACTTGCCCTTGAACAGGGCGGACAAGGCCTGTACCGGTACGAGGAACTCCTCACGAGCCGACACCCATTTGCCTCCCCTCAACCCACCGCCCGGCACGATGCAGTGCACATGTGGATGATAGTGCAGGTTCTGCCCCCAGGTGTGCAATACGGCCACCATCCCGGGGCGAGCCCCCAGGTAATGCCAGTCTGCGCACAACTTTGACAAAGCTGCCCACGCCTCCCGAAACAAGGTTCCGTACAACAGCCGCTCATTATAGCGCACCACATCGTGAACCTCCGCCGGAAGGGTAAAAACCACATGGAAGTACCCCACCGGCAGCAGTTCCGCCCGCCGCGCTTCCAGCCACGCTTCCCGCGCCAGGCTCTGGCACTTCGGGCAGTGCCGGTTGCGGCAGCTATTATAGCTGATGCGGATGTGCCCGCATTGTGTACAGGCATCCACATGGCCGCCCAATGCCGCTGTACGGCACTGCTCGATAGCCCGCATAGCCTTGTGCTTTGCCTTGCTCAGTTTGTGTTTTGATCGGTATGCCTGCCCGCTGTGCCGAATAATATCGGCTACTTCATATCGGGGCCGGCCCATGGCCCTTTACCAACGGGCCAGCAAATCCGGAAGCCCCTTCATCCGGCTGTTCTGTACGTGCACGTAGCGCGCAGTGGTGCTTACGTTGGAATGCCCCAGCAGCGCCTTCACCGTCAGCGTATCCACTCCATTCTCCAACAGGTGCGTGGCAAAACTGTGCCGCAGCACATGAACGCCCACTTGCTTCCCAAGGCCAATACGCTGGCATGCCTGCTTGAATACTGCTTGTACCGTGCGGATGCTGATATGCCGCCCGGCAACTGCCCCTTCAAACAAATAGGCCCGCGGCCGGTAGTTCAGCCAATAAGCACGCAGCTCCTTCAACATGGACAGCGATAAAACCGTGTACCGGCTCTTGCGCCCCTTGCCCATCTCCACACGCACTACCATCCGCTTGGAATCAATATCCCCGGGCTTCAGCTTTACCAGCTCCCCTACCCGGATGCCCGTAGTATACAATACCTTGAGCAATGCTCGGTGTTTGAGGTTCCTTGTCCGGCATATAAGCTGGCGCACCTCCTCTTCCGACAATACCTCCGGTAGCGCCTGTACCCGCTTGCTGCGCGGTAGTTTAAGTGTGTCCCAGCTTCGCCCCAGCACCTTCTCCCACAGCACCTTGATACCGCTGTAACAGCCCGCAAGGCTGCTCTGGCTCAACTTACGGCAGCCCCTGAGGTAGTCCAGGTAGGCGCCAATATCCTCCTCGCTTAGTAACTCCGGGCTCTTGCCGTTGTACCGGGCAAACTGCGATACCCAACTGGTGTAGGTTTTGATCGTCGAGGCGCTGTAGCCCCTGCGCTCCATGTAGCGCACCATTTTCGCTCTTAATGGTTTCATGGTAAAACGATTTAGTGAAAAAATTACTCCTCGCTTTACCAGTTAAACCTTTTGGTGGACAGAAGCTACCGCCGGTACGGCGGTTTAGTTCAACTCGTTCATTAATGAAATAACGACTAAGCAAACCCCGCATTGCTGTTTCCACTTAGCCCCTATTGCGTCAATATTCACAATGTGCTCATCCCCCCTCCAAATCTAAACAATGTCTGCCAAAAGTAAAAACCTTTTTTTCAAAGGTCTAGGTCGTCGAAAGGGCTTTTCACTTTTGCCCAACCCGCATGAGTAATGTGGGTATAAACCTCCGTTGTCTTACTGTTAACACGTGTGGTAGTTTCTGCGCTTTCTTGGGGCGTATCAAACGTCGAACTTTTTCCTCCTGGCCCGCAATTTCGCAATAATACATCTTGATGGCGCTGAGGATCTGGTTCTGGTGCGATTCCGAGATATTCCTGGTTTTGACCAGGTGCACGATGTAGGCGTCAATCTGAGTACGGGTAATATTTCCCGGCTTGGTGTCATTATAATGGCAGATGAAGCGGCGGAAACAGGAAAGGTAGGTTTTAATGGTGCGCCAACTGTACCGCTTTAACAATAGTACTCCTTCAAGTCGCGTCACTTCTTCTTCATAACGCGCCGGTGTGAAAGCAGGCCTGTTCTTTTTCGCCGGCCGGGATATGTCGATACGTTCTGGTATGTCGCCTTCAACCTGGAAAGTCCAATGAGCAAGGCCGGGGAGGAATTTTTCAACGAAACGAACCGTCACTTTAGTAAGCGGCGCTTCCCACACCTTGTATTCCGGGTTCCACCGGCGGCCGTGTATGTTTTTTATTACAGGCAGATAATCAGCCAGCATAGATTCAGGCACAAAGATGCGCACCCTGGACTTGTCCTGCGGGTGGCGGCTAATGGTAATGCGGCCGGATGAGGTTTCACTACGATGGCCAGCATTAACCGAAGCAGGCTCCCTTGCCTGTAAAGCAGCCGCCTGCCCGGACAAAGCAGGGATTTTGTCTACAAGAATATTGTCACCGGGAAAAAGCGAATGAACCGCCAATGCGAACACTGCGGCAACCCCCTGGCCGGCCGGAGCGACAAACGATTCTGCAGCATCAACTGCAAAAATGCCGCCAATATGGCCCGCCGGAAAGCCACCCTTAGTGTGGTCAAACAAACCGACCGCTACCTCCACCGCAACCGCGAGATCCTGAATACCTTGATGGGCCCCTCGCGAACTAAAATGAAAATCGCCCGGACGGAACTGGACTCCACCGGCTTCCGCTACAACTACCTCACCGGCATCTACTTCAACAAGGAAGGTAAGATCTACCACAACGTCTATGACTTCGCCTGGATGGAATTCAGCAACCAGGAAATCCTGATCATTAAACGATAGACTCCGCAGAAGCCATGTTTTCGATAAAATGTTACGATCATTGACTTATTGAAATAAAATCGTAACTTTGTAAAAATTTCGTAACATTTCGAAAATGACCGTCCAACCCGACAGCCCGAAGGCACTCGAGATCCTGGACACCGCAAAACGGCTGTTCTGGAAACACGGCATCCGGCGCGTCTCCGTCGAGGAGATCTGCCGGGAGGCCGGGGCCAGCAAGATGACCTTCTACCGGTCCTTCCCCAATAAGATCGAGCTGGCCAAGGCCATGTTGCAGCGCCTGTTCGACGAATCCATGGAGGAGTACCGGGCCATCATGGAAGAGGACATCCCCTTCGAGGAGAAGGTGAAAAAACAGTTGCTCCTGAAGTTCAAAGGCACCGAAGGCATCAGCGCCGAACTGGTCCGCGATATCTACTCCAACCAGGAGTGGGGACTGCGGGAATACATGGAACAACGCACCGAAGAAGCGCTCCGGGGGATCATGAACGATTACGCTCAGGCGCAACAGAAGGGATGGATACGCAAGGATATTCGGCTGGCCTTCATGCTCTACATCTTCCACAAGATGCCGGAATGGGTGTCCGACGAACAACTGCTTGCCTCCTACGCCGATACCCAGGACCTGATCATGGAGATCACCCGCTTCTTTTTCTACGGCGTCCTGCCGCATGAACTAAAAGGCGATGAAAGGTAAAGCGCCCATATTAGCGCCTAAGGGCGAAGCCGGAAGGCTCAAAGTCGGAATTCGGAATTCGGAAGGCGGAAGGCCTCAAAGTGCCTCTGACCGGATAAAAACCCGGGCTTTAGTAAGTTTTAAGACAGCAATTTTGCGATTAATATTCATTCGGAACCTCCATTCGGCTTCCGACTTCCGACCTCCGATTTCCCATTTCCGAATTCCACCATTAGTATTCCTGCTTATTCTGGTTTCCTTCCCGGCCATCGCACAGCTCCCTGCTGGCACTTCCGAATCCCGAATCCCGATTCCCGAATCCCGATTCCCGAATCCCGAATCCCCCACAGCCCCCAAAGATTCCATAACCGATACCCTGGCCTTCAAAGGCCAGCTCATCTCCTGGGCCAATGTCAATCCTTCCGGCGATATCCCCGCCTGGCTGGGCGGCCGCTACCTGCCTCAGCTCAATTACAACCTGAACCTGCCCCAAAGCCACCTGTTCGACATCGAGGCTTCGGCCAACCTGTTCGGCAATGCGGGCTTTCAACCGTTCGATACGGCTGTCACCGACGGCGATATCCGGCCCTACCGCCTGTGGGCCCGCTACTCCGCCCCCCAGTTCGAGCTGCGCCTCGGCCTGCAGAAGATCAACTTCGGCTCGGCTTCCCTGCTCCGTCCCCTGATGTGGTTCGACCAGATCGACCCGCGCGACCCCATCCAGTTCACCGACGGCGTGTGGGGCGCACTGGGGCGCTACTATTTCCTCAACAACGCCAACATCTGGCTGTGGGGGCTGTACGGCAACAACAACCCCAAAGGCTGGGAATTTGCCAAAACCAGCCGGCGCCAGCCCGAATTCGGCGGCAGGCTGCAGTACCCCATTCCCCACGGGGAAGCAGGCTTCTCCTTCCATCGGCGGCAGGCGGATACCCGCGGGCTGGACAGCTCCATCCCCGCCTTTGCCAAAGCGCCCGAGACCCGCTTCGGCCTGGACGTCAAGCTCGACCTCGTCGTAGGCTGCTGGGCGGAGGCTTCCTGGACAACCAACCACCAGCTCCTGGAGGAATTCACCAACCAGGAACTGATCAATATCGGGATCGATTATACTCTTGGCGTCGGCAACGGCCTGTATGCCATTTTCGAACAACTGCTGATCGCCCACGGAGAACAAGCATTCTCCTTCGACAATACCACCACCCTGTCGCTCTTGTCCCTCTCCTACCCCATCGGCCTGTTCGACCGTCTGGGGGCGATCGCCTACATCGACTGGGCCAACGGCAAAGTATATAACTTCATCAACTGGACGATACAGTTCGACCGCACCACCCTCTACGTGATGGGCTACTGGAACCCGAAGGACAACCAGATACCGACACAGAACAGCACCCAGAACCTGTATTCAGGCGTAGGGATGCAGCTATTATTCTTATTCAACCATTGAAACCAGCAACAGACAACCAACAACATATGGAATCCATCATCCAGATCAGAAACCTCACCAAGCAGTTCCCCGTCGGAACCGGCAAGTTTACCGCCCTCAGGGATATCAGCCTGGAGTTTCACAAGGGAGAATTCACCGGCTTCGTCGGGCCGAGCGGTTCGGGCAAGACCACCCTGCTGAACATCATCGGCTCCCTCGACACGCCCTCGGAAGGAGAAGTGACGGTGCTGGGCCACTCCATCGCCCACCTGACCCACAAGCAGTCGGCACAACTGCGCAACCGGCACCTGGGCTTCATCTTCCAGACCTATAACCTCTTCCCGGTGTATACCGTCTTCGAGAACGTGGAGTTCGCCCTCCTCCTCCAGCATATGCCCGCCGCCGAACGGCGCAAAGCGGTCATGGACGCCCTGGAATGGGTAGGGCTCACCGACAAAAGGGATTCCAAACCGGCTCAACTGTCCGGCGGAGAGGGACAACGCGTGGCCATTGCCCGCGCCATGGTGAAACGGCCGGCTATTATGCTCGCCGACGAACCCACCGCCAACCTCGACTCCAAGAACTCCCACCACATCCTGCAGACCATGAAACAACTGAATGAAGAACTGCAAACGACCTTCCTCTTCGCCACCCACGACGAAAAAGTGATGGGCTACCTCAGCCGCATCATTTCGCTGGAAGATGGCCGGGTGGTGAAGGATGAGGAGGTGGTTCCTGCTAAAATATAAAGCCATGCTAGCATTCAAATTGGCATTCAAGAACATCTTCGGCGCCGGCTTCCGGACCATCCTCAACATCGCCGTCCTGTCCTTCGCCTTTGTCGTCATCATCTTCTACAACGGCGTTCTGGAAGGCTGGAACCAACAGGCGCGCCGGGATACGATGGAGTGGGAGATCGGACAGGGGCAGCTTTGGGTTCCCGGTTACGACCCGCTCGACTTCCTTTCCTTTCAGGACGCCCACGCTACTATCCCCAGAGAGCTGCAGGCCCAGGTAACTGCCGGCCAACTGGCGCCCATCCTGGTGGCACAGGCCTCTGCCTTCCCGCAAGGGCGCATGCAGGGTGTAATATTGAAAGGTATTGATCCCGGGCAGCGCATCCTCAAGATCCCAACCGGCCGGCTAGAAGGCCCGGACGTGCAGATCCCGGCCCTCATCGGCAAACGGATGGCCCGGGCAATCAAAGTAAAAGAAGGCGATCAACTGCTGCTGCGCTGGCGCGACAAGAACGGCACCTTCGACGCCCTCGAAGTCACCATCGCCGGCATCTTCGACTGCAACGTACCTACCATCGACGGCGGACAGATCTGGCTGCCCCTCGAACACCTGCAGGCCATGCTCAACCTGCCCGGCGAGGCCACCCTCCTGGTCGCAGGAGAAGGCTTTGCCCCTGCCGGTGAAACGACATGGGAATTCAAAGATCACGACTTCTTGCTGGCCGACCTGAATATGATCATCCAATCCAAAAAAGGATCTTCCGGGATCCTCTACGGATTGCTGCTCATCATCGCCCTGTTGGCCATCTTCGACACGCAGGTGCTGTCGATCTTCCGGCGGCAGAAAGAGATCGGCACCTACATCGCCCTGGGCATGACCCGCTGGCAGGTGGTGGGGATCTTCACCGTTGAAGGTACCACCTACAGCATCCTGGCCATTCTCCTGGGGGCATTGTACGGAGGGCCTCTGCTCTGGTACATGGCTCAGGTGGGCTGGGCCATGCCCACAGCCAGCCAGGATATGGGTATCTCCATTGCCGAAAAGATCTATCCGGTATTCGGAGCAGGGCTCGTCCTGGCCACGGTGCTCCTGGTGGTCCTCTCCGCAACCATCGTAAGTTTTATGCCGGCCAGGAAAATTGCCCGGCTCAATCCAACGGACGCTTTAAAAGGTAAGATCCAATGATACAGTTCCTGATAAAAGGCATCATCAGAGACAAAAACCGGAGCGTGCTGCCGGTGGCCGTCATCTCTATCGGAGTATTCCTCACCGTGCTGTTCAGCGCCTGGTTCAAAGGCATTTTCGGCGACATGATCAACGTCAACGCCAACTTCTCGACCGGCCACGTCAAGATCATGACCCGCGCCTACGCCGACAACATCGAGCAGATGCCCAACGACCTGGCCCTGCTGGAAACCGGCCAGCTCATCAGCAGCCTGAACGCTGAATTCCCCGGACTGCAATGGGTAGAACGCATCCACTTTGGCGGCCTGCTCGACGTGCCCGGCGAGGGCGGAGAGACCCGCGCTCAGGGCATGGCCACCGGCCAGGCCATCGACTTCTTCACCCCCGGCACCAAAGAACCGGAACGGATGAACATCCCCTCCTCCATTGTGCAGGGCAGCCTGCCCGATGCGCCGGGAGAAGCGCTGATCAGCAACGACTTTGCCGAGCGCTTCAACGTCAAGGCCGGCGACCCGGTCACCCTCTTCGGTTCCACCATGTACGGAGGGATGGCGTTCACCAACTTCACCGTAGCGGGCACGGTCCGCTTCGGCATGCGGGCGCTCGACCGGGGCGCTATCCTCATCGACATTACCGACGCCCAGGCAGCCCTCGATATGGCCGATGCCGCCGGTGAGGTACTGGGGTTTTTCAAGGACGGCCAGTACGATCAGGAACAGGCGCTGCAGGTGAAAACGGCCTTCAATGCCCAGTACGAGGCCGATACCGATGAGTTCACTCCGCTGATGCTCCGCCTCAACGACCAGAAAGGGCTGGACGAATACCTCGTCATGATGGACTACATTTCGGGCATCATGACCTTCATCTTCATCCTGGCCATGTCGATCGTACTGTGGAACACCGGCCTGTTGGGGGGGCTGCGGCGCTACAACGAGTTCGGCATCCGCCTGGCGATGGGCGAAGAGAAAGGCCACATCTACCGCACCCTGATCGTTGAATCGCTGGTGATCGGAACCATCGGCTCTGTGGTGGGGACCGCGCTCGGCCTTTCCGCCGCCTGGTACCTGCAGGAGTACGGCATCTACTTCGGCTCAGCCGTACAGGGCGGAGGCATGATGATGCCGGAAGTGTTCCGCGCCGAAATCGGCCCGGAGGCCTTCTACATCGGCTTCATCCCCGGGCTGGTGTCCATGGCGCTGGGCAACGCCCTCTCCGGCATCGGCATCTATAAGCGGCGGACGGCTGTGCTGTTTAAGGAATTGAGTGTATAGGGATATTTAATGTTCGATGTTTGATGTTTCTGCGGGAAACTGCCATTTCAGGGCCGCCCCTCAAATCGAAAATCGAAAATCAGTACCAATAACATGAAAAATATAATCATCCTTGTTCTTTCCTTTCTCTCCTTCGCCTTTACCGTTTCTCCCGACGCGGATGCGATCCTGAAGAAAGTCGAAGAGAATATGTCTTCCGACAACCGCGTTTTCGAATCGGAAATGATCATCCACGGACGGCGCGGCAGCCGGACGATCACCTCAAAGACCTATGTAGTAGGCGACAAACAGTCCTTCACCGAATACCTGTCGCCTCCGCGCGAAGCGGGCACCAAGATGCTGAAACTGGAGAACCAGCTGTGGATCTACTCGCCTACTACCGACCGGACCATTCAGATCTCCGGGCACCTGTTGCGGCAGTCCGTTATGGGGTCCGACCTGTCGTACGAGGATATGATGGACGACCGCAAGCTCACCGAGATCTATTCGGCAAAACTCATCGGCGAAGAGGTGCTGGACGAACGAAAAACCTACGTGCTCGAACTCACCGCCAAGGTAGAGGACGCGGCCTATCACCGCCGCAAAATGTGGATCGATACAGAACGCTACGTTCCCCTGCGGGAAGAACTCTTTGCCAAAAGCGGGCAGCTGCTGAAGCGCACGGCCCTATCGAATGTGCAGAAGATCGAGGGGCGGTGGTTTCCCACCGTCATCGTATTCAAGGACATGCTCAAACAGGGGGACGGCACCGAGTTTCGGATGAAGAGCATAAAATTCGACCAGGAGATACCGGAGTACCTGTTTACGAAGGCGGCGTTGAAGCAGTGATTTTGGGCGGCAGCCATCCTGCTTGCGCAGGCACTGTCCTGTCCGTATTTAAAACCGATCTTATTTTTTGGCAATGATCAGCAGGTCTGTCGTCGTGCTCCCATCCGGGGCAGGATAAATCTTGCGCCGCAGATCAATGATCTCAAATCCGTTTCTTTTCAACCCCTCTGTCAGATAATCAGCCTGGTGGTAGTGGATGTACATTTGAACAGGGCCGCCCGAACTCGGGCTTTTAAGCCCCGACTTGCTGTAATCATCCTCCATGGTGCTCAGATAGAACACACCGCCAGGCATCAGCAGGCCGGCCACGTCCCGGATCAGAGCCAGCGCCTCCTCTTTCGAAAGATAGGGCAATCCGAAGCCGCACACGGCTGCGTGGCAGGGATGGGCCAGTTGTCTAACATCCCGGATGTCCATAACCTGAAATTCCGCCGCAGGGTTATTGTGCCGGGCCAGCTCGACCATCTTTTCGGAAAGGTCGATACCGAGGATCTGAAAATCCAGGCGTTTATCCAACAGGTACTTCGCGATATTGCCGGGCCCGCAGGCGATATCCAGGACCCGGGCATTCCTCGTTTTGACCGTAGTACAGAACAGATCCAGAGACTCGTGGTACAGCTCCAGGTTCATGTATTTGTCCTGGTAGAGCTGCGCATTGTCGTCGAAGATTTGTACCGCGATCTTGGTTTTATCCATATTGGCTGACAGTTTTATTCGAAGAGCAACTCCCGTGCTTCCTCCCCGAACCCCGATACCACCCGGCCCACTACCCCATCCGAGCCGATGAGTACAAATGTCGGGAAAGCGCATACGGAGAAGGAAAACAGGGCCACACTTTGCTTGTCCGGATTGCCAAAGAGGGGTACCTGCCGGCCCTGTAGCCGGACGAGGCGCATCGCTTTTCCACATTCCTACACCCTTTCCGGCTCCAGCCCCCATTGCTCCGGTGACCGCCAGAGGGCCGACAGCAGCAGTTCCCGCATGAAGAAGAACTCTTTGGGCAGTTTGTCGTATCCTTTGGCGAAGAGGTCTTCGTGGGCGATGATCTCCTGCTTCCAGTCTTCGCGGTCGACGACCATGATCTTTTCGAAGTCTTCGATGGTGAAATCCTCCAGGCCGGCCCAGTCCATGTCCTTGTAGCGGGGCATCCAGCCGATGGGGCTTTCCACGGCGGAGGTACGGCCCTTGGCGCGGCTGATGATCCACTTCAGGACGCGCATGTTCTCGCCGAAGCCCGGCCAGAGGAAGTTGCCGTCCTTGTCCTTACGGAACCAGTTGACGCCGAAGATGCGCGGCGGGTTGGGCAGATCGCGCCCGAACTGTAGCCAGTAGTTGAAATAGTCGCTCATGTGATAGCCCATGAAGGGTAGCATGGCGAAGGGGTCGCGCCGTACCTGTCCGATGTTTCCAAAGGCGGCGGCGGTCATCTCCGAGCCCATAGTGGCGGCCAGGTAGACGCCGAAGTTCCAGTTGAAGGACTGATAAACGAGCGGTACGGTGGTGCTTCGTCGGCCGCCGAAGATGAAGGCTGCGATGGGCACGCCTTCCGGGTTTTCCCAGGCGGGGTCGATCACCGGGTTCTGGGAGGCGGGGGCGGTAAATCGGGCGTTGGGGTGGGCGGCGGGTTTGCCACTGGCGGGGTCCCAGGGTTTACCCTGCCAGTCGGTCAGGCCGGCCGGCGGCTCCTTGGTCAGCCCTTCCCACCATACGTCGCCGTCGGGGGTGATGGCCACATTGGTAAAGATGGTATTCGTACTGATGGATTCGATAGCGCTGGGGTTGGTCTTGGCATTGGTGCCCGGCGCCACGCCGAAGTATCCGGCTTCGGGGTTGATGGCGTAGAGCTTGCCGTCTTTACCTTTATGTATCCAGGCGATATCGTCGCCGATGGTGGTCACCTTCCATCCATCCATTGCCTTGGGTGGAATGAGCATGGCAAAGTTGGTCTTGCCGCAGGCACTGGGGAAAGCAGCTGCTACGTATGATTTTTCTTTCTCCGGAGACTCCACGCCCAGAATGAGCATGTGCTCGGCCAACCAGCCTTCCTCGCGGGCCATACTGGATGCGATGCGCAGAGCAAAGCATTTTTTACCCAACAGGGCATTGCCGCCATAACCGCTGCCGTAGGAGATGATCAGGCGGTCTTCCGGGAAGTGGGTGATGTATTTGATGTCGGGGTTGCAGGGCCATTTGACGTCTTCCTGCCCGGGCGCCAGCGGAGCGCCAACCGTATGTATACAACGCACATATTCTCCATCCATCGCTTCCAGAGCAGCGGCGCCCATACGGGTCATGATGCGCATATTGACCACCACGTATTCGGAATCGGTCAGCTGCACCCCGTAGCGGGAAAATGGCGAGCCCAGCGGCCCCAAACAAAAGGGTATGACGTACATGGTGCGCCCCCGCATGCACCCCTCCATCAAGCCCTCCAGAGTGGCCTTCATCTCTTTGGGGTCTATCCAGTTGTTGGTCGGGCCGGCGTCTTCCTTGCGGCGGCTGTTGATATAAGTACGATCCTCAACGCGGGCCACGTCACTGGGGTCACTGAAGCAGGCATAACTGTTGGGGCGCTTCTCCGGATTGAGGCGAATAAAGGTGCCTTTATCGGCCAGTGCGTTCAACAATCTTTGGTTCTCTGTTTCCGAGCCATCCACCCAGTGGACGGCTTCCGGCTGCAAAAAAGCAGCCATCTTGCCGACCCACTCCTGAAGTTCTTTTTGTGTGTTGGTGGATTGGCTCTGGCTGGGAAAGGCTTTCTGTTCAAACATAAATGACGTGGTTTTTTAGTACCCTACGAATATACCTACCTCCGGGGATAAAGCGGTTGATAATTATCAAACTCCATTAGTTAAAATTGTCATTCAACCTGAATGCAAGAACTATCACCCTACCTAATTAGTGGCGATTCCGGGCAATAAAAAATGACGACAGTGATTGAAATCATTGAAAAAAAAATATTTCTGAAATAATTTATGGAATCAGCAAGGTATTATACTCCTTGTTTCAAACCCATTTCTTTAACCAAAGAACCTTCATCATGGCAAAAAAGTATTATTTGGCCACTGTTTCCTGGGACCTCAACCAAAACATCCCTGCACCAATTCCTTCTGGGTTCAAATGGAGATCCAGCAAAAACATTTACTTCAAACTTGATAAGCCGCCCACTTTTTCCCTGATCTACAAACTGGCGCTGAAGAAGGGAGCGGTTAAGGACGGGTTCCATGTGGATGCCCTCAGCGAAGTACCGGATGACTTCCGGAAACCCTGGAGCGACGTCGATGTTTTCGAAGAACATGACGTACCCGAAGAGATCTAAACACAATTAGTGAGCTCTATGGCCCAGAAAGGCCTTCAGCCCCTTACGGTATTCCGGAGGGGCTGATTTTTTTTATCGCCGGCCTCATTTATACGTCTTGTCCGGGCATCGGACAGGCCCCTCCCCAACCCTCCCCGAAGGAAAGGGAGCTCCGCAATGAGTTGGAGCCCCCGAAGGAGGAGAGTAACAAAAGGTGGACTTCAGAAGGGGAGCCATTGAAGGCCCGATTGAGCCACTTCCTCCCTTCGGGGGGATCGAGGGGGGCGGGCGCCCCTCTACGGCCTCCTCCGCACCTGTTCCAGCAGCCATTCTCTTTCGGTCAGTATTTCGGCGTCCTGGATGTCCTGTTCCAGTTTTTTCCGCCCTTTTTCGTCATAAGGCGCCAGAGTGATGAGGCGCTGGATGAAGCGAATAACATTGAGATAATTCCGGCGGTGGTAGTCGCTAAAATCTTTGCGCAGGATGAAGGTGCGCAGGCTTTCCAGTTGGGCTTCCAGCAGTTCGTACCGTTCCAGCTCATAATAGGCTTTGATGAGCAGGTTTTTGGCGATGAGGTTGTTGACCAGGTCCTTGAAATCCGCCTCCCGAAGGATCTCGGCCGTTTCCGAGAACTCTTCCCGGGCAAAGGCCAGGCGGGCGCGTATGAAGCGCACGCTCAGTTCCCGGTATTCTTCCGCAAGGTAATGCCTGTATTCTCCGACGAAACGTTCCACGGCTTCCAGTTCGCCCAGCCGAATACCCGTGGCGGCAATGTTGTAAAAGCTAAAACGCGACAAGCGCCCACCATCCAGCAACACCCCTTGTTCCAGCCCTTGCTGATAAAGGGCCCACCCTTCCCGGGTGAATTCCATACTGCCGGAATTCATCTGCCGGATACAGTAATTGATGGCCAGCAGGTATAGGCCCTTTTTCTCCCCAAGAGAAAACAAGGGGCCATGCTCCAGCAGCAGGGTCCGGAAACGCCGAAAGGGCGGCAGGCTGTATCCCTCGCTCAGGAAGCGGTAGCAGTTGTAATAAATGGCTACGGCCGGAATGTCCAGGTACCCCAGGGGCAATGCCTCCTCCAGCATGCTATGCAGAAGCCCGAAACGGTATTCCCGATGATATACCGCACTGTGGGTGAGCTGGGTGCAGGCATACTTCAGCCGGGACAACAGGTAGGAAACATCGAGGGTATCGGTGAGTTCCTGAAGGTGCAGCTCCGCCGTGCGTTTGGTGGCCGACTCGTATTCCAGCCATTCGTTCTGATAGGCGAGCAGTTTCTCATAGTGGCCGGGGTCGCGCAGGGGGCTGCGCTCCAGGTAGCGGGCGGCCTTACTCATGGTTTGTTGAAACTGCCGCTCCAGGCCCCGCCGGCGGCAGATGCCGGCCAGGGCCATCTGCGCCTCATAGCCGCTCCTCCCCTGCCCTTCTACCAGCCAGAACTGCTCGATGAGCTCTGCCAGGTCGCTCATCAGCGAGCGGGCCTTCTGATCGTCATAGGCATCGCCGGGGTAGCAATGCTGAAACAGCAGCTCCCGATCTGGCATAGGCCGCCCGGCCGACCGCCGCTCCGCCAGGTAGCCAAAAGCAGCAAACACATCCTCCCGGGTGGTGAAGTAGGGGGATTGCAGGAAGCGGCGCAGGCGGCGCAGCTCTCCGTTGCTCAGGGTGTCGAAGAGGGCGTATAGTTTGTATTTTTTCATATCCTCTGTTTTGCGTCAGCCGGCTGACAATGTTCTTCCGGCAAGCTTTCCAAACGTAGCACACAAAAAATCATCCTATACCTTTTAAATATAATGGCTTTCCCGGATAAAGCGTAGCTAAGATCTTCACAAAATGATTTTTTTGTACTTGAATGCCTGCTTAGAAAGCAGAATATTTGAAGGACATCTCACTGACGTACTCTCTTTGAAATTTCCCGGGAAGAACCCTCTGGCCCGTCGGTGTTCGGGGTTCGGATTTCGGTATGCGCATATAGGGCTCTCCGGAGCCGATCGAAAACCGGACTGCCGAAGCCGGCCCGGAAGAGGCAGCTCGCCCGGTGGGTAGGCGCCCCGGGGCTTGATGGTTGGATGGCTTGATGGTTGGATGGCTTG
>JACJXW010000013.1 GCA_020636405.1 Lewinellaceae bacterium | reverse complement strand
TCGCCGTCGCGGTAGCCGTATTTGCCGGTGGTGGAAAATACTTCCAGGGCAGCCGGATCGGGAGAGCTGCCGCCGCCCGCCATTATTCCCCAGATCACCAGGATTAGGACGGCCAGTACACCGCCTCCGATCATTAAATGCTTTCTGTCGATGGTTGGAGCCGGCCTCGGAGCGCTTTCTTGCTTAACGGCAGGACCGGCCTTCTCCACCTTCACCTCGGCCGGGCGGGCGGGTGGAGGCGTAGGCTTTTCCACCTTTGGCTCCTGGCGGGCGGGTTCCACTTTTGGCGGCGGCGCCTTCTGTTGTGGTTCCGCGGCCGTGGGCTTCACTGCCGGCGCCTGGCCGCCCAGCAAGGCCTGCAGCGCGTCCTGGGCATCCTGGGCATACCGCCCTGCGGGGTATTTTTCCAGATAGTGCTCGTATTGGTAAATGGTATTTTTCCGCTGTGCCTGATGCCAGGACTGATCTTCTTCCACCTGCTGAATAGCCTGCAGCGCTTCATCCCGGTACCGCCCGTCCGGGTTTTCCTGCCGGTACCGGAAGTAGGCCCCTGCGGTGTGTTCCTCCCGGGCGGCCTCCCAGGCGGCTTCATCGCGGAGCAGGACGAGCTGTTCCTGCGCTTCGGCGGCGTGTTGCCCCTCCGGGTATTTCGCCAGAAAAGCCTCGTAGGCGGCCAGCGTCCCCTTTTGCTGGCAGTCCTTCCAGTCCCGCCCTTCATCGGCCTTCAGCCGGAATACGAACTGGCCCGAGTCGTCGCCTTTGACATCCAGCGGTTTAAAGACGGGCGTCTGTTTTCCCCGCGTCGCGGCGTGCACTTCCTCGATCAGTTCGGCGGCGAGTTTATGGGCGCTGAGAAGGCCGGTATTTTCCCGGAGCTTTCTCAGCAGGTTCTGGGAGAAGGGGCTGTTCTCGCCGGCCGTCCCGTCCAGGGCGCGTTCGCGGCTGTGGCTGGCGGCCAGCCCGAGGCGGGAGCGCCGGTTCTCGTTGCCGGCTTTGACGGACCGGTAGGACGCGAACAGCGCTCCGGAAAAGCAGGCGTCGACGATGACGAAGGTGTGAAAGCTGTTGATGGCGTCCAGGCGGGACTTGATATCGTTGGTGGAGACGAACTCCCACTCCCGGTCGGGATGGGCCTCTACCGGCACCCAGTAGCCGACGTTGTCCTCCGTCTCGCCGTGGCCGGAAAAATAGATCAGCAGGCTGTCCTCCGGCTGGACCCGTTTCTTGAGCTCTTTGAGGCGGGCGTGAATATTGGCCCGCGTGGCTTCCTTGTTGTAGAGGGTCAGGATATGTTCGTCGGAGAAATCGTACCGTTCTTTTAGTATCTCTATAAAGCCGAGTGCATCCTGAAGGCAATTGTTGAGTACCGGACAATGTTCGTACTCGTCAATTGCGATGACCAACAGGTGGTTCGCTCCCGACGGGCCCCTGGAATCGGCCGCCTCCAGCGATTCAATGTTTATACCTCTGGTTATTTCTTCTGACATTTTGGTTTCGGTGTTCTTTTGTAAATATGCCTTCCTTGGCAAATCCCTTAGCAGTTTGGGTAATTGGCGAACCCCTGGAAGCTCAATAGTATAAAAATAGCGTTTTTAACAATTTCAGCCAAATGTGCTTTGAAATAATTAGAATGTTAAGTAACGAGACTGATATGCGTATTTTCAACACAGCCAATACTGACGCTTGCGGCCAGTATCCTGACAATGCAAAGCATTCGTCAGGACAGCCCAACAACCCCATTTTGACGGAAATTGCCACACATTTGACGGAAATAACCCATTGAAGTTATTGATATAGGAATTCCGCAATTTGGGTCGGAATAACGGTGAAATGGGGATAAGGTACAACAACAGCCAGAGACAGTATTTTAATGTTGTGATCAATCTTCATCAGTGGTATAAAGCGGAATTCTACTTTGGGAACGAAACGGCTTATTTATACCTGGATGATGTTTTGATCTTCACCTTTAATACAGGGCCTTTACAAACGGAAACTACCATTTCTGGAAATGTATTTTCGGCCGATAAAGTTTTTACAACCAGAGACTATTCGGGAGGCAGCAGAGGTCCCAATAGATGTATCCGAAACCTTAAATTATATTCCCGCACTTCCAACTGCGACAGTGGCCCCGACGACGTCGGCGAAGCCGTCGTCGTCGCCGACAATCAAGACAATTGCCCAACTATCGCCAATGCCGACCAGGCCGACCTCGATAATGACGGCCTCGGTGATGCCTGTGATGCCGACGCCTGCATCAATGGAGTAGTGGAAGTTAACCTGATTCTCTACATCGAGGGCCTGGGGCTCAACCGCGGGATTGAAAATGCCCTCACCAGAAGGCTAAGGCTCGCAGCTTCCAAATTCTGTATCGGCCATCCTGTACAAGCAATAACCACCCAGTTGAACAGTATCATCACTTATACGCAGTACCAGAGCGGGAACCAGATCCCCACCGATGCTGCCGACTACATCATCGCCCAGGTGAGCATGCTGATCGATGCCATGAATGCCGGCATCGTCGTCTGCTGCACCCCCTCGATCCCCCACCCGGCCAACCCCGGTGTGGCAACTACAGCCGACGCTCTGCAACTGCAGGCCAACCCCAACCCCTTCCGGGATGAGGTGGCCATCCGCTTCAGCCTGCCCCAGGCCGGCCCGGCTACCCTCGAGTTGTTCAATCTCAACGGCCAGCGCGTGGCGGCCTTGCACTCCGGCTACCTCGACGCCGGCCAGCAGGACTTCCGCTGGAATGGCGCCGACGGCAGCGGCCAACAGCTGAGCTCCGGCATCTACCTCGTGCGCTCGCAGATGGAAGATGCAACGCTGACGCAGAAGGTGAGTATGGTGCGGTAGTGTGAAAGGGCTATATTGTTATATGGCTATATTGTTAGATTGTTTTTGCCCGGTATGTGCTCCAGGCAGGAGGCATGCCGGGCGATAAAAGGCAAGCGCCATGTAAGGGGCAAGCCGGTTCTTACCGGTTTGTCCTTTGCTTTTGGGTATAGTTCGTTCTCTGTGGCTTCCAACAGCGAATCGCGAACAGCGTACGGCGAACAGCGAACCGCATTTCAAAAGGACTTCCTCTTTTTCATGTCCTCTCCCATCATTTGCTCCTAATCAACTCCCACCTTTTCCCTATCTTCGGCTCCATGAATACTATTGAGATCCGGGCGGTGGACGTCGTACAATACCTGAAGCCCCTCAGAGAGGGCGGTTCCCTCCCGGCGATCGTGGAGGCGGATGACGAATTCCTCTACGTCCTGAAATTCAGAGGGGCGGGCCAGGGCAAGAAGGCGTTGATTGCCGAACTGGTGGGCGGCCTGTTGGCCAAAGCCATAGGCCTGAACGTGCCGGAGCTGGTATTTATGAACCTGGACGATTCCTTCAGTAAAACGGAACCGGACGAAGAGATCCAGGACCTGTTGAGGTTCAGCGTGGGGCTCAACCTGGGGGTACACTTTCTGTCGGGCGCCATTACCTACGACCCACTGGTACCGGTGGCCAGTTCCCTGTACGTTTCAAAAGTCGTTTTGCTGGATAGCCTGATCATCAACATCGACCGGACAGCGAAAAATACAAATCTGCTGAACTGGAACAAAGAGCTGTGGCTCATCGACCACGGGGCAAGCTTGTATTTTCATCACAACTGGCTGCATTGGAAAAGCCACCTTTCGCGTACTTTTCCCGGCATTAAAGGCCACGTTCTGTTGGGGAGGGCCACCCAGTTGGAGGAAGCGTCGGAAGAGATCCGGCGCCTGCTCAACGAGGACATCATTCAGGAGATCGTCGCCCAGATACCGGAAGACTGGCTGACAGAGGAGGCCAATACCTTAACTACCGGTGAAATGAGGGCTGCCTATGTCGAATTCCTGAGCACACGGCTGAGCAAAATTGACCTGTTGGCTAAAGAAGCTTCCGATGCAAGATAAAGTAACTTACGAATTTGCGGTCATCCGGCTGGTTCCAAAAGTGGAGCGGGATGAGTTCATCAACATTGGGGTGATCCTTTTCTCCAAACCAAAAAAATACCTTGCCATGCGGTATAAAGTGGACGAGAAGCGGATCCGGGCTTTTTCCGATGAAGTCGATATCGAGGCCGTAAAGGACTATCTGGCCGCCTGGGAACGCATATGCCAGGGCGCGCCCCAGGGAGGAGAGATCGGAAAGCTGGCCCTTCCGGAACGGTTCCGGTGGCTGGCGGCGGCCCGGAGTACGATCATTCAAAGTTCTGAAACGCATCCCGGGCTTTGCCATGACCCGGAAGAAGTGCTGGAAAGCCTCTTTCGGCGTTACGTTTTATAAACGATGCTCCTGTTATTCCCTTTCCACCACCCCCCGCACTTCCTCCTTCCCCTTTTCCGTCAATTGAGGATACAAAAACATCAACAAGGCCACTGCGTGCTCATCCAGGTGGAAGGCACTTTGTCCACCTTTTTCCCCCAACTGCGACGCATATACCCAGGTGTCGCTGTAGGCCAGCATGCGCTCCGCCAGGAAACTATACTCTCCTTCAAAGTCCGGCGGCCGCATCAGGGCCTGCCGCTGCAACTCGGAAAACAAAAACAAATACCCCGCCTTTCGCTGCTCGTACGCTTTGGTGAAATGGCTTCTGATCGTTTCATTGGACTTCAACAGATAATGCAGGTCCGCCCAGAAAAACCGGTAGGCAACCATCCTTTCCATACTCTCCCGAATATCCTTTAGTATCTGAGAAAAGGAGAACTCCGTCTGCGGCAGGGCCGCCACCCGCCGGTCGAACACTTCCACCATCTCGAAGTACAGGGCCTCAAGAACATCTTCCCGCTTCCGGAAGTGGTAGTTCAGGTTGCCCGAGCTCATGCCGGCAGCCTTAGCGATCATCCGAATGGTAACCTGGGCATAGCCGTGATGGTTGAACAGCTTCCGGGCCGCCTCCTGGATCTTTTCCTTCGTGTTTTTCATTAGTAAACTTGTCCTAAAAACAGAAAATTAGTAAACTTGTCCTAAAATTAGAATAAATGAAAGATTTCTTCAAGTCGGAGGCCGGCAAACGGGAAATATTCCGGCTCTATGATCAGAAACTACAGGAGCTGAACATTCCATACGAAGAGGAAGACATACTCACCAGTTTCGGAAGGACAAGCGTGATCCAAACCGGAGACACAGCCCATCCGCCCCTTGTCGTTATCCATGGATCGAACGGTTGCGCCCCGGTGGCCCTGGAGGCCTACCCCACCCTGGCACAGCACTACCGGGTATTCGCCATCGACGTGCTGGCCCAGCCCAACAAGAGCGAGGGGGAGCGGCTGAGCATGAAGGACGACTCCTACGGCCGATGGATGAACGAGGTGATCGACGGCCTCGGCCTGAACGAGGTAACCCTCCTGGGTTTCTCCTTCGGAGGGCTGATCATCCTGAAAACGCTGATCAACGACGAGCGCCGGATCAAAGCGGCCTTTCTGGCCTCGCCGGCTTACATCGTCAACGGCAACCCTTTGAAGGCGCTCCTCCGGATCTTCCTCCCCATGAAACGGTATATGCGAACGAAGAACCGGAAATTAGTGGTCAAGGTGGTGGACGAGTTGTTTACCGACAGGGATGAGTTTGCTGTTCAATACCTCTCCCAGGTGTTCCTTCATTTCGAGATGGACTTCACCCCGGTGCCGGTGATCACCAAAGCCGAAGCTAAGGGCATCACCACGCCCATCACCTTACTGGCAGCGAAGCAGGACCTCCTGTTCCCCGGCGGGAAAATGATCCGGCGGGCCCGGCGGATCTTTCCTGCCCTGCGGGAGGCCATCCTGCTGTCCGATTCCAGACACGTGCAAAACAGGGCGGGTAACCGGAGGATGGAGGAGCTGGTGCGGCAGGGGAAGGAGGAGTTGACGAAGGCAGCCCGGACTCCCTCACAAAGAATTAATTTGCACTTTGGATAACTCGCGCGCCAATGGGAAATTGGCGCCCGAGACCGGGCTGTCGGGGTGCAATTTCCCATTGCGCTCAGACTTGAGCCTGGTTTTAGGCTTTGTTTGTGAAACAGTAGCGCGCCTAGTACTTATAACGCCGGCGTTCAGGACTTCCGCTGGAACGGCGCCGCCTTGAACGCCGGCACCTACCTGGTGCGTTTGCAGACGGATGAAGGGGTACCGATGTAAAAGGGAAGTCTATTGCGGTAGCACGGGGTTAGTGAGCGGACAACTTGAAGTTGTCCGCTCACTTCTCATTAGATAACAGGCTTTGTCCGAAAGTCAGTAAGTTATTGTCCGGGTCAAGAACTGAAAATTCCTTTTGTCCCCAAGGTTTGGTTTGTAAATGTCCATTTGGATGTATGCGTGTTTTTTTCTCCATCAGGAATTGATAAAATTCATCAATATCATCGGTTCTGATGTAAACTTGCCCGTAGTTCTCTTTGGGGTCAAGGCCTCTAAACTCGAAAAAGTGAATTTGAATATGGTCTTTTCGTACCATTAAATAGCCGTCAAAGTCTTCATTCCCAAAGACCTGAAAGCCTAATTGGTTTATGTAATAGTCTTTTGTCACCGCTTTGTCCCTCATTGGCAACTTTGGATTTATTGCTGTCAGCATATATTCAGGTTATTTTTTTGTAAATGCGAACTACCATCGTCTTTGACGGTGCCTTCCAGGCAGATGCGGGCAAGGCCCGGAGGCTCTGCAATGGCGAAAAATACAAATTGTTTTTCATTGAAACAAATTGTAAACAACTGTGTTTTTCCAAAAAAGAAGAGCCACTCCTCCATATTTTGTAGATTAGCTTCCAACCAACGATCCGCCCCATGCGCTTCCTTAACCGAACCCTGCTCTTCTTCCTTTTCTTTGCCGGTACGTTCGCCTGCAAGGCGCCGGCGCCTGCCGTCCAGGCCCCTCCGCCGCCAGCCCCAGCGTCCGCGCTACCCACCGCCGAGCGCGAGTTCCGCGCCGCCTGGGTGGCCACGGTGGCCAATATCAACTGGCCGAGCAAGCCGGGTCTGCCGGTGGCGCAGCAAAAGGAAGAGGCCCTTGCCCTACTGGACCTGCTGGCCGACAACAACTTTAACGCCGTCATCTTCCAGGTACGCCCCCAGGCCGACGCCCTGTACGCCAGCGCTCTGGAACCCTGGTCGTATTTCCTCACCGGCGAGCAGGGCAAAGCGCCGGAGCCCTATTACGACCCGTTGGAATTCTGGGTGGACGCCGCCCATGCCCGCGGGCTGGAACTTCACGCCTGGCTCAATCCCTACCGGGCCCACCACCCTACCGGCGGTGCGATCACCGATTCGTCTATCGTGAAGAAACGGCCGGAGCTGGCCCTCGAGCTCGCCAACGGCATGTGGTGGCTCGACCCTGCCCTGCCGGGCACGCAGGGCCAATCCCATGCGGTGGTGATGGACATCGTACGCCGCTACGACATCGACGGTATCCACTTCGACGACTACTTCTACCCCTACCCGTCCTACAATGGGAACCAGGAATTTCCGGACAGCCTCAGCTGGCAGGCCTACCAGGCGGCGGGCGGCGCCCTGTCGCGCGACGACTGGCGGCGGCAAGCGGTCAACCAGTTCATCCAACGGGCCTACCAAAGCATCAAGGCCGAGAAACCTCAGGTGAAGTTCGGACTGAGCCCCTTCGGCATCTGGCGGCCCAACTACCCGCCTTCCATCCAGGGGTTCGACCAATACGGACAGCTCTATGCCGACGCCCGCCTCTGGCTCAACGAGGGCTGGGTCGACTACTGGACACCCCAGCTGTACTGGCCCATCAACCAGATCCCCCAGAGCTTTCCGGTGCTGCTGGGCTGGTGGAAACAGGAGAATACCCACGGCCGGCACCTCTGGCCGGGTATGAGCATCGGGCGCATCAAAGGGGAAAAAGGGGTAGACGAAGTGATCAACCAGATCATGACCACCCGGGGAATGGTCCCGGAAGGCCCGGGCCACGCTCACTGGAGTATCGGCGTGCTGCAACGCAACGACAGCCTGCTGCAGGCCATCGCCGAAGGGCCCTACCGCAGGCCGGCCCTGGTTCCGCCCTCCCCCTGGCTGGACAATACGGCGCCACCGGCGCCAACCGCAAATATGGAGATGGAGATGCAGGAAGGCCAGCCAATGGCAAAGGTTTCCCCCACCCAAACCGGCCAGGCCTTCCGCTGGGCCGCCTATTTCCGGCACGGTAGCGTATGGGACTATCAGATCATTAACGCAGGAAGCCCCAGTGCGCTCATCCCTCTGTTCAAAGTAAAACCTGGCGCCCTGCCCAAAGAAAAGCCGGAGGAGATCCCCGCCCCGGAATCCGTTTACAGCCCGCTAACCGAACTGTACCTCACTGCGGTGAGCCGCACCGGCAACGAGAGCTCGCCTACCGCCATACCCCTGCCGGAATTTGACTATAATCTGGCGCCGCCCGTGGCCAGCCTCTTCCCGGAACCAAAGCCTATGGAAATCGCGGGGCCGAACCTGCCGAAGCCCAAGGTCAGACTCGGCGTGGAAGTGCTGCTCACCGAGCAGTTGAGCCTCATCCGCGGCAAGCGGGTAGGGCTGATCACCAATGCCTCGGCCGTCGACGGGCAGCTGCGCAGCACCATCGACCTGCTGGCGGAAACACCGGGCATAGAACTGGCAGCCCTTTTCGGCCCCGAGCATGGCGTACGGGGCGCCCGCGACGGCAAGATCCTCCTGGAGGGCGAACCGGACCCGCGCACCGGAGTGCCGGTATACAGCTTGTACGGAGACGGCTTTGCCCCTAAGAAGGAATGGCTCGAAAAGATCGATGTACTGCTCTTCGACATACAGGGCGTAGGCTCGGCCTGGTATACCTTTAAGTACACGATGTCGTACGCCATGGAGGCCTGCGCACAAGCGGGCATACCCTTCATCGTGCTCGACCGTCCTAACCCGTTGGGCGGCGAGGTGGTGGAAGGCCCCTACCTCAACCTGGGCAGCATCTTTCGCCACCGCCTGCCCCTCCGCCACGGCATGACTTACGGGGAGCTGGCCCGCATGTGGAACGAGACGGAAGGCTTCGGCGCCGAACTCACCGTGGTGCCCATGAAGGGCTGGCAACGCAGCATGCTATGGGACGACACCGGCCTACTGTGGGTGATGCCCTCCCCCAATATGGGTACCTTCGAGACGGCCGTCGTTTATCCGGGCCAGTGCCTGTTCGAGCGCACCAACCTTTCGGAAGGGCGGGGAACCACCAAGCCCTTCCTGCTCACCGGCGCCGACTGGATCGACGCCGGCCTGGCCGCCGCGGACCTCAACAGCCGGGGCATCCCGGGCGCCGTCTTCCGCCCCGCCTACTTCATCCCCAACATCGACCCCGCCCGCGCCAACCCGCGCAACAAGCCCTGGAACAAACTCTGCGGCGGCGTAGAGATCATGCTGACGGACGCCAAGGCTTTCCCCTCGGTAGCCGCCGCCCTGCACATCTTTGACGCCTATCGCAAGGCGGGCAAGGGCACGCTGCAGTGGGCTCCGCCGGAGGTGGTCAAACGGCTGGAGGAACCCGGCATGACGGTGGAAAAGGTGGTGGAGGCCTGCCAGAAGGAGGTGGAAGGGTTTATGGAGGTGCGGGAGCGGTTTTTGATGTACCGGTGAGGATAGAACACGGAATTTCAGTTTGACACTTTACGGCTTATCCATTTTCTTATGCTTAATAATGCTCTTGGCCATTTTGCCGAAAGCCTTGTCTTTTCTACGCCGTTCCGCCACCGTGGATTCATAGTGATCCTTTTCCCGTTCCATCTTCAGGTAATTATCCAGCGCCTTTTCATCCAGCGCTCCGCTTTCCACCGCCGCCAATACGGCGCAGCCCGGTTCATTGGTATGGGTGCAATCCTTGAATTTACAATCCTCTGCCAGCTCAACGATGGCATGAAAGGTCATTTCCAGGCCTCCTGCCGAATCTGCGATGCCTACTTCCCGCATGCCCGGGTTGTCGATCAGGATACCGCCGCCGGGCAGCACCACCAGTTCCCGGTGGCTGGTCACATGCCGGCCTTTCTGCGTGCTTTCACTGATGGTATTGGTTTGCATCAGCTGTTCGCCGGACAGGTTGTTGATCAGGGTCGATTTGCCCACACCCGAAGAGCCCAGCAGGCAATAAGTTTTTCCGGATTCGATCCACTGGTTCAGCTCCGGATACCCCTGCCGGGTCGCATTGCTGATCGGGATCACCGGCACGTCGCCGGCCCTCGCCCGGACGCTTTCCACCAATTCTTTCAACTCCGGTTCACTTACCAGGTCGATCTTGTTGAGTAGGATGATGGGCTCTACCTTCGAAGCGTTACAGAGGGTAAGGTACCGTTCCAACCGGTTGATATTGAAGTCCCAGCCCATTGCCTGGACGATAAAGGCATAGTCGATGTTGGCGGCAATGATCTGTTCCTCGCCGTGTTTGCCTACCGCCCGCCGTTCAATCCGGTTCTTTCGGGGAAAAACGGAGTGGATCAGCGCCTTGAATTCGTCGTACACCTGAATGGCCACCCAATCGCCGACGACGGGAAAATCGGCCCTTGTCTGCGCCGAATACCTCAAATGGCCGATCAGCTCTGCGTCAAATTCACCTTCAGCCGTTTTGACGACATACCTTTCCTTGTGCTCGGAAATGACTCGTCCCACGTCAAAAGCTTCGAGGTGTTGCTCCAGGCGGTAGTGTTCCAGTTCGGTGTTGTATCCCAGTTCTTCGAGTGTCATTCTTATAGCTGGTTTTAAGGTAATTGCCCCAGAAAGTTACGCCCAATGGAAAAAATTCCGGCATTTCAAGCTATGATTTCTGTCAATAACGCCTCTATTACCCTATGGGAAATGCCGGGCCGTTGAGCCCCTGCCCGATTTTCACCTCGGCTTTTTTAAAAAAGGGCTTTTGCGTGTACGAAAAGGAATAAAATTTCAAACCGCTCAATATCAACAACTTAAAATCAAAATCCAGTTCCCTGGCCCTTCGCAGGAGCACTCCTATTCCAGGCATTTGCCACCAAATCCCACTAAAAACTGTACTTGATCGCCCCTGGTTTTAGGGCCTAATATTGTAGTAGAATTTTGAAAAGATCATTTCTCCAAACCCAAAATTTAATGTCATGAAATCAGCATTTTTTTTGAACCGTACCGCTTTATTACCATTTTTCAACGCCTGTCTCCTGGGGCTGATCGTCGTTCTGTCGGCTACCTCCTGCGATCATAAAAAGGAACCTGCCCGGCCTGGAAAGGAAGAGGCCCAAACGCTGGAACTCACCGTGAAAGACGTCGATGCCGGCAACCAGTTCGCCTTGTCTATGACGCCGCGACAGGGCGCCGGGCCGTGGGTATTCACCTCTACGGAACCTCACCCCTGGCTGGGCATTCCCCTGGAAAGGAAATACATCATTCCTGAAGCGGAAATGGCCAAGGTCGATATCCTCGATGACGGCAAGGGTAATTTCACCGTTACCGACATTGCCGGCAACCCCACGGACTGGAAGGGCACCTACACTGTTCAACCTGGCCCGGCAGACAACGAGATCACCTACAAAGGTATGTTGACGGACGGCATTTCCCACCTCGAATTTACCGGAGTAACCGACCCGGCGCCATTGGTCATCATTGCCGTGGCCGGGATCGGCGCGGCCATCTGCGCTCTGGTGGTAGCCCTCGATGATTGTGAGAACTCCACGGCGATCGAGCAGCTGATCGAAGCGTGCCGGGAAAACGGCGGAAAGCCGCAGTTGACCATCACCACCACCTACGGGGTCAGCTTCAGTCCGTTCCGCCTGGGGTGTGGCACGGATTGTAGTTTTGAATGCAAATGATCATTGGATTATGCTGCCCAACCAATCGAAGTAAACCCCATTGGCCTCCTCATCCGGATATTCGTGTGCTTTGTTCTCTACGATCCTTGTGGTAACGATCGCGCCCGCTTTTTTGAGCTTTGAACTTAGAGCCTCTGCTTTTTCCACCGGTAACGAACCATCTTTCCTTCCGTGATAGATAAATACCGGAATCCGGGAAAAGGCGGAAAGATACTTGTCTTCCAGGAAGTTGGGGTGCTCTCCGCCCAGCCAGTCGCCCGCCAGATGGGGGTGGCTGGCGAATACGGCGACGCCTCTGTACAACTCCGGGTGTTCGTAAAAGGTGCGCAAGGCGCCGTAGCCTCCCATGGAAAACCCGCCGATGACGACCTTGTCAGTATCCACCGAAAAGTGCGCCACTACATCGTCGATGGCTTCCAGGATGTCGGTTTGGGAACTGTCGGAGGAATAGCAGTAGTAGATATCCCTGGCCAGGGGCGCCAGCTCGATGAAATTGCCCCCGCTCCTGGGCTGGTTCAGGACCCATTGCTCGTCCTGGCCGCTGCCGTGAAGGAAGACCAGGAGAGGGTACTTCTTTACCGGATCATAACCCTCAGGCAGTTTGATGGTGTAGGGTTGATAAGTGCCGTCAGATGCCGAGCGGAAGGCCCGGCGGTAAGGGCCGGACAGCCTGGCGTAGGGATCGGTTCCATTCGAAAAAAGGCCGAGGGCAACTTCCAGGCTTTTCCAGTCCTTCAGGATGTCCGCTCCTGCCTCGTAGGGCTTCAACCGGCCGAGGCGCTGCTGAAGCTGGTTCAGTTGGAAAACCAGGGTGTTGACGGTACCGGTTTTCAGGCTGTCTTTATTGTCCTGTAACGCAGCGCGAATGGCGTCGAAACCGAAGTCCGGAAAAACGACGATATCGTTGCTGGACAGGGTATCCCCGGCAGAACGGACTAACAGATGATAGCGGCCAGGCAGCAGATCCCTCCCTTCCAACCTGACTTCCCTTTTGAGCAATTCTTTTCCAATGCTTACGCGGATGTCCTTTTTCAAAATAACGGTTGCCGAATCATCGCTGAGGGACACAGACAATACGGCTTCTCCGCCCTCCGGGCCCAAGGCCGCCGTTTCCAGCACCAGCGGCGCCCCTGGCCCCAGGTTCTTTCTTCGGGGCCGGGCGACAAGGGCCGGAGCAGCCCCCCGGGCCGGCGCTTCGAAGTGCAGGATCTGGTATTTCCTTCTGGGTAGTTCTTCATCCCAGATCCCTTCATCTTCCACCACGGCGTATCCGTTGGTGATGGTGTCTCCTATGCCCTTGGCAAAATAAAGGTTGAAGCCCATGGCTTCCAGAAACCAGGGGTGGTAAGGCTCGATATCTTTCCAGGCAACCAGGGCCTCGAACCCGGACTTGCCATCTGAAGTGCTTTCTTCGAACACCGTCGCTTCACTAAAGGCCCTGCCGTGCCCCTGGCTGTGGTTGTATTCCCAGATCCGCTTCCGGGCCCAATAGCCCTTCTCTTTAGAAGCGGAGAATACCATGTCGTAGTATTCATCGGTCAGCGAATCCGGCTGCGGTATACCCAGCAGAAGTTTGAACCCGTCGCCGTTGATGAACCCGCGGCTGCGAAAACTGATGCTGTCCGCTTCGGCTTCGATGTACAGATAGAGATGAGTGGGCGTATAGGCCATTCTGTACGTTACCGGGACGGTATCCGTAACCGGGTTGTCGAACTGCCAGATGTAGTTAAAATCTCGTTTCTTCAGTTTTTCCAGGCCGGCATCCAACTGGCCGTCTATAACGGGAGGGTGCGGTAAAAAGGAGATTTTTTCATTCAGTTCCGGCGATCCGCATCCGGCCAGAAGGAACAGGGCCGACAAAAGCGGGGCAGCGGTAAGCTTCATACATTCATTTTTCCGTGGTCAATATGGTGTCATCCATACTGATGCAGGCCAGGCACAAAGCCCCCTATTTTAGGCTTCAGCCTACAACGGGAAAGACGACCATTGCAATCCCGCCCTATATTCCCTCCCGTTCAGCGCGCCACCCCCGGCAGGATACGCTCCTCCAGGGCCATCCAGGTAGACTTCTCCGGGCGGCCGTGGTGTTGCCAGCCGTTGAAGGCCACGATCAACTCGTATTCCGGCACTACCATCAGGAACTGTCCGCCGTAGCCGTTGCCGGCAAAGATACGTGTGTGGCCATCCTGGTGTTCGGGTATCCACCACTGGTAGCCGTATCCCCGCCGCTCATTGAATTGGACGGTAGGCTTCAGGGATTGCTCCACCCATTCTTTGGAAACGACCTGCCGGCCTTCCCACTGCCCGCCGTTCATCATCAGGTAGCCGATCTTGGCCATATCGTAGGTGGAGAGGTACAGGCCGCCCTCCGTATCCACTTCGCCTTTGGGGGTGATCTTCCAGTAGTAGTCGATATCCAGCGGGCCGAAGAGCTTCTCCTCCGCCCATTGGCCGATGCGTTTTCCGGTGGCCTCCCGCACGATCTTTCCGAGCAGTACGCTCGCTCCGCTGTTGTATTCAAACACCCGGCCGGGCAAGGTGTCCATAGATTGGCGGAGCACAAAGCTGATCCAGTCGTCGCTGTTCTCCATCAGGATGCAGCTGTTGTTGGCCTCGTCGTAGTTTTCTTCATCCCACTCGATGCCGCTGCGCATAGTGAGGAGGTCTTCCAGCGTCATGGCCCGTTTACGCTCATCGGACAGATCGACATTATAGGAGGTGAAATAGGCCATGGCGGAGGTGTCCACCCCGGGGATCAGGCCCTCGTCCACCGCAATGCCGAACAGCACGGAGGTGACGCTTTTGGTGACCGATTGCATAGTGTGCAGGTCCGTATCCCGGTAGTAGGGGTGCCAGTCCGTATGGTCGTAATTGTACTGATAATTGGTGGTATCGAAAAGCACCATCACCGAATCGTAATCTTGCTCGTAGGTATGGTCTACCAGGATCTTACCGTTGCGGATGACCAGGAAACGGTCGACCAGCCCGTAAAGCCCCCGGGATATATCCTGGTGGATAGAATCGAGGACGAGCGAGTCCACGCCTTCCTGAGAGGGGCTGGAAACCGGCCAGGGGAGGCCGGAAGCGGGGGGGGCAGAAACAGCAGGGGCGGAATTGCAGGCGGCGATCAGGGAACAGAGTGCGAACAGCAGTAAAAGGTTTTTCATATAATAATAATAATGATTTGTTGAATCCATTATCCACATTAAGGTTAACCCAATTTGATCCTTCCCTCCCGGCGATAGTATTCCAGGCTTTCTAGGATGGACTGCTCGTTTCCCGGCAACCCTTTCAGAAAATTTCTATCTCTGAATGCGGCTTTTTTCACCTCTGCTGTCGCGTGTGCATGGAGGTTGCCTTTCCAGCTGTTGGAATAAAATTCAATGGTAAAATACTGGATCTCATCCCCATTCGGATACCGCACCGTTTCCACTCTCGGGTCCGTACTGATGCCGATCACCTCCAGGGCGGTTATCTCTATCCCGGTTTCTTCCTTCACCTCCCGGATGATGCAGGCCTCGATGGTTTCGTTTTCTTCCAGGGCGCCTGCCGGAAGGCCTATATTACCGTTGTCTGCCCTCTCAATGAACAGGACCTCTCCTTCATCATTCTCCACAATTATCCTGGCGGCGGGGTGGATGAATTTGTCCCGGCCGATCTTCTCTCTCAGCTTTGTAATATAACTCTCCATTGGGCTAATTTACTAATTATTCCAGCAACGCCCCGCTCCGCACCTCCTCCACAAACTCACTCAGGAACCGCGCCGCCGGCGCCGGAAGCTTCCGATGCCGTTGATGCAAATACCCTTGCCGCCATTTCATGAAACTCGCCCAGCATTGACAGGTTTGAAAAGTCAGTACATTGCGTCATCAGGATGCCGATCCCATTATTGGAAGGGCTGATAAAGAAGTAAGTCAGAAAGGCGCCGGGCCAGGCGCAATCGCCAGGCTTGCCAAAAAACGGCTCGTCTGTCTGAATGCCAAAGGCCAGCCCAAAGCCGTTGCAGATGGCCGGCATACCAGGAGTGTGCGGCAGAATACCTTCCGGCAGTTGGTTCTGCATCATTTGCCCGACGGTTTCGGCTCTCAGCAGGCGCACCCCGTCTAATGTACCGCCGTTGAGCAGCATTTGGCAAAAACGCAGGTAGTCCTGTGCCGTCGAAACCAGCCCTCCCGCTCCCCGAGGGAAGTTCCGGCTGTTGGTGTAGGGGCTGTTTCCATCAGGCCCATCCACCCGTTTCAGGCCTTTGCCATAAGCAGCGGCGAAACGGGATAGCCTCTCTTCGGGCACCTGAAAACCGGTGTCCTCCATTTTCAAAGGCAAGAAAATGTGTGCTTTTAAAAAGGCGTCGATGGTTTCCCCTGAAGTGATTTCCACGATTCGCGCCAGTATATCCGTGCTGTATCCATACGTCCAGCCTTCGCCGGGGTGGTGGGCAAGTGGCAGTTCCGCCAGCATGTCCACCAGTTCCTGCAAGGAGTTCGGATGTTTGTTTTTAAATGCCTCAGCATATGCCCTTTCGGCTGGCGTATTCCGAAAAAGGGTATTGGCAATGCCGCCTGTGTGAGTAAGCAGGTCCTGCACCGTGATAGAGCGGCGAAGTTTTTCCAGGGTGCCGTCTTCAGTAAAGGCCTGCACTCCGCCAAAGGCAGGGATAAACTGTTCCAGCGGGTCATGGAGGTTCAGCCGGCCTTGTTCCACCAGCATCATCACCGCCGTACTGACGATCGGTTTGGTCATGGAGGCCAGCCGGAAGATGGTGTTTTCCTCCATGGGCGCTCCGCTTTCTACCACCCGCTTTCCATATACGTCCAGCCAGGTATCCTGGCCCTGTGCCAGCAGGATGACTGTACCGGCGAGGACTTCATCATCCGTCTTCTGGTGAAAATGCTGCTGGAGTTGAGCGAAGGCGGCGGCCCCGTCGCTCCGATCTTGCTGCGCTATGGCAACGGAAGCGTTTTGACAGAGGGCAAGGTTGAAGGAACACAGAAAAAAAAGAAGGAATAACAGTACGGGTGATCTGGCCATAACAATAGTTTTTTACAAATATACCGGGAGGCAGGTTTGGAAAAAACGTGCGTAAAAGCCATTTTTAGGGGGCAATTACGCCAAACTCAGTATATGAAAAAAATTGCCCTTATACTACCGCGCGGCGAAATCATGGGCAGTGCCGTGGTTGGCCCTTACGCCATTTTCACTCAGGCCAACGAATTTCTGGCCAGCCAGGGACAGCCGCCTGCCTTTGAGGTGCAACTGGTGGGATGCGAACGGCATCCGTCTTTCGAGGAAGGGCTGTTCCGCGTACAACCGCACCGTCAACTGGCGGAAGCCTCGGGGTATGACCTGGCAATAGTCCCGGGTTTTACTTGTGAGGTGGGGCCCATGCTTTCGGGCAACAAGCCGCTTATCGCCTGGCTGAAAGAGCAGTACGAACAGTATGGAACGGAACTGGCGAGCCTTTGCAGCGGCGCTTTCTTCATCGCCGCTACTGGCTTGGCGGAAGGAAAAAAATGCACCACCCACTGGGCTTATGCAAGGGAATTCCGGGCCCGGTTCCCGGGGGTCAATCTGCTGTCCGACCTTATCGTCACCGACGACAGGGGCATTTACGCCAGTGGCGGAGCATATTCTTCCCTGAACCTGGTCCTGTACCTGCTTGAAAAATTCAGTGGTAAGTCAGTGGCCATCTGGGCGGCGAAGGCCTTCCAGGTCGACCTGCACCGGCGGTCGCAAAAACCGTTCGTGATCTTCACCAACCAGAACGCGCACCTGGACGAGGCCATAACCAGGGTACAAGAATACATCGAGCAGCACTACGCCCAGAACCTGAGTATTGGGGAACTGGCCAGCCGCTTTGCCTTCAGCCGCCGCAATTTTCTGCGCCGTTTCAAAGAAGCCACCGGCAATACCCCTATTGAGTACCTGCAACGGGTCCGGATCGAGGCAGCCAAACGCCAACTGGAAAACAGCTCCACCGGCATCGGCGAAGTGATGTCCGATGCCGGCTATAACGACATCAAATCGTTTCGGCTCTTATTCAAAAAATACACGGGCTTTTCACCAACGGAATACCGGAACCGATACCAGATCTGACGCTGGAGTAACGTATCAGCGTGGATGATGGAGAAATGGCGGAGCCTTCGTTAGGGAGGCAACACCTTTTGGCTGGCGGAGTGTGCAGGAAAAGGCGTCACCTCAGGGGTATTTTCAGCCACTTTTGTTCCCCTCCCTCCTCCACCAGGGCGCGCCCGTCTTCCGTTATTTCACGGATGTCCTCATACTGGGGCTTCACCACCACCCTCCCCTGCTTGTCGATCAGGCCCCACTTTCCATTCGCCCAGCGGCTGTATTCCCCGTCGGCTACGGTTTCACAATCCGGGCAGACCGGCGCATAGCCGTTCTGGAAAGGGCGGGCTGCGGCGTACTGTGGTTTGACCCTGACCTCCCCCGTCTCCTCATCGGCATAGCCGATCCTGCCGTTTTTCACGATGCGGAAATAGCCGTCGGCCGGATAGTCCGGGCCATTGTCGTAGAGGAATACCTGATACAGCATCTTCCCTGCTTTATTGACTGCTACCAGGCCAACATCGGGCTTAAAAACGATGGCGTAGTCTTTCGAAGTGTCGGAAAGAAACTCAGGATAGGTTTCTTCTTCCAACTCCGCAACCTGGTTTTCAGAAAGGGCTTCTTCCGTTGCGTCCTGTTCGGCCCTACTTTGCCCGCTACCGGGCCGGGAGGAGCAGCTGAAGGTAAACATCAAGATCAAAAGGCCATAAATTGTCGAAGCAACGGCATTGTTTTTCATAGTACCATTCGGTTTAGGTTGTAAAAGTACTATTCGTTTAGTAACTCTTCTTTGTTACTTTAGAAATAGCCGCATCGCGGCGATATAATCCAGCCTGGAGCGGCAGCTCCAGTGCTGGAAACGCGCGCAATTTCGAGCTGCAGAGCAGCGGCCCAGTTCCCTGGGCTTATTGGATCGCTGCTCTGCAGCTCCATTGACGCCCATTTCATAGGCTTGGGCTTGCACCCAAGCCTATGGGCAACCGCCGCTACGCGGCTTCATTTAATAGTAACAAAGTAGAAGTAAGTGCTTGGGCAAAATTACATGAGCTGTCTATTTTTTAGATCAACGCATCCCGAATCCACCACTTACCCTCCATTTCCTTCCTCCTGCCAGCCATCTTCCGCCTGCCGCACCGTGCCTCTTCATTTCGGGCCCTTCCTCCCCCATCTTTGCATAGAATCATCACAAAAAACTCAAGGATCATGACAAAGAAGACCGCAACCGTCCTGAACGATTCCATCGCCACTGAAACCCTGAAACCCTTATTTCAACCCCAGCCGATGAAGCACGCTGCCGCCATGCTGCTCAACTGGGCGATCATCTTGGGCGCCATATACCTGTGTACGGTATACTTCCACCCCATTGTCTACTTCCTGGCGGTAGTCGTCATCGGCGCCCGCATGCACGCCCTGGCCATCCTCATGCACGACGCCACCCACTACCGCTTCCTGAAAAACCGGAAGTGGAACGACCTCATTACCGATTTCACGACGATGTACCCCCTGTTCACCTCCATCGAGCAGTACCGGCAGAATCACCTGCGGCACCACAAGCACCTGAACACGGAGCACGACCCCGACTGGGTGTCCAAACTGGGCGTCGAGGAATTCCGCTTCCCCAAGACCCGGGGTGAGTTCCTGTGGATCATCTTTTCCTACCTCATCCTGTACCGCGGCGTGAAGGACGCCATCTGGTTCCTGAAGCGGTTTCAATTGAAAGATAAGAAGCAGCCACCCAAAACGTTCCGGGAAAAGCTGCCGAAACTGATGTTCTACGTCGTACTGTTCAGCGCCCTCACTGCCCTGGGCGGTTGGAAATACTACGCTTTGTTCTGGGTGGTTCCCTACTTTTCCACCTTCTTCATGTTCCAGTACATCCGCAGCGTGGCCGAGCATTTTGGCGAACTCGAACACGACCATGAGCTCACTTCCTCCCGTACGGTGAAGGCCACGGCCATCGAGCAGTTCTTCCTCGCTCCGCACAACGTGGGCTACCACCTGGAGCACCACCTGTACCCGGGCGTGCCGTTCTACAACCTGCCGGCGCTGCACAACCTGCTGATGCAGAACCCCGGCTACAGGCAAAAGGCGCACATCACGCAGGGGTACTGGAAGGGGCTGATGAAGGAACTGGGCGCGTAGCAGGTTTATCAGGCCTGGCAAGCTTTGGAAACTTGCCAGGCCTAAGCTATCGTCCTTTTTCCTTATATTTACTACCATGAAGAAGTATCCCATCGGCATACAGGATTTTCGCGAACTCCGCAATGGAGGATATTTGTATATTGACAAGACCAAAGAGGCCCATCAGTTGATCGAATCGGGGAAATACTACTTCCTCTCCCGCCCCCGGCGCTTCGGCAAGTCGCTGTTGCTTTCCACCCTCAAGTACCTGTTCCTGGGCGAGCGGGAGCTGTTCGAAGGGCTGTGGATCGACGGGAAATACGACTTTCAGCCGCATCCGGTGCTCCACTTTTCTTTCAGCACGCTGGGCTACAAAGAGATCGGCCTGGAAGCCGGGCTGCACCAGGCTCTCGACAACAAGGCCAGGGAAGCTGGGTTTGCGCTCACCCAGCAAGGGCTGGGGCCCCGTTTTCAGGAACTCCTGCAGCGGTTGGGAAAAGGCGAACGGAAGGTGGTGCTGCTCATCGATGAATACGACAAACCCCTGGTGGATTATATTGACAACCTGGAAAAGGCGGAGGAGAACAGGGACATCCTGAAGGGCTTCTTCTCCGTACTCAAGGATTCCGACCCCTACCTGCGGTTTTTCCTGATCACCGGCGTCTCCAAGTTCAGCAAAGTGAGCCTGTTTTCGGATTTGAACAACCTGGAAGACATCACCCTGGCGCCGTCGGCCGCCACCCTTACCGGCTACACCCAGGCGGAGCTGGAGCACCATTTTGAAGAACCGTTCCGGGAAAAACCCTACGGCAGCCCCTTTCTGGGAAAGGATAAAGAGGTGATCGCCCTGGGGATAAACTTCAGCTCAGCCGATAAGGAAGTGGCGGAATGGCAGGCAGTGCCTTATGAGGAGTTGCTGGTGGAGGGGTAAGAAACAGGGAAATACGTGGAAATGCATTGAAATGAGGAAATACCATCCAAGGGCAGGCATTTCTATAGTATTTCTACCGCATTTCCACGTATTTCTACCCAGGTAGCGCTCAACTCATCCTGGTCGCCCTTTTCCTCCTCCGCCCCTTCTGAAAAACCGTAACCACCAGCGCCACCCCCGCCGCGGCCAGCAAAGCGGTAAAGCTCAGTTTCAAACTTTCGACCTTCGCCAAAAAGCCGAGAAAGGCGGGGCTCGCCAGGAAGCCTACATACCCGAAGCCGGCGACAAAGGAGATGCCCTCCGCCGAAGAGACGCCCTCCGTCTTTCCGGCCAGCCGGAACAGCTCCGGAATGATCACCGAGAACCCCAGGCCCACCAGCCCGAAACCGATCAGGGCAGGCGTGAACTCCGCCATCAGTATGCTCATGAAGCCCATCATGCTCACCAGGCAGCCGCCGATGATGATGTTGGCCGGGCCAAAGCGCTTGCTGACGGCATCGCCGAAGAAACGCCCCAGGGTCATCGTCGCCGAAAAAAGCACGAATCCCAGTCCGGAAACCTGCTCGGAAGCGATCAAAACCACCTCCTGCAGATACAGTTTGCTCCAATGCTCAATGGCCCCCTCGCTGCCCATGATCAGAAAGGCGATGATGGTCAGCCCCAGAAGGGGTTTCAGCAAACCGGCCTTAAACGGCTGCTGCTGCCGTTCCACCTTCTTCCCCTGAATATTGAGGTAGGCCCTGGCTACCAGCAAATTGGCCAGTATCACACCGGCCATTACCCAGGCCATGTGGGCCAGCGGCGCCTCGAACCAGAGGATCACCAGGCTGCCGATGCCGCCGCCGATCACACCCCCCAGGCTGAAGAAACCATGGGAAGCCGACATGAAATGCACCTCGTCTTCCTGCTCGATCTCGGATACCAGGGCATTCATGGCAATGTCGGTCAGGCAGGTAAACAGGCCGCAAACATAAAGGGCAGCGCAAAGGAACGGGTAACTGTCCACCGATAAAGGCAATAAGAACGCCAGGGACAACACAACAATCCCGGCGAGTGTCGCCCGCCCCAGCCCCATCCGGCCGATAACCACCGACGACAGGGGAATCATGGACAGGGTGCCCAATGCCAGGCAAAATAGGGCGATGCCCACCTGGCCGTCGTCCAGGGCCAGCTTTTGCTTTACGTAGGGGATATACAAAACCCAGGTGCCGACCAGGATATTGAGGGAAGCGAATACCCAGGCGGGGGCGAAGTAGCGGCGGTTGGAGAAAATCAGTTGTAAGGCGTTCATGGGGGTAAAGATAGGGCAATCCGGGAAGATCAGTAGTGCTCAAAAGCATTCTGGCTAGTTACTACAAACTCGCTACAATACCAAAATAAGAACCGGCCTCCAGCTCACTATGTGGTATGGGCTCAAAAGCCACTTCAAACCCCGCCTTCCGCAGCAAAGCTTCCCAGGTTTTCTTCGAAAAAAGGCCCTCTACCGCCCGGTCGTATACACATCTTGTGGGCTCGCCCCCGGCCTTTAGGGCCCGGCGAAGAATAACTTCCCCATTTGATGCCGATCTTTTGCCGCTGTACTGCGTTGCTCATCACTTGCGTAGCTGGGCTATGCGCGTTCTTCGCGCCTTGTCCAGCGACAAAACCTCTGGCCTGAAACGGGGAACTTATTTTTCTCCGGCCCCTAAGCAAATAGGCATACTCCGTTTCAAACAGATTGTCGGCCGGATCGGCGTCGTGCGTCCATTCCAGATAGCGGATGCTCCTGTGGCCGTCGTCGTGGCCGCCGTGGCTGGTGGAAGGGCGGAAGGTTTCCTTAAAAAAATCGGGAGCGATGAACAGGAGGCCGCCCGGTTTCAGGTGCTTTCTTGCTGTGCGAAATACCTTTTCCAGATCCTCTTCGGTGGTGATGAACATAATGGCGTCGTGGATGAACACCAGGTCGAATTGCCGGTTGAGGCCGATCCCGCGCATATCCCCGACGAAATGCTCGCAGTCGGGGTTCAGCTCCCGGCTCACCCGGATCATCTCCGGCGAGATGTCGGTAAGGATGAAGCGGCACTTTTTCTTCAGGTGGAAGGCGTTGTTGCCGCCGCCGCTGCCGAGTTCCAGCGCATCCTCGATGTCCGGTTTGTATTGGGAAATGATCCGCCAGTACAATTCCGCCTCTTCCGCGTAGTCGGCGGGGGCAGACAGGAGGGGCCACCAGGTGGCCAGTTCATGATAAAGTTTCATCTCTGGCTTTGGATTATTCTACTTGTGCGCACCGCCGAATGAAATCGATCATAATACGCCGCGTCTGGCTGTCGGGTGCATTGGAAATATCCCTCCACAGGCCGGCGTGGCCGAAGTTGAATACGTGCAGGACCTGACAGTCCTGAAAACCTGATGCTCTTATCTTTTCTTCGAATACCTTGGTATAATTGTACAGGTCGTGGTCAGAAATGAGCAGCATCGGGGTGTTCAGGTTATCCATATAAGAGGTGGGGGAAGCGCCTGCGAAGCCCGCTTCGTTATCGCCGAAAACATCTTTAACATGGGTATCCGCCAAAGTCCGGGTTTGCGGGTTTTCATTATTCAGGAACACAGAATAATAATCGTTGATGTCATAAGCGCCGGCAATCGGGATGATAGCCTTAATATGCCCGGTGGTAAGGCCGTGGGCAGCCAGGTACCGCCCATCCATGGCCAACAGGGCCGAAAGGTGCCCTCCGGAAGAAAACCCGCCGACAAAAAGGTTATCCTGCGCATAACCATACTCTTCGGCATGATCGTACAGCCACCGAAAAGCAGCAGCAATGTCCTCCATGTGAGCGGGGTGCTGAACGCCATATTTCCTGGTGGGGTCTTTGAAGAGGCCTCGGCTCAGCCGGTGCCCCACCGACGCCACGGCAATGCCTTCCCGGGCGAATTTCCTCGCCAGGTTCATTTCCATGTGCCGGTCGACGAACGACCAGGCGCCGCCGCCGATCCAGAGCAGCAAGGGAGGATTGTCCACCCCTATCGGCAGGACGAGGTTGAGGCGCTGCAGGCTGTCGGTTTCAATAGCTTCGGGCGCCAGATAGAGAATGTCGGGTATTTCCCGGTAACGGAAAGTATCGGCGGCAATTTGAGCACTCCCGTATCCGTAACAGGAGGCGAGCAACAGCAAAAGAAAGGTTCTCATGTTAGCAATTTAGAGTAGCTACGCAAAACGTTACAATCAGTGAATTTGAATGTTGTCTTTTTGCACCATCAGGTAACCGTCAAAATCAGCGCTTCCAAATTCTTCAAAGCCTAACTGGTTCAGGTAGAATTCCTTGGTCGCCGTTTTATCGCGCATGGGCAATTTGGGATGGATGTCTGTAAGCATAGTTATCTGGTTATTTCAAGTATTTTTGTTTCAACTGTTCTTTTGTCGTCGTCTTTCCATACAGCAATTGAACCATTCAGCAATATAGCCCTATAACCATCCAACAATCCATCCATCCAACAATCCATCCATCCATCTAACAATCCAACCATCCATCCAACCATCCAACAATCCAACAATCCAGCCAACAATCCAACCATCCAGCCATCCAGCCATCCAACAATCCAACCATCCAACCATCACCCCCCCGAATTATTCCTCTCCGCATACGCCTTCAGCCGCTGCCAATCCTCCTCAAAAAAGTCCCGGATCTTCTGCAGGTCCTCTTTCGGCGTCAACTCCTCATCCGGCACCACGAACGATGGCGCCAGCCGGGCCGGGTACAGGATGGCGTAACACGCCAGTAACCGCCCCCGCCGCTGTAACCAGTGCAGGACGGGCTGCTCGGAAAATTCAGGTTGCTTTTCTCCAAAAATGTTGCGCGCCAGGGAACGCATGATGCGCAGCTGTTTCTCGCTGTAGGAGCGGTGAACCGGAGCCAGGGAAATGTCGTCCCGGCTATAGGTTGCGCCGCAGAAGCCGGCGATCTTGTCGAAGAAGGCCCAGGGGTCCGCTTTGAGCTCGTCGTGAAAGAGTACAAGGGGTTTGGAGCCGAAGTAGTGTTCCAGGATCTCCAGGTTGGTATAGAAGGTGGCGTGTTTGATCTTCCACAGGCCGCGGTCGCCCTCCACGTCGAAGAACTCATCGAAGGGCAGATAGCCGCCGTTTTTGACGTAGCGCCGGTACTGTGAAGCGATCCAGCCGTCGTGCCGCCGGAAGAGGATGATGGGCCGGGCGTGGGGATAGAAGGAAGAGAACCAACGAACCTCGTCCTCCAGTTGCTGGTCGAACTCGCGGGAGATGAAGTACTTGTCGTAGTGCGTGTCCTTAATGATCTGCGGGCTGCGGCGGTAGCGCGTGCTTTTGATGTAATGAATGCCCTGCAGTTTGGGGAAAAAGCGGTGCTGCAGGTAGGTGGAGGCCACCTTGCCCAGGCCGACGTGGAAGTATATTTCGTGTATTCGTGTATTCGTGTATTCGTTCATTCGTGTATTCGTGTATTCGTGTATTCGTTCGTCTCCACCCGGCGTAGCTTAATGTGGAGGCGGGGGATTCGTCTTGCCGGCCTGGAGCCCAGGGCATTGGCAGGCAAAACATCGGGTAAAAATAGGCTTTTTGGGCGAAGGACAATTACGTGCCCGATTATTTTGGGCCTCCGCTGCCAACTCCCTGTAGCAAATCCTGCCCAGGAAGCCCCTTTAACCGGTTAACCTGTACATCGTACAGCCCTCCCCAAAGGAGAGGAAGTTCCCACACTGTTCACCGTACATCATTCACCGTACACCGTACACCGTTGACCCTACATCATTCACCCTTCACCATCCTCCGATACTCCCCCGGCGTCATCCCTTCCGCCTTTTTGAACGCCCGATTGAAGGTAGCCTTGGAGCCAAAGCCTGCCTCGTAAGCCAGGCCTTCCATACTCAGGTGCCGGTATTGTGGGTTGGGAAGCAGGCGCTTGAATTCCTGAACGCGATAGTGGTTGAGCAGCTCATAGAAAGAAGTATGGCGCTGGCTTTTCAGGAATTCGGAAACTACAACGCTGGAGACGCCAAGCTTATCCGCCAAAACCCCCAGGCTAATTTCCGGGGCGGTATAGATGCGCTCCTCTTCGAACAAGTGGTCCAGCCGGCGCCCCAGATCATCAAGGGCGGATATTGAAACGCCACTGGAAAAATGAACGGATGCGGGCACGACCAGTTTCCGTACCCAGTTGAGCTCGGTGAGCCCGAATAGGATCAGGAAGCAAAAGCAGAGCAGGTAGAGCAGCATATCCAGGTAGAAAAAGGCCGGCATCAGGCTCTGCCAGAACGCCCCCCAGAAGACCATGATCAGCAGGTCGGTAAAGTTGTAGATCAGATACCCGTAAACGGCCCCGAAGAACAGCCGGTAGCGCTGGTGGACTTTTACCGGGTAGAAATGGCCCTTGCGGAACAGTTGCCGACACAGACGAAAATAGAACAGGATCATACCATATTCCACTGCCGTTACCGCCTTCAGGTAAAATTCCCCGTTCCAAATGCCCCCGTAACTCTGGAGAAAGGACAGGAACATCACCCCTACAGGCAAAGCGAGGTGGGGCAATACCTCCTGCCGGCTGTCCATGCCAATAATCGACAGTAGGAAAAGATAAAAAGCCGGGCCGTAAAACTGGGCGGTAGAAAAGCTCTCCAAAAATTGATACACCGCTCCGTATCCCAAATAGGAAAACAGATAATACTTGGTACTGCCCAGGAACACCAGGATCAGCGCCCCCAGATAGCGGTTGGGCCAATTGGCGTTGAGGATATTCAGCAGACAAACCACTGTGGCCTGAACAGCCACCACAAAGGCGGCGCCCTCGATCAATCCATTTCCATTTGTCATAAAAAGAAGTCTCATTCGCTTAGTGAGTCTTTAAGATAAAGCATTTTGGATAATGTTGCGGGGCGAGGAAGGTTGTCGAAGATTGGACAAATTGGCAAAGCCTTCCCGACAGGACAGAACCACCATTTTTAAACTCAATGTATGAACTACCTATTTCAAATCCTGATCACAACAACTCTTCTCCTCGGTAGCCAACCCGCCGCTACCCAGCAACCGCTCAACCTGGATTTCGAGCGGATCAGTACCGAAGGGGCCCACCGCCCCTGGGGATGGGCCTACTACTGGCAGTCCCCACACACTGAAGCCGCATTGGATAGCGCCATGCCCTACACCGGAAAGTACAGCTTCCGGTTTTCCGGAAAAGGGAAACCGGAGGAAACTTCCCCCCATACGCTCGGCCATTGGATCGACCCCTGGGCTTTGAAGGGCAAACAACTGCAGCTGAAGGGTTGGGTAAAAACAGAGGCTCTTACCGGCGAGGCCCAAATAACCCTTTCCGCCTGGGGGGAAGCCGGAACACTGAATGCCGATACCGTAACCATACGCCACACTGGCCTCCAACAATCGGCACCCTGGGCTCCTTTCAACCTGGAAATAAAAGTGGATACGCCCTCCTACTCCGTTGGGATCACTGTGGGGCTGGACGGAACCGGTAACGTATGGTTCGACGCCTTTACCCTTATGGCCGATGGCGTACCCCTGGAGGAAGTAGCTGTAGCCTCTGCGTTCTCCGATAGCCAGATGGAGTGGCTGTTCCACCAAACCGCCCCGCTGGAAGCAATTGCGCTCCCGCCGCCCGGCGAACTCCCCGACTTCCCGGGCCTCGCTGCATTTCAGCGCATAGCCGGTGACGCACGCCTCATCGCCCTGGGCGAATCAACCCACGGCACCAGCGAATTCTTTCGCATCAAACACCAGCTGCTGGAATATGCCATCAGGAAAATGGGCGTCACCGTCTTTGCCATCGAGGCCAATCAACTGGACGTCGAACAGGTCAACCGCTATGTTCTGCACGGTGAAGGGGATGCCCGAACAGTCATGAAGGTGATGTTCAAGGTTTGGAACACCGAAGAAATGCTGGCCCTCATCGAATGGATGCGCGCCTATAATCTGGAACACCCGCAGAACAAAATAGAATTTGTCGGTTTTGACATGCAGGATCCTCAACTGCCCATCGACAGCATACTGGCCTTCCTCCCGGAGTACGCCCCGGAACTCCTGCCGGTTATCGATAGCCTACTCCGCCCTTACCGGGAAGCCTGGCGACAACAGTATTATCCGGCCGGTTCCGATAGCGTCCGGCAAAACTGGTCGGACAATGCCGAGCAAGCCTGGCGCCTCGTTTCCGCACAAAGGGAAAACTGGCTGCGCCGAGCCCTCGGCCCAGCGGAAAAGAAACGGGTGGAATGGGCACTGCAGAACGCCCGGTTGATCCGGCAGGCAGCCCGCACGGCTCTGGCTCAGGATATTGTCAGCCGCGATGAAGCTATGGCAGAAAACATCAGCTGGCTGCTGGATCAACGCCCGCCTGGCACGCGAATGATCATATGGGCACATGACGGCCACATCAGCCGGGGAGAAGCCCCCGATCCACTGTACAACTATTTCCTTGGGGGCTCCATGGGCGCCCATCTGGCAAAAAAATTCGGCGACAACTACCGTGCTTTCGGGCTGTCAACTTACGATGGGACTTACAGCGCCACCCTGAGCTTTGGCAGCCGCGACATGGTTCCGGTGCGGGCCTTCCCCTCGCCTGTCGGCAGCCTGGATGAAGCGCTGCACCGGATTGCCGCCCAGCAAGGTGCGCCCGGCGTACTGCTCGGCCTAAGGCCCGGGCGTGATGAACACTGGCTTACGGAGCCCCGCCCCGTTCGGTTTATCGGTTATATGTCCTCCGACTACAGTTATGAAACCAAAATTGCCATTCCCTTCCAGTTCGACGGCCTTATCTTTATCGATGAGACGAGTTATTCAAAGGTCATGGATTAGCACGCTAATGATGTTGTAATTCTATCAAGGGAGGACTCCAGGAGCCGGATTGTGCCCAAAAGCAACCCCGGCCCCAAACAATAATTGTGGCCGATGAATAAAACTTCGTCTAAAAAGCAAACGGTATGAATTTATTAGCATACCTTTACAACAGAAATAAATTAAGTGCTCAGGCTAATCGTATTTTGCTTCTCATTTTCTTTTATCCTTCCTTAGTTTTTTCCGTTTTTTAATCATTTTACTTTCCCGCGTAAAGCGGATCTCAATTTTTTATTTATGAATATTTTTGTTGCTAAATTAAACTTCGACACTCAAGAGGAAGACCTTCAGGATGCTTTTGAGGAGTACGGAGCTGTGGATTCCGTGAAGATCATCATGGACAAGTTTACCGGAAAATCCAAAGGGTTCGGTTTTGTCGAAATGCCCGACGATTCGGAAGGACAGGCGGCTATTGATGGCCTGAACGACCAGGAATTCGACCAACGTACCATCGTAGTAAAGAAAGCAGAACCTCGTGAAAACAGAGGCGGCGGCGGCGGCGGCTACAATCGTGGCGGCGGCGGCGGCGGATACAGTAAGAGATATTAATGGCAGAGAGCATTTATGATGCTCCTTACATTATAAAAGTTTGAAAGAGAAAGCCCTGAGCGATCGGGGCTTTTTCTATTTACCGGCTACCCGTCTAACGCCGGACATTGTTAGAAACAGGTAAGCCCAAGCAGCCTGCCGCTGTTACGAACAGCGAATGCCGAACCGCGAACTCGTCCAACGCCAGGCCGCAGTAGTCCTAATCCTTCAGCCCATACCGTTCCACAAGTGCCCGGTAGCGGGGCTCCTGCGCCAGCGTTTTATACGGCGGCTCGGAGGCATTGATATTGGAGGCCTTGAAGCCCTTTTGGAAAGCTACTTCCATGTAGTGGTAAAAGCTATCCACCTCACCGGTAAAGGCAAAGGTTTCGGCCACCGTAGTGTAGGGGTAGCCCTGCAGGGTATCCAGGGCGACGGCAGCCCGGGCCTTGTCCATGGCCAGGGCGTGTTCGCCCAGCATATTGTACGCCATGGCAGTGAGATTCAGTGCATTTTGGTAGTTTTCAGACTCCCTTAAGTAGGGCTCGGCCTTGCGGAAAGTACGCACCACATCTTCGTATCTGCCGGTATAATAATTGCCCCGCATGACGGCTGCCGACACCCAGGGTGCAGAAGGGTCCAGGTCAAAAGCGGCGTTGGCATGTTGGAGGGCCAGCACCGTATCCCCACGCGCCAGGGCGGCCAGTGCCCGGGTCATGTAGCCCTGGGCGTTCTCTCCGGCCATCTTTTCGGCCCGCTCTACGATCTCCAAAGCCTCATCCAAGGCGCCCCGGCTTACCTTGCTGTCGGCCCAGGTACTCCATACGTTTGGATCGTGTGGGGCGAGGAGCGTCATTTTTTCAAAGGCGCTATCGGCCTGTTCATACCTCCCCGCGCGGTGCAGTTCCCAGGCAAAGCCTTGCCAGCGATCCAGGTTGTCCGGATCAAGGGCCAAGGCCTTCCGCATAGCCTCCAACCCTTCCGCCTGCCGGTCCAGCCGGTTGAAGGCCAAAGCCTGGCGAACATAGGCCAGTGGAAAATCCGGCCTGGCGCGGGCGGACTTTTCAAACTTTTCCAGCGCCTGTTCAAGCATGCCCTGGTCCTCCAGAATGCTGCCCCAGGCCAGATAGGCCCAATGCGTTTCCTGCGGCCGGCTGCGCAGCATGATGCGCACCAGCTCCAGCGCCTCTTCGTATTTCTTTTGCCGGTATTTGACCACTGCCAGGCGGTAGGGGTCCGTATTGGTGATGATGAGCTCTGCCCCGCGCCGCAGGAGGGAATCCAGGGCGGCTTTCTCCCCATTTCCCCCTATTTCCACGGTTGCGGAGTGAGTGGGATAACCCGACATGCGCAACGTCAGCGCATATTCCCCGTCGAGGCGGGTCACCTCCCCCTGTATCAGGTGGTTGGGCCGGCCGAACATCTCCCGCAGGTGGTAGGTGACGGACCGCAGCGACACCCCGATGCCCATGACCGCCACATTGAGGTCGGGCTGCTGGTTGCCCGCCAGCTGCATGGAGTCTTCCTTAATGGAGCTGGCCAGCTCCTTGAGCCGCAAAACCTCGTCCTGCACCTGACGGGCAACGACCTCCCCCTTATAACCGCTTTCCTCCAGGTGCAACGGCACGCTGAAGGATTCGAGCACGTAGCCCTGGTCCTGAAAAATGCGGCTGGCCAGCACAATGGCGACGATGATCAGAAAGAGGGTGCCCAGCTTCAGAGCGATGGTCGCCAGGCGGTCCAGGCCATTGGCCCAGCGCTCCAACTGCACGGCGCGCTTCCAGTCCCAGTTGCGGACTTTGAAGGGATTTCGGTTTGGCAGGCGAAACCATTGGGTGATCTTGGGTAACATGGCCAAAGGAATTGTGTTGGTTGTGCAAATTAGTGATTTTCTGCGTTTTTCCCATGCTATTGTAATTGCAACAATACTATCTTGCCGCCGTAAAACGACTTATCTTTGGTAACCATTCCACGCTCAGCAAATAAATGGGAAACGCCTTGAACATCAATGACCAGCAGAGCCCTAATCATTCTTCTACTTTTTCCGCTTTGGGTATCCGCCCAGCAAGCTGACTTCCGGTTTTATACCACCGCCGATGGCCTGTCCGGAAACCATATCCAAGGTATGGAACAAGATAAGCGGGGCTTTTTATGGGTGCTGAATGCCCGCAAACTGCACCGGTTTGACGGCCGCAACTTCGTGGTTTACCCACCGCCCACCGATACATCCGGGAGCAAAATTGAACTCATTTTTCTGGATCCCTACCACGATTCGCTGCTACTGCTGCTCAGCCCTTCGCACCTCTATTTATTCGAGCCGAAGGCCGGCGAATGGCAGTCTTTCCCCACGCCGGCCCGGAAAGGCAGGAAAGCCGTTCTATGGGGAGCCGGCGCGCTGGAAAACGGAGACTACGGCATTTATCTGTCTTCGGAAAACAGCGATACACTAAATGTCTACGCTTTCAATGGCCAGCGATTCGATCAGCGCCTGCATCAGGATATAGCCGGCGTAGATGGGAAAATTAGTTTGCTGCTTCCTGATGGACAATTGCTGCTTTATCAACATACGATCGAAAAGCATTCACCGGACGAACGTATGCAGCCAAGGGTGTTTCGGACTCCCTCACCTGAGGAGGATAGATTAATGAATATATCTCCGGATGCGCATGGCGATCTGGTTGTCCTGAATAAAACACCTGCTACCGACCAAATATTCAATTGGGATCCGGAAACGGGTATTTTCACCTTCCACCCGGCCAATCGTTTCCTTCCCCGTTCAAATTTATCCCTATCGGCGACGCTACCCGTGGCGGATGGAAGCCTTTGGCTGTGCGGGCCTGACCGCAATTTAGCCTACTACGATGCTGCCCAAGATACCTTATTCGACTTTAGCGCGACCCTCAAAGAGATCTTGCCCAATGTCAATGATATCCTCTACCCCTTTATTGACAAAACCGGCACCGCCTGGATCATGACCCGGCTGGGCCTGCTAAAAGTAGCCCTTCCTGAAAAAGCGTTCAGCCAATACCTCAGTAAGACCCTACCTGAATGCAACGGCTATTGCAGCCTGAGGGGTATGGCCCAGAGCCCGCAGGGCGAGGTGTTTGCGGCCTATTACCATGGTATTGCCCGCATTGATCCGGTGCACAAAGGGGTAAGATCCTTTTATACTAGCGGCGCTTACCCCATTCCGCTGCCCTCCGGCTTATACGCCGACGAGCACGGGCTCTGGCTAAACAATGGCCGCCTGATGAACCCGGAAACGGGAACGGTACGCACCATTCCCGGGGCAAAAGCGGCCATGTGGGGGGAAGAGGGGCTGTTTGCGAAAGGTAAAGAGGGGCCACTGTGGTGGATTGTAGATCACGAACTCTTCTATTTGGATGCCACTACCGGAGCGTTAAAATGGGAGAAAGTATTGGAAATGCCCCAAAAAGGCGGGTATCTGACCGAAGCCATCCAAGTGGGGCAGCAGCGCGGCGACCTGTTCATTAGCTACGATGGCCGGTTGCTGCATTACGAGCCGGACACCCGGAAGCAAAGCTGGTATAGCCCGGGCAACCAAGACTTTTCGGTGTCCCATATCCTGGCGATCGAAGCCATAAAGCCCGGCCTGGTGTGGCTGGCTACCGATGTTGGCCTGCTGCGCCTGCAGCTTGAAAGCGGCCAAACCAGGCGCTACACCACGGAAGACGGCCTGTCGAATAACTACATCTGCGGCATGCTGGCCGAAGGGGATTCCGCCTTGTGGCTGAGTACCAACCATGGTTTATCCCGTTTTCACATTGACAGCGAGTCTTTCATAAATTTCTTTGAGGAGGATGGGCTATCCCATAATGAGTTCAACCGCAAGTCCTACTTCAAGGCCAACGACGGGCGCATGTATTTTGGGGGATTACAGGGGATCAATGCCTTCTACCCTCAAGAACTACTGAGCAGTCAGCGCCGGCGCAATGAGGCGGCAAGGGTCGTCTTGAATGCATTTGAATACGTCGATGAGCGCCAGGATACCACCGTACGGCTTTTTGACTTTGCCGAACAGCCCACCATTCATTTGCGCTATTGGCACCGCTCCTTCTCCTTTGAATACACCCTGACGGATTACCGCAATCCCGAGGAGATGGCTTACAGTTACCGGTTGGAAGGGTACGAAGATAGCTGGTCTCCGCCCTCTAAGTTCAACTTTACCCGGTTCAGCAGCTTGCCGCCGGGGCAGTACACCTTTCGGGTCAGGGCCCGGGATAGTAATGGGCGGTGGCATCCCCATCAACTGGCCGTCAACGTCATTGTGCACGCGCCCTGGTGGGCTACCTGGTGGGCTTATCTGCTATACGCCCTCGCCCTGGCCAGCCTCTTTTTCTTTTTCCGGCGCTACGAACTCAACCGCCAGGCGCTAAAAGCCAACCTCATGCTGGAAAAGGTGGAAGCCGATAAACTCAAAGAGCTGGACCACTTCAAAAGCCGCCTCTACACCAACCTCACCCATGAGTTCCGCACGCCGCTTACCGTTATCCTGGGTATGGCGGAGCAGATCAAGAAGGCGCCTCATAAGCATCTGGACAGCGGGGTTGAACTCATCCGGAATAATGGTAAGAACCTGCTGCAATTGATCAACCAACTGCTCGACCTGTCTAAACTGGAAAGTGGCGCCTTTCAACTCCAGCTGCGGCAAGGGGATGTGGTGCCCTATCTCCGCTACCTGGCGGAGTCTTTCCAAACCTATGCCAATAGCCGGAACCTGTCCCTCCGCTTCCACGCACCGCTGGAGTCGCTGGTGATGGACTACGACCCGGAGCAGCTCAAGCAGGTGGTGACGAACCTGATTTCCAATGCCGTAAAATTCACGCCTTCCGGCGGGGAGGTGACGGTGCGAATCAGAGAAGAAGACAAGCAGTTGTTGCTGGAGGTATCCGATACCGGGGTGGGGATTGATAAAGAAAAACTGCCCTTTATATTCAATCGCTTTTATCAGGTGGACAGCTCTACGACCCGGCGGGGGGAAGGTACGGGTATAGGTTTGGCGCATACGCAGGAGCTGGTGCAATTGATGGGCGGCGACATTACCGTAGAAAGTCAATTAGGAAAAGGTTCCACGTTTACCATTTCGCTACCGATCAGGCATACAGCTGAACCAGAAG
>JACJXW010000012.1 GCA_020636405.1 Lewinellaceae bacterium | reverse complement strand
TCTTCCTGGTCCTCCTCGCTCAGCAGGGGCTTCACCCGTTTTAGGATAGCCGATTTGGACACCACCCCAGTGGTGCGGTCCACCAACTGGCCGTCTTTGAAGAAGAGCAAGGTGGGCAGGCCCATGACCTTATACTTACGCACCAGCTTTTGGTTTTTGTCGGCATCCAGTTTGACGAAGCGGGCTTTGCCTTCCAGTTCCCTTTCGGCGGCGCCAAACTGGGGCGCCAGCATTTTGCAGGGGCCGCACCAGTCGGCCCACACGTCGACGACGACGGGCAGGGGGGAGTTGAGGACGGCAGATGGGAAGTTCTTGGTGCTTACTTTAAGTGGCATAACTTTGCTTTTTTACAAAAATGCAACAAACGATCAAGAAGGTTAGTGATCGAGCACACAGAGGTTTAGATCCCAACCATTTTTTTACTCCACTTTGTCTCCCTATTTTTGAGGGGTGGGCTTATGGCCATCGAGTGGCTCTTTCAATAAAACATAAACCAACAAAGATGCAGCGTACCCTCATCCCCATTACTTTTCCCCGACAGAACCCCCTTCCGGAGGGTGTTCCCCTGCTTGCCACCGATGTCGGAGGCACCAAGGCCGACATGGCGCTCTTCGTTATGGAGAATGGCCTGCCGGTGCTCCAGGAAGAGCATCGTTATGCCTCTTCTCAATGGGACTCCCTGATTGATATGGCCCGCGATTTTTGCGTAGGAACCCCGCTGCCCAAGCGGATGTCCATTTCCTTTGCCGGCCCGGTAAAACAGGGTAAAGCTCAGGGGACCAACCTGCCATGGGATATTGACAGCCATGCCCTGCGCCATGCCCTGGGCATGGACGACGTTTTTCTGATCAACGATCTGGAAGCCAACTGCTACGGGCTGGCAGCATTGAAGGAGGAGGACCTCGAAATCATTCACCCGGGAGAAGTGGTGGAACCGGGAAACAGCGCCGTCATTTCTCCGGGTACGGGACTAGGAGAGGGCGGCTTATTCTGGGATGGGGAGGCGTACCGTCCATTCGCAACCGAAGGAGGGCATGCTCATTTTGCTCCGCGTGACGAGCTCGACTGGCGCCTGTTCAAATACCTGGCCGAGCAGTACGGCCATGTCAGCTGGGAAAGGGTAGTCTCGGGTATGGGCATTACCAACATATTCCGGTTTCTGCGGGACGTAGAGCAGATGGAGGTGCCGGCATCGCTCGAACATATTGAAGCGCCGGCCATCAGCCGGGCGGCAGCGGAAGGCAACCCGATCAGCCAGCGCGCCCTCAAGCTTTTTTTTCGCTATCTGGCCTGGGAAGCGGCCAATCTGGTCATGAAGTTTAAAGCTACCGGCGGCATTTACATCGGCGGCGGCATCGTCCCAAAACTATGGGATGCAACCCACCGCGACATTTTCAACGAGCATTTCTTCGTGGTAGGCCGCCTGGCCTCCCTGGTCAGGATGGCCCCGGTCAACCTGATCCTGAACCAGAAGACGGCCCTGTTGGGGGCGGGGTGGTACGGAGCGTTTCGGTGAGGGAAAAGGTGAGCGCTGGCTTTGGGGTGCGTGGATGTGGTCAAATTGTGGTATAATAGCGAGCCTGCTCAATAAATTTTCACGTCTGTTTTATAACGATCGGCTATGAAAAGATTCCTGTTTTTTCCGCTTCTTTTCAGCCTGCTGGCCTGTGAAGCCCAAACTGATGTGGATCCTTTCGAGCCTCCACCAGCTTTGCCTGTACAGGTTTTTACAACCTCGGGAGATGGCGTGAACCTGTTATATAAAAAAACGATCGGTTTTGCCGATGATGAAGACACCCGCTTCCCGGTTATTCATATTGATACAGCACAGCATTTTCAACCGGTGGAAGGTTTTGGTTACACCCTCACCGGCGGCAGTGCCATGCTTTTGCACCAGATGGGGGCGGCCGAGCGGGAAACGCTTTTGCAGGAGTTTTTTGGGAAAAATGAAAATTCCATCGGGGTCAGTTACCTGCGCGTCAGCATTGGCGCATCCGACCTGGACCCTGAAGTATTCAGCTACAATGATCTCCCAGCAGGGCAAACTGACCCGGAATTGCAGCATTTCAATCTATCGAGGGATACGCTGCACCTCATCCCTGTTTTAAAGGAGATCCTGGCCATTAACCCGGATATCAGGATCATGGGGTCACCCTGGAGCCCGCCGATTTGGATGAAAAGCAACGGCAACAGCGTGGGCGGCAACCTCAAGCCACAATACTACGGTGTCTATGCCCAGTATTTCGTCAAATACATAAAGTCGATGGAAGCATTGGGCATTTCTATTGACGCCATCACGCCTCAGAATGAGCCGCAGCATGGTGGTAATAACCCCAGTATGGTCATGTCGGCTGCCCAGCAGGCCGATTTCATTAAAAACCATCTGGGGCCGGCATTCCGGGCGAGTGGCATTACAACGAAGATCATCATATGGGATCACAACTGTGACCGGCCAGATTATCCCCTTGAGATCCTGGATGACCCGGTGGCCAAAGCCTACGTACACGGTTCGGCATTCCACCTTTACGCCGGTGATGTCAGCGCTCTGTCGCAGGTGCACAACGCCCATCCGGATAAGTCCCTTTACTTCACGGAACAATGGACCGGGGCCAACGGCACTTTTGACGGGGACCTCCAATGGCACTTGAAAAATGTCATTATCGGAACCATGCGCAACTGGAGCAGGGTAGCGCTCGAATGGAACCTTGCGAGCGATCCCAATTATGAGCCCCACACGCCCGGCGGCTGTACTCAATGCCTGGGCGCCGTGACGATCGACGGCTCCACGGCCACAAAGAACGTCGGCTTTTACATCATAGCACAGGTGGCGAAATTCGTGCCCCCAGGCTCGGTACGGCTGGGCAGTAATATCCTGGGCCAGTTGCCGAACGTTGCCTTCCGTCGGCCGGATGGTAAAACAGCGCTAATTGTTCTGAACGAAAGCGGCGATATTCAGTCGTTTAATATTAGTTCAGGAGGAAAGTGGATTACAGCTTCGCTGCCGGGGAGGACGGCCGGGGCCTTTGTGTGGTGACACCTGCTTGAAATCACTCCCCCCGCAGCGACTCACCTGCCTTTTCCGCCTTTAAAAACCGCCAGCTGATCAGAACGATCCAAGCCAGGCCATTGCCGAAAGTCAAACCCAGCAGTACAACAATGTTCCAGGGAGAAACGGAGGTATTCGGGTTCATCCAGGCCGGCAAAGTGGCGAGTAAGGAGCTGCCCAGGCCGATGCCCACTCCGATACCGAGCAGATAAAAATGCTCCAGCACGACGATCCGCCGGATCAATGCCTTCGGAAAACCTACCGCTTGCAGCAACGCCAGTTCCTGCCGCCGGCTCAGCAGGTTGCGGGCCAGGACAATGGCCAGCCCAATGGCGCCGATGATCAGCCCGAGGCCGCCCAGGGCCATGAAAATAGACAGGTAGGTGTGCTCAACGGCATTGAACTCCGCCAGGCGTTCTGCCGCCGGCTGTATTACCCATCCGTGATCGCGGAAGGCCTGGTTCAGTTCTGCTTCGATGGCCGTTTTTTCTTCCGGCTTCCCGTCCACCAGAAAAACACGGGTGCCACTGCTGGAGGGGAAGTGGCGCAAAAAGTTTTCCCGGCTGATGAGCACGCTGCCCTGAAAAATGGAATTGGCCAGGCCGCCGATGAGCTTGAGGTTCAATACCGCCCCGTTCTCATCCAGGTATTGCAAGGTATCCCCAACGCTGAGCCCCAGGCCCCACTGAATGACCGTTTGGTCAGCGATAGCGGGAATGGTGTTTGCTGCCAGAGTTCTGTTCAAGGATGCCCAGGGATGATCCACCTCCAACGCTTCCGTTTGGCGGACAAATCGAAACCGGCCCGATAGGGCATCGGCATCTACCCCCAGTATCCGGGGGGTGGCCGTCCGGTTGAGGTTGAGGCAACTGGCGTCGTCCCCCTCATGGACCAGGAGTTGTTCAATGTGGTAATCTTTTTCCAGCCCCGCCTCGAAGCGGACAGCAGGGTCGTTCAGGCCGTGTAAAACCGGAATCGTGGACTCGGCAAAAAAGAGGAATCCTCCCGTGCCGCTGCTTTTTTCCATCGCGTCGGAAAAGAAGTCCTTCCGGTTGGCGCCGGTGGAGACAATGATGAAGGCAGCTATGGCGAAAAGGGCTATTACCAGAAAACTCCGGTTGACATTTCGGCTGATATTTTGCCCGATGAGCCTGGGAGGCGTCATCCGGGTTGTTTCGCGGGCCCTTCCTCCCTTGTGCAACCATTCATGAGCCAGAAGCAGGGAGAAGATCAGGAACAGCCCTCCCGCCGTAAAGAAGACGGCCGCATTCCGCAGCTCACCCTGGGCAAAACTCCAGGCCACCAGGGCAAGGGCGCCGCCGCCGCTCAGGTACAGCACTGCTTTTTTCAATACCTCTGTCCTTCTTTTCTCCGAACCAGCGGTTTGAGACTGCAGTGCATGCGGGCTTCGCTTCAGCAGCCGGTTGAGATAAAAAAAGAGAGCGAAAAAGGAGGCCAGGATGCTTGTACAATAGCCTGTAAAGAGGGTTTTCGCCCGGAAGATGGATACCAGAGAGGAGGTTCTTACAACATCGGACCAAATGCTGTTCAAGGCAAAAAAAATGGCCTGGTTGTAAGCGGCGGCCAGGAGCAATCCCAATACCCCTCCCGCCATGGATACTGCCAGCCCTTCACCGAGTAGAAGCCCTTTCATCTGCCGCTGGGTGAACCCCAAAAAAGTAAGGGTGCCGATCTGGCCCATTCGCCGTTCGGTATTCAGTATGAACAGCAGGACGGTGAGTAAAAGGCCGGCTATCACCAGGAAGAAACTCAGGCCGAGGAACAACTGGCTGAAATCGACCCCATTTTTTGCAGCGAGCCGGCCATTTTCCCGCACCGCTTCTACTTTGAATCCCAGTTGAAAAGGGCTGACGTTGTTTTTTATGAATTCCTCTATTTCCGCACGCGAGGCATCCTGGCCGCCAAACCGGATAATGGTACTTTTTCCGAACCGGTTTCGCCACAACTCCTGCGCTTCCGAATAGGCGATATAGGCTTTGGGCGTACCCTTGTATTGATTCCAGTACGCCTCATCTTTCGGCCGGATCTTTTCCAGAGCGATCGGCACTCCGGTTTCCCAGTCCCGGCAATTGCCGGCATCGGATAGTCCCGGCAGATGAGGCATCAATCTTTCATCCGCCCACCGCCCTTCCAGGGGTACTATTCTTTTCACAACAAACCGGGCGGCTCTTTCCTCCAATTCCCGCAGCGGGCCAATGACGAAGTACTTCATCCCGATAGTGTCCCCCGGCTTTGCCTCCAGGTCTTCCGCCAACCATTGGTTGATGGCGGCTTCACCCGGTTGCAAGTCCTCTTCCGTAAGGGTGGAAACGAAGGAGTAGGGTGTTTCCCGCCCGCGAACGAAAAGGTTGTTCACAAAGTAGGACAGGATAAATTCCTTCGGCCGGGGGGCGGCCTGGAGGGCGGCCTGGATGGAACTGTCAATGAAAACCCTTTCAGAAGTTGCTTCCCACGCCTGTTGTATGGGGTTGAACTGCAGGCTGAGGTTGATGTCGGCAATACTCCAAACCCGGGCGAAAGCTTGTTCTATTTCTGATTTCTCCTTTGGAGGGCCGGCCGAAATCAGTAAATGATTGGCCTTCCCCTGTCCACCCATCACTTCGTTGAGAAAATCGAGAGAAAGAAAAACATTGAACGGGGCTGTCTGAATGTTTTTCAGGCTAAAGCGCCCCATTTCATCCTCTTCCAGAATGCCGGTTACGGCAACGCTCAGGGGCTGGATCAACTCCGCATCCGAAACAAAGGGCGCATTCAATGGGATAGTACTCAGTTTTTTAATCCGGAGTAACAATTCGTCCCCCACTCTTAGGCTCAGCCGTTCGGCCAGGTTGCGGCTGATGAAGGCTTCCGAAGGGGCGATATCCTGCATTTTGCTGCTGTCGCCGACTACTGATGCAAAGTTACCATTGATGCCCAGCACTTGTATATCAGGCAGATGAAACCGGCCTCCCTGGCTTGCAGCCGTGCCTTCCAGCATCAACAGGGGGGCTACCGGCTCGCCGATTGCTCCTTCCATGCGGGCCGCCAGGGAATCGGTAAAGTAGCGATCTCCTGCTGAGAGCGTGTGGGTGATCCTGCCCAGCCTCAGTTCCACGATCTTTTCCAGGGAATACTGCACCGAATCTCCCACGATCAGCGCTCCGGTGATCACGGCTGTGCTGACCGCCACGCCCAAAGCCAGGGCGAGGCCCTGTTTCCAGAAGTGCCGGAGGGTTTGGAGGATGAGGTGGAGGAGGGTCATATTATTACAGGGCTATATGGTTATCATGCTATTGGGTCAGGGAGTCATCGGGCGTTTCATCAGCCGGCCATTTTCCAGCAGGAATACCCGGCCTGCCCGGGCCGCCAGCCGGAGGTCATGAGTGACGAGGATCAACGTCACCTTATCCGTTCTGTTCAGCCCGAAAAGCAGTTCGGCGAGCAGGCCTGAGTTTTTCTGGTCGAGGGCGCCGGTGGGCTCATCGGCCAGCAGCAGGCCGGGGCCGTTGGCCAGGGCGCGCACCACGGCGGCCCTCTGGCATTCGCCACCGGACAACTCGCCGGGTTTCTGGTGGCGTTGTTCCCAGATCCCTACCCTTTTCAGGAGTTCCTGCCCCCTTTGGATGCATTCATCCTTCAAACGGGCATCCTGGATCGGTATGGTGGGAATCAGGATATTTTCCAGCAACGTACACTGAGGAAGGAGGTGATGTTGCTGAAAGACAAAACCGATCTCCCGGTTGCGGAAGGCCGCCAACCTTTGGCCGGAATAGGAGGTGACGTCTTCACCTTTATACAGGACCCGGCCCTCATCGGGCGTGTCGAGCGTGCCGATGAGGTTGAGCAAGGTGGTCTTGCCCGATCCCGAAGGGCCTACGATGGCGATGCTTTCTCCCGCTTCTACCTGCAGGGACAGATGAGAAATCACCGCCCTGTCGCCGGCGCCGGCGGAGGAATAGTGCTTGCTGATATTTTCCAGGGTTAAGAACATGAGGTAATATTTTTGATCACCTGCTCATAGATGCTCAGCATTTTTGATGCCTGTTTGTCGAGGTGGAAGTGTTGCTCCACACCGTTCCAGCCCGCTTGACTCAGGCCTGCCAGCTGCCTGGGGTGGAACAATACTTCCTTCAATGCCGCCGCCAGGTTTTCCGGCCGGTTGGGCGCATAGGTGACTCCACCTCCGGAAGTGGTGATGATCTCGGGGAAGGCGCCCAGCCGGGGTTGCACCACCGGCGTTCCCGAGGCCATGGCCTCCAGCAGGTACAACCCAAAGGCCTCACCCCGCCTGACCGGCACCGACAGGACGGCGGCCTTTTTGAAGAATTCTTTTCTTCCGTCTCCTTCAAAGTCTTCGTGGAAATCTACCTGGTGAAGGAGCCCCGCCCTTTTTAGTTTCCTTTTCTGCGCCCTCAAAAAGCTGGTGTCATCCCTGGTGTGCCCTCCGCTTATTATGAGTTGTGACCCTGCGGCTTCCGGATCTTTTTTCAATTCGATAAAAGCGTCGATCAGGATATCCAAGCCATTTTCCCGGCACATGCGCGACAGGAAACCGATGTTTTTAGGCTTTTCGGAAGCAGGCAGGTAGTCATAATCAGCAGGGGCAACCCCCAGATGGAGGCATTGTAGTTTTTCTTCAGGCAGGCTCAACCTCTTTTTCATTAGCTGGGTATAGTGGCTGCTAACGGCGATAAAGGCATCAACATGAGCCGCTTTCCGGCTCATCAGATCCCATACTTCTTTGCTGGCACTGGGGTGCATGGCCTCCACCCAGACATCTTCGTCCTGTAGGGAGCAAACGACCGGCACATTCAGCTTTTCCTTGATCCGATGGGCCAGGCCCAACAGCAGGGCATTGGACAAATGTACGATGTCGGGCCGGCAATGCTCGCTTATCCAGCCGGCCAGTTGGTTCAGCTCTTCTTCCTGTCCGCCGTCCTCTCCCAGCAGCATCGACACGGTCATCTCCTCCAGCCCGGCCGCACGGGTGGAGCCGGCCAAACGAGAGGCGAGCTTCAGCGCCGGTTTGGAGTTCAGCAGGCGGTCCATCCATGCGGGCGCCCGGCGGAAGGAAGGCCAGAGCTGTTTCAGATAAATACTGATCGCTCCGTAAAATACGGGAATGTCATTGAGGTCATGCTCGTCGGCGAACAAGGGGAGGTACATCGGCACCTTGATGACTTCGTGCTCCATTGAGCGTAAGGCGTCCACGTATTTACTGTCGCGCAAACAATTGCCACAGTAGAAACTTCCGCCCGATCCGGGTATGATGTGTATGATCTGCATGCGAAGCTTTTGTAGTTTGTTGTCGGGCCCCAACGGATTACCAAACAACGAATAACTGTCTTTTAGTCCTGGGGCTGGTTTCCAAAGCAGTAAACCTTGCCATCCTTTGCTCCGATAAAGAACCGGCCTCCTGTACAGGCAGGCGTTGCCTCAATAGGCGATCCAATTTCATAGGACCACAGAGGGGCCCCATCTTTTAAACTCAGCAACTGGACATCGCCCCGCATGTTTGCCGTCAGCACTTTTTCACTAATGATGATCGTAGAGGCATCCACCCGGCTGCCGGATCGGTGGCGCCACAGCAGCTTGCCGGTTCTCTTATCGATGCAGTATATATTCTTGTCGCGCCCACCGATGATGATCCTGTTTCCGGACAGCGCCGGAGAAGCAATAAAGGGCAGTTGGTACTCGGGATCCTCAAATGCCCAGTCTACTTTCCCTTTTTCCATATCTATACAGGAAAGGCGGCCGTCGTAATCGCCCAGGTAGGCTTTATTGCCATCCAGAGCGGCCGTGCCGGCGATGTAAGTAGCCACATCTACCTTTTTATTCAGCTTTCCGCTTATTATATCGACGATGTGAAGAAATCCGTCACAGCCACCGAAAACGGCCAGTCTACCGGTGATGGCGGCCGCTCCGTTGACATAATTATCGGATTCGTATTTCCACTGCAGGGTTCCGGTTCTGGCATCCACGCAGTGCAGTGCATAATCGTAGCTGCCTACGATGATCCGGGCTTCATTGCCCTGCTTCCACCAATTGGGGGACCCCATGATCTGGTTGCCGGCCTGGTATCTCCACCGCTGCTCACCATTGTACAGGCCGAAAGCGAGCAGCGTGCCGTCCATATTGCCGACGAATACGGTTTCTTCAAAGATCAGGGCGGGGGCTTCGATCGCATTTTCGGTTTGGATGTTCCACAGTTCCTCGCCCTCTTGATTGAGGGCATAGAGGCAGCCGTCGACGGAGCCTACTACCAGGATGCCGTTGCAGGCCACCGGAGAGGCTATGATGTCGTCTTCGGTAGTGAAAGTCCACAGCAGTTGAGGGCTGGCGGGAAGGCCGGCGCTGCTGACGCCCTGCATTTGCTGGCCGCCTCTGAAGGCTGGCCAGCAGTCCTTGCTTTGGGCGAAGAGGGCATGGGAAAAGAGAAGCGCAAAAAATGGAAGAATGATTTTCATTACCTTGAATAAGTTTATACATTCATACAGTTGCTCACCTGCGTTCCTTCGTGGGTGAGGAGGATGGGCGCTGATCCGGAAGATCAGTAACGCGGAAGGCCAGCGCCCCGGTCGGGCAGGCCCGGATGACTTCCTCAGCGATGTCGTCAAATCCTTTTCTGAGTTCTTCATTGAAAGGGATGCCGATCTCTATTTCGAATCCTTTACCGATGAATGTCATACCGTATGCTTCCTGGTGTCGTGCTGTCAGCCGGACACAGATCCCGCATTTGACGCATTTTTCCGGTTCGTAGAGCGCCGGGCCGTTCTCTATAACCTTTTTGACCACTTTCCGGGCCTCCCCCCCAAACCGCTTTTGGTCGGCCCGGTAAACGTCGGCATACAGGCGCAGTTTGCAGGCTTCTATCTTCCGGCAGTCGCAATGAAGGCAGCGTGCCGCCTCTTCTGCCACTTCTTCGAGCTTCAACCCTTTCGACCGTCCGTAAATGGGTTCGATCCGGTGGTGATCGGTAGACTCTTTGAGGAACTCCTCCACTTCTTCCGGGAGGATGCGCCCGAATCGGGAATTGAAAATGCCGGGTTCTCCTTTGACCTCTTCCCCTTTCAGGTATTGGGCGACACAAAAGGAGGCCTCTTTGCCATGGCCTAATGACTTGACGGCCATTTTCATGGGTTTGAGGACTGACCCAATGGCGAAAACACCGGGCAGGTTGGTCTCATAGGTGTGCTTGTTGACCTGAATACCCTGCTTATAGGTTTCCACACCCCACTGCCGCAAGGGTTCCTCCATGGGGCCGGTGGCAATGACTACGGCGTCAAAATCGGTGCGTAGCCGAAGGAAGGTTTCCTGGTTTATTTCCTCGCCCAGCCGGAAATGAATGCCGGACTTTTTAATGAATTCAATTTCTTTATCCAGTACTTCATTGGGCAGAATGGCGTCATCAATGGCGCGCAATTGACCGCCGGCGATGGCCTCTTTATCAAAAATGGTACACTGAATACCCCTCAATTGGGCATGGTAAGCGGCGGCCAGGCCGGCCGGCCCCGAGCCGATGATAGCGGCCTGCTTGCCCTGGAGGCCCGGGTCGGGGTGAGCCGGGGGTGAGATTTCGTACAGCCCGAAGTCACCGGCATAACGCTTCAACAAACAAATAGATACGGGCTCGTCAATGTCTTTTCTCCGGCAGATCTTTTCGCAGGGAGCCGAGCAGATCCTGCCCAGTACACCGGGCAGGGCGATGTCTTTCAGGACTATTTCCAGGGCCTCGTTGATTTCTCCTTTCTGCAGTTTGCGGTTCATCCGCGGGATGTCCATGTGGGCGGGGCAGGCTTTGGTGCAGGGGGCTTCGCAGTCGCCGACATGATCGCTAAGCAATAATTCCAGCCCGGTTTTTCTGGCTTCGAAGACTTCTTCATCGTCGGTGATGATCTCCATGCCCGGCTGCACTTTTAGTGAACAGGAAGGGATCAGCGTTCCGGTGCGGGCGTCTTTCACCAGGCACAACATGCACGAAGTATAGTGCTCGAGCCCCTCGTAATAACAGAGGTGTGGGATATCGTGCCCCAGAGCCTGGAGGGCCTTGAACAGGTAGGCCCCTTCGGCAACTTCAACTTCCTTCTCGTTCACTTTAAACCGGATCATAGTTTATCTATTGAACTTCCACTGCTTCGTATGGACATACTTCGCGGCAATTGTTACAGCGTATACACAGCTCCATATTTATCTCGTGTCTTTCATGAGGGCGGAAAGCGATGGCGTCCGTTGGGCATTTTTGTGCGCAGATGGTGCATCCTATACACTTTTCATTGATGGAATAGGTGATCAGGCTTTTACATTTGCCGGCCGGACACCTTCCGTTGATGTGTTCTTCATATTCATGGCGGAAGTGCTGCAACGTGGTGGATACCGGTTTTGGGGCTGTTTTGCCCAGGCCGCAGAGGCTCCCCTTCGAGGTCCAGCCCGATAGCATTTCCAGTTCTTCCAGGTCTTTCATTTTTCCGCTTCCCGAGCAGATCCTGTCCAGGATATCGGCCATTCTTTTGGTGCCGATGCGGCAGAAAGTGCATTTTCCGCAAGACTCGCTTTGAGTGAAGGACAGAAAATACTGGGCTATATCGACCATGCAATCGGTATCATCAAGTACGACCAGCCCACCCGAGCCCATGATGGCGCCGGCTTCCCGGAGCGACTCATAATCTACCGGGATATCTGCGAGGCTGGCAGGCAGGCATCCTCCGGATGGCCCGCCGATCTGAACGGCCTTGAATTTCCGTCCGTTTGGTATCCCTCCTCCGATGTCTTCCACGATCTGGCGGATGGTCGTCCCCATGGGCACTTCGATCAGGCCACCCTGCAAGACCTTTCCAGTCAGAGAGAATACTTTGGTGCCTTTGCTGGATGCGGTGCCGATGGTGTTGAACCGGCCGGCCCCGTGCTGCAGGATGAAGGGGATCTGGGCAAAAGTCTCGGTATTGTTCACCAAAGTAGGTTGGCCCCACAGGCCTTCTTCTACCGGATAGGGGGGGCGAATGCGGGGGAACCCCCGATCGCCTTCGATGGAGTTGATCAACGCTGTCTCTTCACCGCATACGAAGGCGCCAGCTCCTTCGTAGACCTGAAGCCGGCAGCTGAAATCTGTGCCTTGTATATTTTCGCCAACCCATCCCCGCTCCAGGCAGATCTTCAATGCCTGTCGTATCCTGCCGGCGGCATCCGGATATTCGGCGCGAATGTAAAAATATCCTTCTGACGCTCCGGTGGCGTAAGCGCCGATGAGCATCCCTTCGATGACCCGATAGGGGTAGGATTCCAGCAGCATCCGGTCCATGAAAGCCCCCGGGTCGCCTTCGTCGCCGTTGCAAATGATGTATTTGGGCCTTTTTTTCTGAGCGGCGAGCATTTCCCACTTCCCCCCCGTTGGGAAGCCGGCGCCGCCTCGCCCCCGCATGCCGCTTTTTTTGACTTCCTCCACCACGGCAGCCGGCGTTTTTGTTTCCAGGCATTTTTTCAAGGCCGTAAAGCCACCCCGGCGTATGTATTCATCGATATCCATTGGGTCAATACTTCCCCGGAATTCAGTAGCTATGGGCACCTGATGGCCCAGGAAAGAGGCCACCTGTTTGTCTTTGGCGTCCAGAAGAAGGCGTTCCGGGGCACTGCCCGGGCTTTCTTCCTGAATGCCTTCGATCATTTTGAAAACATTTACCTTCAACCGGTCGATCAGGCGCCGGGGCTGAAAATGTTTTTCCAGGATGGGCCGGATATCTCCGGCCTGAACCCGGGCGTACAAATGGGGCGCCTTGCCTTCGGGCGCCACTTCCACGACCGGCACCTGCCCGCACATGCCCACACAACTGACCTGTTTGAAGCGGACGTTAAGCCCTTCTTCCGCCACGGTCTTTTCTACGGCTTCCTTAACAGCAGCACTGCCGCTGGCCACACAGCAGGAATCCAGCGTTATCCTTATTTCTCCTTCCGGACGATCTACTGTTTTTGCAGGCCTGCGGATCTTTTTCTTCCTGCTCCATTGTTCAAAATCAGATAAAATGCTTTCGGCCTTGCTGGAATTGAGGTGAGGATAGGTAACGGAATCGATTTGTACCACCGGCGCCAATGCACAACATCCCAGGCAATGGACCTTTTCCAGGGTATAGGCGCCTGATGTGTCGGTATGTTCTCCTTCCTTCAGCTTTAGCCTGCGGCTGAGGGCGTCGTACACCAGTTCGGACCCTTTGACGTGGCAGGCTGTACCCTTGCATACTTTTATGATGTGCTCCCCGGCCTCGTAAAGCCGGAACTGAGTATAAAAACTCGCCACACTGATGATCTGTTGCGGAGTGATCTGCGTATGCGCGCAAACCCGCCGCAGCGCCGCTTCGGGAAGGTAGTTGTATTTGTTTTGTATAGCCTGTAGGATAGGCAGGACAAAACGCCTTTCCCTGCCTTCCTGCTCGATGATCCGGTCGATGTCGCGAAAATCTATCTTCATGGCTATTCGGTTCCTATGCAATACAAATGTTTTTCTCCCCGCAGGTAGATCCTGCCATTGGCGAAAGCCGGAGTGGCTACCGTCTTTTCACCCAGCTGCGGTTCGCTTATCAGTTGCTTCTCTTTTCCATGGTGGAAGATGTGCATTACGCCTTCCCTGTCCAGCGCGTATAACTTCCCATCGGCGATCACCGGAGAAGCATAAAAACCGGCATCGCATTCGTGTTCCCAGTATTTGGTTCCATTTTTTGCATCGTAGCAGGCCACTACGCCATAGCTGGTGGCGACGTACAACAGCCCGTCGGCGGTTACCGGGCTGGCCACTTCAGGCAGGTATTCATCTGTTTCCCATACGATCGCCCCTGCGCCTTCGGGCCGGATGGCGGCCAGGCGGGCATATTCGTTAGCGGCAAACACCAGCCCGCTGCCAAAGGCGGGGGAGGGGCCAACCTCTCCCATCATGCAATTGACGCTCCACAATTCTTTTCCGGTATCCGTATCATAAGCGGCAACCAGCGGGTCGGCGGACAATACCAACTGATAGGTATTTCCGGCAGGAATCAGGATAGGCGAAGTCCAGGATATTTTTACTTTGCGGTTCGTTTCCCAGAGCGTTGCTCCGGAACTGCAATCGAGGGCCATGACTTTGCTGCCTTTATTGGTATCGTACTGCACGAACAATTTCCCCTGCCAGGTTTGCAGGGAGGAGGCGTGGCCGTAGTGGTTGTCGGGAATACCCAGGTTTCGGGCCCAGGCTATTTTGCCGGACAGGCCCAGTGCTGTTACATCGCCGGTGGCAAAAATGGCGTAAACCCTTATGCCGTCGGTAGTAAGCGTAGGTGCGGACAACCCGGTATCATCTGTTGTTTTGGGCGGGGCAGGTGGTGAGCCGGGCACATTCTCTATAGCCTTCTGCCACAGCAAGGCCCCGGAAAACCGGTTGTAACAATAGACAATTTTGCTGTTTCGGGTAGTGGCGGCCAGGAAAAGCCGGTCGCCCCAGAGGATGGGCGAGTTGTTCCCTCCACCAGCTAATAGGGCTTTCCAGAGTACATGGAGCCCTGCTGCCCCGTTCCATTCTGTAGGAATATTCTTGTGATAGGAAACACCATTGCCGAAGGGCCCTCTGAAGGCTCCATGCTGCTGCAGGATACTTGTCGCACTGGGATAATTTACCGGGGTAATCGCCATTTGTTCTTCCCCGGTTTGATTGGCTGAAGATACCATTGCCGAATCCATAGATTCACCGTTACTGGCCGGTTCAACCGGCCTATCAGGAATTTCATTTGCGCCAGCCTGGCTGCCAGTAATGGCAGAGGCGGCCTCAATGATCTCGATTTCCTCTAAAGGAACAGCCCGGGCATCCTCTCCAACGGCAGTAAAACGGTGCAGGTGGCCATTAGTGAGGTAAGAAGCTCCCAACGCCAGGAGGGCCAGCACGGCGGCGGTTGCTATTATTCCGCGTTGGGATAGTTTTCTCGCCAGCTGTACGTCCGGTTCTCCTTGTTCCGGCACTTCAATTTTTGACTTCAGGCTGTTGAGCATATTCAGGGAAATCCCGAAAATGACCGTGCAGATCAGCAACAATAAAGCTCCGGTGTTCACCTGCCACTGGTTATTGAAAAAAGCTTTTCGCGCAAGCAGGTCCAGGTTTCTGATCTCGGTTTTCAGAGATTCGTCGTTGGGGTCTTCTTCCAGGCGGTCCAGCAAAGCTTCCATAGCGGAGCTTTCCAACGGGCCCGCACGGCTGATCTGCAGGTAGTTGAACAACAGCAGGGTAGCGATGAATATACCTGCTATGGCAGCGCCAGTTGCCAGGTTTGAAAAAAGCTTTATTTTCTGTTCCTTATTCATGTAGTCTTCCGTTCTTGTCCGACCGGGCAGTAATCCATACAGCGCCCGCAGCTGAAACAATGACTCTTGTTGGGCTCAAAATCCTTCCTCTCCCGGAAGGCTACCTGGCCGAGGAGCATCAGCCCTACCACCAGGCCCATAAATGCACCCAGGATCGTAGATCCGCGGTAAAATGCCCGCCTGACAGCCCGGGCGTCCTCTACCAGCGCTTCCATTGTTTTTCCGGAAGCCAGAAATGTCTGTACATCGATATGGCCCGGGTCGTTCTTTAGTTCAGGCTGGTTGATCAACAGCTCTGCCAGGTGTACGTCGGGATGGGCGCTGGACAGGAAGACATGGGACTTCCCACCCAGGAAGCCGCCGACAAGTATGAAAACCGGGAGGAGCAGCGTATAAAGGAGGAACCGCCGGGTATTGCTTTCCCGCATTTCTACCTGTTGATAACCTGTCGGGGGCTCAATGGCGTCGAAAGGGCAGGATTTGGCACACAGTTTACAATCGATACATTCCGCCGGGGTAATGCTCAGGTGCCTTTTTGAAAATCTGGACATCCATCCCAATAAAACCCCGTACGGGCAGAGAAAACGGCAATACGGCCGGGCTATGAATAACCCGAGCAGCAGGAATCCGATGCCCAGGACGACCATGACGAAACTGGCGTCCAGCCGGAAAAACCCTACATAGGGGTCATACCGGCATATGATGAATTCCGTACCTGTTGCTGCGAACAAAACAGCCAGCCCCAGATAGAGGTAGGGAAGGACTCCCAGGGCTTTGCTGACGCCGGCAGAAAGCGCCACGGGCCTGGCCACCAGAAGGTCCTGTGCTACACCGAGCGGGCAGGCTGCAGCGCAGAAGGTTCGGCCATGAAACAAGGTAAAAGCCAGCGGGATCAGGAAAAAGGCCAGAGCGGTAAAGGGGATGGCGTATTCCGGGTTGAATAAGGCCAGGGTAACATTCTGAACAGAACCGACCGCACAAATACAACCCTCGCGATAGAAACCGAAATAGGCCAGTGAGAATACAGAGAGCCATAATATGCCCCGGCGAGACCTTTTCTCGTAAATGAACCAGGAGGCCAATACCAATACCAGCAGGAGCACCAGCACATCGAGGTATTCCAAGGACAGCAATCGCGGGGCTGGGAGTTCAGGAGCGGGTTGTACATAGCCCGATTCGAACTCCGGACGAGGGAACCGCTGCTGTGCATAGCTCATGCTTTCAAAAAACGAAAGCAAAAAGGCCAATCCTGTTCTTATCCGCTTTGACATTATTGGTATATCGGATTATGGTTCTATAAAACCGCCTTTGACCAGGTAAGGGGTGCTGGCCGGCACCCGTTTTATGGCGTCGGAAGGGCAAAGCCGGGCAATGGAGCATTCGTTGCAGTTTTTGCACAGATCGTGTTTGATCTGCAGGTGCAGCGAACCATTGCCGAAAGAAGCACAGCCCTTTACGCATTTCGAACACCCGATGCACAAGTCCTCTTCAATGACGTATTCGAAATAGGGGTCTTCGATGTATTTCCTGTGAATGGCCGAAGTGGGGCACAACTGGTTCTCCGCTCCGGTATTCAGTCCGTTGGCCCCCGGAATGAGGTACCCGCCGCACAGGTCGCAATACCCACAGAGGTCGAACGCATGTACGCACTTTACCGCCGAGGGAGACAGGACGCACTCGTCGGCACAGCGCCCGCACTGGGTACAGGCAAAAGGGTCGATCTGCCATACCCACTCGCTTGCCGTAGCTTTCCCGATGGCCAGCCCGCCGACGGCTCCTACTGCCAGGGCCAGGCTCAGGCGCATTCCACTTTCGAGAAAATCCCGCCGGTTGTAGGATCTATTTTTTTCCATAGTCCTGTTTTTTGGTGGGTACACCAGGGCGTTCTGGCGATGGCCGGTATTCGACTGCCTTTGGCTTTGTGCAACCACTGAATTGCCGGCACTGTCCACACCGGGCGTTTGCCTCGCAGGATGCCGGTGGGCTGACCTCCCTTTCCAGGATGATGTATCCACCCAGTAAGGCCAATATTGTAGCGGAAAACCACCTGCCCGAATGCTCAAAGAATGCCCTTCGGTTCATAATTGCCTTTTTTCTTAGCTATGGTATTCACCTCAATTCCTCAGGAGGCGCCTATTTTCTCAAAAACGCGGACCATTTTTCTGTCCAGGTCCAGCGCATAAATGATTCCTTCCGGAGATACAGCGATATCAGGTGCTTTACCATTATCCTCAAACTTTTCGGGAGGCGCTACTACGCTCGCCAGTTCCCCGGAAGGCCGATGTACTTTAATGCGGACGAGCCTTTTTTCGCTGGTTACGAACGACCCGTCCGGCAGGAAGGCCAGGTGGGCCGGGTTGCAGCAGCCAGTGAAGCCCTCGATGGTTTGAGAGAGGTTCTCCCAATAAGTGCGCAGTGCTCCGTCGTTCGTATATTGCTCGAAGCTGTGGTTCCCGGGGTTGACGGCCCATAGCTCTCCATCGCTGTTCACGGCGACATCAAAAGTGGGGCTGGGAACGACAAAACCCTGGAAAGCCCCTTTCCCCCTTTTGCCCTCGAAATACCCCATCAACTGGCCGTCGGCAACCGAGAACCTGGCGATGCGGCGTTGGCCGGCATCGGCAGCGAAGAGGATGCCATCCTTAACGGCTATCGAAGTGATGACGGATTGCTCCCCCATGTGCTCCCAGCGTGCTGACGGCTTGCCGGTAGGGCCGAGTACTTCGATATGAGAGCGGAACGCCACGTAAATATTGCCGTCAACAGAGGGGTAGAGGCATTGTGGCGAAGCCGGAAGGGAGACTTTCAGTATTTCGCGGCCGTCAGGCGTTATGGTTTGTAGAAAAGAGTCGGCGCCGAGATATAACCGCCCATTGGCATAAGCGATGGCCTTGGGGTGTTCGCATTGGAGGCGGATGTTGCGCACTTCCCGGTAGTGGATCAAAGCGGGGTCTACCGATTTGTATTCCTCGATATTCAGGGCATAAGGATTGCCCTGCCCCTTCTCGGCTGTACCCGAACTGAAGTCGGCCACTATGATGGCCGCGATGGCCACCGCTAATGAGGCCAGGAAAATATAAAGCCCTTTTTCTTTCATGATCTTCCATTTTACTTTCTCAGGTCGATACACATCATCCGCTTCGAATCCCTAAGGATCATATATCCGTCGGCCAGGGCAAACGGCGCCCAGGCATCGAAACCTTCAAAGAGCTGTACCTGGCCGAGTTGTTCGTATTGGGTTTTGCTGGGTTTGACAATAGTCAGGACAGCGTGGTCGTCCAGAATGTATAACTTGTTATCTGCCAGCAGGTAGGGACCCAGGCCGAAGCGGTGGGATTTGCCGCTGGACCAGACGGCCTGTTGGATGTTATCCGGATGGACGCATACCAGTTCATTTCGTTGTGCACCGGCATCTTTGGGCAGAATGCCATACAGGTAGCCATCGTGGTAGATAGGTGTCTGTTGCTCGCTGGAAAGCCCGTCCTTTGGTGCGTATTCGGCGAGGATGTCCACTTGGAACACCCCTCCGTTTTTCCTCAGTTGAAGGTACATGCTGCCCGCCCCATAACCGGCTGAGAGAAAGATCCTGCCGTCGGGCAGGCACACGGGAGAAGGAGCCACCACTGAGTGGTTCCATTTGTTGGTTTCCCATAGCAATTTTCCCTTTTGGGGCCCGTCGGCGGCAATGCCTGCCACACCTCCTACTGCGCTGTACACGTACATTTTTGCCCCGGCGAATTCAAAGGGCATTACGGAGGAGTGCGACATTTTCCATCCTTTCTCATTGGGCGTTTCCCACAACACCTGTCCGGTGGCGCAATCAACGCCAATGAGCAGGGCCTTGCCGCCGGCCGCAAGGATGGCTTCCTCTCCTTGCAGCAGGGGGCACTGGCCGGTATACCAGAATGGTATCTCCGCGCCGTACTCCCGGGCGATGTCTAACCCCCAGAGCAGATCGCCGCTGGCCCGATCCAGGCACATGGCATGCCCGGCCGGCCCAATGGCCAGAATGTATTTTTCATTAACGGCGGGGATCGTGCGCGAAATGCCGTGGTTGCGCTTCAGGTTGATGTTGTGCCACCTTCGCCAGAGTTCTTTGCCCGTCGTCAGTTCAAAGCAACGCAGGACATCGGCGCGTGCCTCCTCGTCGTAATCCAGTACATAGACAGCCCCCTGGTAGATGGCTGCTCCGGCATGGCCTTCTCCCAATTCTTTTTCCCATACCACCTTTGGGCCGGATGCATCAAATTGATCCAGCAGAGGGATGTCGGATTTGCTGATATTGTCAAAATCGGCGCCCCGGAAGCGTGGCCAGCTTTCCGGTAATGGAGTGAAATCCGTAGAAAAGCGTTGAAAGTGTTCCCCGATCGTTACGGCTTCCAGCACAATGCTCGAATCAGGCCGGTTATCCATACCGGGGATACTAGGTTCGAAGTGACGTGACGGGTCATGAGTGAGCCACCAGGCAAGCAAGCCTATGGCCCCGAGCAGAGGCCCTAAGAGGAAGAGGGTATTTTTATTGCCTGTGGCCATATTTCGAGTGAGGGAGTGTATAGGCCGCCCGTAGCCGCTTGTTGGCAATCCCTTTCCTTGCCAACAAGCGGCGGGCCTCCCGCGCAACCGTTCTACAGATCTTCCCCGATCTGGTAAGCGATCAGGGCATTTCCGTGGCGGACGAACAGGCGCTTGTTATTGATCACCGGATGTGCCCAGTGCTGGCCGCTGCCCAGCGTCACTTTCGTTTTTCCGGCTATTTGGAATCCGTCCGGGCCGGGTTTGGCCAGCGCCAATTCTCCCCGCTGGCTGTACCAGTACAGCATGCCGTCGGCGTAGATGGCGATGCCGTTGCCCACCTCTGTAGTGGAATACTTCTGCTCGCCCGTCTCCCAGTCGATGCACTGCCACTCCCGGTTGGAGTCGCCCGAACCGTAGATGTATCCTCCAACGGCTACGGCTCCGCCGATGCGGCTGTTCAGGGTTTGGTTGAACCATTTTTTGGTGACGGAGCTGCCATCTTCATTGAGCTGCAGTTTTACGCCTCCCTTGCCATAGCCGCTGAAGCAATAGACGGCCCTATCGTGGTAGATGGGCGTGTTGGCGTGGACGGAGTACTGGTTGCTTTGCGGGTGCGACCAGAGCAGTTTGCCGTTCGCGGCGTCCAATCCGAGGATATTGTCGGCAGTCATGGTCACCAGCAGTTTCCTGGTGGGGAGTTCTATCAGTAGGGGGGTACAGTAAGCGGAAACGTCTCCCTTGCCCGGAGAAGACCAGATCAGGTTGCCGGAGAACCGGTTCAGGGCGATGATGTTGTTCGTGCTTCCACCAGGAGTGCAGAACACCTTATCGTCATCGGCCACTACCGTTTCGGTCACGCCCCAGCGGATGTTCCTGCCGTCGAAATCGCGGAACAGGTCCTTACTCCATTTTAGGGTTCCATCTTCTGCGATCATACATACCAGCTGTCCCTGGCCGGAGAGCATGTACAACAGGTCGCCCGCGACAGTTGGCGATGAACGGGCTCCCGGGTAGCTGCTGGCGAATTCCGGCCCGTACGGGGATTTCCAAAGCAGCTTTCCGGCCTCGCTGATGGCATAGACATAGCCGGTTTCATCTTCCATTCCGGTGACGTAGAGGATGCCATTCGCTATTACCGGCGAGGAATACCCTTCCCCGAGGCCTTCGTACGTCCAGGCGATCTCCGGGCCGTCGGCCGGCCAGGTTTTCAATAGCCCTTCTTCGGGGTAAATACCGTTGCCGTCGGGGCCGCGCCACCTGGTGGCGTCCGCCTGGGTTTGGCCGAAGGTGGAGAATGCCAGGCTCAGTAGCAAAAAGATTATTACCGGAGGCTTCATAATGCGGAAATTGAGTTCAAAGAACAGGGCGGTTCCGGCTTTGGCTGCCATTGGGCGGATCATTGCCGGGGCGCCCTTTTTACATTAGTGACATAAGGTAATTCTTTTAGGGAGGCGATCAGGTGATTTTTGTCAATTCTGGAAGTGATAATAGGCAGGAGGATAAAGGGCTGAAAACCAGGATTCCGGGGATTCAGAGGTTCACCTGCCGCCCCACTTCAAACACTTTGGTGACGGGAAGGTGGAAATATTTGGTGGCATCTTGCGCATTGGCGGACATGAATGCGAAGACCCGGGACTGCCAGTTATTCATCCCGATATTTTTCTTGGGGACCAGTGTTTCCCGGCCCAGGAAATAGGTTAAATCGTTGAGGTCCAGTTCCAGTTCTTTTTCCTGATCCTGGAGTATAGACATCAACCGCTGTACGTTCACTTTCTGAAGATAGCCATAAGATGCCGTGGCCTGATAAAAATTGTGCCCGAGCTTTTTCAAAGACCAGAATTTTTTCTTTCTGAGATAAGGGATGTTCTTAATGTCGATTTTCAGGATGATGATCTTTTCATGCAGCACCTTATTGTGTTCGATATTGTGTTCAAGAGACGGCGGCAGGTATCCGGCATTGCCGGAGAGGTAAATGGCGGTACCCTTCACCCGTTGAAAATCTTTTTCTTTCAGAGAGGCCACAAAGTTATCCACAGGTATGGAGATCTCGCCGATCTTGCGCCTTACCAGCTTCCGCCCCCTTTGCCAGGTAGCCATAAGCAGGTAAATGAACCCGGCAATGAGCAGGGGGAGCCATCCACCCCGCAGGATCTTCAGGAAATTGGCCGTCAGGAAGCTCAGATCTACGAGGAGGAAGAATGCAGAAAGGCCGGCTGCCGCCAGGAAGAACCATTTCCATTTACTTCGCATGGCTATGAAGAGCAGTAAATCGGTGATGACCATGGTCGTGCTGACGGCCACGCCGTAAGCTGCAGCGAGAGCGCTGCTCGTTTTGAACGAAAGAACGAGCAGTGCAGTGGCAAAGAACAGGATCCAGTTGAGTAGTGGAAGGTAAACCTGCCCCGCCTCTCTTTCGGAAGTGTGCTCAATAGACAGGCGGGGAAGATAATCGAGCTGGACAGCCTGAAAAGTAAGCGAAAATGCTCCGGATATAACGGCCTGGGAAGCGATGACCGTGGCTGCTGTGGCCAGGATGACCATGGGGTACAACATCCAAACCGGGCAGAGGTAATAGAAGGGGTTGGCCGCTACCTCCGCATTGCGAAGCAGCAGGGCACCCTGTCCAAAATAATTCAGCAACAGGCAGGGCAGCACCAGGGAAAACCAGGATAGCCGGATGGGTTTGGGGCCGAAATGTCCCAGGTCGGCATACAGGGCCTCGCCACCCGTGACTACCAGGAAGACAGCTCCCAGGACGTAAAGTACTCTCCATCCTACACTTTGAAAAAGCGCAAAGGCATGAAACGGATTCAGCGCCTGTAAAACCTCCGGGTTTTCTACTGCTGACCACGCCCCAAGGATGGCGATAGTGAGAAACCAAACCACCATTACCGGCCCAAATATGCGCCCTACGCCGGAGGTGCCCCGCTTCTGAAAGAGAAACAGGCCAAAGAGAATACCGATTGTGAGGGGTATGATGTAAGGTTCGAAAAACGGAGTGGCCACCTTCAGCCCTTCTACGGCACTGAGGACGGAAATGGCCGGAGTGATGATGCCATCCCCATAGAGCAGTGCTGCGCCAAAAAAACCCATTCCCAGGATTACGGCATAACGCCGGCTGCTCTTCTTTTTAGGCAGAACGACTTCCATGAGCGCCAGAATGCCGCCTTCTCCGTGGTTGTTTGCCCGCAAAATGATGATCAGGTATTTGATGGATATGATCAGGATGAGTGACCAGAAAACCAGAGAGAGCACCCCCAAGATATTCTCATGAGAAATGGGAAGGGCATGTTCGCCATTGAAACATTCCCGGAATGCGTAAAGCGGGCTGGTGCCTATGTCGCCATATACCACTCCCACAGCACTCAGGGCGAGAAAGTAAAAGTATTTTCCCTTTCTTTTGGGATGGTTGGAATCGGGCATTTATGATCTTTTCGAATTATTCTTCTCCACGACTTCCAATGGCCCTGCCATTACCTAAATAACAGCAGAGGAAATATTGATGTTCTTTCCAGGGGCTAGGCGGGTGATTTAAAGAGCCTGGCAATCCGGAAAACCTAACCGTTAGCATAATATTAAATTCTTTGCTCTTCCGTTAAACGGACGTTAAAGCGCTCGCGTTATATAATTATTGGCTATATATTTGGAAGGTGATTCAACTTTCTCTTTAACCGATGGTGTGGCCGATGTGGCCGGCTGCCGGTCAAAGATTCAGAAAAATGTCAAGCCATGAAAAGTTATCTGTTCACTTTGGTTTTTGCCCTGGTTTTTTGTGGTTTCGCGATGGCGCAGTCCAGCGATCAGAACCCACGCGCTCAACAGGCGTATGAAGCTTATGCAGAAAAAGCGGACAACAGCCACGCTGCCAGCCTGGGCGCTACGGTAGACAAAACCTACGAAGCCCACGACCCTATTCTCATTAAAGAACAGCGCCGGGAGGACCGCCGTGAGTTCCGCCGCCAGCTGAGGCTGGAGCGCGCCCGCCGGCCCATCATCCAAAACAATCCTTTCGGCTATTACCCCTACTGGTAGTACGCAGAACAAGACGAAACAGAACCAAAATCAATCTACATGAAACCCATCTTACCTTTTCTGTTATTCGCCCTCTTGCTGGGCTTTTCCTGCAGTCGTCAGGTGCAGCGCATCGAAACCGACACTACTATTGACCTGAGCGGACGCTGGAACGATACCGACGCCCGCCTCACCGCCGCTGAGCTCGTTACCGAGATCATGGGCCGCCCCTGGTTGGAGCGCCACGTGAGCAAGACGGGGAAGGAGCCTGTAGTCATCGTCGGCATGGTGGAAAACAAATCTCACGAGCACATCGAAGCGGAAGTCTTCACCAAAGAACTGGAGAAGGCCTTCATCCAGAGCGGGCGCGTGCGCCTGGTTCAGGGGGGTGAAAAGCGCGAGCAGATCCGCCGTGAGCGAGCCGACCAGCAAAACAATGCCTCCCAGTCTACCATGAAGCAGTGGGGGCTGGAGATGGGGGCCGACTACATGTTGCAGGGTTCCATCAACTCCATCATGGATGCCTACAATCGCAAGAAGGTCATCTATTATCAGATCGACATGATCTTAACGGATATGGAGACCAACGAGGTGGTCTGGATCGGCGATAAGAAGATCAAGAAGTTCGTCAAGAACTAGCATCGTATCGGGTGGCGGCCATTCGCCATCCATTGTTTTTTCGCCCCAAGCCCGACACCTATGAAATCTGCCTACATTCTGTACTGCCTGGCCCTGGCCTGTACGGTCGCTTCCTGCGCTTCCTACGAGCGCTACCGGCTGCTGTACAATGACATGCTGGAGCAATCGGACCTCGAAAGCGCCGCCCGCCTGATCGAAAACAAAAAGTTCTATCAGAAGGACCGCAACAAGGTATTGTACTATCTGGAACTGGGCGCGCTGGCCCGCATGCAGGGCAACCTGGAAGAGAGCAATACGTATCTCAACCAGGCCGACCTTCTGATCGAAGACCGCCGTGCTTCCCTCGGCGCACAGGGGTTGGCCATGGTCAGTAACCCGCGGGTGCTGCCCTACCGTACCGAATATTTTGAGAACATTGCGGTGCACTACCTCAAGAGCCTCAATTATCTGCAGCTCAATGATTTCTCTGCCGCCCGGGTAGAGGCCCGCCGGACCAACATCCGCCTGCAGGAGCTCAACGACGCGGTGCCCGACAAGCCGCTCAAATACCACGATGATGTGCTGGGGCATATCACTATGGGCCTGAGTTATGAGATGAACGGGGAGTGGAACGATGCCTTCATCGCTTACCGCAACGCTGCCGAACTCTTCATAGAAGCAGGCCGGCCCCGGCCCTATATGGGCGTCTCCATGCCGGAGCAGTTGAAATGCGACCTGGTCCGGATGGCGGAACGCATTGGTTTTACCAGTGAAGCGCAATATTATGAGAAGCTGTTGCAACCCCGGTGTTCGGATGATACCGGTTCCGGAGGGACCCTGGCCTTGTTCTGGGAAAACGGACAAGGGCCGGTCAAGGAAGAGAACCTCATCGGGTTCAACATCCTGCGTTCCGGCGACCAATCGAGCCTGCGTTTTGTCAACAACCGGATGGGCCTGGATTACGACCTGGGGCCACAGGCCTACAACGAATACAATGGTTTCGAAGGGGTCAACAACATCAGCCTGGCCCTGCCGTCCTTCCAGCGGCGGCCCTACCCGCTGCGGTCAGCCGAAGTGCAATACCCCGGCGGCTCCCGGCCCCTGGAGATGATCGAAGACCTCAATGAGGTGGCTGAACAGTCGCTGCGCGACCGATTCCACCGGGAGTTGGCCAATGCCCTGTTGCGCCTTGCCGCCAAAGAGGCGATGGAGGCTTCCCTGCGTTCCATCAAAACCAAAAAGGCGGATAGTAAGGACGAGAAGGAGGAAAACGAGGAAGGGGGCGAAGAGAAAAAGAAAGAAGAGCAAAAAAAGGAAAAAGAGCCAGAATATTCCGATACCGCCGGCCAGATCCTGGGCGGAGCAATGGACATCATCAACGCCGTCACCGAACGGGCGGATATCCGGTCCTGGCAGACGCTGCCAGCGGAGATTTACTACCAGCGCATCCCTCTGAAAAAGGGGGTCAATGAGATCCGGGTCAAATTTTACGATCAATACAACCAGCGGATGGAAGAGCAGCTGCTGACCCTGGAAGGGCAGGGCGGCCTCGTCGTCCGCAGCCTGATTACGCCCGATGCACGGGCCATTCAACCAACCGCAAAAACAATTCTGCCATGAAAACGATCCTACTTACCCTTTTGATGGTTCTTTCGGGCCTGGCTGCTTTTGGACAGGACAAGATCGACGTCGTTTACCTCAAAGACGGCCGCGTCATCAAGGGCTCCATCATCAAACCTCTTGACGCCAACGGAGTACAGATCATGACCACGGAGAGCGACGTTTACACCTTTAGCGCCGCTGAAGTGAGCCGGGTTACCCGGGAAGAGATACAACACGACAACCTCCGGAACAAGGTGTTCGTACACGATGGCAAAGGCTTTACCAACATTACCACCCTGGGGTACGGCTTCGGCATCGGATCCGTAGGGGATGCCAATAATGAGGAAGATTATTTTGCCCTGCATACAGTCAATGGCTTCCACATCAATCGGATGATAAGCCTGGGCCTTGGATTGGGGGTTGAAGGTTACGGTGACTACGAGCTGATACCCCTCTATGCCGACATCCGCGTTTATCCCTCGCTAACAGAGTGGGCGCCCTTCTTTTACGGGAACCTGGGCTACGGCCTGGGCGTCCTGGAGAAAGACGTGGATGGCGGCCTCATGGCCGGCCTTGGCGGCGGTATTCAGCGATCCGTCAACCCCAACCTGGCCCTTGTCGCCTCCATCGGATACCGATACCAGGAGAATACGACCGGCACCACCGATCTGAACGCCAGCTATCTGCAGCTGAGCGTCGGGGTGAAGTTTTAACAGGATGCGGAGGAGAGGGGTGTCAGCTGCCTTTTGATTAGGGTACCCCTCTCCCTCCGGCACACAGGGGAAGCAGCGTTTCTTCAGGCTGGTTTTACCGCCGGAGTGACAATAAAAAAATGAAGTGGCGCTATGCTGCCGGAAGCTGGAGCCGGAAGCATAGCGAATTCACAATATGCAAAAGTTTCCCTACTTTTAGCCTGAAACCAACCCGGCATCACTCTTGGCGCTTACCTTAGACAACATCCTGCATATCATCATCATTTTCCAGGGCATTCTGCTGGCGGCTTTCCTGTTTACCCATAAGCGGCTTCGGGACCGTCTGTTGGGCGGTATCCTATTGCTGCTTGGGTTGCAGATGCTGGGGATCTTTATGGGGGGGCTGGAAGTCGGCAGACAGTTCTTTGACAGCATCAACTGCCTGTTCGGATTCCTGTATGGCGTTTTTTTCTTGTTTTATACCCGGTCGATCACCCGAAAGGGCCTTGTTTTTCGGCCGATGGATTTGCTGCACCTGGCGCCCTTTGGCCTGTCACTAGGAGGTGTAATCGTAATGAATGGCGCATTCTGTCAACCCAAAGTGTATTTTGCCTATGTACTGAGCATTAGCCTTTATATACTGTTGTCATTTGCCGAGATCCGTCGCTACAAGCGTATTGTCCGAAACAACTATTCGAGGATGGAGATGCTGAACCTGGACTGGTTGCAATGGGCTTTCATCCTGTTTACGGTTATCATCCTGGCTGATTTTTTTTCCTTTGCTTTTTTTATACTGGGAATGCCCAATGAATGGCAGGAGAGCCTTGTGCTGGCACTGATCCTGGTGTTCATCAATACCCTTTACTTTAAAGGGCTAGGGCAGGCGGAGATATTTTCAGGTGTCAGCCGGGAAGATGCTACCCTGAGCACTCAACTCGAGGGCAACCGCCAACTGGATCTTTCCGAAACAGAATATCGGGGCCTCATCGGCCGCCTGGAAGGGTACTTGAAGGAAACGGAGGTATACTGTGACCCCAACCTCACCATAGGAGAGCTGGCCGATCAACTCGACATCCCGAAGCGCAGGCTGTCGCAACTGATCAATGTCTATTATGGCCAGAATTTCGTCGACTTCATCAATACCTTTCGCATCGAGAAAGCAAGGCAGCGCCTCCGCAATCCGAAGGATGAGAAAGAGACCATTCTTGAAGTGATGTACGAGGCCGGCTTCAACTCCAAATCATCGTTCAATACCGTATTCAAAAAGAAGACGGGGCTGACGCCGAGCCAGTACAAGAATAAAGGATAGAGAAAGTTCGGATTATTGCCGACGCAAATCCGAACCCTTTAAATCCGTTCGGATTCGCGTATCCGGCCGACAGCGCTTACCGGAGGGAATACCTTTGCCAGAAAAATTCAATGACCATGAAATCACTCGTTTTCTTTTTAGGTTTATTTCTGGCAGGAAGTGCTTTTGCTCAATCGGAAGCTCGTTTTGAGGTATCCGGAGTAGGAATGGATGAGGTGCAGGTCTTGCGCTTCGACTTTGCCCGGCAGGATTATGTGCACCACTCTACTTTCAGGTTGGAAGAAGACAAGCCCATTCTCTTTCATGACGACTTCCGGGAGCCTACCCTTTACCAGTTCCGTTTTGGGCCCGAGCAGCAGGTAGAAGTCGCTGTGGAAGGGCCAGGCCTTTTTAAGCTCTGCAAAAAGGAATTTTTTGAACTGGAGGCCGATGCCGGCAGTATCGCCGATTTTGGAAGGGCCATTCACCAACTCAGTGACCACTATTTTTCGGAGCTTAAGGTGGAATACGAGGCAGCGGTGGAAAAGCAGGATATGGAAAAGCTGGCCCTACTGGAAAAGGAAAAGGACGAGCTGCTTCTCCAGTTTATCCACGATATGGAAGCTGCAGTGCGTCAAATGGGGCCTTCGGCGGAGGCCTACCAGGCGCTTTCTTTTTTCGATTCTCATAAGAATTTCGGATTTCTGGCTGAGATGGCCGGGGCCTTTGAAAAACAATACCCTCAGGCCGGCATGACAAAGGCGTTGGCCCATCGGGTGAAGAGAGCGGCATTGGTCCAGCAAGGCGCCTTAGCACCGGATTTCACCACCAGGGACATATTCTCCGAAGCCGTGGCGCTGTCTGATTACCGCGGCACCTACGTGCTTGTTGATTTCTGGGCCTCCTGGTGCCTGCCGTGCCTGGCGGAGCGCCCCAAGCTCGTAGAGGTTTACGAAAGCCGCCGGCCCCAGGGGTTCCATATTCTGAGCATCAGCCTGGATGAGGAGGCAGACAAGTGGGAAGCCGCCATCGCTAAAGGCCAGATGCCCTGGCGGCAGGTCCGGGATGCGGACGGCGCTATTGCCGGATTGTACCTGGTGTCGTCCCTGCCCGCTAATTTCCTGCTGGGCCCGGAGGGTAAGATCCTGGCGAAGAATGTAACGGCGGAGCAATTGGAGGCGTTGTTGGGAGAGTTATTGAATTGAGTTAGAGCGGTTCGTTCCCTATCAGGAGGCAACACCCCTTCTGCCAAACCATGACTGAGATGAAGGGGTGTTGCCTCACTGCACTACAACTTCCCCAACAGCCCCCCCAGCAACTTCATCGCATTCTTCACCACATCCTCACTCTCCACTGGAATTTTGAGGTAGGTTTGGCCGGTCGATTCGTCCTTCTCTGTAATCTCGTCCACCAGTTGCCGGGTGGCCTGTTCATCGGCCAGCGTCTGCGCGAGACGGCCCAGGAAGCTGACGCCCTGGCTGATCAGTTCACGGGGCCCACTGCCGCCGGCCGTAGCGCCGAGCGGTTCGCCTTTGGGTTGGCGGGGGGATGGAGCAGCGGGTTCTTTTTTCGGTGCCGGGTCCTCCTCCTGCCAGTCCTCCGCCGGAACGGGGGCCTCCTCTTCCGGGGCGGAAGGCGGGGCGCCCTGCGGCACTTCCAGGTCGGTGTCGCTGCCCACTTCTACAGGTGCTGCGCTGGGTTCGGAGGGGGTAGCCACCTTTTCCAGGTCTTCCATAAAATCGCGGAATTTCCGGTCGCTCATGAATACAGAATCCTCTATGGCGTCCAGCACCGCGTCGGCCAGAGAGGATTTGAATCGGAGCGTTGACAGCATGCGGTGCTCGATGGTGCCCTCAGAGATCAGGTTGATGACCTGAACCTGCCGCTTTTGGCCCAGGCGGAAGATCCGGGCGATGCGCTGTTCAAGCACGGCGGGGTTCCAGGGTATGTCCAGGTTGATGACCAGGGCGGCCTGTTGCAGGTTGAGGCCCAGGCCGCCGGCGTCGGTCGAGAGGAATACTCGGCAGTTGTCGTCCTCGCGAAAGCGGTCGAGCAAATCGCCCCGCTTGTTGCTGGGGACGCCGCCGTGCAGATAGGCAAATTGGACTTCCCGCTCTTCCAGTTCCTGGGAGACGATGCGCGTCATGCGTTCCCATTGGCTGAAGATGACCACTTTTTCCTCTGGCTCCGCCAGGCGTTCTTCCAGGATGTAAAACAGCTCGCTGATCTTGGTGTCGTGGCGGGTCTGCTGGTCCACCAGGTAGGTGCTGTCGCAACTCATGCGCATCAGGTTGAGGCAACTGAGCAGGCGCTGGCGGTCCTTTTCTTTGAGGAACCCGAAGCGCCGCCACTTGGCCACCAGTTGAGCCACGTCGGTTTCGAAGCTGTTGTGCAGTTCCAACTGGCGGGGTGTCATCGGCACCAGCAGGTGCTTGTCGATGCGCTCTGGCAGCTGTTTGAGCACATCGCGCTTGCGGCGGCGGATCATCACGTGTTTGAGTTTATCGTTGATCTCATCCAGCCGGCGGTAGCCACGCACGGCGCCGAATTCGTCCTTCACCTGATGGCGGTGCAATAGCAGGTAGAGTGGCCCGAGCAGGTACTGGTCGAGAAACTGCACAATGGAGTAGAGGTCTTCCAACTTGTTCTCCAGGGGAGTGCCGGTTAACGCCAGCCGGTAGGGCGCTTCCAGGCGCTTGACGGCCCGCGAGATCTTGGTGTCCCAGTTTTTAATACGTTGCGCCTCGTCGAGGATGATCAGGTCGGGCTGGCCTTGGTTGATGTAGGCATAATCGCGGGCGACGACATTGTAGGTGATTATCTTATAGAAATTTTCGTCCTGGTTGTACTGCTCCCGGCGCTTGTGGATCGGGCCTTCAATAACAGAGACGCCACTGTCGGTAAACTTGCGGATCTCGGACCGCCATTGATATTTAAGCGAAGTGGGGCAGATGATCATTACCGACCCGATACCGAGTTCCCGCCGGTACAATTCTGCCGTTGCAATGGCCTGGATGGTCTTTCCGAGGCCCATCTCATCGGCGAGCAGGCAACACCCTGCCCGCAGGGCAAAGAGCACGCCTTCGCGTTGGTAGGGAAAGAGCTGGGCTTTTATCAGTTCATTCAAGCTATGGGGGTCATTATCCAGCCGGTCTACCAGCAGGTGTCGGCGGGCGTCATCCCTTTTTTGGATGACGAAATCCAGGGCGTCGGGGTAGCAGCGGAAATCTGGCGAAAGCTGCCGGGCGGCATCCAGGAATTTATCGATTTCCAGGTAGGCGTGAGGATACAGCGCGCCCTCTTCATCGAAGTATCCCCGGGCCAGTTCGCGGAAGGCTTCTTCCTGATCCGTGCCGATGCGCAGGCGGAGGGTGCGCTCTTCACCGTAGTGCAGATAAACAGAGCTGTATGCCCGTTCGGGCGGCGGTTTTTTAAAGTGCTGCTTATTACCATAGGTGTGGGAAAGTTTGTGCAGCGCCCATTCGATGTGTTTGCAGGTGCCCAGGCCGTTGGTTCGGAAGTCGAGACAGGAGCAAAAGTTGTCGCCGGGTTCCTTACTCCTCAGCGCCAGGCGGTAGGTGGTATTCCGTTCGGGGTTGCTTACGGTGAAGTCAGACCAAACCGGATGGCCGCCCTGGTTGGTGAGCTCGAAAGCCTGTTCTTTGCCAAACTGGCGGCGCAAGCTGGCCTGCCATTCCCGCAGGCTTAACTCCTCGGGTTGTTTGTGGTAGCTGATGCGTTTGGCTTTTTTCTTTTTTTCTTTCTCGCTGTTTTTTCTTTTTGCCATTGTTGAGAGGTAAATTGGTGTAAAGGCCCAGGCTAAAAAGCCCAATACTTTTTATTGTTTTTCCGGCCATCCTTCAGCTTTCGCTGTTCTGCATTCCATCCTTTATTGAGCACCTTATAGAGGTCGTTGATCAGCAGCCAGGTATTGGCGAAGTAGTTGTGGCCCAGGAAATCGGTATCGATGGAGGAGGCGTCAACCGTTTCAACCGTCTCGACAACGATCAGGTTTTTCCCTCCTTCGCCGGCCCGGGGCACTTTATTGAACTGCTGGGAAGCGACCAGGGCTTTATCTTTGGAGGAAGCATAAAGCGTGACGTTGTTGGCCGTTTTTCGGATCACAGGGGCGATCTCCTGGACGAATTCTTTAGCGTTCACATCGGGCGCCGCGAGGATGACCTGGCCGAAAAGGCGTTTCCCCGGGTCTTTTTTAGCCAGGGCGATCAGAGATTTGGTAAGGGTCCGGTTACCCATGCTGTGGGCAATGATATGGATCTTATCCCAGCAGTTTTGCTGGGCCAGCTCTTCCAGAAAATGCTCGAGGTGAGGTACCGACCAGGCATTATTCTCCCCATCTGCCCAGTACCCGAGCAGGCTGCCCTGGGAGGGCCAGCTGTAGAGGATGGGAATGCCCTTAAAGCTCACATCATAAGCCACTTGTGCTGCACGAAGGACCGCCTCATCGAAGGAGGTGTTGTAGCCATGGATGAAAACCAAAGCTTCCTGTTTGTCCGCCAGGCGGGCTTTTAAATTGAGCTCCGAGAAAAAGTCATTTTCCCCCATGGGCTCTATCTCTTTAAGAATGATATGCTCTTCCGGGTCTTCGCTGAATTCCAGGCTCCACCAGGAGGGGCGCTCGATCTCGCCGAGCTGGTGGATCTTGGGGATGGTCACCAGGCACTTGCCGAAGCGCAGCCCCTTCGTGCTGCGTTCCCCGCTATAGAACAGGTAAGGGTTGCTGTCACCGGTGGGTTCCCGGTCAGTGGCGTAATAAATGGGGACCTTCGAAAATTTGGAACCCTGTTGCCCCTGGACAAATCCCGAAATGGGTTCTTCTGCTAGCTTTTGTTGTCCAGCTTCTTCCATCCTTTCTTTCAGGATGGACTGAAGAATGGCGTCTTCGGCAGCAGGGGCTTCTACTGTTTCGGTTGGAGATGGCACCGAGCTGGTACTTTTACAGTTTGTAAAAAGCATCACAGTGGCCAAAAAGGACAATGGAATCAATAATTGGCGGAGGGTATTCATTTGTCTGACTTTTTGAATGATCTAAAATAGCAATAAAGCAGCAGATCCAACCATTTGGCTAAATTTAAATGTGTGTTTCAGAGGAAGAAATGAACTCCCTCTCCTTGATGATGCAGATGGGATTCGAGCTCAAACCGCCTACAGCGGAAAAAGATTAATTGTCCTTTTCTCAAACAAGCCTGGTTCCGGTTGATGCCAGGTACCGGGCTTGTTTGAGGGCTGGCATCTAGGCCTGAAAGAAACCAAAACTGGCATACCCTACCACATTTTCGCGGTCGCGGCTCACATCGCCGGAATTGCAGTAGTGGAGCAACCTGCACTGCCAATCGTTCTCCCGGGCGATTTCCATCGCCATCAGGATAGGGATCTTACCACACGCAATACCTTTCTGTTCCATATGTTCATAGTCCAACATTTCTATGGACAGGTTGGTGGCCCTGTCGATATCACAGGCGGTTTCATAGTCGTAGAAGTGGCTGAGGTCGGAGCTGATGAGCAATAAGCTGTCATCGCCCAGGGATCCCTGGACGGCCCGGCAGTAGGCTTTGGGGGCGATGTTGCCGGCCACCAGCGGAAGGAATTGAAAATCACCGAGCACGTACTGCAGGAACGGGAGTTGCACTTCCAGGCAGTGCTCTTTTATATGGGCGGATTCCCGCTGGGCAAACCCGTCGTGCAGTATCCTGACCTTGCCCAATGGGGTTTCCCAATAATCATTGGCATCTGTGGCCAGTTGGTGCATCAGCAGCGTGTGTGCCGGGCCGATGGCCACCACCTTTTTCCACTTGTCCGGATAATTTTTCAATAATGCGTAGGCATAGGCCGCCACCTGGCCAGAGTACCGGTAGCCGGCGTGCGGGACGATCAGCGCCTTCAGGGGCCTGTCCCATTGCCAGGCTGGTACCTGATCCATAAAACCGGCCAGCTCAGCGAGGAGCTGTGCCTGGTCCGCCGGATAAAAATAGCCGGCAACGGCCGCTTTCCTGGTTTTCACTGCCATATGCCTGAAATTTTGGTGCGGCAACGGAGGCATCGCCCGTTGCTAAAAGAATGCTCCAGCGTGGTGCGGTAACCTGTTCGCCGGATCAGGGCAGCTCCGCAGTTGGGGCAATAGGTCGTCGACCGCTCTTCATCCTGGATATTCCCCAGGTAAATGTATCTCAACCCTGCTGCCAGCCCAATGTCATATGCCTTTTCCAGTGTTGTCCGGCTGGTGTAGGGCACGTCTTTCATTTGGTAAGCCGGATGGAAGGCGGAAATGTGCCAGGGAATGTCCGGGCTGATCGAAGCGAGGAAACCGGCAATCTCTCGGAGCTCGCCTTTCGAGTCGTTCTGGCCGGGGATGACGAGGGTGGTGACTTCCAGCCAGATGCCTTTTTTATGGACTTCCCTGATGGTGTCCAGTACCGGTTGCAGCCGGGCCTTACAGAGCTTTTTATAGAATTCATCCCGGAAGGACTTCAGGTCGATGTTCATGGCGTCGAGGTATCCGCCGGCTTGTTCGAGGGCTTCTTCCGATTCGTAGCCGTTGCTGACAAAAACAGTACGGATGCCATGTTGGCGGGCCAGGGTGGAAATGTCGTGCAGGTATTCGAAAAAGATGACGGGTTCGTTGTAAGTATACGCAATGGAGGGCACCTTTTTCTCGAGGCACAGGCCAACTGCCCTTTCCGGAGACAATTCGTAACCGTATTGACCGACTTCCATTTCGATGTCTTGGATGTGTTTTTCCTTCATCAGTTGTTCCCGGAGAGTCCGGGCGAGCTGCGAGATGTCCCAGTTCTGGCAGAAGCTGCAGGCGAAGTTGCAGCCAATGGTGCCAATAGAGAAGATCTGTGAGCCGGGCAGGAAATGATACAGCGGTTTTTTTTCAATGGGGTCGATATTCACCGCGGAGGCTTTCCCGTAGACGAGCAGGTAGAGCTTGCCGTCCATATTCTGCCGTACGCCGCAAACGCCTGCCCCTCCCGGCTTGACGACGCAACGGATCTTACAGGCCGTACATCGAACGGCCTTTTTCTCCATAGGTTCGTAGAGAATGGCTTCGTGCATGCGAAGGATCAATTTACACTTAAGGTGAGATATTGAAAGATAAAAAACAATGATAACCGTCAGGGGGCTCTATAGTTGGCGGCAATAGGGACAAAAAGGCCTCCTTCCCTTACCTTCAAAAGGCAGCTGTTAAACCCCGGCGAGAAGGGCTGGTCAACCAGCTTTCCGGGCGGTTTTTTCCGGTGAAGCTTCCAGCCGGACCACCTTGCCTTTCTCTTCGGTTCCTCCAAAGCGGTACCCCAGAACAGCACTGATGGCAATGGCCATCACTACTGCGATCAACCACATTTGACCGGTGTAAACGGTAATAATGGTGACCAGCATCATCAGGTAATACCGCAATATTAGCTTATGAATCTCTAGTTGGAACATAATAATGCGGTTTGTTCAACCCATTAATCTACTCTATTCGCCCTAAGAGTGGAATGATAAGGGTCAGCAGAAATACTGATTTTGGTCAGGACAGGATTGGAGAAAAAGGCGCCAGGGATCCCAGTTGTTCTTGTTGTCCCGACTTCGCGTTCCTGCCGGGTAAACTTCCGCCTTCCCGAGTTCCTGGGTTTCTGGTGTTCCTGATGTCCGCTTTCCGACTTCCCATTTCGCACTTCCGACTTCCAAAACCCCTCACCCCAGCCCCGGCAGCAACTGCCCTGCTGCCCAAAAACCCAGAAACGTGCCGAGGGCATTGCCCAGGGAACCCAGCAGTACTGCTGGCAGCACCAGGTCGTTGCGGCCGATGCCGCGGGCCAGCGCCAGCGCGGAGGTGCCGCCGCCGACGTTGGCCTGGGAAGCCACCGCCGCCATATCGAGGTCCATTTTCATCAGGCGAGCGGCGCCGAAGGTCGCCAACCCGTGCACAAACACGGTGGTCATGGCGAAACCGAAAAGCGTAAGGCCCAGTAACCCCAGGCTTTGGAGGGCCTGGATGTCGCAAAAGGCTCCGATCACCGCAAGAAAGAGGTATACTGAGAACATGCCCATCGCCTGCGCGCCCTTCAGTCTTTTGGCGATGGGGAATTGGGCAATAATCAGCGCCAATAGCGTAATGATGATGATAGACGGCACCACATAACCCAGCTCACCGGCCCATTCTGCCAGCAGGTTGGAGGCCAGCAGCGCACCCATACCCAGGGCGAGGACGAGCCCCAGGTCGATGGGATGCAGGTGCTCCGTATCTTCTTCGATGCCCAGGGAAGGGTTTTCTCTTTGAGCGCCCGCTCCCTCCCGCCGGGGCCACAGCGGCGCCAGCAGGCGGGGAAGCGCCAGGGTGGCTACCATCCATAGGGTGGTCAGTATGTTGTCGACGGCCACAGAGCCCCCGTAGAGCACCCCTTCCCTCATCACCTCGTAGTGCAGCGCCAGAGCGTTGAAATTGATACTTCCGCCGGTATAGGTGCCTACGAACATTCCGCCAACGGCGTTATAGAGCGGGCCGATGGACTGAGGCCCGTTGACCAGCCACATACCGGCAACGGCACCCAGGGTTGTCGCCAGCGAACCGACGAGGAAAAGGAAGACGATAGGCAGGCCTGCCGCCAGCACGTCTTTGAGATTCACCCGCAGCAGCAGCCAGAAGATGGAAATAGGGGCAAGGTAGGAAAAGATGGCTTCATAGGCCGGCACAGGGTGTTCTTCGGAGGAACCTGTGGGCAGGATGCCGATGTTGGCTACTACTGCTGTCAGGACGATGACCAGCAGCGCCGTTCCCAGGCCGCGCAGGACGGTCTCCCGCACCAGCCATTCTGATAGTACGACCAGCAGGCAAAGGACGGTAAGCACATATAGGGCGGAGGTTAGCATATCTTAAAGGAGTATGTTTTCGGTATTTTCAAAGGTAGAAATTTTTATTGGCCTCACTCAGGCAAAACGGCTGTTCAATAGATAAGGTGAACCACAGGATAAAGAGGGAACACTTATATGGGGCAGGCATATTACATTGCCAGTGAATCATTGATAATGCAAAAATGGAATCAACAAAAGCTTTATTGGAATTTGCTGCCCGGCAGAGCATCAACTACCTGGAAGGCCAGCCTGCACGGCGGCCCTTTCCTGCTCCCAACGCTATTAAAGAGCTGGGCCGATTGGGCTTCCAGTTACCTGAGGCCCCTACGGATCCGGAAGAAGTCATTCGATTGCTGGATGAAGTGGGTTCTCCGGCGGCGGTCGGCAATACTGGCGGCCGGTATTTCGGCTTTGTCATCGGTGGCAGCCTGCCCGTGGCGGTTGCTGCTAATTGGGTGGCGGCCGCCTGGGACCAGAACGCAGGGCTGAAGGTTACCTCTCCCCTGGCCGCTAAGCTTGAGGAAGTAGCTGCCCAATGGTTGCTGGAAGTGCTGGGCCTGCCGCAGGAGGCGGGAGTAGGCTTCGTTACCGGAGCTACTATGGCCAACTTCTGTGGGCTGGCGGCAGCCCGCCATGCCCTGTTGCAGCGTAAGGGGTGGAATGTTGAGGCGGAAGGGCTTTACGGCGCTCCGGAGATAAAGGTAGTGGTCGGCGAAGAAGTCCATGTCAGCCCTTTGAAAGCGCTTTCTTTGTTAGGATTTGGCAGTGAACGGGTAATCCGGGTGCCGATCAATAGCGAAGGAGAGATGTTACCGGATCAATTGCCTCCGTTGGATGATATGACCATTGTTTGCCTGCAGGCGGGTAATGTCAACTCCGGCGCTATAGACCCCTTGTATGAAATCGCGAAAATGGCGCGGGCCCGCGGCGCATGGGTGCACATCGATGGCGCCTTCGGCCTTTGGGGCGCCGCTTCACCGCAGTTGGTGAGCCAACTGAAAGGATATGATCTTGCCGACTCCTGGGCGACCGACCTGCACAAGTGGCTCAACGTGCCGTATGACAGTGGCGTAGTCATCTGCCGGGATCCACATAACCTAAGGGCCGCTATGTCGATCAACGCCGCGTATATTCCTCCCCAGGAAGAGCGGGAACCCTATGCCTTCACGCCGGAAATGTCGAGGCGGGCAAGAGGGGCCGAGGCCTGGGCAGCGCTGTATGCGTTGGGCAGGTCGGGAGTAGCCGAGCTGATAGAACGCTCCTGCCGCCACGCCGCCCTTTTTGCCAAAAAACTGAAACGAGCCGGCTTCGAGGTACTCAATGAGGTCAACCTCAACCAGGTGCTGGTCTCCTTTGGCACCGATGAGCTGACCCGCCGGGTCATTGCGGAGCTACAGCGGGAGGGCACCTGTTGGTGTGGCAGCACTACCTGGCATGGCCGTCACGTGATGCGCATCAGCGTTTCATCCTGGGCGACTACGGAGGAAGATGTAGAGGTATGCGTGGAAGCGATGGCCCGCATTGCAAAGCAGGAAAAAAGTTTTAAATTAGTAGGGTTCTAAGCTATTTATCAGACAATTATGCGTCGAAAAGCTCTTGTGCGCGGGTTGGCTTTTTGGATGTTCCTTGTTCCGGCAGCAAAGGGTGAGGCGCAATTTAAATTTGAAAAAGGGGCGCAGTTTACCGTGGAAGATGGCCTGCCGGGAAACGTTATCCGGTTCATCAAAAAGGGAAAAGACGGTTTCGTTTGGATTGGCACCACCGATGGCCTGTGTCGTTTCGATGGCGCTCAGTTTAAAGTGTATCAACACGATCCGGAGGACCCCCATTCCATAATCGACAACCGTACGCTCTGTATGGCCGTTGATACCCATGAGATATGGGTGGGCACACATGTGGGGCTCTCCCGCTTGGATCTGGCCACCGAAAAATTCACTCATTATCAGTTTAATGAAAAAGGTAAACTGGATAAACTCCAGAGAGAAGATGGACAGCAGATACATTCCCTGCTGAAGGATAGAAACGGAACCCTGTGGGTGGGTACCCGGTACTGGGGTTTAGCCCGCTACCTTCCGGAGAAAGACGATTTTAAGATGTACCGGGGTGATCAGAATGAGGTGGCGAAGTATTTTCCCGAACCCAAGAGCATTCATAACATCCTCAGCCTGGAGCAGCACCGCTTTAATGACTCCATTATCTGGGCCGGTACTTCGCATGGGGTATTGGAGGTCAACAAATACGCCGACACTTTCGAATGGCTGGCGTTTAATCTGGAAATTCCAATCGAGAAGCGATGGGGCAATGTTTTTAAGAACATGTACCACCACAGCGATGGCCTGGTGTATACCGGAAACTGGGGCGGAGGGGTATTTGTCTTCAACCCCGGCCGGCGTTTTGTGAAGCTGATGGACGTCAGAGGCCATCCCTCAGAGAAGGTTTTACTTACCGGAATGAACAATATGGTAGAAAAAAGTGATGAAGAGTTTTGGATTACGACCGGTTCGGGCCTGGCCCTTTATCACTCCGGCAAAAAAGAAGTCACCTTCTATAAGCTAAACAGCGAAGAGCAGATCTATGGAGTAGAGTTTATCGATGAACAACACCGGGCGTGGGCCAAGTCCGGTGAGGGCGTTTTTGTTTTTGACCCTTTGCTGCAGCAATTTGACGTTTTTTCCTTCAAGCATCTGAATGGCGCTGGCGCCGGCTTGGTATTCAACATCGTCGAGTGGAAATCTCCCAATGAGCTGATCATTGCGCCCAGAGGAACACCGGGGGTCCTCCATTACAACCAGGAGAGCCGGGATTGGAGCCTCTCCAAGGCCCCGGACGCGCTCCTGGGTGAAGGTGCCCAGTTGCACACTCGTCATGTAGCCTGGAGCCCTGAAGGAGAGCTGACGTTATGCTATTTTGGAGGTATTCTGCTTTACAACCCCAACACGAGGACTTTCCGCCCTTTCCCATCCCTTCCGCCTGTAAAGCTCAGGCGTTTTCAACGTTTATTGTGGGACTCCCAAGGGCGGTTATGGGTAGCAACTTTTGATGAAGGCATCTGCCGGTGGGACCCTCAAACCAAGCGCTGGCGCGTTTTCCGGGAGGAGATCAGGTCGAAAGGCCCCAACTTGCTGTCCATGAGTTTTAATTACCCCATGGAAGACAGCCGGAGCAATATATGGTTCAAGAGAGAGCAGGGCTTTGGCGTTTACCTTTCCAGGCAGGATTCTTTCATCGAGGTTAATTATTCCCAGCAGCCGGATCGGTGTTTTTTACATATCAACAACCTGGTTGAAGACCATAAAGGCAGGGTGTGGATGAATTCCACAGATGGCCTCATCGGTTATGCCGAGGTTGCCCATCCGGAAAAAGGATTGGCCTGGAAAATGGACATGAACCAACTCCCCAATATCTACGTGAAAGACATCTGGGAGTTGAGAATTGACCCTAAGGGCGATATCTGGGGATGGGGGGAAAAAGCCCTGGCCCATGTCAGCGCAGAAGACCTGAGCGTAACGCAGTACGATTTCAAATACGGCGGAGACAATTCCAATTACTCGACTTTTGAGATCCTCTCATCGGGGGCTTTTGCCTTTGGAGGGAAGCGTCAGATCACTCTTGCCGAGCCGGATGAGTTGCGCTACAATCAGGAAGCGCCCCAACCCTACCTTACCGGTATCGACATTCTCGAAGAGGCCTACAGCGGACCAGTTGCCGCCCCAAACCTTCACAGCCTTACACTCAGGCACTGGCAAAACTTCTTTTCCTTTGATTTTTCAGCCAAGGGATACACGTTCGGTAAGCAAAACCGGTTCCGTTACCGGTTGAAAGGTTTTGATGAACATTGGATCATGGCAAAAGGGCGGCGAAATGCCAATTACACCAATGTGCCCAGCGGGGAGTATGTCTTTCAGCTTCAAGCAGCCAACAATGAGGGGGTTTGGAACGAAACGCTTTACGAACTGCCGGTCTTTATTGCCACCCCCTGGTGGAAACGGTGGTGGGCCATCGTTGGCGCACTGGCATTGGCTGCACTTTTGGGTTACCGGCTGTACCGCTACCGCGTAGGCCAGATCCGAAAAGAGGAAAAGCTCAAGGCGGAATTCGAAAAGTGCCTGGCGGATGTGGAAATGTCGGCCCTCAGAGCTCAGATGAACCCTCATTTTCTTTTCAACAGCCTGAATTCCATCGATAGTTTTATCATTAAAAATGAAACCCGGAAAGCCTCCGAATACCTCAATAATTTTGCCCGGCTCATTCGGCTGATCCTGCAGAATTCCCGCACTAATTACGTCAGCCTGAAGGATGAGCTGGAAGCCATTGAGTTGTACCTGCAGATGGAGAACCTCCGTTTTCGCGATAAATTCACGTATGAGATCCGGGTCGATGAAAATGTGGACCCCTCTTTGGTGGATATACCGCCCATGCTCATTCAGCCGTATGTCGAAAACGCCATCTGGCACGGCCTGATGCACAAGGAAGATAAGAGCCTGGGCAAGGTGGTCTTTTCCGTATGCAGGGAAAATGGTTACCTGAAATGCGTCATTGAAGACAATGGTATCGGCAGAGAGAAGGCCCGGGAGATCAAGGCGCGCCGGCCCCTTCGCGGGCAGCAATCCTATGGTATGCGCATTACCAGAGACCGGATCGATATCATTAATAAATTGTACAATTCAAATACCAGCGTACAGGTCATCGACCTGAAGGATAAGCAGCAAAACCCTTTGGGAACAAGGGTGGAGTTGTGCATCCCGGTATAAAACACCTAACATCATGAAGATCAAAGCCGTAATCCTGGACGACGAAATGCACAGCATCGAAACCCTGCGGTGGAAACTGGAGAACTATTGTCCGGAAGTAGAGGTTGTCGCAACGTTCGACGACCCTCAAAAAGGGATAGAACACCTGAAGAAGGACCCTCCCGACCTTTTGTTCCTCGACATTCAGATGCCTATGTTGAATGGGTTTGACGTATTGGAAGAAATGGGCCCTGACTTACCTTTCGATGTTATTTTTGCCACTGCATATGATCAGTTCGGCATCCAGGCCATCAAGGCCAGCGCCCTCGACTACCTGCTGAAACCGGTACAAAACAAAGACCTTAAAGAGGCAATAGAGAAGTTCGTACGCAAGCGGGCTACTACCCCTGGCCTGCGCGAAGGGCAGTTTCAGGGCCTCATGGAGAATATAGGGGCCGAACACGAAGGAAGGATCGGGAAGGTTGCTCTTGCCACTCGCGAAAGTATCGAGTTTGTTGACCCGCAGGAGATCGTCCTCTGTTCGTCCGACAGCAACTACACGATGATCTTCCTGGCCAGCGGCAGGAAAAAGCTGATCTCCAAAACGCTGAAGGAATTCGAAGACCTGCTAACGCCTTGTAATTTTTACCGCCCCCACAATTCTCACCTGATCAACTTATCTAAAGTGAAAGAGTACATCCGAAGCGACGGAGGGTATATCATCATGGAGAACCAGATGAAGATCCCGGTATCCAAATCCCGGAAGGATGAATTGCTGGAGCGGCTACAGTAGAAGAGGAGCGTACTGGGTTTTTGGGTTTCTGGGATTTCTGAAGTTCTCGTTGTGGAGGGCTCCGTAGGGCTAGAAACCTAGAAACAAGAAACCTGCGGAGCTCGCTCCGCCGCCGCGAAATTCAACCAGCTTCAACTCCCGCTCACTCAACCCGTGGCTCCAATCATCTGCCCTGTTTTTCCAGCTAAAGACCCTGCATCTTGGATGGAAAATACAGCAGATGAAAGAAAAAATTGTGCTCAAGGCCCGGGATGGAACGGAACTGGCCGCAACCAGATACATCCCCGATTCATCCAACTATACCACCGTTATCATTGCTCCGGGCATGGGGCGCCGGGCCAAGCATTATTCCGGCCTCGCCAACTTCCTTTGCGAAGAAGGCTACTTCGTATATACCTTTGACTACCGTGGGGTGGGCCGATCACGCAAAAAGGCGGGCAATCATAAAGAAGCGACCCTGCACCAGTGGGTGTCGATCGACCTGGATACCATCATCCTTAACGCTAAAAATCAGTTTCCCGGCAATGAACTGGTGGGGCTGGCACATGGAATAAGCGGAGAGGCCGTTTGCCTGGCTCCGGCCTGCACGTTCTTCAGCCGGCTGGCCCTGGTCGATGCGTCTCTGAGTTCCTGGTCCCTCGCTGGCCGGCACGGCCGCCTGCGCCTGTTTTGGGCTTATGTTTACGAGGCCGCCTGCCGTTGGATACCCGGAGTATCGTTGTGCCTGAACCGCGGCATCCCCTTCGGCGTATTCAGCGAGTGGTTGTCGTGGAGCAGGTATCCTAATGGGCTTTTCCATCGTTATTCCAACAACAACTATCAGAAACTCCAGGTCCCGGTCCTTTCCGTCAACTTTTTCGAAACCCCTTTCACAACGCCCCGGGCGGTGAAGGCACTTTTGGGACAGTTCACTAATGCGCACCATTCTGAATGGTATCTGTCCTCCTCGGGCCCTGGAAGGCATTATCCTTTTTACCATAAGAAATGGAAAGACACCCTTTGGCGGGAGCTCGTTCTGTGGATGCAGGGAAGAGAGCCTTTTCAGCAAAGTCATTCCAGCCGGAAGAAATCAATAAAAATCCATTCCGGCTAACTGAAGTGAGCAGATCACACAACTGCCCTTTGTATTATGCTCAAGTAGACTCAACTTGGATGAAAATAAACGACAACTTTTCCTAACACCTTTTACCAAATAGTTCAAATCATGGAGGCCAATACCAATTTCTTTTCTGCAGGGAGTTCTGAAGATATTGCCGGATGTGCTCCTTTTCGGCCTTGCAAAGTAGAATACACTTCTCTGGGGCAAACGATCTCGATCGAAAACCCCGATACGACCCTGCTGCAAGCTGCCGTGGAGAATCGGATCCCGCACATGCAGGAATGTGGGGGGCATGGACGGTGTACGACCTGCAGAGTGAAGATACTTGAGGGCCTCCAGAATGTGACGCCCAGGAATGAACTGGAGAACCGCATGGCCCTGCGCCGGGGATGGGACCCATCTGTTCGCCTGGCTTGCCAGGCCCGGGTCAAAGGGCCGGTAAAGCTGGAACGGCAGATCAAGACCTTCTCGGAGATCAGCCGCCTGCAGGAAGAAATGATCAAATCCGGCAAGGGAGAAGAAAAGCAGCTGGCTATTCTCTTTTGCGATATGCGCAATTTCACGCCCTTTGTGGAGGGCAATATGGCCTATGATGTCGTTCACATCCTGAACCGTTTTTTCTCAGCGCTGGGAGAGCCCATCCTGATGAACAACGGGATCATTTACCAATACGTCGGTGACGAGATCGTGGGCGTATTCGGGCTTGAAAGTTCGGATGATGCCCACAATTGCATGGCTGCCATGAGGGCCGCCCTTGGCATGAAAGCAGCCCTGGAGGTTTTGAACAGAGATATTCAGGAAGAGTTTGGGATCCGCATAGATGTGGGTATCGGTGTTCATTTCGGGCCGGTGATCGTAGGCAAGGTAGGGCATCCCAGCCACCAGCAGTTCGGCATCATCGGCGACGCGGCCAATGTGGCCAGCCGGGTTCAGTCGGCCAACAAAGAACTGCAAACCACCATCCTGACGACCGATAATTTCCTATGTCAATTGCCACGGGGTACCGTGAAGGTCGGTAAGGTTGAGAAGGTGCAGCTGAAAGGAAAGGGGGCTGTCACACAATTGTACGAAGTAACGGCCTTTGAGAAAGAAGACGACCTCTTCCTGGTGCAAAAAACGACCGGCGCGCTTTTCAGCGATGAAGGTGCTTTTGCGAATGAGTTCTACAGCCGCCTTTTTGTCGAGGCACCGGAAGCCAGGCATATGTTCAAAGGGAACATAGGCCGTCAGGGCTATCTCATGGGGCACATGCTCAAAGGCGCCATCTATGCCCTCAGCCGCCCGAAGAACGTGGCTCTGGGGTTTCGTGAACTGGGCCGCCGCCATACCCACTATGGGGTGAGTGAAGCACACTATGTCCTGGTACGCAAGGTATTGGGCGATACGCTGGAATCCCGGCTGGGAAAAGATTACACGCCCAGGCTCCGGCTGGCGTGGGAACGGACGTTCGACCTGGCGTTCAAGTTCATGAAACAAGGTGCATCAGAGAAAGGCCGTTCCGGGCATGCACCAAAATCAACCAATGCCCTATGAGAGAACACCTACCCTTTTTCATTAGCAAATCCTTAAACCTTTTACCATGAAAACCGCAATCAAAGCCATTTCAGCAGAAAAACAGAATGATCAGAGTCCTGAAGCCAGTTCGGATCAGACACCTATGGTTAACCTGCCCGTTAGTAAGATCGGCGCTCCGGCTATTTTTGATGCTTACACGGGTTCCTATACCACGCTGCCGAAAGGCTATCGGATCAGCCAGTCCAACGGAAAAACCTGGATCGGCAGTTCGGCCGATGGCCGTAACCTCCTGCTGGTAGAGCGCTTCCCCACATCGGAAAAAACAATCCCTACCATAATTGCGGAAGGCGACCTGGGCCTTTTCCTGGTTTCCACCCGCCCCGCTATTGAACAGGCGAGTTCCTCTATTATCGGAATAGAGGCAAGGGGAGAATTCAATGGGAAGGACATTCGCGCCTACCTGTCCAGAGTTTCTATTAACGATAGGCTGAGTTACCTGATCCTGGTGGCCGGGGAAGTTACCGAGAAAATTTCCGGCCTTAAGGAAGACGCTTTGGAAATTGCCCGGCGTTTTGCCCGCTAGTAGCCTGTTTCCGGTTTTTCAGCGTAACTTTGATAGATACCGGGTTGATGGAGGATCTGCCTGATACCAGGCTTCCTCCATCAACCCGAAACTCATTGTCGATCAACTCGCTGCTATGACTGGAAATCCCTTGACGGCCCTTCTGGGGTGTTCTGTATTTTTGCTATCCGTAGCATTGGAAACCGTTGCGCAAAGTATCGATCAAGCTGCCCTGTCGCCTGCCATCAGGATCGATGGGTGTTTCCAGGATTGGAAAGGGGTTGAACCCCTGGCTATTAATGAACGGACGGGGCTGCTGAAAACCCTCTGCCTCGCCGACGATGCGGATTACCTTTTCCTGAAGTTGGAATTCACCTGGAAAGTGAACCTTCAGGCGGGGAACCGGATCACTCTTGATCTGGATGTCGATGATGACCCGACATCTGGGCTCCGGAAAGGGCGGCTGGGCGTCGACGCTTCCTTCACCTTCGGCGAGCGCCGGGGATGGATCTTTTCCGGTCAAGATACCCTATCCATTCAGTATGAATCCCTGGGGCTGGTAACTGCTCCCACCATGGAGTCCACCATATTCGAGATCGCCCTAAGCTGGCCCGCCTCTAAGGAATTAATGACCCTGGGTTTTGGGACAAAGCCGATGCGACTTTCGGTTGCTGACGAATCGGACGGATCGCCTCCTCTTATTGCTGCTTATATCCCGCAGCGCCCCGCCCGCCCGGGCCTTCCACCCATAAGCCTGGAAAAAGAAGATCCCACTCACCTCCGCCTCGTTACCCACAATGTGAACCGCCGGCACTTCAACCCGGAAAAACGCGATGCCTTCAGCCGGGTATACCAGGCACTGCAGCCCGATATCTTGTTGCTTCAGGAAGCTTACGAAGGAACCGCCACCGAGATCCTCGACTACTTTCGCATGGCCGTCGGGGCCCCGCTTTCCGGCCGCTGGTACGCCTACAAGGCAGGGGAAGAGGCTACCGTTTTGCTCAGCCCCTTTCCGGCGGCTGCAGTAGTGCATCTGGGTAACAGCGCTGCCTACATTCTCGACCTTACGGCGCCCTACACCGGAAAACTGGTGCTTATTGCCCTGAGTATGCCCTGCTGCGATCTCGATGGCGCCCGCCAGGCAGAGGCGGATATGATCATGGCATTCATCGATAACCTCAAAACCGGCAAAACACAAGAACACATACCAGTAGGTACGCCGATAATTTTAGCCGGCGACGCCAATCTGGTCCGCAGAACGGAGCAGTATACCACCCTCACCATGGGAGATATTCAGGATACTCTGGCCTACGGCCCCGGCGCTCCCCCCGATTGGGATGGTTCGCCCTTCCTCGACCTGTTGCCCTACCACCTGCAAAGGCCAATGGCCTACACCTGGCGGGGTAGCGGTTTTTTCCCCGGACGACTGGATTTTATCTTTTACAGCGACAGTGTTCTGAAGATCGGCCGCAACTTCGTTTTTGACACGGTGGGTTTACCAGAGGAGGTGCTGAGCCGCTACGGCCTTCAGGAGAGGGATGCGCCGGATACCTATAAGCATCAGCCGGTGGTGGCGGATCTGATTTTGGGGAATTAAGGGGGGGGAGTTCACTTAGTGAGCAGGAGGCTTCCCGCTTACGCCTCGCTTCAGCGGGCGAAGAAAGTTCTCCTGTTCCCTTAACCGCGGCCGCGCCTCACCCCGCCTGCCGCATCATCTCCATCAGCGGCTGGAAGTTATCCTTAAACAATTGCTGTAAAAATTCGTGGTCTTCCGTTTTCAGCTGCACCAGCCCGGAGGTATTCCGCTCTGCCTGTTCTGCCGTTTTGATGCCGGGAATAACCGTCGACACTTCCGGGAAGCTGGTAATGAAGCTCATAGCCAGCTCGGTTTTGGTGATGCCGTATTTTTCGGCAATGGGCCAGGCCGGTTCCAGCGCATCCAGGGAGGCTTCCAGAATGGGGGGCGCCAGCCGGAAAGAACGATGGTCATCTTTGTCGAAGCGAGTGGTTTTATCGAACTTGCCGGTCAGCAGGCCGAACTGAAGGGGCATGCGGACGATGATGCCATAGCCGAGCTCTGCCGCCTTTTTCATCACCGGCACCGCCCTCTGGTTGATCAGGTTGAGAACGAGCTGGAAGCCTTTGCCGAGTTGCCGCTCCATTAGAAATTCTGCTTCAGGCGCCGGAGCGAAAGTGTTGATCGACAGGCCCCAGTAGCGGATCTTTCCCTGTTCGCGCAACTTTTCCATAGCCTCAATGCACTGGCCATCCTCCAGGTGGGGCATGCGTGCAGCGTGCAGTTGATAGAAGTCGATGGTATCCCGGCGAAGGCGCCGGAGGCTAGCCTCGCAGGCCTCTATGACATAGTCGCCGGAATAATCGAGGTAGATCTTATCGTCCTTGCCAAGGCGCTGCCCCAGTTTGGAGGCGATGATGACATCCTGGCGGTTGCCGAACGTCTTCCCGATCAGTTCTTCCGAGTGGCCGTAACCATAGAGGTCGGCGGTGTCGAAAAAGTTGATACCCAGCTCGAAAGAATGCTCCAGTGCGCGGATGGATTGCTTGTCGGTTACATCGCCCCATCCAATGGGCATGTCTCCTGCCATTGCCGGGCCGCCAATGGCCCAGGCGCCAAAACCAACGATGCTTACATTCAGGCCGGTATTTCCAAAACGGCGGTATTCCATAATTTTTGATTTTTAAGGCTAAAGCTATTCGCTCAATATCGGAAATTTTCAAAAAGTAGCCGATCCCTTTCTTTTTATTTACCTTTATACTTACGGCAGAGGGTAATCCGGAGGCTTCTGTCGCCGGTGTCAATCCCGGTATGGCCCCAAATGCAGGCATCCCGGCATCAGGGGCAACCTGTGCTTGGGGCTTTCGATCCGCCGTCATCGCCGGAATTGTAATTTTGAGCGGAACGAAAAGGAATGAATAGAGCAAAAGCATCTGTTGAGAAAATGATTACAAAAGTGGGAAGGTGCGGCCTTTTACTGCTATTTACCCTTCTATTGCTTGTCCGATCGGCGGCACAGCCCGGCCAGGAACGGTTCCAGCGGCTCACTGTCGCTGAAGGCCTTTCAGATCATTATGTCAATTGCATTTTCCAGGATAGCCGCGGGTTTATGTGGATCGGCACGGCCAATGGACTGAACCGGTACGATGGTTACCAGTTTACCGTGTATGAATACAACCCATTGGACGATCAAAGCCTCAGCAGCAACTGGGTCCGGGTAATTACGGAGGATGAACAGGGGTATTTGTGGGTAGGTACAGAAAACGGCCTCAACCGCTGGGATCCCCGGAGTGGAAAGTTCCGTCGATTTTACCCTTCCGCCGATAATCAGGGGAACAATTATATTTCCGCCCTTTGTCCCGGGCGGGACGGTGGGATCTGGGCAGGCACTCAGGCCGGGGGGCTTCTTTACTACCATCCCGATTCGGGAAGTTTGAAAAACTATTCCTTTGCCCGTCCCGGCCCGCTAACGGGCGATGCGGTTCAATCTATACTGGAAGATGAAGATGGCCGCCTATGGCTGGGCACCTGGCGCAGCGGCCTGTATCATTTCGACCCGGCCAGCGGAAGCTCCGAACAATATATCAACGAGCCGGGGAAATCCCGGAGTCTCAGCCACAATTCAGTACGGGCCATTTTCAAGGACAGCCGGGGCCGGCTATGGGCAGGCACCTATGGGGGCGGCCTCAATCTGATCGATACCCGGAGCGGTACGTTCACCATTTTTCGCCATAACCCAAACGATGCGCGGAGCCTTAGCCACGATGCCGCCTGGTCCATTTGCGAAGGGGCTCAGGGGCAGTTATGGGTTGGTACTTTTGGAGGAGGGCTCAACCTCTTTGACCCGGAAAGCGGCGCCTTTCAGCGCTATCAGCACCAGGCGGGTGATCCCTATAGCCTGAGCAACAATGCGGTAAGAGCATTGTGCGCCGGACGGGAGGGCCTGCTTTGGGTGGGAACGACCAATGGGTTGAACATGCTGTCCGCCCGGAGCGGGCAATTCCAGCTTTATCTGGGGGATTCGAGGGGACAGGGCGAACCCGCCAGCGAGGCGGTTTGGTCTGTTCATCAGTACCAGCCCGGAGTGGTTTGGGCCGGCACGTTCAGCGGAGCACTATATCAACTCCGCCTTTCCGATGGCCGGACACGAACCTACACCTATCGTGAAAAAGCTTCGGATGCTAAAAACAGCCCCATTTATGCCCTTTGGGGCAGCCGGGAAGGAGGGCTGTGGGTTGGCACCTTTGGCGATGGCCTGCACTACCTGCCGGGCGAACGAGATTCGGCCCTGCATTTTCGATACAGAACGGACGCTTCCAACGGTATCAGCAGCAACAACATCCTAAGCCTTTATGAGGATGCCAATGGGATCCTCTGGATCGGAACCAACAACGGGCTGAACCGTTATGACAGGGCCAGTGAGCAATTTGAGTTGTTCATTCACGACCCCGCTGTTGCCAGCAGCCTGAGTGACAATGTGATTTGGGATATCACGGAAGATTCCGAGGGCCATCTCTGGCTGGCCACCAATGGCGGCTTGAACCGGTTTAGCCGGGACAACGGACAATTCAAACACTATCTTCACGTTCCTTCCAATGCCCGGGGCCTCAGTTACAATGCGGTGCGTTCCGTATTTGAGGACAGCCGGGGCCGCATCTGGGCGGGCACCCGCGATGGGCTCAATCGCCTGCAGGACGACGATGAAACCTTTGTCTCCTATCATACCGAGGATGGCCTGCCCAGCGATATCATTTACGGTATCCTGGAAGACGATAGCGGGCAGATATGGGTCAGTACGACAAGGGGCCTTTCCTGCCTCGATACCGATACCGGGCAATTCAGGAACTTTGGGATTCAGGATGGCCTCCAGGGGCCTTCCTTCAATGTCGGCGCCTATTGGAAAAGCGCTTTTACGGGCATGCTTTTTTTCGGAGGGGATAATGGACTGAATGCTTTCCAGCCGGGCAATATCCGCGCGGACAGTGTACCGCCCCCGGTGGTGATCACCGCCATCCGGGCATTCCGCCCCGGAGGGCAGGAACCTTCCAGGGTTATCCTGCCAACTGCTGACGAAGAGCAGCTTCGTTTTGCCTATCGCGACAATATCCTCACCTTTGAATTTTCTGCCTTGAGTTTTGCCAAGCCTGGCCGGAACCGCTATGCTTACCAACTGGAAGGATTGAGTAGCCATTGGGTGCCTCTTGACGGAGAGCGCAAAGTGTCATTTACCAACCTTTCCCCCGGGGTATATATTTTCAGAGTTAAGGGTTCCAATGGAGATGGGGTGTGGAATGAAGCCGGCGCTGCTGTCCGTTTCACCATAGTGCCTCCCTGGTGGCAGAGCCTGTGGGCCAAAGGGCTCTACCTGTTAATCCTGGCAGCAGCGCTCTGGCTGATCTACCGTTGGCGTACCCGGGCCCAGCGCCGGCGCATACGGTGGCAACAAAAAGAACTGGACCGGGAAAAGCAGGTTTCGGAACGCCTGCGGCAGATAGACCGCCTAAAAGACCAGTTCCTGGCCAATACTTCTCATGAATTGCGCACGCCGTTGCAGGGCATTATCGGCCTCTCCGAGGGCCTTTACAACCGGGCAGAGAACCAGGCGAGCAGGGAGGACCTGGCGATGGTGATCTCTTCCGGCAAGCGTTTGAACAGCCTGGTTAACGATATCCTTGATTTTTCAAAACTCAAGAACTTCGACCTCGAACTCAACCGCAAGGCGGTGGAACTGCATGTTCTGGCAGAGGTCGTTCTCCGCAACAACCTGCCCCTGATCCGGGGAAAATCCCTCCAGTTGGTCAATTTGGTGCCGGAAGGCCTGCCGACTGCCAATGGTGATGAGAATCGTTTGCAGCAGGTCCTGTATAACCTGGTGGGCAATGCCATTAAGTTTACGGAGCAGGGTTACATACGGATTGGTGCGAGAGTGCGGCAAGATTCCCCGATAAAGCTGCTGGAGATGTTCGTTGAAGATTCAGGCATCGGTATACCCGAGGACAAACTGGAGGTTATTTTCCAGGAATTCGAACAGGGAGACGGATCCATCACCCGCGAATTTACCGGCACCGGGCTGGGGCTGAGCATTTCCCGCCGCCTGGTGGAACTGCACGGTGGAAGCATGTGGGTGCAGTCGGAAGTAGGTAAAGGGTCTACTTTCTTTTTTACACTACCGGTTTCGGGAGAGAAGGTAAGTTCTGCACTGGGCAACCAGCAGGTGACGGAGGTGAGCCATGTATTGCCCGCAGCCGTCAAAGCAGGTAATGGCGCGCCCGCTGAACCCTCACCGGGATTCCACCACGGGACGGTCAATGAAGAAGATAAGATCCGCATTCTGGTCGTCGATGATGAGCCGGTCAACCAGCAGGTACTTAAAAACCACCTCTCCTCCGGCTTCTACGACCTGGTGCAGGCTATGAATGGCGAGGATGCCATGCGCCACATCGAAAGCGGAGAGGCCTTCGACCTGGTACTGCTCGATGTCATGATGCCCCGCATGTCCGGATATGAAGTGTGTCGGAAGATCAGGGAAAAGCATCTTCCTTCCGAATTGCCGGTCATTATGGTAACGGCCAAAAACCAGGTAGAAGACCTCGTCCAGGGATTATCCCTGGGCGCTAACGATTATCTGGCCAAGCCATTTTCCAGAGAGGAGTTCCTGGCCCGAATACAGACCCACATCGACCTGCATCGCATTTTTGATGTCACCGAGCGTTTCATCCCGAACGAGTTCTTGCGTTCTCTTGGCCGGCAGCGCATCACCGAGGTGGAACTAGGCGACTTTGCCGAGCGCGAAGTCACTGTTTTTTTTAGCGATATCCGGGATTATACCGCGCTGTCGGAAAGCATGACGCCAGAGCAAAATTACCGTTTCGTTAATGCTTATAATGGCAGAATGGGCCCCATCATCATGAAAAACCGGGGCTTTGTCAACCAGTATCTCGGCGATGCCATCATGGCTATCTTCCCGGAGAACCCCGCCGATGCCCTTAAGGCAGCTATAGAAATGCAGCAGGCCCTGCGTCTTTACAATATGGAGCGACAAAGCAAGGGGCGAATACCGGTTCGGATCGGCGCCGGCCTGCACAGCGGGTCCCTCATCATGGGCATCATCGGCGACCGAAGAAGAATGGACGCCGCTACCATATCCGATACGGTCAATACGGCCTCCCGTATCGAAAGCCTGACCAAACACTTCGGCACTTCCATCCTGCTGAGTGAAGACAGCCTGGAAAAAATAGGGGATAAGGAAGCATTCCACCTGCGCTTTCTGGGGAAGGTTCGGGTAAAAGGCAAACGCGAGGCCATAGGCATCTACGAGTGTTTTGACGGCGACCCTTCCCCCATGATCGAACGGAAGCTGGATACGCTGAGCCAGTTTCAGGAAGGAAGGGCGTATTATCTGGACGGCCGGTTCAAAGAAGCCATGGAGGCTTTCGAAGGAGTGCTGCGCAACAATCCGGAGGACGCCACTACCCAGTTATTTCTCAATAGGATTGCCCATTATCTGACCCATGGCAAGCCGGAAGGATGGACAGGGGTAGAGCTCATGGAAGAAAAATAGGGGACAGGGCGCCTAGTCTTCCATTTCGTTGACCATATCGATGATGTCGTGAGTGGTCACGATACCTACCAGTTCACTTTTACTGTTGACGACGGGCAGGGCGCGGAAGCGGTTTTCTGCGAGCAGAGCCACCACCTTACGGATCGGCTCATTTTCCCGAATGGTGACCACTTCACCGACCATGATCTCCTTCACCTTGAAGCCGCGGAGCTTGGCAGATTCCCGAAAACGGTCGGTTTCGTGCACCGTATATCCGCGCAATAAGTACAGGAAATCAGATTTGCTGATGATGCCGATCACCTTTTTCTCGTCATTAACAATAGGCACATGGTGGAAGCGGTTTTGCCGGAAGATCTCATCCAGGACAGTGGTGGCATCATCGGGGCCGGCCGTTTTCAGGTCGGTAGTCATTATGGTTGAAACAGGAGCCTTAAGATCCATTGCTTGCTTTTTTTGGTAACACGCTCCAGGCTAAAGCAGGAGGCTTAGATAGTGTCAAAAATACAATAATAATGCAAAAGTCCAACCTTTATCGCAGGAAATCAGTGGCTGTCCGAACTGGCGATTTATGAAGGGATTTTGAGAAAAAACAAAACCTCTGCCACGATAAGATATTGCCAGCCTCACTCATCCCGCAAAGCAACCACCGGGTTCACCGAAGCGGCACGCAGGCCCGGGATCAACCCGGCGGCCAGCCCCGTAAGGGTGAGCACCACAATGGCGATGACGGCCGTACGGAGGTTGATCTCCGGGTTGGCGAAGAATTCCGATTCCATTCCCAACTCTCTTAGGGCATAGCTGATCCCTCCGATGGTAGCGCAACCAGCGGCCAGCCCCATATAGCCGGCCAGGCCGGTGATGACCAGCGCCTCCTGCAGGATCATACTGATGATCGACCAGGGCGTGGCGCCCAGAGACTTGCGAATGCCGATCTCCTTGGTACGCTCCTTGACGATGATGGCCATGATGTTGCCTACGCCTACCGCACCGGCAATAATAGTACCGATGGCAACCAGCCAGCTGAAGCCGCGGATACCAATGAAGAGGTTCTGAATATCCCGGAATTCCCGTTCGACGTTCTCGGCGCCGAATGCCCGCTGGTCTTCCGGCGCAACGGTATGGCGTTGTTTGAGTAGGGCCAGCATTTTCTCTTCGAGTACTGCCGCCGGCACACCGGGCTGGGGTACACAGGCAAAATAGTCTATTTCATTGGCACGGCTGAAGGTGATCTGAAGGGTAGAAATGGGAATGTGGATCGTCTGAAGGTTCTCGATGGCGTCTTCGTTATTGGTTTTGCTGCCAAACGTACCCACCACCTGGAAGGGGACGCCTTTGATCTGGATGAATTCCCCGATAGGGTCAACGCCATCTTTGAACAATACCTCCCGGACGCGGTCACCGATCACGGCTACCTTGCGTTTATCCGCTATATCCGCATTGTTGATGAACCGGCCGGACAGCATCATTTGCGGCCGGATAGCAAATAGCTCCGGCGTATCACCGTTGACGGAGAAAGAGGCGCTCTCATCACCTCTTTCTATCGTGTAACTTCCGCGGATCATAAGCCTGGGGTTCAGTGCACCCAGTTCGGGAACCTGCTCCCGGAGGGCCCTGATGTCGTCGTTGTTCAATTGAATGAAACGCCCGGGCTGTAGCCCCTTGTAGGGTACACTGGTGCGCTGGGTCCAGATGAAAACGGCGTTCTTCGCCACATCAAAATTACGGGTCACGCCATTTTCCAGCCCACTGCCGGCGCCCATGAGGACAGCCAGCATGAAAATGCCCCAGAAGACGCCAAAAGCGGTCAGTATTGTCCGCAGCCGATGCTGTCGGATGCTGTGGTAGATCTCCTGCCAACGGTCTATCTCAAACATAGGGGTGGATTTATATTTTTTGATGCGCGATGTTTTCAGACTTGTGTACCCGAACACATTTGCCCCATCCGGAAAGTACCCACTAGTATGGCCTTACACGCCATCTCTCAGCGCCTCCACGGGCGGGATCAGTGCCGCCCGCCTTGCGGGGATCAGGCCTGCCAGGGCGCCGGAGACGATCAGGACCACCAAGGCGGCAAAGATCACCTGCAGGTTGACACTGGGGTTGTTGAAGTATTCTATGTCGGCATTGGCCAGTGCCATGATTCGGTTCAGCCCGTACAACAGGCCGACGCCCGCTACGATACCCAGGTAACCGGCTACTCCGGTAATAAGGATCGATTCCTGAATGATCATACTGACGATCGACCAGGGGGAAGCGCCGACGGCCTTCCGGATGCCGATCTCCCGGGTGCGGTCTTTTACCACGATCATCATGATGTTGCTCACCCCGACGATACCGGCGATCAGTGTGCCCAGGCCTACGAGCCAGACAAAGGTCTTGATCCCCTTGAACAGGTTCATCACCGAGCGGAAGTTCTCTTCCTGATTGTGAGACCAGAAAGCCTGGTTGTCATCCGGATGAACAATGTGGCGTTGCTTGAGTATCGTAAGAATGCGGTTTTCCAGGTCCTTGCCGGAGTAGCCGCCTTGGGTAGTAACGGCAAAAAGCCGTACGCTGCGCTCGGGGTTGTAGGTGCGCTGGAAGGTGCTGAAAGGAATATAGATCCGTTCGGAGAACTGTCCGCCCCAGCCTTCATCGTGAAACAGGCCGACGATCGTGAAGACACTGCCTTTGATGAGGATCTCCTTTCCGATCGGGCTCTCCCCTGGCTCGAAGAGTACATCGGCCACCCGGTCGCCGACCACGCAGACTTTGCGCGCCTCCAGGTTGTCGTTGAAGTTGAGCTTGCGCCCGGCCAGGTATTCCTGGTAGATCTTGATCTTAAAATAATCTTTACCGGCGCCCAATACCATAAAAGGAGAAGATTTGGCGCCCCGGACGATGTTGAAGTTGCCCATCAGCCAATTTTCTGGGGCGATGTATTCTACCCCTTTTACATTGTTCTCAATGTATTGAAGGTCTTCTTCGGTGAACTCGATCATTCTGCCGGGAGGCAATCCTTTGTAGGGTAAGGAGGTGCGGCTGGTGAAGAACCAGATGCTGTTGGTGGCGTCGAGGATCATACTGCTTACTACGCCGTTCTGCATACCCTGGCCGGCGCCCAGCAGAAGCACCAGCATGAGAATACCCCAGAAGACACCAAAAGCGGTGGCCAGCGTACGCCATTTATTCTGGCGGATGGTGATGAGTATTTCCTGCCATTTATCGCGGTCGAACATTGTCGGGTATTTTTATTAATGATGAATTCCCAAAGTGTCAGGACTCACCTATACAAGGTAGTACTTTGTCGGCTAACTTGCAATCGCCCCTTTTTGATAGGTTATTAAGTTTCAAAGGAACGCCGGGCTGGCGCGAATTAGGCGGAACACACGGATTTCAGGCTGGATATGTAACTGGACTAAAATGTGTAGAGATGCATTGAAAGGAGGAAATGTAGTCCGAACCTAAGCTAAACACAGCAGACATTTCTTCTGTATTTCTACGCATTTCCACGTGTTTCCGTATTTGTGTCCAGGCACATAAACGTGCGAAGCTTTCCACATCTAACGAGTGTTCAATACGTGTCTCATCCCCCGGACCAGGCCTTCGTCCACCTCCTGCCATCGGAATTCATCCTGAACGGCTTCATCCCCCATGTTCACTTCTCCGGTATACGACATCTGGCTTTGCACTTCCATGCGGGCGGCAGAGTGAAACTCTGTCAGGCCATCGATATCCAGGAGGGCCCCGATATTGTCCGGCAGTAGCTCGCCGCAGGCCATGATGCTGATCCGGCGCCCCGCGTATTGGGCGAAGCGTTCGAGGTTGGTTTTTCCCTCCAGGGCGGTAGGTTGCTGCCCGGAGGTCAGGATGCGGTTCACGCCCAGGCCAGCCAGTATATCGATGGCCGCCAGTGCATCCCGGCACATGTCGAAGGCGCGATGGAAAGTAAACGGTAGAGGCCCGGCCGCCTCTACCATTTCCCGGGTGCGGGCTTCATCGACCGTTCCATCCGCATTCAGAGCGCCGGAGACGATGCCGTCGGCGCCCAGGGCCTTTGCCTGGCGAATGTCTTCCAGCATGATCTCAAACTCCAAATCGGTGTATAGAAAATCCGCTTTGCGGGGCCGGATCAGAACGAACACGGGGATGCTGAGCCGGGCTTTGGCCAGTTTGATCTTGGCGGCGCTGGGCGTAACCCCTCCCTGTGCCAGGTTTTCACACAGTTCTATTCGGTTGGCTCCGCCCCGGGCGGCAGCAATAGCGGAAGCGACGGAGTCGCAGCAGATCTCAAGCGTGTAGGACATCGGATTTTTGTTTTTCATTTAAAAAAGAGGTTCACATGCCGGGCATCAGCATCACGGCGTTCTGCATCATCCGGCTGGGGCCTCGCCAGAACATGCGGAACTGAGTATTATCCAATAGGTAGACGATCCTGCCTTTCTCTACCGGCTGCACCGCGGCGAATACATTGCCGGAGAGCAGTTTCAGGTTGGCCTCTGAAGCGTAGCCGGCAGTGAGCAGCTGTTTGGTGTCGGAGGAGTAAGACCCTACCGTTTCCAGTTTCGGGTTGGCTTTCAGGGCGCTTTTCCCAAATTTTATGGTATACAGCTGGCTTTCCAGTCCGAAAGCCAGGGGATTGGAGTTATCGATATGCGCCAGGAGGGCTGAGCCGGGAATGTTCTGCTTGCCCTGATAGTCTTCCCGGTCTTCATAACGGACGAAAGCCCCTGCTTTGGTCGTATCTTTGGGGGCCTCCACCAGTTCCACCTCTACGATCTTCGATTTTTCCTTGGTGAAAAACTCGGCTGCCGACTCCGTCGCGATCAGCGTACCGCCGGCTTCCAGCCATTCTTTCAGCATTTTTTGGTATTCCGGAGTGAAGAGTTTTTCCAGGTGTTTGCCGCCATCCGCCAGAATGAGCACATCGTAGTCATTCAGGTCTGCATAGCCATAGCGGCTGCCGAATTTAGGCAGAGCAGTCTGTTGCAGGATAGACGTTCTGACCCTTTCCACCGGCAGCTCTGTCTCCTGGTCGAAAAGGAAGTAGATCTGCCCGGTGGTGTAGGAAGAAAAAGGCTCTTCTACCATGAGGGCTACCTTGGGCTGATCGAGCGGGCGGCTGTCGCGCGAGGCCAGGTCGACCCCTTCCCGGCTGCGGCCGGAATCCAGCCCGATGATTGTGACGCTGCAGCTTTGGGCTATGGTTCGCATATCTTCCGCAATGGAGGCCAGTTTTTCCCGGTTTCTACCCAGGAGGACGACCAGCGAGCCGGGGCCGAAAACGTGATCCCCGTTGGTGAACTTTTTGCGGACGGAGCGCACGCGGTAGCCCTTTTCCCAGAGCTTGGCCAAAGCCTTTGGCGCATAGCGTTGTTTCCATTCTATAGCGTAGGCATACTGTGCGCCGCCGTTGACCAGGGCGCCTTCTGCTTTCCCGGCCACTTCTACCGATGTGGTTTTTACCCTCGGAGCCTGTTCGGTGGCGTAGGCCTCCAGGTTGTAGGCCAGCGGGGCCGCCCAGGTGGCCATATCGTACATCACACTGTCTTCGATGGCCAGGTTGCGGGCGAGGATAGAATGGATCAGCAGGTGGCGGGGCTGGTTGGCGGAAATGATATAGTCGCCCTTTTCGAAGGTTCTGACTTCGGCCTTCCCCTGGCGGTAATCGGAAGCGGAAACGGTAAACCCTTCCTCCGCCTGCCCGACGCGCACGCCATGGTGGAGCAGTATGCGCAGCACTTCCGGCAGGTAGAGGTTGTCATTGTTCTTCAGAATATAGGCTTTGGTACTGCTCTTGCTTCTTTCCGGCTGGTGGGCCTCGTAGCTGTAACGGATGAATTGCTCCTTCCTCTCCACGGCCTTGCGGATGGTTGCCATAGAGGTGATGTAATGGTCGAAGATGCGCTGGCGGAAGGTAAGCACGTATTTGTCGTCCGTTTCAATAGCCACTCCGCCGGCAATGCCGCCCTGCTCGGTGAGCATGCCCACTGCACCCATCACGCTGGGGTAACTGGAGCCATAACCGGGATAGAAAAAGTCGTAGCCTTCGCGGGTGAAATAGGAGATCTTATTCTGGTCGAACGCCGAGGCGTTGGCTCTGCCGATGGTATCGGTGAGCGGCTCGTATGCGTCGGGCAATAATTTGTTCCGCGGGGTGGTACCGGGCATGGTGAAGTAGTTGTTATTGTAGCCCATTTCGTGGTAGTCGGTGTGCAGATGGGGCATCCAGCGCTGGTACTCCCGGGTGAGGCCCCTCGATTCGGGGTGCACGCCCCACACCCAGTCGCGGTTGACATCGAACCAGTAGTGATTGGTACGTCCGTTGGGCCAGGGCGCATAGTGCTCCAGGTCGCGCGGCTCTTTGCCGATGACGCTTCGGCGCATGCCTTTGTACCAGTATACATATCGGTCGCGGCCGTCCGGGTTGATGCAGGGATACAGGATGACCATACTTTTGCCGAGCAATTCCTCGGTAGCCTCATCAGTGGCGGCCGCCAGGCGGTAGGCCACCTGCATGGCCGCTTCGGTGGAAGAGGCCTCATTGCCGTGAATGTTGTAACTAAAAGAGATGAATACCGGTAGCTCTGGGATCAGTTGCTCGGCTTCCTCCCGGCCCAGGGCCGCCGGATCGGAGAGGCGCAGGTTCTGTTGCCGCAGTTCTTCCAGCCGGCCCTGGTTGTCGGCGGAGGTTATGGCCAGGCGGTACAGTTTACGCCCTTCGTAGGTCTCCCCGTAAGTATCGATAGAGACCCGGTTGGAGGATTCCGCCAGCTTTTTCAGGTAGGCTTCTACGTGGGCGTAAAGGGTAAAATCTTCCCCTAACTGATAGCCCAGGAAGGTTTCCGGGGAAGGGATGGCGGCATCGTATTCCAGGCCGCTCTCGAAGGCGAAATGGGGCTCCACCAGGTTGATCTGGGCAGGAACAGAGTGGATGCAGCGTAAAATAAAGAGGAGTAGAACTGGAAATCGTAGCATTGGCCTCATGGTGCTGATGTTTGAAAAAGGATTCGGATGTAAAATAAGCAGATAAGGGAATCTTGATGATTAATATTCTGAATTAACGCAAACTTTTAAAGTTAATTAGCTAATTTAACGCAAATTTAGCCATTATGATAGCCAGATTAATCGAAGAACAAATACTAGGACGTTTAAATTCATCCAATAAGATAATTATTCTCTATGGCAGCAGGCAAGTTGGAAAAACTACATTGATCCGGGAGGTAATAAAAAAAGCTCCTTATAAAACCCTATCGGTAAACGCGGACCGCAGGGAATATTCAGAGGTGCTATCCAGCCGGGACTTTGGAAAACTTAAGCGACTGGTGAGTGGTTATGAACTACTGTTCATAGATGAGGCTCAGCGTATTGAGGATATTGGAATTAACCTGAAAATATTGCACGATGAGTTGCCGGATCTAAAGATCATTGCAACAGGGTCTTCCTCCTTTGAGTTGGCTAATATAATGAAAGAACCACTGACTGGGCGTACCTGGACTTTCAACCTTTACCCGGTTTCTTTATCAGAGCTGGCCCTCAGGAATAATCGATTCGAGTTGGGCCAGCGCCTGGACGAATACCTGATATTTGGCCTGTATCCGGAGGTGTTTTCCTTCAACAGCACGGACGACAAGGTCATCTACCTCAAAGAGCTGAGCAGTTCTTACCTTTACAAAGACATACTGGAACTGGGTAACCTGAGGAATGCAAAAGCAATTTACGACCTGCTTCGCCTTTTAGCTTATCAAATAGGATCGACAGTCTCTCTTAATGAACTGGGACGGCAACTGGAAATGAGCAAAGACACAGTGGCTCGCTATATTGACCTTTTAGAAAAAGCTTTTGTACTGTTTCGGCTGTCGGGTTTCAGCAGAAACCTTCGGAAGGAAGTTGTTAAAATGGACAAGATATTCTTCTATGACCTGGGTATTCGAAATGCAGTGATCGAAAATTTCAATGAGCTGGACCATCGCCCCGATACAGGCCAGATCTGGGAAAACTTTTTGATCATTGAACGCCTCAAAACCATGTCTTATCAAAAGCAATATGCCAACCGTTATTTCTGGAGGACGTATACCGGAGCGGAGCTGGATTATGTGGAAGAGCGTGGAGGGCAGTTGAATGGTTTTGAATTTCAGTGGGGTAAAAAGGAAGCTAAAGCTCCAAAAACCTGGCTGGAAGCCTATCCTGGAGCTGGTTTCCAATCCATCAACCGGGAAAATTACCTCGAATTTCTTTTGGGGCCGGAATGAACAGGGGCCTCTGGCCTTTGGCTCAGAAGGGTCAATCCGCCAGCTTCACTCCCTCCTTCGACACATGGATCGCCCGCACCGCGTCCGTGCGTGCGTGTACATCCATACTGCTGTTCTCCAAACGCAGCACGCCTCTGGGGCAAACCGCCGCACACACGCCGCAGCCCACGCAGGAAGCCCGCACGACATCCTGGCCGCGCTGTGCATAAGCGCGCACATCGATGCCCATTTCGCAGTAGGTGGAACAATTGCCGCAGGAGATGCACTGTCCGCCATTCGTGGTGATCCGGAAGCGCGATTGGAAGCGCTGTACCAGCCCCAGGTAGGCCGCCAGCGGGCAGCCGAAGCGGCACCACACCCGGTTGCCCATCAGGGGGTAGAATCCGGTGCCCACCACGCCGGCAAAGGCCGAGCCGATGATGAACCCGTACCAGGTGCGCACGGTATTGCTGTTGAAGCTCAGCACCGTCTTTTCTCCCGAGAAGTAAGTGTAGAGGGTCATTGCCGTCATCACCACGGCAAAAACCAGCACGCCGTGTATGATCCAGCGCTCATACTGCCAGGCGCGCAGGCTCTTGTCGGAAAGCTGCCGGTAGGGGTCGCCCAGCGTCTCGGCCAGGCCGCCGCAGCCGCACACCCACGAGCAATACCAGCGCTTGCCGAAGAAGTAGGTGATCACCGGCACGGCAACGATCACCAGCACGATGCCCCATACGAGCATGAAGATGCCGAGGGCGCCGCTGTCGATCAGCTTATTGATGTTCCAGTCGAAGAAAAAGGTGTAGTTCAGGGGCCAGATGTTCTTCAGGTCCATGGAGGGCAGGTTGAGCCGTACTAGTATCTCGGGAATGAGGAAGGCAAAGGCCACCTGGAAGAACATAACCGAAAAGGTGCGGGCGATCTGATACCGGTTGTGCCTGTACTTGGTGAGCATGCGAATGCCCATGACCAGGATGGCCAGCGTATACAGCAGTCCGTAGAGGAACCACTGGCTGGCTTCTCCTCCGTTGAGCGCCCGGCTTATCGGGCCGGCCATTACGATCCAGCCGGTGATGTGCTGTGGCGCCCAGTACAAAAGAATGTAAAACCCGATGAGGTAGGCCCCGGTAAGCATTCCCAGCCAGCCCGTCACCGTTGGGGAAGCCGAACGGGGCGGGGTCCTTTTCGCCTGCTTCTGGTAGAAAAACACCAGGGTGGTAATCAGCAGGGCCATCAGTGCCGTCAGTGCCGGCCAGAAGTACTCATCATTCATATAATGTACCCCATAGAGCAGCAGGCCGGCTACAGCGGCGCCCAGGAAGAGGCCGCGCCAGCCCCACCGTAGCCCGCGCGTCATAGCGTCGTGGTAGATGTGGTTGTGCTTGATGCCGGGCAGGGCAAAGAATTTTGGCAGGATGTACAGCAGCCCTCCCAGTATGCCCAGTCCGACGGTAAGGAAAAAGAACAATAAGGGATTATCGGATACCGGCCCGGTGCTGCTCTTCCTGGTAGCCTTGAACGTATAATCTTTGAACAGCCAACTGCCCATTTTGTATTCCCACTTATTGACTCCCTCGGGCAGGCCCTCTTTTGCTTTTTGGTCCAAAGAAGCTTGCGTGGCCTCCAGCAGGCCTTTGAAAGCATTGGTAAACTGAAAGCTGCTGCCGTAGGTTTTCTCCAGCATGCCAGTTTTTTGGGCTATGGAGGTCATCTCCTCCCGATGGTACTGGTTGCCGACGGCATCAGCGAGGCTTTTTTCCGACAAGCGGTAGCTGTCCAGGCCGAGTGTTGCGGTGAACAGAAGCAGCGCTATGATGAAAAGGCCGAGGCCTGCTTTTTGTAGGAAGTCCATGGATTTGGTGGTTTTTGGTTTGATGATGGAAGGTCAGGTGCTGGGTTGGCCTTTGAGAAAGCGCAGGGCGCCGGCCAGCCCTCGCCTTTTTTCCAGTTGCAGGTTCTTTCCACTTTGCCGGTTGTACAGAGCGATCAGATCCTCTTCGTACTGCCTGTAAAATTCCGGGTCGAAGTTGGCAATGCCCAGGTTTTGAAGGACGACTTCGATGTGAGTTTGTTCCTTTATCCATTTTTCGCATACTTCGTGCCGGTAGCGCACGCCCATGAGGTTGAAGCCCAGGATGTTGCCTTTCCCTTTATTGTAAACCAGGCGTATGCTCTTGCGCCCGTCCGGATGTTCCCAGTACAGGGAGGCATAGCTGTCCGGCAGTTGGGCGGGAACTTCACCGTATACCTGATACTCGATGTCAATAAATTTGGCGGAGTTGAACCAGATGCCCGGGTCGTAGGCGACTTGCTGCCCGCCCTGTGGAATGGTGCCGGTGGAAACTCCACTGGTCCCGCAAATGTTGTAAGCAGCCACTTCCCCGGCCATACGCCCGGTATACCAGACGGCCTCGATGGGGCGTCGGCCGGGCAGGGGGTTGCGGTGCTGCACGCAATCGCCGGCGGCATAGACATGGGGTATATTGGTTTCCAGGAATTCATTGACGAGAATGCCCCGCTCTATCTCCAGCCCGCTGTCTTTCAGAAAGCCAACGTTGGGGTGTACCCCGGCGGTCAGCCCTACATAACCGCAGTCGATGCGTTCACCGGTGTTGGTGATAACGGCACAGGCTCTGCCTTGTCCGTCATCGACGATCTCTTTGAGCTCCGTGGAAAGGCGTAAGTTGATGCCGTTCTCGCGGATGTGGCGGTTCACCATCGCCGATTCCTCCGGCGGCAGCACCATATCCCAGTAACTTTCTTCCCGCACCAGAAAGGTAACCGGAATGTGGCGGGAGTGGAACATTTCCGCCATCTCGATACCGATCAGGCCACCACCAACGATGACCGCCCGCTGGAGGCCATCGCTGAAGCGCTCCATGTTTTCAAGATCCTGGTAGCTGTACAAGCCACCGACTCCCTGCAAGTCCTGCCCGGGCCAGCCAAACTTATTAGACGCCGAGCCGGTGGCCAGCAGGAGCTTATCGTAAGCCAGCACCTCGCCCGCGCTGCCGTAGAGTTTTCTGGCGTTAAAATCGATGCGTTTGATGTAGGTACGGAGCAGCTGGATGCGGTTCTTTTCCCAGAACCAATCCTCGTAGGGTTTGGTGTCTTCATATCGCATGTGGCCCATGTAGATGTACATCAGGGCTGTACGGGAGAAAAAGTGGTCGGTCTCGGCGGAGATCACTGTGATATCGTGGCCGCTGAGTTTGCGGATATAACGGGCGGCGGTAATGCCGGCGATGCCGTTTCCGAGAATAACTATATGCATAGGGTTCGGCTTGTGCTCTTTTTTGAAGTCTCGTCAAGTTAGAAAATATAACGTATTTCCGTATGGTTGGCCAGGCAGAAAAAAGGATGGCGTTACTGTCCCAGTCGAGACAATTTGAAGGGCGTTCGATTGTCAGCCAAGGTACAAAGTGTTTTTTTTTAAATTCATCCTGTGTCCCGTATTGTAAATATTGGATTCAAGAGTCTTTCCAATTTTATTTTTTTCCTACTTTCACATCCGAAACTTTTCTAAGCCTGAGGTACCCAAACCCATCCTCTTATTTCCTCCGCAAAACCAAACACGAAAAGATGGCCTGAGCAAAGACGCTCATGGCCTGTAATCAACTTTAACAACAAAAATTATTAACGCAAATTACCTGTTATGAAAAGATGTTTTACTTTGTTACTTGCCCTATTTCTCGGGTATGGGCTGATGGCACAATCTGTGCTCCTTTCTGAAGATTTTGAAGGAGGGGCCCCTGCCGGATGGACGGTTGACGCTTCTTGGTCAGCTGGTACGGCCACATCGCTTTCCAGCCAGTTTTTCCCTATTCCGGACCACACCATAATGATGGGTGTCAACGATGATGCCGCCGGACAGGGTGTAAGCAGCGACGGTATGCTGCTTACGCCGCCTATTGACCTTTCGGAGGCGGCCGGCGCTTTGCTGACATTTGAAGCCTACTTTGTCGATGGCGATTATCTTGGAGACGAGACCGCAAAGGTGCTCATCTCTACTGATGAGGGGGTTACCTGGAACGAGGAACTCAATTTGAGTGGCAATGATGAGTGGCAGAACATTTTCCTCAATCTCAGCGATTATGCGGGTGATACCATACTGATTGCCTTTGATTACAAGGATGGCGGAGGATGGAACTATGGGTACTGCGTTGACGACGTCGTCGTCGCCGCCCCTCCTGCTTATGATGCCGCTCTGATAAATGTAACGACCACTCGTTTTCATGAACTCAATACGAATATTGTCATTGAGGGTTCTTTCCAGAACCTTGGCACGGAAACCATCACCAGCCTGACCCTCAACTGGTCGGATGGTACGGATACCTATTCGGACGAACTCACCGGCCTGAACATAGCTACAGGAGAAGAGTATAGCTTTACACATGGAACCCCCTTTGTCGCCACAGATGCGATCACCTACGACCTCGATGTGTGGGTCAGCGCTCCGAATGGAGAGGAAGATGGTGAAAATTCCAATGACCAGGCTGTCGCCACGGTCTCCGGCGTTACTTTCGTGCCTGCCAAGAAGGTGGTGATCGAAGAAGGCACCGGCGGATGGTGCGGATGGTGCCCCCGCGGCCATGTAGCCATGGAATACATGAGGGAGACGTATCCGGAGTCCTTCATCGGCATCGCGGTACACAACGGCGACGCCATGGTAGTAGGGCCGTATGATGACAACATAGGACTGACCGGGTACCCTGGCAGCAACGCAGACCGTACCTTACTCGATGTTAGCGTTTCCAGTTCCCAGTTCGAAAGTTATCACGATGAACTGGTGTTGCGGATCTCTCCCATTAAGCCAGGGATCGAGGCCGTCTTTGATCCGGAGAACCGCAAAGCGGATATTACCGTCTCTGCCGAGTTTGTAACCAAGCTCGATGATATCGATTACCGCTTCAGCGTAGTTATCGTACAGGACAGTGTCCGGGGTGTGGGCTCGGGTTACAATCAGCGCAACTACTACAGCTTCCAGACCAATAACCTCGCCCTCGTAGGCGCCGGCCACGACTGGCAGCAAGAGCCCGACCCGGTCCCGGCAGCAAATATGGTATACATGGATGTTGCCCGCGCCTTGTTGGGTGGATACAACGGTACGGCCAACATCATTCCCTCCTCGGTAGTGGCAGGCGATGTAGTTACCCATTCCTATTCGTACATTGTGCCTGCTGCTTATAATATCGAAAATATGCATGCTGTCGTCCTGTTGCTGGATAACAGCACCGGACAGATCCTCAATGCCGAAAAAGCGGACTTTGAAGTTCTGGTCAGCTCCAAAGAGCAATTCGCTAACGAATTGGTGGATATTTTCCCCAACCCATCGCAAGGGGAACTCAACATCAGCATCCAGCTCGAGGAAGCTGCTGATATACAGCTGCAGGTCTACAATATGCTTGGCCAGCAGGTAGCCGGCCAGGACTACGGCCGCCGCAACGGCGCCATGACGCTGCCCTTCGACGGCGCCCGCCTGGCGACCGGCGCCTATACCTTCCACCTGACGATGGGAGATAAGGTGGCCGTGAAAAGGGTGGTGATAGAGTAAGTGGGAAAGCGGAAGTGGGAAGTGGGAAAGCGGAAAGGGGACACCCTCTCGTTTCCGACTTCCGACTTCCGACTTTTAGAAAACCTTAAGGCCGCGGGCCTTGATTTATTTTCATTATATTTGGACTTTTGTATTACGAACTATTTTCTCAAATTCTCTAAAGTGTGGTTAATGAAGCAAATTATACTCCCTTTTATCATATTCCTTCTTGCTTTTCAGATTGGGTCCGCGCAGTTGAACTTAACGCTCACTCCCAACCCGATAGAAACTTCCGGTATTGCCGACCCGAGTGATCTTTTTATAGAGATCATTGGTTATGCCACTTTGAAGAATGAAGGCTCCGAAACCGTTTCCATCAAGTGGGAAAGAGTGATTGTAGATATGCCCGAAGAATGGGATGTCCAGGTCTGTGACCTCAATCAGTGCTACGTTTCCATCGTGTATTCCAATATATCCGATGATCCGCCAGTAAATGCTCCGGTGACGCTGGCTCCCGGAGAATCCACCAACCTGGATGTTCACATCATGCCCAAGGGTGTTCCAGGCGATGGGGAGATCCGTGTCGATGTGTCTCTGGCTAATGCTCCTGATGACATCGTTGTATCGGGTTCCTATACTTTTGATGCCAGCCTGGTATCAAGTTCCAACGCTTTCAACCCAACCCGGCTTTCCGTTTTCCCCAATCCGGCGACGGATTATCTGGAAGTACAGGGCGGGCAGAATGGCAGCCGGCTGGCCCTCTTCAATATCCTGGGCCGCCAGATGCGGTCTTTCAATATCGCGCCCGGCAGCCGTTACTACGTTGGCGACCTGCCCAGCGGCCTGTACCTGGCCAGCGTGATGGATAAGAAAGGGAATATTCAGAAGACGTTCCGGATCAGCAAGCGGTCCATCCGGCCATAGAGCACGTTGTTGAGCACGAAATGATAAGACAAAGGCCAGATCGAATCCTCGATCTGGCCTTTGTCATTCCAGTCGCCCCGGAAGGGCCTGAACGGATCGTCATTTGCTGGCCCTCAGGCCCGGCGCTTATCTCTGAATCAACCAATCAACCAATCCCCTAACCCGGGTACTCCACATAGTTCCTCGGCGTCTCATACAGGCGCACTGCCAGGTCGTACTTATCGTCCAACTGGCCGCGCAGGATCGTCCAGATGACGTAGCAGATATTTTCAGCAGTGGGGTTAAGTTTCCGGAATTCCGCCGTATCCAGGTTGAGGTTTTTGTGGTCGAAGCGCTGCTCAACATGTTCGGCAATGACGTCTTTGAGGTATTTCAGGTCGATGAGGTAGCCGGTATCGGGGTCTACTTCTCCGGACACTTTCACTTCCAGTTCGTAGTTGTGTCCGTGGTAGTTGGGGTTATTGCACAGGCCAAACACTTCCTCGTTCTTTTCTTTGCTCCAGTTGGGGTTGTGTAAGCGGTGAGCAGCATTGAAATGCGCTTTCCGAAATGCAGAAATTCTCATATCAGGGATTGATTTTGGATCCGCTATCCAAACAAAAAAAGTAAATATAAGTTGCGATTCAGTTCCATCTGGCCACATACTGGTTTTTCAGCAATAAAATCCTTAATTTTACCCGCAACATAATTTTTACGGATAGCTGAATCGTAAACAGTGAATTCTATCCATAAATTTAAGGTAGAGGGAATCAGAGGAGAGGAGATTGATTTTGCCCAATTCCGGGGCAGAAAAATAATAGTGGCCAATGTAGCTTCAAAGTGCGGTTATACGCCACAGTATCAGCAATTGCAGGAACTCTATGAGGAGTTCAAAGATAGTGTAGTGGCCGTTGGTTTCCCCTGCAACGATTTTGGCGGGCAGGAACCGGGAAGCAACGCGGAAATAAAGGAATTTTGCACGACGATTTATGGGGTGAGTTTCCCTATGGCCGCCAAAGTAGGGATAATACGAAATCCCCACCCCATCTATGAATGGCTGATGAGTAAGGCCCTGAATGGTGTGGAAGACAGCGCTGTGCAATGGAATTTCCATAAGTTCCTGCTCGATGAAGAAGGACAACTTGTAAGATCCCTCCCCTCCGGTGTGAGCCCTCTCGATGACGTGGTCCTAGAGTGGGTAACCGGCCCTTGATTTGGAAGAAATGAAGGAATGGATGACTGGATGTTCAATCCAGGTTTCCTATTTCACTTTGTAATTTCCAGGTATTTACCTCCTTTTCCCACTGTATTCGATTCAGCTGTCTGGAAACGGTGCTTTGTGCTGCCTTTAATGGGGTTATTGTAGGTTCTGGATTGCGGATAGTATCGGGCTCCCAGCGAGCCCAATCAACGGATCAGCCAGTAACCGGCCAACCAACAACTGCTCTAAAGGCGCCATCCGGCACCCAAAAGGTAAAACCATGCTGTTCAGCGAGGTTATCGGACAGGAATCGGTGAAAGCGCAGCTGAAGCAAATGGCTTCCGGAGGCAGGCTGCCCCACGCCCTGTTGTTTCTCGGCCCCCAGGGCAGCGGGAAATTGTCCCTCGCTATGGCATTGGCGCAGTACCTGCTTTGTGAAAACCCGGGCGCTGACGACGCCTGCGGGCAGTGCAACCAATGCAACAAAGCCGGTAAACTCATCCATCCCGACTTGCATTTTTCTTATCCTACTATCGGTACCAAGGCCATCAGCGACCACTTCCTTGTCAACTGGCGGCAGGCTATGGCCGACAATCCCTACCTCGATGTCAACCAGTGGCTGCAGGGTATCGGCGCCGAAAATAAACAGGGCAATATCACAAAGGAGGAATGCGTCAACATCATCAAAAAACTTAGCCTGAAGACATTCGAGAACAACTATAAGGTGCTCATCATGTGGCTCCCGGAGTTTCTCGGAAAGGAAGGCAACCGCCTTCTGAAGGTCATCGAAGAGCCCCCGGAAAGCACCATCTTTATCCTGGTGGCTGAAGACCAGGAACTCATCCTCAATACCATCCTCTCGCGTTGTCAGATCGTCAACATCAAAGCCCTGAGCGACGAGGAAGTCACCGAGGGGCTGGTGCAGCAGCAGGGCCTTAGCCGCGAGGAAGCCCTGTCGGTAGCTTATCTGTCCAACGGCAATTTCAACGAGGCCTTGCAGTTGGCCGGCCAACGGGGGGACAACCACTCCGCCCTCTTCCTGGAATGGATGAGGTCTTGCTACCGCGGCAACCCTGCCGATATGGTGAAATGGGTGGAGGGCTTCGCCAAGCTCGGGCGCGAAAACCAAAAACACTTTCTGCGGTATGCTTTACATTTCCTGAGGGAATTTACCCTGCTGAAACTCAGCAACGGCCAGGCAAGAGCCCGCCTTCAGGAACAGGAACTGCAAACCGCTCAAAATATGACAGCTGTACTGGAACTGGAACAGGTGGAACAACTGGGCAAGCTTTTTTCCGACTGCAGCTACGCTGTGGAACGGAACGCCAACCCCAAAATTTTGTTCCTCGACGCTTCAATCCAGATGCATAAGATTATGAAAGGAAAACTGCGGGAAGCTTACACCGGCCTCAAGGCCGCCAATGTCCTTTAGTTTGGACGAGAGCTTCTGCATCTAACATAAATGACTTGAAATATGGGATGTATTGGATGCACGGTGAGCAGTAACGGCTCACCCAAAGGCTGCCAGAATAATGGCGGCTGTTCTACCGGCGGTTGTAACCGCCTGAACACCTACGATTGGTTATCAGCATTGGAGGTTGAAGACGTTGAACCTTTCGATATAGTGGAAGTCAGCTTCAAGAACGGGGCCCGGAAAAACTTCTACCGCAACCAGCAGCATACCCGAACGGTAACCGGCGATATGGTCGTGGTCGAAACCGGTAACGGGCTGGACGTAGGCCGCATAACGCTCTCCGGAGAACTGGTGCGCCTGCAGATGCGCAAGAAAAAACTCGAGGAGGATGAAGTGCTGCACAGTGTCATCCGCCTGGCCAATGAACGGGACCTCGAGCGGCTGGCCGAAGCCAGAGAGCTCGAAATGCCCACTATGGTCCGCGCCCGGGTTATCGCCCGTACGCTTGGGCTGGATATGAAGATCGGTGATGTAGAATACCAGGGCGACAGGCGAAAGGCTACTTTTTACTATACTGCCGATGGGCGCGTCGATTTCCGGGAACTTATCCGCCACTATGCCAAGGAGTTCCGCGTGAAGATCGAGATGCGGCAGATCGGCGCCCGCCAGGAATCCGCCCGCATCGGGGGGCTGGGGTCCTGTGGCCGAGAGCTGTGCTGCTCTACCTGGCTGACCGATTTTAAATCGGTCACTACCGCCGCCGCCCGCTATCAGAACCTGGCCATCAACCAGTCTAAACTCTCCGGTATGTGCGGCCGGCTGAAATGCTGCCTCAACTACGAGCTCGATACTTACCTGGATGCCCTGGATCGCTTCCCCAAGAACGCCGATAAACTGCAAACCGAAGCCGGTACCGCCGTCCTGGTCAAAACCGATATTTTCAAAGGATTGATGTACTACGGCTACGAGCACGATAACGGCCGGGGCAAGTTGTTCCCTATCGAAGTCGGCCGTGCCCAGCAGATCCGCGAGATGAACCGGAAGGGGGAGAAGCCCTCCGACCTGGTAAGCCTCCAATCGATTGCAGAGGACGGTACTCAGGAAGTGGAGATGGATTACGAAGATGTGACCGGCGCCGTCGAATTGCCCGAGGAGGAAAGGCGCCGGAAGCGCCGGAAAAAGCGCAGAAAAGGAGACACCAGAAGAAAGGGCCCGGACAAACCCCCGTCCAACCAGCCCAGAGGAAAGGCTGAAGAGCAAAAAGATGCCAATAAGGGGGCCGGGCAGGATAAAAAGGGCCGGGGGGGGCGCTCCCGCCGCAGAGGCAACAAAAGAAAAGGCGGGAACAATAGCCAGAACAACCAGAACAAAAATAAATAAAGTATAAATCACTAAAATACAATGAAATACGATCTTACCGTCATCGGTTCCGGCCCCGGCGGCTACGTGGCTGCCATCCGGGCCGCACAGCTCGGCATGAAAACCGCCATCATCGAACGGTACAACACGCTGGGGGGCACTTGTCTTAATGTAGGCTGCATCCCCTCCAAGGCTCTGCTGGATTCATCGGAACACTACCATAACGCCCGGGAAAAATTCGAAATGCACGGCATAGAACTCAAGGGCCTCAAGGTCAATATGCCCCAGATGATCAAGCGGAAAAATGAGGTGGTGGAACAAACCGTCGGCGGCCTCAACTTCCTGATGAAGAAAAACAAGATCGATGTATTTCACGGACATGGCACTTTCGTCGACGCACACCGGATCAGCGTCGCCAAAGAGGATGGCTCGATGGAAGAGGTCGAAACGGATAAAGTGATCATTGCAACAGGTTCAAAACCTATCGTTCCCGATGCGTTCAACTACGATAAAAAACGGGTTATCACTTCTACCGAAGCGCTCAATATCGATAAAGTCCCCAAAAGAATGGTCATCGTTGGAGGAGGGGTGATCGGGTTGGAACTCGGCTCTGTTTTTGCCCGCCTGGGTACGGAAGTGGAAGTCGTTGAATTTCTCGACCGCATCATTCCGGGAATGGATGGTGACTGCAGCAAGGAATTGATGCGTGCCCTGAAAAAGATCGGAATGAAATTCCACCTCAGGCATGCAGTGTCCAATGTGGAGGCCAGTAAGAATAGTGTGGCCGTCACGGTCAGGAAACGCGATTCAGAAGAAGAGTTCCAGATCAGCGCCGACTACTGCCTCGTTTCCATTGGCCGCCGCCCCTATACCGCCAACCTCGGGCTGGATAAGGTGGGCGTTGCCCTCGACGATAAAGGCCGCATTCTGGTCAACGACCATCTGCAGACCAATGTGGAGAACATCTATGCCATCGGCGATGTCATCCGGGGCGCCATGCTGGCCCACAAAGCAGAAGAGGAAGGGGTTTTGGCAGCCGAGGTGATCGCCGGACAGAAGCCCCATATCGACTACAATCTCATTCCAGGGGTGGTGTATACCTGGCCGGAAGTGGCCGGCGTCGGCAAAACAGAGGAGCAACTGAAAGAGGAAGGAATCCCCTATAAGTCCGGGAAATTTCCCTTCAAGGCCCTGGGCCGCGCCCGCGCCAGCACCGATACGGAAGGCATGATCAAAGTACTGGCTCACAAAGAGACCGATGAGATACTGGGCGTACACATGGTCGGCCCACGTACTGCCGACATCATTGCCGAAGCAGTTGCCCTCATGGAATTCCGGGCTTCTGCTGAAGATGCCGCCCGTATGAGCCATGCCCACCCCACCTATACAGAGGCCTTCAAAGAGGCCGCCCTGGCTGCTACGGACGACAGGGCGATCCATGTTTAGTAATTGGTTGATTGGTTGATTGGTTACCAATCAACTAATCAACTCAATCAACCGTTCAATGCTGCGGATAAAGCCTGTTTTGGCCTCTGCGTAATCGCCGGCGCTTTCCCAGGTGCCGTTCGCGAGTTTGACCTTCAGCCGGTAGTAGGCATCGCGCGCAATGGAGTGGGTGCGCAGGTAATTGCGGAAAGCGAGGTGGCGCTTCCAGAAAGGGGAGTTGTACGCAACGACATGCAGATGGTGGGTAGGAGGAAATTCATTGCCCGGAGGCAGCTGGTTGACATCCTCAAAAACCTGACGCTGCAGCTTGTGAAGCCGGGCGAAGAAACGGCGTTCAGGCATCTCGCCTTCATAACAGGGGTAATAACAATAACCTAAGCCGAGCAGAGGGCTTGTTGCTGAAGAAAGCATCTCCCGGTTCTCCACTCCGATCATGATGTCGATGATGGGTTTGGCGCCCAACCCTTCTACCGAGGTACTGCCAATGTGCTCGACCTTCACCTGCAGGTGCTCCAACAGGTGCTCCAACTGCCGGCATTCCCGCTCAAAATCACTTGCCCACGCCGGGTCATAGGGTACGATCTCGATATTGGTTGTCATAGTCCAAAGTTATACCAGTTTCAAGATAAAAAGGCTTATTCTTAGTGTTCATTTTATCTTGGAAGCGGTATTAGTTTTTTTCCAACTCCTCGACCTTTTCCAGTACCCACTTTTTGGCAGCCAGGGCATTGCACTCTTCCACCTCTTTTCGGGTGCGCCCGATGGCAGCCTGGTCGCGAGGGTCCAGTCGGGAAAGTTTTCTGACGAACCGCAATACATTCATATATTGCTGGCGGACATCGCGGGAGATCTCCCGTTTGCGGCGCAGATAAATGCGGAAGCTTTCGGCAAGAGAGTCCAGCGCCAGGAACTCCCCCAACTCGTAATACGTCCGCAGAAGCATCATCTTGCTACCCAGGGCATAGGCCAGGCTCTGGTATTCTACCTCCCGCAACTGTCCGATCACTTTCTCGTACTCCGCCTGATGGAAATAGACCTTGGCCAGGTTGTAAGCCAGGGCGTTCTCCTGCCTGGCCTCCGGCAAGTGCCCGGTGAACTTCTGGATGAACTGTTCCACCCAGTCGAAGGCGCCGACGTGCAGGCCTACGGTAATGATGTTCTTATAATCTTGTGCCGGGAGGACGTCCTCACGCAGCATCAGGCCCGTTTCTATTCCTTGCTTGTAGAGGTCGAAGAGTTCGTGGAAATAAGAAGAAATGCCGGCGTTGATCTTGTGCTGGATACAGTAATTGTTTAGATGGATGTAAAGCGGGTGGAGTTCTTCCGGGGCAAAAGCATTCAACTGTTCGAAGAACAGGGATTTGAGCTGGAAGAAGTACCGATCCTCCTCGGGCTCCTTCAACATTTTCACCACGAGGTAATAGGCGCGGAGCAGAGGGTTTTCGAGCAGGCCCGACTGTTCCAGATATTCCATGAGGCCAGGGGGCATGGCAATGCGGGGCGTTTTTGCCAGGAAAGCCTGGTATCCCAGGGCATCGCCGAGGTGCTTGAGTTTTTGGACAAAGAAAAAGTGGCTCAGTACCTCATCCGCTCGTTCGAGATGACTAAAGTCTTCTACTTTATCTTCCTGTCCTTCCAACTGCTGATGAAATGCCAGTTCATACTGGTGGGTAGTATAAAAACGCCGGGCTCCCCACCCCTTCTGCTCTTTCTCCAGAGACTTCAATTGCCGGGCCAGGCCCCGGAAGTGCTTTTCCATTTCAGGCCTTTTGAAATGGTGCAACAATACGGCCTTGGCCTGGGCTTTATCGTCCAGGCAGGCTTCCACATAAATGAAGTCATAACCCAGGTGCAACAACTCAGAAGACAGGCGTCGCAAATGATTATCCTGATACGGTGCTCTTCCGAAGAGCTTTTTCCAAACAACTTCCTTTTCCAACTGTTCTGTACCCCGAACCACTGCGCTTTCTCGCTTTCTGAGAAAAGCATCAACAACATCAAAGAGCTTTAGGAGATCCTCGTTCTCATTGAAATAGGGGGACGACAAAAATTTCCGGAAGCGGTTGCGCCGGTACTTATCTAGTGTTTCCAGGAGGGAAAGCAGCTTTGGGCTCAGCATGAGAATAGCAATTGTCTGAACAAATAGCCGTTAATGGATCTTAAATACATTGATTAACAGTTATTTATTGTTTGTGTTCATGATATTGTATTCCGACAATTCGATTAATATGTTCTTTCGAAAACACTGGATTCCAACCATTTTTGTATCATAAAATCAGTGCCATGCCGTATGTTTTGAAAAATCTGGGCCTTACATTCCTGCTTCTTTTTGCCTTTGGCAGGGTTAAGGGACAGTCCTCTTGTATCGACCCTCAGCAGATCGATTACACTGTTGCCTGTCCGGGTGTAGAGGAACCCGTCTGTGGTTGCGACGGCATCACCTACGCCAATGCGTGCCAGGCGGAAAACTGGTACGGCATTACAGCCTGGACGGCGGGCCCCTGTGCGGCAGCTTGTGACGCCTCCTTTATGTATACTTATCTGGGGGACAATACCTTTTTTTTCTACAACAGCTCTCCCAATTTCACTTCGTATCAATGGATATTCGATGGGCAGGCCGTCCCTTCTCCGGATAGTGCCCGCACCATTACCTATACTTTCGAAAGTGATACCAGCTTTGTCTGTCTCGTTATCCAAAATGGACAGGGCTGTCAGGATATGGAGTGCCTTCTGATCTACCCCGGAGCGCCGGAGGAAATGTGTAATGTTACGGATTGTGTATGGCCCGGAGATGCGAATGGCAACGGTATGGCCAATAACTACGACCTGTTGAACATCGGCCTGGGATTTGGGCTCCCCGGGCCGGAACGGCCCTTCTTTCCGGATGACTCTGATCACATTGCGTGGTTACCGAACTATGGAAGCAACTGGCAGGAATGGGTGGGGCCAATCAACTACAAACATCTGGACTGTGACGGTGACGGGTTTATCGACGAGATGGATGTAGAGGCCATTACGCACAACTATACGCCCGATTTTGGCTTCAGCAGTTCCCCGACGGACGGCGCGCCTCCTGTATACCTGGAATTTGAAGAGACGGAGTTCTACATCACGGAAGATTCTCCTCCCTATTTTGAACTCAACGCCAACCTGTACGTCGGCAACAGCACAGCGCCTGTATTCGGGCTGCACGGCATGGCGTTGTACTTTACCTATCCCCTTGGGCTTACGTTGCCACAATCCGTAGTTATTGATTATGACGACAATTCTTTTTTCGGGAATATCAACAACGTTCTGAGTGTCCGGCGGAACCTTTCGGGTTACAACCTCGGCCGATACGACCTGGCCTTCAGCCGCAAGAACGACAGCGGCGCCAATGGCTACGGGAAAGTAGCCCGTTTGTCTTTCATTGTCAGTGCCGATATCATCGAAGGCCGGGCATCGGGTGAGACGCCCTTCACCATTGGGCTGGGTGGCATCCTTTTCATTGATCCCGAAGGCAACCCCCTTGAATACGGCAGCCCGGCTGACGCCACGGCTACCATCATCGATGCGACTACTACAAATAGCCAGGAGGTGGAGGAAACAGAAATATTGGAGGTATATCCGAATCCTGCTGCTTCCCGCTTATTTCTTCAGTTTGGGGATCGGATGCCCGAACGCGTGGAGTTGTCTAACGCCCTCGGGCAGGCCGTACTTCAGCGCCCTGTCACCGGCCCCTCCATGGAGCTCGATGTTTCAGCTCTCGAGCCAGGGCTCTACATCCTGACTGTTTATACAAGGGAGGGCAGGCTCAGCCGGAAGGTTAGGGTAGAATGACCAAAAGGAGAATTTACCGGGTAAGTAAGTTGTTTTCAATCAGCGAACAGGAAATTTATTCCTGTTCCGCTTTCTTTCCCGCCCCTTCCACTACAATGACGATCTCCCCTTTTACCTTGTCCTGGGCGCCGAAGTATTCCAGCAGGCCCTCCAGGCTATCGGTGCGTACCTCTTCGTGCAGCTTGGTCAGTTCGCGGGCCACGCAGGCCTGGCGGCTCGGGCCGCAGGCCTCTGCCAGTTGCCCCAGGCATTTGGCCAGGCGGTGTGGTGATTCGTACAGAATAAAGGTATGGGGCAGGGAAGCCAGATAGGCCAGTCGGGTTTGCCTGCCTTTTTTGTGAGGCAGGAATCCTTCGAAAAAGAATTTATCGGAGGGTAGGCCAGATGCAATGAGGGCGGGTACGAAGGCTGTTGCCCCGGGCAGGCATTCCACACGGATGCCCCGGCGGACACACTCGCGCGCCAGAAGAAAACCGGGGTCGGAAATGCCGGGCATGCCGGCATCGCTGATGAGGGCCATCACGGCGCCCTGTTCCATTTGATCGGCCAGGCCGGAGGTGATGGCATGTTCGTTATGGGCGTGGTAGGCGCGCAAGGGGGTGTCGATCTCGTAGTGCACCAGCAGCTTTTTCGAGGTTCGGGTATCTTCCGCCAGGATGATGTCTACCTCTTTGAGGATGCGCAGGGCGCGCAGCGTGATATCTTCCAGGTTGCCGATAGGAGTGGGGATCAGGTACAACATAGATTATGGTTCCATGAATTTCATGCGGAATGGCTGCTTTTTGCCAGGTGTTGAAATACCGAAAAAAGGATGTAGAGCAAAATAACGATCGAAAAGGAAGCTTCCCTGGTGAAGAAAAGCATGGCCAATGCAATCACCGCAAAAATGAATTTCACTTCATTGCCCTTCCAGGTGAATGATTTGAATTTTAGGCTGAACATGGGTACTTCTGAATTGAGGAGGTAGGAAAGAGCCACCACGCAGGCGTAAAGAAAAACCGGTGCGCTCACCAGCTGCCGCAACCCAAACGAATCAAAGGTGTAGATCAACATGATGCCAAGCGTGAAAATGGTGCAGGAGGGCGTAGGCAGGCCGATGAAGCCCGTGGTTTGACGGGTATCCAGGTTGAATTTTGCCAGGCGCAGGCCCGAAAAAACGGAAACCAGGAAACCAGGCATTGCTTCGTACACCAACCCGGAACCCTCTCCCGGATGGAAATACCGGGCCAGCAGGACATAATAGACCGCACCCGGCACCACTCCGAAGGACACCATGTCCGCCAGAGAATCCAGCTCTTTACCCAAACCGGACTGCACGCCCAGCAGGCGCGCCGCCATTCCATCGGCATAGTCGGCCATTACCGCAGCAAAAGCCCACCAGAAGGCTGCGACGAACTGGCCGTAGAAAATACAGGCCAACGCACAGCAGCCGAAAAAGAGGTTGAGCAATGTGATCGCGTTCGGAAGGTGTTTCTTCATGGATTTTTCGTCGTCATCCTGCCAACATTCTTCCCTTTGGGCAACGTCCTTCCTAAAGAACTGTTAAAAAATCCGGATATACTGCGATATTGGGGAGAGTTGGCTAATTTTCTATTCCCGGATTGGGTAAAGATAAATAATTTCCAGCGGCTTTCTACTCCTGCCTTAACCCCGGAAGATATCCTGACAATTGAACAACCATGCGCTCAAGATACTTGCTGCTCGCTGTCGTTCTGGGTTTTCGGCTGCTGCCCCTGGCGGCTCAGCCGGTTAATGACGATTGTTCCGGAGCTATCCTTCTGGAGGATGTCTCCGACTGGTGTTCCGAAATGGGCGCTTTCAACAACCAGGCGGCGGGCAATAGTGCTGTTCCAACACCTTCCTGTTTCTCCGGCCCCTTTGCCGATGTTTGGTTCTCCTTCATCCCTTTTGCGACGGACGTGACGGCCACCATCATCGGCAGTACCGGCGTCAACCTTCTTGAATCACCGGAAATCGCCCTTTATCAGGGTTCTTGTGGCGCCCTGCAGGAGGTAGCCTGCGCTTCCGGCCTCCTGCAGTCCAATGTCAACAGCCTGTTCGCCGATGAGCTGAGCCTGGGCCTGCCCTACTATCTTCGGATACAAAGCACTGCCGGGAACAACGGCACTTTCCAATTGTGCATCAACAACTACAACCCGCCGGAAGAGCCCTCTTCCGATTGTCCGGAGGCCGCCATTCTGTGTAACAAGGAGGCTTTCGTCGTTCAGAAGCTCATCGGCCCGGGCGACGACCCGTCGGAAGCCAATGATGCGGACTGCCTTAACGGCTTCTCTCCCAATGTGGAGTGGCATTCGGCCTGGTTTATGTGGACGGCGGGCAGCAACGGGCCCCTGTCCTTTACCCTGACCCCCCTCAATCCTCCCGACGATCTGGATTTCGTCGTCTATGAATTCCCTAATGGGGTGGGCAATTGTGCCGATAAGATCGTCCTCCGGTGCATGGCCTCCTCCTGCGACGGCCCGACCGGACTGGATGAAGCTTCCGTCGATTTTTCCGAACCGCCCAACTGCAACGACCCTTCCCAGGACAATTTTCTGGCCGCCATACAGATGGAAGCTGGAAAGTCCTACGGTATTATGGTCAATAATTTTTCTTCTACCGGCATCGGCTTCGAAATGGAGTTTGGCGGCAGCGGGCAGTTCGCCGGGCCCGATGCGGCGATCGCGGCCGTCCCTTCGGGGCCTCTGTGTGTCGGGCAAACCATTACCCTTCAGGATGCCTCCACCTTTACCGATGGCAATATTGTGGGGTGGGAATGGAGCTTCGGCCCCGGCGCCTCTATTGCCGGCGCCCAAACCCCCGGGCCGCACGAGCTAAGCTGGAATACCGCCGGCACCAAGCCGGTCCTGCTGCGGTTGCGGACCAACCAGGGATGCGTGGTCAGTGTTGTCCGACAAATTGAAGTCCTTTGCTGCAACGCGCAGTACGACGTTCAGGCGGATATCACCCACCTTGTTTGCCCGGAAGGCGATGATGGTGCCATCAGCGTGCAGGTATCGAACCCCAGCCCTCCCTATGCTTACAGTTGGAGCAATGGCGGGGACACTCCAATAATAACCGGGCTCCCAGCTGGCGCCTTCATGGTTACCATTACGGACGGACTAGGCTGTGATACCATTCTCAACCTGGAAGTGGAAAGCCCGCCGCCTTTTGATATCGACGTCACCCTGGTTGCGCCTTCCTGTAATGGCGGCGCGGACGGATCTGCCAGCCTGTCGGTAAATGGCGCCACGCCCCCCTACCTTTTCAGTTGGGAGGGAGGGCCTTTCCTGCCTGGTGGAATGCAATCCGGCCTTTCTGCCGGCGATTATTCGGTGGTGGTACAGGACGCCCGGGGTTGCGAATCAGCACTCGATATCCCACTTAGAGAACTGGAACTGGAGCTGGCTCCGCCGGAGGAATCCATCCTTCCCCCTTCCTGCTTTGACAGCCGGGATGCCTCCCTTACCGTCACTCCGCTGAACGGGCAGCCTCCCTATCGGTACGATTTCAATGACGGCAACGGGTGGGTGTCCGGTAACAGCCTGCAAAACCTGGGGGCAGGAGTTTACTTCGTATCGGTGGAGGATGCCAATCAATGCCAGTCTGTTACATCCTTCAACATCGAAGGCCCGCCGCCCCTGTCTTTGAGCCTGGCGGAAACGCCCATCTCCTGCCACGGTACTGAAGATGGGCGGCTGCTGCCGGAGGTGGCCGGCGGCGCCGGCAGTTACTCTTTTTTATGGAACACCGGAAGTACAGCTGAGGGCCTCGATGGGCTTGCTGCCGGCACTTATGAATTGACGGTTACCGACGGCAATGGATGTACAGTGCGGCAGGCAGCTACCTTATACCAACCTGCTCCTTTGGAACTGGCCCTGGAATCCCTCCTGCCTGCCCGATGCCATGGCGAGGCCAGCGGCAGCCTGGTGGTGGGCGCCTCGGGGGGAACGGCGCCTTACGAATTCGCGCTGAACGGACAGGGATTCCAAACCTCCCCTTCGTTCGGCAACCTGCCTGCCGGGGATTATTCGCTGGCCCTTCGCGATGCCAGGGGGTGCAGCCTGTCCTTGAATGTCTCGGTCGGAGAGCCCCCGCTCCTGGAGGTGGAAGCCGGGAACCCGGCCGAAGTGGTGTTAGGCTACGAGGCCCGGTTGCAGGCGTTGTCGAATGGCAACATTACGGCTTATAGCTGGCAGCCCGCCGAAGGGCTGAGCTGTTCGGATTGCCCTTCGCCGGTATTGATGCCCCTGCAGGACGGGTGGTATGCTGTCCGGGTAGAAGATGAAAATGGTTGTGTCGCTGTCGATTCGGTGCGGATTACGCTTAGTGACAGCCGGCCGGTGTTTATTCCCAATGCCTTTTCGCCGAATGATGACGGGCGGAATGATTATTTTGTGGCCTATTTGGGCCCGGGGGGGCGTCAGGTACTTTCTATGAGGATCTTTGGCCGCTGGGGGACTTTGCTCTTTGAGCAGGAAAATTTGTCGTCCGGTATTCCCGTTTTAGGATGGGATGGCAACTTTAAAAACCAGCCCGTACCTTCAGGTGTCTATACCTATGTGATAGAGGTTGAATTCATCGACGGGAAGCGCGGCCGCTATACCGGCAGCGTATCCCTTGCCCGATAAAATGAAGCTATGAAATAAAGTACATGCTATGACACAAAAAATACTTCCCTGTCTGTTTATCAGGGCCAGCCTGATCGCAGCACTGATGTCGGCAGCAGCCGGCCTGATTGCCCAGCCCGCCAACAACAATTGTGGCAATGCCCTTTTTCTGGATGACGTCAGCAGCTGGTGTTCGGCCTCCGGCGCCTATACCAATGTAGGGGCTACCGATTCGGGCATCAACCCCAGTTGCTTTCCCAACAATAGCCTGGATGTATGGTTTGCCTTCACGGCCGAGGCCACAACGGTAAATATTACTGTTATCGGTGATGTGAACATCAATGCCGGAGGAACGCTCAACAATCCTCAGTTTTCGTTGTACAGCGGGGATTGCGGTAACCTCACCCAGGTGGAATGCGCCAACGACCCCATCGGGAACAACACCATTGGCGCTTTTGCCAGCAACCTCGATATCGGATCCACCTATTATATACAGGTCAGCGGCCGTTTGGGACAAACGGGCACCTTCGAACTGTGCGTGAACAACTTCAACCAGGCACAGGCGCCCTCCGGCGATTGCAGCACCGCCGTGGTGCTTTGCGATAAGGACCCCTTTACCGTCGATTTTGTGGTGGGGGAAGGCAACAACCCCAACGAAATATTTGACGAGGGCTGCGGTTGCGGCATCGTCGAAGACAATTCTTCCTGGTACAAATGGACCTGTGAGCAGTCGGGGCCTTTGACTTTTACGCTCACTCCGCTAAACCCGGCGGACGACCTCGATTTCGTCATCTTTGAACTGCCCAATGGGGTCAACAACTGCTCGGAAAAGATCCCGCTGCGCTGCATGGCCTCCGGCGAGAATGTAGGTGCTCCGTTCACGGAATGGCAGCCCTGCACCGGCGCCACCGGCCTTGCCCTCAACGATGGGGACAATAGTGAGTCATGTGGATGCCAGCCTGGCAATAACAACTTTGTCCGGGCTATCGATATGGAAGCTGGCAAGAGCTATGCTCTGGTCATCAACAATTTCAGTGGCTCCGGCGATGGCTTCTCCCTTGAGTTTGGAGGTACAGGCACTTTCCGGGGCCCGGTGGCCGACTTTACGGCCAGCACCGATACGGTTTGCGTCGGCGATCCGGTCACCTTTACCGACGCCAGTACTTTCGAGGGCATTATTTCCGAAAGGAGATGGACCTTCGGTTCGGCCGCTACTCCGACAGGTATTACCGGGGCAGGCCCTCACCAGGTCTCCTACAACCGCCCTGGCCTCAAATCGATCGTGTTGCAGATAGAAACCGATGACGGCTGCATCGTCACCGCTGTGGGCAACATTTACGTAGAATGCTGTGACGATCATTTTGACGTCAGCGCCACCCCTACCCCTCTTTCCTGCCCCAATTCAACCGATGGCGCCGTCGACTTGAGCGTGAGCAGTGATTTTTCGCCGTACACCTTCAACTGGGACAACGGACAAACTTCGGAAGATCTGGCCGGGCTGGACCGAGGTGATTATACCGTGACCATTACGGATGCTTCTACCTGCGAGGTGGAGTTTTCCGTCAACATCGACGGCCCGCCGGAATTTGAGGTGGATACCCTCATCGGCATGCCGACTTGCAACGGGGGTATGGATGGGTCTATCACCCTGCAGGTGGGTGGCGCTTCGCCTCCTTATGCCTACAGCTGGCAAGGCCAGCCCTTTTCCAGCGCCAATAGTATTCAGAACCTGGCGGTCGGCGACTACGGTGTCATTATCCGCGATGACAACGGTTGCGAACTGCCTCTCACCATTCCCGTTCGGGAGCTGGAGCTGGTGCTCGACCCCAACGTGAACGATATCATCGACCCTTCCTGTACCGGCTTCTCGGATGGGATGATCACGGTGGCCATCGCTAATGGACTGCCGGCTTATCAATACGATTTCAACGATGGCAACGGATTTGTCAGCGACAACATTCTGAGCAATCTGCCTGCCGGCAGCTATATGGTCGATGTACAGGACGCCAACCTTTGCCGGGGCAGCTTTACCTTTACACTGGAAGACCCGCCCCTGCTGCAGGCTTCTTTTGCGCTGCAGGGCATCAGTTGTTTTGGGGAGCGTGATGGCGTACTCACCGCCGTTCCAACCGGTGGGGTAGGAGGCTATACCTATCAGTGGGCCGGCGGCCAGTCCGTGCCCACGCTGAGCGGCCTGGGGCCGGGCAGTTATGCGGTAACGGTTACGGATGCAAATGGATGTATTACGGCGGCCGACACTACTTTCAACCAGCCGCCGGAGCTATTCATCGAGCTGGATACCGTCATCAATGCGCTGTGTTTTGGAGAACCTACGGGGTCAATCCGCGTATCGGGCGCAGGAGGAGTTCCGCCTTTCGAATTCAGTGCCGGGGGCCAGGTATTTCAGGTTGAGCCCATTTTCAACAGCCTCATGGCCGGCACCTACGAAATGACGGTGATGGATGCCAACGGTTGCACCAACAGCCTTACGGCTACCATTACCCAGCCTGGCGAGCTGGTGGTCAATGCCGGCCCCGATGAATCCATTGAGCTGGGGTATTCCACCCGCCTGCGCGCCGTAGCCAACGACCTTTCGGTGACGTATACCTGGGAGCCGCCGGACTCTCTTTCCTGTATCGAATGCCAGAGCCCGCAGGCCAATCCGGTGAATACCACCACGTATACCGTTACCGCCACCGACCTCAATGGTTGTACGGCTACCGATGAGGTGGTGGTCATCGTGCTCAAAAACCGGCCGATATACATTCCCAACGCCTTTTCTCCCAACGAGGATGGCCGAAATGACTTCTTCACCGTCTACGCTGGCCCGGGCGCCCGGCAGGTACTCACCCTCAAGGTCTTCAACCGTTGGGGCGGGCTGGTCTTCGAGAACAGTAATTTCAAACCCAATGACCCTTCCCTTGGATGGGATGGATACTTCAAAGGGGAGCCGGCTCAGGTTGGCGTTTACGCCTACTTCGTAGAAGTGGGGTTCATCGATGGGTTGTCGTTTATCTATGAAGGGGATATTTCATTGGTGCGGTAGGGGCTTTACCTATTCTGATATGAAAATTCACTTATTCTTCTTCCTCTTTGTCCTTTTGTCTTCCTGTGATTTCATCCGTGGAAACCGCGTTCCATCGGATGTTGTCACCGATCCTGTGCCTTATGATTCCGACGACCCGGCCATCTGGCGGAATAGCGCCGATCCGGGGCAGAGCATTATTTTTGGTACGGATAAGCAACCGAAAGGCGGGCTTTATGCCTTTGGGCTGGACGGTAGGGCCATTCCGGAGAAGTCGGTGCCCGGCTTGCGTTATCCCAATAATGTAGATGTGGAGTATGGCTTCCGGTTGGGAGAGCAGGTAGTGGATATCGTTGTCGTAACCGAACGCAACGGCCCGGCCCTGCGTATCTTTTCCGTTCCCGATATGCAGCCGCTGGATAATGGTGGCGTTCCCGTATTCGGGGGAGAGCGTGGTTTCGGTTATCTGGAACCGATGGGTATCGCCTTGTACCGGAGCCCTGCAGGAGCGGTTTTTGCCATTGTGAGCCGGAAAGGAGGGCCGGTGGAAGGCTATCTGTGGCAATACCGCCTGGTGGCGAATAAAGACGGTACCGTACAGGCGGAGCTGGTGCGAAAGTTCGGTAAGTTCAGTGGTTTCCAGGAGGTTGAGGCCATTGCTGTGGACGATGAGCTGGGTTATGTTTACTATTCGGATGAAGCCGCCGGCATCAGGAAATATTACGCCGATCCGGCAAAGGGCAATGAAGAGCTGGCATTTTTCGGTAAAGAAGGCTTTGTGAAAGACCGGGAAGGTATTGCCATTCTGGATACCGGCGAGGGTAAAGGCTTCATCATCGTATCGGACCAGCAGGGATATGCTTTCCGGGTTTTTCCAAGGGAAGGCCTGCCCGGCCGGCCGCATCAACATCCCTTTCTGAAGGAACTTCTACTGTCCAACTGGGAAACGGACGGCTGTGAAGTGTCCGGCGCTGGCTTCGGGCCTGCCTTCCCGAACGGTTTGTTCGTGGCCATGTCAGACGACCGTACCTTCCAATTCTATCGGCTGGAAAAGTTGGAATTGGGAGAAGGGACTGCATCCGTTGAAGGCCCTGGGGAATAACGGCTCAACCAATGATACAAGGGCGTTCGCACGGTGTACATCAGAGTTGTGTATGAGTGGCGCCGGGGAGAACGGAAGCCAGCAGGTCAGGCGGGCCGGTTTTTAGGCCTGAAACAGTACGGCATAGCCTGGAAAAGCCGCCCAAAAATTTTCCATAATAAGATTCAGGCCAAGTTGGAGCCAACGGGCTTATAAGGGGCCTTGCAGCACAAGCGGCGAAGGACTGCGGGAAAAGTGCCCTAAGCGCTTCATTTTACAACTCAATAGCGCGCGTTTTGGGCTTTCTTGGTTGTGGGGCCACCACAACCGGGTTTTGTCAATCCTCTTGTTCCGCCTGTAATTTCTGGAGGAGGTACTGCGCTTTGAGGACCTCTGCACGGCGTTTCACCGAAGGTTTAGTGAACTGTTGCCGGCGGCGCAGTTCTTTGACGATCCCTACGTTACGGTGTTTGCGCTTGTAGCGTTTCAGCGCGCGGTCGATGGACTCTCCGTCCTTGATTTCAATAATGATCATAAATGCCTTTTAAAAGTTTAGAACAAAAAGCATCCTCATCCGGGGAAGCAAGCCTGTTTTCCCGGCATCAGCTTTTGAAAATTAAAGAAAAAAAGGGGCGCAGTGCGCCCGTTTCCAAACATGGAAATCAAACAATTTGAGCTGCCAGTGGGAAGATTTCTCTCTCTTGGGTGGGAAGACCGGCCAATGGAGCAATTGAATGACCGCGCAAAAATAGGGAATTTACCGGAAAAAACAATAAAATATGGCCCGCCGATCGACAATCGGGCGGGCCATATTTCTCGGGCTTGTTCTTACTGGTCAGTCGTTAGCCTCTGCATTTTCTTTCTCCTGCATATAGATGGCTTTGAGCACCTCTTTCCGGCGTTTGACGGAAGGCTTGGTGAATTGCTGGCGGCGGCGCAACTCTCTGATTAGCCCGATGTTCCGGTGCTTGCGCTTGTAACGTTTCAGTGCCCGGTCAATAGATTCGTTGTCTTTTACATTGATTATGATCATGTAGTGTGTTTTAAAACGGAGAAGGTGCGTTGGGGTAAAAAGTGGCTCTGTTCCTTGTCCGTACGTTAATGAATAAAAAATCCTCTCCGGAAGTTACCTGTTGCTGTGATGGTACACAAAAACAGCAACACCTCCCGGGGGCGATCAAACGATTAGCGCAACTGGTGGAAAATCTTAATCTAACTATTCAGGTAGGAAGAAAAAAAAACCTTGAGCCAACGGAACTAATGATTGATTGCGCAAATGTACACATTTATAACAGGATAACAAGGCGAAGAGTTTGCTTTCCGGGAATTTGAACAAACTCTTTCCTGATGTTTCGCCTGTTTTTTTATCCATACGCAAATTCGATATTGCTCATGTTGGCAAGCAACTTTTTCCCGCCCGTGTTATCTATTAAATAGGAAACAATCCGTTATCATTTTTTCAAAACTACAGATCATGAAAAACCACAATCTTTGGATCAGGGCAGGGTTCCTTTTGTTGAGTGTAATCCTGGCCTCTGCTCCTGCCGTCGCCCAATGGAAGGCAGGTAACGGCAACGTCATCGAAGAGAAGCGAGAAGTGAAAAGCTTCGACATCATCAAAGTTCAGAAGGGGATCAACCTTTACATCACCCAGGGCAGCCCTGCTTCCCTCGTGGTGAAAGCCGACGAAAATCTGATGGAAAACATCATAACCAAGGTTGACGGCAACACGCTCTATCTGGACGTCCAGGGCAGCATCCGCAAAGTAAAAGCAATGGATGTTTACGTCACCCTCGGGAATCTGAAGGAACTTCACGCTTCCGGCGGCTCCGACGTTTATGCCGAGAGCGGCCTGAAGGCCGGTGAGCTGAAACTCTTCTGTTCCGGAGGCAGCGATACCAAAATGAAGCTGGACGCGGAAACGCTGTACTGCGAAACTTCCGGCGGTTCCGACGTGGTGCTGTCCGGGAAAGCGAACAAATTATCCGTAAAATCCTCCGGCGGCTCCGACTTCAACGGGAAAGGCCTGGAAGTCGTTAGTTGTAAGATCCACACCAGCGGCGCTTCAGACGCCTGGGTCTTTGTCACCGGTGAGATCGAGATGGAGGCCTCCGGCGCCAGTGACATCCACCATAAAGGGGGCGCCAAGGTGATCAGCTCGAAAGCTTCCGGCGGGTCGGATATTCATTCCAATTAGGGCCTGGCGCTAAGGACTGGCGGGGAATTCCGTTCTCCCGTCGCGGGTAGAGGGGCACGCGGTTACGGCCTGGCAACGGAAAAGGCGGCCGTGCCCCTCTATCCTCCCGCTGGCCCGAAATACTGCCGGTATATCTTCTTCCGGGGGTAGAAACCCAGAAAAATAGCAGGGTACAACAATAAGTCCACTAGCGCATTGGGCCCCCGGAATGTGATGTCATCGATGATGCAACAGGTGTCCTCCGTTATTTTGCGGACGATGTGTTTGTGCCGCCAGTAAGAAAGCGGGAAGGGCAGCTGTACGCCCTCATCGATAAAATAAGCTTCTGTTTCCGTGGTAGCATCTTCGGTGATCACACTTATCCATTCCGCTTTCAGCGGCTTCAGAAAGCGAATGTGCACTTTGTCGCCCTTCTTCGAGCCGGTGAATTCCACGATCTTCATTTCCCCCTGCCGGGGAGCCAGCGCTTCGAACAGAGCCCGGTCGAAACGGGCCATGACGGCCTGGTAGTTACCGGCTACCTTTGTCTTTATTTTCAGGTTCATTATTTTGCTTTGTAGCATAATAGCAAAAGAGTGCTTGTGGTTCACGGCCTTGCCTGGGCCTACCAGATTCACCTGGTGCGTACCTGAGCCTACAGTTTTCTCCGGACAGATGATAATCCTCATTGCCTGGCATTTAGTATCACTGCACCTTATCCCTGAAAATATCCCGTCTAACTATTCCTTCCTATTCGGAAAACAGGGCCTTTACCTCTACCCCCCGGCTATCTTTATCCATTTGTTCAAAACCCCAATAGTATGAAAAAGACCTTCCTTTCCTTGTTCATCCTGGCCGGCGCACTTTGGCTGTCGGCCCAGCCCTGTACGGATGTTACCCCACCTCGGGTCATCTGTCTAAATACTATAAACGTCGATATCACCGGAGAACCGGGGAATGCCGAGGGCGTTCTTTTTGTCCAGGATATCGTCATCGGCGCCACTGACGACTGCGGGGTAGATTATCTGTCCCTCACCCGGGACGAATACAACCCGGCAGTTACAGACGGCTGGGTGGTTTTTACCTGTGATGACGAAGGATTATCGATCCCGGTATTTCCTACCGCCACCGACTTCACCGGCAAATCAGACTACTGCGTGACCTTAGTACAGATCCAGGACCCCATGGGGCTGTTGTGCCCTGCCGGAACCTTCATTAACACCAGCACTCAGACACCCTTCCCCTCTGCGCAATCTGCCCTGCTGCTTGCTAAGGATGGGAATACCATTTCAGTGGATGCCGAGGAAACGCTTGGCAACATCACAACGCCCGACGGGATCACCGTCAAACTCACCTCTTCCGATGGCGCTACCCTCCCCATCACCAATTTGACGCTGGGAGCCGGCGGAGTGCTCCGAACGGAAGGCGATTACACCTTTACCATGAAGGACGTGAGCGGCTCGGGCGATGGAACATGGGAGGTCGCCAACCTGGGTGGAGCAACGGCAGAGAATGTTGTTCTTGAAGACATTAACATCGACGTTTTCACCCAGCTTACCGTCTCCGGCGCCATTGAAGGCGGGGAACCGGGCTCCCAGGTGAACCTCGATGCGGCGGGCGGCGCCCTTTCCGGCCCTGTCGGTATGACGGCCCCTGTCGGCCCCCTCGACATGGACAACCCGGAAGAAAGCCCCTACACGGCGGTGCTCTTCACCGGCGAAGCGGCCCCCAGCATCAGCCTTCCCGGCCCCGGGGCAGTTGAGGAGATCTTCGGGCCCGCCGCCGGTAGTTTGTCCGCCCGGAGCCCTGTACAGTCCCCCGCACTGCCCTCTCCGGATTATGTGGATAACGTCTGGCATTTCCGTTTCCTGAATGAAACAGGAACACCAGTGGAATCGGCTTATCAGCTGGAGCTGAACTTCCCCGCCGTACTGGAAACCGGGAATACCGTGATGGACGTACCCGTTGTGGCCATTCAGGACAACGGCCTTGTGCATTATATCCTGGGCACCCCTCACCCGGGAAAACTTCTCACGAGCGCCGGCGAAGTGTACGATCCTGCTTACAATACCGTGTCCTTCACCGGTATGGGGACAGGTGGAGATTTCGCGCTTTTCGGCTGCCCGAGCTGTGGGCCGGACAAGGTGCTGATCTGTAGCGTTCCCCCAGGCAATCCCGCCAGTGCCAAAACCAAATGCATCGATAAGGTAAGCCTGGCCGATCGGCTGGAAAACGGCAGTTACTGCGGCCCTTGCCAGGAAGCAACAGCTCCGGGCACTGTGGCCCGGCCTCTCGATAACCTTTCGAACAACAGCGGCCTGGCCGTATACCCCAACCCGGCTACTGGACGCCTGTACCTTACTTTCGATGCTGAAACTTCCCGGCGTATCCGGCTTATCAGCATGAATGGCCGCACCCTTCGGGAGCAGGCCGTCGGAGCGGGAGAGCAGCATGCCGAAATCAATCTGGAAGGCCTTCCCCCCGGCCTTTATCTGCTGCAGGTACAGGATGAGCAAGGAGGCCATTGGCTGAAGGCTGTGGTGGAATGAGTAGCGGCCGGATCAGAATAGGGCAAAGATCCCATGCTGAAGCGCAATAACCGGGACGATGATCTGAAAAACCAGGAATAAGAACGCAACCGACAGGCAGACGCTCCAGGAAATAATACCCAGCAGGTTGAGGAGGCGGGAGCGCTGCCTTCTTTTGCCCTGTAGCTCGTCAAAGGCTTTTTGGAAATAGCTTTGTGTGCTGGCAGCAGGCTCCGGGCTTTCCCCGCCGGTGGGCGCTGTCGTTTTATCGGGGATGAGCAGTAGGGCGGAATCTTCCCGGAACTTTTCGATCTCCTGGCCCAGGGATTCCAATTGCTCTATTTGGGATTGCAGCAGGATGTCGAAAAGAAAGCTGAAGGCGAAGGAGGCCGCCAGCAAGGCCAGGTTCTTGAAAAGGTCCTGGCCGGTAATATCGAAGCTGTAAACCAAAAGGAAGACCGCCAACGGAATAGAGATCAGCTTGCTGTGTATCCCGGCGACGACTTCGAAGATATCGTGCAGGAATTTCAGCTTTTTCTCCTGAAATTCTGACTTCAATCTGGTGATATTGAATCCCTTCAGGTAGAGCTCAATCGATTGGAAGTACTTTTCCAGAACGAGGGGGAATTCTTTCAGCAATACCCTAAACCGGCTATTGGCCGCAATGCCCTGGCATTGGTCGAACAGCACCGACCGGAAGATGATCCTTCTTTCCTTTTTGTCGGCAGGCTCGTTGAATTGTCTTTCCAGTTCGGCGAGCTGGGGTAAGGGCTGCAGGTCGTTTTTCGAGAAACCCGTGATGATATTCAGTTTCGAATCATCGAAAAAGAAAATCTCCAGTAGGTTTTGAGTGCTGTGGTGAAAATCAGCTATCTCCTTCAGTAGGCCAATGAGCTTTATGGTGGCGTAATAGTGGCTTACCATTTCCGGCCTTTCTGCATCGGTTGAAAAATAGCGGAGGCCATGGATGTAGTACGGCACTTCCGGCGGGCGGTGGTTGTACCCGGTGATCAGTTCGTCCAGCGATTCAAAATATTTATAGCCCTGCATCGCCAGCTTGTTGGGGTAAAGCCTGACCCTTGCGGGGCGGCCCTCGTGAATTTCAGACAGGGCCGATATGGTGAGGTATTCCTCCGGTTCAAAAACGGAGACGGCTGGATCCACACATTTATCGGCGGCAAGGGCCTTGAGGAGCTTTACGGTAGCGGCATCCAGGGTAAGTGTGCCCTCGATCGAGCCATTGATCTTAGGCCGCTGCAGTTGTTCTCTCACTGCCACGAACCGGTGAAGGGCATTTTGGGGTGTGGGGCCAGCGGTCATCATTTTGTAATAAGGTCGAGTTCCTGGACCAGGGATTCAGGCAGTTCTGAAATTCTCAACTCCTCCTTTTCCCGGTCGTAGTGGACTGTTTTATTGAGCAGAGCATGGTTGAACCGGATGGTGAGGTCTCGGCTCGAATAGCTCAGGACGACGAGGTTTTCGAGTACTTTCCGGTGCCCTTCAAAGGAGGGGCTGATCATATAGAAATTGTTGGCAAACCGGTGGAAATCATCCGGGTCTTCAGGGCGGAGGATGGGCCCTATCTGGCCCAGGAAGATCAGGTTGTTCTCGTTGATCTGTCCGGCGCAGTAGTCGAAAACCTTATTTTTCCGTTTCTCCCGTTCCT
>JACJXW010000011.1 GCA_020636405.1 Lewinellaceae bacterium | reverse complement strand
CGGGTGTGTTCGGAATTCGCTGTTCGCCATTCGCAAGTCCCTGAAAAGCAACGGCATTTTTTGGGATTGTTCGGAATTCGCTGTTCGATATTCGCAAGTCCCTGAACATCAAGGGCATTTTTTTAGAAGACACAGAATATTGATCTATCCCCAAACGTCATAACCTCCAAACGTCATAACGTCATAACGTCATAACCTCCAAACGTCATAACATCATAACGTCATAACATCATAACGTCATAACCTCCAAACGTCATAACATCATAACGTCCAAACGTCATAACGTCATAACCTCCAAACCCCCAAACGCCCTCCCCGATCTCCCCTTCAGAATTCAGAAGGAGGCACGTCCAAAGTCCAGTTATTTGCAGGCTATACACTTTTGATCCCCTATCTCTATATTTGCGAAAAACTCCCACAACAATGGCCCATTATTTCCAAAGCAAAAGCACCCTCTCCTCCTGTCTACCCTATTACTACTTTAGGCTCCCGGCGGCGCAACGATATAACCCTCCCGGCCTGATATCCTTGCTCTTCTTACTCCTGCCTTTATTATCCCCTGCCCAAACCACAACGGATCCTAACCCCGGCCCGAACCTGGCCCTCTTCGAAAAACGCCTCTTCCAGGCGTCCGACGGACAACTGCTGCCCTACCGCATCCTATTTCCGGAGGGCTACGACCGGGGCAGGCGCTACCCCCTGGTCCTCTTCCTGCACGCCGCCGGTGAAAGAGGACGCGATAATGAGGCCCAACTCCGGTACGGCGCCAGCCTGTTCCTCGATAAGAAGAACCGGAAGGACTTTCCCGCCATCGTCGTCTTCCCCCAATGCGCACCGGACGAATTCTGGACCTCCATACAGCCGGAAGGCAAAAGCTGGAACTTTCCTTTTACCGCCAACCCTCAGCCCTCCTTGCAACGGGTGATCGAATTGCTGGAATTGCTGGGAAAAAAAGAGGCCCTCGATCAACAAAGGACTTACCTGATAGGCATCTCCATGGGCGGCTTTGCCGTTTTCGACCTCCTGGCTCGTTTCCCCAAACGCTTCGCCGCCGCTATACCGGTCGCCGGCGGCGGCAACCCCCTGCTGGCGCCCCTCTACAGCGCAAATGCCAACCTCTGGATCTTCCACGGCGCCAAAGACGAAAACGTGCCGCCGGCCCTCTCCCGCCAAATGAACGACGCGCTCCTTCAACTGGGCGCCAATGTGCGCTATACGGAATATCCGGAAGTGAAACACGAAAGCTGGAACGCCGCCTTTGCAGAGCAGGGGCTTCTACCCTGGGCCTTCTCCCAACGCTTGTTCAGCAAGGGGCGGTATAAACGCCCGCTCTTCAGCAAGGTTCAACGAGATACTTATGTGTACAGCGAAAAGAATGGTGTAAAGCTCGAACTCGACGTCTACCGCCCGCAGGGCGATGCGCTCAAAAACCGGGTGGCGCTGCTTTATGTCCACGGCGGCAGCTTCTCGGGCGGGCGCCGCGACGAACCCCACCAGGTGCAGTTCGCCGAAAAGCTGGCCCGCATGGGCTTCGTCGTCACCTGCATGTCCTACCGCCTGACCATGAAAGGGCAGTCTTTTAGTTGCGAACAGCCCGCAGCCAATAAGATCAAAACGTTCCAGTTTGCCGTGCAGGATATCCACGAAGCGACCAACTACCTGCTCGACCATCACGAAAAACTGGGCATCAACCCCGAAAAACTGGTGCTGGCCGGCAGCAGCGCCGGCGCCGAAGCCGCCGTCCACGCCGTCTACTGGCAGCACAATGACCTGCCGCCGGACAGCCCCCGGCTGCCGGGCAGGTTCCGATATGCGGGCCTGATCAGCCTGGCGGGCGCCATCGTCGACACCAGCCTCATCACGCCCAAACGGGCAGTGCCCACCCTGCTCTTCCACGGCACCTGCGACCCCCTCATTCCCTATGCCACGGCCTCCCACCACTTCTGTCAGGAAACCGACCCCGGATACCTGCCGCTGTTTGGGGGGTATCTCATCGCCGAACGCCTGCGCCATATCGGTATGCCTTTTTACCTGGCCACCGCCTGCTTCGGCCAGCACGAATGGAACGGCCTGCCCCTCTCCGACTATACGGACGATATCATCAGCTTCCTCAATGAAGATGTGATCAACAGTAAGTTTCGACAGCTCCACCTCCTATACGGCCAGGAGGGCAACTGCGAGAAGGGGTTTGATGCGGTGGAGTGTTTAAAAGCCTCCCCCTAACCCCATAGCCATCAGGTTTAGTTTTAACACATACGATTATTCTTAACCCAAGCTTGGTAGCCCCCCCTAAACCTTACCTTGTCGCATGAGATTTTTGATGTCTGATAGGCGATTTTCGATTTTCGATGTCCTTTTGCAGGGCTGCCCTTTAGAAGCGCTCAACTGGCGGTAGTACAAGCCACATCATACATCGCAAATCGAACATCGAACGGTCCTTTCGCGTAACAAAAGGCTAGTTCAGGCGGCTTTTTGGCACTGCCCGAGCTCCTGCCCGGCAGCTACCACTCGCAATGGACAGCTCCGCTACAAAGCGCCCTTTTCCCTAAAGAAAGCGTTGCAGAAGACAAGGACAAAGCCCATTCCCGATGTTGAAGGCAGGAACGTGCCTTGGCGGTTTCCTGCCAGGAATGGGTAAAATGTAAAACCATGGCAACCGGAATTCAGGCGAAGTCCGTCCTTAAATCCGGAAACCGGCACAGCACCTGAAAAAGGGCTACCCGGACATTAAGGGCAGGCGCCAATACCTCGCTACCCGGTAATACCAGGCGTAAAAGCGCCGCCTATGGAGCTTCGCGTTTTTATTGCGCGACAAAAAGTGCAAACGGCTTCTTGAGCGAAGCAGAACAGGAATGTGCAGTGTACAGGAAGTTCCTACAAGGCTGCCTCCTGGCATCAGCGAAACGAGTGCCCCGGAACTAGCCCTCGCCTTACGCGAAAGGACCGTCGAACATCGCAAATCTGATTTTTAGCCAGCTTAAAGGCAGCCTCCTGCCCTCTACATATTGTTAATTCCTAAACCTGACGGCTATGCCCCTAACCCTCCTTGGGAGGGGTTAGGGAGGCTTTAAACACACGCCCCATCAACGCCTCCAATGCCTCCTTATCCACTTCGTCGAACGAGCCCTCTTGAGTGCTGTCTACATCAAAGACGGCAATGAGCTCGCCACCGGCTAAAGACGGGCACCACGATCTCCGAGCGGGAGTTGGGGTCACAGGCAATGTGCTCAGTGCCCTGCGCCAGAGCGTGGGTGTCGGTTACCAGCTGGGTACGCTGCTCCCGTGCCGCCCGCCCGCAGACCCCTTGGAGAAATCGATGTGCAGACAGCCCAGGGTGCCCTGGTAGTCTACCGAAAGGCGCTCCGACCGCTCACCAGATAGAAACCCACCCAATAATAATAAGGCAGATAGGTCTTCAACAGGCAATTGATCGTCGACATCTTCAGAATGGTGTCCTCCTCCCTTCCAGGTTGGCGTAAATGGCAAGTACTGCTCGTAGGCAGCCCGCTTCTCCTCCGCCCCAAATTGACCGAAGGTTTGATGAAATAGGGCATTTCCGCAGTTGCACTCATTTTTTTATGTGTAAAGGTATATCTATGGTGTAAAAGTGTAAAGTACTGGACAATTTTAGTAGGTGTTCGGAATTCGCTGTTCGATAGTAATACCCATACTGCCTCCAACTCCACAATCCAACAATCCAACAATCCAACAATCAACAATCCAACAATCCACCGCCCTGTCCCGTCCACCAATACACCAATGCACCAATGCACCAATCCCCGCTTAGTGTAATTTCTACAAGAATTCCTGGCACCTACCATGAAATAAACCTACTTTTGCTCCCTGATCAAAATCTGACATCTCATGATTGGACAAATGAAAGATAACCAGGTGAAGTTGAAACGCATCTATATAGAAGCCAAACTGCCGAAGGAACTGGCGCCCCTCCACGAGCTGGCAATAACCTCTGGTGGTCCTGGAATAAGGATGCCATCGAGTTGTTCCGGTCTATCGACCCTGCCAATTGGCGAAATTACAATTACAACCCAATTGCCGCTCTCGACAACATTAGCGTAGACAAAGCCAATAAACTGCTGGCGGACAAGGCTTTCATGGACCGCCTGCGCGCCGTAGACATACTCTTCCGTACTACCTCAAGGAAAAGCCCAAAACCGGCTCTCCCCAGATCGCCTACTTCAGCATGGAGTACTATGCACATTCTCTGCGCCTCTACTCGGGCGGACTGGGAGTACTTAGGCGATTACCTCAAGGATCCAGCGACGATAACGCCAATATGGTGGTATTGGTATGCTTTACCGCTATGGTTACTTCCAGCAGGTCCATCTCCCTGCACGGCGACCAGATCAACGACTTCCCGCCTCAGAAATTCACCAAACTGCCGCTGGCGCCGGTGCGCGACAAGAACGGCGAATGGCTCAAAGTCAGCATTGGGCTCAGAGGGCGTATGGTTCACGCCAAGGTTTGGGTGCTGCAGGTAGGCCGCGTCCCTCTTTACCTGCTGGATACCGATATCGATGAGAACAGCCACGAGGACCGCACCCTGACCCACCAGCTCTACGGTGGCGACAACGAACACCGCCTGCGCCAGGAGATCCTCCTCGGTATCGGCGGCGTCCGCGCCCTGAAAGCACTGGGTATCGATGCCGACATTTATCACTGCAACGAAGGGCATGCCGCTTTCCTCAATGTCGAACGCCTGCAAGACTACGTACAGGAAAAAAAGCTGTCCTTTGAGGAAGCCCTTGAAGTGGTGCGCGCCACCAGCCTGTTCACTACCCATACGCCCGTACCGGCCGGGCACGACTACTTCCACGAGAACCTCCTCCAGCAATACCTCTACAACTATGCGGAAAACCTCGGCATCAGCTGGCAGGAGTTCGTCGCTCTGGGCAAGGTCAACCCCGCCGACCACCACGAGCTGTTCTCCATGAGCCACCTGGCCATCCGGCTGTCGCAGGAAGTCAACGGGGTAAGCCGCCTGCACGGCGCCGTTTCCCGCAAAATGTTCAACGTGCTCTATCCGGGTTACAACCCTGAAGAACTGCATATCGGCTACGTGACCAACAGCGTGCACTACCCCACCTGGATCGCCCACGAGTGGCATGAGTTGTACACCAAGACCTTCGGCAAAGGCTTCCTCCGCGACCAGTCCAACAAAGATTACTGGCGCAAGATCCAAACAGTGCCCGACGAAGAGATCATGTCCATCCGCCAGCTCCAGAAGAAGCGCCTGCTGGACTATATAAAAACCACCCTTCAGGAAGACCTCACCCGACGTGGTGAAAACCCGCGCAATATTTTCGAGGTGATCAACGCCATCGAAGGCGATGCCCTCATCCTGGGCTTCGCCCGCCGTTTCGCTACCTACAAACGGGCGCACCTGCTGTTCACCAATATAGAACGCCTCAATGAGATCGTCAATGAGGAAGGCCGTCCGGTGCTCTTCCTCTTTGCCGGGAAGGCCCACCCCGCCGACCAGGGAGGGCAGGACCTCATCAAGCACATTATCCACGTTTCCAAACGGCCGGAATTCATCGGCAAGGTTATCTTCCTCGAAAATTACAATATGGAAATGGCCAAGTTGCTGGTCCGGGGCGTCGACATCTGGCTCAATACGCCTACCCGCCCGCAGGAGGCTTCCGGAACCAGCGGCATGAAGGCGGCCCTCAACGGAGTGATGAACTTCAGCGTGCTCGACGGGTGGTGGGCGGAAGGTTACCGCCCCGATGCCGGTTGGGCCTTGTCCGAAGAGCGTACTTACGACGACCAGAGCCTCCAGAATGAGCTGGACGCCGAAACCATCTACAATATTCTGGAACACGAGATCATCCCCGCCTACTTCGACCGCAACGAGCAGGGTATTTCGCCTAAATGGGCGGCATTCATCAAGAACATCATCGCCGAAGTGGCGCCTACCTTCACCATGAAACGCATGCTCGACGATTACTACGAGCGCTTCTACAACAAACTCCACAAGCGCGGCCGGGCCATGAAAGACAAAAAATTCCACCTGGCCCGACAGATGGCCAGCTGGAAAATCCAAATGGCACAGCGCTGGAACGAGATCGAAGTGGTGGAAGCCGATATTTTCGACAGCGACAACTTCGCCCTGCCCGTAGGCCAGCCCTTCACCGCCACCATCAAGCTGAACCTCGACGGCATCGATGCCAAACACGTCGGCGTAGAGGTGGCCTTCTTCCGGCGCCTCACCGAAAACGAACTGGAACTTCAGGTCAAAAAAGAACTGGCCCTCAAAGGGGTGAGCGGCAACATCGCCACCTACTCCTGTGAGGTCGACCCCGAACTGGCCGGCGTCTACGAGTACGGCTTCCGCATTTACCCGAAACACGAGCTTCTGGCCCACCGCCAGGACCTCGCCCTCGTGCACTGGGTCTAATTTATACCCTGGCCGCCGGGCCGGTTCCGAAATACAAAACATGAGTCATGCGAATCAGGGGCTAAATGGCAGCCGATGGAGGCAGGGATCGAGGGTGCAGCATGTGAGGTGAAAACGGCAACCCTTTTTTTACTGCTTCAGCAGGCGCCCTTTTGATTTATGATGTTTGATTTGTGATGTTTGATTTGTGATGTAGGGCGAGCGGAAGGGCTGCGCCCAAGGAGCCCCATCAAAAATCGCACATCATCACTACTTTTCGCGTAACAAAAGTACCAGTTCCAGGGCGGCTTTTTTGGACACTGTCCGGCAGCTCCTGCCCGGCGGCTACCACCGGGCAATGGACAGCTCCCAAGCGGCCACAAGCGCCCTTTTTCCTTAAAGGAAAGCGTTGGGCAGAAGACAAGGACACCAGGGCCGTTTCCTGCTGTTGAAGGCAAGGAACGTGCCTTGGCGGTTTCCTGCCAGGAGCCGACAACCTGCAAAACCATACCACGGCACTTCGCCCGAAGTGCCGTGGCTTTCTAAATCCGGAAACCGGCACAGCACCTGAAAAAGGGCAATCCCGGACATCAAGGGCAGGCGCCAATACCTCGCTACCTGGTAATACCAAGCATAAAAGCGCCGCCTGTGGAGCTTCCAGCGTTTTTTGAATTTTTTTTATGCGCGACAAAAAAGACGTGCAAACGGCTTTCTTGGAGCGAAGCAGAACAGGAATGTGCAGTGTACAAAGGGGAAGTTCCTACCTAAGGGGCTGCCCTCCTGGCATCAGCGAAACGAGTGCCCCGGAACTCGCCCTCGCCTTACGCGAAAGGGCCGTCGCACGTCAAAAATCGCACATTTATCCGTACCAAAAGTATCGTATAATCTGTCTGATATTTTGCACTCCCGGCCCTTTCAGGGCTCTTTAGCTCCTGATTCGCATGAGTCATCCCGAATTTTTGAAATGACCGAATTTGGCCGCTTAGCGGCCAAATTCTTGAAATGCCTGGCAAAATGGCCTTTTGAAATGTGGCCTTAGGCCGAAATGGCCCGTGCTGCAGCCCCGCATTTCACCGGCGAAGCCGGTACATCTCCCCGCAGGGAGCATTTCTACATCTTGAATTAAAAAATTCGGGATGACTCCTGTCTAATAGCTCTAAAAAAAACGGCAGCCAGGCCTTAAGCCATTGCAATTGGGATTGGTCAAACGAAACGGTACAAAGGGCGCCCGGCTACCGGGGATAATGGGATTATTGAAAGGGGGTTTCAGGTGTTTTCTTCTTTATCCGTGCTGATGAAAGAATGTTACGTCCAGCAGTAAAAAAATTTTCCATGTTGTCATCAGGCGGCATCGGCAGGCCGGAATTAAACTAGTGCACGGGAGGTAAGCGGCCCTGTACAGGCCTTAAAATCTCCGCAAAATCCCTAACTTTATCGCCGGCCTCCCTATGTGGCGAAGATCCACACCGGGCAGGAAGCGCGAAAAAAATACACACCATTCGTAACGCCAAGCAAAACCGGGCCCATTAATGAGCAAATATCCGGATGACGACCGCAAACTATCGCAACTGGCTACCGACGACAGCCAGGCCTGGAAGGAACTCTACGATGAGCTGCGTAGCCCCTTCCGGCTCTTTATTATGAAATACGGCGCCATGGGCCCCGAAGCCGCCCTCGAACTCTACCAGGATGCTATGGTGGTGCTGTACCGCAACATCATCAGCGGCAAATTGCAGCCGCCCCTGGCGAGCGCCCTGAAGACCTACCTCTTCGGCATTGGGAAAATACTGCTGAAGAAGCGGAACGAAGGTACCGGCAACTGGGATGATGATATTCCCGACCTGCCGGTGGCGCCCGAAGTAGAGAGCCGCCAGGACGAGGCCGCCCGGGCCGAGCTGGTACGCCAACTGCTGGATAAGGTGGGGGAATCCTGCCGCCAGATACTGGAGCTGGCCTATCTCCGGGGCTTCGTTATGGAAGCCATCGCCGAAGAGCTGGGCCTCCCGTCGGCCGGCGCCGCACGGAAACGCAAACACGATTGCCTGAAAAAAATGCGCGACTTATTATAATCCTAAACCGGAATGAGATGCCGTCAGAACGCTACGATATAGAAACCATTGAACGCTACCTCACCCATCAGATGGAGGGCAGCGAACGCGCGGAATTCGAGGCGCGCCTGCAAGCGGATGAAGGCTATCGCCAGGAACTGGAAGCATACCGGCCGATACTGGAAGGTATGCAATCCCTGCGCAACCAAAATTTCCGGCGACAGGTGAACGCCTGGGAAGAGGAATGGCAACAACCCGGCGCCGCCGATACGGAACTCATCGAGTGGTACCTCAACGGTGAACTTACAGACGGAGCCCGCAAGTCGGTGGAAAAACGAATGGAAAAGGACGAGGCATTCGCCCGTGAAGTGGCCGCCTACCGGCAGGTCCACGAAGGGTTCGACGCCGCCCGGGCAGAAGCCTTCCGCCATAAAATGGTGGGATGGGAAAAAGACAAAGGGCAAGAAACAACCCTCAGGCCGGCGCACCGAAGGCCCTTGTGGCCGCGCCTGGCCGCCGCCGCCGCCATTCTCTTCCTGCTGGGCCTGAGCTTCAACTGGTACCTTCAGGCCAACTTCTCGGCCGGCGCTATCGTCGAAACTTACTATCAGCCGCCCCTCGATGAGGGCATAATGGGCGATAAGCCTGCCAGCGCAGAAACCACCAGCCAATCTTACCAGGCCGCCCACCGCCTCTTTCGGCAACAACAGTACCCGGCCGCCTACGAGGCGTTCAACAACCTCCTGGGCCAATTGCCCACCGCTTCCATCGATGAACTTAGCAGAACCTACTACCGCGAGCACAGCGAATGGAACCGCCTCCTGGCGGCCCTGGCTACATCGCCTCCTCCTATAGACCTGAAATCGGAAGCCCAGCGTATCGCCGCCATCGATGGCCACGAGTTCCAGCCCCAGGCCAAGATCCTGTTGCGTACGCTACAGTCTCCCTTCTACAATTGGGCCAACTGACCCTGAGCCTGTTCGTTGATTAACACAATGAAGAGGAGGGCTAATCCTTCAAAAGCCCAAAAAACGCCTCCATACTTTCCAGCATATTGGCCCGCACCACCGGGTCGGTGACCCAACGCGGCATGGAAGGTTTTTCCAGGGTCAGCATGGAATAGGTGACCCGCGTCTGGCCATTGCCCAAGGCCTGCAGGCGCCACAGGCCCTGGATGCCCTCCAGGCGCTTGATCCCATCTTTGGGCGGCATCCGGGAATCAGCAACAGAACGGAAATAAACGGAAGCCCGGTTCCCCTCCCGGAGCAGTTGATAACGCATCAGGCAATCCTGGTCGTTCAACGGCCAGGGCACATCGTAGCGGATATAGGAAACCCACTGGGGAGTGCCTTTGCCTTCAATGGCCTTTACTTCGCCTACTGCTTTCATCCACTTTTCTACTTTCCCGGGGTCCTGGATAAAGGGCAGGATCTCGTCTATACTTGCCGATACGGTAAATTCCGACTTGAGCTCCCGCGTCTCCCGCTCTTCTCCTTCCACCTCAAACCAGCGCTCAAAGACGTGGATACTCCCTTTCTTTTTCACGACCTGAAAGGTGCGGGTGGAGTTGGCGGAAGCCAGAGCAATAGGCTGGGCGACAGGCTGAATGCCTGCCAAAAGAAGAACACATAACGGCAGGGCCAATTGGATAATTTTCATGGATAGTTAGGGAATAAAATGTGGAAAATTTTTTCTCTTCTACAACGGAAGATACAATAATATTGATGCTTTATAATACGCAATACCCTAATCTATTCTCCAACTTTAACAAATAAAAGAATATCATATAAACTACGACAGGGGATAAAAGGAGAAGGCGCCGCTGGTGCGAACCCGGCAGCGCCTTCTTCTTCCATTACCTGGCCCCTGCGGCAGGCGGCCCTCAGCAATAGCTTAGAGATTGAAGATCAGACGGGCAAAAGCAAAGCGCCCCATGAAGCCGAACTGCTGGGAACGGCGGGAGTACAGGAATTGGCCCGAACCCTGGTTGGCGGGAATATTCTCATCCGGATAAACATCCAGTAAGTTATTGGCGCCAATGGTCAGGTTGATCTGGGGAGTAAGGTGGTAACCAACGCTGAAGTCGGTAACGACCTTGCCCGCGAAGACCTGCTGGTTGTCGATGTTATTGGTCGCTTCCGTCACTTCACCGAAATAAACGTTGCGCAGGAAGGCGTTGACCTTCCCGAGCGTGAGGTTGAACGTGAGGTTGACCTTGGTACGCGGCACTGCTTGTTCCAGGAAGATCCGGCTGCTCTCGTCGAAATATACATCCTCCAGCCCCTGCAATTCGGCTGATGTCTGTACGTCACCGATCTTTTCGGTTTTAGAGAAGATACCGGCCAGGCTGCTTTTCAGGGTGCCGCCGTTGAAGCGCAGGTCATGCGTGATCACAACGTCAATACCCTGAGACCGGGTATCGATGGAGTTGGCAAAAAAGTTGGCCTGTTCCGCATTAGCCTGGGCAAAAAGCCTTGCCAGTTCTTCCTTCTGAGCATCGGTCTGGCCGTCGCCCGGGTCAAAGGTTCCGGTAAGGACTACCCGGTCATCGATATCTACCTGGAAGGCATCGACGGTCAGGCTCAGGTTGGCGGCCGGTATACGGCCGGTCAGGCCGACAGAAATACTGTTGGAGATCTCTTCCTTGAGCTGAGGAATACCCAGGATACGGGCGATCCGGGAATTGTTGCTGAAAGTACCCACTTCATTGGGAACACCATCCACAAAAAGGGTGGACGTGGAGTTGAAGTAGATCTGGGCCAGCGAAGGCGCCCGGAACCCGGTACTGAATGCTCCGCGCAGGGAGATGTCGTCCGTCACTTTATATCGGGTAGAAGTCTTGAAATTGACTGTGGAGCCAAAATCGCTGTAATTCTCAAAACGGACGGCGCCAGTCAGCAGCCAGCTTTCCGTAATGTCGGCCTCGATGTCCGTATAGGCGGCCACGCTGTTGCGGAACTCGTCCAGCTCGTTGTCGGGGCGGAAGCCGGGGAACACCTGTGCGCCACCGGGGCGGCTGCGGCCGAAAAAGTCGGTAACGAGGTCTTCTGCCGGCGTCGTCGGCGTAACGACCTGCCCGAAACGGTCATAACTGGCGTAGGAACTTTCAGCGCCAGCGTTGATCTCGTAATTCTCCACGCGGAATTCCGTACCAAAAGCGATATTCAGGCCGTAGAGGGCATCGTCCCAGTACCGGCTCAGGTCGAAGTTGGCCGTATTCTGAGAGAAGGCGAACCCGCCGGCGTCAAACTCGAACGGCGTGGAGTTCCGCATAGTGGCGTTGTTGGAATTCTGGACGTTGTAACTCAAAGCGTTGCGGCCGAAGGTGTTGCTGAAGTCGGCATTCCACCCTTTCAGGCCGCCGCGGATACCAACGGCGATGGACTGGTCATTGACGTCGGTGTGGATCTGGGGCAGGAAACCATCCAGATAGGCCGGCGAGTAGGTCCGTTGCTGGTTCGGGAAGCGGTAGAAGCCGGTGGCCAGGCCATCGCGTAAGCTCAGGCCGCCAAAAGCGTAGATCTCCGCCTTTTCGCCCACGGGAAGTTCCATATTCATAAAAAACTTACCGCCCCGCAGTTCTGACTGGCCGACGCGCATGTTGAAATCCGTCCGTTTGCGGCCGCGAACGGCGAGCTCCGCCTCCGTCACATCGGTAGCCAACAGGGTTTGCAGGCCCGCAAGGTCGGCCTCCTTGATCTGCTGCCTGAAATCGGCGGAAAAGTGCGTGACCTGGTCTGCAAAGTTTTTCAGGCCCTCTTCCGTGAGGCGGCTTACATCAGCGCCGGCCCGGTTGGCGGCCCATTCGATGGCGTTGTACGCATTGTAGATACTTCCGGTATACTCTTTCATCCGGCTGGTCCATTCGCGGCTTTCGAAAGATCCGGTAAAGTTGATGAACCCGCCCTGATCGCCCAGGGGCAGGCCGTAATTGAGGCTGAGGTCATAGGTGGCCCCGTCCGACCCACCGGTAAAGAAATTGGATCCTTCGGAAAAGTAAGAACCGGCGGTCACATTAGCCGTCAGCTTGTTGTAATCGTCCCGCATGATGAGGTTGATCACCCCGGCGATAGCATCGGAGCCGTACTGGGCGGCAGCACCGTCGCGCAGGATCTCGATGCGCTCGATGGCCGCTGCCGGCAGGGCATTGAGGTCGGTACCTACATTACCACGGCCAAAGGTGCCGTTGACGTTGACCAGGGCGGAAGTATGGCGGCGCTTGCCATTGACCAGCACCAGCACCTGGTCGGGCCCCAGGCCCCGAAGAGAAGCCGGGTCTATGTGGTCCGTACCATCCGAAATAGTTTGTGTATTGGAAGAGAATGATGGCGCTACGTAGTTCAACATCTGGTTGAGGTTGGTCTGCGGAGCAGCCATGGCCAGATTCTTAACGTCGAGTACATCCACCGGCACCGCGCTTTCCAGCTTGGTGCGGCCGGCGCTACGCGACCCGACAATGACCACCTCGCTGAGGATTTCCCCCGTCGGCAATTCTACATCGATCACATCCTGCCCATCAATACGCCTAAAGGCTTGAAAATCAATTCTATTGTTCCGGGACTAAAACTTTTGGAGAGCTTTTTCTTTTCCTTCAGAAAAAAGGGAATGTCGGTTAATATAGATAATTTTTCCAAAATTGGCTGCATATAAGCTAGAGATTCCTGCCGCACGGGCCTGAACCCACCCATCCCATCCGGTGTTCTTACAGTCATGGATAAGCACCCTGTTTTACTCTTCGATGGCGTATGTAATCTGTGCAACGGCGCCGTCCAGTTCATCATTGAACGAGACCCGAAAGGGGTTTTTCGATTCGCCTCCCTGCAATCGGCGGCGGCAAAAAACTTATTGGAACCATACCCCGAAGCGCCCGAAGACATCAGCACGATCGTCTTGCTGGAAAATAGCCGGATGTACACCCGGTCTGATGCCGCACTGCGCGCCGCCCGTCATCTGCCCGGCGCCTGGCCGGCGCTCTACGGATTTCTCATCGTCCCCCGCTCCATACGCGATGCCGTCTACAACTGGATCGCCCGAAACCGCTACCGCTGGTTCGGAAAAAAGGATCAGTGTATGATACCGACGCCGGAATTGCGGGACAGGTTCCTCGATTAGGGGCCCAGGTTAAGTGTAGGGGTTATCGGTTGTTGATTGTCCGTTTCCCATAAAGGGGTGGCCGGGATCCGCTGTTCTTCATTCGCAAATCCCTGAAAATCAGGAAGATCTTTTTTAGAAGTCACAGAATAATCGGCCTATCCCTCCTTAAACAGCGCCTGTAGCCACCTCATGGCAACGCCCCAATCAACCTCTTCCCTTCCAAACCACAGCAGCATTCCTGGCAATCCAGTACTGTCCAAGCAAATAAGTAGCCATGATCCATAGCCGGGCATAGGGGATAACCACCAGATCCACCCGGAATTTATTCAGCGCGATCAGGCTGTCGGAAAGAATAAACAAAAGGATACCGGCCATAAGCCCGAGAAAAACCGGCCTTTTAAGAAGGGGTTGCAGGTTGTAGGCTCCTATCGCCATGCTGACGATGGCGCAGGCATAAGCCACTACCGGCACGCGCATTGGGCCGGGAATGCCCGGCAAGAGGACGGCGATTATTCCCGCCAGAAAAAGCATAAAGGGCCACACCCGCCAGGGCGAACGGGCAATGAGCCCCTGGCGCACCTCCGGATAGTGGAGGAAACCGGCCAGGTAACTCAGCTGCGCCAACAGAAAACTGGCCAGCCCCAGAAGGAAAAAGTGCTCCTCCTTCGGCCCGTTCTCTACCAGCATCAGCAAAACGTCACCACCAATGGAAAAGATCAGCCCCGCCAGGATGAAGCGGGGAAAACGGCCCTGCAACGGGCGCAGTTCCAGGTAAAACCATAAAGCAAGGGTGGTGAGCAACAACGGCTTGGTGATGAAAATGAGCGCCTCGGAGCGGCCGTATTCGCCATACAGGTTCAGCAGAGACAAAAGAAGGAAGGAGGGTGGAAGCAGTTTTTTCATTTTATGTTGTTTTAAAGAGTTTGTTCAAATTTCGATGATGAGCCGAAAGCGAGAAAATTTCATTTCAGCCAAGGCAAATTTTGCAGCCGGATGCGGGCAATCCGGCGAAAAATTTAACGCAGGATGAATTCAAATTTTCCGCTTGGAGGCCATTAATTGAATTTTGAACAAACTCTAAACAATTTCCCCACCTTTGCATTTCATTGTCGTGGCCATTCTATGGCCGTTCCAACTCAGCACATGCACAACAAACACCCGAAAGCACAAAATATGAAAAAACAGCTACCGATCCTGCTCTTCCTGTTCTCTGCCTTTGCGGCATTTGCTCAACAACCTCCCTACGGCAACCGCCAGCAACAAGGCCCTTCCATCAAAGGAAAAGTGACGGGCCACGTCATCGATTCCGTAGCGGGCGCCCCTGTTGAATTTGCCACCCTGGTACTCAAGGCCGCCGGCAGCGGCAAGGAATCCGCCGGTGGCATCACCGACGAAAAGGGCCATTTCAAATTGCAGGACGTACGCAACGGCAAGTACGAATTGCATATTTCCTTTATCGGCTACGCCACGAAAGTTGTGCCCGAAGTGGAGCTCACTTTGGAAAAACCGGATGTCGACCTGGGTGACATTTATATGGCTTCGGAAAACATCACCCTCAATGCCGTGGAAGTGACCGAAGAGCGCGCCCTGATCGAGAACCGCATCGACAAGATCGTATTCAATGCCGACCAGGATGTGACCACAGTAGGCGGCGATGCGGTGGACGTGCTGCGCAAGGCGCCGCTGCTTTCCGTCGACTTCGACGGAAACGTCTCCCTCCGCGGCTCTCAGAACGTGCAGATCCTGATCAACGGAAGGCCCTCCACCCTCTTCGCCCAGAACCCGGGCGAAGCCTTGCGGTCCATTCCTGCTGACCAGATCAAAAGCGTAGAGGTCATCACCACTCCGTCGGCCAAGTACGACGGCGAGGGCACCGCCGGTATCATCAATATCATCACCAAAAAGAAAAGCGTGGAGGGCTTCACCGGCTCGGTGAACAGCAGCGTGGGCACCCGCATCAACCGGGGCGGCCTCAACCTGAGCCTGGCCAGCGGCCGCTTCGGGCTCAACGCCAGCGGCAGCACCTGGCTCTCCTGGCCGCGGGACGGCTACTCGGAGTTCTACCGCGAAGATACCCGCAACGACACCCTGCGCATCCTCACCCAGGATGCCAATACCCGCGGCAACAGCTACGGCCCAAGGGGCTCCGTGGGGGCTTTCTACGATATCAACGCCTACAACAGCCTCTCCTCTTCGCTCACCTTCGGCGGCTTCGGCGGCAATAATGAAGGGACGACAGACGCCACCTACGAGATCCCGCTGAGCAATCTCCAGCAGATATATACCCGCACCAACGACAGCCGCAGCCTGCGGGGTAGTTTCGACTGGACGACGGACTACCGCCGCACTTTTAAAAAGGAAGAGCAGGAACTGGTCATGGCCTTCCAATGGAGTGGCGCACAGGGCAACCAGCGCAATACCATCCTCCAGGTGGGCAATGACCCCCGCCTGGAACTGGATGAGAAAAACCGCAACGACAGCTACAATTTCGAGTATACCCTGCAGGCCGACTACGTGCATCCCCTTACCGATGCCGTGAAACTGGAAACGGGCGCCAAAGGGGTGATCCGCCGCATCGACAGCGACTACCAATACGAGGCCTTCGATCAGGAAAAACAAGCCTACTTGCTGAATACCGCCCTTTCTGATGAATTCTTCTACGACCAGGACGTCTATTCGGCCTACCTCTCCTTCAACATCAAGATGGGGGAAAACTACGGCCTGGTGGCGGGCGCCCGCTACGAGTTTACGGATATCGGCGGAGAGTACGCCAGCGACGCCGCCTCGTTCACCAACGACTATGGCAACTTCCTGCCCAGCATCATCCTGAGCCGCAAACTGAAGAACTTTTCCACCCTCAAGGTGAGCTACGCCCGCCGCATTCAACGCCCGAGCCTGTTCTTTGTCAATCCCTATACCGACCTCAATGACCCACGCAACATCACCGTGGGCAACCCAGTCCTGTCCCCCGAACTGACCGACCAGTACGAACTGAGCTATGGCGCCTTCGTCAAAGGGTTCTCCATCAATGCATCCCTGTTCTATCGGTTCACGGATGACGTGATCCAGAGCTTCCTCTTCGATGTGGACGAAGCCGGCGCTTCCCGGTCCACCTTCCTCAACATCGGAAAGAACCACTCCTATGGCGTCAACTTCTTTACCTCAGTGACCATCGCTAAGATCTGGACGCTGCGTGGAGGAGCCAACATCTTCACCTTCAATACCGAACGCAACCAGAATGGCGAACAACTGAGCAACGACGCGCTGCTGTTTAACGGCAACATCAACTCCACCATCGACTTCGGCAAGGGGTATAAGTTCGAAATGTTCGGCTTTTACCGGGCCCCGAGGCAGACCATTCAGGGGAAAAACGCCTCCTTCTCCCTGCTGAGCATCGGATTCCTCAAAGAATTCAACAAACGGGCCAGCCTGGGCATCAACATCACGGAGCCCTTCTTCAATTACAAAGAGTTCCCCTCTGAACTGGAAGGAGAGGATTTCTACCAGCGCAGTAACAACGCCATCCTCTTCCGCTCCTTTGGGCTGACCTTCAACTACCGCTTCGGCAAACTGGACTTCCGCCAACAGCGCCGCCGTACCCGCATCGAAAATGACGACCTGAAAGAGGGCGGGGGAGATCAGTTTTAGGGAATCAGTGAGGGCAGTGTGGGATAGGTTATTCAACTTTATTGGCAACTGTTATAGGTTGGCATTTCCAGCCTTTGTTTGCCCCATCTGAAGGGAGCAAAGGCTGAAAACGCCTGGCCATCCTTTAGGACTGAGGCAAAGCCAGGCGATTTCAGCCGGATAGGTAAATATGTGCTTAGGCAATTATAGCCTAACATATTCTGCTTCGGCCGCAAAGCTCCATCAGTGTTTTCCTGGGATTCCGCTCAAATTGTTGAATGGCTGTATTGTTAGATTGTTATTGTCCAAGCACATAGTTACCTTATTCGGCCGTATTCAGTGGGCCGGAAAAGTTAAACCACACTAGAGGGTAACGCCGTCCCGGATTATCCATTAAATTAGCATTATTGTAAGTGCCCTGCTTCCTTTAACCCGGGGAGCGTGCCTGAAAAGGGGGGTTATTTTTAATCAACCAAAAATCGAAGATATGATCAAATTTTACCTTTCTCTGTCCGTGGCCCTGTTCTGTGGATTAACCCTCTCGGCTCAGATCACCATTGACGGTACAGATATACCGCCCTTTGGCGCGGTGCTCAGTTTTGGCGAAGACACCCTGGTTGCCGGGTTGGAGCCCGGGCCGGCCGGAGCAGGCCAGAGCTGGGATTTTTCCTCGCTTCATACCCACAGCACCTTCCAGAATTCTGTAGTCGACCCCGCAGAGACGCCTTATGCCGCCGATTTTACCGACGCAACCTTTTCCCTGCGGGGCACGGATGGATTTTTCAGCTATGCCAAACTGACGGCCGACGCCCTGCTCGTACTCGGCGGTTCAGCCCCTCTGCCGGGCGGAGGTTCTGCTACGGCACGGTTCGACCCACCGCAGCAACTGCTGCCGGCTCCGGCCACTTTTGGCTCCTCTTTCAGCAATGATTTTGGCTTCACCATCTTTCTGGACGGCTCGGCCTTTGGTGTAGACTCCGTACAGGTGCGCGAAAGCGGTACTCAAGTTGCCGAGATCGACGCCTGGGGTACCTTGTCGCTGCCTTCCGGAGAATACGAAACCCTGCGCCAGCGTATAGAGACGGTAACCGTCGACTCCATTTTTGTACAGTTCTTCGGCGCCTGGATCCCGTTTACAACGCTTGAGGAAACGGTCATCACCTACGAATGGTGGGCTAAGGACGGCCGGGCACAAGTATTGTCCCTGGACTACGACGAAAGCGGCAACGCCCTTTCCGCTACCCACCTCACCGGCTATTCGGAGTCGATGGTGGCGCCGGTTGCCGCATTCAGCTACGAGGCCATCGGCAATGGTGAAGTGCAATTCACCGATGAGTCGCAGTTCGGCCCCGTGGGCTGGCTGTGGAATTTCGGCGACGGCACGACCAGCCTGGAACGCAACCCCTCCCATACCTATGCTACTTCCGGTATGTACGAGGTGTGCCTGACAGTGGCCAACGGGGCCGGCCAGGATGTAAACTGCCAGGATATCGACATCGTCGTTACCAGTAATGAAGAGGCGCTGGCCGCCGCTACAATAAACGCTTACCCCTCTCCCTTCACCGATGCACTTACCGTAGAACTGGGAGCCTTTTCCGGAAAGAATGCCCGGCTGAGCCTTTTCAACAGCCTGGGACAATTGGTTCAACAGGAACAGACGGGGAGTTCCGCCCAAAGCCTGAGCCTGTATGCCGATACCCTGCCGGCCGGCATCTACCGGCTAGTGGTGGAAGTGGAGGGAAGAATGGTGAAGGTGTTGTCGGTGAGTAAGTTGTAGGGCTAATGAAAGGCGGCGGCAAGCAGCCGGATCATACAAGTCCGCCATAGATATATAGGGGTAAGCTGCATTTACTCCCACAGCCCCGGCTGCAAAAAAGGGATGAGCGCCATGATCAGCGGCTGCGCGTACAGGGCGTCGCGGGTGATCAGCCCGTTGGTAAGCAGGCCAACGGCGCCGCCCTTCTTTTTGCTTTCCTTCTTGTTGAACAGTTTGTCCATGATAGGGCCCAACTCACCGCCGTTTTTGATGCTGCGCACAACGGTGGGCGGCAGAGGAAAGGTAGCGCTGCGGGCCTGGCCCTCCATTGAAGGAGAACAGACATAGGCCCAGCCGAAGGCATCCATACCTTTGGGCGTATCTTCAATGCCGCCTTCTATGCCCACCCAATAATCGGCGTCAGGATGGGCGCTGCGAGCATTGCGGGCCCGGTTGCGGGCGCCGCGAAAGGTCTCTTCGTCGCTTAGGGGTTGTTCGGCTACCCCGCTGTCTACGGCTACGCCACGCGCCTCAACATCCACCCGGAAGGCAGCTTCGAAAGCCTGCTGCACAGCCAGGAGCTTGGCAGGGTTAGTGGAAGCTACAACGACGATCATTGCAACCGCTCTGTTGCCGTTTGCTTCTCCAGGACGAAGTTGAAACGGAAGTTGCGGATCTCGGTACTCAGCACCAGCGTGGAATCACTGATCTCATCGATGAAATAGGACAACTCGTCCGGCAGGCCATCACTATACTGGTAGATGTTGCGGCCATCTAATTTATATTTGGTTTCTTCCGACATCCCGGGAACGGGAAGGTTTGTGTTCATGCTGCCATCGGCATTGAAAACAAAATACAGTTCGGAAAGGGATTCCGTGGGGCTACCGTTGCGGGTGGCCTGCCGGAGCTCCCAGCGGCCCAGCAACAGTTCCTGCTGGCCTTCGGGTTCATTGCCACAGGCGACGGGCAACAGCACAATGGATAGAAGGAGCGCACTCTGAAAAAAGCTTCGTAGGTTCATAAAATTTGCGATTAAGCGGCTAGCCGCAAATGTACCAATATTTTACAAATTGTCATTCAGGAGAGGTGTTGGGAATCTGCCGGCCAGCCGAGCGGCTTTTGTTTCTTCGCAAGCGAGAGGGCAAAAAACACAAAATCGTGAGATTGCTTTAAAAAATATCAAAAAATAAAAAGATATTTGACTTTTCTTTTAAAAAGAAAAAATGAAAAGCTAAATTTGTTAAAGATTTAACAATGAACTACACTTATGTCAAAAGGTACAGAGATCGATAAACTGGACAAACAGATACTCTCCATCCTGATGCAGAATTCCAAAAAGGCTTATACGGATATTGCCAAGCAGCTGTACGTATCCGGGGGCACCATCCACGTCCGAATGAAAAAGCTGGAGGAAGCCGGCATCGTCAAAGGCTACAACCTTACCATTGACTACAATAAGCTGGGGTATGATATCTGTGCCTTCCTCGGTATCTATCTCGACAAAAGCTCCCTATACGACGATGTGGCAAAGGAACTGGAAGAGATCCCTGAGATCGTCGCCGCCCACTACACCACCGGCCTATATAACATCTTCGCCCAGATCATCTGCCGGGACACCGACCACCTTAGAGAAGTCCTCCACGATAAGATCCAGAAGATTTCCGGCATCCAACGCACCGAAACCTTCATCTCTCTCCAGGAGAGTATCGACCGCCCCATCCATATCCTCGGCACGGAAGATGAGGAGTAAGTTTTGGGCTTGGGAGAGTGTTCAGAAATGGGGGTACGCCCGCGAGTTTTGAAACACAGCGTATTCCCTTAACAGCTAATCCTTTGTGCCGTAACTCTGCATCGCTTGCGGCAAATCAGGCGGGAAAACAAACCGCCTTCAACCAGTCCCCCCAACCTCCCAACATCCAAACCTCCAAACATCCAAACATCCAAACCTCCAAACATCCAAACATCCAAACCTCCAAACATCCAAACATCCCAACCTCCCAACTCCCCCTCACCTCATCAGCACCACGTGCCCCCCCTGGGACTGGTACTCGCCGTTGATCAGTTTCACTTCTACCATATACGTATACACACCCGGGCTGAGCGGTTCCCCTTTGGCCGTGCCATCCCATCCGGATGAATCGTCATTAGGGGGTACATTTTTCCGTTCGAACAGCAGGCCGCCCCACCGGTCGAACACCCGGAAGGTGGTAATCTCCTCTACCTGATAGGTATTGACATAAACGGTGAAGCGGTCGTTGATATAGTCGCCGTTGGGAGAAAAGGCGGTTGGGACGAAAATGGCGGCCTCATCGCTGACCTCAACCTGTACGGATGCTTCTGCCGTACAGCCGTAGATGTCAACAATTCGGATGGTGTAGGTATGGCTTTCGAAGGGCAGCAGCTCCGGGAAGAGGCAGTCGGTACAGCTCAGTCCGTCAGCCGGGGCCCAGCGAATAGTGCCGATCAGAGATTCCGGAATATTGACTTCGGGTTGCAGCAGCGTGCGCCTGCCAAGGCTGGCTTCCAGAGTCCCCGGCAGGGTGACCATTTGCAGATAGCTGGCCGGCATGATAAAGTCTTGGGTAAAAAGGCACCCGGCAGCGTCCTGTACAGTAATTTCGTATTCCACCCCGGGTTCCAGCGTTTCAAATAGGGAAGCATTATAGAAGGCTTCCCCGTCTATGGAATACAAATAAGGCGGAGTACCTCCTGAAGGGGAGATAGCGAGCTGCCCCTCGGCAAGCCGTTCACAGTCGGGCGCCAGAGCCTCGAGGGGAGAAGGGGCGCCGACCTCCACTAAGAGTTCTTTGGTGCAGCCGGAGCCGTCGGCCACTGAAAGGGAATAGGTGCCCGCCGGAAGGCCTTCGGGGTGAAGGCTGTTGCCAATATTTTCCCTCCAGGAATAACTGTAGGGAGGCATGCCGCCGGTTATCTCTACGCTGATGCTGCCGTCGGATGCGCCCGTGCAGGAGACGTTGCGGCTCTCCGCTTCCAGGGTGATCTGCCGCACTTCGACGGTGGCCTGGCCGGAAGTATAACCTTCACAGGCAGCATCGCGGACCTCCAGCAGGGCGTAGTTGCCGGCCTGGGTGACAGGAAGCCCAAAGTTGGGCGTAGTAATGTTTGTTATTTCGGCCTGCCCCACCCCATTGAGGCTGTAGGTGATACCCCATGGGGCGATGCCGGTAAGCTGGACCAGAAGCAATGCCGTATCGCCTTCACAGACGGAGGCATCTCCACTGATGGTAGCTTCCGGCGGGAGTGCGAGAAAATATCCGGCACTATCGGCAGCGCTGTTGCCGCAGGCATCGTACACGGTCACGGCGTACCGCGGAGGGCCATTGGCCGTAGCGTCCAGTGTAGGGCCGGATTGTCCGGTGTTCCACTCGTAGGAAAAGGGAGAAGTGCCTCCCTCGACTATGGGGCTGATCTCGGTAGTGCCATTTTCACAGACTCCGAAATCCTCCAGGCGGACTGAGATCGGCGGGCTGTCTGCGATGAACATCCGGGCGGTGTCGGTATAACAGGCACAGGGTATGTCCAGCTCCAGGATAATGCTCTCGGTAGGCTCGGGCAGCCCGTCATTGATCAGGCTGACCGGCACCTGGATAAATTGACGCCCGGAAGGGATAGTCACATTGCCCGATAACGGTTCGAAGTCGATACCCGGCAAGGCGGTTCCCAGCGGGGAGACCGTATAATTCACCGTCATGGGATACCGCAGGTCACTGTCACCCTGGCGTTCGAAGAGAAAATAGGCATCCTGGCATCCTTCCATGGAAGGGCTTGCCGGGCTGATGCCGGTAGCGGCAGAGATTTCGGCCTTGCCTCCCAGGTTGAAGCTTTCGGCGGCCAGGAATACAGCGGAGTCATAGAAGTTGTCCCCTACATCGGCAACAACCAGGCGGATATGGTAAGTCTGGCAGGGTTGAAGTTTCAGTACAGCCGTTAGTTTTCGGGTAAAGCCGTCATATTCGATCTGCTCATAGTGATTATTGAAATAGAGATTAAGGCCGCAGATAACGGCGTCATCGATCAATTCGTTGCGAATGTAATAGGCTTCATTTTGTTGGTAATTGACGGAGTTGATGCTCACGTAATCATCAGATCCGGGGATGAGGGCTACATTTCTGGAGTTGTTGGAAAATTCCCCACTGATCCCCGGGCCGCGGATGAAGAAACCGAAAACGTCGTTGTAGATACTGCCGACAAATTCGCAGTATTCTTCGGAGGCGAATACATAGCGAAAAGTGACAATGGAATCGAGGGGCATGAAGTCGAATTCTATGCCGACGGCATCCTTCACCGCACCGGTGCTCATGATATTCAGGTCGGGGTCTCCATTATTGTCCATGAAATCCCCGCTTTTATCCGTGGCGGAATTCGGGCCCCGTGCATTACCGATCGGGCCGGTGGCAATGATAACCCCGCGATCAATGCCAATACTGGCCTCTCCGTTCTCGAAGTACCCGATCCCCTTATTGGCGCCTATGGCCCGGATGTTGGTGATCGTATTGCAGGCCCCGGTGACAAAAACGTCCTGGACCAGTTCCTCGACGGAGAAGGAGTCGTCAGTCTGAATACCAACCAGCGGCGTGGAAGCAGGCTCACTGAACGGCATATTGCGCCGGTGTTCTCCCATAAGAGGAAGGCAGATCATTAGATAGCCGCTAACGAGATACAATAGTTGGCGCATAGTATAGTTGTTCTTCCGCTGTAGGCCCGAAAGCTGCGGGGGGAAGCATTGGACGGGCAGCAACTAGAAAGCGGTAGTGTTTGTTTGCCACAGGCCGGTAAAAAAGGCACTGAAGCAGAAATTCAAAAGGCGATGGCCATTATGGACTCATTTTGAAGGGGCAGCCGAATAGGCCCGAAGGGGAATGCCAAAACCGAAAAAAGCAAGTGTTGGGGGTATATCCCTTTCTCCTACTTACCTTCCAAATTTACTACAAATTGGCAAGAAGTAAAGGCAAAAGGAGGCTTTACACAAAAAAAATTCCTGCACTCCTGGCCTCCTTTCTCAAAATCAGGAGATTAGCGAAGCTTCGGATGGTTAAAATTCTGGTTTTGAAGGCAAAAAGGGTTTGAAAGCCAAAACAAAAAACCTATCTTTGCCGCCGTTAAAAACCCGTCGCTTGATATTCAAGGTAAGCGGGTATGGTTTCACCTATAGAATTTTAACATGGCAGTAAAAATGCGTTTACAGAGAAAGGGCCGTAAAAAACGTCCTTTCTACCACATCGTTGTGGCGGATGCCCGGTCTCCCCGGGATGGGAAGTTCATCGAAAGGCTGGGGTCCTATAACCCCATGACAAAGCCGGCAACGATCGACATCGACCGGGATAAAGCTTATGACTGGCTGATGAAAGGCGCCCAGCCGACGGATACCGTGCGCGCTATCCTGCGTTTCAAGGGCGTTTACTACAAGAAGCACCTCATGCGTGGCGTTAAAAAAGGCGCCATGAACCCGGAGGAAGCGGAAAAGAAATACCAGGATTGGGTAGAGGCTAAGGAAGCCAAGATCGCCGCTCGCTTCGAGAAGACAGCAGAAGAGGAGCGCCAGTTCCACGCTGCCGTCTCCGGAACTCCACCGCCCAAGGAAGTACCTGTTATCGAAGCCATCGAAGAAACTCCGGCGCCCGAAGCAGCAGCAGGAGAAGAGGAGTAATCTACTCCAACTGGTATTTTGCGATATGCTCTGTTTTGAGTATATTTGTGATGCCAATAGGCTATACTATTAATTCTATTCATACGCAGGCCTGGTAGTGCTTAATTTGCACTATCAGGTTTGCCTTTAAAAAAGGCCTACCTATGCAGGAGCTCGATATAAAATACATCAAAAAACTGGAAGAGATCGCCAACGATATCCAGGAGTCCGAAGAATTGCAGCAATATCTGGACGAGGAAGAGGAAGAATACTACACGCAGCTCAAAGAGCAGTTCGAGCCTCGCATCGCTGCACTGTACGACGAGGTGGCGGAAAAAGACCCCCTGCAGGTCATCTCTATGGAAACCGTCTTGCTGGAACCGGAATTCGAAGGCATGTACCTGCCCAAGATCCTGGGGTATTCCGTCCTGCGCGGTGAAGTGGACAAACAATACAAGTACACCCGCCCGCAAGACCACTTCAAGGCCGTGCTGCTGGCCATCTGCCACTCCTCCAATTTTGATATTCTCCGCAAAAGGATCGGCCAGTCTATCCAAATGGGCTTCGCCATGAGCAGCGACATATGGGTGACCAACCTGATCAACAGCATTGATAACAAACGGGTGCGTTATTTCCTGCAAAGCCAGAAACTGGACCGCTACCGCACCCCCGAGGAACGCAAGGCCGGCTACGAGCGCTACCAGCGCCAGTTTGTCAATGACCATTTCCACACCGCCGAGTTCCCCGAAACGCTCTCCGACCTTAAGGTGCTGTACTCCCCGCTCAAGAGCTTCATCATCCACCGCGTCCGGCGCCATTCCGACAATACCAATATCATTCCGGAACTCCGCGCCCTGGTAGCCAATAAGGAATTCAAGGGCAACCGGGAACATATGGAGATCATGGTCCTCTTCGCCGCTTACTTCGACCTGGATGACAAAGCGCGCAAAGAACTGGCCAAACACTTCAACGACGTCCGCACCACAATGCCGGAATTCATCGATCAATATCTGGAGTATATGCTCCTGCTTCACAACCGGACGGATATCGACCTGGACCCCCGCGCCGACCAGCGCCTCTCCGCCGTCATCGACAAGTCGATCGAAGACGACCTGAAGTACTACTACGAACTGATGGACATCGTCCACTCTAAAGGGTATATGAACGAAGAGGCTCAGGATGCCATCAAAACCTTCTACGTCCGCTATGAAGGCCTGTCAACCATAAACGAATGTGTCCGGCAGACCATCTATAACTATTTCGCTCGCCTGATCGACAACCTGGAGGTGGAAGATTATGCCGACTATTTCGAGATCTCCAAGCTCTTCCCCGTCTATATGTCTATCTTCGCCAACCAGCACTTCAACCAACAACTCAAGGAACTTTCCTTGCGCTACGTCAAGAAGTTGCTCAAGCGTTATACCGACAAACGGGGCAAAGACTACCAGGATATCAAGAAATTTGTTTCAACGGCTTTCCAGGATTTCGGCTTCCTGAAAGAAAAGGAGATCATAGAGATGTTCAAGACTCGGCGCAAGCGCAAGAAAACGGCCTCCTAATTTTCTGGTCGAAGGGCTCCGAAATCCACCCTGGAATTCCTACTTTTGGGAATGTAGCCATCGCCTTGCGTAACCAATACCTATGTCCTTAATAAAAAACACCCTGGCATCCCTTCTTCGCCGGCTCAAACTCCTGAAACCGGAGGCCGTCAGGTACAATGACCTAAAAGTCTACACCATGGTAAACAGCATTACCCTATCTACTGACATGAATACCCTGTTCCTCATCGACAACGGCAGGGCCCTGGCTTTCCCTCTGCAGAAGGAAAAAATGGTCCTGGTCGGTTTGATGAAAGGACAGATCACCGTGGCAACCAGCCTGGACCCCAGCGAAATGACAGACCTGCCGGAACCTGGGCCGGAAAATCCCGAGGACCCATCCACCGGCACCCTCCTCCGCGGAAGCGGAGGCGGTAGTGGTAGTGGTGGCGGAGGGGAGGAAATAAAGGTGCCGGTCACCGCCGATGCGCAATGGACATTGATCTTCAACCGCAAATATCAGGTCATGGGCCTGATCGGAGCTACCGAGATCAACCCGGGCCTCACTCCCGATGAACCCGAGCCTATTGACCCCAGCGTTTTCATTTTCAACCTCAATGAAGTGGTGGTGGGTATCCGCCGCATGGGCAATGCACTGGTCCTTACGCCTCTCCGCCGCCGAGAGAAAATTCCGGCGAGTTAATAAAGTACAAAGGCGAAGTGCGAAACCGGAAAGCGGAAGGATCCCTTTCCCGATCTCGCACTTCGCCTCCCCTCACGCGCCCTTCATCACCCTTGCTATAGGTTTGTTCTCCAGGCGGCTGCTGACCCAGAACAAGGCCAGGTCGTCCAGCCCGAGCGGAACGCGCTGCGCAGGGTCCTTCTTAATGTCCATGATCTTTTCCTTCAGTTTTTTCAGGGTATCTCTTTCTTTCCCCGGAGGGGCGTCGAGCATCCGCTTGATCGCTGAAGTGAGCACCCGCTCAAAACTGCCGCGGGCAGCGTTCAGGTCTTTGTGAACGTAGCGGTAGGTTGAACGGTACGTGCTTTCCAGCAGGTCGAGGTCGTGCAGTTCATAGACGACGATGAGGTGCAACAGGTAGGCGCCCATCTTGATATCCTTCCGCTCATCCACTTTTTCCCCCTTGATGATCTTGAGTAGCCAGTAACGGCAGATTACGAACTTCTCTACCACAAACAACAAGATGGCCGTATTGAAGGTCAGGACTGTTTGGCTGAGCAGATTGATCTGGAACTTCTGAATGCCTTTTTCGATGTTTTCCACCAGGGCCTCCACGCCTTCTGCAATGCCGAGGTTGATGTGGTAGAGGAGCTTATAGGTCGAAACATTCTGGAATACCGTCTGCTGGTCGTGGAAGTTTTTGGGGTCGCTGTTTTCCAGCTTGGCCAACACCTGGGGCATGTATTCCAATTTGTGGTTGGTATAACAGGCGTGGAGATAGTTGGCCAGGTCGACCACATACCGATAGAACTCCTCCTGGCGGTAAGCCTCATTCTGGTCCCACCAGTCGACCACCCTTTCGTAATAATTGAAAACTTTTTCCGGGTTGCTCTCCATCTGGTAGGCCAAAGCGGCGCACTGAAAATAACGGCGGCGGGCGTGGGTCGACTGCGGGGTGGGCTGCTCTTCCAGCAAAGCCGCATCTGCCCGGGGGCCGGGGCCTGCTTCTTTGGCCCGGGGAGTACCCTTAATGTTCTTCAGCAACAGTTCGTAGAGGATATCCAGGTATCGGAACTCCTCCTGCACCGCCTCCAGAAAGGATTCTTTCTCCGTGATGAGCCCTTGTACTTCTTCCCGGAAGGACCGCCGCTTAAGGTCCCATATGACGTTGCGCATTTCTTTATTGACCTCCAGCAGAGCCAATTGGTCGCCCAGCGCTTCTGCGAGCTGCCGGGCATCTTTGAGGCGCTCCTCACATTGAAGGTAAAGCCCCCGCTCGTAGAGGTACTTGGCGTCGAGCAACAGCTCCCGGATGCGGGCAGCCTTGGATTTGGAACTCCGGTAATCCCGCATGCTGCGCAGGATGGCCTCGTAAAGGTAAGACTTGTCGTACGGCAGGTTGCGGCCAAACTTCTTCTTCAGCCGGGGCTCGTTGTATTCTTCCATTTCGTTAATGGACTGAAAGAGCTCCAGATATTTGCTGGGCCGGCGGCCGCTTTTCTGCGCGTCGAGCGTGAAATACCGCTTCTCTGATTTAGACATAGCCTGGACAAGCTCGAAGAGGTCTTCTTTGTGTTTCATAGATCCTGGAATGTTTTGGCTTGAAGGCGGGGAAGTGAGAGGGTATGGAAGTTTGGAAGTGGGGAGGTTGGACACCTATGCCCTAAACCCCCCGCATTCCCGCCTTCACATCTACCTGTCCCCCTGCCTCCATAGCCGTTTCCTAACTCAAAAGCGCCGTTTTCCACCTTTATCAAACCGTTCAAGTGTTAAAGTTGCACTTTTTTAAAAAAAAATGAATTTTTTTTGGGCACTTAGAAACCCAAAGTAAGAATTTAAATGGGAAGAAGAAAGCGGAGTGGACTTGATTTTAAAGCTATTTTTAACACACTGTTTATCAATAGTTTAAACGATTTTGTTTTTTAAAAAACTCAATGAAGGCAAATAAATCATCAAAAAAATACGGGCTTAGAAACCCGAATTCGCCCAAAAAGATGGTTTTGCCGGGCTGCCCGTAGCCTATAAATTTGTACCTGTAATTAATCAACAACGCTGTTTGACACGACGGGCAACACTAAGATAAACAAAAAGTACTGATCGGTACACCAAAGATATCTATCTGTCCTTTTTTCAGGCGAAAGGGGTAGCGACATGGTTCGCTGCCCGGCTTCGCTCCCAGAACGGCTACTTGGAATAGTTGACGTTCTTCATACTATGATAAAACGCATAATGTTCATAGGGCAATTCGGAAGCCCTGCCGCCGATGCGGTGTGCAGGGCCTCTGCCCTCTGCCTCAATTAAGGATTGAATGACGGATCGAGGGGAGGCACAACCCACAAAATCAAATGAGTTACCCAAACAGGAGGTTTCAAACACAACATACTAGAAATCAGATTTTAATTCCACGGTATTAAATGAAGCCGATTCAAAAGGGGAGGGCTGACGCGAATCGTCCTCCGGGAAGTGCTGCGTGAGCCCCCTTTTACGATATAACCCCCAGCCAAATGAATAAAGATTTAGGGTGTTTTATTTTCAGAAGGGCATGTCCACAAAGGTGGGCATAAATCTAATTGGAGATAAGTAGATAGTTGCTATTATTCCGGGCTGGGTAGCGGTTTGAAGAACTGCTGCCCAGTTTTTTTTTCCTCCACCGGAAGCACCATCTGCCTAAAGGCCAACAGGAAAACGTTTATATTACATACTAATCCGAGCAAACACTTGTTATTAGCACATCGTTGGCGGGGCGCTGCGGCTTTCAGGCAAAATGCTTAGGGCCGGGCGCCGCCGTTAGCGATGATATGGCCGCTTGCCTAACTCCCAAATACAGCAACTATGAATCTGACAAAGCTCAAATTCCAAAGTCCGTCCATCTCTTTTTGCTCATTCCTGCTTCTTCTACTGCCACTGTTCACCTCTGCGCAGTCTATCGATTTCCTTTCTCAGGATGCCGACGGGCGGGTCACCATCACCATTAAAGACCTCCCGCCATTATCTCCGGTTGTGCGTTCAGAAGACGCCAAGGAGGCCCAAATCCCTACACCACACTATGAATACCTGTGGGTCTTCGACGATGGAGAGTTCATCAATCAATCGAAAGACGCGACCATTTCCCATATCTATATTGGAGAAGACGGAACCAGCCGCCCAACTACGGTCATGGCATTCACCACCGGTGTCTACAGCGATGACCACCTGGACTTGCCACCGTCCGCCCGGGCCATCGGTGGTTCTTCCGGAACCAATAATATAGGCCTGAAAGATTCCGCGCGCATGGAAGTGGTCACCGACGGGCTGATCCGGCTTTCCTGCAATCAACGTGGTTTCGTGGCCGGCGACAAAGCCGTTTTCATCATTTCCCTGAAAAACCCCAATGATTTTACCCTGGCTGGTGACCTGCTTTTCTTTTCCGACCCCATGATCGAGGCCAAAGTGCAAGGGGAATCCCGCGGGGAAGTCAGCTATGAAGTCCTCAAAGATGAGGGAGACAACCCCATACCCGCCGCTTTTACCAAAACGCTCGACCTCGCTCCCCTGGAGCCCGATTTTTTCCTGAGTGAAGTCTCCCCCCAGTTGTTCCCGACGAATCTCAAAGGGCGCCACGCCAAAGTGTTCCGCTCTTCTTTCGGCGACCTGAACAGCCAGGAAGAACGGCACTTTTTCGTGCAGTTCGACGTCGATGAGAACCTGTTCGACAAAGCGCCCGAAAAGGAGAAAGGAGCCCTGCGTTTCACCACCGTGGTTACCGCCAACCAAACCAGCGGCCCTGGCGGCTTCCTCAACGCTCAGGATTCGGCGCTGATCGAAAACCTGTCCGTAGTGGAACTGCTGGATAGCCTTCTGGCCAACAACCAACCTGCCGGGCGGTTGGTTGCTGACGTATCCACTTTCGAAGGCGAAATCACCCGTTCTCATGACCCCAACTACATCAAAGCAGAGATCTGTGAGTGCCCGGTAGATTCCGACGGCGCCTATAAACTGTTCTGTACGGTCCATTTCTCCAATGAAGGGACCGCACCGACCAATAATATCGCCGTTTCCGTGGCGTTCCCTCCAGCGTTTGACATCTTGAGCATTCCCGATACGCTGTTGTCCATCTATCCTCAACCGGGCGCCCCTATCCTACCCCAACGGGACCCCGCCACCAATACGGTGCGCTGGAACCTGGCCGGTTTCCAGCTCTTCCCCGAAGCTGAATTCGGGCCGGGCAACCCACTGACCTATGGAGAGTTCCAGTTTACGGTACTGGTCAACCCTACCGACGCCAAAGTGGATTCCATTCCCTACCTGCAGGCCTGTATCGAGTTCGACGGACAGTCCCCGGTATGTACTGTTCCGGTGAAACCGGTGTCCGCGGAAAGCAGCGTTGCCGCCGACATCCTGAAATGCGAAAGCTGCGTTTCGGCTGCCGACGGCGGTGGCGGCGACGACATGCCCCTCCCCTGGTGGTTGCTGCTCTTGCTGGCCATTATCCTGCTTATCCTGATTATCGTTGCTGCCATAAGGCGACGGCTGTTCGGCGGAAGCCAGTAGGCAGATATTTACCGGGCTGCCGAAGAGCGCCGCTTTTAGGCCCCTTCGGCAACCCATTCCCCTTGAAGGCTACCCTCGTGAAGCGGAACCGGTATGGGGCCGCCTGTTGGATTGAGTTTTCCGATATCCAGGATCCCTGCCGCACAACCGCTGAGGCGTAACCCCTAAATTAAACCATATGAAACCCAATTTCCTGTCTCTGATCTTCTTGTTAAGTACCAGCTTTTCCGGGCTGGCACAAACCGGGGCCGCGGAGGCTTTCTTCGAAAAGGCCCTGTCCTTTTGCAGCCCCTATCAACCGGACAGCGTCGGCCACTACCTCGCCCTGTGCGCTGATGCCCATTGCCAGCAGGATAGCCTGGAGGGCTGGATCAATGCTCACAAACTGGTAGGCAGGGCAGTCCTGACCCAGGCAGGCAACCCTTCTGACGCCATTGCGCTGCTCCTGCGCAGTGTGAGCGATGAAGCCTGGCGCACACCCAGCCAGGGCAGCGAGTGGAATGCTATGGGCTGGTCTTATGTCCTCATGGGCTTCATTTATAACCATTACCTCCGGGACTTCGAACAGGCACGGGTGAATTACGAAAAAGCGGCCGCCATCTTCAGAGAAAAAGAAGTCGGAGACCAAACCGATATTGCCAACCACGTCTTCCTGCCCCTGGGCAATCTAAATACCCGCCTGGGCGATTACGACGCGGCTATTGTATTTCTCCAGCAGGCGCTGGAGGCGTTCCCCTTTTCGCCGGGCAACAACAGCCGGGCAGCCCTGCTCAGCGACCTGTCGCTGGCCTACATGTCTGCCGGGCAAAGGGGCAATACCATCGAGGTGTGCCGGGAAGGCCTCAGCATTCCAGGTATCAGCTTTTTCAACCGCGGCCTTTTGCTTTCCAGCCTGGCCAAGGCTTATCTCGAAGATAAACGGTATCGGGAGGCCCTGGTGGAAGCCAAAGCGGCAAGAGATGCCATGGAAAATGCCATTACTATAGACGGCTTCGGCAGGGCCGCATTGAAGATACCGATCATCGATATGTATCTCGGCGGGATCTACGGCGAACTACAACAGCCGGAAGACGCCATTGCCCATTTCCGGCTGGCGGAGCAAGGATACCTCGATGGCGGTAACGCCAACTTGTACAGCCGCGAACTGGGAAAGATCTATTGTGCCTGGGGAGAACTCCTGTCCGAACAGGGCCGCTACCCCGCCGCACTGGAGCGCTATCAGAAGGCCCTCGCTATTGTGGTGGGAGAGTATAAAGGTGACGACTGGAGCCAAAATCCGGAAAAGAAATGGCTTCGCGCAGAAAATACCATCGTAGAGGCCCTGAATGGAAAGGCCCACGCGCTCCGGCAGTGGTACGATGCAGAAGGAGGGCCGGAAAAACTGGAAACCGGCCTGGAATGCTACGGCCTGATCCTGGAAGTAGAACGACAGCTCCGAAATACCTACCGGTACGAATCGTCCAAATTGTTCAATGTAGAAGAAGCGCGGGAGCGTAGCGCCAAGGCCATTGGCCAGGCATTGGAACTCTTTCGGATAAGCGGAGAGCCTCGCTATAAGGAAGAAGCCCTCTCTTTTGCCGAACGCACCAAAAGCATCCTGTTGCTGGAGGCATTCTATAAATCCAGGGCGGAGTCACTGGCGGGCATCCCCGACAGCGCCCTCGGCCAGGAAAAGCAAATTCAGGAAGAACTGGCGGAGCTGGAGGAAGAGCTCTTCCAGGCGCGCGGCCAGGAAAAGGCCGATTCGGTAATTCGGACACTGGAGTCCCGCCTGCTGGAAGCACGGCAGCGCTACGACGGCTGGGTGGAAGGAGCCGAACGGAGCTATCCCGATTACTACCGGCTCAAATACGATGTGCGTACCCTCTCCTCCACCGATATTCAACAACGGCTATTGAGCAATGGAGAGGCCTTCATTGAATACTTCGTCGGGTCGGAGCAGGCCTATGTTTTTGTCATTACCCCCAACCGCTTTGAAGCGCTCACCCTGGACCGGGACTTCCCTCTCGAAGAATGGGTGGTAGGGCTGCATCACGATATTGCTCACTTTCAGTTTCCTGATTATGACAAAGGCCGGCTGTGTGCCTCCTACAGTGATTATGGGTACAAGCTGTACGACAAACTGGTCCGCCCGCTGGAGAGCCTGGGGCTGCCCGAACGCCTGACGATCATTCCCAGCGGCATACTCGCCCTGCTTCCGTTCGATGCCCTGCTCACTGAACCGGCGGAAGGATGCAACTTCAAGCAATATCCGTACCTGATCCGTCGTCATGATATCAGCTACGGCTATTCAGCAACCCTTCAGGCTGCACTGCGCGAACGGCCGGGCGGCAACCACCACTTCGTCGGATTTGCGCCTGCTTTCGATGGCAGCGGCGGACACGGCCGGCTGGAGCACAACATCAGCCTGCTCGAAGCCATCCACCATCAGATCGGAGGCGAATTGTTTACGCATAATGAGGCCACGGTGGCCCACTTACAAGAGGCGGCCAACCGCTCCGGAATCCTGCACTTTTCCTCCCACGCCCAGGCCAATACAGAAGCTGGTGACTTTTCCTTTATTGTTTTCTCCAACGGCGATGGAGGGTATGATTCCTTGTTTGTAAAAGATGTCTACTTACTGCCACTGCAGGCGGAAATGGTGGTGCTTAGCGCCTGCGAGACCTCGGTAGGGGCCCTTTACAACGGCGAGGGCATCATTAGCCTGGCCCGTGGTTTTTTATATGCCGGGGCCAACAGCGTAGCCACCACCCTATGGAGCGTCAATGACCAAGCCAACAGCCAGTTGATGGAGGCTTACTACCGTTTTCTGAAACAGGGTTACGACAAGTCACAGGCCTTGCGCCAGGCCAAGCTGGAGCAGATCGAGGAACACGACCGATTCCATGCCCACCCTGCTTACTGGGCAGCGGTTACGCCCATCGGCAATATGCGCCCGGTGTACCAGCCACTATGGGTAAAGCTCGGATGGGGCGGCGCCGGCATATTCTTGCTGGCCGGGCTATTATTCCTGTGGTTGCGCCGCCGAAGAAGTGGAAACGAACAGCAAAAGCGGAGAAAGCCGGAGGCAGCCCCGGAAAAGCTGGTGGCCGGATAAGGAGGAGCAACCCGGCCGGCTCATTCAAAAAGCGCACTGTACAGCTCCTGTATCTTGCCTACTGTGCGTATTTTAATATCGAACCTTCCGGGGTCCAGCCCTTTGGTATTGTACTTGGAAATATAGATCTCCTGGAAGCCAAGCCTATTGGCTTCCTGAATGCGCTGTTCTACCCGGTTGACGGCACGGATCTCCCCCGACAAACCCACCTCTCCGGCGAAGCATACGTTGGTGGGGATCGCTACGTCCTCCAGAGAGGAGATCAGGGCGCTGACGATGGCAAGGTCGATCGCTGGGTCGTCCACCCGGATACCACCGGCGATGTTCAGGAAGACGTCGTTGGTGGCGAAGGGCAGGCCGTTGCGCTTTTCCAGGACGGCCAGCAGCATGCTCAGGCGGCGAAGGTCAAAACCGGTAGCGGAACGCTGCGGTGCGCTGTACACCGAAGTGCTGACCAGGGCCTGGGTTTCGATCAGCATGGGCCGCAATCCTTCGATCGTGGCTGCGATAGCACTTCCGGAGAGGTCCTCGTCTTTCTGGGAAAGGAGCAATTCCGAAGGGTTGGCCACTTCCCGCAGGCCATTGCCTTCCATTTCGTAGATGCCCAGTTCATCGGTGCTGCCAAAACGGTTCTTTATCGTCCGCAGGATGCGATAAGTGTAGTTGCGGTCTCCTTCAAACTGTAGAACAGCATCAACAATGTGCTCCAGTAATTTGGGGCCGGCGATAGAACCGTCCTTGGTAATGTGGCCAATAATGAAAACGGGAATATTGCTTTCTTTAGCAAACCGCTGCAATTCTCCCGCACATTCCCTGACCTGGGAAACACTGCCCGGCATCGACTCGATATGCGGGCTGGAAAGGGTTTGTATAGAATCTATTATTACCAGGTTGGGCTGAAGCTGCTGCGCGTGCTTGAGGATCTTGTTCGTATTGGTTTCTGCAAGAATGAAACACCGCTCCGGATTGCCGCCGATACGGTCGCTTCGCATCTTGATCTGTTCGTCACTTTCCTCTCCGGAAACGTAAAGGACAGTGGCTGGTAAATAAAGGGCCAGCTGTAACAAAAGGGTCGATTTGCCTATACCCGGCTGTCCACCGATCAATACCAGGCTGCCGGGTACGATACCCCCTCCCAGAACGCGGTTGAGCTCTCCGTCGGGAGTGGCCAGGCGCCGGGTATTGCCAGCCTGTATTTCAGGAAGGGCTACCGGCCGGGCCTCCCCCCTGGAAGTGTCACTCTTCCAGGCCTGATGTTTAGCTTCCTGGGTGGTCTCCTTGGCGATGACTTCCTCGATGTAAGTATTCCATTCCCCACAGTGCGGGCACTTCCCCATCCACTTGGGCGAGGTGGCGCCACAACTCGTACAGGCAAATATTTTCTTAACCTTAGCCAATTTATTTGAACTTTTATTGCTCCAACCCTTTATTTTTCCCTTTTATATTCCGAATTTCAACAACCATCCCGGATGCAGAACCGCCGCACCAAACGAATTGTCCATGTTGCGACATTAAATATAGAGGGAATCTCAAAATAGGTTGTGGGTTTAAAAAAAATTATTTAAATTGCCCTAGTGATCATTGCCCGGCAAAAAGTGCAGGGCGTCAAATATACGAAAGGCAGTAGCCTTTCCGGGACGAATGCAAAAGTTAAATTTCAATTTCTGTAGCAAAAATTCACCATAAAATGCTACGCGTTTTGAAAATATCTGTTAACTTTGCGTTAATTCAACACTAAGAAAGACCTGAAAGGTTTTTCTTTTGTAGTTATTAATAGATGTGATATCGATTTCTCTTCGATGAAGAGCATTCATATGTAGATTGTTTTCATTTGGTTTTTTGGGGTTATACAGGGTGCTATGCTTCGGCATAGTTGCCCTGTTTTTTTTTCTCCTTTTTACTATTAAATTCTACTTTATTTCCGGCGCTTCTTACCTGCCTGGACACAAACCGGCGAACAATACATATATAGCCGGGCCCCAGAGTGTTTAGCCGTTTTGGCCCCGCTTCCCCAAGTGGGATGAGTGAAACTACAATGGACTTACCTGCTTTCACCACAAATGCAACCTGTCGGAATTTTCCTGGTGGCCTCTTCCAGTGCTTTTCCTCCCTCCTGTTCTTCCGGATCCTTATATTTATCCTTCCAGTTGTAGATGTCTTTTAATGTTATCTTTTCACCATCCTCTCCCCATATTGTGAGGTTATAATGGACATGAACGCTGGTCCCCACCGGGGCGTAATAATACACATACCACGCATCGGCCTCTTTTATTCCGATACAGCCGTTGGAATAGGCTTTGTTCAACGTTTTGGGATTGGTGGTAGGATGGATCAGCTGGCCGTAGCGGTGGCCATCGAGTTCCGGCTCGATCCAGGGTATAAGCGGCATAAGGGTAGTCCGTCCGTCGTCGCGCCGGGTATGAGTAAAGCGCTGTCCGGTGCTGGGGTCGAGAAAGAGCGGATAACGCGAGGCCCGGACAATTTTTCCCTTCCCCGGCCGGGTGCGCAGGTCAACGGCCGTACCGGCCAGGGCCAGGTACTTCCGCTGGTTGCGCCCAACGCGCACCGGGAAAGTGTAAAGGGTATCGCCGGCTTCGATAACCCGAAGCCTGAACTCTGGAATATTGACATCGACGAAGGTGGCGGCCATACGCTCCAGCAACTCCCCGGCTTTCTCCGGCCCGGGCAACAGAAGGGTATCTCCCCGCCGAAGAATGACTAATGATTCCTGGTCGTACACAAAACTATCCCTTTCCATCATCCGGTAATAATCGGTATTCGCCAGGCTATCGATGATCCAGGGGTTGGCCCGTACCAGCAGGTGCTCGGTCAGCGGATAGGGCACAAGCGTATCCTCACAGGCAACGATAGAATCGAGAAAGGCAAAGTAGTCCCTGATCTTTACGTTCCGCTCCAGAATGAGCACCCTGGCCGGCGCCTCCGGCAGGCTGTCCGCCTCTACTGTTGTCACGCTATCTTTTGATACGGGGAGAAGGCCGACCTCCTTTTCTTCTGCGTTCTTCCGGCAACTGTTCGCCAAAAGACAGGCCGCCATTATCATGGAGATGAAAAGCCGTGCGTCCATTTTTTCCCAGAAATTAGGAAATACGGGCCTATCGCGCGATGATATTGGTCAATTGCAGGATGGGAATGTGGAGGTATGGGTGGATGGGTGTGTTCGGTGGACGGTGGACGGTGTGACGGGACACGGGGCGGGGAGACTGTTCAATAAACTATGATTTTTCAGGCTACCATTCTAAGGTTGGACAGTCCGGTGAGGCTTCGTACATCGTACACAACCCCGGGCCGCCGTTGGACCCGTACACCGCACACAGCCCCGGCAACCTCTGTCCAGCGCCATTTTTCAAAAAAAAGGCTCTGGTTACCAGTCTTTTGCGAAAACCGAGCACCGAAAACCGAACAGCACCTACGGGACCGGTAGGGGTTTGGGGCGGTGTACGATGTTCTTGGCTGTCCAACGATCGAATCAAGGAATCAAGGAATCCCCGCCTCCGCATAAAGCTACGGCGGGCAGAGACGAATACACGAATACACGCATCTCCTACCGGTCCGCACAACGGACACAACGCGTACTTTCCGGCATATACATCAGGCGGGCGGGCGGAATAGGCTGTTTGCAACGGCTACAGAGTCCGAAGTCGGGGTGGTCCACTTTGGTGAGGGCCAGGCGGAGGCTTGACAATTTGCGGCGGGAGGAGCGCAAGGCCGCTTCTGACACGCCCTTATTGTTGATCGCATCCATACGGCTGACGCGGCCGATGGAATTCTCCGGCGAGATGGGTTGGGTGGCTTCTTCCAGGCGTTCCACCTCTTTCTCCATTTTGACGATCGTTTCGGTGATCTTTTTCTGCAGTACTTGTCTTTCCTGGCTGGTCATATCGGATAGGGCTTGAAACAGAACGCGGATGGCACCGGTAAAGGTACACATCCGCGCCCTGCTGGTTTAGCATGTGTTCCGATTTTCAGAAGACGAAATTGGAACCCGCGCTTATTTAAAAAACGGTCAATCGTTCGAAGAGAAGATCGCGATCAGGCGAAGGATCTCGATGTACAGCCAGACCAGCGTGATGAGCAGCCCCATTGCCGAGAACCACTCCATATAGGACGGGGCGCCGTACTGTTCGCCTTTTTCGAAATTGTCGAAATCCAGCAGCAGGTTCAGGGCGGCAACCGCAACGATCACCAGGCTGATGCCGATGCCGATCCAGCCTCCTTCGTGCAGGTAGGGCATATTTACCCCAAAGAAGGAGAGGACCCAGTTGAGGAGATAAAATACAAATATAGCTCCCGTAGCCATGATGATGCCCGTGCGGAACTTGCCGGTCACCTTAATGAGGCCCGACTTGTAAATGAAAAGCATCAGGAAAAAGACGGCCATGGTGAGGGTCACCGCCTGAAAAATAATACCATTGAACATGCTGGCGTAAATAGCGGATATCGCACCGACGAACAGCCCCTCCAATCCCGCATAAACGGGCGCCAGCGTTGGCGAAAGGTGCGGCCGCATCGAAGCGACGATGACCACGATCAGCCCGCCTATGGCGCCGCCCCAGAGGAACAACTGGCTGGGCATGGAAAAACTGACGGCTGCCGTCAGCAACATGATCCCTCCCAAAATGAGAGATTTATTGATGGCGCCCTGAACGGTCATCCGTTCTACAATGCCACCGGCGGTGCGGGCCATATCGCCGTCCAGCACCTCATGGGCCGCCTGCTGATAGGCGGACTCTTTCATAACTGGGTTGTGAGACTCTAAAAAGCCTTTTCTTCTACTCATTTTCTTTAATTAAGTGATTTCGGGAACCGGAGGAATGATGGTTAACCAACTCTTCCGATAATTACATAATCTACCCCTAAGATATAATGAACTCAGGATTAGTACAAACTTCGGCAGCGATTAGTTGAAATGTCCGGTTTTTCAGAAAAAACTCTTCCATTTTTTGAGCGTTTCAACCTGCCGGGTTTTGCGTAAGTTCCCATGTGGTTATACCCGAGCCCGGCCGAAACCCGGCAGGTTATGGCATAAAGGGCTACCAGTACCCGGATCAGGCAGGCCGGGCATACCCCAGCCTGCCCAGCAGTTCAGACACGTAGTAACTGTCCAGCCCCGCCACCGAAACGACACCCGCTTGATCCAGGTTGATGTGGCCTTCAGGGCCCAGTAGCCGGCTATCTGCCAATACCTCAACGACCTTCCCGATGATGAGCAGGGTGCCGTTGGCCTTTATGTGGTGTTCCTCTTCATACTGCAGGCCCAGCTTGACCGGGCTCTCCTGCACGTAGGGCGCCGGGTGCCGGCCGGTATATTGGGGCGTAAGGCCGCAGGCCTCAAACTCCGGGGTCATTTCGTCATACTTGGCGGAAGTCTGATGGGCGCGCTCGTAAAAATCCTTCGTGATGGCATTGACGGTAAAAAATCCCCGGGCCTTGATGTTGTGATAGGTCTGCCGGGGAACCGTAAGCGGGCGCATGATGAATCCCAGCAGAGGCGGCGTGGCGCCAATGTGTACTACCGAATTGAAAACGGCCACATTGGCCACATTGCGGTGGCTAACCGTACCGATGAGGTTGCCGGGCTTAAATCCCGAGATGCTGTTCATCAGGTTGCGCCGGTAGTAGCCTTCCATCCCAAGGATGTCTTCCAATGAAAAGTGCTTTTCCATAAGGTTCTTTTTACTGATTAAACCGTTTTGAGCGGATCCTGTTGGAAAATTGCGGGAAGAATGCGAACTTTTGACATAACAATACAGCAATACAGCAATACAGCAATACAACCACCCCACCATGCACGAAGACCCCATCAAAGTCCCCGCTTTCACCGAAGAGCAAAGCCGCTACACCCCCGAGCAGCGCTCCAGGCTGATGCGCAGGATCCGCTCGACGGATACCAAGCCGGAGCTGATGCTGCGGCAGGCGCTATGGGCGCTGGGCTACCGCTACCGGAAGGACGTAAAGAGCCTGCCCGGCAAACCGGATATTGCCATCAAGAAGTACAAGGTGGCGGTCTTCGTGGACGGCGAGTTCTGGCATGGCTACAACTGGGCGGAAAAGAAGCCCCGCATTCAAAGCAACCGGGAGTACTGGATCCCCAAGATCGAACGCAATATGCAACGCGACCGCCAGAATACCGAAACCCTGCAGGACAGGGGCTGGACGGTCTTCCGCTTCTGGGAGCACAAACTCAAAAAAGAATTCCATACCTGCCTGGAGGCCGTAGTGGAGGAACTGGAGCGGAAGAAGAGGGAGATTCGTTGATCCGGGATTCGGCCCAAGTTTATGGAAACTTCCCTGTTTTCTCCCTGAGAAGTTTCTGTATTCTTAGGAGCCCGGAACCCGTTATCACATTTCACCTTGCGCTTTCGTCGTTTCTGTCGTCTGGTATTCAGTTAAAAAAGAGAAAATCCGTACTTTAGCCCTGAAAAATTAACCCTCCCCTCTAAACAAACAAGAAAGCATTTCCAAAAACCAGAAATTTTGACTGGCTAAAGGCTCCTGGCCTTATCTGTTTTTGCATGTAAACCTCAAAATTTTATTTGGATGAACAAAGTTTGTAAAAAACTCTACCTCTGCATTGCCTTCACTCTTGGCCTTGGGCTAAGCTCTTTTGCCCAAACGGTTGATGCCACTAAGGTGGCGCCCGAATTACTTGAGGCCATCGCGGCCGCACCGGATGCCTATCACTCCGTGTTACTTGTACTCGAGGATAAAGTCGATGTACTCGCTCTGGAGGAGGAACTCGCACAGCGCAAAGCCAGCCTGGAAGACCGGGCCTATGAAGTGATTACCCGATTGCAGGCAAAAGCCAACGCTACTCAGCCGGCATTACTGGCCCGTATCGAAATGCTGGATGGCATCAAGGCCGAAAGCATTCACCCTTTCTGGGTCACCAATGTCATTTTTGTGGACGCCAATGAGGCAGCCATTGCCCTGCTCAGTCAGGAAAAAGCCGTGGAATGGATCCTGCCCAACGCAGCAGTGGAGATCATGGACGAGTGTTCTGAGCGAGTTGCCGCACCGGTAATGGAAAACAGTGTAGAGCGCGGCCTGGTAGCCATTGGCGCCCCGCAAATGTGGGCCATGGGCTATACCGGCTACGGCAGGAAGGCCATGATCATCGATACCGGAGAAGATTTCATGCACCCTGCCCTCCACAACCAGTTCGCTTACCATACCCAGGAGCTTTCCGAATCGTGGGCGAGCCCGGGCGGCCCCCAGTACTGCAGTGATCATGGCAGCCATGTCACCGGTACGGTCGTAGGGCTGGACCGCCTGCGGAATGACACCATCGGCGTAGCCTTCAACGGCCAATGGCTCGGCGGGCCTGTCGTTCTGAGCGGTTGCCAATATGAGAGAAACGTCCTCGGTATTGTCCAGACCTTTCAATGGGCTCTCAACCCGGACGGAGACCCTTCCACCACTTCCGATATGCCAGATGTCATCAACAACTCCTGGGGCAGCCCCCTGCCCTCTTCATTCGATTGCGGCCAGAGCCCCTACCTGTCCGTGATCAACGCCCTGATGACCGCCGGCACCGCCGTTGTCTTTTCTGCCGGCAACGAGGGCCCCGGCACCTCTACCATAGGAAATCCTGCCTTTAACAATAGCAGCCTTGTCCGCGTCTTTTCCGTGGGTAACCTCAATGCCAATAGCGGCTCCCTGGCCATCAACGGCGGCTCAAGCCGCGGCCCCAGCTTATGTGGGGGAGAGGGCTCCCTTTTGATCAAACCGGAAGTATCGGCGCCGGGTACCAGCATCCGTTCCAGTGTGCCCGGCGGAGGTTACGCCTCCCTTAACGGTACTTCTATGGCCGCCCCCCACGCTTCCGGAGCCGTCCTGCTGCTCAAGGAAGCTTTCCCCTACCTCAGCGGTGAAGATATTTTGCTGGCCCTCTATTTCTCCGCCATCGACCTGGGCGCCCCCGGCGAAGACAATTCCTACGGGATGGGCATCATCAATGTGCCCGCCGCATTCGAGTACCTCGTCAATGAGGGCCACGAACCTGTTCCGCCCGTAGAGGCGCCCAACGATGTGCTCCTCCTTCAGATAGAGGCGCGGGAGATCAATTGCGAAGGCAAGGTCGCCGCCCGCCTGCTGGTGGAAAATGGAGGTACGGAAGCAGTTACGTCAATGGATATCCGCCATTCCCTGCGCAGCTCCGGCCCCACGGTGTACTTTACCTACCACTGGGAAGGCCTGATCGAGCCCGGGGAACGCGCCTATGTTCAAATGCCCTCTCTGCCATCCGACCCTGGCGACTTTGAATACACCGCCCAGATCTTTAAGGCCAACGAAGTAGACGATGCCCGCAGCCTCAACAACCAGCTCAGAAAGGACATCCGCATCGTTGCCGACGAATTCTTCAGCGGCAGAGTGACCGGTAACGGCACCGTATGCCAGAACGGCAACGCCATCCTCCAATCCAACTATACAGGGCCCGGAACGGTGCGGTGGTATGATGACCCGGAAGCCATTGGCAGCAGCCTGCTGGGAGAAGGGCACCGGGCGGTCATCCCGGTAGGCGATGGCCCCACGACCGTCTACATGGAGGTTTCTCCGGCTCAAAAGGTGGGCAGAGACAACAACGAGGCGGGCACTCAGCAACTCGCCAGTACCGAACAGGGGCTCGTCTTTGACGCATTCACCGCCTTCACCATCAAGTCGGTGAAAGTTTACGCCGAAGAGGCCGGTTCCCGCCTGATCATCCTCCAGGGGCCCAATGGGTTCTCCGTCACAAAGGTAGTCCCGATACAGCCGGGTGAACAACGCATAGAACTCAACCTGCCCGTAGTGCCCGGCAACGGCTGGGAACTGCGCCTAAAGGCCGGCAAACCGCTGGCCCTCAACCTCGGCGGCTCCAACTACCCCTATGAGATCCCCAATGTTTTATCCATCAACCGGTCTACGCAGAGCCTGATCTTTTACCACTATTTCTACGATTGGGAGGTGGAATTCCCTTATTTCTGCGGCCGTACTCCGATCGAGGTGCCGATCCGGGAAACGGAAAATGCGCCTCAGGTGGCATTCGACCCCATCAATGCGGAGATCGACCTTTCTTCCGGCCTGAATGAGGTGACGTTTACCGACCAGTCGCAAGGAGCTACCTTCTGGTGGTGGAGCTTCGGCGACGGCTCCGGCGCTACCGGGCCCAACCCCACCCACGCCTATGCCGATACGGGCCAGTATCAGGTGCTGCTGACGGTCCTCGGACAAGACGGGTGTATCAGCACCACCACCGGCACGGTGACGGTGACAGAATCGAATGTGAGCGCGGTGAGTAACCTGGCGCAGGAATACGGAATGGAAGTGTTCCCCAACCCTGCCCGCGAAATGCTTTATCTCACCCTTAACATCCCGCAGCCCCGGGCAACAGAGGTGCTCCTGGCCGATATGCTCGGCCGCCCGGTATGGCGCCAACGCACGGACCTGCGGCCGGAGGAGGCGGTGGAAATACCGGTGAGCCGGCTTCCGGCGGGCCTGTATTCGGTCATTGTCCGGCTGGACGGGAAACAGATCGCAAGAAGGGTTGTAGTGGGGAGATAGTGATTTTAGGTTTTGGGGGTTAGGGTTCAGGGTTGAGGTTTTCGGGTTGAGCACCCCAAAGGACACCCGTCAAGAGTCTAAACCCTAAATCCCCAAAACCTAAAACCTCGCCCCCAACCCGACGCCCTCACCAGGCCCATTATACCAATTGCCTACACGGCGACAAACAGAGTGCTGGCGAGCTATATAAAATTTTTAATTTCGCGATATATAAAGTAATCGGAATAAATAATATAATTGGCTAATGAAAAGATACTTTACGCTTACCTACCTCTCTATGCTGGCCCTCTTCCTTACCGGTACCGGGCTGATGGCGCAACGCTTTGACGCTGGAAAAATAACCGAATCTTTATGGATGGAAATGGAGACGGCCCCGGGCGCCTACCATCGAGCTTACGTCCTGTTGGCGGACCGGATAGACCCCCGGGCAATGGAGGCGGACTTCCGCTCCCGTAAAGCCCCTATGGAGGAACGGGTATATGAACTGATCACAGCGCTGCAGGCACGGGCCCAGGCGACCCAACCCGCCCTCCAGGCCAAAATGCGTAGCCTGCCGGGCATCCGTAAGGAAAGCTTCCATCCGTTGTGGATCACCAACATCATCTACTTTGAAGGCACCGTGGAAGCCATCCACGCCCTCAGCCTGGACCCCACTGTCGCAGAGGTGGGATTGAACGCCAGGGTAGAATTCGAACGGGCCGAGGAAGAGATCTGCCTGATGCCCTCCGAATCCAATAGTACAGAGCGGGGGTTGAGCGCCATCGGCGCCCCGCAGATGTGGGCCATGGGGTACACCGGCTACGGCCGCCGGGCCTTGATCATCGATACCGGCCAGGACTATGTCCACCCTGCCCTGCACAACCAGTTCCTCTATCATAACCGGAACATCAACGAAGCCTGGAGAGGCAATACCGAGCCCGAAGACTGTGACAACCACGGCACCCACGTGACCGGCACCGTCCTGGGCCTTGACCGCATTGAAAAAGACACCATAGGTGTAGCCTTCGACGCCAAATGGATGGGCGGCCTGGCCCTGGGCGGCGATTGCAGTACGGGCGCCGACCAGTCTACCATCGATGAAATGCTGCAGTGGGCGCTCAACCCGGACGGCGACCCTTCCACCATTGACGATATACCGGATGTGATCAACAATTCCTGGCGCTCCATGTCGAATAACTGTGGCGCTCAGAGCGTCGTCAGTATTTTCGATGCCTTATACGGCGCAGGCGTGGCTGTGGTCTTCTCTGCCGGCAATGACGGCCCGGATCCCCTGACCATCACCAACCCTAAATTCAACAACTGGGACACCGTGCGCCTCTTTTCGGTGGGCAACCTCAATGGCAACAACGCCTCTTTTCCGATCGCCAATTCCTCCAGCCGCGGGCCCAGCAAGTGCGGCGGCGAAGGCAGCCTGCTGATCAAACCCGAAGTATCCGCTCCGGGCAGCGATGTGCGGTCCAGCTTCCCGGGAGGGTACGGCAACCTGAGCGGTACTTCGATGGCCGCTCCCCACGTTTCGGGCGCCGTACTGCTGCTCAAGGAAGCCTTTCCGTACCTCACCGGCGAAGACTTGTTGCTGGCCCTCTATTATACCTGTACCGACCTGGGCGAACCCGGCGAGGACAATGACTACGGCATGGGCATTATCAACGTACCGGCCGCCTTCGAATACCTGGTGGGAAGAGGCCATGAACCAGCCCCCCCGGTAGAAGCGCCCAATGATGTGATCCTGCTTCAGGTCGATGCTCCCGTACCCAACTGCAACAGCCAGGCCGCGCCATCGGCTCTGGTCCTGAACAACGGTACCGAGCCGATCACTTCCCTCCAGTTCAGCTACCAGGTGGATGGGGAAGAGCCATACCTCCAGGAACACCGGTGGGAAGGAGAACTGCTTCCCGGCGCCATGGAAAAGATCAAGCTGTCGCCGCTGGAAGCCCCGGCCGGAGAATATGAGCTGATCGTAGAAGTGACTGCTGCTAACGAAACGCCCGACCAGCGCTATCTGAACAACCGCCTCAAGCATCGGATACGGATCGTGGAAGATGAAAAACTCCCTGCCGAATCCGTGGGAGATGCTCCGGTGTGCCAGAACGGCAACGCATTGGTCCAAAGCCTTTACGAAGGAGAAGCTACCATCAGGTGGTATGATGCCGAAGAAGACGGTACCCTGCTGGGCGAAGGCCGTTCTTTGCTGGTTCCCGTAGAAGAAGAAGGGCGTACCATTTATGCGCAGGTGACCCCCGTAGAAAAAGCAGGGCGGCTCAGCAATGAAAACGGTGGCTCCATACAGCCCAGCAACTCCACGCTGGGCCTGCGGTTCGATGCGCATTCCTCCTTTATCCTGCGTTCCGTAAAGGTTTATGCCGAACAAACCGGCGGCCGCCTGATCCGCCTGACCACCCCCAACGGTAATGCCTTTACCAAGGTGGCATCCATTCCGGAAGTTGGCGAAAACCGCATCGAGCTCGGCTTCCGGGTCGACCCGGGCGAAGGCTACGCTTTGGAGTTGCAGGCCGGAAAACCTTTGTTGTACAACCTGGGTGGAACGGAATTCCCCTACGAAACACCAGGCGTCCTTTCCATAACAGGCTCTACGGGAGGCCCTCTGTTCTACTACTATTTCTACGACTGGGAGGTTGAGTATGACCACTTCTGCGGCCGGACGCCCGTCGACATCCCCGTTGCGGAGGAAGGGCAGGCGCCAACCGCCAGCTTTAGCGTTCCCGCAGAAGAGATCAACCTGGCCGAGGAAACCGGCGAGGTTAACTTCACCGGCGAATCTTCCGGAGCCGTTTCCTGGCTGTGGAACTTTGGCGACGGCTCATCGAGTACGGAACAAAACCCCCTGCATACGTATTCCGATACCGGCAACTTTCAAATCACACTCACCGTAGTGGGACAGGACGGGTGCAGCAGCAGCTCGGGAGGCAATATTGTGGTGGTCGAAGATGCAGTGCTGTCGGACGAAGAAGCCCTGCTAAAGGGCGGTAACCGGTTGTCGGTTTACCCCAATCCGGCCCAGGAGATGCTCTTTCTTTCCTTCGAACTGGAACAGCCCGCCCAGGCCCGGTACTATCTGGCCGACCTCCTGGGTAGGCCGGTACTGCAGGGGCAACAACAGGTGGCCTCGGAACAGGTCCTGGAACTCTCTCTGGCTGAACTGCCCGCCGGCGCCTACCTACTGGTGGTGGACATCGACGGGGACCGGCTAACCCGAAGGATTGTAAAAAGCCGCTAGGAAAAGTACGCTCTATGCCTGCCCAGGCAGGCCGGCCCTGGCCATTCTTTCTTTAGGCGGCTTTAATCGCCGCTGTTTAAAAGAGCCAGGGCCGGCCCCTTTTCTTATCCGATTTGCCTAAGGGACTCTCCCTTATAACATCGAGAATATCATCACTAAACCCTATCGTCATGGACAAAAAGTTTATCCTTTTTCATTTTCTCGTCTTTCTTTTCTTTGGAATGGCGGCCAGCCCGCTTGCTGCCCAATCCTACGATCCGGCAGTGGTAGCTCCAGGATTGCGCCTGGCGCTCGAAGAAGAGCCGGAAGCTTTTCATTCCGTGATGCTAATGCTGGCCGACCGCGTCGACCCGCGCGTGCTGGAAGAGGGTTTCCGCCAGCGCAAGGCCAGCCTGCAGGAACGCACCTATGAACTGATCACTGCCCTACAGGCCAAAGCAGCGGCAACCCAACCTGCCATGTTGGCCAAACTGAACAGTTCTCCCCATGTCAAAAAAGAAAGCATCCAACCCTTCTGGGTCACCAATATCATCTTTTTCGAAGCGCGCCGGGAGGCCATCGAGGCCCTCAGTAAGGATCCGGCAGTGGAACGCCTGGACATCAACTGGGAGATCATAGTGCCGGATAATGAGGTAGCTGTTGTTGAATCAGAAGCGTTACAAAACAACCGCGAGCCGGGCCTGGCGGCCATCGGCGCCACCGAGATGTGGGCCATGGGGTACACCGGCCACGGCCGCAAGGTACTGATCCTCGACAGCGGCAATGACATTTTCCACCCGGCGGTCCACAACAATTTTGCCTGGCACTACGGGCCAATGGACGAAGCCTGGGCCAACGCCGGGGAGCCCTACTTCTGCGGCGACCACGGCATTCACGTCGGTGGAACGGTAGTCGGCCTCGACCGCCGGCAGCGCGATACCATTGGCGTGGCCTTCGATGCGCTGTGGCTGGGCAGTTCACACTCCAGCTGTGGGGCTCCGGGGGGGTCGGCCTTAAACTATGTGAACGTTTACCAATGGGCCATGAACCCGGATGGAGACGCCAACACGATCGATGATATGCCCGACGTGATCAACAATTCCTGGAGTGCTAATTATCCTACCGCCAGTGACTGCGGTGACCCGTTGCACATCTCCATTACCGATGCGGTGATGGCGGCCGGTATTGCCGTCATCTTCTCCGCCAGCAATGAAGGGCCGGATCCCATGACCATCGGCGACCCGCCCATGAACAACTGGGATACCGTGCGCATGTTCGCCGTAGGCTGGCTGAACGGCAACAACCCCAGCTTCCCGATCGCCGCCGGTTCCAGCCGTGGCCCAACGGTATGCGGAGGCGAAGGCTCCCTGCTCATCAAACCCGAAGTTTCCGCCCCGGGCTCTAACGTCCGCTCCAGTGTGGCCGGTGGAGGGTACGGTTCGCTCAGCGGCACATCCATGGCTACGCCCCATGTGAGCGGCGCCGCCGTTCTGCTGAAAGAAGCCTTCCCCTACCTGCCCGGTGAGGAGATCATGAAAGCCCTCTACTATAGCGCGATCGACCTGGGCCCGCCCGGAGAAGACAACGACTACGGCATGGGCATCATCAACCTGCCTGCCGCCTTCAATTATCTGGTGGGCAGAGGGAACGAGCCGGTTCCTCCGGTAGTGGCGTCCAATGATGCCGTCCTCCTGAGTATCGCCTCCCCCGTGCTGAACTGCGAAGAATCGCTTGAGCCGGTGATCGAGGTGGAGAACAACGGTTCCGAGCCTTTCACTTCCATGCAGATCGCCTATTCCCTTTCAGACAACATTACCATATCTTACCTATTCAACTGGGAAGGAGAGATCCTCCCCCGGGAAAGGGCTCAGATCCGCCTGCCCAAGGTAGAATCGGATGCCGGCAATTATGAATTTGCAGTGGAGATCCGCCAGGTGAACGGACAGGCAGATGCTCGTAAGTACAACAACCGTCTGAAAAAACGCGTCCGCCTGGTTGCAGACGAGCAGTTCACCGCCACGGTGGCCAGCGAACGGGCTACCTGCCAGAACAGCAACGCCTGGGTACAGGTGCCGATCGGCCAGGACGCTGTCGTGCGTTGGTACGACCAGCAGGAAGAAGGAGCGTTACTGGCGGAAGGGGCCTCCGCCATCGTTCCGGTTGGGGACGAGCCTGCCACCGTCTACGCCGAAATATCCCCCATTGTAAAAACAGGCCGATCCGAAAACGTCGGCAATACCCTCCAATATGACAACCAGCAGCAAGGCATCGTTTTTGATGTACACGCCCCGCTGACCATCCGTTCCGTAAAGGTATATGCGGAAGAAGCCGGCTCTCGCCTCCTGAAACTGACCTACCCCGATGAATCGAGCATCACCAGGGTGGTTCCGGTAGCTGCCGGCGAACAGCGCATTGACATCAACTGGAAGATCGACCAGCCGGGCGAAGGGTACAGCCTGGAGCTGAGGGCAGGCAAACCTCTGGCCCTCAATATCGGCGGCAGCCAATATCCTTACGAGATCAATAACGTCCTGTCCATCAAGCGGTCAACCCAAGGCCTGATCTACTACCATTATTTCTACGACTGGGAAGTGGAATACCCCTACTTCTGCGGGCGGGTGCCCCTCGACATCGAAGTGCGGCAGGGCAACGTGCCGCAGGTGGCCTTCAGCCCAATGGAAGCCACAGTTGACCTTGCCTCCGGCAGCAATGAGGTGTCCTTCACCGACGAATCGGAAGGAGCAGCTTTCTGGTTCTGGGATTTTGGCGACGGCAATACCAGCAGCGAGGCCAATCCTGTTCATGCCTACGCCGACACGGGAACTTACCAGGTGATCCTGACGGTGATCGAACAAACCAACGGCTGCGCCAGCAGCGTCTCCGGCACTGTAACGGTCACCGAATCAGCCGTTACCAGCACAACGGAGCAGCTCAGCGAAAATGCTATGGTAGCTTATCCTAATCCGGCACAGGAAGTGCTCTACCTGGCCTTCCGCCTGGAACGGCCCGCTCCGGCCCGCTACTATCTGGCCGACCTGCTGGGAAGGCCCGTATTACAGGGACAGGCTCAGCTTGCCGGTGAGGAAACGCTGGAGCTCTCTCTGGCCGAACTGCCCGCCGGCGCCTACCTCCTGGTGGTGGACATCGACGGGGAACGGATGGCGCAACGGGTGGTGAAGAGCAGGTAAGAGGCCGGTGATTCGTTGATTCGTGATTCGTTGATTCGTTGATTCGCGGGCCACTGAAGAGCCGCCATCGGCCGGCCCAGTAACGAATCACGAATCCCGAATCGGGGTTGTGACCGAACGGTCATAAAACCGAGATACCTCAACACCGAATTCCTCCCGTGTTCTCCTCACCGCACCCACTTTCGGTTGTCCTCGGTATTGGCATCGATCAATTTGCAATAGGGGTCGATCGCCACGGCGACAGGCCGGCTATTGGTAATGACCACCAGTTTATTGTCCACCTGGGTGATCTTGTGCTTTTGAAAGTACACCTCCTCTTCGGCTTGGCCGAAAATGCCCAGTTCAACATAATCCTGCAGAGGGATAGAACGAACGGGCGCTTCGGTGGATCCTTCCTCCAGGGAAAGTGGTGCGTTTCCAGTAATAAAAGATCGCTCCCCACTGCCATTACTCCGGTATTTGCTGACGATGAACTCGATCTCTACCTGGTACCGTCCATCCTGCAGCGGGGCCACGCGGGCCTCCTTTATCCGATTATCGTAAAGCGTTATGGTTTCGAACAGGTCCTCGATCAGGTAAGACAGCGAATCGGGAGTCGCTTCGCGGAGATACCCGAGCATTTCCAAAGAGGTGGTATAAGGAGCATCCTGAAAACGCACCTTATCCAGGTAAGTTCTTAGGGCAGCGTTCAATTGCGCTTCGCCGACGTAATCGCTCAGGGCATAAAAAGCCAGGGCGCCCTTTCGGTAATTGATGTAATCCTGATCGAGTTCGGCGTAGATCAGCGGGCGTTCCTGCCGGCTTTCTTTTCCTCTTCCTCTCAGGTACAGGTCGAGGTTCAGTTTCAGGAAGCGGCGCATACCAGCTTTGCCATACTGCTTTTCCAGTACTTTCAGAGCGGTGTATTCGGCCAGGCTTTCGGTCAGCATCCGGGCGCCGAGCACGTCGGCAGGCAGCAATTGGTTGCCCCACCACTGATGGGCCATCTCATGGGCGGCAACGTAAAACGGGAAATCGATAAAATCCGCTTCGGTGCTGTCCACATCAGCCATAAATTGCTTTTCGGTAAACGGAATGGAATTGGCAAAAGTGGTGGCGAACCCACCGGCAGTCATCGGGAATTCAATAATGCGGGCCTGCCGGTGCTGATAGGAGCCGAAGTAACGGGAGTTGTACGCCAGAGCGCCCTTCAGCCCGTTCATCATATTTTCCAGGTTGTAGCCGTGCCCCGGGTGGTAGTAGATTTCCAGGCCGACATCTCCCCACTTGTCCCGCTCCACGAGGTACCGGCCGGAGTTGAAACCGTAGTAATCCTTGATCGGGCTATCCATCTTATAGTGGAAATAGCGACGCCCCTTATCCACCCACGATCGTTGCAGATATCCCGGCGCCAGTGCTATCTGATCTTCGGAGGTACTGACGGTGGCCTCAAAAGCGATCCAGTCCGAATCCATAGAGGAATACGAATCATAATGAGCGGTACTGTCTTCCGGGTAGGGCCGTTCCCCTTTTTTGGGCGGCAGGCCGTGTTGTGCGCGTGCTCCGTTATCGGCCAGTTCCAGGGGGCGGTATCCCAGCCCTGGAAAAATGTCATTGGTAAAAAAGGTGCCGTTGCCCCGGACCGGTGAGCTCGAACGAAAAAGGCCGTTGGGCTCGTTGTTCAGTTGAAAGTACAGCTTCAGGCTGTCGCCCGGCTCCAACCCTCGTTCGAGCAAGTGTACGTCAAAGCGGATGAAGGTATCCCTGCTCACCGTCCGGACAGGCCGATCGAAGCGATACTGCGTTTCTTCATCATAACTGTGATGTACCAGCAGGGTGTCTATCCTTTGCCCGGACTTGTTCACCAGGGTATATATGCCATCAGCCCGGAGGTCCCGGCTGGCCGGAAAGAGGTGTACATTCAGATCCACCCCCACGATCCGGGGTTGCACCCGGTGTTCATATTTTTTGTATCTCCTTTCGTTTTCCACCTTCCACTGTTCTTCTTCCGCTGCCGTGTTGATCTTCGGGTAAAGAAAAATGTCTTCGTAGTAAATGCCGGCGCCCAGCGCCAGAAAGGCAAAGAGGAAGAAGAGCGTGAAGAAGGCCGTATGGCCCCTGAACCGCGATTTGGCAATGGCCAGCCGTTCTGAAAAAGAGACTGGAATGCCTCTTATCCACAACAGCAAGGCCCCCATCAGCAGGAACAGCCCAGCCAACATCCAGTAACTTTTGTAGAGCAACCAGGGCGCCAGGGTGGCCCCGAAACCGTCGAGGGCGGAATAGGAAAACTCCGGCGCCAGGTTATAGCGGAATACGAAATGCTCGACCCCCAGGTCCGGCAGGCCCGCTACCCCCATGGAGCCCAGGATCAGCAGGAACAGGCCGAGGTAGGGATTGGTAAACAGGGTTTGAACGAACAGCGCGGCCAGGGCCCAGATGATCAGCCCGGGCAGGTACAGCCCAAACAACTGGAACAGGTACAGGCCGATCTCAAACTGGTAATAGCCGTTGAGCGCCTGCACCACTACCCCGGCAATCATGATCAACGATAAGAGCCCTATCTGCATCATCACCAGGGCCACTAATTTTGACAACAACAGAGTCCAGTTGGGCAAAGGGCTGGCGTCTACCAACTGATCCATCCTGGCCAGGCGAGCCCGCTGCACCAACATACCCGCATACAGGAAAGTGAGCAGATGGATAACCCCCAGAAATAAAAAGGCGGGGATCCGGAGCATCTTCCAGGTAGCCGGCAGCGTCCGGAAGCCATACGGCGGGCTCATCTCCGCCTGCTGAAAGAATACCATCAGTATCCCTCCGGCGAGAATGCTGAGAAACAACCAGCTTTTAAGAATATAAGCAAACTCGACAGCCGCTATCCGACAGGTGGCGATCAGCTGTTGGCGCAAGGAAAAGTCGTAGCCGGCGTCCGGCAACGCCACCCGGATGAGGCGCCCGAGGTTGGCCTTTAAATTGCGCTCCTCCCTGCCTTTTCTACCTCCCGGTGAAAGGGCAAAATGGTGAAAGGCAAATTTCCGGTACCCCAGCCCGAAAAACAGGGCGGCAATGGCCAGCCACAACAGCCGGTTATAGATCACGGCGCCCTTTACCGGCAGCGTCAGCTCGTTGCGCTCGGCAAATGTCCAGTACCGGGTATGGTAGGCAACTGCCGACTGTCCAAAGGGATCGAGAATGGCCAGGGTGAAAAAATCGCTCAAACCTCCCAGCAGGCTTTCCGTTATCTTTTGTAATAAAAGTAACAGGACGATGGTAATGAAACCGGCGTAGATGTTTCGGGTAAGCGCTACCACCATAAAGATGACCGCCCCGAATAAAAGGATATTGGGAAGGATGTACACGAAATAGGTTTGCAGGTAGGCGGCCGGCCGGAAGGGCCCCACCAGTAAAGGATTGACCCCGGGCAAGCGGGCGCCGACAAAGAAACCCACACCGATAGCAGATACGATGAACCCCAAAACCGTGAAGGAGCTGAGGAATTTTGCCGACAAATAGCTGCTCTTGACAAACGGGTAGGAATACAAAAGCGGGTGTATGTTGCTCTTTACATCCCGGTAAACGGACAGGCCGATGATCGCCGGGATCAGGAACAGAATGAGTTTCAGGAAAAACCCGGCCATTTCGTGGATCATCAGCGGCGAATTGGCCACCGGCACCAGCCCGTGTATGGCGCGTTGTTCGCCAAAAATGCCGGCCTGCGCGGCCATGGCGCCCGCGGAGATGGCCAGAAAAATGGCCGCATATACATAAACGGATGGCTGCCGGAACCAAAACCGGAGTTCGTATCGGAAAATGGTTTGGAACATGATCGGTCAATTTTTTTTGAAGGCAAAACTTCAGGAAGCGGCAACAGTCAGTTATCCGCTTTCAATGCCAGGAGATAGACATCCTCCAACTTCGGTTCTGCCATTGTGAATTCCGGAGAAGGGCGTTGTGCGTTGTACACCCGAATGTCGATGGAAAAATGCTGGTTGTAGTTGGAGGAAAGCACCTCGTATTGCGCCTCCAGGCCCTCCGCTTCTTCCCGGGTAACTGCCCTTGTCCAGATCTGCCCCTGAAGGGCGGCCGTAGCAGCTGCCGGAGTGGTGTGCTGCAGCAAACGCCCGCCGTTCAGGATCGCCATCTCAGTGCACAGCTCCTTTACGTCGTCTACAATGTGGGTGGAAAAAATGACGGTGCTGCGGGCGCCCACCTCCCGCAGTATGTTGAGGAAACGGCGGCGTTCAGCAGGATCCAGCCCGGCGGTAGGTTCGTCTACGATGATCAGTTGGGGGTTGTTCAGCAGCAACTGGGCGATGCCGAAGCGCTGTTTCATCCCGCCGGAGTAGCTGTCCACATACTTTTTGCGCACCTCGTAGAGGTTGGTGATCTCCAATACTTCCCCGATCAGCCGGCGGCGATCGGCCCGGGAAGCAACGCCCTTCAGGGTAGCGAAATAGTCCAGCAGGTTTTCGGCCGACACCCTGGGATAGACGCCAAATTCCTGGGGAAGGTAACCGAGTATCCGGCGCAGGCGCATAGGATCTTCCAAAACGTCGATCCCCCGGAAAGTGATGGTGCCGGAATCGGGGAGTTGCAGGGTAGCGATGGTTCTCATCAGAGTGGATTTGCCGGCGCCGTTGGGCCCAAGCAGGCCGAACATTCCGGTGCCGATCTCCAGGCTCAGGTTATCGATGGCCCGGACACCGTTGGAGTATACTTTGGTCAGATTGGAAACGGCCAGTTGCATAAGGCTGGTGGTTTTGGTGATCTGCAGTAAATGTAGAGGAGAAAAAACGCACCAGCTATTAATAGTGGTGAAGGGCCCGATAAGCAGGATAAAGGAGCGAATATCCCTCGCCATTGGAAAATCAGCCCTTCATCATGGGAGGAGCGGCTTTGGCCACGTAAATTTGGCGGAGTCGATCCTATTGGCTTGGTTTGAAGGCAGTGAAAAAAGAAAACGCATGAATAGAGTTGTTAAACACATTGAGCATTTCCTGTTATCCAGCACCATCTGGATCTTCTTCACCGGCATCGTTTTCACCAGTATCCTGCTGTCCGTTCAGGAAAACCGCCACGAGTGGCCCGTATACCTGTCCTATATAAGCAGGGGCTGCCTGTTGTTCGCTCCGGTACTGGCCTTTTCCGGCTTCAGGCAACGGCTCAGGCGACAGTTACCCACCATAGCGTTTGTGCTGTTGTGGGGTTTCTGTTTCCTGGCCTACCCTTATCTGCTGGAGGCGCTGGGCTGGCAGGAATGGATCGCTTCCGGCGCCCTCGGCAAGGTGGCCGTCCGGAGTACCGGCGCCTGGTTTCTGATCGCCGAACTGGCCATTCTGGTGAATCATTACTGGCTGGAAGGCAAAGCGGCGCGCCTGTGGGCCCGGAAAGTAAGCCTGGAAAAGGGTATCCTGTTGTTTACAGCCCTATTTGCCGTTTTTTATGCAGGGCTGGGATTTACCATTCCGGGCAATCCCATGGGTGAGGCCTCTCCGTTAACGGTGATCAGTTACACTCTCCAGATCTTTATTATCCTGCTTATTTATTATTGTTTTTACTGGATCAACCATTATTTCCTCATCAACAAAATGCTGAAGCAGAAAGGCGTCATTTTTTACGGCTTCGGGTTCATCGCCGCCGTCCTGCTCTTTTACCCGGTTGCGGCCCAGCTGATCTCCTGGCTGCCCATGGTCCGGCAGACAGACATACATCCGATGAACAACGGATTGATCTTCGAAGAGATCAACGCCCTGGTACCCTTCTTTGGGATGTTGTTCAGCATTCCGTTTATCCTGGCGATCAAATGGTACCGGCAAAACAACGAGATAACCGCTTTGGCCCGGGAGCGGTCGGAAGCAGAACTGAAGCTGCTGAAACAACAGGTCAACCCGCATTTCTTCTTCAACACCCTCAACAACCTGTACGCTCTCAGCCTGACCCAGGACCGGCAGACACCGGAAGTCATCCTGCAGCTTTCCGAACTGATGCGTTATGTGATCTATAAAGGAAAAGAAGGCCACGTACCCCTTGCCGAAGAGGTGAAATACATCGAAGATTACATTCACCTGCAGCGGATCCGGTTGCACAAACGGCTCGATTTCCGGTTCGAAAAGGACATCACCGATGAAAAACTGCCCATCCCCCCCCTGTTATTTATTACCTTAGTGGAGAATGCCTTCAAACACGGCATTGAGCCGGCGGAAGGGGCCGGTTTTTTGCACCTGCGTTTGGAAAGCGGTGCCGGCGATTTGCTGTTCTCCTGTAAGAATTCCGTAGAAGAGCGGGTTGCAGAACCCGGAGGGTTCGGCCTGGCCAACCTGAAGCGCCGGCTGGAGCTGCTATTCCCCGAACGCCACGAACTAACAACTGAGGAACAAGGGCAAAACACCTACACCGCTACGCTGAAACTGAACCTGTCATGAACCTGCGTTTTCTGATCATCGACGACGAGCCGTTGGCGCATAAAGTCATCCTGGAGTACGCCCGGGATGTGCCCTTCCTCGAGCCCGCCGGCCAGTACTATTCGGCTACCGAAGCCCTCGCCGCCCTGAACACCCGGGAAGCAGAACTGATATTCCTGGACATTCAGATGCCCAAACTGAAAGGCCTGGATTTCCTGAGGACCCTGAACCAACGGCCCCTTGTCATCGTCACCTCCGCCTACGAAGAATATGCCCTGGAAAGTTTTGAGCTGGATGTGTGCGATTACCTGCTGAAACCGTTCCGCTTTGAACGCTTTTTAAAGGCCGTCAATAAAGCCTACGAGCTCCATCAATTGACTCATGCCGCGGCGCCTGCCCCTCCTCCTGTCTCCCGGGAGCCGGCGCCGAATGAGCAAAAGCAGCTGTTCATTAAAGCCGATAAGCGGTTTGTCCAGGTCAACCTGGCGGACATATTCTACCTGGAAAGCTATGGCAATTATGTGAAAGTATGGCAGGGTGAGGAGTTCCTCCTTACCCCCCGTACCCTGGCCAGTTTCGAGGGCGACTTACCGGAGAGCGATTTTTTCCGCATTCATAAATCCTATATTGTTCAGCGGCAGCACATTGATTATGTAGAAGGCAACACCTTACACCTGAAAAACGGGAAGCCGCTGCCCATTGGAAAAAGTTACCGGCAAGAGGTGAAGCAATTGTTTTTGTAAGATACTGGCCAGCCTGAGATTCGCGTTATACTTCCAGTAGAAAAAACACCATAATTTATGCTCCGATTACTCCTAATACTGACCTTCCTTTCAGGAACAGCCATGGCCTGGGCACAGCGGGAAAACTCGATTCGCCCGGAAGAAAAGATCTACGGACTATCCAAATTCTGGCAGGAAGTGAACTACAATTTCGCCTTCTTCGGCCAGGTCCCGGAACTGAATTGGGATAGCGTTTACCAGGCTTATATTCCCATCATCCTGGCTACGGAGAGTGATTATGACTACTACAAGGCTTTGGAACGGATGTGTGCCTTGCTGCAGGACGGCCATACCAATATATACATGCCCAGCAGGATCGATTCCCTGCTCTATCGCACCAGCTTTGGCGATTATCGGCTATTCCTGGAGAATGTCGATGGGAAGGCCATCATCACCCATGTCAATGAACCGAAAAAGGAAGAGGTTCCGGTGGGTAGTGAGGTCATCCAGGTAAACGGCATGCCGGTGAAGGCCTATCTGGAGAAAGAGGTCATTCCCTATATTTCTTCCTCAACGGATTACATCCTCTGGGACAATGGTATCCGGGGCCTGCTGAAAGGCTTTAAGGGAGAGTCTATTGATATCCGCATTCGCACCCCAAAAGGGTTGGAGCGGAGCCTGCACCTCACCCGGGCGTTGAACAAAGAAGCCATCTATCCGCCATTCCCGGATTGGGAACTGTTGAATTTCAAATGGATGGAAAAGGATATCGCCTACGTCGCGTTGAATTCATTCGGAGACGAAAAAATTGATACCCTTTTCATAGAAAAAGTACCGGAGTTGCTTAAGGCGAAAGCGCTGATCATCGACATCCGGAACAATGGCGGGGGCAGCACCACTATTGGACTGGAGATTGCCAAATACCTTACCGAGGACACCCTGCTCTTCGGCTCCCGAAGTATGACGCGGGAACACCGCGCCGCCTATAAGGCCTGGGGATACTGGGTCGCTGATGAAAATAAGGACACCCTGATCGATGAATGGGAAAAAACGTCTCTGGATTACTTCAACGGCAACGTATGGCATGAATTTGAATATGCGCCGGACACCAATGATGTAAAAGGGCCCAGGATAGTAGTGCCTACTGTAATCCTGACCAGCCACAATACGGCCTCTGCCGCTGAAGACTTCCTCGTATACCTGGATGGCCAGCCCCACATCACCCGCATCGGCCAAAAAACATACGGGAGCACCGGCCAGCCTCTGATGCTGGAACTACCCGGAGGAGGGTCCGCCAGGATATGCACTAAAAAAGACGTTTTCCCCGACGGGCGGGAGTTCGTAGGTTACGGCATCATACCCCAGATCGAGGTAGCCCCGACCGTGGAGGATTTCATACAAACCCGGGACAGGGCGCTGGAAAAGGCGGTAGAGGTGTTGAAGGGGAAATTACAGGACTAACGGATGGAATACCTGCAGCAACTTCGCCAGAATATTTTCCCAAAGCAGTAAATCAAATGGCCATGTTCCCCCTGGAAGCCCATACCGTACCGCCCGGCACACCCCGTGAACGCCTGAGCGATTACGCACCCCGGGTTTTTCGGGCCATTCCCTCCCGTAAAGGCATCAAAAAGGCCATCAAGGCAGGAGCGATATGGGTCGACGGGCGGCCTGGCCAAACCGGCGACTGGGTGCTCCCCGGCCAGCGCATCGAGCTGATGCCCTCCAACTTGAAGCCTCCGAAACCGCTGGAGTTCCCGCTTAAGGTTCACTTCGAGGATGATCACCTGGCTGTGATCGACAAGCCCGCTGGCCTGCCCACCAGTGGCAACCAGTACCGGACGGTGGCCAATGCCCTCCAGTTCAACCTCTCTCCCTCCGCTGCTCCTGACGCGCTGCCCTGGCCCCGCCCCGTCCACCGCCTCGACGCCCTGACCTCCGGGCTCCTGCTGGTAGCCAAATCTCATCGGGCAGCTATTGCTCTGGGACGCCAGTTTGAAAAAAAGGCCGTACAAAAAACCTATCTGGCCATCGTGGCGGGAAAGGCCCCTCCGGCGGGAATTGTTCAGGAACCCATCGACGGGCAGGAAGCCCACACTGAATTTCGCCTGCTCCGGCAAGTGCGCTCGCTTAAGGTAGAATGGATCTCGCTACTTGAGCTCTGCCCCCGCACCGGCCGTACCCACCAGTTGCGCCGCCACCTGGCCGGTATAGGCTGTCCCATCCTGGGGGATGTATTGTATACGAAAAACCAGCCGCTGCTCAAAGGCAAAGGGTTGTTTCTCAGTGCCGTAGGGTTAGAATTCGCCCACCCTGCAACCGGGCAGCCGGCTCGTTTCAGGATACCACCTCCCGGCAAGTTTGAGTCTTTCCTGCAGCGGTCGGAGCAACGGTGGCAGCAGTTCAACGACGGGTGAAAAGCCGAAGTTATTCTGGCCGTTATGTTTGTGATCATTACTTAAGTAAGGATTGCTTTTATAACTATCCCCCCTCGCCTTTCCGCTGGGATGCCCTCCACTTCACCCCCTCGAAACCCGCCCTCGCGCCTGGTTATCCTTCATCTTTCCCCGTGCGGAACTACGAAAGCCCATAGAGTCATGCCAAAATCTTCTCCCTATTTGATCTTTCTCTCCAAAACCTGTATTTTCGCAACTTCTTTGAGCCGGAGGGCGTAAAATTGGATAGCCCCGGAACCATTCGGGCATTCAAGAAATTAGACATTTACACATAAACACTTCCACAAATAGCGCCATGAGCAAGCGAACCGAGATAAAAACCGTCCTTACTGAATATACCGACCTGTTGGGCCAGGAGGTCACCGTTATGGGCTGGGTACGGTCCTTTCGTTCCAACCGTTTCATTGCCCTGAATGACGGCACCAGCATGAATACGCTGCAGGTGGTTGTCGACTTTGAGCAGTTCGATGAAGCTGTGCTGAAAAAGGTAACTTTTCACGCCTGCATCAAGGTGACGGGCAAACTGGTGGAATCGCAGGGCGCCGGCCAGGACGTGGAAGTACTGGCAGAATCCCTGGAGATCCTGGGAGAGGCCAATCCAGAGCAGTACCCTATGCAGCCCAAGGCGCAGAGCATGGAGTTCATGCGTGAGAAAGCCCACTTCCGCATGCGCACCAACACCTTTACCGCCGTTTTTCGCATCCGCCACGGCGTTGCCTATGCCATCCACAAATATTTTAACGATAACGGCTACTTCTATTTGCACACGCCCATTATCACGGGCAGTGACGCCGAAGGGGCCGGGGAGATGTTTCACGTCACCACTTTGGATGTGGGCAACCCGCCCCGGACGGAAGACGGACAGGTGGACTGGAGCCAGGACTTTTTCGAAAAGCCTACCAACCTGACCGTTTCCGGCCAGCTACAGGCCGAGATCGGAGCTCTGGCACTGGGCAAGGTTTATACCTTCGGCCCTACCTTCCGCGCTGAAAACTCCAATACCTCCCGCCACCTGGCCGAGTTCTGGATGATCGAACCGGAAATAGCCTTCTTTGATATCTTTGACAATATGGGGCTGGCAGAGGATTTCTGCAAGTATCTCATCCGCCATATTCTGGATAACTACCCGGACGAGTTGGACTTCCTGGACCAGCGCATCCAGAACCAGGAAAAGAACCTACCCAAGGAACAACGCCGCCCCATGGGGTTGACAGAGACCCTGCGATTCGTGGCAGACAACGACTTCGAACGCATTACCTATACTGAAGCCGTCCGCATCCTGCGCAACTCCAAGCCCTATAAGAAAGGCAAGTTCGAGTACGATGTGGAATGGGGTAAGGACCTGCAGGCGGAACACGAGCGTTACCTAGTGGAGAAGCACTTTCAAAAGCCGGTAATCGTTCGGGATTATCCCGCCAGCATCAAGGCCTTCTATATGCGCCTCAACGAAGAAAACCCCGAAGTACCCGGCCGCACCGTTGCCGCAATGGACGTGCTCTTCCCCGGCATCGGAGAGGTGATCGGCGGCTCCCAGCGGGAGGAACGCTACGAGGTGCTCGTTCAGCGCATGCACGATATGGGTATCCCCGAAGAAGAATTGTGGTGGTATCTCGAGCTGCGCAAGTTCGGCGGCTGCCCCCATGCCGGTTTCGGACTGGGTTTCGAACGCATGGTGCAATTCATTACCGGAATGGGCAACATTCGCGATGTGATCGGCTTCCCGAGAACGCCGGGCAATGCGGAGTTTTAGGTTTTGGGTTGTAACATGAACCCCCTGCTTTAGCCGAAGATGCTGTAAATGCTCATTCGACAGCACTGCTGTGCCGGGGCCTCCGCTATTCCGATTGTTGGCAGGGATGCCTTTGCTTGTACTGCGATGGTTCTTCCTGTCCGTCCCCCTACAGGTATCAGCTTCCATCTGTTATCAACGCCTATATCATCTCGTGGACTGCATTGTCCTGTCAATAAGGGAGATTAGCTCATCTGCCCCGGTTATTCTCTTCCTCCCCCTGGCTCTGGCTCCAAATCCTAAAAAAGTGTTAACCTACGAGGCCACTTCTCCACTTTCCCGGTATTTATCCATAAGAGTGAATAGAAAGGGCTCCGCCGCATGGTAACAATTGCCCACTCCACCAAATATAGGAGTAGCACCCCCAGAGCCCCCTGGCCAAAAGCATCGTAAAACCTGGACTCATGAAAACCATCACCCTCTTCACGCTCAGTACCGGACCGGACGTTCACTACCTGCTCGCTCTTGGGAGCCAGCTACACCAGCAAGGGCTGGAGGTTTGCCTGGCCGCCGCCTCTGCCTTCCAGGGGTTGGCCAACAAACTGGGACTGTACTTCCAGCCGGTTACTGCGGCAAGCAGCCCGGGGGGGGAAGAAGAGGGCCGGGAACTGCTGCTGAAAGTACAGGAGTTGGCTCAACACTCGAGCCTGCTGGTCATACACAAGCCCTACCTTTCCACTGTCCGGGCGCTGGGCCCACTGCCCTGCCCGATAATGGGCATCGCATTAAAGGCGGAGGAAGTTTTCGCCCGCTTCGCCCGAAAGGGAAGCCTGCTTCGGCGATTTTCTTCCTGGGTGCGACGGAACAGCAACCAATTACAGGGAATGTATATCCCTACCCTCTACAACTTCAGCCCCCGGCTGCTGTGTGGCGATGAAGAGCACCATCCCCCTATCCATCTCTGCGGCCAGTGGTCTATTCCCGATAGCCTGCAGCGGATATTCCTGGGCCGGAGCCCCTCTCCTGCCCTGAGCGACTGGTTGTACCGTGGGGGACGGCCGGTATTTTTTGACTTTAGCCAGACTCCGGAGGCGGAACGCGAGTTCCTCTTGAAAATGGTAAAAGAGCTCTCCAAAATGATGGGCTTCCGGGCGATCCTTTGCACAAATTGGCCCGGTTTTGAAGAGGGTATCCTGCAGCGGGACATCTTCCACGTCCAGTCACCAATCCAGGAATGGTTATTCCAGCAGTGCGCCGTTGTGATCCACTACCGGCAAACCGCCAACCTGCCGGCAGCGGCACGGGCCGGAGTCCCAAGTATTTTATGTGGTTCCGGCACAGAAGCAACATGCTGGGGCCAACTCCTGCAACATCACGGCATCGGCATCCATCTCCGCAAAGAGCCGCCGACGGCCACCGCCTTGAAGGCCGCTTTGGAAGAAGCCCTGCGCTTATCCATGCAGTACAAGGCCAAATCAATGGGCAAAACGCTGCGAGAGGAACAAGGGCTCGAATACGCGGTGGAGACGATCTGCCGCCAGGTATCCGCAATAGAAAAAATAGCAGTGGCGGTATAGGCTTCCGCCACAAGCTGAACATCCGCCTGGAAATTACATTGGGAGTGAAAAGCCATGCCAGGGCCGCGGAGCTTTTAATTCTCAAGCGGAGGTATAGTCATCTTGCCCTTTGCGGTAAATTCCATGAATTGTCCCTGAGCCTTTGCCACACCACTACCCTTTATCCAACCCTGAACTTTGCGGAACGGGCCGGTACCGGAATAGAATTCATAATCGTATTCTCTCCTGCCATCAGGATGGTAGATGCATTGGCCGAAATACTTCAGGCAGTCCAGGTCCTTACTGCCCATGAATTGCCCATAAACAAATACTCTGAGCTGGCCTTCCGGTTTCTCAAGTGCTTCAGCCGGCAGGAAGTGAATCTCATAGCTCATGCCTTGATCAAACTTTCCCAAAAAAGTGGCGCTACCTCTCATACCGTACAGGATGGGTGTAGAACCTTTGGGAGGCCTCATTTCACGCATAAATCCTTCATCCGGCAGCGCCTCTACCTGCAGAAGCATATAGTCGGCCTGGAATTCTACCATTTTGGGATGAGGCTTGGAAAAAACGGCATCTTCTGAACGAACATCCAATTCTTCGTTGTTGAAACCGGTGAGGCTATCTTTCTGACAGCTGAAGGCAACACCGAACAACACGGCGATCATAAAGACTGTTAATCGTTTCATAAGCAGTTATTTTGGGGGTTGTTAGAAAAGTGCTACAGTGGAGGCTGATGACAAGGATGCCTGGAAGGTGAAATATGGAGTCGAGTCTGGCCGCTCCACATTTTTAGCTGAGCGGCACCACAATCATGCCTTATGTTTTTAAATAGAGTATGTATCACCTAATTTCCAATGACAAATGTCAACCTTCTCCCCTGACCTTTGTGTAATCTCCCTGTTCCCGCCTTCTTTTATCTTGCACCAACTTTGTTCTTTCAGGCCGGAACAGGAGTGCCGTTTATCCTCCCCCAATTAACTATGCCCTTTCCTGCCCCGGGAATAAGTACATGGACACAAACAGAGAAACGCAAGACCGGGGTTAAGCCCTTGATATGCAAGCACTCGCTAATTCAATGATTCAGTCCATTTACTTACACCGCAATAAAAAATCAGAAACATGGAAGGCAGAAATTTTGAAGTCAATATCATCAGCACGGTTAAAACGACCAAACACCTGAACGGAGAATACCTTGAAGATTGGATGAACCAAAACTTCCGCCTTTTTAATTATGGGGCCGGGCTCGACGAGATATTCATTCTTTTCAATGTAGACGAGAGCAATGCCCCCAGCTATTTCCAATACCATCCCGAAGACCGCCTGCTGGAACTGACCATTCCCCTTCCGGAAAAAGAATTGCACAATGCGGAGGAAAAGGAGGCCCTCCTGGTTATGGCCTCGGCACTCCTGTCTGCACTGCAATCCATCCCAAGAAAGGCCCTCGATACTTTTGATATTTCTTCCTTCCGTGCGGATTTTGCGGAGTTGGTGGCATAGGCCGAATAGGGCTGATACTGAAAATTTCCGCCATCAGCATCAGCCCTACAGCCATTGAGCATCATTTATTCGGCAAAGCGAGGCCGCTTATTCAGCTTTTTCACCATTCACTCCCCTACCACTAACTTCCCGTTGCCCACCATTTTCTGATTAGCCCACACCTGGAAAATGTACACGCCTCCCGGAAGGCCATCAGCCTCCAGTTCAAACTGTTGGCCTCGGAAGTGCAGGCGGCGCGCCAGGCGCCCATCGATGTGGTACAGCAGGAAAGTTCCGGTTTCTATATCCAATCCTTCCACGGCCAGGGTAGCCCGCTCGGCAAAGGGGTTTGGATAGGCCTTTACCCGGATGCGGGCCGGACCGGCGCCGGGCTCGACATCATTGACCACACGAATGAAATTTTCGCCCAGGGTATGGAAAACGGTATTGGTGATCACGGGCGCATTGAAGTCAAAGTAAATGGCGGCACTGTTCTCGATGCGCATCCCAAGGGGGTTGCCCGGCCGCTGGCTAATGAGAAACTTTACGAACCCATGAGAAGCCGGCTCGTTCGCATTGCTGTCCGGCAACATGATATTATCGAATGTGAAGGTGAGTACGTTTTCCCCACTCAGGGCCCAGCGGTAACCATGGCTGGAAGCGCCGGGTTTGACACTTGCCGGGGCAAGCCAGGGAGAAAGGGTGTCGCGGACAACCACGGTAAAAGCGGTGTCAGTTCCTGTATTCTGGAAACGGATGTGGTATTCGATATCCGTGCCCGGCTTAAGGTAATGGGCGTCGCCGTACCCCACCGGCAGGGCCTGCTTGTCGTTGGGGTCGTAGGCGCCGATGTTCTCCCTGCATTCAATATCGGTGAAGCCGTCGTTGGGGAACAAGGAAAACTGGTTGACGAATCCGGTGCTGATGCCGCCGCCTGGCCCGAACCCGCAACCCTCGATAGTGGAACTCACATACTGCCCGCTGTTGCTGTCAGGCAGCCGGGGAGCCTCCAGGCGATAGGTCAGTCCATTGGCACGACGGGAGAAATGGAGGGACTCGCCAACGCCCAATTCAAAGGGGGCATTCATATACATCACATCGTCCTCTATGACGATGTATTCCGAAGCGTTATTCATACCTGTCCCGCCCACATTACGCAAGCTGAAATGAATAGAATCTCCCTCGCAAAGAACTTCCGCCTCGATCAACGCCATATTGCTAATGGTATCTATACAGAGCGTATCCGGCAGGATATGCGCCTCCACGCAATGCGTTTGGCCCAGCACGGTGGAATCGCAGTCCAGATAAGCGGTAAATTGAAAGATACCGCAAGTATCGAAGGGCACATCGCCCAGTTCGAAGCTGTACAGGTTCGAGCCCAGGTTGGTGAAGGGCAGTTCGGCGCTCTGCAGGCTGAGGTGAGGGTCGAGTTGAACTTCCACTGCGGCATCCTGAGCGGTAACGGTGCCCTCGTTACAGTACCGGATGGTATAGGTGTTGTCAAAACAACGCCGCAGGAAGGGGGTAGAAACATCCACCTGCATCAGGGGGCAGTCAGTAAGAGCGGCAACGGCAAAATCGACTTGCGTGGTGTCGTAGAAACTCTGCAAGCTATGGGTTACCGACAGCTCGCAGGCGGTCCACAGAGCATTGGTCGGCAGCAAAGTTAGGGTATACTCCCCGGTATCCACCAAAATATTGTATTCCCCATTATCAGTAGTAGTAGCATACTGAATGAGGCCGCCGCCTTCCACGCGAACGATCCACTCCTCCAGGCCGGTTTCGCCGGCATCGTAGCTGCAATTTTCCACCTCATCCCGGAATACCTTACCCTGAAGCCAGTTGGTGATGGCGAATCCGTTGCCGTCGGTTTTGGCCAGAAAGGGAGTCCAGCGCGATTCGCCGGCGACGATAAAGCCACCATCCGGGGTGAGCTCTACGCTGCCCAGGCGGTTGAAGCCCGATTCCGGATTGGTAAAATCCCGATGCCAGAGCAGGGTGCCGTTGTCGTCGATCTTGATCAAAAAACCAGACGTTGTAGTAGGATACCAGATGTAGTTGTCCAAAGAACCGGCCAGGACATAGCCACCATCCGGGGTAAGTTCTATGTCTACGGCTTTGGTGTTCCGGGCATGGAACTTATGCCATATCTCGTTGCCCATGTCGTCCGTCCGGACAACCACAGCGCTGTACCCGGCGAAGCCGGTGGCGCTGCCACAGGCGATAAAGCCGCCGCCGTGGGCCGGGCGCACGGCCCAGAGTTCATCGCCGGTGGAAAACTGAAATGACTTTGTCCAAAGGGTATCGCCCTGAGCATCAAACCGCACCAGCCTGGGGATCTGGTAACTGTCCCACTGGCCCGCGGCGATGTAACCGCCATCGTCAAGCTGCACGATATCTTCCATTACAGGATAGGGGTTGTTCCCTGGCCATCCGTAGAATTTTTCCCAAAGTTTATTTCCCGCTGCATCTATTTTCAACAAATAGGCGCCATTGGTAGAGTCCGGCGTGGTAACGCTGCCGGCCAGGATGAGGCCTCCGTCATCCGTTACATCATACCCCCCCAGGTTGGTGGCCAGCGTATCCTGGTAGGCGTAAGATCTTGTCCAAAGGGTGTCCCCCATAGCATCGAGGCGGAGCAGCAGGATGGAGAATTGCCAGCCATCGGCAGAGGTAGTTCCCAAGGCGTAGTACCCATCGCCTGGGGCAAGCACCACACCCAATCCGGCATCCTGGCCGATCGCGCCTTCCCGGTAGGAATACTCCCATTGCACTGCTCCAACAGCGTCCGTTTTCTTCAGATGAAGATAATCGCGCACAGCGCCCGTAGGCAGGCTACGGGTGCCTACGGCAATGAAACCGCCATCCGGAGTGGGCTTCGCCTCTCTGAAAAAGGCCAGGCCCCCGTCCGTATCAGGGTAAGCCCTCTGCCAGCCCTGGGTATGCAGGGCAGTGGCAAAAAAGAGGCTGATGGCCAGAAAAGTAACGTATCTCAATATCTTCATAGGGATTTCGGTTTTTTTACGTTACAAAGATTGGGGAACTCCAGGGCAATATCAAAAACAAAAAAGGCCGTTTATCAAATGAAATTTGAAATTGAAGTCTAATAAACGCTATATTTAGAGATGCTTTTTCAAAAATTTATCATACACATTTATTATTATATTAAATAAAAATGGAAGGCAGCCGACTATTGGACGTTGTGGAAAGCCTGAGCAAAAAGGAAGTGCGGGAACTACGCAAGTTTCTCCGCTCACCGTTCTTCAACCAAAGGGAAGATGTAGCCCTGCTTTTTGAGTTTATTGCCGAATGCGTATTTACACTCAAAGCCCCGGCCACCAAGGAGCGCGCCTTTGAGGCCCTCTACCCCGGCCGGCCCTACGACGCTCAGCAGGTACGCTACGCCATGAGTTGGCTCCTTAAGGAGATCGAGTTGTACTTCTCGCTGCAACCTCTGCTGGCCGACGAGCGGCAGCAAAAGATCGAACTGGCCCGCGCCTATCGTGAAAAACGGCTGCCCAAACACTTCAGGCAAACGATGCAGCAACTCGGCCGGCAACAAATGCAGCAACCCATCCGCAACGCCGATTTTTTCGAGTACGAATACCGCATCCAGTTGGAACAATACGCCTTCACCGCCAGCCGCAAACGCACCGGCGAACACAACCTGCAGGAAATATCCGACACCATAGACCTGGCCTTCATCGCCCGCAAACTCAAACAGACCTGCTTTCTACTCGCTCACCAGGCGGTCTACAAACGGGAGTACGATTTCGGGCTACTGGCGGAAGCCCTGCAGTTCGTCGACAAAAAAGGGTTGCTCCGCATACCGACTATCGCCGGTTACTATCATTGCTACCATGCGCTGAATGGCATTGAACCGGAACAACACTTCCAGAACTTCAAAACGGTGCTGCTCCACCAAAGCCAGCTCTTTCCTGCCGACGAAGCGCGCGACCTCTACCTGCTGGCCATCAACTATTGTATCCGCGAACTCAATGCCGGCCGCGAGGCCTACGCCCGCCAGGGGCTCGACCTCTACAAGGAGGGCTTCCGAACCGGCATATTGGTACAGGAAGGGCAAGTATCCCGCTTCACCTATCGCAACGCCGTGGCCATGGCCCTTAAAGAGGGAGAACTATCGTGGGCCGAGGCTTTCATTCGGGACTATCAGAATAAGCTTCCCAAAGAGCACCGGGACAGCATGTATAACTTCAGCCTGGCCCGACTTGCCTATGTACGCCGCCAACACGGTAAAGCATTGGAGTACCTGCAGCGGTCCGAATACCAGGACCTGCTGCTGAACCTGGCCGCCAAGACGCTGATGATCAAAGCTTTTTACGAATTGGAAGCGTACGACACGCTGGAGTCTCATCTCGATGCCATGAAGGTATTTCTACGAAGGAAGGATATCATCGGATACCACCGCCGCAACTACCGCAATATCATTCGCTACACCAAGAAGCTGCTGCATCTCAACCGGCATGACCGGAAAGAAGTTGAACAGTTGCGGCAGCTCATCGAAACGGAGGAGGTGCTGACAGAAAGGGCGTGGTTGTTAGAGCAGATAGGATAGATGGCCTGGCTTGTCAGGCCGGAAAGTCAAAACTTACCCCAAACCGGGTATTGATATTCCGAAAAAACTTATAAAACTTTGCCTTTGTGTTGAAAAGGCTTTGATAAATATATCTTTTTCCTATCTTTGTTATTGAATTGTTAAAGCGGAATAATAAGACGACGACAAAACGCTCACATAAGGGCAAAAAAAAAGCTCCGCACAATGCGGAGCCTCTCGCTAATAACAAATCATAATCTCATGAAATAATAAGACGACCTAATTCTTTGGAAAAAACGAAAATATCTTTATCAAAGTTCCTTTGATTTTTAGTTTTTGGGGTTCCTTGCCAAAATTAATGGCAAGGAACCAACGGCTGATGGGATTATGATCATTGTACTTTGATTTCGAGCCTTTCATCACTTGCCTCGCTTTCGAAGTACATTCCGGCTGAATAGTGGAAATTGTGATCATTAATTTTTTCCGTTCCGTCAACGGCTGGGTTTTCCCAGATATTATCTTCAGTTCTTTTTTTCAAAATGGGTGGCAGCCTTTTAAGAAAGTCCCTTACGGTGTATTTCGGCTTTTGGGCAATTCGGAATCGGGATTTGGGATCAAGCCCGTAAGTTTCAGCCTCCTCAGTACTGCCACCGGCGGCAAATCAAATTTATGAAGTTGGTTTGGTTCCGATCGTAGGTAAATCGGTTTGTTGTTCGTAGCCTTTGGGATAGCCTCTCACTACTCTTTCGGAACCTTAATTTTCAATCTTACCGCTTTTTGAACTCCGATCTTTTTCAGAGCTTTCTGCGCCTCAGCGCGTTTCCTTTTGATTACAATACAAATATGCAAGGCTTTCTTCCTGAAAACAAAGACAAAAAACGCCTTTTGTTGAGTTTTTAGGGCTAAAATTTCAACTTCTCCAGAAAAATCGATTTCACAAATAATTGATAATCAATTTTTTAAATCAAAAAACAACTAATGCCAAATGTTGAAATTTTAACCCCTTTTCATCAAGATAATTGAGAAAAAAAAGTTGATTTTTTTATTCCAATCCGGATTTTTTTATTTCTGCTGCCCTTTTTCAGCAAAAATTCCTCGCCTTTACCCTCCTCCATCCTTCCTTCATTCCATCTTCCATCCTTCCTTCCTCCTGCCAGGTTTCCCGAGGAACGCCCTCAGAACTGTCCCGTCTCTTCCCATGCGCTTCCGCCGAACCAAAGCCTTCAAAAAGCCCCGGGGGCATATCGCCGCCGCCAAAAGCAAAGCGGCTACCCGGCCCTTAACCGGACAGCCGCTTTGGTTTTGGCGGCAAAAAGCGGCAAAAAAAAAAAGCTCCGCCGTACCGGCGGAGCCTCTTGCTAATAACAAATCATAATCTCATGAAATAATAAGACGACCTAATTCTTTATGATAACGTAATATCTTTCGCTTAAATTATTCAAAGCCAGCTTTTTTGGTTCCCTGCCGCACATTTTTGGCAGGGAACCTCAAGCCACTTTTTGGGATTATGCCGGCGCCTGGCTGATTACCGGCCCGGCATATACTGGTTCGCCACCACTGGTTTTGGGAAAGCCAAGAACCTGGCGTGGGCCAGTATATGATCAGCGGACGATCAACGAGCCGCTGCCAATGAGTTTTCCTTCAGATCTCAGGCTGTAGAAATACGTTCCGGCCGGAAGAGCATTACGGTGCACGGTAAAGGCATTCGACCTTTCTCTCTCCGTGCGCACCAGCCTGCCGTCCGGGCTAAACAAAGTGAACTCCAGCAGGCCGCCTGAGGGCCAGCCTTCCACTTCGACGGTGACAACATCCACAAATGGATTGGGATATACTTTTATGTTCAGTCCTTCCGGCAATCCGGGATCGTCGATATCGGTCGGGACGAGCTGGACCAGCAGAGGCAGGCTGTCTACCCCTACTCTGTGGCGCACGGTATTGGTTCGGATCGGCGCATAATAATCGAAGATGGCAGTAGCCGCATTATCGATTACGGTGCCCACCGGATTATCCGGCTGCTGGCTGATCCGGAACTCGGCAAAGCCATAGGATGTGGGATCCTGCCCACTGGGGTCCTGCGGCAACCGGATGTTTTCGAAAGACAGTTTAATGACGCCGGTATGGTACACTTCCAAGCGGTAGGGGTGGCTGCTGGCGCCCGGCTGTATAGAACCGGGGTCGAGCCCTGCCGGCAGCGTATCCCGGATGATGACCCGGGAAATGGTGTCATTGCCGATATTGCGGAATGCCAGCCGGTAGGTGATGGGGGTGTTGCCGGCAATAAGGGAGTCCTGGTAGCCGCGGGGATGAGCGATGAGCCGCACGGCATCCATCTCGTCCGTGATCTCATCGGCCTGCACCGAGCGGAACGGGTCGAAGTCATTTTCGGGAAAGTCCGTTACAAAACCGGTGCTGTAATTGCCGCCACCCGTAACACACCCTTCCACTGCCACCGTCGGGTAGCTGTTGCCCGGATGGCCGGGAGATTGTTCGGCAATGAGGCGGTAGGTAAAGCCGCTGGCCGGAATAATGATCGTGGTGTCTTCCCCGGGGTTCAGGTCGAAGGGGCGGGTCAGGAACATAACGTCATCCTCCACGACAAAGTAATTGCGTTGCTGGGCCATGGGCGCCTGCCCTTCGTTCTTGATTACAAAGCGGACGGAATCGTTGGCGCAAGTACCATCTACCTCTACGCTGGCGCCATCCCAGTTGGGGTCGGGCTCCGTACACAGGGAATCCGGATAGATGTGCGCTTCCACCAGGCCTGCCTGGCCCGTCGCGATACCGCTGCAGGCCATCTGGGTGTTAATGGTAAATGCTCCGTCGGAGTTAAAAGGAATAGTCCCCAAGTCGAAGCGGTATGTATTCCCGCCCAGGCTGGTGGATGGGATGCTGGCGCTCAGGAAAGTGAGCTCATCATCCAGTTCAACGTCCACAAAGGCATCATCGGCGGCGATGGTACCATTGTTCTCATATTGGACCGTATAAACCACATCGGTACATGGGGCCAGGAAAGCCGTGGAGATATCTACCCCCAGGTAAGGGCAGGCGATATTCATATCCTTGACCGGGAAGTTGACCAGCGTGGTATCGTAGAAATTCGTGAGGTTGAGGGGGACACCGCCGGGGAAGCAGCTTTCCCAATAGGAATTTGCGGGAATGACTTCCACGACATACGTACCGGTATCTACCCGGATGAGGTAGTTGCCGGTAGGCCCGGTGGAACCAAAGAAGGTTTTATCTACACCCTTGGCGCGGACCAGCCAACCGGGAAAAGGTTGCTCCCCGTTGTCCAGGTCGCAACCTTCATCCTGATCGTAAAATACTTTTCCCCTTATGTAGTTGGTGTAAATGTTGCCCTGGCCGTCGGTGCGGGTCAGGACGATATCGTTAAAGATGTTTAAGAACTTGGAATTGTAGCCGGTCAGAACATAGCCGCCGTCACTGGTAGCTGCTATCCCAGTCGCGAAGTCCGTATTTTCCGTGTCGCCCGTATGGGTGGCCCATTCTTCGATGACCTCATTGCCTTCCTGGTTGTACTTGAGGAGCAGGAAGTCGATGTTGGAGGCATTAACCTCGGTATACCCGGCCAATACCAGGCTGCCGTCTTCCAGTTCGATGACCGAAGTCGCCTCATCGCCGAAGCCAAACATATCTTTGGTTCGGAGGAGGAGGGGGTTGCCGTTGGGGCCGTACTTCCAGAGTGCCGCATCGCTGTTGTCGCCCACCGCTCCTACGATGATGATGTTGCCCTGATGGGTTACGAGGACATCGTTGCCGACCTCTCTTTCGATGGTTGACATCCCGCGCTTCCAGACCACCCCGCCGTTGCCGTCGAGGCGGTAGATGATCATATCGCGGTCGAATATTCCGTCGGGGTTATCCTCATTGCCGGTAATGACATAACCATCGCCCAGCACATCTACAGCTACGGCCATATCATCGCCGTCAATGCCGAAGGACCGGCGCCATTGCTCCTGGCCCGTTTCATCGACCTTGAGTAAGAAGATATCGTCATTGGCTTCCTGGAATTCTATATAGCCCACCATGAGGTAGCCGCCATCCGGGGCGGCGGTGACATCTTTGATGCGAATGCTGGTGCCGGGGGCATCGCTATAAGTATAACTCCACTGGTATTTTCCGCGGTCGGTGATCTTCAGAAGGTAGGCCTGGAAGGGGCCCTGAACGGACTGGAAGGAGGCTTCTCCGGCGATGAGGAAGCCGCCGTCTGCTGTTTGCAAAGCGGCGTTGCCGTATTCGGTCAGGCCGATGTCGAAGGTGGTATCCCAAGTCATCTGGCCATCAACATCGGTTTTGATGACGTAAACGTCGATATCCTGGTCCGGCCCATTGGGAAAGGATTCGCTAAAGCCGACCACCAGATAGCCACGATCGATGGTTTGGATGACGGAAAGGCCCTGATCTTCTTTATTGCCACCAAAAGCTTTTTCCCATCCCTGCGCGCCCAGCGGCAGCACCGATACCACGAGCATGGCAGCCAGCAGGGGCAGCGCCTTGATGGTAGGAACTAATGAGATCGGATAGTATGCTTTCTTTGGAGTCATTAGCGAGCGATTTAGGCCGTTACCTTTTTTTCCTGATACAAAAATCATAGGTTTCATAGGTAAAAACAAAGACAAAAAATGTAATTTGTTGAAAAAAACAAAGTATTTTTATTGCATGGAATATACAAAAAACACCATAAATTGCTAAAATTCAAATTTTTGAAGATAGTGAAAACCATCAACACTTGTTGACAACAATCAATTACCTTCGATCATGGAAAACAGCCATTTAGTTGCTATTATGCGTACATTTTCCGCGAAAGAAGTTCGCAACCTGCGCAAGTGGTTAAACTCCCCTATGCACAATCAACGCGATGACGTTGTGCAGCTGTTCGAATATCTGATGGCTGGTGCTCATTTAACGGAAGAGAAATTCCTGCAAAAGGAACGCGTGTTCTCCAAAATATTCAACGGAGAACCTTTCGATGATGCCAAGTTACGTCAAAGCATGCATTTTCTCCTTAAGTCCATCGAAGAATTTCTCATCTACGAAGAGCTGCGCGGCGACGAAGTGCGCTCCCGAATGGCCCTTTCCAGCGTTTACCGCAAGCGCAAACTCGACAAGGCCTTTCAAAAGACCATCAATTCCTTAGAAACGCTTCAGGAGACCGCCCCCTACCGGGATGAACATTATTTGCGCAACGAATATTTGCTGCAGCTGGAAAAATATACCTTTCAGGAGGGTAAAAAACGGACCACCGAGATGAACCTGCAGGAGGTATCCGATGCTCTGGATACCACCTTCCTCGCCGACAAACTGCGGCAAAGCTGCCTGATGCTCTTCCACCAGGCGGTTTACAAGGCCGACTACCGGATCGGGATGCTGGAGGAAGTGCTCCAATATCTGGAAAGGAACCAGATGCTGGATTCCCCGGCCATCTCCGTATACTATTACATCTACAAGTCGATCACGGAAAAAGAAGCGCAACCTTTCTTCGTCCGGCTTCGCTCCGAGATCGAGCTGAAGGGGCACCTCTTCCCGCACCACGAGATCCGGGACATCTACCTCATGACCATCAATTACTGTATCCGGAAAATGAATACGGGGGAAGCTTCCTACGTACGGGAAGCATTCGAGCTGTACCGCACCGGCATAGAGGAAGGCATCCTGATCGAAAGCGGCATCATCTCCCGCTTTACTTTCCTCAACGTCATACGGATCGGCCTCCGGCTCGGAGAATTCGATTGGGTGGAATCTTTCATTTCCGACCACCAAGGCCACCTGCTGCCCAAATTCCGGGACACCATCGTCCACTACAGCAATGCCAAGCTGTTGTTCGAAAAGAAGAACTACACCGCCGCCATGCAGCTGCTGGTCCAGGTCGATTATGACGATATCCTGCTGACCCTCAATGCCAAATCCATGCTGCTCAAGATCTTCTACGAAAACGACGACATCGACCCGCTGGAGTCCCTCCTGGGCAGCATGCGCAGCTACATCAACCGAAAGGAAGTCATCGGCTACCACAAGACCAACTACCAGAATATCATCCGCTACACCAAAAAACTCATCCGCATCAACCCGTATGACAACAACCAGAAATCCAAACTCAAAACAGAGATCATCGCCGCCAACCCGCTGACGGAAAAGAGCTGGTTACTGGAACAGTTGGAGCGGTTGTGAGGGGGGGACTCGTGGATTCGTGGATTCGTCTCTGCCCGCCGTAGCTTTACGCGGAGGCGGGGATCCGGGATTCGGGTAAGCACTTACACCCATGCACGAATACCCCATGCACCCATGCACCAACACAACAACACCCAACAAATACTAAATTCATTTGATCCTTCGACCGGTGCGCCGTAGCTTTGGCCGATAAAGGAAGGAACGACTATGGAGGCCATTCGACTCAAAGACTATACCATATATGTGGGGCCCCTTCAGCAATCCCTCCGGGGTTTTCTGGAAGGCCTTTCCTACAGCGCCCTGTTCGTCATTGCCGACGACAATACGGAGGAGCATTGCCTGCCCTTCCTGGAGGAGGCTCTGGGGCATTCCCGCCATCACCTGATCCGGATCCCTCCCGGAGAGGAGCACAAGAACCTGGGTACTTGCCAGCAGATATGGGCGCAGCTGATGGAACAACGCGCCGGCCGCGACGCCCTTGTCCTTAACCTGGGCGGCGGCGTAATCGGCGACATGGGCGGTTTCTGCGCCGCCACTTTCAAGCGGGGCGTCAGGTTCATCCAGATCCCTACTACACTGCTCTCCCAGGTCGACGCATCCATCGGCGGCAAACTGGGGATAGATTTCCGGCAGGTCAAAAACAGCATCGGCCTGTTCCAGGACCCTCTTGGGGTCTTCATCGACCCGGCCTTTCTGGAAACCCTGCCCCGGCGGGAACTGCGCAGCGGATATGCCGAGATCATCAAGCACAGCCTCATTGCCGATGCCGGGCAGTGGGAAGTGCTTCAGCAATTGCAGCGGCTGGACCAGGCGGGCTGGGAAGCGCTGATCATACCCTCCCTCCGCATCAAAAAAAAGGTCGTCGAAGCCGACCCTTTTGAAAAAGGGCTCCGCAAAGCTCTTAATTTCGGACATACCATCGGGCATGCCATCGAAGGCTTCGCCCTGGAAACCGAACGGCCCCTGCTGCACGGAGAAGCCGTTGCAATCGGTATGGCCTGTGAGGCATTCCTCTCCGCCAGGGAGGTGGGGCTGCCGGAAAATGATATGGAGCGGATCGCAGGTTATGTTGTACAACATTACGGCCATGAGGCCCTCGACCCCGGCAACTATGAAGCTTACCTGAACCTCATGGGCAACGACAAAAAAAACGAGGGGCAGCGGATCAATTTCAGCCTGATCAACCCCGTCGGGCAGGCTGTCATCAACCAATACTGCCCGCCGGAGCTCATCATCGAAAGCCTGGAGTTCTATAATAGCTTAACCGGGCTGTAGATACTGCGGCAGGATGCAAACCGTTAAATAACCAAGAATATAAATGGAACTGGCTATAGGTGGAATTCACTAACTTTGTATCCAGAATCACATACCAATATGGACTACGATATCAATAACAAACAGGAAACCTACCGCAAGATCACCCGCTGGATGTGGTACATCAGCCTGGGGAGCATCGGCGTCACCCTGTTGTCCTTCCTTATACTGTCGTTTACCAACCTGCCCTCCGTCAAACAACTGGAAAACCCCAAGAGTGAGGAGGCCTCCCAGATCTTTGCCACCAACGGTGAAGTGATCGGCCGGTATTACACCGAGAACCGGGTGCCCGTATCTTACGGAGAGCTCTCTCCGAACCTGGTGAACGCCCTGATCGCCACAGAAGACGAACGCTTCCGGGAACACAGTGGCATTGACTTCCCTGCGCTGGGGCGCGTCGCCGTAAAAACGGTATTGCTGGGACAAAAGAGCTCCGGGGGCGCCAGTACCATCACCCAGCAATTGGCCAAGTTGCTCTTCACCGGACAGGCGGCTTCCAACATACCGGAAAGGATCATCCAGAAACTCAAGGAATGGATCATCGCCGTTCGCCTGGAACGCCGGTACACCAAGGAAGAGATCATCGCGATGTACCTCAATAAGTTCAACTTCATCAACGGCGCCTACGGTATCAAGGCCGCTTCGGAGATCTACTTCGGCGTGCCGCAGGACTCCCTTTCGATCGATCAGGCAGCCGTGCTGGTAGGTATGTTAAAGAACCCCTCTCTCTTCAACCCCCTGCGCCGTCCGGATACCGTACTGCAACGGAGAATGGTGGTGTTCAAACAAATGGAGAACAACGGAATGATCACCGAGGCGCAATACGACACACTGCGGCAATTGCCCCTGGGGCTTAACTTTACCCGCCAGACCCACATAGACGGCATTGCCCCCTACTTCCGCATGGAACTGGCCAAAGACATCAAAAAGATCCTGGAACGAAAAGAATGCCGGAAGTCTGACGGATCAATGTACGACATCTACCGGGACGGCCTGCGCATTTATACGACCATCGACCCCGATATGCAGCGCCTGGCAGAAAACGTCATGGTTCAGCACATGGCCAAGGTGCAGGATTCATTTTGGAAAACCTGGAAGGCGGTCAAAAAAGACCCCTGGGAATATACCAGCGGCTCTGAACATGAAGTTCCGGTAGCCATCCGCCAGGAATCCCTGGAAGAGATGATACGCCTGTCCGACCGTTACCAGAGCCTGCGCGCCAAATACCTGACGGATATTCTGGACCAGCTCGAGCAGGAAGTAGAGGGCATGGTTTTCCACCCCGATGACCGCGAGGTCGAGCGCATTGTAGAAGATGCCGAAAAAGGAGGCGTCATTTCCAGCCTGGTAGATCGCCGGCTCCTCAGTTCCAGCCTGGCTGCCAACTACCGCAAAGTGCAGCGCAGCCGCCATTTTGAGGCCCTGCAGTCCCAGTGGCACGCTCTCCAGGCAGAAGCCGACAAGGCCTTCCGGGCCAAGGTCAAAATGAGGGTATTCTCCTACGATACCCCGGAGATGGAAAAGGATACTACGATGACACCGCTGGACTCGGTAAAATACCACCGTATGATCCTGCAGGCCGGCATCCTCGCCGTAGACCCGGTAACCGGCTATGTCAAAGTATGGGTAGGGGGCGTCAATTTCAAATATTTCCAGTACGACCACAACCGGACCAGCCGGCAGGTGGGGTCCACTTTCAAGCCTTTTGTATACGCTACTGCCATTGCTCAGCAAGGGTTTTCGCCCTGTTATGAAGTTTATGACCTTCCGCAGACCATCGCACCCGGCGACGGCAACTTCTTCCTGGCAAAGGAATGGACGCCCCGAAATGCCGATGGCGTCTATACCGGCCAATTGCTCACCCTGAAGGAAGGCCTGCGCCGGTCGAAGAATACGGTATCGGTACACCTCATGAAACAGCTCGGAGATACCGAGCCGGTCCGCGGACTGATCCACCAGATGGGCATTGACAGCAGCTTGCGGTACTCCAACGGCCGCTACCGGGTTCCGAAATCGCCGTCCATCTGCCTGGGTTCCACCGACCTGACCAATATGGAAATGACCGGCGCCTATACCACTTTCGCCAACAACGGCATTTATAACAAGCCCATCTATTTATTGCGTATTGAGGACAAGAACGGCCGTATTCTGTACGAGGAGTTTCCTCAGGAACGGGTAGCCATCAACGCCAACGCCAATTATGTGATGGTAGAAATGCTCAAGTATGCCGCTACCGGCCTAGGCGTCCTCAAGAGTGAAGTGGGCGGTAAAACCGGGACTACCAACGATTACGTCGACGGTTGGTTTATGGGCATCACGCCTACCCTCGTGGTCGGCACCTGGGTAGGAGGAGAAGACCGGTGGATCCGCTTCCGGTCGTTGACCTACGGCCAAGGCGCCTATATGGCCAAGCCTTTTTTCCGGGAGTTCATTCGCCGGTTGGAAGCTTCCGAAGACATCGGTTATGATTCCTCCGCCCGGTTTCACCAGCCGCCAGGCGATATTGGTATAGAAATGGACTGCGACCAGTACCGGCGCCCCAACCTTCCTCTGGAAGAAAATGAATTTGAGGATGAAGGCTTCGGAGAAGATATGTTCGGGGACGAAATCAGAGGCCCGGCGCAAGAGGAGGAGTTTCAATAGGGATAAACGCTCAGCATTTCTTATTTTTACCGTGCTTAGAGTGTGTTCAAATTTCATACTTCGGGCCGAAAACGAAATTTGAACACACTCTTAGAGTTCTTCCACAGGCAGGGCTTTGAGGGATGCTCTGATATAGGGTAGCCTGCCAGCTGTCATCCAAACATGCTTCTAAACCAATCCATTCTACATGAACTGGAAAATCGCCTTAAGCTTTATTTTATCCGGATTGTTTTTTCAATGGGGTTGCGTTCCTCCTTCCAATGAGGTGATCACGGATATCACCATCAATATAAAAGACCCTGTTTTTCAGAAGATCCATGATTTTCAGGACCGGCAATTACTAGACAGCCTGTATCCGTACTTCCATCATGAGAACCCCACCTACCGGTACCTGGCGGCGATGGCCTTTGGTTCCATTCGGGATGCTGCGGCCAATGACAGCCTGGCCCTGCTGCTCACCGACCCTGCCGATGAGGTGCGGGCGGCGGCGGCTTTTGCTATCGGACAGGCCGGGGCGCCCGCTGGAGAACCCCTGCTGTTGGGTGCATTCAACCGGGAGGACACCAGCGGGGCCTACTGGCAATCCAACCGGGCCATACTGGAAGCCATCGGAAAATGCGGTGAGCAGGATAACCTCCTGGCGCTCAGCACCATTACTACCTATAAACCCGAAGACACCTTATTGTTAGAAGGCCAGGCCCTGGGCATCTACCGCTATGCTCTTCGGGGCATTACCCTGCCGGAAGGCACTGCCAGAATGCTGGCCATGGCCACTGATGGGCGTTACCCCGCCAATTGCCGGGTGATCGCCGCCAATTACCTGTTCCGAGCGCAGAACATCCAGATTGACAGCATGGAAGTCCCCGCCCTGGCTCAGGCCGTTGCGGGTGAAGCAGACCCCCGCCTCCGGATGGCGCTGGCCGTCGCGCTGGGCAAAACAAAATCTCAAGGCGCGCTTACTGCCCTGGCCCAAGCGTTCGGGAAGGAAAAGGACTACCGGGTACAATGTAATATTCTCCGCGCTTTGGGCAACTTTGAATACGCAGAAGTAAAGCCCACCGCCTTGAAGGCCCTGAAATCCAACAACATCCACCTGTCCACACGGGCCGCTCAGTTTTTCCTGGAAAATGGGGATGCAGCCGATGCCACACTCTACTGGCAAATGGCAAAGGATACCGTGTCCTGGCAGGTACAGTTGGGCATGTATCAGGCGGCCAACCGCCACCTCCCTGCTTATTACGTCGACTACCGGGACGCGATCAATGCGGAGCTGCGGCAACGCTTCCGCAGCGCCAACGCGCCTTACGAGAAAACAGCGGCCCTGAAAGCTATGAGTGAATTCGGATGGAACTACCGGTATATCTACCGGGAAGGCTTCCGGGCGGAAACCCCAGCCATCCGTACCGCCACTATGGAAGCCCTGGCAGCTATCAGCAACCGGGAGGATTTCCGGGCATTCTTCGGCGAAGGTTACCGGCAGGTGCGCCGGGAACTGCTCGGTATGTTCCTGGAAACGATGCAGACCGGAGATCCGGCCATGATAGCCATCGCAGCTGAGGCCCTCCGCAATAAGGACCTCAACTACCAGGCCTATGTTCAAAATTACAGCCTGATCGATTCCGCTCTGTCCAGGCTGGAACTCCCTAAGGAGATCGAAACCTATAACGAACTGAACAAAACCCTGGCGTTCCTCAAAGGGGAGCCGGAACCCGCAGCCGTCACCCCCGAATACAACCACCCTATCGACTGGAGTACGATCGGCCGGATAGCGGAAGGACAGGGTGCGTCCATAAAAACCCCCCGGGGAAATATAGAGCTGGAATTGCTGCCGGACGTCGCGCCCGGAACGGTAGCCAATTTTGTGGCGCTAACCCGTCAGGGTTTTTATACCGATAAGATCTTCCACCGAGTGGTGCCCAACTTCGTCGTACAGGGAGGCGGACTGAGAGGCGACGGGTATGGCAGCCTCGATTATACCATCCGGTCGGAACTGACGGACCTCCATTATCTGGATGAAGGTTATGTTGGAATGGCTTCCTCGGGCAACCATACGGAATGCACTCAGTTTTTCATTACTCATGCTCCAGCCCTCCACCTCGATGGTAATTATACTATATTTGCCCGGGTTAAGAAAGGCATGGATATTGTACACCAGATCCAGGTGGGCGACAGGATAGAGGAGATCGTGATCCAGTAACGGCCTGATTACTTCTGTCTATTTAAATATACCGGAACCGGAATAAAACCAAAATATGAAAAATACGCCTTTAACGGAAAAACACATTGCCCTGGGCGCCCGCATGGCAGAATTTGCCGGTTACAACATGCCCATTTCCTACGCCGGCATTAAGGAAGAACATTTCCAGGTCAGGAATAAAGTAGGGGTGTTCGACGTGTCGCACATGGGCGAATTCATTGTCAAAGGAAAAGAAGCGCTCCAACTGGTGCAAAAGATCACTTCCAACGACGCCTCCAAACTGGAGATCGGTGATGCGCAGTATTCCTGCTTTCCCAACGAAAATGGAGGGATCGTCGATGATTGCCTGGTCTATCGGCTGCCGGAGGACAATTGCGCCGAGGGCGAGCAAGCCTTTATGATCGTGGTCAACGCTTCCAATATCGATAAGGACTGGGAGTGGGCTACCCGCCACAACAGCTACGACACCCGGCTGATCAACATCTCAGAACAGACGGCTCTGCTGGCCGTACAGGGCCCGATGGCCGCTGAGGCCCTGCAGCCACTCACCAGCGTGAACCTGGAGAGCCTGAAGTATTACACCTTCACAAAAGGCACTTTCGCCGGCATCGACAACGTGCTCATCTCGGCTACCGGATACACCGGCGCCGGTGGTTTCGAACTGTATGTCGACGCTTCCAATGCAGGGCAGATCTGGGATGCCGTCTTTGAGGCCGGCAAAGCCTATGATATCCAGCCCATTGGCCTGGGCGCCCGCGATACGCTGCGCCTGGAAATGGGCTACTGCCTCTACGGCAATGATATCGACGACACCACCTCCCCGATCGAAGCAGGGCTGGGATGGATCACCAAAACGAAGAAGGGAGATTTCATCAGCTGCGACACCTTCGCCCGGCAGCGGGAAGAGGGCGTCAGCCGGAAACTGGTGGGCTTCATCCTGCCCGAAGAACGGCGGGTACCCCGGCATGATTATCCCATTGAAGATGCCCAGGGTAAGGAGATCGGCAAGGTGACCTCGGGCACCATGTCCCCTTCCCTCGATTATCCCATAGGCATGGGGTATGTGGAAACGGCGTTCGCCGCCACGGACACGAAGGTCTACGTCGTAGCCGGGAAAAAACGCCTGGAAGCGGCCGTCGTAAGGCCGCCGTTTTACAAGGCCTCCTGAAAAATAAGATAAACCAATTCCGGAAATTTTTCTTTATTTTGTCGATTCAGTACTTTTTGAAACTTCGCTATGTAATACCCACTCCGAATGACGCTGAAAGAAGGAAAAGAAAAGTTTATCCAGTCCTGGGGTGCACTGGGCTCCAGTTGGGGCATCAACCGGACGATGGCCCAGATCCACGCCCTGTTGCTCATCTCTCCCGAAGCGCTTTCGGCGGAGGAGATCATGGAAGAGTTGCAGATCTCCCGAGGTAACGCCAATATGAACATCCGGGCGCTGATCGACTGGGGGCTGGTCTACAAAGAGCTTAAGCCCGGAGAACGCAAGGAGTTCTTCGTAGCCGAAAAAGACATGTGGGAAGTAGTGAAGAACATTATCATCCAACGCAAAAAACGCGAACTGGAACCCATGCTACGCGTGCTGGACGAGATCTCCAGCGTCAACCCTGAAAGTGAAGAAGCAGAGGAATTCATTGAAGTCATCCGCGAGATCAAACTCTTTTCGAATAAGGCCGACTCCACCCTCGACACCCTCGTCAAATCCGACTCCAATTGGTTCGTCGGTACCTTCATGAAAATGATCAAGTAAGTTTTTTGCGATAAGTTCTCGCCTTTTGGGCAAGAACTTATCGCCTGGCTACCCTTTCTGCCCCGCCCCCGATTCCCATTCGTACCCTGTTGGCGCTAAACGCTGGAGGAAATGCCCGTCATTGAAGGCATCAACTTCTCCGCTGCCGGCCGTAGCCTTACGCTTACGCCGGCCTTATCTGGCGAAGGCGATTACCTCGTCTGCAGGCCGAAGCCGGCGACAACGCAGGAGCATAGCGGAGGGCCCTGGCGACAGCTGGAGAAGCATCAAACCATGATTAATTTTTAGACTAATCTAAAAAACTATTTTTATTGTTTTAAAAATAGCATATATTTGCAGTGAAACCTCCACTGCAGGCAAACCTGTGATATACAGCGCAACGAGCAATGTCTTCGGTTCAAGGTTTCAGAGCAGGAGGCCCGGCATATGGAAGACAGCAAATGCCGATCTTCTCCTGCACAAGTCGTAGCATACCGGCTGAGAGGCCCATCCAGGCTTAAGGCGGCAAAGGGGTTCTCAGCCCAAAACAAGAAAAATGGGGTTACTGGAAATTCTTCAACAGGAATGGGCCATACGGGCTCTGATCGCCTCCAGCATGGTAGGCCTGATGTGTGGCGTACTGGGCTGTTTCATCGTGCTGCGCAATATGTCGCTGATCGGCGATGCCCTCTCCCACGCCATACTGCCGGGCGTTGTATTTGCCTTTATGATCGTGGGGTATAGTGCCCTGGGATTTTTCGTTGGCTCAGTGATAGCCGGCCTGGCAACGGCATTTGTCATTACCTGGTTACAACACAACGTCGGCACCAAGAATGACGCAGCGGTGGGCATTGTCTTCACCGCCATGTTCTCCATTGGAGTGATGGGCATTTCCTGGATCAGCCGCAACGAAGGGGTTCACCTCGACCTCAAGGACTTCCTGTTCGGCAATGTGCTGGGCGTTTCCAACCAGGACCTGGTATTGACATCCCTGGTGACGGTATACGTCTTCCTGAGCATCATTGTTTTTTACCGGCAGTTGTTTGTGACCACTTTTCAGCCCGTCATTGCCCAGTCCATGGGCATTTCCATCAAAATGATCCATTACTTTCTCATGTTGTTGTTGTCTTTTGCGGTGGTGGCCTCGCTTCAGACCGTTGGTGTGATCCTGGTAGTAGCTATGCTGATCACCCCTGCATCGACGGCCCTGCTGTTGTCCAACCGATTGGAGTGGGTACTTGTGATCTCTTCCCTGGCCGGCCTGGGCTCGGCTATTCTCGGATTATTGGGAGCCATTGTTTTCGAGACCACTCCGGGCCCTGCCATGGCGGTTACCGCTACCCTCCTCTACCTGCTGGCCGTTTTTTTTGCACCGGGAAAAGGGGTTGTATTCAGGACCCTGCAACGGCGGCGGGTAAAACGGCGGGTGCAGCAGGAGGATACCCTCAAGCAGGCCTACCGCCTGCACGAGAATGGGCAACTGAGCCGGGAACGCATGGAACAGCAACTGGGACTGCCCCCCCGGGTACTGCAGGCCAACCTGCAGGCTCTCCGACGGCAGGGGTGGGTGGCCAGAGAAAAGCTGGAGCTCACCGATGAAGGCATACACGCTGCCCGGCGCCTGGTGCGCGCCCACCGCCTGTGGGAATCCTACCTGGCCGACCGCATCGGGCTCAATGTCGAACAAATCCATGACGAAGCCGAACAATATGAACATCACCTCACCGATGAGATCCTGGACGAAGTCGAGCGCGTACTGGGCTTCCCGGCCCTCGACCCCCACGGCTCGCCGATCCCCGCTAAAGCGGGCCTGCCCGGAAATCCCCTGAGCCGTTTAAATGTCAACCAGGAAGGCCATATCGCTTACCAGCAGGCCAGCGAAAAGGTGACGGCACGCCTATGGGAACTAAGGCTGCTGCCCGGCACCCTCTTCTCCATCCTCCGGAAAGATGAGCAGTCCGTAGAGATCGAGGCCAACGGGAAAACCCTGAAACTACCGGAAAGCCTGGCTCAACAGGTGAATGTGGAGGTAGAGGGGGGGCGTTGATTCGGTATTGGTTGATTCGGTTTGGGCCGAAGATGCCCCCTGATACACGAATACACAATCCAGAAAATGTTCAGTATTGTGCTTTTCTACTCCTCCTCCTCCCCGATCTGGCCTTCTTCGTGCAGGCGATTGAACAGTTCGTTGAGGCGGTACATTTCATCGAGGGTATCGTCGAGATAAAAGGCGATATCGGGGATGCGGCGCACCTGCTTGCGAATACGGGCGGTGAGGGATTGCTTGAGGCGGGTGAGATGTTCTTCCATCTCCAGGAGCACCCCCTGTTTGTGATCGGTATTGTAAACGCTCAGGTATATTTTAGCCAGGTTAAAATCCGGCGATATTTTCACCTTAGTGACGGTTACCAGGGGTTCGGCGCCGTAGATATAGGTTCCTTCATTCTGCAATACCACGCTGAAGTTCCGCTTGATCAGCTCGGCTACCTGTAATTGTCTTTTCGATTCCATGGTTTCAATCTTCTCTTTTCGCAAGGTCGACAAAAATAGGGGAAATCAAAAGCATTCTCAAGGGGAAACCCTCCCCGAAATTTCCCCGGCCCATACTGCCAACAATTTTTGTGGAAAGTGGTTCCATTGGTATTACCAAAAAGTTGTTACTTTTGCAATGATTTGTTTTGCACCCCATTAACCGTACAACAATATAGCAATATCACCATATCACCATCCGCCGCTGCCAGAGCGCAGCCGGGAATCATCTAACAACAAAACCATGCAACCCTGACCCGATGACGCTCCTCGACACCTCCATAGAATACCTCAAGGGTGTAGGCCCCAAAAGGGCGGAACTATTACAGAAAGAGCTCGGCGTTTTCACTTTCCGCGACCTGTTGCAGCAGTACCCTCACCGGTACATCGACAAGACGCAGTTCCACCGCATACGGGAGCTGAGCGAACAGAGCGGAGAAGTCCAGCTCAGAGGCATTCTGCGCCGGCTGAGCACCGTCGGGGAAGGCCGTAAGCGCCGGTTGACCGGCCGTTTTCGCGATGACAGCGGCGCTATCGACCTGGTCTGGTTCTCCGGAGTGCACTGGCTGGAAAAACAGCTGGAGGTAGGAAAGGAATACGTTATCTACGGGCGGGTCAACAGCTTCAAAGGGCAGCTGAGTATCCCACATCCGGAAATGGAACCTGCACAACAGGAAAATATACAAAAGGCCGCCACTTTTGCCCCGGTATACCCCAGCACCGATAAGCTCAACACCAAAGGTATAGACGCCCGTGCCCGCCGCCGGGCTATGAAGGCGCTATTTGAAAAAATACAGCCGGCAGATACCCCTGAAAACCTGCCCGAGTATCTCATCCGGAAATTCCGCTTTCCCTCCCGCTACGAAGCCCTGCGTGGGATCCATTTTCCCCGGGATGAAGAAGAGCTGCAGGGCGCCCGCAACCGCCTGAAGTTCGAAGAGCTGTTTTTCCTCCAGCTCCGCCTGCTCCAGATCCGCCGCCGCCGCAAAGACGCCATCAAAGGGTTCGTTTTTGAAAAGATCGGCAGCCATTTCAATACCTTTTACCAGGAAAAACTGCCGTTCGAGCTGACCGGCGCTCAGAAGCAGGTCCTCCGCGAGATCCGCCGCGACCTGGGCTCCGGGGTGCAGATGAACCGGCTGCTGCAGGGCGATGTGGGCAGCGGAAAGACGGTGGTGGGGCTCATGTCCATGCTCATGGCGCTCGACAACGGCTTCCAGGCGTGCATGATGGCGCCTACCGAGATCCTGGCCCAGCAGCATTACAATTCCATCAGCCAATATGTAGAAGGCATGGGCATCAACGTTGCCTTCCTCACCGGCAGCGTTAAGGGCAAAAAACGAAAAGAACTACTGGAGCTGCTGGCCTCCGGAGACATCCACATCCTCATCGGCACCCATGCGCTGCTCGAAGCTCCGGTCCAATACAAAAACCTGGGGCTGGCCATCACCGACGAACAGCACCGCTTCGGCGTCGAACAACGGGCGCGCCTGTGGAAGAAGAGCAGCCCCTGCCCGCCCCATATCCTGGTCATGACCGCCACCCCCATTCCCCGTACTCTGGCAATGACCCTCTACGGCGACCTCGACGTCTCCGTCATCGATGAGCTCCCCCCCGGCCGCAAGGAGATCAAAACCCTCCACAAAACCGAAAACCACCGCATGCGCGTGATCGGCTTTATGCGCGAAGAGATCGCCAAGGGGCGACAGGTGTATGTCGTGTACCCTCTGATCGAAGAGTCCGAAAAGCTCGACCTGCAAAATCTGGACGAAGGCTACGAAGCCCTGAAGCGGGAATTCCCGCCGCCCGAATACCAGATCAGCATCGTTCACGGCCGAATGAAGCCGGCGGATAAGGACTTTGAAATGCAACGCTTCGTGGAAGGAAAAACCCAGATCATGGTAGCCACCACGGTGATCGAGGTCGGCGTCAATGTGCCCAACGCCTCCGTGATGGTCATTGAAAACACGGAGCGCTTCGGCCTTTCTCAGCTGCACCAGTTGCGCGGCCGCGTAGGGCGGGGCGCCGAGCAGTCGTACTGCATCCTGATGTCCAGCTTCAAGCTGAGCAGCGACAGCAAGGAACGCATTCAAACCATGGTGCGGACCAACAACGGCTTCGAGATCGCCGAGGCCGACCTGCGCCTGCGCGGCCCGGGCAACATCGAAGGCACCCAGCAGAGCGGCATCCTCAACTTCCGTATTGCCGACCTGGCCAAAGACGGCCGCATCCTGCAAACGGCCCGCGAAGTGGCCGCCCGCATCCTCGACGACGACCCCCGGCTGGAACGGCCGGAACACCACCCCATCAAGTGGTACGACGAAAAACACGGTAAGAAATTGAAAGGGTGGAGCCGGATCAGTTAATGGTTGGATGGCTAGATGGTTGAATGGTTCTTTGGCTGGCGCTACCTTCATCCCTTCTTTCAACCCTGGCCTATTGCTTTCGATCTCTTGCGATTGCGGCACTAAAGGCAGGTACCCTTTTTCAAAAAAGGCTTATCTCGAACCTTGTTCGAAACCTATATATCAGGCAGGAAAACAAGATCAAAGCCGTCAATTGGCCAACCAACATTTTGGATAGTGAAATTGGAAGCAGTTATGAAGAAAAATCCATTCAGGTTCATTCAATGATGCTAATGTCTGGAAAAACCAGATCAGGCGGGGCTTACTTCAAATAGCGCGGAGCCTTCAAAAGGGGTAATGGCCGCCAGGATATCCAGTTAGCCATAAGGCCATCGTTGTCAGCGCCACGGCCTGCCAACGGAGAAGGGCACTGAACCACTGCTTCACTTGAATAAATGGCAAAAAAAGGCTTACTTTAGAACCATCGTTAAAACCCAAATTAATGGAGGAGAAAAAGGGCAAAAAGAAAACGGATATTTCCGAAAGCAAGAACGTCATTCAGGACGCCAACATTCAGGCCGGCGGCAATGTCCACATCGGAGATGTTTACAACTACAATTCCCCTCCGCCTGCCGAAGGCCAGCCGGAACTGGAACAGATCCGCGCGCTGATCAGCAAAAACAAGGTCGAACAAGCCATCGAAAGCCTTATGGCCACGGCCAAGGCCAAAGACGAGGACAGCTACGGCGAGGTACAATTGCTCGCCAACAGCTGGAAAGAACTGCAACGGCAAAACCGCATCGGCATTGTAACTTACGACCAGGCAACTACCCGCCGCAACCAGATCATCCACAACCTGCTGCAAATCATCCGTTCTCTGGAAAAGGAGTAAAATGGCAATATCAAAAAGCATGGCCCGGTACGCGCACATCATCCGCCATGGTTTTGCGCTCCTGGAACAGGAAAAGGCCTATACACAAGCCGACATCCTGCGCAAGCTGGAATCTCTGGGAAAGGGCATCTCCGCCGCCTCCCTTAGCAACATCCTGGCGAATAAAAAGATGGGCAGAGAGGTACTGCGCAAGGCCGGAGAGGGGCTGCTCGAGATCGTCCGGCAGGAGCTCGGTTTTGAATTCAATGAAGCCCGAATGGCGTTTGACCCGGAGCGCGTTGCGGAGGGGTGGACGCCCTACATTGTCCCCGAAAAGGAAGGACAGGACAGCCCCGCCCGGGAAGAGCCCGCCATTTTTCACCCGGACGGACGGTGGCCCATCGGCCAGAAGGCCGCTTTCCTTTCCTCCGCCCAGGATGAAATAATCGAGTTGGGCGTAAGGCTGAATACATTTTCCAATTACTTTACCAGCCGCAACGAGCAGGAGTTTAAAATGCCTGTTTTCCGCCTGCTGGAAAGGAACGTCAATTTCAAAGCTTACCTGCTCGACCCCGAATGCAATGAAGCAAGCCTTTACTTCAACGACCGGGGCCGCGTCCAGCCGGAAGAACTCCATTCCATTGAAAAGATCCGGTCTTCCCTCAGCAACCTGAGCCGCATCAAAGCGGAGATCGAAACCCAACAATTCCCGGGAAAATTTGAGGTCTACCTGTACAAGCATATCCCTTATAACCACTTCCTCATCGTCGACGGAGAGCGGAGCCATGGCAAGCTGGCCGTCTCCCCGTACCTTTACGGCGTCACCCGCGCCAACTGCCCTGTTATTGAGCTTTCCAAACAATACAACCGCGGCCTGTTCCGCCGCTACTACCAATCTTTCCAGCATTTCACCCGGGACGCACGCCGTTGGGAAGGGTAGGCCCCTGTTCGTAAATTTTATAAAATTTTATAAAATTTACATAAACAACTGTAAATCAAAATCTTGATAGACTCGCCTTTCTTTTTTTCCCACCTTTGTATCACCATCAAGGATCAAACAAACATGCAAGCGAAAGCGGAATAGCTTCATTCTAAAAAGCTGAACCTTCCGCCCCATTGCCCCGTGCAAAGGCTGCTCTTGTCATGCCCTGATGGCCAGGTGGGTAAGTACGGCCCCCGGCAGCTGCAGATGCCCAGGTTTGATGTCCTGCCCTCCTTTCGGCAACCTGATTTTTTCACAAAAAACCTGACATCATGCTTTGGTTGGAAATGCTGATGATCATCGTTGAAGAGATGATCGTCTCGTAAGGCCGTGCTTTGCCTAAAGTGAAGCACCAGCAGGGCTGCGCTATTCCGGAAGGCTCTGCACCTTGCGTTTCAACCAGGCCCCGCAAACCAGATGTTCCTGTTCGCGGATCGCTTCCTCCAACTGTTGCCGGGTGTGATTCCCGCTGCCCAGCATCCTAAGTATTTTCAGGAAGTTGCGGTATGCTGCCAGGGTAGATTCTTTGTTGACTACCTTGTTTCGGGACAAAAGCGCATCGAAAGACTTCAGCAGGCTGTCAAAGGCCAGGGTTTCGCCCTGTTCGTAAAAACAACGAACCTGTAGCAGCCGGGCCTGAATTGCGAAGGAATAGCTCTTGAACACCAGGCCGTTTAACAACTCCAGAGTTTCTCCAAATTTGGAACGTTCAAAGGCAATTCGCGCCAGAGCCAGGTTGATGGTGGAATCCCTGCCCTCATCGACAAGAAATTCCGCGTAAGCATTCACGAACTCCTCGGCCCATGCCATTTCCCTTGCACCGCAGGCTACGTGGATGATGTTGTGAAAGGCCAGGTCAGTGAGGTAGCCGTCCATGATGAGTATGCCCCGGGCCAGGCCATAGCGGTACAGGCGGAAAGCCCTGGGCATCCAAAGTTCTTCGTCCCCTGGTATTCTGCGGGCAATGGCATTGATCAAGTACTTCAGCAACACCTGCTCATCCTCCTTGCCCAATGGTTTGTCGTTGGACATAAAAGCGTTATAGAAGTTTTCGTAGTTCTCATCATTGTCCTTTGTTAACAGCTCGGCACAGAGGGTATAAAGCCTGGCAAGTACAAAGCCAGCCTCAAAATCCTCCGCCCCTGCGCTTTGGAATTTCTTCAGCCGGCTGTCGTCTTCCTGCAAAGCGATGGTCCGGTTCTTCATCTCACAGAAATATTTCAAATTGGAGGTGTGAAAAAAGCGGTGGAGATGGGTGGTGGCCTCATCGAGGTATTGCATCGCGGCTTTCCATCTTTTCGTCGGAGTGTAATAATATTGAGCATGAGCCAGCCTCATGTACTGGGCCGGCAGCCATATACTGGCCGGGGAGGCGTCCAGCCATTCCGAGGCCTTGCCGGCCAGGTGGTGGAACTCCTTTTCCAGCTTTTTCTCCCTGGCGGCTTCCATCGCCATGCGGTAATACTCGAACTTATTTTCCTCCGAATGGAATTTTTGCCAGGCCAGGTAATCGATCAACCAGCCGTACACCTGGCTGGCCAGGTTGGAGATCCGCTTTCCGCTTTGTGCTGTACGCAAGCCCAGCTCCTGAGCGATCGACTCCTTCTCCAGGCCCTCGCCCTCAAAATCGGGGTAAAAGGAGTAAAGGTATTCGAAAAAGGAAAGGGGGGTGTCCTCTCCAGCGTGAACGCCCCTGAGATAAGCACCGAACCCGTCTATCTCTGAGGCGCTCAACCGGCTCAGGAGCCGGACTAACTTGCTGTTCTTCATGGTTCTGTTTGGCTTTACTGAAAGGATCTGTCCATTCACTTGCCCATCTGTCTTTCCCATTTTGCAAAAGGAAAAAACAGCCCAAATTCAAATATAAAAAAAGGAAAACTTCAGGAGAATGATTTTTATTAAATAATTAAATATCAGAAACTTATAAAAAAACGCATTCCCCAATCCTCTTAAAATCCGGATGAAAAAAAAGGAAAAGTAGTCAAAACGTGGTTGCCGTAAGGGAAGATATTGAAGACCTTTGTACTGTTGCTAGTGAAATTCAGAGATAAAGACACAGTGATTTTGCGTTAACGCTCTCGTTTTACCGCGGCGCCGCTTTTTTTAATAAGTGCCCCTAAAAACCAAATGACAGCCCTTTTGAACATTCTCTGGCCCCATTGCCGGTACTGGAAGGCTAGCCCCGGAACAGCCTTTCCCATGGACATGTACCCCAAACCGGCAGGGCCGATAACCCAGGGGGGTGGGATCAAGCCTTTTACTAATGTGCCTGGTGCGTCCCGCCCCCACTTCAAAACCAGATCGCATGAAACAGGCCACACGCAAGCAGATCATGGATATTTTCTGCGAGAAATTGCTCGGCAACTTTCGGTGCTATTGTAACGAACACCAAATACCGGAAGAACTCGACAACTTCGCTACTTATCTCATCGACCAGGAACTGATCGACACCAGCATCATCCGGCAATACGCCATTCTGGAATCTTTTAAGGACCTGTACCCCGGGAAGGAAACCCGCAAAACCCATACCGTCGAACTACTGGCCGGACGGTTTAACCTGACGCCGCGCAGTATCTGGAATGTGCTGAGGAAGTGGGAGCGGTAGGGGGGCGTTTGGGCGTGGGGACGTTTGGGCGTTTGGACGTTTGGACGTTAGTACGTTTGGGCGTTTGGGCGTTAGTACGTTTGGGCGTGGGGTGAACATCCAAACATCCTAACGTCCCCACGTCCTAACCTCCCCACGTCCTAACCTCCATCCCCAGCTTGTCAACAATGCCCAAAAACCGTATATTGGAAATTCCTTTAATAACCAAACGAATGGACATTGCCATACTGACCCCGATAACGATCGAGTACCACGCCGTAAAGGCCTACCTGGAGGATACCCGGGAGGAGCAAAAGGACGGGCAGTACTATACGTTGGGCCAATTTCGGGGCGGGCGCCAAACCTTCAGCGTCGTGCTTCGGGAGACCGGGCCCCGAAACAGCGAACTGGCGCTGGCGGCGGAGCGCATCGTCCGCCATTATGAGCCTGCCGTCGTTGTCTTAACCGGCATTGCCGGAGGGGTCAAGGACGTCGGGATCGGCGATGTGGTAGTGGGCACCCAGGCCTACGGTTACGAAGCCGGCAAATCTACCGATAAAGGGTTTTCCAGCCGCCCCAATGTATTGCCCTTCAGCTCCGAGCTGATCGAACTGGCCAAATCTATAGAACGGGCCGGCGAGTGGCGCCGGCGCCTGTCTTCCGGCGCTTCTCCTATGGTATTTTTCGGCCCGATCGCCTCGGGCGACCAGGTAGTGGCCTCCACTCAGGCGGAAGCCTACCGCATCATCAAGGCCCACTACAACGACACGCTGGCATTGGAGATGGAGTCCATCGGCTTTGCCCGAGCCCTTGCCGCCTACCCCCACATCCGGGCCATCAATATCCGGGGCATCTCCGACCTGCTGGACGGGAAGAATGCTGCTCACGATGCGGAAAACCAGCCGCGGGCTGCGGCCCATGCGGCGGCCTTTGTGTTTGAACTGCTGAACCAACTGGATCTTAACAACCTCAAAATACTGAACATGGACGCCAAAACGCTCGCCAAAGAGATCGTCTCCACCGTCTTCCCTCTCTTGAAACTGGACTCCGTCCAACAGATCGGCAAGGAGTTTAAACACGCTGCCGACGGCTCCATCCTGGAGATCTGGGAAAAGGTAAAACCCTGGTTCATTGAAGAGATCGAAGCCGGAGACAGCCCGGAAGAAACAAGGGGCGCCATCGGCTCTGCCCTGCGCAAGGAACTGAACAAAGACGAAGCCCTGAAACAACAGCTCGAGAGCCTGCTGAAAAAGGCGGCGGAAAAAGGAGCCACAGGCAGCAGTAAGGTGGTGATCAAGGACAGCAAGAATGTGGTGCAGGGGAGTACGATTAATGTGGGGGGGGATTTCCGGGTGGGGGATGAGGTGAAGCAGGAGATCAAAGATGCCGGGATCGTCACCAATGAGGGAGGCGTCACCCTGAAGGGGAAAAATGTTGCCGGACGGGATATGAATATCAAAAAATAGGGCCGCTCCGCCGAAGATCGAGCTTTTCATGCGGATTCGGCGGCCACTTTTTGCCGGGTGAATGGCCTGGCAGATTGCCATAAACTGGAAAAAACTTAACCCATGCCCCAAACCAGCTTTCAACCTAATGTGGAGAACAGTGGTATAGTAGCCGATCAGGTAACGTTAACCGGAGAATACGTCGCCGGGCGGGATATCAGAATCGAAGAAAAGACCTTTATTTACACCCAGGCAAAATTTGCCGAGGTCAATCTTGACCCTTACAAACGTAATGGGGAATATATTGCTCCATTATTCACTGGCCTGTTGCTTAATCAGGCCCTGGAAAATCACCTGCTGGCCATTGGAGGTAAATTTGAATTTTACAAGAATGACCTCATTCGCCACCTGGCGGCTTTGATCCATGAGGACAAGGGGCTCAAGGCCAAAGAATGGGTAGAAAGAGCAGGGGGCGCCAATCCGGCACATGTTCTGGCCGAAGAAAAGGCTCCGACTATTTTTCTCTTTCCCCAAACCAAACCCCAGGAGCTAAACTATGACCTGCGGCGTATTGCCGAGATTGCCAGAAAGTATGGGCACTTCGTTCTCATCAGTACCAACCTTTCCGAGCATTCCTGGAAGCTCCCCCCCGATGTGCGGCGTGAACATTGGTTTGAGATCCCGCAAAGCCATATTTACAGCCCCGATGATCTTACCCGTTGTCTGATCCTGGAATTAGAGAAAGCAGGCCAACAGAATATTTTCGAAAACAGCGTAGAACGTCTGTACCCCAATACCGAACTGGTTCGCGGCATCTCCGTGGAAGAACTGGCCTCCGATCTGGAAACAGTAGATAAGATACAGATCTTTGTTCGTTTACTGAAGAACCAGCGGAAAGCAATTGATAAGAACGGGCTAAACAAACTGCTGGCACAGATCACCAACGACAACCTGGACCTGATCACCAACTGGTTTCTAACCCTCGATGAAAAGGAAAAGGAAACGGCTATTGCCCTTTCCCTGTTCGAGGGCTTATACGACGACCAGTTCTTCGAAGCCACCGAAAGGCTTGTAGATGAAACCTGGGAAGCCCGGGAGACCCGTTTGCGCTCGCTCGACTATTGTGACCTGGACAGTCTTTTCAACTTCTTCAATGTCCAGCAGGTAGATGCCAACCGGCGGCTGATCTATAGCAAATTTCCCAACCAGCGGCAGGAATTTTTTAAAGCGATATGGTACAGCCACCGAAGAAAACTTCTGGCGGCATTGCCTACTCTGGAAAGCCTGATACGCAACGCAGGCAATATTACTGCCTACAACTGGGAACTATACGGTACGGCTGAAAGAAGAGGGCGCCTGCTGGAGGTTGTTTCAGAGGTTCTCAGTGATCTGAGCATTCTACACCTCAGAGTGGTAGAACCAAACCTGCTACGCCTTGCTACCAATAAGAACATACATATCCAGGAAGTAACGGCCAAGGCACTTGCCAGATGGCGAGCATTTGAAGGTGAAAAACAACTGTTTGAAACACTTGAAAGATGGCGGGAAGAAATGCATATCCGGGAGATCATTGACAATATCGCCAGAAACCTCATTACTGAAGGAAACCAGGAAAGTCAGGAGGAAGAACCGGAAGTTGTCCCTGCGGAAGCCGTTGTACGGGCAACAATAGCCCTGACCCTGGCCTACGCCTCCACTTATGATGAGCCTAATAAATTGTCCAAAGACTTCATTCCGGCCTTCCTGGAGGCCAGGAAGGATAGCAATGAATATGTCAGGGAAAGATACCGTAAGGTAACCGTCCCTATTGTGGTGGCCAACCATTTTTGGCAATTGCGCAAGGAGCTGTTCAGCCTGTTGCATTATGCCGACCTGATATACAGTGTGGCCATTGGCATCGCCAGAGCCTATGAACGCTTCCCGGACAAGGTAAAATCTCTGATCGAAGACTGGCTGAAATACGTCCAAAAATACCCCCAATACCGGAGTAGCGGGTTCAGGGTTACCCATAGAGACTCTGTCCTGATCACTATTATCCTGGCCCTGGCAGAAATGCGATTCGTTGAGGAGAACACTTTCAATGCCAGGTCTGCCTATGAGATCATAAGGAACCTGCAGGAGGAAGAATACCATCAGGCCATTGAGAAATACTACTTTCGTTTTGTACTCAAGCAGCTTGATGTCCATGCCTCTCAGGTAGACCCTGCCATTCTGGACATTATTGAGAACCTGAGTTACAAAAGACATGATCAGTTGATTAAAGCCTTCACTCAAATCTATCTCAACCAGCGCGGGGAACAGAAAGGAGGGGACATCACCTGGCAATTCGGTGATGAGAAGTATCCCATTTGGTTAAATACGAGGCGCCCGCTAACGTCCATTGAAAAAACCCTCATGGGCTGGCTGCTCGAAGAACATCCTGCCGGGCAACAAATAGCCCTCGATGCACTTTACCAATTTGGCGAGACTTTCGACCTCGAGGAACAACTCTTCATCGAGCAGTATCAGGAAAAAAAGCGTCAAAATCGAGAACCAGAGAAAAAAACGATCCATCAGGGAGAACGGGAACCTGTATTCACTTCGCTCAAAGACAACTGGATCAGCCTCCTCATTGGGTGGTTCACATTGGGGAAATACTCCGGCAAAGCGAAGGCCATACTGGCCAATATCCTGCCTGTCCTGGTCCGCAAAAAGTACACTTCCGAACAAAACCTGGAACTCATCGCTCAGAAATTGCAGCATTACGGAAACGATGACGGGCAACGCATTTCAGGCTTCATATCCCGGTTTGCAAAATATTTCAACAATTTCCTCGCCTGGCGGATATTTGTGATCATATTGCTCATCATCCTGGCCTTCATGGTTATTGCGGCACTGGCTTCTAGTTAGGATGAAGGAATGTTGGGAAGCACCACCTCCTCTCTAAAACCCCATCCAAAATCACTGTACCCTAAAAAACACTCCTACCTCACCCCTGCTGCTCACCGGCCTTTTCCTGTTGTCCACGCTGGTGCTGACAGCCCAGGCAAAAAAAGGGGTTCAATACCTGGAGCAGGAGCAGCTCGTAGCGGCGACAAAGGCCTTTGAAAGACACCAGGGCCATAGATCCTGTGGCGCGCCCGCCCACTACAGCTTGGCCCTCCTGCAACTGAGGAACGGCGGCCAATTGAGTAACTACCTAACCGCCTGGGCCAACGTACGAGACTCCCTTCTCCCGTGTGCGGTTCTCGATTTTCGATGTGCCCGTCCTTGCTTCACCGGGGGGCGCGCACCGGAGGAGATCAAAAATCAAAAACCACACGCCAATATCAGTAACCGTTTTAGTTGGGCAGCCCAGCGGTGGGGCTGGTGCTGTTGGCTTTTGGCGAAGCTGTTTCATGACTGATGGTACACTGATCCTTTAGGATAATTCAGGATTCAAAATCCTATTTCATTCAAATCTTAATAAATCCTAAAATATCTTAACAGATCAGTGTACCATTCATTTTGGACTTTTGAGACAACCTCGTCCGGTTATATCTTCTTCACGTTGCCGCTACCGACGATGCTCTTGGTCAGTTTCGGTTCGCCCTTGTAGCCCACGTCGCCGCTGCCGGCGATGGAAACTCCCAGGGCTTTCATTTCGCCGACCTTAGCGTCCCCGCTGCCGGCAATGCTAACGTCGCATTTGTTACCGCTCAGGTTGGATGCCTTAATATCGCCACTGCCGGCAATGCTGACGTTGACATTTTTGGCCTTCCCGCCGATCTCGATATCGCCGGAACCGCCGATAGAGAGGTCCAGGTCTCCCATCTCATTGAATGCATCCTGAACGATGATCGAGCCGGAACCGCCGATGGCCAGCCCGGAAATGTTGGGCATGCTGATATAAACCTTAACGCCTTCGCCCTTCCATGTGCGCAGATTTTCATCGCGCTCGATGTTGAGGCTGTTGCCTTTGGCCTCGAATTTCATTTTTTCAACCGCACTGGCGGGCCCTTCTACTTCGACCTTATTAGCGCCCTTCGTCACATATACTGTAACCGGCAGCCCCAGGCCTATAGAGGTAAAGTTATCTGTTTCAATGGTTTTCTTCGATCCCTGGGCAAAAAGGGTAGCTGTGGCCAGCAGGCACAGCGTAAGCATCATAATGGGCCATTTTTTCATACGTGAGAATGTTTTTATTAAAAGATTAAGAGTTATCGTAAGTAACAGACAGTACGTATTGCAAAGCGTTGCCCGAAACACGGAATAAATCCACTTTCTTCCGAAATAATTGGATCAACGGCTTTGAGTGTTGGACGGGGATGAGCCAGACGAGGTTACATCTGTCCTTAAGGAGAGTGCTTTATTGGAAAGGCGGATCTAAGATACGATTAATTTCAACCTCATACAATAAAACAGGGCCGGCAAAATTTATGTCCGCGAATGGAGCCAAGTCCAGAGAAAAAAATAAATTTACGCTCCACCTAATCAGAATAACCACATGACAGACCCGGCCCTCAGCAAACGCCTGTTATCCCTCGACGCCTTTCGCGGCATTACCATTGCCGGGATGATCCTGGTCAACAACCCCGGGAGCTGGTCCTCGGTTTACCCTCCTCTTTTACATGCCAAATGGCACGGTTGTACCCCCACCGACCTGGTCTTTCCCTTTTTCCTGTTCATCGTCGGAGTGGCCATACCGCTGGCCCTGAGCAAGTACCGGGGGCAGCCTCAGTCGGCATTGATCCGCAAGACGTTACTGCGGGCGGCCATTCTCTTCGGTTTGGGTGTTTTTATGGCTGCCTTCCCGAATTTTGGCATGGCGCAGGATACGCCCCTGGCACGTAAGGTGTTGCACTATATTCTGCTGGGCATTTTTACCCTTGCCCTCTTCAGCCGGGCGGTGTGCCTGGGGCAAAAGCCGCAGCGGATGGAATGGGCCCGCCGTTTTCTCTACCTGGCATTGGCATCGGCACTGGCCATGGCCGTTACCGGCTGGGGCATCTACGACTTCAGCCACCTGCGCATCCCCGGGGTACTGCAGCGCATCGCTATCGTGTATGCCATCTGCGCTTTGCTTTTCCTGCGCGCCGGCTGGCGGGCACAATTATACCTTGGCATCGGCCTGCTGTTCTTGTATTGGGCACTGATGGCCCTGGTGCCCGTACCGGGCGGACATCCTCCCAACCTGGAAGCAGAAACCAACCTGGGCGCCTGGCTCGACCGCCTCATTCTCACTTCCAACCACCTCTGGAGCCAGTCGAAAACCTGGGACCCCGAGGGACTGCTCAGCACCCTGCCGGCTATCGTGACCGGCATCAGCGGCATGCTCACCGGGGAGTGGCTGCGCACCCAACGCAGCGCTTATCACAAATCCACCGGCATGCTGGCCGCCGGCGCCCTGCTGGCCACACTGGGGCTGGCGTGGGGACTAGCGTTTCCCATCAACAAACAGATCTGGACCAGCTCGTATGTAGCCTATACCGCCGGGCTGGCACTGCTCTTTCTCGGCGTGGTGTACTGGTTGATCGATATCCTGAACTACCAACGCTGGGCGCGGCCGTTCGTCGTATACGGCACCAATGCCCTGTTCGTGTTCATCCTCTCGGGCTTCGTAGCCAAACTGATGTATACCATCGGATGGGATACCGCCGCCGGCGAACGGCAGACGGTGAAAGGCTGGGTATACGATACCTTGTTTACGCCCTTCTTGTCTCCCCTGAACGCCTCACTGGCCTTCGCCATTACGAATGTGCTGGTGTTCCTGGCGCTGGCGTGGGTGTTGTACCGCAACAGGGTGTTTATAAAAGTGTGACCGGAAGTGGGAAATGCGAAGTTTCGCCGTTTCCGACTTCCGACTTCCCACTTCCGACCTATTCCTTCACGTACGTCCCGTCAAAGACCACCTGCCAGGCCTTGCCCTCATCTTTGGACATTTGCCATAACTGGCGGATGGTATCCTTCTCCGGGTCGTAATGGAAAGCGAAGTCGAAGAGAACAGGTTCGCCCTTTGGGGAAGTAGTCTCCCCGTACAGTTGCATAACGTTTCCCTCCCGGCGCCCCGAGAAGTGGTAAGTGGCGCCTGACTGGTCGACCCATACCTGGTTCCAGGTAGAATCGACGGGGTTGTACGTATTGAAGCTTTTACCCTGCCAGCCGGAAGCGCTCGTCCAGTGCTCTTCGATCACGCAGGAACCGAGGATCTGGCGGACGGAATTGCGGCCGGCCAGGGTGTCGGTCCCGGTCTTGTACACCGTCCATTCGCCGATCCAGAAGTCGAACTGCCGGTGCGCTTCCGTGCTGCAGGGTGGTTGGTTTTGTGCTGATAAGGTTTGGGCCAGGACAAAGAGGGTGATGCTTACAAGAACTCGCATGGCTTTTGGGATAAAGGTAAGCTTTTGGAGAGCTCAGGCGGTTATCCTTATAAAAATTGCCTTATTTCCCTACCTTGCCTGAAACCACCATTTTATTTATCTTTATTGTTTATACGACAAGATATGGAAGGTAGCAAAACTGCAGAAAAGGTTGAAATTTCGGATCAAAGGCACCGCTTTACTGTGGAGGAATACCACCTTATGGGTGATGCAGGTGTATTTGATGAAACGCGCGTCGAACTGCTAGATGGAGAAATTTATGATATGAGCCCTATTAATAGCCCCCATGCCGGCACAGTTAAATTTTTGAACCGGCTTCTGAACAAGTGGCTGGGAGATAAATACATCATTGGCATCCAGGACCCCGTAACGCTTGACAATTATTCCGAGCCTGAGCCGGACATCGCTATCCTGAAAACGCGGGAGGACTTTTATACAGATTCCCATCCCCAGCCCAAAGATATTATACTGATCATAGAAGTTGCCGACTCTTCTCTTGATAAAGATCGCAACATAAAATTGCCCGGTTATGCCAGAGCGGGCATTGCCGAGGCCTGGCTCGTCGTTCTGGAAGAAAGCATCGTTGAGGTACACACTCAACCCTCTGCCAAAGGCTACGACAACATACAGATCTTCAGGGCGGGTAAGGCTATAGAATCTCCACAGGTAAAGGGGCTTACTGTGGATGAGGTCTTTGGTACAGTACAAACTTGACAAGTCTATAAACTATATCTCCGCCAGATACTCATGTACGAATTTAATGGCCATAGACCCCTCCCCCACTGCTGAGGCTACCCGGTTCATCGCTCCGGAACGCACATCGCCGGCGGCAAAGATGCCGGGCTGGCAGGTCTCCAGCAGGAAAGGCTCCCGTTCGCGTTTCCAGATCCTGGGGAAATTCTCGTCGGACATCAGGTCCTTGCCGGTTTTGATATACCCCCGCGGGTTGCGCAGGATGTTATTGCCCAGCCAGTCGGTGAACGGGCGGGCGCCAATGAAGATGAACAAGGCGTCTGCATCCACAGAATAGGTAGACCCGTCCTCAACATTTTCAATGGACAGGCATTGCAGGCGGCCCTCTCCCTGGGCTTCAACGACCTGGCGCCTCCCCTGCACTTCGATATTATCGATGCCGTTGATCTGATCGATGAGGTAGGAGGACATGGTCGAAGTCAGGTCCTCCCGGCGGATCAGAATAGTGACCTTCTCGGCAAACTGGGAAAGGTACACGGCTCCCTGTCCGGCCGAATTACCGCCCCCCACAATGAATACTTTTTTATTGCGGCAAGCATTCGCCTCGGTCATAGCAGCTCCGTAGTAGATCCCGGCGCCGGTAAAGTCGGCAATACCCTTTGAAGGCAGTTTGCGGTAATCGACCCCGGTAGTGATGATCACAGCCTTGGTATTGACTTTGGAGCCGTCGCCCAGGTGAATGGTTTTGTAGGCGCCCTCCACCTCGATGCCGGTCACTTCCTGTGGGGAGAGGAACTCGATGCCGAAGCGGGTGGCCTGGGAGATGGCCCTTCGGGCGAGGTCGGAACCGCTCAGCCCCTTGGGAAAGCCAAGGTAATTTTCGATGCGGGAACTGGTGCCCGCCTGTCCTCCGGGTGCTCTTTTCTCCACGAGCAGGGTTTTCAACCCTTCGGAGCCGCCGTACACTGCCGCCGCTAATCCGGCCGGGCCGGCGCCGATGATGACCACATCATACAAGCCCGATTGGGCGGTGGGCTGCAAGCCCACGCGGGCGGCCACCTCAGTAACGGCAGGGTCGGCCAGAGCCGTACCGTCCTCGAAGAAAATGGCGGGCAGGTTCCGGGGTTCGATTCCATGCAAGCCGAGCAGTTCCTGAGCTTCCGGGCTGGTTTCGATATCGAGCCAAAGGTAAGGCAGCAGGTTACCTGCCAGGAAGTCCTTTAGGGTATGCGACTTTGGGGAATACTGGTATCCCACCACCCGGATTCCCCGGAAGGCAGGCCGATAGCCCGACTGCCATTCATCCAACAGGTCGTTGAGCACCGGGTAAAGGCGCTCGGAAGGAGGGTCCCAGGGTTTCATCAGGTAATAATCGAGCTGCACGTCATTGATGGCCTTGATGGCCGCATCGGTGTCCGAATAGGCGGTAAGGAGCACGCGCTTTGCTTTGGGGTAAGCCTCCTTGGCCTGTTCCAGAAAATCGACACCCAGCATCTCGGGCATGCGTTGATCCGAAAGGAACAGGGCCACTTCCTCCCCCTTTTTCTTCAATTCCAGCAGGGACTCCAGCGCTTCCTTTGCAGAGTCCGTGCTGATGATCCGGTACTCCTCCTTAAATTCAGAACGCAGGTCCCGTTTCAGGGAGCGCAGCACCTGAGGGTCGTCGTCGACGGAAAAAATGATGGGTTTTCTTTCTTCTGACATGGATTGGTTATTCGTTGATTCGGGATTCGGGATTCGTTGATTCGGGATTCGTTGATTCGTCTCCGCCCGCCGTAGCTTTATGCGGAGGCGGGGATTCGTTATTTATGCGCCGGGAAACACAAACTGAAAGTCGTCTTTCCGGGCTGGGATTCCACTTCGATCTCGGCCTTGTGGCGGTTCATGATCTTCTTAACGATGTCCAGCCCCATGCCCGTGCCTTCCCCCATCGCCTTGGTGGTAAAGAAAGGCTCAAAGATGCGGGTCTGAATATCCTCAGGAATACCGGAGCCATTGTCGGTAATGTCGACGCGCACGTATTCCCGGTCGGGGAAGGTATGCACCGTAAGGGTCCCGCCCTGATCCATGGCGTCGATGGCGTTGACAATGAGGTTGGTCCATACCTGATTGAGCTCGCCGGCGAAGCCTTTTACGCGCGGCAGATCCGGGGACAGATTTTTGGCCAGCTCGATATTTTTGGCTTTGAACTTGTGCTTAAGCATAGTGAGCGTAGAGCGCAAGCCCTCGTGAATGTCCACAGCTTCCATGGATATACCGCGGTCCATATGGGAATAATCTTTGATCGAACTCACCAGTTTGCTGATACGGCTGGAGGCTTCCTGGATCTCATTGACCAGGTTTTCCAGGCTAAGGGTGCTTTCCAGCCACCACATGATCGGCCCGGTGGGGCCGTCTCCAACGATATCATGGATGTTGTCGAGGTCATCAACCGTCATACCGAAATCGACGAAAGTCTCGGCAACGTCTTCACTGTTATCAATTCCATGATCCTCCAGCCAGTCGATGATGTCATCCATGCGCTCTTCCCGTTCCAGGAGGGGGAGGTCCAGGTTTTTGGCCTGTTCGATCCTGGAGAAGAGGATGGCATTCACCTGGTCCGTTTGTTCCGGAGTGATGCGCATGGTAATGACGGACTTGAACTTTTCCGGGGATGTGTGGACCTTTTTGTACAACTCTTCCGCATTGCGCACCATGGCGGAAGCGGGGTTATTGAGTTCGTGGGCCAGGCCGGCGCTGAGCTTGCCCAAAGCCATGAGTTTTTCATTCTGGAACTGCATGGTCGTGAAGTCGCGCACGCGGTCGCTCATGAACGCTACCAAAGCCTGGGTCAGCTCGTAACTGACATTGACCATTTCCACAAAATGCTTCTTGTGGAGTTCCAGCGTGTAAGTCGGCTCCAGCGCCTTACCAACGGCGCGGGCCTCTTTCATGCGCGAGAAAGGAAGTACGCCGGTGATGTAGCCTGCTTCCCAGACGCCCAGTTCCCGGGTTTCTCCTTTCTGTTCCCATTGCACCACGTAGCGCCCCTGGATGATGATCTGCATATGTTCTACCGCCATGCCCGGAGAAAAGAGGTTTTCGCCGGTATCGTAGAATTTATAATCCGACCGGCCGATCATCCACTGCAAGGCTTCAGGGCTGATGCCTTCGAAGGTATCGAAGGATTGAAGGGTGGAGAGCAGCTCCGGGGTTTTAGGCAATATCTTCATGGATCAAATTGGAGTGGGTACAGAATGAATATACAATTGAAGGTAAAAATAGTTGAATAGAACCGCAGGCAGAGGCCCGGCGTTTTCCTTTTTATGAAAACTTACCAGCGTTCCGCATTGACTTTTTTCAGCATTCTCATTCTGGGATGGCTTACCCTTCAACTTTCCACAAATGAATATCCGGGCACAGGCGGCATCCTGTTGTCCGGGCTGATATTCGGGCTGCCTTTTGCCGTTATCAACTTCGAAGAAAAGCAAAAGAAGGCCAAAGGGGGTATCCTGATCACCATTTTTGCAACCTCATCTATCCTTTTGGGCTCGTTGGCCGCCTTCTTTTTCGGCCCGGAAGGCCCGGGTGTGGAAGGCATGAAATTCGGCCTGTTGCTGGGCTTCTTTTGTGCGGCTCCGCTCACGCTGCTGATCTATGTCACCTATGGACTTTCCTGGCCGATTGCCTTGCTGGCCGTTGTCCTGGGCGCCGTTCTGCCTGCCCTGGCAGGTTTCGAAGAGGCCAGCGAGGCCCGTGTAAAACCGCAGCTCTTCGCCTGCTTCTGGCTGGCAATGGTGGGCGCCATTTACAGCTGGGGGATAAAAAGTGGCTCTTCTTCCCCACCTGGAGATTCCTAGAGAAAACTAATACGCTATCGGACTTAGTTTTTTCGTGTGCCTTTCATTCTTCCATGCCCGAAGGAGGCGGGGGGGCTGTCCCCCAGGCCATATTGGGTTCTCCCCCCATTTTAAATACCAACCTGCCCCCCTCCATGAGTTTGGACCGCTCTATCCAGCATTGATCCAAAGGGGCTCCGTTGAAAGACAAGGACTGGATGTAGATGCTATCCTGTCCATTGTTTACCGTTTCAATGGCCAGGAGCCGGCCCGGGTAATACTCCCGGTTCAGGCGGATGGACACCCTGTCGAAGAGGGGGCTGCCGAATTGGAAGGACGGGGCAGCCGCAGCATGGCCCTGCACATCGAAAAGCCCCATGGCGGCCATGACGTACCAGGCGCCCAGTTGTCCCTGGTCCTCATCCTGTCCATAACCGTAACCATGCAGCGGTTCTACCCCGTAGAATTCGTTGCAGATAGCGCGGGCCCACTTCTGGGCCAGCCATGGTTTGCCGGAATAGTTGAACAGCCAGGGGTTATGCAGACAGGGCTGGTTACCGTGATTGTACAGTTTTTCGATCCCGGAGAAGCTGTGGATCTCTTCCCCCCCGCCAAAAAGGCTCTTTTGTGCGTTGTTGAACATCCGTTCCAGGCGGCCGTTAAAAGTGTCCCGTCCCATCGCCTCGATCAGGCCGGCGATATCGTGAGGTACATACCAGGTGTATTGAAAGGCATTGCCTTCCTGAAAGCCATACCAGGCCTTCATGGGGTCAAAATCTTCGATAAAAGCGCCATCCGGAAGCCGGGGGCGTATAAACCGGGATTCCGGGTCGAAGAGGTTCTTCCAGTAGCCCGCCTGCTTCATCAGTTCCCGGTAGTCAGATTCACGGCCCAGGCCCTTTGCCATCTGGGCAACGGCGTAGGAGCTGTAACTATACTCCAGCGTATGGGAGGCACCGAAATTGAAGACCCAGCCATTGGAGATCGTCGTATCCCGGAAAGGCACATACCCATTTTTGATGAACCAGTGCAGGTCGTATTTGCCATTGCCCAGGTTGCGCCCCCGCCACTCCAGTTCGTTCTTCCGGGCCGCTTCGTACCCTGTCGGCACATCAAAGTCACGGATGCCGCAATTGAAGGCCGAAGCCAACAGCAGTCCCTGAAAATTGGTTTGTACGCCATTGGCAAAAGCCCCTGCGGCTGTTCCGTCATGCAACCAACCGGTTTCTTTGTAAAAGTCAATATTGGATTGCACATACTGGCTCAAATACTCCGGATAGGCCAGCGCCCACAGTTGCCCGAGGTTCCAGAATCCTCCCCATATGCCGTCGGTATTAAAATGGTGGTATTGGGGTTTCCCATCGGCATTGAGCGGAATTTGCCCGATGCCCCCCTGGTGCGTGGGGTATCGCCCATTCACATCCTCGGCGATCCCACGGCCGAGTAGAGCGTGATACAGGCCGGTATAGAATTTAACCCGATCCTCGTGCTTCCCGCCCTCCACCTGAATGCGCCCCAGCAGAGCATTCCAGGCCTGGCTGGCTCTTTGATGGGCCGCATCGAACGTCAGCCCTTCCGTTTCCGCCTCCAGGTTCAGCCGGGCATTAGCGGTACTGGTGTAAGACAGCCCGACCTGCATTTCCACCACTTCATTTTCAGTAGTAGGAAAGGTGAGGTACAGGCCATTTCGCGTGCCTTTTGTTTCCCTCTCGCCCGCCGTGGCCACAGCATCTACGAAAGCCCCTGCCGCTTCCGGTTGTTTATTGAGGCGAGCGGCGAAATACATTTTCACCCGGTTCTCCGGATCGCAGAATTTGAGGTATTCCGGAAAGGTTTCGACGTAGCCCTCGATCTGGTAGCCGCCATCCCAGCGGGCCCAGGCATCTGTCACGGTGCTGCTTTCGCCCTGCTTATGGCCGATATCAAAAATCAAGTGAGACTGAGCCGAAGCGGGAAAAGTATAACGGTGAAAACCGGCCCTTTCCGTGGCGGTCATTTCCACCTTGACCTGATGATCTTTAAGGAATACAGAATAATAGCCCGGCTCTGCCTGTTCCGATCCCTTATCAAACCGGGAGCGGTACCCGGCATCGGGATCTTCCAGCGATCCAGGAACGGTTTTCAGGTCGCCGGTCGTGGGCATCACCACTACCCCGCCGATCTGAAACTCGTGGAAGTGGCCGAACCCTTCGATGGAAGTGTGCCGGCCGTCGTATCCCTGAGGAGCCCAGCTGCCCACCCCTTCGTAGGCATTGGTATGAGGCGCCAGCTTAGCCATACCGAAGGGCAGCGCCGCCGGCGTGTAAAAGAACCAGCGGCCGTGGACGGAGCCGATCTGAGGATCTACATACTGAAGCGCGTCAAAGGCGGGTTCTTTCTCATTACGGCAACCGAAGGCCAGGGCCAGGAACAGGATCAGTGATAGCTTTTTCATCGATTTCATTTTGCAGGTGGCCAAAAGAACGAATTTCAACAAAAATTCTCAAAGCAAGCAAATACTACCCGAAAGAGGCAAAAAGCGTAAATTTGCGCGCAGCAAAATAACCGAAGGCTGAATGCGCGGGCATTCCTTCCTTCACTCAAACCTATCCATGAACCACTCTCAGGAACTCGGAACCAAACCCATGGGGCAATTACTGGCCAAGATGGCCATTCCCGCATCGGTGGGTATACTGGTGATGTCCATCTACTTTATTGTTGACACCATCTTTGTCGGCCGTTTTGTAGGCACTCTTGGAATTGCGGCCATTACCGTGGTCATGCCCATTACCTTTTTCATCTCCAGCATCGGAATGGCGATCGGAGTGGGCGGAAGTTCCATCATTTCCCGGGCGCTGGGTGCCGACGATAACCGCAAGGCCTGCCACAGCTTTGGCAACATGGCCAGCCTGACACTGCTGATCGTAATGGCGGTACTACTGGCGGGTTCTTTTTTCAAGGAACCGCTTCTTGCCCTATTCGGCGCCAATGGCGATATCATGTCCCCGGCAAAAGTATACTTCGATATCATCCTCATCGGTGTTCCCGGCCTGGCCTGGTCAATGATGAGCAACAACGTGATGCGGGCAGAGGGCCGCCCCAAGATGGCCATGCTCACCATGATGGTTCCGGCGGTAGCCAACCTGATCCTGGATCCTATCCTCATCATCTGGCTCGACATGGGGCTGGCAGGCGCCGCCTGGGCTACTACCATATCCTATTATCTGAGCGCCGGCTTCGCCTTGTGGTTCTTCTTTTCCGGCCGTTCGGAGCTGCGCTTGTACCGCAGCAGCATGATCCTGGAAGCACCGCTGGTGAAAGAGATCTTCAGCATCGGTTTGGTTACGCTCGCCCGGCAGGGCACGATCAGCCTGCTGAGCATTGTGCTCAACAACACCCTGTTCCAGTTCGGCGGCGAGCTGGCGGTGGCAATCTATGGCGTTATCAACCGGGTGATGATGTTCGCTAACTTCCCGGTATTGGGTATTACCCAGGGCTTCCTGCCTATAGCAGGGTATAACTATGGAGCCCGAAAATGGGGGCGCGTACGTGATATCATCAACTATTCTATTCGTTCAGGAACGCTGATTGCAGTGGGGCTTTTCACCGGTATCATCTTTTTCTCCGAGCAGATCGTCCACCTTTTTACCAACGACCCGGAATTGTTGGCAAAAGCCCCCACCGCTCTGGTCCTTGCCTTCCTCGCTACCCCTCTCATCACCGTGCAGCTGGTCGGGGCTGCTTACTTTCAGGCCATCGGCAAGGCAAAGCCTGCCCTTTTCCTCACCCTCACCAAACAGGGGTTCTTTCTCATTCCCTTTGTCCTGCTGCTGCCCCGCCTCTTCGGGCTCGACGGCATCTGGTACGCCTTCCCCGTGTCTGATGTGCTGGCTGCGGCCGTGACCTACGCGTACCTGCGGATGGAAATGCGCCGGAAACTGGATGTGGCGGTTCGGGAGGAAGAGAGGAAAATGACGGTGGCGGGAGGAGAAGAGTGAGGGTTTTGGGAAATGAGGTTGGAGCGGCAGGCTGCGGCCAATCGTCACTTTTGTAACGATTACTTTTGTAATCATTTTATGGATACCCACTTCTCCGCCATACCAACCAATTTTTGGGTAACTTGTTTTATTAAAAGAGAAAGTGCTGCAAAACCGGCGCCTGCAGCCGCACTGCCGAGAGAAAAGTGACAAGCGAAAGATGCTGGCTGCTCCTCGAGAGGAGTTGCATTTCGCCAATTTATACAAGCCACGTCCTGCATGCCACATCACCTAAGGCCAGCTCACCCAATTAACAAACTGTTTGAAAACTGACTTTTCGATGAATTCGTATTCAGGCATGTTAACAGGATGCCTTATCTTTAGCTAAAATCATTCGGCCATGAAAAACCTAACTGTTTTATTGCTCTTCCTGGGCCTGAGCGGCTCCCTGCCGGCTCTGGACGCCAGCGTTTCTTATTCGACCTTCAAAAGCCCGTCCCAAAGCTACATTGAGATATACCTGCACATTTCGGGGAGGTCCGTCACCTTCCAGCCTCTTACCGATTCTACCTACCAGGCAGACGCAGAGGTGGTGATCCTCTTTAAGCAAGGGGATGAGATCATTAAGTTTGACAAATATACCCTGCACAGCCCGGTGTCCACCCGCCCCATGGATTTCATCGACCTGAAACGCTACGGCCTGGCCGATGGCAAGTACGAGCTGGTGGTCTCCGTTAAGGATATTCACCGGGAGGAAAATGCCAAGGAATTCAACACAGAAATTGAGTTCGATTACGGCAAAGAAGGCCTGCAACAATCAGGGCTGGTCCTTCTGGCATCTTTCCAACGGTCCGATGACGTCAACAACACTTTCGTCAAAAGCGGGGTACAGATGGAGCCTCTGCCCTACAATTTTTACAGCCGCCATGCTTCTTCCCTCATCTTTTACAACGAGATCTACAATGCCGACAAGGTTTTGGGAGAAGATTTCATGGTGAGCTATTCCATCGAAAAGCTGGATAATGGCGAATCCGAAACGGTCATGATCGGGCATAAGCGCCAGAAGCCGCAACCCATCATTCCTCTGCTCGTACAGATGGATATCAGCCAGGTACCTTCCGGCAACTATAACCTCATCGTCGAAGTGCGCAACCGCGCCAAGGAATTGCTGAGCCGTAAGCGCATCTTCTTCCAGCGCAGCAATCCGTTCCTCGATCAGGAACTGGAAACGCTGCAACTGGCCTCCAATATCAACATCGAGGAGGAATTCGTCAACAAGCTAACGCCTAAGGACCTGGAATACAGCCTGCGCGCCCTGACCCCCAAACTGCCGCAGGGGGATGTCGACCTGGTCAACAACATCATCCGCGACGACAGCATCAATGCGCAACGCCTCTACCTGTTCAGCTTCTGGGCCAAGGAAAGCCCCAATAACCCGGAATTCGCCTACCAGAAATACATGGAGGTGGCCCGGGCCATCGACCAACAGTTCGACTCCGGCTTCCGCCACGGATTCGAAACCGACCGCGGCTACATCTATCTCAAGTACGGCCAGCCCGACGATATAGAGAACCGCGATCAGGAACCCGCTGCCCCACCCTACGAAATATGGACATACTACGAATTCCCACGCACCAACCAGAATAACGTCAAATTCGTCTTCTATAACCCATCGCTGGCACCGGACGATTACCAGCTGCTGCACTCCACGGCCATCGGAGAACTGAACAACCCGCAGTGGCAACGCGAACTATACCGCAACGTGCCCAATGAGATACAGGGGTCGGATTACTTCGGCGGATCGGAAGTACAGGATAATTTTAACCGCAACGCCGGCCGTGTATTCAGGGATTACTGATCCCTTTATTTTGCGTAGATTGGCATCAAATCGAATCTACCTTAATGGAACGCATCCGCCCAATCGAGATCCTGCTGGGAGAAGTAGTCCTTTACCTCATCATCTGGGTATTCAATGACTATATGGCCACCATGCTCAGCCTCATCTTCGGCAGTATATTTCTGCTCATCCTGATGGTATCGCTCGTAGTCGAGCTGGTCGAAAAGTCAAAGGTCCCCCGATGGTATTTTATATTTATGGGGTTGTCGGTGCTGGCGCCGATTATCGCAGCGATCCTGTATGTACTGATCAATCAGGGGATGGGGTGGTTTTAAGAGGCTGGGGGCTAATCCCACTAGAAGCCTGTCAACGTTTAAATGACGGGTAAGGTGTTAGCGGATTTTGGTTCAGATCAAGAAGCCCCCGGAGCCTGGTAGCCATAGCTACCAAGGTGAGGAGGCGACGCAGAGCTGGGACAAAAGACGCCACAGATTACCCGTCAATTTGAGCTTGACAGACTACTAGAAGCGCTGAAAGTAGATCGTCATTGGGTACGTTCCCCCATACCCATCCGGCATAATGAAGGTGATGCGCATACTCCGGCCGTCGAGTTGTTCAATGGTACCGTTGCTGTTGCCCCAGTAGGGAGAAGCGATGGTAATAGCGTTGCCGCTGAGGTAGTAGTTCTGATACTCGGAGCTCACGGTGCTGGCCAGCATAGCTGTCCCGTTGTTGTAAAAAGTAAAGGTATAGGACAGCAGGTCGAGCGACTGCTGGTATTCGATGCCCATCTGGCGGATGGAGACGCCGTTGGAGCGCAGGTCTGTGACCCGCCAGGAACCGAGGATTTTTTCCGCGTTGCCGGCGGGAGCCGTTGCGGGTTCCTGATAGGTTTCTGAATAGGAAGAACTGCCTTCATCGAGGAGTTCCGTTCCCTGCTCTTCGGTGTATGGCGATGGAGTGTATTCATCCTGGTAAGCCATCTCTTCCTGAATTACGGCTATTCCGATCAGGATAACGACAACCGCCCCGAGGCCGATCGTCCACCGCACCCACCTGCGGCTTTTGGGTTGGGCCGGCCGGGCGACCCTGCTTGTTCCTACTGTGCCAGCCATAGATCGCTGTTTGTCCTCCACCTCTTCCATCAGGCCGGAAGCCGAGGAATAGGCAGGAGCAGCCGGACGTGCCAGCCGCTGTCGACAAACCCGGATGAGGTCCTCGATCTTGGGGTCATCGCCCGATTTGGCGGCTTCGTTGAAATATTGGATGGCAAGGCGGTAATTGCCCTGTTTCATGGCCTCCTCCCCGTTCTGAAAATGCTGGAGAAAGGTGATGCCGTGGGAGCAGAAGTTGATCTGCTGCTCGATGTACTCATAGTTGGGGGCAAAACCTTCCATATAATAGTGAAGGCTTTCCCGATACAGATCCCGGGCTTGTTCCAGTTTTTTCTGGCTGAAAAGCGCTTCTGCTTCTTTGATGCGCTGCTGGAACTGCTGCTGAATATCTTCACGCTCGGCATCTTTCTGGGCCAGTTCTTCCAGCAGCTGGCGGCGCTCCTGATGTTTGGACTGCAAGGCATCAAGCCGTTGTTTGGCCTCCTCCAGGTATTTGCCGGCGCCGGCGTATTTCTGCAGATAGTTCTTGTAGGCCAGCTCGTTGTCCTTAGCCTTGGCGCTGCGCCATACGTCCTCCTCCTTCAGTGCCAGCAGGCGGCGTTCCGCCTGGGTAGCGTACTGGCCGGTGGGGTAGTACTCCAGATAGTTCTGATAGGCCTGCACCGTATCTTTCTCCTGCACATTGCCCCAGAAGTCCTCCTCGCTCACCTTGAGGTGGAAGATGAACTCCCCGCCCTCGTCCGCCGAGTTTTGAATGCGGCCGTCCACGGGCGTCTGCCGGGCCTTCCCGGCGATGAATTCCTTAACGTACTGGACCAGGGCGGTCGTGTTGACCGCCCGTTTGGTATTGCGCTTCAGGTAGGTGATCACCCCGCTGGCAAAGGGGCTGTTCTGCCCTGGGGCGCCGTCGGAGACCGTCTCCAGGCGGCCCGAACTGATGATGCGGCGGGAGCGGAAATGTTCATCGATAGAGGTGTTGCGCTTTTTTACGACCAGGGAGCCGGAAAAACAAGAGTCGATGATCAGCAGCACATGATGGGCGTCAATGGCGTTGATGCGCTTGATGATATTGGAGTTGGAAATAAAGCGGTCTTCGGTGTCGGTCCTGGCATCGACCGGTATCCAGTGGCCTTCGTCAAAGTCCTCATCATAGTGGCCGTGGCCGGAGTAGTAGACCAGCAGATTGTCCTGGGGCGTGATCTGCCGCTTCAGCTCCCGAATGGCATCGTAGATGTTCGCTTCGGTGGCTCGTTCGTCAAATAAGGTAGTGATGTGTTCTTCGTCAAACTGGTACTGCTGGGTGAGCACCTGTATGAGGTCTTTGGCGTCCTTTACGGCATTGTCCAGCGGCGTCCAGTGCTGATAGCGGTCGACGCCAATGGCAAGAAGGTAGTTGTTGCCCTGGCGGGGATCGTAGTTTTGTTGGGAGTTGGAAATGTCTATACCACGTTCCATGATCTTGGGATATGCTTGTTAGGTGTTGAATGAGGGTGGAGGGACAAAGGCTGTTGTGATACTGCTATATTGTTAGATTGTTAGATTGTTAGATTGTTAGATTGTTAGATGGTTTAAAAAACGATGGGTTGGTTGAAGCTTTGAAAATAAGCTCAACTTTCATCAATGATTCTGACAATATTTACCTCAATGCCCGGCATGACCTGGATATCTTTGTCCCAATCCGTTATTTGCCAGTTCTCGCCTTGTTTGGCGATCATCACTTTTTGGGTATCCGTAAAAATCCAGATCACTTTATCGACGCCGAAATCCAGCAACTGGTCTGTTTTCTCATGATAATAGCCTAACGGATTCTGAATTTCCTCCAGATCGGCCTTGGTGTCAATCTCAATCACAACTTCAGGAGGCACCTCCAGGTATTTATTAACCTTAGGGATATTTTTTAACGTTTCCTTTTCATATATAGCCAGATCCGCTGCTCTCCAGGATCGTTTTCCAAATTTCAGCCCAACTTCGTTAGAAATCAGTTGGTATTTTTTCAGATCCAGCAGCCTGCTCAGCAAAATGATTAGCTGTGTGCCGATCAATGCCTGTAAATAACTACTTCCCATCAGTTCATCAATTTGCTTGTCCCCCGATAAGTAGTCCTTATATCCTTTATAATAGATCGGCTTGCCATCCACCATCTCGTAGATCAACACTTCCGGTATCGTCTTTACTGCGCCTTCCATTTTACACTTTTTTGATTACCAGTTCGTATCGTGTAAACAAAAATAAGGCTTTCCAGGCTCAATTCCTAGAAGGCCCGGTTACGAGTTACGGGTTACGGGTTACGAGTTACGGGTTACGAGTTACGAGTTACGAGTTACAAGTTACTTAAACGTAGGCGCCGCACTGTACCTTTCCACGAACTCCTTCATCTCCTCCACCATGGCAGGCGATCCGATGGCAATAGTGACGCGCTGGTGCAGGTGTTCTACCGGCAGTTCCAGAATGCGCTCCAACTGACAGGTGATGGCCTTGCCGCCGGCCTGCTCCACGATGTAAGAAAGCGGGTTGCATTCGTAAACCAGGCGCAGTTTACCCTGCGGGTATTTCCGGGTATTGGGATAGAGGAAGATACCGCCCTGGAAGAGGATGCGGTGGATATCGGACACCATGGAACCGATGTAGCGCAGGCGCAAGTTGAGATCGGAGCAGTGGTCGATATAGCGGCGCATTTCGACATCGAACTTCAGATAATACCCTTGATTGACCGAGTAGTAATTACCGCGGTCGGGGATCCGAATGTCCTTATGGGAAAGACAGAATTCGCCGATAGACGGATCGAGGGTGAAAGCGTTGACGCCCCGGCCGGTAGTATACACCAATAAGGTGGATGTTCCGTAGAGGACATACCCGGCAGCAACCAGTTCCGTACCTTTCTGCAGAAAGTCCTCTAGTTGCACTTCTCCTTCTTCATCGCTGACCCGGCGGTAGATACCAAAAATGGTACCCACTGAAACGTTCACATCGATATTGGACGACCCGTCGAGGGGGTCAAAAACGACGACATACTTGGAGGTCTTTGTTGCCAGAGGCTGGATCGGGATAAAATCCTCCAGCTCTTCAGAGGCGATGCCGCAGCATTCTCCGCTGTTCTTCAGGCAGTCGATGAGCTTTTCGTTAGCGTAAAGGTCGAGCTTTTGAACATCTTCGCCGGAGGCATTTTCCGCACCGGCCTTGCCCAGAATGCTGACCAGGCCTGCTTTATTGACCTCCCGGTTGACGATCTTTGCCGCCACCCCGATGTCGCGCAGCAGGCCCGTAAGTTCACCAGAAGCAAAGGGAAAATCCTTCTGGCGGTGGATGATAAATTCATCAAGGGTTACAATTCGGTTCATATTTGGTTGGTTTGAATAGCAGAATGTTTTTGCTTGTTCCGGGCCATAAATATAAGAGTATTGGGGGAGAAACTTAGTGTACAGAACGTAAATGTGCTGAAGGCAGACCGCCGCCAGACACGGGTAACCCTTCCGTCTTTGGCATGGCCCTTGCCGCTTGAAATTTATTATCTTTTTAATACTTTAATTAAATCTTTCCGGCTTCCGTCGTCGATGTAAAGGAAGTATAACCCCGCTGGGAAACGGGAAAGGTCCAGGTAGTTTTGATCAATAACCTGGCGGCCCAGAAGTTGCCCCTTGGCATCAAAAAGGGAGAGCGCGAGCCCTTTCTGCTTTACCGCGGCGGAAAAATACACAAACCCATCAGTAGGGTTGGGATAGGCAACTACTGGCGGCGCATTCCCCGTAGAGCTAACGCTGCGCACTTCTGAAAACTCAAATTTCCCATCAAGATCGACCTGTTTGAGCCGGTAATAATGGACGCCGGGCGAAATGCCCCGGTCTTCGAAAGCATACTGCCGCAATTCCTGAGAAGTACCGTGCCCATCCTCCCAGCCAATTTTTTGGAAACTCCTGCCATCTGCGCTTCGCTGGACCTCAAAGCCTTCATTGTTAAGTTCGGTGGCGGTAGCCCATCGAAGCAGGGCATCGCCATCCTTGGCTTGAGCGCTGAAGTAAATCAATTCGACCGGCAGGGGCGCCGAAGGTTCGATGTTTAAAGGAATATTGAAGAATCCAGCGGTTTGGACGCTCATGATGGGGTCATCCACGTCGCTGTTATCGCCATCCGTATCCGGTTGTACGGAAAAACTGGACGGAGTATACACCCCCGGATTTAAACCATAAGCCGCTACAGTCACGTATTGGTTCTGTATCCAGTTTTCGGGGCTTATCAGAGAAGTGCTATTCATGGTAATGATGCCGGAAATGGGATCCGGGGGGCTTTTACTGGGAAGCAGCATGGTATAGTTGGAGGATACATTGGTGATCTGGCTCACCCCGCTGCCGAGCAGCCTCATATTGATGCTGCTGATGCGGTGGGAAGTAGTTGGAATATTGGCGGACGTATTCTTGATCTGGACCAGAAGCTGGTCTGCATTGTCATCCACGACCAGGCGTACGGTAAACTGGGCGGCGCTTTGTTGGAAGGCAGCCAGGAGCAAGAATATCAGAAGAGGTAAGTATTTCATATTTTTTTCTTTTTCAGAGAACATTCCAAAAGCGTAAGCAAACCTGTGCCCCGGGCGCCTCAGGGCAGGTGGGCGACTCGTTCATCAATGATCGAAAACCCCAGGATCAGCAGGATAGATTCCCGGTCGTTGGTGCCCCCATTGTAGGAAGTCTTACCGTTGAGGTTGACATCCTCGCTTTGGTAGGTAAGGTCTTCATTGACAATATTGAAACCCAGCTGGGCCAATATGGCTTCCCGGTCATTGGTGCCGCCGTTATAGGTCACTTTGCCATTCCCATTGGCGTCTCCGCCCCAAAGCGCCCGGACGCCATTCACCGTAGTCGCCGGGGTGTTCGACGTCACCGCTCCATTCGTCCAGAGGGCAACTGAAGACATATCTATCAGAGACAGCGTTCCGGCAGTTACCGCGACGGTTCCGTTGGTAATAACCCCCAGGTGATTTCGATGCTTGATGGCCACAAAATAATTTCCGTTCGGGACGCTGGAAAAGTCGACTTTGTCCCCATTCACCGCTTTGACCGTTCCGTTGCTGGATAAGAAGGCCGCAGTTGAAGCCACTACCGTCGTGGCGGAACCCGGGCCGGCGCCCGACCGGAGTTCAATTCTCACCCAATCCACAGCGTTGGCCGGAACCGAGCTCGTCGATATGCTCAACCCATAGGGGTCAGCCGTAGGGATCAGGCCGTTGATGTCGGTGCGCATCGTCGTACCGGAAGCCGGCATAGCGCCCTGCAACCTCAAACCGTAAATTTCCAGGTACTTGCTGTTGGCAAAGTATACCGTATAATCTTCCGCCTGGCCGTAAGTGCCTATATCGCAGGCCGTTCCAGGGATAGCGCCAAATTTTGAAAGCACCCGCATTCGGAGCCCTTTGCCGAGCGTGACGCCGGAGGTTGGGGTAGTGAAAGACAGGGTTCGGCCGCCATCTTTATTAGCAGGGAAGGAAACCACCGATTCTCCGGACTCAAAAGTGCCATTGTCGTTGTAATCGATGTAAACCCGGGCGCCCTCGTTATTGGCAGTACCGGTGCGAATGGCCACATTATAGGAGGCGCCAAGTTCTAAGGAAGTCCATTGCGAACAGACAAAATTATGGTAATAGCCGTCATTATGCGAGCTGGTGTGATCTATGTCTCCCAGTGCGAACCGGTAGATACCGATGCCGAAAATGTTGCCGAGGTTAGAATTTGAGGAGAGCGCACAACCGGTACTCACCGTAGGTTCGCTGCTCTGCACCAAAACATTCTTGACAATCTGGGCGGCGCCATTGTTCACGGTTAGCCTCACGGAATAATAACCGGGGCTGCTGAAAGTATGAGAGGGGTTTTGAGTTGTGTAATCTGTTATGCCATCGTTGTCTACATCCCAGGCCCAGGAGCCTTCAGGTTTTAAACTCGCATCGATAAAATTTACGGCCAGGCTACCGGTACAGCTGATGGATTCATCCGATGCAAAAACAAAATCGGCGATGGAAGTCGTTACGAAAATATCGGTAGTGAACAATCCTCTGCCGTGGGTAGACACAACCACCATTTTGTCGGCGGGCCGGTACTTCAGCATGGTGGTGCGGGTATGGGCCAGGTTGGCATTGCTCGGCCCCCAGGCCGGCGCGCTGGCTGTGCCCGTTCCGAAATTATCGGTGCTCCATACCCCCATCTCGGTAGCCAGAAGGACCTGGTTCCGGTTTTCCGGGTTGTAAAGGGCCCATCGCACGGGGATGTCGGGCAGATCCCCTTCCTTACTGTACCAATTCGCGCCGCCGTCTGTGGTTTCCCAAACAGAGGCCACGCCATAATTGGAAAAAGTGACCATGATGTGGTTGTCGTTGGCCCCCACATCAATGGATGAAGGCCAGCCGGCGGTGGTGATCGGCGTTGTGCCATTGTCGATGCGGAAAAGCGTAGGCGACCCGGCGCTTGCATTGGTGAATTTGTATATCCTTCCGTTGTTGATGCCCAGAAACAAAAGGTCATTGTAGGGGCTCACTTTTAAGGACGACGCCTTGGCGCCGCCTACCGAGATGGAAAGATCCACGTTGGTGATCGTTCCATCCATTCCCGAGATCCGCTTCAGTTTATCATTGTCCGACGCCGAATAGAATATTTTCCGCTGGGAATCGTATTCGCTGGGATTGATAAAAAGCCCGCTGCTTTCACTGATCAGGGAGGGGAAGGTAGCGCCTCCATTGGTTGAGCGGTAGATGTTGTTGTAGATGTATTGAGCAGTTTGAATAGTGGGGTTCAGCTGGTCCACATGGCAATAGGCGCCGTCTCCTCCGACGACTCTTTTTGTATTCCCTACCTGGGGAATGGTAAATTGTTGCGTCCCATTATCTTGTGCCCCAGCAAGGAAATACTGGCTGTTTACTTCATTTTCTGCGGCACAGGTATAAAACTGAGTGACGTTGTAGCCGGTGTTCCTGCTGGCAAATGTTGGCGTAGCGGCAGTATTTCCGACATTATTAGAGTAATAGACCCCTCCATCGTTTCCGAAAATGGCTTCGTTGCTGGCCCCCGGCCGGAATTGAATGGCATGTTGGTCGGCATGGACATCCGGTTGGCCGAACCCGCCGTACCAATGGGAGATCCCCGACCAGGAGGCGCCCCCGTTTGTCGTCCGGTGCAGGTCAATGCCTCCGGCAATGACAACATTCGGGTTGGTGGGATGGACGGCCAGGATCAGGTCATACCCGGCCTGGCCCCTGGTAAAATGAGTGGTTCCGTCCTCCACCAACCGCGGAATGGCAAGGTTCGACCAGGTGCTTCCGCCGTCGATCGACCGCCTCAGCCATTCAATATCATTATCTCCGCTACCGCCTTCGGCCACCGCATAGATGGTATTGGCATCAGAAGGCGCGCAGGCCAGCTCGATCCTGATGGGGCTGGAAGTACCCATGCCGTTGATCGCGGGCGTCAGGTCCGTCCAGGTGCCCGAAGCCCCATTATCGGCATGCAGCGACTTATACACTTTTCCATTATCGCCGGGGCCCACTCCTATGGTGGCATACAGGTCTCCATTGGCGGCGATCTCAATATCCCCGGCCCAATCCAGGGTGGTGGGATAAGGCCCCAGCACCTTCGTCCAGGACAATCCTCCGTCCGTCGACCGCATGATGCCTCCTGTGTTGGCATAATAGCCCTTGGTCGCGGCAAAAACCGTCCCATCGTTTTTGACCACTATTTTGTTTACATACAGAAAGTTGCTGTTGCTGGGGTAGGTGGAACCCACTGCTGTACTTGCCAACCGGGCCCAGGAACTTCCCCCGTCGGTGCTTTTCCAGATACCGCCGCCCTGCTGGGCATCCGCGTTAAACCACCCCTCTCCCGTTCCGACGTAGAATTCCTGCGTGTTTGCCGGGTTGTACGCCATACAATTGATGGCGATGTTATCCCAGAAATCATCCACGTGGACCCAGGCAGCGTTGGCATCGGTGATGTCGGTAGTATACCAAAGGCCGCCGGAGACGCCTCCGGCCCAAACCTTTTTATTGGTTGCGTCATTGGGGTCGAAAATCAGGGCCCGGGTTCGCCCGCCAACATTATCAGGCCCTCGTTCTTCCCAGGATACTCCGGCGATGGGCGCTCTGAGTTCCAGCAAACGTTTTACCCGTTCATTTGCCGCAATCAACCGTTCCTTAGGCACCAGGCCCAGAGCCGGGTCCATGGTCATCAGATAGTCTTGTTCCATGGCCAGGTCAGGCCTGTCCTGCCGGGGGATCTTTTTCCAATCGGCCTCCGTCCGGAATGGACGGTTATTGTAAGGATGACAGGCCAGCAGCTCCGCCCAGGCCGCCTTTTTTTCTTCTATCGGATCGGCCTTCTCTTCTAAGGCCTTACCGACAATCTCCCTGATGGCCCCATTGGATAATACAATGAGAAGAAGACAGGCAAGCAATAGTGCATATTTGAAATTTCCAGTTATCACCATAAAAATGGGGTTTTCAGTTCAAGTCAGTGATTGTAATGAATGGGTTAGAACAAAATAAAATGCAGACAAAGCAAGAGCAAGGGAGGCCCCGCCCAAAGGGTGTTTTTGTGTAACCTTAGCGTAAATCTTATAAAATTTATTTTCATACAAGTTTCTCCAAAAAGCACAGGCTGAAAAAGAAAATAGGGGGGACAAATGGGGGGACAACCCTATCGATTACTCAGAGTTTTAAACAATGCTTATCTTGAGGCTTGTAAAAAAAGCAATATGCAGCACTTTGGTCCCCCAATCCTGTCTCAAAAGCGGCGCCTTCCCGGCTGCATGGGCGTTGCCTGCATTTGCCTTCTTTTCTCTTCCTGCGAAGAAGCCGGCCATAATTCCGATCCGGGTTCCGAGGCCCCAACCTACGAGGAACTGGCGGCCACCGTTCCTGCCATCCGGCTCAACAAACAGGGCGATTCGGCTACCGCCGTTGGCGATTATCAGGCGGCTATAGGTTTTTTCCAGGAATCCATGGAGCTGGCGGCGGCAGATGCCGATTCCTTCGTTTATTATGATTCCCGGCTTGACCTGGCCTGCGTATACGACCGCCTGGGTGAACTGGACAAAGCCATTGAGATCGGAGAGCCGGTGCTGGAGGCCTTTATCCGTAGCGGCGACTCTACCCGGATCGGCCGAACCTATGCCACCTTGGCCGCCTTCTACTCCCGGGCCGATATGCCAGAAAAAAACATTGCCGCAGCCCGTAAGGGTTTTGATATACTTAAAAGTAAAGGCTCCCTGATCCACCAGTGCGCCGCATACAATCAGATGGCTTTTACATACAGCGACGCCGGCCAGTGGGCACAAGCCCTGCCGCTGCTCGATAGCGCGCTTTTGCTGATGAGAGCCTCCGGGATACTGGACCAACTGGCAGGCATATACCTCAACCTTGGAGATTGCCACCGCAACTTAGGAAACGAGGCGGAAGCCCGCCATTTCCTGAACGCTGCGGCCAGGGAAGCGGACAGCCTTGGCCTGTCTCATATACATGCCCGGTCTATTGAGCGCTTATCCCAAATGGCCGAGGCCAAGGGAGCATATGTGGAAGCTCTACGGCTTTTCAAGGAGTCAGCATCAATCAAGAGCTCCATTTTTACCGAGGAAAAAGCCCGCGCCATACAAGCGCTGGAGTCGGAATTCGAAACCAGGGAAAAAGAACAGCAAATCCTACTGCTAAAGGCAGAGAAACGCACACAGGCGACCTACCGCAACCTGGCGCTGGCCCTTTTGGCCCTATCCATCGTCATCGGCCTCTGGGGGCTGCACCGCTGGCGCGAAAAAGCGAACCGGCTTAAAGAGCAACTGACGCAGAACCGGGAGCGGCTCTCGGAAGTTATCCGGTTGCTGGCCGCGAAGAACGCCCAGTTGGTGAAAAGGGATGAGGTTATCCGCCAGTACAATAATAATCTCTCTTCAACAAAGGAGGACGACTCTCTTTCTGAGGGCCTGATCAACCTCAATATCCTGACAGATGAGGATTGGATGGCATTCAAATCCCACTTCGAGCGCAGTTATCCTGGTTATCTTTCCTGCTTACGGGCGGCTTTCCCGGATATCAGCCAGGCCGAAGAACGCCTCTTCTTGTTGTATAAGCTCAACCTCAACCGCAAAGAGATATCCAATATATTGGGAGTCTCTGAATCGACAGTGAAAAAAAGCCGCACCCGCCTGCGAAAAAGGCTGGAATTGGATTCGGATCAAAACCTCGAAGAGTTCATCCGAGACTTTAAATGAAACCATCAGAAGAGGAAGCGGAGTTGCAATAATCAGTGCTGAAACCGAATTCCGCTTCAGGCAGCCGGGTATGCCCGGAGCCCTTGTACACTTTATTTCTCCCCCGCTCAACTTATCTTTGCCCCATCGGTTAATAGTGTTGTATCAACACCAACTGCTGAACCCGGAGTACTGTGAAAGAATTAGCGTATACCAACAAGTTTTTCGTCCGTTACCGCTGGCGCTTCCTGCTGGGGATCCTCTTCGTGTCCGTATCCAATTATTTTCGGGTACTACAGCCGCAGATGATCCGGGAGGCACTCGACCTGGTGGTGGAAAACATCGGCCTGTTCGGCATGTTCCAGGGATTCGGCATGCAGCCGGAGCTGTTCAAGATACTGGGGCGGTCTTTGCTGTACTTCGGAGTACTGGTCTTGATCCTGGCGCTGCTCATGGGTATATTCATGTATCTGATGCGACAGACCATCATCGTCATGTCCCGCCTCATGGAATACGATATGCGCAAGGAGATCTTCGCGCACTACGAGCGCCTGAGCCTGGCATTCTACAAACGCAACAACACGGGCGACCTGATGTCCCGCATTACCGAGGACGTTTCCAAGGTGCGCATGTACCTCGGGCCGGCCGTATTGTACGGCATCAACCTGATCTCTCTTTTCGTTCTGGTCATTTACGCTATGCTGCGCGTCAATGTCGAACTGACCTTATACAGCCTGGCGCCGCTGCCGCTGTTGTCCATATCCATTTACTACGTCAGCAGCCTGATCAACAAAAAGAGCGAGGTCATCCAGCGTCAGCTGGCCACCCTCAACAGCAGCGCCCAGGAGGTGTACAGTGGTATCCGGGTGGTCAAATCCTATGTACAGGAGAAAGCCATGGCAGGTTACTTTGCCGAGCAGAGCGACGAATACAAGGCCAAGTCCCTCAACCTGGCTAAAGTCGATGCTTTCTTTTATCCTTTGATGATCCTGCTCATCGGCGCCAGTACGGTGATCACCGTTTACGTCGGCGGCCTGCAGGTCGTCCGTGGCGCCATAACGCCCGGTAATATTGCCGAATTTGTGATCTACGTCAATATGCTCACCTGGCCGGTAACCGCTATTGGATGGATCGCCTCCATCATTCAGCAAGCTGCCGCTTCTCAGAAACGCATCAATGAATTCCTGAACACCCAACCGGAGATCACCAACCTGACCGATATCGTCGAACCGGTGCAGGGCCTGATCGAATTCGACGAAGTGGATTTCACCTATCCCGACACCGGAATACAAGCCTTGAGGAAAGCCAGCTTCCGCCTGGAACCCGGCCAGAAAATGGCCATCATCGGCCGCACCGGCTCGGGCAAGACTACGATAGCCGACCTGCTCACCCGCATGTACGATGTCACCGGCGGGGCCATCCGCATCGACGGTAAGGATATTCGCCAACACAACCTCGACAACCTGCGCCAACGCATTGGTTACGTTCCGCAGGATGTGTTCCTCTTCTCCGACACCATTGCCAATAATATTGCTTTCGGCCGGCGGGACGCCAGCCGGGAGGAAGTCGAACAACATGCCCGCCACGCCGCCATCTACGATGAGATCATGGAACTCTCCGACGGGTTCGATACTGCCGTTGGTGAACGGGGCGTCACGCTTTCCGGAGGCCAGAAGCAGCGCGTTTCCATCGCCAGGGCCTTCCTCAAAAAGCCGGACATCGTCTTACTCGACGATTGCCTCTCGGCCGTAGACACCAAGACGGAAAAGCAGATCCTTGGCTACCTCTCCGGAGCCCTGGCCAACAAAACTGCCATCATCATCACCCACCGCATCTATTCGCTCATCCAGTTCGACCAGATCATCGTGCTCGAGGATGGCGCCATCGTCGAATCGGGCACCCACGAAGAACTGCTGCAGCATAAGGGTTATTACCATGACCTGTTCGAAAATCAGAGCCTGGAAGAGGCGGAAGCGGGGTAGAAGAGAGAGGGGGGATCTTTGATTTGCGATTTTTGATTTAGGGGCGCCTCTTTGAGTAGCGGCGCTGCCCGGGACACCTGCCCGATGGCCGGCCCCCTTCTGCCCCTGATCCTCTATTCTCCTGCCATTCCACAGTTTGCCAACCATTTTTTTTGAAATTTTCCACAAATATTTACTTTTGTAAGGGAGTAACTGTCAGCAGGGAAAATTCTTGATTGAGTCAGTGCAGTTTTTCCTGGGGCTATGCTCATCACGAGGTGGTTTCACGTTCCTTCTGAAACCACCTCGTGATCGGTATAATATTGTTAACTAAACTCAATCAAAGTGGATAACGAGAGAAACCAAAGAAGATTCGAGAGTGTGTACTCCAAGAAGGTGCGTGCTGGCAAGAGAAGGACATACTTCTTTGATGTGCGGAAAACCAAAGGGGAGGATTTTTACCTGACGCTCACTGAAAGTACCAAGAAATTCAACGGGGATGGGTACGAGCGTCACAAGATCTTTCTCTACAAAGAAGATTTCAATCGTTTCCTCGACAGCCTTGAAGACGCGATCAACCACGTCAAGGAAAACCTGATGCCTAATTATGATTACGACGAATACACGCGTCGTCACGAAGAATTCGAGGCCCGCCGCGATGAGGAAGATGGCGAATTCGATGATGCCGAAGATGATGACGAACCCGAGGCCATGGAATCGCCCTCCAAGCAAAAGTTCGATGTCGGCAGCGACGATGATATGTCGTGGTAGCGGGTGCTGAAAGAGTTAAAAAAGCGCGGGTTTCACAACGGAACCTGCGCTTTTTTATTTGCGGCATACCAGGCCGGCGGCTTTACCGGCAGAGCCGAACGCTGAGGCCGGCGGTAGCCAGAGAGATGCCAAAGCCCAGTTCACCGAACAGGCCGAGGCGGGGAGTCAGGCTGTGCCGCCCTCCGATGAACCCGCCCATCAATATTTTGCCGGAACTTTCCTTTATGCCTTTCTCTTCCTTCACTTTTTGGATCTGCCCTTCCATCATGTCAATATTGGAATGGGAATAAGCCACGGACATTCCTCCGTAAATGTTCCAGGGGCCCAGTGGGCGGCTCTGGGCGGCCAGCCGCACTCCGACGACCGAGAACCGATTCCGCCATTTCGCCGTTCCTCCGTCTCGCAACAACCGAAGCCCGGTCTCCGTTACAGAATAGCCGGCAAAAGCGCCCAGGCTGAAATGTTCGGCTAGCTTGAAGTCGGCCGTCAGGCTCATCGGCGGAGCGTTTACTTTACCGGCATCTTTGACGAAAGTGGGCAGTATGCCAATACCTGCATTGATGTCGACATATTTTTGGGGAGCACGCCGGTTCTGAGCATCCGCAACCTGTGCCAGAATGAGAACGAGTAATGGGATCAGCATTAAATTTTTCATAGTCCAGAATTTTAGGTAAAATATGGTTGGTTCAGACAATAGCTTTCCAGGCCCTTTTCCGGACAGCAGCCCCAAAAAGGAGATATGAATAGCAGTGGCTCGCCCTGACAAAACCTTATGCCAGCGCTGCTTTACTATACCCTAAAGCCCTTGTGAGAATTTTTCAAGTTTGGGGCCTCCGTAGATGAAGCCGTATTTGAAAAGCCCCCACTCTATACTTGCGCGTCGTCTAATTGAATATCCTTGTAATGGTTGTGATTGGCCTATTCAATTTAACTATAATGACGTAATAAAGCCAACCTGCGTTGGGCTATTAATAAATTTTAACACTTCCTGTATCGGGCGGTTCCTGCCGAAAAACAAGCCCCTCCCCTATCCATTACCGTGTATGTTTTTCAATTTACCCTATTTTGGGCTTCGCTTCCGGCAAAGTTTCCCAAAAGTCAGGTTCCTGTCCAAAAGCATCCGCGCTCCACATCTACACAATACAAAAATGAAATAATGTTACAGGAATTACCAGGACAAAAATGGGCATTTATCGAAGAAAATCATCGGATGAAAAACCACAACCCTCTGTTAAACAAAAACTTAAACCTCAAAAAGATCGATTTTTATTAAAAAAATATTCTTAATACCCCCCAAAATATCTTCGGAAGAACCACTCGACCGTGAGCAGGGTAAGGAGGGCAAAGAAGAGCCACTTGAGGTTGATGACGGGTTGGGTGCGGGCGGTCTCGTAAATGACCGGCTTTACGGTTTCCCGCTGACGGATCATTTCTGCAACCGAAGCCATCTCGCCGGGGTAAACCAGCTGGCCGCCGTACTTCTCACTGAGCAGGCGCAACAACCCGTGGTCGGCAGTGGTTTCGTAAGATTCCAGCTGAATGGGCTGCACACTGAACTGCCCGGTATAGGTGAGGTTCTCGCCATTGTAGTTGGTAGAGGCCTGAAGGGTGTAGTTGCCCACAGGTAGGATGCCGGCATTGAGGCGGTAGGCATCTCCCACGCGGTTGAAGGTAAAGTTGTATTCCTTGCCCTCACTGTCGGTTATGGACAGGCGGGCGTCGGGCTCGTTGATCAGTTCGAAGCTTTCGTTATACAGTTCGGCGTCGATATAAATGTTTTCGTTCTCGTTGAAGATATTTTTGCTCAAGCTGGCCCGGAAACGGCGCTTATCCTCTTTCAGGCTGAGGTACTGTACCGTTTTGGTGACCAACTCATTGAAAATATCGTGGTTCTGGTTTTGGAGATAGTCGAACAGGCGCCACTTCCAGGCCCCCTCGCCAAAGAGTATTCCCACCTTGGACTGTCCCTGCTGGCCCAGAACCAACAGCGGGTAGCGGGTGTCGACCTTTCCAATACGCTGAAAGAGCAGCACTTGGCCGTTGCCCGGCAGGGAATATTCCCCAAAGGGCGCAAGCAGCGGAGGAAAAGTAGTGATGTTATCGGTAAGGCGTTCGCTGAGCTTGAAAAAGCCGAACGTATTGTCGACCCTTGCCTGTACTTCATTGGTATTGTCCCCGCCTGCCCGGAGTGCAGTGAGGGACTGCAGCTGGTTGAGCCGGCCGAGATTGGATTGGGAACCCACGATGAACATATGGGGTATATTCCGCTGGCTGATCACATTCAGCACTCCGGCGGCGTCATTCACCCGGCTGGGCAGTTGGTGGAGCAGGACAAAGTCAAAGGCCGCCACGTTCTCTTTCAGGCCATCGATGTAGGCCACTGTTATTTCATAGTTCTTATTGCTGGACAGGGCCTGCCGGAAGGCGGTTATGTCAGGATGGGGCGAATTGGCCAGGATCAGTATCTTCTGACGGGCATCGAGCACATCTACGAAAATATCCTTGGTGTTGTTGGCCGTGCTGGCTTCACCCGGCACTTCGCTAAGCACCACCCGGTAGCGCTGTACACCGGCGGGGCTGGCCTCGAGGATAAGCTCGCGGGTTTCGAAAAAATCATTGCTGTTGATGTTGACGGGGGCTTGCTGCAACAAGCGGAGCTGGCTCCCTTCAACCTTATAAACCCGGAGCTGGCTGGTGCTGCCGCTGGCATTTTCGGCGGCAATATCTACCTGCACGCTAAACTTATCCCCCAGATAGGCAATGCGGTTGTGAAAGACGCGCTTGGCGACCAGGTCACGCTGAGGGGTAGTATCGCCCAGGGCAATGGTGAAAACAGGAGCGCCAAGCTGGGTAGAGATATAAAGGGGGTTGCTGCCATCGTTGTAAATGCCATCGCTGGCCAGAATGACGGCCCCCAGGTTTTGGTCGCTGTACAGGTCATAAATGGTAGAGAGTGCATCGGAGAGGTTGCTCAGTTTATCCCCGAAGGTGAAGTTGGTTTCTTCGCGGACACTGCTACCGAAGGCGTACTGCCTGACTTCGTAATCGCCTTCCAGTTGCCCGGCCAATTGCTCCAGGGATTCCTGGTATGCCCTACGTTGCTCCTCGCTCCAACCCTCGGCTACCGACTCCGACACATCCTGGGCGATGGCCACCACCGGCTTTTTCACATCACGGACGATATGTTTCAACAGAGGCGAAAGCAACAACAACGCAATCATTGTAACGGACAGGAAGCGAACGCCGCCCAGCGCCCAGTTGAGCACAGGAGACTGCTCCCGAAAATTCTTATCGCGGTAATACAGGAAGGCCGCATAACTCAGGCCCAGCAAAATACATAGCAAAATATACCAGGAAGGATACTGAAAAGTGATATTGTCCATGAAGGTTGTCAGATTTGTCGCTCAGGAATATAACTTCCCAAGGTGTTATTTGTTTTTTACCTTTGGGCCAAACCCTGCAATATTAAAGGATTTTTGCCGGCGGCCGGAGCCTCCGGTGTTACAATTATGTTAAAAACGCCAACAGCCCGCTCAAATTTTCGTTTTTTCGTTAAAATGATGGGCAAAGGTATAGAATTCCGGAGCCTCTCTTTGTGTAAAATGTAAAGTATTCACCAATGAAAAAAATAGCAGCCATTCTCGTCCTGGCCTTCCTGGTTCAGCAGGTGCAGGCCGCCTACATTCTCGTTCCCATGGATGCGGAGTCCCAGAAAAACCACCTCAAAGCATACGGTATCACCTACTGGGTACTGGCGGGTGGGTCGGAAGCCTGGTGGCTGCTCAACTACCGGGGAGGGAGCTTCGCCTTTCCGCATAACCGCGTGTTTGAAAAGGAATGCCTCACCCGGGGCGTCAGTTATGAGATCATCCCCGACGCTCAGTTCAACAAGATCCTGCAGGACATTTCCAACCCGGAGGTGAATATGGAGGCCATGAAACTCGAAAAGCCCCCCAAGATTGCCGTCTACACGCCCGACGTCAACGCCAAAGGCGAAAAGATCCAACCCTGGGATGATGCCGTGACCCTGGTGCTTACCTATGCCGAGATCCCCTACGAAACCATCTACGATACGGAAGTGCTGCGGGATGAGCTCATCAAGTACGACTGGCTGCACCTCCACCACGAAGATTTTACAGGGCAGTACGGCCGATTCTACCGCTCCTACCACAACCAGCCCTGGTACCGTGAAAATCAGCGCCGAATGGAAGAGCTGGCCAGCTACCATGGCTTCAAAAAGGTCTCCGAACTGAAGCTGGCTGTGGTGAAAAAGATCAAAGAATATGTCATCGGCGGCGGTTTTATGTTCGCCATGTGCTCGGCCACCGATACCTATGATATTGCCCTTGCCGCCGAAGGCATAGACATCTGCGCCGAAATGTACGACGGCGACCCCATGGACCCCAACGCCCAGTCAAAGCTGGATTTCAATCAAACCTTCGCTTTTGAAAATTTCCAGCTCTCGCGCAACCCCCTGGAGTACGAATATTCCACCATCGACCACAGCCGGGGCCGCAATGTAAACCCGGAACAGGACTATTTCACCCTCTTTGAATTTTCTGCTAAATGGGACCCCGTACCCACCATGCTGACCCAAAACCATACCCGTACCGTTAAGGGCTTTATGGGGCAAACTACCGCTTTCCAGAAGGAATTCATCCGGTCCAATGTCCTCATCATGGGGGAAAACAAACCGGTCAAAGAAGCCCGCTATATCCACAACAACTACGGACAGGGGTTCTGGACCTTCTACGGCGGCCACGACCCGGAAGATTACCGCCACTACGTCCACGACCCCGAGACAGACCTCAATCTGCACCCCAACTCGCCGGGCTATCGCCTCATCCTGAACAATGTGCTGTTCCCCGCGGCTAAGAAGAAGAAGCGGAAGACGTAGGGGGGCGTGGATTCGTTATTCGTGGATTCGTTATTCGTGGATTCGTTATTCGTGGATTCGTTATTCGTCTCCGGTCGTCCGAAGCTTTCGCAAAGGCGGGGAGCCGGGGTTTGATGTTTGACGTTCGGGGTCCGCATTAACGAATCCCGATTCCCGATTCCACGGATCCCCGAATCCCGGAATGCCGAATCACGGTTCCTCAAACCGGGTAAAGATCAGGCCGGCCAGGATGCACAGGGCACCTCCGAAGACGGCGGCCAGCCGGATACCCAGGTCGTCGAAAGGGTCCTTTCCGAGCAAGGTCAGGATGGCGAACGCCATGATGCCAACCGTTTGCCCCAGTTTGGTGGAGAAGTTCCGAACCGCAAAGAACATCGCCTCCTTCTGCTGGCCGGTGTGGTTGCCGTCTTGTTCGGCAATTTCGGCGATAAGGGCATAGGGTAAAATACCCAGGAATGCAGTGGGGACGGCAACGAGCAGGGCAAAGCCGAAGATCTGAACGCGCGGCGGTAGCGGTATTTTCCCCAGAAAGAAAATCCCGAGCATAACTACTCCCAGGCTCAACAGAGACCATATCACCAGTTTGCGCTTTTCCACCCGGTTGGCCAGGCGGACGACCAGGGGGTAAAACAACAGGGAAAAGAGCACCATTACGCCCATTACCGCCCCTCCGATCCCTTCCTTCAGGAACAACAACACTTTGACAAAGTACAACATGCCACTGCTGATGATCGTGATGGAAACGAAATAAGAAAAATCCGCCACGATGAAAACCAGGAAATTCCGGTGGGTAAGAATATGCCGGAACGCTTCCCTCAGCGGGATGGTCGCCGGCTGCCCGTAGCAATCGCGCTGCTCATCGATACTGAACAGGGGGATGAGCATAAAGATACCGCCCAAAATGTACAGGCTGCCGATAGCCAGCTGAAAGGCCACATGGCGGTTGGCGACATGGCCCCACTCCTGGATCAGGTCGGCCATGGCCGGTGTTTGAGAGGAGAGGATAATCCCCAGTACAAAGGCCAGGGACAGCCAGGTGGACAGGCGCACCTTGGCCGCAGGGCCCGGAGCCAACTCCGGCAACAAGGCATTGTAGGGAATGATGTATACCGTCAGCGAGAGGTAAAACCCGGCCTGTATGGCAGCCAGCCACCAAACGTTGCTGTAGCTCTCCTGATACTCCAGGGGAAGGAAAACCAGTATCCCGAACAATACGGAGGGCAGAATGGCCGCCCTCATAAAGGGGATCCTCCGCCCGCGGGGGTGATGAAAACGGTCGCTCCAATACGCGATCAAAGGGTCGGTGACGGCATCGAACAGCCGGCCGCTGGCGGCGATCAGCGAAAGAAGGGTAAAAATTCCAAATACGGTGGCCTGAGGGATCAATTGCTCCATCCCCGAGTTGTTGGGGGGGATGTAAAAATAGATCAGCATCACTGCTATGATGTTGATCATGATGGACCAGCCCAACATCCCGAAGGCATAACCAAGCTGTCGCCAAACCGATAATGGCTGTTCCGGCATTGAAGATCTTTTCTATAATTAAGAACGCACAAAGGCCCACAAAGATAATACATTGCCTAACCGAGCCAACCTCTTTTCCGCTCATTATAATAGAGGATACATTCAACGAACCTGGCTCAGGGAATGTTTTTTTTCTGATTCCTCCCACATCTTTAACCTTTGTTTGTTACCATATTAAAAATGTACAACCATGCTTAACCGATTCCGATTTATCCTGTGGCTGGCCCTGCTGATTTCAGGCTTCCTCGCCGGTGTCGCCTGGAAAAGTACCGATACCTGGCCCCACCGGGAAAAGCCCGCCACCGAAGCGGACAGCACTGTCGCCGGAGAAGAAAGTGTGCAACCCCGCAACGCCCGCTTGCCAGGGAGCAGGGAGGCCAGCCCGGGCAGCGGCCTGACGCCCCAGGAACGCGCCAACATCAAACTCTTTGAAGACGCCGCGCCCTCCGTTTGCTTCATCACCACATCCAATGTCCGGCTGGATTATTTCACGCGCGACGTGTCGGAGATCCCAAGGGGCACCGGCTCCGGGTTTGTCTGGGACCTGGGCGGCCATATCGTCACCAATTTCCACGTCATTCAGGGAGCCGACCGGGCCACCGTAACACTGGCCGACCGTTCTACCTGGCCGGCAAAACTGGTAGGCCAGGCTCCGGAAAAAGACCTCGCAGTGCTGCGCATCGAGGCGCCCCGGGAGGCCCTTTACCCTATACCCATCGGCAGTTCTGAGGAACTACGCGTCGGCCAGTCCGTTTTTGCTATTGGCAACCCATTCGGACTGGACCAAACCCTTACCACCGGCATCGTCAGCGCACTGGGCCGCGAAATACAATCGGTGGCGGGTATTCCCATAAGGGACGTGATCCAGACCGACGCTGCCATCAACCCCGGTAATTCGGGAGGGCCGCTGCTCGACTCTTCGGGCCGGCTCATTGGGGTCAATACCGCTATCTACAGCCCGTCCGGTGCCTCAGCTGGTATCGGTTTTTCCATTCCGGTCGATGCGGTGAGCTGGATCGTCCCGGAACTGATCGAATACGGAGAACTGCGGCGCCCAAGCCTGGGCATTGACCTGGCCCGCCCGCAGGTCGTCAACCGCCTGGGGCTGAAAGGCGCCCTCGTTATGAACGTCGGGCCAGGCAGCGCCGCGGAAAGAGCAGGCATCCGCCCAACTACCCGCGACCGCTACGGCTATATCCAACTGGGCGATATCATCGTCGGATTGGGCAATAACGAGATCCAGGACAACAGCGACCTTATACTCGCTCTGGAAAATTATGAACCGGGCGACGTGGTCACTGTCCGTCTCCTCAGGGGCGAAAAAGAAGTGGAAGTCCGATTAAAACTTGACCCGGCAAAATGACCGGAAGGAACGACAGAAAAAAATGAATACTTTCTATACGACTAAACAAAAAAATCTTTTTGGAGATTTACTCCTTTACATATAGTTTTTTATATTTGTGACCCAAAGCTAAACCTAACCGGGTTATTTTTGTTTAGCTGTTAAATTTTGAATAATCCGGGGTAAATGTGGGATTTTTTTTAGATAATGTGACTTCGATCACAATCAGCCCCTCCAAAAACCACTACTTTTGCCTCGAATAATGCTCACAAAACGATGTGAGAAAAAAAATTGAAATTTTTTCTCTGAATAATGTGACCCTGGCAATGAACTGCGTCTGAACTAAATGAAATACGAAAGGCGAAAGTGATCCTCTGATCGAGGAAAGCGAACGTCAAATTTCAAGGGGAATGCAGTTGATTGACAGCCAGGGGAATGTGAGCTTGAAATGTTGAAAAAGCGGAAGTTAAAATCCACTGGCTGTCTCAACATTTTCAGTTAAGAAAGGTTTTCATGATATGAATATGGGTTTTAGGTGTTTTTCTCGGGGAGCTATCTTTTGGCTCCCCTTTTTTATTTAAAGCCTCCGGAAAAGCAGTGCCGGATACGGGCGATTTTTTCTTTTTCTCCAGGCATTGGCCACCTGTCCGCCACAAACAGGCCACCAGGCACTTACATATTAATATTTATCTACTTATACACCTTCCCTACCGCATCAGCACTACATCGCCTCTCATCACCTCGATCCTCCCATCCGTAAATTCCACTTCAGCGTAGAAAACGAATACCGCCGGGTCCATAGGCATTCCATCTAGAGTACCATCCCAGCCCAGAGTAGGATCGTTGGGCTTAAAGTCCTGATCCTCATAGACCATATTGCCCCAGCGGTCAAAGATCTGAAAGGTGCGTATGCGAACGACATCTGCTCCGGCGTAGAGGGTAAAACGGTCATTATTGTCATCCCCATTAGGAGAGAATGCCGTGGGTGCAAAAACGGGGTATTCCCGCACCACTTTCACTTCGATATGGTCTGTGGCAATACATCCATCTCCGGTACTGACCCAGACGAAGTAGGTGGTCGTCTTGTCGGGATTGACCGGCAGGATGGGGGAATTGGGAGAACCGAGGCTGTCAAATGGCCACCACCAGATGGTATCGTATGTTGCCGGCATAATATCCGCTACCAGCGTATCCGGCCTGCCGAGCTGTAGGGTAATATCCGGCCCCAGGTTCACACTTAGGCTCTCCGCTTCCGGAACGTCCAGGATAGCTTCCGCCTCACAGCCATTGGTATCTTCCACCTTTAACACATAACTACCCGGCGGCAGGTTCTCAAAACGATCCAGGCCAGAGAAGCTCCCTCCTTCAATGGAGAACAAGAAAGGCCCGGTTCCGCCCAGGACGGTGTCGATCTCGATCAAACCATCCAAACGGCCGGGACAAGAGGGGGGAAACGCAGTGGCCCGCAACCCATCGACCGGGCTGGCCAGTTCAATGGCCTGGACGCTATCCGCAGCCACACACCCATTTCGGAGGTCGGTAACCAGCAGGGTGTACCAGCCCGGAGCAGCGGCAAGGGTTCGGTTATCATCTGCCGGGCCCGCCAGCTCGCCGTTGGTTGTCGCCCAGGAATACCGGATAAAATCGCCAAAGGAAGATGCGGATCCATCCAGTTCTACTGTTCGGACTATACAATCCAGTGATTCCGGCTCCCGGATATTGGCCACGGGAGATAGGGTATCGGCCATCACCGTCCGCTGGGCGGAAGCGAAACAGCCGTTGTTCTCATTAACCACTATCAGCTGATAGCCGCCTGGCAGCGCGGCAGTAGCCTGCAGGCTATTTTCCGCAAGTGTATCGCCCGACGGGCCGATCCAGATATTAGAAAAGCCGGGGCCGGAGGAGGATCCGTTGCCTTCCAGCACAACCGTCGTCCGAATGCAGGTGATCAATTCAGGTTGCCCGATAGCGGCATCCGGTTGCTCGTAATCCGCAGATACGGAAAATGCCAGTGTATCTCTGCAACCGTTCAGCTGGTCGGTGACGATCAACCGGAAGTTGCCGGTACTGGACACCACCACCTGAGGGCCGGCGCCGATGCTGCCGGTAGGAACCCTCCGCCAGTCAAACGTCAGCCCGCCACCTGAAACGGAGGCCGATGCGCTGGCGTCCAGAAAAATACTATCCGTTCGGCAATTCAGCTGCAGCCCGGTAGAATCGATCATGGCCTGCGGAGGCTCCTGGTCGGATACGACAGCAACCGTATCTGTGCCGATACATCCATTCTGCGGGTCGGTAACCTGCAGGATGTAAAGGCCTGGAGCATTGGCAAGAGGCATAAAGGTGTTGCCATCCAGGGCAATATTGCCGTCGGGAGTAGACCAAAGTACCTGCAGGCTTCCGCTGGCCGTTGAGCCCTGGCCCTGCAGGCGTACATTGGACCGGCTACAGGTAAGGGAAGTATCGGGGCCGGCGTCGGCAAGGGGCGCATTAAGATCCTGCCCGATGGCCACCGTATCACGGGCAGTACACTGGTTCGCCAGGTTCGTGACTTCCAGTACGAATGTGTCCGGCTCGTAAATGAACGGCGCCGGGCTGTTCTGCCCCACCAGGGCACTGCCTCCCAATGCCGTCCACTGATAGGCAAGGGGAATACCGGCAGGGCCGCCCTGCCCCAGCAATTGCAGGCTATCCAGGTTGCAGAGCAGAGTGCCGTCGGGCCCGGCGTCAGCAGTTGGCGGCTCGTAATCTTCCCCAACCAGGACATCTACGAAATTGACACAGCCGTTGCTGTCATTCTGTACTTCAAAACGATAGGTGCCCGGCGCGGCGACATCCACGATCAGAGAACTGGTGCAGGGGCCCTGGGGCTGTCCGTTGGGGCCAATGCGGCACCAGCGCCCGGAGAAACCAGGTTGTGGCGGCAGTTCCCCGGCCAAAAGGATCACGGAAGCGCCACAGTTCAGGTTGGTGTCCGAAAGCATGGGGACCGGAGGCAGGCTTCCCTGGCTGTCCACCAGTACGCTGTCTCTCGCAAAACAGCCCGTAGTCGTATCCGTGACGGTAAGAATAAACCAACCGGGGGTATTTACTGTGGGATTGAAGGATGAAGCGCCGCCAATAACCGCTCCCGCCGGGCCAGACCAGCTATAGGTTATGCCGGGCCCAAAATCGGACGCGCTGCCGTCCAGTGCCCTCGAAGGGTTAGCGCAGGTAAGCGTCACCGGCGCACCGGCATCGGCAAAAGGAGTAAGGGTATCGATCGTTACCACTACCTGGCCGGTAGCGCTGCATCCGGTTATCCGGTCGGACACCTGCAGCTGGTATACTCCCGTATTGGAAACAAGGAGGGCCGGCAGGGTATCCTGGCTGAACGGGCTGCCGTTCTCATCCAGCCATTGGTAAGCCAGGCGGGGGTTAGGTACCGTGTCCCCAAGAATAACCTCTGGTGTATCACAATCCAATACGCGATCAGGGCCGGTATCCACTGCTGGAGGAACGGTATTTTCCCGGACTACCACACTGAGCACTTCAGAGAACCCAAGCGTATCGGTAGCTGTAACCGTATACCTGCCGGGGGCTCCTGCCAATACCTGCAAAGAATCGCTATTGGAAAGAATGAGCCCATCCTGAGTGGCCCACTGGATCGTACATCCGATGCAGGGTTCACAGAACGAGGCCGTAATGGCCACGGTATCCACCAGACAGGTAAGGCTGTCAACCGGGCCGACTTCCAAACAAGGAATACAGGTCTGCTCCATGACCTCCAGCGTGCGGAAGGTAGCACAGTTGTTGGATGTGTTGACTACCGTAAGGGTGAGCATTCCGGTGGTATCCACCAGCACCGCGGAACTATCGGACCCGCCGACGATGTTGTCGCCTACCCAGGTATAGGAGTAAGGCTGGCCGGGCGGTTCCACAAAAGCCTGCAGCCACAGGCTGTCTTGGAGGCAGGGAATGACCCTGCTCCCAAACCCCACATCTGGAAGGTCGGCGCTCCGGTCGATCACAACGATATCTTCATCCGTACAGCCGGTGAGGCTGTCAATGACAGTGAGGAAATAGATCCCGTCATCGTTGACCTCGGCGGTAAGGCCCGACAGGCCGAAGAACTCATCATCCAGTTTCGTCCAATAGTAGCCAATGCCCGGCCCCGGCGTAGACCCTCCTGCGTCAAGGATGGCCGTAGGCTCATCACAGGTAAGCGTATCGGAAGGGCCCGCGTCGGCAACCGGGGGCGTATCGTTAGCAGCCACCATCACCGAGGTGGTGTCACTGAGTCCGACAACGGTATTCGTTACAATAAGTGTATAGGTTCCACTGCAGCGCACTTCCAGCTCTGGGGTGCCCTGGCCGCTGACGATACAGCTGGGCCCCGGCTGTGTCCACTGGTAAGTGATCGAATCGCCGGCTGTTGAAGCGCTGGCATCGATCAGTACGGAAGTAATGGCGCAGGTGAGGGTATCAGGAGTAGCAATAATGGCATCCGGAGTACAGTCGAGGGTAACCACGACACTTGCCGTATCGGCGCAATCCTGGGCGGCATTCGTTGCCACCAGGGTATACCGGCCGGTAGCATCCACCACTGGAGTGAGGGTGTTGTAATTCACCGGCTGCCCTTCGAAGAACCACTGAAAGAGTTCCCCTTCGGAGCCAGAGGCATCGATGAGGACGGTACCATCCAGGCAGGACAACTCCAGGCTATCCGGTAACAGGACGATGGGCAAAAGGCTGTCCCTGCTAACGGTTACGCTATCCACCCCCACGCAGCCGCTGGCGTTATTGGTAATGCGGAGGTAATAAGTACCCGGGCAATCTACCCGCATGCGGCTGGTATCCACTGGGGAGATCAGGCAGGGGCCGGACCATTGATAGGAAAGGAGGGGGCCGCTGTCGGAGGCAGAGCCGTCCAGCAGCGCCTGGGGAGCTGCGCAATTCAGTTCCTGCTCCGGGCCAGCCTCCACATTGGGAGGCTGGTTGTCTTCAAAGACGGTCGTGGAAGAAGACGCCTCACAGCCATTGATGATGTTTCTAACCGAGAGCTGATACGTACCGGGCCGGCTCACCAACACGAAGGGTCCGTCCACCGGGCCGGCAAACTGCCCGTTGCCCGTTGTCCAGCTGTAGCTGAATGACATCCCCATGGAACTCTCGAACCCTCCGATCTCCACTACCGTGCTGTCACAGGTCAGTATGTCGACCTCCCCGGCGACAGCCACAGGCCTAAGGGTATCAATTTCGACGGTAACCGTCGCTGTCGACAGGCAGGTATTAACCGTATCGCGCACCGACAGGGTATATTGGCCTGGCAGGTTGATCACCGGAGCGAGGGTGGCCGCCCCTCCCGTAATACCAGGCCCAGTCCATGAATAGATAAATTCCGGGCCCTGGCTGGAAGCGCCTCCGTCGAGGGTGAGCTGCAGGCTATCGCAGGTTAGGATATAAGGGCCGCCGGCACTGGCAACGGGTGCGTCCTCATTCTGGCTCACCTCAACGCTGGTGGTGGTGGTACAGCCGTTGTTGGTGTTCTCGACCGAGAGCTGATAAATACCCGGGCAATCGGCTATGGCAACCAGGCTATTCTGTCCGGACACCATACAAGGCCCGCTCCACTGATAAGCGAAATCCGGGCCGGCATCAGAACCCGTGCCGTCCAGCGCCACCTCAGTAACTGTACAGTTGAGTTCCCCGTCCACTTGGGCAAAAGCCGCCGGGGCAAGGGTGTCGATCGGAACAAAAATGGAAGCTGAATCGGCACAGAACGTCATCGTATCCCGAACGACAAACCGATAAGTGCCCGGAGCACCGGCTATTATGCGAAGCCCTAAGGAATCACCAATAATGTTCCCGTCTATGGAAGACCATTGGTAAATAATATTAGGCCCGGAACTGGAAGCCGAGGCATCCAACGTAATCCGGGAGGAATCGCAGCTGAGCGTATCCGGCGGTGCAATCAAAGCGTCCACCTGCGCCGACGCGTCGCGGACCAGCACGGAAGCAGAATCCCGGCAACCCGTAATTTCATTGACAACCACCAATTCATACCTTCCGGCAGCAGCCACCTCCGGCATCAGGGTATTGGCGCCCGATGTGATCCGCCCGCCTTCCAGTTCATTCCAGGAAAAAGAGAAACCCGGCCCGCTGTCTGAAGCGCCGGCATCGAGGACAAGGGTGGGCGCGGCACAATCCAGTACGCCGGGCTCTGTGATGGCGACAACCGGCGGCAGGGTATCGATGCTTACGGCCACCAGGGAAGTGTCGATACAACCGTTTTCCGTATCCGTCACTACCAGCAAGTAGAGGCCAGGCTCGGTGACGGTAGGGGTAAGAATATTACCGCCGAACGTATCGACGCCCACCACTGCAATCCAATCGTAGTCGAAATTGCCGTTGGTCGACGAGTTGGCGCCATCGAGGGTAACGAAAGTGCTATCGCAGGTAAGAACCCGGTCCGGCCCGCTGTCAGCAACAGGGGCTACCGTATCCTGGGTAATCACGACCAAGGCCGTATCCGAACAGAAAGTAACGGTATCCAGGACAACGAGTTGGTAGGTACCGGGAGCATCCACGCCTACCCTTACGCCGAGAGAACCGGAAGTAAAATGGCCGTCGGGGCTCGACCACATTAAGGTGATGTTCTGGCCGGAAGTAGAGGCAGCTCCATCGAGCGCCAGGGTATCCTGCGCGCAGGTGAGTTCTCCGCCGCTGCCGGCATTCGCCACTACCACATTGACATTCTCCAGTACCAGTACGGAGGCCGAGTCGCGGCAACCATTACTTGAATTTTCCACGGCCAACTGATAAGAGCCGGGAGCGTCCGCCACCGGCATCAGGGTATTGGCGCCGCTGAGAATGTTACCCCCTCCGGTAGGCTGCCAGGTGATAAACGGGGCCGGGCCGGCGCTGAGGGCGGCGGCACTGAGCGCTACGGTAGTTTGGGCACAATTCAGCACGCCCGGTTGAGCGATGCTCACCACAGGAGAAAGCGTATCATAGGTAACGGACACAAAAGCAGAATCCGCACAACCATTATCGATATTCGTGACCAGCAGGCGGTAGTCCCCTGCCGATGTAACGACAGGAGTAAGGGTATTGGCGCCTTGGGGAATAACTCCGTTGGTTGCCCGCCAATCGTATTCAAAAGGCGGGCCTGCCGAAGAGCCGGCGCCGCTAAGGGTGATGCTTTGACGGATACAAGTAAGGGCCGTGTCCGGCCCGGTGATGGCCAGGGGTGTCTGTTCATCCAGGGTGATGCGGACGGTGGCGGTATCGCGGCAGCCGTTGCGGGAATTGGTAACGATGAGTTGATACAGGCCGGCCGCATCAACAATCACGGTAGGGTTGGTAGTTGGCCCTACGAAATTACCGCCCGTCCTGCTCCAGTTGTACTGAAATTCAGGGCCGAGTGAGGTGGCCGGCCCACCCAACACCAGCTGGGTAACTTCGCAGGTTAGCGTATCTGCCGGGCCGGCATCTGCCAGAGGCGAAATGGTATCGGCCGTTACTGAAACGGTATCCCTGCTAAGGCACTGCACTGAATTCAGGCTTTGCGCCACTTCCAGAATATAATCCCCGGAAAAGGACACACCCAGTGTAGGCCCGCTGCCCAGAAAGGCCCCATTGTCATCCAGCCAGGTATAGGAGATGCTGCCAGCCGGGCCGGAACCACTTCCATCGAGGGTTACCAGCGGGCGGTTACAGTTAAGGGTATCCGGAGGCATGATGTTGGCCACTACATCCAATACCTGGAGATCGACGTTGACAATGCTGTCGCACCCCAGGGAAGAAGCAAGGGTTATGGAATACACACCGGTGGAGATCAGCATACTGTCCCCGACGGCAAAGCTGCCGCCCTGGCACAGCACCACCGTCGTATCCACGATGATAGGCGGAATGACGGTGAGGTTCAGGCTGACGATACTGTCGCAGGAAGTGGTAGCCTGCAGGGTATCTGTATACATGCCGGTGGCAGTGTAAATTCGCGTTCCCACCACCAACGAGTCTCCCTGGCAGATGGTATCCACCAGATTGGTGAATTCGATGGGGATGACGGCCAGGTCGAAGTGCACGATGCTATCGCAGCCGGCATAACTCATGAGGGGGATGTCGTAGCTGCCCGAAGTTATCAGAACGCTGTCTCCCACCACCACCGAATCTCCATCGCAGATGGAGCCGGCCAGGAAAGTCGTATCCGGGGGAGCGACGATGCGCACCCACACGCAGCTATCGGTAATCTCCCCGCAGAAGATCGGTTCCAGCCCACTGAGGTTGCGGCGCAGGCTATCGATGGTAAGTATTCCATCCGGAGCGGGAAAACTGTCGTAATCCATTCGTTTGTAGGACAGCCCGCAGACCTGGTACCGCCCGGGAGCGAACCCGGTGAGGTTGAGGGTGGAGTCATATTCCAGCAGGATGTCGCCGTCCCCGATGAGGTAGGTATATCCATACTGAATGGTGTCCGGCGGAGTGCCGGAATAATCAGGTGGCAGTTCGAAAGCCAGGCTCGTATCACCTTCACAGGCCAGGATATCCTCGAAAGTATCCAGGTTACCGGAGGCGGAGAAGCAGCAATCCAGGCCTCTTTCATCGCAAAAGAGGAGGCGAAAACCCAGGATGGCGCCGATCTGGGCGGAAGGGTTATTCAGGGCATTGATCGTCCAGGTGCCGTTGGCCGGGCCGGTGTTGAAGTCCTCCAGGCTCCCCTGGTAGGGATGGTAAGAACCGGTATAAAGGCCAAAGACCCCCCAGTTGTTGGGTTGGTTGTTGTTCCATTGGGGAAGGAAGCCGGGGTCGGGCTGAGGAGTTACCGCATCCGGGACAAAGGTGATCCTCCAGCGGGTAAAATTGGTGAAGGCTACCGGGTCGTCGCTGTTGGGCCCGGTGAGGGTGACCGTTTGGCCGCCTGGTGAAGTAACGGACAATATCAGGTCTTCCACGTAGTTGTGCGAAAACTCTATCTCGATCCCACAGATGCCCTGATCCGGGTTTGCCAGGTCATCGTTGTATATATTGAAGACTTCGAAATTGAAGGTATGCGTACTGTTGGGGTTGATGTACAAGGTATCTTCCAGGCCACAGGGCTGGCTCCAGGCCGAAGCCGTGCCTGCCAGGAATAGCCACAGGATTATATTGCGCCTCATAAGCTCGTTTGAGATGTTCTTGGGATCGGGGAACCTAATGCCTCCTGCTCTCTGGCGAAAAACTAAGGTAGAACAATAATTGCCAGCGAACAGGATTTCACCCTTTTACCTTTCTAAGACCCGTTTCGGGCTGTTTTCGCTGCCATAGCTGCCAGCCCTACTCCGGACAAGGGTCAAAAATAGGACAAATGGAGGAAAAAGGAGGAATAGGTACTGTTAAGAGTGTGTTCAAATTTCATACTTCGGACTGTGTCGTCCTAAAAGAAATTTAAACACACTCTTACATAATGAAAGCGGGAAGCTTCGGGCAGGGCTCACCTTTTCTCCTTCAGCGCCTTTTCTTCCACTGTTTCCAGTTCATCCTCCAGCCAATCCCCCAGGCCTTTGTACCAATCCAGATGCGGGGAGAACTGGTTGCAGCCTCCCTTGTAAGCGATACATTGGGTATATTCCCACTGTTTGTTGCAGGCCGGGCAACGGGCGGCGGTAGCAAAGGTATTCCAGATGTGCCCGCAGGTGCACGACCAGTAGGCGCCGCCGTCGGGCTCCCAGCCGCATTTCGGGCATTCTATTTTGATGTCGTTGGACATAGGGTTGATTCGGGATTCGGGATTCGGGATTCGTTGATTCGTTGATTCGTTGATTCGGGATTCGTCTCCGCCCGCCGTAGCTTTAGCGGAGGCGGGGATTCGTCTCCGCGTCTCCGCCACTCCACCAATCATGCCGACGAGAAGCCTTCTACGCTCATTCTGCAATATTTTCCACCACTGCACCGGTGGCCTGCCGGAGGGCCTCCGGAGACAACCCCACCAACAGCCCGCGCTGGCCGGCGTTGACGTAGATGGCCTCATAGTCCAGGGCGGAGATATCCAGGTATACCGGATAATCCTTTTTCATGCCGATGGGCGAGCACCCTCCGCGGATGTAGCCGGTCAGCCCCTGGATGTCTTTTACGGGGACCAGGGCCATTTTTTTATTGCCACTGGCCTTAGCCAGCGCTTTGAAGTCGAGGTTCTTATGCCCAGGGACAACAGCAACGGCAACGCCATTCTTATCCCCTTTTGCGACCAGCGTCTTAAAAATGCGCGCCAGGGGAAGGCCGTTATCCTTAGCGATATGTTCCACGCTGAGGTCATCGGCATCGTAGTGGTATTCGACGGTTTCGTACCTGGCCTTTTGGGCGTCGAGCAGGCGCAGGGCGTTGGTTTTCTTACTCATGATCCGGTTCGTTGCTGCTGACGATAAGAGAAACCACATCTCCTACGGCAATGGTTCCCCCTTCGATCACCTTGGCGGTAATTCCTCCGTGGCCGCGCATGGCGTTGTAGCCTCCGGGGCCGAAATTCTCCTCCATCCGGGAGCAGGGGTGACACGCTCCGGTGTACTCCAGCAGAGCCTCTCCCATCCGGAACTGCTGCCCCTTCAACGCCAGCAGGTTGATGCCCGAGACGACAATATTGCGGCGCGTAAGGGCGGGGTCCGTTTTATCCTTTCTAAGAATAGCGGCCACTACCGGCAGGTGTTCCGCCTGGACCAGGGTCACCTGGCGCTTGCCGCTCCGGCCGCTGTAGTGGTCGCCAGTGAGCCCTTCCTCCGGCGTGAGGCGGGCGTTTTGTACGGACGCCAATGCTCCGCGCTTTTGGGGGCGCAGGCCGATCCATTCAATTTTGCCGGTGTGGGGGATGGATTGGAGGAGGTCTTTCATAGGTGGATTCGGGATTCGTTGATTCGTTGATTCGTCTCCGCCCGCCGTAGCTTTATGCGAAGGCGGGGGATTCGTCTCCGCCCGCCGTAGCTTTATGCGAAGGCGGGGGATTCGGGGAGCGGTTCATGCCCAGTGCACCTATGGGCTGCTATGCTATCCCGGGCGCCATCAGTACCTCATCCAGGAATTGTTTCAGCTGGTACATCTCGTCCTTTCCCAGGCGCTCTCCGGTTTTGGCTGAAATATACAAAAACAGGGCCAGGCCCGCCCCTATGGGCAGCACCCATAGCACCGGCGCCGGTATGCCGAGGCTCAGTTGGGAAAAACCGGTAATGGACACAAACAGGCAAATGACGCCAATGATGGAATACATAAAAACAAACATTAGCCAGACCGAAGGGCGAGGGCCGAACAGCCCGCGGATGAAGGCGCCTTGTCCACTTTCATGCGGTTCTACCTCCAGTGCCAACTGGGGGGACCAGAAATGCTGCTTGTCGTAAGGGATCTTAAGGGTAACGTGGTGGTCGGCAACAAAGCCGATAATGGGGCTACCGGGCCGCTTGAGGGCCGTACGAAGCCGCGCGAGAGTTTCTTCCTGACTAAGCGGCACTTCCTGGTGGAAACGAGGGCGGATCTCAATAGCTGTCATGAAAATGCTTGTTTCGGGTTCATTCGTTTTTGCCGCACAAAAGTTACCGATTTTTTTTGATTGTGGTTAAACCTTTCTCCTCCCTTTCCGCTGCGTGGTCCACTTCCGCAATGGCGATACCCAGGAGGTAGCCCTGCGCAATGACATCCCCGCCGGGGGAGAATCCCGGGTGATCGACCTGGAGGGCAACCGCCGCATCATCACTAAAGTGGCCTTCTGGTACGATACCAAAGGGCTACAGGATAAGGCCGTGCTGGAGTTGTGGGGCAGGCATTAGGGGGGGTAGTGCATTGGTGCAGTAGTGTATTGGTGAGGTTGCTCAGGAAAGTCTTCCGATCCGGAATAATGGATTTATGGAGTGGGCTTCAGCCCATGTACTCACACCTCAACGCTTTTACACTTTTCCAAAACTTCCACCATTGCTTCCCCATGTTTGTGTTTGCGCGCTACTTCGAGGAGCGCCTCAACCTGAAGTACTCCCTCCTGCACCAGCCATCTGGCGGCGGCGGATAAAGCGGCGCCCTGCTTGCCCGCTTCTTTCTGGAAATCTCCGTAAACAGCATTGGGGAAAGCTTCTTCTTTCAGCTTGCTGTCCAGCACGAGGATAGTATGCGCATGGATGCGGCTCCGGGCTTTGACCAGCCCGTCTTCCGTGGCCGCCACCACTACATCCGGGTGCTCCAGCCCGGTATAGTGGATCTTATCCCTGGAAAGGATGACTTCGGCAGCCGAAAAGCCGGTGCCAACCGTAATCGGATACTCCCCTTTCATCGTAACGTGCAGGCCGGAAAGGATGCCTGCATTGGCGATCAGGCGAGCCGCCGACTGGATACCTCCGCCGGCAGACCCGGCAATGAGCAAACCCAGCCGTTCTTTGATGTTAGAGCGGTAGGACGGCCGCTCAGGCTTGTCCTGCGCGAAAAGGGGCTCGGTAGGCCGGAATGCCGCCCGGCCCGGCTCCCGTTCATGGGCCAGCTTAAGATCTCCCAGGGCGACAATGGACAAGTCCTTCAATTTTTTCACCCCGTGGGAAGGGCACAGGCAGGCCACTTCGACCAGCGAAAAACCGGGCGCCCGGAGGGCCTCCAGGAATTGCGCCTTGAAATCGCCGGGGGACGTTATCCGGGAACTGTAGGCGGCCCCCGCCTCGTGTACCAGTTTGACGATATCGAAGGGCGGGGTGTCATCGGTAATTTGCTTACCGGCCTTGAATTCGACGGTCGACAGGCCGCTCATCTGCCCGCCGGTCATGCCGTAGAGCAGGTTGTTCAACACAATGAGTGTGATGTCGACATTGCGGCGCGCCGCTTCCAGGAGGTGCTGCAGCCCAATGGTAGCTCCGCCGTCCCCTTGTATGGCGACCACCTTCTTACCGGGGCTGGACAAACCGAGGGAAACCCCCAGGGCTAACGCCGGCGCCCTGCCGTGCAGGCCGTGAATGGTGTGGGTGGCCAAAATGGGGTCCACCAACCCCGCACAGCCGATATCGCTGACGACGATGACATCCAGCGGGCTGTATCCCGCTTCTTCCAACGCCTTGGCCAGGTTCTTAATCGCTACGCCATGCCCGCAACCGGGGCAGAAGGGCATATTGTTGGTGCTTAAAATGGGTTGTGTCATGGTGGTAGTTTATTAGAGAGAGGTCACATTAAGATCTCTGACGGGGTGATCATGCTCCCGATCTTATTGACGCTCCGGATGTTCTTCCTACGGGCGTGCCCATAGATCAGCTCTTTGAGCAATCCCGGCAGGTTCTCTTCCACAAACACCTGTTTTTCGTATTGTTCCAGAATGTCCAGGACCGCCGGCGGAACAGGCAGCAGGGTCTTAATGACCAGCAGGGAACCTTTCCGGCCCCTTCTGCGCAGCTCTGCCAGTGCATCCCGTGCCGCGTCGGCGGAAATGCCATAGGAAACGATCAGCTCGTCCGCCCCGGGCTCTTCATCCAGTTCATAGAAGGTAAAATCCGGGATATGCTGTTCCAGCTTGTCCTGCAGCCGCCGGGTGTTGGCCATAGCTTCATCGCTCGTCTTCTGGATAAGCCCGAGATTGCCGTGGGTAGAGGCGTTTAACCGCACCTGATGGGTTGCATCGCCCAGCGGAACGAAGGGGGGAACGCCGTCGGCCCCGGCGCGGTAGGACTGGTAGGGCAGCTCTACCTTCGGCGTCTCTCTTTCTACTTTTTTAACCTCCGGCAGGCTGGACAAGTCGAAACTCCGGTAGGTCATCACCATCTCCTTTGAAGTGAGCAAAACGACGGGTGTGCGGTAGCGGATCGCCGTTTTGATGCCTTCATAGGTAAGATTCCAGCAATCTTCAAAGTTGGACGGGCAGAATACCGGTATCTGGTATCCCCCGGACAGGGCTCCCCGGAGCAGCAGCAGGTCGCCCTGGGCTCCGGTGGTTGCCGAGCCCGTGCTCGGCCCCAGGCGCTGGGTGACGATGATAAGCATGGGCAGCTCCATCATATGGGCCATGTTGAGGCTTTCCACCATCAGGGCCAGGCCGGGAAATGAGGTGGCCGTTACCGGCAGGCGCCCCGCCGCCGAAAAACCCGCCATCCATTGAAGGACGGAGATCTCGTCGGGGCCGGCCAGAAACAGGGGAAAGCGCTTCTGCGCATACGCATAGAACCAATTGGACGGGGTGATGGGGTAGCCGACGTACACATCGGCGCCCGCCCGTACACAAGCTTCGGTGATGATCCTGGAGCCGTCGATCAGTTGCATAGGAAAGTTTTTTGGGCATACAGGGCAGCTTCTCGCTCCGGCGCGTACCCAGGAAGGAAAACCTGTCCTGTATACCGCCAGAGCTGTAACAAGAGCCGGAGGGTGGCTGGGAATGGAGGAGTAAGTTATCAGAATTCGGAAAGGGGCGGGATGATTTTTATCACTGGTGCATTTATCGCTCTTTCCAGGTGGACCGGCAGGCTTAGCGTGCGTTCAAATTTCATATTTCGGGCTGAAAACGAAATTTGAACACACGCTTAAAATTACGCCAATTCCAGGGGCATTTCCCGGAGCCTCTGGCCGGTGAGCCGGAATACCGCGTTGGCGACGGCGGCGCCGATCGGCCCCAGAGGGGGTTCTCCGACTGCCCCGGGAGCCTCTGCATTTTCCAGAATGACGACGTCGATCTCTCTGGGGACGTCCTTCATCAGGGCCATTCGGTAGGGGCCGTAAAGGGTCGGCGTTAGCTGGCCGTCCCTAACCGTCATCTTCTCGTACATCGAGGCACTGAGCCCCATGATTATGGCGCCTTCACACTGGGCCCGCACCTGGTCGGGGTTCACGGCAAGGCCGGGGTCAATAGCGCAGGTGACCTTGTGCACCCTGATCTGGCCATCTTCTATAGAAACCTCGGCTACCTGCGCGCAGGGCGTATTGGCGTCCGTAGAGGCGGCAAAGCCCATGGCGCGGCCATTGTGGGCCCCGTCCTTCCATCCTGCCTTCGCGGCCGCGGCCTTGATCACTTCCTTCAAACGGTGGCCCGCCTCATCGTCCTGGATCTGGTCCAGCCTGAACTGCACGGGGTCCTTTCCGGCCTTGATGGCCAGCTCATCCATAAAGCTTTCGATGGCGAAGGTGTTCGCCAACAACCCTAAACTCCGCCACCAGCTGGTGGCGAAAGGCAGCTTCACCCGCCAGGACACAGCCCGGTAATTGGGGATCTTCCCGTACTGGATCATGCCGCCCCGCCATGCGCCGGCATCGGCCCCCAGAATGGGTTCGGCGATACCGGGAAACAAAGGCGAACCGAACATAACGTCGCCACTGGACACCTGGTGCTCGATGGCCCGGATCAGCCCGTCCGATCCAAGCTTGGCCCTTAGGACATGGTGGGTGGGTGGCCGGAAGGTGTCGTTCTGGAACTCTTCCTGCCGGTTGAAAAAACATTTAACCGGTTTACCCACGGCTTTGGACAGAACGGCTGCCTGTATGGCATTGGGCGTATGCAAACGGCGGCCAAACCCTCCCCCCAGATAAGTAGGGATGATGTTCACCTTTTCTTCGTCCAGCCCCAGGCGGGCGGCCACCTCCTTTCGGGTGATCTTAACCACCTGGGTGGAGATCATCACCGTTGCTTTACCTTCTTCCACGAAAGCCACCGCCCCATTGGGCTCCAGCTGGGCGTGGGCTCCGATCGGGCTTTTGAATTCCGCCGTGGCCACATCCTCTTCATTATCCAGGATGCGTTTTGCCCCACCTTCCTTCTGGATGACGAAAGGCTCCCCCTTTCCGACTTTGATCATTTCCTCAATTTCTTCCGACTGCCATTCCTTCTCCACATCCCAGGTAACCTGGATGGCATTTTTCGCGTTCTCCGCTTCCACAATGGACCTGGCGACGACACCGACAAAGTCCGCTTCTTTCACCACTTGCACCACACCCGGCATCTTTTCAGCCTGGCTGGTATCGGCACTGACATATCTGGCGCCGATGTAGGCAGGCCTGACTACCGCCCCGTAAAGCATATCGGGCATGGTGGCGTCCATACCAAAAATGGGCGCGCCGATGACCTTATCGTGAAGGTCTACACGAGGAAGGGGCTTTCCGACAAATTTGTAGGATTTGATGTCTTTCAGCGGAGGGGTTTCCGGAATTTCCCACTCCTTTACTTCTTTTACGATTTCGCCATAAGTGAGGGCCCGGCCATTGCCCGAAACAACGCCCTCTTTGACCGAAAGTGCGGAGGCCTCGGCGCCCATTATCCTGGCGGCCTCATGCTTCAGCATTTCCCGCATGGTGGCGGCGAGTTCCCTCAGCGGTTGCCACAAGCTGGAAATGGAAGTGCTGCCCCCGGTTGACAGCCCATCGATGTTTCCGGTGGCCGTGGCGGCATGAACTACTTTGATCTGGCTGAAATCCACTTCCAGTTCATCGGCAGCGATCTGGGCCAGGCCCGTAAAGGTACCCTGCCCCATTTCTACTTTAGGGCTGTGAAGTAAGACCTGGTTATCGGCCCTTATTTCAAACCACAGGAGAGGCTTATCCGTGCCCCCCATATAAAAAGGTTCGGCGGAATTGGCCATACTGGCAATGGACCGCCTCCAGGCCGGGCGGGAAAAGTAAATCCCGCCCAGCAAAACGCCAACCCCTACGGAGGACCGGACGATGAATTTTCTTCTTGAGAATTTCTTCTTTGGCTTAGGCTCGCTCATGACTCGTTTTTTTAGGTGTTCGCATTTTTGATCTCCGCCGCCCGGTGAATGGCCTTGCGCATGCGGTAATAGGTGGCGCAACGGCAAATGTTGACGATGTTGTCGTCGATGTCCTGATCCGTAGGGTTGGGCACCTTCTCCAGCAAAGCTGCGGTGGCCATCATAAAGCCCGGTTGGCAGTAGCCACATTGAGGAACGATCTCCTCCATCCACGCCTGTTGCACCGGGTGGAGGCCATCGCCGGTGGCAAGCCCTTCAATGGTCGTAATGTTTTTCCCTTCCGCGAACTTGGCCGCGTAGGAACAGGAACGCACCGCTTCGCCGTTGACATGGACGGTGCAGGCGCCACAGGCCGCCTTCCCGCACCCGAACTTGGTGCCTTTCAGATCGAGCACATCGCGGATGACCCAGAGCAAGGGGGTGTTCCCATCTGCATCCACCTCCTGGGGTGTACCGTTTATGTTGAATGAAATTTTCATCGATATGGATTGAATTTTGAACAAACTTTTATTCTTCCGGAATGGGTGCGCCGGCTTCGGCCCAAGCCTTTACGGCTTTGATGTACTCGTCCTTCGGGACGGGCGGTTTTTCCCGGGGCGTTCCGCTGGCGTCCACACCGGGCTCCCAGGCCCAGAGCACCAGTTCGTGTTCGGTCAGGTGGCGCACCGTCTCTTCCAGTGTCCTGCCGCCGTTGCGGGCCGGGTCGAGCATGGAGCGGGCGATCTCCACCCGGCTCAGGCCTTCCCATTGCATGCTCAGGGGGGCCAGGCTCCATTCCGGAGCGCCAGGCACCCCCGAAAAATTGTTGTTCTCCTGCTGGTGGCAGGTTTCGCACCGCAGCGCCGGCAGCCCGTGGTTGTCTTCGCCGCGGCGTACGCCGAAGTTGTGGTAATGGCTGTCCTCGCCCTGCCGTGGGCGGTCGCCCGCCGGATGGCAGTTCACACAGCGCTTGTGGGTGAGGACGGCCATCATTTTGTCGAAGGCCTGCAGGGCGTCTTCCGGCTCTTCTCCGCCGGGCGGCTGCGCCATGGCGTCCCCTTCCTGCAGCTCCGAGGAAGCGTAGGCCAACGCCATGCCCGCAGTAAGGAGGAAGAGGGTGTAGAACAGGTAGTTTTTTTTCATGTTAACAGGTTTTTTTAGCAGAAAAATGGCTCTTGTGGAAGTGGGAAGGCTTCTACCTTGGCACTTCCCCTCATTTCACCTGGCTCATGACCAATTTGTCAAACATCCGGTCGCTCACCCATTTGCGCAGGAACATCATGGGTTTTGCCCATTTGCCGGCCACGTACCTCGTTTTCGGCTTTGGGCTATTCACCGCCCCGGAGACCAGGTTGGTGATCACGGACGGAGGCGAACTAAGCCCTCGTTCATAGGCGTCTTGGGTAGCGCCGGCGACTGATCGGGCCATTTTTTCGTAAGGGCCGCCTACCGAGCGGTCGAGCATCGGCTGCAGCATGACGTCGCCGAACTCCGTAGCGATGACGCCGGGCTGGATGACCACCACATCGATGTTGAAGGGCGCCAGTTCCAGCCGCAGGCAGTCGCTCCAGCCTTCCAGGGCGTGTTTGGTGGCATGGTACCAGGCGCCCAGGGGCGTATACACCTTACCGCCCATGGAAGAAACATTGATCACCTTGCCGGACCCTTGTGCTCTCATATGGGGAAGCACCTCCTTGGTCAGCCGGGCCAGGCCGAAGATGTTGACGTCGAACTGCCGCCTGGCGTCCTCCATGGAAATATCCTCCACCGCCCCGTAGACGGCGTAGCCCGCGTTGTTGATCAGGACGTCTATTTTCCCCTGCTCCTCTATTACCCTTTTCACCCCAGCTACCGCCTGCGCTTCATCCGTCACATCCATTTCAAGGGCGTGGCCGCCGGCATCCACCAGGCTCTGCATTTTATCCACCCGGCGGGCCGCCCCGTAGACGGTGTGGCCTTCCCCGATCAGTTGCAGGGCCATATCCTTTCCTATACCGGAAGAGGCTCCGGTGATCAGAATGACTTTTTTCGAACTCATGATTATTTTTTAATTAGTGAGTACTTACTTAATTTCTTTGGTAAAAAATTTACACCTTATACTTAGCCAGCAGAAAATCCTTGATCGGCAGCTGGCTTTCCAGCCCGTCGCGCAGGATGCCGGTGGAGATGGCGTCGATCAGCAGGTTCAGCAGGTTGGCCTCTTTTTCCGGCTCCTGGTATCCCAGTTCGGAGAAAGCCCAGGCCAGCTTGTCCACCACCGGCTTCATCTTTTGGGGGTTGTTGTACTCCTGTTCCCATTTCAGCTTGAACTGCAACCGCCAGTAATCGTACTCCGACTGGTCGATGCTGAAGGGCAAGACGATGATCTTCCGGATCACTTTCCGGGGGTCGTCCTCGAAAACAGCCGGAGCAAAAAGGCGGCTGACCCGGTCCTCCACATCCTCCATAATGGCCTCCAGTAGCCCTTTTTTGCTGCCGAAATGCCGGAAGATCAGGCCTTCCGACACGCCGGCCTGCTTCGCGATCCGGCTGGTGGGCGTGGCGTTGTAGCCGTCGTTGGCGAAGAGCTCGAGGGCGGCGCTGAGGATGTTTTCTTTTTTATCGGTCATCAATAAGTGAGTAATTACTCACAATGATAGGTGTTTTAAATTCAGGAAGCAAGTTTTTTTCTTACTCCTGACTGAAAAGCTTTAGCCGGCATAGAATAGATTCGACATAAATTTCCAGCTTAGGCTAACTTCTTAAACAACATGGGTTCCATTTATCAGCAAAAGGGGCAATCACGCAGAATCGGAAGCCTGTCACCTGGAGGCTATGAACATCCGGGAGAAGGCCTTTGGCAGGGAACATCCAGATTATGTGATGAGCCTTACCAACCTGGCCAATTTGTACGGGTCCATAAATCGCCCGGAGGAAGGCCCGGAGCAGCGAGGGCGTCTACGGCATGCAGCGGGCCTTCCGGAGCGCGGAACCTCATCCTTATCTAATTTTCATTCCTTAACCGATAGCCGCAATAACTTTTGAGAGAAACGAAGCAACCTCCTCTTCTGAAAGAAGGGCCCTGCGATCAGGATGATCGCGACACGAGCGGATGGAAAGCGCTTTCTTTACCGTCTCATTGCCTGGTTCCTGAGCCAACAGCCATTCCCCGCCGGCGGATTTGGAGAGCAGCCGGCCTTCGCGCAAGAATGCCAGGACACGGCATGCATTCAGAACTGAATTCTGGCCTTCAGGGTCGTGGAAGGCGTCGAGAATTTTGGTTTGATGCCATCGGAGCATTTCCAGGAAAGCGTCGGCCAGCAGGTGCTTTTCAATCGGAGCGAAGAAATCCCTGGGATCTTCACCGGCCAGGATGACGCCATGCCTGCGGCAAAGTTCGATAAAGATCAACATTTCTTTGGCCTTGCCGGCCTCCCACCCTTCCTGCCTCCAGCTCGCTCCGGTAGCAAACCAAAATTCATAGGGGGGGGCGCTGGTAATATTGGCCACGGCATCCTCCGTCAACAGCACCAGGTCGAGGCCTTTGGCAGGGCAGGGAAAATGTTGGTGATCCAGCTTTTCCGCGAGATCCTCTTTTTGCTTATCTGGGAGTGGATTGAATAGTACGCCAACGACATCCAGATCACTTTTCCCTTCCTGGTATGCTCCAAGACAGGCCGAGCCGATGAGGTATACGCCAATGAGGTTGTTTCCCAGGGTTTCCTTAAGTTTCAGAGCCAGTTGCTGCAGGTAGTGGTCCATGAGCCCCAAATTAGTTTTTTTTGTAACTGTTTAGGTATTCCGGTTTTATGGTTTTTCGGAATTGCTGCCATAGTATTTTCTATTTGGTATCTTTACCCGTTATGGATGAACACCTCGACTTTGAAAGCCTCGCTCCTTACCAGGACAAAGACGTACGGCCGGTGCTCGGTGAGCTCAAAAAGCACCAGTCGTTCCTGAATATGTTGCGCTTCGTGGATACGGAGGCGCCGCAGGAAGAGCTTTTACAGCTGATCGACAGCATCAGCAGCATCCGCGATTTTCAGAGCAGGGTCGTCAAACCCTGGCTGCAGCACTTCTTCCGGCAAACGATCGATGAGCTCACCTGTTCCGGCCTCGAGGCCCTGTATCCCGGGCAGACGCACCTCTTTATTTCCAACCACCGGGACATCATTCTCGACTCCGCCATCCTGAACGTATTCTTAAACGATCACCGCCTGCCCACCGCGGAGATCGCCATCGGCGACAACCTGCTGCAATCCGGAATGGTCCGGGCCATCACGCGGCTCAACAAGATCTTTACCGTCGTGCGCAATGCGCCGCCGCGGGAAATGTACCGGCACTCCCGGCGCCTTTCCGCCTATATCCGGGACCGGGTCACCAACAACAAATCGTCCATCTGGCTGGCGCAGTCGGAAGGCCGGGCCAAAGACGGCAACGACACCACCCAGCAGGGCCTGGTCAAAATGCTCCACCTGAGCAATGAAGGCAGCTTCGAGGAAGGCTTCAGGGCCCTGCGCATCCGCCCTATGTCCCTCTCCTACGAATACGACCCCTGCGACCGCTTCAAGCTGAGGGAATTGCTGGCCAAAGCAGAGGGCCGGAAATACGACAAAAAAGAGAACGAAGATTACCTGAATATAGAGACGGGCATCATTGAATACAAAGGCCGGGTGCACCTGGCTATAAATCCGGAGCTGCAGGAAGAGATCAGCCGGCTGTCCGCCATCAGCAATGTCAACGACAAGGCCACCGCGATGGCCGCCATGATCGACCGCTCCATTTACCGCTCCTACCGCCTGTTCGACAACAATTACGCCGCTCACGACCTGCTGTACGAGACGGATCAGTGGAAGGAGCATTACAGCAAGGAGAAGAAGGAAGAATTCCTGGCCTATGTAGAGAAGCTGTGCAAAGGGCATCCACCGAAAGCGCGGGAGATCCTGTTGAGGAAGTATGCCTATCCGTTGATCAACCGGGAAAAAGCGGAAATGGAATCAGGAAATTCCGGATAGAAATGCGGGCCTGAACAAAAATATTTAGACATAAGTGCTTGGCAGGCATTTCTACGTATTTCTCCATTTCAGTCCATGGCCTTACCTCACTAGCGATAGCTCCCCATACTCCCGCACTTTTTCTCTATCTCCGAATTCGTATTCCAGTACAAAAGCATAGAGGCCTGTCGGCGCGTTTTCCCCTTTGACCCGTCCATCCCAGCCTACCCCGGGGTTATTACTCTCAAATACCTTCTCCCCCCAGCGGCTGAAAACGGATAGGCGGAAGCTGTTCGGTTGGCAGGCCAGGTAGGCCCGGAAGGTATCATTGCGGCCATCATCATTAGGAGAAAAGGCATTGGGCAGGTAGGCCGGGCAGAGGGTATCCAGTTGCATGGCCACGGTATCGGCAGGCTGGACGGGCTCTTCTTCATTGCTTTTGCGGAGGCGGCCGGCGTCGAGGAAGAGATTGCAGGTTTGCCAGTTCGTTTCATCGGCGAAGGCTGCTTCGAAGATGAGGAAATCCGCCGGGGCCTGGGGAGTGAATCGGAAGGTATATTCCTGCCAGGGGTAATGGTCAATGGGCCGGGAGAGGTGGATCTGCTGGGCCTTATCGCATTCCCCTTCACCGATGAAGATGCGCAGGCGGCAGGGCTTGCCGAAATCGATGCCTTCCCAGGTAAAAGCAGGGTCGTAGCTCAGGGAAAAAGTCAGGTCGTACTCCTCGCCGGGCAGCAGCGTGTCGAGCAGGAAGGCCCCAAAGCCCTCGGTGCGGCCGGCGGCCGGCGGGCCGAACTGGCCATCGCCCCAGGCCACCAGGCCAATACAGGTAAGGTTGTCGGCTGCGATCTTGGTGATACCGAACTGGCCGGGCTGGGTATCGGCGCTGCTTTGAGGGCCGCAGTTCATCCAGGGAGCCGGCGGAAAGCCCCTTCGCGGCGGGCCTTCCATAGATGGATTGGGCAGAAGCTCCTGGGCCCGGGCGAGGGAAGCGGCGGCGATGAACAGTGCGGTCAGGACATAGGCGAAGCGCCGGCAAAGAACCGCTTTGGCTGGATGGCACGTTGGATCTACGCGCCTTAGCCGGGCCTCCACAAGGCTGCCCGGAACGCCTTCACAGATAGCTGGCGTCATGCTTTGGATGTATTGTTGCTGCGAAGGAAAGGGCCGTTCGGGTACATAGAGCTGTTTTAGGTATGGATATGGCAGGGCCAATTCAGCCTTCCGATTCCAAAATCATCTTCCGGATCAGCGAGACCTGCCCCAGGTGATAGTAGCTGTGCTCAATGACGCCTTCGATATTCCTCCGGTAATTCCCGTATTTCTCGTCGACGAAGGGTTCCTCCAATTGTTCATCCGGCATGCGCTCTACATGCGCGGCAAACTTTTCCGCATTGGCCCACATGCCATTCAGCAGGTTGTCCCAATCCTCTTTTGACCGGATGGGGGGCAGGTCAAAACTATATTTGTCCCGAATTTCCAGAGCCCCTCCCTCAAAGACATTCAGGATCCCCGCAATATAATAGTTGATGTGGTAGGCCAGGGCGGCGATGGTATTCAGTGATCCGATCCTGGTAGTGGCCTGCTTCCAGTCTACGTGCGACAACTGATCCCGGAAATTCGTATTGGCGATCCATTTGCCATTTAGAAGGACTTCCCGGAAACGGCTTGCGAGTTGAGTTGAATTTTCCATTAGGTTCCAATCATTTAGCTAGACAAATATAACGATAACATACAGGTTGAGGTTGAGGTTGAGGCTCAGGTTAAGATTGAGAGAGGCTGCGGGGCAGAAATTGCTCATGAAGCAAAATTGAACCATCTTCTTCTGGAAACACGCTGCGCCCCAGGCGCTCCTTGGGCTTAACCGCAGCCCTAACCTCAAACCTCACATTAATACCAGTTAAAGCCTAATCCAACGGTGAAAGCCACCCCGTCCCGGTACTGATCATTGCCCATAAAAGCCCGCCCCAGGTGTATTTTACTTTGAATATCGAGGGCGAAGTTCTTTTTCTGCACGATCTCGTATCCGGTGCCGGCGGCGACGGCGCAGCCGAAGTTCCAATCCTCATCCTTAAAATCATCTACCTCATAGAAAGCGGGGAAGTCCATGGCCAGCCCAATGCCGCCGTTGATCCACCAGCGGCTGCTCGGCCAGTACTGCAGTGAGGGGATGAAGGCCTCAAAGCTGCGGTCCCTTCCTTCGTACTCGTAGATCATACCGGGGAAGGTAGCCAACAGGGCCGTTCTTTCCGAAAGCATCCACCCGATCTTGAGGTTGGGCAGGCTGATGCCGCCGCTGGCCTTGTCAAAGGACGTCTCCTGGTTGCTGTCGGATACGCTGATGACACCGCCGCCGATCCCAAACCCGATCACGAAGCCTTTCCGTTCGATGGCCGGCTCAGCACCCTGCCCGAAGGCGGTAAGAGTGCAAAGGGTGAAAAGGACAAACAATAGCTTTTTTCCCGACAAGCGGGGTTTCATTACGTTCAACATGGTTCAGTTATTTAATGACGTTAGCAAATTGGGGCGTTCTCTAACCCCTTTTATCAATAGCCACAGGCATAGGGCGAATTCGCCGATCGTCGTCGGCAGGGTAACCAGGGACGAAAGGCCGGCGCTGTACCCGGGCAGCAGGAAAAACAGAAAAAAGTCGGCCAGAAAGCTGAAGCAGGCGATCATCAGGAGTACGCCGATCAGCCGGGGAATAAAGCCGGACCGGTAGGCCAGGAAGCCCAGCGGGAACAGCCATATTCCAAAAAATATCTGGGCGATGCGGTAGCCGTTCTTGTGCAGGTCCATGAACAGAAGGATCAGGCTATCGGCCTGGCTGCCATCGAAGGCCTGCATCAGGCAACTGCCCTCCAGGATCAGAAGTACCGCGTACTGGTGGAGCATATTCAGGCACATGACGGCCACGCTCACCATCACGCTGCACAGCATCAGCAATGCATGGCGATTATCGACCGCCCGGAACAAACGGTACAAGGCCAGGGCCAGAAAGAAAAAGGAAGCCTGCATCAGCAGGTCGCTCACGAAGCCCAGCCGAAACAGTTCCCGATGGGCGCGAATGTTCCGGGCCGTCTCGGCAGCATCGCCCGGAACAACGAGGCCGGAGCGGACGTAGAGTTCGGCAAACACGCCGAACAGGATGACCATCAGGTAGAGGAGCCCGGCCGTTCGGGCAAGCATTTTCCTGGAATACATCTTTAATCGTTTTGGGGGTAAAAGGTCAATTCGCCTCCAGAAACTCCTCCACCGCCTGGTGGACCAGACGGGCTACTTCCTGATACCCGGCAGGGTCGAAGGAAGCGTCCATATTCGTCATCAGCGCGTAGCCGGATTTTCCGGAGGCGTCAAATTCCAGGTGGGTGGAAACGCCCAGGCTGGCCCCGCTGTGCAGAATGGTATTTCCTTTCCTGATCCAGAAGATACCGTGGTTATCAGCGAAATCCGGAGGTACGATGCCATCGGCTAGCTGAGCAGCAAAGAGCAGGCCGTATCCGGCGCTGGAAAACAGGGCGCCGGAGCTTTCCCGCGCCCCCTTCATCATATCCAGGAGGTATTTGCCCAGGTCTTCATTAGAGGTAAACATCCCCCCTTCCACATAGGAGTCATTGCCGTAAAAGGGGAACGGGGCGTCCTTGTCGAGATAACACCGGGCCGCCCTGCTGCGGTCCACCGCTCTAATATCATACGTAGAGCTGTACATCCCCAGCGGCTGAAGGATGTTGGCCCCGACATATTCCGCAAAGGGCTGCCCCGTAGCGGTTTCCACCAGGTAAGCGGCCAGTCCGGTAGCTACATTGGAGTAGGTCCAGGCGGCGCCGGGAGCAGTGTCCGCGAAATTGTCCGGGCTGTACAGCGCTCCATCTTCGAGGTAAAACTCGGCCAGGAATTCCTCCAGGGGGCGGGCGGGCCGTTGCTCAATACCCATACTGGCCATGGCCTGAGCGCCGGCGGTGGCCAGGCTTTCCCCCGGCATGATGTAATAATTTTCCGCCACATAAACCGCCGGGTTGTCCAGCAGCCCCGAAGTGTGCGTCACCAGGTGCTTCACCCTGATGACAGCATCCGGCCGTTTGGGGTTGTACAGCTCAACGGGAAGAATGTCGTTGATGTCCGTTTCCAGCGTGAAATACCCCTGCTCAACGGCCTTCACCACGGCGGCTCCGACGAAGGTCTTGCTGACGGAAGCAAGATGTTGAAGGGTCTGATTGGTATAGGGCTTCCGGCCCTGCAGGTCGGCATAGCCAAAAGCTTCCTGGAAAAGGATGGCGCCGCCTTCTGCTACCGTAACGGCAAAGCCCGGCACTTCGGTGCTTTCGATAATGCCTTCCAGCTTTGCCGATAACTCGGCCGGCGTAGCGGGATCTGGCGGGATCTGCGGGCCCTCCTCTTTTTTACACGAAGCTAAGAGTAAGGCCAAAAGTATAGGGATAAGGGGAATTAGAAATGGATGTTTCATGATAAACAGATTTGATTAGTGATGAAAAGCATTCCCGGCCTCCCGGCGCAATGGCCGGGAGGAAACCGGGAACTCCTATCGGGGATCTCCATTCAAAAGATGGTAATGGGGAATTCAGCAGCATTAAAAATACACCCGGTACATCAGGTTGGGCAGCAGGCCGAACTGGGTGGTGTAGCCGACCCCATCTTCCGCACCGGCGTCGTAATACTCCGTCAGCCGGCCCTGGTTGCCGGTGATGTTCTCCAGGTTGAGGAACAACTCGTGGGTGGTGGAACGGCGCTCGACCTTGTAGCTGGCCGAAAGGGTCAGCTGGTACAGGTTATCCAGCCTGTCTTCGTAAGCCCGGCCGTAGTCCCAGTACCGGCCATTGGCCGGGTCGACGGCCAGGTTGCCGGCAGCATCGCGAAGGAGGGGGATGATCCTTTGCCCTCCGCTCAGAAGGAAACGGGCGTTGATGCCCAGGGTTTTGTTCCGTCTTCTTCCCAGATTGGCAAACTCTTTACCCGCTATCGCATTCACGATGTAATTGCCATTGAAGCGGGTATTGCGTTCCACACCGTCCAGGGTTTTATAATTGGATTGATAGATCGAGGTATTGAACAGGAAGTAATAGCCATCGGCAAAGAAGCGCTGCAGGGCCAGCTCCAGTCCGTAATTGCGGCCCGTGCCTTCATTCACCAGGGCTACGTAATCGAGCTCCGCTCCTTCGTTGATGGTGGAGAAGTAGCTGTTGGGATCGTTCTCCACCGGAAGGTTGTAGAGGCGCTGATAGTACGCCTCCACCCTGGCCAGCAGTTTGGGGGTGATCCGGTAGTCATAACCCAGTACGAAGTGATGGGCTTTCAACAGGCCCAGCTCCAGGTTGGGCCGGGCAATACTGCCGTCGGGTTGCTCCACTGTGGCGAAGTAATGGTGTACGCTTTCCATGCTGCTGTGCATGCCGTAGCCGAAGCTGAGCGCCCCCTTCCGCGTCATTTGCCAGCGGGCAGACAGGCGGGGCTCTACAGTGTGCTCGCCGTTGAAGAAGATATTGTGGTTGTGCAGGCCGGCCACCATCGTCAGGGCGTCGTTCCAGCGGTGTTTCCAGCTCGCGAAGGTGCGGAGGTTGCCGAGGTGTTCGTCGAAGTCCAGCGCGGTTTGCAGGCCGGCGTCGGCAGCACTCCTCCTCCGCGCCTGGTTCGCCCGCTGGCCGAACAGGGTATACACCGCTCCGGCCTGAACGGTATTCCGGGCGTTGAACTTTCGGTGGTAGCTGGTGCTGGCCCGGTAAGCCGTTTTGCGCAATGCACTGACGAAGCTCGGCGTGCCCACGCCCAGCGAATCGGTTCTTTGCCGGACATCGTCGTCAATACCTTCGGCGGAATAGGAAACGGAGGATTTCAGATAACTCTGCCCGTCCAGTTGGATACTGTGGTTGATGCCGGTATTGAACAGCCAGGTGGCCTTGTCGTAAGCTTCGAAGACCTCTCCGCTCATAATGTCATCGCCGGGCGTGTTCCAGTCTTCGAGCGTTACGTTGTCGAAGGTAAAGGTACTGTGGCCGCCCAGTCCGAAAGCGGAGAAAACGCCGTATTTTTCGGTTGGCAGGTACAATTTGAAGGCGGCATCCTGAAAGGCAGGCTCTCCTTTCACATCCAATAGCCCCAGGCTGTTGAGGATGGAGGCCGTAGAGTACCGGTAGTTGGCCAGGAAGGATCCGCCATAGCCTTGCTTCAGCGGGCCTTCCAGCGTCAGTTCGGTGCCCAGCAGGCCGATACCGGCAATGCCTTCGAACTTCTCGTTGTTGCCGTTGCGCAGCCGGATGTCGTACACGCCGGAAAGCGCATTGCCGAACTCGGCAGGAAAGGCGCCGGTGTAGAAGTCGGAAGTGGCCAGCAGGTTGGCGTTCAGGGCGCTGGTGGCGCCCAGCACGGCATTCTGGTCGGCGAAGTGGTTGGGGTTGGTGATGGGCACGCCCTCCAACCGCCATTGCAGGTATTTGGGGGAGTTGCCGCGCACGATGATGTCGTTGCCGCCGTCGCCGGAGGTGGCTACACCTGCGAAGTTGGACGTGATCAGCGCCGGGTCGTTGAAGCTGGCCGCCAGGCGGTTCATCTCCTCCATGGAAATGGAACGGGCGCTGATCAGGGCCATCTCATGGAGGGGCTCGCCCCGGCTTTGGGAGGCGGTGACCACGACCTCGCCCAGATCGGTTGCCGCTTCGGCCAGTTCCAGGCGGAGCACCGTCTCCTTGCCGGCGTTGACCACCACATTGGGAATGGAACGGGGCTGGTAACCCAGGTAAGAAAGGTTCAGCCCGATCCGTCCTACGGGGACATTCAGCAACCTGAACTCCCCGTCCGGCCCGGTGACGGCGCCGATCAGCGGCTCACTGTCCTGTATGATGACATTGACGCCCGTCAGCGGCGCTTTACTGTCGGCGTCGAGGACGGCGCCGCGCACCGTCTGGGTGGGGGCGGGCGCCCCGGAAGGCTGAGCCCCCAGCGGTTGAGCCAGGCACAGCAATACCGGTAGCCATATCAGGCAGAGAATGGCCTTAAGGTGCCCGGCCGGTTTGGCCGGTTGGATGTTCCGGGCGCCGGCGCCCGTTGATGATTCGAAAGCAAAAGATCCCATTGGTAACGTTTTTTGATTTTGTTACCACAAAGGTGGGGGTGTTATACGCGCCTATCGTCCGCGAATGTAATTGCGGACGTTTTGGTGAGATCCCGTACGTTTAACCTTTATTCGCCCTCACCCAGGCTCGTGGAGTGGCGCCCACTTTCTTTTTGAAGAAGTCGTTGAAAACGGTCTTGGAGTTGAACCCGCTTTCGTAGGCCAGGGCCAGCAGGGTGAGGTGGCTGTTGGCTGGGTCGACCGCCTTGGCCTTAAAAACCTCCAGGCGGTAGGAGTTGATAAACTCATTGAAATTTTTGCCGATGTGTTCGTTGAGCAGCCAGGAGAGCTTGTTGGGGTGGAGGCCCAGTTGCACCGCCAGCGTTTTCAGGCTGAGGTTGGAGTCCAGGAAGAGTTGTTCCTCGTCCAGCAGGCCCGAAAGGGCGGCCAGGAATTGCTGCACTTCCTGCTCACTCAGCAAGGGCCTGCCGGAGGAATCGGCATCCATGGGGGCTTCCGCGGCCCCATCCGGCAACGCAGCGGGGGAGAATGTGGAATCAACAAGGCGCCGGAACCGCTCGTAGGGGTGCAGGGGCTGCAGGAAAGGAATATTACTGAAGTTGATCATGGGCCCCATCCGCCTTCTCACCCCTTCTTCCAGGATGTCGAGCGCCAGTTCGTGATGGCCGAGGTAAACCTGCAGGAACAAATGCCAGGGAAAAAGGGTGGAATCAGCGCCCTTATGCACCCGGGAAGGGATGGCGCTCAGGCCGATGCCGATAGCTTCATCCGGGTACATCAGTTTGTACAGGGCCCGGCATTCCTCCGGCCGCTCCGCCTGCGGATGCTCGCGTAAAAAACCATCCAGCTTTTCGTAGTCCTTCAGCAGGATGTAGCAGGCAAGGCTCATCTCAATGGCAAAACCGAAATTCGGATCCACCTTCAATGCCGCCTCCATGCTTTCCAATGCCTTGGGGTAATCCCGCGAGAGGTAGTGAATGACGCCTTTGGTATAATAATGATTGGGAGAGAGGGGGTTGAGGGTAAGGATATTGCGGGTATGGGCCATGGCCTTCTCGAAATCGCCGACGGCAGTGTAAAGTTCCGCCAGGCCCTCCTCCGCCTCGGTAAAGGAGGGATTGAGCGCCATAGCTTTGTTGTAAAACCGGCGTCCGCTTTTGAAATCCCACTTTGCCCAGAAGTTGAGCGTCGCCCGGGCGAACCATCCCAGATAGGACTGATCATCGATCCGGAAGCCTTTCTTCAGGTAGTCTTCTGCCTTTTGCATATAGGCTTCGTCGCCCCGCCAGGAGGCGCGCATGGCGTAACTATAGCCGATCCCGAAATACGGAAGGGCAAAAGTGGGGTCCTGCGCTATGCTCTGCTCATAATATTGGATCCCCTTCTCGATGCCTTCGGAATCCCATTTCAGGTGATGATAGCGGCCTTTCAGGTAGAGGTTGTAGGCCTCGACATTTTGGGTCGGCGCCTCAATGAGGTGTTCCCGGATCTCGAGGTGTCCGAAATTTTCCCGGATCTGATCCGCGATCAGGAGGCTGATCTCATCCTGCACGGCAAAGATGTCTTCCAACTCCCGGTCGAAGTTTTTGGACCATAGGTGAAAGCCGTCGCTGGCCTGTATCAACTGCGCGGTGATGCGGATGTTGTTCTTCGCTTTTCGGACGCTCCCTTCCAGCACCGTAGCGACGCCGAGCTGCCGGCCAATGGCCCGCACGTCGACATTCCGGTTCTTAAAAGCGAAGGAAGAAGTCCGGGACGTGACTTTCAGCCCCTGCACCCGGGTGAGCGCATTGATGATCTCCTCGGTGATGCCGTCGCTGAAGTACTCGTTCTCCGGGTCGGCGCTCATATTCACAAAGGGGAGTACGGCAATGGATTTATCAGGAGTTACTGTCATTTGAATTCGCTGTCATTTATTTCCCATTGCCGGTAATATTTACTGCTGTGACAATTAATATTTGCCGTGGCTCCCGGCTTCGCACTTCAAATTTGGCATAAGCTCCTATCCAGGGCCCGCTCATGACACAGAGTTACTATTTTCTGTTTCCTGCTTTCCCGCAGTATTCGATTTGATATGCAAATCTATTTGAGGGAATGGTATAGTAATATTATTTTCCGCAAGTTTTTTATAAATGATCCTGCGAATATCACTTTTCACTTTCCCTATTCTGAAAATGTTGGTGCTGAAAAACAAAACCTGAAAATCTAATGATGAACTTCCAAAATTCATCAACCGGGCCTCGATCAATTCCCGGTCGTAAATATCGGGATGGTCAAAAGCACTTTCTTCCAGAATTTTTATGACCAGGTCTACATCACTGCCATAAGCAACGCCAACATCGATCCGGAAACGCGCCTGCTTTGACTGGTGGCTCCAGTTGATCACCTTATTGGTGGTGATCAATGAATTGGGAATGATAATGGAAATGTCATCTGTATTCAAGCCTTTGGATGTCCGCAATCCGATGCTTTGTATCTTCACAATAATGCCATCTATTTCCAGGACGTCATCTATTTTTATCGACTTTTCCGAAAGCAGGATTATACCGGATATGACATCGTTAAAGGTTTGCTGCAGCCCCAATCCGACGCCAACCAGCAAAGCGGCCGACCCCGCTATTAAAACGGTGACTTTAATCCCGATAGCTTCCAACAGAAACCCAATGGCAATTACCCAAACTATATATTTAATGATCTGGTAGAGGGCATAAGCATTTCCCGTGTCGAGTTTATTCCGTTTTTGCCTGCGAAACAGCGCTTTCTTAATAAGCTGTAATACTAATTTTGTGATTAAAAGAATGAATACAATAGCGATCAGGGTATAGACTTTTAGTTTAAAATCGCCTATACTCAGGAGTTCGAATTCTATAATCTTGTTTAATGTATCCATTTCATTGTTTTAGCGTGTGACGCGGTTTTCACGCTGGCATATAAACACCATCAATTCTTCCCACTTCCGACTTCTCACCTACTCCCCATACGGCACCCAGATATTCTTCACCTGCGTGGCCATCCGCAGGAACACCTCCCCCACCCCATGGGCCGGATTGGCCCAGTCCCGGTATTTGCCGTGGCTCACCCAGGTGCGCTTCATGTTCTCCGCTGAGTCGTGTTCCACCATCTGGCTGCCGGCCTGGCTGCCGAAGTACCAGATACCGTCCACATCGTCGTGGTTGGCGAGCACCTTGGCCAGGTCGTCCTGATCGCCGGTGACGATGTTGAGCACGCCGCCCGGCACATCGGAGGTGTCCAGCACCTGGTAGAAATCGGTGGCGGACAGAGGGAAGGAGGCCGAGGGGACGGCCACCACCCGGTTGCCCATGGCAATGGCGGGAATGACGGTGGAGATAAAGCCCAGCAGGGGGGATTCGTCCGGACAGATGACGGCTATTACGCCGATGGGCTCGGGCATGGCCAGGGTAACATTGCGGGAAACGGTATGGTGCACGGCGCCGTCGTATTTATCGGCCACCGCGGCATAGTAGAAGATGCGCTCGATGGAGGCATCCACCTCTTTTTGGGCGTCCTCCGGCGAGCAGCCCGTCATTTGGATGATGCGGTGTACAAACTCCTGGCCGCGGGCAGCCAGGTTCTCGGCGATGAAATACAGGACCTGTGCTTTGGCATGGCCGGTGGTACCCGCCCAGCTGCGGGCGGCGTGAGCAGCCTCTACGGCATTGCGAATATCCTTGCGGTTGCCTTCGCCCACCTCGCCGAGAATGTGGCCGTTGGCGCCTTTGACGGCAGTACTGTAGCCGCCGTCGGGCCGGGCCTGTTTGCCGCCGATGTACATTTTGGGCGTACGGTCGATGGAAGGAAGCGCCGGCAAGCCGTTTTCCTCCGCCTTCACCCTGGCCTTACCCAGCCGTACGGGTTTATTCTGGAAGCCTTCTTCCACTTTGAGCTTCACGTACTCGTATAAGCCCTCCTTGCCTCCCTCCCGGCCGAACCCCGACTCGCGGTATCCGCCGAAGCCAGAAGCGGCGTCGAACACATTGGTGCAATTGATCCAGACCGTACCGGCCTTTACTTTGGGGGCTATATCCAGCGCCAGGTTGATGTTCTCCGTCCAGATGCTGGCGGCCAGGCCATAGCGGGTATTATTGGCCAGCGCTACAGCTTCGGCCGGGGTGCGGAAGGTCATGGCCACCAGTACCGGCCCGAAGATCTCTTCCTGCGCGATGACGTGAGCGGGAGACACCTCTGTGAACAAGGTGGGCGGGTAGAAATAACCTTCCGTCGGGCAGGCCCAGGAGGGCTGCCAGAGGCTGGCGCCCTGATCGACGCCCTTCTGTACCAGTTCTTCAATGGTCTTGAGCTGCACCGGAGCCACGATGGCGCCGATGTCGATGCCTTTGTCCAGGGGGTTGCCTACCCGCAGCTTTTCCATGCGGGTGCGGATCTTTTTGTATAGCTTCTTCGCCACGCTTTCCTGCACCAGCAGGCGGGAGCCGGCACAGCAGACCTGCCCCTGGTTGAACCAGATGGCGTCGACCACCCCTTCCACCACGCTGTCGAGGTCGGAGTCTTCAAAGACGATGAAGGGCGACTTGCCGCCCAGCTCCAGCGAAAGCTTCTTGCCCGAGCCGGCGGTGGCCTTGCGGATGATGCGCCCCACTTCAGTAGAACCGGTAAAGGCGATCTTGTCGATGCCTTTGTGTTGGGCCATGGCGGCTCCGGTCTCCCCCGCGCCGGTGATGATGTTGACCACGCCGGCGGGCAGGCCTACATTCTGGCATATTTCGGCGAACAGCAGGGCCGTCAGGGAAGTGAACTCCGCCGGCTTGAGCACCACGGTATTGCCCATGGCCAGGGCCGGAGCGATCTTCCAGGCCAGCATCAGCAAGGGGAAGTTCCAGGGGATGATCTGGCCGACGACGCCCACTTCCTTATAGTCCGGCAGTTCGGTATCCCGCAGCTGCGCCCAGCCGGCGTGGTGGTAGAAGTGGCGGGCCACCAGGGGGATGTCGATGTCGCGCGTCTCGCGGATGGGCTTGCCGTTGTCGAGCGATTCCAGGACGGCAAAGAGGCGGCTGTGTTTCTGCACCTGACGCGCCAGAGCGTAGAGGTAGCGCGCGCGGGCGTGGCCGCTCAGGGCCGCCCAGGCGGGCAGGGCTTTGCGGGCGGCGGAAACGGCGCGGTCGACATCCTTTTTGCCGGCCTCGGCGATCCTGGCCAGGAATTCCTTATTGGCGGGGTTGAAGCTCTCGAAGTATTTTTTGGATTTCGGGCTTTCCCACTGGCCGTTGACGAACAGCTGGAATTCATTGTTGCGGGCTTTCAGCCACTCATCGGCGGCGGCGCGGCTCTCGGGGGCGGGCCCGTATTCCATAGTATCGTATATTTTCCGGATCTTCATGGTTTGTTTTTTATGGAACGCGGATCTTCGCGGGTCAGGCGGATCTCGCGGATCTGCTGCGTGGTTTTTCGGTATTGCGGTATTGTGGTTTTTCGGTATTGTGGTTTTTCGGTATTGTGGTTTTTCGGTATTGCGGTATTGTGGTATTGTGGTATTGTGGTGGACTGGCCATAACACCTCAACACCTCAACACCTAAACACCTAAACACCTCAACACCCTCAACTCATCGGGTGGCGGTAAGCCGCCGAGTACCTTCCCGTCGCATAGTGCTCCAGTTGGCGTTCGATGTCGGTCAGCAGGCTGCTGGCGCCGAAGCGGAACAGCTCGGGCCGGAGCCAGTCGTTGCCCAGTTCTTCCTTCATGAGGATGAGCCACTCCAGGGACTGCTTGGCGCTGCGGATGCCCCCGGCGGGCTTGAAGCCCACCTTAAAGCCCGTGCGTTCGTAGTATTCCCGGATGGCGCGCACCATGACGAGGCTGACCGGCAGGGTGGCGTTCACGCTCTCCTTGCCGGTGCTGGTCTTGATAAAGTCCGCCCCCGCCATCATACATATGTGGCTGGCTTTGGCCACATTCGTCAGGGTGGCGAGTTCGCCGGTAGCGAGGATGGCCTTCACATGAGCAGGGCCGCAGGCTTCGCGGAAGGCGGCCATTTCCTCGTAGAGTTTTTCCCACTTGCCGGTGAGCACGTGTGCGCGGCTGATGACGATGTCGATCTCTTTTGCCCCCGATCTTACAGATTCGCGGATCTCGCTCAGCTTTTGCTTCATAGAGATCTGCCCCGCGGGGAAGCCGGTGGAGACGGCGGCGACGGGGATGTCTGTCCCCTTCAGCGCGTCCACCGCCGTTTCGATCAGGTTGTGGTAAACGCAGACGGCGCCGGTGTGAAGTTTCAGTTCCCCTACTCCGAGGCTTTCCATCAGGTCTTGCCGCACCGGCTGCCGCGCCTTGGCACAAAGGCGGACGACGTTGCCGGGGGTGTCGTCACCGGCCAGGGTGGTCAGGTCGATACAGGAGATGGCGCGCAGCAGCCAGGCGGCCTGCCATTCCTTTTTGACCGTGCGGCGTGTGCCGAGGGTAGCCGCCCGGCGCTCCACCGCCGAGCGGTTGACGCGGATGCCCTTGATGGCGTCCAGGTCGAGGGGGAGAATGGGGACGCGGGCGGGGGCCTCGGTTAATTCTTTAGGTTTGACGTTGTTTTTCATCTGTCGATGGTTGTCTTTGGCTAAGATCATGTTTGGAGGCCGGGTTTGCAAGCGAAAAGATTGGCCTCCAAACATGATGCTCTAAGCTACTATTTTAGGTTGGGATTCGCAACAACGCGAAAAGCTGCCGCACCATCACGTTTCAGTATTCAGCAACCAATCCCCGATCTGTTCAGGAGTAATACATTCAAATGTTCCATTCGGGTAGGCCTGCTCCCAGGGGGCATAGCGAGAACGGTACTTTTTGGTATTCCACTTAAATTCATATCCGTGTAAGCGGCCGTCCTTTTCCTCCAAATAATCAATTTCAGCACCGGTATGCGTTCGCCAGAAGTAAGTATTGGCATAAGAGAAGTTGTAAGCGAGCCATTTTTTTCGCTCTGCGATCAGAAAATTTTCCCATAAAGCGCCTGTATCATTACGGAGGTTCAGAGGGCTGAAATTATTGATCACCGCATTTCGGACTCCAAGGTCGTAAAAATATACCTTTGACATTTTGGTAATCTCTTTTCGCAGGTTGCCGCTGAAACCAGGCAGTTTAAATACAACAAAACCCTTTTCCAACAGGTCAATATAATTGCTTACTGTTTCCCGGCTGACCTGTAAATTATTGGCTAATTCCTGTATGGAAACCAATTGCCCGACCTGGTAGGCCAGTAATTGCACCAACTGATCCAGCTTCTCAGGATAACGGATTTTGGCCAGCGCCAGTATATCCTTATATAAATAAGCCCGCCTCAATTCATTGAGGTACTGAATTTTCCGATCCTTCCCGGCAATAGTAATGGCTTCCGGATAATTGCCAAACAATAACAGTTCTTCCAGTTGCGAATCCAACAGGTAGGTAGGGTATTTCCGAAAGCGGCGCCATTCTTCCAGAGACACGGGAAACAAGGTATAAGTCCAGGTACGCCCGGTGAGGGGTTCAACGATCCGGTTCGCCAGATCCAATGAAGATGAACCACTGACAATAACCCTCAATTCCTTTTTCTGGTCATGAATGATCTTTAGGTTAATGCCAATATCCGGTATTCTTTGAGCTTCATCAATGAAAAGCAAATTATGATCGCCAATTAACCTTTTTAACCGAAGGGGATCCCGGCTGGAAAGGATATCTACATACTCTCCAGAGTCTGCATTAACAAAAAGTGTTTTTTTATTAAGTTGCCGGAGTACTTTATGGATAAGGGTTGTTTTTCCCACCTGCCGGCTCCCGTAGAGAATGATGATTTTTTGGCTGCTTTGTAGTTCCTGGGCCAGGCGTTGTTCTAGTATTCGGTCTATCATGCTTCATGATTTGCACAAACATCGCGATTTCCGCTGGTCCATCCTAACAAATAGCGCTATTTCCAAAGGTTTATCACTGAAATTCAGGCTAATTCCGCCAGTCGGTCAGGAAATGGCCCAAAACAGCAAAGCCGCCAGCACCCCTCCCACCACCGGCCCCACTACCGGTATCCAGGCGTAATCCCAGTGGCTGCTGCCCTTGTCGCTGACCGGCAGCAGGGCATGCATGGCCCGGGGCGCCAGGTCGCGGGCGGGGTTGATGGCGTAGCCCGTGGTGCCGCCCAGGCTCAGGCCGATGGCCAGCACCAGCAGGCCGACCGGGAGGGCGCCCAGGGAACCCAGGCCTACGGGGCGGCTGGGGTCTCCGGCGGCCAGGTTGGGCGAAGAGAGGAACAGTACGGCAAACAAGAGTACGAAGGTGCCGAGGATCTCGGAGAAGAGGTTGTGCCCGTTATTTCGGATCTGAGGAATGGTGCAGAAGGTAGCAAGCTTCAGGGCCGGGTCTTCCGTTTCCCTGTAATGCTGCACATAAGTCAGCCAAACGGCTGCGGCGCCCAGAGCGCCGCCGATCAGTTGGGCCAGGATATAGGTTCCGGCGGAAGCCCAGGGGAACTTGCCCGCCGCCGCCAGCCCGATGGTGACTGCCGGGTTGATGTGGGCGCCGCTAAAATCCTGAGCGACGAAAACCGCCACGAACACAGCCATCGCCCACCCGAAGGTGATGACGATCCAGCCGCTTTGGTGGCCTTTGGTCTGGTGGAGCACGACATTGGCCACCACGCCGTTGCCCAGTAAGATCAGAAGGAAGGTGCCGATGAGTTCTGCTGCGAATGGAGACATGGCTTGGGTATTTTACTGGACTTTGGCCGGCCCGGCGTCGAAGGGCGAAATCGGAAATCGGAATATGGGCGTGTAGCGCTTATTCCTGACCCTTTTCCGACTTCGTACTTCCGACTTTTCCCCGGGGCCGCCCAAAGTCCAATTAATGGTCCGGAAGGAAAGATAGCAAAAATAGAGCTCTTCCTACCGAAGGCCGGCTTGAAAATAATTCCGGATCAGCCCACACGGCAACTGGCTAACTTAAAACTGGTGAATACTCATTTGAAATTGGGATTTAATTCATTCCCGGCGTACTTGTGCCCTAAAATCTATTCACCTTAAACTAATCAAGATGGAAACATTGCAGTTGAACGAACGAGTGCAAACTAAAAATACCGATTGGCGCGCTTTGATCAATGCGCTTGGGAAGGACTTTGCGAGCCGGGCAGAACATTACGACCGGACAGGAACTTTTGTGTTCGAGAATTACGAGCAACTGAAGGCTCATCGTTTTTTTTCTGCCATGATCCCGGAGGAGCTGGGCGGAGCCGGCATGAGCCATGCCGAAATGTGCAACATCATTCGCATAATGGCCCATTACTGCAGTTCGACGGCCCTGGCTTTTTCCATGCATCAACACCTGGTGGCCGCCGCTATCTGGAAATACAAACACAAAGGCGAAGGTGCGCCGCTGCTGCAGCGGGTGGCAAAAGAACAATTGGTGCTGGTCAGCACCGGCGCCAGGGACTGGCTGGAATCCAATGGTGAAATGGAGAAAGTGGAGGGAGGATATCTTTTTTCCGGAAAGAAATTTTTTGCCAGCCAGTCGGCAGGTGGAGATATCGCCATTACCAGCGCACCCTGGCTGGATACCAACAACGAGTGGCAGGTACTGCACTTCGGCGTATCGATGAAAGCCGAAGGCGTGAGTGTCCTGGACGATTGGGACGTCATGGGCATGCGGGCCACAGGATCACAGGCCATTCAATTTGACCGGGCCTTCATTCCAGACTCAGCAATTTCCTTGACGAGGCCAAGAGGAGCATTCCACCCGGCCTGGGATATCGTCCTGACGGTAGCCATGCCCCTGATCATGTCCGCCTACGTTGGCACGGCGGAAAAGGCGGTTGAAATAGCCCTATCGATTGGTAAAAAGTACCCGCGGAATGAAGGCCATCTCCCCTACATTATCGGGAAATTGAACAATAACCTGATAAGCGCCCAAACACAATGGAAAGCCATGTATGGGCTAACCAATAACATCGACTTCCAGCCGGACGAAAATATCTCTATCGATATATTGAGCTTAAAGACCAATGTCTCCGACGCTGCGCAACAAACCGTAAGTGAGGCGATGGATGCCATCGGCGGGCAGAGTTTCTACCGAAAAAATGTACTGGAACGTTTATTCAGGGATGTACAGGCATCTGGCTTTCATCCATTGCCCAGGTGGGAGCAATACGCGTTTACCGGAGAGCGGATACTGGCCAGATATTGAATAGTCCCCTCCCCTGTTCGCTGTGTGTTTCTTTGGAAGAATACTTATTGCCAATGTTACAGGTATAATATGAATTGATTTTAGAACTAAACCGCCGGTACGGCGGTTTAGTTTAACTTTAATTTACGCACTTGTAATAAAGTTTTTGCCCCATTAGAGGAGTAGGACATAATAAAATGAATTGGTTATGATAAGGAGCCTTTATGAAACACATTTGTTTGTTGAAAATTTAGAAATTTCAACCCAATTCTACAGCACCGTTCTGGGGCTCAAGCAGTGCTATTATGAGGCAGAGAGACGGGCTGCTTTTTTTTGGATCGGCAGGGATAAAGAAGCAATGTTAGGACTTTGGGAAAAGCCTAAAGATGAAATCGATATAAGGCATTTTGCTTTTCGTTGTGAAAAGGAATTCGTATTGGACCAAGCTGTCGATTTTTTACAGCGTCATAATTTGAAGCCCTATAACTTTTTAAATGACGACACATCAAATCCCATGGTATTCTCCTGGATGCCGGCCATTGCAATTTACTTCGATGACCCGGACGGCCACATTTTAGAATTCATAGCTCTTCTTGAGGGAGATTCAAGGCCAGAACAAGGCGTGGTTTCATATGAAGACTGGCTAAGTAGTACTGGTGTAAAGAGCTAGTTTGGCACAAGTCAAACGCCTTATTTTAGCTTACCAGGTTTCCCTCCTCATCCCACTCCGCTACATCATTACGGGCCGGGTTGTCACACTTCGCCAGCCACTCCTCGTCGTAGGCCAGGCCGTGTTCAGCCAGCACGTCCGCCGGAACACCATCCCAGATGTTGGAAATATTGCCCTTGTACCCCAGGCTTTCGATGCCCATTTGGGTCGTGTAATACCCGGTAAGGACCAGGCTTCTCAGCAAGGCAAAGAACACGACGCCCTGCTGCAGTTCGGGCGCCTCCTCGTTGGGCTTCGCAATCTCATCGAGCAGTTGTTTTTGCTGCACGGCGTTGCAGGCGGCAAACTCCGCGCCGAACGTTCGGTTAGCGCGGTGGTTCAGCCACATCATCCCTCCCCGCAGCGGCAACTGGTGTTCGGGGATATCCTTGGCGATGAACTCGATGAACTCCGGGACAGCGGCGTCGGTGGCGGAGCCAAAGTTCTCGTCTGCAGGCAGAATGATATCGCACAAGACAGCCAGCGTCGCGGCCTCCGTTTCGGTGAAGAAGGTTTCGCTCCTTAGCTCCGCATCCCGTTCTCTTTCCTCCGGGGTGCGGCCGTAGCCATCCGAATCTGAGTTTTCTGTAGTAGCCTGCGTTTCCCCTGACTGGCCTTCCGGCCGGCAGCCCGTCAGCAGGACGCCGCCCGCCAGGGAACCCAGGAGTAGTGATTTTATGGTGTCTCTGCGGTCCATTATCCTAGATTTTGCTTTTTCAGTTGATCGATGATGTAGTCCGACGTCCTCCAGGCCAGGGCCAGGATCGTCCAGGTGGGGTTTTTATCCGCCTGAGAGACGAAGGGGCCGCCGTCGACGACGAAGACGTTCTTGGCGTCGTGCAGCTGTTCAAACTCGTTGGTAACGGAGCGTTTGGGGTCTTTACCCATGCGGGTGGTGCCCACTTCGTGGATGATCATGCCGGGGGCAAGCAGGCCGTAGTCTTCGTCCTTGCCGGGCGTGGCGCCGATGCGCTGGCCCCCCATGTGGTGGAAGATCTCGCTGAAGGTTTCCTGCATGTGCCGGGCCTGGCGGCGCTCCTGATCCGACCACTTATAGTTAAAGCGCAACACCGGGATGCCGAACTCGTCAACCGTATCCGGATCTATCTCGCAATAGTTTTCTTCGCGAGGAATACTTTCTCCTCTTCCGGACAGGCTGACCACGGCTCCGTAATAGCGGCGCACCTCGTCCCGCAGGCCGGGGCCGTAGCTTCCGCCGATATCTCCGAAGAATTGGTTCATTTCCGTTATGTCGAAGCCAAACCCATAGGCGGGCATGCCCAGGCCGCCGCCGATCTCGATGTGGTAGCCCCGGGCGAAGTCGAGTTTTTTGTTGTCCAGCCACCAGGGGGAGTACACATGGAAGCCGCCGACGCCGTCTTCATTGTACATTTTTCGGTTCATCAGAGCAGGCACGAATGCCTTGCCTGAGGCGCCGGTGGAGTCGTGCAGGTATTTGCCCACCAGGCCGCTGGAGTTTCCAAGGCCATTGGGGTGTTGGCCGCTTCTGGAATTCAGGAGTATCCGCGCCGACCCGCAGGCAGATGCCGCCAGGACGATCACTTTACCGTTGACCTGATACTCCTTCCGGTCTTCCTTATTGATATAGGACACACCTACGGCCTTGCCCTCTTCGTTGGTAACTACTTCCCGCACCATGGCATTGACGAACAGCTCGATCTTGCCGCCCGACTTCTGAGCCGGGAAGATCAGGCAGGTGCCTGCGGAAAAATCGGCGTATACCATACAGCCCCGGTTGCACTGCCGGCAGTAGAAGCAAGTGCCGCGCTCGTTGTTGATGCGTTTGGTCAGGATGGAAAGGCGGCCCGGAATGGCCGTCACGTTTGCCTTTCGGGCAGCGTTGATGTAATAAAGCTCGTGGAGCCTCGGTTTGGGCGGCGGCAGGAAGAAGCCGTCCGGCTCGTTGGGCAGGCCTTCCTTACTTCCGAAAATACCAACCAGTTTGTCGACCTTATCGTAATAAGGTTTCACATCCTCATAGCCGATGGGCCAGTTGTCGCCCAATCCGTCAATATCCTTGCGTTTAAAGTCCAGGGGCCCGAACCGCAGGGCGATGCGCCCCCAGTGGTTGGTGCGCCCGCCCAGCATCCGGGAGCGGAACCATTCGAATTGGGTGCCCGGAGCCCGGGTGTAGGGCTCGCCCTCGATCTCCCAGCCCCCGTAGGCGGCGTCGAAATCGCCGAAAGCACGGGTGGAGCCGGCGCCCCGGCGGGGAGACTCCCAGGGCCAGCGCAGCTGCGTGCGTTGTACCGGGTCGGCAGGATCGAAGTAAGGCCCGGCCTCGAGAACCGCCACCTCCAGGCCGGCCTCGGCCAGCACTTTAGCCGCCATGCCACCACCGGCGCCGGAACCTACGATGACGGCATCGTACACCTTAGGGGAATTCTTTATCTGCATAGGGTTGGTTTTTCGCTTGAACCAGGTGTAAGGTAAAAAAAACTGAGAAAAGGAATAGGATGTGTTTTGGTTTCGCTGTATGCTTTATCGTTCTGAAGATCGTTTTGTCCGCTCCGCGCTGTGCGCTTTTTTCCCAACCAGGAATTGCCATGTTCGTTACAATGCCGCAAAAGCGGCACGGGCAGTGTCGTCGTACACGGTTTAAATCTCTATGGCTGCCGAAACCTTCCCGCTTTCGTCACAAACTTCAGCGGGCGGAGGGCGAAGGCATGCAGCCCTTTTGTAACCGGAAAGCAAGCGAAGTGCCGAGGGCAGGAGCCCTCATCCAAGGACCACGTACGAGCATCCGCTCGTAGCGAACAGGATAGTTTTTTGGACTGCTGAGCGGATTGCAATTAAACCAACCCTGTCCCCCCCTCACTCATACATATCCTCCAGTCCCGTCGCTGCCAGTTCCGCCAGGAAATGGCCCACCTCGCTGGTCACCATATCCAGGTAGATGCGCCCCTTTTCCGCCGTCGACTTGGCGGGGTTGCCCACGCCGGTATCCTCGGTCACCTTCGTCCAGTGGCGCTGGGAAGTGGCCCAGCCTTCTTTGAAGCCCTTGAGACGGTAGTTCTTCCCCTTGCCCGGCCCGGCCTCTTCCAGGGGGCGCACCAGCTCCGGGTGGAGGTGCAGGATGATACTGGTCTCCAGTTCACCGGCGTGGTCGCCCGGCTCGTCGAAGTATTTTTTGGCGTCGCCGATGCGCCAGAAGTCGATGCTGGAGGCGAACATATCCGGATAGTCGATCGCCAGCTCCCGGATCATGGTTTTGAAGTTGTTGCCGCCATGCGCGTTGAGGATGACCAGCTTGTAGATGCCGTGGCGGAGCAGCACGTCCGTCACATCTTTTAATATGGCGTACTGGGTGCTCGGGTTCATATTGATACACAGTTCAACATCCAGCTGGCCTGTGTTGACCCCGAACGGGATACCGGGCAGTACGATAACTTTGGCGCCCTTCTCCCACGCCTTGCGTGCTGCTTCCGCCGCTACGTACTGCGACTCGAAATTGTCGGTGGCATAGGGCAGGTGGTAATTGTGCGCCTCCGTGGCGCCCCAGGGCAGAACGGCCACCTGATAATCGGTGTCCTTTACGGTTTTCCAGTTCGTTTCGGCGAGGATATAAGGGCGTGCTTGCATGCGGATCTATGGTTTTGATGATGACGGAAGATCCGTAAAAAGGTACAATTTTAGAATTGAAACGCCCTTTTTTTATACAAAAACGGAAATGCAAGCAGTAGGCCGCCTTACGGGTAAGACGGCCTGGCCCCCACTCTCCCCTGGCCAAAAGAGGGGTTACTTCACTCCCCACTTTTCCATCTGTGCCTTCCGGTCTCTGCCCTGCATCTGGTACATCCAGCCTGGGTACTCGGGCGGCAGCTGGCTCACCGCATCGAGTTGTTGCAGTTCCGCGGCAGTGAATGTCACGTCTATCGCCTTGAGGTTGTCTTCCAGCTGTTCCATCTTTTTGGCGCCGATGATGACGGTGGTCACGCCGTCCTGGTGCAGCAGCCAGGCCAGGGCCAGCTGAGCGACGGACACGCCCTTGTCTTTCGCCAGGGGGTGCAGCACGTCCAGAATATCGAACACGCGCTCGCGGTTGACGGGCGGGAAGTCGAATGCCACGCGGCGGGCGCCTTCCGGCCCTTTGCCGTCTCGCTTGTACTTACCGCTGAGCAGGCCGCCGGCCAGCGGGCTCCAGACCATCAGGCCGACCTTCTGGTCTTTCAGCAGAGGGAGGAGCTCCCGCTCGAGGTCGCGGCCGGCGATGGTGTAGTAGGCCTGCAGGGAGACGAAACGGGAGAGGTGGTTGTAGTCGGAATACGCCAGGGCCTTCATCAGGTGCCAGGCGGAGAGGTTGCTGCAGCCGATGTAGCGCACCTTCCCGCTGCGCACAACGTCTTCCAGGGCGCGCAGGGTTTCCTCCAGGGGCGTGAAGGGATCGAAGCCGTGGATCTGGTAGAGGTCGATATAATCGGTATTGAGCCTGCGGAGGCTTTCGTCCACCTGTTGCAGGATGTGGGCGCGGGTGAGGCCGGTCTCATTGGGCCCCTCCCCCATCTGGCCGCGCACCTTGGTGGCCAGCACCAGCTTGTGGCGGTCGAGCCCCAGGTTGCGGATGGCCTTGCCGGTCATTTCTTCGGAAAGGCCCTCGGAATAGATGTTGGCGGTGTCGATAAAGTTGATGCCGGCATCAACGGAGCGCTTCACGAGGGCGTCCACCGGTTCTTGTTTCAGTTCGCCGATGGCGGTCCAGTACCCTTTGCCGCCGAAGGTCATGGTGCCGAGGCAGAGTTCGGAGACGAGCAGGCCGGTATTGCCCAGGATGTTGTACTTCATGGTGTATGGATTTTTGTGTGGTTGGTTGATTGTTAAAGGGTGAAGCCCGTACTGGCAAGCAGGCGCCCGGCGGCTTCAGTTCCCTTTATGTATACAGTGGGCGGGCGTACAAGTTTAGGAAGTGGGAGGGAAAAGTGGTTTTGGGTGAAAACTGCAGGGCATCAGAAAAAGGGCCATCAGTGTCAAGGGCGTGTTCGGAATTCGCTGTTCGCTATTCGCAAGTCATTGAAAATCAAAGGCAACTATTTAGAAGAGGCTACCCGTCTAATGCTGGACAGAGGTTGCCGGGGCTGTGCACGGTGTACGGGGCCAACGGAGGCCCGGGGTTGTGTACGATGTACGAAGCCTCACCGGACTGTCCAACGTTAGAATGGTAGCCTTAGAAGACACAGAAAATTGAAAATTGAACTATCCCATGATCGTAATTCAAAGGTAATCTGATCTTAACGAATCCTAACTGATCTTAATAAATCAGTGTACTATCACCACAGGGGACTTTTTTCACAACCCCCACGAGCGACGCCATCGATCATGTCGCGAAATTTATTGGACACAGTACTTACCCTTCCACCAATAGTGAGGTATAAGGAACAGCCTGCCATTCCTGCACTGTTTTCTCTGCAGAGCTAAAGCTTACCCCCAAAGCAATGACTTCTTTTCCCTGGTTGAGAAAAGGGCTGCCATAGCGCTTTTCCCGAATTTGTTTCAGGGCTGATTCGGATGTTGCGTCCAATTTAAACTCCATGACATAGATGCGATCCCGGGTATGGACAACCGTGTCCACTCTGCCTTTGGCGGTGCTCACTTCAGACTGAACCAGCAGGCCGATGGCGGAAAAACTCAAATGCAGGACCGCGTGAAAGAAGGCTTCTTGCTTTTGCTGAAAGATCTGATGGGGAATAGTAGAAAAAAGGATATCGATCAGTTCGATCAGGCGTTCCATGTCGCCTTTGTCCAGTGCTTCTTTGATGTTGATCAACAGGGGCAGGCTATCTGTTTTGGTTGTTTCTGGGGTACTTTTTCATGCTGATAAAGATAGCAAAAAAGGCGGGCAGTAATGGAGGGGTTGTACGGTTTTATTGCAACGCAGCGAGGTTCACAAGCTGCCCTTTTCCCTGGCCTTTTCAGCCCGGCAAGCCTCTCCCACCAGCTCCCACGCCTCTCTATACCGAGCCGATCTCGGCTTCCGCTGCCTTTTCTCCTCCTCCACCAAATGAATCTCAGAACCATAAGAAATGAAGGCCTCCGCCGGCATGATGTAGAAAATAGCCTTCTCTTCGATGTACAGAAAGGCAAAGTCGAAATCAACTGCTTTGTAATTTTCTCGCTTCATGACCCGGCGGTTGGTTTTTGTACGACGGTTGTCAACAACGTAATTCCCTTTATTGCCATCCCACCAGGCACTTTTGACTTGCACCTTGATCAAAGTGCCGTCAATATCTAACACCAAATCATATGGCAACCGGTCGCCAACTGGAGTGAGGACTCCCCAGCCTCGCTTCAACGCATTCAGCACCAACGCCTGTTCGGCAATGTCTCCTTTCAGCTTCGTATCCATAGCATTAAAAATACGAAAGCCTCGAGAATTGCTCGAGGCTTTCGTATACAAAAAAAGGCAAAAGTGCTTCGCACCTTTGCCTTTAAAAAATTCGTAGCGGAGGCAGGACTCGAACCTGCGACCTTCGGGTTATGCGTGCCACTACAGCTTTCGCTGCTCCTGACGATTAACTGTCAGGATTTGTAACCTGGACTTTCTCTTCACCCTTTCCCTTTCGGGAGGAGGGTGTCCGCCGTTAAGTCTCTACACCTTCCGTGACGAACAAGTTGTCACGACTTGGCTCGGGATTACCACACCACAGGTTTCCCCGAATTTGACGGAAAATCACCCCGGCGTTTCTGCCGGGGCAGCCCTTGCAAGACCTGCTGCCGTACGCTTTCGCGCACCTCGGAACCGGCCTGGTGGAAACCGGAACCACAGCGGATCAGCATCTTGAGCCCGACGAGCTACCAACTGCTCCACTCCGCGATTTTGTTGGAACACCGCCTGACGAGCTATCCCGCTTTTAAGAAAAGCGGGACTCCACTCCGCGATGTTACCATATCGCCCGCGATCTGTTCCCCTTAAAAGGGTGTAAATCCGGCGATGTCCCCACAACGAACATTTTCGTTGTCTGATTGGGCATGCAAATGTAAGAGGTTTAATCAAAAAAAACAACCCTCACCCGAAATTATTTTGTTATTCGGCGGCCGAAGGCAGCGGCGGCGACCCTGACTGGCCACACTACCGGACAGTTTGTGTATAGGTGTATAAGTGTATAGGTGTATTAGATCCGGACATAAAGAAGCGATCATATCAAGTTATAAGTTCTTGACTTTCATGGCCTCATTTCCGACTTCCCATTTACGCTGTCAGTCGCTTCGCTCGTGTCCGACTTCCGCCTTGATCTAATCAGGCATAAGAAACATTTCTACTCATTTCCATCTCTTTCCAGGCATTTCCACTCCCTCAACCCTCACTCCACCATCAGCTTCTGCAGCCCCACCAATTTCCCCTTTCCCCTCACCTTCAGGTAGTACATTCCGGGCTGCCAGCCCCGGGTGTCCACCGTCACGCGGGTGCGGCCCTTGCCGGCAGTACTGCGCAGGGGCAGGGCAGCCACCCGCTGGCCCAGGCTGTTGTAGGCCTCCAGCTGTGGGGTGGCGAACGGCTCCGCAAAGCGCACCTCCACCACCGCCTCACCGCGGGCGGGGTTGGGGTAGACGGTGATCGCCGTGAAGTCCTCCGGCTCCAGGGTGAGCGGCCCGGAAACGGCCGATTCTCCCAGGCCGATGATCAGGTCGTCGAAGTAGAAGCCGTCGGCGATGCCGCCGGCGGAGACCATGGCAAACTGGATGGCGATGCTGTCGCCGGCATTGACGTAGGGCGCCAGGGGGATCTCCTCCTCCACCCAGGGCCAGATGCGGTTCATGTAGGCGGGCGTCCAGTCGATGCCGGTATAGTAAAGGCGCTGGGTGTACTTGCCGCAGAGCGGGAAGAAGTCGCCGCCGTTGACGGAGAGCAGCACCTGGGCGAAGTCGGGCTGCTGACGGGAGAGGCTCCACTGGGCCTTGAAGGAAAGGGTGGCCTCCTCGGGATCCGGGATGTGGATGCGGCGGTTCAGCGTGAGGTAGTTTTCGGAGACGAGTTCGTAGTCGCCATCCGGGGAGTCGGTGAAGGAAGTGGGCGGCGAGAAGTACTGCCCGGTGGTCAGCCCCCAGCCGGTTTCTTCCTGTTGCCATACGCCGGCGCTGCTGATGTCGTCCAGGAAACCGGACGCTCCGTCAAAGTAGATCCAATGCAGGGTATCGCGGCGCACCCAGGCGCCATTGTCCAGTTCCAGCAGCAGGGTTACCTCCTCCCCGTCGGTGATATCGCCGCTCAGGACGACGGGGAAGCTGCCGGCGCGCGACTCCCAGTGCTCCAGCTGATAGGCCACCGGGCTGCCGGCGCTTACTACATTTGCGGAAAGCGGGATCAGGTTCACAATGAAGGGCCCGTCCACCAGGCCGAGGCGGCGCACCGTGTAGTCGAGGTTTGGCTCCCGGCTGGTGATGTATCTTACCTGGGGGTACTCCAGCAGGGCATAGTTGTGCACGGCGCGCAGGCCGGTCAGGTTCATATGCATGGTGGCCAGGCAGTTGGTTTCGATCCGGTCTATGGTGGGCCAGAAGGAGGAGCCCACCTCGGGGGTCATGGCGAAGATCTTGTTCTTTTCCGTTTGCTCGCCGTACATCCAGTCGTCGGAACTGCCGTTGGCCAGGTAGTTGAGGGTTTCGATGATGGTGCCCGGCTGATAGAAGTTCTGGTAGGACATCTCCTGGGCGAGGGGCCCGAAGATGTGCTGGTCGGCCGTTGGCAGGCCGGAGTTTGTCCAGGGGTAGATCAGGACATTGCTGAAGGTATGGTAGTTGAGGGCGATGCGAAAGTCGTGCTCCAGGCACAGCTGTCGGATGGCCTGGGTTTCCGGCTCGGAAAAGCCCGAGGGCCCGTGGTAGGTCTGTGAATTGGTAACGGGAGAAGAGCCGCTGCCGGTAGCCCATTCGAAGCCGTAGTTGCGGTTGAGGTCTACGCCGAAGGTCCCGTCGCCGTTGTCGCGGCGGTTCTTGCGCCAGAAGCCGCCGCCGTCCGGGTTGGTGGTTTCGTTGTAGAGGTAGCCGTCCGGGTTGATGCAGGGCACCAGGTAGAGTTCGGTATTGTCCACCAGGGCGCGGATCTCGGCGTCCTGCTCATAGTTTTCCAACAAATACCACACGAAGAAGAGGAGCTGGCTGAGGCTGTTCGGTTCCCGGGCATGGTGGAGGGCGGTGTAGAGCAGCTCCGGTTCGTCCTCGTCCACATCGGGGTTATCGGACAAGCGCAGCCAGTAGATGGGGCGCCCCTCGTGGGTCAGGATGTCGCCGATGGGCTGGCGGATAGAGATCAGGTGAGGATACTCCTCCGCCATGGCGTCGAGCTGATCGAGCATTTCCTGGTAGGTGTAAAACCCGCCCATGGAGCCCAGCACAAAATGTTCGGGAACGGCAAAGGGATACTGCTTGGCCGCGATGGCGTCGCAGCTGTCCGGCCCGGAGCGCAGGGACAGCTGTTGGGCCAGGCGCTCATTCTGCTCCAGATAGTGGGCCTGCACGTCGGGGATGAGGATGTCGGTGGTAAAGCCGGCCTGCCGCAACCGGCCGAGCTCTTCCTGTGAAAATTCAGAAATGAAGAGGCGCTGCTCCTCCCAGAAGCCATGGGTGATGTCTATACCGGTGGCCGCCAGTTCCATCGGGGTTTGCCCGTTGAGGTGGATGGCGGCGCGGGAGTATCGCTCCTGGGAGAATAGAACGGCCGGCATCAGAAAAAGAATACCAAGCAGCAGCGTAGAAAGCTTCATGATTTGATTAATTTTGTTGTTCCCAAAGGCTCGCCCTGGAAAATTGCCGAATATAAAATTTGTCATTCGTCTTCCTAAAAATAGGGCAATTGGCCAGGAACAAAAGTAAAAAGCATAAATTTAGCCTTTAAAAGACACTCTAATGAAACAAATTATATCCCTGGCCTTCCTGTTCGTGGCAGGATACCTGCCCCTCGTTGCTCAAACGCCCTGTGCAGACTCCACACTCCTTCCCCTGGTGATTGAAATTCGCACCGACCAGTTCGCCAACGAGACCAGCTGGTCCGTCGTCGATAGCGACGGCAATATCTACGGGATATCCGGCGGCGGCGCTTACAGCAACAACACCTTGTACACCGAGGAGATGTGCATCCCCGACAGTACCTGTATTACCGTCAGCATACTCGATTCCTACGGAGACGGCATCTTCTTCCCGGGTTACGCCCGCATCCTCCTCAATGGCGACACCCTCTACTCCGGCAGCAATTTCGGCAGAGGATACAGCATAGAGTTCAACTGTGCCCCCGCCCAATCCTGCAATATGGCGGTCCCCGTGGATACGGGCATGCACGTGGCCACCTACGACGACAGCTGGTACATCTTTACCCCCGATAGTGTGGGCACCTACACCATTTCCACCTGCGGATTGACGGATTGCGACACCAAGATCTGGATCTACGACACCTGCGAAGGCATCTTCGTCGCGGAAGACAATACCGGCGCCATATTTTACAACGACGATGAGAACGATTGTGCCCCACAGGCGGTCCTCACTGCCTTTTTCGACGCCGGCGTCCCGTACTATATCCGCATCGGGGACAAGGAAGACGCCTGCCCCGACAGCATCCGATGGGAGATCATCTACGAAGGGCCCGTAGTAGGCTGCACTGACCCCACCTCCTGCAATTTCAACCCGCTGGCCACTGTCGACGACGGCTCCTGCCTGCCCCAGGGGGACCCCGACTGCCCGGATTCGCCGGACCTCATGCTGCGGCAGGACGTGCTCGTCAACTCCCTGCAACTGGACAGAATAAACTCCACCGACCCCTGCCTCATCGAAGAAGGATGCCTGCAGGGTTACGGCATGCGCGACATCATCCGCTTTACCACCTGGATCGAGAACATCGGCGAGGTCGATTATTACATCGGCCAGCCCTCCTACGATAACAACCAGTTCACCTGGAACAATTGTCACAACCATTTCCACTACGACGGCTACGCCGAATACCTGCTCTTCACCGAGAACGGAACGGAGATCCCCATCGGCTTCAAGAACGGATTCTGCGTGATCGACCTGGGCTGCAACACCGGCACGGCCCAGTATGGTTGCGGCAATATGGGCATTTCAGCAGGCTGTTACGACATCTACGGCTCCAGCCTGGCCTGCCAGTGGGTCGACGTGACCGACATCCCTGACGGCAACTACACCTTCGTCTCCCGTGTCAACTGGGACAACGCTCCCGACAAGCTGGGCCACATCGAACGAGACACCCTCAACAACTGGGCTCAGGTATGCCTCACGCTGGACCGCAGTTCCGGCGAGCTGGAAGTAGCCTTCGACCCCAATTGCGCCCCTTACGTGGATTGCACGGGCACGCTGTACGGCAATACCCGGCTGGATTGCAACGGCGAGTGCGGCGGCTCCGCCCTGCACGGCGACATCGACCAGAATGGCGTACAGGAGATCCTGGATGCCCGCCAGTACGCCGTGCAAATACTGGCCGATGACATCACCCCCGCCCCCTGCAACGACCTCAACCGGGACGGGCAGGTGACCGTCTTCGACGCCGCCCTGCTGTCCAGCTGCATCAACTTCGGGAACGCCCATCAACACCAGGGCACCGGCGTCCACGACCACTGCAACTTCCCGGACGGGGTGCTCAACAGTACAGACACGACCTCCCTCTCCATTCTGGACGCCAACTTCGATTCCGGTTATGTCGACATCGGCATCCGCAACCCCTATTCGCGCGTCAACGGCTACCAGTTCAAAATGAGCGGCCTGAACATCATGCGGGTAGAGAACCTGGTCGACCCGGCCCAGTACCCGATGGACCCCAGCGGCAACGGCCGGCAGGTCATCGGCCTGTCCTACCAGGATTCCCTGATCCAGAAGAACAGCGAATTCATACCCCTCTGCCGGATCTACTACTCCGGAGAGCCCGAGGCCCTCATCTGCATCGACGAGATCGTCGACATCATCAACCAGAACCAGGAACGGACGGTCACCCGCATCGTGGGCGGTTGCGTGGAATACAGCCCGGTGAGCTCCACCGATGATATAGCCCGCAAGCTGCAGGTGCAACTGTTCCCCAACCCGTTCCGCCAGCAAACCCGCCTGGTGTTCGACAATCCGGACGGCCAGGTATTCCGCCTGGAGGTAGCAGGCATGAACGGCCAGCTCGTGCGCACCTACGAGAACATCAGAGGCAGCGAGGTGGTGATCGACGGGGCCGCCCTGCCGGAAGGCATGTACTGGTACAAGCTGATCGGGGATGCGGGGTTTGTGGCGGGAAAGATGAGTGTGTTGCGGTAGGTTGGAACGCGGGGGAAGGCGGATGACACGGATGGGCGGGGAGGAGTAACAGGGCTTCACTGGGCCGGGCCGCCTTCGTCTCATCTAAAAATAATACGCCGTTGTAATGTGAAATGAAGTGAAGCTGCCCCCCAGGGCGGCTTTTCTTTTGTGTGCCGGGGCCTGTTTAAATTGGATGTGTGGCATGGCTCCCCCCCTTCACTATGGCTTTATAGTCATCCTTCTTCTTGGGCCGATGATATTGGCCTGCCGGCTCTCCCGATTCTATTTCTTCAGCCTAACAATTTGGAGTGGTACGTTTTTCATGACCTTTTGTGGTTTTACGTGACCGTTGACACCTGCTCATCATTCCTCATCAAGCAGTTGGAGCGCACCGCCGTCGCCGAAAGCTATGGCGGTCGAAGAGCGACATCCCGGCCGTAGCGCCGGGCCTATCTACTCCCGACGAAACGCCTACTAGGCCTTTGTCGGGATGCCTTTACATTCGGTGAATGCAGGCATCTGGATGTGCTCTTCCCGCTTTAGTTGCGCAACGCATCACTGCGTTCTGCTGCTTCACTAGAAAAGCGGGATTTCGGCAAAGCCTCAACCTACTACAACATCTCAATGGGATTGTGCTGGAGCTTACCGCCGTCGCCATCAACTTCGCCGAGGCTTCGTTGATTAGGAAAGGCGCCGCTCTTATCGTCGCAACACAAAATTTTTCCCCAAAATCCTTGACAGGGCAATCCCCGCTCAATGGTTGAGCCAGCTGGTTCTGTTAAGATGGCAGGCAAGCAATTGATTTTTTAACCCTTCCCGTGGCCAGGGTGGTCCCTTTTTCAATTATTATGGTGGCCCATTTTTGGATTATTATAAACACGCCTCAACCTACTCTTCATTTCAAGTCAAGCAAGCAGTTGGAGCGCACCGCCGTCGCCGAAAGCTATGGCGGTCGAAGAGCGACAGTCCCGTTCTTTAGAAGTAGTTGGTGAGCTCTAGCGAACCTTACTACTTCTTGAACGGGATCGCAGTCCTATCTACTCTGGATGTGCTCTTCCCGACGAAGTTACGTTACGGCTTACCTTCGTTCGCCTACTCCGCTATGTCGGGATTTCGGCTACGCCTCAACCTACTCATCATTTCAAGTCAAGCAAGCAGTTGGAGCGCACCGCCGTCGCCGAAAGCTATGGCGGTCGAAGAGCGACAGCCCGGCCGTAGCGCCGGGCCTATCTACTCCCGACGAAACGCCTACTAGGCCTTTGTCGGGATGCCTTTACATTCGGTGAATGCAGGCATCTGGATGTGCTCTTCCCGCTTTAGTTGCGCAACGCATCACTGCGTTCTGCTGCTTCACTAGAAAAGCGGGATTTCGGCAATGCCTCAACCTACTACAACATCTCAATGGGATTGTGCTGGAGCTCACCTCCGTCGCCGAAGGCTATGGCGGTCGAAGAGCGACAGTCCCGTTCTTTAGCCGCACTTAGCGAATAAAATGAGCTTAGTAAGGCTTGAACGGGATCGCAGTCCTATCTACTCTGGACGTGCTCTTCCCGACGAAGTTACGTTACGGCTTACCTTCGTTCGCCTACTCCACTATGTCGGGATTTCGGCTACGCCTCAACCTACTCATCATTTCAAGTCAAGCAAGCAGTTGGAGCGAAGCGACATCCCGGCCGTAGCGCCGGGACCTATCTACTCTGGATGTGCTCTCCTACAGAAGAAGAATATGGTACTACGACGAAGAAGTTGAAGTCGCAGTCCTATCTACTCTGGATGTGCTCTTCCCGACGAAGTTACGTTACAGCTCACCTTCGTTCGCCTACTCCACTATGTCGGGATTTCGGCTACGCCTCAACCTACTCATCATTTCAAGTCAAGCAAGCAGTTGGAGCGAAGCGACATCCCGGCCGTAGCGCCGGGACCTATCTACTCTGGATGTGCTCTCCTACATGGTTCAAGTTTGGTGATGGTACGGATTAATGTCGCAGTCCTATCTACTCTGGATGTGCTCTCCTACCCTAATGATTCTTAGCTTCGTATTGATCACCGTGTCGCAGTCCTATCTACTCTGGATGTGCTCTCCTACGGGTAGGTGGAGAACGTCCGTTTATTCGATTTCCCTGTCGCAGTCCTATCTACTCTGGATGTGCTCTTCCCGACGAAGTTACGTTACGGCTTACCTTCGTTCGCCTACTCCACTATGTCGGGATTTCGGCTACGCCTCAACCTACTCATCATTTCAAGTCAAGCAAGCAGTTGGAGCGAAGCGACATCCAGGCCGTAGCGCCGGGACCTATCTACTCTGGATGTGCTCTCCTACTCGATTAAATTTAATCACTTCTCCCCCGTATTGTCGCAGTCCTATCTACTCTGGATGTGCTCTCCTACAGGAAAGCTGGCACGATTATGTTTTCGCCGCCTTGTCGCAGTCCTATCTACTCTGGATGTGCTCTCCTACTTTTGCTTCTTCTCATTGCTAGCGCGCTTTACGTTGTCGCAGTCCCATCTACTCTGGATGTGCTCTCCTACTGGGTGTCTCCGGTCAATGGGTTGAGGATCGCGTCGCAGTCCTATCTACTCTGGATGTGCTCTCCTACTCTAACATACTGTAAAAACCTACCATTACCATGAATGGTCGCAGTCCTATCTACTCTGGATGTGCTCTCCTACACAACAAAAAGAATTAAAAAAGCGTTAGGGAAGTCGCAGTCCTATCTACTCTGGATGTGCTCTCCTACTGCTGTTTCTACCGAAGAAGATTATGAAATCCTTTGTCGCAGTCCTATCTACTCTGGATGTGCTCTCCTACAACATATTGAAGGACCTGAAGTACATGCCATTACTGTCGCAGTCCTATCTCTCTCTGGATGTGCTCTCCTACAAGTCAGTTGGTGCATATTACCTGAATTCCCAAGTGTCGCAGTCCTATCTACTCTGGATGTGCTCTCCTACAATTTGCGTGCCCGTCAAATTATGGGGAATAACTGTCGCAGTCCTATCTACTCTGGATGTGCTCTCCTACTCCCCATCGGCTTCGCCGGCACATCCGGTATCTACGGTCGCAGTCCTATCTACTCTGGATGTGCTCTCCTACGGGGAGCAGGGAAGCGGCGGCGCGGATACGCAATCATGTCGCAGTCCCATCTACTCTGGATGTGCTCTCCTACCTGGTACGTCAAATGATGAAAAAGACAAAACGAAACGGTCGCAGTCCTATCTACTCTGGATGTGCTCTCCTACCATTGATGTTGAGAGCTTCGGTCCTTTTACTTTGTCGCAGTCCTATCTACTCTGGATGTGCTCTCCTACCCGAAGACTATGTGCTTCCGACGTGGTAAGCCGATGCGTCGCAGTCCCATCTACTCTGGGTGTGCTCTCCTACCCGCTTCGTAGGAGCCATCAACGCGATGGCGGACTCGTCGCAGTCCTATCTACTCTGGATGTGCTCTCCTACAATGGACAGCCCAACGGACAATGGAATTGGTGGGATGTCGCAGTCCTATCTACTCTGGATGTGCTCTCCTACCCTTCGGGTACTCGACACCCTCAGGTACGAGAGCATCGTGTCGCAGTCCTATCTACTCTGGATGTGCTCTCCTACCCGAAGACTATGTGCTTCCGACGTGGTAAGCCGATGCGTCGCAGTCCTATCTACTCTGGATGTGCTCTCCTACCTAGCAACCAGTTGCTTTATAAGGCGCTGGGCACTGTCGCAGTCCTATCTACTCTGGATGTGCTCTCCTACTTACAACGAAAAAAAACGATAGACTTCCGCGAACTGGTCGCAGTCCTATCTACTCTGGATGTGCTCTCCTACTTTTTTTTTCATTTTCTAAAACTTTGCGGTTGTATGTGTCGCAGTCCTATCTACTCTGGATGTGCTCTCCTACTCTGGCTATAGAATGGATTTGTCCGACCGTGGCGTCGCAGTCCTATCTACTCTGGATGTGCTCTCCTACAGGCAGAGGAAAGGGCGCAAAGAAATGAAAATAAGCGTCGCAGTCCTATCTACTCTGGATGTGCTCTCCTACTTCAAGGATATATCGGGGAAAAGGAACTGCTGAGACGTCGCAGTCCTATCTACTCTGGATGTGCTCTCCTACTAAAAGATATTAATGTAGCTTTCTTAATTAAGAGTCGCAGTCCTATCTACTCTGGATGTGCTCTCCTACTAAAACGAAAAGAAATGAGTAACTCAGTAGATAAGGTCGCAGTCCTATCTACTCTGGATGTGCTCTCCTACCTCCAAAGGGAAAATCCCGGAAGAGGATAATCTTGTGTCGCAGTCCTATCTACTCTGGATGTGCTCTCCTACTCTTAAATCGTTTTGCTATGAACTTTTGGATAAACGTCGCAGTCCTATCTACTCTGGATGTGCTCTCCTACCTGCCTACGCTTAAACGCCTTAATCACACCTTTATATGTCGCAGTCCTATCTACTCTGGATGTGCTCTCCTACGACACTTTAGTTTATTTAACGCCTATAACAGACACAGGTCGCAGTCCTATCTACTCTGGATGTGCTCTCCTACACGCAGGTTCCGAACATGAGTTCCCCGTCATCGGCGGTCGCAGTCCTATCTACTCTGGATGTGCTCTCCTACAAAAAATCGCAATTATCATTCTGACGGCTGTTTGCGTCGCAGTCCTATCTACTCTGGATGTGCTCTCCTACGTGGTAATTTTTCAATCAAAAAACTGATCCAAATGGGTCGCAGTCCTATCTACTCTGGATGTGCTCTCCTACCTGACCCTAAAGGGAACGGCAAAGATCGCTGTAAATGTCGCAGTCCTATCTACTCTGGATGTGCTCTCCTACCGCAGCATTTACTTCGACGACATGCACCAACTCTGTCGCAGTCCTATCTACTCTGGATGTGCTCTCCTACCCTAAACGGGTACAAGATCCCCGCCGGAGATTTCGTCGCAGTCCTATCTACTCTGGATGTGCTCTCCTACATTGTCATCCTGCCAGAAGGACAGGGAACTTATTGAGGTCGCAGTCCTATCTACTCTGGATGTGCTCTCCTACAGAGGCACGTTGTGCCATGGGGATTACCGAATAGTCGCAGTCCTATCTACTCTGGATGTGCTCTCCTACGGGTACCCACCGAGGAGGATATCATCAAGGCTGCGGGTCGCAGTCCTATCTACTCTGGATGTGCTCTCCTACAGGTGGAGTTTAATCCCACCTACGACCTTGAAACCGTCGCAGTCCTATCTACTCTGGATGTGCTCTCCTACGCTTGCTCAGGATCTGGACACAATCGAGATCAACCGTCGCAGTCCTATCTACTCTGGATGTGCTCTCCTACCCGTCCTCACGACCACGGCCTGCAATGACTCCGACGGGTCGCAGTCCTATCTACTCTGGATGTGCTCTCCTACAATAATGTCGTTATGGCAACCACCTATCAAATCACGTCGCAGTCCTATCTACTCTGGATGTGCTCTCCTACAGGTTAATCGTCTCCTTCGTTGGAAGATCTGTGAAGGTCGCAGTCCTATCTACTCTGGATGTGCTCTCCTACCTTTACAACCGGACACGGAAGTAAAAAATGGAGGGCGTCGCAGTCCTATCTACTCTGGATGTGCTCTCCTACGGAGAAGTTCCTGAGCTCGAGGGTTCTGTAGCGTGTCGCAGTCCTATCTACTCTGGATGTGCTCTCCTACTTACCCTGGCAACAATTTACTTTGCTGCACCGTATATGTCGCAGTCCTATCTACTCTGGATGTGCTCTCCTACACTACAAACTCCTCTATGTTAAAGGAATTCGGCACCAGTCGCAGTCCTATCTACTCTGGATGTGCTCTCCTACCGCTTGTAAAGTTGGTCATGCTCTTATCGCCAGGCCGTCGCAGTCCTATCTACTCTGGATGTGCTCTCCTACACGACATAGGGGAGGAAAAGGAGAACATCTCGCCGTCGCAGTCCTATCTACTCTGGATGTGCTCTCCTACTTTTTCACCTTTAAAATCTTTTTCTTATGGAGCGTCGCAGTCCTATCTACTCTGGATGTGCTCTCCTACACAAACATTTATCTGGCTACAGCTATTTGGTCTGTGGTCGCAGTCCTATCTACTCTGGATGTGCTCTCCTACCGAAACAGCCGATTTTAAAACCGTATGCTTCACTGTCGCAGTCCTATCTACTCTGGATGTGCTCTCCTACCCTTATCTCTCGAAAAAGGGGTATAACCTATTGCACAGCAATTTACTACAAATCGCCATTTTAACAAAGATGCCGGCGCAAAACCCCATATTACAATTTTTTAGATGCACCTTTTGCAATTTATACCCTGTCACAAAACCACTTTTCCTCACAAAAAACGAAAAGCTTCGTATGTTCAAGATATTGATAATGAGTAATTTAAGCTAAAATGAGTGGGTTCGAACATATGCAGGATTTAACAATTTTCGGTTTTTCTGGCATCTATTTGAAATCTAATGCGTAAGGCTTTTACTGCCAGCTTTGTACATATTAATTATTAGATAAAAATCGATACCAAATTGCCGTTTTTCACTGATCTGCGTAGGGGAAATGTTAAGGTTTTCAGTGTTTTGGTTATACATATTAGTATAAATCCTCTGCTTGAGGGCTTTTTGGGCCTTGGTATAGCGATTTTTATATGTATAAACCCTAAAATAAAAATAGTTGTTAAAACCATAAACTGTAAAAGCTTTTAAATCAAATCGTACAAACATATGAACCTATAAAACTGGTGCACAAGGTTTGTATATGCCTGTTTCGATATGAGGAGAGGGGTATGGTTTTTCGGTTTTCTGGTATTGTGGTATTACGGTGTTGCGGCCTGCTAACCATAAAACCGTAACACCACAACACCGAATTACCCAAAATACCAAAGGCCCTCTACACAATCAACGTACTCTTATCGCCCGTCAATTCGTCCTTATCCAGGCCATTTTCGCCGTATACGCGCATATCCTGTACCTGCTGTGCTGTGACGGGTATGATGATGAGGCTGTCGTGCGGCTCACCCTTTTGCTGCAGCAAGCCCGACAATAGCGCCTCCAGCTGTGTCAAAGAACTTTCGGTAATGCTTCCTAAATATACGGATTTATTGATGCGGTCCAAACCGTGTTCCAGTATTTTGCGGCCCATTTTGGTGCGCAGGGAGTCGGAGGTGATGTCGTAGCAGATGAGGTGGGGCATGGCGGATGGTTGAAATTGTTGAATTGTTATATTGCCGTAGGGCTATATTGCTATGGGCTTTTTTGCCCATGCTCCGGCGGCAAAAAGGCCTCCTCTACTCTCAGCCCAAGCCGTTCGGAGAGTTCTTCTTCGGTGGGCAGGTAGAGCTGGTAGGTGGAAGCAAAGATTTGCCGGTTTTCCTTCAGGATGGAATACTGGACGATCGTCTGGTCTTTGCGGGTGCAGAGGATAATGCCGAGGGTGGGGTTGTCGCCTTCTCCCCGCCACTTGTCTTCATACAGGCGCACGTACATGTCCATCTGCCCGATATCGCGGTGGGTGAGCTCGCCCACCTTGAGGTCTACCAGGACAAAACATTTGAGCAGAAAGTGGTAGAAGGCCAGGTCGATGTAGAACTGCTTGCCGCTGGAGGTCACCACCCTTTTCTGCCGGCCAATAAAAGCAAAGCCCTTGCCCAGTTCCATTAGGAAGTGCTGCAACTTATTGAGCAGAGCCTCCTCCAGGCTGCTCTCCTGCATCCTTTCCGCACCCTCCAGGCCGAGGAATTCCAGGACGAAGTGCTCTTTTATCGGCCCGCCGGGCGCCAGTTGGCGCTCGTAGTAGCGCGATTCAATTTGCCGGGCCAATTCCCGGGTGCTCCAATGGTTGATGGCGGTTTCTTCGTGGTAGAAGTTGCGGGCATCCGGATACGCTACCTTGAGCAGGGTTTGGTAATGCGACCATGATAGCTCCGGGCGTAGAGCGCTCTGATCCGGAAAAGCCCGGTAGAGCTCGTACATCTGCCGGAGCTTTCCGGGAGTGTAGCCAAGGCCGAGATCCTGTTCCAGCCGTCGGGCCAACTGCCGGGCCACTGAAGCGGTATCTTCGCGGGCCACTTTCGCTTCCAGCGCGAGTAGCCGCCCGATGAGCCAGTAGGCGCGGGTGTCCGGCGGCCGCTTCCGCTCTACCGATGCCCCTGGGCCTTGTATTCCCAGGCGAGGCCGGCTGCTCCGCTCGAGGATGCGGCGGATGCTTTCGTATAAGGCGTCGTCGAAGAGGGATAATTGCTGCATGGAAAGTGCTTGGGCGATTTCAGTATTGCTTTTGTCTGCTTCGGGAGCGAAACCTTGAGTGGAGTATTCTTGGTGTACTGTTCAGAATTGTTATATGGCTAAATTGTTATATTGCTATGCCCAAACGCTGGACAGGTTAACAGCCTGGCGGCCTGTCTTCCTGCGGGCCATGCTGGTACAGCAGGCGGGCCCGGCAATACTGGCAGGCTGAGCCCATTTAGACAACAATATAACCATCGAACCATATAACAATAGACTCCGAACTTAAAGGGCACTTCCGTTTACCTCCATTACCGAAGCAGAATAAAGCGTTTCCCCTGCCTCCTAAGTTTCCATTACTACCCTGATGCGCTGTGCCAGGCGCCCGGCAGTAAAATAGATGTGGTTTTTCACCGTAGATTCCAGGTTGAGGTAGTTGCGCTTGCTGCGGAGGAAATCGTTAAACAGCGGGATAAAGTAAGCCTTGCCGTGTTTATTGAGGAACAATCCAAATTGGTTTTTGGAAAAGAAAGCGCTGTCCATTTTTCGCTGCAGCGCTTGTTCCACCAGCAGGCGGTCTACCCAGGGGCGGAAGGGTTCGATGAGGTCGAAGGCCAGGACGGGCTTGTTGTATTCATCGGCATGGAGCAGCCCCAGGTGGGGGTCCAGCCCGGCGGCGAAGGTGGCGCCTTCCACTACCGAGTAAAGCATGCCGTAGAAATAATTCAACACTACGTTGAAAAAGTCTTTTGCCGGGCGGCGGCTGCGTTCCTTGAAACGGTAGGCCCGAGGCAGGCCATCCCCCAGTGCTTGCCAGTAACTCCGGGCGATGCCGCCCTCCACCCCCATCAATTGCTGGCGGCACTCGTCGAGCAGCTTATCCCGGAGGTTTTCAAAATTGCGGCTCTCCACCTTCATCCGGGCAATGGCTGTGCCGATACCCAGGGAGGAGCTGTGGCCCTTAAGGAATTTCAGGTTATCCAGCTGCGCTTCTGTCTTGAGGTAGAAAAGGTCGACGATCCAGGCAGTGGCCTCCGGCGTATCCGCAAAGCGCATCTGGTTGCGGCGCAGCGTGGCGATCGACTCAAAATAAGGGCTCCACAACCGCGCCTTGGCCTTGCCGATGCGGTCGAAGAACAAGATGGGGATCTTGTGTTCAATGGCCAGGGCAACAGCCAGCGAGCTGATCATGACATTGGCTGTAATGGCAATACTGTCGAGCTTGGCCGGGCTGATGGCCTTGCTGCCTTTCTCGCCGATGATGTGGAAGACGCCGTCTTTTTTGATGACCTGCAGGCCTTTGGTATCGAGTACGAGTTGCATGGTTGTTATTTTTATTTGTAAAGAAACTTACTCAGAGTGTTAATGCTTTATTGCTGTAGGCAGAAGGTTCCGGAGAGGTTGCAACTTCAAGCAATTCCCGGGAGCAGCCATGAGGTTGCCAGCCCGCCCTTAGCAGGCCTGGCGTTAAGAAACTGCCTGGAACGAAACGTCCGCACAAATCACTGTTTGAGCAGCGAAAGCTAATGGGCATGGTGATAAAACCTGGTAAGCAAAGTAAAAGAGGCAATGAATGGACCATAAGTGCGAGTTTGATTTGTGCAGTGTAGTGGAAGGCAGTTTTAGCCAGGACTGCGTCAGGCGGAAGGGTTTTTTTACTTTTTTGTCGCAAAAAAGTAAGGACTAAAGCTTTCGAAAGCCTTACGCAATGAGGCTTCAACCCAAAAAGGCAAACAGCTTCTTAGGCTAAGCGAGGAAAGTAAAGAATCAAAGGTTATAAGGAAACCCTCTCCAGCTTACCGCTCCAAAGTCCTCCTGGGGTGGGTTGATGGCCGTATAATAGGCGTCTTTCAAATCGATGTACCGCTCGTCGCTGCGTTTAAGCACAAAGCCGGCAAAGTTGAGCCTGCCTATGATGTTCTTCTTGAACTGCTCTACCCAACGGGTGGAAAGCTGGCCCTGCTCGTTCTGGATCAACAGTACGTTCTGCAGCTGCCGGATGTCTTCGTCCAACTGAGGCAGGTAATCGGGGGCGAGGGTGACTTTGTCGGTGACCAGCAGGCCGGTGACGATCTTGTCGTCTTCGGGGCCGTAGGTTTTCAGCTTGCGCTGGTTGACTTCAAAACCGGCCTTCTCGATGATGGCCCGTACGGAGTCTATTTTGTCGGCATCGATGGGCTTGCGGGAGGAGAAGCTCATGTCGTCGGCGTAGCGGGTGTACACCCAGAGCATGTCTTCGGCAAAGGCGGAAAGCTGCTCGTCGAGCTCCCGGCAGGCGAGGTTGGATAGCACGGGAGAGGTGGGCGTGCCCATGGGCAGGCGCCCCTGGTAGGTTACTAAGTCTGCCAGGAGTTCCGGCAAGTCTTTCTTGAACTGGAAGGGCTTACTCTGGAAGGTCTCCACTACCTGCTCGCGGGTGATGGCGTGGAAGAAATCGATCAGGTCGATGTTCAGCAAGTAGGGCCGGCCGGCGTGCTTGCGGGCGTTGGTGACTACGTTGCGGCGGTCGTCGTCGTTCAGTACGCCTACGATGAAGCCGTAGGCGGCGCTGGACTTCTCAAAGTAGTACACGCTTTGCAGGAAGCGGTTGAGCTTTCCGAGCACCTTTTTGAGCTCCACCCCTGGCGCCTCGATGTGCCGTTCCCCGCCTCCTTTTTTCGGGACGGTGAAAGTTTTGTAAGGCGGCTGCTTGGCCAGGAGGAAGAGCCGGCGCTGGTCCACCTTGAGCAGGTGGCACAGCGCATTGATGCTGTTGAGGCTGCAGAAGACGGCCTTGTTGTGGGCGTGCCGTTCACGGGTTTTCTTGTCCAAGGCGGGAAAGGTTTTATTATAGAATGTGGTTTATTTTAAAAGGAAGAGCAGGGTTATGAGAGCTGCTTTTGGCGGAAATGTAGTAGAGGCCCGGTTGTGATGCAGTGGAAATGTTTGAATTATTTCCATTCCGGTGTTTCTGAAGTGTTTTCAGTAGTATGACGTAGCTGGGGAGGGGATTCTTTCAGAGGCTGGGGGAAAAACAACCTCTTTTTACTGCTTTTTTATACCTTTAGTTATCTCAACATCTATTTCAGTTATGGATATCAAGATAAACTTTTGGTTCCTTTTTCTATTACTTATCCCAGCGCCCATTCCGGCACAAGATTCTGCCGCCATATACTCCAAAGAACGGTATGAGTTTCTCAACCAGGAACTGGGTGCTTACCGGGAATACCTGCAACAGGAGAGAAGTGAACACAGGCAGTTCCTGGAGTGGCATTATCAGCTTGCCATCAGAGTAGGCTCAGCCGCCGTCGTGCTGTTCCTTGCTATTGTTGGGTTTTTCGGCTGGAGAACGAGAAAAGACGCCCGCGAACAAGCTGAGGTGTTATTACAGCAAGCCAGGAAGCAACTACAGATGGAAATCGTAAAAGCCCACCAGTCCATAAAAGACGAAGCCGAAAGAGCCGTAGCGAATGCCAAATCACATTATGAAGCGGACATTCGGGAGATATTCACTTCAGAACTCGAGGACTATGAGCAGAAGTACCAAACCATGATCAATATTCTGGAACAACAAATAGCCGTAAAAAAAGGGAACTATCTATTCCTCAGCCCGGCGGAAAAGCTGGAACAGATGGAAGCGGAAGGGGCGGAGATGCATTACCTATCCGAAGCACTGGGCCAGTTGAAAACCAGGATCGCCTCTGCGGGCAAAAAAAGCATTAACCTGGATGGAATAGACGTAGTCATTTACCGCTCCAATGTAGATGAAAATGGAGAGGACGAATACCTAAAGGATGTTCTGATCCCTGCATTGAATAAGAGCGAAAACAAGTTGCCTTTAGTCGTTTATGCCAAAGGTTTCGAAGAACGCCTGAAAGGCCAGACAGAGGCGGCGCTAAATGAGTACCTCCTTTATCAAATTGCCAACAATACCGGGACACTGATCGATAATACCGCTTCAGCGTTTCGCGTTTACCGCCTGATCGAAAACCAGCTGCCTCATGCCTGACCAGCTATCGCCTATACGCCTGCTGCGGGTGGTGTTTGATACCAGGATATTACCCAGGGAAATTCCTGCCTTCCGGGGAGCCGTTGTTGAAAAGGTTGGTTTGGAACACGAGTGGTTCCATAACCACAATAATGCATCAGATGCGAAGGTGGCGTACCACTACAGGTATCCTTTGGTGCAGTACAAACTGTACCGGCGGCGCCCGGTGATCCTCTTTATTGGAAAGGGCGTTGATGAAGCCAGGCATTTCTTTTCGCAGCCGGATTGGAGGGTTACTTTTTCACGCCATAACCATACTGCCCGGGTAGTTGATATGCAGATGTTTGACTTTGAGCTTGGGGTTAGGGAAAATATGGCCCATTACCGCCTGCAGAGTTGGCTGGCTTTCAACCAGGAGAACTTTAGTGTATTCAACCAAATGGATAACCTGGTGGAGCGCGTACAATTTATGGAGAGCGCCCTGGCTGGGCATATCCTGGCATTCGCTTCCGGAGTAGATCACCATTTCGCACGGCGGTTCAATCTGGTACTTACGGATATCTTCAGAGAGCAAGCTGCTGTTTTTTCCGGCAACCGGATGTTGTCTTTTGATGTAGCCTTTAAAGCAGATGCAGTACTGCCGCCGATGATCGGCCTGGGGCGGGCTGTCAGCCAGGGCTTCGGAGTGCTGGAATTAGCTCCTGGCAGAAAACCGGTTTAAGGATTCATATAGCCATAACCCACCGCTGTCTTAGCTCCAATACCCCGTGACTGCAACGCCTCGCGCAGCAGCAGCCCAGCTTCAGCCAGCAGTTCCCTCTGCCGTTCAACAGAAAGTTGGCTCCCGGGGCGAAGGCCGGCAACAAACTGGAACGCTGCTCCGGCAACCGTAAGGAAAGGTACCGGCACCGGTTGGTTGAAATCAACAGGGTCCTTATCTGCCGGGTAATGGGGGTTGATGATATCTACCTCTATTTGGGGCTGTTCTATAGGAAAAGCATCAAAAAACAGGATGTTGCCAATCCGGGCTTCTTCATAGTGGCTTTTGTAGGTTTCCCGGCTGCCGCCGGCGCTGCTCAGCACGGCTTCTGCCGGGCAGCCGAAGAGGTCACAGAACAGCGGGTCTTTAAAGGCAATGGCTTCGGCTGGCTTTCCTTCTTTTTCAGCCTGGGCAAGGCAGTGTTTGGTGTAATACCAGGAACGCACGACTCCTTTGACCGCACTACCAGGTATATAGGGTATACCATAGACATGATGCAGCGTCATGGATGTTTCGTAAACAGAGGCGCCGCCCAGGCCTACGATGAGGCGCCATTCAGGTGTAAATGCCGCCTGTATGGTATTACCCTCGCCACAGAGGCTGACGGCTAGTAGTTGGCTGCGTTCGGCAATGGCGCCAAAGGGTACATTGCCAAAGTGGGCCTGTATCTCGAAGTTGCCTTTCCTCCTGTCCCGTTGAAAGAACTTGAATTTACCATCCTTATCTTCCGAGTCGAAGAAAGCAAAGCGGTTAAGCTTGAGGGCAAAATTATCGAACTCATCAAAAGTTACTGCTACTTCTCTCGTATCTGCCGGTACCTGAGCATTTGCCAGTTTGAAACTATCATTACGGAAAGAAGCCTCCTGTTCTTTTCGCTTTTCTTCCACTTCCTCCCGGGCTTCCCGACGCTGTTCTTTAGCTTCTTGTTCCTGTAGTGCCGCATCATCTTTTGGAAGTTCCTGGCCGCCGACCAATACTCTAACGACAGTGCCGCCATCCAGTTCGAACTCACAATCTGCTTGATTGTACTTCTCGCGAGGCGCCAGGTTGTAAAAACGGGGAATGTCATACTCTTTTCTACCCGCCTTTATAACTCCACTGAGGCTTTTTCTGACCTTTAACTTTCCTTTTTCCATGCGCTATTAATTTTCTTCGGCTTCCCCTTCAATCATACCTTCGGCAAACCGGCGCAGCCAGTTGTACAGGGCGAATATTTCATTGGTGATCGCCCGGTATTCTTTTGACTGCCGGGCAATTACGGCATTGATCATTGGTTCCTCCTGGCTAATCCAGCCTTTCTGCTGTAACCAATGTTCCGTCTGCTGATATAGCACGCCATAGGCGGTATCCCGCTGCAAGCTGCCATTCTTGAACCCCTTGGAATACATGAAAGCAATAGCGGCGCCCAGCCCACTGGTTTTGATCAGCATGGGCACTTTTTTAGAATAAGCTTTATATTCCTTGGCCTTCTTACTGCCGAGGCTATCTTTAGCCCTCTTAACTCCTGTATATGCATAGGCTGCTCGCTCTTGTTCTATATTGGTTCGTGTACTTGCCATAGTTTAAAGGTTTAGGTATTTGGTACGTAAGACGCCTTTACCCAGGGTGTAATTACCTCCGAGCTGCAAGATGGGAGATTCATTGAGCGTGTTTGCAAAAAAAGTGCGCAGTTGCTCCTCCGTTCTGATGGTATCTTTGTCTTTATCCTTATTCTGAAATTCTCCGCGTGTGAAAATAACGGAGTACAGAAGGGCATCACTGGGCAGGTACTCTTCCGTAAAGAGCGCCCCCGGCTCTACTGTACCAGTTTCGCTGCTGATCTTAGTTCGGGTAATCACTTCAGTGGATAAGTTGGCGAAATCTTGAAAATCCTCATCTTCCAGCACGAATATATCCTGCCTCAGCTTTTCGCTCCAATAGTCTTGCCCTTCATATAGCCGGCTTGCCAGCCATTCCCCCAGAGCACCCACCGCCTCAGATTCTTGCACCTCCTTAAAAGCATATTCTTCCAGCACTACCTGCTGTCCGGCCAAAAGCAGGTTGCTTCCCGGCGCTATGCTGCCTGGTGACGGTATTTCCAGCTCCAGTTCCTGGCCGCTGAGTTGATAATCTTCCTTAAACCGGTAGAGGATCCGCGGGCAGGTTACCCAGGCGAAGACTCCCTTCATTGACTTTACCGGAAAAAGTAGCAGGCGCGCATCTGATACGCCCATAGCGCCAGCCTGCGACTTGCCTTCTTCGGCATCGCTATCGCTGCCAAATAGGGCAAGGGTATTGGCCTCATTATCATCGCCATTGTGCCCGTATTTGGTTTCGAAGAACTCCCGGAGGCTACCCTTCAAGCTGGAGCCTTCAATTTTTGGGAAGCCGGTATGCTTCTCGCGTTGTATCGGCAGGTCGACAATACCCAGGCCGCTGCCGCTGCCCGCATGCAGGGGCGACTCGCACAGGAGGAATAAGGGGTTAGCTTTATCGTACATATTAAAATTTATTTTTTTGACAGTTCTTCAAATGCCGTTTCACTAAGTTGGTGTTTGCCTATGGCGCCTGCATAACAAAGCCCAAAACCTTCTGTGTCCTTGCCCAACTCGCTGATACAAGCACTATGCAATTCTTTAGCGATGGACTGGGCTGCTTCGGTAGTTTCGGTTTGCAGGTAATACACGCTACCCGCAGCAACCGCCTTATACATCGGTTTTGGCGTGCCGGTTTCCAGGTCGAACCCGCCGGCTGCCAGCGGTTTGTCCACAGCTGCTGCCAGTAGCCGTACCCTACGGCCTTTCCAAGTTCCCCAGCTACCGTCAGCTGGCAGCCAGGCGGGGCGCCAGCCCTCCTCGAACAAAGCGGGAGTGGCCAGGTAAAGCTTCAACAGCGGGCGGCTAATCTCAGGCAAAGGTATCTCAAAGGGGGGGGCAAGGCTATGGTATTGCACTGTTTTGCCTTCAGCGCCCATACGGATAATACCCGAGGGTGGGATATTCAGGCCATCGAAGCTAACGATAAAAAAGAGTTTCTTTTGCCCGTCCGGGCTTTCCATTCGCTGCATATTCACCCGGTAGAGCATACTCTCTCTGACAATATGAGTCGTTTTATCCCGGCCGATGCCCACCTTAGGCTCATCACTCAACAGGCCTGCGGCCTCATTGCTATATTTCACCTCCTCCTTTCCGGCCAGGTAGTTTTGAAAAGCCTTCTCTTCCAGGTAGCTAAAAGTTTCGGCAGCTACCTTGCCATCCCGGGGGGATTGAAGCAACAATGGAAGGCTGTAACTCGACAACCCATCGTGAGGAAGCAGTTGCAGGGCCTGCAATTCAACCTCCTCCCCAACCTTATAGGGGAGTAATCCTTTAGGTATAGGCAGCAGCAACTGCTCCCCGTCGCTCAATAGGGTGGCGTTGATAGTCAAGCCGGAGGTTTTTTCCAGGACATCTTGTACAGGCAGCGATTGGCTACACATATAAGCTGTGCGCAACAAGCCGCTGAACACGGACGGCAACGGCGGAAACAAGCCCCGCGCCCAGGATTCTTCTCCCATAGAGAATGGGCGGCCGTCCCGGAAAAATAAAGTATCGATAGCTCTTATTGATATCTGCATCACAGGCTGGCTTTTCGTTTTAGAAAATCAAGTGCTTTCAGCAACGACAAAAAATTGCCCAGGTTGCCGCCGGTACGGTTACACGCGCCAAATAAGCCCATCAAGTTTTCATAGAATACGCCCGTAGCCTCCTTTCGTTCTTTTTTGACTTTAAAATTGCAGGACCTGTGCACCAGCCTTCGGGCTTCTGCTTGTACGATAGCCAGGGCTGAGCTATCCTGCTTACTTTCCCCAAATGCCACTTCTTCATACATACGCAGTTCATCATACAGCACCCGGATGAACTTAGTGCTGAAGTTCTCATCCAACTCTTGGGCCACGTACTTCAATTGCTCCATGCTCTCTCCACCTGTCCATTTAAGCACCGTCCGTTCGGTTTCCCCTGAATGTTTGAGTACGGTAATAGCGATCGAGTCCTTGCCCTCTACATCCTTGGCCCTATTTTCAGACCGCCGGGTTTCCCGGACCACCTCCGAAAGGGGAGCTTTATAATGGGCTATGACGAGCCCTGCGGAAAAGCTCAGCTGCTGCTCAGTGCTAATACCGAACTCCTGGCGAAACGAATCTGTATTTACCACCTTATCGAAATGCTGGCGCAGATAAGCCAGGGTGCCGAACAAGCTCGAAAGGTTGAGGAAGCCCACAAAATCGTCCCCGCCGGCGTAAACCGCCTGCCCACGAGCTTTTCCCTTTTCATTAATATACCGGCGGGCATCCGCGGTAAATTGGCTGAGGTTCTCGCTCAACCGGCGGTGGTATTCCTTCATATCGACTTTATCGGTATCCACATAGTTACCGGAAAGCCAGCCGCCCATGTCATCTGTATCGAAAAGTAGTAAAGCGTAGTAGCTCGATTTTCGGAGCTGTTTTGCTTTAGCTACCTTCTCGAGCTTGTTAAAGGCCGATGTAAATTCATCAATCCTAACCTCAAGTTCCTTCCTGACGCGCTCTTCAATAGTATCTTTCAATGGCAGGGTAACCCCCCGGTGGCGCATCAGGCGGATGAAATAATAATTAGGGCTAACCTGCCGGGCAAACCCCTGCTTTTCAAAGTAGTGGATGGAAATATTTTCTTTATACAGCAGCTGCCCGTCGAATTTGACCTTACGCTTTTCGTACAACGCTTTATAATCTCTGTATTCTGGCGTTTCCTTTACTGCTTCTATGTAATCCATGGCAGATATATCCGCGGTTGACTCAAACTCCCCATTTTCCAGGTGCTGACTGAAAAAACGTTTGACAAACGCCGTAGCTGATAACCCTTCGCCGGTAAGCAGGTTAACCTCTCCTTCCAGCTCTCCAGGTTCAAAGGCATGCGTATCACTCAGATGGGGCAGGTACTCTGGCCGGCGGCCCGCCAGTTTCTTTTCGAGCCACTTCCGTTCCGCAAATGCCGGGGGGAGCCCATCGCTGGTAAGCATAAAAAACAACGCATTATCGCTGGCAGTAAGGGAACACTTGCGCCCTAGTTCCGGCGTTTGCTCAAAGTGTCGTAAATTCTTGGCAGCGGCCAGCTTCTGTTGTACCGCTTTGAATGTCCCAATGTAATCCCCTTCTAAGGGCACGGCCGCCCAATAGACTGAGAAATAACGTTCGAGCTGTGGCCAGAATGCATCAGGGGCTTCGTCAACACCCGCATTGTGCAATGCCTTTTCGGCTTCTTCTTTTAGTTTAGCTACAACTGCCTTTCGGGCCCGATCCGCCAGTTTCCGGATATCAACGGCCGTACCTTCCACCTCCGCCGTAAACTGGTTGGGAAAAGCATTGTCCTCAGCAGAAGCCCGGCGAGGTACGATGACTTGTTCCGGTTTTACCACCGACATGGCCGCTTCGGCCAGCTCCGACAACAAACGGCTACCGGCAAACAGGTCGCGGGCCTTTCTCGCCTCGGCAATAAAGGATTGGACGGGAGAGATGGAGAGGGTGAAAAGATGGGGTCGTTTTTGCTGGCTCATCGCTACAGTTTACAAGGTTTTAAGTTTATTGCTTTACCGCATCAATGAATTTGGACTGCAATTCCAGGTCTACACCATCTTTGTGATGGTAATCGGGATGAGTATACAGCCTGGTAATGATGGGGTGTAACGCTCCGCTATGTTCCACGGTAGAAATATAAACCGGGGAAGCAAACCTGCCTTTAAAGGCATGGCCCATTGAAGCCTCGTAAATTTTTCTGTCATTTTGCTCTTTAAACTGATGAGTAGCATTACTAATACGCATAAGGAGGTTTTCCCGGCTTTCTCCTCTTCCCAGGTGGATCTCTTTGATGTAAGGATACCTGTCAGCCTTGATAAAACGGCTGATGATAAACGTATCTTTAAGCTCGAAATATTTTGGCGCCAGGCTGGACATCAGCTCATGAATAGCGTTCAATGAAACCGGCATTTGATAATCCACCTCCGGCTCACCGCTCCTTTGGATACTAACCACCCCCACACTTCCCATGCCTCTCCGCACGCGTTTGCCAAAGCCGCCGAGCAGGCAGGTGAGTATAAAATGCTTTTCCAGTTGTTCATTGGGCTCGAGTTTACTGTACTCGTACAGCGGCTGGCCGGCCATCAGAGTGAGCTGTAGCGTGAACTGTTCTCCCGGTTCAATAGCATCTTTCCTCATGAAGTCTTTGTGAGGGGCCAGAGGCGCTGATATCCGGCCGTGGTTTTTGCCAGCATCGGGAATGCGGATCAATACCTTGCTCCGTTGTCCAGGGCTGGCGCCCCCAAAAATACGGGCCTCGCGTTTTTGCATTTCAGCTATAGGCAGGTTAGCATGCATCGCCCGCCACCAATACCGCATGCCCCCCTTAATGGAAGGCGCACGCAATTCCGGCGCTTCACCATCGGCGCCACCAAGAAACAAGGGGGTAATGACTTTACAGGTAAATTTGAGAGGTTGCATAAAGCTGGTTTCTATTTTGGCGTGTTGGGCGCAATGATCAGGGGTAACCCACTGGCCTGGCTAGAAAGATATAATCCTCGAGGTTAATTTTACGCAAAATATTGCTGTTGTTTCCAAAAAACACTAATATTTTCTGACACAAATTTTGAAAAGTTGTATTTTCTTCATGTTAACGGCATACAAAACTACTCGGAATGACTTTCCTGGCATTGTCGAAATTACCGGAGCAAAAGAAATCAGAAGTTCTACCGTTCCGCCTTCCACTTGTTCTCATTTTCTTGTATCTTGCCCCAATAACTTTCCAATAGCTTTTGAAACAACTGGTTATTAACTGGTAATGCATTATAAATTGAACGCCTGGGAGAGGCGCATCCAGCGAAGGTAGGACTGCGACGAAGTCAAATATATGGTGGTCTTTTCTCTTGATATACTGGGAGAGGCG
>JACJXW010000010.1 GCA_020636405.1 Lewinellaceae bacterium | reverse complement strand
CGTCCAGGAAGCTTACGAAAGCTCGCTTGGAACTCCCCCTTCGCGGATTGGCTGCGCCCATCCGGAGGTGGGGGGCGCTCCAACCCTCTCCACAAGCCTGGCCTGCGGCCTGGCTTTGTGCTTCCAGGAAGCTTACGAAAGCTCGCTTTCGACGCCTCCTGGAAGCACAAAGCCCCTCCGCTTTAGCGGAGAGGCTTGTGAAGAGGGTTGAGGTCGGGAGCGGATTCGAACCGCCGTACGAGGTTTTGCAGACCTCTGCCTAGCCACTCGGCCACCCGACCTTTTCGTTATTCGTTGCTGGTGATCCGTTATTCGTTAACGGTTCCGTTGAGCCTTCCCCCCCTTTGAGGGAGGCGCCGCAGGCGGAGCGCATGCCCCGACGAATGTCGGGGGGCTCTCCCAGCGGACTGCAAATATACAGGTTTTTTCTTTTCGCTGCATGTTTGTAACCGAAAAAAAGGGAGCAGAGTTCACGGCGCGCAATTTCAGCCGGCCATTTGCCGGTTATTAAAGGACAAAGGATGGTTAAGGATAAACTTTCCTCCCAACTTTCAATTCGCAGAATGGCCCCCTTCTTTCGGAGGGAGGATGGGGGGAGGCCGCTTCTGGCAAGCACCCCCCTGCCAGTTCCTTACCGCAGCAGCGACACTTCCCCGCTCTGCTCGATAACCGTCCCGTTGGCCTGCTCGACGCGCACGTGGTAGACGTACAACCCTACCGGCACCCGTTTGCCGCGGCTCTTGCCGTCCCAGCCCTTGTCGACATCGGTGGTCTCGAAGAGCTTGCCGCCGTACCGGTCGTAGATCGACAGGGTGTAATCGGCGGGAGTGCCAAACTGCAGGAAGGGCCTGAACTCGTCGTTGCGGCCGTCCTCGTTGGGGGAAAAGGCGTTGGGGATGTAGATGCGCGCTTCCTGCTCGGCGCAGGCGGTATTGGAACGGGAGTTCACCACCACCCGGGTGGAGTCGTTGAGGGCCACCTCGGCGAGGGCTTCGACGAAGTAGCAGGACCGCACCTGTTCGGGGTTGGACAGGTCGATGTTGTTGTCGGCGGCTTCCAGGGTATTGGGGCCGTAGTCGCCCAACAGGACGGCGCCGCCGCCTTCGATGCGGTAGAGGCTGTAGCCCTGGGCCGTCCCCAGCGGGTTGAGGTAGGGCGTCCAGCGAATGATGTTGGTGCCCGATTGGGCGGTAGCCCGCAGGAAGAGCGTACCTACGATATTGGAGGAGGCTTTTTCGTTACAGCCATCGGTGGTCTGCACCTGGTAGTAGGCCACGCCGCCGGAGGGGTTGGCGCCGCTGTCCAGATAGGTATTGTTGACGCTGAGCGGTGTCGGGGGCGTGCCGCTCTCGATCACGGTGAAGTTGCTGTTGTCCGTCGAGCGGAGGATGGCGTAGTCGTTGATCTCGGCGTTGGCGTTCCACACCCATTCCAACTGCACCTCGCCGTTGTCGGTTACGGTGGCGTTGGTGGCCGCCAGCCCTTTGACGGCCTGAACGACATCGAGGCTGATGCAGGCCTCGCTGGAGGCTGCCATTACGCCGCTGGAGCGCTCGAAAGCCCGCACGGTGAAGCAGTATTCTACGGCGTCATCGGCATTCTGAAAGCGATAGGTGGAAGCATTGCCGTCGAGGGTGGCCACCCGCTCGGGGGCGCTGCCGTTGCGCGACACCCACACCTCGTGGCTGCCGATGCCTTGCGGCCAGTTCTGATAGAGGTTCCAGCTCAGGCTGATGCTGCGCTCACAGGGGTCGGAACCTTCGGTGGCCAGCAGGATGGTGGAATGGGGCTCGGCGATCAGGCTCTTGTTGCCGCAGGCGTCGATGGCCTCGATGAAGTAGATCTCCGACTGCTCGGTGGGCGTAGCCGCCTGGTCCAGGTAGAAGGTATCGTTGAAGACGGTATCCAGGACGACGTTGCCCTGCCCGGGCACGGTGCGGGAGATGATGTAGGCCACCACTTCGGGCGAAGGGCTGGGCACCCAGCTTACCTCTACATCGCTGCCGCTGACGGAAACGGATTCCAGCCGGGCCCGTTCGGGAATGAGGTTGTCCAGCGTATCCGAGGGCAGCGCCGTCTGGCCGGGGCAGTTGAAGTCGCTTTCCAGGTAATAGAACCAGGTGCCCATGCCGGCATTCTGGTGCACGAAGAAATCCTGGTTGGGGTCCGTGATGGCCGCCAGCTGGCTGTAGGGGCCGCCGGCGTTCTGGCTGGCGAAAACCAGATAAGCATTGAACGGGCCACAGGTATTGGACGGCGTTTCCCAGAACAGGGTGTCATTGCTCACGCAGAGGAATGTGGGGGGAGAGACTTGCCCGCACACAGTCCATGCGAACGCAAAACCAAAAACGAGGGTTAGTGCAAGTTGCTTCATTCCTTATCGTTGCTTTTGATAGTGAGACAAAAGGCTACTGCTTTTTATCGTCATCTATTTGTTGAAGAATTCGGGTATTGTACTGTTCTTCCAACTGGCTCATGGGGTATCTTTTCTCCAGGCGGTAGGCCCATTCCAGATCGTCGGCCACCTTCTTGGCGTAGTAGAACAGGCCGATGCCTTCGGCATACACTTCCCTGCCGCTGTATTTGTATTCGAAGACGCCCTCCTTATCGTGTTCGACCAGTTCCTGGATATCGAAAACCACGGCGTCCCGCGTTTTGCCTTCGTATACCACCGTGGTGTCTTTTACATAACGGCGGTTCTTGATCAGGGTGATGGTGGCTTCGGGGTCGGAAAGCGGCTGCCACCGCACCTTATAGAGGAATACGCCGGTGGAGTCCCGCACCTGGAAGGGGAAGGCGCTGCCGGAAAGTACTTCCGCCGGCACCTTTTGTTGCCTTCGGGTAGAATCCGTTTCGTACAGGTTGAGGCTGGCCAGCAGCATGCCGTTGCTCACCACCTCCTCCCGGGAGAGTTGCAGGGGCACCAGTTCGTACTCGTAATAGGTTTTGGTCAGGAATATGCCGTCTTCGGTAAAAAAGGAGCGGTAGTACCAGTAGGCGGGAGTGAGCGAATCGTTGCCCACGGGTTGGTATTCGTACACCAGCCCTTCCTTCAGTTCCCGGAGCGGGAAGTAGTGGTTCCGGATATCTTTGACTCCGTCTCCGCGACAGGATGTCAGGGCGAGCAACAAAAAGAAGCGGTATAACGTATTGTCTATGTTTAGGGATCTGAACATTTTTCCGTTTTTGGGCTATTTTCAAAACGTGTTTATCAACCTGTAATTATTTCATTCTGTTTATTTTGTATTGCCGGATTCGGTTTTTTAAGGGTTAGAAGGGTAAAATTGCCGGCTTGGTGTTAGCGGTGGGGTTCGAGCCCGGCTTTCCTCATAATAACAAGGCCAGCAAAAAATGGGCCGGTATGCCATTGTGGCATAAATAATATACTGGTACGAAATGTGTTCACCATAAATTCGCCCGCAAATATATTATCTTTGCGGCACCTTGCTTAGATAACATTGGAAATTTTTTTATATGTTCAAAAGTATAACAGATTCGCTCAAGAAAGTCTTTGGCACCAAGCAGGAAAAGGATATCAATCTGTACATGCCTCTGGTCGAAGAAGTGAATGCGTTTTTTGGCCAGCTGGAAGGCTTGACCAACGATGAGCTACGCGGCAAGACCAAGGAATTCAGGGCTCGCATTGCCGAGCATCTGGCAGGTATCGATAAAGATATTGAAGACATCCACAAAGAGGCCAATGACGAGGAGGACCTCCACCAGAAGGAAGAGCTCTTCCGCGAGATGGATAAGCTCAGGGAGGAGCGGGACAACCACCTCGAAGAGATCCTGAAGGAGATCCTGCCCGAGGCGTTCGCCGTGGTAAAGGAAACAGCGCGCCGTTTCCAGGAAAACCCGGTGCTGGAAGTGACTGCCACCGACCACGACCGCAACCTGGCGGCTACACCCGGCAAGTCTTACATCGGTATCGAAGGCGGCAAGGCCCTCTGGAAGAACCAATGGGTGGCTGCCGGCGGAGACATCACCTGGGATATGGTGCACTACGATGTGCAGCTCATTGGCGGTATGGTGCTCCACGACGGGAAGGTCGCCGAGATGGCTACCGGTGAAGGTAAGACCCTGGTGGCTACCTTGCCGGCCTACCTCAACGGCCTGTCAGGACAGGGTGTCCACATCGTGACCGTCAACGACTACCTGGCCCGCCGCGACCAGGAATGGGTAGGCCCCATTTTCGAATTCCTCTTCCTGACGGTCGATTGCATCGACAAATACAAACCGCACTCCAAAGAGCGCAAACTCGCTTACGATTGCGACATCACCTACGGCACCAACAACGAATTTGGCTTCGACTACCTGCGGGACAATATGGTGCGCTCCACCGATGAGCGGGTGCAGCGCAAACACCACTACGCGATGGTCGACGAGGTCGACTCCGTTCTGATCGACGATGCGCGTACGCCTCTGATCATTTCCGGCCCCGTATCTCAGGGTAGTGAAGACCAGGAGTACATCGAGTTGCGCCCCGATGTAGAAAAGCTGATCAATGTTCAGCGCAAGCTGGCGACCGAATACCTGGCTGAAGCCCGGCGCCTCTTCAAGGAGGGCCAGACCGGCTACCAGGAAGGAGAAGCGGGCATGTCCCTGCTGCGGGCCTACCGCTCGCTGCCCAAGTACCGGCCATTGATCAAATTCCTCAGTGAGGAAGGGGTGAAGGTCGAACTACAAAAGGCCGAGAACTTTTACATGCAGGAGCAGAACAAAAACATGCACCTGGTAGACGAGCCCCTCTACTTCATCATCGACGAGAAGAACCGCAGCGTAGAACTGACCGAACGGGGTGCGGAGTACCTCAGCCAGGGCCAGGAAGATGAGAATTTCTTCGTCATGCCCGATATCGCCACCGAAATGGTGGAGATCCAGAACAACCCCAACCTGACGGAGGCGGAAAAGGAAGAGACCAAGGTCAAGCTTTCCCAGGATTTTTCCATCAAGTCCAAGCGCCTGCACTCCATCAACCAATTGCTGAAGGCCTATACGCTCTTTGAAAAGGACCAGGAATATGTAGTGATCGAAGGCCAGGTGAAGATCGTAGATGAGCAGACCGGCCGTATGATGGAAGGCCGCCGTTATTCCGACGGCCTGCACCAGGCGCTGGAAGCCAAGGAAAACGTAAAGGTTGGAGATATCACCCAGACGTACGCCACTGTTACCCTGCAGAACTACTTCCGAATGTACCACAAGCTGGCCGGTATGACCGGTACGGCCGAGACGGAAGCCAGTGAATTGTGGGAGATCTATAAACTCGACGTCGTGGTTATCCCGACCAACCGGCCGATCGTCCGCGACGATAAAGAAGACCTCGTCTACAAGACCGCTCGGGAGAAGTTCAATGCCGTCATCGAAGAGATCGTCAGCCTGACCGAGAAGGGCCGGCCCGTACTGGTGGGCACCACTTCTGTAGATATATCCGAGAAGCTGAGCCGCATGCTGCAACTGCGCAACCTGGACCACAACGTGCTCAATGCCAAGCAGCACCAGCGCGAGGCCGAGATCGTGGCCGAAGCCGGTAAACCGGGTAAAGTGACCATCGCCACCAACATGGCCGGCCGTGGTACGGACATCAAGATCGGCGCCGAAGTCAAAAAAGCGGGCGGCCTGGCCATCATAGGTACGGAGCGGCACGATTCCCGCCGGGTAGACCGCCAGTTGCGAGGCCGTGCCGGACGCCAGGGGGACCCCGGGAGCTCTCAGTTCTACGTTTCTCTGGAAGACAACCTCATGCGCCTTTTCCAGTCGGAGCGCATCGCCAAACTGATGGACCGCATGGGCCACCAGGAAGGCGAGATGATCCAGCACTCTATGGTCACCAAGTCGATCGAGCGGGCACAGAAGAAAGTCGAAGAGAACAACTTCGGCATCCGTAAGCGGCTCCTCGAGTACGATGATGTGATGAACATCCAGCGGGAAGCCATCTACAAGAAGCGGGACAACGCCCTGGCGGGCGAGCGCCTCTCCGTCGACCTCAACAATATGTTCCATTCCCTGACGGCCAGCCTGGTGGAAAGCCACCGCGAGTCCGGCGATTTTGATTCCTTCCGCCGGGATTCGCTCGGCCTGCTCGGCCTGGACCCGCAGATGGACGCCATCGATTTTCAGGAAGGGCCTTTGGCGGAGTTGACTAACCGCTTCCATCAGCAATTCGAAGAGTACTATGGCCGCAAGATGGGCCAGATCACAGAAGTATTGCTGCCTCACATCGAAGATGTGCACAAAAACCAGGGACAGCAGTACAAGCGTATCCTCATTCCGTTTACCGATGGGCGCTCCAACCCCATGGCCATTACTGCTGATATTGCGGAGGCAGTGAATACCAAAGGGAGGTCTATTCGCCGGGATATTGAGAAGGCCGTCACCCTGGCCATCATCGACGACAAGTGGAAGGAACACCTGCGTTCCATGGACGAACTCAAGGACTCGGTGCAGGCGGCTTCCTTTGAACAGAAAGACCCGCTGGTCATCTACAAAATGGAAGCCTATAACCTTTTCGAAGAGCTCATTTTTGATATCAACGAAGAGGTAACTGCTTACCTTTCGAAAGGCACCCTGGTCTTTGCCGACGGCCGTACGCTGGAAGAAGCGCGCGAACAACGCACCGACCTGAGCAAGGTGAGCACCAACCGCAGCGAGCAGGAAGCCCGGGCCGCGGCAGAGGGCGTTAGCCGGAACCGTTCCAAGCCACAGACCTTCAAGCGGGTGGAAAAGAAAGTGGGCCGCAATGACCCCTGCCCTTGCGGCAGCGGTAAGAAGTACAAGCACTGCCACGGCCGGGGGTAAACCAGGCCGGGGCAGATAGCCGTGTTAATATTGTTGTGAATTCAGCGGGCAACTAGTGCCCAAATGCTTTTTTTATCCTATATTACAGCGTTTTTTGCGCCGCCCTCGGCGTTTTCAATTACCAAAAAACTAAACCCGGCCCCAAAGGATGAACCTGGCTAGTTATATTGACCACACGATCCTGAAGCCCGATTGCCGGCTTGAGGAGATTGAGCAGGTGTGCAAAGAGGCTGTCCTGCATGGATTCGCTACCGTGTACGTTCCCCCCTTCTACGTGAAGCCGGCTGCCGACCTGTTGGAGGGCCAGAAGACAAGGGTAGGTACCGTTATCGGTTACCCCATGGGTTATGCGCCTACTCCGGCAAAGGTCGAAGAAATAAAGAGGGCCATTGACGATGGTGCGGATGAAGTAGAGGCCGTCGTCAACCTGTGCGCCATCCGGAACAATAACTGGAATTTTGTTGCGAACGATATCGATAGCATGGCCACCGCCACCCACCTCAAAGGCAAGGCCATCAAGATCCTCTTTGAAAGAAGCCTGCTCACCGATGAGGAAGTCAGAAAAATATGCCAGATCGCTTTAGAGTCCCAGGCTGATTTTATTAAAGGCTCCACCGGCTTCAACGGGCAGGATGATAGCGTCGAAACGGTGCAGCTGCTCCGTGCTATCGTCGGCGATAAAGTAAAGATCAAAGCTTCCTGCAAGATAACTTCCAGAGCAGACGCCGAGCGCTTTATCCGGGCCGGCGCTCAGCGGATCGGCACCTCGGCAGGGGTGGTGGCCCTTGTTTAGGAGCTGGGCTTACCTCCGTGAGCAGGGAACATGAAGCACCACTATCGCTTTTTCAATTAAAAAGCAGAGGCCGCCTGCCTATACCTACAAGAACAGAACCTATCTGACGGCCAGCCCGGCTGGTGATAACTTCCTCTAAATGTAGTATATTTGCGGCACACAGGCCGTGCATTTTGTTCATCGCGCGGCGCGGTTCAAAAAAACGAAATTATGGCACGCTTCTTACTATTAGGGCTATTCCTGGTTCTAGGCAGTTTGACTGCCGGGGCACAGAAGAGCGTTTTCTTCGAGGAAGACCCTCCAATTGGAGATATGATGGCTCGTTTTGCCGAAGCCAATAAGGCCCGGACGTATATGCCCGGCTGGCGGGTGCAGGTCCTGGCTACTCCCGACCGGCAACGGCTGGAAAGCGTCAAACAGTCCTTTCAGTACCGCTATCCGTCTATTCCGGTCGATTGGGTCCACTCGGCTCCTTATTACAAGCTGCGCGCCGGTGCGTTTACGACCAAGCTGGAGGCGCTGCGCCTGAAGTACATCCTGGAGCGGGACTATCCGGGCATTTATCTGGTTCGGGATGATGCCATTCGCCCCGAGGAACTGGTCGGGAATTACTAAGAAACCATGCTAATGGAGCTGGATAGAATATGAGCAGTAGAAGAGCATCGCAGAGAGATGGAGGCAGCCCTATACTCGGGCACATCGACCTGGTGACGTTCAGCCTTTTCCTCGCCTTGGCCGGCGTGGGCTGGCTGATGGTCTTTTCCGTAGGGTTTGAGGAGTTTCGCGGCCAGGACGGGGTTAGCTTCCTGAGCACTTCCGCTGGTAAGCAGGCCATCTGGATCGGCATTTGCGGGCTCATCTTTGCTTTTATCATGCTTTTTGACTGGAAGTTCTGGCAGACTTTTGCTTACCCCATCTATGCGTTCTCCATCGGGCTGCTGGTTATGGTGCTTTTCTTCGGCACCAACATCAAGGGGGCCACCTCCTGGTTTTCCTTTGGGGGGTTCTCCTTTCAGCCTTCCGAGATCGCCAAGTTTGGTACCGCCCTGGCCCTCTCGGCCTTTCTCAGCTCTTACAGTACGGACCTGAAGCGTACGCGCTCGCAGCTCATCTCCCTGTCGATCATCCTCGCCCCGATCATGCTGATCCTGCTCCAACCCGATGCCGGTTCGGCCCTGGTCTTCCTGTCCTTTTTTCTGGTTCTCTTCCGGGAAGGGCTCAACCCATCCTACTATGTTGTCGCGGGAGTGATGGGGGGGCTGCTGATCGCCGGCCTGGTGTTCAACCCGCTGAATATTTCGCTGGCCCTGGCCCTGGTGGTTTTGCTGATCATGGCCTATAGCCTTAGGAGTAAAAAACGCATGTACTGGGTGCTGGGAGCAATTGCTGTTGCCTGCGGCGCCTATTATCTCACCCAACTCGAGTATATCAATTATGTGCTGAGCGCCACGCTGTTGTTGCTTGTCCCGATGAGTTACGTACTCTATCAGCAGCGCAACGGGCGGTTGGCGGTTATCCTGCTGTTTTTTCTGTCTGCCGGCGCGGCCCTGTCCTTTGCTGCCAACTATGCTTTCAACAACGTGCTGAAACCCCATCAGCAGGATCGCATCAACGTCTGGCTCCAGCCCGATAAATGTGATGAGCGGGGATCGCTCTACAACCTGGTGCAATCCAAAACGGCGATCGGTTCCGGAGGGATACAGGGCAAGGGGTTCCTCCACGGCACCATGACCAAAGGCAACTTCGTTCCGGAACAATCGACCGACTTCATCTTCTGCACCATAGGCGAGGAACAGGGGTTCATCGGTACTTTCGGCATCATAGCCCTGTTCCTGTTGCTGCTTTTCCGTATCTCCATGATCGCCGAACGGCAGCGGTCCAGTTTTTCCCGCCACTATGCCTACTGCGTGGCCGGCATCATTTTTATTCACTTTTTCATCAATATCGGCATGACCATGGGCCTGATGCCCATTATCGGCATCCCATTGCCATTCATCAGTAAAGGCGGGTCTTCCCTGATGGGGTTTACCATCATGATCGCCGTCATGCTGAAATTGGATAAACACCGTTTACGGGTATAAAACTCACTGGCGTTGCTTCAATTTTCCATATCTCATAACGACCCTCACTCGGCCGCCCGTTGCGGGCAGATCACTACTGGCCACGGCGTCATACAAACGCCCATCTTTATGCCGGTGGGCACCCTGGGCAGTGTGAAAGGCGTACAGCAACGCGACCTGGAGAAGGAGGTCGGGGCACAGATCATTCTCGGCAATACGTACCACCTATACCTGCGGCCCGGTACCGAGGTGCTGGAGAAAGCCGGCGGCCTCCACCGCTTCAATGGGTGGAACCATCCCATACTGACCGATAGCGGAGGCTATCAGGTGTATTCTCTGAGCCACCGGCGGAAGATCAACGAGGAAGGGGTTACTTTCCAGTCGCACATCGACGGGTCTACCCACTTTTTCAGCCCGGAGAGGGCCATGGACATACAGCGGTCTATCGGCGCCGATATCATTATGGCCTTCGACGAATGCACGCCCTATCCCTGCGACTACAGCTATGCCCGGTCGTCGATGGAGCTGACCCACCGCTGGCTGGAGCGTTGCTGCCGCCATTTCGACAGCACGGAGCCGCATTACGGCTACCGGCAGGCCTTGTTCCCCATCGTGCAGGGGAGCACCTATAAGGACCTGCGGAGGATATCGGCGGAAACCATCGCCTCTTTCGGCAGGGAGGCCAATGCCATCGGCGGCCTGTCGGTTGGAGAGCCGGCGGAGGAAATGTATGAGATGACGGAGTTGGTCTGCGGTATCCTGCCTAAAGAAAAACCTCGGTACCTGATGGGCGTGGGGACGCCGGAAAATATTCTGGAATGCATTGCTTTGGGAGTGGATATGTTCGACTGCGTCCTGCCCACCCGCAATGCCCGGCACGGCCTGTTGTATACGGCCAAAGGCATTATCAATATCAAGAACGCCAAGTGGAAGGAAGATTTTAGCCCCATCGATGAGGATGGGCCCTGCCATGCCAGCCGTTTTTATAATAAAGCGTACCTTCGGCACCTGGTTCACAGCAAGGAATTGCTGGGAGCGCAGATCGCAAGCCTGCACAACCTCAGCTTTTACCTCTGGCTGGTAGGCGAAGCCCGGCGCCATATACAGGCCGGGGATTTCGTGAGCTGGAAAAACCAGATGGTGAAGGAGGTGCAAAGAAGGTTGTAATTTTGTTAATTACAGGGTAGCCGGCTACCATCCGGGCGGCAAAAACGTTTCTCTCCCTAAGAAGGGATAAGTAATATGCTGAAGAAGCTTGACCAATATATCATAAGGAAGTTCCTGAGTACTTTCTTCTTTACGGTTCTCATCTTCACGATGATCTCCGGGATCATCGATTTCAGCGAAAAGGTAGAGAAGTTTATTGAAGAGCCCATCACCAAGAAGGAGATCTACATCGATTACTATCCCAATTTTCTGCTGTACATAGACGGCCTGCTTTGGCCTTTGTTCACGCTGATCGCCGTCATCTTCTTTACTTCCCGCATGGCCTACAACTCCGAGATCATTTCTATTTTCAATGCGGGAGTCAGTTTCCCACGCCTGATGCGCCCCTATCTGGTTGCCGCCACCCTGATCGCGGGGATGCACATGGTGGGCAACCACTACTTTATTCCCAAAGGGAATAAGACCCGCCTGGACATTGTCCATACCTATATATGGCGCGACAATGACAAGGGAAAGACGCAGGATGTGCACATGTTCGTTTCTCCGGACACCAAGGTGTACATCAACTATTACCGAAAGCGCGACAGCACGGCCCGCAAATTCCGCCTGGAACGGTTTGAGGACGGCGAACTGGTGTACCTGCTCAAGGCCAATACTGCCGAATGGATGGGGCCCCCCAACAAGTGGAAACTCCGCAATTATGAGATCCGGACCTTCAATGGAATGGAGGAGGAACTTATCATCGGCAATGGCAAGGAGATCGACACGACCCTGGCCCTTACCCCTGATGACTTTGTCGATTTCAAAGAGCAGCATACCATGATGACCTCGGCGGAACTCCGGCAGTACATCAGGAATCAGAAAGCCAGGGGTGTCGGCAATACCCAGAAATACGAGATAGAACTTCACCGGCGAACCGCCGAACCGTTCACCATATATATACTCACCATCATAGGAATGGCTATTGCCGCCCGGAAGGTCAGGGGAGGGATCGGCCTGCACCTGGCCATGGGTATCGGCATTGGGGCTTTGTATATCTTCTTCTCCCGTTTTGCTATTGTTTTTGCTACCGGCCAGGCGATCCCTATCCTGCTGGGCATCTGGCTGCCCAACATCGTCTTCAGCGCTGTAGCCGTACTTTTGGTCAGGAATGCCCAGAAATAACTGGTTTTGAGTTGTTTAAGTAACTTTCGGCAAAGTTAAACAAACTGCGCCTGTTTTGTCCTTTCCAGCCTGTTTCCCGGCTCTAAATCGGCCAAAAAGTGTGAATTCACGAATTCAAACTCCAACAAAACACCCTATTTTTCAATTTTTTTTGAAAGTTATAAAAATAAATTAAGCTATCTGATCTTGTTTTTTAAATTGATATACAGTGATTTATGATTTAGTTGATAAAAACTGGCAGAAAAAAAGTACAAGGCGGGGAATAAAAAAGTGTATAAAGTTGCATTTTGTTGAACTATGGCGTACCTTTGATTCAACAGAAGAAAGAGATTCCTCAGCAAAGTTAAACAAAGCAGCCATGTCTACCACAGAGTTCTATAGCCGATTCGATCAGATGTCAACCCTCCTGCACTCCTTTGCATACAATCTCACAAAAAATGCAGAGGATGCAAAGGACTTATTCCAGGAAACCGCATATCGTGCGATGACCAACAGGGATAAGTTCCGCCCAGGTACGAACTTCAAAGCCTGGCTTTTCACGATCATGAAGAACATCTTCATCAACAACTATCGTAAGAAGGCCAAGGCAAACACCATCATGGACTCGACCGAGAACCTCTATTATATCAACTCGGGTAGCGTAGTGATTTCCAACAAGGCAGAATCCAATATCATGATGAAAGAACTCACTAAAATGGTTGAGGGCCTTGACGACAGCATCAAGATTCCCTTCCTGATGCATTATCATGGTTATAAATACCAAGAGATCGCCGACCATCTTGATCTGCCACTTGGTACGGTAAAGAGCCGCATATTCTTTGCTCGTAAAGAGCTCAAGGATGTCATTAGCAAGCGTTACTCCAACCTGCAGGAGTTGCGTGAGCGCGCCAATGCAAGATAAGACGCAGAATATTTCCCTTACGGGCAAGCCACAAGCAGAGCAGATCAGGATGATTGCTCCACCGGGCTCGCTAAGAAGTTTACAATGAAGCTGAAGGCGGCGACAATTTACCTGTCGCCGCCTTTTTTATTGTACCTTAGAAAACCACCTGCTTTGCTGGTGGTTATGTTCAGTTTACTTACCACCTTTGCGCGTTATGCAAAAACCTAAGCAAGCGTATTTTCGGGAACAACTGATGAAGTGGTTTGCCCAGAGCCACCGCCCTTTGCCATGGAAGGGGGAAAAGGACCCCTACCTCATCTGGTTGTCGGAGATCATACTTCAACAAACCCGGGTGGAGCAGGGCCTTCCTTACTTTGAGCGATTTCGGGAACACTACCCCACGGTGCAGCTGCTGGCGGAAGCTCCCGCCGACGAGGTGATGAAGCTTTGGGAAGGCCTGGGCTATTACTCTCGTGCCCGCAACCTGCACGCTGCCGCCCGGTATATTACCCGGGAACTGGGAGGCCGTTTTCCTGATACCTATGAGGGCATTCGCCAGCTGAAGGGGGTCGGGCCTTACACCGCAGCAGCCATTGCTTCCTTTGCCTATGGGTTGCCTTATGCGGTAGTAGATGGAAACGTGTTTCGGGTCCTCTCCCGTTTTTTCGGCATAGAAACTCCGGTAGACACCACCACCGGCAAGAACACCTTTTCCAGCCTTGCTCAGGAATTGCTGGACACCCGGCAGCCGGGCAACTACAACCAGGCGATAATGGACTTCGGCGCGACTCAATGTACGCCCAAAGCCCCGGCCTGTGCGGTTTGCCCCCTGCGGGAGCCCTGTTCTGCCCTCCATGAAAAGAAAGTAACCCTGCTACCCGTAAAATCGAAAAAGATCGAAAAGCGCCAGCGCTTTTTTCACTATCTGGCCATTAGCCACGAGGGGAAGACGCTCCTGAACAAACGCACGGAAAAGGATATCTGGCAAAACCTCTACGAATTCCCTCTGCTGGAATGGCCTCATCCTTCCTGTGAAGAAAAGGACATTCGGAGCAGCGTGCTCTGGCAACAGCTTTTTGACGGCCAGGATGTCGTGCTTGGGGGTGTTTCTCCGCCCTATCAGCAGGTTTTGACCCACCAGAAGATCGTCGCCTCCTTCTGGGAAGTTCGCCTGCCTGCCGGCGCGGCTTTCAATTCGGGCAACTTCCTCGCGGTAGATCAAAAAAACTTGAGTAAATTCGCGTTCCCAAAGATCATCAGCCGCTACCTCAACCAGGCCCAACTCACTCTTTTTTGAACCGGTAGAAATGAGCGCGGCTGGTTTAAATGGTAAAAGCAGGTTAGCGTATTTGGACGGAAATAGAGAAATACCTGGAGATACTCGGCGGGGGAAATAAAGAATTATAGATAACCCTGTTGCCTGGCTCAAGTTAATAGCCTCTGCTTTTGGGGTATAGCTTATTATTCGCTATATTTAAAGTTTATCTGACATCCTTTTTCAAAACTAAGAGTGTGTTCAAATTTCGTTTTTGGAGATGAAAATAGTCCATTTTTTGATTAGACAAGGCGCCGAAACGGGAGCATACCCGTAGGTACGTGACTGTTTCGGCAACGAAGTATAAGCGAAAAAGGGGCATTTTCAATCCGAAGTATGAAATTTGAACACACTCTAAACACCTCTGGTAAGAGATGGTAAATCGTGTGATATTAATTGGCAATCTGGGACGGGACCCGGAAGTACGCCGGCTGGAAAACGGGGCTGTGGTAGCCAAGTTCCCAATTGCTACCAATGAAAACTACAAAGACAAGAGCGGCGAATGGCAGAGCCAAACGGAGTGGCACGATATCGTGGTCTGGCGAAACCTGGCAGAAAGGGCCGAAAGCACGCTCAAAAAAGGTATGGGGGTATACGTCGAAGGTAAACTGACGCACCGCAGCTGGCAGGACCAGGACGGCAATACCCGTTATACTACGGAGGTGGTGGGCAGTTATTTTCGCATCATCAGCGGCGGCCGTCGGGAAGAAGGTTCCGGTGGTGCTGGCGGTTACTTTCCTTCTCCTGAAGACGAAGTACGGCTCAGCGCTCAGAATGAGAGCAACAAGGGGGCTTCCGGTTCAATGCCGGCAGAAGAACCCGGCGGAGCGGCCGATGATGACCTGCCGTTCTAGTGAACGATTTATGGTGTAACTAACCCCTTTGTATTTGGAACCTGAACCTGATAGTGATAGTCCGGTTTACAGTTTCTTTCCTGTAATCCTTCTCCTTCTTGCTCCATCACTGGAAGCAATCCTGGGTATTTCAGGCATCGTTCTGCTGCTGATCTGTTCCGCATTGATTTCTGGTTCAGAGGTCGCCTTCTTTTCTTTGACACCTAATGATTTCGACCGCCTGGAGCAGGAAAACGGGAAAAACAGCCGCCGCATTCTGGCGCTTAAAGACAAACCAAGGCGCTTGCTGGCGACCATCCTGATCAGCAATAATTTTATCAACATCGCCATTGTTATCCTTTCGGAATATGTGCTCATGAAGGCCATTCCTCCGGATACTTTCCACCGGTGGGCGGCTTTCATCACCAGCTTGTGGGGAGAACCCAGCCCGGAGCGGCTGGACTACTGGTCTTGGTTGATCGGGTTCCTGATCACCGTGGTGGGGGCCACCTTCCTGCTGGTCCTTTTCGGAGAAGTGGCGCCCAAGGTGTATGCCAAGATCAACAACCTGAAACTGGCAAGGCTTATGGCCGGCCCGATCACCTTCCTGCTCAAGGCCATGGGGCCGCTGAGCAATGCTTTGGTGCACACTACCCGGATCATTGAACGCAAACTGGCCCACACCGCCCCGGGCGGTAGCCCACCCAGCCGGGAAGATATCGACGAGGCCATCGAGCTAACGGTCAGCCAGGAAAAAGATGCTGCCCAGGACGTGGATATCCTGAAGAGTATTGTGAAATTCGGAGAGGTAACCGTAAAGCAGATCATGAGTTCCCGGGTTGACGTCGTAGCCGTCGATTTCCGTATTGACTATCCCGAGTTGCTTAAGGTCGTTCAGGAATCGGGGTATTCCCGCATCCCCGTTTATGAAAACGACTTCGACCACGTAACGGGCATCCTCTACGTCAAGGACCTGCTTGGGCACCTCAACGAAGGGAAAGACTTCGAATGGCAGCAACTGATCCGCACCGACGTCTACTATGTTCCGGAAGCAAAAAAGATCAACGACCTGCTCAAGGAGTTTCAGCAGCAACACCTGCACCTCGCCGTCGTGGTTGATGAGTATGGGGGAAGCTCGGGTGTCGTTACGCTGGAAGATATCATGGAGGAGGTCATCGGTGAGATCAAGGATGAGTTTGACGACGAGCTGGAAGTGGTATTCAAGAAGATCGACGATTTCAATTACCTTTTTGAAGGAAAGACCCTGCTCAACGATGTATGCCGGATCGTCGGCATCGATACCAATTCCTTCGACGAGGCAAAAGGGGAAGCGGACTCCATGGCCGGCCTCATTCTCGAACTTACAGGCCTGCTTCCCAAAGCCGATGCCGAGATCTCTTACAATCAATTTCGTTTTAAGATCGTTTCTGTAAACAAGCGGCGGATCGAGCAGATCCTGTTTACGCTGCCCAAGCCGTAGGCGGGAAGAATCAGATAAAAACCTGCCGGCTTCTCCCTTCCGATTACCGGAAGGCCAACTAATGTGCATAAACCAATGATCAACAAGAAGGCTGTTTATTTACCGATGCTGGTGTCCTTATGCTTTGCCCTCCTGCTTTCTTCCTGCGGAGAAGGGCCTTCGTATACCCCCAAACCCCGGGCGTATCCCAGGGTGGAATATCCTGAGCGAGGCTATCAGCAATTCGATGAGGACTACTGCAGTTTCACCTTTGAATATCCGGCCTACGCAGAGGTCCAGCAGGATACGCTGTTCTTTGATGAGAAACCGGCGCACCCCTGTTGGTTCGACCTCTTCATGCCGGCATTTGACAGCCGGCTGCACTGCAGCTATTATCCCATAAACCAGGAAAACAACTTTGAGAAACTAAAAAATGACGCCTTTGAGTTGGTGGAGTGGCACAATAAGAAGGCAAACTATATTCAGGAAGTGCCAATAAAGAAGGAGGGAGAGGTAAGCGGATTTGCCTTTATCATTGAGGGCCCTGCTGCTTCGCCTTTTCAATTCTATCTAACGGACAGCACCGATAATTTTTTGCGGGGCGCCCTGTATTTTAATACACAAGCGCGCCCCGATTCGTTGAAGCCCATCTATGAGTTCGTGGAGCAGGACATCCTGCACCTGATCGAAACTTTTAGCTGGAAATAAGGCCTGCTCTAAGAAGCTGTTTGAATTTAATCCTTCAGTTTTATTATGGCCCTTTTTCCGCCATATTTCGGTACTTTTTCGCTCCGTAGCTACGGCTACGAAGCTCAAAAGTGTCCTCATCTGGCGAAAAAATGCCTCATAATAAATTCTAAAAACTAAATTCAAACAGCTTCTAAGAGTTGGCTTCTTCTTTTTCGTCTTTTTTGGCCTTGCCATTTTTCTTGGCTTCTTCTTCCAGCGGCAGGCCCATTATTTTGGCTTTGATCCTTTTCTCGATCTCGAGGGCGACCTCCGGGTTGTCCATCAGGAATTGTTTGGCGGCTTCCCGGCCCTGAGCGATCTTGGCGTCGTCGTAGGCGTACCACGCCCCGCTCTTCTGGATGATGTCATGATCTACGCCCAGGTCGACGATCTCTCCGGTTTTCGAGATCCCTTCGCCGAACATGATGTCAAATTCCGCTACGCGGAAAGGGGGCGCCAGTTTGTTTTTCACGACTTTGACCTTTACGTGGTTTCCGACCACGTTGCCCTCCTTATCTTTGATGGCGGAGCCGGAGCGGCGGATATCGAGGCGCATGGAAGCGTAGAACTTCAGTGCGTTACCGCCCGTAGTCGTTTCCGGGTTGCCGAACATCACGCCGATCTTTTCCCGCAGCTGGTTGATGAAGATGCAGCAGCAGCCCGTACGCCCGATGGTAGCGGTCAGTTTACGCATCGCCTGGGACATGAGGCGTGCCTGCAGGCCCATTTTGGAATCGCCCATTTCTCCTTCGATCTCGGAGCGGGGCACCAGGGCGGCCACGGAGTCGATGACAATAATATCGATAGCGCCGGAGCGGATCAGGTTTTCTGCGATCTCCAGGGCCTGTTCGCCGTTGTCGGGCTGAGAGATGAGCAGGTTTTCCGTATCTACGCCCAGCGATTTGGCGTAGCTGCGGTCGAAAGCGTGCTCCGCGTCGATAAAGGCGGCGATACCGCCCTGTTTCTGGCATTCGGCGATGGCGTGGATAGCAAGAGTGGTCTTACCCGACGATTCCGGGCCGTAGATCTCTACCACCCTTCCGCGGGGAAGGCCGTTGACGCCAAGGGCGATATCGAGGCTCAGGGAGCCGGTGGGAATAGATTCAACTTCGACCACATTCTGGTCTCCCATCCTCATGACGGTACCTTTGCCGTAGGTTTTCTCCAGCCGGTCGACGGTCAGTTGAAGCGCTTTCATTTTCGCTTCCCGGTCTTGCTTGTTGATCTCGGACATTTGAGGTATTATTTATTCAACTTTTTGTTTTAATGATCCACAAACTTAAATAATTTGTTGAAGTAAAACAAGCCTGAGGTGTTAATTTATTGAGTTTGAAGTAAAATACGCAAAAAGAAAGCCCTTGACAAAGCTTTTGTCAAGGGCTTTTGGAAAAGCACGTTTTTTGTCAGGCGTGCTTTTCGAGGGTTGTCCTTTCGCTGTACTTCAAAATGCTCTGAACGGTGCGGGAGGAGGGGCGGAAGGACACTCTGGGCAACTGCTGGTAAGCGTCCCGCAGGCCTTCGTATTCCTCCCTCAGCTCGAGGTCGTTACACAAAGCCTCGTCCATCGACAGGCGTTCTGTAGCGCTTACCTCGTTGTAGAGATATTGAATGAGATCGTTTGGTGTAAACTTTTGCTTCATACAGTGGATTTTGGTTGATTAATTCCTTCAAAAATTCACCTATAAAACTTTAAAGAGGGAAGTGTTATTGCCTACGCCCTTTAAATTTTTTCACCGGATCTCCAATAGGCAGTAAGAATTTTTGCCGGCCTTTTCCCAGCTTCGCCCACAGGGAAAGCCTTCGCCCTTTCAGTTACTACCTTGTTCTTGTTTTTCAAAGGCGTTCCTGAACTTCCTTCGTCGGGTTGAAGGCCAAAAGCCTTGTCCCTACCAGCGGGATGCCAGCTTGAAATGCGCCGGCAGGGCAGCTCCCGCAGCCCTACATCGAAAATCGAGCCTCACAAATCAAACCTCAAAAATCAGAAGGGCGGCCTGCTGAAGCAGCACAAAAAGTGCTGCCGTTTTCATTCCACATCCTGTACCCTCGGCCGCCATTTAGCCCCTGATCCGCATGACTGGTGTTCAAACTTGATCCATCAATCCACCCGATACCACGTCTGCGTCCGGTACAGCCCTGTCCAGTGTTTACCGCGGACCTGCAGCTCCTTTGTGTTGCCGTTCTCGAACCAGACGCTGCAGCCGTACTCGTTGCCGTTCTCCGGGTCCATGATGGTTCCTTTTCTCCAGTAGTCTTTATAGGGCTCCAGGTTCTCGATGACCAGCATGCCCATTAGCGGTTTGCCCTTTTTCTGGCCTGGGCATTCTTCGCATATTTTGTCCGGAGATGATTTCAGGAGTTTAACGATCTTTCCGTAGAGCTTACCGCCTTTCTCAAAGATCTCCACATGTGATTTCGCCTCGCCGGTATTGTCGTCAATGGTCTTCCAGACGCCAATGGGAGAGGTTTGCGCCATAGCGGCAGTAGCGAGTGCCATCATGGCCAGGAAAGGAATGAGAATCTTCATTTTCATTTTTTTGAGTTTGGTTATGCCAATTGGGTTGTGAATATGCCGGGACACCTCCGCCGTTCAAAACGGCTCGAAATCTTCCCCCAGCCCTTCCGCAGGGTGCCAGAAGAGCTTATCGAACTCCTGGACCCGGTTGTCTTCCACCAATACGCCCTCTTGTTCCAGCATTTCCTGCATCATCGTTGGGGTGGGCCAGTGGTTGCGGCCGCTGAGCTCGCCCTTGCGGTTGACGACCCGATGGGCGGGCACGCCGTCGCCGCTGAAGCTATTGTTCAACGCCCAACCTACCATGCGGGCGGCGCCGAGGGCCAGGTAGTCGGCTATCGCGCCGTAGGTGCTCACCCGGCCGCGCGGGATGTGCCGCACAACAGCATAAACGAGGTCGTAATACGTGGGTTCCGGCATTTTATTCTTTACTTTTGTGGTCTGTAAAATAGGACAAATCAGCGCAACATTTGGTTTATGCTAAAGACAAAAGTTAAGGCCAGTTCGGTGACCAACCTGACCGATGCCCGTTATTTCGCCGCCTGGGAAATTGAATGGCTGGGTTTCAACTTCGATACCGGCTCCGAAGCCTACATACAGCCGCAGGTGATGCAGGCGATCAAAGAGTGGGTCGACGGGGTCAGGATCGTGGGCGAGTTTTCTCTGCAACCGGCCGGGGAGATCCTCCAGGCGGCCGACCTGCTGGAGCTGGAAGCCGTGCAGCTGCCTATGTTCACCGATACGGATACCCTGCAGGAACTGCACCGTGCGGAGGTGCCGGTTTTGCTGGAGGTCATCCTGGAAACACCCGGCGAACTGGCTACTGCCGGTGGCCGCATGGAAGAACAGGAGCCCTTCGTGGTGGCCTTTTTACTCAACTTCGACAAGAATGGCATCGGGTGGGAGCAACTGGACGAACAGGCCCGGCAACAACTCCGGAGCCTTTGCAGGGATTACCGCATCATCCTCAGCATGGATTTCGACGCCGCTGCGCTGGAGGAAGTACTGGAGTCTGTACAACCCTATGGCATCAACGTGCGGGGCGGAGCGGAAGAAAAGGTGGGATTCAAATCATTCGATGAGTTGGATGAGCTCTTCGAAGGCCTGGAAACCTATGACTAATATGCACCGGGAGGTCGAACGCAAATTCCTGCTCCGGCAGCTGCCCGAAGCGCTGCAGCAATTGCGCCCGGTAGAGATCGAACAGGGCTACATCGCCATCAGTGAGGAAGGCCGGGAAGTCCGCCTCCGGGCCGCTGAAGGCCGGTATTGGCTCACCGTGAAATCGGACGGCAGCCTGACGCGCCAGGAGTACGAGATCGAGCTCAGCGCCGGCCAGTTCGAAACCCTGTGGCCGCTGGCTGAAGGGCGCCGCATCCGAAAAAGCCGCTTCGTTCTGGAAAAAGAAGGCTACCACATCGAGATCGACCAGTACCACCAACCTCTGAACGGCTTGCTCATCGCAGAGGTAGAATTTCCTTCCGAATCTGCTGCTCACGCTTACTCTCCGGAACCTTGGATGGGGAAGGAGGTCACTCACCTCAATTTTCTTAAAAACAAGAAGCTCCTGCAATTTCATTCTTATCAACAGCTGCTGACGGAACTGGATAAGAATGATACAAAATGAGAGGGGCTTGTAGGGGATCGGGAAAGAAACCAGCAGGCAAAACTCTTTCTGTCGCTAATTGTCCAAACCATTGTTACGCTATCGTTGAGCGGATGCACAAATACCTTATTTTCGATCAAAATTTGAACTTATGGAAAAGTACTTTTACGGATTAGTAGCATTTTTTCTGTTCAGCCTTTCGGGCAATGGCCAGTCTCCTGACTTTCTCCAGAACATTTCCCGCCAGGAGGGCGAACCCCTCAGAATACAGCATCTGGAGGCCGCCTTTGACAATTGGGCAGCTCAACGGGACCTTTCCCAGGAAAAAGGATGGAAGTGGTACGCCCGCTGGCTCGAGGAGCAGGCCGTGCGGGCGGGGGGTGACGGCAGCTTTGGCAACCAGGAACCGCTCTTCCGCGCCGCTGTCGAAAAAGTGGCAATGGAGCAGAACCGTATTGCCCAGCGCAGTCCCGGATGGATGCCGGCCGGGCCGGATGACTATGCCACCATCGTTACCAGTTATATTATTCGTGGAATGGGCCGCATCAACTGCATCACGTTTCATCCCACTGACCCTAATACCTTCTGGGTGGGTGTCGCTCAGGGAGGCATCTGGAAGACCACCAACAGCGGCGAGAGCTGGCTGCCTCTCGACAACGGCCTGCCGATCCTGCGCATCAGCGATATTGCCGTCAATCCCAATAATCCCGACGAAATGTACGTCTCCGTAGGCGATTACGCCTACCTGGGCGTTGCCCTCGACCTCGACGACCGCAAACGTCATACCCATTACGGGATCGGTGTTTACAAAACTACCAACGGCGGCCAGAATTGGGAACCCACGGGCCTCACGTTTGACCAAACCGGAAGGGACGGTTCCCTTACCCGCCGGGTTTTCGTGCATCCGGAAAACGGACAACGCCTGGTTGCGGCCGGCCTGTTCGGTATTCGTACTTCAGAAGACGGCGGCGATACCTGGGCCACTATCAGCGATGAAATGATATGGGATATCGAACGCCATCCTACCGACCCTAACACCCTGTACGCTTCCACCGCTTATGTGCGCAACCTCAATGCCGGAACCGCCGGCATCTGGAAATCTTCCGATTTTGGCGCAAGCTGGACGGAGTTGAATACGGGAATTCCGCCCACCAATGAGGTACAACGCATTGAGCTTGCCATCTCTCCTTCCAACCCCGGGTACGTCTACGCGCTGGCCTGCAGCCGCAATCGCGATTTCTACGGATTGTACCGCACTATTGACGGAGGAGACAGTTGGGAACTGCGTTCCACCAGCCCCAACGTCCTGCACTGGTACGGCGGCGATGGGGGGGGCGGACAGGGCACCTACGACCTCACTATCCTGGTTCATCCTGAAGACCCCGAGCGCATCTACACGGGAGGGATCAATATCTGGGGGTCCGAAGATGGAGGCCAGAACTGGAGGCCCGCTTCTTACTGGGTCGGCGGCGGCGGCCGGCAAAGCATTCATGCCGACCAGCACTTCCTGGCTTACAACCCGCTGGACAATAAGTATTATGGCTGTAATGACGGGGGAGTCAGCCGTACCGATGAGATCATCCTCGGTTCTGAAGATGCCGCTCAGAATATCAATGGTTATTTCTTTGAGACCGACTGGGAAGATATTGCCGGCGGTATGCAGATCAGTTCCTTCTATCGCCTCGGGCTGAGCCAGGCGAACCCGGGCGACCTCATTGCCGGTACGCAGGACAATTCCACCTGGTTGAAAAAGGATGGCAACTGGACGGGGATCATCGGAGGCGACGGAATGGAAGGCCTGATCCATCCGGAAAACCCGAATATTCTATATGGGTCTTCCCAGTTCGGAAATATTTCCGGGTCTTTCGACGGGGGCAATACCTTCTACTCGCTGAGCAACAACATCCCCGCCGGCAATGAAGAACGGGCGGCCTGGACGACCCCCTTCATGCTGGAGCCCGGCAACCCCGACGTATTTTACGTCGCTTATACCAACCTGTACAGATCCGAAGGCGGGGGTACGTTCCAGAAGCTGTCCAACTTCCCGGTCCCGGGCCTCCCGACATCGAGCTTTGCCGTATCCCCGGCCGACAAGGACTACATCTACCTGGCGCACCGCATCTACCATTCTTTGGGACAGCCCAGTTATATGTGGCGAACCCGCAACGGGGGCAATACCTGGGAGAATGTAACCGAAGGCCTGCCGGAAGACCTCTATTTCACCTACGTCATTGCCGGTTATGATGACCCCAACCAGGTATGGGTGACGGTTGGCGGCTTTTCCGAAGGCATGAAGGTGTTCCGTTCGGATGATGGCGGAGACAACTGGCAGAATAGGTCCCTCAACCTGCCCAACATTCCGGTCAATTGCATTGTACAGGACCCCAATTCCTTGCTCAATGGGGTATACATCGGGACGGACATCGGAGTGTATTACCTCAATGATGATATGGACGAATGGGAACTCTACAGCGATGGGCTGCCCAACGTTATCGTCAGCGAGTTGGAGATCCTGTCCAGCGAAGGCAAGATCTATGCCGCCACTTTTGGCCGCGGTATCTGGGAAGGCAACACCGTGGATGAAACGGTTGATGTAGACAGCCCGCGATTCGATGTACTTTCGGCAAAGGTTTCTCCGAACCCCAACAAAGGGGTATTTCAGCTGGAAATGGAAGGCCTGCCCTCTGCCGGTACCTTCCAGGTTGAGATTGTGGACATCAAGGGCCGCCGGGTGCTGGAACGCCGGGAAGCGGCCACCAGCAGCCGTTTCAGTGGGCAGTATGAACTGGAATTGCCCTACGGCATGTATTTCTTGCGGGTGACAATGGGCAAACAAAGGAAAGTGGTGAAGTTCATTGTAGAATAGAAGCAGGTGGACAGAAATATTTAAGTAAGTAGCCGGACAGATTTAGATTACAGATAACCCCGGGCTCAAGTCGGAGCGCAATGGAAAATTGCACCCCGACAGTGCCCTCTCGGGCGCCGATTTTCCATTGGCGCGCGAGTTGTACTGAAATTAAATGTGTCTGCCTACTTAAGTAGTCAGACCGTATTAGTTTGAGTATAACCGCTCTACTTTTCACTTAAAATCGAAGCGGGTTGTCCTACCCCCGGGTAGGACAACCCGCTTCGATTAAGAGTTGGGTAAAGTTCAGTTATACTTCATCTAAACCTGTCCGGCCACTTACTCGCCCTGAAAACCATTGCGATGTTTAATTCCAGAATAGCGCTCCGGTGGATCAATAGTTCGCTGCCACTACCGTTCCCTGCCTTAATACCCCCTTTCCGTACAAACAGGGAACTGGCTTTCCTACCTTGGGGAATCTTTTCTATCTTAGTTGGCTTAAGCATTAGGATATTACCTCATATTTAAAAAATCACGACTTATGGAATACCACTACTCACGGCCCAAGAGTGGGGGAACGGGCATGCTGTTGCGTCTCCTCGGCTTCATTTTTGCAATGATCCTCATTATTGGAATGCTCGATAAGGCCGGCCTGAAGGTCAGCCTGGAAGGCCGGGAGGAAAGGGATCCCGGTATGCGCTACAACGAAGCAACCCTTGGCAATAGTGATGCGGAACGGGAAAGGAGTTCCGGATCCGCCTATAACTCTTACAATGAACCGTCCTCCAGTTATCGAGGGGACTACCAGCCGCGTTCCTATGAAGAATATTCCAGCCAGGCTCCGTCCCGCAGTGCCCGGCCGGCGGTTTCCGCCGAAGACTTTATCGGCCGGTTTGCCGAAACAGCCACCACCCAGGCCCTGAACCGGGGTGTACCAGCCGGAGTATCTCTGGCTTTGGGGATCACCAAAATGAAAGAAGGCGAACGGATCGAGGACTGGCAGGATTTTATGGAGAAGGTGGTGCTGCCGTTGGCCGCTATTAAGGAAAGTGCTCCTCAACAGGGGCTACAGGCCTATTTCAAATATTCTGCCAACAGCGGCCGCTGGCTGGAAGGCCTCAGCCGGCAGGGCGACTACTCTTATAACACCCTTCGCCAGGCCATGCAACAATACCGGTTGGACCAATACGACCAGGAGGTCCGCACCGCCCTGGTGGAAGGCACCCGGGTTGCACCTGAAATGGAGCGCAAGGCCAACTTCGTGGCCGACGAGGTCAGCTCTCATATTGTCCGGCAGCGGGTAGCTCAGGAAGAGGAGGTGCGGAGTGGCCGCTCCCGCAACGCCAACGTAGAACAGTGGGAAAACTTTTACGATGAAACGGTTGGGCGGGAAGTCGCCAAGGAGATCGCCAAACGCAAGTTGAAGACCGGCCAGTATATTACCGAAGAGGACATGGGGCGCCTCATCGATGAGGCCAATGTGGAAACGGAGAAGGTGCTGAAGAAGAACTTGTCCTTCCTGGGCAGAGAGATCAACCCCAATCACCCCGATGCTCCGGAAATGAAGGACATCACCCGGCCCGGCAACGCACAGGCCCGGCAGGAACTGTATCAGCAAAAGCTCAGGGAACGGGGGTATGCCGGCAATCAGTAAGTTTGGGTGGCGTGCCTGGCGCGCCGGCCTAAGCCATTGATTTGAAAAACGGTTATGCTCAGCAGAGAACGCCCTCAATCATATAATATGGCATAAGCACTACAAATAGTGCGCTATTCGCTGTTCGCAAGTTGTGGCCCCCTGGTGCATTGTGGCAACCGGGAAAGGGCCCAACGAACAGCCAATAACGTCTTCGCTAACTCAATTTTAACATAATTCCTGCGAAATCAGGCCCACCTTTAGAATACAGATATAATAAAAATATTATATTTGCGGTGCAACTTTAATATCCTGAAAAATAAGCGGCCTTCGTTAAACACCCTGTTTACAAGCGAAAAACCTGAAAATGGGCCCGTACACTTCCAAAATCAGGATATCGATACTACCGCCGATGGCGGCCACACACTTTTGAACTCCTCATTATCGGTTCGCATAGCAATAAAAACTAGCGCTATCACATTAATTAGCATTATGAAGCAATTACTGACTATCACGGTATTGTGCCTTGCCCTGGCTGTACAGTTACACGGGCAGGTAGAAATTTTCGAGGGGCTTTTTGGAAAGGAAGAGCCGGAATTTCACACCAATTTCACTCCTGCCTCAGAGGAGGGTACGGTGAAAGTGGCTTTTTATTTTACGCATTCCAGCCTCGACAAACTGGAGGTTTCCTTCTGGGTAAAGGACCTGGGGGCAAACCTGACGGGGAGCGGGGAAAAGCGAATGGTCCAGGGGTTGAAGGAGTTCGGCAACCGCCAGCAGGCCGATATTATTATTGAAGGATTGAGCGCCAATCACTTTTATACCATTGGCATCGATTACCGGGGAGGGAGTTCCATCTCCCGGAAGTTCGCCTCCAGGGTGCTGGCGGAGAGTTACCGCTATGAATACCGTAAGGAACCTGAGCCGGTGCGGCCTGCCGAAACTATGGTGCAGCAACCCCGGTCGCCGGTTCCGTCCGATCAGCCTTGTGGCCAGCCCAGCCTTTTTGTGAGAGTGGAACCTGCAGGCTATTGCGGCGGCGCCAACCGTCCGGCAGTACTCATTCAGTGTGACAATTGCCAGGGCCAGCCCTGGGAGTTCAGTGTAGAGGCGCGCACGGAGTTTGGCCAGTGGCAGCCCCTGCGGGCCGATGGGAAAAAGCAGCAGGCCCTGGGAGTGGCGCCCCGCACGGAGCCGCTTTGTACCCTGGATCCCGGCGCCTATTACTTCAGGGTACTGGCCTGGGGCGATAACTGCACCAGCCCCGTGATCCAGACGATTGGTACCGCTGTACGTATAGCGGGTGATGAACCGGCGCCTTCCTTGTATCCGCCATCCCAGCCCTCAGTGGCGAAAGTGCCGGCTTACCTGCCGGACACCTGTATTGTTGAAAGTGAAGCTATCCTGGAAGGCAACCAGATCTCCGGGTTTATCGAGCTGGACGCTTCCTCACCTTGCTCGGCCTACAACCCCTTTGCGAAGGTACGCTACGTTCATCCTGGTTATCGGGATATTACCATTGGCCAGGTGGCGCTGGTCCCTGGTGAAGATGTCAACTTCAAAGTGCGTCTTGACAGCCGGGACCTCAGCCGGGGCATTCATCCTCTGCAGATCGTCGTCTGCATTCGCCCGAAGGGCAGCGATAAGGATATTCCGGTCAGCTCCTTCTGGATCAGAGCGGAGCCTGCCGGTGATTACCGGGCGCCCGGACTGGCGGATGAGTCCGCCAATCCGGATGAGGATAGTTTCCTTTCCAAATGGAAAAAAGAACAGTCCGCTGCTCCTGAAGCAGAGCCGGAAAACTGGGACAATACCATCCAGGGCGAAGATTTTAGTACCGTCAACGTCACTGCCACTGATCCCAATTGCAATCAGATACAGGGCCTTCAGCTGATCTATGTGCCGGAACGCCCTGGGCAGCCGCTTTACATCTCCTGGCTGAACCCGCGCTGTTGTCAGGAGGATGGTTGCGAATATACAGTATGGGCAGGCCCCAACCCCACTCAACTCAGCCTGCTGGTAAAGGGGCGGAAGCCGGGGGCTACGGTCCGGGAACTGATCCAGGGAGTAGAAGAAGGCACCGCCTATTACGAAGTGGCCGTGCGTACATCCAATGGTATCCGCAAGGCCGCTTATATTCCAGGACAGGGGCCGAAGTACGGCATTGATGAAATACTGGCCTACCATGACCAGATAAAACCCCAGTCCAGCGAACCGCTCGTTGCTTCCAGGGAGGCCAGCCCGGAAGCAGGAGTTCAATTGAGCGGAGGCCTGGCGGCAAGATCCGGAGGTATGGCGGTGCCGGTTTCCGATACGTACAAACAGCCTGCCCGGCCCATCACCGATTTTGCCCCCTGCCGCATCTTTCGGGAAACCCAGGTCATTGCCAACAAGCCCATACAGGATGGCGACCGGGTCATTATCGAATATGATTTCAATGATAAGGCTTACCTCTACAGCCTTTACCATTTGCCGGCAGGAGCCTCCGACTGGGTGGTCGCTCCCGGAACCCAGGAATTCCAGAAGAAGGCCGTCTTCGAGATCCAGGCAAAAACCCAACACTCGGGCAAATACCTGGTGCTGGCCATCAAGAAGGATAAGAGCTGGGGGTGTTTGTCCGCACCCATTGATGAATCGATCGAGATCCAAGTATTGAGATAGCCCGTTCTCCAACTGCCGGGAAAGTAGTACCTGACAGAACCCCGGCATTTGGAGAACCTGAAACAATTTTCTATGAGAAAACAATTACCCCTTCAACAGTGGTTGGTGGTGGCTATGCTAACGCTGTGTTTCAGTAGCCTTTCTGCTCAGGAAGTGCGCGTGCGCGGCACCGTCACCGACGCTCACACCGGCGAACCCCTCCACGAAGCCAGCGTTACGGCCAAAGGAACAAGCACCAAAACGCTGACCGGCAAAGACGGCAATTTCGAGATCGGCGTGCAGCAGAGCTTCTATACCCCAACCCCGCCGCCCACCCTGATCTTCTCTATGGAGGGTTATGAAACCCTGGAAGTGAAGGCTTTGGGCCAAAGCGAGGTAAACGTAGCCCTGAATGCCAGGTCATCCAAACTCTCCGACATCTTTCTCAGCGGCACGGCTGCCGGCCAGGCCCGGGCGGCGATGAGTTATTCCACCGGGTCTATCGATGAAGAACTGCTGGGGCTGGCGGCTCCTCCTTATCTCGCCAACAGCCTGCAGGGCAAGGCCGCCGGCCTGCTCGTCAATCAGGTGGGGGGGCAGCCCGGGCAGGACGGTTACCTCCAGCTTCGCTCCGCCACCTCCCTGGCCAATGGCCAGCAACCGCTCATCATCGTAGATGGCATCTACATGAACACCGGGGATGCCCTGGTGGATATCAATCCCGATGACATCGAAAAAATAGAGGTCCTCAAAGGAGCGGCGGCGGCCTCCTTCTATGGTTCACAGGGCGCCAATGGCGTTATTCAGGTATTCACCCGGCGGGGGCGGGGCCTGCCGGTGGGCGATACCCGGGTCACCTATCGGGGCGAAATAGGATATTCGGATGTGCAGGCGGCCTACCCGGTCAATACGGCTACCAACCGGGAAGTGCTGGACCCCAAAGGGCCGCAACCGGTACTTGGAGGCCGGACTACCGATGATGTTTACGATACTTCCCTGCCCAACCTGCAGGATTACCAGAAGGATATCCTCTTCCGCAAGGGCGCCTATCAGTCCAATTACCTTTCTGTTCAGGGGCGGGCGGAGTCGACCAACTTCCTGGTGTCGGCCCACCGGTTGCAGGACGAAGGCGCCATCCAGGGTTTTGAGGGATATACCCGCCACAGCTTCCGCGCGAACCTGGAGCACCAGTTGAGCAACCGCTTCAGCCTGCAGTTGAGTTCGATGTACACTTCTTCGCGGCAGGAACTCCTGGAGCCGACAACCAACGGGGCAGGCAGCTTTCTCGCCAATAGCCTGTTGCTTACGCCGATGTTCGGGCTGGATGCCGGAAATGAGGAAGACGACAGTGATTACGACTGGGATATTGACAATACCGGCATGGGCATTACCAATCCGCTCTACTGGCGGGAAAATTCGCAACAGATGCTTTATCGTCGCCGGCTGATGGGCAGCGTGGGCGCCAGTTACCATCCCAAAGAATGGCTAAAGCTGAGTTATGCCGCCTCCCTCAACCGCGCTTCCCAGGATTATGAGCACTTTGTAAAGAAAGGCTTCCTGAGCACAACTCCGCCGGGGTTGTTCGGCGCACTGGCCACGGCCGGAGCAGCAGGCAGCAACGGCGGCGCCATCCTGCAGTCGCAACGGGTAGACAGCTACTTTACCTCTACAGCCGACGCCACCGTGCAAAAGGCCTTCTCGGGGTTCAACCTGGCACTGCGGGGGGGCTTCCTGTATGAAGACCTTACGCTGGATTATGCTGAAGGCAGAGGGGAAGACCTGGCGTTCGAAGGCATCCGTTCTCTGGACAATACCCAGCGTAACGTCCGGGCCTCTTCCCTCATGGAGGAAGCTGTTGCCTATAGCACTTTCCTGGTGGGGGATGCCGATTATAAGAAAAAGTACATTTTCAGCGGCCTTTTCCGACGGGAGGAATCCTCCCTCTTCGGCCCGGAGGAGCGCTGGCACAGCTACTATCGCGTGGCGGGCGCTTATCGGTTGACGGAAGACATCAAGATGAAGCTCTTCCAGGAACTCAAGCTTAGGGCAGCTATGGGCACGGCCGGCAACCGCCCTGCTTTCGGGCAGCGCTTTGAGTCTTTTGAGCTGATCAACGGGGTAGCTTCCAAGAATACGTTGGGGAATGATTTTCTAAAACCCTCCCGTACCACTGAGATGGAGGTGGGCATCGACGCTACTTTTCTCAAGGGGTTCACCCTGGCGTTCAACTACGTAAAGTCAAATACGGATGATCTCATCCTGCTGATGCCGCTCTCGGGAGCCTCTAGTTTCACCGGGCAATGGCAGAATGCCGGTGCTGTGGAGGCTACTATTTACGAAGGAAGCCTGCATACCGACTTTGCCCGGCTTTTCAAGATAAAGAGCAAAGATTTCCGGTGGGGCCTCACCACTACCTTTAACCGGATGGAACAAACCGTTACGCAACTGGGCCTTCCGGCATACACTACCGGCCCTGGCCTGGAATATTCCAGCCTGTTCCGGGTGGAAGAAGGCCTGGCCCCGGGTACTATGGCCGGCGAGGTTTTTGCCACTAGCCTCACCCAATTGCTGGAGCAGGTGGACGTCGACCCCAACGAGTATACACTCAACGATCTGGGATATGTCGTCCGCAAGGACCAGTTGGGCACTCCCGAAGAACGCCCCTACCGGTTGATGGACGAGGCGGGCAACCCCATTATTGCCACCATCGGTGATGTCAATCCCGATTTCCGCATGGGCTTCGCACATATCCTGGCCTATAAAGGGCTGAAATTGTACACCTTGTTCGATTGGAAGAAGGGCGGTTCGGTTTACAACCTTACCCGCCAGTACCTGTACGGCGCCGGGCGCGATGCGGATGCCGGCAGTTATACGGGAGTGGCCGCCGGATTCTTTGAGGGCGAGGGCCTGTACAATAACGGCAGGCCCAACAACCACTTTGTGGAAGACGGCAGCTTCTTCATGCTTCGCGAAGCGTCGCTTTCCTATACCCTGGAAAGCCGGCAACTGCAGTATTTCCTGGGCGGTTTTGTGGAGAGCATTCGATTGAGCCTGATCGGGAGGAACCTGTTCACCAAAACGAATTATTCAGGTTTCCATCCCGATGTGGCCGGTGTGCCGGCTCTGGATTATAACCTGTCGGGACGTTTTTCCGGGCAGCCGGGCAGCGATGCCCGTACGCCGAAGGGAGACCCCGGTTTGTTCCTGATGGAAGCATTTAATTATCCTTTGCGGCGGTCGTTCAGCTTCAGCCTGCAGGTGACTTTTTGAGACGAGGCGCTGAGGGATCACTGGAAAAATCGTATTCCGGAAGCAGGTTAACTGCTTTAAAATAAAAATGTCGGATCTATGAAATGGACAATACGTTTTGCGCTCTTATTGCCTCTGGCCTTTGTTCTGGCGGTGGGATGTAAGGATATCGATACGCTTAACCTGAACAACCCCGGGCGCAACGCTGTGCTGGCCAACGGGGGGGACCTGTTCAAAGTGTTGGACGGAGGGTATGCGGCCTGGTGGCAAGGGGTTCACGGGCCGGCGCCTGCTCTTTCCCTATCGGTTGCTGCTGACGCCCTGAGCCTCGGTATGGAGGACTTTGGCGCCCGCAGGATGGGCGATGAGCCGCGCCCGGCTTACAACAACCGCCTTACCGAGGGAGAAGCATACCGGCAGATCGCTGAAGGGCCCTGGTACGGCTGCCTTTCGGCGGCGGCCAGCGCCAATGATGTGATAGCGGCATTAAAGGAAGGCATTTCTATTGATAAAGGCGGCCCCCAGGACGAGTCGGTGCTGGCGGCGGCCCATTTTCTGCGGGGCGCCAGCTGGGGCTACCTGGGCTTGGTTTTCGACCGCGGATTGATGGTGAACGAGGACGACGCACCGGATGTGAAAGCCCCTTTTTCTGCCTATCGGGAAATGATCGGCGCGGCAGTGGACGAGCTCGGGGAGGCCATTTCCGTTGCGGAATCCCTGGGGCCCGATTTTATCCATACTTCCTTTAACGGCCTGACGCTGGATGCCGATCAGTTTGTCCAGCTATGCCATTCCTATGCTGCCCGTTTTCTTGCCCAGTGGCCACGTACAGAAGAAGAAAACCTGGAGGTGGACTGGGCGGCGGTACAGGGCCATGCGGAAAGCGGTGTCCAACAGGACTTTGCGCCACTGGCTGATGGTAAGCTCTGGCAGAGTTACCAGCAATATGCTTTTGCCGAGGCCGGCAAGGGGCCGTTCTGGGCAAGAGTAGACCAGCGGCTGGTCGCTGCGCTCGACCGCAGCCAGCCCCCCCGGTATCCGGAGGTGGAGGGCAGGGGAGAGGACCCTTTGCCCAACCCTATTGCCCAGTCCAATGACCAACGCCTGGCTTCTGATTTCATTTTTATTCCGTTCAACAGTTTTCCGGTTGAAGCCGGCGAGTGGCATTTTTCGCATTACAAGCACAACCGCAACCAGGCCGCGCCCGATTTTGCCGGCGACGGCCATTCCTTCGGCCCCATGCCGGTATTTCTGGCTGCCGATAATGAACTGCTAAGGGCGGAAGCCCTGCTTTGGCAGGGCGAAAAGGCTGGCGCTATCGCCGTGCTCAATTCCGGGCCGAGGGTTGCCAGAGGGGGGATGCCAGCCCTTCCCTCCAGTGCTTCCGAGCCGGAGGTACTGCAGGCCATCCTCTACGAGCGCGCCATTGAGCTGCTCAATACGGCGCCTATGGGGCAGTGGTTTGACCGCCGCCGCACCGCGCCCCGCCTGGAAGTGACGGCACTGGATGCCCTGGGGGGGCTACAGTTGGGCACTCCCGCCCAATTGCCGGTGCCTGCCCGCGAACTGCAGGTGTACGGAGAAGAGCCCTATAGCTTTGGAGGAGAAAAAGATCCGGAAGGGGTGGTGCCGGTTTATTGATGATGGAGGTACCCCGGAAAAGTTGGAATGGTTCCTTGTCCTACAGGGCCTGGAGGCCTTATGTTCAGGCACTAAATTGGAGGCTTTCGCAAAAAAATCTCCTTTAAACATCCTCCTAACATACATATTTACTACTTTTAAAGGAACACCTAATTCGTTGAGAAACCAACCAACCCAGATCTATGAACCGTTTTTTCGACTTTCACCTCCATCCTTCCTTCAAACCTTTCCTGAGCAACCCTAACCCCGGCCGCCGTGTGGACTGCTGGGAGTATCTGGAAAGCCCAATTGGCATCATCCGCTCCCAGAGTTGCCTCGACCAGATGGAGAAGGGCCGTATCGGTGTAGCCGTATCGGTTATTTACGCGATGGAACGGCCGATGACCTCCAGCTTTCTCATTGAGCACCTGGCGCCCAGATTGACGGTCCTGAATGGTGAAATGCTGGACCATCCCTGTTATTCCAACTACCTGGCTTACGTCCATGAGGAGATCGAGCACCTCAAGAAATCTCAGAATCTTAACGGCCGTACCTTCAACCTCCTCAATAGCATTGAAGAGGCCGAGGAAGACAAGATGAACCTCATTCTTGCCCTGGAAGGGGGGCATGCACTGGAGCAGTTCAATACTAATGTGGTCGATAACCTCAAATCCCTCAAGCAGGGGCCGCATAGGTTTTTATACCTCACTTTTGTACATATGACCCAGTATCCACTGGCGACGCATGCCTACGGCATGAAGATGATCAAGGGCAATGACCAGTTCAAACCCAATGGATTTGGAATAACCGACATTGGCAAGGAGGTGATCGATATGGCCTATGACGAAAGCCAGGGCCATCGCATTCTGATCGATATCAAGCACATGAGCCTGGTCTCCCGTCATAAATTTTATCAGTATCGCAAGGAAAAGGGCTACGACAAGATCCCTATTATCGGAACCCACATGGGCTTTACCGGCATCAGTAAGGACCCGAGGGAGATCGTAAAGTATTTCAGCAAGCCGGCCCGGCGGCGGGACAACTTCATCGAGGTGGATTACGACCGGCCCAGCGGTATTGGCAAGGGCCTGTTCAACAAAACCCACTTCAATCCCTGGTCGATCAACTTGTACGATGAAGACATCACCGAGATCCTGGATTCCGGCGGCCTGATCGGGCTGAGCCTCGACCAACGGATCATGGGGTCGCAGGAGGTGCAGGGTGAATTTTTCAGTGCGAAGGAGTTCAACTACATCCTTTCCGGGTATAAGGACGAAGCGAAGGAGGAGCCCGTCGACGAGGGAGAATTTTCAGATGAAAAAGAAGTAGGGCGCGAACTCAATGAACGAAAGCATCTGCGCCACCTCTGCAACAATATTCTGCACGCCGTGAAAGTAGGAGGGGATCGCGCCTGGAAGCAGTTGTGCATGGGCTCTGATTTCGACGGCCTTATCGATCCGCTCAACAACTGTACCAGCGCCGAGGAATATCCCAAACTGGAGAAAGGCCTTATCGAGGAGCTTCCCCAGATGATGAAGGAGGACAAAAAGCACGATTACGACGACAGCAACATTGAAGCCAAGGTTCGGGATATCATGTACAATAACGCCCTCGATTTCCTGAAGAAGAACTTTAAGTAAATAAGCAAAGGCGGATAACACAGCCGGAGCGGGTTTGCGGCCGCCCAGGGGAGATCCGCCTGTTGCTGTGTTATTAGCGGCCCGTCGCTACTTCCGCATTTTGAAACTGCCCAGCTCTCCTTTCGGTGGTTTCCCGATCACTTTGTGGAAAAACAGTTTAATCGAACTGTCGCCCTCTTCCTCCTGAATGCCGTCTCCACCGATGATCCCGTCGGTAGGTTCGGGAAGCTGCGTAATGATGATATCTCCTTTTTCGTCGACATGGCCGATGGGGTGGTATTTTTTATTTCGTGCGTCGTAGCCAAAGGGTATGATGGCCTCGTCATCTGCCAGGCGATGGCCGGGGGTGATCCGCAAGGGGGTGGAATCGCTCAATTGTCCCTCTACATTGGCCAGTTCCAGGATACTGACGTGATGATCGGGCCGGGAAGCCGGGCTGCAAAAGAAAACGGCTTCACTGCCTTCCGTGCCCGTCCAAAGGTGGCCGGGCGGAAGGAATACCTGTTGGTCCAGAGCGGGGTCGGTTTCTAGCAACTGCTCCACCCGTCGGTAGGCGCTGGCCCGGTTGGACAGCTGGCAGGTAGCGGAAAATCCGGGCGGCGTTTGCAGCATCAACCCGCCTATTCCCATACTCCTGTTGGGTTGGAGAAGGGCCGGTTCGACCGGACGGGTGATGTGGATAGGGATCTTGATGGTAAACCAGTCGTCGGTAGTGGCCGCTCCTTCATCTTCAAAAGCCGGGCCGCGGGTGACATCCAGTGGAATGGGGTCCTGTTTGTATTTTTCCAGGCTAAAGCTATTGCGGGAGATGTAAAGAACGATGTAATCCGTAGTTTCGGTAATGCCGTATTGATGGTAATTGACATCCATAGCCAGTGGAATGGCGTCGAATGTTTTTCCGCCGTACTTAAACTCCATATCCAGTTGATACAACTCGGTAGCCTCTCCGATCTGCTGTACGGCCAGATACTCATGAGTGATGCCGAATTGGCTGTCCAGATAGAGGGCTCCTACCCAGTAACTGTCAAAATCCGAATTATGGAGGATCCTCAGTTTTAGGGCGGGCTGTACCGCTTTACCGGCCGCTCTTTTGTAAAAAACGGAAATAGAATCGGGGTCGTCGGGCAAGGCTTCGTACTGTTCCGGGCCGATCTGGCTAAAAGTGCGGAGGCTGAAGCCGGTGCCTTCCAGTTTTTTTACCTCTACGATGATGTCCTCCCGGGGGATCTCCGTATCCGGGTTGCTCATGCGCAGCACACTTTCCCATTTACCCACTTTGTCGACATCCGCGAGGAAATTTCCTGCCGAGGTGCTGCGCAGGAACAGAGGGATCTCACTGCCCGGGCGGGTGAGGATGTAGCTCTGAATGCCCTGCGGGCCGGTAATGGGCCGGATCTCGTACCCGGGAACTTCCTTTTCTGTGGCTAAACGAACATAATTGGGCGGCCTCTTTTGCCATGTATCCCTGATGGCTGCCTTCATGTCGTCGGACAGGCCGCTACCATAGCCTATTGTTATTTTCGGGAAGGGCATTTGGTGGACGGCCGCCCGCAGCAGGAGGTTTTCTTTATCGGACTCCGTCCAGCCCTTATCTTCCAGGATAGATTCAGTAGAGCGGACGGTTACGGCTTCTACTATCCTGCCGGTACCGTCGGTGAGTTTGAATTGGGTGGCGTCATCTCCTGTGGAAGGCACGATACCCTGAATAATACCGGCATTGAGGTACCATTCCGGCTGGCCGTTGTTCTCTCTGTACCCTACTTCGTATTCTCGTTTTGGTGGAGCAAATTCATTGCGCAGGAAAAGCTGGTTGTCGTCTCGGGCCTGGGACATGCCCAGTACCGGGATCTGGTTGTCAATGTTGCTGCGCACTTCCATTTCCACCCGCCGGATCAGCTCTCTGTAACTGATCCTGCTGCCGCTTTGTTCCAGAGCCTTCAGGAGGCTGTAGGTGAAAATACCATGTTTCCTCTTCCTGGGACGCCCCTGCTCTTCGATGATCTCCAGTGTTTTTTCATGAGATTTTTCCGAGTCGCGGGCAGCCGAGAGGTTCACATAACGGCCGTGGGTAAGCCCGCCCGGGCGCACCCGTTCTTGCCCTTCTTCGAACGGGACGTAAAACTCATTGCCCTGGGGAGAAAATCCCAGAATGCCGTCCTTCCCGGACACCGGTACACCGGTTTCCGCCATTCTTGTCCTGATGTCTTGCTCATCGTTGCGGGTATTGCTGCCCGAGAAGCAGCAGTCCATTATGGAGAGAAAATGAACGCCGGGCGCCTCGCCTTCCTGCCTTTCAAAAGAAGCCTTGCCGTGCAACGCCCGGGCGATCAGATAGCCCAGCTCTTTGTCCAGCAGGTCGTGTTGGCCGGACTCCCTGTTGTTGAAACAGACTATGGTCTGGACGACACCCTGGGGCGAAATGTCAGCAAATACCTCTGGCGCTTCAATGAAAGACCCATGTCCGCTGTAGTAAAGCAAGGCAAAATCACCCTGTTCGGGGTTGGCGCCCTGATAGTGGCTGAAGGCTTGAATGATATTATCTCGTGTAGGTTCCTGATAATTGATCTGTCGCTCATTCAGCATCAAGGCTTCCGCCTCGTCGAGCGGAGCTAGAAGGAAGAGGGGTTTCCATTCCATAGCAGGTTGGCGCTCACCTTCCGCCTGTGCCTGGCAAAGCCGTTTAAAATAATCATGGATGGCGAGCACGTCGTTGATGCAGCCCTCCAGGGGGCTTTGGCGGTAGCCGTTGATGCCGATAAGGACGGCGTAGAGGGATCTTTTTGGCATAGAAGGTGGGTTTGGGTTTCCGGGCCGGAAGGGGTTATTTTCTGCACAACCGGCTCCAGTATGGGTTTCGAAGGTTTAATTTAGCAAAAAAGAATAAAGAAATGCATTGTCGTAGTCATAAGTACATGGATGCAAATGGCGCAACAATTTGAAGTTGCCGGGCGGTTGCACGGTTTTGAACACAGACTGTTCATTTTTGGACACTTTTCATTAGCGCCCCCCCGTTAGGGCATTAATAATCAGTACTTTGCTTCCTGGCATAACTCTTGGAGATACCAGGCAGTAGCCCTTCTGCTTTATCGGGGGGTTGAATCATTAAACGATCTGAAGATCATGATCCGGAATTACCTGAAACTTGCCTATCGGAACCTGATGGCCAACAAGATGGTGTCTGCAATCAACATACTGGGGCTCTCTATCGCCACAGGTTGTAGCATCGTCGTTTTCCTTTTTCTGCAGAATTACTGGACGATGGACAATTTTCACCTCAACGGCGAGCGGATTTTCATGGTGGAATACACTGTGGATAAGAGCGGCCGGGAGCAAACCTGGGGAACCTCTCCTATGCCCCTTGGGCCGGTGCTGGCTACGGATTTCCCGCAGGTGGAGGAAGTGGTGCGAGTCGAGATGCAGGGGTGTAAAGTATATCTGGGTGAGAACGCTTTTGAGGAGTTGGCCTATTTTGCTGACCCTGGCTATTTCGATATGTTCACTTTCCCCTTAAAGTCGGGCAGCCCGGAAGTTATAAATGAGCCTGATGCTGTCATTCTGAGCGCCTCGGTGGCCGATAAGTATTTCAACGGTGAGGAAGCTATAGGTCAGGAGCTTACCATAGTGTTTGAAAATCAGGTGAGGAAAGTGCTCACCGTTGGGGCCGTTGCGGAGGAGTTTCCGGAAAATACCGGGTTTCGTTTCGGCTTACTCACCGGGTTCAATACCCTTAAATCCATCGGTAAGGAGGGCCTTACGGATTGGGCCAGCCATGTTCAGAGTACCTTTGTGATGGTCCGTCAGCCGGAAGATATCGACATTCTGGAAGAGAGAATGGATAAATATGTAGCGTTGCACAACGCTGCCAACCAGATGCTGTCGATACAGTCGTTCCGTTTCGACAACCTGCGCCATCCCAACCCCGGCGCCCATGATGTGATCAACCGCCCGGCCGAGGCCGCCCACCCGATAGTCACCTTGATGTTTTCCCTGATGGCTTTGCTGATGATGGCGCTTTCCTGTTTCAACTACGTCAATATTTCATTGGGGTTTGTAGGGAAGCGGCTCAAGGAAATAGGCGTGCGGAAGGCGATCGGTGGCCGGCGCATGCAACTGGCCGGACAGTTCATGTCGGAGAATTTATTGCTATGCTTTTTGTCGCTGCTATTAGGCCTGGCTCTGGCGCAGGGCGTTTTTGCACCCTTGCTCAATTCCGTCATGGTGATGCAGATCTCCATTTCAATGGGTGAGAACCTCTGGCTATGGGTTTTTCTGTTCGGGCTGCTGGTTTTCACTGGACTTGCCTCGGGCGCTTACCCCTCATTTTACATTAGTTCCTTTCAGCCGGTATCCATTTTCTCTGGCCGGCAAAAGCTGGGCGGGAAAAAAGGGTTGGCCCGAGTCCTTTTGGGGGCCCAATACGTGCTTGCCTTCAGCACGGTCATCATCGGCATGTTGCTTCTGGCTGCCGGCAATTACTGGGTGGCCATGCCGTGGGGATATCAACCCGGTCAAACCCTTATGGTCCGCCTCGATAATGCCGGCCAGTACCAGTTCCTTAAGAACAAGGCGGAGCGCTGCCCACAGGTGCTCGGCGTTGCCGGTTCCGCCAGCCACATCGGGGAGTCGCAATCGATGGAAACGCTTTTGATCGGCGGCGAAGAGCACGATGTGGTGCGTTATGATGTGGGGGCGGGTTATTTTGAAGCGCTGGGACTGCGGTTAAAAGAGGGGCGGTTTTTTGATCCCCTTCTTCCCAGTGAGGATGTCTCGGCTGTCGTTGTCAACGAAACATTCGTGAAGGAGCACCAGGTAGAAGACCCGTTAGGGCAGGAAGCCTGGTCTGATGGGAAGCCATTCCGGATTGTTGGCGTTGCGGAAGATTTTAAGATCATGGGTTCGGGCGCGAACCATCCGGTGATTTTTCGGCTGGCGGAGGAAAAGGCCTTTGCTTATATGGCCATCCGGCACGAGAGCGGAATGGGCAAGGTTGCCGAAGGCTTCATGAAGAATGCCTGGCTGCAACTCTATCCGGAGACGCCGTTCAACTACTTTCACCAGGAGGCCGTTTTCGAGGGTTTTTATCAAAGTTTCGGTGATGTGGCTAAGCTTTTTGGGTATATCGCCGGACTAGCTTTGTTCATCGCCTGCCTGGGGCTTTTTGGGTTAGCCACTCAGAATTTTGCGAGTATTCTCAAAGAGGCGAGCATCCGAAAGGTACTGGGGGCTACCACTGCCAGTATTATCCTGCTCGCCAACCGGGGTTTTCTGCTGACGTTGTTCATCGCCAGCCTGATTGCCACAGCCGCTTGTTTTCTGGGTTTCAGCGTCCTGGTAAAGACTATGGAAGCGTATATAGGAACATTGAACCTTGGGGTTGGCCCGTACCTGTTGGCCTACCTGCTGGTTTTCCTTGCTGCGGGCATTGCAGTCGGCGGGCAATCTTACCGGCTGGCGCGGATGTCGCCGGTGGAAGCTCTGAAGAGTGAATAAAAAGGGGGGCCGGAGGCTCCAAAAAAAGACAATTGCCCGGCTGGAACTGCAAGGAATTTCCTCCTATCCATCCTGAGGGGCCGGCATGCCGAAGTGCGTTGCGGCACGCAGGCGTGCTGGCTGACAGCAGGTGCGCCTGCGTTCAATAGGAACTTCGACGTATGTTTCCTGGCCGATCTCAGATGCGCCGGCTTGCCGGAGAGAATCGTTGAGGCTTTCCAAATGTTCGTAAAAGCTGCTCGACCGGCGGAGATAAACGGTTTTCCCGACAGGTTATTCAGGCTTTTCACCCGTTCTGCTGCTGGCCCGGTAACCAGCACCTCCCGGCACCGGTGAAGATAGGCTGCGAGAAATCGGCCAGTTCCTGACGCATCGGAGTGATGGCCAGGCCTGCCACCACGTTTTGGGTTTGGTTATGGGTATTTTTCTCGTGAATCAAGTTAGCAAAAAAGGAAGAAGAAAGGAAGGGTACGAGGCATTTAGGGTTTTTGCCCTAAATTGTGCATCGGGGTGCAAAGGCGGGCCTCTGTTCCTGGACACAGCAGAGAATCCCGCAACTAAAAAAGGATACCTATGGGTCAATTTTTACGTACCAACAACATCCAGCTGCATTTCATCGACCACGGCGGACAGGGCCCCGGATTGCTGCTCCTGCACGGCCTGACTGCCAATGCCCATGCTTTTGATGGGTATATCGGGGCAGGCCTTACGCAGCATTTCCATCTCTATACCGCCGACCTGCGCGGGCGAGGCCAAAGCGACAAACCCGAAAAGGGGTATACCATGGCCGATCATGCCCGGGATATCATCGGCCTGATCGGCCACCTGGAAGCCGGCCCCATCCTGCTAGGTGGACATTCTTTCGGGGCCCTGCTCAGTATTTTTATTGCCGCCCACTACCCGGAGCGCGTGGACAAGCTCATCCTGATCGATGCTGCTGCCCGCATGCATCCCCAGGTGAAGGAACTGGTCGGCCCTTCGATGCTGCGCCTGGGCAGGCGCTGGCCTTCATTCGAAGACTATCTGTCCGGGATCAAAGCTGCTCCTTACCTCGAAGGGCGCTGGCACCCGGATATGGAAGGCTATTATCGGGCGGATGTGTACGACTTACCGGATGGAGGGGTTACGACCCATTCAACGCTTCCGCCGATCCAACAGGCTATCGACGGCGCTCTGGCGTTAGGGGAGGAGTGGCTTCGCCTCATACGCTCCGCCCGGCAACCCGCCCTGCTCCTCAATGCTACCGGCCCCTACGGCCCGCCGGATGCGCCCGCCATCCTCCCCAGGGAGCTGGCCCTGGAAACGGTGGAAATGATGCCCGACTGCCGCTATGTGGAAGTGCCGGGCAACCATGTCACCATGCTATACGGGCAGGGCGCGGAAGAAAGCGTGAGGGCTATAGTGGCGTTCGTATGAGGGGAGGTTGGGGCGTGTTGAGGTATTGATGTGTTGACGTAGCGACAAAACATTCTTGGTGTTCAGTCCTGATTCACCCATTCAGTCCATATACCTATGCCCTGATACTTTTCAATCCGGCTGGCCGCTATCCAGTCCATCCGGGTTGAAGTTGAGCTGGAAGCCGATCTTTTTGTTGGGCTCATCGTCGTCGTAGTCTTCCCAGTTGGTGATCTCCTGAATGAAGTCTTCCATGTGGCGGACGAAGTAGGGCTCTTTCAGCTCTTCGGGGCGGTAGATAGCTATGGTTTTGGGTGGGCGGGGCTGGCCGTAGTTTTCGATAAAGGGATAGTTGATCAGCACGATGATCTTACCATTGAACAGTTGCTGGTAGACCAGGGAGCCGTTGTGTTTGATCAGGTCCCGGTGTACTTCCTCGCTGACTTTCTGGAACATGCCGCTTTTGGTAGTGCCCAGCGTCAGCAGGACTGCTCCCAGGTTTTCTATCTCCAGGCGGGTCACAACTTCCGCTTCCAGTTTGGTCGCGGTGATGAGGTGCTGGAGAATGCTGCAGATCTTTTCCTGCAGGCCTGTCTTCCACTCCTCCCGGTATTTGAGGGTGTTTTGCAGCACATCCTTGTATTGGTCGACCTTTCGCTGCAGGTTGAAAATTTCGGTATCCAGGGTATCCATATCAATTCGGTTGAGGTTCAGTTTACAAGGTAATCATTCGCGAGCGGTAAGAAAAATCAGGAAAACACTATTTTCGCCTCATGTTATTAGCCATTGACATTGGAAATTCGAACGTCACCTTCGGCCTGGCACGGGGCGGCCGGTGGGAACACACCTGGCGGCTGCCAACCATGGCCGACGGAGAAGCCCTGTTGTACTACGAGGTGCAGATCACCAATTTCCTGCTGGAGAACGATGTGTCCGCCGGAGCGATCCGGCAGACGGTGATCAGCACGGTGGTTCCCGCCCTGCGCGCCATTTTTGAAGAGCTGGCCTTCCACCTCTTTCGCACCCGGCCGGTGGTTGTTGGCCCCGACCTTTACCCCCGGTTGAGGTTGAAGGTCACCCGCCCCGATGAACTGGGCACAGACCTGTATGCCAACGCAGTGGCGGCCCATTATCTCTTCCGGCAGGATTGCATCATCACCGATTTCGGGACGGCGCTGACCTTTACGACGGTTAACGCTGAAGGTGAACTGCTGGGCGTGTCTATCGCTCCGGGCTTGAAAACGGCCATTTCTTCCCTCTTTCAAAAGACGGCCCAACTGCCGGAAGTGCCGCTCGAATTGCCGGCCTCGGCCGTGGGTAAAAATACGGTCCATGCCATTCAGAGCGGCATCCTGATCGGCTATGTGGGGCTGGTACGGCATATGCTGCAAGCCATCCGTTCGGAGCTGGGCCAGCAGTATATTGCCGTGGCTACCGGGGGGTTGTCTTCCATTTTGCATCCCCTGAAAGGGGAGTTCTACGCCATCGAACCCAACCTGACCCTGGACGGGCTGAGGTTGATCGGGGAGGAAGTGGGGTAGTGCAGTAGGGGGGTGTTTGGACGTTTGGGCGTGGGGGCGTTGGTGTGTTGTCCTAAAATAAGTTTACATCCAAAGGGGCAGTACCGAAATAGGTTTACATTGGGATGTTGGGGATAATGACAAGACAGAACAACTAACAACGCCCTCCATGAACCATAATCCCTCCGCTTTGTTTCTTCCCTAATTATTTGCACTTCATCTGGTGGTTTTACCAAAAGAATGGTGCATTTTTGCCGTTTTTTTAACACAACCTACTGCAATGAGATCAGTACAAACCCAGTTACCGCCCGTTGGTATTGACGATATGGCGGCTTACATTCCGAAGATCTACCTGCCGATCGAGTCCCTGGCGGCAGAACGCAACCTGGAATACGCCAAGCTCAACAAAGGACTGGGCCTGGAAGCCATGTCGGTTGCCGATGCTCATGAAGATGTGGCGACAATGGCTGCCAATGCCGTCCTGGAATTGATGAAAAAAAATGCCCTCCGCCCTCAGGAAATCGGACGGATATATATGGGTACGGAAAGCTCGATCGATGGATCCAAGCCGATGGCTTCTTACGTACTGGAGATGCTTACTCAATACTACGAGCCTGAGCATGGCCCCGATTGCTTCCTCAACTGCGACGTAGTGGACCTCACCTTTGCCTGCATCGGTGCGGTCGACGCCCTTCAGAATACCCTCGACTGGGTAAAGGGAGGTACGCAGCGCGTTGGCATAGTAGTCGGTTCTGACAATGCTAAGTATGAGCTGGGCTCCGGCGGCGAATATACCCAGGGAGCTGGCGCTATTGCTCTTCTGGTACGGCAAAATCCCCGCTTGATCGCTTTCGGGGAAGCCTGGGGAGTGGCCACCCGTTCGGTACACGACTTCTTCAAACCACTGCGACAGGCTACTAAGGAAAGCCTGCTCCGGGAGGCGCTCAAGTTGGCTGGAAAAGACCCTCAGGCAGCTCGGGAAGCGCTCAGCAAACTGGCCAACATGGCGCCCAATGGCGGAGTGCTGACCAGCAGCGACGCCACCATTACCCTTCACCGGGAAACGCCTGTTTTCGACGGGCCCTATTCCAACGCCTGTTACCAGGAACGCATCCGGGAGGCCTTGCAGCACTTTGCGCCACAGGCCGGCTACGATGTACAAAAGGAGGCGATATCGGGCCATTGGGCCAGTCTGGTGTTTCACCTGCCCTATGCCTTCCAGGCGCGGCGTATGTTTCCAGAGATTTACCTGATGGAGGCCAAGGCTACCGGCAACTGGCAGGCCCTCGCTGAAGCTCACGCCCTGGAGGAACCTGTCCGCGAAAACTATTCGGATGAAGAGGCTTTTGAAGAGGCCAACGCTCAGTTTCTGCGTGCCATCAGCAAGACGGATGCCTACCAGGTGTTCGTTCAGGAAAAAATAGCCGCCGGAGAAAAGGCTTCCTCCCTGGTGGGCAATCTGTATACCTCCTCCATCTTCCTCTCCCTGATGGGCAGCCTGGAAGTGGCTATAGAGGAAGGGCGGGAACTGGAAGGCAGCCGGTTTGGCTTCTTTGCCTACGGCAGCGGCTCCAAGTCGAAAGTATTTGAAGGTGAACTGCAGCCTGGCTGGAAAGTGGTAGTCCAGCAGTTCAGGCTGGCGGAAAGGCTCGCCCGGCGTACGGCCATCGATTATTACACCTACGAACAACTCCACCGCGGACAAGCTGCAGAAAGTGCTTTGTCCCCGCAGGGAGAATTTTTCCTGAAGGAAGTTTGCCGCGAAAAAGGCGTGAGAGAAGGCGCCCGCACCTACGGATGGAAAGACAAAGAAACAGTGAAAGCAGGATGAACTATTGCAGTTTGTCTGTAGTTTCCTAAGATATTTTCTTACATTTAAGTTGGATTTTGTACGAGACAGGGCCGATTGCCAATGAGCAGCCGGCTTTGTCTCGTTCAGAAGCTATTTTTATCACCTATAAACCCATTGATTATGAGAAAGCCAACGCTGTTGCTTGCCATTCTCCTTTCCATCTCGTTTTTTACCTGCAAACAAAACGCTTCTACCGAAAAACAGGAACCCCCTGTCGAGGAAGCCACCAACCCCCTGCATGGCGCCTGGAAAATGACTGCCTGGAAGTCCGCTGACTCAGAACAGCAGGTAACTCCCGATGTGACGCAGTACAAATTTTACACCGACGGCCATTTCTACTTTTTAGGCTATGACGACAAGGCAGACACCGTCGCTCAGGCCGGCGGCGGCACCTACGTGGTTGGAGACGACGGCACCTTCACCGAAACCATTGCCTACGCCACCTGGGATTCGCCCAATGTCGGCGTTTCCTACACCTTCAATTACACCATGGGAGAAAATGGGAACACCTTCCAGCAACGAGGAGTCATGAAATCCAATGTGGAAGGCGAACCCGACTTCGACCTGGCCGAAGACTATGTCAAAGTTGGGCCGACGCTGGAGGCTGCCGTTGCCGAAAAAACGCCGGTAGGGCTCTGGAAGATCACTAAATCGCTCTATGGCGACCAGGAAGAAGCTACGCCGCCAGCGGATAGCATGGTGGTCCATAAGCTCATTACCCCTACCCATTTTTATGTCGTCACCTATAATAAGAATAACGGTAAAATGGACGGCATGGCCTTCGGTACCTATGAAATGAAGGACGGCAAATATGTGGAAACCGTCATGGCGACCACCCGAAGCATTGAACTTATCGACAAGATGATCCCCTATGAATATGAATATACCGGTGATAACTTCAGCCAGAAGGGCATTCTGGAATTCTCAGATGGCCCGATGGAACTGGAGGAGTATTATTCAAGAGTAGAGTAAGCTTGTTCTTTGCCGGTTGTCGGCAGAGAGCTGACAACCGGCAACTATTTCGCCCCCTTTCTCAACCACCCCACCACCAGCAGTGCCATTGCCGCCGCATTCACACTCCCATGTACCGCATACATCCACGGGATGCTGAGCAGGGCAATGGGATACACCGAACGCCAGCCGTACAACAACGCCAGCACCATACCCCCCAGCAGGAGTATCCCTCCCAACAGCCAGTAAAACCGCCCTCCTTTCCCTTGCGACGGACCTATGCCCAGCTGAAGATGGCGGATGGCCACGCCGGCGCCGCCTGTTGCCATCACTGATGCGGCCAGCAATTCCAACCCTTCCGGGGCCTCGAGGTGGGTGGCAAAAATGCCGATGGCCACCAGTAGCGGCCCCACCAGGGACAGCCAGCCCACAACGGATGCCAGCGGAGAACCCCAGCCGCGCAACGCCAAACCGGTGAGTAGGAGGAGCAGGAATCCGGCAAAGTGAAAGTGGACGGCCGTCAATAGCGATATCACCGGATCAAAGCCAAACAGAGCGACGCCCAGCCGGCCGGCCAATGCCCAAACGGCGCCTACTACCAGATAAAGGTAGGCGGCGGTGGCGCATAGCCTGGACAGGGCATATTCCTTTCCGGCAATAAGCCCTGTAGCGGCCCGAAAGGCCAGCCAAAGAGCCAGCAGCAGCCAGGGCAGCGCGCAAAGCCCGGCAGCCCGGGTAGCAGGCAATAAAAACGAAAAAGCGAACAGGAGTGCCGCCGGAAAGAAAAAGCGCAACATGCGTGTGGGAACGGGAACCAGAATCCCACCGGCCGCCACCGCCAATGGCGCCCACAGCAGCGGCGCCGAGATCAGGATGATCCGCACCCAGTCGACGGAAGTAAAGGAAATCGGCCAAAGCCAGCCGATCACCCCGCCCAGCGCCAACATGGCGGAAGTGATCGTCGCCTGCAGGCCTTTGCTACCGGTTGTGCTCATGATCTTTTGTTTTTACGAATTGCTGCATAGCCGCGAAGGAATCCCGGACAAATCGCCGCTGAAACCGCCGGGCAACGGGATAGCCGATCTTCGTCAGCCAAAATGCCGGCCGGGAAAAGGCCCGGATGCGGTACCACACTGTGCCGTCTTCTTCCATTTCCACCCAGAAGCACTCTTCGCCCCGTTCCACATGGCCGGGCAAGGTGCCATAGGCAAAGCCATAGCGTCGGCTTTCTTCAAAGGTATAAACAATGCGGCAGGAATTGATCCACCACAGGCCAAAGAGGCGGAAAAGGACAAGGACGACTACGCTTTCTTCGATGGGCGACGATTGGGGGTAGAGCTGCGTCCAGCGGGAAGGGAACATGGCCCATTCCGATATTCCGGTTTTAGCTGCTTTAAAACAGGTTTCCCCGCTGCCCAGCTGAACCTGGTTGAGGTCGTGGTCGTAACCGGCAGGGGCCTTGGGCCGGGCAGTGCCGCCGATATGCTCTGGTTCATAAGAGAGGGGCTTTCCTTGCTGAGATTTCCGGTACTGGTTCAGGAATGCTGGCTCCGGCATCTTCCGGCTTATGGGTATCATCTTTACGGGCGCTGGTGAGGCTTAAAATTATAATGCATTTTCATTTTTTTCAAAATTTTTTGAAAAATAAATAATCAATACATCCAAACTTTTCCGGTTGAATGCTGTAGGGTTGTTCAAAACCAAAGTAGAATGCTGCAATTTCGGACGTTTTTTCCTATCCTGATTTTGCTGCTGATCGCCGGTATTTCTTCGGCTCAGCCCCGGCAAGTCCTTTTTCCTGGCTTAGAGGGGGAACAACTTGCCGGAGCTCTGCGGGGGCGGTACAAACCTGAAAAGGTACTGAGTTACGCACAGGCGAAGGACGTTCTTTACAGCCAGGTCGACACCTGGTCGGATAGCGTGTATTGCGCTTACAGTGGCTACGGCCTGTACCTCGCCCCGGGCCAGGACCCTTCCCAATACCTTTACCGCGACGGCAGCCCTGGCGGCATCAATTGCGAGCACGCCTGGCCACGCAGCAAGGGCGCCCGGGAAGGCAATGCCAACCATGACATGCACCATCTTTTCCCTACCCGTACGGAGGTCAACGAAGCCCGGCGCAATTACCCGTTGGGAGAGGTGGATGACCGGCAAACGGAGCGGTGGTTTGGCCCGGACGGAACAAGCTCCCCTTCTCCTCCCGGGTTTGCGGCCGATACCTATGCCGAGGTAAAGGATGGCCTGTTCGAGCCTCGCGAGGATTTCAAGGGTAATGTGGCGCGCGCCTTGTTCTACTTCTACACCATGTACCGCGAAGAGGCCCTGGCAGCCGACCCCCGGTTTTTCGCCATACAGCAGGAAACCCTCTGCCGCTGGCACTCTCAGGATCCCGTAGATGAGGCGGAATATCGGCGCAGCCAGCGTATCGCCCGGTACCAGAGCAACTGTCCCAACCCTTTTGTGGTTGACCCTTCTCTTGCCGGGCGGCTCTATTGTAACGGGAGGTAAGGCTGCGCCTCAATCACTCCCGACCTTCCTGCCTCCTGCTCCCTTCCCAGGCCAGTTTAGCCGCCGCGAGGTCTTCCAGGGCGAGGCCCACCGATTTGAACAGGGTGATTGCTTCCGGGTTTTGGCGGCCGGAGATCTCTTTGCGGCACAGGTTGAAAAGGTCTCCCCGGATATCTTCCGGCCGGAGCGTTCCGTTTCGGATGGGCTGTACGATATCCCCGGTCTCTTTCAAGGCTCCTTCCATGGTGTCGACATAGACGGCAGTCCGGCGAATGGCCTCGTCGTCGGCCTCCCGCATATTGGGCTTGAAGGAGCCGACGAGGTCGAGGTGCTGGCCTGCTTGCAGCCATTTCCCGAACACGAGGGGTTCGGCACTGGTGGTGGCGCAGCTGATGATGTCAGCATGAGAGGCCGCTTCGGAAAGGTGGGGTACGGAAGTGGCGGAGTATTGGCCGTTTTTCAGGCTTGCTGCCAGTGCTTTTGCATTTTCCGGGTTTCTTCCCCAGATCAGGACCTTCTCAATGGGGCGGACACTGGCGTGGGCTCTTACGAGATAGGGCGACAGGGCGCCGGTGCCCACCAGGAGCAGGGTAGTGCTCTCTGGGCGGGAGAGGAAACGGGAGGCCAGGGCGGAGGCCGCGGCGGTGCGCAGGTTGGTCAGGCATTTGGCGTCCATCTGCAGGACGGGCATGCCGGTTTTGGTTTCGAAAAGGGTATAAATGCCCTGAACGGTAGGCAATCCCTGGCGCCGGTTTTGGGGGCTCACCGCGATAAGCTTGACGCCGAAGTAGGTGCCGTCGTCCCAGGCGGGCATGAGCAATAAAGTGCCTTCTTCTTTCTCAGAGGGAATAGGGTAGTCGTAGTGTTGGCGAAGGGGCACGTGGTAATGGCCGGCGAAGGCCTGTTCCAGCCCATCGATCAATAGCGGAAAAGGAAGTAAGGATTCCAGTTGTTGGGTGGTCAGGAACTGCATGGTTTTTTAATGCAAGATGCAAATTTCTCTCTCGGGTTGAGCGGGTTTTCATCATTACCTGGCGAGGGTAGAGCCGGGATTGGTTGATCGGTTGATTCGTCTTCGCCCGTCGAAGCTTTAAGCGAAGGCGGGTATTTGTTGATTCGGTATTCGTGGAACCCGACAACGAAGGGCGAATTTCCGGCAAATTCACGGTAACCGGCTAATTGTATTCCAGCCGGACCAGCTTTAACCTATTCCGGCGTTCGCTGGGGATGATCAGTTCGCTGGCGTTCACCTGCACGGCGTCGCGGAAGCGGAGCCGGAGTTTGAGGTTTTCGGTGCTCAGGAGGCTGTTGCGTTCGGCCGTCCCGTTGCCTTTGAGCACGTATTCGCTGACCGTATTTTCGTATTTGATCTCATCGTTGAAGAGGAAGCGCAGGTTGCTGGGCGTTTTGAAAAGGAAGTAAGAAGAATACATGCCATCGTCGTCCTGAGAGTACTGTTTTTTATGGAGTACGGTCTTCCAGTGCGTCTCGCCGGTAGGGTGGATCGAAATGACGAACACCTCGTCGTAGTAATAATCCACGGCGAAGCGGCCGCTGACGTCGTAGAAGGACCGGTTCATGCCGGCGGCCCGGCGCTCAAAGGCCCGGTTGCGTTCGCCGATGAGCAGGACGCCGCCGTCGAGGCGCAGGACGACCTCCTGTATACTGGCCTCTGCCAGTCCTTTGGCCTTGTCTCCATCTTTGCCGAGCAGAGCACTGACAAATTCTTCATCGAACTCATGCAGGGTGAGTTTATACTCTTCAGGTTTTTGGGGCGGAATACTGAGGTAGAAGTAGCCATCGGCACGCCCCAGGTTTTTATCCGAATACAAACCGGCGGCAATCAGCCTGTCGTTGAGGTGGTCGTAGGTGAAGAATACGTCATAGGTCAGCTTATTGGGCATGGGGACCTGATATTTGATGAGTTTGGACGACAGGCCATAATAAGTATGGATCTCAAAATGGTGTTCCTCCCGTTTGGCGCGGTAGTTGTTCTTTTCCAGGATGAGTGTCATGTTGCCGTTATTGTCCACCAGCATTTCCTGGAAGTTCTGGTAATAGCTGAAGTCTTCCGGCTGGAGGACGGCCTGCCACTTGAGGTGGAGGTTTTCCAGGTCAATGGAAAAAGCTTTGATCAGTTCCTGCTTTTCCAGGAAATAGACCAGGGCCTTGGAGCGGTCTTCGGAACGGATGAATTCGAAGCCGGGGTTGTAGAACAGGTATCCCAGATTGGCCAGGCTTACCGAGTCGATCAGGTTGGCCCCTGGCCCGTACTTATGGGCCTTGAGGATAATATTGGATTTTTCCCTGAATTGATAGATGATGGTAAAATCGGCTTTCCCGGTAACCAGGCCGATGACCTTGGGTTGGCGGTTGTCCAGTTCGATGTCTTTCGCCCAGGATTCCTTCAACTGCTTGTTGAAGGCCACCACTTCAAAAGCCGTTCCTTTATCCCGGAAAACGAGGGTGTTGCCCCCCAGGTCCCCGATGAGTTCGTAGGCAATGTCACTTCTGAGGACGATGGGTTCCGATACTGTTATCTTTTGAGAAAAGGAAAGCAGTGGGATCAGGAACAGGATCGTTATATGGATGAATTTCATAGCTTCAGTAATTTTCCGGTCTTCCATCTGGTTTACAATAAAAATAACGAATTCCCCGATTATGTTCGAGCGGATGTTTGTCTTATTACGGAATCCGACACAATTATTTTGCCCAATAAGCTGGGGCAGTGGGCTTTGGTTGCTAAATTGGCGCTTCTGCAGGTTGATTGCGCCTGGTTGTGCGCCTCTTGCGCAATTTCTCCCTTTTGCGCGGTTGCGTGGATTTCGGCCCTTTGCGGCGGTTGGGAGCAGTGCTATTGAATTTATGCAATGATTGTTGTAACCTATATCTTTCTTGGTGGGCTTGCCCTGTACGGAGCCATGTTGTTGCTGGTGTATTTCCTGCAGGAGCGTTTTGTTTTCCAGCCCTATCGCCTGCCTCCGGGCCACCAGTTCTTCTTCAATACCGGAGGCTGGCAGGAAGTATGGCTCGAAGCCGAAGATGGAACACAGCTGAACGCTTTGCTTTTCCGTGCGCCTTTAAAAGAGAAGAGGAAAGGGGTTATCCTTTATCTTCATGGCAATCAGGGAAACCTTCAGCGCTGGGCGAAGCATCAGGGAGCGTTCACCCGCCTGGGGTACGACTTCTTTGCCATCGATTACCGGGGGTATGGAAAGAGTAGCGGCCGGCCTTCCGAATCTGGTCTTTATGCCGATGGGGAAGCTGCCTACCAGTGGCTCCTGGATCGTTATCCCGAGGAGGCTATCATTGTTTATGGAAGGTCGCTGGGTTCGGGAGTAGCTTCCTGGCTGGCCACCCGGCGGCAACCGCGGCTCGTTATTCTGGAAACCCCTTTTGACAATATGCCCAACGTTGTGCGGGCCATCTCCCGGCTTCCCATACCTGACGCGTTCTTCCGCTTGTCGTTTCCGAATGATTGTCATCTGCAACAACTCAACTGCCCTGCGGTCGTCTTTGCCGGCACCCGTGACCGCGTTGTGGAGTACCGGCTGTCCCAGCGCCTGCGCCCCCTGCTTGCCGGCCCGGAGGCATTCATCACCATCGACGGCGCCGGCCACCGCAACCTGGATACCTTCCCCAAGTACCATTACCAGTTGGAACAGGTGCTTGTCCGGTTTGAGAAGGGAAACGGGGGGTAAGGTGCTATGGTTCTTTGTTTCTGCTTTCTTGGTTGCCTAACCATAAACCCATAAACCCATAAACCCCAGAAACCCCAGAAACCCTTATATTTGCCCCCCGTATGAGCAAGAGAAACAAACTCCAGAAATTCGCCGAACTCCTTACATTTCCCAATGTATACGAGAACTACAATCCTATGGAGCCCCAGTTGTACGGGCTCAATGGCGAGCCGGCCAGCCTGAAAGGAGACTGGGCCGCCAAACACTTTGGCAACGACAAACCCATCACGCTGGAGCTGGCCTGCGGGCGGGGCGAGTACACCCTGGGGCTGGGGCGGCAAAACCCCCACCGCAATTTCATCGGTGTGGATGTGAAAGGCGCGCGCATCTGGAAGGGGGCCCGGATCGCCCTGGAAGAAGGGCTGAGCAATATCGCCTTCCTGCGTTTGCGCATTGAGTACATCGCCAATTTTTTCCTGCCGGGCGAGGCCAGCGAGATCTGGATCACCTTCCCCGACCCCTTCCTGCGCAACAGCAAGGCCAATCGCCGCCTCACCGCTCCCCGTTTTCTGGACGAGTATAAAAAAGTACTGGCGGCCGGTGGCCTCGTCCATCTCAAAACGGATGAACCTCAGCTTTTTGAATACACGCTGGAGGTGTTGGGAAAGTACCCCGGCGCCGAGATCCTCTACCAGGATGATGACATCTATGCCAAACCGTTGCCTATGCCCGAGCTGGAGCTAAAGACGTACTATGAGAAAATGCATTTGGAGGAGGGGAAGAAGATCAAGTATGTCCGGTTTAGGCTCAATGGGTGAACGGGATTTTATTTCTGATATTCAATTCATAGTACCACTTCTGCTTCCACTCTCACCTCAAAGCCGAGCAGTGTCGAAGCCAGGCTTTCGAAGTTCCCTTTCGGGCCGGAAATGTAAAACCGGTGTGGCCCGGCCCTTTCGGCGCTTCGTATTCCCCGTTCTTCCAGCACGCGGCGCAGCTGGCGGGCAATGGCGGGCGCCGGGTTGATGACGGTAGCGTCCGGGCCGACGATCTTTTCGATGAGCGGTTGGACGAAAGGGTAGTGGGTACAGCCCAGCACGAAGGTGTCGGCGCCGACAGCCAGCATGGGGGCGAGGATACTGCGCAGGAATGCCTCCGTCTCCGGGCTGTTCAGCTGGCCTGCTTCTATGCGTTCCACCAGGCCGGTACAGGGGTTTTCCAGCAGCTCGACGTTTACGGCGTAGCGGTGCATGAGGCTGGCATAGCGCTGGCTCTTGAAGGTGCCGGCGGTGGCCAGCACGCCCACTTTTCCACTGCGGGTAGCATGGGCGCCGGGTTTGACGGCCGGCTCCATACCGATAAAGGGGACATCGGGCCAGCGTTCGCGGAGGTAGTTGAGGGCGGCGGCGGTGGCCGTATTGCAGGCTACGACGATGGCCTTGCAGCCTTGTTGAAGAAGAAAGGCGGTGATATCGGCGCTATAGGCGCGGATGGTTTCTGCCGGTTGAGGGCCGTAGGGGAGGTGGGCGGTGTCTCCGAAATAGACGATCTGCTCCTGAGGGAGCTCCCGGATAATGGCATAGGCGGCGGTCAGTCCGCCTATGCCAGAATCGAATAAGCCAACGGGTTGGCGGGTGTACGTCAAATTACAAGCCGAGTTTAGCCTTGACGAGGGCTTCGACGTTCTGGGATTCCTCTGCATAAAGGATGACCCCTTCGTCGAAGATAAACTGCAGGTTATTTTCCTTCGCTACATCAGTAATGGCCTGATTGACCTTTTCCAGGATGGGCTCCAGTTCCTTGTTGCGTTTTTCCTGAAGCTGCTTGACCATATCCTGTTCGAATTTGGCGATCTCAGCTTGCTGGTCCTCGAGTTTCTTGGCTTCTTCTTCCTGCTGCTTGGGCGACAGGTCGCCGCTGGCAGCTTTCTGCTGAACGGCAGCATAGTCCTGCTGCAGCCGCTCGACCATGCCCTGGCCTTTCTTCTGCAATTGCTTCTGCAGGGCCTCCAGGTTGGCTTCCATTTGTTTCACCTCCGGCATCTCCGCCAGAATGGCGGTGGAGTTAACATATCCGAACTTCTGGGCCTGTGCGGCATTCAGCGCGCCAAACACCATCAGCAGGAAGACACTTATCTTTACAATACGCTTCATTTTGTGTTCCTATTTTTGTTTTTGGTTATCAATTGATACAAAACGGCTGCAAAAATAGCGGTTTTGCGGCGAAGTAAAAAAACTAAGTTTTACTTACTTCAACTTGTCCATCACATCCGAAGTCTTGTCGTACTGCGGATTGGAAAAGATCATGCCGGAGGAACCCGATTTATCAAAGATGAAATCATAGCCCCGCTCGTTAGCATACTCTTCGATGGCAGCATAGACCCTGTCCTGGATGGGGCGGACGAGCTCCTGCCTGCGCTTGAAGAGTTGGCCTTCCGGGCCGAACTTGTCCTTTTGCAGGTCGCGGACCTGTTTTTCCTTTTCCATGATCTCGTCTTCCCGGCGTTTGCGCTCTTCATCACTTAGAAGGACCTGTTCTGCCTGATAACGGTTGTATAACCCCTTGATTTTATCATATTCCTGAGCTATCTCCTGCCGCCAGGTAGAAGCCAGTTTATCGAGCTCCTGCTGAGCCCCCTGATACTCGGGAATTCCCTCCAGAATGGTATTGACATCGACGTAGGCAATGCGTTGCGCGTTAGCGGATACGGCCAGGAAAAGGGCCACGGAGAGCATCATCAGGATCTTCTTCATGCTTGTGTTAATCATATGCCTTGCTTTGAATTTGGTTTGGTAAAATGTATTTCTCATTCAGTATCTTTAAGCCTTTGGTTATCAAGCTCCAAAATTACAATTTTCTATTTATCTTTTGCCTTCTTGGACGCCTTCCGAATCAGATGGCCACAAAGAGTATTTTTTCACCCCTTCGCACCTCGCCCTGCAATCTACTCTGAATTAACGCCTTATAATACAAAGGAAGAGGCGCCTTGTCCAGTGGTTTAACGATCATTTAACGGCCATCTATTCCATTTTAACGAAAAGGCAACAAATTCAGTGTTTCTGTGTTTCAGTCTTCTGCGCCCGGCATAACCAAATCAACCAAGTCAACCAATGAATCCAGTAACAACCCTATCTTTCTTCCGGTACGATACACCATCCACCCGATGGTGGGGCTTCCGCCAGATGGGCCTGGCCGGCGCTCAGCTCGAAACGGTAGAAGGGTTGCAGTTCTCCAAGCTGCTGGGCAGCGGGGCGGGTAACGGATTTAGCATATGGCCCGACTTCGGCACCTATGGCCTGCTGGGGGTATGGGACAGCGAGGCAGCGGCGCAGCGTTTTTTCGAAAGCCACCCTTTGTTCCAGGAATTTCGACAGCACTGTTCGGGTTGGTGGACTACCTTCATGCGGGCCGTCAAAGCCCATGGAGAATGGGATGGACGGCAGCCCTTTCCCCTCACCGGCGACTACGATGAGCAGCGCCTGGTGGGCGTCATCACCCGGGCTACCATTCATACCCGCCACCTGTGGCGCTTCTGGCGTTTCGTCCCCTCCGTCAGCCGTTCGATGGACGACAAGGCGGGGCGCATCTTTTCTATCGGCATCGGAGAACTGCCCCTGGTACAACAGGCGACCTTCAGCCTCTGGGAAAACAGCCAGGCCATGATGGCCTATGCCTACCGCAGCAAAGAGCACCAGGAGGTGATCCGCCGTACCCGCCAGCTGGGCTGGTACAGGGAAGAACTGTTCGCCCGCTTCCACCCCTACCGGGCCGAAGGAGAGTGGGAGGATGGGGGCACACCGCTGGATGGGTATTTGGGAGAATAGCCTTACATTTGCAGTAGTTTCAGGGAGAAGCCTCCCCCAACCCCAATAGCCGTCAGGTTTGGAAAATAACAATAGCTGTGCCCGAAAACAGACATCAAAAACCTAATATGCGATGTTTGATTTTTGATCCCGGCCTCCCTTCGGCCGTTTGCGATGTATGATCTGGCTTTTTCGGGCCTGCTAACCGATGAGGCCACACGGATACACGGATACACGGATACACTAATACACTAATCCCCATGATCAACCTCAACCATAAAACCTTCGGCCAGGGCGACCCCATCGTCATCCTGCACGGCCTGTTCGGCACGCTGGACAACTGGCAGACCCTGGGCAAGCAACTGGCGGACAACCATACCGTCTACATACCCGACCAGCGCAACCACGGCCGTTCGCCTCACCACGACGACATCGACTACCCTTGTATGGCGGAGGACCTGCTGTACTTCCTGGAGTCCAACTGGATGTTCAAAACGCACCTCATCGGCCACTCCATGGGCGGTAAGGTGGCGATGCAATTTGCCCTGCTGCACCCGGATATGGTCGACAAGCTGGTGGTCATTGATATCGCCCCCAAGAAGTACCCTCCGGGCCACCAGCAGATCTTCGATGCCCTGCGTAGCATTGACCTCCGAACGATCGGAGGCCGCGACGAGGCCGATGCGCAACTCAAAACGGGCATCCCGGATTACGCCGTCCGGCAGTTCCTCCTCAAGGGGCTGACACGCACCAAAGACGGCCACTACCGCTGGAAAATGAACCTGGAGAGCCTCTACCGCAACTACGACAACCTGCTCGCCGCTCCCGAAGCCACCGAACCCTATGAGGGCGAGGCCCTCTTCGTCCGCGGCGGGGCTTCTCCCTACGTCGAGGACGAAGACATCGGCCTCATTCTGGACTGGTTCCCAAACGCCCGCGTAGAGACGATCGCCGGCGCCGGCCACTGGGTGCATGTGGATGCGGGTGAGCAGTTGGTGGAGTTGATCCGGGGGTTCGTTGATTCGTAATTCGTGATTCGATCGGTGCGCGCTAACCGAGATGATGCCACCAACCTACGAATCCCCGTTTTCACTAATGCCCCCGAGCGGACAAGCCCCGAATCCCCGAATAACGAATAACGAATAACGAATCCCCGAATAACGAATCCACGAATCCCGAATAACGAATCCCGAATAACGAATCCACGACCATGCCCGGAATCTACCTCCACATACCTTTCTGCAAGCAGGCCTGTCACTACTGCAACTTCCACTTCTCCACCTCGCTGAAGTACAAGGAGGAGATGGTTGGCGCCATGCTGCGCGAGTTGGCCCTGCGGCACGGCTATCTGGCGGACAAGGAACTGGACAGCATCTACTTCGGCGGCGGCACGCCCAGCCTGCTGACGGAAGGCGAGCTGATGCGCTTTTTCGAGGAGATCGGAAAATACTTCACCCTCCGGCCGGGCGCAGAGGTCACCCTGGAGGCCAACCCCGACGACCTGGCCAAAGAAAAGATCGCCGCGCTGCGCCGCACTCCGGTCAATCGGCTGAGCATCGGCATCCAATCGTTCTTCGAAGAAGACCTGCAGTTTTTCAACCGGGCCCACAATGCCCGTGAGGCCCGCGCCTGTCTGGAGGATGCCCTTTCCGCCGGCTTCAACGACCTGACCATCGACCTTATTTACGGCTCACCCACCACTACCGATGCTCATTGGGAAGAGAACCTGAACATTATCTTCGGCTACCCCATCCCTCATGTTTCCTGTTACGCGCTGACCGTCGAAGAGCGCACTGCCCTGGCCCATTTCATCAAGGCCGGCAAGTCCCGGCCGGTAGACGAGGAGCATGCCGCCCGCCAGTTTGAAATGCTGGTGTCAGCCATGCGTGCGCAGGGCTACGTGCAGTACGAGATCTCCAACTTTGCCCGCCCCGGCCACTTCGCGGTGCACAACTCCAGTTACTGGAAGGGGGAGCCCTACCTCGGCCTGGGCCCTTCCGCCCACAGCTACAACGGGGAGAGCCGGCAGTGGAACATAGCGAACAATGCGAAGTATATGCGTGCGTTGTCCGATCTTTCAGATCTCCAAGATCCACCTCCCGGCCTCTTCGAGATCGAGCGCCTTTCCCCCGCCGACCGCTACAACGAGTACGTCATGACCGGCCTGCGGACCATCTGGGGCGTGGAGCTGGGCCGCCTGCGGCAGATGGGCGCCGCCTTCGAGCCCCATTTCCGGCAGCACATTCGACCCTTCCTGGAAAACGGCCAGGCCGAACAGGCCGGCGACACCTTCCGCCTGACGGACGCCGGCAGGTTCCTGGCGGATGGGATCGCGGCGGCGGTGTTTTGGGCGTGACACATATGGCATTTTTCACCACTAAACATTGCTGTTGAGCGTTGACTTGTTTAATTTGCATAGGCGGCGGCGCCTGCCCAGCTCAGGTAGTCGTTTGTAAAAAGCGGTCAAGTTCGACACAAAGTGTACTTTTGAGAAGTGCAATGTTGAGCCAGACAACTCGTTCAAGGGATAAAATAAAGCCCTTGCCAGGCCTGCCCTGTGGAATTGTCAATTTGTGAATTCCACAGGGCCTGAAAAAATATTGTTGGAGGCTTTGTCTTGCCAACTCTGGAAATTGCCGGATGGCGTCAAGATATGCACGGAGGGAGGTGTTCATGATTAGTGGAATTTTCACGAATATCCTCTTTCCCGGCAGTTTGTTATCTGGCCGGGACGCTTAACTTAATGGTAATGAACAATGCGCATAGACAATAGCGGTTAAACACCGCTGCGGCCCATGTGCTGGCCGTTAGGCCCAATGGAAAACAAAATTGACAAAACCTCAAGGGAAGGGTAAATTTTGTTATGACAAAAGAACAGGGAAATATGGAGGACTTATGAATGTTGCAACAAACATGGCAGCACGGACAGCTGCGATCATTGGCGCTGGCCCGGCCGGGCTGGTGGCGGCACGCTGGCTGCGAGAGGTGGGCTTCCGCACCACGCTCATCGAAGAGGACATCGATGTTGGGGGGCAATGGCGGGTTGGCGGGCCGCAAAGCAGCGTCTGGCCGGGGATGCGCACCAACACCAGCCGCGTAATGACTGCATTCTCCGGCCTTCCGCACCCATCCGGCACTCCTGCTTACCCAACGGCCGAACAAATCGGCGTTTACCTCCGCCGCTACGCCGAACACGCGGGAGTGCTCGCGGACGCCCGGTTCCGTACCCGCGTCGATGAAATCGACCCTGATCCCGCCGGGAACGGTTGGGTTGTGCGCGCCACCCAGGCTGACGGCCGTACCTGGGCAGAGCGCTTCGACTACGTGGCCGCTGCCACCGGCCGGTACCGCGTACCGATGATACCGCAGGTTGCGGGGCTGTCCAGCTTCACAGGCAGCGGCGGCGCGACCCATGCCGCTGCCTACCGCGGCGCCGACTCGTATCGTGGGCAGTGCGTCCTGGTCGCCGGGCACAGCATCAGCGCGCTGGAGATCGCCAGCGAGCTGGCGCTGAGAGGAGCGGCTCGCGTCGTGGTCGCGGCGCGCCGGCATCGTTATGTGCTCCAGAAGATCCTGGCCGGCGTGCCTATCGAGCACCTCGTCTACACCCGCTACGCAGCGCTGGCGTCCGAACTGCAGTCGCCGGCGGAGAGGGCCGCGGCTCTGAAGGCACTCATCCTGCGCACCAGCGGCCACCCGGCGCAGTTTGGTGCGCCGTGTGCGTCGGAAGACCCGTTCGAGGCGGGCTTCACCCAAAACCAGTTCTATCTGGCGCTCGTAGCCGAGGGCCGCATCGTGCCGCGCCCCTGGATGGCGCAGGTGACGGACAAAACGGTGCAGTTCACAGATGGCAGCACTGAAGAAGTCGACGCCATCATTTTCGCGACCGGCTATGAGCTTTCGCTTCCCTATCTCGGCCCAACGGCGCACGCGGCGCTCGCGCCGGACGCAGACCAGGCGGACCTCTACCATCACACCTTCCACCCCGATCTGCCGGGCTTTGCCCTCGTGGGCGTTTTCCACCAGTCGGGGCCTTACTTTCCGACGCTTGAACTGCAGGCGCGATGGGTGGCGTACACCTGGAGCGGGCGCCGGCCGGCCCCGATGCCCGCCGAGATGACGACCCACATCGCCGCGACGCGGCCCCGCAGCGGCCCGCCGCCGATGCTGCGCATGCATACCTGGGCGCGACTGCTGGCCGGCCAGGCGGGCGTGGAGCCTGTCCCGGCGCGCTGGCCCGAGCTGACGCGGGCGCTACTCTTTGGGCCCCAGTCGCCGGCCTCCTTCCGACTGGACGGGCCGGATGCACTGCCCGACGCGGCGCAGTGGGTGCTGGAAGATGCGGCCGCCTTTGGGGCAATTCCGGATGGCACGCTCACCGCCACCGAGCAGATGCAGCTCGATACGCTCGTAGCAGCGGGGAGATTGGGCGGTTCCTCCAAGCGGTAGGAAATTTATTCGTTTACTGTTTTTGATTTAAGATGACCAGGGAACCTGCCTGGGAATAGTTAATAATACGGCAGCCCTTGAAGCGGTTTTTTTAGCACAAACCCACAGGTATGCTATCGGGCACCCTCTCTTTTTTACCGTTGGACATCGCCCTGCCTTGCTCCAGGTGGCAGTGACGGGAACCGGGCCGGCGCCGGACGTAACCGTGGAAGGAATACTCAATGGAAGTTCGTTAGGCGTTCTATGCATGGCCTGGCCAGATATCCTTCAAAGTACGATCGACCTGGATTATCCCAATTTCGAGGACTACTTTTCTGTTACGCTTCCCAAAGGCTGGGTGCAAGACGGGTTGGAATTGACGGTTACTGCGGGTAATGAAAACAGGCTCCTATCCTCTGCTGATCTAAAGATCGGCCCCTATACGGAGATGAACCTGGCCATGGTCAATATGGATGTAATGGATTATAATGGCGCCCCCATCAATGGCCGGTTGTTGGTGATTTCCTGCAAGAATGGGCATCGGCTATTCCTGCCAGCGTGGTCCGCTTCGGCACCTTTCCGGAAACGCTGGTATTCCCTGAAGTGATCGCAAACAACGATACAGACCAGTTGGTACGGTTGAGCAGTAAAAGTGAAATGGCGCCGAATGGTATTTTTAGCGATGGATACATCAATTCCATAGCAGCTTTGTTCCTGGCAAACCTTCACCGGAGTTCGGGAGATTATCTGTCTACGGTTTATTTCGGCTTTTATGTAGAGGGCGCAGTGGCCGACATAGCTTAAGAGCAGCCGGGAGGCCTGGTTAAAATATATCCTAATCCATTTACGGATTACCTGATGATCGAAATGGAGGAACCTGCCGGTTATTCCATCAAAGCATTCACAAGAGAACTTTTAGCGGCAGTTACAAACTCTAAACCTGTATGCTCTTACGAAAACCCTGTCGGGATTATGGCCTGGCACGAAACTCGTTCAACACTTCCGCCAGGCGTTCCATATCCTCATCGGTATTGTAAAAATGAGGCGCTACCCGCAACATACCACTACGCGGGGCGCATACGATGTTCTTCTCCGCCAGGCTTGCTTTGATGCCTTCAAGGTTTTCACAATAGATGGAAAGGATACCCGAACGGTGCTCCGGCTCAAACAGCAGGGGCTTAAAGGCGGGATTGTCGAGCTTTTCCAGAAAGAGATCCTGCAGGCGAAGGGCTTCCTGAAAGAGGGCCTCGGCCCCATAACGGGCGTGCACCTCGCGGAGACAGGTAGCCAGCGCGGCCACCAGGTAAATGGGGGAGGTACTGAACTCGAACCGGCGGGCGGTAGGGATGGGATTCCATTCCAGGTTCATAAAATCGAACTCCTGCACCATGGTTTCTGCCCCTACCTGTATGGGACGCAATTTTTCCCGAAAAGCAGGGGCGGTATAAAAGATCCCGGTACCCATCGGGCCCAGTAGCCATTTCCAGCCTGCGGAAGCCAGGGCGGCAATGTTCATCTCTTCCGGGAAGACGGGCTGAATGCCCAGGCTCTGGGCGGCGTCGATGACCAGGTCAATGCCGCGTTCTTTGCACAATTGCCCCAGGGCATGCAGGTTAGCAGCGTATCCACTGGTGAACTGAACATGGCTGAGGGCGATGACCCGGGTCCGGGCCGTGATCAGGCTTTCCAGTTCGGCCATACTCCATGTGCCGATCACATCGGCGGGGATGTCATCCCGGGCAGGAAGGTTGGAAAGCAGCTTTAGCCTGACGCCCCGGGTAAGTTCCTGCAGGCGCCAGGGATGGAAGTTGGCAGGGTATTCCTGCACGAAGGAGATGACCTCATCGCCGGGTTCGAACGGATAGCCATTGGCGACAACAGAAAGCGCGTCGGAAGTATTCCTGACCGAGGCGATGTTTTCCGGCTGGGTTCGGAGTAAGGCCGAGGCGTACACCTTCAGTTCGTCCAGATGTTTCATATAGGCCTCAACGACTGGCGCTCCGCCCCATTTTTCCTGGGCGCGCAGCATTTCGACGGCTACGTCCGCTGCTTTGCTGAAAAGGGGAGATACGCTGCAGTGGCCGATAAAAGTGGCCTCCTGTGCGGAAAAAACTGATTTGTCGAAGTGCATGGAGCGTTTTGAGCTGAAAATAAGGAATTCAATCCGGATAGCGCAATACCTGCCTTCGCTGTTCCATAAATTCCTCCCTGTGGGCATCTTCCAGTGCCTGCAGTTCTTCCATTGCTCCCTGTTTTTCTATCCATAGCCGCGGCTTGTCGCTGCCGTTCAGCAGGTCGATGGGCAGTTTGTCGTAAACGTATTCGAAAGGAGGCTGCCGCCAGGAGAATTGTTTTCCCATTTCCCGGAACAGCTCCCGCAGGAGCCACTGGCCGGTGATCCAGGGCAGAAAAGTGGCCGGGTCGGTGATGTGCAGCTGGAAGCCGTTGCAGGCCTGCCCGGCATGTTTGTCGAAGGTTGGAACGAAAGTGGCAGGGCGCAGGCGACAACCCTTGATCCCCACTTTTTCCATAGAGTCATGGCATTGTTCGATAAAACGATAAGCGTCCAGCTGAGGGTGCCCGATCAGTTCAAAGGGCCGGGTGGTGCCGCGCCCTTCCGACAGGCTGGAGCCTTCGAAGAGCACGGTGCCGGGATAAACGCCGGAAGTGTCCAGTGAAGGGAAGTTGGGAGAAGGCAAAACCCAGGGCAATCCGGTATCCTCAAAGCGCATGTTCCGTTGCCAGCCCTGCATAGGTATTACCTGCAGTTCACAATCGATCCCCCAGTGCTGGACAGCGAACTGTGCGATCTCTCCTGCCGTCATTCCGTGTCGCATCGGCAGCGGTAACCAGCCGATAATGGACCGAAATCCCGATTCTGAAATATTGCCTTCTACCCGTTCTCCTCCCATCGGGTTGGGGCGGTCGAGAACGGTAACCGGAACCCCGGCTTTCCCGCAGGCCTCCAGGGACAGTACCATCGTCCAGATGTACGTGTACACGCGGGCGCCATTGTCCTGCAGGTCGATTACCAGGTGATCGGTCTCGGCCAGCATTTCGGCGGTGGGCACCCGGGTTTCTGAATAGAGGCTGTAAACCGGCAGTTGGAAATGATTGTGGAAAAAATGGGGCGACTCGATCATGTTGTCCTGGGCGTCGGTGGCCAACCCGTGCTGAGGGGCAAACAGGGCGCGCAGCCGCTTGCCGAAGAGGCGTTTCAGGACAGTGGCGCCGTGCTCCAGCCGTTCGTTCACCGAAGCGCTATGGCAAAGGTAGCCGACGCGGCCGGTTATTTTGTCAAACCATTCCTGCTCGGCGGCCAGCCGGGCCAGGCCGGTTTGGATGGCGGGGGAGGGCTTTTGGTTCATGTTCTTTTTACCTCAAAGGTAGAAGATTGGCCGCAATACCGAGATTCGTTATTCGTCTCTGCCCGCTCGGAGCTTTGGCGAAGGCGGGGATTCGGTGATTCGGCCGGCCGATGGCTGCTCTTCCGGGGCACTCGTATTTAATATTGCTGTAAAAAGGCCTTAGTTCCTTCGCCGGGGTATCAGGCTGGTGGGGTAGGCCACTACGCTTTCGTTCCCATCCTGGCCTACTGCCGCAACGCCGAAGAGATAATTATCGATGATGATATTCTCCAGCGTGTATTCCGTCACTTGGCCTACAAAGCGGGAGTGCTGCCACTGCGGGGCAGTGGTTTCCCGCCAGTAAACTTTATATCCAGCCAGGCCGGCATCGTCGATGGCATCCCATTGCAGTTGGGTAGAGGGTTCTACGGCCCCGCCGATCATCAGGTTCTGTGGGGGCGGAGGGGCCCACGCCAGGGCTGCGAGGGTGATGGCGTTGACTGCGGTAAGCCTGGCCGCGTAGTCGAAGTTGACCCCTTCAATGACGTCGCCGTACTGTATGCCGTCCTCGGTGCGCAGGTCCTGATGCTGGCGGTAGTAATTTTCGTGCGTTTCCATGATGCGGACCCCGGGAAAGCCCTGGTCGTTGAAAGGGCGATGATGGCCACTCCTGCCGAATCGGTCCAGGCGGTAGATCATGATAGCTTTAAGGTTGTCCATATACTGGCTGGTGAGGCGTTCGATATAACGGGCCAGTTGCCGGGAGGGGCCGTCCACTTCTCCGCCGTAGAAACGGTTCCAGGTGCGCAGCCGCTCATCGGCGGTAGCGGGAGTGGGCTCGGAAAACACCCGAAAAGAGGAGTTGTCGATCACACCGTCTATGCCCTGAATGTTGCCGATCATATCGTTGTTGAGCACTCCTATTATGTCCCAGCCCTCGGCTTTGGCCACTTCGGCCATATGCTTGCCCCCAAACAAGCCCTGCTCCTCGCCGGAAAGGCCGGTGTAGACGATGCTGGCCGGAAATTGATACTTCGTCAGGACACGGGCGGCCTCGAGGACGCCCGCCATGCCCGAGGCATTATCATTGGCGCCGGGGGAATCGGAAATGCCATCGAGCGGATCTGAAACGCGCGAGTCGATATCGCCGCTCATGATGACATAGCGGCCGGGATAGCGGCTGCCCCTCTGAATGGCCACCACATTGACTACCCAGGTATCCTCTACAAAACGCCGGTTGCCTTCGGCGGGCACCAGGCTGCGTTGATAGAATACTTCCAGGCAGCCGTTGCAATCCTTGGAGATCTTATCGAACTCGGCTTTGATCCACCGCCGGGCAGCGCCGATGCCCCGGGTGTCGGATAAGGTATCAGACAAGGTGTGCCTCGTGCCGAAGCCGGCCAGTTGCCGGATGTCGGCCTCAAGGCGTTCGGCGGAAGGAGCCTGGCTGATCTCCAGCAGGCGGGGATCCATCTGGGGAGGTACGGCGAGGCTGCTCTGAGCCATCAGCTTGTTGAAGACAAAAAAGGCGAAGAAGAAGAGTAGTTTTTTGCAGAGATACATTATCGGGACGGTTTGATTATGGAATGTAAACTGAAATCCGGAGCTATGGTTCAGTTGCCGCCAATTTTGCATGGAGGTGCTTGCAAGCCTGGAGGTTACTGACATTTATCATTGAAAAAGTGCCAGGTTTCTCCTTAATTATGATTGGAAAATATTCTCCCAGTAAATTCGTAAAACTAATCGATATGCGTACTGCAACAGGAAAGAAAGCAGTGAAAAATGAAACGCTGCAACCGTTCAAGGTACGAGAAGCCATCGTTGGCCTTTCCCTCAGCAGGGAAGATGAGCCCTTGCTGAAATATCTCGATTTTTTCAAAGGGCCGATCCCGATCGCAGGCATCTCCTTTTTGCATGTCATTCCCAGTACGCGGGCCAGGCTTCCACTGGCCGTTGCCCCCGGTATCGAGGCCAGCCACGAGGATGAAGAAGAAGCTCTCCGCGTACTCTCAGACAGGGTGCGGGATATCATGCCCGAAAGAGCAGCTTCCGATGTTCATTACTTTATTGAAGAGGGTGCTCCACTAGAGAAATTATTGGCTCTGGCCAATGAAAAAAAGGCAGACTTGCTGGTGATCGGCAAAAAGGCGGAGTCTCTTACGCACGGCATCATGTCGAAGAACCTGATCCGCCATACAAAGGCCAATGTGTTGGTAGTCCCTGAAAATGCCACTGCTGGCCTTAAAAACATTCTGGTGCCCATAGACTTTTCTGAAAACTCTGTCAGGGCCCTGAAGGCTGCCCTGTCGATCAAAGCCCAGGCCGGCGAGAGTGTGAAGGTTTTTGCCATCAATATTTATCAGCGGCCGAACCTCATGGCCTACAAACTGAACATGACCCCTGAACGTTTCGAAAAGAATATTCAGGAGAACCACGAGAAGGGGTTTGAAAAGTTCATGGAGGAAGAGCTGCCGGAATACATCAGCCAGATACAGCCCATATTGATCTGGAATGACATGCCGGATGTGGCCCACCACATCATGGACAATGCCAAAGAGGCCGGCGCCAGCCTGATCGTTATGGGCTGTAAAGGCCACTCCAGGCTCGAATTGATGCTGCTGGGAAGCACGACGGAAACGCTCCTGAACATCGATGCCAGCATCCCGGTATTGGTAGTTAAATAGGCGTTGTTTATAACCCTAAAAAAGGCTGTTCCGAATGTTTTATCACCTGAAACCCGGGATAAAGCATTCGGAAGCTTTATTTTTAGGGAGAACTAATCGGGAAAATTTTATTTATCGTAATATTACTCCATGTCTTATCAAACTGAACTCAACACGAGCCAACGCATTCTGATGGGGCCGGGCCCCAGCGATGTACACCCCCGCGTTCTCAAGGCCATGGCCACTCCGCTGATCGGCCACCTCGATCCTGAATTTGTAGCGGTTATGGACGATATCAAGGCCATGGCACAGCTCACTTTTCAAACCCGGAACCACCTTACCTTCGTGGTATCTGCCCCGGGCAGCGCCGGCATGGAAACCTGCCTGGTCAATCTTCTGGAGCCGGGCGATGAGGCCTTGATCTGTATCCATGGCGTATTTGGCGGCCGCATGGCGGATATAGTCGAGCGTTGTGGCGCGAAGGTGTCTCGTGTAGAAGCGCCCTGGGGAGAGCCGATCGACCCTCAGCAGGTGAAGGAGGCGTTGGAGAACAGCAGCCCCAAACTGGTGGCTATCGTGCACGCCGAAACCTCTACCGGTGTATTGCAGCCCCTGGAAGAGATCAGCAAAATGACAAAAGAGGCCGGCGCGCTCTTCCTGGTAGACGCTGTAACCTCCTATTGCGGGACGCAGTTGAAGACGGATGAATGGGGCATTGACGCCATCTATTCGGGCACTCAGAAATGCCTGAGCGCCCCACCGGGCCTCTCGCCGGTATCCTTCAGCGGCCGGGCGGTGGAAGCGCTCGAAGCGCGCAAAACGAAAGTGCAGAGCTGGTTCCTCGACCTGTCGCTGGTGAAGAGTTACTGGGCAGGGGCCAAGCGGGCTTATCACCACACAGCCCCGGTCTCCTCCATGTTCGCCCTGCGGGAAGCGTACCGCCTGGTGCTGGAAGAGGGGTTGGAAAACCGCTTTGCGCGCCACCGCAGGAACCATGAATTGCTGAAGAAAGAACTGGAATCGATGGGTTTTGAATTCCTGGTAAAACCCGAGTACCGCCTGCCCATGCTCAATGCTGTACTCGTGCCTCCTGGCGTTGACGAAGCAGCTACGAGAAAGCGGCTGCTGGAAGAATACAATATAGAGATCGGAGGAGGGCTGGGTAAGTATGCAGGAAAGATCTGGCGCATCGGCCTGATGGGCGAGAGCAGCACCCCCAACCATGTGCATATGCTCTGCGCTGCTTTGAAGGAGATCATTTAGCCCTGCCCGAAGGGCAGAAGAGTGTCCGCCGGTTTGTTTGGGCGGGAAAACAACGGGTAGCATTTCACTTTATCGTGCATGGATTTGTAAAAATTCTTATATTTGCCTCGTCCAACACCCTGTTTTGCTTACTTGTAGGAACGGATGCCTGTGAAAACAATTCCTTCCTCTTTTCTTTTCTGCAACCAAGCCCCGGTATTTCGAGCTGTCTGTGTATGGTATTTCCCCCTGCTTACTCCAGTTGAAAATGGCTTTGCCCCGCATTGGATACGGATAAGGCCGCTCCTTAAAGATTATAACTTTTAACCGATAAAACTTTGTACAATGAGAATGCTAATTCATCTTTTTATCGCCGCTCTTTTCATCGCCGCTACCCCATTTCAGGGACAGGCGCAGGACCTTACCAAAGAAGAGCTGAAGTACTGGAAAAACCAGGCCAAGGAATACAAACGCAATCCGGCAGGTTTGAAAGAGTTGTCGGAAGAGGCCGAAATGGCCCAAAAGCAAAAGAGGGAAATGGAACTCAAACTGACTCAGCTGGAGGCCAGCCGGGTATCGAATGAAAACCAGGTCAACCAGATGCAGCAGGAGATCTCCAACCTCAACAGCCGCCTGATCGCTTCCCAGAATGCCATTCAGCAGCTCAACGAAGAAAAGGCCTCCATGGCGTCCAAAGGAAGTGGGACGGATATGTCAGGACTGGTGTTCCGGGTGCAGATCGGTGCTTACGGAAAAACCAATATTCCGGGCAACCTGGACCAGGAAAATGACAATATGGACCTGGAAATGGAAGGGGGCCTGCAAAAGATCCTGATCGGCTTCTTCCGCGATTACCAGGATGCCGATGCACTGAAAACGCACATGCAAAAGATCGGAGTGAAGGACGCCTGGGTGGTGCCCTACCGCGACGGAGTGCGCATCACTCTGGCGGAGGCTGGCATCAACGTGAAATAGAGATCGGATTGTTTTACGTTAATACCCTAGTATCGCCCCAAGCCATACTAGGGTATTAACGTAGGGCTTTGTTAGGCCCCTAACGCTTCACAACTACCCTTCGGCTAACGGACAATTGTTGTGTAGATATTCTTACCACATATAAGCCATCGGGCAGGGTGCTTATGTTCATCTTCAAATCTTGTCCCTGAGCCGGCAATACTTCCCTTTTGATGTGCTTCCCATTGGCGGACAACCATTCCACCTGTGCTTCTTCACCGATAGGCTGGTCAAAGGTTAGCCGCACAAATTCGCTGGCCGGGTTGGGGAACAACCGGAAGCGGTTGCCATTTACTTCCGAAACCGTGCTCGTTGTCGTTTCCGTAGTGAAGGAATGCACTTCCGAAGGGCTGTCGCCACATTCGCTGGTGGTAAGGATCCTCCAGTAGTAAGTGGTGCCTTCCTGCAACTCGGTAGGCAGGGTTAAGGAGTTGCCATTCACAGCTGATTCGTATATGATATTCCCTTCAAAATCATTCGGGTCCGTCGACAGTTGAATACGCTTGGGCAGCGTTGCGGTGGGCCCGCTGGCCGTCCAGAAGAAAAAGGGCCGGAGGCTGACGTTTTCCCGGCCGTCGTTCGGCGCCTGGAGTATAACCGGAACCGGCAGGCCGATCACATGCACGTTGATCTCTGTCTGGCCTTCGCTTACCCCATCGGTGGCGTGGATCACCAGTGTCGCGTCTCCCGGTTCGAGTCCCGTAACGGAAACAGTTAGTATATCGCCTGGGTTGGCGTTGGTATTGTTGAGTTCTACCTCCAGCGTGCCCGAACTGCCTTCTGTGGAAAGGGTTACTCCGGAGGATAGAAAATCCGTGCCGATTTCGATAGAAAAATCAGCGCTTGCCGCCAGACAGGCATTGATACCGGTCGTATTGGCCGTTATGGAAGTATAGGGCGGCACTTCGATAGCCTCAAAGAAATAGAAACCGTTGTTCATGTCCGATATCAGTGCTCTTCCTGAGGGGAGCACAAAAATGCCCCAGGCGCCGGCAAAAAATTCCACATCCGGCCCGGCGTAGGTGTCGTAGTATGCTACCCGGCGGGGAAAAAGCGGGTTGGAAACATCAAAAACCTGTAATCCGTCATAATAATAGGAAATGAACAACAGCCCATCCTGAGGATAGACATTGTGAGGGATCTGCCCGGGAAAAGAATGAGCATTCATCGTGGACACGACCCTCATATTGGAAAGGTCACTGACATCGACGATCTTGACGTCGCGCCCGTGCGTTTCATCGGCAAGGTAGAAGTACTGCCCGTCGTCCGACAACCAGCCGGAATGATTATAGCCTTGCTCGATGTATTCCGTCATCGTTCCCAGCAGCTCGGGGTTGGCGGGGTCGGCCATATCCATGACAATAAAACCGGCCTGCCCGGCGCTCAGGTACGCGATATTATCCCGTACGTACAGGTCGTGAACGTAGGGGATGGGAACACTGGCGGTAGGAAAGGAGGCAAGCAGCTCTGGCTGTTCCGGGTTGGCCAGGGACAGGATGCGGAGGCTGAAACCGTTGCCGCCCACGGCATAGAGCCGTGCGTTGTCTTCGTCAATAAAGATGTTGTGCGTGGTCCGGATGAACTCATCCGATTCATAAACCACTTCCACGGATTCCGGCAGCCCGCTCATATCAATGATCTGAAGCGTGCTGGCGCCTTCATCTGCCACGGCATAGGCGTAGTGTTGATAGGTCTTTACATCCCGGTGGCCAATGGAGTTGCCCTGAACAGTTGCGGGTGCGAAAGCAACCGGTTCCAGGGTGGCTTCGGTGTTGCTCAGGTCAAAAAAGTGAATGCCCAGAGTTGAGCACAGGATTCCGATCTCCTTGTCGTTGACCACGGTTCCCCATACGTCGTGATAAGGGTTGGCAAAGAAGGCCGGCGGGATGCTCTCGTCGTTCCAGTGGCCGAGCAAAGTGGCTTCGGCTGCCTGGCTGTGCGCAAAAAAAGGAGTGCAAAGGAGTAATGCAAGTAAGCAATGTTTCATCGCGGGTGATTTTAGTAGGATAATGAATTAAGGATAAAGACATCAGCCTGCTAAAATAGCTGCATGCGATGATACAAGCAATACATTAATACCTTTTGCACTCACCACTACACAAAAAGATGCCAGCTTTTACAGATACTCAATAAAAAAGGGCCTTCACCTCATCCAGGTTGTTATCCGTCATGAAGAAGCGTACCCGTTGCAGTTTTTGGTTTTCATCCAGCAGGTCGGCCCCCAGGTGGCCTTCCAGGGAATTGAGGCGGATGGCGGTCGCCACTTCCTGCAGGGAGGTGGCCCGGTAAAATTTCCCGCGGCCGTAGTTGTCGATGGCGCCCAGGCTGGCCATGCCGTAGGTGATCTTGCCCTGTTGCACTTCAAAGGTAGCGTTCTCCGGTGGGTAGATATCGGATTTGGCCACCTCTATGCGGTGGTAGCTCTTCACGGGGTTTCCGTGAAGTTCGACGCCCTGCCGTTTGGCGTCCACATCGTAATCGGAAAAGGTTTTGAAAAAGTGGTGCGCAACTTTTTCAAGGTTGGCCTCGGTGAGTTCGTCTGCGGACATAGTGTCTTGCGGTGAGAGCATGCCCTTTTTGAGCTCAAGGGTAATGCGCTGGCCCGGGTTGGCGGACTCAAGCGTCCGGACGATATCCTGCAGCGTCTTCACCGGCTGCCCATTGATGCCGGTAACGGTATACCCGATCCGTTCTTTCAATGCTTCGGCAGCGGGGGTGCCTTCGATGAGGCTGTGGATGACAGGCGGTGAATCCGGGCCATCCAGCAGGCCTTTGGAGGAGGAGAAAACGACGCCCAGAAATGCCCGCTGCACCCGCCCCCCATTATCCATCATTTCCTGGAACAGGCGGTGGGCAAGGTTTCCTTCCAGCGCGAAGTTGAGCTGGGAGAACACATAGTTTTGCCCCTGTTTATTGTCCGCATGTATCCAGGTGTTTACGCCGATCACTTCACCATTTTCGTTGACCAGAGGGCCGCCGCTGTTGCCCCAGATCAGGGTGGCGGTATGCTGAAGGAACCCAAACCGGCCCGTCGTCGGGCGGAAGAACAGGCGGTTCTTTCCGCTGATGATCCCTTCGGTAATGGTGTAAGGGTATCGCCCCAGCGGGTTGCCGATGGAGAAGGCCTCCTGCGCCAGCTCCGCTTCCTGCTCACTGAAGGTTAAGGGTTGTAGTTCCGGGCCGGGTTCCTTGCCATCGAACGCCAGGATAGCCAGGTCGTAGAAACTGTCGCCTCCTATCACTCTCATGGGGTACTCCTCACGGGTGATGCTGTAAATGACGATCGAGCCCGGTGCGCCGGAGGCGGCATCGATAACGTGTACGTTGGTCAGAACGTAGTAGGCCCCTTGGTGCTCAATTATGAAACCCGACCCGTTGCGTAAGGTGCTACTCATATCCAGGCTCTTTTCGTAGGCGATATCCGCATAACTCCGGACAGCCCCAAACCCGAAGTTCTGATCCTCGCTGCTCACATCCAGCACGGCGACAGTGACCACCCCGGAAAGAGCGCGCTCCAAAGGATTGGAGGACAATTCCTGGCCCCGAAGGGATACAGCAAATGAAAGCAGCAGTAAGATGGAAGTAATTCGGCCGATCATAGTATTGTTCTTTTTGTCTGAGTTTTTTTGAAGAATAAGGTCGAAAGGTACGAGCCATTTCGCCCGTCATACCTTTCATTCATTTGGCCAGCCGGCAAAGGGTTACCTCAACGTTCTTCTGGTTTCATTTCCAGGAGCTGCCAGCTGCCGGAACCTTCCCAGTCGGCAGTGAGGGTAATCCGGCTGCCGGCCTCGAAGTAGCCCGTCTCACTCTGAATGACCTCGACCCGAAATTTCAGGGCGTCATCCGTTGGCCGGTCCCTGAGCAGTTTTACCCTGGCGGTAAAATTGCCGTCCCGCAGGATGTACTCCCTGCCAGTTACCACCCAGCCGTCGGCTGTTCGGATCTGCCGGTGTTGGTATTGCCGTCCTTTCATACCTTTGCGAAGTGTTTGCGCAGCCTTCCAAATAAGGATCGGAAAATACGAAAAAGTAACTGAACCTTCCTATTCAGCAGGCGTTCCATCAAAATGGAACAACTAAAAGGAAAAACAGCACTCGTTACCGGAGGCAGTAAAGGCATTGGCCTTGGCGTCGCCGAATCTCTCATCAGAGCGGGTATGAACGTGGCGGTAACCAGCCGTTCAAAAGAAGCCATCGATAAGGCTGCAATTTTTCTCAACCAGGTAGGCCCGGGAAAGGCCATCGGCATTGCCGCCGATGTGCGCAACCTGAGCTCCCAGCAAACCTGCGTTGGGCGTATCCTGAAAGAGTGGGGGCAACTGGACGTGCTGGTCGCCAATGCAGGCATTGGCCATTTCGCTTCGATCGAGGACCTCACCCCTACCCAGTGGCAGGACACCATCGACATCAACCTCACCGGTGTTTTCAACAGTGTAAAAGCCGCTGTTCCCGCATTGAAGGAATCGGAAGGATACATCATCACCATTGCCAGCCTGGCCGGCGCCAATTTTTTTGCCGGCGGCGCTGCTTACAATGCCAGTAAATTCGGCCTGGTGGGTTTCACTCAAGCCATCATGCTCGACCTGCGGCACCATGGGATCAAGGTGTCCACCATAATGCCGGGCTCGGTTGCCACGCACTTCAACGGGCATACGCCCAGCTCCGCTGATGCCTGGAAAATACAACCCGAAGACCTGGGCCAGATGGTAGTAGACTTACTGCGCATGAATCCCCGCACGCTGCCCAGCAAGGTGGAGGTGCGGCCGGCACAGCCGCCTAAGCGATAAATGTTGTCGTTAAATATTGATATTCAAAAAGTTGTTACTTTTTTGTGGTGAGTTTGAGTAAATAACCCCCCCCGTGAAAAATGACCGCTTTTTGTCCTTTTTCAGGAGTGGCGAAAGCGATAACTTTGCTAGTGAGCAGGAGACTTAAAGTTCTCCTGCTCACTTAGCAATCCCCGCCGCCCGCCCCTCCCCACCCCCCCAAAAGCTGCCTAAACCCTAACAAAAGCCACCTCCCCAAACTGACTTTGATCATTGCCCCAAGGGCCTTCCTGCCTTACCTTGCCAGCGGAAAATAAGGGCTGCAAAACGCCCCCCTCTGCGTATGAAGGACAAGGAACGGATAAGCGTACATCTCCCGGCAGAACACCATCACCTCCAGGTGAAGCAAGTGAGCGTATCGGGAAGCGCATCCTCTCCAACCTTGATTTTTCTTCATGACGCGTTGGGTTCTATTGCGCAGTGGGGGAGTTTTCCCGAAAAACTGGCGAACCGATGCCGGCTCAACGCCTTCATCTATGAGCGTGCCGGACATGGAAATTCCTCCTTCCTTCCACGTGTGCGCAATAAAGAATATCTGCACCGGGAAGCCTTGGAAATACTTCCGGAGCTGTTGCAACAGCTCCGGATACAGCGCCCCATCCTGATTGGCCATAGCGATGGCGGCACCATTGCGCTCATCTACGCTGCCTACCAACAACCCACCGCAATAATCACAGAAGCTGCCCACGCCTTTGTCGAAGAAATAACGCTGGACGGTATCCGCGATGCATTGTCGAGGAAAGCATTCCTCCTTCCGAAACTTGCCCGGTTCCACGGGGATAAAACAGAGGCGCTCTTTGACGCCTGGGCCGATACCTGGCTGGATGGGCATTTCCAGGACTGGAGCATGGAAAGCTTGTTGCCCCGGATCACCTGCCCGGCCCTGATCATCCAGGGTAGTGAAGACCAGTATGGCACCATGGAACAAGTAAGGCGTATCGTCAACGGTATCGGGCCGGGTGCGGAAGCTTTTGAAATAAAGCAATGCGGCCATATCCCCCACCGGCAAGCAGAGGGGATCGTACTGGAAAAGATGGCTGTGTTTATTGAAAAAACATTAAGGGCATCAACCAGCCCTGCCAAATAAAACCAGCTCCTATGAAAGAACAACTGAGTTATGCCAGCGGTATCAGCAATAAACCGCTGATCGGTAAAACGATCGGCGGCCTGTTTGATGAGGTCGTAGAGTTGTATCCGGACAATGAGGCGCTTGTTGTCCACCACCAAGGTATTCGCCTGACGTACCGTCAGCTTAAAGAGCAGGTCGACACCTGTGCCCGGGCGCTGATCGCCGCGGGGATGAACAAGGGCGAGCGGGTTGGCATCTGGGCGCCCAACTGTGCGGAATGGGCAATTGTGCAATATGCTACAGCTAAGATCGGTGCCATCCTGGTCAACATCAACCCCAGTTACCGCTTGCATGAACTGGAATATGCACTCAATCATTCGGGTTGCAGCCTGTTGTTCACTGCCGATGAGTTCAAGAAATCCAATTACCTGGAAATGCTGAACCACCTGGCGCCCGAACTGAAGATCAGCGAACCAGGCCGGTTGGATCTCGAGAAGCTGCACCACCTCAGGGCTATTGTTCATCTGGGATGGGACCCGTGCCCGGGCATGTGGGACTGGCATGATTTCCTGGGCCTCTCGTCTAATGTTGATGCCGAAACCCTCGCCAGACGGCAGGCATCCTGTTGTTTCGACGATCCCATAAACATTCAATATACCAGCGGTACCACTGGTTTTCCGAAAGGAGCCACCCTCAGCCATCACAATATTTTGAACAATGGCTGCTTCGTTGCTGAAACGATGAACTTTACCCACAAAGACCGCCTGGTCATACCCGTGCCGCTTTACCATTGCTTTGGTATGGTGCTGGGCAACCTGGGGTGTCTTTCTCACGGCGCTACCGTGATCTATCCGAGCCAGGGTTTTGAGCCTGATGCTGTACTCCGCGCTGTCGAGCAGGAACGCGCTACCGCCATCTATGGTGTGCCCACCATGTTTATCGCCGAATTGGAAGACCCCAATTTTCACAAATACGACTTGTCCAGCCTCCGTACGGGGATCATGGCCGGAGCTCCCTGTCCGATCGAAGTGATGAAAAAGGTGAAAACCATTATGCACATGCCCGAAGTGCAGATCGCTTACGGTATGACGGAAACCAGTCCGGTAAGCACGCAGACCCGCCCGGGCACCACGCTGGAAAAACAGGTGAGCACGGTCGGCAAAGTACATCCCCACCTGGAGATCAAGATCATCGACCCGGAAACGCAGAGGGTCGTCCCCCGAGGCACTGCCGGTGAGCTTTGCACCCGAGGGTACAGCGTCATGCTGGGATACTGGCGCGACGAAGAGAAAACCAGAGAAGCCATCGACCCGGCACGCTGGATGCACTCCGGAGATATGGCTACCATGGACAAACAGGGGTATATCAACATCGTAGGGCGCATCAAAGATATGATCATCCGCGGCGGGGAGAACATTTACCCCCGGGAGATCGAGGAGTTCCTTTTTACGCATCCGAAAGTGAGCGAAGTGCAGGTGATCGGTGTTCCCGATGAGAAATATGGAGAGGAGGTAATGGCCTGGATAAAACTGAGGGATGGAGAAATGGCTACCGAGGAAGAGATCAAGGCGTATTGCCGGGGCAATATCGCCCACTACAAAATACCGCGCTACATCAAGTTTACGGAATCCTTTCCAATGACCGTCACGGGCAAGATCCGCAAGATCGAAATGCGGGAGATCAGCGTCAAAGAGCTGGGGCTGAAGAAGGAAGCGGAGATCGAGATGGCATAACGTACACTGCTGCGATATGCACTTGAGTACATGGATACCAATAGGGAAACACGTGGATACGAGTAGAACGGCCTGCCCCGTGGAATAATCAAGTATATATCATTTCACGGGGCCTGTCCTACTTGGTTTCGGCCAGAATTTCATCATTTCTATACATTTCAACACAATCCGGGCCTGGTTCTTACACCAAAAAACTTGAACTGTCCATAATTTCGGCCGGGTAGAGGGAATGGAGGCTTCGCCCCTTATTCCTCCTCTTCGCTCTTCCCCTGAGCTATCCCCCGGGCGAAGTCCAGGAAGTACTTATGTCCCGGTGTGAAACGAAAAACCTCATCGTCGATTTTGTCGATCAGGCGGCGGCGGGCCAGCAGATGGTAGAAGTTGCGGCGGGAAGAACCGTCGCGCAGGCTCTTGGTGGCTTCCAGCACTTCCCGGTAGGACGACAATTCCAGCAGGCGCTCTACCTCCTCATAGGCGAAAGTGCTGAAACTCAGCTCCTCCATTATATTCTTGCCTTCGCGGTCCATCTCGTAGCAGAGGATACCCAGAAAAATGCAGATGTCACGGGAGAGGGTGTCGTTGTCGCGGGCGCTCTGTAAAAAGGCATAGTCGCTCTGGCAGAGCAGCGATAGGCCAAAGGAGGCTTCGAAGAACTGCTGGTAGAAATCCAGGTTCTCCCGCAAGCAGGTGAATTCGGGCTCGCCCTCCACCAGAAAGCGGGCGTCCATAAGTAAAGCTTCGGTGATCTCGCGGTGGTATTCCGGGTACATTATTTTTAGTTAATGTCAGCAATTTCTCTCGTAGAGTTTTAAGCGTATTTATTCCAGTCCAGGGTTTTTAAAGGCGGAAAATCGGCCTAAACCATCAATTCGAAGGCCTATTCCGACTTCGCACTTCGCACTTCCGGCTTCATGCTTACCTTCACTTCAGGTACGTGAAAAATAAAATCCTCCAGCTCTATATCAATGCGCCGGCCGGTGAATTCGGCCTCGTAATGTTCGCTATCTTCAAAGACGATGCTGCATATTTTCAGGAATCGCTCGGTAGAAGGCTGGGGTTCATTCTGATAGAGGTGCTCGCGACACCATCCGAAAAAGTCGTTGACCGGCAATTGCTCCTGAAGAGACTCGACGTAGAGCTGCCGGTCGAAGAGGACCTCGTGGCGGTCGACGGCGGTGAGCTCTTCCTCCTGCAGCAGTATGGCCTCCTTGCGTTGATCGAACTGTTCCATAAACAACGCCACATTGGCGCCTGTGCTGCTGCCAAAGAAGTTTCGGTAACTGCGGGTGGTGAAGGAAGGCACTTCGTGCCGGAAAGCGCGCTCCAGAAAGAAGATCCACCCGCTAAGGATCTCCGACTCCGTCTGAAGCCGTTCGATCAGTGGCAGCAGCTCCCGGGAGAGGATGCGCGACTGCCGCAATATGCGTTCATTGCCGCCCCGCAGCAGCTCGTGTAATTGGCCGAAGCGGTCCCGCGCCAACTGGTAGCCATGGAGGAGGCGCTCCCGGTTGGCATAGGCCGAGATCTCCCTCAGCAGGCTGGCGATCGATTCGGAATGCTGCAGGTTGAGGATGGTGTTGAGGGGGGCAATGTAGTATTCGATGAGGTGGCGGGCCCGGCGGATTCGGTCCCCATATTCCATTTTATCCTTGTTGGCTTTCAGGTGCTGCGTTTCCCGCAGGAGCTGCCCGGTATTGTTCTCGACGTTTTCCAGGAAACGTTGCACCTCGTCATAGAGCGCCTCCAGCTGCTCCAGAAGGATGGGGTGCTCCCCTTCCGGACATTCCTGGATCGCGGTGAACAGCTCGCTGAAGGAAGTGCGGTATTTCTCCAGCTCCGACGGTAGCAGCGGCTTAAACTCGCTGATGAGGAACGCCAGAAATGCACGGACCGGCTCGTTGAGGCGGATGTCGTCGTACTGCTCTGTCAGTAGTTTGTATTCGAAAAGGCGATTGATGGAGATGTCGCCCGTATGCTTGGTAAGGGCGTTGAACTGTTCCCGGGAAATGACGTTGTCTGCCAGTTGCGCCAGGTAGAGCGTACGGACGAGCTCGAAGTTCTCCACGACGAAGCGGAGCACCTTGTCGGGATCAGCTTTCAGTATCATACAGCAGGACTTCCTGTTCTAAAAAATGGCCGGTCTTTTCCAGCAGGTTCCGTACCCGTACTACTTCCGGCAGGGTAGAAAGGCGGGTGCGGTTTTTCATCCGTGCTCCGGCCTTCAGTGGCTTGGAAAAACGACGGTGTAAGGCTTCCAATTCTTCCGGGACGTACAATTGTGCATGGGGATGCACCTCTTTGATGCGCAGGTATTCCTCCATGCCGGTGTAATCGTAATCGGGGAAGTGCAGCCATTCCTCGGTACGGATGCTTCCGATCAGTTGTTTGCCGATGCGCCCGTACGGGTGAAGGAACACCCAGGAACTGCCCAATACTTTTTCGGCTGCCATGAATACTTCCAGGTTTTCGACGCTGCATACTCTGGGAATGCCCGCTTTGAATATGCCGGCGGCAAAGAACCCAAAATCTTTGGTGTATGCTTCCAGTCCGACGTTGGCATCGTTGACGATGACCTCCTGCCAGCCGCGGAGCAGAAAGATCCGTTTACCGGGGCGTTTTACAGCCTTGGAATCCCGAAAGCGAGCCACGTTGGCGGCGCCGGTAGTGAGGCTTTCGTCTTCCATTTCCACCGGGAAGTTGGCTTGCCAGAAAGATTCAAAGGCCGCCGGTGCCGCAATCAGATAGGCATAACCGCGGCCCCGCTTCTCCCGGCGGATGATGCCGCCGGCGAGCAGCTGCTGAAACTCGGCGCTATCCCTGATGCTGGCGGGCGTGGCGCGTTCGGTCACGGGGCCCTCCTTAATTTTCAGATAAAACCTCTTCCTTCGGGTCATTTTTGGCGTGCCTTTCGATGAGGTGAATTTTTTCGTCGATCACGATCCGGTCTCCAGCGCCCCGCCGGATGATGGCGTAACGGTCGAAGCCGTCGACCATATCGGGGGCTGCGAAAATCGGGTAGTAGTGGTTGTCCTGGCAATACTGCACCAATTGCGGCCGGTTCTTGCCGTCAATAGTGGCGATCTCATCGATGAAGAGTACAATTCGGTTCTCGGGGCTGCGTACGGTCAGCCGGTTGATTACCGTCATGATGATGATGAGGCGCAGCATGCGGTCGGTGCCGTCGGATTCCACCTGACGGGCCAGGTTGACCGAGCGGGCCTTGCCATTGACCGTGAGGCGCAGCCGCAGGTCGAACAATTCATTGAAGGGGATGGCCTGCCCCCGTTCCAGGTATTCGGTCAGGGTCTCGAAGTGCCCATCGGCTGCTTCGCCTTGCCCGAAAAGAGTGTGGGCGTTGAGGGTCAGCGCCGCGATTTTTTGCAGGTCTTTCTGCAGGCGCTCGTTGGGTTCCAGTTCCACCTTGAGCGATTCGATATTGGAAATGCTGACCCGCCCTAACTGGTAGTTGAACTCGTTGACGATGAAAGTGCGGAACTCTTCGTAACCGTCGAGGAATTTCTGGGCCGGGTTGGCAAACTGCACTGCGATGTTGTTGAGCAGGGTCTCAATGCTTTGTTCTTTATCCTGTAGGGATCTCAGCTCCTGCTCCAGGGCGTTGATGAAGCGCTTTTCGTCGGCAAGGTCATACTGGGCCTTATTCTTGAGCTGGTTGAAGATGCGGTTCTTTTGCTCGATCAGTTTTTGGTATTTTTCGTAATCCTGCCGGATACTTTCGTAGAGGCTTCGGGCGTCTTTGGTACTCCCTTCGGCCTCCTTTTCGAGCACGAAATGTTCGAGGTGCAGCGCTTCCAGTTCCCGTTGGTCGCGACGCAGGTCATTATCGCGCTGGCGCAGGGAGGCCACCTGTTCGCTGATGGCCTGCCTGCCATTGTCCAGGCGCTGGATGGCTTCGTCGAGCTGGCGCAGTTTCTTTTCCGTTTTTTCCTGAGCGGCGGCCAGTTTTTCCAGTTCTTTTTTCAGGGTTTTAATGTCCTCTTTCACCTCTTCGAGCTGGCTGGCCAACTGGATTTGCCCCTCCAGTTGTTTTTGCTGAGTGAGGGCTTCGCGGCGTTGATTTTCAAGTCCCGCCCGGTTGCGCACTGCTTCCAGAAGTTGTAAGATCCGGGCCCGTTCGCTCTCTTGTTCTTCGATCTCGGCCGCCAGCTCTTCCGGGGTGGCCAGGGGTTGTATCCTGAAATCTCCGGGCAATTGGATCTCGCCGTCGAAGAGCTGCACTATGTTCCCGGTTTGGGTCGCTTTTTTGAGGATGGCCGATTTGGGCAGGTGGCCCAGTTCCGCCCGCAGGATGCTGTTGAGGAGCTTGATCGCCTCGGCGTCATCGGCCAGGTGGTTGATGAGCCAGTCCGCGCTATTGGAAAGTTCTTTTCTCTTCGTTTCGATGCTGGTATGCAACCGTTGCTGCCGCCGCTCCAATTCTTCCGGCGGCCTTCCGGACACCTTTATCTCCTGCAGTTGGTAGTTGAGTTTTTCCAGCATTTCCTGGGTGCTCTGCAGTTGTTGCTGAAGGAGAGGAAGAGGGGGGAGGGACTGAATATCTTTCAACCGCTGTTCCTGTTGCTGTAGTTGTTGCTTAAGGCTTTGCGTCCGGTGCCGCAATACACCCAACTCCTGATGTTGTTCTCCTTTCTGGGTTTCCAGTTCGCGTGCCTGTAGCCTGAGTTCTTCAGCTTCCTTTTCTTTCCGGTATATCTTGTCGGCCAGTTCGGCCGCCAGTGCGGTGGCGGCTTGCCGGTAGAGCCGGAATTGCCTTGCGAGGTTGTCGTACACTTCCTGCACTTCGCCGGTCAGCAGCCGAAACTGGCGGAATTCCTCTTTGATGCTTTTTAGAATGGCCACCTTCTGGCTCTCTTTGCGCAGGCGGTCGATGTCCTGCATATTCTGGCGGCTGTAGCTGAGCACGTCCTGGTCCCGGTTGTCGGCGATGAGCAGGATGTCCTTCAGCGCCCGGTTGGTCACCAGTTTGGAGTTGATGAGATAGCGGTATACTTTGGTGAAGCTGTTGGTGGTGCCGCTGCTTTTACATTTGTCGGTCAGCCAGACGGCAGCGTTGCTGCCTTTACCCGTATGGTAGATCTGGCGTAGCACATCGGTAGCCTGTGGCAATTCCTTGAGGCGGACCTGGCGTTCGCTGACAAGGTGGCGCGCCAGTTCCCGATAGTTGCGCAGTTTCTGGCCTTTAGGGGTGTGTTCGAAGAAGAGGCCTTTTTGATAGGCGGTATCCATTTTTGAGTAGTGCAGCTCGGCCTCTCCGTCGCGGCGCGCCAGTATGCAGTAGCGGCGCCCTTTTTTGCTCACTTCGAAGATGATGTAACTGCGTTCAGCATCGGGGAAGTAGTGAGCGATGGTATCTTTATCTGCCGGCCGCTGCCCGCTGAAGTTCATCAACTTTTTGTTGACCAGGAAGACGAAGTTGAGGGCGTAGATCAGTGAACTTTTGCCTACGTTATTGGGGCCTACCAACTGCAAAGAACGGCTGCCCTCAAAGTTGAGCTCGGCAATTTTGTAGGAAGAAGAATTGATCAGCACCAGTTTGGTCAGCATCCGGGTTTTCTTTTCACGACTTGAAAAGACGCCAAAATAGCAATCTTTTCAGAGAGTTTTTAACGCAAACAGAGGCACTGTTCACCAAAGGGATGACGAAAAAAGGGAAAGCACTGATATTCGTCATTTACAAAATGCTACAGTTGGGGTAAATTATTCCTAACCTCCTGCCTGGCCTTTTCCGGCTTTGCGGGATTTCCAGTGAAATGGAAACCAAAAAACCAAAATAATGAAAAAGTTATGTGTCATTCTGTTGAGTGTCCTGGCCGTATTCCTTATGGGGTGCGAAAAGGACGAATTCCTTCCTAAACAGCAAGGAGAGTCGCTTACCACTGAATTCCGTACCGATTCGCCAAATCCGCTTCACCGTCCCGCCTGGATCAGTGTCATCCACAGTATGGGTAACTACATCGATGAAATGGTGGAGGGAAATATCCTTCCTATCAAGAGCGGGTTTGCCCTGAAATCTCAGGCCGGAAAGATCGAAGAGCAGATCGTGATCAAGGCATTTGATGCTGCCCGCAAAGAGATCAAGATCTTTAGAGGAGAGGTGGAAAAGATGGTCGAGTCCGGTGGCTTTCCCAGTGGCCGGGCACAGCCGCTCCTGGGGATGGCCGAAAAACTGGATTTTATCCTGGATGGAAAGCTGGTAGAGGCAAAAGACGGCTTTGAGGGCTACGCAGTAGGAGACTTTCCCAGCGATGGCGGCTGGGTACTGAAGCTCTGCAGCTTTGGTGAGGAACACCAGGTGGTTACCGGTCAAAATGCATTTAAGGGCGACCGATCCCTGAAAATGAAAGGGGGGTTCGGACAGCCGGCGGTCGCCTTTTTGCCCATAGAAGAAACGCCGGAAGTGGTATTTGTCGAAAGCGCTATTCGAGTTGACCATGCCGAGCCCGGAATGCTGAGTTACTCTAATGCCAGCTTTGGCCTTTTCAATCCGGAAGAGGGAGAAAAAGGCGCCTACCATGCTCTGGTTACGTTCGAATCCAATGGGTATATCTTCTTCGGTACTGATGACTCGTATGATAACAAACTCCAGGCCTGGAAAGCCGGAGAATGGTACACCATCAGGATCATGTATAACAACAAGCGCAAAAGCGGTAGTGTCTGGGTTAACGGGCAACTGCTTCTGGAGGACATTAGCCTGCAAGGCCCCGAAGGAGCTTATTCCGCATTGGCCCTTGGCAGCGGCCTGGACTATCGCGCCACAACTTTCTTCGACGAAGTTATGATATGGACGCCTGTTCCTTAAAGGGGCCGGCGTAGGCCAAGTCCTGTGAACATGGCATGCAATCCAGGATCCTGCTTTATGGAGTAGAGGAATGATGGGCCTTTGCAGAGCTGGGGGAAGTTTGAATCTCTTAGTGCTGTCCATCGTTCCCCTCCTCTTTCGTGCGGAGAGGGGCCGTATTGCGAAATTACAACCAAAAGAACCCATGAAAAACCTGAAAGAGCATGCCCGCCAGATGCGCAGGCAGATATTTGAGTATCAGCTGCGCACCCGCGGGGCCAAGTACCGCAGCTTTCTGCGCTATCTCCGGCTGTTCAAATATGCGGCCTTCAGCCCTCTGAGAGGGACATTCCTGGAATCTTACTATACCCTCATGCGCTACCTGGATGATATTGTTGATGGAGATGCCCCTGTGCCGGAGGGTTTCCCCAATGGGGCTGCCTATGTGGAGGAAAAGATCCGCTTTTCCGAAAAGCCGGAAGCCCCCAGGGATGCAGTTGATTACCTCATGCTGTATTGCTTTGAGGTGGGCCAGCGCTTCGGCGCCAATTTCCAGGAAGAAACGGCCGACATTCTCCATTCCCTGCTTTTCGACGCCCACCGGCGGGATAAGCTGCTCTTCTTCCCGGAAAAAGAACTAATGTATCATTTTCACCTGCTGGACATCCGGGGCACCATCCGCGCTACCCTCAAGATCTTTAAGGAAGATCCGGATAAATATGAAATTTTGGAACCGTTGGGCCTGGCTTCCCGGTTTTACTACGACCTACGGGATTTCGGGGCCGACGTCCGGGCCGGATATATCAACGTTTCCATGGAAGATAGCCGGTTGTTCAGCATTAGCCGGCAATCTCTCTTCGACGTCCATTCGCCGGGGGTGCAGCGCTGGTTCCGCAGCCAGGCCCAAAAAGGGCTGGAACTGCTGGAAGAACACCACCGGAAGTTGCCACTGGGGCGTTTCTCCCTTCTGGCCAGGGCCACTTTCCCGTTGGTTTACGAGGCTCCTGCCCGCAGGTTCTTCCGTGAAGTGCTCCAACGGGAAGAGCCTCCTGCTCCGATGATAAAGAAGGCGGCGGCACCGGCGGCCCACCCCTGGGGGTAAAAGCGCCCGTTTGCTGATTTTAGTCATTTACAAATGGAACAGTATGATTTAAATTATCCAGTACCTGCCCTGATAACCACTTCACCTTTCGGGCCGTAACCTTTCCTGATGGTTTATCAATATGCTGTAAAAGCAGCAAACACATTCACTCATGGGCAAATCACGCAACAATTTTTATCTCTCCAAATGGTACCTGGATTGTATGGATGAGCAGGGTAATGCCGCCATTGGTTATGCGGCAACCATGCGCTGGCGCGGACTGGAACTGCCCTATACCAGCCTGTTATTGTACGAGGATGGTAAAGGGGCCTCCGAGCGCAGCCGTTTCCAGCAACTCAACTGGCCCAGCCAGATGGGCGATCAGATCATATGGGAAGACGGCTCCTTTGGCATTTCGGGATGGTGGGAAGCGGATGCACCTCCGCTTACCGCCCGGCTTTATCGGTCCGAAAAGGGTTCAGTTGACTGGCAGTGTTTTCAACCCCGCTCCCATGCCCTGTTCGATATAGCCGATGGCCCGGTCATCAAGGGGTTGGGCTACGCCGAACGGCTGGTACTGACAGTGGAACCCTGGAAGATCCCTATGGAGCAACTCCACTGGGGACGGTACTTGTCCGATCAGGACTATCTGGTTTGGATAGAGTTTCGGGGTTCTCCTTCCCGGCAGTGGGTTTGGCACAATGGTATTCCCGTGGAAGGGGCGGTAATCGATGAGGAGGGGCTGCAACTTCCTCAACAGGGCATTCACCTGCAACTGGACCGAAGCGGTACCCTGGAAGCAGAGAAAAAGATCTTCAACGTCGTCCGTTCGATGGTGTCCTACCTGCCAGGGTTCAATCGCATCGTGCCCCGGTTTTTCCTCAATGCCAATGAGCACAAATGGAGGAGCCGGGGGAAACTGCTGGAGCGGGGTGAGGTAAAGGGCGAAGGCTGGGCCATTCATGAACTTGTCGACTTCACCAGAGCGGAAGAACTATGATGTTGGAGGTGGAAAATATTACCCGGTCGTTCGGGCAAAAGGCCGTCCTGAAAGGGATATCTTTTCGGATGGAGAAGGGGGGGGTGAATGGTATCGTGGGGGAGAACGGCTCCGGGAAGTCCACCCTGCTCCAGATCATCGTGGGAGCGTTGAAAGCAGACAGCGGCAGAGTGGCCGTCTTCGGGCGCCTGGGATACTGCCCGCAGGAAGCGCTGGTGTTTTCCCAGCTGACGGTGCTGGAGCATTTTCAGTACTTCGCCGCCGCCTATGGCCTGCCGGTTCGGGGTGAAGGCGAGGAATCCTGGCAGGCCCACCGCGACCAGCTCCTGGAGCACTTTCAGTTCGGCCAATACCGCCGCGAACGAGTGGCCTATCTCAGCGGAGGCACCCGGCAGAAGCTCAACCTCTGCCTGGCCCTCTTCCACCGCCCGGGCCTCCTGGTGCTCGATGAGCCCTACAATGGCTTCGATTGGGAAACCTACCTGCGGTTCTGGGATTATGCCGAACGTTTCCGGGCGAGCGGCGGCAGCATCCTGGTGGTCACTCACCTGATTGCGGACAAAGAGCGGTTCGAGCGCATTTACAACTTGAAAAACGGCATTCTTCAATGATAGTCCAAAGGATAGGTGTCAGCGTCTCGATGCTACTCCGCATGATGTTTCGGCGGCGCATCATCCCCATTCTTCTGCTGGCCATTCCGGCGGCCTTCCTGCTGGCAGTGTACTGGACTACCTCGGAGCGGATCATGCCGTTTCGCCTGGCTTCCGTTGCGGAAGAGGTTTTTCTGGAGGCCAGCGAGCGCAACATCTCCCTGCTTTTCCTGGCGGTGGCCTCCGTCGGTTTCCTGTCCTCTTTTCTGGCCCTGAACCTGATACAGCGCGAGGCGGCGGCCAGCCACCGGCTGGTCCTGTGCGGTTATCATCCTCTGGCCCTGCTGGTGAGTAAACTAGCTGTACTGGCCGGCTGTACCGCACTGATCGCCTTGTACGTAAGCGTCGCGCTGTTGTTGTTTTTCACCCCTGAACACCTGTTCCTGATGATGCTGGGCTTGTTTTTGGCAGGGTTGGTCTACGGCAGTTATGGCCTGCTGGTGGGCAGCCTGATTCGGGGCGAACTGGAGGGCATACTGTTCATCGTCCTGCTGGCCAATATCGATGCCGGTTGGCTTCAAAACCCGCTCTTCTACGCCGAAGCGGAGAACCAGTTCATCATCCGGCTGCTTCCTGCCTACTTTCCCTCACAAGCGGCTATTGCCTCTGCCTTTTCCGACCATTCTATTGGAAGTTCGGTACTGGCCAGTACCCTTTACGCCCTGGGCTTTCTGGCGGCGGCGGGAGTTCTTTATTTCATCAAAATGCGAAAAAAATGAAAACGAACCGATCCAATGTCGGCAAGTGGTTGTACGGCATCCTGTTTTTGATCGTCCTGCCGGCGCTGCTTGGGGCCTGGAGTTACGGAACGGAAGCCATGGTTGGGCTTCCCGCCATTCACCATCCGGCATGGGGTATTGGCATCGGGGGTGCGGGCCTGTTGCTGATGCTGTGGGGCATGTTTGCCCTGTGGCGTTACGGCCGGGGGTTGCCGATGAATGCCTTTCCTCCCGTCCGGTACGTAAACCAAGGCCCCTACCGGTGGCTGCGGCACCCCATTTACTGGGGATTTAGCCTGTTTCTGGTTGGCGCTTCTGTGTTTTCGGGTTCTGCCAGTGGCCTGTGGCTGGTAACGCCGGCCGCCATTCTTGGCATGGCTGCCCTGGTATGGGGCTACGAGCGGCCGGACCTGGCGCAGCGCTTCCCCGGGGCCGATAAAAAGGTATGGTTCAGCCTTCCGGAAAAAAGCATGGAACCACCCGAGCCAGGGCAGCGGCTGGCTGTTCTGATACAGGTAGTGGCTTTCTGGTTGTTGGGCGCCAATGTTTGGGGTTTCCTGGCGGGAAATATTCTGCCGGCGGTGCAATGGCCCTGGCCGTTGGGGCAGATGTCCGGGGCCGGCTTTTTTTTCGGCTTTTCCTGGCTATTCCTGCTTCTGGTACCTTTGGTTGTGAAAACCCGCCTGGAAGTGCGGCAATGGGGGACGGGCGCTCTGGCGGGTTCGGCACTGGCGCTTTACCTCGCCTTCCTCTGGCCCGCAGTCGGGGGGCAGTTTCTGCCGGATGCGCCCTATCAGGGAGCAGTGATTTTCTGGAATATCCCCATTTGTGATTTCTTTGTCATGCCTGTCTTTCTGGTGCTGCTGGCAGCGCGGGCTTATGCGCGGGCCTTTCCCCGGCTCAAGGTATGGATGGCGTTCATCGGTATTGGGCTGGCGCTAGGACTGGTGGCCTTCAGTACAGCACCCTGGCTGCATTTGCTTTCCGGCATTGTCGTATATGGCTTTGCATCCAACCTGGCGAGCATTTGGCCAGCTTTACGGGGGATGGCGGAATGGGTAGCCAACTCCTGGAAAGAGTGGGTATTCGGGCCGGTGCGGGTGATCAACCACGGCTTTTATGTAGGCGCCGGGGCCGTACTGGGCACCCTCATTATCGGCTGGCTTGCCGGCGAGGCCTACGCCTGGGCAGTGGTGCTGTTTGGCGCCGTGAGCATTGTTTTTTCCGCGCTCTGGGCGCAGTTGATCGAAGGATCGGAAAAGCTGAAACGCCCCTATGGGTACTACGGTGCTCTGGTAGGCATTCTGTTTTCCAGCCTGGCCGTCTGGGCGGCCGGCTTCCAGGTTTGGGTGGTCATTGGGGCGTTTTCCGTTGTCATGCCCTGGGTCCAGGGCATTGGGCGCCTGCGCTGCCTGGTGAACGGCTGTTGTCACGGAGCGCCGGTAGACAATGAAAAGGTAGGCATCCGCTATTTTCACCCACGCTCGAGAGTATGCGGCATTTCCGACATGAAGGGCCAAACCCTGCACCCCACGCCGCTCTACGCCATTCTCTGGCTGTTCTTTGTGGGGTTCATCCTGCTGGCCTTATGGCAGTGGGGGCTTCCCTTCCCTTTTATTTTCGGCATGTACCTCCTCCTCACCGGCCTCGGCCGCTTCGTTGAGGAAGCCTACCGCGGCGAGGTGCAGACCCCCATTCTCTATGGCCTGCGCCTGTATCAGTGGACGGCTATCGCTTCGGTGCTGGTGGGCATTGTTTTTACAATGATCCCCGCGTCCCGGCCGATACTGGAGCCTACCTTCGGATGGAATATCGTGTGGGCGGCGCTGGTGATCGGGGTGTTTACGTTCTTTGCTATGGGGGTTGATTTTCCCCGCTCGAATGTGCGGTTCTCGCGGTTGGTGTGAGGGGGGGGGCAAGTTTTCTTCGCACTATAATTTGTGATTTTATTTATATTTATTTTTTAGATGATATTCGTCATTGCCGGACCGTGAAAAGCGGAGCTATTTTGTGTAACCGGCACGAAACTACAATGAGATAGTTGTCAATTGAATATAGGGCCCTTGGGTTCTGCAATCTTTATATTTTCTGACCAGCGAAGGGAATCTTTATTTTGTATAATGTCCCTTTTCCCCCCTCCCAAAATCATCATCAGAGAAAGTTCCGGTATTTAGGAAAGATATTGTCCTGTATCTTCAGAGGACAGGTGTTTAGCAGCCCCTTTGGTTAACAGTTTTCCTAAATAAGCAATCGGTAAAGAGATAAATACAAATATTAAAAAACCTGGATCATGAGGAATTCAACCCTTTTCCTTCTCGTGCTTTTTTTCTTTGGTTTTTTGGGAGTAGAGCAGTCGTTTGCACAGGGCTCCTGCCAAGATGATCAATTCCCGCCGGTTATCGTTTATCCGTCCCAGGATATAGTCGTGAGCTTAGACCCCTGTGACGCTAACCCGGCAATAGTCGAATTTGAAATAACCGTGACGGACAACTGCGACGGCGATCATTTCCCCGCGGCTCCCGGAAACCCCGTAGTTCCTGGCTCGGAGTATACGGTTACTGTTCTTCCTGTTTCCGGTGGCGCGACGGTAGCTTCTCTTGGATCTGGATACAGGTTTTCCGGGACTTTCCCACCGGGGATCCATCAGGTGGTGATCCGGGCAGAAGATGCCGCCGGGAATGTACGGGAGGAGGATTTTTTTGTTGTGGTAAATCAGGATGCCGCTCCTCCCACAAACCTGATGTGTAATTCATTCATAAATATAACGTTGAATGGCGACTGCCAGCGCTTTATTACTTCCGACATGGTGTTGGAAGGTGATTTCGGATGTACCAACGAGTCAGATTTTCTCGTCAATATCCTCGACGACAATGACCCGAGCAATGGGAATATCCTGGACGGTTATGGAGAGTTCACTTATCAAGTTTCTTATGTAGGTTCAAGGCCGTTGTCAGGCTGGGAAGATTGCGAAGGGACTATTATAGGGGAAGACAAAGCAGCACCGGATGTCAATGCCCCTCAGGATATCACTGTAACGCTCGACCCCTGTGACCTGGGAGGTGTGGCAACGGTTTACTTTGAATTGGATGTAGTGGATAATTGTGACGACATCTTTGAATACACGGCGACAATACTATCTCCTGTCCCAAGTATTGGAGTCACTATCACGTACCTGGGTAATGAGAATTTCTCCGGGGTTTTTCCGCCAGGAATATATAATGTCTCGATTTTGGTTGAAGACAACGCTGGAAATGCCTCGGCTGTAAGTTTTTCTGTAACGGTTAATCAGGACGCTTGCCCATGCCCCCCCCTCCCCATCACCATCTCCGGCAACGACTGCTTTTCCGGCTCTTCAACAAGGCTGACGGCAACTTCTGGCCCCGGGTACACTTACCTGTGGAGCAATGCTGAAACAAGGCGGTCCATAAATGTACCTCCGGGCACCTATTGCGTAACCGTGACAGAAACAGCCACGGGGTGCACGGGAACGGCCTGCATTACGGTTTGTAAAAAGCCTACTGTGGCTATCTCACCGGTCAGTGCCGTCACGATCTGTAGTGGGGAATGCATTACCCTGAAAGCGATGGCCGGGGATGTCTCGAATTTCCAGTGGTCTCATTCTGGTCCCGCTTCTGCTACCTGGACGGTTTGCCCGGCTTCCCCCCTTACCATGTACACCGTCACGGTTACCAACGATGCAGGCTGTACGGCAACCAGGTCCATTACCGTTAAAACAACCGCTTGTAACAACGAAGGGGGCTGCACGGACATCTGGCCCCGGGGTACTCCCGGAGACGAAACCGCCTGGGAGGACGCGCCTCCGGCCGAAGCTACAGGGGAGCACCCTTACAACGGAACGGAAATAAATGCCCAAACCAGCAGTAATGGCCTGGTGCGTGCTTATCCCAATCCGGCTTCCCACGAACTCCTCCTCGATTATAGCGACCAGGTGGACAAGATCCAGTCCCTTGCGCTGTTCAATCTGGCAGGACGGAAAATACGTGACGTGGAGGTATCCGGTACTGGCTCCACCCGTCTGGATGTATCGGCCTTGCCGCCCGGCCTGTATATCCTGAACATCAATGGTACAATGGCTCTGCGGGTAGCACTGGTGCGATAAGTGAGGATGAATGCCTGATCTTATTTTCTCAAAACCCCGGAGGGGCATGAGGTTTTCTCAAACCCTCCGGGCTCCAGCGTATCTAGTTCCATAATTAATTGACTGCAAATAACCAGTACAAGAGGAGGCTGTGAACCTTCAAATGCTCCAGAAATCCAGTGTTATCCCCCCCCAATCCGCGTCATCCATCCCCACCCGCAAAAATCCGCGTTCGATATCCCTTGTCATCTAATTATCCATGTGCCCCAAAAAATCCCTAGCTTTGCCCAAAATATCCGTCCATGAGCGATACCCTCATCCACCACCTCATCATCCACGAACTGGAAAAAGAGCCCGAGCACAGCGAAGCCCGCCTCTTCCTTGCCGATTCTACCACTCCTCTCGACAGCCGTGCAGACACGCTGGTGGAGAAGCTCAACCATACCTTCCTCCAGAAAGAAGACATCCTGCACGGCTACCTCAGCCCTCCGGGCGATGCCCTTTTCCCAGGTTATTTTCAACATCTGATAGAGGAAGGGCTCAGCGAAGAGGCATTTATCGCCTTCAGCCGGGATACGATGAACGCCCTGCAGCTGAGCCTCCAGGGTATCGTCGGCGCCAAGGGCGGGTATCTGGTATATGCGCTCTACGAAGTGGAAGCCACCCGTATGCTGGGGGTCTTTCTGGTGCGCGATACCGAGGGGCTGGCTTTCCGTAAGGAAGGAGAAGATGCCGCCGCTTTCCTGCTCGACACGGTCACCTACCTGAATACCGACAGGCTGGCGATGGCCTGCCGCATCCACATCAACCGTTTCGAGGAAGGGCAGGGGCGGTACGTCGAGCTCATCAAGCATGCCCGTAGCCAGAAAGAGATCTCGGAATACTTTATCAACTGGATCGGCCTGGAGCGCCCGGAGAGCAGTAAAACACTGACCCAGAGCTTCCTGCAAATGGTAGAAGAGCTGCCTCTGCCGGTCGATGAATCCACCGGAGAACCGATGGAGGAAGGGCGTTTCCGCGAAAAAGTCCTGCACTTCGCCATGCAGAGCCCGCAGAAGACCATCAACCTGGAACACTTCGGCCAGCAACTTTACGGCGACCCGGAAGCCACCAAACCCTATATGGAAGACAAAGAGCTGGGCCTGGATAACGAGTTCCGGTTCGACCGCAATACCATGAACCGTTTCTACAACTACAAAGCCTCCGCCGAAGGCATATACCTCTACTTCAACCGCAATCACCTCAACCATGCACAGGTGCGGATCGAGGGAGACTCCGTCATTATCAATTCGCCGGAGCTGGCGGAGCAGATCATGGATATTCTGGGAGATAAGAGTTAGTACTTACATTTCTCCTTATCGTGTTTCAAGTAGTACGCTTTATAATTTGAAGCCTTCGGATCCATACAGCCTTCCAGGTTGAGTAGTTCAACCCGCTGGAACTCTACCGGATGGCTTTCGCTTTGCAGGGAGATGGTCCCGCCGGTGAGCGGTGTCCCATCCGGTTTGGCCTCCGGGTCAAAACCACTTACTACGCCACCGCCAACCTGCGGTTTTGAATAAGTGAGAACGGTATCCCCTTCCACATAGTGCTGGATCAGAGAGTCGCCGAGCACCAGGATCTCGACGGTTACCCATTGATCGCCGTCGTAGGTCCTGGAGGTAGAACTGGTGCAATGATCGGTATGCAATTTCCCATTCATCTCCACATGGGTGCCAGGTGTGCACAGATTGGCCGTAGGCCGTTCGCCTTCTCCCGTGCCGCCCAGGAGCTGCACTTCTATGGAAATGGGGAAGTCCTGGTTCTGTCCCATCGATCCCGCCGGCTGTCCGTGGATCATCAGGCCGCTGTTGCGCAGGGCCCAATCTGCTCCACCGGCGGCCTGTTCGCCTACAAATCGGTAGGTAGTCCGCAAGCGGTAGTAGGAAAAAGGCCGTTCATAGAACAGGTGCCCGAAGCGGCTGTCAAAATCACCGGTATAATCCTGATAGGAAACTTTCAGCAGGCCATCCTCCACCCGGAAGGTTTTAGCGTAGTTATCTCCCAGCGCATAACCACGTATCTTGGGAACCCAACCGTCGAGGGTACTGCCGTTGAAAAGGGGGAGCCACTCCTCCTGCTGAGCATTATTCATTTGGCGGGAAGCCGAGCAGGAAAGAAGAAGAAGGCTGAGGATAAATAAATAGAGGGGGACGGTGTGGATTTTCATTTTCAGGGACATTTAAAAAATAAATTCGATGTCAATAAACAATGGTGAAGGCCGACAACCCTTGAGGCGAAGGGCGATCCATCACTTATTGACTCAAAATGGCGAATTTATTTTTCAATCACTACTTTCCTGGAAAAATACCTGCTCTTTTCCACATTAAGCCAGGGCGCGATAGAAAATCGCGCCCTGGCTTAATGAAACCTTACATCTCTTCCAGCGCTTCCAGTCGTACCCAATACTGGTCGGTATGTGCCTGGACCTCATCGATCATGTACTTGTTCTCAGGGGCGAACAGGTGCTTGAACCGTCCCTGGTATTTCATACACTCTTCAACGGGGATGTATTTTTCAGGGCGATAGTTGATGGTGTAATGCTGGCGTTCCATTTCGAAAAGGGGGAAGAGGCGTGTTTCTACGGCCATCCGCCCGATGTGGATGGATTCTGCCGGGTCTGTTTTATGGCCTGGCGGACAGGGCCCGTCGATCATCAACAGGCGGAAGCCCTGGGTATTTTTTGCCTTTTCTACCTTCCTCCGCAGATCTTCGAGGAAGGCCAGGGAAGCGGTAGCGGCGTAGGGCATGTTGTGGGCGGCGACGATGCCCATCAGGTCTTTGGGCCAGGCCCGTTTGAAGCCCTTGCCGGGGTTGGTAGTCGTTACGGCGCCATAAGGCGTGGCGGTACTTGTCTGTATGCCGGTATTCATATAAGCGCCGTTGTTGTTGACGATGTACAGGAGGTTTTCATTGCGGGCCGCGGCGCCGGATAGGGCCTGCAGGCCGATATCGAAGGTGCCCCCATCGCCGGCGAGGATGACTACCGTCGTATCCTTTTTCCCCTGCCGGTCAAGAGCGGCACGCACGCCAGTTGCCGTTGCCGGAGCTGCGGCGAATACCGTATGCACCAGGTTGGCCTGCAGTTCCCGAAGCGGATAGGGGCCGGAAATGATGGAAAAACAGGAAGCCGGTGCGACGTAAACGGTGTTTTCGCCCAGTATGCTGGCCAGATGGCGGACGAGTAGCGACCAACCACAACCGCGGCAACTGAGCGCGCCGGAATATACCTTTTCGTCTTTTATGAGGAATTCGAGTGCTGGTTTCATTATCTGGTTATGCTTTTGGTTCAAAAGATGTCAGCCTACGTCTATCCAGTTTACCGCTTCGGGTTGGTGGAAGGCGCGGTGGATGATCTTTTCTATGGTCTCCGGAGGAACGTCTTTGCCGCCAAGGCCGGCGAAAAAGTCATACATCTTGTAATGGGATCCGTAAAGGGCCCGCTTCATTTCCTGCATGATGGCCCCTTCGTTATCGCCCAGGAAGTTGCGTTCCACGATAGCGATAGCGGCGTCTTTGGAAAGGGGCGCCAATGCTTTTTTCACAGCCTCCTTTGGGAAGGGCTTGAAAAGGCGCAGTTTCAGCAGCCCGATCTCCGGATAATCCCGGATGACGCCCCGGGCAGTACTGGTAATACTGGAAAGGGTAACCAGCACCAGCCGGGTGTGGGAGCCGATATTGACCGCCTCCACGTTATCGTACATGCGGCCGAAATGAGCGCCAAAGTCAGCGGCGATCTTCCCGGACAGGGCTTCCGTCTGGTTCACTGTTTTCCAGTAGCTGTAGTTCAGGCGGTTGTAGTGTTCGGGAGGCATCAGTCCGCCAAAGGACTTCGGCTGCTTCAGGTCTATCGACATCGGGCCGGGTTGAATGGGCGGAAGGAAGCGGTCGACGAGGTTCTGGTCGGGTAACCATACATTCTCACTGGTATGGCTCTGGTAGAAGGCGTCGAGCACTACCATTACGGGTATCTGGAGTTTTTCCGTCAGCACATAGGCCTGGATGATGGTGTCGAGCACTTCCTGAGAGCTTTCCCCGTAGAGCTGTATCCATCCGGTATCCCGTTGGGAGAGCGAGTCGGATTGGTCCGACCAGATGTTCCAGGGGATGGAAGGCCGGCCGACATTACACATCACCATGGGCAACCGGAAGTGGGCAATGGCCTGCAGCACCTCATGGGCGTAGAACAGGCCATTGCCGGCAGTTGCGGTAAAAACGCGCTCTCCACCGATGGCGGCGCCCATGGCGGCGGCAAAGACGGAGTGCTCACTGTCCATATTGATATAGGTAGCATCTAGCTTGCCTTCAGCAACCATTTCTGAAAGCCGCTCCACAATCGTCGTCTGCGGAGTGATGGGATAGGCGGGAATGAAGCCCGCCCTGCACAGGCGGGCAGCTTCGGCAGCGGCATAGTTGCCTTTCATGACCACCTGTACATGGCGTGGATACCGGGGAGGGTCCTGGAAAGGCGCCTCTAGTGTTATGCCGTTCTGGCTGTTTTCCTTTTTCATGATACTGCTTCTGTTAGTTGAAACTGCATGGCCGAACAGGGGCATTCCTGAACGCAGATGCCGCATCCTTTGCAATAGTCATAATCGATGCGCAGGCGTCCTTCTTCATCGACATGGATAGCGGCATCGGGGCAGAAGTTGTAGCAGTTGCCGCAGTTGAAACACTCCCCACAGTGAAGGCAGCGGGAGGTTTCAGCTATCACTTCCTGTTCATCCATCCCCCTGGTTACTTCAGTGAAATCACCGGTGAGGGACTTGGGGTGGTGGAGCTTGTTGTAATGCCGCGGCATGGGAAGGTAGTACGCGTAGTTGATGTCTTTCGGCAGTACGATTTCCGGCAGGGTTTCCTGCTCATGGTAGGGCTTGCCCCGCAGGTAAGCATGTACCTCTTCAGCCACCTTGTTCCCGCTGCCGATGGCCTCGGTGACAGTGCCTCCCCAGGCCATATCCCCGGCACAGAATACGGAAGTGCCGCTTTCCAGTTCGATGTATCCCTGTTGGGGTTCTACCGGCTGCTGGCCGAGGGCAAAGAGGTCGGAGCGTTGCCCGATGGCCTTGATCACGCGGTCGGCCAGTATGGTTCGTTCTGAACCGGATACGGGTATCGGGCGCCGCCTTCCGGACTCGTCGGGCTCGCCCATTTCCATCTGGGTAAGGGTGAGCGCTACCTTGGCCGGCCCCGCCGGGGCGAGCGCTATCGGCGCGACGAGGAACTCGATCTTTACGCCTTCCAGCAGTGCTTCCTTAACCTCCTGAGCGATGGCCGGCATTTCCTTAATGGTCCGCCGGTAATAGATGGTCGGCATCGCGCCCAGGCGAAGCACGGTTCGGGCGACATCAATGGCAGTGTTGCCGCCACCGATAATGGCGACTTCTTGTCCCTGGTGCAGTCCGTCGGCATCGTGGTCCAGCTTGAATTCCCGCAGGAAATTGAGGCCATCGCGGGCGAACTCTTCCCCGTCGATGCGCAGCGGGCTGCCGACATGGGAGCCGGTGGCTGCTATGACTATATCGAAGCTGCTGGCCAGTTCTTCGACGTTCACTTTTTTATTGAGGACTATTTTCACTCCGCGCTGTTCAATACGCCGGATCTCCTGGCCGAGCACCTCGTCCGGCAGGCGGAACCTCGGGATACCTGCCCGCATCATACCGCCGGCCTGCGGCAGGGCTTCGAAAACGGTGACGGCATACCCTTTTTCACAAAGCCGGAGGCCTGCTGTCAACCCGGCAGGGCCCGAGCCGATAACCGCGATGCGCTCTTTGTGCCGCACCGGTGCCGGCTCGACTTTGGCATCAAGGGCACGGTCACCCAGGAAGCGTTCGATGGCGCCGATATTGAGGCCGCGGTCGAGTTCATTGCGGTTGCAGTTCTGCTCGCAGAAGTTGGGGCAAACGCGCCCGCATATAGAGGGGAACGGATTGTGCCGGCTGATCAGCTCGAGGGCTTTGTCAAATTGCTGTTCGGAGGTGAGCCGCACGAAGCCCCGAACATCGGTGCCCGCCGGGCAGCTAGAGTTGCAGGGCGCCGGCCGCTCTTCGTAGGAGGGCGTGATCAACCGCCAGTTCCCGGTCTTGTTATTCGAAAGGGGGGCCGACCAGTAAGGCGCTTCCATGCCGTTGATCTCAGCAGGAATGTCAAAACTGAGGTCTTCTACTTTCCGGTTCTCCTTTTCCGGCTGGGCGTGCAGCGATTCTATCAGGAATGGGTTGCGGCCGTTGGCTCCACTGACCGAACGAAGCGCCCTTGCGGCGGCTTCCATGTTCGCTTCGGGTTTGGCCGGCACGTTTGCCCGGATCGCTTCCTGGACGAGTTCGAGGCTCACTTCAAAGATGCGCGCCAGGGCGCCGATCATGGCCGCGTTGATGATGGGCAAGGATTTACTGCCCAATCCCAGCTCCAGGGAGATGCGCGTCGCAGGAACGGTATAGGCCGTTTTCCCTGGTATAGCAAGGCTGCTTGCCGGCCGTTCGGTATTGATCAGTACGGCGCCTCCTTCTTCGAGGCCGTCGAAGACGGGGACCTGGTCCAGCAGGCTTTCATCAAAGACGACAACAAGATGAGGGTGGTAAATATTACTTCGGTTGAGGATCTCTTTTTTGGCTACCCGGAGGAAGGCTTGTATAGGGGCGCCGGTTCGCTCAACGCCGAAGGCGGGAAAAGCCTGGACCTGAAAATTGTCAAGCTTACTGAATATTTTGGCCAATATCTCGAAGGCGGTTACCATCCCTTGGCCGCCTCTGGCGTGGCCGCGAATTTCTAACATAGATTATGCTTTTAGATTCGCGAAAATCTCAGATAGCTCCGCCGATCGATTCCCTCCACTTTACCTGTTGCATTGGGAGATGGGAAAGCACCGCAGGAGCAGATTCAAAGAGCGTTAGGCCTTCGTGGCCTTAAGCGTTCTAATAATAGAAGTTTTTCTACACCTGCGGAATGACAATTGTTTGTCCTGGCTTTGATCTTTGTCATTCTCATTGTTAAAACCGGGAGCACCGTGCGAACCGCCTTTTCCAACCCCATCCGCTGATCCACCAGAACAGTAGGCGGAAAGGCCAGGTGATCCACATTACGATCAGTATGGCTACTACCAGGGCAAAAAGAGTAACCCACAGTCCCAGGGCGAAGGCAACCCAGCCGGGAAGGCCGCCTACTTCAGAAATACGCCGGAGTGCCCACCAAACCGGAACAAAACCAACTCCCAGTATAATGGCCAGGCGGATCAGCTTGCGGCTGTAATACCTGAGCTTACGGTAGTGGTGTCGGATTCTGGCGCGGATGAAGGGGCGTTCGGGGCCGGGCCGGTGGATCTCCTGGCGTTCTTCTTCAGGATGGGGAATATAAACGGAGGCTACCGACGTATGGGGAATAGCAGCTGCCATTCCGATCAGAAGAATAAGAAAAGAGCGCATTCCTTTTTAGATCCAAAACTTCCGGATCAGGTAGAAATTTTGGATGGATAGAAAATTAACTTTTGGTAGGCCAGGCGGTGTAGCAGGGCACAGGTAACACGGGTATAGCCGGCCTTGGGTGGATTTTCTTCCGATCCGTTAAACCGGCGGCCCGTGTCACCTTTGTTCCCCTTCAAAAATGGCCCTACCGCTGTATCAGCAAGCGTTCGATGAGCCGGTTGTTTTTTGTTTGAATGCTCAGAAAATAAAGGCCCTGTCCCAGCTCGGTTGCCGGCAGAGAGATCTCGGTTTTACCGGCTGCCAGGCTCACCTTTCCGAGTGAGCGGGTGCGTCCGAGCGGCCCGGTGAGGAACAGCTCGGCATCCTGTGTTACCGGGCTTTCAATGGTAGCAATGGTCCAGTCATTGGCCGGGTTGGGGTGCAGGTGCACCTGCATTCCCGCCACCTCTGATGCGACGGGATAGGAGGGCCGCGATGCGGCATCGAAAAGGCCAATATTGTCGATAGCCATATCGCTTCTTACCCCTCCGATGGTACCGGAGAAACGCAGGCGGATGGTTTGCCCGATATAGTTGTTGAGGCTGATCTGGGCGGTTTGCCAGCTATCGCCTTGGCCGCCTGTCCTGAACCAGATGGACTGCCAGCTGTTTCCGGCATTGGTGCTCACCTCAAGCCGGAGTGTTCCCATCTGGTTGCCGTTCATGTGATAATCGAAGCTGAACGAGGGCATGGCTATTGAAGAAAGGTCGAAGCAGGGGCCTTCCAGGAAGGCCATACTGTTGTTGTTGGCCGTAGATTCGGTGTAGGCGTAAAAAAGGCCGTCGGAGGCGCCAGAAGGGCCGGTGTTGTTGGAGGGGGTGTTGCCGGAATTTCGGCTCCAGTTAAAATCGCTGCCGGCGCCGGGATTCCACAAGCCGAACCCACTCTCAAAACTCTCTGAATACGGCAAGGAGGCAATTGGGCCACAGGAAGGAGGCATGGTAACGGTGGCGCTGCCCGTCTTGGTGCATCCATTCGAATCGGTTACGGTTACCGTATAGGTGCCCTGGCTAAGGCCGCTGATGCTCGGGCTGGTAGCGCCGGTCGACCAGTTGAGGGTATACCCTGGAGCGCCGCCGGTTACCGTAAGGCCGATCGCTCCGTCGTTTCCTCCGGAAACGGATACATTGGTTACGTCGAAGGACAGAACGATCTCGTCAGGCTGGCCGACCGTTGCGGTGGCCGTTGCCCGGCAGCCGTTGTTATCCGTTACGGTCACTTCATAACTGCCGGTGCTGAGGCCCACAGCCGTCTGAGTGGGAGCGCCGTTGGGCCAGGCATAGGTATAAGGGCTGGCCCCCATGGTGGGCGTCACCTTGGCCGTACCGTCAGCGCCGCCATAGCAACTGGCTGGCGTTGAAGTTACGGCCAGGACGGGCGGATTGCAGGGGATAGGCTCTCCGTCAACGGTGATGGCGTCAATGGCCATATCGCCCTTTTGGCCTCCGGCCGTACCAACGATCCTCAACTTTGTGTATACGGAGCCGTATCCGGAAAGAGAAACAGTTGCCGACTGCCATATATCCCCCTGGTCGCCGAAGCGCATCCAAATGGTCGTCCAGTTGGTGCCGTTATCAACGCTGGCCTGAACAGAAAGCGTACCGGTATTCGAACCATACATATGGTAGGAGAAGGAAACCGTGGGGTTGAGCAGGTTGCTGAAATCCAGGCAGGGGCTTTGCAGGAAGGCGAAGCCGCTGAGGTAGTCCGACGATTCGATGTAGAGGTAGTAAGATCCCTCGTTGGCTTTGGTGGGGCCGGTGCGCTTGGTCGGCGTAGATCCAGACCAGCGGGTCCAGTTGAAAGAATCATTGGTGCTTTGACTCCACATGCCATTACCACTCTCGAATCCTTCCGTGTAAGGGAAGGTGCTGATCATATTGGTGCATCCGTCGGAGGTCAGCACAGTGGAACTGGATTTGGTACAACCGTTATCATCGGTTACGGTGACGGTGTAGACGCCGCCACTCAGGCCGTAGAGGTCCTGACTAGTTGCACCGGTAGACCATTTATAGGAATAAGGCGGAGTGCCTCCGCTGGGTGTCAGGTTAATGGAGCCATTGTTGGCGCCGGGCGCTGCTTCCGGGCTTTCGCCGAAAGACAGTATGATATAGGGTGGTTGGTTAATCGTTACGGATTCCACCACCAGGCATCCCGAGGCATCCGTGACAGAAAGGGAATACGTGCCTGCCGTCAGGCCTGAAATGCTGGCGGTAGTTGCTCCTGTCGACCATTTATACGTGAAGGGCCCGGAATCTCCGCTGGCCGATGCGGTAGCCGACCCCGTGGCGCTTTCTGCACAATTCGCATCGGTTTTGCTGATGCTCACGGTTTGCGAACAAGTACTACAGGGAGAAAGACAGGCCGCGTTGCCGACCTCAAAGCGGATCTTGTCGCCTGGTAAGGTTCCGAAGCCATTGTTCATGTTGATCCCGATGCCGCTGACGAGGTGGCAATAGCTCATGATCGTACCTCCGTTGGAAGGGAGGGGCGCGGTTGGGCAGCTCCCGTTACCGGCAATACCGGCGGCTTCACCGCAGCCATCGATCGCTTCGGCGGCGGTGCCATCGCCATTCACATCCCAGGAGCAGTCGTGCGTATGCCAGCAACCCAGGTTGTGCCCCATTTCGTGGGTGATCACATTGACGGACCAGGAGTAGGCCGGCAACTCGTTATAGGTGCTGTAGATATAGCTGTAGCCATAGTTGTAGGAGGAACAAAGGGCATCTACCCAGGCTACTCCGCCTCCGGCAGGCGCGCCCCGAGAGACCAGGTGCGCCAGGTCTCCATTGAAGCTGGGCCGGTTGAGGCGGAAGTCCTTAAGGGCATCCACGGTAGAAGTAGTGGCGTAATCGTCCGGGGATTGCCAGATAAAGATCTCGGAAGTTACGATGCTGACTCCCTCATTCTGGTAGAGGGTAGCTGCCACGTTGAACAGGCCGGACATATAGTCGGCTGTATTCTGGACAGAGCCCTTGTTCACGAACAGGTCATAATCACATTCGAGGTATACCCGAACGCAATTATTGACGCTTCGGTTGGGAGCAGCCTGCAGGTGCTCGTCGAGGCTGCGCAGGCTGTTGGTGGCGTCTTCCAGGCCGGGCGTGCCGCATTCAAAAACCGGAGGATTGGGCACATCGCTGGTGCGGTAGAGGATGTAGCGTCCGCGCGCATCCTCTTCGACGGCCCCGAGCGTCATGTTCCCTTCTTCCGCCGTTTCGATAACGCCCATCACCTTGTCTTCAAAGATGCTGACCGCAGCCATGGAACGGGAAGATCCGGCGACAATGCCCCGGTAGTGGCGGCCAGGGCGGTAGGGAATGCCTTCGGCCTCTTTCCCGGTGCTGGTAACTTTGAAATCATCTGTAAACAAATCCTCCTGAACCAGCTGCAGGTTGAGGGTGCTGTTCTCTCCGGTAGGAACTTGTAAGGTAATGGCGGGGGCGTCGGCATTGTAGGCCTGCCTCAGCAATTCCCTGTCGAGTTGTATAAGGTGGCCTTTTGAAACGGTGTTGCGCATAGCGGCGTCCACCTCACCGTCCCATCTGAAGATCGGGGTAGTTTTCATGGTTTTGCCGCTGAGCTGGTAGAACTGGACTTTTCTCTGTAGAGGTGATGTGTAGTTTTGTGCATGGCTGGATAAAGAAAACACAGCCAGAAGAAGCGTGATCTGGAGAAATCTCATTTTTGGGATGTTTATGATTCGATAATTGCTATACCCAAAGCTGTCAGGAACATATCCTGATGATAGGCTGGCTCACAGGTACTCGCCGAGTACCAGGAAATTGACTATCATGCAGAATGGTGCATGCCTTTCAACCCGGAGAAAAAAAATTGTTTGAAATTTTCCTAGATCGTCTTGAGATGAAAAATAGGACCTACCAGAAAGGTAGAAGCATGATTTGTTATGATTCGTTACAGAGATTTGGAAGAATGGAGTTTAGCTGGGAGCATGGCGCAAATATAGAAAAATGTCGTATTGAAAAAACCTTCCTAGTCATTTTTTTTCAATCAATTTTTGCGGGTTGCTTCAGCCGATGTTGGCAAGGGGTTCCCGTTTCTTCAATTCAATCAGTGTCAAAGGCTTAATTATATGATTATAAGGCTTTAGTGATTTTTGTTATAAGTAAAAATCCGAACGAGGTGTTCGGCACTGTGCCGGGGCCTAATGAATTGTTCGCTAAAAAGCGTTAGTTATATAAGGACTGTTTAAGCCGGCAAAGCCATAATCCAAAAAACGACAACCATGAAGATTGTTTTCATTTCTGATACGCATGGTAAACACCGCAAGGCGTCTATTCCGGACGGGGACCTTCTCATTCATGGCGGAGATGTGACCAATGGGAGGGAAGGGCAGATGCTGGATTTCCTGAATTGACTTGCGGCACTTCCGCATACCTACAAAATTTTCATAGGGGGCAATATGGACCGTATGCTGGAAGTGGATTCCGTGAAGTACCACAACATAATGAGCTGCACCCCAGGCTGCACCTGTTCGGCCACATTCACGAATCCTATGGAAAGGAGGAGCACGACGGCACTGTTTTTGCCAACGGAAGTTTCGTTCGGGGTTTCTTTCAAAGCTTCAATACCCCTCTCGCATTTGAACTTTGAAGCGAGGAAACCATAGTCCTTAAAACTTCCAAACCTGCCCACGGTCTCGTATCTTCGCGGCAAATTAATTCTGCAAACTGATGATGAACCTCCAACAGATCATAGAAGAAGCCTGGGAAGACCACAGCCGGCTGTCCGCAAAACCTGTTCAGGAAGCCGTTCACCACGTTATGGAACTGCTCGACCAAGGCAAGCTCCGCGTGGCAGAGCCTACTGAAACGGGTGAGTGGAAAGTAAACGAGTGGGTGAAAAAAGCCGTTGTTCTTTATTTCCCCCTCCAGCAAATGGAGACCATCGAGGTAGGCCCTTTTGAATTTCATGATAAGATACCGTTAAAGAAGAACTATGCTGAATTGGGCGTTCGGGTAGTGCCTCATGCCATCGCCCGTTTTGGGGCTTTCCTGGAAAAGGGCGTCATCATGATGCCGAGCTACGTCAACCTGGGTGCGTGGGTGGGCAGCGGCACTATGGTCGACACCTGGGCGACCGTAGGCTCCTGTGCGCAGATCGGCCGCAACGTGCACCTCAGCGGCGGTGTAGGCATAGGTGGAGTACTGGAACCGCCGCAGGCTGCACCCACCATCATTGAGGATGATTGCTTCATCGGGTCCCGCAGTATTGTTGTGGAGGGCGTCCGGGTGGAAAAAGAGGCCGTGCTGGGGGCCAACGTCGTCCTCACCCAGTCTACCCGCATTATCGATGTGACCGGCTCGGAACCCATTACCTACAAAGGGCGCGTGCCCCCGCGGTCGGTAGTCATTCCCGGAACTTACCCCAAGCAATTTCCCGCCGGAACCTACCAGGTGGCCTGTGCGTTAATCATCGGGCAGCGCCAGGAAAGCACCAACAAAAAGGTGTCGCTGAATGAAGCGTTGAGGGAGTACAAGGTGGCGGTGTGAAGGCGCATTTGTGTGGTTCAGGTATGCCCTCTGCTAAAACACGGATGCTCGAAAACACTCATACACATTCCCATGTCCTGGTTAAGCAAACTATTCGGAAAACAAGAAAAGGTAGAAACGGATCCAATGAAGTATCTGATCGTCGGCCTGGGGAATATCGGCGCCGAGTACGAGAACACCCGCCACAATATCGGTTTTGCGGTTGTGGAAACCCTGGCCAAAGCATTCGAAGCGGAATGGAAAACGGATACGCTGGGCGATGTAGCCTCTTTCCGGCACAAGGGGCGCACTTTTGTATTGCTCAAGCCGTCCACGTATATGAACCGCAGTGGCAAGGCCGTGCGTTACTGGATGCAGAAAGAAAAGGTCGATAAAAACCGCCTGCTGGTTATTGTCGATGATTTAAACCTGCCTTTCGGAAAGCTTCGCCTGCGGGGTAAGGGCAGCGACGGTGGCCACAACGGGTTGAAGGACATTGACCAGATAACCGGAGGCAACAACTATGCCCGGTTGAGAATAGGTATAGGCAATGAGTTTAGTCAGGGCCGCCAGGTCGACTATGTGCTGGGGGAATGGTCTTCCGAAGAGGAAAGCCAGTTGTCGGAGGTCCTCAACAGGGCGGCGGATACGGCAAAGGCTTTTGGAACCATCGGCCTGCAAAATGCGATGAATCAGTTCAATGGTTGAATAAAAACAATTGCCTATATTTACGAAAAAGATTCCCTATGCAAAGATCCAGACGTACCTTCCTCCGCGACTCCGGCCTGATCGTTGCCGGCTTATCTCTTTACGGGCTTTCCTCCTGCAGTAGTGAGGGCAGCAGCAATGTGGAAAATGTGGATATCCCCGAAGGGCTTTTCTTCAAGATCTCCCTGGCTCAGTGGTCTCTGCACAAAGCCCTCAAGGCAGGCAAGATCGATAACCTCGACTTTGCGCGTATGGCGAAGGAAGATTTCGGCATCAGTGCGGTCGAATATGTTTCACAGTTTTTCCAGGATAAGGCCAAAGACCAGGCCTACCTCGCTGAAATGAAAAAGCGGGCCGATGACAACGGCGTCAAAAGCTTGCTCATCATGATCGATGGCGAAGGAGACCTGGGAAGCACCGACGACGAGGCCCGCGCCCAGGCCGTTACCAATCATTACAAATGGCTGGATGCCGCTAAAACTTTAGGGTGCCACTCTATTCGCGTGAATGCTGCCGGTTCTGGAGATCCCAGCGACGTGGCGCAGGCGGCCCTCCGCAGCCTGCAACAACTGGGCGACTATGCCGCACAACTTCAACTCAACGTACTGGTCGAAAACCATGGCGGTTTTTCCTCCGATGGGCGATGGCTCTCCTTCATCATGAGTGCACTTGGACGGCCCAATGTCGGTACGCTGCCCGATTTCGGAAACTTCTGTATCGAAAAAGGAGAGGATGGGAAATGCATTAATGAGTACAACCGCTACGATGGGATGCACGACCTTTTGCCTTTTGCCAAAGGCGTGAGCGCCAAGTCTTATGCTTTCGACGAGCAGGGCAAGGAAACCACCATGGACTACGGCCGCATTCTTAAACTGGTCAAAGATGCCGGATATACCGGACACATCGGCATTGAATTCGAGGGCGAAGGCAGCGAGGCCGACGGTATCCTTATGACCAAGAAACTTTTGGTGGAGGAAGGCATGAAATTGTCCTAACCCTTTACCTCTTTTCCCAATACCTTTATTTTAATGATCCTTGCCGGGCAGTTGCGTGCTGCCCGCTGAATGGCTTCGTGTTCTACGATCGAAGTGTTTTTCAGGTAAAAGGCGCCTTTTCGCTGCCCTTTGCGCAGGCAACTTTTGCCGTCCACCTCCGACATTATCCAATGCTGCGGGGCGGCCTCTACGCAGGCATAGCACCCGATGCACTTATTCCTCAGAAAGGCGATCTGGATCATGTTCTATCTTATATAATTTATCGGATGGCCTAACCTTTTTGTCCACAGGCATGGAAAAATGGACGCCGCGCCGAAAGATGCTTTCTACCGGGACGTTATTGAGATGCAGGCTTTTGACCTGTGCCCTTACCAGGCCCGTTGTGGGCCCGGTGATGAGCACTTCGTCGCCTATTTTAATATTGCCGGACTGTAATTTGAATTCTCCGACTTTGAGCTTGCTGAAATACTTGATGCCCGATCCGATAAGTATCTTGTGTTCAGTGGCTTTGGAGCCCGGCGCATCCGTCCATTCGCCCAGTTTCTGCCCCAGGTAATACCCTCCCCAGAATCCCCGGTTGTAGACGCGTTGAAGGCGCTGGAGCCAACCGTCTATTTTTTCCGGCCCGTAGCTGCCATCGGCGATAGCAGACAGCGCTTCCCGGTAGCAACCAACAGTTTCATAGACATAATCAGGCCCTTTGCTGCGCCCTTCGATCTTGAGAATGCCGATTCCGGTATTGGCCAGTTGGTCGAGGAAACTGATGGTCGCCAGGTCTTTGGGTGATAGGATGTATTCATTCTCGATGCGCAACTCATTGCCCTCTTCATCTTTTACCGTGTAACTCCTCCGGCAGTTCTGCTTACAGGCGCCGCGGTTGGCGGAGGCATTATGGGTGTGCAGGCTGAGGTAACATTTTCCTGAAACCGCCATACACAGGGCGCCATGGGCAAATACCTCGATGCGCACTTCCCTTCCGTCGGGCCCTTTGATACCCATTTTCCGGATCTGCTGACAGATATTGCCGACTTGTCCCAGGGTTAACTCCCGGGACAAGACCATGGCCTCTGCGTAGGGAGCGTAGAATTGCACAGCTTCAATATTGGTGATATTGGCCTGAGTGGAAATATGTACGGGCATTTCCTTCTCGCGGGCGTACAGCAGCACGGCCGGGTCCATGGCAATGACGGCGTCGATGCCAGTTTCCCGGGCGGCATCTACCGCGCGTTTCATCAGGGAAAGGTCATGGTTGTAAAGGATAGTATTCAGGGCCAAATAGGTGCGCATGCCTTTTCGGGCACAGAGGCCTTGTATCCGGGGCAGGTCGGAAATGACGAAGTTATAGGCAGAACGGGCTCTCATGTTGAGCTGTTCCAGTCCAAAGTACACCGAATCAGCGCCTGCATCCATAGCCGCCCTCAGTGCATCGAACGAGCCTACGGGAGCCAGCAGTTCCACCTTACTCATAATTATTGTTTTTTCTGCCGCAAAGGTCCCCAATGCAATGAAATGGCCCAATGATATTCGTCAATTTGGCGTTAGTCCCAATAGATGGCCTTATATTTGCAGATTCTATTTTGAATGAAATGCTGAAAAAATTAAACTTGCATACCGCTCGTTTTTTCGTGAACTTGTCAAAGCGCCGTCTGCTTCCGGTGCTGTTACCAGGCCTGGCGGCGGCTATTCTACTGCTTCATGGAGGCTGTAAAAATGAGGTGGAGGATGTCAATGCCCTGGTCTCTAAATTCGATACTCAGGTTGAGACGGCAAAGGATGTGGAGATCCTTTACAGCGACTCCGCTCAGGTGAGAGTACGCATAACGGGCCCTACCATGCTGCACCACCTCGACCGGCGAGAGCCCCGGCAGGAGTTTCCCGATGGCGTGGAGGTTGAGTTCTTCGGGCCGGAAGGGGCCATTACCAGCCAGCTCGACGCCCGCTATGGCCTTCGGATGGAGAACAAGAACGAAGTGATCGTCCGCGACAGCGTCGTCTGGAAAAGTGTAGAAGGAGAAAAGATCGAGACCGAAGAGCTGATCTGGGATGAACGCCGGCGGAAGATATACACCAATAAATTTGTAGTGATCACCCGCCCGGATGAGATCATCTACGGGCACGGGTTCGAAGCCGACCAGGACTTCTCCTACTCCCGGATCAATGCTATCGAAGGGCGCTTAAAGGTTGAAGACCTGGAAAAGGAACTGGAATAATGTTAGTTGCACTGATCTTGTTTTTCCTGATGTTGTCCGCCTTGTTCTCCGGTACGGAGATCGCTTACATTTCTGCCAATAAGCTGCGGGTGGAGCTCAAGAAGAAAAAGGGGGCACAGCGCGGGCAGGTGCTGGCCGGCTTTTATGAAGACCCCGCCAGTTTTCTGGGTACGATGCTGGTAGGTAACAATATCGCTCTGGTCGTCTTTACCTACCTGCTCACTCAGCTCGTGGAGCCTTACCTGCTGCAGGTTTCCTATTTTCAGGCGCCGTTCGTCCTGTTACTGGTGGAGACGCTTCTGGCTACCATTATAGTATTGTTCTTTGGAGAGTTTTTACCGAAAACCTTGTTTCGGCTCTATGCGGATGATATACTCTACTTCCTCGCTTACCCTCTGAAACTGGTCCAATGGCTGCTGCTCATCCCTTCCTGGCTGATGACCCGCCTGTCGAATCTCCTGCTGCGCGCGCTGCGCACCCCGATGGAAGAAGTGGATAATGCCTTCACCCGCCTCGACCTGGAAAACTTCATCAACGACACCCAGGCCGATACAGAGGAAGACATCGACCGGGAGCTCTTCGGTAAAGCCCTTAACCTGCGCGATGTGCGCGTGCGGGAGTGCATGGTGCCCCGCCCTGAGATCGAAAGCATAGACCTTAATGCCAGCGTTGATGACCTGGAGCAAATCTTCCGGGAAACCAAGTTGTCCCGCATCATCGTCACCAAAGATGATATTGACAACGTGCTGGGCTACGTCCATCATCAACAATTGCTCAAACAGCCTAAATCCATCAGTAAACTGATACTCGACCTGCCCTTCGTGCCGGAGGCCATGCGCGTGACAGACTTGCTCAACCAGTTCATCCGCGACCGCATCAACATTGCGATCGTAGTCGACGAGTACGGCGGCGTCTCCGGCCTGATCACTCTTGAGGATATTCTTGAAGAGATCTTCGGCGAGATCGAGGATGAACACGACCAGGAAGAGTATGTGGAAACGGTCATCCGGCCGGGTATGGAATTCATTTTTTCGGGACGCCTGGAAATTGATTATATCAATGAAAAGTACGGTCTGGGCTTGCCGGAAGGCGACTACCACACCTTGTCGGGCTACCTGGTCATGACCCACGGCGCCATCCCCGAAAGGGGAGATGTTCTTGAACTGAACGGCTTCCGGTTCTTCCTGGAACTGGTGAGCGATACCAAGATCGAAACGATCCGGGTGATGAAAATAGAGGAAGAACCTATCTGAAGTATTTCGGTGTGAAAAAGTCACAAGATGAAACCACTAAAAGTGCTCCTTCTTTACCTTTTTACCTGTTTATTATCGATCCATTGCGGAACAGCCCAGGAATCGGCCGGGCTTATCCTGGGAATGAATACTCGGTTTCCGACAGCCATTTCCAAAGAACGGGGGTTTGACCGGGACTACCAACGCGAATATGGCGCCGATGCCGGAATTGTTTTTAATTACCAGATTCCGGACTCCCGGTGGTTTTTCTGGGGAACGGCTACCTACACCACCCTCCGGTGGTCTTATATCAACAGATCGAGCCTCCTGGTCCATGACAAATGGGCCCCCGGACAAGAATTCAGCTATCCTCGTGACGGCCTCGATGTGCTCCTGATACCATTGGAGGAAAACCTGGCGCATTCCTACTCTGATCGTTTTATCGGGATTAGAGGCGGCATCAGTTTTGACTTCATTCAGGGAAAGCTCAACATCTTCTGGTTACCCTTCGCCGAGGCTAATATCTACCTCAACACGCAGTATTCCTCAGCCGACGGCATCATCTCAGGCACTTCCAACACGTTGCAGGACAAGCGCACCCGCTGGGACACCTACCAGGATGTCACGCTGGTGATCGGTTCGGGGCTGGGCCTAAGGACTTACCTTTCGGAAAGAGTCCACTTTTCGCTGATGCCTGTCCTGGAATGGCAGCAGGATGGTCCGCTCAAAGGGCCCAATCCTAAACCTTTCTTCGACCTGGGCCTGAACCTGGCGGTGATGTACCAGTTGTTTGAGTATGAGTATATATTTGAATAGGCAGCCGGAAAAAAAATCAAAAAAGTTCCAGCTTTCGCTAACCCTTTTCCCTTCCCCGTCGATAGTATAGGTAAAAGTGGAAAACAATGCCATACGAGGCCAATAGTACGGACGAAGAGTTGCGGCGCGGTTGCCTGAAGGGCGACCGCCGCGCGCAGCAGGCGCTGTACCAGCGGTACTATGGCAGACTCCTGGGCATTCCGATGCGCTACACCCAAAATCGGGAGGAAGCTAATGCCTTGCTCAACCAGGCCTTCTTCCAGATCTTCAAAGGGCTGGATGACTACAAGGCGACGGGTAGTTTTGCCGGCTGGATGTCCACCATCACCTTCCGGGTGACGATGGACCACCTGCGTATGGAGCAGCGTTACCGCGAGCGCTACAGCCTGGATACCGTCGAGGCCCGGCCGGTATACAATCAGGCCGAAAGCCGGCTGCAGGCCGAAGATATCTTCCGCCACATTCAGCAACTGCCGGACTACCTGCAGGCCGTTTTCTGCCTCTACGTCATCGACGGATACAAGCACGAGGAGATCGCCTCCATGATCGGCATCACCGTGAGCGCCAGCAAATGGAGGCTCGCCAGGGCTCGCGAACTGCTCCAGGCGGCACTGAGTCCGTATTACAATAACGATAAAGAACAATCGGCATGAGCCACAACGCCAACAAGTGGGAAGCGGACATCCGCCAGGCCGTCGAAACGCACGAGTTCGGCTACGACCCGGAAGCCTGGGCGGCCATGGAGCGTTTGCTGGATGGAGCAGGCGGTGGCGTCGTCGGCGCTTCTCCGCCCACCGGCGCCCCGGGGCGGTCCCGGGGCTGGAAATGGCTGGTAGTCTTACTGCTCGGCGCCGCAGGCCTGCTATTGTGGTGGTTCTGGCCGGCAAAACCAATGGCGCCTCCGCCGCTGCCCCGTATGGAAACGCCGGTCCCGCCGGATAAGCCTTCGCAGCCAGGCGAACCTGCCGTGCCGGAAGAGCAGCCGTTCGTGCCCGAAATGAAAACCCTGCCCCGGCCCGGCGAGTTGTTGGCGCCGGAGAAGCGGCAACGGCCTCTGATGCCGGCACTGCCGGATAAGGAAATCCCTTTCCTTCCGCTTCCTCTACAGGAGGAGCAACCGAGGCCCCGCTGGGCGGTGCCGCCCAGCCTGCCCTCCCGGCCACCGGCCTTGCTGGAGCGGCCCGACACGCTGCCGCCGGAGCTGGAACTGCTCCTGCCCAAGCCCGGAAAGCGGCGGCGTGACCGAAAAACGCTTTTCCCTGATGTAATCGAAAAATACTAAACAAGCCATGAAAGTAAGATCATTATTCTTTACAGCAGCCTGGCTGTTCCTGCTACCCTTTTGCCTGGACGCACAGGTTGGGCCCCCCGAAAGCCGCTGGGTGGCGGGTATCGGATTCGGGTTTTCTAAGAGTGCTTACCTCCAGAACCAGGACAGTATCCGGGGGAGTGGGGATGCCGCTCCCCCCATCCTTGTGGAAACTACCCTGGAATACCGGTTGTCGCGGTGGTTCTCGCTTACTGCCCAATTCTCATACGGGCAGTCGCGCACCAGCCAAATGCAGGCGCAATTGTTGAACGGAGGGTTTTATCCGTTCCTGTACTCCCATCGCATTCAAACAGCCACTGCGCTGATAGCGCCCAGAGTACAGTTCCGCATCTGGCAGGGAGACCTCGGCGTAGCACTGGGCCTGGGCCGTTACCGGCAGTGGTACGATCAGAACAGCTATGGGGTGGGGGGATGGCAATATCTGGTCAAATACAAGGGGGTCAACAATGACTTTTTTTCCTTTCGCACCGACTATACCTACTGGCCACAACGCCGCTTCGGCATAGCCATCGGGTTTGAGGCAACGGATTCCTTCGGTGGGCCGGGCCGAAATGCTTTCCCGGAAATCCGCCAGCCTTTGCCCAGTGGGCTGGAGCCACAATTGGTAACCGAGGTTCTGCAGCCCAGAATAAGAGGGTACAGTACGACGACGATCTGGGCTGGCTTTCGTTACCGCTTTTAATCCACCAATGAAAAAAAATCATGAAATACATAACATTCCTTATCGCAGCACTCCCTTTCTGGAGCATTATTTCCTGTAACGGGCAGGGATTTCAAGCCGGGGTAAATGCCAGCTATCTGATTCATTTACAGCCAGAGGACGGTGGGCCAGGCATCGGAGTGCAGGGCGGAGCCTGGGCCAGTTGGGCTATAAACAGGGAAAGCCGCCTGCGTTTGTCCATCGGACATCGTCGTCTGGGGGGATTCAACCGGCTTAACCTGGAAACCGGGATAAGTGGTACGCCTACCGACAGCCGGCGGACGGTCTCGGCAGTACAACTTATGGCCCTGCACTACGTAGACGCCGAGTTAGGCTGGGCCTTTCCCGTCAGTCCCGATAGCCGGTGGTCTTTTTATGCTGGAGTGTATTATTCGCTCCTTGCCAACTGGCAGTATTACGATCGCACCCTCGTTTCCATTGACGAATCCGGGCGAAAACGCGCCGAGGTATCCAGTCCGAATCGGCCCGTTGGCGAAGAATTGAATGACAGGGATCAGGGCCTTCGCCTGGGCGTCTCCTATCGTTTGCTGGATGGCCTTTCCGCCCAGTTTCAGATGCGAAAAGGGTTCTCAGACCTGGTGCCGGGCAGCCTCTTCACCGATAGCCCGAAGGATCGCCTGACGGCCTTTTCGCTTGGGCTTTCCGCCCGGTTATTCTAGAAGGTAAGTGGGGGTTGTTTGTAGTGCCTGCCTCCAGGGCAATCGCATTTAAATTGTTCATTTGGACATGGAGGGAAAAAGCACCGTTTTTTCCTCAATTCTAAAGGAAGAACGGCACTTTTCCCTTCATTTCCCTTTAGCGTTAGGGCAAGATGAAGGAAAAAGGTTTAAAATGCGTTTGCCCTGGCCTACCCCTAACGGATAGGCTGGGTTTCTGAGTTTTTTTACCTTTGCGCGCGAAAGGAAAATCTGAAACCAGTTATGAAACCCCTGCTTATTCTGCTATTGTTATTTCCCCTGATTTGCCGCGCTCAGGTGGTCAACACCGAAAAACTACGCCTCGACAAACAAGAAAAAGGTTTTTACGGAGAGGGCAACCTCGACCTCGGGCTGGCCCGCAACCGCGCCGGGCAGACTGTCCGCCTGGGGACGAGCGCCAGGCTGGAACTGCTGCGTGGCGCCCACCGCTGGATACTACTGGGGGCGTACAACCTCACTCAGTTCAATAAGGTGGATGAGCCCGGTTCGGCGCCCAAAAATTTTGCCGATAACGGGTTTGGGCATCTGCGTTACAACTACCGCGCCAAGGAATGGCTGGCCTGGGAGGTTTTTACTCAGGCTCAGTACGATAAGATCCAGCAGATCGACCTGCGCCTGCTGGCCGGCACCGGCCCCCGCCTGCGGATCGTTCGGACGGACTCCGCCCAGCTCTACTTCGGCGCGCTTTATATGTTCGAGCACGAAGAATCGAGAAATGAATTCGAAGAACCGGAAGCCTTTACCGAGCGCCTGATCCTGGACGACCACCGCCTGAGCACCTATCTCTCCGCCGGATTTCGTTTCACTTCCTATCTGGCGGTAAATCACATCACCTACTTCCAGCCCAACCTGAGCAATTTATCCGACTTCCGTATTTCCTCCGAGACGACGTTGTCGATAAAGCTCACGGACAGGCTTTCGCTACGCACCTATTTTCAGCTCATTTACGATACTCGGCCGTTGATTCCGGTGCCTAATACCATGTATACGCTGAATAATGGCCTGAGCCTGGTGTGGTAAGCCGTCGTACCAACGAATCCCGAATCCCCGCCTCCGCATAAAGCTATGGCGGGCAGAGACGAATCAACGAATCAACGAATCCCGAATCCCAAATAACGCCCTCCTACGGATGCGCTGCCACCCACACCTCGCCATCCTCGAAGATTTCCTTTTTCCATATGGGAACGGTCTCTTTGAGGGTGTCGATGGCATACTGGCAGGCTTCGAAGGAGGCTTTGCGGTGGGGAGTAGAGACGGCGATGATAACGGCGATCTCGCCGGGGTGGAGGATGCCTACGCGGTGGTGAAAAGCTACCTTTTCGGCGGGCCAGCGCATCTTGGCCTGCTCGGCTATCTTGCGCATTTCGGATACCGCCATGGGCTCATAGGCTTCGAATTCCAGGCGCACCACCGCCTTGCCTTTGGTCTGGTTGCGAACGGTGCCGATGAATACGTCGATGCCGCCGGCGCTGGGGCTGGACACAAAGTCGATGCACTGCTGAGGCTGGAGCGGAGTATGGAGCAATTGTATATCGATCATGATGCAGAGTTTGGAGAACTTTTTCTTTATGGGGGACAGTTTTCATTGGAAAACAAGATAAAAAGTATTCAGTTGGTGAAAGTATAAAAAGGGCCATTTGTATCATGAGGTGCCCGGGCAATAATGCTATTTCTATATCGGAGGTGGTAGCTCTGTTATTTCACGCGTTTATTTTTTGAATGGCCCTTATTTTTTCGGAGTTTAGTTTCTTATTCTAACATCTCTTTTATGCCATCTGATTGTATCTTCTGCCGTATTATTGAAGGCAGCCTCCCATCCAGTATCGTCTATGAGGACGAGATCGCCCTGGCGTTTATGGATATTATGCCCATTAACCCCGGCCATGTGTTGGTCGTGCCCAAAAAGCATTTCCGGGAGCTCAGTGAAATGGACGAGGGAACCGGTGCACACTTGTTCTGCGTCGCCATGCGGGTGGAACGGGCGCTGCGGGCCTCGGGACTGCAGTGCGATGGCACCAATTTGCTGCAGAACAATGGCCCGGACGCCTGGCAGGAGGTGATGCATGTGCACCTTCACGTCATTCCCCGCTTTCGGGGCGATGAAGTGAAGGTACATTTCGGACAGAAAGAAGCCTCGCGCGCCCACCTCGACAGCTGGGCAGGCAAGATCAAAACCAGCATGGAGCAATGAGGCGACTGGCCATCTCCGACATACATGGGTGTGCGCTCACCCTCAAGGCACTGCTCGAACAGGTAGGCTTCAGCCGGGATGATGAGCTCTTTCTGCTGGGAGACTACATCGACCGCGGGCCTGACAGCAAGGGCGTGATCGACTTGATCCTGAGCCTGAAGGAGCAGGGGCACCGGCTGCATTGCCTGCTGGGCAACCATGAAGCTTTGATGCTGAGCGCTATGGGAGGGCTGGCCAACGAACACCGGGTATGGTTGGATAATGGCGGGGAGGCTACTATGCAGAGCTTTGGCCTCGGCCCTGCGGCATCACCCCGGCTGATCCCACAACCCTACCGGGACTTCCTCGGCCAGTTGGAATGGTATTACGAGACGGACGGCTATATCCTGGTACACGCCGGACTGGATTTTAGGGCCGCTCGCCCGCTGGAGGCCGGGCCGGCTATGATCTGGAGCCGCAGTTGGTATTCACAAATAGACCTCGAATGGCTGCAGGGCAGGGTGGTAGTCCATGGGCATACCCCTACACCCCGCCCTCTGATCGTGAAACAATTGAAAAAGCTGGACGTCGTTCCCGCATTAGATATAGATGCCGGGTGTGTGTTCAAAGGCAATTACTTCAAATACCTCTGTGCCTTTGACCTGGATAGCCGACAACTTTACTTTCAGGAAAATATCGAAACGGATGCATAAAGAGATCCTTGAATTTATGAGATTTCGGGCCAGGGATGCCGGCAGGATCATGATGAGCCACCTCCACGGTGATTACCGGGTATACACCAAGCCGGACCGCTCGAGGGTGACCGATGTAGACCTTGCCGTTTCTGAAATGATGCAGGAGGCGGTGGCCCGCCAGTTTCCTCAGATAGGGCTGTACAGCGAAGAGTCACCGAACAAAACCATTCTCTCCGGCAGGCCCTATTTCATTGTAGATGAGCTGGACGGCACCAGCCACTATATCGACAACAAGACGGGGTTCTCCCACCAGTCTGCCTATTACGAGCCCGGGGCAGGCTTAATGATCGGCCTCATCTACTACCCCTGGAATGATTCCATGCTCTATGCCATCAAAGGGCAGGGCGCTTTCCTGGAGCAGGGGGGGGAGTCCCGGCAACTGTTGCCTCTTCCGGCAAAGCCTTTCCACCAACTCCTCTACTTTCATTCTGCCCGTTTCCGGGGGGAGAAATATATGGAGGTGTTCCGCAAACTGGGCGTGGGAGACAACCGTATTATCCGCACCGATGCCCGTCGTACGCTGCTCATGGCCCAGGGGCAACTCGATGTTAACCTTTTCCTGCGGCCGCGTATTGCCATCTGGGACCTGGCGGGCGAGAAAGTCATTATTGAGGAACTGGGCTTCAGCCACTGTTATCTCGACAACAGCCCGGTCCGTTTTGGCCAGGAACCGCCTCGCGGCAACCGGGGTTATCTGATGTGCCCGGCCGCCTGGAAGGAGAAATTTCTGAAGGAACTGCCTGGGCTTTTACCCCGGGAATAAAAAAAATAACGATGGAACGCTACTACGGGAAACTGCTGCTTTTCGGCGAATATACCATCATTAAAGGTTCACAGGCGTTGGCCATGCCCCTGCGCCAGTACAGCGGCGGCTGGCAATTCGCTGCCGATGACGAGCCCGTCCTTTACAACCTGGAAGAATATGTTCAATACCTAATGCGGTTGAAGGATAAGGGTGAACTGCTGACGGATATGGATCTCCGGCGGTTCGAGCGGGAGGTCAACCGGGGCCTGTATTTTGAATCCGACATCCCGGTAGGCTACGGGGCGGGCAGCTCGGGGGCGCTGTGCGCGGCAGTGTACAGCCGCTATGCGCTCAATCCTTTCTCGAGGAGCGATGAAGCACATTACGTCCGCCTCAAGCAACAATTGGCCCAACTGGAAGGATACTTCCATGGGGCCAGTTCCGGTACTGACCCCCTTATCTGCTATCTTGACCACGCTGTGTTGCTCTTGCCCGACGGCCAGGCCCGGCTGGCGGCCCCTCCGGAGAGATCCCCGAAGGACAGTGGCTTTTTCTTCCTGCTGGATACGGGCATCAGCCGTAAGACAGGGCCGTTAGTGGAGGCCTTCCTGCTCCAGTGCGGGCGGCCCGATTTTGTCGATGTCATTCAGAAGGAACTGATACCCGCTACTGAAAACGCCATCCGGTTGTACATGGCCGGGCAACGGGAGGCCCTGTTCTCTGAGGCCCGTCGGATCTCCGATTGTCAGTATCGCCACTTTCCGGAAATGATCCCATCATCCTTCCGGCCCTTATGGGAGGAAGGGTTGAACTCAGAGTCCTTTTATTTAAAGCTTTGCGGCGCCGGGGGAGGAGGGTTCCTGCTGGGCTATTGCCGGGATGAAGCAGTAGTGAGGTCGGCTGTCCGGGAAGGGCAGTACATCCCTCTGCCTAAAATTTAGAGAGCTCCAACCGGCTGGTTGAAGCTCTCTTTTTTCATACTAATCCAATGTCTGTAAATAAGTAATCTTAAAAAGAGTCTTAAACTTTTGTATAAAGATACCTTGCGGTAGATACAAACGCAGATGAATGATGCAATAAAGAAAATACCAGATAAACAAATGTGAATGCATCGAAACGATGCAATGTGGTAAGCCGGGTGAGTGGTGATTGTAAAGTCGCTTCGTATTGTGCTGAATACGGATCAAAGTTAGAAATTTTCTCCTGCTTTCCAAGGTTTTTTCCGAATCAATTTTGTGGAGCAAGGGTCTGCTCAGCCCTTGTATATGCAGTTTGATATCGTAGATCGCTCCTTTTTTTTTCGGCCATAGGCCTTGCTAATTCCCGAAGGGTCAGCGAGTAATCGTATATTTGCGGTTCATTGGTGATTAAAAGATCCTGTAATGATTGTATAATCACTACTTCGGGAGCAAGTTATACTACTTGTTTTAACCAAAGTATTCGCCTTATCATTTTGGAAAATCCAACCTTCATTTCAATCCAGGGGGCTTTCAGTAAGGAAGAGGTGCTTCAGGATTATTACACCTGTGCCCTCAGCCGGGAGATAAGCATTCTGATCCGCAAAGAGACCCTGAACGGGAGAGCCAAGTTCGGTGTTTCGGACGATGGAAAAGAGCTCTTTCAAGTCGCTTTGGCCAAGGCTTTTCAAAAGGGAGATTTCCGTTCGGATTACTACCGGGGGCATACCCTGCTCTTTGCGTTGGGCCTGGCCGATGCTGAACAGCATTTTGCCCAACTTTATACCGATGCGGACAACGACCCTTTCTCCGGTGGACGTCAGATGAACAGCCACCACGCTACACCACTGGTAGATAAAGAAGGCCAATGGATGCCCACTCTCGGCCGGTATAACCTGTCTTCTGATATTTCTACTACAGCAGGCCAGATGGCGCGCGGTATTGGCCTGGCCATGGCTTCCAAGAAATACCGGCAGTGTGCGGAACTCAGCGATACGCCCTTTTCAGATAATGGAAACGAGGTGGTGTTCACCAATATCGGTGATGCCAGTACTTCCGAGGGCGCCTTCTGGGAAGTGATGAATGCGGCTGCCGTGCAGCAGGTCCCCATGGTCGTCACCGTGGTCGACGATGGGTATGGCATTTCGGTACCCAAGCAATATCAAACCGCCAAATCGAGCATTTCACTGGCCCTTGAAGGCCTTCAGGTAGAAGAAGATACCAACGGGATTGAGATCTATCACGTCAATGGCTGGGATTATCCAGCCCTGTGTGCGGTCTATCGCAAGGCCGCCGCCCGCGCACGGCAGGATCACATACCCGTACTCATCCATGTGGATGAACTCACTCAGCCCCAAGGGCACTCTACTTCCGGCTCGCACGAGCGTTATAAGTCTGAAGAACGCCTGGAGTGGGAAAAAGCCTACGACTGTAACCGCCAGTTCCGATACTGGATATTGGCCAACGACCTGGCCAGCGATGAAGGCCTCAAAGCGCTGGAGGCCCAGGCCCGCAAGCAGGCGAAAGCCGCCCGCGACCGCGCCTGGAAAACTTATAACGGCCCCATTCGGCAGGTATGGAAGGAAATGCAGGTGGCCTTCGGCCAGGTGGCCGCCCAGTCCCTCCGTAAGGAACGGGCGGAGCGCATCTGCCGGGAACTGGAACAACTGTACAACCCGGTTAGGGCCGATATCGTGCGCTGCATCCGCAGGATGCTCTACGCTACCCGGGGTGAAGATAGTCCGGCTCGCCGGGAACTGGAGCAGTTCCTGGCCAATGTGAATGAGACCATGCAGGAGCGTTACCACACCCACCTGTACAGCGAGACCGAGCTATCGGCCCTCAAGGTGCCGGTGGTAGCTCCTCGTTATTCAGAGGGAAGCCCCCTCAAAAACGGCTACGAGATCTTGAACGCCTTCTTTGATAAGATGCTGGAAAAGTACCCTGCCCTTTTTGCTTTTGGTGAAGATCTGGGCCGGATCGGCGATGTGAACCAGGGCTTTTCCGGCCTGCAGGAGAAATACGGCGAAGCCCGCGTCTTCGACACCGGTATCCGGGAATGGACCATCGCGGGCTATGCCATTGGTATGGCCATGCGAGGCCTGCGGCCCATCGCTGAGATACAGTACCTCGATTATCTGATCTACGCTCTTTCCCCGCTATCCGATGACCTGGCCACCCTCCGCTACCGCACTAAGGGCATCCAGGCCGCTCCGGCCATCATTCGCACCCGCGGCCACCGGCTGGAGGGCATCTGGCACTCCGGTTCTCCGATGAGCGTGTTGCTGGGCTCCCTGCGCGGGTTGCACATCCTGGTTCCCCGCAATATGGTGCAGGCTGCAGGCATGTACAATACCTTGCTGCAGTCGGACGACCCGGCCCTGCTCATCGAATGCCTCAATGGCTATCGCCTGAAGGAAAGGCTGCCTGACAACATCGGAGAATACTCCGTACCGCTTGGTATGCCCGAGGTCCTGCAACAAGGCAACGACATCTCCCTGGTGACCTATGGTTCCTGTGTGCGCATTGCACAAGAGGCCGTCCGCCTGCTGGAGGAAGACGGCATCTCGGTGGAACTCATCGACGTGCAAACCCTTCTTCCCTTTGACCTCGAACATCGGATACTGGCCTCCCTGAAGAAAACCAACCGCATTCTCTTTCTCGACGAAGATATGCCGGGTGGCGCCACCGCTTACATGATGCAGCAGGTGCTGGACGTGCAGGGGGGCTACCGCTGGCTCGACTCGCCGCCGGTGGCGATCAGCGCCCAACCGCACCGCCCGCCCTACGGTACTGATGGCGACTATTTCTCCAAACCCAATGCGGAGGATGTCTATGAGAAAGTGTTCGAGATGGTACGGGAGGCGGAGCCGGGGAGGTGGTAGGGCCTTGAACGGAAAACTCACTTTGTTCCTTTCGCCGCTGTGGAGTACAAAAATCCTATTCCACACACACCACTTTTCATTTCCCATCCATGAAGTGAAACGTTTTTGGCGTCATTTGCTGGAGGCTTAACCGGTTTATTATCAGCAGGAGAGGCCTTTTTCGCAAGTGTTTTCCCTGAAAATCGCCCCTGGCAGGCCCATTGCCGACTGTCCTTTTTTTCTTAAGCATCTTTTTTAGTTTGGCGGCGAGAAGACGGACTGAGTTGCCCGAAAAGGTTTTGCTATGGAAAATACTATCGCCAGGAAACCTGTGCCAAGGGAGCCGCCACATAGGAATCGGAACCGCAAAAGGCCGCCATTTCCTTGGTTGCTTCTGCTACTATTGCTCATCAGCCTGACCATCGGGATAAGAAATGAGGTGCAAATGTCCAGAAAGTACATCGAAGGAACGGAAGGGCATGTATATCTGGATGAGGATGGCACCCCGGAAGTTATTCCGGAGGTATATGAGAAGCTGGAACGGCAAAAGAAGAACAGGGAAGATTGCGTTCAATATGTGGCTGTAGCGTTTGACGATGGCTACCGGGCCTGTTATACTTGCCCAAGTGGTCAAAAAACTATATTTTTAAAGGCAATGGAAATCTGGAAATACGGAGAGACTTGTGATTATGAATCTCGAAAAAATGATCCTGAATACAAGGCTAACAGAGTAAGGTTGATTCCTCAGAACTACGGCACAAAAGACTATTGTTTTAAAATTCAGTTGGACAGCATCTATTTATATAAAAAGCATCCCGAAAACCTGATGCGATTAAAAACCACAGGCATTTGACTCAAACGGCCACCTGGCAATAAAATATACCGGTGATGGAACTGAAAGCCCCACCATTTTTTATTCTGTTTACGGAAGACCGGCCCTTGGCTGGCAAAGGCCATATGGCTCAGGTCATTGATTACATCAACGAACGGCTAAACCTTTCCAAGTATGGCAATGCGGTCAAAGGGATAACCTATAGCCCGACCCTCAGCAAAATACTCCCGGAGCGGCACAGAAGCAATAAAAATAAATATTTGAGAGGTCGAAAGGAGTGGTTTCTTGATATAGACCTCGACTACGGCAAAGCCCTTCAAATGAACGACTGGGAATACGACCGATACGTTCTGGAGGGTTTCCTGGAGTGCCTGGAGCGGCCGGGTGAGGTCAAAGGGTTCGATAAGGTAGCCTTCAAAAAGGACATCCTGGAGATCATTGAGGGGTTGCTGCGGCAGGCGGCGTGAGTTGCTTACTACTCTGGGGCTGGCTCAAACTTCCCAATTATTATCCCCTTCCTTTCCGCCAAATTCCGCAACTTTATTCTAAAATGCCTCATGAATAGATACGCTGCCGCCCTGTTGCTGTTGCTGGCCACCTCATTGTTCAATACCCGGCTTTGGAGCCAGCCCCCCGGCCAGGAACTGAAGAATGCCCTCCAGGAAAAACTGGAAACCATCGTCAAAGACAACTCCCTGCCCGGCGCCACTGCCGCCGTCGTTTTACCCGACGGGCAAATGATCAGCCTGGCGGCGGGCTACGCCGACCGGGAGGCCGATATAAAGATGAAGCCTGGCGCGCAGCTGTTCTCCGGTAGCGTGGGCAAAACATTCGTGGCGGCCCTCGTCCTGAAACAGGTAGAAACGGGGCAGTTGCGCCTCGATGAAAAGCTCGAAGACTACTTCGGGGCGGAGGATTGGTACCGGCAACTGCCCAATGCCTCCGAAATAACGGTGCGCATGCTGTTGCAGCACACCAGCGGCCTGCCCCGTTATGTTTTCCAGCCGGCATTCATCCAGGCGTTGAAGGAACAACCTGACAGAAGCTGGAAACCAGAAGAACTGCTCGGATTCTTAGCCAACATGGAGCCTCTGCACCCCGCCGGCAAAGGGTGGGGCTATTCCGACACCAACTACCTGCTGCTGGGGATGTTGCTGGAGAAGGCCAGTGGGAAGGCCTACTATGCCTTGTTGGAAGAACAGATCCTTGGCCCGCTGGGCCTGCAGCATACCTACCCCTCCACCCAGCCGGAGCTGCCGGGGCTTACGCAGGGGTACATCGGCAGCCAGAATATCCTTGGACTGCCAGGCAACAAGACGGTGGAAAACGGGCGCTACGCCATCAACCCGCAATTTGAGTGGACGGGCGGCGGATTGGTCACCAACGCGGAGGATCTGTCTCGGTGGATGTTCAACTTGCAACAGGAAAAATTTCTCAATAAGCGTATGTTACAGGAGATGCGCCTGCCCGTGGCCTTCCGCACCGGCGCTCCGGCGGAGAGCGGTTACGGCCTGGGATGCTTCGCCTGGCAAGTGGGAGAGGGGATGCACTACGGACATGAGGGCATTATGCCGGGGCATGTCACCACGGTGGAATACGCTGCCGATGAAGGCCTGGCCATATCCATACAGGTGAACACCGACGAAGGCTTTACCCGAAAACTCCACGGATTTTTGCTCGAACTTAAGGATATCGTGAAAGCCCACCTGGAGGCCCGGGACCGGGCCTCCATCCTGGAAAACTTCAAGCGCCAGGAATCCTGCTGGAACCAGGGCGATATCGATTGTTACATGAAAGCCTACCATCCTTCCGACAGCATCCGGACGGTCTCCCGCCAGGGCGTCACCTTCGGCTATGAGGCCATCCGGCAGCAGTACAAGGACAATTGGCCGCCCGAGCGCATGGGCCGGCTTTATTTCGACCAGATGTTGCTGGAACGGGTCTCTACTGATATCTACTCCGTTATCGGGCGGTTCAACCTGCAATTCCCGGAACGGGAGGAACCGGCACAGGGCTGGTTCTCCGTGCTGATGAGACGGATTGATGGGGCGTGGTATATGGTGAGCGACCATTCGAGCTAAGGGCGCCTGGGCTGCCAGGAACTTAGGAACTCGGAAATCGGGAACCCACAACGGCTGGCCAGAAACCAACCTCCGAAAGCTCCTAATTCAGCTGGTTGTTCTCATCCGGAAAGACGGTCCTCGGCTGGAAGGACTTGGCCTCTTCGAAGTCCATCAGGGCATAGGATATAATGATCAGGATATCACCTACCTGTGCGCGGCGGGCGGCAGCGCCGTTGAGGCATATTATGCCGGAGCCCCGTTTGCCGGGGATGACGTAGGTTTCCAGGCGTTCTCCATTGTTGTTGTTCACCACCTGTACTTTTTCGCCGTCGATCAGGTTGGCGGCATCCATGAGGTCTTCATCGATGGTGATGCTGCCCACGTAGTTGAGGTCCGCTTCGGTGACCCGCACCCGGTGTATCTTGGATTTAAACCGTTGTATCATCATGGTTTAAAATATACTATTCTGTTTTTGGATAAAATCAGCGCGATTTTCGTCAATTTTTTGAGAATATCCCAATGGGAACAAAATTATGTTACGGAAGGTTTTGAGGGCTGGTAGATGTTGGAAAACAGATAAGCGCGAATGCGGCAAACAGAATTGAATGAGGCCTATCCAACCTTACTGGTGTTGAAAAACTTTCTTCTCGTACAGCAAGAAAATATGCCGGTAATTTTCACGATGTTTACAGTAGGTAAGCACTGAATTTGAAGAAAGTAAAATTGCAAGCATAATGAGAAAAACTGGATTTTTGTTGATCTTTTTGATCACAGGGCTGATACAGGCTCATTCGCAAATCACGGTTACAAATGCTGTTTTTCCCGCCTTGGGAGATACTCTTTTCTATGCTGTAGATATCCAACCCGGCCTGAGTGATCTAATTACCGCCCCCGGAGGCGATCAAAATTGGGATCTCTCCGGCCTCCAACCGGACCAAACCTGGGAGCGGATTTTCAAGGATCCGCAAACAGCGGCGGGTAGCGCGCTTTTCCCTGCCGCCACTCTTTTCTACGATGCAGGCGGTAGTGCAGAAGCCTTCCTCAACGTAACGGGCCAGGAGGTAGCATTATTAGGATTTAATGGCGGCGACCCTATCGGATTGGGCATTAATCTCGTTTCGCCCTTTAATCCGCCAATGATACAAAGCCGGGCGCCGGTCAATTTTTTTGATATCCATCAGATGTCGACATCGCTCTTGTTGCCTTTTTCAACGGACCAGTTGCCGGCTGGCTTCCTTAATCAGCTGCAGATATCCGGTTTTGTGGATTCCTTGCGGATCCGGACCAGTATTAACCGGCTTGACGCCGTAGATGCCTGGGGAACCCTTTCTATTCCTGGCGGCTCCTTTCCCGTGCTTCGCGAAAAAAGGACGCAATACCGGGAAAACAGGCTCGATGCCAAAATTGCACCATTAGGTTGGTTGGATGTTACGGATTTGGCCATTCAGAACGTGGGTTTGAATTCTTTGGGAGTCGACACTTTGACGACCCACCAGTTCCTGAACGGTGAGAGCAAGGAAGCAATCGCCATCCTTACCCTGGATAATAGTGGTTCGCAGGTGGTGAACATCCAATACAAAAACCTGGGTATGATAACCGGTTCGAAGGATGTTGATCCGGCCGGCATGGCCCTGAGTGTCTTTCCCAATCCAACCGAAGGCTTTATCCATATCCGTGCAGGCAACCTGAAACCAGGAAATTATACGCTGGCAATTTATAACATTACCGGCGCGGAAGTATGGCGTAAAACAGTGCACGTGGCAGGAGGTCAACTGGACCTGGAATTGGACGCCACCCATTTGGGAAATGGGGCATACTTGTGCAGATCCTCCAGGGACGGCGAGGAGATGGAGGGAACGAGGCTGGCCATTTTTGTGAAGCAGTGAAGGCAGAATGAGCTGAGCAAGGCGTCCCTTTCCTTTGCGGATAGCATTGAGGTGTTGCTTGTGTGGGATAATAACCAGGAGTATCTCGATGTTGTTTTGCGTAAGGATAGCCGGATTCCAATACAAGCAAGCGCTAAGCTTGCCCACTTACTTGAGGATCATGTTATCGATCAGGCGGACGCCGCCCACCCAGATGGCGGCGCAGGCGACGATGGCGGCAGGGCTTTCGTAGTCCGATACGGGTTGCAGGGTTTGGCCGTCCACCAACTGGAAGTACTCTGGTTCCAGCCCGGGCTGTTGCAGCGCTTGCAAGGCCATCTGTTCCACTTCCCGAGGGGGAAACTCAGCCATCCATTTCTCTACTTGTAGCAACGTTTGATGGAGGGCGGCGGCTTGTTCCCGCTGCTCCGGGCCAAGGCGTTGGTTGCGAGAACTCATGGCCAGTCCGCTCTTCTCGCGTACGATGGGAGACATGACTACTTCTGTCGGAATAGAAAGCGTGCGAGCCATGTGCTGAACGATGAGGAATTGCTGATAATCCTTTTGGCCCATGAAGAGCTTATCAGGTTCAACGATATCGAGCAGGCGTTTGACCACCTGGGCTACGCCGTCGAAATGGCCGGGGCGGAAGCGGCCCTCCATAGGTTGGTCGAGCCCCTTGAAATCCAGTTTGATACGGGTATCGAGCCCTGTGGGGTAGACCTCTTCGGGGGAGGGCATAAAAACTACGTGACAACCGGCCTTGTAGAGCATCGTCAGGTCCTGAGAAGGGGTTCGGGGGTATTTTTCCAGGTCGGACGCTTCGTTAAACTGAGTGGGGTTGACAAAAATGCTGCATACGGTACATTGTGTAGACTCCAGGGACTGGCGCACCAGAGAGAGGTGCCCTTCGTGCAGTGCCCCCATAGTTGGTACAAAACCAATGGATCGATTTTTGCTCCGGTAGGTTTCCAGAAACTGCCGGAGGGCCTGTGTTTTTTTGAAAAGATACATCTAGTCTGGGTCGATTTTTTCCCTCCCGCAGGATGGCTGAAAAACCAATATGCTAATATAGGCGTTTTTGTTAACAGAGTATTAAGTTGGGCGTAAATACAGGAAAATCAGCGAATTTTTGCTAAATTTGCAGTCTTGTTCCTTGAACCTTTGGAGAAATAGTTTTTCCTTAAATACTTTTTGTCTATGAGTAAAAAGAAAGTGCTGATCGTAACGCAGGAAATGCATCCTTATACCGCACTCTCCGAAATAGCACAAATAGCCCGAAAGCTTCCGCAACACATACAGGAAAGCGGCATGGAAATCCGCGTACTCATGCCCCGTTTCGGTACGATCAATGAGCGCAGGCACCGGCTGCACGAAGTCGTTCGCTTGTCTGGGATGAATATCATAGTTGACGATGACGATTTTCCGCTGATCATTAAGGTAGCTTCTCTTCCGGAAGCCCGTATGCAGGTATATTTTCTCGATAATGAAGACTTCTTCAAGCGCAAGCGCGTCTTTACCAATGAGAGTGGAGAACCTTTCGATGACAACCCTGACCGTATGGTCTTCTTCTGTAAAGGGGTTATCGAAACGGTGAAGAAGTTTGGCTGGCCGCCGGACATTATTCACTGCCACGGATGGATGACCAGCCTCATTCCGCTCTACCTGAAGACCGCCTACAAGAACGAACCGCTGTTCCAGAATTCCAAGGTAGTTTACTCTATCTATGACAATGCGCTGGATAAGTCTTTCAGCGAAAAGTTCATCGCTAAAGCTTCGATCAACAACCTCAACGAGGATGACCTCAAGGCCTACCAGAACGGAAGTGGCGTTACGTTGCACAAAGGAGCCATCTCCTATGCGGATGCGTTGGTCATCGGCAGCGAAGAGGTGAGCGAATCCGTTACTAAAGCGCTTAACGGTATTGACAAACCCGTAATGGGGTACCTGAGGGATGATGAAAACCTGGATGCCTACCTCGAGTTTTACAATTCCCTTACTGCCGAAGAGGTGGAAGAGGGTAAATAAATGACTGTTGAACAGCCGGCATAAAAAGCTACTTGCCGGGTTTGCCTTACCACGCCTCCTTTAAATATTCTTCTTCAGGCGTGGTAAGGCTCTTCTTCCCCTAGCCATTAGTTTAAAAAGCGAAATCCGCCGGTTATGCCACTGATACAGGTGCGCCTTCCGGGAGATACTGCTGGGGCGATACGCCCCCATGCGCAGCATGCTCCCATCCCCTGGGTAACGGCAGCCGGAGGCTAAACGAATGGCATTCAATAACTAATGGCAAAACTGAAAAAAACTTTATGAGACTGACTTCCTTTGTCTTTGTTGTGGCTGTTATTTTTTCCGCCGTTTCCTGTTCTGACCCTACTTTGGTCGGGGCTGGCCTGCTGGAAGACGATAAGGCCGATGTTGGTTTTTCGGACACCCTTTCGATCACCGCCACAACCATCACCAATGATTCGATAAGGACCTACACCCCTTTCACCTCCAGCCAATTGTCCTCCTATCTGTTCGGGCACCTCAATGACCCGATCCTGGGCCGCTCCGTTGCCAGCATTTACGCGCAGGTCTATCCGGAGAGCAACAGCCAGAATTTCCTGGAAAGTACGGTAGTCGATTCCATCGTCCTGGTGTTGCCTTACGAGGTCGATAATTTCTATGCCAAAGCAGGAGGGGAGGTGTTTGGCATTGAAGTCCTTCAACTGGCGGAAACGCTGCTGGAAGATGAAGAATACTTCTCCAACCAGACGGTAGGGACGGAGCCTGTTTCCATTGGCAGCACTCAGGCTATGGTAAGCATCGACAGCCTTGAATTTACCGACTACGAAGGCACCGATACCGTTGCGGTTAAATTCCCCCACTTCCGGATCAACCTGGACGCCGCAGTGGGCAGCTACCTCGTCGGCCTGGATACCAGCGTTTATGAGACGGACAGCCTCTTCCTGGACGCGTTCAAAGGCCTCCTCCTTCGGCCCACTACCGAAAATGAGGGCATGCTCAGCTTCGACCTGCTTTCCCAGAACGCAGGCATTTATCTCTATTACCGCGATTCCGTTCCTGGTAAGCCCAAGCGTTTCCTTTATGATTTTGACATACAGCCTACGGTGCGTTTCACCAATTATCAGCACAATTACGAAGGTGCGCCGGTAGCTCCTTTCCTGGAGGGAGCCGGCGGGCCGGACAGCCTGGTCTTCATACAGGGTATGAGCGGGCTGGATGCTAAGCTGGAAATCCCCAATGTGGCGGCCCTGCAGGGCCTGGTGATCAACAAGGCAGAGCTCGAAGTCTACGTAGCGAATGTAGCGGGAGACATCCAGGATTTCGACCCCATCCGGCAGTTGATCCTAACGGCGCCAAACAGCGACGGCGACCTGGTCGCTATCGAAGATATTGAGATCATCCTCTCGCAACGGCGCAGCCTGGAAAGCCTCTTCGGGGGCACGCCTCAACTGGATCCCAACGGAGGGCCTACTGTTTACAAAATGAATATTACCGCTCATTTCCAGGATGTCATCGATGGCAGACGGGAGAACGTGCTTTACATTACGCCTTTCCAAAAAGCGGAAACCGCTTCCCGTACGGTTCTCTATGGCCCCGGCCATCCTCAGTATGGGATCAAGCTGAAACTGGCATACACGAAGCTCTAGGAATTTAATGGCCGCACTTATTGGCCTATAACCCTTCAAAACTAACTATTATGTGTGGTATCGTAGCATACCTTGGCCCCAAACAGGCTTACCCCCTACTGATAAAAGGATTAAAACGGTTGGAATACCGCGGTTATGACAGCGCTGGTGTCGCCATCCTCAACGGAGGGGTTGAAGTCTTCAAGAAAAAAGGAAAAGTACAGGACCTGGAATCCTATGCGCAGGATGCCTTAAAAGACAGTACGATCGGTATCGGGCACACGCGCTGGGCGACCCACGGCCCTCCCGATGACATCAACGCCCATCCGCATACTTCAGGTAACGGAAGGCTGACCCTGGTGCACAATGGAATAATCGAAAATTACGCGCTGCTCAAGGCTGCCCTGGAGAAGGAGGGCCATACCTTCAAAAGCCAAACGGATACCGAGGTGTTGGTACACCTTATCGAAGAGGTGCAAATGCAGGGTGGCCTGCCCATCGAAGAAGCGGTCCGCATCGCTCTTTCCCGGGTGGTCGGGGCGTACGCCATTGTCGTCATGGACCGGGAACAGCCCGATAAGCTGGTCGCTGCCCGCAAAGCCAGCCCGTTGGTCATTGGTGTCGGGGAGGATGAATTCTTCCTGGCCTCTGATGCGACGCCCATCATTGAGCATACCCGGACGGTGGTTTATCTCAATGACGAAGAGATCGCTGTCGTTCAACGCTCGGGAGGCCTGCAGGTAAAGACCATCGACAACGAAGTGCAGACGCCCTATATCCAGAAGCTGGACATGAAGATCGAGAAACTCGAAAAAGGGGGCTTCGATTATTTCATGCTCAAGGAGATCTACGAGCAACCCAGTACTATTGCCGATTGCATGCGGGGTCGGGTCAATGCAGAGGAAGGCATCGTCCGCCTGGGCGGACTGGAAGAACACATCAACCGAATTGCCAAGGCCAAGCGCTTCATTGTCGCGGCTTGCGGCACTTCCTGGCACTCCGGCCTCATTGGAGAATACCTCTTTGAGGATCTGGCGCGTATCCCGGTTGAAGTGGAATACGCTTCCGAGTTGCGGTACCGCAACCCTATCATCACCGAAGAAGATGTGGTGATCGCCATCTCCCAGTCCGGCGAAACAGCGGATACCCTGGCAGCCCTCGAACTGGCAAAGGAAAAAGGCGCCATGATCTACGGCATTGTCAACGCCGTGGGCTCTTCCATTGCACGGATCACCGACGCAGGCTCCTACATACATGCCGGCCCGGAGATCGGGGTGGCTTCTACCAAGGCTTTTACCGGCCAGGTAACCTTGCTGGCCATGATGGCCATGATCCTCGCGGAAAAGCGGGGTACCATTTCGCAGTCTTATTTCCGGCAATTGGCCAGCGAGTTGGCCATCATTCCAAAGAAAGTGCAAAAGGTGCTGGAATACGACGAACAGATTAAGTATATTGCAAGCGAAATCAAAGACAAGCACAATGCCCTCTACCTTGGGAGGGGGTACAACTTCCCGGTTGCACTGGAAGGTGCACTCAAACTAAAAGAAATTTCCTATATCCATGCTGAGGGTTATCCTGCCGCTGAAATGAAACACGGCCCGATCGCCCTGATTGATGAGCAGATGCCGGTTATCGTCATCGCCACCAATAAAAGCGCTTACGACAAGGTCGCCAGCAACATCCAGGAAGTCAAAGCCCGAAAAGGCATGGTTATTGCCGTCGTCACCGAAGGGGACAAGGTCATCAGCGAAATCGCCGATTATGTCATCCGGATCCCCGACACGGAAGAACCGCTTACGCCACTACTCTCAGTTATCCCCCTTCAGCTGCTTTCCTACCACATTGCGGTAATGCGTGGCTGTAATGTCGACCAACCGAGAAACCTGGCTAAATCTGTAACCGTAGAATAAGTAAAATCACATAAATGAGCAATTTTATAACCGAAGGGATGGAGTATAACTCCGCAAGAGAGGACCTTATCATCCCGGAATATGGCCGCAATGTCCAAAAACTGATCGACCATGCCAAGACGATAGAGGACCCCGCCTACCGCCAGCGATTCGTAGAAGCGGTCGTCGATCTGATGCAGCAAATGCACCCGCAGAGCCGCAATATCGACGACTACAGAGATAAGCTGTGGAAACATGTTTTTCGCATCGCCAAATATGAACTGGACGTTACCCCGCCCGGTGGGAAGAAACCCCGCCCGGAAGACAGCAGGAAAAGGCCGGAAAAGGTAGAATATCCGGTGATGGAGGCTAAGTTTCGACACTACGGCCACAATGTTCAGCAACTCATCAAAAAAGCGCTGTCCATGCCTCATGGCCCTAAGCGCGAAGGGTTCGTCGCCGTTATCGGCTCCTATATGAAACTGGCCTACCGCACCTGGAACAAAGAACACTATGTGAGCGATGACATCATCAAAGGGGACCTGGAAAACCTCTCTAACGGAGAACTCACCCTGGACGATAGCGCTTCTATCGATAACTTGGGAGGTGCAGCCCGTCGTAAACGTTCGGGCTCGGGCAGAGAAGGTAGAGATGGCAGAGATGGCCGGGACAATAGAGATGGTAGAGACAATAGAGACAATAGAGACAACAGAGACAACAGAGATGGCAGGGATAACAGGGGCAGCAGAAATGGAGACAAACCGCGCCGCAATTACCGTAGGAAGAAGTAGTGAATTGATATGTCTGTAGACGCATTTGAAGTCATTGGCGGTACGTCATTGCAGGGGGAGATCGTGCCTCAGGGCGCCAAAAACGAGGCACTACAGGTAATCTGTGCCACTTTACTTACCGAAGAGGAAGTTACCATTTCAAATATCCCGGATATTCTGGATGTCAACCTGCTCATCAGCTTGTTGCAGGGGCTGGGCGTTTCGGTGGTACGGGTGGCGGAAAAAGCCTACTCTTTCCGTGCGAAAGATATCGACCTGGGGTACTTTGAATCGAAGGAATTTCGGCAGAATGCCGGCCGCATACGGGGCTCGGTCATGCTCATTGCTCCTTTACTGGCGCGCTTCGGTAAAGCGATCCTGCCACGGCCGGGAGGAGACAAGATCGGCCGCCGGCGTCTCGATACTCATTTTCTGGGGCTTGAGCTACTCGGCGCCAACTTTACCTATAATGCCGCCCGCAATCAATATGACGTAGAGGCATCCCAACTGAAAGGAGCTTATATCCTGATGGATGAGATATCCGTCACCGGAACAGCCAACGTGCTTATGGCTGCTGTATTTGCCAAAGGTACCACTCAGATCTATAATGCTGCCTGTGAGCCCTACGTACAACAGTTGTGCCGGATGCTCAACCGCATGGGCGCCCTGATCTCAGGGATCGGGTCCAACCTGCTTACCATCGAGGGGGTTGAAAAACTGACTGGAACGCAACATCGCCTGCTGCCCGATATGATCGAAGTCGGAAGCTTTATCGGCCTGGCGGCCATGACACAGTCCGAGATCACCATCAAAGATGCCATGGTGGAAGAGCTGGGCATCATCCCCCGCGTTTTCAAGCGCATGGGCATTCAGATGGAATTCAGAGGGAACGATATCTTCATTCCCCGGCAGGAAAATTACGAAATACAAACCTTCATTGATGGTTCGATCATGACCATCTACGACGCGCCCTGGCCGGGTTTTACTCCCGACCTGATGAGTATCGTGCTGGTAGTGGCCACTCAGGCCAAAGGCAGCGTGCTGGTTCATCAGAAGATGTTCGAAAGCCGCCTCTTCTTTGTCGATAAACTCATCGATATGGGTGCTCAGATCATCCTATGCGACCCCCACCGGGCGACCGTCATCGGGCTGGGACGGCGCTTTCAGTTGCGCGGCATTGAAATGAGCTCTCCGGACATACGCGCCGGGGTAGCCCTCCTTATCGCCGCCCTCTCCGCCAAAGGTACCAGCATCATCCACAACATCCACCAGATCGACCGGGGCTACGAGGCCATAGATGAACGCCTGCGAGCCCTGGGGGCACAGGTGCGGAGAGTGGAGGGGTGAGGAGGGCTATCGCTCTAGGGGGGGGGCATTGTTCCATGGATTCATGAAGCCCATGGGGGACTATCAACAATGAACCCGTTTACTCTTGAGGCAAGTGTTCAAAATCCTGGACATTTTCCTAAATTTTGTTTGGCATAACAACGAATGGTCAAAACGAATTAAAGCCCAGACTCTCAATGCCCCAGCCCGTTGTATACCTGCCCTTTGTCAATGCCCCATCTGCTCCGCTGCCCATGCTTATCGAGGAAGCGCAGCAACTAGAGTGCTTCTTCCGCCACGTTTCCGATACGCACATCCAACTGGAAAAGGCGAATTTGCCACCCTCGATACCATAACCGATAAATTGCGGCATGACAATCGGCGAACACATCCTGTGAAGCAAAAAAAGACAAAGGCATCGGCATTTAAAACAAGATCGGCAACATCTAATTGATAAAAACAAAAAGTTGTTTTTTGAAACAAAAGTTGTTATCTTTATTTTTTCAAAGTACTCTCTCTCATGAGCAAGAATCTGCATGAAAAACCCTTTGATCAGGCCACTATCGCCAAGTTGGAGATATTTGAGGATTATGCCCAGGCCTGGATACCCACCTTTGTCATGTATGGCGATCCGGTGATTTGTATTTTCGATTTTTTCGCAGGAACAGGATACGATAAAAATGGTATTCCTGGCAGCCCAATCCGGATCTTACAAAAACTTAGAGAGCAAATTGCCAGAATTTTTCAAAAAAAGGTAAAAGTACGGGTGTTCTTTAATGAATTTGACCTCGAAAAATATCAGCAGCTTTCTATCGCGTGTAAAGATTTTCTCCACGAGTACCCGGAACTGGACCGTGCCATTGAGCTGAAAATCTTTAACGAGGACTTTGATATTTGTTTCAAAACGCTACTGCCAGAGATACGAGATTGTTCAAGCCTTGTTTACCTGGACCAGAATGGTATCCGTTTTTTGGCGAACAAGTACCTTCTCGAACTAGAAAAGACAACGAGGACCGATTTTCTGTATTTTGTATCATCCTCCTATTTCTGGCGATTCGGCGACAAGGAGGAATTTCAGTCTCACGTTAAACTCGATATGGAGGAAGCCAAAAAGCGGCCCTATCACTATATTCATCGAAGCCTGATATCTCAGTTGCAGAAACAGCTGCCAGCAGGGTCAAACCTTAAACTATATCCATATTCTTTGAAAAAGGGCGCCAATGTTCATGGTATCATTTTCGGAGCTTCACACCCACGTGCAGTAGACAAGTTTTTGAAAGCTGCCTGGAGACGAAACCAAGTTAATGGCGAGGCCAATTTTGATATTGACAAGGATACACAAAAGGGACAACTTGATATATTCTCAGGAAAGCGGTTAACTAAGATAGAGGCTTTTCAGCAGCGGTTCCGGGAAAAAGTTTTGGATGGAACTATCACTGATAATTTCGCAGCCTTCAATTTTGCCCTGGATGAAGCCCACCTCGGGAGGCATGCAGCATCAGAACTAAAAAAGATGAAAAAAGAAGGCCTGATCGATTATGATGCTAAATCTCCCTTAGTTACATACGAGAAAGTTTGCAAAGAGAAAAGGCGAATTAAATTCCAAATCACTCGAAAATGAAATATTCCAAAATAGAATGGACTGAAGCTACCTGGAACCCCAGCACGGGCTGCAATAAAGTCAGCGCCGGGTGTAAGCATTGTTATGCGGAGACAATGGCCAAACGCCTGCAGGCGATGGGCGCCCCCGGCTATGAAAACGGCTTCGAATTCACTCTCATGCCTGAGCGATTGGATATGCCTTTGAAAGTAAAGAAGCCAACCCGGTTTTTCGTGAATTCCATGAGCGATTTATTTCATGAGAAAATGCCTTTCAATTTTTTGGACCAGGTTTTCCAAGTTATCGAGCAAACACCCCGGCACAGCTATCAAATCCTGACGAAACGGGAAAAGGCTCTTCAGGACTATTGTAGTCAACGAAAAATGCCAGACAATGTGTGGCTCGGCGTAAGCGTAGAGTCCGCCGAAACCAAACATCGGATCGACGTTTTGCGCGATATACCATCCAGTATCCGCTTTTTATCCATCGAGCCACTTATCGCTGATGTTGGGAAACTGGACCTTCGGGGCATTCACTGGGTCATTGTTGGAGGCGAGAGCGGTCCCAAAGCTAGGCCTATGTGCCCGGAATGGGCAATAAGCGTACAAAAGCAATGTGATCAACAAAAGGTTGCCTTCTTTTTCAAGCAATGGGGCGCCTGGGGCGCCGACGGTGTAAAACGCAGTAAAAAAGCCAACGGCAGGATTTTCCTGGGGCGGGAATGGAATGAGGAACCCGTTCCCACTTTATAGCTGAAGGACGCTACCCCTCCTCACTACTCCTTCCTCACATCTACCGCCATCACTTTATATTCCGGGCAATCCGCTTCACTGTCCAGTACATCACTGGCGACCTGGTTGATCAGGATCTCGGGGAAGTGGAACGTCGAGCTGAGAATGCCGGGCTGGACTACCTCGCTGACCCGCGCCCGAATGCGGGCCTTGCCCCGCGGAGAAATTACTGCTACCTTTTCTCCATCTTCGATGCCTCGGTCCTGAGCGTCTCTGGGGTTGATCAGCAGCAGGTCTTCGCCCAGAATATCCGAATCCTGGGTGCGGCGGGTCATGGAGCCGCTGTTGTAGTGTTCCAGGCCGCGGTTGGTGGTCAGAATGAACGGATAGTCTTCGGCATTTTCTTTGATCTCCCGGCTCTCCTCGAAGTCGATGAAATAGAGCCGCCCCTTGCCCAGCTTGAAACTTTGGGTGTGCAGGACCTGCGTGTCCGTTCCGTCTTCGGCGACCGGCCACTGCAGTCCGTTCTTGCCGAGGCGCTCCCAACGGATGCCTTTGAAGAACGGTACAATCCGAGCTACCTCCTCCAGTACCACTGCCGGGTCGTAATCCGGCTGAGCATATCCCATCCGGTTCATGATCTCGGTGACGATCACCCCGTCGGGTTTGGTGCCCGGCAGCGGGTCGATGGCCCGGTTGACGCGCTGTACGCGCCGCTCGCCGTTGGTGAAGGTGCCCGACTTTTCCAGGAAGGACGATGCGGGCAGGATAACATCTGCGTGACTGGCGGTTTCGGAATAGAACAGTTCCTGCAGAATGAAAAAGTCCAGCTTCTCCAGTGCCTTCCGCACTTTGTCGGAGTTGGGTTCTGTTTGTACGACATCCTCGCCCATGATCCAGAGAGCCTTGAGCTTCCCTTCTTCGGCAGCCTCGAACATTTTGGGAATGGTATATCCCGGACTTCCGGGCAGGGGCACGCCATAAACGGTTTCGTAAATACTGCGCTGGGCCGGGTCGGCCATACTGAGGTAGCCGGGGCCCAGGTTGGGCTGTACGCCCATATCAGCGGCGCCCTGAACGTTGTTCTGCCCCCGGAGCGGGTTGACCCCTACTCCCCGACGGCCGATATTGCCGGTGATCATTGCCAGGGCGGCCACCAGCATGACGCCGAATGTTCCCTGATAATGCTCCGTCACGCCAAGGCCGTGGAAACACATGGCCGCCGGCGATGAGGCGTAGGCCATGGCGGCCTCCCGCACCCGGGCCCGTTCGACACCGCACACCTGTTCCATCTCATCGATATCCAGGGCCAGGATGTGCTTCCGAAATTCTTCATAGCCTTCCACCCGTTTTTCAATAAACGGCCAGTCTATCTGTCCGCCTTTTATAATGTAGTACATCATCATATTGAGCAGGGCGACATTGGTTCCCGGGCGCAGCTGCAGATGATAGGTAGCATGGCGGGCCAGCTCCGTTTTCCTGGGGTCGATGACGATGAGCGTTTTGCCTTTCAGGGCCTGCTGCTTTATTTTGGCGCCCGTCACCGGGTGGGCGGTGGTGGGGTTGGCGCCGACCACCAGGATGCAGTCGGTATATTTCAGGTCTTCGATCGAGTTGGTGGCGGCGCCGGTGCCGAAGGTGCGCTGCATCCCGAGCGCCGTCGGGGCATGGCAAATGCGGGCGCAGCCGTCGATGTTGTTGGTGCCGATAACGGCGCGGATAAACTTCTGCATCAGGTAGTTCTCCTCATTGGTGCAACGGGAGGAGGAAATACCGGCGATAGCATCAGGGCCGTATTCCTGTTTGATGGCCGTCAGGCGCTCGGCGATGTGATCGTAGGCCTCTTCCCAACTCACCTCCTCGTGTTTGCCGTTGCGCTTGATCATAGGAGTGCGCAGGCGTTGGGGGTGGTTGTAGAAGCGGAAAGCGTAACGGCCTTTCACGCAGGTATGGCCCTGGTTGGCCTCGGCGTCATAGGGGGCAGAGATACTCAGTATTGTGCCATTGCGTTTGGCGACATCGAGATTGCAGCCCACTCCGCAATAGGTACATACCGTGCGCACCGTTTCGGTGGCCTGTTGAGCTGCGGGTCGGAAAATATCCGTGATAGCTGCTGTTGGACAGGCTTGCACGCAAGCGCCGCAGGAAACACAGTAAGAATCGGCAAAGTTTTCATCCATACCCTTGACGATGTGGCCATCGAAGCCGCGTCCGGCCATACTGAGCACAAATTCGCCCTGCACCTCATCGCAGGCACGGACACACTTGTAGCAGTTGATGCACTTGGAAAGATCCGAAACCAGGTAGGTATGGCTCTCATCTCTGGGCCGGCCCATATGATTGGCGCCCTCAGGATAGCGCACCTCGCGGATGCCTACCTGGGCCGCGACGGCCTGCAGCTCGCATTGTCCGTTGGCCTCGCAGGTGAGGCAATCCAGAGGGTGGTCGGTAAGGACGAGCTCCAGGATATTACGGCGCAACCGCTGCACGGACTCCGTATCGGGAAAGATGCGCTGTCCTTCTGTTACCGGAGTGTGGCAGGCGGCTACTGTTTTCATCATGCCGTTTCCTTCCTTGGCCACCTCTACGCTGCAAAGCCGGCAGGAACCGAAGGGCTCCAGGTTAGGGGCATCGCAAAGGGTAGGAACGTAGCGCTCCCCCAGGTGTCGGCGGATAAAGGACAGGATGGTTTCGCCATCCCTGATCTCGTACGCGGTATCGTTAATGAAAGCTACCTTTTTCATTGGATGGCGATTTTTTGTTCGGAAAAATAGGGCTCCAGTTCTTTGCCAAAATATTGGAGGGCATTGCGTACCGGCAGCGGCATGCCGCCGCCGAGGCCACAGAGGGAGCCTTTTTCCAGCGTTTCCAGCAGGTCCTCGAACAGCCGTTTATCTATGCGGTATCCATCCGATTGCGCTTTGCGAAGCATTTCTTCTCCACGTTTGGACCCCAACCGGCAGGGAAAGCACTTGCCGCAGCTCTCATGGGCAGTAAAAGCAAAAAGGTGCTCCAGGTAGGCGATCATCGGGTAAGAGTCCGGAATGCCAATGATGGAGGCATGCCCCAGCAGGAAACCATTCCGGGCGAAAGATTCAAAATCCACACTGAGTTCCGATATTTTAAAACCCGGCACCAGCCCGCCCAATGGGCCGCCGATATGCAGGGCTTTCACCGGTTTGCGGAAGCCGCCGCCCAGTTCATGTACGATGATCCCGAGGGGGGTGCCCATGGGTACTTCGTACACACCAGGGTTTTGAAAAGCACTGTCGAGGGACAACAACTTAGTGCCGGTGGATTGCTCTGTACCGATCGCTGCGAAGGCTTCGCCTCCTTTTTCGAGGATGAAGAAAAGGTTGGCCAGGGTCTCTACGTTGTTGACCAGGGTTGGTTTGCCGAACAGGCCTTCCTGTGCGGGGAAAGGCGGCCGGGCCCGAACTTCCGGCCGCTGGCCCTCGATGGAGGCCAGCAGGGCGGTCTCTTCACCGCAGATGTAAGCGCCCCGGGCTTTAATGATCTTAAAATCGAAGGAAAAGCCTGATCCCATGATGTTCTCTCCGGCCAGTCCTGCCGAACGAAGCGTTTCAATCGCCTGTTCAATGGCGGTAATGGACTCGGGATATTCGGCGCGAATGTAGAGTACCCCTGTTTGTGCCCCAATAGCATATCCGGCGATGAACATCCCCAGGAGGGCCAGCAGGGGGCGCTGTTCGAGCAGGTACCGGTCGGAATAGGAACCGGGGTCTCCTTCATCTGCATTACAGACGATGAACTTCACATCGGAAGCGGCCTGCCGGCAGGCCATCATCTTTGCAGCGGCAGGGAAGCCGGCGCCTCCGCGCCCCCGCAACCGGGAGAGTTCGAGGGCAGCCAGCATTTCTTCCGGCCTGCCTTTCAGCAGACGGCTGATGGCATAACGGCAGCCTTCCATAGTGGGCATGGCCGCTGTCAGCAAGGGGCGCCCCAATGCCTGAACGGCATAACTGCCTTCCCTCTTTTGATGTTCCTGCTCTTTGATGGCTTCGAATCGGCCGATGGCCTGGCCAGAATAGTTGCGGCCCTGGTATTGGAATGCGGTATTTTCGTGGCAACGCCCGAGGCAGCACATTTCGCCGATCTCTTCTTCCTGGAAGTGCCTTTGCAATTCGCCCTTTAGCCCTTCTTGTGTACCGGCCATCCGGCAGGCGGTACCGTTGCATACATATACCTTTTTGCCCTTGTTTTCAGGCCTGGTAAAATCATAGAATGAGGCCGTCCCGTACAGGTTGGCGGGCCCCATGAGAAATTCTTCGGCCAGTTGGCGGAGCTCGCCTTTAGAGGGAGCGCCCTCTTTTTCAGCGTGTTCCCCCAATCGCTCAAACAGGTTGTCAGACAAACCCTTGCGGGCGGATAGGGCGGTTAGGTTTCTGGACATGACGATCGTCGTTTGGTTAGGGCGGTGGGATAGGACATGATTCGGTTTCCTGTAATCAGGAACTTTTCACCGGCTCGGTACACTACAGTGAAATAATGAAACGATGGGCCTCTCATCCCTCCAGCCATTAATCCCTAAAGATCCATTTTTTTTAGCCCCGATGAATTGACGATTGTCAGTGGCCGGAATGGCAATTTTTTAAAGGCAAGTGAACCCAATGGGCCGGATAAGCCTTGTGAGGAGGCTTCATCCGGCCAAAAAACAGATTAGTATCTATGGGTTGTAGGGCAGCCTGGAGTTTTTGTTTCCAGATTGTTCCTTTTGCAAATTATGCGCTCTCCTTTAATCTTTCTTTCACTATTGTCTCAAAAATTGTGAATATTGTATCAGAAGGTTCAGAAAAAGGTTTCCAATTCCCGCACCTGTAGAATAATAGGAAAAGGAGGGGCGGCAGTATTGCCCTGGATTTGTTTTTTCGAACTAAAACTGGAAGCTTTTCCGCTCCTTCTCCCCGTATGTTACCCTATGGCTTAGTGGCAAGGGAAGCATAGGCGCAATTCACATTTATAAGGGCCATGGCAAAAATCAATGAAAACAATGACTCCGCTCATTGTTTAAACAGAAATTTTTCCTCTCAATTGTAATGTAGAAATGTCTTTCCTTTCGCAAAAGCAGCAGCAAGTGTATTGGTTGTCCAATCTTTGCCCCTTCTGAAAAGCAGGGGTCATTCATTTTGAAAACAGGACAGCGGCCACCACTGCAATCGCCAACAAGATACCGATCTTGCAGAATACCGTGCAGTAAAATACCGGGCCTGCGCCAGCAATACTGGCGATAATCCCGGTCACTGCCATGAGGATATAAACAGCGAAGATTGCTGCCGGAAGGAAGAGTCCGGTTCGCCATATGAAGTTTTTTATTGTGATATTTTTAACACGAACCATCTGGTTATCAAGTGATAAGTTACAATGTCCAGGTTATATTATCCAGAAAATCATCCAGCAATGCCTCACTCTGAACCGTGAGATTAGTCACCACCTAATACGATAGGAGCCACCATGGTAATCAACACACTAAAATGTAAAAACTGCCCCGTAAAATCCTGCGCTGCCTCTGTACTGGAAGACGGTGAACTGGAACTGATGTCGAACAACGTTTCGGAAGCACAATTTGGAAAGGGGGAAGCCTTGTTTAAGGAAAACATCCTTAATAGCCACATTACTTACATTCAATCCGGGCTGGTCAAGATCCATATGAACGCCGCCGAAGGTAAGGATTACATCATCAAACTGGTTAAGGCCCCTGCTTACCTGGGGCTTGCCACTATCTTTGGCGACCGGGTCAACAATTACTCCGCAACCGCACTGGTACCGACCACGGCCTGTTTCATCGATATAGATACGTTCAAACGCCTGATCCACAAGAACGGCGGCTTCGCCTTTGAGATCATTGCCGATATTTCGCGCAATGAACTGCTGGACTATAAGCGGTTTGCCATCCAGAGCCATAAACAAACACCAGGGCGGATTGCCGGCGTGATCCTGTACTTTGCTGAGAAGGTCTATCAGGATAATTGTTTTGAGTTGCCGCTTTCCCGGAATGAGATCGCCGAATTGATCGGTATTTCCCGTGAAAGTGTGACCCGCGCCCTGATGAACCTCAAAAAAGATGGCATCATCGATATCGATAAGCACCATGTTCACATCCTCAGAATGGACAGCTTACAGAAGATCGATAAGGTGGGCTAGTCGATAACAGCGGCATTCAATGGTCTCTGGTGAGCCTTAGAAACCGGATACTCAGTAAGACGGCGCTAGCACTTAGCCCGCATACAAAACCCACCCATATGCCCGCGATGTCCCAACCTGCCTTAAACGCCAAGCCATAGCCTGCCGGAATGCCGATGGCCCAATAGGCCAGAGCCACAAATAGGGTAGGAATGCGTACATCCTGTATGCCCCGCAGCAACCCCACACCAACGGCCTGTACGGAATCGGAGATCTGAAATACCGCGGCAAACAGCATCAGCATAGACGCAAATTCTAACACGGGCGGTTCATCATTGAATATCAGCGGTAGCTGGTGACGGCCGGCTACGAAGGCCAGAGCACAGGCCAAACCGTAGGAACCGGCCATCGCCATCGTTGTAGTGCCAATGTGCCGGGCCTGCCGCCAGTCTCTCCTCCCATGGGCGTAGGCAACCCGGATGCTACCGGCGGCACTGATGCCCAGGGATACCATAAAAGTTATGGACGCATAACCCAATGCGATCTGGTGCGCCGCCTGCTGAATGTATCCCAGCCAGCCAGCCATTACGCCGGAGAGGGCAAAAGAGGCGGACTCCATTCCATATTGCAGCCCGGAGGGAACACCGATGCGAACAACGTCGCGCACCCGGTCTGCCCGGATCTGTAACTGTTCCTTCAAATGCCGGCGGTAGGGGGCAAAGCCATTCCCTCTGAAGATGAGAATGGCGATACCAGCCATGATCATTACTCTTGATACCAGGGTGCCGACCCCTGCCCCTTCCAGTTCCATACGGGGAGCGCCCCACTTCCCGAAGATGAAAGCGTAGTTGACCAGTACGTTTATGGGAATTGACAGAACAGCCAGATACATGGGCAGGCGCGTTTTGCCCAGGCCGTCGGCAAATTGCTTCATCGCCATGAACAAGGACATGGGGATCATGCCCCAGGCCATCCATTTCAGATAAGGGCCGGATAAGTCCGCTACAATGCGGTCCTGCCCCATGTGGTAGACGATGTTGGCCCCGAGGTGCAGGGCAAGCGCCATTGCAAAGGAAGCCAATCCTACGATCCACATGCCGTTGTAGAGAATGCGCAGAGGCTTATCGGTGTCCCCTTCACCCAGAGCATTGGCCACCAGGGGAGAGATGGCCATCGTCAGTCCGATCCCCAGGATGAGCGGTAGGGTAATGATGTTGTTAACGAAGGAAGCGGCAGCCAGCTGGCTACTGTGGATGGCTCCCACCATGGCGCTGTCGATGATGCCAAGCGCCATCTGGGAAAGGTTGCCCAGTACGATCGGCCAACCCAATTTTAGCGTTTGCCTGACTTCGCCCCACATCTGAGAAGTTATTAGGAGGGCGCAAGTTAGTATAAAACGGGAAAGTGGCTGAATTTTTCGGGCTAATCCGGGTACATGTATTTCAGAGTTCAAAACTTTTTTGTTTTAATGTTGTGCAACATTTTGTATTTTGCATTGCAGGTTTTTCTTTCTGACAGTCGGCAAAACAGATACGGAGGAGCCGGCCAGGATCGCGAAGAACCCTATTCACCCGGCCCAAAGCCCCTTATCCATGAAATGCCCTGACCCTTTTTTACTGCTCTTACTTTTTCTTCCAGTTGCGGCTTACTCCCAAAGTTTGATGAATGCCCGCCGCCTTTCTGCCCCAATAACCCTGGATGGGGTTCTGGATGAAAACGTCTGGGAGGAGGCCGTCCCCCTGCCCTATAAAATGCAGCAACCACAATATGGGGTGGCCCCTTCAGAAAGATCGGAGGTATTGCTGGCCTATGATGAGGAGTACCTCTACCTGGGCGGAAGGCTCTGGCTGAGCGACTCGTCTTACCTCCGCCCCACTACCTACAAACGTGATGCTTTCGACGGCACCACCGATTATTTTGGAATAATCATTGACAGTTACCTCGACAAGGAAAATGCCGTAGCTTTTTTTACCACACCTACCGGCCTGCGATGGGATGGGGTGGTCTGGAATGATGCTATGAGGGAAGAAGACATGAGCATCGACTGGAACACCTTCTGGGATGCCGCCACTACCTACTCCGGCGAAGGCTGGTTCGCGGAAATGCGTATTCCCTGGAGCAGCCTGCGTTTTCAGGACAAGAACGGGGAAGTGGTCATGGGCATCATCTCCTGGTGGTACATCGCCGCCAGAAACGAAGTGGATATTTTCCCGCTTATTCCCCTGAACTGGGGGTCAATGAGCGGTTGGAAACCTTCACAGGCTCAGGAGTTTCGGTTCGAGGGCGTGCGCAGCAGCAACCCACTATATCTGGCCCCTTATATCCTGGGTGGGGTGCAGCAGAGTTTTGACCTCAATGAAGCCGAAACCCTGTATGAACGCAGCCGGGAGCCTTCCATCGAAGCCGGCCTGGACATGAAGTACGGCATCACCAGCAACCTGACGATGGACCTCACGATAAATACGGACTTTGCGCAGGTTGAGGCGGATGACCAGCAGGTCAACCTCACCCGATTCGGCCTGTTCTTTCCGGAAAAACGACTCTTCTTCCAGGAGCGGGCCAGCATTTTCGATTTTAGCTTTGACGGTTTCAACCGCCTTTTTTATAGCCGCCGGATCGGTATTGACGACGATGAAAAACCGGTTCGGATCTACGGCGGCGCCCGGCTCGTTGGCAGAGTGGGGAAATCCGACCTTGGCTTCCTCAACATGCAAACGGCCGCTTCCGAAAGCCTCCATTCCGAGAATTTCGGCCTGCTGCGCTTCCGCCGGCAAATGTGGAACGAGAATACCTACATCGGTGGGATCTTCACCAATCGTATGGACTTCCAGGGCAATTACAATACGGCCTGGGGGCTGGACGGCATCATCAGGCCATTTGGCGATGAATACATTACCGCCCGATGGGCGCAAAGCTTCGAAAACGGAAAACCCAACGCCCTGTTTTCCCTCGATCCGGCCCGGATCTACCTGAATTGGGAGCGGCGGCGCTACGACGGATTCAGCTATAATGTGAGTCTTTCCAAAGCCGGAAAGGATTATTCCCCAGGCATGGGATTTGAGCTGAGGGAGAACTATACCAGCCTGGAACCTAAACTGGCCTACGGCTGGCTAATGGGGGATGAGTCTAAATTCCTGCGGGTGCGGGCCTTCATGGAGGGGTTGTTGGTGGAAAACCATGGAGCGGGAAGGACAGAATCGGCCATCATCTCTACAGGCATCCAGTATGAAACCAAAAAGGGCTGGGGCGGCCTGGCCACTTTAATCTTTGACCACGAATTTGTATCCGATACTTTTGAGCTATCCGATGAGGTGGCCATTCCTATCGGCAAAGCGTACGATTTTTTTCAGGCCTCCGGTTTCGTCTTCTCCCCCTTTGGCCAATTGATCGGCGGTATGGCCGAATACACTATCGGCCAGTTTTATGACGGCAGCCTGTTCTCCGCCGGCCTGGGCCCACGGGTGAAAGTCTCCTCCCATTTCGAATTGGAAGGCTTCTATGGCTACAACCATGTCCGCTTTCCCAAACGGGAACAACAGCTCACCACCCACCTGGCCCGCCTGAAAGCACTTTACATGCTCAATACCAAGTTCTCCATTGTTGCCTTTTTGCAGTACAACAGCCTGGAGGAAGTATATGCCGGAAATGTCCGCCTTCGATTCAACCCCAAAGAAGGCAATGACCTCTATATCGTGTACAATGACCTGCTGAACGGCAACCGAAAGCGGGAAGTGCCCCATTTGCCGTTCACGAGTGAACGGGCGGTGGTGGTGAAGTATACGTATACGTTTCAGTTGTGACCATAGTTAAAGGGGCGGTATTTCAGCAACTGGAAGTCTGCGGCATGGTAAACTTCGGCATATTCCCTTCGTTACAAATAAAAGCAAACGCATCATACACACCAACTGAAAAATCTATGATCTCCTTGAAAAAGACCTCCCTTCTCCACAACAAAGCTTACATCAACGGCCAATGGGCCCAAGCTGACAACGGCAGTACTTACCCCATCCACAACCCCGCCGACGGTTCTCTCATCATCGAAGTGCCCGACATGGGCGCCGCTGAAACCCGCCGGGCCATCGAAGCGGCCAATGCTGCGCTGCCCGCCTGGCGGGCGAAAACGGCGGGCGAACGCTCGTCCATCCTGCGGCGGTGGTACGAGCTGCAGATGGACAATGTGGATGGCCTCGGCCTGCTTCTAACCACCGAGCAGGGTAAGCCTCTGGAAGAGGCCAAAGGCGAGATCCGTTACGGCGCTTCCTTTGTAGAATGGTTTGCCGAGGAAGCCAGGCGGGCCTACGGTGACGTCATTCCCGGGCATGGGGCCGACAAGCGCATCGTGGTGATCAAGCAGCCCATTGGGGTAGTGGCTGCAATTACGCCCTGGAATTTTCCTAACGCTATGATCACCCGTAAGGTGGCGCCGGCATTGGCGGCAGGATGTACCGTGGTGGTCAAGCCAGCCCAGGATACGCCGCTTTCAGCCCTGGCCCTGGCTGAATTGGCAGGCCAGGCAGGCCTGCCCCCAGGAGTTTTCAACGTCGTCACTACCAATTCTCCGGCAGATGTGGGGGAGGAACTGGCCGGTAACCCCATCGTCCGGAAGCTTTCCTTTACCGGCTCCACCAGGGTGGGAAAACTGTTGATGGAGCAGTGCGCCGGCACCGTCAAAAAAGTAGGCCTCGAGCTGGGCGGCAATGCCCCCTTCATCGTCTTCGACGATGCCGATATCGATGCAGCGGTCGACGGCGCGATCGCCTCCAAATACCGCAATGCCGGGCAGACCTGCGTGTGCGCCAACCGACTCTACGCCCAGGAAGCTATCTATGACGAATTCGTGGAAAAACTCGCCAGGAAGGTAAAAGAACAACGGGTGGGCCCCGGGATTGATGAAGGCGTTGTCATCGGACCGCTTATCAACGAGGCAGGGCTGGAAAAAGTAGAGCATCTGGTGGCAGACGCCATTGAGAAAGGCGCCACCGTGCTTACCGGAGGGCAGCGGCATGAACTGGGCGGCACCTTCTACCAACCTACGGTGTTGGCCAACGTAAATGCCAGCATGAAGGTGACGAACGAAGAGATCTTCGGCCCCGTGGCTCCAGTCTATCGATTCCGGGATGATGATGAAGTGGTCGCCGCCGCCAATGCTACTCAATATGGGCTGGCTGCCTATTTCTACGGCCGGGATGTGGGCCGGGTATGGCGCGTAGCCGAAGCTTTGGAGTATGGCATGGTAGGCATCAATACCGGAATGATCTCCACCGCAGTGGCTCCTTTCGGCGGAGTGAAGGAGAGCGGCATTGGCAGGGAGGGTTCGAAGTACGGGATGGAGGAGTTTATGGAGGTGAAGTACCTGTGTTTTGGGGGAATTTGAACAGGAGTACATCGATTTCTGACATGCCCCCTGTTGATGCGCTTATGTTTTGGGGACAATAAAGAGGTTAAGCCCTTTGGTTATTATGAAATGTGTATAAAAAACTATATTTTTGTGTATAAAAAATGCGCACGAATATTGAAATAGATAACGGCCTGATGAAGCAGGCGCTTCAATTGAGCGAACTCAAGACCAAAAAGGAAGTGGTGCATCAGGCATTGGAGCATTATGTAAGGCGGCTCAAGCGCCTGAAAATGCTATCTATGCAAGGGAAGGTGAAATGGGAAGGCGACCTTAATGAAATGAGGCTTAACTGATGGATGGTGGAGTACTGGTGGATACCTCTGTGTGGGTTCAATTTTTCAATGGCATCGAGAGCCCTCAAGTCGAATACCTGAAACAGGGAATTCAAGAAGATCATCCATTGTACTTATGCCCAATCATCATTCAGGAAATTTTACAAGGTATTCGATCTGACCAAGATTATGAGAACGTAAAAGATAGCATTTTAGCCTTTCCTATCCTGGATTGGGACCCTATCGAAGCGTCGATTGCAACAGCACAGTTGTATCGAAGCCTTAGAAAAAAAGGTGTTACTATCCGTAAATCCAATGATTGTCTTATTGGCGCCTTTGCTCAGAAGTTCGACCTGGCTGTTCTTCACGAAGATCGCGATTTCTCTATCATGGCTGAGCAGGGAGTCATCCGGGTGGTTAGTTTTCGTACCCCATGAAGTGTGACAGGAGGAGGAAAGTTTTTGGGAAACCACAGGAAAGGCATACTACCATTCAATAGATGCTGGCGGTCATTAAACCAGGTAAGATAACCTGCTGAGCATTACAGCTTCCTCCAATCCGGCACCAGCGGCGGCGTTTCTTTTTTATACGCTTCAAAGTCGGGCCGCCCCTCGTATTTCTTTTCCAGCATGGGCACTCCCGATACCCGGGTGAGCAACCAGGTCAACACTACAGGGCTGGCCAGGCTGAGGTACCAGCTTCCACAGGGAAGCAGTAACAGCCAAATGCCCCACCACAGGACGATCTCCCCGAAATAGTTGGGGTGGCGGGAGAGGCGCCAAAGCCCTTCCGTCATGATCTTTCCTTTGTTGTCCGGGCGCGCTTTGAAGCGTTGCAGTTGCCAGTCGGAAACTGCCTCCCACAGGAAACCAACCAACCAAAGCAGTATTCCAGCCCACTGGTACCACAACAGCGCCTCCGGCACAGGCCGCTGCATGAACGGCAGGGCGATCACCCACATAAAAAAGCCCTGCAGCAGGAACACCTGGAGGTAGGAGCGGGGGATAACCCATTGCCCCCATTCTTCCCTCCATTTTGCATAACGCCAGTCTTCTTTTCCCTGCTTTACTTTGCGCCAGCCGATGTGCCAGGCCAACCGGCCGCCCCAGACACTGACGAGCAGCGCCGGGAGCCAGCTCCAGGAGTGCGGATACTGAAAATGCAGGTACCAGGTGATTACTACAAAGCCCAGCCCCCAACCGACGTCTACGATGCTATTGTCCCGCTTCCACCAGGAAATGAGGAATAAGAGGGTCATATAGGCCCAGATGAGCAGGGCGGTGTCGAGGTATAGGGAATTCATGGCCTGTTGTTTTATAAGTTAATCTGAGTTGCGATCCATTATTTCACCTGCCACCCCATAATTCCGGAAGTTTTACCCTCCTTCAACTGCACTACCGCCCTTATCGCCGTAGTTTTCACCGGACGGAAGCGGGTGCGGTTGAAGTCGTGCTTCCGCATCTCATCCTGTTCAATGGCCTCTACGGATTTCCATGTGTCGCCATCGAGAAATTGTATGGCCCAGCTTTCAGGCATATCCACTTCCGGCGCCCAGGCGTAGAACCAGAACACGGACAGCTCACTGATGGTTCGGGGTTCCGGGAATTCCTGTTTCACCCACTCCTGAGTGCCCAGGTGAGGCCACCAGCAAAAGGTAGGGATGGAAAGGCTGGGTGCAATATCTGCGATCCACTTATTGGCTTTTTTCGGGCTTTTTTCGGGCTCGTAATAATAGGAGGTTTGCACCTGAGGGCGGGGAGCTATGGGCGTCCATACCCGGGCCTGCTCTCCTTCACCGATCACCGGGAAGGCCGTGATCCGCAGGCGTGCGCTTCCCATGGGGATCAGGGTGAGCTCTTCTTCCGGTGCGCCCGAGCGTACAGGGCTGGTTTGCAGAGTGTCTACCAGCCCATATTGGTCAAGGGCCCAGTTGCGGATCTGTTTGCCCTGGACGCGCAGTTCTATCGGGCAGTTGGCAGCGGACCAGGGCTGGTTGTCGGACGGCCATTCTTTTTCCACGGTCCTAATCTGCTCGGTGGCCAGGCGAGTGAGGCCATAATTCCAGGGAGAGCCCGCAAGGATGTTGTATGCCGGCCATTCGTCCGTACCGCCATCACGTTCGTATTGTTCCTCAATTTTCAGGGAATACGTCAGGGGGCCGCGTTGGATAGTGGCGGCATTTTTGTTCCCGGGCCAGCGTTTTACGGCAATCTGCATGGGCAAGGTGTACAGTACCTCGTCCCCAGGCCGCCATTGTCTCATCAGCTTTAAATAGGCGCCCTGTTCGCCGCTAACGGCAAATGCTTTGCCATTGATCCGGACCTCTGGGCGGCTGCACCAGCCTGGGATCCGAAGGTATAATGGGAATTGTCCCTCCCGGCTCGGGTTAACGGCGATTTTCACCTCGTCCGAAAAGGGGTATCGGGTTTCCACCCGGATATTGGCGGTTATGCTATCCCCCACCCGGGCGGACAGGCTGCAAGCGGAGGGCAACACCAGGGCCAGGCCGTTATCGGCGGTGGCCATCCAAAGGTGCTGGGCGTAGTAAGGCCAGCCGTGGCCATGGTTGTGCTGGCAGCAGCGGTGGCCATAGGGGTCGAGGTTCATCATAGGGCCGGGGTTGTAGATGCCCGGGCATTTATTGGCGCCATCCGACCGGGCCTGGTTGGGGGAGGTCATATAGCGGAGGGCACGGAGATCAGCGGTCATGCTGGCGGGCAGGGAATTGAAGGCTACGGCTTCGCAGCGATCGGCCCATGTCCCATCGCCGGTAATGCGGAGCAGTTCTTCGCAGGAGTACATCATCTCCACCATGCCACAGGTTTCAATGGCCTGCCGGGGATCCGTTAGTTCGGGGTGGCTATCCTCATCGCCGCACCACATGCCACCAGGCACCTGGCCGTAGAGGCTGTCCATGAGGTGTATGTTCCGATAGGTAGCCAGCAGATGGGTGGTGTCCAGGGTAAGCTGGTGATAAATGGCGGGTTCCCGGAAGGCCTGGGCGAAATTCACGTTATGCCAGCCGGGGATGCCGCTGACATAATCGGCGGTATTGCGATGGATCTTGTGGGCAAGGGATAGCAAAGCAGTATCGCCGGTGAGGTTGTAGAGCCACAATACGCTGGACAGGTTGTCGCCACCCCGGTGGTGTTGCCAGTACGATTTGAGGAAAAGGCTGTCCGGAATGCTGTTTTGCCATTGGAAATAATGGCTGAGCAAGGCGGGTACCCGCAGGTCACCGGTAGCTTCATAATGGGCTTTTAGAGCGCCGATCAATATCATATTGGGCCAGAAGTCAGGAATGCGGCCTTTGCCGCCATCCAGGCTGGGCCCTCCGTAGTTGGCGTCGGTACCGAAATAGCCATTCGCTCGTTGTGTCTGCATGGCAGCTTCCAGCCAGAAAAGGGCTTCTTTAGCCATACTGCTGTCCTGCAGGACATAAGCCAGGTTGGTAAAGCCGCGCAGCCAGTACGGCACTTCCTCCCAGGGAGAGTGCCCTTCTCCCTGAGGGTCAAGCCAGGCATTGCCTTCTTTTTTCAAAAAATCGCTGAGCTCTCCCAGGTTGCCGGCCATTCCGGCTGCTGAACGTTCCAGTTGTTCCCGCAGCCATCCTTCGGGGCGGATGGCGCCAAGGGGTAACTTGTGTAAGGGTGCAGGCGCCAGCAGCCTTTGGTTGCCGGGGTAGAAGTGGTTGGCCCCGCTTGCCGGCAGGCCGGCAACGCGTTCGGCAATTTCCATATCTGTACAGGAAAGAAGGAAAAGGAGAAATAATAGCAGGCCCGGATTTTTCATAAGCTCGTTTTTTGCCTTTACCTGACGGAAATGATATTTTCGGCTCATGGGGCTGATGCAACCTCAAGATAGGGCTTCCTATATGTCATTAATTATTATATTTACTTCTGATTTTGAACCCAAGCAAATATATAATGAAAGGAAACACCACCCCAGGGTTACCCGTCCTGTTGAGTGCGCTTGTTTTATTGGCTTTTACCAGTGAACATCGCATTCAAAAACAAGCCTCACGTCCGGAAAAGGTGCAGCAGTACATCGAAAAGTATCGCTATCTGTCCGTAGAACTGCACCAAATGACCGGAATTCCCACCACCATCATAATTGCTGTCGCCGGATTGGAGAGCGACTGGGGCACGAGCGATCTTGCCCTTGGCGCCAACAACCACTTCGGCATTAAAGCGAATGATGACTGGGTGGGCCCGAAATATTGTAAGGCCAGCACTGAGTACATAGCAGGCAGGCCGGTGCAAAGTTGGGAATGCTTCCGCAAATACCCGCTGATCCGGAGGAGTTACGAGGATTTCGGGCAATTCCTGCTGACCCGCCCGAATTATAGAAACCTGCACTATTATCCCGAATGGGACAATTGGTCTTGGGCGGTGGGCATTCAGGCCGGGGGCTATGCGACTGATCCTAATTATGCCGAGAAACTGATGTCGGCGATCGAGGAATATCAGTTGAACGAACTGTAAACCGGGTGCTCATACCAGGGCATTTTCAATGTTTGAATCAACAGTGAACAAACCGCTGCGTGCATCGCTCCTATTGCCGGCTAATTAGCCAGGCCGGTTTTTGCTGGAGGGCCTTTTCGTAAACCGGGCAGCGCTCCACATGCGCGCCAGGCAGGTAACCAGTGCTCATGAGAAACTCATTGACGATCTCCCCGCCGGTAAAGCGGAAGGTTTTGCGGAATAGCTTTGTCCATTCTTCCCGGCTTTTGGGATGGTGAAAATCGAGCCATCCCTTGAATGATCCGTGTTCCTGCTTCAGTTCCATTACCGCTTGGGCATTGCTGATGGCTGCCTCCACTTTCAGCCGGTTGCGTATGATGCCGGCGTCATTTAGCAGGCGTGCCTTGTCTTCATCGTTATAGGCGGCGATCTTTTCAATATCGAACTGGCTGTAGGCCTGTCGGAAATTCTCCTGCTTTTTCAGCATCAGCGTCCAGCTCAGGCCGGCCTGGTTGATCTCCAGAATGAAACGGCCGAAGAGTTCGTTATCGTCGTGCAGGGGAAACCCATAGGCCGTATCGTGGTAGATGCGGTGCAGGCTATCCGCCTCCATTTCGGCGACGGCATCACAGTAAGAGGTAGGTTGGCCCATGAATTGGTATTTTTGCTGTTTATGGGTTGCCGGTAGTTGGCGCCGGGGGTTGCACAAACCATCCGGAACCTATAACCGGGTACTGCTATTAATGGACTGGAAGCATCATCCTCCCATTACTTTACGCAACGCCTGGCAGGCATACTCCGTATCTTCAACCGTGCCCGTACTCAGGCGGCACCAATCCGTTAACGGAGGGAAGGGGCGGCCAATGAGCACATTTTCTTTTTTCATCTCTTCGATCAACCCGCTAATGTCTCGCCCGGACTGGAAGAAGACGAAATTGCCGTGAGATTTGATGGACAACAGGTTCATCTGCTCCAGCGCCCGGTAGATGATGCGTTGGGATTCCGCATTGCGCTTCAGGCTTTCCTGGTAGAATGCCTCGTCATCCAGTGCGGCCATCGCAGCATGCAGGCCCACTACGTTGTTAAATGCAGCCCGGGCATTTTGCAGGCGGCGGGCAATGTCCGGCCGGGCGATGAGGTAACCGATGCGCAGGCCTGCCAGGCCATAGATCTTGGAAAAAGTACGGCTCACGATGACGTTCATGTTGTCCTTTACCAGTTCTACCATCGAAGGGTAGTCCGGTTCCTGGACGTAGTCGTAGTACGCTTCATCGGCGAATACAACCGTACGGCGGGAAACGGAAGAACAAAAGTCGCGCAGCCGTTCTGCCGGCAGGATGGTGCCGGTAGGGTTGTTGGGGTTGCAGATGAACACCAGGCGGGTATTGGAAGTGATACGCCGGTCCATGGCGTCCAGGTCGTGCACCAGGTCGTCAAGCGGTACGCGGTGTACGTAGGCGCCAAACTGTTCGGCATAGGTGAGCAGCGCCTGGAAGGTAGGGTCGGCGGCAACGATCTCTCCACCCTGCCAGCTGTAGGCCAACCCGCTGATGCGCAATCCTTCCACCGAGCCGGCAGTAACTACGATGTGTTCCGGCGTTACGCCTTCCTTTTTCGCCAGCATGTTGGTGAGTTCCTGTTGCCAGGAGAAGGGGTATCGGTAAGCGACATCAAAAGCTTCCATCATGGCCTCCCGGACTTTTACGGACGGGCCATAGGGGTTTTCATTGGAATTGAGCCGGATGAGGCGTTCCCCGTTTAACTTACGGGGTATTCCGGCCCCATCAGGAGCGTTCGCCAGTGTTGTCCAGCTCCCGGCCAGGGTTGCCGCTCCGGCCAGCCCGGCCCTGCGAAGCCATTGTCTGCGGTTGAGTTGTTCCATCTCGCTTCGTTTTTCTCCTAAATATATGGATTAAAAAGGATTAACTCATCATACGCGCTAGCCCCCATTGAAGGCTTGCGTCCTGGCCTGGGCATTTTTTCTGACATTGACATAGAACAGATTGAGGTCTCCGGCGTGGTAATTCTTTCGGGTCAGCAGGAAGCTGCCCGGAAATTTAGGTTTGCTGGCCCAAAGGATGGATCCGTGGACCTGGGCGTCGGTATTACCAGGGCGCACTTTTTCAAACGGGACCAGGACGGTTCCCTGGTTCAGGCTTTTCGGAGCGTAGGTGTCTTCCGCCGTCCACAGCAGCGGATTGATAGCGATTTCGCCGGGGTATGTTTTTTTCGGTTCGTAACCGCGCTTGAATGTCCGCCAGGCCATGAAGCATCCGGTATCGAGCGAATCGCGGCAGGGAGGTATATTTTGAAATGCGTCCTTTTCCACCGGGATGCCGATCAGGTAGGCAGCTACCAGCTGTTCTTGCAAGGGTTTGCCATCAAAGAATTCCTTTAAGAGCCGCTTACCGTGCGTAGTGCCCTGGCTGTGGGCAGCGATGATGATGGGCCGCCCCTGGTTGTGATGTTCCAGGTAATACTGAAAGGCTGCCCGTAAATCGCTGTAGGCCAGTTCGAAAGCCTTACGAGCGCTGCTGGTATCCCGGGTGAAATAGGCCTTAAGGTGGGCCTGCCGGTAGAAAGGGGCAAATACCCGGCCCGAACCGTTGAAGATGCTGGCCTGATACTTAATGGGCTTGTCCAGGGTCCGGCTGTTGACTTCCGGGTCCGATACCGGCCCATTCCAGTTGGTGTCGCCTTTTTTTCCGGTGTATGTAGTAAGGTGGAGGAAGAACACATCGGCTTGTGCTTCTGCTTGGCGGTCGGTAAGGCCATCGGGTGTAAGATCGGCCTCATCCGCTCTCCAGGGCAGAGCCGCCCAGTACTTGTCCTGGCTGTAGTCGGGCGCCAGGGGTACGGTTTCGGGAGCATAAGCCCCACGTGGCGCGGAACCACAACTGGAGATTATCGGGACAGCAAGCATACAAATCAAAAGTGATCTTATCATATCATCAAGCGTTACGAATAATGGAAAGTCAGGGCAATTCAAAACCCACTTATTTTCGGGAATAGCACATCAAAAATCAAAAATCGCACATCGCACATCAAAAATCGCACATCCTCACTCCACTTCCACCACCATTTCGATCTCCACGGCAATACCCCGGGGTAGCGAGCCCATACCCACCGCCGCCCGCGCGTGTTTGCCCTTTTCCCCGAATACCTCCACCATGAGGTCGGAAAATCCGTTGATCACTTCCGGGTGGCCGGTGAAATCAGGCGTGGCGTTGACCATGCCGGTCACTTTGACGATGCGTTTTACTTTATTGAGGTTGCCCAGTTCGGCCTTCAGCACTGCCAACTGGCTGATGCCGGCCAGGCGGGCTGCGGCATAGCCTTCTTCGATGGTGAGGTTTTCGCCCAGTTTGCCGGTGACGTAGCCGCCCTCCGGTTTATTGGGCCCCTTGCCTGCCAGGAAGAGCAGATTCCCGGTGCGCACGGCGTTGACGTAATTGGCCACTGGGATAGCTGCGGCGGGCAGTTCGATACCCAGCTCCTGGAGGTGCTTTTCAATATCCGGCCCGGTTTCTGTTGTAGCCGGCCCGGCTTCTTCGAGAGAAGGGGCAGTTTGGTCACAGGAAAGGAGCAGGGCGATCGGCAAGAGAAGAAAAAAAGAAGTTCTCATTTTGCTGAAGGCATTGGTTTGAAAAGCAAAATAAGGAAATAATGGATTTCTCCGGCAAATGAAATATTTTTACTGTCCTTTTGGAATGATATCCTAACTAAATATTCAATAGATGATTCCCTTCAAATGTAAGCATGCGCTGCAAACCCCTTTGCGGGTTTTTACGGTCCTTTTTGCTCTGATGAGCGTTCTTGGCTGTGGCAAAGAGCCAGCGACGCCGAAGGACCTGTCCAAAGAAAATCTCATTCCCAAACCGGTTTCTCTTACGGCCGCCGGCAGTTCCTTCCGGCTGTCCGAGAAGACGGGCATCTACGTGCAGGGGCCAGCGGAGGCCGCCGGAGAGCTGGAACGGATCGGCCAATACCTGGCGGATCGGCTGAAGCCTGCCACGGGTTTCCCTTTGCCGGTGAGCATGGCCACTGAGGCGCCTGCCTCCGGCAATATTTACCTGGCACTCGGTGGTGGCGATACCGAGTTGGGGGAGGAAGGCTACGAGCTGAACATTACCGAAGGCCTGGTAGCTCTTACTGCCAATACACCTGCCGGGCTTTTCCGAGGGTTGCAGACGATCCGGCAACTGTTGCCGGCATCCATTGAACTCGGAGAAGTGCAGCCGGGGCCCTGGGAAATAGCAAGCGGTAAGATCCGCGATTACCCTGGGTACGCATTTCGAGGCTCTATGCTCGACGTATCCCGCCATTTTTTCGGGGTGGAGGATGTGAAACGCTACATCGACCTGATCTCTTTCTATAAAATGAACGTCCTGCATCTTGGGCTTACCAATGACCAGGGCTGGCGCATCGAGATCAAGTCCTGGCCCAACCTGGCCACGCATGGCGGCAGCACTCAGGTCGGCGGCGGGAAAGGGGGGTATTATACGCAGGAAGAATATGCCGGCCTCGTGCAGTATGCTCAGGAGCGTTACATCACGATTATTCCTGAGATTGATATGCCGGGCCATACCAACGCCGCTTTGGCTTCCTATGCGGAGCTCAACTGTGACGGTAAGGCGCGGGAATTGTATACCGGTACGGAAGTAGGCTTCAGTACCTTGTGCACCCGCAAGGATAGCACTTATCAGTTCGTGGATGACGTCATCCGGGAACTGGCGGCGCTCACCCCCGGGCCGTATATACATATCGGAGGAGATGAGTCGCACGTTACCGGAAAAGACGATTATATCTATTTCATGAATAAGGTACAGGATATTGTCCTTGCACATGGCAAGCAGATGATCGGCTGGGAAGAGGTTACTCTGGCCAGCCTGAAGCCCTCTTCTGTCGCCCAGTTCTGGGCAAATGCAGATCATGCCAAGGCTGCCGTCGCGCAGGGCGCAAAGATCATCATGTCTCCGGCGACGAAGGCCTACCTCGATATGCAATACGACTCTACCACAACCCTGGGCCTGCACTGGGCGGCCTATGTCGAGGTAGATAGTGCATACATCTGGGATCCGGCCACCTTTGTGGGAGGCATATCCAAAGACAATATACTTGGTATTGAGTCTCCTTTATGGACAGAGACCATAACCAATATGGACGAAATAGAATATATGATCTTCCCCCGGCTGGCAGGCCATGCTGAGATCGGCTGGACGCCGGCCTCCGGCAGGGACTGGGAGGAGTATAAAATCCGTTTGGGCCGCCACAAAGCCAGGTTTGAAGCGATGGGCGTCGATTTTTATACTTCCGCACTGGTGCCCTGGGAAGATGTAGATGCTATGTCTGATTCAGGTAAGTAGGAGCCGGTTGGAAAACCACCTCGCCTTCGTTTGAAGTTTCGGTGGGATCAGCCTTCACGTAATGCTTCGGCTGAGAAGATGAACCCGCTTTCGCGCAAGGCTTCGGCGGATAAACCCGCTTTCGTTAAAACTTCGGCGGATAAAAAAAAGGATGGAGCGGCAGTTCATGGGATTGGTATGATTTGCGAACGGTGAATAGCCTCGAAATACTATCCTACCGCCCATCCGGTTTTTGGGAAATCGATATGTCAATCGGTACAATCGGTAGCATACCGGCATTCCGGCAGCTCAGTGTCAGCTAAGCCCTTCTGCTGTGCACGTCCAGATAGGCGCTGGCGCCGGGTTGAGACAGCAGGTTGCCGAGCATTTCCTTAGCGCGGAACAGTTGAGCCTTAACGGTGCCGAGGGGAATGTCCAGCTCGGTAGCGATCTCTTCATAGCTCAGTTCCTCGAAATAACGCAGTTCGATCATCAGGCGGTATTTACCGTTGAGGCGGCCGAGCATATCACGCATCAGCTGTACGCGCTGGTCGCGGATGATGGTCTCTTCAGGGTCGAGGGTAGCGGACCGCAGGTTGCCGGAATAGTCGCTGCTGCTTTCGCCGTCGATGGGCTCATCGATGGAGAACATGTTCAGGCGCTTCTTGCGGATGTAGTCGATGCCGTTGTTGATGGCGATGCGGAACAACCAGGTGCTGAACGCGTAACGCGGCACATAGCTATCGATCTTGGCGAAGGCCTTTCCGAAGGCTTCGATGGTCAGGTCTTCAGCATCTTCGCGGTTCTTTACCATCTTCAGCATCATGTGGAAGATGGGGTTCCGGTAGCGGTCCAGAAGGATGGCGTATGCCTTCTGGTCGCCCTTGATGGCCTGCTTAACAATCGAATAGTCGTCCAGCGCTCTGGCGGAGGTGATGTTGTTGTGTACTGCTACTTCCATTTTTCCTTTGGTTTAAAAAGTGCCGGCGCGAACACGAGGTAGGAACAAGCGTAGAGTACATCGAGGAATGGAACCCATCTGATAAGAGAAGTGTCGTGTAGTTTTCTCAGAATCAGCATGTACAGTGCAGAGGCTACCCCTATCCGTGCCAGATAGTTAATAAATACGATTAATTCCAAATTGTGAAAAAGGATCAAGGCGATGCCAAAGACGTAGTGCCCGAAGTGGCTGGCGGACAGCAGGCCGAGTGCGAGCTGGTGTACAAGCCGGTAACGGGTGCCAGTGGTTAAGTGCCTTGATTTCTGGCGATAGTAGCCTCTCCAACTACTTTTTGGTTCTGAAAAGACGAATGCTTTGGGTGATAGAATCACCCGGGTGTTGGCTCGCGTAGCAACCTGATTGATGAATAAATCATCATCACCGGATGCTATGTGAGCATGTGAATCGAAACCTCCGGACCCACGAAATAGAGATTTTCGATAACACAAATTGCGCCCTACTCCCATGTAGGGCAATCCCATAAATGCAAAGGAAAGATATTGGATAGCAGAATAGGTGGTCTCAAAGCGAATAAAGGCATTCAGAATGCCTTTCCCACGAAAATAAGGGCTGTATCCTAGTCCGATCTGCGCCCTATCCCGAATGAATGCTTGCATAAAATCGAGCCACTGAGGGCTCGCCGGGCGGCAATCGGCGTCGGATAATAAGAGTATTTCAAATTTCGCAGCTTTAATACCCTTAGTTAAAGCTGTTTTTTTCCCACGAGGAGTATTGACTTGTACGTCAATAAGGCGCAAGATGGGACTTTTTTTTTGAAAATCCAAGAGTACCTCCAAAGTTTTATCAGAAGAATTATCATTTACCACGATCACTTCGTACTCCGGATAGTCCTGAGCCAGGAAAAACGGGAGGTTTCGACGCAAGTTGTCTTCTTCATTGCGGGCACAAATAATTATAGAAACAGGTTCGGGGGGGGCAGCAGGAGGGGGCGGCTGCCGGTAAAAGGCCAGCCGTGAGAAGACGAACAGCCAGTAAAAGAGCTGTACGGCAGTGGCGGAAAGAAAAAGAAAAAGCAGCGTATCCTGGATCAAACTTCCTTTTTGTCCAGCAAATTACCGGTTTTTTCCCAGATGGCGCTGCGCAGGGCCAGCAGTTCTTCCCGCCGGGTGCTCCGCCGGAAGCGGAAGTAACGGAAAGCCCGCTTTTGATGTTGGAAAAATGCCCAGGCGAAGAGCCCGGCAGGTAGTAATGTAAGTAGGTAGATCAGGGCAGTCTGCCCGTCGTACAACCAGAAGATGAGCCGATACTGTAAGAAATAGAAAAGCGGGAAGGTGACAAGCCCCACCATGATCTTTAAAGTGGAATTGTACTCCACATCGAGTTTCAGGCGCCTGGCAAGCCCCACCGGGATGAATGCCGGCAGGAAGTTGTGGGCCAGGCCATGGAGAAAAACGGGAAACAAAAGAACGAGTCCGATAAAATGGAGCCACCAGGGGCGGAGGGGACGGGCCAGGGCTTTATCTTCGGTACGTTGCTCCTGCAGCGCACTAAAATATTGATCCACCTCTTGCCGGAATTCCAGGGCCTCCTGGGGCGCTTGCTCCTGCCAGGTGTGGAGTTGCTCGATCAGGTGTTGGGTGCGGGTAAAGTGGACAGGCTCTGGCGCCGGGCTGCTGTTGCGCAGGAGGGTTTCGATGCGGCCGATCAGGCGGTCCTCCTCCTCATCCCGGGTATGGACGACGAGCGAACGCAGGGTAGCTTCCAGGTCGTCGGTCAGTTGCCGGGCCGCCTGGAAGGCATCTTCCTGGTAAAGGCCTTTGTAATCTTTTATCCAAATGGGGTTGCCCGCGCAGATCGTCAGCCGGCTATCGAAGCAGTTGGAGGCTTCGTAAGTGAGCCCCACCGGCATGATGCTTAGTCCGAGTTCAAAACCTTTTTGGCCTTCTGCATTCAACGCAATTCGCGCTGCTCCCGTCTTCAAAGGCCTGATCCGCCGCCCTTTAAAGCTGGTACCTTCCGGGGCGATGTACAGGCATCCGCCCTTGCCCAGGAAATCGCTGGCCTGCCGGAAAGCTTCCTGGTTGTTGAGGGCCCGTCCGTTTACATCCTGGGGGCGCTCAACCGGTATGCAGAAAAAAGTGCTGAAAAACCAGTTGAAGAAAGTCCCGTTGAACAGGCTGGCATTGGCCAGGAAGTGTACGATCATCGGCACCCGTACTGCCGCATGCAATGGATCCAGCAGCGTGTTGGGGTGGTTAGATACCAGTATGGTAGGGCGGTCGAACCGGAAATGCTGGCGGTTGATCACTGTCGTTTTCGGGAAGTATACCCAAAAGCAAATTCGGGTTACCAGCTTCAGGAAATGATATATAAGGTATAGTATTGGATTCAAGGTTAAGGTCAGGCTTTAAAGTTGAGTAAAAAATCGCGAACGATTTGATCAAACTGCTCTCCCTCTCCAAAGTGGAACTGCACTTCCACCGGAATGGCGAAGACCGGTATCCGGTCGCCAACGAGGAATTGGCGGTGCATTTCGAGCCTCATGGCATCCTTCTCCGTGGTGATGATGGCCTTCTTTTCGGACTCCAACTGGTCGAATTTTGCTTTGAGCTGCCCTACATCGTATTTGGTGAAATAATGATGGTCTTCGTATTCCAGGATCCGGACACTGCTGGCCTGCTGATCCAGGTACTCGACGAGATAGTCTGTATTGGCGATAGCGCTGATGAGCAGCACGTCCATTTCCGGGTTGAGTTCCAATACATAGCGGGGGTTGAAGATATAATAAGGTTTACCATAACGGTAATACGAAAAATAGATCTTTTGATGGTCGAGCGGATCGATTTCCCGTATCATGGCCTCCTTTTCTTCAGGGGCCAGCACCAGGGGGCATTTGGAAACGATAATGATATCGGCACGTTGGTAAGCCGAGCGCCATTCGCGAAGGCGGCCGGAGGGCAGCAGGTAATCGCGCGTAAAGGGCCGGCTGTACTCGGTGAGCAGGATGTTGAGGCCGGGCTTGACCGAACGATGCTGAAAGGCATCATCCAGTAAAACGACCTGGGTCTCGGGCCTGTCCATCATGATCTTGGGAATGGCAAAGGTTCGGCTTTCCGAGACGGTGACCTGGATATCCGGGAATTTACGTTTGAATTGCAGGGGTTCATCTCCTACCTGTTCGGCATTCATCTGGCGTTTCACGTTCAAAAAACCCTTGGTCTTGCGGCGATAGCCCCGGCTGAGGGTGGCTACTTCTATGTAGTCTTTCAGCAGGCGGATGAGATATTCGATATGAGGCGTCTTACCGGCGCCGCCTACCGAAAGGTTGCCAACCGATATGACGGGCACATTAAACTCTACCCCCTTCAACAGCCCGCGGTTGTACAGTGCATTGCGCATACCGACCCCCAGGCCATAGAGGAGTGAAAAAGGAGCAAGTAATATTTGAACGAGTATACGCTGTATCATTTGGACGAAGTCGAAAGTGGGAAGGCGGAAATCGGAACCGTTTTTTCCTTTTAACCGGAATCCCATCTTCATGGAAAAAGTGACATCTCGATTCTTTACTTTGCAAAAGTAAGGATTTATACCTTTGCAGGTATGAAAGCAATGATCTTTGCCGCCGGGCTGGGCACTCGCCTGCGGCCGCTGACTGATAACAAACCCAAGGCCCTGGTGGAAGTGGGGGGGGGAACGCTGCTGGAGATCACCATACGGCGCCTGAAATACTTCGGTATCCGGGAGGTGGTAATCAACATCCACCACTTCGGTGCGTTGATCCTCGATTTTCTGGAGCAGTATCACAACTTTGGTATTGACATCACCATTTCCGATGAGCGCGGCCTGTTGCTCGACACCGGCGGGGGCCTTCAAAAGGCGGCGCCGCATTTCAAAGACGCTCCCTTCCTGGTACACAACGTAGACATTCTGTCCGATATTGATATCAAGGCGCTCTACCAGGCACACCTGTCCTCCGGCGCGCTGGCTACTCTGGCGGTGCGAGATCGCCCGAGTTCCCGTCACCTGCTTTTCGATGAGGGCGGCGTCCTTGCCGGCTGGCGGCACAACCGCACCAGCGAGGAGCGCATCAGCCGCCCCGCCGCCCAATATCATCCGCTGGCCTTCAGCGGCATCTATGTGCTTAGTCCCCGCATTTTCGATTTCATGCCGCCAGGCCCGGTATTCTCTATCATCGATGTTTTCCTGGAGGCGGCAAAAAGCGAACGCCTATTGGCCTACCGCCACGACGATTCCCTCTGGCTGGACGTGGGTAAGGTAACCGCCCTGGAAAAGGCGGAATCCCTGATCAATGACATCCCTCTGGCATGAAGCACCACCTCCCGATCGGCACCTTCATCAACATGGCAACGGTGAGCGCAGGTAGCCTGCTCGGCCTGTGGCTACAGCAGCTCTTCCCCGCCAATGTGCAGGCCATTATCTTTCAGGCCATCGGCCTGGGCACGCTGGTCATCGGCATACAAATGGCGCTCAAAGTGCCTGACGGTTACCTGCTCATCTTTATCTTTAGCCTCATCCTGGGTGGCGTCATGGGGGAACTCGTCCATTTTGACGTGTTGCTCAACGGTTTTGGCGACTGGATCAAACACGCCTTTCAGGTGGAAGACAGCCGCTTTACTGAAGGCATGGTCACTGCCTTCCTGCTATTCTGCATCGGCTCTATGACGATCGTCGGAGCCATCGAGGAGGGCCTGCAGGGCAAGCGGGAGCTGTTGCTCATCAAATCCACGCTCGACGGCATCACTTCTATTGCTTTTGCCGCTACCTACGGCATCGGCGTGCTCTTTTCCATCATTCCCATGCTGTTGCTGCAGGGCGGCACGACAGTCCTGGCCCGGCAACTGCACCGTTTTTTTACTCCGGTGATCATCGCCCAGCTCAGCGCGGTGGGCGGGGTCCTGATCATCGCCATCGGCATCCGCCTGCTGGAACTGGGCGCGGTCAATATCGAGAACCTACTGCCGGCCCTGGCGGTGGTAGTGGCCCTGACATGGGGGGTAGAGCGGTGGCGGAAGTAGGCGGGCCGAATGGAGAAGATGTATGAAAATGCGATGGAAAGGAATAAACACCTCTTCCAACTTCAATAGGATAGAAGCCGGCGCCACTTTTTTTACCCATAGGCGGGAACGCTGAGCGCTTGAAATGAAGACTCTTTAACATCCTGCGCAATAAAAAGCAGCGCGTATTCTCCCATTTCAATCCCGCAGAACCGCATTCCCCACCGCACACTCCAGGCACCGTTTTTTATCACAATACTCATTCTTCAGCTGCAGCAGCGCCTGTGTTTGAAAAGCCGATTCGGCCGTGGCGCCGATGGCCTTCCAGCGGCGGATGATGGCGTTGGCTTCCGGGCGGGTAGCCTCCAGCATTTCCAGGGCACGCTCCTGGTATTTTTCTTCCCCTTTGCGCTGGCCGTAGAGGAACAGAAAGGGGGCGATGGTATTGATGAAAATGAGGTGGATGGCCTCCCGGCCCAGGGCTTTTCGCTTTTTTTCCGATGCCTTGTCGAAGGTATAGTGCGTCCACCAGTAGTTGGAGAGCTTGACTTCGAAGATGTTTTCTACCTCCGTCATGCTGAGAGCGGCCATCACCTTGCTGAAGAGGTTGTCGGTTTGGAAGAGCAGGGTGCACAGCTGGGCGATGCGCAGCGTAGGGAAGTTGGCAGGGCGCAACCGCAGGAATTTCCAGCTCTGGGGCGGCAGCGGCTGCAGCTTGTACTTGCGGCGCAGGAACTGGTATTCCTTCTGCAACTGCTGCGGGTAATCCTCTTCGAACGGCCCGGTGAGCAGGCCCGACTGCCCGAATAGCAGGGCCTCCATCTGGAAGAGGCTGTGGCGGTGCTTCCGGAGCAGCAGCAGCGGGCAGCGCTGGGCCAGCATCATAAAGGGCTCGGCATTGACCCGGGCGCCGAAGCTGCGCGCCAGGAAGCGGTAGAAGGTTTCCTCCCAGTCTTCCTTGTTCTCCTCCAGTTGTTGGGCGATGGCCAGGGATTTTGCCTCCAGCCGTTCGGCGGCCAGCCGTTCCAGCCAGAGGCAACGCGTCAGCTCGCTGACTTTGGCGAACTGGCTTTCACAGGCGATCCAGTTCTCGTTGTTCAGCAACCGCAGGTAGTGAGCCGCCAGCTTCTTCGGTATCCGTTTTTTCATTTCCAGACAGGGGATGCGCTCACCACGTGCGTGGTGGACGGGCGTGTCTTCTTCCATTACTACGTGCAGGATCACATTGTCGTAGGCGCGGTCTTCCTGGTGGCCGTGCTGCAGCCAGTCGGAAGCCTTGAGGTGCATCTCCACATTGCCCGCCCAGAGGGTATCGCCGATGCGGATACGGGCATTGAGAAAATCGGGGCCGGCGTGAGTGTTGTACGTACCAGTATGGAGGATCTCGATGGGCTCGCCGGTGGTGGTTTGAAGAGCGTCGCGGCCGAAGCGCCGCAGGCGCCAGGCGTAGTGTAATAAGTCTTCTTTCATATCACGCTGTTTCAGGTTAAGAAAAAAATTGCGGTGTTGGTTTACCTGATCTTGCGCGCGACGTAGGTTATGAAATTAGGGAATGAGTGAAAATTGTTGGTTAGCTCTCTATGTGCAGCGGAAGTAAATTGCAATTAATTGAGTGAAAAATCAAATTTTTGTTTCAATTTTTTTGTTTCGAGCGCGAGGGGGAGTTTTGTCCGGCCAGTTTTGCCCAAAAGCTATGCCTCTACCCGTTCATATACCTCAAAAGTGTACCGGTGAGGATTCTTTTCATCGGGCTCATGGCTTTCGCTGGAAACCAGGCGCCATTCTTTTTCGGCCAGCTCCGGGAAGAAAACTTCCCCGTCTTCTACGGCTGTTTCCACCCGGGTGAGGTAGACGCGGTCCCAGAAAGCCATACTTTGGCGGTAGATCTCGCCGCCACCGATGATGAAGGCCTCTTCCTCTCCGTTGTCATAGGCGATGGACAAGGCTTCTTCGATGGAAGGCGCGACGAGGCAATTGGAGGCAATGAAGAAAGGGTTGCGGGTCACGATAATGTTGGTCCGCATGGGCAGGGGACGGCCGATGGATTCGAAACTTTTCCGGCCCATGATGATATGATGGTTCAGGGTCCTGCGCTTGAAGTACTTCAGGTCGGCGGGCAGGTGCCAGGGGATATCGTTATCCTTTCCGATAACATTATTGCGGCCTACCGCCACTATTGCGGAAACGATCATACTGCTCTTTTTGTACTATGGGCAAAGATACTTTTCTTTCCGGACACGCGCTTTGTGCCATTATTTCGCGGGTGCGCCGGGCAAATGCGTTTAGGCTGTTCTGCCGCCAGCGGGGAAGCGTAAAGGGGAGGCTATCGTTTTCCTCGAATGGCGCTGCCGGCAGCACCCGGTAGGTGCGCCGGCCGTCGCCAGCGTGTTCCGGATAACACCAGATGGGCACAAAACGGCAGCTTTCGATGCGGGTACCCAGTTCCTCTTTTACCAGTTCTACCTCCAGGATAATACCGCCGTCGGTTCCCGGAAGGCGCATGCCGGAGAAAAAGTTCCCCAGGGAATAAGCTACCAGTTTGGGCTCTCCCCATCGGTCGTTGATCCATTCCACGGGCTGTACTACATGAGGGTGGGCGCCTATGATCATATCGGCGCCCCATTCGACGAGGTTCCGGGCCAGTTCGCGTTGCCGGCTGGTTGGCGAATGAGCGTACTCTTCTCCCCAATGCAGAGCGACGATGATGGCATCGGCCCTTAGCTGCCGGGCAGTTTCGATATCTTTTCTCATTTCAGCTTCCTCCATAAAATTGGCCAGGGTAGGCGCCCTGAGGTGGGGGGCATTGAGGCCGTAGGTGTAGTTGAGGAAGGCCAGCTTGAAGCCGTTCTTGTAGACGATCAGCGGATGGAATGCTTCTTTTTCCAGTAGGCTGGCATAGGTGCCGGTATGGTAAAAATGGTTTTCGTCCAGTACGTCCAGGGTGTGTTTGATGCCATCGCCACCACCGTCGTTGGCGTGGTTGTTGGCGGTGAGCAGCAGTCCGAAGCCTGCTGCGCGGAGGGCCGGCGCCAGTTCGTCCGGGGTTTGGAAGGCGGGATAACCGGCATAGGGCGGCTCACTGGTAAACGTGAGCTCCAGGTTGCCAACCGCCAGGTGGGCTTCCCGGAGGACGTCCTGAACGTAGGTAAAACTTTCGGAGAACTCGTATTTCCCACCAGGGCGCCGCGCGGCATCGAGCTGGTCCTGGTGCACCATGATGTCGCCGGTAAAAGCCAGCTGCAGCCGCTGGCCCTGGGCAGAGGATAAAGAAGGAAGGAGTAGGAAGAAAAGGCAGAGCACTCTCAAGTTGGATGGCTTTTACTGGCGTAGTTTATTGAGCTCCAGGACGAATCACCTCTCAGGCGGATCAAAAAGACAACTAACGAATGGTAGCCTGTTTGAAGAGGCGGCTTAGGAATAACGAGCCTTCCTTACGGCTGCACATCCTCGATCAGAACGGCATCCATAACCCGCTTTTCCAGCCACTGGCGGCTCTCATCGATCTTGCCGTTGATCAGCTTTTCGATCATCAGGCTGGCGATGGGGGCGGCAAAAGTACCGCCGAAGCCTGCGTTTTCTACATAAACGGCGATGGCTACCTTGGGGTTGTCCTTGGGCGCGAAGGCAAAGAAAATAGAGTGGTCTTTGCCATGGGGGTTCTCCGCGGTTCCGGTCTTGCCGCAAACGGATATCCCAGGAATAAAGGCCGAGCGGGCGGTGCCGGCGAGCACTACTTTTTCCATGCCGTTGGCTACCAGGTCGAAGTATTCTTTTTTAATTTCTACCCTTCGTTTTTTCGTGAACTCTGCGGGTATGGCCATTTCATTGCCCATCAGCCCTTTGACGAGGTGGGGTGTATAGAAATAACCGCGGTTGGCGATGATGGCGGCCACGTTGGCCATCTGCAGGTTGGTCAGCAGAAGTTCGCCCTGGCCAATACCGAGAGACCGGATCCAGACGGAGTTCCACTTCTGCCCGGCCTGCTGGCGGTTGAAATAGTCGTCGTAGAATTTGGAAGTGGGGTAGAAGCCTTTCTTTTCACGAGGCAGGTCGATGCCCAGTTGCTGATACAGGCCGAATTGGTGGAGGTAGTGGTTGAAAGTGTCCAGTCCCCGCTGTGGGTTGTAGAAGTTGTTCTTTCCATCGATGATTTCCCGGAAGACCGTTACGAAATAGGCGTTACAGGAATACTGGATGCCTGTTTCCACGTTGTAACAGTGCGGGTGGCCGTGGCAGCCCGTTAGCCGCATACCGTTGTAGAAATAAGCGCCCCCGCAGGATACCGCCCGTTCGGGAGTAATGGCGCCCGTCTGCAGGCCGATGAGGGCCACAATAGGTTTGAAAAGGGAGCCCGGCGGATACTGGGCCATAATGGACCGGTCAAACAAGGGGTTGTTCTTGTTTTGCAGCAGTTCGTTGTAGGCTTTCCCTCGGTCGCGGTCAATGGCCAGGATGTTGGGGTCATAGGTAGGGGTGCTCACCATAGCCAGCACCTCGCCGGTAGCCGGGTCAATAGCGACGATGCTGCCGATCTTGTTTTGCATGAGCTCCTCACCGTAAGCCTGCAGGTCGAGGTCGATGGTGGTGATCAGGTCAAGCCCCGACTCGGGGGCTTCGTCCAGTTTGCCGCCGTTATAGGCTTCGATCTCCCTGCCCAGGTTATCCTTGAGGACAAAGCTGACGCCTTTTTTGCCTCTGAGCTCTTTTTCGTAGGAAAGTTCCAGGCCGCCGGTGCCGATGTAGTCCCCCGGCAGATACTCGCCGTTGGAATTTTCAACCTCTTCCCGGTTGACTTCCCGAATGTACCCCAGCAAATGGGCGGCGTTGGGGTGTGGGTAACCGCGGGCGTGGCGCAGGATGGGGCGGAACCCTGGGAACAGGTAAAGCCGTTCCTGGAACGGTGCAAAGTCCACTGCGGATATCTTAGTCAGGAAAGGAAACGGGACCGATTTGGAAAAGCGCGGGTCCCGCCAGTTTTTGTTCAGGTTTTCGTTGAAGTATTGATCACTTATTTTCAGCAGATGGCAGAACGTATCCTTTGCCATCTCCGGGTCCACCTGATTGTAAGTGGCCATGAGGTCGTAGGTAGGGTTGTTGTAGACAAGGATCTTGCCATTGCGGTCGTAGATGGTTCCACGAGCGGGGTAGACGACTTGCTCGTCGATGGCGGTGGCGTCGGCTTTATTGCGGTAGGTCGGGTCCAATACCTGAAGTTGCAGGGCCCGTATAATGAGCAACCCAGCTGAAATGGCGAAAAACAGCCGAATGATGTATTGCCGTTGTAAGTTCAGGTCTGCCACTACTGCTTTGTTTTAATCCTCAGGGTTAAAGATATACATTATGATAATAATAAAAAACATGGATAAGGGGAAGCTGGTTAGGGTTTTCTGCAAAATAGTTTTGAAAAAGACCAGAGAAAACGCATCGAGGTTGTACAGTACGAACAAGTGGAAGGCCATCACGATGCTGGCATAGATCAGGAACCACTGTACCCCCATTCTTTTTTTAGTTGGGCTGTGGTTGACGTTATAACCGTCGCGGGGTTGCATCCATTTGAGGGGCAAGGGCCGCAGGTAGGCAGTCAGTACGCTGGTGGCGGCATGCACTCCCCAGGAGTTGTAGGCAGCATCGACCAGTAACCCCATGGCAAAGGCGGAAAGCAGGGCTGCCGGCATAGGCGTCCGCAGAGGCAACAGGATGATGAAGAGGGGGTAAACAATGACGTTGATAAACACCTGCCCTTCCCAGCCCCAGGATATTGGCTTCATGACCATTACCTGCAGGATCAGCAAGCCAATGAAACGAGCGATATTGATGGGTATTGCATTAGTCATTGGCCGCCTTTTCTAGGTCTTTAATCTCCTTACGCAACAGGTTGTCAACCACGTAGACATACCTCACGGAGGCCATATCATTGAAGAGTTTAACCTGCACCTTGAAAAAGTTATTTCCGGATATCTCTTCAATCTCTTTAATCACTCCTATCGCAATTCCGGTAGGGAAAAGGTGGCTGTAGCTGTTGGTCTCGATGGTGTCGCCCACCACGAACTTGGCGTGCCGTGGGATGGCGTTCAGTTGCATGAACTGAGGGTCTTTGCCATCCCAGGTAAGCGTCCCGAAATAGCCGGTCCCGCGGATGCTGGCGTTGATGCGGGACTGGCTGTGCAGGATGGACATCACCTGGCTGAAATGGCTGGTAGTGTCTCGGACAATGCCGACGACGCCGTCGTCGCTGATAACTCCCATGCTGGGCCTGACGCCCTGACGCCCTCCTTTGTCCAGGCGCAGGAAGTTATTGGTGCTGACAATGGAATTGCTGATGACGTTGGCCCCGATGAACGTATAAAGCTGCTGCAGAGAGTCCTGACGTATAGAATCCCGGAAAACGGCATTGGAATAGCGGGCGTTGTCCAGTTGTTCCATAAGTTTGATGTTCTTGGACTGAAGGCGGACCACCTCATCTTTGAGGCCCCAGTAGTCGGCAACCCAGTCGGAGGTTCGGTCCAGATAAGCCGTGAACAATCCATAAGAATTGGAAGCAATCTCTCCCTGCCGCTGATTGAGTTGTACGATCAGCGTAATGGAGATGGCTTCCAGCAGAAGGAAAAGCAGGAAGCCGCCGTAGGCCGCAAACAATTGTAAAAGGCCTCGCATGGCGGAGCAGGTTTATATTGGAAAACGAGGATCAGACGCTTTTCCTGTCGATGAGGAAGGAGAAGCGATCTGTATTTTTCAGGGCAATACCGGTGCCTCGAACTACTGCCCGCAGGGGGTCTTCAGCTATGTGTACCTTGAGTTTTGTCTTTGCAGCAATGCGCTTGTCGAGCCCGCGGAGCAGGGCGCCGCCTCCGGTCAGGTATATTCCTGTGCGGTAGATGTCGGATGCCAGTTCCGGCGGAGTAGTCTCCAGCGCCTTGAGGATGGCGTCTTCGATCTTGGAGATGGATTTATCCAGGGAGTGAGCGATCTCGCTGTACGAGATCTTGATCTGTTTGGGAATTCCGGTCATCAGGTCACGGCCGTTGACGGCATAGTCCTCCGGGGGCGTTTCCAGCTCGTGGAGCGCGGAGCCGACATGGATCTTGATCTGCTCGGCGGTGCGCTCGCCGATGAGGATGTTGTGCTGGCGCTTCATGTAGCTCATGATGTCGTTGGTGAACTCGTCGCCGGCGATGCGGATAGACTGGTCACAAACGATGCCGGACAAAGCGATCACCGCGATCTCGGTGGTACCTCCACCGATGTCGATGATCATATTGCCTACGGGCTCCTCCACGTCCAGGCCAATACCCAGTGCGGCGGCCATCGGTTCGTGAATGAGGTAGGTTTCTTTAGAGTCTACATGGTCTGCAGAATCAAAGACGGCACGTTTTTCTACTTCCGTGATGCCGGAAGGAATACAGATCACCATCTTCATATGGGAGAAAAAACGGCGGCGCCGGCCGATCATGTTGATCATGCCTTCGATCATGCTTTCGGCTGCCTGAAAATCGGCGATCACGCCATCTTTAAGCGGGCGGACCGTTTTGATATTCTCATGGGTTTTTTCGTGCATTTGCATGGCCTTATTGCCCACGGCAATGGTTTCACCATTGCGCCGGTCAATAGCCACGATGGAAGGTTCGTCGACGACGATCTGCCCGTCCTGTATGATCAGGGTATTTGCCGTACCCAGGTCAATGGCAAGTTCTTGGGTAAAAAAGCTAAACAGTTTCATTAAAGCTGTTCTCCGAGTTTATTATGAGCAGTAATTACTGATAAATTGGGGGCTTGGTTTTTTTTGGGACAGTGAAATTAGCAATTTTTTCCCGTTCCTTTTTTGCAATCTGTCCGGAAAACTGAAAAAGCAGTTGTCCGGAATGGATTCCTGCCGTGGCAGGGTAAAAAAAGTTGAGTGTTCTCGTGGGGGCAGCGCTAAATTATCAATTCCCGAATTACGGCGCAAAGCAACGCAAAATTTGTGGAAAAATGAAATAAACCCCTCAAGATTAATGCAAATACAAATGTGTTCCCCAATAATCTTTACGGGTTAAACACCGACTACGACTTCCCACATGTCTTCCCGGCGGAAGTATTGCTGGGCCAGCTGTTGCAATTCATCGGCAGTGATATTTCTCACGGCTTCAGCCATTTTTTCGAAGTAAGACATGGGCAGTCCCTCCGTCACCTGGGTCCGCACGACTTCCGAAACGTTGAACGGCCCGTCGAGCATGGTCAGGAAGTTGCCCATGAGGTAGTTGCGGACCATAGCCAGCTCTTCCTCATCGACCGGTTCTTGCTGCAGGCGGTCCATTTCGAGGTAAGTCTGCCGGAGCGTATCTTTCACAAACTCGTTACCGACTTCGGTGCCCACGTAAAAGTAACCGTCGAACTGCATGGGGTCGAGGGAGGAATATATATTATAGGTATACCCTTTTTCCTCCCGGATATTGTCCATCAGGCGGGAGCCGAAGTAACCGCCCAGGATGGTATTGAGGACGTACATGCCCATATAGTCGTCGTGTTGGCGGTTGAACAGGCGCCGCCCGATGCGGATAGCGGTCTGTACGGTTTCAGGGCGCTGGATCTTTACGGCTTGCGGAGTGGCAGGGCATTCCTGAAGGACTGGCTCCGCAGCCTTGCCGGCAGGGATGGCCCGGCTCAGCCGTTCGTTGGCCATGGCGATGATCTCCGGAGAAGACCGGCCGCTGATGAAGGCGACACAATTGCTGCTGTTGAACAGGCGGCTGAAGTGCTCCAGAAGGTCGTCCCGCTTCAGGGCAGCGTAGGTTTCCGAATAGCTGTTGTATCCGTAAGGATGGGTTTCTCCGAAAATGAACTCCGTAAACTTGCGGTAAGATACAATATCGTTCTTGGCCAGATCGACTTCCAGGCGTTGCTGATTGCGCTTGATGAACGCATTCAGCTCAGCTTCCGGGAAGGTAGGCGTCGCCAGTATTTCTTCCAGGATGGGCATTAGCTTGTCGAAATGCTTGTTGAGGCTGTACAGGATGACGTTACAGGTGTCCAGGTTGAACGGGAAGCTGAGGCTGCAACCGTAAAAATCGAGCTGCTCTGCGATCTGCGCAGCGCTGAAAGAGCGCGTACCTTCGCGCAGCAGGCTGGAGGTGGCCCGTGCGGCCAGCTGCTTCCTTTCATAGGGGCGCCCGGCCTGGAAGACGATCTCCAGCTTGATCACGTCCTGGGTGCCCATTTGGATCTCGTACAGCGGGATGCCGTTGTCTAGCTGGTGCACCTGTATGTCGGGCAGCCGCAACTGGTTGATATCCCTGATCGGCGGCGGGCTGGTTCGGTCTGGCATTTGTGTCGTTTATGGTATACCGGAAGCAATAATACACCTTTTCAATAGGAAAAAGTTGCGCAAAGAAAGATCTTTCTCGGCAGATATCCCCTAACAAAGTGTTTCTTATCCACAGCCTGTTGATTATTCATGCTGATAAAGTCTTTGAGAAAGACTATTTTTGTGGTTTGTTAGCACATTACCAAACCCTACCCGATAAACTATGAAATTCAGTGTTTCTTCTTCAGAATTACTCCGGCACCTTCAGATTGCCGGTGGCGCTATTGCCTCCAATTCCGTCCTGCCTATTCTGGAGGATTTTCTGTTTACCATTTCCGATAATCAACTGAAGATCGCAGCGTCTGACCTGGAGGTCTCCATTACCACTGCTATAGAGGTGATGGCCGATACCGACGGTTCGGTAGCCGTGCCGGCCAAGATCCTTCTGGAAACGCTCAAAGCTCTGCCCCAGCAACCTATTACCTTTACGGTAGATACAGATACCTTCGGCATTGAGATCACTTCCGCCTATGGTAAATACCGGCTGGCGGGCAGCAACCCCGACGATTTTCCCAAAATCCCCTTCCCGGAGTCGGAAGACGATACGCTGTCGGTATCCGGCCACGCGCTTTCCCGGGGGATATCCAAGACCATCTTCGCCGCCAGCAACGACGAATTGCGGCCCCCGATGACGGGCGTTTACTTCCAGGTGGATTTCAGTAAGCTCGTCCTGGTGGCCACCGACGCACACAAACTGGTGAAATATACCCTGCAGGAGGTGGCCAGCGAGGTGTCGACCTCGTTCATCGTGCCCAAAAAGGCGCTCAACCTCCTGAAGGGTATCCTGCCTGAAAAAGACAAGGAGGAGGTCAAAATGTCCTTTAACCAGTCCAATGCTTTCTTCTCTTTTAACAATACGGAACTGGTGTGCCGCCTTATTGACCACCGCTACCCCGATTACAACGCCGTCATTCCGGTCGACAACCCGAATACGTTGTCTCTGGCCAGAGGGGATTTTCAAAACTCCCTCCGCCGGATCGCCATCTATGCCAATAAAACGACCAACCAGGTGACCCTGAACATTAATGAGGGCAGCCTGACCATCTCCGCCCAGGACCTCGATTTCTCGAACGAGGCCACCGAACAATTGGCCTGCTCCTACGACGGCGATCAGCTGAATATCGGTTTCAACGCTAAGTTCCTCATTGAAATGCTTAGCGTCCTCGAATCGGAGGAGGTGAAAATGGAGCTGTCTACCCCTACCCGTGCTGGTATTTTGCTGCCGGTGGAAGAAACAGAAGGGGAGGAGATCCTCATGCTGGTCATGCCGGTGATGTTGAGCAATTGACGACAATGCCTGCAAGGTGAGGGAAGGAGCGGCCCTTTGATTATTATTGGCCAGCTCTTCCCGGCCGGTTAATGCCTTGGCATCCCCCCGCTCCATGAGGTGATTTTTATTCACAGAAAGGCCAATTGATGAAAACGATCCGATCATTTTTCTGCTTTTGTGTTATTCTATCTGTTTTTTCTGGCTGCCGGCAGGAAGAACCGAAGCCGGTAAAACCGGAAGATGTACTGAAGCAGTACGTATACTGCATCGATAAAAACGAGTTTGAGAAAGCCCGGGGGTTGAGTACCCCGGCAGGGCAGCAGTGGTTGTCCGAACTGGAAGCCATCATCTCGAATGAACAAACGGACTCTACGGTCCTGAATACCAAGTTCCTGTCGTTGTCCTGCGAAGGGCCTGGCGATACGCTCCAGTGTTCCTGTGTATTGGAGGACCAGTACGAGCGCTACACGGCTCAGTATCGCCTCGTCCGGATCGGGGAGCAATGGCTGGTCGACGCCCCCGAGGAGGAGATCATCATTGAAAATGATATCATCGAGTCGGTGCCGGATAGCCTGCTGGAGGAATACCTCCAGGATGAGATCGGTAAGGATATACAGGAGTAGTTTGAAAAAAAAGGTGTCGCAGTGGGTTTTAGCGCAGCAAAAAGAACCGGAAGATATGGCTGGTGAGGCTGAAAAAACAGGGTTGTTCTTTGGCTCTTTCAACCCGGTACACGTTGGGCATATGATCATCGCCAATTATATGGCCACCCGGGCCGGACTGAGGGAAGTGTGGCTGGTGGTCTCCCCCCAGAATCCGCTCAAACCCAAACGCAGCCTGGCGCGCGACTACGACCGCCTTCACCTCGTGCAGCTCGCAATTGGCGACAACCTCCGTCTGAGGGCCTCCGATATTGAGTTTGGCCTGCCCAAGCCTTCCTATACCATCGACACGCTCGCCTACCTGCAGGAAAAACACCCCGGCAGGCCTTTCGTCCTCATCATGGGAGCGGATAACCTGTCTACCCTGCACAAATGGAAGAACTATGAGTTGCTGTTGAACCGGCATGAGATCTACGTCTACCAGAGGCCGGGCTATGAGAACGGCCCGTTTGCCAACCACCCCAACGTTCGGATATTCGACGCCCCCCAGATGCACATCAGCGCCAGCTACATTCGGGATTGCCTCCGCGATGGCCATTCCGTCCAGTATCTGGTGCCGGATGCCGTGTATGAATATCTGGAAAAAAGCGGCCTGTATAAAGAATAGGCCTTCCGCCTTCCCACTTCCGTCGCCCACCTTCCTTTTAAACTATTCCCGGGAAACAATATTAACTTTGCAGTCCCGGTTTATTGGGTATAAAAACCAACTCCTGTTGACAAACTGATTGGAATTATGCGCGAAGTACTACTCTCCTGTTTTTTCGTGTTCTTTGTAGCGGGGCTTGCCTCGGGGCAGAACCCGCTTCCCATTGGCAAATGGCGCAGCCACCTGCCTTACCGGACCGGCAAGTTCGTGACCCAAAGTGAAGACAAAGTCTACTATTCCACCAACTTTTCGATCCTGGAAATGGACAAGGAAGAGCTTTCCCTGCGTTTCCTGTCCAAAGTGGATGGGCTGAGCAATGTGGGTATTGATTTCATCCGTTACAACCCCCTCAGCGACATCCTGATGGTCGTATACAAGAACACGGTGATCGACCTGCTCAAGCCGGATGGGGAGATCGTGACGATGAGCCAGATCAAGAACTTCAGCAACCTCATCGGGGAGAAGCGGATCTACGATATCTACATCGAGAACGATTCGATGGTATATCTGGCAGCGAACTACGGGGTTTCCAAGATCAATATCTCCGCCAATGAGTTCGTATTCACCACCTTCACCGGCATTGCAGTGGAGTCTGTGCACCTGTTCGGAGGTTCTATATATGTAGCAACGGGCGAAGGAGTATACCGGGCGCCGTCCAGCGGCGTCAACCTCGATGATTTCGGCAACTGGCGGCTGCTCGGCCCGGCGGATGGCTTCCCCCAGGATTACAAGGCCAAGGCGTTCGCAACTTTCAACGGTGCGCTGCATGTAGGGGTCAACGACACCCTGTGGCGCTACGAAGACAACCGCCTGGAATTCGTCCACTATGAAAACGGGTCCACTCTGGAATTCCTTAGCCATGAGGGCGTGCACCTCCTGGCGGGTTTCCGCCCTGGCCGTATCGTGTACTTCCATCCGGACGGCGCCCAGGGCATTGTCATTGGCAATTGTGTGGAAACGCCCAATTACGCGGTCGAGGACAGCAAGGGGCGCCTGTGGTTCGGTAACGACCGGGTGCGGGGCGGCTTCCGTATGGCTACCGGCGTGACGCAGTTCTGCGATATCATGGAATTCGACTCCCCCTGGTCGGAGGCCGCCTGGGATATGGATGTGGCGAATGGCCAGTTGTGGCTGGCCACCGGCGGCCTGGACCAGACCCTCAGCGCCCGGTTCAATTCCGATGGTTTCGCCTCCTTCATCGATGGACAGTGGACGATCTACAACCGCCAGCTCCGCGACGACCTTAAAGGCCCCAACCCCAACACCAATGATGACGACCCGGTGGATTTCGTCACCATCCTGGCCCACCCCTCCAACGGGAAGGTGTTCGTAGGCAGCTATACCGAAGGGCTGATCGAGGTGGATGGAGAAACCATCACCCAATTCATTGAGGCCAACTCCTCTCTGCAACGGGCCCTGGGCGACCCCCGGGTCCGCGTATCGGGCCTGGCGCTGGATGAGGACGGCAACCTGTGGGTGTCCAACAACTCCGCTCCCGAGCCGCTATCCGTACGGCAGGCCGACGGCAACTGGCGCAGCTTCGCCATGCCGGGCTGCAACGAGAACCAGGTGTTCGACCTGGCCGTCGATGATCAGGGCTACAAGTGGATGGTGCTGGGCAGCAGCAGCGCCGGCGTCCTGTTATTCGACGAAGGCGAGCTCGATGACCCGAACGACGACCGCTGCCGGGTATTTACTTCCAACAACAGCGAACTGGCGACCAACAACGTCAACTGCCTGGCCGCCGACCTGGAGGGCAACATTTGGGTGGGCACCTCCGAAGGCATCATTATCTTCGAGTGCGGGGGAAGCGCCTTTGAACCCGAATGCCGGGGCTCCCGCCGCATTGTGGAGGTCGACGGTTTCGGCGCCTTCCTGCTCGAAACCGAAGAGGTGCAAACCATCGCCGTAGACGGCGCCAACCGCAAATGGGTGGGCACCAAGAACGGCATCTTCCTGCTGTCGCCCAACGGCGAAGAACAGGTGGCCCGCTTCACGGAAAACAATTCTCCCCTGTTTGACAACGACGTGATCGAGATCGCCGTCGACCAGCAATCCGGAGAGGTCTTTATCGGCACAGTGACCGGCATGTTGTCCTACCAGAGCGACGCCATTGCCGGAGGACGCACCCACAAGTCCGAAATAGAAGTGTATCCCAACCCCGTCCGGGAAGACTACGACGGCCCCATCGCCATTCGCGGCCTGGCGCGCGATGCTACCGTGAAGATCACGGATGTTACCGGCAAGCTGGTATTCGAAACCACGGCCCTTGGCGGCCAGGCCATCTGGAATGGCCGCGACTACAATGGCCGCCGGGTCAACTCGGGCGTCTATCTGGTGTTCAGTTCCAGCAACCCGCGCTTCTCCGGCTTTACCGGCAAGGCGGATGCGGCAGTAGCGAAGATCTTAGTGCTGAATTGAGGCCGGAGGGCTTGTGAGCCGGTGGTTAGATTTTCTCCTGTAGTTTTTTGGGGCTTGGGTATGGGCCCGGGTAACTTCCCAGTGAGCAGGAGACTAGAGTTCTCCTGCTCACTTAGCGAAGTTACCCTTTTTTCGGCCAAAAACAGGGACAGTTCACCGCCTCTTTTCACCGGGTAAACCGGGCAAGAAAAAAGTTAATTTTGGTGCAGTTGGCTGGTTTTTAGTTTGTTATGGGGTTTCTGGGTTTCTGGGCTCCTCCCCACGTCCCCACGTTCTCACGTTTCTGGGTTCCTCCCCACGTCCCCACGTCCTAACGTTCTAACATTTCAGAGTTCCGCCTTCGCCCTCATTCCCTCCGCACCACCACCCGCTCTACCCAATTTCCCTCGCTCGTGCGTACCTGCAAAAAATAGAGGCCCTCCGGCAGCCCACTCAGGCTCAGCTCCATCTGCCGCTCCACCGGGCGCTGCTGCCGCCACACTTCCCGCCCGCCCGCGTCGTACAGGTGGAGGTGGGCCTCCCGCCCTGGCGGCGGCGCCGCCCAGGCCAGCGTGAGCGGCCCGGCAGTGGGGTTGGGGAACAGGGACAGCGAGGCCTGCTCCGGCGAAGCAAAGCCCTCTACTGCCGATACCACTGAGCAAAGCGTATCCAGGCAGCCGTCCGGCGTTACTTTCACCAGCCAGATGTACCGTTGGTTGCCCTTGTTCACCTCGCCGGCGGCTACGATACTGCCGCTGGCCAGCTCGCCCACGCCGGCCAGCGCCCCTACATCGTATTCCGATGCCGGCAGGAAGGGCGCTTCGGGCAAAGCCTCCCAGAGGCTATCGCCCTGAGGGGAGAATTTGTGCAGCCAGCCCGTGCGGCGGCGCGGCTCGCTGCCGGGCGGGTTGGCGCTCTCCCCTGCGCCGATGTAGTTGCCGTCGGAGAGGGGCTCTATATCCCAAAAAATAATTTTCGCACTTAGCCGGGCAACATAGCCGAAATGGCGTATCCATTCAATTTGAAAATTGGAATCCAGCTTGGCCAAAGTAGGTTGGACATAGATGACTTCGTTGATAACTTCCACTGGGTATTGGCCAAAAGTTATGATGCCATCATCAGCAGTGGGGAGGGCCTTTCTTGCAAAGCCGATTTCTGGGTCAGGTTCGGACTGCCAGGAGCGGAGGATATCTCCATTCCAGTCAATGTAATTGATTGCAGATGCAATGATGCCGGGGTTATCCGCTACCTCGGTGGTACTAAAGGCTAAAAAAATTGAATCATTCACTTTAACCATATCGTTGAATACTGCTGCAACATCATAGGCTCCAAAATACTTAAACCAAATGGTGTTACCTTGTTTATCTACCCTCCGGGCAAATGGGTTGTTGAGGTAGTTTAGCCGTTGTATGCTTCCACTCAACAGATACCCATCCTCGAGTTCAATGGGTACGTTGTACCGGTAATGGCTTCTGTTTACCGTATCGAGGTATTCTTTGATGAATTCCACCTCAAAATCATGGCCTACCTTGATCAGCCAGGCAGCGTCGCCATGGGTGGGGGCGGCGGTCATGATGTAGCCGCCGTCGCGGGTTTTGGCGATCTTGCCCCAATGGTAACTGATAGAAAGGTGTTCACCCAGGGGGTCAAGGATCATCCGGGAGAAAAGGTGATTGCCGGAGGAGTCAAACTTGGAAAGGATCAGGCCTTGCTGAGCGTAAGTGCTATCGGCATAACCTAAACCATAACCGATGATCGTATCGTTATCCACGATCATATCCCGAAAGTGGTTGGTAGGCCAGCCAATATCTGTAGAAACATTATAAGTACCCTGTCCTGTTGTTGTCATATGACACAAAACTAAAAGGAACATGGCTGAGAAACATCTTAAAACAAACATGCTGAGAGAAATTAGATAGAGCCGGGCCCGTAGGCCCGGGTGGAGGGAATTAATGAGTAAGGATCAACTTAAAGCGTTCACGTTGCCCGGAAGGAGAGTCCACAACTGCCAGGGTCAATCCTCAATCCCCCAAATACTCCTCCACATAGTACATATCGATATTCTCTCCGTCCGTCTCGGTATACTGGCCGTGGTAGCTACAGCGGAACAACTCCTTGATCAGCTCGTAGGTAGCGCCGGAAATGTTAACCCTGCCGGCATCGCCGTTGGTTTCCATGCGGGCGGCGAGGTTGACGGTGTCTCCCCAGATATCATAGGCAAATTTTTTGATGCCTACGATACCTGCTACAACCGGCCCGGTGTGGATGCCGATGCGGGCCTCGAAGCAGGGTTTTTCCTCCGCTCCTCTTTGGACCTTTAGCCCTGCCATGAATTCTTGTATTTCCATGGCGGCGAGCGTAACGCGGGTGGCTTCGTTGCTGTCGTCGTCGTTCATGCCCCCAACGCTGAGGTAGGCGTCGCCGACGGTCTTGATCTTTTCCAGCCCGTACTTTTCCATGATCTCATCGAAGGCGCGGAAGCAGTAGTCGATCTCAGCTACGAGGTCTTCGGGGTCCATCTGCTCGGAGATGCGGGAGAAGCCCTTGAAGTCGGAGAACATGACCGTGACCAGTTCGTGACGCTTGGCCTTGGCCGCGCCAAACTTCTTGAGTTCCTCGGCGGTCTCTGCGGGCAGGATATTGAGCAGGAGCTCTTCCGATTTCTGTTTTTCCAGCTCCAGTTCCTGGGTGCGTTCCCGGACCAGCTGTTCCAGGGCTTGTTCACGTTTGCGGGCCAGGTAGATGCGGTAACGCATAAAGGCAAAGGCCCCACCGGTGAGCAGCAGGGTGCAGAGCATCCAGAACCACCAGGTGTTGTAGAATGCTTCCAGTACGACTACCCGAATGGCCAGTTCCTGGCTGTTCCACTCCGGATTGTTGAGGCCTGCTTTGGCGCGTACCCGGAAGGTGTATTTGCCTGCCGGGATGTTGTTGTACCGGATGCTGTGGCTTTCGGTAGGCGGCAGCCAGTCGCCGTCGTAACCTTCCAGCCAGTAACTGAAGACGTTGTCCATAGGCTGGCGGTAGTCGGCCAGGGAAAACTCGAAGGCAAAGGTGCGGTCCCAGGGAGAAATGGTGATCACTTCGTTGGGAGGAAATCCGGAGATGCGGTTGATGAGGTTGCCGCTTTCGCTGTCGAACTTGGTGAAACGGGTGAAGAGGATACGCGCCTCCTGTTCTTCTTCCTTTTTTTCCAGCAGATGAGGGCCCGGTGTGAAGGCATTCACCCCGTTGAGTCCACCGAAATACATCCGGCCGGCTCTCGACCGGTAGAAGGAAATGCGGTTGAACTCATTGGCGGAAATGCCGTCTTCGACGAAGAAGTTGGTGAACTTCCCGGTTTTTATACTCAGGCGGCACAGGCCGTTGTCGGTGCTTACCCAGATACAGGAATCGCCTTCCGGCAAGATGCCATTGATAAAATTATTGGACAGGCCGTCATCGGTAGTGTATACGCTGAGTTGATTGGTGGCCAGGTCCAGGCAGTGCAGTCCCTTGGCATTGGCGATCCAGAGCCGGCCCCGGCTGTCCTCGTACAAGGCGTTGGACTGGTTGTCGCGCAGCGGCACGGGGCTGTCCTTTCCGGCGTGGTAGCGCTGGATCCGCCCTTTGGCTTTATCGACTTTGTAGATGCCGTGCGACAGGGTGGCGATCCATATCCAATCATTGGTTTTACCCTGGTACAGGAAACTGATGTTGCCGGCCAGGCTGTCCCATTTGCCTTTACTGTCCTGGAATTCTTTGAGTATTTTTGTTTCGGGGTCGTACTGGTAGAGCCAGTTCATATATCCGATCCAAAGCAGGCTGTCCTTGTCGACGAGGACGTGGCCGAGGTCTTTGAGCGGATGGTTCAGCAGGGTGTCTACCCTGCGGGCCTTCAGGTCGATCCGTTTGCCGTTGCCGGTATAGAGGGCCCCCTTGAAATAGGTGAGGCCGAAAGGGTAGTTGAAAAAATCGTTGGAGGGGAAGAGCGGGCGCAGGTTGTCGGACTCCGGATCGAGCACGTGTATAGAGTTGTAATAAGAAATGTAGACGTTGCCCTCCTCATCCTCGGTAATGCCCCGAGTGCTGCAGTAAACGCTGCTGCAATACTCATTTCGCCCGCTGAGGTACTGGGTGAAGACGGGTTCCGTCTGCAGGATCTTGATGGCGCCGTAGTCAGAAGCCACCCAGATCACTCCGGAGCGGTCCTGGAAGATGTGCCGGTAAGTACATGCCGCCCGGGTGATTTCCAGGACGTCGGGGTCGTAGTCAATGGTTTGGCCCCGTTTGTGGTCGTAGTAGAGCAGCACGCTGTGGCCTCCGATCCAGATGTCGCCATCCGGTTCCACGAGCAGGGCGCTGGCCATATCGGTCTCGAAACTCATGGGATGTTGCCGGAGCGCTCCGGTTGGCGGATGGTAGGTCAGCAACGTGCCGTCGATACAAAGCAGGAACAATTTGTCTTTAACCACCTGCATCTGGGCGATCCTCCGGTTGGGCCCGGCAGGCAATTGCAATACTTCGATGATGTTGCCTTTGGTGTCGAGTTTCCAGATCACCCGGTCATAGGCCCCGACGTACAGCGTGTCGCCCAGCTCTACGGCCGGATGTTTGGGGTAACTGCCCTCCAGTCGGGTCGCTTGCCGGAGTTGCCTTTTGCTGTTCAGCACGCGGAGGTTGCTTTCCGCCGAATTTTCATCGTAGGCGGCCATCCACAAGTTGCTGCGGTTGTCGAGGAACAAGCTGTTAGGAACGATGGACTGGCGCTCTACGATTGCCCCCTGCTTGACCTTTACCTCCCGGTAACTGCCTTTTCCAGGCTGGTAGATGGTAATGAAATCGGGGCTCGACAGCCAGATGTTGTCCTGCTCGTCGATGAGCATATCGGTGAAGGCGTCGTGCGGCAGAAATTGTTCTTCCCCCTGGCTTTTGAAGCGTAGGAACTCATAGCCGTCAAAGCGGTTGAGGCCATCGATGGTGGCAATCCAGATGAAGCCGGCACTGTCCTGAAGGATCTTGATGACTTTGCGGTGGCTCAGGCCCTCATCAACATCAAAAACCTTGACCTGTGCATTGGAAGATTGCGCCAGAGCAGGAAAGGCGCTGGCCATGAGAATGAAGGAGCAAAGCCAAAGCGTGCGCATAGTTATTTGCTGTTTGCCGGATAAAACGCTACACAAGCTAAGGAATTTCAATGGGAAGCCTCTGGCCAGAAGAATAAGAATATTCAAAAATAAAAAATTTGTTTATTGATTTGATATTTTAAAACAATTTATTTAAATTTGAAGCCGTATTGTATTAAACTTTCCTGTTAGTGCCATCGTCATTCCATCGAACATCAAGTAGCTGTATGCTTAATCAATAGCATGAAAAATGGTGTGAAGCTCCCCCGAGTTCCAGACGGAAGCTCAGGGTGTGCTAATGGAGGGCCAGTCGGTGTATCGGATACCGCGAACCACCATACAAATACAGTCACCAACTTGCAAACATAAAGCCATAGCCATGAAAGTTCTAAAGATCATCCTCTTCGCTGTCCTGGGCCTGATCGGTATTTTCCTGATCCTCGCACTCGTTGCGCCCAAGGAGGCCGGCACCGCCCGTTCCATTACCATTGACGCACCGCCCGCCCTCGTTTTCAACACCATCAATGACCTGTCCACCGGCGAAAGCTGGTCGCCCTGGACGGAAACTGATCCTACGATCAAAACAACTCTGGGAGATAAAACGGTGGGCGTTGGCGCTACCTCCAGCTGGGTTTCCGAGAATTCCGGAAACGGGACAATGACTATTACCGAAAGCAAACCGAATGAAAGGATAGACATCCTGCTGGAATTTGACGGCATGGGCCAGGCGGACAGCTACTGGGAGTTCGAGCCCGCAGAAGGCGGTACCAAAACTACCTGGGGCTTCCATTCCAAATTCCCCTTTCCCTGGAATGCCATGCTGTTGTTCCAGGATTTTGAGGGCGCCATCAATAAGGATTACGACCGTGGCCTGGAGTTGCTGAAAGGAGTAGTAGAGGCAAAGGCAAAGGCATTGTCCAGCCAAAAAATTAACGGCTACGAAGTAAAGCGCATGCCAATGCCCATGCACCATTTTATCGGCCTGCGGCAGGAAGTCCAGATGGATAAAATGACAGCATTTTACGCCTCCTCCCTGGGCAAAGCGTTCCAGGCCGTACAAGAGAAAGGCCTGGAGATGGCCGGAGCACCATGTGGGCTCTATTTTACCTGGGATGAGCCCAACAAGGTGACGGATATGGCTGGGGCCATCCCGGTAAAGGAAAAAATGGAGATCGAGGGCATGAAAACCTTCGAAGTGCCCGCTGCCCAGGCGCTGGTGGTGGAATACTACGGCCCTTATGAGAACATCGGCGCTGTCCACGAAGCCATCGACCAGTACATTGCCGCCACCGGTGTGAAGACATCCGTTCCGGTTATCGAAGAATATGTCACCGACCCGGAAAAAGAAAAAGACGCCTCAAAATGGCTCACTAAAGTGTATTACCCGCTTGTGCAATAAACATAGCGGATAGCTCTTGTAAAGATCACCCAATTGAGAATAGGAGTCATCCCAGATTTTGAAATGGTTTTGCTTGCTATGTTCTGCTCCATTAAAAATTCGGGATGAACTCCTGTGTTAAAGCCTTTTAAAGCCTGTATGCCTTCGGCTACCATTCTAACCTTGGACAGGCATGTAGAGATTCCGTACATCGTACACAGCCCCGGCTACTGTTGTCCAACCTTAGACGGGCAGCCCTTCCTTCTCCTCCCTCCTTGTTTCCCAGTTATTTAAAGCGATAGAAAAATTTTCTGAGTGAAAATTAGAGGACAGTTCATCAAACTTATCTTGATGTCAAAACATTAATGTATAGACATCAAAAAGAAATATCCATGCAATTATTCTCATCGACCAAGCTCGGCCCGATACACCTGAGCAACCATATCGTAATGGCGCCCATGACCCGCAGCCGCGCCATCGGCAACATTCCTAACGATCTCATGGCTGAATACTATGCCCAGCGCGCTTCCGCCGGCCTGATCATTACGGAAGGCACATCGCCCTCCCCCAATGGCCTGGGATACCCCAGAATTCCGGGGGCCTTCTCTGCCGAGCAAGTAGAGGGTTGGAAAAAGATCACTGATGCGGTGCACAACAAGGGAGGGAAGATCTTCCTGCAACTCATGCATGTTGGCCGCATCGCCCATCCGCTCAACTTACCCGAAGGAGCGGAGGTGGTTGCCCCTTCCGCCATCGCCGCCAAAGGAGAAATGTATACCGACCAGGAAGGGCCGAAAGGACATCCGGTGCCGAAGGCCATGAACACAGAAGAGGTAAAGGCCACTGTTCAGGAGTATGTTCAAGCTGCCCGCAACGCCATCGAGGCCGGATTTGACGGTGTGGAATTGCATGGCGCCAACGGCTACCTCATCGAACAATTCATCAACCAACACGTCAACCAGCGTACCGATGAATACGGGGGCAGTGTGGAAAACCGCAGCCGCTTTCTGCTGGAGATCGCCGAACAAACCAGCGCTGCCATTGGCAAAGAGCGGGTAGGTGTGCGGTTGTCTCCCTACGGTGCATTCAATGACATGCCCGCCTACGATGGGGTGGAAGAAGATTATACCTACCTCACAGAACAACTCAACGACATTGGCATTGCCTACATTCACCTGGTTGACCACAGCAGTATGGGGGCGCCGGAAGTGCCGGATTCCATTAAAGAAATGGTGCGGACAAAATTTGCCAATACCCTGATCCTCAGCGGGGGGTACGATGCAGAACGGGCAGAGGCCGATCTGCAGGCAGGCAAAGCGGGCCTCATCGCTTTCGGCAAGCCCTTCCTGGCCAATCCGGATCTGGTGGAACGCTTCCGGCAAGGCGCAGAGTTGAACGATCCGGACTTCAGTACCTTCTACACGCCCGGGGAAAAGGGCTATACGGATTACCCGGTACTGGAAGAAGTGGAAGCCGGTAATTGAAGGGCACCGATCCTCTGAACCAAGAGGGCATCCCGAATTTTCAAAATGCACGAATTTGGCCTCAAAGAGGCCAAATTCGTGAAATGTCAGGCCCTGTGAAATACCGAAGTTTTCATTTCACAGGGCCACTTTAAATACGGCCTTCGGCCGAAATGTTCCGGGCTGCAGCCCCGCACTCCGCCGGCACAGCCGGTACATTTCCCCGCAGGGAGCATATCTACATCTCGAATTGAAAAAAAACCTCCCAACCCCCCAACCTCCCAACCCCCCAACCTCCCAACGTCCTAACCCCCCAACGTCCTAACCTCCCAACCCCTCAACCTCATCCAGCCCTCAGAAGCGGTACATCACCCTACCCCGCAGGAAGAAGGGCACGCCCGGCGTAAAATGAAGCTCCTCCACACTTTCGTCCTCTCCCCGGAGCCTGGACTCGGTGGCGAACTGGGCCTCGTTCCATTCCGTATTCAGCAGGTTCTCTCCGATGAGGCTCAGCGTTACCTTCTTCAGGGTGACATTGACGTTGGCATCTGTCACGAAATAACCTTTCGCCGTAATGCTACCGTCCTCATTGGCGGGACGTCCCTTAATGTAGCGGTACCGTATACCTCCGGCAAAACCCGATGGCGACTGAAAAACGAGCCCGCCTGTTGCGGTCAGGTCCGGCGCCAGAGGAATGTAATTCGCCCCTTCCGGCTCGCCGATGGCCCGGGCGATCGTATAGTTGATATCTGAATCGAAGAACAAGCCGTCCGTCAGCTGATAACGGACGCCAAAATCGATGCCGTAACGCCGCGTCTTGCCACTGGGTTCCACAATGCCTTCATCCCCCACGTATACGAACTCCTGTTCCAGAAACAAATACCAGAGGGCAGTATTGAACCACAGGCGAGGCATAGGCTTCCAGATGGTTCCCAGGTCTGCTCCGTAAGCAGCGGGCAATATCTCCCTGCCCTCCTGGGCTACTACCACACGGGTATCATTGGAATGGAAACCCATCCCGGATTTGAAAAACAACTGCCAATTGCGGTTCGGGTTGTAAATGACGTTAAGTTTCGGGCTTACCCGGGCCTTGTTTTCCGATAAGGTGCGGTACCTCGGGGCGAGTTTATCCACGTAATCAAACTTGAAATAATCTACCCGCACGCCAGGGTTGGCCACAACCCTGCCCAGGTCTACTTCCGCTTCTGCGAAGCCATAGACGTTGGATTCGTTGATATCTCCAAGAGCTACGGGCTCGAGTGTCGTCTTCCGGTTGAGGGTTCGGGAGAGCTCATTGTCCGTTATCTGGTCGTAGCGCAGGCCGGCGCCGCTGCGCAGGCTGATGGCGGCCGCATTCCACTGGTACTGGCGGTGCAGCACACTTTCCAGCCCAAAGATGTTCCTGTCTTCTCTTTGCCGGATCTGGTCTCCGTTCTCGGGGTCGTTGAGGAAGAAGGTGAAATTGGAATAGAGTTCAAAGTCGTACTGAGTGTAAAAGGCCCGGCTTTTGACAAAAGCATTTTCTGATATCGCCTGGGTGTGATGAAGGGCGACGTTGGTGCGGCTGGTGGACCCTCCTTCGGTATCGTCGATGGCGCCGAAACGGCCGATCGTGCCGGCATCCACTGCTCGTTGGGGGATCTGCCCGGAAGCATCCCATTTGCTGGTAAAGTGAGAGGCCAGTAAGGAGAGCTTTCCGTTATTGGGAAGTTCGGCCGAGTACTTTCCCAACAGGTTGATCCGGTTGAAATTTTGCGGGGATTCGAAGGGGCCGTCGGCCAGCATATACTCGGCTGCCAGGTAGGCATTCTGGCCGGGGGTACGGCTCAGCAGGTCGAACAGCCCTACCGTTCTAAGCGTATTGAACTGGCCGTACTCCAGAGAAACCTGGCTGTTGTCCAGCTTTTCTTTTGTCTGGAAATCGACGTATCCGGCGGTAGTGAAGTTCCCCCGGGAAGCGTAATAGGGGCCTTTACCGAAGTCGATGGTTTCGATGGTTTCCGGGATGAGGAAATGGAGGTCGGCGTAGCCCTGGCCGTGGGCGTGGGAAACCATGTTGACCGGCAGGCCGTCGACCGAAATGCCAATGTCTGTTCCGTGGTCGATATCGAAACCGCGCAGGAAGATCTGTTCGGCTTTACCGCCTCCGGCGTGCTGGGCGATAAACAGGCCCGGCACCTTGCGCAGTACTTCCTGGGAAGAGATGGCCGGGTTGTTCTCCAGGTCGATGGTGGCGATCTGATTTACCGTACTCAACTTTTTGGAGATCACCACCTGTTCCAACCGGATGGGCGTTTCGGACAGGGTAATACTAAGCGGCTTGTCGAAGTCGGCATCTCCGAGCACCAACTGGCGGCTTTCAAAACCGATAAAGCTGATGTCGATCGTATCGCCGGGTTGTACGCCACCAAGCCGGAAGGCGCCCAATTCGTTGGTGTGAGTATGCTCCGAACCGGAGTGGCGGATGACGTAGGCATCCTGAATGGGCGTCCCGTACAGATCGGATACCTTGCCCTCCAGTACCTGCGCGGAGAGGGTTGTGGAACCGGAAATGGCTATAAGAAGGATCATTAGTATGCGTAACATGATTTGTTTTTTTATCAATAGGCTGCCAGGCTGCACAGTGAAGGCATGGGCAGCAAAGTGAAATAAATTTGGGTGTGTCGCTCCAGGATTCTAGCGGTATCGGGGCGGGGGACAGGGGGTGGGAAGGCAGAATTCCTCCGGATGGAAGAGCCGGCCGGCCGGTTTAGGATTGAAGGGAGCTTGTATGGAAAGCGTTTTTGGGGAAAATCCGAACTGTGCCGCCCATTTTTTTCCCGGCGCTTCTTTGGAGTGCTCTGCCGGCAATGGGGTGTCCGCAAACAAACTCAGCAACTTTCCTGCGGCATCCAGCATACGGTGGTGGTGGTGTTCGGGGGAAGCGGATACGGGAGGGAGGGTATGGGAATGAAAGTGATGGTGCCCGGAAATATGCTCCGGCTGGAAAAAGTGGGAAAGCCGGTGAAACCCTTCCAAAAGAGGGCCCTGGAAAACCGCCGCTCCGTAGAGGAGCAGGAAAATAGCGGCAATCGGCAACTTATATTTTTTCCCAGTTTTTGACATACAGATCTTCGATGTTAAAAATAAGGAGCCGTTTTGTCTTGGCGCCTAATTTGTGTCCTTTTGTATTAACCTACGTCAACAAAGAAGATATTGGATTTTCATTTGCGGATAATTTGTAAATTAGGAATTATTCTATCAATATGAATTGTATTATGAGAAAGCCAGTTTTTTACTTTTACCTGAAGTTGTTTATCCTGGGTATTGTTGCGCTACAGCTGCAATCCTGCGCCACCAACCCCGTAACCGGTAAAAGCCAGCTGATGTTGTTGAGCAAGGACCAGGAAATTGCCCTGGGGGCACAATCCGATCCTGAGATCGTGGCTGCTTTCGGCCGCTACGACAACGAAACCATACAAGGCTTCATCAATGAAAAGGGCCAGGAGATGGCACGGGTCTCCCATATGCCCAATCTGAAGTTTGAATTTAAAGTGCTGGACTCACCGGTGGTCAATGCTTTCGCCTTACCGGGAGGATATGTGTATTTCACGAGGGGCATTCTGGCTCACTTCAACAATGAGGCGGAGTTTGCCGGCGTACTGGGCCATGAGATCGGGCACGTTACAGCCCGCCATTCCGCGCAGCAATACAGCCGGCAGATGCTGGCACAGGCGGGCCTGATCGCAGGCGTTATCCTTTCTGAAGATTTTCGCCAGTATGCCGGCCTGGCCCAGCAGGGGCTTGGCCTGCTCTTTCTGAAATTCGGGCGGGACCATGAAAGTGAGTCCGACCGCCTGGGAGTGGAGTACTCTACAAAGATCGGTTATGACGCTCATGAGATGGCCGATTTTTTCGGCACCCTCAAACGCCTTAGTGATAAAAGTGGGCAGAGCATTCCCACCTTCCTGTCGACGCACCCCGATCCGGCGGACCGCCACAAGAAGGTCGGCCAATTGGCGTCGCAGTGGCAGCAACAGGTACCGGCAACCGGCTTTAATGTGAAGCGCAATGACTATCTGCGGATGATCGAAGGGTTGACCTACGGAGAAGACCCTCGCCAGGGCTATGTGGAAGGCAACGAATTCTATCATCCGGAATTGAAATTCCAGTACCCCGTACCGGCAGGATGGCAGGTCAACAACATGCCATCCCAGGTACAGATGGCGCCGAAAGACGGAAAGGCTCTGATGATGCTAACCCTTGCCGCCGGGCAAGACCCCGCCCAGGCCGCCGATGCCATGCTCCAGCAGTATCAGCTTACCCAATTGAGCCGGAAAACAGAAACGGTCAACGGGCTGCGCGCTTTAACTGTGATGGCCGAGCAGGCCGATCAGCAGTCCCAGCAGGTGGTGAGCATACTGGCCTATCTCATCGAATATGAAGGGCGGGTCTACCAGTTCCTGGGCATGTCTTATAAGCAGGATTTCAACACCTACACAGGAACCTTCCGGCAAACAATGGGCGGATTCCGAAAATTGACTGATCCTTCCAAGATCAATGTGGAACCTGAACGCATCCACATTTACAGGGTCGAAGACAATACCAACTTGCGTACCGCCCTGCAGGCAGCAGGGATGCCCAGTTCCCGACACGAGGAACTGGCCATCCTGAACGGGATGGAACTCAATGAAACGCTAACCCGGGGTACGTTGATCAAAGTGGTGAAAAAATAATTCCAAGGTAACTCAGCATTTCGCTTTTAGCGGTTCGCTATTCGCAGCACTATGCCCCTAATTGCAGGAACCCAAGCTCAAGGAACCAGTTCTTTGCTCTAAATCCGGGTTTTGAGGCAGCGTTTAGCGAACGGCGAATGGCTGATAGTTACATCCCAAGTGCGAAACCGGAAGGGGGAAAGTGGAAACTGCCACCGGCGAGCCTTCCCCATTCCGGTTTCGGATTTCTGACTTCCCCGAAATTTCCTTTACCTTTCCGGCAAAAAATGAAACCTATGAAACGAGGCATTCAAAACGGCATTCTTCTGGCACTGTCCTTCTTTTTGCTCACCGCTCAAAAGTGCAGCAAGGAAAAATATGAACACACGGAAAACTCGGTGATCGAGATTGTCAAAACGCCCTGTTTTGGCTCTTGCCCGGAGTACAGCTTTAAGATCAAAGGAAACGGGATGGCCGAATACAATGGCAAACGCTCGGTCGAGCTGGAAGGAACGCACGTCCGTACCTTCCCCCCAGATACGGCAAACTATGTATTCAATGCCTTTGTCGACGCCAATCTCTGGCAATACAAAAACGAATATACCGAGCAGGTGACCGACTTGCCCACTACCTACCTGTCCTTCACCCATGAGGGCAAGACCAAACGAATTAAGATGTACTACGGCTATCCGGAGGAATTGGAAAACCTGGCCAATATGCTCCAGGAACTGGCCTTCAGCAAGGGATGGCAGAATGGGAGTGAATAGTTGATTAGGTTAATAGGTTGATTGAGTTGGTAACCTTATCAACTCAATCAACCAAAATGCTTCCGCCCTTTTTCCCGGGAGAATTTCTCCTGGTTAAAAGTCTCCGACTGGCCTTTGGGAATGCTGAGGGATTGCCATTGCTCTCCCCGGATCTGTTTGGCGAGGAATACCATCTGGCCGACGTGGTAACTGTAATGTGCCAGTTGGCGGTTGATGGCTTCCAGTACCGTATGGCCTTCGTTGCGGATGTAAACGATGCGAAGCAGGTCTTCTTCTTTGAGCGGGTTGATTGCGTTGAATACGCAATTCCAGCCCTCTTCCCAGGCGCTCATCACCTGGGCCCGGCCTTCCAGGGCGCGTTCGAACTCCCCGTCGCGATCCCGCCAGGCTTTCTCTCCATCTGAAGTGAGAAAGTCTGTCCACCGGGACAGCATATTGCCGTGCAGGTGTTTGACGATGATCGACATGCTGTTGCTTTCGGGTTCAGGCTTTGCCGCCAGTTCTTCGTCGTTGAGTTGAGCCATAGCCTGTTCTCCCAGTTTTTTATAGTATGGGAACAAACGGCGGATGCTTTCCAGATAATTGAGTTGGGCTTGATTTTCCATGGCTTTTTTTGCCCAAGTTAAGTTTTGTTGGAATGTGCCGCTTTGGTAGGACGGCCAAAATTTGTGGGGAGCGGTCCGGTTAGGACAATTGCAGGAATGGCCCGATGGCCAATTTGCTGCCGTAACTGAGCCAGTCCGGATACAACCGGATAAACCGCACGATCATTCAATCAGGCGGGCCTCATTCAGGTGAACAATCCAACAACCTGGCGCTAGGTATGCTTATCAATTACCCGTTCGCAAGCCTCATCCAGCATGTGAAAGACCTTATCGAACCCGTCATCATCCCAGTAGGGGTCCGGGACATTTCGGTTGCTGCCGGGGTCCACGTAGTTGAGGATCATTTCTACCTTGCTTTTCTGCTGGCCGGTATTGGCGAGGCGAAGGATGTCGTCGTAGTTGGAGCGGTCCATAGCCAGGATGAGGTCGAAGGCTTCGAGGTCCTGAGATTGAAGCTGGCGGGCGCGTTGCCGGGAGATGTCCAGGCCGTATTTTCTGGCGGTGCTTACCGAGCGGGGATCGGGTGGTTCGCCAATGTGCCAGAAACCGGTGCCTGCGGAATCCACTGCCCAGTTGAGGCCCCTTTCCCGGAGCTTGTCCTTCAAAATACCTTCTGCGAGTGGAGACCGACAGATATTGCCCAGGCAAACCATTAATATTTTCATGGAATTTACAATTTGATATCAGATATTTGTCCCGTAAAATAAGGCATCTTTTAATGAAAAAAGCCACCTTCATTGTTTAAGGATTACAACAGGAATTTGTTTCAACCCCTGAGGGGTTTTATCCTCAGGGAAAATCAAAAGAAATGAAAATCGTAATTGCGGGGGCTGGGGATGTAGGGTTCCACCTGGCGGAGCTGCTGGTTTATGAAAACCAGGATATCGTGCTGATCGATTCCAACCAGGAAGTACTGGATTATGCCGCTACTCATCTCGATGTGATGACCCTGCGCGGAGATTCTTCCTCTATTGATATCCTCGAGCAGGCGGAAGTGAGCCGGGCCAAACTCGTTCTGGCCGTGACCACCTCGGAAAAGAACAACCTGGTGACAGCCATCCTGGCCAAAAAGATGGGAGCGCGACAGACGATCGCACGGGTTAATAACCAGGAGTACCTTACGGAGTCGGAACGGCAGCTGTTCAGGGAGCTAGGCGTCGACTCCCTGATTTCGCCTACCCTTTTGGCTGCCGAAGAGATCTACCGCCTGGTCAAGGAATGTTCCTTCACCGACCTTTTCGAATTTGAGGATGGAAAGATCAACCTCGTCGGTATTACCCTGGACGAGTATTCTCCTCTGGCCAATAAACAAGTGGTGGACATACACGGCATCCATTCGGATGTCACGCTGCGGCCTATTGCCGTATTGCGCGGCCACCGCACGATCATTCCCCGGGGCAACACCATACTGCGCCGTAATGACCACATCTATTTCATCACCCGTAAGGAAAATATAGACCGCCTGATCAACATTGTCGGAAAGAAAAAGATCAAGGCGAAAAAGGTGATGATCCTGGGCGGCACTTCTCTGGGGCTGGCCACCGCCAGGAGGCTGGAAAGTGAGTACAGCGTCACACTCATTGAAAAAGACAAGGAACGCTGTAAAGAACTGGCAGAGCAGCTCAATAATTCTCTGGTCATTAACGGAGAGACCAGTAATATTGACTTGCTGGAAGAAGAGGGGCTCAACCAGATGGATGCTTTTATCGCCCTCACCGACAACTCCGAAACCAATATCATCGCGAGCCTGACAGCCAAAAACCACGGAGTCTACAAGACCATTGCCCAGGTAGAGAACAAGGAATACATCCACATTTCCCAGAATATCGGTGTGGATACCATGATCAATAAAAAGCTCATTGCGGCCAATAACATTTTCCGGTTTGTGCGCAAAGGACAGGTAGAGGCCATTACCAGCCTCCATGGTGTCGACGCCGAAGTCATTGAATATGTGGTGCACAAGAAGAACCAGATTACCAAAAAGCCGTTGAAGGATCTACACTTTCCCACTACCGCCCTCATCGGCGGAGTTATCCGTGGGGACGATACATTGATTCCGGATGGAGATTTCCAGCTGCAGATCGACGACAAGGTGATTATCTTCGCCCTGCCGGAAGCCATCACTAAACTCGAACAACTCTTTCATTAAGACAACTTGACGATTCGTCGTTAGCAGCGAATGGAAGCAGCCCGATACCGGCCGGGGCCGGCCAGCCCGGCGAAGAAAGCCCTGCAATAAGGGATCTCAGGCAGTGAAGTTTCACCGTGAGGCATCCTCTGGAATTTTCTAATCATTAAAATATTATGATCAACCTCCGCCCCATCATCCGCGTCATTTCTGTCCTACTGGTTATTATCGGCGGGTTGATGTTCACCGGCTTACCCTTTTCTTTTTATTTCGATAGCGGGGATGCGATGCCGTTGTTGCAGTCTGGCCTGATCTGTATTGCCATCGGTATCCTACTGTGGCTGATTCCTTTTCCGGGAGAGAATGAGATCAAAAAACGAGAAGGCTATCTCATCGTCGCTATGGGCTGGTTGTCAATGGTATCGTTCGGAATGCTGCCCTATCTGTTCAGCGGCGTCATCCCGGATGTGGTGGGGGCTTTTTTCGAGACAGTTTCCGGTATGACCACCACGGGCGCTTCAGTGCTCAACGATATAGAGGCTGTTCCTGAAGGTATCCTCTACTGGCGAAGCCTCACGCAATGGATCGGCGGTATGGGGATTATCGTACTCACGGTGGCCATATTTCCCTTGTTGGGGATCGGCGGTATTGAACTCTTTGTGGCGGAAGCCCCCGGGCCGACGTCCGACAAACTGCATCCCCGCATACAGGAGACGGCCAAACGGCTGTGGCTGATCTATGTGGCGCTTACCGCCAGCCTCATCCTCATCCTCGTGCTGGGCGGAATGAGCTTTTATGAAGCGATCAACCACGCTTTCACCACGATGGCTACGGGCGGGTTCTCTACCAAGAACGCCAGCATGGCCTATTATGACCTCCCGCAGATCCAGTATCCGATCACTCTTTTTATGTTTTTTGCCGGCACCAACTATACGGTCATTTACTTCGGCCTGAAAGGCAAATTCAGTAAGGTATGGGCCAGCGATGAGTTTAAGGCTTATATTTTTATCGTATTGGCGCTCAGTGCTATCGTTACGCTGATCGTAAAAAGCCATACCGGCCTGCCCTGGGAAAAGGCATTCCGGGACAGTATTTTTCAGATCGTATCGATTGTTACTACCACCGGGTTTGTGTCTGCCGACTATACCAGTTGGAGCAATAGCCTCACCATGCTTTTTTTCGTGCTGATGTTTCTGGGGGCTAGCGCCGGTTCTACCAGTGGGGGCATCAAACTGATCCGGCATCTGGTATTTTTCAAAAACTCCTTCCTGGAATTCAAGCGCATCCTGCACCCCCGGGCGATCGTGCCGCTGAAGCTCAACGGGCAGGTCGTTACCGGCCGCATCCTTACCCACATCATCATCTTCCTGCTCCTGTACATGATGCTTTTCGTCATAGGCTCCATCGTCGTTTCCGCTATGGGACTGGACTTTATGACTGCCATCGGGGCGGTAGCCACTTCGCTGGGCAACGTAGGCCCGGGCATCGGGGAGGTAGGGCCGGTAGATAACTTTGCCTGGCTTTCACCGCAGGTGAAGTTCACCCTCTCCATTCTGATGCTGCTCGGGCGGTTGGAATTGTTCACTATTCTGGTTTTGTTTACTCCTTACTTCTGGAAATCGAATTAAGTTTTTTCAATTCCTTCTGTTCCGCTACCTTAATGTCCCGCCTGCACATTACCTTTGTCAAAAAGGGCTGGATATATGCAAATTAACGGTAAGCACTACCGAACCATTTGGCTTAAAGAGGGCGCTGAGCCCACCGTTCAGGTTATTGACCAACGCAGGCTTCCCCATGCGTTCGTGATAGAAGACCTGCACACACTCGAAGACTTTGTAAGAGCCATCCGGGAGATGCACGTAAGGGGGGCGCCCCTCATTGGGGTTACTGCCGCCTACGCTGTATACAATGCCCTCTATCATGCCCCTTCCGACAAGCGCCGCCTGGGGAAGTACATTCGCGATACCGTAGATGAACTTCTGAATACCCGCCCTACTGCCGTCAACCTGTCCTATGCCTTGGAAAGGATGATGAAGGCCATCGAATCTGCTGAGCAGGCTGAGGAGATGGTGCGGCTAGCCCTGCAAACGGCCGATGCAATTGCCGAAGAGAGTGTGGAACACTGCCGGGCGATTGGGCAGCACGGGTTGGAGATCATCCGAAAGATCAGCAAAAAAAAGAAGGGAGAACCCGTCAATATTCTCACGCATTGCAATGCCGGCTGGCTGGCCTGTATCGACCATGGTACGGCCACTGCTCCTATTTATGCCGCTCACGACGAGGGCATCCCCATTCATGTATGGGTCGATGAAACCCGCCCCCGAAACCAGGGGGCCAATCTGACCGCCTACGAACTGCTTCACCATGGCGTTCCCAATACTGTTATTACTGACAATGCCGGCGGCCACCTCATGCAGCATGGTATGGTAGACCTGGTGATCGTCGGAAGCGACCGTACAACGCTCCGGGGAGATGTGGCCAACAAGATTGGAACATACCTCAAAGCCCTGGCCGCCAGAGACAACAGAGTGCCTTTTTACGTCGCCCTTCCTTCTTCGTCCTTCGACTGGTCTCTGAATGACGGCTTAAAGGAAATTCCTATCGAAGAACGCGATCCCGACGAAGTCCGTTACGTCCACGGCTGGTTCAATGGAAAGATCTACAAAGTTCTCATTACCCCACAGGATAGCCGGGCGGCCAACTTCGCCTTTGACGTGACGCCTGCCCGCCTGGTGGACGGCCTGATCACCGAGCGGGGCATCTGCAAGGCCTCGAGAAGAGGGATCCAGAAGTTGTTCCCGGAAGCTGGGAAGTAGGCCAGGCAGTGAAAGTGTGAAAACGGAAGTGGGAAGCCGGAACCCGGAAGCTTATGCTCTCCGGATGTACGCTAACTGTCCCTGCTCACTTCCGGCTTCCAATTTCCTACCCTCCCTTCCCCGGCTCATACACCCGAAGAATTTCTGCCGGTGGTGGCGCCAGTTCCGGTGATTTCTCCTCATAGTCCATATGGTAGAGCAGGTAGCGCATGGCGGCGATGCGTGCCACTTCCCGTATATTTCCTTTGATGACGATCCAGGGGCTGTAGGGCATGGACGTTCGTTCGTACATTATGTTTTTGTACTGTGTAAATTCGTCCCACTTTTCCTGGGCCAGCAGGTCGACCGGGCTAACCTTCCACTGTTTCAGGGGGTCGGAGAGGCGGTCCTCGATGCGGTGGCGCTGTACCTCCATGTCTATGGAGAACCAGAACTTGAACAGGAGGATGCCGTCTTCGGTGATCATTTGTTCGAATTGCGGGGCCTGCTTCATGAATAGTTCGTATTGTTCCGGCGTACAGAAGCCCATCACGGGTTCTACGACCGCCCGGTTATACCAGCTGCGGTCGAAAAAGACGATCTCTCCGACATTGGGCAGTTCCTGAACGTAGCGCTGGAAGTACCACTGCCCTTTCTCCACCTCCGATGGCTTGCCGAGGGCGACGACGCGGTAATGGCGCGGGTTCAGAAACTGGGAGAACCGAAAGATAGCGCCCCCTTTGCCGGCTGTGTCTCTCCCTTCGAAAAGGATCGCCAGGCGCAGGCCGTTCTCGTAGATGTGTTTCTGTAATTTCAGCAACTCTACCTGCAGGAAGTACAGGTCGTGGACATATGCCGGGTTGATACTGTAGTGTTGGAGGACCTGCTTGTCAAAGACTTCGTCCTGGCCGGGTTTCATCTGTTCCATTCCGGTTGCGTTTTACTTTCTGAAGATAAAATACACGGCCAGAACCAGGCAGGCAAAGCCTGCGAAGTGGTTCCAGCGAAAGCTTTCTGTCTTAAAAAAAAGAAGAGAAAAAACGAGGAAAACGGCAAGCGTGATCACCTCCTGCAGCACTTTGAGTTCTACCAGGGCAAAGGGCCCGCCGTAGGACTTATAGCCGATCCGGTTGGCAGGCACCTGCAGGCAATATTCAAAAAAAGCAATGGACCAGCTGATCACGATGACGCCAAAGAGGCCCAGGCTGTCCAGCCACTTGATCTCTTTGAATTTCAAGTGGCCGTACCAGGCAAAGGTCATAAAGATGTTGGACAGCACCAATAGGCCTATGGTGGCGAGGGTTGTTTTCATGGGTTGAACGCTGGCTTCCGCCGTTTAGGGTACATGGACTGAACTTGTGGCAAACCGTCACCCGGAATCGCAAAAAAAATGCCCGGGAAAAGCTATTTTTTTAACAGCACCTTGTAGAGGTCGGTACGCCGGTCCTTCAGTGTATTGACGCTGCCAAACTCGTGCAATTCCTTCAGCAATTCCAGGCTTACATCGGCAATGACGGTCATTTCGGTATTGGGAGTCGCCTCCGCCCGTACCGCATTGGTGGGAAAAGCAAAATCCGAGGGCGTAAAGATCGCCGACTGGGCGTAGTTGATGTCCATATTGTTCACTCTCGGGAGGTTGCCCACAGCGCCGGCAATGACGACATAGCACTCGTTTTCAATGGCGCGGGCCTGGGCACACAAGCGCACGCGGTTATAGCCGTTCTGGGTGTCGGTGAGGAAGGGTACGAAGAGAAGCTGCATACCCTGGTCGGCGTAAATGCGGGCCAGTTCCGGAAACTCCACATCGTAGCAGATCAGGATGCCTACTTTGCCGCAGTCGGTATCGAATACCTTCACCTTATCGCCGCCGACCATACCCCAGGCGTCTCGTTCCGAGGGGGTGATCTGTATCTTCTGATGCTTTTCCCAGGTGCCGTCGCGACGGCAGAGGTAGGAAACGTTGTACAGGTGCCCGTCGTCTTCCACCTTAGGCATGCTGCCGGTAATGATGTTGACGTTGTAGGAAACTGCAAACTCGATGAACTTGTCCCGAAGTGTGGTGGTATACCCGGCCAGTTCCCGAATGGCGCGCGCCTCGCCCAGGTGGTTGTAATCGGCCATCAGCGGAGCCTCGAAGAATTCCGGGAACAGGATGAAGTCGGACTGGTAGTCACTGACGGCGTCGATGAAGTATTCTACCTGCTCTACCAGGGCGTCGAAATTGCGGAACAGGCGCATCTGCCACTGCACGATGCCGATCCGGACAATATCCTTGGGCACGTTGATCAGTTTTTCCTCTTCCTGGTAGTAGATGTTGTTCCACTCCAGTAGGGTAGCGTACTCTTTCGATTCCTTGTCTTCCGGCAGGTAGTGCTTGATGATCTTTCGAACGTGAAAATCGTTCGACAACTGGAAGGTCAGCGTGGGGTCGTAGATCTCTTTGAGCTTCACCTGGTTGATATACTGCCGGGGTGTGAGCTCATCGGAATAGTCCTTATAGTTCGGAATGCGCCCTCCGGCGATGATGGAGCGCAGGTTGAGGTTTTCGCAGAGTTCTTTGCGGGCGTCGTACAGGCGTCGCCCCAGGCGCATGCCCCGGTATTTGGGATGCACGAAGAGCTCTATTCCATACAGCACATCTCCATCCGGGTCGTGGGTGTTGAAGGTTTCATTGCCCGTTATCTGTTGGTAGGTGTGGTTGTCACCGAATTTATTATAGTTAACGATGATAGACAGGGCGCAGGCCGCCACTTTACCGTCGACGACGACACAGAGCTGGCCATCGGGAAAGAGCTCCAGCAATTTGTTGATCGCCCGTTTATTCCAGTGGCTAACTCCGCCCCCGGAGTAGGCTTTGATCATAGCCTCCTTGAGTCCCAGGTAGTCTTCGAGTTCGAGGTTGCGCAATTCTATCTTCTTAGTGACTACTTCTTCCATGTTTTGTGTTAGCTTTTGAAACTTAATGATGAACAATCTTAAACAGAAACGCTTTTTTTTCGGATGTGTTTGGTAAGGAGAAATGGGCGCATGGCCGGATGGCTTTATTGCCCGGCGGCCCGGAGGCCAATTAGAAGGGCACTGCCGCTGCCGATTAAAATGGCCATTCAACCGTCCCGATTAACTCGTCTCAAATTTGTACCCCACTCCATACACTGTTTTCAGGTAGTCGTTGTAGCCGAGAGCCGCCAGCTTTTTTCGAAGGTTTTTGACGTGGGCGTAAATGAAATCAAAGGAGAGGGCATCTTCCATGTAATCCCCCCACAGGTGTTCGGCTATGCTCTCCTTGGTGACGACCCTGTTTTTGTTGCGAGCCAGAAAAACGAGGATCTCGAATTCCTTTTTGGTGAGATTCAGCGGGATGCCATCGGCCAGAACGATGCGTTCATCCAGTTTGATGACTAGCCCGCCGAAGGCCATCATTTTGCTGTAATCTCCGGTCTTTCGGCGCATAACCGCCTTGACGCGGGCCTGCAGCTCCCCCATATCGAAAGGTATGCTAAGAAAATCGTCAGCGCCTTCTTCGAGCCCCTGAATGCGCTCCTCGGGCAGGTTGCCGGAAGAGAGCAGAATTATGCCCGTCGGTGTATCTTCTTCCCGCATCATTCGCACCAGGCGCAGAGCGTCATGGCCAGGGAGGCCGAGGTTGATCAGAAGGCAGTCATAGTCATAATTATTTAGTTTTTTGTACCCCTCCTGATAGGAATTGACATGCTCGCATACATATCCTTCGCGTTTGAAATGGCGCAGCATTTGTGACAGCAGGCTTTGGTTATCCTCAACGATCAGGATCTTCATCTTAATCTTTTTCCTTCTCTGGCATATGATGTATGAGGTCTGTTGAAAACGGGCATAACGGCGGTATTTTACGGGCACCGGCGAGCATTTTGTCCCCGTTATTCAGAAGGTAATTGGCCCAACAATAACCTTTTTCCACCGGTTTGCCCGCAAAATACGCAACCGGTAATAATATTTCTTTTTACGTTCTCGATTTATTCAGAATTCTTTCAGAATTCCACACCTCTTTTGCAGGAAATTTGAGGTGATATCTGAAGAAATGGATGCAGTGGTTCAAACCAACGAACAGCTTTTTGAAATACTCATAACTGGCATACTCACCCAGGGCTATGCCTATGCGGATGACTTTCTGAACCATACGGAAGTCCAGGCTATACTGGAGGCTTCTTCGAGGTCATTCGAGCAGGGCGGGTTCAGTATTGCCGGAATAGGTAAGAAACAGCATTACCAACTTAATCAGAACATTCGTGGCGACCACATCCAATGGCTTGACCACCACAATCCGCCTTTGGCCTGCCTGCCTTTTTTCGACAGGTTACAGGAAATGATCCGGTACTTCAACCGGAATCTCTATCTCGGCCTCCGGGATATGGAATTGCATTTTGCCGTGTACCCGGAAGGCACCTTCTACAAACGCCATCTGGATGTTTTTCAGCACACCAGAGCCAGGAAAATCTCGGTCATTTGTTACCTGAACTTCGACTGGGTGCCTGAAGACGGAGGGCAATTGCGGATCTATCTCCCGCAGGAAGACGGAACAGAACAGCAAGTGGACCTGTTGCCGCTGGCTGGCCGCCTGGTTTGTTTCAACAGCCAGAGCCTGGAGCACGAGGTGCTGCCTGCCCGGCGACGGCGTTACAGCATAACCGGTTGGCTGAAAGACGAACAGCCTTTGTTTACCCCCCCCTTGCCAGGTAGCTATTAGCCCTCGCAAGGGGGGCTTCGTTTGCAGTAAGAATCATTTCATCATTCCTTCAAACAAAAAACGATGATCCATCCACACACGCGTATACAATTCATCAGCGATGAAATGGGCTACGGCGTATTTGCCACTCATTTCCTGCCCAAGGGTACCATCACTTACGTGAAAGACAGCCTGGAAATGGAGATCACACCTGAGGCTTTTGAAGGGTACACTCCGGAAATGCAGGAAGTGATCGAAAAGTACTCCTACATTGACGAAAAGGGCATCCGCATCGTGAGCTGGGACTTCGCCAAATATGTCAACCACTGCTGCAACTGCAATACCATGAGCACCGGTTACGGCTTCGAGATTGCCATCCGGGATATTCAACCCGGTGAGCAGATCACCGATGAGTATGGCATCTTCAACATCAGCCGGGAAATGGAATTGCAGTGTCACCACAACAATTGCCGCGGCCGGCTGAGCCCCAACGACTTCGATGCGTACTATCGACAATGGGATGAACAGCTCCAGGATGCACTGGCCAAATTACTGGCGGTAGGCCAGCCCCTGCTGCCCATTATTGACCCGAAGTCACGGGAGGAGGTTATGGCCTACCTGCAGGGTAAGGCTCCTTACCGGTCTGTCTACAGCCTGAAGTATTTCTTCCAGTTCGCTTCCAACGGGATAGGGGTTAGAAAGTAGGCACATTGCAACAATGTAGTAAGGGTGGCTTCAGATAAATTTTGTGCTTTCCAACCCCAAGGCAAGGCTTCTTGTTTCATTAGTGTGGCCATATTAAATGATCAACACAAATGGAATACATCGATTATTACAAGATACTGGGAGTTGGCCGGAACGCAGGCAAGGAAGAGATAAAAAAGGCCTATCGGAAGATCGCCCGAAAATACCACCCCGATGTCAATCCCGGGAGCGAGGAGGCCGAAAAAAAGTTCAAGCAGGCCAACGAGGCCTATGAAGTGCTGAGCGATCCGGAAAAGCGTAAAAAGTACGATCAGTACGGCAAAGACTGGGAACACGCCGAGGCCTTTGAACAGGCCCGCCGGCAGCAGGGCGGCAGCTCCGGCAGCACTGGCCGAAGAAGCACTTTTTCAGAGGGCTTCGGTGATGCCGGTGACTTTTCTGACTTTTTCCGCGCGATGTTTGGTGATGAACCTGCCTTTGGCAGCTTTGGACGAGGCAGGGCCAGGAACATGGCGTTCCGGGGTGAGGACTACAAGGCGGAATTGCGGCTGCGGCTGCGGGATGTGTACCAGGATCAGAAACAAGTCCTCACCATCAATGGCGATAAGATACGCCTTGTCATTCCCGCGGGGGTAGAAGACGGGCAGACTATCCGCATCAAAGGCCAGGGCGGGCCCGGCCGCAACGGAGGCGAGAAAGGAGATCTTTACATCACGTTCCGAATATTGGAAGACCCCGATTTCCAGCGCATCGGCAGCGATCTTTATACCACCGCTGAAATGGGCTTGTATACGGCTATTCTCGGTGGAAAACTCGAAGTCCCTACCCTTTACGGCAAGGTTGCCATAACCGTTCCTCCGCAGTCGGAAAACGGGAAAAAGATCCGCCTCAAGGGTAAAGGCATGCCCGTCTACAAAAAGAAAGGACATTATGGCGACCTCTACGTTACCTTGCAGGTGCAGCTACCCAGAAAGATTAGCGAAAAGGAACGCCAGTTGTTTCAGCAACTGGCCGCTCTGGAAATGAAAAAGTAACCTGGAAGACAACGGCTACCAGGGTTTATTTCCATTAAAATGACGAACGGTAATTCATTGCTGCTTGTTATCGTAACCGGCCTTCCGGGGACCGGGAAGACGACCTTTGCCCGGGCGCTAGCTCAAAAGATAGAGGGGCTCCACCTCAATACCGACATCATCCGCGATGAGCTGGGCCTCCGCGGGCAGTACGATGAGGAAAGCAAACAGAAGGTCTACCGGGCTATGGAAGTGCGGGCCGCCGCGGCCCTGGCCGATGGCCACCCGGTGGCCGTCGATGGCACCTTCTATCGGAAAGAACTCAGGGAACCTTATCAAAAACTGGGAGCCCGGGCGGGGGTGCGGGTGTACTGGCTCCTCATTGAAGCGCCGGAAGATGTCGTCCGGCAGAGGGTGTCCCAAAAAAGGGATTACAGCGAGGCCGACTATGCCGCCTACCTCCGGGTGCGCGATGCCTGGGAACCCTTCGACATCCCCCACCTCACTTTGCCAACGGGGCCTCTGGAAAGTATGCTGGATAAGGCGCTGGAGTATCTTCACTTTAAAAACAACAGCTCATGACCGAAGGACAAGTACAGGCGTTGCTCCGTTCTCTTACCCCTCCAGGCCGGGGCAGTACCCCCCAGCTGGTAGAAACGCATATCTCCTGGGTCATTCTCACGGATCAGTGGGCTTTTAAGCTGAAAAAACCGGTACGATTTGATTTTCTGGACTTTTCCACGCTCGCCCGGCGTCAATACTACTGCCAGGAAGAAGTAAAACTCAATAGCCGCCTGACCCAGGGCCTGTACCTCGGGGTGGTGCCGGTTGTGAAAACCGGCGACAATTTGCAGATGGGCGGGCCGGGGGAGATAGTGGATTACGCCGTTAAGATGAAACGGCTGGACAACCGCCTGCAAATGGATAGGCTCCTGGCAAAAAATAAAGTTTTCCCTTCCCATATGGAACAGTTGGCCGAACAGTTGGCGGCCTTCCATCTCCGGGTTGATATCGTTGAAACGGCCATTGGGCCAGAGGCTATGCAAGAAGATTTTGCCAATCTGGCGGTTGTCGAAGGCCAGCTGTGCAAGCAACTGGGCGTTGGCGCCGGGCAGGAATTAGATGAGTGCATCTCCTTCGCAAGGGATTTACTCGGCAGGCTCGCTGGCCGCCTGGCCGAGCGCAGCCAGCAGGGATGGGTCGTCGACGGGCACGGAGACCTGCATTCCCGCAACATCTTCCTGCTTCCCGAACCTGTTATTTTTGACTGTATTGAGTTTAACCCCCATTTTCGCCAGGTAGACGTACTGGACGAATTGGCCTTTCTCTGTATGGATCTCGATTACCACGGCGCCCGCCATCTGGAGGAATCGCTTCTGCAAACTTATCTTCGGGAAAACCCCTGCATTTCTGAGGATTCTGACTGGGCAATATTCGCTTATTACAAATGGTACCGCGCCAACGTCAGATTGAAAGTGAATGCTTTGAAAGCCATGGAGGGAGAAAGTGAAGAGGCATCGAGCGCCGTGGAGGAATACTGGCAGCTGTTCACTACCTATTTTCATGCTTTGAGTGCACAACGGGTGTAATGCCCTTTTCCCTCTCAGGTATCGGGTTTACAGGATAATGCCCAAAAGAAAAGGAGCACTTGGAAAAAGTGCTCCTGTATTCCCTAAAATCACCCAATTGAGCTCTTGGCCCCGAGAAAATCGGGGTTTAAGCCTTGTTTGCCTTGTCAGTACTACAAAGAAAGGATATTGAGCGGGGCTTGCCACTGACTTTTGTCATGGCCACTTCATGATTTTTCTCATTCGGTTTGCCATGAAAAAATTGCTGTTTTGATAGTGGTAAAATACCCAAAAGGTATGGCCATTCCCTTTAGTTCGCTCCTAATAGACAAAAGCCATGAGGATGATCAAGAAGATCTTGTTCCCTACCGATTTTTCAGCGACAGCTCAGAATGCATTTCGCCATTGCCTCCTTTTAGCTGATACATACAACGCCGATATTGAAGTACTCCATGTGATCTTTCCCGAATATGAAGCCCTGGACCTTCCCGTCATGGCAGCTCAGGCCACTAAAGAAAAAGCGGAGACGGCAAGAGCTGTGATGAAGACTTTTGTGGAGACTACGCTGGTGCAAGTTCAGGCCGCCTATCAGTTGGAAAACGTCCTGAACATAAAGCCGGATATCGAGATCGGCACACCAGGCAAGCTCATTTGCGATGCGGCCCGGAAGCACAACACCGACCTTATCGTCATGGGGACCAAAGGAGAACACAACGTCCTGGAACGTTTCTTCGGCAGCGTGACCACTGCAGTTATTGAGCATGCCCCCTGTAATGTATGGGTCGTTCCGGAGGAAGCGCCCGTCGAACCGATAGACATCATTGTTTATGCCAGTGACCTGAGGGAAGCGGATCCCTATCACATCTGGGAAGTAGGGAAAATACTGGAGCCCTTCAGCCCTATCATCCACTGCGTTCATGTCAACATCAACGGTTCGGTGGAGGGTGCGATCGATTTTGCCAGCCTCGGGGCTTTCTTTGAACATCACGCCCCGTCCATTCAGCTCAATTTCCATCCTTTAGCCGCCGACTCCCTCGTGCCTGCCCTGGAAGAATTCATCGAAACTTACGATGTAGATCTTTTGGCCATGTATGCTCCTCAACACAATTGGTTTACCAGAACCTTCTATAAAAGCCACACCAAGCGCATGGCCTTCGAGGCCCATGTGCCCCTATTAATTATCAAGAAATAACCTAACCAATATTCTATCATGGGCGAACTTAGCGTAAAACCAGCGGCGGAATCGCGAAACAAATTCATTAGGGCACTGGTCAGGGACATCGAAGCCCTGGACCAAATGCTGCACGAAGGCCTTTTCGAGAAAGGCCAACAGCGCGTAGGCGCTGAGCAGGAGATCTTTCTGGCCAATGGCCTTGGCCAGCCGTCTAAAGAAGGGCCTGGTTTATTGGAAGTCCTGCCCTCTGCATTTACGACTGAGATCGGACGTTACAACCTGGAGGTCAACCTCGACCCTTTCTCACTCGATGGACAGGCCTTCCAGAAGACCGAAAAACAACTGCGGGAAATGCTTGGCATTCTGGATAAGGAAGCGGCTGCCCGCGGTATCTTTCCGCTGCTCACTGGTATATTGCCAACCTTGCGCCGCTGCCACCTCGAATTGCAATACATGACCCCCCAGATCCGGTATTCCATTCTTAGTGAAGCCATGCGGCGACGGCGGGGCAGCGATTTTGAGATCCATATTCAGGGAGCGGATGAACTCATCGCCCGGCTCGACTCGGTGATGTTCGAGGCCTGCAATACCAGTTGGCAGATGCACCTGCAGATCCCCCCGGAATTGTTCGCCGAGCAATACAACTGGGCGCAGTGGATCGCCGGGCCGGTGCTGGCCGCCTGCGCCAATTCTCCGCTACTGTTCGGCCGCGAATTGTGGCACGAGACGCGGATCGCGCTCTTTCAGCAAAGTGTGGATACCCGAAGCTCCAACAACCACGTGCGCAACAAACTGAGCCGGGTGGGTTTCGGGCAGAACTGGCTTACCGGCCTGGCCTCCAACCTGTTCAAAGACAATATCAGCCGCTTCCCATTGCTCCTGACCAGCGAAGTGAAGGAAGACGCGTTGGAGGTGCTCGAAAAAGGAGCGGTGCCCCAACTGAGGGCGCTTCGCCTGCACAACGGAACGGTATACAGTTGGAACCGCCCCTGCTATGGCATCAGCGATACCGGCTTCCCACATCTGCGCATCGAATGCCGGTATGTGCCGGCGGGGCCCTCCATCCAGGATGAGATCGCCAACTTTGCCTTCTGGATCGGGCTGATGAAAGGTATGCCGGAACAATATGGCGCCCTATGCGATAAGATTCCTTTCCAGATGGCCAAGGACAATTTCTACCGGGCGGCCCGTTCAAGCCTTTGCTCTGTTTTCAACTGGAACGGGCATCAAATACCCGCACCGGCCCTTATCCTGGAAAAATTGCTGCCCATTGCCGAAGATGGCCTTGCAGCAATAGGCGTAGACAGCCAGGAGATCGCTCATCATCTGGGTATCATCGAACGGAGGGCCCTGCTTCGCCAGAACGGAGCCCTTTGGATAATCCAAAATTTCCGTAACCTGTCCGATTGCTACGGCAAAGGAGTGGCCGTGCAGGAACTCACCGCTGCCATCATGGAAAAACAACGCAGCGGTGCACCCGTCCACGAATGGGAAGACCTGGACTGTCAACGCTACTACGAAGTGGGTAATGGAAAAGAAACCGTTGGCCGGGCGATGAAGACCGACCTCTTTACCATTTCACAGGAAGAACCCCTGGAACTGGTAGCCTCCATTATGAAGTGGAAAAATATCCGCCATTTACCCGTAGAAGATGAAGACGGGAAACTGGCCGGGTTGATCACCAGCACAAACCTCAAAGAGGCGGAAGACCCTGAAAACCATATCGCCGCTGATATTATGGTGCAGCAGCTCATCACCGCTAATGAGGATATGCCTCTGGCAGAAGGAGCAGAACTGATCAAACGGAATGGCATCGGCAGCCTGCTCATCGTTAAAGATGGAAAACTGGTGGGCATTCTGACCGATACCGATTTCCGCCGCCTGTATGGGAACTACTGACCGGTAAAAGGATGGCCATAAAAGGAACAAACCCTTTTAGGGTTTCTTTGATAATTTTCTACATTTGAGCTTTAAAATAAAAGTCATATGAAAGCCAAGGCTTCTCCCTCTGAGAGTGAAAAAGAAGAACTCCCACTTTCCACCCGGCAAAGGATGGAATTGATCTATAACAGGGTTTTCTTGGAGCACGATACGGGCATGCACCCAGAGAGCAAGAAACGGCTACAGATATTCCATGATATTCCGGACACTGAATTGATTGATGGGCTTCCCTTCATCGAACTGATCCACTCTAAAAATTACATCGAAAAAGTAAAAAATGCCTGTAAACTGGGAGGGCATATGGATGGGGATACAGCCACTTCTCCCGGCAGCTTCAACGCGGCACAGTACGCTGTGGGGGCAACCGTCATGGCTGCGGAAAGAGGCGGTTTTGCGCTGGTCCGCCCTCCGGGGCATCATGCTCACCCTCAACGGGCAAGTGGGTTCTGCCTTTTCAATAACGTTGCCATTGCCAGCCAGAAGCTGGCCAAAGAGGGTAAGCGGGTTGCCATTATCGACTTCGACGGCCATCTGGGGGACGGGACTTCCGCTATCTTTTACGACACCGACCAGGTCCTTTACTGGTCGCTGCACCAGTACCCAGCCTTTCCAGGACATGGCTTTGTCGATGAGATCGGCGCCGGAAAGGGCAAAGGCTATACCGTAAATATTCCATTGCCGCCAGGCAGTGCCGATGACATCCTGGAGAATACGCTGAAGAATTTTCTCCCGGTGGTCGAGCAGTTCCAACCGGATGTGGTGGCCGTCTCAGCCGGCTTCGATGCTCATCAGTATGACTTGCTGCTGGACCTCAAAGCTTCAGCCAGCTTTTTCTATACGGTTGGAAAGGAACTCCGCAACCGCTTCGACAATATCTTCGCCACCCTCGAAGGGGGCTACAATGTTGACGAAATGCCCAAGTGCCTGTACAATTTCATGGCGGGAGTGAACGGCGATCCGATCCCCTTTCCCGAAGAGGCTACCCGTTCAGGGATGAGGGTGCTGGAAACCTTCGAGATCTACATGAATTCCATCATGATGCACCTGAAGGATTATTGGAAATTTTAATAATTATTTTGCACCTTTTAATATCATTTTGGCTCTAAAAACTGTTTTACCTTTGAAACCAGGGTTACTAAAAAAGACAGTATGAGAAAATCAAAGGCCGATATATTGAGCTATTGATCCAGATTATACCGGGTATTACCAACGAACGTCATAAACTGTTTTTAAAAGTAAGCCTAGAGACATGTCGAAAAGACTAAAGAAAATTTTTCAACCCAAGACCATCGCTGTCATTGGCGCGTCCGACCGGAAAGACTCAGTCGGATATTCCGTAATGAAAAACCTCCTGGCGGATGGTTTTGAAGGGGAGGTCATCCCTGTAAACCTCAATCATAATAAGATCCAGGGTAAAAAGAGCTACAAGAATGTGCGCGACATTCCGACGGAGGTCGACCTTGCAGTGATCGTTACCCCTTCCCAGTTTGTACCTCAGGTCGTTGAAGACTGCGGGCAGGCCGGTGTCGGCGGGCTGGTGATCATTTCTGCCGGATTCAAAGAAGCGGGAGAAGAGGGCCAGCGCATGTACGACGAGATCGCACAAAAGGCCCGCCACTACGGAATGCGGGTCATTGGGCCCAACTGCCTGGGTTTCATCAATCCTCACCTGAAGATCAATGCTACCTTTGCTGCCCGCTCCGCCCGCCTGGGCAATATTGCCTTCATCTCGCAGAGTGGCGCCTTGTGCACTTCCATCCTAGACTGGGCCAATGAGCAGAACGTGGGGTTCAGCAACTTCGTCTCCATCGGTTCGATGATAGACGTAGACTTCGCGGACCTGATCGACTACTTTGGGATGGACCAGCGTACGTCCTGTATCCTGATCTACATGGAATCGCTTAAGGACGCCCGCAAATTCATGAGTGCGGCCCGGGCCTTTGCCCGCTCCAAGCCCATCATCATCCTCAAGGCGGGCCGCAGTGCGGAAGGCGGGCAGGCGACGCTGTCTCACACCGGCTCCCTGGCGGGCAACGATGCCGTTTACGACGCGGCATTCCAGCGTGCCGGCATCATTCGGGTGGATACCATTGCCCAGCTGTTTAACTGTGCACAGTCACTGGCGATGCAACCCCGCCCTTACGGCAACCGGCTGGCCATTGTCACCAATGCCGGCGGCCCCGGCGTATTGGCTACAGATAGCCTTATGCTGAACGGCGGCGCCCTGGCCCGGCTGTCCGAAGGGTCGATGAAAAGGCTCAACAGTTTCCTGCCACCTCACTGGAGCCGCAATAACCCCATCGACGTATTGGGAGATGCCTCTGCTGAAACCTACCAGCAGGCGCTCGACGTGTGCCTGTCCGACCCTGGCGTCGATGGCGTGCTGGCCATTCTGACCACTCAGGATGTGACCGACCCCACAGATGCCGCCAAGGCAGTGGTAGAAGTAGCCAAAAAGTACCGCAAACCTGTCCTGGCCTCCTGGATGGGCGAAGAGGATGTCCGCAAAGGGCGCGACGTACTGGAGGAAGGCAGCATACCCCACTACCGTTATCCGGAAAGTGCAGTGGACGTCTTCCTGAAGATGTACCAATACTCGCGCAACCTGGAGATGCTGTACGAAACGCCGCCGGCCATCCCTCAGCAAATGAACCTGAGAACGGAAGTGGCCAAGGCCATCATCCATACCATTATGAATTCCGGGCGCCGGCAGCTGATGGAAAATGAGGCCAAGGAACTGATGAAGAGCTACGGGATCCCGGTTGGGAGCTTCAAGGTGGTCTCTTCCGTTGATCATGCTGTTAAATTTGCTAATGATATTGGCTACCCTGTAGTGTTGAAGATCGCTTCTCCGGATATCGGGCACAAGACCGACGTAGGCGGTGTAAAGGTCAATCTGGCCAATGAAGCCGAACTGCGCCAGGCTTATGAGCAGATCATGAAAAGCGCGAAGGAAAAACGGCCCGATGCCGAAATACGGGGCATTCTGGTGGAAAAGATGGCAGCCAAGGGTTTCGAACTGCTCATTGGCGCCAAGAAAGACCCCATCTACGGCCCGGTCATTGCCTTCGGTAAGGGCGGTGTGGCCGTCGAAGTGTACCGAGATATGAAACTGGGCCTGCCCCCGCTTAACCGGGTACTTGCGCGCCGCATTATGGAGAGCACCCGGATATTCCCATTGCTGAAAGGCTACCGGGGTATGCCGGGAGTAAACCTGGAAGAACTGGAGCTCCTGCTTTGTAAGTTCGCCTATCTGGTCATGGACTTTCCCGAGATCAGGGAGATCGACATCAACCCTTTCATCATGCGGGAAGATGGCGGTATGGCCCTCGATGCACATATTGTGCTGGAAAAAGAGAAACCCGTCATCCGGAAACCTTATAGCCACCTTGTCATCTCTCCTTATCCGGAGAAATACACCAAGGCGGTGCTGTTGCGCTCCGGACAGGTGGCTTCCCTGCGGCCCATCCGACCGGAAGACGAGCCTCTGGAGGCTCAAATGCTGGAGAATATCTCTCAGCAGTCCCTCTACTTCCGGTTCTTCGGGTTCGTACCCCAGGTCAACCACGACCTGCTCACCCGCTTTACCCACATTGACTATGACCGCGAAATGGCCATCATCGCCGAAGTGGAAGAGGCTGGCGTGAAAAAGATGGCGGCGGTGGTACGCATCATCGCCGATGCCTGGGGCGAAGCTGCAGAGTACGCTATCCTGGTGGCCGACCCCTGGCAGCAACAGGGCCTTGGCGGGCAAATGACCGATTACATCATCGATATTGCCCGGGAGAAGGGTATCAAGAAACTCTACGCTTCCGTACTGGCCGCCAACAAGGGTATGATTACCCTCTTCGAAAAGAAAGGCTTCTCCATCGGACGGGAAGATTTTGATACCTTCCACGCCGAGCTGTTACTGGAAGGAGCGCTGGTGGAATGATAGTGATGTAGGCTCTGAGCGGGAATACTATCCTTCAGAGCTATAGTTTATTCTGGGTACGATATACGGGCAACCATAGGGCGGAGGGCGTATAATATTCCTTTTGCGTGCCGGAACGGTCCGTCTATCGTACCCCTATCCCAGGCTGTTTTTAGCTTGCCTTAACTTTGCTTCATCGAATGGATCAATACACCGCCGTTTTCACCACCTCCTCATAATAGGCTTCATAGAAGGGCAGAATATTATCGATGTCAAATCGGCGGGCCTGCTCCAGAGCATTGGTGCGGAATTGACGAAGTACGTCATCGTTCTCAAGGATGTGTATAGCATTGCGGGCCATATCTTCTACGTCACCAATATTGCTGAGGTAGCCGGTTTTTCCGTGGATGTTCACTTCGGGTAATCCGCCGGCATTGGAAGAGATAACGGGCACTTCACAGGCCATGGCCTCCAGTGCTGCCAGGCCGAAGCTCTCTGCCTGAGAAGGCATGATGAAGAGGTCGGACACGGCGAGCAGTTCTTCCACGGCGTCTTGTTTACCCAGAAAGCGGGTTTCGTGGCAAAGGCCGAGTTTGCGGCAGAGCTCTTCCAGGTTGTGGCGTTCCGGGCCGTCGCCGATCAGGAGCAGTTTGGAAGGGAGGCGCTCGTAGACTTTCTGGAAGATGCGGATCACGTCTTCCACACGTTTGACCTTCCGGAAATTGGAGACGTGTACCAGAATGCGCTCTCCATTGGGCGCAATGGCCTTTTTGAAATGGTCTTTGTTGACCTTCCGGAAGCGTTCGAAGTCGATGAAATTATGGATGACGCGGATGTCGTTATGGATGTCGAAGTAATCGTAGGTCTGTTGTTTAAGGCTTTCGGAGACGGCAGTTACCCCATCAGATTTATTGATGGAGAAGGCCACCACCGGGGCAAAGGCATTGTTGTTGCCCACCAGGGTGATGTCGGTGCCATGTAGCGTGGTGATGACCGGTACGTAGCGTCCCTCAGAAAGAAGGATCTTCTTGGCCATATAAGCTACGGCGGCGTGCGGTATGGCGTAGTGAACATGCAGCAGGTCCAGGTTCTCGAACTTCACCACGTCGACCAGTTTACTGGCAAGAGCGGTATCGTAAGGGGTATATTCAAAAAGAGGGTAATCTTCAGTACTGACTTCGTGATAAAAGACATTGGAGTGAAAAGTAGTCAGTCGTGCCGGCCGTTTATAGGTGATGAAGTGCACTTCATGCCCTTTTTTGGCCAGGCCAAGGCCCAACTCAGTGGCTACAACGCCACTGCCCCCGTAAGTGGGATAGCAAACGATGCCTATTTTCATGGCTGTATAAAAATTTTTTCCCGGCGGGAATTTTCGCCTGAAAACTTCCGCGCCGGCATGCAATCGGTACGATGGGAAACCCTATTCCCGAAGTACCGGCGTCCTGCTGAATGTGCTCTCCTGTCCATCTGGCCATTTGATCTCAGTAAGAGCACCGAAAGAACCGGGAAGGAAAAGCTAAAGATTGATACAGTTGGGATAAGAAATAGTTTAAAGTGAAGGCCAGGTACCCCCACCTGAAAAAGTAAAGCCGGCCGGGTTCTCGATACCCGGCCGGCTTTAAAGGATTGGCCCGTCACTTCCTTACTGTGCTTTGATCAGTTTGACGGCCCTCACTTCTCCCTCCGCGATAATACGCACCAGATAAAGGCCGCTACCGTGTTGATTGAGGTCTATTTCGTAAGCGCCGCTGCTTACCTTTTGCTCTACGGCCTCAAAGAGCAATTGGCCTACGGCATTGAGCAGTTGGATGCGTGCGTCTACCGGTTGGGTAAATTCAACGTTCAGGCGACTGGTTCCCTGGGTAGGGTTCGGCGCCAGGCTGATCTGTCCGATCTTTGCCGGCGTGCGGACACTGGATATAGAAAGGGTGACGTCCAGCGTTTCTGTGCATCCATATAAATTGGTGACGGTAACGCTGTACTGGCCTTCCCCTAATCCGCTGAGTGTTTTGGTGGCATCGCCCGTGTTCCACAAATAGGTGAAGGGCCCGGAGGGGTCGCCTGCGCTGATCGTGATCGAGCCGTCTTCAGCCGATTGGCTGGAGGGCGGCTCGACGGATGCTGAAAGCTGCAGGGATTCCGGGCACCGCCGGATATTGATGTTGTCGAGGTCGAGGTAATAGTCGCCTTCGCCCCAAACACCGCGGAACCGTAGCACGATGATCTCTCCTGCCAGTCCGTTCAGGTCCACCGTTAATGTGGTCATCGCTGTCGTCGGAATATGATTGAGCCCGGTGACTACCAGCGCCGGGAAGAACGATTCCCCACAGTCTATGGAAATTTCCACGATCAGGGAATCTTCTGTGGTCAGAATGGTGGCCTCTTCTCCGGAGAAGAAGTCGACAAAGCGATAGTCTAGAGTCAGCGTATCATTTTCCTGGATCGGGCCGATGGCGGCAGTGGTGATCTGCATAGATGGGGTGCCCGACCACAGGTTGTCATAAGCTACAATTGTGGGGCTGGTGTGGGCCTGTCCGATCGTTATGCCCGGGCTGAAGGCCCATCCTGGCAGGACACTTCCATCTTCGAAGTCTTCGCGCAGCGGGGCGTCAACAGAAGTCTGGAAGCTGGTCGTTACCGTGTCGTTGAGCAGCAGGCCGTCGTTGCCGAACTGAGACCAGGCCTGAATAACATAAGTGCCGGGCACCGAAGCGTCAAAGGTGGAGCTGAACGTATAAGTGTAATCATCACCTGGAAGCAGCAGCACATTGCCGATATTTTCGACAACGGGGTCTCCGCCATTGACGCTGTAAGCGACATCGAAGCCGCCGGCGGGCATTGTCCCCAGGTTGACCAGGCTGATCGAGATGGTATCGTTGGGGCTTCCGCAATTGGTGGCAGAAACCACCTCGGCGGCCGAGGCGGCAATATCGCGGTCCAGTTGTGGGGAGATCAGGATGTTATCCAGCCCGACGCCCTCCCGGGTCACGGACCCATCTGAGGAGAAAACGAAACGGACCCGGACATCGGAGGAGTCGGCAGTCCCTTCAAGGATATTTTGTGCGTAATGCCATCCGGGGACACCGCCGTCATTTTCCCACCAGTTGTTGTCGCTGTCGTTGTACCAGTTCAGGCCGGTGCCGGCAGCGCCTACTTTCGACCAGGACTCGCCACCGTCGGTAGAGACTTCCAGCCAGGCTTCATCGAAATTGTTCTCGGTATTGAGAACAATGGAGAACGCGATCTGCGGGTCATCCGAAAGGGAGCTGAAATCGAGGCAGGGGGAGACCAGGTAGGAGATCTCATTATTGTTGTAGTTGCCGTCTACATTGGTTACCCAGGCGCCGAAGCCGTTGGCGGCGCCATTGATCAGGACTCCATTGGGCGTTCCGTATTCCCAACTGGGAGCACCCGAGCCGCTGGATTCCACCGTCCAGCCGCCGCTCCATTCCTCAAAGCCTTCAAAATAGGGGTATTCTGTGACATTGGGAATGTTGACGATGCTCAGGGTAGTGGTGTCATTGGCCGGCACGCTATCTCCTTCCAGGGCCGTCCATACCGTTATGATGTATTCGCCGAAATCAGAGAAGTTGAAGGTGGCGTCAAACTCGGTGACCTCGGTACTGTCGGTGCCCACTACTCCGGTGAAGAAGCCATCCTGTGGCATAGTGACTCCTCCGGGAATGCCGTTCACACTAAAATCAAAGGGAATGAGGGATTGTGGAACACCCCCAAAATTGCTGATGGCCACCATGATGGTTTCGGAGGCTCCCAGGCCGCAGGCCGTAATCGGAGAGAGGATCTCGCTGATCCCTACATCGTTGGCATAAGGGGTTTGGAAGCTGTACGGGCCAATGGTGATACTGGTGTCGCCATTCGAACATAGAGCGGTCATATAGAAATCGTAGGCGGTGTTTTCCTGCAGGTTAAACAGCTTGGTAGTTGCTCCGGTAGCGGTGCTGACATTTCCGGTTCCCGGGCTGAAACCCGTGGTGTCGTATTCGATCAGGAAATCCCCTTCCGGGTCGGAGGGCACCCAGCTGATACCCACCATAAAGGCGCGGATATCTTCTACCTCTACGGAGCCGCTGAGGGGCGGCGGGCAACTGGGACAGGACACCGTTCCGGAGAACACCAGGCCGGCGGCGGGCTCGGTGCCCATCTGGCCATCCTGAAAAATGATATTTCCTTCTGTATCGACAAGGCTGTATTCCACCTCCTCCGGGAAAGAGCCTGAGGTGAAGAACAATTCGATGGAGGCCCCTTCCGTGACGGGAATAAAGACAGTGGCGGCGTCTCCGTCGTCATCGATCTGGTTAAGAGAATAAACCGTTGCGTTATTGCCGATGGTCAGGGTGAGGGTAGCGCCATTCCAGCCGTCGCCAAAATCGTCGATCATGGTCAGAACATATTCACAGGAGACCTGGCTCATCAGGGGAGGGGCGAACAGGAGCGTGAATAATAAAGTCCACAGGGTAAAGCTACACTTCATAGATAGTTTATTTTTTAATCTTTGTGTTTTTAAACGAGCATGCGCTTTTTCCGCATCTTAAAACAGCCGCCCCGCAGGTTTTCGGATCGGCTGGTGGACTACGGGAGCGCTGCTTTTAGGCTGGCGTTCCCCCGGAATGAAGCAGGCTAAAATTAATCAAAAAATCGATAATCGCATTTTGAGATGTAGTGCAGTAGCCGACTAAATGGCAGAAAGTGCCCGGCGACGTTTGGGAAATCAAAATTTTAATAACCTCTAAACCTTTTATGCGGGCCACTGTTAAGACCTTGATAATTTGGATATAATATTTTTTGGCTGAACAACTATAGCGTAACTCCCTGTTTCAAAACCTCTTGTGCTGTGGCGGTATACTCGATAAAAGACCTAGAGAAGCTTTCGGGAATAAAAGCTCACACCCTCCGGGTATGGGAGCAGCGCTATGGTATTATTGAACCGAGGCGAACCAAGACCAATATTCGGTACTATCTGGATGAGGACCTTAAGTTCATTCTCAATATTGCCCTGCTCAATAAGAACGGCATCAAGATCTCCAAGATCGCCAAAATGAGTAAGGCGGAGATCGCTGAAAAAGTAGCGGCCATCTCCGAGATCAATTTCGAATATGCTACGCAGCTCGACGCGCTGACCATCTCCATGATCGAAATGGACGAGTACAAATTCGACCGGATCGTAGGTACAAACATCCAGCAGTTGGGCTTTGAGCGCACCATGCTGGAGATCATCTATCCTTTTCTGGACAAGCTCAGCGTCCTCTGGCTCACCGGATCCATCAACCCGGTTCAGGAAAATTTCATGAGCTACCTCATCCGCCAGAAGATCATCGTGGCCATTGATAATGAGCCTTTGGTTAGCGGGAGGAATGTCAACAAGTTCCTCATTTATCTGCCGGAAGGGGAAAAGCAGGAGTTGAGTATGCTTTTTATGCACTACCTGCTCAAATCCCGCCGCAACCACGTGGTCTATATTGGGCAGGAGATCACCCTTGCCGACCTGAAGGACGCCTGTAATATTCATAATCCCGATTACATCTTCACGATGATCACGGAGACTTTTGCCAAGGAACCCGTGCAACAGTATGTCGACCGCCTGTCCAAGAATTTCAAGGATAGCCACATCCTGCTCTCCGGTTATCAGGTAGTAGCCCAGGATGTATTCCCGCCGGATAATGTGTCCATCCTCCGCAGCCTTGATCAGGCGTTATCTTTTTTGAATGAACTCAACGCGAAAAAGGCCGTCCGTTAAATTCGGCTACCGGCCCGTATTTTTTTCACCATTCCCTATATCTTTGCGCCCGCCCCGTGGAATAATCAGGCAAATTCCACAGAGCCCGCCCTGTAGAATATTTGCCATGTAAATTCTACGGGGCCCGCATCGGCCTTATTGCCTGGATGAAAACCGCTATGTTGAAAAAAAGACTTTTCAATTTTCTTAAATTCCTGCTGTTCCTGGGGCTCGGCCTGGGTATTCTGTATCTGGTTTACCAGCAGCAGAGTGCGGCCTTTCAGGAGGAGTGCGCGCTGAAAGGCATCAGCCCGGAAAATTGCAGCCTCATCGGGAAGGTGGCGAACGACTTCAGAGAGGCCAACTATTTCTGGATCCTGATGGTGCTGCTGGCCTTCCTGGTCAGTAATGTCAGCCGTGCCATTCGCTGGAACATGCTCATCCGCCCCATGGGGTACGCGCCCCGCCTGGTAAATTCTTTTCTGGCGACCATACTGGGTTATTTTGCCAACCTGGGCCTGCCCCGGATGGGGGAGATCGTCCGGGGCGCCACCTTGGCCCAGTATGAAAAGATACCCGTGGAGAAAGTAATGGGTACCATTGTGGTCGACCGCATTTTCGATGTCATTAGCATTCTGTTGGTTACCGGCCTTGCCTTTTTGCTGGAGTACGCCAAGATCCTGGCCTTTGTTCAGGAAAATGTGGCCCTGGGAGAAAAACTGGGTAATACCAGCAACCTGCTCCTCTGGATAGGGGGGCTGGGCCTGGCGGCGCTCCTTCTCTTCTGGCTGTTGCGCCGGCAGATCGCCAAAACGAAGGCCTATAAGAAAATAGCAGATATCGCCAGAGGCTTCCTCCAGGGTATACAGACGGTACGGAAGCTCCGCCGCCCCTGGCTCTTCCTGGTGCATAGCATCAACATCTGGTTCATGTATTTTCTGATGACCTACCTCTGCTTCTTTGCTTTCGAACCTACTGCCGGCCTGTCGATGGTCGCCGGCCTGGTCGTCTTCGTCTTCGGTGGCTGGGGCATCGTCATTCCCTCACCCGGAGGGATGGGCACCTACCACTTCCTCGCGCAAACCGCCCTGTCCATCTATGGCGTTAGTGGAGACGATGGCTTCTCCTGGGCCAACATCGCCTTCTTTTCCATACAGCTGGGATGTAATGTGCTGGTCGGTATTCTTGCCCTTATCTTTCTGCCGGTGATCAACCGCAATTACGAACCAGCAGAAGCTACGCCGGTACCCGAGGGGCAGGCGGTGGCTTAAGGGAATTATGTGAGCGGATTGATCGTTGTGGGTTTTAGTTATCGGGTAATCCTTGCCCGCCGGTAACCAAGAACGAAGAAAAATCGGCCGAGAACAAAAAAACTATGCTGGAAAAGATCAAAGCCAAGATCCAAAGCTGGGAACAGGCCCGGCACACTGTTGAAGGCTGGAAAAAACAGGGCCTGCGCGTGGTATTCACCAACGGTTGTTTCGACCTGCTGCACTATGGCCACATCCACTATCTGGCACAGGCGCGCGATCAGGGTGGCCGCCTGGTGGTCGGGCTCAACAGCGATGCTTCAGTGCGCCGCCTCAAAGGGGCCAACCGGCCGATCAATGACGAGCCCGGCCGGCAACTCATGCTCGCAGCCCTGGAATGTGTCGATCTGGTCGTCTCCTTTGAGCAGGATACGCCCTTCGAACTCATCAGCCTGCTGCTCCCTGACGTCCTGGTTAAAGGAGGTGACTACCTGCCCGCCGATATCGTGGGGTCCGATGTGGTAATGTCCCGTGGCGGAGAAGTCAAAGCTTTACCTTATATTGAAGGATATTCAACAACGGCCATCGAGGCTAAAATTCGTAAACAGGACACTTGAGTTATGACCAGAATCCGAGACCTGGCCGCATATCTGGAATCCATTGCGCCTCCTGTTTATCAGGAGAGTTACGACAATGCAGGGCTCATCGTAGGAGACCCTAATGCAGAAGTAACAGGAGTACTGGTGTGCCTGGATTCTACGGAGGCCATCGTGGAGGAAGCCATCGGAAAGGGGTGTAACCTGATCGTTGCCCATCATCCCATTGTCTTCCGGGGACTCAAACGCTTCACTGGGCGCAACTATGTGGAAAGGGTAGTCATACAGGCCATTCGCCACGGTATCGCCATTTACGCCATCCACACCAACCTGGACAATGTGTACCACCAGGGAGTCAACGGCAAGATCGCTCAGCGCTTGGGGCTGGTGGAAACCCGCATCCTGGCGCCCAAGGCCAACCTGAAAAAGCTGAGTGTGATGGCGCCGCCTGCCCGCAGCGAATCGATCCGGGAGGCCCTGTTCAATGCTGGCGCCGAACGGATAGAAGCCAGCGAGCAGTTCAGCTACTATTCCCCGGAAGGTGGAGGCGGCAATACCCAGCTCAGGTTGGAGGTGCTCTTTTCTTCCGGGAAGGAACGGCAACTGCTGGCTGCATTGGATGCTGTTGGAAACGGGCGGCCATTCGCCTACGAACTTGCGGCGGTAGACAACCCCGATGCAGCTGTAGGCTCCGGGTTGATCGGCCGCCTGCCAGAACCGATGCCGGAACCCGCTTTTTTAGAACATCTGAAAACGGCAATGCAGGCCAGCTGCATTCGACACACGCGCCTGTTGGGCCGCGATGTGGAAACAGTGGCCCTCTGCGGAGGGTCCGGCGGATTTCTGCTCGGCGCGGCCAAAGCCGCCGGCGCCCAGTTCTTTGTGACAGCCGATTACAAATACCACGAATTTTTTGACGCCGATGGGCAGGTTGTGATCGCCGATATTGGCCATTACGAAAGTGAGCAGTTCACAATAGAGCTGTTGTATGATATTATTTCTCAGAAATTTAGTAATTTTGCGGCTTATTGCACGGAGGCCGTTACCAATCCCGTTCATTATTATTTTTAACCAGCATTTCCGTGCATCAATAATTCATCAAACATCAACATCACAATCTTAAATATATGGCAGGAGAACCCACTGTAGCTGAAAAGCTCAAAGAATTGTATGAACTCCAGCAAATTGACTCCAAGATCGATGAAATCAAAGTGTTGACCGGGGAACTCCCTATGGAGGTGAGTGACCTGGAGGACGACATCGCCGGCCTGGAGACCCGCGTAGCGCGCCTGAAGACACAGGTCGAAGAACTGGAGGGTGAAGCCAACCGTCAGGAAGCCAAGATCAAGGAAGCCGAAGCGCTGATCCTGCGCTATAAGTCACAGCTCGACAACGTGAAGAACAACCGGGAGTACGACGCTCTGATGAAAGAACTGGAGCTGCAGAACCTCGACATTCAGTTGTCCGAGAAAAAGATCAAGGGCGCCAATAAGGATGTCCAGAACAAGCAAGACACCCTGACGGCTACCGAGGAGCGCCTGGCTGCCAAGCGCAAAGACCTGGAGGCTAAGAAAGTAGAGCTGGATCAGATCATCCAGAAGACCGAAAAGGAGGAGGACCGCCTGCGCAAACAGGCGGATAAGGTCCGCAAAAATATTGAAGAGCGCCTGATCCGGGCTTATGACAAGATCCGCACCAGCTACCGCAACGGCCTGGCCGTAGTGACGGTAGAACGCAATTCCTGCGGGGGCTGTTTCAACATGATCCCGCCGCAAATGCAACTCGAGATCTCCATGCGCAAGAAGATCATCGCCTGTGAACACTGCGGCCGCATCCTGGTCGATGACTTCATTATGGATGTCGGACAGGAGGAGAAGGAAACGCAGGAGGCTTAAAAAACAAAGCAAAGAGCCTTAGAGGTGGTTGCCGGTGGTGAAAGAAAAAATAAGTTTTTCTTTCACCACACTTGCAAATGCCTTTAAGGCTCTTTTTCTTTGTAGCCCTGAGGGTTGAGTCTTTCGTGGTTTTTTCGTCTTTTTTCTTAGTCCTGCTCCCCGTTTCCCTTTACAACCGACACCCCAAAAAAAAACTGTTGCGCATGTTTCGGTTATACCCCCTCCTGCTGTCCGGCCTCTTTTTTGCCTTGCCCCTGCGAGCTGCCAAGTACTTTGCATTTACTCCCAAGGCCCTTCAGGCCTATGAATACGCAACCAGCCTGCGTTTCGGCGAAGCTTATACCCTGATGGCGCAAATGAAGCTGGAAGACCCCAATAACCTCATTGTACACCACATCGACAATTACATTGATTTTTTCACCCTTTACATACAGGAGGACGAGGCCGATTACCGGCGGCTCAAAAAGAACCGCGACCTGCGCCTGGACAAGATAAAGGCCGGTGACCGCAACTCTCCCTATTATCTCTTCGTGCAGGCTGACATCCGCTTGCAGTGGGCGTTGGCGCGCCTCCGTTTTGAGGACTATCTTGGGGCGTTCACGGAAGTGAGCAAAGCCTATAAACTTTTGAAGGAAAACGAAGAACTGTTCCCCGATTTCATGCCGAATAAGAAGGATCTGGGCATACTGCACGCTATGGTCGGCACCATTCCGGACAGTTACAAATGGGGCGTCAAGCTGCTCGGCGGCCTGGATGGCACCATCGCCCAGGGCAGGAAGGAGGTCGAACAGGTACTGGCCTATGCACAAAAAAACGACTTTATCTTCAAGGAAGAAACGGCGGTCCTCTATGCCTATCTGCTCCTGCACCTGGATAATAATGAGGAGGAAGCCTGGCAGGCGGTTGCCGGTAGCAGCCTGCGCCCCCGGGAAAATCCCATGCATTGTTTTGTCATGGCCAACATCGCCATGCGCACCGGCCGCAACGGGAAAGCCATTCAGCTCCTGGAGCAGCGCCAAACCGGTAAAGCTTACTTCCCCTTTCCCTACCTCGACTATATGCTCGGCCTGGCCAAGCTTCGGCGCCTGGATAAAGACGCCAATCCTTATTTTCAGCGATTTGTTACCCATTACCAGGGCCGGAATTTCATCAAGGAAGCCTATCAGAAAATGGCATGGCAGGAACTGATCAACGGCAACCCTACGGGCTACCGGGGTTACATGCAGGCCTGCCTGGAGAAAGGCTATTCGATTGCGGGGGGAGACAAAAACGCCCTGCAAGAAGCTGAACATGGGGTTGCTCCTGATATCAGCTTACTGAAAGCCCGCCTCTTATTTGACGGAGGATACTTTCAGAAAGGCTACCAGGCCCTCGCAGCCCGGCGGCCGGATAGCTTCGCCTACCCGGAAGGCCAGTTGGAATATTACTACCGTATGGGCCGCCTGCTCCATGGCCTCAAACGCTATGACAGTGCACTGGAATATTACCGGTTCACCATTGAGAAGGGTGCGGATTCCCCTTACTTCTATGCCTGCAACGCGGCTCTCCAAATGGGCCTGATCTATGAATCTCAGGGTGATCCTGCCCGCGCCCGGGCCGCCTTCGAGCGCTGTTTGAATCTTAGCCCGGAGGAATACCGCACCGGCCTGCACCAAAAGGCCAAGTCGGGGCTGGTCCGCCTACAGGATTCGGCAGGGTAGGGGGTAACGGATTGATCAATCCCGCAGTCATCGACGATAACCAGGAGTATAAAAACCAATAATTTTTTTACTCCGGCTTGGCATTCAGGGCCCAATCTTATTCCAGGTAATCTATTTCCGCATCGGGGCTGGCGCATGCCGGTTAAAGTATTCAATCGCCTTATCAGATCCGAAAACAATAAATAACCACATGCAGCCAATCATTCTGCAGCTTCCATCCGGAGACATCAACGTTCGGAAATTCGGTTCCGGCCCGCGGCTGCTCATCGCTTTCCATGGGTTTGCGGAGGATGGTTCGGCCTTTACGGGGCTGGGGCGGGCTCTTGGGGATACTGGTATGCTTTATGCCATCGACCTGCCTTTTCACGGGGGCACCTTTTGGAAGGGCACGGATTATCGGCCGGGACAGTTGGCCGGTATCGTTGAGGCCATTCTGGAGCGGGAGGGCTTTCTTCGGTTCGAGGCTATCGGCCACAGCCTGGGTGCGCGCCTTTGGCTGCACTTGCTTCCTGCCTTTCAAGGCCGGCTGGAAAGAGCCTACCTGTTGGCGCCCGACGGATTGCAGTCCCGCTGGCTGCATCTGGTGGAGTGGCTGCCGGCAGGGTGGCGCCGCCGGTTTGCCGGCTTGCTTTCCCGTCCCGGCTGGTTGCTGGCTCTGGCCAGCGCCCTACACCGGGCGTGCCTCATCGATGACTTTCTCCTGCGTTATCTGCGGTTCCATTTATCGGATGAAAGCAAACGGCATCGGTTACTGCATACCTGGGGGGCCCTAAGCTACTTTCGCCTAGGTGGAAACAGGGCCCGCCATCTGATCCGGCAGGGGCAGGCGCCGGTACTGGTGCTGCTGGGTGATAAAGACCAACTGGTCGATCCGGAAGCCATCCGGCAGCGTCTCAAAGGGTTGAACGGCGTAGGGATCGAGGTCGTAAACGCTACCCACCGGTCCATTTGCCAGGCGGCAGTGCCGTGGATAGAACGTAAAGCGCATTTCGGGTCCTTTTGAACAAACGCATAAAGGCCTGTTCACCTTACCTTCAGTCCATACCCTTTCAGGATCTTGCGTGCCAGGGAGGCCTTGTGGGCCTCGTCGGGGCCGTCATAGATGCGGGCGCTCCGTTCCTCACGGTAGAAATAGGAGAGTATGGTGTCATCGGTGACACCCAGGGCTCCGTGTGCTTGCAATGCCCGGTCGACCACATTTTGCAACACATCGGCGACGAAGAATTTGATGGTGGAAATGTCGGCGCTGGCGGCGCGCTGGCCTTCTTTTTCCATTTTTATCGCCGTATGCAGCACCATATATCGGGCGGCGTCGATCCGGGCGCGGTTTTCGGCGATCCAGGCCTGAACCATCTGCTTTTCTCCGAGCATTTTTCCGTTGCCGATCTCACGGGTTGCGGCGCGGCGGCACATCATATCGAAGGCCCGTTCGCAGATGCCGATCCAGCGCATGCAGTGGTGGATGCGGCCCGGCCCCAGGCGCTGCTGCGCCAGCTTGAAGCCTTCTCCTTCGGGGCCCAGCAGGTTGCTTTTGGGAACGCGGACGTCTTCCAGGCGGATCTCGGCGTGGCTGTGCCAGCCCTCGCCGGCGTGGCCCATGACCGGAATATTGCGCACCAGCTTGAACCCGGGCGTATCGGTGGGCACGATGATCATACTGGCCCGCTGATAGGGGCTCTCCGCATTCGGGTTGGTCACGGCCATAACGATGGAAAAGGAGGCGCCGTCGGCGGAAGAAGTGAACCACTTGTGGCCATTGATGATGTAATCGTTGCCATCGCTTACTGCGGTAGTTCCCAAACGCACCGGATTGGAGCCCGCATAGGCCGGCTCGGTCATGGCGAAACAGGAACGGATATCCCCGGCGAGCAGGGGGGCCAGGTATTGGCGGCGGATGTCAGGTGAGCCATATTCCAGCAACAGCTCCGTATTGCCGGAATCCGGCGCCTGACAGTTGAAGGACAAATGCCCGAAAGGCGTAGTGCCCAGCAGTTCACTGAGCTGCCCGAACTCGGAAAGGCTGAGGCCTGCGCCGCCGTGGCCCGCCGAAAGGTGCGGGTTCCAGGCGCCGGTGGCCTGCGCTTTTTCGCGAAGGCTCCGGATCTCGGCTTCTACCTCACGGAAGGGCGTCTTGAGCCAGCGCAGTTCATTGGGGTAGATCTCCGCCTCCAGGAATTCCCGGACAGCGGCGTGCAATTTCTTGAGCAGGGGAGTCGCAAATGCTTCTATCATAGTCAGGGCAATTTTAATGAATATTTAGAACCGTAAAACGGGAAAACGGCTGCAACCCGGAAAGCCCCGGATCGCAAATCCAAAATCGCACATCGCACGTCAAAAATCGCAAATCCAAAATCCTCCCCGCCCTTTCTCAGCTAAACAGCGCGATCAGAAAGGTCCCCACCGTAGCGATAAAACCTACCATAAAGATATTATAGGAGATGGACAGGTAGCGGTACTTCTTTTCCAGCACTTTACCGAGGTGGTAGAGGTCTCTGACCATATTGCCATAGAGGAGCTCGTTGTCGTTGAACACTTCTTCCATAGCCTCTTCGAACTGCTCCAGGCGCAGGGTGACGAAGTTGCCGAAAAAGACCACATTGCGGCGCACTTCCTCCGGTGGTGTCCCCTCCTGGTTGAGCATGGTGACCTTGGGGCGGGCCGACAGGACGGCGAAGATGAGGCTCGCCAGGCCGGTGACCAGGAAAATAACCACAGGCAGCAGGATCTGGGGGGTGTTCTCCCCAATATTGCGGTAAGACAGGAATGTGATGAGCACACTGACCAGGATGGCATTGACACTGATCATGATATTGGCCTTGTTGTCAGCGATGGCGCTCAGATTGATGTGGTTGCGATAGTTGGTCCGAAAAAAGGTCTGAACACCTCGTACGGGCATGTCGGGTTCCAATCCTCCAAACCGGCCGGCCGGCGGCTCAGCAGCCTCTTCTTTGGCCCGCTGTTTATCCAACACTCTGCGGCAACTCTGGATGGCCTGCGCCAGTGCGGGTTGAAAATGGGCTTGCCCGTGATGAGTATGCAACTTTACCCGCAGCAGCTCTTCCAGGAGGATCTTGGCCCATTCTGCCCGGGAATACTGCGGTTGGCCGAGCAGGAATTCACGTTCGAGGCGGAGCAGCGGCAATCCTTCTTCCCCCTCCTGAAGGTAGGTGGCGGCCTGTACGGCATCGCTGAGGATGCGTTCGGCTTCTCCTGCCGGGCTGCGCCCTTCTGTAACGGACAGGATAATGTTCAATACCTGCTCCTGCTTTTCCCCGGGATAATCGGCCTGGCTGAAGAACTGCTGCGCCAGCTCAGCGCTGAAGTGGGCGGGGTCCCGGTAATCGTACAAATAACCAGTGGGGAACAACCAGGCTGCCAGCAAGGCTTGTTCCTCCACCTCAGGCCCGGTGCCCTCGCTGCGAGCTATGGCCTGCACCTGGTTGGCCACTGCTGCGGCAAAGGTGTAATTATGGACAAGCAGGCGGCCGTCCTGCCGCTGGCCGAAAAGGCGCAGGGCAAAGTCCCGGGCCTGGCCGGTAATCGGCCTGCTTTGGGAGTGGCTATCGCGCGTTTCGGTTTCCTTCATCTTCTCTGACATAGTGGAGCAATATACAAAAAATCATGGTTGTTCGGGTTCCTGGTTGTACGGTTGTATGGTTCCCCGGTTTCAGGAGTCTCTGGTTCGTTTCCGGGCAAGGCCACCTCTACCTATTCCCCACTTCAGTCAATTTGCTTACATCAATTTGACTTTTTACGATGTTGTAATATGTAGTATTTTGAATATCTTTGTGGCTCTCAGGAAGATTTTCTCCGGCAACTCTCCAAAACCCCTGCTTGAAAGTACACCCATCGTGCGCAATGATTGCGCTTTATTCCCAGTTTATTGAACTTGTGGTGCTTGTTTACTCTAAACTCAGATTATGAAAAGGTTAACCCTGTTGTTGCTAGTGGTTGTCGCTGTCCTTATCAGTGCGTGCCAGTCTTTTGACGAATTGGAAAAGCTTGACGATGCGGACTACGATGCCGAATATGCCGTGCCGCTTTTGAATACAGAACTATCCTTGCGGGAAGCCCTGGAAAACTTCCAGGACCTCGCCATCATCACGATCGACCCGGATGGCCTTATCCACTTTACCTATTCCGGTGATGTGCTTACCCAAAACAGCGACACCATCTTTGCGAAGATCAACGAATCGCTCAGTGGGATACCCATCCCCATTACTTCCAAGCGGATGGCGCTGCCGCTGACGCTGCCAGATGGTTTTGATTTCGACCGCCTGGTGTTCAAGTCGGGGGATTTTTTCTTCGGCTTTCAGCATGCCCATCCCGATCCGGTAACATTCACCCTCACTTTGCCCCAGGTGACCAAAGACGGGCAGCCGCTTTCCCTTTCGGCCAGCCTGCCCGGCTACAGCGGCTCCGGCCAGCTGCCTGTCTATTCCAATGTCTTTCTACCCTTCCAGCTGGCCGGCTACGAAGTTGTACCCGACCCGGGCACCGACTCTGTCTATGTGGAATACGAACTGATCCGCTCCAACGGCCAGCCGGATACCGCTCAGGTGGCCATCACCTTCGGCGAGCTCAGCTTTTCCTACATGGAGGGCTTCCTCGGCGTCCAGCGCCACGAAGGAGGCCGGGATACCATCATCATCGATTTCTTTGACAACTGGGTCACCGGCGATATTTACTTTGCCGACCCGACCGTCAGCTTCAATATTGAAAACTCCTTCGGTATCCCGACGCAATCGGATGTCAAAGTATTCAAGGTGCTTACCGTTAGAGGGGAGACCCTCAACCTCGAAAGCCCCTATGTGGAAAGTGGCATCGCTTTTCCTTATCCTTCCATCGATGAAGTGGGCGTGATCAAACAGGAGCGGTTCATCTTCAACAAGGATAACTCCAATATCGACGAGATCCTGGGCGCCGGCCCGGTTGCTATCGATTACGATGTGGATGCCGTGACCAACCCGGACTCCAACGTTAATATCCGCGGCTTCATCACCGACAGCAGTTACTACAAGGTACGGGTGGACGTCGACCTGCCCCTCTACGGCCGGTCCATCAACTTCCTGGCACGGGATACGTTCCAGCTCGACTTCGGAGACTTCCAGCAGATGTACAAAGCCGAGTTCAAGCTGGTAACCGTCAATAGCCTGCCGCTGGATGTGGCCATCCAGGGTTTCTTCCTGGATAAGGACGGCATAGTGCTGGATTCGCTCTTTCAGGATGCCGTACGGGTGATCGAAGGCGTACCGGTGGATAGCGAGGGCAACGCCAGCGGCGTTAAGGAAGACATCACCTACATCGACTACCCCGAAGAACGCTTTAATAAAGTCCGCACAGCGGAGAACCTGGACATTGTCGCCTCCTTTTCTACGATCAACAATGGGAATGTGTCGGTCAAGATCCTGGAAAGCCAGGCGGTGAAGGTCAAGCTCGGGGCCATTTTCGGGGTGCGCGATTAGGGTGGCCGGAAAGGGCGTTGGGGGTTCTCGGTTTCTGTGTTTCCGGGGTGCTCTGGCAGGGCAGTAATGATCCTCAGGAACTCAGAAAAAAGACAGGGAGCCTACGCTCAGCAAAAAACTCAATTACAGCTTCTAAAACAACCATACTATAATGCAGAGAATACTGCTTTCCTTATTCATCATCATCTCCTTCGCCACCACTGCGCTGGCGCAGGAAGACCTGGCCACCCATTTCATGCGCCACACCTGGCAGGCGAGCCGGACCAACCCGGCCTTTTTTCCGGAATACAAATTCGTGGTGGGGCTGCCGGGCGTCTACAACACCCTGCTGGTGACTAATGTGACCTACGGCGACCTGATCGCCAAAGGGGAGGGCGGCAAGGATGTCCTGAACATCGACCAGGCCATCGAAAAACTGGGAGAAGACAACGTGCTGCGCAACAATCTCGACATCGAGACCCTCAGCTTGGGCCTCCGCCTGGGCCGTGCAGCCCTTTCCCTGGGCCATACGCTGCGCTTCAACGCTTTCCTGAATTACCCCAAAACCATGCCTCAACTCATCTGGCAGGGCAACGCCCAGTTCATCGGCCAGGATGTGGCCTTCGGCCCCGACGTCGACCTGTACGGCTATCAGGAGTTCGCTTTAGGACTGGCGGTAGACGTTACGCCCAACTTCACCATCGGCGGCCGTGCCAAGCTGCTGGCAGGTGTGGGCAGCATCAGTTCGGAGCGTACCGATCTACGGCTGGCTACCGACAGTGATGTGTACCAGTTGGAGCTGAACGCCGACTACTACGTCAACTCCGCCGGCTCTCTGAAGTACGACGGCTTCGATGAGCTGACAGTGGCCTTCGACTACGGCCGGTTTGACTACGAAGAGCTATTTACCGGCAATACCGGTTTCGCTTTCGACCTGGGCGTCCGCCTGAAACTGGGCGATAAGCTTGAACTGGCAGCCAGCGTCCTCGACATCGGCAAGGTCAACTGGGAAGAGGAAGTAACCAACTACAGTCTCAACGGCGCCTTCGAATACAAAGGCTTGGACCTGGCCCAGAATATTTTTGAAGATACCGTTAAGGCCGGTTCCATCCTGGACACCTTGAGGGAGATCTACCAGGTGGATCAAACTTCCGTTTCCTATTCCACCACACTGCCGTCCCGCTTTTACCTCAGCGGCATGTATCGCCTGAGGCACAATTTGACCGTTGGCGGCCTCGTTTATCTGGAACGCTACCGGGAGGATGTGAATACCGCCGTGGCTTTAGGCGGCAACCTGGACCTTCTGCCCATGCTCAATGTGGGCGCCACCTACGCCTTCCGCAGCGAGCGGCTGGATAACCTGGGCCTCAACGCCACCTTGCTACTCGGCCCGGTACAACTGATGGCAGCCACCGACAACATCATCACCGCCTTCCGCCCGGAGGTCAGCCACAGCGCCAACTTGCGGGTGGGCGTAAATGTGCTGTTGGGAAGAGTCGAACAGGGCGCAGGGAGCGCCGGCAAGGAAACGAACTTTTATTGAGGTTGTCCGTTGTCCGTTATTCGTTACTCGTAATCCGAATCCACGAATCCACGAATCACGAATCACGAATCACGAATCCACGAATCACGAATCCACCAACTGCCCCCTCAGCCGTTCCCCCATCATACTCATGATCCGGCGGGTGGCCTCTGGTTCGATTTTAAGGAAGCGTTCATATTCCTCGGTGGTAAACTGGCCGATCACCGTTCCAAGTAGGAGGAAGCGCAGGCGGTTGTCCTTACTCAGGCTATGATCGATCTGTTTTTCCTGTTTCTGCCGGGAGAGGTTGTTGAAGTTCACCTTGCGCCTGGCCATGACGTGGAGGAAGATAGCCTGTAGCAGATCGTTCTGCATTTTAAGGATGGGGCGCAGGACGTCGTTCTGGAATCGTTCTTCTTCCGTGGCGGCTTCCTTTTCGATGAGGACGGCAGGGCGGATGTTTTTGCGTGGGTCGGACATGTCGGGAATTTTTCCGGTTAAAGCATGGTTTTAAAAAAACGAATGAGAAATACCAGGAAGATAAAAAATATCCGGCTGGAATTGTTGTGGAAAAGTGGTTAAAAGCTGTATATTTGCACTCGCAAAAATGGCGCGGTAGCTCAGCTGGTTAGAGCGCATGATTCATAATCATGAGGTCGGCGGTTCAAGCCCGCCTCGCGCTACAGATGGCCTTCACGGAAGTGGAGGCTTTTTTTTCAAAATTCTGAAAATAAGATTTCCTTACCTGGTTAGTAGCCATGCTGTCCCCATTGAGGGAAAACAGGGGGGGCCTCCGTTTTCGGCGTTGGGCTGTTCCCTTTCCTTTTACCCCTATACCCCAGGCCACACTCTCGGTGCGCAATAACCTGTCGGTATCTGGCTGGCGTAAATCCACGTTCAATAATCCACTCCCGCCTCCGGGATATACCAAACCCCCTTCTCCAGGCTCACTCCTCCTCTCATCTCTTCCTGCACCACCCGGTCCACAATAAAGGTTCCTTTACGGGCCATATTGTAAAAGGAGTCCATTCCATCATTCGGAAAGCCCCTTCTTGTCCGGTGGATATTGAACTGGCCGGCGAACTGGCGGCCGAAGGCCTCTTCGATGCCCTCCTTCCCAATCATAAAGCCCAGCAGGCCGCCCCAGGTGGCGGTGGGGTTGTCGGAGTCCCAGCCACCTAATACGCCTATTTTGATGGTCTCTTTGATGTCTCCTTCCCCGTACAACAGGCTAATGATGCTGGCGCCGAAATTGATGCCGGCGGCAAAACAACCGTTACAAACGGGGTCCTTTGCCGGCCATTGATAGCCGTCCTCCTGCCTCATCTGGTATTTTTCATGGAGGGCGTCTCTCGCTTCTTCCCAGGTGGCGCCGGACTGGTACCGGCCTTTTACAAAATCGTACATTTTGGCGGGGTAGGAATCATTGGGCAGGTGTTTGCGGGCCTCGTCTGCTATTCCGAAAACCTGCTCTTTCAGGGGCAGGCTTTCATCAACGGAGGAAGCCAGGGAATGCATGATGACATAAAACTCCGCGATCCGCTCCGCGTTTTCCCGTGCCGTCGTCTGTATAGGCAGTTGGGCCATTTTCAGGGCCACATCCGGGCGGGAGGGGGCGAAGAGGCCGAAGATCTCGGTGGTCAGTTGGGCGTCGATCATCTCGTAGTAGGGGTTGTTTTCAGGGTTGCCGGTTGCCGGAGGGACGAACCCCTTCTGCATCAAATCAAACGCCTGCTGGTTGGATACCCAAAGATAGTTCTCCTCTTCAGCTTTGATGTGCCGCAGCCACCCATTGCGTATCTGCTCGCCGGTTAGCAAGGTTGTACGGTTGGAATACAACAGGTACTGGTAGATATACTCGATGTCCGTATCGTCATCGGCGCCCCATATGCCGCCTTCATCCTCGAAATAAAAACCGATGGTATCGGACAAGGGATTGGAATTCCAGATGTTGGGCTCATCCGGCCCTCCCCAGTTGTCGCGGGTGTAAAAGCCGGCCCCCCTTCCGTCTTTGCCTTCGCCACCGATCTTATCCATTTCGGTGATCAGGCCAGTCCAGTTGCCGATGCACTGGCCGAGCCAGAAACCGTAGAGTTTGTCGAGGTAAGCGGTTCTGGAGATGATTTTGTCCTCCGGATGCGGTTTGTATTTTTTGTAGGTGAGTTGGGGATCGGCCGGGGCGCCGGGGCGAACCAGGTGGATTAGGGGGCGCTGGCAGGCGAGGAGGAGGAATAGGGAGAGGAGGAGAGGGGTAAGTTTAGAATTATTATTTAACATGTTTATTGCTATTTTACTTTTTTTAAAGATGCCGAAATGGCTGGTACCTGCTTCATTTCCCTGGCTGAAACGGTTTTAGAGCGCAAATCCTATCTTTATGCCTAAGTTGTAGATAAGGCAGCTTCGTGCCTTAAGCAAGATAAAAAAATACGATGAGCCAGTTGGATTTTGAATATACCTCGCTGCCTAATAAGGTTTACTTCGGCCGCGGGAAAAAGGCCGTCCTGCCGGACGTCCTGCGCCCATTCCAGAAAACTTTTGTGATCGCCAGTCTCCGGGCAAGAAAGCAGTTAAGCGAACTGGAACAGCACCGGGGTGCGGATAGTTTGTTCCATTTCCCGGAAGTCATTCAGCATGTACCCGAGTATTTAGTAGAAAAGGCACTGGCGGCTTTTCACAAGGCGCAGTCAGACGTGCTGGTTGCCATCGGAGGCGGTTCCGCTATTGGGCTGGCCAAGGCCCTCGCTTTGGAAACCGGAACTCCTATTGTGGCCCTGCCCACCACTTACTCAGGCTCAGAAATGACGAACATCTGGGGTAAAACTACTCCGCAAGGGAAAAGAACAGGTAGAGATGCCCGTGTATTACCGCGATGTGTCATCTACGACCCTGAACTTACCACCGGTATGCCGGTTGCATTGGCGGCCACCAGCGCCATGAACGCTATGGCTCACCTTATGGAAGCTGTTTATGCCTTCGATTCGAATCCCATCACCTATCACAATTCCCTGCTGGGTATGGACAGGCTGCGATTGGGAATGCAGCACCTCGGCCGGGAAAAAGCACTTTCTCCGGAGGCCAACGAGTTTCTACTCTTCGGCGCTTTCCTGGCAGGCAAAGGGCTGTGTGAAGTATCCATGGCGCTGCACCACAAAGCTGCCCATGTTCTTGGGGGGAGCTTCGGAATGGAGCACTCCGGGGTGCATACCGTCCTGCAGGCCTATGTGTTGGAGTACCAGTGGGAGGCGCTCTCCGATACCATCCGGGAGGATTTGAAAAAAGCCCTCGATCACAGCTACCCCCCCCAGGCACTAATGGAACTGGCTGCCGGTATGGGGGCGCCCACTACCCTGAAAGAGATCGGCTTTAAAAAGGAGGATATACCCCAAGCGGTTGAGCTGATGCTCGCTAATCCTTATCCGAACCCCAAGCCGCTGGCCAGGGAGGGGCTGGAGGAGATGTTGGAGCGGGCGTATTCTGGCAGAGTCCCTAAAGAATGAAACGTATGATCAAATACTACTTTGCATTGCGGCTTAATATTATAGAAACAAAGCAGTATAAAATGCATCTTCAGCAACAATTCACCCATCTGTCCTCCAGTTTTGTTTAAAAGGAAATAGAAACCGATGAAACAACAGCCAGAAATTGGGATAGCGCTCTCCGGCGGCGGGGTTCGCGGGGCGGCTCACGCCGGTGTCTTTAAGGCTATGGAAGAAAGTGGAATTAAGGTTACCCGGCTTTCAGGCAGCAGCGCCGGGGCGATGGCGGGAGTGCTCTATGCTGCCGGACATGGGCCGGAGGAGATCCTGGAGTTTTTCAAAGTCAACGCCGGCAACATCTTCCAGTGGAAGCATCTGGCCCACAGCAAGCCAGGTATGCTGGACTCCGACAAATACGCCGAGTTGTTCGAGCCCTGGCTGCAGGAGCATACCTTTGAAACACTTTCCAAAAAGCTACACATTTGTGTGACGGATGTGCTGCAGGGTAATATCCGCTATTTTTCTTCCGGCGAACTGGTGCGCCCCCTGTTGGCTTCCGCCGCCATCCCCGGGGTCTTTACGCCGGTGGAGATCGGGGAGAACTGGTACATCGACGGCGGTACGATGAACAACTTCCCAGTAGAGCCCCTGGTGGGGCAATGTGACGTACTACTGGGCAGTTTTGTGTCGTTGAAAAAGCCCCTGGAAAAGAGCGAGCTGGCCAGCACACTGCAGTTGATCAACCGGGCCAGCGACCTGAGTTTCATGGCCGTGTCGGTGTACAAATTTAAATGGTGCGACCTGGTCTTTGCTCCTTCGACACTCTGGCAGTTCGGGATCTTTGACACAAAAAAGGTGGATGAGATCTACCAGGCCGGCTACGAACACGCCTGCAGAAAAATGGATAAACTCATGGCTATTCTGGAGGTGGTGCAGCAGGGTACAATGAGGCGCCCGGAAACCGGAGCAACTGAAAAGGAGATCCCCGGTGAGGATGGCGATTCCAAACCGGGGACCTGGAGGAGTAAGCTTAAAGGCTTACTCCTGTAACATTTTTGTAACCGGGCGCTTACATCATGTCATCATACATGCCGGCGCCGGCGGGTGCTCCTTCCTTCTTTTTTTCGGGCACGTCGTTGATGGCGCATGCGGTCATCAGCACCATGCCGGCGATGGAAGCGGCATTTTCGATGGCAACCCTGGCCACCTTAGCCGGGTCGATCACGCCGGCCTTCTTCAGGTCTTCGTAGGCCCCAGTGCGGGCGTTGTAGCCGAAGGCGCCCTTTTCATCCAGCACTTTTTGCAGTACTACACTTCCTTCAACGCCGGCATTTTCGGCAATCGTGCGCAGCGGTGCCTCCAGGGCCTTGCTCACGATACCGGCGCCGATGAATTCGTCTTCATTGTCGAACTTCACCTTGCGCAGGGCATTGATAGCGCGCACATAGGCCACACCGCCGCCGGCTACGATGCCTTCTTCAACAGCGGCCCGGGTGGCGTGCAGGGCGTCGTCTACGCGGTCCTTTTTCTCCTTCATTTCTACTTCGGTGGCGGCGCCTACGTGCAGGACAGCCACACCGCCGGCCAGTTTGGCGAGGCGCTCCTGCAGCTTTTCGCGATCGTAGTCGGAAGTGGTGTTCTCGATCTGGGCTTTGATCTGGCTGATGCGGGCCTGAACCACGGCCTCGTCGCCTTTACCTCCAACGATGGTTGTATTGTCCTTATCTACTTTGATCTTTTCGCAACGGCCGAGGTGTTCAATGCCGGCATTTTCCAGCTTATAACCCCGCTCTTCACTGATCACAGTGGCGCCGGTCAGCACGGCGATGTCTTCCAGCATGGCCTTGCGGCGGTCGCCAAAACCAGGAGCCTTGACCGCTACAACCTGCAGGGTGCCGCGCAGGCGGTTGACGACCAGGGTGCCCAGGGCAGTGCCCTCAATGTCTTCGGCAATGATCAGCAGGGGCTTTCCATCCTGGGCAGCGGCCTCGAGTACCGGGATAATGTCCTTGACATTAGAGATCTTCTTATCGTGGACCAGGATGAGCGGATCGTCGTATTCTGCCGTCATCTGCTCGGTATTGGTGGCGAAGTAGGGCGACAGATAACCGCGGTCGAACTGCATACCACTTACTTCTTCGACGTAGGTCTCCGTACCTTTGGCCTCTTCAACTGTGATCACTCCATCGGTGCTCACCCGTTCCATAGCGTCGGCGATCAGGTTGCCGATCTCCTCGTCATTGTTGGCGGAAACCGTGCCTACCTGACGGATCTTGTCAAAATTGCCGCTCACCGATTCGGCTTGCTCCCGGAGGTTGTCTACGACAATTTTAACGGCCTTGTCGATGCCTCGTTTGAGGTCGATCGGATTGGCGCCGGAAGCGACGTTTTTCAGGCCGGCGTTGATCAGGGCCTGGGCCAGTACCGTGGCGGTGGTGGTACCGTCTCCGGCGACGTCCGCCGTTTTGCTGGCGACTTCTTTGGCCATCTGGGCGCCCATGTTTTCCAGCGGGTCGGGCAGTTCGACCTCTTTGGCTACGCTCACTCCGTCCTTGGTCACCTTGGGAGCGCCGAAACTCTTCTGGATGATGACGTTGCGCCCTTTGGGGCCAAGGGTCACTTTGACGGCATTGGCCAGTTTGTCAATGCCTGCTTTGATATGCTCGCGGGCGTGGTTGCCTAAGGTAATTTCTTTTGCTGCCATGAGAATAGTCTTTTTTTGGATTAGGAATAGATTGTTCTCGGTTCGAAATTAGTTTTCACCTACTATTACCAGGATGTCGTCCTCACGCATGATGAGGTATTCGTCGCCGTTGTAGCTCAGCTCCTGGCCTGAGTATTTTCCGTAAAGCACGCGGTCACCAACGTTTACATTCAGCTTGACGCCTTCTTTGCCCGGGCCAACGGCAATTACCTCGCCCTGTTGGGGCTTTTCCTTAGCGGTGTCCGGAATAATAATACCGCCTTTGGTCTTTTCCTCTGCCGGGAGCGGTTTGACGACCACCCGGTCATTGATCGGTTTGAAAGTTATTTTGCTCATATTTCAGCTGTGGTTTTAAGAATTGGTTTGACAATTGACTAGACATGTGCGGTCACGTAAAACCGATCTTCCGCATCTCAATTCATGCACTTACAAATCGAATGCCAACTGGGCAAAGGGGAAACAGGACGAAAAAAAACGACAGCCGCACTGACAAAATGGCACTTATAGTAGTCCGGTATACGCCGCCTTTTGTTTAAAAGACATTACCTTTACAACCCACCAAAACGGCAATACTTATGCTTACCAAAAAATTGTTGGCCGTTTCAGCATTGCTCTGCCTCTCCTTTCTGTACGGAAAAGGCCAAAGCGGGGAAGTACCGGTAACCCTTGAAACGCCCCACAACACCGTCTGGGTACACTTGTACTATCTCCAGCCGGAGACTTACCAGCCGGAGGTAGCGGCCCGCACACTCTATGGCGTCCAGGATAGTGCCCAAGCCGTTCGGCTGGCCATTCAACTCAAACAGGTGTTGGATGGCAAAGGGCTTAAAGTGATCCTGAACAAATTGCCCCGGAACCCTGACTACCAGGAGGACAGCACAACCAACCGGAATATCTACACGCTGTTTCCTCAGGAGCTTCCGGAGGTATATCTCGAGAAAACCGGCGCCAGGTGGTATTATTCGGAAGAGACGGTACAACTCATTCCCGAATTGCATAAAGACGTCTATCCTTTTGGCGCCGACCTGTTGTTGAACCTATTGCCCAAATTCGGACAGCAAGAGGTTCTGGGTATGGCAGTCTGGCAGTACATCGGCCTATTGGCCATTCTGGCCATGGCTATCCTGGTGCATTTAGCCCTAAGCCGCCTCCTTCGTCCGCTGGTGCGGCGTTTCATCCGGTACCGGCGGCATGCACAGCTGGTTTCGCCGGAGCTGGTCTGGAAGATTGCCCGTACTGCCAGTGTCTACATCGTGCTACGGCTCATTAAGGCTTTTCTGCCAATCCTTCAGTTGCCCATCGAGTCTGCAAGTTTTGCCATAATGACCATAAGGATACTCTCGGTCTTACTGGTGGTTTATATCCTGTTGCGGATCCTGGATGTGTTCTTGTTTTATGCCGATAGCTTTACCCGGCGTACGGAGAGCAAGATGGACGACCAACTTCTGCCGGTACTCAAGCGTGGAGTGCAGTTTTTCTTTCTGGCAGGTGGGGTGATACAGATCCTGCGGGTCTTACAGGTAGACATTACAACGATGATCGCCGGTATTTCCATCGGAGGGCTGGCACTGGCACTGGCAGCCCAGGACACCCTGAAGAACCTGTTCGGTTCTATGACCATCTTTTTGGATAAACCCTTTCAGATTGGGGACTGGATCAACTTCTCTGGTGTTGACGGTACGGTGGAAGAGGTTGGCTTTCGTTCTACCCGGGTACGCACCTTTGCGAATTCTCTGGTTTATGTGCCGAACGGAAAACTGGCGGATATGGTCGTCAATAATTACGGATTGCGGGCCTACCGGCGCTTCAATACCAAAATATCGATCACTTATGATACCCCAACAGTGCTGATAGATAAATTTACTAAGGGGCTGCGCGAGATCGTTGCTACCCATCCCCATACCCGAAAAGATTATTACGAGATCCACCTTAATGAAATGAGCAGCAGCTCGCTTGATATTCTGTTTTATATCTTTTTTGAGGTACCCAGCTGGACGGAGGAGCTCAGTGCCCGGCACGAAGTGTTACTGGGTATTCTCGATCTGGCGAATAGCCTGGGTATTCGCTTTGCGTTCCCTACGCAGACCATGCACATTGAAGAATTTCCGGGGACGATGGCTACTACTCCCCATTATCAAACCGAGCCGGAAGCGATGGATAAACGGCTGGAAGATTTTTTGGCCGGATATAAGGCCCGGGTGAATGGCCCGGATTAGTAGAGGCCCATAAAAAGAAAAAGCCCTCCCCACAAATTGGCCAGGGGAGGGCTTTTTCTTTTTCAGTCAGGGCCGTTTAGCCATTCATAGAGGTAAGGAACTCTTCATTGCTGGTTGTACCAACCATGTGCTTACGCAGGAATTCGAATGCCTCGTCGGGTTTCATATCCGCAAGGTGGTTGCGGAGAATGAACATACGCTGGAGGGTATCTTTGTCCAGCAGCAGGTCTTCGCGGCGGGTGCTCGACTTGGTGAGGTCGATAGCCGGGAACATCCGCTTGTTGGACAGGTTGCGGTCGAGCTGCAGTTCCATGTTGCCGGTACCTTTGAATTCTTCAAAGATCACGCCGTCCATCTTGGAGCCCGTATCGATCAGAGCGGTGGCCAGGATGGTCAGTGATCCGCCATCTTCAATATTACGGGCGGCGCCAAAGAATTTCTTGGGCTTGTGGAGTGCATTGGCTTCCACACCGCCCGAAAGCACTTTACCGCTGGCAGGGGCCACGGTGTTGTAGGCGCGTGCCAGGCGGGTTATGGAATCCAGCAAGATAACCACATCGTGGCCGCTTTCAACCAGTCGCTTGGCCTTTTCCAACACTATACCGGCGACACGCACGTGGTTGTCGGCAGGTTCGTCGAAGGTGGAGGCGACCACTTCAGCGTTCACGCTGCGCTTCATATCTGTAACTTCCTCCGGGCGTTCATCGATGAGGAGAACGATCAGATAGCACTCCGGGTGATTTTTTGCAATGGCATTGGCGATATCCTTCAGCAGGAAAGTTTTACCCGTTTTGGGTTGTGCCACGATCAGGCCACGCTGCCCTTTACCAATTGGGGTGAAAAGGTCGATCATGCGGTTGCCGATATCTCTGCCGGTCGGGGAACTGGTCAGCCTGAATTTCTCGTGGGGGAAAAGCGGCGTAAGGTAGTCAAACGGCACCCGGTCGCGAATATCCTGGGGGTCAAGTCCGTTGATCTTGGATACGCGCAGCAGGGCGAAGTATTTTTCTCCTTCCTTTGGCGGGCGAATAGCGCCGCGGACCGTATCGCCAGTGCGCAGGCCAAAGAGCTTGATCTGAGAAGGGGAGACGTAGATATCGTCCGGTGAAGTCAGGTAATTATAGTCGGAAGAGCGCAGGAAACCATAGCCATCGGGCATCATTTCCAGGATGCCTTCTCCTTCGATGATGCCATCGAGTTCGATGTCGAAAGACTCTTCTTCTTTTTGGCGGGGTTGGGCTCTGCGCCCGCGGGGTTCACTTTCCTGTTCCCGGCTTGGGTTGTCATTGCCTCTGGCGCGATGCTGCCGGCGCCGGCCCTCTTCGTCCTCTTCTTCCTCGAAGCTGTCGCTTTTCCTTTCGGACGGCCCGTCCTCGGCTATTTTTACCACACGGCGGGCCCTGTTGCGGGAGAGGTTTTCGGCTTCGTCCTCATTGTCGTTGTCATCATCATCATCGTTATCATCATCGTTATCAGATGAAACAGGGGTCTTTTCGGGTTGAGGGCGCCTTTCTATGCGTTTTTTGGTTTGTTTGCCGTTTGGAGGATTGTCCTTTTCGTTGTCGCTGTCCCCTTCATCAGCATCGCCAGAAGCAGCCTGATGATCCAGGATCTTATAGATCAGTTCCTGTTTATTGAGCCGTTTGTAACCACTGAGCCCGATCTGCTCGGCCAGCTCTCTTAGCTCGGGGACAAGCATGTAGTTCAATTGTGATATATCCAACATAATATACTTGCTTGTATGTTTTTTAGTAAGAATCTTGTTCTTGTGAAAAAAATGAAATTGATGTCAGAGAATATAGCGGAAAAAAGTGGGGACTCGTGAGTTCACAAACCATTGAAAACCTCCAGAACTTTTCCTCTTGTGGCCCGACAACCCTTCTTGATCAAAGTGGGAAATAGCAGGATAGAGAGTGAAAACACCTCAAGAAATGCTATAAGGCGTTAGGACGTTATGGTGTGCCATTACGCTTTCGTCGCAACAAAAATACATTTAATTTTTAAATTCAAATAGTATCTTTGCAAAAAATGTAACCAAAACTTTTCTCAAAAGTTCAATCCCCAACTTCTTTTCTAAACCAAACTGTAATCAATACAGCATCATGCTTGAACTCCATTTTATCAGAGCGAATAAGGAACGTGTTCTTCAGGGCTTGAAGATCAGAAATTTTGGTGAGCAGGAACTGGAAATAATCAACGAGATCCTCCGGCTTGACGACACCCGTAAGGAAACGCAGACGGAGCTCGACAGCCTTCTTGCCGAGCGGAACCAGCTCTCTAAAGAGATCGGCGGTTTGTTCAAACAAGGCAAGAAGGAAGAGGCCGAAGCCATGCGTGAGCGTGTTTCCCACCTGAAAGACCGGGCATCTAAACTGGAAGAACTGCTCAAGTCCACTATAGAGGCGCTGAACGAAGAGTTATATAAAGTACCCAACATCCCTCATGAATCGGTGCCCGCCGGAAGTGCCGAGCAGGACAATGAAGTGTACAAACCCTGGACAGGCGGCCTCCCGCAGCTTGCAGAAGGCGCCCTCCCGCACTGGGAGCTGGCTCAGAAGTACAACATTTTTGACCTGGAACTGGGCACCAAGATCACCGGGTCCGGATTCCCCGTCTATAGAGGGAAAGGCGCCCGCCTGCAGCGCGCCCTGATCTCCTTCTTCCTGGACGAAGCTGTCAAAGCAGGATATGAAGAGATCATGCCCCCGCTGCTGGTCAATGAAGAAACGGCCCGGGCTACCGGCCAACTTCCGGATAAGGAAGGGCAGATGTACACGGTAGAACGGGATAACCTCTATCTCATTCCAACTGCTGAGGTGCCGCTGACCAACATCTACCGCGATGTTATTCTGGAGGAAAAGGACTTTCCCATCAAACTGACGGGGTATACGCCCTGCTTCCGCCGCGAAGCCGGTTCTTATGGCGCTCACGTTAGAGGGCTGAACCGGGTGCACCAGTTTGACAAAGTAGAGATCGTACAGTTTCAGCATCCGGATAAGTCGTACGATACCCTCTTCGAAATGCTGGCCCATGTCGAGGGGGTATTGAAGAAGCTCGAACTGCCCTTCCGCATCCTGCGCCTGTGTGGCGGCGACCTGGGCTTTACCTCTGCACTGACTTTCGACTTCGAAGTCTATTCGGCTGCCCAGCAACGCTGGCTGGAGGTAAGCTCCGTTTCCAACTTCGAAACCTACCAGAGTAACCGCATGAAACTCCGCTTCCGCGATGGCAGTAAGGCCACCCGCCTGGCCCATACCCTCAACGGCAGTGCTCTGGCCCTGGCGCGCATCGTAGCGGCGCTGCTGGAGAACAACCAAACTGCCGAAGGAATTGTTATTCCAAAGGCCTTGCAAAGCTATACAGGGTTCGAAATATTGGACTAACAGCTACGGGCCAATAAACTAACTAACCATAAACTACCATGGGAGCATATTATGGATACTTCATCGTTGCCGGCATCCTTTCGGTTGTTGGTATGGTGATCAGCCAGAGGTTGAAAAGTAAGTTTAATACCTATAGCCGTATCCCGATCCGTTCCGGACTCTCCGGGCAGGAGGTGGCCGAACAGATGCTGCGCTACTTTGGCATCACCGACGTTAAGGTGGTAGAAGGGCGGGGGTTTCTGACCGACCATTACAACCCCGCTACCAAAACGGTAAGCCTGAGTGAGGCGGTCTATCGGGGGCGCAATATCGCCGCCGCGGCGGTCGCTGCCCATGAATGCGGGCACGCTGTCCAGCACGCAGAATCCTACAGCCTTTTGCAGATGCGTTCTGCACTGGTGCCGGTGGTCAACCTGTCGGCCATGGCCCAGCAGTGGTTGTTGATCATTGCGTTCATGACTTTGTCGTCGATACCTTCCATCATGCTGATTACCATCATCGCTTTCGCGGTGACCACCCTCTTCAGCTTTATTACCCTGCCGGTGGAATTTGATGCCAGCCGGCGGGCATTGGTTTGGCTGGACAATAGCGGGGTGGCGCGTGGGCAGGAATACGACGGCGCAAAAGATGCACTTTGGTGGGCTGCCATGACCTATGTAACCGCGGCCCTATCCGCACTGGTGATGTTACTGTACCTTATCCTGCAGTACTCCGGCGCCTCGAGAGATTGAGCAGAGATTAGGCAAACTCTTACTCTTTTGCTTGTAAAAAGTGGCCTTTTACCTTATTTTTGGCATCTAACCGCCACCGGGCCGTTGGAAATGGATAGAAAAATTTCAGGAACTATGCAGGACGATATTAACGAATACATCGAGATAGCTCAAATTGCTATGGAAGATTCCATAGAGCACCTCCAGAAGGAACTGGCTACCATCCGCGCCGGAAAAGCTTCTCCCAATATGCTCAGCGGTATTATCGTGCCCTATTATGGGGCGCCTACCCCGCTCAACCAGGTGGCCAATGTGAGCACTTCCGACTCCCGGACGATCACCATCCAACCCTGGGAGAAGAACATGCTCGCCCCCATTGAGAAGGCGATCTTTGAGGCCAACCTCGGCGTTACTCCTCAGAATAATGGTGAGATCGTGATCATCAATATCCCGCCGCTCACTGAGGAACGCCGTAAGGACCTGGTGAAGAAGTCTAAATCCATTGGTGAAGACACCAAGGTCGGTATCCGAAGTGCCCGCCGGGATGCGATGGATCAGATCAAGAAGGCCGTCAAAGGCGGCTATCCGGAAGACGCCGGGAAGCGCAAAGAAGAGGAGGTGGAAAAACTGACTAAGGAATTCGTAGACAAAGTCGACAAACTGGTCGAAACCAAGGAGAAAGACATCATGACCATCTAGAGCACATATTTTTCACCAAACATTCGGCGGTATATTTGTCTATTTGTCATAATAGCTTTACCTTTGCCGGGCTTTTCAGAAAATTGAGGAACAGAAAAAGCGTCCATAATGAAACGTACATATCAACCTTCTAGAAGGAAGCGTAGGAATAAGCATGGTTTTCGTTCGAGAATGAGCACGAAGAATGGCCGGAAGGTTTTAGCCAGCCGTCGCGCAAAAGGCCGTCACAAGCTGACCGTGTCTGACGAAAAACGACTCAAGTAAAGATACATTATCTGTTGAGATAAGCTTCCCCGGCATAGAGGTGAAGTAAGGGATTGAGCCTTGCTTCACCTCTTTTGCGCTGCGGGTGGGGCTTATTGTACGTTATCTCCTCTCAGGATGCGGTAGCGTTTACGGGCTTCTACCGCATAGGTACTCCCCGAATAATCGATGAATAACGTTTCGTACAAGGCCTTGGCCTTTTCCACATCATTCAGCTGGTTTTCATAGAGTTCTGCTAGCTCGAAGAGGGCATTGTCGGCACGGATCTCCTCCGGATGGCCGTCGACAATTTTCTGTAGCAGTTCGGCTACCTTTTCGTAATTCCGTTTTTTCTTGTAGATCTGAGCTTCCAGATAGTAGAGGTCATCTTTCAGGGTGTGTTCCGGGAATTGCTCCTGCAGGGTGTCCAGCTTGCGGAAAGCATCGTCGAAGCGGTTTTGAAAGACCAGCAGTTCGGCGTCGGCATAAAGTTGGAGTGCTGTGGCGGAAGTATCCAACCCCAGATTATCCATAATGAACACAGACAGGTCGAGGGCGTCATTGGCGATGAGCTTGGAGGTAGAGGCCTTCAAAATGTCAAACTGGGCCTGGGCCCATTGGAAATCTCCGGTGTAGTAGGAGAGCTTTGCATTGCGGAAGCGGGCTTCGTGCCCCAGCTGGTCTTCTTTAAAGGCCTTGTCGACCTGAGAGTACAGCAGAGTGGCTTCCCAGCGTTCCCCCTGCATGAGGTAATAGTCGGCCAGGCTGATCTTTCCCAGCGCCTGAATAGCGGGATTGACGTTGGGATACTGGATCATTTCGTTGAGCAGGCTGATGGCTTTGTCCAGGTCATTGATGTAAAGCGCTTCCAGTTCGGCGAACTCCAGCATGATGTTTGCCGTTAGTTTGGAACGGCCAAATTCATTGAGGAAAGATTCGTATTCCTGTTCCAGCTGCTTCAATTCGTCCAGGCTGTATTCGTACCCTTCCACCAGTTGCCGGCGCTTACAGCGCAGTGACTCCCGTTTGGCATCGATGTAAAACGTGGAGGAAATGCCTTTCTCGTTTACAATGTAATCGTAGGCCATGATGGCAGCTTCATACGCCTTATCGTTGGCGGCGATCTCTCCGATCCGGTAAACCCGCCCCCCGTTTTCGCGGAAGCGGCGGTCGAGCGCCCGTGCCTGCCGGAATGCGTTGCGGTAATCTTTTTGCTGGATGAAGACCCAGCTCAGCATTTCGGGGTAGAAGGCCGCATCGGGGTTAGCTTGAATGCGCGTATAGAGCTGAGACTGCAGTTCCTGGTAATCTTCAGGAAGCAGATAGCGTTGGAAAATAGACTTGACGCTGTTGATCCGGCCAGGATTGGAGTCTACGCTGTTGAGGTAGTTCTCTATCATTTTATCGGCATCTCCTTTGCGGCGGTACAACTCGCCGAGATTGTAGGCAAATGCTTCTTTATCTTTAAGCAGTTCAGAGCCGCGTTCATAGGCCTCAATGGCGAGGTCGTATTTGGTGAGCACCATAAAGGTATTGGCCAGGCGGGTGATTATGAACTGGTCTTTGGGCAGTTTTTCGATCGCCAGCCGGTACTGTTCTTCGGCCTTGTCGTCCAATACTTGTCTTTCATACAGTTTGCCAGAGGTGACATAGAGCTGGACGTTGTCGGGGTCGCGCCGCAATTGCTTTTTTATCACCTGTTCACATTCATCGAAAGCCTCCATGGAGAGCAGCGATTCGACGTAGCGGTCGAAGTAAAAATCGTTGAAATTACTTTCCCTATAGAGTTTCTCGTACAATACTGCCGCCTTTTCGAATTCTCCGTCGCGGAAATACTGCTGGGCAAGCTGGGCTTCCTGGCCCAGGGCCGTCAGGGAGGTGAAAATAGCAGCTATCAGGATAAGGCTTCTCATCATCACAAAACAGTTTTTATGAAAACGCCATTTCTAGTTAAAAGTTGCCCGGTATAAACGGCAGAACGGCCAATGTCCAGTGAAGTACATTAGCCGTTCTGTTGTGTTTGGGTGTGGTATTCGGGAATTACTCCAGCCTGAATTTGACCGGGAGGTTGAACTGTACCCGTACCGGACGGCCACGCTGCTTACCCGGAATCCACTTGAGTCCCTGGGTGTTCATCAGATTGACCACCCGAAGGGCTTCCTGGCCACACTGGGCGCCGATATCACGAACTACCTTGGCGTCGGCAACATCTCCGTTCTTTTCTACAACGAACTGGATTACGACGGTGCCTTCTACTCCGTTTTCACGGGCGATAGCGGGGTAGTTGATGTTTTTGTAAATGAACTCCAACATCTTTTTGTCGGCGCACTGTTTCTTTTCTTCCTTGGTAGACAGGTCTTCGCAACCTGGGAAGCGCGGCATGTCCTCAACCACTTTGAAGATCTCTTCCACTTCCGGCTCCGGTGGCGGCGGCGGAGGTGGTGGCGGCGGCGGCGGCGCGCTTTCCCGTACAGGAGGGGCTTCCACTACCGTCTGATCGTCAACAGACTGGTCGACAAATTCTACTTCTTCTTCCTCCAGGACCGTTTCATCCGGCACTTCTTCGATTACCGGAGGAGGTGGTGGGGGAGGAGGGGGCGGCGGTTCGGCGGTACGTGGCGGTTCGATCTCGATCTCTTCATCGAATACTAGTGCATCATCCGGGATGTACACTTCTGCTTCGTATTGAGTCCAGCCGAATGCCAGTACCGTCAAGCCAAGCGAGAGCACCAGGCCTACGTTGAAGAAGGTCCCACTGTATTTGAAGGCATCTGCCCAGGGGTACTTCGTCCGCGCATCCAGTGGTGACTTGTTCGATTGGCCTGCCGCGTCTTGTGGCCCTTTGGCGGAGCGCTGCGCATACATGGACTTCATCACGATAATGGTCGCGAGAACACCCAATACTATGGCCAGCACCAGGACGCCCAGGGTTGCACCGGTTATTGACACATCCATACTGACAAGGTTTTATTTTATCAAAAAATTTATACCCAAAACTCCTAAAATAGAACCAATAATATTAGCAATTATGTCTAGAACTTCAAAATACCTGTTCGGAAAAAAGGCATATTGGATACATTCCATACCGATCCCGTACAGTACACTGGCCATAATTGCCACTGTCATCGCTTTAGGAGAAAGGCCCGTTGTGCGGTGAAACCCCCAGAGCAAAAGGCCGGCCAGAACAAAGTAGGCGGCTGCGTGCGCCAGTTTGTCCGGTTCCAGTAAGTTGGAAAAACGGGGCACTTCTACAGCATGGCCAGTTGACAGTGTGAAAATCAGTGCTGCCCACAATAGGGCAGGAATAAAATTCAATTGATTGGCTCGTTTGCTAGGATAGATGCGGGTTGATTTACTTTTGGTGTGTGAAGATAAGAAAATTTTATTTTTTTTTTAGATTACCAGCTTTTCGTAGGCTTCTGCGTCCAGCAGGCCATCCAGTTCACTGGGGTCAGAGATCTCCATTTTGATGATCCAGCCGGCGCCGTAGGGGTCGGTATTCACGAGCGTTGGGTTGTCCCCCTCTGATTCGTCCAGTTCAGGATTGAATTCCAGCACCTTTCCGGAAACCGGCATGAACAGGTCGGAAGTGGTTTTCACCGCTTCCACTGTGCCGAAGACTTCATTTTTGTCGAGGGTTTCGCCTACAGATTCAACTTCGATGTAGACCAGCTCATCCAATTCTTTTTGTGCATAATCAGTTATGCCCACATAAGCGAGGCTGCCTTCTATGCGGATCCACTCGTGTTCTTCAGTGTACTTCAGGTTGTCCGGGAATTTCATGCTTATAGGTAGTTTGGATGACGTTTTGATGAACGCTCAAAAATAAAGGATTTTTGAAGACTGGATGGGGTTTGGAGAAATTTTCTTTTACAAAAGCACCCATTGGGCATTACCCGCGGTTAAGTGGCTGTGCAATGCCAGCCACTTAACGGCAGGTAGATTCTTTGGATTTAAACGGCGCAGAGCGGTTTATCCTTCCTTTACGGCCGCTTTCTGTTCCTGAGACAGGAAGTTTTTTACCCAGTTGGTGGTCACTGATTTGGGGCGCTCCAGCGGGAAGCCCAGGGCCCGTGCCCAGCAAAGGGCAGAAAGGACGCCAAGCGCACGGGACACGCCAAACAGCACAGTGTAGAAGCTGTATTCCTTCAGGCCATAATGGACCAGCAGCGCCCCGGAATGGGCATCCACATTGGGCCAGGGGTTTTTGACCTTGCCCAGGTCCTGAAGAATGGAAGGCACCACGTCAAAGACCTTCCACACCACCTCCACGATATCGTCTTCTTTGATATATGCTTCGGCAAAGTGCTTCTGGGCGATAAAACGGGGATCGGGTTCCCGGAGGACGGCATGGCCGTAGCCAGGTATAACCTGTCCGGAAGACAGCGTAGAATTTACATAGTCGGCAATCTGCTCTTTGGTGGGCTTGGTGGTACCCAGAGCGTCGAGCATATTGAATATCCATTTGATAACCTCCTGGTTGGCCAGTCCGTGCAGCGGGCCTGCCAGGGCGGTCATACCGGCGGCGAGCGACAGGTAGGCATCGCTGAGCGTGGAACCTACCAGGTGGGTAGTGTGAGCAGATGCATTACCTCCTTCGTGGTCCGCATGGATGGTCAGGTAAAGGCGCATCAGGTTCTTGAAATCGGTTTTTTCGATACCCAGCATGTGCGCGAAGTTGCCTGCCCAGTCCTGAGAGATATCCGGGGCGATGTGATTGCCGTCGTGATAGGTCCTCCGGTAGATGTAAGCTGCAATCCGGGGCAGGCGGGCGATGAGGTTCATGGTGTCCTCATAGGTTGCATCCCAGTAATCCGTCTTACTGATCCCTTCATCATATCGGCGGGCAAAGCAGCTCTCCGTTTGCATGGAAGTGATGGCGGTTACAAATTGGGTCATGGGATGGGTATCAACCGGCATACTGTCCAGGATGCGGAATACGTGTTCGGGGACATTGCTGCGCCGCGTCCATTGTTGAGTCAGCCAGTGTACCTCTTCGTCCGTAGGGATCTCGCCGACGAGCATCAGCCAGAACAGCCCTTCCGGGCGGGGCTCCTTGCCGTCGGGCCCTTTGGGTAGCTTTTCCCGCAATTCCGGAATATAGTAACCCCGGAAGCTGATCCCCTTTACAGGGTCGAGCTGCGAGGTTTCCCAAATCATCATTTTGATACCACGGGCGCCGCCGAAGATCTGGTTGAGCTTTACTTCATCGACCTTTCGGTCGCCATGTTTCTTGAGCATTCCTCTGATCTCTTCTCTGAGTTCGGAAGCTTTTTTATTGAATTTTTGTTTTAGGGGATCCATCTATATACTTAGTGATTAAAGAGTGTTTATGAATATTTGAAATCTTTATCGGCCCGGTGAAAAAATAACAGCTGCACGTTGCCAAGGTTCAGGAAAAGCGTCCGTAAAAAGGCCTGGCGGAGGTGCGGCTTCCATGTGCTTTTTGGAGGAGCGGCAGGGGGCTCCATCCAGATTCTTAAAGTTATGGATTTTCCAGAACTTACTTTGCTGAAAAGGCTTCCTGCCTGGCAATTGTTCCGGCTTTGGCCAATGTTATAGATAAATTATCTAAAAATTGGGGGAGGAATAAAAAAAGCGGCCCTTGACGAACCGCTTTTTGGCTTACTCTATTTTCCAGATCGCGATCTGTATTTCTTCCTTGGTGGCCCCTTCCTGTTTCATTTCCTCCACTACGGCAGCCTCTTTTTTCCGGCGGCCGGCGAGCTGCTGATTGAAGATCTCCATTTGAGCTTCTGTCAATAAACGTTGGGTAGAAGCCATCAGCCCTTCCCGGATGGAGTTCTTTTTTTGCAGGAAAAAAGGATAATCGGATTGGCGAAGTTCCTCAATGGACGCCAGGTTGCGGAACCGTCTCTTCTGGATCTGGTACATTTCCTCCGCTTGTTGTTCATTGAGTTGGTATAGGGTTATGGCTTCGTCTGTGGCCTTGCGGGCCGCATCTTCCTCCTGCTGTGCAAACACGCCCCAGGCCAGGGAAAGGAACAGGAAACAAAAGATCAGTTTCTTCATAATGCAGTTTTCAGTTATATCGCTGCAAAATACACTTTTTAGGCATTTTTCAGAGCAAAACCCGCACATTTCACCGCCTTTGGGATTCTGGGCGACGGTAAACAAAAGTTGCCTTCAAATGGCCGGCTATTCTTTCCGTTCGCTTAATTTTGTGCATCAAATCAGGGGGTTGACTTTTTATCTGCCCCGATGTCTTTTTTAGCCTAATAATGTGCACCTATGTTGTTAATTGGCGATGTATTGATCAGCGATGATGTGATTCGGGAGCAATTCCTCTGCAACCTCAATGCCTGCAAAGGCGCCTGCTGCTGGGAAGGCGACCTGGGCGCTCCCCTGGAACCGGAAGAGCGGTTTACTCTGGAGCACATCTTCGATGCCGTGAAACCTTTCCTCCGCCCGGCAGGGCTGGCAGCCATTGAAAAGGAGGGGCTTTATACTTACGATGAGGAAACCGACAGCTACTCCACCCCGCTTATTGATGGGGGGCCATGCGTTTACATGATCTACGACGGCCAAGGAATTGCCAAATGCGGCATCGAACAGGCATTCCACGCCGGGAAAACGGATTTTAAAAAACCCATATCCTGCCACCTCTACCCAATCCGGGCTTCAATCGATGAGCGGGTCGATATGCAGCGGCTCAACTACGACCGGTGGGAGATCTGCTCGGCAGCCTGTGAGCTGGGCCGGCAACAACAGCTGCCTGTCTACCGCTTCCTGAAAGATGCCATCATCCGAAAGTTCGGTGAAGTCTTCTATGAAGAGCTGGACGCAGCTGCCAGGAATCTGGGTGACACCCAAAAGCAGGGGTAAAATAAACCGGTTGACTTTTGAGAGGAATTTATATATCTTTGCTTCCTGATTGGCCCTCAAAGTAATACACTTGGGGCGCCAAGTTTCCCTGAACCGATATATATTTGTCTACGGAATAAGAGGATACACCCTAAACATCCTCTAAGCAACTATCACATCCTTTGCCCGTAATTTATGGGCCTCCGAGCGTATGCCGCCAGCATTCATGGTGGTATTTCTGTCGGTTCGTTATCTATTGATATTATCGAACAACCTCAATATTTACTGAGTACCGTGACTCAGTTTGTTGCCCTATAACATTAACGAGTCACGCTTAACCCCCCTTTTGAAGTTGGTTTTCTGCAGCTCTGGAGCATCTCCAGAGCTGCTTTTTTTTGCCGGAAAACCACTTTCTACGGAGGAGGAACCAGGGGGAAAGCGCTTTTCCTGCCCGCCAGCGCTGAAACGATAAGGGCAAACAGCATTTCCATGTATTTTTTCAATACCCTCACCCCTCCTTCTGTACTTTCTTCCTCACGATCTCCACCACTTCCTTTTCCAGCATGTTAGCCTCCGCCGCGATCTTCTCCGCCCTGGCGGTAATGTCCCCTGCGAAGGCTTTATCGTGAAGGCCCTTGGCATTAATCTGTACGTTGAGCAGGGCGCCCAGGACGGCGGCACGGGCACATAGTGCGCCAACACCAGCATCGCTTGCCGAGTTGGGGTTGCCCTGGGTGGCCATTGCTTTTGCCAATTCGAAGGATTGCAGGGCCAGTTCCATGGTCTGGAACGGGACCTCCGTGGCGTATTTGGTGGCCTCCTGCATGGCCTGTTCTCTTGCTGCTTTTTCAGCCTCCGTTCCTTTGGGCAGGCGTACGGCCTCTATGATCCGGTTGAACGCACGAGTGTCTTCATCTACCAGGCGCAGCAACCCGTCTTTGAGCTGCTGCCCCTTTTCCGCCCATTCGGAGAACTCTTCCCAGCGGTGGTCCCACACCCGGCGGTGGGAGGACAGGTTGGCCACCATCGTACCCAGCGCTGCTCCCAGCGCTCCAACATAAGCGGCGATGGAGCCGCCCCCCGGCGCTACGCTTTCAGAGGCCGTCTCGTTGGCGAACGCCCGGAGGTTCATATCCAGCAGAGGAGTAGGGGTGTCTTCCCGAAGCTGGTATTCAATGATCTTTTTTCGAGGGTCGAAAGGGCCCAGCTCGTCCAACCCAAGTGATTTGATGGCAATTCGGATCACCTCCTCCTCCGAAATGCCGAGGGACCGCTCCTGCTGGCGGAGGAAATAGTGGCCGGCATCGAGCATGACCTGAAGCGGTACCAGGCCCACCAGTTCCGAACCGGTCACTCTCATACCCCGCCGGTTGGCGCTTTTACGGCATTCTTCAAAAGCGATGTGCAGCGGCGTATCCCTGATCTTGGTGATGTTCATCGAGATCTGGGCGATGCCATACTCCTCGATAAACCAGCCGATGGCCTTTACCCCTTTGCAGGCGCCCGGCTCGCGCAGGGGTTCCCCTTTCTCATCCCGAAGGATGGCGCCATTCACTTTATCTCCTTCCCGTTTAACCCGGCCTTGTTCCCGCACATCGAAGGCCACCGAGTTGGCGCGGCGCACCGAGGTGGTGTTGAGGTTGACGTTGTAGGCGATCAGGAAATCGCGGGCGCCGATGGCCGTGGCGCCGGCCCGCGCGTTGAAGCGGGCAGGGCCGTAGTCGGGCTTCCACTCCGGTTTTTCCAGCTTTTCGGGCAGGGCCTCATATTCTCCGGCGCGGATGGTGGCCAGGTTTTTCCATTCCGGTTTACTGGCGGCGTATTCATACATATATAAAGGTATGCCCAGTTCTCTGCCGGCCATTTTGCCCAGCTTGTGGGCCCATTCCACCGTCTCTTCCATGGTGATATTGGAAATGGGGATCAGCGGGCATACATCGGTGGCCCCCATGCGGGGGTGCTCGCCCTTGTGTTTGCGCATATCGATCAGTTCGGCGGCCTTTTTGATGGCCAGGAAGGCGGCCTTTACTACCGGTTCCGGCTCGCCCACGAAGGTCACCACTGTCCGGTTGGTGGCCTTGCCGGGGTCAACGTCGAGCAGCTTGACGCCCTCTACGCTTTCTATCTCGTCCGTGATCTGTTTAATGATGGACATATCGCGCCCCTCGCTGAAGTTGGGCACGCATTCGATGAGTTGCTTTGGCATGGTTAGGTTTTTTGTTGTGGTTTCTGGCATTCCGGCGGTGTGGTGGCGGGCAGGAATGCCAGAAACCACAACACAGCCAGAGCGGGACGCCCCCGAAAGCGGGATGCCTGGGGATATGCCCTTTTTAAGCGTTCCCCTTCCGGATATAGGAAAAGGGGGCGCCGTGAAAATATACTTTTTTTGCAATTATTTGCCACATAGAAAATGCAAGGCGCGAGATTGGCGGGTTATGTACCCTACTGTGAAAAACCTATGTTGCCTATGTATGGTACAAATTCTGAAAATTAACTCAAGCCTTTGAAAGCCTACTTATCATTTTCCTGCAAAAAACGGATAACCTCTGCCACGTAGCCATCCCCGAAGCCGTATATAGATAGTGCCTGGAAACCTCTGAGGTGGCCGCCTTCGTAAGGAATTACGCTACGAGGGCTTTTTTTGCCGGCAACCAGGCCTTCTGCATCGGTCAGCGTCGTGATCTCGTCCTCCGTAGCCGCAAATACGAGTAAGGGAATTTTGACTCTGCGGACTGCCCGTCGATACCGGCTGGCAGGCTCGGGCAGGATCACCGCTTTACCTTTCAGGGTGTTGATCCGGCTTACCTGTTGCCCGGTATCAGAGACGAAGCCTTCGGCAAGGATGAAATCGATAGGGGCTTCCTCCCGGGCGGCTGCCAGGGTGGCCAGGATGGTGCCCATAGAAAGCGCCCAGATGCCAAACTTTTGATGGGGAAGGTTGGCGTTGGTGTAAGCTACAACTGCAGTAAGGTCGTCTAGAAACTCCGTATGGTACAGGAAATCTCTGCGGATGGGAAAACCAGAACTCCGGCCAAAGCCCCGGTAATCAAATGTCACCACAGTGAAACCTTGTTGCACAAAGGCGGCAGCATGGTAAACAAAGTGCGACATATTGCCAGCGTCGCCATAGGCCAGGACAAGCACCGTTTTGTTGTCCTTTTCCAGGTTGGGGGAGTAGATCCAGGTATTCAGAGCGTAGCCGTCGGGGGTTGATATCTTCAGCGTCTGGTATTCCAACCCCAGGGAATCAGGGGTGGTGGTGTACTCGCGGGAGGGATTGATGGCACAGGCTGCAATTGAAATTGTTGATAGGAGAAAAAATATCAGGAGCACTTTTTTCATAGCTTTTTAAGTTTCATCAATAGGTTTTGAATCACCTGAAGCCCTAATCCAACGCCCCCCACAACACCTCCACCGGATGCAGCGCCTCCCGCCCCGCCCCATCTTTGATCTGATGGCGGCAGCTGGTGCCCGGCGCGGCAATAATAGTCTCTTTTGAAGCTCCGCGCACTGCCGGGAACAGTACCTCTTCTCCCACTTTCATACTTACCTCGTAGTGCTCCGCCTCATAACCGAAGGAACCGGCCATCCCGCAGCAGCCGGAGGGGATCACGGCCACCGTGTAGTTCGCCGGTAGGCTGAGGGTGAAGGCGGAAACATCTACGCTAGCCAGCGACTTCTGGTGGCAGTGGCCATGCAACAGGATGTGCCTGGGCTCGGTAGTGAACTGCTCCGCCCGAATGCGGCCGGCCTCGATCTCACGGGCCAGGAACTCTTCCATCATCAGAGCGTTCCGGCCCAGGGCCTTGGCGGCCTCGCGCTGTTCCGGGGCAACCAGGCGGGGGTATTCGTCGCGGAAGCCGAGGATGGCGGAGGGCTCGACGCCAAGCAGGGGGGTATCGGCGGTGACGATGTCTTTGAAGATCGCTACATTCCTTCGTGCCATACGCTGAGCTTCCGTCAACATCCCTTTGGAAAAATGAGCGCGGCCGCTCTCCTCATGATCGATCATACGTACCTCATATCCCAGGCGGCTAAGCAGCTCGACGGCCTTGATGCCGATGGCGGTATCGTTGAAATTGGTGAATTCATCGCAGAAGAACCAGACGGCGCCTACCGGGCCGGCAGCGGGCAGCAGCTTCGCCTGGTTTTTAGAAAACCAACGGCGAAGGGTAGTGGAGTGCAGCAGGGGCAAAGCGCGCTCCGGGGCCACATTCAGGAAACGCTTCATCAGCCCGCTGAAAAAGGCATTGCTCAGGAAGAAGTTGCTCAGGCCCGGCGCCAGGGCAGCCAGCCCGTTCAGCCTGCCGAAATTGGCGAAGGCACGGGAGCGCAGCGGCACTCCGTTCGATTTGTAATATTGATGCAGGAACTCCGCCTTGAGCGTCGCCATATCCACGTTGGAGGGGCACTCGGCGGTGCAGCCCTTGCAGGACAGGCAGAGGTCCATCGCTTCGTGGATCTCCGGGTGGTTGAAGGGGTTCTCCCTTACGTTCATGGTCAGGAACTCGCGCAGGGCGTTGGCTCGGGCGCGGGTGGTGTCCTTCTCGTCGCGGGTGGCGCGGTAGCTGGGGCACATGGTGCCGCCGGCGAAGGTGAGCTTGCGGCAGTCGCCCGAGCCGTTACACTTCTCGGCGGCGCGGAGGATGCCCTGGGTTTCGGTGAAGTCGAAAACGGTGTCGAACTCCGGCGTCTCCTGGCCGGCCTGGTAGCGCAGGGAGGAATTCATGGGCGGCGCATCGACGATCTTGCCGGGGTTGAAGATGTTCTGGGGGTCCCAGGTATGTTTTATTTCCTTGAGGAACTCGTAGTTCTGCTCGCCGATCATCAGGGGGATGAACTCGGCGCGCACCCGGCCGTCGCCGTGCTCGCCGCTCAGGGAGCCGTTGTACTTCTTGACCAGCCGGGCGACGGATTCCGTGATGTCGTGAAAAAGGCGCTGCCCTTCTGCATCTTTCAGGTTGAGGATGGGGCGCAGGTGGAGCTCCCCGGCCCCGGCGTGGGCGTAGTAAACGGCCTGCTGCCTGAAGCCGGCCATCAGCTGCGTGAACTCCCGGATGTAGGCGGGCAGGTCCTGAATATCAACTGCCGTATCTTCAATGCAGGCCACTGGTTTGGGGTCACCTTCCATGTTGCCCATGATTCCCAGTCCGGCCTTGCGCAGGTCCCATACCTGTTTCGACTTCGGGGCCGCTACGATAGGATAGGCATAGCCCAGCCCCTTTTCCTTCAGGGTAGCGATCATGGCCTCTGCCTGGGCAGTGGCCTCGTCTTTAGTATTGCCCCGGAATTCCACCATGAGGATGGCAGCGGGGTCGCCTTCTACGAAAAAGCGGTTTTTGCGCTGTTCGATATTTTGTTTGGTCAGGTCCATCAGGATCTTGTCCATCAGTTCGCAGGCGGTAGGCTGGGCGGCCATGGCTACCAATACAGCCTCCATCGACTCGTCGATGCTGTTGAAGTGGGCGCATACGACCACGTCCTGGGGCTTGGGCAGCGGGTCGACATGCAATTTGATCTCCGTCGTGAAAGCCAGGGTGCCTTCCGAACCGGCGAGCAGCTTGCACAGGTTGAAGGCCTCGCCGGTAGGCTGGAAGGGCTGCCCGTCCAGCAGGACATCGACGGCGTATCCGGTATTGCGGCGGTGGATGCTCGCCTTGGGGTAGCTCTCCCGAATGGACTGTTGCCTTTCGGGCTGGCTCAGGGCTTCGTAGAGTTGCCGGTACACCCGGTTTTCCAGCTTGTCGCCCTGTAGCTTCTGCTGCAGCTCCTCCGGACGGAGGGCGCCGAAGGTGGCGTCGGAACCGTCGCTGAGAATGGTTTGCAGTTCCAGCACATGATCGCGCGTGGAGCCGTAGACGATGGAGGTGGTGCCGCAGGAGTTGTTGCCCACCATGCCGCCGATCATGCAGCGGTTGGCGGTGGAAGTATCGGGGCCGAAGAACAGGCCATGTTCCCTGAGGAACAGGTTCAGCTCATCGCGGACGACGCCGGGCTGTACCCGCACCCAGCCTTCTTCGGCGTTCACCTCGAGGATGCGGCTCATGTATTTCGAAATGTCTACGACGATGCCGTTGCCTACGCATTGCCCCGCCAGCGAAGTGCCCGCTGCGCGGGGAATGATGGACAGGCCGTGTTCCCGAGCAAAAAGGATGACTTTACGAATGTCTTCCCCGTGTTTGGGAAGTACAACAGCAAGGGGAAGCTCCCGGTAGGCAGAGGCGTCGGTGGCGTACAAATGGCGCATCAGGCTGCCGTAGTGGAGTTCACCGTCGAGGGTGGATCGGAGGGAGTGGAGTTGTTGCTGCATTGTTGTTCAGGGGGATAGTTCAATTTTCTGTGTCTACTAAAAAGCCGTTGATTTTCAGGGACTTGCGAATGGCAAACAGCGAATTCCGAACACTCCCTGTTCAGGCGGCTGCTTTTGTTCCTTCAATTCTACAACAATCACCTTCAATTTACAAGGCTCAATCGAATTTTTAGTCCTATAGCGGCCAATAAGGTTCATCGCAATTGTGTTGATGAATGTACTGCCGACTATGCCTTGGCCGAAAGTGTAAAACAGGGGGGATGCAGCACTGTCTTTTATGGCCCCTTCCCTGGACTTTAGCAATATTACCCACTGTTCGCCGCCTCTTTCCCCTCTATCTTTACTTTAAAAAACAATGAAGCTGTTCTATGCCATTTTCCTTCTTTTACTTTCCATTCACTTTTGTGACGCCCAAAACCTCCAGCGCCGCGGCCGCCTGGGGGTTCAGTTGGAGCCCGTAACCGACAGCCTGGCACAGGTTCTGGGGTTAAAAGAGGCATGGGGCATGGCTATCCGGCGGGTTTTCCCGGGAGGTACCTACGCCAATGCCGGCGGCATGGATGGTGATGTGCTTCTGAACATTAACGGCTTACCGGCCGTTCAGGGGGCAGCCCTGCAGGAGGCCATGCAATCGGTAAGGGAAGGCCAACCGGCCCGTTTTACTGTATGGCGGAATGGCGAAAAAAAGGAACTGGAAGGGGCCGTGTCTCCAATACCCCTCGAAACGTCGGCCTCTTCGGACGTCATCTACGGAGAGGTGCCCTACAAGGGCGGTTGGCTGCGGGCCATTGTCAACAAGCCCCATACGCCCGGCCCTCATCCTACCATCTACTTCATTCCCGGTTATACCTGTAGCTCGGTGGAGAGCTTTTCGCCCATTCACCCGTACAAGAAGCTGCTGGACAGCCTTAGCGGGCTGGGTTATGCCATCTTCCGGGTGGAAAAGCCAGGCGTGGGTGACAACGTCGGCACCGGGAACTGTCAGGAACTGGGTTTTGACAATGAACTGGAGGCCTATCGGATAGCCTATGAGGCAATGAAGCAGTACGATTTTATCGACATGGACAACGTCTTCATCTGGGGCCACTCCATGGGAGGCGTCTATGCTCCGATCATCGGAGCGCAGACACAACCCAAAGGGGTAGTCGTGTATGGGATCACTCACGAAGTATGGGTGGAATACCTGCTCAAGATGGTCCGCTACCAGAACCCGCTGCTCGGGCACGATTATGTGGAAACGGACCTTGACGTGCGCACGCTTTACGCCCTGCTTTACGAGCATTATTACCTGGGTAAGAGCTCCAAAGAATTGTATAAAAACCCGGATTATCAGAAGATACTGGATCGGGATTTTGCCTTCGACGGCGAAGACCAGATCCTCTTTCGCCATGAGGACTTCTGGAGGGAGCTCAACGCCCACAACTTGTCTGAAGCCTGGGCGGGTATAAACGGCCATGTGCTGTCCCTGTTCGGTGAGGCCGATATGGAAGCGGTCAATGATGAAAGCCAAAGGGAGATCGCCCGCATCGTCAATGCCAATAACGCCGGCTTCGGCACTTTCCGGCTGGTACCGGAAACCGATCATTCCATGATCAAAGTAGGCAGCATGGAAAAAGGGGCCAGGCTGCGTTCCACTCCTGAATACCGGCAGTATCTGGAAACAAAATTTAATTACGACATTGTAACGATGACGGATGAGTGGATAAAAGGCATTCTGACGTTGCCGCGATAGGCGTTGTATTATTAACGTAACGCTACACAAAAAGTATGGCAATCACTTCAGCCCGCTACGTACTCGCCGTGCCCGATCTGCAGCGTTCCGCCGACTGGTACCGGGACGTCCTTGGATTTGAAGTATTCGAGGTAGGCAGCCCCGGCTGGCGCTTTGCCCGGCGCGGCGCCTGCTTCCTGATGCTGGGAGAGTGCCCGGATGCCATTCCGCCTCAAGAACTGGGCGACCATTCCTATTTTGCCTATCTGGTATGTGAAGACATCGATGCTTTGTATCAGGAGTTTACCGGCAAGGGAGTTTCCATCTTGCGTCCTCCACAGGACAAGCCCTGGGGCATGCGGGAGTTCCCCCTGACGACGATCGACGGGCATCGGATGATGTTCGGGCAACCGATATGAGCAGCGGCCAGCTTGAATGAAAAAGATCAGGCTGGAATCCACCGGTTGCAGGCGCATTTTGATGCACCACTGGCTATCCTTCCCTTTGGCGCCCTGTTTGAAGGCGTTTTCTACAAAAGGTAGCAACAACAGCGGGCTGGCGTCAATCGATTCATCCACTTCGGAGCTTGGCTACGATTACCGCCACTACAACGACACCACTATTTACAATAAGATCCGGGAAGGCTTTGTAGCCGGTGAATTGCAAATTGCTATGGAACTGAAGGAACAATGGGGAGAAGCCTCAACCTGCGTTGAAGTGGTGAGCTTCCTGAATGAACCCTCCCGCTACCGACTCAACCTGTGGGCCGGCCTGAGCCTCAACCTCTTCCAGGGCCTTACGCTTGGCCTTGCAGGCGGGAAAACACACCGTTTGGAACATTCCCCGGGGTAGGGGTAAGGTGGTCAAACCTGGGTTTCCGGTGCGCCCCATCCTCCGCCTCCCGGCGTTTTGATGATGATCCTGTCTCCTGCTTTAGCTTCTACCGAATCGACGCCTTGCAGCGGCTCCTTTTGCCCGTTTTTTCGAATGAGGTGTTGCTCGCCCGTTTTGCCTGCTTTGCCGCCTGCCATCCCATAAGGCCGTTCTACCCGGTGCTGGCTGAGGATCGTCACCTCCATGGGTTCCAGGAATTCCACCTCCCGGATGATGCCGTCGCCGCCGCGGAATCGGCCTTTCCCCCCGGAGTCTGCCCTTCGGGTGAAGCGATGCAGGCGCACCGGGTAGCGAAACTCCAGTTCCTCCGGGTCGGTGATCTTCGTGTTGGTCATGTGCTGGTGGACGGCGGAGCGGCCCGCGAAGCCCGGCCCGGCGCCGGCGCCCCCGCCGATCGTCTCATAATAACCGAACCGGGCATTGCCGAACAGGAAGTTGTTCATGGTGCCCTGGCTGCAAGCCGCCAGGGAGAAGGCTTTGAGGAGGGTGTCCACCAGGCGTTGGCTCACCTCGGTATTGCCCCCGACTACTGCCGGGCAGCGGCGGGCGTCATCCTCGAAATGCGGATGCAGGAAGCTCTCCGGTAATTTGATCTGCACGCGTTGCATCAGGCCTTCATTGAGGGGGATCTCCTTTTGGCACAGGAGGCGCAGGACGTAGATCACGGCGCTGTAAACGATAGAGATGTTGGCGTTCAGGTTGTGGGGGTGTGGGGCGCCGGTACCGGTGAAGTCGATGGCAATGCCGGTTTCCCCGATGGCTATTTTTACCCGTATGGGCCGTCCGTCGTCCATTCGTTCTTCCGCTTCAAATACCCTTCCGTTCCAGGGCCGCAGGGCGTCTTGCAGGCTGTCGGCAGCCAGGGTTTTCAGCTGGGCCATGTAATACTGCACTTTTTCCGGGCCGTGAGCCATTACGAGCTGTTGCAGAGCGGCCTCTCCGGTGCGCAGGGCGGCCAGGGCGGCGTTGATGTCCGCCAGGTTCTCCTCCAGGGAGCGGGTCGGGTAAGGGGCTTCGGCGAGCAGGGTACGGATGGCGTCCCATTGCACTTTACCGCCCCTGGCGAGGTAAATGGGGGCGATGGCTACGCCTTCCTCCGCCAGGGTGGTGGCGTCGGGCGGCATAGAGCCCGGGCGTTTGCCGCCGATCTCGGCGTGGTGGGCGCGGTTGACGGCATAACCGATGAGTTGGTTGTCTTCCGTGAAGATTCCGCTGAGCAGGGTCACGTCCGGCAGGTGGGAGCCGCCGTATTTGGGGTGGTTGGTGATGACAACGTCGCCCGGCCCCAGTGCCAGCTTTTGCAGCACCAGGCGGGCGCAGATGCCCAGGCTGCCCAGGTGGACCGGTATGTGGGGGGCATTGACGAGCAGCTCGGCATCGGCGTCGAGCAGGGCGCAGGAGAAATCGAGCCGCTCTTTGATGTTGACCGAAAAGGCGGTGCGCTGCAGCTGGGCGCCCATTTCTTCGGCGATGGCGGAAAAGCGGTTGGTGAACAGCTCCAGTTCGACCGCCTCCTTGAGGTTTTGTGCCTGCCGCCCTTTTCCCTTTTTCAATTCCAGCACTGCATTGCCCCCTTCGTGCATAAGCAGGCGCCAGCCCGGCTCGATGAACGCGGTGGACGAAGGGTTGAGCAGCAGCGCCGGGCCTTCGACGACAGCGCCCTCCCGCAAATCGTCCCAATGAAATACGGGAAATGCAGTATCGGTAGTTTGCCCCTGTGGTTCGGGCCGATGAATTTGTTTTGGAGCTTCGGCCCGTTTCATCGGTTGTGCTTTGCTGGCGGCGACAACCTTCAGGCTTTCCATTTCGATGGCCCTGCCTTCCGGCCAGTGGCCGAAGAGGCGTTCGTAATGCCGCCGGAAAGCTTCTTTCAGTTGTCCTGTATCCTGGTATTCTACTTCCAGGGTGCTGTCCTGCCCCCGGAAACGCAGGTAGGCCCAGGTGTGGCGGATTGCGATGTCGTCAGGGGAGAAGCCTTCTGCCTTTAATTGTTGGATGGCTTCCTGGTTTAATTGTTGGCGAAGGGCGGGCAGTTCACCCTGGGCTTCGTCCAGAAGTTTTAACACCTGCCGCTCCGCCAGGCGTTCTACCTGCGCCTGTCCCATGCCGTAGGCGCTGAGCAGGCCGCCGTCGTAGGGCAGGATGATGGTGGCGATGTCCAGGAGTTCAGCGATCCGGCAGGCGTGCAGGCCGCCGGCGCCGCCGAAGGCCAGCAGCGCGTAGCTGGCCGGGCCGAAGCCTTTGGCGACGGAGATGCGGCGGATGGCCTCCGCCATTTTCTCGTTGGCGATCTGCTCGAAGCCACGCAACAGCTCTTCTTCGGTGTGTGCTTCCCCGGTTGCTTCTTCGATGGCGGCCTTTACTTCGAGGAGCGCCTGCCGTGCATTTTCCCGGCTGATGGGGATACCCATCACGGCTGGGTCCAGTTTGCCGAGCAGCAGGTTGATGTCGGTAATGGCAAGGGGCCCGCCCGCTCCGTAACAGGCCGGGCCGGGGGAAGCCCCGGCGCTCTCCGGCCCCACCGTCAGCTTCTGCCCATCGAAGGAACAGATGGAACCACCACCGGCAGCGACGGTTTCGATGGCCAGGCAGGGGCTAAGCATGCTCACGTCGCCCACCCGGGTGATGTATTCGTAATCGTACCGGCCATCGTAGCGGGCGGCATCGGTGCTGGTGCCGCCCATGTCGAGGGTAAGCACCTTGTCGAAGCCCAATTGCCGGGCAATAGCGGCGGAGCCCACCACGCCCCCTGCCGGGCCGCTGAGCAGGCTGTCTTTGGGGAAGAACAGATCGGCGCCGGCCAGTCCGCCGGCGCTGGTCATGATGCGGAGTTGTTGATCTTCGCTCAGCCTTTCCCGGATGTGGGAGAGATAGTCGTGTATGACGGGCGACAGATAGGCGTTGGCCAGGGCAGCCTGCGCCCGGGGCAGCAGTTTGATGGAGGGCGTCAGCTGTTGGGACAGGGACAGGAAGGGGATACCGGCCTGCCGGAGAGCTTCGGCGAGCTTTTGCTCGTGCACCGGGTTGCGGTACGCGTGCAGCAGGGCGATGGCGACGGAGCGGCAGCTGCTTTGCCGGACGAGTTTCACCACCCGCTCAATCTCTTCCTTGGTCAGAGGCTCGATCACCTTACCTTCAGCATCCAGCCGTTCAGCAACTTCGACGACGGTTTGGTAGAAGCGAGGCGGTTCCGGAATATCGAGTTGGAATAATTGAGGGCGTTGTTGTGTGCCGATATACGGAATATCCCCCAGCCCTTTGGTGATGAGCAGGGCCACATCGGCCCCCTTGCGCTCCAGCAGGGCGTTGGTGCCTTTGGTGGAACCCAGGCGCATGCGGATGGGGGGCAGGGGCTTATCCAGCGGGGTGGCGGTGGCCAGGCGGGCGGCGAGGATGGGGGCCTCCTCTCCGGCGGTGATCTCGAAGGCGGCCGGGCAGGGAGGCTGGAAATCGAGGGACAGGCGGATGCGATCCTCCTGTAGCTTTGTTTCCAAAACCCGTACGGGTTCCCCGGGGTTATCTAGCAGGTAAAAGGCATAGTCCTTGAAAATATCCGCTTTTACCGGCCAGTTTTGTTCCATCCGAAACCATCCGTCTTCCAGTCTCCCCAGTAGTCGCCCGCGCAGGCAACTGCTGCTCAGCACCTTGATGCGTTGAATGCGGCCGCCCGGGCCTGTGGCGATACAGTCGGTGAAGGTGCCGCCGGTGTCGATGTTAATGTACCAGGGAGTAGACTTTTTGTTCATGAGGTGAAAATAAGGAATTACGGTGATCCTGCTGTATACGACAGTATCCGTGCTTCCGGGCCTTCGATGCTTGAAACCAAAGGCTGTTCTACACTATTTCGGGAAAAAAAAATATCCAATACATTGTAAATTAGCTTTATATGCTGTTTGTTGGCTTCCGGACAGCAGCCTTCAGAAAACAGCTTGTTAACTTGCATACTACTCTCCGGCTTCGTTATATTTGTTGAAAAGCGAGCGTTATGCAAGAACCGTCCCCCGAGCTGAGAGTGCTGTACGAGGAGGCCCGTCAATACGAGGAGGCTCGGGACCATTACAATGCCGTGAAACTGTACAAGCGTATCGTAAAGGAGGCCAGTCATTGGGCGCCTCCCCTGATCCGATTGGGGGAGATCTACAAGTATCGCCAGGAGTGGAAACCGGCGCTGTATTACAATAAGAAGGCCGTTTCTCTGGATGCTGGCAACCAAATGGCATGGTGGAATGTGGGCATTGCCGCTACTGCGCTGAAAAAAGGCCGGCTGGCCCGGAACGTATGGTCGAAGTTCGGCATGTCCACCGATGAACCTTCTCTGGGGCCCGTATCGGTGCGCCTTTTTTGCCAGGGGCAGTTCGAGATCTTTTGGGTTAGCCGCCTGGGGCCGGCGCGCGGCCTTATCCGCAACATTCCACACCCCCGTTCGGGCCGCCGGTACGGGGATATTGTTCTTTTCGATAATGCAGCGCGGGGCTACCATACCTCAGATGCCTACCGGTTGCCCGTTTTCGACGAGCTGGGACTGATCAAGCGATCCCACTATCAGACCTTCTCCTGTATTTTGCAATCGCCGGACAACAGGGATGTCAAATCCCTTCGCCAACTTTGCCGTGAGGAAGGCCTGGGTTTCGAGGTTTGGGCCAACGCTTCCCGCGCTTTCGCTTCCCAGTATTTTGGCGACACTCCGGAATTTTATTTTCATAACTTTGAACCGCAGTCGGAACTGCTGGTCGCTGTCGCTGCACCGCGCCAGGAGGCTGCCCTGGCTGTCCTGGATGCCTGGACGGTCATTAGCCTGAAGGGGTATGCTGATTTTAAGGTGCATCGGGTGTGAACGTTAGCCCGGTCCGTTAGCCCGGGCGTATTCACTCATTCGCTCATTCAGTCCATATACTTACACGCTACAATATACAGAAGGGACAAACTCATGAGAAAGCCTGCTCTTAACCAATGGTTGATTCTTGCCATCCTGGCGCTCTCCACCGGCGCCTGCAATTCAGAAAATAAAAAAACGGACAACGGGCCCACTGCTCCCCCGGAGGAAAATGCGCAACCGGCTACCCCGATGGCGGACTTTTCCATAGTGCCCGGGCAGCGGGTTGGGCGTATTACGGCTACTTCAACGGAAGCGGATATTAAATCTCTGTATGGTGATGATCAGGTGGAGTATCGCTCCGTTTACATCGGCGAGGGCGAATCTCAGCCCGGAATTGCCGTTTTCCCGAATACCCCCAACGAGCTGGAGATCGTCTGGGACATCGCAGCTGCTACCGGCAACCCCGAGTTCATCCGCATCAGTAAGAAGGATACAAAATGGCGCACCCTTCAGGGGGTCACGGTAGGTACTACACTGGAAGAGCTGGAGCAGATCAACGGTAAGCCCTTCAACCTGTATGGCTTTGGCTGGGATTACAGCGGCCTGGTCAGCGACTGGAGAGGGGGCAAGCTCGATAGCCACCTCATTATCGCTTTGGAACCTGATGATTGGGAAAAGGTGGGGCCGGAAGTTTCAGGAGATGTTGTGTTCTCCTCAGATGACCCCAAGGTGCGGGTGCTGGGGGCGAAGGTGGCTTCGATGGTAGTGACTTTCCGGTAGCCGGTTAGAAGCTGCTTGAATTTAGTTTTTTGGGTTTTCCGGATTTTTTAACTCCGGAAAATCTAACGCCCGTATAAGTTCGCCGAACTTATACAATTTTTCACCTAAAAACAGGACTGTTAGCTGCCTTTTTTCTATCTTAATTTTTTCGGTTGAACGGAGAAAATGCATTTATCCATTGATTATCATTTATTCCTTCAACATTAAAAACCTCAAAAATTGCATCTGATGAACGAGCGCCAGCAAAGAAGATTACAGGAAGTCCTCGACCTGGGATATGAATTTCACTTTGGAACGTATATCAGCAAAGGATTTGAGCTTTTCCAGAAGAATGCCGGTGGGTTCATTGCTTTTTCCTTTGTAGCGGGGCTTATCGTCGTAGTTTCCAGCCTGATCCCTATCATTGGGTCTATTGCCAGTGGTTTTTTTCTTTCGCCCCCCCTTGTTGTCGGGGCCTATCTGGTGGCGCACCAACTGAATAAGGGCGAGCAGGCGGAATTCAGTGACTTTTTCAAAGGGTTTGATTTCATCGGCCCATTGGCGGCGGCCACTTTCCTGATGACGATGATCATCCTGGCCAGCCTCATCCCCATGTTCATAGCCTGGGGCTCGTCGGGTTTTCTCGACTGGTTGATAGATTGGCAGTCTGATCCTATAAGCAACATGGGGGGGCCGCCACCAGATTTTCCCTCCTGGTCTCTCCTGTTGGTCATCCCCGCCGTTTACCTGGGGGTAGCCTACGGCTGGGCCACCATGTTCATTGCTTTTTACCGGATGGGGCCTTGGGAGGCCCTGGAAATGAGCCGCAGGATGATCACCCGGCAGTGGATGATCCTCTTTTTGTATTCCCTGGCCTTAGGCCTGCTGGCAATGGCTGGTGTGATACTGTTATTCATAGGTATCTTTGTTACCTATCCCATCATGTTGTGTTCGCAGTATGCGGCCTTTGCCGATGTGACGCGCCTGATGGAGGAAAGTGAAAGCGACCTGATGGAACACCTGGTCGAATAAGAAGCAGATAAAGATCAGTTCTTCGCGGCTATTCCCTCCCGTGCCATCCAGGAGTGGAGGCTTTCCCGTTTGATGGCGGCAGCCATCAGGCTGGGGAACTGATCGGGCGTGCAGGCGAAGGCGGGGATGTCGAGCGCTGCCAATTGCCCTGCCAACTGTTTATTATAGGAAGGAGCGCCCTGGTCATTGAGCGCCAGCAGGGTAATGAACTGGGCGCCGGAAGCCTTGATATTAGCAGCTCTTTTGAGCATTTCTTCCTCTCTTCCCCCCTCGTACAGGTCGGTGATGAGCACGAAAATGGTATCGTTTGGCCGTTGGATGAGGGGTTGGGCGTAGGCCAGGGCTTTGGCGATATCGGTACCTCCGCCCAATTGGGTGGCGAAGAGCAGGGCTACCGGGTCATCGAGGTACTCGGTGAGGTCGGCCACGCTGGTATCGAAGGCAATGAGGTGCGTACGCAGAGCACGCAGGGAAGCCATGATGCAGCCCAGGATACCGGCATACACAACAGATGTAGCCATGGAGCCGCTCTGATCGGCCAGCAGGATGACGTCTTTCAGGTAGGCTCTTTTCCTTCCGAAACCGAATATCTGCTCAGGGATGATGGTTTTTAGTTCCGGTTGGTAGTGTTTGAGGTTGGCGCGGATGGTTCTGCGCCAATCCACCTCGTTGAGGCGCGGGCGGCGGTTGCGGGCAGTGCGGTCGATGCTGCCACTGATGGCCTGGCGCATAGGGTTTTCCAATCGCTGCTCCAGTTGCTCGACAATACGGCGGATGACAATGCGGGCGGATTCCCGCGTCTGGTCCGGCATAGCCTTGTTGAGAGATAGAATGGTTCCGGCCAGTTCGATATCCGGTTCGATGGCCTCCAACAGTTCCGGTTCCAGGAGCATGCGTTCGAGGCCGAGGCGCTGGAGGGCATCTCGTTGTAATAATTGTACAACAGGAGTGGGAAAGTAACGGCGAATATCGCCGAGCCAGCGGTTGACATTAGGGGAAGAACTTCCCAGCCCGGCCTTTCGGTCGGAATCGTAGAGGGCCTCCAACACCCGGTCCATACCCTGTACCTGGCCCTGGAGGCTCACCTCACCCTGCGGGTCGGCCTGTTTGCCCAGGATCAGGCGCCAGCGCTCGATACGTTCGTTCATTATTTTGGTTCTTTGAAAATTCCCGTGATCTGGAGACATCGCCTCCTGGGCAAGCAATGCGACAAGAAGGAGCAAACCTTTCGCATGAGGCGCTATCCAGGGGATTTGTCAAAGAATGTTTTATTTTTTGAGCAGGCCGGCGATCCAGAGTAGTACCACTGCTCCGGCAGCGGCGGTAATGATGGAGCCGATCAGGCCGCCGCCGGTGCTGATGCCCAGCAAGCCGAAGAGCCACCCACCAAGGATGCCGCCGATGATGCCGATGACGATGTTGCCCAGGATACCGAACCCGGAACCTCGCATGATCTGGCCGCCGATCCAACCAGCAATGCCGCCAATGATGAGAAAGTAAAGTAGATCCATAGCATTAGAGGTTAGTTAGTATGCAGAAAGGTAGCCAAAAATTGATTGCTTTTCCGCAATTTTGTGGAATTAATAAATAAGGCAAAACTCCTGGCCCGGAGTTTTGTTGCCAATAAACAGCCGGTAAAACTAAATTTCCTGTGAAGCAAGATACGTTGGAGCATTTTGATGAAGAACACCATGAGGCACTCAGGCAGATTCGCGTGTCGCGCATCATCCTGCCTGTCCTGATCGGGATCGCGGCGGTAGGTTATTTGCTTTGGCGGCAGTTCGATCCCGGAGAATTCGCCAAAATTGACTGGACGGCATACACCCTTTTCTGGGTTAGCGCCTGTGTGCTGATCCTGGCCGTTCGCCATCTCTCTTATGCCACCCGCCTTCGCATCTTATCAGAAGGGGAATTCAGCTGGCGCAAGTGTATAGAACTCATATTTATCTGGGAGTTCAGCTCCGCCGTCTCACCTACCAGTGTCGGGGGTTCCGCAGTTGCTTTTTTTGTGCTGGCTCAGGAGAAATTATCTACTGCGAAGACCGCTACGATTGTCCTTTATACTATCGTTTTGGACAGCTTTTTCTTTATCGGCAGTTTGCCCTTGTTGTTTCTTTTTTTTGGTACCAGTATGATCCGCCCCGATGTTCAAACGATCTATGACATGGGAGGCTGGGGCTTTTACTTTCTCTTTGCGTATTCGCTGATGGCTGTATACAGCAGTATTTTTTACTACGGCCTGTTTATCAACCCCGAGCAAATGAAGCGGGTGCTGGTAAGCATTACCCGCATTCCCTTCCTGAGGCGATACCGGCGCAAGGCTGTGGAACTGGGCAACGAGATGATCCTGGCTTCCAGGCATCTTAAAGGGCAGCGTTTTCGCTTTCACCTGGGGGCATTTCTGGCCACGGTCTCCGCCTGGTCTTGCCGTTTTTTACTGCTCAATTGCCTGATCATTGCTTTTATTACCAACCTGCCGCTGGATTTCTGGACCCAGTTTGAACTCTATGCCCGCCTGGAGAGCATGTTCGTTATCATTGCTTTCAGCCCTACTCCGGGCGGGGCGGGCTTTGTGGAAGTACTCTTCGGAGGCTTCCTCAGCGATTATGTGGTGAACCCGACCTACGCCACCCTCATTTCTACCATCTGGCGCTTACTTTCCTATTATACCTACCTGCTGGCGGGGGCAATCGTCATTCCCAACTGGATAAGGGAGGTCCTCAACGAACGCCGGCGGCAGCGGGAAAAATTGATGGAAGAGTTGGCCAATTAAATGATCCCGAGAATTCTTTTTTCTTTTTTCAGCCGGTAGAAAGCATTGGGTTGTGCGCCGAACGCCTCCGCCAGATCATCCTTGCCCTGGGCGTTGAAATCCAGGAGTAGCGGCCGGCCGGCGTGGCTGCGAATAAGGGCATTGAAGAGGCAGGGGAGGGCGCCGAGCTGCTTGCCCTGTGGTGATTCTACGGGCGCCAGGCTGAGCACTTTGCTGTGGCTGTAAATGAAAAAGTTCACCGCATGAAGGTTCTGTTCACGGTCCATGGCGCCGGATGCGAAGCCCCAGCCCCGGTGTAATACATTATACATGATGCGGTGTAAAGCGTGAAAGTCGCGTTCCCTGCCGCGATAGTTAGGCGTATGGCGGAGGTAAAAATCGGCTACCGTTTCGGGCTTGAGGCTGGAAGTCAGGATGAGGCCCTCGTCCTCTGCCCGCTGAAGGCTGGAAGCCAGGCCCGAGGAAAAGCCGTCGAAAAGGGCCTCATAGGAACGGCCCAGGTAGAGGTGGTAGTTGGTTCTTTTTTCCACTTTAAACGCACACTCCTGTGGAGGCGAATTCTGTTCGTTGACGGCAATGTCAATATTTTTAAATTCAGCAGGGATGGCGTCAAGAAAGGCATTGATACGGGCATGAGAAAGCACATTAATGGAATAGATGCCCATCTCTCGCATGAGGCTGGGTTGGTAGAGCTCCTTTCTTCCGAACAGCCCTTCCCGCCAGACCAGCGGGAAAACGGATTCATAATCCCCCTCTACCAGCGCGTCCCAGTCTTTGGCAACGAAATCGAGGAACCACATGTACCCGAAGATATTGCCATTATTGGCATAGTGCACGCAGCTGTTCCACTTTACCTTATCGATATCGGCGTTCCTGATGTATCGGATGTTCATATTGCGGAGTTTGTTCTAAACACACTCTAAATGCTTTTTGCCTAACCATTGTTCATCTTATAGGGCCAACTTCAAGAGCCAAAGCCGCCCTAAAGTAGAATTGGAATTACTGATTGTAACGGATTGAGTAGCTGTTCTTCGAAGTCGTTCGGAGACGTTGTTAGGATACCCAAATTTATACTGACGAACGCCCGCGTTGTCAGTATATGCTGGCCATCTGTGCGTCAGTATATTTGGGTTCGGAGATGTGTGGCGCCACCGTATATCGATTATAGTACGCCTGAAGGGAGATTTACGTCTTCGACGCCAAATAAATTTGGCGCACCGAGGCGCATGGCCTAATAGCTACGCAAAACGTTATAATGAGTGGAATTCGTATTTTCGCGAAAATCAGTAGAAACAAACCAGAAAATATCCGGGCGGGGTTAGATATGTTGTACGATTTTCGTACGTTACATACAGGGATGGCCGATTATTTCAAGCCTTAGCAGAATTGAGAAGGACAATAACTGCGATTTCGGCTAAAAATCTGGCCAGGAATAGGAATAGAAGGGAATAAAAAAAATGAACAACGCTAATCATTAAACTTATCCCCTTGGCCTTACTTCGCCAAATGAAACACGCTTCTTAAACAAACACAAAAAGGTTGGTGGCAAGTCATGGGTTCTACAGCATACCTGGCTGTTAGAGGAGATATAATATTCCGAACAATAAAGCCACATGACTATGAGTATTCAGCACACTCATTTTGCATTCAGGGAAGCACGTACTGTCTCTGAACTGGAGGCCCTTTTCCATCTTCGATACCAGGGATATCTCAACAGCAGTTGCGCTACCCTTGTCTATCAGAATGAATACGGACTGGAGTTCGACAGCTATGATTGGTATGCCTGGCACCTGGGGCTTTTCCAGGAAGGGCAGTACGGTTCAAAGCCGATCGGTTACATGCGGTTGGTGCAGGATAGCTCAACGCCTATGGCTGCATTGGTAAGTAAACTGGCCGCCCGGTTTCCAGGGTTGCCGCCGCCCCCGCCACCTTCTGTTTACGCCCCTCTTCCTATGATCAGCAATAGCCCGAAAAAGGAGTGGCTGTTGGGACTGTACCGTTCTAAAAAAGCGCAGGGGCATTGCATTGTAGAAGGCAGCCGTTTTGTGTTTTCTTCCGATGTTCGGGCTGCAGGTTATGCCCGGTTCGTTTTCGAGAGTACGCTGGCCAGCACTTTTTACAGATACGGCTACGATTATGCTATGCTGGCCTGCCATCCCCGCCATGCCTTTTTCTATATTCAATATGGGTTTCAGCAGTTGCTGGATGGGAGTAGTAATGATTATAAAGGGCTAAGTGCAAGCGTCCTGGGAATGGCCAATGGGGAAATGGCCGCTAAACGGGCCGGCCACATTGAGGCCATGGCCGAGCAGTTCAACGCCAGCGGAGCCATTTGTCTGCTTCCCGATCAGCAAACCAGTGCGGTTTCGGCATCTACAACGGCGGTGGCTGCTTGATAGCGTTGCGAATTTTTCGGGCAAACAACAGGATCAGCCTTAAAACCAGAATCTTTATTATGGGAAAAACCATCAACACCATTCTTTTCATTACCCTGGCCTACCTCGTGCCCCTGGCCGGGCGTCCTGGATTGATCCTGCATTACAAGGCAGGAATTCTCATTGCCGCCGCCCTGGCCGTCTTCCTGACACAGCCTGGCTTCAAGCTCAGGGAGGCCCGGCAGGAAGCACAAAAAGACCGGAACTCTGTGCTGGCCATTCTGCTGTGCTCCCTTTTGTCGGCATGTATTCCCGTTGTCGAATGGGCGTACTGGCACCCGGAACGGCACAGTTCAACCGTTGTGGTTGCCGGCTTTGCCCTGATCGTTGTTGGTGTGGGCGTTAGAGTATGGGCCATCCGTACACTTGGGCCTTTGTTTACGGCAACCGTACAGATCCGGGAATCACACCGCCTGGTGCGGGAAGGGCCCTATAGATGGGTGCGGCATCCCTCATACCTTGGGGCTTTCCTGGCCACTTTGGGCTGCGCCGTCCTGCTTCAATCCTGGGTAGGGTTATCGCTGGCGGCTGTTTTGATGTTGCTGGCCTATAACCTTCGCATTAAAGTAGAAGAAAAAGTACTTGTCCAGGAATTTGGCGAGCAGTATATTGTGTTCCAGCAAGAGGCCAAAAAAATGGTCCCTTTTATGTGGTAAAACTGATCCTGATCTCAGGCGTTTTTTTGAAAAGATAAAGATGAAAACACTACAATTTAAAACCAATATCAATTGTGGTAACTGCGTTCGCGCGGTTACAGGCTTTCTCAACGATGTGCCCGCAATACAGGAATGGTCCGTTGATACAGACAACCCGGACAAGATACTGACAGTGAAAGGGGATGAGGTGACGGTGGAGGCTGTTGTGGAAGCTGTCGAAGATGCCGGCTTTGATGTAAAAGAAGTGGTGGCCGGATAAAAAACGAGGGGGGCAGAAATGCCCCCCTGTCAAGACAAACAAAGCTCCCAATTACCTATTTCTGATGCTGCCGGAAGGCGACCTTCAGCAATAACCCGAAGGTTGTTGTAGGCTAGCGGTTTCCCGGGGTGAATACGGAAGTTATTTTTCCTTCGTTCAGCAAATTCTCGGGGTGCCCGGCAAATAGCTGGTGTTTAGCGGTACTGAGCCGGATCTCTCCGCGGTTCTCGATGGTGCCGACCAGCAAGATGGCATCTTCGTATTTGCCTATGCCGTCGATCGTCAGGCTGCCCTGAGGCGCGATCGAAAGTGTCGCTCCGCCTTGAACTTCCAGATAGTATATAGGCCCTACTTCTTCGGTGATCACAGGATAGAATCCTCCTCTGGATTCCGTGTTGGGAATGAGAACAATATCGTCTATATCCGGAACCCGGTTCTTGCTCCAGTTCCCAGGAGTATTCCAGTTCTTTTCCTGGCCGGGCTTCCCTCCTCTCCATACATTTTGCGCCTCAACGCTGTGGCAGGTAGCCAGGAGTATTCCGATTACTGCAAAAAGGTTCAACAGGGTTTTCATGATCTTTGGTTTTGTGGTGAAATTCAAATCCTTTATTTTGAAGTGGAAAGAAAGGTTACCTGCTTTTCCGAAAAAATTTAAAAAATGCAGATCCTCTCCCCCTGGCCAACCTCTTTGCCGGCTCCTTGTGATTAATGCGTGAAAGCCATTATATTGCAGCTTCGGAAAGACCATTTTAAATGAATAAAGAAAGCCAGGACCTGTTAGAAGCATTGCTGGCCGGTGACAATAAGGGCATCCGGGAGATCTATCGGCTATACCTTCCCCGGGCAGCCAACCTTATCACACGTAACGGAGGCAATGCAGAAGACGCCAAGGATATTTTCCAGGAAGCGCTGGTCATCATTTATGAAAAGGCCAGCAAGCCCGATTTTCAACTCAACAGTTCCATTTATACCCTGATCTACGGCATCTGCCGCAACCTGTGGGGCAACCGCCTGCAAAAAAAGTCAAACACCAACGTAACCTTTTCGGACGATGACAAATACAGGGTTGACGAAGACATAGAAAGGGCGATCGAACAAGAAGAGGAAAACCAGATCTTCTGGGACGCCTTCGATCAACTCGGCGATGATTGCCGGAAGCTGATGCGGCTTTTCTTTGACAAAGTCAGGATGGAAAAAATAGCTGAACTAATGGGCTTTGGCAGTGTGAGCTATGCCAAGAAGCGAAAGTTTCAGTGCAAAGAGCGCCTGGTCAGCCTGGTCAAGGCAGACGGGAGGTTTCTGGATTTGGAGCTTTAGCCTTTTTTAATCAAATGACATGAACAAAGAGCAACTATATGAGGCCATAGAGGCTTACCTGGAAGGAAAGCTGTCAGAAGAAGCTCGCCGCGATTTTGAAAGAGAAATGGCTGTCGACCCACAACTCAAAGCAGAGCTGGCGCTTCACCGGAGGATGCAGCAAGAACTGGGCAAATCCGGCAAGGCCGCGCTAAGGGAACAGCTTCAACAGATCGCACAGGAGTTTCCATTGGAAAGGAAAAACCGCCCGAGAGTTGTTTCTTTGCTGATACCTCTGTCGGGAGCGCTGGCTGCGGCTATCCTGGCAGGGATCATCTGGTGGGCCTGGCCCCGCTTTGCCGGCTCCTCCTGGCAGCAGGAACCTGCTCTTGTAGTCGATAGCATTCCCGGGGGACAATCCGCTCTTCCCGATTCTCTGATTGCTGCCCAACCTGAAGAATCGGCGCCGGAAGAGGCGGCTCCTCCCCTAAAAAAGGAACAGCCCTCCGTCGTTCAACCTCCGGCTGACCCCTTCCGCCCCAATCCCAAACTGGAAGGCCTGATAGCCGCCAAAAGCAGCGACGCAAATTTGCTCATTTCTGCTGATGCCGACGCAGCTCCGACGTCCTCGGAAAACTTTCGGGCCATCGTGGCCGGTACGCTGCGGTCCGGCTCTGTAATCGAAGGCAGCGGCCGCATCGTGCTACAAATATACGACAACCAGCCTGCCTCTTTCCAGAAGGGAAGCCCGGAAGCCAGCCTGCCCCTTGAGTTGCAACGGCGGGATGATGAAGACATCCACGCCTTTGGCGGGATGAAAAACTATACTTTTGAGAAAGAGGTGGAAAAGGAATTACCGCCCGGGCTATATTACTACGTCATTAAACGCGAAGGCGAAGATACTCCCCTGTTCGTTGGTAAGGTGCAGGTAGGGGGGAAAGATTGACCACTGGTATAATGTAAGATTCAAAAAAAATGGGGGGGATCAGCGGCGTTCTTTCTGGCCGTTCAGGCTTACCACTTCTCCTATTTCCTCTTCAATATTCAGAAAGTAAGTGCCTTCGTAAATGTAGTTGAAGTTGAGCTGCTCCCGCAGTACTTCAAACTGTCCTTCATTTTCCACGTAATTAGCGATCCATTCTACTGCTTCGAGCCGGTCTTTGAATCTGATCTTCATTGCTGGTGATTTTGGTGTCAAAGTCAATGTCTAAACAAAGCTTTTTATGATTTGATGTCAATAAGGGGCAAAAGATTACCTGGATTGACCCTAATTAACATTTATTTAATTTTTTCTTGTCCGGTTTCTATACTGTTCTAGTTCGGCGTTTCGGGGCCAGGAGTCAAAAATATTCGGCCGAACAGGAAGGATTTAGGGCTGATCGGGTTGTACGCCTGGCCATCCTTTAGGACTGAGGTAACGCCAGGCGATTTCAGCCAGGCAGGTAAAAAAACTACAAAAAATTGTTTTTATCCATTTAGAATAAACTTTTTGTGTAATTTCGTCGAATTAAACAAGAACGAAAATCATGCGCCGATCCGGACATGCCGACCTTCCGCTTCACCACGGGCGCGTACCGCCCTGGCTGGCCAGCCGCATGGCGCGCCTGGGGCGTGCTATTGTAGAGGCGCTGGTCGTTGAATACGGCCGGGGCGAGGTTGTAAGACGCCTGAGCGACCCCCTCTGGTTCCAGTCCTTTGGAGCAGTGATGGGCATGGATTGGCACTCCTCGGGCATCACCACTTCGGTGGTCGGCGCGCTGAAGCGTGGGCTCAATCCCCTTTCGAAAGAGCTGGGTATTTACGTATGTGGCGGCAGGGGGCGCCATTCCCGGAATACACCCCAGGAACTGATGCAGGTAGCGGATAAAACAGGCCTTGATGGTTTGGGGTTGGTGCGGAGCAGCCGGTTGAGCGCCAAAGTGGATAATACCGCAATTCAGGATGGCTTTCAGATCTATCTGCACTCCTTTATCGTAACCCGGGAAGGAGAATGGGCGGTGGTACAACAGGGCATGAACGAGCAGAACGGCTATGCCCGCCGGTACCACTGGCACTCGCAGGCTTTCGAATCTTTTGTAAACAGCCCTCACACCTCGATTTACGGCGAAAACCAGGGGCTTATCCTCAATCTCACCGACCAGCAGGCGGATGCCACCAGAACCGGCGTACTCGACATTTCTACCCAACACCCCACCCGCATGCTGGAGGAGATCCGCAAGATCCGCCTCCCTGCCCGCCACGATGTCAAGGCCAAAGACGTTGACCTGCGGCGCCTGGGCAGCGTTATCGCCCTGGCTTATGAGCAGGAGTTACAGGATTTTGAATCTCTTCTCCTGTTGGAAGGCTTAGGCCCGCGAACCCTGCAGTCGCTCACCCTGGTCAGTGAGGTCATCTACGGTACCCCTTCCCGGTTTCAGGATCCCGCCCGCTACTCCTTCGCCCATGGCGGCAAAGATGGCAAGCCTTTTCCCGTTCCCACCAAAGTTTATGACGAAACGATCTCGGTGCTGAGTAAAGCGGTGGAAAGAGCAAAGATCGGCCATACGGAGAAAAAAGAAGCCATCAAGAGCCTGCACGAAACGGCAAAGAAGATCGAACAGCACTTCACACCCAACAATAACTTCGACCAACTGGTGGAAAAGGAATGGCGGGAATCGCACCAGTACGGCGGCCGCACCGTGATGGATGATGCCCGTGAGGGGATGTCAAAGCAGAAACACCAGCCGCCGGATGGACAGCTGCGGTTGTTTTAGCCTCCCCCTAACCCTCCCCGCAATTCGTCGGTACAAGCTCTCCCAAGGAGGGGTAATGCCTAATGGATGGCTTCCATCACTGCCCATTCGGAAGGATGGCCGAAAAGGCGGCACTCCCTGAGCTACTCCCCTCCTTTGGAGGGGCCGGGGGAGGCTTTTACCCCACCGGCCGATGCCCCCGCAATCCATAAAACACCAGATACGCATAGGCGGCCATCGGGACGATGAAGGAGAACTTCACCCCGATGCCGGACAGGTCGGCCACCAGGCCCTGCAGCAGTGGGATGACGGCCCCGCCAACGATCATCATAACCAGCAGCGAAGAGCCGATGCTGGTATACTGTTTCAACCGGGCGATGGCCAGGGTAAAGATGTTGGACCACATAATGGAATTGAACAGGCCAATACCCAATACGGACCACATCGCCGTTTTCCCGCTGGTGAACATGGTTATCAGCAACAGCAGGATATTGAAGCCCGCAAAGAGGGCCAGTATAGCAGGCGGTGTATTTTTACCCAGCAGGAACGCAAAATAGTTGAGCGACATCATGGCGAGGAAGCCCAGTGCCATTCCGGTAGGCAACCCCCGAACCGAGGCAACGGCAAAAACTACGGCAAAGGCAATAGCAGGAATGGCCAGCATTTCCAGTGCTTTTTTACTCGTCTTTTCGCTACTTCCCAGAGCGATGGCCCCCATGAAACGGCCCACCATGGCGCCGCCCCAATAGTAGGCCACATAGCTGCCCGCGGTCTTCACATCCAGTAGTATGGAGGGTTCTGACTTGAAGTATTCCACCAGAAAACTGCCGATAGCGATCTCCGCTCCAACGTAGCAGAAAATGGCAATGGCGCCGAGGTACAATTGAGGGTATTTCCAGAGGCTGAAACCTACGCGGGTAGCTTCTGCATACTCAATTACCGGTAATTTCAGAAAATAAAAAATGACTCCAATGGCAATGAGCGCAACGGACAGAAAAATATAGGGGCCTTGTACCGTTGATACGTCTACGATCTCGGTGTTCTGCAGGATGAGCCAGGACCCGAACAGCGGTGCAATGGTATGCCCCAGGGAGTTGAAGCCCTGGGCCAGGTTGAGCCGGCTGGCGGCGGTCTCTTCCGGGCCGATGATGGCCACATAGGGGTTGGCCGCGACCTGCAGGATGGTGATGCCGGAAGCCAGAATAAACAGGGCTAGCAGGAAAACGCCATAAACCTTGACAATGGAGGCCGGATAAAAAATGAAACAGCCCAAACCCATCAAAACCAGCCCGATCACGATGCCGCGCTTGTAGCCCGTGCGGCGGATGATGTACCCCGCCGGGATGCTCATCAGAAAATAAGCGCCGAAGAAGAAGAACTGGATGAGCTGCGCCTGCCAGTGTTTGAGGTCGAAGGCGGCCTTGAGGTGCGGCACCAGGATGTCATTGAGGGAAGTGAGTAATCCCCACAGGAAGAAAAGGGTGATCAGGGCAGTGAAAGTGAAGCTGAAATTTTTCCGGAGGCTCATGTGTTGTTGGTTTTCGTTGGAAAAAGCGGTGTAAATTACTGCAAGCCGGGCGTTTCCCCAAACGATATCATAAATCCATGTTAATATCTTTTTTAAACGAGGTAACTTCCCTCCGGCAATCGTTCAAGGAGATGTCTATTAAAAACAAAAAAGACGCTATGAAGTACATGACCGCATTCCTGTTTACCTTTCTTTCCCTGGGCAGCCTGGTTGCCCAAACGCAGGAAGGGCAATCCGTCCTGGGGATCCATACTGGATTCAGCCTGGCCGGCGCCCTGTTCAACCTCTCCGAGATCGACGCCAATGTGGATGCCTCCACTCCGCCGGCGGTACAACTCACCTACGACTATGCCGTGACGGACAGAGTGAGCGTAGGCGGAGGGGTTTCCTACCAGAGTTTCAAACTTGCCTATTCAGGCTATGGAGAGGCGAAAGAAAACTTCGACGTTCGCCTGTCTCGCTTCAACCTTGGGGTTCGCAGCTTGTTCCACTACGGCAATTCTGAAACAATGGATATGTACTCGGGCGTGCGTATAGGAGTGAGCAACTGGTCGCTGGATGTAGGCACGGACGATCCCAATTTCGACCCACCGAAGGCCAATGGCCCTGCCTTCGCACCCCAATTCATCCTCTTTGGCATGCGCGGTTATTTCACGGAAAGCCTGGGCATTAGCGGTGAGCTGGCCGTAGGGGCGCCCCATATTGTTTCCTTTGGGCTGAACTATCGGTTTTAATTGAGGAGGGGCACTATTTTATGCCCGGTTTACACAAATAAAGTAACCTGTTTTTTGTATACCACCTTTCCTTCAGCATATCTTTACAGGTGATCCCGGCGATTTTTAGCGAACTCCACAAATATGCTGTACCGAAACCCGTGGAAAGGCATTTCATGGTTGTTACTCCTCTTGTTGCCCTTCAATGGCATAGGGCAAGAGTATCTCCTGCAGCATCAGTTTTTATCTACCGAGGACGGACTTTCCAGCCGCTTTACCCGCAAGGTGATACAAGATGAGCAAGGTTTCATCTGGGTTGCTACTTCTGAAGGGCTCAACCGCTATGATGGGGAGAAGGTATTGTACTACAATAAAGCGCAACATGGGCTTGCCGCAAGTGACATTAACCTGCTCTATGAGGGGCCTGACGGGCTATTATGGGTAGGAGCGTGGATACCTAAAAACCATAAGGGCGTGATGGGTGGCGGCCTGAAGTTGTCCTTTTTTGACCCCAAGTCCGGGAAAGCTTTTTCTTTTCAGGAATATTTTGGCGATGAAGCTCCATTTGAGGAAGAAGAACTATATGGCCTCTATGTAGACTCCAGCCGCAAGGCCTGGATGGGCACCTCTTCCGGGAAAGCCTACTGCTTTGATGGCGTCCGGTTCCAATTGTTGTTGGATAATAAAGCGGCTCACCCCATCAGCTATGCATTGCCAGCGGACGGCCGGAGTTTCTGGCTACTAGGCCCCAATTCACTGCTGAGATTGGACAGCGCCGGTAACGTTCTGGAGCAGGACACGATCACTGGGCAAGGCGCCCTGCCCCGTGGGATCTTTTTGCTCAACAATGGTGGCGTGCTGCTCCAGTCCTTCTGGTATAAGCTGATCAAATATCCGGGGCAGGAGCTCAGCCAACAATACCGCCTGCCAAATGGTGAACAACTGGATGTAAGCTTTTGCTGGACCATAAAGGAAGACTCCCGGGGTTGGTTGTGGTGTTTCAGAAAAGGAGGGCTAGCGGTGTACGATCAAACCGGGCGGCAGATTGTTTTTCTGCCGGAAAACTCGTCGATCATTGAAGAGCATGCCATCGATGCTCCTTTTACCAGCATTTTCATCGATGCTGATGAATTGGCGTGGATCAGCACACAGGAAGGCCTGCTGTTGCTCGACGTTCGGGAAAATGTTTTTCGGCGGTACCTCACTGGCCGGGGTTATAGCCTGCGGGGGATTGCCCAACTTGGCCCGGATAGTGTACTGGTGAATACCTACAAAGGCTTGTACACTTTAGGGCTTTCGTCCGGAGGGGAGGCGCCCCTTTTTGAAGAGCAAGCTTTATATGGGTTGGGAATGACGACTGCTCCTGATGGAAGCATTTGGGCCGCCTCTCATGGGAACAAGGCGATCAGGATTAATCCGGAGGGCGATTCCTTTGAAGCGTTCCCAATTAAAGATCAGGACGGAATATTATTTGACCCGCTCTATCCCTTTATAGACAAGAACGGAAAGTTGTGGATGGGCACCGTCAGCGGCATTGCTGCTTTCGATACGGCTTCCAGGAAGTTTGTTTTTGATGAACGCCTCAACAGAAAATTGGGAGACAGGGCCTGCACCTGGATCTGCGAAGGCAAAGAAGGATTATGGGTGGCGACCGATGAGGGCTTATTCCTTATTACTCCGGGAGGAGCTCAGGTTCTATCCATCGATGAGCTGCCTCATTATTATATCTGCCACATTTATAGGGAATCTTCCCGCCGCCTCTGGTTGTCGACCCGGGGAGGCGGCCTGATCCTGTGGGACCGGGAAAGGGGAAGCACTCAGCAATTTACCATAGAGAATGGTTTTTCCAGCAATATCATCTATGCCGCATATCCGGATGCCAGAGGCTTTTTGTGGCTACCGAGTCAAAATGGGCTGATGTCATTCGATACTTCGGCCCATACGGTGCAGGTCTTTAAAAAGCTACATGGCCTTCCTTCCAATGAGTTCAATTCTTACGCCCACCTCCGCCTGGATGATGGGCGGCTGTTGTTGGGGACAGTTGATGGCCTGGTCAGTTTGTCACCACAGGATGTTCCGGTTCGGCATAAAGAGAATACAAAGTTAGGCATCCTGCAAGTGCAGCAATTCGATGCGAACACCGGGATGATGGAAGATATAACGGCGGCGTTTGTCCGCCAGGGCTTTCTCGAGCTGGCCTCCCGCCGGCGGTTTGCCATATTTCGGTTTTTCCTCGATGACTATTTCCTGCCCAAGGAGAACCGGTATTTCTACAAGATAGAAGGGCTGGACCCCAGCTGGCAAATAATGTTGGAAAACCAGGTTTCCCTCGGGCAGCTGCCCTGGGGGGAATATACGCTCAAGGTTCGCGCCATGGGGCAGGACGGATACTGGGCTAGTAACGAACTGGCCATCCCTCTCCATTCGATCCGTCCGGTTTACCTGAGATGGTGGTTCATCCTGGGCCTGGCCCTGGCCGTATTTGCCTTGGTGGCGCTTTATTTCCGCCTGCGGCTCTTGCAGCTGAAACGCTCCAAGAGGTTACTGGAAGCCGAGGTGGCCCGCCGAACCCAGCAGATTGAACGGGACCGGCGGACCATTGCCAAACAAAAGGCTCATCTGGAAGAGCTCAATGCCGCCAAAGATAAACTATTCTCTATCGTCGGCCACGAGCTGCGTGGGCCGCTAATGTATTTCGGCAACATCGCCAACCGCATTAGTTACGCCCTGGAAGAAAAGGAGTACAGCCAGTTGGCCGATTTGGGCAAAAAAGCCAGAAACCTGGCCTACAGTACCAGCAATATGCTGAACAATCTGCTCAACTGGAGCCTGCTCGAAAGCGGCCGACTGTCCTTTGGAGAGGGGCCGGCCGATGTGGAGCGTGTCTTTGGCCAGGTGATGGACACTTATCGGGAACTGGCCGGGCTGAAGCAACTTAAGCTAAGCCTGGAGGTAACTTCCGGCCTTCGGGTGCAAGCGGGGAAGGACGGGTTGGCCATTCTGTTGCAAAACCTGCTGTCCAATGCCATTAAATATACACCGGAGGGAGGAGCGGTGAGCATCCGGGCCTTTTCTCAGGAAGGGCAGGCCGTTATCGCGATAGCGGATAGTGGAAAGGGTATGCCGGCCAGCCTGGTAGAACAACTGCTTTCGGCCACTTTTATTTCCACTTCTCACGGCACTATAGGCGAGCGTGGCGCCGGACTGGGGCTGCAGATCGTTCAGGAGATCCTCCGCCGTTACGATGGAGAATTGAAAGTGGAAAGCCGGGAAGGGGAGGGGAGTACGTTTACGTTGCTGCTTCCGCTTGCAGGTGGGGAGGGTTGAATGGTTAGAGGGTTGAAGAGCCTGGCGAGCCGCTAAACAAAATGATCATTATGCAATTCAGTCCTCCAACAACTTCACCAACTCCTGCTTACTGGAAATGCCCAGTTTTTTATACAATGACTTCACGTAATGCCGGACGGTATTGATTCCGATATTGTGTGCTGAGGCTATTTCCTTATAGGACATTCCTGTCGCCAGGCCTACTCCGACTTCCGACTCGCGGGGGTGGAGGCCCGCATTTAGTTTCTGGATCCGCTCCAGGATATTGTCGGAAGGAGCCTTTTCCTCTTGCTCTGTACGGAAAAAACCGAGCAGCGCGCTGGCCATTTGAGGTTCGATAAATGTGCCGCCCTTGTGAGTTTCCCGAATGACATCCAGGATGCGTTCAGGCTGGCTGCTTTTAACAAAGTATCCGTGAGCCCCCTTTTTAAGGGCCTTCATCAGGAACTCCGGCTCTTTGTGTCCGGTGATAATAATTATCCGTGCCTCCGGCAACAGGCGTTGTAATTTCCCGGCCTGATCGAGGCTATTCTGTTCGGACAGGCTGATATCAAGCAGTACAATGTCTGGTTTCTTATCCAGCTGAAGCTGTTCGAAAAACTGTCCCATCGAGCCGGCGGCAAACAACAGCTCAAATTCTTCCGGGTGGCGGTGGAGCAGGAAACTTATCTCGTCCCGGATAAGGGGGTCATCGTCTATGATAATAATGCGGATCATATAGTGTGCTTCAGCTTTTCTCCATAACCAGCTGGGGAGCGGGAAAGGGAAAAGATATTTCAATCACATGGATTTCTCATTAATATGTGTAAAATCTTCATTTGAGTTTTTTTTTATTTGTATATTGGGCGTAATTAGAACGTCCCTGGGCAGACGCCAGGTTTCATGCTTCCCAAAAACTCATCTTTCAAGGCTTCCCAAAAACAGTCGAGTGGCTATCTCTTAGGACAAATGTACTCTGGAATAATTTTGGCTGTACCTGCAAGTACAAAGATGCACAAAATATGTTTCCACTTTTGTCTGGATGCCCAAAGGCTTCTTCGCAGGCAATTCCTGTTAGCGCAGAAAGTAACCGGCCGGGGCATTTGGAAAGGGAATGGCTTTCGAAGGCAAATGTTTGATTTATAAAGTTACTAATAGGATCTTTATAAAAGTTGCCCCCCCTTATAAAAAGCCTTCTTCTGGGCTTTTTTCCCGTTGGTATTTCAGAACTACACACTTGTCCCAAAACTATTTTTGCCAGTAGGTTTTAATCTTCGAGCGGCAATCGGCCTCTACCCGGTGTGGGCTGCCAACGCCGCCAACTGTATGACAATGATTTAATTATGCGCCATCAATGAAAAATAAATGGCGCTGAGCTGACTCAAACAATATTGCACAATAATAGGATCATGAAAAAGATGGCCAGTAGAAAAAATGTTTTGTTCGACCTGAATTTTTCTTTTCAGCAGCAGACGGTATGCTTTTTCGTTTGCGGAATACCTCGATTTGTCCGGGCCCGTGATTTGGTGAATGGGCATTAAGGCTTTGCCGCCGCCGTGTCCAGTAACTGTTTATTTATTAAAGGTATACCGCCATGAAAGATCTCATTGACCTGGTTCAAATCGTAACGAAGACGAAACTGCGAGCCGTGGAGCTGATCGGCGACTCTTGGGAAGGGACATCCAAGCTTCAGGAATTTTATGACCTGGTAACAGAAGGGCGTTTTGCCGATGATGAAGAAGCCGCCGAGTACTTCTACGGGAAAACCAAAAGCTACCCCGGTTACCAGAAACTCCGCAAAACACTTAAAGACCGCCTGGTTAATTCCCTTTTCGTTATTGACCTGAAGCAGTCTTCTTACAATGATCGCCAGAAGGCCTATTACGAAGCTTATAAAGAATGGGCCGCTGCTAAGATCCTGTTTGGGAAAAATGCCCGGACAGCGGCCGCCGGCCTGGGACGTAAACTCCTCAAGATCGCCCGTAAGTTTGAGTTCACTGAGCTGATGGTGGATATTTCCCATACGCTCCGCCTTTACTATGGAACCATTGAAGGAGACGAAAAAAAGTATCAGCAGTACAACGAGGAGTTCAAAACCTACGAACAACTCTGGATCGCAGAAAATCGTGCAGAGGAATTCTTCATCAACCTCAGCATCGGTTTCATCAACAGCAAGGCCACCAAAGCTGAATTCAAGGAAAGAGCCGTGGCATATTACAATCAGATCAAGGACTCGCTGGAGAAGTACGATTCCTATCAATTGCACCTCTGTGGGCGCCTGATTGAGGTAAGCATCCATACCAGTGTGAATGAATATGAAGAGACCCTGGATGTGTGCGGCCGCGCCATTGCTTTCTTCCAACAGAAGAGCTTCGTTGCCGGAGTCCCTTTACAGGTTTTCTTATACCAGAAGTTCATCTGCCTCGTGCAGCTCCGGCGGTTCGAAGAGGCAAAAGAAGCCGCCAAGGCTTGTCTGCCGCACCTCGACGAAGGGTCTTTCAACTGGTTCAAGGTTTATGAACTCTACTTTCTGCTTTATACCCACAGCGGGCAGTACGCGCACGCGAACGATATCCTGAATAGGGTCATGGCCCATCCAAAGTTCGAGGATTTGCCGGTTAATGTTCAGGAAACCTGGAAGATTTCCGAAGCCTACCTCTATTTCCTGGAGTGTACCGGGCATTTGACAGTGCATGAAGCTGAAGAACAGAAGGCCAGGAACTTTCGCTTGTCCAGATTCCTCAATGAAATGGAGGTCTTTTCCAAGGATAAGCAGGGCATGAACATTGCCATCCTGATCATCGAACTCCTCCTCGGGATCGCCCAGGAGAAGTACGGCCAACTCATCGACCGCGTGGAAGCAGTGGAAAAGTACCGCAGCCGATATCTCCGGGAGGAAGGAGTAGAACGCGCCAACCACTTCCTGCGGATGTTATTGCAAATTCCCAAGAATGCATTCCGTCGCGAAGAAGCCCTGGCCAAAGCCCGGGAGGACCAACTGGCGCTGGAGGCCATTCCGATAGAAATGGCCAACCAAACTTTTGAGATAGAGGTGATCCCCTATGAAAAGCTATGGGAGATCACTCTGGAGGTATTACCGGAGTGAGCGCAAGGCATAGGAGGCTATGACTGTACCCGTGGACGCCTTGTAGGGATTTTGCAGGGATTGATAGGAGTATGGTTGTAGAAATCAGCTTGTCCATCTCCCCATCACCGGGAAGGCAAGGAAAAGTCCTGATATTCATATAAAAAAATTAAATAACTTGTAACCTTTTAAAAGCGATGTCGTTAAAACACATATTACAATTATAATTAATATCTCAAGGACTGGTTAGATCATTATTTCACTAAACACTGAGCAAATATGCATGATCGACCTCTACGTTCCCGTAAAGTAGATGGAGGGGCTGCCGCCCGCCCTAACATCCAGTCCCCCGCTTACTTACCCCATTTTCTTCGCGTCGTCAATGTCGACATCATTGGCCCTGACTCGCAGGTTATTCCAGGGTTTTAACCTGCACAACTGACCAACGTGTTACTGACTACTTCAAGCTGGCCTTGCCGGTGCTGTTGAGACCCTTCGTCAACAGCTCTGACAAGGCCGCTTTTTTTTACCCAAAAGGTAAAACCACAAAAAAGGGCTTCAAGCTGTCGGCACATTGAGCTGCGCGCTCGGGGTATGTAGATCGCAGGAACTGTCCATTGGGTTCTCTTTTCCACAGCGTATTTTTGTTCCAGGTTTAGGTTATAGTAATAAGAATTATGGCCAAATAATCGTGCCCGAATTTTAGATTATAAAATTAGTGTTTGTATGCATAGAAGCCTGTTTCGCGTTGGAAGCAGGCTTTTTTTTTGCCCCTGCCCACCAGCTTTGCAGTGTTCTATCTCCTTTTGATAACCCTGAACGGCAAACCTGCTCTCTAAGGCTTTCTTTTCAGAAAAGGGCGCTTTCCAGCCTTACCCCATAGCCATCCGGGCAGGCCTCGCCTTGGAAGTTCTTACCCACTGCACTGGCTACCGGTTCGCCCACTCCCCTCCTGTGCAGGGGGCCGGGTGAGGCTTGGGGGTATGTAAATTCGAAAAACTGTCCCTGCCAGTTGAAATACCCTGCCCTACCTTTACAATATCAAACGAAGAGAGTTACACACCATACCAATCCTTCCCAAAAACGAGCCCGCAATTATGGGGGTATGTAAAATCAAAATTCTGTCCGCAAGCCTGGAGGCAGGTTGAAGTACCTTTGAAATATCAAAGGAAAACTACCGCCGAAAAAACTGCCAACCGAACCATTTCTCCGGCAGGGCTTTCGGAACAAAGTCAAAGCAGCGCATAAGAACGGATGAGATCAGGTTACTGGCTCAAAGGGGTGTCTCGTGACATGGCCTAACGGTCAAACATTGCCCACCCCGTCCGTTCCTGCCTGCACCACCGGAGGCCTATCGAACACAATTCTTCATCATCAAAATCAAAGACAGATGAAAGCGAATGGCATTCAACTGAACGGTAGCGCTATGCAATTTGGTAAGGGGATCATCAATGTAGATATCATAAGCCCCTGAGTAAAACTCGACAACGGATTTCAATCTGAAAATAAAGCGTGCGAAAAATATAAATCATGATTCTGGGACATCCCCTAAAAAGAGAAATACTGCAGCCTGAAAGGGCTCCTGGAAAACGAGCGGTAGAAAAGATCCTGGTCGCCGATGTGTTATTTGGTTCTCCCAATAAAAGATGCGCCGGCGCAGGAATTTGTAAAATAATAGCACCCGTGGCTCAGGAAATGAACACGGATGGCCGCTGGGGATGTAACCGGGCAATAGCCCTGGTGAAAGTCGATGCTTCGGACACCCTCGTTTTCCAGTTCGTCAAGCATTCGCTTTGCCGAAAGGCGATCTCTAAATATTTCGGCAATGGTATCTTCCTGGTGGAAGACCCCTTCGAGTTTCGCCAGAATTTCTGGTCAGAAGGGGCCAGAACGATCAAACCGGGTGCTTACCCGGTCGTGGAAAGTAAGGCCTACCTGGCCGTCAGGTTCGAAATACAGATGCCTGAGGGCTAACGCAGGGACAAAATGGATGGTAAGCAAGTGCAGCGACTTGTTTACATGGGCAATGAAACGGTTATTAATGCCGAAAGGCGGCGTTAATAACAGTATACAACAGTGATTTTCCATACGATCACATATATCCAGTTAGGTTGGAAGGCGCTAAGTTTTAAGCTCAGTGTCGGGGCCCTTGACTATATGTTTCACATAACGGGAAAGGGCCTCCACCCCTTTTTTTGTCTCTCCCCTAACTCGATAAATACGCAACAATGAAAAATAAGTATACTGCTACCCATAGATAACCAGAACCGAATAAGTATTGCTTTTTGACCATACTGGTTGCGAAGAGGTGCCGGATACCGGACCATTCGGGCATCCTCTTCGCTTGGTATGGAGATGAAGAACAATCGTAATTCTCAATCCCAATTAGTGTACTTTTAGCTCAATCCACCAAACTAGTCAACTTTCCCGATGTGGCGGCTACGAAGTAGCTGCCGCATTCTGGGAATTGACTGGGTGATGAGCGGAGAGGCAGCTAATACGAATGGGATTACAGCGAAAAGCCGAGTGAAAAACAAACTGAGGATTATAGGATATCAGAGGAGGCCATTATGTTGTAGCAACTGATCCGTGCTAAAGTTTACCGGTCATAGCTACTCATAATCCCATCAGCATTCGTCCCGGCGATCCTTTGATCCGGGCAGGGAAAACAAATCAATCCCAATTTCACAACTAGTTTTTGTTGTAACAGCGAGTGAGGCCGGAGTACATCCGAGCCTCACTCTCCTGTTTTAAGGCTTTCGATGGGAAAGCTGACGGTGAAAAGGGCGCCCTGCCCCGGGCTGCTCTCTACTGTTATTTTACCGCCCATCGCTTCGACGTAGCGGCGGGTGAGGTAAAGCCCTTCGCCGCGAGAAGATTCTGTCGTGGAGGGCTGAAAGACTTTTCCCCGTTGAAAAAGCTGTTGCTGGTCTTGTTGGGAAAGGCCGGGCCCCTGGTCCTTCACGCTGAATGCAGCTATTTTTTCATTCAGGAAGAAGGAAAGTTCGACAGCTTTATGGGGCGGAGAGTATTTGATGGCGTTGGAAAGCAGGTTGGCGATGATGTGCCGAAAAAGGAAGGGGTCTCCGGTAATGAAGCTGTGGCCCTGATCGGTTTTGAATTGCAGGCTGATGGATTTGCTGCGGGCAAACGGAGAAAACTCCCCGATTGATTCTTTCAGCACCCGAATGAGGTCAAAGGAAACATTTTGGAGATGGATCCGGCTTTCTGTTTTGTTTTCAATTTCCATGATCTTAAGGCTGGCACGGTCGATGTCGGCGGTAGCCTGTTCGATTTCCGCCAGTATTTGTTTGCGTTCCTTCTCGTCCAGGGTTTCTGCCTGGCCCAGCGCATGAGTATTGAACTGAATGAGGGAGAGCGGATTGCGAATATCATGAGCGATGAGGTTGACCATATGCTTTTTTTCACTCATCAGCGTTAGCAGCCAGGAGTGGCTGTTGGCGGCCTCTTCGTTCAGTTTTTCCAGTTCTGCCTTGCGCTTGCGTTCCCGCCGGTAGAAAAAGGCAATCACTGCAACAAGAAACAGGAACAGTAAAGAGCTGATGAGCAACAACGTGTTTCTGAAATTGACCAGAGCGTATTGTTCCCGGAGCTGGCGGTTTTCCCTGGCGCTTTCCCGGGCCTGGTATTTGCTGTCCATTTCCTGGATGACCCGGGCCTTTTCGTCACTGATGAGTTGTTCTCTGGATTCTGCGTAAAGGCGGTAGTAGTACAAGGCGCTATCCGCTTGATTGATGGAGGAGAAGAGGCCGGATAACACTTTATAACTTTCGGATAGTTCCGGCAACAGGCCTTTCTGCCGGGCAATGGCGAGCAGAGAACGCGCATAGTATTCGGCGCTATCGAGGCGGTTGAGTTGCAGGTAGGCCTGGGCAAGGCCCGTGTAGGTGTCCCGTATCATCGTAGAGTCCTGGTGGATACGGGCATGCTCCTGAACCTGATGGAGGATCTGCAGGGCCTGTTCATACAACCCTGTTTGTTGGTAGGCTGTGCTCAATGTGATCAGTGTCGATGCTTTCCTATGGTAATCCTCGAGCTTCTCGTAAATATCGATAGCCTCATTGAGGTAAAAGAAGGTAGAGTCGTATTGTTTGGAGGACCGGTGCAAAAGGGCTACCGTTCGGTATGCATCCGCCAGGGTCAATGGCTCGTCCATTGCTCTCAGCTGGGCTACATTCTGATAAGCGTAATCCATAGCTGGCCCCATATTCTCGAGTTGCCAGTGGACGCCGCAGATGTTGATTCGGCTTTTTACCTGTCGCAGCTCCCAGTCCTTTCCGGTTTTCGATTTGGCGATGTCCAGGGCATCGATAAAATGTTGCAGCGCTATTTCCGGTGCACTCCCTTTGATGGCATAGGCCACACCGGTAGACATATGGCCCAGGTAAAGGAGTTCGGGTGCGTCCAGCGTGTTGGCCAGGTGCAGGAGTTCTTCGCCGTAGAAAATGGATTCGTCCGGGGCGTCCTCCCGGTAAGACTCGCTGAGTTGCTGGAGGATGCGTGCCCGCAGCTCGCTTTTTTCGGGCGTTGCTTTCAGCTCCCGGATAAGGCTGTCCCGGTTGATATCAGTGGCATATAGAGATAAAGAGGAGAAAAGGAAGCACACAATCGTACGAATATGGTATTTCCGGGCCATCTTCATCTTCATCTGCTTTTTGGTTATTCCTGTTGTTGTTTCCGTGCAGGAAACAAGAGTGTGCGTGGCCGAGGGGAATCAATCAGCGAATATCACATATAAGGCTTCAATTTATTGCTGAGCTGCACCTTATTGGCCACTTCAAATTTTTTATAAAGCACCTTGACATAATGACGGACGGTATTGACGGAGATGTTGATGTTTTCGGCGATCTCCAAATAGCTTTGCCCTTTTATCAGGCCCCGGGCCACCTGCCGCTCTCTTGGGCTCAGTTCCGGGGCCTTTTGGGCAATCCCTTCAGCAGGAGCCGTGTCTGGTTCATCAGTATGAGGCAGGCCATCCATTGCAGGCAATTTTTCTTTTCTCAGAAAAGGGATCATGTGTGCGGCGGCTTCCGGAGTGATGTAGGCGCCCCCGGAAAAGGTGGTTTCAATGGCTTCCAGCAGTTTATTCAGGCCAGAACCCTTGAGGTAGAAGCTATCGGCCCCTTCTTGCATGGCCTTGAGCACATACTCCGGATGGTTGTGCCCTGTTATGACGAGGACCTTGGACTGAGGCAGCAGGTTTTTAATCTTCTTAAGATGTATTATGGTATTGATATCCTGGGAAAGTTCAATATCCAGCAGCAGCAGGTCGGGCTTCAGCTCTTCATCCAGCCTTTCGAAGAATTCACCCAGGGAACTGGCCGCAATGATACACTGTAACCCATTCTGGCTGTTCAGAAAGGAAAACATCCGCTTTAACAGGCGCTCATCGTCTTCTATTAATGCAATCTTTTTCATAATACTGTTACTCTGGTTCCTCTTACATTCCCATAGCAGTATTGTCGCCTGAAGGCAAATAAGGGCTATCAAAATGAGTGCAATGCTTCTCTAGGGCCCCTATAGAAATAAATTTATTACATTTTCATGTAATAATGTGGCCAAACCCCAAGAAAAACACATGATTTTTACATTTCTATGCAATTGAAGCATTATATAATATTGTTTTACTTTGCATTATCAATATCAAAAGAGCTTTGAGAGATAAAAAATAAATCGTGTGTCAGGGCGCTATCGCCCGAATGTGAATTACACAAACTCAAACAAATTAGCACAGAACACACGAAAAAACCATTTAAGTGTTGGGAGAATTGCAGCCTCTTGGTCAAGAAAGCACCAAGAGGCTTTTTTATTTCATCCTTGCCGCCAACCGGTGGTCCGAGATCGGACAGGGTCCGGGCACTGCTTTCTTCGGGCGGAGCTATATTCCTGCTATCCTGGAAGCACCGGGCGTCGGAGGCAGGATTACCGGGCGCCAGCGGGCGGAAAACCTGGTGGTTTTTATGAAATGAGTGAAGGGTTGATTGATGTCCCCTCATTCCCTCACTACCCCCAGGTGTAGTATTCGCCCTCCGGTTTGATTGATCGGACTGACGCTCTTGCCGATAACGATGCCATCCTCCGGGGCTTTGTATTCCCGGATCAGGTCGCCGAAGATATTGCGCAGGGTAGCGACGACCTCTCCGGCCTTGACCCTTTGGGCAACATGGGGATGAACAGTGAGAATGCCGCCTGTATCCGTGTACAGCCAATAGGAGTGCTGACAAACGACGGCCGGCATTTCCGGTTCTTCGATGACCGCATCGGTCATGTCCAGCGCGTGGAGCAGGTTGTGAATTCCCGTCAGGCCAGATCGGATGAGGCCTTTCTGGAAAGTGTTGGGGTTGCCTACTTCCAGGGTGATGGCATGAATGCCGAGTGCATCGGCAGCACCGCGCAGGGTTCCATCGGATGGCGGGTTGTGTACAATGATCTGGGCGTTTTGCAACAGGGCCATCTTCCGGGTTTCCGGGGCCGACATATCGGCGCGGATGTAGTAAGAATTGACCCGTCCGAAGCTGGCGGTGTGAAGGTCAATGAGGTAATTGAATTTATTGACGATCCAGTTGACGATCCGGTAAGCATACACCTGGCTGACGTTGCCGTCTGGCTTGCCGGGCATGATGTGGTTCAGGTCGGTCCCATCGATGAATCGGCGCCTCTTGCGCAGAAGCGACGGTATATTGACCACGGGCACGCCCACGATGGTGCCACGCAGTTCTTCGGCTTTGATCTCACGAAAGAGCCGCTGTATGACCGGAATGCCGTTCAACTCATTGCCGTGTACGGCTGCCGTAACGCCGACCACCGGCCCGTCCTGCGCTCCCCGGGCTATGATGATGGGGATGAAAACCGGTAACCCCATGCCATCGGTTACCAGATGCAGCAGGAATCGTTGTATTGTTCCTGGAGGGACTTCATCAAGTAGTATTTCTTCGATTACCGGGGCATCGTGTTGAAGGATCGAAACTGGGCTCTTCATCTCAGGGCTTACTTTTTATCGTGGTCATCAATACAAAAAACACCTCCCGGGGAAAGACACCCCGGGTATGTCCGATTATATACCGTTTCCAGAATCAGGGAATTTTTGAGGCAGTCAAAAATACACAAAAAGGATGAATACCAGTCAACGAACTATCAGCAGAGGCACTTTATTGTAGCGTTCCGCCAGTTTCTCCGTGATGCTGCCGAAGAGGAAGGTCTCAAAGGGAGAGTGCCCTTTGGCGCCCATGATGATCATGCTGTTCGGCCGCTCCAGCGCAAAATCTTCGATGTGGCCGGCAATATCGTGTTGTTTGTTTTCAAGGAAGTTCATTTCGAGCTCCTCCCTGGACAATCCATTGTCTTTGACGAAGCTGTCGAAGGCAATTTGGGCAGATTCCATCAGGATACCGCGATAGCCTGTCCCCGGCCGCGAACGGGTGTAGTAATCTTCCGGAGGCAGGTCTACGATATAGATGCCGTGGATGGCGGTATCGGACAGGCGGTTTTTGAAATTCAGGGCCGCCTGAACGGCATGCAGGGAGTGCAATGAAAAGTCGATCGGTACGACGATGTGCTCGATCTCGCCCGCCCCGTTCATCGGCAGGAACAGGATGTTGCATTTGGCGTTTCGGGCTACCCTGCGGGCAGTAATACCGCTGCCTTCACTAACTTCCTTTTTTCCAACGATGAGCAGGTCTGCTTCCTTGACCCTTGTCCAATGCAGCAGTTTTTCATAGGGCTTGCCCTCGATCACTTCAATGGTATATTCCACTGTTGTTTCTTCTCCCAGGGCATCCTGTATATCGAAACCCAGTTTGTCCCGCACCTTTTCATCAATAGGATATTCAGGAGCGAAAAGCTTCTGGAACTCGACATCTACATGCTTGGGGAGCGTAAAATCCGGCATGATGTGTACGAAGTAAACTTTCTCGATGCCCAGCATCATCGCGTTGGCGGCCAGAAACCGGAGAATGTACTGGTCGGCGGCAGAAAGGTCCAGGGCTACGATAACTCGGCGGAATGATTGCATGTGTATCCGTTTTTTTCCTCAGCATACGCCAGGCATATGCTTTGCACGAATGTAGGCTATAAATAAGTAAAAGCGCAAACAGAGTGAACCTCTTTTGCGCTTTTACCGGCTTTTCCATCGGTTTTACCGGCCATGCATACTAACCAGTTGCACTCCGGGTAAAACGGATGTATATAGCATTTCTGGCGCCTGCGGGCTTTTCGTCCCGCTGCCTTGCGCCCGAAATCAATTGCTACCTATTCGACTGCCACTTTCTTGTAAGCTTTTTCTTCTTCCTTGGGCACGTCAACGAAAGTCAATCGCAGGATGCCGTTATCGTATCTGGCCGTAATCTTTTCATGCCCTACGGCGTGGGCCAGTTTGAACTTGCGCTCGAAGGAGTCGAAGTCAAACTCTTCGAGGATATACTTGCTCTTTTTTTCCCCTTTGGAGGTAGATTTCTCACCGCGTATCGTCAGTATATCGTCCTTCACGGTAATTTCAAGTTCTTCTTTCCTGAATCCAGGAACCATGACTTCCATTTCGAATAGTTTGCCTTCATGTATGATATTTACCGGCGGCATATCCTTGTAATGGATATCAAAAGCGCTACGCCCCAGAAAGTGGTCGGGGTCGATCAACTTGGCATATTCTTCGCCCATCCGGTCAAAGGCACGATTCTTGATCTTTGCGCGCCACATAATTGGATTGTTTTGGTTTGAAGAAAACACACTTCAACACCTATCAATTTAATGGCAAAGATCCTACCTTGCACTGCACTTTGTCATTTCCGGATATTGATTTTTATCACTGCCGGAAAAAATCCCTGACCCTGGCCACCATCTGGTTTTGGGTCATACTGTCGGCTGTTTCCATACTGAGCAGCCTGGGCTGGAAAGCTTTTTCTGATGCGATGGCCTTTTCCAGCCCCTTCTTGGCCTCTGCCGGCCCGAAGACGAACAGCTCATCCGCATCGCCTACCTTTTCCATAATGCGGCTGTAGTAATGTTTGAGTTGGGTTTCCCGGCGGCCGAGGTATTTGGTATCGGAAGTTTTATCCATCGGGCCCCAGGGTTGCCTGGTTCGGGAACCTCCCTTGACATGGTAATCCTCCACCTCGGAGGGAATGCACACCACAGAAGTCTCCCCCTTGTTCAGCTCAATGACAAAGGCTTCTTTGAAATCGAGCCAGATACCTATTTGCTTTGCCATAGAATAGTATTTAAACTACCTGGCTGAACAGCTGCCCTTCCGGTTGTTTACGCCAGTAATGGGCATCCAGTGCCAGGCAGATGTTACGAATAAAGGGGCGCCCTCTGGGCGGTACCTTGAGTTGGAAAGGATAACGCCGGACCACCCCGTCGGCTTCCATCGGCTCCATACGTGCCAGTCCTTCGTACAAGGCATCGCATTGGAACTCGGGCAGGTACCAAATGGTCTCATAGCGGCACATGATATTGAGGATATGGCCGCGCAGTACTTCGTCTTCCTGAGTGAGCAGGTGTCCTTTTACGAAAGGGAACTTGCCCTGGTTGACCAGCGCCTGATACGCCTCGATGTGCTTTTCGTTCTGTACAAAGGCATTCCAGCAATCGCTGATGGAGGAAGCCCCCAGTGCAATGGCCAGCTCGGTAAAATAGGGTGTGTACCCCATGAAGTTGCGGTGCAGCGAACCGGTCTGCATAGCCTTGTAAAGGCTGTCGGATGGCAGGGCGAAATGGTCCATGCCGATCTCGGTATACCCTGCTTCCTGTAACAATTCGCGCCCCAGGTCATACAACGCTCTTTTGTCCTTGCCCATCGGCAGGTCCGCCTCTGAATAAGCCCGTTGGCTGGGCTTGATCCAGGGTACGTGAGCGTAGCTGTAGAAGGCAATGCGCTCCGGCAGCAACTGCTTTACTTTCCGGATCGTCTCCCTTATGTGGTCTTTGGTCTGCAGCGGCAGGCCAAAGATCAGGTCGTAGTTGATGGAAGTGTAACCGAGGTGGCGGGCCTGCCGCGTGACCCGGTGAACATCTTCAAAATCCTGTTGGCGGTTGATGATCTCAAGGATCTCCGGTGCAAAATCCTGAACGCCGATGCTGATGCGGCGGAAGCCAAGTTTCCGGAGCGTCGTCAGATGTTCGAGGGTGGTCGAGTTGGGATGGGCCTCAAAGCCAAACTCGTATTCCTCGGCCAGCTCTACTTTCTCGAGAATACCTTTGATCAGCTTTTCCAGGTTTTCGGGTGAGAAAAAGGTCGGCGTACCTCCCCCGAGGTGCAACTCCCGAAGGATCGGCTTGTTGGGCAGCAAGTTGGTATAGAGCGCCCACTCTTTGAGTACACTTTCAATATAGGGTAATTCTACTGTGTGTTTCTTGGTGATCCGCTTGTTGCAGCCGCAGTAAGTACAAAGATTTTCGCAATAAGGCAGGTGAATGTACAAGCTGACCTCCCTGCCACGGTCGAATGCCTGGAGAACCCTGCTTTTCCACGCTTCTTCCGACGGGCACTCTTCATCCCAGTAAGGCACGGTTGGGTAGCTGGTGTAACGAGGAGCCGGAACGTTATACTTTTCAAGCAGTTCGGTATGCATGATCAATAGCTTTAGTGAGGTGTCTGAAAAAATGATCTACAACACAAAAATAGAAGAAGCGAGATCGCGCTATCGCTCTTCCCTTCAAAAGTAGGGGAGATCGGCGCCGCCCGAAATGATATGGGTCATCAAAAGGGGTGATATATATCAGGGATGCCTTGACAGAAACCGGGGGCTTGAGAAGGCGGAAAACGGAAGAGGGCGCCCGGCCCCAACCCGCATTTACCATTCCAAGCCAGTACGCAGGCGGCTCATCCCGCTACGCTCTCTTCCTGGTGCCGCCACAACTCCTGAAAAATGCTGCTGTTGGCACGCAGGTATTCAAAGGTGCCTTCATCAACTACCCTGCCTTGATCCAGGATGTAAACGTAGTCGAAATGGGTGAGCAGATGCAAGCGGTGCAGAGACGATACCATAGCTTTGTCCCTAGACTCCTCGAAAAGGCGCTGATAGATCTCCAACTCTGTCTTGGGGTCAACGCTGCTGGTCGGCTCGTCCATCAGAATGATATCGCTGTCGCGGGCGGCGAGGATGCCTCGCGCCAGGGCCAGGCGTTGCCGCTGCCCGCCGGACAGGTTGACGCCTTTTTCCTTAATGCTGGATTGCATGCCTTTCGGCAGCTGCTCGGCCACCCCATTAAAATGAGCCACCTGGCACACCTTGTTCACTTCTTCCGGGCTGAATGGCAGGCCCAGGGTGATGTTGTATTCGATGGTGTTTTCAAAGATCTCCGGCTCCTGGGGGAAAAGCGTCACCTGGCCCGAAATATAGCTGATGTCGGGCACCGGCTGCCCGTCCACCCGTAACTGCAGGCCCGGAGCAGGCGGGTAAAGGCCTCGCAAAATGGCCATCAGCGTACTTTTGCCGCTGCCGCTCTCGCCGATCAGCGCAACGCGCTTACCCCGCTGCAAATGGACGCTAACCTGATGCAGCCCCTGGGGTTTGTCCACCCATTCTTCTCCTTCATTGTGGACGAAGTTGAGCTGCCGGATATCCAGCCGGCGCCAATCTGCCGGAAGTGACTTGTCGGTGTCCGTCAGGTGATGCTTATCATAAGCGTCAATGATGTTCTGGGCAGTTTTGACATCCGTATCGTACCGTACGATCTGCGTATACTGCCAGGCCATGCCGTGGAAGACGCCCGTGAAGCGCTCCACATAGGCCATCAGCGTCACCAGCGTGCCGATCAGGAAGGTCTCACCCGGAACCCAGTTCTGATAGACATAGCCTACCAGGATGACGCCGTAGATCAACCCCACGCACATTTCCATCGTGAACCATTTCCATTCGTTGACCAGGATCTTGCGCCGGAAGGGCGGAAGGATGTCCATCACACGGCTGAACAGGCCTTTCTCCATGCGCTTTTCCAGCCGAAGCGTGATCACGGTGATGATGTTGGAAAGGCTGTCGAACAGTGTGGACGAAACGACGTGCTCCTTCTCATTAACTTCCCGGGAAGCGGCGATGAAGGGTTTGTCGAATTTCAGCAACACGTAGATAACGATCGCTCCCATAATGGCGGCAATACCGCCGAACAGGGGCGAAAAGTAGATCATGGCGGCGAAGGAAAAGGCAAAACTGGAGAAGGTCTTCAGGTACATGAAGCCGGCGTCGAAAAAGTCCTTCAGCGCTTCGTATGCTTTCCGGATGCGGTTGATGGTCGCTCCGCTGTGGTGGTCCTGGTGCCACTTGACCGGCAAATGCAGGGCCTTGTGATAGAGCTCCTGCAGAAAATTGCGGCTTAGGTCGAAGGCCAGGTTGCGTTCCAGGATGCGCGCCGGGCCGTGAAACACCCAGTCGAGGAAACGAAGCAGTACGTATGCGCCCATATAGATCCAGGCCGAACGCAGGATATTCATTCCCTGCTTCTGGATCTCATTGATGAATACGCCCCAGAGAATGGGGAAGAGGGCCACGATAAGATTGCTGATAAGGAACATGCCGTAGATCAGCAAATACCGCCGCCGTTGATCCCGGGCGTACTTCCAGGCTGTTCGGAGAAGGGATAGATAGGGGTTGTTCCAGATGGATGGTTTCATGCTCATTGTCGGGGCCGTTTGAAAAAGATGAGAAATTGATAACCCGCTGATTTGCCGAAGCGTTCCCCTAAACGGCCGGATTAGAAAAAAAAATCCGGAATATTTCGCCAGCTGCGGATGTGGGCGGCTTTTCGGCTATAATGATTTTGCGGATTGGGAATTGAATTCCAAATCTGTAAGGACAAGAGGGAATATAAAAACACACGCTAAACATAAATCATCTTCTTTGTCATCCCCCCGTCGATCACAAAATCCTGCCCGGTGATGAACCCGGCCTTGTCGGAAAGCAGATAGGCTGCCATCCCGGCAATATCTTCCGGCCTGCCAATGCGCCCGACGGGATGCTGTTCATGGTCTTCCCGGCTCCAGGTGATGTCCTTCCGCTGGCTACTCTTCTGATGGCCGGTCACGTCGATCCAGCCGGGGCTGATGCTGTTCACGCGCACCTCCGGCCCCAGGCTCATGGCCAGGGCGTGGGTGAGGGCGAGGAGGCCTCCTTTGGAGGCGGAGTAGGCCTCGGTATGGGGCTCCGACATGTAAGCGCGGGTGGAGGCAATGTTGACGATGGCGCCCCGGCTTTCCTTCAGGTGAGGCGCACAGTATTTGCTGCAGAGGAACGCGCCGGTGAGGTTGGTGCCGATCACCCGGTTCCATTCCCGTAGGCTGAGTTCTGCAATGGGTTTGTTGATGCCGAAACCGGCGTTGTTTACCAGGGCGTCTATCCTCCCGTATCGCTCGATCACGGCCTCAACGGAGGCCTGTACTGCCGCCTCCTGCGTAATATCACAGGCCAGGAACAGCAGGCCGGCAATTGCTGAGGCCGTTTCCCTTCCCGCTTCGGTATCAGTTTCCAGGATCGCTACCTGCCAGCCCTCCGCTGCCAGGTGGCCGGCGGTAACCTTGCCAATACCCTGGCCGCCGCCGGTGATGATAACCACTTTTTTTGCCATGATTTGTCATTTTTTGAGCCGGAACAGACATTGAATGGAGCCCGGCTTTTCAATACCTGGCCTTTTTATTAGTTTTGCGCCAAATTAAAAGACAATGGAGACAACCAATACTAGCAAAAGTTCTAAAGCCATGGACTGGATACTGTTCCTGGTATTCTTCGTCCTCTTCGTGCTCATGTTGATGTTCGCTGATGAATGGTTCTGGGTGCCCATGCCATTCATGCTTACTTACCTGGTCAAAGCCCTGGATTCGATGTAGAGAAGATTCAAATACCTGGACGCAAATAGCGAAATGCGTGGAAATGCGCAGTGACGTGCGGGCTGACAACCGTTACGCCTGCGTTCTACAGGAACTTCAGCGTGCCCGCACGCCAGGATGGAAATGCAGTGGAAACGCCAGGCTCAGGACCGGACTGCATTTCCTCATCTCTATGTAGGGCTATCCATTTCAGTCCAGGTAATTGTATCCTGCTCACTTCAGCCTTCCCGCCGCGGCTTCATCCACGAACCAGTGTAGTTCGCCATGGGTTGGCTCTATATGGGCTGCCGGATACTTTCCGCTGCCATCTTTCGCTTCTATGATCTCCTCGAGCTTCTCGGCCTTGCCTTTACCGGTTACCAGGAAAACTACTTCTTTGGCATTATTGATCACCTTGCCCGTCAGTGTGGCCCGCTTTTGGCCGCTCTCCGGGTGAGTAGCCACCGCGCATAGGGCCTCCGCAGTCAGCAATTCCATCTGGTGGGGGAATATGGAAGCCGTATGCCCGTCGTCTCCCATGCCCAGCAAGATCATATCAAAGGCAGGCAGGCCGTTGCGGGAAGGCACGAATTGAGTTATCTCTTTGGCATAACGTTTTGCTTCTGCTTCCGGCTCCTCCTCTCCCCGAATGCGGTGGATATTTCCCTCCGGGATGTCCACTCGTGATAAGAACAGGCCGTTGGCCATTTTGAAATTACTCTCTTCGTCATCGGGCGGAACACAACGCTCATCCCCCCAAAAGAAGTGGACCTTCGTCCAGTCGATGCGGCCGCGGTACCGTTCCGCCCACAGGCGGAAGAGCACTTTGGGCGTACTCCCTCCGGAGAGGGCAACCGTCACAAGCGGCTTCTTTTCTACCCAATCGGCAAAGTATTGGGCGAAATCTTCCGCTACCTGTTCCGCCGTCCCGGCAATGTGGATCTCTGTAGGCATGATGTTTTTTTAATTAAGACGGAGTACCCTCACGAATACACGAATGCACGAATACACGAATGCACGAATACACGAATACACGAATACACGAACCTCACAACAACCGATAATCCTCCGAATCCGTGAGGTTGCTGCAAGGATTGCGCCAGCTGACATTATCGCCGTCGATCAGCTTGTTGGCCACTTCCGGGCCCCAGGTGCCGGCGGGATAACCGTACAACTTGATGTTCTCCTGGTTTTTCCAGGCATTCAGGATGGGGTCCACGAACTTCCAGGCCACCTCCACGCTATCCCCACGGGCGTAGAGGGTGGCGTCGCCTTTCATCACGTCGATGATGAGGCGCTGGTACGCTTCGGGCACGGCAGCGTTGGTGAGGTCGGAATAGTGAAAATCCATACCGACGTTTTTCACCTTGAAGCCGGAGCCGGGCACCTTCATCCCGAATTTGAGCAATATCCCTTCATCCGGCTGGACGCGGATGACGAGTTGGTTGTTCATGTTCATCAGGTCCAGCTCATTGCGGAAGAGGTGGTGGGGCGGCGATTTGAAGTATACCACGATCTCGGTGGCCTTGGTGGGCAGGCGCTTGCCGGTGCGGATGTAAAAGGGTACGTCTGCCCAGCGCCAGTTGTCGATGAAGAACTTCAGGGCCACATAGGTTTCGGTGGTGGAGTTTTTGTCTACGCCTTCCTCCTCCCGGTAGCCGGGCACCCGGTTGCCCTGAATGGAGGCGCCGATATACTGTCCCCGGATCGCATACTTTTCCACCTCCGACTCTCCGATCGGGCGGATGGATTGGAACAGCTTCAGCTTTTCATTGCGGATGGACTCGGCATCGGCGGTGGTCGGCGGCTCCATGGCCACGTGGGCCACTACCTGCAGCAGGTGGTTCTGCACCATATCGCGCAAAGCGCCGGAATGGTCATAATAACCGCCCCGCTTGCCCACGCCTATATCTTCAGAGGCAGTGATCTCGATGTGGTGGATGTAATTGCGGTTCCATAGCGGTTCGAAGATACCATTGGCAAAGCGGGTAACGAGAAGGTTTTGCACCGTTTCCTTCCCCAGGTAGTGGTCGATGCGGTAGATCTGATCTTCATCGAAATATTGCTGCAACTGCTGGTTGAGCTCGCGCGCCGATTCGCGGTTGTAACCGAACGGCTTTTCGATGACGAGCCGCTTCCAGCCCTTTCCGCTGTTGTTGAGGCCCTGTTCTGCCAGAAAGGCCGGTATTTTGGGGTACATACTGGGCGGCACGGACAGGTAAAAGATATAATTACCGCCCGTTTTAAGGTTCTCGTCGATCTCCGCCAGGCGCTGTCGGACCTTCGCGTATTCGTCCTGGGCAAGGGTGTCTATCCCCTGATAGAAGAGCATTTTAGCGAAGTTTTCGTCTTTATCCGCTTCGGAGAGGTGGGGGTTTTCCAGAAAGGCCTCTTTGCGGAATTCATCGTCCGTATAACTGGTGCGGCTGACACCGAGTACGGCGAAGTTTTCCGGGAGGAACTTCCCTTTGTGGAGTTGATAAAGAGCAGGGATCAGCTTGCGGTGAGCGAGGTCTCCGGAAGCGCCAAAAATGACAAGTACCTGTGGGTCCATGATGAATTGGGTTGTCTGTTATTGGGTGCATACTCCTCTCGTACCCGAGGGGCGTATAGAATGGTTGGCGAGCAGGCCGAAAAAGGAATCCTACTGGCCAAACAACCTATGTCTGCGAACATCTGTTATGATAAAAGTTCTGAATTCCGGCAAAGTTTACAAAATAGCACAAATTGTTATGAAAATCGGTATCGCCGCCGATCATGGCGGTTTCTCCCTCAAGCAGCACCTGCTTCATATTCTGGAAGCGGACGGTTACCACATCACCGACTTCGGTGCCAAAAGCCTGGACCAGCAGGATGATTACCCCGACTATGTAGCTCCCCTGGCGCGCGCTGTAGCCGGCGGGCTCGTCGATCGCGGCATCGCCATCTGCGGTAGCGGCGTGGGTGCGGCCATCGTCGCCAATAAGTTCAAAGGCGTTCGGGCGGCGCTCATCACCGAGACCTACTCGGCCCACCAGGGTGTGGAACATGACGAACTGAACCTGATCTGCCTGGGCGGCCGCGTCATTGGCCCGGAATTGGCTAAAGAGATTATATTTGCGTTTCTACATGCCCGATATTCCGGCGAGGGCCGTCACCAGCGGCGGCTGGACAAGCTGGCGAGGATTGAAAACGATTCCTTTAAATAAGCGATTCCTTCAAGATCTGGAATCACTATATCTAAACCCTATGACTTCTACCTACGATTTTGGGATGATCGGCCTGGGCGTAATGGGCCGCAATTTTTTGCTGAACGTCGCTGACCACGGCTTCTCCGCCGCCGGCCTCGACCTGGACGCCGAAAAGGCCAATGCCCTGGATGAGGAATCTGCCGGCAAACCGGTAAAGGGCACCACCAATACCGCGGAGTTCGTCGCCATGCTTAAGCGCCCCCGCAAGATCATGCTGCTCGTGCCGGCCGGTAAGGCCGTGGACAGCGTCATCGAGTCCCTGATCCCTCATCTCGATAAGGGCGACCTCATCATCGATGGCGGCAACTCCCACTTTGAAGATACCAACCGCCGGCAGGAATACCTGAAGATGAAAGAGTTACAGTTCCTGGGTGTGGGTGTTTCCGGCGGTTCGGAAGGCGCCCGCCGCGGGCCGAGCATCATGCCGGGCGGCAATGTGGAGTCCTACCAATTGGTGGGGCCCATCCTGGAGGCCGTCTCCGCCAAGGTAGACGGCGTGCCTTGCGTGGCTCACCTGGGCAATACCTCCGCCGGCCATTACGTCAAGATGGTCCACAACGGCATTGAATACGGCCTGATGCAACTGATCGCCGAGGCCTACGACGTCCTGAGAACAGTAGGAGGGCTGAATAACGAGGAACTGCACCAGGTGTTCCACAACTGGAACCAGGGCGCCCTAGGGTCCTTCCTCATCGAGATCACCGCCGATATTTTCACCAAACGCGACGAGGAGGCAGATGGATGGCTGGTCGATAAGATCCTGGACAAAGCGAAGCAGAAGGGTACCGGCAAATGGACTTCCCAGAATGCCATGGACCTGGGCATCGCTATTCCCACTATCGACGCCGCCGTGGCCATGCGCGGGATCTCCTCCCTCAAAATGGAACGCAAACAGGCCGAACCCCACTACACGCGTGCGGTCGAGAATACTCCTGAAGTCGATAAAGGCCAGGTCGTCTCGCAAGTAGGCGAAGCATTGCACTTCGCTTTCATCATCACCTACGCTCAGGGCATGCGCCTTCTGGCGGAAGCTTCTGAAGAATACGGCTACGGCCTGGAAATGGAAACGGTGGCCCGCATCTGGCGCGGCGGGTGCATCATCCGCGCCCGGCTGCTGGAAGACATGCGCCGTGCCTACCAGGAACAACCGGCCCTGCGCAACCTGCTGCTGGCCCCGGCCTTCCACGAATCCCTGCTGCATGGCCAGCACGCCGCCCGTGCCGTCCTCAAAACGGCCATCGACTTCGGCCTGCCTACCCTGGCGCTGAGCTCCGCCCTGGCCTACTTCGACGCCAGCCGCAACCCGCGCCTGCCGCTCAACCTGGTGCAGGCGCAACGGGACTACTTTGGCTCGCATACGTATGAAAGGGTGGATAAGGAAGGGGTGTTCCATACGGAGTGGTAAAGACAGGATGACAGGATTGGGGGATTAACAAGATTTTGGCACTCTGCCAGTCCTCCTGTTAATCTTGTCCATCTTGTCCTCCTGTCTAAAAAGGGATCAAATCAGTGGCCTCTTCTAGCCCAATGAGGTCTTTAAGAGAAAAACTATGTTGGAAACCGGATATTGGTTATTGCACCTCGCCACCGTTGTGCTGATGGGCGTCGCCTTTCGCAAAGCTTCGCTCAATGCGGGGCTGAATGTCCAAAAGACGGTCATTGGCTATGGGGCTATTGTGGCCGTATGGACGGCATATACCTGCCTACTGTCCGCTACCGGCATATTACAGAATTTCACTATGCCGCCAAGGATACCGCTGTTCCTGATAGTGCCCGCCTTGGTATTTATGATCTTCTTTTTCACATCCAGGGCCTTCAGGCCGCTCATTGCCGGTTTCCCTGCCGCCTTCGCCGTTTACTACCAGAGCTTCCGCATCTTTGTGGAACTGCTCATCTTCTGCACCTTCGCAAGGGGCATATTCCCTGTAGAACCTACTTTTGAAGGCTACAATTTCGATATTGTCATGGGCTTGTCGGCCCCTGTAATTGGCTGGCTGGCCTTTCAGAAAAAATCGCTTTCGCCAAAGGTTCTTCTGGCCTGGAACATCCTGGGCCTGGTTTTTCTGGCCATCGTCGTATCCATTTTCCTGGGCATGCTGGCCAACCCCGGGGCATGGGGTTATGAAGCGCCTCCCATCGGTCAGGAATTCGGCACGGTTCCTTTTCTTTTCCTGCCGGCTTTCCTGATGCCGTCGGCGGTGTTCATGCATCTGATGTCGTTGGTGAAGATAAAGAGTGCTTAGTTCTGTTCAGACTTTTTCTCCCAGGTGGGATAAACTTGTCAATCCTGCCGGATCACCAGCCGCCCACTTCCCCATCTCCCCCGCTCATCCACGATCCGGAAGGCATACAGCCCTGCCGGCAGCCCCCGCCGCTCAAAGCGGAGAGCGGGCCCGCTGAAACGCTGCTCCCGCAACCGCCGCCCCTGCAGGCCGTACAACTCGAAGAGCCCTTCGCCACCCGGCCATCCCTCCAGCTGCAGCAATGCCCATTCGCCCATGGGGTTCGGCGCCACGCTGATCCTCAGCTCCGGGATATTGTCCTGCGGCGTGAAGCTGACAAGCTTGACAAAATCATGCCCCAGCGTATGAATGGTGGTGTTGGTAATGATCGGCTCGTTGACGTCGAAATAAATGGCGGCGCTGTTCTCGATCACGGTACCCAGGGGCAGGTTCTCCTGCTGCGACACCTTGAACTCGATAAAACCCTGGCTGCCTTCCAGATTGGTAGTGCTGTCGGGCAGGAGGATGTCATCGAAGGTGAACACCAGGATGTTGTTGCTGTCAATGTCCCAGGTGTAGGGATGGCTGGCAGCGCCGGTGTGAACGGTGGTGATGTCCAGGTGGCCGGAGAGCGTATCGCGGATCACGACCAGGAAGGCAGTGTCGTTGCCGGTATTCTGGAAGCGAATCAGGTACTCGATATCCGTGCCGGGATAGATGTAGTTTTCGGCGCCGTAGCCTCGGGGGAAGCCGTGCTTGTCGTTGGGGTCGTAGGAGCCGACTACCTCCCGGCATTCGATGTCGATGAAGGGGTCGGCGTCATCCAGTGCCAGTTGGTTGACGAAGCCGGTGCTGAAGCTGCCGTTGGCGTTCATGCCGCAGCCTTCCAGCACGGCCACGGGCATGCTGAGGCCGGGGTGGAAGGGCTCCTGTTCCACCTCGATGCGGTAGGTGGAGCCGTTGGCGGGGAAGCGGTAGGTGAAAGCCTCGCCGCTGTTGAGCTGTACGCTGTCTGGCGCGACGAGCAGCATCACGCCGTCTTCGATAACGATGCAGGGCCGGGGCGCGGCCATGTCGCCTGAGCCGACGTTTTCCACCCGGAACTGCACCTCGCCCCCCTCACAGGCGCCCTTCACCTGCAGGCTGGCGCCCGACCAGTTGGGAGAGGGCGGGAAGCAGGGGGCGTTGGGGAAGATCTTGGCCTCAGTGCAGAGGGTTGTGCCAACGACGGCGTCGCAGCTTACCTGCACCGTCACATACAGTGTGCCGTACCCGCCGATGGGCACATCGCCGATATCGAAGGTGAGTTGGTTACCGTCCTGGCTGAGCAGGGGGGCGGTAGCGAACTGGTAGTTGAAGGCGTCGTCGAGGGTAACGACGATGTAGGCGCCTTCAGCGTCGTCCGTGCCTTCATTGCAGTAGCGGATAGGTATGCTGCGCGTCCAGCAGCGGCGCAGGATGGGCAGGCTGACATCGACGGAGAGCACGGGACAGGCCTCTGCTTCCTGCACGGGAATATCCAGTATGGCCATCTCGCCGGGCTGCTGCAGGCTGACGGGGTAGCTGTCCTGGCAGGGCAGCCACAGCTGGCCGGGAAGGATCGGGTACACCTCGTAATCACCGATGGGCACGCTTTGTTCGTAGTACCCATCCGGTTGGGTGACGGCGTAGTACACCTGCCCGTCGCCCTGTATGGCGATCAGCCAGTTTTGCAGGCCGGGTTCGTCCGGGGCGGGAATGCAGTCGGGCAGGGTGTCCCGAACCAGGCGGCCCTTGAGTGTGGCGCAGGCTCCGGGATCGAACACCACTGATACCTGGCCGGAAGCAGTACAGCCGTTGGTAATGTCCAAAATGGTGAAAAGGTAATCGCCGCTTTCCGTAACGCCCAGAGTTGGTTCCGTGGATGCGCCGCCTCCCGGCAGCGTCCAGGTTATTGCCAGGTTAGGGGTAAGCGGGTAGAAAAGGACGGCGGAATCGCAGGAAACATAAACCGGACTGATATTGATGATCGGCGGAGGGTTTTCTCCTGCCAAAACAATTACGGTATCTGTCGCGAAACAATCCGGTTGTCCGGTATCGGTTACCTCAAGCGTGTAAACCCCGGGTTCCGATACTTCTATTACCGCCAGCCCGGAAAGTAAACCGCCAGGGCCCGTCCATTCGTATGCTATATCGGGGCCTGCAGAACTAAGGCTGGCATCCAATGTCACCGTTGGGTTATTACAATCGAGCACCTGATCGGGGCCTGCTTCTGCGAACAATACCGCTTCCAGCAGGATGGATCTCACGATCGAGCATCCGTTGGCATCTGATATTTCTATGGAATAAAGTCCTGGCGCCAGTCCGGGGTGGGTGGGCCCGGTAAAACCGGTCGACCAGATGTACTCAAGAGTAGGAACGCCCCCGGATGCATTGGCCGAAAGAACACCGTCATTGGAATTGGGGCAGGTAGGTTGCTGGATGATATCGATCGATGCCGCCAGGCCGGGCCCGGCCTCTGTCACCACCACCTCTCCGGATACAGAGCAGTCATTGGCGTCAAACACCGTAACGCTGTAGACTCCGGCCTCCAGCCCTCCCAGAACAGGGGTTGAAGCGCCAATGATACTCCACTGATAGGTGTATGGTTGAGTTCCGCCGGTAATGAATACGTTGATGACTCCATCGTTCGCGCCCGGGCAGGAAACCGGTGTCGCCTGCAGGTCCAGTACCAGCAGCGGGGGCTCTGTAAGGGTAGCGACTCCGGTGGCCTGACACCCTAATACATCGGCCACGGCCAGGCTGTAGTCTCCGGCAGGAAGGTTCGAAATGGAAGATGTTGTCACGCCATTGGACCATTGATAGGTATAGCCGCCGGCGCCGCCCTCCACGATCGCAATGGCCTCTCCATCGGAAGCGCCGAAGCAGGTAGGGAAAACGACGTCAAAATTGACCAGGATTGGGTTTTGCTGGCAGTCGATGACGCAGGGAACTGGCGTATACAGGTCAAAAATATCCACACAGGATAAATAATCGACATCCCGGAAGATGAGGCCCACATGTCCATAGTCGGCCGGGTAGGGGCCAAAGGTGAAGGGCGTGCCGTATTCCCCGCTCAGGCCGGAGCTGTCTTCCACCCAGCCGCTGCCGGGGCCGCCGGTGATGAGGATCTCCAGGGTGAAAGTATCGTCCGTGGTATCGGCGGGGGTGTTGTTGTCGTTGCAGATGATCTCCTGCACGACGGCCTGCAGGTTGCAGGGCGGGGCGCAAAGGACGGCTGGGTCGATCAGCAGGCTGGTGCTACAGGTGGGGTCGTTCTCATCAAATACCTGCAGGTTGAATGCGCCGTCGGCGAGGGCAAAGGACATGGTGTCCGGTACGCCGTAGGCGCCGGAGCCGTCGGCACGGTTACTGCCCCAGCCGTTACCGGCGCCGTCCACCAGCAATATTACCAACAACGTATCGTCAACGGGGTTACCTGCCGTACCGTTATCGGTGCAGATGATGTCGGTGGCCGTGGCGATGATGGTGCAGGGTGGGGTAACGGAGCAGGGCGCCGGCGCGGGCACCACCGTCGTGGTGTTGCAGGACGGGTCGCCGGCGTCCACCACCGTGAGGGTGAGGTCGCCCGCAGCGATGGGGAAGGGCCCGAAGGTAACGGCCTGCCCGTAACTGCCCGTCGGCCCCAGGTTGCTCACCCAGCCGGGGCCGGGGCCGCCCTCTACCAACAGGGTAAACAGGAGAGAGTCATCGGAAGGGTTATTGGGCGTACCGCTGTCGGTGCAGATCGTATTGGTGGCCGTAATGGTGATGTTACAGGGTATGGGAACCGAACAAGGAGCCGGCGGCGCCACCACCGTGGTGGCCGTGCAGGATGGGTCGAAGCCATCCGCCACGGTGAGGGTAACATCGCCGTCGGCGATCGGATAAGGGCCAAAGGTAACGGGGAGCCCATAGAAGTCAGAGGGCCCCAGGTTGCTCACCCAACTGCCGCCCGGGTTGCTCTCGACGGTAGCCTGAAAGGTAAAGGTGTCGTCGCCGGGGTTATTAGGAGTGCCATTGTCATCACACAAAGGAGAAGAGACATCGATCCCCTGGCGGCCAATGAATAGGGTCACCGTATCGGCATCGGGACAGCCCTGGGTGTTAAAGGTCGACACGATGTAATCAGAGGTCTGAAAAGGCTGCACCGTGGTAAATTGTCCCGCCGTCCCATCATTCCAGTTGTAGCTAATGGCGGGCGGGCCGCTGACGACCCTCGCTATGAGAAGCACCTGTTCGGGGGTGCAGAAGTAGCGGTCGGGGCCGAGGTCTACTTCCGACAAGGGCTGTTCGATCATCAGGGCGGTATCCGGTGTGCTGCTGCAGCCGTTCGCATCCACCACGCTCACCCAATAGGCCGCTGGGGCCGTCAGGGTGACAATGCGCCGGGGGTTATCCGTGACGAAGCCGTCATTCCATAGGTAGGTATAGGGCGCGGCGCCACCGGTAGCTGTGGCCCGCAGATCCGCTGGAGAGCCGGGGCAGAAGGGCTGGTCGGAGGCCGCTACCGCCGGGGGGATGGTATTTTCCGCTTCCACCCTGGCTGTGGCCAACCCCGTGCAGCCGTCGGCGGAGGTGATGGTGACGGAGTAATCGGCCAAAGCATCTGTTGAGGTTACGGTAATGGATGCAGTGGTGTCTCCGGTGCTCCACAGATAGGAGAATGGAGGTTGTCCTCCGGATATTTCCGGTTCCAGCACTACCGGTTGGGACAGGCAGGGGGTGAGGGTATCCGCCAGCATCACGCCGATGCTATCGGGCTGGAAGATAACTTCCACCAGGTCTTCCGCCCAGCAATCGGGCTGGCTGGTGTCCGTTACGCGCAGGGTGTAGGCGCCGGACTGGGAAACCTGGGGGAAGGGCTCGGTGGAGGTGAAGTTGTCGGGGCCTGTCCATTGGTAGGTGATGTTGGGGCCGGAAGTAGACACAGAGGCGCCGGTGACTGTAAACTGAAGCAGCGCTAACAAATGCCCGTCCGGCAGGGAATGTCCAATCAAAGGATCCGGGCTGTTCCAACTGATGAGGAAAAACCCCTGAGGCCAGGATGGGGGGTCTCCAGTGGGCACGCCAAAATTGGGAAGCGTATTAGTGGGGATCACCATGCCTGTCAATTCCAAAATGGTGGTGTCGAAGCTTACTCCAAACTGAAAAGCGGCCATATCCTGAAAACCCTGCCCTACATAAATGGGTAGGTACACCTGTTCTCCGGGCTGCCCGCTCAGGTTTCCCAATTGCATAGATACACCGGTATTGTTCGAGGTATATTCCGCCGTATCTCTTACGGGGCCAATGAATACTCCGCCCGGCGTCCCATCAAAAGAAACTTGCTCCGATAATGCATTGTAGAACTCGATGGTTTGAACACCTTGCTCTGCAAAGGAAACGGGTGATAATACAGAGCCGCCCAAAGTAACGGCTCCTTCGCCACAGTATTGGGAAGGATCCTCCCCGGCATCAGCCACCACCGCCGCCGCCAGCACCACCGTCTCCACCGCCTCACACCCCGCAAAATCCGTCGCCGTCACCGAGTACGTTCCCGGCGCCAGCCCGTCTATGGTGGGGGTGATCAGGCCTGCTTCGCTCCAGGCGTAGCTTACCGTTCCCTGGGCGCCGGCTACGCTCAGGCTGATAGCCCCGTCGGCGGAGTTCGGGCAGGAGGGCGGCTGCACGTTGGTGACTGTCAAAACGAAGTCCTCGCATTGGGCGTGGGCGATGCCGTGCAGCAGAATGAAAAAGAGAGCAGAGTAAATTACCTTCATGAGATTGTGTTTTTTTTTGCCGGTTTTCCGCAGCGGGAAGGCTGGGTGGGAAAACCGGCAGGCGCCTGCCGGGGCCTCGATTCCTTTGAGGTTTCGGTAATCTCAAAGGTTTGATGATACTTTAACAGTGGAAGGCGACACCTTTTGTTCCAGGCATTCTACCGGGGAAGGCGTCACCTTAGCACTCTACAAAAATTCATCCTTCCATCCGGATTCGCAAACACATTTTTCGTAGATTGTAGAAGTTTATTCCTGAAAAATTGCTTTGAAAAATCTAATTTTTAGGAATTATAAACGAAATATTGTAGAGTGAAATGATTTTTTGCCAAGAAATGCAAGCGGATTTTTCCGGGTGAGCTATGCCTTCTAAGCCAGGGCACGCTGGGCATGCCTTCACATAAAGCCATGGCAACCGGAGAAAAGCGCACCCTGGCAGGCACTTCGGGCTGCACATTTCCATGTATTTCCACGTATTTCACCTAAGCCCAATACTCTGACTGTCAAGAGTTAATTCGCGAATACACATATACACATTCACTCATGGAGAACACCCTCGTCTACCAACTCCTCCGCACCTTCACCAAACAGGACATCCGCGAAGCCCGCAAGTGGCTGGCCTCGCCCTACCACAACCAGCGGGAGGACCTCCCTCTGCTCTTCGAACAACTGGTGGCCGCCGCCCCGGAAGGCCTACCTCTCAGCCGGGAACAGGCCTGGCAGGCCCTGCACTCCGAGCAGCCCTACGACGACCAGCAACTGCGCCTGGTGCTCAGCTACCTCTACCGCTGCCTGGAGGATTTCCTGCGGCAACGCGAAGCCGAGCAGGCGCCCTGGCTCCAACAACACCTGCTCCTCGCCGCCTACCGCAAGCGGGGGCTGGACGGCCACTTCCAGAAGGCCTACCGAAAACTGCACAAACAGCAAAAGGAGGAAACCCAACGCCCGCCCGAATACTACCTCGCCCAATACTGGCTGGAACAGGAGCGCTACCAGGAGGAATCCACCCTGGGCCGCACCCGCGAGCACAATCTGCAGGAACTGGAAGGCCAGCTCACCACTGCCTTTCTGGGTATGAAACTGCGGCAAGGCTGCTTCCTGCTGGCCCACGAGGCCGTCTACAAGGCCAGCTACCGCATCGCCCTGGAGGAGGCCCTTCTGGAGTTGGCCAGGGAGCCTCCTTACCGGGATATCCCGGCGGTGAGCGTTTACTTCCATTGCTTCCTAATGCTGCGTTTCCCGGAAGAAGACGCCCATTATTCTGCCTTCCAGGCTCAACTTTTCCAATCCATCGGCCTGTTTCCCCAGCCCGATCTGCGCGACCTCTTCCTGCTGGCCATCAACTTTTGCATCCGCAAGATCAACCGGACGGCGGAGGGCTACCTGCGCGAAGCGTTGGAACTCTACCAGAAAGGCCTGGAGACGGAAGTTTTGCTGGAAAACGGAACCCTCTCCCGCTTCACTTACAACAACGCCATCGGCATTGCCCTCCGCCTGGAGGAGTTCAGCTGGGCCGAGCATTTCCTCAACCATTACCGCTCCTACCTTCATCCCGGACAGCAGGAGGCCGCCTACAGCCTCAACGCCGCCCGCCTGGCCTTCGCCCGCCGGCAGTACGGCCAGGTGCTGGCCCACCTGCAGCGGGCCGACTACCGCGACCTCATCAACAATATGGTGGCCAAAACCCTACAGATGAAAGCCTACTACGAACTGTCGGAGTTTGATCTACTGGAAGCGCACCTGCGCACCATGAAAGCCTTCCTGCGCCGCAAGCGCCATATCGGCTACCACCAGCAGAACTACCTGAACATTATTCGCTACACCCAGAAGCTGCTCGCCCTTAATCCGATGGATAAGGAGGCGGTGAAGGCGCTGGAGGAAGAGATCCGGAATGCGGAGCCGCTGACGGAGAAGGGGTGGTTGCTGGAAAAGGCCGAAGGTGTGTAAATGTGTATAGGTGTATAGGTGCTGGCACCGGAGAGCCAGACAAGTATAAGGCTACCGTTCTAACATTGGACAACCTCGCACATCTTACACACAAGGGCTCCCACTTTGTCCGTACATCGTACACAGCGGCCCCCCTCCACTTTTCGGCGTACGCACTTCCACCCACGTACATTTACACTTTTCCACTTTTCCACCTATATTACCTCCCATGATCCAACTCAACGAATTCTTCAAAGCATCCGACAAATTCCCCAAAATAGAGGCGGTTCCCGGCTTTCGCTTTGTCGAGTACCGCTCCTACGAGCAGTCCGTCCGCAACCGGGTATGGTCGGACCGCAACTTCATCGTCTTCGTGCTGGAAGGGCGCAAGGTGATCCACACAGCAGAGGAGGCTTACAAACTGAGTTACAACCGGGCGCTCTTCCTGCGGCGGGGCGGCTACCTGATGTCGGAGATCCCCAGGGGAAGGGGTGTTTTTCAGAGTCTGCTGTTTTTCATCGAAGACGAATTTCTGGAGGAGTTTGCCCGGAAGCACGCGGTCCTGTTGCCCAAAAATGCGAAGGAGGCCCGCCGCGCCGGCATTCCCATTCGGGTGACGGCGCCCATCAGCCAGTTTTACTATACGGCCCTTCCCTACTTCAACCATCCCCTCAATGAGGCGCGCCGCCGCGCTCTGGCGTTGAAATTCGAAGAGCTCCTGCTCACGCTCATCGCCGAGCCCGCCAACCGGCCCTTCGCGGCCTTCCTCGCCAGCCTGCTCAGCGGCAAGCCCAATATCCGTTTGGTGATGGAGCAGAACTTCTTCCTCAACCTGCCCTTGGAAGCTTTCGCCCGGCTGGCCCGGCGCAGCCTTTCCGCCTTCAAGCGGGACTTCCGGGAAGCCTACGGCCTGCCGCCAGGCCAATGGCTGCGGCTGCGCCGCCTCCAACACGCCCGCCTGATGCTGGAAACAACGGATAGGACTGCCTCGGAGATCGCTCATGAGAGTGGTTTTGAAAATGCATCGCATTTCAGCCAGGCGTTCCGGGCCCAGTTCGGACATTCGCCGTCGGAGTGGAGGGGTATTGGCAACGAGGAAGGATCCAATTGAAACGTTTACCTTGGAGCGCCAAATTTATTTGGCGTCGGAGACGTACACCCAATTGAAACGTTTACCTTGGAGCGCCAAATTTATTTGGCGTCGGAGACGTAAACCCACTTCAAAATACCAGCTTCCTTCTTTACAAGTTATTCTTTTATCATTCCTTATCTTCCCCAAAAAAAAACCATGGCCGGCGTTCCCACCCCCACGCTCCCCCGGATCCCCCGCTGGATCTCCCTGCGCAATTCGCTGCGCTTTGCCTACAACCCCATTGCCACGCTCGACCAGTACGTTGCCGAATACGGCCCTACCTTTGAATTCTACCTGGGCGGTATGGTCAAAGGCATTCTGACCACCGACCCCGGCCTGGCCCAGCACGTCCTGCAAAAGGAGCATCGCAAGTGGCGCAAGTCGCCTATACAAACCGAGCGCATGGGGTACTTCCTGGGCAACGGCCTGCTGACCAGCGACGGCGATTACTGGCTGCGGCAACGCCGGCTGATACAGCCGGGTTTCCACCGCAAACGCCTGGCGGGCCTGACGGCCATCATGAACCAGGAGGTAGATGATTTCCTGGATCGGCGTTTTGAGCCGGCCCTGGCTGCCGGACAGCCCATCGATATGTCGCCCATGATGATGGAGCTGGCCTTTCGGGTGGTGGCCAAGTCTCTGTTCACTACCGCCCTCACGGAGGAGGACCTCACTTTGCTGGCTGATACCGTGACCGTGGTCCAGTCTTTCATAGCCCGTACCTTCCGGCAGCCTTACCTGATCCCCTGGTTCCGTTTCTCCGGCCAGTACCGGGAACACAAAGAACTGTCGGACAGATTTGAGGGTGTCATCCTGAAATACATACAGGGCCGCCGGTCCTCCGGTGAACGGAACGACGACCTGCTGCAAATGCTGCTCGAAGCCCGCTATGAGGATACCGGCGAGGGGATGACGGACCGGCAGCTGGTGGAGGAAAGCGCCATCTTGTTCGTGGCCGGCCATGAGACCACCGCCAACGCCCTATCCTGGGCCTGGTTTCTGCTTGGCCAGCACCCGGAAGTAGTGGAACGCCTGCGGCGGGAACACGAGGCGGTGCTGGGCGGCCGCGAGCCTGCCTTTGAAGACCTGCCCAAGCTGGAGTACACCCAGCAGGTGATCGACGAGGCCATGCGCCTGTTCCCGCCGGCATGGATCACCGACCGGCTATGCGTGGAAGATGACCAATACGGGGAACTTCCCCTGCCGAAAGGAAGCCGGGTGGTGGCCTACATCTGGGGCATCCACCGCCGCCCCGGCCTGTGGGATGAACCTGGAGTCTTCCGTCCGGAGCGCTTCAGCCGGGAACGCCGAAAGGAATATCACCCTTTTGCCTACATGCCCTTCGGGGGCGGCCCCCGGCTGTGCATCGGCAATAATTTTGCCCTGATGGAGATGCAGCTGGTGTTGGTGAAAATGCTGCGCCGCTACGAACTGGAATGGAACCCCGGCTTCGAGCCGGAGCTGCAACCGCTGATCACGCTGCGGCCGAGGAATGGGGTACTGATGAGGGTGAGGAGGAAAGGGGAGCAGACGGGTGTTGAAGGGTTAAATGGCTGAATGCTTGGATTGTTGACGACGAGGCGCCTGCTGGCTACTTCAAAAACGAGGCTGGAAAAAGAAAGGCCCGGCAAAGCGTTGAAAAACGCCGGCCGGGCCCGTTTAGAGTCTTAGATATCCTCAAGTGTGGTGGTGTGGTACCGGAAACCCGGGCGCCCACCCTTTATAATAAGAATAGGTGTTATCAACTCGCCGGCATTTCAGGCGAAATGCCCAAAACGACTTTGGTCCTTAAAAATAGGGAAATTCTTCTAAATACTTGCCCGACGGCCCCAAAAAAATAAAAACCCCTGTTCAGGAATGTACTCCCGGAACAGGGGTTATATTTTTTCAGCCCTCTTTAGGCGGGCATGTTGATCTCTTCGTAGAGCGGGAAACGCTCCATGAATTCGTTGACCTCCTTGCGGGTATCGGCGATGAGCTGTTCATTGCCCGGATCGGAGAGGACGGAATCGATCCAATCGACGATCTTCCGGCAGTCGGCCTCTTTCAGGCCGCGGGTGGTCACAGCGGCGGAGCCTACGCGGATGCCGGAGGTGACGAACGGCGTTTGCGTATCGAAGGGCACCATATTTTTGTTGAGGGTGATGTCGGCTTGTTCCAATGCCTTTTCCGCCACCTTGCCGGTCACGTCTTTGGAGCGGAGGTCGATCAGCATCAGGTGGTTGTCGGTGCCGCCCGAGATCACCTTATAGCCCTTTTCGACGAAGGCGGAGGCCATAGCGTGGGCATTTTTGACTACCTGTTGAGCGTAAACTTTAAAGGACGGTTGCAGCGCCTCTCCGAAAGCCACGGCCTTGGCGGCGATGACGTGTTCCAGGGGCCCGCCCTGCATACCCGGAAATACGCCGCTGTTCAGCACAGCGGACATGCTAATGGGGCTGCCTTTTTTAGTCTTTCTGCCCCAGGGATTATCGAAGTCCTTACCCATCATGATGATGCCGCCGCGCGGCCCGCGCAGGGTCTTGTGGGTGGTGGAAGTGACGATGTGGCAATGCTCCATGGGGCTTCGGAGCAGGCCTGCGGCGATGAGCCCTGCCGGGTGGGCAATATCGGCGAGCAACAAGGCGCCTACTTTATCGGCGATGGCGCGGAAACGCTCGTATTCCCAGTCCCGGGAATAGGCCGATGCTCCGCAGATGATCAGTTTGGGCTTCACCTCCAGGGCTTTGGCCTCTACTTTGTCCATATCGATGATGCCGCTGTCCTTTTCCACGCCGTAGAAGTGAGGTTCATACACCTTGCCGGAATAGTTGACCGGCGATCCATGAGAGAGGTGGCCACCGTGTGCAAGGTCGAACCCCAGTATGCGGTCGCCGGGTTGGAGGACGGCCAGGAATACGGCTGCATTGGCCTGGGCGCCCGAATGCGGTTGCACATTGGCAAACGCTGCGCCGAACAGTTCCTTGAGGCGGTCGATGGCAAGTTGTTCAACTTCATCTACAAATTCGCAGCCGCCGTAGTAACGCTTACCGGGGTACCCCTCGGCGTATTTATTGGTCAGGCAGCTGCCTGTGGCTTCCATAACCTGGGGGCTGGCGAAGTTCTCGGAGGCGATAAGCTCCACGCCCTTTTGCTGCCGGGTTAATTCCTTTTGGATCAAATTGAAAACCAAACTATCTTTTGCCATTTTCAGTTGTTTATTTTTGGCAACAGCAGGGAGGGCAATGCTGTTTGCCCCGTTTGTTGCCTGCGTGCGGATCAAAATTCCGGACAAATTTATGGGGTTTGAAGGGGAGTTTCTAATTTTTGTACCACAAACTGGCTGCAGGGGAAAAGAGGCCTGGGATTTCTCTGCAACTAATAGCTTTTTCCTGCGTAAATACACAATAAAACACCGGGAGAAAGCTTTGTAATTATCCCAATCCTAGATAAGTCCCGGTATAGCAGGCCTATGAAATAATTCTACTGAAGTATTCGCCTTGATTTGCCGAAAGTCAGAGCATCTTTGTATCCGCAGGCGCTTCGGGGCTGTATTTGTTGCAGGAAAACGGGTGGAACTTTCGAGAAACCCCGGCCTTCTTTGCTGTGCCGGGTTTTGGAAGGCCCTCGCTTCGAAAATTCAGATGGCGGCCCAAAGAAAGATACCTAATTATCGTCAGCGGCGGATGTAATTCTGACAGATTACTTTTCCCTGAAGGCCCGTATCAAATTTTTGTGTCACTATCTACGAAATTAAACGTGAATTGATGCTGAGAAGAAGCAGCCGGCCATTACTGACACTATTCATTGCATTGTGCTTTGCCTGGGCATTGAAGGCCCATACCGGCCGATATCGTTGTACATGGCGCACTGACCCGGCCACTACTATGGTCATTGGCTGGGACCAGGTCTCAGGGGACAGCCCGGTTTTGTTTTATGATGTCGTTGATTTCGGAACTCAGGTAGCTGCTTACCGCAACAAACAGCAGCCCGACCGCATCATCGTGTCCAAGGGCATGAACAACCACTACGTGCGCCTTTCCGGCCTTCGGCCCAGTACGGTTTACTATTTTGTCGTCCAGGACAGCGAGGGCGTCAGTCAACGGTTTTCCTTCAGGACAGCTCCGGATACGCCTAGCGAGCGCCTGTCCATCATTGCAGGAGGGGACTCCCGAAACAACCGGGAAGCCCGGCGGGACGCCAATAAGCTGGTGAGTAAGCTACGCCCCCACTTTGTAATATTCGATGGAGACATGACGGCCGGCGATACCTATCAGGAATGGCGCGAATGGTTTGATGACTGGCAGGAGACCATCGGCAGCGACGGAAGGATCTTCCCCGTTATTCCGGCAAGGGGCAACCACGAATCGGCCAACAGTTCCATTACCGAACTCTTCGATGTGAGCGGCGACGATGTTTACTATGCGCTAACCCTGGGCGGCAACCTGTTTCGCATTTACACTCTGAATTCATTGATCCCACCGGGTGGAAGCCAGCGCATCTGGTTGGAAGGCGACCTGAAGGCCAACAGCCATATTACCTGGAAAATGGCCCAGTACCATCATTCTATCCGTCCCCATACCCAGAAAAAACCGGAAAAGGACGAACTGCTGCTCAACTGGTCTACCCTCTTTTATAAATATGGCGTCAATCTGGCCATGGAATCCGATGCCCACGTGGTAAAAACCACTTACCCCATTCGCCCTTCCCGTGAGCCCGGGAGTGATGAGGGCTTCATCCGGGACGATGAGGGCGGCACTGTCTACATCGGTGAGGGATGCTGGGGAGCACCCCTGCGCGAAAACAATGACAACAAATCCTGGACCCGGGCCAGTGGTAGTTTTAACCAGTTTAAATGGATCTTCGTCGACCAGGAAAAGATCGAGGTGCGTACCATCCGCACCGATGGGGCGGTTCGGGTAGCAGAAGTCAGCCACAACAATGTTTTCGAACCGCCGGTAGGGCTAGTGATCTGGAATCCTCCAAGTGGGGATGTGTTAACGATCCAAAACCGAAATGCCCTGGCTTCCAATTCCGCTTCCGATTCCGGATCATCGCCGACGGTGGCGGTGCGCGATGACACCCCTCCGCCTTCCAATGCCAGTTCCATTTCCCGGCCTAATCCGAACAACAGTCCTTCACCGGCCTCTTCCATTCCCCGGGAACCGGAACCTGCCGCTTCCGACCCCAACGATTGGTCGCCTTTCCCCAAGGTGGCGCCTGATGAAAAAGGAAATATAGTAGTCAAATATTACCTTCCGCAAAATTGTGATGTTTCGGTGCAGCTGATCAATCCCCAGTGGCGGGAAATGGCACGCATTGAATTCCCGCGCCAACCCAACGGAGAAAACGTGAAGAGCCTGGACCTGAGCCGGGTGCCCTCCGGGCGTTACCTGTTGGTCGTGAAAGGCAACGGCAAATTGGTGCGGCGTTTTCAGGTAGTGGTGCGTTAAAGGGTTGGTTGGATTGCTGATCGCTTAATTGCTTGACAAGTAACGGGCATCCAGATAGGCAAAGTTTTGTAGCTTTGGGCGACCAAAACCAGAAGCATGGCGAAGTCGCTCAATACCATAAAAGGGCCGATTGATGAAGAGCTAAGGGTGTTCGAGTCCCGCTTTCGGGAAGCAATGCGGAGCCCTGTCCCTTTGTTGGATAAAATCACTTATTATATAGTGCGCAGGAAAGGCAAGCAGGTGCGGCCTATGTTCGTATTCCTGGCAGCTAAAGCCTGCGGCGCCGCTACCGACGCCACCTACACCGCCGCTTCCCTGGTGGAGCTCCTCCATACCGCGACCCTCGTTCATGATGATGTGGTCGACGATTCTTACGAGCGTCGGGGTTTTTTCTCCATAAATGCCCTGTGGAAAAATAAAATTGCCGTACTGGTGGGCGACTACCTTTTTTCTCAGGGTATGTTGCTGGCCCTGCGCAGCAAACAGTACCAACTTCTGGAGATCGTCTCCGATGCGGTGAAGGCCATGAGCGAGGGAGAACTCCTGCAGATCGAAAAGGCCCGCCGGTTGGACATTGAAGAGGCGGTCTATTATGAGATCATCCGACAGAAGACGGCCTCCCTTATCGCCGCTGCCTGCAGTGCCGGCGCCGCTTCCGCCACCACCGACCAGGAGCAGGTAGAACGCATGCGCCTGTTCGGGGAAAAGATCGGCATCGCTTTCCAGATCCGGGATGACCTCTTCGACTTCGGTACGGACGATGTTGGCAAGCCTCTGGGCATTGACATCAAGGAAAAGAAAATGACACTGCCGTTGATCTATGCCTTGCGTCAGGCCTCCAGTGCGGACCGCCGCCGGATCATCAACACCATCCGGCGTCATAGTGAAAAACCCGACCGGGTTCAGGAAGTGGTGGAGTTCGTCCGTGGCAGTGGCGGCCTGGAATACGCAAATAAGGCCATGCAGGATTACCGCAGCGAGGCTTTCAAACTGTTAGAGGCTTTTCCGGAGTCGCCAGCCCGTCAATCACTTGCAGACCTGGTTACTTTTGTAACGGAACGGAAGAAATAGGGCAGTAGGGTTAAGGTGCGTTTCACACCCTGGACCCTTTCTGGTTTTCATGCGGATATCCTTCGTCATCAAGAGGTTCCACCAGTAGGACGCGGCCGTCGATCACACCGATGATCCGGACCGGAACGCCGGGTTTCAGCTCTCCGCCACCGGTGATGGCTTCCAGTTCGTAGGGGGCGTCGCGCAGGTTGATGTGGACCTTGCCGAATCCATTGCGGTGAGGAGGGATGGGTTCCAGGACTCTGCCGGTGGTTTCCATGAGTTGCTCGGTACCTGGCTTGTGGCCCGGGGCCAGAGGAAGGAAAAACCGGATCAATGCTTTGGTGAAGACGGCAGCGAGCAGCCCGCCGGCTGAGGCAAGTAAGAGGATGAAAAGGAGGGTGATATGCTGGTGGCTCAGCAGTAGCGCCAACCACCCGAAGGCGGTAAAAAAAGCGAGGATGTAACGGGGGTTAAAAACATGGGGAAAACGATGCTCCGGCTCGGTTCCATTGCCCTGGGATAACTCAAACAGGCTCAGTGCCGAGAAAATAGCCAGAAGCAGGCTGGAGACGATCGCCGTCAACCAGAATACCTGCTGCGCCCAATTCTGGGCTTCCCACCAATCTCCAAATAGTGAAAACATAGTACGCACTATTAATTACCCTCGGGTGGATCTCTCTCATTAATGTAAGGGCAAACTTAATTCATGTACGGCAACAATTCTCATGTGTTCGACAAAGACATGGGGTTTATCGGCTAAATCAGAGGCTTCTGGGAATACCCTCGTGTAATGATTGAAAAATCCCGAGATAATTGGCCGATAGTTCTTACCTTTGGGCAGAGGTTTAAGAGCGGTCTAATGTCCACGAATCCAATGATTGAAGTAAAACTCTTTTCCGGAACAACTTCGGAATATCTTGCCAAAAACATCGCCGAATTCTACGGCCATCCACTGGGCGACATCAAAGTCTACCGATTCAGTGACGGGGAAATGCAGCCCACGATTAACGAGTCCGTCCGGGGTGCTTATGTATTCTTTATCCAATCCACCTACGCTCCGGCGGAAAACCTCATGGAGTTGCTGCTCATGATCGATGCGGCCAAGCGGGCTTCTGCCGGATACATTACTGCGGTGATCCCCTACTTCGGTTATGCCCGGCAGGACCGGAAGGACAAACCCAGGGTGCCCATCTCCGCCAAGATGATCGCCAACCTGCTGGAAGCCGCCGGAGCCAACCGGATCATGACCATGGATTTCCACGCCGACCAGATACAGGGCTTCTTCGACATCCCGGTCGACCACCTCAAAAGCGAGGCCATTTATATCCCTTACCTGCAGGAGATGGATCTCAGCAACGTCATTTTCGCTTCCCCCGATGTGGGCGGCGTCAAGCGGGCGCGCACCTACGCCAAACATTTCAGCCGCAACCTAGTCATTTGCGATAAGTACCGCAAACGGGCCAATGAAATCGCCGAGATGACCGTCATCGGCGAGGTACAAGATGCAGACGTTATCCTTGTCGACGACCTCGTAGATACGGCAGGAACACTCTGCCGCGCCGCCAAAATACTCATTGAAAAAGGGGCCCGCAGCGTGCGGGCCATGTGTACCCACCCCGTACTTTCCGGCGATGCCTACCAGAAGATCGAGGAATCCGTTCTGGACGAACTGCTGGTGTGTGACACCATTCCGCTGAAGGAAAAATCGAGCAAGATCAAGGTGTTGTCCACCGCCAAGCTGTTCTCCCGCGCCATCCGCAACACCCACGAGCACCGCTCCATTTCTGCACTATTTGTAGGGGGCTAAAGTTTTTCAAAAAGCTTGCTTTCCTTTTTAAAGGAAAATATCTATCTTTGCGTGCCTTTTTGGAATTAACGCCAAATCGGGCAGATAACCGTAGAATGCATTAACGACAAAGTCGATAAATCATGGAAGTAATTGCTATAAGCGGGCAGATGCGCACAGACCTCGGAAAGACAGCGTCCAAGGCAGTCAGGAATGAAGGTAAGATCCCCTGTGTGCTTTATGGTGGAGATGAAGCCATTCATTTTTCCACGACGCAGAAGGAAGTTCGCGATCTGATCTATACGCCGGATTTCAAAGTAGCGGAGGTCACCATCGACGGTAAAGCTTACCGTTGCTTCGTTAAGGAAATCCAGTGGCACCCGGTATCGGATGCAGTAGTACACATTGATTTCCTGCGCCTCATCGAGGGTGTGCCGGTAAAGGTAGAAGTACCGCTGCGTTTCAAAGGTGTGTCCCCAGGTGTTAAAAACGGTGGCAAGCTGATCCAGAAACTGCGCCGGGTTAAGATCAAAACAACGCCGGAGCACCTTATTGGCGAGCTTCAGGTAGACATCTCCAACCTCCAGCTCAACCAGTCTATCCGGGTTCGGGATATTGACAGCGCCCGGGAAAACATCGACGTGCTGAACTCCCCCGGTGTACCAGTGGCTTCTGTGGAAGTACCTCGTGCCCTGCGTTCTGCTACGGCTGCCGCCGAAAAGGCAGGCAAAGCTGTCGGAGACGAGGCCGGAGAGGAAGAAGGAGAAGAAGCTGGCGAAGAATAGGATACCCGCTCCTATATTTTATAAAAGCCCCGAAAGAGGTGCAGGCGCAGTTATTGCTTTGCACCTCTTTCGCTATTTCTACCGATGCCTATGCTGCACGTCATTTTAGTTCAAACGGCTCTGCACTGGGAGGACAGAAAGGGCAACCTCGAAGCCCTGGGCAAAAAGCTGGACAGGCTTTCCGGCCCTGCTCACCTGGTTGTTCTCCCTGAAATGTTCACCACCGGCTTTACGATGAATGCCCGGCCGCTGGCAGAGCCCACCGAGGGGCCTACCTTTGATTGGATGGCCCGGCAGGCCAGCCGGCTGAACGCCGTAGTGACGGGCAGCATGATCGCCGAGGAGAATGGCCTTTACTACAACCGCCTGCTCTGGGTGCGGCCCGATGGCACTTATGAAAAGTACGATAAGCGCCACCTCTTTACACTGGCCGGTGAGCACGAACACTATACGCCGGGCCAGCAGCGGCTTGTAGTAGAGCTAGAAGGTTGGAAAGTACTCCCGCTGATCTGCTACGACCTCCGCTTTCCCGTCTGGGCCCGCAACACCGAGAACTACGATCTCCTGATCTATACCGCCAACTGGCCGGAGATGCGCCGCCAGGCCTGGCGAACCTTGCTGGCAGCCCGCGCTATCGAGAACCAGTCCTATACCCTGGGCGTCAACCGGGTGGGTACCGATGGCAACGGGTTCCCTTACACCGGCGATAGCTCGGCATTCGACTACGCCGGAGAAGAACTGCTCCATGCCGCCCAGGTGGAAGGGCTGTTTACCGTTCAGTTATCCTATGAAAAACAACAGGATTTCCGTAGTAAGCTTCAGTTTCTGGCGGACAGGGATAGGTTCGTGTTAACAAAACCCTCACATCTCAAAAAAAATAAAAGCTGAATCCGGCTCGTTTATTATTCCGATTGTATAACCTCCCAAGCCGATATACGTCATGTTCAGGACTTTTCTGAGAACGGCGGCCCTGTTCGCTTTTCTGCTTTTTTCGCTTACGCGCTGTGCCTTTTTAACGGAAACCCCCAACGGGCCCCGCAACCCTTCCCGGGCAGGGTCGGGTTCTGAACCTACCGAGACGACGGTTGTCGAAAAGCGTAACCGGCAGCGGGAAGAGGTGGTCAGCTACGCTAAAAAACAACTGGGCGCCAGGTATCAGGAAGGGGGCAAGGGCCCTAAAAGCTTCGACTGTTCGGGGCTTACCTCCTACGTAATGAAAAAGTTCGACGTCACCCTTTCCCCGAGTTCCCGCTATCAGGCCAAGGAAGGCAAAAAGATTCGGGTGGAAGACGCTCAGCCGGGCGACCTCATCTTCTTCAAGCGAAGCCCTGCCGGACAGGTCTTCCACGTTGCCATGGTGGTGCGCAACAGCCGGGAAGGTATCGAAGTCATCCACAGCACCTCCCGGGGTGTGGTCATCGACAACATTTCCAAATCGAGCTATTGGGAACCTAAGATCTACTCGGCGCGGGACGTGTTGCAGTAGGGGTAAGGAATTGATCCTTTTTTCCCGATATTCAATCCTCCGGCCGAATCCTCCCTAAAAAACCTCATATCTCACCATTTTTTGTATTTTCGCTTCTTCTGAAATGAAGGTTTCCAAGTGTTTGACTAAACCACAACACTACATGATCAATTTAATACTCTTTGGCCCTCCGGGTTCCGGGAAGGGCACCCAGGCTGCCAAGCTCGTTGAAAAGTATGAGCTGCTGCACATCTCCACCGGCGACCTTTTCCGCTACGAGATGGGTAACAACACGCCTCTCGGAAAGGAAGCGAAAAGCTACATCGAAAAGGGCGAACTGGTGCCTGACGAGGTTACCGTCGGCATGCTGCGCAACAAAGTGGAGGCTAACCTCGACGTTGAAGGCTACATCTTCGACGGTTTTCCGCGTACCGTCCCCCAGGCTGATGCTCTGGATAACCTGTTGGCGGAGAACGGCAATGAGGTTTCCCTGCTGCTCATGCTGGATGTACCGGATGACGAACTTGTTAAGCGCCTCTTGCTGCGGGGAGAGACTTCCGGCCGCTCTGATGATACTGACGAGTCCATCATCCGCAACCGCATAGAGGTGTACAAAAACGAAACGACCCCTGTTTTCGACTACTACGCTGCCAAGGGCAAAGCTTCCAAAGTGCACGGCGTAGGCAGTATCGAAGAGATCTTCGGCCGGTTATGCGCCGGGATCGACAGCTTGGCCTGATGGCCGCTGTTATTGAAAACCTTCAGTCCTAACCAATTTTCTTTTCTTATAGCCTGGTATACGCGAAAGCATTTCGGAAATAATGCAAACAGGGTTCGATACCGTCCTTTGAGACGGCGATCGAACCCTGCTCACGGTTTCCTGTAGCCGGTATTTTAATCTTCGAACTTCCAGCGCCGGAAAGTTTCCATGGCCTCGTATTCAGCAAGGCCGAGGCTGCGGTAGGCCTGGGCAGTGGCCTGGTTGCGGTCTTCGGCGCGTTGCCAGAACTCCCGCTCGTCTGTTCCCGGGAAGGGGGGCCGGTCTTTTTGCGATTGGTGCATGAAGATGGCCTGGCGCTTCTTGCGTAGTTCCGCCGGGCTGAGCGGCACTGCCATTTCGATCTCATGCACGGGCCATTCGTGCCAGGCGCCCCGGTAGAGCCACAGCCAGCAATCCTTGATCCAGGATTGCCCTTTGAGCTTCTCGAAAGCGCCAAAAATGGCCTCTATACAAACGCGGTGCGTGCCGTGCGGGTCAGCCAGGTCACCGGCTCCGTACACCTGGTGAGGTTTGATCTTTTCGAGTAATTCCGCGACGACGTCGATATCATCGTCTCCCAACGGTTTTTTCCGTGGGCTGCCCGTCTCGTAGAAGGGCATATCCAGGAAATGGATGTGGGCGTCGTCCAGCCCACAGAAGCGAGCGGCTGCCCGGGCCTCGCCCCGGCGGATGATGCCTTTGATGCGGCGAATCTCTGCCGTATCCGCCTGTCCGGGGTCCTTCTGGTCCAGAAAATCGATCATACTCTGGTAATGGGCCTGTAGGCCTGCGACTTTTTCGTGATCCCCATTTACGGTTTCCTGGAGGAATTCGATGAAGCGGCGGGCATCATGGTCGTGTACGGCGATATTACCGGAAGTCTGGTAGGCGACGTGCACTTCGTGGCCCTGGTCGACCAGGCGGAGGAAGGTGCCCCCCATAGAGATGACGTCGTCATCGGGGTGAGGGCTGAAAATGATGGCCCTTTTACGGGCCGGCTTGGCGCGTTCGGGGCGGGTGCTGTCGTCGGCATTGGGTTTGCCGCCAGGCCAGCCGGTGATGGTATGCTGCAGCCGGTTGAAAATGCGGATGTTGATATCGTAGGCAGAAGCGTGCTCGATGATGAGGTCACTGAGGCTGTTCTCGGCATAATCTTCATCGGTCAGCTTCAGGATGGGCTTGTCGAGTTTTTGAGACAACCAGATGACGGCCTGGCAGATCAGGTCTTCATCCCAGTTGCACATACCGATGAGCCAGGGTGACTGGAAGCGGGTCAGTTCGCTGGCGGCGCTTTGGTCGAGATGGGCCTTTACATTGGGGTGCTTCTGGAGGAAGGCAGAAGGCACTGATGCAGTGATCGGCCCTTCGATAGCCCGCATTAAGACGGCAGCTTTGTGTTCGCCCCAGCCCAAAAGGTAGATCATTTTGGCTTTCATGATCGTCTTGATGCCCATAGTGATGGCGCGATAGGGCACGTCCTCCTCGTGGGGGAAATCCTTCAGGGCATCTTTACGGGTGATCGCATCCAGCCGGACCAGGCGGGTCTCGGAATGCTCCCAGGAGCCCGGCTCGTTGAAGCCGATGTGTCCGGTACGCCCGATACCCAGCAGCTGAATATCGAGGCCGCCATGGGCATTGATCTCCTTTTCGTAAGCAGTACAATAACTCTCCACCTTTTCCATGGGGATGGTGCCGTCCGGAATATGGATGTTTTCCGGCTTGATGTCGATGTGGTCGAACAGGTATTCATGCATGAAACGGACGTAGCTCTGCGGCGCGTCCGGTTGCATGGGATAGTATTCATCCAGGTTGAAGGTGACAACGTTATGGAAGCTCAACCCTTCTTCCTTATGCAGGCGTACCAGTTCCTGATAGACCTGGATGGGCGAAGATCCTGTTGCCAGGCCTAAAACGATCTTTTCCCCCTCCTGTTGTTTTTGCCGGATAGCCAATGCAATGGACTGGGCGACGTGGCGGCAGCCATCCGCTGAGGACTTCCAAACTTTTACGGGAATTTTTTCTAAGGATTTCAACTGGTAACGTAGGCGCTCCATGGGCTTGGTTTTAGTTTATTTTGATTAGCGCAAATGTCATAAATCTAAAGAAAAAGCACGTATAAATACGGACAAAATAAGCAAAAAAACCGGCAGGTTTTTGAATTTTTCGCGGGTTTATGCCGGAAAAAACCTTGGAACGGAGCAAAGCATTATCTTTGCAGCCCCAAACTAGAAGTAAGCAGACGAGATGGCAGAACAGAACTTTGTAGATTATGTGAAAATATGTTGCCGGTCGGGCGCCGGCGGGGCCGGATCGGTCCACTTCATGCGCGACCGGAAGAATCCGCGTGGCGGGCCCGACGGCGGTGACGGCGGCCGGGGAGGGCACATCATTTTGCGCGGCAACCGCAATGTATGGACCTTACTGGCCCTGAAATACCGCAAACACGTTATTGCCGGAGGGGGTGTCAATGGCAGCTCCAATAACAAGACCGGAGCCGATGGAGAAGATATCATCCTGGAGGTACCCCTCGGGACGGTCGCCAAGGACGCCGAAACCGGTGAAATACACTTTGAGATCACCCAGGACGGGGAAGAGAAGATACTGACGGAGGGCGGCCGCGGCGGACAGGGCAACACCCACTTCAAGTCGGCCACCAACCAGACGCCCCGCTACGCTCAGCCCGGAGAACCTGGAAAGGAAGAGTGGAAGATACTGGAACTGAAACTGCTGGCCGACGTAGGCCTGGTGGGCTTTCCCAACGCAGGCAAATCTACCCTGCTTTCCGTCGTTACGGCCGCTAAGCCCAAGATCGCCAACTACCCCTTTACTACCCTGGTGCCGAACCTGGGTATCGTCAAATACCGGGGCGGGCGCTCTTTTGTGATTGCCGACATCCCCGGCATCATCGAAAAGGCCCACGAAGGCAAGGGGCTGGGCCATCGCTTCCTGCGCCATATAGAACGAAATGCCACTCTGCTCTTCATGATCCCCTGTGATACGGCCAACATCAAAAAGGAATACGAGATATTGCTCAACGAGCTGCGCCAGTATAATGAGGAACTCCTGGACAAACCCCGGGTGTTGGCCATTACCAAGAGCGACCTCATCGACGAGGAACTCAAGCAGATGCTCCGGGCGGATATTCCCAAAGACGTTCCCTACCTTTTCATTTCGGCCGTTGCTCAACAGGGCCTGACGGAACTGAAGGACCTGTTGTGGGAAACGATCAATAAAAATTCAGAAGAAGAAGAATGAGGTCTTCAAATATCGAAAAGGCGCTCAGCGGCCTGTTTTACGATTGGGCCGGCGAAGAACCAGGCCTGGTGCTGCCCCTGGCGCCTTCCGGCTCCCAGCGCATATACTACCGCCTGAAAAGCGGCGATAAGACCGCCATCGGCGCCTATAATCCGGACCGGAAGGAGAATCAGGCTTTCCTAAGCTTTTCCCACCACTTCCACAGCAAGGGGTTGCCGGTGCCGGAGATCTACTGTGAGAACCTCGACGGGCACGTCTATCTGCAGGAAGACCTGGGCTTTACCACCCTGTACAGCTACCTGCTGCAGAAGGGCGATTACTTTCCCGATTACCTCATCCGCATCTACAAACGGGTGGTGGAGCAACTGGCCCACCTGCAGGTCGAGGGCGGAGAGGGGCTCGACTACAGCGTTTGTTACCCCCGCGAGGCATTCGACAAACAATCGATGCTCTGGGATTTCAATACCTTCAAGTACTACTTCCTCAAACTGGCCAACGTCACTTTCGACGAGCAATTATTAGAGGAGGAAGTGCACCGCCTGGCCGATTACCTTTTGCAGGCCGACACCCGCCATTTCATGTTCCGCGATTTCCAGACCCGCAACATCATGATCAAGGGGGGAGAGCCTTACTTCATAGATTACCAGGGGGGGCGCCGGGGGGCTTTACAGTACGACCTGGCTTCCCTGCTCTACCAGGCCAAGGCCAACATTCCGGAAGACATCCGCGAGAGCCTGCTGGAACATTATATGGACACCCTGGAAACGCTCATCTCCCTCGACCGGAAGCAGTTCATGGAGTTTTACTATGGATATGTGTTCATCCGCAGTATTCAGGTACTGGGTACTTATGGGTTTCGAGGCCTGTACGAGCGCAAGGAGTACTTCATCAACAGCATCCCCTTCGCCCTTCGCAATATCAAATGGCTGCTGGACAATAACAAGCTGGCCATCAAGCTGCCCGAACTGGAGCAGGCTCTGCAAAGCCTGATCGCCTCCAAAAGATTTGAGCCCTTCGATAAGATCAAAGGCAGCTCCAGCCTGCTCACGGTGCGCATCAACAGCTTCTCCTACAAACAGAACGGCATCCCGGGAGACCCCACCGGCAACGGCGGCGGCTTCGTCTTCGACTGCCGTTTTATCCACAACCCCGGCCGTTACGAGCCCTACAAAAAACTCACCGGGCGCGACGAACCGGTCATCAATTTCCTCAAACACCACAGCCAGGTGGAGTCCTTCCTCAACGATGTCTTCCGCATTGTCGATGGCGCTGTGGAGGACTATATCGACCGCAGCTTTACCAGCTTGTCCGTCAACTTCGGCTGTACCGGGGGGCAACACCGCTCTGTTTATGCTGCCGACGCTCTGGCCAAACATCTGGAAGAGAAGTATGGTGTGCGGGTGGAACTGGAGCATATTGAGCAGGAAAGGAAGGGGTGGCAGAATTAAAGGTCACCCCATAATCCCCTGCATCAACTCCTCAAATTCCCTGGCCTCCTTGAACAAGCTATCCTTATAACTGGTAGCGCGGAAGCGCAGGTTGAACACCTGGTCGTTGCGCAATTCCATTTCGATCATGATATTCCCGTATTTCTGGAGGAAGCGGCCATCTTTTTCCGGTTCGGTGCGAATGCGGGGGCTGGGTTTGAGGTAATGCCTTTCGACGGTTTCCACCCAGCTGGGGCGGTTATAGGTGCGCAGGTCGGAAATCTGAGAGCGATAATCCAGCGCGAGAACCTGTTCTTTTAGAAAGTCGAAGAAATGGGTAACATCCCGCTTGCTGTAGCGGGTTTTATTGAAGTGTATGACGAAGCCTTTAGAGGAGGGCGTATCCAGAAAGTCGACCGCCTCGTCGATATCCCTGGGGGCTACGCGGTAGATGGCGTACTGGCTGTTGAGCCAATCCATCAGGCGGCGGCAGACCATCGTGTTTTTCCAATGCTGATAGTCTTCCTGCTCTTCGGGAGTCCGGCTGATCATCTCGTGTATAAGGGGTTGGGAAGGAGAACTCTGTTCTGCTTTATGGAACAAATTCTTAAAATAATCCCAGATATTGTCCATTGGGTGCGTTTTCTCTCACAACAAACGACAGACAGGCATTGTTCTGCCCTGCTGCCGGGTTGGGTAGCTGGCAGGGCAGGCTTCGCAGGGTGAGGCATTAAGTATATGAACTGAATTAATGAATTAGCGATGGCCCGAGATCCGGAAAAAATGTTCCGGAGTGCATACTTTACAGCCAATCCCCGCTAAAGGACTAGGGATATTTCATACTTTGGGTATATTTACATCATGGCAAGTGTCAGTGCGTATACTATCTACATCAATTCCTCCTTATTAAAGTAACCCAGCGAATGCATCAAAACGAGAAGCATGCCTTACCGGGAGACCCCAGCCTGCCCAGCTCTGAGCAAGTACTGAAGCGTCTGATGGAATTGGGAAAAGGGAATTCCAAATACACGGTTGAAGACTTTTTTCGCAATCCTGAAAAGGTAGCCTTTCAGCTCTCTCCGAGCGGAGACTACCTGGCTTATATGGGGCCTTATGAGCGGCGGCGCAATATTTTTGTTCAAAAGATGGGAGAAGACCATGCCATACGTATCACGAACGAGACAGAGCGGGATATTGGCGGGTATTTCTGGGCGAGCGACAAGCGCCTGGTTTACGTTAAAGACAGTGGAGGAGACGAGAACTTCCAGCTCTTTGCGGTCGACCGGGATGGGGCCAACGCCAGAGACCTCACCCCGTTCGAGGGCGTAAAGATACAGCTCATCGACGACCTGGAAGATAACGAAGACGAGCTCATCATCGGGATGAACAAGAACAATCCCATGCTCTTTGAGCCCTATCGCATCAACATCCGCACCGGAGAATATACTCAAGTCGCTGAAAACAGTGACCCCCAGGAGCCCATTACCGCCTGGATGACCGACCATGACGGCAAACTGCGCATAGCTATAAAGACCATTGCCGGCGTAAACCACAGCCTGCTCTACCGGGCCAGCGAACAGGACGATTTCCACTCCGTGATCACCACCAACTTTAAGGAGAGCCTGGAGCCCCTTTTCTTCGATTTCGACAACGGCAGCATCGTTTACGCCGTGTCCAATATCGGAAGAGACCGTAGTGAGATCGTAAAGTTCGATTTAGCTGCCGGCAAGGAAGCCGATGAGGTGGTCTTTTCCCACCCTGAGGTAGATGCCGGAAGCCTGGTTTATTCCCGCAAGCGGAAGGTCATTACCGGCGCCGTTTATACGACCTGGAAGAGAGAGATCCGTTTCTTTGATGAAGAACGAAAGAAACTGCAGGAATACCTGGAAGAGCAATTGCCGGGTTACGAAGTAGTGGTGACCAATTCGAACAAGGCCGAAGATAAGTTTATGGTGCGTACTTATAGTGACCGTTCGCTGGGGGCTTACTACTACTATGATCAGTCGGAGAACAGGCTGGAGAAGATCGTGGAGGTGAGCCCGTGGTTGAACGAGGAGGACATGTCACCGATGAAACCGGTCCAGTATACCTCCCGTGACGGGCTGACGATCCATGGTTATCTGACCTTACCCAAAGGCAAAACGCCCCGAGGCCTGCCAGTGGTGGTCAACCCCCACGGCGGCCCCTGGGTGCGCGACAGCTGGGGATACAACCCGGAGGTGCAACTGCTGGCCAGCCATGGCTATGCCGTTTTACAGGTCAACTATCGGGGTAGCACCGGTTATGGCAGAACTTTCTGGCAGAAGGGCTTTAAGCAGTGGGGGAGGAATATGCAGGATGATATTACCGATGGAGTGATATGGCTCGTTAAGGAAGGCATCGCCGACCCCAAGCGGGTGGCCATCTACGGGGCCAGCTATGGCGGCTACGCGACGCTGGCGGGTATTACATTTACCCCTGAAATCTATGCTTGTGGAGTAGACTACGTCGGCGTTTCCAACCTGTTCACTTTTATGAACACCATTCCGCCCTACTGGAAGCCCTACCTGGAGATGCTCTACGAAATGGTCGGCAACCCGGAAAAGGAGAAGGAACTGCTGGAAGCGGGTTCTCCCGTTTTCCACATTGGCCGCATCCAGGCGCCGTTGTTCGTCGTCCAGGGAGCCAATGACCCGAGGGTCAATATTGACGAGTCCGACCAGATCGTCCGTTCTCTGCGAAGCCGGGGGATCGACGTGCCCTACATGGTCAAATACAACGAAGGCCACGGGTTTTCCAACGAGGAAAACCGCTTCGAATTCTACAAGGCCATGCTGGGATTCCTGGAGCAACATATGAAATGAGATGAGGAGAGTGGGTGCAGGTTAACGGTTATTGAACCGGCAGAAAGCGAATGACTCCTGTCTACTGGCCCTGTCTATGTCCCGTTTAATACGCCTGAAATGCCGCCCATCGAAAAATCATTGATTTTTTGGATGTAAAACTCGTTTTTGGGGTAAAAAACATGAAAAAGCACCTGCCCCCTGTTTTTTTACCCGGCCTGTTGTCTCTGGTTTTGGTAAAACTGCTTTTGCATATCTACACCAATACCCTTTGGGGTTTTCACCGCGACGAATTCCTCTATCTTTCTTTAGGGCGCCATCTGGACTGGGGGTACTGGTCGAACCCGCCGCTCATTGGTTGGGTAAGCGCTCTGCTGCAAGCAACGGTGGGTGATAGTCTCTTTGCGATACGCCTCTTTCCCATGTTGGTGAGCTGTGGCCTCATGGTGCTTGTGGTGCTGATGGCCCGCGAGCTGGGCGCCGGGCGCTACGGGCAGTTCCTCGCAGGGGTGGCCATGCTGCTGACGCCGGCCAACTTGCGGCCGGGCATGCTCTTTCAGCCTGTCATGCCCGACATTTTCTTCTGGGGGTTGCTAGCCTATATGGTGATCCGGTATGTCAATACGGAGCATCGCCGTTACATTCTGTTTTTTGGCCTGGCGTTCGGCCTCAGCTTTGTGAACAAGTATTCTACGGTGTTTGCGCTCCTGGGGGTCGCCGGCGCCCTCCTGCTCAGCCCTTACCGCCGGGTATTGTGGAGCCGGGGGGCGGCATGGGCGGCACTGGCCGCTGCTGTCCTGATCCTGCCCAATCTCATCTGGCAATACCAGCACGGCTTCCCGGTAGTCACCCACATGCAGGAGTTGGCCGAGAACCAACTGGTGAATGTGCGGTTGGGGGATTTCCTTACCGCCCAGCTGTTCATGAACCTGTCGGTAATACCGGTATGGGTGGCGGGGCTGATCTGGTTCTTTCTACCCGCAAATCACCGTTTCCGGCTGCTGGGGTGGTACTTCGTCCTGGTTTTCCTGCTGTTGCTCGTACTGCGGGGCAAGCCCTATTATACCCTGGGGCTTTACCCGCCTCTGATCGCCGCCGGTGGAGTGTGGTGGGAGGCCGCACTGCGCCGGGCCTGGCAACGGGTAGCACTCCCCGTTCTGATGACCCTGATCCTTCTGCCTGCGCTGCCGCTGGGCCTGCCGGTGCTTCCGCTGCCGAAGATGATGCAATACTGCGCCTACCTCATTGAAAAGGTGGGCTTCGAGGGGCCGATGCGCTGGGAGGACGGCCGGATACACCCTCTGCCTCAGGATTATGCCGATATGATGGGCTGGGAAGAACTCGGCCAACTGGCCATCGAGGCCTGCAGGGCAGCTGAAGGGGAGGACATCCTGCTTTACTGTGAAAATTACGGACAGGCCGGCGCTGTCGACTACTACGGGCAGGGAAAAGGGATCCCTCCCGCCGTCAGCTTCAGCGATTCCTATCGCCTGTGGCTGCCCCGCCAGATATCGGCGAATACGCTGATCTACATCAATAACGAACTGGGAGAGGATGTGGCGGAGCTGTTCGAAGACATACAGCTCATTGGCGCTATTGCCAACCCTCATGCCCGGGAGCGGGGCACCTCCGTCTACCTCTGCCGACAGCCACGACAGCCCCTTGGAGAATTCTGGCAACAGGCCGTGAGCCGGGTGCTGGCGGAGTAGCTGAGCGGAGGAAATAGAGCGGCCCGGCCGTCCTGAAAAAACGAGCCGGCAAAACAATTACTTGCTTGCCGGCTCAGCGATTTTTCTACCAACCAGTTCTGATTGATAGGATTCCCCTTATTAGTTATGGCAATTTTACGGAGGTTTTTTTGAATTGTTACGGCCATTAATAAAAAAAATGCAGGGCTGGCAGGTAAATAGCTATTTCTTATCTTTACCTCGATCAACTAAGAACCATGACACTAGAAGCTATAACCGAGCAATTTACCAAAACTGCTGCCCGGGTGCCCGCCCTGGGCAAATCCGTCAAGTTCATCTTCGAGCAGGGCCCGGTACACATCGACCTGACCAATGAACGGGCCGTGGTCACCAATGAGGATAAAGAGGCCAATTGCGTGATCACTACCCGGATCGAAACCCTCGACGCCATCCGCCGGGGCGAGATCAACGCCATGATGGCCGTGATGAGCGGCAAAGTGAAGATCAGGGGCGATATGGAGCTGGCGATGAAGCTGCCCTCTTTGATCCAGTAAACTTTCGATGCTTTTCAGAGGGTTTTTACTATCGCATTTGCGAGCCGTTCTGCCGCCTCCGGGAACAAACGGAACCACATTTCCGGCTCGATCAGCTCGAGTTCCATCAAAGCGAGCTGGCCGCTATTGTCACGGATGATATCAACTCTCGCATAGGTGGGCGTGGGGTTACAGGCAGCTACCGTCCGTTCGGCGAAGGCGATTTCCTCGCTGGAAGGTTCATACAAATGCACGCTGCCTCCGAATTCGCTTTGCACGCGGAAGTCTCCTGCTTTGGCTACCTTGCGCACCGCATGGCTGTACTGTCCATCAATGGCCATGAGGGAGATCTCTCCTTCTTCTGTTATCCGATGTTGAAAGGGTTGCAGCATCATGTCTTCCCTGGCGATCAGTTCCTGGAAAACAGCCTCATGTTCTTCCAGGTTATCCAGCCTAAGCCGGTAGGTATGCCGCGCCGAACCCGAAACGGTAGGCTTCAGGATGGTATTATCCCAGCCGTTGGCCTGGTGTAAGTCCTCCAGCGTGATGTTGTCTCCGGCATGGATATAAACGGCAGGAGGGGTGTGGATGCCTTGTTCTTCCAGGCTGATCAGGTAGTGCTTGTCCATGTTCCATCGGATCAGCTCTATGGGGTTGATCAGGCGGGTTTGAGTAGAAACCTTGTCCAGCCAGGTGGAAAATTCATCAAAACGGTGGAAATAATCCCAGGTAGTACGGAACAGGGCCGCGCGGGTACTACGCCAGTCGACATCCGGACGGGCCCAGTCGAAACGGGCCGTGCGCAGGCCTTTTTTCTCCAGGGCATTCTGCACAATGAGGTCTTCCCGGATTATTTTTCGGGCATAATCAGAGTCGGCTGCGGACAGGATGCCCTCATAGCGCGACTCGGTGAGCAGGATGATCTCATAGTCCATGGTGAACGAAGTAAGTGAGCAGGAGATGATTAAGATTCTCCTGCTCACTCAGAAGCCTATTGCCTGTGCACACTGATGTTCACCTTCACCTCTCCCGGCAGCTCGATCTCTTCCCCATCAATCATTTCATCGACTAGCTGTAGGCCGGTGGCCAGGGTCTCCGCTTTGATGTACTCCCCGTATTTCTCTACGGCGGGCACCAGGGCGTCGTGTTTTTGCAGGGCTACGCGGATCTTGTCCGTCACCTCGAAGTCCTTGTCCTTGCGGATATTCTGGATGCGGTTGACGATGTCGCGTGCCATGCCTTCTGCTTCCAGTTCTTCGTCGAGGGTGATGTCGAGGGCGACGGTGATGTCGTCATCGCCGGCAACCTGCCATCCGGGGATATCTTCGGCAGTGATCTCGAAATCTTCCAGTGTCAGTTCATAGGAGTTACCGTCCACCTCCAGGATGTACTGCTTCGTCTTTTCGATCCGGGCGATGTCCTCCTGGCCCATGTTGCCGATGGCCTGAGCAGCGGCTTTCATATCCTTGCCAAGGCGGCGCCCCAGGGTCTTGAAGTTGGGTTTGATCTTCTTTTTGAGGATTCCTGAAGTGTCGGTTACATATTCGATATCCTTCACATTGATCTCGGACAGGACGAGCCCTTTGACGGCTTCCACCTGTTCCTGGAAGTGGCTGTCCAGGATGGGCAACAGGATCTTGTGCAGGGGCTGGCGCACGCGGATCTTTTCCTTTTTGCGCAGGGAAAGCGCCAGAGAGGAGATGCGCTGGGCATAATCCATGCGTTGTTCGAGGTCCTTGTCGATCACAGCCTCATTGGCCGTCGGGAAACCGGCCAGGTGAACCGATTCGTGATTTTCCAGCCCGCTGGCCTCATTGAGGTTGCGGTACATCCAGTCGGCAAAGAAAGGAGCGGCCGGCGCCATCAGTTTGGCTACGGTAACCAGGCACTCGTAGAGGGTCTGATAGGCGGCGAGTTTGTCCATATCCATTGCGGAGCCTTTGCCGTTCTGCTGTTGGGAAGGTTTCCAGAAGCGCCGGCGGCAGAGGCGGACGTACCAGTTGGACAAATTGTCGTTCACGAAATTGTGCACCTTGCGGGTGGCCTGGGTAGGCTCGTAGTCGGCATAATCGGCGTCGACCTCTTTTACCAGGCTGTTGAGCAGGGATATGATCCATCGGTCGATCTCGGGCCGCTCGGACAGAGGCACCTGTTCTTCTTTATTGTAGAATTTATCGATGTTAGCGTAAAGAGCGAAGAACGAATAGGTATTGTAGAGGGTTCCGAAGAATTTGCGCTGCACTTCTTCCAGCCCTTTGATGTCAAACTTGAGGTTGTCCCAGGGGTTGGCGTTGCTCATCATGTACCAGCGGGTGACGTCGGCGCTGTGGTTCTCGATCACCTGGAAGGGGTCCAGCACATTGCCCTTGCTCTTGGACATTTTGTTGCCCTCAGCGTCCAGTACCAGTCCGTTGGAAACTACGTTCTTGAAGGACACGCTGTCGAACACCATCACGGCGATGGCATGCAGTGTATAGAACCAGCCCCGCGTCTGGTCGACCCCTTCGGCGATGAAGTCGGCAGGATAGTTTTTCTCAAACACCTTTTTGTTCTCGAACGGGTAGTGCCACTGCGCCGACGGCATGGCGCCGGAGTCGAACCATACGTCGATCAGGTCCAGTTCGCGCTTCATAGGCTTGCCGGAATCGGAGAGGAGTACGATCTCATCGATGTAGGGGCGGTGCAAGTCGTTGGGAACTTCCTGGCTCAGCCCCAGGGCCTCGTTGGCTTTCCGGATCTCCTGGCGCAGTTCTTCCACGGAGCCGATGCACTTTTCCTCCTGCTGGTCCTCACTGCGCCAGATGGGCAGGGGCGTGCCCCAGTATCGGGAGCGGGAGAGGTTCCAGTCCTGCAGGTTTTCCAGCCACTTACCGAAGCGGCCCTCGCCGGTGGATTTGGGCTTCCAGTTGATGGTTTGGTTCAGTTCGAACATGCGCTCCTTGGCGGCGGTGGACTTGATGAACCAGCTGTCCAGCGGGTAGTATAGTACCGGCTTGTCCGTCCGCCAGCAGTGCGGGTAAGAGTGGACGTATTTTTCGGAGAGGAACAGCTTGTCTTCCTCTTTCAGCTTTATGACGATGTCGACATCCACGGGGCGCTCTTCCTCCTGTCCGTAGTCCTTGACATAACGCCCGGCAAAGTCCGAAACCTCATTTACGAAGCGGCCCTGTTTGTCGACGAGCGGCATGGGGTTGCCCAGTTCGTCTTTCACCACCAGGGGCGGGATGTCGTTCTCGCGCGCCACCTTGAAGTCATCTGCGCCGAAAGTAGGAGCGATGTGTACGATGCCCGTACCGTCTTCCGTGCTCACGAAATCGCCCAGAAGCACTCGGAAGGCGGGTTTGTCGGGCTGTACATAAGGCATCAGCTGTTCGTATTCTATACCTTCCAGTTCAGCGCCCTTCATTTCCGCAACGACCTCCAGATAGGGGATGGGCTTATTGCCGGCCTTGACGTCTTCGGGCTTCAGCCCCGGGTTTTGCTCGGAGAAATAGGCCGACAAGCGATCTTTGGCCAGGATGACGTCGGTAAGGGCGCCGGTATAGCGGTTGAAACAGCGTACTTTGACGTAGGAGATGTTCTTGCCCACCGCCAGTGCGGTATTCGACGGCAACGTCCAGGGCGTGGTCGTCCAGGCAAGGAAGTATTCATTTTCTTTGCCTTTTACCTTAAACTGCGCCACTGCCGAGGTATCCGTGATATCGCGGTAGGCGCCGGGCAGGTTCAGCTCGTGGCTGCTCAGGCCTGTACCGGCCGCCGGCGAGTACGGCTGTATGGTATATCCCTTATACATCAGCCCTTTGTCGTAGAGCTGTCTCAGCAGCCACCAGACGGACTCGATGTAGTCGTTCTCGAAAGTGATGTAGGGGTCGTGCAGGTCGACCCAGTAGCCCATCTTGCGGGTGATGTCGTCCCACATGTCCTTATAGCGCATTACCGTTTCGCGGCACCGCCGGTTGTATTCGTCAACCGAGATGGCCTTGCCGATATCTTCCTTGGTGATGCCCAGCTCTTTTTCGACATTGAGCTCAATGGGGAGGCCGTGGGTATCCCATCCGCCTTTGCGCTCCACGCGCTTGCCTTTCATACTATGGTAACGGCAGAAGAGGTCCTTTACCGTCCGTGCCATGACGTGGTGGATGCCCGGCTTGCCGTTGGCCGAAGGAGGCCCTTCGTAGAAAACGTAACGGTTGTCTTCGGGGCGTTGTTCCACGCTCTTTTCAAAGATCCGGTTGGCTTCCCAGAATTCGAGCACGTCCTTGTCGATCTGGGGGAGGTTCAGGCCTTTGTATTCTTTATACATCGCTAGGTCTTTATTTTGAAGGTGCAAAGATACTAAAAGCTAAAAACAAAAAAGCTCTGGCAAACTTAGTCTGCCAGAGCTTTTTTGAAACGTACAATTATCAGCACATCAGCCCAGCAGACCGCTGTTGGGAATGATAATGCTAATAATTATATGCCGGTATGCTTGATGCATGTGTTTGTTTTCTGTACTTTACAAAAGTAAGCCAGTTAAAGTACAAAGTCAAGTGGAGTACAAATTAGACAGGACGGCATTCAAACGGCATACTGCCGAAGAGGCGGATGATCAGCTGCGCTATTGGCTGAGCCGGCCACCGGGCGAGCGGCTTCGGGCCGCCCTTCGCCTGAACGCCATTGCCTGGAACTATTCGCCAGGTAACCCTCCCCAACTAAAAAAGGATATTTTTAAAGCTAGAAGGCGAATGAGGAACGAGTCTTTCTATCAGGATTTCCTGGAATTCATCCAGGCGCTGAACAATCATAAAGTGGAATACCTGCTGGTTGGCGGTTACGCGGTGATCTTGCATGGTTATACCCGAACAACCGGCGATATGGATATCTGGGTCAATCCTTCTGCAAAAAACTACAACCGGTTGGTAAAGGCCTTTGGGGAATTCGGAATGCCGCTATTTGATATGACCGAGGAGCATTTTCTGGACACCTCCAAATTTGATGTCTTTACTTTTGGGGTATCTCCGGTAAGCATTGATATTATGACAAGGGTTAAAGGGCTTGTTTTCGAAGCCGTATTCCCCAATGCGGCATCAGTAGAACTGGACGAAGGGCTGCTCGTCCGGCTGATCAGCCTGGAGGATCTTTTGCAAGCCAAACAGGCTTCCGGCCGCGCCAAGGATTTTGACGACATCCGTCATCTGAATAAAGAATAGCCCATGAAATTCATTGCCCTCTTCAGCCTGCTCTCTTTCATCTGGGTCTACTACCATGTGTGGTACGAGGACCCGGAACGCAGCATCCCCGGCAAACTGCTGTGGACGCTGGCCGCCCTGTTTTTCAGCATCCCCACGGCATTGGTTTATTTCTTGGCCAAACGGCGGCAATGACTTCCCTGTGACAGGCTTGACAAGTTTTCTGCCAGGAACTGTCCGGTAAACTTGTCAAGTCTCTATCTTTGCATCATGTTAGCAACACACAGCCTGGAATATTCCTACGACAAAAAAGCCGTGCTCACCTTTCCCGACATCCGTTGCCAGAAGGGAGAGCACTGGTTGCTTTTAGGGCAGTCGGGCAGCGGCAAGACTACCCTGCTTCATCTGTTGGGCGGCCTGCTTTCCCCCCAGAAGGGTACGGTGGAGGTGGCGGGCACGGAGCTGAACAAGCTATCCTCCTCCGCGATCGATAAGTTTCGGGGGCAAAAGATCGGCATCATCTTTCAGACGGCCCACTTTGTGCGCGCCCTCACCCTGGAGGAAAACCTGCTCCTTGCCCAGCAACTGGCAGGCCTGCGCCCCGGCCGGCAGCGCATTGACGAGCTGGTGGAACGCCTGGGCCTGGGGCACAAGCTGCATGCCCGGCCCGACAATCTGAGCGTCGGCGAGCAGCAGCGCGCCTCCATTGCCCGTGCCATCGTCAACCGGCCGGCCATTATTCTGGCCGATGAGCCGACCTCCGCTCTGGATGATGCCAACTGCGATAAAGTAGCCCACCTGCTGGAGGAGCAGGCCAGCGCTGTAGGGGCCACCCTGCTGGTCGTCACCCACGATAGCCGCCTGAAGGAAAAATTCCCTAACCAGATCGAACTATCCTAGATGAACCTACTGAGCCTTAGCTGGAAAAACCTGGTAAACAAACCCCTGTCCATGCTGCTGAGCCTGGTGCTCTTCGCTTTGGGCGTGGGACTGATCTCTTTGCTCTTCCTGCTGAATCAGCAGTTGCAGGACAAGTTCGAAAAGAACCTGGCGGGTATCGACCTGGTGGTGGGCGCCAAGGGCAGCCCCCTGCAACTGATCCTCAGCAGCATGTACCACATCGACGCCCCGACGGGCAACATCTCCATCCAGGAAGCTATGCCTTTCCTGCGGCCCGGCCACCCCTTGATCCAAACGGCTGTCCCACTCTCGCTGGGCGACAGCCACAAGGGGTACCGCATAGTTGGCACTACGCCAGATATACTGGGGCTGTACGAAGCTGAAACCGGAGAAGGGCGGGTGTGGAATGCCACCATGGAAACCACGATCGGAGCTGCCGTGGCCGAAGACCTTAAGCTCAAGGTGGGCGATTCTTTCCACAGCTCCCATGGCTTCGTCCAGGATGAAAACCTGGTGCATGATGATGCCGGCGCTTTCAAGGTGGTGGGCATTCTTAAGCCCAACGGCTCGGTCATTGACCAGCTCATTCTTACCAACAACCAAAGTATCTGGGCAGTGCACGAGCACGGAGGAGCGGGCCATGATGATGAGGCCGAAGAAACGGAACACCAACACGAGGAAGGAGCGCCCCACGAACATGGAGAAGCGGAAGAACCGGCAGCGCCCTCTCACGAAGAAGGTTCCGCATTGGACAAACCCCTGCTCGACTACCCGGAAAAAGAGATCACTTCCATCCTGATCAAATTCAAGAGCCGCACCAATTACCAGGCGCTGAACATGCAGCGCGGCATCAATGAAAATACGGACCTGCAGGCTGCCACGCCGGCCATTGAGATCAACCGCCTGTACGCCCTGCTGGGCACCGGCACCAAGGCCCTGCGCTGGCTGGCGATCATCATCGTCGTCGTTTCCGGCCTGAGTATTTTTATCTCCCTGTACAGCTCGCTGCGCGACCGCCGCTACGAGCTGGCTCTCATGCGGGTGATGGGGGCCTCGCCGGCCCGGCTGTTCGTACTGATCATCCTGGAAGGGCTGCTTCTGGCCGTACTGGGGTACGCGCTGGGCATTGCCCTGAGCCACACCGGCATGGAGATCCTGGCCGGGCAAATGAAAGAATCGTACCGCTATACTTTTTCCGGTTCGGTGTTTTTGAAAGAAGAACTCTACCTCCTTGCGGGAGCATTGGCCATCGGGTTTTTCGCCGCCATTTTGCCGGCCATCCAGGCCAGCCGGACGGATATTTCGACGACGCTGGCGGAAGGGTAACGTATCCCCGGAACGCCAAATTTATTTGGCTCGAAGACGTAAACCATTCAGGCCAGCCGGACGGATATGTCGACAACCAAGGAGTAAAGGTGGAAGGCACTTTCAAAAGTGCCTTCCACCTTAAAAAGGGGGGGGAGATGTGCGATGTGCGATTTTTGATTTTTGATGTGCGATTTTCGATGGCCCGGATGAGTTAAATCTCTATTGTCCAGGCACTTGCAAGGTTTCTTAAAAAATGCGACTTATGAAAAACCTGCTCATTCCCGGTATGCTTTTGTGTTTCCCCATTTTCCTTCACGCTCAGCAACCTTATGGTAAAGAACCCCTGGCGCACACCTATTCCATCGTCGCCATCGACCCGGAGACAGGCGAGATGGGCGCTGCGGTCCAATCCCACTGGTTTTCTGTAGGTACGCTGGTCATCTGGGGGGAGCCGGGAGTAGGGGTTGTGGCTACGCAATCCTTCGTGAACCCCGCCTACGGGCCGGAAGGGCTCCAACTGATGGGCATGGGTTTCACTCCGGAACAGGCTATTAAGATGCTCACCGAAAAAGACCCGGGACAGATGTACAGGCAGGTAGGCATGCTCAACGCGGAGGGGAAAACCGCCTCCTTTACCGGGGAGAGCTGTATTGAAGCTGCCGGCCACTACGTCGGAGAGGGCTATGCCGTGCAGGCCAACCTGATGGAAAAAGCCACCGTCTGGCCCGCCATGGCCAAGGCCTTTGAAGCCTCCAAGGGGCAACCCCTGGCCGAGCGCCTGCTAGTTGCATTGGAAGCGGCCCAGGCCGAGGGAGGAGACATCCGCGGCAAACAGTCCGCCGCGCTGATCGTCGTCTCCGGCGAGCGTACCGATAAGGCCTGGGAAGGCCGCCCCGTTGACCTGCGCATCGATGACCACCCCGAGCCGCTTCGGGAACTCCGACGCCTGCTCAAAGTCCACCGCGCTTATGAGCACATGAACCGGGGCGACCTGGCCGTCGAAGAAGGCAATATGGAGGAAGCGAGAAAAGAATATGGCGCCGCCGAGGCCATGTTCCCGGAAAACCTGGAGATGAAGTACTGGCATGCCATCGCGCTGGCCAACAGCGGGGAACTGGAGGCGGCGCTGCCCATGTTCGAAGAAATCTTTAAAAAGGATGCCAACTGGAAGGTGCTGACGCCGCGGCTGACGAAGAACGGCATGCTGACGGTGGAGGAGGAGGGCCTGAAGCGGATCATGGAAGTGGGAAAGTAGCCTTCTGCTGGAAAATAGCCTTCATTCCGTAGAACAAAATTGCCATAAGATTTTTTACAATCTGTCACAGATAGCCTTTGGGCTGCCTGCGGCGCCAGATCCTTTTATCCACGTGTAAGAAATCAATCGCATCCATGGAGTTCAGTCGTGTTCCGTTTGTTTTGGGAATCTGCTTTTTTTGTTTTGTAAATTTTCTTTCTGCTCAGAAAAAGGGTATCGAGATCACCGGAACCGTCCTGGAAGGCCGAACCCGGCAGCCCGTAGAGTTTGCTACTGTGATGGCCAGGGATGGTAAAACGCGGGAGCCCATCGCCGGAACCACCACCGATCTGGATGGAAAATTCCTTGTGAAAGCCGATGGGCAGGACCTTTATCTGGAGGTCAGCTTTATCGGCTTCGTTTCTCAAACCATCAAAGATATCCGGCCGGCCGGGGGGCAGGTGGACCTCGGGCTTATCTTGCTTTCAGAAGACAGCAAGACCCTGGAAGAGGTGGTGGTGCGCGGGGAAAAGTCCCAAACGCAATTCCAACTGGACAAGCGGGTCTTCAACGTCGGAGAAGACCTCAGCAGCACCGGCGCCAGCGCCCTGGAAGTGCTGAACAACGTGCCCTCCGTCAGTGTCAACATCGAAGGGCAGATCAGCCTGCGTGGCAGCAGCGGCGTGCAGATCCTGATCAACGGCAAGCCGTCGGTGCTGGCCAGCGAGGGCGGCAATGCTCTGGGGACGATCACGGCAGACATGATCGAAAAGGTGGAAGTCATTACCAACCCGTCGGCAAAATACGAGGCGGCCGGCACCTCCGGCATCATCAATATCGTACTGAAAAAGGAAGAAAAGGAAGGGCTGAACGGATCGGTGACGGTCAATACCGGACTCCCCCACAACCACAGCGTTGGGCTCAGCCTGAACCGGAGGGCCAACAAATTCAACCTGTTCAGCCAGCTGGGGGCCGGCTACCGGGAACTACCCCGGCTGGAGGAGGCCATCAACCGGGACCTTTCCACCGGCACACAGATCCGCAGCGACGGCAAAGAATACCGCAATGAGGCCTTTTACAATCTCATTCTGGGAACGGACTACCAAATCAACGAGTACAATGTGGTGACCCTTTCCGGTTTCTTCGCCTACGAGGTCGAAGACCAGCCCTCGGGTTACGATTTCACCCAAACCGACGGCTCGGGCGCGGTTATCGCCGAATGGGAGCGAGAGGAAGTTACTGAAGCCACCAACCCCAAATGGCAATACGAGCTGAACTACAAAAAGGAATTCAGGGACAGTAAAGAGCACAACTTCCTGTTCAGCGCCCTGGGCAATTTTTTTGGCAAGGACCAGTCTTCCGAATTTTTCAATACCACTACTTTCGGAAGTTTTGAACAGAACGACCAGCGTAACCGTACCGATTTCAAGGAGGCCAGTTACACGTTCAAAGCGGATTATGCCAAACCTTTCTCCGAAAAGGTGACCCTGGAAGCCGGGGCGCAATACGTGATACAGAATGTGAGCAATGACTTTGCCGTCACAGACTTCATCGATGGAGCATGGACGCCCAACGCCGGCCTGACCAATCTCTTTGAATACAACCAGAAAGTATTGGGCGTTTACGCCACAGGCGCTTACGAGGACGAAAAATGGGGCGTCAAAGCGGGGTTGCGGCTCGAAGATACCGATCTGGATATCCTGTTGGCCACCACCAATGAGGAAGGCGGGCAGAATTTTGCCAGCTTTTTCCCTACTTTCCATACCTCTTATAAAATTACCGAGCGGCTGTCCCTGCAGGCCGGCTATTCCAAGCGCATCTACCGCCCCGGCCTGTGGGAGCTGAACCCCTTTTTCAATTTTAGGAACAACTTCAGCGTGCGGGCCGGCAACCCGAACCTGCAGCCCGAATTCACGGACTCGTATGAGGCCACGAGCATTTACATCCTGGATAAGCTCTCCATGAACTTCGGGGTGTATTACCGCTACACCACCAATGTCATCGAGCGCATCGCCTTTTTTGAAGACAATGTCAGTATTACCCGGCCCGTAAATATCGGGACAAATCGGACTACCGGCATGGAGTTCAACGCCAAGTACAGCCCGAATAAATGGTTGACGCTCAGTACTGACTTCAATTACAACCGGTTTGGTCGAGAGGGGGTGCTCGAGGGCGCTACTTTTGGGTTTAATGCCCGGCAATGGACATCCCGCCTGACGGCCAAGGTCAAACTGCCGGCGCAAATTGACCTCGAGATGATGGGCAACTACCAATCTGGCCTCCAAACCGTACAGGGAGAGCAGTCGCCTTTTCTGTTTGCCGACCTGGGCCTGCGCAAGAAAATGCTGAAGGGCAGGGCCATCGTGAACCTGAGTGTCCGGGATGTATTCGCTTCCCGCATTTCTGAGAATGAAGCCTTACAGCAGGATTTTTACCTCTACAATTACGGGCTGCGCGGGCGGTTTGTGGCCTTAGGGTTCAGCTATGGTTTTGGAAAGGGAGAGGCTATGGAGTTTTCTGGGCGCAGGCGATAATATGGGTATCCGTTTAAAGTTGGACAGGAAGTTCCGGGGTTGTGTACGATGCACGAAGCTCCACCTGGATGTCCAACGTTAGAAGGGGAGCCGATAATATAATGCCGGAGGCACGGGGTTTTTCAAGCAACCATATTTTCTCCCAACGGCGCAGCGGCGCAAAGTTTCGCCTTCAAAAGATCACCCGCTCCACCCCACAGTACACATTAAAAGCCTGCCCCCGCAGAAAACCCACCAGCGTCATTCCATATTCCTCCCCCAGTTCGACGGCCAGGCTGGAGGGCGCTCCCACGGCAGCAAGGATGGGCACCCCTGCCATTACCGACTTCTGCACCAGTTCGAAGCTGAGCCTGCCGCTGAGCAGGATGGCCTGCCCGCGCAGGGGGATCTGCCCCTGCAAGAGGGCGGCGCCGATGAGCTTGTCCAGGGCATTGTGCCTGCCTACATCTTCCCGCGCCATCCAAAGTTCACCCTCCGGGCTGAAGATCGCGGCGGCGTGAATGCCGCCGGTGCATTCGAAGAGGGCCTGTTGTTGAGCAAGCTTTTCCGGCATGGCCTGTACGATCGAGGCATGGATCAGGGGGTGGTTGCGCCGGGGAAAATAACAGGATACCGAGCGCACCATATCGATAGAGGCTTTACCGCATACCCCACAACTGGAGGAAGTGAAGAAGTGTCGGTTCAGCTTTTCGAAATCTACAGGCAGTTCTTCGTCCAGCTCCACCAGAAGGATGTTTTCCCGGGCTTCCGGCGCCAGAGCATCCCCCACATGGCGCATCTCCTTAATGTCTTCGGCCTTGCCGATGACCCCTTCTGTAAACAGGAAGCCGGCGGCCAGCTCCTCATCCTGGCCGGGCGTACGCATAGTGACGGCCAGGCTGCGGCTCTGGCGCTGGCCTCGCGGGCCGTAGGCGAGCTTGATCTCCAGCGGCTCTTCGCGGGCCAGGATATCGGTGCGGTATTGGGCCTGCCCGTTCTCTATCCGGGCCATTGCTACTTCCCGGGTACTTTTATGAAGATTTTTTGGTGTTCCTGCCACGGTTGGATGCTGGTTAGATGAAATTCAATATAGTGATAACAAGTTTGGGTAAGGCATGTTGAGGAGAGCGCTAAGTGAGCAGGAAAGAAAGGCGCTGCAGAACTCCTGTTAAGCTTCTTCTGTATGGAGCCACCTAAAGGTAGTCCGTCCAAAAGAATAGCCCGGCGCATGGCGCCAGGCTATGGTCAGCAAATCAGATCCGAGTGCAAATCGCGGCTCGTTTTTTTATACGAGGACGCCGATCTCCTTCTTTGCCAGATAGAAATCGATCATTTCGTACTCGGTGTTGTTGATGCGCTCCTCCATTTCCTCCAGTGTTTTCGGGGGGGGCACAATGGCCTTTTCTCCCACTTTCCAGTTGACCGGCAGGGCACATTTGCATTCATCGGCGGTTTGCAGGGCAACCAGTGCGCGCTTGATCTCCTCCATATTCCGGCCTACATTGAGCGGGTAATACATGATGAGGCGGATGGTTCCCTTCGGGTCGATGAAAAAGACGGCTCTAACAGCTGCGGTCGAACTCTCATTGTCATGCAGCATTCCGTACAGTTTGGAGACCTTCATATCCAGGTCGGCAATGATGGGGAAGCTGAAATAAACACCGGTCTTTTCTTTGACGTTGTTCACCCAGGCCAGATGGGAGTGAATGCTGTCGATGCTCAGGCCCATGAGCTTGGTATTGCGCTGGGCAAAGAAGCTTTTTTCTTCGGCAAAAGCGCTCATTTCCGTAGTACAGACCGGCGTGAAGTCGGCGGGGTGGGAAAAGAGGACGACCCAACTGTTCTTGTTGTAATCGGAGAATTTCAGGTTGCCGGTGGTAGTGATGGCTTCGAAGTCAGGAGCTTTGTCACCGATGCGGGGCATGAATTTTACTTGCTGCTCTTCCATTTTTTATCTGTTGTTTGGTTGGTAAAAGAGGACAGGCCGGAGCGCAGGTAGCGCAGCTGTCGTCTGGGACAGTAGCATGCCGCCCTGCTGAAAATGCTTGGCCTTAAAGACAGTGCAAAGATAAGCTGCCGGGGAAGGCAGGTCAGTGATTGCCGTCACAGGGAAGGATGTGGCTAGCCGAATTTTTTCAGGTAGAATCTTGCCGTTCCGTACAGCTCATTCAGGAACTGGGCAATGCGCATGCCGTCGAACTCATTGTCTTCCGTGTATTTGATGATATTGGTGGTGAGGGCTGCTTCCGAAGTACGCCCGGTGAGCCCACCGGTGAGGTACATGGCGCGGAGGGCTTCCTCGGAAGTGTTTTGCAGCAATAGCCGTTCGAGGGTATTCCGATCTCCATAACCCAATTTCCAGGCGAGGAACAGGTCGGTCAGCAGTTGCGGGGGCACTCCGTTGGTTTTGAGCAGTTGCAGGGCGAGTTTCCGCTGTGCACGTTCCGGGCTGAAGATCATCAGGCGCAGGTTGCTCAGTTGCTGGTGAGTGGGGTCCAGGGCGAAGGTTCGGCCCATTTCCCGGTTGAGGAATGAGGCCAGGGAGCGGCGGGAGAGTAGCGCTCCGTAACCAAAGGGTGCCCTGGCCTGCATAGCGTGCAGCAGACGGCCAAGGACCAGGTAATCTGCCTCCTGCCCGGGGTCGTCGGTGAGTTCCATACCCAAATTTTCCAGTTGCGGCCGGAGGCGATGCGGTTCGAAGCCGGTTTCTCCCAGCAGGAAAATCCGCTTCCCTTCATAGGGCGGCAAGATCTGCTGTATGCCGTTGCGTTCTTCCAGCAGGTGTTTGCGGATGGGATAAGCCACGTTGGACATACCGATGGACAAAGCCTCCAAAAGCAAAGCGGCTGGAAATTCCTTTAACCGGGAGCTATCCTCCTCCATCACGTTGTAGACCACCAGCCTCAACCGGCCCGGTACTTCGCGGGAACGGCAGAGCTTTAGAAACCGCAATAGCTTGCGCCGGGCGTTGGCATCGCCGGGGCCTTTGAGGTCTTCCAGCGCCGACAGGAAGAACAACGGCTGCGGCAGGTCGGGTATGGGGTTGCCGTCAAGCCAGAGCCTTTGAAGGTGATACAACTGCCGAAGCCCCTCCGGCAGGCCGGTGAGTTGGTTCTTTTCTGCATTCAGCACCTGCAGGTTGTACAGGTGTGGAAGGGTGGCCGGGAGTTCGGTGAATTGATTGCCGCGGATCGACAGCCACTTTATCCGCGAGGGCAGGGAGGGCAGGCTGTCAAAACGGTTTCCGTCGAGGTATAAATGCGATAAAGCGTCGAGGTTTCCGATAGAAACGGGCAGTTCCGACAATTGATTGTTACTGAGGTATAAGGCCTCCAGGCGCCGGCACTGCCCGATCTCTTTGGGGATTGCAGCGATCTTGTTCTTTTCCAGGGATAATGTGGCCAGCCATTGCAGCCGGCTGATCGATTCAGGAATAGCGGTGATCTTGTTCCTGCCGAGGAGCAGGCGGCGCAGGACCGTCAGGTTGGCGATATTATCCGGGATCGATTCCAGGAGGTTGCCGCCCAGGTTGAGTTCGGTAAGCACCTGGAGTTGCTCGATGGCTGGCGGCAGGGTGCGCAGGCGGTTGTGGCTGAGGTCCAGCAGGTCGAGCGTGGTGAGTTGGAAAAGCGCTTTGGGCAGCCGTCCGATGCGGTTGTGAGCGGTGTGAAGCTGGCGCAGTTTTTTTAGCCCGGACAATTGGGGCGGTAGCCGTTTGACCTGGTTCTTCTGAATATCCAGGAGGATTAGCTGAGTGAGCAGGCCGATCTCCGGCGGCAGTTCTTCCAGGGCATTGCCTGCCAGGCGCAGGGACTGGAGCTTTTCCAGCCGCCCGATAGCCGGTGGCAGGGCCTTGATCTGGTTATTGCTGAGGTTGAGTTCGGTGAGTTGGCGCAGTTCGAAAAGCTGGGGCGGTAGCTCTGTGATCTGGTTGAAGCTCAAGGACAGGCTGCGCAGGTTTTTCAGCTGTCCGATCTGGCGGGGGATCTCACGGATCATATTGACGCTTACATCCAGTTTCCGCAGCTCAGGCATTCCGAAAACGACAGGAGGCAGGGCATCCAGCCGGCAATTGTGCAGGTGCAATTCCGTTACCTCTTCCCGGTGCGCCAGAGCAGTTTGCAGGTTGTAGGCCTTCATGCTTCTTCTTCGATCTTGATGCCCATTTGTTTCATCAGCAGAGTGGCATTGAAACTCTGGCTGACGCCCTTCTTCAGTTTGTAGTCAAAATACAGTTTCCCGTCTTTAATTTCCACTTCGATGCGCAGGTTTTCGACGGCGCCGCCGGCCTGGGCTTCCAGTTGCCCCAGCTCCAGGTCGTGAGTAGCGATGATGCCGGAGCCCCGGCTGCGGATCAGCTGTTTGATCAGGGCCTTGGAACCGGTATGGCGGTCGTTGGAGTTGGTGCCCTTGAGGATCTCATCGAGCAGGAAGAAGGCCTGGGGCAGGGGAGGCTGCTTATCGGCACTGGCTTCTACCGCTTCAATAATGAGCTTTAAGCGTTTGAGTTCGGCGTAGAAGGAGGAGGTGCTTTCGTGCAGCGCGTCCTGGGTGCGCATGCTGGTATACACCTGAATGGGCGGCAGGGCCAGGCGGCGGGCACAGGCTGGGGCTCCGGCCATGGCCAGCACGATATTGATGCCTACAGTACGCAGGAAAGTGCTTTTCCCCGCCATATTGGAGCCGGTAACCAGCTTGATGTGCATCGGTGGGAACAACGATATCGTTGCTTACCCGCTTATCGCGGTGAATAAGGGGTGAGCCAAAGCCTCTCCTTCCAGGCGGGGCGCATCATGGATGGTAGGGAAGGCCCATTCGGGATTGTTGAAATAAAGGTTTCCGAAGCTGCTCAAAGCCTCGAATTCGGCGATGGTATCGAACCATTGAGGGAGTTGCGTTTTGAGGCGGTACTTCCAGCGCTCCAGGCGGTAAACCCACTGCAGGTCCCATATACCTCCCAGGTTGAGGAAGATGGCGAAGAAGTTGTACCGCACATTAAGTTGCCCGATGATGTAGGAAAGGCGGTGAATGGCATCGGATACCAGTTTGCCATCCGGCAGTTCCAGTATCCGGTGGAGGTTCTGGAGCATCGGCGTTTCGAATGCCTGCCCCTCGATATGGCGCAGCAGGCGCGCATAATGGTGTGTTTTTTTCGGCATGGGTGGTCTGGATGTGGGCTTTGTCTACCTGCTCTTTCGTCTGTTTGAGTATACCGGGGGGCAACAGGAAAAGGATAGTACCACATACCAGGGGAGGTAAAGGATGAACAGCACCAGCCCCGCTGCGGTACCAGAAGGGGACAGATACAGCGCGGCTACCAGCCAGCGTCGGTTGCTGACGAATGGGGGTTCTTCCAGCCACCGCTTCAGCAGCTGGATATGGTACCGGGCTGTCTTCCGTTTCGAGGCTGTATACCGGAAGTGCTGCCGCCAGTCGAGCATTTCTTTCAGCTCGGCGATGGTAAGGCTGCCGCTGTTGAATGACGGCTGCATCTACCGGTACGCACAGGAAGTGGTACCAGGCGGCCCCTGCCCAATGCGGTGCCTGCCCGGTTGAGGTACTGGAAAAAGAGTAGCCGCCGAAAAGGTCGAGGTCCAGAGAGTAGGGGTGTTCGGTACCGGTAAACTCCTTACCATTTTGAATGCGGTATACTCATGGCTCAGTACTCCTGCTTCCAGGCGGTTGACGGTTGCCAGGTTGGAGTGGTGCTTTTGCTGTTTTTGTATATCCTGGTGCCACAGGATGAAACGGTAAAAGACATAGAGGAATACCAGGGTAAAAACGGCGCCACCAGCTCGTGCACGCCCGTCCAGAGGTATATACCACCCCCACGGCAGTGATGAACAGCGACAGGCGCACCAGTGCGAATTGGTTGTACTTTTTTTTGAGCGCCTCGGCTGTCGTTTCGAAAGCCCCGGCGCGTTCGAGGTATTGTTGTTTCATGTTGTCGGGTACGATTGAGTAAACCTCAAAAAATAAGTTGTCGGTTTCGACGATTAGGTAGGAAAAATACGAAGATCAGAGGAATTCAACGTGGTTGTGCATGTCTTTGGGGAAAACACGTAGTGGATTAACTCCGTACTATCTAACAATGGCGCCAATACTTGTTCCCTGCGGAGTGTAAACAATGCCGGCGTGTTCTTTCCCTTTGGCATTAGGCACTGTCCACAGGAATTGTCAAAGAAGGAAAACTTTCCGCGAAAATTCGCTAAATTCCATTATTTTAGCGCACTTATGAGTGCAAAGACACAGAACGAGCGAATACTTTTTGGGCTGAAGGTGAAGCAGTTACGGCAGGGCAGGGGCTTTCCTTTTCCGACCTCAGCCAGTCGTCCCACCTATCTGTATCCTACCTGAACGAGATCGAGAAGGGAAGAAATATCCGAAGGAAGACAAGCTGAAGGCGCTGGTACCGATGCTTTGGGGGTTGGCTATGAGCAATTGGTTTCCACTGAGCTCAGTAAAAGCCTTGCTCCGGTGGGCGAGTTGCTGCAATCCAACTTTCTCAACGAGTTGCCGCTGGACCTGTTCGGCATCGAGCTGTCTAAAGTGGTGGAGATCATCGCCAACGCTCCGGTGCGGGTGGGAGCCTTCATTTCCACACTGCTGGAATTGTCGCGCAACTATGCGCTCAAGGAAGAGAACTTCTACTTCGGCGCGCTGCGCGCCTATCTGGAACTGCACAACAACTATTTCGAAGAGCTGAGCAGGCGGTGGAGCATTTTATCCGTCAGCACGAGGTTCCTGCCAGCCAGCCCGATCAGCAGTACCCTGCTGAAGCAGATCCTGGAGGAGCGGTTTGGCTACGAGATCGTAGAGGACGGGCTGGATGCCTACCCCGAGCTACTGAAATTGCGCTCGGTTTTTCTTCCCAAAGAAAAACGCCTGCTACTCAACAGCAAACTCACCCCAACCAACGCGCCTTTCAGTTTGGCAAAGAACTGGGGTTCGGTTTTCTAAACATCGGAGAACGTAGTAATACGTCGAGCCTGCTGCGCACTGGTACCTTTGAGGAAGTGATCAACCACAGTAAGGCCATCTATTTCTCGGTAGCCCTCCACATTCCCCGTGATCCTTTCATTCAGGATATGAAGGCTTTTTTGAGAAAGAGCGCTGGGACGGAGAGGCCTTTCTTACCATCATGAAGAAATACGACGCCACCCCGGAGATGTTTTACCACCGGCTGACCAATATCCTGCCGCGCTTCTTCGGCATGAATAAATTGTTCTTTCTGCGTTTCATCCACGATCCGGAAAAGGACACCTTCGAGATCGATAAAGAGCTGCACCTCAGCCGCCGCCACCATCCGCATGGCAACGCCCTGTTTGAACACTATTGCCGCCGCTGGTATCGCTCTCCTTGTTGCAGGACCTTCACAACATGCAACAGGAAGGCAAATATGTGGATACCTTCGTCCGCGCCCAGCGCTCGCGCTACATTGGAACAGATGATGAGTATCTGTGCCTGACCATCGCCCGCCCGGCTTACCCTACGCCCAACCGCAACGTGAGCGTTACCATAGGTATGCTGATGAGCGATGAGCTGCGGGAACAGGTCGCCTTCTATGAAGACCCCGCCATTCAGTACCGGGAAGTGAACAATACCTGCGAACGTTGTTCGATTACGGACTGCCGCGAGCAGGCTGCGCCGCCGGTAATGGTGAACAAGCGCGAAGAGTGGAAGCGCATCCAGGAACGGCTGGAGGAACTCAACCAGTAAACCGGTTCCTTGTTAGCGCATTTTTCCTATTTTCGTACTATGGGCTTTTTAGGTTCCCATAACCAGGAAAGCCTTCTCTCAAAAAAGTAAAACCATTAATGCCCGATATGAAACGAATCACACTGATCGCCCTGGCTATTACAGGTATGCTGAGCCTGGGCTTTGCCCAAACACAGGACATCACCCTGGAAGCTATTTGGAAAAACTACGAATTTTTCCCCCGCTCGGTGCCTGGATTCAACTTCCTGAAGGACGGAAAACATTATACCCGGCTGGAAGACAACAAAATACTGCAGTACGACTTTACTACCGGCACCTTGGCCAATACCATCTTCGACCCGGCCTCTATCAAGGAAACGGGGGATTTTAGCGGTAGTGTCGACGGGTATACTTTCAGCGAAGACGAAAAGAAGATCCTCATCGAAACCGGATCGGAGTCGATCTACCGGCGCTCGTCCCGCGCCAATTTTTATGTATACGACCGATCTACGCAGAGCCTTACGGCGCTGTTCCCCGGTGGAAAGCAAATGTACGCCACGTTCAATCCCCAGGCGGACAAGGTGGCTTTCGTGTACGATAATAACCTCTACCTGAAGGACCTGCCTTCCGGTAACCTGTCCCAACTCACTACCGACGGGGAGTACAACAAGATCATTTACGGCGCAACCGACTGGGTGTACGAGGAGGAACTGTCTTTTGCACAGGCGTTCTTCTGGTCCCCCGACGGGCAGAACATCGCATACTATCGTTTTGATGAGCGTGAGGTGAAGCAGTTCACCATGACCAATTATCACGATGAACTCTATCCGGAGTACGTTACTTTCAAATACCCGAAGGTGGGAGAGGCCAATTCAAAAGTAGATATCTACGTATACAGCCTTTCTACCGGAAAGGCGGTGAAGGCGGATTTGGGCGCCGAGAAAGACATCTACATTCCCCGGGTCAAGTGGGCCAATGAGAAGCAGCTTTGCATATACCGGCTCAACCGCCATCAGAACGAACTGGAACTGCTGCTGGCAGATCCGCTTTCGGGCAAAACCGAGCGGTTGCTGTACGAAAAAAATAAATACTACATCTCCGAGGAGCTTTACGATGACCTGGTATTCCTGGAAGACGGCAAGCACTTTATCTGGGCCAGCGAAAAGGATGGATGGAAACACCTCTACCTCTATACCATGAAAGGGCGCGAGGTGCGCCAGGTGACTCAGGGCCAGTGGGAAGTGGACGCATTCTACGGCGTAGATGAAAAAAACGGGCGGCTCTATTACCAGGCCGCTGAAAAATCGCCCCTGGAGCGCCAGGTGTACAGCATCGGCCTGGACGGAAAGGACAAGCAGGTGTTGGCCGGGGCTACCGGCTGGAACAGCGCCCAGTTCAGCAGCACTTACGATTACTACGTGGTGACGCATTCTACTGCCAACAGCCCTGCCACCTACACGGTCTATGACCGTAAAGGGAAGCCTTTGCGAGTGATCGAGGAGAACCTGAAGCTGAAGGAAAAGATGCAAAGCTACGGAACTCAACCGGTGGAGTTCTTCAGCTTTAAAACGAGCGATGGGGTAGAGTTGAACGGCTGGATGATCAAGCCCCGCGACTTTAAAGAAAACCGTCAGTATCCGGTATTTATGACCCAGTATGGCGGCCCTGGCAGCCAGGAAGTGGTGGATCACTGGATGGGCTTCGACTACTGGTGGTACCAGATGCTGGCCCAGCAGGGGTACCTGGTGGCCTGTGTAGATAACCGGGGCACCGGCGGGCGCGGCGAAGAGTTCAAGAAAATGACCTATATGCAGCTTGGCCATTATGAAACGATGGACCAGATCGAGGCCGCCAAATACCTGGCCCGCCAAAAATATACCGACCCTTCCCGGATCGGCATCTTCGGCTGGAGCTACGGCGGTTATATGTCCTCCCTTTGTATCCTGAAAGGCAACGACGTCTTCAAGGCGGCCATCGCGGTTGCCCCGGTAACCAACTGGAAGTGGTACGACACCATCTACACGGAACGGTTCATGCGTACCTACGAGGAAAATGAGGACGGCTACAGAGAAAATTCTCCGGTGTACTTTGCCGACCGCCTGAAAGGCAACTACCTGCTCATTCACGGCATGGGGGATGATAATGTACACTTTCAAAACACGGCCGAAATGGTCAATGCACTCGTCGCCGCCAATAAACAGTTTGAAACCTATTTCTACCCCAACCGCAACCACGGTATCTACGGGGGCAATACCCGCCTGCACTTGTACACCAAGATGACGGATTTCCTCAACGAAAAACTCAAGGAAGGCGGAAAGGAAAACCAGGCACCGAAAAAAGGTAAGGAGATCCTGAAAACGGATAGCCCTGAAAAGCTGCAGCGCCAGCGGACACCGGTGAAGGAGTGAGGGGGATATTGATTTTCGATTTTCGATGTGTGATTTTTGATGTTCGATTTCCCGGCACATCAAACATCGAACATCAAAAATCAAACATCATAAATTTTAACGGGCAATTTATCATTCGCTATGCTGATCACAACCACAGACTTCATTCCCGGGCGCGAGATCGTCGAGGTGCTCGACATCGTCCGGGGCAGCACCGTTCGGGCCCGCAACGTGGGGCGCGACATTTTTGCCGGCCTCAAGAGCCTGGTAGGCGGAGAGATCCATGAATATACCCGCCTCATGGCCGATGCCCGCGAACAGGCTATCGACCGCATGATCGCCGATGCAGAGGAGGTCGGCGCAGATGCGGTCATCAACGTACGATTTACTACAGCGGGGGTCATGCAGGGGGCGTCGGAGATACTGGCCTACGGCACGGCGGTCCGCCTGAAATAGCGTATTATTTGTACCGTTGATTCGAACTTATCCTTCACAGAAGGGGTTTGGATTAGGGCGCCCTGGGGAGCAGGGGTTTGGTATACAAACCAATTACCGACAAAGGCCTCATAGCGCCAAAAAGAATACACCATGGCCATCAGGAAGAAGAACGAATACAAGGTAGAGATCGTCAACCGAAAGGCAGACTTTGAATACAGCTTCATAGACACCTATGAGGCAGGCATCATTTTGGCCGGCACTGAGATCAAATCCATCCGGAAGGGGAACGCCAACCTTCGCGACGCATACTGTTATTTCAAAAAAGGAGAGCTGTACATTAAAAGCTTGTTTATCGCTGAATACTCTTTCGGGAACCAGTTCAACCACGAACCTCGCCGCATCCGAAAGCTACTGATGCGCCGCGGCCAGCTGCGCAAGCTGGAAAAACAGGTGAAAGAACGGGGTTATACCATCGTGCCGGTGCGCCTGTACATCAACGATCGGGGTTTTGCCAAAG
>JACJXW010000001.1 GCA_020636405.1 Lewinellaceae bacterium | reverse complement strand
AGGAGACGGCTGCCCAGATGCTTTTTTTCTTCACCTCATCCGGAATTTCGGCGTAGATGATGCCCAGGTGATGCTGGATCTCGGCATATACTTCCGGGGCGGCCTCGCGGGAGAACACCTGTACCGCCTTCTGGTAGCTTTCGGCGGCGCCGCGGTAGAACTGCGGGTTGCCTTTCTGCGCCCAGGTGAACAGCAGTACGCCCCGGCGGTAGTGTACGTTGGCGGCCAGCTCCGGCAGGTTTTCCCGGTCGAAAATGGCAAGCGCGCGGTTGAAATAGCCCAGGCTTTCCGCCCAGCTCTCGGAATAGTTGGCGATGATGCCGGCGTCGGTCAGCACCAGGGCCTGTTCCAGGGGGCGCTCCTGCTTTTCGTAGGTCTGCAGGACTTCCCACAGGTTCTTTTTGAGCTGCTCCAGCAGGGCCTCGTCGTAGGGGACGGCCAGGCGCTGCATCCAGCACTGGCAAAGGGTATGACGGAGTTCCGTCTTCGCCTCCCCGGATACGTCCTGGCTGAGAGCCGCCTTCAGGAGGCGCTCCGCTTTTTCGGTTTCCCCCAGGTCGATGAGCAACAGCGCGTACTGGCGGGCCGTGAAGGCGAAGTACGCTTCATTGGGTGCGCACTGCAAAGCTTCGACGTAGAAGTATTCGGTTTTCTCCACGTCGAACGCCTGTTCTGCAGCGGTGTAATGGTGTACGATGGCCTGATTGTGCATCAGGCGGTACTCGTCGAAAGGCGAATACTGGGAAACCAGTTCCTCCGGGCTGACCGGGATGCCATGCTTCAGGCGGTTGATGAAGTCGAGCTCCAGATGCAGGCTGGGGTATTGCCGGGCCAGGTATTCCTCCACTTTTTCATAATTGTTGAGCTGGGCAAAGAGAAGCCCCAGCAGGTGGGCCTCGTTCAGCTCCAGGCTCTCCGGCAGCAGAAAGGGCGGCTGTACGTTGTGCCAGTCGATCAGCGGCCAGATCTCGTCCTTCTTCACCACCAGGTTGTGGGCGCTGGGAACGGGGCGCTCTTCCAGGTAATCGACGACCCGCACCAGCTCGCCGAGGCGGGGCTCTTTTTCGATGATCGCCTGCAGTTGCGCGTGGTGCTTAGTTGGCGCATATATTGAAAGCATCGCGGTTGGTTTTTAAAGTGCCACGGGCGTCCTTTCGAATGCCGCGTTGTAATATTTTAGCAAAAGTCAGGGCTTTTTGCTCCGACGAATAGGTATCGATCTTGCGGCATATCAGTTTCAGGGGGTTGTCTACGGCGATGTACACCATCGTAAGGTGCCAGCGGCTGCGCTTTTCCTGGATGAAATACCGCACCTCCGTATTCATCAGCCAGCGGCCCTCTGTTAGCAGTTGCAGGTCCGCCGGCCTGCCGGGCCCTTCCGGGGCAGCGGGAAAGGGGATGTCCGGTGAGATGTACATTACAACTTCACATTTAAGATGCCCATTCCAGGCTGAAGCTCGTATTCCAGCCCCCGGTCCGTATCATTCACCTGATGGTCGATCAGTATTTCGTGCAAAGCGATGGACTTGTCGCCTCTCAGGTTGCGGCTTTTCAGCATCTGCTGGCCGGCCTTGTGCAGGTTCTTGAACAGTTCATCGCTGACTGGAGCGATCATTAGCGTGCGGCGCTCGGGGTAATACACCACGTAAGCGTTCTGCTCTGCCCCGAACACCTCCGAGGCCACCTCGTGGCCGATCACCAGATGGGAAGATTGTAAGCGGACCTCGCTTGCCGTTAGTCGGTCCTCTTCGAAATTCTTTTTCAGGTTGTGGGGTGGAATGAACATATCCTTTTCGATTTTCTTGTTAATCTCCTGCCGCTAGGTAAGTTACTTACACTACGACACTGATCCCCCCATCTCCTCCAGCACCAGCTTCACCACCTTATCCCCTCCCTGTTTGGCCGGCTCTGTCATCCCGACATTAAAGCGGGTATCGTCTATTGCGATCAGGTAGACCTCAATGTCTTCCGGGTAGTCGTCGCCCAGCATTTTTCGGGCGTAGGACAGCGCCTGGTGCCATTTCAGGCTGTGCAGGAACACCATTGGATCCTCTTCGATCTGCCCTTCCACTTCCGAGGCGGGCAGCCGGTAGACGGTGCCCACCGCTTCGCCGGTATGGAGCACGGCGTCGACGAGGATGATCCGTTCCTGTCCGCGGAGCTTGAAGAGCACTTCAAAGGCCGAGGTCCCCATATCGAAGAGGCTGATGTGCTCCTCCTCTTCCAGGTGTGCCTTTAGTTGTTCGATGACGTAGATGCCCACTCCGTCGTCCGCACGGACGGGGTTACCGAAGCCGAGGATGGCGGTTTTTTTGGTTAATGTTGAGTTCATTTTGTTCACCTGCTTACGCTACATGTGAAATTACTGGTATGGCTAGTAATTATTCAGCTATTCGCCGTTCGCTATTCGCCGTTCGCTAAACTCTGCCTCAAAACCCGGATTTAGAGCAAAGAACTGGTTCCTTGAGCTTGGGTTCCTGCAATTAGGGGCATAGTGCTGCGAATAGCGAACCGCTAAAAGCGAAATGCTGATAATTACTATGGCTATACAAAAAGCGGAGCCCCCCGGAATCTCCGTGGGCTCCATTTGTGTTCAACGTACCTTGATATTACAATTTGAATTTCGCCAGTTCCTTACCGGTTTTGCCGTCATGGGCGTGTACGGTGCAGACCAGGCAGGAGTCGAAGGAGCGGGCGACCATGCCTACCTCCACAGGGTCGTGTGGGTCTTCGATCTCGGTGCCTTCCAGGGCCGACTCGATCGGGCCGGGCTTACCCTCTGCGTCGTTCGGGCCGACATTCCAGGTGGTCGGAGCGATGATCTGGTAGTTTTCGATAACGCCGTCCTTGACCTTTATCCAGTGTGCCAGTGCCCCGCGGGCGGCTTCGGTAGCGCCCCATCCTATACCATCCTGCTCGGTCGGCTTGATGTAGAACTCATCGTCCAGAGACACCTGGCGCAGCCATTCGTCGATCAGGGTGTAGAGTCGCGGCGCTTCGTGCATGCGCGCCAGCACCCGGGTGAAGACGGAGGGCCCCATTTTGTCCATGATATCGGCAAATAAGGGGTCGCGGATCTGGTGGGCCTGGTTGGCAGGGTTGGCCGCCATGATCACGCGGGCCAGCGGGCCGGTTTCGGCGGCGTGGCCCATAAAGCGGGGTGCTTTGGCCCAGCTGTACTTCCCGCCAAAATCGGAATCTTCCAGGTTTCTGGAATCGGTAGCGGCGGTGGGTATCGGTTCATCGAAGGGGTGGAGGGCGTCATCCTGGTTGAGATACCAGGCATGTTTGACGTGTTCGGCCACCTGCTTCTGGTCGGCCTCGTAGTATTGCTTGCCGTCCCAGAAACCTGCGGGGCTGATGGCCGCCGCATTGCGGGTTTCGATGGTAGGCTTGTTGTACATGTCTTTGTGCAGATAGGTGCCCCAAGCGAGGAATTTGCCTACGCCCTGCCCGAACTTATCGAGGCCGAATTCCAGGCCGGCACGCAGGAACAGGCCCAGGTCGCTGTTGCGGTGCGATTCGTTTTCTTCCAGCCAGGCCATCATGTCGTCCCAGCTTTTGATCTGCATGTAACGTTCGATGGAGCAACCCAGCCAGACGGTTTCCAGCCAGTCGTTGCGGAACTGGTTCATGATGGAATGGGCGCGGGTGATGTCCTTCAGCGTGGGCGCGCACATGACGCCTCCCGGGACCATATAGCTGGAGTGGGGCCACTGGCCGCCGAAGATGGCGTATACTTCCACCGGGCGGCCGCTGGCGGTCACTCCTTGCTGGAAGGAAGTGCCCACATAAGCGGCAAAACGGCGGACCACCTCCTGATACAGCGGCTTGTTGGCAAATTTCTTATTGGCCATATCCGTCGCAAAAATGGCGTAAAACCAGCGAGGGATACTCTGGATCGTTTCCGAGGCCTGCCCGATGGCCCGCAACAGCAGGGCGTTGGGCGGCAGGGTGGTCTTCCAGGCCACGTCGAGCGCAGAAGAAGCACAGTAGAGGTGCGAGCCGCCGCAAATGCCGCAGGCCCGGGGCGTTACGATCAGGCCCGCCTGCGGGTCCTTGCCGGCAAGGATCTTTTCAAACCCCCGGAACATGGCCGCCTGGGTGTGGGCGCGGGTAACCACCCCGTTCTCCATATAGACTTTTACATCCAGGTCGCCTTCTACCCGCCCGACCGGAGATATATTGAGTTCTTTGTATTCAGACATGATGTTGACTTATTTTGAAGTTTCGAAGTGTTCTTTATTCACACCGGTGAGGTTCTCGAACGCGCCCATGACCTTTTCGAAGCCGGCCCGCGAATAGTAGGCCAGTTTGTTGGTGCCCGCCGGCACGTCCTTAGGCAGGAAGCCCAGGTATTTCATGGTTTTGAAAACACTGCCCTTGACCAGGTCGTGGTGCGGGAAGCCGGGCTCGGTGCAACCCAGGCAGGGATGGTTGGCCCGCGTTTTACTGGAATGGCGGTTCCACAGGATGCGGTTACAGCTGGCGCGCGTCATAGGCCCGCGGCAGCCTACTTCGTAGAACAGGCAGCCGCCGCGCTTGCCGAAGTGGCCATCCACCTTTTGGGCGAAGCTGATGGCGTTCGGGCAGCCCGTCTGTACAAAGTCGGTGAAAAAGGTCTTGGGCCGGTGGTAATCGTCGAGCAGCACATCGCCGATGCGGCCGGTGGAGATGGCCACCAGGATCTGGGTGATCCAGTCGGGGTGGGCCGGGCAGCCGGGGATGTTGATGACGGGAAGGCCTCCTTTGGAAACGAAGTCCGGGCCGAGGTACCCGCCTTTCTTTTTCTTGTGAAACTGCATGCCCGTAGACTCACTCGGGTTGGGCGGTACGGCCGGAATACCTCCCCAGGTAGCGCAGTCGCCAATGGCTACTACAAACTGAGCGGCATTGGACAGTTCCCTTACCCAGTCCTTCATAGGGCGGTCGGCAAAGTAGTTCATTTTTCCGGTGCCGTTGGGCCCTTCAATGACGGAACCCTCGAAGACGAAGATGTCCAGCTGGGTTTTACCGGAAACACAGTCGTTCAGCAGGTCGCTGACCTGGTGCCCGATTTCCAGCCCTACGGTAGGGTGCCAGAGGATGTTGATGCCAAAGTCAACGATCAGTTCAACGACCGTGGGCTCCTGAGCATCGAGGAAGGACATGGTGTTGCCGCTGCAAGCTCCTCCCTGTAGCCAGAGTACATTTGCCATGGAGATTGGATGTTTTGTTTGCTGAATAAAATTTTAGGCTCATTTAAAGGAACAGAATTCTATTTCATGGAAAATAAGCCCAGACAAATATAAGCGGCAGAATGAGATTAGAAAGAATTTTCTAATTTATTTTTTGAAAGAATTTTCTAATTAATTGAAAATGCATTCTAGAAATTAGAAAATATATTCTAATTGAGAAAAAGTCTAAATAAGTTGATGTCACGACTGGTGCATATTGAAGTCCAACCACCCGGCAAGAGCTTCACCGGAGCGGGTGTTTACGACTGCGGCTTCCCCGCTGATGGCGAGTACGTTCTGGTAGAAGAAGGTATCGGCAGCTCCTTTCCTTCCCGCATCGGCCGCGATGCGCTCCGGGGCGCTTACTACACCTATGTGCGGGCCCTGTATCAGCGGCGCAGCGGCATCCGGTTTGTTGGCAAAAAAGCGGTAATGAACGTGGAGTCATGGAACGCCGGTGCCTATGTTATAAAAATTGAGGATATTGGGGGCCGGATCAATTTTCTCAATTCGAAAAGGGATAGGCTGTAACCCGGAAGGCCTGGCCAGATTCCGGCGGCTCCCTGGCAGAAATGGGCCAAGTTTAAACTCAAACAGTACATGAAGAAATTTCCAGAAGACTTTGTATGGGGCGCTTCTACCTCCGCTTACCAGATAGAAGGAGCGTACAATGCTGACGGCAAGGGGCCTTCGATATGGGATGTGTTCACCAGCATTCCGGGAAAAACGAATAACGGGGAAACCGGACAGGTATCCGGGAGCCACTACCACAAGTTTAAGGAGGACGTAGCCCTGATGAAGGAGATCGGCATCAAGGCTTACCGCTTCTCCATTTCCTGGTCGCGGGTGATGCCTACCGGCAAGGGGGAGGTGAATAAGAAGGGCATTCAATTCTATTCCAACCTGATCGACGAGCTGCTCGACGCCGGCATCACGCCCTGGGGGACGCTCTTTCACTGGGACCTGCCGCTTGCCCTCCAGCTGGAAAACGACGGATGGATCGGCGCTGATATTTCCGACTATTTCGCCGCCTATGCGGATGTCTGTTTCGAGCACTTCGGCGGCCGGGTCAAGAACTGGATCACGCTGAACGAACCCTGGGTGGCCGCTATCCTGGGCTACGGACTGGGCCATTTTGCTCCCGGCCGCACCTCCAACTCCGAGCCTTACCTTGCCGGCCACAACCAGATCCTGGCACATGCCAGAGCCGTAGACGTATACCGTAAAAAGTACGCTCACCAGGGCGGGCAGATCGGCATGGCCAACAACTGCGACTGGCGGGAACCGCTCACGGACTCGCCCCAGGACAAGGCCGCCGCCCAGCGCGCCCTGGAGTTCTTCCTGGGCTGGTTCGCCGACCCGGTATACTTCGGCGATTACCCTGCCGTGATGAGGGAACGCCTGGGCGAGCGCCTGCCCGAATTCACTCCGGAGGAAAAAGAGCTGGTGAAAGGCTCTGTGGATTACTTCGGCCTCAACCATTACACCACCATGTACGCTGCGGAAGCCACCGGGGCCGCCAGCAAGCAGGCAGCGGAAAGCAACGCCGGCCTTACCGAAGACCAGGACGTGGAGCTGTCCGTAGACGAAAACTGGAAACGCACCACCATGAACTGGGCCGTTGCGCCCTGGGGCTGCCGCAAAATGCTGGAATGGATCGATGAGCGCTACGGCCACCCGGAGATCTACCTCACCGAGAATGGCTCCTCCTGGGACGACTGGAAAGTGAACGGCAAGGTGGCCGACCCGGGCCGCATTGATTTCTACCGGAGCTACCTGGAAGAATGCCACAAAGCCATCGGGCAGGGCATAAAGCTCAAAGGGTATTTCGCCTGGTCGCTGATGGACAACTTCGAATGGGCGCTGGGCTACAGCAAGCGCTTTGGGCTTATCCATATCGATTACCAGACCCTGGAGCGGACGCTGAAGGATTCGGCTTACTGGTATGCGGAGGTGATCCGGCAGAATGGAGTGTGAGGAAGGCGGAATTCGGAAGGCCTTCAGGCGTCTGGGGCGCCCAAAAAGGGAAGTGTGAATAGAGCGCTAGCCTGTTTCGGTGGGAAACATGGGTGCCTTATTCCACAACAGGGCCAATACAGATTCCATAACCTATCTGGCCCAACCTACCAAATCCCATACCTTTCGATGGACTGGCAAAATTGGCCTGGCAGGTGTTCGGCCGCCCATTTTAACTGGGGGATGGGTGGACGCTCAATGAGTGGCCTATGGTTATTTTTTGTTAGCATCAGTGTTGAATTTCAATTTAACGGCAGTTTGCCCATAGAGGGTAAAAGACCGGAAGTCATCCTCTTTAATAAACATGACTTTTACACCGGTATTTGGATGAATAAATTCTAGTTCACCGCCAACAACCGGGGTAAGTTTATACTCGTCCCCATTAGGGAAAATCAGCGAAATAAGGTTATGGGTTTCATCAAATGTGATTGAAAGATCTATTTGATCGTTCCACTTGTATTTACCCGGCAACCCCTTCAAAACTTCTGAACTTACTGGTTTCCGCTGGACATTTGTTTGCTTAAAATGCTTCCAGTTGTATACTTGTGAGGCTGATAACATGAGTTCATTTCCCAGCGCCCCGCCATTGTCTGAATTAATCAAATAGGCCAACCCATTTCCGCTCGTAAGGCTTATGGTCATTCCTGTTCGGTAACCGGCATTGCCTCCATAGTGGGTGATAGA